>NZ_CP101750.1:0-5015000 GCF_026810505.1 Streptomyces sp. Je 1-369
GCGCGCGGTCTGCTCCGCAGACACGACGCGCCGCCGCTACGCGGCGGGAAGCCGCGCTCCGCGCGGCAGCCGGCGACTCCGTCACCGGCGCGGACAACTCCGTTGTCCGCGGCTCGAATCGCTCCGCGATTCGGCCTACCGGAATTCGCTCCGCGATTTCCGGGTGAAATCCGCTCCGCGGCTTTCACTAAAAGCGGCAGCAAAGGCCAGGCCTCGTACGCATGGTGACGCTCCGTCAGTTGACCGTACGTCACCACCTGATATGACGTCAGTTCACGCCGCAAACCCCACCGCCGAAACATATTCGTACTGCCCCCATTGCGACCCCAGATCCACAATCGCGTCCACCCACGCATCGTCCTGGGCCGTCGCATCTCCAGCCGCCCATGACCGGATAATGGCGTCCCACTGACGGATGTTGAGACTGCGGTACTCCAGCACTCTCTGGAACCGTCGGTCGACCTGGGACTGGTTGAACGGGTGGATCTCCACTCGGGTCCCTCCCCCGTTGTTCAGTCGGCGCAGCAGGTAGCGGGCCACGTTCTGGCGGCGTACCGCACGGTAAGCAGCCTCGATCTTCGCCAGGTTGGCCTTAGAGGGGCGACGTTTACCTGTCAGCCAGGCGTTGAGAGTGCGGTCGGTGACCGTCAGGCCGGCATCACGTGCAGCCTGGCGAGCGTGGCCTGTGCGAGTCAGGTATTTCAAACGGGCCATCAGGCCGCGTTGTTGTGTGATCGGGGTGGCGATGAATTCGGTGAGTTTGTCGAGTTGGCGGGCGACGGCTTCACTGCCCTTGATTCCTCGGGCCCCGTAATGCCCGAAATCATGTGTCCTTTCCGGCATGAGGGTCCCTTTCTGTGAGGATCTGTGGTTTACACAATACCTTAACTACGGCTAATTTTCCGGCATTTGGGCGAATAGTGTTCGTTGAATTCTCGCATCTCGCTCCAGCCGCCGTACGAGGTCCGGATGCCCTGATCTTCCTCGGTGACGGGGCACCTCAGCCCGAGCCTGAAGCGGTCCCGAGTCGGCCACGCTCGTTCCCGCCCGCCGCCAGTACCCACGACAGACAGAGCTGCCCCCTCTCGCCTTCGAGTGGAAGGGGGCCTTTCGTCATGCTCGGCCGACCAGCTCCCTTGCATAGGCGACCGCAGCGCCCCACGGGTATGCCTGCGGCGTCCCGGTCCCCGGCGCGTTAGGCATGAACCCGCCCTCGCCGTACAGGACCGTGATGCCCTGCTCGCGCAGCTCCGCGATGCTGCGGTCGAATTGCCGGTGTGTGGCGTACGCGGCGTTCACGCACGGCATGGTCACCGTGGGGATGCCCTTGCCGATGCCCTCGGCGACGACGCCGACCACGAATGACGATGTCATGCCGAGCGCCCAGGAGTTGATGCTGTTGAACGTCGCCGGAGCGAAGAGGATCACGTCGGCCTCGGGCCACACATCCGGCTCGCCGGGTGCCTTGTACTCACTGCGTACCGGGTGTCCGGTGAGATCGGCCAGGTCGTCGAGGGTCTCGTGCAGCCAGCGTGCTGCAGAAGGCGTGAGTCCGAGACAAACGTCCCACTCATCGGCCTGCGCCATGCTGATCACCTTCGCCACGTCGAAGACGGGCGGTGCTGCAGAGCCGAACAAGTAGAGCGTCCGCGTAGTCATGGGCCCTATCCCACCGGCCGTGCCGTTCGCACGCAACTGCTCCTGGTCCTGGTGGGCCGAGGGCATAAGCCGGGCCGGTGGTATCGAGCGCGGGTACCGTTCCAAGTGGTGAGCCAGGAACGGAGTTCCCGTATGCCTAGAGACGACCACCCCGGTACCAGGATCGCGAAGTACAGGAAGCTGGCCGGATACACGCAGAGTGGTCTAGCCCTCAAGATCGGCTACTCGTACAGCCTCCTGCACCAGGTAGAGAGCGGCCATAAGGCAGCAAGTACGGCCTTCATGGCTGCCTGCGCTCGGGCGCTGCACATCGGCGTCGCGAGCCTGACAGGACAGCCGTACATGACCGAGCTCCAACAAGATCGCCTCGCCGGGCTCATCCGCCCCATCCGTGAGTCCCTCGATCTGTACGACCTGGGAGCCGACCCCGACGTCGCCACGCGTGAGACGCCCCAGCTGACAGCCGCAGCAGACCTCTTGTGTCAGCAGGTCCGAGCTACGCATCTCAACAAGGCAGCGCAGACGCTGCCGCGGCTCATCGCCGAGCTGACGACCGCGGCGTACCGCGCTCCCTCCAGAGAGCTGTGGGCTGCTCTCGGGTCTGCGTATCGCACCGCCCATGACGTCACGATCAAGCTTGGCTTCTACGACCTCTCCACCATCGCTCTCGATCGCATGGAGTGGGCGGCTCAACGAGCCTCGGACCCGGTCCTCGCCGCTGTCCGCCAGTACATGCGAGGCCTCGTCTATCACCGTGAGGGTGAACTCGCCATCGGACGACGTCTGGTGCAGGCCGGTCACCTCCTACTTGAACAGACCGGCGAGACCTCGGAGGTGTTGGCCGTATCCGGGCAACTGCATCTTGGCGCCACTGTCATGGCCGCGCGTGCCCGCGACGAGGACGCCTTGAAGAGCCATCTGCGGGAGGCCAAGGAGATTGCCAAGCGAGCCGGGGACGTCGAGCATGTGCACTGGCTCTCCTTCGGGCCGACGAACTGGGCCGCGCATGAGCTGTCGGCGCTCACGGAGATCGGCCAGTTCGGCAAGGCCGTCGAGAAGGCGAAGAAGCTGCGCATTCCGGACTCTTGGCCGACGTCGCGCCGTGCCCACGTGTGGATTGACCGCGGGCGCTCGGAGATGGAGACGGGGCGCAGCGGGGCGGCGCTCACCTCGATCGCGAAGGCCCGCGAGCTGGCTCCGCAGCAGACGCGATACCACCCGGGGGCTCGCGCGACGATTGAAGGGCTGGTGCGCCAGCGGCGTAGAACGCCGGACGCCCTGGGCTACATGTCAGCGTGGCTCGGTCTGTGACACCCACTGTCACCGAAGAGTGACAGTTATCGCCGTTGCAGGTCACCACCCTTGTCTCACAGCTGATCAGTGACGGCGGCAGGGGTTGGACAGTGGACACGCAGCAGACATACAACGTGGTCTTCGACTGGCTGGCGCGTGCGCAGGCGGCGCCGCAACAGGCGCGACGGGAGTGGACGGAGCGGGGCTTCGCCCTGCTCCCGCTCGGCAGGCGGTTCAACTCGGTCTACCTGCCCGGTCCGCTCGTACATGTCGCGGCCGGAACCAGTGACCTGGAGATCGTGACCCGTATGCTCGCCGAGCTGCTTGATGGCCCGGTCATCCACAATCGCCCGCAGAACCAGTACTACGCGCTCGTCGAGCGCACGCCCGTGCCGCCGTGGACGGCAAAGTATCCTGAGGCCCCGATGCTGGGGAGCGGCCAGTACCTGTCCGTCCCTGCCTCTGACCTCACCGGCCCGACTGGCCTGCACTGGGCGGTGCGCCCTCGCATCGCGGGTGACTTGTGCGCTGTTCCGTCTGTCGCCGCTCTCATCTGTATGGCTCGCGATCCGCGATGGTCGGGCGCACGATGAGTGCCGCCGGCGGACTGGTGTTCTCGATGTTGAGCCCGGAGGCCGCCGCACGTGTGCTGGACAGTCGGCTTCGTGGGCACACGCCGGGCTGCCCCGGCTGTCGCACGGAGGAATGTGAGGAGGGCGTGCGCATGCGCCGGGCGCTCCGGGCTGTGCAATCCGTACTGAAGGGGCCTGAGCCTCCCGCCCCGCCGCTGCCTGCCTGCGGGGAGGCGCGATGCTGATCGATGGCGGACAGAGGCTGGTTCTCACATAACTCAGGGCGGTCACGGGGCAGGTTGGTGCCTCGGCAGCTGGAGCAGGTTGTGCTGGGGCAAGGCCATCGCGCGCTTCTCGTCCTTGCGGGAGAGTGGCGCGATGGCCCAGTGGACAGGTCTTGGCTCAAGGCCTGTGGTGTGTCCCCGGGGCGGGTGGCAGCGTGCCCGGGGGTTGTGCGGGGTCTGTCACCACCAGGCGCCGCACCTGCCGGCGCGGCTGTCGCAGACTCGGAAGTACACCTTGTCGCGGTCGTTGTAGCTGCCTGAGTACGAGGACCTGTAGACGGTGCCGTCTTCGTACCGTTCCAGGTAGCTGTACGACGGCAGTGTGGAGGGGCCGTTCGTCCTCCATTTGCCGTCGTAGTCGTTGCCGTCCCAGACCCAGGTCTTGCACAACGGCAGCTTGCCGCCGGCCGGTCCGGGCAGGTTGGTGCACGCCTGCGCTGCCGATGCCGAGGAGGCGAGCCCGACTGATGTTGCTGCAACGACAGTGGCCGTGAGACCGATTTGCGCGATGATTCGCTTCACGTGCCATCCCCCTTGTTCTTCTTGCCGTCAGGGCTCCGAAGGCCCTGATCGAATGCACCGACCGGAAGCGTCTTCGGCGGTTCGCGCCAGTGCTGTCATCGGCGGGTCCGTTCAGCGCGGTGGTAGCGATGGAACGTACGCGCGTCGGTTTCCCCGCGGTGGTCGGTTGCGTTGTGACTCACAGGCTATGGAGTGCGGGGCCTTGGGCGCGTCCTGCGGTGGGTTGAGCCGGGAGTACTGCGCTGGTTTGTTCGCTCGGTGAGTGCAACCAGTGCGGTACTGCTGAGTCGGGTTGGCGTCTGGTGCCGTCGGGGAGTGGTTGATTCCAGCAGTGCTCGGCCGGAGGCGCTCAGGCTGTGCCGGGGTTTTTTGCCGTCGTGGATCGGGGTGGTCAGCGGTGAGTCGCCGGTCAGGTGGCCGGGCTCGTTCGGGGTTCGGCCGTGGGGGTGGTGGTGCGGCCGTGCTCGGAGTCGGCGAGGGCCTTGCGGATGAGTGGGCGGGCGGCCTTTGACTGGAGTGCGCGCATGGCCAGTGCGTTGATCCGGATTCCCAGTGCGGACTTGGGTGCCATGGAGGCGACCCGGCCGGGCAGGAGTTGCTGTGCCGAGGTGGTTCTGGGTCGCATGGTCTGCTCGAAGGCGGTCAGCGCGGCGGGTGTCCGCGAGGTGTCGTCGGGTGCGCCTGCGGCGTGCAGTGCGGCTGCCAATTCGGCGGCGCCGCGCAGGGCGAGGGCGGTGCCGAGGCCGCTGAGTGGGCTGGCGCACCAGGCGCTGTCGCCGAGCAGGACGATTCTGCCGGTGCTCCACCGCGGTGTGTGTATCTGGTCGAAGGTGTCCAGGGCGAAGTCGTCGGCGTGTCGGGCCGCGGCCAGGAATTCGGCGGTGCGCCAGCCGACGTCGGCGAATGTCCGTTCCAGCAGGGCGTGTTGGGCTTGGCGGTCGTGTCGTGGGGGCAGTGTGTCGGTGGCGAAGGTCAGGCCCACCTCCTGGTGTCCGGGGTGGCCGGGGCGGGCCTCGACGGCGCGGCGGCCGGGTGCGTTGTGGGTGAGGAACCAGCCGTCGAGGGGCGGCGTTTCGGGTCGTTCGGTGAGGGTGAACCAGGCGTGGGCCAGGCCGAGGGGCTTGCGGTAGGTCTCCTCCGGTCCGAAGCGCAGTGTGCGGACCGTTGAGTGTGCGCCGTCGGCGCCTACCACGAGGTCGAATTTTTTCTGGGTGCCGCTGCGGAAGTGGGCGAGGACTCCTGTCTCGGTGTCCTGCAGTGCCTTGACGGTTTCGCCGAACCGGTGGGTCACGCCCGGGCCGGTTGCCTCGTGGATGATCCGGGCGAGGTCTGTGCGCAGCAACTCCTCGCGGGAGACGTAGCCGCGGCCGTCGAATGCCTCTACCGGCATCTCGGCGAGGCGTCGTTCGTGTGCGTCGATCCAGGCTGCGCCGCGCTGCGGGACCAGGCGGTTGAGTGCCTGCTGGAGCAGTCCGGCGCGCTGGAGGACCTCTCGGCTGTCGCCGCGCAGGTCGACGGTCTGGCCGCCGGTGCGCAGGGTGGGTGCGATCTCCGCGACGGTGACCGTCCAGCCGTCCCTTTCCATGAGTAGCGCGAGGGTGTCCCCCGCGATTCCAGCGCCGACGACGAGTGCGTGGGCCACGGCATCCTCCGGTTCCGCTTGTGCTTTGGCTTCTGATTTGGCTTCGGGTGCTGGGGTGGCCCAGCAACCCTCATGCGAATGTTTCGCATTTACCGTAGGCCTCTCGGACGCACTAATGCAAGAGTTTCGCGATAGAGTGGAGCGGTGACGCAAGCATCAGGGACTGCCCGCCCCGGCGGCCGTACCGCCCGCACCCGTGAGGCCGTGCGCGCGGCCACCCGCGAGCTGCTGGCCGAATCGGCCGACGGCACCGTCGACATCGCGGAGGTGTCGGCCCGCTCGGGCGTCCATCCCGCCACCGTCTACCGCCGCTGGCGCAGCGCCGACGGCCTGATCATCGACGCGGTGGTGGACGAGCTGGACAGCCGTTCGCCGTTGCCCGCCACCGGCGATCTGCGGGCCGATCTGCACGCCTGGATCACCGGCCTGCTCAGCGATCTGACCAGCCCCGGCCACCTGGCCTTCTTCCGGGCCCTGCTCCGGGCCGGCGGCGAGGGGCAGGACACGCGGAGCTTCGCCGAGCCCCGTATCCAGCAGATCCAGGCCACCCTGGACGCCGCCGGTGCCACCGTGCTGACCTGGATGGACATCTTCGAACTGGTGCTGGCACCGGCCTATGTGCGGGCGCTGCTGACCCTGCCGATGGATCCGGCGACCGAGGCCGTGCGGCTGGTCGACAACGTGCTGGCGGTCCGGGCGGCGCGCGAGCGTGCAGCGGTGGAGTGAGCACGCAGCGGTGAAGTGAGCGTGCGGGCGCCCCTGCGCGCCGCTCACGGGCCGTCGGTACGCGGCCGCTTTCGCCTTGGACGGTCACGGTCCGGCTGCGCCCGGTGCGGCCGCCACCGCGCGGGCCCAGCTCCGCCGTCAGCGCGACCGGCACCGCCTGCATACCGTCAGGTCGTCACGTCGCGCGATGCTGTACGGGCCGCTCAGGGTGTGGCGGGCGGGTGCGGTGCGGCGGCGGTGCGGCGGTGTTCGGCGTTGATCCGCTGGGCTTCTTCCAACTGGTCTTCGAGGATGACGATGCGGCAGGCGGCTTCTATAGGGGTGCCCTGGTCGACGAGCTCGCGAGCGCGGGCTGCGACGCGCAACTGGTAGCGGGAGTAGCGGCGGTGTCCGCCCTCCGAGCGCAGCGGGGTGATCAGGCGGGCCTCTCCGATGGCGCGCAGGAAGCCCTGGGAAGTGCCGAGCATGTCGGCGGCCCGGCCCATGGTGTAGGCGGGGTAGTCGTCGTCATCGAGCCGGTTGAACGAGTCGTCTGCTGTCATTGCACCTCTCTGTGGAACGCGCTTGAGGGGCCCGGGTGCTCTACGGCACCCGGGCCCCGAAGGAACTGCTACACCATCTGCCGGCCCTGGTACTGCGCCGGCCCTCTGTTTCCGCCGACCCGGCCTGGGAGCTGCCGGGGTTGCGGGGATCGCGGTTGCTTGACCGGAGACCACCTCACTATCGATGTCCTGCGGTACCCGGGCTCAAGGCTTACGCCCGGGCGATCCTGATGGCGCCTGGCTCCTCCGTTTCCCTCGGTGATCAACTGCGTACTGCTGAACTGCACTTACGGGTACTGCGGTACTGCTCATGGCGGCCCCTGATCACTGCGGGCCACCCGGTCCGGTCGCCAGCCCCATCGCCGTCACGCAACAACCCTGGCTTCGAGACTCCGCCACCGCACCGTCCTGCCTACTGCAACTGCGGGTACTGCGGTACTGCTGATACTGCGGGTACTGCTGCCTGGCAGTTCGTCTCTGCCCGGCCCTGTTAACTCCCTGGGTTACGAGAGAAACCATAACCAGAGCACCGCCCAATGTCTACTCCAGCCAGCATAGATTTTCGCGTGTTCGGCGGCGAGGTAATCGGCCTCGAGTGGTGGGGGCGGGTGGTGCCGGATGCGGTGCTTCCGGGGGGCCGTGGGGATGATGTGGCCCGTGACCGATACCTCCCGTCGTAGTCTCCTCGGCGCCCTTGGGGCGCTCACCGTTTCAGCCGCGGTTCCATCGGCTGCTGCTACTGCCGCCGCCGCGGCTCCGGGGCGCGGTGCTCCCCTCGCGTCCGCCGCGCCGCTCGCGTCAGCGTCCGGCCCAGGGGCTGCTTCCACGAGCGGGCCGCGCTCGGCGATGACCTTCACGGGGACGCCGTACGACACGGCCGCCTTCGCCCCTTCCTTTCTCGGCGAGCTGAGTGCGACGGTGCTGCCGGGTACGCCCGTGCGTACGGAGGTCCGGCACGGGCAGCAGCGGGTCGCCGTACTGACCAAGGGGGCCCGTACCGTCCTGATGTCCGGGCCCGAGCGGACGTTCACGGAGAACAAGCAGTCCTTCACCGACGTGTTCCACCGGCTGGTCCCCGACCCGGCGCTCCCGCCCGCCAAGCAGCTGAAGCCCGGCTGGGGCACCTCGCCCGCCGGCGGTACCTGGAGCGTGTACGGGGGAACACCCGGCGACGCCGACTTCGGTGTCCACACCAGGGGCGCGGCGACGATGCTCCTCAAGGACACGGAGGAGGGCCGCTACGCCACGTTGACCGACGACCAGATATCCGACGTCGACGTCACCTGTGAGGCCTCCTTCGACAAGGTGCCTGCGGGCAACGCCTGCTCCTTCGCCCTGCTCTTCGGGTACCGGGGCGGGAGCGCGCACTACCGGGCCCGGCTCTCCTTCACCACGAAGGGGGAAGTCGACCTGCGCGTCGAGAAGGTCGCGGACGGCAGGACGGTGGTGCTGGCCGAGGCGGGGCCGCTGGCCACGGATGTGCGGGCCGGTGCTGTGTGGCAGGTCCGGGTGCGCCGTACGGGGGCGAAGGCGCAGGTCACGGCGTGGCCCGCGGCCGGTGGGGAACCGCAGGCGCCCACCGCGGAGGTCGAGGTCGCCGAGGCGGGGCTTCGTAGCGGGCGGGTGGGGGTGCGCGGGTTCGCCTCTCCCGGCTGTACGAACCTGCCCGTCACCTTGACCGTGCGTCGTTTCGAGGTGGCCGAAGCCACCTGGGCGTCGCCGCCCTCGGTCACCCATCGCGACTGGGTGCGGCTCCTGGATGCGCCGTTCGACGGTGAGTGGACGCCGGGCCTCGAGGCCGTGGTGCGCGGCTGGGCCGGTTCGATGGCGCCGGATGTTTTCTCGTACGCGATGATGTTCCTGCCCGGCGCCCCGCATGTTCAGGGTGCGGATCCGCGGGTGGCGGGCGCTGACGTGCTGGGCGAGGCGGGGTACGGAGCGCCCGACAGTCAGGGGCTGCTGCCCGTCGGCGCGGACTTCCACGACTACATGCAGCGGCCGTGGACCTTCCCCGACGAGACCCGCAGGCCCGAGGACGGTCAGCTCGGCAACCTGGACTGCTCGGGGTATGTGCGGATGGTCTACGGCTTTCACATGGGCGTGGACATGGTGGCGGTGAAGGACCCGGCGAAGAAGGCGCTGCCGCGTAAGTCCGGTGCGATGGTGGACTTCGCGCCCGGTGTCCGCGTCGCCCAGCGGGCGGGTGGTGGCGGTTCCGCGGTGGATCTGGGGCAGTTGCAGCCGGGTGACCTGGTCCTGTTCGACGTCCATGACGTGGCGGGAGACCCCGAGGATCCGGAGGCGTACGACGTCGATCATGTGGGCGTTCACCTCGGCCTCGACCGGGCGGGCAGACGGCGTTTCCTCTCCAGCCGCAAGAGCGCCGACGGGCCGACCATGGCCGATGTCTCGGGTGCGTCGATTCTGGACGGGCCGGGGATTTACGCGGACTCCCTGCATACCGTCCACCGCCTCTGAGGCGGCTCTTCGCCGGGAGTGGGCGGCGGGCGTGTCCGTCGGTGCGGCGTCGTCGCTGTGCGGGTCAGCGGCGGGCCCGGCGGGCTTGGAGGAGGTACGTGGCGGTCAGTGAGACTGCCTGGTCCTCGTCGTGCGACAGCTGTAGGAGGGCTTGTGCGGCTGTCGTTCCCGGGATGTCGGCGAGTGCCTGGGTCAGGCGGCCGCGTGCGGGTGGTTCGGTGGCGGGGTGGGCGAGGTGGTCGACGAGGCGGGTGGTGATCCGGTCGGCTGTGGTGTCGTCGCTGCTCGCCAGTCGGCTCAGTGCGTCGGCCGCGTCGGTGTCGTTTCTTCCCGCGACGATCATGTCGATGAGCGTCGCGATCACTGTGCTCTCCCCGCGTGTTCCGAGCGCCAGGGCCGCTTGCGCGCGGACCTGCGGGTCCGGGTCGGTGACGGCGTCGCGCAGGTGTGTGGTGGTCTCGTCCCCGGGCATTTCGGCGAGGGCCTGGACGGCACGCTTGCGTACCGCGGGCAGGGGCGAGTCAAGGCCTTTGGCCAGGAGTGCCGGGGCGTCGGCGGGTGCTTGCGCCAGTGCCCATCGCAGGGCGCCTGCGACGTTCGGCTGCGTTTCGCTCAGTGCCGCTTCGACCAGGGCCTCCACCGGCACGGGAGTTCCGTGGGCGGTGGAGAGGGCGGCGCGCTGGCGGGTTCCGGGGTGGTGCGATCCCAGCGCCTGGAGGAGCGCGACGACCTTCAGGACGTCCTGCCAGTCGGTGGGGCCCGCGGCGTCGATGCGGCGCAGGCGGGTGAGCAGTTCGGTCTCGGTGGCGATGCGGTCGTGTGTCTGACGGATGAGGTCGCCGACGAGTGCCGCGGGGGTGAAGTCCGGGTCGCCGAGGGCGCGCCCGATGTCGCGCAGGGACAGGCCCAGGGAGCGCAGGCTTTCGATGTGGAAGATCCGCTGGATGTCTTTCGCGGAGTACTCGCGGTAGCCGGAGTCGGTTCGCTGTGCTGGTTGGACCAGGCCGAGGGATTCGTAGTGCCTGAGCATGCGGGCGCTTACTCCGGACTGTTTTGCCACCTCACCGATCAGCACGGGGCCTATTGTCCGTCCTGTGGGGCGCGCCCTGGCCGTCCCGTGGGTCGTCCCGTCCGTTCTGTGGGGCGCCGGTGAGGGCCATGGTGCGTTTGGCTTCCTCGATCGCCAGGGTGAATCCGGCGTCCGGGTCGCGCAGCAGTCGCCGGGTGGCGAGGGCGTGGGCTCGTATGTCGGGATCCTGGGCTGTGGCCGCCTCGTGGAGGGCCGGTTCGATGACTGTGCCGAGCGCGACCAGTGCCTGGCTGAGGCTCAGCTGCGTCTCCCGCTCACCGCGTCCGAGCTGGGTCGCCAGAGTCGCGGCCAGGGCGGCTTCGTCGCCTTCCGGTACGAGGACGACCGCGGCGCGCCAGGCGCTGCGCGCGACGTCGTCGTCGGTGTCGGTCAGCAGGTCCGGTGTGATGGCCGGCCAGGACCGCGGGTCTGCGATCTTGGACAGGGTGTGCAGGGCCTGGCTGCGTGCCTGGGCGCGCTCCGAGCGGACTTCCCGGAGCAGTTCGGGCAGTGTCAGGGCCACGGGGTGGCGGGTGAGTGCCCAGGTCAGCATGTCGCGGACGAAGAACTCGGGCTCGGTTGCGCTTCGTTGGATGAGTTGGCCGACGTAGCGCGGGTTGGGGGTGGTACCGGTTGCCAGGGCGGCTCGTAGGCGTACGGAGGAGTTGTTGTCCTGCAGTGCCTGGAGTGTCTGCTGGGTCAGGGGGGTCTGAGGGGTCTGCTGGGTGTGGGGGGCTCGTGCCGGGTCTGGGGGCTGGGGTGTCGTGGTCATCGGTCCGCCTCTCTCTGGGAGGCAGTGGACACCTTGTCACCGTGACAAGGTCAAGCGGAGGCGGCTGCCTGGCCGGCTGCCGGGGGCGCGTGGGCCATGCGGTAGCACTCCGGGGACCGTTCGGGTGGAGAGGGGGGGCTGGACCGTTACCCGGGGCTGCCGCCGCGGCAAGTGACATGGCGACAGCACCTGCATATTCCAGGAGGAATATCCTCATGCGCGTTCGCTCGACCATCCTCGCCGCCGCCCTCACCGTGTCCGTTCTGGCCATCGGGGCGGGTTCGGCCGTCGCCGACGACGACCACGACGCCCCGCACCACGGGGTGGGCTACAACCACAAGGGGTTCGCCGGTACGTACGACAGCGTCGGCGGCCCGCTCGGCATCGTCTGGGCCCAGGCGGCGGGCTACGGCCACGAGGGCATGGGGCACGAGCCCGGCGCCCAGCGCTGACGTAGGCACTCGGGATCCGCAGAGGCGCGGTGGTGAGGCGGGGCTCAGCCCTCCTCACCACCGCGTTCTGTCATGGGCGGCCGCGGGTGTTTCTTTCGCACGGGCGTTCTCGCGCCGGGGAGTTCTTGGGGGCGGGCGGGCTCAGTCATGGCCGGGGAATCACACGGATGAGCGATGTCCTGCCGATGACCTCGCTCGTTGAGTGATCGCTGATCTTGTGCGGCGGTTGGGCCGCGGCAAGACGGCGTGGATCTGCCGGAGCGTTCCCCGCTTCGGCGCGAGAAGAGGAGAACTTTGTGCGTCGGATGAGTATGGCCCTGGCCCTGGCTGTGGCCGCTGCCGGGCTCGGTGCGTCGGCAGCGACCGCCCAGGCATCGTCTTCAGCTCACAAGCAGGGCCCGCCGTTCCCCTACCAGGACTGCCTCAAGGCGACCAAGAACAAGGGCGAGAGCCCTTCTCAAGGCCGTTGGCACTGTGACCAGCTGGTCAAGAAGGGATGGGTCCTGCCGCCGAACCGGTGACCTGTCCTTCTCCGGGGGGCGCCTTCGTTGGCGCCCCCCCGGGAGCCCGCATGAGGCCCGCGAAGCCTCAGGCGGGCAGTTTCGTGTCGATGACGAAGCTGATCTCGATGAGCTGGCCGGGGAAGGTCAGCTCGGTGACGCCCAGGGCCGTGGCGGCCGGGCGGTGGTCGCCGAAGTACGCCAGGTTGCCCTTCATCGTCGCCGCGCTGTGCCGGTGCAGGTTCACCAGGTACAGGGTCTGCGCGATGACCTGGTTGCGGGTGGCGCCGTAGTGGGCCAGGACCTTGTCCATGTTGGCGTGGGTCTGCTTCAGCTGGGCGGTGAAGTCGCCGGCGTGGAGGAGCTCGCCCGCCTCACCGAACGCGAGCTGTCCGGAGACGTGGACGAGATCGCCGGACTTGATCGCCTGCACGTAGCCGAAGTCGTCCTCGGCGGGCACGTCGAGGTGGAAGGTGCTGGGGGTGGTCATGGTGGTGGCCGTCCTTCCGGGACGCTCTCTTGTGGTTACTCGGTAACTGTAGGAGAGTGATGGCTGACCTGGAAGAACGCACTTTTTAGTGACTGGGGAACCTGATGGTGACCAAGCAGCTCCTCAAGGGCCTGCCCGAGGACGCCGACCTGCGGCGCGCGGACTCCCTGGCGCGGGAGATCTTCTCCGACGTCGCCAACAAGTGGGCGCTCCTGATCATCGAGGCGCTCGGCGAACGCACCCTGCGCTTCGGTGAGTTGCGCGACGAGGTCGAGGGCGTCAGCCACAAGATGCTCACCCAGAACCTGCGCATGCTGGAGCGCAACGGCCTGGTCGAGCGGAAGGTGCATCCCACCGTGCCGCCGCGGGTCGAGTACACCCTCACCGGGCCGGGCCGGGGACTGCTCGCCGCGGTCGACGCCATCTGTGGCTGGACCCACCGGCACCTTGCCCATATCGAGGGTGCGCGCGGCCGGTTCGACGCCTGAGACCCCAGGCGCCCAGGGCGGCGGCGGTGGTGGCGGGTTTGGTGGGACGGCCGCGTTCCCCCGTGGCGCGGCCGTCCCACCGGTATCGGGCCGGCCGCTGCGGGAGGGCCCAGGAAGGGCCGGTCGCCGAAGGGCCGGGGCGGGGGCTGTTCGTGCTCCAGGGTGGCGCAGGCGGGTGATCGAGGTCGACGTGTTTTGGGCTAGCCCGAATAACGACATCTTGATCAGGCTCTGCGCATGCCGCTGCGTATCCACTTCACCGCCGCCGACCTGGCCCGTACCCGGCTGGCCGAGGCGCCCCGTCCGATGCTGGAGCTGGACATCGCGGTGCGGCTGCTGCAGGACGGCGCGCATGCGGCGCGGTTCGGGGCGTGGCGGCGGCAGTCGTTGCGGCGGCTGGCGCCCGGGGTGCGGCGGCTGTTCGATCTGATTCCGCCGACCGGCTGGAGCGTCGACTTCCTGGACCATGCGGGGGCCGGCAGCATCGAGGAGGCGGTGGAGCGGGTGCGGGCCACGCCGGCCGCCCGGGTCCGCTCGGACATGGAGACCTGGGCGGGGCGCAGGCCCGGGCAGGGCCTGCCGGGGTGGACGCGGGCGCTGGGGGGTGACGGGCGGCTGCTCGGGGAGCTCGCCGATGCCGTGGCGCATGCGCACCGGGAGGTCGTCGCGCCGTATCAGGAGCACATGGACGCGCTCTGCCGTGCCGATCGGGTGCTGCGTGCCCGTCAGGTGGCCCACGGCGGGTGGGACATGCTGCTGTCGGGGCTCAACCCGCGCTGTATCCGGTGGGATTCGCCGGTGCTGGAGCTGACGACGGCTTCCGGGTTCACCGGGGACATTCATCTCGCGGGCCGCGGGCTGCTGTTGATTCCGTCGGTGTTCGGTGCGGTGTTTCCGGCCTTCGATGAAACGGCTGAGGCTCAGCCGTGGCTGACCTATCCCGTCGGTGTACGTGACACGGATCTATTTCTGGCGCCCGTGGAGACCGCCCGGGTACTCAGTACGGTCCCTGATTCCCTGACGGCACTGCTGGGGCATACGCGTGCCGTGGTGCTGTGGACCATTGCCGAGCATCCGGGCTGTACGACCGGTGAGCTCGCCCGTCGTGCGGGGATCTCCCCGGCGAGCGCGAGTCAGCATGCGACGGTGCTTCGTACCGCAGGCCTCTCGTGCACCGTGCGGCACCGCAATACCGCTTTGCACACCGCTACTTACGCAGGGACCCATTTGCTCAGTACCGCGGGGTGAGGGTGTTGCGTGGCTGAATGTGGAGGCAGCCAGGCGGGAGTGAGCCGGAGGGGGCCGGCGGGGGCGGTGTGGGGGGTCGCGCGGCGCGCGGGTGGCCGGGGTGCGCCCGTGGGGGCGGGGGTGGTCCGGGGGGTGTCGGGCCTGGTCTCGGGCGGCTTGGGGGGTGGTGGGGGCGGGGGTGGGGGGTGTGGGCGGGGTGGCTTGTGTCGTTGCGGTCCGGTGATCGCTGGTGGATTCTGCAGGCGGGGGCCTTCTCCGGAAAAAACGGGCATAACGCAATTGCATGAAATCCCGGAGAGTTCTCTGTTCGTGGCGGAATCTCATGATACTCTCGCCGCGTTATGCGCTTCGGTCCGGGGGAGGAGAAGCAGCGTGATGATCGGAATGCCAGGGGAGGCCGCCCCTGGGGGGGAACTTCCTAAAGATCAGTTCTGTCGGCCCGTCGGGCCCGACCACTCGACCGAAGTTTCTGCTTCAATCATCAGGATTCCCATCACCTTGCTCCGTGATGCGGATTCTCCTCGTCTGGCCGGTGTCGACCAGGATCATGTACGTACTCTGGCGGCCTGCACCGATAAACTTCCGCCGATCATCGTGCACCGCTCGACGATGAAGGTCATCGACGGAATGCACCGGCTGCACGTGGCGCGGCTGAACGGCGAGGAAACCATTGAGGTCCGCTACTTCGAGGGATCGAACAGGGAAGCGTTCCTCTTAGCCGTCGAGCTGAACCTGAAGCACGGCCTGGCGCTGGCTCTCTCCGACCGCAAGAAGTCGGCGATGAAGATCCTGGAGAGTTTCCCCGAGTGGTCCGACCGGGCGGTGGCCATGAAGACCGGCCTTTCCGGCAAGACCGTCGGGGTACTGCGCCGTAAATTCGCGGGACAGATCGCCCAGGCCCCGCTGAGAGTCGGACGCGACGGCCGCGTACGGCCGCTGAATTCCCACAAGGACCGCCGCCAGACCGCCCACATTCTGCCCGCGGAGCCGGACACCGTCCCGCGCGAGAGCGCCGGGAGCGGCGGGGTGCCCGGGCCGGCGGCCCAGGAGGCGCAGAAACGGTTGCGCAGCGCCGCGGAGGGGCCCACCGCCGGCGCGGAGGCCAGGAGCCGGGCGCCGCACGGCCCCGAGGCGGCCCCGCCCCTCGTGGACCCCCTGGCCCAGCTCGAGTCGCTGAGGCGGGACCCCGCCCTGAAGTACAGCAACGACGGCCGGGAGATGATCCGCTGGCTCGAGGCCCGCATCATCCGCAAGAGCGACCCCGGTCTGGTGCTGCAGGCCCCCGCCCACCAGGCGAGGAAGATCGCCGCCCTGGCCCGGGCGTGCGCGGCGCAGTGGAACTGGATCGCCATGCGCATGGAGCTCCAGTGCGACGAATGCTCCAAGGCCTCCAACTGAGGTTGCCGGCCGGGGGCTTCAGCCGAGTTTTCTGCCGGGTATCCAGCCGAGTTTTCTGCCGGGGCTCCGGGCGGGTCTTCAGCCGGGGCTTCCGGCGGGTCTCCGGTCAGGGCTCCGGGCGGGGCTCCCAGCGGGGCTCCGGGCAGGGCTCCCAGCGGGGCTTCAGCCGGGGCTCCGGGCGGGGCTCCGGGCGGGGCTCCGGGCGGGGCTCCGGGCGGGGCTCCGGGCGGGTTCAACTGAGGAAATTCCGCAGTCGGGCCCCGCAGGGACCCGGGGGGCCGGGCGAGGTGGGCGTGTGGGCGGCATCCCTCCGCGGAGTGCGTGTGCTCCGCGGAGTGGTGCGGATGCCGCCGACGGCACCGCGTGTGCGCCCCGCTCAGCTCGCGTAGCGGTCGAACGTGGAGGAGGGCCGGGGGCCTGCGATCACGTCCAGGCGCGGGTCGACCGCGAGGATCGCCTGATGAAGCCGCTGCAACTGCGGCGACGGCTCCACCCCCAGGTCCTCGATCAGCCGGGCCCGCAGCCGCTGGTAGACGTCCAGGGCCGAGGCCTGACGGCCCGAGCGGTACAGCGCCACCATCGCCTGCGAGTGCAGGCCCTCGTGCCGCGGGTGCCGGGCGGTCAGGTCGCTCAGCTCGGCGATGAACTCGCAGTGCCGGCCCAGGCGCAGCTCGGCGTCGATGCGCCGCTCCAGGGTGACCAGGCGGCTCTCCTCCAGGCGGGTGGCCTCGATCTCCAGCACGCAGCCCATCCGCACGTCGACCAGTGCGGCCCCGTCCCACAGGTCCAGGGCCCGCCCGAAGAGGGTGGCCGCCGCCCGGTCGTCGCCGCTGTCGAAGGCGCGCTGGCCGCCGGCCACCAGGCGTTCGTACTCGTGGACGTCGACCTGTTCGGGCGGGATCTGCAGGAGATAGCCTCCGTAGCGGGTCACCAGGACGTCCTTGGCGCTGCCCGCGGCGTCCGGCCCCATGGCCGTGCCCAGGCGCCGGCGCAGCTGGAGGATGTAGGTCTGCAGGGTCGTCATGGCGCTGGCGGGCAGGTCGACTCCCCAGATCTCCTCCATGAGCGTCGAGATCGGCACGACCCTTCTGGGGTAGAGAGCCAAAAGCGCCAGGATCTGCCGTGGCTTGCTTGCTGTTGGCACAACATTCACACCGTTAACATCGGCACCAAGCGGGCCGAGGACCTTTACCCTCACAGATTCCTCCTAGAATCCGGCGGCTTCGCGTTTGCGAGCCGGCACCGAATCTGATCTGCAGCGCATGTCGCATGGCAGACTTCACAGCCTCTCTCTGCTCACCGATCCGTCGGGTACGCCGGCCGCGTGGGGGCGGCCCCGGATCTGCAGATACTCCACCGCTTTTCAGGTATCTCTCTGATGTCACATTCGCCGTTGTCCACCGATAACTCATGGGCCAGCGGAATTGTGTCGACTGGTTGGCGGGTGCGGCAAGTGCTTCCCTCGGCGGCCGGATCGGCCCGTGCGGGATGAAGCGGAGGTAATACCTCCGCCGCTCTTCCGTACATGAGGTCTCCCCTGCCGCGCGCACTTGTAATAAGGTCTGCGGGATTGTGATCTGTCACGCTGCGCCGGACGGGCCGATGTCCGACACGGCGCCATGCCCTCATTCACGCATTCCTCCGACCGTGGACCTGCCGGCGGAGTTCTGATAAACGCGCGAGAGCGGTGAGAGCGGGCCGGGCCGCGCAATGCGGGCCCCTCCCCCATTTCCCGGGTGATCCTCCTGGGTGATCCATCCGGTGATCCGGAAGGGGGAGAGCTGCGGGTGGCGCCGGACTCCGCCGGGACGCGAGTCCTGGTTGAGCCCGCCTCCTGACCCCGTGGCCAGTGTGGGTGCGCACCGCCCGGCGGCGGTTGCCCTCTCCAGGCCGGTATGCCTCCGCGACAAGGAGCACGCGACCATGCCCACAGGACCCCTGGCTCAGCACACCGCGGTGTGCCTGGTCGGCGCCGGCCCGCGCGGGTTCTCCGTGCTCGAGCGGATCTGCGCGCAGGAACGCAAGTCCCCGCTGTGGGAGCGGGTGAGCGTGCACGTCGTGGATCCCGCACCGCCCGGCGCGGGCCGGGTGTGGCGGCCCGCGCAGTCGCCGCACCTGCTGATGAACACCGTCGCCTCGCAGGTCACCGTCTACACCGACGACAGCGTCAGCATCCGCGGCCCGCTGGAGGAGGGGCCCAGCCTCTACGAGTGGGCCCGGGCGCTGGGCCGGGGCGCGCTGGCGCCCGGCCCCGCCACCCCGTGCGACGCCGATGTGCTGGGCGAGGCGCGGGCGCTGGGACCGGACAGCTATCCCACGCGCGCCCTGTACGGGCGGTATCTGGGCTGGGCGTTCGCGCAGGTCGTGGCGGACGCGCCGGCGCATGTGGTGATCCGTGTGCACCGGGTGCGGGCGGTGGCCCTCACGGACGAGGCCGAGGGCGGCGTCGAGGGCGCGGGCGAGGGGGCGGGGGCGGTGCGCGGGGCGGGTGCGCAGACGGTGGTGCTGGAGGACGGCACGCGGCTTGCGGGGCTGTCCGCGGTGGTGCTCGCGCAGGGGCACCTGCCCGTGCGGCCTGGTGAGCAGGAGGGGCGGCTGGCCCGGTTCGCCGCCCGGCACGGGCTGCTCTACGTCGCGCCGGCCAACCCCGCCGACGTGGACCTCTCCCCCATCGCGCCGGGCCAGGACGTGCTGCTGCGCGGTCTCGGCCTGAACTTCTTCGACTACATGTCGCTGCTCACCCAGGGCAGGGGCGGCCGCTTCGAGCGGGCCGGCAGGCGCCTGGTCTACCGGGCCTCGGGGCGCGAGCCGCGGCTGCACGCCGGGTCGCGGCGCGGTATCCCGTACCACTCCCGCGGTGACAACGAGAAAGGCGCGTACGGCCGTTACCGGCCGCGGCTGCTGACCGCCGGGCACGTCGCGGCGCTGCGCGCGCCGGGCCGGGGCCCGCTGGGCTTTCGCAGCGACCTGTGGCCGCTGATCTCCAAAGAGGTGCGGTGCGTGTACTACGAGGCGCTGCTGGCCGGGCGGGGCGTGGCGCCCGGGGTGGTGGCCCGGTTCGGGGCGGACTTTCTGGCCGCGGCGCCGGGGCGGGCCGAGGAGGGGGTGCTCGCGGCGGCCGGGATCGGTGCGCAGGCGCGCTTCGACTGGGAGGTGCTGGCCCGCCCGTACGGCTCGCAGGTCTTCGCCGATGCGGCGCAGTTCCGGTCCTGGCTGCGCGGCCACCTCGAGGAGGATGTGGCGCAGGCGCGGCGGGGCAATGTGCGCGGGCCGCTGAAGGCCGCTCTGGACGTGCTGCGCGACCTGCGCAACGAGATCCGGCTTGCCGTGGACCACGGCGGGCTGACGGGCGCCTCGCACCGCAGCGAGCTGGAGGGCTGGTACACGCCGCTCAACGCCTACCTGTCCATCGGGCCGCCCGCCGGGCGGGTGGAGGAGATGCTCGCGCTGATGGAGGCCGGGGTGCTCGATGTGGCTCTGCCCGGTATCCGCGTCACCGTCGCGGAGGGTTCAACCGGCGGGGAGGGGGCGGGGTTTGTGGGGTCCTCGGCGCTGGTGCCCGGCATCCGGGTGCGGGCGTCGGCGCTGATCGAGGCCCGGCTGCCCGAGATGGACCTGCGCCGTACGGACGATCCGCTGCTGCGCCGTCTCCTCGCCTCGGGGCAGTGCCGTCCCTATCGCGTCCAGGGGCACGAGACGGGCGGTCTTGCCGTGACGCGGTCCTTCCATCTGCTGGATGCCGGCGGGGTGGCCCACCGGCGGCGCTTGGCCTATGGGGTGCCCACGGAGTCGGTGCACTGGGTGACGGCCGCCGGTATCAGGCCCGGGGTCGGGTCGGTGACGCTGGAGGACTCCGATGCCATCGCGGGGGCGGTGCTGGCGCTGCCCGCCCCGCCGCGGACGGTGCCGCGGCCCGGATGCGAAGGGGTGCAGTCGTGAAGACGACGCCACGCGGCGACTCAGCGGCAGAGGATGCTTGCCCGGTGCAGCCGGATGCGGGGCTGCTCTCCCCGGTGCGGGTGGGTACGGCCGTGGAGGCCGCGGTCGGTGACGGGGCCTGGCTGCAGGCCATGCTGGACGCGGAGGCGGCCCTTGCCCGGGCGCAGGCGCGCATGGGCACGGTGCCCGCCGCGGCCGCGGAGGCGATCACCGCGGCCGCCCGGGCCGAGTACTTCGATGTGCGCGAGGTGGCGCTGGCCGCCCGGGCGACGGCCAACCCGGTGGTCGGCCTGGTGGCCGCGCTGACCGGGGTGGTCGCCCGCCGGGCGCCGGAGGCGGCCGAGTACGTGCACCGCGGCTCCACCAGCCAGGACGTCTTCGACACCGGCGCGATGCTGGTGGCCGCACGCGCCCTGCGTGTGATCGTCGCGGACCTGCGGGAGACGGCCGCGTCCCTGGCCGCGCTGGCCGGCGCCCACCGTGACACGGTGATGGCCGGGCGGACCCTGGCCCTGCACGCCGTGCCCACCACCTTCGGGCTGAAGGCGGCCGGCTGGCGCCAGCTGGTGCTGGAGGCCATCACGCGTCTGGAGCGGGTCGCCGGACAGTCGCTGGTCATCTCGCTGGGCGGGGCGGCCGGCACGCTGGCGGGCTACCTGCAGTACGCCGAGCAGGCCCCGGCAGGCTCCTTCGCGGGCCGCAGCGCCGCGCAGGTGGTGGAAGAGCTGGCCGAGGCGTTCGCCGCCGAGACCGGCCTGGCCCGGCCGGTGCTGCCCTGGCACGCCCTGCGCACGCCCGTCACCGACCTGGGGGCCGCGCTGGCGCACACCGCGGGCGCCCTGGGCAAGATGGCGGCGGACGTGCAGGTCCTGGCCCGTACCGAGATCGGCGAGGTCGCCGAGCCCGCCGCCGAGGGGCGCGGCGCGTCCTCGGCGATGCCCCACAAGCAGAACCCCGTCCTGGCCACCCTGATCCGCTCGGCCGCCGTCCAGGTGCCCGCGCTCGGCGCGGTCCTGGCGCAGTGCCTGCCCGCCGAGGACGAGCGCTCGGCGGGGCTGTGGCATGCCGAGTGGCAGCCGCTGCGCGAGTGCCTGCGCCTGACCGGGGGCGCCGCCCACGCGGCCGCCGAACTGGCCGCCGGGCTGGTGGTGCATCCCGAACGGATGCGCGCCAACCTTGATCTGACGGGCGGCCAGGTCGTCTCGGAGCGGCTGGCCGCGTATCTGGCGCCCCGGCTCGGCAGGAGCGCGGCCAGGGAGCTCCTGGCCGGCGCCTCGCGGCAGGCGCGGGACACCGGGCGGCCGCTGGGGCAGGTCCTGGCCGAACTGCCCGCCCTGGCGGGGGTGGTGAGCGGGCAGGAGCTGGCGCGGCTGCTCGATCCGCGGCACTACACGGGTGCGGCGGGGCCGCTGGTGGACCGCGCACTGCGGGGGTGAGCCCCCGCCCCCTTCTTCTTTCTCTCTGTCGTCCGTAACCGTCCAGTACTCAGCCGGAGGAATGTCATGCCGCCACTGCCGCCCGCCCGTGTCGTCCGTGCCGTCGAAAGCGTGCGCGCCGCGCTGCAGAGCCTGACGCGCAGGCTCGCGCCCCCGCCGTTCGCGCTGCTCGAACTCGTCCAGGGCGCCATGGTCAGCCAGGCGATCTACGTGGCCGCCGAACTGCGCGTCGCCGAGACCCTCCAGGACGGGCCGCTCACCCCGCAGCAGATCGCCGAGCGGGCCGGGGCGGATGCCGACGCGCTGCACCGTCTGCTGCGTCTCCTTGCGACCTACGGCATCTTCACCGAGCACAAGGACGGGCGGTTCGCGCTGACCCCGATGGCGCGGGCGCTGCTCAAGGACGCCCCGATGTCGATGTACGGGATAGCCCGGCTGATGGGCCACCCCATCCACTGGGAGGACTGGGGGCATCTCCTGGACGCGGTGCGCACCGGTGAGCCGAGCCTGCCCAAGCTGCGCGGGATGGGGGCCTTTGAGTACCTGGAGGCCAACGCCGAGTACGGGGCGGTCTTCACCGACGGGATGGGGGCGATGTCGGGCACGGAGACCGAACCGCTGCTGGCCGCCTACGACTTCGCGCGCTACGCCACGGTGGTCGACTTCTGCGGCGGCCGCGGCGATCTGCTGGCCGGGGTGCTGAAGAAGACGCCCGCCGCGCGCGGGATCCTCTCCGATCCCCGGGTGGGCACCAACGGCGCCGCGGGGTTCCTGGCCGAGCAGGGGGTGTCCGAGCGGTGCACGATCGCCGACGGCGGCCTGTTCGACGCGGTGCCGGCGGGCGGGGACGCGTACATCCTCAAGCACATCCTCCACGACTGGCCCGAGCCGCAGGCGCTGGAGATCCTGCGCAACGTCCGCAAGGCGATGAACCCCGGCGGGCGGCTCCTGGTGATGGAGATGGTCGTGCCCGACAAGGCCAACGGCCCGCACTCGGGCAAGCTGGTCGACCTGTGGCTGATGCTGCTGGTCGGCGGCAAGGAACGGACCCGCGCCCAGTACGCCGAACTCCTTGGCAGGGCCGGTTTCCAGCTGGAGCGGGTGGTGCAGACACCGGCGGCGATCTCGATCGTCGAGGCGAGCGCACACTGAACCCACCCGCCCGGTGCCCGCTCGGTCCGGCGCCGCACCCCTCCCCCGGTTGCCGGGAGGGGTGCGGCGCCGGAGTCATTTCTCAGGCTCTCAGGTGTCCTGCTTGTGCTGCTTGCGGGTGGTGCGCAGCGGCACCTCGCGGACCAGGAGCGCGGCCGCCAGGGCCAGGCCCGCGGCCAGCGACGCCAGCACGAACGCCCCCTGCACGCCCTGGGCGACGGCACTGCGGTACACGGTGCGCACGGGCGCACTGAGGCGGCTCATGCTGTCGGCGTCCAGGCGGGTGTCGTGCAGGGCGGTGGTGTGGGTGTGGCCGCTCATCACGTCGCGTACGCGGTGGTTGAACAAGGTGCCCATGACGGCGACGCCGACCGACTGGCCCAGGGTGCGGAAGAGGGTCATCGCGGCGGAGGCGACACCCACCTCGTGGGCGTCGACGCTGTTCTGGGCGACGGTCATCACGTTCTGCCCCAGAAAGCCCATGCCGGCCCCCAGCAGGGCCATGAACAGGGCGGCGGCAAGGCGTGAGGTGCCGGTGCCCAGGTGTGAGAGCAGCAGGGTGCCGGTGAGCATCGCGGCCGAGCCGGTGATCTGGAGGATCTTGTAGCGGCCGGTGCGGGCGACGGTGCGCCCCGACAGCTGGGAGGCCAGGACCAGGGCGCCGAGCATCGGCAGCAGCAGCAGGCCGGAGCCGGTGGCGGAGACGCCGTGCACGGCCTGCTGGTAGAGCGGCAGATACAGGACGGCGCCGAACATCACGAAGCCGTTGGTGAAGCTCAGGACGGCCATCAGGCAGAAGTTGCGCTCGCCGAACAGGTGCGGGGGCAGGACCGGTTCAAGCGCCCGGGACTGGGCGTGGACGAAGCCGGCCAGGGCCGCGGCGGACAGGGCGGCCAGGGTCACGATCGTGGCCGAGTTCCAGGCGTGTTCGACGCCGCCCCAGGTGACCACCAGCACGAAGGAGACGATGCACACGACCAGCAGCACCGCGCCCGCGTAGTCGATGTGGGCCTTCCTGCGCCGGCCGGTCACCCGCACCAGGCGGGTGATCAGGGCCAGGGACAGCAGGCCGACGGGCAGGTTGACCCAGAACGCCCAGCGCCAGCCGGCCCAGTCGGTGAGGGAACCGCCGACCAGGGGGCCCACGACCATGGAGAACACCATGACGCTGGTGATCATGCCCTGGTAGCGGCCGCGTTCGCGCGGCGGGATCAGCTCGCCGATGACCGCCATCACACCGACCGCGAGGCCTCCCCCGCCGAGCCCCTGCACGGTGCGCGCCGCGATCAGCTCGGCCATGTCCTGGGAGAGGCCGCACAGCAGCGACCCGGTCAGGAACACCGACATCGCAACGATCAGCCACCGCTTGCGCCCGTACATGTCGCCGAGCTTGCCCCAGACGGGAATGGCGGCCGCGGCGGCCAGCGTGTAGGAGGTCACCGCCCAGGACAGGTAGCCGGTGCCGCCCAGTTCGCCGGCGATGGTCGGCATCGACGTCGCCACGATGGTGGAGCCCAGCGAGGAGGGCAGCATCGCGAGGAGCAGGGGTATCAGCGCGAGGCGTACGCTGCGCGGCCCGGGGTCGCGCCGTGTCCCCTCGGCCTCGCCCGTCGGCGCGTTCACGGGCTCCTCCTTCTGACGGGTGCGCCTCATCTGATGTGCATCGTGGCCATCATGCCCCGCACACCGTGCTCGAACATGTGGCAGTGGTAGAGGTATCGGCCGCGGTAGCTGTCGAAGACGGCCTGGAGGCGGACGGTTTCGCCGGGGGCGAGGTGGATGGTGTCCTTCAGGCCGCTCTCGCCCGGCCCGGGGGGCCGGCCGGCGCGTTCCAGGACGCGGAACTGCACCAGGTGCAGGTGGAAGTTGTGCTCGGCGCGGGCGTTGGCGTTGGTGACCGTCCAGATCTCGCTGGTGTTGAACTTGATCTGTGCGTCGACGCGTTGGGGGTCGTACTCCTTCTCGTCGATGTAGGCGCCGGGGTGTTCGCCGCCCTCGTCCATGCGCAGCACCACCGTCCGCTCGGTGGCGGGGCGGGGCAGCGGCGGCAGGGTGCGCAGCCGGGCGGGTATGCGGCTGGGGTCGTGGGCGGTGCGCACCACGTCGAAGCGGAGTATCTCGCCGGTCTCCTCGGCGGGTCCGGTGCCGGTGGTGTTCTTCAGTACGACGCTGGTGCCCACCGGGTAGCGGGAGAAGTCGACGACGATGTCGGCGCGTTCGCCCGCGGACATCGCGATGTGGTCGGTGGTGTGGGGGGCGGTGAGCAGGCCGCCGTCGGAGCCGATCTGGGTGAGGGGGCTGTTGTCGGCCAGGCGCAGGTCGAAGCGGCGCTGGTTGGAGGCGTTGAGCAGGCGCAGCCGGTACTTGCGGGCGGCGACCTGGAAGTAGGGGTAGGGCACGCCGTTGGCCAGGAGGGTGTTGCGGGCGCGGTCGCCCATGGCGTAGGCGAGTTGGTTGCCGTCGTCGAAGCGGGCGTCGCGCAGGGCGATGACGACTTCGTAGCGGCCCCGGGGCAGGGGCAGGGCGCGTTCGGTGGCGTCGGTGAGCAGGTAGGAGCCGGACAGGCCGCGGTAGACGTTCTCCGCTTCGAGGTGGTGGGCGTGGTCGTGGAACCACAGCGGGGCGTGCGGCTGGCGGTTGGGGTAGTGGTAGACGCGGTCCGTGCCGGGTTCGATGACGTCCATGGGGTCGCCGTCGCTGTCGGGGCGTACCGCGGCGCCGTGCAGGTGGACGGCGGTGGGGACGGTGAGGCGGTTGCGCTGGCGGATGACGACGGGGTGGTGGGCGCGGGCTCTGATGACGGGGCCGGGGAAGTGGCCGTCGTAGGTGAGGACGTCGGTGGGCGGGCCGGGCAGGATCTGGGCGCGGGCGGGCTTCATGGTCATCACGTACACGTCGGATGTTCCGGTGCGGCCCGCGGGTTTCTTCTCGGGGAGCAGGGGCATGGGGCGCTGGAACTTGGCCACGGTCCCCGGTGGCGCGGGGGCGTTGGCGGTGGTGGGCTGGGCGCGGACGTGGGCGGCGAGCAGCGGGGTGAGGCCGGCGCCGGTGAGCGCCGCTCCGCCGGTGGCGAGCGTGACGCTCAGGGCACTGCGTCGGGTGATCATGGGTGCTCCAGGGCTGTTCGGCGCCGCTGCCGGCGGGGTGGGAGGGCTTGTGCGGGGCGGGGCGGTGCAGGTTCGGGTTCGGGCGCGGTGCGGGTTCGGGCGTGGGTTCGGCGTACTCGCGGGGTGTGGGTGGCGTGCTCGTGGGCGGCGTAGTCGCGGGGTGCGGGCCGCGTGCTCGCAAGGCTCGCGCGGTGCGGGTGTGGTGCTGTGCGGGTGCGTGCCGCGTGCTCGCGCGGTGCGTGCGGTGCGGTGCGGTCAGTGCGGGTTCGGTGCTGTGCGGGCTCGGGCGGGGCGGGCCGCGGGCTCGGACGGTGCGGTCAGTGCGAGTGGGGTGCGGCGGGCGGGCTCGGGCGGGCGGGTGTGGGGTGTGGTGCGGGCTCGGGCGGGCGCGGGCTCGGGCGGTGTGGGGTGTGGGTGGGGTTGGGGTCAGCCGGTGCCGAGTCGGAAGCCGACGCCGCGTACGGTGACGACCCAGCCGTTGCCGCCGAGTTTTCCGCGCAGGCTGCTGACGTGGGTGTCGATGGTGCGGCGCGACCAGGAGTCGCCCCACACCTGTTGCAGGAGCTGCTTGCGCGGGATGACCGTGTCGGGCTGGGCGGCCAGCAGGCACAGCAGGTCGAATTCCTTGCGGGTCAGGGCGACGGGCTCGTCGTCGACGGTGACCTGGCGGGAGTCGACGTCGATGCGCAGCCGGCCCAGGTCCATCTCCCGGGCCGCGGCGGGCTGCCAGCGGGTGCGGCGCATGACCGCTTCGATACGGGCGATGAGTTCGCGCAGCCCGTAGGGCTTGGTGACGTAGTCGTCGGCGCCCGCGTGCAGGCCGAGCACGCAGTCGAGTTCGCAGCGGCGGGCGGTGACGATGATGATGGGGATGCGGCTGACCTCGCGGATGGCGCGGCACACCTCCAGGCCGTCCAGGTCGGGCAGGTCCAGGTCGAGGAGGACCAGTTCGGCGTCCTCGTAGGCGTGCAGGGCCGCTTGGCCGTGCCGGACGCCGACGGGGTCGTGGCCGTGGCGGCGCAGCTGGGCGGTGAGGGAGCCGGCCAGGGCGGCGTCGCCGTCCACCACCAGGATGCGCTGGCCGGTGGGTGCGCGGGCCGGGGCCGGGGTGCCCGGCTCGGTGGGGCGGGCGGTCTCGGGCAGGGCGGTCAAGGGCTCCAGCAGTGCCGGTGACGGTATGTGGCTCATGCCTTCCCCCGTTGGGTGTGCGGTGCCCGGGCGGGCCGCCGGCCGGTGCGGGCCGGCCGGCCGCGCCGCGGTGCGGGTCCGCCTACGGTTTCGTGGCCGGTGGGCCCTGGAGGGGCGCCGCGGGGTTCAGGACCCACGCGGAGTCGTGCCGGGTGAAGCCCACGCGCGGGTAGTAGCCGGCGGCGGCGGGCGCCGACAGGAGCACCACCTTGGCGTCGGGGGCCTGGCGGCGGGTCTCCTCCATCAGGGCGATGCCCACTCCCGAGCGCTGGTGGTCCAGGACCACGGCGATGTCGGAGAGGTAGGTGACGTAGGAGAAGTCGGAGATGCTGCGGGCGATGCCGATCAGGGTGCCGTCCGCCTCGCGGGCGACGACGACGAGGTTGGCCTCGCGCACCATCGCGGCCATCCGCTCGCGGTCCTGGACGGGGCGTCGCTCGCCCAGGCCGGAGGCGTGGTAGACGGCCAGGACCTCGTCCAGGTCGAGGTCGCCTCCGTTGACGCGTTCAGTCTTCCAGTTCATCGAGCATCTCCAATCGCCGCCGTATGACGTCGTGGTGGACGAGGAAGCGCTCGGGCCGCAGCTCTTCGCGCAGCTCGACGCCCTCGGTGGCCAGGGTGTCCCGGAAGGGGGTGGCGGTGGCCGCCGTCCGGTTGGCGGCGGCCTGCGCCGAGCGGTAGGCGTGCTCGCGCTCGGTGCCGTCGCCGAGCAGGTCGACCAGGACGGCCGAACTGTAGATGAGGCCGTGGGTGCGCTCCAGTGCGGCGCGCATCGTCTCGGGCCGTACGGTGAGGTGGGTCAGCAGCTCTTCGGCCTTGGTGGCCTGGAAGTGGGCCACGGCCAGGCTGTCGGGCAGGATGACCCGCTCGACGCACTGGTGGGCCAGGTCCCGCTCGTGCCACAGCGCGACGTCCTCCAGGGCGGTGGTGGCGTAGCCGCGCAGCAGGCGGGCCAGGCCGCACAGCCGTTCGCTGGTGGTGGGGTTGCGTTTGTGGGGCATGGCGCTGGAGCCCTGGTAGGCCGGGGCGCGCTGTTCTTCGACCTCGGCGACCTCGGTGCGCTGCAACAGCCGCATCTCCAGGGCGATCTGTTCGACGCAGGCCCCCAACGCGGCCACTGCCTGTACGAGTTGGGCGTGGCGGTCGCGGGCGACGACCTGGCTGGGCGCGGGCTCGATGCCAAGGCCCAGGGACTGGCACACGTACTGTTCGACGTAGGGGTCGATGAGGGCGTAGGTGCCCACCGAGCCGGAGACGGTGCCCACCGCGACGGCTTCGCGGGCGGCCGCCAGGCGGGTCAGGGAGCGGTCGACGGCGAAGGCGTAGCCGGCGAGTTTGTGGCCGAAGGTGGTCGGCTCGGCGTGGATGCCGTGGGTGCGGCCGACCATGAGGGTGTCGAAGTGCTCCAGGGCGCGGGCCACCAGGGTGCGGCGCAGGCGGCGGGCGGCCCCGCTCAGCAGGTCGGTGGCGCGGGCCAGGGTGTGGCCCAGCGCGGTGTCGACCAGGTCGTAGCTGGTCATGCCCAGGTGGACCCAGCGTGCGGTGGTTTCGGGGATGTTCTCGCAGTAGGCGGCCAGGAAGGAGAGGACTTCGTGGTCGCGGTCCTTCTCGATCTCGGCGATGCGGTGCGCGAGCGGTACGGGGGCGCGGCGCATGTCGCGCACGGCGTCCTCGGGGACGCGTCCCAGGCGTACTTGTGCCTCGGTGGCGAGGATCTCGACGCGGACCCAGGTGGCGTAGCGGGTCTGGTCGCTGAAGAGGTCCGCCATCTCGGGCAGGGTGTATCGGGCGATCATGCAACGACCTCTGTTCTGCGGGGTATCGGCACGCGGGTGGCTGTCGGCACGCGGGTGTTCGGCACGCGGCTGGTCGGCACGTTCAGTACGCCTCGAAGTACTCGCGCTGTTCCCAGGCGGTGACCTGGTCCGGGCTGGTGCCGGTGGTGGCGCACCAGGTTTCGTAGCGGCGCAGTTCGCTCTCCTTGAGCCGGGTGAGGCAGGTGGCCAGCGGGCGGCCCAGGAGCTGGTCGGCGCGGCCGGCGGTGAAGGCGGTGAGGGCTTCGCCCAGGGACTGCGGCACGTGTTGGCCGGTGGCCGGGGCGGGGCGTTCGGCGTCCGGGGTGCCGGTCAGGCCGGTGAGGCCGGCGAAGAGCTGGGCGGCGATGGCGAGGTAGGGGTTGGCGCACGGTTCGCCGCTGCGGTTTTCGATGTGGGCGCCGGTGCCGCCGCCGACCATGCGGAGCATGACGCTGCGGTCCTCCATGGACCAGTCCATGCGGGTGGGGGCCAGCGCGTGGCGGGAGTTGAGCCTGCGGTAGCCGTTGACGGTGGGCACCGAGAGCAGGAACAGCTCCCTGCTGTAGGCGAGCAGGCCGTCCGCGTAGGCCTTGGCCTGCGGGGACAGGCCGCCCGCGGGGCCGTCGGCGGCGAAGAGGTTGCGGCCGCTTTCAGTGTCCAGGACGGACTGGTGCAGGTGCCAGCCGCTGGGGTCGAAGGCGTCCAGGCGCGGCTGTGACATGAAGGAGGCGTGGTGGCCGCGGCGGGCGCACCAGCGTTTGGTGGCGGTGCGGAACAGCAGCATCGCGTCCGCGGTGTCCAGGGCGGACATCGGGCTGAAGGTGGATTCGACCTGGCCGGGGCCCGATTCGTGTTCCATGGAGCGCAGCGGCAGGCCGAGCGCGGCCAGGTGCATCGCCAGGGGGTCGGTGATGTGGGCGACGGAGTCGTAGCGGGCGTCGAGGTTGAACTGGTAGCCGGCGTTCATCGCGGCCACCGGGGGGGCTTGGCCTTGCAGGCCGAAGCCGTTGCCCGTGTTGCCGGGCGTCTCCTGCAGGAGGCGGGTGAGGTACCACTCGACTTCCAGGCCGGTGACCGGGGTGTAGCCGTGGGCGGTGTACTGGTCGCTCAGGCGGCGCAGCACGGCGCGGGAGGACAGCGGGTGGCGGGTGCCCTCGCGCAGGTATTCGTCGCCGATGACCCAGGCGGTGCGCGGCTGGGTGTCGGGCAGGAGCTGGAAGGTCAGCGGGTCGGGTACGAGGATGAAGTTGCCGGCGCCGGTGAGTTCTTCGACGCCCAGGCCGGGGTCGCCCAGGTCGACGGCGAGGGCGTGGCCGGTGTCGAAGAGGAAGGGGCCGGGGCTGAAGTTCATGCCGTTGCGCAGGACGGAGGCGAAGGTGTCCGCGGTCAGGGTCTTGGAGCGGGCCAGGCCGTGCGGGTCGCAGAAGACCAGGCGGACGAAGTCGAGGTGGGCGAGGTCGGCCTCGATCTGTTCGGCGGCGGCGAACTGCTCCTCGCTCCACAGGTGGTGGTCGGCGACGAAGGACGGCGTGCCGACGGCGTCCTGGGCGGCTACGGAGCGCCATGCGCGGGTGTACATGGGTCAGGGGGTCCTTTCGGTGGCGGGGACGAGCGCGTGCCCGGGGCGGGGCGGGGGCAGGGCTCCCAGCTCCCTTTCCAGGCGGTGGGCCACCGTCAGGACCAGTTCGTCGGCGCCGACGGGGCCCACGAGCTGGATGCCGGCGGGCAGTCCGGAGCCGGTCAGGCCGGCCGGGAGGGTCACCGCGGGCTGGCCGGTCATGTTGAAGGGGTAGGAGGCGGGTGACCAGGCCAGCCAGAGCAGGTCGCGGGGGTCGGCCGCCCAGGGCGGGGCGATGGCGTGCAGGTCGAAGGGTTCGATGGGGACGGTGGCCATGGCCAGCAGGTGGTGGCGGCGCATCACCGAGCGCAGCCGGGTGCGCAGTTGCTGGCGGACCTCTTCGGCGCGCATCAGGGCGGTGCCGCTCAGGGTGCGGCCGTAGCGGACGATTTCCAGGCGGCCCGGGTCGCAGTGTTCTTCGTCCTGGCGGGTGGTGCCGGCGGCTTCGGCGGCGGCCAGGATGTCGACGAGGGCGGGGTAGAGGTCCTTGCAGCGCACCTGGATGCGTTCGATGTGGTGGCCCTGGCCCCGGAGGGCGTGCATCGCCTGTTCGGTGACTTTGCGGATCTCGTCGGTGGTGCCCTCGTACTCGATCCATCCGATGTGCTGGCGGCGGCGGTGGGAGGGCAGGTCGATGGAGCCGAGGCCGGAGTCGGGGTCGGCGGGGTGGGGGCCTGCGATGACGGCGGCGAGCGCTGCGGCGTCGGTGACGGTGCGGGCCAGGGTGCCCTGGTGGGCGAGGCGGTCGACGCCGTTGGGGACGTAGGGGACGCGTCCGTAGGAGGGTTTGTAGCCGGCCACGCCGCAGAACGCGGCGGGGATGCGGATGGAGCCGGCTCCGTCGGTGGCCAGGGCGCCCTCGCCCAGGTGGGTGGCGACCGCGGCGGCGGCCCCGCCGCTGGAGCCGCCCGCGCTCAGGTGGGGGGCGTAGGGGTTGGCGGTGGGCGCGGCGGTGCGGCCCAGGGTGGTGGCGCTCCAGCCGTACTCGCTGGTCGTGGTCTTGCCGATGATGACGGCGCCGGCGGCGCGCAGCCGGGCGACGGCCGGGGCGTCCTGTCGGGGGCGGTGGTTGGGCAGCAGGGAGCCGCGGGTGGTGGGCAGGTCGCGGGTCTGCAGGAGGTCCTTGACGGAGACCGTGACGCCGAGCAGCGGGGTGCCCTGCCAGGCCTGCGTGCCGCGTTCGCGGATGCGGCGGTCGGCCTGCTCGGCGGCGCGCAGCGCTTCGTCGCCGGCGGCGGTGACGAACGCGCCGAGGGTGTCTCGTTCGCGTACGGCGCTCAGCACGGCCTGCACGTGCTCGACGACGGTCGTCTCGCCCCGCCGCAGCCGCCCGGTGAGCTCCCCGATCGCCCCGGTCGCCCCGGCGGTCATCGTGGGGTGCCCTGGGGGGCGGGGTGGGTGATGGTCTGCCAGTGCCAGGGGGCGTCGAAGGCGGTGACCTCGACGGGGGTGCCGGTGAGGGTGAGTTCGGCGGCCAGGGTGGTGGCGCGGGCGATGAAGCGGGAGGCGCGGTGGGCGGCGAGCAGGTCGGGTTCGGTGAAGGGGGTGCCGGCGCAGCGCAGCAGGCGCAGGTCGACGAAGCCGTTGAAGGTGCGTCCGGCGACCTCGACGGGCTGGGGGGAGCGGATGGAGAAGCGCACCTGGTTGCTGACGTGCCCGTGGTGGTGCTGGTCGGAGAAGAAGGCGATGTCGGGGATGGTGGGCGGCACGAAGTGGTCGCGGGCCACCACGGCGGGGTGGCGGGGCAGGTTGCCGGGCACGAAGTGCCAGGAGTTGTACTGCATGCGGGAGGACATCGCCCAGGCCGCGTCCGCCATCGCCTCGACCGAGCCGCCGAAGTGGGTGCGCGCCTGGGGGCGGGGCACCACGCAGCAGAAGTAGTGGGTGATGTCCCAGCCGCAGATCTCCGCCCAGCTCTCGGTGCGCAGCGCGGTGATCAGCGCGGGCAGGGAGCGCATGCCGCGGCTCATGGCGAAGTCGGCGGCGAACACGTCGGCGACGGCCGTGACGCTTTCGTGGACGAGTGCTTCCAGGCCGGTGGCGTGGGTGCCGTGCGGGCGGGCGAGCCAGGCGGGGTCGGCGGCCGTGCTGTGCCCGAGTTCGTCCAGGGTGGTGCCGGTCAGCGGCAGGCGGCCGGTCAGGCGGCGGCTGAGTTCCTCGTCGTGGTGTCGTACCCCGTCGGTGTCGGCGGCGATGCGTTCCACCTTGTGCATCAGGGTGCCGTGGATCTCGCGGTAGAGGGGGACCTGGCGGATCACCTGGCGGCGGCGTGCGCCGAGCGCTTCGGCGAGGGTCTTGAGGTCCTCCACGCCGTGGGAGGCGGCGGGGGCGATCGGCTCGCCGGGGACGCTGTCGTAGGTGTGGCGGATGCGTTCCAGCATGGCGGCGACGTGGTCGATGCTCAGCTGGGTGCCGTTGGCCTCCTCCACCCGGCCGGCGCCGGCGGAGCGGATGAGCAGGGTCAGGGCGATGACCAGCTGCACGTCGTGGTCCGACCAGAGTTCCAGGGGCAGTTGCTGCAGGCTGCTCAGGACGCAGTCGGGGTGTCCGGGCCACAGGGTCTTGCCGGTGAGGCTGTTCTGCTCCCGGAAGTTGGTGTACTGGCGGTGTTCTTGGTAGAGCACGAAGGGGGCGGTGCGCAGGGCCGCTTCCTTGGCCTGGTCCAGGAGTTCGTCGCGGCCCTTCTCGCCCTGGCGCTCCAGCCAGGCGCGGCAGTCGGCCAGGGTGTGGGCGGTGCGGGCGGCGGCGCGGCTCATGTGGGCGTGGTAGGCGCGGGCGGCCTGCAGGGACCAGGGCACGCGCAGGACGCCGCCGACCAGGTGGCGGCGGTCCAGGGGGCCCTGGGTGGGGCCGCGCAGGACGATGCGGCCGGTGGTGGCCAGGGCGAGTTCGCCGACGAAGACGGGTTCCTCGGCGGCGGCTTCGATGAGGTCGACGACGGCCGGTTCGGCGGTGTCGGTGCTCTCGTGTGCGGTGGCGGTGGTGGTGTCCTCGCGCCAGGTCAGGCCCCACAGGGCGTGAAAGGCGGCTTCCTCGGTGGTGCTCAGGGCCCGCAGCTGTACCTGGGGCGGTACGTGGCCGTCCAGGTTGAGGAGGATGTCGACGCTCGTGCGCAGGTCGGCGGCGGTGCGGGCGCGCTGCCAGACCCGTTCCAGGAGGGCGGGGAAGCCGGCGCCGGGCTCGCGGGTGCGGTCGGGGCCCGGTGCGGTGCCCGCGGTGGTGCCCAGGCGGCTGGGGCGGCGGCTGAGGCGTTTTCTGGCGTTGGCGGCGCGGCGGCTCTCGCGTTCGGCGGGCCCGGTCGTTTCGGCGGGCCCGTTCGTTTCGGCGGGCCCGGTCATGAGGTGCCCGCGGACAGGTCGATGTGGCTCCACAGGCTCGCGTCGGTGGACTCCCAGTCCTCGTCGACGTAGATGCAGTCGACGGGGCACTCCAGGACGCAGGCGGGGCAGCCCGAGCACAGTTCGGGAATGATGATGACGTCAAGACCGCGGTCGAATATGGCGCCGAACTCCTCGGGGCAGCCGCGCAGGCAGCTGTCGCAGGTGATGCACTCCGAGGTTTCTATGCGGCGCGGTGGCTTCTTCCAGTTCTCGCCGCGAGTTCGCGCGGCGATCCGCTCGGAACGGGCGGATTTCGCCGCCGGCAATGCGTTCTCGCTCACGGAACACTCACCCTTCGGGTCGGTTCGAGACGCCCACATCGTTACGACGGTGTCTCGACCACTCCATGAGCTTCGGTGGTGGCGTACTCGACTGCTTTGTTCAACCGGTGAATTGCTCGGTTGAACAGTGACGGGCGGTTCTACCGTCGTGCCCACGAACCGCCCCCAGGGGGTCCGACCACGAACAGGAGCTGCCACGATGCCTGCGACGCCGGCGCCGAAACTGATGACGTTCCTGACCTTCAGGAGCCAGGCCGAGGAGGCGCTGCAGTTCTACACCTCGCTCTTCGACAACAGTGAGGTGCACCGGATGATCCGGGCCCGCGCCGGGGAGCCGGGGTGGGAGGAAGGGGTGCTGCAGCATGCTCTCTTCACGCTCGACGGGCAGATGTTCATGTGTACGAACATGCCGCCGCCGGGGGCCGTTGGATACGATCTTGCGCCGTGGGATTCGTATGAGTTCTCCCCCGCGACCGCGATATACGTGCAGTGCGAATCGGAAAGTGAATTCGATCGTTTCTACACGGCGCTTTCCGAGAAGGGCGAGGTCATCATGCCGGCGGGCGGGTATGAATTCAGTGCCCGGTTCGCGTGGCTGACCGACCGGTTCGGGGTGTCGTGGCGCATCAACCTCGTGCCGTCCAGGGGCTCGCGCGGCCGGTGAGCGCTGCATGCGGCTGAGGCCGGCCCGCCTCGTGGAGGGGGCCGGCCTCAGCCGTGTGCGGTGCGGTGCCGGTCAGCCCCAGGCGCCGGCGATCGCCTTGGTGGTCACGTTCAGGCGGTTGAAGAAGTTGGTCAGGGAGACCATGAGGATCAGGGCCGCCAGGCCCTTCTCGTCGTAGTGGGCCTTGGCGCGCTCCCACACGTCGTCCGGCACCGGGTCGGAGCGGTCGGCGAGGCGGGTGGCGCACTCGGACAGCTCCAGCGCGGCGCGCTCGGCGTCGGTGAAGTAGGAGGTCTCCCGCCAGGCGGCGACGGCGAACAGGCGCTCCTCGGTCTCGCCGGCCTTGCGGGCGCCGCGGGCCCCGGAGTCCACACAGGGGCTGCAGCCGTTGATCTGGCTCGCGCGCAGGTGGACCAGGTCCAGGGTCGTCTTCGGGACTCCACCGGAGTAGATCGCCTTGTACATGTCCTGCACAGGCTGGGTGGCGTCAAGGATCATCGCCGGGTTCTGCAGGCGCGCTTCCATGATTTTTCCTCTCTTGGATCAACATCGACGCCGCTTTCAGGCAGCGTCACTTCTATGACGATCGGGGGCGGGTGAGTGTGACAGCGGCAGGTCACCGGGGCTGCGGGGGTGGGGCGGGGGCGCGCGCCGCGGGGGATTCGGCGCGGCGCCCCCTTCCGTCCGGCGCGCCGGTCAGGTGCCGACGTCGACGCGGGCGGTCTGTGCGGGGCGCTCGCCGGGCAGCGGCGCCTCGTCCTCGGGGTGGCCCGGGCGCCAGATGCGCGGGCCGATGCTGAGGGAGAGGGCGGGGATGAGCAGGCTGCGCACCAGGAAGGTGTCCAGGAGGATGCCGATCGCGATGAGCAGGCCCTGCTGCAGGGAGGCCACGGTGGGGATGGCGGCCAGCACGCAGAAGGTGGCGGCCAGGACGACGCCCGCGGAGGTGATGACGCCGCCGGTGACGGTGAGGCCGGTGAGGGTGCCCTCGCGGTGGCCGCGGAGTTTGACCTCTTCGCGGACCCGGGCCATCAGGAAGATCGTGTAGTCCACCCCGAGGGCGACCAGGAACAGGAAGCCGATCAGCAGCAGTCCGCGGTCGATGCGGGGGTAGTCGATGGCGTGGAAGAGCAGGGAGGCCGCGCCGACGGCGGCGGCGAAGGAGACGACCACCGAGGCCAGCAGGACCAGCGGGGCGACCACCGCGCGCAGCACCAGGATCAGCATGAGCAGGACGACCGCGAGGATCAGCGGGATGAGGAGCATCTCCTCGTCCTTCTGGGCGTCGGAGGTGTCCAGGACGATCGCGGTCTGGCCGCCCACGACCGCCTCGGCGCTCTCACCTTGTGTCCTGTCCAGGGCGGTGCGCATCCGCTCGACGGTGTCCTTGGCCCCGGCGGTGTCGGGGGCGTCCGCGAAGACGGCGGTCAGGTGGGTCCAGCCGCCCGCGGTGCGCTGGGTGGCGGCGGATTCGACGCCGGGGACGTCCTTGACGGTCCGCAGTGCGGTGTCGGCTCCGGCGGCGGGCACGTAGATGTCGGCGGGTGCGGAGGAGCCGGCGGGGAAGTGCTTGGCCAGCAGGTGCTGGCCCTCCACGGAGTCGACGGACTTGGTGAACTGCTCGGCCTGGGTCTGGCCGGTCTCCACTGTGGCGGTGCCAAGGGCCAGGACGGCCAGGACGCCGATGGAGGCGGCCCAGATGACGCGGGGCCTGCGGCCCACGGCGCCTGCCACGCGGGCCCAGGTGCCGTGCTCGTTCTCCGCGCTGGCGTCGTAGCCGGGGGTGTGGCGCGGCACGAAGGGCCAGAACGTCCAGCGGCCCAGGATGACCAGCAGGGCGGGCAGCAGGGAGGTCATCGCCAGGAAGACCACCGCGATGCCGATGGCCACGACCGGGCCCAGGCCCTGGGTGGAGTTCATGCTGCCGAAGACCAGGCAGAGCGTGGCCACGCCGACGGTGGCCGCGGAGGCGGCGAGTGCGGGCAGGGAGCGGCGTACGGCGATCTGCATCGCTTCGTGGCGGTCGGCGTGGCGGTGCAGTTCCTCGCGGTATCGGGCGATGAGCAGCAGGGCGTAGTCGGTGCCGACGCCCACGCACAGGATCATCAGGATGTACGCGCTGAGTCCGTTGACGAGCAGGCCGGCGTGTTTGGCCAGGAGGTAGACCACGCCGCTGGCGACCTGGCTGGCCAGGAAGACGGTGAGCAGCGGGACGATCCACAGGACGGGGCTGCGGTAGGTCAGCAGGAGCAGCAGGGCGACGACGCCGAGGGCCGCGCCGAGCAGGGCGCCGTCCATGCCGCTGTAGACCTCGGCGAAGTCGCGGACGCTGCCGGCCTCGCCGGCGATGCGGATGTCCAGGCCGTCGGGTGCGTCTTTCTTGACGATGTCCTCGGAGTCGCCGACGGCGTCGGTGAGTACTTTGTTGTCGCTGGGGCTGGTGCGCAGCGGGTAGCTGAGGAAGGCGGCCTTGTCGTCCTTGGAGACCTGGGGTTTGGCGACGTCGCCGACGGCGATGTCGTCCTGGAGGGCGGCGCGGTCGGCTGCGATCTTGTCCCGGTCGGCGTCGGTGAGTCCGCCGCCGCGGGCGTAGATGATGATCGCGGTGCTGCTGTCCTTGTCGGCGAAGTGCTTCTCGGCCAGTTCGACGGCGTGGGTGGACTGGGCGCTGGAGGGCAGCCAGGTCTCGGGGTCGTTGTCCTGGACGTCGCCCAGTTTGGCGGCGAGGGAGCCGCCGGCGGAGATGAGCACGAGCCAGATGAGGAGTACGGCCCACTTGGAGCGGCGTCCGCTGACCATGCGGGCATAGCGGGCCAGGAATCCGGCTGCGGCGCCTGGACTGTCACTGTGGGTGTCTGGTCGACGACGTAGCGTTGTCATGGTTGCTCGCAAAGGGTCAGGGAGCCTGCTTCGGACAGCTCCGCTCTTGAAAAATTTGGGGAGAGCGCGACCAGGGGCGCGGCGCCTGGTCGAAGCCTGCGCGGCCGCATCCCGTCACACGCGGGTGGTCCCGTTCGTCACTGCTATGACGCCCGGCAGCGCGAAGATGTGACAGGCGTTTGTCACACACCGACCGGGATCGAAGGGGACGACGGTGGTCATGCAGGAAAACGAACGGTTGGCGCGCGCGTTCGAGGAGAAGCGGCCGCGGCTGCAGGCCGTGGCCCACCGCATGCTCGGCGCGACCGATGAGGCCGAGGACGCCGTGCAGGAGGCCTGGATCCGGCTGCACCGCACCGAGACCGACAGTGTGGAGAACCTCGACGGCTGGCTCACCACGGTGGTGAGCCGGGTCTGCCTGGACATGCTGCGCGCCCGCAACCGGCGTGAGGAGTTCCTGGCCGAGCACGCCGAGCCCTCGGACGAGCCCCGTACCGAGGACACCTCCGATCCCGAGCAGGCGGCCGTGCTCGCCGACTCGGTGGGCCTGGCGATGCTGGTGGTCCTGGACACCCTCGACCCCGACGAGCGCCTCGCCTTCGTCCTGCACGACACCTTCGCCGTGCCGTTCGCCGACATCGCCGCAATCATCGGGCGCAGTCCGGCGGCCACCCGGCAGCTGGCCAGCCGGGCCCGCCGGCGGGTGCACGGCGCCTCTCCCCTGCCCGACCTGCAGCGCCAGCACAAGGTCGTGGACGCCTTCCTGACCGCCGCGCGCAACGGGGAGTTCGAGCGGCTGCTCACCCTGCTGGCCCCCGACGCCTCCATGCATGCCGACGACACGGCGGTGCGCATCGGGGCCGCGCCGCTGACCGAGGGCGCCGAGGGCGTGGCGAGCATCTTCTCCGGCGGGGCGGAAGCGGCGCGCATCGCGCTCATCGACGGGTCGGTGGGAGCGGTGTGGCAGTCCAAGGTCCGCCCCATCGTGGTCTTCAACTTCACCATCGAGGACGGGAGGATCGCCGCGATCGACCTGGTGGCCGGGCCCGAGCGGCTGCGGGAACTGGACATCGTGGTCCTGGACGCCTGAGCCGCGGTCAGCTCCCGGGCGCGGTGGCGCCCGGGGGCAGGCACTCCTCCAGGAACGCCAGGGCCCGCAGGTGGTAGGCGCGGGCCGCCCAGCCCAGGCTGATGTTGTGCCCCGCGCCCGGCTGGTGCTCCAGCAGGACGCGGGGCGCGGCGGTGAAACCGGCCGCCAGCGCTGCCAGGTCGGCCTCCTGCCTGCGCCACCACAGCTCATGCTCGGCGAAGGTGAACCGCACCGGCACCCGCACCCGCGGCGCGAGGCGGTCGAACGTCCCCGGCCAGGCGGTGAGATCGGCCGCCTCCCGGGGCGGCATCGGCGCGACCGTGTCCGCGCTGGCCCTAAAGGTGCCCGGCGGGTACAGCCGCAGCGGCCCCCAGTGCCGGCGCCGGGCGGCGGGACGGTCGTGGCGCACCTCGTCCTCGGCGCCCGGCGCGTACCGCCGTCCGCAGCCCGAGATGTCCACGCCGAGCAGCCCCTCGCCGTCCTGGGCGTGCGCGGCGAGGGAGAGGGCCAGCTTGCCGCCGAAGGAGTGCGCCAGCAGGAAGTGGCCTGCGCCCACCGGGTGGCGGCGGGCGAAGTCGGCGAGGGCCGCGCGCAGCAGCGGCGTCTGCTCCGCCAGCGGCAGGCCCTCGGGCAGCGCGGCCCTCGACCGGCCGTAGCCGGGCCGGTCGAGGGCCAGCACGGTGCAGCCGAGCCGGGCCCCCAGGCGCAGCAGGGACAGCTCGGGGCGGGCCTGCCCGTTGAAGTACCCGGCGCTCATGCCGCCGCCGTGCACTGCTACGACCAGTGCGCGCGGGGGCCCCGCGGGTTCGCACAGCAGGCCGGACAGAGAGAGCCCGGCGGCGTCCAGGACGACCGCGCGGACTTCGCCCGGCTGCCCCCCGCACGGGGCAACGGCGGCCGGGGCAGGGGTTGTTGGCGTCGGCACTGCCCGGCCCGCCCCGCGCCGGGCCACCGGCGCAGGCACCGGCGCCGCACACGTGGCGGGCTCAGCCGCGCCGGGGGCCGTTGGCACTCCTTCGCCCGCCTCCCGCCGGGCCCGCGGCGTCGGTCTCTCGCGTGCGGCGGCCGCCCCGCCCGCCCCGGGAGCCGTTGGCGCAGCCTCCGGCGCCCCAGGGGCCGTTGGCACTACGCCGTCCGTTCCGGGCCGAACCACCGGGTCAGGGCGGCGGTCAGGGCGGCGGGGGTGTCCTTGCTGGTCCAGGCCACGTGGCCGTCGGGGCGTATCAGGAGGGCGTCCAGGGGGGTCAGGACGTCGGTGGTGCCCTCCGCCGGTTTGGCGGTGGCCGTCACCGTGTGGACGCGGTCGGTCCAGGGGGCGGCTGCGGCGCGCAGGGCGGGGTCGTCGGCCAGGTCGAGCAGGATGCCGCGGGCGGGGTGCAGCAGGCGGGCGGTGTCGCTCTCGCCGTCGGCGCCGGTCAGGGGGCGCTTGGGCAGGCGGCGGCCGAGCAGGGGGTGGGGGGACGGCGGCGGCTCCGTGCCGGGCGGGGTCATGTCGTAGTGGATGTCCAGGTGGCTGACGATGCCGGCCAGGTGGCGTCTGACCTCGTCGTGTGCGAGGAGTTCGGTGAACAGGGCGCGCAGCGGGTCCGACTGTGCGCCGCCCAGGAAGACGATGCCCTGCGCGCGGGTGTTCATCAGCAGCCGCTGCCCGACCGGGTGCCGCTCCGCGTGGTAGGTGTCCAGCAGGCCCGCCGGGGCGGTGCCGCGGACCGTGGCGGCCAGTTTCCAGCCGAGGTTGACCGCGTCCTGCACGCCGGTGCTCAGCCCCTGCCCGCCCGCGGGCAGGTGGATGTGCGCCGCGTCGCCCGCCAGCAGCACCCGTCCGCGCCGGTAGGTGTCGGCCTGGCGGGTGGCGTCGCTGAAGGAGCTGACCCACTGCGCGCCGCCGGCGCTGATGTCCTCGCCGGTGATGTGCTGCCAGGCGGCGGCGACTTCGGCGAAGGTGATGTCCTCGTCGCGCTCCTGGGCCGGGACGCCGTGCGGGCAGACGATGATGCGGTCCACGCCCTCCTTGAGCGGGGCCGCCATCACCATGCCGTTGGGCAGCCGTTCGCCCAGGAAGCGGGGCTTGAGGCCACAGCCCACGACGTCGGCCAGGTACATGGTGCGGGTGGCGGGCAGGCCGGGGAAGTCGAAGCCGGCCGCCTTGCGGATGCTGCTCTGTCCGCCGTCGCAGCCCACCAGGTAGGCCGCGCGCAGCCGGCGGGGCCCCTCGGGGGTGCGGGCGGTGACCTCGACGTGGTCGCCGTCCAGGAAGCCCTCGGCCAGCTCCGTCACCTGCCAGCCGCGCCGGATGTCCGCACCGAGCTCCCTGGCCCAGGTCTCCAGGACCGCCTCGGTCTCGTTCTGCGGGATGCCGCGGGCCCCGAAGTGGGCGTCCTCCAGCGCGGTGTAGTCGAACTGCACTCCGCCGAAGTGGCCCAGCGGGCTGACCTCCAGGCTTTCGCCCTGACCGAAGCGGGGCAGCAGTCCGCGCTGGTCGAAGACCTCCATGGCCCGGGCGGTGAAACCAAGTCCCCGCGACTGCCCTGTCGGCTCGGCGAGCCGCTCCAGGAGGGTGACGCGTGCCCCGCCCAGGCGCAGTTCGCCCGCGAGCATCAGGCCCGCCGGGCCGGCGCCGACCACGATGACGTCGGTGTCATGGGTGTCGTGGGTGTCATGGGTGTCGTGGGCGTGGTGGGTTTCGTGGGTGTTGTCGGTGTCCGCCGCTGTCCCCGCCATGATTGTCCTGCCTCTCCTTGCTCGCGGATGTCGGGTGCTCGTCAGTGCGTCAGTGCGGGGTGCCGAACCAGCGCTCCAGGACGGCGCTCAGGTCCTCGGCGCCGCCGGGCTGGTCGCTGGTGGCCGCCCACACCACGTAGCCGTCCGGGCGCACCGCCACCGCGGTCACCTTGTCCAGCTCGCCGGGGTCGCTGTCCGGCTCGGGGCGGGCCACCACCAGGTCGATGCGGTCGGCCCACCGCTCCCCCGCCGCCGGCACCCGCCCCTCCAGGCCAAGCAGCAGGCCGCGCCCCGAGCGCAGCAGTTCCAGGGTGGTGCAGGTGGCGCTGCCCACCCGCAGCCGGGCGTGCGGCAGGCGCAGGCCCGTCAGGGGGTGGCCGGTGCCGCGGTCGGCGTAGCGGATGTCGAGGCCGCTGATCATGCCGGCGAGGCGGGTGCGTACCTGCTCGTCGCCCAGCAGTTCGGCCAGGACCGCGCGCAGCGGCTCCACCTCGGCGCTGCCCAGCAGCAGCATGGCCTGGGCGCGGATGTTGGCGAGCACGGCGCGGCCCACCGCGTGCCGTTCGCTGTGGTAGGTGTCCAGCAGACCCGCGGGGGCGTGTCCGGCCAGGACGGCGGCGAGTTTCCAGCCGAGGTTGAAGGCGTCCTGCAGACCCAGGTTGAGGGCCTGGCCGCCGATGGGCATCTGGCGGTGGGCGGCATCGCCCGCGTACAGGACGCGGCCGTGGCGGTAGTGGGTGAGCTGGTGGTTGGCGTCGTCGAAGTGGTTGACCCACAACGGGGTGCCGGCGCTGATGTCCTCGCCGGTGACCTGCTGCCAGGCGGCCACTACCTCGGCGTACCGCGGGGGGCGGGTGCGCTGCCCGGCGGGCGTGCCGGAGGCGTGGACCATGACGCGGGTGACGCCGTCGGGGCGGCGGGCGGCGATGGCCAGGCCGCCGGGCAGCCGCTCGAAGCGCCGGTCGCGGATGTGGATGCCCTCCACGTCGGCGCGCAGCAGTTCGCGGGTGGCGCCGTGGCCGGGGAAGGCGGCGCCGGTCAGGCGGCGCACGGTGGAGTCCTGGCCGTCGCAGGCCACCAGGTACTTCCCGCGCAGGCGTACGGGGCGGCCGTCGCGGTCCATGGCCTGCGCCTCGACCGCCTCGCCGTCCTGGACCAGGTCGATCAGTTCCAGGCGGTGGCCGCAGCGGATGTCGGCGCCCAGTGAGAGCGCCCACTCCTCAAGGACCGACTCGGTCTTGGTCTGGGGCACTTTGTGCTGGCCGGGGTAGGCGCCGGGCAGGGTGAGGTCCAGGGGCAGGCCGCCGAAGTGGCCGCGCGGTTCGGTGGGCGGGCTGGCGAAGTCGGTCAGCAGGCCGCGGCTGTCGAAGATCTCCATGGTGCGGGCGTGCAGGGTGGAGGCGCGGGACTCCTTGGTGGGGCGGTGGCGCTGTTCGACGACGGCGACCTGGATGCCGTTCAGGCACAGTTCGGCGGTGAGCAGCAGCCCCACGGGGCCTGCGCCGACGACGATGACCTGGGTGTCCAGCACGTCGCTGCGGCCCGGAGCACTCTCGCGGGAGCGGCGGGGGCGGCCCGCGTCCTGCGCGGCCATGTCAGTGGGTCCGCTCCGCGTAGTCCTTGGCATGGCCCAGCGTGGCGCGGCTGTTGGTGGACAGCGCGCTGTGCACGTAGGCGCGGGCGTCGGCGGCGGTGGCCCGGTCGCCGAGGATCTTGGCGATGTTGGCGGTGTTGATCGACACGGTGTGCTGGGAGGCGGCCTCGGTGGTGCCCCGGCCGGTGTCGGTGAAGGTCCAGTAGCCGGTGTGCAGGGTCATCAGGGCGGGCAGGGTGACCTGCTTGTAGGCGATTTTGCGGGTGTCCAGGGCGACCCGGTAGGACTTGGTGGTGTGCACCGAGCCGTCCTTGGCGCGGGTGTCCATCTCCAGGATCTGCAGGCCGGGGGCGGGTTCTTCGAAGCGTACGGTGGCCACGTGCGGCAGCCGTTCGGGCCAGCGCCCGGCCTCGTTGACGAAGTCGAAGGCGTCCTTGGCGGCGCCGTTGATCTCCACGGTGTCGGTGAAGGAGAAGACCAGGTCCTCGCGCTCGGCGGCGTGGGCGTGTTCGACGTTGTCCTTGAGGGCGGCCAGTTCCGCGGTGCTGTTGGTGTCCACGGCCCTCTCGATCCACCGCAGGTCCGCCGGGTCGTCGTCGATGGCCCGGTAGTCGTGCAGCAGCCGCACCCGGGAGGTGTCCTGGCCCTGCGGCTCGACGATCCAGGTGCCGCCCATCGCGGCGACGGGCGCGGTGGTGACCTCCTGGCGGAAGACGATGCGCAGGCCCTCGGGGTCCAGGGTGCGGCGCGAGGTCCAGTTCTTGGGCTCGCCGTTGGCGGTGGCCCAGATGCGGATGCGCTCCTGGTGCTCGCCCGTCTCCTCGCGCTCGACGTGGATGGTGGGCGGGAAGATCTGCGGCCAGTGGCTCACGTCCGCCAGCAGGCGGTAGACCGTGGCCGCGGGCGCGCCGATGGTGATCTCGTGCTCGACCTGACGCGTCGTCATGGCAGGTGCTCCTCGTACGGGGCGGGCGGGGCGGGGCGATCGGGGCGGGGCGATCGGGGCGGTCAGAAGTTGCCGAGTCCGCCGCAGACGTTGAGGGCCTGGGAGGTGATGGAGGCGGCGGTGTCGGAGGCGAGGTAGCCGATGAGGCCGGCGACTTCCTCGGGGGTGCTGTAGCGGCCCAGGGGGATCTTGGCCTGGAACTTGGTGAGGATCGCCTCCTCGGTGGTGTCGTAGGCGGCGGCGTAGCCCTGGCGCACGCGCTGGGCCATGGGGGTCTCCACGTAGCCGGGGCATACGGCGTTGACAGTGATGCCGCTGGGCGCGAGCTCGTTGCCGAGCGCCTTGGTGAAGCCGACGACGCCGTGTTTGGAGGCGGAGTAGGGGGCGCCGAGCACGACGCCCTGCTTGCCGGCGGTGGAGGCGACGTTGATGATGCGGCCGCGGCCGCCCTCCTGCATGCGGCCGGTGGTCAGGACGGCGCGGGTCATGCGGAAGACGCTGTTGAGGTTGGTGTCGATGACGTCGTCCCACAGTTCGTCGGTGAGCTGCGCGGTCACCCCGCCGCCGGACCGGCCGGCGTTGTTGACCAGCACGTCCACGGGCCCGAACCGCTCCACGGCGGCGGCCACGAACGCGGTGACGGAGGCGCCGTCGCGCACGTCGAGGACCTGGCCCTCGGCCTCCAGGCCGTCGTTGCGCAGGGACTTGACGGTGGCGACGACGTCGCTGTCGGTGCGGGCGCCCAGGAAGATTCGGTGGCCCTGCTGGGCGAGCAGGCGGGCGGCGGCCAGGCCGATGCCGCTGGTGGCGCCGGTGACCAGGGCGAGGCGGGGGGCGGTCTGTGTCATGGCGGGTGTCCTCTCAGGCCACGCGGGCGGCGGCCAGCCGCTCGTTGACGGTGTGGATCAGTTCCCTCGGGGTCAGGTCGTCGCTCAGCGTGTCGTCGTCCAGCGCGATGCCGTACTCGCGCTCGATGCAGCCGCCGGTCTCCAGCAGGGCCAGCGACTCATAGCCCAGCAGGCCGAAGGCGGTGTCCAGGATGTCGTCGTCCAGCGGGGCGGCCTCGTCGGCGCCCGCGGCCTCGACGAGGATGCGCGTGAGGTCGTCCAGGGTGAAGGGCTGCTCGCTCATGGTTGGTCTGCTTCCTTCGTCTCGGGCCCGGCCGGCAAGGCGGCAGGGCGCCGCCGGTGTGCCGCGGGGCGGTTCACTGTCCGGCGCGCACGACCATCGCGGAGTTGAACCCGCCGTGGCCGCGGGCCAGCACCAGCGCGGTGCGCAGCGCGGCCGGGCGCGCCTGGTACAGGACCAGGTCCAGGTCGTACTCGGGACAGGGGTCGATGTGGACGGTGGGCGGGATGAGGCCGGCGCGCATCGCCAGGAGCGCGCAGGCCACGTCCAGGGGCGCGGCGCCGGAGTGCAGGCGGCCGGTCATCGTCTTGGGCACGGTGACCGGGACGCGGCCCGGGCCGAACACCTCGCTGATCGCCGCGGCCTCGGCCCGGTCCAGGTCGGGTACGCCCGCGCCGTCGGCGAAGACCACGTCGATGTCGCCGGGCGCGGCGGCGGCGTCCTGCAGTGCGGTGCGCATCGCGGTGCGCAGGGTGGAGGGGCGGCCGCTGTGCGGGGGCGGGTCGATGGTCGCTCCGTAGCCGGCGAGTTCGCCGTAGAGGGTGGCGCCGCGGGCGCGGGCGGCCTCGGTGGGTTCCAGGGTGAGCAGGGCGCCGCCCTCGCCGGGCACGTAGCCGCGGGCGTCGCGGTCGAAGGGCAGGTAGGCGCGGGTGGGTTCGTCGCTGTCGCTCATGCGGCCGCCGGCGAGCTGGGCCACCCAGCCCCAGGGGCACACCGAGGCGTCCACGGCGCCGCCCACGATCAGCGGGGTGCCCTTGCGGATGAGGCGGCGGGCCTGCGCAAGGGCGTCCAGGCCGCCGGCCTGGTCGCTGACGACGACGCCGCTGGGCCCCTTCATGCCGTGCCGGATGGAGATCTGGCCGCTGTTGACCGCGTAGAACCAGGCGAAGGACTGGTAGGCGGAGACGAACTGGCTGCCCTTGGCCCACAGTTTCTGCAGTTCGTCCTGGCCGAACTCGAAGCCGCCGGCGTGGCTTGCGGTGACCACCCCCATGTCCAGCGGGTCGAAGGCGGCCACGTCCACCCCGGCGTCGGCCAGCGCCCAGTCCGCGGCGGCCAGCGAGAGCCGGGTGACGCGGTCGGTCTGCGGCAGCAGCCGGCCCGGCAGGTGCTCCGCCGCCTCGAACCCGGGGATCTCCCCGGCCAGTTGGGCGGGGTAGCTCGAGGGGTCGAAGCGGGTGATGCGGCCGATGCCGCTCTTCGCGCCGAGGGTGGCCGCCCAGTAGTCGGCCGCGCCCAGGCCGTTGGGGGCGGCGATGCCCATGCCGGTGACCGCGACGGCAGTCATACGGTGCTCCTTCGCGCCGGGGCGAGCACCATCGCGCTCTGGAATCCGCCGAAGCCGCTGCCGACCGTCAGGACCGCATCGACCTGCTGGTCGCGGGCCGTCAACGGCACGTAGTCCAGGTCGCATTCGGGGTCGGGGGTGTGCAGGTTGGCGGTCGGCGGCACCACGTCGTACTCCATGGCCAGCGCGGAGGCGGCGATCTCGATGGAGCCGATGGCGCCCAGCGAGTGGCCCACCATCGACTTGATGGAGCTGACCGGGGTGCGGTAGGCGTGCTCGCCCAGCGCCCGTTTGAACGCGGCCGTCTCGTGCCGGTCGTTCTGCTTGGTGCCCGAGCCGTGGGCGTTGATGTAGTCGATCTGCTCGGGGATCATCCGTGCCTCGTCCAGGGCCAGGCGGATGGCCTCGGCCATCTCCGCGCCGTCCCGGCGCAGTCCGGTCATGTGGTAGGCGTTGGAGCGGGTGGCGTAGCCGGCGATCTCGGCGTAGATGTGGGCGCCGCGGCGCCGGGCGCTCTCGAGCTCCTCCAGGACGAAGAAGGCGGCGCCCTCGCCCAGCACGAAGCCGTTGCGGGTGCTGTCGAAGGGCCGTGAGGCCTGTTCGGGTGCGTCGTGGCGCGGCGTGGTCGCCTTGATCGCGTCGAAGCACGCCATGGTGATCGGGGAGATCGGCGCGTCGGACGCCCCGGCGACCATGACGTCGACGGAGCCCTCGCGCACCAGCTCCACCGCGTAGCCGACCGCGTCGATGCCCGAGGTGCAGCCGGTGGAGACGACCGTGGAGGGGCCTTCCGCGCCGACCGCCCAGGCCACCTCCGCCGCGAAGGAGCTGGGCACCAGGTAGTTGTACAGGTGCGGCACCGCGTAGCGGTGGTCGACCAGGTCCAGGCGGCCGCCGTCGCTGACGACGCGGTATTCGTCGTCCAGGCCCATGGTGGCGCCCACCGCGCTGCCCACGACCACGCCGATGCGGTGCGGGGCGTGCTCGCTCAGCTCGGCGCCGCTGTCCTGGACGGCGGCGCGGGCGGTGACCACGGCGAACTGGGCGGCGCGGTCCATGCGCCGCACCTCCTGCGGGCTCAGCCCGTGCTCCAGGCCGCAGAAGTCGGCCTCGGCGGCCACCTTGGAGCGGAAGGGGGCGGGGTCGAAGAAGGTGATGCCGCGGGTCGCGGTGCGGCCCTCGCTGATGAGCTGCCAGAACTCCTTGCGGCCCAGGCCGCCGGGGGCCAGGACCTCCAGGCCGGTGATGACGACGCGGCGCTGCGTCATGCGCCGGCCTCCCAGGAGTAGAAGCGCTGGGCCATCGCGTCGGCCGGGGAGCGCCAGGTGGCCGGGTCGTAGGCCTCGATGTGCGGCTTGAGGTCGTCGCTGATCCGCACGAAGCGGGCATCGTCCTTGGCGCGTTCGATGCGGGCGCCTCCGTCGTCGGAGTCGAAGTCCTGGAGGTGGAAGTACAGGCCGCGGTAGGCGAAGAGCTGGCGGCGGCGGGTGCCCATGCGGTGGGGCATGTCGGTGGCGTCGAAGTCGGTGAACAGTTCGGCGACGCTGCGGCTGGAGTCGATCGCCATCCGGGCCACGATCAGCGTGCTGTGCATACCTCGCTCCTTGCGGTGGGCGCCGTGCGCCGTGGTCGAAGGGGGCGGGACCGGCCGGCGGGCGGGGCCCGCGCGGCCGGCCGGGCGGCTCACGCGCCGGCGGCGCGGCTGTGGATCACCCGGTAGGAGTTCCAGTCGCTCTCGGTCTTCAGGGCGTTGATGCGCGCCTCGGACTTCTGGCGGGCCTCGGACTGCCGCGCGGTGGCCTGGTGGCGGTGGGCGTCGTAGTCGGCCTTGCTCGCCCACTGGGAGTAGACGACGACGAAGGGGCCTTCCAGGAAGCGGGCGCGCAGGCCCTTGAAGACGCTGTGCGAGCGGTAGCCGTCGACCTCCAGGAGCCAGGACTGGCCCTCGCCGAGTTCGGCGATCAGCTCGTCCTGGTTGCTCTGGGAGACCTTGAAGATCTCGATGACGGTGTGGTCGTCGCGGTCGGGCGAGACCTCGGTGGCCTCGCCCTGGGAGGGGTGGCGCTGGGTATGGACGATCTCGCTCTGCAGCAGCCGGATCGAGGTGGTGATGTCCTGGAAGACGGGCAGCGTGCGGTGCTTGAACTCCTCGCCCGCATACCGCTTCTCCAGGTCCTCGCCGCTGCGCCACTGGATGAAGTTGGCGGTGCCGGGGCTGTCCTGTCCGGCGTGCACGGTGGAGGAGATCCAGCCGTCGAACGCCGCGGTGTCGACGATCTTCCGCATCTCCTGGATCAGCTTGTCCTGCTTCTCCGGCTGGTCGGTGGTGAACAGGTTGAGGACGGTCAGGTGCTTGTCCTGGGTGGAGATGTAGGGCATGGCGTCGGGTCTCTTCCTGTCGGGCTGTCAGGGGCGGGTGCGCGGCGGGCGGGGCCGGGGCCGCGGCACGGGGCCGGGCGGCGGCCGTGCGGGCCGCGGTCGGTCCTTTAGCCGGGGCGCGGGCCTTTGGCCGGAGCGCGGTCGGTCCTTTGGCCGGAGCGCGGTCCTTTGGCCGGAGCGCGGTCGGGCCGCCGCGGGCGCGGTCGGGCGAGGGGCGGTCAGGCGGCGGGGCCGAACCAGCGCTCCAGGGCGGCGGGCAGGGGCAGCGCGTCCGGGTCGGGCGCGATCCAGGCGATGTAGCCGTCGGGGCGCAGCAGGATCGCCTCGGCGGCGGGCAGGGTGGGGCCGGGGCGTGCGGTGACGATGTCGACGCGGTCCGACCAGGCCTTGGCGGCGGCCGGCAGCGCGCTGTCGGCGCCGAGGTCGAGCAGTACGCCGCGGCCGGTGTGCAGCAGGGCGTGGACGCGGGTGGGCCGGCCCTCGCAGGTCAGGTCGCCGTCCTGAAGGCGCCGGCCGAGCAGGGGGTGCTCCCCCGCGCCGACGTCGTGGCGGATGTCCAGGCCGGTGACCATGCCGACCAGGTGGCGCTGGACCGAGTCGTAGCGGGTGAGTTCGGTGAAGACGTCGAGCAGCGGGGTGATCTCCTCGCCGCCGAGGTAGAGGATGCGCTGGGCCAGGGTGTTGGTCAGGATGCGGGCGCCGACCGGGTGGCGTTCGCTGTGGTAGGTGTCCAGCAGGGTGTCGGGGGCCAGGTCCTTGAGGACGAGGGCGAGTTTCCAGCCGAGGTTGACCGCGTCCTGCACGCCGGCGCTCATGCCCTGGGCGCCGATGGGCAGGTGGATGTGTGCGGCGTCGCCGGCCAGGAACACCCGGCCGTGCCGGTACCGCTCGGCCTGTCGGCTCACGTCGGTGGTCGAGCTCACCCACAGCGGGGTGGCCGCGTGGATGTCCTCGCCCGACAGCTTCTGGAAGGTGTCGGCGACCTCGTCGAAGGTGATCGGCTCGGTGCTCTTGCGCAGCGGCTCGCTGCGGTCGTAGTAGATGATGCGGCAGCGGTCCGGGCCCAGCGGCAGCACCATGATCATGCCGCCGGGTACCCGTTCCCCGGCGAAGCGGGGCCGCAGCCGCACCCCGCTGATGTCGGCGAAGCGCAGCTCGATGGCCGGTTCGGTGCCGGGGAAGTCGATGCCGGCGGCGGCGCGCACCTGGCTGCGGGCGCCGTCGCACCCGATGACGTACCGGGCGCGCAGTTCCTGGCCGCCGTCCTGTGTCCCGGTGCCGCTCGTGTGCAGGGTCACCCCGTGCTCGTCCTGGCCGAGGCCGGTGACCTCCACCGAGCGGCGGATGCGGGCGCCCTGTTCGGTGGCGTGGCCGGCCAGCATCGCCTCGGTGCGGGACTGGGGGATGCCGCGTGCGCCGTAGGAACCGCCGCTGAGCACCTGGTAGTCCAGCGGTACGCCGCCGAAGTGCCCGCCGGGGATGGTGTCGACCTCGCCGAGGCGGGTCAGCAGTCCGCGCTGTGCGAATTCCTCGATGGTGCGCGCGGAGAAGCCGAGGGCGCGTGACTGCCGCATCGGTTCGGCGAGCCTGTCGAGCACGAGAACGGAAATTCCGTGCTGGCCCAACTCACCGGCGAGCATAAGGCCGGTGGGTCCTGCACCTACGATGATCACGTCCGCGTCATAATTGTCCATCGTCGCCCATCCGCCGTCTTGTGGTTGATGTTTTACGAGTATGGACAGCGCCCGAGCGGCCGGTAAAGGGACGCCGGTACACAGCTTTTGCAGTCCACTACAGAAATGTGCGGGCAACGTCAGATCTTTGACAGGCGGGGTTGGTCGGGGCGGGTGTGTGGGCCCATTCTCAAGCATGACCTCGACTGAAGCTGAATCCTTCACTCCGGACACGGCCATGGTGGACGCCTTTACCGTGCGCGGTCTGCTGGACCGTTATCTGCTGGCGTTGGACACCGAAAAGCTCGATGACGCGTGGGCGCGCACCCTGTTCACCGAGGACGCGGTGGTCGCATTCCCGCTGAGCCGGCACGAGGGAATGGCCGGGCTCGCCGCATGGCACCGGGACGCGCTGGAGAATTTCGCGCGCACCCAGCATCTGAACTCGCCTGCGGTGGTGGAGCTGGCGGGTGACGGGGCGAGCCTGCGCGCCAATCTGCTCTCCACCCACGTGCACCATCCCGGCGGCCCGGGCCCGGAGTTGTTCACCACCGGCACCTCGGTGAGCGGCGCGGCCCGCCGCACTCCGGGCGGCTGGCGCCTGGCCCGGCTCTCGTTCGGGCTGATCTGGGTGGACGGGGTACCGCCCGGCGCCCGCGGCTGATGGCCCGGGGGCCTGCCGCGGGCGGGGGGTCAGCAGTTGAGGCTCAGCACCCGGTCGACGGTGATCTCCACGACCACGCGGCCGGGCGGGTTCGGCGGCCCGGAGAAGTAGCGCTCGGTGTAGCGGCGGACCCCTTCGGCGATGCGTTCGGGGGCATCGAGGATCCGGGCGGTGCCCTCCAGGCAGACCCAGGCGAAGCCGTCCACCTGGCACAGCGCGACGCGTGCGTGCGGGGTGGCCAGCACGTTCTTGACCTTGCGGGTCGTGTTCACGGTCAGGACGCGGGCCAGGCCGGCCGGTGCGTCCCAGGTGAAGCGCACCGGGGTCAGGTGGGGCGAGCCGTCGGGCCGCAGCGTGCTCAGCACGCCGGTGTGCGGCGCGGTGAGGAACCGGCGTGCCGCGGGGGACATCGCCGTCGCGCCGGCGCGCTGCGGGGAGAGCGTCATCGTCTTGGACTCCTTGTTCGTCTCACCGGCGCAACGCGCGCCCCGGCACCCGGTCAGTCGATTCCGCGGACCACGTTGCACTCCGCGGGATCGTCCTCCTCCTCGTCCACCCCGGCCAGCCGGAGCACCGGCGCGACTCCCTCGACACCGCGTGTCTGCCGCTCACGTTCGGCCTCGTCCATGGGCCTGTCCTTCCGCGACCGTGCGCCCCGCGGGGCTGCGGAGCCGGCTTGCTCCACCCGCCCACGTTGGCAAAGCGCTCTGGAGGCCGGGCGGAGGGGCGGCTCGAGTCCGCCTCGACACCGCACCGCGGCGCTTGAGTCGGCTTCGAACCCGGTGCGACCGGCGGCCCGCACAGTGACGGCTCCTGGCGCACCCGAGCCGGCGCCGCCACGCGGCCACGCCCCTGTGGAGGGAGATTCATGGCCAGCTTGATCAGGCGTGTGTGGCGCGAGGTGTACGCGGCCTTGCAGGCCTATGGCGCCATCTACATCTCGGGGGCGCAGCCCGCCGAGCACACTCCCCCGCCCGGCACCGCGCCGCCCGAGGCCGCGCCGCGGGGCGGGCCGCCCGCGGGTCATCCGGAGCGGCTGTGTCCGGAGGTCGCCCTGTCCCCGGTGGAGCGGGCCCTCAAGCGGCAGCTGGAGGCCGGGCCCTGAAGGCCGTGCGGGGGTGGGCGGTGGGGGTTCAGACGGCTTCCTGGCGGCTGCGCAGCCGCTCGGCGAACTGGCTCCACTCCCTGCCGACGCTCTCCGCGATGGGCGCGATGACGCCGACCCAGTGGGCGGGGACGGCGTTGACGAGCTCGCGCCAGCCGTCCGGGTCGCCGGCGTGCAGCGCCATCCACTGCAGGAACTCCTTGCCGCCCGCGGTGTAGCGGATGCACGGGTCGCCTGCGACCTTGGCGGCGACCGTCTCCCAGGCGGGCGCCGCCTCGGCGGCCTGCGGCGGGGCGTGCCGGTCCGGGCGCGGGGCCGGGTGCGCGGTGGGCGGGGTGTCGGCGGGCCGGTCGGCGGGGTGCAGGGTCAGGTGCGCGCCGGGTGCGCGCAGGCCGTTGCGTTCGGGGCTGACCCCGCGGCGCAGGCGGGCGCTGACGTCGTGGACGGTGCCCAGGGACACCTCGGTCTCCCGGGCGACTTCGCGCAGGGTGGCCTCGGGGTGGGCGTGGATGTAGGCGGCGGCGCGGCGGCGGCCCTCGCCGGCGCCGACCGAGCGCAGTTTGCCGTCCAGGCCCAGGCGCTGGCCGCCGGGCGGGGTGGCGCACGCGGAGCGTTCGCGCAGGACGGCGATCGTCTTGGCGCTCAGTCCGGTGACGCTGGCGATGGCGCGGTCGGACCATTCGGGGTGGGCGAGAAGGACGCGTTCGGCTCCGGCGATGCGGTCGGCCCGTGAGAGCGGAAGTCCGTGGGAACTGTTGGCCTTCATGGCGAGTACGAGTGCTTCGGCGTCGGTGCACTCGACGAGCCGTGCTTTTATGCTGTGGTCGCCGCAGAGTTTCGCGGCCTCCAGCCTGTGGAGTCCGTCGATGATCCGCCAGCCGTCTTTCTGGACGAGTACGGGCGGTAATTCCGTACGGCCCGACGCTTCGACGAGCAATTGGAGATAGGCGGTGTTGATTCCGCCCTGGCGCAGGTGCAGTCCGGGCGACAGTGCATGGACCGGGAGTTCCTGTGCCGGTGTCTTCTCGATGTTCTGGGGGCCGATTCTCGGGCCGGTTCCTTCACCGGCCGCCGGTTCCCCGTACCGTAATGCGGCGGAACTCAAACTGTCTGCGATCACCGTAGCCCGCCCGTCTTTGAAAGCCATCCGGTGTGCCCTTTCTGCTGCCATTCCGGATGAGCGTCGCAGCGGTTTCTCTAGCCGCAGTAGAGGGTGGGTCGATGGTCGTCGGACTGCGGTTGGGGCGGGTTTCAGCGGTGTACGAGCAGGCCGCGGCTGCGCAGGACCCAGCGCTCCAGGGGGCTGAAGACCAGCAGGTCGATGGCGACGCCGACCAGCAGGATCAGCAGGATGGCCTCGAAGACCATGGCCATGTCGCTGGCGTTGCGGCCGTTCTCCAGGAGCTGGCCCAGGCCCAGGCCCAGGTCGGGGAAGGAGGCGATGATCTCGGCGGCCATCAGGGAGCGCCAGGCGAAGGCCCAGCCCTGTTTGAGGCCGGCGACGTAGCCGGGCAGGGCGGCCGGCAGCACCACGTGCCAGGTGCCTTTGAGGCCGGTGGCGCCCATGGTGCGGCCGGCCCGCAGGAACAGCGGCGGTACCTGGTCGACGCCGGAGACCAGGCCGTTGGCGATGGAGGGGACCGCGCCGAGCAGGATCACCGCGTACATCATCGAGTTGTTCAGGCCCAGCCAGATCACCGCGGGCGGCACCCAGGCCACCGAGGGCAGGGACTGCAGGCCGGACAGGATCGGGCCGATCGCCGCGCGCAGGAACTTCAGGCGGGCCACGAGCAGGCCCAGCGGGGTGCCGATGAGCAGGGCGAGCAGGAAGCCGGACAGGCCGCGCGAGACGGACGTCCAGATGTAGCCCAGGAGTTCGCCCTCCAGCCAGGCCTGGCGGGCCACGTCCCACACGGCGCCGGGGGCGGGCAGTTTGCTGGGGTCCTCCACGATGTGGAAGGAGATGAGGCCCTGCCACACCGCGAGGACCAGCGCGATGGCGGTGAGCGGGGGCAGGACCTTCTCCTTCAGGGTGAGGGTGAAGGGCGTGCGGATGGGCTGGGGGGTCTCCAGGGCGTCCAGGCCGGCGAGGTCGTTGTCGCTGCCGTCCTTGTGGGCGCCGGTCTCAGTACTGGCCATGTCGGCGGATCTCCCCCCGCAGCTGTTCGGTGATCTCGATGGAGAGTTCGGCGACGGCACTGTCCTCGATGCGGCGCGGCTGGGGGATGTCCACGGCCCATTCGCGGGCGATGCGCCCGGGGCGGGAGGACAGCAGGATCACGCGCTGGGCCAGGCGGGCGGCCTCGCGCACGTTGTGGGTGACGAACAGGACGGAGAGCTGTGTCTCGCTCCAGATGCGGGTCAGTTCGTCGTGCAGCACGTCGCGGGTGATGGCGTCCAGGGCGGCGAAGGGCTCGTCCATGAGCAGCAGGCGGCTCTCCTGGGCCAGGGCGCGGGCCAGCGCGACCCGCTGGCGCATGCCGCCGGACAGTTCGTGCACCCGCTTGTGGTGGGCGCCCTTGAGGCGCACGAGTGCCAGGAGCTCCTCGGCGCGTTCGCGGCGCCGTTTGGGGGCGATGCCGCGCAGTTTCAGGGCGAGTTCGATGTTCTTGCCGGCGGTCAGCCAGGGGAACAGGGCGTGTTCCTGGAACATCAGGGCGGGCCGGCCGTCGGTGGTGATCTCGCCGGTGGTGGGCTCGTCCAGGCCGGCGACGAGGTTGAGCAGGGTGGATTTGCCGCAGCCGGAGGCTCCCAGGAGGGTGACGAACTCGCCGGGTGCGACGGCGAGGCTGATGTCGTCCAGGACGAGCTGTGGCCCGGCGGGGCCCGTGAACGACTTGGAGACGTGCTCGAGGCGGGCGGCGTGGCGGGCCGTCGCGGCGGCGCCGGTGGCCTTGTCGAGGGTCGCGGTCATGGTGGTCACCTCCAGGAACTCAGCGAGGGGGTTGGCGCACGCCGAGGTTGGCGTCGTCCACCGGGCGGTGCCCGGCGGTTTTGAGGACCTTGTTGAGCAGGGTGAGGTCGTAGATGCCGGACAGGTCGGGGCGCTTGAGCAGGCCGGCCCGCACGGCGTGTGCGGCCTCGGTGCGCAAGGTGGCGGCCAGCGGGTCGTCGGTGAAGTCGATGGACTGCCAGGCCGGGTCCAGGACCTGCGGGGGCAGGGCCTTGCCGGCGTCGGCCTCCAGCTGGCGGTTGGCCGCGCGTTTGGCCCGGCCGGGGTGCTCCTCGATCCACCGGTTGGTGTCCACCGACGCCTTCAGCACCGCCTCGACGACCCGGGGATGCCGGGTGAGGAACTTCTGCGACACGATGATGTTGGTGATGACGAAGGTGTGGCCGGGCCACAGGCTCTTCTCGTCCAGCAGGACCCTGCCGCCCTGGGCGACGATCTTGGAGGCGGTCGGCTCCGGCACCCACGCGCCGTCGATGGAGCCGGACCGGTAGGCGTCGGGGGTGACCTTGTTGTCGCTGCGCACCACGGTCACCTCGCCCGTGCCGCTCTGCGCGTCGACCTGCCAGCCCTGCTGGGAGGCCCAGTTGAGGAAGGCGACGTCCTGGGTGTTGCCGAGCTGCGGGGTGGCGATCCTCTTGCCTCTGACGTCGTCCAGGGAGGTGATCCTCTTCGGGTTCACGACGAGTTTCACGCCGCCGGAGGCGGAGCCGCCGATGATCCGCAGGTTCGTGCCGCCCGACTTGGTGAACCCGTTGATCGCCGGGGAGGGGCCGATCCAGCCGATGTCGAGGGAGCCGGAGTTCAGGGCCTCGATCTCGGAGGGGCCCGCGTTGAAGGTGGCGTACCGGGCGCGGGTGGCGCCCAGCGCCTTTTGGAAGAAGCCCTGCCGGTTGCCGACCAGGGCGGTGGCGTGGGTGAGGTTGGCGAAGTAGCCGATCCGTACCGAGTCCAGGCCGTCGATCTTTTGTGCGCCGGCGGCGATCCGCACGGTGTCCTCGTCCTTGGCCTGCGAGCCGTAGCCGCAGCCGGCGGGCGCCAGCAGCAGCAGTGCGGCCAGCAGGGCGGGGGCGGCGCGCCGGGTCAGAAGTCCCATCCCTCGTCCTTGGCGGCGTGGGCGGCCGGGTCCGGCAGGGCGAAGGACTCGCCGACCATGCCCGCGGTCAGGGTGGTGCCGTCGGCCGGGTCGATGAGGATGAACGAGCCGGTGCGCCGGGAGTGGGCGTAGGTGTCCAGGGGCAGCGGTTCGGCGGTGCGCAGGCGCACTTGGCCGATGTCGTTGGCGACGAGCTGCCCGGGGTGCGGGTAGGGCGAGAGGTCCTCCAGGGTGAGGCGGGAGGGGATGTCGGTGACCAGGGCCTTGACGGTGCGGGTGCCGTGTTTGAGGAGCACCCGGTGGCCGGTGGTCAGCGGCTGGTCGGCGACGTGGCAGACGGTCGCGGTCACCTCGCGGGTGGTGGCGGGTGCGTCGGCGGCCGGCACGATCAGGTCGCCGCGGGAGATGTCGAGGTCGTCGTGGAGCAGCACGGTCACCGACTGCAGGGCCCAGGCCGTCTCGACGGGGCGGCCCAGGCGTTCGATGGCGGTGATGGTGGAGGTGCGGCCCGAGGGCAGTACGCGCACCTGCTGGCCGGTGCGGAAGGTGCCCTCGGCGATGCGGCCGGCGTAGCCGCGGTAGTCGGGGTGGCCGGGGCTCTGCGGGCGGATCACGTACTGCACGGGCAGCCGGGCCGTCAGGGGCGCCAGGTGGTCGCTGAGCGGCACGGTCTCCAGGTGTTCCAGGACGGTGGGGCCGCTGTACCAGTCCATGTGCGCGGAGGAGTCCACGACGTTGTCGCCGGCCAGCGCGCAGATGGGGATGACGGTGACCTCCGGGCCGCCCAGCTCCTTGACGTAGGCCGTGTACTGCTCGGCGATCGCCGCGAAGGCGGGCTCCTGGTAGCCGACGAGGTCCATCTTGTTGACGGCCAGGACGATCTGCGGGACGCGCAGCAGGGCGGCGATGGCGGTGTGGCGGCGGGTCTGTTCGACGACGCCGTTGCGGGCGTCGACCAGGATGATCGTCAGTTCCGCGGTGGAGGCGCCGGTGACCATGTTGCGGGTGTACTGCACGTGGCCGGGGGTGTCGGCGAGGATGAAGCGGCGCCTGGGGGTGGCGAAGTAGCGGTAGGCGACGTCGATGGTGATGCCCTGCTCGCGTTCGGCGCGCAGGCCGTCGGTGAGCAGCGCCAGGTCGGGGGCGGCCTGCCCGCGGTTGCGGGAGGCGTGGGCGACGGCCTCCAGCTGGTCGGCCAGGACCGACTTGGAGTCGTGCAACAGCCGTCCGACCAGGGTGGATTTGCCGTCGTCGACGGAGCCGGCGGTGGCGAAGCGCAGTGTGTCGGCGGCGGTGTCGCTCAGAACGCTCATCAGAAGTACCCCTCGCGCTTGCGGTCTTCCATCGCGGCCTCGGAGAGCTTGTCGTCGGCGCGGGTGGCGCCGCGCTCGGTGAGGCGGGACGCGGCGATCTCCGTGATGACCTTGTCGATGGTGTCGGCGTCGGAGTCCACCGCGCCGGTGCAGGACATGTCGCCGACGGTGCGGTAGCGCACCCGGCGCTTCTCGGCCCGCTCCCCCTCTTCGGGGCCGCCCCAGGGGCCGGCGGTCAGCCACATGTGGTGGCGCTGGAACACCTCGCGTTCGTGGGCGAAGTAGATGGCGGGCAGCTCGATGCGTTCGCGGGCGATGTACTGCCACACGTCCAGCTCGGTCCAGTTGGACAGCGGGAAGACCCGCACATGCTCGCGGGGCAGGTGGCGGCCGTTGTACAGGTTCCACAGCTCGGGGCGCTGGCGGCGCGGGTCCCACTGGGAGAACTCGTCGCGCAGGGAGAACACGCGTTCCTTGGCGCGGGCCTTTTCCTCGTCGCGGCGGCCGCCGCCGAAGACCGCGTCGAACCGTTCGCGCTGGATGGTGTCGGTCAGCGGGCGGGTCTGCAGTGGGTTGCGGGTGCCGTCGGGGCGCTCCTTGAGCACGCCGCGGTCGATGTAGTCCTGCACCAGGGCGACGTGCAGGCGCAGGCCGTGCTCGGCGACGACGCGGTCGCGGAAGGCAAGCACCTCGGGGAAGTTGTGGCCGGTGTCCACGTGCAGCAGCGCGAAGGGCACCGGCGCGGGGGTGAACGCCTTCAGCGCCAGGTGCAGCATGACGATGGAGTCCTTGCCGCCGGAGAAGAGGAGCACCGGGTTGTCGAACTCGCCCGCCACCTCGCGCAGGATGTGCACCGCCTCGGATTCCAGGGCGTCGGGGTGCGAGAGGGCGTAAGGGCTCTCGCCGCCCCCGCCGGCGGCCGTCACCGCATCGAGGGCCGGTGTCATAACAGTCCCCTTTCGGTGAGCAGGGCGTGCACGGCGGCGGCGGACTCCTGAACGCTCTGGTGCTGGGCGTGCAGGCGCAGGTCGGGTGCCGCGGGCTCCTCGTAGGGGTCGTCCACGCCGGTCAGGCCGGTCAGGTGGCCGGCGGCCTGCTTCGCGTACAGGCCCTTCACGTCGCGTGCGCTGCACACCTCCAGGGGGGTGGCGACGTGCACTTCGAGGTAGGGGGTGTGGTTGCTGTCGTGGCGTTTGCGCACCGCTTCGCGGCTGTCGGTGTACGGCGCGATCACCGGGGCCAGCGCCAGGATGCCGTTGCGGGCCAGGAGTTCGGCGACGTAGCCGATGCGCTGCACGTTGGTGTGGCGGTCGGTGCGCGAGAAGCCGAGGCCGGCCGAGAGCGCCTCGCGGATCTCGTCGCCGTCCAGGACCTCCACGCGGTGGCCCTCCGCGCGGAGCCGGGCGGCCAGCTCGTAGGCGATGGTGGTCTTGCCGGCGCTGGGCAGGCCGGTGAGCCAGACGGTGACTCCGGTCCTCACGGGCATCTCCTGGGGGGGGGTCGGGGGTGGTCGCCGGGGCGGGGTGCGCGGGTCAGAGCGGCCGGGCGGGCGGGTGCGGGGCGCCGAACCAGCGGGTCAGTGCGTCGGTGAGGTCGCTGTCGCTGCCGGGCGCGGTCCAGGCGACGTAGCCGTCGGGCCGGATGAGGAGGGCCTGCGGGGCCGGGCCTGCGGGGTGGGTGCTCCAGGTGGCGGTGACGAGGTCGATGCGGTGCGTCCAGTCCTTGGCGAGCTGGGCCGCCTTGCCGCCGGTGCCGTCCGCGCCGTCGGTGGTGATCAGTACGCCGCGGGCGGGATGCAGCAGTTCGGCGACGCGGGTGCGGGTGCCGTCGGGGCGGGTCAGTTCCTGCCGCGGCGGCATGCGCCGGCCCAGCAGGGGGTGGGCGCCCGGGCCCATGTCGTAGCGGATGCCCAGGCCGCTGAGGACGCCGGCCAGGTGGGCGGCCGCGTCCTTGTGGGTGAGCAGTTCGCCCAGTACCTCGCGCAGCGGGGCCATCTCCTGGCCGGTCAGGCGCAGTTCGATCGCGGCGCGGGCGTTGCGCGCCAGTTGCTCTCCGATCGGGTGGCGCTCGGCGTGGTAGGTGTCCAGGAGGGTGTCGGGGGCGTGGCCGGCCAGCACCGCGGCCAGTTTCCAGCCCAGGTTCACCGCGTCCTGCACGCCCACGCTCAGCCCCTGGGCCATGGCGGGCGGCTGGACGTGGGTGGCATCGCCCGCCAGGAAGATCCGGCCGCGCCGGTAGTGGGCGGCCACCCGGGAGGCGTCGGTGAAGCAGCTGATCCAGCGGCACTGCCCGTGGTGGATGGACTCGCCGGTCAGCCGCTGCCAGGCGTCGGCCAGTTCGGCGTAGGAGAGGGCCTCGCGGTCCTTGGGGCGCATGCCGCGCTCGTAGGCGACCACCCGGGTGACGCCGTCCTCCAGGTCCATCGCCATGATCATGCTGCCGTCGGGGAGGTTCTCCCCGATGCGCCGGCGGCGGGTCTCGATGCCGGTCACATCGGCCGTGTAGAAGCCGCGGGTGGGCTCGGGGCCGGTGAAGTCGATGCCGGCCAGCTTGCGGACGGTGCTGCGCCCGCCGTCGCAGCCGATCAGGTAGCGGGCGCTGTCGCGGCCGGGTCCCTGTGGCCCCTTCAGGGTCACCTCGACGCCGTCGGGGCTCTGGTCCAGGTCGGTGACCTCGTATCCGCGGCGGATGGGCACGCCGAGGTCGCCCGCCCAGTCCTCCAGCATCCGCTCGGTGCGGAACTGCGAGACGCCCCGGGCGCCGCTGTGGTCCTCCTCCAGGAGGTCCAGGTCGATGGGCACCCCGCCGAAGTGGGCGTCGGCGGGCTCGGTGGCGCCGAGCCGGGCGAGCAGGCCGCGCTGGTCGAAGCTCTCGACGGCGCGGCGGGTGAGGCTGGCGCCGCGGGACTCGCGGGCCGGGGCGGGCAGCTTCTCGTAGACGACGACATCCGCGCCGACCAGGCGCAGTTCGCCGGCCATCATCAGTCCGACCGGGCCCGCGCCGACGACGATCACGTCCCTGCTCATGCTCGCGCTCCTGTTCGGTGGGTGGTGCCGGGGGTGCCGAACCAGTGGCCAAGGACGTCGGTCAGGTCGCGGTCGCTGCCCGGCGCGGTCCAGGCGACGTAGCCGTCGGGGCGGATGAGGACCGCCTCGGTCGCTGTGGCCGCTTTCGTGGTCCAGGTGGCGGTGACGACGTCGACGCGGTCGCTCCAGTCGGCGGCCAGGTGGGCCGTCTTGTCCGCGGCGGCGGTGCCTTCGGTGAGGATGAGGACGCCGCGGGCGCTGTGCAGCAGCTCCGCGACGCGGGTGCGGGTGCCCTCGGGGCGGGTCAGTTCCTGCTGCGGCGGCATGCGCCGGCCCAGCAGGGGGTGCTCCCCCGGCCCCAGGTCGTAGCCGATGCCCAGCCCGCTGACGATGCCGGCCAGCTGCCCGGCGGCCTCCTTGTGCTCCATCAGCTCGCCCAGCACGCCGCGCAGCGGATCCATGGCGGCGTCGCCGAGGTAGAGCATCGACGCCGCCTGCGCGTTGCGGATCAACTGCTCCCCGACGGGGTGGCGTTCGCCGTGGTAGGTGTCCAGCAGGTGCTCCGGCGCCCGGCCGGCCAGGTGCGCGGCCAGCTTCCAGCCCAGGTTCGCCGCGTCCTGCAGCCCGGCGCTCAGTCCCCAGGCGGCCAGCGGCGGCATGGCGTGTGCGGCATCGCCCGCCAGCAGCACCCGCCCGCGCCGGTACTCCGTGGCCAGGGCGGCCGCGTTGTTGCAGGCCCACATCCACTGCGCGCTCGCGTGGTGGATGTCCTCGCCGGTCAACTTCTGCCAGGCGTCGGCGATCTGGGGGAACGTCAGTGTGGCGGGGTCCTGGTGTGGGGGCAGGTCCTTGTCGTGGACGACGATGCGGCAGCGGCCCTCGCCCAGCGGGGTGCACACCACCATGTGGCCGCCGGGCAGGCGTTCCCCGATGGGCCGCGGGCGCAGCGTGACCCCGGTGAGCTCCGCGGTGTACATGCCGCGGGTGGCCTCCCAGTGGCGGGCGGGGATGTTGGCGGCCGCGCGGACGGTGCTGTGCGGGCCGTCGCAGCCCACCACGTAGCGGGCGCGGTGTTCGCCGGGGCCCTCGGGCCCCTGGCAGGTGACGACGACGCCGTCGCTCTCCTCGTGCACCCCGGTGACCTCGACCCCGCGGTGCACCACCACCCCCAGCTCGGTGAGCCGGGCGGCCAGCATGTCCTCGGTGCGGGCCTGGGAGAGTCCCAGGACGCCGCTGTGGTCCTCCTCCAGCATGCCCAGGTCGAAACGGACGCCGCCGAAGTGGCCCATCGGGCCCCACCGGAACGCACCGAGCCCGGCCAGGAGTCCGCGCTGGTCGAGGGTTTCCGCCGCGCGCCGGTTGAAGCCGAGCGCACGGGATTCCCCGGAGGGGGCGGGGAGTTTGTCGAAGACGGTGACATTCACACCGCCCAGGTGGAGTTCGCCGGCCAGCATCAATCCGACCGGACCGGCACCGACAATTATTACGCCAGTTTCCATTGTTGACCTTCCACGCGGGGCGGCTGAGGAATCGTCGATGTCAAACTACACATCAGCATGTTCGGCTGCAATGACGGTACTGAATTCATAAGTCGGGGCGCCCGCCCGCGCGTTCAACCGCTGATTTTCCACGGTTGAACGCGGCGGGCGGACTTCATAGGCGATTTCTACGGGCTTTTTTCTACGGGGCGGGGTCCGGCGGCGGGCCCGCCTGGCAGACGGCGTCGGCGCCCCTGGCGGCGGCCGGGCGGCTGCCGTCCTTGAGGTAGGCGTCGACCACGGTGTTGATGCAGGTGTTGGCGTTGCGGGACAGGGACGTCTCGTGCTCGTAGCCGCCCTGCTCCACCAGCAGCCGGGAGTCGGGGAACCTGCGGTGCATGTCGCGGGCGCCGGCCAGCGGGGACCCGGCGACGTGCTCGCCCTGCACGACCAGGGCGTCGACGTTCTCGGCGCCGATCTTCTGCGGGGTGCCCGCGGGCGCCGGCCAGAACGCGCACGGCGCGTTGTACCAGGCGTTATACCAGGTCAGGAAGGTGTTGCCGGAGCGGTAGTCGCGGCTGTAGTCGCGGTGCCAGCGCTGCCAGTCGCGCGGCCAGGGCGTGTCGGTGCACTGCACCGCGTTGTACATGGCCTGCTTGTTCTGGGTGGGGTAGCCCGGCTCGTTGAAGGCGGCCTTCAGGCCGGTGGCGTCGCCGCGCAGCACCCAGTCGGCCAGGGCCTTGGTGTGGCCGCTCCAGGCGGAGCGGCGGTAGAGGTCGATGAGGAAGACCTCGGTGTACTCGGCCGGGCCGATCTTGCCGTCCAGGGGGGCCGTGCGCAGCCTGTCCATGCCCTCGTAGTACTTCGCCTCGACGGCGGCGCGGGTGGTGCCCAGGTGGTAGGTCGCATCGTTGCGGGCGATCCAGGAGAAGTAGTTCTCGGCGCTCTTCTCGAAGGTCGCGTTCTGGTCCAGGACGTTCTTGTACCAGCCGTCGCCGGGCAGCATCACGGTGTCCAGGACCATCCGGCGCACCCGGTGGGGGAACATCGAGGCGTAGACCGAGCCGAGGTAGGTGCCGTAGTCCCAGCCGAAGTAGGTCAGTTGCTCCTGGCCCAGGGCGCTGCGGATCAGGTCCAGGTCGCGGGCGGTGTCCTTGGTGCTCAAGTAGTTGAGGGTGTCGCCGTGGGCGCGGCCGCAGCTGGCGGCGAAGGCGCGGGCCTTGGTGCGCCAGGCGTTTTCCTCGGCGGCGGTGCGGGGCACCAGGTCGGCGCGGGCCCGGCCGGGCCAGACGTACTCCGGCGCGCAGGTGATCTGCGGTTCGCTGGCGCCGGTGCCGCGCGGGTCGAAGCCGATCCAGTCGTAGGTGGCGCCGACGGCCGGGGAGAGTCCGGAGGTGCCCTTGGCGAACCGGGTGGGCAGGTCGCGGCCGAACTGGCCGGGCCACTGGCCGCGGTTGAGCAGCACGATGCCCTGGTACTGCGCGTCGGGGGCGGTGTGCCGGGCGCGGGTCAGCGCCAGCTCGAGCGTGCGGCCCCGGGGCTTGGTGTGGTCGAGCGGGACGGCGAGCGTGCCGCATTCGAGGCCCTTGAGCAGGCCGCCGACGACGGGGTCGTTGTCCGGGCAGGGCGACCAGGCAATGGTGGACACCGGCCGCTCGGGCGAGGCTTTCGCGGGCGCCGCGGCGACCGTTCCCGCCAGGGCAGTGGCGGCCGCCGCCGTAATTGCTAGGAACTTCCTCACGTAATCCCCTTCTTGAGGCAGATACGCCGCCGGGCCGATATGCGGGCAGGCCGGCGAAGCCGATTTTCTCGGGCGGGTCCAGGGGGCGGCGCGAGACTATCGGGTGCGGGAAGTGGCGTGAAAACAACTACGGTTGAACAATGACCGGCGGTCGAGCGGGGCTGGAACGGCGGTATCGGGCCGGAACAGCGGGACTTGTCCGCCGCACACGAAAAAAGCCCCCGCGGTCAGCCGGTAATGGGCTGTCCGCGGGGGAAAGGAAAGAAAAGGGTGCGGTGCGGGTGGTGTTATCGCGCGCTGCCGGGGGCGGGCGGGCCGCCGGCGGCCATCTGCTGCATCCGCTCGCGCATGTTCGCGGTGGTGTTGGCGTGCGGGAACTCCGTCGCCGGGGTGTCGGTGCCCAGGAACGTGCACAGCGGTTCCCAGCCCTGGGTGACGTCGTAGACCAGGAGGTTGTCCGCGGGGACCGCGTCGATGATCTCCTGGTTGCGGCGGTGGTAGACCTCGATGGCGTGGTCCTTGTCGGAGAACCGGCCCTTGAACAGCCCCTCCCAGGTCATGACGTTGGTCATGCGGAAGACCCGGGCCTGGCGGGTCCCCTGCTCGGGCGGGGTCTCCTTGTTCTTCAGGACGAACTGGTACAGCGTGTTGTACGTGCTCTCGTACCAGCCGTCCGCGTCGCGCACCGTCAGGACGACCTTGGCTTGGGGGAAGGCCTTGATGATCTGGTCGTAGTAGAAGGAGGGCGGGCCGTCCACCGCGGAGGTGTAGCCCTCGAACACCGCGTCCCAGTCGGGCTGCTGTCCCTCGCAGATGATGCGTTCCCACTGCTCCAGGCGCTTCTCGTCGCCCACGATGTCGAACATGTGGTAGCAGGGGCCGTAACCGAGCTGTTCCAGCGCCACCTGCAGTGACGTGGTCCCGGTCCTGCCGAGACCGGCGTTGATGAGCTTCAACACGGTGCGGTTCCTTCCCTGCGGCGGGGTGGTCAGGTGGTGCATGAGGGGCCGGCCGTCACTGCTATGACGCCCGGCGGCGCGCAGATGTGACAGGCCCTCGTCACCGCACGGGCCGGGTCCGGGGCGGCGTGCGGGACGGGTCAGCGCCACGGGCGGGCCCGGGGCGGCGTGCGGGCGGGTCAGCGCCAGGCCGCGGGCACCTGCCGGGTGGCGACGTTGATGCGGTTCCAGCAGTTGACCAGGCCGATGTGGACGACCAGGGAGGCCAGTTCCTCCTCGGTGTAGTGGGCGGCCGCGTCCTGCCAGACCTCGTCGGGCACCGCGTCCTCCCGGCCGCTGAGCTCGGTGGCGTCCTCGGCCAGCGCCAGCGCGGCGCGCTCGGCGGGGGTGAAGCAGGTCGCCTCGCGCCACTCGGCGACCTGGGGCAGGCGGGTGTCGGCCTCGGCGGCCTGCCCCAGGTCGTCGGGGATCGTGTAGATGCGGCCGTTGATCTGGCTCACCCGCAGCCGGATGAGGTCGAGCGTCCGCTGGGGGACGCCGACCTTGCCGATGACCGCGGTCAGGTCGAGCAGGGGCTGCAGGGCGTCGGGCACGACCAGCGAAGGGTTGTTCATCCGGGGTGGCATCGGGGCGTCTCCTGTGAGTCGGGCCCGCGCCGTCACCGCTCCGGCGCCGCCCGGCGACAGGGGGCACGGGGGCACGGAGGTAGGGCGGGGCGGGCGGCGGCGAGTGCCGGCCCACCAGGCTGCCGCCGCCCCGGGCGTCCGTGCAAGTGCCGGGCGAACAGGGCGGCGTACGCCCGGTGTTCGACCGCGCCGTGTCCGCAGTTGAACATCCCCGGCGTTCACGACGGCGTCGGGGAGTGCCGGGCGAACTGTGTGACTCTTCGGTGGGCTCACCGCGCATGGCGTGACCCACCCCCACCCCTTCCTTTACGACGGAACCCCCTTGACGACAGAAGGGATGACAGACGTGCCCCTCGAGAAGATCGCGCTCATCACCGGCGCCAACAAGGGCATCGGGCAGGAGACCGCACGGCAGCTGGGCGAGCGGGGAGCCGTCGTCCTGGTCGGCGCCCGGGACGAGGTGCGCGGCAAGCAGGCGAGCACCGCGCTGGCGGAGTGCGGCATCACGGCGGTGCCGCTGCGTATCGACGTGCGCGACGAGGCCTGCGTGGCCGAGGCCGCCGCCCTCATCGAAGAGCGCTACGGCCGCCTGGACATCCTGGTCAACAACGCCGGGATCGCCGGGCGGTTCACCGGCGCGCCCAGCCTGGCGGCCGCGGGCGACCTGCGGGAGGTGTACGAGACCAACGTCTTCGGCGTGGTCACGGTGACCAACGCGATGCTGCCGCTGCTGCGCCGCGCGCCGGCCGGGCGCATCGTCAACATGTCCAGCCACCTGGGATCACTCGCCCTCAACGCCGACCCGGCCTCCCCCATGGCCCACGTCAACATGCTCGCCTACCAGTCCTCCAAGACCGCGCTGAACGCGCTCACCCTCGCCTACGCCAAGGAGCTGCGGGACACGCCGATCAAGGTGAACGCGGCCCACCCCGGCGTGGTGGCCACCGACATCAACGGCCACCGGGGGCAGCGCACGCCCGCCCAGGGCGCCGTGATCGCGGTACGGCTGGCGCTCCTGGACGCGGCGGGGCCCACGGGTGCCTCCCTGTCGGAGGACGGGCCGGTGCCCTGGTAGCAGGTGCGCCGCGGGCGCCGCGGGCTCCGATGAACCTCGTCCTGAGCTCGGGTCATCCTCAAGAGCCGCAGCGGAACGTGTGGCCCGGCGCGTGGAGATCCGGCAGAGACCGGACTCCTGATTCCGGGCCCCTGTTTTTCGGGCCCCTGTTTCCGGGCCCCTGTTTCCGGACCCCGATGCCGGATCCCCGAGTGTGGAGGAGAGCGGGAGCGATGAGCTTCATCAAGGTTTGTCCGGTGGACAAGATCCCGGCCGGCGGCGCGCTCGCGGTGGAGGTCGGGGACGCGCCGGTCGCACTGGTACGCAGGGACGACACCGTGTACGCGGTCAGCGACCTGTGCTCGCACGCCGAGGTCTCCCTCGCCGAGGGGGAGGTCTACGGCACCACCATCGAGTGCTGGCTGCACGGCTCGTGCTTCGACCTGCGCACCGGGCAGCCCGTGAACCCGCCGGCGACCCGGCCGATCGCCACCTACCGGGTGAAGGTCGAGGACGGCTTCGTCCACGTGTCGCCGGACCCCGAGCCGGACCCCGAGCCGGACCCCGCGGACTGAGAACCAGGACCAGGGACTACTGAGAACCAGGGACAGGTGGACATGAACGCAGCGAAGCCGCCGGTGGTCGGGATCACCGCACGCACGGTCCCGGTCACCTTGCAGGGCACCGACATGGTCGTCAGCCTCTCGCTCCAGTCGCACGTGGACTTCCTGGCCGCGGCGGGCTGCGTCCCGGTCGTGCTGCCGGTGCGGCCCGGCGTCGAGCAGCTGCTCGACGGTCTGCAGGGGCTGCTCGTGCCGGGCGGCCCGGACATCGATCCGGCGCTGTACGGGCAGGAGCGCCACCCGCTGACCCGGGTCGCGAGCACGGAGCTGGACCGCGCCGAACTCGCGCTGATCGGCGCGGCGTTGGCGGCCGAGCTGCCGCTGCTGGCCATCTGCCGGGGCATGCAGCTGCTCAACGTGCGCTGCGGGGGCACCCTGCACCAGCATCTGCCGGAGGTCACCGGCACCGACGCCCACCGCCCGCAGGGCGCCGGCTTCGAGTTCGGCCGGCACGTCCTTGACCTTCGATCCGGCAGCCGTATCGCGCGGGTCTACGGCGACGACACCCCCAAGACCGCCTGCCACCACCACCAGGCCGTGGACCGCATCGGCGAGCACCTGGCCGCCACCGCCCGCACGCCGGACGGCGTCGTCGAGGCGGTCGAGGCGGTGGGCCACCCCTTCGCCCTCGGCGTGCAGTGGGAGGCCGGCCAGACCGAGGACGAGCGTCTGCACCGCGCGCTGGCGGACGCCGCCCGGCGCCGGTGAGACACGCGAAAGCATCTCCGGACAGCTCAACGCACTTTCATTCCCGGCACATTCGGCAGTTTCCGTGAGCGTGGGACTGTCACCTTCCGGAAGGACGAAAATGGGAACAGTCGAGGTTCCGGTTCTTATCGTGGGCGGCGGCGGATGCGGTCTTGCCGCCTCCAACTTCCTGTCCGACCACGGTGTGGACCACCTGCTCGTCGAACGGCACGCGGACACCGCGCACGTGCCCAAGGCGCACTACCTCAACCAGCGCACGATGGAGATCTTCCGTCAGCACGGGCTCGACGGGCCGATGGTGGAACAGGGCGCGCCCCTGGAGCTGTTCGGGAAGCTGCGCTGGCTGACCTCGCTGGCCGGCGACGGGCCGATGGACGCGCAGCACCTCCACGAGATCGACGCCTTCGGCGGCGGTTCGCTGCGCGCGCGGTACGCGGCGGCCGGGCCCGTCCTGCCGGTGAAGCTGCCGCAGGTCCGCCTGGAGCCGATCCTGCGCGCCACCGCCGAACAGCGCCGCCCCGGGCGCATCCTGTTCGGCCACGAGATGACCGGCTTCACTGACGAGGGCGACCGGGTGGTCGCCGAGGTCCGCGAGCGGGCCACCGGCGAGACCACCACGGTCACCGCCCGCTACATGATCGGCGCCGACGGCGGCCGCACGGTCGGCGGCGCGTTGGGCGTGGAGATGCGGGGCGTGCCCGCGCTGCTCGACGTGACGACCGCGTACTTCACCGCCGACCTGTCGCAGTGGTGGCAGGAGGGCACCCTGCTCACCCACTTCCTCAACGCCCACGACCCGGACCTGTGCAGCAACCTCATCGAGATGGGGCCCAGCTGGGGCAAGGCCTGCGAGGAGTGGGTGCTGCACTTCCCGCCGATGGACGCCGACCACCTGGACGAGGAGTCGGTGGTGGCCCGGGTCCGTGAACTGCTCGGCCTGCCCGAGCTGGAGCTGGAGCTGCACCACGTGACGAACTGGACGGTGCAGGCGCTGGTCGCCGAGCGCTACCGCAAGGGGCGGGTGCTGCTGGCCGGCGACTCCGCGCACCGCCAGCCGCCCACCGTGGGCCTGGGCCTGAACTCCGGCATCCAGGACGCGCACAACCTGGCGTGGAAGCTGGCCGCGGTCCTGGACGGCCGCGCCGACGACAGCCTCCTTGACACCTACGAGGCGGAGCGGCGCCCGGTGTGCCAGCTGAACGTCGACTGGGCGGTCTCGGCCGCCTCCCACCACCAGGCCGTGCTGGACGCGGTGGGCCTTGGCCCGCACGCCCCCGCGCAGCGCCGTCAGCGGATGTTCGCCTCGTACTTCGACCCCTCCCCCATCGGTGAGGTGGTGCGGGCCCGGACCGCGGAGATCCTGGACACCCACCGGGCCGGCTGCCAGGCGCACGACTTCGAGATCGGCTTCCACTACGAGCAGGGCGCGCTGGTGCCCGACGGCAGCGAGCCGCCCGCGCGGGTGGCGATGCGCGATGTGTACCAGCCCACGACGCGGCCCGGGCACCGCCTTCCGCACGCCTGGCTCGAGCAGGACGGCCGGCGCCTGTCGACCCACGACCTGACCGGCTCCCCGGCCGGGTTCGTCCTGATCACCGGGGCCGAGGGCGGCGCGTGGGCGGAGGCGGCCGCGCAGGTGGCGGAGAAGCTGTCGCTGCCCATCCGGCCGGTCCGGATCGGCGCGGGCGCGGAGTTCACCGACGCCGAGGGCGGCTGGGCGCGGGTGCGCGAGATCGCCCCGGACGGCGCGATCCTGGTGCGGCCCGACAACCATGTGGCGTGGCGCAGCATGGGCGGCGCCGACCAGGCGGCGCAGCTGCTGGCGAACGCGGTCTCCCGCATTCTCGATCAGCGTGTCACCGAGGGTTCCGCTTCCTGAATTCCGCTTCCTGAATTCCCCTTCCTGAATTCCCCTTCCCAAAACGGGATTTGGAACAGGCGGGGCGGAAAGGGCGGCCGCACGAGCCGGACCGGCGGCGGCCGCCCCTCCTTTTTTGCACGGCACCTTTGGCGGCACATCTTTCACGACGGAGGAATACGGTGGCGGTAGACGGAACGGTCCTGGTGCTGGGCGGAACCGGCCGGCAGGGAGGTGCGACGGCCCGCGCTCTGCTGGGCCGGGGACGCCGCGTGCAGGCGCTGGTGCGCGATCCGCAGGCTCCCGCGGCGCGCGCGCTCGCCGAGGCGGGTGCGGTGCTCGTGCGCGGGGACCTGGAGGACACGGCGTCGCTGCGGGCGGCGATGCGGGGCGTCCAGGGCGTTTTCAGCGTCCAGACGTTCCGGGGCCCGGGCGGGGTGGCCGCGGAGGAGCGCCAGGGCAAGGCGGTGGCGGACGCGGCCGCCGAGGCGGGCGTGGCCCACTTCGTGTACAGCTCGGTGGGCGGCGCGGACCGCTGCGAGGTCATCCCGCACTTCCGCAGCAAATGGCACATCGAGCAGCACATCGACAAGCTCGGCCTGCCGGCGACGGTGCTGCGGCCGACCATGTTCTACGACATCCTCCTGGACCTCGGCCCCAAGCCGGCCGGCGGCGAACTGGTCCTGGGCCTGTGGCTGCGCCCCGAGGTCCCGGTCCAGGTGATCGCGACCAGCGACATCGGGGCGTTCGCCGCGGACGCCTTCGGCGATCCGCAGGCGTGGCTGGGCCGGCGGGTCGAGATCGCCAGTGCCGAGCTGACCGGCCCGCAGATCGCCGAGGCGTTCGGGCGGGTGGCGGGCGTCCCGGTCCGCTACGCGCAGCGGTCCTTCGAACCGCTGCGCGCGGCCCGCCCGGACCTGGCCGCGATGTTCGACTGGCTCGACACGGAGGGCTACAGCGCGGACATGGCCGAACTGCGCCGCATCCGCCCCGACGTGGTCGCCCTGGAGGCGTGGCTGGGCGAGAACTGGACGGTTCCGGTGGCCTAGGCAGCACCGTACCGCCCGGGGACCAAGTCCTCGGGCGGTGCCTGGCGTCGGCGGCCTTCAGGTGGTGGTGAAGCCGGCGAGGACGCGGCCCAGGATGTCGGTGTCGATGCGGTGCCAGGAGCCGGGCAGCTGCATGCCCCAGCCGTTGGGCAGGACGGCCGCGGTGGCGCGGGCCGCGTCGCGCAGCCAGTCGCCGGTCGCGTCGCTGTTGACGATCAGGGCCGGTGTCCGCAGGGTCGCCAGGCGGGCGGCGGGCACCTCGAAGTCGCCGAGGATGGTCGTGTCGTAGAGCAGGGTGTGGGCGTTGGCCTCGTTCGTCGCCCACAGGGGCGCCTTGCGCCAGTCGGCGATGGTCTCGGCGCTCAGGCCGAGCAGTTCGCGCAGCCAGTACTCCGCGGTCTCCCCGCGCCGGTCCTGGGCGAGCAGCGCCTTGAGGGTGTCCATGCAGTCGGCGGGCGGCTTGGGGTGGGGGGCGATGCGGAAGTAGGGCTCGTGCAGGGCGAGTTTGGTGATCGGCACGCCGGCCAGGGCCGCTTCGAGGGCAAGGTTCGCGCCGGTGGAACCGGCGAACACGACCGCCTGGCCACCGGCGTCGTCGATGATGGCCGCGAGGTCCTCGATCTCGCGCTCGACGGCGTACTGCGGGGCGTCGCCGCTCTGTCCCCTGCCCCGGCGGTCGTAGACGTGGACGGTGCAGTGCGGCTCCAGCTCCGGGACCAGGGCGTCGAAGATGGTGTGGTCGCGGAACGCGCCGTTCATCAGCACGATCGGCGGGCCGTCGCCGGTGCTGCGACAGGCGATCGTTGTGCCGTCCTGGGAAACGACCTTCCGCATGCCACCACTCTCCTCATGTTGTCACGGGGTGTGTTGTGCGCAGCGGTAATGTCCAGCGCTCCGGTTGACGGCGGGTGGAGGATGAATCGGGTGCACCCGAGCGCCGTCGCGGCAGCCAAGTCGCCCTGGAATAAGGCGGGTTGCGGGAGGGTTGCCCGATCCACTCCCGCTCAACCGAGACTATCGGCAGCCCTTCAAAACTGATGCGACACCGTATCCACGAAGGAGCAGGTCGTATGGCGGACAACGGAATGGCTCGGTCGGGCACGGCTCCGCATGTCGTCGTCGTCGGGGGCGGCGTCGCGGGCCTGGCGGCGGCGTTCTTCCTGCGCGAGGAGCCGGTGCGGGTGACCGTCCTGGAGGGCGCCGGGCGGCTGGGCGGGCAGCTGGCCGTCTCGGAGCTGGCGGGCGTCGTCATCGACGAGGGCGCGGAGTCGACGTACGCCCGGCGTCCCAAGACCGCCCGGCTGCTCAAGGCCGCCGGCCTGGAGGAGCGCGTCGTGGCGGCGGGCACCAAGTCGATGGCGGTGTGGAGCGGGGGCCGGCTGCGGCCGCCGCTGGAGCGTCAGTTCATGGGCGTGCCCTGCGACCTGGACGAGCTCGCCAAGTCCGGCATCCTCTCCGAGGAGGGCGTGGCCCGCGCCCGCGAGGACCTGACGCTGCCGCGGGCCGGGCGGGAGGAGGACCGGTCGGTGGCGGACGTCGTCGGCGGGCGCCTGGGCCGCGAGGTCGTGGAGCGCCTGGTGGACCCGTTCCTGTCGGACGCCTACTTCGGGCGCGCCGACGAGCTGTCCTTCGAGGCCACCCTCACCCCGCTGGTGAGCGCCTCCCGGCGGCGCGCCTCGCTGGCACAAGCGGCGGGCGCGCTGCTGCCGGAGCCGCTGCCGCCGGGGCAGGAGCCCACCACCGGCATCTCCACCCTGACCGGCGGGCTCGGCTCGCTGCCGCAGGTCCTCGCGGACGGCCTGCTCGCCGCCTCGCCCGGCTCGGCCGTGCGCACCGGGAGCAGGGTGCGCGGGCTCGAACGCCGCGAGGACGGCTGGCGGGTGAGCGTGCACGGCGCCGCCGGGGACGAGCACCTCGACGCGGACGCCGTCATCGTCGCCGTGCCCGCGGCGCAGGCCGGCCCGCTGCTCGCCGGCCTTCCCGGGACCGGCCGGGCCACCACCGCGCTCGCCGAGATCCCCCACGCCGGTTCCGTCATCGTCACGCTCGCCTTTCCCCGTAGGGCACTTGATGCGGTACGCGGCCTGGGGCACAGCGGCTACCGGGTGCCGGCGGTGGACGGGCGGGCGATGAAGGTGGTCACGTTCTCCACCATGAAGTGGCCGCACCTGGCGGGCGAGGTGGACATCGTGCGCTGCCAGGGCGGCGGCAGCGGCGGCGAGGACCTGCTGGCCCGCGACGAGGCCGACCTCGTCGCGCTCGCCGCCGCCGAACTCGCCGAGGTCACCGGGGTGAGCGGCACGCCGCTGGCCTCCCGGGTGAGCCGGTGGGAGAGGGCGGTGCCGCAGTACACGGTGGGGCATCTGGAGCGGGTGGCGCGCATCCGGGCCGGGGTCGCCGCCCAGCCCGGCCTCGCGGTGTGCGGCGCCGCCTACGACGGGGTCGGGGTCGGCCAGTGCGTGGCCGGCGCCCTCAAAGCCGCCGAGGAGGTGCTCGGCGAGCTGCGCACCACCACCTTGGCCGGCCCCGCGTGACCGGGAGAGAGGTCCACGATGGCGAGGGAAGGGAGGCCGGCGTGTCCGGGGAGAGCGTGAGCGCCGTCGACTTCTGGTTCGACCCGCAGTGCCCGTGGGCGTGGATCGCCTCGCGGTGGATCAACGAGGTGCAGGAGCTGCGGCCGATCAGTGTCCGCTGGCACGTGATGAGCCTGGCCGTCCTGAACGAGGGGCGCGACGTGCCGCACAAGTACCGGGTGGGGCTGGGCTTCGGGCCGGTGCGGGTGTGTATCGCCGCCGAGCAGAAGTACGGGCCCCAGGTGCTGGGCCGCCTCTACACCGAACTGGGCCTGCGCTACCACCACGAGAAGGCGCCCAAGGACCGGGCCACCCTGGAGGCGGCGCTGGGAGCGGCCGGGCTGGATGCGGAGCTGGCCGCGGCGATGGACTCGACCGAGTACGACACGGCGCTGCGCGCCTCGCACCACGCCGGCATGGACCGGGTCGGCTACGACGTGGGCACCCCGGTGATCGCCGTGGACGGCAACGCGTTCTTCGGTCCTGTGGTGACCCCGGTGCCGCGCGGCGAGGCCGCGGCCAGGCTGTGGGACGGGGTGCTGCTGGTCACCGCGACGGACGGGTTCTTCGAACTCAAGCGCACGCGGGACCGCAAGCCGGACTTCGGCTGACGCGTTCCGCGGGCCGCGTTCCCCGGGCCGCCTGCCGCCTGCCTGCCGTCTGCCTTCCGTCTGCCGCCATCCGTCTGCCGCCACACGGATGGCGCCGATCCCTGCCCCCAGGGGCCCCGCCCCGGTCAGGATGTGACCCAGCACGGTCACTCACTTCGACAGGAGCAGATGATGAAGTTCCGAACCTACGTCGAGCCTCCCGAGCCCATGCGGGGCCTGGAAGTTCCTCCGGAGGTCGTGGAGAAGCTCGACGGAGGCAAACGGCCGGCCGTGACCATCACCATCAACGGGCACTCCTGGAACAGCCGGCTGGCCATCATGCGCGGCCGCCACCTGATCGGCTTCAGCAAGGCCAACCGGGAGGCGGCCGGGGTCGAGACCGGCGAGGAGGTCGAGGTCGACCTCGCCCTGGACACCGAGCCCCGCGTCCTGGTCGAGCCGGAGGACTTCACCCAGGCGCTGGACGCCGATGCGATCGCCCGCAAGGTGTACGACCGGCTGTCACCCAGCCGCAAGCGGGCACACGTGCACGCCATCGAGAGCGCGAAGAAGCCCGAGACGCGCCGGCGGCGCATCGAGAAGGCGGTGGCGACGCTGCGCGACGAGGCGTTCGCCTAGCCCCCGGACCGCCCGCCCGCGCACCGAAGGGCACGCGGGCGGGGGGTTACTTGGGGTCGCGGTTGAACTGGGCGGTGGACCAGCAGTAGCCCAGCACGGTCAGGGCCAGGCACCAGCCCAGCGCGAGCCAGCCGTTGTTGCCGATCGAGGTGCCCAGGAGCAGGCCGCGCAGGGTCTCGATGGCGGGTGTGAAGGGCTGGTACTCGGCGATCGGCTGGAACCAGCCCGGCATCGAGTGCAGCGGGACGAAGGCGCTGGAGATGAGCGGCAGCAGGATCAGCGGCATGGCGTTGTTGCCGGCCGCCTCCGCGTTGGGGCTGCCCAGGCCCATGCCGACCGCGATCCAGGTGAAGGCCAGCGCGACCAGGGCGAGCAGGCCGAAGGCCGCGAGCCATTCCCGGACGGTGGCGTCGGTGGAGCGAAAACCCATCGCCACGGCGACGGCGCCGACCAGGACGACGCTGATGAGGATCTGCAGGACGCTGCCGACGACATGGCCGAAGAGGATGGAGCCGCGGTGGATGGCCATGGTGCGGAAGCGGGCGATGATGCCCTCGTTCATGTCGGTGGAGATGGAGACGGCGGTGCCGATGACGGTGGAGCCGATGGTCATCAGCAGGATGCCGGGCACGATGTAGGCGGTGTAGGCGGAGCGGCCCGCGCCGGCGCTCATGGTGTCGCCGAAGATGTAGACGAACAGCAGCAACAGCATGACCGGGGTCATCAGCAGGTTGAGGGTGAGCGAGGGGTAGCGGCGGGCGTGCAGGAGGTTGCGGCGCAGCATCGTGGAGGAGTCGCGCACGGCGAGGGAGAGGGAGCTCATCGGACGGTCTCCTTGGCGGGGGCGGGCCGGGGGGTGGTGTGGGCGGTGAGGGCGAAGAAGACGTCGTCCAGGTCGGGGGTGTGCACGGTCAGTTCGTCGGCCTCGACGCCGGCCAGGTCGAGGCGGTCAAGCAGGGCGCGCAGGGCGCGCTGGCTGCCGTCGCTGGGGAGTTGGAGGGTGAGGGCCTCCTCGTCGCTGACGGCCTCGGACAGGGACGCGGCGGCGGCGCGGTGGGCGGCCGGGTCGGTGAAGCGCAGGCGCACGTGCCCGCCGGGGACGAGGCGCTTCAGCTCCTGGGCGGTGCCCTCGGCGGCGATCTTCCCGTCGTCGAGTACGGCGATGCGGTCGGCGAGTTCGTCGGCCTCTTCCAGGTACTGGGTGGTGAGGAAGACGCTCACCCCGCCGGTGACCAGTTCGCGGATGATGCCCCACATGGTGTGGCGGGAGCGGGGGTCCAGGCCGGTGGTGGGTTCGTCGAGGAAGATGATCCGGGGGCTGCCGACCAGGGTCATGGCGATGTCCAGGCGGCGTTTCATGCCGCCGGAGTAGGTGGCGGCGGGTTTCTTCGCGGCCGCCACGAGGTCGAAGCGTTCCAGGAGTTCGGCGGCCACCCACCGTCCCTCGCGCCGGGGCAGATGGTGCAGGTCCGCCATGAGGAGCATGTTCTCCTCGCCGGTGATCAGGCCGTCGACGGCGGAGAACTGGCCGGTGACGCCGATCGAGGCGCGGGCGGCCTGGGCCTGGTGGGCGAGGTCGTGGCCGGCGACGTACAGCTCACCGGCGTCGGCGCGGACGAGCGTGGAGAGGATTTTGACGGCGGTGGTCTTGCCGGCGCCGTTGGGGCCCAGCAGGGCGAAGACCGTTCCTTCCGGGACGCTCAGGTCGATGCCGTCCAGGACGGTCTTGTCGCCGTAGGACTTGCGCAGCCCGTGTGCCGCGATGGCCAAGCCGGTCATGAGGTGAGCTCCTTCGTGTCGGGGGCCGCGGAGGGAGAAGAGGGGAAGCCAGAAGGGGGGAAGGGGGCCCGGGGTCAGAGACTGCGGGCGGTGATGTCGCCCTGGGCGACGGTGGCCTTGATGGTCAGGGCGGGCGCGCCGCCGGTGTTGTACAGCGCGTTGTCGATGCGGCCGTAGGAGGTGCCGGCGTCCATGGCGGCGCTGACTCCGCGGGCGGCGGTGACGGTGATGTCGCCCTGCTCGGTGCTCAGTGCGAGCGCGCCGCGCACGGCCTCGGCGATGTGCACGTCGCCGCGCAGGGTGCGGATCTCGCCGCCGTCGTTCAGGCGGCCGACCCAGATGTCCGCGTCGAGGCCGGTCAGGCGGGCGCTGGTGGCCTCGTCCAGCTTGACCGAGCCGTGGCCGCCGTCGAAGGCGACCTCGCCCAGGCGTCCCACGCCGCGGAACTCGGCGGCGGAGGACGTGGCCCGGACGCCGGATCCCGCGGGCAGCTGGACGGTGACCTCGACGGAACCGGTGCTGCCCAGGAGGCGGTTCTTGGCCTCGGGGGCCTGGATGCGCAGGACGCCGTCGGCGTAGGCGACGTGGGTCTGCTCGGCCGCCTGCACGTCGCGGCCGCGGGTGGGGTCGGCGGGCCGGATCTCGACGGTGGTGTCGGTGCGGTCGGCGGCGATGAACTGGATGCGGCCCGCGGGGATGTCCAGGACGGTGCGGACGGCGGCGGGGGTGTCGAACTTCTGCATCGTGTGCTCCTTGGTCCGGTGTCGCGTGCCCCGTGCGGCCCGCGCTTTCCGATGACAGAAACGCTACGTTGCATTCACTGATCTGACAACGAACTTGTTGCGTTGCAACCCCATAATTGCAGGTGGATGCGGGGAAGTTGAAGCAATGGGCTCACGCTTAACGCAACAACCCCCACCCCATTGCATTGCAATGAGATGGGCGTGAACGCTATAGTCGGCGGCGTTCGCCGACCACCGCGGGCCCGACACCGGCCCCGGCCACGAAGGAGACCGCCGATGCCGGGAGGCAGACTCACCCAGCAGGAACGCCGCCAGATCGCCCTGGGGCTTGCCGACAACCTCGCCTACGCCGAGATCGCCCGGCGCCTGGAGCGGCCGACCTCGACGATCACCCGCGAGGTGACGCGCAACGGCGGCCCGGCCGGCTACCGCGCCGACGTCGCCCACCGCGCCACCGAGCACCGTGCCCACCGCCGCACACGGAGCGCGCCCCGCACCCCGCGCACACCCCCGCAGCCGCACGGGCGCGACGCCGGTGAAGTACGCGCCTACGAGGAGGTGTTCACCACCGTCATGATCGGCTCGGGCATGCCCACGATGATGTCCCGGGTGGTGGCCGCCCTCGTCCTCACCGACTCCGGCAGCCTCACCGCGGCCGAGCTCGTCCAGCACCTCCAGGTCAGCCCGGCCGCCGTCTCCAAGGCGATCGCCTTCCTGGAGAGCCAGGGCTTCGTGCGCCGGGAGCGCGGCGAGGGCCGGCGCGAGCGCTACGTCGTCGACGACGACGTCTACTACCAGTCCATGATGGCCACCGCCCGCGCCACCGCCCAGGTCGTGGCCACCGCACGCCAGGGTGTCCCCGTCCTGCGCCCCGGCACGCCCGCCGCCACCCGCCTGGAGAACATCGCCCGGTTCCTGGACTTCGTCTCCGAAAGCACCGCCCGCGCCGCCGAACAGGCCCGCGACATCCTCCACGCCGGACCCGCCCCCGCCGCCCAGACCGGTGCCGGTGAGGTTTGAGGGTACGAAGACTGGTCAGGCGCACCCGAGTTGCAGAGGAAACACGCCGAACAGGAACGTGCCCTGCACACGGGCACCGGCACGCTGATCCTGACGGGTTTCCTCGTGCTGTCCGTCGGCGCCGCGGCCCTCCACAGCCGGCTGGGCTGACACTTCCATCCGTGCACATGACGCACACGGCGCCCACGGCGCACATGACACGCATGACGCGCTCCGGTGCCGGGGCGGCCCTAGCGTTGCTGTCATGTGCTGGAGTGCCACCGCCGATCTCGCGGCGGGAACGGGCATCGCGGCGGTGGGCCTCGTCTCGGTGAGCCTGGCGGCGCACCGCCCCCGCGACCTGCCGCTGGCCGCGCTGCCGCTGCTGCTGGGCGCCCACCAGATCGTCGAGGCCGCAATCTGGCGGCACCGGCCCCGCCACCCTGGCCTGGGCCGTCATCGCACTGCCGGTGCTGGCACTGTGGGTGCCGGTGGCCGTCTGGTGCGCGGCGGCGCCCACGGCCCGGCGCCGCCTGCTCGTCCCACTGGCGGCGGGGACGGCGACGGCGGCGGCCCTCGCGTACGCGCTGGCGACGCGCCCGGTCGGCGCCGAGATCCGCGGGCACACCGTCGGCTACTCGCTGGGACTGCCGCAGGCCGGGCTGCTGGTGGCCGGCTACCTGCTGGCCACCGTCGGCTCCCTGCTCCTGTCCGGCGAGCGGGCCCTGGTCCTGTTCGGCGTGCTGGTCGCGGCGGGCGCGGCGGTGTGCTTCGTGCTGTGGCGCAGCGAGTACGTCTCCACGTGGTGCGCGTTCGCCGCGCTGTGTTCACTGCTGCTGACACGGTGGGCCGCCCGGCGCCGGCCGACCCATGCCGCCACCGCCTGAGGGCCTGAGGGCCTGTCAGCGGTAGTCCTGGGCCAGGAGGCCGAGTACCACCTCGTCCGCGAAGCGGCCCATCACCCAGGCCGAGGAGCGCAGCACGCCCTCGCGCACGAAGCCGTTGCGCTCGGCGCAGCGCAGCATCGCGGTGTTGTCCGCGAGCGTCTCGATCTGCAGCCGCTGCAGGCCGCGTACGACGAAGGCGTAGTGGCACAGCACCGCGACCGCGTCGCCGCCCCGGCCCTGGCCGCGGGCGGCCGGCAGCAGGGCCAGGCCCAGGTGCGCGGTGCGGTTGTGGGTGTCGATGTGCCACAGGCCCGCGGCGCCCAGCAGCGTGCCGCCCTCCCGCTCCACCACGGAGAAGGCGGCGTGGCGCTGCTCGGTGTCGTCCACCGCGAAGTGCGTGTCCCCGGAGCCGGGGACGATCGGCCGCCACGGGCGGGCATCAGCGCGCGCGTGGGTGGCGACGTCGTCGTAGAGACCGGCCTGCAGCAGGGGGATGTCCTGCGGGTGCCGGGCCCGGAGTGCGACCGTGCGGCCCTGGAGCATGCGAGCTTCCTACCCGGCCGGACCGGGCGGCGGCAACCCGATAACGGGCTGCGGGCGCCGCGGGCGGGGGGGGGCTGGTCCGTTGGGAGGTAGAGCACCGGCCGTGCGCGTGGCGGCCGGCCGTGCGGGCGGCGGCTCTTCCTACGATGCGCGCCATGGACACCCTGATCTTCGCCGGGCTCCTCGCCGGGCTGGCCGCCCTGTACCGGGAGCGGTCCCCCGCGGTGGTGCTCGGGGTGTGGTGGGTGGTCCTGGCCGCCACCGCGGTGCTGCTCGCGCACCACATCACCAGCGGCCTCTCGCTCGGGCTGACCTACTGATGGCCACCGCGCGGCAGGCGGAAGGGGCCCGCCGGGGCTGCGGGCCGCCGTGGCTGGGGCAGGCGCAGTTCTGGTTCGCGTGTCTGTTCGCGGCCGGCTGGACGGGCGTGGTCTGCGGCGGCCTGGCCGTGCAGTTCGGCTCCTGGGAGTACCCCTGCCCCCTGTGCATGGTGCAGCGGATGTTCATGCTGCTGGCCGCCCTGGGCGCGCTGCACGTCGTCCGCGCGGGCATGCGCGGAACGATCGGCGGCCGTGACTACATGACGGGCTGGGGCCTTGCCCTGGTGGCCTGCATGGCCGGCGCCTTCACCTCCTGGCGGCAGACGATGCTGCACATCCTGCCGGGCGATGCGGGGTACGGCGCTCCGGTGCTGGGCCTGCACCTGTACGTGTGGGCGTGGATCCTGTTCATGGCGGCGGTGGCGGCCATCGGCATCCTTTTGGCCTTCGCGCCCTGGACGGCCGCGCCCGGCCTGCCCGCCCCGGTGTGCCGGCGCGCGGGACAGCTGGTGTTCGCCTTCGTGGCGCTGGTGACGGCGGTGAACCTGGTCGCGGTGTTCCTGCTGGAGGGCTTCCACTGGTTCCTGCCCGACGACCCCGGCCGCTACCAGTTCTTCTACGATCTCAAGATCCTGAAGAAGTAGCCCCCTGGGGCCTGTGTCGGGAAGTCCCGTCGTCCGCCCGGAGGGCGGGCCCCGCGGCGTCCGGTGCGCCGTCCGGCGTGGGGTCGTCGACGATGCGTGCCAGGGCGGTCATGACACCGCGGAGCGGGCGGGATACGGTCGCCGAAGTGGGTGAGGAGCAGGCGTGCCGGGAGGAACCGGGCGCGCCGGGGCCGGTGGCGCGGCCCGCTGCTCCTTGGCCGATCGGCAAAGGAGGCCGGAGCAGGTGCGGCCAGGGGAGAGAGTTTGACCAGCATTCCGACCGCGTCCTCGTCACCGGAGGACCGGACCTCCTCACCCGAACGGACTTCCTCATCCGACCGGCTCTCGCCGCCCGGTCCGCGCTCCTCGCCCGAGCAGATCTCCTCGCTCCAGCTGGAGGCGGAGCAGCTGCGCGCCACCGCCGGGCGGCTGCGCGAGCAGGTGGCCGAGCTGGAGGTGCGGGCGCGGGCGCGGCCCCGGATCGCGCTGGCCGAGGGCATCCTGGTCGAGCGCTACCGGCTGGCCCACGCCCAGGAGGCGTTCGTGCTGCTGCGCCGGGCCTCGCAGCACGCCAACATCAAGCTGCACCAGCTGGCCGCCGCGGTGGTGCGCACCCCCGGCCCCGCGCCGGGCGCCGAGAGGTGGCTGCCCGAGCGGGCCCCGCACGCCCTGCCCAGCCTGGCCGCGCTGGAGGCCGGCACGCTGGACGTGCGCAACCAGGGCGAGGTGCTCGGCGCCGCGCTGCACCGCGTGCTGAGCGTCACCGGCACGGACATGGGCAACGTGCAGCTGCTCGAGGACGACGTGCTGCGCATGGCCAAACACGCGGGGCACCCCCGGCACTTCACCGACTACTTCGCCTTCGTCGACGGCAACACCTCCTGCTCCCGGGCCGCCGAGGCCGGCAGCCAGGTCACCGTCAAGGAGGTGGCCTCCTCGGCCGGGTTCGACGACGAGACGCGCCGGGTGATCCTCACCTCCGGCAGCCGCGCCTGCCACAGCATCCCGCTCGTCGACGAACACCGGACCGTGCACGGCGTCATCTCCTCCCACCACGCCCGGCCCCTGATCGGCTTCACCCAGGCCCAGCTGCGCGAACTGCACGCCGCCGGCCGCACCATGGGCGAGTGGATCAGGTGGCACCAGGAGACCGTTCTCCTGGACGCCCTGGAGGACCTGCACCAACTCGCCCTGGCCGGGCAGGCCTAGGGCCTGTGTCGGAAGTCCCGCCTGCCCCGCGGCGCCCGGCACGCGCCCTAGGAGGCGGGGCGTGTGGCGCAACGGCGCTGGTTCCGCTTCCCGCCGGGCACCGACCCGCTGTGGCAGGCCTACTGGGGCGGCGGTCACCACCGCGAGGGCCCGGTGGTGCGTGCGGTCGTGGAGTGCCGGCAGGCCGTGCTGTGGAACGGCACCGTGGGCATGACCCTTTTGGACCACCCGCCCTCCCCCGGCCTTGCGGTGGTGCCGCTGAGCGACATGCCGCCCAGCCCGCTGGTGGCCGCGTGGGGTGCGGGCAACACCGATGTGCTGGTCCGCTCGTTCGTGCGGGTCGCGGCCGGCGTCCACGGCGGCGGGTAGCGGTGCGGGGGCGGTCCCGCGGTGCGCCCGGGGGGGGGACTTGGCGGGGTACGGCGGGGCCGGGCGCGGGGCTGGGTAGGCTCTGCGGTCATGGGGACCAGCCGTCGTAGTCAGGCCGAGCGGGACGCGATGACCGTGGAGATCGGTTACGCGCTGCTCAGCGCCTGCTTCCTGGGCGCCGTCGTGTTCGGGGCGATCGCCGGTCCGGCCGCCGTCTGGCAGCTCCCCTCCGGCGCCGAAAGGGTGCTGGTGGTCGCGGGTGCCTGGGCCGGCACCGTGCTCGGGGTGCTGCGGGTGGTGCACGTGCTGTGGCGGTACGTCGGGACCTCCCGCCCCACGGACTGACCCCGCCCCCGCTCCTTCTTCCCCCCCGCCGCCCCCTCTCCCCTCTCCCCTCTCCCGGTCTGCGTCGTCCCGGAGCGGCTCGGCATGCCGGAACGTGTCTCCTGTCCCAGGCTGGAGGGGCTGATACCGGCACCGATCCGCCTCCGGGACGAGGGAGCAGAGCGCCATGGGGACCGATGTGTTCCATTCGCAAGTGCCGCTGCGGGTGAACGGCAGGGCCCACCGCCCGGTCGTCGATCACCGTGCGACGCTGCTGGACGTCCTGCGGGAGCAGCTGGATCTGACCGGCGCCAAGAAGGGCTGTGACCACGGCCAGTGCGGTGCCTGCACCGTCCTGGTGGACGGGCGCCGGGCCAACAGCTGTCTGCTGCTGGCGGTCGCCGTCGAGGGATGTGACATCACCACGGTCGAGGGGCTGCACGCCGCCGACGGCCACCCGCCGCATCCCCTGCAGCGGGCGTTCGTGGAGCGTGATGCCTTCCAGTGCGGGTACTGCACGCCGGGGCAGCTGTGTTCGGCCCTGGGCGTCCTGGCCGAGGCCCGGGCCGGCCATGCCTCGCACGTGACGGATCCGAAGGCGGAGGGCGGTGAGCCGGTGCGGCTGAGCCGGGAGGAGATCCAGGAGCGGCTGAGCGGCAACCTGTGCCGGTGCGGCGCCTATCCGCGCATCGTCGAGGCCGTCCAGGACCTGGCGGCCGCCGAGGACGCCGCGGGGGGTGGGGTGCGGTGAAGTCCTTCAGGTATGTGCGCGCCCACAGCGTGGAGGAGGCCACCGCGGCGCACGCCGGCCGGGCCACCTCCCGCTACCTGGGCGGCGGGACCAACCTCGTGGACCTGATGAAGCTGGGCGTGGAGCGGCCCGAGACGCTGATCGACGTCAGCCGGCTGCCGCTGGACGACGTGGCGGAGCTGGCCGACGGCTCCCTGCGGGTGGGGGCGACGGTGCGCAACAGCGACCTGGCCTCCCATCCGCTCGTCCGCGCCCGCCACCCCGTGCTGTCCCAGGCGCTGCTCGCCGGTGCCTCGGGCCAGCTGCGCAACATGGCCACCACCGGCGGCAACCTGCTCCAGCGCACCCGCTGCCCCTATTTCCAGGACCCGGCCAAGCCGTGCAACAAGCGCGAGCCGGGCTCGGGCTGCGGTGCGCGCGAGGGCGTCCACCGCGACCACGCGGTGCTGGGGCACTCCGCGCAGTGCATCGCCACCCACCCCTCCGACATGGCCGTCGCGCTGGCCGCGCTGGACGCGCAGGTCGAACTGCAGGGGGTGCGCGGGACGCGCACGGTGCCGGCCGCCGGCTTCCACCGGCTGCCGGGCGACCGGCCGCAGAGCGACACCGAGCTCGCCCACGGCGAGCTCATCACCGCCGTGCTGCTCCCGCCGCCGGCACCGGGCACCGTCTCCGCGTACCGCAAGGCGCGCGACCGTGCCTCCTACGCCTTCGCGCTGGCCTCGGTGGCGGTGGTCCTCGACGTGCGGGAGGGGGCCGTGCACGAGGTGCGGATCGCTTTTGGCGGGCTGGCCCACCGGCCCTGGCGGGCCCGGCGCGCCGAGGAGGCGCTGCGGGGTGCCGCGCCCGGCGGCGAGGCGTTCGAGCGGGCGCTGGATGCCGAGCTGGCGGCGGCCGAGCCGTTGCGCGACAACGCCTTCAAGGTGCCGCTGGCCCGCAACCTGGCCTGCGACGTCCTGCGCCGCCTGACCCGCCAGGATCCGGGCCAGGGCCAGGGCCAGGGCCAGGACGGGGGCGCCGGGCCCTGATCCGGCCGGCCGCCGTCTGTCTTTCGTACGTCCGTATCCGCTTGCAGGGAGAAACACCATGCCGCAGACCGCCGACGCGCTGGGGGCCGGCCTCGAGCGCCGGGAGGGCACCGACAAGGTGCTCGGCAGCGCCCGTTACGCCGCCGAGCACACCCCTGAGGGCTGCGCGTACGCGTGGCCGGTCGCGGCCACCGTGGCGCGCGGGCAGGTGCGGGCGGTGGACGAGGGGGCGGCGCTGGCGCTGCCCGGTGTGGTGGCGGTGCTGCACCACCGCAACGCGCCGCGTCTGGCCGAGCCGGACGACGCCACCCTGGCCGTGCTGCAGGACGCCCGCGTCCCGCATTACGGCTGGTACGTGGCGCTGGTGGTCGCCGACACCCTGGAGGCGGCCCGCGAGGGCGCAGCCGCCGTACAGGTCACCTACGCCGCCGAGCCGCACGAGGTGACCCTGCGGGCCGGGCACCCCGACGCCTACGTGCCCGAGGACTCCGACGGGACCTCGGGCGAGCACGTGCGCGGCGAGGCGGAGGCGGCGTTCGCGGCCGCGCCGGTGCGGGTGGACACCGGCTACCGGGTGCCGCCGCTGCACAACCACCCCATGGAGCCGCACGCGGCCACCGCCCACTGGCAGGAGGGGCACTTGAGCGTGTACGACTCCAGCCAGGGCGCCACCACCGTGCGCGATGTGCTGGCCGGCCTGTTCGGGCTGCGCAAGGAGCAGGTGACGGTCGTCTCCGAGCATGTGGGCGGCGGGTTCGGCTCCAAGGGGACGCCGCGCCCGCACGTGGTGCTGGCCGCCATGGCCGCCCGCGCCACGGGCCGGCCGGTCAAACTCGTGCTGCCGCGGCGGCAGTTGCCCTCCGTGGTGGGGCACCGTGCGCCGACCCTGCACCGGGTGCGGCTGGGTGCGGGCACGGACGGCACGCTCACCTCGGTGATCCACGAGGTGACCGCGCACACCTCCCGCGTCAAGGAGTTCATGGAGACCGGGGCGGCCGCCACCCGCGTCATGTATCCCTCGCCGCACGCGCGCACCACGCACCGGGCGGTGCCGCTGGATGTGCCGAGCCCCTCCTGGATGCGGGCCCCGGGCGAGGCGCCGGGCATGTACGCGCTGGAGTCGGCGATGGACGAGCTCGCCCAGGCGCTGGGCATCGACCCCGTCGAGCTGCGGCTGCGCAACGACACCGGGCACGAGCCGGACAGCGGCAAGCCCTTCAGCAGCCGGCATCTGGCCGAGTGCCTGCGCGAGGGGGCGCGGCGCTTTGGCTGGGCCGGGCGCGATCCGCGCCCGCGCACCCGCCGGGAAGGGCCGTGGCTGGTGGGCAGCGGGATGGCGGCGGCCACCTATCCGGTCGTGGTGGGGCCGTCCCGGGCGGGCGTGCAGGCCTGCCCGGACGGCACGTTCGTGGTGCGGATCAACGCCACCGACATCGGGACGGGGGCGCGCACCGTGCTCGCGCAGGTCGCCGCGGACGCGCTGGGCGTGCCGGTGGAGCGGGTGCGCACCGAGATCGGCAGCAGTGATCTGCCCGCGGCGCCGCTGGCCGGCGGCTCCTCGGGCACGGCCTCCTGGGGCTGGGCGGTGCACGAGGCGTGTACGGCGCTGGCCGGGCGCCTGGCCGAGCAGCAGGGCCGGCAGCTGCCGCCGGAGGGGGTCAGTGCCACGGCCGACACGGCGGGGCGGGCCGATGCGGACAGCGACTACGCGCGGCACGCGTTCGGTGCGCACTTCGCCGAGGTCGCGGTGGACACGGTCTCCGGTGAGGTCCGGGTGCGCCGGCTGCTCGGCGTCTACGCCGCCGGGCGCATCCTCAACTCCCGTACCGCCCGCTCGCAGTTCGTCGGCGCGATGACGATGGGGCTGGGGATGGCGCTGATGGAGGGCAGCACGGTGGATGCCGCCTTCGGGGACTTCACCGAGTGCGATCTGGCCTCCTATCACGTGCCGGCGCATGCGGATGTGCCGGACATCGAGGCGCACTGGATCGAGGAGGACGATCCGCATCTCAACCCGATGGGCAGCAAGGGCATCGGCGAGATCGGGATCGTGGGAACGGCCGCGGCGATCGGCAACGCGGTGCACCACGCGACGGGGGTACGGCTGCGGGAACTCCCGCTGACCCCGGACCGGGTGCTGGCCGGCGCCCTGTAGGCGCCGGCGGCTCAGGGGGCGGTGCGGGCGCGGCTTTCGCGGGTCCAGGACAGGATCTCGGGCGCGGTCCAGGTGCTCACCACGCGTTCGGCGGGCACCTTGCACTCCTCGGCGCGCGCGCAGCCGATGATCTGCCAGTCGAGCTGGCCGGGTGCGTGGGCGTCGGTGTCGACGGCGAACAGCGTGCCGGCCCGGACCGCCTGGCGCAGCAGGCGGCGGGGCGGGTCGAGGCGTTCGGGGCGGCTGTTGATCTCCACGGCGGTGCGGGCGGCCGCGCACGCGGCGAAGACCGCTTCCGCGTCGAACTGCGACTCGGGCCGGCCGCGGCCGGTGACCAGGCGGCCGGTGCAGTGTCCGAGCACGTCGGCGCGGGGGTTGCTGACCGCGGTGATGAGGCGGCGTGTCATCGCGGCGGCGTCCATGCGCAGTTTGGAGTGCACGGAGATCACCACGACGTCCAGGCGGTCCAGCAGGTCGGGTTCCTGGTCCAGGGAGCCGTCGTCGAGGATGTCGCACTCGATGCCGGTCAGCAGCCGGAAGGGCGCCCACTGCTCGTTGAGGGCGGCCACCACCTCCAGCTGGTCGCGCAGCCGTTGGGGTGACAGGCCGCGGGCCACCGTCAGGCGGGGCGAGTGGTCGGTGAGTACGGCCCATTCGTGGCCGATCTCGCGGGCGGCGCGGCCCATCGCCTCGATGGGGCTGCCGCCGTCGGACCAGTCGGAGTGCAGATGGCAGTCGCCGCGCAGCAGGGCCCGCAGCCCGCTGCCGGCGCCCTCGGCCAGCGGGGCGCGGGCCTCTTCCTCCAGGCGTTGCAGGTAGCCGGGCATGGTGCCGGCCAGCGCCTCGCGGATCACGGCGGCGGTCTTGGGCCCGATGCCCTTGAGGGATTCCAGGGAGCCGTCCCCGGCGCGGCGCGCCAGCTCGGGGCCGGAGAGGTTTGCGCTCACCTCGGCGGCGGTGCGAAAGGCCCGCACGCGGTAGGTGGGGGCGCGGCCCCGCTCCAGGAGGAAGGCGATGCGTTCCAGTGCCTCCACGGGCTCCATGACACCTCCGGCCGGGCGTGCGTGCGGGGTTCCAGCCTGGCGCAGGCGGCGGGCCGGGGCACGGCGGGCGGCGCGCTGTGGGTGGTCAATGGGGCGGTGGTCGGTTCGGGCGGTGGGCGGCGCGGCCGCCGGCGCCCAGCGGGCCGGTCTGGGCGATGGGCTCCCCCGGCGGGCGGCGGTGGAAGCGGGCCCGGGCCAGGCGGGTGACCAGGGGCGGCAGCAGGCCGCGGCCGGCCTGGGCCAGCCGGGTCCAGGCCGGGATGTAGACGGCGGTGCGGCGCGCTTCGACGGCGTCGGCCAGGCGGGCGGCCACCGGGGCGAGGGGGCGGATGCGGCGGGCGCAGGGCGGCAGCAGGGCGCGCGGTTCGCGCAGCGCGGCGTAGGTGTCCACCTCGTCCAGCATGCCGGTGTCCAGCCAGTTGAGGTAGGCGATGCCCACCGCGACGCCGCGGTGGGCGGTTTCGGCGCGCAGCGCGTGGGTGAAGGCCTCCACGCCGGCCTTGGAGGCGCAGTAGGCGCTCAGCATCGGCACGGCGCCCAGGGCGGCCAGGGAGGCGATCTGCAGGTGGTAGCCGCGGGTGTGCAGCAGGTCGGGCAGGAAGGTTTGGGCGGTCAGGGCGCTGCCGGTCAGGTTCACCTCGATCACCCGGCGCCAGGCGTGCGGGTCGGCGCTTTGCAGGGGGCCGGCCTGGGCGATGCCGGCATTGGCGATGACGACGGAGGGCGGTCCCAGGCGTTCGCGCACCGTGCGGGCGGCGGTGTGCAGGGCGGCGGGGTCGGTGACGTCGACGGGCAGGGCCAGGGCGGGGGCGGGCAGGGCGGCCGCCACCTGTTCCAGCGCGTCCTGCTCCAGGCCCAGCAGAGCGAGGCGGGCGTCGCGGTGCGCCAGCTCCCGTGCGAGTGCGGCGCCCAGGCCGCGGGCGGCGCCGGTCACCACGACGGTGCGGTGGTGCAGGGGGCCGGGGCGCGTGCGGTGCGTGCGCGGGCTCTTCACGGGCGGGGCGGGGTGCCGGTGCGGTCGCGGCGGGTGAGGTGGCGTTGAGTGCGGGTCAGCGGGAGCGGGAGGCGGCGGCGCAGGGCGGCGCGGGCCGCGTTGGCGCCGGGGGCGCCGTGGACGCCGCCGCCGGGGTGGGCGGCGGCCGAGGCCAGGTAGAGGCCCGGCAGGGGGGTTTCGGGGCGCCCGGTGCCCGGCAGGGGGCGGAAGAACAGCTGCTGGTGCAGGGAGGTGGTGCCGCCGTTGAGGGCGCCGGCGTGCAGGTTGCGGTCCAGGGCCTGCAAGGTGGGCGGGGCCAGGATGCGGCGGGCCCGGATCAGGGTGCGAAAGCCCGGGGCGAAGCGTTCGACCTGCTGCTCGATCCGGTCGGCCATCCGCTCCTGCTCCGCGGCCCGCCAGGCGCCGGAGATGTGGTCGTGGCCGGCGTCGGCGCGGATGTCCTGGGGGACGTGGGTGTAGGCCCAGGCGGACTCGGTGCCGGCCGGTGAGCGGGTGGCGTCCGCGGTCGTCATCTGGCCGAAGAGCAGGAAGGGCCGGTCGGGGACCTGGCGCATGGCGAGCTGGGCGGCGAAGCGGGTGAGTTCGTCGACGCCGTCGGCCAGGTGCACGGTGCCCGCGCCGGCCGCCTCCTTGGCCTGCCAGGGCACCGGCCCCTCCAGCGCCCAGTCGACCTTGAAGGTGGCGAAGTCCCACTGGAAGCGGCGCAGGTCCGCAAGGAGCTGGTCGGGCAGGTGCTGGGGGGCGATGAGGCCGCCGTACAGGGCGGGCAGCGACACATCGGCCAGGACGGCGCGCGTGGCGGGCACCGTCTCGCCGTCGGCGGTGCGCACGGCGACCGCGCGCCCGCCGCGCACGATGATCTGCTGGGCGCGGCGGCCGCAGTGCACGGCCGCGCCGCGCGCCTGGAGGCGCCGGGTCAGGGCGGCGGTCAGGGCGCCGGCGCCGCCCACCGGGACGGGGAAGCCGTAGCTCTGGCCGAGCATCGCCATGAGCCAGCCGAAGCCGCCGCTGCCGGCCGCCTCGGGGGCCAGGTCGGCGTGCAGGGCGTTGCCGGCCAGCAGGAGCCGGCCGCCCTCGCCGGTGAACTCCTCCTCGCCCAGGCGGCGCACCGGCAGCAGCAGGGTGCGGGCCATGCGCAGCGCGCCGGCCGTCTTGAGCCGGTAGGCCAGCTTGGCGGTGGCCCGTAGCGGCGGGAAGGGGGTGAACAGGGCGTCCAGCAGGGCGGGGCGGACGTCGTCCCACATCGCGTGCAGGCGCTCCCAGGCCGCGCCGTCGCCCGGCGCGAAGGCGTCCAGGGAGGCGGCGGTGGCCTGCGGGCTGCGGTCCAGGACGGCGCAGCGGCCGTCGCTGAGGGGGTGGGCCACCACGTGCGGGGCGTGGCTCCAGCGCAGGCCGTGTTCGTGCAGGCGCAGCCGCTGCAGGACCGGCGAGGCGGCCGCCAGCGGGTAGAAGGAGCTGCACAGGTCGTTGACGAAGTCGGGGTGTACGCCCCGGTCGTGGCGGACCGCGCCGCCGGGTTCGGGCTGTTCCTCCAGGACGGTGACGCTCCAGCCGGCGTCGGCCAGGAGGTTGGCGGCGACCAGCCCGTTGGGGCCGGCCCCGATGACCACGGCGTCAGGCATGGCCCGCTCCGCCGGCGGGGCGGGCCGCTTCGTTCTCGCACACCCGGGCCAGGCGGGCCAGCATCGCACGGTGGCGGACCTGGACGAGCGCTTCGACCAGGGTGTTGTGCAGGGCGCCTGCCGCGCCGCGCAGCGGATGTTCGTCGACGGTGACCAGGCAGTGCTCGCCCCAGGGCCGCACCTCAAGGGCGATCCGGGCGGTGCCCAGAGGGCCGGCCTTGGCCTCCAGCTCCAGGATGGTGCCCTCCTGGCAGCGGCGTACGACGGTTTCGTTGGTGGCCCGCAGCGGGCCCAGCCGTACCTCGTACTCCAGGGCCGCGCCGACCTGCGGCCAGTGGCCGCGCACCGGCTGGGAGGAGGCGGTGCCCACCACCCATTGGGCGTAGCGGCTGCCGTCGGCCAGCACGCTCCACACCGTCGCCGGGCTCACTGTGATCAGTCGATGACGCCGTGCCATCTGTTGCCTCCCTGACTCGCCGTCATCGCCGGGTGCCCCGATCAGCCGTCCTCAACATCGTGCGGGACACGCGTCGTCTTCGCGCCCCGGGGCAGATGTGCGGGCATGCGGTGGCGGGGTGCGGCGTGTCGCGGCCGGGGCCGTGGCGGGTGAGACTTTCCAGGGCCGCCGGGTGCGGCGCCCGCCCCTCTGGGGGGCTCTTCTTCAAGGAGGCGGCAGCGCACGTGAGCGACGGCAAGGACTCCTCCCCCCGGCGGCTGGTCCTGGTGACCGGGGCCACCGGCTACATCGGGGGCCGGCTGGTGCCCGAACTCCTTGCGTCGGGCTACCGGGTGCGGTGTCTGGCCCGCTCGCCCGAGAAGCTGCGCGACCATCCCTGGGCCGGCCAGGTGGAGGTGGTGCGCGGCGATGTGCGCGACGCGCGTTCGCTGGCCGGCGCGTTCGAGGGGGTGCAGGTGGCGTACTACCTGGTGCACGCGCTGAGCACCGGGGCCGGCTTCGAGGACACCGACCGGCGCTCGGCCCGCGTCTTCGCCGAGCAGGCCGCGGCGGCCGGGGTGGGGCGCATCGTGTATCTGGGCGGGCTGACCCCGGCCGGGGTCAGCGCGCGGGAGCTGTCGCCGCATCTGCGCTCGCGGGCCGAGGTGGGCCGCATCTTCCTGGACGGCCCGGTGCCCGCCGCGGTGCTGCGGGCGGCGGTCATCATCGGGTCGGGCTCGGCGTCCTTTGAGATGCTGCGCTACCTCACCGAGCGCCTGCCGGTCATGGTCACCCCCAGCTGGGTGCGCACCCGCATCCAGCCCATCGCGGTCCGCGACGTGCTGCGCTACCTGGTGGCCTGCGCCGAGCTGCCCGCCGAGGTCAGCCGGGGCTTCGACATCGGCGGCCCGGACGTGATGACCTACCGCGACATGATGCGCACCTACGCCCAGGTGGCGGGCCTGCGTCACCGGCTGATCGTGCCGGTGCCGCTGCTGACCCCCACCCTCTCCAGCCACTGGGTCGGCCTGATCACGCCCGTGCCGCGCGGCATCGCCCGGCCGCTGGCGGAGTCGCTGCGCCACGAAGTGATCTGCCAGGAACACGACATCGCCGACTGGGTCCCCGACGGCCCCGGCCGCCCGCTGCCCTTCACCAAGGCGCTGCGGCTGGCCCTGCAACGCATCCAGGAGGCGCAGGTCAGCACCCGCTGGTCCTCGGCGTCGGTGCCCGGCGCGCCCAGCGACCCGCTGCCCACCGACCCCGACTGGGCCGGCGGCAGCCTCTACACCGACCACCGCACCCTGGTCGTGGACGCCTCGCCGGCGGCACTGTGGCGGGTCATCGAGGGCATCGGCGGCGACAACGGCTGGTACTCCTTCCCGCTGGCCTGGGCGGTACGGGGCTGGCTGGACCGGCTGGCGGGCGGGGTGGGCCTGCGCCGGGGGCGCCGCGACGCGCACCGGCTGCGGGTGGGCGACTCCCTGGATTTCTGGCGGGTGGAGGAGATCGAGCCGGGCCGGCTGCTGCGGCTGCGCGCCGAGATGCGGCTGCCCGGCCTGGCCTGGCTGGAGATGCGGGTGGAGGAGGACACCTCGGGCCGCACCCGCTACCGCCAGCGCGCCCTGTTCCACCCGCGCGGCCTGGCCGGGCACGCCTACTGGTGGGCGGTGGCGCCCTTCCACGCGGTGGTCTTCGGCGGCATGGCCCGCAACATCGCCGAGGCGGCGGGCAAGGAACCCGAACGCCCCTGACCGCTCAGGGGTGCGGCCCCGGCCAGGCGGTTGCGGCCCCGGTCAGAGACCGGCGCAGGTCTCGGTCAGGGCCTGGTCCAGGATGCTCGGGCCCTGGGCGAGCCCGTCGCGGGCGGCGGTCAGCGGCGGCGCGAGGCGCAGGAGGCGGCGGCTGTCGTGCAGCGCGGCGAAGCAGCCGGGCGGCGGTTCGAGGATGCCGCCGGAGCTGAGGATCGGCTCGGCCGGGTGGTCAGCGGCGCTTGTGCGACTTCAGGTACCAGGCGGCGGCGACGGCGAGGACGACGAGGACAAGAAGGATCTTCATGGTCCCCGGTTGTCCCCGATCGGGCGGGACATGCCTGCCGCGCCCCACCCGGCCCCGGCCGGGGGGTGCGTTTTGCCGGTCGGAGGCCAGGGCACCCGGTGGCCGCGGCCGCGCCGGATGCCGCCGGTGCGCCCAGGAGTGCCGGCCCGGCGCTCCGGTGGTGAGGTGCCCGCGTCTTGCGGAAGGTGGGAGAGGCGCCCCCCCCCGGGGCCCGGAGCGCCCGCGCCCGGCCCTACGCCCCCGCAAGAAAGGCAGCCCCCATGACGGACACTCCCGGCCGGCAGGGCCCGCAGGATCCCACCACCAAGGGGCCGCGCCCCGACTTTCCCCAGCAGGACCAGGAGGTGCCGGGGTGGACCGGGCCGATGGACCCGCCGCCCGATCACGGGGAGGACTCCTACCGCGGCTCCGGGCTGCTGCGCGACCGCATCGTGCTGATCACCGGGGGCGATTCGGGGATCGGGCGGGCGGTGGCCATCGCGATGGCCCGCGAGCAGGCCGACGTCGTCTTCACCCATCTGCCCTCCGAGGCCGGTGAGGCACAGGAGACCGCCCGCTGGGTCGAGGAGGCCGGGCGCCGGGCCGTCCCGGTGCCCTGCGACATCCGCGAGGAGGAACAGTGCCGGCGGCTCGTGGAGCGCGCGGTCACCGAGTTCGGGCGGATCGACGTCCTGGTCAACAACGCCGCCTACCAGATGTCGCGGCCCAAGGGCATCACGGACATCCCCACCGAGCAGTTCGACCGGGTGGTGCGCACCAACCTGTACGGCATGTTCTGGCTGTGCAAGATGGCGGTGCCGCACATGCCGCGCGGCGCCTCGATCATCAACACCACCTCGGTGCAGGCCTACAAGCCCAGTCCGCACCTGCTGGACTACGCCATGACCAAGGGCGCCATCGTCACGTTCACCCAGGGGCTCGCGCAGATGCTGGTCGAGGACGGGATCCGCGTCAACGCGGTGGCGCCCGGGCCGGTGTGGACGCCGCTGATCCCCGCGACGCTGCCCGACACCACGGAGTTCGGCAAGCAGGCGCCGCTGGGCCGGCCCGCGCAGCCCGCGGAGATGGCCCCGGCCTATGTCTTCCTCGCCTCGGAGCACGCCGGTTTCCTCACCGCCGAGATCATGAACGCCACCGGCGGCACGCCCCTGCCCTGACCACCTGACCATCCTGAACACCCTGACCACGAAAGGACAGCACCATGCAGCAGCACAGCCACCCCGAGCCGGCGCAGACCGCGGCCCAGGAGGTCCTGGAGGAGGTCGAGGACGCCGAGGAGCGGCCCGTGCCCGACGAGGAGCGCGAGCACACCAAGGACGGCGAGGCCGGCGACACCCTCACGCCCAGCCCCGCCGCCCAGGAGGACATCCACGAGGACATCCACGAGAACGAGAACGGGGGCTGAGCGGGGCGTTCAGCGGTGCGCGGGCCGGGGTTCCCGGCCCGGCGGATGCCACTCGATCAGCAAGATGGTGGCGTCGTCGCGCAGCCGGTCGGTCTGCGCGTCCAGCACGGAGTGGATGAGCCGGCGCAGCGTCTCGGCGGCGACCTCGCCGCCGGTGGAGGCGCGGATGACGGAGTCGGCGAACCGTTCGAGCCCGAATTCGGTGCCGTCGGCCAGCCGCGCCTCGGTCATGCCGTCGGTGTAGAGCAGCACGCGGTCGCCGGGTTCCAGGGTCGTCTCATGGACCTGGCGGTCGGTGCTGCGCAGGAAGGCGGAGAAGCCCATGGGCGGGTCGGCCTCGCGTTCCAGGGCGCCCTCCACCAGCTGGTTGTCGCGGATGAGCAGGGGCGGCGGGTGCCCGCAGTTGCTCCAGCGCAGCACCCCGCTGGCCAGATCCAGGCGCATCAGGACGCCGGTGCAGAACTGGTCGGGCAGCCACAGGCCGATGGCCGCGTCCACGGCCTCCAGGAGTTCGGGCAGCTCCGCCCCGGTGCGCCGGCCGTTGCGGCAGGCGGCCAGGGCGACGGCGGTGGTCAGGCCGGAGAGCAGGTTGTGGCCCATCGCGTCGACGATCGTGGCGTGCAGGGCCGTTGGGGTGAGGCAGTGGTCGAAGGCGTCGCCGCCGATCTCGTAGGCGGGTTCCAGCACGGCGGTGGAGACCACATGGGTGTTGCCGATGGTGCGCGGCGGCAGGAAGGCGCGGAGCATCTCGGCGGGCAGCTGCATGGGCTCGGAGCGGGTGCGCTGGACGACGTTGTCCTTGTAGGCGCGCTTGGAGGTGATCATCATCGCGAGGAGGGCGGCCAGGGCGCGGCCGCGGCGCAGCAGCGCGGGGTCCAGGAAGGGGGTGTGGACGGCGAGCACGCCCAGGCGTTCGGCGCCGTCCAGCAGGGGCAGCCAGGCGGTCATGCCGCCGGCGGGCGACTCCTGTACGCGCAGGGCCAGGGTGCGGTAGGCCCAGCCGGCCAGGGAGTTGTCCACGTCGGCGGCGGCCGCGTCGTCGTTGAGGGGGATCAGGCGGCGCTGCTGGAGGTCGGCGAGGTAGACCACGGCCTGGGGCACGCCCAGCGCGGTGGCGCACCGGGCGACCGCGGTGGCCAGGTCCAGTACGGCGTTGTCCGGGTCGGCAAGGAACTCCTCGAGTCCGCTGGGCGGCTCCGATGCCGGCACGTCCTCTCCCTTCGCCCCGGGGCTGCGCGACACGGCCGGGGTGGTGACACAGGCTCCTCCGAGCAGTCTCACACCGCACCGGCGTGCCTGCCCGGCCGCCGTGTCGCCGATCGGCTGCGGGTGGTCCACGGTGATCAGTACGAGTTGTCCCGCCCTGCGCGGGTACCTGCAACCCCAGCTCCGGAACGAGCCGGCCCGGACCGGCCCGCCGCTTCCGGGGCCCAGCGGCCGAAAGGAGACATCGTGAGCGCGCAGATACCGCCCTCCCCCGGTGCGGACGGCGAGACGCCCGTGCCCAGGGACCCGCCCGACCAGCAGGCCGACGGCGGCCAGGACCCCTGGGAGGCGGCGCAGGAGGCGGCCGAAACCGGCGGCGGGGCTGCCGGGGACGGGGGCGACGACGACGTGCCCGAGACCGACGAGGCCGGCACCGGCCGGCGCGGCAGCGGCGGGCAGACGGGCGCTCCCAGTGAGGATCCGGTGCCGCAGGAGCCCTCCGGGTGAGGGCGCGGCCCGACGAGATGAGCAAGGCGAGGGAAAGGGATTGACGGTGAGTGGTGCGGGAGAAGAGCCGGCGCAGGTCACGGTGGAACTGAGCGGGGCGGCCAAGGACGCCGGGAGCGTCTTCGACGTCCTGACGGCGGTCTACGCCTCGGACCGGGACGGCGGGCCCACGGCGTCGGAGGCGAGCGGGCCCACGGTGTGGAGCGGTGTCTTCGACACCGCCCGTCCGGCGGGCGGCGGGCCGGGCGGCACGCCCACGCTGCAGGGTCCGGTGACCGCCGGCGTGCAGGGCGGCTATGTGGCGGTCGACCAGGTCGTCACGGTCCTCTCGGCGGCCTTCACCGTCACCGAGGAGGGCTCCGCCTCGGGCGATCAGGAAAAGGACGTGTCGCTGCGGCTGGAGAGCCGCTGAGCCGCGCACCCGCCCGGGCGCGCCCGCAGCAGGCCCCGGCCCCGCACGCCCCGTCCCGGGTTCCCGTGCGGGGCCGGGGTGTGCGGGGCCGGGGTGTGCGGTGCCGGGGCCATGACTCCGGTCCGGGCGCTCAGGCCCGGTGGTCGCCGGGGATGCGCTCCAGCAGGCCGCGCAGGTCGTCGGCGTGCTCCTCCTCCTGGGCCAGCAGGTCCTCGAAGACGCGGCGGGTGGTGGGGTCGCCCTCCCCCAGCCACTGGGCGATCTCGGTGTAGGCGGCGACGGCGACACGTTCGGCCACCAGGTCCTCCTTGATCATTTCGATCAGGTCGGTGCTGTCGTCGTACTCCGCGTGGGAGCGGGAGGTGAGCGTGTCGGGGTTGAAGTCCGGCTCGCCGCCCAGCTGGACGATGCGCTGGGCCAGTTTGTCGGCGTGCTCCTGCTCCTCCTGGGCGTGTTCGAGGAACTCGGCGGCCACCGGCTCGGAGTACAGGCCCGAGACCGTGTAGTAGTGCCGCTTGTAGCGCAGGGTGCAGACGATCTCGGTGGCGAGGGCCTCGTTGAGTACGAGGAGTACGCGCTGCAGGTCCGCGCCGTAGGCGTCGGTGACCGGGCCCTTCTCGATCTGGTGGCGGGCCCGCTCGCGGATGGTCTTGATGTCGGTCAGGAACTCGGCCATGGCTGCTGCTCTCTGCTGGGTGGTCGGGGCGTGGTCGGGCAGCGGGCGGACCGTCCGGTGTCCCGCCACCCCCTGACCGTACCCATATGTCCGCATTCATCCCCTGGTGGCCGGGGTCCGGTGTCGGGGCGGCGGCGATCTCCTCGGGGGCGCCCCGGGCGCGACGACGCCCGCAGAACGCGGGCGCGGGCACGGCCGGGTCGGTGCCGCGCTGCCGCCGGTGACCGGCACGGCACGGCAGGGGGCACGGCACGGGGCACGGGTGGCCTCTCCGGGCGTGCCTTTGCAGCCCCGTCTGCGCCCCGACGCCCGGCACGCACTCCCCCAAGCTCTCGGCCCGCGCTCGGACAGGGGGACCCCCATGGCGCACCCGCCGACCGCCGCCGCACCCGCGCTCCGCGCGCACGACGGGGGCTCGAAGTCAGGCTCCTACGGTGTCGGGGTACTCTGCGCCGGGCCGACGGGCCCGGCACGAACAGGGGCGGCCGGTGTGCGCGTTGGGCCGCGCGCACGGCCTTGGGGGAAGGCGGAGAGGACCATGCGGGGCCTGGACCAGGGCATACCGGCGGGGGGCGGGTGCGCCGCCGGAGTGCGCGGCGGGTGCGCGTGCGGCGCGCCGCGCCGCCGTGAACACCCCCCGGCGGCAGCGGAGCGCCGTGCCGGCCGCCGTGCGGCAAGATCCAGGCCGTCATTGTCGGGGGTTCTCGGCGGGCACGGCCAGGAGCGGTTTCTTCCTGTGCACGGATTTCCGGAAATACCCGTGCCGCGCACGGCGGTTGACGCGGGCGCCAGGGGCGGGAGGGCCGGCCGTGGACAATAAGTCCGCCCTGCGGCAGCTGCTGCGCTGGAAGCGGAGCCGGCTGGAGCCGGCCGCGGTGGGCCTGCGCCCGCGCACCGGCCGCGGCCGCCGCGCCCCGGGGCTCTCCCAGGCGCAGGTCGCCCAGCTCCTGTATGTCTCCGAGCGCACCTACGCCCAGCTGGAGCGGGGTGAAATGCCCTCCCCCGCCGCCGACTTCCTCGACCGGGTCTCCGATGTGCTGCACCTGGAGGAGGGCGAGCGCACCGCGCTGTACGCGTATGCGCTGGGGCACGAGCCGCCGAGGCCGCAGGACCCGCTGGCCGGGCAGGACATCCATGGCGCCTGGCACCAGGCGGTGGCCAGTGTGACCCGGCCCTGCTACGTCAATGACGTCGCCTGGAACGTCCTGGCCTGCAACGAGGCGTTCACCGCCATGTTCCCGCGCGCCCCGGGGGACCGGCCCGCGCTGCCGGAGCGCAACTTGATGCGCTACATGCTGCTGCGGGAGACCGCGCGCGAGCACCACTTGCGGGACTGGGAGCGGCAGTGGGCGCGGCCGCTGGCCGCGCAGCTGCGCAAGGCCGTGGCGCTGTATCCGGGCAACAGTGATCTGCGGGAGCTGGACAAGGAGGTGGAGGCCGACCCAGTGGCCGGCCCGATCTACCGCTCGGACCCGGTGACCTACGTCCAGCCCAGCGGGGCGACCCGGCCGGTGCGTTTTCCCTGGCCCGGTCCCGCGGGCCCGCCGGCGGGCGCCGAGCGGTGCTGTGCGCACCATCTGCCCTCCCGGGCCGGGCAGGTGACCATGTGTGCCGCGGTGCCGCTGGGCTCGCCCGGTGCCCGCTTCTTCATCCTGGTCTTCGAGCCCGCACCGGCCTGAACAGGCCACGTGTGGGGCGGGGGTTCACGGGGTGGCGGTCAGGAAGTCCCGTACCCCGCGGGAGACGGCGTCGTCGCCCAGCAGGTCGTTGTGGGCCAGACAGCCGGCTCCCGCGTTGGCCGCCCCGGTCAGCGGGACGCTGGCGTCGGGGTTGATGACCTCGTCGCAGGAGGAGGCCCAGGTCGCGTACGCCACCGGGCCGGGGGTCTCATCGCCCTGGGCGAGCCGGTCGGTGACGTAGGAGCCGGGGGTCATGTCGCGGCAGGCCTGCGACCACAGGGCGCACGCCCAGGCGGTGGTGGTGCCGTGGTTGGGGCCGCCCAGGGAGACCCAGTGGGCGACGGCGGGCGCGCCGCCGCCGAACTTCACATACCAGCGCGTGACCAGGCTGCCGAAGGAGTGGGCGACCAGGTCCACGCGGTCGGCGCCGGTGCGGGCGCGTATCTGGGCGACGTGGGCGGCCAGTTGGCCGGCGAGGTCCTCGTTGACCGAGCGGCTGGTGTCGTAGCCGAAGGAGTACAGGTCGTCCTCGCCGTAGCCGGCGGCTCGGAAGTCCTCGCGCATCGCGCCCCATACGCCGGGGTCGGCGTTGTAGCCGTGCACGAAGACCACGGGCCGGGGGGCGGCCGCGGGCGCCGGGGCCGCGGCGGCGGGGGCCGCCGGCACGATCACGGCGAGCACGCACAGCCAGCCGAGCAGCAGGCGCGCGGCGCGTCGGGCACGCTGGTCCATCGGCACGGGCATCTCCTCACCGCAGGCGGGACACGACACGGCCCCGCACCGCGCCCGCACCGCGCGGACGCACCGGTGAAGTGTGCGGGCGAGCCCGCCGGATGAGAAGAGCCGGGCCCGCACTCACCCGGCCCCGGGCCCGGCTGCTCACCCGGCCCCGGGGGCGTCCTCGGTCTCGGTCAGTGCGTGTCCGCAGTGGGCGCAGAAGCGGTCCTCGCGGGTGGCGGTCAGGTGGCCGCACTCGGGGCAGAGCCGGTCGAGGAGGCAGGCCGGTTCCCCCGCGCCGGTGTCGGCGGGGGCCGGGCGGCGGTGGGCGGTGGTGTAGGTCAGGCCCTGGTCGCCCGCGCGCAGGGCGTGCGCGGTGCGGGCGGGCAGCCAGGCCAGCGCGCCGGGGGCGAGCGGGAAGGCGGCACCGTCCAGGCGCAGTTCGCCCTCGCCGGCCAGCACGGTGAGCAGGAGCCCGTGTCCGGCCCCGGCGTCCTGGCCCAGGTCGGTGCCGGGGGCCAGCCGCACCACGGCGGCGTCCAGATCGCGCCCCCGGCCGCGCAGCGACCACACCAGGTGGACCGGTCCGCGCCCGGGGGCGCGGGTCTGGTGCGGGCCGAGCAGGACCGGGCCCCGCGCGTCACCGGGCTCGCTCACGGGCATCGTGCCGTCCTTTCACCTGCGCTCGGGCCGCTGCGCGGCGGGTCATGCGCAGTGTGCGGCAGCCGGGCGCCGCCGCGCGAGGCCCAAGGGGCTGAAAGCGGGGCGGACCAGGACCATGCGGATCCGAGCGAATCTCAAGGAGCGGCTGGTGAACTACCGCTGGCACCGCACGGCTTGACGCGGCCGCGCTCTTTGTCACCCCGTGCGGCCGGCCCCGCGGTTGCCCCGCTTTTCACTCACGTATTCACGTACTTAGGAGGGCACCATGGTTACCCGACGCCGTCTGCTCGGCACCGGACTCGCCGCCGCGGGCGTAGGGCTCACCGGGGCGTCGTTCACCCCCCTGCTCGGCGTGGACCGCGCCAAGGCCAGCCCGGCCGCGGCCACCTCGGCCATACCCGAGCTGTTCACCGTGCCCATGCCGCAGATGCCGGTACTCAGACCCACCTTCCGCACCACGACCACCGACTACTACGACGTCACCACGCGCCGGGTCCGCAGGGAGATCCTGCCGGGCATCCAGACCGATCTGATCACCTACGACGGGAACTTCCCCGGCGCGACCATCAAGGCGCGCTCGGGACGCACCGTCATCGTGCGCCAGCACAACGAGCTGGACGTGGCCACCTCCTCGCACCTGCACGGCGCCTCGGTCACCCAGGCCAACGACGGCGACCCGATGGACACCCTGGCCCCGGGCGGGTCGCGGGCCTACACCTATCCCAACAAGCAGCCGCACGCCTCGCTGTGGTACCACGACCACGCCCACCACATGGAGTCGGAGAACGTCTACCGCGGGCTGCACGGCAGCTACCTGCTGACCGACACCACCGAGGACCAGCTGCCGCTGCCCAAGGGCGAGTACGACGTGGTGATCGCCATCCGCGACGCGCACTTCGACACCGCGGGTCAGCTCGTGTACGTCATGGACGACCAGCAGCGCTCCACGCTGCTGGTCAACGGCGCGCCCTACCCCTACTTCCAGGTCGCGGCCCGCAAGTACCGGCTGCGCTTCGCCAACATGTCCAACCAGCGTTTCCTGGGGCTGCGGCTGGCGGACGGCAGCGAGATCGTCCAGATCGGCTCGGACGGCGGGCTGCTGCCCAGCCCGCACACCACCAACGCGCTCACCCTCTCCCCGGGCGAGCGCATCGACGCCGTCGTCGACTTCTCCCGCTACCAGGTGGGCGACAAGGTGGTGCTGGAGAACAGCATCATCTTCGCCGGCAGCGCCGAGCAGGTCGGCCAGGTGATGCGGTTCGACGTGGTGCGCACGGCCACCGACAGCAGCTCGGTGCCGCCGGTGCTGCGCTCGCTGCCGGCGCTGCCCACGCCGACCAACGAGCGGACGATCGTGATGAAGATGGAGGAGGGCGTCGCACACCCCAAGGGGTACATGGACGGCAAGATGTACGACCCGGCGCGGGTGGATGCCAGCATCCGGTTCGGGGCCAGTGAGGTGTGGACGGTCACCAACGCCAATCCTCGGGTGCCGCACAACTTCCATATGCACCTGGTGCAGTTCCGGGTCCTGGAGCGGGGCGGCAAGCCGCCGGCGCCCGGCGAGTCGGGGCTGAAGGACACGGTGATCGTCGCGCCGGGTGAGACGGTCAAGCTGCAGGCGACCTTCGACACCTACCGGGGCTCCTACGTCTACCACTGCCACATGCTGGACCACTCGGCCATGGGCATGATGGCGACCATGAAGATCAGCTGAGGTGGCGCCGCCCGCGGCCCGTGCGGGCCGCGGGCGGCCCGCCCCCTCCCCCCCCCGGGCGCTGGGGGCGGTTCAGGTGGGCCGGTCAGGTGAACTGGCCGACCCGGTAGTGCCCGGCGGGCTGCTGGGCCATGATGTTGAGCCGGTTGAAGGCGTTGATCAGGGCGATGGTGGCCAGCAGGGCGGCCAGCTGGTCCTCGTCGTAGTGGCGGGCGGCGTTCGCCCAGGCCGCCTCGCTGACCCCGCCGGCCGCGTCGGCGACGCGGGTGCCCTGCTCGGCCAGCTCCAGGGCGGCGCGTTCGGCCTCGGTGAAGACCGTCGCCTCCCGCCAGGCGGCGACCAGGTTCAGGCGCACGGCGCTCTCCCCGGCGTGCGCGGCCTCCTTGGTGTGCATGTCGATGCAGAAGCCGCAGCCGTTGATCTGGCTGGCGCGCAGCCTGACCAGTTCCTGCGTCGACGCGGGCAGCGCGGAGTTGGCTGCCGCCTTGCCCGCCGCGGCCAGGTACTTCAAGAAGGCGGCCGAGACGGGGTTGTCGAAGAGGTTCAAGCGAGCGTCCATGGTGGGCTCCTCTGCCGTGCTGGTGCGTACACAGCTGAGACCGCACAGCCCGCCCGAATGTGACAGCCGCCCGCGTGACCTGCCCCTCTCCCCCGCCCGCGGGCGGGGGCGGGGGTCAGGCGGTGGTCCAGGGGCGCAGCTTCTCGGGGTTGCGCACCGCCCACAGGTGCTTGATGCGCTCGCCGGCGAAGTCGAAGGCCAGCACCGAGACGGTGACGCCGTTCTGCTGGACGACCAGGCCGGGCTCGCCGTTGACGGTGCGCTCCAGGATCGTCATGGCGGGCGCCTTGGCGGTGATGGTGACCAGGTAGCGGGCGATCTGCTCGCCGCCGCCGGTGGGCGGCGCGGCGTTGACCAGGCCGCCGCCGTCGGCCAGCCCGGTGGCCTCGGGGTCCAGGAGGCTGATCAGGGCGCCGATGTCCTTGGCCTCCCAGGCCTGCTTGAAGTCCCGCACGATGTCGGCGCGCTGGGCGGTGGCGGGGGGCTGCTGGGCGCTGCGGATGCGGCGCCGGGCGGAGGAGGCCAGCTGGCGGCAGGCGGCCGGGCTGCGGCCGACGCTTTCGGCCACTTCGGCGAAGGAGTAGCGAAAGACGTCGTGGAGGATGAACGCGACCCGCTCGGCGGGGGTCATGGACTCCAGGACGACCAGGAAGGCCATGTTGACCGACTCGTCCAGGGTGATGCGGTCGGCCGGGTCGGCGGTGCCCACCGAGCGGCCGCTGATCCACTCGGAGTGGTCGGGCAGCGGCTCGGGGATCCACTCCCCCACATACCGCTCGCGCCGGGCCCTGGCCGAGCCCAGGAGGTCCAGGCAGATGCGGCTGGCCACGGTGGTCAGCCAGCCGCCGGGCGAGGCGACCGCCTCGCGCTGGGCGGGCGTCATGGCATACCAGCGGGCGTAGGCCTCCTGCACGACGTCCTCGGCGTCGGCCAGCGAGCCCAGGAACCGGTAGGCGAGGTTGATCAGCTGACGCCGCTCGCTCAGGACCGTGCTCAGGTCCGCCTCAAGCCGGTCGTCGTCTGGCGCGGTCTGCGTCCTCATCGTCTCGCTTGCTCCCTTGGCCGGAATCTGCCGTCATCGCATACGACGAGACAGCCGGTGGGAATGTGAGGCGGCCCGGCCCGGCGGGCACCCCCTTCTGGCAGGATTCCAGCGCCCTCCTAGTCGTATCAAATAGTCATATGGCATGAGCAAACACAAAGCGATCGTGGAGCGGTACCGCGACGGGGTCCTCAGCGGCGACCACGAGCAGGTCCTGGCCCTGGTGACCGACGACGTGGTGTGGGAGAGCCTGGGCCAGCTGCGGGTGCAGGGCAAGGACGCGCTGCGCGGTGTGGTGCAGAACAAGAACGGGGTCGCGGCGCAGGGCGTCGTGCAGCGGCCGCGGATCACGGTCGACCGGCTCATCGAGGAGGGCGACACCGTGGTGGCCACCGGCCGTGCGGCGCTGCCGCTGCCGGGCGGGGGCAGTGCGGAGTTCCTCTTCAGCGACGTGTTCACCTTCGTCGGGGACGCGATCAGCCACCTGGAGAGCTACAAGGTTCCCCTCGGCCCGCCGCCTGCGCAGGGCTGAGAGCGCCCGCCACGCCCCCGCCCCGGCGCGCGGTCCGGGGCGGGGGCGTGGCCCGGGCGGGTCAGCCGGCGGTCCAGGGGCGCAGCTTCTCGGGGTTGCGCACCGCCCAGATGTGCTTGATGCGCTCGCCCTCGAAGTCGAAGGCGAGCACCGAGACGGTGACGCCGTCCAGCTGGGCCACCAGGCCGGGCTGGCCGTTGACGGTGCGCTCCAGGATCGTCAGGTCCGGGGCGCGGTGGGCGACGTCGGCGAAGACGTGGGCGATCTGCTCGCCGCCGGTGACCGGCTGCAGCTGGGCGCTGACCAGGCCGCCGCCGTCGGCGATGGTGGTGGCGTCGGGGTCGAGCAGGCCGATGAGGGCCTCGATGTCCTTGGCCGCCCAGGCCTGCTTGAAGTCCCGTACCAGATCGGCGCGGTGGGTGGTGGCGGCCGCCGGGGTGCTGCGGGCGGCGGCGATGCGGCGCCGGGCGGAGGAGGCCAGCTGGCGGCAGGCGGCCGGGCTGCGGCCGAGGATCTGGGCGACCTCGGCGAAGGAGTAGTGGAAGACGTCGTGGAGGATGAACGCGACGCGCTCGGCCGGGGTCATCGCGTCGAGGACGACGAGGAAGGCCATGTTGACCGACTCGTCCAGGGTGATGCGGTCGGCCGGGTCGCCGGTGGGGTCGGGGCCGCCGATCCACTCCATGCGGTCGGGCAGCGGCTCGGGGATCCACTCCCCCACATACCGCTCGCGCCGGGCCCTGGCCGAGCCCAGGAGGTCCAGGCAGATGCGGCTGGCCACGGTGGTCAGCCAGCCGCCGGGGGCGGCGACCGCCTCCCGTTGGCGTTCGGACATCGCATACCAGCGGGCGTAGGTCTCCTGCACCACGTCCTCGGCGTCGGCCAGCGAGCCGAGGAACCGGTAGGCGAGGTTGATCAGCTGCCGGCGCTCGCTGAGTACGGCGCGCAGGCCCGGGTCGAGCCGGCTGTCCTCCGGCTCCACATGCTTGCTCATGGTGTCGCCAACTCCCTTGACTGCGCCCCGACTTCACCAGTTCGTTCCGGCGTCGCCCTGAAGGTGGCGCGCGTCACCTCACATTACAACGGGCTGCGTCGTCGTATGGCTGGAGATCGAATTCCTGCCGGGCTCCGTCCCCCGGTCGCCCGGCACCGGAATCCCCGTTCTCCGCCCGCGACTTCGGGCTTTTCCGGGTCGTGCACCGTCTGCGAAGGAGAATTGCCGTGCAGCTGACCTCGATCCGCGGCTCACCAGCGGGGCCGGGTGCCGCCGTGTGCGGCCCCCGCCCGGCAGGCAAGGCCCCGTCCCGGCTGCGGGACGCCCGCGGCTGACCTGGGCCGCACGGCTCCCGTTGGCGGGGGGCCGCCGACAGTGCCACACCGCCGGCGGCGCCCCGCAGGGGCCGCGCGAGGTTTTTCTCGGCTTTTACGCATTGACCGCTGTCGGACGTCTTTTCCACAGGGGTACGGCCGGCTCCCGTCGGGCGGCCCGCTCCTGGCACCACCCGTTAAGCACGCGAAGAAAAGGAAACAGTCGTGGAACCTGTGAACGTTGCAATCATCTATTACAGCGCGACCGGCAACGTGCACACGTTGGCTCAGGCGGTGGCCGAGGGCGCGGAGAAGGCCGGCGCCACCGTGCGGCTGCGCAAGGTCGCCGAGACCGCCCCCGAGGCGGCCGTCCAGGCCAACCCGGCCTGGGTGGAGCACCGGGCGGCCACCACCGACATCGCCGAGGCCACCCACGACGACCTCGCCTGGGCGGACGCGGTCCTGTTCGGCACCCCCAGCCGCTTCGGCAACCCCGCCAGCCAGCTGCGCGCCTTCATCGACACCACCGGCCCCCTCTGGTTCGCCGGGAAGATCGCCGGGAAGGTGTTCTCCGCGTTCACCGCCAGCAACACCGCCCACGGCGGACAGGAATCCACCATCCTGGCCCTGTCGAACACCTTCTACCACTGGGGCGGCATCATCGTGCCCCCCGGCTACACCGACCCCATCCAGTTCCAGTCCGGCAACCCCTACGGCACCTCGCACGTCGCCGGCGACGGCGCACCCGGCGAAGTCGCCCTGCAAGCCGCCCGCCACCAGGCCCGCCGCGTCGTGGACACCGCCGCCGCCCTCAAAGCCGGCCGCAGCGAGATCTGAGGCGCCGCGCGCCGCGCAGGGGTAGGCAGAGGGGGTGGGGGCCGCCGGCCGTCGGGTCGGCGGCCCCCACCCCCTCTCACCGCACGCAAGGGCGGGGCTGGGGACTGGGGTTCAGGAGGGGATCCAGTCGCGCTTGATGTGTGGGGTGTCGATGCTCAGGGCGCGCATGTGCTCGATGGGGTTGGTGTATTCGCGGCTGGCGGCGATCTGTCCGTCGTCCAGGGTGAAGCCGTGGATGAAGTGGTTGCGGTAGCGGCCCTCGGGGTAGCCGGGGAAGCGGATGGTGCCCTCGCCGTCGCACTCCACCCAGATGACCGCCGGGTCCTGGGTCTCGTAGATCCGCACGTCGGACCACTCCCAGTCGGGCAGCACCTGCAGGGAGAGTTCGCCGTGTTTTTGCAGCTTGGCGCGGCCCTTCACCACGATGGGGCGGCCGATGTCGGTGTTGAACAGGGCCGCGGTGCCGTCCTGGGTGTAGAGGGTGTAGCGGCGCAGCCGGGCCTCGGGCCCAGTCTCCATGTACTGCTCCACGGCCCGCCGGTTGCGGGCGCGCAGCTCGAGGTGGTCGGTGAACACCGGGGCAGGGGCAGTCATCACATCTCCGGGTAGGTGGGGGTCAGGGCTGCAGGCGGGTGGTGTCCCAGCCGCTGTCGGTGCGGTCGTAGCGCAGCCGCTCGTGCAGCCGGTCGGTGCCGTTGGCCCAGAACTCCACCGCGGCCGGCTCCAGGACGTAGGCCGCGAACGCCTGCGGGCAGGGCAGCGGCCGGGGCGGCTGGCCCAGTTCCAGGGCGCGGGCGCGGATGTCCTCCAGGTGGTCCAGGTCGCGCAGCGGCTCGCTCTGCAGCGAGACGGTGGACATGGCGTGGGTGAACACCGCGCGCGCCGCCCACAGTTCCTCCGCCTGGGCGCGCGGCAGCCGGCGCACCGGTCCGGCCACGGTGATCTGCTGGCTGGTCTCGCGCCAGTACAGCACCCCCGAGGCCCAGGGGTTGGCGCTCAGCTCGCGGCCCTTCTGGCTGCCGGTGTGGGTGATGAACACGATGCCGGTGTCGGTGACCTGATTGACCGCCAGGATCCGCGAGGAGGTGCGCCCCTGCGCATCGGCGGTGGCCAGGGCCAGCGCGCGCGGCTCGCGCACGCCCTGCTCGGTGGCCGCCTTCAGCCAGGCCGACAACAATCCCAGCGGCTCCGCGGGCGGGGTGCGGAACTCGGCGAACTCCACCTCCACCGAGCCCGTCATCGTCTCGGAACGCCGTACATCAGACATGGATCAATCCTTCAGCGGTGCGGCCCCAGCGGGCTGTGAGGGGCGGAGGGGCAGGGCAGGGGCCGGGCCGGCGCTCGGGGGTGGGCGCCGGCCCGGCGGTCGGTGGGGCGTCTCAGGCCGGGTCGGGGGTGCGGGCCGGGGCCAGCAGGCCGGCCAGGGCGGTGCCGACGATGCGGGGGCCTTCGCGGGTCAGGACGGATTCGGGGTGGAACTGCAGGGAGGCGAAGCCGGGCCCGCGCAGGGCGTGCACCTCGCCGGTGGCCGCGTCCCGGCTGACCTGGACCGGCTGGTGGCCGGTGTGGCCGGGCACGCCGCGGGGGGTGAATTCCTCGTGCTCGCTCAGCAGCGCGAAGGTGTTGTAGTAGCCGACGTGTTCGGGGGCGCCGAACAGGTCGATCTGCTTTTGCACGCCCTGGTTGGGCACGTCCCGGCGGCGCAGGGGCAGGCCCAGTTGCAGGCCCAGGACCTGGTGGCTGAGGCAGACGGCGAGGAAGGGGCGCTGTTCGCGCAGCAGGGTGGCGACCGCGGTGTGCAGGTGGGCCATTTTGGGGTGGGCCACTTCCTGGGGGTCGCCGGGGCCGGGGCCCATGACGACGAGGTCGTGGCCGGTGAAGGTGTAGGCCTCGTCGTAGCGGCGCAGGGTGACGTCCAGGCCCAGGGAGCGCAGCTGCTGGTCGATCATGGAGGTGAAGGTGTCCTCCATGTCGACGACCAGGACGCGGCGGCCGGCCAGTTGGGGCCGGGCGGCGGCGCGGGCGGGGATGTCGGAGAGCCAGAAGCCGGCGATCGAGTCGTTGCGGCCTTCCAGGGCGCGGCGCACGCTGGGGTGGTCGGCGAAGCGCTGGGTGGTTTCGCCGCCGAGGGCGGCGACCAGGCCGGCGGCCTTGGCGCGGGTCTCGGCGGCTTCGGAGGCGGGGTCGGAGTGGCGCACGATGGTGGCGCCGACGCCGATGGCCAGGCGGCCCTGCTCGCTGATGTCGGCGGTGCGGATGAGGATGGCGGAGTCCATGACCCGCTCGCCGTGCTCGTCGCGGCCGATGAGGGCGGCGGCGCCGCTGTAGTAGCCGCGGCCGCCGGGCTCGTACTGGTGGATGATGCGGCAGGCGCTTTCCAGGGGGCTGCCGGTGACGGTGGGGGCGAACATCGTCTCGCGCAGGATGTCGCGCACGTCGCGGTCGGTGCGGCCCTCGATGAAGTACTCGGTGTGGGCCAGGCGGGCCATTTCCTTGAGGTAGGGGCCCACGACGCGGCCGCCGGTGTCGCAGATGCGGGCCATCATCTTCAGTTCCTCGTCGAGGACCATGTAGAGCTCGTCGGTTTCCTTGCGGTCGCCGAGGAACTGAAGGACGCCTTCGAGGGTGGAGCCGGAGGGCGGGTAGCGGTAGGTGCCGCTGATGGGGTTCATGACGGCCGTGCCGTCCTTGAGGCTGACGTGGCGTTCGGGGGAGGCGCCGACCAGGACGCGGTCGCCGGTGTGGATGAGGAAGGTCCAGTGGGCGCCGCTCTCGCTCTCCAGCAGGCGGCGGAAGAGGGCGGGGGCGCTGGCGGGGCCGTAGTCGGTGATGTCGGCGACGAAGGTGCGCTTGATGACGAAGTTGGCGCCCTCGCCGGTGCCGATCATTTCCTTGGCGATGCGGCGCACCACGTCCTCATAGGCCGCGTCGTCGACGTCGAAGTCGCCGCCGGACAGCGGGGTGGGGACGTCCGGGATGCGGGCCAGGGCCTGCTGCAGGGGCAGTTGCTGCTGGTCGGTGACGGTCATGGCGAGCAGCGGGGTGCCGTCGTCGGCGCAGGCGAAGCCGCGTTCGGCCAGCTGCCGGTAGGGCATGAGGACCAGTACTTCGTGGCCCGCTGTGTCCCCGGCGCCGGTGCCGGGCTGCTCGGGCAGGGGGATGTCGGCCAGGGTGGCGGGCCGGGTGACCGAGCCGGTGAGGACTTCCAGGGTGCCGGGGCCGGTGGTGTGGGGCCGGTGCAGCAGGGCGAAGGCCTTGCTGTGGCCGCTCAGGGCGCGGGCCAGCAGGTCGGGGGTGGGGGGTGTCGGTGTCATGTGAGGAGCCCCTTGACGGTGGTGACCCGGGCGCAGCGCTCGGCGGCGTAGGTGAGGGCCGAGCGGTGGTAGTCCTGTGAGAAGTCGGCGGTGGCGTCGGCGACGAGGAAGGGCTGGATGTCGTGGGTGAAGGCGTCGATGGCGGTGGCCAGGACGCCGACGTGGGCGTAGACGCCGCACACGATGAGCTGGTCGCGGCCGGCGGCGCGCATGCGCTGGAGCAGGTCGGTCTTGAAGAAGGCGCTGTAGCGCCATTTGGTGAGCTGCCAGTCCTGCGCGGTGGGGGCGAGGGCGTCGACGACCTGGCGGTCCTCGGGGGCGGGGCGCATGCCCGGGCCCCAGAAGTCCTTGAGCAGGCCGCGCTGTTCGTCGCTCATGCCGCCGGGCTGGGCGGTGTAGGCGACGGGGATGCCCAGGGTGGCGCAGTGGTCGCGCAGCTGGGCGGCGTGGGTGATCAGCTCGTGGCGCAGGGGGTCGGGGAAGGGCTTGAGGAAGTACCGCTGCATGTCGTGGACGAGCAGGACCGCCCGGTCGGCCTCGGCGGTCCAGGACACGGCGGCCGGGGGCAGGTCGCCCTCGGCGGGCAGGGGGTAGGGGCTGATGGGGGGTATGCCGGTCATGGTGGAAGTCCTCGAACGGGTGCGGGGGTGCGGGCGGTCCGGTGGGGTCAGGCGGGCCAGGCGTTGACGGCGGTCTGGGCCTGGGCGGGGTTCAGGCGCGGGTCGCAGCAGGAGGTGTAGCGCTCTCCGACGCGGTCCAGGTCGGCCTCGGTGCTGGCGCACTCGGTGACGTCGTCGGGGGTGGTCTCCAGGTGGAGTCCGCCGGCGGTGCCGCCGGCGCTCTGGACGGCGCGGGCGAAGCCGGTGATCTCGCGGGCGACGGTGTCCACCAGGCGGGTCTTGTAGCCGCCGGGGGCGGTGACGGTGTTGCCGTGCACCGGGTCGCTGAGCCAGATGACGGGGTGGCCGGCCTCGCGGACCGCTTCGACCAGGCGGGGCAGTTTCTCGCCGACGTGGTCGGCGCCCATGCGGGCGATGAGGGTCAGGCGGCCCTCGTCGCGCCAGGGGTCCAGGCGTTCGCACAGGGCCAGGAGGTCGGCGGTGTCCATGCTGGGGCCGACCTTGCAGGCGACGGGGTTGCTGACCTGGGACAGGAGGGCGACGTGGGCGCCTTCGACCTGGCGGGTGCGCTCGCCGATCCAGGGCCAGTGGGTGGAGCCGAGGAAGAGGCGGCCCTTGTCGTCGGTGCGCAGCATGGGTGTTTCGTAGTCCAGGAGCAGCGCTTCGTGGCTGGTCCACACCATCGGTTCGACGACGTCGCGGCCGGCGGCCCGGTCGCGCCAGCCCAGGTGTTCCAGGATGTCGCCGGCGGCCATGTAGCCGGTGAGGATGCGCAGCGGGTCGGGGCGGCGGCTCTCGGCGTCGGGTTCGGGGCCGTTGACCATGTGGCCGCGGAAGACGGGCAGTTCCACCCCGTCGATGATTTCGGTGGGCTTGGAGCGGGGTTTGGCGAACTGGCCGGCGATGCGGCCCACCCGCAGCACCGGCTTGCCGGTGATCAGTCCGAGGGAGCCGGCCAGCACGTCCAGCAGGGCGGCCTTGCGGGCGACGTAGGAGGGGGTGCATTCCTGGGGGTCCTCGGCGCAGTCGCCGGACTGCAGGACCATGGCCTCGCCGCGGGCGACCTTGCCCAGCAGGGTGCGCAGGGTGGCCAGGTCGTCGCCCTGGACGAGCGGGGGGCGGGAGGCGAGGGCCTCGCCCACCCGGTTCAGCTGGGACAGGTCGCTCCATTCGGGTTGCTGCAGTGCCCCGCGGATACGAATCTCCCGTATAACGTCTTCCATGACGTACTCCGATCCAGCGGTGAAGTGATAACTCAGGTGGGAATTCCGGTGCGCTTGATTTCCGGTACTGGAATACCGAGCGCCCGCAGCTGCTGGAAGGGATTCATGAACTCGCGATTGCGCTTGATCTTCCCGTTGTCCAGTTCGAAGGAGTGCAGGAAGTGGTTCTCGTAGTATCCCTCGGGGTAATCGCCGAAGCGGATCTTGCCGCGTCCGTCGCATTCCACCCAGATGTGGTTGGGGTCCTGTGTCTCGAATATCTGGATGTTGTACCACTCCCAGTCGGGGAAGCAGCCGAGGGACCATACGGCGTGCTCGGCGAGCCGGTCGCGGCCGACCGTCTCGACCGGGGAGCCGGTGTCGGTGGTCCACAGTCCGCCGCGGCCGTCCTCGGTGAACAGCTCGTGGCGGCGCAGCCGGTCCTGGCCGCGGGTGTGCATGTACTGCTCGACGGTGGCCCGGTTGGCGCGGCGCAGTTCGGCCGCGTCGGTGAATGGCAGGCCCGGGACGGATTCGGACATGGGTGTCCCCTTCGTGATGAGCGAGTGCGTTTGGCGAATGGTGGGGGGAGGGCGCATCGGGGCGCGTCCGTCCCCCGTTCCGCGGTGCGATCTTGCCCGATTCCACAGAGCAAATCAACACCGTTTTGACCGTACACTCATGACGTTGTGTAATATTCAACTTTAATGTGGGCATGGGGGTGCCCGCACCGGTGGAAACAATGCAGAATGGCCCTTCAGGCAGTCTCGGGCCGGGTGGTGCGAAGAAATGCCTGAGCTGGGCGCAAGCCGGGCTCAGGCATTTCACAAGTGGTTCTGTGTTCAGAGCTTTCCGTTGTGGACCGCGCTGATCACCTGGCGCATCAGCGGGGAGAGCTGGAAGTAGGGGCCGAGGTTGAGGTACTCCCCCTCGGGCGCCCACTTCACGGCCGCAATGACGATGGGCTCGCCGGGGTAGGCGCGCGGGGCGTGGTCCACGAAGTGCGCGACCCGCTCGGGGACGGGCGCCGGCAGCGCGGCCGGCTCCCAGCCGCGGGCGGGCGGCGGGGCGTAGCAGATCCGCTCGATGCCGGCGGAGTCCCAGCTGAGGGTGGTGTAGATGCGGAAGGAGCGGGCGGCGAAGGCCAGCATCGCCTCGCCGGGGGCGGGCAGGCCCAGTTCGCGGTGCAGGGCCAGGATGGTTGCGGGCGCCCGGCACTGCTCGGAGAGCTGGGTGAAGTACAGGTTGACGGTGCGGCGCGGGTAGTCGATGCCGATCATCGCGACGTCGCTCAGGCCGTGCCGGGCCAGCAGCCCCAGGCTCTGGGCCAGGGCGGGCGGCATGGAGGGCAGTTCGGCGAGCCCGGCCACGTCCTGGACGTCCTGCGGGAAGTGCGCGTAGATCTTGTTGAAGCCGCCGGCGACGCCGCCGTCGATGAGGTACTCGCTGATGGTGCACCGGCTCTGGATGTCCGCCAGGAGCGTGTCGAGGGGGTGGCCGGTGGCGGTGAGGAAGCCGTGCGCGAGCGCGGTGGCGTAGGGGTCGCCGCTGCGGGTGGGCACCGTGAGGGTGAAGTCGAGCTCCGCCGGGGTGTCCTGGCGGGTGGAGAGGCTGTAGACGACCCCGGCCTCGTGCAGGCCCTCGGCGAAGGCGCTGACGATGGGCCGCACGCTGTCGGGGCGGGCGGGCACGCCCGCCAGGCGGGCCGCCTCCTCGATGGCCGAGCACACCTCGTTGATCCCCGTGGCTTGGGGCATGACTCCTCCATGGGCCGGTTGGCGCGTGTTCGCAGCGGGGGCCGGGGCGGGGCGCCGCACGGGGGCGGCACCCGCGCCCGGGGGGTGAGGGGGTGTCAGGCGACCTTGGTGGCGCACAGGATGGCCTGGACGGGAATGACGTCGCGGGGCACCTCGGCGGGGTCCTTGGTGATGGCCTTGGTGACCTTGAACCCGCACTCCTCCAGCCAGCTCTGGTACGTGGAGATCTTCTGCGGGCCGCCCTGGCCCATGGTGCAGCCGATGAAGAAGGCCGGGAAGAAGTCGACGTTGTAGTTGTCGGTGTCGCGGATGTCCTCGGGATAGACCGGCACCATGATGTGGACCTGCCCGCCCACCTCCAGGGAGCGGTGCACGCCCTTGAGGATGGTGAACACGTCGTCCTTGTCGAACATGTCCAGGAAGTGCTTGATCAGCACGGTGTCGAAGCCCTGGGGGATCTCGTCGAAGACGTTGCCGCCGATGAAGGAGCAGTGCTCGGCCACCCCGTGCTTCTTGAAGTTCTCCAGGCAGGTGCTCTCCTTCTCCGGCAGGTCGAAGGTGGTCACCGTCAGCCCCGGGGAGGCCTTGTGCTCATAGGTGTGGATGGCGCCCAGGCCGGTGTTGCCGGCCACGTCCAGGACCTTCGCGCCGGCGGGCACGTCGATGTTGGCGAAGAACCAGGGGTCGATGTTGGCGGTGACGTTGTTCATCAGCGTCAGCCAGGCGTCGTTGAGGTCGCTGTGGTCGGCCACCGCGTCGTACAGGGTGCCCTCGCCGGCGCCGTAGAGCTCCTTGAGGCCCACGATCGTGCCGGTGCGCACGCTGTCGGTGAGGTAGAAGAGCTGCCGCAGCGCCACCACCTTGATCATGTTCATGTAGGTGAGGGCGCGCTTGAGGTCGTGCTCGGCGACCTCGGCCAGCGCGTCCAGGCGGTAGCCGCCGTCCTCGTCCTGGGCGACGAAGCCCTCCTTGACCATCAGGAACAACAGCTGCTCCACGGCGTCGGGCTTGGCGCCCACCGCCTCGCCGAGCCGGGCCGCATCCGCGCCGGGCGTGGCGCGCAGCTGGTCGACCAGGCCGAGCTCGAAGACGGACAGCAGGCTCATGAACCGCGAGGGGCCGACCATGTACTCGCGGAACCGGGCGAGGGTGGCTTCAGTAGACATTTGCGGCTGTTCCCTTTCGATAGGGGTGCAGAGGCCGGGGAGAGCCCCGGCGGGCGAGCGGGGGCGGGCGGGTGCGGGGCGGGGGCGGGTCAGGCCGAGCGCCCGCCGACGTAGGAAAGGTTCAGCCGGCTGTCGGTGCGCCACTGGTAGTACGACTGGAGCTTGTAGTACTCCTCGCCGCCGGCGGTGACGGCGGCGTAGACCATCTTGGGGGTGTCGGCCCCGTAGGGGACGCTCTTGAGGAACTGCTCGACCTTGGCGCCCAGGCGGGCGGAGAGCTCCAGCGGGTTCTCGGTCTTGACGCTGTAGGCGATCCGCTCCACGTTCTGTGAGTCCCAGTTCAAGGTGGTGTAGATGCCGAAGGCCTTCTGGCAGAAGTCGAGCATCTGCTCGCTGGGGTCGGGCAGGCCGATCTCGCGGTGCATCGCCAGGACCGTCTCGGGGGCCACCACCTCGGAGGAGGCCGCGAAGTACACGTTCATGGTGCGGCTGGCGTAGTCGATGCCGATCAGGTCCACCTGGTCGGCCAGGCCGTAGCGGGCGAAGAAGTCCTCGGTGGCGGCCAGGCCCGGCGGCATGGAGGCGATCTTGGCCAGGTGCGAGAGCGTCTGGTGGCGGCCGCCGGGGAAGTACACCCAGATCTTCTTGAAACCGCCCTGCACGCCGAAGTCGACGCCGTAGCTGTCCACCGCGCAGTGCTCCTGCACCTCGGCCAGGAGCGAGTCGATGGGATGGCCGCCGGGCACGGTGAGGTTCTGCTCCACGGCCACGGCGTAGGGGTCCAGGTGGCCCGGGACGGTGAAGCGGCAGTCGAACTCGCCCTCGTGGCGCGCGTTGGTGGCCACCCGGAAAGCGATCACGGCGCCCGGCAGGACGTCCTCGTAGGCGGCCAGGATGGGCCACACCTTGTCGCGGTCGCAGGCCACGTCCAGCAGCCCGGCGGATTCCTCGACGGCAGCGTAGACACCGGCCAGATCGGCGGTTCCCGACATCATTCCTCCAGAGATGGATTACGGCGCCGGTGCAAGCGGCGGCGGAGTGCGAAGCGGCGCACCGGGGCCCGGGGACGGCTGCGCCCGGGCCCCGGGCGTGGTGCGGGCGGTGCACGGCGTGCGCGGGGGGCGGGGCGCGCCGGGCCGGGGCGGGCGCGCGGGAAGGCGGCGCCGGGCCGCGGGCCGGGGCGTGCCGCGGCGGCGGCACCGGCCGGTGGTGCGAGGGGGGCTTGGGGGGTGAGGGCCCGTCAGGTACGCGGGGGTACGCGGAGGTTCCCGGGCCCTGCGGCGCAACTCCCCTGCGGCCAAGGGCTCCACGCTCCGCAGGGAGGGGGCACGGCTTTTGGGCAGGGGAGGCGTGCAGAAATAGTGACACGGGCGGGCCCTTACACCAAGAGCCGTTCAAAGTGACGTGGGTCACGTGAAACGGAGGGCGGCGCCCGCCCGGCCGGGGCAACTCGCGCCGCTGGTGGGGCCGTTGGCGCGCGGCGCCGGCGGAAGGGCGCAACGGGGCGGCGCGGGTGACCCGTCCCCTGGTCACCCGCGCCGCTGCTGACTGGGCCCGGCCGGCGGGCCGGGCCGTTGGGGGTCAGTGCACGGGCTGGTCCGGTCCGCGGCCCTCCAGGGCGCCGGTTTGGCCGTTGCTCTGCCCGCCCACCTGCCCGCCGGGGTGGCCGTCGGCATGGCCCCCGGGGCCGTGGTCGAGGTGTTCCAGGGCCTGCTGCATCTCCTGGGGGGTGGGGTTGGCGATCTGCCCGTCGCTCAGCCAGCGGCTGAGCTTGTGGCGCAGCAGCTCGGCGCGGGACTTGGGGTTGGGCACGCCGTCGCGGTCCTCGCGCACCGGGGCGGGCAGTGCGGGGTGCACCTCGCGGGAGAGCAGGGTGTACTCCTGCCCGCGGCCCAGGCGCTCGTGGACCTCGACGAACTCGCCGTGCGGCAGGCGCTTGATGCGGCCGGTCTCGCGGCCGTGCAGCAGCTTGTCGCGGTCGCGCAGCTGCAGGCCGATGCAGATCCGCTTGGTGATGACGTAGGTCAGGGCCGGGATGACGAACACCCCGATGCGCACCGCCCAGGTGATGGCGTTCATGGACAGGTGGAAGCGCTCGGCCAGGATGTCGTTGGCGCCGCCGAAGAACAGCACCAGGTAGAAGGCGGCCAGCGAGCAGACGAAGGCGGTGCGCACGGGCTGCTCGCGCGGGCGGTCCAGCAGGTGGTGCTCGCGCTTGTCCCCGGTGATCCAGGCCTCGATGAAGGGCCACAGGCAGGCGATGGCGATCAGCAGGGTGGGCAGCACCACGGCCGGCACCAGCACGCCCATGTTGACGGTGTAGCCGGCGACGGCGAACTCCCAGGCGGGGAAGGCGCGCAGGGCGCCTTCCAGGAAGCCCATGTACCAGTCGGGCTGGGATCCCTGGGAGATCTGGTCGGGCCGGTAGGGCCCGTACACCCACACGGCGTTGATCTGGGCGATGCCCGCCATCAGCGCCAGCACGCCGGAGACCAGGAAGAAGAAGCCGCCGGCCTTGGCCGCGTAGTGCGGCATCAGGGGCTGGCCGACCACGTTCTGCTGGGAGCGGCCCGGGCCGCGGAACTGGGTGTGCTTTTGGTAGATGACCAGGATCAGGTGGACGGTGACCAGGGCCAGGATGATGCCGGGCAGCAGCAGGATGTGGAAGCTGTAGAAGCGCGGGATGACGTCGGTGGCGGGGAATTCGCCGCCGAACAGGAACATCGTCAGGTAGGTGCCGACCAGCGGGATGGCCAGGGTGACGCCCTCGGCGATGCGCAGGCCGGTGCCCGAGAGGAGGTCGTCGGGCAGCGAGTAGCCCAGGAAGCCCTCCAGGGTGACCAGGATCAGCAGGACCACGCCGATGAGCCAGTTCAGCTCGCGGGGCTTGCGGAAGGATCCGGTCAAGAAGTGCCGCAGGGTGTGCGCCATGGTCGCGGCGATCATGGTCAGTGCGGCCCAGTGGTGCAGCTGGCGGATGAACAGGCCGCCGCGCACCTCGAAGCTGATGCGCAGGGTGGAGGCGTAGGCCTCCGACATCTGCACACCCTGCAGCGGGACGTGCGGTCCCTCGTAGACGGTGTGGGCCATGCTCGGGTTGAAGAACATGGTGAGGTACAGGCCGGTGAGGATCAGGATGATGAAGCTGTAGAGCGCGATCTCGCCGAACATGAAGGACCAGTGCTCGGGAAAGACCTTGCGCATCAGGGTGCGCCACTGGTAGATCCCGAGCCGGCCGTCCGCCCAGTCGGCGATGCGTTCGCCCTGCGGTGCCGTGGTCCGCTGCGGCGCCTTGTCGGTGATGCTCATGCCCGTGCGCCCTCCCCTCGCCGCTGAGTCGTCACAGGCACACCCGGGCCGGCCGGTGAAGGCTCGGTGGCGGGGGCGGCCTGCAGCGGCGCAAACGGGCCCGTGCCGTGAAGCGGGTCGAACGCTATCGACACGGTGAGCGGCCGGACAACCGTGCTCAAGCCGGAACCCGGCCCCAACTCCACCGTTTCTCGAGCGAGTTTCGAGTCGCCCCGCCGCGCAGATGTCATGACCCCGCCCAACTGGGCGGTTTGTGCTGGTGAGTTGGGACGGAGCCGCCGCCCCGGGCCGCCCAAGTAGACCTCAACAGCGGCTAGTTGCTGCGCTCTTGTCATACCCGAAGCCTATGTCGGGGGCATTTGGCGCGTGCGCCCGGCACCCCCCCTTGCGGGCGCGGGGGCGGGGCGCCGGCGGGGGCGTCGGCGGAGTGCCGCGGGGCGGGTCTGGGTTCCTGGGCGGGTCTGGGTTCCTGGGGGGGGCTGGGTCCCTGGCATCTTCGGCGTCTCTGACGTCTCTGTGATCTCTGGCGTCTCTGGCGTCTCTGGCGTCTCTGGCGTCTCTGGCGTCTCCGGCGTCTCTGGCGTCTCTGGCGTCTCCGGCGTCTCTGTGGTCCGCGCGGGCCGGGGGCCCGGCCGGCTGTTCAGGGGCGGTGGCGCTCGCCGGCCGGGGCCTGGGCCGGGGCCGGCCACTGCGCCGAGGAGCCTGCCGGATGCAGCCGGGCGGAACCGGCGGCGACCCCGATGGCGGGCACCGCCGGGGCCGGGGCGCGGCGCCGGCGGGCGTGCGCGCCGTGGGTGATGCTGGGCGGCGCCGGCACCGGCACCGGCGGCGGGGCGGGGGCGCGGCGGCGGTCCCGGGCGCGGGGGCAGGGCACCACGGCGAGCGGCCCGGCGGCCTGCAGACGCGCCAGCAGCCGGGCGGCGGCGTGCGGCTCGGTGACGGCCTCGGCCGCGATCCGGGCGGTGACCCGCCGGGCGAGCCAGGCGCGGGGGCCGCGGGGGCAGTCCTGGACGGGGGCGGCTGCAGGGCTGGGGGTGTCTGCGGGGGCGGCGGCTGTGTATGCGGGGGCGGGGGCGGCTGCCGCGCCTGCGGAGGCGAGGGCGGCTGCTCCGACCGCGGGTCCGGGGGCGGTTGCGGTGCCGGTAGGGCCGGGGGCGGTTGCGTGTGGCTCGGTGACGGCCTCGGCCGCGATACGAGCGTTGCCCCGCCGGGCGAGCCAGGCGCGCAGGCCGCGGGGGCGGCCCTGGGCGGGGGCGGGTCGGGGGGTGCCTGCAGGGCTGGGGGCGGCCTCGGTACCTGCGGCGCTTGCGGCGCCGGGGCCGGGCATGTCCGCAAGGCCGGGGGCGGCTGCAGGGCTGGGCGTGCCGGCGAGGCCGGGGGGACCTGCTGCGCCTGCGGGGCCTATGGGGCGGCCGGGGGCGGCTGCCGTGCTGGCGGGGTCGGGGGCAGCTGCCGCGCCTGGGGTGGCGGGGGCGGCTAGCGCGCCGGGGGCGGCCTCCGGGCCTGCGGTGCTTGCGGTACCGGTGGCGCTCGCCGCGTCTGCGGTGCTTGTCGCGCCAGGAGCGGCTGCCGCGTCGGGGACAGCCTCCGCGCCTGCGGCGCCGGAGCCTGGCGCACGGGCGGGGCCGGGGGGACCCGCTGCGTCTGCGGGGCGGCCGGGGGCGGCCGTCGTATTTGCGGGGCCGGGGGCAACTGCCGCGCCTGGGGTGGCGGGGACAGCACCCGCGCCGGGGGCGGCCTCCGGGCCTGCGGTGCTTGCGGTACCGGTGGCGCTCGCCGCGTCTGCGGCGCTTGCCGCGCCAGGAGTGGCCGCCGCGGCCGGGGGGCCGGGGGTGCTAGCCGCGTCTGTGGGGCCGGGGGCGGCTGCCGTGCTTGCGGAGGCGGGGGGGGCGGGGTTTCGGGGGTGCTCGGCGGGGGCGGCACGGGTGCCGGGCCGGTGGTGTGCAGGTGGCGGGTGCTGGTGTGCCAGGCGGGGGCCAGGCGGTGGGCCAGGGCGCGGCGCAGCCGGTAGGCCAGGCCCACCGTGGTGCCGTGGCCGCTGAGCATGCCGTCCAGGACGAGGGCGCTCTGCACGGCGTGGGTCATGCCCTGGCCGTGGGCGGGGTCGGTGACCGCCAGGGCGTCGCCGACCACGAGGAACTGGTCGGGCCAGCGGCGCAGTTGGTCGTAGTGGCGCCAGCGGTTCTCGGTGCGGGTGCAGGTGTAGACGGGTCCCAGCGGCGTCGCGCTTTCGATGACGTCGCGCAGCAGCGGGTGGCGCAGCAGGCCCGCGGCGTGCAGCAGGCCGGCGTGGTCGGTGGGCGGCGGGGCGCCGTCGGCGAAGGTGAGGGTGAGCGCGAGGCGGCCGCCCTCGATGACGTTGAGGGTGCCCTGGCGGGGGTGGCCGGGCGCGGCCAGGAGCAGCAGGCTCTGCCAGTCGGCGACGTGGCCGATGGGCGGGGCGAAGACGGTGGAGGCGTACGTGGTGCGGGCGGGCACGGCCGTCTCGCGGGGCGGCTCGTAGCCGAGGTCGGCCAGCCAGTGGGGGGCGCGGGAGGTGTGTCCGGAGGCGTCCACCACGAAGTCGGCGGGTATGAGGCGGCGCGGGCCGTGGCCGTGGGGTCCTGGCCGCTCGCGGCGGCGGGTCCACACGCCGGTGACGGTGTCGTTGCGGCCGGGCTGCAGGCCCTGGACCTCGTGGCCGGCCAGGAAGGTGACCTTGGGCTCGGCGTGCAGCCGTGCGCGCAGCACCGCGTCGATCAGGTCGCGGGAGGCGCTGAGCATCGACAGGCCCGCGTCGAAGCGGGGCAGCCAGCCGGCCGGGCCCAGCACCAGGGCGTCCTGGGACAGGCCGATACGGACCGCGCCGGCGCGTGCGAAGTCCGCTCCGATGCCGGGGAAGAGTTCTTCCAGGCCCTGCTGGGCGGTGGTGGTGAGGCTGTGGGCGTGCCGGGCCTGGGGCACACCGCGGCGGCGGGCGGCGCCGTGCGGCAGGCGGTCGCGTTCGATGACGGTGACGTGGTCCATGGAGTTGGCCAGGGCCCGCGCGGCGGTGAGCCCGGCGGGGCCGGCACCGATCACCACGGCGTGGCTGCGGCCCTCGCTCCCGTCGACGCCGCGTGCGTCCTGACTCATCTGGGCCGCCCTTCCGGTGCGTTCGTGGTTGCATCATGCGGCGTGCGCGCGCCCGTACGGCGGGATTTGCCCAACCCCCCACCGCTCCCCCGGCCTTGGGATCCACCCGCCTCCTCCGCCCCCGGCGCCGCCCCCGTCCGGCGCGGCGCGGCGCGATGTCCCTGGTGGGACCCCATCCGCCCGCCCCGCCCGGCGGCACGGGGCGGGGCGTGGGCGCGGTGCGGGACGGGGGCGGCCTTCAAGCGGTTCTCGAGGGGGCTGCGACGGGGGCTGTGGCGGACGTCGAGCGGGTGCCGGGGCGTGGGCGGGAGGGGGCGTGGGTGTGGGTGTGGGAGGGAGGGCGCGGGGCGCCGGGGGTGTGCCCGGTCCGCCACCAGATGCAAGGGGTCACCCGGCCCGGCCCGGGCGGAGCGGGCTTTCGGCGGGGCGCACGGGGGGCTTTGCGGGGGTTCAGGGGGCGTGTCCGGCCGAGGGGGGTGGATTCGCGTACGGGGAGGGCGACTTGGCGCGGGAGCCGCTGGGGCCCCTCCGCCGCACCCTCCGGGCACCCCTCCCCCGCGACTGGACCGCACGGTTCCGGGGGGGGGCGGGTGCGGTCCGGGGCAACTGGGCTTGGCGGGGCGGGGGTTGACCGAAAGTAGCGGCGGCCGGTGAGGCGGGACGGGGCGGGGCGGGGTGGCGGCCAGGTTTCCGCGTACCTCGTGCCGGTACGCACAGACCGGGATGCGCAGACCGGTACGCACAGACCAGTACGCGCAGACCGGTACGCACAGGCCGGTACGCGCAGACCGGTACGCCGAGCAGTGCGACGTAGCCCTCTGACCGCCCCTCCCCCCGCCGCCGGCCGGAGGGCGGCCCGGGCCGCCCGGGGCCGCCCGGGGCCGCTTCCCCGGGAGGCGGGGCGGCGGCTCCGGGCGGGTGGGGTCATCAGGTGGTGCGGTAGGCGACCTGCGTGGCCATCGTGGTCAGTTCGGTGCGCCAGACCGGGTCGATGGGGACCTCGGCGATGGCGTCGCAGCCCTGTTCGACCAGGGCGGCGATGTGTTTTTCGACGTCGTCGGGGACGCCGGTGTCCACCAGGCGCCGGCGCACCTCGTCGGGGGTGTGGCCGGGTCGGGTGATCAGGCTGTGGATGCGTTCGTCGCGCTGCATCGCCCAGCCCAGCAGCAGGGTCATCTTGTGCTGCTGGAAGTCCAGGCCGGCGGGTTTGCCGGTGTGCGCGGAGTCGCCGAAGGCGTCCAGCAGGTCGTCGCGGAGCTGGAAGGCCTCGCCGACCGCTTCGCCGTACTTGGCGAAGGCGGGGGCCAGGTCGGCGCGGCCGGCCGCGCTCGCGCCGACGGCCAGCGGCCGGTGGATGGTGTAGTGGCCGGACTTGGCCAGGGCGATCCAGCGGGACAGGCGCGGGTCGACGGAGAACTCGGCGGCCGCGGTCATGTCCATGTACTGGCCGATCATCAGCTCCGAGCGCAGCTTGTGCCACACCGCGTGCACCGCCGCGGGCGCGGCGCTCATCAACTGTTCGCTGTAGACCAGGGCCAGGTCGCCGACGAGGAGGGCCACTCCCTCGCCGTAGCGGCGGGATTCGCCCTGCCAGGCCCGGGCGGCGTGCAGCGCGGTGTGGTGGGCGTGCACGGTGGGCAGGCCGCGCCGGTGGCTGGAGGCGTCGATGACGTCGTCGTGGATGAGGGCGGAGGCGTGCAGCATCTCCAGGGCGGCGGCGGCCGCCACGACGGCGGGGTCGGCGGGGTCGCCGTCGGCGGCGAGGTAGCCGGCGATGCAGAAGGCGGGGCGGATGCGTTTGCCGCCGGCCGCGATCAGTTCGCTCAGCGCCTCGACGGCGCCGACCGCGCGGTCGTTCACGCGGGCCCATAACTCGTGTTCGGCGGCGAGGAAGGCGCGCAGGTGTCCTTCCATTCTCTCCAGCAGATCGTCGCGGGTGCGGCGCGCAGTCGCGGCCAATTCCTGGTCGGTTCCGTCGGTCTGGATACAGGCCATTTCCATAGCCACAGCTTTTCCCTTGCGTTGAGGTGGAGCAGGGGGCGGTGTCACCGGGGCGGCCGGGTGGGCCGCCGAGGGGGGGCAGGGGTCGGGGCGCGGCGGGGTGTGGGGGGGCTGCCGCGGCCGGGCGCGTGCGGCGGCCGGGGGTGGGCCGCCGGCCGGGGGGGTGCCGCAGGAGGGGGCTGGAAGGAGGGGCTGGGAGGGGCGCGGGCCGGGGGGCGGTAAAGCAGGGTGTCATCCGTCCAAAGCGAAGCCTGAAGAATCCTGGAGTTCTCCTTTAGAAAAGAGGAATCTCAAATTCCCCTTTAGGGCAGATCGATTACGAAATGAAAAATTTACAACCGCTGGATTACCGCTCCCTTCCCGGTGGGACGCACGTTGACACCCCCCGACCGGTCATGGAACTCTCCGAGGGCACCCATAGCCGCGTCTAGGCGGCGGTGGGGCCTGGGGAGGCATCGGGGGGATGGACCGTACATGGCAGCTGTATTCACTGTGCGCATCAGGGCCTACGCCTATCGGGCGGGGCCTGAATTCTTTGCCGGAATTTCCTGAACGGGACCGTTCTGCCACGTGACGATGCGATGTCCGTTCAGCGGCCTGCATCCAAAGGCTCCGGCCACGCCCCCTTCTTCCTTTTCCGAGGGCCATCGATTCAGCAATTCACTGCGGCATCCGGTACGGAAGATGCGTGTCTTCGTCGTGCCGGATGCGGGGCGCGTCAGCTCATGAAGGAGATTCAATGGAGTTTCACTCATGCCCCAGGAACCATGCTCAGCAAGTCCCTGCCGCCGCCGGCTCCGTCCTGTGCACCGGCTGCGTCGAGCAGCTGGAACGTAATCTGCGTGCCCTTCCCGGCCTCCACCAGGAAGGACTGCACCACATTCTGTCGACGTCCCGGCGGCGGAACCCGACAAAGGTGTCGGGCAGCCGCAGGCGGGATCATCTGAACATTTCCGCACTCGATGCCAGGAACAATATTCTCGCCATTCTGGAATCGTGGTCCGGGTTTGTCGTGGAGAAGCGGGGGGCGGCCGTGCCCGGGCGTTCCGTCCCGCATCTGGCCTGCTTTTTGATACTCCATCTGGAGTGGCTTGCCACCCAGCCTCCGGCTGCCGAATTCGCCGATGAAGTCGAGAGCCTCCAGGTGGAATCGCTGCGGGCCATCGACCCGGATTCCGAGGACGAGAAGGCGCCGGTCATCGGGTGTGTCGTGGACGACTGCCCGGGGACGATCAATGCGTCGGCGGGTCATGCGCGGACAGCGGTCCGGGGCAGCGTCAGCTGTTCGTCGGGCCATTCCTGGGAAATGCGCGAATTGCTCACCATCCGGCATCTCATGGACCGGCAACGGAAGGACGCCGCATGAACCGACCGCCGCGCCACCGGCTCGTTCCCACGAATGTGGCCGCACTGGCCACGGGTGTGTCCGAAGCGACCATCCGCAAGTGGGTAAGCCGGGGCAAGATAACCCGCTACGGCACACCAGGACGCTCCCAGTTCGACATAGAAGAGCTCACGGAGATCGCTCTGCAGCGCCAGCGCTGAGCGATCTCCGTGAGCGCCTTCGCCCGGCCCCCCGGGGCCGTCTCGACCGCGGCCGCCCCCGCCACCCCCGCAACGGGGTGCCGGGGGCGGCCGCCACCCTCGCCGTCGCCCTCGCCGCCACCGCCGCCCTCGCCGCCGCCCTCGCCGCCGCCCTCGCCGGTCAGACCGCTCCTGCCGGGGCGGAGGACCCGGGAGGTGCAGGAGGCGCGGGGGGTGCGGGGCGGGTCAGGGCGCGCTCGGTCAGCGCGGCGGCCGCCCCGGTGTAGGCCTGCGGGTCGAACAGGTCGCGGTGGCCGACGCCGCTCAGTGCGGCGGCCGCGCGCGGGTCCTGGCCCAGTACCTCGGCCAGTGGCCGGCCGCTGGCTGCGGCCTGGGCCGATGCGGTATCCAGCAGGTCGCGGGCGGCGGCCTTGCCCAGCAGCGGCGCCAGGACGGCGGCGATCCGCTCGGAGACGATCAGGCCGCCGGTCAGGGTGGTGTTGGCGCGCATCCGTGCGGCATCCACCCGCAGCCGGCCCACCAGCTCGGCGGCCTGGTGGGCCGCTCCCCCGGCCAGCCGCAGCAGGGCGCGCAGCGGCTCCCACTCGGCGTGCCAGGCACCGGCCGAGCGCTCGTCCTCGCTCAGCATGCAGCCCAGCACGCCCGCCGCCAGCGGCGGGGCCTGCAGCGCGGCGGAGCGGATGGCGGTGGCCAGTACGGGGTTCTGCTTGTGCGGCATCGCCGAGGACGCGCCGCGCCCGGCGGGCGCCGGCTCGCGCACCTCGCCGACCTCGGTGCGGGTCAGCGACAGCACATCCACGGCGATCTTGCCCAGGGCGGCGCAGGTGAACGCGGCGCCCTGGGCCAGGTCGGCCACCGGGGTGCGCAGCACGTGCCAGGGCAACAGCGGTGCGCGCAGCCCCACTTCGGCGGCGAAGGCCTCGGTGAGATCACGGGTATAGGCGGCGGGGTCGGTGCCCGGGGCGTGGGCGAGGTAGCCGGCCAGGGTGCCGGCGGCCCCGCCGAGCTGGACGGGTGCCGCCGCGTCCAGGGCGGCGAGCCGGTCGGCGGCATCCAGTACGAGGTGGCGCCAGCCCGCCGCCTTGCAGCCGAAGGTGGTGGGCACCGCGTGCAGGGCCAGGGTGCGCCCGGCCATCAGGGTGTCGCGGTGGGTATGGGCCAGCGCGGCCAGCGCCTGCTCGGTACGGGCCAGATCGGCGCGGATCAGGCGCAGCGCCCGCCGGGCGACGAGCATGGCGGCCGTGTCGAAGATGTCCTGGCTGGTGGAGCCGCGGTGCACGTAGGCGGCCGCGGCCGTGTCGCGGGCGGCCACCAGCGCGGTGAACTCCCGGACCAGGGCCACCACCGGGTTGGCGGACTGGCGGGCCCGGGCCGCCAGCGCCACCACGTCCAGCCGCTCCGCCCGCGCCGTCTCGGTGATCACCCGGGCGGCGGCCTCGGGCACCGTGCCAAGGCGCGCCTGGGCCCGGCTCAGCCCCGCCTCGGCATCGAGCATGGCCTGCAGCCACGCCCCGTCCCCCACCGCCCCCGCCACCGGCACCCCGGCCCACACGGGCGCAAGCAGCCCGGCATCCGGACCTGCCATGTCCGGTCCCGCCGTGTCCGGTCCCGCCATGTCCGGGCCCGCCATGTCCGGGCCCGCCGCGCCGGTTTTGGGCGGAGGCGGCGGGGTGGTGCTCGGCGGATCAGCGCTCATGGGTGGCTCCTTGTTCCTGTTCTGTACGGGGGTCCGGCCTCGGCGCAACTCCCGCGTACTGGGGGGGCTGGTTGCCGCCGGGGTGGAGGGTCGACGGGGCCCCGGGGGGGGCGGGCGTGACGGCCGGACGGCCGGTCGGACGGTCGTGACGGGTCGGGCGGCCGGTCGGACGGACGTGACGGGTCGGGCGGCCGGTCGGACGGTCGGTCGGTCGGACGGTCGGTCGGTCGGACGGGTCAGGCGGACGGCGGAGGCCGTGGCGGGCTCCCCCCGCCCGGCCTCGGGGCGGCTGCGCCCGCTTGCGGCTGGGCGGTTGCCGCCGAGTCGTGGCGCGGCAGGCGGACGGGCAGCGGACTCGCGCCACCCCAGGCCCGGACGGCACGGTCTCAGCTCGCCTCCTGCTCCGGGCGGCCGGCTGTCGCCCCACGGGGCAACGGGGGCAGGCGGACGGGCGGCGAACATGGTGGGCTCCCCCACCCGGCTCCGACTCAACGCCCCCCTGCGGTTGGGGCGTTGCCGCCGCGTCGGGGAGACGGCGCGGCAGGCGGGCGGGTGGACGACGCGCGCTGCTCCCTGTCCGGGCGGCCCCGGGTCCCGGTTCGGCTCCCGCCCCCGGCCGGTCGGCAGGCGAGGTGGCGGCAGGCGCGGGGCGTGGTGGCCCGGGCCAAGAGGGGGCCCCGGTCCGGGGCACCCTCTCCCCGGCGCGTGGCTGATGCCCGGGGGTGGGCGGGCATGGCAGGCCCGGCTCGAGGGCGAGCCCCGTACCGGGAAAACTTCCGCCCACCGACCCATGGTTGGCGCCGGGAGGGAGGCGGGTGCGGTGACGGGCAGGCAGGTAGTCCTGGTCCGGAGAGCCCCGGACCCAGGAGCAAACACCGCCCATCGAACCATGGTTGACGCCGAGAGGGTGCAGGCGCGGTGACGGGCAGGCAGGTAGTCCTGGACCGGTGAACCCCGGACCCAGGAGCAAACACCGCCCACCGACCCATGGTTGACGCCGAGAGGGTGCAGGCGCGGTGACAGGTGGGCAGGTGGGCCTGGACCGGTGAACCCCGGGCCCGGGAGCAAACACCGCCCACCGACCCACGGTTGACGCCGAGAGGGCGCGGGCGCGGTGACGGGCAGGCAGGTAGTCCTGGACCGGTGAGCCCTGGGCCCGGGAGCAAATACCGCCCACCGGCCCATGGTTGGCTCCGGCAGGGGGGGCGGGCGCGGTGACAGGTGGGCAGGTGGTCCTGGACCGGAGAGCCCCGGGCCCAGGAGCAAACCCCGACCACCGACCCATGGTTGACGCCGGGAGGGGGCGGGTGTGGCGGGCGGTGGGTGGCGTGGTGTGGGTCAGGTTTCTGCTCGGTCGGGCAGGGGCGTCCCGGGAGCGGGGTCGGTCGGGTACGGGGCCGGGGCCGGGTGGGGGGTCGGGGTGGTGGTGGGCCGGGAGGTGGCGGGGGTGGTGGTGGGCCGGAGTGTGGCGGGTGCGGGGGTGGGGTGGGGCGGGTGGTGCAGGGCCGCGCGGGCGATCGCGTCCGCGTCGGTGAGGGTCACCGAGTTGACGCCGGGGCGGATGCCCGCGGCCGTCACCCAGTGCACCGCTTCGGTGGGCACCCCGAAGGCGTAGCGGTGCGGGTGCGGGCGGCCCGCCGCGTCGATCAGGCGGAAGGGGCGCGGTGTGACGGCCAGCCCGTCGCTGTCGAAGGGCTGTACGCCGCGGGTGCGGATGCGGTGGGCGGTGCACTGGCCGGTGGCCAGCAGGTGGCGCAGCAGCCGGTCCTCGGTGCGGCGCAGCGTGATCGCGGGCAGCCGGGCCTCGACGACCGCGTCCACCTCCCGCGCCGAGTCGGGCACCAGCGGGGAGGCGGCGGTGCAGCGGCCGTGCTCCACCTGCACGCGCAGGCCGGGGCCGATCACGTCCAGCACCCCGGCCTCGATCAGCGCGGTCATCTCCTCCACCCGGCGGGCCGGCGGGCCGATCGACAGGTGCGCGTTGAGCGGCGTGTACCAGCCGTCCAGGTCGGTGCGGTGGGAGTCGCCGTCCAGGCCGCCGTGGTCGACGGCCAGGCGGATCTCGTTGCGCAGGTCCCGCAGTACGTCCAGGGCCGCCTTGAGGGGCCCGCTGACGTTGCCCGCCCGCGCCTCGGCCACGTCCTGGCGCAGCTGGTCCAGGAGCCAGCCGGTGAAGTCGTGCGGGCCGGTGAACTCCCGGTCGCGCCAGGGGCGGGCCAGCAGCTCCCAGTCCAGGCGGTCCTTCTCGCCGATGCCGTACTCCTCCAGCACCGCCCGCAGGTGCCGCTCCCCCGGCGGGGCGGCCAGGCAGGCGGCCTCCAGCTGCCGGGCCGGCAGCGCCTCGCCGCGCGAGCGCAGCAAGGTGGCGTAGTAGACGGCCTCCGCCTCCCGGGCGATCAGCGGCCACACATCGCGCCGGAAGTCCAGGCCGCCCACGGCGTGTTCGCGGCGCAGCACGGCGATGCGCCCGGCGGTGAGCAGGCGCGGCTCGTGGCGGCCGTGCGGGCCCTTCTCGTTCTCGCCGCGCGCCTGGTAGGGAACGCCGCGCCGCGATCCCGCGTACAGCTGCGGCTCGCGGCCCGAGGCCTGGTAGTACAGCCGGCCACCGCGGCGGGTGAAGGTGCCGCCGCGGCCGGCGGTGAGCCGGGCCAGGTAGTCGAAGAAGTTCAGGCCCAGGCCGCGCAGCAGCACCCGCATGCCCGGCGCCAGCGCGCGCAGGTCCACATCGGCGGGGTTGGCCGGCGCCAGGTGGGGCAGCCCCGCGGCGCGGGCGCGGCCGGCGAAGGCCCGCTCCCCCGCGTCCGCGCCGGCCGGCAGGTGGCCCTGGCACAGGATGACCGCGTCCAGTCCGCCGAGCACCGTGCCGTCCGCCAGCCGCACCCGCTGCCGCCCGCCACCGGACGGCCCCGTACCTGTGGGGGGTTCGTCGTCCAGCGCGACGGCCAGGCCGCGGTGGAAGGTGACACGCACCCGGGCGGGCGCGCCGCGCACCACGCGCCGGCACACCCAGCGCAGGTAGTGGCCGTAAAAGGCGCGGGTGGGATACGTGTCGGGGCCCAGCGCGCGGGCCTGGGCCACCACCTCCTGCGGGTAGGCGTCGCCGAGCTGCCCGGCGGCCAGCGCGAGGGCCCACTCGTGCAGGCTGGGCCCCGGCTCCAGCGGCCCCGCAAGGTCGACGCTGGCATCGGTGAACACCGAGATCTGGCCGGCCACGGTGTTCATGAGCAGGTGCGGGGACTGGTCGGTGCGCCACACCCGGCCGGGGCCGGGCGGGCAGGGGTCGATCACATGGATGCGGAGGGGGCCGTCCTGCGGCCGCAGGCGGGCGTTGGCGCACAGGCGCTCGAGTACGGACAGGCCGCGCGGTCCGGCACCTACCACGCACACCGTGCGGGGGCTCGCTGTCATGTCTACCGTTTCTGCTGGTCACGCAACGGGGCGAGGACCACGGGACACCGCGCGGGCCGCCGCCCCTGAAGCGGGGTGGCAGGACTGCGGGGCCGGGTCCGGGCCTGGCGCCGAGCCGGGCTCGGCGGCAGGCGTGCGCACGCCCCGCCGGCCCGGGCAGACCTCACCCCTGGGCGGCGGACCACACCCGGCACGCCGGATGGGCGGCGGGAGGGTGTGGGCGTACGGCGGCGCGTGCGGGAGGGGAAGACGGGCGGCGGGGGCGGCGGCGGGCGGTGTGCCGCGCCGCGGGTGCTCCCCGCGCGTCCCTCCTGCGCCGGCCGTCAGCCGCTGTCGCGGGGCGGACGGTAGCCGTTCACCATGCGCGCCGGGTCGGCCCCGCGGCCGCACGGCCGCCTCCCCCGCGCGTCAGCAGAAACAGAACCGGATCATCGCCGAAGGGGCGGGGGCCGGTGCAAGGGCGGGCGGACACAGCGGAGCCGGGACCGGTGCCGGTCCCGGTGCCGGTCCCGGTGCCGGGGGCAGTGCCGGGGCCAAGGGCGTACACGGTGCTGGCGGTGTTCATGTGCCTGCTCCTCTCGCCTGTCCGTACACGGATACGTGGATGGTGCCGGGATACGTGGATGGTGCGGGGATGGTGCCGGGATACGTGGATGGTGCCGCCGGGTACCGCCGGGTGACGCCGGGGGTGGATGCCGGGGGTCAGGAAGCGGTGCGGGGGGTCAGGAGGTGGCGCGGGGGCCGCCGGTGCGGCGGGCCGTCAGCGGCAGGACCCAGGTCTGCTGCGCGCCGGCCGCGTGGAGGCGGCGGGTGACGGCGCCGGCCTGGTCGCAGGGGACCAGCGCGATCATGCAGCCGCCGAGCCCGCCCCCGGTGATCTTGGCGCCGAGGCTGCCCGCGGCCAGCGCCGCCTCGACCAGCGCGTCGATGCGCTCGGTGCTCAGCCGGGCCTCGCGCAGCAGGTGGTGATAGGCCGTCAGGTAGGGGCCGAGGTCGTCGGGGGTGTCCTGGGCCAGGGCGTGGCGGGCCCGGTCGGTCAGCAGGGCGGCGCGGCGCAGGAAGTGGTGCCGGCTGCCGGGGTGGCGGGTGAAGCCGTCACGCAGCCGGGTCACCGCGTCCTTGGTACGGCCCACCTCGCCGCTGTCGGCCACGATGAACAGCCCTTCGCAGCCCACCTCCAGGTCCTGGGCGGCTCCCTGCTGGAACAGCAGCGGGCCGGGCGCGCCCACGGCGGTGGCATCGACGCCGCTGGCCCGGCCGTGGGCCACGTTCTCGGCGCTCTGCACCAGGTCGAAGACCGTGCGCGCATCGACCTCGCGGCCAAAGAGGTCGGCCAGGGCCAGGACCACGGCGCGGGCGCACGCGGCGCTGGAGCCCAGGCCGCGGCCGGGCGGGATCGCGCAGTCCAGGATCACCTCCAGGTGCACGTCCGCGGCCACGTCCATGGCGGTACGGAACTCCGCGGCCAGCTGCCGCAGCCCGTCGGAGGCCTCGGTGGCCACCGGCCGGGAGGGGGAGCCGGTCATCGTCAGGGACACCCCGCCGGCGGCGGCGGGGCCCGGCGCGGACCAGCCGGCGCTGGCCGTGACCGCCAGCTGCGGCACCGGCAGTGCCAGGGCGGGCGCCCCGTACACCACGGCGTGCTCGCCCAGCAGGATCGTCTTGGCGTGGGCGCGGCCGACCCCGACCGTGCGGGCCCGGCGGGCGGCGGGGGCGGCGTCCGGGGCCGGGGCCGGTGGTGTCAACGCGCTCAGCTCCCCTGGTGTTTTCCGCATGGAGATCGCATCGTCCAGACTTCTCGGAAGGAATGAGGAAACGCAGACGTACGACGGGTACGTAAAAGGCGTAGCAGGGCGCAGCGGTAAGGCCCGTCCGGTGCTGCGCCGTGCCGATCCGGCTGCCGGTCCGGTCCGGGGGCGTATTCGCCTCACCGGTTGCGGATACGGGGCGCCCCGGCCCAATCCCCCGCCGCGGCAGGGTATTTGGGCAGGGTGGATGCACCGGAATAGTGACACGCGGGATGAGGCTGCGCCTAGGGCGCGTGGGGGTGGTGTGGGTCACGTGAGGCTGAAAAGCCCGTACCGCCCCCGGGGCAGGACCCGGGGGCGGTACGGGCAGAACAAACCGTCGGCCATCGGCCGCCGAAAGGCGTTATGGCAGCACGGTGTTACGGCATTGCGGTGTTACGGCATTGCGGTGTGACGGCATTGCGGTGTTACGAGGAGACGCCGGTGGCGGCGGGCTTGTCGGCCGCTTCCGCGTCGGGCTCCGCCTCGGCCTCGGCGAGCACGTTGCGCGGCACCGCGTCCACCTTCTGCATCAGGACGACGACGAGCACCGCGGCGACGGCCACCAGGATGGCGCCGACCTGGAAGGCCCGCGAGGTTCCGTCGGACTGTGCGACGGTGGGGATGACGCCGTCGCCGATGTGGTCGGTGGTGTAGCGGATGGCCAGCGGCACCAGGGTGGCCAGGCCGAGCGCGCCGCCGATCTGCTGCATGGCGGTCTGCACGCCGGAGGCCAGGCCGGAGTCCTTGCCGGTGACCTGGTAGAGCGCGCCGTTGACCAGGGCCGGGTAGCACATGGCGCTGAACAGGCCGAAGACGATCATGCCGGGCAGGACGCCGTTGAGGTAGGTGGAGTCGGACTCCAGGGTGGAGGCGACGACCAGGCCCGCGGCCGCGCCGCCGAAGCCGATGGCCAGGACCGCCTTGACGCCGATGCGGGGCATCAGGCCGGAGGCGGCGCCCATGCCGGCGCCCATCGCGAAGGCCAGCGGCACCACGGCCATGCCCGACTTGATCGCGGAGTACTCGAGGACGTCCTGCATGTACATGATCAGCAGGAAGGCGTAGCAGTGGAAGCTGGCCAGCAGCGCCAGGGTCACCACGTTGGAGGTGACGCGGGTGCGGTTGGTGAAGAAGCGGATGGGCACCATCGGGTCGGGGGTGCGCGTCTCCCAGACGGCCGCCAGGAGCAGCACGGCGATGCCGCCGAGCAGCGGGATCAGCACGGTCGAGGAGCCCCAGGAGTGGTCGGCGGCCTTGATCAGGCCGTACACGACGGCGACCAGGCCGCCGGTGATGGACAGCGCGCCGACGACGTCGACACGGCGGCCCTCGCGCTCCATGCGGCTCTCGGGCATGACCTTGGGCACCAGGATCAGCGCGGCGAGGGCGATGGGGATGTTGATGTAGAAGATCCAGCGCCAGTCGACGTATTCGGTCAGGGCGCCGGAGACGACCGAGCCGATTACGCCGCCCAGGGCGGCGGTGCCGCCCCATACGCCCAGCGCCTTCATCCGCTCCTTGGCGTCGGGGAACAGCACGGGGATCATGCCGAGCGCGGCCGGGCCGCACAGCGCCTCGCCCAGGCCCTGGACGAAGCGGCTGGAGACCAGCATGCCGGAGGACATCGCGGCGCCGCAGGTGGCCGAGGCGACACCGAAGAAGATGACGCCGACCATGAAGATCTTGCGGCGGCCGTACATGTCGGCCAATCGGCCGCCCAGGAGCAGGAATCCGCCGGCCATCAGCACATAGCCGTTGATGACCCAGGCGAGGTCGCCCTCGGTGGAGAAGGTCAGATCGCTCCTGATTTCGGGAAGCGCGACGAGCACAATCGTGACGTCCATGACGAGCATGAACTGAATGGCGGCCAAAATGGCCAGCGCTTTCCAGCGCCGCGGGTCGCCGACGGGGGCTTCCGCCCCGCCCGTGGACTCTTTGTCGAGAGTACTCATGGCCTGATTACTTCCTCCGAATAAGTGCGACCCAAGAAGGCCGTCCGCGCGGACATTCCGGCCGGCGCCGGTGAGTGGCCCGCGCCCGCGGTGCGCGGGTTGGCGCCGTCTCCACCGGTACGACGATGCAGCCCTCCGGAATGTGAGGGGGAGTTCGCGATTCCGCCCCCGCCGGGGGGGGGCGGGGCGGTGCGGGCGGGGTCAGCCGGTCAGGTAGCGCTGGATGGTGGGCGAGACGAGGGCGACGACGTCGTCGACGGAGGCGGAGGCGATCGGCTCCAGCTTCACGACGTAGCGCAGCACGGCCACGCCCCACACCTGGGCCTGGGCGGCGTTGATGTTCATCGGCGGCACGCCGAGCGCCCTGGCCACCTCCTCGAAGTCCTTGGGGGGTTGTCCGTCGTCGAGGGAGGCGGCCAGCTGCTGGAAGATCTGGCGGGACATGAAGTCGCGCATCTGCGCGGCGCCCTGGTCGTCGGCGAACACGGCGCTGAAGGCGCCCAGGAGCTGCGGGCGGGCCTGGGGGTCCTCCCATTTGGACAGGGCGGCCCGCAGCAGGCCCTCGGCGAGCCGGCCGCGTTCGCCGGTGAGCGAGGCCGCTCCGGCCTCGGCGAGGGCGTCCCCGATGTCGCTCAGGGCGTTGGGGCCTTCGGCGGCGGCTGTGGACATCGCTCCTCCTGGTGAACGGGGGCCCGCGCTGTGGGTGTCGGGCCCCGGTCGGGCGTGCGGTGGTGCCGGTCTTCGGGAAGAGCGGCCATCGTCGCCCATGGCCGCTCTTGAGCCGCTCAATGTCCGCTCGAACCGGCCGGGCGGTCGCCGCGGGTGGCGTGATCCGTGCGGACCGGGGCGCGCCCCCGCCCCCGTGCACGGGGGCGGGGCGGGGTGGACTGCCGCCGGAGCCGGGCCGGTTGGGGGGCTGCGGCCCCGGCGGCGGGGGTCAGTCGATGCCGCGCACGACGTTGGGCTCCCCGGTGTCGTCCTCGTCGATGCCGGCGAGCCGGAGCGGCGGGGTGCCCGGAACAGACAGGGCCAGGCCCGGTCCGGGCGGCCTGGTGTCCTCCTCTTCGGTGTCGTGCACGTGCTCCTCCTGTTCCGGCGGCCGGGGGCCGGTCCGTGTCAGTAGCGGTAGTGATCGGGCTTGAAGGGGCCGTCGACCTCGACGCCGATGTAGGCGGCCTGTTCCGCGCTCAGCGTGGTGAGCTTCACGCCCAGCGAGTCGAGGTGGAGGCGGGCGACCTTCTCGTCCAGGTGCTTGGGCAGCACGTAGACACCGGTCGGGTAGGCCTCCTGCTTGGTGAACAGCTCGATCTGCGCCAGCGTCTGGTCCGCGAACGAGTTCGACATCACGAACGACGGGTGCCCGGTGGCGTTGCCCAGGTTCAGCAGACGGCCCTCGGACAGCACGATCAGGACCTTGCCGTCCGGGTGGGTCCAGGTGTGCACCTGCGGCTTGACCTCGTCCTTGACGATGCCCGGCAGCTGCGCGAGACCGGCCATGTCGATCTCGTTGTCGAAGTGACCGATGTTGCCCACGATCGCCTGGTGCTTCATCCGGGCCATGTCCGCGGCCATGATGATGTCCTTGTTGCCCGTCGTCGTGATGAAGATGTCGGCGCTTTCGACGACCTCGTCGAGCGTGGTGACCTGGTAGCCGTCCATCGCCGCCTGCAGCGCGCAGATCGGGTCGATCTCCGTGATGATCACCCGGGCGCCCTGGCCGCGCAGCGACTCCGCACAGCCCTTGCCCACATCCCCGTAACCGCAGATCACCGCGGTCTTGCCGCCGATCAGGACATCGGTGGCGCGGTTGATGCCGTCCACCAGCGAGTGGCGGCAGCCGTACTTGTTGTCGAACTTCGACTTGGTCACCGCGTCGTTCACGTTGATCGCCGGGAACAGCAGCTGGCCGTCACGCTGCATCTCATACAGCCGGTGCACACCGGTGGTGGTCTCCTCGGTCACCCCGCGGATCTCCGAGGCCAGCTGGGTCCACTTCTGCGAGCCCTCGGTGATGGTGCGGTTCAGCAGCTGCAGGATGACGCGGTGCTCGTCGTTCTCCGCGCTGTCGACGGCGGGAACCTTGCCCGCCTTCTCGTACTCGACGCCCTTGTGCACCAGCAGGGTGGCGTCCCCGCCGTCGTCCAGGATCATGTTCGGGCCGCCGGTGGGCGTGTTCGGCCAGGTCAGCGCCTGCTCCGTGCACCACCAGTACTCCTCCAGGGACTCGCCCTTCCAGGCGAACACCGGAATGCCCTGCGGGTCCTCCGGCGTGCCGGTGGGACCCACCGCGATCGCGGCGGCCGCGTGGTCCTGGGTGGAGAAGATGTTGCAGGACACCCAGCGGACCTCGGCGCCCAGCGCGACCAGGGTCTCGATGAGCACCGCGGTCTGCACCGTCATGTGCAGGGAACCCATGATGCGGGCCCCCGCCAGCGGCTGGGAGGCCGCGAACTCCTTGCGGATCGACATCAGACCGGGCATCTCGTGCTCGGCCAGAGTGATCTCCTTGCGGCCGAAGGCCGCCAGGGACAGGTCGGCGACCTTGAAGTCGTGGCCGTCAGTGGTGGGCTGCGAGGTCATGCGGGGTGCTCCTTGAGTTCGTGACGTTGCGGTGGATCTCGAGGGTGGCCGTCGAGCGGTTGAGGGTGATGTAGTGCAGGCCGGGGGCGCCTTCGGCCAGCAGCTGCTGGGCCATCGTGGTGGCGTGCTCGACGCCGATGCGGTGTCCCTCGGCGGGGTCCTCGCGGGCGGCGTCCAGGCGGTGGGCCAGCTGTTCGGGGAAGGCGGCGCCGCTGAGCTGGGCGAAGCGGCTGATCTGGCGCACGTCGGTGGCCGGCATGATCTCGGGGATGATCGGGGTGGTGCAGCCGGCCGCGGTGACCTTGTCGCGCAGGCGCAGGTAGTCCTCGACGTGGAAGAACATCTGGGTGATGGCGTAGTCGGCGCCGGCCCGGCACTTGGCGACGAAGTGCTTGATGTCGCTGTCCCAGTCGGCCGAGCGCGGGTGGCGTTCGGGGAAGGCGGCCACGCCGACGCTGAACTCCCCCGACTCCTTGACCAGGCGCACCAGTTCGTGGGCGTGGGTCAGGCCCTGGGGGTGGGCGGTCCAGGGGGCGCCGGGGTCGCCGGGCGGGTCACCGCGCACCGCCAGGACGTCGCGGACGCCGGCGTCGGCGTACTGGCCGATGATGTGGCGCAGTTCGGCCACCGAGTGGCCCACCGCGGTCAGGTGGGCGACGGGGCGCAGGGTGGTTTCGGCGGCGATGCGTTTGGTGACTTCCACGGTGCGGTCGCGGGAGGAGCCGCCGGCGCCGTAGGTGACCGAGACGAAGGTGGGGGCGAGGGTTTCGATGCGGCGGATGGCCTTCCACAGGGTGCGGGCGGCGGCGTCGCTCTTGGGCGGGAAGAACTCGAAGGAGAAGCTGGGGGTGTCCTGGTCGATGAGGTCGCGCAGGGCGGTCATGGCCGGCCTCCGGCGTTGAAGTAGCTGGCCTGGGGGTGATGCAGGACGATGGCGTCGGTGGACTGCTCGGGGTGGAGCTGGAATTCCTCGGAGAGCTGTACGCCGATCCGCTCGGGCCGCAGCAGGGCGGCGATCTTGGCGCGGTCGGCGAGGTCGGGGCAGGCCGGGTAGCCCAGGGAGTAGCGGCAGCCCTGGTACTGGGTGCGGAACATGCCCTCGACGCTGTCCGGGTCGCTGCCGGCGATGCCGAGTTCGGCGCGTACCCGGGCGTGCCAGTACTCGGCGAGGGCCTCGGCGAGCTGGACGGACAGGCCGTGCAGTTCGAGGTAGTCGCGGTAGGAGTCGGCGGCGAACAGTTCCGCGGTGGCCTCGCCGATCTTCGAGCCGACGGTGACGACCTGCAGCCCCACGACATCGGTCTCGCCGGATTCCTCGGGGCGGAAGAAGTCGGCCAGGCACAGGCGTCGCCCGCGCGGCTGGCGGGGGAAGGTGAAGCGGGTGTGCTCGGCGCCGGCCTCGTCCAGCAGGATCAGGTCGTCGCCCTTGGCAACGCAGCGGAAGTAGCCGTGGACGACGGCGGCTTCGAGCAGGCCCTCGGTCTGTACCCGCTCCAGCCAGCCGCGCAGCCGGGGCCGTCCCTCGCTCTCGACGAGCTCCTCGTAGGAGGGCCCCTGGCCGGTGCGGTCTTGTTTGAGCCCCCACTGGCCCTTGAACAGGGCGCCCTCATCGAGCCAGGAGGCGTACTCCTTGAGCTGGATGCCCTTGATGACGCGGGTGCCCCAGAACGGGGGCGTGGGCAGCGGGTTGTCGACGGCCACATCCGAGCGGGAGGGACCCTCGGCCTCCTCGACGGCCACCGGCGCCTCGCGCTTGGGCACACGGCGCTGCTTGAGCTCGGGCAGGCTCGCCCCGGGCACACCCCGCTTCACCGCGATCAACGCGTCCATCAGACGCAGGCCCTCGAACGCGTCGCGGGCGTAGCGCACTTCGCCTTCGTAGATCTCGTGCAGGTCCTGCTCGACGTAGGCGCGGGTCAGCGCCGCCCCGCCCAGGATGACCGGGTAGTCCGCGGCCATCCGGCGCTGGTTGAGCTCCTGAAGGTTCTCCTTCATGATCACCGTGGACTTGACCAGCAGCCCCGACATGCCGATCACATCGGCCCTGTGCTCCGCCGCGGCATCCAGGATCGCCGCGACCGGCTGCTTGATCCCCAGATTGACCACGTTGTAGCCGTTGTTGGACAAAATGATGTCCACCAGGTTCTTGCCGATGTCATGGACGTCACCACGGACGGTGGCCAGCACGATGGTGCCCTTGCCCTCGTCGTCCGTCTTCTCCATGTGCGGCTCCAGATGCGCCACCGCCGTCTTCATCACCTCGGCGGACTGCAGCACGAAGGGCAGCTGCATCTGCCCGGACCCGAACAGCTCACCGACGACCTTCATGCCCTCCAGCAGGATGTTGTTGACGATGTCCAGCGCCGGAGTGTCCTGGAGCGCCTCGTCGAGGTCGGCCTCCAGACCGTTCTTCTCCCCGTCGATGATGCGCCGCTGCAGACGCTCCTCCAGCGGCAGCGCGAGGAGCTCCTCGGCCTTGCCCGCCCTCATCGACTTCGTGGAGACCCCCTCGAAGAGCTCCATGAGCCTCTGCAGCGGGTCGTAGCCCTCCGCACGCCGGTCGTAGATCAGGTCGAGTGCGACCGTGACCTGCTCCTCCTCCAGACGCGCGATCGGCAGGATCTTCGAGGCGTGCACGATCGCCGAATCCAGGCCCGCCTTGACACACTCGTGAAGGAAGACGGAGTTGAGCACGACCCGCGCGGCCGGGTTCAGACCGAAGGAGATGTTGGACAGCCCCAGCGTGGTCTGCACCTGCGGGTGACGCTTCTTCAGCTCCCGGATCGCCTCGATGGTGGCGATGCCGTCCCCCCGGGACTCCTCCTGGCCGGTGCAGATGGTGAAGGTCAGGGTGTCGATGAGGATGTCCGACTCCTGGATGCCCCAGGTGCCGGTCAGGTCCTCGATCAGCCGCTCGGCGATGGCGACCTTGTGCTCGGGAGTACGCGCCTGGCCCTCCTCATCGATGGTCAGCGCGATCAGCGCCGCACCGTGCTCCCGGGCCAGCGCGGTGACCTTCGCGAAGCGGGACTCGGGCCCGTCCCCGTCCTCGTAGTTCACCGAGTTGATGACCGCCCGGCCGCCCAGCTTCTCCAGACCCGCCCGGATGACGGGGAGCTCGGTGGAGTCCAGGACGATGGGCAGGGTGGAGGCGGTGGCGAAGCGGCCCGCGAGTTCCGCCATGTCCGCCACACCGTCACGGCCCACGTAGTCCACACACAGATCCAGCATGTGCGCGCCCTCACGGATCTGCTCCCGCGCCATCTCCACACAGTCGTCCCAGCGGGCCTCAAGCATCGCCTCACGGAACTTCCTCGAACCGTTGGCGTTGGTCCGCTCCCCGATCGCCATGTACGCGGTGTCCTGACGGAAGGCAACCGTCTGGTACAGCGAGGCGGCGCCCGGCTCGGGGCGCGGGGTGCGGGCGGGCGGGGTCAGGCCCCGGACCCGCTCCACGACCTGGCGCAGGTGCTCCGGAGTCGTCCCGCAGCAGCCGCCGACCAGCGAGAGACCGTAGTCGCGCACGAAGTTCTCCTGCGCGTCGGCCAGTCCGTCGGGATCCAGCGGGAAGTGCGCGCCGCCCTTGGTCAGGACGGGCAGCCCGGCGTTGGGCATGCACAGCAGCGGGATGCGGGAGTGGCGGGCCAGGTAGCGCAGGTGTTCGCTCATCTCGGCGGGGCCGGTGGAGCAGTTCAGGCCGATCATGTCGATGCCGAGGGGTTCGAGCACGGTCAGCGCGGCGCCGATCTCGGAGCCCAGGAGCATGGTGCCGGTGGTCTCGAAGGCCAGGGAGCACACCAGCGGCAGGTCGAGGCCGGCCCGGTCCAGGGCGCGGCGGGCGCCCAGGAGGGCGGCCTTGGTCTGCAGGAGGTCCTGGGTGGTCTCCACGATGAGGAGGTCGGCGCCGCCGTCGATGAGGCCTTCGGCGTTGGCCTGGAAGCCGTCGCGCAGGGTGGCGAAGCCGGTGTGGCCCAGGGTGGGGAGTTTGGTGCCGGGGCCCATCGAGCCCAGGACGAAGCGCTGTTGTCCGGTGGCGGCGGTGAACTCGTCGGCGACCTGGCGGGCGATGCGGGCGCCGGCCCGGGAGAGTTCGGTGATGCGGTGGGCGATGTCGTACTCGCCAAGGGCGGCGTGGTTGGCGCCGAAGGTGTTGGTCTCCACGCAGTCCACGCCGGCCGCGAAGTACTCCTGGTGCACCGAGCGCACGATGTCGGGGCGGGTGACGTTGAGGATCTCGTTGCAGCCCTCGAGCTGCTGGAAGTCCTCAAGGGTGGGGTCCTGTGCCTGGAGCATGGTGCCCATCGCGCCGTCGGCCACCACCACGCGGGTGGCCAGGGCCTGGCGCAGGGCGGCGGCGCGGGCGCGGGGCGTGGGGTTCACAGGGTCCTCACGATCCGCGCCTCCAGGGCGCGGGCGGCGCCGGCTCCGTAGGTGTGCTCGATGCGGGCCGTCAGGTCGGCGGGGATGAGCTTGTACTCCTGGGTGCCGACCGATTCCAGGACGGTGGTGGCCAGGGCGCAGCCGAGCTGGGCGGCGCGTTCGTGGGGCAGTTGCCAGGCGGTGCCGGCCAGGAAGCCGGCGCGGAAGGCGTCGCCGGCGCCGGTGGGGTCGGCGATCTTGCCGGTGGGGACGGCGGGCACGGGCAGCGGGGGGCAGCCGGCGCGGGCCAGTGTGACGCCGTCGGCGCCCAGGGTGGTGATCCAGGTGCCGACGCGGTCCAGGATCTGCTGTTCGCTCCAGCCGGTGCGCTCCTGCAGCAGGGCGGCCTCGTATGCGTTGGTGAACAGCCAGCGGGCGCCGTCCACCAGGCGGCGGGCCTGCTCGCCGTCCAGGCGGGCCAGTTGCTGGGAGGGGTCGGCGGCCACGGGGATGTTCAGGCGGTGGGCGGTGGCGGTGTGGCGCAGCATGGCGGCGGGGTCGTCCGCGCCGATCAGGACGAGGGCGGGGGCGGTGCCGGCGGTGACGGCGGCCAGGTCGATGTGGGCGGCCTCGGCCATGGCGCCGGCGTAGAAGGTGGCGATCTGGTTCTGGTCCTGGTCGGTGGTGCACACGAAGCGGGCGGTGTGCAGGGTGTCGCTGACCTGGACGGCGCCGGTGTCCACGCCGTGTTCGCGCAGCCAGTGGCCGTACTCGGCGAAGTCCAGGCCGGCCGCGCCGATCAGGAGGGGGTCCAGGCCGAGCAGGCCCAGGCCGAAGGCGATGTTGGCGCCGACGCCGCCGCGGCGGACCTCCAGGCGGTCGGCGAGGAAGGACAAGGAGACCCGCTCCAGCTGTTCCTTGAGCAGCTGTTCGGCGAAGCGTCCGGGAAAGACCATCAGGTGGTCGGTCGCTATCGATCCGGTCACGGCGATACGCACGGCAGGGCACTCCTTGACGCTGGGTGGGTCGGCGGTGTGGCCGGCGCCCCGCCCCCCCCGGGGGGGGTGCCGGGCGGGGCACGGCACGGGGGGGGGCGGGTGGCCGGTGGCCGAAGCGGGGCGGGGGTGATGAGTGGTGAGGGCCCCGGGACCCGGGCCCCGGGGGGGCGGGGCCCGGGAGTCCGGGCCGGGGGGGCGGAGCCCGGGGGTGCGGGCCCCGGGGGTGCGGGCGGGTGGGTGCGGGCGGGTGGGTCAGGCGGTTTCGACGGCCTTGCGCAGGGCGTCGGCGCGGTCGGTGCGCTCCCAGGTCAGCCCGGGCAGTTCGCGGCCGAAGTGGCCGTAGGCGGCGGTCTGGGCGTAGATGGGGCGCAGCAGGTCCAGGTCGCGGATGAGGGCGGCCGGGCGCAGGTCGAAGACGTCGGTGACGGCCTGTTCGATGGCGGCCTGCGGGGCGGTGGCGGTGCCGAAGGTCTCGATGAACAGGCCGACCGGTGCGGCCTTGCCGATGGCGTAGGCGACCTGGACCTCGCAGCGTGAGGCGAGGCCGGCGGCGACGATGTTCTTGGCGACCCAGCGCATCGCGTAGGCGGCGGAGCGGTCGACCTTGGAGGGGTCCTTGCCGGAGAAGGCGCCGCCGCCGTGGCGGGCCATGCCGCCGTAGGTGTCGACGATGATTTTGCGGCCGGTCAGGCCGGCGTCGCCCATCGGGCCGCCGATCTCGAAGCGGCCGGTGGGGTTGACGAAGAGGCGGTAGCCGTCGGTGTCCAGTTTGATGCCGTCGTCGGCGAGCCGGGCCAGTACGTGCTCCACGACGTGGGTGCGCAGGTCGGGGGTGAGCTGGTCGGTGAGGTCGATGTCGGCGGCGTGCTGGGAGGAGACGACGATGGTGTCCAGGCGGACGGGCCGGCTGCCCTGGTATTCGATGGTGACCTGGGTCTTGCCGTCGGGGCGCAGGTAGGGGACGGTGCCGTCCTTGCGGACCGCGCTCAGGCGGTGCGAGAGGCGGTGGGCCAGCTCGATGGGCAGCGGCATGAGGGTGGGCGTCTCATCGGTCGCGTAGCCGAACATCAGGCCCTGGTCGCCGGCGCCCTGGCGGTCCAGTTCGTCCTGGTCGCCCTCGACCCGGTTCTCATAGGCGGTGTCCACGCCCTGGGCGATGTCGGGTGACTGGGCGCCGATGGACACCGATACGCCGCAGGAGGCGCCGTCGAATCCCTTGGCGGAGGAGTCGTAGCCGATCTCGAGGATCTTCTGGCGGACCAGGGTGGCGATGTCGGCGTAGGCGGTGGTGGTCACCTCGCCCGCGATGTGCACCTGGCCGGTGGTGATGAGGGTTTCGACCGCGACGCGGGAGGCGGGGTCCTGGCTCAGCAGGGCGTCCAGGACGGTGTCGCTGATCTGGTCGGCGATCTTGTCGGGGTGGCCCTCGGTCACGGATTCCGAGGTGAACAGGCGGCGGGACATGGCTCTCCTGGCGGGAGGGGGCGGGTGGGTGTGGCGGGTGGTGGGTGGTGGTGGGGGGGGCGGGTGATGCGTGATGCGTGGTGGGGGGGGCGGGCGCGGTGGACGTCTCGGGGGCGGGTGCGGCCCAACTTCCCGCTCTGCGGCGGGAGTTCACTTTCGCCGTACGCCGGGGGGCGGTGTGCTGCCCGGCAGGGGCGGCAGGAAGCCGCCCCACTCCCCCGCCCCCTCGCTCCCGGCCCGCCCCGCCTGTTTTCTCGCGGTTCTGGTGTGTGTCTTGCGCGGGCCGGGGCGGGGCGGGGGTGCTGGCTCCGGTGGCTGCGGGGGGTGCCCCCAGGGGGCCGTGGGTGGGGTGGGTCAGGCGGGGTCGGGCAGGTGGTGTGGGAGCTGGTGGGCCAGGGCGATGCGCTGGACCTTGAGGGTGGCGGTGCGCGGCAGGTCGGCCTGGGGGAGCTGGACGGGGTCGGCGAGCTGGGGGAAGTCGGTGACGGCGGCGCGCCAGCGCTCCAGGTCCAGGGGGGCGTCGTCGGTGGTGCACACGACGGGCACGGGCCGGTCGTCGGGGCCGGGCACCACGACCAGTTCGCTCAGTTCGGCCAGCCGGCCAAGGACGACGTCCTCGACCTCCAGGGAGCTGCGTACTCCCTCGATCATGTCGACTTCGCGGTCGAGCATGTGCAGGCAGCCCAGTTTGGTGCGGTAGCCGACGTCGCCGGTGCGCCACCAGGCGCCGTTGCGGTTGGTGTCGTAGCGGTCCTGTTCGGCGTAGTAGGTCTTGGCCAGGCCGGGCCAGGCGACCTCGATGAAGCCGGGGTTGGCGGGTGAGGGGGTCTTGCCGTTGCGGCTGACGACGCGGACCTTGGCGGCGCCGTTGGGCATGGCCCAGCCCACGCAGCGTCCGTTGGCCTTGTGGGCGGAGTTGCGGAAGTAGGCGCGGCCGACGGCCGGGCCGACCTCGCTCTGTCCGTAGATCTGGAAGAACAGGGCGCCGGGCCGGTCGGAGGAGTTCAGCAGCCGGCTCATGGTGCGCGGGTGGATGGCGTCGAAGGTGCTGCTGAAGACCTTCACCGAGGCGAAGGGGCGGCGCGGGTCGCCGGCCAGGTCTTCCCAGTCCATCAGGGAGTTGGGCAGGGCTTCGACGAAGCCGGGCCGGTGGGCCAGGAACTGCTCGGCGACGCTGTCGGGGTCGGATTCGTTCATGAGGAGGATCGGCAGCTGTTTTAGCAGGGCCAGGGACATCGCCGCGACCATCCGGGAGTGCACGAAGGGGATGTGGATGGCGACGGTGTCCTTGCGGCGCAGCAGGGCCAGCAGCCGCCACTGCGGGACCAGGCGGATGCCCTGGGTGCGGGGGGTGTGCACGACGAGTTTGGGCAGGCCGGTGGTGCCGGAGGTGTGGGTGATGACGGCGGCCTCGTCGATGGGCCGTACCACCGGGGTGACGCGGGGGGCGTCGGCGAGGTCGGCCAGGGACTGGGTGCCCTCGCGTTCGCCGGCGGTGATCAGGACGTGCCGGGTGAGGTCGGCCAGGGCCTCCTTGGCCAGGCCGGCGTCGAGTTTGGGCAGGTCGGTCAGGAGGCTGGGGCGTTCCAGGCGCTGCATCAGGGCGGCGACGGTGGGGGCGTCCAGGGCGGGCGAGAGCATCACCGGGACGGCGCCGATGCGGGAGGCGGCGGCGCCCAGCATCCAGATGTCGGCGTTGGCGCTCTTGTGGATGACCAGGTGTTCGTCGGGGCGGATGCCGGCCGCCCACAGGCGTGCGGCCAGGTCGTCGATGGCCTGGGCGAACTCGGCCAGGGTCAGGCGGCGGCCGGCCTGGGGCAGGACGTGCAGGTCGTGGTCGAGGGTGATGGGGATGGAGCCGTTGACGGCGGCGGCCATCTCCGGCAGGAGACCGAGGTGCAGACCGCGTTTTTGGATCGATGCGTAGACCGTGGAGCCCTTCATCGGGGCTGTCTCCTTAGGTGAGTTGGCCGGACGTCGGCGGGTGGGGCGGGGGCCCGGGGCGGGGGGGTGGTGCGGTGGTGCGTGTCCCGGGGCGGGGTGTGAGGCGGTGCGTGCCCTGGGGCGGGGTGGTGGGGCAGTGCCCTCCCCCGGGGCGGGGTGGTGAGGCGGTACGTGCTCCGGGGCGGGGTGGTGAGGCGGTGCCCTCCCCCGGGCCGGGGTGCGAGACGGACTTGGCGCGGGGTGGTGCGGTGGTGCGTGCCCCGGGGCGGGGTGGTGAGGCGGTGCCCTCCCCCGGGCCGGGGTCGGTCAGGCAGTGCCCGGGGCCGGGGTGCGAGAGGGACCCGGCGCGGAGTTGGCGGGAGCGGGCCCGCCTCGGTGGTGAGGCTGACTTGGCTTGGAGCGGCGCGGCGAACGGCCCCGGGTGGCGGGACGGGTGGCCAAGGGCGGTGCGGCGGGTGCTGCGGGCCGGTCAGGCGGACGGCCCGCTCGGCCCGGACCGCTCGCGGTCGGCCGAGGCGGGCCGGGCCGAGGTGGGGCGGGTCGTGGTGGGGCGGGTCGTGGTGGGGCGGGTCGTGGTGGGGCGGGTCGTGGTGGGGCGGGGCCCCGCATCTCCCGCTCCGCGGTCGACGACGACGCCGCCGCCGTCCGGGACGACATCTCGTACGGTCTGCGTGGTGGGGCGGGTCGTAACCGGGGTCGTGACCGGCGGGGTCGTGGTCGACCACGTCCTGGTCGGGCGGGCCGTGGCCGGCCGGAGCGTGGTTGTGCGGGCCGTGATCGGCCAGCCGTGGTCGGCGCCGCGCCCTGGCGCGGGCGGGCGGGCCGTGGCCGGCCGGATCGTGGTCGACCGAACCGTAGTTGGCCGTGCCGTGGCCGGGCGGATTGTGGTCAGCCGGACCGTGGCCCGCCGTGATCGGGCAGGCCGTGGTCCGGCCGGACCCTGGCCAACCTGACCGTGAGCGGCCCACGCGCAACCAGCGCCACGCCCTGGCGAGACGGGGCGGGCGAGCCGGATCGTGGTCGGCCGGACCCTAGTTGGCCGTGCCATGGCCGGCCGGGCTGTGATCGACCCGCTCATGGCCAGCACTACGACCCGGCCGGGCGGTGCGTAGCCGGGCGGACCATAACCAGCCCCGCCGTGGTCGGCCGGACCCTGGCTCGCCGTGATGGGGCGGGGCGTGGCTCGCCGTGACCGGACAGGCCGTGGTCGGCCGGGGCGTGGCCCGCCGTGATCGGGGCGGGGCGTGGTCGGCCGGGGCGGTTGGGGAAGGAATTTCGGGGCCTGGCTCACATTGCGTGGGGCTGTGTCGTCGGAGGGGTGAGGCGGACGAGGCGGACGCCGCCGGCCCGGAGCGTGTGGGCCGGGCGGGTCGCTGCCCCGGGCCGCACCGGGGTGCCGGGGGCGCCCCCTCGGGCCGGGTCTGCCGACCGGCCGCGTCCCCGGCCCCGCCCACGGCCACCGGCCGGGCCCGTGCGGTTCTGACCGAAGCCGCGCGGGCCCGGCCGGCTCACCGCCCCCGCCCCCGGGCAGGGCGGCGGGGGCGGGTCAGGCGGCGGCGCGGCCGGCTTTGAGGGCGGCGGCGGTGTCCACGACGCGGCGGGCCTGGTGGCGGGCGGCTTGCAGGGCGACTTCGCCGGGTGCGCCGTCGCCGGCGACGTGCGAGGTGCCGTAGGGGTTGCCGGACTGGAACTGGATGGGGTCGGTGTAGCCGGGGGGCACGATGATGCCGCCCCAGTGGTAGAAGGTGTTCGACAGGGCCAGGATGGTGGATTCCTGTCCGCCGTGGGCGGTGTTGCTGGCGGTGAACGCGGAGAACACCTTCCCGGCGATCTTCCCGGCGAACCAGAGGGGGCCGGTGGTGTCGATGAAGGCGCGCAGCTGGCTGGCGGGGTTGCCGAAGCGGCTGGGGGTGCCGAACAGGACCGCGTCCGCCCAGGCGAGGTCGTCGTGGGTGGCCTCGGCGAGGTCGGTGGTGGCCGCCCGGTGCTCGACCCAGGCCGGGTTGGCCTGGACGGCCGCCTCGGGGGCGGTCTCGGCGACCTTGCGCAGCCGCACGGTGGCGCCGGCCTTCTCCGCGCCCTCGGCCACCGCCTGAGCCAACGTGTGCACGTTGCCGGTCGCGCTGTAATAGATGACGGACACGTTCACAGGTTCCACAGCTGTTTCCTCGTGTTCTGGGTGCTGAGTACTGAGTACGGGGTGCTGAGCAGGGGGTGCTGGTGCTGAGTACGGGGTGCTGGTGCTGGGTGGGTGTGGTGCGCGGTGCCGCTAGCGGGCGATGACCAGGGTGGCGGGCGGCGCGGAGTGGAAGGTGATGTCGCTGAAGCCGGCCTTGGTGAGCCAGGCGTGGTAGTCGGCGCGCCGCCAGGTGCCGCCCTGCTGGGACTTGAGGAGCATTTCGGAGGCGAACAGCAGCGGGAAGGCCGGTCCTGCGCGGTCGTCGTCGACGACGTAGTCGCAGACCACCAGGGCGCCGCCGGGCCTGAGGGCGTCCTTGAGGCGGGTGAAGACCGCGATGTTGTCCTCGGGGCCTTCCTGGTGGGCGATGTGCGAGTACAGCGCCACGTCATAGGCGCCGGTGCCGAATTCGGTGGTGTGGAAGTCGCCGTCGATGCAGGTGAAGCGGTCGGCGACGCCGCGGGCGGCGAGCAGCTCGCGGGCGATGGCGTTGATGGGCTCCCAGTCCAGCTGGGTGGCGCGGGCCTTGGGGTTGGCCTCCAGCCAGGTGGCGGAGTAGATGCCCGAGCCGCCGCCGACGTCCAGGATGGACAGCGGGCCGGCCTCGGACAGGCGCAGCACGTCGGCGGCGATGGCGGCGGCGGGCACCGACTGGGCGGCGATGGCCGGCACGACCTGGCCCCAGTGGGGGTTGTCGGCGACTTCGGTGGTGGGGTCGCTGACCGGGCCGCCGGCGCGGACCACCTCGGGCAGGGCGGCCAGCTTGCCCATGTGGGTGAGCTTGAGGCGGGCCATCGCGGACAGGTCGGCGGGCCGGCCGGTGACCAGGTAGGCGGAGGCGGCGGGGGTGTTGCGGTAGCGGCCCTGCTCGAGGGTGATCAGGCCGATGCTGACCAGGCCGTCCAGCAGGGTCTGGGCGCCGCGCTCGGAGATGTCCGCGCGGGCGGCCAGCTCGGTGGCGTTGCCTGCGCCGTCCTCGAGGTGGGTGAACAGCTGGTGCTCGGCGGCGGCGCCCAGGATGCCGGTGGACCAGTAGCCGTTGATGAGCCGCAGGATGGTGTCCGGACCGCTGTCCGGGCCGCCGCCCGCACCGGCCGCCGCCGCACCGGCCGTGGCTGCCGTGGCGGTCTGCACGGTGGAGTCCTTGGTGTCCCGGGTGTTCTTGGTGTCCCGGGTGTTCTTGGTGTTCTGGTGCTCGCTCATGCGGTTCCTCCCCGGCCCGCGGGGGCCGCGTGGGTACGAAGGGCGGTGCGCAGCGCCGTGACCACGCGCTCGACCTGGTCGGCGGTGAGTTCGGCGTGCATGGGGATGGCCAGGTGGCGGGCGAACAGGTCGGCGGAGACGGGGCAGCTGCGGCCGCCGGCGAAGACGGGCTGCAGGTGGCTGGCCCAGGTGCCGTGGCCGCAGCCGATGCCCTGGCCGCGCAGGTCGGTGGCGAGGGCGGCCCGGTCCACCCGGGCGTCCAGGGCCACCAGGTAGGACTGCCAGGCGTGGGTGCGGTCGGCGGGCACCTGGGGCAGCGTCAGCAGCTCCTCCTGGGCCAGCAGTTCGGCGTACTGCCGGGCCACCTGATCGCGGCGGGCCAGCAGTTCCTCGATCCGCCCGAGCTGGACCTGCAGGATGGCGGCGGCGATGTCGGAGAGTTTGAAGTTGTAGCCGACCTCGGTGAACTCCGGGACGGGCAGGCCGACGATCTTCGACTGGTCGAAGATGCTGCCGATGCCGAAGGAGGAGCGCAGCCGGGCGTCGGCGGCGATGGCCGGGTCGGCGGCCAGCAGCGCGCCGCCCTCGCCGCTGGTGGCGCCCTTGCGGCCGTGGAAGGACAGGCAGGAGACGGGGGCCAGCGCGCCGGCCTGGCGGCCCTGGTAGGTGGCGCCGACCGCGCAGGCGGCGTCCTCGATGAGGAACAGGCCGTGCCGGTCGGCCAGGGCCTGCAGTTCGCGGTAGTCGGCGGGCAGCCCGACGGTGTCCACCGCGATGATGCCGGTGGTGCGCGGGGTGATGAGGTCGGCGACCGCCTGCACGTCGACGGTGTGGGTGTCGGGGCGTACGTCGGCGAAGACGGGCACCGCGTCCAGGTAGCGCACCGCGTGGGCGGGGGCGGGGAAGGTGTAGTCGGCGACGATGACTTCGTCGCCGCGCTGCACGCCCAGGGCCAGCAGCGCCACGTGCAGGGCGGCGCCGCAGTTGCTCAGGGCGACCGCGTCCATGGCGTAGCGCTCGGTGAGCTGGGCTTCCAGGGCCTTGCCCCGGGGGCCCTGGCCGGCCGGCCAGCCGGAGGCGAACACCTCCGCGACGGCGGCCAGTTCCTGCTCGCCCAGGCTGGCGTGCACCAGCGGAACGGCAGAAGCAGCCGCAGCCGCCGAGGCGGCCGAGGCGGCGGGGGCGGGTGTGGTGGTGGTCATGGCGGTCACGTCCCCTGCGGCTGCTGTGGTGTGGTGGGGGCTGCGGTGGTGGCGGGTGCGGTGGTGGCGGGTGGCTGGTAGCGCAGGGGGGTGAGTTCCTCGACGTCGTAGCGCTTGCGCATCTCCTCCACGGCGGCGGGGTCCACGGTGGTGCCGCGCGCCCAGATCTCCGCGATCTCCTCGAAGTACTGCTCGTGGTCGGGTGAGGGGAAGCTCTGGAAGAGCATCTTGACCGGCTTGTCGGTGGCGTTGCGAAAGGCGTGCGGGGTGCCGGTCGGCACGAACATGCAGCCGCCCTCGGCGGCGCGGATGACGCGCTGGCCGTCGGCGGACTGCCAGTGGTGCCAGGTGTCCCGGGTGCGCTCGGTGGGCTCGAAGCACATCAGGTCCAGCTCGCCCTCAAGGACGTAGAAGAACTCCTGGGACTCGTGGTGCACGTGGGCGCCGACGTCGAAGCCGGGCGGCACGATCACCTCGAAGATGGAGACGGCGGAGCCCTGCGCCTGGGTGGCCTTGAAGGTCACCTCCTGCGCCGGTGTTTTCAGCGTGCGTCCCCCACCGGGCGGGACGATCAGGCTGCCAGTCATGTGATGGTTTTCCTTTGGTTGTCACGGACATCGCGCACAGCACACAAAGCGCCCCAGGTCCTGCCCCAGGTCCTGCCTCGGGGCGGGGCGGGGCGGGGCGGCTTCGGCGGGGGCGGGCGCGGGTCAGCCGGCGGCGGGCGGGGTGTCGCTGTTCCAGCGGCCCAGGGCCATCTCGGCGGTGATGCCGGGGCCGAACCCGGCGATCAGACCGGTGGCGTCGGGCATCGGGGTGTCCTCTTCGAACAGGCGCAGTGCCGCGTCCAGGACGACCGCGCTGGCGATGTTGCCGTACTCGGTCAGCGTCGACCAGCTGTGGCGGAACACCTTGCGGTCCACGTCCAGGAACTTGGCCAGGTCGTTGAGGATGCGCGGGCCGCCGGCGTGCACGATGTAGAAGTCGAGGTTGGAGGCGTCCCACTGGTGGCCGGCGGCGAACTCGCGCAGCACCGGGGCCAGCGGCTCCATGGTGCCGGGCACCCGGCGGTCCAGCTGGAAGTGGAAGCCGGTGTCACGCACCGAGTAGGAGATCCAGTCCTCGGTGTGGGGGATGAGGTAGGAGGAGTTGCGCTCCAGCTCGATGCCGGTGCCGCCGATGCCGCGCACCACGGCGGCGGCGACCGCGTCGCCGAACAGGCCGTCCGAGAGCAGCGAGCCGATGTCGTCCATGTCGGGCTGGTAGCACAGTGAGCACAGCTCGCAGGAGACGATCAGGACGTTGCTGCCGGGGTGGGCCACGCAGAAGTCGTGGGCGCGGTTGATGGCGGCGCCGCCGGCCGCGCAGCCCAGCTGGGAGATGGGGATCTGGCGGGTGTCGGAGCGGAAGCCCATCTTGTTGATGAGCCAGGCGGTCAGCGAGGGCATCAGGAACCCGGTGCACGACACGTAGATGATCGCGTCGATGTCCCGGGCGCTGACCTCGGCGTTGGCCAGGGCCTCCTCGACGACCTCGGGGGTGCGCTTTTTGGACTCCGCCTCGTAGATGCGGTTGCGCTCGGTCAGGCCGGGGTGTGCCAGGGTCTGCTCGATGGGCTGCACGATATGCCGCTTCAGCACCCCCGTGTTACGGATCAGGCGCAGCGCCAGGGGAAGCTGCGGCTTTCCGGCGTGGGCCTTCTCGGCGAATTGGAGCGTCTCTTCCGCTGTGATGACGTATTCCGGCACACGCACTGACGGCTTGCATAGCCTAGGCATATCGGGAATCCACTTTCTCTAGAGTCTGCCTTCTGCACGTGGAGAAGCTTTCGCGCACTCCCGGTGCCGCCCGCGGGGGCGGTGGAAGGGGGGCAGCTGCTGTGACGGCGTCTGCCGCGCCGCCTTCTCCGGACCCGGACCGATCACCACTCCCCACCCCGCTGCCCCGCCGCCCCGCTGCCCGTCTGGGCCTCCCTCGGGGGGGCCTCGGGGTTCCTAGGGGCTCCTCGGGGCGCCTTGGGCTCTTGAGGGCCGGGGGCCTTGGGGGCCTTGGGGGCCTTGGGGGCCTTGGGCAGCCTCGCGGGGCGCGGCCCGTTGAGGCAGGGCCCGTTGAGGCAGGAGTGGTGATCGGTCCGGGCGCCGGGGAAGGCGGCGCGGATGGGACGACCGGCCGGGGCCGGGTGGGGCGGGCCGGCCGGGGCCGGGTGGGGCGTGAGTGCGGAGGTTGCGGGAGCTGTGGCGCTGTCCCTCTCCCCCGGGGGTCGGGGGTATGGCCGGGCGGGGCACGGAGGTTCGGGGGCGGGGCCGCAGCCCTGCCCAGCGGGGCTGCCGTCCCGTCCCGGGGGCGCGGTCGGGGCGGAGCGGAACGGGGTCGGGGCGGCGCGGGGCGGAACGGGGCCGGGGCGGCGCGGGGTTGAGGCAGGACCGCGGTTCTGCCCCGGGCGGGACGCGGCTGAGGCCGGGTGGCACGGAGGTGTCGGCAGGCCGGGTGGCACGGAGGTGCGGGGAGGCCAGGGTGCAGGGGGCCGAGGTGCGGAGGTGCGGAGGTGCGGGTGCAAGGCCTCGGTCCCGCCCGGGCGCAGCGGGGGGGTTGGGGCGGTGTGCGGGAGCGCGGGCCCTGCCCCGGGCGGGGGCCGGGCTGAGGACTGGTGGCACGCAGGTGCGGAGGTGCCGGGTGCGGGAGTGCCGGGTGCGCCAGGTGCGGAGGTGCCGGGTGCGCCAGGTGCCGGGTGCGCCAGGTGCGGGTGCAAGGCCGCGGTCCTGCCCGGGGCGGAGCGGGGCGGGGGTCCGGGGCGCGGGCGTGGGGCAGTGGGGCTGGTCGCCCGGGGTGCGGGCCGGGGCCGGGCGGGCGGTGCGGGTACCGGGCGGGTACGGGGGCTGCTCTGGCGGTACGGGAGCGGTGCCCTCTGCCCGGCGCGCCCGGGGGCTGGCTGTCCCCGGGTTCTGACGTCCCGGCGGGGGCGCGGGCTGCGTACCGGCCCGGGCGGGCCACGGGCACCGGTCCGGCCCGCGCGCCTACCGGCCCGCCGGCCTCCTGCCCGGCGCGCCACTCCCCCGCCCCCTTCCCCCCGGCCGCCGACTCACCTACGGGCGGGGAGGCGGGAGTTGGGACAGAACGAGGATGCGCCGGCCGGACTGCGCCGGGCCGGGGCCCTGGCACGGCGGTGCCCGCGCGGTGCCGGTGCCGGTGCCGGTGCCGGCTGATGGTGCCGGTGGCGGTGCCGGCCGATGGTGCAGGGCTGCTCTTTTCCGGCACAGATTTCGGCACGCTCAGGGCAGCCGGAATGAGGGAGGGAGAAATCCCCGCCGGGTCCGTGTCCGTGGACGCCGGGCGTCATGGCATACGGGCAATGAAATGCGGTGGGGGGAAGCGATACCGCCGGGGCATGAACTCGGCACGGCCCGTAAGAGGCGGCGGATACGACACTCAACCCACCGCCTCAGAACCGGCTTTGGGCAGGGAAGTCGTGCGGAAATAGTGACACGGATGCCGTCCCCGCACCAAGGGACTCCGAAAGTGACGTAGGTCACTGGGGCGGGGTGTTGTGCGGACCGGATTCCCCGACTGCCGCTCCGCCCCGCACGGAGTCACCGCGTCCGCATCTTCCGTGCGCCCGGGCCGAGTTGACGGCCGTGACGCCAGGCGCTCGGGGGCGGGGAGGATGAGGGCTGGGAGGATGAGGGCTAGGAGGATGAGGGCTGGGCGGATGAGGGAGCGGGCGGGCGGGCCGAGCGCCATCCGCGGACCGGCGCCCCAGGGCCCCGGGGCCCGACTTCCCCGCACCGCCGCGGCCGCGGCCGGGGCGCACGGTTGCCCCTGCCGGGGCCACGGCACTCCCCCGGGGCCGCCCGGCTGCGCTGCGGCGGCCCCCGGGGGGGCGCCCGCAACGGCCGTATGGCGGCGCGCTGTCCGGCGTCCGCCGCCGCAGGGACCCGCCTCCGGGAGGCGGGGGCCGCGTGAGCCGGAGTCCGTGGCGTGCCGCCCGGCGGGGGCAGTGCGAGGAGGGGCCCCGGCCGCCCGGGGCGGCGCCGGGACGGCCGGAGTGCCGGGGGGGGGCGGGCCGGGGCCCGGCACAACACCCGAGCTTGAGTTTCAACCTCGGGCCGGCTTGCCGGCCCCGTCTCCCGTAGTGGGCAACGCCGGTTCCGCCCGGCTCAGGCAGGTGCCGAGAGGTTCTGAAACGGCATGGGGCCATCGGGGCGTCCGGCAGGTGTTCCGTAACCTCTCCCTCCGGGGCCCCGGGGTGTGTGCGGCTCCGGGCGGGTTCCGCCGGAGCGAGGAGCCGGGCGAAGTTCACAACTCAGGCTGGAGCTTCCCGGGCAGCTCCGCGACAAGGCCGCGGGCGTACGCCTCATCCGTACCGGGGATGGAGAAGACCACCCGGAAGTAGAGCGGCGCAACGATCCGGTCCAGAACCTGCTCCAGGGACGGGGGCGCCTCGCCGCGCTCCCGCGCCGCGTCGAGGACCGGGCGGAAGCGCTCGCTGACCCTGCGCAGACATTCGCGCAGTCCGTCGTGGCGCTCGTCGACGTCGGGCGCGACTTCGGCGCGGAAGAAGGCGATGCCGCCGGGCCGGGAGAGCTCCGCCAGCGTCCAGACCGCCTGGTTCTCCAGGTCGGTGCGCAGGTCACCGGCGAGCGGGGGCGCGCCGGTGTCGCCGCGGTGCTGGGCGATGTCGGCCAGGAGCGCGGCGAGCGTACCCCAGCGCCGGTAGAGGGTGCTGGAGTTGACCCCCGCGCGCTGGGCCACGGCGGGGAGGGTCACCTGGTCGGCGCCCAACTCGCCCACCAGCGCGACCGCGGCGCTGTGTACGGCGGCACGGACGTGGGCGCTGCGGCCGCCGGGCCGCTTCGTCGATGCGTCAGCGTTCACCCCTCCACCTTAAAGCAAAGAGTTGCGCCTTAGCGAGCAGGGGGCTTACGGTCACGCTAAAGCGGAGATCACCGCTTTAGTGTTGTGAAGGGAATGCCATGTCCACCAACGAAGCCCCCCTCGCCCTCGGGCGCACCTTCCACCAGGCCCTGGTCTCGGGCGACTGGGACGGCATCCGGGCCCTGCTGCACGACGACGCCACCTGGACCCTGCCCGGCGACAACACCATCTCCGGCACAGCCGACGGCGCCGAGGCGGTGGTGGAGCGCGCTCAGCTGATCGCCTCGTACGGCCTCGACTTCGAGCTGCTGCATCTCCTGGCCAGCAGGGAGAACATGGCGCTCTCCCTGCACAACACCGCGCACCGGGAAGACGCCGTGCTGGACGAATACCTGGCCACGGTCTGCCGGCTCCGCGACGGAAAGATCGCGAGTATCGAGACCTATCTCTCCGACGTGCCCGGGATGAACGCCTTCTTCGTCTGACGACTCCCGGCCTGGGTTCTGACCTTCGACCGGCTCCTCACCCCAGCGCGACCACGCCTCGGCCCTCCTGGCGTCCGCCCTGAGCCGGGCGGGATCGGCGGCGGATACCGCGGAGACGGGGCGAGCAAGCCGTCCGAGATTAAAACTCGAGCTGAGCGCGCCACCCAACAGATCGCCGCGCCGGGTGGCGCACCGCGGCCCGGCGTTCCGGGGCACCGGGGCGGGCCGGCATGTCGCCTCGGCGTGTCGCGTGCGCGGGAGTTCGTGATGCCCCCGGCGGGTGGACAGACGTCAGGGCCACGTGACACACCGGCCTCCGGCTGCCCGGGACGGCCCGGTCCTGCCGCCCGGGCCAGCCGCCTTGGCCAGCCGCCTTAATGTGTCGCCTTAATGTGTCGCCTTGGCCTGTCGCCTTGGTGTGTCGCCGGGGGCGGGCGGGCAGACGTCAGAGCCGGGCGGCATGCCGGGGCCCGACGTCTGGGGGCGGCGCGGCCGGGGCGCCCGGGGCCGGCCGGACGCCTCGCCCCGCCTCGGGGCGCTGCGTATACGGAAGTTCACAGCGCCTGCCCGGGCGGACGGCAGGCGTCGGGGCCCTATGACGCGCCGGTACCCAACCACCCGGGACGGGACCGGGCCGGACTGCTGGGCCAGGCAGGGCTGTTGGGCCGGGCCGGACTGCTGGGCCGGGCCGGACTGCTGGGCCGGGCAGGGCCGGGCCGGGCCGGGCCGGGCCGGGCCGGGCTGCTGGGCGTATCGGCTGCGGGTGTCGCTTACGGGGAGGCCGGGCTGCTCACGGCGGGGGCGGACGTCCGGGCCGGTCCAAGCACCGGACGTCTGCGGTCCGGGACGGGGGCCGGGCACGTCGCCGCAGCGTGCCGCCGTACGCCGGCATCCCCAATACACCCCGTCCGGCAGGCAGACGCCAGAGCCGGAGGACGCGCCGGGGCACCGGCGCCTCACCAGGCCCGGGCAGGGCCGGGCAGGGCCGGGCAGGGCGCGACGCCAGGGAGGTGGGCGGGTGCGGGAGTTCGTGTCGGCCCCGGCGGGCGGACAGGCGTCGGGGCCGGGTGGGGCGGCCGGGCCCGGGAGGCCGGGGCGGGGCCGGGTGGGGCGGCCGGACCCGGGAGGCCGGGGCGGGGCCGGGTGGGGCGGCCGGACCCGGGAGGCCGGGGCGGGGCCGGGTGCCGGGCCCCGCCGCGGGGCCGCGGGCGCGGGGGTCGGTGGTGGCGCGGGCCGGGACGGGGGGCGGCTGGGCGGGGTCACAGGACGCGGATGGCGGATTCGGCGTGACGGCGGGCCAGTTGCAGGATCTGGCGGCTGTCGCGGGCGAGGTCGGCACGGATACGGCGGCGGGCCTCGGCGAGGGTGGCGCCGGCGCCCAGGACCTGTTCGATGCGGTCCTCGCGCAGCAGGGCATGGTGCTGGGCGACCACGGTGACGCCCCGTTCGTCGGGCAGGACCGACCATTCACCGCAGTGCGCGGCCAGCAGCGGGCGGGGCACGGTGGCCTTGTGCACGATACGGCCGGCGTGCGGGAAACAGATACGGATCCCGGCCACCCCGGGGGCGGGCCCGCCGTCGGCGGCGGTGAGTTCCAGGGCGACTTTCTGGATGCCGAGGTGGGGCTCTTCCAGCGCGGCCCGGCGCACGTGCGGGAGCTGGCCGGGCCAGTCGGCCACATCGTAGAGGAAACCGTAGACCAGCTCGGCGGGCCCCTTCACCCGCACCGACTCGGCGAAGGAGAGGGCCAGCTCGTCCAGGCGGCTCCAGCGCTCGGCCAGAAACTGCAGGCTGCGCAGGGTGGAACGGGTGTTGTCGGCGGTGACCTGGGCAAGCCAGAGGGCGTCCTGGGGCCGGCCGGGGGCAGCGGTGAACTCGTGTTCCAGGGTCAGCCGGCAGCGGCCCGGCGCCAGCGGCCGCACACTCCAGCACCCGGCCATCGAGGTGGCCGGCTCCATCAGCACATCCTGACGGAAGGAAATCAGCCGGCGCACCGGATCCTGGGTGCGGCAGGCGGTCCAGGACACGATCCGGCCCTCGGCCAGCGCCCACAGACGGACCCGTTCGTTGACGCCGTCGAAGTCCAGACGCTGGGCGTAGACGCTGCGCGGCAGGTACAGCGGCCAGCGCTCAGGGTCCGCGATCAGCGCGTAGAGGGTGGAGGCGGGCGCGGCCACCTCCAGCGTGTGCGACAACCGGTGGATACGCTCGCCGGGCACCGGACCCCCCTTTCTCTCGCGCCATGTGCACGCAATGGTCGTGACGAAGCCGGGCCGAGCGGGCCAGACGCAACAGAGCGGCACAGCAGCGCGCAGCGGTACCCGGTGACGGGCAGGTGGAACCCGGTGACGGGCAGGTGGTGCCCGGTGGCGGGCAGGCCCGGGGCGAACGCGCCGGGAGCGGGGCCGGTGGTCTGTGCAGTGTGCCCCACCCGGCTCGACGCGTGCCCGCACACGGCTCGAGTCCGCCTCGCTGCGCAGCGCACGCAACACGACCGCCCCCACACACCGGACAACCACCCCGCCCCTGACCGGCCCCGCCCCGGCCGGGGTGGCCCGGGGACAGCCAGACCGCCCCCGCGCCCGCCCCGGTCCGCCCGGCCCGGGCACCGCACGCGAGGCAGGCAGGCAGCGGATGCGGCGCGAGCAGACCCCGGGGGGGCAGGTGACCGGACGGCCAGGTGACCGGACAGCCGGTGAGCAGGTGGCCGGACCACCGGGCGGCCGGACAGCCGGGGCGGCCTGGTGGCCGGGCCCCCGGGTGAGCAGGTGGCCGTGGCCCGACGGCCGAGCCGCCCGGTGGCCGGACAGCCCGACGACCGGTGGCCGGGGCCGCCGCGTGACCGGTGCCCGTGGCCGGACGGCCGGTCACCAGGCGCTTCCGGCCGGGCAACCGGTCACCGAACGGCGCGCGGCCAGAGCGCCGGTCACCAGCCGGCCCCGGGGCGGACAACCGGACACCGAACGGCCAGAAGCCCAAAAGCCAGCGACCGACAGCCGGGCCGCCAAGTGGCCCGGCCCGAACGGCCCGTGACCAGAGCAGCAGTCACCAGGCGGCCCCAGGGCGGACAACCGGACACCAGACGGCCGGAAGCCCACAGGCCGGCGACCGGCAGCCGGAACCGGACAGCCCGGCCGCCATGAGCCCCTGACCGAACAGCACATGACCAGAGCGGCAGTCACCAAGCGGCCCCGGGCCGGACAAGCCGGACACCGAACGGCCGGAAGCCCACAGGCCGGCGACCGGCAGCCCGGGTGCCAAGTGGCCCTGCCCGAACGGCCTGTGGCCAGGCGGCCGGTCACCGGGTGGCCCCGGCCGGACGGCCGGAAGCCGCAACGGCCGGTCACCGGATCGCCGTGGCCGGACGGCCGGTGACCGGGCGTGCGGGCGGCCGTGGCCGGACGGCCGCATCGGCCGGCGGTCAGGCGGCGTACAGGTCGAACGTGGAGCTGCGCCGCGGCCCGGCGGTGACGTCCAGCTGGGGATCGACGGCCAGCATGGCCTGGTGCAGCCGCTGCACCTGCGGGGAGGGCTCCACCCCCAGCCCTTCGATCATGCGGATCCGCAGCTTGCGGTAGATCTCCAGCGCCGAGGCCTGCCGCCCCGAACGGTAGAGCGCCACCATGGCCTGCGAGTGCAGTCCTTCGTGCTGGGGGTAGCGCGCGGTCAGTTCGGTGAGTTCGGCGATGAGTTCGGAGTGCCGGCCCAGCCGCAGATCGGCATCGATACGCCGCTCCACCGTGCCAAGACGCGACTCCTCCAGACGCATGACCTCGATCTCCAGGATGGGACCGACCCGCACATCGACCAGCGCGGGCCCGCGCCACAGCGCCAGCGCCCGACGGAAACGGTCGGCGGCGGTGGCATCATCCCCGCTCTCGAAGGCGCCACGGCCCTCGGTGGCCAGACGGTCGTACTCGTGCACGTCCACGCCATCAGCCGGTATCTGCATCAGATAACCGCCGTGCCGGGTGGCCAGCACCTCCTTGGCGGTCCCCGGAGTACCGGGCCCCAGCGCGGTGCCCAGATGCCGGCGCAGCTGCAGGATGTAGGTCTGCAGGGTGGTCAGCGCACTCTGGGGCGGCTCAGTGCCCCAGAGCTCCTCCATGAGCGTGGGAACAGGCATGACCTGTCCCGGATAGAGGGCAAACAGGGACAAGATCTGCCGCGGCTTGCGTGCCGTCGGAACAATCGATCCCCCGTTGACCTCGGCGCTCAACGGACCCAGAACCTGAATCTTCATGGGTGTTCTCCGTACTTCGTCGAGTTCTTGTCTTGACTGCATTCCGTCGCCGCGGGCGCTCTCGTATCGGGTGCGGGGCACCCTCCTTTCGCCGTACGGGGCACCACACACCGAAACAGAAACAGGCACAAACACAGACGCTGACGCTGCGCTGGCGCCGGTGCTGACGCTGGTGCTGGTGCTGGCGCTGCGCTGGTGTTGACGCTGCGCTGGTGCTGGAACTGGCACGTGGTGCTGGGACTTGGTGCTGGAACTGGCACGTAGTACTGGGACTGGAACTGGCACGTAGTACCGGGCTGGTGCTGGCACGTAGTGCTGGTCCTGGCGCTGGTCCTGGTTCTGGAACTGGCACGTGGTGCTGGGACTTGGTGCTGAAACTGGCACTTGGCACGTAGTGCTGGCGTTTGGTGCTTGGTGCTTGGTGTACCGGAACAGGGCTGAGGGGGCAGGAACCGCGGGAGGCGGGCGGAGTGCGGCACAGTCAGGCGCCGTGACGGGCGGGCGGGTTGAGGCCGTCCCGGGGGACGGGCTCCCAGGGGCACGGTAGGCGGCGCGGGCCAGGTGCGCCTGGCCCGGAGTGAAGTCCGCGCGGCCGGCAAGGAAACGTTGTCGCACACCGCCCACCGCCCCCTCGCTCCCCACGTCCTTGCACGGTTGCAGCTGCGGTACCGGACACCCGCCGCACGGCAACACGAGGCCGGCAGACGACGGAACACGGCAGTACACGCTGAGCACGGCCGGCCCCGGGGCACACGCGGGATCGACGCGGCCCGCCCGCCCACCGCGCAAACCCGCAGCGGGCCAGCACACGACCACAAGCAACAGACCCCCGACAGGGACGGCCCGGCACGCAAACCCCCAGCCCCGGCCCGGAAGCCCGGACCGGACCCGCCCGCACCCAACGGCTCAGCCGGTGGGCACCAGCCGCACACGGCCCACAGAAACCCCCGCCCCCGCCCCCGCCGCGCCAGGCGCGGAGACCGCAGCCCCCGCAGCCAGCCGACCAGCCGCAGCAGCAGACACGGGAGCAGGCGCGGGAGCGGGCGCGGGGGCGGGGGCGGTGAGGTCGTGGCCGGCACTCAGAATGGACCGCTGCAGACGCCGCAGCCGGACCGAGGGCTCCAGACCCAGCTCCTGCACCAGCGTGGCCCGCAGCCGCTGATAGGCATCCAGCGCCTCACCACGCCGCCCCGAACGGTGCAGCGCAAGCATGTACTGGGCATGCAGACTCTCATGCGTGCGGTAGCCATTGACCAGCACCGTCAGCTCGGCCAGCAGCTCCCGGTGCCGGCCCAACCGCAGATCGGCCTCGATCCGCCGGTCCAGCGCACACAGCCGGCTCTCATCCAGCCGCTTGATCTCCATCTGCAACTGCGGACCCGCCTGCACATCCGCGAAAGCCGTACCCGACCACAACGCCAGCGCCTCACGCAGCCGCCCCGCCGCCCCCGCACAATCCCCCGCATCCATCGCCCGATACCCCGCCCCCGCCAACTCCTCAAAAGCCCGCACATCACTCACCCCGCCACCACCACACAGCAGATACCCACCCGGCATCGTCACCAACACCTCCTTGGCACTGCGCACCCCACCCACCCCGACAGGGACGGCCGCGGCCGCGACTGCGGCTTCGGCGGGGACAGCCTCAGGAACAGTTACGGCAGGAACGACTGCACCCGGCCCAGCAGGGGCCGCGACTGCGGCAGGAACGACTGCGGCAGGGACAGCGGCGACTGCGGCGGGGACGGCTGCACCCAGCACGGCGGGGACGGCGGCGGGGGCAGCACCCGGCACGGCCGCGACTGCGGCGGCCACCGGGGCAGGGGCAGGGGCGGCGGCGGGGACGGCCTCCCGGGCCAGCGCGGCAGCGATGAGCTCACGCAGCTGCAGCACATACGTCTGCAACGTCGTCCGGGCACTGCGCGGCGGAGCCGCACCCCACAACTCCTGCGCCAGAACCGACACCGGCACCATCCGGTCCGCATGCAACGCCAACAACGCCAGCACCTGCCGCGGCTTGGGCGCCGTAGGCACCACCGACACCCCGTTCACCCGCACCCCCAGCGCGCCGAGCACCTCAACATCCACAGCGTCCCCCAGAAAGTGGTAGTTACCGCCCGCAGCCACGCCACACACGGAGCCGATCCCCTTTACCGCACCCAGATTCAAATAGATTCCACGACCCCTGTCAATACAAAACCGCGTAGCTGGTTTCTAGCAGCGCTGGAGCCCACCTCCGGCCATCCACCCACCCCCCTCAAGCAGATCTTGAGAAACCACCAGACCAGACACCCACCCACCCCCACCCCCAGCCACCCACCCACACCCACCCAGCCACACACCCCCACCCCACCCCCCACCCCAAAACAGCGAACACCCGCCGTTACACAACCCGACCACCAGAAACCAGGGACCAGCAGCCAAGGACCAGAGGCCGGAGGCGGGGGCGCCCCCAAGGACAGGGCCAAGGACCCACCCGGGCAAGCCCGGCAGACCCCGCACCCCGCACCCCGCACCCGGCACCCGGCACCCGGCACCCGGCACCCGGCACCCGGAAGCGGAACCATCGGCTGAGGGCTGGCCCGACGGCTCGGGAGCCCCGCGGCCAGCAAATGCACGGCCAAGCCCCCCAGCTCCCGGCTTCCTCCCCCAGCGGGACCAGCCGAGTCAAATAACTCGGCCCAGACCGGGCGAGACGGCCTGGGCCGGCCCGCAAACCACGCGTCAACCCAGATGCAGCCAATCGACCCGGATAGGACAGGCCGAACCGGACCAGCCGAGCCAGGCGGGGCGGAGCGACCAAGCCAGGCGGGGCGGGTTGACCAAGCCGGGCAGGGCGGGTCGACCGGACCGGCCCGACTGGATGGCGCCAGGCCGGGTGGTACGCGTTGGCGGAGTGGATGGCGGCGGCCGCACCCCACCCCGCATACTCCCGGGCCCGGCAGGATGCCCCCGAAGCCGCCCGCAGGACTCTGCAGATCCGGGGGCACGCGGGCCACCCTGAGCACGCGGCCAAACCTGAGCACGCGGGCCGCCCAAGGTGCGCCGACCACCCGAAGCGCGCTGGCCCGCCACCAGCGACGCTTCGACCACCCTGCTCGGCGGGACCGCTCCGGAGCCACGCCGACCGCCCGGGGAAGTGGGACCGGACTGTACGGGGGCGGCGCGCGGGACTGTGCGGGGCGGCGAGGGTGGGACCGTACGGGACGACGGACGCGGGACGGTACGGGACGACGGGACCGCCCGGAGTGCCGGACGCAAGGCCGTGCCGGACGGCGGGGCCGTGCCGGGCGGCGAGGCCGTGCGGGCGGCGAGGCGCGCGGGACGACCGCGCGCGGGTTACTGCGGCGGGTTGCCGTGTTTGCGGGAGGGCAGGTCGGCGTGTTTGGTGCGCAGCATGGCCAGGGACTGGATGAGGATCTCGCGAGTGGCGGCGGGGTCGATGACGTCATCGACCAGGCCGCGCTCGGCGGCGTAGTAGGGGTGCATCAGCTCGGCCCGGTACTCCTTGGCCACACGGGCGCGCATCGCTTCGGGATCAGGGGCGGCAGCGATCTGCCTGCGGAAGATGACGTTGGCCGCACCCTCGGCGCCCATCACCGCGATCTCGTTGGTGGGCCAGGCATAGGTGAGGTCCGCGCCGATGGACTGGCTGTCCATGACGATGTAGGCCCCGCCGTAGGCCTTGCGCAGCACCAGGGAGATACGGGGCACGGTGGCATTGCAGTACGCATACAACAGCTTGGCACCGTGACGGATGATCCCACCGTGCTCCTGGTCGACGCCGGGCAGGAAGCCGGGCACATCCACCAGCGTCACGATCGGGATGTTGAAGGCATCGCACATCTGCACGAAGCGCGCGGCCTTCTCCGACGCCTCGATGTCCAGCACACCCGCCAGCGTCGCCGGCTGACTGGCGACCAGCCCCACGACCTGCCCGTCCAGCCGGGCCAGGGCACAGATGATGTTGCGCGCCCAGCGCTCGTGGACCTCCAACAGCTCGCCGTCATCGACGAGTTCCTCCAGCACCCGATGCATGTCATAGGGGCGGCTGCCATCGGCCGGCACCACCTCCAGCAGCTTCGGGACGGCCCGGTCGGCGGGATCAGTGCAGGGGGCGGGCGGCGGGGCCTGGCGGTTGTTGGAGGGCAGCAGCGAGAGCAGGTAGCGCACCTCGGCCAGGCAGGTCTCCTCGTCGTCGTAGGCGAAGTGGCACACCCCGGAGGTCTCGGCGTGCACGTCCGCGCCGCCCAGCCCGTTCTGGGTGATCTCCTCGCCGGTGACCGCCTTGACCACGTCGGGGCCGGTGATGAACATCTGCGAGGTTTCGCGCACCATGAACACGAAATCGGTCAGCGCGGGACTGTAGGCGGCGCCGCCCGCACACGGGCCCAGCATCACACTGATCTGCGGAATGACCCCCGAGGCCCTGGTGTTGCGGGTGAAGATGCCGCCGTAGCCGGCCAGTGCCGACACACCCTCCTGGATGCGGGCACCCGCCCCGTCGTTGAGGGAGACCAGCGGCGCACCCGCCGCCAGCGCCATGTCCATAATCTTGTGGATCTTGGTCGCGTGGGCCTCGCCCAGCGCGCCGCCGAAAATACGGAAGTCGTGCGCGTAGATGAAGACGGTACGGCCCTCGACCGTGCCCCAGCCGGTGACCACCCCGTCCGTGTACGGCCGCTTCCCCTCCAGGCCGAACCCGGTGGCCCGGTGCCGGCGCAGCGCCTCCACCTCCCGGAAACTGCCCTCATCCATCAGCAGGGCGATCCGCTCCCGGGCCGTCAACTTGCCTTTGGCGTGCTGCGCCCGGGTCGCCTCCCCACCTGGCCCGGCCAGCGCCTGCCCCCGCACTGCCGCCAGCTCCGCCACCCGCGCCTGAGCCGACACCCCGCCTGCTACAGAAGACCCCGCCGCCATCACCACAACACTCCCCCCATCCCACACCCACCCCAACCAACCAACCCACAACACCAGCCCCACACCACACCAGCCCCCACGGGGCGTGGCCATTCGGCGCCCTGGGCAGCGCGGCGCGTCAGCGCCAGCTGTGCGGAGCCCGATACGCCGCGGCAAGTTCCCGCGGGCGCCAGGCCGCCGTCCGACCCGGCCCACGCGGCGCCCGGCCTCCATCCCGCGGCCGGCCGGCCGCCAGCGACATCAGCGTCACCGCAACAGCAGCGAGCTCCACATCACTGGCCCGCCCACGTTCAACCCTGAACAGGACAGACCCATCACCGACACTCTCCACAACCCCACCTCCCTTTCCACCCCAACGGTCGACCGCCCCCCTCAACACAAGCTCGGGTCCGCCTTGAGCAACCCCCAACAAAAGCCAGCCCAGCCGACACAACGCCGACGGCCCCGGCGGACACGAGCGGCCTGGACCCCGACAGCACACGTGAGGCCCAACAGCACGCGGCAGCACCCGGGTTACACCCAGCCAGCCCGAGGAGAAGTCAGACAGCCGAGGACAGACGGCACCTGAGACACAGGCCCGGCATGACCCGAAACGAAAGCCTCCCCGCTCCGCGCCCCTCACCACCCACCACACCGCGCCACCCACCGCACCACACCGCCCATCGCAATGCACCGAACGGGCCGAGCCGTCCGGGCAGGCCATCCGGGCCTACCCTTTGAGCGGCCCAAAGGTGCAGAAGTGACACACGGTTTGCTTAAAAACCGCTTGTACGGTTTTTAATGGGGCTAATGTCACGGGCATGTTCCCCGCCGACAATCCCCCGCCCAAGCCGTCGGGCAGCCGGAGCGGAACCCTCGGCTTCCGGCCAAAGCGCCACCCACCACCCCGGACCCGCCCCACGGATACCTGCCGAGGTGGCTACCCTGCAGCGACCGACGGACAGGCAAGCGGAATGCGTCACGCCGAGCCGTTCCCGCAGTAGGGTCCGACCCACCTCTAGAGATCAAACCGTCAAGTTGGTTTTATACGCGGTCTGGACACCATTCGTGACGGGAGTCACCAGTGAGCAAGCAGGAACGGGCCACCCGTACCCGCAACGCCCTCATCCGCTCCGCCGCCGAACTCTTCGAGCGGCACGGCTACGTACGGGCCAGCCTGGACGAGATCAGCTCCGGCGCCAACGTGAGCCGCGGCGCACTGCACTTCCACTTCGAGAACAAGGCGGCAGTGGCCGACGCCGTGGAACAGGCCGCCGCCCAGACCCTGCGTGAGACCGCCGACTCAGTACCCCTGGGCCAGGAAAGCGCCATGCAGCACCTGATGGACCTCTCCCACCGCATGGTCCAACTCCTGCACCACGACGTGGTAGTACGCGCCGGGTTCCGGCTCAACTGCGACACCGGCCCACGCACCCCGCTGGACCTGCGCCAGCAATGGCAGACCCGCGTCCAACAACTGGTCACCCGCGCCGCAGACGAACACGCCCTCGCCACCGGCGTTTCACCCGAGGGCCTGGTCGCCACCATCGTCGCCACCACCGTCGGCCTCGAGGTCCTCAGCCGCGCCAACCGTGGCTGGCTCTCCCCCACCCCCCTCACCAACTTCTGGCAACTCCTCCTGCCCTCGGTAGCCAGCCCACCCACCCTCCCCACTCTCCAACCCGCCGGCACGCCCACCCACCCCCTACCAGCAACAACCCACCACGCCCCCACCCACTAACCCCAATCCAAACCAGCCCAGCCCAGACCACACCCACACCCACACCCACACCCACAGCAGCTTGGCCAGGACCGAGCTCGTACACCGAGTGCACCGGATCGCGGCGATCGCGCTTTCCCACCTGCACGATCACGCCGACCCCGCTCAGCGCGCCGTTTACCAGCGTGCACTTGGAACGGCGCAGGCGTTCCTGCTCCACACACAGTCTCCCGACGGGTTCTGGCCGGCCGCCTGGGGAGTCAACAGGATCTACGGCACGCTGTTCGCCGTACGCGGACTGCTGGCCTCAGGGCTGCCCCGTACCCACCCCAGCCTCACCAAGACCGCTTGGTGGCTGGAGAACATCCAACTCCCCTACGGCGGCTGGGCCGAGCACCACAGCGGCTGCTCGACCAACACGTACGTGCCCGGCCCGACCAGCCAACCCGCAAGCACTGCCTGGGCCTTGCTCGCCCTCCTGTCGCTGAGAGTCGCTCTGAGGAGGCCCCCCACACACGCCGGGTGGTGCTGGAAGTCGGTACGCGGGTTTTACGACCAACGAAGGCCGCCCTGGACCGTGGGTGCGGGAAGATTGTGGGCAAGCGGCGGGACGAACAACTCGCCGTTCAAGGATCCGGCCTGGCCCGCTTCAGCCACCCCAGTTATCGAACATGCACGCTAGGCTACGGCAGATCATCCCGCCCTCTCGGGCAGGAGCAGCACCTTGCGGCAAGCACCGCCCCAGCCAAGGAGAACGCGGCACATGACTCAGCATCAGGGATCCCTCGCCGGCAAGGTCGCCCTGATCACCGGAGCCAGCAGCGGGATCGGCGCCGCAGCCGCCCGCGTCTTCACCCGCGAGGGTGCCCGGGTCGTCCTGGTCGCCCGGCGCGAAGACCGGCTGCAGACGCTGGTCAAGGAACTGCACGCGGTCGGCGCCGAAGCGTCCTACTGCACCGGCGACGTACAGATCGCCACCGACATGCAACGCGCCGTCGCATACGCCGTCGACACCTGCGGACGCCTGGACATCGCCTTCAACAACGCAGGCGCCGCAGCGGAGAAGAGCCCTCTGCACCTCATGGACGACGCCACCTACGACCGGATCATGGACACCAACGTCCGCGGCGTGTGGAACTGCCTGCGCCCTCAGATCAGCGCCATGCTCACCACCGGCAGCGGCGCCATCGTCAACACCAGCAGCGTCGCCGGTCTCGTCGCCACCTCCGTCGCCGCCCCTTACATCGCTGCCAAGCACGCGGTGATCGGCCTCACCAAAGTCGCCGCAGTCGAATACGCCCCCCACCACATCCGGATCAACGCCATCGCCCCCGGCCTGGCCCGCTCCGAGATGACGGAGGACTGGTTCACCCGCTACCCCGCCCAGGAGGCCAAAAGCAAAGCCTCCTCCCCGCAAAACCGCATGGCCGAACCCGAGGAAGTCGCCGAGGCGGCCGCCTGGCTCTGCAGCGACCACGCTTCCTTCATCACCGGCACCACCCTCCCCGTCGACGGCGGCGCCACCACCTGGTAGGCCCCCGGAACAGCGCCAGCGCTATCACTCCAGGTGCTTCCGACGCCACGGCGCCACCGTCCTGGCTTCGCAGAGAAGCAGGTCCGCAGAGAATCCGGGCCGTTGTGACGGTGGCACCCGCCGGACGGCGGCGGCCCGGTCGCGCGGCGCGATGCGAGCGCTCGCCTTCCACCAGCGCGTCGCCCGCGCGACGGTGGATACGGGCGAACCGCCAGAACGGCCGCGGCCCGTACTGACAGTTGGGCGTGGTCCACGGCGCCCGCAGGGCCCATGGCCCCATGCGGGCGTGAAGTGCCGGGTCCGCTCGGCGAGCCGCTCGCAGAGTTCCTGCACTCCGAGTTCGCGCTGCCGAACATGCATCCGCGTGATGTCTGCTGTGGTGACGCCCGGACGGCGGAACCCGCAAAAACGGGTGGTTTGTCCCTATAGGTGGCGGGCAGGCGCTCACCGAGTGCTTGGGATAACAGGTGCTCCTCAACGAGACGACCAGGCCCCCGATCCCTGGACCGCTCCCCCCACCGCGATGAGGAACACCCCCATGCCCAGCCGCCGTACCCACGACGACGCCCCCGACACCGAGCAGACCTTCCGTCACCTGGCCACCACTCCCCCCGGCCGCGAGCGCGACGCGCTGGTAGCGGAATTGGTGGAGGCCTGGCTGCCGCTGGCACGCCGCCTGGCCGGCCGGTTCCGCCACAAGGGCGAGAGCATGGACGACTTGAAGCAGGTCGCGGCCCTGGGTCTGCTCAAGGCGGTAGAACGCTACGACCCCGACCGCGGCGCCTTCCCCTCCTACGCCGTCCCCATGGTCACCGGTGAACTGCACCGCCACTTCCGCGACCACAGCTGGGACGTCCACGTCCCGCGGCGCGTACAGGAACTGCGCAACAAGGTCCGCAGCACCCACCAGGACCTCATGAACCGACCCGATCACCCCGCCGAGCCCGACCTCGAGGAGATCGCCGCGCAGGCGGGACTCACCCTGGCGGAGGTGCACAACGGCATGGAGGCCTGGGACAGCAACAACAGCCTCTCCCTGGATGCCGACATCGGCACCGCACCGCACGGCGACAGCTTCACCCTCGCCGACACTCTCGGACACACCGACCCCGGCTACGACCTGGCCACCGACCGCGAAGCCGCCAGGCGAGGCCTTGCCCAGCTCACAGAACGGGAACGCAGCATCCTCTACCTGCGCTTCTTCGAAGACATGCCGCAGTCCCGTATCGCAGAGGAGATCGGCGTCTCCCAAATGCACATCTCCCGCCTCATCACCCGCAGCTGCGCCCAGGTCCGCGAACACACCCAGGCCGACCCACGCCCCAGGCAGGCAGCCTGACCCTTGCGTTGGGCTCGCACCTGCGCACGACGGGTGCGGGAGCGCCTGGTTCCACAGAGGGACCTCGCAGGCCCGGCCGCACCGGAAGGATGCTCGCCTGTCGCGCCGGGTCGCGATGCCTTCAGTCCATCGTGGTGCGGCGGGCATACGCGCGGGCGGCACGGGCGCGGTCGCCGCAGCGGGTGGAGCACCACTGGCGGCGGCCGTGCTTGAGCAGGAAGCGGTTGCAGGGCGGGGACGCGCAGGCGGTCAGGCGGGCGGCGTCGGAGGCAGTGAGCAGGTCGGCGGCGTCGGAGGCGATGACGGCCAGGGCGTGCTCGACGATCGCGGTGGTGGGGTGGGGTGTGGCGCGGTAGGGGCCGGTCTCCGCGTCCCACATCAGGAGGGATGCGGTGGGGACCCGGGTCATCGCGTCATTGACCGCCGTGACGGCGGCGGGCGGGGCGGGCTGCCCGGCGACGCGGGAGGCCAGTAGCGACCTCACCTGCTCCCGCAGTACACGCAGCCGTGCCGCGCACACCTCCGCCAAGCCGGCGTCGGCCGGGGCGAGGTCGCGCCGCGCCAACCACTGCTCGGCCTGCGCCGGGGTGCCCAGGAGGTCGACCGTGCGCCCGCCGGGCAGTACGAGGGCACTGTTCGCCAGGGCCAGGGCGGGGTGCTCATCCTCGCCCGGCGCCGACGACGTGGCCGCTTCTTCCGTCACGAACTCTTCCACGCTTCTCATGGTACGGCTTGCCGCCATCCGTGAGATATGCCTACAGTCACCTCACGGTTAACACCCCGACTATCCGTGAGGAACTCTTAACGTGTCTTCCCCGACCCTGCGGACCGCTCCGTTCCCCATCCGCGTCTTCGGCGGCCCGACCGCCCTTTTCGACTACGCCGGCCTGCGCTTTCTCACCGACCCGACCTTCGACGCCCCCGGCGACCACCAGGCACCGGCCGTCGTGCTGACCAAGACGGCGGCGGCCGACGGCAGCCCGGCCGACCTCGGCCGCGTCGACGTGGTCCTGCTCTCGCACGACGAGCACGCCGACAACCTCGACACCTCCGGCCGGGCCCTGCTCGCCGACGTCCCGCTGACGCTCACCACCCCCAGCGGCGGGGAGCGTCTGGGGAAGGCGGCCACCGGCCTGGCCGACTGGCAATCGGTCGAGCTCGAGCGTCGGGACGGCGGACCCGGCACCGTTACCGTGACCGGCGTGCCCGCCATCCACGGCCCCGGCCCGCGCGAGGAGGTCGAGCCGATCACCGGCCAGGTCGTCGGCTTCGTCCTGACCGGCGAGGGCCTGCCCACCGTCTACGTCAGCGGCGACAACGCCTCTCTCGACGCGGTCACGGACATCGCCGAGCGCTTCGCCCCGGTGGACACGGCCCTCCTCTTCGCCGGAGCACCCCGCTTCCCCGAAGTCTTCGACAACGAGGTGATCGTCCTGGACAGCGCCCAAGCCGCTCGGGCCGCGAAGATCCTCGACGCCGGCCGCGTGGTCCCCGTCCACTACGACAGCTGGGCCCACTTCACCGAGGGCCGTGACGAGCTCGCTGCCGCCTTTGCCGCCGCCGGTCTCACCGAACGCGTCGACTTCGGCGTCCGCGGCTGACCCCACGCACGCCGGGCACACGGGCCGGACCCGGCCGGGCGCCGGCCGACAGCGAACCGCCGCAGCTGTCGCCCGGCGCCCGGCCCCTCCCTCGCCTCCCCCACCTGCCGCCCCTGCGCCGTCACACCGTGGGCACGGTCGCCCGAGGGTCTTCCTGCGACGCCTCGGCGCCCGAGGCGAGTCGCTGTTGCATGCGCAGATGCCGGAACTCGTAGTGCGCGCCGGACTGTCGTAGTACTCCCCTGCGGTGCGCTTCGTCGAGGAACGTCATGATCCGCCACGGCAGCCGCCCCGTCAGAGCCAGCCAGACGCGGGCGACCGCCAGTTGCCCCCAAGCGGTGAGTGCGAGGGCGGCGGTGCCCATCGGGACCCACATCTGCGCCGCGACGTGGTCGAGCCCGCCCTGCGACGCGAACGCCCAGGCCAGGACGACACACACGCCGCCCGTCATGACCGCCACGACTCCGGACCGGGACAGCGAAGCCATGCGGTCCGTGCGCAGGGTGACTTGCGGGTTGGCCGCCCGGATGAGGTCGGAGGGAGTGCTGAGCGCACGGTAGAGACCCGAAGCGGGGCCGCCGATCAGCGCGATCAGGACTCCACCCATGGCACCGGGAAGCAGGAACCCCTCGACAGGGTGCCGGGCGGCGCTCTGCGCGAGCCAGGTCCTGGACTGCTCGGGCAGCTCCGGCAGCATGTTCACCGCATCGGCGGCGATATATGCGGTAGGCGCTATAGGCGCTGTGTCCGCCGTGTTGCCGTCGACGAGTACGCGCAGGTCGCCCTGGGCGACGCGGAAGGTCACCCGCGTATCGAACGACTCGCACCTGCGGCCGCAGTTCGGCGGACGGCTGCCGTGCGGGTACGCCATGGGCCGGGTGCCCGCCTGTGGGTACACCAGGATGACCGCGATCTCCGTCGAGGACTCGACGGTGCGGACGCCGTCAGGTGTTTCCCGGTGCGACCACTCCCCGATCCGCCTGCCGTTCAGGTCGGGCGCTCGTGAGGTCTCCACCGCGGAGAACGCGCAGGCGACGGCGCCCACCGTCCCGCCTGCCGCCACTCCGACGAGCAGGCACACAGCCCAGCCGTGCAGAAGCCCGGTGACGAAACGCCGGGCGATACGGCTCTCGCCGCCGAGGGAAACGCCCGTCCGCACCCCCTGTCGCCCCGCCGCCGCCCACAGGCACAGGGCCGCGGCGAAGCACAGGGCGCCGGCCACCATCGGCCACGTGCCGAGGCCGCGCCCGAGCAGCCATGACGTGAGGAGAAAGAACCCCACCAGGGCGAGAGCACCACTCCCGGACCGCGCCGCGAGCCGACCGGTGGGGCTGCCCGCCCAGGGCAACCCGAGCGGCACCGCGTGGCGGGCCAGCCCCGCTACCCCGAAGTACAGGGCGATCAGTACGCCGAAGACCGCGCCCCCGAACAGCTCGGCCACCCAGCCGTCCGTGACCGTGCCGAACTGCAGCCCGAACTGCACGGAGCCTCCGGTGAGGCCGTATCCGAGGGTGGCCGCGGCGGCCGTCGCCATGCAGACCGTGAGCTGCCGGGGCAGGGCCGAGCGCCCTTCGCGCCGCGCGACCGATACGGGCAGGAGCAGGGCAAGACCGCCGGCGAATCCGACCAGGTTGCCGACCAGATTGGCTGCCAAGGACGGCCTGTCGTCGAAGACGAAGACGTCGCCTCCGACGCTGGAAAGCAGGATGGGGGCGGCCAGGACGAACGTGAGCGCCTGCGCGAGCAGGGCGGGTGCCGCCAGCCGCAGCACCCGCGGCACGCAGAGATACAGCTCCCACCAGGCGAGCCGTTTGGTCTCGCGCCGCTCCAACTCGCGGGCCAACCAGGCCAGCCAGCGCCTGGCGTCCGCGGCGCGCCACCGTGAGTCGGTGTCCCCGTCGCCGAACGCGGCCGGTACGAACGCGTCGAGGAGGTGCTGCTCGATCCCCGCCGTCGTCCCGAAACGAGGGTCGTCGAGGAGCTCTTGGGGGTCGCGGGACACATCGCCGTACACCGTACGTGCCAGGGCCACCATGAGCGGGTTGGTCAGGACCTGCAACAGCGCGTCGGCTGCCGGGGTACGCGAGTCCTGCTGGAGGGAGTCAAGCACCGGGGTCCACACCGTCGTACGGCGATCACCGGGACCGCGTACCGGGCGCGCGGTGCGCTCCAGATACGACGTCGACTCGGCGAACTCCAGCGGCAGGAGCTCTAGGACCTCCGCGCCCGTCAGTACGTCGCTGCACGCGACCGTGGTGCGCCAGGCCGTGGTCCGCGAGGTGACGAGCACCGGCATGCCGTCGTCCAACTCGGCGTTGAGCCTGCGCATCGCGATGCCGTACAACGCCGGCGGCAGCTCGTCGAAGCCGTCCAGAACAGGCACGATCAGTCCGGCATCGAGCAGCGCTCCGGCCAAGGGGGTGCCGTCGGTGGTGGCCGCCAGCGGCCGGTATTCCGCCACGAGCCGCTCGAGAAGCCAGGCACGCAGCGAGGTGGTATCCGGGTCCCAGGCCGCCAGGGGGAAGATCACGGGCACCGCCGTGCCGGGCGTGCGCGTCCTCAGCAGATCGAGCGTGCAGCACACAGCGAGCACGCTCTTCCCCGAACCAGGGCTTCCGAGTACGACCATGCGCCTCGACGGCACCTCGACGAAGGTCGTGGCGATCGACGCCAGACAGTCGTCGCCGGGCCGGGGCTCCGGCACCGGGCGACCGCGCCGGATGTTCCGTATGTCGTCCGCGAGCAGCCGGTCGGCCCACCGCCAGCGGACGTTCAGCGGCTTCGGGTCCTGCAGCCGCCGCAGCCGCGCCTCCTGCGCCCATTGGATCCGTACCGCATCGGCGAGCGCATCAGAGGTCTGCCGCAGCACGGCGCCGGGTTCCGAGGACGTACTCGCGCGACGCAGGATGTCCACGAGCAGTGCTACGACGGACACCATGACGCCGACCACGGATACGACGAACGCGGGTCCGTCGTACTGCGCTTGCCCGCCGTCCCCTCCGCCGACCTGGCGCAGCGTGGCGGCCAGCACGACCAGCGCCGCACACCCGACGCCGCCCCACAGCCTGCGCCGTGTCCAGACTTGCCGCCCCCGCATGCCGTCCCCTCCGTACCCCTCGCCCCGTGTGGAACCGAGCGTTTCAGGGAAGATGCGCCTGCCGGTGAGTCAGTGCACTTCTGCAGCGGGGCGCTTAGTGGTGAACCGGGGGCGTGGGGCACAGGCGTGTACGCCGTGCACGGTACGCTCCGGGCGGGGTGTTCTCCTCAAGGGCTCAGGTGCTCCCCGGCGCCCCCAGCAGTTGGGCGCTGTCGGGCCGGGCCGGATGGCCGTGTCGTTCAGGCGGATTCGAGGATCGGGCGGATCTCGATGGTCTCCGGGGTGGGAAGGCTCTTGGGGTCCGAGCTGCTCCTGGACGCGCTGCACCGCACCCTCGGCCCCGACCTCGGCTACCGTGACACCGGCGACGTCCGCGCCGACCTGCGCGAACAGTTCGTCCGCTCCAGTACCGCACTGCGGAGCCCCGCGATCTGGCCCGTCTACCGTGCCGTCATCATCGCGGCCCAGGACGACGACGCGCTGCGCGAGCGGCTCTACGAGCAGTTCCTCTCCGTGATCGAACAGCGCACTCTGGACCGCCTCACCAGCGCCCAGCGTACCGGCGAACTCGTCGCGGACGCCGACCTCACCTACTCCGCCGAGGTGTTGTGCGGTGCCCTTTACTACCGGGGATTGCTGTCCACACGCCCCATCGACGAAGCGGCGATCGACGGTCTGCTCGACATGTTCATGGCCGCGTACGCCGTCTCCCCGTGACGTCTCGCGAGCGGAACCTCGGCGGATACCAGCCTGAGCAACTCGTCGCCCTCTTCGACTACTTCCGCTACTTCCGCCCTGAGGTCGCCCTTCGGCGGCGGACTGATCTGGTCGGCCGAGAGAAGCAGGCTGCCCGAACGTCACGCCGCGAACGACCACGGTGACTGCGACCTCGGTCGCGGGCCGGACGTACCCAGGGCGGCCACCGGGCATCAGCATGCCGCGCACTCCCCCTCCACCGCCTCGGGTACGAGCGTCGACAGCCTCACCGAGCGGGGCCTGTCGGGGCCGGTGCGCCGCTTCGAGCTCACCGGCCGAACAGCCAGGATCCGCCTCGACTCGGGCTACACCATCGACGCCTGGACCTTCAACGGAAGCCCCCCGGTCCCCGAACTACGGTTACGTCAGAACGAGTTGGTCGAAGTCACCACCCTCGCGAATGCCGACGTCAAGGCTGGGGTGACCCTGCGCTGGGCACGGCTACAACGTGCCCAACGCCGCCGACGGAGCCGTCGGCGTCACCCAGAACGCGGTGGCCCCGGGAGCCGCATGACGTACCGGTTCCGGGCCAAGGACGCCGACACCTACTCGTACCACTCGCACCAGCAGTCGGACGAGCAGGTACAGCGCGGCCTTACGGCCTGCGGTGGCAGCGGATCTCTCCCGGCACTCCGGTGCGGCTCCGGTTGGTCAACACCGCCAACGACCCCGTCGACCTGACCCTGGTCGGCAGCCCCTTCCGGGTCGCCGCGATCGACGGTGGTGAGCTGTACGGCCCCGGCGAGATCCGTGGCAAGACCCTGCCGATGGCAGCCGGCGGGCGCTACGACCTGACCTTCACCATGCGGGACCATCAAGATGACCTTCGTCAATCGCAGCTACGACCACCATCCCATGCACCACTGCCACAACCTGTTCCGTGCCCAGGTCGGCATGATGCTCCATCTCGTCTACGCCGGGGTGACCACTCCGTACGCGTCCGGCACGGCCACCCCCAACCAGCCCGAACAGCACCTCATCGACGTGGGTCACTCAACCTCTGCGCTCCGGGGCGCCGGACCGTTCGCGGGCGGCCGCCCTGCATCAGGTGCCCGACTTGCGGCCGTAGACGAAGACGTCGTCGCCCTTGCGCAGCATGCTCCAGTACTTCGTCGCGTCCTTCTTCGTCATGTTGACGCATCCGTGGGAGCCCGGCGGGGCCCAGACGCTGATGCCGACCGAGTGGAACGCCTGGCCGCCGTCGAAGAACTGGCTGTATGGCATCGGCACGTGATAGATGCTCGACACGTGGTCGATGTCGCGCCAGTAGACCTTCTTCAGTCCGGTGCGGGTCTCATGGCCATTGCGGCCGGTGCGCACCGGCACCGGGCCGTACTTGAGGTTCTTGCCGTCCTGGATCCAGCTGAGCTGAAGCGTCAGATCGACACAGGCGATGCGGCCCTTGTTGGTCGGGCACTTGCCCGCCTTGTTGGGGTTGTTGCCCACGGCTTTCTGCTTGTTCATGAGGTTCATGACACCCCAGGTGACACTGCCCGCGTACCCGGCGTTCGGGGTGATCTTGTGCTTAGTCTGGAAGGCCTTGATGGCCTTGCAGTCGGCCGCCGACTGCCTGCCGTCCACCGGGCGGCCGAGGAACTTCTCGACCTGCTTCTGGTACGGGCCGGTCTGTGTCGAGCACGACGCTGCCTGAGCGCTGCCGGAGCCGAGCGCCACCGTGAGCGGGGCCACCAACATGGTGATCCCCAGAACTGCGGCTCCTCGTCTGCGTATGTCCCCCATTGCTGCCCACTCCTCGTTCGTCGTTCGTCTGCATTCGCCTGCGGGGTGTGTCCCATCTGCTAGACGACGCGCCCGCGGGGTTCGTTGTAGGGCGAATCGGCACAGGTGTGTAACAGAGGGCGATTTGCCGCGCGATTTGCCGCTGGGGGCCGCCGTCCGGTGCTCGATCGACCGTTCCGGGGCAGTGCGCCGACGAGCCCCCATGGGCACCGGTGGGCTCGTGTGTCACGGTTTCGCGTCCTGCTGCGCCGGTCCTGTTGCCGCACCTCACCCGACGACGAACGGGGGGCCGCGCGATGGTCACGGACGCACCACTTACCCGACGGCGCGTCGCACGCCCTCGCGAACTCGCCCGATACGTCGGTCCGCAGCTCCCGCTCCTCGTAAGGCCATTCGTAGGAGGACGACTTGCGGAACATGGCGGGCGCTCCGCACGACACCGGCACGTCCTCGAACTGGCGCTCGAGCAACGCCCTTTGCTCGCCTACCTCCCGGACGAGGACCAGACCCTCATCGTCATCGAGGCCGGAGACCGGTGCACAGAGACCCGGGCGCCCTGGTCACCGCCGCACGCCAAGCACTGGGAACGGACCCCACTTCGGGTGGCACCGAGGGACCTCGTGCTGATCCAGGAAGGCCTGGAAGGCGGTCGGTGGTCGTGGTGAAGGCCTTCGCTCGGTCGGTGGCAGGCTGCTGCGGCGGAGCGGACCGCGTGACGGGCCATCCACTCGGGTGTCTGCTGTCCGGCCGGAGACGGAGACGGCGCGATGCGCCGGACGGGCGTGGATGCGAGGCAACGTCCGGGCGTCGTTGGTGGCAGCCGAGGCGGTGGCCACGTCCGTGATCACGTTGACATCCCCTTTGCCCGCTGATCCGCACGGAGCACCCCCGTCCCGGCCAGGGCGAAGAACAGGGCGCGCCGGTCAGTGAACTGGGGCCCGGCCGAAAGCGGCCGGGCCCAGTTCAGACTGGATCAACGGTCAGCGGACGATGAAGACCGACTGCAGGCCGGGGCCGTTGATGAGTTCCTCGCCGTCACCGAGCTGGTAGTCCGGGTAGCCGGCGCAGTTGGCCACCTTGAAGAGCTGCACCGTACGGCCGCTCTCGTTGTAGAAGTCGCGGCCGATGCGGATGTTCTTGCACGTGCCGGTCTGGTGCTCCGAAGGGCTCGCGTTGGTCTCGACGACGTCGACCGTCCTGCTCTTCGTCGGGCGGGTGGGGTTTTCGAAGGCGTAGAAGTGCGTGCGCGGAGCGGCGCTCGCCGGGACGGCCGCGACAAGGGCCAGCACGGTCGCCAGCGATGCCAGGGCGGTGTACCTGCGCTTCAAGAGATCTCCTCCAGGTCCGGCCGGCACGACGTTGGCCGGGCCTGTCGCCCGGCCACCGCGTGCCGTTCCGCCCCAGGGGCTACCCAGCTGCCGTCTTTGATCACCACCCCCACCACACCCGCCACCCGAAGGAAGAAGCGCACGCCGCACACCCCGACGGCCGCATCCGTACGCCCTCCACACCGCACCGCACGCCCCAACCGGATCCGCAGGCACGGCGGAAACACAGGAAGGGGCATGGGGCGCCGGAGCCGACGGCGTCCGTGCCAGCCGAACGAGTCCTCGGTGCCCGCGACAAACGCCCAGCTCCGTTCTGGCACCCATCCGGTGCCGGGCACGGCCCCTGGTCCGCTCCCTGTGGCCGCGTACGCAGGGTGCCTGTCGACCTTCCCGTGATCGCTCACCCGGTGGGTGAATCTGGTCGACAGTGCTGCCGTACGGCAAACTCACTTGGGTGTGGATCCTTTGAAGTGATGCTCGGCTCGAAGACATTGATTGACAGTGTGGGAGACGGCGGGCTTGCTTCTACCGTTGCAGAGTGGCGGTGGGACGCCATGGTGTCTTTGGCCGAAGAGCTTCAGGCGCGGCAGGCCGCGGTCCGGCGACATGTCGAGGAACTCCAGGCGAGGGCGGCGGAGTTGGCCTTGCGGTTAGAGAGGGCGCGGGACGATCCGTCACGACTGGAGATCACGCGGGAAACCGTCGCGCAGGTGCTGGCAGAGCTCTCAGCCACGGAGGCCGAACCGGACGTCGTGTCGGGCGATGCATCGGAGACGGACGAAACGTCAGTGCCTCGTGGCGCTGGGGTGATGGTGGTGCCGCCGTGGCGTGAGGGCCTGGTCGTGACGGTGTTGCCGGATATCTACCGGGACATCGTGGAGATCATCACGGATGCGCCAGAGCCGGTGCAGGCCAAGCAGATCGTGCCGCGGATCGGGCTGCCGACGACGACCGGGAAGATGGAGGGCACCCGGGGAAAGCTGAAGCGCCTGGTGGAACGCGGCTGGCTGACCGCCCAGGCCGGGCCCGAAAGCGGAGCGGAAATGGTGCACCGCCTCCGTGATCCATCCCCCGGAACAGGTCGTCTCCGGCGCCTTCGCCCAGGCCGCATCCCGCGACCCGCAGCATTTGCGGGACTGGATCGTGCTCGTCGACGGCGCCCGCCACCAACTCGACCTGATCCAGGACGAAGCCGCCCGCCGCGGCATCCACATTCATGTCCTGCTCGACTTCGTGCACGTCGCCGAGTACACATGGACAGCCGCGCACGCCTTCCGTCCTGTCGGCAGCCGCCAGGCCGAGACCTGGGCCGCGGACAGACTCACCGCCATCCTCGCCGGTCAAGCCGGCCGCGCAGCCCAGGAGATGACTGCTCCGGCCGGGGCCGAACAGCTCCCCGCTGCCCGCCGCGAGGCCGTCACCACCTGCGCGCCCGCTACTGGGTTCCCATGCTCGATCCCACGTCCGCGGCAGTTCTCTATCCTTCGGCTCTGGATGTCCCGGCACGATTGCGGATCCTCGCCGACCCGAGTGGCCGACGGTGACCCCGTCTACACCCGGGCGCTGTCCGAGCACGGTGGCTGGCGAGGTCATGGCATGACGGCATGGGTGGGTTCCGGGTTCGTTGCGCGTGCCCGTCAGCCGTGCCTGGCCCGTCATCGGGGACACCACGGGCCTCCACGTGCCTCCTGTCGGGTGTCCCGCGTGACCGCGAAGACCAACGGCACCTCGCGTAAGAACCGGTGGAGGACACCGCCGATGTGGTGCGTAGTGAACGGCGTACGACAAAGCCCCCGGCGTGGGAAGCCAGGGGCTTGAAGTCGGCGGTGAGGAAAGCGAGGAGGCTATTTCTACAGGAAAGGTATGAGAAGGAAGCCTCTTCATGGCCTCGCCGGCCTGAGCTGAGGAAAGCGAAAGGGCTATATTTGAACCCCCGAAAGGGTGGGTTGAGAAGGAAGCCCTTTCATGGCCTCAACGTGCTGAACGCTACCAGTCACTCGGGGATCAGGTCGCGCAGATTTTCCGGAGTGAAGATCCGCGACTCGGGGTGCAGCCCTTCGGGGCGCTGCATGCCCAGGTAGGTGACCGGCCCTCCCGGGGTGCTCTTGCCGTCCCACAAGGTCACTTCCGTATCGCCCATCAGGCCGATCAGCCAGCGCACCGTCAACTGTTCCCGCTCGACGATGCCGCGCGCCAGTTCCTCCACCGTCGCACGGGTCTCCTCGACGCGGTTGGCGGCCGGCATGCCCTTGAGATACAAGTGCAGCCAGTGCGCACGCCACCGGCCGTTGTCGCCGCGCTGGAACACCAGCGGCAGCGCCACCCGGCCGGGGCCCCGCAGATCCGACTTCATCCGCACGGTCCGCGGTTCGAACGGCCGACCCTTCTGCTCGCCTTCTCGCAGCATGAACCCGAAGAACGACTCCTCGGTGTCCAGGAAGCTCTCCCCGGAGTACAGCAGGACCTGCGGGACGACGAAGCTGCCGCGTACCGCTCCCAGCCGCAGCTCGATGAACTCCGAGGCACCCTCGGGTGCTTCGGTGATGTCTCCGGAATGCCGGCCCTCCACGTCCGTCAGCTGGGTGTACGAGAGCCAGGTGACCTGCTCGTAGTTCTCGTCCAGGACTACCGCGGACAAGTCGTAGTCGGTGGTCTGGCTCTTCTGCTTCCAGTACACGAAGAACCGCAGCAGCTCGCCCTCGACAGGCGACACCGAGCCGCGCGGCAGCACCCCGAGCCCGGAGGCGACCGCCTTGCCGCTGAGCGGCAGCGCCACATCGAGGAAGTCCGGGTCAATGAGCACCGACCCGGCATCCGGCAGTCGGCTCGCGATCTCCGTGTCGAGCAGCTCGATCAGTCGCTCCCTGGCAGAGCCGGGCAGTGCGGGGCGGGTGTCCTCGGTGACCCAGGCACGCCCGAGCCGGTTGATGAACACCCTGCGTGCGCCGCCCTGTTCGAGCTGGTCTCCCCGGTTCAGCAGGTGCTGGCGCACCGACAGCAGTACCCGCCCGGCAGCCTGCCGGGCCGCCTTTTCGGCCCCGGCGAGCACAGCCGCGTACTCCTCGTCCGTACGGGCCAAGCGCACCAGCCGGTCAAGGGCCCGCAGCAGCACACCCGGTGCGGACTCCAGCAGGTTCACGGCACCGGCCAGGTCGCCCTGGCCCAGCAGCTCCTCGACCCGGCTCGCGAACGATCGCACCCGCTGCTCACCGCGCGCCACCGCGAACACCCGGGCGGCGTAGGGCCACTGGGGGAACTCGTGCGGGTGCAGCCGCTCACCGAGCCGCTTCCATACTTCCCGGCGCGCGCTCACATCGGCCAGCTTCGCGGGCGCCGCGGCGACCACCGCGTCAAGGCCCGCGAGCAGCGCCCGGCGCGCGGGCCTCGACAGCTTCACGAACTTGGTGGGCCCAAGCAGGGACACGTCGCCGTCCGCCAGCGCGCAGGCAAGTCGCAGCACATCGGTCACGGTGTCGAGGAGCAGCCCCGTACCGGCCCGCAGACGTGCCTTGTTGATCACGGCGCGGTTCTCTCGCACGGGGATCTCTTCGGGCTGCGGGCCGTCCGCGCAGTGCGTCGCCAGCGCATCGAGGTCACGGAGGTGTTCCTCACTCAGCGGTGTGCGGCTGCCTGCGAGCTTGCGGTACAGCTCGCCGACCTCGTCCGGTGCGTCCTGGCCGAGGTGCAGCACCGTCACCCGGTCACCGGCCGCCGCGAGCAACTCGTCGTGGTGGTTGAGCATTTGGGTGTACGTGTGCTGGTAGCGGCCGTAGGAAGGCAGCGTCAGCAGATTCACCACGCCAGTGCTGAGCTGCTCGAGGGTGCCTTCGCGGGTTTCGTCGTCGGCGAGCGCCTCGCGGATGCACTGCATCCAGAAGTCCAGGGTGTCCGGCACATTGGCCGGGAAGCCGATGAAGTACGTGTTGTGCCGCACGTGGTCACCCACCAGCTCACGCACGCCGGTCAGCGTCCGCACGGCGATATCGACCACCGCGTCCTGGGACAGCCCGGCCAGTCGCTCGAGGAGGGGACCGGACAACTTGAACCCCACGGACATCAAGGCTGAGTCGAACTGCCGCGCAGCGGCGGCACCGTCACCGATTGGCCCCTCGGGGGCAGGGAGACGGTGGGTGTGTCGGACGACCAGATGTTCGAGAGGGTGGGCCATGCGGGAATGGTGGCAGAGCGATATCGCCGTGCGCACCTGGGTTTCCGGTACGAGCAAGCGGACACGAAGCCGAGGCTTCGCGCTGCTCCCGCGGGATATACAGGCCCCCGGGCTCGTGGTCGCGAAGGCTGTGCGGCAAGGGCGAGAGTTGCGGGTCAATGCGCTTCTTTTCGTGTGCGTGCCCTCGGCCATGTCATCTCATGTCATCTACCACAGGCTCCTCGCTGTAAGGGTCGCGTGAGTGTGGTGCCTACTCGAACAGGTAGCGGTGGGTTTGGCTCCAGGTCAGTTCGTCCTGGAGGTCTCGCAGGTAGCCGTCGGCGACCCAGCGGGTGGTGAGTGGGCCGGCTGCGGCGTTGTCGCTCGTGCGCGATGCGGGGCCGGGCTCGGTAGTGGGGGGGGCACCGGCCGGGTTGTTTGGAAGTACAGCTGGGCGGGCGCGGGCGCTTCGGGCCGATGAGGTTCGCGGTCGGCCCCTTTGCCGTTCGGGCTTATCGCCGGGGTTCGCCGACGATCGGGGCGAACACCGGGCGTGACGCCGGGTCGTCTCCCCAGTGGTTGTGTCCGGCGAGTGCAGCCGGGACGGTAGCGCTGCCGTCTCCTTCGTCGCGGTCAGCGTGGCCGCTGGCTGGTTCTCCGGCGCGGTGGGCAGGATCTCGGCGCGGCGCTGGCTGTCGCCGGTCCGACGGGTGCTGCGGCCCCTGGTCTTCTAGGTACGGCTGGTTGCGTGCAGCGTTTGCGAGAGCGCGTCAAGAGTCACGCCCACGACGGCCAGGAGCTGCGCCGGGCTTGCCCCGGCTCTGCTCATGACGGCGAGGGACTGGTTCACGGCCGCCGTGTGTTCGGCGAAGGCATCGGCGTCCCGGTCGGTCAGTCGCCCGGCTTTCAGCGCGGCGCGCAGGCGCAGACGCTGAAAGCCGAGCGCCTCTTTTGCGTGCGCCCCGACGGCCGGGCTCAGCACCGGAATGGCCATGGCCGACTGGGCGATCAGGCACCCGTCGGGCAGTTCGGGATCGGCGATGCGCTCGAGGGTGACGTCGAAGAACGCGCGGAGGGCCGCGAGGGGTTGCTTGGCTGCACAGGACAGGGCGGCGTCGTACTTGTCGCCATAGCGCGCGGCGTAGCGATCCAGGCAGCGCAGGAAGAGCGTGTCCTTGCCGCCGAGCGAGGAGTAGATGGAGCTGCGGTTCAGGCCGGTTGCCCGCGACAGGTCGTCCAGGGAAGTGTCGGCGTAGCCGGCGCGCCAGAACTGGATCATCGCGGCGTCCAATGCCGTCTCCATGTCGAACTGCTTCTTGCCTGCCACGTGACACTTCCTTGCCGATGTTGTTCATGTCTATGGGCTGTATTGCACACCATTTCATCTTGAACTGAATAGTTCAAGATGTGTTACGTTGCAGACATGATCACGACCACGGGTCCCGGCAATCCGAGGAAGCGCCAAGGGCGCGCCTCCCGGTCCCGGCCACCGCCGTCCTCATGTGCCGTCGTCGTGGCTGGCGGGGATCTGACCGCTCTGCTCCTACGGCCTGCGGGCGCCAAAGTCCGGCTGCAGGTCTCTCTCCCCCCCGGGGCCTACTTCGCCTGCGTCACCCCGGCATCACACTGACCGTTCTCGCCACCGCCACCGCCACCGCGTTCGCGGGGCCGGCCCGGAGGCGTGGCCGAACCTGCAGACCCCACAACCCACAACCCCACACCAACGGAGGACACCCGTGACTGACCCTGCGACCACCAATCAGCGTGCCTGCGAAGCCAACCCCGTCCGCGACCTGCCCCTGCACGGCCTGGACGGGTTCACCCACCGCTGGGTCGACGCAGACGGCATCCGTCTTCATGCCGTCGAAGGCGGCCGACCGGCCGGTCCGGCTGTCGTCCTGCTCGCCGGGTTCCCGCAGACCTGGCGGGCCTGGCGAAAAGTCATGACCAGCCTCGCCGACCGGTTCCGCGTCATCGCGATCGACCTGCCGGGCCAGGGCCACTCCGAGCGACCGAAGCACAGCTACGACACCCACACGGTCGCCGCCCACGTCCACGCCGCCGTCAAGGCGCTGGGAGTGTCGTCTTACTGGCTGGCCGCCCACGACATCGGCGCCTGGGTCGGCTTCTCGCTCGCCCTCAACTACGAGAGCCGGCTGCGTGGGGTCGCCCTGCTCGACGCCGGAATCCCCGGCATCACCCTGCCGGAAACGATTCCCACTGACCCGGCCCGGGCGTGGAAGACGTGGCATTTCGCGTTCCACCTCGTGCCCGAGCTGCCCGAAACCCTGCTCGCCGGCCGCGAACGGGACTACGTCGGCTGGTTCCTGAAAACGAAGGCTCTGTCTCCCGACGCGTTCGACGACGCCGACCTCGACCACTACGCAGCGGCCCTCGCCGCCGACGGGGGCCTCCGCGCGTCCCTCGCCTACTACCGGGACGCCGCCGAGTCGGCGCGCAAGAACCACCAGGCGCTCGACCGGCAGCATCTGACCGTGCCTGTCCTCGGAATCTCCAGCAGCCACGGCTCCATCCCGGACATGGCAGCCTCCATCAGCCCATGGGCCGACACCACCACCGGAGTCGTCGTGCCCGACGCCGGGCACTTCATCCCCGATGAGCAGCCCGAAGCCGTCGCTGCTGCCATAGCCGGCTTCATCGACGGCAGCGAATGACGCCGCCCACGGTTTCCGCCGCTGCCTGCGGCTCCTTCGGACCGGTCGGCGGCGCCCCGAAGGTAGTTTCGGGCCTGCCTGAGGCTCGGTGGCAGGTGTGTGCGGCTTGCGGAGGATGAGCGGTGCGCATCAGCAGGGTGCGCACGGGGAGTGCCCCCTCTGGCCAAGCGGCACGAACGGGGAGAAGACATGCGTACAGCACGGTTCATCGCGGCGTCCGCCGCCGCGCTCGCTCTCCCGGCCGTGTGGCCGGCACGTCGCACGCCGGCCACCGGCAACCCGCTCCCCCGTGCCGTGCCCCGCCCGGCCCCCCGCCGTACGGCAGACTCACTCGGCGGTTCGTTCCGCGTCTTCTCGACGAACATCGTCGGGAACCAGCCGTCGCCCCTCAGTCGTCGGGTGATCTCGAACGGCGGAGGGAAGGTCTCCCAGCGGTCGGCGCCTGTGGCAACGCTCCGATGGCGGGGCTTGGCTTGTGTGTACGGGCATCCCTCGGCCGCGGGAGGGAACAGGGTGGGCACCATCCGTGTGGGAGTGATCGGTGCGGCCGGGCGTATGGGTCGTGAAGTGGTCGCGGCCGTCGAGTCGGCTGACGATCTGGAACTGGTGGCGGCGCTGGGGCGCGCCGACCCCCTGCACGACCTCACCCGCGCCCGTGTCCAGGTCGCCGTGGAGCTGACCCATCCCGACGCGGCCATGGACCATGTGGAGTTCTGCGTGCGTGCGGGCATCCACGGGGTGGTCGGCACCACGGGCTGGAGCGACGAGCGGCTGGAGACACTGCGAGGTTGGTTGGCCGGCTCTCCGACGACGGGCGTGCTCATCGGACCGCTCTCCGTCGGCGCGATGCTGACCATGCGGCTCGCGCAGTACGCGGCGCGCTGGTTCGAGTCCGTCGAGGTCGTCGAGAGGCATCATCCCGACAAGGTCGACGCCCCGAGCGGGGCGGCCGTGCGCACGGCCCGGCTCATCGCCGACGCCCGCCGTAAGGCCGGCAGGGTTGCGCAAGCGGATGCGACCACCACCGCGCTGCGGGGCGCCCGCGGCGCGGACGTCGAAGGCGTACCGGTGCACGCCGTGCGGGCACGCGGGCTCGTGGCCCACCAGGAAGTCATCTTCGGCGGAACGGGAGAAACGCTGACGATCCGGCATGACTCCATGGACCGTGCCTGCTTCACGCCCGGCTTCCTGCTCGCGGTGCGCCGGGTGGGGGCGGTCCCGGGGCTGACCGTGGGGCTTGAGCCCTTCATGGACTGGGAGTGAGGTCGGACGGCCTGCTCGTGGAGCCGTCCGGCACATACGCGTACACCGCAAGGTGTGTCCGGCGTATACACGTACAACGCAAGGCGCGTCCGACGCATACACGAACAACGCAAGGCGCGTCCGACGCATACACGAACAACGCAAGGCGCGTCCGGCGCACACACGTCCGCGACAAGGAGTGCGGGACATGGCAGCAGAGAGCCCGGCCGGCGCGGTGCGCCCGCCGCTCGTATCGGATGCCACCCTGCGGGACTCCGCCCACATGGCGGGAGTCGAATTCCGTCCGAAGGACGCCGCCGCACTCGCGGGCCTGCTGGTCAGGACCGGCGTGGCGCTGGTCGAAGTGGGGATGGTGTCGGGCCCGGGCAGCAGGGACGCCGACCTCGTCCTCGCCGCTCATGAGGCCGTCGGTCCCGAGCGCTGTATGACACTGCTCGTCGTACGCGACCGTCGGCAGGTCGCCGCGGCCCTCGAGGAGGCCGGGCGGCTGGGGGTGCGGCACCTCATGTGCTCCATCCCCACCTCCGAGCGGCACGCCGCACTGAAGCTCGGCTCGTCCAGCCTCAAGTTTTTGCAGGTGCTGGCCCGTTCGGCCATTGAGCAGGCCAAGGAGCGCGGATTCCATGTCACCTTCAGCGGCGAGGACGGCGCCCGGACTCCCGTCGAACGGCTTCTGCCCTATGTGACGACGGGGTTTCGGGCGGGAGCCGACCGCTTCCGGCTGGCGGAGACCGTCGCCTGTCTCGCTCCGTGGCAGATGGCGGAGTTGATTGGACACCTGGTGACAATCGACCGCTCTGAGATCGAAGTGCACTCGCACAACATGCTGGGCATGGCCGTCGCCAACTCGCTGGCCGCGGCGCAAGCGGGCGCCCGGTGGATCTCCGCCACCGTGGGTGGCATCGGAGAGCGCGGGGGCAACACGCCGCTGGCCGAGCTGCTCATGGCCCTGCGCGTCCTGCACGCGGACACCCGTTTCGACCTCACGCACCTCACCGAACTCTCCCGCCTCGCGCTGCGCGGTTCCGGACTCGGGGACGCCTTCCAACCCGGTCCGGCCACCCCACACGCATTCGCCTACGAGCTGGTCGGCCAGCTCAGCCACCCCGACGCGTACGAGACGCTGCCCGCCGAACTCCTCGGCAACGAACGGCGGTTACGTGTGCGCAGTCGTCTCACGCCCGCCCTGGTCCGCTGGGCGCTGGCCGGATCGGGCCTTCAGGTGGACGTCGACGTCCTCACCGCCTGGCTCGTCGAACGGCAGGAGCGGGACGGCGGCCCGCTGCTCGACCGGGACGCGATCCGTAGGGCTGCCGCGGCTTTCGCGTCCGCCTGACACCCACAGCAGGAATGGGAGACTGCGCATGACGAGAGACACGCTCGCCGGTACCTGCCCCGAGTGCGAGACGGACCTGACCGTACCGGCGTTGGTCGAGGGCGAGACGCTCGCCTGCCCCGAGTGCATGCTCACCCTGCGCGTCGAGGGGATCTCGGAGGGCCGGATGATCCTGCACATGGTCGAGACCCGGCTTCGCGACTGGGGTCAGTGACGTGCCGCGGACGGTCGCCGTCGCCGCGGACCGGGTCGGCTGGGAAGAACGCCGAGTGATGGACGCCGGCCCGGCCTTCGGCCTGCGCCTGGAGTGGGTCAACGACGAGTCGCTGTGCCTGGGGCACCCGGACGCGCCCTCGCTCGCCGGCTACGACGCGCTGTGGGTGCGCAGCCGGAGCTACACCCGCGGCGGTCTCCTCGCCTCGCTCGCCGAGTCCGCCGCGCTCCGCACGCTGAACACGGCCCGTGCGATCGGGCTGTGCCAGAACAAGGCAGCCCTGCGTGCCGTGCTGCGCACCGCGGGCATCGCCGTCCCCGACTTCCGTCTCGTCCTGTCCCGTGGGGATTTCGATCGCTGCTTGCAAGAGCTGCCGCTGCCCCTCGTTCTCAAACCCGTCTTCGGCGGTATGGGCAAGCGCGTCACCCTGCTCCGGCACGCCGACACCGCCGCGTCGATCTACGACTACGTCGAGGACCTCGGGCATGGCTTCGAACAGGCATGCCTGATGGAGCCGTACCTGGGCGACACCTCGGTGCGCTGCATGGTGGTGGGCAGCGAGCTGCTCGGTACGGTCGAGTGCACCGGCGGCACCGGCGACACCGGCGACAACGTCGACTGGCGCTCCAACGCGGCCCTCGGGCATCGGGCCCGCGCCGTGCCGAGCGACCCGGAGCTGCGCAAGGTGCTCGACGACGTGGTGGGCGAACTCGGCCCGGGCATTTACGGGGTCGACCTCTTCCGGGGCCCGGAACGCTACGTGGTCAACGAGGTCAATCACGCGCCGGGCTTCCGGTCGCTGGACGCGGTCACCGGCGCGGACACCCCCTCTGCCATCGCCCGTCATCTCCGGGAGGTCCCCGCATGATCCGTGCGGGCGTCATCGGCGCCTCCGGGCTCACCGGCGGTGAACTCATCAGACTCCTCACGCTGCACCCCCACCTCGAACTCACCTTCCTCGGGGGAGCCTCCAGCGTCGGCATGCGCCCCGGCGAGCTCCATCCCGGCCTGCGCATCGACCCGGCCCTGACGGTGCGGCGCGTCACCGCGGACATCGCCGATCAGCTCGATGTGGCCTTCCTGGCCACCCCCGCTCCGGTGTCGGCGGAACTCGCCGCACTGCTCGCGGACCGCGTACCCGTCGTGATCGACCTCAGCGGCGCCTTCCGGATCCGTACCCGACAGCTCCACGACCGCTGGTACCCCGAAGTGGACCGCCGCGCCGACCTGGTGGACCGCTTCGTGTACGGCGTACCCGAGTTGACCGGCGAGCAACTGGACACCGCCGCGCTGATCTCGCTTCCCGGCTGCTACGCCACCGCGGTCACCCTGGGCCTGGCGCCTCTGGTCCTCGGCCTGGGTCTGCGCGTGGACCGGGTGCTCGTGGACGCCAAGGGCGGATCCAGCGGCAGCGGTCTGCGCCTGCGCACTGCCGGCCTGCATCCCCTGCGCAGCGGCGCCATCACCCCGTACGCCCCGACCGGCCACCGGCACGCCGCGGAGGTCACCGACTTTCTGCAGCGGACCCGATCCGGCTCCGTCGGCTCCCTGACCATGTCCGCGTACGGCGTCCCCACCGTGCGGGGCCTGCTGGCCAGCCTCTATGTGCTGAGCGACCGGACCATCACCCCACGGGACCTCGAGCGGGCCTACCTCCGCTTCTACAAGGGGCATCCCTTCGTGCGCGTACGACGGCACACCGAGACTCGCATCCCCATGCCCGACCCGCAGGCGGTGCTGGGATCCAACTTCTGTGATGTGACCGCCCTCGTCGACGAGGACGGCGGCCACATCGTCGTCCTCGCCGCCCTCGACAACCTCGTCAAGGGCGCCGCGGGCCAAGCCGTGCAGGCAGCCAACCGGCGCTTCGGCCTCGCCGAGGAGACGGGGCTGACGATGCAGCCGGTGATGCCCGCATGAGCACGATGCCGCAGACGCCGCACGGGTCGCACAGGCCGCCCGCGACCACGACCGTGGTCAAGCTCGGCGGGAGCTGCCTGGACACCCTCGACGACCCCTGGTGGGACGACCTGGCCCGCCTGGCACGGGAACGCCCGCTCATCCTCGTCCACGGCTGGTCACGCCCGCTGCAGCAGCTCGACCCGCGCCATCGCCCGCCATCGGCGATGCTGCGCGACCGCTACGGCAACCAGAGCCGCTGGACCACGCCACAGGTCCTCGACGACATCAAGACCGTCAGCGCGGCACTGAGCGAAGAAATCCGGCACAAGCTGCGCACGCGCGCCGTCACCACCCGACGGCTGCTCGGCAGCGACGGAATGATCAGCGCGGGCCCGGCCGAGCGCCTGTGGTGGCGGGACAGGGAGCTCGTCGAACTCGACAACCTCGTCGGACCCCCCATCGGCGTGAACCCCGCGCCGCTGCGGCACGCACAGCCGGGCCACATCCCTCTCCTGACCCCGCTGGCACGCAACCCCTCGGGACAGGAGGTCAACACCGACGCCGACCGGGCCGCCGCCGCGGTCGCCGCCGCCGTCGCCGCCACGGACCTGGTCCTCGTCACCGACGTCAGCCACCTGATGGTCGACGGAAGGCCCGTCGGCCGTATCTCCGCCAAGACCGCGGCCGTCTTGCGCGACACCATCGCCACCGGCGGAATGCGCAAGAAGCTGCGCGCCGCAGACGAAGCACTGGGGCGCGGCGTCGAGCGAGTCGTCATCGGCAACGGACTCCTGTCCCACCTGCTCACCGCCGACGCCGACGCCGACGCCGACGTCGGCACCGTCATCGCCCGAGGCTGAGGAGCCAACACGTGCTCCACCCCCGCGTCCTGATCGTCGACAACGGAACACTGTCACTGACGCAACTGCGCCGATGCCTGGAAGAGCTGGGATCACACACGGACACCGTGAACGCGACCTCGGTGCCCTCCCGGCTCCGGGGCCGCCATCAAGCGATCGTGCTGAGCGGCACCAAAGTGCGCGCCCACGACCGCAAGCACTACGCACCCCTCATCGACCTCGTCCTGTGCGCCGATGTCCCCGTGCTCGGCATCTGCGGCGGAATGCACATCCTCGCCGTCGCCGCGGGCGGCCGCCTGGAGGTCGGCCCCCAGCGCGTCGGACGCAGCCAGGTACACGTCGACCCGGCAGAACCCCTGTTCACGCATGTGCGGCCGACGGTGACCCTGTTCCAGCGACACACCCTGTATGTGCGGGAGCCTCCCCAGGGCTTCCGGGTCATCGGCCGCTCCGCGCAGGCTCCCGTGGAGTTCCTCCGCTCCGAGGACGGCCGACTCATCGGCTCGCAGTCCCATCTGGAATACCGGAGCGACGGCCGGAACATCCTGCGTGGCTTCACGCACCTCTACGCGTAGCGCCGCTGGACACCCACCCCAGTACTGGATGGCTCTCTACATGCACGGCTGCGCGGGCAAGCGAGGTGCACCTCACCGTCCGCGCGGTGCCGATGCGGTCACTCAGAACGTGGGAAGCCCGAAGGTACCCGCCTGCTGCGGCGCCCTGTGCGGGGCGCCGCAGCAGGCCGGGCTAACGAGCCGGGCGATTCGGCTCTGCCGGACCGCAACCGTGGTTACAACGTGCCGGTCAGGCGGGCGGTGAGCAGCCGAGTGAAGCGGGCCGGGTCAGGCAGCTCGCCGCCTTCTGCGAGCAGCGCGCTGCCGTAGATCAGTTCGGCGATCTCCGCCAGTGCGGGGTCGTCGGCATTGGCGTCGTGTGCCGTGCGCAGGGCCGTGACGAGCGGGTGTGCGGGGTTGAGTTCCAGGATCCGCTTGACCGGGGGCATCTGCTGGCCCATGGCCCGGTACATCTTCTCCAGGGTCGGAGTCACGTCGTGGGCGTCGCCGACGATGCAGGCCGCCGAGGTGGTCAGGCGTGAGGACAGGCGGACCTGCTTGACGTGTTCGGACAGGGTGGTGGTCAACCAGGGCAGCAGCGCGGCGAAGTCCTGCTCGCGCTGGGCCTTGGCGGCGTCGGTTTCCTTCTCGCCGTCGGTGTCGGTGGAGTCGTCGAGGTCGACCTGGCCCTTGGCGATGGACTGCAGGCGGTGGCCGTCGAAGGCGGGGACCTGGTCCACCCATACCTCGTCGATGGGGTCGGTGAGGATCAGGACTTCATACCCCTTGGCGGCGAAGGCTTCCATGTGCGGGGAGTTCTCCACCATCGCGCGGTTCTCGCCGGTCAGGTAGTAGATGGCGTCCTGGCCATCCTTCATGCGCCCGACGTACTCGCGCAGTGTGGTGGTCTCTTCCGGGTCGTGGGTGGAGGCGGCAGACACAAGTTCCAGCAGCGTCTCGGTGTTGTCGGTGTCCTCGAGCAGGCCTTCCTTGAGCGCCCGGCCGAACTGCTCCCACAGCTTCGCGTAACGCTCGGCGTCCTTGGACTGCATGGCCTTGAGGGCGCCGAGGACCTTCTTGACCAGGCGCCGGCGGACGCCGCGGATCTGGCGGTCGTGCTGGAGGATCTCGCGGGAGACGTTGAGCGACAGGTCGTGCGCGTCCACGACACCCTTGACGAAGCGCAGGTAGTTGGGCATGAGCGCTTCGCAGTCGTCCATGATGAACACCCGCTTGACGTACAGCTGTACGCCGCGCTTGGTCTCTCGGGAGAACAGGTCGAAGGGCGCCTGCGAGGGGATGAACAGCAGCGCCTCGTACTCGAAGGTGCCTTCGGCGCGCATGTGGATCGTCTCGGCCGGAGCCTGCCAGTCGTGGCTGATCTGCTGGTAGAACTCGCTGTACTCGTCCTCGGTCACCTCGGTGCGCGGACGCGCCCACAGGGCCTTCATCGAGTTGAGCGTGTCGATGTCGCGGGTGGTGGCGCCCTCTGTGTCGGTGCGCTCGGTGGCCATTCGGATCGGCCAGCGGATGAAGTCCGAGTACCGCTTGACGATCTGGCGGATCTTCGACTCGGACAGGTAGTCGGCGAGCCCGTCCTCGCTGTCGGCCGGCTTGAGGTGCAGGGTGACCGAGGTGCCCGTCGGCAGACCGTCGATGGTCTGGAGGTCGTAGGTGCCCTCGCCGTCGGACTCCCACTGGGTGCCGGAATCAGTGCCGGCCCGCCGGGTGCGCAGGGTGACCTTGTCGGCGACCATGAACGCCGAGTAGAAGCCGACGCCGAACTGCCCGATCAGGCTCTCGGCGGTGGCGGCGTCCTTGGTCTCCTTGACCTTCTCCAGCAGACCGGCGGTGCCGGACTTGGCGATCGTCCCGATCAGCTCCACGAGATCGTCCCGGGTCATGCCGATCCCGTTGTCCCGGACGGTCAGCGTGCGGGCGTCGGTGTCGACCTCCAGCGCGATGTGCAGGTCGGCGGTGTCCGTATCGGCGAGGCCGTCGTCGGTCAGCGATGCCAGCCGCAGCTTGTCCAGGGCGTCGGAGGCGTTCGAGATCAGCTCGCGCAGGAAGATGTCCTTGTTCGAGTAGATCGAGTGAATCACCAGTCGCAGCAACTGGCGGGTCTCGGCCTGGAACTCCATCGTCTCGACACTGCTACCCATGGTGCTCTCTTTCTCCTGTATGCCTGAAGTCCTGTATGCCTGTAGGCCTGTAAGAACGACATGAACGGATGGGACTGGGGCCGACGACGGACCGCGGTCCGTCGTCCGCGTGGTTCGGGGTGGGCCATACCGCGCCCGTACGAGGTGATTCTGCGCGGTGGGAGTCAGCCGTCGTCGACTGTCGTCGTGCGCCGGTCTTCGAGGGCGTCCAGGGATGCCGCCAAGCCGGTGTGGCGCGCACCGAGATAGGGGCGCATGCCGACCAGGGGCGTGACGAGGTCGGCGGCGTCGGTGGCGCCGAGAGCGGTGTGCAGGGCGGTCTGGGCTGAGCACGCCTCAGGTGCGAGGTTGTCGAGTGCGGTGATCTGTGCGGCGAGGCGGCGCAGGTCGGCGGCGTGGGCCCGGGCCCAGGTGGCCGTGGCGCGGTCGGCGGCCCTGGCCCGGCGGGTGGCCGTCACGCGCTGTTCGCCGGTGGTGCCGACGGCGCCGGGGCGGCCGCGCAGGTAGCGCCGTTCGGCGGCCTGGCGGCTGGCCACGCCGAGGGGGGCGGCAAGGTCGGCCCAGCTGGCGCCCGCGTCACGGGCTGTTTCGATCAGGCCGGTCTCCCAGCCGGCGAGCTGCTCGCGCACCTGCCGCAGCAACATCAGGGTGGCCAGCGCCTGTTCGGGACCGGGGCCGACGGCGTCGGGAGTCTCGTGCTGGGCGTCGCGCAGCGCGCCGTCGATGACGGTGAGAGCCGCCGCGGCGGCGAGGAAGGACGCCGGGCTGTGGGCATCGGTACGGGCCGTGGACGGCTGGTCGGCTGCGGTCACGGGCACCTCCCTCGGGTAGTCATCAGGTCGACGACACGGTGTTCGTCATCCAGTAGATGACATGCTAACGGTCTCAGTGCAGCGCTTTGGCAACAACTGCTCGCATCTGCTGAAGGTGGCTCACGATGTTGATGCGCACTGCCCCCTCGGGCCCAACGGCTGCTGTGTCATTTGGTCCACCTGACGGAAACACCGAGCGCATGCAGGCCGACTACGACGCGGGCGTCCTCACCCACGCTGCCGACGCGAGGAGGTTGACGCCGACGGACGATGCGGGCCCCTCGCCTTCGTCCTGACACCCGGACATTGCGCATTGAAGCGCATTGAACCCTCCCGCCGAGATCTCCGGCTTCCGCGCGTGGTGCGGGCAGGCGGCGCACATGTGGGCCGCCGACCACGGGACTGCTCCGCAGGCGGCGGACGGACCGCCACCACCACCGGATGGTGGCCGGAGGGTTGACTTGCCTGAGGCGCTGTTGCCTAGATCACGATGAGTCGTGGTCGTCCTCGACGCGTACCTTGCCCGGCACGCCGTCAGTCCCCGAGGCCCGACCGCAGCCGGTGCTCGTGAAAGTGCTCGCAGTCCATGACGAGGCGGAAGCGCTGGTGCGTTTCCAGTGGTTCCGCCTCGCCCGGCTCCTGGCCGCGCTGCACGCGGGCATCGCCGGACTGAACAAGCTCCGCGATGGCCAGGCGCACGTCGTCGGCGTCCTGACCGGTAGCAGAGGCCGGCCGGTCCAGAGAAGGTAAGGCTCTCCTGCGGCTCCCCCGGATCGTCAACCAGGTGGTTGATGAGGGTGCCGACGAACGGTCCGGTGCGCATCGTCCAGCGGATGCGGTCCAGGCGCTCGGTGAGTTGGGCGTCCAGCTCCAGCAGATCGCCGGGCGGCGGGAGGACGGCGGGCATCGCTCAACCTGGGCCGTCCGTTGTCTCCTCGCGACTCGACGGCCCCCGCGTCAGGTAGAGCTCGGACAGGTCCCGCACTGTCCTCAGTCCTGGTGGACTTCGTTGCGGCCCGGACCGCCGGAGAGCTTGTCGGTGCCTGTGCCACCCCACAGGACGTCGTCGCCGCTGTTGCCCCACAGCGTGTCGTCGCCCGCCTCGCCGTACAGCTTGTCGTTGCCCTTGCCGCCGTAGAGGACGTCGGCGCCGGCCTGGCCGTGCAGTACGTCGTTGCCGTCCTCGCCGTGCAGGGTGTTCGCCTCGCCGGTGCCGGTCAGGGAGTCGTTGCCGGGGCCGCCGAAGCAGTCCTGGCTGCAGTGGGTGAGGGTGTCGTTCCCGGCATCGCCCCACGGGCCGAAGCCCATCGGGCCGCCACCGCCGTCGAGGCGGTCGTCGCCCTCGCCGCCGTGCAGGAGCGCGGACTCCGACGCCTTGATGACATCGTTCCCCTTGCCGCCGTAGATCCCGGCCCACGCCTGGCTGTCGGGCGCGAGGGTCGCGGTGTCGTTCAGGTCGCCGAGGTCGATGTCGTAGCTGTCGGAGTCGTCGGAGTTCTCCGGGATCTTGACCGCGCACCGCACGGCGGTGCGGTCGCCCTCCTCGGGGTACGCGCACTCGTCCCCCTCCGCCGCGTCGGCGGAGATGGAGATGTCGTACCGGTCGTGGAAGGTGAGGACGTAGTAGGAGTCGTGCTCACCGCGGTGGTCGATCTTTTCGTCGACCGTCACCTGGTTCTGCTGACCGGCTGCCGCCTTGTACCAGAGCTCGCCGTCCTCGACGACGACGGAGGCGGTGGACGGGGCGGCCTGGGCCGTCGACGCCGCTAAGGCGACCGTGCCGAGCGTCAGAGCGAGGGTGGCGGTGGCGGTGGCTGCGATGGTCCGGTGAATGCGCATGCGAAAGTGACCCTTCAGGGTGTGCGTGTGCAGTGGTGCTTCTGGTCAACCGGTTAGACAGGGGGCCCCTAAACGGAGTTGCCCGGCGGCTCATGAACAGGGGCGGACGTTGTGGTGACCCGTATGTGGACACGAGCTCGCTCAAGTGGGCATACAGAAGAACTTCCTGCGCCGACCCGATGTGGTGCGGCTCATGCGGAACGTCCTTGCTCAGCAGTGCCTCTCACCATCTGTACGGCTGTACCTCTGAGAGGAGTTGTTCTGCATGGTGCGTCGCGTGCGTGGCGTTCGACTACTGCTGTTGACCGCCCTGATGCTGGTCGCGAGCTCGGTACTCTCGTCCACTCCGGCCTCCGCCGTCATCGGCGGGTCCAAGAGCACCTACGGCCCGTGGGCGGTGCGCATGCTCGTGGACGGCAAACCGGCGTGCACGGGAACGGCGGTCGCACGCCAGTGGATCCTCACCGCCTCACACTGCTTCTACGAGCAGGCACAGCCGGTCGCCGACAAGCGGATCTCCTTCCGGGTGGGCCATCTCGACATGCGCAGGGGCACCACGGTCCGCCCTTTGCCGGGCAAGCGCGTGGGCAGCTCACACGCCGACATGATGCTCGTCAAGGTCCCGCCGATGAACGTCCGCACGGCGCAGCTGTCCACGGTCGGCGTGCACCGTGGCCAAGCTGTGCGGCAGTACGGGTGGGGTGCCACCTGCACCACGGACGAGAGCGCCTGCCAGTCCCCCGTCCTCAAGCAGTCGGACCTGAAGGTCGTACGGGCCGATGACCCGCTGTGCGCGGGCCACACCGCACCGGGCGGCCCCGACTTCTGCATGAAGAAGGTGTCCGGGATTCCCGCCGGGGGCGACTCCGGAGGCCCGGTGATGACCATCGGCCCGCGTGGCACCGAAACCCTCATCGGCGTCTTCAACGGTTCTGACCGGGAGAAGAGCGCCGAAGCCGGGGAGGTCTCCCAGCAACTCTCCTGGATCCGTTCAGTCATTCGGCGATAGCGCTGAGACGCCTGGGCCACCGTGCCTACGGGTGGGTGTCCGTGATCGCGATGACCGCGTCGACACCACCGCCACGGCACGGCACGGGCCGTCCGGGAAACAGGCCGTCCCGGAGACGCGGTGGGGTACCTGCCGCAGCACCACCGGGGGTGGGTGCTGCCGACTCCCTGCATCGTTACGGGTCTTCGTGACATCGCCTTGGACAGCGGTCCGGACGCCTCCCACACCTTGAACAGCGTCGGGGCGCCCGCCTGTGTCATCCGCGACCGCATGGCCGCGGAGCCGCGCATCGTCTTCGTCACCGAACCGTCCGGGGGGACCGCTGGGTCGGACGACCGGAGGGCCGTAAAACTCGGCGTCATCCGGAGCCGGTTCGAGGAGTGCCGGACGGTACCGAACCTCTGAGGACTGCCCCCTACGTTCCTGTCGAGGTCGCGACCGCGCGCTCGATGAGACCGGGCCCCGACTGTCAGTGGCGCAGACGACAATCTCCGCATGACCTCACCCCAGCACCTTCAGGGTCTCCTCGCCGATTTAGGACTGGAGGAGGCAGCCACGTTCACGGCCGTGCACGGCCGTGACGAGGACGCCGTCATCCGGCTCTTCGGCGGCAACCCCGAGCAGTGCCGCCCCCTGCGGTTGGAGGAACTGCGCGAGCACTACGAAAGGGATCTCATCCTGGTCTCCCGGTCGGGACCTGCCGTCGTCGTCGTGGAGAACAACAACTACCAAGGTTCTCGCGAGGAGGTGCTGCGCCCGCTCTCCCGGCAGGGCCGCACCGCCAGCGCCTACTGGAACGTCAACGCGGTCTCCCAACTGAGCCTGGCCGAGGACGGGCTGATCTCCTCCGCTTTCGAAATGATCGCGCCCGAGTACACGTTCGGCGCGCGCCCCGACGCCTGGCAGCCCCTGCTGGAAGGCCTGGATCTGGACGACGGCCATCTGTGGGGCGTCGGTCTGGCGGCTGTCGAGCGCGCGACCGGTGCGCGATTCGACAACTCCTGGGTACGCGGCCCGCACCGCGCTGTGGAGATCACGCGGGTGCCGGAGTACCTGCTCGGGCAGGGACTCATCGACTCGCCCCTGCTCAAGCGGGAGCCCTTCATCAGCTATCTGGCCGACCTGGGTCCCTCGCTGCTTCAACCGATGCGGCACCACGCCCTGGACCTGGCCCTCGTACATGCGGGCCTACGCGAACACCCCTTGGCCGTAGCGGCACTGACAGCCGCTGCCCTCCCGGCCGACGCGAGAGTGCGACTGCGCGAGGACCTCACCGCCGCACACGACCAAGCGCTCCCCCGTGCTCGCGCGCTGCTGATCGGCGAGCCGGAAGACTTCGAACCCGAGTGGGAACGCCCCTCCCACCTCGTCTTCCGCCAGGCCATCGTCTTCGGTGTCCTGGCTCAGTGCGTCGCCGCCCATCTACCCGCCCCAACGGACGGGCTCCCCGACATCCTCAGCTCCTTGGTCACGGCGATGACCGGGGACGGCGCACGCGTCGAGGATTTCTGGATGGTCAAGCACCTGCACGACGCGGCACGAAGAAGCTGACCAGCCTGCGTCTACCGCCGCACCGGCGAGGCGATCTGCCGCGACTGCTGGCGGCTGCCCGGCGGCGACCCGATCACCTTGATCAGCAAGACCGTCACCTCCATTGCCCTGATGGGGCTCTCCACCCGGCTGCCGGCAACGGTCCTCATCGAGCTTCTGGGCATCAGCCCCGAGACCGCCACCGCTTAGACCCAGTCCGGAGGAGTCCGGAGGCAACTGGGCTCGATACGCCGCAGAACTGCACGACCGACCTCACCCACGAGCTTCCTCGTTCGCGCCTCGCTCCGCGCCGATCGATTCCTGGTAGAGGTCCGCGTACGTGCGTGAGTCCTTGATCAGGTCGTCGCAGAACGCGGCGACGTCGGGGCCGATGAGTTCCAGGACTCCCTTGCCCGAGGCCGCGCCTTCCTCGAAGAAGTCGACGATCCCGGGGAGCAGGGACCCGTCGAGCAGGTCGACAGGTCCGACCTTGAACAGATACTTCTGCATCTCCTTGTAGACAATCCGGTAGTCCGGCGGGAGCGCCTTGACCCGGGCCATGTGAGCGCGCCACTGCTTCTTGCCCTCGATGATGTCCTGGATGCTCACGTCAGCCTCCCAGCCGGTTCAGTTTCCTGGCGACGTTCCGGTTCAACTGCTCGCGCCACCGGTCGCGGTAGGTGCGGGCCCCTTCCCCGCCGACCAACGCCGTGCAGAAGCCCTGGATGTCGTCGCCGAGGACTTCGTAGGCGTTCTGTCCGTCCGCCGCGGTCTGCTCGAGCAGCCCCAGGGCGGAGTCGAGGATCGGGATCAAGTTGCGGCCGGTGAAGTCACCGTGGGGAAGGAGGCTGACCTTGATCTGGCCCCATGCTGCCCGATGGTCGTCGGGCAGAGCCTCGGCCCGGACCTCGAACGCCTGCCAGTCCCTGGTGAGATCACTTCCCGTGACGGTCTCCCAGAACTTCATCGCCCGCCCTCCCTGAGCTTGTCGATCCGTGATGACACGTACTGCCATTTCGCCCAGAACTTCGCGAGTTCCTCGCGTCCGGCGTCGTTGAGTGCGTAGAACTTGCGCGGTGGCCCGACCCCGGAGGGCCGTTTCGTCACCTGGACGAGCTTGTTCCTCTCCAGCCGCAGCAGGATGGTGTACACCGTCCCCTCGACGACATCGGCGAAGCCGAGCTCGTTCAGTCGGCGGGTGATGGCGTACCCGTAGGTTTCCTCGCTGTTGATGATTTCGAGCACGCACCCTTCGAGCGTGCCCTTCAGCATCTCCGTCAGATCGTCCATCGCACCCGTCCTTCCCTCGCCTTGTGCAGTCGCGCGGTACTTCGTAGTACTGGGTACCTCTACACAGTAGCACTAGGTAGCAGGCTCGGGTGACCATGAAACATGTCCGATCAGCCGAGGCGGCGCCTCGGCGTCCTGGACGTGCGGCTGCCCCCGGAGGACGAGTGGGAGCGCGCCGCGCGGGGCGACGACGGCATCACTATGCGCGGCGGTAATGCGGACAGAATCTGTAATTCGGCGCAGACCGCCGAAAGCGGACGGGGAGCCCCATACAGTGGCACGCGAGCTCACGGCCACCCCGCACCTTCGAACTCGTCCGAGGACGTCCCGGAGGAGCAGGGAGGAAACGGGGATGGGCCCGCTCGATGACGAGTCGCCAGACTGGGCGTTCTGGTCGCTGATGGTCGCCGATGGTCGCTGATCCAACTGCAACTGGATCTGACCGCGTTGGCGGAGGCTACGTGGATTCGGCGTGGTTCGACGGATACATCTGCACGACGAAGCCCGGGTGCACAAGAATCAGCGACGCATCGACTCCTGCCTCCCGAAGGCGGCGCGACTGCGCTCGCATCCCCGCCTGGTCCCGGGTCTCGACGATCACTTCCCACTGTCCCGCGTCCGCCGCCGTGCGTGCGGCGACCCGTCGGCTTCCGACAGATTCACGCCGCCTTCTCTTCCCGCGCAGCCGCGCATCCGCGCATCCGTTGCGGAACGTATCGGGACATCAGCCCCCAGTCCAGCCAGGGGCGGAGACGCGGGCGTCCCAGCGCCTGAGCACCTGCTCGACCCGCAGCGTGCCGTGCACCTTGACAGACGACGCGCCAAAGCTCACTGGCGTCACAGCAGCACCAGAGCCTCGGGCACCTGGTCGTCGAAGATCTCGATCAACCAGTCGAAGACCGTCGGCCCCTCGCCGGCGCGCGCCTCGGCGAGTTCCCGGGCCACCCTGGGGCGATTCGTGGGGTGGCAGCGCCCCAGCCGGATCTCCAGTTGGCGTGCTGTTTCCGTATGCCCAAGGGCCTGCCGGGAGTGCGCGTGATCGTGCCATTCCACTGCGAAGTCATCGTCGTCCGGTGTGCCGAATCCGCCCGCCAAGCAGTCGTTGAAGGCGTCGAGGTTCCGTCCGAAGTAACCGCCGGGGCCGTTGACCGCCTCACCCATCACCAGCCAGAAGTCCTCCAGCGTGTGGATCCGCCTGCCATCCAGTACGTAGATCGTCGTCACGTCGCGACGTTAAACGATGCCCGGCATTGGAGCCGCGGGCGGACCCGCGCGTGTACACCCGGGATGGCTTCGTCGTGACGCTGTGGACCCACTACGAACCCGTGACACCTCACATCACATCAGTCGGCTACGCCGACGGCGTGTTCCTCAGCGGCAGACTGATGAGCCCGCGACCACCGGACGGCGACCGCGGCGCCGTGGAGCAGCTGCTTCACGGCGAGACTCACCCGGGCAATGTGCTCAGTACGCGGCACGGCCCGTTGTTCATAGACCTTGAGGCGTGCTGCCAGTGCACGCTTCGGCTCCCGCGCGCCGTCTCAGAAGGGCATACGGCCCCGGGCGCGGCGTCCGGCGGAGCCACTGCGGCCCACCGCCTTGGAGCTGCTGCGGAAGGGCTTGCTGAAGAGCCGGCCCAGGATGCCCGGAGCCTTGCCGCCTGCACGCGACCCGGCCCCCAGGGTGCGCTGCGTACCGCGTTCGGGGTGGCGGGAGAGGCGGGGCACGAGGAAGGCGAGGACCGCCAGAACGACACAAACTGCGACGATGCCGACAATCACCACGATGGTCTCCCTGGATTGAGGTGTCGTGTCTCCATCGCGTGCCCCGCGGATGTGGGCCCATGCACGGGGCCTTCTGGTCGCACCACCGAGAGGTAGAGTCGGCTGGCTGCTCAGCCCGCGCCGGACCGGGCACCGCCGCCCTGAGACATCCGCGTTGTGTGCCGGCCGGAGAATCATGACCAGTACGCAGGATCCCACCGAGCTGAATACGCCGCTGCCCGATGAAACGGGTGGGCCTGACTTCGAGGCCCGTGTCGCGCGGATACGACGACGTCTGGAGCGGCTGATCGGGATCGCGGCGACCGAAGGCAACGCGCTCGTTCCCTTGCGCAACGGGGACGAGATCTTCGCGGCCATGCTCGCGGGGATCCGCCGTGCCGAGCACACGGTGGACATGATGACCTTCGTGTACTGGAAGGGCGACATCGCCCTCCAGTTCGCCGAGACGCTCGCCGAGCGAGCCCGAGCCGGGGTGCGGGTGCGGCTGCTCCTCGACGGGTTCGGCAGCCGGTTGATCGAGACCGAGCAACTGGCTGTGATGGAACAGGCCGGGGTGCAGGTGGCGTGGTTCCGAAAGCCCCTGTACCTCTCACCGCTCAAGCAGAACCACCGCTGTCATCGCAAGGTCCTAGTCGTCGACGAGGAGACCGCGTTCACCGGCGGGGTCGGCATCGCCGAGGAATGGTGCGGCGATGCCCGCAACGAGCACGAGTGGCGCGACACGCACGTGGAGGTCCGCGGGCCCGCTGTGGACGGTATCGCGGCAGCGTTCGCACAGAACTGGGCCGAGTGCCATGACGAACTCTTCGACGAAAGGGACCGGTTCATCGACCACCGCCCGCAGGGCGGCGCCATCGTGCAGGTCGTGCGCGGCTCGGCGAGCTTCGGCTGGCAGGACATGCAGACGCTGCTCCGTGTGATGCTGGAATCGGCCGAGGAACGCTTCCGGCTGTCCACCGCCTACTTCTCCCCCGACACGTACTTCGTCGAACTCCTCTGTGCCACCGCGCGGCACGGCGTCGAGGTGGAGATCGTGCTCCCCGGCCCGCACACCGACAAGCGGGTCTGCCAGCTGGCGGGCCAGCACCACTACGAAGAGCTCACCGCGTGCGGGGTCAAGATCTACCAGTACCAGCCGACGATGATGCACGCCAAAATCATCACCGTCGACGGCGTCGCCGCGTTGATCGGCTCCACCAACTTCAACCGTCGCTCCCTCGACCACGACGAGGAAGTGATGCTCGCCATCCTGGACCAGGAGTTCACCGCCACCCTCGATGAACACTTCGACGCCGACACCGCAGTCAGCGAACTGATCCGGCCAGACCGCTGGAAGAAGCGTTCCGCCGTCCAGCGGATCCGAGAAGTGGCCGTCCAGCCCATCCGCCGCTTCCTGTGACCCCGGCGCCAGGCACAGTCATGGCGGATCCAGTACGTCATCGGCGCGGGCGGGTCCCGCGGCTTGTGCCGCGCCCTCTGAGTGCTGGGCGTACGCGGGGGCGCGCCGCTGCACGATCAGCCAGTACGGATCCGGGGCTGCGTCGGGGGCCGACAGCGGATGCCTCGACATCGTTCATGAGCTGCGCGGGTGGCCCGCGCGCCACAGCGCCGAGGTTTTCGCGCTCGCCACTGTAAGGCTGCACGAAGTTTCCGCCCGGTGGCCGGCTGCGGCGTCATGGGTTTTCTCGTTACTCCAGAGCGCGGCCGATGAGTTTGTGACATCAGGCCGGTCCAAGCTCGTGACAGCCCGGGTAGTCCGGGTCAGCCCAGACAGCCCAGACAGCCCAGACAGCCCAGGAAAGGACATTGTCATGTCGGAGCTTCTCGTCGACTTCATCACCTCCCTCGACGGCTACGCATCGGGAGAGGGTTGGCCCGGGTTCTGGGGTCTTGAGGGCCCGGAGTACCTCGCCTGGCTCGGTGCGCAGCCCGAGGTCACCTACCTGATGGGAGCGAACACCTACCGCCTGATGTCGGGCTTCGCCGCAGGCGAGGTCCCGGGCGGCCAGGAGGAATTCAGGCCCGAGGAAGAGGCGTCCGTCGACGAGCTCACGCAAGCGTCCAAGGTGGTGTTCTCCTCCACACTCAAGGAGCCCCTGACGTGGGCCAACTCCACGCTCGTCCGCGACGACGCCGTCGAGACGGTCCGCGCCATGAAGGCGAGTGGCTCGGGGCTCCTCAGCACGATCGGCAGCCTCAGCCTGTGCCGGTCCCTGCTGCGCGCCGGCCTCGTCGACCGCTTCCGGGTCGTGATGTTCCCGGTGATCACCGGGGCCACGGGCGACGAACGCATCTACGACGGCTATCCGGACCTCGCCCTCGACATGCTTGAGCACCACACCTTCGACGGCCGCATCCAGCTGGTCGAGTACAAGCCCCGCGTACTCGACCACCCGCCGCTCGGCGCCCCCGCATGACGTCGCCCCGTACACCGGTCTGGGTGCCTGCCGGGCCGGCCTCGGCGGGCGTGGAGCGGGAGTTGGCCGTGTAGGAGGAACAGTTGGCGTCAGGAGGTCCGGTCCGGGCATCCCGATGCCGACCTGCCGCTGCTCCGACTTACTCAGGCGCAACGGAAACGAGTCGAGGTCTCTTACCGCCACTCGGGTCCGGCGGTCACTTGAGCCAGCGGATCAGCCGGTGGACCGGAGGAAGATGCCCGCGACGTGGAGTCCGGTTAGGTGGATGGTCGCAGTCGTCTCGTAGCGGGTGGCGATGCCGCTGGTCGGCCCGTTCCGGGATCACCGCGCGGGTACCGTGCCTGCGCAGATGGTCCCGTCCGTCGCCGGAGCGACCGATCGTATGGTCGTCCGGCTCGGTGGAGGCGCGGGTGTGCACGCGCGGTGTGGTGAGGCCAGTGGTAGGCACGTAAGGCCGGACGTGTCTGGTCGACTGGCGTGGTGGCGTGGTGGGGTTTACGGCTTGTGGGTTACCCAGAGCAGTTCGGCCGGCCAGCGGCGTGCCCAGTCCGGTGGGTCGGTTTCGTTGTAGCCGTTGCGTGTTCCGGGTCCGGGCCGCGGCTCGATGAGGTCGTCGATGATGAGACCCGCGCCGCGCAGGACCTTGACCCAGTCTCCGTAGGTGAGCTGATAGCTGGTCGCGCCGTCGCCTTCGGCGATGGTGTTCAGCCCGAAGTAGTCCTGCTGCAGCGTCGTGGTCACGCGGCCTGCGGCTTCGTCGTAGCAGGCTTCGAACCATGGGCTGGCGACGTTGAACACCAGGCGCCCGCCCGGGCGCAAGACGCGTGCGGACTGCGGGACGGCCAGGTGCGGGGGTGCCCAGCTGAGCCCGCCGAAGTCGCAGAACACCAGGTCGAAGCTGGCGTCGGCGAAGGGAAGTTGTTCGGCGGCGCCTTGCACCAGCGGGTAGCGGTCCGTTCCCATCGCGCGGGTTGCCGCGACGAGTTGGGCTTCGGACAGGTCGAGCCCGACCACGGTGGCACCCTCGGCGGCGAGTGCCCTGGACCACTGGCCGGCGCCGCAGCCGAGTTCGAGGACGCGTTTGCCGGTGACGTCGCCCAGGGCGTGCAGGTGGGCGTCGGGGATGGAGTACATGCCCCACAGCCGTGGGGCGGCGCCGATGTGCGGGTCGTGCTTGTGCTGGTAGGCACTGCTGATCTGGTTCCAGAGGCGCCGGTTGGCGGGGATGCTGTCCACGTGCCGACTTCAGCACTGCCTGCCCGGGGCGGTCAACACGATTGGAGCCCTGGCCATCCCCTGCCCGGGGAGCCGGCCGGCGCGCTGCCAGGCGGTGGACGGGGCGCCACGATCTGGACTGGCCTACCGGACGGCCGCCTGCTCGTGGACTTCCCGCTCGCTGATGCTCCCTACGCCCCCAGCTCGCCACACGTCGCGCATCCGCTTCGTTGACGGTCGACGACTCCGGCGCGGCACGAGGTGACTCTGCGCCGGCTGCCGTCGAGGCGTGAGAAGCGCCGGTGGGGCGCCGACCGGCGTGTGCGCGGTCGACGCCCCCCATGGGGTGTGGCGGGTCAGTCAGAGGTATCCCCTGCTCAGCGCGGTCGGAACGCTCAGAACTGCAGGGCCCAGGACCCGATCGTCCCGGTGTCGTTGGCCCAGTTGTCGCTCACGCGCAGCTTCCAGGTGCCGTCGGCGGTCTCACTCGAGGCGTCGACGCGGTAGGTGGCCCGGACGTCGTCGGCGCTGTCGTTGCTGTCGTAGTTCTTCAGGAGGTAGACGGTTCCGTCGGGCGCGACGAGTTCGACCTTCAGGTCGCCGCGGTAGGTGTGCCGGATGTCCACGGTCACGGAGAGGTCGGCGGGGGCGCTGCCGGTGACGCCAGTGACGGGGAGCGGCGATTCGCCGGTGGCGTTGTCGCGAACCGGGTAGTCGTCGGTGTTCTCGAACTTCTTGCCGGTGGGCGGGGTGCTGTCGCCGCCGCCCGTGTGCAGGAGCTTGTTCGGGGAGCCGGTACGCGGGTCGGTCACCTTGCCGGAGGTGGCGTCGGTGACCAGCTGGTCGCGGACCTGGGTGGGGGTCCACGTCGGGTGGGCGGCGAGCAGCAGGGCGGCGGCGCCCGCGACGTGCGGGGAGGCCATGGAGGTGCCGCTCATCGTCTGCGAGGCGCTGTCACCGGCGTTGGACGAGGAGACGATGCTGTCGCCGGGGGCGAAGATGTCCAGGCAGGAGCCGTAGTTGGAGCCCTGCCCGTTGGACCAGCCGGTGGCGCGGGCGTCCCGGCTGTTGGTGGCGCCCACCGTGATGGCCGACGGGGTGGAGGACGGGGAGTACGAGCACGAGTCGGCGTTGTTGTTCCCGGCCGCCACGACCCAGGTCACCCCGGAGGATATGGAGGTGGCCACCGCGTCGTTGACGGACTGGGTCCTGCCGCCGCCGATGCTCATGTTGGCCACGGCCGGCTTGACCGCGTTCTTGGTGACCCAGTCGATCCCGGCGAGGACCGGGGCCCAGGTGTCGCCCGAGGTGCCCTGACAGTTCAGCACGCGCACGCCGATCAGCTTGACGCCCTTGGCGACGCCGTACGCGCCGCCGCCGACGGTCCCGGCGACGTGCGTGCCATGGCCCTGGCAGTCGGAGGCGTTGGAGTCGTCGTCGATGAAGTCGTAGCCGCTCACCGCGCGGCCCCCGAAGTCGCGGTGGCCCATGCGGATTCCGGTGTCGACGATGTACGCGTTCACGCCCGAGGCGGTCGTGTCGTACGTGTAGCTCTTGTCGACCGGCAGGTCGCGCTGGTCGACGCGGTCCAGGCCCCAGGAGGGCGGGTTGGTCTGCGTGTCGACCGCGTAGGCCACGGCGTCGGCCTCCACGCGGGCCACCGTCGGGTCGGCGGCCAGTTCCTTGGCCTCGCCTTCCGTCATCCGCACGGCGAAGCCGCGCAAGGCGGCGGTGTAGGTGTAGCGCAGGCTTCCCGCGTGCTCCTTGGCCAGGGCCTTCGCGGAGGCGGGGATGTCGGCGCGGGCGACCGAGTTCTTGAAGGTGACGATGTACGAGCCGTTGACGGCGCCGGGACGGTCCGCCCCGACGATGCGGTCTTCGCCGCCGCCCGGCGGAACGGGAGCGGCGACGGCGCCGGAGGTCGCGGCAAATCCCGCTAGCAGGGCGGTACTTGCGCCGACGGCGAGTACGCGCCGGACGACGCGAGCATCGAACTTCATGGGTTCTCCTCGGGTACGGGTGGGGGCTCTGCACCACGTGGGGGGTGGTGGACATGTTGCGGCATGCACATGACAGCGCCATGTATGCGGTCAGGACGCGGGGATGAGTGGGCCGGGGACCTGGACGTACGAAGTGGCGTCGTCGGACGGGGCAGAGCTTCGGTCACGCGGACGCGGCACAGCAATCCGTAGCGCTACCCAAAGAGTGGGGGCGGGGGGGAAGGAGCTGCGGTGCGGGCCTCTCGGCGTTCGGGTGGGCGGTCGGTCCGAATGCCGCTCTGACGGCGGGTGTCGGCATTCCGTAGGTGGTGGGCCCCTATTGCGACGTCGTACCAACGGCGGGTAGACCACGGTTCAACGAACGCCGCGCACCTACGAGAAGCGTCCTCCTCGCCGAGGGCGGTTTGCCCGGGGTGACGACGGCAGGCGAGAGGCGGAACCGTGACCCGACGTCCCTTCAACGCGGACCGTTCCTTCGTTCCGGGTCGTTCTCCCGATCCGGGGTGTTCTTACGATCCGGGGTGTTCTTACGATCCGGGGTGTTCTTTCGACCCGGGGTGTTCTTTCGACTCCGATTGGGACGTGGAGGCGGCTGCCGCCGAGGGCGGCGGTTCCGTCAGCCGGGCCGAGGCGACCCGACGTCTGCGGGACGCGCTGCGTGCGGGTCCGATCGTCGCAGTGGTGCGGGGAGAGTCCGGGACGGGCGTGTCCCGTCTGGTGGACGAGGTCCTTGCTGAGATGGAGTTCGCCGGGTGGACTCAGTTGCGCGGGACGTGCCGGGAGCCGAGAACGGCAGGTGTTGACGCTCCCAGCGAGGTCGACGCAGCCGCGCAGGTGGCTGCGGCGCCCGAAGTTCGGGGTGGCGGCGCGCCGACTCGTCCGCCCCTCTCCCCCGCCGCCGACGTCACGCACCTATCGTCCGTCCCGCCGGAGTCGGGGACGCGCACCTCCGTCACCGCGGTCGCCGCCCTCACAGAACCACCCGCAGAACCACCCGTCGCCGATGCCCTCGCCCCCATAGCGGACGCCCTCGCCGGGCTGCCGTGCCGTCCCGGCGATGCAGGGTGGTCCCTTCCCGCCGTCGCCGGGATCGTGGGACTCCTCGTACCGGAGTTGGCCGAGCAGTTGCCGGAGCCGCCCGCGGCTGCGGCCGACCCCGCGTCACGGCGCGCGATGTTGCCGCGTGCCGTCGCGGCGTTGCTGGCGGGGCTGGGGGACGCCGTCCTGGTCGTGGAGGACGTCCACCACGCCGACCCCGCCACCCTCGCCCTGCTCCACCACCTGATGGACGTGATGCCGCCCCGCCTGCGACTCGTCGTCACCGAGGACGCCGCGCCCGGCCTGCCGCTCTTCGGGGTCGGCTTGGCGGTGCGGGCGCCGGTGGCCGAGATCGACGTCCGGCCCTGGACGTGCGGGGAGACGGAGGAGTTCGTACGCCGGTGGCTGTACGCCCACCGCCCGCAGTACGTCGCGGAGTTGCACGACTTGGTCGTCCTGGTGCACGAGTGGTCAGGCGGCTTCCTGGAGGTCGCCGAGGCCCTGTTGCGGGCCGCCGAAGAGCTGCTGTGTGCGCGGGTGGAGGAGGGCCGACGCGACCCCTTGGCCGCGGTCGTCAGCCGAAAGGTGCGGGACATCGGGAGCGCCGACCCGCCCATGACGCTGGGAGGAACAGGAGGAACAGGAGGAACAGGAGGAACGGGGGGAACGAGGGGAAACACCCGTCGGGTGAGCGACGCACCGCACGCGAGGGCCAAGGGAGCCAACGGTGTAGACGCGTACGGCACACACCAAGAGCCGACCACCGCGGACCACATCGGCGCGATGGAGACAGCGCCGACACCCGCAACCGACAACGCACCGCTGCCGACCTCGGACTCCGTGCTCGCGGCCGTGCGGTCCGTGGGCGTTCCGCCCCCGCTCCGGCGCGACTTCGCACTGCGGTACGCCCGCCTCGACGACGACGCCCTGCGCATCGTCGAGGCGGCGGCCGTGCTCGGCCGCCCCGTGCCGGTCGCCGTGCTCGCCGAGGTGGGCGACGTCGCCCCCGACCGCGCCGGGGCGGCCGTGGAGACGTGCCTGCGAAGGGCCGTGCTGCGGGCCGACGGCCCCCGCCCCGTCTTCCGCCATCCGCTGGACCGCCGCGCGGCGCTGGCGCGCCTGCCCGGGCCCCGGCTGGCCCGGTTGAGTCTGCGCGCCGCGCGGGCCCTGCACCGGGGCGGTGACGGTCCGCTGCCGCTGGTCGACCTCGCCCGGCTGTACCAGGCGGCCGGGCGCGTACGCGAGGGGGTGCGCTGCCTCGTCGCCGCGGCCGACCGGGCTGCCACGGCCGGCGACTACTCCACCGCGACCAGCCTCTACACACGCGCCGTCGACGAGGACCCGCGCGCCGACGGCCGCATCCGCACCGCCGCGAAACTCGCGCGCACGGCCCAACTCGCCCGCGCCGACGGACGCGTGGTCGCCGCGGTACGGCGCGTACTCGACGAGGACGCCCCGCCGCCCCGGCTGCGCGGCGAGATCCGACTGCACCTGAGCGTCGTGCTCCGCAACCAGAGCGGAGGGGCGCTGGACAGCCTCAACGAGGTGGCCCGTGCCATACCCGACCTCGAGCTGACGGACCCGCAGACCGCCGCACGCGCCATGGCGGTTGCCGCCATCCCGTCCATCAAGGGCTGGCCCGTCGACCGTCATCTGCACTGGCTGGAGCGGTGCGAGGCACTCGACGGCCAGGTCACGGAGCCGGGTGCCCGCGCCGCCATCGCCGCGAACCGCGCGACCGCCCTGATGTTGCTCGGCGATCCCCGCGCCTGGGCCGCCGCGGACGCACTGCGCGGTCCGGCCGCGACCGCCATGGAAGCCGCGCACCACGCGCGCGGCTGGACCAATCTGGCGCACGCGGCCACCGCACTCGGATACGACGCGCGGGCCCGCGAATTCCTCGCGCGGGCCGCCCACGGCCTCACCGAGACCAGCAGCCCGTACCTGGAAGGGCTCACACAGACCGCCCAACTGGTCCTCGGCTGGCACGAGGGGCGCTGGGACGGCCTGCACGCCGCGGCCGATCGCACCACCCGGCTCTACGCGGAGATACCCGACCTCACCGCCGAGGCCATGCTGGTCCGCGGGCTGACCGGGCTGCACGTCCTCGGCGACGTCCCGCAAGCCCGACGCGACCTGGCGGAGGCGGCCCGTACCACCCGTTACGACACCGGCGTCATCCTCACCGCCGCTGCCGCCGCCACCGCCCGCGTCCATCTGGAGGCGGGACGCCCCGGCCAGGCGTGCGAGGCGGTGGAGGAGACCTTGCACCGCCTGGAGCGCACCGGCGGCTGGGTATGGGCGGGCGAGGTGGCGCCCACCGCGGTGGAGGCGCTGTGCGGCAGCGGGCAGGGCGGGCGGGCCCGGCGGCTCGTCGCCGACTTCGACGCGGCGACGCAGCATCTGGACGCGCCCGCGGCCCGCGCCGCGCTGACCATGTGCCGGGCGCTGCTCGCCGACGCCGACGAGCGGCGGGACGAGGCCGTCGGCCTGTGGGAGGACGCGGAGCTGCGGTGGCGCGGGCTGGGTCGGCCCTTCGACGCCGCGAGGGCGGCCGAGGCTCGTGGGCGCTGCCTGCTCGACGTGCCCGGCGCGGCGCGCGACGTCGCTCTGGCGGCCGGTGTCATCCAGGACGTCGTCGAGACCTACCGCGAACTGGGCGCGCGCTGGGACGTCGCGCGCTGTCAGCGGTTGCTGCGCCGCCACGACATCGTCACCACCCACCGCCGCGGCCGCCTCGGGTACGGCGATCAGCTCTCGCCCCGCGAGCAGGAGGTGGCTCAACTCGTCGTGCAGGGGCGGGCGAACCGGGAGATCGCCGAAAGCCTGGTGCTGTCGACCCGAACCGTCGAGCACCATGTGGCACGCATCATGCGGAAGTTGAACGTCGCGTCCCGGACCGGCATCGCCCTGGCCGGTCGTACGGGCGAGGGCAGCTTCTCTGCAGGAGTCATACGCTGGAACCAGCACTAGGGCGGGTATCGGAAGGGGATCTTGAGCTGAGATGATCTTCTTCTGTGGCGCGTGGAGAACTGACGGGTACGCAGTGGGCCTGCCCGGAAACGCTGTTGCCCAGAGGTAAGAAGTTGGGCCGTCCGCCGACATGGACCAGGCGGCAGCTGATCGACGGCATACGGTTCCGCACCCGCGCCGGCGTACCGTGGCGGGACGTACCGGAGCGGTACGGACCCTGGGCCCGGGTGTACGACCTCTTCCGCCGCCGGCAGCGGGTCGGGACCTGGCAGCAGATCTTTGCGGAGCTGCAGGCCCAGGCCGACGCCGAGAAGCTCATCACCTGGGACCTCAGCATCGACTCCACCGTGTGCCGGGCCCACCGGCACGCCGCAGGAGCACGGAAAAAGGGGACCTGCAGAAGGAACCGTCCGGCGGTGTCGCCGTCGAGCCGGACGGCCACGGCCTCGGCCGCTCGCGCGGCGGCCTGACAACCAAGCTGCACCTGGCCGTCGCGCAGGGCCAGAAGCCGATGTCCATCGTGATCACCGCTGGACAGCGCGGTGACTCCCCGCAGTTCGAGCCCGTCCTGAAGAAGGTCTGTGTCGCCCGCCCGGGGGCCGGGCGTCCGCGGACCCGGCCCGACCGGGTCCGCGCCGACAAGGCATACGCCTCCCGCAAGAACCGCGCCTACCTGATCTTTCGTGTGAGCCTCAGGAAGACATCGCAGCGCGGTCAGACTCACTACGGAGAACACAGAACTCGTTGCCTTCAGGGTCTGTGAGGACGGCCCAGCCCGCGCCATCGGGTTCTCGGCGATCGGCGACGAGGACGGCTCCGAGGCTCAGCAGCCGTTTGACTTCCTCCTCGCGCGAGGTCTTCGGGCGCAGGCACAGGTGGACCCGGTTCTTGACTGTTTTCGGCTCCGGCACCTGGTTGAAGTGCAGCAGTGGGCCCTCCGGCAACATCACGTCAATCTCCGGATCGCCCGGCTTGTCCTCTGGATGCAGGGGACAACCGGTCACCTCGCTCCAGAAACGAGCCAGCTCATAGGCATCTGCACAGTCGATCGCCACGTTCTGCAACACCGAAACCATGCATGTCAGCCTGCCCCAACACCGGCATACCGATCAAGGTCCGGTATCTCACAGCACCAGCAATTTCGGCACACGCCCTAGGCGGGGAAGTCGTAGAACACCAGCAGTCGGCCTCACCATCGACGATCTTTGTCGGCCGTGCGGCCCTGGTGGAGGGCCACAACTGGGGCCGGGGCTGAACCGATCCGCCCCGTTCACGACGTTCCACTCCTCGCCCGGTGGGGCTTCAACAAGTGCTCCCAGCCGCGCCGGAGCGCCTCCCATTCTTCTTCGCACCCTTCACTCCGATCCCGGGTGAGGATCGTGCCGTCGACCAGGCGCTCGTGGATCTTGGGGCGGGCCCCGTACAGCCAGCACCGATAGTTGGCGGCGCGGGCCGCATCCGGGGAGTGCTCGTCGGAGAAGTCGATGTCCGAGGGGTCGTCGTCCGCCGCGTACAGCCGGTAGGTGTCGGCCACGGCGGCGAGATGCCGCTGCCCGCGCGCGCCCTGCCGTATGAGCTGGTGCGCGGCGAACTGATCGGCCACATCCTCCTCCCGCCCGACGAAAGGCAGTTCCCACTTGTCGATCAGCGCGTGCGCGCCCTCGTGGTACAGCGTCTCGCGCAGCGCACCCTCGACCCGCTCGTCGAGATCCGACCGGACTTCGCCGCCGAGCAATTCGCGCGTCTCGGCGACGAACTCGTAGCAGACGACGATCTGCCCCGTCTCCGGGTCGTACTCGGCCTCGGCGTCCTTGCAGGATCTGGCCGTCATCCTCACGCCTCCGGGCAGCCGCACCTGCTCGGCCAGCGACCTTCGCACCTCTTCCAGGACGCGCCGCTCGCGCAGGAACTCAGCCTCCACACCGCTCCCCCGTTTCGGTGCCTCATACGAGATGCCCCACTTGGCAGGCTCGGCGGCCGGGAGAGCGTCGGGGGTGCACGCCGCCAACACGCCGACGGTGGCCACCACGCCAACCAGTGCGACCGGCCCAGGAACCCGGCGCCGCGACGCCGACGGACAACGGAAGAAAAATGTCATACGTGACATTCTCCCGTCCCGATTCCACCGTGCGGTGGGCCACTGTCCACGAGCCGGTCGACGAAGACCAAGTACTGCTCGGGCCCGTCGCCGGCTCACCCGCCTCCGGTATCCGCCGCGCCGCTCGTGCAGCGCAGACTCGCGCGTGGCCTGCTACGGGAACGTGAGATCTGCAAGGAGCCGACCACAGGCTTCCGGATGCCCGTCTCGGACACCCCAGTGGCGGCGACCTACTGGGCAAAAACGCGGATCCACCGTCCGTCGGCCACCACTCCGAGAGCGGCTGGAGCCATTCCTTGTCCCAGCAACTGCAAGCGACCTCATTCCCGCGGCCCGGAGAAACGCATCAGAAACCTGGACATTCGCTCGCTGTTCGAGAGCACGCGGTAGGTCTGTAACTCGTCGGACTGGCCGCACTGGACGGTGGTGATTGGCCTGGCTCGTCCATCGCTCGAGCGGTACTTCCTCGTACCTCCTCGATCGGTTCATCGGAGGCTTCGGTTCGCATCACCTGTGTGCCCACAACGATCAGCAGCGTGAGCTTCTCGGCGGTGTCGGTCCCGGCGCGTGGCGTGAACCAAAGCAGCCGCTGGCGGCTGTCCTCACCGAAAAGGCTGAAGCAGTTGAGGTCGAGCATCCCAAAGTGGGGTGAACGATCCGCTTGCGCTCGTCTCTGCGCACCTCCACATCTTGGTCGGCCCGAAGCGCCTGAAACTCCGGTCACTGCTGCAGCCACTCGTCCAACAGCTTGGTCGCTTCGGCGTCGCCCGGGCTGCGACGCCCGACTGCCGCGCGCAGGTCGGCAACGAACGAGCGTGACGGCGGGTCGAGGTCCTCCTGCGGATAGCCCTGTCGCGAGGCCGGGTCGGTGAACCGTCGGCAGATGAAGCTCGCCGCGCGGCCGTGGTGCCTGGACGGCGTCCGTCCGGATCGGCCGGCGCTTCCATGACCCGCACCACATCCATCGGGACGGTCAGGACCCGGTGAGTTTGGTGGACACGGCGTCGAGGACCCAGTCCAGGCCGGTCGCGAAGGATGCTTCGGCGTCCATGTCCGTGCCGTCGTACACGGCCTTGGTCAGTGTCGGGTAGCGGCCCGTGGCCAACATTTTCGTGAGGTACGGGCCAGAGGCGCGCTGCCACTCGTGCTTGGACAGGCCCGTGGCGCGCTCGGCCCGTAGGTTCGCGATCTCGCGCCTGATCGCGCCGGTGAAGTAGGAGCTGACTGTCTCCACGGCGCGCATGACGGTATCGATGTCAGCGAGGCCATCGAGTGCGGCCAGTGTCGCATCGGCCACGGCGAGGCCGTTCGGGCCGAAGGCCGGGCGGCCGCCGAGCAGGTCGGCCAACCACTCGTGCCGGAGCGCGGTCCGCCGGGTGCCGTTGGCGAGGTCACGCAGCGCCGCACGCCAGTCACCGGGCAGCTCCTCGGGGAGGATCTCGGCCTGGACCGCATCCACCATGAGGTCGAGCAGCTCTTCCTTGGTGGAGATGTATCCGTACAGCCGCATCGGGCCGGCGTTCAGCCGGGCGGCGACCTTGCGCAACGACACCGCTTCCAGGCCGCCCTCGTCGGCCAGCGCGACGGCGGCCGCGACGATCCGCTCCCGGTCGAGCGGCACGGGGCGAGGCGGCGGCTCCTGCCGGTCCCAGACAGTCATGCCGACATCGTACTGTTGCGATACAGCGTATCGAATCAATACAGTGTATCGACATGAGACAGCGCATCGCAGTAGTCGGGGGTGGCCCCGGCGGCCTCACCCTCGCCCACGTCCTGCACCGTCATGGCCACCCCGTCACCGTCCTCGAACGCGATCCCGCCCCCCACGCCCGGCCCCCGGGCGGCACGCTGGACCTGCACGCGGGGATGGGCCAACTCGCCCTGGAAAAGGCGGGGTTGATGGCGGCGTTCCAGACGTTGTCCCGCCCCGAGGGGCAGGCCATGCGCATCCTGGACACGGACGGGACCGTCCTACGCGACTGGCGACCCCGTCCGGATGACCGGGCCAACCCCGAGATCGACCGCGGGCAACTGCGTGACCTGCTGCTCGGGCCTCTCGATGTCCGGTGGGGGCGGGGCGTGACACAGGTGGTGCCGGGGACTCATGACGGCGTACTGCTCCATTTCGCGGATGGGCGACAGGAGACGTACGACCTCGTGGTCGGCGCGGATGGCGCCTGGTCCCGGACTCGTCCGGCGGTCTCGTCGGTGACGCCGCACTACACCGGCGTCACCACGGTCGAGGCCTCCCTGGACGACGTCGACACTCGCCGCCCGGACCTCGCTCGGCTGGTCGGTGACGGTTCCTTGGCTGTGTACGGCGTCAACCGGGCCATCGTCGCCCAGCGCGTCAGCGGCGGCCACGTCAAGGTGTACGCCCAGTTCCGCGTGCCGCTGGACTGGCACGCGGAACTGGACTTGACCGACGACGTCGAGGCCATGCGCTCGTGCCTGCCGGCGCTGTTCGACGGCTGGGCCGATCCCGTCCTCGATCTCCTCCGGCACAGCACCGCTTTCGCCCACCGTCCCCTCTACGTCCTGCCCGTAGCCCACACTTGGACCCACGTCCCCGGGGTAACGCTGCTGGGCGACGCCGCCCATCTGATGCCTCCATTGGGGGCGGGCGCCAACCTGGCGATGCTGGAAGGCGCCGAACTCGCCGAGTCCATCGTCGCCGCTCCCGGCCCCGGAGAGCTGGACGAAGCCGTCCGCTCCTTCGAGGAACAGATGTGGGCGCGGGCCGGCAGGTGGGCGAGGATCACGGCGGCCGGCCTGGAACGTCTCGTGAGCCCGGATCCCGCCGAAGCCCTCGCCCTCTTCGACCACGTCCAGCCATCCTGACTGCCTGCTGCCTGCTGCCTGCTGCCTGCTGCCTGCTGCCTCAGGGGGGCTTCTCATACGATCAAGTCGTCAAGCCACGGGGAAGTTCGCTGCCTCTGCCCCAGCGCACCCACAGGACTTCGGCCCAGTCGTCGGCATCCGGGCCCGGGTCCGCGAGCTGCGGCACCGGGCCGGGAGCCGTCTCGATCAAATGCACGAGCGTCCAGGCGAGGCCGTAGCAGTCGTCGGGACCGAAGCAGGTGGCCAGGGCGGCGGCCTCTTCGGGGGTGACGGGGCCTGAGATCGCCGTCAGCCGGCGTTCACGCCGGTCGAACTCTTCCTCGCTCACATCCCAGTCGGGAAGCGGTCCGTCGCCGACGAACGTCTGCACCTCGGATCTCATGACCGGATGATCGTCTCCCATGCCGTCCTCGCACAAGCTGCCCGTGCCAGCCGCTGAAGCGACCGAACCTGGCGATTCCGTCCAGTCCATGACGCCGAGGTCGTCGATGACGGCGAGCAGCTCCTGTCTCCCCCTGTCTCCCCCTGCTGGCGCGTAGGCCCACGCGGCCGGAGAACCGGCGGGCTGACGGACTGGCAGACTGACGGACTGGTGAACCGGCGAGCTGGCGGACCAACTGGCCGCAGGCCGGACGCCGAGCCCCCTCCACGCACGCTCCGGTAGTGGGACTTTCTTCCGGCACGGGCCCTAGCCGTTGCTTTGCGCTGGGCCGGGGCCGTGGAACGCCGCGGCCGCCGTCGAGCGGCTGGCAGCGGGCGAGGAGTCCGAGGTGCGCGGCGGGGACGGCGCTGACGCGCAGGGTGTAGCCCTGGCCACGGCGCGACCGGATGGGCAGGATGCCGCGCACGAGCGGCTCCAGACCTTGCCCGTCGTGCATGTTCGCAAGCGAGATGCCCAGGGACAGCGGCAACCCGTTCCTGTCTGTGATCAGGTGAATTTTCGATCCGAGCTTGCCGCGATCGGTCGGATTCGGTCCGGTCAGTGGCCCCCCTTTGCGCCCGCAGGTTTCCACTCGGCGAACCGTCGATAGACCGTCTGCCAGCTTGGGCCGAAGACCGGTGGCAATTGCCGCCATGCACAGCCCGATGTGGGCACGAAGACGATCGCGGCCAGGGCCTCACGGTCACCTGCCCGACGGCGACCACCGCCCTGCGGGCGTTTCACCTCCGTCGGCGACACCACCCGCCGGAACAGGACCCGCATCTCGTCCGGCCAACCTCTCGATGAGATCCGTTATGAAGGGGTCGCGAAACCATGGTGAATAATCGCCGCCTTAAAGGACGGCTGGTAATCCGCTGCAACGGTGCGGACGGTCTGGGTGACGAGCGGGACGGGGTCGAGGTCGGCTCCTCCGCATTGGTTCAGAGCGCTGCTGAGGGGAAGCCCCGCGAGAGTGCTGTTGGCCGCGCCCGGACCATGTGTGGTGGCGCCGTCTGTATGGGCACCCGTGTTCTGGTTGGCGCAGCTGGTGCCGAAGGCCGGGGACAGGAAATCACCGACGCCTCCGGCTGCCGCCGGGCCCGCAGTAGCGAGTCCGCCTGCCAGGGCAGCTGTGGCAAGGCCCAAAGGCATGACGATTCGTTGCATGATCACTCCGTGTAAACGGCAGCGCCATCGTAAAGTCACTGCGGACCTCTGGCGCCATACCTCGGTGCGCGCTGGCCGACGCCTCGTGCACCCGCCGCTTGGCCGCTGTACGCGAATGCGACCGCCGACGGCGCTGGCTCACAATCCGGAGCTGCAATCCGTACCGCCGTCGCCGACCTCCTGCCCGACCACACTGCCAGCCACCGGAGGCGCAAGAGCCCCCTGATCGGGCTCCGCAAGACCGCACTCTGACCACGTCGGAGATCATTTACGGGACAGCCCTTAGATACGCGAGTTGCGCACCGACTGCCACACGGCACCGGCCAGCGCACGCGTCGCCCGCGGGACCGACAGCCCTTCGTGCCGGCGGTACAGATCCCAGTTGTAGGGAACGAGGGACAGTTTGTTGGAGGACAGCGAATCCGCCTGGTGCGCCCGGTACACCGCTAGGGGCTCGGTCAGGCCCCGCGCGTCGGCTCCGTCACGCATGATCGACAGCCACAGCGCGTAGTCCTGCCGCTTACGCATCTCCGGCATCAACCTCGTGCCAAGGACGTTGCGGTCGTACATGGCGGTCAGCGCACCGATGTGATCCCGGACCAGCATCGCGCCGTAGTCCACATGCTCGCGCGCGCGAACGACGCGGCCGTTCGGAGTGAAGTCGGTGCTCTCGCCCTTGTGGTCGGCGTCCATCTTGAAGTACGAGGTGAAGGTCAGCGGCGCGCTGCCCGCCTGCGCGAAAGCGATCTGCCGCTCGGCCTTCTCCGGCAGCCACATGTCGTCGCTGTCGAGGAAGGCGACGTAGTCACCCCGGGCCCGCTCGATGGCGAGATTGCGGGCCCGCCCGGCACCACCCCGCTCGGCCGCCCGTTTCGGCAGGACACGCTCGTCCTGCCGGGCGAACTCCCTGAGCAGGTCCATGGAGCCGTCGGACGACTGATCGTCGGTGGCCAGCAGCTCCAGGTCGCTGTGGGTCTGCGTGAGCACCGACCGGACAGCTGCGCCGAGCGTGACGACCGAGTTGTGGACGGGCATCACGACAGACACCAAAGGCACGGTACTTCTCCTTGCTCGGCCAGAACGACGGTCAATTCAAACACCCCGACAAGGGGGGCTGACCTGCTGCGGCGATGTGGGGGGTGCGAGCATCGTCGAATACGAGATGTCGACGAGTTGGTCCGAGCGGATGATCCGGCGTGGCCGGAGCTACGCAGGTTGATTTCGGCTAGCTCCGCGCGCGTTCAGGTGCTGTCCGTCGACGTTTCCGAGTGAGGTTCAGTTAGTCATGGCACGCGGTCCGGTGCGGGGGCGTCTGGCGTGAACGGTCACGGTGTGACGGGGCGTGCGTGTTCCCGCCCTGCCGGCGGCCGTCACCGACTCCGTGAGTTGGCCTCGGTCGTCCCGCCCTTGAGACGGACGTCGCGGCTCCTGCCCCACAGCGTGGCGCCGTAACCCGCAACCGTCGGGTGCCGGGGAACGCGCTGAGTCATGAGGCGGGGCAGGCGGAGTGGGTGAGGCGGGACGAGGTGCGGGCGTCGTCACAGGGGAGTGCGTCGCCACAGGGAGGCACCGCTGCTCTCATGGCCGGGCCCCCGGTCTCGCATAATGGTCACTGCCTGGACCTGAGGGCCCGACGCTGTGTTTACATGCGTGTGTTCACCGGATCCCCCGTACCGGCCGTGTCAGAAAGGGCCCCTTTGACCACGCGACCCGAGACGAAGGCAGCGCTCTCACGGCTGCGCACCGAGATCGAAGACCGCAACCCGGCCCAGCCGGAGTTCCACCAGGCCGTCCGCGAGGTCCTTGAGACGTTGGCGCCGGTCATCGCCGCTCACCCCGAGTACGCCGACGCCGCCCTGATCGAGCGGCTGTGCGAACCGGAGCGGCAGATCGTGTTCCGGGTGCCGTGGCAGGACGACCGCGGTCGCGTACGGGTCAACCGCGGCTTCCGGGTGGAGTTCAACAGCGCGCTCGGACCGTACAAGGGCGGTCTGCGCTTCCATCCGTCGGTGAACCTCGGCGTCATCAAGTTCCTGGGCTTCGAGCAGATCTTCAAGAACGCGCTGACGGGCCTCGGCATCGGCGGCGGCAAGGGCGGCAGCGACTTCGACCCGCATGGCCGCAGCGACGCGGAAGTCATGCGGTTCTGCCAGTCGTTCATGACGGAGCTGTACCGGCACATCGGCGAGCACACGGACGTACCCGCCGGTGACATCGGCGTCGGCGGCCGGGAAATCGGCTACCTGTTCGGACAGTACCGGCGCATCACCAACCGTTGGGAAGCGGGCGTCCTCACCGGCAAGGGCCGGAACTGGGGCGGCTCGCTGATTCGTCCGGAGGCCACCGGATACGGCAACGTCCTGTTCGCGGCGGCGATGCTGCGCGAGCGCGGCGAGGAGCTCGAGGGCCGGACAGCGGTCGTATCCGGCTCCGGGAACGTCGCCATCTACACCATCCAGAAACTCGCCGCGTTGGGCGCCAACGCCGTGACCTGCTCGGATTCATCCGGCTACGTGGTCGACGACAAGGGCATCGACCTGGACCTCCTCAAGCAGGTCAAGGAGGTCGAACGCGCCCGGGTGGACACCTACGCCCAACGCCGCGGCGCCTCCGCCCGCTTCGTGCCCGGCAGGCGGGTCTGGGAGGTACCGGCCGACATCGCGCTGCCGTCGGCCACGCAGAACGAGCTGGACGCCGACGACGCCGCCGCTCTGATCCGCAACGGCGTGAAAGCGGTCTCGGAGGGCGCCAACATGCCGACGACCCCCGAGGCCGTGCGCCTCTTCCAGGAGGCGGGTGTCTCCTTCGGGCCCGGCAAGGCGGCCAACGCGGGCGGCGTCGCGGTCAGCGCGCTGGAGATGGCGCAGAACCACGCCCGTACGTCGTGGTCGGCGGAGCGTGTCGAGGACGAACTGACGCGCATCATGAACGACATCCACCGCACGTGTCACGAGACCGCCGAGCGCTATGGCGCTACCGGGGACTATGTGACGGGCGCGAACATCGCCGGCTTCGAACGGGTGGCGGACGCGATGACCGCCCAGGGCGTCATCTGACCCGACGTTCCACCACAGGTCGCGTCGGCCACCGGAACGGCTCCGGCGCCGTCCTCGGAGTGGGGCGCCGCCGAGGCCGACGGTTCCATCACCCATACGAGCGACCGCACCTGACAGAGTGACCGCAATAGCCTCCCCGTGCCTGATGCGTCGTCCGACTTGCACGGGTGGCGTAGCGGCCGTGCCGCTCACGGCCACTGACCGTGTATCGCTCCATTGCCTGACGGCACGGGTCGGGACATCGCCGACCAGAGGACGCTCGAATTCACCCGCCCGAGCATCGTTCCAAGGCTACGGATCGGGGGTGCACCGGATGCGGCCCGCCCCGGGGGCTGGATGAATGGGGTGGGAGAACCAGGAACCTCCGCATGCACAGGAGAATCATGAGCGCACGCACTGGCCTCGTCGGCCTCGGTCTGGCCTTCGCCACAGTACTCGGCCCCCTCGCCACGACAGGCACCGCGGCCGAACCACCCCCCGCCCCCACCTCCGCCACCACCTCCGAGAACAAGCTCACCGACAGCATCTGCGCATACATCCAGGACGTCCTCAAGGACATCAAGATCCTGCAGCAGATCAAAATTGACGGCCTGAACCCGCAGACAGTCGGGCTCTGCGGAAAAGACACCCGCCCCACCTCCATCACCCCACAGGGTGAGCGCACCGATGCGGTCGAAATCGATTTCGCCGAGCTCTTCGCAAGCACCACGTAGCTCGGTCAGCGACTCACCGCCTTCGGTACACGGTGCCGGGCTCTTCTCTCGGATCCAAGAGCCCGGCACCGCGCTTCGGGCTTCGCGTCGCCCGTTGACGGTGAACGCTGCGGGCAGGAAGAGAGGCGAGCGCGCCTTGTACCGGAACCCGCTCAGCGGCCGCCTGTGCTGCACCGCCAGGTCCAGCGGCGAGGGAGCCAGGAGAGGGCCGTGAATCACCAGGTCCGGATAGCCCTCGACGGTCCGGCTGTAGTCGGCGTCGCGGCCCTCGCACGTGGGCTACGCGAAGACCTCTCCTCGCCCGGATCGTGTGACCTGCCTTGCCTGTCGTGAGCACGCGCGGCGCGAGCACCTGCGCAAGCATCGCGACCTTGCACAGAGGTTTTCCGACACGGAGCGCTGAGTCCAGCAGCCTGCTCTCGTCCCTGGTGCCGACCTGGCCGAAACAGCGGCGGCTGCTACCCGGGGCCAGGGACGCCGGTGACCTCGGCGGTCGCCCGGGCGACGGCCTGCGTCAGCGGCACGTCGACCTGACAAGGTGACGTGGTCTCAGGGCGGCGACACCGGCTACGTCGAGGACCCCAGCCCCCAGCCCCAGTGTCACAGCCACAGCCACAGCCACAGCCACAGCCACAGCCACAGCCACCAGTGATGAGCACGGAGTCCGACTGTCTACCCCCCGTCGGCCTCCTGGTCGGCGGCTTCGTTGGCGCGGTCGATTTCGGCCATGTGCTCCTCCGCCCAGGTCCTCAGCCCCGCAAGCGCGGCTTCCAGGGACAAGCCGAGTCCCGTGAGTCGGTAGAAGACCCGTGGGGGCACGGTCGGTTCGACCCGGCGCGACACGAGCCCGTCGCGGGTCAGGCTGCGCAGCGTCACGGACAGCATCTTCTGTGAGACGCCGGGCATCCGGCGTCTCAGCTCCGCGAAACGCACCTCGTCCGGTGCGGCACCGGCGAGGGTCTTGACGGCCATGGACGTCCACTTCGTACCGATGCGGTCAAGCAACTGGCGCGTCGGGCAATCGGGATCGAACAGATCGCCGCGTACCCCGCGACCGGCGGCCCCGGCTCCTCGGGTGGTCACCTCTCGTCGGGTGGTCACCTGCGGCTCACCACCTTCCCTGAAAGTGCCGTCTAGGAAGCGGTCGGACAGTTTCCTATCGTTCTGTGGTCACCAATGGTAACCATCCAACCAGCCATCGGCAGCCAGCCAAGGGAGCCGTCTTGCCCGTCACCACCGAACACCGCCTACGCCGCATCACGACGAACGGAGTCCAACTCAACGTCGCCATCGCCGGGGACGGACCAGCGGTTCTCCTGCTGCACGGCTTCCCCCACACCTGGCAGCTCTGGAGCGGCATCATGGACCGCCTGGCCGGGCAGTATCGGGTCATCGCCCCGGACCTTCGAGGTTTCGGTGCCAGTACACGTGCCGTCGAGGGGTACGACGCAGGCACCCTCGCCGCCGACGTCGAAGGGCTGCTCGACGCGCTCGGCGAGCCCTCGGCAGCGGTGGTCGGCATCGACGCGGGCACCGCCCCCGCCGTCCTGCTCGCGCTGCGCCGACCCGGCCTCGTCCGGCGCCTGGTCGTGATGGAGGCACTGCTCGGGCGTCTGCCCGGAGCAGAGCACGTCGTCGCGGGCGGAGCCCCGTGGTGGTTCGGCTTCCACGCCGTCCCCGGCCTCGCCGAGACCGTCCTGGCCGGCAACGAGGCCCCGTACATCGACTGGTTCCTCGACTCTGGGACGCTCGGGCGAGGCGTACCCGACGACATTCGTGCGGCCTTCGTGGACGCGTACACCGGGGGTGAGGCCCTGCGCTGCGCGTTCTCCTATTACCGGGCCCTTCCCACCAGCGCGCAGCAGATCCAGGATGCCGTCGCTGCGGCCCGGCTGACCATGCCCACCATGGCCGTCGGCTCCCACCCCGTCGGCCCCGGGCTCGAATGTCAGCTCCGTCCCGTCGCCGATGATCTGGTCGGACACCACATCCAGGACTGCGGCCACATCATCCCCCTCGACCGCCCCGACGCGTTGCTCGCGCTCCTTGCTCCCTTTCTCGCGGCCGATCTACCGACGTGACCTGCCCGGCGGAACGATCGAGCGGCCGGAACAGCGAAAGCGGTTGCTCGATCTTGCGGATCCCGTCGCCGACGACCACGACGTCCCGCGGCTGCTCGTCAGGGGATGACCGGCACGGTCTCGGCGCTGTTGGTCGACCAGTTGGTGACGATGGGCTTGTCGACGTCGGCGGGCTCGGGCAGCTTCAGTTCGGCGGGGTTGGAGTCGTCCTCGGTCAGGGCGACGATGACGCTCTCGAACTCGGTGCCGCCGTCGGTGTCGGTGGTCTTGGGGCTGATGCCGGTATAGGCGACCGCGGAGCCGGTGAGCTTGATGGGGTCTTCGCCGCCTTGCCCGACGGGGGACGCCACGCCTTCCGTACCGGAACCGAAGGACACGCTGGGGGTGTTGACGTCCAGGTAGCAGGTGATGCCGGACTTGGCCTTGGCGGTGACCTGGTAGTAGCCGCCGGCCTGGGACTTGGAAGTGAGCGTGAAGCTCACGTCGTTGGTGCCACAGGCTTGTCCGTAACCGCTCTTCTTGTCACCGCCGCCCTCGGTGCCGGAGTCGGAGCCGGAGTCGGCTTTGCCGCTGCCCTTAACGGAGTTGGAGTCGGAGCCGCTGGACGAGCTGTCGTTCGCGGAGCCCTCGCCTCCGGCGCTCCCGGAGGAGGAGGCCGTGGACGTTCCGGAACCCGCGGTGTCCTCGGGGCCGCACGCGGTGGCGGTGGCGGTGAGGGCCGTCACCGCCGCGGCAGCCAGGACGAGGCGGGCGGAACGGGCGGCACGACGCGAACGCATGATGATCTCCAGGACCTGTCGGTAACGGTGTCTCCTGCTGACACCGCCGACACTACGACCGCGTTGATCCTCAACTGATCCTGAGAATGTCCGCGTTCTGTCTCAGCGACCTCGACGGGTTGGCGGCGACCCGTGCGCGTGGGGTGGGGTGGTGTGGGTGTGGGTGTCAGTTGTCGCTCGTTCGCAGGAACGTGTCGAGTCGGTCGGTGAAACCCGGCGCCGCGGCGACGAAGTGTCCGGCGCCCGGGTTTACCGTGCGCTCGCCGTCGAGCGTGGCCGCGAGGGCGTCGCAGATCCGCTCGTGTGCGACCGCGTGGTCTCCCGACGCGACGAGCACCGGGACGCGGGCCCGGCGGATGAGGTCGAGCCGTGGACGTGCCCGGCTGGGCAGCCGGGCTCCGTGCGCCCGGCGGACACCGGCGACCACCTCGTCCGGGAGTGGGCCCTCGTCGACGGAGGCCCCCGCGAGGCGCAGGAACTCCCGCAGTTCGGCGGGGTCCGTGTCCATTCCGTGGGTGAGGACCGCGTCGCCGAGGCGCTCGAGCCGTGTTACGTCGGGATCGCCCGGGAGGAGGAAGGCGAGCGGCGGCTCGATCAGGGTGAGCGAGCGCACGCTGCCCGGCGCGGCCGCGGCCGCGATCAACGCCCCGAGGGTGCCGTAGGAGTGGGCGACGACGTGCGGGCGGCCGATGAGCAGCGGCGCCAGGTCCTGGGCGTCCGCCTCGTAGTCCTGGCTTGTCAGTGGTGCCGGGCTCGGCGGATAGCCGCGCCGATGGACGTACGCCAGCGTCCAGCGGTCGGCCAGCGCGGACAGCGCGCCCCACGTCGTCCGCGGGCCCGCGCCCCCGTGCACGAGCAGGACCTCCGGCCCCGAGCCGGTGCGTATCACCACGACTTCGTCCACGAGGCGCGAGCTTAACGGTTCGCGACGGGCCATGACCGATCTCCGTCATTCGGATTCGGCAGTGCCGCATATGATCGAACTGCATGTTTTTGAAGGTGAGGAGATCAACTTTCATGTCTGGTGAGCGAGTTGTCGTCGTCACTGGCGGGGGTACGGGCATCGGTGCTGCGACGGCCCGCTTGCTGCGGGCCGAGGGGCACCACGTCGTGATCGCCGGCAGGAGGCCGCAGCCGCTGCATCAAGTCGCCGCTGAGACCGGGGCCTTGGCTCACCCTGCCGACACCGCGGATCCCGAAGCCGTGCGGAAGCTCGTCGAGACGACGGTGAAGACTTACGGGAGACTTGACGGCCTCGTACTCAACGCCGGAATCGGACGGGGCGGTGCCGTCGGCGACACCGAGGTCGAGGAGTGGGAAGAGCTGCTACGGACCAACCTCACCGGCCCGTTCCTCCTGCTCCGTGCCGCACTGCCGCATCTGCTTGCCGCCCGTGGCGCGGTGGTCGCGGTCGCCTCGGTCGCCGCGCTCCGCAACAGCGCCGGCAACGCCGCGTATGCGACGTCCAAGGCCGGACTGCTCCACCTGTGCCGCTCCCTCGCCGTCGACTACGGGCCGCAGGGGCTGCGGGCCAACTCGGTGTGCCCTGGCTGGGTGCGTACGGAGATGGCCGACCAGCGGATGGCGCGGTTCGCGGCGGAGGCGGGGCTGTCGGGCGGTGCCGAGGAGGCGTACGCGGAGGCGAACCGGCTGACTCCCGTCGGGCGGCCGGGTGATCCGGAGGAGGTCGCTGAGGCGATCGGCTGGCTGCTCTCGCCGGCCGCGTCGTACGTCAACGGGGCCGTCCTCACCGTCGACGGCGGGGTGACCACGGTCGGCGTCGGCGGCGCCGCCTTCGACTACCGCATCGAGGCGCGCGCCCCGCGCCAGTAGCGGACCACCGGACAGGGCTGCTCTCCGCCGGACGGGCCGCCTACTCACGCCGGACAGGCACCCTCTCCGCCGGACAGGCACGCTCTCTCCCCCACCGACCGCTCGGCGCCGTCGACCGTTCGGGCCGCGCTTCCCCATAGGGCAGAATGTCTGCTTCATGGGGGTAGGCCTGTTGGGGGTTGTGTGCTGCTCGTCGATCTGTCCACGGTGGCGCCGCGCGAGCGGGCCGACGCGTTTCATCATGCGTTGACCGATTCTCTGGTGCCCAATGACGTGGTCCACGAGGAGCCGGAGACGGGGATTCACGCGCGCATGGAGTTGTGGCAGGTGGGTGGGCTCGGGCTCTTCTCGACGCGTAACTCCGGCTTCGAGGTGCGCCGAAGCGACCGGCACGTGCGTCATCACCGCAGCCGGCCCGTCATCTCGGTCTCGCTTCAGCCGGAAGGTGTCCATCGGGCCGAGATCGCGGGGCGGCGGCAGCTCCTCGGGCCGGACGACATCTGCGTGTTCCACGAGTTGTCGCCCCGCGTCTACGGATGGTCGGGCGACGGCGCCTCCCAGTCCATGATGTTCGACGTGGACCGCCTCGACGTGCCGGTGGACGCCGTGGTGCGGGCCTCGGCGCGGCTGCGCGCCAGCCCCATGTACAGCCTGGTCCTGAACCATCTGCGCGGGGTCTGGCACGACCCCGGGCGGCTTGAGGGCGACCCCGGCGCCGGCGCCCTCGCCGCGGCCACCACCGAGCTCGTCCGCGCGCTGCTCCTGTCCGCCGCGCACGCCGAGGAGTCCCCCGTCGTCCGCTCGGCGATGGACGAGACGCTGCTCACGCGGGTCCTGGCGTACGCCCGTCGCCATCTCGCCGACCGCGACCTGACACCGGAGCGGATCGCGCGGGAGCACGCCGTCTCAGTGCGCACGCTCTACGCCCTGCTCAACGACGCGGACATCAGCCTGGAGCAGTGGCTCATCACCGAGCGCCTCGCCAAGGCGCGCGACATGCTGACCGCGCCGCGCTACGACCGGCTCACCGTCGCCGCGGTGGCCGCCCGGTGCGGGTTCACCAGCCCGAGTCACTTCAGCCGCCGGTTCCAGGCCGCGTACGGCACGTCCCCCGGCGAGTGGCGTCGGCACCGCGACGCCGCGAGCACGGACGGCCGTTGAGGAGCGCGGGTACGGAGCGCGTTCAGGCCGTGTGCAGGGCGGCGTGCAAGGTGTCCGTCACCTGGATGCGGGCCGCCCGGGACGCCTCGGTCCCGCGGAGCAGGTCGAAGAGCACGAAGCCGTGGATCGTGCCTTGATAGCGGATCGACACGACGGGTACGTCCGCCTCCCTCAGCCGGGCCGCGTACGCCTCGCCCTCGTCGCGGAGCACATCGGCCTCGGCCGTCAGAACCAGCGCCGGCGGCAGTCCGAGCAGCCGGTCCACGGGTGCGCGCAGCGGTGAGACTGCGCCGTGCGCGCGGCTCTCGCGGTCCGGCGCGTACTGCTGCCAGTAGCCGTGCATGGCGGCGCGGCTGAGGAAGTAGCCGTCCGCGAACCGCCGGTAGGACGGGGTGTCCATCCCCGCGTCCGTCACCGGGCAGAGCAGCACCTGGTGCCGGAAGTCCGGACCGCCGCGCTCGCGCGCCACGAGCGTGAGGGCCGCGGCCTGCTGGGCGCCCGCGCTCGCGCCGACGACCGCCATCCTGGCCCCGTCCAGGCGGCACTCCGCTCCGTGCCGGGCGACCCAGTGGGCCACCGTGTGGGCGCGCTCCACCGCGTGCGGGTGGCGGGCGTCCCGCGGGGTGTCGTACTCGGGGACGACCACGGCGGCGTCCGCGCCGAGCACGAGATCCGCCAGCAGCCGCCGGTGCGCGTACGCGTCGGTCAGCATCCAGCCGAGGCCGTGCAGATACAGCACGACCGGCAGCGGCTCGTCGGTGCCGGCCGGCCGCAGGATCCGTACCCTGATGCGGTTTCCGTCGGCTCCCGGCAGCGCGAGCCACTCCTCCTCGACGTCCGGATCGTCCGCGCCGCCGCCGTCCCACAGGGCTGCCATGCGGGACCTGGACGGGGTGGGGTCGGACGCGGTCTCGGACTCGGGCGCGGAGTCGGAGGCGGAAGCGAACTCAGGCTCGGGCGCGGGCTCGGGCGCGGCGGGGCAGGAATACGTTTCGGCGAAGGCCCTCGTGCGCCGTTCGAGCACCGGTGGCTCCCCGGGGGCCGGGACGTCTGCTTCCACGGGAACTCCTGCGCAGGGGGCGGATCGCGGGGCCGTTCGCGGCTCGGCCGGCTCGGAGTACTCACCCTAGGGCGCCATCGGCCGGAAAGGGGACCGGCCGACCCACTGATCCGTGCCGCTGCGTGCACACTTCGGGCGCAGCGGCTTACGCGGGCGCGAAAGGCAGTCATATGACCTAACGCCTCCCGCGGCCGTCCGCCCAGACTCACGGTCATGGGCCGTGGACCAGGGGTGACCGTCCCCCTCTGCCACGCACAGGGCACCGGCCCGGGGACGGTTGAAAGGAGCCCTCCGTGAGCGCTCGATCCGCAGCGGCCGTGTCGCCGGGCGCCGAGACCTCGACCGACGTGGAGTCAGCCTTCGCGCGCTGGCTCACGCCTCTAGTGACAGCCGACGACATGGGCAGCCGCACCGACGGGTCCGTGACGCTCCGGCGGTTCGGATACGTCCGCATGCTCACCTGCGTGTCCGTGTCAGGGCCGTTGCGGCTGGCCCGCGGTCCCGGCCCGACCGCGCCGGGCGCGGAGGATGCGGTCGCGCTGCTCGTCCCCCGCGAGGGGATGGTGCGGCTGGTCCAGGACGGGCGCGGCGTTTCCGTGGTGCCGGGTGAGTCGGCCCTCGTCGACCTGCGCCGCGCCTTCTCCATCGAGTACGAGGGCACGGCCCGGTCCGTTCTCCTGCGGCTGCCCCTGCACGCGCTGCACGTTCCCTCGGTGCCTTTGCGGTCCCTCACGGCCCGCGCGCTCCCGCCGCCCGCGGGCTCCGCGGCGGTGCTCCCCGCCCTGCTCCAGCACTTGGAGACGTCGGCCTCGCGGGTATCCGCCCCGGTGGGCGAACGACTCGGCGGCCTCGTCACGGATCTGGTCGCCGGGCTCGTCGAGGACCTCGCCGAGGCCACGGAAGGGCCACCGGAGGACGACAGGCATCCCTTGGTGGTCACGATCCGCCAGTACGTCGACCGTCACCTCGGCGACCCGGAACTGTCCGCGGAACGGATCGCCGCGGCGCACCTGATCTCGGTCCGCTATCTGCACCGCCTCTTCGAGGCCGAGGGAGTCACCGTCGGCCGCCTGATCCAGCGTCTGCGCGTCGAACGGTGCGCGGGTGAACTCACCCGCCGCGGCCGGAGCAGCCCGTCCATCGCCGTGGTCGCGGCCCGCTGGGGCTTCCGAAGCCCGGCGCACTTCAGCCGCGCGTTCAAGTCCGTGTACGGGCATCCGCCGCAGCAGTGGCGGCGGATGGTGATGTCCGGGACGGCCGACGCGACGGGGGCGTGTCTCTGAGTGCGTCGTCGGTGGCGGGGGCTTTGGGGGCCTTCGCTACACCCTCGACGCCGGGCGGCCCCGGGCCTTCGGTCCGCCAACGGCCGCAGGCGGCTTCGGGTCCTTCGGCGCACCATCAACGGCGAGCTGGCCCGAAGCCTTCGCTACGTCGCCAACGGCTGTCGGCTGCGGGTCTTTCACCGCACCGCCGACGGCAGGCAGCACGGAACCCCTCGGCGCACCGCCAACGGCAGGCAGCACGGAACCCCTCGGCGCACCGTCAACGGCAGGCGGCCCCGGGCTCTTCGGCGGGGCTGGTTCGGCCGGCGCGCCAGTCGCTGGGGGACATGCCGTATGCCGTACGGAAGCTGCGGCTGAAGTGCGTGGCGCTGGCGAAGCCCCAGCGTCTGGCGACGGCTGCCACCGTGATGTCGTCGCGTGCCGGGCGGGCCAGCTCGCGGCGGGCCTCTTCCAGGCGGCGGTGCTGGATCCATCGGCCGACCGTGCTGCCCCGCCCCTCGAAGAGCTTGTGCAGATAGCGGATGGAGATGTGCTGCGCTTCGGCGACGGTGGCCGGTGTCAGGTTGCGGTCCCGTAGGTTCGCGTCGACGTATGCGCGCAGGCTGCGCACCAGGGCCTCGCGGTCCTGTCCGTCCTCACGAGGGCCGGGGCCGGTGTCCTCGACGGCGAGGAGCGCAACGAGGTCGGCGACCGCACCGGCCGAGCGGAGCGCGGTCCGCGACGGGGGCCCGGGCTCCGCCGCGGCGATCTCGCGCAGGAGCGGGCCGAGCAGCGGCGTGACGGTTCCGTCGGCGAAAGGGGCCCGTTGTGCCAGGTCGTCCACCTGCCGGTCGGTGAGGGCCAGGGCGCGGTGCGGCACGCGCACCAGGTGCAGTTCGAAGTCCTCAGCCTCCTCCAGGGTGAAGCCCCGCGCCCCGTCGCGGACGAAGACGTCTCCGGGCAGGCAGGTCGCGGTGCCGTCCGGCCTGGCGAGTGTGGCCCGCCCCCTGATGTGGAGGCCCAGCAGAACGTACGGGTCGGTCAGGGCATCGGCGTCGGGCACGTGCCGGACCTGGCGCGCCGCTCCCCGGAGCGTGTGGATGCGGAGGAAGCCGATGGGGCGCGCGGTGGTGGTGTCCCCCATGGTAGGGGTGGGCGTGGTCGTCGTCACGCCGTCAGCCTGCTGCGGTCGGGCCCCGTTGACGAGAGCGTACGGCCTTCCCTGCGGGCAGGGGCACAAGCCGTGCACGCACAGGCAGCGCGGCGGTGCCACGGTGGTCGGAGGGCGATCAGGGAGAGTCATGGGTAGCGGGCAGGGTGACAGGACGCTCGTCGGCCGTCGGCGCGAACAGGCGCTGCTGGAGGGGTTCCTGGAGAACGCGCGCATTGGGGCCGGCGGTTCGGCGACGGTGCTGCGCGGCGACGCGGGTATCGGGAAGACGGCGCTGCTGGAGTGGACGGCCGTACGCGCGGCGCGGGAGGGCTTCACCGTCCTGCGTGTGGTGGGCAGCGAGTCGGAGTCCGGCATCGCCTTCGGCGCGCTGCACCACGTGCTGCTGCCGCTGCGGGAGAACTCCCGCGCCCTGCCCCCGCACCAGCGGCTCGCCCTGGAACGGGCCCTCGGGCTGCGCGAAGGACTGCCGCCCGCGGGGTTCATGGTGGGCGCGGCCGCGCTCGCGCTGCTCGCCGAGCAGGCGCGCCGCGGCCCGGTGCTGATCGTCGTCGACGACCTCCAGTGGGTGGACCCCACCAGCGCCGCCGTCTTCGTCTTCCTGCACCAGCGGATCATCGCTCTGCCCGTCGTCATGGTGTGCGCGAGCCGGTCCGACGGCTCCGCGCTGGAGGGCTGGCCCGCCCACCCGGTGGACGTCGAGGCGCTGTCGGGCGAGGACTCACGGACGCTGCTGCGGCGCTTGCACCCGGGGCTCGCCGCCGGTGCCGTCCGGCGAGTGGTCGCGGAGGCCGCGGGAAATCCCCTCGCCCTGGCCGAGTTGCCCGGCCGGTCGGCGGACGAGCACCGCTGGGGCGTCGTACCGCTGCCGGACCGGCTTCCGTTGGGCAGCCGGCTCGAGGAGGTGTTCGTGCGGCGGCTGCGGTCGCTGCCCGAGAGCGCGGCGCGCGTCCTGCTGCTCGCCGCGCTGGACGACGCGGCGGCCGTCGGAGACGATGCCGTGCGCCGGGCGGCACCGGGCGGCGCCGAACGGGTGCTGGGCGCGATCGAGGCGAGCGGGCTCGCCCGTTGGGACGCCACGGGGCGGTTGGTCTTCCGGCATCCTCTGGTGCGGAGCGCTGTGATCACCGCCGCCTCGGCGACCGAACGACGAGCCGCGCACCGGTCGTTGGCGGAGCGGCTGCGCGAGGACGACCCGCGTCGGCTGCTGCACGAGGCGTCCGCCGCCGATGGCCCGGACGAACGCCTCGCCCTCCGGCTCCAGGCCGCGGGTACGCGCATCGCGCTGCGCGGCGGCGACGCGGAGGGGGCCCTGCTCCTCGACCGCGCGGCCGCTCTCGGGACGGGTCCCGGCGACCGCGCCCGCCGACTGACGTGGGCCGCCGTGATGTCGGCGCGCGGCGGGCGGCTCGCGTACGCCGCGGAACTCCTGCGGGAGATCCGGCGCGGGCCGGTGCCGGAGGACATCGCCCCGCTCTTCGCCTACGCGGTCGTGTACGTCGACCAGAGCCACCACGTGGACTTCACCTCGTCCTTCGAGCTGCTGCCCGGGGCACTGGAGGCGCTGACAGCGCCCGGCGCGCCGGGCTTCGGCGATCTCGTCGAGCAGGTGGCGTTCAAGCTGCTGCTCGCGTCGGCCTACACCGGTGACCCGCGCGGCTGGGACATGCTGGAGCGGCACCGCGAGCACCTCTCCCCCGCCGTACGCCTGTGCCACCGCGCCTGGGCCGACCCGCCGCGCACGGCGCACGACGCGGAGACGGAAGTGCGGTCCCTGGTGGCGCGCGTCGCGGCCCGGCGGGAGACCGCGGCCGCCTGGCTGCTGCTCTGGGCGGCGTCGGCGGTGGACGCGGCCGACGAGGAGCTGCGGCGGCTCTTCGACGACGAGCACACGTACGCCACTCAGGGGTCCGTCGCGAAGGCGCGCTGCCATCAGGCGTTCCTGCGGGGCCGTTGGGACGCCGCCGAGGAGTGCCTGCGCGAGGCCGACACCGCGGAGGAGCTCGGCTACCACTGCAACGCCCTGCTCTTCCGGCACTATTACGCGCACTTTTTGGCGGGCCGGGGCGACGAGCGGGGGCTGCGCGACGTGCGGGCGCGGATCGGGCCCGTGGCGGCGTCCGCGCGCATGCGGTTCGTCACGGACCACCTGGACCGTCTCGACGCGCTGGCCGCGCTGGCACACGGGCGCCACGAGGAGGCGTACCTCCTGCTGCTCCGCGTGATGGCCCCGGGGCAGCTGCCGCGTGGCCTCGCATGGTTCCACCTTCCGTTCTTCGACTTCGTCGTGGCGAGCCTGCGGTGCGGCCGCCGGACGGAGGCGCTGGCCCACGTCGCGGCGGGGCGGGCCGCGCGGATGGACGCCGTCTCCGCGCACCACGCCTTCCTGCTGGCGGCCGCGGTGGCGGTCACGGCGGACGACGCGGAGTCGGACGCGGCGTACGCGGCGGCCTGCGCGGTGCCGGGCGCCGCTGAGTGGGTCTTCGACATGGCGCGGCTGCGGCTGCTGCACGGGGCGGGGCTGCGCCGTCGAGGACTGCGTGCCGAGGCGGTCGCGACGCTGCACGCCGCCGCCCGCGCCTTCCAGGGGCTGCGCGCCGACCCGTGGGTGGAGCAGTGCCGGGCCGAACTGCGGGCCTCGGACCATGCGTCGAGCGGCAAGGTGGTCCCGGCCGACGGGCTCACGGCGCAGGAGTTGCGCGTCGCCCGTCTCGTGTCCACCGGGCTCACGAACAAGGAGGCGGGCGCCGCGCTCCAGCTGTCGCCCCGCACGATCGGGGCTCACCTCTACCGGATCTTCCCGAAGTTGGGGGTCACGTCGCGGGCGGCTCTTGCGCGGGCGCTGCCGGATTCCTGAGTGACGTTCCCAAGGCTCGCGCGATGCCTGCCCGGGTGGTGATGCCGAGCTTGGGGAAGATCCGGTAGAGGTGCGCGCCGATCGTCCGCGGGGAGAGCGAGAGCCGCGCGCCGATCTGCCGGTTGGTGAGCCCCTGGGCCGCGAACCGGGCGATGCGTGTCTCCTGCGCCGAGAGCAGGGGGTGGTGTCCGGCTGTCCCGCCGGAGGCCCCGGTGTCCGCGTCGACCGCGTCGACCGCTTCGACCGCGGCGAGTTCGCGGGAGGCCCGCGCCGTCCAGGGTGTGGCGTCCAGGCGGGCGAAGGCGGTGAGCGCGGCACGGCAGTGCGCGCTCGCCTCCTCGGTCCTGTGCTGCCGGTGCAGCCACACGCCGTGTGCCAGGTGGGCCCTGGCGAGGGGGAAGGGCCAGCTCTCCGCGTCCCGCTGGGCGTACACGGCCGCGTACCGTTCGTCCGCCTCGTCGTCGACGGCGGCGATGGCCTCGGCGACGCTCACCAGGAAGGTGTGGTGGGCCGAGATGCGGGCGAGGCCGTACGTGCGGACAGCCCGCAGATGGCGCCGGGCCTCCTCGGTCCGCCCGCTGTCGACCGCGGCCTGTACGCGGTCGACGAGCGAGAGGTGCGTCCAGGGGCTGCGATCCTCGACCGCGTCGGGCGCGGTGAGGTCGCAGGCATGGAGCCAGGCCTCCTCGGCGTGCCCGTGGCCGAGCGCGCACAGCGTCCGCATGCCGCTCAGCAGGCCGGTGACCAGGCGCAGACGGTGTTCTGCCGCGCGGACGCCGAGCACCGGTTCCAGTGCGTCAAGTCCTGCCAGGTCCCCCCGGGCGGCGAGGATGTGTCCCGCGGTCTGCAGGAACAGCGTCTCGGCCAGCGCGTAGCCGTGTTCCGCGGAGGTCCGCGCGCCGTCGCGGGCGGCGGCGAGGGCGGCGGCGAGGGCGGTGTCCCAGTTCCCGTGCAGGTAGTCGTCGTGGGCGCGGAGGCTGTCCGTGAACGTCTGCGTGGCGTACGCGTGGCGGCGGGCGAACGCGTTCCAGAGCGTGCAGTGCTCGCCCAGGGAGTCGACGGCCGCGGCCGTCCAGAGCAGCAGCCAGGCTTCGGTGGTCTCGCGGTCCGCGGGCAGGGCCGCGACCGTCTCACGCAGCCGCCGCGGCACTTCGTGGGCGGCCGGGCGTGGGCCGGACCAGGCCTGTCGGCAGAGCTCCGCCGCGGCGGGGGCCGAGGGGTGCGCCGCGTGCCGGTCGACGGCGTCCCACGCCCGCTCGTCCCCGGTGAGGGCGGCCGCGACGAGGAGGAGGAAGAGGATCGGTCCGAGGAGGGCGGCGTGCTGGTCCGCGGCGTCCGGCGGCACCGGTGCGTCCAGGACGGCGGGCAGCAGTTCGATGGTGGGGCGTGGGTCGGCGTCGAGCTGGAGCCGGGTGCAGGCGACGGCGAAGGCGTACGGGGTGGCGGGTTCGGGCCTGCCCGGCCGTGCCGCGTCTTCGGCCTCGGCGACGTATTGCGCCGCCAGGTGCGGACGACCGGCGCGTACGGCCAGGGCCGCGGCGGCGACGAGACGGGCGGTCCTGTTCGTCCGGTCGGGGCTGAGTCCGGCCGCGCGTGCCATCAGCACCGTCGCCTCGGCGTCTCCGCCCTGGGCGGACATGCTGTCGGCCTCGGCGTGCAGCAGTGCGGCCAGTTCGCCGTCGGTGCCGAGTGCGGCGGCCGCGAGGTGCAGGGTTCGCCGCGAACTGTTGGCGGGCAGGGCGTCGGCGAGCAGGCGGTGGGCGGCGCGGAGCTCGGCCGGGGAGGCGGTGTGCGCCAGGGAGGCGCGGACCAGGGGGTGGTGGAACTCCAGTTGTTCTTGTTCCGGGTCGACGTGCGCGAGCCCGGAGCGTTCGATGTGCTCTTCGAGCCGGTGCCAGGGCGGGCCCGCGACGTGCTCGGCCAGGTCGCGCAGCACTGTGCGGTGGCGGGTGGAGGCGTCGCCGAGGGCGGCGACGAGCAGGAGGTTGCGGGCGGGGTCGGGCAGGGAGCGCAGCCTGTCCTCGTACAGCCGCCCGAGGCGGCCGCCCAGGGGCAGTGCGTCGAACAGCTCGGGCATCCGCGGCGGCGCGGGGCTCGCGAGGGATTCGGCCCGGTCGGCGTCGAGGCGCCGCACCTGCTCCGGGAGTTCACGCAGGGCGAGCGGGTTGCCCGCGGCCGCCCGCAGCACTCTGCGGCGCAGCCCCTCGGGCAGGGACGGGTGGTGGGTGCGCAGGAGCAGTTCGGCCTGTGGGGCGTCCAGCGGTGGCAGGTCGACCACCTGGCCCGCCACCAAGCAGGCGGAGGCGTCGTACTCCTCGCGGGCGGCGGTCCGGTCGCGGCGGGGCGTGGCTCTGGTGGGGCGGGAGTCGGTTCCGGTGGGGCCGGTCTCGGATTCGGTGGGGCCGGTCTCGGACCCGGTGAAGCCGATTGCGGACCCGAGGCCGGTCCCGGTCCCAGTACGGCCGGTCCCGGACCCGGTACGGCCGGTCTCGGATTTGGTACGGCCAGTCCCGGACCCGGTACGGCCGCGCTCAGACCCGGTACGGCGGGACTCGGACCCGGTACGGCCGGTCCGGGACCCGGTGAAGCCGGTTACGGGCCCGGTGAAGCCGGTCCCAGACCCGATACGGCCGATCGCGGCCCCGTTTCGGCGGGTCGCCGCGATGGCCACCACGGGCAGCGGGGCCAAGTGCCGCTGTACGTAACCGAACACGGCGACACTGGACGGGTCGGCCCACTGCAGGTCGTCCAGGAGTACGACGACGGGGCGGTGTGCGGCGGCGTGGGCGAGCAGGGTGAGGGCGGCGCCCGCCACCGCGAACCCTTCGGGCGGGGCCCCCTCGCGGACGCCCAACGCGCTTTCCAGGGCGTGCCGCTGGGGTTCGGCAAGCCCCTCCGCGTCGTCGAGGAGGGGCCAGAGGACCTGGTGCAGGGCGGCGAACGGCAGCCCCGACTCGGCCTCGGCGCCGGTCATCCGCAGCACGCGCAGGCCGGCCCGGCGGGCCGTCGCCTCGGCCGTTCCCAGGAGTGCCGTCCGCCCTGTGCCGGGGTCGCCGCGCAGGATGACGGACGTCCCGGTGGTGGCGATCCCGCCCAGGGCCGCGTCGATGACCGCGCGTTGCGTGTCGCGGCCGGTCAGCTCCGGCACGCCGTGGCGGGTCGCCCACGGTACGTCGCGGTCATGCAACTCCGGTACGCCGGCCCCAGCCCCAGCCCAAGCCCCAGCCCCCAGCTCGGCCCCCGCCCCCGCCGTACTCCCCTCACTCATGCCTCGCCCCCTACCATCAGCGATCACCGCTCAGCGCTTCAGGACGCCGTCCAGCCACTCCAGGACCTCGGGCGTCACCGGGTCGGCGAGGTCGGCGAACTCCTCGTGCTTCTTGAGGAACTTCGCCACGTAGGGGCAGACGGGCACGGCGCGCAGGCCCGTGCTCCGGACGTTCTCCAGCGCCTCGCGTACGAGGATCGAGGCCAGGCCCTGCCCGGCGTGGGCGTCGTCGATCTCGGTGTGGAAGAACACGCGCCGGTCGTCGCGGTCGCGGTAGGCGGTGAAGCCCGCGCTCTCGCCGTCGACAAGGATTTCGTAGCGGTGCCTGGCGTCCACGCGTCGGACGGTCGGGGTCAGTTCGGGTTGCGTCATCGTCGTTCTTCCTTTCAGGGGCGCGTCAGAAACGCGTCGGAGGAACACGTCAGGTACGCGCCGGGTTCTTGCGCGGTGCGATCGTGGCGTTCGGGAGGGCGGGCGCGGGGAGGCGGGCGCCGGGGTAGCCCTCGACCTCGCCGAAACGGTCGGACGCTGCTTCCGACGCCCGTCTGACCTCGACGATGTCCTCGTGGCTGCGGCCGATGAAGTTCCACCACACAGAGAGTACTCGGCGGCTTCCCGCAGGTCAGAGGCGCCTCGGCCCTCGGACGGTCAGCAACCGTCAGCATGGGACCTCGAGAGTCTGCGACCGATGGCGAAGTGGGGCCGAAGGGTGGCGGGGGCGCGCAAGGCAGCGAGTAACCGATCCAGCAGTTCAGGGTGAACGGAGTGAGGGGTGAACGGGGTGGCGCGGTGGTCGATGTCGCCGCCGGGTGACAGCGTCGCGAAATGGGCGGCGCTGTCGGCCTCGTACAAGTGGGCCAGGCAGGCAGTGTGGTCGTCGACGTGGACGCTGCGGCAGCCGACCGGATTGGTGGGGGTCGCGCCTTGGCCGCAGTGCGGCCAGTCCGGCGGTGTGCCGGACGGCGGTCCGCGGTCCGGGCACAGCGGCAGTCATACCTCAGGGACGTACCTGCGCCGTCGAGCAGTTGCTGGACCGGGCCGCAGCACGGCGGGAACTGAAGTTTCCGGTGCGCTGCGGTTCGGCGACGGCCGGCAGGGCGTACGTGATGACGAGCGAGGCGGCAAAAGGCAGTGTCGCGGCCACATTCCCTCGCTACCGGACGCTGGAGCGCGTGTTACCCGCTGATCCGACCGCAGTTTGTGCCGCTCCTGCCGGCTGACTCGCCAGCGATCACCCCGCCCCAAGAAACGCAGTAGCCTCTGGCGTCGAGGTAGACCGGCCCCGCGTACGACCGGTAATAACCGTCGTCATCGGCGTAGTCTCTGGTGTCGTCCCGCTGGACCCAGACGTACATGTGGACGGCGGGGCCCGGGGTGCTGCGGATTGTTACGGCACAGTTCTTTCCTGTCGCGGAGTTATAGGTCAGATAGGTCGTCCCTGCCTTCCCGATGTTGATCTGGTTGACGACTTTGTAGCCGGTGCCGCATGCCTTGTTGTACGCGGCCGCGGGTGCGGGCGGGGCTGCGGCCACCCCCGGGGCCATGACCATGACACTCCCTGCGGCCAGCGTCACGGCGACTCCTGCCATCCGGATGTATCCCCTGCGTTCCATACGCCCTCCCCGAGCTGGGTGCCGGCACACTGTCTGAGGCGCCGTCATGTTCTGTCGGCCGCTCCCCCGATGGCGCTCTTGCCAGAAAGGACACAGCCGGAGACCGTGCCAGTTGCACCCCGCGCTCCGCATTCCTGATGCCGGCACGATCCGGCACCACACCACACAGCAGCCCCTCTCTTCCTGCCGGACGGTGGGCCGGGCACCGCCTTCCGTCGACGCCTGGCCCAATGATCGGCGTACTCCTTATCGCTGTATGGCTCTGTCCCAGGCCGCGCACCCGGGCGCCGGTATTCGCGCGCTCGACAGTGGACCGCTGCCGGGCGCGCGTCGACTTCATGGGCCATGCGGATACGGAGTCTCAGTCGGCTTGCAGGCTGAAGGGCGGGTACGTGTCGGTGAGCAGACCGACGTAACTCTGCACCCGCAGGCTGTGGCGGTAGATACCCACGAGGATGTCTCGGAGCCTCTGCGGATAGGAGCCGGTGAACAGCACGGCGAAGAACCCCATGATCACGATGACTGTCGCCGCGACGCCGAAGACAGCCAGCGCCACGTAGTGCGGGACGGCGAAGAGCCATTTGACCAGGGGGCGCCACCGTGACATCTGCTCGGGATAGGCGAAGGTGACAATCGTGTGCGGATCGGCCCTGTCGTCGTCGGCGGTCGTCTGGAAGTCGAACGGCGGATAGTCCTCGTGCAGAAAAAGTACGTAGCTGGCGACGCGCCACTCGTAGCGAAGGGACATGGCGATCACGTCGAAGAGCGGGCGGGGGATGCGCCCGGTGAACAGCACGGTGAAGAAGGCGATCAAGGTCAGCACCACACGCAGCATGCTGAGCACGTAGGCGATCAGCAGGTGCGGAACAGCGAGGAGCCACTGTACGAACGGTCGCCAGCGGGCGATCTTCCGTGTGCCCTGAAGGTGGAGTTGAGCGGGGTAGGGAGTAGCCAGTGACATGGTGCCCTCCTAGGGCAGCCGTTCACGGGTGACGACGAACCGCCAGTGGTCCCGTCGTACGCTCACGCCATAGGCCTGTCAAGGTTTCGGGATGGAAGCACGGACTACGGCCTTGGGGCCCCGGGCCGCCCCGAAACCTCCGCCGCCGACCCGGACAACAGCTCGTTGTTCAGCTCCGTGGCCGGGCCCTCTTCGACGTGCGTCGAGGATGCCGATGCCTGCGCCTAGGCATTTCTTCGGGGCCGTCTCAGCCCGGTGACATGCCCCGCTCGACATCCACGAAGGTCGGCCGCCGGGACTCCGGCTCCAGCACCCTCACCCCAGGGCACACCGCCTTCAGCGCCGATATGGCCCGAGCCATCGCGGACGTACTGTGCGGGGAGTTGTACGTGGTGTAGAGCCGCCTGCCGACGCGCAGCTCCAGTACCACCTGGTCCTTCTCCTCGTACTCGTCGTACTCGTCGTACTCCTCGTACTTGCCGGACCCGGCGGATACCCAGGAGACCGGGCCGACCTGCACGGGTCGCACCTCGGTCAACGAGCCCAGCGCGTGAACACGGGTCCGCCCGTACCGTTGCCGCAGCCTCAGCCGGCCGGCCTGCTCGTCCACCCGTATCTCGACGACCGTGGCCCAGTGACGCAGCCAGCCGGTCAGGCGGACGCACATCCACACAACCGCGACCAGGCCCAGCGTGAGCCCTCCCTCCGGCCAGAGAGGGGCCAGGACAACCGCCAGCGGAAGCAGGACCCCCGCAGGAAGACCACCGGGCTCGAAGATCCAGAGCTTGGGAAAGGCCACCCAAAGGGCGTTACCTACACTGGAGTTGTCATCCATGGCTACAGAATGAGCGAGGGCACGCTCCGGCACCAGCGTCTCCGCATGCCTGGTGCTGTGACCGCATAGGTTCGCCCGGGTTGGTCGTCGTGGCTATCGGCCGCCGGGAATCGGGGCCGGTGACCGAAGCATTGTGAAGATGATCTCGGCCGGGCAGACCCGAGCCCCGAACGGGGCCGGTTCAGGAGAAGGACGGCGTCAGAGGCGAACGACTCAGGAGGCGGACGGCTCGATCTCCCCCGCGAAGACGATGACCTGGTCGATGAGGCTCCGCCGCAGATGGACGACGTCCGTTCCCGCCAGACGGGGGCCTCCGTCCGGCGTCGTGAAGACCCACTGGTACCGGGCCCACTCGTCCGGCATGTCCACCGCCGAACAGCGCACCATCGTGCCGGTCCCCGCGGGGTGACGCCGGATGTCCAGCACGAACCGCTCGACCGCCCCGATCCCCTCACTGCGGCCCAACGGCCCCCAGAAGACCACATCCGAGGTGAGGGCCTGGGAGAGCAGCGCAGTCACATAGCTGTCGTCCGAGGCGTTGAACGCGGAGATGAACGTGTCGATCGCGGACCGCGCGGTCTCTTCCTGCTCTTCCTGCATGCACCAGTAATACCAGTCGCCTCGCGGACCGCGCTCGTCCCCGGTCACAGCACTGGCCAACCTCGGGGAATGACGGACAGCGTCATGGCCCGCGCTCAAGAGGCAGAGTCGGGGGCGCCCACGATGTGCCCGGGGCGGCGGGCCTTCCGCTGTCGGCAGGACCGCACCGCCGACGCGCCCCGCTGTACCGCGGCCGACGCCCACACGACAGATCATCCAGCCGCCAACACCCACTGAGCAAGCGGTTGTCAGGGCGCCGACAGCACCAGTGCCGCGTTCTGCCCGCCGAAGCCGAGGGCCTGGCACAGGGCGATGTCCAACTGCTGGCGGCGGGGTGCGCCCCGAACGACGTCGAGGGGCAGGGCGGGGTCGTCGTGACGGTGGCCTGCCGTGGCGGGGACGACGCCGTGGTGGATGCTCAGGACGGTGTATGCGGCGGCGAGTGCGCCCGCTGCGCCGAGGGTATGGCCGGTCAGGGCCTTGAGAGAGGTGACCGTGCGACCTTCGCCGAGGGCGGCGCGAATGGCATGGGCCTCCGCCTCGTCGCTGCCGCGGGTGCCTGTGCCGTGAGCGTGCAGGTAGGCGACCTCACGGGGTGCGGCTCCGGCCTCGTGCAGTGCCGTACGGATCGCGGCCGCGGCACCGGCCCCGACGGGGTCGGGGGCGGCGACGTGATGGGCGTCGGCCGTGGTGCCGCAGCCGGCCAGGCGTGCGAGGGGGCGGGCGCCGCGTGCGCGGGCGTGTTCGTCGCGTTCAAGGACGAGCATGGCCGCGCCCTCGCCGACGACGAAGCCCGTACGGTCCCGGTCGAAGGGGCGGCATCTGCCGTCGGGGGCGAGGGTGCCCATGCGGCCGAGACCGGTGACGTAGAGCGGGGTGATGGCGGCGTCGGTGCCGCCCGCGATCGCGATGTCGCACGCCCCGGAGCGGATGAGGAGTGCCGCGGTGGCGAGGGCGAGGGATCCGGATGCGCAGGCTCCGGCCGGGGCCAGGCAGGGGCCGCGGGCCCCGAACTCGATGGCGAGGGCTCCGGCAGCCATGTTGGGAAGACACTTCGGCAGCAGGTACGGCGATACGTGGTCGACGCCGTGCTCGTCGAGGAGGCGCTGTTGTTCGGCCACGGTCTCGGCGCCTCCCACTGCCGTACCGCAGATCACTGCCACCCGCTCGGCTTCCCAGTCGGCGGGGTCAAGTCCGGAGATGGTGAGCGCCTCGGTTGCGGCCAGGTAGGCGAACTGGGTGTGGCGGTCGAAGCGCCACAGGCGGGCCGGGCCGACGGCCGCCTGTGGTTCGTATGCGGGGACGCGGCAGGAGTACTGCCAGGGCAGCCCCCGCAGCGCGGGATCGGGTGCGGCCGGTTCGGCGTCGGCGGTCAGCGCGGTCTTCCAGTTGGCGTCCACGCCTTGCCCGGCCGGGGAGATCATGCCGACGCCGGTGACGACCGGGCCGGGGCGGCGCAGGGTCACAGCGGCCGCCCCAGGGCGAGGGCGTGAGCCGCCTGGGCGAGGGTGAAGGAATCGTCGTAGCTGGTCCAGATTTCTTGACCGAAGTCGTTCGCGATCATCATGCCGAACTCCTCGATGGCGAGGGAGTCGAGGTCCAGCGAGGCGAACCGCGCTTCGGGCGTGAGGAGGGCGCGGGGCACCTCGAAGCGGGTGTGCAGGGTCTCGGTGAGCCGGTCGAGCACGTCGGCTGTCGAGGCACGGTCGAGGTCACTGGTCATGTGCGGCCTTTCTGACGAGGAGACGTTTCACGGGGTGAGAGCAGGCCAGGTGAGCGTCGCCGACCCCCAGGTGAGTCCCCCTCCGAACGCGGTGAGCAGGACCAGGGCACCCGCCGCGAGGCGCCGCTCGGCGGCCGCGTGGGCCAGGAGCAGGGGGATGGAGGCGCCCGCGGTGTTGCCCACTCGCTCGATGTTGGACAGGAAACGGTCCCGGGGAACGCCGAGATGCTCCGCGACAGCGCGTGTGATGCGGGCGTTCGCCTGGTGCGGGACCACGTGGTCGACCTGGTCCGGAGGCCATCCGGCGGCGTCGAGTACAGCACGGGAGGAGGCCGTCATCCGGCGGACCGCGTTCCTGAAGACCTCATTGCCCACGACCCGGGCGTAACGGTGGGTCCGTTGTGTGTCCGGAGGGAGCTGGGCCCCGGAGGAGCGCTGCCGCGATCCACCGGCGGGCATCAGGATCAGATCCTTGTGCGCACCGTCGCTGCCGAGGTCGAACTCCCCCACCGCGCCCGGCTCGTCGGGCGTGCCGGCCCGGACGACGACCGCGCCCGCGCCGTCCCCGAAGAGGATCGCCGCACCGCGGTCGAGCGGGTCCACGACGGTGGTGTAGGTGTCGGCGCCGATCAGCAGGACTCGTCGGGCGACGCCGCCACGGATGAGTCCGGTGGCGGTGGCCAGGCCGTAGACGAACCCACTGCACACGGCGCCCACGTCGAAGGCGGCGGCGCCGCCGAGTCCGAGGCGGTCGGCGACGTCGGGGGCGGTGGCCGGGGTGACGTGGTCGGGGGTGGAGGTGGCGAGCACGATCGCGTCCGGCGGCGGTCCGTCGGCCATCGCCAGAGCGGCCCTGCCCGCGTGGACGGCAAGGTCGGAGGTCGCGCCGCCGGGTTCGACCACGCGGCGCTCGGCGATGCCGGTGCGTTGGAGGATCCACTCGGGGTCCACTGCGAAACGCTCGGCCAGCTCGGCGTTGGCGAGCGTGCTGTGAGGTACGTATCCGCCGAAACCACACAGGACGGCGGCGGTTTGGCAGGCGTTCGCTCCTGGGTCAGGCATGGCTTGTCCTGGTGTCGGGGAGGGCGAGCGGTGCGCGCGGGCCGGGCACGGACGGCGCGACGGCGGGGGTGAGATGCGGGTCGGCGGCGCACAGGCCGAGGCGGTCGGGGTGCCAGCGGGCGGGGCAGGGGTCCTGGCCGGAGGGGGCGGGCAGGACGAGGTGGTCGGCGAGGCCGCCGTACTGCGACCGCAGTGCACCGCCCAGGTCGGCCGGCCGGTCGGTCCGGGTGGCGAACAGGTCGAGAGTGGCGTCATCGATCTGCTCGGCCATGCGGCGCCATCGGTCCGGCCCCGGTTCCAGGCTGAGTTCGGCAAGCCGGTCGGCGAGCGGTGCGAGGCCGTACGGCGCGAAAACGGGCCGGTAGGCGCGGGTGCCGCACCACAGGGCGACCAGGGTACGGGCCTGTTGCTCGGAGTCCGTGCGTTCGGCGGCGGTGCCGCCGGTGACCGTCAGGGGTGAGTGGATGAGGTGGAAGTCGGTGCGGTCGCGCCCGGAGCGGGCCAGTCCCCGTTCGAGGGCGGGCAGCAGTACCTCGATGAGATGGCGGCGGTTGGCGTAGGGCGGGGCGATCAGGCCGTCGGCGATCTCCCCGGCGAGTTCGGCGGCCTTGGGTCCGGTGGCGGCGAGCACGATGCGGGGCGGGCCGTACGGGCTCGGTGGAGGGGTGAAGAACGGGTTGGTGAGGGTGTGCTTGTAGAACTCGCCCCGGAAGCTCAGCGGGCGGTCCTCGTTCCAGGAGGACCAGATGTGGCGCAGGGCCGCCACGTACTCACGCAGACGGCCCAGGCGCCGGTCGCCAGGCATGGAGTAGCGGTGTTCCAAGTTGGCGCGGAACTGCGGGCCCAGGCCCAGGGTGAGGCGGCCGCCGCTGGTCGTGTGGAGGTCGTGGGCGGCGAGCGCGGTGGTCATCGGGGAGCGGGCCAGTGCGATCAGCACGCCGGTGCCCAGTGGCAGCGTGCTGGTGACGTGAGCGGCGACGGCGAGCGGCAGCAGCGGGTCGTGGTTCTGCTCCTGCGCCCACAGACCGCCGTAGCCGTACGACTCACAGGCGGTGGCCGCGGCCGCCGGGTCCGGTGGGAGCGCGGCGGTGTCGAAGCGCAACGGGGTCAGGAGGCGGTCGATGCGCACAGCGGGTGGTGCGGCGCGGGCGGCGCGAACGCGCAGTGTGGCCGGTGCGCCGTTTCGCCGGGGAAGTTCGAGGGCTGCGACCAGCCGGTCGAGGTAGGCGGCGTCAAGCGGTGGGGCGGTGACGCCTGTCTCGGTGAGCGCCTTCCAGGTGGCATCCGCACGCACGGAAGGGAAGACGTGCTCCTCGCCGAGGGCCAAGAGGTATCGGCCGACATCGCGCAGCGCCGCCATCGGTTGGACGTCCGGATCACCCGCATGGTCCTCGACCCGCTGCCACCACAGGGCCGGCGGCAGCGGGTCGAGGCGGTGCCCGGCCCGGCGCAGGGCGCCGAACAGGTCGGTCAGGGGCAGGGGGTCGGGCTGGACCAGATGGTAGGCGCGCCCGGACGGCGCGTCTGCGCGGTTGACGAGTGCGACCAGGGCGCGGGCGACCACGTCCACGCGTTCGGCCGGTGTCGCCGAGGCGGTCGTGGGCGCCGCGCCGAGGGCAACCGCCGCGCGCATCAGCGGCACGAGCAGATCGGCGGCGGGTGCGGTGCGACCGGTGCGGGAATGGCCGGTGACCACGGCAGGACGGTAGATGTGCACCGGCAGCCCGAACTCCGCGGCGGCGCGGCGCAGTTCGCCCTCGCAGGCCGCCTTGGTCCGCGGATAGCCGAATGGCCCGGAGGTCAGCTCGGTGACCGGGGTGTTCTCGTCGACCTCGGCCAGCCCTTGCCGACGGGCCGCGAGCAGCGTGCCCAGGGTGGAGACGTGGTGGAAGACCGGAGGGCGGCCGGTCAGTTCCTGGCGGCGACGGGCCAGTGTGAGCAGGTGCCGCAGCGCCCCGAGGTTCACTGGCGCCAGCTCCTCGTAATCCGCGACGAGGTTGATGCTCGCCGCGCTGTGGACGACGGTGTCGACGGACTCTGCCAGCGCGTCGAAGACATCGCCCGGCAGGCCGAACCCGGATCGCTGGAGGTCGCCGGGGAGCGCGGACAGCCGGTGGACCGCCCGCGCGGGCGGCTCGTCCAGGGCCGAGAGGCGCGCCTCCAGGCGGGCGCGGGCCGCTTCCGGGTCGGCGGCGCGCACCAGGCACAGCACGGTCGCGGTGGTGGCCGTGAGGAGTTCGGCGCACAGATGCCCGCCGAGACTGCCGGTGGCGCCGGTGAGCAGTACCGTACGCGGCGGACCGCTCGGCGTGAGCGTAGGAAGAGAGCCGCTCATGCCGCGGGGTCTTCCGCGTCCGCCTGCAATTCGGCGACCAGGGCGTGCACCCCTTGGGCACGCAGCAGCTGTGACACCGTGATCTCGTGTCCGTGTTCGCGGCGCAGTCGGACGGTGAGTTCGGTGGCCATGAGGGAATCGACACCCTGCCGGTTGAGTGGTTGTTCGCGGTCGACGTCCTCGGTGGTGAGGCCGAGCGACCATGCGACCTGTTCGACGAGCCAGGACTCCAGGTCCGACGCGTCGGCGCCAGGAGCCGTGTCGGCCGGCCGGGCGGAGTGCGGGGAGCGGGGTTCGGCGACGGGGGTCTGCGCCGGGGCGGTGCCGTGCTCGGCTGAGGGGGGCGCGGGCACCGGTTCCTGCCGGGCCTTCGGGGCCTCGGTCTGTGACGCGGCCCGCGGCTGAGGCACTGGTACGTCCTCGGGAGCGGGCCGGGGCCGGAGCCGCTCCTCGTCCTCCCCCGGCGCGTCGGCGTGGAGCGGTCCGTCCCCGAGGAGGTTCCGAAGGATCGGCGCGGATGCGTCGCGCGGTGCGTGAGCGACGTAGCGCTGCCAGTCGGCCGGGAGGTACACCATTCGGCCGTCGTCTTCGCGACGGTCGGGGCGGAGCATCTCCGCGAACAGCGGCGCGGCCTCCTCGGGCCTGATCGGGCGCATCCCGGGAGGCCGTACGTCATGACCACCGCGCTCGCTGAGCCGGTGGGCGAGGCCGGTCCCGCTCCAGTAACCCCAGTTGACGACGGTGGCGGGCAGTCCGGCCGCGCGGCGGTGGGCGGCGAGGGCGTCGAGGAAGGCGTTGCCCGCCGCGTACGCGCCCAGGCCGCCTCCCGTGCGCAGCCCGCTGAGCAGCGAGACCGCCGATGAGAACAGGACGAAGAAGTCGAGGTTCTGGCCTGCGAAGAGGCGGTGCAGGACCCAGCCGCCCGCGACCTTGGGCCGCATGGTCCGGTCGAGGTCGGTCTCCGTCAGGCTCGCCACGGGAACCGGTTCGAGGACGGCGGCGGAGTGGACCACTCCGGTGACCGGCGGGAGCCCGCGCGCAGCGCGACGGTCGATCAGGGCGGCCATGGCCCCGGCGTCGCCGACATCGACCGCCGCGTACTCCACGTCCACGCCTGCCGTACGCAGTTCAGCCAACAACTGCTCACGCGGATCGGCGGAGTTCGCGTCCGCGCTGAGACCTTCGGTGCGACCGGTAATCAGCAGATACCGTGCTCCCTGGTCGGCGAGCCATGCGGCGCACAGGCCGCCGACTCCGCTGAGTCCTCCGGTGACCAGGTACGTGGCGTCGAGCCGAACGGCGACATCAGTCGTCGTACGGGCAGTGACCGCCGGCATTCTCAGGACGAGTTTACCGAGGTGCCCCGCGCGGGCCAGCAGAGCGAAGGCCTCCGTCGCCCGGTCCGCCGGATACACCGTCACCCGTGGTGGTTCCAGCTCGCCGCGCTCCATGAGCCCGGTCACTTCACGCAGCAGGACCCCCAAGCGCTGCGGATCGCGGTGCAACAGGGCATACAGGTGGATGAGGTGGTAGGAGCGCCCGGGAGCGTACAGGCTCATCGGCAGTGGCCGTCCGTCACGTACGTCGTTGACGGAGATGTCGACGTAGCGTCCGAAGGGGCTGAGCAGTGAGAAGTTCACCTCGACGGCTTCCCCGACGAGAGTGTTGAGGACGACGTCGACGCTGCCGAGGCCCGCGTCGTCGTCGGGGGTGCGGAAGGCTTCGGCGAAGTCGGTTCCGCGTGAGTCGGCGACTTTGGCGGCGCCGAGCTTCAGCAGAAGGTCGCGCTTCTCCGCTGTCCCGGCGGTGGCATACACGACGGCGCCCCGGCGCAGGGCCATGTCGAGTGCGGCAAGGCCGACGCCGCCGGTCGCCGAGTGGATCAGCACCCGCTCTCCCGGTTGGAGCCGGGCGAGTTCGACCAGTCCCAGGTACGCCGTCACCGCGGCGACCGGGAACGCGGCGGCTTCGGCGGGGCCGAGCTGCCGCGGCCTGTGAACGGTGCAGCACGCACGGGTCACCAGGTGGGTGCGCAGCGCGGGACGGCCGAAGGCCATGACCGCGTCGCCGACCGCGAGACCGGTGACCGCGCTGCCGACGCGGGTGATGGTTCCGGCGCATTCGCCGCCCAGCGCTTCGGGGCCGTGGCCCTCCCCGCCGAGGCCGAGGAGCGCGGAAAGGACGTCGTGGTAGTTCAGACCCCCATGGGATACCTCGATCTCCACCTCGTCCGGGCCCGGCGCGGGCCGCTCGGCAGGACGCAGCTCCAGACCGCCGAGACCACCCGATGTCTCCAGAGCGGCCGCCCCGGCGTGCTCCGAGACGGCAGTGGTGGCGGGGCGCAGGCGCGGGACGAGGCGGCTCGTGCCGCGCAGCGCGATCCGGTCCTCGTTGTCCGGAGCGCACAGAACGCGGGCCAGCCGCGCTGCCTCACCGCCGTCAGGCCCCTCGGGGGTCAGGTCGATGAGCGTGGTGGACGTGAGGTGCGGTCCTTCGAGGCCGATGGTGGGCACGAGTCCCCAGAGAGCGGCCTGCCACGGTGCAGGGCAGGCGTTGTCGGGCCTTACGGCTTGTGCGCCGCGTGTCACCGTGAACAGACCGGGTGCCGCGTCGAGTTCCGCCAGCCGCACCGCCTTGGGCAGAAGGAGGGCGCCCGTGCACAAGTCTGTGGCGGCCCATTGCACGGCGTTCTCCGACGCCTCCTCATCCGGGCCGCAGTCGAGCGCCGCGAGATTCACCACGCCGCGGATCGGGCCGCCCCGCCCGACCTCCTTGAGAAGGCGGACCACGTGCTCCTCGGATTCCAGGTCGGCGCGGAACCGCCCGGTGCCCGTGGAGGCGTATCGCCCCGAGGGACGTACTGACGCGACCGTGCAGCCCAGGTCGCACAGCGCGCCCCGCAGCTGCTCGTCGAACGCCGAACCGGAGCCGATCAGCAGCCAGGTTCCGGCCTCGTCGGCCGCAGAGGTCGGGGCGTCGGGGACCGGCTGCCAGTCGAGGGTGAGGAACCCGTCGTCCGCGCGGGGCGCTGTGGCACCGCGCGGTGCGAGTCCCGCCGTGACGATGTCGGCAACCTCAGCGACCAGACGTCCTCTGACGTCGTAGACACTCACGTCCGCGCTATGCGGGTCCTTGGCCGAGACGTGTGCCCACAAGGGGCCACGGACGCGCGGGGTGTGCAGTCGCACGCTGCCCAAGCTGTCCAGCACGAACCCTCGCTCGTCCGCCGCGTCAGAAGGCGGCAGGAACGCGGCGACGGCCTGTAGGCAGCTGTCGAGGGAGCCGGGGTGGATGCGACAGCCGTCGTCGGGCATGGGGGCGGGGCGCAGCCGGGCCAGGATTTCCCCGTCGCCGGCCCACAGCTCGGTGATGCAGCGGAAGGCGCCCTGCCAGTCGTTGCCGCGGCGTGCGGAGTCACGGTAGAAGCGCGCACCGGCCTGCCAGGCGCGGCAGCGCCCGCGCAGGTCGTCCAGGGCGTCCAGGGCGTCCAGGGCGTCCAGGGGCGCATACGGGGTGTGCTGCCCGGTGGCCGACGTGAGCCGGAGTACCGCGTGGGTGGTCCAGCGGCGGGCATCGCAATCGCGGCTGTCCACCTCGATGCGCCAACCGTTCCCGTCGCCGTTCCCGTCCTTCGTGGCGGTGACGCGCAGCTCGGTATGCCACGGGGCGTCGTCGTCGAGGAGCAGGATTTCCCTCAGGCCGATGCGGGTCAGCTCGGTGTCCTCCGCTATGCCCAGCGATTCGGCGGCGGCCAGGCCGAGTTCGAGGTACGCGGCGGCCGGCATGAGTGGCCGGTCGTCGACGCGGTGGCCGAGCAGGAAGGCGTGCCGTTCGCGGTCCAGCGTGCGTTGCCAGCGCACAGCGCCCTCCGGAGCATCGGCACGCACGCCGAGCAGAGGGTGGTCGTTGGCCTGGCGCACGAGGGGCGGCTCCTCACGGGTGAGTGCGGGCGTGGATCCAAGGAGAGCGGAGGGTGAGGCGTCGGACGCCTCGGCTGGTGTCGGCTCGGTGCTGTCCAGCGGCGGCCAGGGGAAGTCGGCGGCCTGGAACCAGTGCCGGGAGCGCTGCCAGGGGTAGCCGGGCAGGTCCAAGGCGCCGATGGCGGGACCGAGCGCCTGGTCCCAGTCGGGGTCGAAGCCGGCCGCGTACAGGGCGGCCAACGATTCGTACAGGCTGGGCAGTTCCGGCTTGTCGCGGCGCAGCGACTGCAGAACCGTCGCGCCGGGCCGGGACAGCGCGTTCATGAGTACCGGGTGTGCCGACATGTGCAGGAAGACGGTGGGCCGATCGGCCAGCAGGGAGCTGACGACAGGGTTCAGGCGGACCGGTTCGCGCAGGTTGCGCCACCAGTAGTGGCGGTCGAGCACCGTGCCGTCGAGGGGTCCGGCGGTGACGGTGGACAGGAACGGCACGGATGTCTCGCGCGGCATCAGATCCGCGAGAGACTCCAGAAGCGGAGCACGTACCGGGTCGACGCAGGAGGTGTGCGCCGCGTACCCGGCCTTGACCCGTACGCAGGAGACGGCCGACTCCTCGCAGCCCGCCACGATCCGGTCGATCTGTTCCGGCGTCCCGGCCAGGACGCTGGAGCCCGGGCTCTCCTCGACAGCGACTTCCGCGGTGGCGCCGAACGCCCTCAGCAGGTCCGGGACTTCAGCGGACGCGACCTCCACCCAGCACAGTGCGCCCCCTTCGGCTAAATCGTCGATGAGCGCCGCCCGGACACAGCTGGCGCGGCCAGACTCTTCCAGGGTGAGCGCTCCGGCACAGTACGCGGCGGGAATCTCGCCCTGGCTGTGGCCGATGACGGCGTCGGGGGCGACGCCCCAGGACCGCCACAGTGCCGCCAGGGACACGCTCATCGCCCAGAGCACGGGCTGGATCCGCGCCGTCCGCTCCATCCAGGAGGTGTCGTCACCGAGGAGCGTCTCGATGAGCGGGAAGCCGCCGTACTCCTCGATGACAGCGTCACACTTCTCCATGGCTTCCCTGAACGCGCTTTTCTCTGCGAGGAGTTCACGGCCCATTCCCGCCCACTGCGAGCCCTGTCCCGGGAAGACGAAGACGAGACGGGGGCGCGGACCAGGAGACGAGACCGCGGTACCGGGCCGGGGCGCGTCGGCCAGGAAGTCGCGCAGCGCCCGTGCCGCCGCCTGCGAGGAATCCGCCGGCAGTGCGAGCCGGTGCGGATGGTGGTCCCGCCGTGTCGCGGCTGCGGCGCCCACCCGGTCGATCGCTGCCGCACGGGGCGACTCCAGAAGCTGTGCATAGCGTTCAGCGAGTTCGCAGAGCGCCGCCCGGGACCTGGTGGAGACGGTCAGTACCGTCGGGCGCTCGCCGGGTTCTGCAGCCGACTGGGGCGTCTTGGGGGCGCTGGTCAGCACCAGGTGCGTGTTGGTGCCGGTGGCGCCGAAGCCGTTGACCCCGGCGAACAGGCGGCCGGTGGGGGGCAGCTCTGTGAGATGCCGGGGCAGCCGCAAGGGGGCGGTGGCCCAGTCGAGCGCCGGGGTGAGGTCGGTCAGCCACGGGTTGCCGGGAACCTGCCGCTGTTCCAGGGACAGCACCGCGGAGATCAACGCCACCGCCCCTGCGGCGGGCTCGCTGTGTCCGACGGTCAGCTTGGACGACGTCACGAGACACTTCTCGCGCCCCGCCTCACGCTCACCCATGGCCTGGGCCAGCGCTTGGAGTTCGACGGCGTCCCCGGCCGGGGTCGCAGTGCCGTGCGCCTCGACAAAGTGCACGTCACACGGGTCCACACCGGCGTCGGCATACGCGGCGGCGAGCAGCTCCGCCTTGCCCTGCACGCTGGGCGCCGCGATCCCGGCCCCGGCGAAACCGTCGTTGTTGACGGCGCCGCCCAGGATGACCGCACGCACCCGGTCACCGTCGGCGAGGGCCCGGGCGAGGGGCTTGAGGACGACGACGCCGACGGCCTCACTGCGCACGTACCCGTTGGCGGCGGCATCACCGAACCGGCACCTCCCGTCGGGGCTGAGCGCGCCCGCCGTCGCAAAGGTCAAGGTGTTGTACGGGGTGAGAATCACGCTTGAGCCGCCTGCGAGCGCCACCGTGCAGTCGCCCGCCCGCAGGCTTCGGCAGGCCAGATGGACGGCGGTCAGCGACGACGCGCACGCCGTGTCGACCGTGACCGCGGGGCCGCGCAGGTCGAAGGCGTACGCGAGGCGCCCGGCGAGTGCGCTGCCGGTGCAGCCCGCCTCGGCGTAGATGTCCAGGGCTTGGGGTTCGCCGATCTGACGCAGCCAGTAGTCGGTGTTGACGCCGCCCATGAACACCCCGGTGCCCTGCCCCTCCAGCCTCGCGAGCAGCGCCCCGGCGTCCTGCACGGCCTCGTAGCCCACCTCCAGCAACTGGCGTACCTGGGGGTCGATGCGACGGGCCTCGCGCGGCGACATCCCGAAGAACGCCGCGTCAAACAGGTCGAGTCCCGGAAGGAAGCCACCGCGCCGCGTGGGGACCTTCCCCGGGGTGCGTGGCTGGGGGTCGTACAGGGAGTGCATCCATGGGCGGTCGGACGGGGCGTCGGCGACACCGTCACGGCCCTCGGCCATCAGCTGCCACAGAGCCTGCGGATCCGGTGCTCCGGGGAACCGGCCGCTCATGCCGATCACGGCGATGGCGTCGCCGGGCAGGTCACGATCGCCTGGCTCATCTGCGTCAGGGCCACCGTGGAAACTGGGGGCGGACGTGCGCATCTGCTCAACTCCGATGATCAAGAGGGAGGTTCAGTGGTGATCTCGTGGAGCGTTGTGCGGAGCTGGTCGGTCAGGGCAGGCAGGTCGGTGATGGCGGCGGGGTCGGCGTTGAGAGAGATGTGGCAGGTCCCTCGGTACGAGACGAACGTGGTGATCACGGGCGTGCCGGGCAGCGGGGCGACGCCGAACAGTGCTTGCACGCGGCGGCCTCCGATGGTGATCGGGTCCTTGCCTACGGGCACGTTGGTGGCCATGAAGTCATGGCGGCGTCCGAGGTGTTTGATGCCGGGGATCAGAAGGGGCGCCGGGAGGTAACGCGCGGCCTTGGCGGCAAGGCTGAGGATGTCCGCGGGTTGCGGCCCGCCGGCAGCGGTGACGGCAGCCCGGACGGCCCGCAGGGCGGCTGTGGTGTCGGTCTGCCGCGCGGGGACAGTGATACTGGCGAGGGTGAAGTGGTTGGCGGCGTGCGCGGCACGCGGCCTGCGCAAAGCCACCAGCGAGAGGGCTCTGAAGTCGGCGGGGCCCGTTGCTCCCCGGGCCGCCAGGTAGCGGCCTGTGGCGCGGGCGATCGCGCACAGGAGCACGTCATTGACGGTTCCTCCGGCGATCTTGGCTGTCCGTTTCATCGGCTCCAGGTCCATCGTGAAGAAGGCGTACCGCCGGGCTCGGCTGGGGACTGGAGCCCGTTTGCGGGGGCGCGCGGGCAAGAGCAGCGTCGTCGCCCACTGACGCCACAGGGTGACCCGGCCTCGCCGTATCCCGCCGAGCGGGGACGGGACCTGCTTCGGCGGTTGCACACCACTCGCCTTGATACGCCCGTTCAGGAGGTCGGCGATCTGAAGCCCGTCGGCCAAGGCGTGCGAGATCTTGAGGATGTACAGCACTCCGTCGCCGCCCTGGACCCCGTCGACCAGATATGCCTGCCACGGGGCGCTGTCAGCGGGGAAAGACGTGTTGACCAGGGCGTGCAGCAGGCGGGAGAAGGCTTCTTCTCCGGCTTCCTTGCCCAGGCTGATGTGTACGAGGTGGTCTTCGAGGGCGAAATGCGGGTCCGCCTCCCAGTACGGGCGGTGGGCGCTGCCACCCACACGGTGGGTCAGGCGCGGATAGTGCTGGGTCAACTCCTCGTGCCAGGACGTGAGCTGGGCGAGATCGGCCGGCGGTTCGAGGTAGGCCAGTACGGTGACGGTTGCCTGATGCGGGGCGTCGCACTGCAGCTTCCACATCAGCTGGTCCAGTGGCGCCATGAGACGGAGCGGCGCAGCGGCTGCGGTGCTGGTCATTCGCTCTCCAACTGTCAGCGGTGCATAGGGGAAGCCTGGACCGGTGGCCAGGGCCGGCAGGCGGTAGGGCTGTGCCGTCGCAGCACGGCCCAGGCCACGGCCAGCAGTGCGGCACGCCGTACGGCGGGTCTCACGCCGCCGGGAAGGAACGTTTGCAGCGGGCCGCCGCGGCCGGACTCGCTCAACCCGTTGGCCACAGCGCGGAGTTGGCCACCGGCCTCGGACAGGCCCATCATCGCCTCCAGCGCCGAGCGGCCGGCGAACGCGGGAGAGAGCAGTTCTTCGGCCAAGTCGAGGAGAATGGCCTGCAGGTGCTGGCGGATGACCTGCGTGAACTGCACCTCCGGTGCCAGACAGCGCACAGAGCCGTCGATGTTGGCGAATGACTTGCCGAGCACGGCGACCGCTGGATTGACCCCGATGCCGCGGCGGGCGGAGTGGCGCATCACCGCGCTCAGGGTCTGCCCGAAGTCGAGCTCCGCCAGCGTCGCCGTCGCCAGCTGCGGGACCATCGCGGTGATGTCGCTGATGAATCCGGCCGGGTCGGCCGTGGTGGTGAGGCGCCCGGTCTCGAGCCACGCGTTGGCGACCCCGGTACCGTCGTTGAGTGTCAGATTCAGCATCAACAGCAGCACGGCCGCGCTGGTGCGCCGGTCGATGCGCCCGACCATGCCCCAGTCGATGACCGCGGCCTGCCCATCGCTCTGGATGAGAATGTTGCCGGGGTGTGGGTCGGCGTGGAAGCGACGGTCGACGAAGTACCCGCGGTGCATGAGAGCCAGCAGGTCGCTGCCGATCGCGAGCCGCTCATCGGCTGCCAGGTCGTGCCGTTTGAAGTCACGAATGGAACACCCGGGTGCCATGCTCTGCACCAGCACGCGCGGCGACGCGAACACCACCGCGGGGACGTACAGCGTGCGAAACCGTTCCACCGTGGGCCGGGCCTCTTCCATGTTGCCCGCCTCACGGGTGAAGTCCAGCTCCGGACGCATGGCATCGAACAGCACGCCCAGCAACGCCTCCAGATCAAACGTGGCGGTCAGGCCCGGCGCGCCGTACGCGATCAGACGGGCGGCACGCCGCAGTAGCCGCATGTCCTCCTCGACGGTGGCCTGGACCCCCGGTCGCTGCACCTTGATCACGACCTCCCGGCCGTCGAGCATGCGGGCACCGTAGACCTGCGCCAAGGAAGCCGTCCCCAACGGCTGACCGCCCCGCACGTGCGCGAACATCCGGGACCAGCGCGGCCCCAGCTCCTCCTCCAGAACCGAAGTGAAGGCCGAGAACGGCTCCGCCGCCGCGTGATCATGCAGACGCTGCAGTTCCTCCATGACCGGCGCGGAGACAAGGTCGGGACGGGTGGCAAGCATCTGGCCCACCTTCATGTAGAAGGGGCCAAGGCTTTCCAGCGACACCCGCAGGGCTCGGGCCCGCTCGCGCTGACGCACCAGCGGAGCCCCGGGCCCGCGAGGCCGGCCCGGCGACAGACGTCTGCCGGCCTCCCCGCGCAGGAGCGCGCCGAAGACGCGCACGACCGTGGTCAGGCGGGCATCGCTCATGCTGTTGCCGCCGTCTGCCGCTGCGGCCGTTCGACCCGGAGGCGCGCCTTGTCAGTCGGACGCACCACGAGAGGCACTCTGAGAAGAGTCGGCGAGGCCGGCGTCAGGGACGCTCTCCACCCCGTCTCCGGCGCTGTGGTCCCGGCTCTCCACCAGCCGGGTCAGGCCACGCCGGAAATCCTTCTCCGCGTCGTCGACTCGGTCCAGAGCACTCTCGACAATGTCCTGCACTTCGTCCACGACGACATGGATCAAGCGGGTCAGTCCCCCGCGCGTCCTGGTGGCCTTCTGGGACATGAAGTCTCCTTGTGAAGCCGAAACGAACAGGGCACGGTACCGACGGGCATGGGCGCCGCCTGCCGGTCTCCTGACCGCGCACACCGATCAACGCCTTGATCTACCGAACAGGCTTACGAAACGGTGCTTCCAGGAGTACCCGCGACTCGGCATCGCGGCACCGGCGAACGCACGGCGCGCAGGTGCACGACCAGCGCTGCCCTGGGCCACTGTGCGTGGCGGCGTGCCTCCGCGCTCCGTCATCCGCGCCCTTGCGCGTGCGGTGCCGTCGAAGGAGTTCGCGCTCCTGCCGCGCCACATCGGCGCACGTGGGGAACGCGAGGGCGGGTACCTGCACGTACGCAACGGCCTCCGACGCGCGCAGCCAGCCCTCCGTCGCACTCATGAAACGAGAACTCGTCGATGCCCCTGCTCTCCGCCCCCGCCGTCGCTCGACCGCTGGCTTGGCTTCTCCAAAAGACACGGACCCCCAGGACGACCGCGTCCATGACCTTCCCCGAGATACCCGCGCTCCGCAGGAGCTTGACCATTCCCACCAGCTTCGGTGCCGCGAAGAGCACGGTGTACTACCCGCCCGCGGAGTCGACCGGCGTGCCTCCGGTGCACGTCAACTTCCACGGCGGCGGCTTCGTGATCGGACACCCCGAACAAGACGATCCGCTATGCCGCTACCTCGCCGCCCGCACGCCCGTCGCGGTCCTCAACGTCGACTACCTCCTGGCCCCACAACACCCCTTCCCCACCGCTCCGCGGCAGGCATGGGAAGTCGTGCGATGGGTTGCCGAGCACGGCGAGGGGAACGGCTGGGACGCGAGCAGGATCACCGTCGGCGGCCAGAGTGCGGGCGGATCGCTCGCCGCCGCGGTCGCCCGTCAGGCCAGGAACGTCGGCACCCCTGCCCTCGGCCTGCAGATCCTGCACTACCCGGCCCTGGACGCGGCGACATCCAGCTGGGCCAAACGGTCCCCCGTCCCGAGGCCCGTCATCCGACCATGGCTCCGCGAGATCCTCATCGGCGCTTATGTGCCCCGTCCGGACGACCGCACTCATCCGCTGGCCTCTCCGGCCGACGACACCAACGGCGATGGCCTCTTCGGTATCGCCCCTGCCGTGGTGATCACCTGCGAAGAGGATCTCCTGCGCGACGAGGGAATCGCCTACGCCCGGAAACTTCGTGCCGCCGACGCCCTCGTCGACCACTGTGACCTGCACGGGACCGATCACGCCTACAACATCTTCGGTGACGACACCACACTTGCCGCCCACATGTACGACCTCATGGCCGACCATCTCCGCCGGGTCCACACAGGCCGATGACATACAGCACCCAGCAGCTGCCCGGCGGACAAGCCCCGGCTCGGGGTGTGACGTATCACCTGCTTGTCTGTGACGCCTCATCAGGCGCCCGTGGCGCAGGTCTGTGAGGATCGGTGGTCATGAGCGACAGGGTGCGAGAGGCCGGCGGCAGCGACCTGGCCTGGGACGACGATCAGGACTTCGCCGATGCGGACCGAGGTCTCCTCGGCCGGCTCGAGCCGGGCACGGTGACGGCCACGGACGGGAGCGTGGTGTGGGACGCGGATGCCTACGGCTTCCTGGACAGCGACTGTCCGCCCACGGCACACCCGTCACTGTGGCGGCAGAGCCGGCTGGTGGCGAGGCAAGGGCTGTACGAGGTGGTGCCCGGCATCTACCAGGTGCGCGGCCTCGACCTGTCGAACATCTCCTTCGTGGAGGGTGAACGCGGCGTCATCGTCGTGGATCCGCTGATCAGCTCGGAAGTCGCAGCCGCAGCGTTGGCGCTGTACCGCGAGCATCGCGGCGAGCGGCCGGTGACGGCGGTGATCTACACGCACTCGCACGTCGACCACTTCGGCGGGGTGCGCGGCGTCGTCGAGGCGGCCGATGTGGCGACCGGGCGGGTGCCGGTCATCGCGCCGGCCGGATTCCTGGAACACGCGGCGAGCGAGAACGTCTTCACGGGGACGGCGATGGCGCGTCGTGCGAGCTATATGTACGGGGCCGCGCTGCCGAAGGGGCCCGCGGGGCAGATCGGTTGCGGGCTCGGGCAGACCACGTCGACCGGTACCGTCGGTCTGCTCGCGCCGACCCTGGACGTGACGCGCACGGGACAGGAAGAGACGGTCGACGGCGTACGTATCGTCTTCCAGCTCACGCCCGGCACCGAGGCGCCGGCGGAGATGAACTTCCACTTCCCGGAGCTGCGGGTCCTCTGCGCCGCCGAGAACGCCTGCCACACCCTGCACAACGTCCTCACCCTGCGCGGGGCCCTGGTCCGCGACCCGAGCGCGTGGGCCCGGTATCTGACCGAGACGATCCGGCTGTTCTCCGACGGCACCGATGTCGTCTTCGGCTCTCACCACTGGCCGACCTGGGGCCAGGACCGCGCCGTCCGGTTCCTGGAGGAACAGCGCGACGCCTACGCCTTCCTGCACGACCAGTCCGTGCGGCTGATCAACGCCGGGTACACCGGTGCGGAGATCGCCGAGGTCCTGCGCTTCCCGCCGGGACTCAAACGGGCCTGGCACGCTCGCGGCTACTACGGTTCGCTCAGTCACAACGCCAAGGCGGTCTACCAGCGGTACATGGGCTGGTTCGACGGCAATCCGGCCCACCTCTGGCAGCATCCGCCGGTCGAGGCAGCCCGCCGGTACGTGGAGTTCATGGGTGGCACCGACGCGGTGGTCGCCAAGGCCCGCGCGTCGTACGAAGCGGGTGATCTGCGGTGGGTCGCGGAAGTGCTCGGCCATGTCCTGTTCGCCGAGCCAGGGCACGCCGCGGCGCGCGCTCTGCAGGCCCGGACGTTCGAGCGGCTCGGGCAGGGCTCGGAGTGCGGCCCGTGGCGCAACTTCTATCTCATGGGCGCCACCGAACTGCGCGACGGCGTCCTCGGCACCCCGACCCGCTCAGCGCCGGACATCCTGGCCGCGCTCACCGCCGAGCAGATCTTCCAGTCGATGGCCGTACGGCTCAACGGCCCGCGCGCCGCCGAGGCCGGGCGGCTGGTGCTGCGCTGGGAGTTCACCGACACCGGCGAGAACTGGACACTGCTGCTGTCCAACGGGGCGCTGACCCCGATGCGCGGCGACGCCCCGCGCGGTGAACGGCCCGTCGCCACGCTCCGGTTGGCGCGCACCACCCTCGACTCGATCCTGGGGGGACGTGCCACGTTCGCCGACGAGATCGCGGGCGGCGGGGTCGTGCTCGACGGTGACGCCCGGGCACAGGTGACCTTCAGCGGGCTCCTCGACACGCCGGACCCCGACTTCGCGATCGTCACCCCCTAGGGGCGTCCGCCGGAGCGTCGACGGCTCGCACCGACAGCGCCGCGAGGGCGAGTGCCGTGTCCCGTGGCGAGCCGAGGTCGAGACCGGTCAGTTCGTGGATCCGCGTGAGCCGGTTGTCCACGGAGTTGGGGTGGAGGCTCAGGACGCGGGCGGTGGCCCGGCGGTCCTGGCGCTGCCCCAGGTGGATGCGGAGGGTCTGGACGAGTTCGGGGCGACCGTCCAGCGGGGCGAGGAGGGCGGCGATCCGGTCGCTCGCGTCGCTCGGGCGGGACAAGTGGTACTCCAGCAGGACGTCGTCGAGCCGGTGCAGGCCGGGCGGATGGCCGCAGGCCCGGGCGACGCGGACCACCTCGGCGACCTGGCAGCCGATCGCCGGAATGTGCTCCGCCGACCGCGCCCTGGCGCAGGCCAGCCGTATCTCCGAACCCGCCGCCTCGCGCAGCGCCTCCAAGAGCCTGGCGGGCACTTCACCGCACCCGCGGATGACGACATGGCCGCCACCGCCGTCCAGTAAGGCGAGGGTTTCGGTGCCGAAGGTCCGGTCGAGTGCGGTCTGCACACGGCGAAGCAGGCGCCGAGCGGCCACCGGTGACCGCTCGCCCGGTGCAGCGGGCTCGGTGAAACCCACGTACAGCACGAGGCTGGGCCCCTCCGCCACGGTCCCCCTCGGGTCCACGCCACCCTCCAGCAAGGCGCGGGCCCGGGAGCGGCGCTGCTCCTGGCGTTCCGCGACGAGGGCGGCCTGCTCGTCGAGGTAGCTTTCGGTCACCGCGCCCACGATCCGGTCCTCCGCGGTGAACAGCGCCTCGGCCAACTCGGCGAGAGCATCGGCCTCTTCGACGGCGGCGGTCTCCCGCAGCACTCGCCACAGCTCTCGTACGCCCAGGCCGTAGGTGCGCAGCAGCAGATGCAGCGGCATGCCTTCCTCGGCGCGCTGGGCGGCGCGCTCCTGGAAGTACTCCAGCGGATCCGAAGCCGCTCCCCCGGCGGCGCCGCGCAGGAACAACCGCATCGCGTGCCGGGCCGTCGCCGCGATCTCCACGTCCTTGACGTCGGCGGGCAGGTCGGCGTATCCGTGCAGTTGCTCGAAGACCCCGCGGGCCATGCGCCGGGCCAGTTCATTGATCCTGGGTTCACAGCGGGCGGCGAGCGCCACGGCTGCCGGCGAAAGACCGGCCGACCGCGTCCGGCCGTCCTGCGTCTCCTCTTGCCGTGCCACGGTCCACCTCTCCGACGACTGTGATCCGTCACAGTACCCGGCGCGCACGATTGTGATCCCGATGGATGTGCCCGCGTCTCCCCTGCCTGCAAGATCGGCGCCACACCGGAGACGCGAACCCCTGAAGGAGCCGCATGCCCCCGCTCACCCGACCCAGCTCCGGTATGACACAGCACAGCTCCGGTTGGCAGACTACGTGGACACTTCTGATCTTCATGCTGGTCAACTTCGCCGACAAGACCGTGCTGGGACTGGCCGCGAAACCGATCATGGACGACCTCGGCCTGACCCGTGGGGAGTTCGGCACCGCCTCAGCGGCGTTCTTCGCGCTGTTCAGCGTCTCGGCCCTGGCGGTGTCGTACCTGACCCGCACGGTCCGGACGACGGTACTGCTGCTGGCGATGGCGCTGCTGTGGTCGGCGGCTCAACTGCCGATGCTGTGGACGGCCGCCGGCTTCGGCACCCTGATGACCACGCGGGTGCTGCTCGGTGCGGCCGAGGGCCCCGCCATGCCGGTCGCCACCCACCATCTGCACGGCTGGTTCGAGCAGCGGGAGCGCACCCTGCCGACCGCGGTGCTGCTGACCGGCGCCGCAGCCGGGGTCGCCGTCGCGGCCCCCACGCTCACGCTCGTGATCGACCGCTTCGGCTGGCGGTGGGCGTTCGGCGCGGTCGGGCTGGCGGGTCTGGCATGGGCGGCCTACTGGGCGCTGCGCGGTACCGAGGGTCCGTACGCTCGCCGGGACGACGAGGGCGGAGCTGTCGCGGAGCCCGTTCCCTACCGCCGCATCCTGCTCTCGGGCACCTGGATCAGCGCCGCGCTCGGGGCGTTCGCCGCCTACTGGATGCTCAGCGCCAACCTGACCTGGATGCCGGACTACCTGGAATCGATCACCGGGTTGAGTCTGCATCAGGCCGGCATCCTGGTGACCGGCGCCGCGCTCGCCAACGGAGTCGTACTCGTGGGGCACGGACTGTTGGCCCGGCGCCGGACCGAGCCGCCGAGCGGCGCCGGTACGGGCGCCCTGATGTGCCTGGCGGCGATCGCCGTAGGCGTGTTCGCCGTGACCGACGCCATATGGCTCAAGGTGGTGTTGCTACTCGGCCCGATGGCGCTGGCCAACGTCATCATGACGGTGTCCCAGACCGCGTGCGCCCGCATCGCTCCGGCGTCCCAACGCGGAGTGGTACTCGGTGCGCTGTCCTTCGTCTACGCCCTCGCCGGAGCCCTCTCCCCCTGGGCAACCGGGCGGGTCGTCGACGCCGCGGACTCGATCACCTCCGGCTACCGCGCCGCCTTCCTGCTCACCTCCGCTTTGCTCGGCCTCACCGGGCTGCTGGCTCTGTGCCTTCTGCGCCCCGAACGCGACGCTCGGCACCTGGTGGGCACCACTCGTGACAGGCCCCGCGTCGCCAAGAAGTGAGCCGCTCCCGACCATCACAAAGCGGGACCGTCGGCGGCGACGACAAAGTCACAGCCGAGCTCGAGGAAGTACGTCCCGCCTCAGCCGGGCTGACACCCACCTTCCGTCTCTCCTGGACACCTACTCGGCAGCGAAGTGCGGCCGACCTCGTACTCCTTTCCGGCGGGGCGCTGTAGGTGTTGCGCGCAACGCCGATCGGCCAGGTGGCCGTCCCCAGGGTCGAGGGCGCTAGGGGCGCGCAGGAGGCGCGCACCCAGCTGAGCACACTCCTTTGGCAACCCGAAGATATGACCAACTTCGGTGCGACAGGCAGCGTGAGCGGCAGAATGGGGTGACAGCGTGAGGGCCGGGGGTCCGGACTTTCCGGGTGCTCTGTGCGTTGTCGAGTTATGGGTACGGGGGGGGACATCTTGGGCCGAGTATCCGAGCAGATCGAGGCGATCCTGGCGGCGCGGCATGAACGGCTGGGTGCCGTCGACGCCGAGATCCGTGCCTGGACCGCCGCACAAGCAGGGCTGCTCCGCTTGGGGAAAGCCATCGAGGCACCACTGGAGAGCGGGGAAACTGGACCGCTCAGCAGGCCGACCGGGCCCGCGGTCGATCAGGCAGCGGTTCTCGACCACCTGCGCAGCGCCGTGTCGACGGCGCTCGAGGATCTCCACGCGGCACGCAGCCGCTTTTCCCGGCGTACCGTGAACATCGGCGTGAGCGGCAAGGCGAGGGTGGGCAAGAGCACCTTGCTGCAGAGCATTTCAGGGCTGACCGACGAGCAGATCCCGACAGGACCCGATATCCCGGTGACGGCAGTCCGCAGCAGGATCATGCAGAGTGACCGCCAGTGCGTCATTCTGCACATGCACAGCGCGGAGTCGTTTCTCTCCGAGGTGATCGCGCCCTATCACCGGCTCCTGGGTATCGAGGGCGTCCCCGAAACCCTCCAGCAATTCCGCGACTGGGCGTACCCGAAACCCGACCCGAAGGCCCCGGAACGGCACAGCAGCAATGCCCACTTGGTGACTGTCCAGGGCATGCAGGCATCGTTCGATTCGTATGCGGCCCTGCTCACCGGGGGTGAAGTGGAACAAGGGCTGGAAGGACTCCGGCCCTACGTGGCCCACCCGACCAGCGAGGAACTGGCAGCCGGCACAGTGCACCGGCCGTATCTCGCCGTGCGGGAGGCGGCCATCGAGACCCCGTTCCCCAACGCCGACGCCGCCCGGCTCCTCGTCGTGGACCTGCCCGGCCTCGGAGATCTCGCGGCGGGTGCCGAGGAACGCCATGTCCAAGACCTGCGTCACCATGTGGATGCCGTCCTGCTCGTCCTGCGCCCGAGCAGCACCTCCGCCTTCTACACCAAGGCGGACGACAACACCCTGAAACTCCTGGACCATGCCAGGGGCCATGTGCACACGCCCCGGCACTACGTCCATCTGGTCATCAACTCCGGCGGTGAGACCCCGGGAGGGATCGAGGCGCTCCGCAACCACCTGCGCGTCCATGTGAATGACAGCACGGACGGCGCGTACTTTCACGTGCTGGAGACCGACGCGGCCGATCCGGAGACGGTCCGCGAGAGCCTGCTCGTTCCCTTCCTGGAAACCCTGGCGCAGACCCTGCCCACGATGGACGACGAGGTGTTCTCCGGTGTGATGACCCAGGTGGCGGACACTGCACAGCACATCGAGGAGGCGCTGCCCCAGCTCGTCGGCGACCCGGCCGCGGCTCGTGAACTCACCCACCTCAAGGAGGAGTTGCTTCAGCGACGAGCGTCCGAATTACGGTGGAAGGTGGACCGGGGCCTGCGGACCATCGTCGATGAACTCTGGCGTGCGGCACACCGGGACGGCGTGGACGAGAGGTACACCGACGCTGTGGAGGCCGCCTTCCACGAGGTCCTTGCCTGGGCCGAGGACGGATTTGGGCTCGGGTCGGAGCGCTGGCAGGAGGAGGCCCGTCTGCGGATGCCAGCCGATCGCGCCGCGTCGCCGTTCCTCGTGGACGAGATGCACCGGGTACGTGTGGAAGTGAGTCGGCGCTTCCGGGCGCTGGACGCATTCTTCCGTGACCAACTGGACGCGACCTGGCGTGACATCGCCGAGGCGTTCCGGGAGGCGTGCGGCCCGCTGCTGCGCGGCGACACCGGCGAGCAGGCGTTGCGCGAACTGGAGGTACGGCTGCGCGAGTCGTCCTGCCCGGTCCTCGCGGATGCCGTACGCGACCTGTTGCAGACCCGGCTGGACTACCGTACGCACCTGCATCCGAGAGTCCGGGAAGAGCTTGACGGTTTCAGCTTGGAGATCATCGATCCCGACACCGGGCGGCCGAAGGTGGTCCTCTTGGCGCCGGCCGACGAGGCCGGGGCCGAGTTGCTCGAACAGCGGCTGCTGGAACGGACGCAGAAAGCGGCCTTCGAGACCATGGTCGCCCTGCAGCGTGAAGCCGTCCTGCCCGCGCTGGTGCTGTACGCCGCGGTCAAGCAGTTCGAGGACGAGTTGATCCTCTCGGCCGACTCGCGGCAGGAGTTCCTGCGGCTGGCCCGTGGCCACCGCGATCTGCTGTGGCACGACGATTTCCGGCGGCTGGACGCCGCGGACGCCCGAGCCCGCGACCTCGCGGCACTGGCTGGCACCGTCCACGAAGCGTTGGCCCGTCACGCGCGTCACGGGGAAGGGAACGGTGGGGCATGAGCGGGGACAGCGTCGTCTTCGACATCGGGCTCGTCGGTCCCAGCGGGGTCGGCAAGACTTCGCTCATCAGCGCCGTCTTCCTCGCGGGGCAGGACATGCTCGCCGGCAGCGGTGTCACGGTGGTCCCGGACGACGAGCCGACCGAGGCCTTGATGGCCGACCACGCCCATGCCCTGGCCAGCGTGGTCAAACGCGGCCAGTTCGTCGCCGATTCCGTCAAGGCGAACACCTCCGTGGTCGACTTCCGCCTTCGGCTCGACCCGGGACTGGCCAACGGCGGTATCGCGCTGCACCTCAAGGACTATCCCGGAGGTTGGCTCGACCCTCAGTTACGAACGGACTCCGCAGCCGCCAGGCAGGGCTGGGAGTCGGTCCATGACTTCATGCTGCGAAGCTCCGTGCTCCTGGTTCCGGTGGACTCCCCTCCCGTGATGGAGGCGGTGACACCGCGCCAGCATCGGGCCGTGCCCCTGCTGCTACGCCTGCACGACACCCTGCAGGTCCTACGGCTATGGGCCAGAGGACGGGCGGCGGCCGCCGAATCACCGGCACTGGTGCTCTTCGTCCCGGTCAAGTGCGAGTCGTACGTCAGGGTCGCCTCCGACGACTACCGTTCGCGGGGCCGCGACCGCTCGGACGAGCTTTACGAGCAGTTCCGCGCCACCTATACCGACTGCATCAGAGCAGTGCGCGCCGAGGCACCGCATGCCACCATGCTCTACCTGCCGGTCGACACACTCGGCTGCGTCGACCGGATCTACGTCAGGTGGCCGCCCGACCCGGACACCGGTGTGCGGTGAGCCGTGCTTCCGGATCATCAACGACGGCAAGCGCGACATCCGCGGCGTCGACGACCTCCTGACCGCTTTGTGCCGTGTGCTCGCCGACGCCCGGCGAAAGGCCGAGCAGGGCCAAGAAAGGGCGCTTGCCGAGCGGCACCACTCCGCCCAGTCCTACGCCGACCGGGACCGCGGCCTGGTGGGGAACTTCTTCCGCGCCGCCGACAACATCATCGGCGGAGCGATCGGACGGGCCGAACTCATCCGGCTCACCGAACCGGACGCACCCCTGTCCCTTCTGGGATGGCTGCGCGGCGCCGGGCTGGGCCAGTCGGCACGGGAGCGGGAGCGCTCCGATCAACTCGGAGCACAGCATCTCCAAGCGCTGCACGCCCTCAACAACCTGCAGGCGGTCATCGACGGCCTCGCCGAACGCGAGTACAGCGAACGGGTACGGCGCCTATGAGCACCGGTTCTCAACGGAGGTGAGCCACCTCGTGCGGGCATACGTCAAAATGCGGGGCGAGGGCGTCAACGAGGAGTACGACTTCCTCGGCGGCGAACCGGAGGCCGACTGGTGGTCCGAGTTCAGCGGGCTGGTGAACTGGAACGGGATGGGGCTGGCCGTCACGGCCCGCACCGGCGAGTGGCGGATATACCTTGCCTCCATCCCTTCGGGGAGAAGGGACACACGCGGACGCTCTCGGGAGTTCACACTGGCCCTCACCGGCAGCTGCGGCCCGCCGGACGCCTCTGAGGTGCTTCCCCTCGTCGGCCTGTGGCTGGACGAAGTCGTGGGCACAGCAGGGAGCACACGGCTGCGCACCACGTTCTCCGATGCCTTCCCGGACGATGCCATCACGAGGCTGCGAGGCCGCCATACGCCCGGCCACCAGCAGGAGAGAGTTCAACGCTTCGCCGAGGCTTTACGGAAGCTGGGACCAGAGCCCGGCCTGCCGGCTTCGGAACCGCCGGGCACATGGTGGGGCCTCCAGGAAGACGACAGTGACCGGCACACCTTCCTCGACCAGGTGGCTCGGCTCCTGCTGGGAAAGCAGGACGGTGTCGCGATCGTGGGCGACCTGGTCTACGAGGTGCACGTCACGGGCGACCGCGCGCCCTCCGCTCCCGTGCGCGCCCTGCGTGACCTGTGGCCGGGCACTGCGTCAATGCTCCTCGTCCGCTCCGGAAGCCCACAGCAGACGTTCCCCAAGTCCATCCCGGGCAGACACCTTCTCTCTTCGGCAGGCGAGGTGGTGCCGGGAAAAGCACCAGCCGCACAACGGGAGGGCACGAACGCAACCCCACAGGAGCCGGGACGGAAGAAGCACACCAAGAAGCGGGCACTCACCGATCAGTTCCTCAGGAGGGCGACCTGGAGCTGCGCCGGACTGGCCGTACTGTTCAGCGGGGTCCTGATCGTGCTGGTGTTGACGATGCTCCTGTAGGGGGCGCATCGCACAAAGCTTCACACCTCGGACGGGAGTACCAACCCGCCTGGACTCGGATGACCCTCTACGAGGGCGAGCGCTGCAGCGAATGGGTAGTCGAGGGCTGGACCAGCGCCGGAGACTGCTGTCTCCGACCCACGCAGCAAGGCATCCTGGCGGCCCCGGAGAAAGCCCTGCTGACGGTCACGCCCTCCGGCAGATCCATCCTGCCGTCCACACCCCCCGACGTCAGCGAGTTGCTGTCCGCGGCGGCGGACAGCCTTTTGCGGACCTTCCCCAAAGTCCGTAAGGCCATCGACTCGATTTCCATTGCGTGCGACAAGCTCGGCGTGGATATCGGGAAATGGACCGCGGATGTGCGTCTCGAGCTTCACTACGCGGATGGAAGCCACCGGACGGCAACATCCGAGAACACCACCATGGATCAGTTCAAAGCCGGGCCTCTCACATGTACCGAGAGTGGCGCGCCCGACCGCCCGCATCTCATCCGGATCAAACTATGGACAGAGCATGACCCGGCAGGCTGATCCCGCCCCAAATGCCCCACAGCTTGCCTGGGCCCGTCTCAACAGCACCCCCGCGTACAGCACGCGGACCGGCAATTGTCCCCAGCCCAACGCCCCGGTACCCCGTGGCGACACGGGCGACACGACGGAACAGCCCCATGCCCCAGACGCATGACCATCCGGAATGGCCCCGCAGCACCCAACGACCGGCAGACCGTCAGGGACGGTCGGCTCCCTTGCCCGCGTGGGCGGCACCCGCGGTGGCCGACATCGAAGCCGCCTTGGCACGTTGCGATCCCCACCTCACGCTCGGCTACCTGCGCCACCTCATCGACCTCACGCGGGCGGACGGCCGAGCGCGCTGGCTATGGGCCGCCGCTCAACAAGAGCTCGGCGACGTGCTGGTCCAGGTCGGCGCTCCGCGTGACGAACATCCGCTGTGGGAGGCGGCCCTCGCCTACGAGTCCGCGCTGGAGGTGTACACGCCGGACCTCTTTCCCGCAGAGCACGGCAGATTACAGAACAACCTGGGCAACGCCTACCGGATGCTGTCCCAATCACAAGGCAAGCGGGGCACCGGGGAATCCGAGCTCGATGAGCGGGCGATCACCGCGTACCTTGCCGCACTCGATGTCAGAACCCGAGACGCGGATCCCCATGGGTGGGCGACCACGCAGAACAACCTGGGCAACGCCTACGCGGAACGTCTGCGCGGGGAGCCGTCCGTCAACAGGCGCAAGGCGATCGATGCCTACCAGTCCGCGCTGGAAGTGCACGACATCCTGCTCCACCCCAACGACTATGCGATGGCGCAGACGAACCTCGGCCTGCTGTACCAGGACCTCCCCGACGGCGGCCCAGATGCCATGGACCTGTCCATGGCGTGCTTCCTGCGGGCCCTGCTGGTCCGCACCCCGTACGCGGCTCCCCGCCGGCATCAGCAACTCACTCACAGCCTTTACGACGTCTTCCGTGCGCGGATGGCTCTGACGCAGGAAGGCGCCCGCAGGCGGGTGCTGGCCCGTCTGCTCCCCGTCGTAGAGGTACTCACCCAGGCAGGAGCGCCCCTTGATCTCCCTGCCCCTCAGGCCGCCACGGCCCCGGACACCGACGGCGCCGTCGGAGTGGCCCCGGACCGGTTCGACGGCTACTGGCACGACCACTGCCGGATCGTCCCGCTACCGGAGCTCGTCGCGCTGATCACATCACCGCAGGCTGCCGACCCACGCGTACGCATCACCCTGCTGCGTGCGGCGCTGCTGCGCGACGATGTGGTCCTGCCCTCCTTCCGCGCCGAACTGCTCGACGAACTCGCCCTCGCCCTGCTGCAGCATCCCTCGGGCGAAAGAGATCAGCAGCAGGAAGCCGCAATCTCCTCCCTGGAAACAGCACTCAAGGCGTACAGCCGCGAGGATGATCCGTTCAAGTGGGGCACAGTCAAGAGCCACCTCGCCGCCGCCTACGCCCAGCGTCTTTCCGGTGACCCCGCGGAGAACCTGGAGATCGCGATACTGCACGCCGCGGACTCCTTGCAGACGCGCACCACCGGATCGCTGGACTGGGCACTGGGCGCCACTCTGCTCGGCCAGTTGTACCGGGACCGGCGGTTCGGCGACCCACGTGAGAACTACGACCACGCCCTCGCAGCCTTCGAGCAGGCCCTCACCGTCCTGGACCGCGACGGTCATCCCCACGAGTGGGCGCGCGTGCGCAACAGCATGGGATACACACGGCTGACCTTGAGACGGTGGGAGCGCGAGGCGATCGAGGCGGCCATCGAGGACTTCCAGGACGCGTTGACGGTTCTGACACGACAGCAGTACCCGGAGGAATGGGCCGGCACCGAGTTCAACCTCGCCTCCGCGATGCTGGACCGGCATTTGGGTGATCCTTCGGCCAACCTCGAACAGGCCGTCCAGGGATTCACTCGATGCCTGTCGGTACGTACACGGAAGCATGACGCCGTCGAGTGGGCACGCACTCAGCACAACTTGGGACAGGCATTGATGCGCCGGCGGACGGGCGACCGGCCCGAAAACCTGCGTCGCGCGGCCCGGTGTCTGCGGGCCGCTCTGGAAGTGCTCACAGTGACCGACCGGCCCGCCGATCACCGTAAGACCGTTGGCGCTCTCGGCGAAGTCCAGGCCCACCTCGGTGACTGGGAGGCCGCCCACGAGGCGTTCGCCTCCGCCTGCACGGCCGGGGACCTGCTGCTGTCCCGGGTCAGTACCGGCACGTACGGTTTCGACGACGTCGTCCGGCAAGGTCACGCGGCCGGCGAACTGGACGCCTACGCACTGTCCCGGCTGGGACGCCTGGAGGAGGCGGTCGAGGCACTCGAGCGCAGCCGGGCACGCTCACTCGCCGAGGCATTGGCGCTGCGGTCAGCAAATCCGGAACGCATCACCGACGGGGACCGCAGAGCGCGGTTCACCACCGCCCATGCTGCGCTCGCCACGGCGCAAGCCGCCGTTGACGAGGTGCGCTGGCACAGCACAGATCCAGCGGTGATTCAGGGGCTGGGGAGCGCGAAGGGGGCACTGGAGAGGGCTGCGGCACTGCGGGAGGCGAGGGAGCACTTCCAAGCTGTCGTCGCGGAGATCCGTCTGGAGCGTGACCCGGCTGACTTCCTCGATCCGGTGCTCAGCGTCGAACAGATCGCCGCAGGGGTCGGACGTCCCGTCGTATACCTGCTGAGCGCCGAGTGGGGCGGACTTGCGCTGGCCGTGATACCAGCAGACGGCCCGTCCGGACCTCCGGCGGCCGTGCTGGCCCGCCCTCTGCACGCACTGACCGACACGCTCCTGAAGGACCTCGTCCAGGTGGCGCTCGATGACGGTTCGGGACGACTCGTTGGTGGTTACGGCGCGGCGCAGGAGGGCGCGGGACTCAACTGGCTGGTCAATCACTGGCCTGGGGACACCCTTGCCGCGAAGGCCCGGCACCTCGGTGAGGCGTGCAGTCGAGCAGGGAAGGCAAGCACACTGCAGGCGGCGTTGGACGGCTGCCTGCGGTACGTGGGGGTGGAGGAGATCACCGACCGGCCGCTGACGGAGCTGAACACCGCGGCCCTGACCCGGCTCCAGGCGATTCTGCACCAGCTTTTCCTCACCGCTGAGCTGCGCCGCTGCCTGCCGAAGCTGGCCGAGGCGGCGATGGGGCCGTTGACAGCATGGCTCCGGGAGCTAGGTGTCACGACGTCGGTCCTCGTACCGTGCGGACTCCTGCCTGCTTTCCCTCTGCTCTCTGTGCCTGTACCTGAGCCGTTCTCCGGGCCATTCGCCGCACCGCCGGCGGGCGAAGAGGAGACGCGCGTCGTCGGCGGCACGGACGTCGGCGGTAAGGCGGTCCCTGATACTGACGTAGCACTGCAGACCGTCGGCGAGCACCTGTCGATGACGGTGGCACCGAGCGCACGCTCCGCCGTCGCTGCCCCGGGTGAGGGCGGCATCAGGTCCGGTGTGTACACGTTGGGTGATCCGCGCCCCACCCATCAGGAGCTGCGCTGGGGAGAGGCTGAGGCCCTCACCGTGGCAGCCTTGGCCAACGAGCCCACGAATGCCCGAGTGCGGGAGTCGGCAACACTGGACTGGCTGCTGGAGATCCTGCGCACGGGCGCGATGGTCTCCGCTTCATGTCACGGTGAGTTCGACGGCATAGATTTTCTTCGTTCCCGGCTTGTACTGGCAGATGGCGAGGCGCTGACGCTGCGGGATGCTCTTACGCACCGAGCCGATACGGCCGGCCTGCGGTTGCTTGTGCTCTCCGCTTGCCGTACCGCGGTCATGGACCTCCGTGGCGCACGCGACGAGGTCCGTAGCCTGGCGGTCGGAATGCTGCAAGCCGGCGCGCAAGCGGTCCTGGCGCCTCTGTGGGCGGTGGACGATCGCGCAACGTACCTCCTCATGGTGAAGTTCGCGCAGGAATGGCTGCCCGCCATGAGGGAGCGCGATCCCGCGGATGCCCTGGCAGCAGCGCAAACCTGGCTGCGGACGGTTACTTACCGGGACCTGACTGCCTGGGAGAGCGGCGCGAGCCCACATCGAGCGGCCGAGGATTGTCCGCGGGGCGGGAGCGGACGACCAGATGACAGGGCAACAGCCCCGGACGGGCTGGCCGGGAGCGTGGTCCGGGGGCTTCGGTACGGTGCGGGCCCGGCCGAACAGCACCTCGCCGCATACGCTGAGGCAAAAGCCGCAGAATCCCCGGACGAGACGCCCTACGCCGATCCCTACTACTGGGCGGGCTTCCAAGTGCACGGGCGCTGATGCACACGTTCAGCAAAGAGCGGCACCCGGCCGGTCCGTCAGCTCCCCGGCCCTGCTACGGCTACGGAACAGCATCACCAGGTCGGCCGGAGCGAAGCCCTGCCCGCCCAGCATGAACTGTGCCGTCGCGCGCAGGCCGAACGACGCCCGCACAACGGTGCCCTTGGGTTTCCGCACCAGCATGAACAGCCGTTGAGGACCGCTGATCTCCCGCTGTTCGGTACGGACGAACTGCCACGCAGGTCGCGTGCCCCGCAGGTCGAACGCCTCCACACGGCTGCTGTACGTGACCCGCTCCTCGGACCGCTCACACGAGGGCAACGTCAGCGTCGCTTCCACCGGCTCGAAACCGAACGTCAGATCCGCCCCCCACCCCTGCGAAGTGACAGTGACCGTTCGAGCCTCCTCCAGGAGCATGGGGAACAGGTCATAGGCAATCGCTTGCGAAACGGCTGCTTCTGGATCGCCGCCCTCCGCACCTGTGGCCAGCTCAGCGGTGAACCGCGCATGAGCGAACCGGCAGCCGACCGCGGCTTGGAACGAACATGTGAGCTGCACTTGGTAAAACTCGTACGCGTCGAACTGATGCCTGATCTCAGCCGACACCCCATCATGAGGTTCCAGCCGAGTGACGACCGGCTCCCCGATCGAGACATAGCTGGGCTCGCGAAACGGCAACGCGACCTCCCCCTGGCCGCCCCGGCCGGCACCGGGCCCCAACTGCTCCTCAATCAACATGAGATCGACTTCGGAGATCCGCCCCTCCGCCACGAACAGCGACCCATCAGCGTTCATAGTCGCCATTCTGCAGGTAATCCTGTGCCCCAGGGAGCGTTTCTCATCGCTGGCAAGCGGATGGCCAGCGGCCCCCACGAAGGCGGCGTACAGTCCGGCGCCCTCGCTGCCCAGCACATCACCTTCGAAATGGCCGAGGGCCAAGGCACCCGCCTCCACCGAACAGCCTGCCGGGGCTGACACCGTCCGTGAAGTCGGCTCCGCGCCTGCGGGGATGGTCCCGCTACTGGACACACGGGTTCCACGGCAGCAGACTGCTCCCCGCGCACGCGTGGCCCCATCGACGCGTTCAGCGCCCACTGACTTGTGGTCTGCTCCCCGCACACGCGGGGATCGCCCCGACCTGGGGTTCGTCGCGTCGGGCCCGCTCGGCCGGTGGCGCTCTCGTACGCGGCTCTGACGCTGTCGGGAATCTTGGCTGGCAGGGCGAATTACCCGCATCAGGTGGGGTGTTGGCGGGACCGTTGGAGGAGCGGGGTGGCTCGGCTCTTGGGTGGTCCAGATGGCGATGCGGGTGAAGACCGGCGCGGTGATCCCGGCCGTGACGGTGCGGGCGGCGCGGGCGAGTAATCCGAAGGGGACGGTCGCGATGTGGGTGCGGGACCGGCTGGACGGGCTCCCCAGTGCCAGAACCACTCGCGAATCTGCTACATCGTTGGATCAGCAGCCGGGACAACCTGAACACCGCGACCAACCACGCCTCCCGGTGGCTGTTCCCCGGCCGCCGGGCCGCACAACCGATGCACCCCGACGCTATTGCCGCACTCATCAACGACATCGGCATCCCCACCACGGCTGGCCGCACAGCCCGCGATCCGGCAACACGTTCTGGAAATGCCCGCGCCGGTCGTCGCTGAGGCTCTCGGCTATCACCGGGTCACCACAGCCAAGCTCGCGTCCGAGGCCGGAGGCAACTGGAGCCGATACGCCGCCGGAGATCACTGGCGGTCACCACCCGGCTGGACCCCACAGAGCAATGCCTGAATCTGCGGTCGGCCGATTGAACCTGCTACTCCGCAGGAAGAGGACTCAACGGGATCTGGGACAACGCCCAGCGCGTGAGCGTGAGCAGAGCCTCGCCGACGATGCCCTCAAGCCGGTCGAAATCCTCGGGCAGCACGTCGAGCAGGAAGTGCTCGACCTCCAGGTCGGCCCGCTTGATCAGGACGAGGCAGCGATAACAGGGCTTGGGAGGACGCTCTAGAAGGATCGCGCGCAGAGACCCCGTCGCATCGTCGGCCAGGTACTGATCAAGCCATCCAGGCTCGCGCCCCCTGCCGAGGTTGAGGCGCTCGCTCTTCGAACTCAGCTCTACGAGGACCTGCTTGTTCACACGCTTGATCTCTTTGGGGACGTTCAGCGGCATGAAGGCAGGTTATCCACCAACGGCCAGAACGCGAGGGGCTGCCAGCACAGACCATGACCTGCGGCACCTCAAGACCTGGCGAACCATCACAAAGCTCCGCAGCAACCCCGCGCGCGCCACTGACCTCCTGCGGGCCCTGCTCGTCCTCACGAACCTCGAGGTCAGCCGCTGACAGACGATCAAGAGGGAAGACCGCAGCCCACGCCCTCGGTGAGCACGACACTCGACGATCACACCACCCACCTCACCTGCAACTTCAAGTTGGCGGAGGTTCTTTCAACGCCTGAAGACGTGGAAGACCTCCAGCGACCCGGACTACGCGGCCAAGAAGGCCCGCGTCGAGCACCTCTATGCGATCGCCGACGGAGAGGTCATACCCGAAGAAGGCGAGCCTGAAGTCGTCTTCTGCATGGACGAATTCGGCCCGCTCAATCTGATGCCGCACCCGGGCCGGCAGTGGGCCGAACGCGGAGGCAAACACAAGGACCCCGACCGTGAACCCCGCCGACGGCGCCGGGCAACCTACAACCGCTACGGCGGAGTGCGCCATCTGTTCGCCGCCCTGGACCTGGCCAAGGACAAGCTGTACGGCCACATCAAACCGGTCAAAAAGCGGACGCAGTTCCTGGAGTTCTGCCGCTACCTGCGCAGCTTCTACCATCCGACCGTGCGGATCGCGATCGTAAGCGACAACTTCTCCCCGCACCTGACCACAAAGAAGTGCCAGCGCGTCGGCACCTGGGCAGCGGCGAACAACGTCGAGATGGCCTACACCCCGACCAACAGCTCCTGGCTCAACCGCATCGAAGCCCAGTTCACAGCCCTACGCTACTTCACCCTCGATGGCACCGACCGCGCCGACCACAAGGAACAGGGCAGCATGATCCGCCGCTACATCATCTGGCGAAACCGCCACGCCAACGACCAGCGCCTACGCGCCGTCGTCGACAGGGCAAACGTTGCCTGATCCGGCACTAGCCGACGAGGGGGACGGAAAGCGTCACGTCCGCACTCTTCAACTGCGCTCCCCAGAGCAGGATCCACCTCAGCGGGCACCCCCACAGACCCGGCCGGGCGCGCTCAGAACACGCGGTCGCGGCGGATGTGGTGCGGGATGAGGTCGAGGAAGGCGTGCAGCGCCCGGGTCGGCGGACGCGTCGCCGAGGCGACCACGCTGAGCGTCCAGGACAGACGTGCGTCTGCGAGGGGGACGGAACGTACCGCGTCCCCGGCCGCCGTCGCGAAGTCCGGGGGCAGCAGTGCGACGCCCAGACCGTGCGCCACGTACTCCGCGATCGTGGTGATGTCCGATACCTCGATCAGGACGCGCCGGGACAGCTCCGCCCTCGTGAAGGCGTCGTCCACGATCTGGCGCTGCCCGAACCCTATGGGCATGTCGACGAAGGGTTCCCCGGCTACGTCCCTCAGCCGCACGCTCTCGCGGAGAGCCAGTGGGTGACCGGCGCGAACCAGCAACTGGACCTGGTACCTCTTGACGGCCCGCACCCTGATGTGCGCGTCCGTGATGTCGGCTCCCACGAAGGCCACGTCGACGTGGCCTTCCTTCATTTTTTCGATCAGCCCGGAGGTCCCCCGCTGGGAGGTCTCGGTACGCAGCCGGACCTCCGGATGGCGCCGATGGAAGTCGCCCGCCAGTGCGGGCACGTCGATAACGGTCAGTCCGCTGAGAACGCCCACGGTGAGGCTGCCGCGCAGCCCCGTGGAGAGTGGCTCCACCGCGGCTCTGGCCCGGTCGAGGGCCTCGATCGCGCTACGCGCCTCGGGCAGGAACGCCGAACCGGCCTCCGTCAGACTGACCGACCGGGTGGAGCGGATGAGCAGTTCGGCCCTCAGCTCCTGCTCCAGGGCCTTGATGCCGGCCGAGAGCGTGGATTGTGTGACGTGCAGTTGCTGGGCCGCCCGGGTGAAGTTCAGTTCCTCGGCGACCGTGATGAAGTACTCCAGTTTTTTCTGGTCCACCGATCCCTCATTCATCGCCATTCCCGATTTGATGTTCGGAAACATTCGTTGGACACGATAGCCAGTCGGGGTGACCGTTGTCGTGCGGGCCACCACCCCGTCCAGGAAAACGTCAGTGACAACAGTGCAAAACGTCAGTGACATCAGCGAAAGAGGATGACCATGCGTGTCCTGCTCACCGGCGGCACCGGCTACATCGGAGCCTCGGTGCTCGACCGGCTCATCTCCGGCGGCCACCAGGTGACCGCCGTGGTCCGCTCCGCAGAGAAGACCGAACTGGTGCGGGCCAAGGGCGCGGTGCCAGCGATTGCCGACCTGTCCGACGGTGAGGCCCTCCGGGGGCTCGCGGCCGCGAGCGACGGCGTGATCCACGTGGCGTCACCGGGTGACGAGAGCAGTGCGACCGTCGACAAGGTGGCTGTCACCAGCTTCCTGCACGCGCTGCGGGACACGGACCGGCCCTTTGTGTACACCACCGGCGTCTGGCTGCATGGCAGCGGTTCCGCGATCACCGAGTCGACCGCCATGAACGCCCCGCGCCTGACCGCCTGGCGGGTGCCGCTTGCCGAGCGGGTACGCGACGCGCAGGGCGTCAGGACCTCGGTCATCGCACCGGCGGTGGTGTACGGGCACGGCGGCGGCCTGCTGAACCTCGTGGCCGCCGGCCCGCGCACCGCGGGGGACGCCCCGGCCCTCACCATGGTCGGGCCCGGTGACCAGCACTGGAGCACCGTGCACGTGGACGACCTGGCCGAGCTGTACGTGCTCGCGCTGGAGAAGGCCCCGGCCGGTTCGTACTTCTTCGGAGCCGGCGGTGTGAACCCGACCGTACGGGAGATCACCGAAGCGGTGAGCCGCTCCGTCGGTCTGGCCGGACGGGTCGAGCCCGAGCCCGTCGTGCAGACACTCGACCGGCTCGGCCTGCTCGGCGAGGCCCTCCTGCTCGACCAGCAGGCCTCGGGCGACATCGCCCGGCGCGTGCTCGGCTGGTCGCCCGAGGGGCCGTCGATCCTCGATGACATCGCGCGTACGGACTTCTGAGCGAGAACCGCGTCACCCCGGGCTTCGCGGCGGGTGGGGCCCGACGGCCACCCAGTGGCCGGACAACAAGGCCCTGTCCGGCCGCCCCCTTCCTGCCTTACTGAAGGGCTTCGACATGACCATACCCACCGCTCCGCCTGCGTCAGGCCGCCCTCCTGTCGGATCCGGTCCGCCATCACCGGGGCACTCCCGCCCGTCAGCGTCCCGCGGCGGTTTCCTGGCCGTCGCGGCGGCCATCGCCGCCGGAATGGTGGTGCCGGTACAGTCCCGGCTCAACGGCGAACTGAGCCGGCACCTCGGTGACGGTATCGCCGCGGCGGCGATCAGCTTCTCGGGTGGATTCGTCCTGCTGTCCTTCGTTGCGGTCTTCTCCTCCGGACTGCGTGGTGCGCTGCGCCGAATGGCCGGGGCCGCCAGGGACGGCCGGCTTCCCCGCCGATATCTGCTGGCTGGTGTACTGGGCGGCACGTTCGCGCTGGCCCAGTCCACTGCCGCGCTGATCACCGGCATCGCCGTGTTCACCGTGTCGGCCATCGCCGGTCAGACCCTTGCCGGTCTGATCGTGGACGCCCGGGGCATCGGCGGCGGCTTGAGACAACGCCCGGGCGCCGCCCGGCTCACGGGAGCGGCCGTCATCCTGGTGGCCGCAGTCGTGTCCGCGCTGCCCCGCTTCGCCGATACCCCGGCGCCCGCCACCGTCGTCCTGCCCGCCCTCGCCGCGATCGCCGCCGGCTTCATGCTCGGCGTGCAGCAGGCCCTGAACGGGGCGTCGACCGCCGCGTCGGGCTCGCCGCTCGCCGCGACCTGGCTCAACTTCTGCGTCGGAGCGGTGTTTCTCACCGCCGCCTGGGGCGTGAAGACACTCGTCCAGGGAACGGCTGGGCACCCGCTGCCCACCAGCTGGTGGGTCTACCTCGGCGGACTGTGCGGCACGGTGTTCATCGGCGCCTCGGCTTTCCTCGTACGCCGGATCGGTGTCCTGCTGCTGAGCATGGCCGCGATCGCGGGACAGCTTGCCAGTTCGATTGCCCTGGACTTCCTGGCACCCTCCGGCGGCCAGTCCCCCTCTGTCCTCACCCTTTTCGGCGCGTTGCTCACCTTCGTCGCTGTCTGGATCGCCTCCCGGCGCCCACGTGGCACCACCGGCAAGTGATCCACGTCCATGCCCGGACCGGGCGCGGACCTGACCCACCGTCTCTTTCTCAGCGGACAAGCAACACAGTGCTGCCCGCGGCACGGAAGGAATAACAGATGTCCCACGACCAGCCACAGAACAAGGAACGCATCCTGATCAAGGGCGCGTACCTGATGACGCAGGACGACAAGCTCGGCAACTTCGTGGGCGACGTCCTCGTCGCCGACGGCAGGATCGTCGAAGTCGGCCGGGAGCTGTCCGACGACCGGGCCCGGGTCGTCGACGGCACGGGGAGCGCCGTGCTGCCCGGCTTCATCGACACCCACCGCCACAACTGGCAGGGCGCGCTGCGCAACCTGGGCCCCGCCTGGACCTATGAGGAGTACCGCAGCAACGTGCAGATCGGCCTCGGCCAGCACTTCGAACCCCGGGATGTCCACGTCGGTAACCTGGCCGCGGACCTGATGTCCCTCGACTCCGGGGTGACGACCGTGCGGGACGAGTCTCACATCAGCAACAGCCCCGAGCATTCGGACGCGGCAATCGCGGCGCACTGGGAGTCGGGCATCCGCGCCGTCTTCGACCACGGCTGGCCGTCGACGGAGGCCGAGCAGTGGCAGTTCGGCAGCAACCGCACACACCCCGCCGACATCCGGCGCATCCGCAACGAGGTGCTGTCCGACGACTCGGCGCGGGTCACGCTGAACGCGATGCTCCGCGGACCGGAGCTGTCCACCCCCGACGTCTCCACGCAGGACATCCGGCTCGCCCGGGAACTGGACCTGCGGATCAGCATGCACGTGGGCCTCGGTGAGTGGGGCGCGGAGCAGCAGGCTGTACGGCAGCTCAAGGAATCGGGGCTGCTCGCCTCGGACATGACGTTCATCCACCTGTGCACGTCGACCGATGACGAGCTGAGGATGCTGGCCGCGCACGGGGCCACCGCGTCCGTGGCCGGCGCCCTGGAGGTCTTCATGCCGGGCCTCGGCCAGCCGGCTACCAACCGGCTGCTGGCCGCCGGTGTCCGCCCGAGCCTCAGCGTGGACACCGAGACGATCGTGAGCGGGGACATGTTCGGCGTCATGCGGGCAACGCTCGCTTACCAGCAGCTGATCCTCGCTGGCGCGGCCGGACCCATGGACCGGAACCCCGACCTGCCGACCTTCGACGCCGCCGACCTGCTGTCCTTCGCGACCATCGAGGGCGCACGGGCCGCGGGCATCGACAACCGCACCGGCAGTCTGACCCCCGGCAAGGAGGCCGACCTGATCATGATCCGCCTCGACCACACCAACATGCTGCCCGCCACGGACGTCGCCGCCACGATCGTCGCGGGCGGCCACGCCGGCAACGTCGACCTGGTCGTGGTGGCCGGTGACGTCCTGAAGGAGAATGGTGTGCTGAAGGCTGGGGACGCCGTCTTCGACGAGGCCACGGCCTCCCGTGACCGGCTGTTCCACGCCGCCGGCCTACCGCTCCCCGCCTGAGCCGACCGGCCGGCCGGCCACGTTACCGCTCACCGACGGCGCGTGCCGTACTCGGTACAGACTCTCGTTCAGATGCCGGGAGTCAGGCGCACCCGCGCTTCCCCCATCCGGTGCTGTCACCGGATGGGGGAAGCGCGGGTGCGCCTGAGGTGGGTGCGTAGCGGCGGCTCACGCAGGCTTTGGCAGGCATTCCCCGGAGCGGTCGCGTCCGACGCTTTCGCCGCAAAAACGACTCAGGCATCCGTCCAGCCTGCCCGATCACTACCGTCAACGCTCAATAACCTGGCCTGACGCTTGATCCGCTCCCGGGACAATTCGTCAGACGATCTACTCCGCAGACAGCCGTCGACGACCAGCGTGAGCCTCCCGCGATCCGGTCACACCAGCCCTTTGACTTGCGGCGTCAAGTTGGCGGAGGCTCACCTCTCAGAGCTGGTTGACGAGCCGGTCGAGACCCCGGATCAGCTTGTCGATGAAGGCGAGCTGATCACGGTGAAGGTCGCCGAGGTCGACCTCCAGCGTCACCGGGTGCGGCTGGGCGTCGCTGGCGGAGCAGACAGAACCTAGCGAAGGGGCTTGCTGGTGCCCGATTCGATCTTCTCGATGAGGGCGTCGCCGTGCTGGCATAGGAGTCCGCGTAGGGCCGCGTAGTGGTTCAGAGCGTGGGGGCGGGAGAGTCGGAACCAGGTGTTCGCCCGACGCTGTTGCCAGGATTGGCGAGTGTCCGGGGGCTGTGCGGCTTCGATGTGCCGTGGCGCGTAGAGCGGCTCGCCGCAGGTGACATAGGCCCAGACGAACGCGGATGCTTCCTGGCGTACTCGGTCGTCCAAGTTGGGGCTGACGGGGCCTGGGACGGGCGGAAGTCTGGTGATGATCTCGTTCCAGGTCTCAGACGGCAGGGACCAGTCTCGTAGTACCTCTCGTCGGCGCTGGTAGTTGGTGGGGTCTGTCGCGCGGTCGAGCTCTTCAGCCAGGTGGTGTAGAGCGGTAGTGAAGGCGTCCTGGCCATTCTTGAGCCACTGCAGGAGCGTGTTCGTGGCCGTGAACTGGCCTCCGGCAGGGTTGATGCCGAGGAAGTCGGCAGCGTCACCTTGTGCCTTGCCGGATGCCTGCTGGACGAGGCGGACGGCTGCGAGGCGGCGTACGGACTTCGCTGCCCCGTCGAACTGCAGTGGTGTGAGGTGTTCCTGATACCAGCGTTCTTCCAGGAAGGCGGGGATGTGTTCGGCGCGGTAACCGCCAGTGCGGTCGGGGAGCCGGATTCCGCGGGGGCCTGTGCGCCGGTAGGCACGGACAGCGCTTCTTGATCGCCTCGCCGCGGCCCGGCACCTCGGACATGCCGTACGACTGCTGGTTGGCGACGACCTTGTCGCCGAGGCCGGGCGCGAGCAGTCACGAGAACCTCAGCTCACCCCCAACTCCCCGGTACTGGGTCAACTCGACCTCCTGCACGCCCTTCACCACCTCCCAGCCCTGTTACCCGCTTATGACATAGCGATCTTGAAATGGCCGCCATCACCCAAGTAGGTTCACCACGCACCGATTCCCCCCCCCCTCACTAGCCGGCGCCCGGCGCCGGGAGAAGAGACGCCTCATGGGTTCCCACGCTCGCCCCAACCGGCTGCACCGGACCGGGGCCCGGATCGCGACCGTCGCCCTGGTCGGGGCCGTGCTCCCGATCACCGCCGGCGGTCTCGCCGAGGCGGCCACCCCCAGTGCCACCCACTCCGTCGACGAGAATGAGTGGACGAGCGGCCAGGCCGCCGGGACCGTCGGACAGGGACAGGGACAGGGACAGGGGTGGGGGCGGGGCGCGCCCGACGCGACGGGCCAGGACGCCCCCGTTATCAAGGCCGACCACGCCTTTCTCCTGGACACCCGCGACGGCAGCCAGGAGCGGGAGATGTGGGCCGGGGCCAAGGCTGACGAGAGCGTGGCGATGGCCAGTACGACCAAAATCATGACCGCCCTCGTCGTGCTCGAGCACCCGGAGTGGCTGGACCGGCAGTTCACGGTGAAGCAGGAGTACCGGGACTACGTCGCGAAGGCCGGTTCCAGCACGGCCGACCTCCAGACCGGCGACAAGCTGACCGCCAGGCAGCTGCTGCACGCCATGCTGCTCCCCTCGGGGGCGGACGCCGCGATGGCGCTGGCCGACAACTTCGGGTCCGGGGACACCACGGACGCGCGGATCGCCGACTTCGAGAGCCAGATGAACGCCAAGGCGCAGCAGCTGGGCCTGAGGGGCACGCACTTCGACTCCTTCGACGGCATATCGCACGGCGACAACCGCAGCACCGCCCGCGATCTCGCCAAGCTCGGCCAACGCGCCATGCTGAAGCCGGTGTTCGCCGACATCGTGAAGAAGAAGCAGTTCAAGACCGAGGCCCCCGCGGCCAACGGCCGTACCCGCTACTACACCTGGAACAACACCAACGTGCTGCTGAGCACCTACGACGGCGCGCTGGGCATCAAGACCGGCAGCGGCGCGGAGGCCGGCTACGCCGTCGTCTTCGCCGCCGAGCGCGACAACCGCACCCTGGTCGGCGCGATCGTGGGGGCCGACAAGGACCGCTTCGAGGACGCCGCCAAGATGCTCGACTGGGGCTTCGCCCACTGACCGGACGGGGCCGGAGAAGGCGCAGCCGCCGTCGGCGCTCCAGCGCGAACGCGGCCGCCGCGCCACCGGACATTGTCCGGAATTTGACGACAACACCCTTCGGATAGCACCCTTCCCTGCTGACCTTCGCACCGAGCGGTCCGGCCGCCCGGCACTCCGTATGCACGCATACGGGCTCGCGCACCGTGACGTACCGCGCGCCGTGCCCTCGTGTGCGAATCCCCCTCAGCAAGGAACCTCATGTCGACTTCCCCCGCCCGTACCGCCGCGCCCGCCGACGGCGAGTCCGCCGCGGACGACGACGGCGGCCATACGAAGGAAGAGGGCCACACGGCGGACGCCGCGGCCCCCGGTGGCCGCGGACGCACCGACCTCGCCGTACTGGCCGTCAGCGGCGGGCTGCTCACCGCGTTCGTCCTGGCCGCGCTGATCGCGCCCACGGCCACGGGCGACGCTGTAAACGCCGTGTTCACCTTCGTCGCGCGGTGGTTCGGTCCGCTGTGGCAGGTGCTGCTGCTCGCGACGTTCGGCGTCGCGCTGTGGCTGGGCTTCTCCCGGTACGGGAAGGTGCGGCTCGGGGGCGCCGGGGCGCGGCCGGAGTACGGCAGGTTCCAGTGGATCGCGATGATCATGTCGACACTGCTCGCGGGCGGCGGCGTCTTCTTCGCGGCGGGCGAGCCCGTGGAGCACTACATCAACACGCCCCCCTTCTACGACGGCGTCAAGAGCGGCACCCAGGAGGCGGCCGACGCCGCGCTCTCCCAGAGCTTCGCGCACTGGGGCTTCCTCGCCTGGGCCGTCCTCGGCACGCTCGCCTCGATCGTGATGATCCGGGGCCAGGAGCGCGGCATGCCGCTGCGCCCGCGCACCCTGCTGCACCCGTTCCTCGGTGAGCGCGTCCGGCACTCCCGTCTCGGGGCCGCCGTCGACATCGTCTGCGTCATCGCCGTGGTGGCCGGCACCGTCGGCCCGATCGGCTTCCTCGGCCTCCAGGTCTCGTACGGGCTCTCCGAGGTGTTCGGCATCTCCGGCGGCTACCCCGTGCAGCTCGGCGTCATTGTCCTGCTGACCGTCGTCGCGGTGCTCTCCGTCGCCAGCGGTGTCGACCGCGGCATCCAGTTCTTCAGCAAGGCCAACATCTGGCTCGCGGTCGCCCTGATGGCCGTCTTCCTGGTTCTCGGCTCCCTCGGCTTCGTGCTCGACTCGTTCCTGGGCGGCTTCGGCCAGTACGTGCGGGACTTCGTGCCGCTGGCGCTGAACCGGGGCGACCACGCGTGGCTCGGCTCCTGGACGGTCTTCTTCTTCGGCTGGTTCCTCGGCTACGGGCCGCTGATGTCCATCTTCGTGGCCCGCATCTCCCGGGGCCGCACCCTGCGCGACCTCGTTGTCTCCACGGCGATCGTCCCTCCGCTGGCCACCATGTTCTGGTTCACGGTGTTCGGTGGCACCGGCATCTTCCTGGAGCAGCGCGACCCCGGCGCGATCTCGGGCCCGCTGAAGTCGGTCGGCATGGACGCCGCCGTCATCTCCATGGCGCAGCGGCTCCCGATGGGTGCGGTGGTCGCGGTCGCGCTGCTGCTGCTGACGATCACGTTCGTGGTGACGACCACCGACTCGATGTCGTACAGCATCGCCTCCGCGGGCACGAGGGCCGGTGAACCGACGCGCGCGGTACGGGCGTTCTGGGCACTGCTGATGGGCGCGGCGGCCGCGGTGCTGATCCTGGTCGGCGACGGAGGCATCACGGCACTCCAGTCGTTCATCGTGGTCACGGCGGTGCCGGTGGGCTTCATCATGCTGCCGACGCTGTGGACGGCGCCCCGGGTGGCGCGTGAGATGGCGCGGGAGCAGGGGGTCGTCCCGCCGGAGGTGCCGTCGGCGGTCCCGTCTCAGGCCCCGCAGGAGGTCCCGCAGGACCGGGCGTGAGCTGTTGAGCTCCACTCCACGCCCGCCGCTCAGTCCGCGGCAGCGACCCCGCGGCTCCGGAAGGCCGCCACACGAGCCCGGTTCTGGCAGGTCACCGAGCAGAAGCGGCGTCGGCCGCCGGGTGACTGGTCGACGTAGACGTCGGCGCAGTGGCCGCCGGTGCGGATGCCGATCCGGGCGAATCGGTCGCCTTCCTGTACTGCTTTGCCACCTGCCTTGGCGTGCTGTCGTTCAAAAGAGCGGCCCATCGCCCCCCCCTGGCCGGTGATCCGTAGCGGCACAGACCGACTGTCAGGATATTGCGGGCGGGTAACCCTGGCCCGACATCGTGCGGTCGCGGACTACATCGGCGGGGAGGCAGCCGCGCATCCACCCGCTCTGCGCCCGCCGCACTGGCCTCGTTCCTGCGGATCACAAGGGACGCGTTACGCACAGGATGGGGTCTCGCACGCGAGGCTGACGCAGCGTTGACCGATCGGAGTGGGCAGCTTTCACGCACCCGCTGGGCTTCGGAGGCCGCAACGGGGTGCGCGTTGCTGACGGGGTGCCTGGACACAGATGCCAACACATCGAAGACGCCGTCGAGGCCGGCGATAATGAACGAGGCTGGTGACGTCGGTCTCGGTGGCAGCGCCATCGCCCTGAATGCCGGTGCGTATATGCGATGGCCGCACTCCCGTCACTCCGGTACGAGGCGGGGCAGCCGCGGCCGGGCGGCGCAACCGGAGACGGCCGGCACTCGCGCGTCCACTCGCGCCCCTGGACCTGCTCTGTTTCTTCCGTGCTGGAGGGCAGTCAGCGTTCGCCACAGCGTGCCGGAGATTGGCGCCCGACCTAGTCGGCGGCGGTCAGTGGACGATGCGCACGGTGGCGTACAGGTCTCCGGGCGCTCCGCCGTGCGATGCTCATGGCGCCAGCGGGCCCGCGGAGTCCAAGGAGCCGTCAGCGGCGACTTCGGCGACAAGATGCAGCTCGACCAGGCGCACCGTCACCGCTTGCTGCCCCGTCCGGCAGAGAGGAGCCGCCTCTTCCAGGGCGCGCACCGGTCGGCGGTGCCAGCTGCGCGGTCAGTGCTTAGGCCGCGGTGCTCCGGCCGACGAATGGTGACTGCGACATCTACCGCCGAGTGCAGGAGGCCCTCATGTGTCACCGTTACGCGCCGCTCACTCCCACCGGCAGGCTGCGCCTGGCCTGGTGCATCGTGGAGGGCGGCTGGCCGCTGCGGCGGGGGCGCCGAGCGGTTCCAGGTCAGTCACACCACCGCCAAACGCTGGGCCGACCCTTACCGCCTCCAGGGCTGGAGGGGCATGCACGACCGCTCCAGCCGCCCGCACCACTCGCCGCACAAAACCCCCGCCAGGGTCGAGGAACAGGTGATACGACTACGCCAGGAACATCGCATCGGCCCCCAGCGGATCGCAATACACAGCCACCTCGCTCCCTCGACTCGCTCCCTCGACCGTGCACCGCCCGCATCCTGTGTGACCATCACCTGCCCCCGCTGGCCACACTGGACAGGGCCACCGGCCGGCCCGTCCGACGCTACGAACGCGACCAGCCCGGTGAACTGCTCCACATCAATGTCAAGAAGCTGGGCCGCATCCCCGACGGCGGCGGTCACCGCGTGCTGGGACCGGCCACGGGACGCAAGAACCGCAACAAAGCCCAACTGGCACTCCTACGACTACGACCCCAGCGGCAACACCATCGCCCGAACCCTGGGCGGTGACACCCAGAAACTCTCATGGGACGCCGAAGGACACCTGGCCGAGGTCAGCGCACCGGACCAGAACGGCAAGGACAAGGTCACCCAGTACCTCTACGACACCGAAGGCAACCGCCTGATCAGCCGCACACCGACAGGAACCCACCCTCTACCTGGGCCACACCGAAGTCACCCTGCCCAAGGGCGCCACCACCGCCAAAGCCACCCGCTACACCCCTCTCGGCAGCGGCCATCAAGCGGTCAAGGACAACAGCGGCACCATCACCTTCGCCACCGCGGACCACCAGGGAACCGGCCAACTCTCCATCGCGGCAGCTGATCTGAAGCTGACGCAGCGCCGGACCCTCCCCTTTGGCGGACCGCGAGGCGAGGCACCCAAGTCCTGGCCCGGCACCAAGAGCTTCGTCGGCGGCACCGACGGCACCGCCTCCACCGGCCTGACTCACCTCGGAGCTCGCGAGTACGACCCGTCCACCGGTCGGTTCCTGTCCGTCAACCCCATCATGGACCTGACGGGCCCCCGGCAGATGAACGGCTACACCTACAGCAACAGCAACCCCGTCACGTTCAGCGATCCCACCGGTCTCTTAGCTTTGGCGACGCCTTCAAGAACATCGCCAAAAGCGTCGGCAGAATCGGCAAAGCCGCGGTCAACATCTACAACCGGGCCCCGATCGTCGGGTAGCTGGGGATACCGCAACAGCGGGCACATGAGCAGCGCGGTCTACTACAGCTCCGGCGCAAACAACCGCATGACTCAAGTCGGATTCCCCAATCCGCTCGACCGCTTTGATCCATTCCCCCATCTCAGGAAGTTCTTCGCGAACAGCGGCGCGGCCGAGGTCACCAAAGAATTCATCCTTCCCGACGTGCAGTCGTGGCAGTCGTGCGGGAGACATCCAGGGATCAGCAAAGACTGCGGAAGCACCGTCCTGAATCTGCCCTTCCTTAAGGGTCCCAAAATAGGCGGAAAGACCCTAAAGAAGTCCCTCAAATCGCTGGACGATGGCGCAGAGGCGGGAGCAAAGGGGAAAAGGGGCACCCCTTCAGGATGCAAGTGCTTCCTCGCCGGCACAAAGATCCGCATGGCCGACGGCAAGAAAAAGAACATCGAGGACATCAAAGTCGGAGAAAGGGTTCTAGCGACGAACCCGGAAACCGGCAAAACTGGCGAACGCGAAGTCACAGCAATTATCGTCACTAATGACGATAAGCAGTTCACCAGGATAGAGATCTCCACCCTCAACGGGGATGAAAAGCTCACCGCTACTCATGAGCATCCTTTCTGGTGAGTTGACAAGAAGGCTTGGGTAGCGGCCGGCAAGCTCAAGCCGGGCATGATGCTGCGCACGGACGGCGGCCGCACCGTAACCGTCGCGGCAACCAGCCAGTACCGCGACCGTCAGCGCACCTACAATCTCACCGTCGAGGGCCTGCACACGTACTATGTACTTGCTGGTCAGACGCCGGTTCTCGTTCACAACAGCAATTGCACTGGCGCCGGACGTGACTTGATTGGCGGACAAGAGCAGTTCCACATCATTCACGGTGACAGAACGGGTGGTGGCCATAAGTGGCCGGGACAGCCTGGAAAGACCGTGTTTCCGCGCGACTGGGATACTGACAAGATCCTCGACGGCATTGCCGATGTGGCGACCAGTCCGAGCAGCGTCAGAACGCAGCAGACAGGCCGAGCTGCGCTGGACACGAGGAACGGGGATCCGTCGCGATGGAAGGTTGAAGGAGTAGTGGACGGCGTGAACATCAGGGTCATTTATGAACCTGCAACGGACCGAATCGTGACCGGTTTCCCGTACCGACCCTGACTGGAGGCGCAGTGGAAGCCGTAGAGTACGCCGCCAAGGTCGAAGCGCTGCTAGAGGAATCTCCCATCACTGCGCCTTCAGTCGCAGTTGACGTGCGAGACCTTCTGGCGGCCGGAGAGTTCGCCCTAGCTTTCGACACGATGTGCTCATGGATTTACGAAGACGAGTTGTCGATTAGCGAGGAGTATTACGAGCGGCTCGTTCGGCTGTCGGGAGACCTCGGATCTTGTGATCTAATCGCGCGAATGCGTGAGCTGGTAACGGGATAAGCGAGTGCGTTCGCTCCCGCCGCCGATTCGCATTTAGGTGCGTCATGATCGTCTGTTACGGGCCGGATCGGAGTGAGCGACCGCAAACCTGAAGCCCCGCCAGGTGCGTCCTGGCGGGGCTTCAGCGTGGGGTGACGGCAGTAGTTGACGGCAACGTCAGCGGACGGCGGCTCCGACGAGGGGTGGTTCGTCGCCGTCGTCGGGCTTGCCGGTGGTCTCGGCGGGGTTGCGGAGCGCGTGGCCGAGGAGGGTGATGGCGTCGCGTTGGAGGCGGATCCGGACGTGGGCGTACACGGTGGCGGTGACGCCGATGTGGGCGTGGCCCAACAGCTCCTTGATCACGACGAGTTCCACTCCCTGCTCCAGGAGGAGGGTCGCCGTCGAGTTGCGGAGGTCGTGGAACCGGATGCGGCGCAGATGACGATGAGCGGGAGCGGGAAGGCGAGCGCCTCGACGAGGTCGGCACGGCCGTCGGGGGCGGCCAGCATCGCGTCCAGCAGCCCGTCAGTGATGCGCTGCACGCGGGGGCGCAGCGCCTCGACCCGGCGGGTGGTGAACTCCCGCGCCACCAGCTTGCGCAGGCGGGTGTGGTCCGGCGGGTCGAGCTCCAGCATGTTGCTGGACAGCGGAGTCTGCTCCTCGCGCACTTCCCACATGCCGGTGGCACGCCAGTCCTTGGCCAGGCGCGGATCGGCGAGCGCGGCCCGCGCCGCGTCGTGGCCCACCACCAGCCACGCCTCCCGCCCGTCGGGCAGCCGCACCTGATGCACCGGGCCGCGAACGCGCAGCGCGGCGTAGCAGGGGATACGGATCGGCCGTGAAGTCCTCGCCGTACGCGCCCAGATCAACCATGTCGGCCATGCGCTGCCCACCCTTCCGGCCCGGCCTCCGTCGTGGCCCCGGGTCCGCCCTTCGCTCTGACTCGACCGTAATCACCCCGCGCCCGGAGTAGAGGAATCGCCGAAAGGCGGTCCGCGAGGCGGTGGAATGCGCTATCCAGGCCAGCGGTCCGGGCGGCCAACACGCGTCCGGTGACCTGTCGCAGTGAGGGTTGAGCCATTCTCAGCGAAGGTTGAGTGAGCTCTTCTTATCCTGCGACGTGAAAGTGATGGCCGGTGGTGATCGGGGTTCGTGACGAGGCCAAGCTTCTGTTTGTTCCGTCGCCGCCGTTCATAACATCGAGATCGCCTGGCACTCAGGATGAGAAGATCAGCGCATGGAGCAAGTTGACTTGTTTCGTTCGGTTAATCGGAGTTGGCGCGTGGCAAGATCGCCGCGACCGCAACACGGTTTCCCGAGGGAGAATGTCCATGCGCCCGCACCGACGTATTGCCGCCACTGCCGTGTCGCTTGCCATGGCCTCAAGCGGCTTGGTCGCTCTTGCTGTTCCTGCCGCGTCGGCCGCTCCGGCCGGCGCCCTGAGCTGTAGCGGCGGGTCCGTCACGGGAAGTGCCGGGCATGCCGGCTGGCGTTTCCAGTGCAACAGCGGGACTGGTACCAACTGGCGGGCCAGAATCGTGTGCCTCGGCGCTCCGCAGCCCTACACGCACTACGGCAACACTGTGAGCGGGAGCAGATCGGGCACCTCGACCGTGTGGTGCGCGGTTCCCGGCCACTGGGTGGACGTGGACAGGGACTACCCGGCCATGGTCCCTGCGTAGATCTCGCGCCCTGCGGAGGGTTGTCAGGACTCCGCAGGGCGTCCCCGGCGCGGAGGGTTGTCGAAAGGGCCCGGTGTGAGGCCGACTGGTCGGCTGTGCCTCGGGTAGAACCTCGGGCCGACGGCCGATGGCTGACGGCGGTGCGGAAGTAGAAGACCCGACGCCGCGAGATCCTGCTCGAATTGAGCAGGCTCGCCAGGCCGCGCTGCGTGCCTTCGAAGACGCCCAGCCCCAACGCGAGCAGCGACCAGGCAAAGGCTGCCCGACGCCTCAGGGCGCGGCCCGCCGGCCTTCGCCCCGGGCGCCGCGTTGACCAGGGCCTGAGCGGTGGGGGCCTCCTCTCCTCAACGCGGTCTTTGCGCAGCCGTCGGCCTCGCCTTCACCGCCCTGACCCCAGACGCTGGACGGAGTTGGGTGCGGCTCCTTTGAAAGGGCTGGCTCACCTGCGACGTTGCCGTGCTGGTCACCGCAGCCGCCGTCGCCACGATCCTCACCGCGCTGGGCGTCGTCGGAGCCAGCGCCGGATCAGGGACGTCCGCCGCGCCCTCCTCTGACGCCGCCCAGCGCGGCACCCTGCTCTCCGCCGAGTTGCTCTACACCCTCACGTCGGCCAAGGACTCCGCCGCTGAGCTCACCGCCCCGGGTATGGCAGCGGCACCGCCGAGCACGGTGTGGACGCGTACCGACTCGTCTACCGCACCATCGACGCGAAGGGCCAACCAACCACGGCCAGCGGGCTGTTCACCGTTCCGCGCGGGGTCCAAGGCCGTCTGCGGACTGTCTCGTTCGCCCACGGCACCGGCGTCCACCGCATCGACGCGCCCTCGATGCAGCGGAAAGTGTTCCTGAGTGGCCCCTCCATCACGTACGCCTCCGCAGGCTTCGCCGCTGTCGCGCCCGACTACCTCGGCATGGGCACGGGCCTGGGCAAGCACCCCTGGATGGACGTGCTGTCCGAAGCCACGGCCTCCCTGGATCTGCTCCGCGCCGTACGCCAGTTCGCCCCACGCACCGGACGCGCCCTGGACCGTGACGTCTTGGCCACCGGCTTCTCGCAGGGCGCGTCGGCTGCTCTCAGGTTCGGCAGGGCCCTCCAGGCGGGCGAGGACCGGCACTTCAGGCTCGACGCCCTCGCCCCGATCAGCGGGGCCTACGACTTCGGCGGCGCGGAGATCCCGGCGCTGCTCGCGGGCGACGGTGAGCTGGAGCCGAGGTGGGGCGTGGTGTACACCGCGTACACCTTGGTCGCCTTCGACCGCGTCCAGGATGTGTACGACAACCCGGGCGAGGTGTTCCGCGACCCCGCCGTGGAGGAGCTGTTCGACGGTATGCACACCGGTCCGCAGCTGATCAGCGCGCTGCCTCACACGCTGGACGAACTGCTGACGCCGTACGGGCGTGACCTGCTGGCCCGGCCCGAGGGCGGCCTCGCGGCCGGGCTGCGGAAGACCGACAGCGTGTGCAAGGACTGGAAGCCCAAGGCACCGATTCGGCTCTACATGGCGCGGGGCGATGAGCAGGCGACCGTTCAGAACACGGCCAACTGCGCCGCGGCCTTTCGAGAACGGGGAATGGGGGTGCCGGTCGTCGACCTTGGCGCCGTCGACCATCAGAAGTCACGGCACCTCGGCTCGAACGTCCAGGGAACAGCGGAGGCGGTGCGCTGGTTCAGCACGCTCCGGACCGGCGGCAACCCAGGGCACCGCCTCCCGCAGCGGACCCGGCCGGTACGATCCTGAGCGAAGTCCAGAAGATCACGGGGAGCACCGTCATGCCGGAAATCATGTCCGTCCAGCACCAGGCCGCCCTGAGTCAGCTGGCGCCGGACGAGCAGCTCCTCACCTATGGAATGGTCGTCCCGGTGAAGAGCGCTGAAGGCGTCAAAATCAAGCACGGCAAGATCGGCGGGATGCTCGGTGACCACCTGATGCACCGCTACGGCGCCCAGTCCGGTAGTGCGCAGAGCATCGCGGCTGCCATGCCGACCACGTCCGGTGCGCTGTTGATGCGGGTGACCGACCAGCGGGTCGGCCTCGTACGGCACGTCGACGGCACTCCCGTCTGGGAAATCCCCCGCACCTGGGTTGCCCAGGTGGAGCGTCGCCCCCGCCTCCAGCTCATGGCCCGTTTCCGTGTCCACTACGCGGATGGCACCTGGCTCGCCTTCTTCACCGCGCGTCGCCGCACGATCGAGGCATTCACCACCGCGGTGACCAACACCAGCAACACCGGCGGTCGCTGAAGAGCCGCCGTGGCCACACTCTGGAGGCCTGGGAAGTGGGCGCGAGCGCGCATCCCTCTTGGGCCACCACGCCGGCACCCACCGCGGCGACCGCAATCTACGGATGCGTTGGCCAATCGGACTGGCCCGGTCCCAGACCGTACGTGGACTCGATCTCCTGCTTGATCCGGTCCATGTCGTTCTCCGCCTTCTGAACCTGGCACTCCGAAGAGACCAAAAGCGCCGCGCCCACAAAGGAGACCGATCAGCCCTTGGACGGTGATCTTCCTGGGCTTGGCGGCTCGTACACTGACGAAAATGGAGGACCACACGGCCACCGGGATCGGTGCACATCCGGCGCCCGTCTTGCGGGAGTACGTCGACTCGTATGTCGGCTTCGACCTCCGCGGGCTCCCGACGGGGGTGCACTGCGGCCCGCCGGGCCGCGCGCTCACTGCGGTGATCAGCCTGTCGGATCCTTTGGAGGTGGCGGCGTGCGTTGACGACCGGTCACCGGTCACCCGATTCGGCAGTGTGGCCGGCGGTCTGATGTGCCGGTCCGTCGCGATTCACCACGACGGACGCCAGCAAGGTGTTCAGGTATCGCTGACACTGCTCGGGGCCCGGGCCATCTACCGTATGCCCGCCGCCGAGCTCGCCCACCGACTGGTTCCACTTGACGAGCTTCTTGTAGCGCTTGCCGTCGAGCTGGTCGACCGGCTCCGATCGGCGACAACATGGGCGGCGCGGTTCACCGCGCTGGACGAATTGCTCCTCCGAGCCGTCGGCCGTGGCGCCTGCGGCGACCATGCGCGCTGGTTGCGCCCCGAGGTAGCCGAGGCGTGGCACCGCCTCGTCGCCGCGCGGGGTTGCGTCAGAACCCGATCCCGTGGGGCGATGTGGCAACCGTCTCTGGCTACGCCGACCAGGCCCATCTCGTCCGGGACTGGCGCGAGTTCACGGGCCGATCGCCGACGGCCTGGCGTCGCGGCGAAGTCCTCCTCGGAGCCGGGTAGCCGCCGACCGTCTGCCCGTGGTGTGGCTTCTCTTCCCTTTTCTTCAAGACCGCCCGATCGCCGGCGTGGACGATCGTCGGCATGAGACTCGTCAACCACGAACGCAATGCCATGGACCTGCGGACGACCCCCGTGCACCTCGGACTGGGATCGAGAGCGAGACCCGTCGAGGGCTTCACCTGGGACCCGGAGGTGCTCCAGGCCCACAGCGCCGCGGTCGCCGGAGACGGCGCCGAGGGACGGACGGTGATGGTCTTCGACGGCGACGGGCTCGGCGACCATTGGGAGAGCCACCCTGCAGGCGACGAACTGGTCGTTTGCCTCAGCGGGTCCGTGACGGTCACCCGCGACGTGGACGGGGTGCCCGACCGCGTTCTGCTCAAGCGGGGCGAGGCCACGATCAACCCGGCCGGGGTATGGCACGTGGTCGACATGGAGGGGCCGACGTCCATCCTGGCCATCACTGCGACCCTCGGCACTGACCACCGTCCTCGGACCGACACCCGCCCGACCGAACGCGTGGGCACGCCCAGCCCGGAGGAAGCGCCGTGAGGACACGCATCGCGTGCCTCGACGACAGCCTCACCCGTGCGCAGTTCAGCGTCGACTACCTGGATCTTCTCGGACGACGCCACCCTCCCAGTGACGTCCAGCCTGCCCGTTTCGGCGCCAACAGCGACATCGCCCGTCGGCAGGCTGGTTCCAACAGTGCCTGGGAGCCGTCGTCGCACGGCTGCGAGCGGAGACCGACGCGACGATCGGTCTGCTGTCGCTACCGGTACTCGGCCAACAACTCGACGGAGCATCGGTACAGGCATCGCGGGCGTACAGCCGGATGATCGTCGAGGTCGCCGCCACCAACGAGGCGACCTACCTTCCGCTCCACGAACGCCAGATCGAGGAACTGCACCAAGCGGACCCGCCGCCGATTCCATACCGGGAGGTGACGGCCCACAGCGGTCCTCGGCGTCCTAGCCCAGCACGCAGAGACGATCCCGCGGCGCTGCCAAGGCCTGCCCTTCAGCACCCGTTCCTGAACTTGGAGCGAGTGGTTGCCGCGGCCCAAGGAGCTTGCGTGCCGAGGGCCGTGGCTACGGACGGCGTCGGTCTCGCGTAGCGGCGGCGATTCCGGCAACCACAACGACGGTAGCGCCCCCGGCCCAGGCAAGATCAGTACCCCACAGCGGACCGATCGAATAGGCATGCTTGTCGTATGCCAGACGGGAGGACGGCACTGTCGCAGCAATCCTGTTGACGAGCCCCTGGATCTCATCCATCTCAGATGGCGACAGCTCTCCGGCTTTCCTCGCGAGGGCCGCCACCTCCGAGTTCTGCGCCTCGGTGAACCCGGGATATTCAACATCCCCGTTCAGGTTCATGCTCCCGGGGCGCCCGCAGGCCAAGGCCTCCCCATCTTCGAAGCCGAAGACCGGCCCGTCGTCGGAGTCACATGAAGATCCAGGTGAGCCGAACTTGACGTGGTAGTCGGAAGGGCTGACAGCACTGGCGTCCAAGAGGCCGACAAGGATCGCGATGCAGCCATACACACCGACGACGAAAAGGCCCAAGGCGCCAAAACCTCTGAGAGCGCTGAGCACGTCCGGGGACACGATCTGCTTTGCCACTCCGGTATCGTCGCGCACTCCGCAGCCTGACGTTCAGCATCCGAGCGCAGCGTGCTGCTGAAGTTCCCCACGGATGACGCCGGCCGGATCGCTGATCTGGAATGGTCGGATGTGAACGTGACCCGTCCGCCGTGGAAGGGCGTCCTGGGGCGTTGGAAGGGCAGGAGCGGCACCGACCTCTTGAAGCTCAACAAGGCCTACCTCGGGCCGGGGGAACGGTACGGGGACCGCGGATCGCGGCGCATGATCGCCGCGCACGAGCTCGGTCACGCCCTTGGGTTCTGTCGCAAGAATCCGTCGAGGTACCGCTCGTTGATGGCTCCGTACTCGTTCGACATGCCCTCCAACGGCGCCCCGACTGCGCGGGACCGCAGGAATTACCACGCGTTGTGGGGCTGAAAGGCAGATTAATGAACCGCCTTCAGCGTCAGCTCGCGCTCGCCGCAGCCGCACTGACCGTATTGGCCGGTGGGTCCTGGGGCGTCCACCGCACAACTGCTGTGCCGGAGACGATGAGTGCGGGCGAGGCGGTGACGCTTTACGACGTGCGGGACGCCCGGCAGGTCGCCGGGACCGCAGACGATGTGTTCGCCGGCATGGTCGTGAACCGTGGCGGCCAGCGGGACATCGCCGGCATCCTCTCCGACCTCTACGAAGTCCGGGTCGAGCAGCGTTTCAAGGGCGGTCTGCGCGGCACGGTCACCGTCAGCCACGAGCAGGGGCCCCACCACTCGCTGCGGGTAGCCCGGATACTGCGAGCGCCTGACCGTGGCCTGAAGAAAGAATGATCAGCGCAGCAGTCTGGCGCAGCACCACGAGTGGCCGCTCTCGTCGATCGCGACATAGTGGTGGTGATTTCGCCTGCGCCGATACCGGCCCGGACTGCGGCCATTGGTGCTTCCGCGCAGTGTGGTGCTAGTGATGGTGCTCCCGACGGACGAGCGCGAGCATGGGCGCAAAAGGGGGCGCTCACCGTCTTGAGCTGCAACACACGGTGAACGACGGACTGGTACTTACGTCGATCGTCTGACCCTGCGGCGGGATCACGGAAAGTAGCCCCTCCATGACCCCTTTGTGATGTCAACTTGCGCAAGGTGACGTGTCAGCGGAGGAGGGGTCATGGGGCGGGCTGGGACATTGGCCGCACGGCTGTTCGGGGTCGTCCTGGTCCTGGGGCTCGTGTCGGCCACTCCAGTACGGGCGGACGAGAGCGCGCGGCTGGAGGCGACGCCGCGCCGGGCGGCCGAAGGCTCGTACGGGGTTCTGAGCGTGTCGAACGCCCCCGAGACCTGCCGGCGAGGGGGAGACGCCTTCCCCGCACAGGCGTCCGTCCGCCTGCTCTGGGAGGGCTTGTCCAACGAGAGCAGCGGCACTCAGGACACCTGGTCGTCGTACCGCGTCAGTGATGACTCCTTCCTCGTCGGCTTCCAGTATCCGAACGTCCCGGCCGGCGATCAGGGCGGATCGCACACCGTGGTCGTGGAATGCCGTTCTGCCGACGGCGCGTCCTGGGCGAGGGTCGGGAGCAGCACTCTCGACGTCGCAACGCTTGGTCAGGACGCGCCCAGCTACCACTTCGGCGGTGGGCCCGGCATCCGGATCAGCGAGGGAACGGTGTCGGAGGGCGAGAGGCGTCGGACCATTCGGATCGAGGACGCCGCCGATGAGTGCGCAGGCGGCCAGGTCCGGCTGGACGGCCGCGCCTTGGCGACCACGCTGGACGTGAAAGAAGGGCTGGGATACGTCGCAGCGGAGTTCACCGTCCCCGCGAACACGCCGCAGGGACGACACCGGATCGCACTCGACTGCCCCCGGGGCACGCTGATCAGCTACCCGATCGCCGTCAACAGGACGGCAGCCGCTGTCGGCGATCCAGCGCCCGCCCTCAACAAGTCACCGGTGTTCGCGGCGATCCCCAAGCCCTCCGAGGTGCCGTGGGGACTGCGCAGCGTGGCCTTGACGCTGGCGGTGGCCTCGGCACTGATCCTGCTGATCGGCTTCCCCGCAGACATCGTGAACAAGACGATCGAGGAGAACCGGCAGGAGATCGAAGGCTGGTTCCTCCCCTGGACGGTTTGGTTGCGCCGTCGGCGGACAGCGATGCACGCTCTGCGCATCGGCGGGCGGACCGTCAGCGCTCTGTGGGCGTCACCCCGGCGGCGGTTCTGCTGGTTCACGCTGGCCGCAGCACTGCTGACCACCCTGATCGATCCCGCGATCGGTATCCGCGGGGACACGATGATGCTCTTCTTCGGCCTCCTGGTGGCCCTCCCGGTGACTACCCTGGTCTACGCGGTGGTGGTGGAGTCCTTTGCACGGCGCTTCTCGGACGGTGTGGCGGGGGCCCTGTTCGTCCTGCCGTTGGGACTCGTCCTGGCCGCGTTCTGCACACTCCTGTCGGTGGTGGCCGGATTCGTACCGGGCTATGTCTTCGGTCTCATCGCCGGATACGCCACGGCCGGCGAGGCCAGGCGTCAGCTGTCGGACGAAGACCAAGGACGCAGCGTGCTCGCGGGCACGTTCTGCCTGCTCGCTGTCGCGTTGCTGGCGTGGGTCGCCCTGGAGCGTACGCACGACGGGACCTGGCTGCCCTTGCGGATGCTGGACGCCGTGCTGTCCGCGGTCTTCTTGCTCAGCGTGCAGACTCTTGTCTTCGGACTGATTCCGCTGCACATGATGGACGGTCGACGCCTGTTGGCCTGGAGCCGCCGCGCCTGGCTGGCCGTCTACGCGGTAGCGGTGATCTGTTTCGTGCACCTGCTGGTACTGAACCGGCGGGACGTGCTGGGGCAGGGCACCGCGCCCGCGTTCGTGTCCACACTCGCGCTGTTCATCGGTTTCGGCGCACTGTCTCTGGCCTTCTGGGCCTACTTCCGCTACCGACCGCCGAGGCCTGTCCTGGCTGATCCGCCAACTCCACCAGTGCCGCCGACTCCCCCGGCACCGCCGGACCCGTCCGCCGTCACCGGGAGTCAGCCGTAGGAATGTCGCGTACACGGCCACCGAACGCACCGAGCACAGCCGGAGGAACAGCAGATGGCAGACAGCAGTGCGGGGACACCGGCATCGGGCCCTGAAGGACGTCGTGGCCTGCTGGTCGTCCTGGCTCTGGTAGTCGTCTTCGTGCTGATCCTCGTCCTCGCGCGATGTGTCGGCTCGGGCAGCGGACCGGCATCCGCGTCCCCGACCGGCGCGCCCACCGAAACCGCGGAGCAGTCGAGTGAGGGCGCTCCCTCCCGCGCACCCGCGAAGGCAGAGGGCCGTTCGCCTTCCGCCACGACCACGACGCCCCCGCGTCGTGGCGTGCCCACCGCCACGTCGTCGGGGCCGTCCACGAAGGCCGTATCCCCCACGCCTCCGTCGAGCAGCACGGAACCCGAGGAGCCCGCCACCGCCTACGTACACGTGATGATGACGTCCAATTTCGAAGTGTCCGTGACCAACGACCGTACGGATGAGCGTTGTTCGCAGGAGCTCGACGCGCGGCCCAGCCAGGAGAACGCATGGTGCACCCTGGCCCTGCCGACCGGTGGCAGTGTCCAGCTCACAGGGGTGCTCAGCGGAACACCCTCCGGGGTCGCCAACCGGGAGCCCGAGCGAGATCCCGTCTGGTACGGCTGTCAGGAAGGCGACGGCGCGCCGACCTGCACCCTGGACCTGGCCAACGGCCACTGGGTCTGCCTGGCCAGCCACGATGTGTCCGAAGGGTCCAACACTCTCTGCGAGGGGTTTCGCGACTCAGGCGCTTTGGGCCCCGTGCCGCCTGGCTCTTCAGCGCCTCCCAGCGGCATCAGGATGCCGGGCTCGTGACGTGGACCGTGCACTCACGGTGCCAGATAGAGCGCTCAGTGCGTTCACGGTGGCCGGTCGCAAGGCCAGTCAAGGTGGGACGGTCTGTCAAGCTGCTTCGGTGCTCGACTATCGCCTCTGGCTTGCCGCAGTTCCGGGGCCCATACCTGAGACGGAAGCTCGTACCTACTGGAATCTGAAGGACCGCCCCACCCCAACACTCGATGAAGCGTTGAAGCATGCCGACTACGTCTACGTCGGCTCCTGGCAGGACGGCCATCTGGCGGAAGTACCGCGGCCCGGCCGCTCCCCTGCCGTGCGAATCTTCGACTGGCTGTTCTACCGAGGGACCATCGACTGCTACCAAGCACCGGTTCTGGATGCTCGGCTGCGGGATGAACTGCTTGACCTCTACCAACCTCAGCCAGGTGACCTGCCTGCGGAGTGCACAGATGCGGATACGGTCGCCGCGTTCCTCACCGCGCACCTCGGTTGGGGTCTGCTGCCCGAGGAAACACCACCGACCAAGGCACCGTCGTCAGGGGATACGGGCAGCTTTCTCGACAGGTAGGACGGATGTGCCGCCTTTCTGCGCCGCGGCGGACTTCCGTGGAAGCCACATCGGTTGAGAACACCGAGGGGGTAGGTCTGTTCCGGTTCGTGTGCCCTGGACGAGCTGATGTCGTCGTACGGGAGCCTGGATGAAGCCCGTACGCAGCTGGTGATGCGGGACAACTGGGCGAGTCGCTGGACGGCTGCGTGGTAGACCATCGGGTCGGAGGTCGTCTGGCCGGTCCGGGATCTGAGATCGGTGCCGGTGCTGTCGTTGAAGCCGGTCCGCGGGTTCACCTGGAGGACGAAGCAGAGGCATCGTCCCGTGCTGGAATTCCTGGTCTCGACGGGGCGGACGCGCGCGGCGGAGCCAGCGGTTGGGACATGCAGCGGTCCCTACCGGGCGCGCAGGGCGCGAGCGACGGCTTGGGCGTGTCGCGCAGCGGCAGGTCCTGCTGGTCCCAGGTGGCGGCCGCGTAGTTGAGGAGTTCAGCCGTCGCGCGCTCTGAGTCGCTCGGGTCGCTGGCGAGCGCCAGGTAGGCGGCGAGGGCTACGTCGGCGGCCGGGGTGGCCAGGCCCTCCCGGTAGCCGGGGCGCGGGGAGCCGGTCACCTTCAGGGAGTACTTGTTGCCGGTGCGGGCGATCGCGGTGATGGTGCGGTTCCCGCCATCGGGCTGCCATGCGGCGCCGTCGGCGCAGCCGGTTGAGGAAAGGCGTGGACGGCGAGGGGGGAGCAAGCATCGATCGGGGAACCTGCCTCACAGTTCGACGGCGGCAGTGGGAGCCTTACCGTCCAGCGCCTGCTGAGCGCGGGTAGCGACCGCCTGGGTGAGGGCGCTGAGCGCGCCGAGATCGACAGTGCCGCCGTCCTCGTTCATGACGTAGACGGCGGCCACTACGGTCCCGCAGCGGATCACCGCCCGTCCCTGCGACCTGTCTACGGCGTCGGTGACACCGGTGTACGTCAGCGTGACGGCGGATGACTCGTCCCCGTAGAGCGGTCGCGCCAGCTCCGCCGGCTCCGTACCGCCGGCGAAGTCGGCCTGTTCCATTTTCAGGCCGAGATACCCCTCGGCCGCCGCGTCGGTGCTGGTGTACGGCAGGACTTCGATCTGCACCTCTTCGAAGCTGACAGCCGGCCCCGGGTCGTACACCGATCGCAGGTCGACCTGCGAGGTCGACTTGCAGATGACGTGGCGCTCTCCTTGACTGAGGCCACCGACGCGGGTGCTGCGACACCGCTCCGTCGTCGGCGAGTCGCTCGCGACGTTCCAGCCGTCCGGCAGGCTCGGCGGGCCCGGAAGGATCTGCTTGGCCCGCGCGGCGTCAAGGACGACCGGGGCTGCCCCGCCGGATGTACCGGAAGCCGGCGCGGAGGACACCGCATCGCGGGGGTGCTGCGAGGATGCGCCGCTGGAATGTCGGGAGGAGTCGCCGCCGGTGACCATCTGAACTCCGCCGTAGACCGCCAGGGACATCAGCGCGAGCAGTATGGCGGCGATTCCGGTGAGGGAGGCGCGGGTGGTGCGGGTGTTGGTGATCGTCAGCGGCCCCAGCGAGATCTGGCTGCGCCGCACCGCACTGCCGCTTCCGATGACGATGCTGCCGTTGTACGAGGGGGTGACGGTGCACACGGGCGCAGCGGCCGGAGGCGGACCGGCGAGCACTGCCGCCATGCGGTCCCGGAAGTCGGGATCGGCGGCCAGTGCCTCCCGGATCGCCTCCTGGAGTCCCTGTGTCGCCAAGGGATCCGCCGGATCGGCGCTTATCCCGGCGAGGGCGGCACGACCGTCCGCCGAAGTGCCGAGCCGCGCCCGCACGAGGTCACCCACCGCTCGGCCCGCTTCGGCCCCCACTGCCGTAGCCGCCCCTGCCGCCATGCCGGTCAGTATCTGTACGGCTGATAACGCCATGCTCCCTGCCGAATCCATGCGACACCCCCCGAGTCCAGTCGAACCCCTGAGGCAACCACAGTCACGGCTACGGCACCAGGGTGTCCAGCACCTTGCCCATCCAGTGACGAAACGTTCCGCTCCGGGAAGCGGGCGGGAAGCTGCGCGGCGCCCTCTGGGGCAGTCGACCGGATAAGCCGGCGTGGCCGGGCCGTGCTGTCCCATCGAATGTCGCTTGTCTGTGGATCTTGTCCTGAGTGCGGGACTGCCGGGTGGATGAGACCCTCCGGCTCTGGATTCTCAGCGCATCTGGCCTGGGAGGAATCCTGCATCGGGGACGAGTCGACCGCCAGAGGGCAGAGGGCAAGTCGACCGCCTATGAAAGGTTCCGGGATCAAGGGCGCAGAAACCGCCGGGCGGTGGCCGACGTCACCTCGATGCCGTCGCCCCAGGAGCAGACCTCCAGCTAGGAGAGGTAATCGGCCTGTGTGAAGACCAGGACCTCGCCGGGGCACTCACCGTCTTCGGTGAAGGTCTGGGCCTCGGCCGCCACTCCAGTGCCCGAGTCGGACGGCGCCGGTTCCACCGCTTGTGCGTCGAGGTCGAAAGCTTCCGGATCCCCGAGGCTATTCCGTGCGGCGACACTCCGCTGCAACCCCGGCCCGCTCCTGCACGTCTCACTACTGAATGCCGGCAGGAGTCGGACACCCCGGGGAACGAGACGCGAGCCATGCGAAAGTACGCGATCGTCCAGCACACCACACGGTTCTTCTGGCTCCCACGTGGTGCGGGACGCCAGCCGCCCACGTCCGTGCGGCGACTGGCGAGACTGTGGCTGTTCACACTCGCCTGCGCAGCCGGGCTCACCGCGCTCGGCTGGGACGACGAACTAGACGACGGCCAGCCCATAGTGCTGCTACTCGTTTTCCACGTCATCGACGACATCGCCGAGGGAGTACGGCACCGCTGGCCGGCCGCACTAGCCGCGGTGACCCTTCTGTGGGGCGTCGCCCGGTTCACCGGCGCCTCCCTGCCCGGCTCCCTCAGCGAGGCCTGGGCGCAAACCATCGCCGCCGCCGCCGGCGTCACCCTCGGATTGGCAGCGAGCGGAGTCATCACACGGCTTCCGGAGCGCCGACCACGTAGGCCCGTCGAGGGACACGACGCCGAGTCCGGCGGGCAGGGCACTCGGTGAAGGAGACGCCCGCCGGCCTCGGTGACAACAACCCCGCCTTTGTGACAGCTATCGCGCTTCGGCTCAATGAAAATGTGACTGAGCGCTTCAGTTGGCCTGATCGGCCAGCCCTCGAACTCAGCGAGCGTTCCTGGGGCGGGCTCTTCTCGACGTGGTGCTCTCCCGCGGCCTGCCGTAGTCGGCAGGCCGCGCCCTGCCCTCTGAGATTGCCGCGCGCGAAATGCGAGCCCACGGGCGGTGTAGGTTCTCGGCTTCGCTGTCCGGTGACGGCTCCGTGGCTCGGGGGCCTGCTCCTTGTCTCAGACCGTGCCGCTGGGCTGCTGTCTCAGGCGCGTGTCATTTCCTTAGGTCGAAACCCGGAGATCGTTGTTCGCGAGCCCTTTTGGAATAGCGGTTCTACAGGGGGTGTTCGTAGGGAGTGCCCCGTGCAGGGTCGCGTGCCTCTCCGGGCGCCGGCCGACGGTTCCCGAGGGGCGAGCGAAAGACAGGTGAGAGATGAAGTCCGTCGTCCGGGCGGCTGCCGGCGGTCCGGAGGTCCTGCGGCTCGTCGAGCGTCCGGTTCCCGAGCCGGGCCCGGGCGAGGTACGCGTGCGTGTGCACGTCTCGGGCGTCATCCGACCGACTGGCGCAGCCGCAGACGTGCGCTGCCGCCGGGCATGAACGAGCAGGTCGTTCGTCCTCGCCACCCGGCTGACGAACGCCGCCGCCAACCGCCTCACCCTGCGTTCGTTCGCCAACCGAAGTCCTGCCGTCAAAGACGCCCTCACCCGCCCGGGCCAGCCCGCGCTGTTTCGCCGCCGAGAGTTCTTCCCTCCCTGGATCCTGGGCGCAAGCACCCGCTACTGCCCCAGCTGTCTCGCCGGCAACGGGACCGAGATTCAACGGAGGCACGGAGGCCCCTGGAAGATCGAATGGCGTCTGGCGACCGTCTTCGCCTGCCTCGACCACGGCATGTTCCTGCGCGAGCTATGCCCGGCCTGCCAGCAGCCGGCCCACAGCGGCCACCGAGGCAACAAACAGAAACTCGTGCCCGCCAGCTCCACGACCGGCCTGCACCCCGCCCAGTGCCGGAACACCGCCTCCGGCCTGCCCCGCGACCCACTCTGCACCACCCGGCTGGACAGCCCCCACGAGACCCACCATCCCGCCCTCACACCCAACATCGCCAAACTTCAGGGCTGGATCCTCGGCCTCCTCGACGCCGCCCACCCCCCAGCTCCTGCCCTCACCGCCCTCACCGACCTGCAGACGATCTCCGCCGTGGTCTGCGCGACCTGGCCCGCAGCAGCCACGGTCACCCCCGAGACGAATCTCGTCCACGCTCTTGACGAACACATCACCCACCAGGGGCAGACCCCCACAGCGCGCCTGACCCCGACCGCGAAGAGCCATCGTTGGGCGACCCCGCCCCAGTCCTCCGCCGCCACTGCCAGCCTGCTGGACATCGCCGCACGGCTGATCGCCCTGCCCCCCTGGAAGCGCGACATCACGCCATCACCGCGCTGCTGGAACGAGCACCGGTCCCGGCCACGGCCGGCTGGGGCAAGACCTGGGCCACGCACCGCACATCCGGCTCAGCAGCCCTCCAGGCCCACATCCAATACGGCTTCGCGCGACGCCTGTCACCGAACGGGGCCCCGCGTCGCAGGAGGGACGCCCCCATCCGTCCAATCCACCCCCGCGGCTACCTTCCCGAGCACATTCCGCAGTGGCTCCCGAACGACTGGTTCGCGTTCCTGACCGAGGACACACGACCCCGTCCGATGGGAGTGAGCCGCAGTTTCCGGCGCTTCTGCGCACTTCAGCTCGTTCGGATCACCACGGGCATGCCGCGCCACCAGGCCGCCCGGTTTCTCGGCATCCCGGACGCCTGGCACCAGAACCATCCACTGGAACTCCCGACCAGGAAACAGGTCTTTCACCGTCTGACACCATGGCTTGACCACGCCTTCGAAGACCTCGCACGGCACATTGCGTGTCTGCCGTACCCCACTGACTACCGCGCACGCAGGCAGACCTTCGCCCGCTGGACACTGAGGCCGGAGGAATGGGACATGATCCGCGAGAGCCTCCCACGCACCACAAGGCGCCCTGAAGAACAGCTCCGCACCTGCGCATCCGCCTTCATCTGGACACTCGTCACCGGAAGCGAATGGCGTCTGGCCCCCACCCTCCGGGCCGCAGGGCCAAACCGCGAAATGGCCATCACCACACGCAGCCCCCAGTACTGGATCATGGCGCAGTTCAGAAGCCCGACGCTGCACTTCTACACGGTGCTCAGAGAATCCCTCACGCGATACGCCGGCCAGTTGGCGGCGGCAGCTGCCGGCCGCTGGCCTTCATCCTCACGCCAGGCCAGTGGGGTGACGCGCCTTAGTTGATCCCGGTCCTCGATCGCATCCGGGTGGCACGATCGGACGCTGGCCGCCCGCGTACTCGGCCAGACCACGTGAGCGTGAATCGCGTCTATAGCTCCTATCGGCCCCGGAACTACGACGCGTTCGACTTTGCGCCCTTCACCAACAGTGGCTGCCAGTGAAGGGCACAATCCCTTTGCGTGCCACGGAGCGTCACGGACCCCCTGATATGGCACTTCTAAGCCCTGCCCGACGGAGCCTGTTGGCGGTCCCGGGTGGGCAGGGCTTCGTGCCTCGGTCGCTCGGAGGCGACCGTCACTCGTCAGGAAGATCGAGGATCTTCTTGCTCGTGCTCGTCTTTTCGGATTGTGTCTCGCGCTTCGGGCGCGCTCTTTGCCTGAACGTCCATCGAGGATTGCAGATGCTGTTCATTCCCCCGCCGGGCAGCTTCGATGGCTTTCTGACGGCGGTCCCGCTTCTTGTCCTTGGCCACGATTCTCCTCCAAAAGGATCTGGTCATGGTCCTGTCCCACCAGGATCGGCGGCATGGACCGTCAGTGCACCCGGAACAGCGCGCGGCACCGTTTGTGAGAGTGCCGCCGCATCGAACCTGTGGCTCCCACTCGTCGAACTTCAAGGCCTGGGCGTGCAGGGGCCTTGTTCATGCTCTGGGAGGGCGGCCCAGTGCGAACCGACGCCGTCACGGTGAAGTACCGCGCTGCCCTGCCGGGAAGAGATCCCTAGGGCCGCCGGGCGCCCCTGGGAGGGGAAGGGTCAGAATTCCTCGGGGAGGGAGACCCTCAGCTCGCTGCTGTACTCGTAGGTGCCCAGGCGGCCGGAGGACGCGCCGACGAGGACCACGATGTCCTCGCCCGACCCGCGGGTGCCACGGATCTCGACTTTGATGTTTTTGGGCCACGTGGTGGTCTCGTACGCCCAGCTTCCGCCGGGCGTCTTGTATCCGAACGTCACTTCCTGGCGGAAGTTCGAGCCGCTCTCGATGGTTCCGGACAGCCTGCCGGTGATGACGTAGCCCGTGGGACCATCAGCCCGCACGTTGCCTTCGAAAGACGCACAGTGGCCTCTGCTGCTCGTGTAGGTGGGCTCGATCTTCTGGGGCGGGCCGCCGGCCACGGTGGTGATCTCCTTGCCGTCCTCCCAGGATCCGTCGGACTTGTTGTTGAGACCGACGTAGAAGTCGACGGTGTCGTTGTGCTCGCGGGTTCCGCGGCCCCGGACCTGGAAAGTGTTCTCCTTTTCGATGCCCTCGATCTCGAACTCCAGACGCTCGTACTTGCCCTTGGTGCCGCCGTGGCCCAGGCGGACCTTGTTGGGGAAGCCGGTGCGGCGCCGGTCGAGCATCGTGGTGGCGGTGATGGTGCCTTCGAAGCCATAGCCGGTGGCTCCCTCGGGCCAGATGCGGCCCTCGAAGGTGGCCCACGTCTTGTTGTTGAGGTGGCACTTGGCGGTGATGGCAGGCACGTGCAGCCTTTCGTCCGGGTGCGTGATGCGCGCCCTCACGCTAGGAGATCAACGACCCGCGGACAGAGGAATCGCGGCATTTGAACCTGATCGAGCGCCTGGGCGGGCGGGGCGCCTTCTTGCCGTTCGGGCGAAGTCCCTCAGCGGCGCCCGTCCGGCGCCATCGCATCGGGCGGTGCCGGACCCAGCCACGAGAACCGCGTCAACACCCTCGCCAAGCCCCTGGGATCTGCGAGCGGGCGCTGAATTGACCGGTTCCGCCCCCTTCTTCCCTGGATCACAACGCGATTCGGCCCTCGTTCGCCGATCGTCGCCCGCCTGCGGGAGAGGTGTGCCAGCCTCGGGAAACAGCAATACAACGGATACCGCGGCGTCTCCGGCGGCGTGTAAGTCGATGGGGTGAAGCGAGGGCTGTAGCAGTACCTGGGAGTGGAGGGCTCGGTAGCTTCGGAGCCGTAGCGATCTTAGAAGTGTGCGAGAGAAGAGGATCACCATGTCGACGGTCGACGACTGGAAGACCAGCACGGTGAGCGAGGGCAGCATCGTGCGCGTGAGACCAGAACGCGGCACGAAGCCCTACCTGCTCCGGCTGCCGGGCGGTTTCTGGTGCGCACGAGTGCGGAAACTCGACTACGAAGCGGGCACGGTACGCATCACGCTCTGCAAGCAGGAGACGGCTGAACCGCTCACGGGCCAGGACGCGGGCGTAAGCCGCCACCGCCACAGCCGCGACCCAATTGAGGAGCTGGTCCAGGAGTGGCTCCAGGAGCAGGGAGTCGAGGGGCACAGCGAGCTCACCGTGACGGTCGATCTTACGGACCTCAATCTGATGAAGGTGTTCGAGGAGGACGACTACCCGTGGAACGGCGTCTGCGTCGATGACTACGTCGGCTTCGTCGCCCCCTTTATGGGGGTCAGCGCGGGGGGTGTCCAGCAGGGCACCGTGGTGGGGCTGGATCCAACCGAGCAGACCATCACCGTGAAGCTTTCGGTCAGCCGCGCGCCTGTGGAGAAGTTCCTCATGTCGAAGGTGCAATGGCAATTCAACAATGGCCCGCGGGGCGGCTGACGGACGCGGTAGAGCAGCCCTCCGGGATGAGGGGGCGCAGCCGGCGTCTCAGAGAAGGTGGCCTCGCCCACGCGGCGAGGCCACCTTCGACCGTTTTAACTCTCCAGCGGGTCGGATCAGGGGCGTCCGGTGTCAAGGGAACTTCCCGTACGAAGCCGCCTGCTCGTCGGTCGAACTCCACTGGCATGGACCTGACGCTATGGGCCTCCACCACCCCAGGGTCTTCCCACGAACCCCGCGTCATAGAGCCGGGCAGTGCAGCGGCGATCGTCGCCCTCAATGCACCCTTCTGGTGATGCTGCCCCGTCCGCTGCCGTACGTCAGCCCAGGGTTCAAGGATGGGTTCTCACGACGATGGGCTCGCCACCTATCGCCGACCAAACTCGCCAACTACGTTCGACCACACGCGCGTCACCTGTGAGATTCCTGCGGCCGTCCGCCAACTATCAGCGGCCGTCACAAGCACGACGAAACCGCGGGTTCCCCTGGGCCGCAGCACGGGCTGGAGCGACAACCACAGGTGGTCCGCGGTCCAGGCGGGCAGCAGGTCACGGGCGTAAGCGGAAAACGCCCAGACCTGGGTGATCTGAGGGTGGGTGAGCCGCAAGCGCCAAAGCAGGTCGCGGGCGATGATCTCATCGCGGACATCCCCGGCCGTCATCGTGATCATGACGGGCAGGCCCAGCGTGTCGACCATGAGATGTCTTTTGCGCCCGTTGATTTTCTTGCCCGCGTCGTAGCCGCGGCTGTCCCGCCGACGGTGGAGGCCGCGTTCACCGACTGGGAGTCGACGATCAGCGTCACCGGGAACGGGCAGCGGCCCTTGCCCGTGCGGATGTAACGCCGCAGCTGGTCCCGGACGGAAGGTAACGACCAGGTTCGGTGAGACTCGCGCCAACTGCGTTAGGACAGATCATCAGGACGCGCACGCCCCGCACCTCGGCCAACTGGCCGTTCTCACCGAATCCAGGCGACTCCTCATCCGACGTAGTTCGAGTGCAGCCTCAGTTGGAGTGCCGGTCGGAACCCGGGTCTTGCGGCTGCACATCGTGTCATCGATCGTCGTGCCCATGGAGATGCTGATGACCTGCCTGGTTTCACTGGCCAGTGTGAATATCGTGCTGGGTCTGGCGACCCGGCCGTGGAAGCGGTCGGTGGAGGCTCGGATGGTCCGGCAGGTGCGGGCTTGGCCGGGGCTCGACGCGTACCACGCGGACCTGCTGAGCACCTCCGAGCCGTTGTGCTCGACCGACCACCAGGCCGGCAGACTGCTGCTGAACTCCTCTCGTGCGGCCTCGGTGGCCGTCCGTCTGATGAGTGAGGACAGGCTGCTCGACAGGCACGGCATGAAGCTGGCGGAGACTGCGGCTGAGCCATCCCACCCGGTCACCGCGGCAGCGTTCCGCGCCATCAACCGGTACCAGACCGTCCACGACCGCCCGCGCGTCGGCGACATCGGCCGCGACCCCGCCTTCCAGACGGCCGTCCACAGTCACCTGAACGACCTCTTCGCCCACGCCCCCGCCACCCGCCGCCACTTGGGCACTGCGATCAACAACTTGGCCCTCTGGTGCTACGGCCTCGGCGCGGCAGCCCCCGCCGTGCACGCCTTCTTCATACTGCGCCGCGCCGACCCCAGCGACCCCTACGCCCTCCAGGGCTCCTTCGTGCTGGCCTCGCTCGCCTTCGTGGCGGCTCTGATCGTGCTCACAGCCCAGGCCGGCAACACCTGGCACCCCCTCGAAGGCTTGGAAACCCCCACCGAACTCAAAGAACTGGCCCCACCCCGCGAAGACCCGTAGACCTTGCCGAAGGCGCCGGGGAAACATCGGCGGACCACGACGGGGAAACCCCCGTCGGCGAATAGGTAGCGGGGGACATCCGGAGTCACGGCCCGGGGCCGACTATGACCCGGGACGCTATCCGTGCCCTCGGAGCGCCAGCGCGAGCTGATCCTGGCGAACACGAACGACAGACTCGCCCCAGCAGGGGTGGTCCGCAGCCATGTCAACGGGTGCGAGCCGAAGCTCATCGCCAACCAGGCCGAGCTCGCCCTGGGGCCCTACGAAACGACTGGATCGGATGAGACGCCAGCTGACTTCAATGAGAACGAACACCAACTTGCTCACGCCGCCGACGGCGCGGCTCAGTGACGGAATCGCTATAACCGGGATGAAAACGCCCCCACCCGGGGGGCTCTAGCGGTCCTTGCCCACCCCGCGGCGTACAGCGGTCACGCCCGCGGCGTCGCGGCGCCGTGAACGTTGGCGGCGGGCTGACCTCGTCCGCGAGGGCTGCACCCACGGCACCGTCCTTGTCGACGTCTTCTCCGGACCCGCATCCTGAATCGGCTTGAGGGGTAGACACGAAGCGCCACCTGTCTGCCCGCAGGCATGGTGCACTCACGCGCTGGGGGTGGAGCAGGTGCGACGGGTGGTCAATCTGCAATCCGTTGAGCAGAAGTTGTTGCTGCTTGCTCTCCTGTTCGTGGTCGGCGGGTCGATCGTCGCGAACCTCTTCGCGTGGGACGTGAAGTGGCAGATACCCCTCATCTATGCCGCACTCTATGTCCTGCTATCAGTCGTTATCGAGATCCGTGATGGTCAGGCCCCTACTGCTTCCACGCACTACCGCAACAGCGACGAATTCTTTCTGTCGTTCACCCGTCTCGTACGCACCGCCGAGCGACATGTCTACACGAGCTACGTGTGCAACACGCCGCCGCTGAGCTTTCAATCCCCGGCCGCACAATGGTTGCGAGAGCACTACGAGGAGATGCACGGTCTTGCCAACTACCACGCCCGCGTGGTGACCATCAACAGCGGTGTCGACGCCGTCAATACGGCGATCCTTGATGACACCGCGGTCCTGTTGCTCCTGACCGCGGATGGATCTTCCATGAGCGGACACAGCCTGGAGACGGCTGAAGCCGTCAACTCCTTCCGGGACTACTACAGGTCTTGGTGGGCATCGGCGGAGCCGCTGGAAACCTACGCGCAGCGGACTGACCTCATGTCTCCCGACCACTGAGCCTCACGGAACCGCGGAACGGGCCTCGAATGCTCCTCACCCTTGCTCAGCGCGTTTCCCGGACCTGCCCGCTTTCGCTTCCCACCCGTTGCAAGCTCTTAGGTCATGGGCGTGCAAAGAGGGGTCGCATGGTTTTGGGTGCTCGTGTGCGCGGTTGCGCTGGGCGTGGTAGCGGTGTGGGGCCTGCCGGCGGTGACACGGAGCGATGTGGATCCGGTGGGGGCATGCATCGGCTTGGCGGGGCTCATCGTCGCCGGCTGGTCGGGGTGGATGTCCTGGCGGGCGCTGCGCCACCAGGAGCGTGACGCGGTGGTGATGGCGGGCCTGCTGGCTCGAGCGGTGTTCCAGGCCGAGAGCCGCGCACGGGCACAGCTGCTCGGTGAGGACAGTACGGCGATCGATGTGCGCTTCGTCTCCCGTCCCGCCACAACACGCAACGCGATGGGCGCCGCCACGGAGGGGCGGCTGAGTGAGGTGGCGAGCTATTACCAGCGGCTACGTCCGGGACGTCTGGTGATCACCGGCGCGCCGGGAGCGGGTAAGACCGTCCTCGCCGTCGAGCTCATTCTTGCCCTGCTGGAGAACCGCAAGCCCGAGGACCCCATTCCGGTACGGCTGCCACTGACCTCCTGGTCCACGCTCCCTGCCCCACCCGTCGGCGTCGGGCGCGTAGCCGCGAACCGAGATCCGGCCGCGGGAGCCCACGCCGTACGAGCGTGGATATGCCGGCACCTGGTCGACACCTACGCAGGGATCTCCCCTACGACCGCCGCCGCGTTGATGGATGCCGGGCTCATCCTTCCGGCACTGGACGGGCTGGATGAGATGGCCAGCCTTGCTGCTCGCCTTTGCGCCCTTGGTGGGACTCGGCTACCTGCTCCTGGTGAAGGTCCAACCCGCGGTGATGGGGATCTCGTTCTGCCTGCTGTTCGGGCTCTTGCTGTGGCTCGTGGTCCGGCCCGGGAACAGCGTGGATGCGCTCGACATCATGGACTCGCCGCACACCGTCGTCCGTGCCGAACTCATCGCCGCGCTCTTGTTCGGGCTCCCGATCGGTGTCCTGTACGGGGCCATGGTGCGGCCCGCATTCGGGGTTCTGGCCGGCGTCGCGATGGGGCTGCTGTGCGGGCTCGGTGGGACGGGGACACGCTACATCGCTCTTCTGGTGTGTACCCGCCGCGGCCGCCAGGCCCTGCCTTGGCGTCTACGCCGGTTCCTGCACTGGGCGACCGAAGCCGGCCTGCTCCGAGTTGCCGGCACCGCCTACCAGTTCCGCCACCGGGAACTACAGGACTGGCTCGCCACCTTGCGAGCCGCGCCCCCGTGGCCCCGGGATCCGGCCCGGTGCGCTGTCGATTCCTTCGGGCACGATGGTGGAGGTGGTGCCGCCCCGTGATGTGGGCACCGTCGCCCTGCGGAAGCAGCCGGCCCGACCGTGACCACCGCTCCCGGCAAGGAGCGGTGGTCACGGGTGCGTGTACAGGGTTACGGCAGGCGCACCGACTGGGCGTGCCGGAAGATGTCCTTCGGGTCCCAGGCCGCCTTCGCCTTCTGCAGGCGGGCGTAGTTGCCCTTGTAGTAGAGGCTGTTCCAGGCGGTCGACGAGGTGTTCCAGGCGGCGTCGCCGAGGTCCTTGTCGGGGTAGTTCACGTAGCAGCCGTCGTTGATGACGTTCGGCACCGGGACGCCGCCGGTCTCCGCGTACACGTCCTTGTAGAAGTCGCGGATCCAGGCCAGGTGCCTGGCCTCGTCGGCCGGGTCGGTCCAGTACGTCTGGTACTGCAGCTTGAGCACCGAGTCGCGCTGCGGCACCGCGGTGTCACCGGGTTTGACGCTGTTGATGCGACCGCCGTACGAGTCGACCTGGAGCAGCGCGTCGCCGTTGCTGTAGTCGGAGCGCGTCAGGTGCTTGTACATCGCCTTGATCTGGGTGACGGAGAAGCCCTTGCGCGCGTACGCCGACTTGTACTTGCCGTACAGCGTGGGGTTGCCGCCGCTGAGGTAGTCCGTGGCGATGTACCAGGGCAGCGCGCGCGGCTTGGCGAACTGCGGCATGGCCGCGTGTTCGCCGGACCGCTGAGTCATGGCCCGGCGGGTGACGCCCACGCCCGCGGAGACCGCGGCCAGGTAGTCGTCCAGGAGGGCCTGTGCGTCGGGGACGGTGGCGTCCATCTGCGTGAGGAGGACGATCTCCGACCGTTCGGGGTTGGCGCGCTGGTTCAGCTTCAGCAGGCCGAACAGCGAGTTGTACTTGGAGTCCGGCGCGCTGTTCTGCTCGTGCCAGGTGCCCCAGTTCTGCAGGAGCCGGGTGAAGGACGCCTCGGTCATGTCCTTCCAGGGGAAGGCCGTGGCGTGCACGAAGACCTCGGAGGGAGGCTTCGGCAGCAGCTTGGACGGGTCGCTGCCGGTGGCGCCGGGCGTGCGCAGCCAGTAGCGGGTGATGAGGCCGAAGTTGCCGCCACCGCCGCCGGTGTGGGCCCACCAGAGGTCCTTGAGCGCGGCGTCGGTGGAGTCGCGGGTCGCGACGACGGCCTTGGCCGTGCCGTTCTTGTCCACCGTGACGACCTCGACACCGTAGAGATGGTCGACGGTCAGGCCGTGCAGGCGGGAGAGCAGGCCGTAGCCGCCGCCGGATATGTGGCCGCCCGCGCCGACGGAGGCGCAGGAACCCGCCGGGAGCGTGACGCCGTACAGCTTGTAGAGCGTCTCGTAGATCTGGAGGTTGGAGGCACCGCCCTCGACCGCGAAGGCGTTCTTGGCGCTGTCGTAGTAGACCTGCGTCATCCCGGACATGTCGATGACGACCTGGACGTCCTTGTTGAAGACGAAGTCCTCGTAGCAGTGGCCACCACTGCGGACCGTCAGCCGCTTGCCGGCCGCCACCGCGTCCTGGACGGCCCGCACGGCCTGGGCGGTGGTGGTGACCAGGCGGACGTAGTCGGGCTTGGCGACCCAGCGCTGGTTGATGCCGCGCACCAGGTCGGGGAAGCGGGCGTCACCCGGGGCGACGGTGATGTAGTCGGGCGTGCCGACGGTGGTCTGCGGCCCGGTGGCGACGGTGGTCGCGGCCACTCCCCCGGGGTGCGCGGAGCTCTGGGCGGCCGCGGACGGGGCGGTGGTCAGGGCCGCTCCGCCGGCGACTGCGGCGGCGCCCGCGAGAAGGGATCTTCGACCTAACGCTCCGCCCTGATTCGCCGCACTCGAGTCGGTTGTCTTGTTTGTCCTTCTCATGGTCACACTCCACCAACAGGTCTGGCACCAAAGGAAGTTGAAGATGCATCGAACGATGATCGATCACGACAGTAGCCGAGCGGGGCAGGGGTGACGCAATAGCTTCATTGAGAAAACTGTCCGAACTGCCGGTCACGCCATGGTTGATTGCAACATGTGCAACTATGCGCGGCCGAACGGCTGCTCACCCGACTTCGCGGGGCGCCTGTCGGCGAGTGTGACGCGGGCCGGCTCGTGCGCCGGCGACCAGTCCGCACCCACGCCCCGCCGGGACTCGGGGTCGACCAACTTATCCGGCGGTCAAGCAGCCCATCCGGTCTGGAAGGAGAACACCCCGCCACCACCTCGAGATGGGCCGCGGCCAGTTCCTCGTACGTCCGCACCAGCTCCGGGTCGCCGCTGTCGAAGGCCGCGTCCAGCCGCTGCCGGGCCGCGGCGGCGTCACTGCCGCGCACCAGGGCGATCAGCCGGCCGCCGGCCGGCGCCAGAGTGTGCAGCCATTCCAGGGCGAGGAAGCGGCCGAGGTACCGTTCGCGCCGCTCAGCAGCACAGTTCGCGGCTCCCGCTCGGCGCGGGGCAGCGCGGGGGCGTCGGCTAGGAGGTGTGCGTCGAGGAACTTGTCGAGGGTGAGGTCCTTCGCGTGGACCTCGGTCACCCCTCGCCGTGCACCGAGGCGAAGGTGGGCCGCCGCACGGCCGAAACACGGTGAGCACGGCGCCCGGCGCCCTCGCCCCCTTCCTTGAACCCCACGATGCGGATCGTCATTTCCTTGAGCGTGACCGGTTCCAGGAACAGCTCGATCGGTACGTCGATGTCCAGCTCGTCACGGAGCCGTCCGGCCAGATGCACGGACGTCAGCGAGTCGCCGCCCGCGTCGAGGTACGTCTTCCCCAGACCGGCGGGCCCGTCGAGATCCAGCGCCTCGATCACCAGCTCGGCGACTCTGTCCTCCAGTTCGCTGCCCAGTGCGGGCGCCGCGCTCTCGGCCGGCGCTTGAGCAACCGGCGCTCGAGCGGCCGACGCGCGAGCAGCCGACGCTTGAGCGGCGGCACGGCCGTGCAGCGTCAGCGCGCCGTAGCTCTCGCCCGCGAACGGGTACGACGGGAGCCGTACCCGGCGCACCTCGCCGTCGAGCGCCGGCCAGGTCACCTCCTCGCCGCGCAGCCACGCCTCCCCCGACGGGTCCCGCACCGGATCCGTGTGACCCTCGGCCAGTGCCATGAGCTTGTCCGACGCCTCCTGCACGTCGGCGGCGACCACGTAGGCACGCACGGGCATCCCGACCCGGCCGGTGCGCAGGGTGTGCGCGACATCGGCGAGGGCGGGGGCGTCGGCCTCGTGTAGACGTGCCGCCAACCGTGCTGCCACGAGGGCGAGTTGCTGCTCGGTACGGGCCGACAGCGGCAGGACCGTCGGGCGGGCGTCGGCCTTCGCGCGCGGCTCGCGTGCCGGTGCCTCCTCCGCCTGCACGGCCTGACCGTCGACCATCTCTACGGTGTCGAGGTCGTCACGGTGGACAAGCGGCGGCGGGCCGGCTCTTCGCCGACAGACCGGCTGCGTTCGACCACGGTGAAGCGGAGCAGCCTTCCAGTAGCGCGGATGGGGCGCAGCCTGAAGCTGGCCGGCCGGGCGCCCAGCCAAAAAGTTCCTGCGGGGGACGACGCAACCGTACGTCTCGCCGCCGCCACGGGCCATCGGTCAGGGACCCACTCCGTGCCGACCAAGATCCGGGCCATACGCGGACCAGCTGCCTACAGCTTGGCCACATAGTGGCCGTTTCCGCTGTTCAGGGGCCATGCGAGGCGTGTACCACCAGCAGACGAAGAACCTGCCGGCACTCCGAACATGTGGATCACCGCACTACTCAACGCCCCCATTCCCCAAAATCACGGCATCGACGCAAGTCCACACCACTTGCCACGCGAATAGCATCAGCCGGTCAAATCAGCATTCATTTCGCGGCTCCGCCGCACTCTGAGAGGCGCACTGCGCCCCCTCTGCGTGTGACCAGACGTGAGCCTTCTCCCGTAAGGCCGCAGACCATATTTCGTCGCGCATAAAAGGGACAAATCCCGCGGCGCCGTCGTTGGTCATGGGTCAGTGCCCTCGATTAGTCAGCATCAGACGGTCGGTAAGCGAAGCAAAGCCGCTACTGCCGCTCGAGACGCGGGCGGTCCTGGACCTCCCACCAGCACACGCGACAGAGGCAACCGATATGACTACTCGTCAGTAAGGTCAGCAAAGGGTCAGCAAGCGTCCGATCAGACCTGGTCGAACGTGCCGACACATGCGAGCTGCAGCCCGCCTCTGCAACTCTCCCGTCGCAGCTCGACCGAGTGCTTCCGACACGGCCACCGCGAGAGATCAACACCCCCCTACACCTCGACAACCATCGGCACCAGACAGACACATAACACCAGGTCAACGCACACGACCCCGCGGTTTCAGCGGCACTGACGGCAGTTCCGGGGCGGGGAGCGGATCACCGTCATACCCCTTCACCTCACCGAACCGGGTACCGGTCATCCAGTCTTCCCGGGCCTGCGCGATATCCTCGTGCGACCGCCCGATGAAGTTCCACCACATGACGATCTCCTCCTCGAACGGCGGGCCGCCCAGCAGGATCACGCGCGCCGCGCTGTCGGTCTCGTTCGTCAGCGTCAGGGCGGTGCGGCCGGGGCCGAGGTAGCCCAGCTCCGCCTGGTCCAGGAGGGTGTCGGCCATGCTGACCCGTCCCTGGTCGACGAGCAGTCCGTGCTCGAACGAGGTGTCCACGGCGAACGTGACCGTCGCGCGCGGGTCGAGGACGAGTTCGGCGCCGAGCAGCGGTGTGAAGGTCCGCACCGGTGACGTCTCGCCCGCCAGGGTGCCGAGGAAGACCCTGGCGCGGGCGCCGTCCAGGCGGACGGGGGCGGGGGCGTGGTGCTGGAAGTCGCGGGCGGCGTGCCGGTGTTCGTCGGGGAGCGCCACCCACAGCTGCACACCGTGGAGCACGGTGGTGCGCGCTGTGGACACCTCCGAGTGGCTGATGCCGTGCCCGCCCGTCATGAGGTTCAGCTCGCCCGGCCGGACGAGGGCGTGGCTGCCGAGGCTGTCCCGGTGCTCGATCTCCCCGCTGAACAGCCAGCTCACGGTCTGCAGCCCGGTGTGCGGATGCGGCGCCACGTCCATGCCGCCGGTGTCGGTGACGTCGTCGGGGCCGTAGTGGTCGACGAAGCACCAGGCGCCGATCAGGGTCCGGGCCCGCTGCGGCAGGGTGCGACGCACCGTCATCGACCGCGGGCCGCCCAGCGGGACGTCACGCGCGGACAGGATGTCGGCCTCGCTCATCGCGGGCTCCTTCCACCAAGATATTTTGACTTTCAACAATTGTGTCCGATGATAAGCCCTGCGCCCGGCCGGGTGCGTACGGGCACGAACCAGGGCCCCGAGCGGCCCGCGAGGGAGTCCAGGGTGAGTGACACGACAGCGCGCACGGGTCGTCGCGTCCACACGGGCACGGATCATCGCGTCTACGTCGACAAGCAGAGCCCCCAGGCGTACCGCGCGCTGGTCGAGACGTCCGAGGCGGTCCGCGGGACCGCGGCCGAAGCGGGCCTCGACCGCATCCTCGTCGAACTGGTCAACCTGCGCGTCTCCCAGCTCAACGGCTGCGCCTACTGCCTCGACGTACACACCAGGGCCGCCCTGCGCGCGGGAGAGACCACGCGGCGCCTCGGCACCCTGGCCGCCTGGCGCGACACGGAGCTGTTCACGGAACGCGAGCGCGCCGCACTCGCCCTGGCGGAGGCGACCACCCATCCCGCCGATGCCTGCGCGCAAGAGACCGCCTACGACGCCGCCCGTCGACAGTTCACCGACGACGAGATATCGGCGGTGGTCTGGGTGGCGATCACCATCAACGCGTTCAACCGCGTCTCGATCCTGAGCAAGCATCCCGTGCGCGAGGCCCCCGCGCGGTGAACACGGGGGCCGTCGCGGTCCCGGTCACCCTGGCGGGCCAGGCGGCCTCGTCCAGGCCGCCCCGGAGGGTGCCAGGCGCCGGGCGACCAGCGCCGTCACCGTCAGCACCCCGAGCATCAGCCCCAAAACTAGGGCGAGTTCGGCCTTCGACAGGAGCCACGCTCCGACGAACGCTCCCAGGAAGATGGCCAGGACGGAGAGGATCCGCCTTCCCGGCCGGGGTGCCGCTCCCCCGGCGGGGCCGGAGTCGGCGGCCAGTCCCGTGAGGGTCAGGGTGAGGACGGTCGTGGTCAGATCCGGGACGCCGAGGCGCCGGGCGACCGCGTTCTGCAGTCCCATGGCGAGGCCGAGCAGGACGATCAGGGCGTACTGGACCGGCGTCGTCACCCGGCCGTGCGCGACGACCGCCGTGCCGAGGGCCGCGGCGACCAGGACCGCCTGCACCGCCGTGCCGATGGCCAGCAGCCGTCCGCGGTGCGCCGCGAAGCGAGTGCCGAACCGTCCGCCCGCCAGCGCCCCCGCGAGGAACGCGACCATCGAGACGACGGAGGCCGTCGCGGACAGCCCCGCGGCGCCCGCCAGGGCGAACCCCAGGAAGACGACGTTGCCGGTCATGTTGGCGACGAAGACGTGCCCGAGCGCCAGGTAACTCACGGCGTCCACCAGGCCGGTCACCACGGTCAGTGCCAGCAGGAGCGGCGGCAGCGGGCCGTGCCGGTCGTCCTTCGGCGGCACCAGTGTGCGGGCCGCGTCAGCCAGCAGCGCGCGCATGGCCGCTCCTCCCGACGGCGTACGGGCGGTGCAGCACCGCACGCGTGAGCAGTCCGCTCGCCGGTCCCGCCACGAGGGCCGCGGCCTGCACCCAGGCGGGCCACGGGGTCAGTCCCAGGGCGTGGTCGGCCGACCAGCGGCCGGGCCCGGTCAGCACCAGCACCGCGGCGGCCCCGACGAGGACCAGGGGGTACTCATATCCGTCGTTCTGCACCCAGAGCCCGTTGCGCCGCTTCACGGTGCCCGCGACGGTCATCACGCCCATGGCGGCCATCGCCGCCAGCGGGGTGAGCAGCCCGGCCGCCAGGAACAGGCCGGCCCCGAGCTGGCTGCCGCCGGCGATGAGCGCGGTCAGCCTGCCGCCGCGAAAGCCGTCGCGGCGGAACTCCTCCGTCCCGCCCGCAAGGCCGTTGCCGCCCAGCCGGAAGCTCACCTTCTGCACTCCGTGTCCGGCGATGAGCAGACCCACCACCCAGCGGAGGACCAACAGTCCGGTGTCCATCGTTCTCCTGCCTGTTCCTGACGTGTCGTCAATGCTCGGAGGTGCGGGTCAGCCCGCCGCGTGGGCGCCGATGACCGCCTGGGCGTAGACCACACCGAGGCCGTAGGCACCGGCGTGCTCCTTCACCACCTCGGTGACCGGAACATACGTCTCCGTCCGTGCCCAGTCGCGCTGAAGCTCCAGCAGGACCTGCACCCAGGTCACAGGCACCGCCCCCGCCTGGACCATGCGCTGGACCGCGTGCTCGTGCGCCTGCGGGCTGACGCCGCCGGAGGCGTCCGTGACCACGTACACCTCGTAGCCCTGGGCGAGGGCGGAGAGCGTCGGCAGGACGACGCAGACCTCGGTCCACAGACCGGCGACGACGAGCTTCCTGCGGCCGGTGGCCTGGACGGCCTCGACGAAGGCGGCGTCCTCCCAGGCGTTCATCGACGTGCGGTCGATGGCCTCCTGCTCCGGGAAGACCGCCGCGAGCTGCGGCAGCATCGGGCCCGAGAACGACTCGGCGGCCACGGTGCTCAGCACGACCGGGACGTCGAAGACCCTGGCGGCCTTCGCGAGGCCCACGGTCGCGTTGATGATCGCGGTGCGGTCGCCGCTGCCGGTGGCGAAGAACATCTGCGGCTGGTGGTCGACGAAGAGGACGGCGCAGTTGTCGGGGGTCAGCAGGTCGGGGCCCGGGGCGGGAGTGACCTGGGAGATGTCAGTCATGTCGGTCATGAGGGTGCCTTTCGGTGGGTGGGTCGGGACCGCGGACGGACGTCGTCCGCGTCGCGTGAGAGGTGGAGAGAGTGGTTTCGGGTCGGCGGGACCGAGGTCCCGGGGCCGGAGCCGAGGGGCTGGTGTGTCGGCGGAGGCCGGTCGGAATCAGAGGCCGGTCGGAGTCAGAGGCCGAAGCAGGGGTCCAGGAGCGGTCCCCCGGCCCGCGGAACCGGCCCCCCGCTCTCCGGAGCCGGGTCCCGCCGCGTCCGCCACTGCCGGTGCAGCTCGGACTCGGCGACGGCCTCGCCGAGCAACTCGGCCTGCCGGGCGCCCGATACGCCACCGGGCGCGGCCTGATAGCCGCCGAAGCGCGCGACCGGGCTCCACTCCGGACTGACCGGCGGCAGCTCCTCGTCGAGGCCCTCGTACTCGGCGGCGGCGTAGACGATCCGTCCGCCGACCACCGTCAGCAGGGACTCGATGCGGGCGATGTCCGGTTCGGGTACGGCGAAGTAGTCCTCGGACAGGACGGCGAAGTCACCGAGGCACCCCGGTCGCAGGACGCCCTTGACGCCCTCCTCGCCGGTGAGCGCGGCGCCCGCCTCGGTGAACATCGCGAGGGCCGTGTGCCGGTCGACCCGGTTGTGCGGGGGCCGGACCACCAGGTCGCCGACGGTGCGTCCGGTGATCAGCCAGTGCAGGGCGATCCACGGGTTGTACGTGGAGACGCGGGTGGCGTCGGTGCCGGCGGCCACCCTCAGGCCGCGCTCCAGCATGGCCCGGACCGGCGGGGCGTCCGCGGCGGCTCCGGGGCCGTATCGGCGTACGAACGCCTCTCCCTGGAAGGACAGCCTGTTCTGTACGGACATGGCTCCGCCGAGGGCGGCGATACGGTCGAGACTGTCGGCGGAGACGGTCTCCGCATGGTCGAACAGCCAGCGGTTTCCGGCGGGGAACAGGCCGTCCGCGGCGAGCTTCTCGAAGACCGCGAGGTCACGGCGGATGGTCTCGTCGTAGGTGGCGTGGAGCCTGAACCCCCAGCCGTTCTCCATGAGGAGACGCACCGCGGTCTCGAAATCCCCCTCGTAGTCGGAGGAGAGCTCGGGGCGCGGCTGTGCGAAGTTCTCGAAATCCGCCGCCGCCCAGGTGAGGTTCTCACCGGCGCCATTGAGACGCAGCCATTCGTCCCCGTCCTCGGGGCGGGCCATTTCGATCCAGCGTTCGAGGTCGGCTATTTCCTGTCCGGCGGTCTGCGGAAAGAGGTGATAGGCGATGCGCAGCGACAACTGGCCCGCTGCGGCGAGTTCGACGACGGTGCTGTAGTTCTCGGGGAAGTTCTGGAAACCTCCGGCCGCGTCGATCGCGGAGGTGAGCCCGAACCGGTTCAGTTCGCGCAGGAAATGACGCGTGGACGTCTTCTTGTCCTCCCCCTCCAAAACCGGCGCCTTGGCCAGCGTCGAGTAGAGGATCAGCGCGCTGGGGGCGGCGAGCAGCATGCCCGTGGGCTCCCCCTCCCGGCCCCGGACTATCTGGCCGCCCCGGGGCTCGGGGGTGTCGCGGGTGTAGCCCGCGGTCTTGAGCGCGGCGCGGTTCAGCACCGCCGACTGGTACAGGTGCAGGACGAACACGGGAGTGTCCGGCGCCGCCGCGTTGAGCTCGGCGACGGTGGGCAGGCGCCGCTCCGCGAACTGTTCGGCCGACCAGCCCCCGACCACCCGGACCCACTGGCCCTTCGGGGTGCGCGCCGCCTGCTCGCGCAGCATCGCCAGGCCCTGGCGCAGGGTCTGCACGCCGTCCCAGCGCAGCTCGAGGACGTAGTTCAGACCGCCCCTGATCACGTGCAGGTGGGAGTCGTTGAGGCCGGGGACCATGCGGCGACCGAGGGCGTCGACGACCTTCGTCCCCGGTCCGATCAGGGGGGCCACGTCCTTGTCGTCCCCTACGGCCACGAGCACGCCGCCCCGGACGGCAAGCGCCCCGGCCCGGGGGTGTCCCGGGTCTCCGGTGTGGATCTTCGCATTGCGGACGACGAGGTCCGCGACGCTTTCCGTGGCCTTTTCCGTACCGTTCCCCGTTGCGCTTTCCGTGGCGCTGGGAATCGGCCCACCGACCGGCATCGTAGACACCTTTCGACAACCTCCTGATACGTGGGCACCGCCTGATCGCTTCGCCGCCACGCTATGCCGGGGAATTCCGTCGGGCTTTACCTCAGTGCACTGCCCGCGGTCCGACAGTGCACTGCGATTTCCGTCGTGCGCTGTGGGGTCAATGCCGGTGCGCTGACGGTCAATCGGGGCGGCCGAGCGGCTCGTAGCGTGAGCTCGCCGGAACAACCGGCCCCTTGCCCACACCCTCATATGACACTCAGGAGAACCACATGTCCGACGCCGTCGAGCCGGTCCTGGAACCGGCGGCCGCCGCGTTCGCCGAAGCGACCGGCCAGCCGCCGTTCCTCTTCGAACTCCCCCCTGCCGAAGGGCGCAAGGCGGTCGACGAGGTGCAGTCCGGTGACATCGCGAAGCCGGAGATCGACGAGGAGTGGATCACCGTCCCCGGCGGCCCGACCGGCGGTGTCCGGACCCGTGTCGTCCGTCCGGCAGGCGTCCGGGGGAAGCTGCCGGTGATCCTGTACATCCACGGTGCCGGCTGGGTCTTCGGCAACGCCCACACCCACGACCGGCTGGTCCGTGAACTCGCCGTGGGCGCCCGGGCCGCGGTGGTCTTCCCCGAGTACGACCTCTCCCCCGAGGCCCGCTACCCGGTGGCCATCGAGCAGAACTACACGGTCGCCCGGTGGATCGTCCGGGAGGGCGCGTCCAAGGACCTCGACGGGACCCGTCTCGCCGTGGCCGGCGACTCCGTCGGCGGCAACATGACGGCCGCGCTGACGCTGATGGCGAAGCAGCGCGGGGACGTGCCGCTGGTCCAGCAGGTGCTGTTCTACCCGGTCACCGACGCCCGCTTCGACACCGGCTCGTACCGCCAGTTCGCCACGGGCTACTTCCTGCGCCGCGACGGCATGCAGTGGTTCTGGGACCAGTACACGACGGACGAGTCCGAGCGCGCGCAGATCACCGCGTCCCCGCTGCGGGCCTCCACCGAGCAGCTCACCGGACTGCCGCCCGCCCTGGTCATCACCGGTGAGGCCGACGTGCTGCGCGACGAGGGCGAGGCGTACGCAAACAAGCTGCGCGAGGCGGGCGTCCCGGTGACCGCCGTCCGCTTCCAGGGCATCATCCACGACTTCGTCATGCTCGACGCCCTGCGCGAGACGCACGCCGCCGAGGCGGCCATCACCCTGGCCACCGGCACGCTGCACGCCGCGCTGCACCGCGCCTGACCGGCCCCGCGCGACGCACGCCCTTCACCCGCACCCCGGCACACGACACGTGCCTTTCCACGAGGAGACCCACCCCACCATGAGCACCTCCCCCACCCCGACCGTCCTGCTCGTGCACGGCGCCTTCGCCGACGCCGCCAGCTGGACCGGCGTCATCACAGAGCTCCAGAACGACGGCATCCCGGTGATCGCCCCGCCCAACCAACTGCGCGGCCTGGCCTCCGACGCCGCGTACATCGCGTCCGTGGCTGCCCAGATCGACGGCCCTGTCGTCCTGGTCGGCCACTCCTACGGCGGCGCGGTCATCTCCGTTGCCGGAGCCGCCGAGAACGTGACCGGACTGGTCTACGTCGCGGCCTACGTCACCGAAGAGGGCGAGAGCCTCTCCGAGTTGCAGGACCGCTACCCGCTCTCGCCGCTCGGCGACAACCTGGTGCAGTCGACGTACCCCGCCGAAGGCGCGGACCCCGCCGTCGAGTTCACGATAGAGACGCAGGCGTTCCCGAAGATCTTCGCCGCCGACGTCCCGGCCGCCGCCACCAAGGTGCTCGCGGTCGCGCAACGCCCCCTGGCGGCCGCCGCGTTCACCGAGCAGGCGGCGGTCGCCGCATGGCGGACCAAGCCGTCGTGGGCGCTCGTCGCCGACGCGGACCAGGCGATCAATCCGGATGTCCAGCGGTTCGGTGCCCGGCGGGCCGGCGCGACGACGGTCGAGGTCGAGGGCGCCTCGCACGCCGTCGCCGTCTCGCGTCCCAAGGAGGTCGCCGACCTGATCCGTGACGCGGTGCGCGGCACCGCCGCCTGACGATCGCCCCCCTCTCCCCCGACGAGAACTCCCCGACGGCGTCTTCGCGGACGTCGTCGGGGAGTTCTCGTATACGCGCGGCCGTGGCCTCGTCACCTCCGCGGTGCCGTGACCACCACAACGAGCACCACCAGGACCGCACCGGCGGCGAGTGCGGGCCACGGCGTGAAGGTCGCCGCCAGGAGGCCGAAAGCGGCCACCGGATACGGAGCGCGCTCGGCCGCCGTCGTGAGGTGCGGCCGCAGATGCACGGCCCATACGGTGATCAGGAAGACGGCCGCCGGGACGGTGACCGCGGCCCCCGCGGCGAGCGGCGAGGTGTGCGCGTGTCCGGTGAGGTGATCGGCGTACGCGGCGAGGCCCGCTCCTTCGGCAGCCGCCGAGGCGAAGATCAGGTAGTGGCCGTAGGCCCAGACGAAGCGCCTGCGGTGCGCCCGGTGCGTGGTGGCGAGCAGCGTGTGCGCGGGTCGGGAGAAGTACAGCCACCACAGTGCGAAGGCCGTCAGGAGGCCGCCCGCCGCTGTCGCGCAGAGCGAGCCGGTGTTCTGGTGCCGGTCGAAGGCGCCGCGCACCGCGACGGTGGCGGCCGCCACGGACTCGCCGAGGACGATGAGGGTGAAGAGTTCGTAGCGCTCGGCGATGTGACGCGGGTGCCACGGGGTCATCCCGGCGGACTGGGCCCACACCGGTACGGCGACCTCGGCGAGGATCAGCACGGCGACGCCCGGCAGGCGCGCCGCCTCCGGCAGGGCGAGCAGGCCCACCCAGCCGAGCTGACACAGCGTCACTCCGGCGGCGAAGCGCAGCGCCGTGGTCCGGCGTGCCGGGTCCGAGCGGGCCGCCCGCAGCCACAGGGCGGCCAGCGCGGTGCGCAGCACGACGTAGCCGAGGGTGATGGTCCGCAGGTCCCCCTCCGCGAACGCGTGCGGCACCCCGGCGGCGAGGATGAGCGACCCCGTGATCTGGACCAGGACGGTGAGCCGGTACGGGATGTCGTCCGGGTCGTAGGCGGACGCGAACCAGGTGAAGTTCATCCACGCCCACCACACGGTGAAGAAGACCAGCGCGAAGCGCAGGACTCCGGTGGCTGTCGCGCCCTCGGCCAGTGCCTCGTGCAGGCTCTCCGAGGCCTGCGCCACGGCGATGACGAAGCACAGGTCGAAGAGGAGTTCCAGCGAGGTGGCGGCCCGGTGCCGTTCTCCGGGGTCGCGCCCGGACATGGTGTGCCGTTGTCCGTGTCCGGGGAGGCGCCCGGGCGTGGTGAGCCGCGTGGACCGTTTCCCGGGATCGTGCCCCGGGACGGTGTGCCGCCACCGGGCCGCCGGGGGCCCGGTGGTGGCGTCCCGGGGGCTCAGCGGAGCGCTCCGAGCGCGGCTTCGACCGTACGGTGGAAGGTGGGGTACGTGTAGATCATGTGCCGGAGCCGGTGCACGGGCACTTCGGCGTGGACGGCGACGTTGAGTCCGTAGAGCATCTCGCCGCCGGCCGGGCCCGCGGAGGTGGCGCCGACGAGTACGCCCCGGTCGGCGTCCTCGACGAGCTTCACGAAGCCCGCGTTGCCCGGCCCGTGGATCCAGCCCCGTGTAGAGGAATCGAGGGGGAGCACGCTGGTGCGCACCCGCAACCCCCGCTCGCGTGCCTGTCGCTCCGTCAGGCCGACGGCGCCGATCTCCGGATCGCTGAAGGTGACCCGGGGCAGGGCCCGGTAGTCGGCGTCGGGTCCTGGCTCGCCGAGGATGTCCCGTACGGCTATCTGCGCCTGGTACATGGACACATGGGTGAAGGCGCCGCGGCCGGTGAGGTCGCCGACCGCCCACAGTCCCTCCGCCGCCCGCATCTGCCCGTCCGTGGCCACGGCTCGCGCGGCCGGGTCGAGTCCGACCGTGTCGACGCCGAGCGTGCCGAGGTCCGCCTCACGACCTGCGGCCACGAGGAGCCGCTCGGCACGCAACGGCGTTTCCCCGCCGACGTTCGTCCACACACTGAACTGGGTGCCGTCGTGACCGACGTCGAGCGCGCGGGCGCCGGCGAGCACGGTGACGCCGTCGGCCTCCAGCGTCGCGGCCGCGAGCTCCCCGGCCTCCGGTTCCTCCTGCGACAGGAGCCGGTCCTGTCCTTCGATCACGGTGACCGCGCAGCCGAACCGGGCGAAGACCTGGGCGAGTTCGACACCGATGGCGCCGCCGCCGAGCACGATCATCGACTCGGGCAACTCCTTGGCCGCCATCGCGTCGCGGTTCGTCCAGTAGGGGGCGTCCCGCAGCCCGGGGACCGCCGGGATCCTGGGGCGGGTGCCGGTGGCGAGGACCACTCCGCGCCGGGCCTCGATCGTGCGGTCGCCGACGGTGACGCGACGCGGTCCGGCGAGCCGGCCCCTTCCTCGTACGAGACGGGCGCCCTTCGACGTGAGCCGGTCGGCGGCCACGCGGTCGTTCCAGCCGTCGGTGGCCTCGTCGCGGATGCGCCCGGCGACTCTCCCCCAGTCCGGGGTCACGACCGCGGCGCCGGCCAGGGCGGTCACCCGGTCCGCCTCGGCGAGCAGGTCCCCGGCCCGGATCATCATCTTGCTGGGCACGCATCCCCAGTACGGGCACTCGCCGCCGACGAGCTCCGCCTCGACCCCTACGACGTCCAGCCCTGCCTCGGCGAGGGTGCCCGCGACGTACTCGCCACCGGGCCCCAGCCCGACGACCACGACGTCCGCGTGTCCGTCCACATTCATCCCGTCCACACTCACCCTGTCCACCCATCCACTCCTTCTCGGTTGTGCAGCCGCGCCCCGCGGTCGGGGCGGCCCGGCCGAGGCTAGGTCGGCCTGCCGCGCCGTCCCGCCGGTCAGTGCACGGGTACTGGCACGAGAGCGAACGGGACGGAAGCGGGGCGGAAGCGGGGTGGCAGGAGGGGGTGGGCGCCGTGCACGGACCGGCAGCACCGCGTGCGCTGCCGGACAAGAAGGGCACGGCCAAGGCGCTTAACGTCCTGCGGTACGCACAGCTCAGCGCCCCAGGAGGCAGCGATGACCAGCAAGTCCCAGCCCGTGAAGGGCAGTCAGCCGTGGCTGCACCAGAAGGGCGAGGTGATCCAGGAGTACGGCACGGTGAAGCAGTTCCCGATCGGCCTGTCGTACGAGGCGAGGATGTACGCCTGCCAGCGCGTGAACCGGGTCCTCGCGGACACTCAGATCCTGTACGGCCTCTACAAGAAGCACCACTGGCTGATGCGCGGCGCGACCTTTTACCAGCTCCACCTGGTTCTGGACAAGCACGCCGGTGACCAGCTCGCCCTCGTCGACACCCTCGCCGAACGCGTCCAGACCCTGGGCGGCGTCGCGGTGGGCGACCCTCGGCACGTCGCTGAACTCACGTCGATCCCGCGCCCGCCTGACGGTGTCGAGGAGGTCCCGGCGATGCTGTCGCGGCTCCTGGAGGCCCACGAGACGATCCTCGTCGAGGCGCACGATGCCGCGGCCCGAACCGCGGAACTGGGCGACGACGGCACGAACGACCTGCTGGTCTCACAGGTGATCAGGACCGGCGAACTCCAGACGTGGTTCCTGGCCGAGCACTTGGTCGACACCCCACTGGTCCGCGCCTGACCCGTCCGGTCGGGCGGGGGCCGCCTTCTCTGTGTCGAGCAGGGGGCGGCCCTGGGCGGCCCGCGACCACTACCGAGGAGGCGGCGGGCATGAGCGATAGGCGCAGCCCGACTCAACGCGTGGCGCGCCTCATGGCCGAGCAGCCCCGTCGAGTCCGTCCCGAGCAGACCGACCCTCCCGTCCAGTTCCCGGCCGTGGACATCGACGGCGGCTTCGATGAGGCCGGCGAGCGCCTCCGGGGCGCCGCGGGCGAGGGCGGGGCGGGCGGCGAGGTCGTTCAAAGTGCTGCGCAGCGCGTCGATGCCGTTCCAGTGGTAGCTCCTCTTACGGCGACTCGGCTGCTGCCCGGCCCGGCAGAGATGCCCGAGGCTGATCCTGCGTCCCGCGCTGAGCACGTGAACAGCGCGCGGGTAGCGTGCTGGCCATGGATAGCCGTACGGCACGCGAGCAGAGCATTGAGTGGCGGCAGATAGACGACGCCTGGCAGCGTATAGAGCCCTGGCTCGAACGGAACGCTCCGGCGACATGGGCGAACCTGCTGCCTGGGGCTTCCAAGGCGGAGATCGAGGCACTGCAGGATTCTTTGGGCGTGCGTCTGCCCGTCGGGCTGAGGGCGTTGTGGAGTCGACGGGCGGGTGTGGGACCGGATCCGACGCCTGGATTCATGCCGGGAGAGAGTGTGCTGATGCCGTTCGAGGTCGTGCGCCGCACGTATCAGCTGAAGATGCAGCTGCGGCAGGGCGACGAAGAGGCGCAGCGGCGGACGGGTAGCACAGAAGAGATCACGGTGTGGCGTCCCTCCTGGATCCCCTTTGCTGCGATCGGTGCGGATGCTCTGTCCGGTCTGTCTGTGGACGCTGAGACCGGCAGGATCTGGTACTGGTGTGAGTACGCGGAGCGCAGTGTCCAGTTCGAGTCGCTGACGGACTTCATGGAGGAGATGGCTGACGTCCTCGAAGTCCCGTTGCTCGCAGCGGAGGCGCGGGTCGGCCTGATGAACGGGTTCCTGGTTTGGGGGGTGCCGCAGGATGCGGCCGAGCGGGCAGCGTGGAAGCCGTTGGCAGGATGAGGTGCGCACCGTGAGCAATGCCCGCTGTCAACCACCGTCCCTCATGCCTGATCGGTGGAGGCGGCCGTCGTACTCTCGGGCAGGTACCGGCGCAGGACCGTGAGTGCCTCGCCGGCCGCACCAAGCTCGCCGCATCGGTGCTGGCCCCGGCGGGGGCGGTGTGGTTGCGTACGCAGGCTGTGGCAGGACGGGCGCGGGAGCTGGTGTGGGCCGCGGCTTCAGGCCCGCGGCGTCCACGCCACGACCAGCTCGAGAAGCCCGGGGAAGCGGGCGTTCAGATCATCGACGCGGACGTGGCTCCGGCGTTCGAGGCCGTACTGGCGCTGGCGCGTGACACCCGCCTCACGCAGCGCCTTGAAGTGGTGGGTGAGCGACGACTTCGGCCGGTCGAAGCCGAACCAGCCGCAGGTGTGGTCGAACTGCTCTGATTCCAGGAGGAGTTTCCGGACGATCGTCAGCCGCAGCGGATCACTGAGCACGCCCAGGACGACCTCCAGGCGCATGTCGTCGACCTTCGGTTCCGGCAGCGGTTCGGGCAGCCCGTCGGGCTCGGGCAGCACCTTCACGACAGGCGTGGAACCCGCGGTCGTGGACACAGGCGACTCCTCATCACTCGATTCCTATGTACGACTCTGATCGTACTGCATGCTAAGTTCGAATCGATTCGTACTGCAGGATGCCGAAGGGAAGACCCATGTCCCAGACCCGGACCTCCGCCGTTCAAGATGCCAATGCGAGGCATCGGGGCGGCGGCGGCACGACGAAGGCCGTCGGCGAGCGGGCCCTCGCACCGCTGTGGTGGGTGTGGCTGGCGGCCTGGCCGGTGACGGCGGTGTTCGTGCTGTCGAACGCGGCGACGCCCCTCTACGTGCTGTGGCAGCGGGACATCGGGTTCTCCAAGGGGACGCTGACCCTGGTCTTCGCGTTCTACATCGTAGGGTTGATCGGGTCATTGCTGGTGTCTGGGGTGGTATCGGACCGGGTGGGGCGCAAGCCGGTACTGGTCCCGGCGCTGGTACTGGCGCTACTGGCGTGCTTGATCTTCGCGACGGCGGCGAGCGTGGCGGCGTTGATCGTGGCGCGGTTGTTCACCGGTATCGCGGTGGGTGCGGTCGTCTCGGCGGGCATGGCCGCCGTGACGGACGTGGCGGGTCCGGAGCGCAAGCGGATCGCCGCCTTGCTCGCCTCGTGCGCGATGGTCTTCGGAGCGGGACTCGGCCCACTGCTGGCCGGGGTGCTGTCCGAGGTGGCGCCCGGACCGACCGTCACCGTCTTCGTGGTCGAGGCGGTGCTGCTGTTCACCGCGCTGCTGGCGGTGTGGCGGATGCCGGTGACCCGGCCCGCGGTGGTGAGGAAGGGGTCCTGGGTGCGGGTGCCGGGCGTACCGAAGGGCGACGGCCGTCAGCTGTCCCTGGGAATCGCGGTGTTCGCGCCGGGCATCACCGCGACGTCGTTCGTGCTGTCGTTGGGCCCCTCGCTCCTGTCGGGGCTGCTCGGCACCACCAGTCGGGTGGTGGCCGGGGCGATGGCGTTCGTGATGTTCCTGGCGGCCACGGCAGTGCAGTTCGCGGTACAGCGCCTCGCGCGGCGCACCATCCTGACGGTCGGCGCGGTGAGCACCACACTGAGCATGATCACGCTGATCGTCGCGGTCCACACGTCGTCGGTGGCGGTGCTGATCGCCTCCGCTCTGCTGGCCGGTGCCGGTCAGGGAATGGGGCAGCTGGGCGGCCTGTCGCTGCTGAACTCCACTGTGCCGACGCGGCGCTTGGCGGAGGCCAATGCGGCGCTGAACGTGGGGGGTTACATCCCTGCGGGCATCCTGCCGGTGTCGGCGGGCTACCTGAGCGACGCGGTGGGTTTGACCAACGGTGCCACGATCTTCGGCGTCGCGCTGATGGGCCTCGCGGTCGTCGGCGGCCTGGTGGCCCTGGCCACCCGACGCCGACCGGTCTGAGTGGGTGGCGTTCCGGCGGCTTACGTCTTGCGTCTTGCGTCTTGCGTCTTGCGTCTTGCCCCAGGGCGACCCCACGCGGGTCTGAAAGCCTGTCCTTGAACCCCGTCGGGCTGTCGGGCCGCAGGCGGAGGTTCAAAGACAGATGCCAAGTACTCGTAGCGGCGGCTCAGAACCAGACTCCGAATACTCCTGGTGGAGATTCAAAAGTCAGACGCCAAGTACTCCTTACGGCACGGCCGACCCGGCCCGTCTCACACGCTTTCAGCACTCGGGCCTGTCGCATACGCCAACGGCGGCGCGATCGCCCGTACGTCCACCTGCTCCGCCACCCACAGCCCGATGAACAGCGCGGCGGTCGCCTCCAACAGTCCGGCACGTTCCAGTCCGCCTGCGACCACCGGCTCGCAGCCCACATCCCTCACCAGCTCGTGGACCTTGGTCAGCGCGGCCTCGTCGTCCCCGCAGACCGGAACCGCGAGGGGCTGACCGTCGAAGACCGGCGGGGCCATCCGCCACACGTCCTCGTGACAGAGGTTGAACGCCTTGACCACCCGCGCACCCGGTGCCGCCGCGGCAAGTCGGCCCGCCGCCGAGGGACCGCCGTCCGTCAACAGCCGGAAGCCGGGCCCGACCGGATTGGCACAGTCGAGCAGGACCTTCCCGCTCAGCTCCGCGTGCAGTTCCTTGACGACGTCCGCCCCCGCGCCATACGGCAGCGCGGCCAGCACCACCTCACCGAAACGCGCCGCCGCGTGCAGACTCCCATGGCCCGCACCACCCCCGATCTGTGCCGCGAGTCGTTGCGCCTTCCGCTCGTCCCGGCCTCCGACGAACACCTCATGCCCGGCCCGCACCCAGTGCGTGGCGAGCGCATCCGCCATGTTCCCCGTCCCCAGCACACCGATCTTCATCGCCCCACCCTCTCCGCGTCTGCTTCAACCGCTTTCGGAAAGACATTAGGAAACCCGTCAGGCACCATTCGGTACGTGACGACTGACACCTACCTCGCCGATTGCCGAGCCCGCCTCGCCTTCGATCTCCTCTCGAACACCTGGAACGCCGTACTGCTCTGGGGCCTGCGGGACGGCCCCAGGCGTCCGGGCGAACTCCGCGAGCGCATCGGCGGCATCAGTCCCAAGGTCTTGACCGAGACGCTGAGGCGACTGGAGTTCAACGGTCTGGTGGAACGGCACGCCTTCGCCGAGGCTCCGCCCCGTGTCGAGTACGAACTCACCGCGCTGGGACGTACATTGCTCGGCCCGATCGACGCATTCGGCGCCTGGGCCTTCGAGCACGGCGATGAGGTCATGGCTGCCCAAGAGCGAAACAGCAGATGAGTTCCAGGCGCATCCCGGTGCCGGGTACGGCGCTCTCTCGTCTTGCACGTCACTCCAGCCGCGTACCCATACGCTTGGCCGCCCTCTCGGTGTCTTTCGTGTGCCACCACTCGAAGAGGTGGGTCCGGACGAGCAGAGCGAGGTAATCCACCGTCTCTTCGGCAAGGTCACCGCTGACGAGACTGGCCTCTTGCCCCTTGTAGTTCAGAGACACACGCCAGACCTCGTCTGCGACCCGGACGTCGATCTCGATGAGCAGGACAGGAAATACGTCGCTTACCCGGAAAATCTGCACCTCAATGGGAACTCCCGGCCCTTCCCGCTGGACCCCTAGGAGTTTTCCTCCCAGTTTTTCCTGTACCTGTTGCGCAGTGGCCATGACCCTCCTTTCAACATGCTGCCGCTAAGACTCGCGCGGGTCACCGTTCGGGGACACCGTCATGTTGACTCATCGCAGTGACGAGAGTGGAGGAGATGCGGGCCAGGGCCTCGCGATGGTCGAACCGGCCTCGTGGCGGGCCGGAACAGGGCCTCGGGCCCGTTGTCAGTGGCTGCCCCTACTGTTCTGGGCATGGGAATGGTGACGTTCGTCGACGAGACGACATCGGGGGAGCGCCGGGGCGCCGGTGGGTTCGAGGTCGAGGAAGAGCGGCTTGCGCTGCGTGAGTTGATCAGGCGGCGGGTGTTCCGTGAGGCGGGGGCGGAGGCGAATGGTGAGGGGCAGTTCGAGCGCGTCGTCGAGGCGTTCGGGCGTAATGGCCTTCTCGTGCTCGTGGGCGACCGTCAGGTGACGGACCTGGACGAGGACGTCGTCCTCGCCTCCGGCACGGAGGTCACGTTCCTCAAGCTCGTCCCGCTGGTGGGTGGCTGATGACCGGGCCGACAGCGGACCTGACGTCCGCCACAGGAGACAACGCCGCGGCCGACCGGACGGCGACCGGGAGCCGTGCGCGGCACGTCACGGCCGTCGCGCGCCTCGCCGCCGCGGGTGACATGACGGAGCTCGCCGACGAGCTGCTCAGGGCTGCCGTTTCCAACGGCAACCGCTGGGACGGTGACGGCGACGAGATCTTCGTAACCCTGCGCGGCCTGCCCGCGGCCGACCGGACCCGGCTCGCGCACGCTCTGATGGAGGCGGCCGACCCGCCCACCGGACATCAGCCGATCACGAGCCTGCTCATACTTCTGGAGGTCATCGCCCACGACCTGCCGGGCGACCTGCTCTCCGCCGCACGGGTCGGACGCCTGGAGAAGCACGGCACGGTGCACTGCGTCTGGGCGGGGCGTGAAGCGATGGCGCTGGTCGACGCGGAACTGGCGGCGGGGCACCCTATTCCGGCGACGGCCGTCGCCGCTCTGCGCCGCACGGCCCGCCTCGACCAGTACGGCCAACCTGACCTCGCGGCCTTCCTGAAGAAGCTGCCCGACCCCGTGGTCAACCCGGGTGAGGCCTGGGCCGACCAAGCCCTCGCGGACCTCGCGAAGCGGGACGCCCCCTGGCACCAACTCGTGCGGCACACCGTGTCCGCCACGTCGGCCAAGCCCACCGCCCAATGGGACAAGACCGCCCGCGCGCTGCTCGGCCCGTTGGAAGTCGAGGAGGTCCGCGACACGCTCTTGGCCTGGCTCGCGCTGGTGGGTCGCCCCCGCACCCTGCCGTTCAACGGGTCGGTGTACGCCGTCGCGCCGAACGAGGAGTACGACCCGTACAACGCGGATGTGCTGCGCGGCTTGACCTGGCTGCTCGCCCTGCTGCCCGCGCACCCGGCGGCGGCCCGCGTGCTCGGCACGCTCGTCGAGGTGTCGCTGCGCAAGATCCCGGGCGTCGGTCCCCGCAACCCCAAGGTGGCCAACGCGGCCGTCGCCGCCCTGGTCCGCTCCGAAGGCGACGCGGCCCTGGCCGAACTGGCCCGACTTGCCTCCCGCGTCACGTACAAGACCACGCTCAAGATGATCAATACGGGCCTGGAGAAGCGCGCCGAGGCGCTCGGGTTGACCCGCGAGGAGGTCACCGAGCTCGCCGTGCCCTCGTACGGCCTGACGGAGGTCGGCCGCGCGGTCCACCGCATCGGCGACTGCGAGGCGGAGCTGACGGTCGACGGGCCGAGAGCCACGCTGCGGTGGCGCAACGCGGCAGGCAAGCAGGTCAAGGCGGCCCCCGCCGTCGTCCGACGCGACCACTCCGACGAACTGAAGGAACTCAAGGCCGCCGTCAGGGACATCGACAAGATGCTCTCGGCGCAGGTGGAGCGGCTCGACCGGCAGTTCCTCGCCCGCCGCGAGTGGCGGTACGGCACGTGGCGCGAACGCTACGGTGACCATCCGCTGCTCGGCACCCTCACCCGCCGCCTGCTGTGGACCGTCGACGACACACCGTGCGGGTACGTGGACGGCGAGCTGCGCACCCTCACGGACGAACCGGTGCGGGCGGCGCCCGGGGCGGTGGTCCGGCTCTGGCACCCCGTGGGCCGGGAACCCGCCGAGATCGTCGCCTGGCGCGAGCGGCTGGAGCGGCACGGCATCACCCAGCCCTTCAAACAGGCGCACCGCGAGGTGTACGTGCTGACCGACGCCGAACGGACCACCCGCACGTACTCGAACCGGTTCGCCGCCCATTTCCTGCGCCAGCACCAGTTCAACTCCCTGGCCGCGGTGAGGGGCTGGCGCAACCAGTTGCGGCTGAGCGTGGACGACGAGTACCCGCCGGCCGTCAAGGAGCTGCCCGAGTGGGGGCTGCGCGCGGAGTACTGGATCGAGGGCGATGGCGGCGAGCGCTGGGACGAGGACCTCACCGAAGCGGGCAGCTACCTCCGCGTCCGCACCGACCAGGTCCGCTTCTACCCCATCGACGCCCCGCAGAACACGGCTCACGCGGGCGGCGGCGAGTACCGCATGAGGCTGCGCGACGGCCGCGCACCGGTCGAGCCGGTCCCGTTGGAGGAGATACCCGACCTGGTCCTGAGCGAAGTGCTGCGCGACGTCGACCTGTTCGTGGGCGTGGCCAGCGTCGGCGCCGACCCCACCTGGCAGGACGGTGGCCCCGGTGGCCGCTTCCGCGAGTACTGGACGTCGTACGGCTTCGGCGACCTCGGCCCGAGCGCCGTGACCCGGCGGGACCTGATCGCCCGGCTGCTGCCACGCCTCACGATCGGCGACCGGTGCTCGGTCGAGGGCCGTTTCCTGCACGTACGGGGCGACCTGCACACGTACAAGATCCATCTGGGCTCGGGGAACATCCTGCGCTCGCCGTCGGACCAGTACGTCTGTATCGTCCCGGCCTCTGCGTCCGGCGCCGGAGCCACGGCAGGCGAGGACTCGGGGGGCGGGTCCCTAGGGGGTGGCTATCTGCCCTTCGAAGGTGACCGCACGTTGTCGGTCATCCTCAGCAAAGCGATGCTGCTCGCCGCCGACGCGGAGATCACCGACCCCAGGATCCGCAGCCAGCTGTGAGCTCGTTATGAAGGGGTTGCGGGTTTGCGAGCCTCGGGGCGCCCTCGTCGCCAGGCTGGGTGTTCACACGCATGGTCGGGTCAGCCTCGTTTCTCGTCGGTGATGGGGTTGGGTCCGCGCAGGTTTCCGGAGAGGAGCCACCAGAGCATGCCGTAGCCGACCACGATGCCTGCGATGCACCGGGTGGCTCCCCACGCGTCCATCGTTGTCGTGAGGCCTGCCGCCACCAGTTGGCTCGCGCCGAGGGACAGGCCGCACACGAAGCGGTGCCCAGGCACCGAGCAACAGCTGGCGGGTGTGCTCGCCGCCCTCCGGGCCGGTCTCGGTGCCGCAGCCGTCCTGCCCACGCACCTCGAACCTCGAACCAGCCATGGCCTGCCTTCGACGAGGACGTCCGCCGCCGGGACGCACCGGCTCCGTGGTGAGGGTTACCAGCGTCAGCATTCGGCCAAATGGCTCTCACCCGCATGCTCTTGCGCCGCAAGGCCCGGTGCACTGCACACCTTCGGAGAACCCCTCAAACGCGGGGTTCACGACCCGTCCGAAAGACAGGCGTTCGAAATGGGAGCGGCGTCGTTGGACACAGCGTCACCGCCATCACGCCTACGAGGGAGATCGCTTTGACGTCAGACGAACCGGGCAATGACGAGGTCGGAAACCCCCCGAAGGCCGTGGCCTCGGACACCGTCTCGGACACCATCTCGGACGCGGAGCAGGAGCTGTACGGCGGTCGTCTGCGCTACGACCAGTCCTACGTCCGGCACGAACGCCCCCTGACCCGGCTGAAGTTCGGGCACATGGCCGCCGCGCTCCCCCGCATGGTGGGCATGGTGCTGCGCACCGGGTGGCAGACGGACCCGCGGGCGCTGGCCGGAGTCGTGACGGCGCAGCTCGGGCAGGGCGTCACGGCCGGCTGGGGGCTGGTCGCGGTCAACAGCGTCCTCACGCAGCTGTTCGCGGATGGTCCCACCGCGGACAAGCTGCGCGACGCTGTGCCGTCGCTGGTGGTGCTCGCGGTCGCGGCGGTGGCCACCGCGGTTCTGGCGGCCTGGTCGACGGCCATGTCCGGCCGTCTTGAGCCGCAGGTGGAGCGGGCGGTCTCCGCCCGGTACTACACGGCCGTCACCGGTGTGGAGGCGGAGGCGGCCGAACGGCCCGCGGTCCAGCGGATGTTGGAGGCGGGCAGGTTCGGCGTCGATTCGGCCCGCAGCATGCTGCGGCTGTCGGTCGGCGTGGGCAGTGTGGTGATCGGCATGGTCGCGGCCGCGGTCGTGCTGGCGGCGCTGCACTGGGCGCTGCTGCCGATGCTGCTGGCGATCGCCCTGCCCAAAGGATGGGGGGCGGTACGTTCCGCGCGCCGTGACTACCTCTCGCGGATGAACTGGATCGATCACCGCAGGGCGATCGCGTCGCTGCTCGCCTACCTGACCCGCCCGCATGCCGCCGGGGAGATCCGCGTGCACGCCGCCGGTACGAAGCTGCTGTCCAGCTACGAGGAGATGTCGCGACAGACGGAGGCGGAGCAGCGGCGTCTGGCCCGGGCGCAGGCGTCCACTGACCTGGTCGCGGGGGCGTTCGCCGGTGTGGCGTCGCTGGCTTGTTACGGGGTGCTGTGGTGGCTGCTGGCGACCGGTGGTCTGCCGCTCGCCGTCGGGGGGACCGCGGTGATCGCCATCCGCACCTCGACAGCGCGGCTCACGTCGCTGGTGCAGCAGGTCAACCGTCTGTATGAGGAGTTGCTGTTCCTCACTGACACGGAGGACGCCATCAAGGTGGCAGGCGAGAATGCCATCCCGTCCTCCGGTACGCCGCTGCCCTCGCCCCTCTCGGAGGTACGGACGGAGGCGGTGTCGTTCACCTACCCGGGAGCCGAAGGACCTGCCCTGTCGGGTGTGAACGTGCGGGTCCCCCGGGGGAAGGTGACCGCGCTGGTCGGTGCGAACGGCTCGGGGAAGACGACCTTGACGAAGGTACTGGCCGGTCTGCTGCTGCCCTCGGAAGGGAACGTGTGGTGGGCGGATGGGTCGGGCGAGCGGGTCGGGCTGCGGGAGGCGGACCGTGCTCAGGTCTTCGGCGCCGTCGGGCTTCTGACACAGGACTTCCCGCGCTGGGAGATGACGGCGGCCGCGAACGTGGCCATCGGTGCCGGGGACCGTGCCCGGGACATGGACGACGTCCGTGCGGCCGCTCAGGAGGCGGGCGTACTCGACCTGATCGAGGGCCTGCCGCACGGCTGGGACTCGATCGTGTTCAAGGGCTACGAACGCGGCGTCCAGCTCTCCGGCGGGCAGTGGCAGAAGCTCGGTACCGCGCGAACCCGGTACCGGCGGGCCCCGTTCCTGCTGGTCGATGAGCCGACCAGCGCCCTCGACCCGCACGCGGAGATCGCCTCCTTCCAGGGCCTGTGGTCCCTGGCCGAGCAGGGGCACGCGGTCGTGCTCGTCACCCATCGGCTCGCCGCGACCATGAAGGCCGACCACATCTACGTCCTCGACCAGGGGCGCGTCGTCGAGGACGGTACGCACGAGGACCTGATGTCCCATGAGGGCGGTCTGTATCGGGGCATGTTCACCGCCCAGGCCGCCCAGTACGGACTCGCGCCCGCCTCCGCCACCACGATTCCCGGCGCCCGCGGCATCCAGCCGTCCGACCGCAAAACGGACGTCGGCTCAGATGCACTGCCTGGCGCTGGCGCGTAACCCGCGGCGTCCGGCCGGGTCGGGCGTTGCCCGTGCGGCCAGATACTCCGGTGTGCACGGCGCACCGTAGGAAGTCTCGCGCTCCCAGTGGGCACTTTGTGCGCCTCCCCGTCTCCCAGGGCGACGGGAATGATGAGCGGACCGCACACGAACCAGGCGACCCGCGGCCCCTGCCCTCGGCATACCCGACGTACCCGACGCACCCGGCCTACTCGGCGTCCTCGGTCGGCGAGCCGACGCGGCGGCAGGGCAGCGGAAGGAGGTCACGGTGTTACTTCTCGTCTCCCCGGACGGTGTCGAGGAAGCCCTCGAATGTACGAAGGCGGTGGAACATCTCGACATCGTCGACGTGAAGAAGCCCGACGAAGGCTCGCTCGGCGCGAACTTCCCCTGGGTCATCAGGGAGATCCGCGATGCGATTCCGGCGGAGAAGCCGGTGTCCGCGACCGTGGGGGATGTCCCGTACAAGCCCGGCACGGTGGCCCAGGCGGCGCTCGGCGCCGTCGTCTCGGGAGCCACGTACATCAAGGTCGGCCTCTATGGATGTACGACGCCCGCCCAGGGCATCGAGGTCATGCGCGCGGTCGTCCGGGCGGTGAAGGACCACCGTCCGGACGCGCTCGTCGTCGCCTCGGGCTACGCCGACGCCCACCGCATCGGCTGCGTCAATCCGCTCGCCCTGCCCGACATCGCTGCTCGCTCCGGCGCCGACGCGGCCATGCTTGACACCGCGGTCAAGGACGGGACGCGGTTGTTCGACCACGTTCCGCCGGACGTCTGCGCCGAGTTCGTCCGCCTTGCCCACGCGTCCGGGCTGCGCGCGGCCCTCGCGGGCAGTGTCGCACGGGCCGACCTCGGCCCCTTGACGCGCATCGGTACGGACATCGTGGGGGTGCGGGGCGCGGTCTGCGAGGGCGGTGACCGCAATGCAGGAAGGATTCGGCCGCATCTGGTGGCCGCCTTCCGGGCCGAGATGGACCGGTACGCGCGGGAGTGCGCCGCCGACGTTCCCTCCGCGCGCTGATCGCCCGCGAGGGCAGCCGTGCCTGGGGCGGGGACCGGCCCGCCCGCGGGGGCTGTGCCGCGACTTCGGCTTTCGGCGTCCACCCGTCTCGCTCCCTCCCTCCCCCCGTCCACCAACCCCAGGAGGCGTGCCAGTGCAGTTCCAGGCGGCCGTACTGCGCTCGTACGAGGGCCCGTTCACGGTCGAGGAGGTGCTTCTGCGGACCGAGCCCGCCGAGGGCGAGATCCTGGTCGAGATCGCGGGCACCGGGATGTGCGGGACCGATCTCGCGGTACGTAACTCCGGTGGGCGAAGCCCTCTGCCTGCCGTCCTCGGCCACGAGGGCGCCGGCGTCGTCGTACGGGCGGCGGCAGCGGCAGCGGGTGGTCCGGATGGCGCGATCGGCGTGGGTGACCACGTCGTGCTGAGCTTCGACTCCTGCGGACACTGTCCGAACTGTCGCGCCGCCGCCCCCGCCTACTGTGACTCCTTCGCCTCCCTCAACCTCTTCGGCGGGCGCGAGGAGCATCCGCCGCGGCTCACCGACGCGACCGGCGAGGCGCTGGCTCCCCGGTGGTTCGGGCAGTCCTCGTTCGCGGCGTACGCACTCGTTCCGGCCCGCAACGCCGTACGGGTCGACCCCGCACTGCCGCTCGAACTGCTCGGGCCGCTCGGCTGCGGTTTCCTCACCGGCGCCGGAGCCGTGCTGAACACCTTCGCCGCGGGGCCCGGCGACACGCTCGTGGTCTTCGGCGCGGGGGCCGTCGGCCTGGCCGCGGTGCTGGCGGCCACGGCTGCCGGCGTACTGACCCTCGCCGTCGACCGGTACCCCGAACGGCTCACCCTGGCCGAGCGGTTCGGCGCCACACCGCTGCACGCCGCCTCCCCCGACCTGCCCGCACGCATACGCCGCCTGACCGACGGCGGGGCGCGGTACGCACTGGACACCACGGCGGCGCCACCGCTCATCAACCACGCGCTCAACGCGCTACGTCCCACGGGCACCCTCGGCCTGGTGGCACGCCTCCACACCCCGCTGTCTCTCGAACCCGGGACGCTCGACCGGGGCCGCGGCATCCGCCACATCTGCGAGGGGGACGCCGTGCCCGGCGTGCTGATCCCGCGGCTGATCGCGCTGTGGCAGGCCGGGCGCTTCCCTTTCGACCAGCTGATCCGCACCTACCCGCTGGCCGGCATCAACGAAGCCGAACACGACTGCCGAGCGGGCCGTGTGGTCAAACCCGTTCTGCTCCCGGAGAGGACCAGCCGATGAGCGATCACACCACGCCCGCCGACGGAGGCACCATGGCCGAAACGACGCCGCAGCACGCGGACGTGGACGGCGTCGACGGGGGCGTGGGCCTCACCGCCCTCCTGGTCGCCGCGGCACGGGCGATCGAGACCCGCCGACCCGACAGTCTGGCCCAGGACGCCTACGCGGAACACTTCGTACGCGCCGCCCCCGCCTGCGCCCATTGGCCGGTGCGCATCGAACAGGTCCCGGAGGGCGACGACAACCCTCTGTGGGGGCGGTTCGCCCGCTACTTCGGTCTGCGGACGAGAACACTTGACGACTTCCTCCTCCGGGAGGTCGTCGGCACGGGTACGCGTCAAGTGGTGCTGCTGGGCGCCGGGTTGGACACCCGTGCCTTCCGGCTGGATCTGCCGTCCGACTGCGTCGTCCACGAGATCGACAGGGCGGGCGTGCTGGACTTCAAGCAACAGGTGCTCACGAGCCTGTCGGCCGTCCCGAGGGTGAAGCGCGTCCCCGTACCCGTCGATCTGCGCGCGGACTGGGTCGGCGCGCTGGCCGCTGCCGGCTTCGACCCTGCCGCGCCGAGCGTCTGGCTGGCCGAGGGGCTCCTCTTCTACCTGCCGGGCCCTGTCGAGACGTACCTCATCGACATGGTGGATCGGCTCACCACCGGAGGCAGTGCGCTGGCCTTCGAGGTCAAGCTCGAGAAGGATCTGCTGGCGTACCGCGACAGCCCGATCTATACGGCGACGCGCGAGCAGATCGGCATCGATCTGCTCCACCTCTTCGACCAGGGGCCCCGACCCGGCTCCGCGGGCGACCTGACGGCCAAGGGATGGTCGGCCTCGGTGCACACGCCGTTCGACTTCACCCGGCGGCACGGGCGTGGTCCCCTCCCCGAGTCCAACGACGCGCTGGAGGGGAACCGTTGGGTCTTCGCGCACAAGCCGCGGCCTTGACGACGTCCGCAGCGCTTACGGCGGTGTGGGCGAGGAAGACGGAGTGTGCGAGGCGATGGCGACGTGTGCGCGGTGTGTCAGGCGACGGCTCGGGGGGCCACCAGCTCGTCGCCGGGGATTCCCGCCATGTCCGGCGCGTAATAGTCCACGATGCCGGTGTCCCACGCGGACACGGCGATGCGGTCCTCGGTGTCCGGGCCGAAGGCGTCGAAGAGGGCGTGGATGTTCGCCTCCTCGAAGCCGATCGCCGTCATCAGTGCGATGAAGAGGGGGCGCTCGATCAGGCCGTCCCCGTCGGGGTCGCCGAGCGCGGAGAGGGCTGCGGCGAACTCGGCGATCGTGGGTCCGAAACGCTTGGGGTCGAGTACGAACGGCCGGAACTCGTCCATCGTGATCACGCCGTCGCCGTTGGCGTCCAGCTCAGTGGCCAGCGTCGTCCAGTAGCGGCGGAACGCGGCCCGGATGGCGGCCTTGGCACCGTCGTCCGACGCGGTCGCCGCTTCCAGGACCCGGCCCGTCATCAGGTCGAAGTCGGCGGAGTCGATGACTCCGTTGCCGTTGACGTCGAAGAGGGAGAAGACCAGCTCGACCCTCTTGGCGGCTTCGGTTCGCATGTGCATCACCTGTCTTTTGTGACCCGCCGATCGCGGGCCCGACCCCATGGACGCAGCTACCCGACCCGGCGCGTGCAGCTGTTTCGGCTCATGGAATCGTCATGAAGAGCCGAAAGTGGCTGTTCTTCGCTTTTAGTGACAAACAGGCTGCACTGTGAGCACATATGGCAAATCGGGGTCAAGCTATCCGTGCTGCTCCGTGTAGTGCGCGCGGAGCATGTCGATGCCCCAGTCGTGGCGCAGGTGGCGCCAGACCGAGTGGGCGTGGTTGCCGTCGTCCTGGGTGTTGTCGTACTCGATGAGGAAGTCGGGGGCCTGGATGCAGTAGTAGTGCCGGTCCCCCGGCGCGCGGCCGCCGGCCCAAGCGAAGGTGAGCGCGTCCAGCCCGCCCGCCACGGTGTCGTCCCAGCACTGCCTGGCGTACGCCGTCGGCGCGCGGTCGAGGTAGCGGCGCACCAGGCGTTCCAGGAGACGGCGTTGACTCGGCGTCATGTCGTCGTGGGCGAGTCCTGCCGGGAGCCGCTCGGGGTCGGCGAACGGGTCGTCGCGGGTCAGGATGTCGTCCGGCGGAACGGTGTCGAAGACCGCGACCGCGCGCCGGTCGGGGTCGAGGTCCGTGACCAGCTCCCTGGCCAGGTCCTCCTCCGGCCCCAGCAGTCGGCGGCCCGCCTGTGGACCCTGCGTGATGCGCGNCGGCTCCGCACCGATGAAGTGCGGCGTCACCCGGACACTGTCCGCCGTGACCAGAACGTGTACGGCGAGGTGGTGACCGTTCATCCGCCAGGCCCAGGGGGCCTCGCCGTCGGGGTCGCCGAACAGCCGCAGCCAGTAGCGGTCGGGGACTCCCGCGGCACCGGCCGTGGCGCGGCGGTGCCGCTCCACCTCGATCGCGCCGCGCGCCAGCTCCGCTCCCGTCGCGCTGTGCGCCGCGGAGAGCAACCCGTCGACCGCGGCGCGCTGTCCTGCGTCGAGTCCCTCGGTGGACAGCCCCGGACGCGAACCCGGCAGGTACGTCCACTCGCGCAACTCGGGCGCGTCCAGCCGACTGGGGCCCGTACGCAACGCACGTACCTGCTCCGGATCCAGGACGGACAGGAACGCGTGCGCGGCGTTCCGCATGGCCGCGGCGGTCGCCGCAGCCTTTGCTTTCGTCGCTCCCTTTGCCGCCGCCTTCGCCGTCGTCGCCCAGGGTTCCCCGTCCACCGTGTCTCCTCCACCTCGCCCGACGTGCGCGTACGTGCGTGTACGCGGGGCAATGTCGCCCCTGGGACCCATGGTGCGTCATCCGGCGGCGCCGGGCCTCGCTCTCCGGCCGCGGACCTCGTGCCCGTGGGTACCGGCGGGCCGGGCATGATGTGCGGCACAGGGCGGCGATCCGTCGCCTCGGTCGAGGAACGTCCGAGAGGCGGCCGGTGTGTTCGTCCTGCTCATGTACGGTGCGATGCTCGCCGCACCCCTTTGGGCCATCGCGGTCGTGGTCAAGCTGGTGTCGGTGGCCCTGCCCGGGCGCCGACCCGACTGGGCCCGGGACCTGCTCGGCTGGAGCTCGGGCATGGCGGCGGTCGGTGCTGTCATCACGTACGCGATCGGGCTCGGCTCGGTCCAGTGGCACGCGAGCGAGGCCGAGTCCGGCGCGGGGTCGTCCCCGGCCGTTCCCTGCCGTTCGCTCCCGCCCGACGCCCTCGACCGGCTCGCCGGGCACGAACCGTCCTACGTTCCGCTGGGTTTCGACTGCCTGCTGGACGACGGGAGCGTCGTCGCGGGGAGCGGCTCCTACACCTTGCTGAACGCTGCGGCGGCCGCCTTCGCCCTCGCAGCGGTGGTGGCGCTCATCGCGGTGGGATTCGTGGACGAGTACCGCGCCAGGGCGGCCCGGCGAAGGGGTGTCCTGGAGGGGGAGGCTGAGAGTACGGGCGAACTTTCGGCGTGACGCGGGTCGCGTGACGGGGGGGGGCGGGGGGGGACGGGTCCCAGCCGATGCGGACCACGTACAAGATCTTGAGACCACGAGCAGCCCATGGCAGGCTCATGCCGCATGATCGATGAGTTCGCGAAGGACAACCTGCACGGCAGACTGCGGCGGGACCGCGAGGCGCTGCTCTGGAAACTCGACGGCTTGTCCGAGTACGACACCCGCCGACCTTTGACGGCGACCGGGACCAACCTCCTCGGCCTGGTCAAACACGTGGCCACCGTCGAGGCCCGGTACTTCGGCGAGGTCTTCGACCGCCCCTCCCCGGAACCACTCCCCCGCTGGCAGGACTCCGACGGCAGCGATCTGTGGGCAGCCGAGGACGAGACCCGCGACCAGATCATCGGGTTCTACCGGCGCACGTGGGAGCACTCCGACGCGACGATCAACGCGCTTCCCCTCGACGCCCCCGGCCACGTGCCGTGGTGGTCGGAGCCTCGTCCCAACACGAACCTGTTCGCCATCCTGGTCCATGTCCTCGGCGAGTCCAACCGGCATGCCGGGCACGCCGACATCCTGCGCGAGGGCCTCGACGGCCGGGCCGGGATGCGCCCCGAACACGGGACGCGGATCGACGAGGAAGCCCGAGCAGCCCACTGCGCGAAGATCGAGCAGGCGGCCAGGACGATCGCTAAGTCGACCGCACCAGTCAAGGCTTAGAGTTACCCCCTCGTTCAGCCCCTCGTTCACCCCTCTCGTTCAGCCCCCTCGTTTACCTGAGAGGTAATCGACCGCGCCGCGGCCGAGCGGCAGTCTTGAGTCATCGAACCGCAAGATGACAACCACCTCACAGGAGGCTGCCCCGCCATGACCGCACACGACACCGCCGCATACGAGACCGCCGTCGCCCGCTACTTCGAGGCCTGGAACGCGGAGGGCACCGAGAACATCGACAAGGCCGTGGCCGCCGCGTGGACCGAGGACGGCAGTTACACGGACCCGCTGGCCGACGCCTCCGGGCACGGGGGCGTCGCCGCCGTGATCAACGGGGCCCACGAGCAGTTCCCCGGTTTCCGGTTCCGCCGGACCGGCACGGTCGATGGGCACCACGACATCGCGCGCTTCGCTTGGGAGTTGGTGTCGGCCGCGGACGGGTCCGCGCCCGTCGCCGGATTCGACGTCATCACGCTGGCCGACGACGGCCGGATCCGTACCGTGCATGGGTTCCTGGACCGCGTCCCCACGGCCTGAACCGGGAAGGGGAGAACTGCCGCGACAACGGCCGCGACCTGGATCAGCACACGGGGAAACGTGCGATGCGGAATCCCACGTCGTCGACCTGGAAGGTCGGGTGACTGCGGCGGCGCGCGGAGGCCCGGCAGCTCCAGTGCTCGTCGAACCAGCCTCCGCCGCGCAGCACTCTGTAGGCGCCGTAGACCTCGGCGTCGTACACGTCCCAGCACCAGTCCCAGACGTTGCCGAGCATGTCGTAAAGACCCCACGAGTTGGGCCGTTTGCTGCCCACGTCGTGGATCTGCTCGTGGGAGTTGCCGCGGTACCAGGCGATCTCGTCAAGAGGCCCGTAGTGCGGCCCGGTCGTGCCGGCCCGGCAGGCGTGCTCCCATTCGGCTTCGGTCGGCAGCCGGTACCCGTCGGCGGACGTGTCCCAATCGATGCCTTCGTCGTCGGGGCGGAGTTGATAGGCGGGTGCATACCCGTCGCGCCGGGACAACGCATTGCAGAAGCGGACCGCGTCCCACCAGGAAACGCTGTCGACAGGCAGCTGGTCCCCCAGGGCGGTGCTTGGACGCAGGCCGGTGACCTGGGCGTACAGCGCCTGGGTGACCGGGAAGGCCGCGAGTTCGCAGGGCGCGAGCTCGACCGACCAGCTGCGCTGTGTCCGCCGGTCCGACAGCGTCACCTGTCCTGGCGGCACGGCGATCATCTTTCCCGCGCTCGCGTCCATGGACAGGTGATCATATCGGTAGCTGTCCTGGACGGCGCTCGGTCAGGAGTGTGAACCCTTGACGGTCGACTGATGCGGCGGTGGCCGAGAGGATGACGACGCCGGTGCCTGTGCTGCGGTCGAGTCCGAGCCATGACCGGAAGCCGCCGGTGCCGCCGTTGTGCCAGGTGATGGGTCGGCCTTTCACCTGGACTGTGATCCATGCGGCGCCGATGCGGGCGCCGGCGCCGAGCGGGGCGACCGGATCGAGTGCGGCGATGCCAGGGGCGCTGCCGTCGAGTATCGCCGCTGTCAGGCGGGCCATGCTGGTGATGGAGGCCCGGATGCCACCTGCCGGTCCGAGCGCCTCACCGGTCCAGGGTTGCCGCGGTCGTCCTCGGCGGCTTCTGCCGTTGAGTGCCTCGGGGCGAAGCTCGTCGGCTGTCTTGGGGACGTAGAAGCAGTCGAGTTGCAGCGGGGAGGCTATGCGCTGTTGGACGAGCTCTGGGTAGGTCGTCGTGGCGGCGCGGGCGAGGGCGTGTCCGAGGAGCTCGAATCCGAGGTTGGAGTAGCGGGACCTTGGCGTGCCCAGCGCGACGCCCCGGGCCTGGTCGAGGAGCTGTTCGAGGTTCTCGCCGTAGGGGTTGGTTCCGTATCGCCACAGGGCGAGGGTGCGCCGCCATGGTCGTGCGGCCTTGGGGAGCCGGGGCAGGCCGGATCGGTGCGTGCTCAGCGATCGCAGCGTCACTCGTGCGGCGGGGGCGTCAGCCAGGGGCAGGAGTTCGCCGAGGCTCGTGTCGGGGGTGATCTCGCCTCGGGCGAGGGCGTCGGCGTACAGCAGCCCGGTGACGGCCTTCGCGATCGAGCCGATCTCGAAGTCGGAGGCGGAGACGGGTGCGGGGGCGGAGTCGGAGGCGGCGTCAGAGTGGGCGTCACAGTCGGCGTCGGCGTCGGCGTCGGTTCCGCGGCTCGCCACGCGCATGCCCGCAGGCGTGACCACGGCCGCCGCGGCGACCGGGTGGCGCGGGCCCAACAGTTCGCCGAGCCTGGTGACGAGTTGCTGGTCACCGTCTAACCCGGCGGTCATGACCGACCGCCGAACAGGCCGCGACCGGCGTACTTCTTGTGGACCGCCTGTTTCGAGACACCCAGGACGGCGGCGATTTGCGGCCACGTAGCCCCGTTGTTGCGAGCTCGGCGCACCAGCACCGCTTCGATGCGTTCCGTCTCGACGCGGAGTCGCGCCACGGCGCCGAGCCCCACCAATGGGTCGTGGTCGGCCGTCGATGCCGCGAGTTCGGTCAACTGTTCCACATCCATGGGTCAACCGTAGTTGACTGCCAGACGAATCGTCAACCAAGGTTGACGGACCCGCACTCTGGCACAGGTGGCATCGGAGGACGGGATGATGGCTGTTATGGGGTCCTGGCCCGTGCATCCGTAGCCCCACGCGGCACCCGATTGGTAACGTTCGGACATGGAGACGAGTCTGGGCAAGGGCGACGGTTGTGAACTGCCCGCCACAGCTGTCTACTGGCTCACCGACGATCCGCAACCAGGCCTGATCCTGGTGGAGTTTGCCGACGCTTACGACCGCCCTCACCAACTGGTGGGCAAGACGGCCTACTTCGGCGGAGATCTCGACTCGACCTCGCCCTATCCATGTCCGACCAGTATCCAGTGCACGATCGAAGAGGTCACCGACGACATCGCCACGGTGAGCACGTGGTGGTTGGAGGGTGGCCCCAACGACACACGTTTCGTCTTTGACGTCTGGTTGGACACTCTCGGGCCAACTACTGGCTGAGGCAGTGGCCAACAAGGGCAGGCACGCGCTCGAGTTTGGTCCAGCCCGTCCAGCCGCGCTTCGTCAGCAGCTCGATCAGCCGCCGGGTCGGCGGCAGGGTCTCGTACACATGTGCGTCCAGGAGCTCGGCGAGCAGTGGCTCGATGCCGGTGTCGTCGACTTGCGACTCGCCCTGCTCGTCGGCCAACTGTGTGACGCAGGCGGCCAACTTGTCCGCCAGTTCGGCCAGCCGTGGGTCGTCCTCGGCGCGGTCGAGTGCACGGTCCTCTGCCCGGTCGGACCCGCGGTCGGTTGCTCGGTCGGGTGCTCGGCCAGGTGCGCGGGCAGGTGCGCGGGCGAGGACCTCGCTCAGAGTTACGTAGAAGTCGACGATCTGCGGGTCGGCGATCTGCTCCCGCTTGCGTGCCATCCACTCCGGAATGCGCTCGGGCGAGCGCGCGGCCAGCGGGATCCAGTTGTCGCGCTCGACCTGAACGATACGTTCGTCGATACCGAGCGCCCGCAGCCGGTCGAGGTACGCGACCACCTCACGGGGCAGTGCCAGGCTGTCTCCCGCGGCGAGGCGGGCGATCCGCTCGCGGTGTCGCTGCCGCTCCCGCATCTCAGCCCGCAGCCGCTCGTCGATGTCCACGATGGCCGCGGCGAACTCCTCCTCGTCCGCCTGCAGCAGCTCGCGCACGCGCGCCAGCGGCACCCCGGCCTCGGCCAGGGTTCGAATCCTGAGCAACTCGACCACGGCGCCGGCGCCGTACCTCCGATAGCCGGAGTGGTCACGCTCTGGTTCCGGCAGCAGCCCCCTGGCGTGGTAGTGCCGCACCGCACGTACCGTCACTCCGGCATACGACGCCAGCTCGCCGATGGTCAGCATCAGAGCAGTCTCCTAGTTCGCAGCCCGGGTCCGGTAGAGATGCCGCGACCAGAGGTAGCCGAGCAGCCCGGTCACCACACACCAGCCGATGGCCCGGAACACGTCCGAACCGATGGGCGATCCGGACAGCAAACCGCGGAGGGCGTCGATGATCGGCGTGAACGGCTGGTACTCGGCGAACCACCGCAGTCCGGTCGGCATCGACTCCACCGGCACGAATCCGCTGCCCACGAACGGCAGCATGATGAAGATCATCGGCCAGTTGCTCGCGGCCTCCGGGCTCGGGCAGGCCAGCCCCAGCGCCACGGTGAACCAGGTCATCGCGAACGACAGAAGCGCAAGCAGACCGATCAGGCCCAACCACTGCATCGCTGTGGCGGCGCTCTCCAGACCGAGCAGGAACGCGACGCCCGATACCGTGGCGAGTGCCAGCGCGGTCTGGACCATCGCGCCCAGCACGTGGCCGGTGAGCACCGAGACCTTGGCGATGGCCATGGTCCGGAACCGGTCGATGATGCCGCCCGTCATGTCGGTGGCGACCGAGACGGCGGTGCTGATGGACACGCTTGCCACCGTCATCACCAAGATGCCGGGAGTGATGAACGTCAGGTAGTCGCCGCGGTCCCCCGCCGGGGTTCCGGGCAGGCGGGAGCCCATCGTGCCGCCGAAGACGTAGACGAACAGCAGCAGGAACAGCAGCGGCAGTCCGATCAGCATCAGCGTCTGGGACGGGTACCGGGCCATGTGCTTCAGATTGCGGCGCAGCATGGTCGCCGAATCGCGGACGGCGTGAGGCGCGGTACTCATGCGGCAGGCACCTCCGCGGAAGACTCGTCGGGGGTGGGGTGGACGGCAGTGGAGTGGTCGGTGAGAGCGAGGAACACGTCGTCCAGGTCCACGGTGTGCACGGCGAGCCCGGTGACCGCGTCGTCATCGACGTCGGCCAACAGCCGTCGAAGCGTGGTGAGGCTGCCGTCGTGCGGCAGCCTCAGGGTCAGCGCCGCGGCGTTCACGTTCGCCTCGGGGAACTGGCGTGCCAACTCGGCAAGCCGTTCACTGTCAGCGGCCTGAAGCTGGAGGTGACCGCCGGGGACCAGCCGCTTCAGCTCGGCGGCGGTGCCCTCGGCGACCAGCCGGCCCCCGTCGAGCACACCGATCCGGTCGGCGAGTTGGTCGGCCTCCTCCAGGTACTGGGTGGTGAGGAAGACGGTGACCCCGTCGGCCACCAGCTCCCGCACGATCCCCCACAGGTCACGGCGGCTGCGCGGATCGAGGCCTGTGGTCGGCTCGTCGAGGAAGATCAGCCGCGGCCCTGTCACCAGGGTCATGGCCAGGTCGAGCCGCCGCTTCATGCCGCCGGAGTACGTCACCGCGCGCCGGTCGGCGGAGTCGGCCAGTCGGAAGCGCTCCAGCAGTTGCCCCACTGTGCTCCGCGCACGGCGCCGGTCGAGGTGTCCGAGGTCGGCCATCAACCGAAGATTCTCCCGCCCGGTCAGCAGCTCGTCCACAGCGGAGAACTGCCCGGTCACTCCGATCGACTTACGCACCTGATCTGCCTCGCGGCGTATGTCGTACGTGGCGACTCGCGCCTCACCGGCGTCTGCGGGGAGCAAGGTGGACAGGATCCGGACTGTGGTGGTCTTGCCGGCCCCGTTGGGTCCGAGCAGGGCGTAGACGGTGCCTGTGGCGACGGTCAGGTCGACTCCGGCCACCACCTCGTGGTCACCGTACGACTTGCGTAGCCCGGTGACCTCGATCGCATTGGTTCTCGTCGTCATGCCGACCATGCTGGAAGGTTGTCCCTGCGTCAGGGTCAACCGGAGCGGCTACGCGTACGCTCCGGGCCGATCCTCGTGCGGCACCAGCGCAACTCGTTCGACGGGGACACAGGGTGCTCCCAGGTGCCCGATGCCGCATACGGCTGCTGCCGTCCGGCTCGAGTGGCTACGCTTTGCAAGCAGCCGTCCTCAGCCGTTGCCGGGAGGTGTGCACAGGTGCATGACGCGCTGCGAACCACGTATGACAGTCCCTTGTTCAAGGTGACCACGGCGCCGTATCTGCTGCTGGATACGGACTTCTACATCCGCGGCGTCAACCCCGCCTACCTGCGTGCCACCGGACGCTCGCGCGAGGAACTGATCGGCGCCTTCATGTTCGACGCGTTCCCGGACAATCCCGAGGACACGGGTTCGACCGGCGTCCGCAACCTCACCGCGTCGCTGGAGCGGGTGATGCGCCACGGTGACCCGCACGACATGGGGATCCAGCGTTACGACATCCCCGAACCGCAATCCCCCGGTGGCTTCCGCATCAAGGCCTGGAGTCCTGTCAACTCCCCGCTGACCGACGCCCACGGCCGTCTCGTGGGCGTCCTGCACCACGTCGAGGACATCACCACGGTGTACGAGTCGCTGCGCCATGCCAGTGGGAGCGGCGCCCTGGACGCTGGGAACGGTGCCCTGGACGCTGCGGGGCAGCCGACCGCGCTGCTGCGTGGCGCGTTGCGAGCCCTCGCCTTCCATCAGCGCGCCGCCCGAGCGGCCGGACTGGCGGCGTCGGTTGACCTGCCGGGTACGGGTACGGGTACAGGTGCGGGGGTGGGTGGGGGTGCCGGTGGCGTGTCGGGGGCCGCTCTGGTCCGGCGGGACGCGCTGTGGCACGGGATCACCCATGCCGCCCGGCAGAGCCCGCCCGGCAGCGGATGCCTCGCCGCGGTGTGCGACTGTGCGGTACGGGAGTTGCCCGGTGCCGACGCCGCCGTGATCACCCTGCACGGCAACGGAGCACAGGACGTCCAGCTCGCTGTCACGTCCCTCTGGGGGCAGCAGGCCGAGGAACTGCAGTGGATCACCAGCAGCGGTCCGTCGCTGACCGCGTTCGCCACCGGTGAGCCTGTCTTGGTGCCTCTGCTTGACCAGCCCAGCTCCAACTGGCCGCTGTTCACGGACGCCGCGTGCCGTATCGGCGTCGGTGCCGCGTTCGCCTATCCTCTGTCCACCGCCACCACGACCGTGGGTACCCTCACCCTCTACCACCGCGGCGAGGGGCTCTCGAAGCCACCCGCCGACGCAGAGGTATTCGCCCAGATCGCCGCCGCCATGCTGCTGGCCGACTTGAAGGGCGACATCGGCGAGCGCGTCAGGGCCACCGCCGATCACGGCGACATCAACGCCGCTATCGGTGTCCTCGCCGCCACCCAGCACATCAGCACGAACGACGCTCTCGCCTGGCTGCGCAGCACGGCCCGGGCCAGGGCGATGCCCCTCGCCGACTTCGCCCGCGAAGTCCTCGCTCGCCGCCCACCCGAGGCTTCCTTCTGAGCAGGCCGCCTCCCGCTCAGGTGCGTTCCAGAATTCGCGGGCAGCGGGGAGCCGCACACCGTCGGCGCGATGGCGCGGGCGCTGTCCGACGCGTACGGCGGTCCGGACCCCGTCATCACCGGGGAGTTCCGACTCGACTACGTCCGCCACATCACGGCGGACTCGGCGCGGCTCCACTCCGACCTGGGCTGCAAGCCCGAAGCCGGATTCCGGGAGGGCATGGCGGAGTTCGCCGCGGCGGAGTAGAAGGGGCGGGATGAGGGTGGGGGGGGCGAGCTCGCGTTCATGTCTGGGCTGCGGGGAAGGAGACGGCCGACGCGCTGGAGCGGATCGATTTGGAGTGGGGCGGACGGTTGCGCAGCGGCGGGCTGAACGTCACGGGCACGGACACGGATTCAGGCGCGGGCACGGTCGAAGCGTGCGGGCGCGACCCGCTGGAAGATCTCGCCTGGATAGCCGGGTCCTGGCGCCAACAGGACCCATACACGAACCTCGCCTTCTTACGCGCCGCCCCGTCGGCCCCTGGGGAGGCACCACGCAAGCCACGCAGAGGCAGGTAGCACCGTCCTCAGCGATCGTCTCTATACGCGATGAGCCCCTGGTGAGCCATCGGCCTGGTGGGCCTTGTGGTCCTGCATCGTTATGCCCTCTGGGGGAGTTACTGCAAGAAGCCGTCGATGGGCGTCGCGTCGTATTCCGTCGCGCCCGTCGTGGTGATGCCGCTGGGTGAGCCGGGCAGTCGCAGGGAGCCGACGGCGCTCACATACAGGTCGGCCGATTTGTCGCCGTCCGTGTCGCGCAGCCGTACAAGTCCACCGAAGCCGTCGTAGTCCGTCAAGGGTCCCGGCACGCCGGGGGTGTTGCGGGCGAACCACTGCGAACCGGCGCCGGTCAGGCCGCTCGACCGGCCCTTGAAGACGTGGACGCCGCCCGCGTCGTCCTTGTCGTCGATCTTCTCGCCGCCCACGCCGACCGCGAGATCCGCGTAGCCGTCACCGTTGACGTCGCCCGCCGAGACGGAGGAGCCGAACTCGTCGCCGCTTTCCGGGGATCCGGCGACCCCACTCGTCGCCTGGGTGAGGCGGGCGCTGCGGGACGGGCCGGCGGAGGCGCCGTACCAGACGCTGACGCGGCCCTTGTGCTTCGAGTAGAGGGCCGTGCCGATCGCGATGTCGCCGTAACCGTCCTTGTTGAAGTCGGCGATGACACCGTCGCCGCCACGCTCGGAGCTGCCGCCGTTGCCGGACTCGGACTCCAGGCGCAGCGTCTTGCCCGAGGTGAGCGAGCTGGTGCCGCCCTTGATGAACCAGGCGTCGGACGCGATCTTCTCGGGGCTGACCACGTCGCCGATGATCGCGAGGTCGGTCTTCTTGTCGCCGTTGACCTTTCCGGAGATCAGGGCCGTGGCGTAGAAGGACGTCGTCTTGTCGAGCTTGGTCACGGCGCCGGTGGTGCCGGAGCGCTTGAGCGGGCCGCGGTAGACGTAGGTCTTGGACCCGTTGATGACGGCCAGGTCCTGCTTGCCGTCCCCGTTGAAGTCGCCGGTCGCCAGGTCCTTGCCCATGTAGTTGTGGCTGTCCGGGTTCTTGTTCGGGAGGTTCGTGCCCTTGGACAGGCCGGAGGCGGAGCCCCACAGGATCGTCACGGCTCCCTGGTCGGCGCCCTGGGTACCGTTCTCGCCGGTCGCCGCCACCGCGAGGTCGCCGTATCCGTCCCCGTCGAAGTCCGCGGCTGCCCGTACCTCGCCGAACATGTCGTCGGCCTCGTCGGCGCCGGGCACGCCCGGGCTCGCCTGGGTGATGCGCTGCTGTCTGGAGCCGGGCCCCGTGGCGGTCCCGAAGACCACGCTGACGCCGCCGCCCCCTCTGGCGCTGAAGCTCGAGTACGCGTAGTCGCGGTAGCCGTCGCCGTTGAAGTCGTCGCCGTGCTTCGCGGGCGCGGCGCTCGCCGCCGCGGCGGGCAGGGTGACGGGGGTGAGGCCCGCTACCAGGAGGGTGGTGATCGTTGCTGTTGTGCGTATGCGCATGGGTGTTGGGGGTCCTTGTTGGTCGAGAGGTGGTGGGGGTGATGTGTGGGAGCAGCGGTCAGGAGACTGACCGTGGGGCTTAAGGGTTGTACGGGGCGCGGGAGAACGTCGCGTCTTAGGCGGGCGCGATGGTGCTGACCGGCGGCCCCCGCGCGGAGCGGCCCGCATGATGTGGGTCGTGGGTCGCCTGCGGCGCGCGTTGCGCGTCCAACAACCCACCCGCAGTGTCAGGTGACGGTCTGGTCGCCGTCCGGTACGTCCTCGACCGTGACCATGCTGCGGGGCTGGCCCAGTCCCTGCGATACCGCCCGGGCGATTCCTTCCAGGTCCTGGCCGTTCGGGACCGGCGGCTGCTCACCGTCGCCGTAGCTCTCGATCGCCTTCACGAAGTAGCCGGGGTGCCAGGCGCCCACTGCCCCTCTGACCTCGACCGCGGTCACGGGACGGCCACCGACGTGGTCCTTGAGCGCCGCCAGGATCCGGTCCGAACGCAGTTCGCCCGGTACTTGGAACAGGCTGGCGTGCGCCCCGACAAGGCCGCCGTCCTTCAGGCGCACGGTCACCGTGAGGCAACTGGTGACGCTCGGATACGTGATCGCACCGCCCCGCGCCACTTCCTTGACCTGGCCTTCCGTGATCGTCGCCCGGTCGGGCACCACAAGCGGGCTCGCCACACGCGGGCTCGCCACACGCGGCCCCACCCCGACGGGCTCGGGGGCCTGGGCCTGGGCCTGGGCCACGGCGCCGAGGCCGAGTTGCAGGGCCAGTAGCGCCGTCGGCAGGACCACGGCACACACCGCAGCGCCCTTGCCCTTGCCCGTGCGCGTGCGCGTGCCCGTACCCGCCCGCCGCCCTGTCGTCGTGGCGGCGTCGGGCGCGGCGAGATCGAGGGGCTGGTGCGGTGTCACGGGTTCTCCAGAGGTGTGGCGGTGCCGGGTCGTCCACGGCATCGGCTGTGATGGGGGCGGCGTCGGCCGCATCTGGGGCCGACGACTGTTCGATCACTGTACTCAGCGGTCCCCTCATCGAACTCGGCGTCTCATCAGCACCCCCTTCTCCCCCACCCCTCCCTCACCCTCCAGCTCTCCCCCACCCCTCCAACCCTCCCCACCCCTCCCTCCGCCCCCTCCCCCCTGCCGCCCCAAACGGACCAGCCGACCGATTTGATCACCCCAAGGTCGGGTAGCAGGGCGTCATGGTCACCGACAGCGCCGTATCCCCGGGGGGCTACGTGCCGCCCACCGTCGACGTCCGAGCTCTCGCGGAGCTGCTGGACGGCGAGTACTCAGAGGTCCGCACCCTCGTGCGGGCCAATCTGGCGACGTACGCGGGCGTGCTGGACGAAGCGGAAGAGCTCGGTTTCGACGCATTCCGGGAGCGCGTGCGCGACGTCGTCGTCGAGATGGCGGCGACGGGGCAGACCGGCATGGGCTTCCCGAAGAAGTACGGCGGGGGCGGCGACATCGGGGCGTCGATCGCCGCGTTCGAGACGCTCGCCTACGGCGATCTCTCCGTACTGGTGAAGGTCGGCGTGCAGTTCGGTCTCTTCGGCGGCGCGATCCTGCAGCTCGGCACGGAACGCCACCACGAGGCCTACCTCCCCCGTCTGATCATCGGGGAGCTGATGGGCTGCTTCGCGATGACCGAGACAGGACACGGCTCCAACGTCCAGGCCCTCGGCACCATGGCCCGGTACGACGCCGACAGCGGGCAGTTCGTCATCACCACCGACGGCGACGCGGCGCGCAAAGACTACATCGGCAACGCGGCCCGCCACGCCGAACTGGCGGTCGTCTTCGCCCAGCTGGAGGTGGGCGGGGAACACAAGGGCGTGCACGCTTTCGTCGTACCGGTCCGCGTGGACGGCGCGGCGGCCCCCGGCGTCCGGATCGAGGACGACGGCCGCAAGATGGGTCTCAACGGCGTCGACAACGGCCGTATCTGGTTCGACGGCGTGCGCGTGCCCCGCGAGGCACTGCTCAACCGGTTCGCCGAAGTGACCCCGGAGGGCGTCTACGAGAGCCCGATCGACAACCCCGACCGCCGCTTCTTCACCATGCTCGGCACCCTGGTCCAGGGGCGGGTCAGCGTCGCGGGCGGCGCCATCAACGCGAGCAAGGTCGCGCTGGCGATCGCCACCAAGTACGCCAACCGTCGCCGTCAGTTCGAGGCGGCCACGCCCGGCGAGGAACAGGTGCTCCTCGACTACGGCATGCACCAGCGCCGCCTGCTGCCGCTCATCGCACGCACGTACGCGCTGCACTTCGCCCAGGACGTCGTGCGCACGCAGCTGCACGACGTGTTCTCGGGCATCGCCGACGACGAGCGCGCACGGCGCGAACTGGAGGCACGGGCCGCCGGCACCAAGGCCCTCGGCACCTGGCACGCCACCCGCACGATCCAGGAGTGCCGCGAGGCGTGCGGCGGCGCCGGCTATCTCGCCGTGAACCGGTTCGCTGCCCTGAAGGCCGACAGCGACGTCTTCGCGACGTTCGAGGGCGACAACCACGTGCTGTTGCAGATGGTGGCGAAGGGGCTGCTGACGCACCACGCGAGCGAGTTCGAGAACATGGACCAGCTCGGCATGGTCCGGTACGTCACCGGTCTCGCCGTCGACACGGTCATCGAGAAGACCTCCGCCCACAAGCTCCTCGAACGGGTACGCGACCTGCTGCCCGGTGGCGACGAGTGGGACCAGGAAGCGGGCCTCTTCGACTCGGAGTACCAGCTCGCCATGCTCCGTTTCCGTGAGGAGCACATGCTCGCCGGGCTGGCGCGTCGGCTCAAGCGCGGAATGGACCAGGACAAGCATCCGGGCGTCGTCTTCTCGCAGGTGCAGGACCACGTCATCGCGGTGGCCCACGCACACATCGAGCGGCTGGTGCTCGAAGCGTTCGTCGAGAAGGTGCGGCACATGCCCGACGGGAGCGGCGACGTCGGCCCTGAAGGGCAGAACGGGGCGGGCCATAACGGGGCGAACCATGGCGGGACCAAGGCCGCACTCGCCCTCCTGTGCGACCTCTTCGCGCTCTCCACCATCGAGGCGGACCGCGCCTGGTTCATGGAGCACGGCAGGCTGACGGTCCAGCGTTCCAAGGCGATCCACCGCGAGGTGAACGACCTGTGCCGGAAGGTCCGGCCGATCGCGGACGACCTCGTCGACGCCTGGAACATCCCGGCCCAGATGCTCCGCTCCCCCGACCTCGTGGGGTGACCGTACCCCGCGCCCGTCGTACGGCCGCGCCTCCGACATCGTTGTCGGAGGCGCGGCCTGTACGCGGGTTCACCGCACTACGGGATGCGGCGCACCGTCACGTCCCGCCGTTCCGTCGCCCTACCGCGTGTAGACGGCGTCACTGCCGTACAGCTCCCTCGTGAACGCGGAGACGTCCGCGCTGCGATCGGTGCCGTCGAGGTTGTACGTCAGGTAGACGCCGTACCCCTCGCTCACGGTACGGCGCGCAAGACTGGCGACCGTGCTCCGCGAGGTCCCGCCGATCTCTATGGCCGCCGGCGACAGCTTCGACTTGGGCAGGGAGATGCCGGGGACCTGCCACGTGCCGTAGTACGGGTTCCAGGCGTAGTTGAACTTGGACGAGATGTTGACGCCGCCGTAGGACAGGCGGGACGCGGCCGGACCGATGTTGTAGAGGCTGATGATCTTGTCAGGCATGTTCGCGCGCAGCGCCGTCACCAGGTGCACGAACGAGCTCGCGTTGGGCTGGCCGGTGCCGTTCTTGCCGTACTCGGAGTACTCGTCGTCGAAGTCGATGCCGTCGAGACGGTACTTGCTCACGGTGTCCGACAGCTGCTTCGCGAACGTCGAAGCCGCCTGCTGGGACGGGAAGTTGGCGAACCCGGCGCCCTGGTGGTTGCCGAGCACCGAGAGGACGACCTTGATGCCCTTCTCCTGGAGGGGTCGTATCTCGGTGGCGGCATTGTCGAGAACACGCTGCACGTTCTCGTTGAAGTGCAGGTACGCCGCCTTCTTGCTCGTGTCGTAGTTGATGTTCGCCGCGAATACCACGGCGACGTCGAAGGCGTTGCCGCCGCCGTTGGCGAGGCGGTACTTGCCGACGTTCAGCATGCTGTTGTTGTTCACCTCGACGTACGCCACCGAGGTCGGCCCCTGTTTCTTGGGCGCCGGGGCAGGGGCGGGAGCCGGGGCCGCCGCCGCATCGGTCGTGGCAGTCATGGCGGTCGTACCGAGGGTGAGGGCCGCGACGGCCGAGAGCGCGAGCGCGGCGGTCCGCATTCTGCTCCGTACCTCGCTCCGCACTCCGCCGCGTGCCCCGCTCCCTGCCCTACTGCCTGCGCTACTGCCCGCCTTGCTCCGTGCAAGAGTGAACATCGTTGATCGGTCTCCCATCACGCGATTCGGCGCCCGACCTGTTCGAAGCGCCGAGTGAGCCCTCCGAGTTTTCCTCTCCTGTGACCGAATCCGGAGTTTCGTGCGCGATTTCTTCACGACTCCTCCGCACTCCCGTGCCCCTTGCGTCTCGAGCGGGACGCAGGGACCGGCCTGGGAGAACTCCGTGCGCACCCCGGCGTCGGCGGATACCGTCATGCTCACGACGAAGGGGGATGCGTGGTCATGGCTCAACGAGCGGTTCCGTCCCGGGTGGAAGCCGCGGAACGTATCGCTGTCGAGGCGGGATTCAAGAAGAGCTGCATCCCGGAAGTCGGCAGGCTGCTCAGCCTGGCCGCCGCCGCGAAGCCGCACGGGGTCATCGGGGAGAGCGGCACCGGTTCGGGAGTGGGCACTGCCTGGCTGCACAGCGGCCTCGGTGCCGGTGCCCGCCTGGTCACCGTGGAGCGGGACGAGGAGCTGGCCCGCCGGGCGGCCGGTGTCTTCGCGGACGACGACCGTGTCGGCGTTCTCACCGGTGACTGGCGGCTGCTCGAGCAGCACGCCCCCTTCGACGTCTTCTTCTGCGACGGAGGAGGCAAGCGCGACGACCCCGAGGGGGTCCTCAAGCTGCTTGCCCCCGGTGGCCTCCTCATCCTGGACGACTTCACCCCCTCGTCCCATTGGCCGCCGCGTTTCGAGGGCGAAGTGGACGAGCTGCGCCTCTTCTACCTCACTCATCCAACCCTGAACGCCACCGAAGTACTCACAACCCCCTCCAGCTCAGTGGTTGTTGCGACACGCCGCCACTAGACGGGGGACGAGTGAAGGCCTGCCTGCCCCTTCGGCTCAGCGCCTCGGAGGCAGCCGATGCAGGTTCACGTCGTGCAGCGTGCCGTCCGAAACCGTCAGGGTGAGGTACGTGCAGTGGGGCTGGCGTCGGCGGTCGGTGGGCGAGCCGGGGTTGAGGAGGCGCAGGCCACCGGGGGCTGTCGTGTCCCAGGGGATGTGGCTGTGCCCGAAGACGAGCACGTCCAGGTCGGGGAAGCGTTCGGCGCAGCGGCGTTCACGGCCGGTCGCCGCACCCGTCTCGTGTACGACACCGAACCGCAGGCCCCCCAGTTCCACGCGGGCCACTTCGGGGAGCCGACGGCGCAGCCCGGGACCGTCGTTGTTGCCGTATACGGCCACGAGGCGCCGCGACCGGGACTCGAACACATCGAGGGTGGCCTCGTCGATCCAGTCCCCGGCGTGCATCACCACGTCCGCCGCTTCCATGTCCGCCATCAGGTCGTCCGGCAGACGCTTGGCGCGGGCCGGTACGTGCGTGTCGGAGGTGAGCAACAGTTGCATGGACGCAGCGTAGGCCGATGAGTTCCAGGACTCCCTTGACCAGGGCCGTGCCTGCCTCGAAGAGGTCGACCAGCGCCCTCGGCCTGGGTCCAAGGTCGCCGTGCGGATGGTTCCATCGGTCGATGTCCGGCCCCGCCACCGCGGTGATCATGAAGGTTGTCGAGTCGAGCCGAGCCGAGGAGAAGTTCGTGCGGGTGGAGCAGGTGGACTGGGTCGAGATACCGGCCGGGGTGCTGCGTCGAGGAACGCCCGCCGACGAGATGGACGCAGTGGCCCGACGCTACGCGGACACCGGCGTGCCGGTGGAGTGGTACATGAAGGAAGCCCCGCAGACGGACGTCCACGTCCCGGCGTTCCGGATCGCCCGCACTCCGGTGACCGTGCGCCAGTGGAGTCTCTTCGCAGCGGCCACCGGCCGACCGGCCCCAAAGGCGCCTGCGGAGCACCCGGTCACCGGCGTGGACTGGGAGTCGGCAACGGCCTACTGCGCGTGGCTCGGGCAACGGCTCGGCGGCCTGGACGTGCGGCTGCCCAGGGAGGACGAGTGGGAGCGCGCCGCGCGGGGCGACGACGGCCGGGAGTTCCCGTGGGGCGACGAGTACCGCACCGGCCTGGCCAATCTCGTGGACCTCGGCATCGGCACCACGACGCCCGTCGGTTCGTACCCCCAGGGCGCCGGCCCCTTCGGCGTGCTGGACATGGCGGGCAACGCCGACGAGTGGACCTCCACCCTCTACGCCCCCTACCCCGGCGCGCCCGCCGACGTGCCCCGCACCGAGGACTGGGCCTTCGACCGGCACGTCACCCGAGGCGGGGCGTTCCGTCATGACCGGGACCTGGCTCGGTGCGCCCGTCGGCACGGCGCCTACGCACCGGACCTCGAAGCGATCGGCGTGGGGTTCCGCCTGGCGGCGCGCGCCGGGTAGCGCCGACCACCGTGCGATCCGCCGATGCAGCTCATCCCGGGGGCTACTCTCCCTCGTTCTCGAACGTCCGCAGCAGATCCGCCGCCACACTCACCGCGATCGTCGCCGGCTCCTTGCCTGTGATGTCGGACAGGCCGATCGGCGTCTTGATCCGGTCGATCGCGGCGTCGTCGTGCCCGCCCTCCGTCGCGAGGCGCTTGCGGAAGCGTGCCCACTTGGCCGCCGACCCGATCAGGCCCACGGAGCCGAGGTGCGTGGTGCGCAAGGCCGCGTCGCACAGGGCCGCGTCCTCCGCGTGGTCGTGGGTCATGATCAGGATGTGGGTGCCGTGCGGGAGGTCGTCCAGGATCTCCTCCGGCAGGAGTGGCGTGTGGTGCACGTGCAGCTGTGCCACCGCGTCCGACAGCGCGTCGAGCCGGGTGTCGGTGAGCATGTCCGCGCGGCTGTCGATCAGATGCAGGTCGAGGTCCTGGCGGGCCAGGATCCGCGCCAGTTCCAGCCCGACGTGCCCCACGCCGAAGACCGCCACCGCCCGTACCACCGGCAGCGGTTCGAGCAGGATCGAGACCGTTCCGCCGCAGCACTGCACACCGTGCTGGTTGGTCACCTTGTCGTTCAGGGCGAAGTCCATCAGTTCCGGCTCCACCTTGGCCGTGGCCGCCTTGGCCGTGACCGCCTCGCCCGCGGCGAGCATCTCCCGTGCGCGGTCGATCGCGACGGCCTCCACGTTGCCGCCGCCGATCGAGCCCCACGTCTCACTGTGCCCGACGACGAGCTTGGCACCGGCCTCCCGCGGGGCATGACCGCGCACGGTCGCGACGGTCACCAGTACGCCGGACTCCCGGCGTGCCCGCAACCGCGCGACCGCGGCGATCCACGTCATGTCAGGCACCGTTGACCGCTGCCGTGTCCGCCCGCACCGTGTGTGCCCGCGTCGGCGTCGCAACCGCCTGGGCGGGCTCAGTGAGCGTGTCGGCCGACGGCGTGCCGGAAGCTTGGCCGTTGCGGGAAGCGGCGGCCCGGCGTACCTCCTCGATCGCCCAGAACACCGCCTCCGGTGTCGCCGGCGACGCCAGTTCCACGCTGATGCCGCTCGGTCCGAACGCCGCGGCGGCCTGCCGCAGTGCCTCACGTACCGAGAACGCGAGCATCAGCGGAGGTTCGCCCACCGCCTTGGAGCCGTAGACCGCGCCTTCCTCCGTGGCGCGTTCGAGCAGCGTGACGTTCAGCTCCTCCGGCATCTCGGAGAAGCTCGGGAGCTTGTACGTGCTGGCTGCCTGGGTCTGGAGTCGGCCGCGGTGGGGGCCGTCACTCGTATCCCAGCGCAGGTCCTCCAGCGTCAGCCAGCCCGCGCCCTGGACGAAGCCGCCCTCGACCTGACCGATGTCGATCATCGGGGAGAGGCTGTCGCCGACGTCGTGCACGATGTCCACGCGCCGGATGCGGTACGCGCCGGTGAAGCCGTCGACCTCCACCTCGGTCGCCGCGGCGCCGTGGGCGAAGTACTTGAACGGCGAGCCCCGGAACGTCTTCGCGTCCCAGTGCAGGCCCTCGGTGCGGTAGAAGCCCGCCGCCGACAGCTGGACCCGCTGGAAGTACGCGGTGCGCACGAGGTCGTCCCAGGCCACCTCCTTGTCGCTGCCCAGGGCACGTGCGACGCCCTCGACGATGCGTACGTCCGACGCGTTCGCGCCCAACTGGGTCCCTGCCACCTGGAGCAGGCGCTCGCGCAGCTGCTCGCAGGCGTTCTTGATCGCACCGCCGTTGAGGTCGGCGCCCGCACTCGCGGCGGTGGCGGAGGTGTTGGGCACCTTGTCGGTGCGCGTCGGGGCGACGCGTACCTTCCGCAGCGGGATGCCGAGCGTCGTCGCTGCCACCTGCATCATCTTGGTGTGCAGGCCCTGGCCCATCTCGGTGCCGCCGTGGTTGATCAGGACGGAGCCGTCCTTGTAGATCAGTACCAGCGCGCCGCCCTGGTTGAAGGCGGTGAGGTTGAAGGAGATGCCGAACTTGATGCCGGTGATCGCGACCGCGCGCTTGGTGTGCGGGTGCGCGGCGTTGAACGCGGCGATCTCGCGCCGGCGGTCGGCGATGCCGGCGTCCTTCCGCACCCGCTGCCAGACGGTCGAGATCCGCTCGGCCTGCGTGACGGGCTGGCCGTAGGGCGTGGTCTGGCCCTGGCCGGGCCGGTAGAAGTTGCGTTCCCGCAGCTCCATGGGGTCCAGGCCGAGCACCGGCGCGCAGCGGCCCAGGATGTCCTCGATCACGAGCATGCCCTGGGGGCCGCCGAAGCCGCGGAAGGCGGTGTTGGAGACGGTGTTGGTCCTGGCGATCCGGCCCGCCACGCGCGCGTTGGGGATCCAGTAGGTGTTGTCGATGTGGCACAGTGCGCGGGCGAGGACGGGTTCGGAGAGGTCGAGGCTCCAGCCGCCGTCGGCGACGAGGGTGGCGTCCAGGGCCTGGATACGTCCCTCCGCGTCGAAGCCGATCTTCCAGGTGGCGTGGAATCCGTGCCGTTTGCCGGACATGGTCAGGTCCTGGGTCCGGTTGAGCCGGAAGCGGACCGGGCGGCCGGTGAGCTTGGCGCCGAGCGCGGCGACGGCCGCGAACCCGTGCGGCTGCATCTCCTTGCCGCCGAAGCCGCCGCCCATGCGCAGGCACTGCACGGTCACCTCGTGGGCGGGAACGCCGAGCACGTGCGAGACGATCTCCTGCGTCTCCGACGGGTGCTGGGTGCTGCTCTGGATGAACACCTGCCCGTTCTCGTCGATCTGCGCCAGCGCCGCATGGGTCTCCAGGTAGAAGTGCTCCTGTCCGGCGAACTGGAACTCTCCGCTGAGTACGTGTGCGGAGTCGGCGAAGCCCGCGTCGGTGTCGCCGGTCTCCATCAGCGGCCGGGCACCGTGGTAGCTGCCCGCCTCGATCGCTTCCTGGAGCGTGACCAGGGAAGGCAGCTCCTCCAGCTCCACCTCGACGGCCGCCGCGCCGAGTCGGGCGGCTTCCAGGGTCTCGCCGAGCACCCAGGCGACCGCGTGGCCGTGGAACATGACCTCGTCGGGGAAGAGCGGTTCGTCGTGCTTCATGCCCGCGTCGTTGACGCCGGGCACGTCGGCGCCGGTCAGCACGCGGATCACGCCGGGCACGGCGAGCGCGGGCGCGGTGCGCAGCGCGGTGATCCTGCCGCGGGCCTTCATGACCTGCACGGGGTAGGCGTGCAGTACGTCCTTGGTGCGCTGGACCAGGTCGTCGGTGTAGAGGGCGGAGCCGGTGACGTGCTGGACGGCGCTCTCGTGCGGCATGGAGACGCCGACCACGGGCTTTTCGGGACGCTCGGACAGGTGACTCATGAGGAGACCGCCTCGGTGGTTTGTGCGTGCAGCTTGAGCAGGCTCTGGCCGAGCATCGCGGAACGGTAGAGGGCGCTGGCGCGATGGTCGCTCATCGGGGTGCCCTCCCCGCGCAGCACCCGCGCCGCCGCCTCGACGGTCTCCGTCGACCACGGCTTGCCTACGAGGGCCGCCTCGGTGGCGAGGGAGCGGATGGGCGTCGCGGCCACGCCGCCCAGACCGATGCGTGCCTTGCGTACGATCCCGTCCTCGATGTCGAGCGCGAAAGCGACCGCGACGCTGGAGATGTCGTCGAAACGCCGCTTGGCGATCTTGTGGAAGGCCGTGACCGGCGACAGCGGCAGCGGGATGCGGACCGCACGGATCAGCTCACCCGGACGGCGGACACTCTGCCGGTATCCGGTGAAGTAGTCCGCGAGCGGGACCACGCGCTCGCCGTCGACGTCGGCCAGCACCAGCGACGCGTCGAGCGCGAGCAGCACGGGCGGGCTGTCACCGATGGGCGAGCCGGTGCCCAGGTTGCCGCCGAGGGTGGCGCCGTTGCGGATGAGCCGGGAGGCGAACTGCGGGAAGAGGTCGGCGAGCAGCGGAACGTGCGGTACGTCTGCGCCCAGGCGGCGCTCGATCTCTGTGAGCGTCAGCGCCGCTCCGATCTCGATGTGTCCGGACTCGACGCGCAGCTCCCGCAGTTCGGGCAGCCGGTCGACGGCAACCACGCAATCGGCCCTGCGTGAGCGGATGTTGACCTCGACACCCCAGTCGGTGGAGCCCGCGACCACGACGGCGTCGGGCCGCTCGCGCAGCAGCTGCAACGTCTCTTTCAGGGTGCGCTTGCGCAGGAAGGTAGCGCCGTCCTGGGTGTACTCGGTGGCGACCGGCGCGGGCGCGGCCTGTTCACGGCGCCGGGCCAGCGGGTCGCTGTCGGCGGGCGCGCCGACGGCGAACGCGGCGTCGCGGATGGGGCGGTAGCCCGTGCAGCGGCACAGGTTTCCGCTGAGCGCGTGCAGGTCGAAGCCGTTCGGGCCGTGCTCGGGGTCCCCGTGCTCAGGGTTGGCGCTCGTGTCCGCGGCTGCCTGCGTGCCGGTCTCCGCGTCGAGGTCGGCCGCGAAGCTCTGAGCGGCGTGCTCGCAGCGGCCCGGGCGGTAGTACTCCGCCGCCATGCTGCAGACGAATCCCGGTGTGCAGTAGCCGCACTGGGAGCCGCCGCGGACCGCCATCTCCTCCTGTACGGGGTGCAGGGAGGGCATCGTGCCGGGTTCGCCGCCCGTGGCCAGCCCCTCGGAGGTGACGATCTCCTGCCCGTCGAGTGCGGCGGCCGGGACCAGGCAGGCGTTGACAGCGACCCAGTCGGTGGGTTTGTGCACGCCGGGCCGGGCCACCATGACCGAGCAGGCACCGCACTCGCCCTCGGCACAACCCTCCTTCGTGCCGGTGAGACCGCGCTCGCGCAGGAAGTCCAGCGCTGTGGTGTGGGGCGTGGCCGGCGCGAGCGGCGTCTCTTCCCCGTTGACCGTGATGCGTGCCTCGGTGACGCCGCCGGGCAGCCGTTCCGGAGCGTGATCGGTCGATGTCATGTTCGCCAATTTGAGGCAGCTTTCTGTGTTCAGACGCGCCTCACGAAGGAAGCGGGCGCGGGAGAAGCGGGAGCAGGAGAAGCGGGCGCGGGTCGGCACGGGACAGCGAAGTGCCGCATCGCGGAGAGGAGAGTGCGGAGAACGAGAAGGAGAAGACAGCGGGACGTGCCGCGGAGGGGCACATCAGGACGGCGGCGTACTCAGCAGCCGTGCGCGATCCGACCCGGAACCCAGGCGGTGCACTGGGCGAGGCGACCGAGATCAGAGCTGGTGTACATCTGCTGGTCGCCTCCTTTTGGTGCCGGTGCCGGTGCCGTGGGTCAGTGCCGGGTGTTGGTCCCGAGGGGTAGTCCCAGGGGTCAACGACGTGGACCCGTGCCGTGGGTCAGTGCCGCGGCGCGGGTCAGCGTCATCGCAAACTAGTGACTTGCTTCACGCAGGTCAAGGGTGCGGGTCTCGGTGCAAGGGTGCGCGTCTCGGTGCGAGGGTGCGAATGCGGTGTGGGCCGGGCGTTCGGCCGCAGTTACGCGGCGAGAGCCTTGTCACCCTGTCCGGCACTCGGACGCCGGCTGTTGCCCGCCGCCAGCAGCGAGTCCGCTGCCTCGAGGGCCTGGCCGACGTCCTGGCAGTCGGTCATCACGCACAGCGTGTAGCTGACGTCTTCCAACGCGCGGGAGGTCGCGCCGGTGGGGCGGATGTCGTGATCGATACGTGCCTGTGCGAAGCGTGCCAGCACCGTGCGCAGCGTATTCTCCGCCGGGACAACCATTGCTTCTCCTCGATGTGGGCAGTGCCGTGTCTGCAGGGCCCGGTTGCCCCGTTCCACGGGAAGCACGCCCGGGGCGTGCTGCGGATGCCGAGGACCCCAGCGGCCGGAGCTGAATGGCATCCCCGATGCGCTACTTGAGGTCGCGCTGCTCGGGCACCACGACGCCGAAGCGGTCCTGGATCGTCGCGAGGGCGCTCTCATGGACCTGCCGGGCCGGGATGCCCCGCGGGTTCCCGTTCACCGGGAGCGGGCGGGTCGCCGAGGCGTCGCCGATCACGGTCGGGTCATAGCCGTTGTAGACGGCGCCCTCCGCGGTGAAGAGGGTGCACATGTGTGTCATGAAGCCGGAGATGATGACGTTCTTGCGGCCGGTCTTCTTGAGCTCGGCGGCGAGGTCGGTGTCGTGGAAGCCGTTGGGGACGGCCTTCTCGACGACGGTCTCCCCCTTGACCGGCTCGAGGGCCGGGATGATCTGTCCCGCCTTCGACTTCAGGTCGTAGCCCTTCTCCACGATGTGGATGACAGGCGTGTGCGCCTTGCGGGCACGCTCCAGGAGGGCCTTGGTGTTCTTGACCGCGTCGCGCCAGCCGGTGAGCTCCATCGTGCCGTGGGTGTAGACGTTCTGGTAGTCGACGAGGATCAGCGTCGCGTCGGACAGGTTCGCGGGCGTCTCGTCCAGCTTCATCAGCTGACGCAGCGTGGTGGTGTCCCTGGCGTGGTTCCTCTCGCGCTTCTTCTCATGGCTCTTCTCGTGGCGCTGGTCGCGGCTGTCGGTGCGCGTGGCGGCCTCGGAGCTACCGCCGCACGCGGTGAGCGTGGCGCCCAGCACGGCGGCGGCGCCCAGGATGGCGGCCGGACGGAGCAGCTCGGTCCGCATCAGACGATCTCCTTCTGCGTGGCGACCACGACCCCGTACAGGTCGGCGATGGTGGCCAAGGCGCCGTAGTGCACCTGGTGGGCGTCGAGGTCGGTGCCGGTGACCGGGAGCGAACGGGTCGCGGTGGCTTCGGCGACGACGGTGGGACGGTTGCCGTTCAGGAAGGCGCCCTGTGCGGTGAACGCCACGCACATGTGCGTCATCCAGCCGACGATGACGACGTCCTGTCCCTCCTTGAGGTGCGTGTCGAGGTCGGTGCCGACGAACGCGTTCGGGACCTGCTTGACGACGACCGGCTCGCCGTCGAGGGGCGCGACCTTGGGGTGGATGCTGCCGATCTCGGCGCGGATGTCGTACGGGGTGCCCTCCCCGCCGTCATTGATGACGTGCACGACGCGGGTACCTGCCTCGCGGGCCCGTGCGAGGAGCTGCTCGGCGGCGTCGAGGGACTTCTCCCAGCCATCGAGCTCCATGACGCCCTGGGTGTAGGTGTTCTGGAAGTCGATCAGGATCAGCGTCGCGTCAGCGAGCTTCGCGGGCGCCTGGTCGAAGCCGTTGAGCTCGCGCAGCGTCGTTCTGGACATGGGGAGACCACCTTCATGGATACGCGGAAGTGCAGTGGAATGCCTGCAATACGCAGTTCGCGGTGCTTCGTCGAGCTGCGTTGATCACGCTATGGCGGGGTGGGCAGGTCGGCAATGACGTGTAACCTGCAGATTCAGACATGGCAGACGCGAAGACGCCGATCGGGGGATCCGAGATCCATGCAGGACACCGCCGCCGGACGGCTCATCGTCATCGTGCTGTTCGACGGCGTCGACCTGCTCGACGTCACCGGGCCCCCCGAGGTGTTCTCGCTCGCGCTGCGCGAGACCGACGAGGCGGCGGGCTACGAGGTCGTACTCGCCGCCGCGGCCATGGATCCGGTCACCACGGGTGCGGGCGTACGCATCCTGCCCGACGTCACCTTCGAGGAGGCCGCGCGCCGCAGCATCGACACGCTGCTGGTGCCCGGCGCCGTGGAGGTGGACGCCGAACGCCGCGTGCACCCGCTCGTGGATCCCGAGCTCGTCGAGTGGGTGAAGGTCCTCGCCGCCCGCTCGCACCGGATCACGTCCGTGTGCGTGGGCGCGCATCTGCTCGCCGCGGCGGGCCTGCTGGACGGCAAGCGGGCGACCACGCACTGGTCGACCGCGCAGCGGTTGGCCGACGATCACCCGGCGGTGCGGGTCGACGCCGACCCGATCTTCATCCGCGAGGACAACGTGTGGACCGGAGCAGGCATCAGTGCCTGCCTCGACCTCTCGCTTGCGCTGATCGCCGACGATCTCGGCGAGGCGGTCGCGTTGCGGGTGGCCCGCCAGCTGGTGATGTACCTCAAACGTCCCAGCGGGCAGAGCCAGTTCAGCGTGCCGCTGACCCAGGTGTCCACGACCCGACGCATCGAGGACCTGCGCCACCACATCCTGCGCCACATCGGCAGACCACTGACCGTGACCGCTCTCGCCGAGTACGCGCACGTCAGCGACCGGCATCTGACACGCCTGTTCAAGACCGAACTGGGCGTGACCCCGCACGCGTACATCGAGTCGGTACGCGTGGAGAAGGCACGCCACAGCCTGGAGTCCTCGGACGCCACGCTCGAACGGATCGCGTCCGACTGCGGTTTCGGCACGGTGGACACGCTGGTGCGGGCGTTCCGGCGCCGTCTGAACACGACGCCGAGTGACTACCGGCGCGGGTTCCGGGTGCCTCAGTTGCCCTGAGACACCCCGCAGTCCAGGCGGTAGCCAGAGCTTTAAGCCGTGGCCTCAGGGCCGGGTGTGAGCGATCATCACCACAATGAACTCTCATTTCGTTGGCATAGCCGAGCTGGTCGAAACCCCGCCCGTGGCGGTCGTCGTCGACGTCATGCGTGCGTTCACCGTGGCCGCCTGGGCGTTCGCGCAGGGCGCGGAGAAGATCGTGCTCGCCGAATCGCTGGACGAAGCCCTGGCGCTCAAGGCCGCGCATCCGGCTTGGGTGGCGCTCAAGGACGGGCCGCCCGCACCCGGCTTCGACGTCGTCAACTCGCCGGGTCTGCTGCGCTCCGTCGACCTGGGCGGACGTACCGTCGTGCAGAAGACCACGGCAGGGACGGTCGGCGCCCTCGCGGTCAAGGAGGCGTCGCTGGTGCTGTGCGCGAGCTTCGTGGTCGCCGAGGCGACGGCGCGGTTGTTGCGGACACGTGAGTGCGACGACGTGACGTTCGTGGTCACCGGCGAGGGTGGGCGGGCCGACGAGGATCTGGCGTGCGCCCAGTACATCGCGCGGAGAGCCACCGAGGCCGGGACGGACGCTGCCGAGTTCCTCCGCCGCGCCGCCGGGTCGACCGCTGCGGCCGAGTTGACGCAGGGTGTGCGTCAGGGAGTCCACCCTGACGACGTCGCACTCTGCCTCGAACTCGACCGGTTTCCCTTTGCCGTGGTGGCGACGTTGGAAGGCTCGCTCATGGTCCTGCGTCCGTGCGTTGCGCCTTCGCCGAACGATGAGACGTCGATCTGAGCGCCGATGAGGTCCGTCACTCTCCCCCTCGCTGTCGCTGTCGCTGTCGCTGTCGCTGTCGCTGTCAGAGCACCTGCACGAAGAGCGTGGCGATGCCTCCGGTGACCAGACCGACGACAACGATCAAGGGACTGCCCTTAAGCGCTGCGCTGAGGTGGAAGCCCATGTCCCCGTACTCAGCCATGCCTTCCGTGCCGGGCAGGACCAGCAGGCGGGGACGTAGGCCCACGAGGATGATCCAATCGAGGACGACCAGATCGTAGACGCTCAACGTGGCGAATATGAGACCTGCGCAGACGGCCGCCGACAGGAAGGTCAAGCCTCCGTCCAGTGCTCCGCCCAGCCCCACCATCGCCGACGTCATCAAAGGGATGCCGCACACGCCCCACACGAACACGCCGACACATGCCGCGACCCGCCGACCGCGCGCACTCCTGGGTTTGCCGTACCGCGCCTGGACCGCCGGTGGATAGTCGTTCAGAAGGAAGTCCCGGCTGGCTGCCGCCCCCGCGAACACCGCCACGGTGAAGAGGACGCTCAGCACCAACCCGTACCCGACGCCGAACTCGATGATCGTTGACCACTGCATACCGACCCCTCCACAGGTTCTTTGTAGTGAACCGGACGACGCCATCACGTCGGCCGAAGCTGATGTCGGTAGAGGTATCGAGGTCACGCGCCCGACGACCAACCGCACCAGTCGCCCGCATCAGACCGCTGATCCAGCCACGGCAACCGCCCAGACGACGTACAGAACGTTCACCACCAGGCGGGCCACCGCGCCGACCGGCCGCTCCAGCAGGCGGGGCCGGTCCGGGCGCGCGCAGCGCAGCGCGTCCACGTGGGACACGAGGTAACAGGTGATCAGGAGAGCGGCGGCCCAGCCCCCGGCCGGCCTGGTGCGGGGAATGAGCACCAGCGCTCCCACCACGACTTCGACCACCCCCGAGGCGGCCACGAGGAACCTCTCCCGGCGGAGCCACGCGGGCACCAACGTGCGGAAGTAGTCGGGAAGCAGGAAATGCATGACTCCCGTGACCACAAGGAACACCGCCAACGTGACGGCAGCGATAGCGTGCATGGCACGATGATCCACTCACCGCGAGCCTGGGCTCTTGAACAAAGTGATCGCCGCATCGTCTTCGCCTCCGGTCCCGAGACGACGATGTTCGCCGAATCCCGTCCGAACCAGGTCGCCGCCCACCGGCTGCCCGCGTGGAAGGCCGTGCTCTCGATCGGCGGCCACGTGCAACTCCGCCGCGCCGGGCGGCCCGTGGTGGCCGCACCCGGGCTGATCGTGCCGCCCCAGCTGGCCCACAGCTGTGCGGCTACCTCGCCCTACGTCGCCCTGTTCATCGACGCCTGGCAGCTGCCCCCGTACCCGGAGCCGGTACAGCTGGACGCCGGGGAGGTCCGCCGCCTGGTCGCCGCGCTCGGCGCCCGCGACTCCTACGGCCCCGACACCAGTGCGGACCTGACCGCCACCTACGTCGAGTTGCGCACGCTCACCGGGGCGCCTTCCGCGGTCGACCCGAGGGTGGCCCGGGCCATCCACCTGTGCACACGGGCCGAACCGGACGCGCCGATCGCCTCCATCGGCAGCGAAGTCGGCCTCTCACCTCCGCGGCTGCGCGCCCTGGTCCAGCGGGACGTAGGCATTCCACTTGCTCGCTTGCGCCGATGGAGCCGCCTCCGCACCGCGATCGCCGACCTGCCGGACGCGACGGTCGCCGTGGCCGCAGCCACCGCGGGCTTCGCCGACCAGGCCCACCTCACGCGCACCGCACGGGACTTCCTCGGCCGTACGCCCGCTTCCCTGCGACACCCGGAGGCTTAGGCCCTGCGTCGGAAGTGATGACCTTCACGATGCGAGAGCTGAGCCAGCGCATAGCCGACCGCATCCGCACGCACGCCGAGCGGCTGCTGGCTCCCGACGGCCACACTGACCGCCGGGCCGCACTCGCCTTCACCGGCGTGTAGCCACCGCTCCGCGGGGGCACTATCACAGCCACCACCGGGAAGACCGCGACGTAAGTCGTTGAGCGCGGCCACAGAACCCGACCCACGGAACCCGACGGCCGACGGTGAGAGGGATCAGCATGCGGACCGGCATCGTCATGGCTGCGCGACCAGGTCTGGAACACCTGGCCGCACGCGCGGAGGAACTCGGCTTCAGCAGTTTCTGGGTCTACGACACGCCGATGATCCATGGCGATCCGTTCATCAGCCTCGCACTCTGCGCCCGGTCCACCAGCCGGCTCAAACTCGGCATCGGGGTCACCTCACCCGCGCTCCGCTCCGCGCCCGCCGCGGCGGCAGCGCTCAGCAGCCTCAACGCCCTCGCTCCCGGCCGCGTCATCTGCGGAGTCGGCACCGGCAACACAGCACGCCGCACGCTGGGCATGCGCCCCACGAAGTCGGCGGAACTGGAGTCGTTCACGGCCGCCTTGCAGGCTCTCACCACCGGTCGCGAGACGGACTACCGCGAGGGAACCCGGACCAGCAGGGTGCGCTTCCTGCACATCGGCGGCTACGTCGACACCGACGCGCCGGTGGAGTTCGTCGTGGCCGCGTTCGGCCCGAAGGTCGCCGCCATCGCGGGCCGCCTGAACACGGGAATGATCTCGTTCGCGCTCCACGCCCCGTCGGCCTGGTCCACGCTCGGCGACGCCCGCCGAGCGGCGGCGCAGGCAGCGGGCAACAGCGGCAGGACGCATTCGTACCTCCTCTCCTCCCTGTACGTCCTGGCCGACGGCGAGGACAGGTACGGCGAGGCCGTCAAGGACGCGATGGGGCACATCGCGGTGAGCGCGTTGCTCCTCGCGGTGGAGAACCCCGCCTTCCGCGCGTCTCTGCCCGATGAGGAGTCCGCGGCCGTCGACCGCCTGCTCCACCTGCGCGGCACCACCGCCACCGATCCCCACCGCCACCACACGCTCTACCGCAACTACCTCGGCCGACTGTCCACCGAGGAGCGCGATCTCGTCGTGCCCTCCCTGGTGGACAAGTTCGGCCTGGTCGGCACCAGGGACGAGATCAGGCAGCAGATCAACGCGCTGGAGAAGTCAGGGGTCGACGAGCTCGTGATCCAGCCCGTGGCGGACCCGGAAGCGGAAATGACCGCGCTCGCCCGGCTCCTGCCCTGATACGGCACAGCCACGGAGACTTGAGACCTTCAGGAACGTGACCGACGCAGGTAAGCAGAGAGCAGCAGGCCTCCACCGGCTATTCCGACCGCGCCCGCGGTCACGCTCCACCAATCCGTGGGATCACTCAATACGAATCCTTTGAAGACCGCGAAGACGCAGATGCCGACCCCGATCACTGAGAAAGCCAGCAGTCTCTTTCCAGTCATCCACATCACACATCCATAGGGTCGCTTCAAATTTTTCGGGCCAGCACCAGGACCCACTCACCGAACCCCCGACCCGACCTGCCCGAAGCGCGGATCTCGGCGCATATCCGCCCACGTCGACAGCCGCTCACAGTCAGTGATCACCGTATTGAACTGGCCGAATGATCGCGTGTCCGGAAAGTCGCCGTTGGTGCACCTATGACGCCTAACGCAGCGCCCCTCACGGCACATGTACACCATCAGCCCCGCACTCTCGCACGGCAGGCAACTCGCATACGCCGACGACATGTTGTTGCCGCTCTGCCACCCGCGCAACAGGGATCCATCCCTCTGTACGAGCCTCAGCGACGTGCCGTTCGAGTGCTGCGAGTGCCCCGTCGGTTACGGATGGCGACGTTCATCCACCGCGTGGCCGAAACTCGCACCTGATCGATCAAACAATCCTGGAATCCCTGGTCATGCGCCTCTCCAGGCACTTAAGTACCTGTCGGGCACTCGCTACCGGCCACGGGCGAAAGCCACCGGCCCTGTTTCGCGCCAGCGGTCGGCTCCGCTCCGCTCGTCGGCCGACATCGCTGTCCTACGCACTCAGGCACTCCCGAACGCCCGTTCGACCGTTTGACCGAGCCACCCACCCCCACTGCACCGAGGATCCCTCTACCTATGGCCGCCAGTGCACACCGTTCGGTGTCGTACTCACACCATCCGGCGGGCCACAGCGCTCAATCCGCCCCGTGCGGTCCGTCCCGCCCCAAGGGACGCTGATGGAGGGCTCGAACCCGGCCGGTGGCGTAACCCCGGCCGGCCGCGACACGGACCTCTCCACGGCAGTGCAGGACATCCGGGCCGGTTACTGGATGCAGATGCGGCAGGTACTGGCCCGTACCGGCACCTGGCCGCAGTGGACGTCCCGCACCCAAGTGCTGGGCGTCGTCGCGGCTCAGGCGAACGTCGTGGAGTTGTGGCTCAAGGAGGAGCCGGAGAGCCTCGCGGCCCGCGTGATGTACGCCAGAGTCGCCACCGAACGCGTGCTGCAGGCCCACCGGCGGGACTGGGCGCGCGACTACCGCAAAGCGCAGGACCTGGAGAAGCTGGTGGTCCGGGCCCGGGACGCGTGCGACCAGGCGAGCGAGGGGAATCCCGACGACGCCGTGCCCTGGATCTGCCGCCTCGCCCTGGCCGAAACGGACGTGGCAGGACGTTACCCGGAGCATCACCTGACCCCGCCGCCCCACGAGTATCTGCTGCCCGGCGGTCCATGGGGTCTGCTGTCGGAAGTACACCGCCGGGATCCGTTCAACCGCGAGGCATGGCACCGCATGTCCCAGGCGCTCCAGGCCCGCCCGGGTCCGGCGGGCCGCCAGGCGGTCGCGACGGATTTCGCCCGCTGGACGGTCTCCTTCGCGCCGCCCGACTCACCCCTCCTTCTGCTGCCCCTCTACGCCCGCGTGCAGGAGCACCGGGAGCGGCGGGACAACGGCGCGGCCATGCTGAACCTCCTGTGGACCAGGGAGGACACCACCCGGGCCATCACCCAGGCCTTCGAGGGCTGGTTCCGGAGGCGCGAGCCCGCCACCAGTTCCCAACTGGACCTGAACTACCTCGCCTACGCCCTGGCGAGGGGCGGCTTCGCCCAGTGGGCCGCCGAAGTGTTCGCCGCCATCGGCGACTTCGCCACTCCCGCCCCGTGGCACTACGACGCCCGGTACCCGGACGACCAGTGGCGGAAGGCATTCGAGGAGGACCGTGTCGCCTGCCTGAGATCCCGCCCGCGGCATACGGGAGGCAACCCCTGACCGCCACCCGACCTGGCCGGGCAGCCACCGGGTTCCCGTACGCCCGCTAGGGCCTGGCAACCACCCCAGCCCCACATCCCCCGTTCCACCCCCGCCTGCACCCCCATTGCAGCTTCCCCGTGCGGAGAACCGATGCCTTCGATGAGAACACCGCGCCAGCAGCGGAACCCGGCCGACCATGGCAGGGACCACGGCATGGACACCGACGTCGAATCCGGCGTCGACCACGACGGGGAGGACGCGCGCCTCCTCCAGTCACTGGGCTACACCCAGCAACTGCACCGCCGCATGGGGGCCTTCGGCAACTTCTCGGCCTCCCTCTCGGTCATCTCGATCATGTCGGGGACCCTGCTGCTGTTCGGCTACGGCCTGAACACGGGTGGCCCCGCGGTGATCACGTGGGGCTGGCTCGCCGTCGGACCGCTGGTGTTGTGCCTGGCCGCGGCGCTGGCGGAGATCACCTCCCGCTACCCCACCAGTGGCGGCCTGTACTACATGGCCCGCCAGCTCGGAGGCGAGCGGTGGAGCTGGTACACCGGCTGGCTCAACCTCCTGGGCCTGCTCGGCGGTATCGCCGCCCAGGACTACGGCATCGCGACGTTCACCGCCGCGTGGATGAACCTGCAGTTCGACTACACGCCGAGCCCCGGCTCCCTGCTGGCCCTGTACGCGGTCATCCTCGCCCTGCACGCGGTGATGAACCTCTTCGGCACCCGCCTGATGAACATCCTGACGTCGCTGAGCGCGTGGTGGCACTTGGCGGGAGCCGTCGTCATCATCGGCTCACTGGCGCTCGTACCCTCCCACCACCAGTCGGCCGGTTTCGTCTTCTCGGAGTTCACCAACAACACCGGCTGGAGTACCCCGGCCTACGTCATTCTGCTGGGCATGCTGCTGCCGGTCTTCGCGCTGGCCGGGTACGACACCTCGGCGCACCTGAGCGAGGAGACCAACCATGCCTCCGTCGCCGCGGCCCGCGGGGTCTTCCGCTCGGTGGCGGTGTCCTGGATCGCCGGTGGCATCCTGCTGACCACGCTGCTGTTCGCCGTCCAGGACTACACCGGGACCCTGGAGAGCCAGACCGGCGTGCCCGTGGCGCAGATCCTTCTGGACGCGCTGGGCATGGCGGCGGCCAAGGCGCTGCTGCTGGTGATCATCGTGGCCCAGTTCCTGTGCGGCTACACCGTGACCGCCAGTGCCAGCCGCATGATCTACGCCTTCGCCCGGGACGGTGCCCTGCCCGGATCGTCGCGCTGGAAGAAGGTCAGCCGCCGCACCGCCATCCCCGCCAACGCGGTCTGGCTGGCGGTAGTCGTCGCTTTCGTACTGGCACTCCCCTCCCTGTACTCGAACACGGCGTTCTCAGCGGTGACCGCCATTTCGGTCGTCGGATTCACCTCGGCCTACGCCATCCCGGTCCTGTTGCGACTGATCCACCGGGAACGATTCTCCCCGGGGCCCTGGAACCTGGGCCGGTGGAGCCGGCCGATCGGCTGGGTCGCGGTGGTGTGGGCGGCCGCGGTCACGGTGCTGTTCCTGCTGCCGCAGAGCAGCCCGGTCAGCGCCAAAACGTTCAACTACACGCCCGTCGCCGTGGTGGTGGCCTTCCTCATAGCCGCCCTGTGGCGCCGCTTCGGCCGCGACTCGTACCACGTGCCCCGCTCCAGCTCTCCCACCGAGGACAAGCAGTTCGAGGGCATCATCTGATGACGACGACAGCACCCTCCGCACCACAACGACCGCAACAACCGCAACAACCCTTGGGGGTACGGTGACTGGCCTCGCGGCGTCCATCGAATCGGCACAGCAGCTCACCGTGGCCTGGCGCGGCCTGGTGCTCGACCGCGATGCGGAAGCGGATGTGCGCGACCTTCCCGGCATCGCCGTCCGCTGGGCCGACTGCCAATTCTCCTTCTACAACTGCATCACCCTGACCGAATCGGGGGCGGGAGCGGATCTCGTCGCACAGCGCCTCACCCAGGCGGCGGACATCATGCGCGCGAAGGAGCATCCGGGCTTCCTGTGGCTCTTCGAGGACCTCCTCGAAGACGAGGCCCGCGCCTCGCTGACCGCGGCGGCGGAGCGGGCCGGTCTGCGGTACGCGTTCCCGGGCACGGGCATGGCCGGAGACCTGCTGCCCATCCCCGACCCGGTCCACCCCGACCTGACGTTCGTGCGGGTACGCACCGACGAGCACTTGCGGGCCTACGCGGACCTCCAGTCACGCGCGTACGACTTCCCCCTGGAGGAAGGCCGCGACGGCCTGGTCGGCTCCGCGCACTGGAAGGACGAGATGTACGCGTACCTGGCCATGCGGGGCGACGTTCCGGTGGCGTGCGCGGCGACGGTCGAAGCGGACGGCCGCCTCTTCGTCGCCTTCGTCGCCACGGACCCGCAGTGGCAGCGCAAGGGCTACGGCGAGGCGGTCACGCGCAAGGCCCTGTACGAGGGCGCCGCGGCCACCGGCCTGTCCCGCGCCACGTTGCACGCGACCGTCGCGGGGGCACCCGTGTACCCGCGTATCGGCTTCGAGCCGAACACGCCCATCCACTTCTACAGCCTGACGGAGTGAGCCCGCATCCGGACCATCATTCTGACGATCTGGGCCGGCGAGGTGATGGCGCGGCATCAGCTCAGTCGCTCAGCGCTCCAGCCCCTCGGGCGCGAACCGGTCGCTGTTGACGCGGATCCAGGTGCGCAGATGAGCCAGCGGCTCCAGGGCACCGCGGCCGAGTTCGGTCAGCTCGTACTCGACACGCGACGGGACCTCCGGGTAGACGGTGCGTACGACCAGGCCGTTGTCCTCCAGGCGCCGCAGCGTCTGGGTGAGCACCTTGGGGCTGACGCCCTCCAGTTTGCGCCGCAGCTCGCCGAAGCGGCGGGGACCGTCCGACAGGGCGGTGATGGCCAGTCCCGTCCATTTGTTGGCGAGCAGTTCGAAGATCGCCCGGCCCGGGCAGAGCAGCCCGTAGATGTCGTGCTGGTACGCGCGCCCGGTCACGTCGGAAAACCGGCCCTGAGCTGTCATGGTTTCCAAAATATACTTGGCGCCCTTGCGGGTGACCACGGGGTTGATCATACGTTCGCGGCATGAACTCGATCGCCGCTTCCGCCCCTGTCCGCGTCGGCCTGGTCGGCCTCTCCGCCCGCGGCGGCTGGGCCGCCCAGTCGCACTTGCCCGCCCTTTCCCTCGTCAGCGGCTACGAAGTCCGCGCCCTGTCGGCCTCGAGCGGCGAGTCCGCCCGACTCGCGGGCGAGAAGTACGGGGTCCCGCTCGCCTTCGGCAGCACCGCGGAGCTGGTGGCGAGCGACGAGGTCGACCTGGTGGTGGTCAGCGTCCGGGTGCCGCTGCACCGGGAGGTGATCCTCGCGGCGCTCGGCGCAGGCAAGGCGGTGCTGTCCGAGTGGCCGCTGGGCAACGGGCTCGCGGAGGCGGAGGAGCTCGCGGCGGCCGCGGCGAAGGCGGGAGTGCGGACCTTCGCCGGGCTTCAGGCCCGCTCGGCACCCGCGGTGCGACAGGTGCGGGACCTGGTCGCCGAGGGGTACGTGGGCGAGGTCCTCTCCACCAGCCTGGTGGCGTCGGGGCGCCGGTGGGGCGCCACCTACGAGCCGAGCGGCGCATACCTCCTGGACCGGGCGAACGGCGGCACCATGCTGACGATCCCCTTCGGGCACACCGTCGACGCCGTGGCCCAAGTGCTCGGCGAGTACACCGAGGTCTCCTCGACACTCGCGACCCGGCGCCCCGTGGTGCACGAGGAGGGCACGGGCCGCGCGGCCGCGATGACCGTCCACGACCAGGTCGCGGTGAGCGGGCGCCTCACGTCGGGCGCGGTCGCCTCGCTGCACTTCCGCGCCGGTCTCTCCCGTGGCACGAACTTCCACTGGGAGATCAACGGCACCGAGGGCGACCTCGTCATCACGGGTGACCACGGCCACCTTCAGCAGGCCGCGCTCACCGTTCACGGCGCCCGGGGCGCGGCCGCCACCACCACCGAGATCCCGCTGCCCGCCCGCTACTTGGACGTACCGGAACTTGCGGGTCTGTGGGGGCGCCCCGCCTACAACGTGGGCGCCCAGTACGCGCAGATCCACTCGGACCTGACCCAGGGCACGGCGCTCGCCCCGGACTTCACGCACGCGGCGCGGCGGCAGCGGCTGCTCGACGCGATCGAGCGGTCGGGGGATGCGGGTACGCGGATTGCTCTCTGAGGGCTCTGAGGGCTCTGAGGCCGCTGCCTGGCAGAGATGCATGACCGTCGTCGGCCTCCGGCCCACCAGGGCCGCGAACAGCGAGTACTGCTTCCAGCTGCACAAGGCGGCCATGGGCGCGTACATCACGTCCCGGCCCGATGGCGGATCATCACGGCCGACGGCACGGACGTCGGCATGCTCCGTAGTGCCCAGCGCGGAACGCCCGCTGCAGGATGCCCGGTGCGTATGGGCCTGTGCGTAATGGGAAGGCAGTCGAGCACGGTATGCGCGAGACTTGGCCTGGTGACCGTCATGCAGCCTGTGCTGGAGATATACGCACCTGACGGCTTCAACCTCTGGCCCGTCGCCAAGGTCGAGCCGTTCGCCTACCTGCCTCTCGGCGGACGACGTAAACCACCCGCCTCGTCCGGCCGACGCCACAGGCGTCACCTTCCTGCCTGGTTGCTGCGACGGGCTGGAGGACTGGCGCGACTGGCACCCACTCGTCGACGACGGCCATCTGCTCGGTTTCGGGCATGACCCCGTCTCACCGACGGCGGAGCGCTTCGGCGACACCGTCCGGCTCACCGTGAACATCGAGCAGAGCGACAGTCCGGTGATCGAGCTGCGCGTATCCGAGCTGCGCCCCCTGCTCGCCGGTGTCGAGCGGGACCTGACCGGCTTCCTCGCGCTGGCAGCCGGGTGGTCCGCCGAGCACCTGCCAGATCACGGCACTGCTGTCACGGCCGCCGTTGCCCGCGCTCTCGATGTTCCCGCGCCGACTCACGCCTCGTCCTGCTTCGGTTCCTGAGGCGCGTACAGGCACGGACCTGGCACGCACCGACCGGTGGAAACGGAGGAGGAGCGCGGCGACCGCTACGCGGCAGGGAAGCGACGCACGCCCGTGACGCGGGAGGAGGCGGAGTGGGAGCTGACCCGGGGCACGCGGGTGTGTACGCACTGTCGGCCCGACAGCGAGCTCGGCGTACTGGAGTACGCGTCCCTCCTCCGCATCTGCCCGGCGGCTATCGATCCAGCATGGGGAGCGCCATACCGCGTGGGCGGGTGGGCGCGGCGCAGACAGTTGATGCTCCGACAAGCCGCATGCCGCGTGCCACGCCCCGTACGGACAAGTCGTACGCTCGCTGTCCACGTTGTATGACGTCCCACGACGTCGTATGACATCAGGCGTCGCGTCACGGGAGGCCCCAGTGAAGATCGTGCTGCCAGGAGGGACAGGTCAGGTGGGCGGCGTGCTGCGTCGCTCGTTGACCGCCGCGGGCCACGAGGTCGTGGTCCTGACCAGACGTCCGGGGCGGGACGGCGAAGTCCCATGGGACGGTCGTACGCTCGGCCCTTGGGCGGAGGCGATCGACGGCAGTGACGTCGTGGTCAATCTCGCGGGACGTAGCGTCAGTTGCCGCTACACCGACGAGAACCTCCGCGCCATGATGGACTCGCGCGTCGACTCGGCCCGCATCGTGGGTGAGGCGATCGCCGCCGCCCGCAAACCTCCCCGGGTCTGGCTCCAGATGAGCACCGCCACCATCTACGCCCACCGTTTCGACGCACCGAACGACGAGGCGACCGGCGCGATCGGCGGAGACGAACCCGGCCTCCCCGGCTACTGGTCCTACAGCGTCGAGATCGCACGGAACTGGGAGCGGGAGCAGGAGCGGGCCGCGACGCCGGACACGCGCAAGGTGGCCCTGCGGGCGGCGATGGTGATGAGCCCCGACCGCGGCGGCATTTTCGACTACCTGTCGTGGCTGGCGCGGCTCGGCCTCGGCGGGCCGGTCGCGGGTGGCGCCCAGTACGTGTCCTGGATCCACGACCGTGATTTCGTCCGAGCCGTGGAGTTCCTGATCGACCGGGACGACATCACGGGGCCGGTCAATCTCGCGGCTCCCGGCCCGTTGCCGCAGCGGGAGTTCATGCGTGCGCTGCGCGGCGCCTGGGGCATGCCGGTCGGGCTGCCCGCGACGCGGTGGATGGCCGAGATCGGCGCCTTCGCTCTCCGCTCCGACACCGAACTGCTCCTGAAGAGCCGCCGGGTGGTGCCCGGGCGCCTTGAGGACGCCGGGTTCACCTTCGACCACGGTGCCTGGCGGCAGGCGGCGGCCGACCTCGTACGGCGGACGCGTCGTGAACGGTCCCGCCCACGACGAACGGCGGCACGTGCCTGACCGCCCCTGGGTTGGAGATCGGCCCGCTCAAGCCGAGCATCGCCGTGACACCGGACCCGTGAGGGCGTTCGACCAGATCCTCACCGACGCCGACGCCGAAGCGAGGCCGGGCTCCAAGTCCAGCCCCAGGAGGACCGCATACGCGACAAGGCTGTCCACTGAGTGCGGAAGCGATCCACTCCGCACTCCTGCGCACATCATCCAGTGGTGAAGTCGTCACCGACAGATCATCGCTGCTGCCACTGACAACACGTCAGGGAGCATGTGGACTGCTGGTCGATTCGGTCCGAGCTCAACCGGACGGTGCGACCGAAGACCACACGCCGAACCACTGCTCGTCACCGAACTCCTGGAACCGCTCCACCTCGACGAACCCCAGCTTCGCCGCGAGCCGCATCGAGCGGTCGTTGGCCGTCTGGGTGCACAGCACCACCGGCTCGCCGGGACACACGTCGGCGAACCAGTCGAGCGCCGCCGCGCACGCCTCCGCGGCATACCCGCGCCCCCACGCACTCGGCAGGAGCATGTAACCGAGCTCGGCCTCTTCCGTCTTCTCGGCCTCTTCCGCATCTGTGCGCAGGTGTCCCGGACGTTCCGCGTCGCGCCGATCGAGCATGACCGTGCCGATCGGCGCCCCGTCGAGCTCGATCACGAAAGCGCCCGGGCGACGTGCGGGTATCTCCGGCACGGCACGTTCGAGCTCGTCACGCGGTCGAGGACCACCGAGATACGTGCGCACCTCCGACGATGCGAACAGCTCGATGAACGCCGCACGATCTTGGGCCCGGGACTCACGGAGTACGAGTCGCTCGGTCCTTATCGGAGCGGGTGGCCAGGCGACGGTTCCGAGTTCAGCCATGGCGGGCAACCTATCGCACGCTCTCGGGGCCTCGTCGGTTCTCGTGCGGAGCAGTCGTGTCCGTCGCCGGGCAGACCCGCCTCAGCCGTCTCGGCCTTGCCATATGGTGATGTGGTGACGCAGGCTTCGTTTCCCGCCCGCACCGCCTGCCGGTACTTCCGGTAACACCCCCGTAGCCACGTTCAGTACGCCAGGTCAAGGAGAGCCCAGACCTGACGGCCCTCCTCGGTCATCTCCGTACCGCAGCTCGCCACGCCACCCAACTCCTGCAGTTCCCGCATGATCTGTCTGTCGAGCTCCAACGGCGGAGGAGCAGCCTCGGTGTCGCCTCCTGGCAGGCGGGGTCGGTGGCCCAGGACAAGGATGAGGGCCTGTCCGTCCTGTTCCGCGAGATGGAGACTGACCTGTCGTCCGCCGTCGGCCACGACGGTCGTGACGAGATGGCGGACCAGGGCCTCGAGGCTGGGCGGCGGCTTGAGGCCCCACTTCGTCAGCCGTCCGCTCACCTCCGTGAACGCCTTTCCTGCGGCCCAAGGCTGCGCTTCCAGCGTCCAGTTTCCTCCCTGCCGGTTCTTCATCACGGGTCGCCCGCCCCGCCCGCAGCGCTGCGGCACGGGCAGCGAGGGGGCTGTCAGACGAGTCTGTGGCGGAGGCGGGGACGGCGGTTTCTTCGGGGGCGGAGGCGTCTTCGGCGGGTAGTCGGGACGCGGTCGGCTCGCCTCGGGGTCCGGGTGCGGCGTTTCCATGTCGGCCTCCAGGCGCGTCGCGGCCAGTTGCTCAGCTTGTCCCCGAAGCCGAATCTATCGGCACCGCACGCTGCCCGAGGGGCTGACAGCGATCCCGAGTGGGGCTCATCACTGAGGCTGAGCCGACCGGAGCTACGTTAAACGCCCGCTGAGGATGGCGGTGCCCTTTGCCCTACTCCAGCAACCGCTACAACAACCGCTACAGCAAGCCAAGTCCCAACCGCAGGCCCAGAGCGCACAACGCCACCCCGCACACTCGGTTGATCCACATCATCGCCCGGGGCCCGAAGCGGTTTCGGCAGGAGCCCACCAGCGCGGTCAGCGCGTGGAACCACACCGCCGACGCCGCGGCCATGCCGATGATGAAGAGGGGCACCTCCCCGTCTCCCAACTGGGCGCGAAAACCGCCGAGGAGAAGCGTGCCGTCAAGGATGGCCTGTGGGTTGAACCAGGTGAGGGTGAACGCGGCGACCGCCACCCTGCTCCAGGCGTACGAGTGGGTGACGCCCTGCCCGGTTTTTCCGTCCGCGTCCTGCTCGGCACGGCTCCGCGCCAGGTTGACGCCGATCCAGAGCAGATAGGCGCACCCCACCACGGTCATGGCGGTGCTGAGCCAGGGGAACCATTCGAGGACGGCTCCAAGGCCGTACAGGCAGGCCAGCGCCAGGGTGATGTCCATCGCCGTGACGGCGAGGGCGACCCGCACGGACATCCGTAGCGGGCCGCCCGAGGCGGACTGGATCACGTAGACGTTCTGTGCGCCGATGGGCGCCGCGTAGGCGAAGCCCAGGGCGAAGCCTTCCAGCACAGGAGTCATACGGAGTCGCCCGAGGTCATGCTGCCGGTATCGGGGAGGACGGGCGCAGCGCGCGGCGCAGCACGTCGCGGTAGAACTCGCCATAGGAACCGCAGTAGTTCTCGATGTGGTCGACCATGTGCGGGTGCATCTGCGGCAGTTTGTTGATGGGGGTTCCCATGCGCACGTGGTGCTCGACATGGAAATTGTTCCCGTTGGTGAGCCAGAAGGAGAACCAGCCGCCGCGAATGGAGCGGGTGTTCTTGAAGACGTCCTGGGTCGAACGGTCGCAGAAGATGTGCTCCGGCAGCTCGATCAGGAAGTGGATGGGCTCTGCGAAAAGCAGCGGGATGAGCCAGAGGGTCAGGATGAGCGGCGATCCGGTCCACCATGAGAGCAGCCCGAGTGCCGCTGTCGCTGCCAGCGTCGTGCGGTACTCCGTGCGGATGCGGCCGTGCACCGCCGGGTTGGTGATGACCTCGTCGTACGTGGTACGCGGTGACAGCGAGCGTGCGACGTCCACACCGGTCTCGAACCAGCGGCGCACGTTGAACGCCGAGCTGGCGAGGGTCCACAGCGTCAGCCTCTCGACCGCCGCGTAGTCGAAGAACTCAGTGTCCTTGTCCGTGCCCAAGTACCTGTGGTGCAGCAGGTGCAGCGCTCGGTAGCGCGAGTAGGACACCAGCAGGGGCGCGCCCAGTGCGGTGCCGACCACCCGGTTCTTCCGTGCGGAGCGGAACCCCGTGCCGTGCAGTGCTTGGTGCTGCAACTCCACCGCGTGGGCGTAGACGAGGCCGAGCAGCAATTGTGCCGGGACAGCCGCCGGCCAACCGTGGGTGAGGATCCAGAAGCAGGAAATCGCTGCCAGCGCGCCTGCCAGAGCTACCTTACTCGCGAATATCCGAGAGTCCCGTAACGTGAATTTCTTTACTTCCGTCGGTATTTCGAGGCGAGCAGCACGTTGGGACGAGCTACTCACCAATGAGTGATTTGCCATGTCTTGCGGCCCCCGTTGCGAATTTCTCGTGACTCTTCCATCACCATCACCATCGTCATCACCGGATTTTCGACACAGGAGTGGTCACATTCCGGTTATGGAGGGAGGATGATATCGGGCCAGTATGCGGCTATGGCCCCTAGTCTGTCGTCGCCCATATGCAGTCTCTTGAGAGGCACCTTGTGGCGTGGGCCGCCTACGACATGGCCAGGGTGCGGGGTGGGGCGACGCCGATATGGGACATCGCGCCCTCTCCCTGCCGCAGTTCAGCGTCATCGTCCTTTGACACCCGGGGCGGAGTTGTGGGCGAGCCTTGCGGAGGCCCATCAAGAGCTACGGACGAAATGCGGCCCGGGAGCCCAACCGGTGGCGGCCAGCACCTCCCGCGCGATATCGACGACCGCCCTCCCGTCCGTCACCACGCGCACCGTGTCCGCGGCAGCCCGCTGGTCCAGAATCCGCGCCTTGCGGGCACTTCCTTCGAGTTCCTGCTCCAGCTCCGAGCCGAGTTCTCGGCCCACCAGCCGCTCGCGGGCGGTGGTGTCGGAGGCGGTGAGCAGGACTCGTACGATCCCGGCTCCACGCCCCATCGCACGCTCGAACATGCCCGTCGTCTCTGGAAGCACGCTCATGGTGTTCGTGTAGATCAGGCGTCGGTAGCCGCGTTGAGCGAAGTTCGCCCACACCGCTGTGAGGTTGCTCTCGGTGATCTCAGCGCGGTGCGGATCTCCCTCCGGTGCTGGATGCACCTGTCCCATGAAGTCACCGTCGATGATCGCGTGAGCGACCGCCGCGGAGCGCAACAGCGCCGAAACCTCCCATCCGACCGTCGTCTTGCCGACACCGGCACGTCCCCCCATGAGCAGTACTTCCGCATGATCCATGAGGCCAGCGTGCCAGCGGGCGATCACCTCACGCGATCCGATATCGGTCCAGCCGCCTGATCCCGGCCCCATCTCGACCCACGTATTGTGCAGACGAAGACGGCGTACGACGTAACGTGGAGGGGGCGCCATGATCGGTGTCGAGGAGCTGGAGGCCGCGGCGGCCAGGATCGCCGGGCACGTGGTGCGTACACCCACGCTGCCCAGTCCGGGGCTGAGCGCACTGCTCGGAGTGCCGGTTACCGTAAAGCTCGAACTGCTGCAGCGCAGTGGCTCGTTCAAGGCGCGGGGTGCCGTCGCGAAGCTGCTCACGCTGACCGGCGAACAGCGCGCGGCCGGCGTGGTGGCGGTGTCCGGCGGCAATCACGGTGTCGCCGTGGCGGAGATGTCGGCCGCGCTGGGCGTGCGAGCCACGGTGGTCATGCCGCAGGCCGCCCCCGCACGTTCCGTGGCCAAGGCCCGTGCTGCCGGGGCCGACGTCCGGCTGACCCCCACCATGGCCGAGGCGTTCGCCCTCATGGAGCGGCTCGAGGCCGAGGGCCTGACGCTCCTGCATCCGTTCGCCGACCCGGTGGTGATCGCGGGGCAGGGCACCGTGGGGCTCGAACTCCACGAGGACGCGGACGACTTGACGGATGTGCTCGTCTCCATCGGCGGTGGCGGACTGATCGCCGGTGTGGCGGCGGCACTGCGGGCGCGGCGGCCCGGAGTGCGGGTGTGGGGTGTGGAGACCGTCGGCGCCGACGCGATGTCGCAGGCGCTGACCCACGGCGGTCCGGTGCAGGTGGATGTGGACACGCGGATCACCACGCTCGGTGCGCCCACGGTGTCACCGCTGACCTACACCATGGTGCGCGACCTGGTCGACGAGGTACTGGTCGTACCGGAAGCGGACGCCTTCGCCGGTGTCCGGGAGCTGGCCGAACACGCGAAGGTCTGGGCCGAACCCGCGGCCGGCTGCCTCCTCCCTGCCGCCCGGCGCGTCCTCGCCAAGACCGGGGACGAGACGCGGCTCGGCCTGGTCATCTGCGGCGGCAATGCCTCGGTGGAGGACGTGATGGCGTACGGGGGCCAGCCGCCGCTCTCGCTGTCGCCGTTCCCAGGAGGGTGAGCTCAGTTACCTCGTCGGCGGGGCATCACCAGTCGATGTGTGCCTCGATCCAGCGGTCCAGCCCCTCCGTGTCGTCCGCGAGCGGCAACTCGGGGGCCATGTTGAGGGGCGAAGCGGCGAGTTGCAGATGGGTGAGGTAGCCGTACGGGCCATTGTCCGCGTGGGGGCCCACGATCACGGCCTGTGTGGCGGTACGCCATATCCGGTGCGGCATCGGTGGGCCTGTCACTACGGCGGCGTCGCTGGTGACCGTCCGCTCCGGAGTGGCCCCCAGGTGAGTGGACACGGCGTCCGCGGCCCGGTCGAGCACCTCGACGCACTCCTCCAGTGTGGACGCGCGTCGGACGGTCCAGCCCGCGGCCGAGCCCCAGTCGTCCACACGTTTGCCCAGCCAAGGCATGTTGACGAGATCCTCGTCGTCCGGGTCGAGGGGATACAGCTCCCCGAACACCAGGAAACTCCGCGCTTCCGGGTCTCCGAAAGGGGTGTCGCCCTCGGTGCACAACGGGTGCCCGAAGCCCGTGCGGTAGGAGTCTGTCAGGCAGTCGTGTTCCCAACCCCACCCGCGTGCGCGCAGAACGGTGTCGAGCGCGTCGAAGTCGTCCGCGGGCGCCGGTTGTTCCGGCAGGGCCAGGAACTCTGCCACGGCGGCCGGGGTCAAGGGGCAGTGAGCCAGGGCGTGCACGGGGACGGACATGGATGTGGGGGCGGACATGGGGGTCGGCTCGGGGCTGGGCATGAGGGTCAGGCTAGGCATGTCCGTGGATCTTGTCGACGGTCGCGAGGCGCCGGCGGAGGGAAGCGTATGAGGGAGAAGCTGCTGGCCGCGAGGACGGCAGGGGGTGCCCTGCCGACCTGCGGCGGATCCAGCGGCTGCTCGACGGGCAGTCAGGGGCGGGGCAGCGAGGTGTTGGTGATCGGCAGGTTCTGTTCCTTGCCCTGCACGTAGAGGTCTCGGGGGGCCGTACGGAGACGGAACGCGTCGTCGTCGCGCGAAACCCGCACGGACAGTACGAAGAAGCCGTCGTCCTCGGCCGTCGTCTTCACGTGGTACTGGCTCTCCCAGTACGTCTGCAGGAAGACCTCCGTGCCGCCCGGGTCGACGCCCTTGGGGAGGTCGACTCTGCCCTGGACGGTGAGGATGTCCCCCGCCTTAACCTTCGTCTTGTTGACCTTGTAGCTGAGCGAGCTCGGCTTGGCGTCGGCGTACACGGTGGTGTCCGCGAAGTAGCCGTCCTGCGGGGTGTTGGGGTCGCCGTCCTCGTCGTACTGGGCCGTGATCTGTACGTCCTGCTCGACGTTGAGCAGGCTGCTGCCGCTGACGTGGTCGATCTCGACGTCGGGCAGGGTGAACTTCCCGTTGGCGTCGCTCACCGGCGTGCCAAGGTCCCGGGGCTCGTAGTAGTTGGGGTCGATCGGGTCGCCCCACGGGTTCCAGGTCGTGAAGCGGACGACCTCCTGGAGCGTGACCGGAATGCCGGGCGCGGGCGTGCCGTCGGCCTTGGTGACGGTGCCGGTCACGTCGACCTTGCGGTCGTCGTAAGCGGTTTTGGCCGGGTCGGTGCTCACCGTCAGCACATAGGCGTCGCCGGGTGCTGGGGACCTGGACTCGGCGGTCGCGGTGGGGATGGACAGGGCGCCTGCGACGAGGAGCAGCGCGGCGGTGGCGGCCAGCCGCGTCGGCAGGAGGTTTCTGGACATCATGTGGACAACTCCATTGGCGGGTCAGGTCTGCGGGAGGGGTGCAACTGGTGCACCTGGTGCAGCTGTTGCCTTGGCGACGCCGGGTTCGCTCGCCGCGGGGCAGTTGAGCCGTCGAGCAGCTGCGTGATGCACCGGGTTCGACAGGTCGACCCCTAAGGGAGTTGTCCGCCCTGCGGCCGCCGTTACAGGGCTGTGGCGAAGGGGCGATTTATCCCGTTTACTGCTTCAACTCGTCCTTGACCGCAGAACACCGCGTGTTCATCGTCGGCCGGGTGCAGTGGGTGCGGCTCGTGCCGATGTCGGTCCGCCGGATCCACACCTCGCCCCCGGCAGTGCCGCCCTTCCACGCCACCCGGAGGCCGCTCAGGGCTGATGCGTCGCGATCGCCCCTATGACCCCTTCTTGAACCTCTTACTCTCGTCGGACGCACATAGAAGTCGGACGGGTGAACCTGCACCCCGCACCGAACTGCCGCCGCCCTGAGCTGCGTCGACCCCGACATGAACAGCCGTGATCTTCATCTGACGGAACCGGGCACGGCCCGGATCACCATCCACGCCGGTGACGAGCACACCGTGACCGTGCTCGCCTACGCGATCGCCGCGCATCTCAACGCGACCGGCCCCTCCGAGCCGCACACGGTTCCGGGGGAGGGCGGGATCGCGGTCACCCTGTACGCCTCGACGCGTGCCACCGGCGGACCGTCCGCGGCCTGGTTCGGACAGAGATGACGGTCACGGTGACGTCACCGCGTGATGGTCAGCGCGCGGACGAGGGCGTCCTCGGTCTCCTTGCTGAAGAAACCCGTTATGCCGCGCAGGAGTTGGAGCGCGGTGCGTACGCCGACGGGGAGCGGGGAGGGCATGCCTGCCGTCGGCACGACGTGCTTCTCGGGGGCGGTCCGCGCCGCCTCCAGGTGGGCCCGGGCCAGGGTCAGATCGCCGCTGCCCGCGTGCTGGACCGCGCAGGTCAGGTCGTGCGCGGCGCTGCGCGAGAGGTCGAGGAGTGCCTGGAGGGCAGAGACCTCCAGGTCACCGGGGAGGGCGGGCGTCCGGGTGCGGTCGCGTACCGCGGCACTCAGATGGCCGCCGGCCCGGTCGAGGATCTTCACGATGGCGGACAGCCGACCCGCCTCCAGCATTGCTTGAGATGCCATGCCGAGTCCTTTCATCACCTCGTTCACCGACTGCGTGCCTCCAGCGTTATCACCGGGCTCGGCGGGGCGCGAACCTCTCCGCGGGGGCGCACTGCACGCGCAGAGGGAAGCTCCGCCGCCCGCGAAGGGGAGTTGAGGCACACGGCGGCGCACGTCTACAGCCACCCTTGGTCCCGTTGGATCGGCGCTTCCTTAAGATCACGCCATGACTGCTGATACTCCGCTCGCCCGCGAGTCGTTCAGGCGCCTGCACCCGATCAGCGTGCCCCGGCCGATGTCCCAGTTGCCGGATCGCGTCTGGACCGTCGAGGACTGGGACCGGATTCGGCGCGGATACCGAGCTCGGGACATGGACGAGAAGTGGAACATTTTCGTCGAGGACGACGTCGTTTTCATGCACCGGGGTTGGACCGGTTACGGCGTCTACGAGGCGACTTTCACCCCGACCCCCGCCTCCGGCCCTGCCCCCGCGACTGCTCGCGGGTGGCGGATCACCTCCGCTGTGGCGGAGGGCGACGGGGAGCGCTGTCGCAGCAAGGGCGACGAGTACGACTGTCTGATGCTGGAGCTGATCATCAGCACGATCATCCTCGGTGAGCCCTCCACCGAACTCCGCGCCGGACTGGTCGCGTTGACCGCCGCGGCGTCGGGGAAGAGCGACGTCGTTCCGGGTGTGGTCGAGCACAGTGCTCTGGGGTTGCGCTCCGGATCGTAGACCTGCGATCACCTCATGCGATTATGCGGTCGGCTCTCGCCTTCCGGCGGAGTCAGCGGGTCATCCGGGCGAGAACGGGAGCATGCGGTGGGTGGGGTTGGGGGGCAGGACGGGTCCTCGGTGTCCGATGAGGAGTGGGAGCGGTTCCTGCGGGAGTCGGTGACGGGAGCGGCCGGGGCTCCGGTGGAGCCGTCGGCGCGCGCCCGTGAGGTGCAGCGTCGACTCAAGGAGGGGGCGGCCGGGCAGGAGGCTGGGCAGGCGGAGGGCTGGCGTACGTACTCGCCGGCCCGGCCCCGGCGCAGGACTGGCTGGTACGTGACCGGGGTGGTGGCAGCCGTCGCCCTGCTCGGCGTCAGCCTCTTCCCGCAGCAGGTGTTCGGCCTCTTCGACGGCGACGACGGCGACGGTCAGAGCGAGGCGCCCCTTGCCGCCGAGTCGGAGAGACCGCGTGACGCGCCCGGTGGCGAGCCCGCGCAGCGCCCCACTTGGGACGAACCCTTCCGGGGTTCTCCCGCCGCCCGCTGGGCCGAGGGGGCATCGGGGATCACCGTGCCGGCCGCCAAGGCGACCGGCTGGATGGACGCCGCGCAGGTCGAGCGGGCATTGGAGCAGAGTCGGCGTTTCCTGGTGGACGCCGGGCTCGATCGTGGCGTGCTGCGCGGCGAGCGGCCGACGAAGGCGATCGGGCTGCTGAATCCGCACCAGGACGACGTCCAGGACTATCTGCGTACCAGCCTGTCGTCGAAGACGCCCACGTCCACCAACGACCCGCTGCTGCTGTTCAGCCGCTTCCGGCCGCAGCAGGCTCAACTGGTCGGCGACGTGGTCAAGACACGCGGTCGGCTTTCCTACCGTGAGGGGAAGCGTGGGGCGCTGGAGGTGACGGCGGACGTCACCTTCGTGTACCCGGTGGCCCCCGCGGGCGACCGGGGGCGGGATGCCGACATCGTCCGTACGATCGTGCGGCGCGAGGTGGTGATGAGCTGGGACGACCCGGACAAGGTCAGCACCGAACCGGGCACGATGTCCCTCGTCTCCTACACGCTCGACCTGACCAACGGCGGCTGCTCCGCCCCGACCGGCTACTTCACACCGCCGTTCGACACCGCCGACAAGCAGCACGCCGACGCCGAACACCGGCTCGATCCGTACGACCGCAGCAAGTCCGTCGACAGCGACGCCACGCGAGCCGGCGGCAAGAGCTGCGCCACCGCTACTCGCTCCTAGGGCCTGTGTCGGCAGTCCCGTCGTCCGCCCGGAGGGCGGGCCCCGCGGCGTCATGGGGGCACCTCCCTGCTCGAGCGGAGCCGAGAGCTTGGGGGAGCGTGCGATCGCAAGGCGGAGGGTCGCCCCGATACTGGTTGTATCGGGGTGTCCCGACAACGCCGCGAGGGCGCGTGCCGGACGTCGCGGGGCAGGCGGGACTGCCGACACAGGCCCTTGGGGCCTGTGCCGGGAGTATCTCTTCGGGGGCGCGTGGACCTAACCCGTCTTCAGTGCGTGGCCCGGTCTGCCGCTTCGCGCGTGATGTCGGCGTAGTGGCGGAAGAGGGCCGGGCGGGTTTCGCCCTGGTCGCGTGCGTACAGAGCCGCCCAGCACTGGGCGATGAGCTCCCGGGCCTGGGTGCCGGGCCAGGGCTGGGGCAGGAGTTGGGGCGGCAGCAGCGGGTCGGGAGCCATGGCGCGGGAGAGTTCGGCGGCCAGTTCGACGGCGATGGTGAGGAGTGCGGACGACGAGAGTTCGGCGGAGCCGGTGAGACGGGCCAGGCGAGGCTCGGCGATGCGGCTCAGTCGGTGGTAGCGGTCGGCGATCTCCTGTAGGGGCCACAGGCGTCGGGCGAGTTCGGCAGGCTCCTCGGTCTCGCCCCTGCGCAGGTCCGTCGTCGTGAGAAGCGTGAGCGCGCCGTGGGCGCTCAGGCGGTGGGCCGCGTCTTCGACGTAGGGTTCCCATGCGTTGGCGCAGACGTACAAGCCGCCCTGGAGCGGTGCACCGCCGAGGTGGACGAGCGTCTCGCGCAGCGTGTCCCGGACCGTGCGCGCCGATTCGGGCACCGCGAAGGCCACCAGGTGCCAGACGCCGTCCCAGGGCGCGGCCCCGGCGTCCTGCTGGAATGCGTGCCGCAGGAACTCCGCGTTGGGGGCGAGGTCGCGTGTGGTGTCCGTGGTGGCGTGCAGTTCCGCCTTGCGACCTCGGCCCTCGTGGGTGAAGCGGCCTTCGGCCACCAGGCGTTTGACGCACAGCCGTACCTGTTGGTCGCTCATGCCCAGGGTGTTGGCGACGGTGTACAGCTCATCCGCGGCGACGGTGCCGTTCTCGCGGATCAGCGCGTGGACGAGCATACGGGTGGGGACCTCGACGTGGTCGGTGTGGTCGGTCTCGGTGCTCACGGTTCTCTCACTTCTCCTGTCGCGACCGGGCGGTGCATGGTGGTCACCGCGCCGAATCCGAGCAGACGGCGCAGGTAGGGCGTGCGCTCGATCCGTACGGCCGTGAAACCGAGCCTCTCGTACAGAGCCCTCGCGCGCGGGTTGGTGTCGATCACGTCCAGTCTGATCTCCTGGCAGCCCTGCTCCGCCGCGATGGCGGCCACTTCCGCGATGAGCAGGCTTCCGACGCCCCGGCCGCGCATGTCCGGGTCCACGGCGATGCCGTCCATGACGAGCTGTCCGGGGCCCGGACGACGTTCGAAGAGGGCGAGAAGCAGGAGCCTGTGCAGGCCCCGCAGGTGTCCGTACGCGCGCAGCACCGCGCGAGCCGATCCCCCGGTGAGGGCCCGCCCGCCATGCTGGTACCCGGCGAGTCCGACGACCTGCCCGTCGAGGAGTGCGCAGACCGCGCGGTCGGCGTTGAGGTGCGCGGCGATGAAGGACACCGCCTTGTCCGGCGGGTTCAGGGCAGGGCCGAGCTTGCGGCCGAAGGCCTCCCAGTACAGCTCGGCCGCCCGTCGCGCGGCTCCGGCCGGAAGGCCTCGCTGCACTGTCACCGGTCCGCTGTGCCCTCTCATGATGCGCCCCGTCATGATGCGCCCCCTCCTTCTCCCCGGCTTCGTTCGATGAATTTCGTGGGCCCGCAGGCTCAGATACAAATCTATCAGGTTCGGCACGATCGTTTGTACAACGATAGTTTCACCAATCGCTCGAAGCAGTCACTCGAACCGAACCCGACCGGAGGCAGCCCTCCCATGTGTCCGACGCCCCCTCTCCGACTCCGACTCCGACGGCGCGGAGTCCGCATCGCCGTCTGGTCACTCGTCACCGCCCTGGTCGTGGCCGCCGGCCTCACCGGCGTGGTGCTGTGGCAGAACTCCTACGACATGGACGAGCAGCGGGTCTCGATCCGCCACGGTGGCCACACCCTCAACGGCGTACTCACCACCCCCAGGGACGGCCGCAAGCAACACGGGCTGGTCGTGTACGTCCACGGCGACGGCCCCGTCGACGCCACCCACGACGACGGCTACAAGCCCATGTGGGAGGCGAACGCCCAGGCCGGGTACGCCTCTCTGTCCTGGGACAAGCCGGGGGTCGCAGGTGCGCCCGGCGACTGGCTCGACCAGTCGATGGACGACCGGGCCGACGAGGCGGCCGCCGCGATCGCCTGGGCACGCGCCCGTCGGGACATCGACGGGGAGCGGATCGGGCTCTGGGGCGCGAGCCAGGCGGGCTGGGTCATGCCGAAGGTCGCCGCGAAGACGCCCGTGAGCTTCGTCATCGCCGTCTCGCCCGCGATCAACTGGCTCCAGCAGGGCCGCTACAACCTCCTGGCCGAGCTGCGCGCCGACGGCGCATCGGCGGAGCGCACCGAGGCGGAGATCGCCAGGAGCGACACCATCCGTCGGCTGCTGCGGCGCCACGCGACTTTCGAGGAGTACGTCGGGGCGATGGGCGGCGATGCGGACGGCATGACCGCCGAGCGGTGGGGCTTCATCTCCAAGAACTACACCGCGGACGCCACGCGGGACCTCCGCGCCCTGCGCGGCATACCGGTGCTGCTGACCCTCGCGGACCATGACATCAACGTGGACATCGCGGACACGGAGCGCGTCTACCGCAGGGTGTTGGACGCGGGCGGCGTCCTGACGGTCGGGCGTTACCCGGACGCGACCCATTCACTTCTCAAGCAGTCCATCGAGCAGTCGGACCTCAGGCTCACCTTCACGGCCCTCTTCTCCCCCCGCTCGCTCTTCGCGGCCGGATTCCTGGACGACCAACGCCAGTTCGTCGAGGAAGCCACGTAGGTTCGTCGCATGAGTTCCGACACCAGCATGGCCTGGAAGTCCGACCGGATCGGGAGCGCGTTGCGCGGGGAGAACCCCTCCGTGCTGCGGAGGATGACGACGGGGTTCGCGGTCATCGGGGACGTGCAGTTTCTGCCGGGGTACTGCGTGCTCCTCGTCGACGATCCCGGTGTGCAGCGCCTGTCGGACCTGTCCAAGGAGCGGCGGCTTCAGTTTCTGTCCGACATGGACCAGCTGGGGGAAGCGGTCGAGCGGGCCTGTCGGCGGGTGGATCCGGCTTTTCGGCGCGTGAATCTGGAGATCCTCGGCAATACGGATGCCTTCCTGCACGCCCACGTATGGCCGCGCTACGAGTGGGAGCCCTCGGACGTCGTAGGCGTGCCGGTCTGGCTCTATCCCCGCGAACGGTGGAGTGACGACCGGTTCGCGCTCGGGCCGCAGCACGACGCGATACGGGCAAGTATCGGCGCCGAGCTCGACCGGATGCGTGGCTCAGGACCCTGACCTGCGGCTACGTGAGTGGGCCGCGTAGAATCTCCGGTGAGTACGCGGATATCCCAACCCGGACCGCCGCCGGTGCCCCCGTCCCTGCCGACCGTGAGGGAAGACGGGCCGACTCCTGCCCTTCTGCCATCGCCGTCCGGGTTTCCCGTCGGCCCTGCCCCGGAACCGCACTGTCTTGAGCACCGACGAAATCGTTGACGCCCAGCCCGTCTCGCAGCCCGTCTCCGGGCGCTCCCGTTTCCGCGCCCGTCTCGCCGGTCGTGCGCCCGCCCCTCCCTCGCCCGGCGCGGCGCTGCACAACATCAGCGCCGCGACCGCCGTGCTGCTGGTTCTGGTGGCCATAGGTTCCGTCATCCACGAGCCCGTGCTGATACCCCCGCTCGCCGCGTCCGCGGCGATCATTCACTGTGCGCCGGGGCTGCCGCTCGCCCAGCCCCGCAGTGTGATCGTCGGGCATCTGCTGTGCGCCGCCATCGGTTACGCGGTCGTCGCCGCGGCGGGCAGTTCGCCGTGGGCGGCGGCCCTCGCCGCCGGGGTCGGTCTCGCCGTGATGACCATGGCCCGTACCCCGCACTCCCCCGCGTGCGCGACCGCCGTCGTCATCGTCCTGAACGCACCGGGCCCCGCCACCTTCGTACCTCTGCTCGTGGGCTCCGCCGGGCTGCTCGTCCTCGCGGGCTGGGCCGCCTCGTACGCCCGTCCCAGGGCACCGCGCTACCCCGCCTACTGGTGGTGAGCCCGGCGGATATTCACGTGCCCTCGGTCATCGGGCTCGTTATCCTCGGACGCATGAACGTCACCGGCCCACACACCAACGCGACCGCGCGAGCGACCAGCTCGCCGGTTGCCGCCGCCTGACGTCTTTCCCTCTCTCCATCGGCGACCGGAAACGGCCCGCCGATGGCGACCCCGTGGCTCGTACCCGAACCACCGATGACCGTCGCTGGATCCTTCGTTGATCCATCACCGTGCGGACCCGTTGTCCGGTGCCTCCCCGCTTCGTACGCGAAGGAGCCACCTCATGAACACCGACCACGTCGTCCGCACGTTCGTCGACTACTTCCGGGAGCGCGGGCACCGCCGGATCACCGGGTCGACGCTGTTGCCCCCGCCCGGCGACCCCGTACTGTTCACCACCTCCGGCATGCACCCCCTCACCCCGTATCTGGAGGGGCGCCCGCACCCGCTCGGCGACCGGCTCGTCAACGCGCAGCGCTGTCTGCGGACGACCGACCTCGACGAAGTGGGTGACCCCACGCACCTCACCGTCTTCGAGATGCTCGGCACCTGGTCGCTGGGTGACTACGAAGGGCCGCAGAGTCTGCGGTGGGGGTACGAGCTCCTCACCGAGGGATTCGGGGTAGATCCGCGCATGATGCATGCCACCGTCTTCGGCGGCGACGACCGTACCGGCCCCGACACCGCTTCCCTGGAGGTGTGGGACGAGCTCGGCGTTCCCGTGGAGTTGACCGTGGAGGACAACTGGTGGTCCAACGGACCGACCGGGCCGTGCGGTCCCGACTCGGAGATCTTTCTTTGGACCGGCGGCGGGACCGGGGGCGAGGGCGTTCCGCCGCGGTCGTCGACGCCGAGCCAGGACGACCGGTGGGTGGAGATGTGGAACCACGTCACCATGCGCTACCGGAAACTCGACGACGGCTCGCTCGTTCCGCTCCCCCAGCGCAACGTCGACACCGGACTCGGCCTGGAGCGGCTGGTCTCCACTCTGCAGGGCAAGTCGTCGGTGTTCGAGAGCGACGTCTTCGAGCCCTGGCGGCTGCTCGTGCCGGGACTGTGGCCGCTGGACGAGACGTCGCTGCGGCTCGTCTGCGACCATCTGCGGTCCGCTGTCGTGGTCATCGGCGACGGGGTGCGGCCGGGCAACACCGGTCGCGGGTACGTGCTGCGTCGGCTGGTGCGGCGGCTGCTCACCGTCCTCTGGCGTGAGCAGCCCGGAACGCACGGTCCCAGTCTCGGAGATCTGCCGGAGATTCTGCTGCGGCACACCTTGGACCACTTCCGTCAGGACATGGACCCCGTCGACGTACGCGTGATCCTGCTAGACGAGGAGCAGCGGTTCCGTCGGCTGCTGGAGCGAGGACAGCGGGTCCTGGCCCAGCCGCGGTTCCGAGGACCGCTGGACGAGGAGCGCTTGCGGTACCTCCATGACACGCACGGTCTGCCGCGCGACCTCGTGCTCAGCCTGCGGCCCGAGTGATCGACACGGCGCGCGCGGGCAGGCGCGATCTACACGGCGCGCGCGGGCAGGCGTGATCTCAGACTGCCGCGTCCGCGATCAGCTTGAGCGCCAGGGCCTCCGTTTCGGCGTCCGCCTTCTCCGGGCTCCCGGTGTCGTACGGCGGGTCCGGGTCGTACTCGACGGCGAGCTGCATCGCCTGCGCCACCTTGGTGCTCGAGAGGCGGGCGGCGAGGTAGAGGCCCATGTCGATGCCCGCGGAGACGCCCGCCGCCGTGATGATCTTCCCCGCTTCGACGAAGCGTCCGGGCTTGTACGTCGCGCCGACCTTCTCCAGGTAGAACCGTGACGCCCAGTACGTCGTCGCGGGGAGGCCGCGGAGCAGGCCCGCCGACCCCAGGATCAGCGAACCCGTACACACGGACGTCGTCCACACCGAGCGGCGGTGGACGCGGCGGATCCACTCGTGGGCCTTCGCGTCGTCCATCATCGCCGTCACCCCTCGGTCCCCTCCCCCGGGGACCACCAGGACATCGGCGCCGTGCACGTCCCGCATGGCACGCTCCGCCACCAGGCTCAGCTCACCCGTGTCCGTGCGGACCGGGCCCACCTCGCGGGCGACCATCGTCACCCGCACGCCCGGCACCCGGCAGAGCACCTCGTACGGCCCCACCGCGTCCAGCGCCGTGAAGCCGTCGTAGAGGAGCACCGCGACCTCCAGCCGGCCGCCCCGGGACGCCGCCCGGGCCGGGCCGCCGCTCACTCCGACCGCTGCCGCGGCTCCCGCTCCCACCGCCCCTGACACCGCGCCCTTCAGCACTCCTCGCCTGCTCGGCCGCACCCGCCGGTCACCGTTCCTGGCGTCCGCGCCGAGTCCGTCATCTACGCCACCGCTGCCCGTGATCACCAATGACCGCCTCAATCGGGGAAGTTGATACCTCGTACACCCCAGTAGTCGTACGCCGCGGTCGCCGAGTTCCTCTCACTGAGTACTCCTTGGCCGGACACGGCATGCCCGCCCTGCACACTCCGGTCACTCCCGGTCACTTAGACTCGACCAATGGCCAAGTACTTCGACGTGCACCCCGACAACCCCCAGCGGCGCAGCATCAGCAGCGTGGTCGACGGGATCCGCTCCGGCGCGCTCGTCGCGTATCCGACGGATTCCTGTTACGCGCTGGGGTGTCAGCTCGGCAGCCGTGACGGCATGGACCGCATCCGGTCGATCCGGCAGCTCGACGACCGGCACCACTTCACCCTGATGTGCGAGAGCTTCGCGCAGATGGGGCAGTTCGTTCATCTCGACAACGACGTGTTCCGCGCCATCAAGGCCGCCACGCCCGGCAGCTACACCTTCATCCTGCCCGCCACCAAAGAGGTGCCGCGCCAGATGATGCACCCGAAGAAGAAGACGGTCGGCGTGCGCATCCCCGACCACACGGTCACCCAGGCCCTCCTCGCCGAGCTCGGCGAGCCGCTGCTGTCCAGCACGCTGCTCCTGCCCGACCAGGAGGAGCCGCTGACCCAGGGCTGGGACATCAAGGAGCGCCTCGACCACCTCGTGGACTCGGTCATCGACTCCGGCGACTGCGGTACCGAGCCGACCACCGTCATCGACTTCTCCGACGGCGAGGCGGAGATCGTGCGGCGCGGCGCGGGCGACACCTCCCGCTTCGAGTAACCCCGGCGGAGCCCGCCCAGGGGCGCGGGACTTCGGGGGGGGGGGGCTGCGCTCAGCCCGTCGGCGTGCAGCACCCGTCCTTCCGCATCGCGTGACCCACCTCCAACCAGTACGCCTCCCCCTTGTCCAGCCCCTCGTCCAGCCCCTCGTCCCGCCGCCGCTCGAACGCCGCGGTCAGGTCCGCGGTCCTGTAGAGGGTGCCGCCCCGGAGCACCGACACCGTCCGCACCATCGTGTCGAAATCCGTGAACGGGTCGCCGTCCACCACGGTCAGGTCGGCTAGTTTGTCCTCTTCGACCGTGCCCAGTTCACGGTCGAGGCCGAACACCCTGGCCGGTCGTACGGTCGCGGTGCGCAGTGCCTCCGCCGGGGTCAGGCCGCCCAGGTGGAGGGCGCGCAGGCCCAGGTGGAGGGCGAGGCCCACCGGGACGATGGGCTGGTCCGTGCCGAGGGCCACCTCGCCTCCCGCGGACAGAATGCGGCGGTAGATGTCGGTCTCCCTGCGAAGCGTGGCCAGCTGGGCCTCGCTCGGCGGTACGCCCGCCCCCGCCCGCACCGCCGCCGCGTCCCACGGCGGCATCACCGCGGTCACGCGTGGGTCGTCCGCGAGCGCCGGGTCCGCGCCGAGCAGGGGCCCCGAGGTGAACGGTGTGGCGATGAGGGAGAAGGCCGCGCCCCGCGCGCTGTAGATCTCGATGACGTCGTCCCACGCGCGGCCCGTCGCCGTGATGGCGTGCCCGAACTCCGCGCGCTGCGTGGCCTGCAGATGGGACGTCAGGTCCTGGCCGAGTTGGATGCCGGGCGAGAGGAGGTGGCCGCCCGTGCGCACTCCGAGCCTCTCGTGCGCGAAGTGCGCCGCCTCCTCCATCACCCACCCCGGCGCCCGCACATAGGTTTTGACGAAGTCCCAGTCGAGTGCCGCCCCGCGTCGCAGCGAGCGCCGCAGCGCCGCGCGGCTGCGGTGGGCGCGTCCCATGCTGTACGCGACGCGGGCGCCGTCCAGCAGTTCGCCGGACGTGAGCAGACGGGGGCCCGCCAGTTCGCCCGCGTACACCGCCTCGCGGATGCGGGCCTGTTCGTAGGCGAAGCCGCCGAGTGAGACGGCCGTGGTGATGCCGTACGTCAGCTGGCCCGCTGTCTGACGTCCGCCGTAGGTCGTCTGCCAGGGGTGCGTGTGCGTGTCCCACAGGCCGGGGACGACCGTGTGGCGCGAGGCGTCGACGCGGCGGTCCGCGGGGCGGGCGGGGCCTGCGGGGCGGTGGGGGCGTACGGAGGCGATGCGGCCTGCGCGGACCACGATGTCGACGTCGTCCCGCACCTCGTCCCCGGTGCCGTCCCACAGGCGGCCCGCGTGCACGACGACGTCTGCGGGCGTGGGCCTGCGCTGGTCCATGGGTACCCTCACCGTGCGCGGGCGCTCGCCGTTCGCGCCGACACCGATACCGGCGCCGATGTCGATGAGTCGCAGTTTGCCGCTCGACAGGTAGAGGAGTGACTTGGAGTCCCCCGCCCACGACGGGTGGTCGGCCGGTTCGTCGGTGAGGACCCGTAGTGCGCCGCGCGGTGTGCCGTCGGGCCGCACGGGCAGCAGGCACAGTGCCGATTCCACGATCACGGCGAGCCAGCGGCCGTCCGGTGACCAGACGGGTCCCGAGTCGTACCGGTCGGAGAGCGAGGCGTGCGGGGCCACCGCGTGCAGACGGTCCGCGCCGGTGCTCGCGTCGACGACGCGGATCAGGTTGTAGCCCTCGCGGAAGCGGTGGTTGATGCGGTTGCGGTCGCAGAGCGCGACGTACCGGCCGTCGGGCGACCAGCTGGGCCGCCCCGGGAGGCCTCCTCCGCCGAGCGGCGTGACCAGTGTGCGTTCGGCGCCGGAGGCGAGGTCGCGTACGACGAGGCGGCCGGTCAGGTCGAGGCAGGCGAGGCGTTCGCCGTCGGGCGAGAGGACGGGGTGGACCCGGCCTCCGGGCGCCAGTGCGGTCTCGGTTCCGGTGGCGAGGTCGTGGCGGTAGGCGCCGAGCAGTCCGTCGCGGTCGTCGGCGTAGACCAGGGACTTGCCGTCCGGCGCCCAGGTCGGGCCGAGCAGGTAGCCGGTGGCCGGGGCGCGGTGCAGGCGCCGGGGTGGTTTACCGCCCGACGTGTGCGCAAGCCAGAGCGAGTTGAGCGCGGCGAAGGCGATCCGGCGGCCGTCCGGCGAGAGCGCGGGCAGGTGGATGCCGCGCGTGGGGCGGGCTCGCCCGAGGCCCAGGTCGTACTCCTTGACCCGGTAGTGCGGGCGTTCCACCGGCAGGGTGGCCTCGAAGGGGATCACTTCGGGGTCGCCCGCAGACAGACGCCGACCAGACTTCTCGGAGCCGCGGGGGCTCTCGGGACGTACGAGCGTGAAGCGGCCGTCCACCGTGAGCAGCAGCCTCCCCTCCTCCGTCCAGCGCGGCGGCACGGGCGCCAGATCGCCGACACCGGCGAGGGCTACGGGCCTGCCGTCGACGACCAGCGTGCAGGACCCGTGCGGCGCGGCCGTGGTCCGCAGGTAGGCGAGGCGTTCTCCGTCCGGGGACAGGGCGGGCGTCATGACCTGGGCCGTCGCGGTCTCGGTGTGGGTGACCGTGACCTGGCCCGCCCCGCTCGCGGGGACGGACGCGATGGTGCGGGCCTCGAGCGTGCTGCCCGTCTGCGTCGCGACGGGTCTGCCGCGGACGAAGAGGAGCCGTCCGCCGTCCGGTGACCACGTGGGGTCGAAGTCCTCCCACGGCCCGTCCTGCCAGGGGCCGTCCTGGCCGGGGCGGCCGGTCACGCGGACGATGTCGCCGCTCGCGAGGTCCAGGACGTGGATGCGGTACGAGCCGCCGCGCACCGGATCGCCGCCCCGCTCCGACGCGAAGGCGATGCGCGAGCCGTCGGGCGACCAGGCGGGGCCCCGGTCGTCCCAGGGCCCCTCGGTGCGCTGCCGCAGGCCCGACCCGTCGGCGCGCATCGTCCAGATGTGGAAGCCGCCGTCCTGGTACGCGCAGAACGCGACCGACGTCCCGTCCGGCGCGTACACGGGACGGTTCGGTTCCAGGCCCGCCGGTGTCAGCGGCACCGCGTCGCCGCCGGTGCGGGGCAGGGACCACAGGGTGGCCTGCGCCTCGACGATCAGCCGGTCGGCGGCCGGTGCGAGCGTCGCCGCGCCGTTCGTCACGCGGGTGAACGAGAGGGGGACCGCGGTGCGCGGCCTGGCCGGCGCCGGGGTCGCGGTGCCGAGGGCGGCGACGGCCCCGGACGCGCCCGTGACGAGGAACAGTTGACGTCGGGAGAGAGGCAACACGGTGTTGTGCCGGTCACGGTCCATGACACAGAACACTCGCGCATCGGCACCGTCGTGTACACCACCCATCGACGCCAACACGCCGATGCGTCGGCTCGCTGTCGCCTACGTGTCGAACTCGCCGAGCCAGTCGCGCTTGAGGAGGTGCTTCGGCAGGTACGGCGACGTGTCGTCGACGGGGAAGTCCGAGTCGTACGCCAGGCATGCCAGCGCGAGCGGGCCGAGGGCGATGCGGCTGTACAGCGCGGTGGCCCCGACCCCTGCCCGGTCCTTCCAGTACCGCTCGTGGTGGGCGAGCGCTTCGGTGAGGGCCTCGGCGAAGGCGGCACGGTCGCCCGCGATCAGGCGGTGCATGAGGGCGGCCGGCTGGTAGTCGATCAGGTTGAGGAAGTCACCGGCGGTGCGGGTCGCGATGTGGGGGTGGGAGGTCTCCATGGTGGCGATGAGGTGCTGGACGACGTCGTCCATGGGCTGCCTGAGCCAGAACGCCCGCAGTGTCTCGATCCAGTGGAAGACGTACTCGTCGACGGGGGCCGCCCGGCGCAGGTCGTCCAGCGGCACGTTGCAGAGGAGGGTCAGCCTGTCCTGTTCCCTGCAGACGGCTGCCAGGTAGAAGGCGTCGAGCCAGGCGCGGGCGTCCGCGCCCGGTACGGGTCCGGTGGCGGGCAGGTGCAGGGTGCGGTCGGCGATGCGGCACTCGACCGTGCCTCCGGTGGAGGCGGTCGTGCGGAACAGGGCCGAGCCGGTCTGCATCGCCCACACCCACGCCTCCCAGGTCTCCAGGCGGGCGCCGTCGGGGTCGGCGGCGAAGCGGACGTCGCTCAGCCGCTTCGTCGCGGCGAAGGTGTGGGCGACGCCTGCCTGGCTCTGCGCGAGTCGGGCGATGCCCTCGGCCGCGGCGGCGGGGTCGAGGTCGGCGGCGTCGGCTTCCGCTCCGACCGGTTCACCGCCGGGAACCGCGGGAGAAGCGGTCTGCTGTTCCGCGGGAGCGGGCGCGCTCTCCGCGTGCAACTTCTTCATCAGCTCCATCAGTTCGGGCGGCGGCACCACGGAGAAGGAGCGGGTCTCGTGATCGATGACGGTGAGGGAGGTCATCTGTCCCTCGTGCCACCAGTACAGTCGCGGCGAGAGTGCGCCCGGCCCGTCCTCGTGGGCACCAAGTGCGTACGCGCTCAGGTCGTTCACCGCGTCCACCACCGTGCCGTCCTCGATGGGGTGGAACGCCAGCAGGTTGCGGCTGGGCAGGACGACGAGCGCGCCGGCCTCCGGCAGTTCGCTGCCGGTGGTCGCGCGGGCCAGTTCGGGGAGCACGAGTGCTTTGCTCGCCACGAAGTGGGAGTCTCCGTAGACGGTCCACAGCCGCGCGCCCTGCGGTCCTGTCACCTCGTCGTGCTCGACGAGTTCGCGGATCAGGTTGTTGCGGGCCGCCACCCAGAGCTGGTCCAGTCCGGCGCGTGCCACGTCCTGGTCGGTGAGGATGCGCACGGAGGCGGGGGTGTCCAGGGCGAGCGCCAGGAGCAGGCCTTCGGCGACCGGGCGCGTGTAGCGGAAGCTGTTCGCCATCTCGCCGGGGAAGGCGTCGTCGGGCAGGAGCCGCAGCACGGTTGCTTCGAGCAGTTCCTGCGCGCTCTCCCTGCCCCGTGAGCCGTTCTCCAGCGTCGTGAAGTGCTGTTCTACCAGGCGGGGCCAGTGCTCCTCGGCCGTGGCACGGCACTGGTGCGCCAGGTTCGGCAGCGGGCTGCGGCGTCCGTCGCCCCACAGCACGGCGTCGCCCTCGATCCGCGGGCGTATCCCGTGGCGGGTGAGGAGGTGATCGGCTGTCAGGCTCCGCAGGCGTTCGGCCTGCGGGAAGGTCAGCATCGGCAGGTGGGGATCTGGTGCGTGGTGTTCGTTCACCCGGTGACTCTACGAAGGGAGGGCCCGGCACGTCACAAAGGGGGGTTGGGGACGTGAACGGAGGGAGGTCGGCGAGGTGAACAACGGAGGCGGCGGGGTGGTGACGTACGCCCTGGAGCTGACGTCTCCCGCGCGCGTACCCCCAGAGTCTGGCAGCGCGCGGTACCAGGGGTCGACGCAGCGGCAACTTCCCCCGCACTAGCGTCCTTTGGCATGACAGCATCACGGAGGACCGCGCGCAGACGCGCCCTTGCCACCGCCCTCGCCCTCTCTCTCGCCGTTCCCCTCGCGGGCGGCGCGACCGCCTTCGCCGCGACGCCGGACGGCTCCGGCCACGCCTCGGCGGGCGCCGCCCCGTCGGGCAGCGAGTCGAACGACAAGTCGACAGCCGCACTCCGGCTGCCGCGCCCCACCGGCCCGTACGCGGTCGGACGCGACACCCTGCACCTCGTCGACAGGAGCCGTCCCGACCCGTGGGTGCCGTCGGCGGGCGCGCGTGAGCTCATGACGTCCGTGTACTACCCCGGGCGGCACGGAGGCGGGCACCCCACCGCGTACACGTCGGAGAAGGAGGCGCGGCTCCTGCTGGAGTGGTGGAAGAAGGAGGAGCTGCTGCCCCCCGCCGCGTACGCCGCCACCCGCACCTTCGCGCGCACCGGGGTGCGTCCCGCGCCGGGCAGGTTCCCGCTGATCGTGCTCTCCCCCGGGTTCACCGCCCCCCGCTCCACGCTGACGCACCTCGCGGAGGACCTGGCGAGCCGGGGCTTCGTCGTGGCGACCGTCGACCACGCCTACGAGTCGGCGGGCACGGCGTTCCCCGGCGGGCGCGTCCTCACCTGCCAGGCCTGCGCGCCCGTCGACGAGCCGGGCGGCGGCGAGCTCGCCACGAAGGGGCGGGCCAAGGACATCTCGTACGTCATCGACCGGCTGACCGGCGGCAAGAACGCCTGGCGGCACGCCCGCGTGATCGACGGGAAGCGGATCGGCGCGGGCGGGCACTCCATCGGCGGGTCCGCCGCGCTCGCCGCCATGACGTCCGACCGGCGCGTGCGGGCCGGCATGAACATGGACGGTCACTTCCACACCGGCCCCACCGGCCTCGATGGCCGCCCGTTCCTGATGCTCGGCACCGAGACCACGCACACGCCGGGCGTCGAGGACGGCAAGAACTGGGACGAGACCTGGGAGGGGCTCGACGGCTGGAAGCGGTGGCTCACCGTCGAGGGCTCGGGGCACTTCACGTTCACCGACGTGCCCGTCCTCGCGGGGCAGGCGGGTGTGGACGACCCCGAGGTGCCGCTGTCGGGTGAGCGCTCCGAGCAGATCACGCGGGCCTATATCGGCGCGTTCTACGAGCAGCAGCTGCGCGGCACCCCTCAGCCGCTGCTCGATGGGCCGACGTCGGGGAATCCCGAGGTGACCTTCCAGCGGCGCTGACGGGCCGCCCCAAGGGGTGCAGGCCGCGCATCGTGAGCCGCCGGGCCGGGCGAGGCCCCGGCGGCACACGGCTAGCATGTAACACATGAACGAGATACCTGACCCTTACGAGCTGCGCGCGGAAGTGCCGTCCGTCGAAACCTTCCGCCGCCTGCGCACCGGCGCCGGCCTCTCCGACAGGGCCCCCGAAGCCGTCGCGCTCGCCCTGCCGAACACCTGGCACGGCGTGGTGCTGCACCACGAGGGCGAGGCGATCGGCATGGGCCGGATCATCGGCGACGGCGGCACCGCGTTCCAGCTCGTCGACATCTGCGTACACCCCGCCCACCAGGGGCGGGGCCTCGGCAGGCGCATCATGACCGCGCTCACCGAGGAACTGGAGCGGCGCGCTCCCGCGACCGCCTACGTCTCGCTGATCGCCGACGGCCCCGCACGCTTCCTCTACGAGAAGTTCGGCTTCGCGGACACCGCGACGCACGACTCGATCGGCATGTACCGCTCGATGCCCACGCGCTGACGCAGGCGAGGTTGGTCCGCACCAACTCCTTGACGCGGCCCCGGAGTCTGCCTTAAATCAAGTACTGAACGAAGTGAACGCGACGGATCGTGCGCCGCGTTCACTTCTCGATACTTGTTTGTCATGCACATGCCCCATGCACGCACCCCCGCCCCCCACGCGAAGCGATGTGATGACAGTGCCCACCTCCCTCAGCCGCCGTACCAAGCTCGGCGCGCTGGCCCTTGTCTGCGGCGCCGCGAGCCTCGGCGTACTCCCCACCGCCTCGGCGGAGAACGCGCCCTCGGCCTCGACCCGCTCCGCCGCACCGAGGGCCGCCACCTTCAGCGACGACTTCAACGGCCCCGCGGGCGCCGGGGTCGACGGCGGCAAGTGGCAGATCGAGACCGGCGACAACGTCAACAACCACGAGCGGCAGTACTACACGTCGGGCAACAAGAACGCGGCCCTCGACGGCCAAGGCAACCTGGTCATCACCGCCCGCAAGGAGAACCCCGGCAACTACCAGTGCTGGTACGGCCGTTGTGAGTACACCTCGGCCAGGCTCAACACCTCAGGAAAGTTCACGAGCACGTACGGCCACGTCGAGGCCCGTATGAAGGTGCCGCGCGGCCAGGGCATGTGGCCCGCGTTCTGGATGCTCGGCGCCGACATCGGCAACGTGGGCTGGCCGAACAGCGGCGAGATCGACGTGATGGAGAACGTCGGCTTCGAGCCGTCCACCGTCCACGGCACGCTGCACGGCCCCGGCTACTCGGGGTCGGGCGGGATCGGCGCGGGGTACACGCTGCCCGGCGGGGAGGCGTTCGCGGACAAGTTCCACACGTTCGCGGTGGACTGGTCGCCGAACAAGGTCACCTGGTCCGTGGACGGCCACGTCTACCAGACCCGCACCCCGGCCGACCTCCACGGCAACCGGTGGGTCTTCGACAAGCCCTTCTTCCTCATCCTGAACCTGGCGGTCGGCGGCTACTGGCCCGGCGACCCCGACGGCAGCACGACCTTCCCCAAGCAGCTGGTCGTCGACTACGTCCGCGTAACCGGCGGCAACGTGGCTCCGACCGGCATCTGAGGCCCGCCGCGGGCACGCTTCGGGGTCTGACAACGGCACCCTTACGGGGCCCGGCCGGGCCCCGACCGGAGTCCGGAAAACCGGTGACCCAGGCCACTTCGAGGGGTCCGCGGCTGTGAAGCCCCTCATAGGGGCCACGTCACATGCTAAGGACGGTAGTAGCCGCCCGAGGCCTCCGTCAGGGGCCTCGGGCCGCGCGGGGCAGGGTCTCACCAGGGCTTCTTCGTACCGCGGTAGTACGTCACATCATTGCGTCCGATCTCGGGCGCCGCTAACCCTGGTTGAGTCTTCGGGACGCCCGGGATCGCACATCAGGCAGTCGCCTGCTCGGTCCGGCGCCCATCTCGTCCCCATCCAGGAGTTGCACCCGCATGTCCCAGCCCCGCACCGCCCGCACCCGCAAGTTCTCCGTCGCCGGCATCGCCGCCGCGGGAGCGGCCGCCGCCGCCCTGACCCTCGTCCCCTCCCCCGCCCACGCCGCGGAGCCCGCGCAGGCCGCCGCTGCCGCGCCGCACGCCGCCGCGGGCGACAAGAAGTACCCCGAGAACCTCGACGGCTGGATCCGCGAGTCCCTCGACATCATGAAGTCCAAGGGCATCCCCGGCTCCTACGAGGGTCTGCACCGCAACATCATGCGTGAGTCCGCCGGTGACCCGAACGCGCAGAACGGCTGGGACGTGAACGCCCAGAACGGCACCCCGTCCAAGGGCCTGCTGCAGGTCATCCAGCCGACCTTCGACGCCTACCACGTCGACGGCACCCCCCATAACCTGACCGACCCGGTCGCCAACATCACCGCGGCCGCCAACTACGCCGCCGACAAGTACGGCTCCATCGACAAGGTCGACTCCGCGTACTGAGTCCCGGACCCCTGAGTTTCCCGGACACCTGATTCGCGAAGAGAGGCAGCGCATGCCGCACGAGAGCCAGCACGAGCACCCGGCACACCCGGCGGACGGCCCCACGGTGCCCGCCTACGGGCCCGCCCGGGTCCGCGGCTCGCGGCGCAAGCCCCGGAAGAAGGCCCTGCGGTACGTCGCGTGGGGCGCCCTGGGCCTGGTGCTCGCCGGTGGCGGAGGCGTCGCCTACGCCTGGCAGCACCTCAACGGCAACATCCAGGGCACGGACGTGGACGCCGCTCTCGGCCACGACAGGCCCGCACAGCAGCGGGACGGATCCATGAACATCCTCCTGCTCGGATCCGACTCACGGGCGGGAACCCACGGCCGGTACGGCACCGGCGTGAGCGGGGCCCGTGCCGACACGGCGATGGTCCTGCACGTCGACAAGACCCACCAGAAGGCCTCGGTCGTCAGCATCCCGCGCGACACGATGGTGAAGCGACCCCAGTGCACGACGTCCCACGGCGGCGGCGCGGGCGCCCAGCAGGCCATGTTCAACTCGTCGTACCAGGTGGGAGGGCCCGCCTGCACCGTGAAGACGGTCGAGCAGATGTCGGGCCTGCGCATGGACCACTACCTCGAAGTCGACTTCAAGGGGTTCCAGAAGCTCATCGACGAGCTCGGCGGCGTGGACATCACCACCCACAAGGCCATCAAGGACCCCAACAGCGGTCTCTCGCTGACCGCGGGCAAGCACACCCTGAAGGGCGAGGACGCCCTGGCGCTCGTCCGCACCAGGCACGGGGTGGGTGACGGCAGCGACCTGGGACGCATCCAGCTCCAGCAGGCCTTCATCAAGGCGCTGATCCACCGCGCCAACACCGTCGACCCGCTGAGCAGCCCCGCCAAGTCCTACGACCTCGCGGACACCGCGACCAAGACGGTCAGCGCCGACTCCGACCTGGCGTCGGCCGACAAGCTGCTCGGTCTGGCCAAGGAGCTGAAGGGCATCAGCCCCGACGACACCAACATGGTGACGATGCCCGTCACCTACGACGCACAGGACGCGGGCCGGGTCCTGCCGCTCGACAAGGCGTCGCACCGGGTCTGGAACGCGCTGCGCCAGGACGAGCCCATACCGAAGTCCGCGACCGAGCAGTCGGTGGGCGACAGGACGGACTCGCCGGTCTCGGCGGGTTCCTGAACCTTCGACCTCCACCTCACGTAGAGCGTCGTACTCCACTCGATACGGACTCGATACGGTCAGCGGACCGGCTTCGACAGAATCCGTGCACATTCTGTGCGCGTTTTCTGTTATCGAGGCGGGCGCAGGGCGTCTCCCCTGTGTCGGAGGAGACAGGCCCCCCACAAAGAGAGTGGACACAGCGTGAGCAGCGAACGCCACATCGCGATGATCAGGGCAGCGCAGGACGGGAACCAGCAGGCGCAGGACGCGCTGGTGGCGGAGTACCTGCCGCTGGTCTACAACATCGTCGGACGGGCCCTGAACGGCCATGCGGACGTGGACGACGTGGTGCAGGAGACCATGCTCCGTGTCCTCGGTGGCCTGGACGGCCTGCGCGGCCCGGAGACGTTCCGCAGCTGGCTCGTCGCCATCACCATGAACCAGATACGCGGGCACTGGCGCGAGCGCGCCTCCGGCGCGATACCCACCGGCGGCGGTCTCGCCGACGCGTACGACGTGGTGGACCCGGGCGCGGACTTCGTCGATCTGACCATCACGCGGCTCGGACTCTCAGGGCAGCGCAGGGAGACCGCGGAGGCCACGCGCTGGCTGGACGAGGACGACCGGGCGCTGCTGTCGCTGTGGTGGCTGGAGTCCGCGGGCGAGCTCACGCGGCCGGAGGTCGCCGAGGCGCTGGAGCTGTCCCCGCAGCACGCGGCGGTACGGGTACAGCGCATGAAGGCCCAGCTGGAGACGGCACGCGTGGTCGTACGTGCACTGTCCGCCAACCCTCCGTGCGGGGGCCTCCGGCAGATCACCGCGGGCTGGGACGGGGTCCCGTCGGCGCTGTGGCGCAAGCGGCTGGCCCGTCACGCCCGCGACTGCGCGGTCTGCGAGGGCCACTGGTCGAACCTGGTGCCCGCCGAGGGGCTCCTGGTGGGTCTGGGGCTCGTGCCGGTGGGCTACGCGCTCGCGGGTCCGGTCGTGCCGCCCGATCTGATCGAGGTCGGCTCGGCGTCCGCGGCGTCCGGCGACGGTTCGTCCGCTCCGGTCTCCGCGCGGGCGCGGGCCCGCCGTGACCGCGCCAGGCGGCGCCGTCGTACGACGGGAGTGGCCGCCGCGGTCGTGGCTCTCGGCATCGGTGGCGCCGCGGTACACCTCCTCACGAGCCCGGACGCGGACGAGAGCACGCCGTCCACCGCCGCCGCACCCGCCTCACCCACCACCCCCTCGGCGTCGAAGAGCGCTTCCCCCTCCGCCTCCCCCAAGCGCTCCGCGTCCCCCAGCGCCAAGCCGAAGCCGAAGCCGAGCAAGACGAAGAAGAAGGCGAAGCCCTCGCCGACCCGCACCTCGGCCGAGCCGAGGCCGAAGCCCAAGCCCGAGGCGCCCGATCCGAAGCCCGCGCCACAGCGGCCGAGCGGCACCGCCGAGCAGGTCGTCGCGCTGGTGAACACGGAGCGTTCGAAGGCGGGCTGCGGCCCCGTCCGCTCCAACGCCAAGCTCGCGACGGCGGCCACGAAGCACTCCGCCGACATGGCGGCCCGCGACTACTTCGACCACACGAGCCCCGACGGCACGGACCCCGGAGACCGCATCACCGCGGCCGGCTACCGCTGGAGCACGTACGGCGAGAACATCGCCCGCGGCCAGCAGAGCCCGGCGTCGGTGATGGACTCCTGGATGAAGAGCCCGGGCCACAAGGCCAACATCCTGAACTGCGACTTCAAGGAACTGGGCGTGGGCATCCACAACGGCTCGGGCGGCCCGTGGTGGACGCAGGCCTTCGGCACGGCGCTCTGAGGTGATGTCGCCGATGTGACGGCACCGGTGATTTCGCCGATGTCTGTACACCGTCATCAGCGCCACGGTGGGGACCGCCAACGAAACGGCGGTCCCCACCAGGGCGCTTTCCTCTCTCCGCATGCCGCCCCGCATGCTGCCCCGGGTGGTTCCCGCCACGACCGAGAGGACCCCCCGTGCAGCTGCACGTCTTCTCCCGCCCCGTGGTGCGGGCCTGTCTGGCCGCCGCGGCCGCCACCGCCGCACTCTTCGGCACCGGCCTCGCGCCGGGGGCCCAGGCCGCCGCGGACAACCCCTACGAGCGCGGCCCCGACCCGACCGTCTCCAGCATCGAGGCGCCGCGCGGCTCCTACGCCGTCTCGCAGACCACCGTCTCCTCGCTCGGGGTGTCCGGGTTCGGCGGCGGCACCGTCTACTACCCGTCCTCGACCTCCGACGGCACGTTCGGCGCGGTGGTCATCTCGCCGGGGTTCACCGCCTACCAGTCGAGCATCGCGTGGCTCGGGCCGCGGCTCGCCTCGCAGGGCTTCGTGGTCTTCACCATCGACACCCTCACCACCCTCGACCAGCCCGCCAGCCGGGGACGCCAACTCCTCGCCGCGCTCGACTACTTGACCAAGTCGAGCTCGGTGCGCAACCGGGTCGACGCGTCCCGGCTCGGCGTGATGGGCCACTCGATGGGCGGCGGTGGCACGCTGGAGGCGGCCAAGAGCCGTACGTCGCTCAAGGCGGCGATCCCGCTGACCGGCTGGAACCTCGACACGACCTGGCCCGAGCTGCGGACGCCGACGCTGGTCGTGGGCGCGGACGGGGACACCGTGGCCCCGGTCTCCAGCCACTCCGAGCCGTTCTACCAGTCGCTGCCGGGCTCCCTGGACAAAGCGTACCTGGAGCTCAACAACGCGAGTCACCTCACGCCGAACACGTCCAACACGACGATCGCGAAGTACAGCATTTCCTGGCTGAAGCGGTTCATCGACAGCGACACACGCTACGAGCAGTTCCTCTGTCCGCTGCCGAAGCCGAGCCTCACGATCGAGGAGTACCGCGGCAACTGCCCGCACACCTCCTGATCCTGCCCCTCCCCCAGCGTCATGACGGCCGTCGTCCGGTGCCGGGCGGCGGCCGCCCTTGTGCCCGTGCACACCGTGGCGCGGACGCCGCTGGTGACGTGCCCAGAGCCGCGGACGTGGGGCTTCCGGGCGGTATTACGCGACAGTAACGTGCGGGCGTGACCCTACAGATGTCGCCCGAACCGTTCGGCCGCCGCGAGGAGATCGCCGCCGTGGAGTCCCTGGTGGGACGCGTACGGGCGGGCCACGGTGGTGTGCTCGTGCTGACCGCGCAGCCCGGTTTCGGGCGTACCGCGCTGGTGGAGTACGCGCGGGCGATCTGTGGCCCTGTCCCATCGGTGCGGCCGACCGTGCCGACTCGGCTCACGAACGAGGCCGGAGGGCCGCGGCTGGTCTGTGTCGACGACGTGCACCGCTGGGATCCCGCGTCCCGTGCCGCTCTCGCCAGGGACCTCCGCGGGGCGTCCACCTCGCCCCCCGTGGCCGTACTGCTGACGCTCGCGGAACACCGCGTCGGAGCGGACGAGTTCGCGGGACTTGCGACGCTGCGGCTGGGGCCGCTCGACGACGGCGCGGCCGCCGCGCTGCTCGACCGGCTCACCCGGGGCACCGGCGACCCGGTGGTCGGTGCCTGGCTGGTCCGCGAGGCCGCCGGGAACCCGCGACTGCTCACCGCGCTCGTCGCGGCCCTCACCCCCGGCCAGCTGACCGGCCGCACGCCGCTGCCCGACCCCCTGCCGGGCGGCGAGGACCTCCTCGGCGACCACGCACTCCGCGTCGACGAGCTGCCCGGCCCCGCACGCGACCTGCTGCTGCTCGCCGCGGCGGCCGCGGAGCACGAGCCCGACGGCGCGGGCGCGGACCTCGCCCTGGTGCTGCGGGCAGGCGGCGACCCCGGGGGGCTCCCTCCCGCCGAAGCGGCCGCGATCGTGGTCAAGGCGGGCGGACGGCTCCACTTCACCGACCCCTTGCTGCGCCGGGCGGTGCTCCGGCGTGCCCCGCTGGCCCGTCGCAGAGCCGCCCACCTCCGCCTCGCCCGTGCCGGTCGCGACCGTCTCCCGCGCCTGATCCAGCTCGCCTGCGCGGCGGACGACCACAACGCGCGGCTCGCCGCGTCTCTCGCCGCCGCGGCCGCCGCGCACCGACCGCACGCCGAGCGCTCCACGGCCCTGGCCCGCGCCGCGGCGCTCACCGCCGACACGGAGTCGCGTACGGACCTGCTCGCCGAGGCGGCGGAAGCGGCCCGCCTCGCCGGGGATCCCGTACGGGCCCGCGCGCTGCTGGCGCGAGCAGGCGCCGTCCCCGCGCACGGTGGCGTCCACCGGGTACGCGGACTGCTCGCCCTCGCCGACGGCCCGGCCGACGACGCCAGGGAGTCCCTGCTCACCGCGGCGGCGCTGCTACCGCCCGCACGGGCCCGCCGCGCGCTCATCGGTGCGGCGGAGGCGGCGTGGGCGATGGGCGACGCGGCCGCGTACCGGGAGGCGATGACGCGCTTACCGGTCTGCGACGACGACCCGACGCTGGAGGCGTACCGCACAGGAATGTGCGCGGTCCTAGCGGGCCGCACGGCAGAAGGACACGCTCTGCTGCGCCGCTGCTTGGGCGTGCTGCGGGGGGCGGGCGCCCTTGGTGCTGCCACTCGGACACGAGAGGCCTACGGGGCAGGCTTGCCCGGGGGGTTGTTGCGGGCCGGGGCCGCCGCTCTTGTGGTCGGGGAGGTTGAGACCGCCTGCGAGGCCGGGGTACGGGCGCTCGCGGTCGTGCGCGCCTACGGACCCGAGGTTCTGTTGCCACGCGCGCTGGAGCACCTGGCCTACGGCGAGCTGCGCGCGGGACGCCACACCAGCGCCCGCGCACACGCCCTCGAAGGACTCAGGACCGCGCACCGGATCGGGCAGCCCAACGTCGCCGTGTCGCTGCACGCCGTCCTCGCGCTCGCCGCGTCCGTGGAAGGGGACGCCGAAGCCTGCGCCTCGCACGCGGCGGCCACGGCGGCGGGCGCAGGGCCGCACGGTCTCACGCAGGCCGCCACCCTCGCCGTCTGGGCCGTCGCCCGTACGGAACTCGCCGCGGGACGTCCCGCCGACGCGGCGGCGCGGCTCGGCCCGCTGGTCGCTCCCGGGCCGCGACGCGGTCACTTCGCCGTGCGCATGCTGGCCGTCCCCTGCTTCGTGGAGGCGGCCGTCCAGGTGGGGCGCGTCGCGGAGGCCCGGCGCGCCACCGCGGAGTTCACCCACTGGTCCGAGACGACCGCGGACGGGCTCACAACGGCTCAACTCGCCCGCTGCCGCGCCCTGTTGGCACCTGCCCAGCTGGCAGCGGCAGCCTATGAAAGCGCGGTCGCACACCACGACCGCCTGCCGGGCGAGTTCGAACGCGGCCGTACGCAACTCCTGTACGGGCAGTGGCTGCGACGCCGTCGCCGTACCCGCGAGGCGCGCGGGCCGCTGCGCGACGCGCTGGTCTCCTTCGAGCGGTGCGGGGCCCGCGCCTGGGCGGACCGCAGCCGTGCCGAACTGCGTGCCGCGGGCGAGGCGGTCGCGGGAGAGCCGAGCCCGGGGCCGCTGGCCACGCTGACCCCGCAGCAGCAGCGCATCGCCCGCCATGTCGCGGAGGGCGCCACCAACCGGGAGGTCGCGGTGCGCCTCTCGGTGAGCCACCGCACGGTCGACCATCACCTGCGCAACGTGTTCGCCGCGCTGGGCGTACGGTCCCGCGTCGAGCTGTCGCGGCTGCTCGCCGGAGAAGGCGGCGTCGTCCCCGTCGGATGAGGCCGAGCTGTGCGCCCGCGACAACGGCGGACGTGCGGTGATGGCGGCTGTGGCCTGCGCGCCGTTCATGCCCTTGCCGGGCGGGCGGGGCGAGAGCCTCCCTACCGCCCGAAACAGTGCTTGTTTCACGTCGCAGCAAGGTGCCAGGAAACCCCGCAGGCGCACCTCTGGGGCGTTTTGAGGGACTTGACGCAGGGGGGATGGGCTCCCGGGGGGTTTGAGCCTTACAGGGCCACTCAGGGGTACTCACACCCCTTCGGCGAACCTCACTCTCGGTATTCTGGACAGCGTCCCAGCAGTCGACGATCCCGAGGCTCACGAGCCCCGGGGTCCTATTTGCGCTGCCATGCCCGAAAGAGAGCATTCGTGACCATTTACGACGACACTCGCCTCGCCACCGGCTCGTACGACGCCCACGCGATCACCGTCCTGGACGGCCTGGACGCCGTGCGCAAGCGGCCCGGGATGTACATCGGCTCCACGGGAGAGCGGGGGCTGCACCACCTGGTGCAGGAGCTCGTGGACAACTCCGTGGACGAGGCCCTCGCGGGGGTGGCCGACCGCATCGACGTGACGATCCTGGCCGACGGCGGCGTGCGGGTCGTCGACAACGGCCGCGGCATCCCCGTGGGGATGCATCCGGTGCAGAAGCGGCCCGCCGTCGAGGTGGTGCTGACCGTGCTGCACGCGGGCGGGAAGTTCGGGGGCGGCGGGTACGCGGTCTCCGGCGGTCTGCACGGCGTGGGCCTGTCCGTGGTCAACGCGCTGTCGACCCGGCTGTCGGCGGAGGTATGGACCGACGGTCACCGGTGGACGCAGGACTACAGGGACGGTGTGCCCGTCGCCCCGCTCGCCCGCCACGAGGCCACCTCGCGGACCGGCACCTCGCTGACGTTCTGGGCGGACGGCGACATCTTCGAGACCACCGCGTACTCCTTCGAGACGCTGGCCAGGCGCTTTCAGGAGACGGCCTTCCTCAACCGAGGACTCACCCTGACCCTCAGCGACGAACGGCGCGCCGCTCGGGCGACCGCCGCGCCCGACGAAGCCGACGCGACCCCGGCCGCGAGGACGGTCTCGTACCGCTACGACGGCGGCATCACCGACTTCGTCGCCCACCTCAACGCCCGCAAGGGCGAGCCGGTCCATCCGTCCGTCATCACCCTCGCCGCCGAGGATCCGGAGCGGCTCCTCTCGGTCGAGGTCGCCCTGCAGTGGAACGGCCAGTACACCGACAGCGTGTACTCGTACGCCAACGCCATCCACACCCACGAGGGCGGCACCCACGAGGAAGGCTTCCGCACGGCCCTGACCACCGTGGCCAACCGCTACGCGCGGGAGAGGAAGCTGCTGCGGGAGAAGGACGCGAACCTCTCCGGCGAGGACATCCGCGAGGGCCTCACCGCGATCATCTCGGTCAAGCTCGGCGAGCCGCAGTTCGAGGGCCAGACCAAGACCAAGCTGGGCAACTCCGAGGCGCGCACCTTCGTACAGAAGGTCGTCCACGAGCATCTGACCGACTGGTTCGACCGGAACCCGAACGACTCCGCGGACATCGTGCGCAAGGCGGTCCAGGCGGCGACGGCCCGGGTCGCGGCCCGCAGAGCGCGCGACCTGACCCGCCGCAAGGGGCTGCTCGAGACGGCGGCGCTGCCGGGCAAACTGTCCGACTGCCAGTCGAAGGATCCGGCGCTGTCGGAGATCTTCATCGTCGAGGGCGACTCCGCCGGGGGCTCGGCCAAATCCGGCCGCAACCCGCGGTATCAAGCCATCCTCCCGATCCGCGGCAAGATCCTCAATGTGGAGAAGTCGCGCATCGACAAGATCCTGCACAACCAGGAGATCCAGGCGATCATCTCCGCGTTCGGCACGGGCGTACACGAGGACTTCGACATCGCCGGGCTCCGGTATCACAAGATCATTCTGATGGCGGACGCCGACGTCGACGGCCAGCACATCAACACCCTGCTGCTGACCTTCCTCTTCCGCTTCATGCGCCCGCTGATCGAAGAGGGGCACGTATACCTCTCCCGCCCGCCGCTGTACAAGGTCAAATGGAGCCGGGACCACGTCGAGTACGCCTACTCCGACCGCGAACGCGACATGCTCATCGAGCAGGGACGGCAAGCCGGGCGCCGGGTCAGGGACGACTCCATCCAGCGCTTCAAGGGGCTCGGCGAGATGAACGCCGAGGAGCTCCGCGTCACCACCATGGACCCCGACCACCGGGTACTCGGCCGGGTCACCCTCGATGACGCGGCCGTCGCCGACGACCTCTTCTCCGTCCTGATGGGCGAGGACGTCGACGCACGCCGCCACTTCATCCAGCGCAACGCCAAGGACGTCCGTTTCCTCGACATCTGACCCCGGCACCGCGTATGGCCGAAAATCGCTCAACTCCCCTACGACGAGCAACCCCGTCACATGTCGCCCGGTCCCCCACCCTCGACGAACCCGTCGACCGAAGGGACAGCGCATGTCAGCACGGACCTCTCTGGCAGGAATGGCCGCGTTGGCTGCCGTGGCGGCGGTGACGGCGGGGGCTCTCGTGGCACCCGCCGTGGCGGCCCCGGCCCCCGCGCCTCCGCATCCGCACGGCGCGGCCGGCGGCCGGCACGCGCCGACCCAGCGGGCCATGGACGCCGCCGTCGAGGACGGCGTCCCCGGAGTGACGGGCCAGGCGAAGGACGCGTACGGCACCTGGAACGGCACCTCGGGCGTCGGCGACCTCACGACCGGGAGACCGCGCGGCCCGCGGGACCACTACCGCATCGGCAGCGTCACCAAGACCTTCGTGGCGACGGTCCTCCTGCAACTCGCCGGAGAGGGAAAGCTCGACCTGGACGACACCGTGGACGACTGGCTTCCCGGCCTCGTGCGGGGCAACGGCCACGACGGGAAACACATCACCGTCCGCCAGCTCCTCAACCACACCAGCGGCATCTACGACTACTACGCGGACGACGACTTCGCGGCCTCCTTCCGCCTGCGCGACGGCTTCTTCGAGCACCGCTACGACACGTGGCGCCCGGAGCAGCTGGTGGCGGTCGCCATGCGGCACGAGCCGACCTCCGCCACGCCGGGCAAGACCTGGCACTACTCCGACACGAACTACATCGTCGCCGGAATGATCCTGGAAAAGGTCACCGGGCACGCGTACGCCGACGAGGTCCGCACGCGCATCATCGAGCCGCTCGGACTGCGCGGGACCACGATCCCGCGTACCGGCGCGGGCATGCCGCGGCCCAGCAGCCGCGCGTACTCGAAGCTCTCCGACGACAGCACGGGACCGTCGTACGACGTCACGGAGTTCAACCCGTCCGCCGCCTGGACCAGCGGCGGCATGATCTCCGACTCGGCGGACCTGAACCGCTTCCACGCGGCCCTGCTGGGCGGAAGGCTGCTGCCCGAGCGGCAACTCGCCGAGATGACGACGACCGTCCCCATGAGTGCGGAGCATCCGGAGGCCGCTCGCTACGGACTCGGCATCGCCGTACGCAAACTGAGCTGCGGTCAGGAGGTCTGGGGCCACCACGGCGGCATCCTCGGCTCCACCACCGAGTCGGTGGCGACCACGGACGGTCGCCACGCGCTCTCCTTCAACTTCAACGCCGACTGGACCGGCGACAGCGACGCGGTGATCGAGGCCGAGTTCTGCGGGTCCCGGAAGGGAGCGGGCCGCCACCGATAACGCGGGTCCCTGGAACCCCGCACGCCCCGCGCGGCGTCTTGGATGCAGTCACCACGGAACCGCGCGGAGGTCTGATCCCAGCATGGCGCACGACGGAAACCAGCCGACCGACCCGGCGGCCGCCGACATCGACGGCCGCCCCGCCGAGCAGACGGCTCGCGGGAACCTCGGTGAGACGCTCGGCGCCGTCAGACATCAGCCGCGCGGCGTGTACAGCTTCACTCTCCGCGTCTCCGCCCTGACCGCCGTGCTCGGCTGCACCGTCCTGGCCGGCGGGTTCGCGGCGGCGTGGGACACCTTCGCGGGGGTCAGAGCGTACGCGGACCGCAACATCGCCAACGAGGACTCCTACGTGGCCTACGCCGAGGACGCCATGCCCGAGTTGGCGAAGGTCGCTTTCGTCATGATTCCCGCGTTGCTGGTGCTCGCCCTCCTCGTCCTCACGGTCCTGCACGCCGCCTACGCCGTCGGCGCCGCGCAGACCGCGCACGACGACGGACCGCTTTCCGCCCACGAGGTGTGGCGCCGCGCCCGTCGGCGTCTGCCCGCCGCGCTCGCCGTCAACGCGCTGACCGGGCTCGCGGTGGGCGCGGCGGTGTGGGCGGCACTGATGCTGTGGGCGTACGTCGAGAGCGGCGGGGTTCCCGGTGTGGAGCCCACGCCCATCGGCGAGACCGCGACCCCGCAGTACACGCTGGTGGGGTGGGTGCTGCCGATCGCCGTGGGGTGCCTCGGCCCACTGCTGTACTCCCGGCTGGCGTTGGCCACGGCCGAGACGGTGCTGGCGCACCGCTCCCCGTTCGCGGCGCTGTGCCGCTCCTGGGTACTGACCCGCCGCGCGCGCCTGCGCACCCTCGGCGTGGGAGCGGCGGTCACCGCGGCCGCGGTCCTCTTCGTCCGGCTGGCCCAGTACGCGGCCGCGCCCCTCGTCCACTGCGCCGGACTCGGCATGCTGTGGCTCAGCGACGACAACGTGTGGATCACGGGGGTGCTCGTCAAGGTTCTGCCCACGGTCGTGGCCCTGCTCCTGCTGCCTCCGGTCATCATGCCGGTGGTGTGCGCGGCGTTCGCCCGGCTCCGCGAGGACGTGGCAGGCCGGTGCTCACGTCCGGCTGAGCGCGGTCTCCCGCTCGACGCGTGACAGCTTCGCCGGATTGCGTACGGAGTACAGCCCGGTGATGAGGCCGTCCTCGGTACGGAGCGCCACGACACCGTCGATCCCGCCGTCGCGCCGCAGCAGGAATCCGGGCCAGCCGTTGACCTGGACCGGTTCGGCGGTGATGCCGGTGTGGAACCTGACGAGCCCGGTGGCCAGCAGCCGAGCGACCTTGTCGGAGCCCACCACCGGGTGCAGCGTGGCCCGTTGGGCGCCGCCGCCGTCACCCAGGTAGACGACGTCCGGTGCGAGTATGTCGACCAGCCCTTGCAGATCGCCGGAGTCGATCGCCCGCTGGAAGGCGCGGAGCGCGGCCCGGCCGTCCGCCTGCGACACGAGACCGCGCGACCGGCGCGCGGCGACGTGCGCCCGCGCCCGGTGGGCGGTCTGACGGACCGCGGCCAGGCTCTTGTCGACGGCTTCGGCGATCTCCTCGTACTCCAACTGGAACACCTCGCGCAGCAGGAACACGGCACGCTCGGTCGGGGTGAGCGTCTCCATCACCAGCAGCATCGCCATCGACACGCTGTCGGCCAGCTCGACGTCCTCGGCCACGTCGGGCGCGGTGAGCAGGGGTTCGGGAAGCCAGGGCCCGATGTAGGACTCCCTGCGGCGGCCGAGCGTGCGCAGCCGGTCGAGTGCCTGCCGGGTGACGATCCGGACCAGATAGGCGCGCCGGTCGCGCACCGCGTCGAGATCGACGCCCGCCCAGCGCAGCCAGCTCTCCTGCAGTACGTCCTCGGCGTCGGCGGCCGAGCCGAGCATTTCGTAGGCCACGGTGAACAGCAGGTTCCGGTGGGCGACGAACGCCTCGGTGGCCGGGTCGAGATGCCGCGGGCGCCCGCCACCCGTGCCCCCCGTTCCCCTCGTGCCGCTCTCCGCACCGTGCTCACTCATGGTCGGCTCCCTCCTGTGCCTCTCGACTGCCTTACCCGCACAAGACACCGGTGCCCGCCGTTCTGTGACATCCCCCGGCGATGACCCACGTCACACACGCGTTCTGTCATGGCGTCGGGGGTGGCGGCGTCTTGTGGGCGTCAGGACGCCGCGCGGACGATCCGCGCGGCGCGCACCACCACGAGTGAGGACGAAGTCATGGCAACCACGAAGCCGCAGGATCCCGCGGCTGATCCGCGCCGGTGGGCCGCGCTGTTCTTCATAGGGTTGGCCCAGCTCATGATTGTTCTGGACGGCACGGTCGTGAACATCGCGCTGCCGTCGCTCCAGCAGGACCTGGGGATCTCGGACGGTGACCGGCAGTGGGTCATCACCGGGTACACCCTGGCGTTCGGCAGTCTGCTGCTGCTCGGCGGCCGGATCGCCGACTACACGGGGCGCAAGCGGGCGTTCCTCATCGGACTGCTCGGATTCGCCGCCGCGTCGGCGCTCGGCGGGGCGGCCGGAAACTTCGAGATGCTGCTGGTCGCCCGTGCCCTGCAAGGCGGGTTCGCCGCACTGCTGGGGCCGTCGGCACTGTCGCTGCTGACCGTGACGTTCACGCATCCCAAGGAGCGTGCGAAGGCGTTCGGGATCTGGGGCGCGATCACCGCGATGGCCGGTGCGCTCGGGCTGCTGGCGGGCGGGGCGCTGACCGAGTACCTGAACTGGCGCTGGTGCCTGTACATCAGCGTCCCGATCGCGTTGGTCGCGGCGGTGGGCGGGTACGGCGTGCTGGCCGAGTCGCGGCGCCGGGAACGCGCCCGGTTCGACGTCCTCGGCGTACTGCTGGTGACGAGCGGGCTCGTCGCGATCGTCTACGGCACGAGTCGGGCCGAGGCCGACGGCTGGGGTTCGGCGACGGTCGTCGGTCTGCTGAGTGCCGGCGCGGTGCTGCTCGCCGCGTTCGCCGTCGTCGAGAACCGGGTGCCGCAGCCGTTGCTGCCGATGCGTCTGGTCACCGACCGCACCCGGGGCGGCGCCTACTTGGGCGCGGGGCTGGCCATCCTCGGCATGTTCGGGGCGTTCCTCTTCATGACGTACTACTTGCAGGGCATCAAGGGGTACTCGCCGATCAGGACCGGCGTGGCGTTCCTGCCGATGACTGTGGCAGTCCTGCTCTCGGCAGGCGGGCTCGCGACCCGGCTCCTGCCCAAGGTCGCACCGCGGATGCTGATCGTGCCGGGCATGCTCCTCGCGGCCTCCGGCATGCTGTGGTTCCTCACGATCGACACGGGCACCTCGTACGCGGAAGGTGTGCTCGTCGCCGGACTCATGCTCGGCTTCGGGGCGGGCATGATCATGCCGGTGGCCTTCAACTACGCCACGCACGGCGTCGACCCGGGTGACGCGGGAGTCGCCTCGGCCAGCGTGAACACCGCACAGCAGGTGGGCAGTTCGATCGGCACAGCGCTCTTGAACACGATCGCGACGAGCGCGACGGCGGACTACCTGACGTCACACGTCTCGCGGGGCGGGCACGATCCGGCGCTCGCGCGGAAGGCGGTGCTCGAAGGGTTCGAGACGGCGAGCACGTGGGCCGCGGGGATCATCCTGGGCGGCGCGCTGGTCGTCGCCGTCCTGATGAACACCCCGCGGCCGGAGGGCGCGGCTGCCGACCGAGGGGTCGACGGTGCGGAGCCGGGTGCGGTGCCGGAGCCGGCTCGGCCCTGACCCTCTCGCCGGTGCCGCCGCCCTCGTCCGTCCCCTGGACGTGGGCGGCGGCACCCGCTCGGCTGACGGGCCTCTCTCCGGTCCCGTCGAGCGGATCCGACGGGCCCTACCTCGCCAGCTCCGCCGGCTCGTCCAGGCGCGTCAGCTTGTGCGGGTTGGCCACCGCGTGGATGCGGGTGACCCGGCCGTCCTCCACCACGAGGCTCACCGCGGCCGGCCTGCCGTCGACCTCGACGCGGCCGGCGGGCGCGCCGTTGAGCCACACGGTCGAGACCGTCCGGCCCGGCTGGGCGAGCAGCGCCGCCACCAGTTCCGCCCCGTGCACGGGTGCCGCGGCGGCCGCCACCACTCCGCCGCCGTCGGCGATCAGGACCACGTCCGGCGCCAGGACCTCCATCAGGTCCTGTACCTGCCCGGTCCGCAGTGCCGCCAGGAACCGGTCCACGACCGTCTGCTGCTCCGACCGGCTCACCTGCATCCGGGGCCGCCGCGCCGCCACGTGCTCGCGTGCGCGCCGGGCGATCTGCCGCACCGCGGCCGCGGACTTGCCGACGGCCTCGGCGATGTCGTCGTACGGCGTCTCGAAGACCTCGCGGAGCACGAACACGGCCCGCTCGGTCGGCCCGAGCGTCTCGAGCACCGTGAGCAGCGCGATCGAGACGCTCTCCGCGAGCTCGACGTCCTCGGCGACGTCGGGGCTGGTCAGGAGCGGTTCCGGCAGCCACTCGCCGACGTAGTCGACGCGGCTGCGTGCCAGCGTACGCAGCCGGTTGAGGGACTGCCGCGTGACGATCCGCACCAGGTACGCCCGCGGATCGCGCACCTGCGCGCGGTCGACGGCGGCCCACCGCAGCCAGGACTCCTGGAGCACGTCCTCCGCGTCCGCCGCCGACCCGAGCATCTCGTAGGCGACGGTGAACAGGAGGCTGCGGTGGACGACGTACGGGTCCTCGGTCATGCCGTGGGCGCCGGAGCGGACGTCTCGGGACGCCGGGCCAGCGGAATCTCGCAGGCGTCGGAGAAACCCTGAGAGGAGACGCCGTTGGCCACGTTGACCCTGGTCGCGAAGTTCACGTAGCCGATCACCGTGGTCAACTCCACCATCGCGGCGGGACCGAGCCGGTCAAGCAGGCTCGCGTACTGTTCGTCGGTGACGGTCATGGGTGTGCTGGTCATGGCCTCTGCATACTCCATGACGTCCCGCTCCAACGGCGTGAAGACGTCCGAGGCCCGCCAACGCGGCACCTGGCTCGCCTTGGTGAGGTCCAACTTCTCGTTCTGCGCGAGGAAGTAGCCGACGTCGAGGCACCAGCTGCAACCGACCTGAGCGGCGACGGCCATGTGCGCGAACGACTTCAGACTCGTGTCCGCCGCACCCCACGCGCCCACCTTGCCGCCGAACTCCAGGCTGTCCTGGGCGACCTGCGGACTGTGCCACACCACCTCGACGTTCTCGGGAACGGTACCGAACTGCTCGATCATGCCGGTCCTCAACTCGACGGGAAGCTCCGCCTTCGGAAGTCGCAGCGTCACGGTGATCTCCTTGTATGTGTCTCACGTGGCCCTGTTGGGCCGTTCGACATGAAGACACCGGCGCGCCCACGGGTGTGACAACCGGGGCGCGAAACTTTCGCGTGACCGCTCGGGAGGACGGGGCCGGGCCCCGTCAGAACGAGTTCACCCGCACGCGCTCGCTCGTCCTGTCCGACAGGAACGCCGCCACCGCCCGCCCTTCCTCCGCGACGTCCGCGCGCTCCGTACGGGAGAAGCGGCGCAGCGGTGTCGCCACCACGGTGCCCTCCTCCACGGTCCACTTCGCCGCGACCCGCCCGTCGACCAGGACGACTCGTTCCCCGGCGACCGACAGTCCGCGATGGGCGTCGTCGATGATGCGGCCGCGGTCCTGGTAGCCGAGGATCGCGTTGTCGAAGGCGGGCAGGAAGCGGACCGGCGCCGGGGTGTCGGGGTCCGGCCGGGGCGCGTCGGGGAGGTCGAGCAGTTCGCGGCCGCGCTCGTCGCGGAAGGAGACGAGTTCCGGGCGGGCGGCGGCGACCGCGGCGGGGAGCCCGGCGAGGCCGCTCCAGGCGCGCAGATCGGCCGTGGCGGCGGGGCCGAACGCGGCCAGGTAGCGGCGCAGGAGGGCTTGTCCGACGGGATCGGAGCCGTCCGGGGAGGAGGCGTTCGGGGAGGACGGGTCGAGGTCCGGTTGCCTGCCCAGCCATGCGGCGAGCGGGAGGTTGCGTACGCCGCCCTTCGTCCGCCACAGGCCGCGCGGTGGCAGCTGCACCATGGGCACCAGGCCCGCGATCAGCATCTCCCCCAGCGCCCGCGGCGGCACGCCCGGCCAGCGGTCGGCGACCGCCCGCGTCAGTTCGGCCATGGTGCGCGGCTCCCCGTCGGCCATCGTCTCCCGGCCCGCCGCGGCGAGTGCGTCGAGGTCCACGCCGTCGAGCTCGCGGCGGTAGACACCGAGCACCCGCTGTCGCAGCATCGCGTCGTGCCGGGTACGCCAGGCCAGGACGTCGTCGGCGGTGACGAGGTGGACCGTACGGCGCATGAGATGCGTACGGACCACGCGCCGCTCGACGAGCAGGCCGGAGAGTGTGCCCGGCTCGAAGGCGCGCAGCCGCGACCAGAGTCCGACGAACGGTTCCTGCGGCTCCTGCGCCTGGAGTCCGCAGAGGTGGCCGACCGCGTCGAGGACCGGCATGTCGGCGCGGTCGAGGAGCAGTTGCCGGGCGAGTGTGGCGCGGTTCAGGGTCCGGGTGTCGAGGACGGTCATGTTCGCGGACATGCGGCTGCTCCTGTGTGCTCAGTGCTTGGTGCTGGTGCTTGGTGCTCGGTTCTGTGCGGCCGAGCACCACAGTCGCAGGCGACGCGGTCAGCTTCTGTCCTCTACTCCCCCTCTTCTGTTGTCTGCTCCCCCCTCAGATCGCGATCGACTGCTGGAGCCAGCGGCTCACGCGGTACGGCAGCCACCACGCGTACGGGCCGATGTCCATGACGAGCTGTTCGGCACGGAAGTCGTCCAGGACCGCCTTGGGCACCGTGTCGGCGAGGGCGCCGTGGTCGAGGCGGTCGATGGCCGTCTCGTACTCGGGTTCGTCGGCGGTGAAGCGGCGCAGCTCGCCCCACCTGCGGTCGCGGATCTGGATGAACCCCGGGCCTTTGCGCCACAGGCATTTGCACAGGTAGTGGCCGCGCCGCCAGGTGTTCAGCGCGTCCTCGGCGCCCTCGGGGCCGAGCAGCACCGCGGGCGGCTGGAGGTGGCTGAGCATGCGCCACCTGTCCTCCGAGTCCGGGTCGAGCCGCAGTCTCCACTCGACCATGACGGCGCGCGCGGTCAGGTCCCGTACGAGGCCGAGGCCGTGCAGGGCGGCGGCCGGGTCCGCGGTGACCGTGAGGTCGACGGGGTCGGGCAGGCGCACCCGGCGCGCGCCGAGCTGCCAGAGGCGTTCGGCCTGGCCGCGGGGCGGTCCGGGCAGCGGCACCTCGCCGAGGAACATGCCGGGCAGCGCGCACGCGTCGGGGTCGTAGTCGCGCCAGGCGAGCAGGGTCGGCGTGGCGAGGGTCGCGGTCACTGTGCTCCTCCGGATCGGGCGGGCTCGGGCACGGGCACGGGCGTGGAAACGGACGTGAGCGCCGTGTCCTCCGTGTGGATGTGCCGCATGAAGTCGAGTCGGAGCAGGTCCTCGTTGACCGCGGCCGGTGCGACGTGGACGTACTGGCCCGCGTCGGCGAAGACGATGCCGAGGGCGAGCCAGGAGTCGAGGAGTGCCTGGACCCTGGTCTCGTCGAGGGTCATGTCGGAGACCCGCGCGGCGGCCTTCCGCAGGAGCGCCTGGACGCTGTGCGGCTGGTCGAGGAGGCGGAACACGGCCAGCTCGAAGGGGTCGGTGAGCTCCATGGCGCGCCAGGAGAAGGTGCGTCGGCGGCTGACGAGGACGATGCGGTCGCCGTGGTCGTCGTGGGTGAGGCGGGCGTCGGTGTGGTGTTTCCGCCAGTCGGCGAGTGCCTCGTTGAGGGCTTTCACCGTGGGTTCGCCGATGCCGCGGGCCGGGGCCTCGAAGACGTACGCCATGCCGTACAGCTCTTCTTCGGGCAGGTCGTAGGTGAAGCGGTAGTGGCCCTCGGGCCGCAGGCCGGTGAAGCCGAGTTCGGGGCGCTCGAAGTAGGGGCTGAAGCGTTCGATCGCGATGCGGGCGGAGAGGTCGACGGGCGGGTCGAGGTGTTCGAGGGCGGGGATCTGCGCGATGACGGGGTCGTAGTCCTCGGCGCTCTCGCCCGGGAAGCCGTGGAGGTAGTTCCAGGCGACGGAGAGTCCCGTCTCGGCGCCGTCGCGGAGCATCCGGACGTTCTGGCAGCCGCTCACGCCCTTGTCCATCAGGTCGAGGACCCGGCTGTTGAGGCTTTCGATGCCGGGCTGTACGTAGATGAGTCCCGCGTCGGCGAGGGTGCGCAGCTGGCTGCGCTTCATGTTGGCCTTGATCTCGATGTGCAGGCGCAGGTCGTAGCCGCTGTCGATGATGCGGGGCAGCACGGTGGTGAGGTAGCGCATGTCGAGGATGTTGTCGACGACGTACATGTCCAGGACCCGGTGGCGGCGTGCCAGGTCCATGATCTCGTCGTAGAAGGTGTCCGGGCTCTTGGAGCGGAACTCCATGAACGAGCCGTTGAGCCCGCAGAAGGTGCAGTGGTGTTTCTCACCCCACCAGCAGCCGCGCGCGCCTTCGACGACGAGCTTGGGCTCCACCCAGTTGCGGGCCACGGACGCGGCGAGGCGTTCGAAGTAGCCACTGTAGTCGGGCGGCAGGATCGCGGCGGGCGGCAGCGGCCGGGTGGCCATGGCGTTGGCGACGCTCCTTCCCTCGGCGTCGCGGTGGCAGAGGCCGGGGATGTCGTCGAGAGGGGTCTTCTCGGTGAGCGCGGTGAGGAGCGCGGGGAAGGCGGCCTCGCCCTCGCCGCGGACGACGTGGTCGACGAAGGGGAAGTTGCGGTGCACGGCCGCGCCCTGTTCTCCGTCGCAGTTGGCGCCGCCCATGACGGTCACGAGGTGCGGGGCGAGTTCCTTGACGCGGCGGGCGCAGGCGAGGGCCGCGGTGTTCTGCTGGAAGGTGGAGGTGAAGCCGACGACGTCGGGTTCGCTCGCCACGACCTGCCGGGCGATCATCTCGACGAACTCGGGGACGACACGGTGGAGTTCGCGTGTCATCTTCATCCGCGCGGCCTTCAGCTTGCCGGTCATGACGGTGGTGAACTCGTCGTCCCGCCACTCCGGGTCGTCGTAGAGCGCGGAGGAGAAGACCCAGTCGCCGCAGCCCATGAAGTACGAGGAGAGCGCGTAGTACTCGTAGTCGTCACCGGAGAATTCGGTGCGTTCGGTGATCCAGTCGGTGAAGGCGAGGTTGGCGTGCAGCACCTCGGCGGTGGCGCCGGGGACGCGCTCGTCCACGCTCCGTTTGAGGATGCCCAGGGCGAGCGACGGAAGGTCGATGGGCGACCAGGGCATGTTGACCAGCAGTACGCGCATGGGCGCTCCTCCGGGGGTATGGGCCGGCCGGCCCCCGGGGTGTGCCCGGGGGCCGGCCGGTGGGGATCAGTCCTCGACGCTGTCTTCGCCGTCCTCGGCGTTGCGGAACGGGACGGTGACCGTGATGCCGACGCTCGGCCTCCGGTTCGTCTCGTCCTCCGCGAGCGGGTCGTTGTGGATGACGTCCTTCTGCATGGGCTCTCTCCTCTCGGTAGTTCAGTGATTCAGTGCTGCACGGTGTGGTGCACTGACCCCTCACCTCTCGGAGCGGGGCGTCTGGGTGCGCGGAGCTCCCGGTCGAGGAAGAGCACCGCGCGGCGCAGTACGGTCATGTGGTCGCCTCCGTCGTAGCCGTCGTGCCCGGAGTCCAGCCACAGGGACTCGTGCCGGGCACCGGCGGCGGCGAGGGCGCCGAGGTAGGAACGGACCTGCTGCGCCGGGCACTTGGTGTCGTGCGTGGCGGCGACGACGAGCAGCGGGTCCCGTACGCGGGCGGCGTACCGGATCGGGGAGCTGTGCGCGTACCGCGCGGGCACCTGGTCGGGTGTGCCGCCGAACAGCCGCTCGTCGAGGGCGCGCAGGGCCACGGTGCCGGACGCGTGGGCGGCGGCGTAGTCGGCGACGGGCTTCACGGCGACGCCCGCCCGCCACAGGCCGGGCCGCGTGCCGAGGGCGAGCAGGACGAGGTAGCCGCCCCACGAGGTGCCCCACAGGCCGGTCGCGTCCGGGCGGATCAGGCCACGCGCGGTGAGGTCGGCGTGCACGGCGGCGAGGTCGGCGACCTGGGTGTGGCCGACGCCGTCGCGGTACGCGCGCTGCCAGCGGGGTCCGTAGCCCGTGGAGCCTCGGTAGTTGACCCGGGCGACGGCGAAGCCGGAGGCGACGAGTGAGTGCAGGGTGCCGTCGTAGGCGTCGCGGTCGTGGTCGGCGGGGCCGCCGTGCACGAGGAACACGGCGGGGTGCGGTCCTTGGCCGTCCTCGGGGAGGCTCAGCAGGGTGTGTACGGGGCCGTCGGGGCCGGGGGTGCGGATGTCCCGCACGGTCCCGGGGACGTGGCACGTGACGGTGCCGAGCGGGGGCAGGGGGGTGCCGGTGCTGGAGGTCATCGTCGGCGGGTGCGTGGTGTCGGTCCAGAGGGTGTGGAGGTCGCCGCCGGGGCGCGGGGCGGCGTCCAGGAGCGTTCCTGGCGGGGTCGGTACGGGGGTGAGGGTGCGGGTCGTGAGGTGGGCGCGGTGGAGCAGGGAGCGGCCGTGGCGGTCCTGGCGGATCAGGACGGAGTGGCCGTCCGGGTACCAGCGGGCGGTGATCTGGGTGTCGAAGGCGCACCAGTCGTGGGTGGCGGCGCCGGTGGCGGGCGTCCAGGTGGCGAGCAGGTAGCGGTCCTCGTACTCGCGGACGAGGAGGAGCGTGGGGCGTGGTCCCGTGGGTGCGAAGCCGAGGGCCCAGAGTCTGCCGTACGGGCCGTCGCCGGGCAGGACGGCGACCACGGTGCCGTCGGGGGTGAGGAGGGAGACGGCTGCGGGCGAGTCCGCGGTGCGGGTGAGCGCCAGCAGGTCGCCGCCCGGGGCGATTCCGGCGAGGGCGGCCGGTCCATCGACGCGCGTCACCTCGCGGCCGGGGCCGCCGCGCCTGCCCATGCGGATCGTGGTGCTGTCGTCGAGGCCGATGCCGAGGGTGGCGATGGGGCCGCCGATGACGGCGAGGCCGCGGGCGGTGCCGTCCGGGACGCCGGTGAGTCCCGGCCGGTCGCGTCCGCCGGTGAAGGCCTGCTGGCGCCACAGGCCGACACCCCGGGCGTCCTCGTCGAACCACCAGACTCGCGCGTCCCGGTCGATGGCGCCGTGCAGGGTGCCGCCGGGCCGGTCGGTGACCCGGCGGGAGGTGCGGGTGGCGGCGTCCCAGGTGCAGACCTCGCAGCGGCCTTCGGCGTCGGCGGTGTAGACCATCCGGCGCGGGTCGGCGGCGCACACCTCGGGCAGTGCGGCGCGGTAGACCTGGAAGCGGCTCACGCGGCGGCCTCCGCGAGGGCGGCGCGGCGGGTGGTGTGCACGGCGAGCAGGGTCAGCAGGGCGGCGCAGCCCAGTGCGGGGGCGGCGGTGCCGACCCGGTCCGCGCACAGTCCCGCGAGGACGGGGGCGAGGGCGGCGGCGCCACCGGACGCCGTCGCGAGGACCGCGCCGACGCGCGCCTGCACCGAGGGTTCCGTCACGAGGAGGGCGCGCGCCTGGAGGACGACGGCGGGCAGCGGCACGAGCAGGCAGACCGCGCCGAGCAGCAGGCCGTACGTCCAGGGCCCCGCGGCGGTGGCGAGGGCCGCGGTGAGCGGTACGAGCAGCCAGGTCACGCCGACGAGGACCCGGGCGGCGCCGACCCGTACGGCGACCCGGGGCGCGGCGAGCGCCCCGGCGAGACCGGCGGCGCCGGAGACCGCGAGGACGACGCCCAGCGGGAGGGCGCCCGAGCCGGAGCGTTCCAGGGCGAAGACGGCGGCGTAGTAGAGCGCGACGGCGACGCCGTTGACGAGGGCGATCCACACCAGGACGAGGCGGAGCAGCGGTTCGCGGCGCACGAGGCGCAGCCCGGCGGCCGCCTCGCGGAGCAGCCCTCCCCCGATGGGCTGCTCCGCCGGGGCCTTCAGCTCGGCCCGCATGCCGCGTACGCAGCAGGCCGCGACGGCGTACGAGACGGCGTCGGCCAGGAACGGCAGCGCACGCGACAGCTGGTAGGCGGCGCCTCCGATGGCGGGCCCGAGGATGAGGGCGCCCTGGTCGGCGGCGGCGAGCCGGGCCAAGGCGCGGGGTTGGTCGTCGGGCGGGCAGACCAGGGCGACCGTGCCGCGTGAGGCGGCGTCGTGGGTGGCGGTGGCGAAGCGTTCGACGAGGACGGCGCCGAGGAGGTGCGTGAGCGTGAGGTGTCCGAGGGCGAGCACCAGGGCGACGGAGCCCATGGCGAGCGCGGAGACCGCGGCGGACCAGAACATGATCGTCTTGCGGGCGCCGCGGTCGGCGGGGACGGCGGCGAGCGGTCCGAGCAGGATTCCGGCGGCCAGCGAAAGGCCGGCGACGAGCCCCGCGGTCTGCGCGGAGTGGCCGAGCGAGAGGAGCAGCAGTGGGAGTACGACACCGGATGCCTGGGTGCCGAGCGCGTCGGCCGCGTTGGCCCACCAGAAGAGCCGGAAGTCGCGGGCGGAGGTGCCTGCGGAAGAGAGGGGTAACGACTCCACGCATTTCCTCCATGCACATGAAGCAGCCGTGAAGAGATGTGAAGAAACTGGGATGGGAGTGAAACGAGAGCGGGATCGTAGCCAGCGCCGCGAGCGGGCTACAAGGTGCGGGATCCGCTGTCCGAAAAGCGCGGCGGAGGGAGCGCAAGGCGGACCCTCGGCACGACCACAAGGGGAGGCCCGAGTTCCGACATGACGCACGAGACGGATGGGACCTGAGCGTCACCTGTGACACGGGGGACGCCATGACGGACACGTACATCAATGCGCGACAGAGGGTAATTACGTACGCAGACACCGCCACCTCCGGGACTCGGAGCAGGCGTTGGCGGAGCCGTCCGGTCCGGACTATGGCCGGTTCGCGACGATCCCGCTCGACGCCGCCCCGATCGCGGAGGTGTGTCCCATCGGCAACAGTGGGCACGAGGAAGGTCGGAAGACCGTACGGCCGGGGTGAGGACGAGTGATGGAACCGAGTGGCCAGGGCTGGGTGCAGCTGGCCGAGTTCGCCGTGGCCTTCGGCCTGTCCGCCGCGATCGGCCTGGAGCGCGAGATCCGGCAGAAGGCCGCGGGCCTGCGGACCTACACCACCGTCGGCGTGGGCGCCGCCCTGTTCACGCTGGTCAGCAAGTACGGGTTCACCGACGTGCTGCAGTCGGGCACCGTCACCCTCGACCCGTCCCGGGTGGCCGCGCAGATCGTCTCCGGTCTCGGCTTCATCGGCGCCGGGGTCATCTTCGTACACCGGGGCTCCGTGCAGGGCCTGACCACGGCGGCCACCATCTGGCTGACGGCCGCCGTCGGCTCGGCGGCGGCAGCCGGTCTGCCCCTGCTCGCGGTGCTCGCCACCGCCTCGTACTTCCTCGTCGCGTACGCGGTCCGCCCCCTGGCCCGGCGCCTCTCACTCCTGCGCTCGGTCCCCGTCCACTACCGCATCACCTACCTGCAACGCCCGGGCCTGCTGCCCGACCTGTTCGCGGAGTGCGCCCGCGCCGGCTACGACATCGCCGAAGTGCGCACCCTCAGCGCCTCCGTCCCCAAGGGCGCCTACGGCGACGAGACGGAACACACGGTCGAGGTGCTCCTGGCCGTGGTGGGCCGCGGCGACGGCGACACGCTGACGGCGCGCTTCGTGGCGGTGGACGGGGTGGTGGCGTGCGCGCGGCCGGGTTACGGGGACGAGTGAGGGGTCCGGTCACCTACGTCGGCGCGTCGAGCACTCCGCTCACCAGCTGTCGCGCGTACGCCGCGTCGTGTCCGGACGGGCGGAACAGGATGCGGTACATCATCGGCGCGACGACGTGGTCAAGGACCGTCTCGACGTCGGGTCCGGTCTCGCCGCGGTCCGCCGCGCGGGCGAGGATGACGTCGACCTGTTCGGCCGCGTAGGCGGAGCACTGGCCCGCGTTGCTGCCGTCCGGGTCGCCGAGCAGGGCGTCGCGGATGTACGCGCGGCCGGCGGGCGAGCCCATCTCGTCGAGGAACTGCTCGGCCCAGGACCGCAGATCGTTCCTGAGGTCCCCCAGATCCTCCGGCGGCGCCTCGGGACGCAGCCGCTCGACCGCCACGTCGGACAGCAGCGCCTGGAGATCGCCCCATCGACGGTAGACCGTCGAGGGGGTGACCTCGGCGCGGGCCGCGATCAGGGGAACGGTCAGCGCGTCGCGGCCCACCTCCTCCGCGAGTTCACGTACGGCGGTGTGCACCGCTTCCTGGACGCGGGCACTGCGCCCGCCGGGGCGCGCCATCGGTCTACGACTCACGACATCACCTTAAAGCGCGTCCACGCGCAGGTCCGCCGGGACGGCCGGGACCGCCGGGATCGCCGGGGGCGCTGGAACCGGCACCGGAGCGTAGCCACGCGCGGGCACCGCCTCCTCGTACGCGTGCCCCACCCGCAGCACCGTGGCCTCGGCGAGCGGCCGTCCGAGCAGCTGCATGCCGATGGGCATCCCCGCGCCGTCGCGGCCGACCGGCACGGACAGCGCCGGAACGCCGGTGATGTCCGCGGGGGCCGACAGGCGGACATACGCGTCGGAGACGCTCTCGCTCGTCCCGTCGGGCCAGACGATGACCTCCTGGTCCGTATGTACCGCGGTCAAGGGAACGGTCGGCGCGGCGACCACGTCGACCTCGTCCAGCATGCGCAGCCACGCCTGCCGCATGAGGGTCCGGGCCCGCTGGGCACGCAGATAGTCGCCGGCGGACATGAGCGCACCGGCCTCCAGCAGGACACGGATGTCGGCGCCGTACCGCTCGGGCGCCGAGCGCAGGGTCTGCTCGTGGTAGGCGGTGGCCTCGGGCACCATCAGGCCCCATTGGGTGGCCTGGACGTACCGGGTCATCGGGATCTCGACCTCGACGAGCGTCGCGCCGAGGGCTTCGAGCTGCTCGACGGCGCCGCGCACCGCCGTCTCGACCTCGGGGTCGACGTGCTCGAAGTAGTAGTTGCGCGGTACGCCGACCCGTACTCCCGTCAGGTCCGCGCCCGCCGGCGGCCGGTAGTCCACGGAGGACGGGGTGGGCAGGCTGGCGGGGTCGCGGGGGTCATGCCCCGCGAGGACGGACATCACCAGGGCGGCGTCCTCGACGGTACGCGTGATGGGGCCCACGTGGTCCAGCGACCAGGACAGGGACGTCACGCCGTGCCGGGGGACGAGGCCGTACGTGGGCTTGAGGCCGACGACGCCGTTCAACGCGGCCGGCACGCGGATCGACCCTCCGGTGTCGGTCCCCAGGGCGAAGGTCGCCGCTGCGGCCGCGACGGCGACGGCAGAACCGCCACTGGAACCGCCCGCCACACGGTCCGGGTGCCAGGCGTTGCGGGTCTGGGGCGTGGTGAGTCCGAAGGCGAACTCGTGGGTGTGGGTCTTGCCCACGAGGGCGGTGCCCGCCTTGGCCAGGCGTGCGGCGACCGTGCTGTCGGCGGCGGCCGCGGGGTGCTCCGCCCGGACGCGGGAGCTCGCGGTGGTCGCGACACCGGCGACGTCGATCAGGTCCTTCAGCGCCATGGGGATGCCGTGCAGCGGGCCGTGCGAAGACGTGCGGCTCGCGGCGTCGGCTGCGCTTGCCCGTTCGGCCGCTCGCGCCGCGTCGCGCGCCCGCTCCGCCGTCACGGTGACGTAGGCCTGGAGGGCGGGTTCTGTGCGGGCGATCCGGTCGAGCACCGAGTCCACGAGCTCGACGGGGGACAGCCGACGCGTGCGGATCTCCTCGGCCGCGGCGGCGAGGGTCAACTCATACGGCTGCATTGCGGGTCTCCTCTACGTGGTTTTCGCCTTCGTGGGTTTCGCCTTCGTGGGTTACGTCTACGTGGGTCTCCTCTGCCGCGCGGTGAGCGGCGGGCGGGGTGTCGGCGAAGTCCAGTTCCCGCAGGACGGCTACGACGGAGTGGATGTGGTCGGCCGTGGCCGCGACCGCCTGGGCCCGGTCACTCGCCAGGGGAAGTCCGGAACGTGCCGCCCATCGGGCGGCCTCGGGCGGGGTGAGGGGCGGTTCGGTATCGGGCATGGGGGTCCCTTTCTCGGCGGGGAAGCGGAGGGAGGCGGGCGAGCCCCGCACTCGCACTTAAAGCTAAGCGTTTGCGTTAGACCCAACGTAGGGCCTACGCTCACTTAACGCAAACGCTTAGCCTTAACCAGTCAACGCCCACCAGGGAGCACACATGCAGACCCGGACCTCGCCCCCGCTCCGAACCCAAGCCCCCCACTGGACGGTCGGCGACGTCACCATCCACCGCGTCGACGAGATCCCCCTGCCGCCCGAGACCGGCCCCTGGCTGCTCCCGACCGCGACGCCCGACGTGGTAGCCCAACACCCGTGGCTGCAACCGGACTTCGCCGACGCCACCGGCACCCTGCACCTCGACAGCCACACCTTCGCGCTCACCGTGGGCACACTTCGCGTGCTCGTCGACACCGGCATCGGCAACGGCAAGACGCGCGCGAATCCGGCCTGGCACGACCTCCGCACCGACTACCCGCAACGCCTCACCGACGCGGGCTTCCCGCCCGACTCGGTCGACCTCGTCATCCTCACCCACCTGCACACCGACCACGTCGGCTGGAACACCCGTGAGGAGGACGGGTCCTGGGTGCCCACCTTCCCCCGCGCCCGCTACGTCACCTCCCGCGTCGAGCGGGAGTTCTGGGCCGCGTACGACATGGACGAACCGCGACAGCAGATGTTCCGCGACTCCGTGTACCCGATCGAGGACGCGGGGCTGCTCGACCTCGTCGACGTCCCGGCCCAGGGCACCGAAGTCGCCCCCGGCCTGCGCCTCGTGCCCTCCCCCGGCCACACCCCCGGACACCTCGCCGTCCAGGTGAGCAGCCACGGCCGATCAGCCCTCATCACGGGTGACCTGCTCCACCACCCCGTACAACTCCCCCACCCCCACCTCGGAAGCTGCGTCGACATCGACCCCGCACAGGCCGAAGCCACCCGCAGCGACCTGCTCGCCTCGCTCGCCGACACGGAGACGCTGCTCCTCGGCACCCACTTCCCCGACCCGACGGCCGGACGCGTGGTGTCCGACGGGGATACGTACCGCCTGACACCGGTCCCGCCGACGCGCGCCTAGCGCCACGGACCGCCGCGGACCGCCACCGACCGCCGCGATCAGGCCGAGCGGGCGAAGGAGGCGAGGCGTTCGGCGAACTCTGCGACGAGACCGCGCAGTTCTTCAGGGCCTTCGATGACGAACGGCCGGTCGAGGGACGCGAGCACGGGAGGCAGCCAGTCGAGGCTCTGCGCCCGTAGTTCGGCCCGCAGCCAGGATTCACGTCCGCCCCGCCCCTCGCCCTCGGCTCCCTCGTCACCCTCGCCTCCCCGGTCACCCTCGTCGTCGCCGGGAGCACACTCCTCCAGACTCGCGACGCTCGCGGGAAGGCGGGCCCGGACCTGCTCGACCGTGCCCTGGATCCGCAGCGTCACCTCATACCGGTACGCGGCCGTGGCGAACCCGGTCAGCACGCGGTCCGCCGCATCGAACCCGTCCGGTACCTCGTACGAACCGCCTGCCAGAGGCCGTGCGGACGTGATGCGGTCGAGCCGGAAGGTCCGGTACTCGTCGATCTCCGGGTCCTTGCCGGTGACGTACCACCGGCCCGTGTGGGCGACGATCCCGTACGGGTGCAGGGTGCGGTCACCGCGCCGCCCCTTGCGGTCCGTGTACCGGAGCGCGACGGCCCGACGGTGGCGTACCGCGTCGGCGAGGGCGAGCAGCACCTCCGCGTCCGGCGCGGGAAACGCGCCCGGCTCGTCGGTGAAGGCCAGGGAGTCCAGGACCACGTCGAGCCTGCGGGCGATGCGGACGGGCAGCACGCGCCGGATCTTGGCCGCCGCGGTCTCGCCTGCCGTGCCGTCGGGCGTGAGGCCCGCTCGGCGTCCCGCGACCAGCCCGAGCAGAACAGCGAGCGCCTCGTCGTCGCTGAACATCAGTGGGGGCAGCGCCGTGCCGGGGGCGAGGCGGTATCCGCCGTAGCGGCCGCGCACGGATTCGACCGGCACGTCGAGGTCGGTCAGCTGGTCCACGTAGCGCCGTACGGTCCGCCCGTCGACACCGAGCCGGTCGGCCAGTTCGGCCACCGTGCGGGTGCCGCCCGACTGCAGAAGTTCCAGGAGCGTGAGCACGCGGCCCACCGGTCGAGACATATCCGCACCCTAACGCGAATACAGGACCGATTCTGTCCACTATTTGTCCTAGCGTGCAGCACACACGGACCGCAGCGCAGCACGACACGTCGCGGCGCGGCGCCACGCAACACTCAGCCGAGGAGCAGAGCAGCATGCACGCCACAGAAACGACCGAAACGACCGACTTCGTCTCCGTCCGCATCATCACCGACGACGTCGCACGTCTCGTCGACTTCTACGAGAAAGCCACCGGCACCCCGGCCACCTGGGCCACCGAGGACTTCGCCGAGCTCAGGACCCCGACCGCGACCCTGGCGATAGCGGGCACACGCACGGTTCCGCTGTTCGCCCCCGGGTCCGCGCGCCCGGCCGACAACCACAGCGTGATCATCGAGTTCCGTGTGGACGACGTCGATCGACTGCACAACGCCCTGACCGACTGGGTCCCCGACTTCGTCAGCGGTCCGACCACCATGCCCTGGGGCAACCGTTCCCTGCTCCTCCGCGACCCCGACGGCAACCTCGTCAACTTCTTCACCCCCGCGGCGCGTCCGCAGGTGAACTAGGCGTCCCTCGGGTCCAGCGGCGTGGCGGCCGCGTCGTACGGGAGCGTGGAGAGGGCGTCGGCGTAACCCCGTTCCATGGCCCGCCGTTGGCGGGCGGTGTGCGGGGTCGCGGGGTGCTTGTCCAGGCGCGCCATGCGTTCCTCGTGGCCCTGGGTGATGTCCGCTGCGGTCGCCCGCCAGTCGGCGTCGTCCGGTACGCGGACCAGCTCCACGCAGGCCGGGGCCGTCCCCTCCGCCAGCGCGGCGGCCGCGCGGTCGTGACCGTCGAGGAGCAGCCAGCCGTCCAGGAAGGACACCCACCACAGCAGCACGGGCGCGAGGCTGCCCTCGCGGACGTGCTTGCGGAGGGCCTTGACGCGCGGCGCGTCCGGCGCCGGGAGCGGGCGCAGCGGCAGAACGCCGTGCCAGCCTCCCCCGCAGAGCAGCTCGATTTTCGCGTCGGGCCAGTCCTGGACGAGGTCGCAGCTCCAGATGCCGGGAGCGAACGTCGTACGCGGGGACAACCGCCAGCGTCCGGGCCGGAGCGGACCGTACTCCGCCGCATCCTCCAGCCAACGTGCGTACCGGTGGGGCCAGTCGCCCCCGGCCCGCATCGCCGCTGCGGACAGGGGCGGCAGCGGGGAGCGGTGGCCGGGCAGGCGGCGCAGGTAGAGGTCGTGACAGCATCCGTCGCCCGCCAGCCGGGCCTGGATCAGCGGCCGTTCGTTCTGCAGCAGCGTCCAGCGGCGGCGCGTCACCCGCTCGAAGCGAAGTTGCGGGGGCGGGGACGGAGATGGGGATGGGGGCGGGGACGGAGACGAGGACGAGGTTGGGGCCGGAGACGATGGCGGGCCCGGCTCGGCCTCGGGTACGGCCAGGACGAGCCCGCCTCCCGGCAGTGGTTCCCTCGTCGCCCTGTTCATGGGAACAGTGTCGGTACGAGGGGCCGGGCACGGCAAGAACGTTTCGCCTGCCGCACCTCAGCCGCGCACCTCATCCGCATGCCTCAGCCTCGCGCCTCAGCCTCACGCCTCGGCCAGAGGCCGCCCTCCCCGATGTGTCAAGCAAGCGCGCCCGCGACGCGGGCGAGCCACCGGTCCACGGGCCCGGCCGTGAGCACCCCGCTGCTCGCACCGGCCAGCTGCCCCGCGGCCGGTAGCAGCCGCGAGCGGGCCCGCTCCAGCCCCGCCCGGTCCCCCGAACGCAGTGCCGCCTCCGCCTCCACACAGCACAGCGCCTCGTAGAGCAGGTCCGGCGGCGGTTCGGGGAGGGCTCGCAGTGCCGCGTGCGCCTGGGCGTGGCGCCCCGTCTCCGCGAGGGCCAGCGCCTCGGCCCAGGGGCGGTGCGGGCCCCAGTCCGCGGACAGGTCGACCTCGGGCGGCAGCAGGTGCGCCAGGCGCAGGGTCACCAGTGCGAGTGGCAGCAGCCCCGTACGCATCCCCGGCATCCCGGCCTCGTCCAGGTGCGCGGCCGCGACGCGCAGCGCGGTCTCGGCACGTGCCACTTCCCCGGACGCCGCCGCTCGCAGGGCGTCGTACCACCGCGTGAAGACGTCGACCAGCGGCAGTTCGTGACGCTCCGAGAGTCGCGTCGCGGCGGCCGCGTGCGCGTCGGCCCCCGGGAAGTCGCCGAGTCCGGCGCGTGCCTGGAGGCGGATGAGGTGGCCGAGTACTTCGTACGTCACCAGGCCCTGACGCGCGGCGAGTTCGACGAGTTCGGCGCCGATGGCATCGCGCCGCGGGGCCAGGCCTGCACGGGTGAAGGACTGCATGTACGTCCCGTTGAGCGCGAACGCGAGCAGCGCGGGGTCGTCGAGGTGCCGGGCGAGCCGTTCCGCCTCGCGCGCGGCCCGCGGTCCGCGCGGTGTCCTTGCGCCGCGCGTCTCCACCGCGACGGTGGAGAGGAGACGGCAGCGCGTCGCGTCGGACGCGTCGTGCGGCAGGTGCGTGAGGGTCCGTTCCGCGGCGGTGACGATCTGCCGGGCGAGTTCCGGGTCGTCGCCGCGCGTCCAGATCGCCGGTACGTCGAAGGCGCCGATCACGCGGGCGGTCAGCTCCGGGTCGCCGTGCTCCTCGGCGGCCTCGATCACCGCCATGCGGTGGCCCCGGGCGGCTTCCAGTCCCCCGGCTCCGGTCACGGCGAGGTTCCGGATGAGGCCGACGGTCGACTCCAGACGGGCGCGGGCGCCTGCCTCGACGGTGCGGTCGTACGACGCCGCCGCCTCGCTCCAGAGCCGGGACGCCGAGAGCGCCGTAGCCGCCGCCGTCGTGCTCACTGCCTCCGGCCGCCCCTCCCCCGGATCCAGCGCCGCGTCCTGCGCGAGGATGTCCGCCTCCAGGCGGCGCAGGCCGGGGCCCGGGTCGAGCCCCAGCTCATCGGCGAGCGTGGCCCGGGCGCGGCGCAGTGTCGCGAGCGCGTCGCCCTGCCGGCCCGCCCGGTACAGCGCGAGAGACAGGAGCCGCCAAGCGTCCTCACGCCACGGATGGCGGGTCACGTGCGCGTCGAGGTCGGGCACGACATCGGCCGCCCCGCCGCACGCGAGCGCGGCCTCGGCGCGCCGCTCGACGGCCAGCGCGCGCAGTTCGGCGAGCCGGGAACGCTCCGTACGCGCCCACTCCTCGTCCGCGAAATCGGCGTAGGCAGGACCCCGCCACCACCCCAGCGCCTCGTCGAGGCGGCGCAGCGCATCCGGTGGCGGCACCTGCCGGGCCTCACTCACGGCCGCTTCGAACCGCCAGGCATCAACGGCGTCCGGCGCGGCGCGCAGCGCGTAGCCCGGGCCCTCGGTCACGAGGAGGCGGGCTGGTGCGCGGTGCGGCCGGTCGGGTTCCAGGGCCTTGCGCAGCGCGGCGACGAACGTCCGGACCGTCCCCAGGGCACGTTCCGGCGGGTCGTCCCACAGGTCGTCGATGAGGCGCGTGACGGGCACGACGTGGCGGCGGGCGACGATCAGACGGGCGAGGACGGCCCGCTGCCGCGGCCCCGCGAGGGCGAGCGGACCGCCGGAACCCCAGGCCGCCACGGGACCAAGGACCCCGAACCGCACCTGTTCCGACGGTTCCGGAGACTCCGTTCCTGTCACCACCACTCCACCCGTCCTGTCCGTCCTACTCGTCCTGCCCGTCCCGCCCATTCCGTCCGGACCGTGCGTTTCCGCTCACTGATCGGTTGCTGATTCACCGGCGGCAGGCTGAAGGCGTCCGCCGCCACGGCTTCGCCCCAGCGGCCTCGCCCCATCAGCTTCGCCCCATCGGCTTCACCCCATCCTCCCGGAGAGCTCACCATGACACCGACCGTCCCCGGCTTCGATCACCAGCACGTCCCTGTCGCGGACGGCGTACGTCTCCACGTCGCCGTCGGCGGCTCCGGCAGCCCCGTCGTGCTGCTGCACGGCTTCCCGCAGACGCACCTCATGTGGCGGCACGTCGCGTCCGACCTCGCCCAGGAGCACACCGTGATCTGCCCCGACCTGCGCGGATACGGCGCCAGCGACAAACCGGCCGACCTCGACGGGGAAACGTACTCCAAGCGCACGATGGCGGCCGACGTCGTCGCGCTGGCCCGTGCCCTCGGTCACGACCGGTTCGCCCTGGCCGGGCACGACCGCGGCGCCCTCGTCGCCCTACGGGCCGGGCTCGACCACCCGGAAGCGGTCACGCACCTCTTGTCCCTCGACGTGCTGCCGACCCTCGACATGTGGGAGGTCATGCACGGCACCACGGCCGCCGTCGGCTTCCACCTGTACCTGATGGCCCAACCGCCCGGCCTGCCGGAGGAGTTGATCGGCGGCGCCCCGGACGCGTTCTTCGGCCACTTCCTCGACATCTGGACGCGCGATCCTGCGGCGATCCCCGCCGACGTACGCGCCGCCTACCTCATGGCGTGCCGCGAAGCCGTGCCGTCCATCGTCGCCGACTACCGCGCCTCGGCCCACGTCGACGTCCGGCACGACCAGGTCGACCGGGACGCGGGCAACCGGCTCGCCATGCCGGTCTCCGTGCTCCAGCAGGACTGGGGCGCGGCGCTCGGCTTCGACGCCGCCGCGCTGTGGCGCGCCTGGGCCCCGGACCTGCGTCACGGGACCGTGTCCTGCGGCCACTTCATGGCGGAGGAGGAGCCCACCGTGGTCAGCGCGGCGATACGCGACCTGCTCACCCGCTGAGCCCCCTACCCCCTACCGCCCATCTCCCCGCCCTACGCCCTACGCCCTACGGCGGTCGAGCTGCTTGATCAGATCGGGCAAGTCATCGGCGTAGAGGTCGAACGTATCCGAGGAGGTGGGCGGGTCCCCGACGGGGCGTGCCACGTAAGCCGTGCGCAGGCCGAGGCTCTGCGCGGCACGCAAGTCCCACGCATGCGTGGCGACCATCAACAGCCGCTCCGGCGGGCGCCCGGAAACGGCGACAGCCAGGTGATAGACCGCCGGGTCGGGCTTGTAGGTCCGGGCGTCCTCGGCGGACAGCGCCTGGTGCCAGCGCAGTCCGGCGTACGCGTTGAGTTCCAGCAGCGCGGACCTGCTCGCGTTGGAGAGCCCCATCAGCGGAAACCGTTCGGCGAGCCGGGCCAGCCCTGCCACCGTGTCGGGCCACGGCGGGAGCCTGCGTCCCGCCGCGGCGAGTGCCGCCACCGCATGCGCGTCGTCGACCTGCGCGGCGGCGGCGACGAGCTGCGCGGCTTCCAGGTCGAGGGCGTCGCTGGTGAGGTAGGGCCGTACGCCGTCGACCACGTGTTGCTGCTCGCGCTCGACATGCGTCTGCCACAGCGACAGGAGCCGCTCGACCTCGGAGTCGTCGAGCGAAGGGGCGAAGGCGCCGATGCCGGCGTGGATCCCGGCGGGTTCGTCGACCAGCGTGCCGAGGACGTCGAACACGACAGCATCGATTTCGAGCTCTGGCATGGGAGTGACTCCTGAAGCGGGGCGACGAGCGGTCATGGGGCTGACGTCCTGGCGGGGACTTTGTGGACGGCCGTGTCGTCGGGACTCAGTCGCCGCCCGTCCGCGGACAGCACTTCCAGGGCGCGCAGACTCTGCCCCTGTCGGCGGTCGACCAGCTGAGAGTGCGGTTCACCGGGCGCGAAGAAGTTCTGCTCGCCCCACTGCCGCAGCGCCACGATGACGGGGAAGAGTGCCTTGCCCTTGGGTGTGAGGGCGTACTCGCGGTAGGCGCTGCCGTCCGAGGCGGGGACGGATTCGAGGACGCCGCCGTCCACGAGGGTGCGCAGGCGCGCGGTGAGGATGTTCTTGGCCACGCCGAGGCTGCGCTGGAACTCACCGAAGCGCCGGCTCCCGTCGAAGGCGTCCCGCACGATCAGCAGCGACCACCAGTCGCCGATGGCGTCCACCGACCGGGCCACCGGGCATTCACTGTCGTCGAAACGCGTCCTGGTCACCATGGCGTCCGCCTCCCGCTCTCCACCCTAGTTGCAACATGCTACCAGCGACCGCTACCGTCACCATCCCCATCTGGTAGCAACTTGCAACCAGGTGTGAGCATGAGCACAAACAGGCGGAGGTGTACGCGAATGCCCTGCGACGGCCAGGCTGTGACGCGACGACAGTTCGAAACGGCCCCGGAATGCGAAACGGCCCCAGAAGCCGCGCTCCCCCTCTCCCGCGGCATCGTGCTCCTCTTCGCCGTCGCCTGCGGGGCAGCCGTGGCCAACGTCTACTTCTCCCAGCCGCTCCTGGTGACCATGGGCCATGACCTCGCCATGAGCCCGGCACTCATCGGCAGCGTCGTCACGCTCACGCATGTCGGCTACGGCCTCGGGCTCTTCTTCCTCGTGCCGCTGGGCGACACGGCCGACCGCAGACGTCTCGTCGTGCTCCAACTGCTGCTCCTGGTCGGCGCGTTGACCGTGGTGGCCACCGCCCGCACGGCGGGAATGCTGCTCGCGGGCATGGCCGCCACGGGGCTCCTCGCGGTCGTCACGCAGACCCTGGTGGCCTTCGCGGCATCACTGGCGCCCGCCGCGAACCGCGGACGGGTCGTCGGTCTCGTCACCAGCGGTGTGGTCGTCGGAATCCTGCTGGCCCGCACCGCGTCCGGGGTGATGGCCGATCTCGCGGGCTGGCGCTCCGTCTACCTCGCCTCGGCCATACTCACCGCCCTGCTCGCGCTGGTCCTGCACCTGGTGCTCCCGCGTGGCAGCGGCACTCCGCGGACGTCCCTTCGCTACGGCGAACTTCTGCGGTCCACCGTCACCTTGTTCGCCCGGGAGCGGCTGCTGCGGCTCCGCGCGCTGTTCGGCCTGCTGGTGTTCGCCGCCTTCAGCACCCTGTGGAGCAGCGTCGCGCTGCCGCTCAGCGAGGCGCCGTACTTCCTGTCCCACAGCGCGATCGGCGCGCTCGGACTGATCGGTGCCGCCGGCGCCCTGGCCGCGTCGGTGGCGGGGGGCCTCAACGACCGCGGACTCTCCCGGCAGACCACCGGCACGGCGCTGGCCCTGCTCGCCGTCTCATGGGTGCCCTTGGCCTTCACTCGCAGCTCTCCCGCCGCCCTGATCGTCGGGGTGATCCTCCTCGACCTCGCCGTCCAGGCGGTCCACGTCACCAACCAGACCCTGATCTACGCTCTGCGCCCCGACGCGGGCAGTCGGCTGATCGGCGGCTACATGGTCTTCTACTCGATCGGCAGCGCCACCGGCGCCATCGCGGCGACCACCCTCTACACGGTGGGCGGTTGGGGTGCCGTGTGTGCACTCGGCGCGACGTTCAGCTGCCTCGGTCTCGCCCTGTGGGCGGTCACCCGGCGCTGCGCGGACGGGGTGGGTGATTGAGCGTCAAAGGCCGTTGTCAGTGCCTCCACATAGAGTGAATACATCACTCGGGGAACATCACTCGGGGAACCTCGGAGGGGGAACACTGACGTGTCCGCAAACAGGATTCAGCACAAGGTGAATCACGTCGCGCTGGTAGTGGACTGTTCCGGTTCGATGCAGCCGCACCAGAGCCAACTCATTCGCGTGGTGGACGAGTTCGTGGCGGGCCTGAAGGCCGAGTCGGACAGCCTCGGTCACGAGACCCGTATCAGCCTCTATTCCTTCGACCACAAGGTGGAGAACCTGGTCTGGGACATGGATGTGAAGCATCTCCCGTCCATGCGTGGGCTGTACCGGGTGAAGAACGGAGCGACGGCGCTCATCGAGGCTTCCCTGAAGTCCCTGGACGACCTGGGGCACATCTGGGAGGAGTACGGCGAGCACAGCTTCCTCCAGATCGTCGTCACGGACGGCGAGGAGAACGCCTCCGGCGGAGACCGGCGCCACGACGGCGACATGCGCATCCTCGGCCCGTGGCTCGACCGGATCACGGCGAAGATGGGCGGGCTGCCCGGCCACTGGACGTCCGCGATCCTCGTCCCGAACTCGCTGGCCAAGCGTACAGCGCAGAACTACGGCTTCCCGGCGGGCAACATCGCCATCTGGGACGCCGACTCCCAGAAGGGCGTCGAGGACGCGATCGGCACCGTGCGCGCCGCCGCCACCAGCTTCCTCCGCGGACGGGAGCAGGGCGTGCGCGGCACGAAGAACCTGTTCGCCGTCGGCCAGGACATATCGGTCGACGAGGTGCGCGCGAACCTCGAACCGATACCGGCCGACAAATACCGTCTCCTGAAGGTCGACAAGGAGGCAGAGATCCGCCCCTTCGTCAACTCGCATCCGGGTGTCGCCTACGAAAGGGGCGCCTGCTATTACCAGTTGGGTGCCCGGGCCCAGGTACAGCAGAACAAGGAAGTCATCGTCGTCGAGAAGGACACCGACCGCGCTTATACGGGCGACGCGGCGCGCAGCCTTCTGTTCGGTACGGGTATTCACGGAACCGTCTCCGTCAAGGCGGGCAACAATCCCAAGTTGGAGGTGTACGTGCAGAGTCGTTCGGTGAACAGGAAACTCAAGCCGAATACGCGTCTGCTCATCATGCTCTGAGAGGTCTGGGAGAAGGAGGCGAAGGACGAGTGACGGGCTACCCGGCAATCACATCAGATGAGAATTCGGGGATCTGGCAGCGTCGGCGTACTCGGACAATTCAATGACGGTGACACCGGCGTCCTCGATGCGACCGGTGCCGGACGTCTCGGGCCGCCGCCGGGCGACCACCACCCGGCGCACCCCCGCTTCGCGGACCAGCCGGGCGCAGGAGCGCCGCCCGGAGCCGTCTTCCGCGCACGGTTCGAGCGAGGCGTAGAGGGTGGCCGCGGCCAGGCGCGGGTCGTCCGGCCGGAGTTTGGCCAGGGCGCCTTCCTCGGCGTGGTGGTGCGCGCCGCTCTCGCGGGAGTAGGAGCGGGCGAGTTCGGTGCCGTCGTCGGCCACGACGACGGCACCCGCGCTGAGCTCCGACTCCGAGGGCGGACTCGCCGTGGCGAGCTGGCAGGCGACGGCGAGCCAGGCCCCGTCGGCGACGGTGGTCCGGTCGCCGGGCCCGGGCCGGCCGCAGGCGACGGGAGAGTGATCGTTCACGTTCATGGAGTGTCGTTCTCCTCGAGGGCTACCGCAGGAGTACCACGCCCCCCGCCACGGCTCGGTCAGAACGTACGTGTGCCCGGCATTTCCTCGACAAGACATCGGGTGGCCGTGTCAGCGACGTCGGAGACCTGCAGTTTCCTGCCCGTCGGCGCGGGATGAAACGATCGGGGGATGTCTGACTTGATCATTGCCGCCTGTGACGGAGCGGCGAAGAAGAATCCCGGGCCCGCGGCCTGGGCCTGGGTGGTCGCCGACGCGGACGGCCACCCGCAGCGCTGGGAAGCCGGTCCGCTCGGCCACTCCACGAACAACGTGGCCGAGCTGACCGCGCTGGCGGAACTCCTGGAGGCCACCGACCCCGCCGTGCCGATCGAGGTACGGATGGACAGCCAGTACGCGATGAACGCGGTCACCAAGTGGATCGCGTCCTGGAAGCGCAACGGGTGGCAGACCGCGGCGAAGAAGCCGGTCGCCAACAAGGAGCTCGTCGTACGCATCGACGCACTGCTGCAGGGCCGCGAGGTGACGTTCCGGCACGTGGCGGCGCACCGCGTGGACGGCGACCACCTCAACGCGATCGCGGACGTCGCGGCCAGCGACGCCGCGACGAGCCAGCAGCCCGCGGGCACGGCCCACGGCGCGACGGAGATCCCGGAGCCGCGGGCGGAACGCATGACCTCCTCCCCCGCGAGCCGCGCACCCCGCAAGGCCACCGCCGGTACGAAGAGGGCGAGCTCGGGTAAGGCGTCCTCGGGCGCCGTCATCAAGGCCAAGTACCCCGGCCGCTGCCACTGCCAGAAGCCGTACGCCGCCGGCGAGAAGATCGCCAAGAACGCACAGGGCTGGGGCCACGTCGAGTGCCGGGAGACCGCGGGCGAGTGATCCGGCCGGGCTCTTCGGCGGCGGTGAGGATCACGCGGCGCATGACGGCCGTTGCGGCATTCGGGCGAGGACGCGTGTCCGACAAGGGGAACGCGCGTTGATCACCGCGGGCGCCCAGAGTTGTGCTGCTCCGGTCGCGCACGGCGTGTCGTGACCCGACCGGGCGCCCTCAGGCACATTCGACTGCAAGGAGATCCACCATGTCCGCAACGAAGAAGACGCTGAGCGTGGTCCTGGGCACCGGCGCCCTGGTGATGGGCGCTGCGGGTCTGGCTTCGGCCGACGCCGGCGCGCAGGGCGCGGCCCAGAACTCGCCGGGCGTCATCTCGGGCAACACCATCCAGGCCCCGATCCACATCCCGGTCAACGCGTGTGGCAACACCATCAACGTCGTCGGCCTGCTGAACCCGGCCTTCGGCAACACCTGCGTCAACGACTGACCTGACACCCCGCGCCGCGGAGACCGTGCGTCGGCCTCCCGCGGTGGGCAGGAGCAAGCGCGCCGCCGACCTTCCCTTTCGGCGGCGCGTTTTCGTGCGTCGTGGGGGGGGCGCACCCGGCGGTGAGCGGGACTACCAGTTGTCCGGCCGCACCTCGTAGGTGAGGGTGTAGTGGGCGCCGTCACCGCGGAACACGGCGACCTGCTCGCCGCGGCCCGAGACGGCGGAGCTGATGTGGAAGTCGCCCAGGTGGTCGTTGGGGTCGAGGGTGTCCTCCTCCCACACGGAGACGACGTCCGCCGCGCTGTTGGACAGGGTGAACGGCCCGTTGTTGACGTTGATGACGTCACCCTTGTTGATGTCCCCGCGCCCCCAGACGCGGCCGCCGCGGAAGTCCACCCACGTTTCGTCCTCGCTGCCGTCCTCGGTCTCGATGCACCGCAGCTGGTAGAACTTGACCTGGTATCCCATGTCCTTCTCCCTGATCCTTCTCCTCGTCGGACGGGTTTCCGACACCCACGAGAATGCGCGCATCAGGACTACCATCGCGTCCACTCTGGAGTGGATTACCGGTGTACGACCCTGGGTGTACGTTTCTGCGTGGAGACGAGCACGTTTGATGGACCCATGAGCGACTCGAGCGACCCCATGGATACGTCAACCGCGCTGGTCAAAGCCGCGGACGTCGTCCTCGAACCCATCGGCGCCCGAGCGCTCCTCGTGGACCGGGACGTGCTCCTCGTCCCCGATCCGCCGCCGCTCCTCGTCGAGCCGCCGGGGGCACTGGTCGCGGTGATCTCGCCGGTGCCCGAAGGAAGTGGCCCCGTGGAGCGGATCGGGGTGGCCGACATCGAGCACCTCATCCAGGGCGAGGGCCAGGACCAGGACCGGGACGAGGGCCTCGACCTGGGGCAGGGCCAGGACGAACCCCCGTCGGGCGTGCTGGCCAGCGTCGTCCGGCTCTCCGGCCCCTCGCGCTATGTGGTCAGTGCCGAGCCCGCCACCCAGCAACGGCTGGCCGAGGCGCTGCGCACCGAGGACGGCGACCTGTGGGCGGCGATGCGCGAGCTCGGCTACGACTCGCCGGTGCCCACCCGCCCCAGGAAGGCGAGCCTGACGGCACTGAGCGAGGACCGGCTCGACGCGCTCGCGGCCGGACCCTGCCGCGTCATCCGCACCTGCCTGCCCCACCCGCCGCACCCCGACACGCCGCACCCGCCGACCGGACCGTGATGACCGGCCCCGGAACCGTCCTCGGCAGGCTGTACCGGGCAGCGCCCGTCGTACAGGACGCGGTGCTGGCCGCGGCCCTCCTGCTGCCCGACCTGTTTCTCTTCTCGGACTTCGCACTCCCCCACGTCGGAGTGGCCGACCGGCTGCTCACGGTCGGGTACGCGGTCCTCGGCTACGCGGCACTCGCGGTACGGCGGCGAGCACCCGGCGCGGTGTTCTGCTGCGTGTGGGCGCACGCACTCGGCGGTGAACTCCTCACCGCCGCAGGGACGTTCGACTACAGCCCGACCCTGGCCCTGCTCGCCGCGCTCTACACCGTCGCGGCGCTGCGAAACGCCCGGCCTGCCGTGCTGGCGCTGGTCTCCGTGGCGGTGCCGGTCGCGCTCTCGGTGCGGGCGGCGCTCGCCGACGTACCCGATGCGGAGCAGCTCACGTCCCTGCTCGGGGTCGCCTGCTTCTACGGGCTGCTCAATCTGGAGGTGTGGGCGGTCGGCCGTTGGGTGCGTGCGGGGCGCGCCGCGGCGGTCCGGGACCGACTCGCGGTGGCCCGCGCGGAGGAGGCGGTGCTGTCCGAACGGGCGCGTACGGCACGGGAGTTGCACGACGTCGTCGCCAACGCGGTCACCGTCATGGTGCTGCAGGCGGGCGGGGCCCGCCATGTGCTGCGGACCGACCCGGACCGGGTCGAGAACGCGCTCGACCAGATCGAGTCGAGCGGCAAGACCGCCGTCGCCGAGCTGCGGCACATGCTGCTGGTGCTGCGCACCGAAGGCGAGCGGGCCGCCGCCGAGGGGCCGGGCTTCGGCCTCGCCGACCTGGACCCGCTCCTGAACGGGGTGCGCCAGGCAGGTCTGATCGCGCACTTGCGCGTCACCGGCGTCCCCGCCCCGCTCACCAGGAACGTCGACCTGACCGCGTACCGGCTGGTGCAGGAGGCCCTGACCAACGCGGCCAAGCACGCGGGCCCCGGCGCGGTCACGGTCGTACGCCTCGACTGGCACGGAGCGGACGGTCGGCTCGCGATCGCGGTCGAGGACGACGGGCGGGGCTTCCCGTCGGCCACCCGCTCCGACCTGTCCACCGGTCACGGCCTGCTGGGGCTGCGCGAGCGGGTGGCGGTGTGCGGCGGCACGTTCGAAGCAGGTCCGGTCGGGGACGACGGCTTCCGTGTCGCCGCGGAGCTGCCGACGGCGAAACTCTCCCCGCAGGAGGTCGGAGCGTGATCCGGGTACTGATCGCCGACGATCAGGCGATGGTGCGTTCCGCGCTCGCCATGCTGCTCACCGGCGAGGACGGCATCGAGGTGGTCGGCGAGGCCGCTGACGGCGCGGAGGCGGTGGCGCGCGTCGCCGAGCTGCGTCCCACGGTCGTCGTGATGGACGTACGGATGCCCGGTACGGACGGTGTCGAGGCGACCCGGCAGATCACCTCCGACGCCTTTCCCGGCGAGGCCCGGGTGCTGGTCCTGACGACGTACAACGTCAGTGAAGCCGTCTATCAGGCGTTGCGCGCCGGGGCCTCCGGTTTTCTGCTCAAGGACGCGGCGCCCGGCGAGCTCGTGAGCGCGGTCCGTGCGCTCGCCGAGGGGGACGGCTGGCTGGACCCGGCGGTGGTCGCCGACATGCTGGCCGAGTTCGCCGCCCGGCCGGAGAGGATCAGACCGGCTCCCGCGGAGCTGGCGGCGCTCACCGGCCGGGAGCGCGAGGTCCTCGTCCTGGTGGCGCACGGCTTCTCCAACGCGGAGATCGCGGCCCACCTGTTCATCGGCGAGGCGACGGTCAAGACCCACATCGGGCGGATCCTCCTGAAGCTCGGCATGCGGGACAGGGCTCAGGTGGTCGCCGCGGCCTACCAGTGCGGGCTGGTCACACCCGGCTCGTCCCCGCCGCTGCCCTGACCCGCCGATTCCCACGCGGATCAGCTCTGCGCGGTCGGCCGTACGACGATCTCGTTGACGTCGACGTCGGCGGGCTGCTCGACGGCGAACGCGATGGCCCGCGCGATCGCGACCGGCGGGATCGCGAGCTCGTCGCGCATCCGCGCGATGTCCGCACGGACCCGCTCGTTGCTCGACGCGTCGGCGAATCCGGTGGCCGTCACCCCGGGCGAGACGGTGGTCACGCGCAGCGCGGGCCCGGCCTCCTGACGGAGCCCCTCGCAGATGGCGCGGACGGCGACCTTCGTCCCCGCGTACACGGCCATCGACGGTACGACGCGGTACGCCGCCGTCGACGCGGTCGTGACGAACTGGCCGCCTCCCTGGGCGCGGAAGACCGGCAGCGCCGCGCCGATGCCGTGCAGCAGCCCCTTGATGTTGACGTCGACCATGTGGTCCCACTCGTCGGTGCGGAGATCGTCCAGCGGCGAGACGGTGCCGACGCCCGCGTTGCTCACCAGTACGTCGAGGCGACCGAACCGCTCCTGCGCGAGCGCGACCAGGGCGTGCAGGTCGTCGCCGCGGGTCACGTCCGTGCGCAGGCAGACGGCTTCCCCGCCCGCTTCCGTGATCCGCCCGGCCAGCTCCTCCAGCCGTTCGGTGCGGCGTGCGCCCAGGACGAGACGTGCCCCGCGCTCCGCCAGGAGCAGCGCGGTCGCCTCGCCGATGCCGCTGCTCGCCCCGGTGATGGCCACGACCTTGCCGTTGATGCTGCCTGTCATGCGCTGGACTCCGCTCATGTGGTGCCGTTCTTCGTTCGGTTCACCCACACTCTGCGGGGCCCTTAATCTGGTATCCAGAACGGACTTATCCTGGAATCAAAGGTGGTACCCATGGGCGAGACGCAGGACCGACGCACGGAGCTCGCCGCGTTCCTGCGCAGCCGCAGGGAGCGCGTCACGCCTCGTGAGGTGGGCCTGCCGTCGACGCGGCGGCGCCGCACGCCCGGGCTCCGGCGGGAGGAGCTGGCCCTGCTCGCCGGGATGAGCGCCACCTGGTACACGTATCTCGAGCAGGGCCGGGACATCCGGGTCTCGGACCAGGTACTCGGCGCGATCGCCGACGCCCTGCGCCTCGCCCCGCACGAACACGACCACTTGTTCCGGCTGGCCGGACGCGCTCCCACAACCGTGCCGTCGGAGCCGGAATCACTGGCTGCCGAGGTCGCGGCCGTCCCTCTGCTGCTCCAGCCGCACCCGGCGTACCTCATCGACGGCACGTACGACGTACTCAGCCACAACCCGGCGGCCGAGGAGCTGTTCCCGCACCTGCGCACGGGCGCGGACCGGCCGGCCAACCTCGCGCGCTGGGTCTTCCTGGAACCCGCGGCCCGCGAAGTCCTGGTCGACTGGGAACCCGAGGCCCAGGGCCTGCTCGCCCGGCTCCGCACCCTCACCGGCGCCCACCCGGGCGACCCCCGGTACACGCGGCTCATCGAGGAACTGCACACCGGCAGCCCCGAAGTGCGGGCGTGGTGGCCGCGGTTCGACGTCGAGCAACGCCGCGGCGGCCACAAGCGACTGCGGCCGCCGGGGCGCGACGTCATCACGTACGCGTACACGGCGTTCCACGTGGCCGGACGCCCCGACCAGACGCTGGTGATCTACGCCGAGTCGAACGACCGCACGCGGGTCACCGACCCCACCGCCCCGAGGAAGGCGTAACCGGGGACCACGCGCCCATCCACTGCTCGGCCCTGTTCTCCGTCGTCACAGGCAGGCGATCAGTTCCTCCCTGCCGGTCACGCCGGTCTTGCGGTAGACCGCCTTGAAGTGGTCGTTCACGGTGTGCGGTGACAGGTCGAGGCGGCGTGCGATCTGTTTGGCGGCGAGTCCTCGAAGCGCCTGCTCGACGACCATCCGTTCCCTGGGCGAGATGCCGTACCACTGGGCGAGCGCGGGCAGCAGTTCCGCGGCCGGGGCGGGCTGGAGGGTGACCACGACGTCGCCCGTCATCGCGCCGTCGAGCGGGTGCGCCTGGAGCGAGAACCAGCCCAGAGGCGTGGGGGCTCGTGTGATCGCGGGCATGCCCGTGCGCCGGGCGGTGTAGGTGATGTGCCAGATGAAGCTGAACAGCTCCTGGTCACTGGCCGGGTAGACGCCGGGCAGGATCCCGCGCAGCGCGTCGCGTCCTGTCGGCGTCGCCCCGGCGATCTCGTCGTTCTTGCCGATGACGACGATGGCCGGCGGCAGATGGACTTCCCGGGGTCGCAGCGGTTTGTCCGTCACGTACCGCGTCACGGCCGAGGCGAGCGGCTCCGCCAGTTCCGCGGCGCGTACGGTCTCCGACGGTGAGAAGGGTCTGGCGCCCCGCTCCCGCAGCAGCACCAACGCGCCCCGGGCGACGCCGCGTCGGGACAGGGCGATGCACAGCTCGCTGCCGTAGTCGTCGGCCGCCATGATGCCGTGCAGTCGACGCGTGTCGGGGCACGGATCCTGCGCTCCCGCGCCGAGCACGACGGCCGGGCAGGGGCCGTGGAGGAGATCGGCGACGGGCCTGCGGGTCCGGCCGAGGGCGTTCGCCCGGTCCATCCGGCGCCGTGCGCGGCTGCTGTAGCTGTTCTCGCAGGCGAGAAAGCAGCGCGCGCCCGTGACGGGGTCGAACCCGGAGAGCAGGTATCCGTCGTGCGGCAGGACCCTGCCGAGGTGCTGTGACAGTACGCTGCCCAGCTCCGCCACGGTCCGCGCTCGCGCCGCCGCCTCCGGCACGGCGCGGCTCACCGCGTCCACGGAACCCGCCCCCAAGACCATGGGTCGAGCGTGGCAGCTGCGCCCGTGCAACTGCCACGGTTTTTCCGTGCCTTGACGTTACGTCCGGTAGTGCGCGAACAGCGGGCCCGCCGGTCCCTAGGCGGTCGGGACGGCCGCGGCCTCCAGGGATTCGGCGGCCTCGGCCGCCGTGTAGCTGGAGGCGAAAGTGAACGCCCGCGGAGAAGGACCGTTCGCCTGCAAGTGCGCCAGCCGCTCCAGCCCCTCGTCCACCGTAGGGACGTGTCCGGCGGGCACCCACCACAGCACCAGGTCCGACTCGACGTGCCGGTCGAACCATTCGCGTCGCCGCCGCATCACCTCCAAGTGCCCGCTGCGGTACGTGAATTCCCACAGGGCCTCAGGGGTCTCCCAGACCGACATGGTGACGATGACGTCCTCGCCCGCCGGACGCAGCGCGGTGGCGTCGGGCGCCCCCTCCTCGACGAGCCGCCACACGAATCCGGGCGCGCCGTCGGCGGCGGCGTTGACGGGGTTGAGCTGCTCGACGAACGACGCCGTGCGCGGGTCGTCCAGGGGGTGCAGGAGCTTGGCGAGGTTGAGCTCGGCGAGGTGGGCGGCAGGCGTGGCTGAGGTCATGCCCTCATCCCAGCACGAGCCGCTTTTCTATGTCAATCAATATTGTTTTTAGAAGGTTCGAGGATCACGCAGCACTCCCCGGGCCGGGCGTCCATCCGCGCGCGCACGGCCCCGTCCGCGCCGATCAGCCCTTCGAGCAGCGCGAGATTCATGCCGCAGACCAACGGCGGGAAGCGCTCGGCGACAGCGTGGAAGGGGCAGTTGCGCATGCGGACGACGCGGGCCGCCGCCCCGCCGCCCGCCTCGTCCTCCGAACCTTCGATGTGCGGCTCGTAGCCGCGCGCGGCCAGCAGCTCCATGGCCGCGTCGAGGTCGTCGCAGGGCTCGGCCGAGCCGCGCAGGGCCTCGCCCCGACGGCGGGCCGCCGCGCAGAGCCCGGCGTCCAGACCGGCCTCTTCGGCGGCCTCGGCGAGCAGTTCGGCGGCGGTGCGGTAGTCGCGGGCGGGCAGCGAGACGGACCGTTCGGCCCGCGACCGCGTGTAGACCTTGGCGGGGCGGCCCGCCCCCGGCCCCGAACGGCCCGTCAGGCGGCGGCTGCCGCTCTCCAGGAGCCCAGCAGCGGCCAGCTTGTCCAGGTGGTGCGCCGCGAGCGTGCGGGCCACTCCGGTCGCCTCCGCGGCCTCGTTGCGCCCGACCTCACGGCCTTGCCCCGCCACGTACTCGTACAGGCGACGCCGCACCGGATCCTGCAGCGCCGCGATCGCGTCGATGTCCTCCACCTGGCCATTCTAGGAACAACACCGGTGGGAGACGTTCCTCAGCCGGAGGCGTGGGCCGCCGGCTCGTCCAGGAGGAACGAGGCCACGAGGGACGTGACCACCTCGGGGCGCTGCAACGGCAGCATGTGGTCGCAGTCGGGAAACGTGACGAACCTGCTGCCCTCGATCGTCGCGGCGAAGACCAATTGCCGCTCGGGCGGGTTGAGGTGATCGTGGTCGCCGCTGAAGACCAGCGTGGGAACCCCGGACAAGCCGCCGTGCAGGGGGCGGTGCCGGGTGATCAGAGCGGTGGCCAGCAGGTCGACCTTGCGCGGCACCTGTGCCGCGTTGCGCATGAAGCGCCGCAGATACCTGCGGGTCAGTTCGCGACGGTGGACATGGTGGCTCTCGTCGAGGCACAGCAGCCCGTCGGCCATCAGGGCGGCGAAACCGTCGGCGTCGCCGGCCCTGGCGCAGCCGACGGCGGTGCGCAGGTGAGTCCCGATCTCTTCGGTGACGTCGCCGGGGACGCCGCCGAGGAGCAGCCGTGCGACGCGCTCGGGGTGGCCCTGCGTGTACTGGAGCGCGACGGCCGCGCCCAGCGAGTAGCCGTACAGGTTGACGCGGGCGGCGCCGAGGTCCTCGACGATGCTCGCGAGTCCTTCGCAGAGGAGGTCGAGGCCGTCCCCGCCCTGGAACGCGGCGGGGTCGAGGCCCGGCAGGTCCACGGTGACCAGGCTCGCCCTCGGCAGGACGACCCCCTCCAGATACGCCCAGTCGTACAGGCCCTCCAGCACTCCGCCCAGCGCGATGACGGGCTCGGCGGACGGCTCGCCGAGCATCTCCGTGGCGGGGTCCGACTGCCGCAGCACACGGTAGGTGTACGGCACCCCGTGGGCAGTCACTGTGCGGACGTATTCCTCGATCATGCTTCTTTCCGGTTCAGTCTCGGGCGATCAGTCTCGGGCGAGGACGAGTACGGAGTTGTGCCCGCCGAAGCCGAGCGACGTACTGACGGCACAGTCCAGGCGGGCGGGCCTGGCGGTCTCGGCCACCACTTCGACCGGCACGCGCGGGTCCTGCGTCCGGAGGTTCACGGTGGCCGGCACCAGCTGCTCCTCCAGAGCGAGGACGGTGAACACGGCCTCGATGCCGCCGGCGGCGCCCAGCGTGTGTCCGGTCATGGACTTGGTGGAGGTCACCAACGGGCCCTCGCCCAGGACGCGGTGCAGTACGGCGGCTTCCACGAGGTCGTTCATGACGGTGGACGTGCCGTGGGCGTTGACGTGGCCGACGTCGCGCGGAGCCACGTCCGCGTCGGTCAGCGCGGCGCGCAGCGCCAGCTCGATGCCTGCTTCGCTCGGGGCGACGGGCGAGGAAGCCTCGCTGGAGGTGGCCGCCCCGTACCCGCGGACGGTGGCACGAGCCTTGGCGCCGCGGGCCCTGGCGTGCTCCGCACGTTCGAGGACGAGGATCCCGGCCCCCTCCCCCACCACGAACCCGTCCCTGTCGACGTCGAAGGGACGGCAGGCGGCGGCGGGGTCCGTCGTACGGGTGGACAGCGCCTTCGCGTTGCACGTACCGGCGAAGACGGCCCGGGAGGCCATGGACTCCGCGCCGCCCGCGACGGCGATGTCGCAGGCTCCCGCGCGCAGCAACTGCAGGGCGGTGCCGATCGCGTCGGTGCCGGAGGAGCAGGCCGTGGCCACCGCGAGGCTGGGCCCGCGGGTGCCGAGGTCCCGGGCGATGCTGCCCGCCGCCCCGTTGACGACGGTCAGCGGCGCCATCCTCGGGGAGACCCGGCGGGGGCCGCGCTCGGTGAGGACGCGGTGCTGCTCGTCGTAGAAGGTCAGGCCGCCGTGGGCGGAGCCGACGACCACCGCGACGCGAGCGCTGTCCCACACGTCGGGCCCGAGCCCTGCGTCCGCCACGGCCTCCCGGGCCGCGACGACGGCCAGCTGGGCGAAGCGGTCCATGAGCCGGTGACTGGCCACGCCGAGCACGGCGTCGACGTCGAGGTCGCCGTCGTCGATGGTGTACATGAAGTCGCAGGGCAGGTCCTGCAACGAGTCCGGCCGCCGCACTCCTTGGGGCGTGGTGGCGTTGGTGACCTGATGCCAGGTGTGCTTCACGCCGACGCCGGCGGCGGTCACCAGACCGACACCGGTGACGGCGACCGCGGCGGGTTCCCGTGTCGCCGCCGCAGCCGCAGCCGCGTTCGCATGCGGGTTCGCGTTCAGTGCTGTCATGCCGACCCTGCCCTCTGGCGTACGACAGCCATGAGCGTGGCGACGGTGTCGCGCGAGGAGAGGGTCTTGTCTGCCAGATCGATGGCGCACTCGTCCTCGATCTGCAGGAGTAGTTCCTCCAGCGCGAGGGAGTCGATGGACAGTTGGTAAAGGGGGGCGTCCGAGGACACGTCGTCGAGACGGACCCCGAAGTTCTTCTGCAAAAGAACCGTCACACGCTCAGTTGCTTCCACGTCGGTACCGCTCCTTGGTCGCGATGGTCGACTGGGGAACGCGCCACCGCACGGGAGGTCACGGGTCACGGGTGGCGGGGTGTGCATTCCCCTGCGCCGACGCGGCGTTCGCATATGCCGCGGGAAGTCGCGGGGTGCCGCTGTTCTGCGCTGACGGCGGGTCGGCCGAATGCCGCCTACCCACGGGCGTGTGCATGCCAATAAGCTGTGCGACCTTCGCGTCCTGGGGGTCTCGTGAATGGTCTCCGTACTCTTCGCACTCTCCGAACGGTCATCGTCTGCGGGGTGATCGCGTGCGCCGCGGTGGTGTCACCGGCTGCGGTCGTGTCGCCGGCCGTGGCCGTGGAGCCCGGCGCGGCGGCGCACGCGGCCTGGTCGGCGCTGCCGGTGCCTGCGGCCGCCCCGCCCGTGTCCGTGTCCGATCTCGCCGCACGCGGGCCGGGCGAGGCGTGGGCGACCGGGGCCGAGCAGGCCGCCGACGTCTCGCGCCCGATGCTGTACCGATGGGACGGCGCGACATGGAGCCGGGACACGACGTTCCCCGGTGCCGGTGAGCCAGGCCGCCTCGGGAAGGTGCAGTTCGTCGGCGAGGAGACGTGGATCTTCCGTACGCGGGACGGGGCCGGGGAGATTCTGCGCCGGTCGGCGGCGGGCGGGTGGAGCACCGTACCGCTGCCCCAAACCCTGTGGACGTACCAGGACTTCGTCGCCGTACCGGGTGCCGCGTGGGTGGTCGGCGAGGACAGCACCGGACTGAAGGTGCTGCACTACGACGGTGTCCGCTGGACAGTGCAGCCCACCCCGGACGGCGTGCTGTTCCTGATGGGGATCACCGCCCGTACGGCCACCGACGCCTGGGCGTGGGCCGACACGAGCACCGGAGCCGGGACGACCGTTCTGCGCTGGGACGGCACGGAGTGGCGGGACGCGAAGGTGCCGCTGCCGACGAACAGCAACGTCCACACGATGCTGCTCGAACCGTCCGGCAGGATGACGATCGTCGGCAGCCAGTACACGGACGGCGTGAACCGCACCTACCTCATGGCCTGGAACGGGCACGACTGGCGCACGACGTACCCGGCGCTGGGCGATGCGTACACCTCCGCCATGGTGCGCGGCCCCGACGGCGCGCTGTGGCTGCCGGTGCGCAGCGACCGGGCGTTCCAGTCGAAGTACGCGCGGGTGGACGGCCGTCGCATCACCTTCTCCTACGGCCCTGAACGGACGAACGCCATCGACGTCAAACCGCGGGCGCTGGCGACGGCGGGGGCCTCACTGCTCTCCTTCGGGACCGTGGAGATCTACGGCTCGAAACCGAATCCGATGAGCGAGCGGCTGGGAGGCCGACCATGACCGGCAGACGTCAACTCCCCTTGGGCCGCCGTCTCGTTGTCGCCGCCCTCGCCGTCGCCATGACCGGCGTGGCCGTCATGTCATCGGCCGCGGCGGAGCTCCGCTCCTGGCAGCACGTGCCGGTCCCGGCACAGGTGCGTCCGCAGGCCGGCCTGAACGAGGCCGTGGCGTTCGGCCCTGACCGGGCGTGGGCGGTGGGCGCCGACGCCGTCGGCCGTGAGGCGCCGGGGTTCCCGCTGGTGCTGCGCTGGGACGGCACCGCCTGGCAGCGCCAGGGCCTGCCCGGGGTGGACTGGCAGGGTGAGCTGCTGTCCATCGCCGCCAACTCGGCGACGGCGGCCTGGGCGGTCGGGCGGGACTCGGCGGGCGGCGCACGGCTGCTCCGATTCGACGGCAAGGAGTGGCGCGAGAGCAGGGCGCCGCGCGGTGTCGTGCTGACCAAGGTCGTGGCCGGGGGCGGCGAGACGTGGCTGCTCGGTTCGCGGGAGGGCGCGCAGGTGCTGCTGCGCCGGGACGGCGGCGGCTGGCGGGACCTGCCGGTGCCGCCCGGGGCGGTGTACGGCCTGCACATCCTGGCGGCTGACGACGTCTGGGCGGCGGGCTCCAGCGGGTCGGGGGCGACCGTGTCGCACTGGGACGGCAAGGCGTGGCAGCAGACGGTCGTGGACGGGTTTCCGCGGGCGGGCGTGGGCACGGTGCTCGCGACCTCGCCGACGGAGGTGTGGGCGGGTGGCACGGCCGGGTTCGTCGGCGGCCCGGTCGGCAAGCCGATTCCGCCGTTGCTGGTCCGGTGGGACGGGGAGTCGTGGAGCAGGGTGACCGTCCCCACGAACTTCGGCACGATCACCTCACTGGCACCGTCCGCGTCCGGCAAGCTGGGCTGGGTCTCGGTGGCCCGCTCGCAGAAGTGGGGCCCGCCGGGCACGTACCCTCCGCTCGTGCCCGGGCCGGACTTCCTCGCCTGGGACGGGGAGTCCTTCGCCGAGTACAGCGAACCGGCGGTGGCCGGTGAGGGCGACTCCTCGGTGCTGCAACTGGCGCCGGTGCCGGGCACGGAGTCGGTCTGGGCGGTCGGCAGGGCCGCCGGGCCGGAGGGTACGTTCGCGCCGCGCATCCTGCGGTTCGACTGAGCCTGCTCGGCCAACTCGTCCGTGGGGCGGCCGAACCTGACAAACGTCATCTCTTCTTGTGCAGAAGGTCGTTCGGAGGGTGGAGGGGCGGGGGTGTGTCGCGCGTAGAGGATGGACGGATCGTCGTCGTGCCTCGCGCACGACGCACTCCTGATGACGCGCCCATGGTGACGCACCCCTGATGTCACCTCTCGACGCACCTTTGATGAGACGGAATCCCTCCATGCGTACCACCACCACGACCCACCCGAACCGCCCCCGCCCCCATCCCGCCGCCCGGAGAGCGCGTCTGGCCACGGTGACATCGGCGGCTCTGCTGTCGCTCGCGGCGACCGCCACGCTGCCCGCACAGGCGGCAGCCCCCACACCCGCTGCCGCCGCTACTGCCACCGCCACCGCCACCACAGCGCCCCACCTCGACCGGAAGGCGCTGCGAGCCTCGCTCGAGGCGTTCCACGAGGCGGGGATGTACGGGGCCTATTCGTCGGTCAGGGAGGGCTCTCAGCAGTGGCGGGGCGCGGCGGGCGTCGCCGACATCGACACCGGCCGGCCGGTGGGCCCCGACTTCGAGCACCGCATAGGCAGCATCACCAAGACCTTCACGTCGGTGGCCGTGCTCCAGCAGGTCGCCAGGGGCCGGATCGACCTGGACGCCCCGATCGGCGAGTACCTGCCGGAACTGGTGCCGGGCGAGCGGGGCCGGAAGGTGACGGTGCGGATGCTGCTGAACCACACGAGTGGCATCGCGGACTACATAGTGCCCGCGTTCCCCGGCATACTGACCGACCCCCAAAAGGCGCTGGACGACAACCGGTTCCGCAAGGCGGCCTCGGAGGAACTGGTCCGCCTGGGCCTGGCGGCCGAGCCCGCGGCGCCGCGCGGCACGCACGCGTACGCGAACACGAACTACATCATCGCCGGGCTGCTGCTGAAGAAGGTCACGGGACAGGACCCGGAGGCGTACATCACGAAGAACGTCATCCGCAGAGCCGGCCTGCGGCACACGTACTTCCCGCGCTCCGCCCGCATATCGGGACCGCACGCCAAGATGTACGAGTCGTTCTACGGCACCATCGAACCGGCACGCGACTACAGCGTCTACGACATGTCCTGGGCCGGGACGGCCGGGGCGATGGTCTCCACGACGACCGACCTCAACGACTTCTACCGCCGGCTCCTGACCGGAAAGCTGCTGGGCGCGGCGGAGCTGCGGGAGATGAAGACCACGGTGCCCGCGTACGAGCCGGAGCCGGGACAGGAGGTCGCGCTCCGGTACGGCCTCGGCCTGTACACCCTCAAGATGCCCAGCGGCGGCTGGTATTGGGGTCACGACGGCGGGGTCTTCGGAGCGGGGACGTGGGCGCTGTCCACGGAGGACGGGCACCGCCAGGCCGCGATCGGCTACAACCTGATGAAGTACGAACGCTTCGACGACACCGGCAAGCCACTGCCGAACCCGATCGGCCAGGCACTGTCCACGTACATGGACGAAGCGGTGAGCGGCGGCACGCCGCCGAAGCGGGGCCTGGGCGCATCGCCGCTGCCTGATCGTCTTCTCGCCCCGGAGCGGCTGCGGCGCTAGGCGACGGCCCGGGGTCCCGCCGAGAGACAGCTCGGTGGGTCGTGTTACCGCGCCAGCTTCGCGCTCTGCGTGTCCACCACTGCCTTGCCGACCTTCGCGTTGCCCGGGCGGGCCTGGGTGAAGGCCATGCCGTCCACCGCGTAGTAGAGCGCGATGGTGTCGCCGTGGCGGGCCGCCTGGGCGCGCATCGTGTGGGTCATGCCCTCGTACTTTGTCGTGACCTTGAAGGCGAGGGACTCGTCGGCACCGGCCGGCTTGGGGGCCGTCTCGGCGGTGATCGAGGAGTACGAGCCGGTGTTGCGGCCCGCCTTGGCGGAGAAGCCCGTGCCGCAGGAGCGGATGGCCTTGGACAGCTCGGCGAGGGTGGACTTCGCCTCGCCGCTCCCGTAGGCGGCGAGCGTGACGTAGGTGAAGTCGCCGGGTCCCTTGGCTCCTGTGGCGAGACGGATCAGGTCGGCCTTCGGGGTGCCGAGAGGGAGTTGGTTGGTCGCGTAGGCGACCGGGGCGCAGGCGGCTTTGTCGACCTTCATCTGGTCCTGGGACGCGGCGAACGCGTACTTGGCTTCCGGCTTCTTGACCGTGAACCCCTTGACCTCGTTCTCGGTGAGCGCGGCACGGCGCAGCTCCGCGGCCGGGTCCGCCGGCTTCTCCGGTGACTGAGCGGAATCCTTCGACGTGCCGGTGGAGGCGGAGGTGTCCTTGGAAGAGGAGGAAGACGAGTCCGAGTCTCCGCAGGCGCTGAGGGTCATGGCTGACACCAGGACGAGAGCGGGCGCGGCCAAGGCGGTGGTTCGGGTCCTCTTCATGAGGGGTGGGGCTCCTGTCTGGAGGGCTGGGGGACTGGGTGCTGAGGGGGCTTCGCGGGTGCGTCGGCCTCAACTGGTGTGTCCGCGCGCGTCCGCGGCACTCTAGTGTGCGTGGGCCCCAGGTGGCACACCCGTATCAAGCCCCGGTGGCCGACAGGCTGCCCCGGGGCTCTGGGGTCGAGGCCCGGCGTTACCGGTCGAGGAGGGCGATGCGGACGGCTCGCTCGACGTGCTGCGCGGTGTTGGCGTGCCCCTCGGCGTTGGGATGGACCAGGGTGACGCGCTTGCCGATGATGGCGCAGTTCAGCACCCCGACCTTGGTGGGCCAGTAGTCCGGGGCGTCACCGCAGACTCCCTCGATCCACTTGGTGTCGGCCGGTTGGCAGGCGTCGTGGCCGACACTGGAGGAGTAGACGTCGACGTACTGGTCCCCGAAGAAGCCCGCGTCCCGCTGGATCGTGGCGTTCAGCTTCTTGAGGACGTCTTCCCGGAGCCAGTCGACGTCGGCGTGGGTGATCCCGCCGAGTTCGGTGAGGGCGAGGCGGTTGCAGGCGCTGCCGTCCTCCGGCAGGACTGCCGGATAGCCGACCGTGATCACTTTCGCGTTGGGGGCGGCATCGTGCACCTTGACCAGCATGCCGATGTACTCCTGCTCCACCCGCTGGAGCCTCTCGTCGATGCTCTCCTCCCCCTCCGGGTCGGTGTAGTGGTCGCGGCAGGACTTGCCGATCGTGCCCAGCTTCAGGCACTCGCCCAGCATGTCGCCGAAGGGCAGGCTGTTGCCGCCGACCCCGACGGTGACGACGTCGGTCTCACTGTTGAGGCCCGCCCGCTCGATCTGCGTGTCCACCGCGGGCCAGCCGCCTTCGGGCGGCTGCACCGGACTGATCGGCGTCTGCTTCGTGTTGGCGATGTGGTCGATGGCGGCGTTGCCGCAGCTGACGTCGGTCAGGTTGACGGGCAGGCCGGGCGGGAATTCGGCGAGCTCACGGTCGACGAGGGCGGGGTAGGCCTCGGTGGTGCGGTCGCAGCCGTCCCGCGAGGCGTCCCCCAGCGCGGGCAGCGGCTCGCCGACGAAGCCGCCGGCGGTGTACGAGTCGCCCAGCGCGACCCACTCGTACGCGTCGGCGGCAGCCGCACCGGCGGCGCCCGAGGGTACGAACGCGGCCGCGGTCAGTACGAGTCCCACGGCCAGGGCTCGCGTGCGCAGGCGGGAAACAGGGTGTCGCATGGATCCTCCGGGATCAGCGAGAGACGCCCCGGATCGATGGACGGCCCAGGGCGCAAGCGTGTCGATCAAGACGATCCACGCTGTCGCACCGCCTTCGTGGCGTATCGGTCCTACCAGCCCCGATCTAGCTATTAATCACATACTTCGCATCGGTGGGGCCGTCGCGGATCCGTCAGCCGCCCAGCGGCACCGACCTGCGGCGGACCAGCCCCCACTGGTAGGCGATGGAGACGAGCTCCACCCGGTTCCTGGCGCCCAGTTTGGCCATGATGCGGCAGGCGCGGGTCTTGGCCGTCGTGCAGGAGATGAACTGCTTGTCGGCGATCTCCTGGTTGGAGAGGCCGGTGCCGATCAGCACCAGCATCTCCCGCTCGCGCGGAGTGAGGCCGTCCAGGGGGATGCCGGGGGCGCGGTCCCGCAGGACGCATTCGTCGATGACCCGCTGCACGATGCGGGGAGACAGGTGCGCCTGCCCCTGGGAGACCACGCGGATCGCGCGTAACAGCTCGTCCGGTTCCGCGTCCTGGAACAGGAACCCGCAGGCGTGCGCCGCGAGCGCGTCGAACACCTGCGAGTCCGCGGTCGGCGCGGCCATCGCGAGGACGCGTACGCCGGACAGTTGGGGGCGGGCCGTGATGCGCCGGGTCGCCTCGATGCCGCTCATGGTGGGCAGCTGTGGGTTCATCAGGACGACGTCCGGGCGGAGCCGCTCGGCGAGTTCCACGGCCCGGGCACCGTCTCCGGCCTCCCCGACCACCGCTATGTCCGGCTGCGCGGCGAGCAGCGTGGCACAGCAGGTGCGCAACAATGCGTCGGTGTCCACGAGGAGCACGGAGATGCTCATGGCGTCTACTCCCTAGGCGAGCGGCGAGCGGCAAGGGACAGGCAGCGAGAGGTGCGTGGTGGGGCGGAGGGTTGGACCACCGCGGCGCGGGCCGACCTCGTCAGGGGGCGGATCCGTCCGCCGGGGGACGGTGGTGGAGGCGGGTGTGGGCTGCTGCTGTCTCGCTGTATTGACGAACCAGGGCGGGAAGATGTGAGGTCGTCCTCGGCGCATGACCGCCCAGGGGCGCGCTCTATCAGCCGTGGAACGGGCCACCGTGTGGTTGTGCGCGGCATCGGGACTCTGCCGCCCGCAGTCGGCGTCGCGCAGCCCTCAGGGCTGGTGGCAGACGGCCTCGCCGTTGTTCCCGTCGGGGTCGCGGACGAAGGTTCCGTAGTACGACTCGTGGTATTCCGGCCAGAGTCGGGACGCGTGCGGGATTTCGGCGGCGAGCGCGATGTCCAGCTCGCGCGGGCATGGGCCCGGGGCCGGTCATTACACGGAAGTTGTCGCGCCCTTTCCGGTTGAGCCGGAGCCGCTCCCCTGTGTGTGGAACTGTTCCAGTCGCCTCTGGGCGAGCAGGAGCGTGCCGCGTTGGCGGCCCGGGACCTGACGGCGCAGCGTGACCAGGGCGGGGCCCAGGGCGCGGACCGCCTCGGCGTCCTTGATGCGGTCCCAGAGGTGGTGGGCGCGGTCCGCCGCCGCTTCCACCTCGGGGGAATCGGGGGCCTGTCCCGACGTGAGGCGGGCGGAGGCCACCGCGAGCCACGTTTCGCAGCTGCGCGCGAGGTCACCGGCGAACCTCGCCAGGTCCGCCCGTACTTCCATCCAGTGGATGGCGTCCTTGGACCCGGGGCCGTGCATGCGCAGCGCGCTCTGTTCCCAGGACGCCGCCAGCGAGGCCGCCTCGCCGTGCCGGCCCGCTTCGACGGCCGCGGTGATCGCCGCGTGCGGATCCATGTGGGCGTCGGCGGGCTGCGGAGGCTGCTGTTGCGGTGCCGGGGGCGTGGCGGGGTCGTGGTACGGCAACAGGTCGGGGGCGCCGTCGCCGAGGCCCTGGGCGGCGGCCTGCTGGTGGAGCGGGAGGGGCGGCGGGCGGTGGCCGCTGCGGAGGATCGTCGCGACGGCCTTCATGTACGCGGGAATCGCGGGCGTACGGCGCCGGGCGGGCGGGGCGATGCGGCCGTGGAGCGCGACGCCGGGTCCCGCGTCGAGGGGGTGTTCGGTGAGGGCCTGCCAGCTCTCCGTGTCGGCGTGCAGGTCGGCGATCACGGTGGTGCTGCCCGCCGGACGGAGCCGCAGCTCCTGCGTGAACCAGTGCCACGGGAAGCCCGTGTAGCGCACCGTCGCCGTGGTGGTGCGGGCGAGCGCGACGTGCAACTGCCGCTGGCGCCGGTCGAGGTGGACCTGACCGATGAGGTAGACCGTCAGAGGCCCGGGGGTCATCGCCGCGGCTCTCAACCGGGTCAGTACGGTCTGCGGGTCCAGCGGGTCCGCCAGTTCCACGATGCTCGCGGTCGGCGTCCCGGCGAGCGTCTCCGTGGGCACCGCGGCGAGGACGGGAAGCACGGAAGCCGCGTCCACCAGGCGTCCCTTGCCCACCGGGGCGGCCGCGATGAGCAGCACGGTTCCAGGCATGGGTCCCTCCCTCTCGATCATCACGTCAGCACCGTATCCGCATCTCACGCTCGACGCGCCCATCGGGATTTTCCCGTAGTGCGGCCGCCGGGGCGCGGGCCGGTGGGGTGACCGTACCGGGCGGGGGTCCCGTGCGAGGTGTGGGTGTGGTTGTGGGGACGGCTCCGGGGCCGTGACCGGGAGAGTTCGTCCGGGAGTACGGGAACGGTTGCGTAATCTCGTAGCCACGTACGGATGCGCAGGAACGCACCGGCCCTAGCCTGCGGAGATGATCAGCCACATGTCGACGCACCCCGCCCGCGGTCTGAGCCGGGTGCTCGAGGACCTCGGGCCCTCGCTCCTGGATCTGCTCCTCGGCGACCCCGCGGCCGCGACGGAGCTCGGCGGCGTCGGCATCCACGATCCGCACGACGAGCAGCACTACCCGGAGCGCGCCATCGTGCTGGGCGTCGGTGTGCACGGGGCGGCGGACACCGCCCGGCTGATGCGCGCGCTGACCGGCGCGGGCGCCGCCGCGCTGGTCGTGCGCGGGCCCGTCGAGACGGCGGCCCTGGAAGCCGTGGCGGAAGAGACCGGGATCGCGTTGCTGGCGCTGACGCGCGGGGCGTCCTGGGCCCAGCTGGCGGCGATGCTGCGGACCCTCCTTTCGGAGGGCGACGTGGGCGGCGCCGGGGAGCAGACCCTGGGCGGCGTGCCATCCGGGGACCTTTTCGCGCTGGCCAACGCGATCGCGACCCTGCTTGACGCGCCGATCACCATCGAGGACCGCCGCTCCCGCATCCTGGCCTTCTCCGGACGGCAGGACGAGGCGGACCCGGCCCGGGTGGCGAGCATCCTGGCCCGGCGCGTGCCCGAGCGGTACCTGCGCGTGCACGAGGAGCACGGCGTCTTCAAGGAGCTCTACCGCAGCGACCGGCCCGTCCGCATCCCGCCGCCGACGCTGGGCGACGAGGTCGCGCTGCCACGCGTGGCGATCGCCGTGCGGGCCGGTGACGAAGTACTCGGATCGGTGTGGGCGGCGCTGCGCGAACCGCTCACCGAGGAGCGGGAAGAGGCGTTCAAGGAGGCGGCCAAGCTGGTCGCCCTGCACATGCTCCGCTTCCGGGCGGGCGCCGACGCCGAGAACCGGCTGCGCGCCGACCTGGTGACGACCGCGCTGGAGGGCGGCTCCGGAGCGGTCGCGGCGCTCGGCCGGCTGGGGCTCGCCGACGAACCGCTCCTCGTCCTTGCCATGGGGCTCGAGCCCGCCCACGCGACGGACAGCGACCACGCCCGGCTCACGGCCGAGCGGCAGCGGCTGGCCGCGGCGCTCGCCGTGCACCTGACGGCGGTCCAGCCGCGCTCGGCCGTGGCGCTCCTCGGCGATGTCGCCTACGCGCTGTTCCCCGTCGCCGACGACTCGGCGGCAGCGCGGGAGCGTGCCGTACAGGTGGCGGAGAACTTCCTCCGGCGCACCGGCGACCGCGGCGACGCCGTCGTCGGCATCGGCTCCGTGGCGCCGGAGCCCGCCGCCCTCGCCCGGTCCCGTACGAACGCGGACCGCGCGCTGCGCGTGCTCACCGGCCGGCCCGGCGACGGCACCCGGCGCGTCGCCGCCATCGCCGACGTCCAAACCGACGCGCTGCTGCTCGAGATGCGGGACCTCGCGGTCGCCAACCGCGACGAACTGTCGGGCCCGCTGGCCCGGTTGACGGCGTACGACCGACGGCACAACGCCCACCTCGTGGAGACGCTGCGGGCGTGGCTGGACGCGTTCGGCGACGTGATCGGCGCGTCGGCGAGCGTCTTCGTCCACCCCAACACCTTCCGCTACCGGATCCGGCGCGTCGCCGAAGTGGGGCAGATCGATCTGCGGGATCCGTCCGAGCGGTTCGCCGCGATGCTGCAGTTGCGGCTGATGGGGGCGTACGACGGGGGCGGCGCGTCAGGGCCGGGGCGTCCCACGGACAGCTGACCGCCGACCGCTTCCCGTACCCGCGCTCCCCGCTCCCTGCTCCCTGCTCCCTGCTCCCACCGTTTCGGCCCCTCGTACGAAAGTGAGCGCGATACGTGTGCTCCTCGTACGAACCCTCTTTCCGGCGTCCTGCCTAGCGTGGTGGTCATCCGTGGTCATCCCACCACCTGGAGGATCCCCCGTGCAGGCCGAACACCTCTCCCACCCGGAGCCGCCGCCCCTCGGCGCGCTCCTCGACGACCTCGAAGAACTCGTGACCTGCGAGTCGTACTCCGCCGATCACGCGGCCGTGGCCCGCAGTGCCCGGGTCGTCGCCGAGCAGGGCAGCAGGCTGCTCGGCGCCCGGCCGCGCACGCTGGAGATCGGTGGGGTCACCCACCTGCAGTGGAGCTTCGGGACCCCGCGCGTCCTGCTCCTCGGCCACCACGACACGGTCTGGCCCATCGGCACCCTCAAGACCCACCCGTTCTCGGTACGGGAAGGTGTCGCGCGCGGGCCCGGCGTCTTCGACATGAAGGCGGGCCTGGTGCAGATGTTCCACGCCCTGTCCCTGCTGCCCTCCCTCGACGGCGTCTGCGTCCTGGTCACCGGTGACGAGGAGGTCGGCTCGGACACCTCCCGCGCGCTCATCGAGGACACCGCACGCGCCTGCCGGGCCGCCCTCGTCCTGGAGGCCTCGGCGACCGGCGGCGCCCTGAAGACCGGCCGCAAGGGCGTCTCGCACTACGAGATCACGGTCCACGGCCGCGCCGCCCACTCCGGCCTGGACCCCGAGAAGGGCGTCAACGCCGCCACGGAGCTCGCCCACCACCTCCTCGCCCTGCGGAACATCACCGACACGGTGACCGCCCGCACCGGGCCGGGCACGACGATCACCCCGACGGTGATGTCGGCCGGTACGACCACCAACACGGTTCCGGCCCGCGCCCAGCTGCACATCGACGCGCGCGTCCCCACCCCGGCCGCCCAGACAGCCGTCGACGACCTCCTCAAGGGCCTCGCCCCGCACCATCCCGAAGCCCGCCTGGAGGTGACCGGCGGCCCCAACCGCCCGCCCCTGGACGCCGCAGCCTCCCGGAGCCTGTTCGCGCTGGCCGCCGACACGGCGGGACGCATCGGGCTCGGCCCGCTCCAGCAGGCTTCCGTCGGCGGCGCGTCCGACGGCAACTACACGGCGGGTGTCGGCTGTCCGACGCTCGACGGCCTCGGTGCCGTCGGCGACGGCGCCCACGCCGACCACGAGCACGTCGTGACCGCGGAGATGCCGCCCCGCACCCAACTCCTCGCCCACCTCGTCGGAGCACTGCTGTGAACCACCTCGACATCCGGGAACTCCACACCATGGAGGAGTTCGAGACCGTCTGCCGACTTTACGCCGACATCTGGGGCACCGACCCGAGCACGGGCCCGGTCTCCGCCGAGGTCATGCGCGCGCTGAGCCACGCCGGCAACTACGTCGGCGGGGCGTACGACAACGGGCGCATGACGGGCGCCTCCGTCGCGTTCTTCGGGGAGCCCGCGGGCACCACCCTGCACTCCCACATCACGGGCGCCGCCATGGGCCGCGGCATAGGGCTGGCCCTCAAGCTGCACCAGCGCCAATGGGCCCTGGACCGCGGCCTGAAGCGCATCACGTGGACGTACGACCCCCTCATCCGCCGCAACGCCCACTTCAACCTCACCAAACTCGGGGCGCGCCCCGAGGAATACCTGCGGTCCTTCTACGGCGCCATGGACGACGCCATCAACGGCGGTGACGAGTCGGACCGCGTCCTGACCGTCTGGGACCTGTCGGCGCCGCGCCTGGCGGCCGAGCACGACGGCATCCCGCTGCCCGCCGGTGCCGCACACGCCGTGCGCGACCGCGACGGCCTCCCCCGCCTCGGGCCCACCGACGCCGAGTTCGTCCTGATCGACCTGCCGGACGACATCGAGGCGCTGCGCCGCACCGACGCCGCCGCGGCCCGCGCCTGGCGGGTCGCCGTGCGAGAGACCCTCGGCACCCTGCTCGCCGACGGAGCCCGTGTCCTCGGCCTGCACGACCGGCGCAGCTACGTCGTCCACCGCGCCCCCGCCACCTCCGCACCCCTGCCCACCGGGAGCAACCAGTGACCAAGTCGAAGATCACCGGCGTCGAACTGCGCCGCATCGCGATGCCGCTCGTCGCGCCGTTCCGCACCTCGTTCGGCGTCGAGACCAGCCGCGACGTCCTCCTCGTGCGGGTCGTCACCGCCGACGGGGAAGGCTGGGCGGAGTGCGCGGCGATGTCCGAGCCCCGCTACTGCAGCGAGTACGTCGACGGGGCCCAGGACGTCCTGCGCAAGTTCCTGATCCCCGCGCTGCCCGAGGACGGCGTGGACGCGGCCGCCGTGGGCCGGGCCCTGGAACCCTTCACCGGCCATCACATGGCGAAGTCTGCCCTGGAGAGCGCGGTCCTCGACGCCCAGCTGCGGGCCACCGGCGAGTCGTTCGGCTCCTACCTGGGCGCCGCGCGCGACCGCGTCCCCTGTGGCGTCTCCGTGGGCATCATGGACTCGGTCCCCCAACTCCTCGACGCCGTCGAGCAGTACGTCGCCGAGGGGTACGTCAGGATCAAGCTGAAGATCGAGCCGGGCTGGGACGTCGAGCCCGTGCGCGCGGTGCGCGAACGCTTCGGGGACGACCTGCTGCTCCAGGTCGACGCGAACGCCGCGTACACCCTGGTCGACGCGCAGCACCTCGCCCGGCTCGACGACTTCGGGCTGCTGCTGATCGAACAGCCCCTGGCCAACGACGACATGGTGCAGCACGCGCAGCTCGCCAGGCTCCTGCGCACCCCGGTCTGTCTGGACGAGTCCATCGAGTCCGCCGCCCACGCGGCCGCCGCCATCTCGCTCGGGGCCTGCTCGATCATCAACGTCAAACCGGCCCGGGTGGGCGGCTATCTGGAGGCCCGGCGCATCCACGACATCGCGCGGGCCCACGGCGTCCCCGTGTGGTGCGGCGGAATGCTGGAGACCGGCATCGGCCGCGCCGCCAACGTCGCGCTCGCGGCGCTGCCCGGGTTCACGCTGCCCGGCGACACCTCGGGCTCGCACCGGTACTTCGCCACCGACATCACCGAGCCGTTCGTGCTCGCGGACGGCCATCTCGACGTTCCCACCGGGCCGGGGCTCGGAACGGAACCGCTGCCGGACGTCCTTGAGCAGGTGACGACGGCCACCGAGTGGATCGCCCTTTAGGGCCCGTGTCGGCAGTCCCGCCTCCTGTGGTGGCGCGGTGCGGCGCGGCCGCTGTCGACCTCGGCCGCGCCGCGCCGTGTTCCGCCGGGAGTCCGGTCTTTTCACAGAGCCCGGGGGACTCCGTACCTCGAAGAGTTCCATCCTGAATCCAGTGCGCGATGCATCGTTGCCCTACCCCTCGATGTGCATGGAAATGGCCCGCCGCAGACAGCGCGCCGGGCGGACCCCGTGTCCTCCGGATGGCGCAGCCGACGTGCGTACCCACGCCCCTGCCGGTCTGCTGAGTGAGATGGGCCACCACATAGAGAGCCCGCGCGACGCGGGCACCACACGACGTGACGTACTGGGCATGGCAGCGGTGCTGCTGGCAGGCGGCGCCCTCACCGCGGGGGCGGCCGCACCGCGAGTGGGCGAAGAGCCCGACTCCTGCGAGACCGACTACGACGCCGAGTTCGAGTCGGCGCTCGCCGAGGGCGACGCGGAGTTCCCCGAGGACGAGGAGCGCGGTTTCGCGGCCGGTCCCCGCCGGTTCACCCTTCCACTGCGCCGCAAGTACCGGATCACCACCCGCTACGGGGCACGCGGCAACTGGCTCGCGGGCCACCACACCGGCATCGACCTCGCGGTCCCCAGCGGCACCGCCGTGTACGCGGTGGGCGGCGGGGTCGTGGTCCTCGCACGCTGGTCGGGGGCGTACGGCAAGGCCGTCACCGTACGGATGCCCGACGGGCACTACGCGGTGTACGGGCACCTCTCCCGCATCCGGGTGCGCAAGGGCGCCCGCATCCGCGCCGGAACGCGACTCGGGAGCAGCGGCAGCACGGGGCGCGCCACCGGACCCCACCTCCACCTGGAGATACGGGCCCGGCGCCACTACGGCTCGGACGTCAGCCCCTACCGCTACCTGGCACGGCGGGGTACCCGTCTCTGGTAACACTTCCGGCACCGGAGGCTTCAGGAGCCCAGCGACTTGAACGCCCGCGTCTGCTCGACGATCGCCCGTTCCGTGGGCAGCCGTTCGATCGACGAGGCGCCGAAGAAGCCGACGATGCCGGTGGTGTGCTCCAGGACGTACCGGGCGTCCTCGGGCTCGGCGATGGGACCGCCGTGGCAGAGCACCAGGGCGTCCGGGTTGACCCGCTTGGCGGCGTCGTGCATGTCCTGCACGGCGGCCGCCGCCCGGTCGAGGGTCATCGCGGTGCCCGCGCCGATGGAGCCCTTGGTGGTGAGGCCGACGTGCGGGACGAGGATGTCGGCGCCCGCCCGCGCCATCTCGGCTGCCTGCTCCGGGTCGAAGACGTAGGGCGCGGTGAGCAGGTCGCGTTCGTGGGCGGCGCGGACCATGTCGATCTCCAGGCCGTATCCCATGCCGGTCTCTTCGAGGTTGACCCGGAACGTGCCGTCGTACAGGCCGACGGTGGGGAAGTTCTGCACGCCGGTGAAGCCCATGGCCTTGAGCTGGTCGAGGAAGAGGTCCATGCGGCGGAACGGGTCCGTGCCGCAGACGCCCGCGAGGACGGGGGTGTCGCGGACGACGGGCAGGACTTCGCGCGCCATGTCGACGACGATCTCGTTGGCGTCGCCGTACGGCAGGAGTCCGGCCAGGGAGCCGCGGCCCGCCATCCGGTAGCGGCCGGAGTTGTAGATGATGAGCAGGTCGACGCCGCCCTCCTCCGCGCACTTGGCGGAGAGTCCGGTGCCCGCGCCCGCTCCGATGACGGGTTGCCCCGCGGCGACCTGGGCGCGCAGCCGGGCGAGTGCTTCCTTGCGGTTCATGGGGTTGCTCCTCGAAGCGGTGAGGTCAGCGGGCGGCCTGTGAGGCGGCGCGTTCGCCGATCAGTTGGTGCAGGCGGTCGGCCATGGCCACCGCGAAGGTCCCGTCGTTGATGTGGGCGTCGACTTCGTGGAGGCGGACGCCGCTGCCGCAGACGGTGGCGCGCAGGGCGTCGAGGCCCGTCCTGTCGGCCACCGGGTCGGCGAAGGGCGCGTCCGGCATGTCCACGGCGGAGAGTCCGCGCAGGGGCCAGAAGAGTTCGGCGGGCCCGCGGGCCGCGGCGAGCTTGTGGCCGAGCATGGCGCCGAGGGCCGCCATCTCCCGTGCGGTCGTCCGCATCAGGGTGACCGTCGGGTTGTGGACCAGGAACCGGCGGCCCGCGAAGCGCTCCGGGATGCTCGCGGCCGGGCCGAAGTTGACCATGTCGAGGGCGCCGGGCGCGACGACCTGCGGGATGGCGGCGGCGCCCGCCGCGGTGAGCCGGTCGGGGCCCGCGCTGAGCACTCCCCCGACGAGTTCGTCGGCGAGTTCGGTGGTGGTGAGGTCGAGGACGCCGTCCAGCAGGCCGTCGGCGGCGAGCTTCTCCACGGCGCGGCCGCCCGCGCCGGTGGCGTGGAAGACCAGGACTTCGTAGCCGAGTTCGGCGAGGCGGGCGCGGGCCGTGTCGACGGCGGGCGTGGTCACACCGAACATCGTGGCGGCGACGACCTTGCGCCGCGGGCCCGCGAGCTCCTCGTAGCTGCGCTCCTGACGGCGGGCCATACCGGCCGCGGCGGCCGCCGCGTTGCCGAGTATGTGGCTCGACACGGAGTTGATGCCGGAGATGTCGACGACGCTGTACATCATCGTGAGGTCGCTGCTGTCGACGTACGGTGCCACGTCGCCGCCCGCCATGGTGCTGACCAGGACCTTCGGCACGCCGATGGGCAGGGCGCGCATGGCCTGCGAGGCGATGGCCGAGCCGCCGCTGCCCCCGGCCGCGAGCACCGCGTGCAGCTTGCCCTGGTGGTGCAGGTCGAGCACGACGCGGGTCAGTCCTTCGGCCATGGCGGCGACGGCCGCGCCGCGGTCCCCGGCGGCGCGCAGCGCCCCCAGGTCGTGTCCGGCGGCCCGTGCCACCACGTCGGCGGGAACGTCGGCCACGGGCGCGTGGGCGGGCGGCGGCAGCACGCCGACGTCGACCAGCAGGACATCGCTGCCGTACTCCCGGAGCCGCTCGCGCAACCACGCGTACTCCTCGCCCTTGGTGTCCAGCGTGCCGACGAGGACCACGGTCGCCATGTACTCCACACTCCTTCAGGTGCTCGGTGCTGTGATCCTGCGACCGCTCATCGCCCCGGGCAACGGCCAGTGGGACCCGATTGGCCTGCGCGGCCCGGGAGTAGGCGAAGATGAAGGGTATGGCGAAGATCCCGACGGCCCGTTTGTCGCGGCTGCTCACCGGCTGGTCATCGGAGGGCGCGGCTCCACTTCCGCGCAGGCTCGCGGACGCTCTGCGGGAGCTCGCGGAGCGCGCGGACGTGGCTCCCGGCTCGACCCTGCCCTCACAACGTGAACTCGCGGGCGTGCTGGGGGTGAGCCGCTCCACGGTGACCGCCGCGTACAGCCTCCTGGAGGCCGAGGGCTGGCTGGAGAGCCGGCGCGGCAGCGGTTCCCGGCTGCGTGGCTCGGGGACGCTGGAGCAGTCCCCCGACGAGGAGCGGCACGGGGGTGAGGGCCGGCTCGCGAGTTTCGACGCGCGGACGAGCGGGGCCGACCTGTCGAGCGGCGCGCTGGACGGCCTGGGCGCGGTGGCCGACACGGTCGGTGCGCTGTCGGGCGCGGAGCTCGCTCCGCTGCTGCGCGCCGACGGCTATCTGACGCACGGGCTCCCGGAGTTGCGCGAGGGCATAGCGGCGTACTACCGCGGGGCCGGGCTGCCCACCGAGCCGGAGCAGATCCTGGTCACGGCGGGCTCGCAGCAGGCCGTGTGGCTGGTCGCGCAGGCGCTGGTCGACCCGGGCGACACGGTCGTGGTGGAGAACCCCACCTATCGGGGTGCCTTGGAGGCGCTGCGGTCGCGCGGCGCGCGGCTCGTCCCGGTCGGCGGGGACGGTCCGGGGGCGGGCGGCGCGGGATCGGACGCGGCGGCGCTGCGGCGGCTCGGCTCGAAGGTGCGGCCGCGGCTCGTCTACCTCCAGCCGTCTGTGCACAACCCGACCGGTCGCAGTCTGGACGGGGCGGCGCTGCGGGAGTGGGCGGCGGCGCTGGGCGAGCGCGAGCTGTTCACCGTCGAGGACACCGCGTGCGCGGAGCTCGGCCTGGCGGACGACGGTGCGCCGGTGCCGCTCTCCGCCCGCCTCCCGGTGACGTCCACGATCACGGTGGGGACGCTGTCGAAGCTGTTCTGGGGCGGGCTTCGGGTGGGCTGGGTGCGGTCGTCGCCGCACATCGTGGCGCGCCTCGCGAAGATCAAGACGTCGGTGGACCTGTCGTGTTCGGTCGTGGACCAGCTGGTGGCGTCGCGGCTGCTCGCCGGGCTGCCGCAGGCGCGGACCGCTCGCCGCGCGGTGCTGCGCGAGCAACTGACGGGCGCGGAGAAGCTGTTGCGCTCGCGTGCCCCGCACTGGGAGTGGGACAGGCCGGCCGGCGGACCTGCCCTGTGGGTCCGGGTGCCGGGCACCGACACGGAGGCGCTGGCGCAGCTGGCGCGGCGCCGGGGCGTGGCCGTCGTGCCGGGGTCGGCGTTCTCCGCGGTGGACGGGTTCCGTGACCGGCTGCGGCTGCCGTACGCGCACGGCGTCGACCTGCTGGAACGGGCGCTGCCGACGCTGCTGGACTGCGCGCGGCGGAGCCGGGTGCCCACGGGGGGCTGAGCCGCCGTCACCGGTGCTGCGCGCAGGGCCCGTTGTCAGACCCGGCTGCCAGCATGACGTCATGGGGTGTGGAGCACGAGGAGGCCGGTCTCTCCCCCGGGGTGACGGACCCGTTTATGTACTGGTACTTCCGGTTCTGGCAGACAGGACCGGGCGTGCCGTACGACGCGCGCGACCTCGCCTACGCCTGCGCGGCGGGCGGGCTCCGCGCGGAACTCTTCCCGGTCGAGCGGGACCAGTGCTGACGCCCGTAGGACTCGGTTCCGAGCAGCCCGTGGGAGCACACACAGTAAGGTGACTACGGTGAGTAATCGGCGAGTTGACGGCTCATCAGCTCCGCTTTTCGTTCAATCACATCGCCCTGTGAGGGTAAGAACGGCCCTGAGCGGGAACGATTGACACATGACCTCGGTGCCGCCCAGGACCCCGGTGGCGTCCGGCGCCGGTCTTCGTACGCCACGCCACCAACATTTTGATTACTCTCCGTGAAGGGAAAAGACACTGCTGGACTGGGAAACGGGCACCGCCGACTTCACCTTCGGCCTGCACCACCGCGTGGTGAACGGCACTGATGTCCTTGCGTTTTGGGGCGAACTGGACGCCTGGGCCGACCAGGAGCTCGCCCCCCGTGTCATGGCACTCATGGACCGGGCCGGCCCTCGGGTCGTCGCGGACCTGCGGGAGGTGACCTTCATGGATGCCGGTGGTCTGCGCCTGCTCGTGCGGATCCGGAAGCGGGTCGTCCCCGGCCGGGGCACCTTATGGCTCGTGCCGGGCAGCGCGCGCAATCGGCGACTGCTGCGCATCACCTCACTCGACAAGGCGTTCACGATCCCGGCCGGCGCGCCGGTGCCGTGCACGCGTACCGGCTCACGGATCGGGTTCCGCTGACGCGGCCCCGGCCCCGGCCCCGGCTCCGGGCCACGCGCCCGGGACTCACAGAGGTCGGCATGAGGCAGGGCGCCCGGGGCATCCGGTAGCCATGCATCTCCCATCCATGCGCCTCCCTTCCGTGCGTCTCACGTCGGCCACCGTGCGCGGCAAGGGCAAAGCAAGGCGCGCAGCCAAGGGACGAGGCGTGGCCGCGGTGGCACGCGCCGGGTTCGTCGGACGTGGCGTCCTGTATCTCCTCGTCGGCGCGCTGGCCCTGCGCATCGCGTTCTCCGACGGCGGCGACGGCCGCCAGGCGGACCGGGGCGGCGCCCTGGCCGAGATCGCGGAGCGTCCTTTCGGGCACGTCATGCTGTGGCTGCTCGGCGGCGCCCTGGCGGGCATGGCGCTGTGGCGGCTCTCCGAGGTCTTCTTCGGGCAGGCGGGGCCGGACGGAAACACCGCGGGCAAACGCGCCATCGCGGGCGCGCGCTGCCTCTTCTACAGCTTCGTGACGTACTCCGTCATCGCCTACGCCGCGGGCGACCAGGGCAGCGGCAGCGGATCGAGCGACAAGCAGACCCAGGACGCGACGGCGAAGGTGCTCGACTGGCCCGGCGGGCAGTGGATCGTCGCCGCCGCGGGCGCGGGCGTGCTCGTGGCGGGGGTCTGGATCGCGGGCCGCGCGGTGCTGCGCAAGTTCCGCGACAAGCTGCGCGTCTCCGAGATGCCTCGGCGGATGCGCCAGACGACCGATGTCCTCGGCGTCACCGGCGGGACGGCACGGGGCGTGGTGTTCGGCGTCGCGGGCGGCTTCGCCATCACCGCCGCGCTGCGGCACAAGCCGGGCGAGGCCAAGGGCATGGACAACACGCTGCGCTCCTTCGCCGACACCGGCGCCGGGCCCTGGCTGCTCGCGCTGATCGCCGTCGGCCTCGTGGCCTTCGGACTCTTCTCGTTCGCGAGCGCGCGCTGGCGCAAGTTCTGACACACGGCCGAGCGGCCCGGCCGAGCGGCCCGGCTAAGCCGACGCCCGGCAGGGCGGCACTCCTCGCCATGTGGCATTCCTCGCCACGTACGGCATGAGATGCCGCCCTGCCCCTGAGTGACAAAAAGGGCATGCGAACGCCCGACATGTACGATGACTCGGTGACTTCCCACCCCCGAATGAGCCTGGCCGAGCGCAAGCGCCGCCTCGTCTCGGACGAACTGACCGAATCCGCGTTGCAGTTGCTGGCGCTGAAGGGGTACGAAGCGGTCACCATCGACGAGATCGTGGCCACCGCCGGAGTCTCCCGGCGCACGTTCTTCCGGTACTTCGCGTCCAAGGAGGACGTGGTCATCCAGTTCCTGGCCGACATGGGCACCGGAATGCGCACGGAACTGGCGGACCGCCCCACCGGCGAAACGCACGCGGAAGCGCTGCGGAACGCCGTCAAGGTCCCCCTCGCCATCTGTTCCGACCGCTCCGACCACTCCGAGCGTGCGCTGAGCGTGGTGCAGCTGATCCTGCGGACGCCCGCCCTGCTGGCCCGCTTCCTGGAGCGGCAGGCGCAGTGGCGCGACGACCTGACGGAGGAGATGGGCCGCCGGACGGGGCTCGACCCGGAGGTCGAGCTGTACCCGCGGCTGGCCGCGGGGATGGCCCTCACCGCGTTCGACGCCGTGCTGCAGCGGTGGAGCGGCAACGACGGCGCCGAGGACCCGGCCGAACTCCTCGACCGGGCCTTCGACGTGATCGGCCCGGCCCTGGACACCGTGGCGGCGTAGCTCTCCACGGTGCCCTGACCGCCTACAGGTACAGATCCGGCCGCCTACCGGGCCCGACCGCTCAGAGGCCGAACTCCTGCGGGGACACGTTCAGCGCCGCGCACGCCTCGCGCAGGACCTGCTCCTCCGCCGGTGCGATGTACCCGTCCGCGCCGGCCACGACGAAGCCGGTCTGCACGACCGCCTTCGCCTCCACCGGCTTCTTCGCCGCCTTGGCGATCTCCTGCATCGCCTCGGTCTTGCCCTGCTGGAAGTTGAGCGACAGCTGGTCCACGTGCTTGTTGAAGCGCTGCCGCAGCTGGTCCGGCGGGAAGTTCTGCAGGACGTCGTTCTGCACGATCAGCGACTCCACGTGCTGGCGCTCGGCCGGGTCGACCGATCCGTCGGCCGCCGCGACCAGGGCGCACATGGCCATGCTCGCGTCGCGGTACGCACCGCTCTTGAGCTCGGTCTTCAGGGAGGCAAGCTGCGTCTTGAGCACGCCCACGAGCTGCGCCTTCGATCCCCCGCCGGAGCCCGAACCCGGTCGTCCGTGGCCGCCGGAGCCGCGCGCCCCCTGCGACTGCTGAAGACCCTTCGTCTGGTCCTTGATCCGGTCCCACATCGCCATCCGTGCCACCTCGACTGCTTCGCTCGTCCACGCGCTTGTGCGCGTCACTCCGCCAACGCCTTCCCCGTCGTCGAAGTTCCGTGCACGCCCGACTCCTTCGAGGGCTCCTTCGAGGGCTCGGTCGACGGCTCTGGAAGTCCGGTGCGCAGGACCCTGTTGACGCGTGCCGTGTCGAGGACGCCCTCCCAGCGGGCGACGACGAGGGTGGCGACGCTGTTGCCCGCGAGGTTCGTCAGGGCCCGGCACTCGGACATGAACTTGTCGATGCCGAAGATGAGCATGATGCCCGCGGCGGGCACGGTGCCGACGGTGGAGAGCGTGGCGGCCAGGGCGATGAACCCGGCACCCGTGACGCCTCCGGACCCCTTGGACGTCAGGATCATCACGGCGAGCAGGCCGAGCTGCTGGCCGAGGGTGAGCGGGGTGTCGGTGGCCTGGGCGATGTACACGGCGGCCAGGGAGAGGTAGATGGAGCTGCCGTCGAGGTTGAAGGAGTAGCCGGTCGGCACGGTCAGGCCGACGATGTCCCTGCGCACGCCGAGCCCTTCGAGTTTGGCCATCACCGTCGGCAGCACGCTCTCCGAGGACGACGTGCCGAGGACGATGAGGAACTCCTCCCGCAGGTGGTGCAGCAGCCGGAAGATGCTGATCCGCAGCAGGGCGAGGACGCCGCCCAGGACGACCACGACGAAGAACAGCGACGTGCCGTAGAACAGGCCGATGAGCCGGCCGAGGCTGGTCAGCGTCGAGACGCCGTACTTGCCGATGGTGTAGGCCATGGCGCCGAACGCGCCGACGGGGGCGGCGAGCATCACGTAGTGGAGGATCTTGAAGACGACCGCGCTCAGCCGGTTGACGCCGTCGACCAGGGGCGCGCCCACGGGGCCCACGGCTTTCAGCGCCACACCGAACAGGACGGCGAAGAAGATGACTTGGAGGATGTTCCCCTCGGCGAACGCCCCGACCGCGCTGGACGGCACGATGTCGGTGAGGAAGTGCCACCAGCTCTGGTCCTCGCCATCCTTGACGTACTGCGCGGCGCCCCCGGAGAGCCGCAGGTCTCCGGGGTGGGCGTGGACGCCGGCACCGGGCTGGAAGAGGTTGACGGCGAGCAGTCCGACGGCGAGCGCGACGAGGGTTCCCGCCTGAAAGTAGAGCAGGGATTTCAGGCCCACCCTGCCGACCCGGCGCAGGCTGTCGACGCCTCCGATGCCCGCGACGACCGTGAGGAAGACGATCGGGGTGATCAGCATTTTGATCGCCGAGACGAACGTGGTGCCGACCGGTTCCAGGGCGACGCCGACGGAGGGCCACAGCCAGCCGGTCAGGATGCCGGTGACGATCGCGGTCAGGACCCAGAAGTACAGCTGCCGGTACCAGGGCGTGGAGGTTTCGGACGGTGGTTCGGACGGTGACGCGGCGGGTGGGGTGCCGGAGGTGGTGGACGCGGTTGCTGCCATGGCGTTTCTCCTCGCCGGTGAACGTGTCAGAGCAGTTCGAGGAGCTTCTCGGTGAACGCGGCCGTCGTGCTGTCGCCGCCGAGGTCCGGGGTGCGCACGTCGGTCTTGGCCAGCACCGCGGCGATCGCGGCCGTGATCTCGTCGGCCGCCGCACGGTGTCCAAGGTGGTCGAGCATCATCGCCGCCGACCAGATGGCGCCGAGGGGGTTGGCGATGCCGCGGCCCGCGATGTCGGGCGCGGAGCCGTGGACCGGCTCGAACATCGAGGGGAACTCGCGCTCCGGGTTGAGGTTGGCGGCCGGGGCGATGCCGATGGAACCGGCCACCGCGGCGGCCAGGTCGCTGAGGATGTCGCCGAAGAGGTTGGAGGCGACCACGACGTCGAAGCGGGCCGGGTCGAGGACGAACTTCGCGGCCAGCGCGTCGATGTGCTCCTGGTCCCACACCACCGCCGGATGCTCCGCGCCCCGCTCGGCGACCAGTTCGTCCCAGAACGGCATGGTGTGCACGATGCCGTTCGACTTGGTGGCCGAGGTGAGCCTGCCCCCGCGGCGCGCGGCGAGGCCGAAGGCGTGATCGAGGACGCGGGTGACTCCCGCGCGCGTGAACACGGCTTCCTGGACGGCCATCTCCTCCGCGAAGCCGCGGTTCAGCCGTCCGCCTATCTCGCTGTACTCCCCCTCGACGTTCTCGCGTACGACGACGAAGTCGACCTCTCCGGGTGCGGCGGCCCGCAGCGGGCTCTCGACGCCCTCGAAGACGCGGATCGGCCGCACGTTGACGTACTGGCGAAAGCCCCGCCTGATCGGGATCAGCAGCCCCCACAGCGAGACGTGGTCGGGCACGCCCGGGTAGCCGACCGCGCCGAGCAGGATGGCGTCCTTGTCGCGCAGCTGGTCGAGCCCGTCCTCGGGCATCATCGCGCCCTCACGGGCGTAGCGCTCGCACGACCAGTCGTACGTCGTGTACGAGCAGGTGAAGCCGTGGCGGGCGCCGACCGTGTCGACGACCCGCTGTGCGGGAGGCAGCACTTCGGTCCCGATGCCGTCGCCGGGGATGAGTGCGATGTGGTGGTGGGTCATGCCCTGATTGCAGCAACGGCGGTGTCCGAGCGTCCAAGACGCTCTGCCGATCTGCCTTATAGGGCACGCCTATATGTGCGGGCTTTGGAGGGACGCCCGGATGTGCTTGCCTTGGAGGCACGCCTACGTGCACGTGGCGAGCGCGCGCGTGAGGAACGTCCGCGCGGCCGGCGGCTGCTCGGCCCTGCGGCTCACCAGCGCGATCCGCAGCGTCGTCCGCGGCTCGATGTCCAGGACCAGCGCACCGGCCCGCTCGGCGGTCGAGCGCCAGGACTCGGTGACGACGGCGAGGCCGACCTCGGCGAGCACCAGCGGCAGGATCGCCACCCGGTGCTCGGTCTCCGCCGCGATGGTGAAGTCGATGCCCCGCTCGCGAAGACCGTCGACGTACGCGCGCATGCCGGTGCCCCGCTGCCCGACGATCAGCCGCTGTCCCGCCAGCTCCTCGCGGGCCACCGGGCGGCCCGCGGGGAAGGGCCCGTCGGGCGGGGTGACCAGCACGAAGCGCTGCTCGCCCACGTCGTGCGAGAGCACTTCCTTGTCGGCGAGGGGGCCTGACGCCGCGAGGAGGCCCAGTTCGGCGGCGCCGGTGCGGACCATGTCGATGACGTCGCGCGAGGTGAACGCCGCCCGGATGTGCACGGACACGCCGGGGTAACGGCCGGTGAAGCCGCGGACCATCGTGGTCAGCGGTTCCACCGCCTGGGAGGGCATGGCGGCGATGTCGAGCCGCCCCTCGCGCAGTTCGTGCACCGCGGCGACGCTGGCGCGGGCCGTCTCCAGACTGCGTACGGCCGCCCGGGCGGGTTCGATCAGCGCCGTGCCCGCCTCGGTGAGCACGGCGCGGCGGCCGATGCGGTGGAACAGGCTGCTGCCCAGGTCCCGTTCCAGCGCCCGCACCGCCTGGGACAGCGACGGCTGGGAGAGATAGAGGGCCGACGCCGCCCGGTTGAAACCGCCGTGGTCGACGATCGCGAGGAAGTACTCCAGTTGACGAACATCCATGCGCCCATCCTCGCGCGGCTCTCGCCGCCACGAGGTCCTGCGAGAGCCTGCGTCATTGCCCCGCCGGAGCTCAGTCCCGGTCGACGTGCTCCCGGACGATCTTGCGGTTGGTCGCGTCGACGTCGTACGTCGTCTTGTTCCAGTCGTCGGTCGTGACGACGTCGACGGACCACAGCACCATGTCGCCCTTGTCGGAGTCGTCCAGCTCCACCGAGGTGACGGTGCCCTTCTTCTTGTCCGTGGCGGTCTGCGCCGCCTGCTGCGGGGTGACCGTCGCCTTCTTCAGCCAGTCCGCGAGCTCGCGCTTGTCGTCCTGGTCCTGGTCGTCGGCCCGCGCCTGCCCGGCCTTGCCGGTGACCGCGTCGACGTCGACGTCGTGGGAGGCGCCGTCCGCGGTCGCCACCTCCGCCTTCCAGACCGGCTTGTCCGGCGTGCCCTTGAGTTCGATGGAGACCGGCTTCGACTTGTCGACCGTCGCCACCGCCGCGTCGAGTGCCTTGTCGTAGCCGACCTTGGCCTTGGGGACGAGCTCCTTCCGCTCCCGCTGGTCGTCCGTGAGGCTGCCCCCGTCGGAGGACGAGGTGGGCGACGCCACCCGTCCGGCCGTGGAGGAGTCGGTCTTCGCGGTGTCGCCGTCGTCGTTGCCGCAGCCGGTGAGCAGCGCTCCGGCCGCGGCGGCGACACAGATCAGGCCCGTGCTCCTGGTGAGTGTGGGGCGTACGCGCCGGACGGCAGATGCATTCCTGTTTGTGACCATATGGGTACATTAAGCGACGTATCCGTTCGCCACCTGTGGAGACTGCCGTCCGGTCGCGTACGGCCGCCTCAGACGACCGCCCCGGTCCCCCGCTCCCTCCTCCTGCGCGCCTCCAGAGGGCTGTACGCGTCGGACTCGTCGCCCGATCCGCCCGAGCCACCCGTGCCGCCCTTCCGACCCGGCCGCGAGGGCGGCGGTGCCGGATTGCGGCGTTCGAGCGCGATCGCGATCGGGACGGCCGTGAAGACGGTCGAGGCCATGCCGACCAGGACCCCGGCGATCAGCGCGAGCGAGAAGTCCGCGAGCGAGTCTCCGCCCAGCACCGCGAGGGCCGTGAGGATGAACAGCGCGCCCATGCCCGTGTTCACGGTCCGCGGCAGCGTCTGCACGACGGCCTGGTTGGCGGTGGCCTCCAGGTCGCCGCGCGGATCCCGGCGGCGCACCTCGCGCACGCGGTCGAAGACGACCACCGTGTCGTTGACCGAGTAGCCGATCACGGTGAGCAGGGCGGCGAGGAAGACGCTGTCGACGGGCTTGCCGAGCCAGGCGAACAGGCCCACCACGAGCAGCACGTCGTGGACCATCGCCGAGACGGCCGCCACCGCGAGGGTCCAGCGGAACCGCACGCTCAGATAGATCAGCTGGGCAGCGACGGCGATGCCGAGGGCGATCAGCGCCTTCTGGCGCAGTTCGTCGCCGAGGCTCGGCCCGATCATCTCGTCACGTTCGACGGTCACCGTGCCACCGGGCTCCTCCAGGGCCTCCTTGACGCGCTGCTGTTCGGCGTCGGTCAGCCGTTCCGTGCGTACGGAGATGTCCCCGTCGCCCGACTCCTGCACCACCGCGCGCGGGAAGCCCGCTTCGGACACGGCGCCGCGGGCGGTGTCGGCGTCGACGGGCCTGCTGGTGCTGTACTCGACGAGGCGGCCGCCGGTGAACTCGACGCCGAACTCCAGGCCGCGCAGCGCGATGCCCGCGACCGCCACGACGACCAGGAGGGCGCTGGCGCCGAGCCAGCGGCGCCGGTGGCGGACCAGGTTCGGCTTGCGGCGGGCCAGCCAGGTACGGACGCGGCCCGTGGAGGCGATGCCCGTCAGGGCGGGCCGTTCGCGCACGAAATCGCGGCTCACGGCGAAGTCGGCGAGGACGCGGGTGATGACGAGCGCGGTGACCATCGACGCGAGGACGCCGATGGACAGGGTGACGCCGAAGCCCTTGACGGGTCCGGTGGCGAAGAAGAACAGCAGGGCCGCGGCGAGCAGCGTCGTCACGTTCGAGTCGACGACCGCGCTCCACGCCTTGGCGAAGCCCGTGCGGACGGGTTTGGCCAGGTCGGCCGAGCGGACACCGAGGTACTCCTCCCGTGCGCGTTCGAAGACGAGCACGTTGGCGTCGACGGCCATGCCGATGGCCAGGACGAACCCGGCGAGCCCCGGCAGGGTGAGCGTCGCGCCGAGTGCGACGAGGGCGGCGTACGAGATGAGGCCGTACAGCGCGAGGGCGAGGGCGGCGAGCGCGCCCATGAGCCGGTAGACGACGGTGATGAACAGGGCGGTCAGGGCTACGCCGATGACGGCGGCCGTGGCGCTCGCCTCGATGGCGTCGGCGCCGAGCGTCGCGCCGACGGTGCGCTGCTCGACGACGTCGACGGGTACCGGCAGCGCGCCGCCCTTGACGAGTGCCGCGAGGTCGCGGGCCTCGGACTGGCTGAAGTCGCCGGTGATCTGGGTGGTGCCGCCGGTGATGCCGGTCTTGCACGGCACGCCCTGGTTGACGCCGGGCGCCGAGATGATCTTGTCGTCGAGGGTGATGGCGACGCGCCGCTCGGGGGCGTTCTGCGGTGCGCAGGCCGCGTCGCCGGTGATCTTCGCCCAGGTGTCGCCCGCCTCCTTGCGGAAGTCGAGGGTGACGAGCCACCCGGCGAGGGACTGCTGGTCGAGCGTGGCCTGTGCGTCCTTGACGCCCTGGCCGGTGAGGGCGGTGGGGCCGAGCTTCAGGTAGCTGCCCTTCCGGTCGGGGTCGGGCAGGGTCCGTGAGCCGTCGGCGGTCGGCTTCGCAGTGCCCTTCTCGGAGGACTCGCCCGTGACGGGGTGGACGGTCAGCTGGGCGGTCCGGCCGATGACCTCGGCGGCCTTGCGCGGGTCCTGGACGCCGGGGAGTTCGACGATGATGCGCTTCTCGCCGGAGCGTGCGATGCCTGGTTCGGAGACGCCGAGTGCGTCGACCCGCTGCCTCAGGACTTCCAGGGCGCGGTCGGTGGACGCGGCGTCCGCCGTGGTGGTGGGTGAGTCCTTGGTCTCCAGGACGATCTGTGTGCCGCCGCGCAGGTCGAGGCCGAGGCGGGCGGACTGGGTGAGGGCGATGTAGAGGGACAGTGCGACGGCCGCGAGCGCGACGATCGCCCGCCACAGGGGCGCGCGGGACATGGGTTCTCCACGATGAGGGCCATGCTGGGGGCCACGATGAGGGAAGGACGGAAGGACACGTGACCGGGGCGTCGCGAACGCGGCGTGTGCGTGTGTTCGTGCGCGCGCGTGCGTGCGTGCCGGGTCAGGCGTCGGGGAAGGTCTGCGTGGTACTCATCGCTGGGGCGGCCCGCGCGGGGCGGCCGCCGTGCCGGTCCGCCGCGGAGGGGCCGTTACGGTCTCGGGGCGGGCGTCGGGTCCGCCGAGGGCGCGGTGCGGCGCCGTGTCGACCGCGGTGCGCGGTGGTCCTACCGGCTGCGGCCCGGGTATGTGGGCGTCGAGCCGGTGCGTGACGGTGACGTGGAGCGCCGGGACGTCGTGAGGTGCGGTCTGCTTCTCCGCGTGCGCCACGGCGGTGTGCCGGGCGAGTGGTCCGTCCGCCGGTGTCCCCTCCGCCGCGGCGGAGGGGACGAACAGGGCGAGGACGGTGACGACGAGCGACACCGCGGATGCGGCGATGCGCGCGGAACGGCTCTGCTGCGACACGCGTGCCCCCGTCCCCTCGGCTCTTCCCGTCGGCTTTCCCGTCGGCTTTCCCGGGTGCGCACGGCGTGGCCCCGGCCTGCTCAACGTACGGGCCGACGCGTTTCGTTCCGCTCCCCGTGCTCCTTCCCGTACTCCTCCCCCTACGGCTCCTCACATGCCGTACTCCACCAGGCTGGTGGGCACCACGATGTGGCGCGGCTCCCCGGCAGCGGCCCGGCCGTGCAGCCGGTCGGCGAGGAGCCGGCCCGCCACGCGCCCGAGTTCGTCGCTGTCGTACGCGACGAGTGTCAGCGGCAGGCCGAGGGCGTCGGCGAGTTCGAAGTCGTCGAACCCGGCGAGGGCGACGTGAGTCCCGTCGGCTCCCCCCGCAGCCGCGTTCCGCAACGCCCGGAACGCTCCTATCGTGTTGCGGTTGTTGGAGCAGAACAGTGCGGTCGGGGGTTCGGGCAGCGCGAGGAGTCCGGCGGCGGCGCGGGTGGCCTGCCGCGGTTCGGTCTGGCCCTGGCGTACGAGGCGTGCGTCGACGGTGAGCCCTGCCGAGGCAAGCGCCGCCGCGTAGCCGCGGAGCCGTTCGGTGCCGGTGTGGACGGCGGGCGGCGAGCCGAGGAAGCCGATGCGGCGGTGGCCGCGCTCCAGGAGGCGGGTCGTCGCGGCACGGGCGCCGCCGAAGTCGTCGACCAGGACGCAGTCCGCCGCGAAGCCCTCGGGCGGGCGGCTGGCGAGGACGACGGGCACCCCGTCGGCCACGGCGGTGGCGAGGTGGCGCTGGTCGGCGCCCGCGGGTACGGCGATGATGCCGTCGACGCGGCGGGCCACCAGGTCGGCGACGAGTTCCCGCTCCGCGTCGAGGTCTTGACCGGTGTTGCCGATGACCGTCTTGAGGTGGTGCTCGCCGACCACGGAGTCGACGCCGAGGGCGAGGCGTGAGTAGAAGGGATTGGCGAGGTTGGTGACGATGAGGCCGACGAGCCCAGTGCCGCGGCCGAGCCGGAGACTGCGGGCGACCTCGTTGGGCCGGTAGCCGAGGGCGGCGGCCGCGGCGCGTACGCGTTCGCGGGTGGCGGGCAGGACCTGCGGGTCGTCGCGCAGCACCCGGGACGCCGTCATCGCACTGACCCCGGCGCGCTCGGCGACGTCCCGCAGGGTGGGCTGACCGCTCTTCGCGTCGCGCGACGGCCGACCCCTGTGGGGATCGTGCGACGGTCGGCCGCTCTGCGGTTCGTGCGGTCCGGGCATGGTGCGGATGTCCTTCCGTTCCGTTCGGCGGGATGCCTCGGCGCGGTGGGGCGGAGCCGGGCAAGGACAGGCTCTCAGGACACCGCCGCCGCGTGTGCCGCGGCTCCGACGAGTGCCGCGTCCTCGCCGAGGCCCGCGGGGCGCAGCGTGACGGGTGTGTCGCCAAGGCCCGCGCGGAGTGCGGGGCGCAGGAGGTCCCACGAGGTGGCCATGGCGCCGCCGACGACGAGGACGGTGGCCCCGAAGTCGCGCAGGTGCGGGGCGAGTACCGCGCCGAGGGTGGTGAAGGCCTCGTCGAGCACGCGGCGCGCACGGCGCTCTCCCGCCCGCGCTCGCTCCGCGACGTCGCTCACGTCCAGGTCCGGGTCGAGGGGTGCCTCCGCTCCGCCGTAGTGCGCCAGAATCGCGCGCCGCGACACGGTGTCCTCCAGCGGCCTGCCTGCCGCCTCCACGAGGTCGATGCGGCCCTGCGGCGGTATGCTGGGGCCTTCGTGCCGGGCGCGGCCCGCCACCAGGAAGGCGGAACCCACGCCCGTGCCGAGGGTGATGCCCGCGCACCGTTCGTGGCCGCGCGCCGCACCCGACCGCCACTCGCCGAGGAGGAAGGCGTGCGCGTCGTTGAGGAAGACCGCGTGTGCGGGGCGCGGCCACACCGCGTCGAGGAGGACCGCGCGTACGTCGATGCCGTACAGGTCGTCGAACTTGCCGACGCCGGCGAAGCGGGCGATGCCCTTGTCGTGGTCGAAGGGGCCGGGGACCGCCACGCCCCACACCTCCCCGGCGGGCGCGTCCAGCTCCCCGGCGCAGCGGACGAGCACGCCCAGGACGTGTTCGGCGGAGCCCCGGGCGCGGACCGGCTCGCGCACCCTGCGCAGCACGGTCGCCGTGCCGGGGTCGGCCAGGGCCGCGGTGACGTGGGTGCCGCCCAGTTCGAGGACGGGTCTCATGCATCCCCTCGCGAGCCGGTCCGGCCGGGCCGCTCCGCGCGGACCAGCGCCTTGACGACCTTGACCGGTGATTCGCCGACGGCGGCGAGCCGGTAGGGGCCGACGGCCGCGGGCACCGTCAGCGTCTCCGAGCGGTACAGCAGGTGCCGCTCCCCCGCCGCCGTGTGCAGCGCGACGCCTTCGCCCTCCACCACGTTGAGGACGTGGAAGCGGCCCGCCGTGTCGTCGTCGGTCTCGGCGCCCACGTCGAGGGCGTGGCGCCGCACCTCGTAGAACATCTCGTCCAGCGAGCCGAGGAGCTCCTCGCGCCGGCCAGGACCCTCACGCAGCGTGCGCGGTTCCTGGACCAGCTCCTGTGCGACGGCGTCGCCGCGGCGTCCGGTCTCCAGGTTGGCGAGACCGTGCCCGTAGGGGAGTTGGCGGGGGCGGCCGTCGGCGTCGGGGCGCAGCCAGTCGTAGAAGCGCAGGGAGTAGAGGTACGGGGTGGCGCTGATCTCCAGGACGACGTTTCCCGCGCCGGAGGCGTGCGGCGTGCCCGCCGGGATCATGAAGAGGCGGCCCTGTTCGGCGGGGAACGTCATGACGTGGTCCTCGGGGTCCATCGGCACCCCGTCGTGCGCGGCCTCCTCGATCTCCTTGCGGAAGAGGTCCAGGTCGACGTCCTCGCGCAGGCCGAGGAAGACGCGGGTGTCCGGGCTGCCGCAGGCCATGTAGTACGTCTCGTGCTGGGTGTAGGACCAGCCGAACCGCTCCTTCATGTACCGCGCCTTGGGGTGGCAGTGCACGGAGAGGTTGCCGCCGCCCAGGGTGTCGAGGTAGTCGAAGCGGATGGGGAAGGAGGTGCCGTAGCGGGCGGCCACTTCTGACCCCAGCATCGCCTCGGGGTGCAGGACGCACAGCAACTGGAAGGGGAGTTCCGCCTGTTGGCCGGGGTGTGTGCCGATGAGGACGCCTGCCTCGGGGGCGATGAGTTCGTAGCCGAGCGCGGTGTTGCGCGTGGCGGGGTCGAATCCGAGGCGGTCCTGGGCCCAATGTCCGCCCCAGGGGGTCGAGTTGAAGTAGGGGCGGGTCCGTACGGGGCGGCGGGCGAGGTCTGAGAGGGTGGCGCGCAGTCCGGTGCCGTCGATGTACGTGGGGCGCTCGGCGTCCTGTACGTCGAGCCACGCGTCCAGGCGGGGGGCGAGGGCGTCCCGGTGGCGGTCGAGCATGGGCCAGTCGATGTAGAAGAGCCTCCGCAGGCTGCCCCTGTCGTCCGGAAGTCCGAGGTTGCGGCCGGAACCGGCGTTCACGGCCGCCTCGGCGTGCCGCTTGGGCAGGTCGGCGTACCAGAGCAGGTCGTGCGGCAGGAGCGAGGCGCCGGGGCCGTGGACGAGCAGCACCTCACGCCCCGTAGGCGGGCGCGGCCGCGGAAGGTCGTCGAAGAGGTCGCGCAGGGGGTTCTCGGCGAGCTTGGCGTAGTAGGGGTCGTCGGTGAGATCGGCGCCATGGGGGTCCGCCGCGGAGTCGGTGCGGCGGCGCACCTCGGCGGGCGGGGCGTGGTGGGCGCGCAGGTCGAGGGTCCGCACGGCGGTGCCGCGCGCGGTCAGCTCCCGGGTGAGCCGGGCGGCGAGGTCGTCCCAGGCGACGGTCGGCGGGCCGTCCACGGCGACGGTGACCGGGCCCGTGGGCAGGCGCGCGGCGACGGCCTGCCAGCCGGTGGCGAGGACGGTCCCGGGTGCGGGGGCGTAGCGCGGGTCGAGCCGGTACACACATTCTCCTTCGTGCGGACAAGACATGCGGATTGCGGGCAACCTCGGGGCGGTTTCCGGGTTTCCGGGTTTCCCGGGTTCCTAGGGGTCAGGGACGTACGAACAGCACGGCCGTGGTGCCGAGCGCCGGGACATCGAGGATCGTCTCGCCGTCCGTGCGGGGCAGTGGGTCGGACGCGGTGCCGAGGTAGTCCGCCCGGTGCGCGGCCGTGACCGTGAAGCGGGTGCGGATACGGCAGGTCAGTGGCTGCTCCGCGAACGACTGGAGGCGCAGCAGGACGTGGCCGGGGCGCGGTGTGGTGGCACCGACGAGCCGGACGCGCGCGTCGTCGAGGTCGACGAAGGAGTGTGCGTCGGGGAGGTCCCGCGCGCCGTCCGAGCTCCCCCGGGCTCGGACGGCGCGCATCGGGCGGCTCCAGGCGGCGGCCGTCCGTGGCCCGAGGCCGCCCGCACCGGAACCGCTGGCCAGGCTGTAGCGGTAGGTGAATTCGAAGCCCTGCTCGCCGGGGAAGTTGGTGTCCCACAGGTTGTTGTGGATCCAGGAGAAGACGGTGGCGGGTTCGTCGTGTCCCATCGTCTTCGGGAACGGTGCGTAGGGCAGGGCGATGTTGCCGAACTGGACGAGCGGCGCGTCCTGCGTCGACCAGGCCACCGTCAGCTCGTCGTCGCCGAGCGTCACCCAGCGGCGGACCGCCCGCATGTGCAGCGCGGAGCCGGGCACGACCGGCAGGCCGCTGCCCGTGACGCCGCCCGACGCCTCCATGCGGACGACCGGGTTGTCGAAGGCGAAGGGGAAGGCGAAGTAGGCGCTCTCCTTGCCCGGTCGGGCGTCCTTGTCGAGGCGGTTCTCGATGTCGATGCGGGGCACGCCGTGCGGGAGGGTGAGCGTGGTGCGCAGTCGGTTGGCGCCCGCCGGGCGGGTCTCGTAGGTGAGCGACTCGGCGGTGGGTGTGGAGCGGCGTGCGATGAGTGCGGCGGGTGGGGGGACGGCGCGGGCCCCGAGGTGTTCGAGGCGGTCGGATGCCGTGGTGCGGCTGGAGTTGTGGTTGAAGGCGCCCGCGGTGGTGTAGCTGTCGTGGAGGTAGCCGTTGAAGCCGGTGATGGCGTCCTGGCGGACGAGTTCGCGGCCGGTCCTCTTGTCGGTGATGGAGGCGACGCAGGCGTGCGCGAGGTCGACGCGGACCGTGAAGTACTCGTTCGCCAGGAGGGTCGGTTCGGGGTGCGCGAGGGCTTCGGCCGCGGTGTCCGCGGGGTCGTCCCGTTCGGTGCCGCCGGTCGGGTTCCAGCCGGTGGCGGACTTCACCGTCGTGCCCCGCCGTTCCTCGTGCGGCTCGGCGGGCGCCGTGAGGATGTCGAGGCGCACCGACCCGGCGGGCGGCACGTCGTCGACGCGGACGAGGAGGAACCGTCCGGCGTCGCGGTGGTCGTCGTTGGTCTGCGGCTGCTCCTCGTGCGGGAGCCGGCGTCCGTCGCGGGCGTCGCGAAGGGTGACCCGCTGGTACAGCGGCACGGTGCTCTCGGGCAGGAAGACGCGGACGACGTCGGTGCGCGGCCAGGAGCAGGTGTTGACGACGTGGTACGTCGCCGCCGCGTCCGGTGCCGCGGCGAGCCGCTGTCCGAGGCGGGCGCCGGCGCGGGCGAGGAGCGCGTTGCCGTCGTCGTGGGCGCGCATCGCCTGCCCGTACTTCCAGTGCCACTGGTGCTCCCCGGAGTGGCCGCCCTCGTCGCCGTGGGTCCATGGGTCGCCGGCGCCCCAGGTGTGCTCGTCGAAGAGCGACACCGCTTCGTAGACCCCGGCGGCGTCCCTGCTGTCGTCCTCGGCCCCCGTGGCGCCGAGGAGGGCGGCGAACGTGCCGATGGTCTGGGCGTCGGCGACCACGGACTGGGCGGTCCTGGCCAGGGACAGCGGGCGTGCCCCCGACCCGACCCCGTCGACCCACCAGTCGGTCCAGTCGCCTTCGAAGGTGCGGATCTCGCCACCGAGCCTGGCCTCGGCGTCGGTGAAGAAGTCCTCGTTGCGGGAGAGCCGCAGCCGCGGGTAGGCCCAGGTGTCGTTCCAGCGGCGGACGGTGTCGGCGATGATGCGGCGGGGCGGCGCGTTGTCGCCGAACTTGCCCTGGACGCGCAGGTGGAGGATGTCCCACGGGTAGGGCTCGCGTTTGACCTCGGTGTGGTCCATGGCCCAGCCGAAGATGCCGCCGCGGTAGGGGTAGGGGTTGGTGGCGAGGGAGGTCAGGTAGGCGGGGAGCAGGTCGTCGACGTCCTGGTAGTCCGTGTCGAAGCCGAGGAGCGGGCCTTCCATGTAGGCGAGGCCGTGCGGGGTGTCGGTGACCCACACCAGGACGCTGTTGCCGCTCGGGGCGCGCCAGCGGAAGAGGCGGGGCAGCTTCTCGCCGCCGACCAGGTGGGGGACGGAGCGTCCGGCCCAGTTGTGCGCCACGGACAGGTACGTGACACCGGCGGCGGCGAGGGCGTCCACGAGTCCGACGACCGCGCCGGGCACGTCGGTCTGCATGGCGGAGGTGAACTCGACGCCGTGTGCGTCGCGGACGGTGCGGGCCAGGCGCAGGAGTTCGTGCAGCTCGTCCGTGGAGCAGGTCTCGGTGTGCAGGTTGAACGGCAGCGCGGTCAGCTCGATGCGTCCCTCGCGGACGCGTCGTACGAACTCGTCGACCTGCTCGGCCGGGCGCGCCTCCGCCCACTGCTGGAACGACCACAACGACTCCACGCACCACCGGAACTGCGACTCGGCGGGCCAGTCGTCGGTGGCGCGGGTGAGTTCCAGGCAGGAGTCGAAGAACGACAGGTGCTCGGCGAGGACGCGCCCCTGCGGATCGGTGTAGCCGATGTCGAGGTGGGAGTGGTGGACGAGGTGGAGGGTCCAGCGGCGCTGCGGGGTCAGGCGTACGTCGATGCCGTCCCGTGCGTCGGGAAGGCAGACGGTGACGCGGGCCGGTGCGTCGACGGCGGGCAGCAGCAGCCGTACGGAGCGGCCGGGTCCTGCGACGCGCTCGCAGCGCAGGACCGCGCCGGACTCGGTACGTACGCTCAACTCGGCTGCCTCGACTGTCTCGTTGACGGTCTCGACCCGCAAGGACTGGAGCAGTGTGCCGTCGTCGGCGTACCGCAGGAGGGGTTCCTCGGTGAGCCGCAGGGCGGTGCCGTCCGTGAGCGTTCCCTCGGCGCTCACGACGTCGGCGCGCAGGCTGTCGCGGATCCGGTCGTTGTCCCAGTCGGTGGTGCGGACCAGAGCCCGTGTCGTCATGCGGATCTCTCCCGGGGAAGGGGGCGTGTGCGGGTCAGCGGGCGGATGCGGTGATGCCGCGCAGGAACAGGCCGCGGAACACCAGGAAGAGGAGCAGGGTCGGCACGGACACGATGAGGGCGCCGGCCAGGATGACGGGCGGTCCCGTCGACGCGTAGGCGTTGTTGAGGGTCGTCAGGGTGGCCATGACGGGCTGTACGTCGGGGCTGCGGCTGAGGGTGATGCCGAGGAGGAGGTCGTTCCAGACGGCGGTGAACTGGAAGATGAAGGCCGCGCCGAGCCCCGCCTTCATCAGCGGTACGTGGATGCGCCAGAAGATCCGCCCGAACGACGCTCCGTCGAGCAGCGCCGCCTCGGTGAGCTCGGGCGACATGGTCGTCATCTGGTTGCGGATGAGGAAGAAGGCGAAGGGCACGGCCCATGCCGCGTACACGAGCATCAGGCCGATCCTGGTGTCGTACAGGTTGGCGTCCGCGTACAGGCCGAAGAGCGGCGCGAGGAACATCTGGAGCGGGAACAGCGTGCCGGAGTAGATCAGCCAGAACCAGAAAGCGGGCCGCGGGATGGGCAGGACGACGACGGCGAACGCCGCCATGGCCGCCACGAGGACCGCGACCAGGCCGCACACGACGGCGTAGAGCAGCGAGGCCTGGAAGCTGTCGCCGATGCCCGCCACGTCCCAGGCGGTCTGCACGTTCTGCCATAGATCGAAGCCCTGGACGGTCCACTCGGGCTTGCCCGCGTACTCGGCGGCCGGGGTCAGGGCGTTGACGACCAGCAGGTGGAGCGGGATCAGCCAGAGCACCACGCATCCGGCGACGAACACATTGCGCACCGCGCGTCCCATGGCGCCTCCTCAGCTCTTCGCCGTGCCGGTGTCAGGCATCCGGCGGCGCAGATACATCCAGGACGAGGCGACGACGATCACGGAGAGGACGAGTGCGATCGCCGAGCCGTAGCCCACGTGGAACAGCCGGAACGTCTCGCGGTACATGCTGAGCGCGAGGGTCTCCGAGGAGCGGGACGGGCCGCCCTTGGTGAGGATCCAGATCATGTCGAACGCCTTGAGGCTGTTCACGATGGCCATGCCGACCACCACGACGGTCACGGCGCGCAGTTGGGGCAGGGTGATGTGCCGGAACATGTGCCGGCCGCTCGCGCCGTCCAGTTCGGCGGCCTCGACGGTCTCGCGCGGGATGGCGCGCAGGCCGATCGCGAAGAGGACGACGTTCAGACCGGTGGCCTGCCAGGTGCTCGCGACGATCATCGCGAGGGTGTTCTGCGGCCACTCCAGGAGCCATGTCTGTGTCCAGCCGTCCAGGCCCACGCCGCGCAGCACCTGGTTGACCGCGCCGTCGGACGTCAGCATGAAGTTCCACAGCACGGCGGTGGCCGCCCCCGAGATCGCGAACGGCAGCACGATGATCAGCTGCGCGATGCCGCCGAACCGCATCCGGTGGGTGGCGACGGCGATGAGGAGTCCGGCGAGGACGGGCAGGAGCAGTGTGCCTGCCACCCACATCAGAGTGTTGAGGACCGACCGGCCGAAGATCGGGTCGTCGGCGAGCCGGGCGTAGTTGTCGAGTCCGGTGTAGCTGCTGGTGAAGCCGTTGTCCTCGAAGAAGCTGCCGTAGACGCTGCGGAAGAACGGGTAGACGAGCAGGACACCGACGAGAGCGAATGCGGGCAGCGCCCAGGGCAGGGCGGCGAGGGGGCCGCCGAGCCTGCCGCCGCCGGCCTTCGCGGCCTGGTGCGGGGTACGGGTGGGCACCCGGCGGCGCACGCGCACCGGCTTCGTCGCGCCGTGTGCCGGCGTCGCGGTTCCTGTCATGTCTCCTCCGCCTCCCGCCACACCTGCCAGGCGTCGTCGGCACGGTCCTGCATGGTGCGCAGCGTCTTGCGGTACGAGGACGGGTTCAGGAGGAAACCGGCGAGGTCGTCGACGGTCGCCTCGACGAGTTCGGGCGGGCCCTGTTCCCAGAAGCGGTTGAGCAGCCACAGTCTGTCGCCGCGCACCTTCTCGGCGAGGCCGCCGATGACGGGGTTGGCGGGCGCGACCTTCGGGTTGGGGCAGCCGTCCTGGAGAGCGCAGGAGAAGGCCCGCATGACCGCGGGGTGCAGCCATGAACCGGCGGCTTCGACGGCCTCTTCGTGGTCGGCGCCCTTGACGGTGGCGACGAGCGCGCTGGACTCGAAGACGACGCTGGGGCGGGCCTTCGGGTCGGCCATCGGCAGCACGAACGCACCCACGTTCTTGGCCGGTTTCCCGCCCGCCCCCGCCAGCGTCGAGCCGAGCCAGGTGCCGCAGGCGACCATGCCCACCGTGCCGCGCACCAGGGCGGCGGCGGCGTCGGTGTGGCTGAGGTCCATGGGCGTGAACCAGTCCTTGTCGAAGAAGGAGGCGATGGTGCGCAGCGCGCGTTCGGCTCGCGGATCGGTGTAGCGCGCGCGGCCGTTCATCAGGTCCTGGTAGTACCGCGGGTCCTGGCGGCTGAGGATCTCCTGGAACCAGATGAAGGAGGGCCAGCGGTCGGCCGCGGTGCCGTGCAACGGCGTGATGCCCGCCTTCTTCAGGCGCCCGCACGCGCCGAGGAAACCGTCCCAGGTCTCCGGGGCCTCGATGTCGTGCTCGTGGAAGACCTGCGGGTTGTAGAAGATGACCCAGTAGGCGAGGTTCATCGGAAGGCCGTACACCCGCCGCCGGTAGGTGAACGCCTCCCGCAGCGAGGGATCCACCCACCCCCTGGCGACGGCCTTGTCCCACTGGCCCGTCAGGTCCTCGATGCCGCCGGTGCGGGCGAGGTCCTGGAGCCGGTAGCCGGACCAGTACTTGAGCATGTCCGGCGTCTTGTTGGTGCGCAGCGAGGACCGCACGATCTGCTCGAACGACTCCAGGGACGGGTTGACCTCGGGCACCAGGCGCAGCGACGCGACGGACTTCATGGCCGCCCCCGCGGCGGTCATGGGCTTCTCCCACGCGGTGCTGTCGCCGAGTACGGCGACCTCGCCCGAGGGCAGCCCCTCAGCGGTGGCGCAGGCGGTGGCGAGCGCGCCGGCCGCGGCGGCCACGAGCAGGGTGCGGCGGTCCATCGACGGGGGACGACTACCTGACATGGATGACTCCCACAGGTGTGCGTGCTGCCCGATGTCGGCGTCGACACGCTGTTAGCGTTAACACGGGCGTCTTGGAGCTTCACCGGGGTCGCGTCGGATGTCAATGGGGCGGGAGCCATCCGAAACCCCAACTCGCTTTGGGATCAACGGCGTTCGGGTGGAGCGCGAGGACCGGGACGCGGCTGCAGGACCGCCGCCGCGCGGGCCGTCGCCCAGCTGGCCCGCGAGTGGCCCCACACACAACACCCGACCCAAGAACATCAGTTGAAGGGTTGACGGAGTCCCGACAATCAGTAAGGTCTAGGCCAATGAGTCGACCGAGGCGCCCGGTTGCCTCTTCCCCCTCATCCCCCCCACCCCCAGAGGGAGCAGAGATGCATGCGAAGCGGAAAGTGGCCGCGGTCCTCGGTGCGGCGTTCGCGCCCGTACTCGTCCTGACCACGGTCTCCCCGGCCGGAGCGCACGGCTACGTCAACGCGCCCCCGAGCCGGCAGGCGCAGTGCGCGGCCGGCACGGTGGCGTGCGGCGAGATCACCCATGAGCCGCAGAGCGTCGAGGGCCCCAAGGGGCAGACGACGTGCAGCGGAGGCAACGAGCGGTTCGCCGAGCTCGACGACGACAGCAAGGGCTGGCGGACCACCGACGTCGGCTCGTCCCAGGAGTTCAGCTGGAAGCTGACGGCCCGTCACAGCACCAGCACCTGGCAGTACTTCGTCGGCGGCAACAAGATCGCCGAGGTCGACGACGGCGGCGCCAAACCCGGCGAGACCGTCACGCACAAGGTCGACTTCGGTGGACTCACCGGCAAGCAGAAGGTTCTCGCCGTGTGGAACGTCGCGGACACCTCGAACGCGTTCTACGCCTGTATCGATGTGAACATCAAAGGCTGACGCGAACGTCAAAGGCTGACGCGAAGATCAAAGGCTGGCCCACAGCCGATGTGGGCGGCAAAGAACGCTCACCCGCCCTTGCCCGGACCTCGATCGGTCCGGACGGGGGCGGGCTTTTTTATTTCGCCCCGAAGGTTTGACGGCGCTTCCGCAGGACACCCGGAGTTCAGGAGCGGTTGATCATTGTGACTCCCTCCGATATTAATCATCCTGCGCTTCAGGTGTCGATCAAGGAGTCCTGAATGAACAACGAAATGTGGAGCTACGTTCCGACCGCCGGGCACGGTCCCGACAGCGACCTGACCGGTTACAAGGTCGAGGCGGCGGACGGCCATATCGGCAAGGTCGACAAGCACTCCGACGAGGTCGCCAACCAGTACATCGTCGTCGACACCGGTGTATGGATCTTCGGCAAGGAGGTCCTCCTCCCCGCCAGCACCGTGACGGCCATCGACAACGAGGAGCGGCGAATCCTGGTCTCGCTCACGAAGGAGCAGATCAAGAACGCTCCCGAGTTCGACAAGGAAAAGCACCTCGGCGACCCGGCCTACCGCGATCAGCTCGGCGGCTATTACGGCTCCGGTCACTGATCAGGCGTACACTTTAATCGTTCCGAGGGTTGGAGGATCCATGATCGCACTCGGTCTCATTCTGCTCGTCATCGGTCTGCTGACCGGTGTTTCCATCCTTTGGACCATCGGCGTCGCACTTCTTGTCATCGGTGCGGTTCTTTGGGTCCTCGGTGCTGTCGGACACTCGGTCGGCGGCCGAAAGCACTACTGGTAACCGGGCGCGGTAGATACGCAGCAGCGGGAAAAGGAACATGGGAAGGGGGCCCGGGCTGGTAGCCCGGGCCCCCTTCCCATGCTTTTTTATGAAGCAGTTTTTTTGCAGCTTACGTTCAGTGGTGACCGTGGGCCGTGTCCGAAGCACCGCCGAAGAGTCGTGCGACCGCACGGAACGGCAGAGTGACCACCGTGGCGATGGCTCCGCCAATGGCTCGGAGAACGTCTGCAATGGCCTTCAGCATGATCGGGCCTCCAAAGAGCGCTGGCTCAATAGCTGTCTTACGCTGTGCGGTCTCCGCACAGCCTTGCTCCCCTCGGTTGCCCCGCGAGGTCCGGGAAAAACAAACACCCGTGTGACTACGCAGAGCCCGGTGCGACTCCACACGGGCCGTGTGCCCCGCACCCCCACTACTCCCTCTGCATCCGACCGGAGGCGGACGGTCCAGGGGGTGGCCAGGATGACCCCCATGGGCAACAGCACGGCGCGCACGGACGACTCCACTCCGCATGGTGACGGCCTCGACGATTCCGCCCCGCACGGTGACGGCCTCGACGCAGTCACCACGCGCTGGGCCGCGCGCGACACCTCCTCGGCACACGGCCGCCTGCGCGACGCGTTGATCTCCTGGCGGACCTCACTCCCACCGTCCTTCACCGCCCCGCCCCCGGATCCGCCCGGCGAGCACGTACGGCTCGTCATCGCCCCCGCCGCCCCCGGTGCACCCGAGGACGCGCTGCTCCTCCACCTCAGCGCCGACGAGGTGGAACGGCTCATCGAACGGCTCGTGCGGGGTACACGGCTCCCGTAACACCCGGTAACCGCGGATTTCGAAGAAGAAAGGCAGACCCCGATGGCCCCAACGAAGGACGTCGTCGAACTGATCCTCCAGGACCACCGGACGATGGAGGACCTCTTCCGCAAGATGCGCAGCGTGGAGGCCGACCGGGCAGCCGCGCTGAGCGAGTTCGCCGACCTGCTCATCGCCCACGCCCTGGCCGAGGAGGCGGAGGTCTACCCGGCGCTCCGCCGGTTCAAGAACATCGACGACGAAGAGGTCGAGCACGGCGAGGAGGAGCACGAGGAGGGCAACAAGGCGCTGCTCGCCCTCCTGGAGGTCGAGGACGTCGGCTCGGACGAGTGGGACGAGAAGCTGGAGAAGCTCGTCGAGGCGGTCAACCACCACGCGGACGAAGAAGAGCGCACCATCCTCAACGGCGCCCGCGAGAACGTCGCCATGGAACGGCGCGAGGAGCTCGGCGCCGCCTTCCTCGCGGAGCGGAAGAAGCAGCTTGCGGCGGACTGCGGAAACGCCGACAACATCCGCCGCGTCCTGAAGAACTGACTCCGCCCTTCGCGGCATCCGGCACCGGCCCGATGCCCATGGCGCGCACAGCGACACCCCGCTGTGCCCGCCATGGGCATCGGGCCGTTCGTGTGGTTGTCACCGAAGTGCCAAGACTCCGGGCGGGGATGCGCACGCGCACGCGTAGTGGGTTGCAAGATCGTGCACTACGTTGCACGAGCTCCACCCACCCCCACGCCCTCTCCCCCGGAGGATCACCCTCATGCGTATGCCCAGACCGCAGCGCACAGTGGCGGCCCTCGCCGCCGTCACGGGAATCGCCGCCCTCGGCCTCGGCGCCGGACCGGCCGCCGCCGCACCCGCCACCAGTGACCCGCTGCGCTACGTCGCCCTCGGCGACAGCTACAGCGCCGGGTCGGGCGTGCTGCCCCTCGACCCCAAGGCCCCGCTCCTGTGCGCCCGCACCTCGCTGAACTACCCGCACCTGCTCGCCGCCTCCCTCGGCGCCCACCTCACCGACGTGACCTGCGGCGGCGCGCAGACCAAGCACTTCACCACGTCCCAGTACCCGGGCGTCGCCCCGCAGTTCGACGCGCTGAAGAGCGACACGGAGCTGGTGACGCTCACCATCGGCGGCAACGACAACAGCACCTTCATCAACGCGATCCTCGCCTGCGGCAGCGCGGGCATCCTCTCGGGCGGCAAGGGCAGCCCCTGCAAGGACCTCCACGGCGACAAGTTCAAGGACCAGATCGACGCGACGACCTACCCGGCGATCAAGAACTCGCTGAACCAGATCAGGGCGAAGTCACCGAAGGCGAAGGTCGCGATCCTCGGCTACCCGTGGATCACCCCCGCGAAGGCCGTACCGGGCTGCTTCGCCAAGATGCCCCTGGCCGACGGCGACGTGCCCTACCTGCGCGATCTCCAGGCGCACTTGAACGGCGCCGCGCAGCGGGCCGCGGCGGAGACCGGCACGGCGTACGTCGACATGGCCGCCGTGTCCGAGGCGCACGACGCGTGCCGGCCGGCGGGGCAGCGGTGGATCGAGCCGGTGCTCTTCGGCACGAACTTCGTTCCCGTGCACCCCAACGCCCTCGGCGAGGCCGGCATGGCGAAGCAGACGGCGGCGGCCCTGAAGCTGTCCTGACCTCTGCGATCATGGTCGGGTGAACGGGACAAAGTGGCGTACCAGCAAGAATCGCATCCTACGAGCCGGGACGGGCGGCACGCTGCTGCTCGCGCTGCTCGTCGGATGCTCGACCGCCGGATCCGGCACATCCGCCGGATCCGGCAAGGACGACGTGCGGCAGCCGCCCGTGAACGCGACCTTCGACTACCAGCTGGGCGGCCCGTACAAGCCGCCGTCGAAGGTCCGCGCCGTCTCACGCGACCGCACCGCCGACCCGGCCCCTGACCTCTACAACATCTGCTACGTCAACGCCTTCCAGGCCCAGCCCGGCAAGAAGGCGGCGCGCTGGTGGGAGCGCGAGCACGGCGATCTCGTCCTCCGCGACAAGAAGGGTCGGACGGTCGTCGACGAGGACTGGCAGGAGCCGCTCCTCGACATCTCCACCCCCAAGAAGCGCGAGGCGCTCGCCGAGATCGTCGGGGAGTGGATCGACGGCTGCGCGGAGGCGGGCTTCGACGCGGTGGAGCCCGACAACCTCGACTCCTACGAACGCTCCGACGGCCTGCTCACCACCGATGACGCGGCGGCCTTCGCCGAGCTCCTCGCCCGCCGCGCACACGACCAGGGCCTGGCCATCGCGCAGAAGAACACCACCGACCTGCTGGACCGGCGCGAGCGGATCGGCTTCGACTTCGCGGTGACCGAGGAGTGCGCCCACTACAAGGAGTGCCCCGACTTCACGTCCGCGTACGACGGGAAGGTCTTCGACATCGAGTACGTGACGAAGGACTTCGACGCCGCCTGCCGCACCTGGGGCAAGAAGCTGTCCGTCACCCTGCGCGACCGTGACGTCCGCCCGGCGGGCGAGGACGGATACGTGTACCGGCATTGCTGAGGAGCCGGGCCGGCGGTGAGAATGGCCCGAGTGCCGGGTGGTCATCCCGGCGAAGTGACGGAGGCGTTGCTCGTGGACACCGCGTACCAGCGGTGCGCCCGACCCTGCCCGCCCGATGCCGACCACTTCGCGCCGCCCACCGGCCGGCCCGCTCGGTCCGCGATGGGCGCTTCCCGCATGGGAGACCACCGTAGTGACCGAAGGCACCTCCTCCGGCCCGCCCTTGTCCGAAGCCCGTCCTCCTGTGCGGCTCACGCTCGTGTTGTCCGCGCACCACCTGCTCGTCTCCCTGGGCCTGTACACCGTGCTGCCGGTCCTGGCACTGGTGCTGAGCCGCACGGCGACCGGCGGGGTCGGGCATCCTGCTGATCAGCCGCCGCCTGTCGGGCAGGCGGTATCGGCCGACGATGATCGCGATCAACATCGCGGCCTCGGTGGGGCCCTTCCTGGCCATGGCCACCTATCACGGAGGCGACGCGCGACCGCTGTCACCTTTCTGTACGCCCAGCTCGCCTCTTCCCTGGTTCTGCTGTTCGCCGAGGAGATGGCGTCCGCGTCACTGCGGGCGGCACTGTTCGCCGCCCCCGCGGTGGGCATCGTGGTGTTGCAGTCCCCCGCCACCGCGGTGATGACGCGACTGATGCGCCGGGGCGTGCCGTCGTACGTCTTCGTGGGCGTGGCGGCGTGGGGCTTCGGCGGCGCGATGCTGGTGCTCGGTTCCGGCCTGGCCGCCGGGCCCGCCCTCGTCGTGGCCGTCGCCCTGTTCACGCTCGCCGAACCGTTCTTCCACGCCACCGTCAGTACCGCCTTCGCCGGGCTCGCGGTCGGGTCCCGCCTGGAGGTTTTCCACCTCCGGCAGATCTGCTGGACCGGCGGCGAGGCGCTGGGCGCGCTGTGCGGCGGGACGTTGTTCGTGCTGCTGCACCGTGCCGGTCACGGGCGCCTCTACTGGCTCGCTCTCGGCATCGGCTCGGTGATCACCGTCACGCCGCTCGTCCGTGACGGGTTCGCGGGGCAGCGCATAGCGTGCTGTATCCGGAGGACCCGCCCTTCGCGGAGCTCCCCCTCGATCTCGATCTCGACCTCGACCTGTACCACCACCGGAAGGAAAGCCGTGCCCACCCAGACACTGCAGATACCCACCGCGGACGGCCCGGCCGACGCCTTCGTCGCCTTTCCCGAGGGCGGCGAACGGCATCCCGGCGTGCTCATGTACCCGGACGCGTTCGGTCTGCGGCCGGAGCTGGAGAAGAAGGCCGTCGAGCTCGCCGGACACGGGTACCACGTGCTCGTCCCCAACCTCTACTACCGGCACGGCCCCGCGCCGGTGCTCGAACTCCCCGAGCACATCGGGGAGGAGGAGCGGCCCGCGGTCTTCGCCGAGGCGATGCCCCTGGTCAAGGCGCACACCACCGAGCGGATCCTGCGCGACGCGGAGGCCTACCTCACGTTCCTCACCGGGCGGCCCGAGGTCGGCGCGGGACCGGTCGCCGCCGTCGGCTACTGCCTGGGCGCCTCCCTGGCGATGCGCACCGCCACCGCCCACCCCGACCTGGTCGCCGCCGTCGCCGGATTCCACCCCGGCTTCCTGGTCACCGACGCGCCGGACAGCCCGCACCGCCTCGTCCACGACCTCACCGCCGAGGTCCACCTCGGCCTCGCCGAAGGAGACCTGACGCCCGAGGCGATCGACGAGCTCGGCAAGGCCTTCGACGCGGCCGGTGTCACCCACACCATCGAGACCTACGCGGGCACCGCCCACGGCTTCACGATGGCCGACACGGACGCCTTCGACGCCGCGGGTCTGCGACGCCACTGGGAACGGTTGCTGCCGCTGCTCGACCGCACTCTCAGGAAGGTCTGAGCCCCACCCGCCAGGGGGACATCAGACCTCGTCCGCCGCGGTCGCCGGTCTCGCCACCAGCGCCGCCAACTCCTCGGCCGTCCGCGGCCCTTCGCCCATGCCGGTCGGCAGGCCGTGGGCGCGCAGCAGTTCGCCGACCGCGATGCCCCACGGCAGGTGCAGCCCGGCCTGCGCGAGGAGGTCGCGGCGCCCCAGCATCTCCGCCGCCGGTCCTGTCCGTACGCCGGAGGGAGTGAGCAGCGCCGCGTCGTCGGCCCAGCGCAGGGCCAGGTCCACGTCGTGGGTCGCCATGACGACGGTCGTGCCCGCGTCCAGCAGTCCTTGCAGGGTGTCGAGGAGGCGCTCCTGGCCGTCGGGGTCGAGTCCGGCGGTCGGCTCGTCGAGGATGAGGACGCGGGGGCGCATCGCGACGGCTCCGGCGATCGCGGTCCGCTTCCGCTGCCCGTAGGAGAGCAGGTGGGTGGGCCGGTCGGCGAGCGGGGTGATGTCGAGGGCGGCGAGCGCCTCGGCCACCCGTGCCCGGACTTCCGGGTCGGGCAGGCCGAGGTTGAGCGGGCCGAACGACACGTCCTGCTCGACCGATGCGGCGAACAGCTGGTCGTCGGGGTCCTGGACGACCAGCTGCACGGTGGTGCGCAGCCGGGTCAGGCCCTTGCGGTCGTACGTGACCGGGGTCCCCGCGAGGGTCAGGCTCCCCTCGGCGGGGCGCAGTCCGCCGCTGAGCAGGCGCATGAGGGTGGTCTTGCCGCTGCCGTTGCGCCCGAGCAGGGCGAGCGCGCGCCCGTCGACGACGTCGAAGTCCAGGCCGCTGAGGACGGTGGGCCCGTCCTCGTACGCGTACGCCGCCGCGTGGAGGGCGACCACGGACGCGTGCGGTCCTGCGGGAGCGTCCGGCTCGCGAAGAGCCCTCGGCTCGCTCATGGGAGGAACCTTTCCAGTACGAGGGTGAGGGCCACCAGGCCCACGAGAAGTGCCGCGCCCGCGGCGATGAAGGGGCGCGAGACGCGGGCCTCGGGCACGAGTACGCGCAGGGTGCCGTCGTAGCCGCGCCCGGCGAGGCCTGCTTGCAAGCGGCTCGCCCGGTCGAAGGCGCGTACGAACGCGGTGGCGCCGAGACCGGCGAGGGAGCGCCAGGTGGCGGCGCGGGTGGTGTGGCCGAGGCGCGCGGCCTGCGCCTGCCGGATGCGGCTCATGGAGTCCAGGAGCAGGAAGCTCATCCGGTACGTGACGAGTGCCACGTCCACGACCGGCGCGGGCACGCCCGCCTTCACCAGGCGCGGGAGCAGGTCCGACATCGGGGTGGTGAAGGCGAAGAGCAGCACGCCGAGCGAGGCGGCTGAGGTCCGCAGGAGCAGTCCGCCGGCGCGCGCCGGACCGCCCTCCGCGAACGTCACGAACCCGTCGGGGCCGCCCACTTGGACGAGCAGGGTGAGGGCGCCGGTGACGCAGAAGCCGAGTGGCACGCGGTAGGCGCGCCACAGTTTGCGGGGCGGCACACCCGCGGGGCCGAGCAGCAGGACGAGCGCGGCGGCCAGGACCAGGGCGGCGCCCGGCCAGGGCGGCAGCGAGATGGCGAGGACGGTGAGGCCGAGTCCGAGCACGGCCTTGTCCACGGGGTGCCGGCGGCGCCAGCGACTGCTGTGCGCCGCCGCGTCGATGGGCAGCACGCCGGATCAGACCTGCTCGGTCTCGGCCCGGCTTCTGTCCGCGTCGGCCGGATCCCCGGCGGGCTCGGCCCGGCGCTCCGTGCGCGCCTGCTCCGCGCGTGCCTGCTCCGCGCCCTGCTCAATGCCCAGCTCCGCGCCCTGCTTGCGGCCCTTGCGGAGCCCGAAGTAGTAGGCGAGGACTCCCGCGCCGAGGGCCGCCTGGAGGGCGAAGAGCGCCGACTCGACCTCGCCGGACGGGGGCTCGTACAGCGGCGAGAACCACGGCTCGTAGTCCGGCTCGATCTCGGTGATCGCCGTCTCGGCCTGGGCGTCGGCCCCGGCGAACGGCTCCTCCTCGTCGTCGCCGAGCCCGAGCGCGATGGGCAGCACGGCGAGTGCGGCCACGATGAGGAGCAGCAGGGTGTTGATCTTCGCGTTACGGCTCATCAGGCGCTGGCCCCCGTCTGCGTCTCGGTCGACTTGGTCGTCTCGGTCGGCTGCTTGCGCTGCAAGAGCACGCCGAGGCGGGTGAGTTCGCCCTTGCTCGACTGCACGAGCAGCCGCATCACCAGGACGGTGAGCAGGCCCTCGCTGACCGCGAGCGGGATCTGCGTGACGGCGAAGATGCCGCCGAACTTGCCCAGGGCGCCCAGGAAGCCGCTGCTGGGGTCGGGGAACGCCAGGGCCAGCTGGACGCTGGTGACGCAGTACGTGGACAGGTCGGCGACGAACGCGCCGAAGAACACGGCGACCATGAGCGGCACGTCGTACCGCTTCAGGAGCCGGTAGACGGCGTAGCCCGCCCAGGGCCCGACGATCGCCATGGAGAAGACGTTGGCGCCCAGGGTGGTGAGCCCGCCGTGGGCGAGCAGCAGCGCCTGGAAGAGCAGGGTGATGGTTCCGAGCACCGTCATGATCGGCGGGCGGAACAGGATCGCCCCGAGCCCGGTCCCCGTCGGGTGCGAGCAACTGCCCGTCACGGAGGGGATCTTCAGGGCGGAAAGGACAAAGGTGAAGGCCCCGGAGGCGCCGAGGAGCAGCGTGCTCTCCGGGTGTTCCTTGACTTCACGGGTCAGGGAGCGGACTCCGTGGACGACGAACGGCGCGGACGCTACGCCCCAGGCGATCGCGTGCGCCGGTGGGAGGAAACCCTCGGCTATGTGCATGGCTCGGCAGACCCTCTCCAGCACCTCGTGGATGGACAACGCGCCTTGGCCGGTCTCCTGGCTGACGGGTCGTACCGACCGGACTCCGCCTTCCCGGGTACGTGCGTACCCAGTGGCTGCCGCGAGGGCTGGAGCCGGACTTCCCGATCACAGTGGCGAGGGCCGCACCGGCATCACACCGGATTTCCCGTTCACCAAGGCGTGGTGACATTAGTGCGCATCAGACGTGCTGACAACTTGCGGGCGGGTCGCGGCGGTGGCACGCGCGAGCGCGCATACCACCGCGTACGCCCCTGTTCAGCGGCTGTGACGGGCCGGAGGAAGTGCCGGTGTACGCGTCCGGGGCGCCATTCGGTGCGGCGCCACGCGGTTCGGCCCCCGGAAAGAGTGACGGGGTGTCGGTGGATGGCCCAGGCGTGATTGGGCGTACCGGCGCGGGAGGTACGTGTGCGGCTGCCGCCCCGCCACGAATGGAGACGCCTTGAAGGCAGCATCGAGAGTCCGGGCCGACCGTCGCACTCGCATCGGCGCGACAGTGCTCGCGCTGGCCGCCACGGCCTCGCTCACCGTGGGAGCCCCCTCGTACGCGAGCGCCCACTCCCCCGAGGACACCCCGGCCCCTCGGACCACCTCGCCCTTCACCGGGCAGTCGGCACCGCAGAACCCGGTGCTCGCCGTGAAGTTCGACAACGCGCGCCACGCCCGGCCACACACCGGTCTCGACCGGGCGGACCTCGTCTACGTGGAGAAGGTCGAGGGCGGCATGAGCCGCCTGATGGGCGTGTACTCCAGCAAACTTCCGAAGGCCGTCGGACCGGTGCGCAGTGCCCGCGAGTCGGACATCGAGCTCCTGCGCCAGTTCGGGCGTCCTGCCCTCGCGTACTCCGGGGTGCGCAGCGCCCTGCAGAAGGTGCTGCGGAACTCGCCGCTGCACGCACGCTCGCAGGGCCGGGTGCCCGGCGCGTACTTCCGGCACGGCGGGCGGCCCGCCCCGCACAACCTCTTCGTCCACCCCGAGGCCCTGCTGCGTTCGGCTCCGCGGGCCGACCGCCCGGCCGACGTCGGCTTCCGCTTCGGCCCGGCTCCGGCGGGCGGCGCGCGCACCGCCGCGCGGACCGTCAGGTACGCCGCCGCGAGCCACACCTTCCGCTGGTCGCGGCGGCAGGGCCGCTGGCTCGCGTCCTTCGACGGCGCCCCGGCCCGCGGCACGTCGGGGCGGCAGCTCGGCGCCCGCACCATCGTGATCCAGTACGTGAACATGCGTCCGTCGCGCTTCAAGGACGTCAACGGCGCGGCGACGCCGTACATCGAGACGGTCGGCCGCGGCAGGGCGACGGTGCTGCGCGACGGCAAGCGGTACGCGACGCGCTGGCAGCGTCCCACGGCCGACGGCGGCACCACGTTCACCCGGCCGAACGGCGAGCCGATGCCCTTCGCGCCCGGCCAGGTCTGGATGGTCTACGCGGACCGCCGCTGAGCCCCTCCGCCACAACCTCCGGGAACGACCGAGCGGGCCGGTCGGGGCACTCCCCCACGTGTGGGGTGTCCCGGCCGGCCCGCTCAGCGGGTGCCGCGGTGTGTCAGCGGCCCACAGGGGCCAGCTCCCGGTCCGTCTCGGCGTCGGGCGTCCCGGTGTCGCCGAGGTTCCTGTGGAGCTTCTCGCCCTCCACGTCCACGTTCGGCAGCACCTTGTCCAGCCAGCGCGGCAGCCACCAGGCGGACTTGCCGAGCAGCGCGAGGACGGCGGGCACGATCGCCATGCGGACCACGAAGGCGTCGAAGAGGACGGCGATGGCGAGACCGAAGCCCATCATCTTGATCATGTCGTCGTTCTCCATGATGAAGCCGGAGAAGACGCTGATCATGATGATCGCGGCCGCGGCCACGACCCGTCCGCCGTGGGTGAAGCCGGTCACGACCGACTCGCCGGGGCGCGCCCCGTGGACGTACGCCTCGCGCATCCGGGTCACGAGGAAGACCTCGTAGTCCATCGCCAGGCCGAAGACCACACCGATCATGAAGATCGGCATCATGCTCATGATCGGGCCCGGCTGGTCGACGCCCACGATGTCGGCGAGCCAGCCCCACTGGAAGACCGCGACCACGGCGCCGAGCGCGGCTGCCACCGAGAGCAGGAAGCCGAGCGCCGCCTTGAGCGGGACCAGAACGGAGCGGAACACCAGCATCAGGAGCAGGAAGGCGAGTCCGACGACCAGGCCGAGGTAGGGCAGGAGCGCGTCGTCGAGCGTCTGCGAGAAGTCGATGGTCATCGCGGTCTGGCCGGTGACCAGGATCTCGGAGCCGGTGTCGGCGCCGATGCCGTCGGCGGTCGAGCGGATCGACTTGACCAGTTCCTCGGTCTCGTGGTCGCTCGGGCCCGTCTTGGGGATGACGTTCAGGATCGCGGTGTCGCCGGCCTTGTTGGCCTGGGCGGGCGTCACGGCGACGACGCCGTCGATCTTGGCGATGGAGTCACCGACGGTCTTGGCCGCGCCGGCGACGTCGGCGTCCTTGCTGACCGTGATCATCAGCGGGCCGTTGAACCCGGCGCCGAAGGACTGGGACAGCATGTCGTACGCCTTGCGCTGCGTCGTGTCCGGCGCCGACGTGCCCTCGTCGGGCAGACCGAGCTCCAGGCTTGCGGCCGGTACTGCCACGGCGCCGAGGCCGACGACGGCGACCAGGAGCACGGAGAGCGGGTGGCGCAGGACGAAGCGCGCCCAGCGGGTGCCGAGCTTCGGCTTGGCGTTCGGGTCGGACAGTTCGCTCGCGGACTTCTTGCGGTCCTTGCGGCGCAGCACCTTGCGGCCCGCGAAGCCGAGCAGCGCGGGGATCATGGTGAGCGCGATGAGGACGGCGATGACGACGGTGGCCGCGGCGGCCAGACCCATCTTGGTGAGGATCGGGATGTTGACGATCGCGAGGCCCGACAGGGCGACGACCACGGTGAGGCCGGCGAAGACGACGGCGGATCCCGCGGTTCCGGTGGCCCGGCCCGCGGCTTCCTCCGGTTCGCGGCCCTCGGCTATCTCCGCTCGGTAGCGGGAGACGATGAAGAGGGCGTAGTCGATGCCGACGGCGAGGCCGATCATCATCGCGAGCGTGGAGGTCGTGGCGGAGAGGTCGAGGGTGCTGCCGAGTGCCGCGATGCCGGAGATGCCGATGCCGACACCGATGATCGCGGTGAGGAGCGGCATGCCCGCGGCGACCAGCGAGCCGAAGGTCAGGATGAGGACGACCGCGGAGATGGCGATGCCGATGAGTTCGGCGCTGCCGCCCATCTCCTGCTCGGCCATGACGGCGTCGCCGCCGGTCTCGACCGTGAAGCCCGCGTCGCGGGTCTCGTCGGTCGCCTCGGTCAGCGCGTCCCTGGCCTCGTCGGTGAGTTCGGTGGCGGTGACCTTGTAGGTGACCGAGGCGTAGGCGGTGGTGCCGTCCTTGCTGACGGCGTCGGCCTCGTAGGGGTCGTCGACGCTCGACACCTGCGGGCCCTTGCCTATGGTGTCGACGAGGCGGTCGACCTGGCTCTTCTGCTGCCCCTCGGTGAGCTTCTCGCCCTTGGGGGCGCGGATGACGACGCGGGCGCTCGCTCCGTCGGCGCTGGCGTCGGGGAAGTGCTCCTCGAGGCGGTCGAAGGCCTTCTGCGACTCCGTTCCCGGCATGGAGAAGGAGTCTTCGGGCGGGGCGGGAGCCGCCGAGGAGGCGAAGATGGCCCCCGCCAGGGCCACGACCCACAGCAGCGCCACGTAACGGCGCCGCCGGAAGGCGAGGCGGCCTAGTTTGTACAGGAACGTAGCCACGGCGAAGGGGACTCCCGTCGGGTTCGGCAGGCACGGACAACCCTCTGCCGGTGCGATCGCCGCACGTCAGGGGGTCCAGCAGGATTTCCCCTCAATCTTCACCGCCCTTTGAGGTCAACAAGTCCGCCTGCGAGCCGGACTATCGGCCCACGGTCGCTGTACTGCGTCGCGCGAAGTGTCATCCCCTGGGAGGAGAGCGGATCTCCCTTTCTAGGCCACAGGGTGCAGTCACGTGTCAACGGTTTCTTCATCATTGGCGCGGAACATTCGACTCCCCTTACGCCGCGCCGCAGCTCGCCCCCTATACCTGCACCACGCACGCATATGCGCCGCGAGGCGACGGATACAGCCGTTGGCCGGATTTCGCCGTTGTCGCACGCCGGGACCCGCGCCGCTTCACCGTTTGAGTGCCGCCGCGCCGTCGGCCGCCTGCTCGCCCGCCCTGGCGCGGGCCACCGCGGCGCGCGCCCCCTCCCCCAGTTCGTCGGCCAGGCGGGCCTGGGCCAGCCAGTTGTACGGGCAGACCGGGCGCAGGTTGATGCGCTCGCTCAGGAGGGTGCGGGACAGCTCGTGGCGGCCGGCGCGCAGGGCGGCCTCCAGCAGGGTCTTGTGCACGGCGTCGCGCTGGGCATGACTTCCGCCGTACTCCCCCAGGCGGTGCCGTACGGGGAGCAGGAGTTCCACGGCCCGGTCGTAGTGGTGTTCTCCGTAGGCGATCAGTGCGCGGCACACGGGCAGCCCGATGTCCGCGGTCATGGCGTGGTTGGACACGCCGGAGCCGCTGCACGCGACATACCGCTCGCGCGCGCGGACCAGGCGTTCGGCGTCGGCGGTGCGGCCCGCGCCGACGTACGCCATGACCGCGTGCGCGTCGTTGAAGGCGTAGTACGGGCCGTCGTGGCGGGCGGCCCAGGCGTCGGCGAGCGGCCCCCACCGGCCCCCCGCGTCCTGCCCGGCCAGCCGCAGCCGCCACAGGAGGGCGGCCGCGTCCAGGAGCTCCATCGCCGCACCCGTCGACTCCGCGTGGTGCAGTGCGGCGTCGTAGATCTCCAGGACGCGCGGGATGTCGCCCGCCTCCAGGGCGTAGAGGCAGTAGTGCCACCAGTTGTGCACGTTCAGGTAGTTGCCGGTCGCCCAGTCCGCGGTGCGGGCGTCGAGGTAGCGGATGCCGTCGGCGAACCGGCCCTGCATCTCGTAGGTGTGCACCACGGCGTGGATGCCCCACACGTCGTGCGGTCGGCGCTCGACGGCGGCGAGGCCGATCTCCCGCGCCTGCTCGTAGTGGCACGACTCCTCGAGACCGAAGGCGTACATGCCGAGGACGGGGCCGTACTGCGGGTCCGACGCGTCCCAGGCGGACAGGGCGCCGCCGATGCGGTCGCGCAGGCGCGCGGCGTTGCCGGTGAAGAAGTCGATCTGGTGGCCGACGGCCAGGGCGAGCACGTCGCGCGGATACTCCACGGAGAGCTCGCCGAGCACCCGGCCCGCCTGGTGGAGGTCGCCCCGGAGCCAGGAGGTGGCGGCGGCGACGTGCATGCGCTCGCGCGGTGTCATCTCGCCCCGGTGCACGTGTTCCTTGAAGCGCTCGAACGCGTTGCGGGCGTCGGCGGCCTCCTTCTCCTCCGTGCCGAGGAGGCCCAAATGGGCGGCGAGTACGTGGCCCATGACCGAGCGGGGCGCGGTGGCGAGCAGCTGCCGGGACGCGTCGGCCACGTCGGCGCGGAAGAACAGCAGGTGTTCCAGCGCCTGTTCGTAGAGGGCGGCGGCCTCGGTGCCGGTGCGGGACATCGGGTGGCCGTGCCGGTCGCCTGCCATGGTCGGCTCCTGTGCCATGGTCGGCTCCTTCCGCGGGGAGACGCCGTGCGGTCCGGTGAGCGGTCCGCCGGGTGAGGGGGCACCAATCCTGCCCGCCGCGAGGGCACTTGACGCCCCGCCGCCGACGCGGAACCCGTCACGGGGCGCTCTGGAGGCACTCTGGCATCACCGCTTCGGGCGGCCTACCTTTGCAGCGGTTGACGCACCACTCGAACGGCTTGTCACGCACTTGTCCCTTTCTTCCCGGCAAGAGGCACGAGGTGAGCCATGTTCCTCCGTCACAGACGCACCGGACGCCCCGTACGCGCATCCGCCACCACCCGTCCGCGCCGCCACCCCGCCCGACGTGCCACTGTCCTGGTCGCCGTCCTCGCGGCCATGGCGACGGCCGCGGTGGGCACGGCCCGTGCGACGCCCGACGAGACCGATCCCGTCGCCCGCGACCGGCCGTCCCTCGCACGGCCCATCGACCCGCAGAACTGGCGCAATCCCGACGACATGACCTGGAGCGAGTACCGCTCCGTGCCCGGCACCGACTGGGCGAACCCCGGCATCGAGCCCACCGACCGCACGTTCAAGGGCGCCCTCGTCCTCCTCGACTATCCCGACGAGGAGTTCACCGTCGGCAAGCCCGCGGGCTCGACGGTCTTCGGCAACCCGCAGACCACCGCGTCCGACGTCCCGCGCTCCCGTCTCCCGCGGTTCTACGAGGACTTCCTCAACAAACCCGGCGCGCTCAACCGCGGCCACACCATCAATGAGTACTGGATGGAGGACTCCGGCGGCCGCGTCGGCGTCGACCTGAAGGCCTTCGGCGTGTACCGCATGCCGTTCAAGTCGTTCCAGTACGGCATCGAGCCCGGCATGAACCCGGGCGCCTGCCCCACCGACAGCACGTGCGGCAAGGACATCCGCGCCAACGGCAAGGCGGCCTGGACCGCCCAGGTCGGCGAGGCCGAGGCGGCCAAGTACGACTTCGTCTTCTATCTCACCGCGGGGCAGGACGAGTCCTCCACCTGGCAGGAGTTCGGCCAGATGAAGTTCGGCTCGCAGGGGCAGGTACCGGGCACGTGGGGCCCGCCGTCCCCCATCCTCTCCGGCAGCAACGCCGCCACGACCCGCTACGTGCCGTGGACGTCCTGGCAGGCCGCGGCCCGCATCTGGCCGAACGCCGTCACCGGCTCGTCCACGCAGGCCGAGAGCTCGGGCATGGGGGTGTACGCCCACGAGCTCAGCCACATATTGGGCATAGGCGACAACTACAACAACCCCTATGGCAAGCCTTTGAGCCGCGCCTACACCGGCATCTGGAGCATGCTCTCGCGCGGCTCGTTCAACGGCCCCGGCGGCCCGCACACCCGCTGGAAGATCCCGGCCACCGAGGGCGGCTCGATGGGCTCCCAGCACATCCTGCGCGACAAGCTGAAGCTCGGCATCGTCGACGAGAAGAACGTGCTGCGCCTGGACCGCGACGCGCTCGACGAGTCCGGTGTGGTCGTCGCCAAGGTCACCGCCCGGTCCGCGCCGCCCGGCGCGCGGGGGTTGTCCGGCGTCAACATCGCCATGTCCCGCGACCTCTCCCCCGTCTGCGACCGCGCCACCGACCCGCTGTGCGACGGCGGCGGCTACGAGAACTACACGGTCGAGGTCGTGGACCGGATGGGCATGGACTCCTTCACCCCGGACAACGGCGTACTCATCACCAAGACCAAGAACCAGGACCGCGCCCCCTTCGCCTGGGTGATCGACGCCCACCCGGAGGACATCGACATGGTGGACTTCACGCGCCCCGACGGAACCGAGCAGAAGATCACGATGGGTGACTACCGCCAGCTCAGCGACGCGCTCTTCCACGCCGGAACGGACTCCGGCAGCTCCTACGAGTACGTCGACCGCGCCAACCGCCTGCACTTCTACGTCACCGACATCCGCCGCAGCCGCTCGGGCGTGCTGTCGTACACCATCGCCGTCAAGTCGCTGGACGGTGCGGGCCCGCAGCGCCGCGGGACCGCACTGCACCGCGGCGAGGCGTCGGGCAACCCCGTGAAGAGCCGCGCGACCTGCACCTTCCCGCTGACCAACACCGGCCGCGCGTCGGCAGAACCGCCGGGCGAGCACCCCGAGAACGCCGCCCGCTACCTCGACTCCGACGTCTACCGGCTCTCCGCCGAGGCCTCGGGCCGCGGCTGGTCCGCCTGGCTGCCCAGCAAGCTGGCCACGGCGAGGGCGGGCGCCACGGTCGACGTGGACGTCGCCGTGTCCGCGAAGGCGAACGCCCACCCAAAGGGCCGCCTCACCCTCACCGCCCGCTCGGTGAGCGACCCGCACAAGGCCGCCACGGCCACCTGCGCCGTCGCAAAGAAGGGCGGCGCGCAGCAGGGCGGCCGCTGACGGAAACCCTCGCGAGTTCTTCCGCCGTCAGCCCGCGGGCCGCAAGGGGCGGAAGGACTCGCGCAGGTCGGTCCAGACACGCTCGGCGAGGCGCTGCCGGTCGCTCCGAAGTCCTAGGGCCTGTGTCGGAAGTCCCGTCGTCCGCCCGGAGGGCGGGCCCCGCGGCGTCCGGTACGTGCGATCGCAAGGCGGAGGGTCGCCCCGATACTGGTTGTATCGGGGTGCCCCGACAACGCCGCGAGGGCGCGTGCCGGGCGTCGCGGGGCAGGCGGGACTTCCGACACAGGCCCTAGGACCCACGGAGGGCACCGCCTCCCTCCGGGGCCCGTGGCCCGGGCACCGCGTCCCGCACCACACTGGTGCCATGGACACCGAACAGATCGACGCCTACCTGCGGCACATCGGCGCCGAACGCCCCGCCGCCCCCACCTCGCGGGCCCTCCACGACCTGCATCTGGCGCATCTGCGCAGCGTTCCCTTCGAGAACCTCTCGATCCACCTGGGCCAGGACATCGAGCTCACCGACAAGGCCCTGGTCAGCAAGGTCGTGGACGCCCACAGAGGCGGCTTCTGCTACGAGCTCAACGGCGCCTTCGCCGCGCTCCTGAAGGCCCTCGGCTTCGACGTCGCGCTGTTGCAGGCCCGGGTGTACGACGACACCGGGGAGCTCGGCATCCCCTTCGACCACCTCGCCCTGCGCGTGCTCACGGAGGACGGCGGCGACTGGCTCGCGGACGTCGGTTTCGGCGCCCACAGCGAGCTGCCGCTCGCCTACGCGGACCGCGGCGAGCAGGCCGACCCGGCAGGCACGTTCCGCATCGCGGAGACTCCGGACGGCGACCTCGACGTCGTCAAGGACGGCAAGCGGCAGTACCTGGTGGACCCGCGTCCGCGCGCGCTGGCCGACTTCAAGGCCGGTGCCTGGTACCACCGCACGTCGCCCGACTCGCACTTCACGCGCTCCCTGGTCTGCTCCCGCCTCATCGACGCCGGCCGCGTCACGCTGAGCGGGCGCACCCTGAAGACCACCGCGGGCGGCGAGCGCGAAACCCTCGAACTGACCACGGAGGCGGAGGTGCTCGCCGCGTACGAGCGGCACTTCGGCATCACGCTGGAGCGGGAGCCGCACGTACGGGGAGGCGAGTGACCGGTTCACCGTGGGGCGATGAGTTCCGGGCGGTGCGACGGTCCACACAGGCAGAGCCGAAAGGCGGACAGGACCGCCGCGTACGCGACAGGAGAGCACCATGCCCACGATCACGCCAAGCCTCTGGTTCGACCTTCAGGGCGAGGAGGCGGCCAACTTCTACGTGTCGGTCTTCCCCAACTCCGGGATCAAGAGCGTCTCGTACTACGGCGAAGGCGCCCCGCGCCCCGCGGGCACCGTCCTGACCGTGGAGTTCGTCCTGGACGGCCGGCCCTACACGGCGCTCAACGGCGGGCCCGACTTCACGTTCAACGAGGCCGTCTCCTTCCAGATCCTCTGCGCCGACCAGGCCGAGGTCGACCACTACTGGACCAAGCTCTCCGAGGGCGGCGAGGAAGGCCCCTGCGGGTGGCTGAAGGACAAGTACGGCCTGTCCTGGCAGGTCGTCCCCACGGTGCTCAACGAGCTCCTCACCGACCCGGACGCCGAGCGGGCCCGGCGCGCCATGCAGGCGATGCTCGGCATGAAGAAGCTGGACGTGGCGGCGTTGCGGGCGGCGGCCGACGGCTAGCCGACTACCGCTTCCGTGCCACGACCAGGCGCCAGTGCGGACTGCCGTCCGGGCGTCGTCCGAACTCCTCCAGGGGAAGGAGGCTGACGTCGAAGCCCGCGTCCGTGAGGTCCTCGCGCACCCCGCCGAGCGGGAAGGTCCGGTAGTACATGACGAACGGCGGACGCCACAGGAGGTTCCGTGCGCGCATCACGCCGTCGAAGCCGAGCAGGGCCCAGTACCAGGGCGACGCGAAGGGCTGCGGGGCGCCGATCGGGAACGCGAAGAGGCCGCCGGGGCGCAGCGCCCGGTGGACACCGGTGAACAGGGCGGGGCGTTCGGTGGGCAGGAAGTGGCCGAACGCGCCGAAGCTGACGGCCAGGTCGAAGCCGCCGTCGAAGGGTCCGGAGGTCGGGAGGGCGCGCGCGTCCGCCCGTAGCCAGTCGACCTCGGGCCCGCCCGGTCCGCCCGCGTCCCTCGGCACCGCTTCCGCCGCGGCGGCCAGCATGCCCGCGCTGAAGTCCACCCCGGTGACGCGCTCCCGGCACAGCGGCAGCAGCGCGTCGACGCCCGCACCGGTTCCGCAGCACACGTCGAGGGCCGCGTCGAAGGGTCCGAGCGGGCGCAGCGCGTCGGTCGTCGCCGCCAGGAATCGGCCAGGCGTACGGAAGGGTGTGCGGTCGAACTTGGGGGCGAGCAGGTCGTACCCGTGCTCGGTGGACGACAACGCCTGAACGGCGAGCTCGCGCAGCGTGGGACCCTCGGAGGAGAACATCGTCTCCAGGGTAGTCAGCGGGGCGGTGGGACGGGTCCGCGGTGGGGTGCTGCCGTGGCCGGATACCGCCACGAGGTCTATCCGGGGTGGTGAAGGGTCCGGTAGGAGTGCACGTCTGCCCCAGACCCTTTCCTCGCTCCCGGAGGTGCCCCATGGCCACAGACCGGCACAGGACGAGCAACGCATCGGGCAAGACCCGGTTCGACGACATCTACGACCAGCCGGACCCGCGCGCGTACTTCCGGACGCTGGCGCCCTTCGAGTACGAGATCCCGCAGCACGCCCAAGAGGTGTTCCGCCGCACCCGCGATCTGCGTGCCCGAGCGGTCGGCGACGAGGGCCCGGTGACCGTCGTCGACCTGTGCTGCTCGTACGGCATCAACGCGGCGCTGCTCAACCACGACGTGACGCTCGCCGACCTGTACGCGCACTACACCAGCGACGAGGCCGCCGCGCTCACGCCGCCGGAGATGATCGAGCGCGACAAGGAGTTCTACGCCTCGCGGCGGCGCGCCGACGCCACCCCGGTCATCGGTCTGGACATGGCGGCGAACGCGACGCGCTACGCCCTGGACGCGGGCCTGCTCGACGAGGCGTATGCCGAGAACCTGGAGCGGCATCCGCCCAGCGCCGGGCTGCGTCGCGCGATGGCCCGCACCGGTCTGATCACGGTCACCGGAGGCATCGGCTACATCTCGCACCACACCTTCGACGCGCTGCTCGACTGTGCACGGCTGCCGGTCTGGGTCAGCGCGTTCGTGTTGCGCACGGTGCCTTACGGGCGGATCACCGAGTCGCTGACGGCGCACGAACTCGACACCGTGACCGACACCTCGCGGACCTACACGCAGCGGCTCTTCACCAGCCCGGACGAGCAGCGCGACGCCATGCGGCAGGTGGTTCTGGCGGGTGAGGATCCGGAGGGGTACGAGTCGGAGGGCCGCTACCACACGCGGCTGCACGAGTCGCGGCCGCGCACGGCCTGAGCGCCGGTCGGCGCGGGGCGGGCCCGCAGTGCGGGGGAGGGCCCGCCCGGTGGTCTCAGAGCGTCAGGGCGTAGCTGATTCCCGGCCGCCCGTCGAGGCGGATGTCCCCGGCCGGCACGAAACCCGCCCGGGTGAGCACGGTCTGTGAGGCCGGGTTGTCGAGCGTCGTCGCGGCGCGCAGCGCGGTCAGGCCGTACGCGGTGCGTGCCAGGCCGCACACTTGCCGGACGGCCCGGGTGGCCAGGCCCTGGCCCGCGGCCTTCTCCGCGATCCGGTAGCCGAGCTCGGCGCCGCCGTCCGCCACGTCGATGAGGTTGACCCGCCCGAGGATCTCGCCGCCGTCGTCCACCAGGACGTGGAAGAGGCAGGCACCCGTGGCCTGCTCGGCGAGCCGGGCGCGGCACACCGCGTCGAAGTCGTGGAAGAAGGCGTCCCCGCGGTCGGGGACGGAGGCCGCGAAGTAGGCGCGGTTGGTCTCCTCGAAGGCGCGCAGCGCGGGCACGTGGTCGGCGCGGAGGAGCTGCAGGTCGGGGAGTGTGGCGGGGGCAGGCATGGGAGAACTGTAATGAGCTCGGGTGAGCGCGCCCGGGTCAGCCCGCGTCCTGCGGTCGCGCGTGCTCGTACAACGCCACCAGCACGCCGTGCACCGGCTCCCCCTCCGCGTCCTCCTCGGCTTCGTCGACCAACCGGGCCAGGGTCTCGCCGAGTTCGCGTGCCTTGTCGGGGCTGAGGCGCACGTGGCGCAGGGACAGCGTCGTCCGCTCGGACCTGCCGAGCTCCTGGGCCACGGCTCCGAGCATCGCCGCCGTCCCCTCGGCCCGCGGTTCGGCGACGGCCATGCGCTCGGCCACCCGCTGGTAGTACTGCTCGGTGCCGCCCCTGACCTTGCGGGTCTCGGCGACATGGACGAGTCCCGCGGTGCGCAGCACCTTCAGATGGTGGGCCACGTTGCCCTTGCCCGTGCTCAGCTGCGCAGCCAACTGGCTGATGGTGGCCGGGTGGTGGCCGAGCAGGAAGAGCAGGCGCTGCCGCATGGGGTGCGCCAGTGCGGCGTGCTGCTCCGGTGACTCGATCGCGAGGACGTGGTGCGGTGGGGACTGCTGTTGCTGCTCGGACATACGCCAAGTGTCCAATCTTCTTGACGCTTTGGGAAGAGTACTGCTCTACTCCCCTGCCATGACCACCACCGCACAGCACGTCACCGCCGCCCCCGTCATCGAGGCGACCACCCAACTCCTTCTGGACCGCTACGTGTTCCCCGAGACCGCGGAACAGCTCGCCGCCCTGCTCGGACGCCGTCTCGCCGAGGGCGTGTACGACGTCGAGGACGCCGCCGACCTGGCCCGTCTGGTCACCGCGGACCTTCAGTCCCTCAACGGCGACCTTCATCTGCGCCTCAAGCACCACGCCGAGCCGGTTCCTCCGGAGCAGGGTGCGGCCACCCTGGCGAGAGTGCGCGAGGGGTTCGACTCCTCACTGGGCGGCGCACCCCGCGTGGAGCTGCTCGACGGCCGCGTCGCACTGCTCGAACTGGCGCCGATGCTGTTCCCGCTGTCGTGGTCCGCCGAGCCGCTGGGGGCCGCGCTCACCCTGGTCGCACCCGCGGACGCCCTCATCCTCGATCTGCGCGCCAACACCGGCGGGGACCCGGACACGGTCGCCTTCGTCTGCGGCCATCTGCTGGACGGGCGGACCCACCTGAACTCCATGTACTGGCGCGACGGGGACCGCCTCGAACAGTCCTGGAGTCCGGCGCACGTGCCGGGCGCCCGCTTCGGGGGCAGCAAGCCGGTCTACGTACTGACGAGCGCGCGCACCTTCTCCGCCGCCGAGGAACTCACGTACGACTTGCAGCAGTTGGGCCGAGCCGTCGTGGTCGGCGAGACAACCGGCGGCGGGGCGCACCCGCGTGACGGCTGGACCGTGCATCCGCACCTGGAGGCGACCATTCCGGTGGGCCGGGCCGTCAATCCCGTGTCGGGCACCAACTGGGAGGGCACGGGCGTACGTCCCGACGTGCCCTGCGCCGCCGAGGACGCCCTCGACCGGGCGCACGCACTGGCCAGGGCGAGGCTCGCCGCCGACACGGCGGACGAGCCCTGCCCCGCGACGGCCAACCCGGCGCAACAGCGGCCGAGTTGACCGTCGTACGCGCTACGGCGCGTCGCGGACCGTGCCCATGGCCACCGGGCCCGGCTGCGGCTGCCACTCCGTGTCGTAGACGAACAGCTGGGCCTTGAGGGACTCCTCCGGCTCGCTCAGCTCGTCCTTGAGGGTGGGGATGCTGACTTCGGCGGTCCTCTCGCCGGCGGGGACGCTCACGAACAGGCCCATCTCCTGCCCCAGTTTCGACAGTGCCCTCTCCGGGCGGGGCTCCGTGCCGAGCTCGTTCCGCAGCCACTCGGGGTCGACGTCCAGAGTGGTCAGTTCCGGGCCGCCGCCGTCGACGGGTTGGAAGGAGAGGGTGGCCATCATGTCCACATCGACCGGCTCCGACAGGGTCATCCGCCAGGTCAGGGCCTGGCCCTCGGTGACCCGGTCGGCGACGGGTTCGAGGGTGACCTTCGGCGCCGGGTCGTCGTTCAGCGCCATCACGCCGCCGCGGTACGAGCCGACGACCGCGCCGCGCACCGCCTTGACCAGCGTGTCGTGCTCGATGTCGTAGTTGTAGCGGGTGTCGCCGCGGACCTCGACGGGCACGTCGACGCGGTCACCCGGACGTACCGTCAGCGTCCGGTGTGCGACCGCGCCCGTCTCGACGTCGGGGACGAAGAGCCGGACCTTGCCGCTGCCCTTTCCGGAGACCGTGACGGGCACGCGGTAGGTGCGCACTCCGGAGTCGCCCTCCTTGACCTTCAGGCGGCCGACGTCGACACGCGGCAGCTCCGCCGCCTTCACCGTCGGCGTACCCGGGCGCCAGCCCCAGGCGTCCATCAGCCACGCCTTGCCCGAGCGGGTGCGCGGCGTGAGTTCCACGGTCTTCACCTGCTTGAGGTCCAGCTTCTCCCGGACCGTGGACGACAGGGGTACGCGGACTTCGCGGCCCCAGTAGGAGGCCGTGCGGTCGCTGCCCGGCAGTCCGTCGACGCCGACCCGGCCGAGCTCGGCCCGGTGGCCCGACGCGTCGACGAGCGAGACGTCGAAGCGGGTGCCGGTCGTGTTCGGCGGCACGATCACCCGCAGCGCCAGGTTCTTGGCGCCCGCCAGGGAGACCGGGCGCGCCGGGCTCACCCGCACCGGGGCCCCGGCTCTCGTCCAGCGCATCGCCACCGCGTCACGGCCGGGTTCCGGGGCGAACTCCCAGGACGCGAAGTGCGGCGACGCTCCGGATGTGGCGGGCGGCAGACAGGCTTTGGCGTCGTCGGGGGCCACTTGGGCGCAGATCCGCCCGCCCTCGACCTTGGTGGAGGCGCCGGGCATCAGGGCCTGCGTGCGGTGCGCGCCCACCGCGTGGGTCAGCACCCGCGCGGGGTCCGCCGAGGGAGCACGTCGGCCGGAGCCGTCCAGGAGCGGGCGCACCCGGTCGTCGCCCGCGACGAACAGCCGGGCCGCCGCGGCTATGTAGGTGGCACCGGCGGTCTGCTGCCGCGGCGCCGACAGGCGGGTCCTCGTGCCCTTCGAACAGACCGGGTCGGGGGTGTCGGACGGGAAGTCGTCCACGGAGGGAGCCTTCGACTGGCCCGGAGTCCACTCGCTGTTGAAGAAGTTGTGGTTGGCGCCGACCATGTACACCGCGCTGTGCAGGGCGGTGCCGCGGCTGACGCCGCGCGTCCCGTCGACGTAGAGCTCGCCCTGGAGGTCGGACACGTCTCCGTCGCAGCCCGGCAGGATCGTCGCGGACGGCACGTCGGGGGCGGGGTTCTGGCTGAACAGGGTGGGGCCTATGAGGACGTTGCCGCGTATCTTCCAGCGCCCAGGACCGCGTTGGCCGTCCTGGGCGGCGGGCGGGCGGTAGAGGCTGTCCAGGGCCGCGCGGTCGACGCCCTCGCCGCCTCGTGAGTGTCCGACGAGGAGGACGCGGGACAGGTCGGCGGGGGCGACGGCGCGCACCGCGTCCGGGGCGGCGGACCGCTTGCCCGCCCAGTCGGCCCAGCGGGCGAGGTGCAGGCGCACGAGCGACGAGCGGGCCTGCGCGCCACCGTCCTCGGCGAGGTGGTCCTGGCCGTTGATGCCGTTGGCGGCGATGGAGACCGTGACGTACCCCTGGGAGGCCAGGAGTTTCTGGGCGCGCTGATAGCCCTGGTGGCTCGGCACCGGCTTCAGACCGGACGCGCAGGGCCAGTTCATCGCCTCTTCGCCGTCGGGCCCGAAGCAGGTGTAGTGGCGGCCGTGCAGGAAGAGAGCCAGCGGACGCTTGCCGGGCGCGTCGGCGGGGCCGACCACCTTGGCCTTCATCTCCACCGGCTCCGGGAATCCGGGCAGCCGCACCGACTTGAGCGTGTACGAGCCGGTGACGGTGCGGTAGCGGCCCGGCACGCCGGGATCTACGGGGTTGGCGGGCAGGGATGCTTCGGGGCGGACGGCCGGACCGGGCCGGGGGCCGCGCGACTCCGCGCCGGATGCCGCCCCGTCCAGGCGGCGTCCGGCCGCCAGCACCTTCAACTGACGCGCGGGGCCGATGCGCGCGCCGCGCAGCGGCAGCCGGAACGAACGTCCGTCGCGCGCCGCCACGGGCCTGCCGAGAAGCCGGTCCCCGGAGTAGAACTCGACCCGCGCGTCACCCATCGGCACGGGGTCGGGCGAGGCCCACACGAGCTCCTTCCCGTCGCCCTTGCCGGTCAGCCGCCAGCCGTCGGGCAGCCCCGTGCCGCCGCTGCTGTCGCTTCGCTCGCTCGACGCGGCCGACGCGGGCGCCGGGGGCGGACCCGTCGGCGGGGATTCGGCGGCCGACCCGGCGTGGGCCACGCCCGGCGACACCGCCGCGAGCGCGAGGACCGCTAAAACCGCGGTCGCCCCTTTCAGCACACGTCTCAACGTGATTCTCCTTGCCGTCAAGCACATCGGGGCACGCCCATGTGTACTGGCCGCACTTGGGCCACACCGAACTCACGTGCCCCGCTTACTCCTTCGATGACGGGAATCGATGGCCGGGAGTTGCCTGCCGGTGCGGGTGGGGAACCCCCCGCCGGTCGCCGCACGGCTGCCTGCCAGGATGCGGTCATGCACATCTATGAAGAGCGGCTGAGCGTTCCCCGCTCCTGGTGGGGACTGGTCGCGCTCGGCGGAGTGGGGCTGGCCGTCGCGGCGATCCCCTTCGGTGCGCTCGCCGCGGTGATCGCGTCCGCGCTCGGCATGGCCGTGTCCGCCACGCTCGTGCACCTGCACGGCAGGGTGCGCATCCTCGTGACGCCGGGGACCCTGGTCGTCGGCAAGCGGGTCATCCCCATCGAGGCGCTGGGCGCGACGGAGATCCTCGACGAGCGGGAGGCCTTCGAGTGGCGCACGGCCAGGGCGAACCCGTACGCGCTGCTGCTCCTGCGCTCCTACGTCCCCACCGCGCTCCGCATCGAGCTGCCCAACGCCTGGGGTGGCGCGCCGTATGTCTATGTGTCGACGCGGCAGCCGATGAACCTGGCGGCCGTGCTGGCGTTCTCCCGGGGGTGACCGCACGCTGGCGCGGTGACGGATCAAGAACACGACTTCCCCGCGACCGCGTTCCCCTCGCCCCTGCCCTGGTACGCGCGGCCCGCCGCACGCGCGTGGAGCTGCGCCGCTCCCCCGCCGGACGCCCGCGCGTTCCACACGACACTGCCGGGGTACGCACCCACCGCCCTGCATGAACTACCGCCCCTAGCTGCCGAGTTGGCGGTCGCCAGGGTCTTCGTGAAGGACGAGTCCGCACGGTTCGGCCTGCCCGCCTTCAAGGCGCTCGGCGCGTCCTGGGCGATCGACCGGATCCTCGCCCGCGCCGCGTACCGCACACCCGGGGCCACCGACACGCGGACGCTCCGCTTCGTCACCGCGACCGACGGCAATCACGGCCGGGCCGTGGCCCGGATGGCCCGGCAACTGGGCAGGCGCGCCCATGTCTTCGTACCCGTAGGGGTGCATCCGGCCGCGGTGGCCGCCATCGAGGGCGAGGGCGCCGAGGTCACGGCGGTGGCCGGGTCGTACGACGCGGCGGTGCACGACGCACGGGCAGCGGCGGCGGCGCCGGACGCGGTGCTCGTCCAGGACATGGCGTGGGACGGGTACGAGGAGATTCCGGCGCTGGTCGTCGAGGGGTACGCGACCCTGTTCGCCGAGATCGACGCGCAACTGGACGCCGTGGGCGCGGAGCCGCCCGCGCTGGTCGCCGTGCCCGTGGGCGTGGGGTCTCTGGCGCAGGCGGCTGTCACGCATTACCGCAGTGGGTCGAGCGCGGGTCGGCGCGGCGGTCGCGGTACGGGGACCGCGCTGCTGTCGGTGGAGCCCGTGGGTGCCGCCTGCGTACTGGCGAGCCTCCGCGCCGGCCGGCTCACGCACGTGCCGACCGGCGCCACGGTCATGGCCGGGCTGAACTGCGGGACACCCTCCACCCTCGCCTGGCCTGTGCTCCGCGACGGCCTCGACGCGGCGGTGGCGGTCACCGATGCCGACAGCACGTCCGCCGTGCGCGAGTTGGCGGAGCTGGGCGTCTCCTCCGGACCGTGCGGCGCCGCCCCCCTCGCCGGAGCGCGCGCCGCCCTCACCGGCAGCGGCAGCGCCGAGCGCCGGGCCGCCCTGGGGGTCGGGCCCGACGCGACCGTCGTCCTGATCAGCACCGAGGGAGCAGCCGCCAATCCAGGGCTATAGAGCCCGAATTGCCAATGATTCGTATGGCTGACGGGCAAAACAGCGATGATTTCCGGACGATGCGAGTAGTCGAAGCAAGAACCAATTTTACGTTTCCGCAGGTCAGAAGTTGGTTCTTGGTTATACCAATGCCGATCGTCCACATGCTGGACAGGTGACACGGAACCGCTCCCACCACCTCTGAGCTGCCCGAACGAGCGTACGGTCACCGCTCACCGGAGCGCCACATCCGGAAATCGACCATCCGGATGGCGCTCACTCTCCGCACCGGCAAGACTCCTCACCGCAGTCACCAACCGCATCGATCGAAGGAGAGTTCACCATGCGTCGCACCCTCAAGGCCGTAGGAGCAGCCGCGGCGGCGGCCACCTGCGTCCTCGCCGCGACGGCAGGCACCGCGCAGGCCGAGGCCCCGAAGACGGAGAGCCTCTACGCACCGTCCGCCCTCGTGCTGACGGTCGGCCAGGGCGAGAACGCCGAGTCCGCGGCCGTGGAGCGCGCCGTGACGCTCACCTGTGCGCCCCGTCCCGGGGGCACCCACCCGTCGGCGGCCGCGGCGTGCGCCGAACTCGCCAAGGTCAACGGTCAGTTCACCCAGCTGATCGGTGCCTCGTCCGACGCCATCTGTACCAAGGAGTGGCGTCCGGTCACCGTGACCGTGGCCGGCGTCTGGAACGGCAAGCACGTCAACTGGACCACCACCTTCGCCAACCAGTGCACGATGAAGGCGGGTCTCGGAGAGGGTGCCGCACTGACCTTCTGACGGGATCACGGACCCTGACCACACTCAGGGGAAGTCCCGGTGACCTTTCGTGGGGGAAGGCGGCCGGGACGCGGGGCGGCCCCCGGTGTCGGGTGACACCGGGGGCCGTAGTGTTTCCAGCGGTACCGGCCCCGGCGACGTCGCGAGGAGTCCATGGTGAACCAACCGCACCGAGCGCAAGCGATGCCCGTCCCGTACGAGGGACTTCCCGGCGGCATCGGGGTCTCGCAGCTCAGCGTGTACAACTGGACCGCCACCGACGGCAGGCGCGGCGGAACTCCCCATCTGCACCTGACCTGTTCGGAGGGGTACGCGGTCACCGGCGGCAGCGGCGCCGTGCAGACCCTGACCGCGGACGGTTTCCGCGAGACCCCCCTGTCCCCCGGCGCCCTGGTGTGGTTCACCCCCGGCACCATCCACCGCCTGGTCAACGACGGCGGACTCACCATCAACGTCCTGATGCAGAACTGCGGGCTGCCCGAGGCCGGGGACGCCGTCCTGACGCTGCCTCCGGCGCTGCTCGCCGACCCCGCGACCTACCGCGCCGCCGTCGCCCTGCCCGCCGAAGGAAGCGAGGCCGAGCTGGCGGCCGCGGCCCGGCACCGCCGTGACCTGGCCGTCGAGGGGTTCACCGCGCTCCGCGAGGCGACGCAGGCGGGGGACCCGGAGCGGCTGGCCGCGTTCCACCGTGCCGCCGTCGCCCTGGCCCGGCCGCTGGCCGCGGCGTGGCGGGAGCGGTGGCGCGCGGGTGCGGCCGCCGCGGCGGAGGCGACCGGCGCCCAGCTCGACCGGCTGGAGCGCGGCGACGCCGCCTACCTGGCGCGGGCGACGGTTCGGGCCGAACAGCCCGCCGTCCGCGGCCGGTTCGGCATGTGCGGACGGCTGGACGTCTACGACGTGGCGTGAGCGGGCACCGGCCGCACGTTCTTCCCGCGTTCGGCGAGTCTGTGGAGGACGCGGGTGCGGAGCCGTTCGTACTCCTCGCGGCAGCGGCGGATCTCAGGCGGCCGGGCGATGACGGCGCCCGCCGTCACGACCTCCTCCGGTGCGAACTGCTCGCGGGTGAGGTCGATCTCCACTCCCGCACCCAGACGGTTCCACCAGTGGTAGTCCGTGCGGACGCCGTCGACGTGCACCTCGCCGCGCATGAGCTCACCGCCCAGCAGGTCGTGCAGAACCAGTGCGGTCACCCCGCACTGGCCTCGCGCCGGATTGTCCGGCGGCCAGCTGTTCGTCGAGTCCGGCGGATAGGTGTCCGCTCCCCAACTGTCCCGCAGCGCCGTCTCGATGTCGGTGAGTCGCAGTGGTGTCATGCCGGACACCTTCGCACCCACCACTGACAATCACGCGTCGTCCCTGGTCACGGCCGCCCGCACCACCCCACGTACGACCGCCTCCTCGATGGCCTCCTCGTCGAGCCCGCGGGCCGCGAGCACCTGCCGCGTGTCCGCCCCCGCGCCCCGCACCTCGGCCCGCACCTCGGCGGGCGTGCGGGACAGGGAGACGGGCGAGGCGAGCCCGCGGTAGTCGCCGTCCTCGACGACGAGGCCGCGGTGGCGCACCTGGGGTGCGGTGAGTGCCTCGGCGACGTCGTGCACGGGCGAGGCCGGGATGCCGCGTGCCGTTAGGTGCGCGGTGAGCTCGGCGCGGGGGCGGGCCGCGATGGGCGGCGCCAACTCGGCGCGCAGCTCGCGCTGGTGGCGTACGCGGTCCGGGTTGGTGCGGAAGCGCGGGTCCCGGGCCAGCTCGGGCACGTCCAGTACGTCCGTGAGCGCGGCGAACTGCCGGTCGTTGCCGACCGCGACGAAGAGCGGTCCGTCGGCGGCGGCGAAGGCGTCGTAGGGAGCGATGCTGGGGTGTGCGGAGCCGGTGCGGCGCGGCACGGTTCCGTCGGCGAGCCACGACGCGGAGTGCGGGTGGAGGAGGCTGATCACGGTGTCCAGGAGGGTGCAGTCGACGAGTTGGCCGAGTCCGGAGCGGTGGCGTTCGTGCAGGGCCAGCAGGATGCCGGAGAAGGCGAGGATGCCGGTGACCTGGTCGACGACGGGCACGCCGACGCGCAACGGCGGTCCCTCCGCCTCGCCGTTGACGCTCATCAGGCCGCCGTAGGCCTGGAGGACGGCGTCGTATCCGGGCTGCCCGCCGAGGGGTCCGTCGGTTCCGAAGCCGGTGACGCGGCAGTGGACGAGGGCGGGGTACCGGCGGCGCAACTCGTCGTCCGGATAGCCCCACTTGGCGAGGGTGCCCGCCTTGAAGTTCTCCACGAGCACATCGGTGCCGAGCAGGAGGGCGTCGAGGATGTCGCGTCCCTCGGGCACGGACAGGTCGACGACGATGTTCTTCTTGCCGCGGTTGAGGTTCCGGTAATAGGCGGAGGTGTCCGGCGCGACGAACGGCGGACCCCAGCCGCGGGTCTCATCCCCGGCGGGGGGTTCCACCTTGATGACGTCGGCTCCGTGGTCGGCGAGCAGTTGGGCGCAGTAGGGTCCCGCGAGGACGCGGGACAGGTCGAGCACCTTGACCCCGGCGAGGGCGCCGCCGTGGGTGTCGGGGCTGGTGGATGGAGGTGTCATCAGGTGCTCCCCTTCGCATGCCACCGATGTGATCCGGGACGGCGGGATCCGCTGGGAGGCGGGACTCGGGGACTGAGCCCCGCCCCCCGCCCCCCGTCACGACACTCTCGCCGGGCTCAGCAGGGCAGGTCGCCCGCGATGGCGACGCGCTCCGCGACCCGTCGGTGCGGGGCGTAGTCGTCGACGGCGTAGTGCTGCGTGGCGCGGTTGTCCCAGAAGGCGACGTCGCCCGCCTGCCAGTGGAACCGCACCTGGTACTCCGGCACGTGGGCCTGGCGCACGAGGTAGCCGAGGAGGCGGTCGCTCTCCTCGCGTTCCATGCCGACGATGTGCGTGGTGAAGGACGTGTTCACGAAGAGCATGCGCCGCCCGGTCTCCGGGTGCGTGCGCACCACGGGGTGGGTGACGGGCGGGAAGCGGTCCTGGAGCGGGGCGAGCCGGTCGGGGCCGTAGAAGCGGGCGAATCCGGGGATGAAGTCGTGCACGGCACGGGCGCCGTCGATGCGCGCCTTGACGGTGTCGGGAAGGTTGTCGTAGGCCGCCGCCATGTCCGCCCACATCGTGTCGCCGCCGAACGGCGGTACCTCGTGCAGCTGCAACACCGCGCCCAGCGCGGGGCGTTCGCGGAAGGTGACGTCCGCGTGCCAGACGTTCTCGTACGTGGGAGTGGCGCTGCCGCCCTTGTCGAAGCGGACGACGTCGTCGGCGGAGCCGCGCGCCAACAGCGGGTTGGTCTCCAGCTCGCCCCAGTTGAGGGCGAAGGCGCGCTGCTGCTCGGAGGTGATGCGGGCGCCGCGGAAGAACAGCACCTTCCATTCGAGCAGGGCGCGGTTCAGCTCCTCGCGCAGGGCGGGCGTCAGCGGGCGGGCGAGGTCGACGCCGCGGATCTCGGCGCCGATGACGCGGCCCTGGGGCACGACGTCGAAGAGCTCGTACGGCCGCTCCTGCCAGTCGTCGGGCAGGCGGCGCAGGGTGCGGCGGCCCTCGTACATGCCGTCGGCGGGAACGCGCGCCTCGCGCAGGGCTTCGGTGGCGTGGGAATGGGGTGCGACAGTCATCGGGTCTGATCCTTCGGATGCGGGAGCGGACGGGCGGGGGCGGTGCGGAGCACGGCTCCGTACAGCTAGCGGCCCGATCGCTCGCACCCGCGCCGCCACGGGACGTCGAACGTCCGGGTGGCGGCGGTCAGGTGCTGGATCATGATCGTCATTGTGGGGCGTCCACCCCTCCGGGTCAACCGTCCGCTACGGCTTGCGCAGCACTCCGCCGTATTCGTAGATCCCCTTGTTGGCGTCGGTCACGCCGAGGTAGGGCTCGAGGTCGGGGTCGACCGGCTCCAGGGCGGGCTGGTCGGGGTCGGGGCGCCAGTCGACGAGGTTGACGACGCCGGGCTCCACGGGCTCGAGACCTTCGAGGAGGACGTCGACCTCGGCGGGCGTGCGGGTCTGCCACGGCACGCCGCCGCCTGCGATGTGCTCGGTCATCGCCGCGCCGCGGACCGGGTCCTCGCAGATGACCTGCGAGAAGCCGACGAAGCTGCCGGGCGCCGCGCGGTCGATGATCGTGCGCAGGACGCGGCGCGGGTCGTCGGCGTCGACGAGGTGGTGCCCGACGGACAGGAAGAGCGTGGCGACCGGCTCGTCGAAGTCGATGAGGCGCGTCACGTCGGGGTTCTTCAGGATGGCGTCCTGGTCCCGCATGTCCCCCATGATGACGGTCGTGGAGGAGTCGTCGGCGAGCAGCGCGCGGCCGTGCGCGAGGACGATCGGGTCGATGTCCACGTAGACGACGCGGGCGTCGGGCGCGAAGCGCTGGGCGACCTGGTGGACGTTGTTGTCGGTGGGGAGTCCGCAGCCCATGTCGATGAACTGGCGGATGCCGTGCTCGCGCGTCAGATGGCGTACCGCGCGGTAGAGGAACTGGCGGTTCTGCCGGCAGATGTCGACGACCTCGGGGAACGAGGGCACGGTGGAGAGGATGAACTTCCGGTCGATCTCGTAGTTGTCCTTGCCGCCCAGCATCCAGCCGTAGCCGCGCGCCGAGGTCGGGACGTCGTAGGGGATGGACGGGTTGGACGGCCCGGACACCGTCTCGGACTGGTTGTCACTCGCCACAGCGCGCTCTCCACCTCTCCCGCAGGATTCACGGAACGTGTTCCTTGTCGCGACACTATCCGGTGATCCACGTTCGGGTGAATGAACTACGAAAACTCAACGTCCTTGCGGGAGACATGGGTTGGCGGGGGTTCCTGGCCCCGCCCCCGGGTCGTCCCGGAGTGAGACCTGTGGTGTGCCTCACCCGCCGACCGTCCGGGCCCGCGCATGACGGATGATCGGGGCAGAGAGCCATCCGCACCACCGGATTCCGTACCACCCAGAGAGGACCTCCCCATGGAAGACCGCTTCGACGTCGTCGTACTCGGAGCAGGACCCGGCGGCTACGTGGCCGCCATCCGCGCCGCCCAGCTGGGCAAGCGGGTAGCGGTCGTCGAGGAGAAGTACTGGGGCGGTGTCTGCCTCAACGTCGGCTGTATCCCGACGAAGGCCCTGCTGCGCAACGCCGAGCTGGCCCACCTCTTCACGCACGAGCAGAAGACGTACGGCATCAAGGTCGACGGGCAGGTCTCCTTCGACTACGGCGAGGCGTTCAGCCGCAGCCGCACGGTCGCGGACGGCCGGGTCAAGGGCGTCCACTTCCTGATGAAGAAGAACGGCATCACGGAGTTCGACGGCCGGGGCACGTTCGTGGACGCGAACACGCTGCAGGTCGCGAAGTCCGACGGCACGACCGCCACGATCGGCTTCGAGAACTGCATCATCGCCACCGGCGCCACGCCCCGCCTGCTGCCCGGCACGAGCCGCAGCGAGCGCGTGGTGACGTACGAGGAGCAGATCCTCGCCGACTCGCTGCCGCGGTCCATCGTGATCGCGGGTGCCGGTGCCATCGGCATCGAGTTCGCGTACGTCCTGCACAACTACGGCGTGAAGGTCACGATCGTCGAGTTCCTCGACCGTGTCGCGCCGTTGGAGGACGCGGACGTCTCCAAGGAGCTGGCGAAGCAGTACCGCAAGCTCGGCATCGACGTGATGACCTCGACGCGCGTCGAGTCGATCGACGAGTCCGGGGAGCAGGTCCGGGTCACCGTCACGGGCAAGGACGGCAAGGAACAGGTCCTGGAGGCGGACAAGGTCCTCCAGGCGATCGGTTTCGCGCCGAACGTGTCCGGCTTCGGCCTGGAGGCGACGGGCGTGGCGCTCACCGAGCGCGGCGCGATCGAGGTCGACGGCCGCTGCCGTACGAACGTCCCGCACATCTACGCCATCGGCGACGTCACCGCGAAGCTGATGCTCGCGCACACCGCCGAGGCCATGGGTGTGGTGGCCGCGGAGACCCTCGCGGACGCCGAGACGATGGAACTCGACTACCCGATGATTCCGCGCGCCACGTACTCGCAGCCGCAGATCGCCAGCTTCGGCTGGACGGAGGCACAGGCCAAGGAGAAGGGCTTCGACGTCAAGGTCGCGAAGTTCCCGTTCCAGGCGAACGGCAAGGCGCACGGTCTGGGCGACACCGTCGGCTTCGTGAAGATCATCAGCGACGACAAGTACGGCGAGATCATCGGCGCCCACCTGATCGGCCCCGACGTCACCGAGCTGCTGCCCGAGCTCACCCTGGCCCAGCAGTGGGACCTCACCGTCCACGAGGTGGCGCGCAACGTCCACGCGCACCCGACCCTGGGTGAGGCCGTCAAGGAAGCGGTGCACGGCCTGGCCGGGCACATGATCAACTTCTGACGGGCGGCTGACGACCAGGGCGCCCCGCCACGCCGCGCGTGACCGGATTCGGGTCACCCGAGTGGCGGGGCCGCCCGCCCCGGCCGATCCTTGGCGGAACACGACTGTTTGCCTCGGGGGCGAGGAGAGGCAGTAGCCGATGTTCTCTGGCCTGGGCCGATTCGTGGTGCGCCGCGCCTGGTGGATCATCCTGGCGTGGGTGATCGCGGCAGGCGCCGTGATCTCACTGGCGCCGAAGCTCACCTCCAGCAGCGACGAGGCGAGTTTCCTGCCGGACCACTACGAGTCCATTCGCGCCGCCGACGTCCAGGAGAGGGACTTCCCCAAGCAGCAGAACGTCGGCGCGATCATCGTCTTCCAGCGCTCCGACGGCGGGAAGCTGACAGCCGCCGACTCCGCCGACGTGGCGCGCGTCTCCAAGGATCTGCAGAACCGGAAGATCCCCGAGGTGCAGGCCGTCGTGCCTGGTGAGGTCTCGCCCAACAAGCAGGTGCAGACCTCCGTCGTCGCCATGCCGAAGATCACCGACCCCGAGGACACCGCGCAACAGGACGCCGTCAAGGAGCTGCGGGACGGCCTCAAGCCGGAGTTGAAGGGCACGGACCTTTCCGCGGGGATCACCGGCTCCGCGGCGCAGGCACTCGACGAGAGCGACGCGTCGAAGAAGGCGGGGCTGCTCGTCGGCGTCGGCACGATCGTGATCATTGTCGTCCTGCTGCTCGTGATCTTCCGCAGTCCCATCATCGCGCTGCTGCCCGTCGTCCTCATCGGCCTCATCTCGCCGATGGCGACCGGTCTGATCGCCTCCGCCAACAAGGCCTTCGACATGAAGGCGGACTCCTCCATCCAGGAGCTGCTGACCGTCGTCCTGTTCGGCGTCGGCACGGACTACATCCTGTTCCTGCTCTTCCGCTACCGGGAGGCACTGCGCGCGGGCGAGGATCCCAAGAGCGGCATGGTGCACGCCGTGGAGCGGGTCGGCGAGGCGATCACGTCGGCGGCCGGCGCGGTCATCGTCGCCTTCGCCGCGCTGACGCTGTCCTCGCTCGGCATGCTGCGGTCGATGGGCCCCGCGCTGGCCATCGCGGTGTTCGTGACGCTCCTCGCCGGACTCACCCTCGTCCCCGCGGTGGTGTCGCTCCTCGGTACGAAGGTGTTCTGGCCGTCGAAGTCCTGGCAGCGGGAGCCGCAGGGCACGGGGTTCGCCAAGCTCGGCGCGTCCATCGCCCGCAAACCCGCGGTCTGGGCGCTGGTGTCCGCGCTGTTCATGGGCGCCCTCGCGCTCGGCGCACTCGGCTACAAGGCCAACTTCGACCTGGCCGGGTCCTCGCTGCCCAAGGACAAGGAGTCGATGGTCGCCCTGGACGACCTCCAGAAGGGGTTCCCCGCGGGCAGCACCGACCCGACGTCGGTGTATCTCACCTCCACGAACGGCAAGCCGGTCGCGGAACCGCGGGCCGCCGCCTTCCGCAAGCAGCTCGCCGACGTCCGCGGGGTGGGCGAGGTGGCGGCGCCGCGGCTGAGTCCGGACCGTACGACCGCCTCGTACTCCGTGATCCTCTCGGACCCGCCCGCCTCCGACAGCGCCCTGGAGACGGTGAAGGACCGGCTGCGCCCCGCCGCCCACGAGGACGCGCCGTCCGGCACGCGGGCGCTCGTCGGCGGCACCACGGCCGTGTACGTCGACATCAACAAGGCGGTCGACCGCGACTATTCGGTGGTCTTCCCGGTGGCGGCGCTCGCCATCATGGTGATCCTCGGGCTGCTGCTGCGCAGCCTGGTCGCGCCCTGGTACCTGATGCTGTCCGTCGCGCTCGGCTTCGGCGCGACGCTCGGTGCGACATCCCTGATCTTCCAGCAGATCGGCAGCCAGCCGGGCCTGATGTTCATGCTGCCCGTGATCATGTACTTGTTCGTGGTCGCGCTCGGCACGGACTACAACATCCTCATGGTGTCGCGGCTGCGCGAGGAGGCACGGGAGGGGCGTTCGCCGCACGACGCGGCGGGCACGGCTGTGCGCCACTCGGGGCCGACGATCGGTTCGGCCGGTGTGATCCTCGCGGGTACGTTCGCGACGCTGATGCTCGCGGGCAACTCGACGCTCTCCCAGATGGGTTTCTCGCTCTCCTTCGGCATCCTCGTCGCCGCGTTCGTCATGGCGATGATCTTCACCCCGGCGCTGACGGCGCTCATAGGGCACGCGGCGTGGTGGCCGGGGCACGGGGACGAGAAGCGGAACGGGCGGGGCGGGGCGGGTCCGTCGGACCAGAAGGCCAGGGGCGGCGGCACGACGCGTTCCCCGTAGGCCCGCGGGGCCTCGGCGTCAGGCGGTCTCCGTCGCCGACTCGGGCGTCCCCGCCGCCGCGGCCGTACGGGACGACGCCTCCGGCGACTCCGCCCGCACGATCCCCGTCAGCGTCCCGCTCAGCGCCACGCACACCACGCCCGCGCCCACCGCCAGGCACACCCTGGCCACCCCGAACCCGGCCGCGGCCGCGGTGACGGCGGCCGCTCCCAGCGGGCCGAGCGAGTAGTGCGTGGTCCAGAACGCCGCGGTGACCCGCCCGAGCAGGTGACCCGGCGTCACCTCCTGCCGCAGCGACATGGAGCAGATCCCGGCGACTCCGGTGGCCAGCAGCATGGTCGCCGAGAGCGCGCCGATCACCGGCACGCTCCCGGTCAGCCCGAGGCAGGCGACGGCGACACCGCCGAGCGTGACCGCGCCGACCCAACTCGGCCCGAAGCCGAGGCCCTTGCGCAGCCGGGTGACCAGGAAGGAGGCGAGGAACGTACCGACCGTGCCCGCGCTCAGGACGTAGCCCACCGTGCCGTCGCCGTGGCCGAGGTCCTCCTTGATGCGGAAGATGATGACGTCGGTCATGCCGTGCGTGAGGAAGATGAACAGGGACAGCAGCACGGTGAGTGGGCGCAGGACGGGGTGGGCCCACAGGAAGCGGAAGCCCGCGAGGAACTCACCGCGTACACCTGCGCGTTCAGCGCCCTCCTGCTGAGCCCCCGCGTCCGCGGTGGGCCGCGGAGTCGGACGCAGCTTGACGGCGAGGAGTCCGGCGGCCGACACGGCGAACGTCGCGGCGTCGATCCCGATGGCGGCCACGGGCCCGAACGCCGCCGCGACCAGGCCCGCGAGGGTGGGCCCGCCGACCGTCGCCACCGCGTAGGAGCCGTACAGGTGGGCGTTGGCCTTGATGATCTGGCCGGGCTCGACGATGGCGGGCACCACCGTCACGTACGTCACCTGGAAGAGCATCGCGAAGCCGCCGGTGAGCGGAACGACCGTGTAGATCAGCCACAGCGGGGTCGCGAAGACCCAGACCAGCGGGATCAGCGCGTACAGCAGACAGCGCGCCACGTCGGAGAGCATCAGCAGCCGGCGCCGGTCGAACCGGTCGGCGATCACACCGGCGAAGAGTCCGGTGACGATCGACGCGACGCCCGTCAGACCGGTGACGAGGCCCATCTGGACGACCGAGCCGGTGCTGTGCAGCACGAGCAGCGGGATGGCCACGAACGAGAACGAGTCGCCGAGGGCGGAGAGGGTCTGGACGAGGAGGAAGACCCGGTAGTTGCGGTTGCTCCAGAGCGGGACCCCGATGTCGACGGTCACTGTCTCCCCCATTCCCGGTCCAGGGGGTGAACGTTAGCGCGAGTTGCCTTTTCGTGAAAAGTGTGAGCACAGCAACCACCCCCTCGAAGCGCCGATTGCTCACAGCTGAAGCGAAAATGCAAGTGGAATCCATAAAGCCGTCAAAAGTCGGTAGCCTAGGAAAGCGGGCGAAAAGTCAAGTTGCCGAACAGGTCTGCCGGTATTTGTTTTTCACGGCCCCGACCAGCGGTTTTGAGGTGTTAGGGTTTTTACTCATCCCGATCCGGGCCGCATTCGCACCGGCGCACCGCTCGGATTGCACTGCGACACACGGCCTCTTCACGGCGGCCGCCGTCGCCCCTCACGCCGGAATGGAAGAAGGCCTTCCAGGTCTGATTCCCGTACCGGCGGAATGTGTCCACGCCTCGTCCTGGAGCTCTTTCATGTCTGCTGACAGCACGGCTGTCACCACACCATCGCCCGCGGCAACCGCCGCCGCGCCGCCCGGCGGCCGGCACCTCGGCCTGGCCCTGTTCGTCATCGCCGCGGCCCAGCTCATGGTGGTGCTCGACGGCACCATCACCAACATCGCACTGCCCAGCATCCAGACCGCGCTCGATGTGTCCGACGCGAATCTGGCCTGGATCGTCAACTCCTACGCGCTGGCCTTCGGCGGGCTGCTGCTGCTCGGCGGCCGCGCAGGGGATCTCTTCGGGCGCAGGCTGATGTTCCAGGTGGGCATCGCCGTGTTCACTCTGGCCTCCCTGCTCGGCGGGCTCGCCCCGAACGAGGGCCTGCTCATCGGCGCGCGCATCCTGCAAGGCGTCGGCGCCGCCGTCGCCGCGCCCAGTGCGCTCTCCCTGATCGCCACGACGTTCCCCGAGGGCAAGCCGCGCAACAAGGCGATGGGCGTCTACGCCGCCATGGCGGGCATCGGCGCCACCGTCGGGCTGCTGCTCGGCGGCGTCCTGACCGACGCCCTGGACTGGCGGTGGGTGTTCTTCGTGAACATCCCCATCGGCCTGGCCGTCCTCGCCGGGACGAAGACGCTCGTCGAGGCGGAGCGCCACCCGGGCCGGCTCGACCTGCCGGGCACCGTCACCGGCACGGGCGGACTGATCGCCCTGGTCTACGGCATCACCCGCGGCGGCGAGCACGGCTGGACCGACAGCCTCACCCTGTCCTGCTTCGCCGTCGCCGCCGTGCTGCTCGCCGCCTTCCTCGTCATCCAGGGCCGCACCGCGAACCCGATGATGCCGCTGCGGCTCTTCAAGGACCGCAACCGCTCCGGGTCCTTCGCCACGATGCTGTTCATCGGCGCCGGCATGATCGCCACCTTCTACTTCCTGACCCTCTACATGCAGCTGATCCTCGGCTACAGCGCGGTCAAGACGGGCTTCGCCAACCTGCCGTTCAGCCTCGGCATGGGCGTCGCCGCCGCGCTCAGCGCCAAGCTGGTGACGCGTCTGGCGCCGCGCGCCATCGCCGGGCCCGGTCTGCTCGTGGCGGCGGGCGGCATGTTCTGGTTCGCCACGCTGACCCCTGACTCCTCGTACACCGGGCACCTGATGCCCGCGATGTTCGTCACCGCCCTCGGGCTCGGCATGGGCTTCGTCCCGATGACGCTGGGCGCGGTCAGCGGTGTCGAGCATCAGGACACGGGCATCGCCTCGGCACTCCTGAACACCGCCCAGCAGATCGGCGGCGCCCTCGGCCTCGCCGTCCTCGCGACCGTCTCCACGTCGGCGGCCGACGACCGACTGCCCGACGCGGCCGCCTCGCTCTACCGCGGCCTGGCCACGAAGGACCACGGCCTGGTGGCCAGGGCGGCGGACGCCCTGACCCACGGCTACACGCTGGCGTTCGTCGGCGCGGGAATCATGTTCCTCGCCGGTCTCGCCGTCACCGCGCTGGCCATCAACGCCCGCAAGCAGGAGACAGCCGAGGGCGCGGCACCGATCCACATGGGGTGAACCCCCGGCAATAGCAACCGAGTTCGGTTCTACGGCGTCCAGTCCCCGAGCCAGTCGGCGGTCTCCTGGCTCGCGGCCTGGGCGTCCGTCAGATGCGGGCGGTCACCACTGGGGCCGCCCGCACCAGGGCCGCTGTTCCGGTACTCGGCGAAGCGGTCGTCCTTCCAGGAGAAGCCGCCCATGTCCGACCACGGGCCCGGCTTGACCGCGGCACTGAGGACGGTGTCGCGTACCGTCGTCTGCGGGTCCAGGGTCGCGTCGCCGCCCGCGTGCCAGGGGCGGCCGAGGTGGAAGCTCCGCGCGGACACGTCGCCGTTGACCGTGGAGCGGATGATGAGGAAGCCCTTGCGGCCCGCGGCCGTGCTGGGGGCGGTGACGTAACCGGCCGATGTGCCGTTCCAGCGCTTCTTCAGGGTGAGGACCGACTTGTCGATCACCGCGGTGGCACGGCCGAAGACGAAGTCGGTGTTGCCGACGACGTAGGAGTTGGTCATGTGGACGCGGCCCGGTTTGTCCTTGCCCGCCGTGTCGAGGAGCAGGGTGTCCTGATCGCCGCTGACGATGAGCGAGTCGAGGCGGACCCGGTCGGCCGCCGTGCGCAGCGCCACCGCCTGATGCCCGTCCAGGTTCTGGTTCCTGGCCTCGTCGAAGTCGTTGGAGACGGTGAGGTTGCGGGCCGTGAAGTCGTCGGCCTCGACGGCGAAGGTGGCGCTGCCGCCCGTGCCGTACCTCCCCGAGCCGTCCGGCTTTGGCGTGCCCGCGGCGTTGCCGAAGACGATGACGGTGTTCTTGCGGCTGGTGCCCGTGCCCTCGACCGTGATGTGCGGCTTGTCGGCCGGGACCTCGACCGTCTCGCGGTAGGTGCCGGGCGCGACGCGGATCACGACGCGCGAGGTGTTGCCCGCGGGCACGGCGTCGACGGCCTTCTGCACGCTCGCGTAGCGGCCGCTGCCGTCCTTGGCGACGGTGAGGGTGCGGTCGGCGGCGCGGGCACCGGCCGTCGTGCCGAGCGAACTCCGCGGTCCCGAACCGGACTTGAGGAGCGCCGGGACGTCGGCGGCGTTGTCGAGGGTGTACTCGTAGTACGCCTTCGGGTCGAAGGCCGTGCCGCCGCTCTCGTTGCGGCCCCTCGTTCCGGAGAACACGTTGCCGCGCTGGACGAGGGCCGCGGTGCCGTCCTTGATGACGGGGTTGTTGATGCCCTTGAAGTAACTGTTCTCCAGGACCATCTTCGTCCTGCCGCGCGCGTAGTTGCCGTAGGACGAGGTGATCCGGGTGCCCGCGTCGTCCTGGAGGTAGTTGTTGTAGAGGTGGGCGCGGGCGACGTTGTCCGTGGAAGGGTTGCGCTGCTCGGTCTCGCGGAACCAGTTGTGGTGGATCGTGAGGTCGGCGGTGGCGTTCTCGGTCCAGCCGATCCCGAACGTCTTGTTGTTGTCGCTCAGCCTGTTCCAGGACACCGTCACGTGGGTGGTGTCCTTGCGGCTGTCGATGAGGCCGTCGGCCATGTGCCGCAGGTCGTTGTGGTCGATCCACACGTGGTGCGCGCCGTCCATCTGGATGGCATCCCAGTCGTGCTCCTTGTCGTTCCAGGTGCCGTGGTACGCGTCCCGGATCGTCAGGTTCCGGATGATCACGTTGTGCACGCCCCGGCCGAGGAAGAAGCCGCCGCCGACGATCTGTCCCGCCGTCCCCGCGCCCACGATCGTCTTGTCCGACGCGACCTTGATCTCCTTGCCCTTGGGGTCCATCGTGATCGCCGCGGCCACGACGATCACGTACGGCTCCGGGGCGGTCGCGTACTTCTCCAGGTCGGCGAGCGTCCGCACGGTGACGGTCTTCCCGTCCCGTCCGCCGTACGTTCCCTTCTGCCCCTGCGCGTCGACGGACGCGAAGCCGTCGGCGGTGTCGTCGGCCCACGCCGGCGCGGCGGCGGGTGCCGCGGCCGCGCGGGGCTCGGCGTCCTCACCGAACGCCCCGAAGGCGGTGCCGTAGGCCATGGCTCCCGCGGCGGCGACGGCCAGCGGGGCGCCGATCACCAGAGCCGTCCTTCTTCTGCGGTGCCGCGCCTTGCCGTGGAGCTTTCTCATGCGTCGCTTCCCGTCTGTACCAACGTGGGGGGGTGAATGCCGTGTCCGGTGGACCGGGCCGCTGATCAGTCGCCGCCGAGGACAGGGAAGGTTGCCGCCGATAAAATTCTTTCCGCGAGGTGTCGAGAACGTGCCGCCCGCGCCGACGTCCCCTGTGAGAGTCGCCCGCGAGGGGTGACCGCGCAGCCGAGGAGCGAAGTCATGAAGTATCTGGTGATGGTCCAGGGTTCGCAGGCCGACTACGAAGCGATGTCCGGCAAGCCGTCCGCGGACAGCCCGGCCTGGAGCGAGAAGGAACTGCAGGCGATGTTCGCGTTCATGAGCGAGCTCAACAACGACCTCGCCGAGTCCGGTGAGCTCGTCGACGGGCAGGGACTCACCGAGCCCGCACAGACCCGGTTCGTCAGCCGGGACAAGGACGGCCGCCCGGTCATCACGGACGGGCCCTACGGCGAGACGAAGGAGGTGCTCGCCGGGTACTGGGTCCTCGACTGCGAGAGCCTGGAACGGGTCACCGAGATCGCCCTGCGCATCAGCGAGTGTCCGGCCCCGGAGGGCGTCGTGGACCCGCCCGTCGTGATCCGTCCCATCCAGGACGCCTCGGGGGGCGAGTGCTGAGACGCACGGGGCACACGGTGAGACGTACGAGCGCGTCGTGAGACCCGCGACCGGGACCGAGGACCTGCTGCGCCTGCACGCGCCGCAGGTCCTCGGCGCGCTCGTCCGCCGGTACGGACACTTCGGCGCCGCCGAGGACGCCGTGCAGGAAGCGCTTCTCGCGGCCGCGCGGCAGTGGCCCGACCAGGGCGTGCCGGAGAATCCGCGCGGCTGGCTGATCAAGGTCGCCTCGCGCCGCCTCATGGACCAGCTGCGTGCCGACGAGGCGCGGCGGCGGCGCGAGGAGGACGCGGCACGGCTGGCTCCCCGGGACGCGTTCACCGCTCCCCCGCCGGGCGAGAGCCGCGCCCCCGCCGACGACGACACGCTCACGCTGCTGTTCCTGTGCTGCCACCCCGAGCTCACCGCGGCTGCGCAGGTCGCCCTGACGCTGCGTGCCGTCGGCGGTCTGACCACGGCCGAGATCGCCCGCGCGCACCTGGTGCCCGAGGCGACGATGGCGCAACGCATCAGCCGCGCGAAGGCGAAGATCAAGGGGGTGCCCTTCCGGCAGCCCGGCCCCGCGGACCGCGACGCGCGCCTCGCCGTCGTCCTCCAGGTGCTCTACCTGATCTTCAACGAGGGCTATACGGCCACCTCCGGCGACGCCCTGCACCGCGCGGATCTGGCCCGCGAGGCGATCCGTCTCACGCGTGCGGTACGTCGCCTCCTGCCCCGGGAGGGATCGGTGACGGGCCTCCTCGCCCTGATGCTGCTCACCGAGGCCCGCAGCGCCGCGCGGACCGGCCCGCACGGCGAGCTGATCCCCCTCGACGAGCAGGACCGCACCCTCTGGGACCGGCAGGCGATCGCCGAAGGCACGGCACTCGTCGAGGAGGCTCTCACTCAAGGCCCGCCCGGCGCCTACCCGTTGCAGGCCGCCGTCGCGGCGCTGCACGACGAGGCGCCCGACGCGGACACCACCGACTGGCCACAGATCCTCGCGCTGTACGACGTTCTCGTACGCCGCTCCCCCGAGCCCATGGCCGAGCTGGGACGGGCCGTCGCCTACGCGATGGTCCACGGTCCGCGAGCGGGCCTCGTGGAACTGGAGTCCCTGGAGGGCGGGTTGAGAGGCCACTACCGCCTCGAAGCCGTCCGCGCCCATCTACTGGAGAGGGCGGGAGACCTCGAACGCGCCCGCGCCGCCTACCAGTCGGCGGCCAAGGGAACACTCAGCCGCCCCGAGGCCCACTACCTTCGGACGCGCGCCGCCAGACTCGCACCCTGAACCGGCACCCGTCCGGACGACGCGCAGTGCCCGGCGACGGTGTCGGCGAAGGCACGGGCCAGCGGGCTCAGCGCGTCCCACCGGCGCACCGCCCACCCCACCGGCAGCGGCGGCAGTTCCGGCACCGGCACGAGACGCAGCCCCGCGGGCCCGCACTCGCGCCAGCCCGGCAGCAGCGGCACGACGGCCCGGCCCAGCCCGAGCTCCGCGAGGAGGACGGCGGTGTCCCAGTCGGCGACGCTGGTGACGGTCCGCAGCACCACATCCAGCTCACCGAGCCGTGCGTCGAGCCGACCTCGCGACGTCGACCCCTCCGGCGGCGTGATGAGCTGCCCCGCGGCCAGTTCGCCGGGCTCGACGCGCGGCCGCCCGGCGAACGGGTCGTCGGCGCGGACGGCGAGGACCCAGGGCAGTTCCACGACGGGCCGCTGCTCGATGCCGCGCACGGGCTCGCCGACGGTGATCCAGGCGAGGTCGAGGTCGTCGGCGGCGAGGGCGTCGAAACAGCCGCGGCTCGAGCTCATGGTCTGGAATTCCAGGCCGACGCGCGGGTAGCGGTCCCGGAAGTCGACGACGGCCTCGGCCATGAAGTGCCGTACGGAGGTGGCCCCGGTGGTGATCCGCACCGTGCCGCCCTCGCCGCGGACCTGCTCCTTGAGGCGGCGTACGGCGAGATCGATGCCGCCGATCCCGTCCGACGCCGCGGCTTGCAGGGTCCGGCCCGCCGAGGTGGGCAGGACACCCCGCGCCTGCCGCTCCAGAAGACTCACGCCGAGCTCCCGCTCCAGGCGCTTGACGTGCTGACTCACGGCGGACTGCGTACAGGACAGCTCACGGGCGACGGCACTGAGGCTGCCCGCGCGGCACACGGCGATGAAGATGCGAAGGTCGTCGAGGGTCACAGCGGATGAAGTTATCCCTTGGGGGGATGCAAGGAAACCCGAGGATTGACTTGGGTTTTCACCGTGCACCAAGATCGACGAAGGCCCGGGCGGCGACCCGGCGACGGGCGTCGACCCGGGGGCCACGGTGACGATCCAGCACGTCAGCAACATCGGAAAAATCGGCAGCACCAACAGCACCGGAAACATCGGGAACATCGGGAAAGGTGAAGCGTGGAAGCGCTCGAAATGGTGGCCGTAGGCGCCGCCGGTGTCGCGGCCGGCGGGCTCAACGCGGTGGTCGGGTCCGGCACCCTCATCACCTTCCCCACACTGCTGGCCTTCGGCTTCCCACCGGTGCTCGCCAACGTGTCGAACAACCTGGGCCTCGTGCCGGGCACCCTGAGCGCCGCGTACGGCTACCGACGCGAGATGAAGGGCCAGTTCAAGCGGCTGGTGCGGTTCGGCACGGCCTCGCTCATCGGCGGTCTGATCGGCGCGCTGCTGCTCCTGAAGCTCCCCGACGACGCCTTCCAGGCGGTGGTCCCCGCGCTCATCCTGAGCGCCTGCCTCCTGGTGCTGCTGCAGCCGTGGCTCACCCGCAGGCTCCGGAACCGCGAGGGCGGCGGCAAGGTGGACGGCGGCATCCCGATGTGGTGCGGCGTCCTGGCCACCGGCGTCTACGGCGGCTACTTCGGCGCGGCACAGGGGGTCCTGCTCATGGCCCTGTTCGGCACGTTCCTCCTGGACGACCTGCAACGGCTGAACGCCGCGAAGAACGTGCTCGCGTCGATCGTCAACGGCGTCGCCGCCGTCGTCTTCATCGTGGTCGCGGACATCGACTGGACGGCGGCCGGGCTGATCGCCGCCGGTTCGACGGTGGGCGGCCTGGTGGGCGCGCGCTACGGCCGCAGGCTGCCGCCGCTTGCGATGCGTACGTTCATCGTGGTCGTCGGGACCACGGCTTCGATCATCATGCTGGTCCAGTGAAGGCATGAGGACGTGAGGACGTGAGGACGGGGGATCGCGAGGACGGGGTGCCACAGCTCACACGATCAGGCCCCCCACCTCGGAACACCACCCCATGGTTTATCGTTGAACATGATGTGGCCCCGACCGCGATTCCCCCGTCCGGTCGGGGTCACATCCATGTCGCGCCACCTTCATGTCGGCGCCATGTGGGCGCCTTCCCCGGTTTTCACGCCTTCGAGGGCGAATATGACAAGCACAGCGCGTCACACACGCCCGGGCGGCATCATGCGTCCATGGACGGTGCCAAGCCTGTGCAGGTCTTGTTCACGCCCGACGAGTACGCCGCGATCCTGCGCCACGCGGACCGTCTCGGGGTGCCGGTGGCCGAGTTCATCCGCCGCGCGGTGACCGTCCGGGCCGAGGAGCCGCCCGGCCCGTGCCAGACGTCCGACACCCGGCGCGGGGCCTCCGTGCCGCCCGTCCAGCGGGGCATCGGCCCGGACGGGGCACCGGCGCTCCGGCGATTCCTCGACACGCTCGCCGCCTCGGCGGACCCCGAGGACCAGCAGGGACGGTGACCGGGAGAGACAGCGCGCGGGTCAGGCGAGAACGATCTCCGGGCGGTAGAGGTCCAGCCAGAGCGCCAGGTCGAGCGTCCGCTCGAGGCCGCGTCGCGATGCCTGGGTGATCTGGGGCGCCTCCCGTTCCGCCGCCTTCGCGGCCTGCTCCCTGTCCACCAGGTCGAAGACCGGATGTCCGGGCCGCGCGAGCAGATCCTTGACGTGTCCCTGGAGCGCGACGGCGTACTCGGGGTCCTGCGTGGAGGGGTACGGGCTCTTCACCCGGTCGTAGACCGACCGCGGCAGCACGTCGGCGGTCGCCTCGCGCAGCAGGCTCTTCTCCCTCCCGTCGAAGGACTTCAGCGCCCACGGCGCGTTGTAGACGTACTCCACGAGCCGGTGGTCGCAGAACGGCACGCGCACCTCCAGGCCGACGGCCATGCTGGCGCGGTCCTTACGGTCGAGGAGGACGCGGACGAACCGGGTCAGGTGCAGGTACGAGATCTTCCGCATCCGGAACTCGAAGTCGCTCTCGCCGTCCAGGCGGCGGATGCCGGTGACGGCTCCCGCGTAGCTCTCCTTGATGAAGGCGGGCAGGTCGAGCGCGGCCGTCAGGTCGGGGCGCAGGATGCCGGCGTCGTCCCCGAAGTGGTCGGCGAACCGCACCAGCCAGGGGAAGGTGTCGGCCGTGCGCGCCGTCTCGTCGAAGAACTGCAGATAGCCACCGAAGACCTCATCCGCGGACTCTCCGGAGAGCGCCACCGTGGAGTGTTCGCGGATGGCGCGGAAGAGGAGGTAGAGGGAGGCGTCCATGTCGCCGAAGCCCATGGGTATGTCCCGCGCACGGATCATCTTGGCGCGTACGTCCGGGTCGGCGAGGGAGTGGGAGTCCAGGACGATGTCACGGTGGTCGGTGCCCGCCGACTTCGCGACGTCGTGGACGTAGGGGGTGTCGGGGGTGCCGCGCAGCTCGTCGGCGACGAAGTTGTCGGCCTGGCCGACGAAGTCGACGGCGAAACTCCGGACCGTCTCGCCCGTCTCCGCGAGTTGACGGGCGGCGATCGCCGTCATCGCCGAGGAGTCGAGGCCGCCGGAGAGCAGCGTGCAGCGCGGCACGTCCGAGACGAGCTGACGGCGCACGATGTCGTCGAGGAGCGCACGGACCCCGGCGACGGTGGTGTCGCGGTCGTCGGTGTGCGGCCGGGTCTCCAGGGACCAGTACACGTGCCGGCGCAGACCGGAGCGGTCCACCGTGACGACGGTGCCGGGCTCGACCTCGCTCATGCCGTCCCACACGGCGTGACCGGGCGTCTTGACGAGGGCGAACACTTCCCTGAGCCCGTCCAGGGCGACGCGGCGGCGTGCGAGCGGGTTGGCGAGGATCGCCTTGGGCTCGGAGCCGAACAGGACGCCGTCGGACGTCTCGTAGTAGTAGAAGGGCTTGATGCCCATGCGGTCGCGGATCATGACGAGCTTGTCGTGGCGGGCGTCCCAGATCGCGAAGGCGTACATGCCGTTCAGCCGCTCGGCGAGGGCCTCGCCCCATTCGAGATAGCCGCGCAGGACGACCTCGGTGTCGGACTCGGTGGTGAAACGGTGGCCGCGGCCCGCCAGTTCGCGGCGGAGCTCGGCGAAGTTGTACGTCTCGCCCGAGTAGACCAGGGCGACGGTGCCCCGCGGTGTCCCGACGGTCATGGGCTGGCGTCCGCCGGGCAGGTCGATGATCGCGAGCCGTCGGTGTCCGAGCGCGGCGGGCCCGCGGGACCAGGTGCCGCGGTCGTCGGGGCCGCGGCAGGACATCGTCTCCGTCATGGCGTCCAAGGTGGTGGACTCGGCCGTCAGATCACGGTCGAAGGAGACCCAGCCGGTGATGCCGCACATGCGCTTTCCTTCCGCTCGCCGAACTAGGTGTAACTAGCACCTATGTGTGCAGCGTGCTCCTGCCCTTGCTCACGGTCAACGCCCCTGCGGGCGGCGCGCCACGCCGACCCCGACGGTTTCGGCCGCTCTTTACCGATGGCGGAGGATGACTCGTGTCAGCACGGGGGCACCCATCCCGCCGGACACTTGGCGCTTCCCGCGACCGGGAGTGCGGCCGGAAGGGAGTGTTCCGGCCACGGGCAAAGACTTGTCAACGATGCGCGGACGCCCGCCCCGCGGCCGCATCCAGCAGCACCTCCGCGTCACCGCGGGCCTGGTCGATCGCGTCCGGGAACACGTGCAGGCCGTGGGCGACGAGGGCACCTTCGTGCAGCAGCATGAGCGTCCGCCCGAGCCGCGCGGCGTCGGCCCCGGACGGCGCGACACCCTCGGCGAAGCCGGTGAACAGTGCGAGCATCCAGGCCTTCTGACCGGCGATGATCGGGTACGCGGGATGCGCGGGGTCACTGATCTCGGCGTGCGCGTTGACCATGCTGCACCCCTTGACCAGACGCCCCTCGGGCCCCTCGGCCCAGCCGCGCAGGGCGTCGAAGACCGCGAGGACCTGGGCGCGGGGCGTGGATGCGGCCTCGACGTACGGGGCGAGGAAGGCCCGCCAGCGTTCGTCGCGGTCGGCCAGGTACTCCACGACGATCTGCTCCTTGGAGCCGAACCGGTCGTAGAGCGTCTTCTTCGTGACCCCGGCCTCGACGGCGATCAGGTCCACTCCGACGGCATGGATGCCGCGCTCGTAGAAGAGGCGCCCGGCGGCATCGAGGGCGCGGCGGGCGGCCGGCGTCATGACGATGCGGTGCGGACTCGCGCCGCCGCCTTCCTCCCCGCACGTCGTCTCATCACCCATGACGCCCATGGTATACCGACCGGTATACATCGCACCTATACCGATCTGTATACTCGGCAGCCAAGCCAGGTAGACAGATCGGTTTACTCATCCACGACGGGTCTCCGCACGACCTCGGAGACCCGAGACGGGAGATCCCCATGAACGTCCTGCTGTCGACCGCGTTCGTGCTGACCTGGAGTTCCGGGTTCATCGGCGCCAAACTGGGCGCGGGCAGCGCGTCCGCCGTGACCGTGCTGATGTGGCGCTTCCTGCCGCTGGCCGTGGTCCTGGGACTCGTTGTGCTGGTGCTGCACCGCGCGGCGTGGCGCGGTCTGACGGCGCGCGACGTCGGACGGCAGACGGCCGTCGGCGCACTGTCGCAGAGCGGCTATCTGCTCACCGTGTACCTGGCGATCCAACTGGGCGTCTCCAGCGGCACCACGGCCCTGATCGACGGCACCCAGCCACTGGTCGCGGGCGCCCTCGCAGGGCCTCTGCTCGGTCAGTACGTCTCGCGCACGCAGTGGGCCGGCCTCGGCCTCGGCGTGGCCGGAGTCGTCATCGTCACCGCCGCCGACTTCGCGCAGGGCGGCGCCACCCCTGCCTGGGCCTATGCCGTGCCGTTCCTCGGCATGCTCTCGTTGGTGGCGGCGACGTTCCTCGACCGGCGAGCGCCCCGCCCGGTCGCCCCTTCGGTGGCGATGACCGTCCACTGCGTCACCAGCGCCGTCGTCTTCACGGGGCTCGCGCTCGTGTCGGGGGCCGCGACACCGCCGCCCGAGGCGTCGTTCTGGGGCGCGATCGCATGGCTGGTCGCGCTCTCCACGTTCGGCGGGTACGGCCTGTACTGGCTGATTCTGCGGCGCTCCGGGGTCACGCAGGTCAACACGCTGATGTTCCTCATGGCGCCCGTGACCGCGCTGTGGGGCGCGCTGATGTTCGGCGAGCCCTTCGGGCCGCAGACCGTGGTGGGACTGTCGGTCGGGCTCGCGGCGGTGATGGTCGTACGGCGGGGAGGACGGGGAGCGGACCGGTCCCCCGCTGCGGCCACCACCCGGGAGACGCGGGTCAGCGGGGAGTCAACAAGGCCTGCACAGCGGGTGCGTACCGGTCGGTGATCTCGGCGATCTCGGTGGCGCGCAGGTGCGGGCCGCGGGCGATGCCGTACATCACGCCGAGGCCGAGCAGCATGCCCACGGCGAGCTCGGCCCGCAGTCCCACGTCCGGCCCCGACAGCCGCTCGCTCAGCCGCTGGGCCACCTGTACGCGGAAGTTGGCGCGCAGGATGTCGCCCTGTTCGCCGTGGAGCGGGGCGAAGACGATGCGCAGGATCGGATCGGCGCCCCGCTCCGCCTGGCCGGTGAGCAGGTGCCGGACCATGTGGCGGCCGAGGTCGTCGACGGGTGCGTCGAGGAACACGGCGGCGTCGGCCTCGAACGACATCACTTGGGAGAACAGGGCGTCCTTGTTGCCGAAGTACTTCAGGATCAACGGGGCGCTGACTCCGGCCCGGTCGGCCACGGCCTTGAGGGTGATGTCCCCGTGCGCGTGCCGGGCCAGCAGATGGCGGGCGGCGCGGATGATGGCCCCTTTGCTCGCCTCGGCGCCCCTGCGTCCGGTGGGCGGGGCGTGGCGGGACCCGTCCGCGCGCCCGTCCGCCTCCGTGCGTACCTCCGCCATGGTCAGCTTCCCTCCAGAGCGGTTTCCTGTGCGGGCCCTTCGCGCCCGGCGGTCCTGCGTCCGTTCCGCCGGGCCGTGGACGTGTCCGAGGGTATGGCCAGTGCGGTGGCGCAGGCGACGAGCGCCACCGTGCCGGCCAGGGTGAAAGCGAGCTGGTAGCCGCCGAGCGTGGGGAACTCGGTGCCTCCGGCGGACGCGGTGTGCCGGACGAGCACCGCGGTGACGGCCGCACTGGAGACGCTCTGGCCGACCGTCCGCATCAGGACGTTCACGCCGTTCGCGGACGCGGTCTGCTCGACCGGCACCGCCCGCAGGATCAGCGTGGGCAGCGCCGAGTACGCGAAGGTCGTGCCGGTCGCCACGATCGCGGCACCCAGCACGATCACCCACAACTCCCGGCTGTCCACGATGCGTACGGCATAGCCGAGCGCCATGACCGCGCCGCCGACGGCGAGGGTCACCCGGGGGCCGCGAGCCGTGGAGACGCGGGCCGACAGCGGTGAGAGGGCCAGCATGATCACGCCGTTGGGAAGCAGGCACAGCCCCGTCGCCACGATGGACAGCTCCAGGCCGTAGCCGCTCACGGCGGGCGCCTGCACCAGCTGCGCGGTGACCAGCGAGTTGGCGTAGAAGGCGAATCCGGCGAGCAGCGCGGTCAGGTGCGGGAGGGCGACGCGTCGTCCGGACGCGAGGCGCAGGTCCACCAGTGGCTGTTTCGCGCGCAGCTGCATCCGCCACCACACGGACAGGATGACGACCGCGCCCGCGAACAGTCCGAGGACCGGGCCGCTCCCCCACCCCCACTGGCCGCCCTGTGACACCGCGAGCAGCAGACAGACGAGACCGGCCGCGAGGCCGAGCGCACCCCACGTGTCGAACCGCCCCGGCGAACGCACCGGTGACTCCCGCACGGCCCACCGGGCGAGCAGCAGACCGGCCGTGCTCAGGGCGGCCGTCACCCAGAACATGGCGTGCCAGTCCGCGTACTGCACGATGAGCGCCGCCAGCGGCAGACCGAGCGCGGCGCCGATGCCGACCGTGGAGCTCATCAGGGCGACGGCGGATGCGGTGCGCCGGGGCGGGAGTTCGTCGCGCAGGATGCTGATGGACAGGGGCACCACCGAGGCGGAGGCACCTTGCAGGGCGCGCGCCGCGATCAGCAGCCGGATGTCGGACGTGAGCGCGCAGAGCACCGACCCTCCGGCCATCAGGCCGAGGGCGAGCAGCAGGACGCGGCGTTTGCCGTACATGTCGCCGGCCCGGCCGAGTACGGGGGTGAGGACCGCGCCCGCCAGGAGTGTGGCGGTGACCAGCCAGGACACGGCACCGGGTGAGCTGCCGGTCAGGCGGGGCAGATCGGGCAGCAGGGGGACGACGACGGTCTGCGTGACGGCCATGAGGATGCCGCCGAAGGCGAGCACGGGGACCGCGAGCCGGGCGCGCGCCCCTCCCCCGTCGCCGACGGCCGGAACCGGTGCCATGACGTATCCCCCCGGCGGAATCTCGCGATCAGGTGAATTACCATTCACCATAGCTAGTGAATGGGAATTCACCCAGAGAAATTCGGCGAGAATTCGGGCGGGGAGCCCCGCCCGCCCGTGGCCGTGAACCGTCCGGGCCCGCCACGCACCCCTGCCGCGGCAGGCCCACTGTCGGCGGCTTCGGTCATACTGCGGCCCATGAACCGACTCCGCATCGGCCTGGTGGGCACCGGCCCGTGGGCCTCCGCCACGCACGCCCCCGCGCTGTCCAGCCACCCGGGCGTGGACCTCAGCGGCGTCTGGGGCCGTCGCCCCGAGCCCGCGGCCGCGCTCGCCGCCGAGCACGGGACGAGGGCGTACGCGGACGTGGACGACCTGTTCGCCGCCAGTGACGCCGTGGCGTTCGCGGTGCCGCCCGACGTGCAGGCGCCGCTCGCCGCGCGGGCCGCGGCGGCGGGCTGCCACCTGCTGCTCGACAAGCCGGTGGCCACGACGACGGCCGGCGCGCGGGACCTCGCCGCGGCGGCCGAGCGCGCGGGGGTCGCCTCCGTGGTCTTCTTCACGCTGCGCTTCACCACCGCATCGGCGGCCTGGCTGGCCGAACAGACCGCCACGGGTGGCTGGTTCACCGGCCGCGCCGACTGGTACGGCTCGTTCTACGCGCCGGACGGCAGCGCCGCTTTCTCGTCACCGTGGCGTGCCAGCCGCGGCGGCCTGTGGGACGTGGGCCCGCACGCCCTGTCCATGCTGCTGCCCGTGCTCGGCGACGTGACCGCCGTGACCGCGGCCGAGGGCCCCAGGGACACGGTCCACCTGATCCTGCGGCACGAGAGCGGCGCGTCGAGCACGGCGACGCTGAGCCTGACGGCGCCGCCGAAGTGCGAGGGTCTCGCCGTGGAGTTGCGCGGGGAGAGCGGCACGGTGGCGCTTCCGCCGTGGGAAGGGGCGGGTGACGCGCTCGGGGCTGCGGTGGACGCGCTCGTCGAGTCCGCGGCCACGGGCACGGCTCATCCGTGCGACGTACGGTTCGGGCTGCGGGTCTCGGAGATCCTGGCGCAGGCGGAGGAGCACATCACGGCCACCTGACGCGCCCGGAACAACCACGGGCGGCCGGTACCGTGGCCGCTACGTAATGGCGAGTGACGGCACCGACCGCAGCCGGTGGTCCTACGGAACCGGCACGGGAAGCCGAGCTGTGCGGTCCTGTGCTGCTCCGATTCCGATCACGCGGATCAGAATACGAACAGTTGTCCCACACGCTTCCCACAGCGGCCCAGTAGGCCTAGGGGGTACCCAATGCCGGGGAATTTCAGCCATTCTCAAGCTCCCCGGACAAGATGCCCCGCTGTTGCGCACGAGTGTCATCCGACGATCAAACCTGCAGGTCGGTGACCCCGCACGCTCCATGATGCCTGAGCGACTGATCGTTTTCTTCGGGCAATGTTTACTACCAAAGCCGATGTGAATATTTAGACTGATCACGCTCCAACTCGGCGTGCACCAAGAGGGATTACCCACCATGAACAAGACGGCGCTCCGCGCTCTGCTCCGCGAACGACGCGCCCTCATAGCCCCCGAATCGCACGGCTTCGCCCGCCCCACGGGCCAGGGCCGGCGCGCACCCGGCCTGTCACAGCACCAGGTCGACCAACTGCTGCACCGCACCTTCGGGACGTACCACCGTCTCGAGTCCGGCAATTACCCCAACCCGCCGACCTCGCTGCTGCGGGACGTGGCGCGGCTCTTCGGTCTGAACGAGCAGGAGTGGGTGTCCCTCTGCCGCTACGCCCTGCTGCAGGACCCGCCGGGTCCGCTCCACCTCTCCTCCGGCAAGGAGGTCCCCGGCGTCTGGCAGGAGGCGGTCGACGGGATAGGGCACATGGCCTACGTGACCGACGCGTCCTGGGAGATGCTCGCGTACAACAGCGCCTTCGCTGCGATGTTCCCGAGCGGCAAGGTCCCCGGCAACACCCTGCGCTGGATGCTCCTCGACCCGCACGGCCGCGAGACCCTGATGGACTGGCACAGCGTGTGGGCGCCGATGGTGCTGCCGCAACTGCGGGCCGCGCTCGCCACCAGGCCCGACGACGACATACTGCGGCAGATCGAGAAGGAGATCCTGGCCGACCCCGAGACCGCCGACCTCTACGCCGCGGGCAACTCCCACCCCCATCCCGACGGCGACGAGCGCCCCCTGCTGCACGCCCTTGAGGGACCCGGCTGGGTCACCATGTGCGCGGCGCAGCCCCTGACGGCGCCGGGCTCCCGGCTGATGATCCTCGTGTTCCACCGCGGCACGCAGCGCGTCCACTCGCGCGCGCCCAACCTCCGCTCCGACTGACCCGGCGCACACGCCCGGTCCACCCGACCCCCACCCTCGTACACACATTCGAGCAATCGGCGTAAAACAGGGCACTCTCGGCATAGTGCAGTAATTTGGCCACGTCCCCACCTGCACCGCCGATCCACGGGGAGCCGCCTCGTGACTGCTCACGTACTCCGACCACGGACCGTCCTCGGCGACCACAAGGTCACCACCGCCGAGATAGCCGACGACGTGAGCGCGCACCACGCCGACCACCCGCGGCTGCGCGCCATCCTCCGCGTCATCGGCAACTGCGGCGTCCGGACCCGTTACTTCACGCGACCGCTCGACTCCCCCACCGTGTCCGGCACGGCCGACGTCGGGGAGCGCGCCCGTATCGCCTTCTCCGACGCACTCGACATGGCCGAACGAGCCTGCACCCTGGCCCTGGACAGCGCGGGCCTGGCCGCGCGGGACATCGACGCCCTCGTCACCACGCACACCACGAGCTGGGCCGTCCCGAACCTGGACATCAACCTCGTCACGCGGCTCGGCCTCCGCCCCGACCTGCGCCGCGTCGCGCTCACCTCGGTGGCCTGCCCGGGCGGCGCCCAGGCCCTGACCCGCGCCGCCGACCTCCTCGCCGCGCGGCCGGGCGGCAAGGTCCTGGTGGTCGCCTCCGAAGTGCTGTCCAGCATCTACCACCACAGCGACACCACCATCGAGTCCATGATCTACAAAGCGCTCTTCGGCGACGGGGCCTCAGCGACCGTCGTCACCGACACCCCGCTGGGCCCCGGACTGGCCGTCGAGGACACCTTCGAGTACGTCCTCGCCGGTAGCCTCGAACGCCAGCGCGGCAGGATCGCCGAGGACGGCATCCACTTCGACTCGACCAAGCAGGTCCTGGCCGCCGTCACCGACGTGATGCCGCCCCTCCTGGAGTGGCTCGGCCCCCGGCGGCCCGACTTCGCCGTCATCCACCCCGGCAGCCCGCGCATCATCGCCGACACGGCGACCGCGCTGCGCCTGGACGAGCACGCCGCACGGCACTCCACGGACACACTCGGCCACGAGGGCAACCTGGGCGGCGTGAGCATCCTGCGCGTCCTGGAACGCACCCACGCCGACCCGCCGGACGACGGCGCGCACGGCGCGGCCATCGCCTTCGGCCCCGGCTTCGCGACGGCGGCCCTGCGCTGCCGCTGGCGCTCCTGAAAACCGGTTGCCGCCGGTTCGCCGTGCTGCTGAGGTGACCGCATGGATCACGCAGCGGTACTGGCCGCGTACGACCGTCAACTCCGGCACGACACACAGGGCGAGGGCGGCGACACCCGGGTCGAGCGGACCGGCGGCGTCGTGCGCGTGACCGGCTCCGCGCACCACTGGAACGGTGTCCTGTGGACCGACGCCGACGCGTCGACGGCGGACGCCGTGATCGCGGAACAGGTACGGCATTACACCGAGCAGGGGCGCGAGTTCGAGTGGAAACTGCACTCGTACGACCTTCCCGCAGACCTCGACAAGCGTCTCCTGGCGGCCGGGTTCGAGGCCGAACCGACGGAGACCGTGATGGTCGCCGAGGCCGCCGCCCTGCCCGAGGGACCCGAACTGCCCGAAGGCATCCGGCTGGTGCCCGTGACGGACGCGGCAGGCGTACGCCTCATGTCCCAGGCGCACCTCGCCGCCTTCGGTGAGGGCGACGCGGCGCTGAGCGAACACCTCGCCCGGCGGGTCCTCGCTCAGCTCACCGAGACACCGGACGACATCGTCGCGGTCGTCGCCATGGCCGGCGACCGGCCGGTGTGCGGCGCGCGCATGGAGTTCCGGCCGGGCACCGACTTCGCCGGGCTGTGGGGAGGCGGCACCGACCCGCAGTGGCGCGGCAGGGGCATCTACCGCGCGACGGTCGCCCACCGCGCCCGCATCGCCGTCGAGCGCGGCTACCGCTATCTGCAGGTCGACGCCACCGACGACAGCCGCCCGATCCTGGACCGGCTCGGCTTCGCCACGCTCTGCACGACCACGCCGTACGTGTACCGGCCGTAGGGCGTACCCGGTTGTCGGAGCGGCCCGTCTACTTGGCCGGGCGGCGGCGCAGCGCGCGGTCCGTGGCGGTCAGGACGATGAGGGCCAGGGCCAGCACGGCGCCGACGGCGGCCATGAGGTGCAGCCCGCCGTCGTCGGCCCGCTGTCCGTAGGCGAGGCCGATCAGGCCGGAGGCCGTGATGGCGCCGATGTACTGGGCGGTGCGCTGGAGTCCCGCCGCCGACCCGATCGCCTCCGGGGGCGCGAACTGCTGCACGGCCGCCTGGTTGCCGGTGCCCAGGAGCCCCTGCGGGATGCCGAAGCAGGCACCCGCCAGGAGCAGCGCGGCGAGCGGCGTGGACCCGGTGGTGAAGAGCAGCAGCGAGCTGCCCGCGGCGAGGAGCACCGCGGCGACGGTGAGCGGCGCGCGAATGCCCTTGGTGCGCGCCCCGATCAGGGAACAGGCCAGGGCCGCGAGGGACATCGGCAGCATGACGAGCCCGGTGTGCAGCGAGGAGTAGCCGCGCTCCTCCTCCAGCCACTGGGTGAAGCCGTACATCACGCAGTACACGACGAGGTAGCTGAGCCCGTGCCGCAGGTAGGTGCGGGCGAGCGCGTGGTTGGTGCCGAGCATGCGCAGGTCGATGAAGGGGTGCGGGTGGCGCAGCTGCCACCACGTGAGGAGGGCGGCGAGCAGCACGACCGGGGCGAGGAGCGGCCACATCGGGTGGCGCAGGTCGAGGAGGAACACGACGAGGCAGCTCAGCGCGCCCGTGAAGAGAGCGATCCCCAGCGGATCGAGCGTCCCCTTGCGGCCCGCTGCTCCCGCCGCCCGCTCGCGCGGTGCGTCCTTGGGTATCCATCGCAGGGCGGTGGCGTACGCGATGACCGCGACCGGCACGTTGACGGCGAAGACGGCGCGCCAGCCCGCGGTCGCGACGAGGAGGCCGCCGAGGGTCGGGCCGATCGCCGCGCTGCCGAGCGCCGCGAAGGAGAGGCGGCCGAGGACGGTACGCGGAGTCGGGGTGCCGAGCCGGGTCGACTCGTCGCGCAGGACGGCCATCGCGGCGGGGTACGCGGCGGACGTGCCGATGCCGAGGAGCGCCCGGGAGGCGAGCAGCCAGCCGAATGCCGGGGCGAGCGCTCCGACGAGGCCCGACACGACGACGAGGACGAGTCCGCCGAGGAAGACGCGGCGCGGTCCGACGCTGTCGGCGAGCTTGCCGAGCACGGGCTGGGCGACGGCGCTCGCGAGGTAGAGCACGGAGACGAGCCAGGCGGTGTCGGAGGCGCCGACGCCGAAGTCGTGGCCGATCGCCACCAGGCCGGTGGAGATCATCGTGGTGTTGAGGGGGTTGAGCAGGGAGCCGAGCAGCAGCGGCGCGGTCAGTCGCGCTCCGAAGGCGGACCGCTCCCGCACCGGACGCCGCCGGGCGCGCGCGACGGGAGTGGCCTTCACTTCTGCACCAGTCGCTCCAACAGCGCGATGGTGTCGGCCAGTTGGCGCCGCTCGGCCGGGTCGAGCTCTTCGGAGACCGCCTCCGACAGCCAGCCGCGCTTGGCGGCGCGGCCGTCGGTGAGGGTGCGGCGCCCCTCATCGGTCAGGGAGAGGACGGACTGTCGCCCGTCGTTCGGATCGGGGGTCCGCTCGATGAGCTCCATGGATTCCAGGGCGCTCACGGTCATCCGCATCGACTGCGGCCGCACGAACTCGGCACGCGCGAGACCCGCGGTGGTGGTGGGGCCTCCGCGGTCGAGCCGGGCGAGGACGGAGCGCTGCGAGGGGCTGAGCCCGTTCATGGGCGACGCGCCGCGCAGCTTCCGTACGAGACGCCCGACGACGTGCGTGAGGTCGGCGGCGACCTGCTCCGGCGTGGGCTCTCCAGAGTGTCCGCTCATACGCCGACCGTACGACACAGCAAGTCAAACTTGCAAGTTTGCCTTCCTATCTACGCCTAGCGGATCGGCATCCCCGAGAGGGTCCGCGCGATGACCAGCCGCTGGATCTCGCTCGTACCCTCGAAGATCGTGTAGATCGCGGCGTCGCGGTGCATGCGCTCCACCGGGTACTCGCGGGTGAAGCCGTTGCCGCCGAGGATCTGGACCGCCTGCCCTGTGACCTTCTTGGCGACCTCGCTCGCATACAGCTTCGACATGGAGCCCTCGGCCGACTCGAACTTCTTGCCCGTGGTGGCCATCCAGGAGGCGCGCCACACCAGGAGGCGGGCCGCGTCGATCTGGGTGCGCATGTCGGCGAGCTGGAAGGCGATGCCCTGGTTGTCGATGATCGGGCGGCCGAACTGGGTGCGCGTCTTGGCGTACTCCAGGGCCTCCTCGTACGCGGCACGCGCCGTACCGACGGCCATGGCGCCGACCGCCGGGCGGGAGGCCTCGAACGTGGCCATCGCCGCGTTCTTGACGCGCTCGCCACCGGACTTGGCGCGCTCCCGCGCGCGGGCCATGCGCTCGTCCAGCTTCTCCTTGCCGCCGAGCAGGCAGTGCCCGGGGACGCGGACGTCCTCGAGGACGACCTCGGCGGTGTGCGAGGCGCGGATGCCGTGCTTCTTGAACTTCTGGCCCTGGGACAGGCCCGGGGTGTTCGGCGGGACGATGAAGGACGCGTGGCCCTTCGAGCCGAGCTCGGGGTCGACGACCGCGACGACGACGTGCACGTTGGCTATGCCGCCGTTGGTCGCCCAGGTCTTCGTGCCGTTGAGGACCCACTCGTCCTTGACCTCGTCGTAGACGGCGCGGGTGCGCATGGCGGCGACGTCGGATCCGGCGTCCGGCTCGGACGAGCAGAACGCGGCGACCTTGACGTCGTTCACGTCGCCGTACATCTGCGGGATCCAGGTGCCGATCTGCTCCTCGGTGCCGTTGGCGAGCACACCGACGGCGGCCAGGCCCGTGCCCATGATGGACAGGCCGATGCCGGCGTCACCCCAGAAGATCTCCTCCGTCGCCATCGGGATGCCGAGGCCCGAGGGGTCGAAGAACTGCTGGGCGTAGAAATCCAGCGAGTAGATCCCCAGCTTCGCCGCTTCCTGGATGATGGGCCACGGGGTTTCCTCGCGCTCGTCCCACTCGGCGGCCGCGGGGCGGATCACATCGGCGGCGAACCCGTGGAGCCAGTCCCGGACCTCCTTCTGTTCGTCGTTGAGCTCCATGGTGAACTCGGTCATGACCCCTCCAGGACCTGCGATCATCTGCGACGTTACTTGCGGTAACCGCAGTCTGTTACCGGCCAGTAGTCCATGTCAACTCCCGGTGGCCCGTTCGATCCGGTCGGGACGACGGGTGTTACGTTGCGCGTGCGTCACCGATTCAGCACGGGCGGGGAGAAACGATGGAGACCACGCAGCGGACCGATCAGCAACGGTCCGCGGAACACCGGCGGCGAGAGCTCCTCGAGGCCGCGGACCGGGTCGTGCTCCGCGACGGCCCCGGCGCCTCGATGAACGCCATCGCCGCCGAGGCAGGCATCACCAAGCCGATCCTCTACCGCCACTTCGGCGACAAGGGCGGCCTGTACGCGGCACTCGCCAAGAGACACACCGACGCCCTTCTGGAGGCCCTGCGCGCCGCGCTCGACGCCCCGGCCGAGCGCAGGGAACGGGTCGAGGCGACGCTCGACACCTACCTCACGGCGATCGAGGCACGCCCGCAGGTCTACCGCTTCCTCATGCATCCGTCGGAGGCCCCCTCCCCCGGCGAGCAGGGCTTCGACGTCGGGCTGCACTCGGCCCCCCTGCTGCGCCGGCTCGGCGAGGAGCTCGCGGAGGTCATCGAGGAGCGCGTCGACCTCGGCCCGGAGAGCGCCCAGCTCGCCCGGGTGTGGGGACACGGCATCGTCGGCATGATGCACGCGGCGGGCGACTGGTGGCTCGGCGAACGGCCCTGCCCCCGCGCCCAGTTGGTGCGCAGCCTCGCCGACCTGCTCTGGGGGCGGCTCGCGGCGGCGGGCAACCGCGTCGGAGGTCCCGGGTTCTGATATCGGACGTTCCAGCTCCGGACGGTGCGGCCTCAGACGTTCCAGGAGGCCTTGGCGGCCGACCGCAGCACCCTCCGGCGCCGCCAGCCCGTGACACGGTCGGTGTAGACGCCACCGTCGAGGTGGTCGCACTCGTGCTGGAGGCAGCGGGCGAACCAGCCCGTCCCGTGCACCTGGACCGGCTCCCCCCGTACGTCGACGCCTTCGACGACGGCGTGGTCGAAGCGCGGCGTGCCCGCTTCGAGTCCGGGCAGCGAGAGACATCCCTCGGGACCGCGCACCGTCACGCCGTCCGCCTCGACGAGTCTCGGGTTGACCACGTGCCCGAGGTGGCGGACGTCGTCGTCGTCCGGGCAGTCGTAGACGAACACCCGTCGGCCGACGCCGATCTGGTTCGCGGCGAGCCCCACGCCCCGCGCGGCGTACATCGTCGCGAACATGTCCTCGACGAGGCGCGCCAGTTCGGGGCCGAAGTCGGTGACTTCCTCGCACGGCGCGTGCAGCACCGGGTCGCCGAGCAGGGTCAGAGGTCGTACGCGCCCCGAGGCGCCCGGGATCGTGCCGTGTCGCATGGCGGCAAGAGTACGGTCCAGGGGACGGAGCGGCACCGCCGAGGTGCCGAGGTGGTGCCGCAATTCGGGCTTGCAGATGGATCTCGATAGGCTGAGCAGCGAAACGATGCCGGGGGCAGGCGCGGCGCCGTACGCAAGGAGGATCTCGACAGATGTCAGGCAACACGGACCCGCTGTCGCCGCGGGCCAAGCTGGCCGTGACGGCGGGCAAGGCGGCCGCGGCGGTGTCCCGGGCAGCGGGCCGCGGCAGCGGATCGGTGATCGGCGGCAAGGTCGCGCTCAGGCTCGACCCCGAACTGCTCGGACGGCTCGCCACGCACCTGGACGTCGTCCTCGTGTCGGCCACCAACGGCAAGACGACCACCACGCGACTGATCGCCGAGGCGCTGCGGGCCAGTGGCCCGGTCGTCTCGAACGCGCTCGGTGCGAACATGCCCGCCGGAATCACCTCGGCGCTGGCCGGCGGCTCGGACGCCAGGTTCGGTGTGATCGAGGTCGACGAGAAGTACCTCGCGGGCGTCGCCCGTGACGTCGACCCCAAGGCGATCGCGCTGCTCAACCTCTCCCGCGACCAGCTGGACCGCGCCGCGGAGACCCGTATGCTCGCCGAGAGGTGGCGCGAGGGTCTGGCCGGCTCCAAGGCCGTGATCATCGCCAACGCCGACGACCCGCTGGTCGTCTGGGCGGCCTCCTCGTCGCCGAACGTGGTGTGGGTGGCGGCGGGCCAGGAGTGGAAGGACGACGCCTGGTCGTGCCCGTCCTGCGGCGGCGTCATGCAGCGCCCCGGGGACGACTGGTTCTGCGGCGAGTGCGGCTTCCGCCGTCCGGCGCCCAGCTGGGTGCTCTCCGGCGACCACGTCCTGGACCCGCACGGCTCCGCGTGGCCGATCCACCTGCAGCTGCCGGGCCGGGCCAACAAGGCCAACGCGGCCTCGTCGGCCGCCGTGGCCGCCGTCTTCGGCGTGCCGCCGCAGGTCGCCCTCGAGCGCATGTACCAGGTGCAGGCGGTCGCGGGACGTTACGACGTCGTGCAGTTCCAGGGCCGTGACCTGCGTCTGCTGCTCGCCAAGAACCCCGCGGGCTGGCTCGAAACGTTTTCGCTGATCGACCCGCCGCCGACCCCGGTGATCCTCTCCGTGAACGCGCGCGGCGCCGACGGCACGGACACCTCCTGGCTCTGGGACGTCGACTACACCCGGCTCGCCGGTCACCCGATCTTCGTGCTCGGCGACCGCAAGCTGGACCTCGCCGTGCGCCTCGAGGTCGCGGGCCTGGACTTCCGGGTCTGCGAGAGCGTCGACGAGGCGGTGCAGTTCGCCCCGCCGGGACGCATCGAGACGATCGCGAACTACACCGCGTTCCAGGACCTGCGCCGCCGCGTCGGCAACTGACCCGCCCGGATAAGGACATGAGCATGAGCGACAACAGCCTGCGGCTGGTGTGGGTCTACCCCGACCTGCTGAGCACGTACGGAGACCAGGGCAACGCCCTGGTCGTGGAGCGCCGCGCGCGTCAGCGCGGCCTCCAGGTCGAGCGCTACGACGTGCGCAGCGACCAGCCGGTGCCCACCTCCGGCGACATCTACCTGATCGGTGGCGGCGAGGACCGCCCGCAGCGGCTCGCGGCCGAGCGGCTGCGCCGCGACGGCGGCCTGCAGCGCGCCGTCGGCAACGGCGCGATCGTCTTCTCGGTCTGCGCCGGGTACCAGATCCTCGGCAACGAGTTCATCAACGACCTCGGCCAGCGCGAGCCGGGCCTCGGCCTCCTCGACGTGGTCTCCACCCGCGGCGAGGGCGACCGGTGCGTCGGCGACGTGCTCGGCGACATCGACCCGCAGCTCGGGCTGCCGCCGCTGACCGGGTTCGAGAACCACCAGGGCATCACGCACGTCGGCCCGGCCGCACGGCCGCTCGCCCGCGTGACGCTCGGCCGGGGCAACGGCACGGGCGACGGCACCGAGGGCGCGTACAACGGCACGGTCTTCGGCACGTACATGCACGGCCCCGTCCTCGCCCGCAACCCGCTCATCGCGGACCTGCTCCTGAAGCTGGCCCTCGACGTGAACGCGCTGCCGCCGACGGACGACCGCTGGTACGAGGCGCTGCGCGCCGAGCGCATCAACTCCGCGCAGCAGCCCGCGTAACACCTCCGCCGCGCCCCCGTCCGAGGGCCCGCCTGACGCCCCGCCCGCACATGTGAGCGCGGGCGTCCAGCCCTCGGACGCCAGGTGCGGTCCGGCCCCCCGGCGCCTATAGGGTGGCGGGGATCCAGCCGGACGACGTGGTCCGGTCATCGACCCACGTTGCAAAGGTATTCCGGGCAATGCGCATTGGTGTCCTGACCTCCGGCGGCGACTGCCCCGGCCTGAACGCCGTCATCCGCTCCGTCGTGCACCGCGCGGTGGTGGACCACGGCGACGAGGTCATCGGCTTCCACGACGGCTGGAAAGGCCTCCTGGAATGCGACTACCGCAAGCTGGACCTCGACGCGGTGGGCGGCATCCTCGCCCGCGGCGGCACGATTCTCGGCTCCTCGCGCGTCCAGCCCGCGCATCTGCGGGACGGCGTCGAGCGGGCGAAGGGCCACGTCGCCGAGCTCGGCCTCGACGCGATCATCCCGATCGGCGGTGAGGGCACCCTCAAGGCGGCCCGGCTCCTCTCCGACGCGGGCCTGCCCATCGTCGGCGTCCCCAAGACCATCGACAACGACATCGCCGTCACGGACGTCACCTTCGGCTTCGACACGGCCGTCGGCGTGGCGACGGAGGCACTCGACCGCCTCAAGACCACCGCGGAGTCGCACCAGCGCGTGCTCATCGTCGAGGTGATGGGCCGGCACACCGGCTGGATCGCCCTGCACTCGGGCATGGCCGCGGGCGCGCACGCCATCGTCGTCCCGGAGCGCCCCTTCGACATCGAGGAGCTGGCCGCGAAGGTCGGCGAACGGTTCTCGGCGGGCAAGAAGTTCGCGATCGTCGTCGCCGCGGAGGGCGCCAAGCCCCGCGAAGGCTCCATGGAGTTCGACGTGGGCGTCAAGGACGTCTACGGCCACGAGCGGTTCGCCGGCATCGCCCGCCAGCTCTCCCTCGAACTGGAGCAGCGCCTCGGCAAGGAGGCCCGTCCGGTCATCCTCGGTCACGTCCAGCGCGGCGGCACCCCCACCGCGTACGACCGCGTCCTCGCGACCCGCTTCGGCTGGCACGCCGTGGAGGCCGTGCACCGCGGCGAGTTCGGCAACATGACGGCGCTGCGCGGCACGGACATCACGATGGTGCCGTTGGCGGAGGCCGTGGAGACGCTGAAGACGGTGCCCGAGGAGCGGTACGCCGAAGCGGAGTGCGTGCTGTAGTCCGCTCGCCCGTCGAACTCCTGCCCCCGGTCGCGTCAGCGGCCGGGGGCAGTTCTACTCTGGTGCCGACACACGTCGCACAATCCGCACGAATCAGGAGCCACTGGATGGATCACAGCGGGCACGGCATGAACATGGATCTGCCGCCGTTCACGCTGGGGCGAGGCCTCGAGCTGTCGGCCGACCCCTTCTTCCTCATCGGCTGCCTGGTGGCTCTCGCCCTGTACGGGTGGGGCGTGGCGCGGCTCGTGCGGCGCGGTGACAAGTGGCCGGTGGGCCGTACGGTGTCGTTCGTGCTCGGCATCCTGACGGTGCTCCTGGTGATGTGCACCAAGCTCAACGACTACGGCATGGTCATGTTCAGCGTGCACATGGTGCAGCACATGGTGATCAGCATGCTGTCGCCGATCCTGCTGCTGCTCGGCGCCCCGATCACGCTGGCGCTGCGTGCGCTGCCGGCGGCGGGACGCGGCCGCAAGGGCCCCCGCGAGTGGCTCCTCCGGCTGCTGCACAGCCGCTACATCAAGATCATCACGCATCCCGCGTTCACGATCCCGCTCTTCATCGCGAGCCTGTACGCGCTCTACTTCACGCCGCTCTTCGACACGCTGATGGGCTCCAAGGCGGGCCACATCGGGATGATGGTCCACTTCCTCGCCGTCGGCCTCGTCTTCTTCTGGCCGATCATGGGCGTCGACCCGGGACCGCACCGCCCCGGCTACATCATGCGGATGCTGGAGCTGTTCGCGGGCATGCCGTTCCACGCGTTCTTCGGCATCGCGCTGATGATGGCGAGCCAGCCGATGATCGGCACGTACATGCACCCGCCCGCCTCGCTCGGCATCGACGCGCTCGCCGACCAGGAGGCCGCCGGCGGCATCGCCTGGGCGTTCAGCGAGATCCCGTCCGTCGTCGTCCTGGTCGCCCTCCTCTTCCAGTGGCGGCGCTCCGACGACCGCGAGGCGCGCCGCAAGGACCGTGCCGCGGACCGCGACGGCGACAAGGAGCTGGAGGCGTACAACGCCTATCTGGCCTCACTGGCCGCTCGCGGACGCTAGCGCCAAAGGGTCTTCCCGGGTCACGATGGTCTTCGGACCGCGGTCCGGGCGCCTCGGCGCCGCGGACTGCCGGGAGGAGGCGGAGCGATGCCCGGTTCCACGAAGACCATGGGTGGGTTCACCATCGGCGGCCTCGTCATGGTGACGGCCTACACGGCGGCGCTCGGCAGCAACGGCTGGTTGTGGTTCGGCTGGGTGGTCCTCGGTCTGATCACGCTGGCGATGGTGCTGTCGCGGCCCGCGTGAGGGTGGCGGCGCGCCGCGGTCGCCCGCGAGGCTCAGAAGCGGAAGACGTGGCCCGTGTCCGCGTCCAGGGCGCAGGCGTTCGGGTACGTCTTGTGCCACTTCACCGCCTTGCCCTTGTACGACCCGGTCGCCGTCGCCGTGACCGGGTCGAACTCCTTGGTGCAGGCGTGCGGGTCGTCCGGCAGCCCGTCGAAGTCTCCCCCGGCCGCAGCGACCGCCTCGCACGCCCGGGCCGCCTGCGGGTGCGCTCCTGCGGGTTCGGGCACGCAGCGCAGCAGCACGCCCCGGGTCCAGGTGTTCTCGGCGCCCGAGACGGTGAGGAAGAGCCCGCGCTTGGTGGCGGGTGCGGCGGTCTCGGCGGCTTGGGCGGGCGCGAGCCCTCCGAGAGCCACCAGGGCGGCGGCGGCCGCGAGGGGGAACGAGCGCATGAGGGACCTCCGGGATACACGTCGGACGTGACGGCGGCGGTGACGTTCCGTGGCGTCGGGCGGCACCGAGGAGTAGCCACGGCACCCTTCGACGGCGGTGTACGCCGGGCCGCCACGCCGGTCGTTCACCCGCCCGGCCGCACGCAACGGCCCGTACGGGCTCTCGCATCCGCGCGATCGATTGACTACTGTTCCGCGTCACCGATTGACTACTGCGCGTCGGCACCGGGATCAGGGGGAAGGCGGCCGCCATGTTCTACCTACTGCTCAAGCACGTGATCCTCGGCCCGCTGCTCCGGCTGATGTTCCGCCCCAGAATCGAGGGCCTGGAGCATGTGCCGGACGGCGGCGCGGCGATCGTCGCGGGAAACCACCTGTCGTTCTCCGACCACTTCCTGATGCCGGCGATCATCAAGCGCCGCATCACGTTCCTGGCGAAGGCCGAGTACTTCACGGGGCCGGGCCTCAAGGGCCGCCTGACGGCCGCGTTCTTCCGCAGCGCGGGACAGATCCCGGTGGACCGCTCCGGCAAGGAGGCGGGCCGGGCCGCGATCCGCGAGGGCCTCGGCGTGCTGCGCAAGGGCGAGCTGCTCGGCATCTACCCGGAGGGCACCCGCTCGCACGACGGACGCCTCTACAAAGGCAAGGTCGGGGTCGCGGCGATGGCGCTCAAGGCGCAGGTGCCGGTGGTCCCGTGCGCCATGATCGGCACCTTCGAGGCGCAGCCGCCCGGCCGGAAGTTCCCCAAGTTCAAGCGGGTGACGATTCGTTTCGGCGAGCCGCTCGACTTCACGCGCTACGTCGGCATGGACGGCGAGAAGGCCGTCCTGCGGGCGGTCACCGACGAGATCATGTACGCCATCCTCGGGCTCTCCGGGCAGGAGTACGTCGACAAGTACGCGGCCGTCGTCAAGGCGGAGGAGGCGGCGGAAGCGGAACGCGAACGCGCGGCGGCGGGGGGCAAGGAACCGCGCAGGCGGCCGCGGATGCCGTTGAGCTGAGGGGGCCGGAGTACGCATCGCCGGGGAAGACACCGAAAGCAGCGGCGCCGCCGCATGCGCTCCCGGAGCACACGACGCACGAGCGATCCGCCCCTCACCGGGACCCGGCCCGTCTGCTGACAGCAGATCCCTCTTCAGCCCGCGCCCGGCGGCGCTTACGGTCCGATCATGAAGAGCGCATTGGTCATCGGAGCGACAGGACAGATCGGGCGGGTCGCGGTGCGCGCCCTCGCCGAGGACGGCTGGGCGGTGCGGGCCGCGTCGCGGGGCGCCGGCCGCGACGAGCGGTGGCCGCAGGACGTACGGGCGGTACGGCTCGACCGGGAGGACGACGCGGCGCTCGCGGGGGCGCTCGGCGACGGGGTGGACCTCGTGGTCGACATGGTGGCGTTCACGGCCGCGCACTCCCGGCAGTACGCGGAGTTCGCCGACCGGATCGGGTCGGCCGTGGTGGTGTCCAGCGGGGCGGTCTACACGGACGCGCGGGGCCGCAGCTTCGACACCCAGGACGAGCCCGACGGCTCCCCCGAGTACCCCGTGCCGATCCCGGAGAGCCAGCCCACGGTCGCTCCCGGCGACGCGACGTACGGCACCCGCAAGATCGGGATCGAGCGGGACCTCCTGGCGATGGGCGACCGGCTGCCGGTGACGCTGTTGCGGGCCGGCGCGATCTACGGCCCGCACTGCCGCGGGCCGCGCGAGCTGTACTTCGTGAAGCGGAACCTGGACAAGCGGCGCACGCGCGTCCTCGCCCACGGAGGGCGCAGCTGCTTCCACCCGGTGAGCGTCCACAACATCGCGGAGCTGATACGGCTCGCGGCCGGGCGGCCCGGGTCCCGGGTCCTCAACGCGGCCGACCCGGAGGCGCTCACGGTCGCGGAGATCGGTGCGGCGATCGACACGGTGATGGGTTTCGAGAGCGAGACAGTGCCGATGCCAGGCGATGCGCCTGCCACGAGCGTCGGTGTCACCCCGTGGAGCACGCCGCATCCGGTCGTCTACGACATGTCGGCGGCGGAGCGGGAGCTGGGGTACCGCGCCGTGACGTCGTACGTCGACGCCCTCGCGGAGACGGTCGACTGGATCGCGGACCGTCTGGGCGACCGCGACTGGCGCGAGGTGTTCCCTGAGATGGCGGCGAACTACGACCGGTCGCTCGACCTCTTCGACTATGCGGCGGAGGACGCGTGGCTGGCGGACCGGAGGAACTCCTGACACCTCGCTCCCCAAGCACGTGACCCCTCCCCCGGGCACGTGACTCCTACGCCGCGCAACGACGACGGCCGCCACCGGAGGGGTCCCTCCGCTGGCGGCCGCGCAGTTCACCTACAACGCATCCGCATCCACATCCCCTACGGCTTGGGCGTGGCGTGCGGGCCGCAGGTGACGTCGGAGGCGTCCACCTTGCCGGTCAACAGGTAGGTGTCGACACGGGTGTTGAGGCACGGGTTGGCGAGGTTGGTGATGCCGTGCGAACCGGCGTCCTTCTCGGTGACCATGCGGGAGCCCTTGAGGCGCTTGTGCAGCTCGACGGCGCCGGGGTACGGCGTGGCGGCGTCCCGCGTGGACTGCATGATCAGCGTCTTCGGCAGACCCTTGTGCGTGCGCACCTCGACGGGGCGCTGCTGCTTGCTGGACCAGGTGGCGCAGGGCAGGTTCATCCAGGCGTTACCCCAGGTCATGAAGGGGCTGGTCTGGTGGATGCGGGTGTTGTCGCGGTCCCACTTCCGCCAGCTGCGCGGCCACTTGGCGTCGGCGCACTCGACGGCGGTGTAGACCGCGTTGCCGTTCTCACTGGTGATGTTGCCCGCGGTGTCGGAGAGGTCGGGGCTCGCCGCCTCGATGAGGGGCTTCGGGTCGCCGGCGGCGTACTTGCTCCAGTTCGTGGCGATCTCGACCCAGGACGAGTCGTAGTACGGCGCGTTCTGGAAGTACGACTGCAGCTCGGCCGGGCCGACGACGCCGTTCAGGGGCTGCTTCTTGGCGGTGGCGCGCAGCTTGTCCCACTGGGCGCGGACCTCGGTGTAGGTGTCGCCGAGGTGGAAGGCGGAGTCGTTCTTCGCGACCCACTTCATCCAGTCGATGAGGCGCTTCTCGAAGGCGACGTCCTGGTCGAGGTTGACCTCGTACCAGATCTTGTCCGTGCGCGGATTGACGACGGAGTCGAAGATCATGCGGCGCACGTGCGTCGGGTAGAGGGTGCTGTAGACCGCGCCCAGGTAGGTGCCGTAGGAGACGCCGAGGAAGTTCAGCTTCTTCTCGCCGAGCGCGGCGCGGATGACGTCCAGGTCGCGGGCGGTGTTGGGCGTCGTCATGTGCGGCAGCATGTCGCCGCTGCGCTCCTGGCAGCCGTCGGCGTACTCGGCGGCGAGCTTGCGCTGGGCGCGCTTGTCGGCCTCGCTGTCGGGGATCGGGTCGAGCTTGGGCGCCTTCACGAACTCCTGCGGGTCGACGCAGGAGATGGGCGCGGAGTGCCCGACGCCGCGCGGATCGAAGCCCACGAAGTCGTACGCCTTGGAGGTCTTCTCCCAGAGCTTGCTCTTGGTGGTGACGCGGCGCGGGAAGCGCATGCCGGAGCCGCCGGGGCCGCCCGGGTTGTAGACCAGGGCGCCCTGCCGCTCGTCCTTGGTGCCGGTGCTGCCGATGCGGTCGACGGCGAGCTTGATCTTCTTGCCGTTGGGCTTGGCGTAGTCGACGGGGACGGTGACCCAGCCGCACTGGATGGGCTTCTCCAGCCCCCAGTCGGCGGGGCAGTTCCGCCAGTCGATGCCGGCCTTCGCGGCGCGCTGCGCGGCGAGGACGGCGCCGCGCATCTCACGGTCCTTGCCGGAGCGGGCCGCGTCGGCCCGCGCCGTCGTAGCGGCGTCGGCGTTCGCCGTCGGGGCCGCGACGGCCCCCGCTATCAGCGTCGCCGCGACGAGGGCCCCCGCGGATCCGAACACCGCCGTCCGCCGTCTGGTCCCTGGGGTCCTTTTCAAGTCGGGCCTCCCGCACATCGATTCGAGCAGATTCGATCAGTACGGGGGATCCTTGCGCCTGCGGGGTGGCTGAGAACAGATGGAGCCGGAGTTTTTTGCCAATCCGATAAACGGGGCGGGACGTACCGGTGAGCGGCCACGGCGGGTCGGATGGTGCTGCTCCACCGGTCGGCCGGACCCGGATGGACCACAGTCGCCCGCAACCGGGGGACTCGTCCGGGCCTCGCCGAGTCGCGCCGTGCCGCCGGGGCCCATAGACCAGGAGTCATGAGCAACAGCGACGAGCAGGGCGAGACGATCTACAAGCCGGGCGAGATCGTCCCCGAGTCCGGGATCTACGAGTGCGAGTGCGGCCAGCACCACCGGTACAGCACCGACGTGCGGGGCCACCGGTTCCCACCCCCGCACGAGGGGTGCTCCGGGACCGGGTGGAAGCTCACGACCCGCGCACACGACTGACCGCGGTTCGAGCGTTCTCGATCAGCGCGGCGGCGGCTCTCAGAACCATGCCGTCGCCGCCGCGCCCGGCTGGCCGGTTCGGGCGGCTTCGCGGCGGCCCTGTTCGCGGGAGAATCGACGCGGACTCAGCTCCGGGAGGACGCCGACATGAGTGTGCTGTCGACCAGGCTCACCGAGAAGTACGCCGTCCGTCACCCGTTCGTCTGCGCCGGAATGGGCATCGTCGGCGGTAACGCCGAACTGGCGGTGGCCGTGGCCGACGCAGGGGGCGTCGGTGCGGTGGGCGCCGCGCTCATGCCCCCGGACGTCCTCCGGCAGATCATCCACGCCGTGCGCAAGGGCGCCGGAAGCGCTCCGTTCCACATCAACCTGATCACGTACTTCGACAACACCGAGCACGTCGCCGTCTGTGCCGAGGAGCAGGTGCCGATCGTCTCGTACCACTGGGGCCATCCACCGGCCGATCAGCTCGAACAGCTGCGTGCGGCGGGAGTGTCGGTGTGGGAGCAAGTGGGCTCCGTCGACGCGGCCAGGCGCGCCGTCGACGACGGTGTGGAGGCGGTCGTCGCCCAGGGCTGGGAGGCCGGCGGGCACAACTTCGGCGGGCTGCCCACCATGGTCGGCGTCCCCGCCGTCGTCGACGCCGTGGGAGACCGCGCGCTGGTCCTCGCCGCGGGCGGCATCACCGACGGCCGCCAAGTCGCCGCGGCCCTGTGCCTGGGCGCCGACGGCGTCTGGGTCGGCACCCGCATGGCCGCCACCCGCGAGGCTGAGGTGCATCCCGAGCACCACCGGCGGCTGATCGCCGGCCTGGGCGAGGACACGGTACTCACCGGGATCTTCGGCCCCGAGTGGCCGGAGTTCAACCCGATGCGGGTGCAGCGCGACCGCGTGGTGGCCGAGTGGCACGACCGCACCGCCGAAGTGCCGACCGTCCGCGACTCGTTGGAGCAGGTCGGCACCACCGTCTTCCAGGGCGAGGAGACGGTGCTGCGCAAGTTTAACGTCCTGCCGCCCGTGCCCGCCACCGAGGCGGACTGGGAGGAGATGCCCTGGCTGATGGGGCAGGGCGTCGGTCTCATCCACGACATCAGGCCCGCGGGCGACGTCGTCCGCGAGATGATGGACCAGGCCGAAGTGGTGCTGACGACGCGACATCATCGGTGAGGAGAGCGCTCGGCGCGCAACTCGACTCGTAGGATGCCTGCATGTCCATGCCGAGACCGACGAATCGCCGTACGTGGATCGCCACTTGGCCGGAAGAACGCGGACTATTTCCGCCGCAGCGGTCTGCACCCCCTCCCCTCCTCGCAAGCGCTCACTCGGGCCGCCCTCGCGAGCCAGCCCTTGCTGCTGCTGATGCTCGCCCTGTACGACGCCGAGGACAATGCCTATCAGCGGGAGGCGGACACGCTGGTGAGCCATGAACTGTACGAACGCCTGCTCACCCGCTTCGCCCGCCGCGAGGTCCTGAAGCACGAGTCCGGGCTGAGCGACCTCGATCTGTCGCAGGCCGTCGAGTACGAGCTGTTACGGCTCTCGGTGGCGGCCTTCGGCATGTTCAACGGCAATGGGACATGGCCGGGCAGCCCGTGCACCAGGAGTGGATCGACCGGGCGCACCACCTGTTCGACACGCACAACACGGAGGCGGCATCGCCCGCTCTCGCCACGGCCTTCGACGTCCTCGTGGACGAGCTCCCCCACCCTCAGCACTGAGCAGGTCTCACCCCAGGCGGCGCACCGCCTCGTCCATCGCTCTGCGTACCAGCAGCGCGTCCGGCGCGACGGCCGTGACCAGGACTCCCGGCCCCGCGAGCGGCGTGATGGCGGCCCACTCCCCCAACGGCCCGGCGGCGGGCTTGTCGTGGGTGTACTCCGGGCGTACGACGATGAGTTGACCGATCGCACGGTGGCCGGCCAGGACCGCGGGGCCGTCCCAGCCGCCGGGTGCGCCGGGGCCGCAGGCCAGTTCCTGGTCCAGGAGCAGCTGTCCGGCGCGGCGCACCGTGAGGCGGCTGGTGAGGCGGCCCGGGGCCTCGCCCGTGCGGCCCAGGACCTGTTCCTCGCGGAGCACCAGGCGGGCCCCGGCGGCCAGCTCAGCGCACGTCGTGACGCGCAGGTCGCTGCCGCACACCGAGATCAACTGCTCCGGCAGCCAGCGCAGTTCGGCGTCGTCGGCGACGGAGAGGCGTACGTCGTAGCGTGCCGCCGTCTCGGTCTGGCCCGGCAGCGCCATGGTGGCCGCAGCCGAGTCCATGTGGAGCGCGGCCCCCGGATGGACCGCGGCCTCGACGGTCAGGTGGTCGCCGCCCAGAGGACCGCTCATCGCCCCGACCAGCGTCACGCGCGCCGTGCGGCCCGTGGAGCGGGTGCGGCGCAGCGCGAGCGGGCCCTCTCCGTCGAGTACCGGCAGGGAGATGCGGCCGCGGTCATCGGCACGCGCCTCGACGCGGGCCGTGGCGCGGATGCCCGCGGCGTTCACTCGCCCCTCGCCGATGCCGTCCCGGGACGCGAGGTCCGTCGTCACGCCGACGCGGTCCACGTCGCGTACTGCTCGCGCACCCACGCGGCGACCGGGCCGACACCCTCACCCGAGCGCAACGACTGGAAGACGACGGGGAGTTCGGCGCGCTGGGCCTTCGCGTCGGCGGCCATCCGGGCGAGGTCGGAGCCGACGTGCGGGGCGAGGTCGGTCTTGTTCACGACGAGCAGGTCCGCCGTGGAGACGCCGGGGCCGCCCTTGCGCGGGATGTCGTCGCCGCCCGCGACGTCGATGACGAAGATCTGCGCGTCGACGAGGCCCTTGGAGAAGGTCGCCGTGAGGTTGTCGCCGCCGGACTCGACGAGGATCAGGTCGAGCGGGCCCACCTCGTCCTCCAGGTCCTCCACGGCCTCCAGGTTCGCGGAGATGTCGTCGCGGATCGCGGTGTGCGGGCAGGCTCCGGTCTCCACCGCGGTGATGCGCTCGGGCGGCAGGACGGCCTCGCGCAGCAGGAACTCGGCGTCCTCGCGGGTGTAGATGTCGTTGGTGACCACGGCGAGGGACAGTTCGTCGCGCAGGTCGCGGCAGAGCGCGGCGACGGTCGCGGTCTTGCCGGAACCGACCGGACCGCCGAGCCCTATGCGCAGTGCGCGACGGCGGCCGTCGGGGCGGTGGGCGTCGGCGGACACGGCGGCGGGGCCGTCATGGGAGTGGTCGAGGTGCATGCTGCTGCTCCTTCGGGTGGTGCCGGTCGTGGGCGGGAACGTGGGGCCGGTCGTACGGGAACGTGGGGTCGGTCGTGCGGGAACAAGTAGTCGGCTGAGAACGCGTGCGTGGAGCCGTCGCTAGGACGCGAACAGGCGGACCGGCCACGCCGCGTGCGCCTCCGCGCTGATCTCCAGAAGTGGCGCGGACGCCGCGGGCAGTGCGTCGACACCCTCGTCGACCACGCGTCTCGCCGCCTCGGCAGCCCGGTGCGCCACCTCGTCGACGTCCGGGGCGAGCCGGGCGAGGACCGCCGTGGCGTCGAAGGGGTCGAGGCTGAGGAGCCGGACCGTGGCGGTCGCGGGGCCGCTGATCCCTTCGTACGCCGAGCAGTACGCGGCGTCCTCGGGTCCGAGCCCGGCGGCGCGGGCGGCGAGTCCGAGGACCACCGGCTGGTGGGCTCCCTTGGGGAACTGCCGGGCCAGTTCGTCGAGTGCGGGATGCGGCCAGGTGGCGCGGGCGGCCCGCATCATCTGCCGACCGAGGCGCCGCGCGGCGGTACGCAGGGCCGGTGACGGCGTGCGGGCGTCCGCCGCCGCGTCCAGGGCGCCCGGGTCGACACCGAGGGCGGCGGCCGCCGCGAGGGCGGCCGCCACGAGCCCGGAGGTGTGCAGCCGACCCCGGCAGAACGCCTCCAGGCTCGCCGCACCGGTGATGCGGCCCGCCTTGACGGCCGCTTCGGCCCCGCCCGAGTGGGCGTGCCCACCGGCGGGGAAGCGGCCGTCGGCCAGGACGAGGAGTGCTGCTCGTGACATGTGATCGTCGCCAGCTTGTCGGGAGGGGAGGGAACGGGGTGAGTGGAGTGGGGCGGGAGCGGTGGCGGGAGCCGTGGCCGTCGCGAGAGCCGTAGTCGTCGCGGGAACCGTGGTCCTCGCGGGAGCCGCCGCCGTCGCGGAAGCCGTCGCGTCAGAACAAGAAGTAGCGCTGCGCCAGCGGCAGCTCCGCGGCCGGTGACGGTTCCACCAGTTCTCCGTCGATCGTGACCGCGAAGCTGTCCGCCGCGACCTCGACCCGGGGCAGCGCGTCGTTCTCCCGCATGTCGGCCTTGCTGCGCCCCCGCGTGGAGCGGATCGCCGCGAACGGCTTGTCCAGGCCGAGGCGTTCGGGCAGGCCGTCGTCGAGGGCCGACTGCGTCACGAAGTTGACCGAGTTGAGGGCCGGGGCCCTGCCGTGTGCCCCGTACATGCGTCGGGGCAGGACCGGCTGCGGGGTCGGGATGGAGGCGTTCGCGTCGCCCATCTGCGCGTAGGCGATCTGGCCGCCCTTGAGGACGAGCTGCGGCTTGACGCCGAAGAACGCCGGTTCCCACAGGACGAGGTCGGCGAGTTTGCCGGGCTCGACCGAGCCGAGCTCGTGGTCGATGCCCTGGGCGACGGCCGCGTTGATCGTGTATTTGGCGACATAGCGACGTGCGCGGCGGTTGTCGGCGCGGGTGTCCCCCGGCAGGAATCCGCGGCGTCGCTTCATCACGTGCGCGGTCTGCCACGTACGCATGATCACTTCACCGATGCGCCCCATGGCCTGGGAGTCCGACGACATGATCGAGATGGCGCCGAGGTCGTGGAGGATGTCCTCCGCCCCGATCGTGGTGGGCCGGATGCGGGACTCGGCGAAGGCGAGGTCCTCGGGGACGGCCGGGTTGAGGTGGTGGCAGACCATCAGCATGTCGAGGTGTTCCTCGACGGTGTTGACGGTGTGCGGCCGGGTGGGGTTGGTGGAGCTCGGCAGCATGTTGGGCAGCGAGACCGCCGTGATCATGTCGGGGGCGTGCCCGCCGCCCGCGCCCTCGACGTGGAAGGCGTGGAGCGTGCGCCCCGCGACGGCGTCGAAGGTGGCGTCGATGAAGCCCGCCTCGTTCAACGTGTCGGTGTGGACGGCGAGCTGGGCGCCGGTCTCCTCGCAGACGTTCAGGCAGGCGTCGATGGTGGCGGGCGTCGCGCCCCAGTCCTCGTGGATCTTGAAGCTGACGGCGCCGGCGCGGAGCTGGGCATGCATCGACTCGGCGTTGACCGTGTTGCCCTTGCCCAGGAAGCCGATGTTGACCGGGCTGGACTCCAGCGCCGCGAACATCCGGGACAGGTGCCAGGCGCCGGGCGTGATGGTCGTCGCCTTGCTGCCCTCGGCGGGGCCCGTGCCGCCGCCGAAGAGCGTGGTGACACCGGAGGCCAGCGCCTCGTCGACGATGGTCGGCGAGATGAAGTGGATGTGGGTGTCGATGCCGCCCGCGGTGAGGATCTTGCCGTTGCCCGCGATGACCTCGGTCTCGGGGCCGATGACGAGATCGGGGTGGACGCCGTCCATGGTGTCCGGGTTGCCGGACTTGCCGATGCCGGTGACGCGGCCGTCGCGGATGCCTATGTCGGCCTTGACGATGCCCCAGTGGTCGATGACGACGGCGCCGGTGATGACGGTGTCGGGCGCGCCTTCGGCTCGGGTGGTGCGGGACTGGCCCATCGACTCGCGGATGACCTTGCCGCCGCCGAACACGGACTCGTCGCCGGATCGGCCGGGTCCGCCGGAGCGGTCCTCCTCGATCTCGATCAGGAGGTCGGTGTCGGCGAGCCGGATCCGGTCGCCGGTCGTGGGGCCGAACAGATCGGCGTAGGCGGCACGGGACAGTTCAGGCATCGAGGGCACCTCCGGTCTCGCCGCGCAGACCGGGCACGACACGCTTCCCGGCCAGCGGGACGAGTTCGACGTCGACGGGGATTCCGGGCTCGAAGCGCACGGCGGTTCCCGCGGCGATGTTCAGCCGCTTTCCGTGTGCGGCGCCGCGGTCGAAGTCAAGACCCGGGTTGGCCTCGGCGAAGTGGTAGTGGGAGCCGACCTGGACGGGCCGGTCGGCGGCGTTGAGGACGGTGAGGCGGGTGACCTCGCGGCCCTCGTTGTAGGGGACGGGCTCGTCAGCGAAGAGGATCTCTCCGGGGATCAGCCCTCGTCCCGTGCCGTGCGGAGCGGCATGCATGCGGCGCGAACTCCCGTCAGACGATCGGCTCGTGGACGGTGACGAGCTTGGTGCCGTCCGGGAAGGTGGCCTCGACCTGGACGTCGTGGATCATCTCGGCGATGCCCTCCATGACGTCGTCACGGGTGAGGATGCGGCGCCCCGAGGACATGAGCTCGGCGACGGTGCGGCCGTCGCGGGCGCCCTCGAGGATGTGGGAGGTGATGAGGGCGATCGACTCGGGGTGGTTCAGGAGCAGTCCCCGCGCCCTTCGCTTCTCGGCCACGTCCGCGGCCACATGAATGAGCAGTCTCTCCTGCTCGTGCGGGGTCAGTTGCACGGTTCCCACCTCACAGTCCTCGGTCCGAACCATGCGGGGTCCGGCTGCCGCGGCCACCGCGACGGATATAGATGTAACACACAGCGAACGTGCGCGATCTTGCGCACCCTGGATAGAAAAACCGCTGGTGGCGTGGCACGGGAGGGTAGTTGGGAGGAGTTTCAACGAGGTTAACCAGTCGTTGACCATCGCATGACGGTCTGCTGGGCTGCGCCATACCTGTCGATGCCCTGGGCAACTTTTCTACGCTGTGAGCGCAGCTCAAGGAGTACGTGGAACCGTTACGTCGCGCGGGGCCGCGGTGCCGGAGCGGGCGCCACGTCCATGTCGCGTTCGAACCGCGGTGTTCCGCCGCGATGCCGAACCGCGCGCGGCGGCTGTCGGAGGAGATGCTCGCGTTGCACACGGGGCGGAGCAAGGAGCAGATCGGCGCGGACATCGAGCGGGACAAGATCCTCGACGCCCCCGGCCGCCCTGGAGTACGGCCTCGTGGACCGGATCACTCCTAGGGCCTGCGTCGGGAGACGTCGCTCGCCGCCCGCGACCCGAGGTGATCCCGCCGATACCGCCGCCCGAACCGCCGCCACTGCCCGCGCCGACCCGCGCCGAGGGAGAACTGGTCGACCGTTACCTCGAGGTCGTCGACCTGCTCGGCCGGATCAATCCGGCCCGCGCCGAGCACACCTACGGCGGGCTGCGCGCCGCCCAGGCCCTCGTCGGCCGGGCGGGTGCCCTGCGCGACGCGCCGGCCCTCATGCACCAGCTGGGCGAGAGTGAAGTGCACGCGCCGACGCTCGCCCGGGCGCTGCGCGTCCTCGACGGGGAGCGCCGGGCCGAAGGAGTCACCGTGCCGCCCCCGCGCGGCGGCTGAGACACCGTCGGCCGACCGCGTCCTTCGACACCCCGACGTCCGGGGCCACTTCGAAACGGACCAGTCGGGCTACCCCGGACGGCGTACGAACAGGTCCTTCTTCGCAGGGGTGCAAGTTGCGTTCTGCGAGTACAGCACTGGCGGAATTAGGTATTCCGCTGCTGGTCGAGCGGTCGTCGGACCACCCGGCCGGGGACCGATTCCGGCAGTGTCCACCTGAACAGGTCAGTCGTGAGGAGCCTCACAAAACGCCGTTTCGGCTCGGTTTTTCGACCCATCTCGGGTCAAGATCCCTTCCGACGACAAGCCCCCGCCACAACGGCGGGGCGGTCCGGGCGGACGCCGAGTCCTGCCGCCACCCGGATGACCGGTCGACATCTGTGCAACGGCAGGAGTGGAGGACCCAGGTACGACGGGCCCGTCCGGGAAGTCCGGACGACGCCCTTGGGGTGAAGCCGCAGAGCACGACGCGGCCGGGCATCTTCGCCTGCCCGAACCCGACAGGTCATCTTTCACAGGCGGCTGACGAAGGGTTGCGCATGACCGCGCTGAATCATGTTCCGTCGCTGCTCACCAGGACCGGTGCCGCATCGGTCCTCACGCTCGCCGTCGTAGGCGGCACCGTCGTGGCCCCCGGGCTCACGTCGGAGGCCCAGGCAGCCACCCACGGGACGAAGGCGCTCAAGATCGCGGCGTCCAAGAAGGGCTCCCCGTACGGCTACGGCTCGGCGGGACCCAACCGGTTCGACTGCTCGGGGCTGACGCTCTACTCGTTCAAGAAGACGGGCAAGAAGCTGCCGCGCACCGCCGCCGCGCAGTACAACAAGACCAAGCACGTCTCCCGGTCCAAGCGGACCCGCGGCGACCTGGTGTTCTTCCACTCCGGTCGGAACGTCTACCACGTCGGGATCTACGCGGGTAACAACCGCATCTGGCACGCTCCCAAGAGGGGGGCCGTGGTGCGCCTGGAGAAGATCTGGTCCAACAGCGTCTGGTACGGCAGGGTCCGCTGACCCACCGCGGCCGGTCCGGCGCGCGCCACGCACCGTCAGGTGCCGGTGCGTGGAGTGCGCCGACGGGGATACCCGTACGGGATGTCCGACGACTATGCCTGTACCGCCCGCAACGAAACACCGCTGGAGCGCGCCGACCGCAACTTCGCGGAGCTGCTCCAGGAGCTGAGGGTGACGCAGACGGGCGTTCAGATCCTCTTCGCCTTTCTGCTCACCCTCGCCTTCAGCCCGCGCTTTCCCTCGCTGGACGCGGTGCAGCGCGGCACCTACGTCACGACGCTGCTGCTCGCGGTGCTCGCGGCGGCGCTGTTCACGGCGCCCGCCGCGCTGCACCGCTCGCTCTTCCAGCAGCGGGCCAAGCCGCTCATCGTGCGGGTGTCGTCCCGGCTCGCCGCCGTCGGGCTCGGCGTGCTGGTCCTGACACTCGCCGGTTCGGTGCTGCTCGTCGTCGATGTGACGTCAGGGCGGACCGAGGGACTCCTCGCGGGCGTGTGGACGCTGCTGGTGTGCGTCGGGCTGTGGGGCGTACTGCCACGGCTCGCGCGACGTCCCCTGGCGCGCGTCGAGGCCGCACTCGTTGAGGAGCCGGACGCCCGGCCGTCGGGGGCCCGCGGCGGAGCTCCGCGCCCGATGCGCAGGGAGCGGTGCCGGTAGCGCGCGACGCTGCGCGGCGGCCGTCCCACGGTCAGTGGGTGGCCGGTCAGTGGGTGGCGTCGCGAGGGGTGCGCCGGACCGGGGCACGCCAGGGCAGCGCGATCCACACGGTCTTGCCTCCCTCGTCGGTGGGGCTGACCGAGAGCCTGCCGCCGCATTCGGCGGCCAGCCAGCGAATGATCACCATGCCGCGGCCGTTGTCCTGCTGGACGGCTGCGGGGAGGCGCTTGGGGTAGCGCGGATGGCTGTCGGTGACGCCGATCCGCAAGTGCTCGTCACGGTCGAGTTCGACGTCGACCGTGAAGGTGGGCGACTGTCCCAGGGTGTGCTGCACTGCGTTCGTGGCGAGTTCCGAGACGATGAGTCTGATCGTGTCGGCCACCTCGGCGTCACCGGGCAGGCCCCATTCCGCGAGCACGCGCGAGACGTACTTCCGGGCGGCGGGCACCGAAGCAGGATCGCTCGGCAGGGTGACGGAGGCTTCCTGGTGGTCTGCCATGGCGGCGCTGTCCCTTTCCCACCGGGACCGGTCTCCGACCCGCGGCGGATGACTCGAGGACAGTCCCGGACTGGTGCTTCGCGCCAGCCTGCCACTCCTTGGCCGGTCACGGGTGGCGATCCACCGAGATGTGCATATATCTGTCGCTCGAAGCGGTGAACTCTGCTACGGCAGACCGTATTTGGGCGGGAGACCGGTACTTCCTCTAATCTCGCCTACTGCCCCGCCCCGCCGCTGGGAAATCCGGCGGCTCCGTCCGGAAGGAGACGGGCATGCAGTACGGCCCCGCGGTGCGCCGTCGTCAGCTCGGTGCCGAACTGCGCGCACTGCGTGTGCAAGCGGGACTCACGAGCAGCCAGGCCGCCGCTCGGGCCGGCTGGCACCAGTCCAAAGTGAGTCGCATCGAGACGGGCCGCAGCGGCGTGAAGGCCGCCGACGTGCGACTACTCCTGGAGGTGTACCAGGTACAGGACCCGCAGCTCAGCGACCTGCTCATAGCGTTCACCGGCGCCGACGACCCGGGGGCGGGGCGCCACCACTGGTGGAAGGCGTACCGCGATCTGCTGCCCGCGACCTATCGGGATTTCATCAGCCTGGAGTCGCAGGCCAGTTGGATGCGCACGCTCGAGACCACCGTGGTGCCCGGCCTGTTGCAGACACCCGCGTACGCGCGTGCGGTGACCCGGGCCGCGCTCGGCGGGCTGCCGGAGAAGCAGGTCGACGCGCTGGTCGAGGTCCGGCTCGCCCGTCAGGACGTGCTGCGCGCGGATCCGCCGCTGCGTCTGCACGTGGTCATGGACGAGGCGGTGCTGCGACGGCCGGTGGGCGGGCCTGAGGTCCTCGCCGAACAGTTGCAACGGCTACGACAGGCATCCCTTCTGCCTCATGTCGAGCTACAGGTACTGCCGTTCACCGCAGGTGAGCATGTGGGCCTGATCGGTTCTTTCGTTATTTTTTCATTTCCGGACATTGCCGATCTGGATGTGGTTGTTCTCGACCATTTGACGAGTAGCCTCTACCTCGAACGGAAAGAAGACCTCCAGGCTTACTCGGAGGCCTACTTGTCCCTTCAAGTAAAAGCGCTCTCAGCCGAGGACTCAACGGAATTCATCGCCGGGCTATGCGACGGCGCGTAAGGAGGCACCATGACCGCACTGCCTCGGTACGTACCTTCCAGCACGACACTTCGAGGTGCGCGGTGGCAGCGCAGCAGTTTCAGCAACGGAATGAACAACTGCGTCGAGGCCGCCACCCTCGACTCGGGTCCGCTGACCGGCCTGTGCGCCGTGCGTGACTCGAAGAACACGGCAGGGCCCGCCCTGCTCATCTCCCCCGGCCCCTGGGAGTCGTTCCTCAACAGCCTCCGGTAGGCGTTTCCCGGCCCCGGGCGGGGCCCGGCACGCTATCGGTGCGCACTGCGGCTGATCAACCGTACGGCACCGGCGATCTGTGCGTCGGTGAGGTCCGCGCGGGCGGTCAGCCGCAGCCTCGAGATACCGTCCGGCACCGACGGCGGCCTGAAGCACCCCACGGCCAGGCCCGCTGCCCGGCAGTCCGCCGCCCACTGGACGGCCCGCTCCGCGGACGGCGCGCGCACGGAGACGACGGCGGCGTCGGGACGAACCGCCGAGAGCCCCTCGGCCGTGAGCCGCCGATGCAGCTCGGCCGCCACCTCACGGGCCCGCGCGGCACGTTCGGGCTCACGGCGCAGCAGGCGCAGGGCGGCGAGCGCGGCACCGGCCGCGGCGGGCGCCAGACCCGTGTCGAAGATGAAGGTGCGGGCCGCGTTCACCAGGTGCTCGATGACACCGGCGGGGCCCAGCACGGCGCCGCCCTGGCTGCCGAGGGACTTGGAGAGCGTGAGGGTGGCCACCACGTCGTCCGCTCCCGCGAGCCCCGCGGCGTGCGGCGCGCCACGGCCGCCGTCACCGAGCACGCCGAGACCGTGGGCGTCGTCGACGATGAGCCCCGCCCCGAACTCCCGGCAGGCGGCGGCCGATGCGGCGAGCGGCGCCATGTCGCCGTCCACCGAGAACACCGAGTCGGACACCAGGACGGCGGGCCCGTCGTGGGCGTCCAGCGTCTTGCGCACCGCGTCGGGATCGGCGTGCGGCACCACCTGGGTCGTCCCGCGCGCGAGCCGGCATCCGTCGATCAGGGACGCGTGGTTGCCCGCGTCGGAGACGATCAGCGTGCCGTGCGGGGCGAGCGCGGTGACGGCGGCGAGGTTCGCCGCGTAGCCGGAGGAGAAGACGAGGGCCGCCTCGAAGCCGCAGAACCCGGCGAGCTCCCGCTCCAGTTCGGCGTGCAGCTCCGTGGAGCCGGTGACGAGCCGCGAGCCGGTCGCTCCGCCGCCCCAGCGCCGGGCCGCGGCGGCCGCGCCCTCGACGACCTCGGGGTGCCGGGTCAGGCCGAGGTAGTCGTTGCCCGCCAGGTCGAGGAGCCCGTCGGGGTCCGCGGGGCGCGGGCGCAGGGTGCGGACGAGTCCGGCGTCCGCGCGCAGCCGCGCCTGTTCGCCGAGCCAGCCGAACGCCGCGCGCGACGCCGTGCTCGAAGTCTCGATCGAAGTCGCGTGCGACGTCACGTCCGGCGCTGTTCCCAGCGCTGCGCCCGGCGCTGAGGACGCGCCCGTCAGGGGGTGCCTGTTTGTAGACATTGCACAGACCCTAGCGGCCGGACCACCTGGCCAGGGTGTGGCAATACCCACACCTCAAACCGTTTCTGTTGTGCGAACTCTCCTTGGCCGGGGAGGCTGCCGTACGTAAGGATCAGCGCCATGGACCTGCTGAACACGCTGGTGGACAAGGGGCTTCGGCGCGAGCTGCCGACCCGTGAAGAGGCGCTGGCCGTACTGGCCACCTCCGACGACGATCTCCTGGACGTAGTGGCCGCCGCCGGGAAGGTGCGGCGGCACTGGTTCGGGCGACGGGTGAAACTCAACTATCTGGTCAACCTCAAGTCGGGCCTGTGCCCGGAGGACTGCTCGTACTGTTCGCAGCGCCTCGGCTCCAAGGCCGAGATCCTCAAGTACACCTGGCTGAAGCCCGACGAGGCCTCGCAGGCCGCCGCGGCCGGGGTCGCGGGCGGCGCGAAGCGGGTGTGCCTGGTCGCGAGCGGGCGCGGCCCGACCGACCGTGACGTGGACCGGGTGGCGCAGACCATCGCGGCGGTGAAGGAGCAGAACGAGGGCGTCGAGGTGTGCGCCTGCCTCGGTCTCCTCTCCGACGGACAGGCGGAGCGTCTGCGGGGCGCGGGCGCGGACGCGTACAACCACAACCTCAACACGTCGGAAGCGACGTACGCGGACATCACCAAGACGCACACCTACGCCGACCGCGTCGACACCGTCCAGAAGGCGCACGCGGCGGGCCTGTCCGCCTGCTCGGGCCTGATCGCCGGCATGGGCGAGAAGGACGAGGACCTCGTCGACGTCGTCTTCTCGCTGCGGGAACTCGACGCGGACTCGGTGCCGGTCAACTTCCTGATCCCCTTCGAGGGCACGCCGCTGGCCAAGGAGTGGAACCTCACGCCTCAGCGCTGCCTGCGCATTCTCGCGATGGCCCGCTTCGTCTGCCCGGACATCGAGGTGCGCATCGCCGGTGGGCGCGAGGTGCATCTGCGTTCCCTGCAGCCGCTCGCCCTGAACATCGCCAACTCGATCTTCCTGGGCGACTACCTGACCAGCGAGGGCCAGGCGGGCAAGGACGACCTCGCGATGATCGCGGACGCGGGCTTCGAGGTCGAGGGCACGGACCAGGTGACGCTGCCGCAACACCGCTTCGACGCGGCAGCGGCTGCCCAGGTGGCGGGCTGCGGCTCGCACGGGGACGGTGGGTGCGGTGCGCACGAGGGCGGTGGGTGCGGGCCCTGCGGGTCCGCCGAGCCTGGCGCGGAACCGGTGGCCGAGGCCGTGGCGGAGCGCAACGAGGCGCGCACGGACCTGGTGGCGGTACGCCGCCGGGGCGCGGGAACGGATCTGGCGCCCAATGCCTGACTCGTCCACGGCGGACCTGCTCACGCTCGACCGGCAGCACGTCTGGCACCCCTACGGGCCGATGCCGGGCCGCCAGGAACCCCTGGTCGTCGAGTCGGCGAGCGGTGTCCGGATGCGTCTGGCGGGCGGCACCGAGCTGGTCGACGGCATGTCGTCCTGGTGGTCGGCGATCCACGGCTACAACCACCCGGTCCTCAACGAGGCGGTGCGCGGCCAGCTGGACCGCATGAGCCACGTGATGTTCGGCGGGCTCACGCACGAACCCGCCGTCTCCCTCGCCAGGCGTCTCGTCGACATCACGCCCGACGGTCTGGAGCACGTCTTCCTCTCCGACTCGGGTTCCGTCTCGGTCGAGGTCGCCGTCAAGATGTGCCTCCAGCACTGGCGCTCGCTCGGCCGCCCGGAGAAGCAGCGGATGCTCACGTGGCGGGGCGGTTATCACGGCGACACCTGGCAGCCGATGGCCGTGTGCGACCCCGAGGGGGGCATGCACGAGCTGTGGCAGGGCGTGCTGCCGCAGCAGGTGTTCGCGGACGCGCCGCCGAGCGGGTTCGACGCGTACGAGGAGTCGTACGCCGAGCACCTCCACGAGCTGATCGGGCGGCACGCAGGTGAGCTCGCCGGGGTGATCGTCGAGCCGGTGGTGCAGGGCGCGGGCGGCATGCGCTTCCACTCCCCCGGCTACCTTCGCGCGCTGCGGGAGGCGTGCGACGCCCATGACGTCCTGCTGGTGTTCGACGAGATCGCGACGGGCTTCGGCCGCACGGGTGCGCTGTTCGCCGCCGACCACGCGGGTGTCGCGCCCGATGTGATGTGCATCGGCAAGGCGCTGACCGGCGGTTATCTGTCGATGGCCGCGACGCTGTGCACGTCCCGGGTCGCCGACGGGATCTCGCGGGGCGAGGTGCCGGTCCTGGCGCACGGCCCGACGTTCATGGGCAACCCCCTGGCGGCCGCGGTGGCCGGGGCATCGATCGACCTGCTGCTCGGGCAGGACTGGCACACCGAGGTCAAGCGGATCGAGACGGGCCTGCGGGAGGGCCTGGCCGAGGCGGCCGCGCTTCCCTCGGTACGGGAGGTCCGGGTCCTCGGGGCGATCGGCGTCGTCCAGCTGGACCACCCGGTCGACATGGAGGCGGCGACTCGGGCGGCGGTGCGCGAAGGCGTGTGGTTGCGGCCGTTCCGCGACCTCATCTACACGATGCCGCCGTTCATCACGGGCGACGACGACGTGGCACGGATCGCGCGCGCGGTGTGCGCGGCGGCGAAGGAGGGCTGACGTGACGGTGATCGTGGTGTCCGGCACGGGCACGGAGATCGGCAAGACCGTGACGACGGCCGCGGTGGCCGCCGTCGCCCGCGCGGCGGGGCGCAGCGTCGCGGTGCTCAAACCGGCGCAGACCGGGGTCGCTCCCGGTGAGCCGGGCGATGCCCAGGAGGTGCTGAGGCTCGCGGGCGACGACATCACCACGCGTGAACTCGCCCGCTATCCGGAGCCGTTGGCGCCGGATGTGGCGGCGCGGCGGTCCGGACGTGTCCAGGTCCACCCGCAGGAGGTTGCCGACGCGGCGGCGAAGCTCGCGACCGAGCACGACCTGGTCCTGGTCGAGGGCGCGGGCGGTCTGCTCGTACGTCTCGACGACGAGGGCGGCACCCTCGCGGACGCCGCCCGGCTCCTCGGTGCGCCGGTGCTTGTCGTGGTGTCGGCGGGCCTCGGCTCGCTCAACACGACGCGGCTGACGGCGGAGGCGCTGCGGGCGCGCGGCGTACGCCAGCTGGGTCCGCTGGTCGGCAGCTGGCCGGCCGCCCCCGACCTGGCGTCCCGCTGCAACCTCGCGGACCTGCCGAAGGACGCGGGCGCACCGCTGCTCGGTGCGATCCCCGAGGGGGCCGGGGCGCTCGGTGGCGCGGACTTCCGCGCCGCCGCCGCGAGTTGGCTGGGCCCTGAGCTCGGCGGCACGTGGGACGGGGTGTCGTTCGCCGAGCGGGAGGCGCCTGCGCCACTGGCGCACTGATGCGGTGAGCGGGCGGGCGGGGGACTCCTGGGATGCGATCGGCGTAACGCGTCCGCTGGGACGCGGTCGGCGAGACGCGTCCGCTCCTCGGGGTCGCCCGCCCGCCGCCGGGCGCCATGGCGGTAGCCCCTGGAGCCGCCGCCGAGGTCTGATGCGCGGCTCACAGACTCCACAAGCGCAGCTGGTCCGCGATGGCGTGGACGCTCGCGCCGTCCTCCTTCACCAGCCGGGCGAGGTCACGCACCTGCTCGGGCGAGGTGACGACCTTGAGGCCGCTGGAGACGAGGTAGGCGTAGGCGACGGAGGAGGCGAAGAGGGCGTTGGAGCGTTCGAGTGCCGGAATGTGGAGGAGGACCTGGAGGAGCGCCGCGGCGCGGTCGTGCGGGGTCTCGTAGACGGGCACGCCGAATATCTCCGCCTCGTGTCTGCTCACGGCGGCGACAAGGGCGCCCCAGTCGGTGACCTGGGGGTCTCCCGGCGTCTTGTGTTCGGCGATCATCAGGAGCCAGGCAAGGTCGATTCTGAGGTCCAACGGCTCAGCGACGACCTTCACGCAGCGGGCGGCTGCCCTCGCGTTCGACGCCGAACTCCTCGGCGAAGACGGACTCGTACTGCTTCATGAAGTCGGCGGCGGCCTCGACGAAGGTGTGTCCCACTTCGCCGGAGTCCTGTTTGACCAGTTCCTCTATGTAGCGGTTCACGCTCATGCCTCGGGCCAGGGCGCGCTCCCGCGCGGCCCGGGCGGTGTCCTCGTCCACCCGCACGTTCAGCTGAGTCTTCGCCATACCGTCAAGCTAGCGCCAGGGCGCTAGCACGACAAGACCGCAAGGACCTTGTCCCTTACATACGTCCGGGGGCCCGACCTCGGAGGGATACCGGACACCCGGGCAGCCCCACTACTCTCAGCGGCTATACGGGAGTTGGTACGGCCACAACCCAGGAGGCCGCCTTGTCCACACCTGCTTCGGCACCGCTCACGGACCGTTCGGAGCCCGCCGGGATCGCCGCCCGCGCCCGCGGCCTCACCAAGGCGTACGGCTCGGGCGAGACGACCGTGCTCGCCCTCGACTCGGTCGACGTGGACATCACGCGCGGGCGCTTCACGGCCGTCATGGGGCCTTCCGGCTCGGGCAAGTCCACCCTGATGCACTGCCTGGCCGGGCTCGACAGCGTGTCCGCGGGTCAGGTGTGGCTCGGCGACACGGAGATCACGGGCCTCAAGGAGCGCGAGCTGACCCGGCTGCGGCGCGACCGCATCGGCTTCATGTTCCAGTCCTTCAACCTCATCCCCACGCTCAACGCGCTGGAGAACATGACGCTCCCGATGGACATCGCGGGGCAGCGGCCCGACCGCGACTGGCTGGAGCACGTCATCGACACGCTGGGGCTGCGGGACCGGCTGAAGCACCGGCCCGCACAGCTCTCCGGCGGCCAGCAGCAGCGGGTGGCCTGTGCGCGGGCCCTCGCCGCGAAGCCCGAGCTGATCTTCGCCGACGAACCGACGGGCAACCTGGACTCGCGGGCCGGGCTCGAAGTCCTCGGCTTCCTGCGGGACGCGGTGGACCGGCTCGGCCAGACCGTGGTGATGGTGACCCACGACCCGAGCGCGGCCGGCCACTCCGACCTGGTCCTCTTCCTGGGCGACGGGCGCATCGTGGACGAGATGGCACGGCCGACGGCGGAGGCGGTCCTGGAGCGCTTGAAACGGTTCGACGCGTCGCACGCGACGCCGCCGGGCACGCCCGGCCCGGCCGAAGCACCGGGTACGCACGACGACCGACCGTCCGAGCAGAGCTGAGCAGGAGGCCCCGGTGCTGAAGGCGACGCTCAGGAGCTTCCTCGCGCACAAGGGCAGGCTGGCCCTCTCCGCGCTGGCCGTGATCCTCTCGGTCGCGTTCGTCGCGGGCAGTCTGATCTTCTCGGACACGGTCACCCGCACCTTCGACCGCCTCTTCGCCTCCACGTCGGCCGATGTGACCGTGGAGCCGAAGGAGGACCTCGACGAGGCGGTGCCGTCCGGTCGGACGCCAACGCTGTCCGCGAGCCTCAAGGAGCGGGTGGCCGGGGTCTCCGGAGTCGCGGACGCGCACATCGACGTGTCCGTCGACAACATCACCATCGTCGACCGCGACAACGAATCCGTGGGCCCCACGACGGGCGCCCCCACGGTCGCCACGGACTGGCACCCCACCGACCGCAGCCCCGTGGAGCTCACCTCGGGCCACGCACCGCGCGGCGACGGCCAGGCGATCATCGACGCGGACACGGCCGACAAGAAGGACGTGGAGATCGGGGACACCCTCACCGTCCTCGCCCGCCCCGGCTCGTTCAAGGTCGAGGTCGTCGGCATCGCCACCTTCACCACCACGAACCCCGGGGCCGCACTCATCTTCCTGGACACCGCGAGCGCCCAGCGCGAGCTCCTCGGTTCGGCGAAGGCGGCGACGAGCATCTCCGTGACCGCCGACGACGGGGTGAGCGACACCGCGCTCAAGCGCCGTGTCGGCGCCGAACTGGGCTCCGGCTACGACCTGGAGACCGCCGACGAACAGGCCGATTCCGCGGCGTCCGAGCTCGGCGGGTTCCTCGACGTCATCAAGTACGTGATGCTCGGCTTCGCCGGTGTCGCCGTCCTCGTCGGCGTCTTCCTGATCGTCAACACCTTCTCGATGCTCATCGCGCAGCGCACCCGCGAACTGGGGCTGCTGCGCGCGCTCGGCGCCGACCGCAGGCAGGTGCGCCGTTCCGTGCTCGTCGAGGCGCTGCTGCTCGGCCTCGTCGGCTCGACGCTGGGGCTCGCCGCGGGCATAGGTCTCGCCCTCGGCCTGATCGAGCTGATGGGCCTGCTCGGGATGAACCTGAAGTCCACGGAGATGGTCATCGGCTGGGCGACGCCGGTCGTCTCGTACGTCGTCGGGGTCGGCGTCACGTTCGTCGCGGCGTACCTCCCCGCCCGGCGGGCCGCGCACGTCTCGCCGATGGCCGCGCTCGCGGACGCCGAGATCGCCGGTGTGGGGCGGCCGTTGAAGGTGCGGGCGGCCGCCGGAACGCTCGTCGGGGCCGTCGGTGCCGCCGCGCTCGTGGGGTGCGCCACCGCGGAGAAGACGTCGTCCGCGGCGTCGCTGCTCGGCCTGGGCATCGTGCTGACCCTGATCGCCACGGTCATCGCGGGGCCGCTCCTGGTGCGGCCGGTCATCCGGGTCCTCGGAGGCGCCTTCCCCGCGGTCTTCGGCTCCGTCGGCCGGATGAGCCAGCGCAACGCACTGCGCAACCCGCGCCGCACGGGCGCCACGGCGGCCGCGCTGATGGTCGGGCTCGCGCTGGTCGGCGGCCTGTCGGTGGCCAGCGCCTCGATGACGAAGTCGTTCGACCGGCAGATCGACCGGACGCTCGGCGCGGACTTCGTCGTGCAGAACAGCAACTTCATGCCGTTCTCCTCGGAGATCACCGGGAAGGTCGAGGAGACGGACGGCGCGGGTCTCGTCGTACGCCAGCGCTTCACGCCCATCGAACTGGCGCTGCCCGACGGCAAGAACGTCGAGTCGACCGCCGCGGGCTACGATCCGCGGCTCGACGACGTCGCCAAGGTGACGTACGCGCAGGGCAGTTCACGGGCCGCGCTCGCCCCGGGCCGGATCGGCATGGACGTGGACTTCGCGGAGAAGCACGGGGTGCGCGTCGGTGACACGCTGCCGGCGACGTTCCCCGGCGGGCGCGGGACGAAGCTGACCGTGGGCGCGCTGACCGACCAGGACTCGCCCGAGGGCTTCGGCGTCGAGGGCGGGCTCTTCCTCGGGTTCGGCACGGTCGAGAAGTACGTGCCGGGCGGGCAGGACTCCGCGCTGTACGTCAACGCGGCGCCGGGCACGGACGCGGACACCCTGCGCGCGCACCTGGACAGGACCCTCGACCCCTATCCGCAGGTGCAGGTACGCGACCAGGCCGACTACAAGGAGCTGATCCGGCAGCAGATAGCCGTGATGCTCTACCTCGTCTACGCTCTCCTCGGCCTCGCGATCGTCATCGCGGTCCTCGGCGTCGTCAACACCCTCGCCCTGTCCGTCGTGGAACGCACCCGCGAGATCGGACTGCTCCGCGCCATCGGCCTCGGCCGCCGCCAGCTGCGGCGCATGATCCGCCTGGAGTCGGTGGTCATCGCGGTGTTCGGTGCGCTGCTCGGTCTCGCGCTCGGGATGGTGTGGGGCGTCGCCGTGCAGCAGGTGCTCGCGTTGCAGGGCATGAAGGAGCTGGCGTTCCCCTGGACGACGATCGTCGCGGTGGTGATCGGCTCGGTGGTCGTCGGCCTCGCGGCGGCGCTGCTTCCGGCGCTGCGCGCGTCGCGCATGAACGTGCTGGCGGCCATCGCGCACGAGTGAGGACCGACCGGTCGGGCTCTCGTCCACATCCTGAAAAGTCCGCGCGCCACGGTGCGGGCCAGTGATGGGATGGCCGTATGGACGATCTTCGGATGGATGATCTTCGGATACGGGCCGCTGCGCCCGAGGACCTGGACGCGGTGCTCGCCTTCTGGAAGGTGGCCGCCGAAGGCACGAGCATCAGCGACGACCGCTCCGGCGTGGAGCGGCTCGTCGCCCGTGACCCGGAGTCGCTGATCCTCGCCGAGCGGGGCGGTGAGCTCGCGGGGACGGTCATCGCGGGCTTCGACGGCTGGCGCTGCCACCTCTACCGTCTCGCGGTGCACCCGGACCACCGCCGTCGCGGCGTGGGCACCGCGCTGCTCGCCGCGGCGGAGGAGCGGTTCGTGCGGCTCGGGGGGCGCCGCGGTGACGCGATGGTCCTGGACCGCAACGAGCTCGCCCACCCCGCGTGGCGCGCCGCCGGTTACGCTCCGCAGCCTCAGTGGAGCCGGTGGGTGAAGCCGCTGAGTGAGCCACTGGGCGAGCCGCTGGGTGAAGCGCCGTCGGCGGGGTAGTGGGGTAGCCCCCGCAGATCCCGACAGAGGTTCGAGTGGCTTTGCTGATCCTTTACCATGGACGCAATACTCGTATCCAACTGAAAGGTGTGAGCGTCCGCCCATGGGCGAGCCTCCTAGTACCCGACATCGCGCATTCCTCCAGCTCCTGCCGGATCATGGGACGGAGGTGACCCGATGACCGAAGTGCTCCTGCTCCTCGTGGCGGTGCTGCTCTGCCTGGCGTGCGGTGTGTTCGTCGCCGCGGAGTTCTCCCTCACGACTGTCGAGCGCAGCGAGCTCGAGCGCGCTGTCGAGCGCGGCGAGCGCGGCGCCGCCGGTGCCCTCAAAGCCGTCAAGAACCTCACCTTCCAGCTCTCGGGCGCGCAGCTCGGCATCACCGTCACCAACCTGGTGGTCGGCATGCTCTCCGAGCCGTCCATCGCCGCGCTGATCGCGGGCCCGCTGCGCGGCCTCGGCATACCGAAGTCCGCGGCGTCCTCCGTCGCCCTGGTGATCGGCACGGCCCTGTCGACGGTCTTCCTGATGGTCATCGGCGAGCTGGTGCCCAAGAACTGGGCGATCTCCTCGCCGCTCGCCGTCGCCAAGCGGGTGGCCACGCCGCAGCGCCTCTTCAGTGCGGCGTTCCGGCCGTTCATCGCGCACCTGAACAACACGGCGAACCGTTCCGTACGCCGCTTCGGCATCGAGCCCGCCGAGGAGCTCGCCTCCGCGCGCGGCCCCAAGGAACTGATCGCCCTGGCCCGCCACTCCGCCAAGGAGGGCGCCCTCGAGGCGGACACGGCCGAGCTGTTCGTGCGCACGCTGAACCTCGCCGACCTCACCGCGGAGAACGTGATGACGCCCCGCGTGCAGGTCATGGCCCTCGAAACGCACGCCACCTGCGAGGACGTCGCGAACGCCACGCGCGCCACCGGCCTGTCCCGCTTCCCCGTGTACCGCGGAAACCTCGACACGGTCGTCGGCGTCGCACACATCAAGGACGTCCTCGCCGTGCCCGCGGAGCGCAGGCAGCGGGTCTCCGTCGCCGAGCTGATGCGTGAGCCGCTGCTCGTACCGGAGACGCTCACCGTCGACCGGCTCCTGGACCGGCTCTCGGGCAAGCGCACGATGGCCGTGGTCATCGACGAGTACGGCGGTACGGCCGGGGTGGCGACCCTGGAGGACATCGTCGAGGAGGTCGTCGGCGAGGTGCGGGACGAGCACGACCCGCACGAGACGCCCGACATCGCCCACGCGGGCACCGACGACGACGGCAGGACGCTGTACTCCGCCGACGGCGCCGCCCGCACCGACCAGCTCGCGCGGGTCGGCCTGCGGGTGCCCGACGGGCCCTACGAGACGCTCGCCGGACTCGTCGCCACGGAGCTCGGCCGCATCCCCGCCGTCGGTGACGGCGTCCAGGTGGGCGGCTGGCGGCTCGACGTCGTGGACGCGTCGGGGCGGCGCGCCGCCCGCGTCATGCTGCACGCCCCGCTCGACGCCGACGACCACGAGGAGGATGTCCGATGATCGCCGTCCAGTTGCTGATCGGTCTGGCGACACTCGTCGTCAACGCGTTCTTCGTGGGCGCGGAATTCGCCCTCATCTCCGTGCGCCGCAGCCAGATCGAGCCGCACGCGGAGGAGGGCGACCGGCGCGCCAAGAGCGTGATGTGGGGCCTCCAGCACGTGTCCGCGCTGCTCGCGGCGGCGCAGCTGGGCATCACGCTGTGCACGTTGATCCTCGGTATCGTCGCGGAGCCCGCGATCGCGCACCTTCTGGAGCCCGCGTTCGACGCGGTGGGCGTGCCGCACGGCCTCGTCCACCCGATCTCGTTCGTCATCGCGCTGACCCTGGCGACGTATCTGCACATGCTCCTGGGCGAGATGATCCCGAAGAACATCGCCCTCGCGGAGCCCGTGCGTTCCGCGCTGCTGCTCGGGCCGCCGCTGGTGGCCCTCGCACGGGCGTTGCGTCCGGTGATCTTCGCGATCAACGCGTTCGCCAACGGTCTGCTGAAGCTGCTGCACGTCGAGGCCAAGGACGAGGTGTCGGCGAGCTTCTCCGACGAGGACCTGGCGCGCATGGTGAAGGACTCCGGAGACGCGGGTCTGATCGACAACCGTGCGCGGGAGCGGCTGCACGACGCGCTCGAACTGGGCCGCCGCCCGGTCAGGGACGTGGTCCTGCCGCTGGAAGCCGTGGTCTACGCGCGCGTGGGCGTCACTCCGGAGCGGCTCGAGCAGCTCTCGGCCGAGTCCGGGTTCTCCCGCTTCCCCGTGGTCGACGACGGCCGCCGGATCGTCGGCTATCTGCACGTGAAGGACGCCCTGGACCGGGCACCGCGCGATCTGCCGTTCCGGGTGCCGGACATGCGGAAGATCGCCCAGGTGCGCGAGACGACTCCGCTGGACGACGTCCTGACGGCCATGCGCGGCAGCCGCACGCACGTGGCGGCGGTCCTCGGCTCGGACGGCCGCCTGGCAGGCATGGTCACGATGGAGGACGTCCTGCAGAAGCTGTTCGGACAGCCTGTGTGACGGTGCGGGTGTACTGGTCCCGGGGCCTCACGGGTCCCGGGGCCTCACCCCGCCGATCCCCCCGCGTCCGCGCCCGCACCCGCACCCGCGCTCGCCCTCTTCGTCGGCTCCTCCGTGATGCCGGGGCCCGCCCCGCCGACCTCGGAGGCGCCGATCGCCGTCAGGACCGCCAGGGCCGCGGCGAGACCCGCCGTCGCGAAGGCCGCGCCCCACTCGACGTCCAGGAGGCTGGTCGCCTCCGCCACCAGCACGGCGGCGAGCGCCTGGGCGAACGTGCGGATCGCGCGTTCCGCGGTGGCCTTCCAGAAGGCTGCGTTCCACATGGCGGGCTCGCTCTCTCGTGACGACGGCGTGCCTATGACATACCGCCGCGGAGCCACGCTGCCCAGATCCACCGGGCGGGGCGCCGGGTTACGATCGTTTCTGCCATGCAGATGAATGCCAACTACACCAGTCTCGTCGCGGTGGGCGACTCCTTCACCGAGGGCATGTCGGACGTGCTGCCCGACGGCACCTACCGCGGGTGGGCCGACCTCCTCGCGGCCCGGATGGCCGCGCACAGCCCCGGCTTCCGTTACGCGAACCTGGCCGTGCGCGGCAAGCTCATCGGGCAGATCGTCGACGAGCAGGTGGACCTCGCGGCCGCGATGCAGGCCGACGTGGTCACCCTGGTGGGCGGCCTCAACGACACGCTGCGCCCCAAGTGCGACATGGGCCGTGTCCGCGGCCTGCTGGAAGAGGCCGTCGATCGGCTCGCCCCCTCGTGCAAGCAGCTCGTCCTGATGCGCAGCCCGGGACGGAACGGTCCGGTGATGGAACGTTTCCGTCCGCGCATGGAGGAGCTCTACTCGTACGTCGACGACCTGGCGTCCCGGCATGACGCGATCGTCGTGGACCTCTACGGCGCGGCCGTCCTCGGCGACCAGCGCATGTGGGACGTGGACCGGCTGCATCCCACGGCGGAAGGACACCGCAGGATCGCGGAGGCCGTGTGGCAGGCGCTCGGCTACGCCCCAGAGGACGACTGGCAGACGCCGCTGCCCGTCGCCGTGCCCCCGGGCTGGGCCACCCGCCGCGTCGCCGACGTCCGGTTCGCCAGGCAGTACCTGGGCCCGTGGATAGGCCGCCGCCTCACCGGCCGCTCGTCCGGCGACGGCCGCGCACCGAAGCGCCCCGACCTGCTCCCGTACGACGGCCCGCCGCTCCTCTGAGAGGTCCGGCAGCCGGCTTCACCCCGAAGCCGCTCAGCCGGCCGGACGCCAGAAGGAGGCGGGCAACGCGTCGACCTCAAGGGCGGCCCGGTGCAGTTCCGCGGCTACCGGCTCCAGTGCCGCGTAGACCGGATCGCCGTCGGCTGCCATGCGGCGGATGACGTCCGCGTTGGTCCGGGCCCGCGCGGCGACCACGGTTCCGAACGCCGACCGGTCGCCGTCGTATCCGTAGGCGTCGAGGAACCGGTGCAGGCGGCGGGACCGGTCTTCGAACGCGGTGAACCCGGTCCGCTCGGCGAAACCGCGCGCGTGCAGCGGAACCCAGGTCAACGCCATGAAGGCCAGGTCGAACTCCCGTGTCGAGGGTCCCGCGGTGTCCCAGTCGAAGAAACCCACCGAACTCCCGTCGCGCCATACCGCGTTCCAAGGAGCGGCGTCGTGGTGCCCGATGACGAGACCGGGCCGCCACCGCTGCCCGGCGAGCCAGTGCGCGTCCGACGGCGGAACAAAGGATTCCGTCGCGTCGTGCAGCCGCCGGGCCCACCTCCCCACGACCTCCAGCGTGGTCGGCGCGTACACCCAGGCGGGCCAGGGAAGTTCCTCCCCCGCGGTCTCGCCGTCGAGATGGGTCAAGACCTCACGCCCCTGCTCGTCCGTGCCCAAGACCCGGGGCACACCGTCCATCCCCGCTGTCTCCAGATGGCGCAGCACCGCGTGGACCGCGGGCGTCCACGGCCGCACGGGCCGATGGACCGTGTCACCGCGCCGTACCGCCCCCACCGTCCTGCCTCCGGGTAAACGCCGCTCGTCCACAATCCGGTTCTATCGCAGTCCGGCCGCCGGCGCCGCCGCATTTTCCGGCGACCGCGTGGAGTGAGGGCTGACGGCCGCCGCCTAGAACACCGACCAGCCCGTCACCGTGGTGAAGTGGTCCAGCGCGGCCACACCCGCTACGGAGTTGCCGTACGAGTCCAGGCTCGGGCTCCACACGCACAGCGTGCAGCGGCCCGGGATCACCGCGACGATGCCGCCGCCGACGCCGCTCTTGCCGGGCAGGCCGACGCGGTAGGCGAAACTGCCGGCCGCGTCGTACGTACCGCAGGTGAGCATCACCGCGTTGACCTGCTTCGCCTCGCGCGGGGGCAGCAGTCGCGTGCCGTCGTTGCGGAGCCCGTGCCGGGCCAGGAAGGCCGCCGAGAGGGCGAGGTCGCGGCAGTTCATGCGGATCGCGCACTGCCGGAAGTAGTGCTCCAGGACCGTGGAAACGGGGTTGTCGAGGTTGCCGTAGCTCGCCATGAAGTGGGCGAGGGCGGCGTTGCGGTCGCCGTGCTCGGCCTCCGATGCCGCGACCACCGGGTCGAAGGCGACGTCCGGGTTGCCGCTCTCCTCGCGCAGGAACTCCAGCATCGTCGTACCGGCGTCGCCGGTGAGGCTCTGCAGCCGGTCCGTGACGACCAGCGCGCCCGCGTTGATGAACGGGTTCCGCGGGATGCCGTTCTCGTACTCGAGCTGGACGAGCGAGTTGAAGGGGTTGCCGGACGGTTCCGTGCCGACGCGGTCCCAGATCCGGTCGCCGCCCTCCGCGAGGACGAGCGCGAGGCTGAACGCCTTCGAGATGGACTGGACGGAGAACGGTTCCTGCCAGTCCCCCACACCGTGCACGTCGCCGTTGACGTCGGCGACCGCGATCCCGAACCGTTCGGCGTCCACGTCCGCGAGCGCCGGGATGTAGCCGGCGACCTGACCGCGGCCCACGAGCGGCCGGGCAAAGGCGGCGACTTCTTCGAGAACGGCCTGGTAGTCCACAACCTGAGCTTTCTTCGTGTACGTCATCGGCCATGCGTACGACATGCGCGCTGCGACCGTTTCGCACTGGAATGTCGCTGGATGCGGGCTATGTCGTCGGCCGCGGCCCCAGGATAACGCCTGGCCGGGAAGCGTCCTCGTCCGGGACGTGATGCGTGTCAGAGTCGTGGTGGAGCGTCAACGGCCAACGGGGGAAGCGGGAAGCCATGCTGCGCGTCCATTTCACCGGCAGCGACCTGGCGAACGTACGGCTTGCCCGGCGTCCGGATCCGCTGTGGGAGATCGTGTGCAGCCTCTGCCGTCTGCAGACGCGTGAGGGCGCGCTGGCCTTCGGGCCGTGGCGGCGGATGGCGGGTGGGCTCGTGCGGCAGGGGCGGGCCGCACGGGAGGTGGCGTCGGCCCTGTCCAGCCTCGTGCCACGCGCGGCGTACTTCCCCGACTTCCTCACGCCACCCCTGGAGAACGGCACGACGCACGCGCTGCGGACGGGCATCGACCGGGTGCTCGCGACGCCGCGACGCCGCCTGCGCCACGAGCTGTCGCTCCTGTCGGCGACTGGTGGACGGCCCTGGGCGGGGGCGGAGTTGGCGCGCGGCGACGTGCGCGCGCTGACCGCGCTGGGCGCCACCCTGAGCACGTACCACCGTGCGTTCATCGCGCCGGTGTGGAACCGCGTCGACGCCGCCACGGCGACGGACCGGGCCCTGCGTACGCGTGCCCTCGCGGACGGCGGTACGCAGGCCCTGCTGGACAGTCTGCGGCCGATGGCGGTGTGGGAGCCACCCGTGCTCACCGTCGACTATCCGGTCGAGCGGGACCTGCACCTGGCGGGGCGGGGGCTGCTGCTGGTCCCGTCGTACTTCTGCTGGCGGCGCCCTATCACCCTGGCCGACAGCGAACTCCGCCCGGTACTCATCTACCCGGTCGACAAAACACCCCCGTCCCCCACGCACTCCCCCACCGCCCTGACCCGTCTGCTGGGCCCCACCCGAGCCGCGCTCCTCCACGAGACCGCCACCCTGACCTGCGCCACCACGTCCGAACTGGCCGGCGCGGCAGGGGTGTCCGTGCCGAGCGCCAGCCAGCAACTGGCGGTGTTACGGGAGGGCGGCCTCATCGCGTCCCACCGCGACGGCAGACGGGTCCTGCATTCGCCAACGCCCCTGGGCCACCGGCTCCTCGGCGACGGCTGACCCGGGGCACCGGTGGCGGACCCTCACCGTTCGGTGCAGGCCCGGACGCTGTTGATCGGGGTCCAGCCGTAGGGGCCGCGAGTGGGGGGTTTGGCAGGCGCCCAGGCAGGCTCGGTGTCGTTCCAGTATCCGTCGCCTTCGCCCCCGGAGTAGAACGTGCCGTAGGCGCCGCCGGTCTGATTGTTCTCCCAGAACCCGCCGCCCTTCCAGTTGTAGATCTTGTAGATGATGTCGCACGTGGTGAGGCTGTACACCTTCCAGTACTTGCTCGCGCCCTCGGTGGGGTCCTTCACGGAGAGACAGATCCGCCCGACCTTGCAGCCCGTCGCGGCATTCTTGGCGCGCCAGAAGATGTCCACGTCCCCGCCGCCGACCAGAGTGGGTTCGACAGCGTCGATGGACGCGTCCGCCGTCCCGGCGGCCTGTGCGGGAACCGTGGCGAGGCCTGCGGTGAAGAGCGACACCAAGGCGACGGCGCCAAGGGCGATTTTCCGAGTGCGCATGTCGTTGACTCCTTCTGACGTACCTGCTGGCGCGCTGACGGCAGCAGCATGCTCCGTCGGCAGAGCACTCCGCGCGTCGTTTTGGATCCAGCCAAAACGACGCGCGGAGTGACTCCAGGGGCTGTGACCTGGAGGTTCCTACATACGCGGATGGTCCGGAGCCTGTATGGACGCCCGGTAAACTCCGTACACGTGACTGCCGCGCCCGCAAAGCCCCGTATCCCGAACGTCCTCGCCGGACGTTATGCCTCCGCCGAGCTCGCCACCCTCTGGTCGCCCGAGCAGAAGGTGAAGCTGGAGCGTCAGCTCTGGCTCGCCGTGCTGCGTGCCCAGAAGGACCTCGGGATCGAGGTTCCCGACGCCGCCATCGCCGACTACGAGCGCGTGCTCGACCAGGTCGACCTGGCCTCGATCGCCGAGCGCGAGAAGGTCACGCGCCACGACGTGAAGGCCCGTATCGAGGAGTTCAACGCCCTCGCCGGGCACGAGCACGTCCACAAGGGCATGACCTCGCGCGACCTGACCGAGAACGTGGAGCAGCTCCAGATCCGGCTCTCCCTGGAGCTGATCCGCTCCCGTACCGTCGCGGTCCTCGCCCGGCTCGGCAGGCTCGCCGGTGAGTACGGGGAGCTGGTCATGGCGGGCCGGTCCCACAACGTCGCCGCGCAGGCGACGACGCTGGGCAAGCGGTTCGCGACCGGCGCCGACGAGCTCCTCGTCGCCCACCGCCGCCTGGACGAGCTCATCGGCCGCTACCCGCTGCGCGGCATCAAGGGTCCGGTCGGCACCGCCCAGGACATGCTCGACCTGCTCGGCGGCGACGCCGCGAAGCTCGCCGATCTGGAGCAGCGGATCGCCTCGCACCTGGGCTTCGAGTCGGCCTTCACCTCGGTCGGCCAGGTCTACCCGCGCTCCCTCGACTACGACGTCGTGACCGCGCTCGTGCAGGTCGCCGCGGCGCCCTCCTCCATCGCCAAGACGATCCGCCTGATGGCGGGCCACGAGCTGGTCACCGAGGGCTTCAAGCCGGGCCAGGTCGGTTCGTCCGCGATGCCGCACAAGATGAACACCCGCTCCTGCGAGCGTGTCAACGGCCTCACCGTCATCCTGCGCGGCTACGCGTCGATGACCGGCGAGCTGGCGGGCGACCAGTGGAACGAGGGCGACGTCTCCTGCTCCGTCGTACGCCGGGTCGCCCTGCCCGACGCGTTCTTCGCGCTCGACGGGCTGCTCGAGACCTTCCTGACCGTGCTCGACGAGTTCGGGGCGTTCCCCGCCGTCGTGGCCCGCGAGCTCGACCGCTACCTCCCCTTCCTCGCCACCACCAAGGTCCTGATGGCCGCGGTGCGCGCGGGCGTCGGCCGCGAGGAGGCCCACGAGGCCATCAAGGAGAACGCGGTCGCCTCCGCCCTCGCGATGCGCGAGCAGGGCGCCGAGCGCAACGAACTGCTCGACAAGCTCGCCGCCGACTCCCGCATCCCGCTGGACCGCGCCCAGTTGGACGAGCTGATGGCCGACAAGCTGTCGTTCACCGGCGCCGCGAGCGACCAGGTCACCACGGTCGTCGGACGGATCGACGCCCTGCTCAAGGAGCACCCCGAGGCCGCGGCCTACACGCCCGGCGCGATTCTGTAGCGGCGCTCCGCACCGGCACAGCGGCCCGCCCACCTATGCGGTGGGCGGGCCGAGCCGTGTCGTGGGCGGGCCGGGGTCAGGCCGCGCGGGCGGCCGGGCGGCCCTCGTCGGCCTCGGCGCGCACCCGGGCGCAACTGGTGCTGATCAGACGCGAGACGTGCATCTGCGAGATGCCGAGCTCCTCCGCGATGCGGCTCTGCGTCATGTCCTCGAAGAAGCGCAGGTACAGGATGGTCCGCTCGCGCTCCGGCAGCTTCCGCAGCCCCCGCTTGGCCGCCTCCCGGTCGGTGACGATGTCGTACGCGGCGTCGGGCGCCCCGAGCGTGTCGGCGAGGCTGAACCCGTCGGGGTCGGCGGACGAGATCTCGGCGTCCAACGACAGGGCGCTGTAGCCCTCCATGGCCTGCATGCCGTCCTTCACCTCGTCCTCCGTGAGGCCGGCGTGCGCGGCGATGTCGGCGATGGACGGTTCGGGTCCGCTGCCCGGCAGGTCGCGCAGTTCGCGACGGGCGACGCGGACCTTGTTGCGCAGGTCCTGGACGCGGCGGGGAACGCGCACGTCCCACATGCGGTCGCGGAAGTGCCTGCGCAGTTCGCCGGTGATGGTGGGCACGGCGTAGCTCTCGAAGGCGCCGCGACCCGGCTCGAACCGGTTGACGGCCTTGACCAGGCCCATCGCGGCGACCTGCCGCAGGTCTTCGAGACTCTCGCCCTTGTTGCGGTAGCGGGCGGCGAGGCGGTGGGCCATCGGCAGCCACGCCTCGACTATCTCCGCGCACAGGACCTCACGCTCCGGGCCGTCGTCGAGGACGGCCAGCCGGGCGAACTCAGCGGAGGTGTCGGGTGCGTCGTGGTGCGAGTGCCGGGCCGCGGTGCGGCGGCGTGCGGCGTATTCATTGAGGTTCGTCGGCATCAGTTCGCTCCTCAGCGGTGCGTCAACAGGGACCGCGAGGAGACGGGGCACCCCGGCACAGGGCATCCACCTGGAGCAAACACACCGCTCCCCGCAAACGCGCCTCCGGTCCGAAGCACGAAGTTCGCCTGCCCCTGCGATGAACCACCAAACAGGTGTCCGCATACGGATGTGGAGACCGGCCTCCGAGCCCGACTACGGGATTCCGCATGTGCGTTCGTGACTTCGCTCGATTCGTGGACGCCCCGCATGTACCGGCGTACGCGGGGCACACGGGACGCGGGGTGCGCGGCGTCGGAACGGCCATCGGACGCACGCATCGCCGACCGGCCGCATTGGGGTGCGGCCGGTCGGCCCTCCTCCTCGACCCTCCGCCGAGTGGCTCACTTCTTGCCGGTGACGACCTCACTGTCCACGTGGCCCAGCAGGTCGGCGGGGTCCGCGAACACGGCCGAGGCGCCCGCCTCTTCGAGGTCGGCCCGGGGGATGCCGCCGCAGAGCAGCGCGACGCCGCGGACCCCGGCGCGGGACGCCGCCCGCATGTCCCACACGGTGTCGCCGACGAACAGCGCCTCTTCCGGGGAGCATTCGGCGATGTCCAGGGCGTGGTGGACGGGGTCGGGGGCCGGTTTTCCCGACGACACGTCGTCCGCGCTGGCGACCCCGGCGATGACGTCGTCGGCGTCGATGGCCCGGCGCAGCGCCCCGAGCTCACCGCCGCCCGCCGAGGTCGCGAGGACGATGCGCCAGCCGCGCTCGGCCAGCGCGTACAGGAGGTCGCGTGCGCCGTTCAGTGCGGGCAGCCGGTCGAAGTACGTGCCGTACAGCGTCTTGTGCGCGGCGCTGATCGTCTCGTCCTGGTCGCGGTCGCGGTCCTCGCCGAGGAGTCGGTCGATGAGGTCGGTCGAGCCGAGACCGATGGCCCGGTGGATGTCGTGCATCGCGACCTGTTGTCCGGCCTGGCGGAACGCCTCCCACCAGGCGATCACATGCAGATGATTGGTGTCGGTGAGTGTTCCGTCCACGTCGAACAGCGCCGCTCGGGCCATGCCTCGCGCCTTTCCGTAGGTGTGTCGAGTACGCAGGTGTCTCGAATACGCAGGTGTGTTGAATTCAGTCGATCGGCTCAGCGCACTCCGGTGATGACGAAGCCGCTGCGGGGCCTCGTCGGCATGCGGTGCAGGGAGATGCGCAGGTCCTGCTGGGGGACGTCGTAGTCGAGTCGCGCGAGGTGCGGGAGCAGGGTGCTCAGGACGGCGAGGGTGACGTCCTCGCCCGGGCAGCGGTGCCCCTGGGAGACCTCGCCGCCGCCCTGGGGGACGAGTTCGTCGCGGCCGGGCTCGCGGCCGTCGAAACGGTCGGGGTCGAAGACGTACGGCGAGTTCCACAGCTCCGGGTCGTGGTTCTGGCCGTACAGGTCGAGGAGGACCATGGAGCCCTCGGGGATGGGCTCGCCGTGCCACTCGATGTCGGCGGGGGCGAGACCCGCGACGAACGGAGCGAACGGGTAGAAGCGCCGCACCTCGTGGGCGAACGCACGCGCGTACCCCTCGTCCCGCGCGGCGAGGCGCTTGCGCAGCGCCGGATTCCGGTGCAGGGCGTGGGCGCCGAACACCGTGTACCAAGTGACGGCGACGGTGGGCCGCAGGATGTTGAGGATCTCCACGGCGGCGATACGCGGATCGAGCAGCTCGCCGTCGGCGTCCCGGTGGAACGCCACGGCCGCCACCACGGACGGTGCCCGCCCTTCGCCGTCGGACGCCTCTCCCCCGGCCGCGCGGAGGTCCTCCACCAGCCGGGCGAGCCGGCCCTCCTGGCGCTGCCGGGCGCGCCGTGCCTTCCAGTGCCGTGGCCCCGCGGTGGCGAAGCCGTCGACCATCGCCACCAGGTCCTCGGCGGTCCGCCGCGCCTCGTCCTCGGGGTGCTCGGGAAGCGGGACGCCCGCCCAGGCGCACACGGCCCGCGTGATCAGCAGGCTCACCTCGTCGAACAGCGTGACCTGCGAGCGGCCCGCCCACTCCTTGGCCGACCGCTCCCACTCCTGCTCGACGTGGCGCGCAAGGCCCGCGACCCCGTCCGTGTCCTTGAGGACCGTCACGAAGAGCGCCTTGCGCTGCCGGTGCTCCTCCCCGTCGAGCGTGTGCACCGCTCCCTTGCCGAAGAGCGTGCTCAGCACGGGCTCCGGCAGGGCCGTGCGGCGGCGGACGTGGTCCTCGTCGTAGAAGAACCCGACGGCCGCGGGTCCGCGCAGGGCGATGACCGGCTTGCCGAGCAGCCGGGTGCGGACGACGCCCGGGCCCTTGCGGCGGCTCAGGTCGGGGAGCCACGCGTAGCCCTTGGTGAGCAGCTGCAGCGTGTTGTCCAGCATGGGGTCCTCCTGGGTGGAAAGGACGCAGGCCACTGGAGTCGACGTACGTCGGGGTCCTTGTGGCCTGCCGATCATTGCTCACGGGTTCCCCGGCTCCACCTCCGCGAATCAGGGCGAAAGGGATTCACTGCGTGGTGCGACGGTCCTGTGGGTGGCCGTGGACGGGCCTGACTGACCCTGACCGGCCCGCTACAGGCCGATGTCCCGGCTCCTGAAGTCCTCCAGCGACTCCCGGCGGACCAGCAGCCGGGCGTGTCCGTCGGACACGGCGACCACGGGCGGGCGGCCGACGAGGTTGTAGCCGGAGGCCATCGACAGGTGGTACGCCCCGGCGACGGGGACGCCGAGCAGGTCGCCCGGCCGCACGTCGCCGGGGAGCGCGACGTCCGAGGCGAGGATGTCACCGGCCTCGCAGTGCCGCCCGACGACGGTCACCGCGGCGGGTTCGGCCGTGGAGCGGCGCCCGACGAGCCGGGGCAAATAACGCACGCCGTACAGGGCGGGGCGCGGGTTGTCGCTCATGCCGCCGTCGACGGCGACGAAGGTCTGCCCGCCGGTGCGCTTGACCGCGAGGACCCGGTAGAGCGCGACACCGGCGGGGCCCGCGATGGCGCGTCCCGGCTCCACGGTCAGGCGGGGCACCGGCAGGTCGGCCGCCGCGCAGCTCCCGACCAGTTCGGCCCGCACCCTGCGGGCGAGCGCGGCGATGTCGAGCGCTTCCTCGCCGGGCCGGTAGGCGATGCCGTGCCCGCCTCCGAGGTCCAGTTCGGGCAGCGTGAGCCCGTGCTGGTCCTTGATGCGGGCCATGAGACCGACCATGCGGCGCACGGCGGCGAGGAACGGCTTCTCGGTGGTGATCTGGGAGCCCAGGTGGCAGTGCACGCCCACGAGTTCGAGGGTCGGCTGGCCGAGGATGCGGGCGACCGCGTGCTGGGCGGAGCCGTCCGTGAGCGAGAGGCCGAACTTCTGGTCGTCGGTGCCCGTGCGGATCTTGGCGTGCCCGCCCGCGGCGATGCCGGGCACCACCCGCACCATCACCTTCTGGCGGCTGCCCGGCGGCACGGCGGCGGCGAGCCTGGCGATCTCCGATGCGCTGTCGATGACGATCCGGCCCACGCCGAGCCGAAGGGCGGCGGCGAGGTCCTGTGGGCTCTTGGCGTTGCCGTGCAGCACGATGCGGTCCGCGGGGAAGCCGGTGGTGACGGCGAGCTCCAGTTCACCGGCGGAGCACACGTCGAGGCCGAGGCCCTCCTCCTCCACCCAGTGCGCCATGGCACGGCACAGGAACGCCTTGGCGGCGTAGAGGACGTCGGCGTCCGGGAAGGCGCGCCGGTATGTGCGGCAGCGGGTGCGTACGTCGGCTTCGTCGACGAGGTAGGCGGGGGTGCCGAAGCGCTCGGCGATGTCGGTGAGCGGGACACCGCCGACGGTGAGGTCGCCGTGGGCGGGCTGCGCGGTGGTCGTGGGCCAGACGGACAGGTCGCCGTCGGGCGGGGTCGGGGGGATGGGGGCGGGGGTGACTGCGGGGGCCGGTGCCGGGAGCGGGGGTACGCGCAGTGTGGTCATGGCAGCTTCTCTCTTCGCCTTGTCTCGTCCTCAGCCGTTCCGCGTGGTCAGGGCGCTTTGGGTGCTGGTCAGGGCGCTGTTCCGGGTGCTGGTCAGGGCGCCCGTCAGGGGTTCGGTCCTGCCGGTGAGCCGTGGGTCGACCGTGACCTCGCTGACGCCGAGCGGCTCCGCGAGGGACCGCAGCGCCGGTTCGGAGAGCCTGATCCAGGGCTGCCGGGGGCCGAGGGCCGCGCTCAGGAGCCGGGGGGTCGTGAAGGCGACGGCGGTGCGGCCGCCGACTGGTGTGCGGAACAGGCGGGCCACACAGCCCGCGGGTCCCGGCCGGACGGGGACGAACAGCGGTCCGGCCGGGCCGGGTTCGCAGGGCTCGGGGTCCTCGTCGTACAGGAGCTCGGCCATGGGTTCCTCCAGGAGAGACGTCTGGGTGGGCGGCAGTAGGCAGTGGCAGGCAGCAGGGAACGAACCGGGCACCGTGGGTTCGTTCGGAATCCGGCGGCATACGGTGACGTTATGCCCGACACCGGGTGTCAACCGACCCTCCATGACGCGACGTTGACGCAACCGTGCCGACCCCTGACGCGATGCCTGCGCCGGGGACCGCCACACCGTCAGGGACGCGTCGATTCCGCGGAGGTGCTCTTGAGCCAGCGGGCCGGGGCCAGTTGGATGTCGTACGGAACGGGAACCCGGCGCCCAGGCGGCCGGCCTCCGGTCATGGCCCTGCCGACCGGTGCGCCCCGTTCACCCGAACGGTCTCACTCCGGAGGAGCGTCTGATGATGCAGCTTCCCCCGCACCACCTGCCCGCCGTGCCGCGCTGGTTCGCGCCCGGCTCCCCCGGGCCCGCGTCCCTCCCCGAGCACGTGGCGACCACCGGCGTCGGCCACTGGTGGGCCGACCGTGCCCTCGATCCGCGTGCCGTGGCGGTCTCCTGCGCGGGCCATGTGCTGCTGCGCGGCGATCCGGGGAGCGTCGCGCCCGACCTGCTCGCACCGTTCGCCCGCAGTCACGTCGAGGCTCCTGCCCGCTTCCTGCCGGTGCTCGGCGCCGCCTTCGACCGTCTCGTACCGGCCGAGCGCATGGTGTACGTCCACCGTGAGCCGGTGCCCCCGCCGCGCCCGCCTCGCGGGGTGACCGTGCGCCGTCTGACGGCCGCCGACGCGCCCGCGCTCGCCGAGCTCTCCCCCGATTCTGCGTGGATCCACGACAGTTGGGGCGGCCCCGAGGGGCTCGCCGACTCGGGGCACGCCTGGGCCGCGGTGGAGCGGGGCGGCCGCGTCGCCGCCGTGGCCTGCAGCTACTTCACCGGACAGACGTACGAGGACGTGGCCGTGCTGACCACCCCCGAGCGTCGCCGCGAACGCCTCGGCCTCGCCTGCGTGACGGCTCTGTGCGCGGACATCGCCGCGCGGGGACATACGGCGAGCTGGTCGTGCAGCCGCGACAACCGCCCCAGCCGTCTGCTGGCCTGGACGGCGGGGTTCCGGCTGCAGCGGGAGTACGTGCAGTACGTCACTGGAACGGCGCTCGCACCGCCACGGACCTCCACCGACGTCCCGGCATGACGCTGACCTGCCGCGATATCTGCTGCGATGCCCGACTTGGCGCCCGACTCGATGCGTGTGGCAAGCAATAGCCGCCCGCTCGTTCGAGATCAAGAGCGACCGGAAGAGGGCAAGGTCACAGCCATTCATGACACCCCGTGCCATGGATTGCGCCCTAGCATCGGGGCATGACGGTCCTGCCTGACGACGGGCTTTCGCTGGCCGCCGAGTTCCCTGATGCGACCCATGAGCAGTGGCACCGCCTTGTGGAAGGCGTGCTGCGCAAGTCGGGTAAGGACGTATCGGGGACGGCCGCAGAGGAAGCGCTGTCCACCGCCCTCGAGGACGGGCTCACCACCCGCCCCCTGTACACCGCGCGCGACGCCGCGCCCGACGCCGGGCTCCCCGGCTTCGCCCCGTTCGTCAGGGGGTCCGTTCCCGAGGGCAACACCCCGGGTGGCTGGGACGTCCGGCAGCGGTACGCGAGCGCCGACCCCGCACGCACCAACGACGCCGTCCTCACCGATCTGGAGAACGGCGTCACCTCCCTCTGGCTGACCGTGGGCCCCGCCGGCCTGCCGGTCTCCGGTCTGGAGCGTGCCCTCGACGGCGTCTACCTCGACCTGGTGCCCCTCGCGCTCGACGCGGGCGACCAGGCCGAGCCCGCCGCACGCGAGCTGCTGCGCCTGTACGAGGCCGCGGGCATCGCCGACGACGCGGTGCGCGGCACGCTCGGCGCCGACCCGCTCGGGCACAAGGCCCGCACCGGGGACGAGGTGACCTCCTTCAAGGACGTCGCCGAACTGGCGCGGCTGTGCGGGGAGCGCTACCCCGGCCTGCGCGCCATGACGGTCGACGCGCTGCCCTACCACGAGGCGGGCGCCTCCGCCGCGCAGGAGCTCGGCGCCTCGCTCGCCACGGGCGTGGAGTACCTGCGGGCGCTCCACGAATCGGGCCTGAGCGTCGACAAGGCCTTCGCGCAACTGGAGTTCCGGTACGCGGCCACCGCCGACCAGTTCCTCACCATCGCCAAGCTGCGGGCCGCGCGCCGCCTCTGGGCGCGCGTCGCCGAGGTGTCCGGGGTCCCGTCGGCCGGTGCGCAGCGGCAGCACGCCGTGACCTCTCCCGTGATGATGACCCGCCGCGACCCGTGGGTGAACATGCTGCGGACCACCGTGGCCTGCCTGGGTGCGGGCGTGGGCGGCGCGAACGCCGTCACGGTCCTGCCGTTCGACCACGAGCTCGGCCTGCCGGACGCGTTCGCGCGCCGCATCGCCCGCAACACGTCGACGATCCTCCTGGAGGAGTCGCACCTGGCACGCGTCATCGACCCGGCGGGCGGCTCCTGGTACGTGGAGCGGCTCACCGACGAACTCGCCCACGCGGCCTGGGACTTCTTCAAGGAGATCGAGCGCGCCGACGGCCAGGCGGCGGCCCTGCGCTCCGGTCTGGTCGGCGACCGGATCGCCGCGACCTGGGCCGCGCGCAAGAAGAAGCTGGCAAGGCGCCGCGAACCCATCACGGGCGTCAGCGAGTTCCCGCTGCTCACGGAGCGTTCGGTGGAGCGCGAGCCCGCGCCCGCGGCGCCCCGTGGCGGTCTGCCCCGGGTGCGCCGCGACGAGGCGTACGAGGAGCTGCGCTCCCGTTCGGACGCCCACCTCGACGCGACCGGCGCCCGCCCCAAGGTGTTCGTCGCCGCGCTCGGCTCCGCCGCCGCGCACACCGCGCGGGCGACCTTCGCCGCCAACCTGTTCATGGCGGGCGGGGTCGAGCCCGTGCACGACCCGGTGTCGGTGGACGCGGAGACGGCCGCTGAGGCGTTCGCGGCGAGCGGTGCCACGGTGGCGTGCGTCTGCTCGAGCGACGCGCTCTACGCCGAGCGGGCCGACGCCGTGGCGCGGGCCCTGAAGTCGGCGGGAGCGCTGCGCGTGTTCCTCGCCGGACGCGGGGAGTACACCGACATCGACGAGTACGTCTTCGCCGGCTGCGACGCGGTCGCCGTCCTCACCTCCACCCTCGACCGCATGGGAGTGGCGTAATGCGGATCCCCGAGTTCGACGACATCGAGCTGGGCACGGGCGGCGGTCCGTCCGCCGCGGCCGAGCAGTGGCACGCCGCCGTGAAGGAGTCCGCGGGCAAGTCCGAGGCGGACCTGCTGTGGGAGACGCCCGAGGGCATCGCGGTCAAGCCGCTGTACACGGGTGCCGACACCGAGGGGCTCGACTTCCTCGGGACGTACCCCGGCGTCGCGCCGTACCTGCGCGGCCCCTACCCGACGATGTACGTGAACCAGCCGTGGACGATCCGGCAGTACGCGGGCTTCTCCACGGCCGAGGAGTCCAACGCCTTCTACCGCCGCAACCTCGCGGCCGGGCAGAAGGGCCTGTCGGTCGCCTTCGACCTGCCGACCCACCGCGGCTACGACAGCGATCACCCGCGCGTCACCGGTGACGTCGGCATGGCGGGCGTCGCCATCGACTCGATCTACGACATGCGCCAGCTCTTCGACGGCATCCCGCTGGACAGGATGACGGTGTCGATGACGATGAACGGCGCCGTGCTGCCCGTTCTCGCGCTGTACATCGTGGCGGCCGAAGAGCAGGGCGTACCGCCCGAGAAGCTGGCGGGGACCATCCAGAACGACATCCTCAAGGAGTTCATGGTCCGCAACACCTACATCTATCCGCCGAAGCCCTCGATGCGGATCATCTCCGACATCTTCGCGTACACCTCGCAGAAGATGCCGCGCTACAACTCGATCTCCATCTCCGGCTACCACATCCAGGAAGCGGGCGCGACGGCCGACCTGGAGCTCGCGTACACCCTCGCCGACGGCGTGGAGTACCTGCGCGCGGGCCGGGAGGCGGGCCTGGACGTGGACGCGTTCGCGCCGCGGCTCTCCTTCTTCTGGGCGATCGGCATGAACTTCTTCATGGAAGTCGCCAAGCTCCGCGCGGCGCGCCTGCTGTGGGCGAAGCTCGTCAAGCAGTTCGACCCCAAGAACGCCAAGTCGCTCTCGCTGCGCACCCATTCGCAGACGTCGGGCTGGTCGCTGACCGCGCAGGACGTGTTCAACAACGTGACGCGCACGTGCGTCGAGGCGATGGCGGCGACGCAGGGCCACACGCAGTCCCTGCACACGAACGCCCTCGACGAGGCGCTGGCCCTGCCGACCGACTTCTCCGCGCGCATCGCCCGCAACACGCAGCTCCTGATCCAGCAGGAATCGGGCACGACCCGGACCATCGACCCGTGGGGCGGCAGCGCGTACGTCGAGAAGCTCACGTACGACCTGGCCCGGCGTGCCTGGCAGCACATCGAGGAGGTCGAGGCGGCGGGCGGCATGGCGCAGGCCATCGACGCGGGCATCCCGAAGCTCCGCGTCGAGGAGGCCGCGGCGCGCACGCAGGCCCGCATCGACTCGGGGCGCCAGCCGGTCATCGGCGTCAACAAGTACCGGGTGGACAGCGACGAGCAGATCGACGTCCTGAAGGTCGACAACTCCTCGGTGCGCGCCCAGCAGATCGCCAAGCTGAAGCGGCTGCGCGAGGAGCGTGACGAGGCGGCCTGTCAGGACGCACTGCGTGCGCTCACCGCGTCCGCCGAGCGCGGTCCGGGCCAGGGCCTGGAGGGCAACCTGCTGGCGCTCGCGGTCGACGCGGCCCGCGCCAAGGCGACGGTAGGTGAGATCTCCGACGCGCTGGAGAGCGTGTACGGGCGCCACGCGGGCCAGATCCGTACGATCTCCGGTGTGTACCGCACCGAAGCAGGCCAGTCCCCGTCCGTCGAGCGCACGCGCACGCTCGTGGACTCCTTCGACGAGGCCGAGGGGCGCAGGCCGCGCATCCTGGTCGCGAAGATGGGCCAGGACGGGCACGACCGCGGCCAGAAGGTCATCGCCACCGCCTTCGCCGACCTGGGCTTCGACGTCGACGTCGGCCCTCTCTTCCAGACCCCGGCGGAGGTGGCGCGCCAGGCCGTCGAGGCGGACGTGCACATCGTGGGCGTCTCCTCCCTCGCCGCCGGTCACCTCACCCTCGTACCGGCGCTGCGCGAGGAGCTGGCCGCCGAGGGCCGCGAGGACATCATGATCGTCGTGGGCGGTGTCATTCCGCCGCAGGACGTCGAGGCGCTGCACGAGGCGGGCGCCACGGCGGTGTTCCCGCCCGGCACGGTGATCCCCGACGCGGCGTTCGACCTGGTGAAGCGTCTGGCGGCCGATCTCGGCCACGAACTGTGAGCCGGTGAGCGGCGGGAAAGTCATGCCTGTGACGATCGACATCGATACGTATGTGAAGGGCGTCCTCGACGGGAAGCGCGCGTTCGTCGCGCGGGCCATCACCCTCGTCGAATCGACCCGTCCGCAGCACCGCGCGCTGGCGCAACAGCTGCTCACCGAGCTGCTCCCGCACAGCGGGCGGGCGCGGCGGGTCGGCATCAGCGGAGTGCCGGGCGTGGGCAAGTCCACGTTCATCGACGCCCTCGGCACGATGCTGACCTCGCTGGGGCACCGGGTCGCGGTGCTCGCGGTCGACCCGTCCTCGACGCGCACGGGCGGTTCCATCCTGGGCGACAAGACCAGGATGGAACGGCTCGCGCTGGATCCCGCCGCTTTCGTACGGCCATCTCCCTCGGCTGGGACGCTCGGCGGGGTCGCCAAGGCGACGCGCGAGTCCATCGTGGTGATGGAGGCGGCGGGGTACGACGTGGTGCTCGTGGAGACCGTGGGCGTCGGACAGTCGGAGACGGCGGTCGCGAACATGGTCGACACGTTCCTGCTGCTGACCCTCGCCCGCACCGGCGACCAGCTGCAGGGCATCAAGAAGGGCGTACTGGAACTCGCGGATGTCATCGCCGTCAACAAGGCGGACGGCCCGCACGAGCGGGACGCGCGCTCGGCGGCCCGTGAACTCGCGGGTGCGCTGCGGCTGATGCACCCGGCCGACGCGGCGTGGACTCCCCCGGTGCTGACGTGCAGCGCCCGCGAGTCCAGCGGCCTCGACACCCTGTGGGAGCGGATCGAGCAGCACCGCGCCCTGCTCGACTCGACGGGCCGCCTCGCCGCCAAGCGCCGCGATCAGCAGGTCGACTGGACCTGGTCGATGGTGCGGGACGACCTCCTCGGCAGGCTCCTCGGCCACGCGGAGGTCAAGCGGCTCGCCCCGGACCTCGAACAGCGCGTCCGGGAGGGCACCTTGACGGCCACGTCCGCCGCCGAGCAGATCCTCGACGCGTTCCAGGGCGGCGGCGACCGCGACCGTCCCTGACCGCGTCCGCGTACGCCCCGTCCCTGCCCGCACCCCGCGTACGCCCCATGTGAACGGAGCCACCCGCACCATGAACGCCACGCCCGACGCGCCCGCCGACACCCCCGTGGACGCCCCCGTCCTGCGACGCCGCGAGGGCCGCGTCGGACACCTCGTCCTGAACCGGCCCCGGGCCATCAATGCCCTGAACCACGCCATGGTCCGGATCATGGCGGAGGCCCTGGACGCCTGGGAGCGGGACGCGTCGGTGGCGACGGTGGTGGTCACCGGCGCCGGGGAGCGCGGTTTGTGCGCGGGCGGCGACATCCGCTCCATCCACGACGACGTGCGCGCGGGCCGCGCGGCGGCGTCGGCCGCGTTCTGGCACGACGAGTACCTCCTCAACGCGCGCATCGCCCGCTACCCCAAGCCGTACGTGGCCGTGATGGACGGCATCGTGATGGGCGGCGGCGTCGGCGTCTCGGCGCACGGGGACGTCCGGGTGGTCACCGAGCGGTCGCGGGTGGCGATGCCGGAGACGGGCATCGGCTTCGTGCCCGACGTGGGCGGCACGTATCTGCTGACGCGGACGCCCGGTGAGCTCGGCACTCATCTCGCGCTGACCGGGACGCCGGTGGGCGCGGCCGACGCGCTGCTGTGCGGGCTCGCGGACCACTACGTGCCGTCGGAGCGGCTGGCGGAGTTCACCGCGGCGCTCGCCGACGCGGGTCCGGCGGAGGTCCTGCGCGCGTTCGCGACCACGGCTCCCGCCGGTGAACTGGCGGAGCACCGCGAGTGGATCGACCACTGTTACGCCGCGGACTCCGTCGAGGAGATCGTGGACCGGCTGCACGCCAGTGGCGACCGGCACGCGAAGGAAACGGCCGAGACGATCCTGTCCAAGTCCCCGACCTCCCTGAAGGTCACCCTGGCCGCGCTGCGCAGGGCGCGTGCACTGCCCACCCTGGAAGCGGTCCTCGAACAGGAATACCGCGTGTCCTGTGCCGCCCTGACCTCGCCCGACCTGCCCGAGGGCATCCGGGCCCAGGTCGTCGACAAGGACCGCAGGCCGCGCTGGTCGCCCTCGGAGCTGTCGGGGGTGACGGAAGCGAATGTGGCCCGCTTCTTCGAGCCGACGGGGACGGGCTCGCTCGGCCTTCTCTGACGGTATCGGCACGCCGTGGTCACGGCGGGTCGGTCTCTGTGATGACGGCGAGCAGCTGGAGCGGCAGTTCCTTGTCCCACTGGGCGACACCGAGCGCTATCCAGCGGCCGTCGACCTGCCACAGGTGCAGGTCGGGCACGCAGGAGCTCAACTGGGCCCACGGCTCCGGTATCTCCTCGTCCGCTTCGCCACAATCCGCCGCCGTGGCACGTTCGAAGAGGCTCGCCAGGCTGAACTGCTGGGGCGCGCCCCAGCGATCGGCGAGGAGCACGGCCAGGGCGTCGCGCTCGGCGTCGTACTGCTCCTCCGTGAGGTGCCAACGCGTGCCGTCGTCCTCCCAGAAGGTGTCGCTCGTCAGTAACTCCGCGATGTGGAACCCGGGGCCCTGGGAGCCGTGCTCGGACCTGCCGTGCTCCGCGGGGAAGTCCCGGGAGCGCAGCAGGTCGATCACGGCGAGATGGTGTGCGCTGCTCATGATGTCCAGTAAAGCGGGCGCCACTGACAACGCGTCATGCGTCGCACGTTCCTGGTCACGCGTCACGCGTGACTTGTCACTTGTCACTTGTCACTCGTCACTCGTCACTCGTCACGCGTCTCGGCGGCGCACCGCCCACCAGCCGGCGAGCAGCACGACGGCCGTCCAGGCCGCGCACACCGCGAGGCCGGCCAGCGGGCCGACGCTCCCGGTCGGGGCCTCGTGCAGCACCTGCTGCCCCGCCTTGTCCGGCAGGAATCCGGCGGCACCGTCCGCCACGTCGCCGACCACGAACGAGACGATGAGCGTGAAGGGGATGAGGACGCTGAGGACGGCGACCCCGCTGCGCAGGACGGCCGTCAGGCCCCCCGCCAGGAGCGCCATCAGCGACAGGTAGATGCCGCCGCCGACGCAGGCCCGAACGGCGCCCGGGTGGCCGAGCCCGATCGCGTACTCCCCCATGAAGGCCTGGCTGGTCAGGAAGGTGGCGAAGCTGGTGACGAGTCCGGCGAGCAGCGCGAGGCCGCCGATGACCATCATCTTGGAGCCGTAGAAGAGCCCCCTGCGCGGCACGGCGGCGAGCGAGATGCGCAGGGCGCCGCTCGTGTACTCCGACGCCACCGCGGTCGTCCCGAAGCTGATCGCCGCGATCTGGCCGAAGTTGAAGGCGTAGAAGGCGTCGAAGAGCGGCTCGGCGTCGGGGTCGGCCGCCTCGGCCTGGCCGATGGTCGCGGACGCCAGCACGGTGATGGCGAGGGTCACGGCGAAGATGACGAGCAGCGAGATCAGGCTCGACCGCAGTGACTTGATCTTGATCCACTCGGCGTGGGCCACGGGCAGTACGGCGGAACCGGCCATGATCAGGCCTCCTGACGAGTTGCGGGGACGGTGGCACTGCCGGCTCTGAACTCGGCCTCGTCGGCCGTCAGGGCGAGATAGGCCTGTTCCAGTGAGGTCCGCTCGTCGGCGAGTTCGAGCACCTGGACCCCGGCGCCCGCTGCGATCGCGCCGACTTCCTCGGCCTTCGCCCCGTCGACCGTCCAGCGGCCCTCGACCGACTCCCCGAGGACATACCCCCGGCCGGACAGCAGTTCACGGAGCAGGTCCGGGTCCGTCGTACGCACACGGACCCGCGCCCGGCTGCGCGACGCGATGAACTCGTTCATGGGATCGTCCGCGAGCAGCCTGCCCCGTCCGAGGATGACGAGGTGGTCGGCGAAGGTCGCGGTCTCGTTCATGAGGTGGCTGGAGACGAGCACCGTGCGGCCCTCCGCGGCCAGCCGCCGCAGCAACTCACGGACCCAGATGATCCCTTCGGGGTCGAGGCCGTTGGAGGGCTCGTCCAGCATCACGACCTCGGGATCTCCGAGGAGCGCGGCCGCGATGCCGAGGCGTTGCCGCATGCCCAGCGAGAACGTCTTGATCCTCTTGTCCGCGACGGTTCCGAGCCCCGACTCGTCGAGGACCTCGTCCACGCGCCGCGCGGGGAGCCGGTTGCTGACCGCGAGGGCGAGGAGGTGGTTGCGGGCGGTGCGCGAACCGTGGGCGGCCTGTGCGTCGAGGAGCGCCCCTACGTGGCGCAGGGGTTCGGCGAGTTCGGTGTAGCGGCGGCCGCCCACCGTGGCCGTGCCGGAGGTGGGACGGTCCAGGCCGAGGACGAGCCGCATGGTGGTCGACTTGCCGGCGCCGTTGGGGCCGAGGAAACCGGTGACACGGCCGGGGCGGACGCGGAACGTGAGGGCGTCCAGGGCGCGGGTCCTGCCGTACTCCTTGGTGAGGTCTTTGACGTCGATGCTGGTCATGGGCATCAGCCTGGCCGCCTAGGCCCTGTGAGCGCTTCCCCCGCCCGGGGAGGCCGTCTCCCCCTCACGGGGGAGTCGTGCGGTGCGGGTGGCCTGGCACGATGGCGCAATGCCAGGCTTCCTGAGACCTCTGACGCGTGCGGTCACGTACACGCGCGGGGCGCATCTTCTGATCGGTTCGGTGATCGCCTGGGTCCTCGCCATGGTCCACCCGGGCCTCTCGCGTCCCTCGTACGGCATGTGGCTGCTCGTCCTGGCCGATCCCATCCCTCTGTTGGTGCTGGTCGCGATGGTGCCCGCCGTACGCCGGGCGGAGGGGCTCCAGGCCCGGATGATGCTGTTCCCGGGGCCGCACGCGCGTGTGGAGGGGGGACAGGACGACCCGGGGGTGTCGGTGGCGCCTTCCGCGTCGTGGCGCGACCGGGCGAGGACCGCTGTCTGGCTCGTCCTGCGGGTGGAGGCGGGCTGCGCCGTCGTCCTGCTCACGGGGCAGTTGATGGGGGTGGTCTTCGCGTCGCTGGGCGCGAGCGACGAACCCGCGGACAGTGACGGTCTGATCCTTCCTGTGGTGCGCGGCTGGGCCGCGGTGCCGGTGGGAGTCGTCGCGCTGCTTGCGGCGTTCGCCACAGTCGTCGTGGCGGGCCGCATGCTGGCGTGGGCCGCCTCCCGTCTCCTGGGCCCGTCCCCCGCCGAACGCCTCGCCGCCATGGAGGAGCGCACCGAGCAGCTCCTGGAGCGCAACCGCATCGCGCGCGAACTGCACGACTCCATAGGGCACGCCCTGACCGTCGCCGTCGTCCAGGCGGGTGCCGCGAGGGCCGCCTCCGACCCGGAGTTCACCGCACGCGCCCTGGAGGCCGTCGAGGAGACCGGGCGGGCCGCGCTGGAGGACCTGGAGCGGGTCCTGCGCGTCCTGCGCGAGGACGAGCAGCCCGTGAGCGGGCGGCCGGCCCTCACCGACGCCGACCGGCTGCTCCAGTCCGCGCGTGCCTCGGGCGCGAAGGTGGACGTGGAGGTGTCGGGGCCCGTGGAACGGCTGCCGGGCCCCGTCTCCCGCGAGGGCTACCGCATGCTCCAGGAGGCCCTGACCAACGTCCTGCGCCACTCCGGCCCCGTGCCGGTACGGCTCCGCATCGCCGTGGACGACGCCCGCCTGGTGATGAACGTGCGCAACGCGCTGCCGGGTGCCGCCGGTTCGACGGGGCGCGGCGGCAGCGGACTCCGCGGCATCCGGGAGCGTGCCACCCTGCTCGGCGGCCGTGCCACCACCGGGCCGCACGACGGGGAGTGGCAGGTGCACGTCGAGCTGCCCCTTAAATGATCTACGCTGACCGGATGCCGGTCACAGTGCTCCTCGTCGACGACGAACCCCTCGTACGCGCGGGTCTGCGTGCCGTCCTGGAGGCGCAGCCGGACATCCGCGTGGTCGGTGAGGCGGCGGACGGCGCTGCGGTGATCCCCCTCGTCCGCCAGCTGCGCCCCGACGTGGTCGCGATGGACGTCCGCATGCCGCTGCTCGACGGCATCGAGGCGACCCGCGCGGTGCTGCGTACGGTGCCGGATCCGCCGAAGATCCTGGTGGTCACGACCTTCGAGAACGACGAGTACGTGTACGAGGCGCTGCGCGCGGGCGCCGACGGGTTCCTGCTGAAGCGTGCGAGGCCCGCGGAGATCGTGCACGCGGTGCGGCTGGTCGCCGAGGGCGAGTCGCTGCTGTTCCCGGCCGCGGTCCGGCAGCTGGCCGGCGCGTACGGCGCGGAGCGGGGCAATCCGCAGGCCCGGGACACCCTGGAGAGGGCCGCGCTGACCGAGCGCGAGGAGGAGGTGCTGCGGCTGATGGCGCGCGGTCTGTCGAACGCGGAGATCGCCGCCCGGCTCGTCGTGGGCACGGAGACGGTCAAGTCGCATGTCAGTGCCGTCCTGGCGAAGCTGGCGGTGCGGGACCGGACGCAGGCGGTCATCGCCGCGTACGAATCCGGTTTCGTCGCACCGGGGTGACGGCCGTGGGTGTGCTGCGGGCGGGCCCGGCTCTCGCCGCCGTACCGTCCTGCGAGTACGATCCGGCCATCATGCGCACGAGCTGGGAGGACGGACGTTGGGGCAGCTGAGCGGCGGGGACCCCTCTCTGTTGCGGCGTATCAACTCCGCGGTGGTGCTGCACGCGCTGCGCGCCGCGGACTTGGCGACGCTCACGGAGATCACCCGCGTGACCGGGCTCTCGCGGCCCACCGTCGAGGGGGTCGTCGAGGGGCTCATCGAGGCCGGGCTCGTGGTGGAGTCACCGGCCGAGGACGGCGGTGCGCGGCGCCAGGGCCGGCCTGCGCGGAAGTTCCGGTTCCGGGCGGAGGCGGGACACCTGCTCGGTCTGGAGATCGGTCCGCACCGGGTGGCGGCCGTGCTCGCGGACCTCGACGGCAAGGTCCTCGGGACGGCTTCGAAGAGTGTCTCGGCGGAGGCCTCCGCGGACGACCGGCTCGAACGTCTGCGTACGGCGGTCGCCGATCTGCTGCGCCGTGCCGGGATCGCCCGCAGTTCGCTGCGGGCCGTCGGGGTCGGCAGCCCCGGCATCCTGGACGCGGACGGCACGGTGCGGCTGAGCACGGCGCTGCCCGAGTGGACGGGGCTGCAGTTGGGCGAGCGGCTGCGCCGGTCGTTCAAGTGCCCGGTCCTGGTGGAGAACGACGCCAACGCCGCCGCCGTCGCCGAGCACTGGAAGGGTGCGGCGACCGACACGGACGACGTGGTGTTCGTCCTCGCGGGGCTGAGCCCGGGGGCGGGCTCGCTGATCGGCGGTCGGCTCCACCGGGGCTACGGCGGCGCGGCGGGCGAGATCGGCGCGCTGCACCTGCTGGGCCGTGAGGTCACTCCGGAGACGCTGCTCTCGACCACGGGCGAGCCGCTGCACCCCTTGGACGAGCAGGCCGTCGCCGATGTGTTCGCTCATGCGCGTGAGGGCGACGAGCGGGCGCGGGCCGCCGTGGAGCGGTTCATCCAGCGGCTCGTGCACGACGTGGCGGCCCTGGTCCTCGCCCTCGATCCGGAGCTGGTCGTCGTGGGCGGCTGGGCGGCGGGTCTGGACGGTGTCCTGGAGCCGCTGCACCGGGAGCTGGAGCGCTACTGCCTGCGGCCGCCGCGGGTGACGCTGTCGCTGCTCGGCGAGGCGGTGGTGTCCACCGGGGCGCTGCGGCTGGCGCTCGACCACGTCGAGGAGCAGCTGTTCGCCGTCGAGGGGACCGTCACCGCACGGCGGTGACGGTCCCCTCGACAGAGCGAACGAAGCGCAGCGCGGACGGTGCCGCGTCAGGAGGCGCGGCGCTCCCCGTCGTGGTGGATCTCCACGCCGCCCGAATCGCCGAACGTGAGCCTGCACGTGTCGGCGCGGTAGGTCGCCACGGAGACCGCTGCCGTGCGGCCCCCGGCGAAGAAGCGCGTCGTCACGACGAGCACCGGCGCGCCGGGCAGGCGGTCGAGGGCCCTGGCGTCGTCCGCGCGGGCCGAGCCGAGCTCGACGGCGCGGTCCTGCCCTTCGAGGCCGAGCCGGGACAGTTCGCGCAGGACCACACGCGCGCGTGCCGCACCGGACGGCTCGTCCATGCCGGTGAGTTCGGCGACCGAGGACGTGGGCACGTACAGCAGCTCGGCGGCCACGGGCTGGCCGTTCGAGACGCGGGTGCGGCGCACCATGTGCACCTGTTCGTCCGCGGCGGTCTCCAGCATCCGGGCCACGTCGCCCGGCGGGACCGCCGGGGCGCAGTCCGCGGGCTGCCAGGCGTCGCCGGTCGCGCCCGGCCACGAGCCCTGCGCGGATCCGACGGCCACGCCCATCCGCGGCGGGGCGACCGTGGTGCCCACTCCGCGGCGGCGCTGGAGCCTGCCTTCGAGTTCGAGCTGTTCGAGAGCCTGCCGGAGGGTGGCGCGGGCGACACCGAAGCGGGCGGCCAGATCGCGCTCGTTCGGCAGGATCTCACCCACGGAGAATTCGGAGTCGAGCGCCTCACTGAGCACGGTCTTCAAATGCCAGTACTTCGGCTCCGGCGCCGTTTCGAGCTGCGTGGTCCCCACCCTGTCCTCCGCAATCGCCGTGACCGGCGGCGTTTTAGCGCCCTTGTTTATTAAAGGTTCCTGCACTATCCCTGCGACCATAGGCCCGCACCCACCCTTGGTCAAGACCAATCCTCGGTCCGTTACAGCCTGCACAGGGACGATGCCACAGAGCATTCATGCGGAGTTCGCGCGGGGCCAAGCAGGCGTAATCGGCCAGCCGCACGTGAACGGCCGGCAACGAGCACACGAACGAGCCCCCGCCGAGCTGGGCGGGGGCTCTGAGCTGGGACGACGCACCGCCCGTTGCGGTGCGGGGCCGGAACCCTAGGGGATGAGCGACACGAGCTTGTCCGGATTGCGGACGATGTAGACGTCCTGGATGAGGCCATCGGCGACATCCAAACGGAAGACGCTGTCGGGTCGGCCGTCGACGACGATGAAGAGGCACTCCGCGCCGTTCACCTCGAGGAAACGGACTTCGAGTTCGCGTGCCTCCCTGGCCACCTTGCCCGCGGTGCTGTGCAGGAAGCGGCCCACCTTGTCGGCGGACTCCAGGACGCGCAGCGGCGCCTTCGACTTGCCGCCCGCGTCGCCGACCAGCCGGACGTCCGGCGCGAGGAGCGACATCAGCCCGTCGAGGTCGCCCTCGGTGGCCGCGGCGAGGAAGCGCTCGGTCAGGTCGCGGCGCTCGGCGGGGTCCACCTTGTAGCGGGGCCGGCCCTCGTCGACGTGCTTGCGGGCCCTGCCCGCGAGCTGGCGCACGGCGGCCTCGCCGCGGTCCAGCGTGACGGCGATCTCGGCGAACGGGAACCCGAACGCCTCACGGAGCACGAACACCGCCCGCTCCAGGGGCGAGAGGGACTCCAGGACCACGAGGACCGCCAGGGAGACCGACTCGGCGAGCACGGCGCGCTCCGCGGTGTCCGGCACGGACGACCGGAGGTCGGTGACGTAGGGCTCGGGGAGCCACGGCCCCACGTACGCCTCGCGCCGGGACTGGAGGTGGCGCAGGCGGTCGATGGCGAGCCGGGTGGTGACGCGCACCAAGAAGGCGCGGGGTTCGCGCACTTGGTCGTGGTCGGTCTCCGACCAGCGCAGCCAGGCCTCCTGGACGACGTCCTCCGCGTCGACCACCCGGCCGAGCATGCGGTAGGCGACGCCCATCAGGACGGGCCGGTGCTCTTCGAAGACGTCGGTCATGCTGTTGGTAGCCACGCTCCTATCCCAGCCCACGGAACAGCGCCTGTCCAGGCACTTTGGCTGCGGCGCGCGGCACACTCGCACGCGCCGGGGACCGCTCCCGCGAAGCGTCTCGGGCCGCCCTCTTGAACTGGGGGCTACTGGACGGTAATTGTTGCTGACACAGCGTCTAACACATCGGGGAACCGTCGTCCGGCGGCGGGGACAGGAGCAGTCATGGCCGCAGAGGTCTCCTTCAGCGTCGCGTCGCCCGGCGGCCCGCACACCGTGACGATCTCCTACGAACGGGCGGGCGAGGGCGAGCCGTTGCTGCTGTTGCACGGCATCGGCCACCACCGGCAGGCCTGGGACCCGGTGTTCGAGATCCTGGCCGCCGAGCACGACGTGATCGCGGTGGACCTGCCGGGCTTCGGCCGCTCCCCCGCGCTGCCCGAGGAAGTGGCGTACGGGCTGCCCGCGGTCGTCCCCGCGCTCGGTGCGTTCTGCGAGACGCTGGGGATCGAGCGGCCGCACGTGGCGGGCAACTCCCTGGGCGGGCTGCTCGCCCTCGAAATGGGCCGCGAGAAGCTGGTCCGCTCCGTCACCGCGCTCTCCCCCGCCGGCTTCTGGACGCCCGCCGAGCGCCGGTACGCGTTCGGCACGCTCCTCGCGATGCGGCGGGGCGCGCGACTGCTGCCGCGTCCCGCGATCGAGCGACTGTCCACGAGCGCGGCCGGGCGCACGGCGCTCACGAGCACCATCTACGCCCGCCCTTGGCGCCGCTCCCCCGAGGCGGTCGTCGCCGAGACGCTCGCACTGCGCGACGCGACGGGGTTCGAGGCGACACTGCTGGCCGGACGTGACGTCCTCTTCCAGGATGACGTGACGGGCCTCCCTGTAACCGTCGCCTGGGGCACGCGGGACCGGCTGCTCCTGCGCCGACAGGGCATACGCGCGAAGCACACGATCCCCGGCGCACGGCTGGTCCGGCTCCCCGGCTGCGGCCATGTGCCGATGAACGACGACCCGGCGCTCGTCTCCCGCGTCATCCTCGACACCTGCCGCTGACCGGCGACGCGCCTCCGGCGCCGGGCTCATCCAGTCACCGCGCGGCGGTTCCCCCCGGCCTGTGAGGAGTTGTTCACTTGGGCTTCGTGTGGGCGCTGTGGCGCGGTACCGGCCGGGCGCCCGCACACTGGTCGCACCCGTCAACTGGAGGCGCATTCATGTCGCAACGTCAGCCGAGCCCGTCCCCCCGCCGCCGCAGCGTGCTGCGCGGATCGCTCGCCGTACCTGCGGCGCTCGCCGTGCCCGCACTGGCCGGGGCCGCTCCGTCGCTGGCCCTGTCGGGCCGCCCGAAGGCCGGATGGGGCGTACAGGCCGGAGACGTGACGGCGCACGCGGGGCTCGTCTGGGTCCGCTCCGACCGGCCCGCCCGGATGATCGTGGAGACGTCCGCCACCGAGTCGTTCCGTAACCCGCAGCGGTGGCGCGGCCCGCTGCTCGGCCCCGACACGGACTTCACCGGGACGACACGGCTGCGCGGGCTGCCCGCGGGCGAGCAGATCCACTACCGGGTGCTGCTCGCCGACCCCGACGATCCGCGCCGTACGGGCAAGCCGGTCACCGGCACGTTCCGCACGACGCCGAAGGGCCGCAAGCAGGACGTGCGCTTCCTGTGGTCGGGTGACATCGCGGGCCAGGGCTGGGGCATCAACCCCGACCGCGGCGGCTACCGCGTCTTCGAGGAGATGCGCCGGCGCAACCCGGACTTCTTCCTGTGCAGCGGCGACAACATCTATGCCGACGGCCCCATCCTGCCGAGCGTCACGCTGCCCGACGGCACCGTGTGGCGCAACGTCACGACGGAGGAGAAGTCCAAGGTCGCCGAGTCCCTCAAGGAGTTCCGCGGCGCGTTCCGCTACAACCTGCTCGACGACAACCTGCGGAGGTTCAACGCGCAGGTCCCGTCGATCGTCCAGTGGGACGACCACGAGGTGCGCAACAACTGGTACCCGGGACAGATCCTGGACGACCCGCGGTACACGGAGAAGAACGTGGACGTCCTCGCGGGCCGCTCACTGCGCGCGTTCAGCGAGTACTTCCCCGTCTCGACGCTCCCGCCGGGCGACGAGGACGGCCGCGTCCACCGAGTACTGCGGCACGGCCCGCTCCTGGACGTGTTCGTCCTCGACATGCGCACCTACCGCAACGCCAACTCCCCCAACAGACAGCCCGACGACGCCACCGGCATCCTCGGTGCCCGGCAGCTCGCCTGGCTCAAGCGCGAGCTGCCCCGTTCACGGGCCGTGTGGAAGGTGATCGCCTCCGACATGCCGCTGGGCATCGTGGTGTCCGACGGCAGGGAGAACTTCGAGGCCGTGGCGCAGGGCGACCCCGGCGCGCCGCTGGGCCGCGAGCTGCAGATCGCCGAACTGCTGCGGCACATCAAGCACCGCAAGATCACCGGCACGGTGTGGCTGACCGCCGACGTGCACTACACGTCCGCGCAGCACTACGACCCGTCGCGCGCGGCCTTCAAGGACTTCGCGCCGTTCTGGGAGTTCGTGTCCGGGCCGCTGGCCGCGGGCGGCTTCCCCGCGACGAAACTCGACGGAACGTTCGGGCCCGAGCAGAAGTTCATCAAGGCACCGGGCCGCGCCAACACCTCTCCGGCCGAGACGCCGCAGTACTTCGGCGAGGTCGACATCGACGGCGGCAGCGGCGAGTTGACGGTGCGGCTGCGCCAGGAGGGCGGCGGCGTGCTGTTCACCAAGGTGCTGCAGCCGGGCCGCGTGGGGCAGTGAGCGGTGACCCGTAAGTCGAATTGCCGCCAAAGGGGCAGATGACCTCTTTACCCATCAGTCACAGGACGTTCGTGATCACGAAACACCGGTCCAGCACAGTAAACGTATGAGCGCTGACATGTCTGACGTGACACGGACCAAGCACGGACGCCCCATTCATCACTGGCGGCGCGACGTGGTCGAACTGGCGGCCCTTTTCACCGCCGTGGCGGTCGCCGACGCCGTCGCGAACATGGTGGGGCACGGGCCCGACGGGCCCGCCCTGCTGGTCGTCTCGGCCGTGGTACTGCTCGCCACGGCCGGCTTCCACACCTGGTGGGCCAGGCGCCAGGACCACGCCCCGCCGCCGGCGCCCGATACCGTCGCCCGGCCGCCCGCGGACGCGGAGCAGGCCGGGCACACCACCGCCCTTGCAGCCCCCGAGACCGAGACGCCCCCGGCACTCCCCGACGCGACCACCCTCTGGCGGATGCGTACGACCGTCCGGGACGAGCCGGGCTCCCTGGCCGCGCTGTGCGTGACGCTCGCCGAGCGCCGCATCGACATCCTCAGCCTTCAGGCGCACCCGCTGACCGAGGGCACCGTCGACGAGTTCCTGCTGCGCGCGCCCACAGACCTCGCCGGCACCGAGATCACCCGGTCGATCGCGCGGGCGGGCGGCACGGGCACCTGGATCGAGCGCGCCGACGCCCACGACCTGGTGGACGCCCCCACCCGCATCCTCGGCCTTGCCACCCGCACCGCGCTCGACGCGGCCGAACTCCCCCTGGCTCTGCGGCACCTCCTGGGCCGCTGCACCATCCGCTCCCTGCCCGCCGCGCGCACGGGAACCCGCGGGGACGGGTCCGCCCCGTCGGAGTCGACGCCGGTCGAGGGCGTACTCGACGGCACGGTGCTCAGGCTGAAGGACCCCGACGGCGAGGTGATCACCGTGGAGCGCCCCTATCTGCCGTTCACGCCCACGGAGTTCGCCCGTGCGCGGGCCCTCGTGGAGCTCGACACGCGGCTCGGGCCGCGCATCCCGCGCAGCCAGGACGTCCTGACGCTCCCCGAGGGCAACTCCATCACCGTGCGGCGCGCCGACACGGCCGACATCGAGGCCGCCAAGGCCATGCACGAGCGGTGCTCGCCCGCCACGCTGGACAAGCGCTACCACGGCCCGGTGCACGACGCCGACCGCTACCTCAACCACCTCCTCAGCCCCCGGTTCGGACGCACCCTCGCGGTGCGCACCGCGTCCGGCCGGATCGTCGGCATCGGGCATCTGCTGTGGGACGGCGACGAGACCGAGGTCGCGCTGCTCGTCGAGGACGAGTGGCAGCGCCGCGGCATCGGCGGCCAGCTGCTCGGGCGGCTGGTGACGATGGCGGTCGAGGCGGGCTGCGAGAGCGTGTACGCGGTGACGCAGGCGTCCAACACCGGCATGGTGGCGGCGATGCGCGGGCTCGGTCTGCCGCTCGACTACCAGATCGAGGAGGGCACGCTGGTGATCACGGCCCGCCTCGACGCGACGCCGGTCAGTTCGCGGCTGCCGTACGACTCCGCGCAGCGTCCCTGACCCCGTCGGCGGCCGCGGCCTTGGTGGCGACCGGCGCGGGGATGGTGACCGGTACGGGGCCGAGCGCGCGGTCCAGGTCGCGCCAGAGGTCGTCGACGTCCTCCAGGCCGCAGGACATGCGCAGCAGCCGGTCGCTGACGCCGGCCGAACGCCGGTCCTCGACGTCCACCACGCGGTGGCTGATGGACGCCGGGTGCTGGATGAGCGAATCGACGCTGCCGAGGCTGACCGCCGGGGTGATCAGCCGTACGCCGGCGATCACCCCGTGCGGGTCGCCGCGCACCTCGAAGGCGACCATGGCGCCGCCCATCCGCGGATAGTGGACCCGCTCCACCCGCGGGTCGGCGGCGAGGCGGTGCGCCAGCTCCGCCGCGTTGGCGGAGGCGGCGCGCACCCGGACGGGAAGCGTGGACAGGCCGCGCAGCAGCAGATACCCGGCGAGGGGATGCAGCACCCCGCCCGTGGCGAACCGCACCTGGCGCAGCCCCCGGGCGAGCTCCTCGTCGCACGCGACCACACCGCCGAGTACGTCGCCGTGTCCGCCCAGGTACTTGGTGGCGCTGTGCAGCACCAGACGGGCGCCGCTCTCCGCGGGCCGCTGAAGGACGGGGGTCGCGAAGGTGTTGTCGGCGAGCAGCGGGACGGTACCGCAGGCGCGGGCGACCTCGGCCAGGTCGAGTTCCGCGAGCGTGGGGTTGGCGGGTGACTCGACCATGACGAGGCCGGTGTCGGGGCGGATGGCGTCGGCGATGTCCTCGGGGTCCACCCAGGTCACCTCGGTGCCGACGAGCCCCGCGGAGAGCAGGTGGTCGCTGCACCCGTACAGGGGCCGGACGGCCACGACGTGGCGCAGGCGCGCGGATCCTCGGACGAGAAGCACCGCGGTCAGTGCCGCCATGCCGCTCGCGAAGGCGACGGCGCTCTCGGTGCCTTCGAGGCGGGCGAGTGCCGTCTCGAAGCGGGCGACGGTCGGATTGCCGAGGCGCGCGTAGACGGGCGGCCCGTCGTCGACGACGCCTTCGGCGGCGAAGGCGTCGATGCGGGCGGCCTCGCCGCGGCTGTCGCGGGAGGGGTAGGTCGTGGAGAGGTCGATCGGCGGGGCGTGCAGGCCCGTTTCGGCCAGATCGTCCCGTCCCGCGTGCACGGCTTCGGTGGCCAGGGCGCGTGACGGTGAGGCGCTGTCCGCGGAGGGTGTGCGCGGTGCTGTCCCGGTGTTCGCTTCCATGCCGCACAGGCTGAACATCGCACGGCGGCAAGGGAGCACGGCCCGTGCTACGTTCGGCCGATGGCCGATTCCGTCGCACTGGACCCGGTGGATCTCCACATACTGCGCGTGCTGCAGAACGATGCCCGGACCACGTACAGGGACCTGGCGGCGCAGGTCGGTGTCGCGCCGTCCACGTGTCTCGACCGCGTGACGCGGCTGCGGCGTTCCGGGGTGATTCTCGGACATCAGCTGCGCCTCGACCCGGCGAAACTCGGCCGCGGGGTCGAAGCGCTCCTCTCCGTGCAGGTCCGGCCACACCGGCGGGATCTCGTCGGGCCGTTCGTGGAGCGCGTCAGGGCGCTGCCGGAGTCGTTGTCCCTGTTCCATCTCACGGGCCCGGAGGACTTCCTGGTGCACGTGGCGGTGGCCGGGCCCGCGGACCTGCAGCGGCTCGTCCTCGACGAGTTCACCGCGCGGCGTGAAGTGGCGCGGGTCGAGACCCGGTTGATCTTCCAGCAGTGGGCGTGCGGCCCGCTCCTTCCGCCCGACGCCGCGCTCGACCCGTCGCAGGATCCGCCGGGCGAATCATGGTGACGCACACCGCTTCTCTGTACGACGATGTCCGCATGTCAGCCACTGAGAACCCGCACGCGAACACCGGCCTCCTGCCCCGCGCCGTCGCCGACGCCTACGTCGACGAGCTCATCGCCCTCGACCCCATCACGGGCACCTACCTCGGTGTCGAGGAGAGCAACAGCAGGCTCCCCGACACCTCCCCCGAGGGCCAGCAGGCCCTGGCGCGGCTGGCGCGCACGACCCTGGCGCGGCTGGACGAGGCGGAGCGCAGGCCCGGCGCGGACAGTGAGGCCGAGCGCCGCTGCGGGCGGCTCCTGCGGGAGCGGCTGACCGCGCAGCTGGCCGTGCACGAGGCCGACGAAGGGCTGCGCGCGGTCGGCAACCTGGACACGATGCCGCATCAGGTGCGGGAGATCTTCACCGTCTCCCCCATGGAGTCCGAGGAGGACTGGGCTGCCATCGCCGAGCGGCTGCGTGCCGTACCGGCGGCGCTCGAAGGGTACCGGCAGTCCCTCGAACTCGGCCTGGAGCGCGCGCTGTTCGGGCCGCCGCGCCCCACGGCCACGTTCATCGGGCAGCTGACCGAGTGGGCCGGGGAGACCGGCGACCACCCGAGCGGGCGCGGCTGGTTCGAGGACTTCGCGGCGGCGGGCCCCGACGCGCTGCGCGCCGATCTGGACGCCGCCGCCCGGGCCGCCACCGCGTCGGTCGTGGCGCTGCGCGACTGGATGCGCGACATCTACGCCCCGGCGATCGAGGGCGCCCCCGACATCGTGGGCCGTGAGCGCTACGCCCGCCTGTCCCGCGAGTGCAACGGCACCGACCTGGATCTCGACGAGGCGTACGCGTACGGCTGGTCGGAGTTTCACAGGCTGCTCGCCGAGATGAGGACCGAGGCCGAGAGGGTCCTGCCCGGCGCGGCCACGCCGTGGGTGGCGCTCGCTCACCTCGACGAGCACGGGACGCACATCGAGGGCGTGGACGAGGTCCGGGTCTGGCTTCAGGAGCTGATGGATGAGGCGATCGACGCCCTGGACGGCACGCACTTCGAACTCGCCGAGCGGGTGCGGAGGGTGGAGTCCCACATCGCGCCGCCCGGCGGCGCCGCGGCCCCCTACTACACGGGCCCGTCCGAGGACTTCTCGCGGCCGGGACGCACCTGGCTGCCGACGATGGGCGAGACCCGCTTCCCCGTCTACGACCTCGTCTCCACCTGGTACCACGAGGGCGTGCCCGGCCACCACCTCCAGCTCGCCCAGTGGGCGCACGTGGCGGAGCACCTCTCCCGCTACCAGGCGACCGTCGGCATCGTCAGCGCCAACGCCGAGGGCTGGGCGCTGTACGCGGAGCGGCTGATGGACGAGCTCGGCTTCCTGACCGACCCCGAGCGCAGGCTCGGCTACCTCGACGGGCAGATGACGCGCGCGCTGCGGGTCATCGTCGACATCGGGATGCACTTGGAGCTGGAGATCCCGGCGGACTCCCCCTTCCACCCGGGCGAGCGCTGGACGCCGGACCTCGCCCAGGAGTTCTACGACGCGCACTGCAGCCGCCCCACCGAGTACGTGACCAGCGAGATGACCCGCTATCTGACCATTCCCGGGCAGGCCATCGGGTACAAGCTGGGTGAGCGTGCGTGGCTGCTCGGGCGGGAGAACGCACGGCGTCGGCACGGTGCCGCGTTCGACGCCAAGGCGTGGCACATGGCCGCGCTGTCGCAGGGGTCCCTGGGGCTGGACGACCTGGTGGAGGAGCTGTCGAGGCTCTGACGTCGTAACGGCGCCGGGCGGTCAGCAGCCGCAGTCCTCGGCGTCCACCGGGGCCGTGAGCGGGTCGGCGTCGCGCCGCTCACGGCCCTCCCACGTCTCGAACCCGAAGCCCTCGCGCACCCAGTACTCGAATCCGCCGAGCATCTCCTTGACCTGGAAGCCCTGTTGGGCGAGGGCGAGCGCGGCACGGGTCGCGCCGTTGCAGCCGGGCCCCCAGCAGTAGGCGACGACCGGCACCGTCTTGTCGAGGAGCGCCTCCGCCTGTTCGGGGATGAGGGCGGTCGGCAGGTGGACGGCGCCGGGGACGTGCCCCTGGTCCCATGAGGCGGTGGAGCGGGTGTCGATCACGACGAAGCCCGGGTCGGCGTCCCCGGCGAGTGCGGAGGCCACGTCGGACACGTCGGCGTGGAAGGCGAGACTGGCACCGAAATACGCGGCGGCCGCGGCCGGGGACGCGGGCGGCACCCGCAGGACCGCGTTCCGGGCCGGAGCGGGATCGGATGCGGGGGCTATGAGCTGCGCGTTCGTGTTGTTCATGGCGAAAAATCTACGGGCGGCGCACGCGACTCTGAAGCGCTGAACCCCGGCGTCCGCTCCGGTCCGCCGCCGAATTCCCGGTAGTTCGGGATTCCACGACCCCATTCCCCCGTGGGCCTCCGGACCGGACCCCAACAGGGTTGTCGTGAAAGCGCGTTGCCAGGGGCACGTCAGGTCCGCCGAGAATGGTCCGGACCAGGAATTTGGTTTGATCATGCACTGGGCCGCAATCCCACCCATGAGCGCACTGTCCCCACAGAAGGCTTCACCGACCTCTTGCGCCGCCCACAACACCTCTGCCAGATTCTGTCCCGCCGGAGATGGCATGCACGTGACAGGAGATACCCGCCTCCTCAGCGTGCGCTGCGACTGCATACGTATGCGGTCTCGTCCTCATCAAGGACGCTCCATCCCCACACAGCTTCATCCCCACACAATGGAGACGAACGTGCGAATATCCAGACTCGTCCCCGCGCTCGCGGCCACCGCCATCGCCGTCCTGGGGCTCGCCCCGACCGCGGCGGCCCAGGGCCCGACGCGCGCGGAAACGCCCGCCGTTGCTTCCACCGACGGCCCGCAGCCGATCATCGGCGGCGGCTACGCCAGCAACGCGCCCTGGGCGGCCAGGCTCTTCTCCAACGGCCGGCAGACCTGTAGCGCCACGATCATCGCCCCCACCTGGATCCTCACCGCGAAGCACTGCGTCAGCGGCGGCGGCCTGTCGTTCCGCATCGGCAGCCTCGACCAGACGTCCGGCGGCACCACGGCCAACGGCACCAGCGTCACCAACCACCCGTCCTCCGACCTGTCCCTGGTCAGGCTGGACCGCTCCGTGGCGGGCACCTACGCGCGCCTCGGCTCCCCCGGCTCGGTGTCGGTGGGCCAGACCGTCCAGGTGTACGGCTGGGGCGCGACGTCCCAGTGCGGCCAGGAGATCAACTGTCAGTCCCGGCTCCTGAAGGTCGCCGACGTCGTCGTGACCGGCGGCTGCCGCGACGCCTACCAGGGCCAGGCCATCTGCGCCCGGCGCGGCAACGGCATCACCGCGGGCGGCGACTCGGGCGGCCCGATGATGGCCAACGGCGCGCAGGTCGGCGTCGCCTCGACCAGTGACCGCCAGACCACGACCGCGTACACGAACGTGACGGCGTACCGCTCCTGGATCCAGAGCGTCGCGGGCGTCTGAGTCCCGCTGATTCTCTTAGCGGACGAGTGTGACAAATCCCCGGCCGCCTCTTGATCGGCCGGGGATTTCCCTGTTACCTCTCGGCCATGACCGGTTATTCCACGGACGCCACCGACTGGCGCATCCTCGATGTCCTCCAGCGGGAGGGCCGCGCCAGCTACGCGGAGCTGGCACGCGCCGTCTCGATGTCCGCGAGCGCCGTCACGGAGCGGGTGCGGCGCCTCGAGGAGGCCGGTGTCATACAGGGGTACGCGGCCGTGGTCGACCCGGAACGGCTCGGTCTGCCCATCCTCGCGTTCGTGCGCCTGCGCTACCCGAACGGCAACTACAAGCCGTTCCACGACCTGGTCGACGCGACCCCGGAGATCCTGGAGGCGCACCACGTCACAGGTGACGACTGCTTCGTCATCAAGGTCACCGCACGCTCGATGCAGCACCTGGAAGAGGTGTCGGGCAGGATCGGCGCGCTGGGTTCGGTGACGACGAGCGTCGTCTACTCCTCTCCCCTCCCGCGACGCCCCCTGGGACGCTGAACCTCCGGCCCCTCAGCCGGACTTGCGTGCCACTCCGCCGTAGATGCCGATCGCGTCGGACCCTTCGGGCGACGGAGCGTCCGGACGCCAGAACGGCACCTGCACCAGGCCGGGTTCGACGACCTCGAAGCCGTCGAAGAACCGCATGACCTCGGGCTTGGACCGCAGGTTCAGGGTGGCGGTGGCCTGGTTGTACACGGCTTCGGCGTCGCGGCGGTCGGCGAAGTCGCTCGTGGCGTGCGAGAGGACGAGGAAGCTGCCGACCGGCAGCGCGTCCCGCAGGGTGGCGACGATCCGCTCGGGTTCCTCCGCGTCGGTCAGGAAGTGGACGATGGCCACGAGGAACAGGGCGACGGGCCGGTCGAAGTCGATGGTCCGGCGGACGTCGGGGTGGTCGATGACCGCCCGGGGGTCGCGCAGGTCGGCGAGGACCGTGCTGGTCGTGCCGGATCCGCCGAGCAGCGCTCCGGCGTGCGTGTTCACGATCGGGTCGTTGTCCACGTAGGCGACGCGCACGTCCGGTGCCAGCGCGTGGGCCGTCTCGTGCACGTTCGGAGAGGTGGGGAGCCCGGTGCCGATGTCGAGGATCTGCCGGACACCGCTGCCGACCACGTGGCGGACGGCGCGCCGCATGAAGTCACGGTTGGCCCGCACGCCGATCCGCACCTCGGGCGCGGCGGCGGCGAGTTCGTCCCCGGCGCGGCGGTCCACCTCGTAGTTGTCCTTGCCACCCAGCAAGTAGTCGTAGATCCGGGCCGGATGCGGCCTGCTGGTGTCGATCTCCTCGGCAAGGAAGCCGCCGTCCTGTCCCACGCTTCGCCCCTTTCGACGACCGTCACGGCCCCGGTCCCGCGCACGGCTGGCGACAGCTTGTCATATCAACGTGCCTGTACAGCGAGCGGTTCCGGGCAGCAGCGGCACGACGACAGGCACGGCCAGGATCGAGAGCCTTGAGGGGTATCGCAGCTTCTATCTGGAGGCCCTCCGCGCCGTCCGCCCTCGGTTCGGGTCCTACGACGCGGCTCCCTTGGCGTCCACCACGCCGCCGATGACCAGCAGGATGACGGGGAAGACGATCAGCAGGAAAGCCATGGTCCAGCCCATCTTCGCCGTTGTCTTGATGGCGACCTTCCTGCAGAGCAGGGCCACGGGCACCAGGTAGAGGAACGCGGCGAAGAAGGCCAAGTACAGAAAGCCCATGAGGATTTCTCCCTAGACGTGCGGAGGGGGGACGGGCCGGCCGGTGCGGGCCGGCCCGTCCCTCCTCTTCGTGCATCGGATCAGTCGGCGGTCATGCGCTCACTCACCCACTCCGGTCACCGGGTGAGGTTTTCGGTGAACTTGTTCGCCGGCTCGTCACAGTGCACCACACTGCCGGGACGGTTCCCCGGCCCGTCCCCGAGGAACGGAACGGGGGCGTCCACGCCCCACGGATTGCCGCCGCTGCCCCGGTGGTAGGCGGAGCAGGAGGCGTAGGCGTTGCCGTTCGGCGCGGTGGCGGGGAAGTTGGAGAAGTTGCGCCAGTCGCCGCCGCTGATGCGGTGGTCCGACTTCCGGCCGAGGTTGTCGGTCAGCCGGTCGTCCACGTACAGATAGAGGTCCGGCATGTACGACTGGAAGACGATGCCGTCGGACGGGTTGGCGTCCTTGTTCTTCTGCAGGTGAGTCGGCTTCACGGAGCCGTCGGCGCAGAAGGCCCCGGCGATGTCCTGCCAGATCGGCGGGGCGTTGCCGATCATGGAGCCGAACATGTTGTTGTTCCACTTCCCGGTGTTCTTGAAGAACATCGAGTAGACGTCCCCGGCGAACCGCCGCACGGTGTGGTTGGTCTCCAGGTCGTTGTTGACCTGGTCCACCCACGCCTTGACGTTGTCGTTGACGGACTTGTGGCCGATCATCGCCCGGTAGCCGTGCACACCGCCGCCGACCCCGCGGAAGTCGACGCACTGCTTGGCGTCGTCCAGACGTGCGCCGCGGAAGTGCGGGAAGTACGCCTGACCAGGAGTGTCACCATCCTTGTAGGGGTGGGACGTGTGGACGTTGCCGTACTCGAGCGCGTCCTGCGTGGTGTAGTCGATGTCCGGCGCCGGGATGCCGTAGTCCGCCTCGATCGCCTGCATGATGTCCGTGACGAAGTGCGGCAGGTGGGCGTTGCCGACGCGGGCGCGGTAGTCGGACCCCACGCTGCCGTCGACGATCTTCCCGTCCTCGCCGACCACGAACGTCACGTTCACATCAGACTTGATCTTGTAGCTGTTCGGGTCCGCGTACGCCTTGGACGCGGGCTCGGCCGGGTCCGGCCGCTCGTTGGACATGGCCATCCAGCGCGGGATGGAGTACTCGGGGGCGGAGCCGTCGGCGCGCGGCTTCCAGCCGCCCGCCTTGATCTCCTTGGCCCACTTGTCGGCCGCGTCCCACGTCTTCTGGCCCGTGCACTCGCCGACGGCCTTCGCCGAAGGGCAGCGCGCCTTGGAGGACATGCCGACGGCGTCGGCGCCCTCCGGGTTGTTCCACAGCGGACCGTGGTCAGCGAGGCCGAGGCCCCAGTCGTAGAGCGCCTTCATCGACTGCACCGGCGAGTTGATCTCGGTCGACACCGGCCAGTTGGAGTTCAGCTCCTGGTTCGGGTCGAAGATCGCCGCGGCGGTCAGCGAGCGGTGCACGAACTTGCCCTTGATCGGCTTGAACGCCACGGAGTTCCAGGCGATGTCGCGGTCCGCGCTGCCCGTCTTCGTGTAGTTCGTGAGCTTCACCTTCGGCATGCCCGTGAACTTGTAGGCGCCCAGCGGCACCCACTTGCCGCTGTTCGCGTTCTGGTCGACGACCCGCTCGTAGGGGCCGCCGGACGCGCCGCTGACGACGTATGTCGCGTGCCTGGTCTGCGCCCCGGTGTCGGGGACGTAGGCGTAGACGGCGGCGAGGTCGTACTTCTTGCCCGCCGTCCACTCGCCCTCGATCGTCATCCGGTTGCCGTCGCCGCCGAGGTGGTCCTCGTTACGGGTGTGGGTGTACCAGAAGTGGCCGCCGTGGCCGCCGCCGATGGAGTGCAGATCGGCCTTCGCCTCGTAGTGCTTGTCCCAGTCAGGATGGAAGGTGAACTGGAACGAGCCCGTCGAGGACGCCTTGCCGCAAGTGGACCAGGTCGGCGTTCCGTTGGGTACGGAGGCGACGACGTCGGAGCCCGCGGGGGCGCCCCCGCACACCGGGTCGCCGTTCTTCAGCCGGTAGCCGCGGCCCGGCTCGGAGCGCAGCGTGGCGTACTTGATGCTCTCGTGCCCGCACGTCTGGTCGCAGTCGGGCTTCCACACCGCCTTCTCCTGCGTCCACCAGAACTGCCGGTAGCAGGCCTCGTCCGGGCAGTCGACCGGGTTGGCCGGGTCGCAGTTGTTCTTCTTGTTGCAGAACGTGTCCAGCGGCGGGCTGACGCGGGAGCGGTCGGCGATGCTCGCCCACCACGCGGGGCGGAACCCGGCGGTGTTGAAGCCGGACTCGCCCTTCCAGTCCTGCTTGCCGTCCGTGCCGTAGGAGAAGCCGGTGTCGATGGACCAGGCGGACCAGCCCATCACCTTCTCCTCGTACGGCCAGTCCTGCGGGTGCGCCGCGTCACGGATGTTGTTCGCGTTGAGGCTGACATCCATGAACGGGTGGTCCCAGGCACCCTTCTTGTACATGGGGTTGGCCGGGTTGTTGTACCAGCCGAGGCCCCAGTGTCCGCCGTTCTTGCCCGACTCCGACTTGGGGTTGAAGCCGAGGTTGTAATTCCAGGCGGCGGTGAACCAGTTCTCCATGCGGGAAGGGTCGTCGTTGTTGACCGTGATCTTCTGCCCGTCCTTGTGGACCTCGTTCCACTTGTCGGCGAGGATCTTCATGGAGGCGGCGATGTTGGTCGCGTAGTCGACCGCGATGACCTTCTGCAGCTTCGGGTCGAGGCTCGTCTCGTCCTTCTTCTCGTGACCCTTCAGGCGCATGCCGTCGGTGACCTGGCCGACGCCGTAACCACAGTCGGACTTGTCCCAGTTGATGCGCCAGTAGCCGAGGAGCGTGTCCTTCGCCTTGTGGCCGTAGTAGCCGTCCACGGCGGCCAGCGGATTGCCCATCTGGCCGGGGATCGCACCGGACTCGGCCTGCCACAGGTTGGACTCCTGCGCCAGGATACCGAGGAGCACGCTCGCCGGGATCCGGCCGCCCCCGTTCAGCTTCGGCAGCGGGAACAGGCCCTGCGGGTCGATCGTGCCGAGCCCCGCCTGGCCCCGGTAGTCGCCCTGGCGGATCCACTTGGCGCGCAGCTCACCGCGTACGGCCATGTCCACCGCCCACTCCACCTGGTTCGGCGTCGGCTGCAACGCCTGGGCGCTCATGTCGTTGCGCGAGACGGAGCACCAGCGGTCGGTGTCGACGGGATCGTGCGAGACGGACGCGGCCGCGGTCTTGACGGCCGAGGCGCGGGTCAGCGTGCGCGGCTTGCTGTCGCCGGTCAGGGCGGGCGAGAGGCCCGCGGTGGTGCGCGGCTGCGCCGACTCGACCCGTTGCTCGACCTCCTCACCGGTGGTCGTCGCGGTCGACGTCACCGTGATGGTGGTCTCGTCGTCCGCGGTGCCCGGGGCCTGGCCGGAGCGCGAACGCACGCCCGCCTCGGGCTCATTCGCCTTGTCGAAGCCCTTGCCCGCGCCCTTGATGCGGGTCAGTCCGGCGCGGACGCCGGGGGTGAGGACGGGCTCGACGGCGAGCCGGCCGTGCGAGGAGAGGTCGGTGTCGGCGGGTGCGTCGACCCGGGTGACCCCGCTGTCCCGCAGTCGTACGTCCTTGGCCTCGCCGGTCAGGAAGGTGCGGCCCCGCGCGCCGGGTTCGAGGCCGAGGTCGCCGAGGCGGCCGGTGGCGATCGTGCGGGGCTCGCCGTGCCCGTCGTACACCTTCGCCTGCGCCGTCTTCGTGCCCTTGCGGTCCACGAAGCCGACGCGGTCGCCGCCCATGGGGCGGATATCGAAGGGAACGCTGTCGCCCTCGGCGACCTTGCGGATCTTGCCCTTGCCGTCGACGTGGACGAGGTCGCGGCCAAGGCCGGCGACCACACCGTCCTTCACGGGCGCCGCCGACGACACCTGGCCGCGCAGCTCACCGGTCTTGGCGATGGTCTTGCCCGCCGTGTCCACCGTGATCACCTGCGTCTTCACCTGCGACACGTCGTTCATGTCGCGGTACTGGGTGAAGGCCGCGGTGTGCGTGGTGGTGTTACAGGTGGGGTCGAAGTAGGCGAGGGTGCCGGTGAACGGCAGCTTCGTCACGTCCCCCGTCCTCGTGTTCACGATCGCGGTGAACGCGCCGCCCTGCATCAGGTCCGGCTTGTTGGTGAACGCGCGCGGCGCGTACACGGCGGCGACATGGGAGTCGTCCATGACGCACTGGTTGCCGATCCACGAATCGGCGGGCATTCCGGGCTCGTTGAGGACGGCGGCGGTCTTCCACGCGTACGCCTCGTCCGACGCGGCGGCGAGGATGCGCAGCCCCTCGGAGTCGGCGGCGGCGGTGACGGCCCGGTCCTTCGAGGTGTCCCAGTCCTTGCCGAGCTTCTCGTCGGGGTCGGCGACGGCACCCGAACCGGGTCCGTCCCCGGCCGACTTCGGCTGGGGGGCGACGGTCGTGCCGTCGGGCGCGGCGTGGGCCGTGCCGGTCTGGATCAGCCCGGCCAGGACCGCGGCGGCCGCGAGGCCTGCGATCCCGGCGCGTGCCGGTCTCCGTATGTGCGATCTCAACTCATGCTCTTCCTCTCACAGTTGGCGCATGGCAAAGCAGCACCGATGGTGTGTTACGGGTCTTCTCCCGTGATGTCGGTGCGTTGCCGGTCAAGCTGTGAGGTGTGGGGGAAATGGGATTGATCATCGTAAGGCGTAGATAAGGGCGGCCGTAAACCGGGTGCCACGACGGACATATGAGGACTCATCAACACGTGACGCCGCGTCACGACGTGCTTGACCGTGCCGTGAGTCGATCTTGATGGGGCTGTTATCCCTCGCCGTACAACCATGCTTAACGCCACAGATGGGATGGGTGGCACTTGTCGGCTTTAAGCGGATTCATCCGCTAGATCGGTGCACGCTCCATGCAATACGTTCCTTGATCGGATCCGCGCTCCGGAGAACCCGGAGCTCCGTGGATCCGCTCGAACATGACGTCTTTCTGGGGAACACCCGTGCACATCAGCGCCCGCACCACCATGGCCGCCGCCGCCCTCGCCCTCGCGACCGCAGGCATCACCGCCGCTCCGGCCTTCGCCGACAGCTCCCTCCCCGAGGTGCCCGGCGCCGTCTCCGGCACCGCGACCGCCGAAGAGGAGGCGCAGGTCCACCAGGAGGTGGAGAACGCGCCGAAGGTCGAGATGTACTACCACGGCGAGAGGATCGACTCCCGGTCCGACGACCTCGGCGGCGCGCAGGTCTGCGCCGAGGTCTCGCAGGACGGCACGATGGAGTGCTTCGACGACCAGGCCGAGGCCGACGCCTACCTCGCCGAACACGCGCCGACTCCGCAGGCGCGCGAGGGCGCGGCCGCCCAGAGCGCCCCGAAGGCGGCGCCGGCCGCCACCGCCCTGCGCAGCAGCTGGCTGGACTGCCCCAAGAGCTGGGTGTGCCTGTGGCAGGACGCGGACTTCAAGGGCCGTCGCCTGCAGTGGCCGACGTACGACACCGCGAAGACCCGCCACCTGGACCAGTACAGCCCGAGCTTCCGGGACAAGGCGTCCTCCGCGTACGTCAACCGCCCCCAGCGCGGGGTGGAGCTGTACGACTTCCGCACCGGCATGCCCGACCCGCACCTCTTCCTCGGGGCCGGATACACCCGGTACCCGAACTTCAAGAAGATTTCCTACGCTTACGGTGGTAACTGGAACGACAGGGCCGACGCGATCAAGTTCTGAGAGGGAGGAGCGTGTGATGCGCCCACAGCTGATCCGATCCGCGGCGCTCGCCCTCGGCGCGTGCGTCGCCATCGGCCTCACGAGTGGCTGCGAGTGGACCGACACGACGGCCCAGGGCACCGCCACCGAGCAGGAGACCCTGCCGCCCGACGCCGACAAGAAGCAGTCGAGGAAGAACGCCGACGACTTCCGCGCGTGGGTCGAGGCCAACGGCACCCAGGCGCAGAAGAAGGCGGCGTCCCGCGTACGGCGCGTCATCGGCGAGTGGGACGACAGAACCGGCAACGCCTACATCTCCACCGACATCAACGGTGGGACGACGCCGGTCAAGGAGCCCATGGCCACCGCACGCGCGCTCGCCGCGGCCTTCGACGACTGGAAGGACTCCAAGGAGGGCTACGTCTCGGTGTACGACGTCTTCGGCAACGCCCTCGTCACCAACGAGGAGTTCTGAGCCGAGGAGTTCTGAGCTGATGCGGAGTCGGGGCACGGCGCGCCCAGTGCGCCGTGCCCCGGACCGTACGAGGTGTCAGTCCTGGTGGACGATGGCGGAGGACTTGCCCGTCGCCCAGGGAGGGTGCCCCTCACCGACCGGACGCTGCTGGACGACCGAACTCGAGGCACACCCACACACCTCGAACCGAACCGTCGGCCCCCAGGCCTGGCTGCACATCCAACTCCAGGGCTACGCGGTCGGCACTCCCGACCAGAACGGAAACCAAAGGACCCGCTCCGGCAGGACCGGGGCGGCGACCAACCAGGCGACAGGCAGAACAGTGAACAGCAGGCAGCAGACCGTCGTGAGGGCCTACCTGCAAGGACGTCACACTGGCGGAACAAGTAGACGCAGCAGCTGGCCCTGGAGGCTCTCCGGGGGACACGCGGGGGGACAGAAGGGCAAGGACGGTCACGGAAAAGCCGGGTAAGACAGGGCACGATCCGGAATCGAGGATCCGAGACCTCACCCACCGCCCCGCTGCCGCACCGTCGAACCCGCCCGTCCCTTCACCACCTCCAGCTGCGCATGCACCCGTCGTCGCAGGTCAGCGACGTGGCTGACGATGCCGACGCTGCGGTCCCTTTCACGCAGGGAGTCCAGGACGTCCAGGACCTCGTCGAGGGTCTGGTCGTCGAGGGAGCCGAAGCCCTCGTCGATGAAGAGCGTGTCGAGCCGGACGCCGCCCGCCTCGTCGGTGACGACGTCCGCGAGGCCCAGCGCGAGGGCGAGGGAGGCGAAGAACGTCTCGCCGCCGGAGAGGGTCGCGGTGTCGCGCTCGCGGCCCGTCCAGGCGTCGACCACGTGGAGACCGAGACCCGAGCGGCCGCGTCCGGTGCGGTCGGCGGAGTGCACGAGGGTGTACCGGCCGGACGACATGCGGTGCAGTCGGACGGTCGCCGCCGCGGCCACCTGTTCCAGGCGGGCCGCGAGCACGTACGACTCCAGGCGCATCCTGCGTTCGTTCTCCGCCGACGTGCCCGCGGCGAGACCGGCCATGCGGGCCACCCGGTCGTACGCGGCCCGCAGCGGCGCCAGCCTGCGCGTCGCCGTGGCCGTGCGCGTGGAGAGCCGGTCGAGTTCGGCGCAGCGCCGGGCGGCGGCATCCTGTGCGGAGGCCGCGTCGCGGAGGCGTCGGGCGGCGGCCTCCGCGGCGTCACCGGCGGCTTGGAGGTCGGCGGGCGGCTGCTGCGCGGCGGTGGCCGTGTCGGGTTCGGCGAGGACGGAGCGCACCGCTGCGTCCTCGTTCCGCCAGGCGTCGATGCGGTGCTGGACCTCGCGGTACCTGGCGTCGTCGAGGAGGGCGGCCGCGGCGGCCGTCGGCGTGTCGAACCCGGCGCGGAAGGCCGCGTCGGCGAGTCGCGCGTCGGCGTCCTTGAGGCGTTCGGCGGTGTCGTCGGCGGCGCGGACGGCGTCCGCCGCCTCGGTGAGCAGCGTGGCCCGATGTTCCAGCTGGGCGGCGCGGTCGGCCACGCTGCCGGTGGCGCCCCGCGCGCGGGTCAGCTCGGCGTCGAGGGACTGCTGTTCGCGCTCCAGGGCGTCGCGCAGGGTCGCCCTGGACGCGGTGCGGCGCGCGGCCTCCTGCTGCTGGGCGAGCCTGCGGTCGTACTCGCGCTCGGCGCGCGCCAGGGCTTCGCGGGCGCCGTGCAACCCGGAAGCCTGGTCCCGGGCCGCGGTGTAATCGCGCCGCAACGCGTCCACGGATTCGGAGAGTTCGTCGGTTGTGGGGTCCTCGTCCAGGGGCCCACTGGGTGGGGAGTCGTGCGGGTTCGTCGCCGGGCCGCCCCGCGCTGCGGCCTTCGCCGCGGCCAGGGATTCCCTGACGTCCCCCAGGGCTCGTTCGGCGGCCGACCTGGCTTCGTCCGCGCGGCGGTGGGCGGCGAGTGCCGCCTCCTCGGCCTGGCGGTCCACGTGTCCTGCGACCTTCCGCGCGGGGGCGGGGTGCTCCGTGGCACCGCACACCGCGCACGGTTCGCCGTCGCTCAGGTGGGCCGCGAGTTCGGCGGCGATGCCGGTGAGGCGCTGCTCCTTGAGGGCGAGCCAGTGTTCGTGGGCCTCGGTGGCGGACTCGCGGGCGGCGAGGGCGTGTTCCTGTGCCTCGGCCGCGTCCCGGGCGAGCCGGTCGCGGCGGCGGGCCGCGTCCAGGCGGGCCTCGGCGGGTGCGAGCAGGCCGCCCAGGCGCTCGGCGCGGGTCGCGGCTTCCTGCGCGGACTCGATGCGCTCATGGAGCGTGGTCCGGGTCGTCTCCCAGCCCTCGAGCCAGCCCGACGCCTCCTGGAGCAGCTCGTCGTCCGCGCGTTCCTGGCGGTCCAGCGCGGTGCGTTCGGCGGCGATCTCGGCGGTACGGTCCTCGGCGCGCCGGGCCGATGCGAGGCCGCCCAGTTCCTCGGCGGCCGTGCGCGCGGCGGCGGCGAGGCCCGTCGCCCCGGCCGACGCGAACGTCTCGGGCAGTCGGCCACGCGCGCGTGCCTCGGCTTCCGCGGCGCGGCGGTGTTCGGCGTCGGCGGTTTCGCGCAGGCCCAGGGCGGGCGCGACCTTCTCGGCCTTGCGGGCCCGTTCGAGGCGCTCTTCCAGGTCGCGCTGTTCGTCCACGCGCGCGTGGAGCTGCTCGGCGCGTGACTGTGCCTCGGCGAACCGACGTTGCAGTCGGTCGAGTTCGCGTACGTCACCGAGTCGGCGTTCCGCGTCGGCCTGGGCGGATTCGGCGGCGTCGAGGGCGCAGTGGGCGACGGTGAGGCGTTCCCTGACATCCGCGCGGGCGACGGCCGCCCAGGTGAGGACCGCGTCCGCGAGGCCCGGGTCGCCGGGCGCGAGGTCGGGCAAAGGAAGTTCGGCTTCCCGGCCCCCGTCGCCCGCCGCCTGCTGCATGCGGTGCGCGTCGGCGAGGAGGGCCGCGTCGCCCTCCTTGACCTCGGCCTCCGTGGTGCGCCGCTGCTCGGCGAGCCGCTGTTCCACGGCGGCGAACCTTCGGGTGTCGAAGAGGTTGCCGAGGAGCTTGCCGCGGGCCTCGGCGTCGGCGCGCAGGAACCGGGCGAAGTCCCCTTGGGGCAGGAGTACGACCTGGCAGAACTGTTCCTTGCTCATACCGAGGAGCTGTTTGATCTCCTCACCGATCTCGTTGTGGGACCGGCTGAGGGCCTTCCATCCGCCGTCCGGGCCCGCCCCGGCGTCGTACTCGCGCAGCCAGCTCTGCGCCTTCTCCGTGGTGGTGCCCTTGCCGCGCTTCTTGGGGCGCTCCCAGGGAGGCTGTCGGGTGACCTCCAGGCGGCGTCCGGCGACGGTCAGTTCGAGGCACACCTCCGTGCGCGTGCCCTGCTGCGCGTGGTCACTGCGCAGCGTCATGCCTTGGCTGCCGCCCTGCCGGGCGCCCGGCACCGAGTTGTAGAGCGCGTAGCACACCGCGTCCAGGACGGAGGTCTTGCCCGCGCCGGTCGGGCCGTGCAGGAGGAAGAGGCCTGCGGCGCTGAGGTCGTCGAAGTCGATGTCCTGGGTGGTGCCGAAGGGCCCGAAGGCGGTGATGCGCAGGCGGTGGAGTCTCATCGGGCGACCTCGCGCAGCGTGGCGTCGGTGCGGACCGCGTCGAACGCCGAACGCAGCACTTCCTGTTCCTGCTCGTCGGGCCCGGCGCCGCGCACGTGGGTCACGAAGTCCTCGGCGATCTGCTGGTCGCTGCGGTCCCGGAGCCGCTGGGCGTACGAGACGTCCGGGTCGTCCGGGGCCCGGTCGGGTGCGAAGACGAGGCTGAGGGTGTGCGGGAAGCGCTCGCAGAGCCTGGCCATCGGGTCGTCGGGGCGCACCGCGTCGGTGAGGATGGCCTCGACCCACGCGTCCTCGTGGCGGGCGAGGTCCGGGTCGTCGAGCAGCTCGTCGAGGGTGCCCCGGATGCGGGCGAGCGCGCGCGGCACCGGGCAGTCGACGCGCTCGGCCTCGATGTGCCCGTCGGGTCCCAGGTCGACGAGCCACATGCTTTTGCGGTGGTCGGCCTCGGAGAACGAGTACGGCAGGGGTGAGCCCGAGTAGCGCACGCGCTCGCCGACGGTCTGGCTGCCGTGCAGGTGGCCCAGGGCCGCGTAGTCCACGCCCTCGAAGACTCCCGCGGGCACGGCAGCCACGCCACCGACGGTGATGTCCCGCTCACTGTCGCTGACCTGGCCACCGCTGACGAAGGCGTGGGCGAGGACGACGGAGCGGGTGCCGGGCGCGCGGCCCGCGAGGTCGGCCCGCACGCGGTCCATGGCGGCGCCGATGACCGCCTCGTGTCCGGCCTTGTCCACCGCGAACTCGTCCTTCACCAGGGCCGGTTCGAGGTAGGGCAGGCCGTAGAACGCGACGCCTCCGTGGGAGTCGGTGAGGATCACCGGCTCCGCGCAGGCGGCCGGGTCGGTACGCAGATGGATGCCCGCGCGGTCGATGAGGCCCGCGCCCACGCCGAGGCGGCGCGCCGAGTCGTGGTTCCCGGAGATCATGACCGTGGGCACACCGAGGTCGGCGAGCCGGTGCAGGGCGTCGTCGAAGAGCTCGACGGCCGCGAGTGGGGGCACCGCTCTGTCGTACACGTCCCCGGCCACCACGACGGCGTCCACGTCGCGCTCGCGCACGGTCGCCAACAGGTGGCCGATGAACGCGGCCTGGGCGTCGAGCATGTTCACGCGGTGGAACGAGCGGCCCAGGTGCCAGTCGGACGTGTGCAGAATTCTCAAGATGCCGCTCCGACCTGCATGTTTCTCCCTACTTCGCCCGCGTAGTCAGCACGGAACCAGCACGGTCCCCGTTGTCAGCACCAACCACGCTAGCGCCCGTCAACACCTGGTCCATCACGGATCTCAGCCTCCCACCGGCATCCGGGGTCAAATGTCCGTAGATGTCCGCTGTGATTTGGATGATGGAGTGGCCAAGTCACCCAGATACTTCGAGCAGCGAGACGCCGTCGGCGATGGCCCTGCTGGCAAAGAAGTGGCGCAGCGTGTGCGCGGTCCACGGCTCGTCGCCGTACCCCGCCTTCCTGACTGCCGCCTTGAATTCTGTCCGCTAGTTCGAGTCGAGCGCTCCCCCGCCGTGGTGTGCGTGCACGAGATAACCGTCACGACCGACGCCATGCAGTGCTACATGGCGATCGACCGCCGACATGACGGAGGCAGGCACCGGGACATCGCGCCACTCTCCCTCCTCGCGAGACGTGAGTGGCGCCAATTCAGCCTTGCACCCGTCAGCGCGCTCTACTCGCACGAACTGGCGGCGCAACCGCATATTCCCGGACTCGAAGTCCGCGTCACGGACGGCCAGAACTTCCCCAATTCGCAAACCACATCCCGCCATGAGCCATATCGAAATGGCCCAACCGGGCCGGATTCCATCGACAATAGCCCTTACAGCCTTTCCATCAGGCAACGATCTCCCGTCAAGCCGTTTTGCCTTTATCCGAGGCACAGCAACTAGCGCGACTGGAGACTCAGGGACCCTCTTCTCTGCCACAGCAGACCGAAAGAGAGCTCGAAGCGGAATCATTAGCGTGTGATACACGGTTCGACGCGACAGCCCTTCCTCGATCCACGCCCTGAGCAGCACCTCGATATCCCGGGAAGTGACACTCGCCAGGGGCTTTCCCCCGAGGTGCGGCCCCAGAGGCAGCTTGATGAAGCGCACATAATTTGCTCGAGTTGTATCCTTCGCCGCTCGCCGCGACCACGCCCAGGTTTCGAAAGGCGGTTGCGGCTTTGCTTCGCCTCCCGGCCTGAGCGGTGTCCAGTCCCGGAACTCACCTCGCCTCCGCCCTGCCCCATTACCTCGGAGCCGCGCGAAAGTGCAGGTTGGTGATGAGGGGCCGGTTACTCCGGAGGAGAGGTAGCGACGCGGCCCGGGAGACCACGTGGCCCGTGAGGCCTCGCCCGGCAGGGAGGGGAATGTCCCGGATCTCAGTGATGGCTGGATGGATGGCCTGAAGCGTCCGGTGTCCGTCAGGGCCCATTCCCCAGGGCATCGGGGGCAGGCGGTAGCCTCCTGGCCCCTTCCCGCCGGTCCGGCATCGCGCGCTGAATCGGTGCGAGACGGTGTCGAAGACCATGCTGCCGCCGGGGAATGTTTCCGCGCAGGCGGCGATCAGTTTGTGTACCCGTGCGGCTTCGAGGTACATGAACAGCCCCTGGGCGGTGACCAGTACGCCGCGTGAGGGGTCCACGAGCTCCATCCAGCGGCTGTCGGGGTCGCGGCTGATGTCGCAGGGGATGTGGCGCTGTCGCCTGCCGCGCGGGAGGACGAGTGTGCGTAGCTCGAGTGGGTCGGCCAAGTCAACGGAAACCCACTGCACTTGACCGTTGTCCACCCGCCAGAACGTCGTCTCCAAACCCTCACCCAGTGCGATCACGGTGCCTTCGGGGTGTTCGGAGAGGAAGGCGCGCACCACCCTGTCGAACGCGAGGGCGCGCAGCGCGAGGGTCTGGGCCACCCAAGGTTTGGCGCGGCCGAGTCGTTGGCGGAAGGGGAAGTTCACCTGCGCCACCAGTCGGACTGCTTGCGGGTCCGGGAGCACGGTGTCTTTCCGGGCCGCCTCGGCTGCACGGTGATGCAGAGTCCATAGCGTGGTTTCTGCGACTCCCGTGAGATCCGTTGTGGTAGGGGACTGCACAGTGCGCCTCTTTTCGGGTCTGGACGGCGACGCCCACACGACTTCGCCAGTTCAGCTTTCTGCTCAACGGCCCGCTTCCCGTTTTGGTCACCGTCTCGAGACTCCCTCGCGCCGTGGCGCATGGGCGAGATCGCGGCTGTGCACAGATGGGCTGTCGTCGCCCGTGACGTCGTGTCCAGGCGGTCGTGTCCAGGCGGGTGAGGCGGCGGCGGGCGACCCGGGCACGGGTCCGGCACACGGCGAGGGAGCCCGTCGGTGTGGCCTGCTGTGTTCCCTCGCCGTCCGTACCAACGGCCCCCTCAAGGGTGACGTTGATCGAAGGCTCGTCGATGGACGGAACGTGGTGTTCATGCGGGTCACAGCCCCGAACGCCTTCCCGGGATGCTCGTTGGAGGCGGTCGCGATGCACTGATGGACGGTGGCACGGTGTTGTCGGCGCGTATGCCGTTTTTGATACGCGGACGATATGTGCCCGCTCGTAACATCGAGAGTATGCGTGTGCTGATCGTCGAGGACGAGCCCTATATGGCGGAAGCCATCCGTGATGGCCTGCGCCTGGAAGCGATCGCGGCCGACCTCGCGGGCGACGGCGACATCGCCCTGGAAATGCTGAGCATCAACAGATACGACATCGCCGTCCTCGACCGCGATATCCCCGGCCCTTCTGGTGACGAGATCGCGAAACGCATCGTCGCCTCGGGCAGCGGCATGCCGATCCTCATGCTGACCGCGGCCGACCGCCTCGACGACAAGGCATCCGGCTTCGAACTCGGCGCCGACGACTACCTCACGAAACCGTTCGAACTGCAGGAACTCGTCCTCAGGCTCCGGGCGCTCGACCGCAGGCGTGCCCACAGCCGGCCTCCGGTTCGTGAGATTGCAGGGCTGCGGCTGGATCCGTTCCGACGCGAGGTCTACCGGGACGGCCGCTACGTCGCGCTGACGCGCAAGCAGTTCGCCGTACTGGAGGTCCTCATCGCCGCCGAGGGCGGTGTCGTCAGCGCCGAGGAACTTCTGGAGCGCGCGTGGGATGAGAACGCCGATCCGTTCACCAATGCTGTTCGAATCACCGTCTCAGCACTGCGCAAGCGTCTCGGTGAGCCGTGGATCATCGCCACGGTCTCCGGCGTCGGCTATCGAATCGATGCACAGCCGCAGGCCGGAGACGGGGGAGAGAACCATGGATAGAGCGCCTGGATTGAGTGTCCGCCTCAAGCTCACCCTCAGCTACGCCGGATTCCTCATGCTCGCCGGTGCCTTGGCGCTCGCCGCCGCAGGAGTGTTCCTCCTGCAACAGGGGTGGTTGCAAACCAACGAAGAGGGGGCATGGAAAAGCAACCCGGTCATCGACTTCGTGCGGGGTTTCGCGCCAACGGCAGCCGCAGTAATGGTGTTCCTCCTCGTGTTCGGCCTCCTGGGAGGATGGATCCTCGCCGGTCGTATGCTCGCCCCCCTGGCTCGCATCACCAACGCCACCCGCACGGCCGCTACGGGATCGCTCTCGCACCGTATTCAGATGCCGGGCCGCCAGGACGAGTTCCGCGAACTTGCCGACGCCTTCGACGCGATGCTCGCACGGCTTGAAGCACACGTCGCCGAGCAGCAGAGATTCGCGGCAAACGCCTCGCACGAACTACGCACCCCGCTGGCCATCTCGAAATCACTTCTCGACGTGGCCCGCACCGATCCATCACACGACACCGGCGAAGTCCTCGACCGCCTCCAAACTGTCAATACCCGAGCGATCGACCTCACTGAAGCGTTGCTCTTGCTCAGCCGAGCCGACCAGCGATCCTTCACCCGCGAACAGGTCGACCTGTCCCTGATGGCGGAAGAAGCCACCGAAACGCTGCTCCCCCTCGCGGAAAAGAACGGCGTCACGATCGAGACCCGCGGCGACATCACCCCCGCGAGCGGATCGCCGACGCTCCTGCTGCAACTGACCATGAACCTCGTGCACAACGCGATCGTCCACAATCTGTCTGAACAGGGCAGGGTGTGGGTCACTACCGGCGTCCACTCCGGCACCGTGATGCTCACGGTCGAAAACACCGGCGAGAATCTGCCTCCACACCTGGTCTCGACGCTCACCGAACCATTCCAGCGGGGCACTGAGCGCATCCACGCCAGCCAGACGGGCGTCGGCCTCGGCTTGGCCATCGTCACAACCATCACTCGCGCACACGACGGCACCCTCACCCTCATCCCGCGCGACACCGGCGGCCTTCGCATCACGGTGGAACTGCCCGCACACACGCCCCCGCGGTCGTGATACGCGTGCTGCGCGGCATCGTGAGCAATTTTGGGCGCCACGTCCTCGGCGCGCTCGAGCACCAAGTGTGCCTCAAGGGCGACGGACACCGAGTCCACCCAGGCGTCGGCTGCCCGCTCCAGTGACCACAGGGCGCCGGCCAGGGCCACGTCGTTGTAGAAGCGGGCCCGGCCCAGCAGATCCTGGTCGAAGCCGGGCAACGAGCGCGATCCCGAGAGGCGTGCTCCGGCCAATCGCTCGGCCAGTTGCGCAGGCTGTCCGGGCCGTGGCTGGTGGCCAACAGGATCACGGGCATGCCGAAGTACAGGATGCTCTGCCGGATCGCACGGTGGGTTTCGTCCGTCATAGGCCAGAACGCCACCGGCTGGTGGCCTGCTCGGCGAACACCGCGCGGGCAGGCAAAGCGGGCCGACAACGTATCGGCAGCGTATCGAAAACTGCATACGCGTCGGCAACACCCCGTTTCCTTTAATGGAGGCATGACCTACAGCGAACCAGTGGGAATCACCGCTTTCGGATGCGGGCGGGACGAAGCCGCACGGTTCCGGGAGCTGGCGCCCCGATTCGGAGTGACGCCGACAATCACAGAATCCATGGTGTCGGAGGACAACGTCCACCTGGCATCCGGAAACCGGTGCATCAGCGTCGGACACAAGACCCGGATCACCCCGGCTACAATTCGTGCGCTGAGCCGGGTCGGCGTCTCCTATATCTCCACAAGAAGCATCGGGTACGACCACATCGACGTGGATTATGCGGGCCGCGTCGGCATTTCCGTCGGGAACGTCTGCTACTCCCCCGACAGTGTCGCCGACTACACGGTGATGATGCTGCTGATGGCGGTGCGCAACGCCAAGTCCACTGTCCGCCGTACGGATGTGCACGACTACCGGCTGCCCGACATACGGGGGAAAGATCTGCGCGACCTGACCGTCGGCGTGGTCGGAACGGGGCGCATCGGCAAGGCCGTCATGGAAAGGCTTCGCGTCTTCGGATGCCGGATATTGGCGTACAGAAATCGTGCCGGTGAATCCGGTGACCCCGCCGACGAGGTGTCGCTCGATGAATTGCTGAGGTCGAGCGACGTCGTCACGCTCCATGCGCCGCTCAACGCCGAGACGCACCACCTCCTCGACCGTGAACGCATCCAGCGTATGAAACCCGGCGCGTTCGTAGTCAACACCGGGCGCGGTGCCCTCATCGACACCACCGCGCTGGTCGCGGCACTGGAGGACGGGCGCCTGGGCGGTGTCGCACTCGACGTCGTCGAAGGCGAGGAAGGCGTGTTCTACGCCGACCGACGGAACGCACCCATCGACAGCAAGCCACTGCTGCGGCTGCAGGAAATGCCGAACGCTTTCATCAGTCCGCACACCGCGTATTACACGGACCGCACCCTGAGTGACACGGTCGAGAACTCGATCACCAACTGCCTGAAATTCGAAAGCAGGAATCAGCATGCCTAAGGCCAAGCTTCAGGTCGGAATCCTCTTCGGAGGCTGCTCGGAGGAACACCCCATTTCCATCAAGTCCGCGCAGGAGATCGCGCGAAACCTCGACCCGAACAAATACGAGCCGTACTTCATCGGGATCACGCGCAACGGCGCCTGGAAACTCTGCGAGGGCCCCGCCACGGACTGGGAGAGCGGCGCATACCGGCCCGCCGTGCTGTCCCCGGACCGCGGCGTGCGCGGACTGCTCGTCCTCGATCAGGGGAAGTACGAGACGATCGGCCTGGATGTCGTGGTGCCGGTACTGCACGGCAAGCTCGGGGAGGACGGCGCGGTCCAGGGCCTGCTCGAGCTGTCCGGAATCCCGTACGTGGGCTGCGACGTCCAGAGTTCCGCGCTGGGCATGGACAAGTCCCTCACCTATGTCGTCGCCGCCGGCGCCGGAATCGCCACGCCGAATTTCTGGACGGTCGCGGCGGGCGAGGACATCGACGCCGACCGGCTCACCTATCCCGTCTTCGTGAAGCCGGCCCGCTCGGGATCGTCCTTCGGGGTCAGCAAGGTGGCGAACGCGGAAGAACTGCCGGCCGCGCTGGACGTCGCCCGGCGGTACGACACGAAAGTCCTGGTCGAGGAGGCGATCGTCGGCAGTGAGGTTGGATGCGCCATCCTGGGCGGCGGAACGGACCTGACCGCGGGAGAAGTCGACCGCATCGCCCTGTCCCACGGATTTTTCCGGATTCACCAGGAGGACGAACCCGAGACCGGCTCCGACAATTCGACGCCGATCGTCCCCGCCGATATTCCGGCTGAATCCCGGGCACGCGTCCAGGAAGTGGCGAAGGCCGTCTACCGCGCCCTGGGCTGCAGCGGACTCGCCCGCGTGGACCTGTTCCTCAAGGACGACGGACAGGTGGTCCTCAACGAGGTCAACACATTCCCCGGCATGACCTCGTACAGCCGATATCCGAGGATGATGGCCGCCGCTGGGGTTCCGCTGCCCGAAGTGATCGACCGCCTGGTGACCGAGACGCTCGCCTGGCCCCTGACTCCGACGGAGCAGGCCGATGCGTAACGACTTCGTCTTCATAGACGAGTTCATACCCGGGATCCGCTGGGACGCCAAGTACGCCACCTGGGACAACTTCACCGGAAAACCGGTCAACGGATACCTGGCCAATCGCATCGTCGGCACTAGGGCCCTGTGCGCGGCATTGCAGAGCGCGCGAGAAGAGGCGGCCTCGCACGGATTCGGCCTCCTTCTCTGGGACGGCTACCGCCCGCAACGCGCCGTGGACTCTTTCCTGCGCTGGTCGGAGCAGCCGGAGGACGGCCGCACCAAGCACCACCACTACCCCAATATCGACCGGCCCGAGATGTTCGAGAACGGATACGTGGCCGCCAAGTCGGGCCACAGCCGCGGCAGTACCGTCGACCTGACGTTGTACCACCTGGAAAGCGGCGACCTCGCCGTCATGGGCGGCGGCCACGACCTGATGGACTCGATCTCGCACCACGGAGCGGAAGGAATCTCGCGCGCCGCGGCGGACAACCGCAGACGTCTTCGCTCCATCATGGAGACCAGCGGATTCAGCTCCTACGCATGCGAATGGTGGCATTACACGCTCAAGGACGAGCCCTACCCGGACACCTATTTCAACTTTCTCATCACACAGGTGAGTCTGGGATAAATACGGCGAGGCTCCGGCGGTCCGGCCGGAGCCTCGGGGTCCCCGGACGCCGAACGGCGAAAGCGAGCACCCCCACCAGAGCCCACCACCTATCGTCAGCGTATCGAGAACCGCATACGCGCCGGCAACACCCCGCCGCCTTCACTGGAGCCATGACTCAGAGCCAGCCATTCCGCGCCCCGCGCCCCCTTTCCCTCGCCGAGATCGCCGCGCTCGTCGGCGGCCGGGTCACGGGTGACGCGACCGTCACGGTGAGTGCGCCGGCCGTACTCGACAGCCGGCACGGCGAACCGGGCGGTCTCTTCGTCGCCATGGTCGGTGAGCGCGTCGACGGCCACGACTACGCCGGCCACACCCGTGCGACCGCCGTGCTCGGTTCACGGCCGACACCGCTCCCCACAGTCGTCGTCGGCGACGTGCCGGCCGCACTGCAGACACTCGCCGCCCGCGCCGTGGCCCGGCTGCGCGAGCGGCTGACCGTCGTCGCGGTGACGGGCTCGCAAGGCAAGACCAGCACCAAGGACCTGCTGTCCGTGGTCCTTTCGGGCGCCGGGCCGACCGTCGCCACACACGGTTCGTACAACAACGAACTCGGCGTGCCCCTGACCATGCTGCGCGCCGACGCGCACACCCGCTTCCTCGCCCTCGAAATGGGCGCCCGCCACCTCGGCGACATAGCCCACCTCACCGGACTGGTCGCACCCGACATCGCGGTCGTGCTCAACGTCGGCCAGGCCCACATCGGGGAGTTCGGCTCGCGCGCGGCCATCGCACGGACCAAGGGCGAACTCGTGCGCGGCCTCGCACCCGGCGGCACCGCCGTCCTCAACGCCGACGACCCCCGCGTCGTCGCGATGCGCGCGCTGACCGACGGGCCGGTCCTGACCTTCGGCCGCGCCGAACACGCCGACGTGCGTGTCCAGGACCTGGCCCTCGACCGCCTGGGCCGGGCGGCCTTCACGCTGCGCACCTCCGGCACCTCGGCCCGTGTCGCGCTGCCGCTCGTGGGCGCCCACCAGGCACTCAACGCGGCGGCCGCCGCCGCGGCGGGACTCGCGGCCGGCATCCCCCTGGTCACCTCGGCGGTGTCCCTCAGCACCGCCACACTGTCCAGGTGGCGCATGGAGCGCCGCATCCTGGCCTGCGGCGCGACCCTGCTCAACGACTCCTACAACGCCAACCCCGACTCCACCCGAGCCGCCCTGGACACGCTCGCCTCGATCACGGGCCGGCGCCGTATCGCTGTACTCGGCGCGATGCTCGAACTTGGCGCCGACAGCGAGGCCGAACACCGAGCAGTGGGCGAGTACGCGGCCGCGCGCGCCGACCTGGTGGCCGTCGTCGGCGAAACCGCCCGTCCCGTCGCCGACGCCGCGGGAGAGCGGGCGGTCGCATTCACCGACAATGAAGCAGCCGCCGCCTGGCTGCGCGAGAGCCTCACCGGCGGCGACGTCGTCCTCGTCAAGGCGTCGCGCGGCGCCCGCCTCGACGAGGTGGCCGCCGCACTCGGGTAACCGTGCGGCGCGGGCTCAGCGCCCGCGCCGACGCATGTACAGGTCGAAGGCGCGGTAGACCAGCGGTCGCAGCGGCAGATCCCACTCCCCGACGTACCGCACCGCCCGCCCCCCGGTGCCGACCTTGAACCGGATCAGGCCCACATGCGGATCAGCGGCGTCGAGCGTCGGGGTGATGCCCCGCAGGTCGTACACGTCGCAGCCCGCCGCCAGGGTGTCACGGATCATCGCCCACTGGCACGCGTTGGAGCCCCGCACCTCACGTTTGGCCGTCGAGGAGGCGCCGTACGCGTACCAGGCGTGTCCGCCGACCCGCACCAGGATCGTCGCAGCCACCAACTCGCCCTCGTAGCGTGCCAGATAGAGCGCGATCCGCCCGGGATCCTCGGCGCTCAACTCCGCGAACATCGTCGCGAAGTACGTCAGCGGCCGCGGCGTGAATCCGTCGCGCGCGGCGGTGTGCACGTAGAGCTCGTGGAACGCCGCGAGGTCCGACGCGGCACCGACCGTGACCTCGACCCCCGCCTTCGCGGCCTTCTTGATGTTGCGGCGCCACTGCTGATTCATGGCCTTCAGGACGTCGTCCTCGGACCTCCCCACCAGCGGCACCTCATACGTGAACTGCGGCTGCCCGGCCCCGAACCCGTCCTCAGGGCTCTGCGGCAGCCAGCCGGCCGCCCGGAGCCGTCGGCTCACCTCTGCACCGGTCGGATCGACGTACCCGTCGGGGAGTCTGGTGAGCCGCCGCACCCCCGGATCGGCCACGCCGCCCTTGACCTGCGCCGCATCCCAGGTGTGCGTCCGCACCGGCGGGCACAGCCGGATCGCGAACGCGCCACGGGCCTTGAGATATGCCGCCAGCGGGTCGAGCCACGCACCGATGTCCCCGGACCAGTCGATGTCAGGACCCCACGGCACATACGCGAGCGTGAACCGCGACAGCCCCGGCACCGGCCGGTGAAGGACAAGCCCCGCCCCCACAAGCCGCCCGCCGTCGAACCATCCGAGCGACTCACTGCGCCACTCCGTCTTCACCCGCCCCCACGCCGGGGTCTGCACGAAGTTCACCGACCGCCGCGCCCGCACGAAGGCCAGGTGCTCGGCGTCGCTGATCGGCGCGACGGTCAGCGTCACGGGGAGGGACAGGGGTGCTGGTTCGCGGTAGGACATGACACCAGTCAAGTCGGCCCTGTGTTGCCGGCGCGTATCCGCTTTTCGATACGCCGACGATATGCGCCGCTCAGGCGCTCCGCGTCGCGGAGCGGCTCGGGCGCCGCGCTGCCGGCGCCGAGTTCGCGCAGGGTGCGCAACGCGAGCATGGAGTTACACCCGTCGACCGGCCGTGTAGCGATCAGCGTGGTCACATACGTCTACGGGAACAGGCCGCAGCCCTCAGTAACGTCCGCCGCCTGCCCGCCGCCCGCCCCGGGACGGCACCGCACGGATCATGCAGCTGAACCTGTCGCCGATCGACGTATCCGAACACGGCGGGGGAGCCCACCGGCGTGGCCGGCCGTGCTCCCCCGCCGGGCCGATCTGATGCTCGCATGAGATCAGCGAGACAGGGCGAGCAGTTCGTCGATCACGGGCTCTGGACCGTCATAGGTGAGGTGTGCGATGGCTGCCATTGGTGCAGTCACTCGGCTCCAGGCATACAACCGGTCCCCATCGAGCCCGCACGCGGTAGCCACCCGCTGGCAACGAGCCTCGACACCCTCTTGTCCGGCGCCCGCCACCACGTAGTCGACGGCGTCGAAGCATGGGTCGCCTACGCATGCCTTGGGGTCGATCGCGATCAGACCGCGCGACGGGCCGCCGTCCAGGACGTTGCCGAGGTGCAGATCGCCGTGCAGCAACACGAGCTCGGACTGGCTGTCCAGCAATGTCTCACAGCGCCGTATCGCCCGCTGCCACGCGGCCTGGTCAATCCGTGCGCCGATGGCTGGCTCGGACAGCCGCCGGCCGATCCGGACGAAGGCTTCGTCAAACCGACCGCGCAGATCCAGTGGCCAGTGCGCGGGTGGGGCCACGGCGTGCAATGCGGCAAGCAACTCACCCCACTGCTGCGGCAATGACATCTGCGGCATGTCGTCGGCCACGGTGCCGGGCAGGACCTCCTCCAACACCATCGCCCCGGCCTCCGCGTCGGCAGACAAGACGGCCGGCACTCGACCCGACGGCGCGAACACGCGCAGCATCTCCACCTGCTTGGTCAACAGTGCCCGGTCCGGGCTGAGTTTGAGTACCGCAGGCCTCCCGTCAGGCCATTGACAGCGCAAAACGACAGAAGAGGCTCCGCTCTCGAACAGCTCACCCAGCACGAACCCCCACCGCGCGGCCAGCCGTGCAGCGAGGTTCGGAACCTCGGCGAGCCAACCCTCGGCTTCAGGGCCGAATCGACCTACCAACACCGCGCTGACCTCTTCCATATTCATCCCGGTAGCTTGCTCCCCGAACTGCCGCCATGCACACGCATATCGACGCCGTTCCGCAGGGGACGGGGCCGTCTCCCGGCTCTCAGGATGCCGTCGCCTCCACCGCCGTATCGCCAAATGAAATGGCGTCTAAGGAGGGGATTCAGGCTCAGGCAACTCGGCGATCCGACAGCCCGGGTCAAGAGAGCCGTCATGGGTCACACAGCCCTGCCGAAGAGGATGCACATCCTCTCGGTGCCCGCACTTTCGGGCCCTGTTGGGCCTCGGCGCGAGTAACCGTTCGCCTGTTCGCCGGCCGATGTTCTGTTGTGCAACGGCCCTCCCTGGATACCCGGTCGGCCCAAGTCGCCCGTTATTCACCGTGCCTGGGCGGAGCCACTTCCGACCCGGCAACTTCATCGCATGCATAACGGTTCACCGCGGATCGACCACCCTCACCGGCAGTTACCCGCCCTTCAGCCTGCGGGCCGGCTGACCGACCGGCAGCAAGGCCGCGAGCTGCCAAACCTGTTCGGGGCTGCTCCGTGAGCTTGCGAAACGTCGGCCTCGATGCTCTGCGAGAAATTCAGCGATGTGGTCGAAGGGCGGTGTCCGCATGTCGTGTTCAACATGTCGTGTTCAACCCACGAGGCACCACTTCGGGCTTCACAGCGCGGGGGTGTTGTACTGCTTGTCGAGAGGGACGGTGATACGGAACTGATTGCTCTCTCCGGCGAGAGCTCGGATGTCCGCGGGTACAGAGAAGACCGCGGTGCGGGACCGCGGCATCACGACTGTGCCGATCTTGCGCACGAGCACCGCTGTCGTGCCCTCCCGGTCTGTCCGGTAGAGCCCCACCGGAACCCGGCTGCCCGGCTCAAACCCGAAGACAAGCAACCTCCGGGTATCGCTGTCCAGCCAGTCGCAGACGGGTACTGGCGGGAGTTCGATCAGTTGATCACGGGTTGCCGAGACCCCGCCCGATCGTGCGCTGATGGTCAGCTCTCCGGCAAGGGCCAGACGCTCCCGAGCCGTACCAGGAGGCACGAAACTCCACATCTCACTCTGCTGGACGCCCTCCCCCACGTCATACAGCCGTAGTCGGCCGCCTTGGAAGAGCGTGCTGGACGGCTCCATACGCTGGAAGGTGACCTCTCCCTCGGCGGGAACCGCAGTCGTGGAGTACTCGTGACCCTGCACAGAGACCGTGATGTCCACGTCGCCGTCAGGGAAGCCGGAGAGGCAGAGCGCGACGTGCTGGGGGATGCCCAGACTCTTGGAGCCGTCGATGCTGCTGCTCACCCAAGCCGCAGGGCTGTCGGACCGGTGACCGGGGAGCGATTTCAGGTCCTCGGCGCAATCGGACGCCGCGCCGTTGCCCGCGGCCAGCAAATCGATCTGCCGCGAGAGCAGCAGATCAGTACCTGTACCAGGATCTGCGGACTGTGAGCTCGCAGAACCGCTGGGCTGAGCCATGGAGGCCGTTCGAGGGGGCTCAGCGCCTGATGAGGATGCGGCCGTCTCGGACCCCGGCGTACCCTTTTCCTTCTCAGCGGGCGAGGTACACCCGACTGTGATCGCGCAGAGCAGAGCCATAGGCACGAGCACCGCCGCGGTCGCCCTGGTCGTGGCCACTCTCATCACTGTCCCCATCTCCTTCATCCTTTCCGAGCCGAGCTGTACGTTGTTGTTCCTCGCGCTTCTTCCGGAGGGGCTCAGGAGCACCGTGTACGGGCAGCGGTCACCTCCTGCTCGAATGCGAGCCGGTACTTCTCGGGCAATGCAGGGTCCGCCTGCTCGGTACGTACGGCTTCGCGAAGCTGACGCAGTGACTCGTTCCTGGCCAACCGTGCCGCCGCCATGTCACAGCGGGACAGTTCCCAGGAGGCCAGCAGCCCCTTCCACAACCCGCGTTGGAGGAAGCGGGGCTGGAGGGCGAGAGCCTCTTCGATGAGGTCGGACGCCCGCTCCAGCTCGCCCTGCTCCGCCGCGTGCACAGCTGCGATGGATGCGGCCAGCGAGCGCAGCTCCCTGACCGGCCCTCCTCCCCGGGCCGCGCGTACAGCGGTGGTGAGCCGTTCGACCGTGCCGTCCTCGGCGACGAGCCCCGCCGTGACGCGGCACTGCTCCAACTGCGCCAGGTTCACCTTGGCCTTGAGACGGCCCAGTTCGGTGAAAGCCGCACTGTCGGCCAGTCGGCGCAGCGTGCGCGAGGCCTTCGAGAGCGCCGCTGCCTCGACAGTGCCTGGACGGCAGCTCGGCTTGATACCCAGTGCCAGCCGGTAGCCGTTGCCCGCCAGACTCAACTCGGCCCGTAGGTTGACCGGGGAGTCGGAGGGGACAGCCCGGTAGTCGGTCCGCGCGGCCTTCAGCAGCCTCTGTCGGGTAGCGCCCGACGCGGCGGCAGCCTGTTGCTCCAAGGCGTGCCCGCGGAAGAGCCGGACGACGTCAGAGGTGACGAACCCACTGCCCGGCGCGCTCGCACTGGCCCGTTGTTTCTTGGGGCTCGACCGGTCGTTTCCGGCGTTGCCAGGGAGCAGCCCTCCCAAGATCTGACTCGCGCTCGTGGATTTGCCGGTATGCCAGGCGTCCAGAGCGTCGATGAACGCGGCCAGGTGCTGTGCGCGCTGCACGAGCTCGTCGACGACCTGCTCACGACTGCGCGCAGACTGCCAGCCATGGTCCATGGCGATCGGCTTGCTGAGGTACCAGCCGACGAGTTCCGGTGCGTCGGGTACCTGATCGGCTCGGACGTACACGGCGGGGCGTACGTCGATCTGCCCGCCCGGTGCTGCGGCGACGATCCCACCGACGAGGATTTCCGCGCCGGTCTCCTCGACGAACTGCCGTCCGTGCTGGTCGAGTTCGCCACCTCCGGGACGTTTCAGCATGTCCAGCGGCAGTGTGGTCTCGGTCGCGTAGCTGCGCACTGTGGCGGTGTCGGGCAGGGCCTTTCCGAGCGAGGCGGCGAAGGCGCGGGATACGTCGTCGAGTATCTGCTCGTCCTCGGTGCCGGCCGACCCAGTGAACCCCACGACCGCTACATCGCGGGCTCCCTTCATGCGGGTGAGTGGCGCTTCCGCTTCGCGGAACAGATACAGCACGAGCACCCCGGCGATGAACAGCACGCACGACAGCAGGCCGAACAGCACCCTCGTTCGACGCGAGCTGTTCGCGAAGCTCTCCTGAAGAGTCATGCGCACAGTCAGTGCGAGAGCCAGCAACAGTCCCGACAGTACGAAGACCGTCGACACACTGCCCAATCGCGCGCCGATCTCGTCCACCGCCAGCAGCGCGGACGGCAGCGCGGCGGTCAGCACCGCCACCACCGCCCAGATCCACCGTGACACACCGCTTTCGGACGATCCTGTAGCGGACGGAGCCGCTACCAGCCCGGTCGGTGCCTCATCAGTCGTGGCCTCAGGAGGAGGTTGCGCAACGGGGTCGGGCGGTGGGCCACCGTTACTCGCGGAGGGCTGGGGTCGGTCGGGCATGTGTCTCCTCATGCCCGGTCACGGCCGGGCACGGTTCCATTGGGCGGCGATACGACCGTGACCGGATGCACGCGTACGACATCGATGCCGAGGCCAACACGTTCGCCTCCCCCAAGAGGGGCACGATGTTCGGCACCGCCCTGGTGATCGTCGACCAGGCCGCCTCGATCGGTGCCCTGCCATGGACCGTGGCCCGCGACGCAGGATGTCATGTCGCCCACCCCGGGCTGGCGATGCGACGCGTCGCCATACACGGCTTGCTCACCCAGTTTCATCCCGGCCTTGAGCGCGCTCCGGGTCTGCGCCTCGACCATGTCTTATGTAGAGCCCAGCAGCGACTTGATGGCACTGATCACTGGGACGCCTGCTTCCCCAATGACTGTTGCAATTCCAGCCACCCGTTGGAGCACCCTATTGAATGGATCCCCGGGGGGTTCGAGTTGATCTCCCCAATAACAGCATCCATCTCCGCCTGATCACCCTCATTCAGGTGCCGTCTCAGTCCCGGAGCCGGTGTGCCGAGCCTTCCCGATACTCCCGGGACCGTACTGAGTGATGACGTCAGTGTTGACGACCAGGCCATACAGGAGTGGTTTGCTCAGGGCTGCAACGAGCCTCCAAATCAGCAGCGCCTCCACGACAAACCACAAGATCGCCCCACCGGTGCCCATGAAAACCGCCAGAGTACCTCCGAAGAGTAGCCACAGGAGAGTGCGCACGATCATCGTCTTCCACGCCGCTCTCTTATTGATCTCCAAGAGACGCTGCCCAACATGAGAGATGGCGCGCAGAAGGTAGGCCTCACCCCCCCCCGCCCTACTGCCTGGCATCAGCGACGGAAGTCGCCAGCATCATGAACAGTAAGACGATCGGCAGGAAGTAGATACGTTTTGACGTTTGTTCACCCGAACGAGCTATTACCAACATGGCGCTTCTGTATTCTTTCGCGATTTGTCGGGGAGGGGGAACAAGGTGAAGATGAGACGGACCCGATAAACTAGCAGCTTGAACATGCGAGCGACGGCATATCTAAACAGAAAAAGTGATCCCATCAGCAACTTCTGTGCGCGGGCGCGGGCGCAGACCGGGCTCTGCGGGTCGGAGAACTCCGGAGCGGCACACGGGCAGCGGTGGGTGGACCGGCTGGCACACCCGACTGTTCTTACGCCGAGAGCACACGACTGCGTCGGGGCGTGGAGTCGGTAGCCACTGGATCCGCTTGAGGTGACAACGGCGCCGGAGATGCACGACTGGCTCGAGGCACCTCGGCGAACCAATGTCTGTGTTCGCGAAGTGAGGGTTTAACGATCCGGGAAGGGAGGGTTTTTAGTCCAATGAGCAGAGCGGGATTACTTCACACCGACAGGCCGCCATGGCGTGCTACTGTCATCTCAGTTGCAGTTGTGGTTCCCAAAAACTTCAAGTGCTCTTGGCCGCATACTGCGGTGGGGGCGCTTTCGTATGACCGGTCATCTCCGGGCGGGGTAATCATCGCGGCGACACGGTGTCCGCACAGCGTGGACGCCGATGTTCTGCCCCAAAGGAGATTGACATGACTACTGGCACCGTGAAGTGGTTCAACGCGGAAAAGGGTTTCGGCTTCATCGCGCAGGACGGTGGCGGCGCTGACGTGTTCGCCCACTACTCGAACATCGCCGCCCAGGGCTTCCGCGAGCTAATCGAAGGCCAGAAGGTGAACTTCGACATCGCGCAGGGCCAGAAGGGCCCGACGGCAGAGAACATCATTCCCGCCTGACACTGACGCGCACTATGCAGCTGGGGCCCGCATCCTTCGGGGTGCGGGCCCCAGCTGCATGCAGTTCCCGCAGTGATTCCACCTGCGGGCGACTCGGACAGCATTCGTCCGCCCATATTCACATTCGTCGCTCCGGGCGAGATTCCCGCTTCACGTCACTCATTTACAGCGTTCGCGCCCGCTGGATCATTTCGTCGGCCGGATCCGCTTTCACTTTAAACCATCGGTCCATTTCTTGTGATTCTCTGTGCCGCTCATCGCCGGAAGAATTCCTTGACATGCACCGCATCGAGGAAGGTTCCGCATGAACCGCACACGTAAAAATGACCGATTCTCCCGCACCCGTAATGGTGGCGTCGGCGCCGGCGCCGGAAAGAGCGGCAGCCGCTTCGGAACAACGGCATCGGCATCGCGCCGATCCGGTGGGTACAGCCGTCGGCCCGCCGCCGTGCAGGGTGAGTTCGCTCTCCCCAAGACGGTCACCCCGGCGCTGCCCGCCGTGGAAGGCTTCGCCGAGCTCGACATGCCCGCGACGCTGCTTGCCGAACTCGGCAGGCAGGGGGTGGCCGTGCCCTTCCCGATCCAGGGCGCGACGCTGCCCAACTCCCTGGCGGGCCGTGACGTGCTGGGCCGTGGACGCACCGGCTCCGGCAAGACCCTCGCCTTCGGCTTGGCCCTGCTGGCCCGGACGGCCGGACAGCGCGCCGAGCCCCGCCAGCCGCTGGGCCTGATCCTGGTCCCCACCCGCGAGCTCGCCCAGCAGGTCACCGACGCCCTCACGCCCTACGCCCGCGCCGTCCAGTTGCGGCTGGCCACGGTCGTGGGCGGCATGTCGATCGGTCGGCAGGCCGGCGCGCTGCGCACCGGGAGCGAGATCGTCGTGGCCACCCCGGGACGCCTCAAGGACCTCATCGACCGCGGCGACTGCCGCCTGAACCAGGTGGCCATCACCGTCCTGGACGAAGCCGACCAGATGGCCGACATGGGCTTCATGCCGCAGGTCACCGCCCTTCTCGACCAGGTACGCCCCGAGGGGCAGCGGATGCTGTTCTCCGCCACCCTGGACCGCAACGTCGACCTGCTGGTGCGCCGCTACCTGACCGACCCCGTCGTCCACTCGGTCGACCCCTCGGCCGGCGCGGTCACCACGATGGAGCACCACGTGCTGCACGTCCAGGGCGCCGACAAGCACACCGCCACCACCGAGATCGCCGCCCGCGACGGCCGCGTGATCATGTTCCTGGACACCAAGCACGCCGTCGACCGGCTCACCCAGGACCTGCTCAACAGCGGCGTACGGGCCGCCGCGCTGCACGGCGGGAAGTCGCAGCCCCAGCGCACCCGCACCCTGACGCAGTTCAAGACCGGGCACGTCACCGTGCTGGTGGCCACCAACGTCGCCGCCCGCGGCATCCACGTCGACAACCTCGACCTCGTCGTGAATGTGGACCCGCCCACCGACCACAAGGACTACCTGCACCGCGGCGGCCGTACCGCCCGCGCCGGTGAGTCCGGCAGCGTCGTCACGCTGGTCACCCCCAACCAGCGCCGCTCCATGGTCCGCCTCATGTCGGACGCCGGCATCAGCCCGCAGATCACCCAGGTCCGCTCCGGCGAGCAGGAGCTGCACCGCATCACCGGCGCCCAGGCCCCCTCCGGCGTCCCGGTCGTCATCACCGCACCGGTCGCCGAACGCCCCAAGCGCGGCGGCACTTCGCGCGGCCGTCGCCGTCCCGCTTCCGCGGCGCGCCGCGCTGCGGCGCCTCAGCGGTTCGCTGTCGACGCGGCGGCCTAGAGACTTCGTGATCGGAAAGCTGACCAACCCTTGCCGGAGACACCTTTTGACGCTGGTTCAGATGCGGTCCCGCTCGATGAGCGGTGACCCCGTGCGCGGGCCCTCGGCCGACACCGTTGTCCACACCGTCGCCCACGCTGTTGAGGAAGCCGGGCGGCGGGTCTGGGACGACATGACCGTCGAGGTCGCCCTGTCCGTGATGGACGGCGCCCGCGTCGGGCACCTGCTCGTCCGTGACGAGGACGGCCGGCGCACTGGCCTGGTCACCCGGGCCCGGCTCACAGCTGTCCGTGACAGCTCCGCCTACACGGATCGGATTCGCCTGCGCGACCTCAGCGACGCCGACCTCGCCCTCGCCCTCGCCCTCGCCCACTGAGCCGGCTCGCCTCGGTCCCCCCTTTCTCCTGTGAGGTCTCATGCGCTGTGTCATCGCCCGCTTCCCGTTCGACCTCACCAAGAGCGGGGTGCTGGAAACGATGAAGGGTGTCAAGCCCGAGCCGGTCACCGGCCAGTCCGTGATCATCGGCCGCCGCCACTACCCCGTCAAACAGGTCGGCCAGGTCATCACCCGCCAGGACCGCCGCGACTTCAGCGCGGGCGAAGTCCTGCGGGCCATGGCCCAGCTCGGCTTCACCTGCCGCACCCTCCCCGCGGCCACCACAGCCGCGTCCGCGGTCGGCATCAGCCCGCTCCAGCGAGCTTCCGCCATGCTGGACGCCCCCGTGACCGCCTGATCAACGGGGCAGACGCGAGCCGCACCAGCAACAGCGGCAAGGCCCGACCGGGAAGACACGCCGGTCGGGCCTTGCCGCATGCCCGGCGCGCGGATCCGCACGGCAACGTGTGTGCTGGCAACGTGTGTGCCAGCGGCGCGAGTCACCGCGCAGACGTGGTCAGTAGACGGCCAGGAAGATGGCGATGCAGTGCGCTGTGCAGGCCACCACGGTGCAGGCGTGGAACACCTTGTGGAAGCCGAACCAGCGCGGTGAGGGGTCGGGACGCTGGAGGGTGTAGACCACCGCGCCCGCACTGTAGAGGAGACCGCCGACCACGACCAGGATGAGTACGGCCGACCCACCGGCGTGCAGGAAGTCCGGCAGGTAGCGCACCGGTGCCCGTCCCAGGGCCAGGTAGCACGGGGTGTACAGCCAACGCGGAGCTCCGATCCACAGAACCCGGAACGCTATGCCCGCCAACGCGTCGGCCCACACGATCCACAGCAGCACGGCCCGCCGGTCCGGCGGAAGGAGGACCACCGACGGGCAGCGCCGGTGAGACCCAGAGCAGCCGTCCGGACGAATCGGTGAGGACCTGGACGTTCATGCCGTGGCATTTGCGTTTCCCGGAGTAGTACGGGGTGTCGGCGGCGATGCGGTCGATCGGCAGCAGGGTGCCGTCGAGGATGACGAACGCCTTCGCCCGGATCGTCCTCATCGCCTCGGCCAGGGACGGGGCGAGAGCGGACAGGGCCTCGACGGCTTCACGTATCCAGCGGTAGACGGTCCCGATGCCGAACCCGGCGGCGAGCTGGACGTAGGTGTCACCGCATCGCAGGTGGGCCAGGGCGAGCAGGGCCTGACGTGCCGCGGGAAGGCGCCGCCAGCGTCTACCAGGAGCTTCGTCGTTGCGTACGACTGTCCAACTCGCCGCCAGCAACGCCGGCTTGGCCATGTCCATCGCCCACACCGCGCCCTCGACCAAGCAGCACCGCTGCGACCGCTCCCTGACCCGGGAGATCCAGGTGGCAAGGTCACCCGTCACGATCTACTCGGCGGAGTACTCCACGAATTTACGCAGGTGGCATAGGGCGGCCGAGTTACGGGCATCCACACCCGATTGCGCTCGGCCGGTCTCATGGCTGTTTGTCAGGCGGAAGTCTCGGCGGTGGCGGTCAGGACCGCGCGGCCGAGGATGTGGCCGGCCATGGTGAAGCCGAGGGCGGCCGGGGTGGCGTCGGCGGGGACGCCGATGGTGTCGACGTCGAGTGCGTGCACCACGGTGAAGTAGCGGTGCGGGCCGTGTCCGGCCGGCGGAGCGGCGCCGATGAAGCGGGCCGCGCGGGCGTCGTTGGGCAGCTGGAAGGCGGTCTCGGGCAGGCCCGAGCCGGTGTCGTCGCCGGCACCTTCGGGCAGTTCGGTGACGGTGGCGGGGATGTCGGCGACCGCCCAGTGCCAGAACCCGGAGCCGGTGGGGGCGTCGGGGTCGTAGACGGTGATGGCGTAGCTCCTGGTGCCATCCGGGGCGCCGCTCCAGGACAGTTGCGGGGAGACGTCCTTCCCGCCGCGAACGCCGGAGAGGCCGGAGTACTGCTCGATCGACCAGGCAGCGCCGTCGGTGACGGTGGCACTGACAACAGTGAATGAGGCCGCCTCGGGAAGGCGGGCGAAGGGGTCGTTGGCGCTCATGGCGTCGTTCCTTTCATGCCGTGCTGTGCTGTGAGGTGGCGGTGATACGGCCGACGGTCCCGCCGCAGGGGCCCAGGAGGCACCGCCGTCGTTTAGCTCACCACTGCGATCGACCATAACACTGATAATCGATTATCGACTCGATCGTCTATTGTGTAAGCATGACCCAGACGAACCACACCTCGTCCCCGCCGGGGAAACAGATGCTCTCCGAGCAGGTCTACACACACCTGCGCGACGCGATCATGCGCGGGGACCACGCCCCCGGTGACGCCCTCAAGCCCCAGGACCTCGCCAAAGAACAGGGCGTGAGCCTGGCCGTCGTCCGCGAGGCGCTCGTGCGGGTGGTCGGCGAGGGCCTCGCCGACCGGCTGCCCAACCGCGGCTTCGCCGTCCCGGCCTTCTCCGACCGCCGCTGGCAGGAGGTCGCGGAGGCCCGCCGGACCATCGAACCGCTCATGCTGCGCATGTCCGTCGAACGCGGCGACGTCGACTGGGAAGCCCGCGTACGAGCCGCCCACCACCGGCTGGCCCGCACCCCGGCGTACGCACCGGAGGAGGGCGAGCACTACAGCAACGCATGGGCCGAAGCCCACCGCCTCTTCCACCGCACCCTGCTGGAGGGGTGCGGCAACCTCGTCCTGCTGGAGACCTTCGACCGGATGTGGACCGCGAGCGAACTGGCCCGCCGCTGGTCGGCGCACCGCAACCCCGACCGGGACGGCGCCCTGGAACATCGCCGGCTGGAGGAGGCCGTACTCGCCCGTGACGCCGACACCGCGACTGAGGTCTTGACCCAGCACCTCACCCAGACCGCGGCCGGACTGACCGAGTGCTCCCTCCACGAACCCACGGACGAAGCCTGATGCGCCTCGCCCACCTGGCCGCAGGACCACACATAATCACCGACACCGGAGCCACAGCGTGACTACTTTCGAGGCGAGCCCAGGCCGCCACTGCCACAACGCCGTCAGCCCCCTGCACACATCCGTGTACTTCGCGCCGGAGCCGGCGGACGAACTCGCGATGCTCGGGCTGGAGCGCGGAGCCATGGTCTACCTCGCCGGCCGCGCGGCACCGCTCGGGGCCGTCGATGCGGGCACCGTCACAGCGACTTTCTACAACTCCAACCACGAGCATGTGCAGCGGTACATCCCCGCCGCGTGGACCCTCACCACGCCGGAGGAGGTGCTCGCCGCACGGCTGCGCGGCGCGGACCGAACGCTGCAGCGGCTGCTCGGCAAGGAGACCCTCACGTCCGCGGAAATGACCGAGGCGGCCGAACTGGCGCTGCACGCAACCCAAGCCTGCCGCCGAGAGGCACGGCCGCTCTACGCCGCCAACGCCGACCTCCTGGTACCCGAAGAACCACACCTGGCCCTGTGGCACGCAGCGACGCTGCTGCGCGAACACCGGGGTGACGGGCACCTCGCCGCCCTGGCGGTCGCCGGTCTGTCGGGCATCGAGGCGCTGGTCCTGCACAACGCCACCGGCAAGGCCCCGACATCGGCACTGTTCATGCGCACCCGCGGGTGGTCCGCGCAGCAATGGGCCGCCACCCGGGACCAGTTGCGCGAGCGCGGCCTGCTGGACGAAGCAGGCAACCTCACGCCGACGGGCGCGGCCCTGCGCGGCGAGGCCGAGATGCTCACCGACCGCCTCGACGCCGCCCCGTACGACCACCTCGGCCCGGCAGCCACCGCTCGCCTCACCGAACTGGCCGACAGCTTCTCCGGAACCCTCAGAGCAGCGGGCGCCTTCCCCGCGGTGCACTTCGGCAAAGGCTGAGGGCCGGAGCCGGGATCCCGGCACCCTCGTAGTAGCTACGGCCAGGTGGCGCGCAGCGCTACGTGACGTTCGGTTCTGCAGTTGCTGCGACGGCTGACGCTGGTGACCATGATCGTGCTCCCTGCGGCGGCCAGGTGACCGGGCACCTCGTCCCATGTTCGAAACGAGCCATTATGCGGCGCGCCTCCGGACTGCCCGGGTTTCGGAACCTCTCGACGATGGCTTCAACGCGCTCAGCCAACAGCTCGCGCACCTGTGTCTGTACAGCTACGAGCCGACTGACCGACACCAGCATGGAGTTGTGCGCCCCGCCATGGCCTCTCGGCCGTCGCACGGAGCAGGCCAGTATGAACGCGTCCATGGCCGAGGACAGTGACTCCGGCAGCTCGCGACTCGGCACGTGGTCGGAGCGGTGCCGACTCGGCAGCCAGGGAAGCTCGTCGAACACCTTGCGGACGGAGGAAGGTCTTCCTTCAAGGTCGAAAGGGTTCGGCGGTGGCTGGATGCTGTAGACGAAATCCGGGACGCTGCGGGGTTCATACGAGCGCGGTTACGCGTTGGCGAGAGTACTGAACAGCCTTGGCCGGCATGACTCGGGCAAGCTCGACTGGGCCGTACGGAGACACGCCGTTCGACGAACAGGAAGCTCAAGCTACTTGTGGTTCATGGGTGCCCAGCCATATCCCTGATCATCGATCAGTGCACGGCTCCGGCCGCGCGTACGTCGGCGAGTGCCTGCCGTGCCAGCGGGCCGAAGCCCTCGCTGTTGTCGGTGCCGTTCCACAGGCCGTAGGCGATCTCCCAGGCGAGCGCGCCCAGTTGCATCGAGCGCCTCAGCAGACTGCCGTCGGCCGAGGAGACACCCACGCCCCGCCGACCGACTGCCTTCCAGAACTACCTCGACCAGCGCGAGATACCCCGACCGAAGTCCTGGCGAACCCTGGGCAGCTGACCTCGGCAACTCCAAGATCTCCGACAGAGTCAAGCTCAGTCAGGGGTGGAGGGCGTCGCGCAGGGTCCGTACCTGGTCGGTGAGGTTGTGCTCGCTGATGCGGGCCTGGGGGAAGAGGAGGTCGAAGCCGTGGACGGCACCGGGGACCTGGACGAGTTCGGTGGTGACGCCGGCGGCGGACAGGCGTGCGGCGTAGTCGCGGCCCTCGTCGCGCAGCGGGTCGATCTCGGCCACGGCGATGTAGGTGGGCGGCAGGCCGCTGAGATCGGTGGCGCGGATCGGGAAGGCGTACGGGTCGGCGTGGCCGTCCTTCGCGTAGTACCGCACGGCCAGTTCCAGCGCGCCCCGGTTGAAGACCGGAGTATCGGTGAACTCCCGTGCCGAGGCGCTGGTCAGACTGCCGTCGACGCTGGGGTAGGTCAGGGACTGGAAGAGCAGGTGCGGGCCCGCCTGGTCGCGGGCGCGGAGCACGGTGGAGGCGGCGATGTTCCCGCCGGCGCTGCCGCCGACCACCGCGATGCGTGTTCGGTCTCCGCCGAGTTCGGCCGGGTTGTCGGCGATCCAGGTCAGGGCGGTGTAGGCGTCGTCGGCTGCGGCCGGGTAGGGGTGTTCGGGGGCGAGGCGGTAGTCGACGGAGACGACGACGGCGTGGGCGTCGCGGGCATAGCGCAGGGAGCGTCCCTCTTCGGCCTCGGGGGATCCGTAGGTGAAGGCGCCGCCGTGTATGTAGAGGATCATCGGCAGGTCTTCGGTGGTGTCGGGGCGGTAGACGCGCAGTCGCAATTGTCCTGCGGGGCCGGGGATGTACAGGTCTCGCACCTTGACCTGGTCGTCGTCGGGGGTGTCGGGGTGTGCACGCAGCAGTGCGTAGCGCCGGGGGTCGGCGAGGACGGCGTCCAGGCCATGGACGGGGAAGACGCCGGTGTCGGCGGTGTCGAGCAGGGTCTGGATCTCGGGATCGACAGCGGGGGCAGTCATGGCCGGGTGGGCACCTTCCGGGTATTCGACCGGGTGCTGCCCGGTCTGTTGTGCGGAACTGACATCAGTCTCTGCCGATCACGAGCAGCACAGAAGTGGCCCAAGAGCCACTATGTGCAACTATTGGGCCATGACTGTTGCGGCACCGCACCATGTGGCCGTCCTGGCCCTCGCACCGGTGGTGGCCTTCGACCTGAGCATCCCGGCCCAGATGCTTGCCTCGGTCGAAACCCGCGCGGGCACCGCGGCCTACGAGGTACGCACCCTCACCCCGGACGGGGCCCCGGTACCGACGGTGAACGGGTATGGCGTCACGCCGCAGGGTGACCTGTCCCTGCTGGAGCACGCCGACACGGTGATCGTCGCCGGCACCCGCTGCCCGGAGGTACTGGACGCCGGCGCGGTGGACGCCTCCGTCGCCGAAGCGCTGCGCCGTGCGGCCCGGCGCCGCGCCCGGGTGGTGTCCCTGTGCACCGGCTCGTTCGTGCTCGCGGCCGCCGGCCTGCTGGAAAGCCGCCGGGCCGCGACCCATTGGCGCTACGCGCAGCAGTTCAGGCGGCTCTTTCCCGCAGTCGACCTCGACACCGACCCGCTCTACATCGCCGATCGCGACATCCTGACGTCAGCCGGGGGCGCGGCCGCCATCGACCTGTGCCTGCACCTGGTCCGGGAGGACCACGGCAGTTCCGTGGCGAACCGGGTGGCGCGGTACAACGTCGTCGCACCCATGAGAGACGGAGGGCAGGCACAGTACATCGAGCACCCGGTCCGGGAGGACGCGGGGACCTCGACGGCCGGGGCACGGGCACTGATGACGGAACACCTGGATCGGCGGCTATCCCTCAAAGACCTCGCGGCCCACTGCCACATGAGCGTACGGACCTTCACCAGGCGCTTCCGACAGGAGACCGGACTCTCCCCGGCCGAATGGCTCGCCTCGGCCCGCTTGGCACACGTACGCCATCTGCTGGAGTCGACCGAACTGCCTGTCGACGACATCGCCGCCAGGGCTGGCCTGGGCAGCGGCACCAACCTGCGGCAGCACATGCGCACCGCCCTGGACATCACCCCGTCCGCCTACCGAAGGGCATTCCGCTCGGCCACCACTGCCTTCGCACCGCCCCTCTCCGAGGACCAGCGGGCCCCGTCCGCAGGCACGTGACGCCGTTCGGCACGGGGAGCCCCGGGCACACGACCGCTTGCACGGGGAGTCGGCCGCACCGAACCCACTGCACCGGCCAATCGTTACGCGGCACAAAGACCAACATCTTGGTTCAAGTTGCGTCACGGCCAGGGCGACCCGCCCCGCCTATGAGCACCCCCTGGGCAGGCGCCAACGCGCATGGCGGTGCCACTCGCCGCAGACGCTCAAGGTGCCCCCAGACACCGCACCGATGTAATCGCACCTTGCCGCTGGCGAACGCTGAGGCCACCTGCCAGTACCGCAACCCCGCCGGGCACCCGTGCGTCAGGAATCCCCGTACGCCTCGCCTCCGAGCTCCAGCACGGCGCTGCCCGCGGTGGCGTCCGCGAGCCAGCCGCGGAAGGCGTCCACGTCGGCGTCGGGCAGCCCGATCTCGATCGTGACGGCGTCGCCGTAGCGGACGTCGCGCACCTCGCGGCCCGCCGCCCGCAGATCGTTCTGGACCTTGCCCGCGCGCTGGTGGTCGACCGTGACGGTGGCGAGGCGGAAGCGGCGGCGGGTGACGGTGCCGAGGGCGTCGAGCGCCTCGCCGACCGACCCTCCGTAGGCGCGGATGAGTCCCCCGGCGCCGAGTTTGACCCCTCCGTAGTAGCGGGTCACGACCGCGGCGACGTAGCGCATGTCGCGGCGCATCAGCATCTGGAGCATCGGGACGCCCGCGGTGCCGCCGGGTTCGCCGTCGTCGCTCGCCTTCTGCACGGAGGCGTCGGCCCCGATGACGTACGCGAAGCAGTTGTGGCTCGCGGTCGGGTGCTCCTTGCGGATGCGTGCGACGAATTCCTGGGCCTCCCGCTCGGTGGCCGCGGGTGCCAGGGCGCACAGGAAGCGCGAGCGGTTGATCTCGGTCTCGTGCACGCCCTCGCGGGCCACTGTGCGGTACTCGTCCTGCATCACGCCAGCGTAGGCGCTCGCCGGGGCCCTGCCGCACCCGGAGGGCGGCCGGGTGGCGTAGGCCACAGCCCGCACTCGCGTGCGGGTCACCCGGTACCGTGATCTCCCGTGACGTCACCTTCGATACCCGCGCGCCAAGTCCCGGACCCGGCGGGTCCCTTGGCCACTCTGCTCGCCGACGTGCCCGTCACCGTGGTCGAGACCCACGACGACCCGGCCGACGCCGTCCTCTTCCCGGAGGAGGAGGCGGTGGTCGCGAAGGCCGTGGCCAAGCGGCGCGACGAGTTCACCACCGTGCGGCACTGCGCCCGCACCGCGCTGGCCCGCATCGGCGTGCCGCCCGCGCCGATCCTGCCGGGGCACCGCGGCGCCCCCGGCTGGCCTGACGGCGTCGTCGGCAGCATGACGCACTGCGCCGGGTACCGCGCGGCCGTCGTGGCCCGCGCGGGCGAGGTGACGTCCGTCGGCATCGACGCAGAGCCGGGCGAGCCGCTGCGCGACCCGGACGTCCTGAACCTGGTCGCCGACGAGACGGAGCGTGCCGTACTGGCCTCGCTCGGCTCGCGGCAGCCGGCCACGCCCTGGGACCGGCTGCTGTTCAGCGCGAAGGAGTCCGTCTACAAGACATGGTTCCCGCTGACCGGGCGCTGGCTCGGCTTCGAGGACGCGCGGGTGGAGCTCACCCCGGACGGTACGTTCACCGCGCGGCTGCTAGTCGAGGGGCCCGTGGTGGCGGGCGTCGAGCTGAAGGGGTTCTCCGGGCGGTGGATCGTGCGGGACGGGATCGCCGCCACGGCCATCGTGCTGCGCTGACGTCCGGCGGCCGGGTCACTCGTCGCGGTCCCTGTACGTGCGCCTGCCGCCCAGCCACGTGCCGAGCACGCGCGCGTGGCGGATCTCCATCGGATCGGCCGCACGCGGGTCGGCGGAGAGCAGGACCAGGTCGGCGGGAGCGCCCGGGACGAGGGTGAGACGGTCGTCGGCGCCCGCCTGGTGGGCGACCCCGGCGGTGGCGGCCGTCAGCGCCTGGTCGATGGTGAGCCGCTGGTGCGGGATCCAGCCCTCGGCGGGCTCGCCCGTGAACGTACGCCTGGTGACGGCGACTTGAATGCCCTCCAACGGTACGTGTGAGCTGACCGGCCAGTCGCTGCCGAAGGACAGCCGTGCGCCGCTCCGTGCCAGCTCGCCCATCGGGTACTGCAGAGCGGCCCGCTTCGCACCGATGCGCGGGATGGACAGCTCGGTCTGGAGCGGGTCCGGCTGCGCCCACAGGGGCTCGAAGTTGGCGATGACGCCGAGCCCGGCGAAGCGCGGCAGGTCGGCGGGGTCGACGACCTGAACGTGGGTGATCACCGGGCGCCGGTCCCAGACCGGGTTGGCGGTGGTCGCGGACTCGACCGCGTCCAGCGCCGCCCGCACCCCGGCGTCCCCGATGGCGTGGATGTGCGTCTGGAAGCCGTCGGCGTCGAACGCCCGGACGGCCTCGGCGAGGGCGCTCGGCTCCCACACCGGCATGCCGCAGCTGTGCGGCGCGTCCAGGTAAGGGGCGAGCATGGCGGCCGTGCCGCCCTCGACGACCCCGTCGCTGAAGTACTTCACCGTCCGCGCGGTGAGCAGTTCCCCACCGTCGGCCGCCACGCGCGCGCGGGTCGCCGCGAACAGTTCGCGCTGCTCGCGCCAGCGGTCGGGGTCGGCGCGCTGGGCCAGGTCGACGCGGAGAGGGAGGGCCCCGCGCCGGACGGCGGCGAGGTAGGCGTCCGCCATCTCCGGTTCGACCCAGGCGTCCTGGACCCAGGTGATGCCCGCGCGCGCGTACGCGTGCCCGGCACGCCGGATCGCCTCCACGAGCTCGTCCTCGTCCCGCGCGGGCACCTGGTCGAGCACGAGGTCGCAGGCGTGCCACTCGCGCAGGGTGCCGAGCGGGCTGCCGTCCGCGCGGCGCACGATCCAGCCGAGCCGCGGCTCCGGAGTCGCCTCCGTCACCCCGGCCCTGCGCAGCGCCTCGGTGTTGCACCACACCGTGTGGTAGTCGTGGGCGCGCAGGACGACGGGCCGGTCGGGCACCGCGGCGTCGAGCCAGCGTGCGTCGAACTCGCCGCCGGGCGCGAGCGCGGGGTCGTAGGACGCGCCGACGATCCACTTCGCCTCCGGGTGCCGCCGCGCCCAGCGCCCGACTTCGGCGACGATCGCGTCGACGGTGTCCAGCTCCTTGATCTGCGGCCCGAAACTCTCCAGGCCCCCGAAGAGCGGGTGGGCGTGCCCGTCTCCGAAGGCGGCCATCAGCAGCCCGTCGCCGATGTCGACGACCTCGTCGGCGGTGGGGGCGAGGGCACGGGCCGCGTCGCCGAGCGCGAGAACGCGGCCGTCGCGGACGGCGAGGGCGGTGGTGGCTCGGGTGGTGGTGGCGGTGGTGTCGCTCCCGGTGCGGACCGTGCCGAGGAAGACGAGAGTCGCCTTCGTCATGACGTCACTGTCTCCTTGGAATCGGGAATCGGGGTTCGGGGATCGGAATTAGGGATCGGGAATCGGGATCGGGCAGTGGGCGTCGTTCACGCGCCTTCCGCGTCCACCGTCGTCAGCCGCTCGTACGCCGCCGGTGCGCGCCGCCTCATCCGCAGCGCCATCCCCGCCCCCACCACGAACACCAGCGGCAACGGAGCGATCAGCGCCACGTTGACACCCGTGGACGCCCCGGTGAGCAGGTCGAGGTCGGCGCAGACCAGGACGATCATGACGGCGAGCCCCGCGCAGGCCAGCAGCGGTGCGGCGACCACGCGCCAGGACGGCACGCCTCGCCGGTCGCGGCGGAAGAACCCGTAGACGGCGAGCGCCGCGAGTGCCTGCAACAGCATCACGCCGAGGATGCCGGTGCCACTGCTCCACAGGAAGGTGACGGTGTACGGATCGGCCCCGGCGATCACCGTCACGACGACCACGGCGAGCGCGAGGGCCGACTGCGTGAGCACCGCGACGGCCGGGGCCCGCGTCTTCGGCGACACCGTGCCGAGTCCGGCGGGCAGCAGGCCTTCCCTGCCCAGGGCGTAGAAGTAGCGGGCGGCGCCGTTGTGGAAGGCCAGCGTGGCGGCGAAGGCGCTGGTGATGATCAGCACGTGCATGGAGTCGGCGGCCCAGGCACCGGCGAACCGTTCGGTCGCGGAGAACACCATGTCGGCGCCGCCGTCCCCGGAGGCGACGGCCCGGGCGCGGTCGGAACCGTACGCGTTGATGATCATCCAGACGGTGAAGGTGTAGAAGAGGGCGAGGAAGGCCACTGCGACATAGGTGGCGCGGGGCACGGTCCGCTCGGGCTGCCGCGCCTCCTCCGCGTAGATCGCCGTCGCCTCGAAGCCGATGAACGCTCCTATGGTCAGGACGAACATGCCGCCCACGCCCGGCTCCCCGAGCCCCGCGGGCGAGAGCGTGCCGAAGTCGAGGCCCTGCGGGCCGCCCCCGTCGGCGAGAACGCCCGCTTCGAAGACGAACAGCACGAGGATTTCCAGGACGAGCGCGACACCGAGGATCCTGGCGCTGAGCGTGACGCGGAGGTAGCCGAGCACGCCGATGGCGACCAGGCCCGCCGTGGACCAGATCCACCAGGGCACGTTGACCCCTGTGAGGTCTTCGAAGCCGGATTCGGTGAACCACCCGAAGGCGGCGAGCAGTCCGACCTCGATGGCGTTGTACGCGACGAGGGCGACGTACGCCGACCCGGCTCCCGCGGGACGCCCGAGGCCCCGCCCGATGTACGCGTAGAACGCGCCGGCGTTGCGCACGAACCGGCTCATGGCCGTGAATCCAGCGGCGAAGACGACGAGGAGCAGTCCGGAGAGGAGGTAGCCGAGTGGCGCCGCGTCGCCCGCCATGCCGATGGCGATGGGAGCCACGCCCGCCATGACGGTGAGCGGGGCGGCCGCGGCCACGACGAAGAACACGAGGTCGCCGGTGCCGATGGCGCCGCCGCGGAGGCGGTCGGCGGCGTCGGGCGCGGAGGAAGCGGGTTTGGACGAGGTGGGTGCGGTCACGCGCGTCCTTCCGAAACGAAACCCTTCAGTCCGGGCTGCCAGGACCGTACTGTGCGGGGAAATCATCTGGGAGGAGGCCCTGACCGCGGCGGGACTCCACGCGCCGGTCCGAGGCCCGGCCGCACGGTCGACCGGGGTCAGCGACCCCCGTCACCGCCGCTCTCGCGCTCCGCGAGAGTCGTCCAGAACATCTCCTCGTAGTGCGCGAGCAGTCGGCCGAAGCGCAGATGGGCCGCTGTGACACGGTCCCGGTCGAGGCCCGCCCGCACCGCGGCGACGGCCTGCCGGTCGAGGTCAGGGGCGGGCTCCGCGAACAGGTCGAAGAAACCGCACGCCTCGTCGTCGAAGCCGTAGTGGTCGCGCAGCCCCCGGGCGATCGTGGCGCAGGACCGGCCCCAGGCGGCGAAGTTGGCGGTGAGGGCGAGGACGACGTCGGCCGGTTCGCCGTTCAGGGCGAGCCAGGCGACGTACGCGGGGTAGGCCTGGCAGCCGGCGTGCGGTTCGTACGTCGCCACGGCGGACTTGCTCACTCCGCACGCCTCGAAGAGCGGGTCGAGCCGTTCCCTCGCGAGGCTCTCCCCGTCGGCGACGGTGTCGAAGAAGGCGGCCGATTCCAGGTCCTTCGACTCGGCGGCCCGCCGGGCCAGGTGCAGGAACGAACGCCGGTCCGAGGGGATCACGTGCCGCTGCTCCAGCGCCAGGAACGCGACGGTCCGCAGCTCCGCCCGGCCGTCCGCGATGCGCGGCACGACCGGGTTCGCGTCCGGGTCGGGGGCGAGGCGGGCGGCCGTGGTCCGCAGGAATTCTTGTGCCGTCGGAGTCATCACGCGCACCTTCCGCTGGGCGGGAACTTCTCGGCCCGACTGCTAGTTTCTACTCTGCTGTAGAAACTGGCGGGGACCCGGACCTGCGCGCAGCGTACCGGGGACTTGTCCAACACCCCTGACACATCGATACGTTTATGGAGTTACCCCATGGCTCTGTGGGACCGCGTCAAGGAATCCGCATCGACGATGCAGACCCAGCTGATGGCGAAGAAGAACGACCTGAAGAGCGGCGCCTTCCGCGACGCGAGCATGGCGATGTGTGCCCTGGTGGCGGCGGCCGACGGCACCGTCGACCCGTCCGAGCGCCAGCGTGTCGCGCAGTTGATCGGCACGAACGAAGTGTTGCAGAACTTCCCCGCGGACGACCTGCGCCGCCGCTTCGACGAGTACGTGGACAAGCTGACCGCCGACTTCGCGTTCGGCAAGGTGAGCGTGCTCCAGGAGGTCGCCAAGGCGAAGAAGAAGCCCGCCGAGGCCCGCGCGGTCATCCAGATAGGCATCGTCATCGGCGGCGCCGACGGCGACTTCGACAAGGACGAGCAGGCCGTCGTGCGCGAGGCGTGCTTCGCGCTGGAGCTGCCGCCGCACGAGTTCGACCTCTAGCCGTCTCGGTGGACCGCTCTCCATGGGGCGGTCCACCGCAGGCCCGGTCGTCAGAGCGGTGTGGCCGCCCGCAGGATGAGGACCATCGTGACGGCCGAGTTCGCCGAGGACATGGCGGACACGGCGGTGCCGAACGCGGCGGACCACAGGGCGAGCCCCACCCCCGTGAACACGGACGGCCGGGTCGCGGCGGACGGGGCCGGGGCGAGGAGCGCGGCGACGCGGCGCGGCACGGGACCCGGCGCCGCGAGCCCCGCCAGCGTCGGCGCGGGCGTGCTCCGGGAGACCAGCGCGGCCTTGCCGATCGCCCGGGCGACGACCCGCCGGTCCCGCACCGCGCGGGCAGCGGCCTCGTCGGCCCAGCGCTCCGCGGCGAAGGCGACGGAGGTGCGCAGCGGCCGCAGGAACGGGTTGGCGCGGGCCGCCAGCTGCGTGACGAGCAGATGCCGGTGGTGCCGCGCCGACAGATGGGCCCGCTCGTGGGCGAACAGCGCGCGCCGCTCCGGGGCGGCGAGCCGGGACAGCATCCCGGTGGTGACGACGACACGGCCGCCGCGGCGCGAGGGCAGGGCGTAGGCGTACGACGCCTCGTCGGCGACGACCGCGACGGAGCCGCCGCGCAGCCCTTCGAGCGCGCGGCGCCCGTGACGGCGTACCCGGGCGTGCCGCCAGAGCGTGCGCGCGCAGGCCGCACACACGACGAGCAGTGCGGGGATCGCGACCTTCCCTGCCACCTCGTCATAGGGAACGGCCGCGCGCACCTCGGGGTCGGACCACCCGTCCGGCAGCGGGTTGCCGGGCAGCTGGGCGGTGCCGACGACCATGAGGAGGGCGAGACAGAGTGTGCTGCACAGCGCCATCACCCCGGCGACGGCGGTCAGGAGCCGCGTCGCCGTGCGCGGGTGGAGGTGCTGCTCGGCGAGGCGGGCGATCGGCCACGCGGTCAGCGGCAGCACGAGGGGCAGGAAAACGAAGACACCCATCAGCGGGGAACCCCCATCAGCGAACAACTCCCACGGGGCGTCAGTCGTCGGCCTCGGCGCCGGCCTGCCCGAGCAGGTCGCGCAGGAGTTGCTCGTCATCCGGGGTGAGCGTCGTGACGAAGCTGGCGAGGACGGCCTCGCGGTCGCTCTCGCCGTCGAGCACCCTGCGCATGCGGAAGGCGGCGAGTCCGGCCTCGTCGGACGCGGGCGTCCACGCGAAGGAGCGGCCCGCGCGCTCGCGGGTGACGACGTCCTTCGCGAGGAGACGGGTCAGGATCGTCATGACCGTCGTGTACGCGAGGTCGCCGCCGATCCGCTCCTGCACCCAGGCCGCGCTGACGGGTCCGCGCGCGGTGTGCAGCGCGGCGAGCACCTGTGACTCCAGCTCGCCCTGCGCGCGCCTGCGCAGCCGCGGCTGCCGCTCGCCGTGCGCGTCGCGCCCGTCGTGCGGGTCGTGCTCGTCGTGGTGCGTCATGCCGGAGATCCTACGGGACACCACCGCAGCACCTACTTCTACATTCCTGTAGATTTCGGGAAGCCAGATCCAGATCAACAACCCGATCCAGAACTCGGACCGTAGGAGGACATCGTGGGAGTTTCGCTGGCCAAGGGCGGCAACGTCTCGCTCAGCAAGGAGGCCCCGGGCCTCACCGCCGTCGTGGTCGGCCTGGGCTGGGACGTCCGCACCACGACCGGCACGGACTACGACCTCGACGCCAGTGCCCTGCTCTGCGACGAGTCCGGCAAGGTCGTCTCCGACCAGCACTTCGTCTTCTACAACAACCTGACGAGCCCGGACGGTTCGGTCGAGCACACCGGCGACAACCTCACCGGTGAGGGCGAGGGCGACGACGAGGCCGTGAAGGTGAACCTCGCGCAGGTGCCCGCGGACATCTCGAAGATCGTCTTCCCGGTGTCGATCCACGACGCCGAGAACCGCGGCCAGAGCTTCGGCCAGGTCCGCAACGCGTTCATCCGTGTGGTGAACCAGGCGGACAACGTGGAGATCGCGCGCTACGACCTGTCGGAGGACGCCTCCACGGAGACCGCCATGGTCTTCGGCGAGCTCTACCGGCACGGTGCGGAGTGGAAATTCCGCGCGGTCGGCCAGGGTTATGCCAGTGGGCTGCGCGGCATCGCGTCGGACTTCGGCGTGAACGTCTGACACGGGCACAGCTCTGACGGCATCCCGCCGCGACACACGAGGAGGCAGGTCATGTACGGCGACGACAAGACGGTGCGCAGGATCCTGACGGAGCTCGGCGACACCTGGGCCGTCGTGGGCCTGTCGAACAACCGCGACCGGGCGGCGTTCCGCGTCGCATCGGTCCTCCAGCACTTCGGCAAGCGCGTGGTGCCCGTCCACCCCAAGGCCGAGACGGTCCACGGCGAGCAGGGGTACGCGTCCCTGTCCGCCGTGCCGTTCCCGGTCGACGTGGTGGACGTGTTCGTCAACAGCTCGCTGGCGGGCCAGGTCGCTGATGACGCGGTCGCCGCCGGTGCGCGAGCTGTCTGGTTCCAGCTGGGCGTGCTCGACGAGGCGGCGTACGACAGGACGCGCGCCGCGGGCCTGGACATGGTCATGGACCGCTGCCCGGCCATCGAGATCCCGCGCCTCGGCTGACACCAGCGGCTAGAACGCCTGCTCGGGCCAGTCGAGCAGGCGGGCGCCGATCACCGCGGTCTGCAGGGTGTAGCGGTGCACGGGGTCGGCCGGATTGGCGCCGGTGAGCCGGTGGATGCGGTCCAGGCGGTACGTCAGGGCACGCACGCTCAGCGAGAGGCGGCGGGCCGCCTCCGCCGCGACGCAGCCCGAGTCGAAGAACGCGGTGAGCGTGTCGATGAGTGGCTGCGCACCGCCCCGGGCCTGCCGCAGCGGGCCGAGCGTGTGGACCACCAGATCGGCCATGGCCTGCCGGTCACGGGTCAGCACGGGGTAGACCAGCAGGTCGGCGGCGTGCAGCACGGGCTCGGCGAGCTCCAGACGCTCCGCCAGGTCCAGTGCGTTGAGCGCTTCCTCGTACGACTGGACGACACCGCCGGGGCCCGGCTGCGGGCGGCCGATGACGACGCGGGCGCCGTCGATGGCGGCGTACGCGTGCTTGGCGAAGAAGGCGAGGACCTCGCCCTGGTCGCCGGGGGCGATGCACACCAGGCGGCCCTCCTTCGTCGTCAGCAGGACGCTGCGGTCGCCGAACCGCCCGACGAGGGCGCCCTCCACCTCGCGCGGCACCGCGTCCCCCTCCTCGTAGCCGCAAGGGCCCTGGGCGACGGCGACCGCGTGTTCGTAGGAGAGGCGCAGCCCGAAGCGTTCGGCACGTTCGGCGAGCCTGCCGAGATCCCTGCGTCCGTGCAGCAGGTCGTCGATGAACTCCCGGCGGGCGGCCTCCTGTTGGCGGACCGCGAGGCGCTGCGCCCGTTCGTACCCTTCGGCGAGGGCGTCCACGGCCTGTTCGACGGCGGCAAGGACACGGTCGGCGGGGGCGTCCCCGGCGGCGGGCCAGTGGGCGCGGGTCGCCGCGAGGTGCGCGCCGACCAGCGCCCGCAGCCCGAGCCCCGCGTCCGCCGCCCGCTCCCCCAGCGCGCGCCGCGAGTCCAGTTCATCGCGGGTCAGCCGGCGCCCGGTCGCCGCCGCGGCGGCCAGAATCCGGTCATAGCCGTCGAGATAGGCCTCGGGTATGCCGTGCCCTGCCATGTCCGCCCCCGGCGTCCTGGTGGAACCGATGCCACCGTGATGAATCATTTGCTGCCTTTCTAGCCCATAATGCAACCCGACCGGTAACCATCTGCCGTTGGGACAGCTATGCCTCTGACTGGTGAGTACGAGCCCGGGACCTGGGACTGGGCGAGCAAGCAGGCCGAACTGTACGAGAGCTCCGGCGGAACGGAGGGGACGACCATGCAGGGAAAGCCGGTCATCCTGCTCACGTCGGTCGGCGCCAGGAGCGGAAAGCTCCGCAAGAACCCGCTGATGCGCGTCGAGCACGCCGGGGAGTACGCCGTGGTCGCGTCGAAGGGCGGCGACCCCGCGAACCCTTCCTGGTACCACAACCTGGTCGCGCAGCCGCATGTGGAGTTGCAGGACGGGCCGGTGAAGAAGGACTACCGCGCACGGATCGCCTCCGGCGAGGAGCGTCGGCTCTGGTGGGAGCGGGCGGTGGCGGTCTGGCCGCAGTACGACGAGTATCGGACGAAGACGGACCGGGAGATCCCGCTCTTCGTCCTGACGCCGTTCGAAACCTGAGCCGTCGGCGCCGCACCTGAGGCCTACCGGTGTCTACCGCTCCCGCTGCCGGGCGCGGTAGGCCCGTAGGTTCGCCGCGTTGCCGCATGTCTTGACGTCGTGCCAGACACCGCTGTTGTTGCGGGAACGGTCGTAGAACGCGACGCGGCAGAGCGGGTTGCGGCAGGTCTTCAGCCGTCGCGCGGTGTCGGCCCGCTGCCCCTCGTACAGCTCCGCGAGGACCAGCGCGACGAGGTGGCGCCGACCCGTGCCGCGGGGTTCGAGGCGTACGACGCCGTCCTCGCCGAGCCGCAGCGCGACGGCGGCCGAGCGCTCCGGGGACGGCGGCGGGGCCGCGTCCTCGCCCCGCCCGGCCCGTGCCGCGACGTCGTGCAGACCTTCGCGGAACGCCCGGAGTTCGTCCACTCCCTCGGCGTCCAGGACCATGTGCGGCGCGGGCCGTCCGGTGGCGGCCGCCCAGGCGGTCCCGGCCGCGTCGGCCCACCCCTGCGCCCCGGTCACGTCGGCGAGCAGGTCCGGCCTTGCGGGGGCGCCCGCGGCGACCGTGTTGAGCAGATCCTGGACGAGTCCGAGGCCGCCGGGCGCGGGCTCGAGACGGTACCGCTCGGTCGCCGTCCAGGTCATCGTGGTCACTCTCCGGGGGTTCGTGCTCCGGGGGTTCGTGCTCCGGGGGCTCGTGCGGGGGCGCTCCACTCTTTCACGCCGGTCCTTCAGACCAGCTCGCCCAGCAGCGCGGCGTCGTACGGCACCGCCTCGTCGAGTCGGCCCGTCAGGGCCTTCGTCGGCCATTGCGGGTCGGCGATCAGCGCGCGGGCGACGGCGACGAGGTCGAACTCGTCGCGCTCCATGCGGTCGAGGAGGGGGCCGATCCCCGTGACGCCGGATCGCTGCGTACGGCCGGGGGCGCCCGCGAACTGCCGGTCCAGCCCGACCGAGCCGACGGTGACCGCGGGTCTGCCGGTGAGCTTCTTCGTCCAGCCCGCGAGGTTCAGGTCGCTGCCTTCGAACTCGGGCAGCCAGTAGCGCCGCGTCGACGCGTGGAAGGCGTCGACGCCGGCCTCGGCCAGCGGGGTCAGCAGCGCCTCCAGCTCCTGCGGCCGTTCGGCGATCCGCGCGTCGTAGTGGTCGGTCTTCCACTGCGAGAGGCGGAAGAGGACCGGGAAGCCGGGTGCGACCGCGGCCCGCACGGCGGCGACGATCTCGGCGGCGAACCGGGCGCGGGACGCGGGGTCGCCTCCGTAGGCGTCGGTGCGGGTGTTCGTGCCGTTCCAGAGGAAGGTGTCGATCAAGTAGCCGTGCGCGCCGTGCAGTTCGACGCCGTCGAAGCCGATGCGTTCGGCGGCGGCCGCGGCCTCGGCGAAGGCGCGGACGACGGCGTCGATGTCGTCGAGGGTCATGGCCCTGCCGTGCTCGCGGCCGTCGAGGTCGGTGCCCGACGGACCCTCCGCGGGGACGCCGAGCGGCGGGACGGCGGAGGTGCGCATGACGCCGGTGTGCCACAGCTGCGGCATGATCCGGCCGCCCGCCGCGTGGACCCGCTCGACCACACGGGCCCACCCGGCGAGCGCGTCGTCGCCGTGGAAGTGCGGGACTCCGTCGTACGCGGCAGCGGCGTCCCGCCGTACGTAGGTGCCCTCCGTGACGATCAGTCCGGCCCCTCCGGCGGCCCGCCGCGCGTAGTACGCGGCGACGTCCTCGCCGGGCACGCCGCCCGGCGAGAAGCGCCGGGTCACCGCGGCCATCACGATGCGGTTGCGCAGCGTCAGGTCGCCGAGCGCGAAGGGGCGGCCCAACAGCCGTGTCGCGGGGGTCTCCGCAGTCTCCATGACAGGTTCCTCTGCTTCCTCTGGTCTTGCGTACGGGCGCTCTGGAGTACAGGTGTTCCGGAGTACAGGTGCTCCGGAGTACGAGCAGCCGAAAGAAGCGTAACCCTTTTACCTATGTCGGCGTCGAGGACGTGACGTTCGACGCAAACGGCGTCCGCCCGTTGTGGAGGGGTGCCCCGAGCTGATCGGGTACGAGGACCGGGGCCCGGGGGAGGCACCGGTGGAGCCGCAGAGCACAGGAGAACTCCGCATGACGACCGGGTACTTCACCTCCGTCGACGACGTCGCAGCCCGCCTGGCCGACACCGGCTATCTGGCCTCGCCCGCCGTCGCCACCACCGTGTTCCTCGCGGACCGGCTCGGCAAGCCCCTGCTGGTGGAGGGGCCCGCCGGGGTCGGCAAGACGGAGCTGGCGAAGGCCGTCGCCGCGGTCGCCGACGCACGGCTCGTACGGCTCCAGTGCTACGAGGGCGTCGACGAGTCCCGCGCCCTGTACGAGTGGAACCACGCCAAGCAGTTGCTGCGCATCACCGCGGGCCGCGACGAGTCGTGGGACGAGACGCGCACCGACATCTTCAGCGAGGAGTTCCTGCTCTCCCGGCCGCTGCTGACCGCGATCCGCGGCGCCGAGCCGAAGGTCCTGCTGATCGACGAGACGGACAAGGCCGACGTCGAGGTCGAAGGGCTCCTCCTCGAAGTCCTCAGCGACTTCCAGGTCACGGTGCCGGAACTGGGCACGATCAGTGCGGAGCGCCGCCCGTTCGTCGTCCTCACCTCCAACGCCAGCCGCGAGCTGTCCGAGGCGCTGCGCCGCCGCTGCCTCTTCCTCCACATCGGCTTCCCCGAGGAGGAGTTGGAGCGGCGCATCGTCCGGATGAAGGTGCCCGGTCTCGACGAGGCGCTCGCCACCTCGGTGGTGCGGGTGGTCGGCGCGCTCCGCGCGATGGATCTGCGGAAGGTGCCTTCGGTCTCGGAGACCATCGACTGGGCGCGGACGCTGCTCGCGCTCGGCGCGGACACTCTGGACGAGACCGTCGTGCGCGACAGCCTCGGTGTCGTGCTCAAACACCAGGACGACGTGCTGAAAGCCGCCGCCAAGCTGGATCTGGACGCGGTGTGACGGCGCCGCCCGATGGCATCACCGGGCGGGTCACCGGCCTTGTCAAGACACTCCGGTCGCACGGCCTGCGCATCGGCCCCGGCGAGACCGTCGACGCCGCGGCCGCCCTGGAGGCGCTCGGTCTCACCGACAGGGAGCGGGTCAGGGAGGGGCTCGCCGCCGCACTGCTCCACCGGGAGAGCCAGCGTGCGGTCTTCGATCCCGTCTTCGATCTGTACTTCCCGGCGGGTGTCGGCGCGCCGGTACGCGGTGACGGCGACCGGGACGCACTGCGCGAACGGCTCGTCGCCGCGCTCGCCGCGGACGACCGGGCGCTCCTCGCCCAGCTGGCGGGCGAGGCCGTGGACGGCTTCGGCGGATACGGCTCCTCAGGCCAAGGAGGCGGCTCCGGTCAGGGAGGGGACGGCTGGTCGTCGTACCAGACGCTGAGCAGGCTGCGTCCGGAGACGCTGCTCGCGCGCGTCCTCGCCACCCTCCGCGCGGGCGCGGCCGACCAGGACGCAGGGCGGACCCAGTTCACCGACCGCCTCCTGGCCGACGAGGTCCGCCGCCGCATCGAAGGCTTCCGTGAGCGCGTAAGGACCGAGGCGCGCCGCAGGGTCGCCGAGCGGCGCGGCACCGAGGAGATCGCCCGCCGCGCCGTGGCCACCACCGCCGACCGCGTCGATTTCCTCCTGGCGGGCCGCGGACAGCTGGACGAACTCCGGCGGGCGGTACACCCGCTCGCCCGGAAGCTCGCGACGCGCCTCGCCGCCCGGCGCCGCAGGGCCGCGCACGGCAGCATCGATCTGCGCCGCACCCTGCGCGGTTCGCTGTCGACGGGCGGCGTGCCGATGCGTCCGGTGCTGCGGCGTCGCCGTCCCGCACGCCCCGAGCTGGTCCTGCTCTGCGACGTGTCGGGGTCGGTCGCCGGGTTCGCGAACTTCACGATGCTGCTGGTCCAGGCGCTGCACGACCAGTTCAGCAAGGTGCGGGTGTTCGCGTTCGTCAACCGGGTCGACGAGGTGACGGGCCTGCTCGCGCACGGTGGCGCCGACCCGGCGGGTCTCGGCGCCCGCATCCTGGGCGAGGCGACGGTGACGGGGTGGCACGGCAGCAGCGACTACGGCACGTCCCTGGGCGAGTTCGCCGAGCGGTACGTCGACGCGGTCGGCCCGCGCTCCACGGTGTTCGTCCTCGGCGACGCCCGCACGAACATGAGCGACCCCAATCTCCCCGCCCTGCGGCACATCACCGAGCGGGCCCGCAGGGTGTACTGGCTCAACCCCGAGGGCCGCGGGCAGTGGTCGACCGGGGACTCGGCGGCGTACGCGTACGCCGAACTGGTCGAGATGCACGAGTGCCGCAACGCGCAGCAGCTCAGCGCGTTGATCGCGCGACTGCTGCCGGTCTAGGACACCGGCCCCAGGGCCTGTGTCGGAAGTCCCGTCGTCCGCCCGGAGGGCGGGCCCGATGGGCGCGTCCCGCGATCACCTCCCTGACGTGTGCCTTTACAGCCCATGGGTACTCGGCCGCTTCGACGACAACAGGAGGATCTTTCGTGACCGCACACCCAGCCGCCCACCCAGCCGCACACCAAAAGGCACAGCAGAAGAACGTCTTCGTGATCGGTCTGGACGACGCGAACCTGCCCACCCTGAGCACCGTCCCGAACGCGGAGTCCTACCGCTTCCACCCGCTGCTCACCGTCGAGGAGCTGCAGGGCGGCGAGGTCTCCGTACCGGCGCTGCTCGAGAAGGCGCAGGGCATCCTCGACTCGTTCGACGGCAGCATCGACGCGATCGTCGGCTACTGGGACTTCCCCGTCAGCACGCTCGTGGCGATATTGGGCGACCGTTACGGCACGCGCAGCACCAGCCTTGAGTCGGTCGTCAAGTGTGAGCACAAGTACTGGAGCAGGCTGGAGCAGCAGAAGGTCATCGACGAGCACCCGCGCTTCGGCCGGGTCGACCTGGACGCGGACGAGCCGCGGCCGCCCGAGGGCGTGCGGTTCCCGATGTGGCTGAAGCCCGCCCTGTCCTACTCCTCCGAGCTGGCCTACGGCGTGCAGGACGAGGACGAGTTCCGCGAGGCCTGTGCCCGGATCAAGGCCGGGATCAGCCGGGTCGGCCGCCCCTTCGAGCACATATTGCGGCAGCTCGACCTGCCACCCGAGATGGCTGGCGTAGGCGCCGAGGTGTGCCTGGCGGAGGAGGCGCTCTCCGGCGTCCAGGTCGCCGTGGAGGGGTACGTCCACCGGGGCGAGGTGACCATCTACGGGGTCCTCGACTCCATCAACTACCCCGACTCCTCGTGCTTCCTGCGCCACCAGTACCCCTCCGCCCTGCCGGGGCCCGTGGTGCAGCGCCTGCACGACGTGTCGGAGCGGGTGATCCGGCAGATCGGCATGGACGCGGCGACGTTCAGCATCGAGTACTTCTACGACCCGAGCACGGACGCCATCAACCTCCTGGAGATCAACCCGCGGCACTCGCAGGCGCACGCGGAGCTCTTCGCGTACGTCGACGGGGTCCCCAACCACCACTGCATGGTCAGCCTCGCCTTCGACGAGGACCCCGCCCTCCCCGACGGCGCGGGCCCCTACAAGGCGGCGGCCAAGTGGTACTACCGGTGGTTCGCCGACGGCGTGTCGCACCAGGTGCCGACGCCCGAGGAGATCGAGCGGATCGAGCACGAGATCCCGGGCGTGAGCGTCGACGTGCTCGCCGAGGAGGGCAGGAAGCTGTCCGAGGTCACGCATCAGGACAGCTACAGCTTCGAGCTGGCCCACATCAGCACCGGCGGCGACAGCGAGCAGGACCTGCGCCGCAAGTACGACCGGTGCGTCGCCGCGCTGGGCCTCGTCTTCGACGACACCGAGCCCGGCGGCCGCGACCTCAAGAACGACTGAGACCCGCTTCCAGCGGCAACAAGAACAGAACCCGCCCGCTCCCGGCGGGAAAGCGACCGAGAGGACGGCCCTCCCCCATGCGTTACGTGGGCAATCTCCCGTACGCGACGAAAGAAGAAGAACACGTCGTCATCCCCCTGTCCGACGGCGTCCGGCTGTCGGCCCGCATCTGGCGTCCCACCTGCTCGGACGACGATCCGGTGCCCGCGGTCCTGGAGTACATCCCGTACCGCAAGCGTGACCTGAGCTCGCAGCGCGACTCGATCCACCACCCGTACATCGCGGGGCACGGGTACGCGTGCGTGCGGGTCGATCTGCGCGGGACCGGCGAGTCCGAGGGCGTGCTCACGGACGAGTACCTGGAGCAGGAGCAGACGGACGCCGAGGAGGTGCTGGCTTGGCTGGCCGAGCAGCCCTGGTGTGACGGCTCGACCGGCATGATGGGCATCTCCTGGGGCGCCTTCGCCGCCCTGCAGGTCGCGGCGCGGCGGCCACCGAGCCTGCGCGCCGTCGTCCTCTCCTCGTTCACCGACGACCGCTACGCCGACGACATGCATTACATGGGCGGCGCGATGCTGTCGGACAACCTCGCCGAGGCGGGCACCATGTTCGCCTACGCGACCTGCCCGCCGGACCCCGCGGTCGTCGGCGACCGCTGGCGGGACATGTGGCGGGAGCGGCTCGACCACGCCAAGCCGTGGGTCCTGGAGTGGCTGCGCCACCAGCGCCGCGACGCCTACTGGCGGCACGCCTCGGTCTGCGAGGACTACCAGAGCGTCCAGTGCCCCGTCCTCGCCTCCAGCGGCTGGGCGGACGGCTACTCCAACGCCGTGACCCGGCTTCTCGCGCACCTCGACGTGCCGCGCAAGGGCCTCATCGGGCCGTGGTCGCACAAGTACCCGCACCTGGGCGAGCCCGGCCCCGCCATCGGCTATCTGCAAGAGGTGGTGCGGTGGTGGGACCACTGGCTCAAGGGCGAGGACAACGGCGTGATGGAGGGCCCGATGCTGCGGGCCTGGATGCAGGAGAGCGTGCCGCCCTCCACGTCGTACGAGGAGCGCCCCGGCCGCTGGGTCGGCGAGCCGGACTGGCCCTCCCCGCACATCGAGCAGGTGAGCCACCCGCTGGCTCGGCATCGCATCCTGCTAGCGGGCGAGGCGGAGACGGGCGAGGCCATGACCGTGCAGTCACCGCTCTCCGTGGGCCAGTTCGCCGGCAAGTGGGCGTCGTACAACGCGCCCCCGGACCTGCCCTACGACCAGCGCGAGGAGGACGGCGGCTCGCTCGTCTTCGACTCGCCCGAGCTGACCGAGACGGTGGAGATCCTCGGTTCGCCGGCCGTCGAGCTCGATCTGTCGGTCAGTGAGCCGGTGGCCACGGTCGCCGCCCGGATCTCCGACGTCGCCCCCGACGGCCGTGCCACCCGGGTGACGTACGGCGTCCTGAACCTGACGCGCAGGGACGGCACGGGCGAGCCGGAACCGCTCGAACCGGGCCGCCGCTACCGCGCGACGCTCCAGCTCAACGGCGTCGCCCAGTCGTTCCCGCCCGGCCACCGGATCCGGCTCTCCCTGTCGACGTCCTACTGGCCGCTGGCGTGGCCGCCGCCGCGTCCCGTGCTGCTCAGCGTGTACGAGGGGTCGAGCGCCCTGCGCCTGCCGGTGCGCCCGACGGCGGAACCGGACAACGCGCCCCAGCGGCCCTTCGGCGAGCCCGAGGGCACCCCGCCGCTCGCCACCACCCAGCTCTCCCCTCCGGAGCAGCGCTGGGAGGTCAAGCGCGACCTGGTCGGGTACGACTCCTCCCTGGAGATCGTCAAGGACCGCGGCACCGTGCGCTACGACGAGATCGGGCTCGACGTCGGCTGCCGTGCCTTCGAGCGGTACACGGCCACCGGCGACGACTTCACGTCGGTCGGCGGCGAGTCGGACTGGACGATGCGGTTCCGGCGGGACGAGTGGGACGTGAGCGTGCGGACCCGGACGACGCTCAGGTGCGACGAGGACCACTTCTTCGTCGACGCGACCCTGGACGGCTACGAGGGCGAGCGCCGCGTCTTCTCCCGCACCTGGAACGAGACGCTGCCGCGCGACTGGCTCTGAGCGACCCGCTCCGAGCGACCCGCTCCGATCCGCGCGGGGGCGGGCGCAGTGACGGCGGCGCGGCGGCCGGGTTTGGCACCGGGCCCGGAGGAGACTCGATCCGGACGCCGACACCCTGGAGGCCGCTGTGCACGCCGTCACGGAGCCCGCATGAACGCGAAGACGCCCGGCCCGCTGCCGGGACGACCCGAGTCGTACTGGATGGAGACCAGCGCGTCGACGTCCCATCCGTCGCTCACCGAGGACATCGAGGTGGACGTCGCCGTCGTCGGCGGCGGTGTCGCGGGGCTCAGCACGGCCTGGGAACTGGCCCGTGACGGGCGGTCGGTCGCCGTCCTCGAGGCCGACCGCATCGCCGCTGGAGTCACCGGCAACACCACCGCCAAACTGACCGCCCTGCACTCCCTGGTCTACGACGGGCTGCGCCGCACCCGCGGCCCGGAGGGCGCCCGCCTCTACGCGGAGTCGCAGCAGCAGGCGGTGGAACACGTGGCGGCGGTCAGCGCCGAGCTCGGCATCGACTGCGAGCTGGAGCGCGCGCCCGCCTTCACCTACACCACGCGGGCCGACCGCACCGACGAGCTGCGGGCCGAGGCCGCCGCGGCCAGGGAGGCCGGGCTCGCCGCCTCGTACACGGACGAGACCGGGCTGCCCTTCCCCGTGGCAGGCGCGGTGCGCGTCGAGGACCAGGCGCAGTTCCTCCCCCGCGCCTACCTGCTGGCGCTCGCCGAGGACCTGCGGGCGCGCGGCGGTGTCATCCATGAGCGCACCCGGGTCACCAAGATGCACGACGGCTCTCCCTGCACCGTGACGACCGAGGGCGGGCACACGGTCACCGCGCGGTCGGTCGTCGTCGCCACGCACTACCCCGTCTTCGACCGCGCCCTGCTGTTCGCCCGGCTCTCCCCGCGGCGCGAACTGGTCGTCGCCGCGCCGCTCGCCGCCGGGCAGGATCCGGGCGGCATGTACATCACACAGGAGGAGGGCAAGCGCTCGGTGCGGACCGCGCCCTACGGCGGCGACGGCGGGCGCCTCCTCATCGTCACGGGTGACAGCTTCACCCCGGGCACGGGCGACCCCGCCGCCGGTTTCGTGGCCCTGGACACGTGGATGCGGGAGCGCTTCGACGTCGGCGCGACGGCCTACCGGTGGGCGGCGCAGGACAACGACGTGACGGACGGCGTCCCGATGGTCGGGCCCTTCCACCCCGGCGCCCGGCACACCTACGTGGCGACGGGGTTCGGCGGCTGGGGCATGAGCGGCGGCGTCATGGCGGGCCGGCTCCTGGCCCGGCTCATCGCCGGGGAGAAGTCCTCGTGGGCCGAGCTGTACGACCCGCGGCGGCTGTGGAGCACGGTGCGGGAAATGCCCTCTTTGCTGAGCCAGCAGGCGGAGGTCGCCAAGCACTTCATCGGGGACCGGCTGCGCACGACCCACGTGGACTCCGTCGACGACATCCCGGTGGGCGCCGGAGCGGTGGTCCGCGTCGAGGGCCGCCGTTGCGCGGTGCACCGCGACGAGTCCGGCGCCCTGCACGCCGTCTCCGCCCGCTGCACCCACCTGGGGTGCCTGGTCGCGTTCAACGAGGCGGAGACGACGTGGGAGTGCCCCTGCCACGGCTCCCGCTTCGCCACCGACGGCTCGGTGCTCCAGGGCCCCGCGACACGTCCGCTGGAGCCGCGGGAGCTGCCCGGCTCATGAGGGCAGCGGCACCGGCCCTTCCGTGAGAGGTGCGGGCAGGGTGGCGAAGGTGCCGGTGCGGGCGAAGGCCAGCCATGCGGAACGCAGGGTGCTGCCCAGGACCTCGGTCTCCTCCCGGGGCGTGGTGCCCAGCATCGGCGCCGACCGCCAGGCGTCATGGGTGCCGAAGAGCAGGGGCAGTTCGAGGCAGTGGGTGGCGCCGAGCGGGGATCCCGCGGGGCGCCAGTCGACGCGGTACGCGTGGACCCGGGCGCCGGCCCGGGCCAGCCGCTCGCCATAACGGGTGAGCGGTTCCTCGTACACCTCGCGGGTGCGCACGGCCGGGTCCTCGCCCTCGCCCACGAAGACAGTCATGTCGTCGGCGTTCCAGCCGTACAGGACGTCGAGTCCTCGGACGCTCTCGCCGGGCGGGGCGCCGGGAGCGGGGGCGGGCCCGACGCCCTCCACCGGGATGAACGCGGGTTCCATGCGTCGGCCCGCGGTGCGCAGGTGGAAGCGGGCCGTCTCGCCCTGCGCGGCGAGGATGTCGGTGATCGCGGCCGTGCGCGGGTCGGTACCGAGTGTGTCGGCGAAGTACCGGCCGAGCGCCTGCGACTCCTCGGCGGGCCGGGCGGTGATCTCCAGAGGTGCGCTCTGGAGGATCGCACGGCGGAACAGGCCGCAGGCCTCGGGCATCTCCATGAGGAGGCGTACGGAGATTCCGCCGGCGGACTGTCCGAGGACCGTGACGTCCGAGGGGTCGCCGCCGTATGCGGCGATGTGCGTCTGGACCCAGCGCAGCGCCTCCACCTGGTCGTACAGGCCGAGGTTGCCCTCGCTCACTCCGTCGAGGAGGAGGTAACCGAGCGCTCCCAGGCGGTAGTTGACGCTGACGACCACCACGTCGCCCTCGGCGGCGAGCACCCCTCCGTCGTACCAGTCCATGAGGCCGGCACCGCTGCTGAAGCCGCCGCCGTGCAGCCACACGAGCACCGGCCTGGCCCCCGCGTCCCGTGCCGGGGTGGCGATCGACAGGTTGAGGCAGTCCTCGCCCTGGGGGTGCGTGTCCGAGGGCGGGCCCATGGCGAAGTCGAGCCTGGAGGGCGGTTGCGGGCCGATCTCGCCGGTGGCGGGGCGCGGGTCGTCGTCCGGTACGGGCCGGGGCCGTGCGAAGCGTTCCGCGGTGGCGTAGCGGATCGGCCCCGTACGGACGACTTCCGTACGGGCCGTCATCGTGTCGTCGGTCATGCGTCCGCACCCTAGGGCTTGTCGCGGCACAGGCCCTAGCCCTGGTAGTTCGTGCGCCCTTCGTCGTCGAGATCGAAGGGCACGTCGGGGATGATGCAGAACTCGTTGCCCTCCGGGTCGGCCATGACGAGGAATCCGCCGTCGTCGTACCCCTCGAGCCTGCGCCCGCCGAGCGCCTCGACGCGCCGCTGCTCGGCGGCGAAGTCGGACGCGGCGAGGTCGAGGTGCATGCGGTTCTTCACCGTCTTGGGCTCGTCGACCCGCTGGATGCCGAGGACCAGGCCGTTCTCGCGCCGCAGCCAGATGTAGGGGCCCGTGCGGCCGGCGATGGGCCAGTCGAGCAGCTCGGACCAGAAGGCGGCGACCCGCTCGGAATCGGTGGCGTCGATGATGAAGGCTTTGATCTCCATGGTTGATCCTCCCAAATCAGACCAACGCGCCGGCCCGCGGAGGACCACCGGGCGTGTCGTGGTGGATCGGCGTCCGCGCCCCGGTCAGCGGGCGGCCCGTGCCGCCCTGGCGTACCGCGACGATCTCCGCCGCGATGGAGAGGGCCGTCTCCTCCGGCGTACGGGCGCCGAGGTCGAGGCCGATCGGGGAACGGAGCCGGGCCAGTTCCGCCGCGGTGACGCCCTCCTCGCGCAGCCTGCGGTTGCGGTCCTCGTGGGTGCGGCGGGAACCCATGGCGCCGACGAACGCGACGGGCAGTCGCAGGGCGGCCGCGAGCAGCGGCACGTCGAACTTGGCGTCGTGGGTGAGGACGCACAGGACGGTGCGGGCGTCCGTCGCGGTGCGGCGGAGGTAGCGGTGCGGCCACTCGATCACGATGTCGTCGGCGTCCGGGAAGCGGTCCCGGGTCGCGAAGACGGGGCGGGCGTCGCAGACCGTCACGTGGTAGCCGAGGAACTTGCCCACGCGGACGAGCGCCGCGGCGAAGTCGACGGCACCGAAGACGATCATGCGGGGCGGCGGCTGGCTCGACTCGACGAGGACCGTCACGTCCGTGCCGCAGTGCGCGCCGCTCTCGGAGACGACGAACTCCCCGGTGCGGCCCGCCGCGAGGAGGGCGCGGCTCTCCCCCACGGCGGTGCGGTCGAGGTCGGGGTGCCCGCCCAGAGTTCCCTCATCAGCACGTCCCTCATCACCACCCCCGGCCGGGTTCACCAGGAGCGGCCTGCCGAGGAGTTCGGCCGGGCCCCTGAAGACCCGCGCCAGGGCCGTGGCCTCGCCGCGGGCGGCGGCCGACAGGGCGGCGGCGTACACCGCCCTGTCGGGTGAGTCCACGGCGACCGGCGCGACCAGGACCTCGATGACGCCGCCGCAGGTGAGCCCCACCGCGAAGGCGTCGTCGTCGCTGTATCCGAACCGTTCGACGACGGCTTCGCCCTGGTCGAGGGCCTGGAGGCACAGGTCGTAGACCGCCCCTTCCACGCAGCCGCCGGAGACCGAGCCGATGACGGTTCCCCCGCCGTCGACGGCCAGCGCGGCGCCGGGACCGCGCGGTGCGCTGCCGCCGACGCTCACGACGGTGGCGACCGCGAAGTCCCGGCCCTCCTCGACCCAGCGGTTCAGGTCGACGGCGATGTCAAGCACGGTGCTCTTCCCCGGGTACGGTTCCCGCCCGCAGGACGCGGTCGGGGCGGATGGGCAGGGACCGGTGACGGACGCCGGTCGCGTGCCGGACCGCGTTGGCGATCGCCGCCGCGGCGCCCACGATGCCGATCTCGCCGACGCCCTTGATGCCGACGGGGTCCTCCGCGTCCGGGTCGTCGACCCAGTCCGCCTCGATGTGCGGCACGTCCGCGTGCGAGGCGATGTGGTAGCCCGCGAGGTCGGGTCCGACGAGCCCGCCGGTCGACGGGTCCCTGACGGCTTCCTCGTGCAGCGCCATCGACAGGCCCCAGGTCATGCCGCCGACCAGCTGGCTGCGCGCGGTGAGCGGGTTGACGATGCGTCCCGCGGCGAAGATGCCGAGCATGCGCCGTACGCGCACCTCGCCGGTGGTGATGTCCACGGCGACCTCGGCGAACTGGGCGCCGAACGCGTGCCGTTCCTTCTGCGCGAGCTCGCCGATGACGTCACTGGTGTCCGAGCGTGCGGTGAGGCCGTCCGGCGGGATGTCGCCGCCGGGGACCAGCTTCTCGCGCAGTTCACGCGCGGCGAGCATGACCGCCCAGCCCCAGGACCGGGTGCCCATGGAGCCGCCCGCGATCATCGCGGGGCCGAAGTCGCTGTCGGCGATGCGGACGCGGACCCGGTCCGTCGGCACTTCGAGGGCGTCCGCGGCGATCAGGGTGAGCGCGGTCCGCGCGCCGGTGCCGACGTCCGCGGCGGTGATGCGCACGGTGAAGGTCCCGTCGGCCTCCGCCGTCACCGCGGCCGTGCTCGGGGCGACGAGCACCGGGAAGGTGGCGGAGGCGGTGCCGGTGCCGAGCAGCCAGCGTCCTTCGCGGCGCACCCCCGGGCGCGGGTCGCGGTCCGCCCAGCCGAACCTGCGGGCGCCCTCCTCGAAGCAGGCGAGGAGGTTGCGGCTGCTGAACGGCAACCCGGAGACGGGGCCCACGGCCGGTTCGTTGCGGGCCCGCAGCACGATCGGGTCCATGCCGCACTTCTCGGCGAGTTCGTCGAGCGCGGACTCCACGGCGAAGGAGCCGGGCGCCTCGCCCGGTGCCCGCACCCAGGTCGGCGTCGGCACGTCGAGGCGTACGAGACGGTTGACGGTGTGGTGCGCGTCGGCGGCGTACATGGCCCGCCCGAATCCGGCGCTCTCCTCGACGAACTCGTGGACGGTCGACGACAGGCTCTGGCCCTGGTGGTCGAAGGCGAGGAGCCGGCCGTCCGGGTCGGCGCCGAGCCGGACGCGTTGCGTGGTGGGGCTGCGGTAGCCGATGAGCGAGAACATCTGACGGCGAGTCATGACGACGCGGACGGGCCGGTCGAGAACGGTCGCCGCCATCACGGCGAGCACCTGGTGGGCCCGCAGTCCCTTGGATCCGAAGGCGCCGCCGACGTGCTCCGAGCGCACCCGCACCGAGGGCGGGTCGAGGGAGAAGAGCTTCGCGAGCTCGTCCGCGACCCAGGTGCTGCCCTGGTTGGAGTCGACGATGTCCAGCCGTCCGTCGTCCCAGCGTGCCGTCGCGGCGTGCGGCTCCATCGCGCTGTGGTGCTCTTCGGGTGTCGTGTACTCGGCGTCCACGACGTGCGTGGACGCGCCGAGCCGGGACTCCAGGTCGCCCACCGCCGTGCGCATCGCGTCGCCGTCCGGCGTGTACGTCCCCGGGCGTCCGGCGGAGAAGTCGACGTCGTGCGGCTCCTGGTCGTAGTGGACGACGAGGGCTTCGGCGGCCTCCCTGGCCTGTTCGGACGTCTCGGCCACGACCAACGCCACCGGCCAGCCCACGAAGGGCACCCGGTCGTGCTGGAGGACCCCGACGACCGGGTCCGGCTTGCCGAGCATGCCGACGTAGTCCGCGTCGACCCGCGGCGCGTTGCCGTGGTGCAGGACGGTGAGGACGCCGGGCATCGCGAGGACCGGCGCGTCGTCGACCGAACGGATCCGGCCGCGGGCGATGGTGGACAGGACGAGCCAGCCGTGGGCGAGGTCCGTGAACGGGATCTCCCCGGCGTAGCGGGCCGCTCCGGTGACCTTCTCGCGGCCTTCGATGCGGGTGTGCGCGGTGCCGACGGCGCCCGTCACCGCGGTGGTTGCGGTGGTCGTGGTCATCGGGCGGCCTCCTCGGTGAGTTCGGACAGCACGGCCACGACGAGGTTGCGCGTCAGCGTCACCTTGTAGCCGTTGTCGGGCAGTGCGCGGGCGGCGGCCAGTTCGGCGTCTGCCGCGGCGGCGAAGGCTTCGGCGGTCGCCGGGCCCTCGGTCAGCGCCTGTTCGGCCGCCCGGGCCCGCCATGGACGGGACGCGACCGCGCCGATGCCGATGCGCACGTCCCGTACGACGCCGTCCTGTACGTCGAGGGCGGCGGCGATCGAACCGATCGCGAACGCGTAGGAGGCTCGCTCGCGCACCTTGCGGTAGCGGGAGAGCGCGGCGACGGGGGCGGGCGGCAGCGTCACGTGGGTGATCAGCGCGCCGGACGGCAGCGCGGTCTCCAGGTGCGGGGTGTCGCCCACGGGCAGGTAGAACTCGGTTATCGGCAGTTCGCCGGGGCCTTCGGTCGTCTCGTAGTGGACGACCGCGTCGAAGGCGGTGAGGGCCACGCCCATGTCGGAGGGGTGGACGGCCACGCAGTGCTCGGTGGCGCCGAGGATCGCGTGATTGTGGTGCTCGCCGCCGACGGCCGAGCAGCCGCTGCCGGGCTCGCGCTTGTTGCAGGGCTTGGCGAGATCGGTGAAGTAGCCGCAGCGGGTGCGCTGGAGCAGGTTTCCGCCGACGGTCGCCATGTTGCGCAGCTGGCCGGAGGCTCCGGCGAGGACGGCCTGGGTCAGTGCGGGGTAGCGACGGCGCACGTCCGGGTGGGCGGCGAGGTCGCTGTTGGTGACGGTCGCGCCGATACGCAGCCCGCCGTCCTCCGTGGTCTCGATGGAGTCCAGGGGCAGTTCGCGTACATCGACGAGGAGCGCGGGCCGCTCGACGCCGGTCTTCATCAGGTCGACGAGGTTGGTGCCGCCGCCCAGGTAGCGGGCGTCGGGGTCGGTGCCGAGCACGGCGACCGCGCCGGACACGTCGTAGACCCGCTGGTAGCCGAAGTCCCTCATGCTGCTCCCTCTTCCGCTGCTGCTCCCTCTTCCGCGCGGGCGGCCTCGGCGACGGCCTGCACGATCGACACGTACGCGCCGCAGCGACACAGGTTGCCGCTCATCCGCTCGCGGATCTCCTCGGCGGTGAGCTCGGGCACGCCCGCTTCCGGGCGCACGTCGGCGGTGGCGGCGCTCGGCCAGCCCGCCGCGTGCTCCTCGATCGCGCCGAGGGCGGAACAGATCTGGCCCGGCGTGCAGTAGCCGCACTGGAAGCCGTCGCGGTCGAGGAAGGCCTGCTGGACGGGGTGCAGCCGGTCGCCGTCCGCGACACCCTCGATGGTGGTGATCTCGCGGCCTTCGGAGGCGACCGCGAGGGTGAGGCAGGAGACGGCCCTTCGGCCGTCGATCAGCACCGTGCAGGCCCCGCACTGGCCCTGGTCGCACCCCTTCTTGGTGCCGGTCAGATCGAGCCGCTCGCGCAGTGCGTCGAGCAGGGTGGTGCGGTGGTCGACGGACAGTGTGTGCTTCTCACCGTTGATGTTCAGGGTGACGGCACTGGACGTCGATGGAGCCATGAGCAGCCTTCTTTCGCGAATCGCGTCGAACGAGGCGGTCCCGGCAGCAAGAACGGGATGAGCTCGGAAGATCGGGGGAGATGGCGCTGTACAGGAGGAGGAAGACGTCGCCGCTTCGGCGGCTGGGGTCGCCTGTGGGCGTGGCTGCGGTATGGTGAGCCTAAGTGGACAGCTGTCCGCTCACCGTCGAACTTAGCGGACAGTTGTCCGCTCAGCAAGGCATCCTCAGGCCGTGCCGCACGGAACAGGCCATGACGCGCCGAAGGAGAGCGAATGGGTGAGCACAAGACCCCGCCCCTGCGCTCGGACGCGCAGCGCAATCGCGAGCGGATCCTCGAAGTGGCCCTGACGGAGCTGACGCTGGCGAGTGACGCGCCGCTCAGCGTGATCGCCAAGAAGGCGGGCGTCGGCCAGGGCACGTTCTACCGCAACTTCCCGAACCGCGAGTCCCTCGTCCTCGAGGTGTACCGCTACGAAGTGCAGCAGGTCTTCGACGCCGCCTGCCAGTTGCTGGCCACCCGGGAACCCGACCGTGCCCTGCGCGAGTGGATGGACCGCCTCGTCCAGTACGCGATGGCGAAGGCGGGTCTCGCCGAGGCGATCCGCAAGGCCACGAGCACGCTCGGCAGCCTGGCCGGGGTCGGCCGCGGCCCGCTGGTCGAGGCCGTCGGCCACCTGCTGCGGGCGAACGAGGAGGCCGGAACCATTCGGCCCGGGGTGACCCCCGACGACTTCCTGCTCGCCATCGCCGGGCTCTGGCACATCGACCCGCAGGGCGACTGGGAGTCCCGGGCGGGGCGGCTGATGGACCTCGTCATGGACGGGCTGCGGGCCGGGGCGCCCGGCCGCGAGCGCGGCTGATTCGGCACACTGCCATCAGCTTTCCGATACCTCCTATCGGTTTCCTCATTGGCTACCTATGTCCGATGGATTTACGTTGGGGACATCGCCGTACTGACGTTCTGCGTCCAGAACGTCAGAACGCCCGCCCGATCCCCCCGTCCACCGGAGGCCCCCGCATGTCGAAGATCCTGTTCGTAGTCACCGGCGTCGACCACTGGACCCTGGCCGACGGCACCCGGCACCCCACCGGCTTCTGGGCCGAGGAGGCCGTCGCGCCGTACGAGGCGTTCAAGGCCGCAGGCCACGAGATCGTCGTCGCCACGCCCGGCGGCGTCGTCCCCACCGTCGACGGCGGCTCCCTCGCCCCCGAGGTCAACGGCGGTCAGGAAGGTGCCGAGAAGGTCGCCGCCTCCCTCGCCGCGTTCACCGAACTCCTCCACCCGGTCAAGCTGGCCGAGGTGAACCTCGACGACTACGCCGCCGTCTTCTACCCCGGCGGCCACGGCCCCATGGAGGACCTCGCCGTCGACGCCGAGTCGGGCAAGCTGCTCACCACCGCCCTGGAGACCGGCAAGCCGCTCGGCATCGTCTGCCACGCCCCGGCCGCGCTCCTCGCCGCCGTCTCCGCCGACGGCCTGCCCTCGTTCGCGGGCTACCGCCTCACCGGCTTCACCAACGCCGAGGAGACCCAGGCCGGCCTCGCCGACCGGGCGAAGTGGCTGCTCCAGGACCGTCTGGTGCAGGGCGGCGCCGACTTCCAGGAGGGCGAGCCGTGGGCCCCGCACGTGGTCGTCGACCGCAACCTGGTCACCGGCCAGAACCCCGCGTCCTCCGCCCCGCTCGCCGTCGAGCTGCTCGGGAAGCTGGCCTGAGCCATGGGCACCGACCGGCTCGACGAGGCCCTCGACGCCGCCTACGACTGCCTCAGGCGGTACGGCGCGCGGCGCACCACGATGGACGACATCGCCTCCGCCATGGGCGTGTCCCGGTCCGCCGTCTACCAGTACGTGCGCGGCAAGGACGACGCCTTCCGCAGGCTCGCCGGACGCCTCCACGAGCAGGCGCTCCGGCAAGCCAGGGAGGCGGTCACCGCTGACGCGCCGTACGCGGAGAGACTGCACGGCGTCCTGGCCGCCAAGCTCGGCCTCGTGCTCCAGCTCGCCGGGGACTCCCCGCACGCCGCCGAGCTGCTCGACGGCAGGACCCGCCTGTTCGGCGACATCTGTACGTCGTTCACGGCGGAGCTGCGCGAGCTCCTGACCGGCCTGTTCACCGAGTCGGGCACGGTCGCGGGCGTGACGCCCGCCGAGGCGGCCGACATCTGCGTCGCGCTGGTCGTCGGCCTGGAGGGGGCGCCCGATCCCCGGAGCCTGCTGGGCCCGGCCACCGACGCCCTCGCCACAGGCCTGCTCGGCACGGCGGCCCTTCGTGAGAACGCGTAACGCACAGCTGAAAACGCAGAACGCACCACTGAGAACACAAAACACAAAACACAAAACACAGAACACAGAACACCGCACACCGCACACCGCACACCGCACACCGCACCCTGAGGATTCCCCCCATGCCCACCGACGTCGCCCTCACCGACCGGACCGCCTCCCTGGTCGCCCGGCTGCGCGCCACCTTCGCCACCGGCCGCACCCGGCCCCTCGCCTGGCGCCAGGAGCAGCTGACCCGGCTGCGCGCGCTGTTCACCGAGAACCGCGAGGCCATCGCCGACGCCCTCCACAGCGACCTGCACAAGCCCCGCCCCGAGGCGTACGGCGCGGAGATCGACCTGCCCGTGCACGAGATCGACCACACGCTGGCGCACCTCGCGCAGTGGCTGGAGCCGGAGCGGCTCGACCGGGCCTCCCTCGCCGGGCTGCCCGAGGGGTCCACGGCCGGCACGCAGTACGAGCCGCTGGGCACCGTGCTGGTCATCGCCCCGTGGAACTACCCGGTCCAGCTCTCCCTCGTACCGGTCGCCGGAGCGCTCGCGGCCGGCAACACGGTGATCCTCAAGCCGAGTGAACTCGCTCCGGCGACCTCGGAGTTGATCGCCCGTCTCGTGCCGCAGTACCTGGACCCGGAGGCCGTCGCCGTCGTCGAGGGCGGCATCCCCGAGACCACGGCGCTGCTCGCCGAGCGCTTCGACCACATCTTCTACACCGGCAACGGCACGGTCGGCCGCATCGTCATGCGCGCCGCCGCCGAGCACCTCACGCCCGTGACCCTCGAACTGGGCGGCAAGTCCCCGGTGTTCGTGGACCGGGACGCCGATGTCGCCACCGTTGCGGCCCGCCTTGCCGACGCCAAGTTCCGCAACGCCGGGCAGACCTGCGTCGCGCCGGACTACGTCCTGACCGATCCGGACACCGCCCGCACCCTCGCCGGCGCGCTCGCGGAGGCGGTGGAGCGTCTCTTCGGCGCCGATCCGCAGTCCTCACCGGCGTACGGGCGGATGGTGAACGAGCGGCACTTCGACCGCGTGAGCGGCCTGCTCGACTCCGGTACGACGGCGTTCGGCGGCCGGACCGACCGGGACGACGTGTACATCGCACCGACCGTCCTGACGGGTGTGACGGCGGACGACCCCGTCATGGCCGAGGAGATCTTCGGCCCGGTCCTGCCCATCGTGGAGGTCGCGGGCCTGGATGAGGCCATCGCGTTCATCAACGACCGCGACAAGCCGCTGGCTCTGTACGGCTTCACGGAGAACGAGACGACACGGCGCCGACTCGCCGCCGAGACCTCGTCCGGCGGCCTGGGCTTCGGACTGCCGATGGCTCATCTGCGCGTGTCCGAGCTGCCGTTCGGCGGCGTCGGCGAGAGCGGCATGGGCAGCTACCACGGCCCGCACTCCATCGCCGCGTTCAGCCACCGCCGCGCCCGCCTGGACGTGCCGCTCGGCAGCCGGTCGTAACGGCCGGACAGCGCTGTGCGCGGGTGAGTCGGGGGCGCACCCGCCGACTCACCCGCGCACTGCGGGACTCAAGCCGTGAACGTTGCGCGTTACGCGCCGCTCGCCTTGAGCATGTCCTCGCGCTCGACGATCTTCACGCGCTCGCGGCCGTGCGGCTCGCCGAGCGCCTTCTCCGCCGCGTCGAGGCGGTACCAGCCGTCCCACGTGGTGAAGCGGACGTTGCGCTCCCCCAGGAAGGCGTCGACGGCCTCGGGCTCGGGCGAGGCGGGCGCGTGCAGCCGCCCGTTCTCGCGGTCGTCGAGGAGGCTCGCGACGGTCTCGTTGGCGTCGCCCTTGGTGTGGCCGATGAGGCCGACGGGGCCGCGGCGGATCCACCCGGTGACGTACGTCGACTGGAGGTGCTCGCCGGACTCCTCGATCACGCGGCCCGCCACGTCCGGAACGGTGCCGGACGTGACGTCCCAGGGCAGCTTGGGCAGTTCGTCGGAGAGGTAGCCGACGGCGCGGTAGACCGCCCCGAGGTCCCAGTCCTTGAACTCGCCGGTGCCCTTGACGTTGCCGGTGCCGTCGAGGGCGGTGCGCTCGGTGCGCAGGCCGACGACCTTGCCGTCCTCGCCGAGGATCTCGACGGGCGACTCGAAGAAGTGCAGGAAGAGCTTGTGCGGGCGTTCGCCGACGTCGCGGATCGCCCAGTTCTCCAGGGTCTTGGCGACCATGTCGGCCTGCTTGTTGCCGCGCCGGGTCGCGATCGATCCGTCGTCGTAGTCGATGTCCTCGGGGTCGACGATGACCTCGATGTTCGGCGAGTGGTCCAGCTCGCGCAGTTCCATCGGGCTGAACTTCGCCTGCGCGGGGCCGCGGCGGCCGAAGACGTGGACCTCCAGGGCCTTGTTGGCCTTGAGTCCTTCGTGGACGTTCGCCGGGATCTCGGTGGGCAGCAGTTCCTCGGCGGTCTTCGCGAGGATGCGGGCCACGTCGAGCGCTACGTTGCCGACGCCGAGGACGGCGACCTTCTCGGCCTCCAGCGGCCAGGTGCGCGGCACGTCGGGGTGCCCGTCGTACCAGGACACGAAGTCCGCGGCTCCGTACGAGCCGTCGAGGTCGATGCCGGGTATGTCGAGCGCGCGGTCGGCGGTGGCACCCGTGGAGAAGATCACCGCGTCGTAGAAGGTGCGCAGGTCGTCCAGGCTGATGTCGCGCGGGTAGTCGACGTTGCCGAAGAGGCGGATCTGGGGCTTGTCGAGGACCTGGTGCAGGGCCGTGATGATGCCCTTGATCCGGGGGTGGTCGGGGGCGACGCCGTAGCGGATCAGACCGAACGGCGCCGGCATCCGCTCGAAGAGGTCGATCGACACACCCGGCTCGACCGCCACTGCGGACTTGAGCAGCGCGTCGGCGGCATAGATTCCGGCGGGACCGGCTCCGACAATGGCTACCCGCAGAGGGCGAGGCATGTTCAGGTTCCCTTCGAGCGGTGATGGAGTGACTCGAGGGAAAGCCTAAGCTAAGGCAAGCCTAAGTAAGTAGGCGGGTCATATTTATGACCTCATAAGGCAGTCTTATGACTCCCATCATGTGCGCTTGGGGCCTACGCTCGCGAGCAGGGCGTCCAGCGGAGCGGGTACTTCGCCGGGCGCGAGGGCCTCTGTCAGAAGACTGCCATAGCGGATCTTGCGCCCCTTCTTGGTGCCGAGGAAGCGTCGCAGCTGCTGATGGCGCGGTGTGCCCTGGTGGGCGGGCTGCCGCTGAAGAGTCTGCCAGGCGCGCAGGTCGCCCTCGTCCCGGATGATCTCCTCGACCCGCGCCGTGCCCAGCGCGCGGATGAGCTCGTCCTCCAGGTCGGCGGCACAGACGTAGATGTCCTGCCGCGTCGCCCCGGCCCGCTCGAGACCGCGATCGTAGAAACCCTGCTCGCGGACATCGCACAACCCCGTCAGGCGCAGGCCGAGACCGGGCGGCCCGAGCAGCCCGGCGTACCGGCCGACGCTCATCGCTCCACCCATCGGCACGACGCACACCCCTTCGGCGGCCAGGTCCCGGCCACGCCTCGCGGCCAGCGTCTCGACGGCCGCGAGGTCGCTCGGCCCCTCCAGAAGCACGGCCGTCCGCAGCCCGAGCCGCACGGCCAGGTCACGCGCGGGCCCGCCGGGCGCGCCCGCCGCCCAGCTGCCGACCGCGTCCCGGAACGCCCACATGTCCGCCATGGGCACGAGTCTGCACGTCCATCACCCGGCACGGCACCGAATATCGCCGGACAATCGGCCGCGCCGGGCTCGCGGTTGGTTTATCGCACTGACAGATCACTGCGGGGAGGTTACGATCGGCGCGATGACGACCCATGCCGAAGGCAGATTGGGGGTCCCGTCCGCGCAAGGTGAGTGCTGATGCTCACTCAGTTCGCGAACGGTCGCACCCTCCGTACCACTGACACCCCCTCTCCCCTCCCTCCCGTTTCTCCGTTCCTCTCCCCTGTTTCTCCGCCCGTCTCTTTCTGGCCGCGTGTACGAGAGTTCGCCGTGCCACCCTCGATGATCGAGACGGCGACGGCCCGCCGGGCGGTCGGCGACTGGGCGGGGGCGTGTTCCGCCGCCAACGTCGACGTCGACTTCAGCCTTCGCGCCGTGGCACGTACGTACGGTCGACACGCGGCGGCCCGACTCCGTTCCGACCTGCGCCACTTGGCACCTGACCTGCTGCGCTGGCACATGCCGAGGATCGCTCCCGACGGGTTGCTCCGCCCGGGACTGACCGTCGCGCTCGCCCGCTACGAAGCGACGGACCGAGCGACGGACGGAGCGGCGGACCAGGCAGGCGTGCGTCCCCTGTATCTCGTCGTCCGGACTCCGCCCGCCTGGGCCGACGCCGGTCAGCGCATCAGTCTCGCGCTGTGGGACGGCACCCGGACCCGCGCCGACCCGTCCCGCCACCACCCGCACCCCCACCCCCACCGGCGGTTCCGTCTCGACCTGCACCGCCACCTGTGGGACGCGCGCAGGGCCGGGGAGTTGCGGGAACGGTCCGGCACGGGTGTACCGGACCCGCAGTGGCGCCACTGTGCCGTCGACCGATGGGCGGACGAGGCCGCGCTCCTGTCGCGCACCGTCAGTCGGCCCTCCGGGCCCGTCGTCGTGCGACTGGGAGCCGGACGCCGCTTGATCATGGAGCCGGGACGGGGACCGGGGCCGGACGCGGATGCGGACGCCGTCGGAAGCGAGCACTCCCCCGGCTTCCGGCTCGTCGCTCCGGCCACCGTCGGCGACACTTCCGGGCTCCCCGTCCTGCCCGACGCCGCGACCTGGGTCCTGCCCGACCTGGAGCTTCTCCGGACCGGCACCCTCGCGGCAGAGCAACTGCACCCCCTGGTCGCCGCGGCGTTGGTACCCGGCTTCACCCCGCCCGGCCCGTCGAGCACTCCTCCCGCGGACCATCCCCGCATCGTCGAGTGCCGTGGCGCGCTGCACCGCATCGGCCTGGTCGACGGAACGCTGGCCCCGCTGGACCACGACCCCGCCGAGATACGCCGCGAGGAGCTCCTCGCCGCGCTCTCCGGCACCCCGCTGCCCTGCCTGCGAGTCATCGACGACGCCCACCGCAGGCCGGACTGTCTCACCGGCGTCCGCGAACGTCTCGACCACGGCGACATCGACGGCGCCCTCGCCGTCGTAGCAGCCCTGCTGGGTCCCGAAGCACTGCTGCGGGACGGCCCGTTGCGGGACGAGCTGGAGACGGCCGCGCGCCGGCGCGTCACACATGGGCTGTACAGGGCGGGGTTGATCGATCCCGCCCCCGATGCCCGCAACGCCCCCCGCTCACAGCTCTCACGCCGTACACACCTCTGACGCCGTACACACCCCTGACGCCGCACACACCCCTCACGACCGACCCAAAGGTGATCACACTTGCCCCAGCACATCACGGACCGCTCCACCCAACTCGACGTAGCAGACACCTTGTTGGGTCTCCTGCGTGACTCGACCACCGAACCCCGCACCGACACCCAGCTGGAAGCACTCACCCTCGCGGTCGCCGCCGACCTTCCCGTACTCCTGTGGGGAGAGCCGGGCATCGGCAAGACCGCGGCCCTGACCCAGCTCGCCGCCGCCCTGGACCTGCCGCTGACCACGGTGATCGCCAGCGTGCACGAGCCGTCCGACTTCTCCGGGCTGCCCGTCGTCGGGGACGACCCGGCCGTGCAGGGCGTCCCGATGGCGCCCCCGGACTGGGCCGTCCGCCTGGTCCGGGCAGGCCGCGGACTGCTGTTCCTCGACGAGCTGTCCACCGCTCCCCCGGCCGTCCAGGCCGCCCTGCTCCGCGTGGTCCTCGAACGGCGCATCGGCGCTCTCCGACTCCCGCCCGGTGTGCGGATCGTGGCCGCCGCCAACCCGCGATCCTCGGCAGCCGACGGCTGGGAGCTCAGCCCGCCGCTCGCCAATCGGTTCGTCCATCTGCAGTGGGCCCACGACCACGACGTGGTCGTACGCGGCCTCGGCGGGACCTGGCCGCGAGCCACGCTCCCCCGGCTCGCCCCCGAAAAGCTGACGGAGGCCGTGGAATTCGCCCGTCGCGGTGTGTGCGGGCTGCTGGCCGCCCGCCCCCGGCTCGTCCACCAGCTGCCCAGCGGCGAGGCGCGCCGCGGCGGCGCCTGGCCATCGCCGCGGAGCTGGGAGACGGCGCTGCGCCTCACCGCGTTCGCGACCGCCGCCGGCTCCTCGCGCGACGTCCTCTCTCTGCTGGTCAGGGGCGCCGTGGGCGACGGCCCGGGGCTGGAGCTGCTGGCCGCGCTGGACCGGATGGACCTGCCCGACCCCGAGCTGCTCCTCGCCGACCCCGCGCACGCCGACCTGCCGCAGCGAGGCGATCTGCGCCAGGCCGTGCTCGACGCGGTGGTGGAGGCGGTCAGGAAACGGCCGGAGAGGTCGCGGTGGGACGCGGCGTGGGCGCTCCTGGTCCGCGCCGTCGAGACCGGCGCACCCGATCTGATCGTCGTGCCCGCCACCACACTCGCCTCGTTGCGCCGGGAGGACTGGGACGTACCGGCCTCGATCGAGCGTCTGGCCGGGACCGTGGCCCTGTCCCGGCGTGCGGACCGTTCGCTGGCCCACGCCACGCGCAGGGCGGACGGCGCCGCCAAGGCAGGCCTGTGACGGCGGCGGACGCACTGGACCGGGACAAGCTCTTCACCGCCCGCCTTCACGCGGCCCGCGCCCGCCCCTACTTGGCGACGGCCCTGTTCGCCCTGCACACCGTCGCGTCACGGCAGGTGCCGACGATGGCCGTCGACCGGCACTGGCGGTGCTACGTCTCGCCGGGCTTCGTCGACCGTACGCCGGTGGAAGAGCTGGCCGGAGTGTGGGTGCACGAGGTGTCCCACCTGCTGCGCGACCACCACGGGCGCAGCGACCGGGTCGCCCGGGAGCGTGACCTGAACGGCCCCGGCGAGCGGCTGCGGATGAACATCGCAGCGGACTGCGAGATCAACGACGACGTGTTCGGGGAGGGTCTCGTGCGGCCCGAGGGCGCCATACGACCCGAGACGTTGGGGCTGCCCGAAGGGGAGCTCCTGGAGGACTATCTGCGCCAGTTCCGGCTCGGGCCGCGGACGCAGAGCATGTCCTGGCTGGACTGCGGGAGCGGCGCCGACGGGCTGGAGCGCGCGTGGGAACTCGGGCCGGACGGGGCGCACGGGCTCAGCGAGCAGGAGAGGGACGCGGTCCGCTTCCGGGTGGCCCAGGGCATCACCGCGCGGCCTGGCAGCGCGCCGAGAGGGTGGCGGCGGTGGGCGGAGGAGGCGTTCCATCCGCCGCAGCCGTGGCGGGAGTTGCTGGGTGCGGCGGTCCGCTCCGCGGCGTCGGGGCCCGGTGCGGGTGAGGACTACACGTACGGGCGGCCGGCGCGGCGTTCGGCCGGACTGCCCGGCGTCGTCCTGCCGAGTCTGCGGCGCAGGCCGCCGCGGGTCTGCGTGGTCATCGACACGTCCGGTTCGGTGAGCGACGCCGAACTGGGCAGCGCGCTCCTCGAAGTGACCGCGATCTCCCGTGCGGTGGGCGGCCGTCGCGACCTGGTCTCGGTGCTGCCGTGCGACGCGGCCGCCCCGTCCGTGCACTCGCTCTGCCGGGCGGAGGGGATTCCGCTGGTGGGCGGCGGGGGCACGGATCTGCGGGCCGGTTTCGCCAGGGCGCTGCGCGCGCGGCCCGCGCCCGACGTCGTCGTGGTCCTGACCGACGGGCAGACGCCGTGGCCGAGCGCGCGGCCCGCGTGCCGGACGGTGGTCGGGCTCTTCCCCCGGCAGGGGTCGGCCGGATCCTGGGACGAGGACGACCCCGACTACGTACCGGACACGCCGCCCGACTGGGCCCGCGTGGTGGAGATCGGGTAGGCGGCGCGTCCAGGTCGGCTCACCTGGACGCGCCGGTCACCCGGTGTGTGTCACGCGATGTCGAACCGGTCGAGGTTCATGACCTTGACCCACGCCGCGACGAAGTCACGTACGAACTTCTCCTTCGCGTCGTCGCTCGCGTAGACCTCGGCGAGCGCGCGCAGCTCGGAGTTGGAGCCGAAGACCAGGTCGGCCCGCGTGCCCGTCCACTTGACCGCGCCGGAGGCGTCGCGGGCCTCGAACGTGTCCTGCGCCTCGGACGTCGACTTCCACTCCGTGCCCAGGTCGAGCAGGTTGACGTAGAAGTCGTTGGTGAGGGTGCCGGGCCTGGTGGTCAGGACGCCGTGCTTCGAGCCCTGGTGGTTCGCGCCGAGGACGCGCAGACCGCCGACGAGGACCGTCATCTCCGGGGCGCTCAGGGTGAGCAGGTTCGCCTTGTCGAGCAGCAGGTACTCGGCGGGCAGGCGGCTGCCCTTGCCGACGTGGTTGCGGAACCCGTCGGCGACGGGCTCGATCTCGGCGAACGACTCCACGTCGGTCTGTTCCTGCGACGCGTCGACGCGGCCCGCGGTGAAGGGCACGTCGACGGCGAAGCCCGCGTCCTTGGCGGCCTGCTCGACGGCCGCGCTTCCCGCGAGCACGATCAGGTCGGCGAGCGAGACCTGCTTGCCGTCCGTGCGCGACGCGTTGAAGGACTCCTGGATGCCCTCGAGGGCGCGCAGGACCGTCGCCAGCTCGTCGGGGTTGTTGACCTCCCAGCCGCGCTGCGGCTCCAGGCGGATCCGCGCACCGTTGGCGCCGCCGCGCTTGTCGCTGCCGCGGAAGGAGGAGGCGGCGGCCCACGCGGTGGACACGAGCTGCGAAACCGACAGGTCCGAGGCGAGGACCTGCTCCTTGAGAGCGGTGACGTCGGTGGCGTCGATGCTCTCGTACGTCACCTCGGGCAGCGGGTCCTGCCACACCAGCGTCTCGCTCGGGACCTCCGGGCCGAGGTAACGCACGATCGGGCCCATGTCGCGGTGGGTCAGCTTGTACCAGGCGCGGGCGAACGCGTCCGCGAACGCGTCGGGGTCGTCCTTGAAGCGGCGCGAGATCTGCTCGTAGACCGGGTCGAGCCGGAGCGACAGGTCGGTCGTCAGCATCGTCGGCGCGTGCTTCTTCGTCTCGTCGAAGGCGTCGGGGACGGTGCCCGCGCCCGCGCCGTCCTTCGGCCGCCACTGGTGCGCGCCCGCGGGGCTCTTGAACAGCTCCCACTCGTAGCCGAAGAGGATCTCGAAGAAGCTGTTGTCCCACGTGGTGGGGGTGTCGGTCCAGATGCCCTCGAGCCCGCTGGTGATCGCGTCGGCGCCGACGCCCGTGCCGTGCGTGCTGCGCCAGCCCAGGCCCATCTGCTCCATCGGGGCGGCCTCGGGGTCGTCGCCGACCGCGTCGGCCGGGCCCGCGCCGTGGGTTTTGCCGAAGGTGTGGCCGCCCGCGATGAGGGCGACGGTCTCCTCGTCGTTCATCGCCATCCGGCGGAACGTCTCACGGATGTCGCGGGCCGCGGCGATCGGGTCCGGATTGCCGTTCGGGCCTTCGGGGTTGACGTAGATGAGGCCCATCTGGACCGCGCCGAGCGGGTTCTCCAGCTCGCGGTCGCCGGTGTAGCGCTCGTCGCCGAGCCAGTCGGTCTCGGGGCCCCAGTAGACGTCCTCGTCGGGCTCCCACACGTCGGCGCGGCCGCCCCCGAAGCCGAAGGTCTTGAGGCCCATCGTCTCCAGGGCGACGTTGCCGGTGAGGATGAGGAGGTCGGCCCACGACAGCGACTGACCGTACTTCTTCTTGACCGGCCACAGCAGACGGCGGGCCTTGTCGAGGCTGGCGTTGTCCGGCCAGCTGTTGAGCGGGGCGAAACGCTGCTGTCCCGCTCCTGCGCCGCCACGGCCGTCGCTGATCCGGTAGGTGCCCGCGCTGTGCCACGCCATGCGGATCATGAACGGGCCGTAGTTGCCGAAGTCGGCGGGCCACCAGTCCTGGGAGGTCGTGAGCGCCTCGGCGATGTCCCGCTTCACGGTGGGGAGGTCGAGGGTCTTGAACGCCTCGGCGTAGTCGAACTCCTCACCGAGCGGGTTGGCCGCGGCGGGGTTCTTCGCCAGGATCTTCAGGTTGAGCCGCTCCGGCCACCACTGCCGGTTCCCACCGCCCTGCGTCGGGTGCGGCGCGCGGTGCGCCACCGGGCAGCCGCCCGTCTCCTCCGGTTTGGGGTCGGTGACGATCGCGTCGTGGTTCTCGGTCATGGAAAATCCTTCCGGAGAGGGCGGATCGCGGTGCTCAGGAGCTGAGGGTGGTGGAGCAGGTGCACGCGCGGGCCGGAAGGCGATCCGGTGAAGTGAGGCGATCCAGTGAAGTCACGTGTAATTCCCTGCCGTTGCCCTGACCCTTGGCTGCCAGCCGGAACCGATCCTACGATGGACGAAATCCAAGTCAATACGAAAGACAGGCGCAGGCGTATTCATTCGTAAGGACTCTGCACAGTGAGGGTTGGTGGTCATGAGTGACCTGCTGCAACGGCTCCGCGGACGCGGCTGGCGGCTGACCGCCCAGCGCCGCGTGGTCGCCGAGGTGCTCGCCGGTGAACACGTCCACCTGACCGCCGACGAGGTACTCGCCCAGGCCACTGTCAGGCTGCCGGAGATATCCCGCGCCACCGTCTACAACACCCTCGGCGAACTCGTCTCGCTCGGCGAGGTGATCGAGGTGACGACCGACGGCCGCGCCAAGCGCTACGACCCCAACGCACACCGCCCGCACCAGCACTTGGTGTGCTCGGGCTGCGGCACGATCCGCGACGTCCACCCCACGGGCGACCCGCTGACCGACCTCCCGCCCTCGGAACGCTTCGGCTACGCGGTCACCGCGGCGGAGGTGACGTACCGGGGGCGCTGTCCGGGGTGTGCGGGGGGCTGAGCCCCGGACCTGCGACGAGGGCCAGTGGTCAGCCGAGGAACGACAGGCGCACCTTGCGGTTCGGGTTGTCCACGTTCGTGTCGACCAGGCACACCGATTGCCACGTCCCCAGCTCCAGACGGCCGTCGACGACCGGCAGGGTCGCGTGGGGCGGGACCAGGGCGGGGAGCACGTGGTCGCGGCCGTGGCCCGGGCTGCCGTGGCGGTGCTGCCAGCGGTCGTCCGCGGGGAGCAGCGTGTGCAGCGCGGCGAGCAGGTCGTCGTCGCTGCCCGCGCCCGTCTCCAGCACGGCGATGCCCGCCGTGGCGTGCGGGACGAAGATGTTGAGGAGGCCGTCGCGGCCGTCGGCCGCCTCGCGCAGGAAGGCCTCGCAATCGGCGGTGAGGTCGCGGACGACCTCGGTCGATCCTGTGGTGACCTGGAGGACTCGGGTGGTGAACGCAGCGGACATACGTCCATCCTGCCCCACGTCGGCTTCCATCCGCTGATACCGGAAGTCCGCCTTTCGAGACGCCATTGACCGTGCGTGGCCGAAGTGGCTACGTTCTGCGGCATGTTGCGTTCAGCCCTGCTCACCACGCGCGGTCACATCGACCTGCTGCGGGTGGCTTCCTCCGCGTGTCGTCGCGGCTGCTGACGCCTTTTCCGCGCTTTCGCGTTCTTCTGTTCTTCTCCTCTTCCGTGCACCGGTTACGGCTGGTTTGTGCTGCGTGCTGTCCCTCGTAGGCACGTGCGTCATGTGCGCGCCTTGAGCTGACGGCGTCCGGCCGTCCGCGCCCCGACTGCCGGTGAACCGGTCGTCCCCTCCCCTCCTCCTGCCGCCCCCTCCCCCGTGGAGCACCCATGAGCATCAGCCATGCCCCACCACACCCAGCCGCGCCCGACATATCCCCTAAATCATCTTCGGCTCCATCCCCCGACGCCGGACCCGAACTGCAAACCCTCGTCCCCTCCTCCACCCGCCGCACCCGCATCCCCCGCTGGCTGCGCCGCACCTCGGGACCGCTCACGCTGCTCGCCCTCTGGCAGGTCCTGAGCGCCACCGGCGTCCTGGCCGGTGACGTGCTCGCCTCACCCGGGACCGTAGCCCGGGTCGCGGGCGATCTCATCGAGAACGGGTCCCTGCAGAACGCCATGGGGGTCTCGCTGCAGCGCGTAGCCCTCGGGCTGCTCTTCGGCACCGTCGTCGGGACGGCTCTCGCCCTCGTCTCCGGGCTCTTCCGCATCGGCGAGGACCTCGTGGACGCCAGCGTGCAGATGCTGCGCACCGTGCCGTTCGTCGGGCTGATCCCGCTGTTCATCATCTGGTTCGGCATCGGGGAGGCGCCGAAGATCGCGATCATCACGCTCGGGGTGTCGTTCCCGCTCTACCTCAACGTGTACGCCGGGATCCGGGGCGTCGACGCCCAGTTGATCGAGGCCGGGGAGTCGCTCGGCCTGTCGCGATGGGGACTCGTGCGGCACGTCATCCTGCCGGGCGCGCTGCCCGGCGCCATGACGGGGCTGCGCTACTCGCTGGGCATCTCCTGGCTCGCCCTCGTCTTCGCCGAGCAGGTCAACGCCGACGCAGGCCTCGGCTTCCTCATGGTCCAGGCCCGCGACTTCCTGCGCACCGACGTGATCGTCGTCTGCCTGGTCGTCTACGCCTTCCTCGGCCTGACCGCCGACTTCGTCGTCCGAACCCTCGAAAGGCTGCTGCTGCAATGGCGACCGACGTTCACCGGCCGGTGACCACGACCGTGTCCTCCGCCGTCCGCGTCGACGGGCTGACCCGCACCTTCGACGGGCGTGCCGTCATCGACGACCTGCACCTCGACGTGCGTCCCGGCGAATTCGTGGCGCTGTTGGGCCGCAGCGGCTGCGGCAAGTCGACGCTGCTGCGCATCCTCGCCGGGCTCGACCGCGACATCGAGGGCACCGTGCTCGTGCCGCGCCGCAAGGCCGTCGCGTTCCAGGCGCCCCGGCTGATGCCGTGGAAACGCGTGTGGCGCAATGTGCTGCTCGGGCTGCCGGGCAAGCCCGACCGGGACGTCGCCGAACAGGCTCTGGCCGAGGTGGGCCTGAAGCACCGCACGAACGCCTGGCCCAAGACGCTCTCCGGCGGCGAGGCCCAGCGCGCCTCGCTGGCCCGTGCCCTGGTGCGCGAGCCCGACCTGCTGCTGCTCGACGAGCCGTTCGGCGCGCTCGACGCGCTCACCCGCATCAAGGCGCAGCGCCTCGTCGACGAGTTGTGGCAGCGGCGCGGATGCGCGGTTCTCCTCGTCACGCACGACGTCGAGGAGGCGGTACTCCTCGCCGACCGGGTCCTGGTCATGGACGGCGGCGTCATCGCGTACGAGACACGGATCGACCTGGAACGGCCGCGCGGCATCTCCGACCCCCGCTTCGGCAAGCTCCGCGCGGAGCTGCTCGAACGGCTCGGCGTCGAAGCGCCCGTTGAAGCGAACCCTGAAGCGCCCGCCGAAGCGAACGTTGAAGCGCCCACCGAAGCCGCCGCCTGAGCACTCCTCCCTCGCCGCCGCTCCCCGCCCCTTCCCCCTCCCCACGCCCCCGTCCCCACGTATCGAAGCGAACGGAACGAACCACCATGCGACGACCACGCCCCGCACCCGCCGCCGCCCTGCTCCTCCCCCTGGCCCTGCTGCTCGCCGCCTGCTCCGGCACCTCCTCCGCCGACAGTTCCATCGGCGGGTCGGGCGGCGGCACCGACGGAAAGGGTTCGTTGACCCTGAACGTCGGTGATCAGAAGGGTGGTTCGGAGGCCGTGCTGCGCGCGGCCGGGGAGCTCGACGACCTCGATTACAAGATCCGCTGGTCGACCTTCAGCTCCGGCCCGCCGCTCCTTGAGGCCATCAACGCCAAGGCCGTCGACATCGGCGGCATCGGCAACACCCCGCCCGTCTTCGCGGCGGGCGCGGGCTCGAAGATCTCCGTGGTGGCGGCGAGCCACGGGGCGGCCACCGGGGACACGATCCTCGTGCCAGACGACTCACCGCTGAAGAAGCCCCGGCAGCTGAAGGGCAAGTCCGTTGCCGTGGCGCAGGGTTCGTCGGCGCACTTCAACCTGGTCGCGTCCCTGAAGAAGGCGGGGCTCGACCTCAAGGACGTACAGGTCAAGTATCTCCAGCCGGCCGATGCGCTCGCCGCGTTCACCAGCGGCAAGGTGGACGCCTGGGCCGTCTGGGACCCGTACACCTCGCAGGTCCTGCGCGCGAAGACGGGCCGTGTCCTGACCGACGGCGACGGTCTTGTGAACGGGCTGGCCTTCCAGGCGGCGGCACCCGGCGCCCTCGACGACAAGAAGAAGGCCGCGGCGATCTCCGACTACCTGGACCGGCTCCGCAGGGCCCAGGACTGGGTCTACAAGCACCCCGAGGCCTGGGCGAAGGTCTGGGCGCAGGACACCGGCCTCCCCTACGAGGTCGCGCTCGACGCCGTCAAGCGCACCAACGGCACCCGGGTCCAGGTAGCCGTGGACAAGAACGTGATCGCGTCCGAGCAGGAGATCGCGGACACCTTCACCGATCTGAAGCTGATCCCGCGCCGCATCGACTTCGGCGACTTCGTCGACACCCGCTTCAACGGCGATCTGCCGCCCTCCACCACCGAGCCGCGCTCGTACCGCAAGGAGTCCTGACCATGAACGTCCACCTGCACTGGTTCCTGCCGACGGGCGGCGACGGCCGCACCCTCGTCGACCGGCACGCCTACACGGACGGGGGCATCGCACGCTCCCGCGTCACCCCGGTGAGCGGCGTGCGCGCGCCCGACATCGAGTACCTGGCCCAGATCGCCAAGGCCGCGGAGCAGTTGGGGTTCGAGGCCGTGCTCACCCCGACCGGTACGTGGTGCGAGGACGCCTGGCTGACGACGGTCGCGCTCGCCCAACACACGGAGCGGCTCAAGTTCCTCGTGGCGTTCCGCCCCGGCGTCATCTCCCCCGTGCTGGCCGCGCAGATGGCGGCGACGTATCAGCGCATCACCCGCGGCCGACTGCTCCTGAACGTGGTGACGGGCGGCGACTCGACCGAGCAGCGACGGTTCGGCGACCACTTGGACCACGACCGCCGCTACTCCCGCACCGACGAGTTCCTCTCGGTCGTACGAGGAGTGTGGGGCGGCAAGCCGTTCGACTTCCTCGGCGAGCACTTCCAGGTGGACGGCGGGCTCACCGCGCTGCCGCCGGATCCGCTGCCGGAGATCTTCTTCGGTGGCTCGTCGGCCGCCGCGGGGCCTGTCGCGGCACGGCACACGGATGTGTACCTGACCTGGGGTGAGCCGCCCGAGCAAGTGAAGCAGAAGATCGACTGGATTCGCGGGCTCGCCGAGAAGGAGGGCCGCACGGTCCGGTTCGGCATCCGGCTGCACACCATTTCTCGCGACTCGTCCGCCGACGCGTGGGCGACCGCGAACCGGCTGCTCGACGACCTCGACCCGGACACGATCGCCGCGGCCCAGGAGGCGCTCGGCCGCAGTGAGTCGGTGGGGCAGCAGCGGATGCTCGCGCTGCACGGCGGCTCGCGGGACAAGCTGGAGATCTCGCCGAACCTGTGGGCCGGTGTCGGCCTGGTGCGCGGCGGGGCGGGCACGGCTCTGGTCGGCAGCCACGCCGATGTCGCCGACCGGATCGAGGAGTACCACGCGCTCGGCGTGGAGCACTTCGTACTCTCCGGCTATCCGCACCTGGAGGAGGCGTACTGGTTCGGCGAGGGCGTCATTCCCGTGCTGGCCGCGCGTGGGCTGCTGCCGCGGATCCCGGCGTCGCCGCTGTCCGGCGTGCCCGCGGCGAACGGCCGCCCCGCCTCCGCCCCGGGCGGCGCGCCGCTGCTGGTCGCGGGCGGTCGCTGAGACGGGACCGGTCACCGGCGGCCGGTGAGAAGGGCCGGGCCGCCGGGAAGATCCTGGACCCCGATGAAGTTAGTAGAAACGTGAACGACACCGGGGTAAGAATTGCGGACGTGGTGGTCGTCGGCGCCGGGCAGGCCGGCCTGTCCAGCGCCTACCACCTGCGGCGGGTCGGCTTCGAGCCGGACCGGGACTTCGTGGTCCTCGACCACGCGCCCCGGCCCGGCGGCGCCTGGCAGTTCCGGTGGCCTTCCCTGACGTACGGGAAGGTGCACGGCATGCACGCGCTCCCCGGCATGGAACTGACAGGAGCGGACCCCGCACGCCCGTCGTCGGAGGTCGTCGGGGAGTACTTCGAGGCGTACGAGCGACGCTTCGACCTGCGCGTACGGCGCCCCGTCGACGTCCACGGAGTCCGCGAGGGCGAGGACGGCAGGCTGCTCGTCGGGACGTCGGCGGGCACGTGGTCGACGCGGGCCCTGATCAGCGCGACGGGGACCTGGGACCGGCCGTTCTGGCCGCGCTACCCGGGGCAGGACACGTTCCGCGGACGGCAGTTACACACGGCGGTCTATCCGGGCCCCGAGGCCCTCGCGGGACAGCGGGTGATCGTCGTGGGCGGCGGCGCGTCCGGTACGCAGCACCTCATGGAGATCGCCCCGTACGCGGCGTCGACCACCTGGGTCACCCGCAGCGAGCCGGTGTTCCGCGAGGGGCCGTTCGACGAGAACTGGGGGCGCGCGGCCGTCGCCATGGTCGAGGAGCGCGTACGTCAGGGGCTGCCGCCGCGGAGTGTGGTGTCCGTGACGGGGCTGCCCATGAACGACGCGATCCGGCGGGCGCGGGCCGACGGCGTCCTCGACCGGCTGCCGATGTTCGACCGGATCACACCGACGGGCGTCGAGTGGGACGACGGCCGCCGCGTGGACGCGGACGTGATCCTCTGGGCGACCGGTTTCCGCCCCGCCGTCGACCACCTGGCGCCACTGCGGCTGCGCGGCCCGGGCGGCGGCATCCGCCTTGAGGGCACGAGGGTGGCCGCGGACCCCCGTATCCACCTCGTCGGCTACGGGCCCTCGGCCAGCACGATCGGCGCCAACCGCGCGGGGCGCGCGGCGGTGCGCGACGTCCAGCGACTCCTGGCCGGAACCTCGGTCCAGGCCCTAGCCTAGGTACAGTGTGTAGAGCAGCTTGTCCGGGGTGACGGGCGGGCTGCCTTGCAGCACTCCTGTGGTGGCGTTGTCCACGAGGCCCTTCTTGACCTGCGCCGGGGTGTCCGTGGGCCGGACGCCCAGATGCAGCGCGGCCGCGCCCGCCGCGTGCCCGGTGGCCATCGACGTACCGCTGAGGGTGGCCGTCGCGGTGTCGCTGTCCTTCCAGGCGGAGGGTATCTGCACGCCCGGTGCGAACAGGGACACGCACGAGCCGTGGTTGGAGGAGGACGCCCGGCGGTCGCCGCGGTCGCTCGCGCCGACGCTGATGGTCTCCGGCACCCGGGACGGCGACGTGTTGCAGGCCCCGCCGGCCTGGCCGGAGCTGCCCGCCGCGACCGTGTACGTGACGCCGGAGCGGATGGAGCGCCGCACCGCGCTGTCGAGGACGTCGCTGGCCGCCCCGCCCAGACTCATGTTCGCGACCGCCGGTTTCGCGGCCTTCGCCGTCACCCAGTCGATGCCCGCGACGACCCCCGAGGTGGTGCCCGAGCCCTGGCAGTCGAGGACGCGCACCGCGACCGGCCGCGCCTGCTTGGCCACGCCGTACGTCTTCCCCGCCGCGATACCGCCCACATGCGTGCCGTGCCCGTTGCAGTCGTCACCGTTCCGGCCGTCGCCCACCGTGTCGGTCCCGACGGAGGCGCGGCCGCCGAACTCCGCGTGGGTGGTGCGCAGCCCGGTGTCGATGATGTAGATGCTCACGCCGGGGGCGGTGGTGCGGTAGGTGTACGTGGTGGACAGCGGGAGGCGGCGCTGGTCGATGCGGTCGAGGCCCCAGGGGGCGTTGGGCTGGGTCTGGTCCTTCGCGCTGTCCGCACTGTCCGCACTGTCGATCCGGACCCGGGTGTCCTGGCGGACGTACGCGACACGGGGATCGGCGGCGAGTCCGGCCGCCTGTGACCGGCTCATCCGAGCGGAGAATCCGTGCAACGCCGCCCGGTACACGTGCCCGAGCCGCGCTCCTTCGGCCCGGCCGACGAGCTCGCGCGCCACGCCGGACACGGCGGAGTCCCTCAGCCGCTTCTGGTCCTTCAGTACGACGATCCAGCCGTCCGGCACGGCGACCTCGGAACCGCCCGCGAGCCGCAGCTCTCCCCCGGCGGAGCCGGGCGCGGCGTGGGAAGAGGGAGTGACGGTGAGCAGTCCGGTGGCTGTCAGCGCGGCGGAGAGCAGCACCGCTGTCTGCCGCCGACGGGAGGGCATTCTCATTCCCGGTGCACCTGAACCTTTCATCGACTGACCAGGGAGGGGGTCGGGCCATGTGCGGTGCGGTGCTGAGTGAAGCGGTGCTGAGCGAAGGGGGTGCTGAGTGAAGGGGGTGCTGTCTGCGCGTGTTCGGTCGAGCGCGCCTGCCAGCCTCTCGCGCCGCTCAACGCGGCACAAGAGGCCGAACGGTCCCTGCGGCAGTGCTGAGGCGGGGCGCTACGACGGAGTGCCGGGCCCGCGACTCACGGCGCGGCGACGTTCACCAGGCTCTTGTACGGGAGGTAGCGCGGCACGCTGGGCTGGGTCGGAGCCGGAGTGACGCCCTCCAAGCCCTCGATCATCGTGCCCAGTTCGACCGTGCCGCCGCTCTCGGCGAAGCGCCGCCAGGCGGACATGTCGCGCCACTCGGCGTGGTTGAGGACCCTGCGGCCGTCCTTGCTCGTGTGGAAGTGGGCCGCGAGCAGCCCCGGCGGCCGGGTCCGCTCCAGGATCGCGATGACGCCGTCGATGAACGCGCGCTGGCTGTCCGGCCCTTCGGTCTCGAAGATGGGAGTGACCAGGGCGCCGGGGGTGCTCTCCGTTCCCTCATCGGTGGCGTAGCTGCGGTAGAGCGAGTAGCGCACCTCGCCGGGCCGTTCGATGCCGAGCACCATGCGGTCGACCCTGCTGATGTCCTCGGAACACCGGGCCGCGCGCGCCCACTCGCGGTGGGAATCGTCGTCCGTCCACTGCGCGTAGTTGAGGACCTCGCGGCCGTTCTCGCTGAGGAAGGTCGTGAACGAGAGCATGGCGTCCGGGCGTTCCTGGTGTTCCCACTCCTCGATCACCAGGTCCGCCGCCTGCTTCTGGACCCCTGGAACCGGCAGGGTCCAGGAGCTGACGAGGATCGTCCCGGCGTCCGCCCGCCGGACGTCGGGAAAGGCACGGGTTATTGGTGCGGCCATGGTCGGCTCCTCCTGCATACTGAGCGGTACGTTCAGAGAAAAGCGTTGTACCTGAACCACGGTTGAGGTCAAGGCGGAGCAGACGCGGTGGCCGAGCGGACCCCCCTGGCCCTTTGCCACTTTTCGTCCTCCCGCTACTTCGCCTTGTTGAACTCCCCCACGTTCTTCTGGTGTTCCTGGAAGTCGGATGTGAAACGCGTGTCTCCTGGTTTCACGGTGACGAAATACAGCCAGTCCCCCGGAGATGGGTTGTTCGCCGCCCGCATCGCTTCCTCCCCGGGGTTGCCGATCGGCGTGGGCGGCAGACCCATGCGCGCATAGGTGTTGTACGGGCTGCTGATCTTCGTGTCGCGTTCGCTGGTGGCGAGCGTCGAGCGGTTGAGCGCGTAGTTGATGGTGGAGTCCATCTGCAGAGGCATGCCACGGTCGAGACGGTTGTAGATGACCCTGGCGACCTTGCCCATGTCCTCCTTGGAGCCGGCTTCCGCCTCGATCATGCTCGCAATGGTGACGCTCTGGTAGACGTTCAGCGCATTCCGGTCCGCACCGGCGGTGACTTGGCCGGCACCGAACTTCTTGTTGGCCGTGTTCACCATGTACGTCAGGACGGATGCCGGAGTCGACTTTGAGCTGAGCGGATACGTCGCCGGAAAGAGGTAGCCCTCGGGGTTGCCGTCCGCGTCTTTGGGAAGTTTGAGGTCGGCCTTCGGGAGCGCCTTCTTCGTGGTGCCCGCGGGCACGTCGAGGGCCTTGTCCACGGCCGTATACACCTGGCTGGAACGCCACCCCTCAGGGATGGTCAGCGTGTCGGGCCGTTTGTCGTCGTCGGGAAGCAGCAGCGGCACCGCCACGGCGGCGGCCGCGGCGGCGGCTCCGGTCGCGATCAGGGCGATCCGGCCCCGTCGCGTCAGTCGAATCGTTCCGCGTCTCGGAGTCTTGGTCTGCATGCGGGCACGGTAACCCGCAAATGGTCACATTCCTGGCATATCTTCATCTCGCGGGCTCCAGTTGGGCGTCTCTGCGAACCAGGGCGGCGTAACGGCCGTCGCGCTCCAGGAGTTCCTCGTGGGTGCCGCGCTCGGCGGCCCGGCCCTCGTCCAGGACCACGATCTGGTCGGCGCCCCGGACGGTGGAGAGCCGGTGGGCGATGGTGAGGGTGGTCCGGCCGGCGGACAGCGCGTCGATGGCTTCCTGCACGGCGCGCTCCGTGCGGGTGTCGAGGGCGCTGGTCGCCTCGTCGAGTATGAGCACCGGCGGATCGCGCAGGATGGTGCGGGCGATGGCGAGGCGCTGCTTCTCGCCGCCGGAGAAGCGGTGGCCGCGCTCACCGACGACCGTGTCGTACCCCTCCGGGAGGGAGGCGATGTGGTCGTGGATCTGGGCGGCGCGGGCGGCGGTGAAGAGCTCTTCGTCGGTGGCGTCGGGCTTGGCGAAGCGGAGGTTGTCGGCGACCGAGGCGTGGAAGAGGTACGTCTCCTGGGAGACCACGCCGACGGCGCGCGCGAGGGTGTCGAAGTCGAGGTCGCGCACGTCGACCCCGTCGAGGGTGACGCGGCCGCCCGTGACGTCGTAGAGCCGGGGCACGAGGTGGCTCAGTGTCGACTTGCCGGAGCCGGTGGGTCCGACCACGGCGAGGCTGCCGCCCGCGGGTATGACGATGTCGATGTCCTGGAGCGTGGGCGCCGCCTTCTCGTCGTAACGGAACTCGACGTCTTCGAAGCGGACCTCACCCTTGATCTTGTCGAGGTGCACCGGCTGCTCGGGCTCGGTGATGTCGATGGGCAGGTCGAGGTACTCGAAGATGCGCTGGAAGAGCGCGAGCGAGGTCTGGATCTGCACGCCGGTGGAGAGCAGGCTCACGGTCGGCCGGAAGAGGCCCTGCTGGAGCGAGACGAAGGCGACGAGCGTGCCGATGGAGACGGTCGGGCCGCCCGCCTGGAAGGCGATGCCCGCCGTCCAGTAGATGACGGCCGGCATGGCGGCCATCACGATCGTGATGACGGCCATGCGCCAGCGGCCCGCCATGTTGGACCGGATCTCCAGGTCGACCAGTTGCTCGGACTCGGCGGAGAACGACTTGGTGAGGGAGTCGGCGCGCCCCATCGTGCGGCCGAGGAGGATGCCGCTCACGGAGAGCGATTCGGTGACGGTCGCGGCCATGACGGCCATCTGCTTCTGGCGCTGCGTGGCGATCTTCTTGCGCTCGCGGCCGACGCGGCGGCTGATCCACACGAAGACCGGGAGCAGCAGGAGCGAGACGACGGTGAGCCGCCAGTCCAGGGCCAGCATCGCGACGACGGTCGCGATGACGCTGGTGAGGTTCGAGACCAGGGACGTGGCGGTGGAGGTGACGGTCGCCTGCATGCCGCCGATGTCGTTGGCGATCCGGGACTGGACCTCGCCCGTGCGGGTGCGGGTGAAGAAGGCCAGGGACATGCTCTGCAACCTGCCGTACACCGCGGTGCGCAGGTCGTGCATGACGCGCTGCCCCACGGACGTGCTGATCAGGGTCTGCAGGACGCCGAAGACGCTCGTGACGACCGCGCTGAGGATCATGCCGAGCGCGAGCAGGCTCAGCAGGCCCGTGCGCCCCTGCGGCAGGGCGGTGTCGAGGATCTCCTTCAGCAGGAACGGGGTCGCGACCCCGACGAGCGAGGCGGCGCAGACCAGCAGGCCCACGATCGCGAGGCGGCCTCGGTAGGGACGGAAGAGGCGAAGGATGCGGCGCATCTGGCGCGGCTGCGGCTCCTCGCCGGGGGCAGGGGGCTGCGGCGTCCAGGTGGATTCGTCGTGACGCATGGGCTCCTACGGGATCTCGGACGACAATGACTCAGGGAGCATAGCTCACTGTTACCTATACTCACAATGAACAAGGTCCTGATAAAGTTCCCGCATGAAGACCCCGGACCCCGACGGCCTGCTCGCCGAACAGTTGCTGCGGCTGACCCGCAGGCTGCAGCGGATCCAGAAGCGCCACCTGGTGCCGACCGGCATCACGCCCGCGCAGTCCCGCCTCCTGCGCACCCTCGCGCACTACGAGACGCCGCCGCGCATGGCCGACCTCGCCGAACGCCTGGAAGTCGTGCCCCGCGCCGTGACCACGCTGGTCGACGGCCTGGAGGCCGCCGATCTGGTGCGCCGGGCGCCCGACCTCACCAACCGCCGGGTAATCCGCATCGAGCTCACCGACGCGGGACTCAAGGCCCTGGGTGAGCTGCGCGGCGCACGCCGCGCCGCCGCGGAGGACATCCTTGCCCCATTGGACGCCGAACAGCGGGCACAGTTGGGCGTGCTGCTGAACGCACTGTTCGACGTGCCGGACGTCCGCCGCTGCTGAGAGCCTGACTCCGCACCCCCGATCCGCAGGTACGCCGCCGAAACCGTACGCCGCCGCAACCGCCGAGGAGAGCTCATGCCGCTGCTGGAGCCCGAGCCGGACGCCCTGCGTCCCGGTGCCGCGTCGCGCTCGGACGGCCCTTCCCACGACCGCGTGCCGGACCGGCGCGGCGGCGGCACCCCGGAGCCGCTCCGCTCGGAACTGATCGCGCTGCTCGGCGCGGACAAGGTCCTGACGAAGGTCTCGGACCTGGTGCGGTACGCCTCGGACGCCAGCCCCTACCGCTTCGTGCCGCAGGTCGTGGTGGTCCCCGAGGACATCGACGACGTGTCGGCCGTCCTGTCGTACGCGCACGGCAAGAGCCGCGAAGTCGTCTTCCGCGCGGCCGGTACGTCGCTGAACGGCCAGGCACAGGGCGAGGACATCCTCGTCGACGTGCGCAAGCACTGGTCGGGCGTGGAGGTGCTCGGCGCGGGTGAGCGGGCGCGCATCGGCCCCGGCACGACGGTCGTGCGGGCCAACGCGACACTCTCCCGGTTCGGCCGCGTGCTCGGCCCCGACCCCGCCAGCGCGATCGCCTGCACGGTCGGCGGCGTCGTCGCGAACAACGCGTCGGGCATGACGGCGGGCACCACCCGCAACTCCTACCGCACGGTCGCCTCCCTCACCGTCGTCCTCCCCTCCGGAACGGTCGTGGACACGGCCGAACCGGACGCGGACGAGCAACTGGCGCACGCGGAGCCCGCCCTGTGCGCGGGCCTGCTGACCATCAAGCGCGAGATCGAGGCCGACCCGGAGCTGACGGCCCGTATCCGCGAGAAGTACGAGATCAAGAACACCAACGGCTACCGCCTCGACGCGTTCCTCGACGGCACGACGCCCGTGGAGATCCTGCGGGGCCTGATGGTGGGCTCCGAGGGCACCTTCGGCTTCCTCTCCGAGATCGTCTTCGACACGCTGCCGCTGGACCGGCACACGAGCACCGCCCTGCTGTTCTTCCCCTCGCTCCCCGCGGCCGCCGCCGCTGTGCCGCTGTTCAACACCGCGGGCGCTCTCGCCGTCGAGCTGATGGACGGCAACACCTTGCGGGCGTCGGTCAGCGTCCAGGGGGTGCCCGCCGACTGGGCGCAGCTGCCGAAGTCGACGGCCGCGCTCCTCGTCGAGTTCCGGGCCCCGGACGAGGCCGCACAGGAGGCGTACGAAGCGGCGGCCGCGAAGGCTCTGGAAGGCCTGGAGCTGATCGCGCCCGCGCCGTCGGTGACCAACGCGTTCACGCGCGACGCCAGGACGATCGGCGGCTACTGGAAGGCGCGCAAGGCGTTCGTCACCGCCGTCGGCGGCTCCCGCCCCTCGGGGACGACGCTGATCACCGAGGACTTCGCGGTCCCGCCCGGCCGGCTCGCCGAGGCCTGCGAGGCGCTGCTCGACCTCCAGACGCGGCACGGCTTCGATGCCGCCGTCGCGGGCCACGCGGCCCACGGCAACCTGCACTTCCTGCTCGCCTTCGACGCGGCGCTCCCCGCCGACGTCGAGCGCTATGCCGCGTTCATGGACGCGTTCTGCCGCCTGACCGTGGAGCGTTTCGACGGCTCCCTGAAGGCGGAGCACGCCACGGGCCGCAACATCGCGCCGTTCCTGGAGATGGAGTGGGGTCCGAAGGCGACCGAGCTGATGTGGCGCACGAAGCAGGTCATCGACCCGGACGGGGTGCTCGCGCCCCGCATCGTCCTGGACCGGGACCCGAAGGCGCATCTGCGCGGCCTGAAGACCATCCCCCGGGTGGAGCCGATCGCCGACCCGTGCATCGAGTGCGGCTTCTGCGAACCGACGTGCCCCAGCGGAGACTTGACCACGACACCGCGCCAGCGCATCGTGCTGCGCCGCGAGATGATGCGCCAGCCCGCGGGCTCCCCGGTGGAGGACGGCCTCGTCGAGGCGTACGGGTACGACGCCGTGGACACCTGCGCGGGCGACTCCACCTGCAGCATCGCCTGCCCCGTGGGGATCGACACGGGCGCCCTGATGAAGGAGTTCCGGCACGCACGGCACTCACCGCGCGAGGAGAGGGCGGCCGCTGTCGCCGCGAAGAACTTCAAGGCCGTCGAGGCGTCGGCACGGCTCGCCGTGGCCGCCGCCGACCGGATCAGCGACCGGCTGCTGACCACGGTCACCCGCACCGCGCGCAAGGCCGTGCGCCCGGACCTCGTCCCCGAGTGGCTGCCGCAGATCCCCGGGGCCGCGGCGCGCAAACTGCCGCGCACCGCGCGCGTGGGAGCCTCCGCCGTCTACTACCCGGCGTGCGTCAACCGCATCTTCGGCTCCCCCGGCGACCGCTCCCTGGCGGAGGCCGTCGTCGCCGTCTCCGCGCGCGCGGGGAAGCCGGTCTGGATTCCGGACGACGTCGCGGGGACGTGCTGCGCGACGATCTGGCACTCCAAGGGGTACGAAGCGGGCAACAGGGTCATGGCCAATCGCATCGTCGAGGCGGCCTGGGGCTGGACGGCGGGCGGCCGCCTGCCACTGGTCGTCGACGCCTCGTCCTGCACGCTCGGCATCGCCCGCGAGGTCGCGCCGTATCTGACCGCGGACAACAGGGAGTTGCACCGGGAGCTCACGGTCGTCGACTCGGTCGTCTGGGCCGCCGACGAACTGCTCCCCGGACTTACGGTGCACCGCACGGTCGGCTCCGCCGTCCTGCACCCCACCTGCTCCATGCAGCACCTCGGCGACGAGGCGCAGCTGCGTGCCGTCGCCGAGGCGTGCGCGGACGAGGTGGTCGTCCCGGACGACGCCGGGTGCTGCGCCTTCGCCGGCGACCGGGGCATGCTCCACAAGGAACTCACGGAGTCGGCCACGCGCAAGGAGGCCGCGGAGGTCACGTCCCGCCCCTTCGACGCACACCTCTCCGCGAACCGCATGTGCGAGGTGGGCATGGACCACGCGACGGGGCGCGGCTACTACTCCGTACTCCTGGAACTGGAGCGCGCGACGCGCCCGTGAGCGACGCGCCCGTGAGCGACGCGCCCGTGAGCGACGCGCCCGTGAGCGGCGGGCCCGTGAGCGGCGGGCCCGTGAGCGGCGGGCCCGCGAAGGGCGGGCCTTCGACGGGCGGGCCTGCGATAAATCCAACTCTTCGGCACCTCCTGTCTCTTGCGCCCCGGGCGGACCTCCTACCAGGGTGGCTTCCGCCCCAGTGGTAGAGACCAGCCGCCAGTCAGCTACGGAGGTCCGATGCACGACGAGAACGTCACACCGCACCCTGAAGGCACCACCCCGGACGACGGCACCGAGAGCAGCAGGGCGGGTGGTGACGGCCACTCCCGTCGCACGGTGCTCCGCACGGCGGGCCTCGCGGGCGCGGGGCTGGGAGTCGGCGCCTTCGCCGGCGGCACGGCGCACGCCGACACCCCCGAATCGGCGGCCACCGGGGCCGTCGCCGCGAAGGACACGGCCGAGGCGCCCGCGCGCAAGGGCAGGACGATGATCGGCGTGCCGTTCCAGCGCCGCTCGACGGTCCGGGTCGGGATCATCGGACTCGGCAACCGCGGCGGCAGCATGATCGATCTGTTCCTCGCGATCCCCGGCGTACGTGTCGTCGCGCTCTGCGACCCGGTCAAGGACAAGACTGCCGCGGCCGCGAAGAAGGTCACGGCCGCGGGCCAGCCCGCCCCGGCGACGTACACCAAGGGCGAGCACGACTACGAGAACCTGTGCAAGCGCGGCGACATCGACTTCGTGTACGTGGCGACGCCCTGGGACTTCCACTTCGCCATGGCCAAGTCGGCGATGCTGAACGGCAAGCACGTGGGCGTGGAGTGTCCCATCGCCCTGCGCCTCGACGAGCTGTGGGAGCTGGTCGACCTCTCCGAGCGCACTCGCAGGCACTGCATGCAGCTGGAGAACTGCTGTTACGGCAAGAACGAGATGCGCGTCCTGCGGATGGCGCACGCGGGCAAGTTCGGTGACCTGCTGCACGGCGCGGGGGCGTACAACCACGACCTGCGCGGCCTGATGTTCGACCCGGACTACTACGAAGGGCCGTGGCGGCGCCTCTGGCACACCCGGCTGCGCGGCGACCTCTACCCCAACCACGGCTTCGGCCCGGTCGCCAACTACATGGACGTCAATCGCGGTGACCGCGCCACGCACATATCCAGCTTCGGCACGCCCTCTCTCGGTCTCGCCGAGTACCGCAAGGAGCACATGCCCGCGGGCGACCCGAGCTGGAAGGAGACGTACATCGAGAGCGACCGCACCATCAGCCTGGTCCAGACGGCGAAGGGCCGGGTGATCCGCCTCGAACACGACGTCAGCACCCCGCATCCCTACTCCCGGATCAACAGCCTCGGCGGCACGCGAGGCGTCTTCGAGGACTACCCCGAGCGCATCTACATAGAGCCGGACCACACGGACGACGAGTGGGGCGACTTCGCCAAGTACGCCGATTTCGATCACTGGCTGTGGAAGGAGCACTCCAACCCGCCCGGCGGGCACGGCGGCATGGACTACATCATGATCTTCCGCCTGATGCAGACCATGCAGCTCGGCCTGGTACCGGACTTCGACGTGTACGACGCCGCGACGTGGACAGCCCCCGTACCGCTGAGCCATCTGTCGATCAAGGCGAAGGGCGCGCCGCAGGCGATCCCCGACTTCACGCGCGGTCTGTGGCAGAAGGAGCGACCGGGAGTGGACTCCGAGAAGCCCAAGGCGTAACGGACCCGGGCCTGATGGGGGGTGGTGGGTGGCACATGTGCCACCCACCACCCCTTCGCGATCAGCAGCGCCGGTGGTCGTGCGTCAGGATTCCTTGCGCGGTGGCGATCGTCCGGTCGTAGCAGCCCGTGTCGCCGGTCAGGCGGTAGCGCTCGCGCGAGGTGCCCACTGCGTGCCGCTGATCGCGGGGAACGTTCGCGGTGTACGTCGCATCGCCGTCGTAACGGTCGTCAAGGACGGACCAGCCAGTGCGCCGGCCTCCCGTTCTCGTGACGCTCTCGGCGCGGTCGCCGAGGGAGATCTCGGTGCGCAGCCGGTCACCGGCGCCCAGGGTCGTGGTGCCGTCCATGGTGTACGTCCGGTCGGTGCGCACGGCACGGCGGCCCGTGGTGACCGTCTCACGGTCCGTCCACGTGGCCTTGAGCGCGTCCAGCGACTCGCCCTCGGTCCAGCGGTGCAGGGAGGTGTTCGCGAGGCTGCGGGTCACGGTCGTGGCGACGCGGCCGTGCGAGGTGTTCACGTACCCGGACACGCTGAGCCGGTGACCGCCCTCGGTGTCCAGCCGGTGCGCCTCGTCGCCCGTTCCGGGCGTGTACTTCGCCGTGTTGGCGGGGGTGCTCTCCTTGTGGCCGGTCAGCCTGCCCGTGACGCGGTCGCTCTTCTTGTCCTGCCAGACCAGCACGTTGACCGGTGTGCTCCATCCTGTCCGGGCCTCGGGGACGCCGACGACGGAGACCTCCACCTGGTGCGGGCGGCCGTCGTTGAGGATGCCCGCGAAGGGGGTCAGGTCGTACTCGACGGGCTTGATGTCGAAGGCGCGGGGCCCCGGGATCACGTACCAGAGGAACGGGTTCGACCAGCCGCCGGTCCAGACGGTCGGGAACGGCGCCGCGATGCCGGCCAGTCGTCCGTCGACCTTGACCTGCACCTCCCGGTAGGGGCCGTGGTCGGCCTTGCAGGAGTAGGGCGCGGCGTCGGGCACGGTCAGATACCAGTACTCCTCGCAGCCTCCGCCGGACCCGGTGGCGTACACCTCGGCGACGATGCGTTCGCTGTTGCGCGGGGTGGTGAGCGTTGCGCCGTCGCTGCTGCCACTGATGCCACTGCTGCCCCTGGCGTCCCCGAGGGGAATGACACGATCGGGCGCCTGCGCCGCTCTCACCGCCTTCGCCGCCTTCACCGGCTCATAGAACGTCAGCGTCGCCTTGACGTCGATGATGCCGGTGTACGTGTCGTTGACGACGTTTCCGATGAGCATCTCGACCTGCTGGTCGCGGCTCAGCGTCTCGCGGTAGCGCGTGACGTCCTTCTCCACGGACCAGGTGATGCCGTCGACCGACGGCTCAGGGGTCGATGTGCGCAGAACTTCGACCCCACCTATCCGGAGGTACCCGAGGCGGTCGTACTGGCGCCCCTTGACCTTCCCGTCCAGACGCAGCACCACCTTGCCCCATTGGCCCTTGCCGCATTTCGCCGGAGGCGCGTAGTCGCCTTTGTACGGGGTGAAGTCCTTGAACTGCGCCTCGGCGACCGTCACTTCGCAGGACTTGGTGTGCGGTTTCGGCACGGGTGGTGCGGCGGTGATCGGGTCGTGCCAGTCGTCACCGAATTCCACCGGTGGTGTGTCGGCCGCTGCTGCTGGTCCGGTGCCGAGGAGGGTGCTCGCCGCGAGGGCCGCTCCGATGAGCATGGACATGACGCGTCTTCTCATGGGTGATTTCTATGGGCAGTTGCCGATCACCGCAATGGTGCCGCCCCGCACGTCACACCCACCACTTGCGACCGCAAGCCTCAAGCCTCCAGGTTTGCTTCGTCACCCATCACCACGACCGGATGCTGCTTCGGGTCGAGCGTGCGCAGCAGGTACTCCATGGCCGGCTTTGCCAGGCTCACGCAGCCGGACGTACCGCTGCCGTGGTCCATGTGCAGCCAGATGCTGCCGCCCTTGGCCTGACCCTGCGGACGCGTCGGATCGTTCGGCGGGGTGCCCTTGGCGCGGTTGTAGTCGATCGCGATGACGTAGTCGAAATCGTGCCAGTGCGTCCTGGGCCAGTAGTGCGGGGCCTGGATGGACGAAGATCTCGTGTACGGGAACTTGGCGCCCGGATCCGTCAGGACACCCCCCGCGTCGGTGAGCGTGAACACGCCGACCGGGCTGCGCTTGTCGTTCTCGCGGTGGTCGGTCGTCCAGCCCTTCTTGCCGTTGTGTGCGGGCCAGCTGCGGGACTTCTCCCAGGTCGTGTCCTTGGCTCCCGACTTCGTGTAGAGCACGACGGTCGACTTCGCCGAGTCCTCGCCGTCGCCGTAGACCGCGACGACCTGGCGGGACTCCTCGGGGATCTTGGACTGCAGCCGGTTGCCCACGTCGGGGATGCGCCGCATGTCGGCGGACCCTGCCTGGGGACTCTTCCCGTGGTCGGCGCCGGCGTCGCCCTTCTTCGCGCCGCCGTCGCTTCCGCTCGCGCAGGACGTCAGAAGAACACCGCAGGCCGCTGCCGCGACCACCACTCGCACCGTACCGGCTATTCGCATCCGCCCATGGTCGCACCCCGTCCGCGGAACCCTCGCCAAGCCCCGCGGCCCACGCCGTGACCGGGCTGATTCTTTACCTCGGAACGGAAAACCGTTTGCCTCGAGCCACCGCGCGAGGCGAACCTTTCACGGTTTGTAACCGCCGTGCGCTCCCACCACCACTTCGCCCGGGCGACGGCCGCCGCACCGATTCCTGGGACGTCATGCAGATTCGCGACCTTCCGTATCCCGACCCCGGCGTCCCTGATGCCCGGTCGGGGCCACGCTTCCTGCTGTGGCTGGGCCGCAACCAGCTCGGCGGACAACTCAAGTCCCTCGCCTGGGGCCTGCTGCACTTCGGCTCCATCGCGGGCCTGCCGTACATGGTCGGCATCGCCGTCGAGGCCGTGCTCGACGGGTCCGGCGGACGGCTCGCCCTCTCGGGCGCGCTGATCCTCCTCCTCGGCATCGCCATCGCACTGGGCGACACGATGCTGCACCGCACCGCGGTCACCAACTGGATCACTGCCGCGGCCCGCGTGCAGCAGCTCCTCGCGCACAAGACCGCCGCGCTCGGCTCCGCACTCACCCGGCGCGTCGCCGCGGGCGAGGTCGTCGCCGTCTCCACCGGCGACGTCGAGAAGATCGGCTGGTTCGTGGAGGCGCTTTCGCGGTTCGCCGCGGCCGCGCTCACGGTCGTCCTCGTCTGTGTCGGCCTCCTCGTGTACCAGCCCTCCCTCGGCATCATCGTCGCCATCGGCATCCCGGTGCTCGCCCTCGCCGTCCTTCCGCTGCTGCCCCGCGCCACCCGCCGGGCGGACCACCAGCGCGAGAAGGCGGGCCGGGCCACCGAGCTGGCGTCGGACACCGTCGCCGGACTGCGGGTGCTGCGCGGCATCGGTGGCGAGGAACTCTTCCTCGACCGGTACCGCGACGCCTCGCAGGAGGTCCGCACCGCCGCCGTGCGCAGCGCCCGCATGTGGGCGGTCATCTCGGCCATCCAGGTCCTGATGCCCGGGCTGCTGCTGATCGCGGTCGTCTGGCAGGGCGTGCACCTCGCCCGCGAGGGCCGTGTCACGGTCGGTGAGCTCGTCACCGTCTACAGCGCCATCATGATCCTCAACTACCCGCTGCGGCACTTCGAAGAGATCGCCATGGCGTACTCCTTCTCGCGGCCCTCCGCGAAGAGGGCGGCACGCGTGCTCTCGCTCCAGCGCACGACCGAGGCCGCGGCATCGCGGGACGGGTCTGAGCACGGGTCCAGTCCCGTCGGCGAGTCGCTCCCCGAGAAGGCACGGTCCCAGGCGGGCGACGCACGCACGCCCACCGGCGACCTGTACGACCCGGCGACCGGGCTGCTCGCGCCGGCCGGACGGCTCACCGCGGTGGTCTGCGGCGATCCGGACGAGGCAGGACGCCTCGCCGAACGGCTCGGCGGACATCCCGCGTTCGATGGGGCCGCTGGCCTGCCGTCCGTGCGCCTCGGCGACGTACCGCTGGACGACCTGCCCCTGGCCACCGCACGCACCGCCGTCCTGGTCCAGGACAAGGACCCCGTCCTCCTCTCCGGAACGCTCCGCCAGCTCCTCGACGTACCGGCGTCGGGAGCCGTCAGCCCCGAGGAGGCTCTCGACGCGGCCCAGTGCTCCGACGTCCTGGACGCCCTCGCACAGGCTTCGATGGACGACGACCCGATGGCCGCCCACCTCACGGAACGCGGCCGCTCCCTCTCCGGGGGCCAGCGCCAACGCCTGGCCCTCGCCCGCTCCCTGGTCACCGACCCCGAGGCGCTGGTACTCGACGAGCCGACGTCCGCCGTCGACTCGCACACCGAGGCCCGGGTCGCCGACGGCATCCGGCAGCTGCGCGGAGGACGCACCACCGTGGTGCTCACGTCGTCACCGCTGCTCCTCGACCGCGCCGAGCGCGTCGTCTTCCTTGCCGACGGCGAGGTCGCGGCGGTGGGCGCGCACCGCGAACTGGTGCACACCGAGCCGCGGTACCGCGCGGTCGTCACCCGGGAGACCGACGCGGAACGCGTCGCCTCCGACGCCCGCACGGACGCCCGCACGGATACGGACACCCTGACCGATTTCGACATCGAGGAGACGGCATGATCGGCCTGGCGCCCCCGGCCTACGATCCGGCGGCCCCCACGACGGCGGAGACCCTGCCCGTCGGCTCGGCCGCGACCGTACGCGCCTACGTCACCGAACTGTTCAAGCGCCACCGCAGGTCCTTTCTCCTGCTCATCCTGGTGAACACACTCGCCGTCGTCGCCTCGATGGTCGGTCCCTATCTCCTCGGCGACCTGGTCGAAAAGGTCTCGGACGGTGCGCGCGACCTCCATCTGGAGCTGACGATCGCCCTGTTCGCGGCCGCGCTCGTCGTGCAGGCCCTCTTCGTACGGGAGGTGCGGCTGCGCGGCGCGATGCTCGGCGAACGGATGCTGGCGGACCTGCGCGAGGACTTCCTCGTCCGGTCCGTCGGGCTGCCGCCGGGCGTCCTTGAGCGGGCCGGTACCGGCGACCTGCTCTCGCGCATCACCACGGACGTCGACCGTCTCGCCAACGCCATGCGCGAAGCGGTGCCGCAGCTCGCCATCGGCGTGGTGTGGGTGGTACTGCTGCTCGGCGGACTCATCGTGACGGCGCCTCCTCTGGCGCCCGCCGTGCTCGTCGCCGTGCCGCTTCTCGTGGTGGGCTGTCGCTGGTACTTCAAGCGGGCCCCCGCCGCCTACCGCTCGGAGGCCGCCGGTTACGCAGCCGTCGCCGCCGCCCTCACCGAGACCGTCGACGCGGGACGCACTGTCGAGGCCCACCGCCTCGGCCGTCGCCGCATCGAGCTGTCGGAGCGCCGCATCGAGCAATGGACCGCGTGGGAGCGGTACACCCTCTATCTGCGCTCGGTCCTCTTTCCTGTCATCAACCTCACGCACACGACCGTGCTGTGCTCGACTCTGATGATCGGCGGTGCCTTCGTCCTCCAGGGCTGGATCGGAGTGGGGCAGCTGACCACCGGAGTCCTGATCGCCCAGATGCTCGTCGAGCCGCTCGGCATCATCCTGCGCTGGTACGACGAGCTGCAGGTCGCCCAGGTGTCGCTGGCCCGGCTGGTCGGGGTGCGTGACATCGAGCCGGACGCGGGTGATCCCTCCGTCATCCCGGACGGGCGTCATGTCCGTGCGGACGATGTGCACTTCGGCTACCGCGCGGGCGTCGACGTGCTCCGCGAGGTCTCCCTCGCCGTCGAACCCGGCTCGCGTGTCGCCCTGGTCGGGCCGTCGGGTGCGGGAAAGTCGACGCTGGGCAGGCTCCTCGCCGGGATCTACGGTCCGCGCACCGGTCACGTCACCCTCGGCGGCGCCGCACTGTCGGCGATGCCCGCCGAGCAGGTACGTGCGCATGTGGCCCTGGTCAACCAGGAACACCATGTATTCGTGGGTTCTCTGCGCGACAACCTCCTCCTGGCCAGGACCGGCGCCCGGGACGCCGAACTGTGGGCGGCGCTCGGCGCGGTGGACGCCGCCGACTGGGCGCGCGGCCTCGACGAGGGCCTCGACACCGAGGTCGGCTCGGGCGGTTTCGCCCTGACGCCCGCACAGGCTCAGCAGATCGCTCTGGCGCGCCTCGTCCTCGCCGACCCGCACACGTTGGTTCTGGACGAGGCGACATCGCTCCTCGACCCCCGCGCGGCACGGCACTTGGAGCGTTCCCTCGCCCGCGTGCTGGACGGCCGTACGGTCGTGGCGATCGCCCACCGGCTGCACACCGCGCATGACGCGGACGTCATCGCGGTCGTCGAGAGCGGCCGGATCGCGGAACTTGGCAGCCACGATCAGCTGGTGGCGGCGGACGGCGCGTACGCGGCGCTGTGGCGGTCCTGGCACGGATAGAGGCGGTGTCACAGGGTGTCCTGATGCCGCTGGCCCGGGGGTGGTTAAGGTACGACGATGGCTGCATCGTCCACGGATACCGGCGTCCCCGACCGGCGCGGGCCTGCCCGCTACCTCTGGTGGGTGATCGTCAGCCAGCCGCAACGTGTGCTCCTGGGAGCCCTGTTGGGCACGGTCTGGATGGTCTGCCTGACCCTCCCCCCGTACGTCCTGTCGCGCGCCATCGACGACGGTCTGCGAACGGGTGACCGCTCCGCCCTCGTCGGTTGGTGCGCGGCCCTGTTCGGCATCGGACTCCTCAACGCCTGGCTGGCGATCATGCGGCATCGCACCATGACCCGGATCCGGCTCGACGCCTACTTCCGCACCGTGCGTGTCGTGGTCGACCACGCGACCCGGCTCGGCGCTGCCCTGCCGCGCCGGGTCTCGGCCGGTGAGGTCGTCACCATCGGTCACTCCGACGTGGGCGTGATCAGCCAGACCCTGACCGTGACGGGTCCCGGAGTCGGCGCGGTGATCGCCTACTTCGTGGTGGCCGCGCTGCTGTTGTCCGTCTCTCCGCTGCTCGCCGGCGTGGTGCTGGTCGGCGTGCCGCTGCTCGCGGTGCTGATCGGCCCGTTCCTCGGCCGTCTGCAGGGGGCCGAGTCGGCCTACCGGGAGCGTCAGGGCGCACTCGCCGCGATACTCGGCGACCTCGCCGGCGGCCTCCGTGTTCTCAACGGTCTGGGGGGCAAGGCGGTGTTCGCGGCCCGCTACCGCGAGGGTTCGCACCGGCTCCGTGACGAGGGCTACCGGGTCGGGTCGAGCATGAGCTGGATCCAGGCCTTCAGCATCGGCCTGCCCACCCTGTTCCTGGCCGCCGTGACGTGGCTCGCCGCGCGCATGGCCGCTCAGGGCGACATCACCGTGGGCGAGTTGGTCGCCGTCTACGGCTACGTCGCCGTGCTCGTCCTGCCGGTGACGTTCCTCATCGAAGGCAGCTACGACATCGGCCGAGGCCTGGTCGCCGCGCGCAGGGTGGTGGACTTCTTGAACCTGGCGCCCGGGGCATGGAAGGCCTCCGCGCGCGCGGAGCCTGTGCCCGGCCCGAAGGAGCCGTCCGTGCTGCGTGACCCGCTGTCCGATGTAGAGGTCGAACCCGGTCTCCTCACCGCCCTCGTCAGTGCTCGTGCCTCGGACGGCACGGACATCGTCGACCGCCTGGGCCGATTCACTTCTTCCCTTGCCACCTGGGGGTCCGTACGCCTCGACGCCGTCGCCCTGGACGAGGTCCGCACCCGGATCCTGGTGGCGGACAACGAGGCCGACCTCTTCGCCGGTACGTTGCGTGCGGCCCTCTCCGGCCGCTGCGCTCCGGACGAGGAGGCCATCGCCCGCGCGGTCGACGCGGCCATGGCCCGCGACATCGTCCTCGGCCTGCCGGACGGGCTCGATGCCACGCTTGACTCCCAAGGCCGCAACCTGTCCGGCGGCCAGCGTCAGCGTGTCCGACTGGCCCGTGCCCTGCTCGCCGAACCGGAAGTCCTCCTGGCCGTCGAACCCACCTCCGCGGTCGACTCCCACACCGAGGCGAACATGGCGACCCGGCTTCGCACCGCCCGCGCGGGCCGCACGACTCTCGTCACGACCACGTCCCCCCTCGTCCTGGACCAAGCCGATGTCGTCCACTACCTGGTCGGCGGCCGGGTGACCGCGACCGGCAGCCACGCCGACCTCTTCGCCCGGCACCCGGACTACCGACGCTTGGTGTCGCGCGGCACCGGTGAGGGCGCCGAAAACGAAGACCACGAGGCGGAGGAGCAGAACGCGGCAGCACGCCGCACCCGCCCTCACCCTGCTACCGAGCCGACTCACGAGGCCCTCCGATGACGTCGTCCCACCGCGGCCCGGCTGCCGCAACCTTCGCACCCGGCTCCCTGCCCGTGGCCGACCGCCGACAGGTCCGCCGCGCCGCCGTCCACCTCATCCGCCAGGACACCGGCGCGTTCGTCACGATGATCGCTTTCAACGCGCTCGCGGCGGCAGCGGGCCTCACCGGTCCCTGGCTCCTCGGGCGCATCATCAACACGGTCAGGGACGGCGGTGGCGTCGATGCGGTGGACCGTCTCGCCCTCGGCATCCTGGCCGGTGCCCTCGCCCAGCTCCTGCTGGCTCGCCACGCCCGCTACCTCGCCCACCGCTTCGGCGAACGGACCCTCGCCCGTATCCGTGAGCAGTTCGTCGACCGGGCACTCGCGCTGCCCGCCTCGGTCGTGGAGCGAGCTGGTGCCGGCGATCTGACGGCCCGCGGCACCACCGACGTGGCGACCGCCGGACAGATGCTGCGCGACACCGGACCCGATGTGTTCGTCGCGGCGGTGCAGGCGCTGTTCATCCTGACCGCGATCTTCCTTCTCGACCCGCTGCTCGGCGTCTGCGGTGTGCTCGGCCTGACCGGGATCTGGTTCGCCACCCGCTGGTACCTGCGCCGTGCCCGTTCGGCCTACCTCGAGCAGGGCGCGGCACACTCCACACTGGCGGAAGTACTCGCGGCCACCGCTTCCGGAGCCCGCACCGTCGAGGCCCTGCGTCTTCGCGAGCGCCGGGTCGCGGACAGCGAGGCGGAGATCGAGCGGTGCGTCGCCGCCCATGACCGGACGCTGTTCCTGCGCAGCGTCCTGTTCCCTTCCATCGACGTTTCGTACGCCGTCCCTGTTGTCGCCGTGCTGTTCCTCGGCGGCGTGCTGCACCAACAGGGGTCCATGAGTCTCGGCACCGTGGTCGCCGCGGCCCTGTACCTGCAGCAGCTCTCCCAGCCCTTGGACACGATCCTTCAGCAGGTCGAACAGCTCCAGAGCAGCGGCGCCTCCTTCGCGCGCGTCGAAGGCCTGGCCGCCGCCCCCAAGGGGCCTTCCGAACTCTCCGTTACCTTCCCTGCGACATCTGCCGACCCCTCTCCCTCTCCCTCTCCCGAAAGCTCCCCAGACTCCCCCGAGGACGACCGCATCGAGGTGCGGGAGGCGCGCTTCGCTTACGACAGCGGAGCCGATGTCCTGCGTGGAGTCACCCTGTCCGTACACCCCGGCGAGCGCCTCGCGATCGTCGGGCCCTCGGGGGCGGGTAAAAGCACCCTGAGCCGCCTCCTGGCCGGTATCGACACGCCCGCCAGCGGGACGGTGACCGTCGGCGGTGTACCGATCGCCGACCTGCCCCCGAACCGGCTGCGCCGACAGGTCGTCCTGGTCACCCAAGAACACCACGTGTTCCTCGGCACCGTCCGGGACAACCTCCTGATAGCGGCGGAGTCCGCCACGGACGCCGAACTCGGAGCAGCCCTCACCGCGGTCGGCGCCGACTGGTCGGACAGCCTGCCGGACGGTCTCGACACCGAGCTGGGCCCCGGCGGGCACCAGCTGCACGGAGCGCAGGCCCAGCAATTGGCGCTGGCCCGAGTCGTGCTTGCCGACCCGCACACGCTGATCCTCGACGAGGCCACCGCGCTTCTGGACCCGACCACAGCACGCCACACGGAACGAGCTCTGGCCGCGGTCCTCCGGGGGCGCACCGTCATCGCCATCGCCCACCGTCTGCAGACGGCCCACGACGCCGATCGCGTGGCGGTGATGCAGGACGGCCGGGTGACCGAGCTGGGCCCCCACGAGGAGCTCGTCGAGGCCGACGGCGCCTACGCCGCGCTCTGGCACGCCTGGCACGGTGAACAACCAGGCAGGGCGTGATCCGCAGCCGACGCGGCCGTTCTCCGGACGAAAGTGCCCCTGCCAGCAGGGGAGCCCTCTCAGATGAAGTTGAGCGCGGCCGCGCCGCCCACTCCCCCGAGCAGCATGAACACCGGCATCAGCACCTTGAGCTCGATCCAGCTGCCGGCCCGGAACCGCAGCGCCTTCGGCGGCCCGATCGGGTACCAGCGCTTGCGCCCGATGGGGATGGGCCACAGGATCGGGCACCCGGAGACGGTCAGCGCGTCCCCGATGTCGTGCACCAGGGCACCGAGCACGATCGGCAGCCCGAGCCACAGGTACTCCTGGCCGGGCTCGGTGAACAGCCAGTCCGCGCCGTTGCCCGACTTGTCCAGGACGCCCGCGAGGATCCACGCACTCGTCGCGGCCAGCAGCCACACGAGTACGTCGCTGCTCGACCCGCGGGCGGCCCGCCACAGCAGGCCCTCGATGGCGAGCACCATGTGGACGAAGAGGATGCCGAGGACCGCCCAGCGCCCGCCGAAGATCGCCAGGGCCGAGGCGCCCGCTCCGATCAGCACCGCCCACAGCCAGGTGTGCGTCAGCGTACGGTGCCCGCCCGAACGGCGTGGGTCCCCCTGCTTCCGGGTCGCCTTGTAGACGGCGTAGGAAAGCTTGTCGACGATCTCGCACAAGCCCCGGGAGACCGGCCCGAAGGCCCGCGAGATGGTCGCCGACTTGTGGTCCAGGTCGGGCGCGAGCGCCGCTCCGGCGCAGATCAGCGCCCCTACGAGCAGGACCGGCCAGGGCATGGTGTGCCCTGCGGCCGCTGCGGCAGCGCCGACCCCGAGCCAGGCCGCCGCTCCCGACAGTGAGTGTGCCGGTCCCATCATCGCTGTTGCCCGCCCCATTTCCCTTGGTCTGACGCCCCGTCGGCGACACAGCGTAGCGTTCGTGATCTTCGTGCAGACCTCCGGTTCCCTGATCGGGTGGGAAGGAAGGCAAGATGGGGGTGTGACCCTTATCGATCAGCTGCCGCCCGACGCCGACCCCGACGCCCTCTTCGAAGCCTTCTCGTCGTGGGCCGAGGACCAGGGCATCACTCTCTACCCGGCCCAGGAGGAGGCGCTGATCGAGGTGGTCTCCGGAGCCAACGTGATCTTGTCCACGCCCACCGGCTCCGGCAAGAGCCTGGTCGCGGCGGGAGCGCACTTCACAGCGCTCGCCCAGGACAAAGTCACCTTCTACACGGCGCCCATCAAGGCTCTGGTGTCGGAGAAGTTCTTCGACCTGTGCAAACTCTTCGGCACCGAGAACGTCGGCATGCTGACGGGCGACGCGTCCGTCAACTCCGACGCTCCCGTCATCTGCTGCACGGCCGAGGTCCTCGCCTCGATCGCGTTGCGGGACGGCAAGGACGCCGACATCGGCCAGGTCGTGATGGACGAGTTCCATTTCTACGCCGAGCAGGACCGCGGCTGGGCCTGGCAGATCCCACTGCTCGAACTTCCGCAGGCGCAGTTCATCCTCATGTCGGCGACGCTCGGCGACGTCTCGATGTTCGAGAAGGACCTGACGCGCCGCACGGGCCGACCCACCTCGGTCGTGCGGTCGGCGACGCGCCCGGTGCCGCTCTCCTACGAGTACCGTCTGACGCCGATCACCGAAACGATCACTGAGCTCCTGGAGACCAAGCAGGCGCCGGTCTACATCGTCCACTTCACCCAGGCCCAGGCGGTCGAGCGCGCACAGTCGCTCATGAGCATCAACATGTGCACGCGCGAGGAGAAGGACAAGATCGCCGACCTGATCGGCAGCTTCCGCTTCACCACCAAGTTCGGCCGCAACCTCTCGCGCTACGTGCGGCACGGGATCGGCGTGCACCACGCGGGCATGCTGCCCAAGTACCGCCGCCTGGTGGAGAAGCTCGCGCAGGCGGGTCTCCTCAAGGTCATCTGCGGCACCGACACCCTGGGCGTCGGCGTCAACGTTCCGATCCGCACCGTGCTGTTCACCGCGCTCACCAAGTACGACGGAAACCGTGTCCGCACGCTTCGCGCGCGGGAGTTCCACCAGATCGCCGGGCGCGCCGGGCGTGCGGGCTTCGACACGGCGGGCTTCGTGGTGGCACAGGCGCCCGAGCACGTCATCGAGAACGAAAAGGCGCTGGCGAAGGCCGGCGACGACGCGAAGAAGCGCCGCAAGGTGGTCCGCAAGAAGGCGCCCGAGGGCTTCGTCGCCTGGTCCGAGAGCACCTTCGAGAAGCTCATCGCTTCCGAGCCGGAGCCGCTGACGTCCCGCTTCCGGGTCACGCACACCATGCTGCTGTCCGTGATCGCCCGACCGGGCAACGCCTTCAAAGCGATGCGTCATCTCCTCGAGGACAACCACGAGCCGCGCAAGCAGCAGCTCCGGCACATCCGTCGGGCCATCGCGATCTACCGCTCCCTGCTCGACGGCGGTGTCGTGGAGAAGCTCGACGAGCCGGACTCCACGGGCCGCATCGTGCGCCTGACCGTTGACTTGCAGCAGGACTTCGCGCTCAACCAGCCGTTGTCGACGTTCGCTCTCGCCGCCTTCGAGATCCTGGACCCCGAGTCCCCCTCGTACGCTCTCGACATGGTGTCCGTCGTCGAGTCCACCCTTGACGACCCGCGTCAGATCCTCGCGGCCCAGCAGAACAAGGCGCGGGGCGAAGCCGTGGCGCTGATGAAGGCGGACGGCGTCGAGTACGAGGACCGCATGGAACGGCTCCAGGACATCACGTACCCCAAGCCCCTGGAGGAGCTGCTCTTCCACGCGTACGACACGTACCGCACGAGTCACCCGTGGGTCGGCGACCACCCGCTGTCCCCGAAGTCGGTCATCCGCGACATGTACGAACGGGCGCTGTCCTTCACGGAGTTCACCTCCTTCTACGAGCTCGCTCGCACGGAGGGCATTGTGCTGCGCTACCTCGCGAGCGCGTACAAGGCCTTGGAGCACACCATCCCGGACGACCTGAAGTCCGAGGATCTCGAAGACCTGATCGCCTGGCTCGGCGAGATGGTCCGGCAGGTCGACTCCAGCCTCCTCGACGAGTGGGAGCAGCTCGCCAACCCCGAGGTCATGACGGCCGAGGAGGCGCAGGAGAAGGCGGACCAGGTCAGGCCGGTCACGGCCAACGCCCGCGCCTTCCGCGTCCTGGTGCGCAACGCGCTGTTCCGCAGGGTCGAGCTGGCCGCCCTCGACCACGTCGAGGAGCTGGGTGAGCTGGACGCCGAGTCCGGGTGGGACGCTGACGCCTGGGGCGAGGCCATGGACAAGTACTGGGACGAGTACGAAGATCTCGGCACCGGTCCCGACGCCCGTGGCCCGAAGCTGTTGCTCATCGAGGAGGATCCCGAGCACGGTCTGTGGCGCGTCCGCCAGACGTTCGCCGATCCGAACGGCGACCATGACTGGGGCATCAGCGCGGAGGTCGATCTCGCCGCTTCCGACGAGGAGGGCCTCGCCGTCATCCGGGTCACGGACGTCGGTCAGCTCTGAGGGCCCCGAGGATCCGCGTGTCCCGGACAGGAGTCGAGGAACTGCCATGAACAATCCCGCCGACAAGTTGGTCGACCTGCTGGACCTGGAGCAGATCGAGGTCAACATCTTCCGGGGCCGCAGCCCGAACGAGTCCCTGCAGCGCGTGTTCGGCGGGCAGGTCGCCGGCCAGGCACTGGTGGCCGCGGGGCGCACCACCGAGGGTGACCGCCCCGTGCACTCCCTGCACGCGTACTTCCTGCGCCCGGGTCGCCCGGGCGTGCCCATCGTGTACCAGGTCGAGCGAGTCAGGGACGGGCGCTCCTTCACCACGCGCCGCGTCACCGCTGTCCAGCAGGGCCGCACCATCTTCAACCTCACCGCCTCCTTCCATCAGCCCGAACAGGGCGCCTTCGAACACCAGCTGCCGCCGCGCCTGACGGCTCCCTCTCCGGAGTCGCTGCCGACGGTCGCCGAGGAGATCAAGGAGCACCTCGGCGCGCTCCCCGAGCAGTTGGAGCGCATGGCCCGACGCCAGCCCTTCGACATCCGCTATGTCGACCGGCTGCGCTGGACCGCCGAGGAGATCAAGGACGCCGAGCCGCGCAGCGCGGTGTGGATGCGCGCCGTGGGACCGCTGGGCGACGATCCGCTCGTGCACACCTGCGCGCTCACCTACGCGAGCGACATGACGCTCCTCGACGCGGTCCGCATCCCGGTCGAGCCGCTCTGGGGGCCCCGCGGCTTCGACATGGCGTCACTCGACCACGCCATGTGGTTCCACCGGCCCTTCCGCGCCGACGAGTGGTTCCTCTACGACCAGGAGTCCCCCATCGTCACGGGGGGCCGCGGCCTCGCCCGGGGTCGTATCTACGACACTGAGGGGCGCCTCCTGGTGTCGGTGGTGCAGGAGGGCCTGTTCCGTCCGTACGGGGAGCGCCACATGGACAGCCCGACAACTGGCGCCTGACCGGCGGGTGGCCTGCGCAGACAAGGAGCGGGGGGATGCGCCGCGCATCGGTGCCTCCGTTCGGGCTAGGTTCTGGACACGATCACGGGTCCGGGCATGACAGGGCTGCGAAGACTGTGTGAGGGGGGCGGGGAATTGAGTGGGCATTCGGTCGCGGACAGGGATCGCCTTTTGTCGGAGGCCATGCGGCTTCGCGAGACGGGGCGGCGCGAGGAGGCCAGAGAGCGACTCGTCGCTCTCTCATCCGCCTTGCCCCTGGACGCGGAGGTCGCGTACCAGGCTGCGTGGGTCCACGACACGCTGGGCCTGGAGGCCGAGGCGGTGCCGTACTACGAGCGCGCGCTCAGCGGATCGGCCTTGGCAGAGGACGACCGCCGCGGAGCCCTTCTGGGTTTGGGAAGTACTTACCGCATCCTCGGGCGCCACGAGGAAGCCGTCACCACCCTCAGCGAAGGGGCAGCCGAGTTCCCCGATGACAACGGCCTCAAGACGTTCCTGGCCATGGCCCTGTACAACATCGGTCGAACGCATGACGCCATGCAGCTGCTTCTGACCCTGCTCGTCACCACGACCGGAGACCGGGAGCTCGCGGCCTACCGTCCCGCCATCGAGGAGTACGCCAAGGACCTGGACGCGACGATGGGATGACACCGTCGCGAAAGGGACCCGGACGGCCCACGCTGCCTAGGATTTTCGGCGGCCGAACCACTTCATCAGGCTCCGCGGCTCCTGCACCCCTGCCGAACTCGAGGACAGAGGCACGCTCATCACCGTGCCGGTGGTCTTGGCTGTAGCTGTGACTGCGGCCTTGGTAGCACCTGGCGCCGTCCATTCCGTGGCGTGGGTGCTCGGTGCATGGTCGGCTCGCGGTACCGGTCGTGGTGCGGGGCGCTGCGCGCGAGCCTGGACGAGCCCGATCAGGAGACTGGAACGCAGCCACCGGATCTCGTCGGGGTCGTCCGCCGTGGTGATCCTCTCCACGATGCGTCCCCCCGGAGACTCCGGTCCCCCATGGCTGCTGCGTGGCACGGGCTTGAGCCGGTTGATGTAGGCGCGTTCATAGGGGTCCCTGACGATCTCCGCGATCTGTACCGGGTCGAGCAGCGAAGCCATGACTGCCACCCGCTCCCACGCGTCATCCGACTGGCGGAGCAGGAATCCGGCGTGCCGCCCCCGCCAGTTGCGTGCCCGCAGGTCCTGACCGTCTTCGAGCCGCCCTCGCAGCGTCTCGGGCAGCCGGCCCTTGAGGAGTGCGGTGTTCAGTTCGGAAGCGGTGAAGTGTCGTAGCTCCTCGGCGAGATAGAGCCAAACGACAGTCCGGTACCGATTCAGATAGAACTTCACCGGCGTCAGGAAGCCTGCGCGGGCAAGGCGGGTGAAGCGCGCCGTGGTGATCTGCATGAGCTCGGCGCCCTCCGTGGTCCCCACGGCTCTGACCCCCTCGCGCAATGCTTCGAGACAGCCCTCGCCCCCACGCACACGGTCGATCTCCTCACGGGTGACGCGGCGCTGCTCGCCCGGCGTCTCCCCGACCGTACGGACCGTACGGATGCGCCCGAGCATGACGGCCAAGTCGAACTCTCCGCGCTTCAGCCCCAGTTCCCTGGCTGCCCAGCTCGGCGTGACGGCCGGCCGGACGGTCACTTCACCGGCTTGTTGCGTGATGGTGTCACCGGTCATCGTGGTTCTCCCCCGTGCGGTGTGATTGCTCTCGGGAAAAACCGTAGACCGAATCCCACGATTCTCGCTGGGCCTGTGGATAACCCTTGACGTGACAGCGTCAGCGCAGGTCAGATGTCTACGACCGGGGGGCGCTCCGGCTGCCGGGCGTCCACGCTGAGGTGCTCGCCGACCCGGTTCACGAGCAGCGTCATCTCGTACGCGACCTGACCGATGTCCGCCTCTGCCGAGCTGAGGACGCACAGGCAGCTGCCGTCGCCGGCAGCGGTGACGAAGAGCACCGCGTCGTCGAACTCGATCATCGTCTGCCGGACGTTTCCGGCATGGAAGTGGCGGCCCGACCCCTTGGCGAGGCTGTGCAGTCCCGACGAGACCGCAGCCAAGTGTTCGGCGTCCTCCCGCTTCAGGTCCGAACTGGCCGCGGTCACCAAGCCGTCGTTGGACAGCACCAACGCGTGTCGTACGTGCTCCACCCGCTGCGTCAGGTCGTCCAGCAGCCAGCCGAGCCCCATGCTCTGCCCCATGTTCCCGTCTCCCCGTGTCCGTTCCGCGTCGAATCCCCTTGGCTGGAGGATCTGACCTGCCAGCCTTCCCCACGACCGGCGCCCCGGCAAGCATGATGAGGACATGGCACAGAAGATGACCGATGACCAATGGCGGGCCTTCGTCTCGCACGGCACTCGCACCGGCAAGCTCTCGACCGTCCGGGCCGACGGCGGCCCGCACATCGCACCGATCTGGTTCCTTCTCGACGGGGACGACCTCGTCTTCAACACCGGGAAGGAAACCGTCAAGGGTCGCAACCTCGCGAGGGACGGGCGGATGGCGCTGTGCGTCGACGACGATCAGCCACCGTTTGCCTTCGTCGTCCTGCAGGGGCGCGCGGAGCTGAGCGAGGACATCGCCGAGGTCCAGCACTGGGCGGGACGGCTCGGCGCCCGCTACATGGGTGAGGACCGCGCCGAGGAGTTCGCCCAGCGCAACGGCGTTCCGGGAGAACTCCTGGTCCGCGTACGCATCGACAAAGTGCTGGCGTACGCCGGGGTCTCCGACTGACGCATCCGGCTCACGGGGTTCGCCCCGGTACAGCTGACGTGCTCACTGCCGGTGCACCCAGGACTCATCCGACGGAGTCGAGCAGCCGCGCGGTATGAACCCGCCCGGCGTACTCGACCAGCCGTATCAGCACCTCCTTCCCCGAATCGCGATCCCGGGCGTCACACAGCACCACGGGCGTCCCGCGGTCGAGGTCCAAGGCTCGTGACACTTCGTGCGCACCGTACGTACGTGTATTCGCGAAGCAGTTGACTGCCACGACGAACGGAATGCGACGGTGCTCGAAGTAGTCCACGGCGGGGAAGCAGTCCTCGAGCCGCCGGGTGTCCGCGAGGACCACGGCACCAAGGGCACCTTGTGACAACTCATCCCACAGGAACCAGAACCGGTCCTGGCCGGGAGTGCCGAACAGGTACAGCGACAGGCCGGATCGGATGGTGATGCGGCCGAAGTCCATGGCCACAGTCGTCGTGGTCTTCCGGTCGACTCCGTCGGTGTCGTCCACCGACTGGCCCAGTTCACTCAGCAGTTCCTCGGTGCGCAGCGGGCGGATCTCGCTGACCGCGCCCACCAAGGTGGTCTTCCCCACCCCGAAACCGCCCGCGACCAGAATCTTCAGCGCCAGGGCCGTCGTGTCGGTGCCCATGGTGTCAGAGTGCTCGGAGCCCATCGATCACCTCTCGGAGGATCTTTTCATCGGGAAGCTGTGCGGGTGGCACAGGTCGGCTGACCCTGACGCAGCCCATCTCCAGCAGGTCGCCCAGCAGCACCCTGACCACGCCGACTGGCAGGTCCGCGCCCGCGGCGAGCTCGGCGACGGACTGCGTCTCGGCGTGGCACAGTTCGATGAGCGCCCGGTGTTCAGGCCCGAGTGCCGTGCTGTCACCGGGCCCTGGAGCGCTGTCGTCCAGCGTCACCAGGGCGATCAGATCGAAACGGACTCCACGTGGTCCCGGGCTGGTCCGTCCGCCCGTCATCGCGTACGGCCGGACGAGAGGGCCGGCTTCGTTGTCGTACCACTGGCTACCCGGCTGCTCCGGGACGTCGCTCGTGTCCTCGATCATGGGTACCACCACTCCCGGTCATCCGGCGGCCGGTGGCTGTTCGGTGAAGCGCGCCGGAGTGTAGAGGTGCTCGCCCACGCGTTTGACCATGCGAGCCATCTCGTACGCCACCAGGCCGATGTCCGCCGTCACCACGGTGAGCACGGCAAGACAGGAGCCGTCGCCCGCGGCTGCCACGAACAGGAACGCGTCATCCATCTCGACCATGGTCTGGCGCACTCCGCCCGCGCCGAAGTGTCGACCCGCGCCCTTGGCGAGGCTGTGGAAGCCCGAGGCGACGGCAGCGAGGTGCTCGGCATCCTCTCGGGTGAGGGCGGTCGACGCACCGACCGGGAGCCCGTCGTTGGACAGCACCACGGCGTGCCGCACCTCGCCGACTCGTAGCACCAAGTCGTCGAGCAGCCAGTCGAGTTCTCCGGCCCGACCGGTGGGGATGCTCTGGTCCTGGATCATGCGGGATCTCCTTCGCTGCGATCACTGGCCGGTACGGGCCCCGAAGGCGTGGGAACCGAACCGCCGATGCCCGGTGGCCGACCGCCTCCGCGTGCCCAGCCATTGCGGTAGGCGGTCATGCGATCGCGTACCTCTTCAGGGTTGCGCTCGTCTCTCCCGACGTCTGTCGCGTCGCCACGACTGTTTACGGGGTGCGGTTCGCGCAGTTGGGGTGCGAGGCTCGCCTGGCGTACACGGCGCGGTAGTTCACTCGACGTGTCCTGTGCTGCGTTTGTCGCGTCGGGGCCGGCGACGTCGAGCGCATCCGCATGAGAGGGCGGGGTGCCCGGCGTTTCGCTTGCGTCCCGGGCGTGGTGCAAGCGCAACGTGGTGACCCCGGGCGGCGACGGGGTCTCGACCGCGGCGGCCAGGACGGGTCGGGAGGGCGTGGCCGGGACGGAGTTGGCGTTCATGTCGTGGCCTGTTGCGTCGTGCACGCGTGCGTGCTCCTTGTCGAGGTCAGCCCCGGCTCCGGCCCCGCGCGCCATCCGGCGGGCCTCCGAACGAGGCTGCGGGCTTTCCGCCGTGCCGCTGTGCAGGAGTACGGTCGGCAGCAGCACGACCGCTGTGGTCCCTCCGTAGGGGGAGGTGCGCAGGTGCACTTTGATGTCGTGGTGTGCCGCGAGCCTGCTGACCACGAACAGGCCGAGTTGGTCGCTGTCGAACAGGTCGAGCGCCTCGGAATGCTCGATACGACGGTTGGCTTCCTGGAGCGTCTCCTTGCCCATGCCCAGCCCTCGGTCCTCGATCTCCAGGGCATAGCCGTTGCCCACGGGTTCGCCGCTGACGCGCACCTTGGTGTGCGGGGGCGAGAACTGGGCGGCGTTCTCGACGAGCTCGGCCAGAAGGTGGGTGAGGTCGGCCACCGCGGTCCCAAGGACCGAGGTCGCTGGGAGTTGTCGTACCTCCACGCGCGCGTAGTCCTCGACTTCGGAGACAGCGGCGCGCACGACGTTCGTCAAGGAGACGGGCATCCGCCAGGCTCGGCCGGGCGCGGCTCCAGAGAGGATGATCAGGCTTTCCGCGTGGCGTCTCATCCTGGTGGTCAGGTGATCCAGTCGGAAGAGGTCACTGAGCTCGTTGGGGTCGTCGGCCCTGCGCTCCATGGTGTCGAGCAGGTTCAGTTGGCGGTGGACGAGCACCTGGGTCCTGCGGGCCAGATTGACGAATACTCCGGAGATGCCGCTTGCGAGCTCCGCGCGCTCGATCGCGGCGTGCAGGGCCGCTCTGTGGACGGTGTCGAGCGCTTCGGCGACCTGGCCGATCTCATCCTCCGCCGGTGGCCCCGGGGGTGCCTCCGCGCGCGTCTCGATCTCTTCGCCTGCCCGCAGCCGCCGCATGGCCTGCGGGAGTTTGCGTCGTGCGATCTGCAGGGCTCCGTTGCGGAGGCTCACCAACTCGACCACGAGTCCTCGCCCGATGCGTACGGAGACGACGAGTGAGGCGGCGACGGCGACCAGTCCGAGCAGGACCGCGGCGCCCGCTGGGGTGAGCACGCCATGGGTCAGAGGGTCGGAACGATCTGCGGCGCTACGATCCGCCTTCTCCTCGATCGCATGGAGCTCGTCCCGCACTGTCGCGTAGGCCTCGTCCCACGTCTTCGCCGGAGCCGCGGCGAGTGCGTTGCGGCCGGGCGCGGCCACCAGGACCTTGTCCTCGGCTGCCCGAACGTTCCCGTACGCCGTGGCCCCCTCCAGTCCGCGCCACGCCGCGCGCTCAGGGCCGCGCAGGTCCGCGACCGCTGTTTCGGTCAGGGTCCGGCGGGTGTCGACGGCTCCGGTGAACAGTCGGAGCCGCTCTCCTTCCAGAGCGCCGGCTTTCCGAGCCGCAGCGAGCACGGCGTCCTCACGGGCCAGCATCTCCCCCGCCCTGGAGAATTCGAGCAGCACGCGCGCGTGGGAGCCCTGCGTGCTGTCCTGCATGCCGGTGAGGGCTCCACCCACCGCAAAGGCCTGGGAGATGGTCCGCGTGTACTGGCCGTACGTCACATCCCAGCCCGTGCGTCGGCCCAACACGTCCACCCGCAGTGCCGGGAGACCTTCGGCTCCGGTCACGAAGGCCTTCAGGCGGGCGGCCACCCCTTCGGGGAAGCCAGCTCCGTCAGCCACGGTCCGTTGATCGCCGAGACGCAGTTCGGCCACCGCGCGGTCGGTCCTTTCGGCCCGGCGTTCCAGCACACCCCTGCGGTCGGCTCCGGGGTCGACCGCGTAGCGTACGGCGGCGACGCGTTCGGCCTGGAGCGCGGTGACAGCTGCCTCGACCGGGCCACGTACGTCGGTGTCGGCGCGCTGCACCTGCCGCAAGCGAGCCACATCCTGCGCGGTACTGACGGTCGCGTACCCCCACAGGGCGAGCAGTGAGACGACGGGCACCATCAGCAGACACACGATCTTGGCCCGGACGGTACGGGGACGCAGCCACGACCAGCCCGCGGGCGTGGACGCCCTGTGCGTCGAGGGCTCCACGAATTGGTCTTCTGCGTCCGGGCGTTCGTCGGCGGGCGGTCCTGCGTGGGCGCGGCGGCCGCGCGTCGGCTGCCCAGGAGGCCAGGGGTGAGGTGCCGCGTCCGCGGCTGGATCGGGGGTGCTTCCGGTGGTCTCCATGGCCTCCTCGCTCGGTTGGGTGGGGTGGGGTGCGGTGTCCCGGCCGTCCCCGGATGCATCTTCAGGAGGCGACACCGTCAACCGGTCGCTGGGCCGACACGGAGGCCTCGCGCTCGCCCTTGGTCGGGGACAGAGCGACGAAGGCCGAGGTGAGGAACAGGTAGGACCCGAGGCCGACGGCGACGGGAAAGATGAACTGCATCGTGGTGGCCCCGGGCAGGGCGGCTTCGGAGGGGGCCACCCGCACGCTGACCGCGAGCATTCCGGTGTAGTGCATGCTCGTCACCGCACCGCCCATGACCAGAGAAGCCACGGCGACCGCGAGCGGGGACTTGATGTTGAGACCGGCCCACAGAGCGGCGGTTGCCGCGACAACGGCGATGACCACGGAGAGCCCGACCATGACAGGGTCGTACCGGACATCGCCGTGCAGACGCAGGGCCGCCATGCCGAGGTAGTGCATGCTGGCGACGCCGAGCCCCGTAGTGAGTCCACCCAGCGCGAGGGCGCGCCCTCGATCGCGGCCGTATCCCACGGCGAAAACTCCGGCGCCGACGACGGCCATCGCGACCAGAAGGCTCAGGAAGGTCAGGAGCACGTTGTAGTGAATCTCCGTGCCGGTGACACCGAACCCGAGCATGGCGACGAAATGCATCGTCCAGATGCCGGTTCCGATGGCGGAAGCGGCGGTGATGAGCCAGTTCCGCCGCGACCTGCCCGTGGCATCGAGGGCGCGGACGGTACAGCACAGCCCGAGAGCGGCGCCGATACTGGCCAGCGCGTACGACAGCACGGGGGTCAGCCAGCCGAAGGTGGCGTGGTCCAGGTGTCCCATGGCCCCGGGACGGTAGTCCGAGGGCGGGCGCACAACGGGGGCGCATTTCGAAAGCTGCTGGAATGTGACAGAGAGACGGCCCTGAACGATCGCGTCACGCTCGAACGAGTGCACCCAACGGGCGTGCGGCACTATGCGGGATCATGGGTCGTATGAGCGACGACCACACGCAGGTCCAAGAGTTCTTCACGGCCCGCGCGGCCGACTGGGACACACGCTTTCCCGACGACGGGCCCGCCTACCGAGCCGCCGTTGCCGAACTCGCCTTGAGCCCCGGCTCCGCCGTGCTCGACGCCGGGTGCGGTACGGGACGCGCGCTGACGGCACTCAGGGACGCCGTAGGGCCCTCGGGCGTGGTGCTGGGCGCCGATCTGACGCCGGCCATGTTGGAAGCCGCCACGCGGGCGGGCAGGGACCTTGCCGGGCAACTCCTGCTCGCCGACGTGACGCGTCTGCCGGTGCGCACGCAGTCGCTGGACGCCGTGTTCGGCGCCGGGCTGATCTCCCATCTGGCTGACCCCGCCGAGAACCTCCGGGAGTTGCGGCGGGCCGTCCGCCCCGGAGGGCTGCTGGCCCTCTTTCACCCCATCGGCAGGGCAGCGCTCGCGGCACGTCAGGGGCGGCAGATCACTCCGGACGACCTACGGGCGGAGGCCAACCTGGGACCGCTGCTCGCAGACTCCGGCTGGCTCATGACTTCGTACGTCGACGAAGATGCCCGCTTCCTCGCCCTGGCCGTACGCCGGGACTGAACCCGACCCCAGGCAGCGAGCAGTCAAGGTCGGTCGGGTCATGATCCGGCGATCGCGGCGACGAAAGCGTCCGCGTTGTCGAACATGACGTTGTGCCCCGCTCCCGGCACAGTCACCACGCGCACTCCTGCTGCCGTCAGTTCATCGTGCCCGGCGAGCTCGCCGCTCGCATCGCCCTGCATGTAGACGCGGTCGACCGGCAGTTCCATGAGCATCCGGCGCATCGTCGGGCGGGTGCCTGCGACGAGTCCGGTCGCGGTCCGGTGGAGTGCCAGGGGATCCGCGAGGCGCATGGTGGCCGCCCAGGTGGGGCCGACCTTCTCCAGTACGCGCGCGTAGCCGCCCGCGATGAAGTCCTCCTCCGTGTACGTGGCGATGCCGCTGCTGCCTGCCGTGGCGGGAGGGTGCGGATCGAGGTTGGCCTCTGTGAGGACCAGTCTGGTCACCAGCTCGGGGCGCCTGTGTGCGAGCACGATGGCCACGGAACCGCCCATGCTGTGCGCGACGATTTCCGCCCCGACGACCTGAGCCTCGTCGAGGGCGGCGGCCAGCGCGTCTGCGTGATCCTCCAGGGCATAGGCGAAGTCGGCGGGTCGGTCGCTGAGGCCGTGCCCTGGCAGGTCCACGAACAGGGAGCGCCTGCCCGCCAGTTCGGGCCTGGCGGCTATGTGCGCGTGGTAGACCGTGGACGCCGCGCCGAGGCCATGGACATAGACCCGCGCCGGGTTCGCCCCGTCCACCTCGGTCCACCGCACCCGGCTGCCCTGCCCGTCGAACTGGGCCTCCCGCATCGCCGCACCCCCGCTTCCTTCGTCGTGTCATTCACACGGCCCACTGTGAGTGGACTCCAGAGACCATGCATCGGCAACGATGTATTACGTAGAAGAGGTACAGCGGTGGGATAGGTGCGATGGGGCAGAATGCCTTCCATGCTCGAACTGGCCATCCTCGGATTCCTCTACGACGCCGCCCTGCACGGCTACGAACTGCGCAAGCGCATCACCGCGCTGACAGGGCACGTGCGCCCCGTGGCAGAGAGCACGCTCTATCCCGCCATCAAGAGGCTGGAGAAGGCTGGACTGCTGGCCAGGGAGACCCAGCCCGGTGCCACGGCCGCACCGCGCCACGTCCTGAGGCTCACTCCGGTCGGCAGACAGGAGCTGCACAAGCGGCTCGCGGACCCAGCACGGGGGGACATCACCGACGAGAACCGCTGGTTCACGCTTCTCGCCTTCCTGCGCCACCTCGACGACGCGCAAGCGCAAGCAGAGGTACTGCGGCGGCGCCTCACCTTCCTGGAGGAGCCGGCAAGCTTCTTCTACGACGGGGACCGGCCCCTGCCTGCCGAGGAGCTTGATGATCCCTTCCGGCGCGGAATCCTCACGATCGCCCGCGCGACGAGCCGGGCAGAACTCGCCTGGCTGCGCGACACCTTGGCGTCACTCGACGGGAGCGCTCGCTGACGTTCCCTTGTGCGACACCGGGCAGCCGCGCACGCCCGGCACGGGGAAGGAGCCCAGCTCGGCAACCTCGTACCCGTCGGGGTAGCCCTTGATCTCCCGGTTCTGACGCGCGTAATGCGGTGCCCTGCGTGGCGGCATGAGGCGAACGGCACGCCCTCGCAGTCGCACCGCACCACGAACCAGCGAGCGGGTGACCGCGTCCGGCTCTTCGTAGCGGAACGCCCGCAGCAAGGACTCGTCCAGCAGCGCGATGGTCGCCTTGCGCAGCATGGGCGCCAGAGGGCTCGGATACCACGAGGCCATCAGGTCCAGAGTCGCGTCGGAGACGCTACGACCGCCTTGCTCCCAGCCGAAGTTCGCCTCCTCGTACTCATCGAGGAAGTTCTCGAACTCTTCGTAGGAGCCAGGGATCTCCTTGATGCCCATGTGCTGCCCAAGGGTGCGGTAGTACATGGCGGCTGCGACCCTCTCGTGACGCGAGAGCCTGCGCCAGCCGTAGGTGTCGATCCACCGCCCCGGCACCACCACGAACGTGCACAGCACGTATCGCATGTCGTCGTTGCTGATGTCGTAGCTGCGGTGCATCTGGTTGATGCGGCGGATGGCGGTGCGGCCCTCGTCACTGACGAAGCCGTGTTCCACGACGGTGTCGAGCAGGAGAGCCGTGTCGTCGTACCTCTTCTGCGTACGGCCCGTCAGCTCTGCTGTCTGTGCGAGCAGCCGGCCGATGCTGGGCACCGCATACGTGCGATAGAGGGCGAGTTCGAGTGCGCGCGTGTAGTCCCAGGGAAACTCGAATGTCGTGGTGAGGCGGTAGATCTCGAGGTAGTCCCGCTCCGGGTCCAGGCGCCTGATCTGCGCGAGCCGCTCGAAACGCTTCACCGCGCGGTCCCCCTTCTGTCACCGGAGCACTAACTCTACGTTGACGTGGGGCAGATGCAGGGAACAACGGTGGTGGCACACACCGGGGGAAGGTAGACCACATGTTTGACGCACTCCGCAAATTCTGGCGGGCCGACAAGCCACCACAGGCCGGGAACGGGACTTCACGCGGCCACCACAAACACGAGCGCCCGCACAACCTCTTCGAAGCAGCCGCCGTATACGTCGCGGCATGCGCCGAGGACGATCAGGCCGCGATGGATGAAGCGACGGGATGGGTCTCCCCGGAGGCACTGTCCTTCGGCGTCAACGAGCTCGCGTGCCGCGCCGTCATAGCCCTGGCGCGCGAACGCGACGAGTCACCACGAGACGTGGCTCGTTTGCTCCTTGGCCTCCCCGCCGCTTGAGCCACTTCCCTCCCGTGCCCGTCCCGCGGGGCTGGCCCCCGGTGATTTTCCTGGTCATCCACCCCTCGACGATCTCTGGGGCCAGTGGTTAGGGTGCGCCGACGGACGAAGCGATGGGGAGGCTGGCATGGCCGGGACGGACGACGCTGTCGCCGCCGACGACGACGCGCTGTACGTACTGACGGCGGTACTCCTGACGCCCGCCAAGTTCCCCAGCGTGCTGGGCGACGACTATCCGGAGGCCTGCGCGACGCTGGACCTGCCGCCGCTGGCCGACGGTTACGGGCTGGTGCTCGGCCAGGACGGCGCGGGTGCACGCTGGACGGTCGTTGTCGACGATGTGTCGCTCGTGGCCGTGGCGATCGCCTCGTGGGACTGCGGTATGGAGTACGACCTCTCCCCCGATGAACGCACCGTGGTCACCGCACTGCCCGGCTGGCCACTGGCGGTCGCCGTGGCGGCTCCCGGAATCCCAGCTCCACACGACCCTGAACCCGATCCCGACGCAGAGCAACCCCCGCTGGCACCACCGGAGGCCGGCGACTGGGGCCCGGCACAGCGGCGGCTGGGTGCGGACGAGATAGCGCTGCAATGGGCGGCCTGGCGGGCGCAGGTCGACGACAGTGACTTCGAGACAGCCGGGGCCGCAAAGGGCCCCTCGGCGGATGCCGAAGCGACACCTCTGACCGGTGTCAGGCGCGTCCTGGCTGAGGCCCGTGCCTACGTGGACACGCCGCCGCCCCTCGGCCGGGTGCGGTCGGCTTTCGCGTCGGGGGACGCGCGCACGCTGCGGGCCGACGGTCCTGGCTGGTCACTGGTCGCCAGGACCGACGACATCGCCTTCGTGCTCTTGGACGACGAGCCGGGAGAGGTACTGCCGGTGGGTCGTGGCCCCGAGCTTCCCGCACTGCTGGAGGCGCTCGACAAGATGGCGGTGCGTCCGTCCTGAGTCGGCAAGCGGTATACCGGTGTCATTCACCTGCCGGACCACCACCGGCCGGAGCAAGTGGACCTCAGTGGCCTATCTCCTTGCGCGTGACGCGACGCAGACGGCGCCGCTGGCCGGAGTCGAGCGTGAGATAGGCCGCCGCGGGGACTCCGAGCACGATCAGAAGCGCGGCCCACCACGGCAACCAGATCAACAGGATGATCCCGGCCGCCACACCACCTGCGGCGATCTTCGCCTTCTTCGACATGTGCGTCGCCTCCTTCGCGGCGTGTGCCGCTCTCTGTCTTGGAAAACGGCAGCTGCTCTCCCAGGGTTCCTGATCGCGACCCTGAGAGACCCCTGAGTCCCGCCCCTACTGGTTCCCCCCTACTCGACCCGGAGCGGCTCCCCGACTTCGTACATATGCCGCAGGACCTGCCGGTAGGAGTCGACAAATCCAGCCTCCGCGTAGGACATGCCCACAGCGGCACAGTGGGCGCGCACGACGGGCTGGGCGAGCCGCAGATGGGGCCGGGGCATGCTGGGGAACAGATGGTGCTCGATCTGGTAGTTGAGTCCGCCGAGGAACCAGTCGGTCATCGGGCCACCACGGACGTTGCGCGAGGTGAGCACCTGGCGACGCAGATGCCCCCAGCGCTCGCCGTTCGGGTCCGGCATTTCCATGCCCTTGTGATTGGGCGCGAAGGCCAGTCCGAGGTGCAGACCGAATAGAGCCTGGTGGACCGTGGCGAAGGCGATCGCGTGGCTGAGGGGCATGGCGGCCAGGAGCAACGTCACGTAGCCGACAAGGTGGGCGACCAGCAGCAGGCCTTCCACCACGCGTTCTCGTGGAGCCTGCCGCCGCAGATCCTGGAAGCCGTAGATCTTCATGGCGACGCCCTGGAGGAGCGTCAGCGGAAAGAAGAGCCAGGACTGGTTGCGAGTGAGCCAACGCCGGAACCCGCTGCGGAGCTTCGCCTGCCTGCTGGTCCACACGAGGACGTTCGCGGCGACGTCGGGGTCCTTGTCGATGTGGTTGGGGTTGGCGTGGTGCCGGTTGTGCTTGTCGTTCCACCAGGCCGAGCTCATTCCGAGCAGGAGATTGCCATGCACGAGACCGATGGCACGACTCGCAGAGCGGTCGGCCGTTATCTGCGAATGGCCCGCGTCATGACCGATGAACGCCGTCCGGGCGCATAGAACGGACAGCACGGGGGCGAGCAGGAGGACCCACCATGAGGTGCCAAGAAGGAACATGCCAATGCCTACAGCGGTGAGCACGCCGGCGTTGATCGCGATCATTCGCGCGTACCAACCAGTGCGGCGGTTCAGGAGACCGTGTTCCTTGACCGAGCGCAGGAGAGGCGCGAAATCACTTCCGGCACTCTGCCCGCGGGTGCTGGTGGGGGAGCGTTCCGCTACTGCGGCGGCCTGGGACATGGTGGGTCTCCGGTCTTCATGACAACGGGTTGACCTCATAGAACGTACGGATCACTGACCTGGGGGAACCATGGCGGCACCACCCGTGTCCAACCGGGGGTCAGCACCGCCCGCCAGGGGGGCTGGCTACACCCCACCTGAAGGGAAAGTGACCTGGATCACCGCACCGCGACTCCCTTGAAGTCCTCCACGTGCTGTACTCTCGGCCGCTCCGGTCTCAGTAGTCAAGTTTGAGGAATGCGCTATCGCTGTGCACAGGCTCCCTGTCGTGTCCCCCTCCGAGATCTCCGAACTGTCGCGCTGTTCCGTTCTCTTCGTGCCTGCCGACCCGCCGCGTCACGGGCGTGTCGCCTTCTGGCACGCCGACGGCACCGAGCCGCCGGACACCTCTGCCGGCGTCCACGAAGAGCTGGCCCTCGTCGTACCGGGGGATGAGGGCGTCGAACTCGCGACCGTGTCCGCAGCTCTCATTCCCGTTCACGCCGCGCTGCCCGTCCTCACGCGCGGGCGTACTGCTACGGAGACGCATCCGACGGGCGCCTTCTGGGGTACGGCTGGAGTGTTGGCCCTGCAACTGGCGGCGCGCGGTCTGCTGTTGCCGGGGCTGACCGTCAGCGACCACGATGCGTGGCGCACCGGTCCGCTGAGTGCCGACGATCTGCAACGGCTGCGCGAGCTGGCGGCGGCGATGCCACCGGCCGCCCACGCCCTGCCGCTGGACGACAGTGTGCCGCCGCGGCTGCCCGAGCCCGAGCATGTCCTGCGCCAGTTCCTCGATGCCGTGGCCGACACGCTCCCGCGCTCCCCCGCCGCGCCGCTGGCCGCGGGCGGACCCGTCTTCGCCGCTTCCCAGCCCCAGCACGTGCCGGAGCAGCGTGCCTGGGCGCTGGACGTCGCCGCCGGGCACGACGCCGGGGTACGCATCTCGCTGCGTCTTGAGATTCCCGGCCTCGCCACGGTGGCCGATGACGGTACACGGCTGCCTTTTAGGGCCGTGCTGCAGTTGCACAGTGTCAGCGACCCCTCGCTCGTCGCGGATGCCGCAGAGGTGTGGGCAGGTTCCGGGGCCTCGGGCCAGGCTTTCGGGCCTCGTGCGCGTATGGATGCCCTGCTCGCGTTGCGCCGGGCCACGCGCGCGTGGCCGCCGCTGGCTCCGCTGCTTTCTGCCACCGTTCCTGATGCGATCGAGCTGGCCGACGAAGACGTCACCGCGCTCCTGAGCGACGGCGCCCGCACGCTGGCTGCCGCGGGCGTCGACGTGCACTGGCCCAGAGAGCTGGCGCGCAATCTCACCGCACACGCAGTCATCGGCCCGGCGGATGACGACGAGAGTGACCACAAGGGCCCGCACAAGCTCTCCTCGGATACACCGTCCTTCCTGTCGGCCGATGCCCTCCTGGCCTTCAACTGGCGTTTTGCGCTCGGCGATCAGCAGCTGACGCGGGCGGAGCTGGACCGCCTCGCGGAGTCGAACCGTCCGGTGGTGCGCCTGCGCGATCAGTGGGTACTGGTCGATCCGGCAGAGCTCCGCCGCGCCCGCGACCAGCAGGATCACAAGGTCACTCCGATCGACGCGCTCGGCGCCGCACTGACAGGCACCGCTGAGGTCGGCGGGCAGCGGGTCGACGTGGAGCCGACGGGGTGGTTGGCCACGGTGCGCGAACGGCTCGCCGACCCGGAGGGCATGGAGCCCGTCGGCCAACCCGAGGCCCTCTCCGCCGAGCTGCGCGACTACCAGCTGCGCGGCCTGAACTGGCTGGCACGCATGACGTCCCTCGGTTTGGGTGCCTGCCTCGCCGACGACATGGGTCTGGGCAAGACGATCACGCTGATCTCCTTGCATCTGCACCGTCAGACACAGGCGGAGTCCGCCGGGCCCACGCTCGTGATCTGTCCGACGTCGCTGATGGGCAACTGGCAGCGGGAGGTCGAGAAGTTCGCGCCCGGCACGCGTGTGCGCCGTTTCCACGGCTCCCAGCGCAACCTCGATGACCTGGCGGACGGCGAGTTCGTCCTCACCACCTACGGGACGATGCGGCTCGACGCGGAGAGGCTCGGCCAGAGCTCCTGGGGCATGGTCGTCGCCGACGAGGCACAGCACGTCAAAAACCCTTACTCGGCCACAGCGAAGCAGCTGCGCACCATCGGTACCCGCGCGCGCGTGGCGCTCACCGGCACACCTGTGGAGAACAACCTCTCCGAACTGTGGGCCATCCTCGACTGGACGACCCCCGGTCTTCTCGGTCGGCTCAGCACCTTCCGTACGCGGTATGCCCAGGCCGTCGAGGGCGGCTCGGATCCGACTGCTGCCGAGCGTCTCGGACAGCTCGTGCGACCGTTTCTGCTGCGTCGCCGCAAGTCGGATCCGGGGATCGCTCCCGAGCTGCCCCCGAAGACGGAGACCGACCGTGCCGTCTCGCTCACCGCGGAGCAAGCGGGCCTCTACGAAGCGGTGGTGCGGGAGACGCTCGCTGACATCTCCGGCGCCGACGGGTTCGCGCGCAGGGGGCTGATCGTCAAGCTCCTCACAGGGCTCAAGCAGATCTGCAACCACCCCGCGCAGTATCTCAAGGAGGACGAGCCCAGAATTCCGGGCCGCTCCGGAAAGCTGGAGCTGCTCGACGAGTTGCTCGACACGATCCTCGCGGAAGAGGCGGGCGTGCTCGTCTTCACGCAGTACGTCCAGATGGCGCGGCTCATCGAGCAGCACCTCTCGGCGCGTGGTGTTCCCTCGCAGTTCCTGCACGGGGGTACTCCTGTAGCGCAGCGGGAGGCCATGGTGCAGCGCTTCCAGGACGGTGAAGTGCCTGTCTTCCTGCTGTCCTTGAAGGCGGCAGGGACGGGCTTGAACCTGACCCGTGCCGAGCACGTCGTGCACTACGACCGCTGGTGGAACCCCGCTGTGGAGGCGCAGGCCACCGACCGCGCGTACCGCATCGGGCAGACACAGCCCGTACAGGTGCACCGGCTGATCGCTGAGGGAACGATCGAGGACCGTATCGCCGACATGCTGCTGCGCAAGCGGGAGTTGGCGGACGCCGTCCTCGGATCCGGCGAGGCCGCTCTTACCGAGCTGACCGATGCCGAGCTGTCGGATCTTGTGGAGCTGCGAGGGGGCACGCGATGAGTGACATCCACGATGAGACGTACGACGACGCGGACGGCACGCGCGCGGGCGGGCAGTCGGAGGAGCGCACGTTCGCGGCGCTGCCACCCGCACACGGGCGGGGGTTCGCTCAGAGCTGGTGGGGCCAGGCCTGGTTGAAGGCTCTCGAAGACACCGCCTTGGATCTGCAGCAGCTGAAGGCCGGCCGTCGTCTCGCGCGCGCGGGTGCGGTGGGAGCCGTGTCCGTACGCCCTGGCCGCATCACGGCAGTGGTCAAGGACCGGGACGGTACGCCGCACCGTTCCGATGTGCTGCTGCAGGAACTGAGCCCAGAGGCATGGGACCGGTTCCTGGAGATGGCCATCGAGAGGGCGGGGCACATCGCCGCGCTCCTGGACCGTGACATGCCGCCGCACTTGGTGGAGGATTCCGCGGCGGCGGGCATCGAACTCCTGCCCGGCATCGGTGACCTCGAGCCCGAGTGCGACTGCGAGGCGTGGGACCACTGCGGGCATACGGCTGCTCTCTGCTACCAGGTGGCACGTCTTCTCGACGAGGACCCGTTCGTGCTGCTGCTGATGCGAGGACGCGGGGAGCGGATGCTTCTCGACGAGCTGCAGGCGCGCAGCGCCTCGACGGCCGAAGCCCAAGAGGTTCGAGAGGGCACCCAGGAGGCCGGTCCTGGGGGCGTGGACGCCGCGGAGGCGTACGCGGACGGCGCCATCCTCCCGCCGCTCCCTGCGCTGCCTTTGCTGCCCGCGGAGCCCGGTGTGCCGCCGACGCTCGACACGGAGGCCGAGCCCTCTCCGGGGCTCGATGTGGCCGCGGTCGAGTTCCTGGCCGCTCAGGCCGCCGTCGAGGCGTACCGGATTCTGACGGACGCGCTCTCACCTGACCATGAACGCTCCCCTGTCGGGGACGAATTGACGGTTGAGGAGGACGCCGTCCGTCTGGCGGCGGCGCGGCCCGGTTTGGCAGTCGAAGCGCGCCTCGCGGCAGCATCCGAGCGCGGTCGGGAGGGCCTCGACCTTGCCGTCCAGGCCTGGGGGTACGGGGGCCGGGCCGCGCTCCACGTCCTCGAGGAGACGTGGACGCCTGAGGACGAGACACTGGCACGCGCGCGTGCCGCACTGGATGCCGCCTGGGACGAGGACGAGCGGCCCCGGCTTCGCGCCTCGCACAACCGATGGACGGTGGTCGGCACGGATGTACAGCTGCGCCACGGGCGCGACGGCCGCTGGTGGCCCTACCGTAAGGAACACGGCCGCTGGACTCCCGCAGGGCCCGCGGCCCAGGACCCGGCGACGGCACTGGCCGTGGCCGTGGCCGACGGAGACGAGTGACACGGCCCTAGGGAGCCCGAGCCACCTCCGGCCCCGCGCGGTAGGCGCCGCCGGCACGCCCCCTTCCGTTCACCCGTAGGCCTCCACGGGTTCGTGATGACGGCGAATTCTGGCCGCTGTCATCACGAACCCTGTGCCCCAGGAGGCCCTCGATGTCCCCGCACACCGCCCGTACGGGCCGTGTCCGTCGTTCCATAGCCATCGGCCTGCCGCTCGCCGTGGTCGCCGCCCTCGCGGTGGCGGGCACCGCAACGGGCCGGTCGGGCGGCGGACACGGTGCGGCGCGCGTGACCGCTGCCGCGACTCTCGGCGACATTCCGCTCGGCACCTTCAGCAACGCGCTGTTGCCGGGCACGGTGAAGGACGACCGGGGTGTCGACCTGGGAGGCATCGGCAGCGATCTCTACCCGACGGGCCGCAAGGGTGAGTTCTGGACGGTGACCGACCGAGGACCCAACGGCCAGATCAAGGTGGGCGGCAAGAAGCGCCGCACCTTCCCTGTCCCTGGTTTCGACCCGGCGATCGTGAAGATCCGGGTCCATGGGGACAAGGTCAAGGTCGTCTCCGCACTGCCGCTGACGACCTCTTCCGGGAAGCCCGTCACCGGGTTGCCCAACCAGGAAGGGCACGACGAGGCCCCGTACTCGTACGACGCGAAGACCCCCGTGTCGTACGACCCGAACGGGTTGGACACGGAAGGGCTCGTGCGGGCCCCGGACGGCACTTTCTGGCTGGTCGACGAGTACGGGCCGTCCCTGATCCATGTCTCCGCGCGCGGGAAGGTCATTAAGCGGTACGTTCCGCGAGGTTTGGAGCTGCGCGGCGCCGACTACCCGGTGGTCGAGGCGCTGCCCGACGTCCTCCTGCACCGCAAGACGAACCGCGGCTTCGAAGGACTAGCCCAACTCCCGGGCGGAGACCTGGTGATGGCCGTACAGAGTCCGCTCTCCCTACCGGACGAGGACGCGGGCGAGGGCTCGCGCACCGCACGGCTTCTGCGCTTCTCACCGGCGAAGCAGGCCGTCATCGCCGAGTACGCCTACCGGTTCGATCCCGTGGACCTCGTCGATCCCGGTGAGGACGACACGTCCGAGCTGAAGATTTCTTCCGTGGTCGCCATAGGGCGCGACAAGCTGCTCGTCCAGGAGCGCACCGACAAGGCCGCGCGGCTCCAGGCCGTCAGACTGGATCGTCGGGCGAACATCCTGGACGGCAAGTGGGACAAGAGCACGACGCGGCCGTCCTTGGAGGAACTCGACGACCCCGCTTCCTCCGGAGTGCCCGTCCTTGACAAGCGCCTGGTCGTCGACCTGAACACGGTCGACGGCGTGCCCGACAAGATCGAAGGCGTCGCCCGGGTCGACGGTCGCACTCTGGCACTCATCAATGACAACGACTTCGGGATGAGCGACGGCCCGGAGGCCTTCGACAAGGACGGTCTGCTGGTGGACAGCGGTGCGGAGACCACAGTGACGTACGTGCGGCTCCCTCGGCGGTACTGACTCGGTCAGGACAGCGGCTTGGTGAGTTTGTGCTTGCCCGAGCCGCTGTCCCCCGCCAGGCTGCACGCGACGTTGTCGATGCCCACCTTGTAGCCCGTGGCGTCCGGGTATTGCACCAGCGTCCCGCGCACCGTGCCTGACGGCTGGCTGCGCGCCTTGCGTTCCAGCGGTCGTTCGCAGAGGGCGGCCGCCGCCTTCTTCAGGGCTGCGTCCGTCCCGTAGGAGCCCTTCAGTTCGGCGAACTCTACGACTTCGGCGTCGTGCGGTTCGTTGCACGACCTCTTCGCGGCCTGTCCGGGTCGGCTGCTGTCGACGTTGAAGCAGTCACCTCTCCGCAAGAGGTAGTACGGGACTGGATCATCGGCGGGCGAGGGTACGACCGAGTCGAGGTCACTCGGGAATTCAGTGGGCAGCGTAGGAAAGTCCGTCGGCAGCGACGGGACATCGCTCGGCAGGCCCGTGGGCAACTCGTCCGGTACCTCGGACGGGATACTCAAGGAGGGTGTGGGGTCGCGCCCCGTGCTGCTGCCGGACTCGACGGGCTCCTTCTTGCCGTCGCCGTCGTCGCCGGTCGTCAGCAGAACCACCGCGGCGACCGCTCCCAGCGCCACGATGACCGCGAGCAGGACGAACAGGCCGTTGCGCCGCCCTGGCGGGCCGCCGGGCGGCGGGGGCGGCTGCCAACCGCCGTTCCCTGGAGGCGGCCCGTACCCGCCGCCCGGCGGGGGCCCGAACCCTCCCCCGCCGGGCGGCGGACCACTGGGCGGTGGCGGAGGCGGCTGCGGTGGTACGGGCGGCATGGCCATACCCACCAGAGTCGCCTCGTACCGGTCATATGGCGAGCCCCTTGCGCGGGTTGCTCGAGCACCGACCGGGACGGTCAGCTCCGAGCTGCCAGCAGGTGGTCCATGGCCAGCTGGTCGAGCCGCTCGAAGGCCATTCCGCGCGCTGCGGCCTCCGCCACGTCGAAGGCCTCGAAGGCGCTCCTGTCGGCGAGCAGGTCGGAAAGGCCGTCCTCGGCCGTGGGGACCGCCAGCTCGTCCAGGCGCGCGGCACGCAGCGCCTCACGCACCTCGGGGTCGGCCCGGAAGGCAGCCGCACGCTCGCGCAGGATCAGATAGTTGCGCATGCACCCGGCAGCCGAGGCCCAGACCCCCTCGAAGTCCTCGGTGCGCGGCGGCTTGAAGTCGAAGTGCCTGGGGCCGTCGTAACCGCCCCGTTCCAGGAGGTCCACCAGCCAGAAGGCGCTGCGCAGGTCACCGGCACCGAACCGCAGATCCTGGTCGTACTTGATACCGGTCTGGCCATTGAGGTCGATGTGGAAGAGCTTGCCCGCCCAGAGCGCCTGCGCGATGGAGTGCGGGAAGTTGAGGCCCGCCATCTGTTCGTGCCCCACCTCGGGGTTGACGCCGTACAGCTCCGGACGCTCCAGGCGCTCGATGAACGCGAGGGCGTGACCGACGGTGGGCAGCAGGATGTCGCCACGCGGCTCGTTGGGCTTCGGCTCGATGGCGAACCTAAGGTCATAGCCCTGCGTGGTCACGTATTCGCCGAGCAGGTCGAAGGCCTCCTTCATGCGGTCGAGCGCATCCGTCACTTCCTTCGCGGCGCCGGACTCCGCCCCCTCCCTGCCGCCCCACGCCACATAGGTGTGGGCGCCCAGCTCCGCCGCGAGGTCGATGTTGCGCATCGTCTTCCGCAGTGCGTACCGCCGCACGTCGCGGTCGTTGGCGGTGAACCCGCCGTCCTTGAAGACGGGGTGGGTGAAGAGGTTCGTGGTGGCCATCGGTACGACGAGGCCTGTGGCGTCCAGTGCCTGCCGGAATCGCTTGATGTGCCCCTCCCGTTCCGAGTCGGAGGATCCGAAGGGGATGAGGTCGTCGTCGTGGAAGGTCACTCCGTAGGCGCCCAGTTCGGCGAGGTGCCGCACCGAGTCGGCAGGGTCGAGCGCGGCCCTGGTGGCGTCTCCGAACGGGTCCCGGCCCTGCCAGCCGACCGTCCACAGGCCGAAGCTGAACTTGTCCTCAGGGGTGGGCTGATAGTTCATGTGCGGCTCCCTCGACTATTTCGTCATGGCGCTTTACAAATTAGTATCCGAGGGCGCTGCTGGGAAGGTCGAGGAGTGAACTCCGGAGCGCACCCGGGGACAGTCGCAGGAACGGAGACCGTCATGTCATCAGCGCCCACCGCTCAGGGGCCCCTCGTCGTCGGGGTGGACAGCTCCACACAGTCCACCAAAGTCCTGATCGTCGACGCGCCCACCGGCCGGGTGGTCGCGCGTGGTCAGGCCCCGCACCGCGTCAGCGCCGGTGAGCATCGCGAAAGCGATCCCCAGGAGTGGTGGGACGCCCTGTGCGCGGCCCTGGAACAGTGCGGGCAGGCGGCCAGGGAAGCCTCCGCCGTGTCCATCGGAGGGCAGCAGCACGGGCTCGTCACCCTCGACAAGGACGGCTGCCCGGTCCGTCCGGCGCTGCTCTGGAACGACGTGCGATCCGCCCCGCAGGCCCGTAGCCTCGTGGAGCGTCTCGGCGGGCCCAAGGTCTGGGCGGATCGGGTCGGCAGCGTACCGGGGCCTTCCTTCACGGTGACGAAGTGGGCCTGGCTCGCCGAGCACGAGCCCGCCGCGGCCCGAGCCACCGCCGCCGTGCGCCTGCCCCACGACTACCTCACGGAGCGGCTGACCGGGCTCGGCACGACCGACCGCGGCGACGTCTCCGGAACAGGCTGGTGGGCGTCGGGCTCCGAGGAGTACGACGAAGGCATTCTCGACATGGTGGGGCTCGACCCTGCACTTCTGCCCCGCGTGGCGCGCCCCGGGGAGGTCGTCGGAACGGTCAGGGACGGCGGTGAACTGCCCTTCTCCAAAGGCACGCTGGTCGGGCCCGGCACCGGCGACAACGCGGCGGCAGCACTGGGGCTCGGGCTGCGCCCCGGGACACCGGTGCTGAGCCTCGGCACGTCGGGCACGGTGTACGCCGTCTCGGAGCGCCGTCCCGCGGATCCGACCGGCACCGTGGCGGGCTTCGCCGACGCGCGCGGTGGATGGCTGCCACTGGCCTGCACGCTGAATTGCACGCAGGCCGTCGACCGAGTGGCCGAACTGCTCCACCTTGAGCGTGACGCGGTGGAATCGGGTGGCACGGTCACCCTCTTGCCCTACCTGGACGGCGAGCGCACACCCAACCTGCCGCACTCCTCCGGAGTGCTGCACGGCCTTCGGCACGACACGACGCCCGGCCAGTTGCTGCAGGCCGCATACGACGGCGCCGTCCACTCATTGCTCGGCGCCCTCGACCTGGTTCTGGACGCCGACGCCGACCGGTCGGCCCCGCTGTTGCTCATCGGAGGCGGGGCGCGCGGCAAGACGTGGCAGCACACTGTGCAGCGCCTGTCCGGACGTCCCGTGCAGGTCCCGGAAGCCCAGGAACTGGTGGCGCTCGGGGCCGCGGCTCAGGCGGCCGGCCTGCTGACCGAGGAGGACCCGAGCGCCATCGCGAGGCGTTGGGACACGGCTCGGGGGCCCGTGCTCGACCCTGTGGAGCGTGACGAGGCGGCGCTTTCGCGGATCTCCGGGGTACTCTCCGACGCGGCGCCGCTCCTGGACAGGGCGCCCCAAGGGGAGTGAGGACTGACCAAGGCATGACCGCACCTCTGCACGACCAGCGCCGGGGACCTGCCGGCACGCGGCTGCCCGACACCCAGCAGGGGATGCGCCGACGGAATCTGTCCCGGGTGATGCACGCGGTGGCCACACACGGCCCGCTGTCCCGTGCCGCGGTGGCCTCCCGCATCGGGCTGACACGGGCCGCCGTCTCCACGCTGGTGGACGAACTGATCCGGGCGGGGCTTCTGGACGAGCTGGGCCCCGAGCGTCCTGGCCGGGTGGGGCGCCCCGGCTCGGCCCTGGCGGTCAGCGCGCTGGGGCCCGTCGGGATCGGTGCCGAGGTGGGCGTCGATCATCTGGCGGTATGCGCGGTCGATCTGCGGGGCGCGATCCGCGCACGTGTCCAGCGACGGTCCGCCAACCGTGACCGCTCCCCCGCTCCCGTGCTGAAGGAACTCGCCGTCCTGGTGAGCCAGGTGTGCGCCCGGGCGCGACAGGAAGGGCTGTCCCCCGCGGGCCTGGCGGTGGCCGTGCCCGGTCTGGTCGCTCGTGACACGCGGACGGTCGTCCGCGCCCCCAACCTCGGCTGGCACGACATCGACCTGAGCCGGCACCTGTCCGGTGAGCTGCCGCTGACGGTGGACAACGAGGCCAACTTCGGCGCGCTCGCGGAACTGTGGCTCGGCGAGGAATCGCCCGAGGACTTCCTCCACGTGTCGGCGGAGATCGGCATCGGTGCGGCGCTCGTCGTGGACGGACGGCTTCTGCGGGGGACGCGTGGGTTCGCCGGCGAGCTGGGACATGTGCCCGTCCGACCCGACGGCCCTGCCTGCCCGTGCGGAGGCCGCGGCTGCCTGGAGCAGTACGCGGGTGAAGGCGCGGTCCTGCGCGCCGCGGGCCTGGACTCGGGCGACCCGGGTGGGGAACGCGGCGAAGTGCTTGCCGAGCGCGCCGCCGCGGGCGACGAAGCCGCGCGGCGAGCACTCGGCGAAGCCGGAACGGCTTTGGGCATCGCTCTGACCGGCGCGGTGAATCTGTTGGATCCGCGGGCCGTCGTGCTGGGCGGTGCGCTGTCACGCCTCGCGCCGTGGCTGTTGCCCGCTCTTGAGCAGGAGTTGACGGAGCGCACCGCGGGCCGGGGCTGTGGGGTGACGGTGTCCGGGCTCGGTCCCGACGGACCGCTGTTGGGGGCTGCGCACTCGGTGGCACGGGCGGTGTTGGACGATCCGGCGGGTGTTGGTGCGGGTGGGGCGGCTCCGGGTGCGGGTGGAGTGGCGCCGCGTCCGGACGGGGTAGCTTCGGGTGCGGGTGGAGTGGCTTCGGGTGCGGACGGGGCGGCGCCGGGTCCGGACGGGGTAGCTTCGAGTGCGGGCGGGGCGGCTCCGCGGGCGTAACAGGTGGGGGCGGCCGCGCAGCGGACATAGCAGACGGCCGGGACGAGTTTGGTGAGTTGCCGCTCCCCCGTACGAGTGGCCGGGTTATCCACAATCACGCTGCTGTGCACAGATCCGACGCGGGCCCTTCCGCCTCAACCAGCCGTCGCCGTAACGTAATTCACGTGAGGCCCCGCAGCGGTGACGTCACGTCAGCGGCAGTGGAGGCTTGGCGGATCGGGACCCGAGCGAGTTGCGCGGCCCACCCCGGTCGGACCGACGGCCCATCCGGCCAGAGTGGAGCGGTGCAGCGATGAATGATGCCCAGATCCTGACAGTACGGCCCGAGCCGGGCGAGTACACCTGGACCTTCGGCGGTGTGCCGCCCGTGGCCGCGCATTGCCCCCGGCACGGTCCTCGACCTGTTCACGGAGGACTGCTTCGCCGGGAACGTCCGCTCGGAGAAGGACCTGGTCTCCGAGGTCTGCGAGTTCCCGTTCCTGAATCCGCAGACCGGGCCGTTCTACGGATTCAGTGAACTGGATGCCTACCAGTTCACGACGCAAACGGTCGAGTCTCCGCTCGCCAATGTCTGCGCCACCAACTACGCGTGCGTAGCCGAGATCCGTAAAGAGTGGCTGCCCGCGCGAGACGTACCGGGGACTGCACACGCGGCTGCGCGAGACGGCGGCCGCACTGCCACGGGACATGGTCCCGCGCCCCCCACAGAGGTAGACCTCATCGCCCCTCGCCAGGGCGGTGCCCCTGCGCCGAAGTCTGGCGCTGCGCCTGCACGCCGCACTCGAGCGACAACCTCGCCGTCGCAGAAGGAGACCAGTGGGCCACCGCCGCGGTGGCCCTTCAGGTTCAGCGCCATTCCAGCCGTCGTTCCCCCCACGCCCCCACCGAAAGGCAGGCCAGTCATGGATCGAGTGAGACGGTTCCCCAGTCGGCGCCGACTGCTGCAGGGAACGTTCGCAGCCGCCCTGCCCGGTGCGCTCCTGCCCGCCGCCCATGCGACCGCTCAGGCTCGTGCGGTCGACTATCCCCTGGCCGAATGGGTCCCGGCCAGCACCTCCAACTACACGGCGGCCAACCGCCCCACCACGTATCCCGTCGACTACGTGATCATCCATGTCACGCAGGAGACGTACGCGGACACGCTCGCCATCTTCCAGAACCCGGCGAAGAAGGTCTCGGCCCACTACGTCGTGCGATCCAAGGACGGTCACATCGCCCAGTGCGTCCGCGAGCGCAACGTCGGGTGGCATGCCGGGAACTGGACCTACAACACACGAAGCATCGGAATCGAGCACGAAGGGTGGGTCGACAAACCCGAGTACTTCACGAACGCGATGTACGAGCAGTCCGCCGCGCTGACGGCTGCCATCTGCTCGAAGTACGGCATACCGAAGGACCGCGAACACATCATCGGCCACCATCAGGTCCCGGGTTCGGACCACACGGATCCCGGTCCGTACTGGGACTGGTCGCGCTATCTACGCCTCGTCAACTTCGCCTAGGTCACAGCGCGTCCTCGTCGGCTCCCGAACCCTCGTCGGCTCCCGGGTTCCTATCCGCTCCCGGCTTCTTGTCGGCCACTGCCTCCTTGTCGGCTTCCGTCCCTGGGGCGACGATGGCGACACCGCATCGCCGTCCTGGGAGGCCCAGTTGTCCGATCCGTGGGTGGCCTTGGAGCCCGGTGTGGATCCCGCCGAGCGGGTGCGGGTGGTGCGCACGGCCCACGAGAGGTTCACCGATGCCGGGACGATCACCCGTCCGGTGCGTTCGGTGGTGGCCGACTCGTGGCGGAGGTCGGCCAGGGCACGGGTGAGTCCGGAGTGCGCCGGAGCGGCGGTCGAACTGACCGACGGTGACCTTGGGGCGTACCGGTCGGAGCATCCGCTGGCGCGGGTGATGCCGCTGTTCCGTGAGTTGATGGGCACCTTCGCGGCGGACGGGGAGCATCTGCTCGCTGTGTGCGATGCGCACGGCAGGTTGTTGTGGGTCGAGGGCCATGCGGTGACGCGGCAGCGTGCGGAGCGGATGAACTTCGTCCCGGGTGCCAGGTGGGCGGAGTCCGCCATGGGGACGAATGCGCCGGGCACGGCAGTTGCCGTGGGCCGGCCGGTGCAGGTCTTCGCCACCGAGCACTACATGCGGCGGGTGCAGCCGTGGACGTGCGCGGCCGCTCCCGTGCATGACCCCCGGACCGGACGGCTGATCGGCGCGGTCGACATCACCGGCGGGGATGGTCTGGCGCACCCGCACAGTCTCGCCTTCGTGCAGGCGGTCGCGCGGGCCGGGGAGTCGCAACTTGCTCTGCTCGCACCGGCGGTGAGGTCGGACGAGAAGGCCGAGCTGGCCGTGCTCGGGCGTGATGAGGCATTGTTGCTCGCGGAGGGGCGCAAGGTGCGGTTGAGTCGTAGGCACAGCGAGATCGTCGTGCTGCTGGCCCGGCACCCGGAGGGGCTGTCGGGGGACGAGTTGCTGTGCGCGTTGTATGAGGACGAGTCGGTGTCACAGGTGACGTTGCGGGCCGAGATGGCGCGGCTGCGACGGGTGCTGGGGGCGGAGTTGCTGCGGTCGCGGCCGTACCGGCTGGCGGTGCCTGTCGAGTGCGATGTCGACGCGGTGGAACGTCGCCTGGGTGCGGGGGCAGTGGCGGCGGCTGCGGCGGCGTACGCGGGCCCGTTGCTGCCGCAGTCGCAGGCTCCCGTTCTCGTCCGGCTCCGTCGCAGGCTCGCGGACCAAATGCGGGCGGCACTCATCGAACGCAATGACCCGGACCTGCTCGCGGACTGGGCACACGCTCCGTGGGGCGAGGAGGACCTGGCGGTGTGGCGGGCGCTGGCCGGACTGCGTCCGACGGCTCCCGTGCTGGCCCGCGTGGGCGAGCTGGATGCGGAACTGGGGTAGGCCGACGCGGAGGCGGCTTGGCATGCGCTGAACTGGCGTCGCCCCCGCGGACCTGACCTAGCCACACCTCGCTGGCGTCGCCGAACACGGAACCGCTCTAGCCACGCCTCGCTGGCGTCGCCGAACACGGAACCGCTCTAGCCACGCCTCGCTGGTGTTGTCGGACGCGGACCCGACCGAGTCACACATCGCGCGGGCGTCGTCGGACGCGGAACTTCCCTGGCCACGCGGGCCCCGGCGTCCCCGGGCGCCGAACTGCCCTGGCCACGCGACACACTGACGGAACCGAACGAGGAACTGACCTGGCCGCAGTCCGCACTGGCATAGCCACACGTGGGCCTGACCTAGCACTCGGACAGTCGTGCGCGTCTGGGGGCGCAACGTCTATGCAACGTCGTCGCTTCTACTCTCCGGACGTGAGCTGCCCGAGGGCGGGCAGCCTTCTTCGGGAGGCCAGCCAAGATGACCCGTTACGCAGCGCCCGGCACTGAGGGCGCGATCGTCTCCTACCAGTCGCGCTACGACCATTTCATCGGCGGCGAGTATGTGGCGCCCGCCCGTGGTCAGTACTTCGAAAACCCGAGTCCGGTCAACGGTCGGCCCTTCACCGAGGTGGCGCGAGGTACCGCGGAGGACGTCGAGTGCGCCCTCGACGCGGCGCATGCGGCGGCGCCCGCGTGGGGACGTACGTCGGTCACCGGGCGTGCGGACGTTCTGCTGAAGATCGCTGACCGGATGGAGGCGAACCTCGAACAACTGGCCGTGGCCGAGAGCTGGGAGAACGGCAAGCCGGTCCGCGAGACGCTGGCCGCCGACATTCCGCTCGCCATCGACCACTTCCGGTACTTCGCGGGTGTCATCCGTGCGCAGGAGGGGTCGCTGAGCGAGGTCGACGAGGACACCATCGCATACCACTTCCACGAGCCGCTCGGCGTCGTCGCGCAGATCATTCCGTGGAACTTCCCGATCCTCATGGCCACGTGGAAACTGGCGCCCGCGCTCGCAGCGGGCAACGCCGTCGTCCTGAAGCCTGCCGAACAGACCCCGGCGTCCATCCATTACTGGATGAGTCTGGTGGCCGATCTGTTGCCGCCCGGAGTGGTCAACATCGTCAACGGGTTCGGCGTCGAGGCGGGCAAGCCGCTGGCGTCCAGTCCGCGTGTCGCCAAGGTCGCCTTCACCGGGGAGACCACGACGGGGCGGTTGATCATGCAGTACGCCTCGGAGAACATCAAGCCGGTGACGTTGGAGCTGGGCGGCAAGTCGCCGAACATCTTCTTCGACGACGTGTGGTCCGCGAATGACGACTTCCGTGACAAGGCGCTCGAGGGCTTCACGATGTTCGCGCTCAATCAGGGCGAGGTGTGCACCTGTCCGTCGAGGGCGCTGGTGCAGCGCGGGCAGTACAGCGAGTTCCTCGAAGCGGCCATCGCCCGCACCGAGCAGATCACCGCCGGGCACCCGCTCGACACCGACACCATGATCGGGGCGCAGGCGTCCAACGACCAGTTGGAGAAGATCCTCTCCTACCTGGACATCGGACAGCAGGAGGGCGCCAAGGTGCTGACCGGTGGTCAGCGCGTCGAGTACGACGGCGAGCTGGCCGGTGGGTACTACGTGCAGCCGACGATCTTCGAGGGCGACAACCGTATGCGGATCTTCCAGGAGGAGATCTTCGGTCCGGTGGTCTCGGTCGCGTCGTTCAACGACTTCGACGACGCCATCAACATCGCCAACGACTCGCTGTACGGGCTGGGGGCCGGGGTGTGGACGCGTGACATCAACACGGCGTACCGGGCGGGCCGCGCGATCCAGGCGGGGCGCGTCTGGACGAACTGTTACCACGCGTATCCGGCGCATGCGGCGTTCGGTGGGTACAAGCAATCCGGCATCGGCCGCGAGACGCACAAGATGATGCTGGAGCACTACCAGCAGACGAAGAACCTTCTTTGTTCTTACAGCCCTCAGAAGCTTGGGTTCTTCTAGAGCCTGAAGTCGGTCTGCCTGGAGGCATTTTACGCTCCAGGCAACCTGACGTTACAGGTACCCACTGTAATTAATTGGGTCCTTCGAGTTACTGTCTGGCATCCAACGGAGATCCCGTCGGACCAGTCGCGGACCAAGTAGGGCCTAGGGACATCACCCCACGAGCCGCCCGGTCACGAGCGCGGCGACTCGCCGATACCCGTAATCAGCGCCCGAACTGCCAGCAGCACTGGGATAACTCTTCGACCTCATGACCGCCCTGATGAATCCGTATCGCGAGCGAAGGCTCCTCACGGCGAGAACGGGCCTGCCAACGTCCGTGAGCTGCCGAAGACCACGAACATGACAGCCCGGAAGTGCCAAGCAAGAAGGCCACCGCGAGGAAGCCCGTCCCAAGCTCGCGGCGTAAACAAGGCCGTTGTCAGTACCGCGTGCGATCCTCACCCCGGAAGTGGGCACTTCAGAAGGAGGCCGGGTGGCGACGCGACGTCCGCGGAAGGATCCACGCGATCCGGTGCTGATCATGCGGAATGCCGGGCTCGAACCACTGGACCCCTATCCAGGCAGTGACAAGCCCGGGCGTTGCCGGCATGAAACGTGCGGGAGAGGAGTGACACCGCGGCTGGGCAACATCGCTTCGGGCAGATAGGGCAGCTGCCACTACTGCTCAGGCACGGCGCCAATTCCTCCAGAGGAGGCTGTGGCGCTGATGCGCTCGGCAGGCTTGGAACCGCTGGAGCCGTACCCTGGTGCGACACCGCCTTGGCGCTGCCGGCACGTGCCGTGCGGTCGGGAGGTCAAGCCGCGCTACTCGTACATCAGGCGCGGAGGGGGACCGTGCCGATGGTGCGCGCCGAACGCTCCGGTCGATCCCGACCAGGCCGCCGCGCTCATGAGGTCGGTGGGTCTGGAACCACTGGACCCCTATCCCGGCACCGACGTCCCCTGGCGGTGCCGGTGCACAGCCTGCGGAACGATCGGGACGCCCACTCATGGGTCAGTCAAGGGCGGACAAGGGGGCTGCAGCCCGTGCGGGCGCAAGAACGCCGGGCGGGGCATCAGCCGTTCATGGTCGCGTCGCCGCGAGCTGCCCCGCACGGACGACGACCAGGCCGCAGTCGAGGTGAAGGATTTCGACCTGGAGCCGCTGGAGTCCTACCCGGGGCCGAGCGGCCTGTGGCGTTGCCGCCACCTCGCGTGCGGCCGAGACGTCGAGATCAGGTTGAGCAACCTCAGGCGCGGCCTTCGGGCCTGCCCGTACTGTCCTCCCTCACCGGGTGGCCGACGCCGCTGGCCTGCGGACGAAGCAGAGGCTCTCATGCGCGCCGCCGGCCTGGAACCGCTCGAACCGTACGGGGGGCGTCGTGACATGGCGTGGCGGTGTCGCTGCAACGGCTGCGGGCGTGAGACGTCACCGAGTCTGGGCGGCATTCTGGCGGGTCAGGGAGGCTGCCGGCACTGCGCGGACGTGAAAGCGGCAGCGGGCAGAAGGACCGACCCGGACATCGCGGTGGCTGCCATGCGTGCCGCCGGGCTGGAGCCGCTGGAGCCCTATGCCTCCTCAACGACGGAGTGGCGGTGCCGCTGCACGACCTGCGGGAACGAGGTCTCCCCGACCTTCATGAAAATCCGTACTGGTGGCGGATGCAAGTTCTGCGCCACCCACGGCATCGATCTGGCAGGACCGTCGAAGGTCTACGTGATCACCCACCGGGAGTGGCAAGCCGTCAAGATCGGCATCGGTGCCTGCACCGGCTACACCTCGCGCCTCATCCAACACGAACGCCAGGGCTGGCAACTGCATCAGGCCCGTGAATACGCCACCGGCGCGGCTGCCTACGACGTCGAGCAGGCCGTGCTGGGCCGCCTGCGCCAGGCCGGGCTCATTCCCTTCCTCACAAGCGGCATCATGCCGAACGGCTGGACCGAGACCTGCTCCGCATCCCGCGTCACGGCGGCCGAAGTCTGGGCCATGGTCGACGAGGAAACCCGGAACGCCACGGAACCCTATGCACCCCGAGTCGGCGACCGACCCCGTACCGCGGTCCTCATCGACGCGGAGGCCGCAGCCGCCGAAATGCGGGCCTGCGGATACGAGCCACTCGTACCGTATCCCGGCCGCACCAACGTGACTTGGCCCTCGCGCTGCATGACCTGCGGGTACGAGGGGCGTCCGACGTTCAGCGCCGTCCGTAACGCGGGCCAGCGCTGTCGCATCTGCCGGGCGAAGGAGGCTCAGGCGAAACGCGCCGCCACGAACGCGCCGAAGGCCGGCAAAACAATGCGCGCGGCCGGATTCGAACCGCTGGAACCCTACCCAGGCAGCAGTACACCGTGGCGATGCCGCTGCACCATATGCGGTCGCGAAACCAGCCCCACCTACTCCAACGTCAACAGCGGTTCAAGTGGCTGCCGGTTCTGCGCCCTCAACTCGGCAACCCACGAGCGGGCGTCCGCCGAAGTGCGAGCTGCCGGGTTCGAGCCACTGGAGCCGTACCCCGGCCGCACCACGGACCATTGGCGCTGCCGCTGTTCCTGTGGAAACGAAGTGGCGACGCGCCTGTCCTCCATCCGGTCGGGCACCACCGGCTGCAACAAGTGCCCCCGAGCCGGCGGCCGAACCGATCCTGCGGCAGCCGCCGCGGAGGCACGCGCCGCTGGGTTCGAGCCGTTGGAGCCCTATCCGGGGAAGACCACCGACCGGTGGTGCTGCCGTTGCAGGTGCAGCACGGACATCACACTCACCCTGACCAACATCAGAGGAGGCCGTACCGCGTGCGGCGCGTGCTCCCGAGGGGCGACTCGGCAACCATCGGTCACAACGAGCTTCTGCCACCCAGTAGTTGAGCAAGCCCGGGCGTCACCGCACGAATCGTCTCTAGGAGACCGCGGCCTACCGAAGGCATCCTGGTATCAGCCCCCTTTTGCAGAGGCGTTCGGCGGACTATGAACGCTTCGACCTCCAGAGATGTGGCCGCGTCCTGTCGACGATGATCGACTACCAGCTGACAAGGGTCAGCCCCACAGGCTTCAATGGCGTGGTGGCCACGCAGATACCCCCGCCCACAAACCCGAAGACGATCGCGGGTAGCGCTGCGCTGGACGAAGTCCTGGCGTGCCTGCGCGCGCGGCGGCCAGTGTTCCACTCCGAGGCCGATCTCCAGCACAGTTTCGCCCTCGCGGTGGGCGAGGTCGCGCCGGAGGTCAGGTGCCGTCTCGAGGTCCCGGTGCGCGGGAGCGATACCTCGGAGTACCTGGACCTGCTGTGCCTGGGGCCGACGGGCCGTACGGCAATCGAGTTCAAGTACGTGACCCGGCAGTGGTCGGGCACAGCGGGGACGCCGCCCGAGGAGTACGCCTTGCGCGGACACAACGCGCCGGACGTCGCGCGTAGGGACTTCCTGCGGGACATAGGAAGACTGGAACGCTTCTGCAACCGCGAGGACCAAAACGGGCTCGCCCTGCTCATCACCAACGAGGCGGCCCTGTGGCGTCCCAGGCAACGCAAGATGCCCACCAGGGACGAGGAGTTCCGCATCCACCCCGGCCGCGAACTGAGTGGCACCTTGCTGTGGGCCGGCGGTTCCTTCCCGGACAACACCCGAGTACTGCGAGGCGCCTACACGCTCGCCTGGCGTCCATACACCCAGTTGGAGGGCCCGAGTAGCGAGTTCCGCTGCCTCGCGGTGTTCATCACTCCAAACCCAGCGCGGCCCCAGCCGCCGCACGAGGCGTGACCAGCAGAGTTCCTCGGATGTCATTGACAGTGCGGCGGGAGCTTGCAGTGAACCGCTCCGAGTCTGATGGAGGCTTTGGACCGTTCTCTTATGGATGGATGGTTCCTGAGGCGAACCACTTGTGGAGTGTGGATTCCGCCCCGTCTGGGAGATCGTCGACGAACACGACAGCCAGGCCACGCTGGGCTCGAGAACAGCACACGTAGAACAGGTTGCGTGACCGTTCTGTCCGGTCGGGTTTGTCGGTGCCGGCAAGCATTTTGCCGATGCTGTACCTGTTCCACGCGCGGTCGTCGACCACCACCAAGACGTTCTCGAATTCGTCGCCTTTGACGCCGTGCTGGGTCGAGAACGGGGTGAGTTCGTCGATGAAGTTCGTGACGCTGATGACTTCCCGGTAGGGCACGGTGCGGAGGTTGTTGGAGAAGTCCGCTCGCCGCTGGTCGCGCTCGTCCAGGTCCGTTGCGGTTCTGCGGCGTTCGAGGTCCTTGAGTTTTCCCGGCAGGGCTAGGAGAAGGCCGTCGGCCATCCGGTCGAGCACGTCGCCGATGGTTCCGGTCGTGCGTACGGCGTCGAGTACACGGATCGCGTCACTGATGGCGCGTTTGTGGGCGTGACGGGTGATCCGTGTCCGTCCCTCGTCCAGCAGGTCGGTCAGCCCGGCGAAGTCACTGTTGTGGAACGCGGTGCTTACGGCCTCGACGCGGGTGAGGTACTGGATGTACGGCTCGTTGCGTGCCATGAGGTCGTCGGGACCGTAGCGGCCCAGCTTTCGGTACTGCTCCAGGAGGTTGGCGTACTCCAGGGTGCCAGCTATCCCTCGGTGGGTGAGCAGCAGGTACTTGGAGTTCTCCCGGGTCCAGCCGTTCCGGGCGAGGACTGCCTCGGCGGCGGTGAGTCGCTCAGGGCCGGCCGGGATGCTGCCGTTGAGGAACAAGTGGACCTCGCCGGTCTGCTGCTTGCCGACGGCGTCCTGGGTGAGCTCGGGACGCATCCGGTTGAGCACCTCGACGACCGGAGGCGAGCACCGGAAGTTCTCGTGCTTGGTGATCTCAGTGAGGAGACCGGTTCGTTTCACCGCTCCGACGCCCGACTCGTAGATCTTCTGCATGGAGTCGCCGAAGAGACCGACCACACATCTCTCACTGCCTGCGCCTGCCAGGTGATCCAGCAGTAGCTGGATCGTCTTGGGCGAGGTGTCCTGGTACTCGTCAACAAAGATGACCGGGTACTTGCTGGTGATGATGCGTACGAGTTTGGGGTGAGCCGTGACGAGACGCAGCGACAGCGCGATGACGTCGTCGTGGGAGATGCGCCCCTCGTGCAGCCTGCGCCCGCGGTCGGAATACTCGATGGCGGGAGGGTCGGTGACGTCATCAAGGTCTTCCGGTTTGGACAGGTCCTTGTTGTAGTCGAGGATCTGCTGCCAGAGCTCATGCTGGTACGGCTGGATGACGCTCCACAGGAATTCGTGGATGGTGCCGACATCTACGAGCGGATCTGCGGCGATGCGTTCGTGGATCTTCTTCTTGGCGACGTTGGTGTAGGTGATGCAGGCGATCCGGCGACCGTGTGCTTCCAGGTCTGCACGGCGGTGGGTCAGGAGGTGCTGCAGGGCGCGTACCAGGGTGGTCGTCTTGCCGGCGCCGGCCCCTGCTTCGACGAGGAAGCTGCGACGGGCTTCCAGTTCGGTGGCGACGGCTTCGAGCGTGTCTAGGCGAGCCACTGCAGTCCTTCGGCGATGTAGCGGGGAACGGCCCAGTCCTCCAGGAGCATGACGTCGAAGGCGAAGTCTGTTTTGTGGTCGCTGAGTTGCTGTGCGATGTCGTAGGCCTTGGCTTCGATGTCGTCGGTGGTGGGGTCAGCGCCGACCTCTTTGACGAAGGCTGCCTTCAAGGCGAGTTGACGGAAGTCGCGTACGAGGGGTTCTGCGTTGGCGATGATGAAGGCGTCCTCGAAGCTCCGCGCGCAGGCTCCCGAATCTGTCTCCGGGATCTGGTAGGCGACGCGGACGTGTCCTTGCTCCTTGTCAGCCGGGTCGGTGGCGAGGAGCTCGGCGATGCTGGACTTTGCGGGCAGCCAGGTCTTGAGCGTCGTATTCGAGGTGACCGTCTGCCCCTGGCCGGGTGGGCAGGCTTTGCGGTGCTTGGGGCACACGGAGTCGATGTCGGTGATGATCAGGGTCTTGACGTTCAGGAAGGCGAGCAGCTCCCGGAACCGGACGGCGTAGGCGTCGCCGACCTCGATGACCGATACGTACTGGTGCAGCAGCTCCTTGGCACACCGCCGGACCATCTCCGGAAGGATCAGCCGTTCCGCGGTGCCCTCGATCAGGATCACCTTGTCGGCGAAGAACATGTCACACCGGTGCAAGACCATGTACTGGCGCAGGAAGCGCAGGGTCTCGTCACCCTGCGGAGTGGCCTTCACATTGGCCTCGAAGGTCGAGAGGTCCTTGACCGTGAGCTGCGGCTCGGAACGGTCGAAGTAGCGCACTGTGTGGAAGCCACTGCTGGCGACGATGTGAGAGGAGTGCGTGGTGATGACCACCTGCACCTTCCAGCCCGTCTTACGGTCGATGAAGTCCTGGATGTTCTTGATGAACGTCTCCTGCATCTGGGGATGCAGATGGGCCTCGGGCTCCTCGATGAACAGCACCTGCAGCGCAGGCTTGGGCGTGGTGCGCTCGTAGGTCTGGTGAAAGCTGATGACCTGCAGGATCGTAAAGATCAGCTTGCTGTAGCCCAGCCCGTTGTGACCTTCGGGCAGATGGAAGTCGTCATCCCCGGACGGATACTGGATACGGGTACTGCCGCGGAGAATGCCGGAGGCCTCGATGAGGGAGACGATGCGGGGCTTCTGGACCGGAGTGATCGTGCCCACCCCGAAGGTACGCAGGTCCTCGAAGATCGGGTCGAATAGCGTGGCGTAGTTGTCGTCGAGCTGCTGCGAGGCGGACGCCAATGCGGTCTCGATCTGCTCGATGCTCTGATGACGGTCCTCCTGCCCACTGTTGACCTTGTAGTAGGCCTCGAACGTCTTCGACAACGTGCGGGCCTTGTCGCTCGGTGTGTCATCCATCTTGGTCTGCGCGTAGACGAACTTGACCGACAGGATGGACTCGGCGGCACCGCGCTTGATCTCCTTGCGGACGTCCTCGTCCAAGGGACTGACCGCGCGATAAGCCGGGGCAAAGTAGTCCGAGAAGTTCTTTCGCAGCCACTTGATGCGATCGAACTGCTCCCGCTGGCTGGCCGACCAGAAGTCCTTGAGGAAGTCGTTTGGGCGAGCAACTTCAAGTGCCGCCTCGATCTTGACCTCGAAGCAGGTGTCGTCCAGGTCGAGGATCACACCCGTGAGCGGAGCGAGGTCGTCGTCTTCCGCGTACTCGATGGTGAGGACCAACCGGATGGCTGGGACGAGGTCGTAGGCCTTGGCCAGCAGGTCCTCGCTCGTCTCGGAGTCTCCACGGCCGGCATGTGCCTGCGCCTCGCCGAAGATCTGCCGCGCCTGCTCGATGTCGGCGATACGGCAAGTGGAGAAGTCCTCCAGGACGAACCTCGTGTCCTCCTCACCGAAAAACTTCTCGAAGAGATTGACGAAAGACGTCTTGCCGCTGTTGTTGCGCCCGACGATGAGGGTGGCCTTCGGATCAACCCGGACGTCCACCCTCTCCAGGGCACGAAAGTTGATCACTTCGGCATGCGTCAGCTGCATCTCACTCCCGACATCGTCCCCAACCCCGCTCCCGGGACGGCATACGCGTGCGACTACCGAGAGTCAGAGCAGTATCTGATATGGAAGGGACAGAGATGCCTACTTGGCTCAAGTGGTCAGCGATGTGACGGGTTGCGTCCATTTCGATCATTGCTGATCAGCGTCTGTCATCGATCCCGCGCGAGAAGCCGGGTGATGAAGTCGGCGTGGACCGGACTGCCTACCCAGCCCGGGGCATGGGATCCGCACACACAAGCCACCGCGTGGCGGGCGGCTGCAGTGGCAGTTGGTGGGGCTGCCCGGTCATGCTCGTGCGGATGCGACAAGGGTGTCGGCCCGTTGCATGCGTTCAGGCGCTGCAGTACACGGTGAACGTCCCGCGGGTGAGGGCGTGGACGTAGGTCTCGGCGCCGGCCAGCAGCCGCAGGTGTTCCTCGGTGCACGCAGATGCGGACAGCCCGGGCTGGGCGAGCACAGTATGGACGCGAGGCCGCAACTGCGGGGCAAGTTCCCGGACCTGGTAGAGCTCCTCGATGCTGCCGACTTCGAAGGGTGAGACTCCGGTGCGGGCCCGGAAGCTTCTGGCGCGTCGGTCCAGATGGTTCAGGAGCGGGCCCAGGTGGTCTTGCCGCCACTTCGCGCCACGGACAGCCTGCCCGCACAGTTCGTACAAGTCAGCCACCCGGCCACCGGGGGTCGGTTCGGACGAGTACTTGCAGTGCACCAGGGTGACGACGAGTTCGTCACCGTTGATCTTCATTCCGACCAGGTCGGCTGCTTGGCGAGCGCGGTCGTCGTCGATGAGGACGTCGAACTCCTGCGACTGTTGCAGGTGGGCGGAGATGTAGGCCTGGATGGAGTCAGGTTCACGCGTGGGGGTCTGTGACTCCTTCTTGATGTCCACTCCGGCCCAGTTGAGGATGGTCAGTCGTCTGCGGTCGAAGGGGTCGAGGTCTTTGCGAGGGGCAAGCAGTCGATCCTCGGCGGTGATCATCTTGTCGCCTGCCAGGAACAGGGTGGGCTTGTTCCGGTTGATCCATTCCTCAAGCGAATACTCGTGGATTCCCGAGCGGACATGTCCGTCCAACGCGTCGGGGCTGTAGGTCAGCCCGTTGTCGGTGAATTCTGCGCTGTAGCCGATATGCCAGGCAGGAGTGGTCAGGCGGATCCGGAAGGGGCCGGTAGTGGAGTGGTCTGCCACCTGGAGTGGGACATCGACGGCGGGGTAGGTGGTGCCGGCGAAGGTGATCTGCGGGCCGGGCCCGTTGCCGGTGAACAGCGGCCAGGGCCATTCGGCAGCGATGAGTACGCCCTCGGGACGTTCGGTGAGGTCCTCCGGGAAGATGAACCCGTCCATGACGCTGGCCAGGTCGATGCTGGCGTCGGTGAGCTTGGCCCCCTGCTCGTCACACCAGTCGGTCCAGGCCTTGAGATTGGGGGCGGTCTGCATTGACCAGAACCGTCCCGACAAGGCGGCGCTGATGGTGGTCTTCTCCCCGTTGCGGAATCCGGAGGCGGCGATGTGGGTCTGACTCTTGCCCTGCCGGTCGGCGGTGGAAAGCGCCTCGTAGACATCGCTTCCCACATGCATGGAGAACCGGTTGAAGTGGTCCCGTGAATCCAGCAGGCCCACATTGGTGGGGATCAAGCGCTCCATGTGACCAAGCACCCGGAAGGTCGGCATACCGGTGACCAGCCGGGAGTCCAAGCCCAGGACGGCCTGTGCGAGTTCCCGGTAGTCACCGGTGTTGTTCGATCCATGGATGTAGAGCAGGCCTTGGATTCGGCTGAAGTACATGACGACCAGCTCGTACGTGACCTGCTCAAGGGCTTGCGGGGCGCCCCAGCGGACTTCGCTGCGGTTCTCCACGACGAACCAGGCGACGGTGGAGGTGGTGTTGACCGCGATGGTACTGTCCAGAACCCGTCCTTCGCCGTAGACCTCCAAGGCCCGCTCGGGAGTCCAGGTGTGGCTGGGAGCACGGTGAGCGATAGCGCTCATCTTGGGTTCCAGCACCGTGACCGACACCTCTTCCGGGGCATCGGTGAAGGACGCCTCGAAGTCGCTGAGCTCCTCCACGCTCGCCGTGGCACGTTCGGTGATGTCGTGCATGATTGTGTCCCAGTCAGCGTCCTCGCGCAGCAGTTCACGCAGCGGCGACAGTGCTACCGACGGATCACGGGCCACAAACACGGAGGCTGTCCCGATCGTCGAGCCCGCGGAAGTGGACCGAGTGAACCGCCCGATGAACTGGATCATCGGGCTCAGGCTCTTCTTCACGTCGTGCAGTGCGGCGATCTTCAGGGCCGGCAAGTCGAAGCCTTCACCGAGCATGTCGACGCAGACCACGATCCGGCACGACCGATCTTCCAGAGCGGCCAACGCCGCACGCCGTGCTCTGGCCGCCACCTTCTCGTGCAGAACCACCGGATTCAGGTCCGGCGCGATTGCCTGATATAGCTCAGCTAGCTCTTTGGCCCGCGCGATACTCCTCGCCCGCACCATCACAATGTGATCCAGCCCAGCAGCCCGGTCCGCGCGCAGCCGTCCAACCGCCAGCTTCGCTAGCTCTCGGTCAGTGTCCTCCAGACTGAGCACGGCTCGGTAGTTGATCGGAGTGAAGTACCCATCCCGTTGAGCCTCCCGCAACGGGAACCGAAAGATGGCCCGCCCGGGCACAGGACGCCCGTCCTCTCTGAATGGAGTGGCGGTGAACAGCAGGACACGCCGGTCGGCGAAGGCATCGACCACGCGCGACCAGGTGGGCGCCGGCGCGTGATGAGCCTCGTCAACCACCAGGTGACTGAACGCGGCCAGGAACGCGTGGCGAGACTCCGGCTCGCAGGCCTGAAGAGCGTGCGGGGTCGCGACCACCACGTTGCAGGCAGAGGCGAATGCCTCAGCGTCGGCGGCGTAGTGGAACCCGTGCTGGAGTTTTCCCACCACGGGCCGCATCACGCCCGGAGTGACAATCTGGTGTGTGTGCAGGATGCCGAGCGACTCAAACTTCGCCGCAATTTGATCACGCAGTGTTGCGGTCGGCACCAGCACGAGCAGCCGCTCGGGTCGGGCGGCCACGAGCAGCGCAAGCATTGTCTCCGTTTTACCCGTTCCGGTGGGCATCACGACGATTCCTGGAGCGGTCACCCCCGAGGCCCAGTAGCCGATCACCGAGTGCAGGGCACCGATCTGGGGACGCCGCAGCGCGTGCGCTTCGGCGTGGTCGCGGAACCCGATGCCGTCGATGAACGACGCCAGCACCGTCTGCGGCGAGCGAAGTGCCGTGTCGCCGACCCAGCCCACACGCCCGCCTGATTTGACGGTGGGGATGACAGCCGTCAGCTGCTCAGGCTCGCTGCCTCCGGCTCGTATCGCCGGCCATCGGCCCTGGACGCTGGCCACCTCCAGTCCGGTGGCAACCTCCACCACATCCAAAGTGTCTGACGGCACCAGTAGTTGGCGCACCGCATTGTTGCCGAAGACGATCTGTTGGGCCCATACCTTGCTGGTCGCGACGTGCACACGTGCTCCTGTTCCTTCACCAGTCCGGACTGGCAGCACAGTCGCCCCAGTGCCCGCACCCAACCCCCCGTGCCCCTCACAGCACGCCAGCATGGATTCAACCGATATACACCCACGAGTCGGTAACCGCATCCCATATGTCGGACGACCTGCTCCAGACCTCGGTGAGACGGGCCCTCGCCGGGGAAGCTACGGTGACGTCGCCAAGACCGCTTAGACGATAGAAGGCGCTCTCACCTCTCCAAGTAGCAGGCGGAGCGGATGGCGATTCGAGCGCTCGGCGGGACGTGCTTGAGGATGTAACGACACCCTCGTGGATCGGGCGGAAAAGGAGGTCTTCGAGGGCGGCTCGTACCGACCAGCGCGGTAATTAGCCCTCGTCGGCGCCTCGGGTTGCGCATCCGAATGTCAGCGGTCACCCCTATCGTCGACACCAGTAACTTCAGAGGGCTCCAGGGGGAACAGTGACCGACGGGCAGTGGCGAGCGAGGCGGTCCACGGGTTCCGGCGGCTCAGCCAGGCGCAAGCGCGTCGTGTCGACGGCGGTCATGGAGGCCGAAGGGTGTCTCGCCGACTTGAAGCGCGGACGCCGCGCCGCTCTGGAACTCAAAGAAGTCGCCGAGCAGATGCTCTCGCCCGAGTACAAGGGGCGCGTACTGGTCGAGCTCCTTCAGAACGCCCATGACGCGCACCTCGCCCGGCACTCCGACGGCCTCGTCGAGGTCGTCCTCGACGAGGACGAGGGCGAACACGGCGTCCTCTATGTAGCGAACGGAGGAAGGCCCCTCGGGTACAAGAACTTCGAGGCGCTGTGCAGCATCGGCCTGTCGAGCAAGCGACCCGATGAGGGCATCGGCCACAAGGGTGTCGGCTTCAAGAGCGTGCTTCAGCTCACCTCCGCCCCGGAGATGTACAGCGTCAGGGATTCCGCATCCAAGGCCTTCGACGGGTTCTGCTTCCGCTTCGCTCGGGACGACGACTTCGACTGGTTGGCGGACCAGGTTGCGCCCGGCCGCCCGGAGGCCGCCGGCCAATTGCGCTCGAACCTGTCGTCGTTGAAGGTCCCGGTGCCGGTGGACGACGTCCCGGCCACAGTGGCGTCCTTCCGTCGGCGGGGGCTGGTGACTGTGGTCCGGCTCCCGCTGCGGTCCGCCGAGGCGAGGCTGGAAGCGGTGCGCCAGCTGCGCGAACTGACCGATGACGGGGCGCCGTTTGAACTCTTTCTGGAGCGCCTCGGCAAGGTGGCCGTGACACACCGAGTGGGCGGCCGGGGGCGCCCCAGCCTCTACACGCGCAAAGTGGACACCCTCTTCGCCTCTCGCGACCTGAAGATCCAGCAGATCACACTGCGCCGTCGCACTCGCCTGATCATGGTGACGGCCGCCGTGGACAGTGAGCGCGCACACGAGGCCATCGCCGCCGGCCTGGGATCGGGACCGTTGAAGGACGGCTGGCAGGCACTGGGCGACTCGGCCGTGGTCAGCGTGGCGGTGCCCGCGGGCAAGCCTCTGGAGCGCGGCAGGCTCTACACGTTCTTGCCCATGGGGGCACAACGGACCTGTCCGGTAAGCGGGTTCGTCAACGCCCCTTTCCACACGGACGTGGGCCGACGCACCATGGCGGAGTCCACGCAGTGGAACGACCTGCTACTCGACACCGCGGCCGAGGCCTGCGCACAGGCGACCGTACTGGTCGACGAGGGACGTGTCGCGCTGCCCGCAGGCTCTCTCATCGACCTGATGTGCTGGGAGCACGACCAGGTTCGGCGCCTGGAACTGGCCTTCAAGGCACAGGACCGTGAGTTCGACGACGTACCGTTCATGCCGGTACTGCACCCCGCGGGCGCGCGCGCCTCGTACCGCTACGGCTATCTGTGGCGCGGCCCCGACCAGGCTCGCGTGTTCACACCGGAGGCCGTGGCAGCCGCCGGGGTCCGGCATGTCATCGACCCACAGCTCCATCCCCGGCGCGCCGCGCGGCTGACCGCGCTGGGGGAGGCTCGTGGACTGAGTCTCCTTCCGCCTGCCACCGTGCTCGCCGGTTGGGCGGAGAGCGTCGCTTCGGCCCACGCCCAGCGGGATTTCGACGCAGGGAAGTGGGCGGACTATTACCACGACCTCTCGCTCTGCTTCCCCCGCACCGGCGAGGTGCTGACGGGCAGAAAGATCGTCCTCACAGCCGAGGGGAAGCTGGCTCCGGCCGGAGGTCCCGGACTGTTCTTCCGCGGCACTGACGGTTCATGGGCAGCGCTGCCCGGCCTTCCGGCCGGACTCGCGAACAGCATCTCCTTCGTCCACGCGGAGATCGCCTGGATGGGAAGAAAGACAAGTCGGCGGTCCCGCGGCCGCACCTGGCTGGAGGAACAGGGACTGGTGCGTGACTACCGTCCGCAAGCCCTCTTGGACATGCTGGGCGAAGCGATGCGCGAGAACCGTGACGACGACGAAGCCCTGCGCGAGCACCTCCTGTTCGCCTGCGCCCTGTGGGCGTCATCCCTGGACCGGAACGGCAAGGGACCCGTGATCACGGGACTTCTGGTGCCAGGCCGCAAAGGCTGGGTCCCCGCAACCGAGGCCATGTTCGGAGACGGCTGGACCGGCGCGCACAGCGGGATCGACCGGACGCTGACCCGCTTCCTCGATCACACCGAGGGGGTTTCCACGGCTCTGGTAGCCGCCGCAGACCGGGTCGTCCGTCCCCCTCAGGAGATCTGCGCCGACACCCGGACCGACACTCAGACCCTGCGGCGCTTCCTCGATCAGCAGGGCGTCCGCCATGGCCTGCTACCGACCTACGCCGCAACGTCCCAGGTCGTGAAGGGGCAGTTCCTCAACCACCCGTACGTCTTTCCCAGACTGTGGGCACTGAGCCTGAACTCGGACGAGCTGGCCCAGTGGCGGTCGACCGCTGAGCGCTGGCCCAACCGGCGCAGCGTCCGGTACCAGACCGTCGAGTACCGCCCTACCGGCAAGAAGGTGGCCATGCTCCCCGGCCAACGGGAGTACGCCGCGTTCGACGAAGAGAGCCGCCGACTCTACGCAGAACTAATCGTCCACGGCCTGGACACCTGGCACACCAACGCCCTTGAGTTCCACTTCGCGGGCGGCTCCGACCGGCAGGGCACACCGTGGCCCACCCCTCTTGCGGCTTTCCTGAGCCAGGCGCCATGGATTCCCCAGACGGGCGACGACGAGGACGCCCCTGCCTTCACCACGGCCGGCCAGGCGTGGTGGTGGGCTGCCGCAGAGGCGCCACCCGCCTTCCTCTCCGTCGCCTCCGCCGCGCTGCGCCGACGGCAGTCGGATCGCGTCCTCAAGCGCCTGCGCCTGCTCGGAGTACGCCGTTGGGACAGCGCGGAGACCGCTGGCGAGCGGCTGCGCCACCTGCCCGCCCTGCTGCGCCGGATGCCGCGGCTCCGGCAGGGCCGCCTCGGGCATCTGCTCGGCAGGGCCTACGAACAGGCCTGGTCTGATCTGCTGCCCCTGCACGAGACCGGAACCGGCCGTCACCTCGGAGACCTGCCCGACCTCCTCGTGAGCCGGACCGGGACTCTGGACACCTTCCCGACCGGCCGCGAGACCGAACCGGTCTACGTGCCCGACGTGGCAGGGACCCAGAACCGCAGGCTGCTCAACCAGGTGCCCGTGCCCGTCCTCCCCATCGACGACCGGGCGCTGGGCCAACGCGTCCACGCCCACCTGGCGGCACAAGGACACCACTCGGTCCGTGGAACTAGCGAGGCAGAGGTCGACATCCGCGTGGACCTGCTGCCGATCGCTGACGCCCCCCGCGCACCATTGCTCACCCTGGCCGGACCCTGGCTGCACACCCTCCTGGCCGCGCTGGTCGAATTCGACGACGATCGCTCCATCCGCCCCGAGGCCCCCACGGCACATCATGTACGACGACGGTTGGAAACCTGCAGTGCGGTGTCCGCCCAGACCGCCATCACACACATAGCCGGACACACCCTCGACGACCCCGGCGACGACCGCTCACTCCTGCACGTCGAGGAGGAACCCTGCGTCGTGATCGTGTGCGCACCAGGCTCTTCCGACTGGCACGTGCTCCAGACCGCCTCCGCCGCCCTGAGCACCTTGGCCGGCGCCTCGTACCTGGCCACATCGGTACGGCTGGCACTCATCGAACTGGAGCGCCGTGGCCGCTCCGTCGCTGACGTCACCGACTCCGACATCGCCGCCGTGGTTGGCGTCCCAGCGCAGCGGCTGGAGGCCGTCCTGGCCGACCGTGCCTCGATCCGCTCTGGCAGCGCCCGCCTCGTCCCCCTGCTCGCCTGCGTCGCCCCCGACCTCGCCGACGAACTGCGGCGCGGACAGGAAGACCTCCACGACCGCAAAGAGCTCCACGACTGGCTCGTGTCCCAGCTCGATCTCGACCGCGCTGATCACCTCCTGGGACTCGTGGACGACAATGACTGGCAGCGCAAGCTGTCCGCCCTGGGAGTGCCCCTGTCCGAGGCCAACCGGGCTTGGGAGACGCTGGACCTGCCGACCGTAGACAACTCGGAGACCCACCAACGGCAGTTCCAGGCCTGGTTGCAGCAGAACCGGGGCCAACTGGCCGACCGCGTCCGTGACGCGTACGTGACGACGTACAAGGCGGGCGCTCCCCTCACGGAGTACGTCCGGCTGAGGTCGCTTCCCGGCCTGGAGCCAGACCCCCGCTGGGGGCTCGCCCACTGGGATCTCACCCCCGACCGGCTCGACTCCCACGCCGAGACATGGGCCGCCACCCGCCTGCCTGCGGCACCGGCCCGATCGCAACCGCAGTTTCCGGTGGCCGAGATCCACGAGGAGTGCGTCGACACCGTCCACACGCTCCTTCCCCGCCTGCGCGCCCGGATGGAGGCATGGCTCCACCGTCAGGGCCGCGAGGGTCTCTCGCTGCCGTCGGCCACCGAAGTCGCGTCGGCGATGGACGCCGAAGGCCTACTCGACTTCGAACCGATCGGCGTCCGTAAGCTGATCGCCTGGCTTCAGACCCACGGCCACTGGCCCGAGGGTATGCCCGCGACGGATCGGACGGCCGACCTGGGCCTGAACGCCCCCCCCGCCGCTCACACCGACACCACCCAGGGACGGCACACCTCTCTCCACCACCCCGAGCCCGTCGATTTTCCTCAACGGCCGCGCGCTCCCGGTCGGCCCAGAGGACCTGCGCGATCTCGCTCGACGGATCGCCGCCGACCTCACCCCCGACCAACTCGCCGCCTCCCCAGAGCCCGGCACACCGTCGGCACCCGCGCTGCCGAGACAACGAACCACCTCCGGGGACGCCAGCCGCGGCGGGGGATACCGGGCCGTTCCCCGGGACACCCAGAAGGACAGGGCCGTTGGCCTCGCAGGAGAGGTGGCTGTGGCCGCCTGGTTGGAGCGGCAGTTCGGCGTCCCTCGCGAGCAATCCTGGAAGTCCGGGCTGCGCCAGTACGTCTTCGCTGACGGCTCGGGCGACGACAGCCTCGGCTACGACTTCCTCATCCACGACGGGGATCGCACCCTCCTGTACGAGGTGAAGGCCTCGAGCGGCGATCGGGGCGAGTTCGAACTTGGCGAGTCCGAAGTCGAACGAGCAAGTCACCTCCGCCCGGACGAGATGTACACCATCGTCTACGTCTCCCATGTCCTCGACAGCACCCACCGACGCATCACCCCTCTCCCCAACCCGTTCAGCGCCCCTGGCCTCGCCGGCTACCGGGTCGTCGGCACGTCCATGCGCTTGCGGTTCGAACTGCCGCCTGGGCGACTAGTGCCATCCCCATAGGCGAACGCGCGGACGAACAATCGGGGCCCTCGTGTGGTAAAGGCAGAGCGGGCGGATCAGCGCCTGGCACCCGAGGCCCGGTCACTGACTGCCTCGAGACGAGCGGCAGTGCTGAGTGATCACCGCGCTTTGGCACCAAGGCGTCTACGACCCCGGCGTTGGTGTCTCCTGCCAGTGAACCAGTAACGCCGACGGTCACCTTCCAGTCCTACGTACAGTCAGCCTATCGAGTAGGGCATCGGCGACCGCCTCTTCGTAGAGTGCCTGGTCGGCGTGTTTCATGGCCGCTGCGAGTTCCGGGTCCCATGGTGTGGGCTGCGGCTTACCCCGGAGCCGGATGTGGTCGTCGTCCTGGGCGATGCCGGTGTTGTAGTCGGCTGCGGTCATCATCCACGGGCGGGCGTTGTGGCGAGTGATGAGCTGGTTGGTCATGTCGATGCCGGGCCAGTCGAAGTCGCCGTGGTATAGCAGCGTTCCGCCGCCGAAGGTGATGGCGCGAGCGAGGCGATGAAAAGCGGTGGAGGGTCGGCCTTCTGCGCAGATTAGCGGCGGGCTGTCGGGACCGAGTTCTTGTGCGGCGCGGCGCAGGACGGCTGGGTTCTCGCAGGCGTAGACGCTGCGCAGGTTGACCGTGATGGGCAGGGTGACCAGTTGGTGGAGGGTGATGTGGAAGGGGGTTCCGTAGGTGGCGGCGCCGGTGAGCCATTCGCCCAGACCCTGTCCGTGGGCGGGGAGGTTGAGGACGAGGACGCGGCTGGCGAGGTCGTCGACGATGACATCGAAGGCGTCCCAGAGTTCCCGGCGTTCTTCGGCGGTGGACGGTAGGGGGACGCTGTGGGCGTGGGTCAGGGCACGTAGGACGAGGTTGGGCAGAGGGCCGCGGCCGTGGTTGAGGGCTTTTGTGTCGCCGGTAGCGGTCTCGGCAAGGGCGGGCAGCATGAGCGGCGGGGTGTCGGCGGGGCGGGCATCGAGGTGTTCCAGGACCCGGATGGCGCGGGCGAGTGCTGGTGTGTCGCCTTTGTTGATCAGGGTGGTAACTGTTCCGTCGGTTGCCAGGTCGCTCAACCAGGCCCGGTACCAGGGGTGTCTGGCGTGGAGTGGGCTGGCCTCGGCTTGGGCGAGGATCTGTGTGCGGGTGTGCTGGAGGGCAGACTTCTCAGCGGGGCGGTTGCGCAGCGGTCCGCCGGCCTGGGTGAGAAGGTCTGCGAGCGGGGCCTCGGTGGCGGTGCGGATGGCGGCGTCGAGGCCGGCGAGCCGAACAGTGATCTTTGCGGTGCCGGGTGGGCGGTAGGTGCCGGTGAGACCGATGAGGGCTTCGCGTTCGGCGTCGTTCGGTGCGCTGACGCTGATGGTGCCGTCGAGGCGTCCGCCGGTGCGTTCCAGTGAGCGGCGTGCGGCTGCCAGCAGGCGTGCGTATTCGGGCTGCAGGTAGCGCTCACTGGCTGTCACAGGGGTGGTCATGCCTCGTCCGCTTCTTCGTCCGGCTGATCATCTGGGGCGGCGTGGTCGTCCAGGCCGGCGAGCAGGCCGTCAGCGGCGGGGGCATGCCGGCTGGGCGTGAAGCCGAGAAGGGAGGCAGCCAGTTCATCGGATCCGGGATAGCCGAGGTCGTCGAGGATCTGCTGTCCGTCCCAGAGCATGAGCATGGCGGAGACGGTGTGGCTGGCCTTGTCGTAGTTCATGTCGTAGTGCGCGATACGGGGAACGGTGGGATAGGTGACCCACAGGTCGTGGCCGGTCATGAACAGGTCGAGATCGAATTTGACGGTCAGGGCGAGCAGATCGGGGCGGTACTGCTCGTCGATGCCAGCGAAGGCTTCGTCGAGGGCGATCAGTCGGGGGCAGGTGGGGTGGGCGGAGCCGTACTGGGCGTGGGCGGCGGCGAACAGCGGAAGGTGGATGGAGGCGGATTTCTCGCCGCCGGACATCTCGCTGTGCTTGGAGCGGGTGAGTTTTTCCTCCTTCTCGCCGGGCCGGGACAGCAGCAGTTCGAAGGTGCGCCAGGAGCGGTAGTCCAGGACGTCGGCGATGATCTGCTGGTACGTCTTGCGGCGGTCGCGTGCTTTGCCGGCGCGGATCTGGGCGCGTAGGAGGGAGCGCAGTTCGGCCAGTCCGGCGGGGCCCAGGGCGGCTGCGTCCTTCTTCAGCAGCTGGTTGACGGCGCGCTGTTCGTCGGTGAGCGCGTCGGACTGCACCCAGCGGATGCCGACGGTGGTGCCGGAGGACATTGGTTTGGCGCGGGTGTCGGCGTCCATGGCCTTGACCAGGTTGCGTGCCTCAATGGTGCGGGAATGGATCTGCTGGGCCAGTCCGGTCAGCAGGGCGTCTTCCATGACGGTGCGTTCGCGGTCTTCCAGCAGGATGTGCTGGTCGGCGACCTGCTCGGCCAGGCGGCGACCGAACTCGGCGACGGGGTCGGGCCCTTCGGCGTCGGAGACGCGGGCGAGGATGATGTCGCCGTCCGGTTCCCACTCCAGGTGGTAGCCCTGATCGGATTCCGCGAGCGCGTTTTCGAGGTCGGTCAGGGCGGTCGAGATCTTCGTGGTGGTGGTCTTGAGAACGTTCTCGGTGGCCCGTCGGCCGTGGGTGGCGGTATCGACGGCGTCCAGGAGCGTGACCGTGGTGGACGGCAGGGCGCTGCGGGCGGCGTCATCCGGGGACAGCTGCGGTGGGTGTGCGGTGAGCAGGGTGATCACCTGGGCGGCGGCCTGTTCGGCGGTGGGCCACGCGCTGACGGGCGTCCAGGGGGTGTCGGTGGGGGCTTCCAGCAGCCGAAGCAGGTCGGGGCGCGTGTACGGCTTGAGGCCGGCCGTGGTGCGCAGTTGTTCGTCCAGGGCTGTGGTGAGGGCTTCGCTGATGTGCTCCAGGGCGTTCTCGGCGGTGGTGAGGCGAGTCTGCTGCGCCTGGGCCTCCGCGTCGGCCTGGTCGTAGGCCGTATTGGCTTCCTCCAGCGCGCTCTGGGCTTCCTCGAGCTGCCTTTGAAGATCGCGCAAGGGAGCGTCCAGTAGCGCTTCCTCGGTGCGCAGGCGTTCCACCAAGGCCTCATGGTCGGCTTTGCGAGTGCTCAGCGCCTCTGTTTGTTCGGCATAGTCCTGGCTTTGCTCGGCGATGCTCGCACGGCGGTCGTCAAGATCTTTCTCGGTGCCGCGGATGGTGGATCGCGTGGAGTGGAGGTCATTGCTGGTGGTGACGAAATCGTTGACCGCGCGTTCGACGTCGGCGAGTGCTTCGCGCTGGGCGGGCAGGCCGGTCGCTGTGGCGGCGCGGCGCAACTGGCGCTCTTTGTCGTGGGTATTGGCGATGGCCAGATCGAGGGCCCGGTGTGCCGCGTCCCTCCGTTTCCGGGCGCCGGCGAGCTGGACGGCGGTGACCTCGACGTCACGAACGGCTTTGGCGATCGACGCCGTGGGCGGCAGTTGCTGGCGAGCAGTGTCGAAGTCCGCCACGGTCTCGGCGGCGGCCTGCTGCGCGGCGACCAGGTCGGCGAGATCGTCTTCCAGCGCGCTGATCGTCTCGTCCAAGGCGTGCAGGCGTTCGCGGCGCCGGGCGGCGCGAGCGGTGGCGCCGATGTACTCGGGCCGAGCCTTCGGGTGAGCGCCGAGCTGGATCCCCAGGGTGAACTGCGCTCGGCTGCTTACCGCGGGAGTCTCGCCGATGTCGGGGGAAAGGTCGTCGGTGAGACGCATCGAGGCCAGGACCGCGGCAACGGCTTCGGTCGGGACGAGGGGCTGTTCCTCAGGGACGAGGACATCCGCCAGGGTCTGGCCGGTGGGACGCTGGGCAGCGGGCAGTGGCAGCAGGTAGCCGTCGGACTCGCTATCGGTGAAGGCCTGCACAGTGGCGCCAGCGTGGGGGTGAAGCCAGGCTGTGAGCAGCCCCGCCCCGTACAAGGCACCTTCCACCGCCGCGGCCTGCTCTTGTGGCACGTGGTCGGCGAAGCGGATGAGTTGCCACAGCGGGGCGCCGGCACGACCGCTACGGTCTGCCGGGCGCAAGTCGCTGGCGGGAGGAGCGTCATCTCGTTCGGCGGCCACTTGCGCGCGCTCGGCGCGGACCGCCGCGAGCTGCCCCTGCGTCTCGGTATGGCGGCGCTTGAGGGATTCCTGCTGGGAAAGAGCGCTGGTTCGGCGTTCGTCGGTGAGTGAACGGAAGACCTCGGGCAGCGCGGGCGCATCGGGCTCGCCGACGGCTTCCAGCGCGTCGACGAGAGTTGGTGCGTCCATGGGGATGAGGACGGCGGTCGGGTCCGTGCCCGTCCAGCGGTCGATCATCTTCCGCAGCTCGGCGTCGGCATCGGACCGGGCGGCGGCGAGAATGTCGGCGGACTGGGTGCAGGCGATGTCGTAGTCCGTGACCTCCTTGTCGGCGGCGTCGAACCGGTCCTGTTCACGGCGCTGGTCCTGGGCAGCGCGTTCGGCCGCGTCCAGGTAGCCGCGTACCTCACCGATGTCATGGCGGCGTACCGTGGCCCGGCTCTCGACGTGGGTCAGAAGCTCATCGGTGAGGTCCAGCGGGTCGTCGTCGGTGACCAGACTGGCGGCCTGCCCTGCCGACAACAGAGTCTGCGTGTGCCGGTCGGCAGCTCCACGCAGCCGATCGAGCCCTTTCTCGACCCCGTCTGCCTCAGATGTCAGACGGGCCACGCGCTGCCGCATCTTCTCCAGGCGACTTTCGGTGCCGGCGATGTCCTTGCCCTCGCCACGGACGCGGTCACGGAGCTCTCGCAGCCCGACCTCCTGCTTCAGCGCGTCGTGGTTGCGCAGCCCTTCCACGTGGGCGCCGAGCTTCTTACGCTTCGCCGCTGCCTCGTCCCGGTCTATCTTCGCGGCCTGGAGGGCCGCGTCCGCCGCACGTCGGTCCTGGGCAGCTGTGGCGATCTTGTCGCAGTGACCGGTCGTGGCTTCGCAGCGTGCGTTGATCTGCTCGACGCGGTCCCGGGCGTGCGCCCGCAGGTAGGCCGTGTAGTCCCGCAGGAAGTCCTGGACGGCCCCGTCGGCCTTGGTCAGGGAGTCCAGGACGGCTTGGATTTCGGCGAGGTTCTCGAAATCCCGTGCGGCTTGCGCGATCAGGGCATCGTCGACTGGCCGCAGCCCGGCCGTCAGGGTGTCGGAGAGCTTGTCCGGGTCGAGGTCCTTGGCCAGCAACGGGCGGCGCAGCTGGAGCAGCAGGTTGATCAGCTGGGCATAGCGCTGACGGCCCAGGCCGAACAGGCGGTCATCGATGGCCTCCCGGTACTCGGTGGCCGTCTTGCAGACAGCGTCCGGGCCGAGGAGCTTCTCCAGTTCCTTCTTGCGAAGCGGGCGGGAGTCGGCGGTAAGCAGGCCGAAGTCCACGCCGATCCGGCCATCGGAGACAAAGAAGAAGCGGCCCGGGCGTTCCTTGCTCTTCTGAGCCAGCAAGCCGAGGCCGACGGTCACCGCCTCCAGCAGTTCGCCGTCAGCGGTGGTTCGGGTGAACTCCATCCACACGTACCCGTATGCCGATTCCTGGCCCCGGTAGAGCAGGTTGGACTTCATCGTGCGTTCCTCGCCGCTGAACGGATCCAGCCGGCGCGGGTCGATGCTGCCGTCGAGGACCAGAGGGAAGAGCACCTCCAGCGCCTTGGTCTTGCCCGACCCGTTGTGGCCGCGCAGGACGAGACGGCCGTCGGCGAAGACGAACTCCTCGTCCCGGTAGTCCCACAGGCCGATGATCCCGGCGCGCGTGGGCTTGAAGCGGACGGTCGGAGCGTCGCCAGACGGACTGGGCTCGGCGAGCATCGTCATCAGAAGGTGTCCTCCGCAGCGGAGAAGTCGAATGCGAACTGCCCGTCGCTCTTCGGATGGGGCAGGACGGCGGTGATGTTGCGGTAGCGGCCGGCGGCCGGGCGGACCAGCACGCCGCCGGGCACCGGGTGCACCAATCGCAGATCGGCGAGGAGGACGAGTGCCTCGGTCAGCAGACCACGCGGGTCGGCCTGCCACTTGTTGGTGAACGAGGCCGGACCGAACTCCTCATAAAGCGCGTTGATCATCTCGACCAGGCGGGCGTCTTCGACCAGGGGGAGCTCCACGACCCGGAGCGGCTCGGCCACCGCGTCATCGGCTTCGACTCTTTCCGGCGAAGCGCCGCTGTCGGCTGTGGGTGCGTCCAGCGCGAGAGCGTCCAGAGTTCCGGCGTGAGGCAGCGCCAGGTCGATACGGGCGAGCAGGTCGGCGTGCTCTTCCATGGGATCCGGCGGTCGCATGCGCTTCAGCTCGCGGGACCGGTCGGGGTCTTCCTGCAGGTCGGCGATCTTGGCCAGGAGCAGCCCGGCCGTACGGTTGACCGCGCCGCCACGGCCCGGGAAGCGCCTGTCGGTGAAGTGACCGGTGGTGTCGACGAGCATGATGCCCTCGGCCCGGCGCTCGATCTGCAACCCCGTCAGCCGCACCAAATCCTCCGCCAGTGTGGGCTGCCGCAGTGCGGCGGCGGTCTCCGGATCGGCGTCGGCGAAGTACACCACCGGATGCTCGATGACGGCGCGGCGCGCCCGCTGCGCGCCGTGCCGGCGTCGGGCATCGCGGCCGACACCGCTGGCCGGGATCTCCAACAATCCGGCGGCGCTCGTCAGGTGCTGCAGGGGCTTGCCGGGACGGAACAGTGCGCTGCACAGCTCATGGTCGATGTCGAACAGGGCGTCTCCGCGATCCGGATCGCGGGCCCAGGCTTGGGTCGAACCGTCCGAGACGCGTAGCACCCCGTACTGCACCAGCCAGTCGATGACGTCCACGATGGCGTCCTTGTGCCCAGGGGCGGTCGGGTCGAAGCCGAGGTGATCGATGGCGTTGGCGTGCGGACTGAAGTCCTTTACCAGGTCGGCGAGGGCGATCTCGACTCGGGAACCGTGCAGGCACGCCAGCACCAGACACAGGTACGCCAACCGTCGCCGGTCGAACGGCCTCCGGCCGCTGTTGGCCGCCACGATCGCCTGGCTGCCATCGAACACATCCAGACGCCGAATCAGCCTCGCGTGCCGGGCGGTGGTGTGCAGGGTGTAGCCGAACAGCGAGCGGAAGTCCTCAGCCAGCTCGTCCGCCCAGCGCAGCACGACTGCCAGCGCCCCAGGGCGAGGGTGGCCCTCGCTGATCACACTGTGCAGCAACACCAGCCGGGCGGCCTCCTGGTACGAGCCCAGCTGCGCCGGCTCCACCGCCGCAGCGACCCGGTGAACGGTGGCCATCAGCCCGCCTCTACCGCGCCGCGCCGAACTGGTCCGGCGGGGGCGAGCTCCAGCGTGAAGCCGGGCAGCACCAGCGTGCCGTGCACAGTGCGCAGCCGACTGCCGGTCTGGCTGGGGATGAGCCGCAGCGTCATCACATCGCTCGTCCCGGTGGCCGACCGCAGCTGCCCCGCGACCGCGGTCCGGGCCTCTAACGCCCGGGTGAGCAGCTTCAGCACCGCCCGGGTCTCGGCCTCGTCCAGCACCCGCTCATGGGGACCGTGCTCCAGCAGCTGCTCGGCCGCCGCCCGCTCAGCTGCCCGGACTGCCCGCTGTTTCTCCCGCAGCCGGGCGCGCGCCCCGTGCTCCGTACGGATCGGCTGCGGCCCCCCAGGGGAGGGCCGCTTGCCATGCCGGAACAAGCTGATGCTCACCTCGACGCCAGGAGCGTCCCACCACGTGGAACGGGACGAGATCTGCTCACCATCGTCATGGGCCCCGCCCAGATGCCGGGCCGACCGCAGGTCGAATGCCGCAGCGATCAGCGCGTTCGCCGCCTGCTCGTCCGGCGCCCCCGCGACCCAGGCCGCCAGATGCCGCAGCTGCGTCGTGCGGCTCACCCCGCTCCGCCGCGATTCGGTGACCTGCCGCAGCAACGCGATCACACCCGAGATCGCCGTACGCGTCGCCCCCTGCAACTGTTCCGCCTTCGAATCCGCCACTTCACTTGCCAAGAACCACTGGTGAAGCCCCACCCAGCGCCGCCGCCAGTCCTCCTGGCGGGCCTCCGGCCGCATCATCGGCCGCTCATCCGCCTCCGCCGCCCGCTCCAGCAGCGTCTCGATCCCGCTGTCCTCCACCGCGCGGACCGCGTCAGCCAGGCGCGGCGCGTACCGCTCCAGCTCGGCGGAGAAATCACTCATGTGTGCCAGCAGGGCGTGCTTGTGCCGCAGGAACGTCTCCGGAGAGATGTCCGTAGTCCGCGCCACGTCATTCAACGTCAGATAGAACCGTGCGGCCCGACGGGCCATGTCATCCAGCACGCTGTCCAGCCGGGAGAGCTTGCGGTAGATCTCCTCCCGGTCGGCACTGAGGTTCGCCGCGGCCAAGGCCTTCAGATCGGACAGGATGTCAGCGAACACCAGCCGGGACAGATTCGCGTCCTCCACCCGCGCGCCGAGCACATCCTCCACCGCCATATAGGCCCGGTAGCCGATCTCCGTGAACTGATAAACAGACTGCCGGTTTCGATACGCGGCCAGGCTTCCCGCCCGAGCGGCGTCCTCCACCCGGCACAGCACCCGGGCGCCCTCCCGCTCGCGGTCCCGATCCCCGGACAGGACATCCAGCATCGCCCGCAAATTGAGATCCGCAATGGCAGGAACATCAGCGTGGTTGGCAGCAAGCTCCCCCAGCACTGCCGCCACGTCGCTCGTGTGCACCTGTACCTGGTGAACCGTCCGCAGTTGGTTCATCGCCCGCAAGACCCACAGATACGACGCACCATCGTCACGCTGGGTGAAATTGAACAATCTTAGCCGATCGCCAACTACCAGGCCATCAAGATCGAATGACCCCAGCGTGCCGGAACCATCTAACTGCGGCACCTGCGCCCCTCCCTCAAGCCGCGCCCCCGGCGACCATCGGCTTCAACTGTGGCACGCCCCTACGACAGCGGGCGGACAGATACTCGCCCTCAACGGAGCAGCACAAACCGCTTCGGACCGGCCTTCTGCCGCGTGACGCCACTCGGGCTCCAGGCCGTCGGCCGTCGCACATCGAACTCGAGGATCCTCGACAGCGCGTATAGCCGTCGCTCGTCGGCCACATTGGAGGGCTGGCTGCGGCGGCCCGGTGGCGTCCGCCATTGACGACCGGTCGATGATCAGGTCAGGCGGGCGGGGCGGTGTCCAAAGCTGGCGCGAGAAGGCCGCACGCTTGACGGCCAAGATTCGCCGTTGTCGCCGCTGAAGCCGACGTTTCACATGCATCTCCCGACAGTCGGCCGTCAGGACCGAAGAACGAGGTGTCGTCATGGCCGTCACACTGGGCCCCACGCGGCAAGCGGAAGGTATTCAAGTACTGATTATCCACAACCCCCGAATTATCCACCAAGATCAATGCGCCGTGCCGGAAGGATATTTTGCTACGCGCATGACAGGAAGCTCGCAACACCTCCGAGAAAACGATCCACTGTCCGCCGTCCCTTCGCACTCCACTGAATGCATGACGCCGATGAAGAGTACGACCAGCACGCCGCCTCAGTTCGAACTCCGCTGCGGTGGACTGCACTTGCTCATATGACGGATAGGCACGTGGCTCGTCACAACTGTCACCACAGCCACGGGAGCTGGGGCAGCCTGGTGGACAAGCCGTTGAACGTACGGGCCAGAAGCAATCAAGCGTGACCACCAAGCCAGCTCATCGCAAGACCACGCCAAACGAAATCGCTTTTCAGGATCCCTGCCGCGTCGCCGGCGTGAACCCAGAATCGGTCAACAGCGAGATCTCGTAGCCACCTTCGCCCGAGACGAGCGAGTCGCTGTCCCAGTGCAACTCAACCTCGTCCAAGCCCTTGTTCCGAACGAGCCAGTCGTAGTTCTTCAGCGCGATGATCGTCTCTTCAGTCATGGGCCCGAGGCTACTGGGCACAGCAAGACGCTGCTGGCGTTCACCCGGAATTGGGAGCCTGCAACCGCCACCTTCGGGCCCATACTGCAACGGACGCCCCTTCCCGCCTCACGCCGCCATCGCGGAGACCCACACCCAGATCGACGGAACTATGATCTGGTCCAGGTCAGAGGCGTCCCCCGCGCCTCTGCACCAGGGACTTTTCAGGGACTTTCAGCCCTGCCTGAGGGACTTCCGAGGGACTTTCCGCCGCGTAACGCGGCAAGCCCCCGAAAGACCGGAAAGGGCCTCCGACGCAGTTCAGAGGCCCTTTCCGTGGCAAAGCCGCAGGTAGCGGCAGACGAGTCGGGCTGTACGCCGGGTTCTGTCCGAGGCAGCGCGGCCCGGATGGCACGAGTGACATCCCTGACGAGCGCCCTGAGCAACCGGGGCGTGCCGTTTCTCCGCCCCCGGCGCGGGAGCCCCTGTTCCGAATGCGGCCGACGATCCAAGATCCGGACCATTCGCGGACCAGGAAGCCACTCACTGTCTCCTTCGCAAGGCTTTCGGCAGGTCAGCAGCCTGGCAAGGCTGTACCACCAGCAGACGAAGAATCTGTTGGTGCCGTACTCGGCGAAGAAGCTCGGCTTCTTCTAGGAGGACGAAAGAAGGCGCCTGACCTGGACGTTTGCCCGTCAGGCGCCTTCTACTCGGCCCGCTCAGCGCGGAGCCCGGTTTGCGTTGTAACTCCCAGTTTCTCCCTCTGCTATCGCGTTCCTGACCAGCTCTTCCGGTCTATTTCCGGTCCAGATCCCGGCTCACCCGGCAGACGCCCCGCCCTGGCTGACGCGGTCCCACTCCGCCATGGACTGCTCGATGAGGCGGTTGGCCTGCTCCCGGACGCCGTCCAGGAACTTGGCGTAGTGGCGGAAGAGGACCTCGATGCTCTGACCCGCGCGGCGAGCGCATTCGGCCGGGTCCACACCGGAGTACAGCCAGAACGAGATCCCGGCGTGCCGCAGATCGTAGGGCCGCTTGGCCAGCCCGGAGGCGAGTTCCGTGCGCGTCAGGACGCACTTCCGTGCCCGCGCCCACGTCGTGCCGTACGCGGCGGCGTCCACGTAGCTGCCAGCCTGGTTCCGGAACAGCCGCCCGTCCGGCGCCACACCGAAACGTTCGATGTGTGCGAGGTTAAGCATCCCCCACCCGGTCTCGGGCAGATGGCACTGCTCGAGCCGAAGGTGAATGACCTCCGCCGGTCGCATGGCCGCGTAGTACATGCAGCCGAAGAACGCCTCCAGGTGAGGACCGCGCCCACGCAGCTCGGCGACCGCCGTGAGCAGGCGGGCGACCTTGCGCTTGTCCTTGGGCCACCGGTTGGCGGTGTAGCGCCAGTCCTCCACCGTGCTCCGCTGCACGCCGATGTCGTCAGCGAAGATCTGCAACGACTCCGAGACGGTGAACAGGTCGTCCGTGCCGTTGGGCATCGACCCGCCCACCGGCCGCATCGGCTGGATCTCCAAGGCCATGTCGCCGAGGGAGAACTGGGCGCGGGCGACCTGTGCGATCAGGTCCTTGGCCTGTGAGACGAGCTGTTCGTAACGCTCCCGGGTGACGTTCCCGACCCGGTCCTTCACCTCGGTATGGAGACCACCGCCCTCACCGGGGCCCGGCCCGGCCACCCAGAATGCGACCGGTCGAAAGGGGCACCGGCCCCGGTCACCGACCACCCTCGCGCGGGCCCGCCCGGCGCAGACAGAGCGCGAGCCGGGAGCACTGGAAGCACTTGCCCCGGGGCCCAACTGCCCTGCACAACAATGGGCGTTGACGACGCGGGCGAGGCGTTCGCCTACGGCGTTTCCGCAACGCCCAAACGCGACGCGTGCCGCTGCCTGCAGGCCCGCACCCGGCACCGCTCGGAGCAGTACACCGCCGACCTCGCCGGCTCCACCCCCACCGTCCACGACCGCCCGCACACCGGACACACCGCCTGCTCACCCCGCTGTATCGCAGCCACCCGCAACCGTGTCCGCCGCATCCTCCGCCACCGCCGCGACCTGCACCGACTTGAGCAGAACACCGCCGCGGCCGCCGCCATCGTCACCGGCAACGGATCACCACACTCCCGGCAATACCGCCGAGCCGTCCCGCCAGCCCCCACGCCACAGATCATCCAGCCGTCTCCGACTCACGGCCAGAGTTCAAAGACACCTAGTGAGCCGAACATGTCTCCGAAGTCGATGTCCTCGTCTTCTTCTGCTTCGGTTCCGCTGGGGGTGCTGCCGCGGCGTGTCCCGGGCTGGGGGATTGGGGCCCTCGGTCAGAAGTCGACGGCGCGGTAGACCACGTGGAGTTCGCCGGTGTCGGGGGCGCCGACGGCGGGGCCGGAGAGGGTGGCGGGGTCTTCGACGATGCGTACGAAGTGGCTCCAGGTGGTGCTGGCGCCGGTGAGGGTGCTGTGATAGATCCCGTTGCCCATGCCGCGGACGGTGCAGTGGAGGGTGTCACCGCTGACGCTGAGGGAGGGCGCGGAGAGGGTTGTCCCGCTGTGGACGAACGCGGTGCCCCAGCCGGCGGATGTGTTGGGGATGATGACGACCCGGTTTGACGAGTGGTCCTGGTAGGCCAGGTAGAGCTTGCCGCGATGGGTGGCCATCGCCGGAGGGTTGAAGGTCTGAAAGAAGCTGCCGGATACTGCGCCGGGGACCCGGTGGAGGTTGTTCCAGGTGCGGGCGTCGGCGGAGAAGTCGCAGTAGAGATGCCCCATGAGACTGCGGACATAGTGCAGGTAGCCGTCGCGTACGCCCAGGGCGGGACCGCTGAAGGCGCTGCCGGGCAGCTGGATCCGTGAGGACCAGGTGGTGCCGTTGGTGGAGGACCACAGCAGCGGCTCGTTGTTCAGCCCGGTGTAGGCCAGGTACAGGGTGTTGTTGAAAACGGCCAGCGCCGGGGCGTGCTGAGTGGTCACCTGCGACACCTTGGAGAAGGTGCTCCACCGGCCCGCCTGGAGGCGGCTGATGTAGATCTCGTTGCCGTAGGCCCCACCGCGGACGGCACAGTGCAGGACGCCGTTGAAGGTGGCCAGGGCGGGGGTGTCGGGGGTGGCGCCGGTGGAAGTGAGGCGGGTGGGAGCACCCCAGGTGCCCGTCGCGGTCTTCTTGACCGCGGTCACGGCGTTGGTGGGCCGGGCCCCGGCCCACTTGAGGTAAAGGTCGAAGATGCCGCCGTCGCCCTGGAACCGGAAGGGGTTGGTCAGGTCCGGCTGGGCGGCGAGCTGGGCGAGCGCCGCACGGTCGAGGAGGACGGTGCGTTCCTGGACGAAGTCGTCCTCGTTGCGCAGCCAGGCGAGCAGCTCGGCGATGAGGCGCGCGATCATCGCACCCAGCTGGATCCACTGCTCCATGTTTTCCCACTGGCCTGCGGGAAAGTCACCGATGATGTCGGCAGCATGCATCAGCTCGTCGGAGACGATGCGGAGCTTGCGGTCCATCGCTATGAGGAAGTCGGTGGTGCTGTCGTCGGCTTCCCAGCAGGCGATGTGGAATCCCACGGCGCGATGGATGGTCCCGTCGAACAGGACATTCTGATCGGAGTGGAAGGTCGCCCAGTGGTCCTGGGTGATGGAGCCGTACTCCCTGGTCCGGGTCGACGTCCTTGCGCCACCATCGGCGCCCGCGCTCAGGGCCCAGTAGATCTCGTCCCGGGTGGCCTCGTTGGTGTCGTCCACGCAGTGGAACTTGTCCAGGATGATCCGCCCATAGAACGGGTCATCAGTCTGCCGGGCATGCGCAGAGGAGGTCAGCAGGGTGATCCCCCAGCCGGCTTCCTTCTGCCCCTGGAGGAACTCCTCGGTGTCGAAGGGTTCCGTCTCCTCGCCCGTTCCGATGTCCACCACGTGCACGTTCGCCTGCGAGGAGGCGTCGCCCATCTCCGGCAGGTCCTTGAGCAGATCCGCCACGGAGTACCCCTCGGCCACCGGCCGCCCGGCCAGCGCCGCAGGGAATATCTCCTCCAGGCTGCGCGAGGACGCCTCCTCGGCATACACCCGGCCCAGCTCACGGATCTCCTGCTCGTCCAGTGCGTACTCCAGCGGGCGCAGCAACCCCGCTTCCAGGTCGGTCAGTTCCAGGCCCGCGTCCCGCCGGGCCGCTGCCCGCAGCACCACCCCGTACAGCAGACCCGAATCCCGCGACGACGTCGCCAGCCGCCGGGCCCGGCCCGTTGCGGGCCGCCCCTGCAGCTGCGCCCGCAACCGCTCCACACGCTCCGCCTGAGACACCACAGCCACCACGAAAAGCCCCCTCAACAAACGCCTCCGCCCTCCACACGGGACCGAGCTACGCCACCGCGATCTTCCCAGCGCTGTGACCTACCGCAATAGATCATTTACGGACAGTAAAACCCGGCGAGACCCTGCCAAGAGGGCGCCAACCGTGGCATTGCGTGCCGCCTCCATGGGCAACCCTTATGGCAGAGCGGCACCCATCACCGCAGCCACACCGCACTCGGCGGCCACCCACCGATCAGCCGCGTCAACAACCCTGCGGGTCCATACACCTAGCCCGCCGCAAGGTCGCCCTGACGGCGCGTGCAGCAGACCCCCTCGGCTGGGCTCTTGCCAAGCTGGGCGAAGCCGTCGCGCAGATCGGCCACCTCCAGGAAATCAGCTCCGGTCCGCGAACCCCCGAACGGGCCATGGCGATCGGCACCGCCCTCGCGCCCCTGACCGACAGGCTCGCCAGCGCCCATACGCACCTGAACTGCGCGGCCGGCAACCTGCACCAGGACGCCGACCGGCTCATCGCATCGACACTCGGCGCCCAACGTGCGCCAACTCCTCCGGCCGCTTAATAGCGGGCAATCCCCGGTTAGCGAAACCGGGGATTGCCCGGACTCTAGAGGCGGATCACCCACCACCCCCTTCTTTCAGGAGCACCTCATCCGCCGCCCTCTCCATCGCCTCCCCCTGGTCATAGCCACCGCCTGCGTGGCCCTGGCCGCCACCGCCCGCAACGGAGACAACGACAGCCCCGAAGCCAAAAACACCGCTCCGGCCGCGAGTGCCGACAAGCAGCGGGAGCTGCCGCCCGCACTCACCAAGCAGCGGGCCCTCGCCGAGATCGACCGGTACGCGACCGTCAACAACAATGCCAACGCCGACCGCGACCGCGACCTGCTCGACACCATCGAGGACGGCCCGCTGTATGCCAGGTCGCTCTCCGAGTACAAGGAGACCGAGGGCCTGACCAAGTCCGAACGCAAGGCGTACAAGCCGTGGGCGTATGACACGCAGAACTCCCAGCTGTACATCCCGCGGGTCGCCCCCGGCCAGCCGTGCTGGTTCGCCGCTGCACTCTCCGGCACCAAGGGCAAGGCACCCAACCGGCTCGCCGTCTTCGCCGAACAGCCGCAGCACAAGCGGTGGGAGATGATCTCCGTCGCCGACATGTACGGCAAGGACTTGCCCAAGGTCGCCCTGGACGCCGACGGATACGCCACCGCCGTCGCGGCCAACGGCGACAAGGACGTCGCGGCGGGTGCCGACCTGCTGCGTAGCGGTGTCTTGGACAACTTCACCACCGACGGCCAGAACTCCGGGAAGAAGATCTTCGCTCCGAGCAAGGCGCGCAATCAGCAGCTCAAGATCCACAGTGACACCGGCAAGCAGTACGGCAGCCAGGGCACCAGCACGTTCGCCGGTGCCACCAACCGCTACCGCGACGCGTACGCGCTCAAGACCACCGCCGGTGGTGCGCTGGTCTTCTTCTCCCACACTCACACCCAGACCGACGCGGTCGCCCGCTCCGGGCTGCAGCTCAACCCCGGTAAGGGTGACCGCGCCTGGCTGCACGACATCCCCCGCCGCTACATCCAGTACACGTTCGTCTGCAACGACGCCGCCACCGTCCCCGCGAAGGCCGCACCATCCACGCTGCTGGCCTACACCTGCGCCCGCACCGACGCCTCCGGCCCGCCCGTGAACTCCGCGGCCCTGCCCCGCGTGTAGCGCAGCCCACGCCCGCCCCCCGGAGCATTCTTTGCCCGCTCCCGACTTCGAGCTGTACGACAACGCCGGCCGCGACGCCGACCAGATTGCCGCCGCCCGCTACGGCATCGCCACTGACCGCGACCTGCTGCGCTGGGCGAAGCGAGATGCCGAGCCCTTCGTGGCCGAGCACCCTCTGCCGGACACACCTCTGCCAATCCCGGATCTCGCCCCGTATCACGGCGCACTCGCCGCCGCCGAGACACCTGTGCAGGTCAGCGCCGTTACCCAGCACCTCCTGGACGCTGCCGAACCCGTGCTCCAGGCGATCAGCGACTACCTCCTGGCCGCAGCCCGATGGCGCGGCCAGAACCGGAGCCGAGCCCCAGTCGCCGCCCAAGATGCTGATGGCGGCAGCCAGCCGCAGCCTCGACGTGCTGGTCCTCGCCCACCGAGCCGACCTGGCCATCCTGCGCACCGTCTACGACACCGCGCCCGCGCCCGAGGCGCCGGCCAACACCGCGCCCGCTCTCCCCCCGGCTCCCTCGAACTCCCCTCCCACCGGGTCGGCCCCCAGCCGGTAACCAGCGCTCCAGTGCCCGCCACACGACCGCCACGCACCACACTGGCGCCCGCCGCCCCGGCACCCACCTCCCCGGCCGCACGGCCCACCACCCACCGAAGCCCTCACACCTTTCGCCACTGGAGAACGTTGTGTCCTCGCACTCCCGCCCCGACATCACGGTCGTCATCGCCACCCGGCTGCTGCCCGAACGCCTGGGCTACCTCGTCGAACTGCACGCCAGCCTGATGCGGCAGACCGTGCTATGGGAGGCCGTTCTCGTCCTTGACGGAGCCGACCGCACACTGCTGCCGGAACCTCTCGCCGCTGATGCCCGCATCCGCGTGATCGAACTGCCCCGCCCGGTCGGCGCAGCCGCCGCCCGCAACCTCGGCCTGCGCACTGTCCGTACCCCTCTGGTGTGCTACATGGACGACGACGAAGTTTTCGCTCAACGGCTGTGTCGCATTCCCTCATCCCGGCCGGGCGTGGGCCGTGACAGCCTGTTGCACTATCTGCGGTCGGATATCTAGGGCCTCCGGCCATGCAGATGATCAGCTTCTCGTCCGCAGTTGGGAAAGTTGGACCTGGCACCTCAACCGTTGATCCGTGAGCGGATGCCGGTCCTCTTCGACGACGACCTGCTCTTCGAGGAATCGAGAACGATGCCATGCCGGGAAGCGCCGGAGGGGTGAAGGAGTTGTAGCGGCCCACGCTATCGACAATCAGACTGGCATTGGTGCCGGAGACGCCGCTCGCACGCCTCACGTGTCCGGTCAGGATTCCGTCAGTGGGGGCGTCCGCGAGGAACCAGTTGCTGTAGCCCGGCACGCCCTGTGACCAGGAGCGCCGATAGCCTGAGGGGCGGAACGCCTCCACTGTTACACATCACCGACCAGAATGGTGCCCGCGCCGGCAGAAGTGACGGTGACTGGTGCCAATGCGTGAGCTGCGCCGGCGCACCCCAGCGGCCGGGTCAGAGTTCCGGGTCTGCGGTGAGAATCCGCTCATCCTGTGCGCGGTCTTCCGGCTCCTGTTTTCCCTCCGGCTCCTCCCCAAACGAGCTGGCAGAGGAGAAATGCTGTGCCCTCCAACGGGCGTTTGTGTAGCGGGTCCTAGAGGTTTGGGCTACCTCCTTTTCGCCACCGTAGTCGGGACCCTCCTGCAGGTACCTATTCGTGTGGCTTACGAAGCGGAGCGTGTCGCCCTCCCGGAGCACCCGATTTCCTCCGGCCTTGATATTGCCTGCGGCGGTGACGTCTCTGATGGTCGTGATGCTGTTGTTGAAGGTGCTTGCCCCGGTGACGTTCAGGACCGCGTCGACCTTCAGGCCCGCGGGCTGGCTGACCCGCAGCGGGTTGCTGCCCGCACCTCGCACCGAACCGGCGACCGTCAGGTCCTTGGCGGTGTTGCTGAGGCTGACACTGTTGGCAAACGTGCTCGCCCCGGTGACGTTCAGGACCGCGTCGACCTTCAGGCCCGCGGGCTGGCTGACCCGCAGCGGGGTGCTGCCCGCACCTCGCACCGAACCGGCGACCGTCAGGTCCTTGGCGGTGTTGCTGAGGCTGACGCTGTCGGCGAACGTGGCCGGGCCCTGGACGGTAAGGTTCCTGACGACGAGGTCAGGAATGCGTACGGTGACCGCCGTGGTCAGGGTGTGGGTGAGGGTGACGCCACCGGCCGTGACTTCGGCGCGGAGCATGAAGCCGGTGACGGTGGTCAGGCCGCGCGGGGTGGACCAGACACGTTCCTTGTCGAGGGAGACTCCAGCGGGGGTGTCGCCCCAGTGCATCGTGTACTTCGCGTCCGAGCCCTCCCAATGGAGCACGGCGACCTCACCGTTCTCCACCATGATCTTCTCGGGCGCAAAATTCCGGAACACGAACCCGGCCGGGAACTTGTCCACCTTCACCGAAGCGTCCTTGTTGGTGAAGCTCCCGTTCGTCCCTGACGAACTCTCGACGATCGCGATGGAGACCTGACCCGCCGTGCGGTTGACCGCGATGTTGGACAGGGTGAGGGTGACGATCTGTCCGGTGAACTGCACCGCGCGGGCCGGGGTGAAGGTGATGACCGCGAAGCCGCCGGAGACGGTGGGGGCGGACGGCGTCCAGCCGGTGCTGGCACCGGTCTTGATGTCGGCGCCCTCGGTCGTGAGGTGCTCGGCCCCCGCGCCGACCGGCACCCGGGCGGTGATTTTGTTGCACCAGGCCGACGTGGTGATCCCGCCGCCGACATTGATGTTGACGGAGCCGTATTCGGTTTCCTCGGCGGAGCTCACCCGCAACGGCTTGGGGTCGGTCGACGGTTCGTACGGCAGCAGGTTGGTGGCGTTCACCATGACAACGCTCATGCAACAGCCCTTCTGTTAGCGGAGGTTCAGGACTTCTCGGTCGCGTCGAGCAGCAGGTATCCATAGCGGGCCTCCGCCTGCGGATCCCCGAAGTGCGCCGCGGAATCAGCAGGAACGATCGGCAGCTCCACCCACTCGGTCTCCGACCCGCGCGGCTCGGCCCAGCTCCACGCTCCGTGCCACGACGCGGGCTGCGGCAGCACCACACCTGCCTCCGTCGTTTCCTCTCCCGTCCGTGCCCGCCGGGCTTCCTCGGCCTTGTCGACCCGCTCGGCCGCGAGCAGTGGGCCGAGCCGGAAGGACGCCCGGATCCGCCGCATCGCCTCGGACACCAGGTCGTCGGGCAGCTGGACCTTGGTCACCGGGAGGATGTCCGTGGTGGCATGCACCGCCGCGTACGGATCCATCAGCAGCGTCAGGTGGTGCGTCACCGGCTGGTCCGGGGTGCGCGCGGGCACGGCCAGGCCGTGGCCTTTGTCGATCGGGGTCAGGTAGCCCCCGCCGCCCTGCGGCATGACCGCGTGGAAGAGCTCGTACGAGGTCTCCTGGTCGGGCCCGGTCGCCCCGGCGAAGTATCCGATGAGGCCGTCGCCGAGCCGCTTCTCGTTGCCGAGCCGGACCGGCCAGCGATATCCGTCGTACTCCTCCTCCGACTCCTCAAGGACCTGGTCCCAGCTCGGGTTGCTCAGCAGCGGCCCTTCGAGCTCGACGCCCAGATCGGCGCGCACCAGTGCGAGCGGGCGGCCGATGAGCCGCAGCGGAGAGCCGTCCTCCTGGGCCGCGTCGTCGAGGATGGTGTCGAGGGTCTGGTCGATGGTGTCGAGCAGACCGGTGAGTGCGGCGGCGGGTTTGTCCTTCAGGGTGCGGACGAACCGGGCCAGGTGCGGCATGGCGTCCTCGAACTCCTGGGAGTCGACGTCGGGATGGGGCGAGCCGGGGAGCGGTAGCCACACGCTGTCGTCCGCGCCGTCGATGTCCTTGACGACGCGGAGTTCGCCGAGGCAGAAGCCGTCGGGTCCGTGGACGACGAGGGTCTGGTCGAGATGGTTGAGCAGTACCCAGCCGGCCAGGGGGTTTTCCGTCGTGGCCGCCTGGGCCATCGGCGAGAGCCGCTGTCCGTCCACGGCGCGTACGGTCTCCAGCCGCAGGCGGGCGCCCTGGAGAAGACGCGGGCCGAGCTGGACGAAGCGGGCCCTGCCGATGAGGTCCTCATGCAGGACCCTGTCAGGGGCAACGCTGTCCGCGAGGGTGAGGGGGACCCCTTCGTAGTTGCCGCTGTTGACGATGTCGTAGGTGCGGCCGAAGCGGTCGACGATGCGCAGGTCGTGAAAGGTGAACTGGCCGGCACGGACCGGCTGGAACGGTGTTCCGGGGTCGTCCGCGGGCGGTTCGAGCGGGCCGCCTTCCGGGACGCTCTGGATGTCGCCGACGAGCCTGGCGAAGGTCTTGGGGACGTGCACGGTGGTCCTGGCGGTGCCGTCCTGCTGGACGAGCCAGTCGTGGAAGCCGTCGAGGCGCTGGGAGAGCATTCCGGGGTCACCGAGTTCCTCGCGCAGGGCGAGCAGGCCCTCGGTGGGAGCGCCGGAGTAGGTGTCGAGGTAGCGGTCGATCTGCTTCTGCAGGACGAACGGCGTGCTCGGGGTGAGGAACGCCCGGTTCTTGAAGGTGAGCCAGCGCAGGTTGGCTTCGCCGCCGCCGGGCTGTGCTCCCCGGCCGGACCATTCGTAGCGGCTGCCGTTGAAGGTCCAGTAGGTGGTGTCGCCGGCCTGGAAGGGCGTGGGGCAGTACTTCAGTTCGTATTCGAGGTGCATGGGCAGCCAGGGCTGCCGCCATGGCGCGGTGTGCTCGGGGACGGGTCCGGTGACGGCGGCGGGGTCCTTGAGGGCCGCGTCGAGAGCGCCGGGGACCCGGGCGACCTGGTCCAGGAGGGCGAATTCGGCGAGCAGCGGGGTGCAGGCGTCGGGGAGTCCGGCCAGTCCCGGACTGGGCGGAGTGGTGGACCGGTCGTAGGTCGTGCCGCCGACGGTGATTCGGGTGATCAGGGCTTCGGGGAGGCGGCAGGGCAGCGGGGTGTCCCGGGTGAGGGGTTCCTTGGCGCCGGTGTCCTTGATGAGCACGACCGGGTCTGCGGGGCGGTAGTAGGACTCGCGGGCGGTGCGCTCCAGCTGGTAGCGCGGGTCGAGTCCGCGTTCGGCCGCGTACTTCCCGATGTCGGCCGCGAGTTCCTCCGGGGTACCTCCGGTGGGCAATTGCCTCAACAGCACGAACTGTTCATCGAGCAACGCCTTGGTCCGCCCGGCCAGACTCGTCGTATCGCTCTCGTTGAGCTGGACATCCGCTGCGGCGTCGAACCCTGCGGGGTGCTCGGGGGTGAATAGGGGAACCGGCTTGTTGCGCAGCCACCAGATGTTCCACAGGCGCTGCTGAGAGCGGCGGAGCCTGGGCGTGAGGTCGTCGTACTGCCGTTGGACATCGTTGAGTTCGGTCAGCCACCCGGGTTCCGGCGGCGGGGGCGGCAGCTCGTCGTCGCCTTCGACGGGGCGCGCGGTCACCTTCCACACATGGCCGCCGTCGGAGCCGGAGAACCAGGAGTGGTGGGTGAGGGTGTCGAGGTCCTCTTCGCCGTCGGCGGTGTCGAGTGTTTCGAGGGTGCCGTGGAAGAGCGAGCGTACGAGGTCCCCGGTGCGCGCGGACCGGGTCTGGCGGGCGGCCAGCCTGCCGAGGGCTTCGGTGCTGCTGCTGCCCAGCGTGAGGATCTTGCTGAGCTCGATGTTGCTCGGTTTGTCGGACTCGTGGGTGGCGCCTTCACGCTGCCAGTCGATTCCCAGCGCTGAGCCGCTGTAGAGGGTGCGGTCCAGGGCGTCGGCAGCGGTGCCTTCGGGGGTGTCCCAGCCGAGGGCTTCGAGGAGGTCGGCCGCCCCGTCCGCGCCCGGCGGGAGCAGGCCGGGCACGGACGCGGCGCGGTTGAGGTAGTCGAGTGCGTCGTCGCTGTACCAACCGACGACGAAATAGCTCAGCGTCGCGTCGGGCGGGTAGTTGTCCAGGCCGCCTTTGAGGTCATCAAGGGTGTCGTGCATCGAGAACACGTCTTTGTTGTACGGCTGGTAGGCCGCGAAGCCGGGCAGTCCGGGCCCGGCCGCGGTCAGGTGCGGCTTCTGGGCAGATGGTTCGGTCCACGGCGCCCGGGTGAGGTCGTGGCGACGGCCGAGGAAGGTCAGCTCCAGCGGAGCACCCTCCGGCGAGTCGGGGTTCGGGTGCTTGTTGGTGCCGTAGACGTCGTTGCCGTCGGCGTCATGGACCGGTCGGCTCTCCAGGTAGTCGCTCTGCACGATCCACCCGACGGCCTTGCGGTCCGCCGCTGCCGCTGCCGCTGTGGTGCTGTAGCGCACGACCAGCCAGCGGTTGGGGACGAAGGGGAAGGTCGTCTCCCCCGTCGTCTGGTCGTAGTGCCCGTTGGCCAGCGCCTCGGGCAACTGCCAGTGGACGTAGACGCCTTCGCTGTCCGGGCCCATGGTCTCGGTGCCGACGCCGGGGGGCGGTTCCGCGCCCGCGCCCTCCTCGATCATGGCGTCGAAGTTCGGTGTCCACCGGTTGAACGTCTCGGCGGTGCGGGTCAGCCGGTTGACGACAAGGGCGTTCACCTTGACGGGGACGATCAGGTCCGTGGCGCTCATCAGGAGGTCTCCGTCCGGGCAGCGGTGCCGGTGGGGCTGAGGATTTCCTGTTCCAGCGGGGCGTTGACGAGTTCCAGGGCCAGTTGTCCGGGGTCCAGGTCGGTGAGCCCGAACTCCCGGGCCAGGGCGGGCACCAGGCCGCCCGCGCCGAACATTTGAAGCACCGCAGGTCCGGCGTCCGGGTCGGAGCGCAGGTGGAGGTCGAAGAGGCTACCGGTGGCCGGGTAGTAAGTCTCCAGCGGGGTGCCGATCGGCGGATCGGCGGCCAGGCTGCGCAGGCCGAGGCGGTTCCCGGCGTCGATGCCGTAGTGGATTCCCTGTCCCGGTTCGCGGATGACGACCTTGTCGGGAACGCCGTCCCAGAGGACGAGCAGGATCCTCTTGTCCGGTTTGGCGCGGCGCAGTTCAGTGAGGGCGGTGCCGTCCTCGAGATAGGCGTTGACCTTGATATCCGGCCAGGCTGGGATGAGTTCGGAGTGGATGAGCAGCCCGCCGACGGCCCGCTTCGCGCCGCCCGACCGGGCGGTGGCCCGGTTGAGTTCGGGGGCGAGGCGGCTGTCGACGGACGTGTGCACGCCGACGTCGGCGGCTCCGGCGACGAGCTCGTCCAGCCAGCCCTGGTCGAGGCGGAACATCCGCAGGGATTCGAGGGGCAGCATGCGCGGGTCGGGCACGAGGTGGTGGAACGGCACGCCCTGGAGCAGGCCGAGGCGGGCTTGCCAGGCGGCGATGGCCCCGGCGTTGCGTTCCGCGGTGGTCCGCAGCAGGGAGACGGTGCGTTCTTCCGCGAGCACGGACCTTGACTGTGTACGTGTCACTCTCGGCTGCGGCGTCCTGCGTCCGGCGTCGTCCGGGAGCTGGGGGCTCTTGAGCCCGGTGCTGAGCTGCTCGCGGAAGCCTGTGGAGGCGAGTTCGCGCAGCGCGCCGAGGGCGGGCGGGGCATCCGGGTCCACCGAGGCGCGCGCTGGGTCTCCGGCCAGCGCCATCAGCGTCGTCGCCCGGTTGGCGAGTTCACGACGGGCCCGGCTGACGGCGGTGGTGTATTCGGGGTCGGCCAGGCCGATGGCGCGACCGAGAGTCCAGGCGACGGCATAGCTGACGTCGAAGATCCCGTGCTCGGACTCGTAGATGAGCGCGTGGTCGGAGGTGGTGTGCGGGCCTGGGCTGTGCTCGGTGGGCACGTCAAAAGCGGTGACCGGGGTGGCCGGGCCGCGGTACCAGGCGAAGGTGCGTTCACCGGAGAGGGTCCGCTGCGGGACGGCGGTGTAGCCGCGGGCAAGGCGGCCGCGGACGTAGTCGTCCTCGGGGTCGTCGGTGACCGGTGCGGTCACCGGCAGGCGCAGGGCGAGCTCTTCGGGCTCCTCGGCGCCCGGAGCGAGGAGGTTCTCCAGCAGCGCTCCGGGGTCGGCGGCGGGCCCTTCGCTGCTGGTGAAGCTCCAGCTGTGCAGCGAGCACAGGCGGACGGCCGTGGTGCCGCCGGGCAGGGTGCCGGACAGGCGGCCCTCGAAGCCTTCGAGGGAGACGAGGTGGACGGCGTAGTTACCGGGGTTGTGGGGGAAGCGGTTGGCGTTGACGACCGCGTACTCCCCTTCTTCGAGGACTTCGCCTTCGGCCCGGGTCTTGTTCGCGTCGACGACCTTGCGGACGTGGGCGAGGTAGTACATCTCGTCGTCGCGCGGGGCGACCGCGTTGAAGAGGTCCGCCGGGACGTCGATGGTCTGGCACTTGCTCCGGGCCTCAGCCTCGTCGACGCCGCCGGGCGGCAGGTTCGGGCCCTTGACCCCCGCCTCGGCGGGGTTGCGGAGCTCCCCGACGGTGCGCAGCACGGTGTCCCCGGACGCGGCGGGGTCGTCGGGCAGTTCGTTCTCGCCGAAGACGAGCAGGGCGAGCCAGGGAGGGCGGGCCGGGGGCTGCTCGGCGCGGGTTCCGGCGAGGTTGCGTTCCCAGGGCAGGATCGACCGGCTGAGGGTGATGTGCGGCAGGGTCCTGGTGTAGGCGCCGGTGCTCTCGCGCGGCGGGTAGTAGGCGTGGACGGACGCTTCGCTGAGCACGAAGCGGACGGCCTTGATCTCGAAGGTCTCCTCGGACGGGAGCAGTTTGTCCTGGGCGTCCAGTTCGTCGCCGGAGTCGCTGAGGGTGTTCTTGACCACGACCCGGTAGTCGCCGGGGGTGGCACGCGGGATCAGGTGGTCGAGGAAGTGGATGCGCAGATCCGGTTCAGCGGTCACGGCCGGTCACCTCGTCGCGGTGGTGGTCAGGGGCGGGGTGGTCAGGCTGCGGCCGGCGAGTGCGGCGTAGCCGGTGAGCGGACTGTCGGTATCGGCTCCGGGTCCCGCGCCGAGCCGGGTGAGGGTGCTGAGCACGGCGGTGCGGCGGGCCTTGACGGTGGGGGCGGCGGCGGTGTCGACGATGGTCCGGACGCTCTGGTCGTCGGCCCGCGGTTCGGGTCCGGCGGGGTCGGACACGCGCAGGGGCATGCGGCCGTCCGGGAGTCCGTCGTACGAAAGCGCCTTCGAGGTGACGGGCCCGGTGTCGGTGCCGTAGTCCGGCTTGGGGAGGGTGATCCTCAGTCCGGTGAGGCGGTTTTCGAGCAGCTGGTCGCCGTCGAGCGCATCACCGGGTTTGGCCAGGGGTTTGCCCCACAGGCCGGGGGCGACCGTGCCGGTGACCGGCTTGACCACCCAGTGATGGTCGGTGGGGTGGAAGGTCGTGCCGTCCTTGGTGATGGTGACCCGGTGGGCGGAGGTGACACCGGTCTTCCGCATGGGGCGGATGTCGATGGTCCCCTCGTCGGACTGCTTGATCAGCCGTTCGTTGATGTACAGGTGTGAGGCGGGGATGCCGGCTTCGGTGGTGAAGGTGAAGCCGGCCGAGGAGACGAGGGTCGCTTCCTTGGCGGCCGCACGCCGGGTGATCTCGCCCTGGTCGGCGTCGGCGAGCAGGCCCTCGTTGGGGATGACCCGGGCGGGTGCGGGGATCTGGGTGCGGAACTCGGGCCAGTCCACGGTGAGGGTGTTGTCGCGGGAGGAGCCGAAGCCGAAGCTGAAGGAGATGAACCAGAGTTTGACGGTGGCCCGGCCCCCGAAGGGCGGCAGCCACAGGTGGAGGTCGATGCCGACCTCGACGGAGATGCGGACCCGGACGAACCAGACCTTGATGGTGGCCGCGACGCCGATGCTGATGCCGAGCCGGACATCGAGGTAGAAGGGTTTCCACTGGACCAGCACGTCCAGGTGTGCGGTGAACCACGCGGAGAAGATGCCCTTGTCGTAGACGGCGGCCAGGCGCCCTCCGAACATGAACGCGGCGGGGGTGATCGCAGCGTAGGCCTCGGCCCGCACGGTGATGTCGCTGGCCGGGGACCACACGAACCCGAGGCGCTTTGGCCGGGGGTAGTGGGCGGGAACGTTGTAGTCGGGGTGGTAGCCGCCGAGGCTGATGGCGAAGTCCCCGGCGCGTCCTCCGCCGGTCCAGACGTAGACGGCAATGCCACCGGTGAGTTCGATGGACGGATCGAGCACATAGCTGCCGGGCAGCAGAGCCACGTCCATGGACAGGCAGTGCTCGGCGGAGCTGAAGCCGAGGCTCAGGCCGATGTTCACCTTGGCAATGGTCCGGGCGTTCGGGTTGAGGGTGCGCGGCAGGCTGACGGAGGTGCGGCCGAGCAGCATGGCCTTGACGGAGTCGCCGAGTTCGATGACGGCGAGGGCTTTGGTCTCGATGAAGCCGAAGCTGGTGAACTTCACTCCGGCGGCGATCCAGTACTGGCCCTCGGTGGGGCGGATCCAGCCGGTGGGTCCGGTGAGGGCCTTGAGCGCGTCCTCGGGGGTGTACGGCGTCGGAGCCGGCATGCCGGGCAGGGCCTGGGCCGCGTCCAGCCGTGCCACCAGAGGGAATTCGGCGATCTCGGCGCCGGTGGGGACCTTCTTGAAGGAGCTGTTGATCCCGAATCCGGCGGAGAAGCCGGTGACGGTGAAGGGCGGCGGGCCGAAGACGGAGGCGCCGCCGAGGAGGGAGATCTCGCCGTAGATGAAGACTGAGTGCCAGCCTTCGACGCTGCGTGCCCACACGGCCTGGGCGCCGAGTTCGACCGCCATCGCCTGGACGAGGATCAGTCCGGCGAGTTCGAAGTCGAGGGCGGGGTCGTCGGGTGTCTTATTGAGCAGGCCGCCCTTGAGGCCGATGAGCCCGTCGGCGGCGGTGGCTTCGATGTTCATGCCGTGCAGGAAGGGCAGCAGCGGGAAGCCGCCGCTCATGCCGACGTAGAAGCCGAGTCCGGCGACCTGCCAGGTCAGGGAACCGATCGTGACCTGGCCCTGGAGCTCGATCAGCAGGCCCTTTTTGCGGTCGTAGCGGAATACGATCGACGAGAGGTAGACCGGCCCGAACTGCTTGCCGATGACGAACTCGTACTCGAGCTTCGGCTTCTCCGGGCTCTCCGGTTCCGGTCCGAACTTCGGCGGGACGGTGATCACCAGTGCCGGGGTCGGCTTACCCATGACCGCGAGGTAGACCGCCGCACTCACCTTCTTGCCCAGCGGGACCCCAGCTGCCGCGTTCACCACCGGCAACTGCTGGAGCGGGCCGAGGTTGTACTCCGTGATGACCCGGTTGATCTTGATGACGTCTTCGGCGCTGAGGTTCTCGGAGACGTACATGATCTGGAGCGCGGGCAGGGACAGCAGCCCGTTGCCGATCATGGGTCCGACCACCGGCAGCCCGGAACCGTCCCAGTCCGTGCGGACCCGGACCATGGCGACGGTGGTGGCCTTGGGTTTGCCGTCCTGGCCGGTGCGGCCGAGCGCCGTGGTCCGCAGCACCAGCAGTTCCACCGGGTTCGCGCCGGTGCCGTGGTCCACCGGCGCTTCGGCGGTGACCATCAGGTTGTCCATCTTGCCCATCGGGTGCTGGTGCAGCTGGACCCGCTCCAGCCAGTCGACCAGCGGTCCGGGCAGTTCGACGCCGTACTCGCCGAGGGCTTCGAGCAGCGGGGTGATCAGCAGCGGCGGTCCGTCGAGGGGCTGGGCCGTGCCGATGGAGTCCTTGCGCAGTTCGGCGCGGAACTCCAGCGGGTCGGCGACCGCCCCGCCGAGCTGGAAGCCCGCCCAGGGCCCGGTGCCGGGGCACCGTCCGGCCGCGGCCGCGGCCTGTCCGGCGGCCAGCAGGACCCGCAGTGACCGGCCGCCGGACAGTCCGGACAGGTCGACGCGGGCGACGGCGGTCTGGAGCAGCCAGGTCGCCGGGCTCGCCTCGAAGAGCAGCGCATCGACCGCCGTGCCGGTGGCGAAGAACCGGGCGCTGGCCGGCATCTCCTCACCGGCCAAAGTGACTTTGCCGGTCACCGTCAGAGCGGCGCTGTCGGCAGTCGCCTCAGCGAGGGTCAGAATGCCGCTGGGCAGATGCTCCAGGGACTCAGCCTCGCCGGTCAGCCCGAGCCGCCCGGTGTCGAGCTCGAACGTACCGGCACCCCCCGCCGGGAACAGTGCAACCAGCTCGTCGACCGTCAGCGCCATGGGTGACCCCTGCTTGTGGACACGGTTGGGTGAGGCGCCCGCGGAATTGCGGGGCCCGATGTGCCGTTATGTGCCATTACGGAAAATAAAATAGGCGAGGGTCACGGAAAGATCAATACGGCACGTGCGCGTGGCACAGCCATCCGGCCATTACGTCTGGAAAACACCGACCAGAGACCTGGAAATGGACACCTCTTTCCCGCCAAACACGCTTTCATGTGAGGGGATTTAGGATATTTTACGGGCCACCGAAAGCGGACGCCTGGCCGAAGGGCCGTCCGGAGAATCGATTCGGCCAGCACATTTGTGGACGACCGAATCCGCTGCCTGCCGTCCACTCCACTTCGCAATCCGCCGTCCCGAATGAATGGCCGAACTGCGGGATTCAGCCATGTGCCCCCAGGACAGCGTCAAAGTCGGTTGATCAGGCAACGGGGCGGCCCAGACCGACGGGCGGATGATTGGACCGTGGGAACGCTCGGTCTGGACGTGCCCCTCCACTTCGGGGACCGCGGCTGACAGAGCTGCATGGTTGCCCTTGCCCCTCAGGGCGTAGCTGGCGTGACGCTGTTCCACCAGGTAGGCGACGGTGCCGCAGCAGACGTGGGCGGCGTCGACGTCCTGGAGCATCCGTCGCGTGGTGGAACGCTGGCCACGCGGTGCCGACGGGACATCGGCGGGCGGCGGGCGGGACGGCACACTTCATCGTTCCGGTTGATGGGCCATCGCTGTTCTGCGGGTCAACGACCTCCCGAGCCCTCCCGACTCACGCTTCCTGCACGGTCGGCGGACTTTGACGTTGCCCCGCATTTGCGGGTGGAAGAGGTCGACGACTTATCGACTAACTTACGATGGAAATCGGGCCGGACTTTGAAGTGGCCCCGCCACGTTGAACGATACATGCAGGGTACCGCTCTGCGGGGGCCCGACCTCCCCCCCTCCCCCCCCCATGGCGACGCAGTTCCAAAAGCACGGCCCCTGAATCAAAAATGGTAGATCGACGTCCATGAAATAGAGGGAATTCCCAAGCCTGGTGGCATCGTAGGCGCGAGATGAACCGCAAGTATTGGAAACTGCCAGATGAAAGGGGACCGGTCACTGCTGTTCGTGGCGCGCCGCGTTCAGGGTGTGTCGCCCGACCAGTCCCCCGCGGTTCCACTCAGACCCTCGGGATGGCTTCCGCCGCCAGGCCGTCGTCGTCCTGGTCCACGTGGTCACCGTGCCGCGCATTGGCTGGCGCATCATGCACGCCCCGAACTCCGAGACGCGAGCACCGACGCGGACGCCCGTACGCGATCTGGACTAGGTCACCAACCGCTTGTCCCGCTCAACAGACCGAGGACCGCGACCGTGATGCCGCACGATGGAACGTCGGCACACACCGAACGTGCTCCCCACAGGCTTCCGCCTAACGTCGCGGTGCGGCGGATCACCGTCCTGCCGGCGTTGTCTGCGGACGGGTCCAGGCTCAATTGGACCTGGATTCCAGTCTGATCCTCTGTGACGTCAGAAGCCACGGACTACCACCGGGTCCTGGCCAGACGTTACCGCCCGGCACAAAGCCCCACACCGCAACTCTAGCGAGCCGGAGACCACACTGGTCAGCCGCGGGTGATCCAGCCGCGGCCGACGCCCAGGGCGAACAGTTTCTCGGTGAAGTCCCACAGCCTGCGTGAACCGTTGGCGATGTGGGAGGTCCGCCTGCGGATGAGGGACTCGGTGACGCCGTGGCCACGCCAGGTGCCGCCTTCGTTGCCGAAGTTCAGCAGCAGCGGCTGGAGTCGATCCATGGCTTGGGCAAACCGGGCCTCCGCAGTCCGTGCCTCTTCGAACTCGCGCCACAGGGAGTGGAACGTCTGCTTCTGGTCGTCCGGGAGCAGGGCGAAGAGTCGGTCGGCGGCTGCCTGCTCCCGTGCCTGCTTGTCCTTTCGCCCTTCTTCGTCGAAGAGGTTGGTGTCGCCGGCATAGATCTCTACAAGGTCGTGCGTCAGGACGAGCTTCAGCGTCCTGCCTACGTCGATCGGATCGTTGGCGTACTCGCTCAGCACAAGCACCATCATCGCCAGGTGCCATGAGTGCTCGGCATCGTTTTCCCGACGATCGGCGGCCAGCAAGGGGCTGAGGCGGAGTACCGTCTTGAGGCGGTCGATCTCCGCGATGAATGCGATCTGTTCCGTGAGTCGCACCGGAATGTCCTGGGGCTGTTCAGCAGGGTCGAGCAGGTGTTCCACGTGTGCCTTCCTGGTTTCAGGATTCAGGAGTCTCCAGGCAGCGGACGCCGCCTGACCGCGGTTCTGGAACGAGACGGGGGCGTTGTGAGGTCAGCCGACGAGTTCGATGATGGCGGGCGCCAGGGCCCGGAAAGCGCTGCCGCGATGGCAGATCGTGTTCTTTTCGGTCAGGCTCATCTCGGCGGTGGTGCGAGTCTCGCCCTGTGGCTGCATGATCGGGTCGTAGGCGAATCCTCCGTCACCCACCGGTTCCCGGAGCAGCGTTCCCCGCAGCGTTCCCTCTGTCACCCGTTCCGTGCCGTCAGGCAGTACCAGGGCGGCGGCGCAGGTGTACCAGGCGGTGCGGTGTTCGTCCGGCATGTCGGAGAGCTGCGCCAACAGCAGTTCGAGGTTGGCTTGATCGTCGCCGTGCCGTCCCGCCCAGCGGGCGGAGAGCACCCCCGGCATGCCGTTCAGCACTTTCACGCAAAGCCCGGAGTCATCCGCCAAGGCAGGGAACCCGGTCGCCCACGACAGTGCGCGTGCCTTGATCAGTGCGTTCTCGGTGAATGTCAGACCGGTTTCGGGGACGTCCTCGACTTCGGGGAATGAATCGGCGCTCACGAGTTCGGAGGTGACTGCGGTGGCAGTCAGGATGTTGCGGAGTTCGACGAGTTTGTGCTGATTGCGAGTGGCCAGTACGAGGCGGGGCATAGGGCAGGGCTTCTCTTTCTTCGCGGCGATTTCGATCTTGTGGTTTCCCATGTGATCCGTGGGTCTGCGCGCCTTTTATGCCGGCCGGGCCTTCCGGGCCGCCGGGCGCAGTCGCCCTTTCAGCTGGCGGTAGCGCAGCATGGGCAGTTCTGGCTCTCGCTCCACCTTCTCCACAGCGAACCGGACATCGAGCCGCATCATGGCCGTGAGGAGAGCGTCGACCACGGCACGTGCCATCGGGGCGCCGGGACAGAGATGTTTACCCAGGCCGAAGCTGAAGGAGTGAGGCCTTCCTCGGCGTTGGGCGATCTCCAGTGGCTCGGGGTAGAGACGTGGGTCGAGATTGGCGGTGCCGAGGCAGACGGTGACTCTGTCGCCGGTGCCGAGCCGGTGCGGGCCGATGGACACCGGTCGGCGGGCGTAGCGGCTCGCGAAGCGGAACGGTGTCGCTAGCCGGAATACCTCCTCTCGTAGGTTCTGCACTGGGAATTCGGCATTGATCGAGGTGGTGTTCAGCTCTCCGGCTACGCACAGGGCGGTCAGGGTCGGCTCGTAGGAGCCGGTAACGAGCTGGGTGAGCAAGGCGGTTGCGCAGTCCGGTCCGGCGTTCTCGCCGTGCCAGACCTTCGCCAGCCCGGCGATGACGGGGGATGTGGGGTGCTGCAGGTGTGCGCCCAGCCAGTCTCGGATGCTGTCCACCGCCTCCAGGGCCCTATCGATTCGCGTCGTGTCGATGTCCGGCGCGGCCAGTTCGTGCATGACGGCGCCTGTCAGATCGAGCAATTGGCCGGTGTCACGTCGCCCAGTCAAGGCTGCTGCCGCCTCGTGGGCCAACGGCTGCGCGATGCGCTCGGTCCAGTCAAAGGCATCCTCTCCGGCCTCGGACAGCAGCTCATGCGCCAGCCGTTCGAACGTGCCGAACAGCTCCGGTGTGGCCGTATCGCGGAGCAGGCGTATCGTGACGTGCCGGGCCCATTTGTGGCGATCGCCGTCGGAGAAGATCGGCCACAAGCCGTAGAATTCCCGCAGTTTGGCCCGCCGCTCTTTCTCCGCCTTGCTCAGTTGGCTGCCCCTGCAGTCATCCGAGCGTTCACTCCAGAATCCGTCGCTGATGAGAATGCTGCGCACCTCTTCAGCGCCAAAAACATACAGCGTCTGTTTCTTTGGTTCCCAGCGGTAGGGGCAGCCTTTGGCGGATTCGGCGAGGGCGAGCCGCGGGTCCTGTGCGTTGAAGTCGTCGTGCAGTTCGAATGCCACGTTCACCCCGCCCCCGGGGGTACGGAAGTGAGTGTCTCGCCTGAGCCTTTGGCCTTGGCATTGGTCCGGTTCGAGACGTGGAACATCATCGCCGTCTTGTCCCAGGCGGGAACCTGCTCCGCAAGGGCATGGATGCGGCGCAGCACTTCGTGATCGCCCAGAATGGCCCCGACCGACTCGGCGACCGTCACACGTTGCTGCGGCTGCCACACCATGTGCACCGAATCGTCGACCGACAGCTTTCCCTCTCTCACGACCCGCAGGTAAGCGCCGGGGCGGCGCGCATCGTTGAAGCGCTTGGCCCACCCCGTCTCCCCCATCCAGGCGCCGAACGTCCCACAGGCCATGCGCGGTGCCATTACCTCCAGAAGCACCTCACCGGCTTGCCACCGCTCGCCGAGTGCCGCGCCGCTGACATCGAATCCCGTGAGGTCCAGGTTCTCTCCGAACATGCCGTTCCGCAGTGGCCTCCCAAGCTCGTCCGACCACCAGTCGAGGTCTTCCCGTGCGTACGCGTACACGGCTTGGAGTCTTCCGCCGTGAAAATCTGCGGCCTGTTCGTCCCCCTGGATTCCGAGTTCAGTGACGGTGCAGGAAGAGGTCAGCGCCCGTTTCTCGATGGCTGTGCGACCGCGACGTTGCGTCCATTCCGCATCGACACACTTTCCAGAATTGATTGAAAGGATCTGCCCCCCGGCCTTTCGCTGACGCCGGGGTGGAGTGATGGCCCAATTATATGACTGACTCGTCGGGTCGTTCTCTGTGGCTGGACCCGATGCCTGGCGGTTCTGCTTTTCCATGAAGCTCTCCTGGGAAGTGCGTTGGACGCTCGCGGGGGAATGCCGCGTCCGGCGTGACAGCCCCGACTGCGGCTGCGGCGGCCCCGGGGCGGTCACCGCGGAATTGCCCGCACCGCGCGGCCCGCACTCCCGAACCCGGCGCCGTTCACTGATCTCAGCGAGCGGCGGCGGCGCAGCCCCTCAACTCCCACGCGCGCCCGGCGCACTTCGTGGCCACCACCGAAACCCAGCCGCGCCCCGCCCGGAATGGGCAAGCAATGGCCATCGCATCACTGTCCTGGTCTGTGGCGGCCGATTTCGTCATCCGAACCTGTTCGACGAGGCTGGGCGCCGAGTTTTCTCCATGCCCCTGCTACACAGCAGAATCCAGAAGGCGCACGCGTGCACGCCAGTGCGGCGTTCCCGACTGTCCCCGCTCAATAAGACGCCGTTTCATTTGGTGATGCGGCGTCTAAGGAGGAGTCACGGTCCCAGCTGCAAAAGGCGGTTCAGGACCGCGATTCGACGCACCAGTAGACGCGCCCTCGGCGGCAGCCGGCGTTCTGTCACGATCCAGGTCTTTGAGCAAGAACCATGCAGCGATGCCGGTGACAACTGCGGCCGACCCCGCGATCAGGAACACCTGTTGCAGACCGCTGACGAACGCAGCGTGGACCGCATCGGCCACAACCCCGCGACGGTTCGGCGCGGCGGCATCGATGAACCGGTCGCTCTGTCCGCTCCCGACCGCCGCCGCCGCGCGCAGCGGATTGTCGGTGACATGGTCGAGGCTGGGGCCGGCGGCATGGACGAAAACACTGCCCAACACCGCCACGCCAATGGCCTGACCCAGCTGCCGAAACGTATTGACTGCGCCACTGGCTGTTCCAGCCTCCGACTGCGGAACCGACGCGAGGGCCGCTGCCGTCAGGGGCGGGATCATCCCGCCGGCGCCAATCCCGGTGAGGACCAGGCCAGGCAGCAGCGCCGTCCAGCCCGAGTGCGGACCGACCATCGCCTGGGACAGGACCCCGATACCGATGAGCAGGAGACCGCAACTGACCGGCACGCGTGCCGGCAGGCCCTGGAGGAACCGCCCCCCGAGGCTCGACACCAGCAGACCCGAGAGGCTCAGCGGTGCGAGAACCAGCCCGGCCGCCAGCGGCTGCATATGCAAGGAGGACTGCAGCCACAACGAGGTGTAGCCCAGATGCCCGAACGCCGTGCCCTGCAACAACAGTGCCGACAGCATCAGCCCTGAGAAGGCTGGACGGCGAAACAGCCGCAGGTCCAGCATCGGCTGGGCGCTGCTCAACTCCACCACGAGGAACAGGAGGAGAGCCACTCCGCCAAGGGCGAGAAGAGCCAGCACTCCGTCGTCGTCCCGGCCCTTCTCCGAGCTGGAGATCAGCCCTGCGACAACAGCGCCGGCGGCGACCGTGAAGGTCACAGCACCCGGCGCATCGAAGCGTCGGCCCGCGGCGCTCTTGTACTCCGGCAGGACACGACGCGCGAGCGCCATCGTCAGCACAGCGACCGGAAGGTTCACCAAGAAGATCGTCGGCCAGCCCCATCTCTGGGAGAGCAGACCTCCAAGCACCGGTCCCGTGGCCGTGGCGGAACCACTGACTGCACCCCACGCGCTGAATGCCACTACCCGCTCACGGCCCGAATAGACCGACGTCAGTAGAGCCGTGGTGGTAGCGAACATGATCGCTCCACCCAGCCCCTGCAAGGCACGGCCTACCACCAGCGCCCCCGCGCTCGGGGCAAGCCCGCACACCAACGACGCGGCAGCGAAGACGGTCAAACCGGTGAGATACATCCGGCGTCGGCCCAGCAGATCCGCACACGCCCCCGCCGTGAGCAACAGCGCCGCCAGTACAAGCGCATAGGCATCCATGACCCACTGCAAAGCGGAGATCGAGGCGCGCAAGTCGTACGAGATCGCCGGCAGCGCCACGTTCACGATGGTTACGTCCATCAGCAACATGAACGTCCCCAGGCAGATGGCCACCAGCGGCCACCACTTGCGCACCGATACAGCCCCTTCGCCGGCCCCACTGGAGGCGCAGCCCGAACGTGGCCTGCTCTCCGCAGCCCGCGCCTTTCGCGCCCAATCTCGATCTCTGCAACGTGTCTGCCCCAAATACCAAAACCCTGTCCGACTAGGTACGAAACGATGACGACGGCCCGGTCGGTGTCACGGTGCAGCTCACGAATCTCATGGGAATCCATGACGATGCCAACAAAGCCTGCTGACACTGCAGGCCCTCTGCCTGGCACCGGCCGGGGGCTGTACGCCGCCGCCCGATCCAGCCCTTGGACCTGCTCACCAGCACGTCGCACGAGCCTCAGTTCGTCCCAGGTCCCCAGGACCCAAAGCATGCAAGAGGCCACCGTGCAGCGGGCTCGTACCACCAACCCCAACGAGTGGACTGTCCAACGGTCATGGCGACTCCACTAACGCTGGGACAGTGCCGGTCCCTACCAAGGCATCACGTGCCGGCAGTAATCGCGAGGACCAGCCTGTGGCTCCGGACGACGGTGTGGTGACTGTGAAAGTGAGTTGGAACTATGGTCCATTTCCTGGGCTCAGCGCCCGCGAGTTCACAGATGGCCAGAATGGTTATGCGGCCCAACGGCGGCTATACCGGCAGCTGCCGGCGCACCTGCGGAACGACCCGCTGCGCTGACGCCACATTCGGACGCTAGCTGAGGCGGAGAAGGTCTTCAGTGCGTTCCAGGTCGCGCTCCGTACGCAGCTGCAGTTCCAGGTCGCCCGAGCCGTGGTGGCCGAGCCCCGTCACGTCCCGAGTGAAGCCGGGAACGAGGTCGACCTCCTTCGGGTCGGCCTTGAGGTAGACGAGGAGCTTGGTCTGCTGGGGCGGGCAGACGCTGGCGAAGTTCCGCAGCCGTCGGTATACCAAGCCTTCATCGACCGCTCAATGGGGCGGTTGGCCCGGCGTGCCGGACGTCATAGGGCCGCTTGGCCAGGCCGGAGGCAAACGCCCCCCTGTGGGAAGCCGTGTAGGGCCCTGCTGACAGCGCAGTGTCGAGTACCGCGGCCCAGGAGGAGAGCCCGGCCGATCTGATCGCGGCCCAGGAAGCCGACCGACAGCTGACCCGGGCCTTCAACTTCCTCTCCCCCTCATCTTCGGAACCGGCAGGTCTGGTCGCGCTCGTGCTACAAGCCGAGTTTGGCTCCGGTGAGTCCCTGGAGGACGTCGAAGCTGAGGGTGGCGGAGAACAGCTGCTGCCCGGCCGCGAGTGACTTGGTGCCGAGCTCGCTGGTGATGGCGTCGGCGGCGGGGCCGGCGAGGTTGACGGGGGTGTTCTCGGCGCTGACCTTGGTGAGGGCGATCTTGACTCCCTCGGCGCCGGTGGTGAGGGTTTCGATGCGCTTGCCGAGGTGTTCGGTGGTGATGACCGCGGTGCGGTCGAGCTTCATCACCAGCGCCATGTCCTTGAACTCGGCGCGCTTGCCGTTGTGCTGGAGAGTGAAGCCGCCGCGGGCCTTGCCAGTGAGGCCGGACAGGTCAGTGTTGAGCTCGCCGCTGTCGAGCACGGCGTGCATGCACGGGTGCCCGTTCACGGTGACCTGAGTCGCGGGGGCGACCACGCCGAAGGTGACACCTGCGTCGGCCAGCGCCTTCTGGGCGGTGTCGGTGAGGCAGTAGTCGAACGGCGTGCCGCCCTTCAGCTGCAGCGGAGGCAGCGGCGCCCCCGACTTCGAGGCCTGAGCCGTAGCGGCGGAGGGCACTAGCGCCGTGCAGACCAGGACGGCGAGGGCGGCAAGGTGCGCGGAGGGTTTCTTCACGGAGCACTCCAGAGTCAAGGGCCGGCCGCTGTGGCCAAGGCGTGGGGATGTATCTGCCCAACGCCCCCACGACGGGTCCGGCACGCCCTGCTGAGCGCGATCACCCGAAGAGCGCAGGCCGACATCGTGCAGATCGACGCCGTCGAACTCGACCTGCACCGGCCGCTCGACACCTTCGGCCTGGACTTACTCAACTCCCTCATCCCAGCCCAGTTCCCGGTAAGTTCAAGCAGGCTTCCTCGGGTCGATCGGACTGCGGCTCTTTCGGCAGTCGAGGATGAGGGAGTGGGGACAGGCGATGTACCGCTCCCAGTAGGCGCTGCCGAGCCGGGTGAGTCCTTCTTCCGTGGGCTGCGGACTTTTCCACATGAGTTCACCGAACCCTGCTTGCTTGAGGGCTTGTTCGTGCGTTTCGCGGGTCCAGTGGTATGCGGTGGCGCTGAAGCGGAGATCTCCCGCGCCGGCGGCGAGCGTCATGGTGGTGCCGTCAGTCCGTGTGGCTGCACACTGGACGGTAAATCCGTAGGGGGCATACCAGTTCGGGTCGGCAGAAAGATGCGGGTTGGAGGTAGCCGTCACGAAGCGGCCGTGGTCGGAAATCGCTCCAGCGATTCCTTGGCACATGGCACGCAACTGATTCTCCGTCTCGGCGTACGGCAGCACGTAGACGGCGACAGCGAGGTCGAACGTGCCCAGACTCTTTGCTCCGACGGCGTCCCCGAGAACATAGTCGATGCCGAGTTGCTCCTGCCTCTCGCGTTCACGCGCGGCCTGCACCATGCCGGGAGAGACATCCAAGCCCACCACACGGCGAGCGCCTGAGCGTTTCAGACAACGGGTGTAGATACCGCTGCCACAGCCGACGTCCAGGACGGACAGTCCTCGTACGTCGCCCACGGCGGCGAGGATTCCGGGCATTTCGAGATAGCGACGCAGAGGCAGTTCGGCTGTTTCCTCATAAGAGGGCCCCAGCGCGTCGAATTGGTCGTTCAAGCTGGGTCCCCCGTTTTCCGTGTTTCGGCCATGATGACGGCTTCAGCGGCTTGTAGGCCGCAGCGCACCGCGGCCCCGGCATGCTGGCCGGGCGGTCCCACGGTGTTGCCCACGTGGTAGAGATCGGACTCCTCGTCGTAGATTTCTGGTTTGCTGAACGTGGGCGGCGCCACGGCGGCAACCAGCTCGGTCGATAGTCCGTGGGCCTCGGCGAACTGACCCGGGGAGACAAAATGCTGAAGAAGTACCTTGTCCGTCAGGCTGGGCAGCATCGACGAGAGGCGCTCGAATATGTAATCCTGAATCCCATGAATGGTGTCCGCAGATGGCTCGGACATGCCGCGGGGACAGAGGAAGTAGACATTGAACGTGCGGTGGTCTCGGACACCCGGGGGTGTGCACGGGACCACGTGGAAGCCGAAGGCCTTCGGCATTCTCCCGGTCTCGAGTTGGTACAGCCAATGTGCGGCGCCGGCGGGGAAGTGGCCCAGGGTATGAATGTGTTCAGGGAAGACCACATCGGAATGGGTGGCCAGCCGTAACATACCGGCCGCGAGACTGGGAGCCGTCTCGGGTGGGTAGTCCTTGAGGCGTCCCTCGCTGGTGATCAGATGCCGCGCACGGTAGGTGTCTCGGTCGGTGTGGGCGATCTTCAGGCCGTCCGAGGTGGCGTGGGAATGGACGCGGGTGCCGAGAACGAGCTCGCCTCCGAGTTCAGCGAGCCGCTTCGTCATGGCGTTGATCAGTGCCTGGGGACCGCCAAGAGGAATTGTGGTCCTGTCGTATCCGTAATCGAGTTCCTTGGAAAAGGTCTGCCGGAACTGTTGGAGCGGGTACCTGTCGGGTGCCGATCCAAAGGCATACGCGGCGATGGACAGGTAGTCAGCGAAGGGCTGACTGCGCACGCTGGCTTCGAGCAGCGGTCCGAGGTATTCGTAACGGTCATCTGTGGACGGACGGCGGAGGGCGCGCAGGAGCCTGCCGGCATCCAGGGAGTGGCGCAGCAGGTTGATCAAGGTGGTGCCGGTCGGTGGGAGTGTGTAGCTTTCCCGCCCGCAGTGGAACCGTGTGGCGCGCCTGCGGAACGTCACGCTGACGCCGAGCTGGGCCATGACCCGCTCGATACCGGAGCCGAAGTCGTTGCAGGCGAGGGTGAACTCGTACTTCCCGATGCGCGTGGTTCCGCACAGGCCGCCTGCGCTCTCACGGCGCTCCAGGACCAGCACTCGTTTTCCTTGCTGTTGCAGGGAGATCGCCGCGGTCAGTCCTGCAAGTCCGGCGCCGATGATGAGGACGTCGGCAGACAGGTGGCGCTCGGGCATGACTGTCCCTTCGGTCATGGTCATTGCGCTGGGTCGGGCAGGTGGCGGGCGAGCAGGCTGGCGACCTGGAGCACGCACGGTGGTTCCATGATGGTGAAGTGATTTCCGGGAATGTGATGGACGGTCATCTCGCCCTGGCAGTACCCGGCCCACCACTGATGGGCATCGGGGGCGAGGAGCTGGTCCCGGTCGGCGGCCCGCACATAGACGAGGTCGGCGGGGCATGGTTCCGGCTGATAGCGGGAGAGAGCCAGGTTGGTCCGCACGACGACATCGCGTACGCGTGGATCGTTTTCGATGGCGGACCGTAGTGCGTCGGTGGGTTCCGGGGCGATCTCCTGGAATGCGTCGATCAGCACACGAACGTCGGGGATGGTGCTGATGCCCAGCTGTTGGGACTGTGCGACGGTCACCGTATCGAGCATCAGCACCAGTGGGGGTTCGGCGCCACGGCTGATCAGTTGCCGTGCCATCTCGTAGGCGACGACCCCGCCCGATGAGTGGCCCCCGATGATGTACGGGCCGGCCGGACGGTTACTCAGAAGCTCCTGCGCGTAGCGATCTGCCATGGCGGTGATGCTGTCGAAGGGCTCCTCACCGTCTTCCAGTCCGGCCGCGCGGAAGGCGTACATCGGCTGTTCGGGGCCAATGCTTGCGGCGAGTTCGCGGTAGCTGAAGACGGTTCCGCCGATGGCCTGGACCATGAATATCGGGATGCGTCCGGTGGAACCCTGCTGCACCGTCACCAGGAGCCTGTCCGGGCTTCGGGGGGCCTGACGCGCCTCGGCTACGTGGACCAAGTGGTCGACGAGCTCTCCGACAGTCGGATGCTCCAGAAGTGTGTGGGTGCTGACGGTCATGCCGAGGGCCTGCCGTAAGCGGCTGCTGATTTGCACGGCGAGGAGTGAGTCTCCACCACTGCGGAAGAAGTGGTCCGCGTCGTGCGCCGGTTCGACGCCGAGCAGTTCGGTCCAGATCTCCGCCACGCTCTGGCTGACGAGCGCACGGCTGACGGCGGACACGGGATTGGTGGGTGCTGGTTGTCGTACCGGGATGACGCTGGGCATCTCGCCGGAAGGTCCACCCGCACCGTCGAATGGGTAGGTGGGCAGGGGGACGCGTCGGCGGGGCTTGGCCGCGTCGAAGGCGGCCCAGTCGACGTCGAAGCCCGCGCACCACAGTGCGGCCACCGTGTCCAGAACGGACGCGGTCTCGCTGCGATCGCTGTCTCCTGCCGTAGGCAGTGCAGTCGCCACCAGAGCGGCGTTCGCTGCGAGAGGGTGCATCCGCACCAAAGTGGCCAGGGTTTGGCCGGGGCCGGTTTCGACCAGCAGCTGTTCGGTGTCGTCGTCGCCGAGCAGCGTGGTCAGTCCCTTGCCGAACTGGACGGTGCTGCGTAGATGCCGCGCCCAGTAGCCGGCGTCGGCGATGACGGATGGTGTTGCCCAGGTTCCGGTGACGTTGGACATGAGAGGGATGCGGGGAGCCTGGATGGGCATGGTGGCGGCTCGCTCAGCGAGCTGGTCCATGACCGGTTCCACGAGCGGTGAGTGCAGACCGGCGGCGATACGCAGGCGGTGGCCCTCGACTCCTTGTGCGGCCAAGGTCTGTCGGAGGTCCTCGATGGCCGTGTCGGGGCCGGCCGCCACGCAGTGTTGTGGGCCGTTCACCACCGCGATCGAAAGGTGCGGTCCCAGTCGCGGAGCGAGTTCTTCCGAGGGGAGCGGCACGCTGAGCATGGCGGACGGGGGGAGCTCGTCGCACAGCCGCCCACGCAGCGCAACCAAGGCGATGGCGTCCTCGACGGCCAGTGCCTGGGCCGCGCAGGCGGCGGCGTACTCGCCGAGGCTGTGGCCCACGGCGGCCCCGGCGTGAAGACCTTTTGACGCCAGCAGGCGGCTGAGTGCGACTTCGGTGGCGAAGACCGCTGCCATGTTCCTCGAGGGACGCAACAGCTCCTCGGCAGCCCGGAGCTGGTGTCCTGGCTTCGGAAGGAGCACTGCTCTGATGTCCGTGCCGAGTTCCTGCGCGAAACGATCGGCGCAACGGTCGATCTCCGCGCGAAAGACCGGTTCCCGGTTGTAGAGATCGTGTCCCGTGCCCGGCTGGTGCGTGGCAACGCCGGGGAACATGAACACCAGTCGGCGTGGACGATCGGGGTCGGGGCTGCCGGTGAAGGCAGCGGGCTCCTGGTGCTCGAGTGCCCGCGCTGCCCGCTCGGCACTTGCGGCGACGACGGCTCGGCGTAGCGGCTGCGGGGTTCTGCCGTGCCTGAGGGTGTAGGCGACGTCGGCCAGCGCGGCCTCGGGGGAGGCGAGCAGGTGTGCGGCCAGCCTTCGCGTCGTGGCTTTGAGAGCGGCATCCGTTCGAGCGGAAACCGGCAGCAGCTGCGGGCCCGGTGGCGGCGCGGACGGCCGCTGGGCGGGAGCAGCCTCGACGACCACGTGAGCGTTGGTCCCGCCGATGCCGAACGCGCTCACCCCGGCGGTGCGCACCGTCTGGTGCTCGTCCTGCGGCCAGCGGATGGTTGCACTGTTGACGTACAGCGGAGTGCTCTGGCAGGCGAGTTCGGCGTTCGGGCGGCGGTGGTGCGGTGTTCCCGGGATGATGCCGTGCTTGACCGCCAGCACCGCTTTCACCAGTCCAGTGACTCCGGCAGCGGCGTCGAGGTGACCGAGGTTGCTCTTCACCGAGCCGAGGGCACAGCGCCCCACAGGTGGGGACAGGGTTTGGAAGGCCTGGGCGAGTGCGCGTATCTCCACCGCATCTCCCACCACGGTGCCGGTGCCGTGGGCTTCGATGTAAGCGATGTTTTCGGGGCGGAGGCCTGCGGCGCTCCAGGCGGCTATGAGAAGGTCCCGCTGACCGGCGACGCTCGGCGCGGCGAAGCCGGCCTTTCGCGCGCCGTCGTTGTTGACCGCTGATCCGCGGATCACCGCGTGGACCGTGTCCTGGTCGGCCAGTGCGTCCGTCAGCCTCTTGAGCACCACGACTGCGGCCCCGCTGCCGGGCACCGCGCCCTTGGCGTCTGCGTCGAAGGGGCGACAGTGTCCGTCCGGTGAGAGGATGCTGCCCGCTTCGTAGCGGTAGCCCGGTTCGGTGAGCAGTGTCGCGCCACCGGCCAGTGCGATGGAGCAGTCTTGCCGACGCAGGCTGTTGCAGGCCTGGTGCACGGCTACCAAGGAGGTGGAGCAGGCGCTTTGCACCGTCACCGCCGGGCCGGTGAGGCCGAGCCGGTGCGCGGTCTGGGTTGCGAGGTACATCCATGGGTTGCCGCTGAGCAACCGGTGCTCTTCTGCGGAGCCCGGAGCGGCGCCCTGAGCGGCGAACCGGTGCAGCCACTCACGAGGCAGGGCCGTGCCGCCGAAGACTCCGACCGTGGGCAGCGACTCGCACTGCGGTGGGTATCCGGCGTGCTCCAGCGCATTCCAGGAGCACTCCAGGAACAACCGCATCTGGGGGTCCATGACTGCGGCGTCCGCCGGGCTCATGTTGAACAGCGGAGCATCGAAGCCGTGCAGTTCAGGGAGCAGCCCAGCCGCTGCTACCCACGTCTCGTCGGATGGACGGGGGCTGCCACGGGTGATGCCGTCGCGGCAGTCGCACAGCAGTTGCCACAGGTCGTCGACGTTCTGTGCCCCGGGGAACCGGCCCGCCATGCCGATCACCGCGATGCCGTCGCAGTCCGGGACACTGAGGGCCCCGGTGCGGCGCTTGGTGCGTCCTGAGACCGCCGTCTCGGGTGTCTCCCGCTGGGCGAGCCGGTCGGCCAGACAGGACGCGCAGCGCCGGATGGTCGGGTACTCGAAGAGGTCCGCCATGCTCGGCTCGAAACCCAGACGCGCAGTGATGCGCGCCTGGATGCGCATCAGGGCCAGCGAGTCGCCCCCCGCGTCGAAGAACAGGGTGTCCAGCCCTACGGTGTCGATATCGAGGACCTGGCACCAGATCTCCCTGAGCACCGGTTCCAGTGCGAGGGCACCGTCCTTCGCACCCGAAGAAGCCTGCGAAGGTATATCGGACGTGTCCGCCTCACGGGGGACCGGCAGCGCGGCGCGGTCCAGTTTTCCGTTGGGCCCGAGGGGCAGGGAGGGCATCAGCACCAGCGCGTACGGGACCATGTGTTCCGGCAGTTCGCGCCGCAGCGCCCGACGCAGTGCGTCCGTGTCCGCCTGCAGGGCATGGGCCGGCACGATGTACCCGACGAGGTGTGTGGTGCCTGGGCTGCTTTCCCGGGCGATGACGGCGGCCTGGGCGATGCCGGGCCGGCGGGCGAGGACGGCCTCGACCTCGCCCGGCTCGATGCGGAAGCCGCGCACCTTGACCTGGTCATCGACCCGGCCGATGAACTCCAGGTCCCCGTCGGCGTTGCGCCGTGCAAGATCCCCGGTACGGTACATCCGCTCCCCCGGCCGACCGTAAGGACATGCCACAAACCGCTGTGCCGTCAGCACCGGACGGCCCAGATATCCGCGGGCGACCCCGTTGCCGGACACGTAGAGCTCACCCACTTCCCCGGCGGGAACCTGGTGCAAGCCTTCGTCCAGCAGGTGCACGGCCATCGTGTCCAGCGCGCGGCCGATGGGCACCGTCCTCCCGAGCTGCCCGGTTGCTCGCACGTGGTGGCGGGTGGCAAAGACCGTGGTCTCTGTCGGTCCGTAACCATTGACCACGGTGGTGTTCGGGCAGTGCTCCAGCACTCGCCGCACCGCAGTGACCGGTACTGCCTCTCCTCCGGTCCACACCTCTTGGACCTCCGACAAAGACTCCGGTGCTTCCTCAGCCAGCAGCCGGAACAGTCCCGCCGTGAGCCATAGTCCGGTGATCTCCTCCTCGGTGATGAGGCGGACCAGTTCGAGAATGCCCAGCCTGCCGTCCGGTGCCACCGTGAGGCGTCCGCTGTGCAGCAGCGGTGCCCACAGTTCGTAGGTGGCCGCATCAAAGGTGTGTGGTGAGTGCAGGAGTACCCGCTGGTGCGCCTGACCGCTGAAACTGCTGTCGGTGGCGAGCGCCGCGACATCCGCCTGCGTGGTGATGACGCCTTTGGGGTGTCCGGTGGAGCCGGAGGTATAGATCACGTAAGCGGGGTGCCCCGGCAACACACGGGCGCCGCGTTCCTCATCGCTGAGGTCGGACGAGTCCAGGCAGTGCAGGCTCTGCACCACCTCCGGATCATCGAGTACCAGTTGCTGCCGCGACGAGACGGCTTCAGGAGGCAGCTGCCGTAGCGCGGCCCGCACGGTCACCACCAGCACCGGATCCGCGTCCGCCAACACAAACTCAATGCGCCGGGCGGGAAGAGACAGATCCACCGGAAGGTAGGCCGCCCCGGTCTTGGCGACCGCCACGCAGGCAACCACCAGATCCACCGAGCGCGGCAACGCCAACGCCACAACCCGCTCCGGCCCGGCACCCCGCGCAACCAGCCACCGGGCAAGCCGATTGGCCCGCGCATTCACCTCCCCATACGTCAGCTCCCCACCCACCACACCCGCATCACGAACCGCAACCACATCCGGACCCCGCACCACCACCCCCTCGAACAACGCCGCCAGTACCGCCGGTTCCCGGGGCGAGCAGGTGACGGCGTGCTGAGGGGCAGGGAGGGTCCGCGGTCGTCGGCGCAGACCCTCGACGTCCAAGGTGCTGACCGGCCGCGCGGGGTCGGCTGCCGCGGCGGTCAGCAACTGTTCCAGACACCCGAGCAACCACTCCGCTGTTTCGCGCTCGAACAGCTCGGTGGCGTACTCGACCACACAGTCGATGTTGGTCATGCGGCCGTCGGCTCCTCGTCGCTCCCAGAACTCGAAGAGCAGGTCGAACTTGGCGGACCCATTGTGCGCAACGTGCACTTGGGTGCCCTCATGGGTGCCGTCCGACAGGTCCAGTTGGGGCGAGGGGTTGTTCTGGACCACCAGCGCGACTTGGAACAGGGGGTTGCGATGCAGAGACCGTGCGGGGTTGACCGCTTCCACGACGCGCTCGAACGGCAGGTCCTGGTGATCGAAGGCCGCGAAGGCCGTTTCCCGTGCGCGGCGGATCAACTCGTGGAAGGCGGGGGCGCCGGAGGTATCGGTGCGCAGCACCAGCGTGTTCGCGAAGAAACCTACGAGGTGGTCCAGAGCGGGAGCGCTCCGGCCGGCAACGATCGTGCCCAGCGGGATGTCGGTCCCCGCTCCCAGCCGGGTCAGCAACCCGGCGAGCCCGGCCTGAAGAACGGTGAACAGGCCGGTGTCGTTCTGGCGTCCCAGGTCGAGCAGCTTGCGGTGCATCTGGTCCGGCCAGGCCGCGCGGACCCGTGCGCCACGGTGACTTGGCACCGTCGGGCGCGCGCGGTCAACGGGCAAGGGGAGTTCAGTGGGCAGACCCGCCAACGTGTCTCTCCAATAGGACAGGTGCCGCCGCGTGTCCTTCGTCGGAGTGTCCGCGCTGCCGAGCAGTTCGCGTTGCCAGAGCGTGTAATCGCCGTACTGTACGGGCAGTGGGGTCCAGTCGGGGCCGCGTCCGGCGCAGCGGGCCCGGTATGCCTCCGCGAGATCCGCACAGAGCTGTGCTGCGGACCAACCGTCGCAGGCGATGTGGTGCACGATGAGCAACAAGACGGTTTCGTCCGGAGCGGTTTCAAACAGTTCGGCACGGAGCGGCAGCTCTCGCGTCAGGTCGAAGCCCCGCCGCGCGCCGGCCTCCACGCACGTGCCCGCCTCGGCCGCGGAGACGACGCGCACGTTCAGCACCGGGCGGGCGCACTCCGGTTCGAGCACCACCTGGCGCGGCAGCCCCGAGGTGGCAGGAAACAGGGTGCGCAGACTCTCGTGGCGCGCGGCCACATCGCCCAGCGCGGCCCTCAGGGCGTCCCGGTCCACCGTGCCGCGCAGGTGTACCGTCAAGGGAATCGCATAGCTTGGGGCGGCCTCCGCGATCTGGTTCAAGAACCACAGGCGGCGCTGCCCGTGCGAGAGAGTCAGCACGGTCGGTCGCTCCCTGGGAGCCAGCTCCGGTCCGCCGCTCAAGCGTTCGGAGCGCTGCACGGCTGCCGCTAGTCCCGCAACGGTCGGTGTCTCGTACACCTCTCTGAGCTGCAGGTCCACGGCGTACCGGGCGCGAATACGGTGCAACAGGCGGGCGGCTGAAAGGGAGTCGCCGCCCAATGCGAAAAAGTCGTCCTCGGCCCCGACGGGCTCCACACCGAGCACCGCACCGACAAACCCGGCCAGTTGCTCCTCCACACAGCCGTGGGGGGCCGGTCCCTGGAATTGGAGGGAACGTTCTACCGGTCTGGCGGCAAGTGCAGCGCGATCCACCTTGCCGTTCGGCGTCAGCGGCAGCGCCTCCAGTGCGATGAGCAGCGAGGGCACCATGTAGTCGGGCAGCATCTCCCCGAGCCGTCGGCGCAGCGAGTCGGTATCCGGCGTCTGGCCGCCGCCAGATTTCACATACCCGACGAGGTGTGTGGTGCCGGGGCTGCTTTCCCGGGCGATGACGGCGGCCTGGGCGATGCCTGGCCGGCGGGCGAGGACGGCCTCGACCTCGCCCGGCTCGATGCGGAAGCCGCGCACCTTGACCTGGTCATCGACCCGGCCGATGAACTCCAGGTCCCCGTCGGCGTTGCGCCGTGCCAGATCCCCGGTACGGTACATCCGCTCCCCCGGCCGACCATAGGGACATGCCACAAACCGCTGTGCCGTCAGCACCGGACGGCCCAGATAACCACGAGCCAGCAGTGGCCCCGTCACATAGAGCTCTCCCGTCGCCCCGGCCACCACCGGCTCGAGCTTTGCATCCAGTACGTGACAGTCCGCGTCACGCACCGGTCGGCCGATCGGAGGCGAGCCTGCCCCGGTCAAAGGGAGGCTGACGGAGGCACAGACCGTGGTTTCGGTGGGGCCGTACGCGTTGAGCATCCGCCGTCCCGGCGCCCACTGCGCCACCAGGTTTCCGGGGCAGGACTCGCCGGCCACGATGAGCGTGACGCCCGGCGGCAGGCCGTCGTCGGGCAGGGCGGCCAGCACGGACGGAGGAAGTGTCAGGTGGGTGATTTGTTCCTGTGTGACCAGTCCGACCAGCTCCGGCCCTGGCAGCAGCCGCTCGGCCGGAGCCACCACCAGAGTCGCACCGGACAGCAGTGCCATGCACAGTTCCCAAAAGGACGCATCGAAGGTCGGCGAAGCGAACTGCAACACCCGGCTGGACCGGACCAGCGCGCACCGCTCTTGCTGCGTGGCAGCCAGGGCCTCGACGCCCCGGTGCGTGGTGATGACGCCTTTGGGGTGTCCGGTGGAGCCGGAGGTATAGATCACGTAAGCGGGGTGCCCCGGCAACACACGAGCGCCGCGTTCCTCATCGCTGAGGTCGGACGAGTCCAGGCAGTGCAGGCTCTGCACCACCTCCGGATCATCGAGTACCAGTTGCTGCCGCGACGAGACGGCTTCAGGAGGCAGCTGCCGTAGCGCGGCCCGCACGGTCACCACCAGCACCGGATCCGCGTCCGCCAACACAAACTCAATGCGCCGGGCGGGAAGAGACAGATCCACCGGAAGGTAGGCCGCCCCGGTCTTGGCGACCGCCACGCAGGCAACCACCAGATCCACCGAGCGCGGCAACGCCAACGCCACAAACCGCTCCGGCCCGGCACCCCGCGCAACCAGCCACCGGGCAAGCCGATTGGCCCGCGCATTCACCTCCCCATACGTCAGCTCCCCACCCACCACACCCGCATCACGAACCGCAACCACATCCGGACCCCGCACCACCATCCGCTCAAACAACGCCGCCAACAACCGTCAACCTCCGAGTGACTGAACGCATAATCTGCGCGGGGCCTGGACACGTCCGAGCAGAAAGGGGGGGGGGGGCTGGCGTCGAACTGGATGACATCGCTCCGTACCTCGATCAAAGGGAAATGACTGCACGCTGGCAATCCGCGTGATCGCACATCCGGAAGCCCTTGGAGCAGAGCCGGTGTACGGATGGGATGAGTACACGCCGTCTCACGCGCCCGGTGCGCCATGCGTCCGCCCTCTGCGCCCCGTCAATCCCGATGGGGGCAACCGGAACTGACTGGCTGAGACTTGGAGACGGAGCAGGTCGCAAACGGGGCCGCCGGGCTCGTTGCAGTACAGGCCCGCGTATGTGTACGCAAGCCGCTCATACAGGGTGTGTCCGCGGTCTCGTTGTTCGGGCGGTCCGGTTGGCCAGCAGACTGCGTGGCGGCTTGGTCGGTTCAGCGGGAGCGTTATCCGCGCCATGCTCGTCAACCGTCCGCGGATCACCGGCCTGAGCAGGGACGTGGTTTCTGTACTCATCGCGTGACGCGGCCCGTTGTGGGCCGCTCAGCGACACCCACTTTCGGAAGGTCCGAGGCGACGAGCGATGGGAGCCGGAGCACGCCACAAGCTGGTGTTCGTCGAGCGGCTGCCCGCCACGCATGTCCGTCTCCGCCACGAAGACCAGCCTTTGCTGGTCCAGCGTGGCTGTGCGGTGGCCCGGGCATCCATGCCCATACGGAGAGGTGCGCGCGCGGACGAAGCCTGAACTTTACGAAGCAACTTCTACCGGAGGGCACACCATGTCGCCGAAGTAGCCGCGGCACCCCGGTGTCTCACCAGATTCAGGGACGTACCGCGGGCTGTGGCTGAGACGCGGGTGCTCGGCCGAAAGCTGACCGGGACCGGCCACGCCCGGTACGGCAGCAGGGCTCGGACCGCGCTTCGCGGCCCGAGCCCTGCCCCATGTGGTGCCGCCCCGCGGCGGCGGTGCGTCAGCTCTGTGCGGTGTCGTCGCTCGTCTGCCCTGCGTCGCCCTCGGCCGCGCCCACCTTCTCGCGCATCTTGCGCACCAGCTCCGCCTTCTGGTCGGCGGCACCCCGGCGGTCGAGGTTGCGGTGCGGACCGTTGTTCTGCCGCTCGGCACGGGACAGCCTCTTGCGCTTGCCGCCGCCCATGCCCACAGGGTTATTGATGTTCTTGCTCACGGGTTCTCCCGAAATAGTGTCAAGTGCCTACGGATTCATCGGTGAGGGACGGGCGCGGCGACATCGAAGGACGTCAACAAGGGCCCGTCACTCCCTCACTCGTAAATCGGCGTCTGGAAGAACATGACCAAGACGTTACCCGGTTCCGTCGGCCCCGCACACCAAGTTGTTCGGGATCCGGCAGCGCCATTCCTGTCACAGCGCGTGAGCGGGGGCCTCGATGCGGTTCGGCCAACGAACTGTTCGTGGGCGTGTAAGTGAGCTCGACGTTGTGGGCCGTGGCTCAGTCGCCGGCCCGGCGATCCTTCTTCGTGGTCAGGTGCGGGGAGAAGTTGTCGAGCACGATCGCGATGCGGATCTCCGACGGGCAGGGGCTGCGCAGGTAGCGGCAGAACTCCATGAACCTCGTCCGGTTCTCCTTCGGTGGCCGCCGAAGCCGGCATCGACGGCCTCACCCACGTGTTCATGGACCAGCCGCACACCGCCGAGATCATCGGCGTCATCAAGGACGCGGGGCATGTTCGTCATTCCTTGCGTCACTCTCAATGCCTCGATGATGGGGATCACCGGCAGCGAACTCGCCGACGATCCCCGAGTCGCCGCACGCCTCGGCAACAAGTGGGACCAGACCCTGCGCTCCGGCTACAACCGTTACCCGCAAGGCAAACTCGAGGACGTGTACGACACCGTGCGCGCCCTGGACGCCGACGGCGTCGACATGCTGGCCGGTACCGACGTCTCCATGCCCGAGACGTTCTTCGGGGGCCTGGCACACGGAGCGAGCCTGCACCACGAACTGCAATACCTCGTGACATCTGGCCTCACACCCGCACGGGCCCTTCGCGCCGCCACTGCGACCACGGCCCGCCGCTTCCGCCTCAGCGACCGGGGCCGCATCGCCGAAGGACTCCGCGCCGACCTTCTCCTGGTCGACGGCGACCCGACCAGCAACATCAGCGACACCCTCAACACCCGCGCCATCTGGCGCCGCGGCACCCGCCTGGCGGCATGATCGCCATACCCGTGCGGTAGCCCCACAGAAAGGGACTCGCCTCCGGAGCCATCTGTGACAGACCCGGCCGTACTCGATGAAGACCGGTCACGGACGAGCCTGGTGAGATCGGCCTCCCACCGGCAGCGTCCCACCAGTAGGTGTGACGCGTGCCTAGCTGAGGTGATATGCGCAGCTCGCTCGCGCATGTCTCTCTTGGAGAAAGGGCCGCACCACCACTGCGCTCGGACAACCCATGCTCGGCTGCAAGAACAGTCACCTCTACTCCCCCGGTCACTTCGGGCCCGCGTGAAGCAGCACCACAAGCGCAGGCTGAGTACGACGTCCGCTGAACGCATTTCGTACCGGTCAGCAGCCCGCCTGTATTCGGGCCGCAAGGGTGCCACTCCAGCTGGGTCTCTTCCCCCCTACCGCTGGGACTTCGCCCACCGCAGCAGGTACGCCGCCGCCTACCGTCAACGCCACGGCGTGACACCCTCGGCCACCCTGCACAAGACGCAGTTGTAGGAGGCCATGACGTTGGTGACGCCGCCCGGCCGCCGTGCGGGCGGCGGTTGATTTCCGGATCTCGCCCTCCAGGGCATACCCCGTACCCGCCAGGTCAGCATCGCAACAGCCGCCTTCACAAGTCAGCCGCAGGCCCTCGCCCCCGGCCCGTCAACCAGCATCGCGACGAAACGCGTGTTCGACGCGCCGACCGTATCCCATCACCTATCGAGGTTCCCCCGAAGAATTCGGTGATGTATCTGCTCGACCGGCAGTGAGATGGCAATCGACTCCTGAGACAGCGGTGCGCCCTCGAGGCGGGCATCCAGCAAGGCCCCGGGCCCCCACACCCACGGCCACGCTCGACGCTCGGTCGGCCGTCGGTCGTCGGCCGGTCCCGCTGGACCCACAGCAGAGCGTCCACGCCGGACGGGTCACGTGGTGGAGCCCTCTGTCCGCCACCAAGCCCTCGACAATGTCAGCCGCCTCGCCGGCCACTTCCTCGCCGCCCAAGCGACCGAAGGGACCCGCAGGCCGACTGCTTTCTCTATGCGCGGCGCCAATTGAGCAGCAGGACGTCGACCGCCGCGTGCAGGGTCGCTGCGGCCACCCCGTCGCGCAGCTGCGTGGAGAGGCCGAGGAGAAAGCTGTGGATCATGGCGGTCACCCCGGCGACGTCGGCATCGGCATCGAGTTCGCCCGCGGCCACGCCTCGCTCCACGCAGGCTCCGATGCGCTCCCGGTCGGCCGCACGCCGTGCCGCGACGGTCGCGCGCACTGCGGCGTGATCCTCCCCCGGCGCCCGCATCGTGCCGGACAGGGCGATGAGACAGCCGGTGGGATGGGACGAGTCGGCCTGCATGTCGATCGAACGGTGCAGCAGGCCGGCCACGGCCTCTCGCGGGCTGACCGTCTCGTCCTCGATGCCGTCGACAGCGCCGCCCGGCCCGTCCATGTAGTGCTCGACGACCTGCTTGAACAGCCCTTCTTTCGAGCCGAAGGCGCCGTACAGGCTCGCAGAGGACAGCTCGGTGGCGGCTCTCAGCTGTGCGAGCGAGGTCGCTTCGTAGCCCTGCTCCCAGAACAGCAGCATCGCGGCCTCTAGTACGGCCTCCATGTCGAAAGCGCGGGGACGGCCGACTGGCGGCATATGGACCTCCTGCGTCACAAGACGAGCGCTCCGGCACGGGGAGCGCTCCTCCCATATTGGACCAACTGCTCTACAAAGCGCCAAGCGTCGGAGAGCCCGGACGCCGACGACCCGCAGTGACCCTGATCACTTACGGATCGATCGATCTAAAACTGCTTGACCAGCACGTCGCACCAGGACGACCATTCCGGCATGAACGATCCAGAATTCAGAAAGGGCGGCACTGCCGTCCGCTCCCCGCTGAGCCGCGCGATGGTGCTGCTGCTGGCGATGACGTGCGGCGCGGCGGTCGCGAACATCTACTACGCGCAGCCGTTGCTGCCCGTCGTCTCCAAGGCTCTGGGTGTCTCCGAGGGGGCCGGAGGTCTGATCATCACCTCCTCGCAGATCGGCTACGCGCTCTCGCTGGCACTGCTGGTGCCCCTGGGTGACGTACTGGAGCGGCGCCGTCTTGTGAGCGGGCTGCTCGCCCTGAGCACTGTCGCTCTCATCGGTGCGGCGGCCTCCCCCTCGCTGGGTGCGCTGTACGCCTCGGTCGCGCTGGTCGGGGTGGCCTCCGCCGTGGCGCAGATCGTGGTGCCGATGGCCGCCACTCTGGCCGCCGACCATGAACGCGGCGCGGTGGTCGGGACGGTCATGAGCGGCCTGCTGGTCGGCATCATGCTCGCGCGAACGGTCTCCGGGGTACTGGCCGAATTCGGGGACTGGCGGCTGGTGTTCGTCTTCGCGGCGGGCGTCATGGCGGTTCTTGCGATCACCCTGCGCCTGGTTCTGCCTCTCGTCCCGCCGACCACGAAGACGCCCTACCCCCAACTGCTGCAATCGGTGGTGACGCTGGTGCGCACCGAGTCGCTGCTGCGCCGTCGGATGGCTCTGGCCGCGGTCGGCATGGGCGGCTTCACAGTCCTGTGGACCGCCTCGTCGTTCCTGCTGGCCGGCCCCGCCTACGGGTACGGTCCGGCGGTCATCGGCCTGTTCGGTCTGGTCGGGGTCGTGGGGGCAGCCGCCGCGTCGGCGGCCGGACGGCTGGCGGACCGCGGTAGCGCCCGCAAGGTGACCACCGGCGGGCTGATCGTACTGACCGGCAGCTGGGGCGTGCTCGTCTTCGCCGGCCGAGGAGGCCCGCTCGGTCTGAGCGCGCTGATGGTCGGCATCGTGGCGCTCAACCTCGCCCAGCAGGCACTACTGATCAGCCACCAGAGCGTCCTGTACCGCCGAATCCCGCACGCACGCAGCCGGGTGACCACAGCGCTCATGGTCTCCGCCTTCGCCGGCAGCACTGTCACGTCCGCACTGACGGCCGCGCTGTATCCGCTTGTGGGCTGGGCAGGGGTCTCCGCGCTCGGAGCGGTGATCGCGCTGATCGGCCTCGCGATCTGGTCCCTGGAACTGCTCCGTCCGAGCCCCGCGGAACCGCTCGCCGACCCGTCGGCGGACGAAAGTGTGAACGCGGCCCGTACACCTGGCGCGGACCGCGCCCGCGCCCGCGTCCACGCCCACGCCCACGCCCACGGCGAGGAGACCGCTCATGCCTGATATCCGCCGAGTGGCGATCCTGGACGACTACCAGCACACAGCACACCGGTACGCCGCCTGGGATTCCCTGCCCGAAGGCGCCCACCTGACCTACTTCTTCGAGCACTTGGGCAGTACCGGGGAGGTGATCACCACGCTGGAGCCGTTCGATGTGGTCGTAGCCATCTGCCGAACCTGCGCCTGCTGGTGACCACGGGCCCGGCCAACGCTGCCATCGACACGGAGGCGGCCGCGCGGCGCGGACCCGCCTGGGCGTTGTCGGCCTCGGCGGCGTGGGCAGTCGCGTGGCCCAGGTCGGGGTCGCCTTCGGTATGGACGTCGTCGCCCGGAGCGCCCACCTCGATCCCGGGCACGCGAAATCACTGGGCGTCACACCCGTCAGCAAACGGATCCTGCTGGCCACCTCGGACGTGGTGACGCTTCACATCCGGCTCTCCCCACGCACCGTCGGCCTCATCGGTACCGACGAACTCGCCCTCATGCGGCCGGACACACTACTGATCAACACCTCCCGGGCACCCGTCGTCGACGAGAAGGCACTGCTGGCCGCACTGCACGCCGGGACGGTGGGCGACGCCGCCCTGGACGTCCACTCCACCGAGCCGCTGCCCACCGATTCGCCATGGCGCAGCGCTCCGCGAACCGTCCTCACCCCACACCTGGGCTACGTCACCGCCGACGCATACGAGATCTTCTACCGCGACCCACTAGCCGACATCCTCGCCTGCTCAGCAGGCGAACCGGTCCGCCTGCTCACGCCCTGAGCGGACCACTCCCCCGCACACACGAACAAGGAAAGGGACCCACCATGACCACCAGCGAGCAGTCCACCACCGCCCATCCGCAGCACGGCACCACCGACGATTCCGGGGGCCGCCTGCCCGGTCTGTGGACGCGAACCCTGGGCGACCTCAGCCTCACCTACGTCCCCGACGCCGGCGTCCACATGATCCCCACCCGGGTCTACCCCGCCTCCGCCGACGAGAACTGGACGGCCCACGGTGCCCACATGACGGACGCGGGCCACCTGGCCATGGGGTGCGGCGCACTGCTCGTCGAACGTCGCGGGAAGCGCCTGCTCCTGGACGCCGGCCACGGTCGCATCTCGGGCGAGGACCCCGAACATTTCCAGCATGACTTCGACCACGTGCAGAGCCTCCCCGGTCACCTGGAACGCCTGGGCGTCGACCCGGCCACGCTGGAAACGGTCGCCTTCAGTCACCTGCACGACGACCACACGGGATGGGCCCGGCCGGACGCCGTCGACGACCCGCGCAGCCTGTTCCCCAACGCGCGCTGGGTCGTAGGGGAGGGAGAACTGCAAGGACTCAACCCCGCTTCCGGCCCACGGCTCGCCGGACAGAGCGAACGGACCACAGCTGTCGCCGACGGAACGGAGATCGCCGAGGGAGTACGCGCCTGGGCGCTGCCCGGACACACCACGGGGCACACGGCCTACATCCTCGACACCGCTGACGGCCGCCGGATCGTTGCCTTCGGCGACGCCATGCACTCACCCGTCCAGATCCAGCATCCCGACTGGGAAGTCGTCCTCGACCACGACAGCGCCCAGGCCGAGCACTCACGTCGCCGACTCGTTGAATTCCTGGCCCAGAGCGACGTCTTCGGCTTCGGCGTGCACTTCGCCGACCAGCAACTCGGCACCGTCGACAACACCGGCCGCTGGCGCCCTTGGGAGGACGAGACAGACAACCGGTAAGCACCCACAGTGTCCTCGACATGAAGCGCGAACCGAGGGCCGCTGGCTTCACTGGTGAGAGCCGCCCCCCTTGCGCAGGAGTTCCGGCCTCCCCCTACAGCGCCGCCGGAGCGATCGGAAACGAGCTGGTCCCGCCCCGGAGAGTGCTGGCCGGAGTTCGAGGTGCCGACAGGACGCGGAGCCGCTGAACGGCAGTTCACCACATTCGGCAGGGTCCACACCGGAGTACAGCCAGAACGAGATCCCGGCGTGCCGGAGATGGTAGGGGCGGCTCTGCGCGAGCAGCTCGGCCCCCTGTGGGTGCCCTCCCCTTCGAGCCGCCACCCTCGGCACGTACAGGCACGTGCCGTCGCCCGCGCCGAGCACCAGGTCCATTGTCCTGGGAGATCGCGAGCCGCTTGGCCAGCCCGGAGGCGAGTTCCGCGCGCATCAGAAGGAGCCGGGCGACCCGGGCCGGATTGGGGACGGCAGCCGGGTCCACCTCCTCGTTGACGGCCGGTACGCGCAGGGCGGCGGGCTGACCGCGGAGCGACAGCAGTTCAGGGAACGGATCCGGTTCGAGGCCGGCGAGCGGTTCGCGCGCGCCGAGAGGAACACGGCGATCGCCAGGGACTCGCGGGTGAGCGAGCGGTCGGTGGAGGAGCTCCACGCTCCACTCCTCCAGCGCGTCCGCTGGGGGTGTCACTCAACGTGTCGGCGTATACGAGACGCAGGGGCAGCTCGGAGGGGTCGCCGGGGAGCGATAAGGACTCGATCACCGCGGCGGCCCAGCCACTGTGCCTGAGCACGCTGTCTGGCACCAGTTGCCGTGCAGTGCGCAGCCGCAACCGGGCCCGCGCGGCCGGAGTCCTCAGGTGATCCCCTGTTGTTCGGCTTCGGCGAGGATGGTGTCGCGTTCCCTCCATTTCGCCCAGAACGCGCCGCGGTACCCCAGGGCGGTGAGGGCGGTGAGGAAGGGGTTGTCGGCGTAGTTGTTGTCGTCCTTGGAGCTGCCGGGAGCGGTCGGCAGCATGACGCGCGGATAGTCGGCGGGGGCGATGTGCTCCCACATCAGGTCGACGGTGTGCAGCCAGCGGCCGGCCGGGTCGGCCATGGTGGCGGGATCTTCGGGAAGGCCGGTGGAGAAGTAACACACCGGGCGTACGGTGCCGTCGGACTGGAACATGAACTGCCGCTCGTACTCCACGGGGGTGCGGCACTGGTCGGCGGTGCGCAGCACGATGGGTTCGGTGGCGCTGTCGGACTGCGTCCCGGGTACGTGCCGTACGCCTTCGCTCTGCTGGGCCAGCCACTGGCCCAGCGGTTGGTAGGGGAAGCAGCGCAGTCCCAGGCTGAACCCGGACACGGTCGCGTCCAGTGCCAGGGTGCGGTCGATGGCCTCGCGAAGGGTCGGCCAGGTCTCTCCCGGCATTCCCGCCAGGACCTCCACCATGCTGGCCATATCGTACTTGTTGCAGAGCTTCACCAGGCGTTCGGTGTCGGACCAGGTGTAGTAGCGGGTCCCCTTGCCGGTGACTTTCCAGCCGTCCAGCATGTCGTCGCGCACGTGGTCGGGTGCCACGTTCACCCCGGCACATCCGGCCGTTGCCAGCAGCTCGGCGAACTCGTCGTCGAAGGGTTTGGGCTGCGCGTAGATCCACAGGCGCAGTCGGTGCAGCGGGGAGTCGGGGGTGGTGTCCTTGCGGCGGCCGATCTCGCGCAGCACGGCCTTGGTGTTCGCGATGGCGAGGTTGAACTCGGAGTCGGCGGTGTGGACGTCGCACACTCCCTGATCCACCAGTTCGGTCAGTTCGTCGACCACGGCGTGTACGGAGCGTTTCGCGAACGCCGTGCCCTTGGCGTCGGGTTCCACGCAGTGCGCGCACGCATAGGGGCAGCCACTCTTGGTGAGGATGTTTCCCAGCCCACCGCGTTCGTAGTAGCCGAGGTTGTCGACCTTCGACCGGTCGCCGGATCGCCGTGTGTAGGAGGAGTCGGTGTCGACCTGCCAGGCGCGCGACTGTCCGGCGCCGACTTCGCCCAGTCCTCCCAGGGCGGTGTCGGGATCGAGAGTGGGAACGCGGGTCACCAGACCGTCGCCCTGGTTGATGAGCAGGCCCGGAACCGAGGCCGGGTCGCCGCCGTGGGACAACCGGTCGGCGAGGTCCACCAGGATGCGTTCGCCCGGGCCCTTGACCCCGAAGTCCAGCCCGAAATAGTCCATGCACGCGAACGGCATCGTGGAGAACCCCACCCCGCCGCCCACCATGGGTGCCGGAGTCAGTGAGCGGATCTTCCGCACGATCTGCCGGTGCTCGGGGAGGAAGACGCGCTGCTGCTGCGCGTAGAGGGTGTCGGTGTTGCGTACCGAGATTCCCACCAGCAGCGGCGGCGGGCGGGAGGTGAAGTACTCCTCGAGGATCTGCGGCCAGGCGTCCCGTGCGAAGCACAGATCCACGACTTCCGCGGTATAGCCGTGCTGCTCCAGCTGTGTGGTAAGGACGTCCAGCGCATACGGGGTGATCGGCGGGTGGACCTTGTTCGGGTTGACGAGTGTGATCAGGCTGTTCACGGAGGGCTCCTGTCTTCCTTCAGCGGGGTGAGCTTGACGGTGAAGTGCCGCATCGGCGGCTGCGGACCGGTGATGGTGAAGCCGGTCAGTTCCCCGGCCCGTCCGACGACGTCCTTCACCGCGTCCACCACGTACTCCAGGTGCGAGCGGGTGTAGACGCGGCGCGGCAGCGCCAGCCGCACCAGCTCGTTCGGGGCCTGCCCGCCGTCCTGGCCGAGCGTCAGCGTGCCGAACTCCACCGTGCGCACCCCGGCTTGGCGGTACAGCTCGCAGACCAGCGCCTGGCCGGGGAAGTTCTCGGGAGGGATGTGCGGCAGCAGCTGTCCTGCATCGGCGTAGACGGCATGGCAGCCGGCCGGACGCAGCGTGGGAAGGCCCGCCTCGGCCAGAGCGTCGGTGAACCACGCCGCGGTGTCGGCCCGGTGCGCCAGGTAGGCAGGGTCGGTGACCTCGTGCAACCCCTGGACCAGGATCTCCAGGTCTCGTCCCGCGAGTCCTCCGTAGGTCGGGAACCCTTCGGAGATGGTCAGCGACTCACGGCAGCGCGCCGCCGTCTCCGCGTCCCGCAGAGCGATGAGACCGCCGGTATTGGACATGCCGTCCTTCTTCAGCGAGGCCCAACAGCCGTCCGCGAGGTCGAACATGGCGCGGGCCACCTCACGCGGCGTGCGGTCCTGCTGGCCGGGTTCACGCGTGATGATCAGGTGAGCGTTCTCGGCGAACCTGGACGCGTCCAGCAGCAGGGGTACTTTGTGCTGCCGGCAGATCTCCCGCGCGGACCGCAGGTTCTCCAGAGACACGGGCTGGCCGCCACCGCCGTTGTTGGTCACCGTCAGGATCACGAGGGCGACCTGCTCGTCGTCCGGTTCGTCCAGCAGCTCCCGTAGCCGGTCGAGGTCGATGTTTCCCTTGAAAGGTGCCTCGCTGACGATATCGGCGGCCTCGGGGCACGGCAGGTCCACCGCGCGGCAGTCCAGCTGCTCGATGTTGGCGCGGGTGGAGTCGAAGTGGCCGTTGGCGACGGTGGTCTGTCCGGGGCGCAGCAGGATGGTGAAGAGCAGCTTCTCGGCCGCGCGTCCCTGGTGGACGGGAATGACCTCCGGGAATCCGGTCAGTTCCCGCACGGTCCGCTCGAACCGCTCGAAGGAGGAGGCCCATGCGTAGGACTCATCTCCCAGAAACAGGGCCGCCCATTGCTTGGACGACATCGCGGTCGTCCCCGAGTCGGTCAGCAGGTCGATGGTGACGTCGGTGGAATGCACGCGGAAAACGTTGTAGTCGGCCTCGGCCAGAATGTTCTGCCGCTCTTCCACGGTACGTAAAGGGATGGGCTCCACGGCTTTGATGCGAAACGGTTCCATCACCGCACTCCATTCCGCCGAAATCGGCTCTCCGGAAAAGAGGCCGGCCGGAATTAGCACTGCGTGGGCGGGTGGAAATCTTCCGTACGACCGTACCGCTGTTCGGCGGATACCACCTGTCGAGAACGACGACGCCGGTGTAAGGAAGGCTGAGCCGGTCTCGGATACGAACAGCAGCCTTCGCGCTATTCGCGTGGTCGTCGACGGGCCGCGACCCCCGCGAGCAGTGCGCCGACAGCCAGCACGGCCAGACTCCGCACCCATACCTGGCGCTCAAACTGCGTGGCGAGCAGCACGCACGATGCGGCGCCGGACAGGGCAACCGCCGTCGGGGTCCTGAAATGGTCATGCGGCACGGTGTCGGTCCGCAGTCGTAGAACGGCCGTGTTGACCAGGAAGAACACGACGAGGAGCAGCAGAACGAGCGTCGAGGCGAGCGCGGACACGTCACCCGTCATCGCGAGCAGCAGCGAGAACGAGGTGGTCATGACGATGGCAACCCAGGGAGTACGCCGACCGGGCAGTACTTTCGTCAGAAACTCTGGCAGCAGCCCGTCGCGGGCCATGCCATAGGCCAACCGGGAAGACATGATGCCGGTCAGCAGCGCGCCGTTGGCGACGGCGATCAGGGCGATCACGCTGAAGAGTCGTGTCGGTACGCCGTCCGCGACCTCGACGACGGTAAGCAGTGGTCCGCTGGACTGTGCCAGCGAGCTCGTCCGTACCGCGGAACTCGCCGCGGCACCGACCAGCGCGTAGACCACACCGGCCGTGGCAAGCGCACCGAACAGGGCACGCGGGTACGACCGCCGCGGATCGCGGGTTTCCTCGGCCACATTGACCGACGTCTCAAAGCCGACGAAGGAGTAGAAGGCCAGGACCGATCCGCTCAGCACGGCGTGGGCCGGTGAGTGCTGGGCTGTGCCGAGCTGAGTCAGGCGGCCCACATCCCCATCACCGCGCAGGACCACCCATGCACCCAGGCCGATCACCAACACCAGGCCACCGACCTCGACGACGGTCGCGGCCACATTGGCCCGGGTCGATTCGCTGATGCCCCGAGCGTTGAGCAGGGCCAGGGCGCCGAGGAACAGAACGGCTACCAGTGACACAGGGAGAGTGACGAAGACACTCAGGTAGTCACCGCCGAACCCGCGGGCCAGCCCGGCCACGGACACGACACCTGCGGCCAGCATGCAAAACCCGGCGAAGAACCCGGTGAACGGGCCATAGGCCAAAGTGGTGTAGTGCGAGGCGCCGCCGGCCCGTGGGTACTTCGTGGCAAGTTCCGCGTAAGAGGAGGCCGTCAGCAGGGCCAGGCCGAGGGCCACAATCAAAGGGAGCCACACCGCGCCCCCGGATTCCGCTGCCACCTGTCCCACCAGCACGTACACGCCGGCACCCAGCACGTCCCCCAGGATGAAGAAGTAGAGGACCGGCGTGGTCAGCGTGCGTCTGAGTGGTGTCTCGGGAACTCGCGTGTCGTCTTGAGCGCGGCTGCTCATGCTCACCTGGTTCCACGTTGCGGCGACGAGGAGAGGAAATCGCATTCCGTTCTGTCTAGGAATGCCAGTGTGTGTCCCGCCACCAAGCCCCGCCACGCCGCGGTGGATCAGGGGTGGGCCAGCCGGGCCGACCGCTGCGAGCGTCCAGACCTTGGACGAAGCAGTCGACGGTGGCGAGGGCGCCAGCGGGCAGAGCGCCATCGTCGACATCCCCGAGATCCGCGTCCGCCGCCTGGTTGCGGAGATGAGTGGTCGTCGTCGATGGCTGCGACGGCGTCGGCCATCTCGGTCAGTGCCTCCACGCCACTGTCATGAGATCCCCCTTGTCGTCGGGCACGACGTACCCGGCCATGTACTCATCCTCGACCGTGCTAAGCCTTCTCGCCGAGGCTTGTGAGGGCGTCGTGGACTTGCTGGCGGGTCAGTCGGCCGGCGGGCACAGCGGTGCGGGCGGCTTCGGTGCGCAGGCCGTCCAGGAGGTAGGCGACCTGGCGGCGCCAGGCAGTGGGGGCAGTGTCCGCGGTCGCGCGGGCCAGCAGGGCGTTGGCGGCGAAAGCGAACACGAGGTCCGCGTTGGTGAAGTCGGGGCGCAGAGCGCCGGCTTCATGGGCCCGTCCGACGATCCGTTGCGCGGCGTCCATGCTCCGGGCGCAGGCCGTCATGAGGCGTTCGGCCCCCGGGTAGCGGCCGCTGACCACGTCGGCGACGGCGGGATCGGTGGCCTGGAGTTCGCAGAGCTTCTCGACGTAGTGCGCGAAGCCGTCCCAGGGGTCCTCCACGGACAGGGCCTGCTGGGCGACCTCGTCCAAACGGCTCGTGGCACGTTCGGTCACCACCTCGTCGATGAGCGCCTCACGCGTGCCGAAGAGGTTGTAGAGCGTGCCATGACTCACCCCTGCCCGCCGGGCGATCTCCTTGAGCGGCACCTGCAGTCCGCGCTCCCGAAAGAGCTCGGCGGCGGCTGCGCGCAGCTTCTCCGCGTTCCGTTGTGCGTCGGCTCGCATGCGCTGATTCCCTCCCGGCTCCGGCCCGGCTTTCCTTGTCGCCGTCGCGGACCAGTCTGCCCGTCCATTTAACTTGACCCAGGGGTCAAGCTACATGTTACCTTCGAAACGAAAGTTGACCCTACTGTCAAGTTCTCGGACAGCCGGAGCAAGGAGCGTCCCTCATGTCCAAAGTCATCGCCGTCCTCGGGGCCGGGACCGGCCTCGGTGTCTCCGTCGCCCGCCGCTTCGGCCGCGAGGGCTTCCGTGTCGCCCTGGTGGCGCGCCGCCGGGAACGCCTGGACGCCCTCGTCGAGCAGCTGGCCGTGGACAGTATCGAGGCCGCCGGGTTCACCGCGGATCTGTCCCGGCCCGCCGACGTGCCGACGCTGATGGCGCGCATCCGCGAGCGCTTCGGTCGTATCGACGTGATCGAGTACGGACCGGTCAGCACCGACCTGAGCCTCGCCCCAGCCGCGCAGACGGACGCCGCCCTTCTGGAGAAGGGCCTGCCGACATTCCTGCTGACACCCGTGGAGGTCGTGCGCGCGGCTCTGCCGGAGTGGACCGATCGAGGAGACGGCGCCTTCCTCCTGACCACCGGTGTCACAGCGGTCCATCCCACTGCGGGACTCAGTGGCATGGCCCCCCTCGGCGCCGCCGCCCGCAACTACCTCTACGCCCTCCACGGCGAGCTCGCCGACACCGGCATCTACGCAGGAACCCTGTCGGTCGGCGCCGGCATCGCGCGCAGCGAGTTGAGCGCCCTCGTCGTCCAGAACGGAAGCGCGCAGAGCAGCGCGGGTACTGCGAAGTCGGCCCCGGAGTTTCCGGTCGTCGACCCCGATGATCTCGCCGAGCAGTACTGGGACATGTACACCAAACGCGACCGCATCGAGCAGCTTCACCCTCAGCCCTGAAGCCGTGCCGCGGGTGCCGACGACTCGTAACGCGCGGATCTGGTCGGCATCCCAGCGCAGGGCAAGGACATACCTGTGACCGCTCTCCAGCCGGGGAGCAGCGGGAGCCGTGCCCTTGACCCGTTTGCCGCTCCGGTACACCGACCAGCCGGGAGCGGTCATCTCGAACGCGCTCCCCAGCTCACGCCGAGGGGCGCGAGCGGACCACAGCACCTTCTCCAAGGATGGACAATTCAGTTCGCACAGGCATTGATGACTTTCCTCGCAGGTCGGTTCCGGGAGGGCGGCAGCGATGCCAAGGGCAGCACACAGGTGGCACCCCTCGGATCAGTGGCGCGGCCGGTCGGGGGAGGTCGACGGTTCCGCCAAGGTCCACGACGCCAGCAGGCTCAGCGCCTGGGCGGACGCCGACTCGGGTTCGGCGGTGTAGAGGAACAGGGTGGTCTCGGTGTCTCCGGGAAGTGCGAGAGTTTCGTATTCCACGGTGAGTTCGCCGACCAAGGGGTGCCTCAGCCGCTTGGAACCGTGCGTGCGCTGGTGCACGCGGTGCTGTCGCCACCAGTGGTCGAAGTCGTCGCTCAGTTCCCGCAGCTCGGCGACGAGCGCCTGTGTGGCCTGCCGCTCCGACGCGTGGACCGCGTCCAGGCGCAGGTTCTCCACCGCGGCGCGGGCCTGCACTTCCCAGTCGACGAACAGGTCGCGCGCGTCCTGGTCGAGGAAGAGCCAGCGGGTGTAGTTACGTTCGGTGGCCGGCATGGTGTCGAAATCCGCGAACAGGGCTCTGGCCATCCGGTTCGCCCCCAGAACGGAGGACCGACGTCCCAGGATGAGGGCGGGAACGGCGCTGTCCAGGGAGTCGAGGAGCCGGTGGAGCCCGGGGCGCAGGCGCTGGACGCTGGGCGTACGCGCTGGGGGGCGGGTGGCGGTGATGCCGACGAGATTCTTGAGGTGAGCAAGGCTTGCCTCGTCCAGTCTCAGGGCGTGACCGATGGCTTCGACGACGGCAGGGGACGGATTGATGGGGCGGCCCTGCTCAAGACGGGCGTAGTAATCGGCGGAGACTCCCGCCAGGAGGGCGACTTCCTCTCGCCGAAGTCCCGGCACGCGCCGGACCCGTCCGTCCGGTGGCAGCCCCGTCTGCTCGGGGTCGCACTGGGCGCGGGAACGCTTGAGGAAATCGGCGATTTCACGGTTGACGGAAGCCATAGGAACAAGTCTGTGGCACGAAAAGCGCTGATGGCCGCCCAAACTGGGTCTGTCAGTCCTGGTCAGCAGCGACCTAGGACGCACAGGGCGTGGCCCCGAAGGGCGCTCCGCGGCGGTTCACGCTTGAGGCAGCGCTGGAACAGCAGCCCTGGTCCGGCTTCCCGTCCAGCACTTACGAAGTGCGAACACACTCCCGCCACCTGGTTCAGCACCGGCACCTCTCGTGGGATCGGGCTGGTGCTGGTCCGGCAGTTGCCTTGCCAGGTCTGCCTGGAGTGAGGTTCTGCTCACGGCCCAGTCGGCGTTGATGCCGACTGGTTCGGCGCCGGCGGCCGGGTGAGCGCGGCGATGCCGAGGAAGTTGACGTCGGGCTGTCTCTGCAGAGCGGCGCCGCTCAGTTGCTCAAGTGGGCCGCGGGTCGCGCTGTCGGCCTTGCTGACGAGGATGTCGATATCCCCGAACTCGATCGTCACGTCGTTCAGGCACGCACGCGCCCGTCGTGGTCCGTGACGTCCAGGGCCCGCACCGTCAGGTCCACGCCCCGGCGTCAGGAGACCGTCAGCGCGGGGTGTCCTGGTCGGCGATACCGTCACCGAGCGGGGTGAACACCTGGATCTCGGGTGCGCCGGTGAGCAGTTCGACCAGCCGGCCCAGGGACTTGGCGAGCCAGGGCTCCTGATTGTGGCTGTCCAGGTCCTGCTGTGAGGCCCACTTCTCGATGAGGATCAGAGTCAGCGGATCGCCAACGGCCTCGTGGGCCTCGTGGGACAAGCAGCCCGGTTCCCGGCGGGAGCGTTCCACCACCGAAGTGATGAGCTTTCGGGCCTCGTCCGCCCGGTCGGCCCGAAGCTTCGCCGTCCCGACCACGATCACAGATTTCATTGGTTGTGCCCCTTGCTGTACACGCCGGTGCGTCCGGCGCGCAGTCAGCGAACCATCCGGTCCGCCGGTAGTGAAGTTCCGATCCGGCACGGGCGCCCATGCCCGCCGGGCATGGGTCCGAGCATGCGGCACCGCCGATCCGCGCGGCCGATATGGCTGGGTAGCACAGCAATTTAGGCTGTGTGAGTGACAGACATGGACCTTCGGCAGATCAGGTACTTCCTCGCCGTGGCGCATGAGCGCAACTTCACCCGCGCCGCCCGGCAACTGGCCATGACGCAACCGGCCCTGTCCCGCGCCATACGGACACTGGAGCACATGGTGGGCGCGGAACTCTTCGTCCGCGGGCCACGCTCCGTCGAACTGACCGATGTCGGACGGGTGCTGATGACGGAGGTCTCCGGCCTCGACGAGCGTGTCGCGAGCGCGCTCCGCGAGGTCCAGCGCGCGGCCCAGGACGCCACCCCACCCCTTCGGTTGGCGGTACGCGGCTGTGACGGAGGGCTGGCGGGCCGCCTCGTCGAGGAGTGCGCGGCCCGCCTGCCCGGCCAGAGAGTGGACCTGGTGTTCACCGAACCGCTGGCGCAGCCCGCAGCGGTCCGCTCGGGAGCGTGCGAACTGGCTCTGATCCGGGTGCCGTACGGCGCATGGGAGCTGGCGAGCGAGTCATGGCTGACAGAACCCCGTGTCGCGCTCCTGCCCGCGGACCACCCGCTCGCCCACCGCGCCGAGGTGAACCTCGACGAACTGGCCGGGGAGACGGTGGTGATGGGACCGGTGGCCAGTGAGCAGGAGCGCGCTTATGGGGCCGGCGTCGACCTGTGCGACCGTCCGTGGCGAGAAGGGCCCGCGATACGCGACTCCCTGGAGATTCTGTCGACGGTCGGTTTCGGGCAGGCGATCGCGTTCGTCCCCAGGTCCGTGCTGCCGGCGGACACCCACCCATGGGGCATCAAGATGGTGCGCGTACGGGACCTCTCGCCCAGCACCTTGCAGTTGGTCTGGCACGAGTCCAGCACCTCCCGGGCCGTCGCACGGTTCGTCCGGCTCGCGCTGGAGGTGTCGGACGTGGTGATGGCCCGCCACAGCGCGTCACTATCGACAGGCCCGGCGGCGGCAGTCCGCAATGCCGCCCCTGACCGGGCGACTGTCGTCGGTGGGGCCGCGGCGGGCACCGCCTTCGAAACCGGCTGATGAGGACCGTCGTGGAGCAGGCCTGACACGCTGGAAGCGCCCCGGGCCGCCCAACGGTGCCCGGCCGCCCCTGCTCGATCATCTCCGTGCGGAGTGGGGCCGAATGGGAGTGCTGTCGCTGTCGTCCCAGCGCCCGCTCGATGACCGCGCGGCAGTCTTCTTGGCGGCCCGCAGCCGCTCGATGCGCGCCACGTGGCCCGGGGTTCGGCAGTGCAGACGGACATGATGGTTTCGCTGGCACCGGGGCGTGAGAGCGCCTCGTACCCCACAGTGGAGCCGTCTCGCCACCGCGAAGGCCGGTCCGAAGGCACCGGATGTCTGTGGCCGATGTTGCACGAGGGCAGCATGGTGACGACGGTCATGTGGTGGGGACCGATACGGGCTCTGCGGGAGTTCCGCGGTGTCGAACGCGCGGGCCCGCGCTATCAGACCCATACCCGACAGGCATAAGTGCCCATGCCGGATCGGAACTTCCACATCCGTGGACCGAATGGTTCGCTGAGAGTGCGCCGGACGGACCGGTGTGCACAGCAAGGGGCACTACCCGATGAGACCCGTGATCGTGGTCGGGACTGCACGGCTTCAAGCCCACCGGGCATCGGTCTGTACATCGGAAGGGCGGGCGCCGGTTCCGATGGGGGTACTGGCTTCGCCCGCCGGTCGCGGTCCTGCCGTGATCATGTTGTCAAAGGGCGTGCTCGGTAGGGGTTAGCAGCGCTCTCGCGGTGTTGCTGCTCGTCGGCGGCGGAGCAGATGACAAGAACGTCTGGTGTCCGACCGGCCGCTCCGCTCGGCACGGCCTGCGCGGAGGCGTCCGTGCGTGCACCCAGCAGAAGACTTCCGCAGAAAATCGTCAACGCCTGTGCGAACTGAATTGTCCATCCTTGTTCGAGAACAGGTGTTCTGAGTTGAAGTTCACGTGCCGTATGCCGCTGTCGGGAAGGCCGGGCGTCGCGATTCTCGCCGCTGTCGGTATTACCGCGGGTGTGCTGATCGGCAAGGAGGGGCTCCGTACCGTGGTGGGCTGCGGTGCGGCCGATGACCGTTACCCGTCCCATACCGCGGCGGACTGGAAGGCGGGCGCTGACCATGTGGTGGTGGCGGTGCCGACCGCCGAGCGGGCCATCAACAGGCGGGACTTGGGCAAGGGGCCGGTGCGGTACACGGTCGAGCGGACGGTGACGCTCTCGAAGGAGAAGGTGCTGTGGTCCGCTCGCGCCCCTCGGCGTGAGCTGGGGAGCGCGTTCGAGATGACCGCTCCCGGCTGGTCGGTGTACCGGAGCGGCAAACGGGTCAAGGGCACGGCTCCCGCTGCTCCCCGGCTGGAGAGCGGTCACAGGTATGTCCTTGCCCTGCGCTGGGATGCCGACCAGTGGGTCGTCCTTGGAGAGGGCGCGGCTGTGCCGTTCGACGACCATGTGGCGGGGCGAGGGGAGTGGTGCGGTCAGGTGCTGAGCGAGGACGACTTCGCCAAGGGCGAGCGGTTCGCACAGCGGGACGACCACAGTCTGGAAGAGACCGTGCGGGGACAGGACGAAGCAGCCATCTCCCACGAACTCGAAAAGACCGACGACAAGAGACCCTAGCTGTATTGATCACGAGCGGTGTCAACACTGGCCGGGCTCGATCATGGCTGGCTGGTCGGCGCCGAGCCGCAGATCATGGCTCCACCGCCTTCCAGCAGAAGTTCGGTGTCGCGCCCACCCCGATCGAGACCACCCTGAGTCAGACCCTGGAGTGGTACCGGGGTTTCCTCGCCACTCTGGCAGAGAGCTGAAGCCTGCGGATGGTCCGCGTACGCGGTACCGAAAGCAGACCCGCTCAGAGATCAAGCGACTCAGGTCCGAGCGGGCTCGCTGGTGATGGCCCTCAGGCAGCTCAGCGTCCCCGGCGGGGCTCCTTTCGGCTGGCCTGGTCTGGCCCAACCCCCCGAGTTTGTGCGCACACCAACCACCTCGATGACGAAAAAGAAGCACCGAGAAGGGAACACTCTGATGATTCGCCACTGCGTCCGCTTCACTTTCAAGCCCGGCACGACGCCGCAACAGCTCGAAAACGCCCTTGCCAGCCTGCGCTACCAGGGCGAGGTCATCCCCTCCGTACAGTCATTCCTCGTCGGCCGCGACCACGGCGGCGCGTATGAGTGGGGTGCCACCTTTCAGATAGCGGACCTGGAGGGCTACTGGGAGTACCTCATCCACGACGCCCACCGTCGCACCGACGAGATCGGGCTGCCCTTGGTCGACAAGTTCGTTTCCTTCGACATCACTGACGACCTCGACCCCGAGATCGGCAAGGCCATCGCCGCCCTCCACCAGCGCCGTTACGACAGCGACCCCGACCTCACCGAACTCGTCTCCAACATCAACCAGTACGAAGGCAGCGCCGCCCCCGGCCCCCACGCAGCCTGACACTCAGCCGAGCGACGAGCTGTCGGCGAGTTCCTTGCAGTCGGTCCGCCAGCCCCCTCTCCCCCGCCCTCGCCCTTGCCCTTGCCCTCGCACCGCTGACCGCGTGCGAGGGCTGTGAGAGGCCCTTCGGCCATGCCCCATAAGAGGTGTCACGCACCGCGCCCGGCGCGGACCCGTTCCCGTACGGAGGTCAGTGGGCGAACCGTTCCGGTCCGGGGGGACGGGCGCATGAACAGCGTGACGAGCACGGCGATCCCGCACACTCCGGCGGCGACGAGCGTCGTCGTGTGCATGGCGCTGAGGAACGTCGGCGCGGCGGCGTTCGTCGCCGCGGCATCGCCCGTGGCGAGGGCCGAGGCGAGCGACTCCGCCGCGGTCCGGCGGACGCCCGCCGGGCTGTCGGCGAGCCGGTCGGTCATCATGCCCGCGTACCGGGACCACAGGATCGATCCGAGGACCGCCACCCCGAGCGCGCTGCCCAGCTGGCGAAGGGTATTGAGCAGCGCTGATCCCGCCCCCGCTCGGTCCATGGGCACGGAGGACGAGGCCAGGGTCGTGCCGGGCGCCAGGACGAGCGCGAAGCCGAGTTGCAGGGTGAACGCGTCCACGACGAACCACGCGGGGCTGGTGTGGGCGCCAAGCCCGGCCACGCCGGCGAACGCCACGCCCATGAGCGCGGTGCCGACAGCGATCGTCGTCCGGGCGCCGAACCGTCGCGTCGCCCGCTGTGAGAGCGGGGCCCCGACCACCAGGCCCGCCGACAGCGGAATGAAGAGCAGCCCTGTCTGCAACGGCGTGAATCCGCGCACCTGTTGGAGGTAGAAGGTCGTGAAGTACAGGTAGCCGAAGACGACGAAGGAGCCGAGCGTCAGGGCCACCGCGGCGGTGGTGAACGAGGCGTGCTTGAAGAGGCGGACGTCCAGGAGCGGCTCACGGTGGCGCACCTCGGCCAGGGCGAGTACGGCCAGCACGGCCAGGCCGACGGCCGCGGGCAGCCAGGTTCCCAGGTAGGCCCAGCCGTCGTCGGTGGCGTGCACCACTCCGAACACGAGCAGGCCGATACCCGCCAAGGACGCGGCGACGGGCATCATGCGCAGCTGTCCGACGCCGCTCGTCGGCGTCTTCGGAATCCATGCCCAGGTCGCGGCGAGGCCGAGGAGGGCGAACAGTGCGACGAGTTCGAGGACGGAGCCCCACCACATGCCCGCGCTCAGCAGCGCGCCGCCGAGGAGCGGGCCGAGCGAGATGGACAGGCCTGAGGCGGCCGCCCACGAGGCGATGGCCCGGGCCCGTCGCTCGGGCCGGAAGATCCGCAGGATCACCGCGAGGGTGGCGGGCATGATGGTGGCCGCGGCCACGCCCATGAGCGCGCGGAGAATGATGATGCCCAGGGCCGAATCTAGGAATCCGGCCACTGCCGTCGTCACGGCGAAGGCGGCTGTTCCCCAGGCCAGGAGGCGCTTCAGGCCGAACCTGTCACCGGCACTTCCCGCCACGGGCAGGAAACCGGCGAAGGTGAGGGTGTAGGCGTTCAGGAACCATTGCTGTTCGGTATTGCTTGCACCGAGTTCGCTCTGCATCGTGGGCAACGCCACGTTGAGGATGGTGCTGCCCAGCAGCACCGCCGAGACCGTGAGCGTGAGCGCGAGCAGCGCGCGGAAGGGGCGGACGGGGGGCGGTTCAGTGGTCTGTTCGGTGTTGCTCATCGCGCGCGTGCCTGCTTCCCGTCGGGCTTTCTGTCAGGCAGGGCGACCACGCACTCGACCTCGATCAGGAACTCCGGGGCGAACAGCTTCGCCACACCCACCAGAGTCGACGAGGGCGGCGGCGAACCGTGCAGAGCGCCCAGGATGTGCGGGATCAGATGCGGCTCGTAGTCCACGACGTAGATCGTCTCCTTGACGATGTCCTGCCGCTGCGCGCCGAGGGCATCAAGCAGACGGTCGACACGGCGGGCCACCTGCGTGGCCTGCGCCGCATGATCTCCTTCCCCGACGACGCGGCCCTGCTCGTCCCAGGCCACCTGGCCGCTGAGGAACGCCAGCTTCTGGCCGGCCGGCACGGATATCTGACTGACCAGGTCCGGAAGGCCGAAGACACCGTCCGGTTCGATGCGGTGGATCATGCGTGGTCCCCTTCGAGCTGCACATGTGCGGGCAGCGGATCGTGGAGGGCGGCGACGGCGTTCGCGGCCCCGGCCAGCAGAGCGGCCGCGTCGCTCTCGTCCGAGGCCCATGCCACGTACCCGTCCGGCCTGATCAGGGCGGCGCTGACGCCGACCCATGCCGCACGGGACTGTTCGGCCGACCGCGGGCAGCGGTACCAGTTGAGTAGGGCGGTCGCGCGGTCGGGAAGGAGACCGTCGGCGTCGAAGCCGTCGACGCGCCCGAAATCGATGAGCAGGGGGCGGCCGTCCCGAAGGAGGTCGAACAGGTGCTCCGTGTCCGACAGCCTCAGGTTCGGCGCCCGGCAGCCCGCGAGCAAATGGCGCTGACCGGGCAGCGTGTACGCCACCGCCAACCCGGACAGACGCTGCGCCAGGGCGTCGTTGAGCTGCGGCCGCTCCGCGATCAGCTTTCCCATCAAGGACCGCAGCGCGGCTCCCTGCGGTGAGAAGCCGGACATGATCGCGGTCTGCGCCTGGGTGTGCTCGATCGTGTCCTCCCCCACCGGGTGCCTCTCGTGGTGGTAGGTGTCCAACAGCGCGTTGGTTGCCCGGCCGAGCACGGTCGCCGCCAGCTTCCAGCCGAGATTCATCGCGTCCTGTACACCCACGTTCAGCCCCACCCCGCCCATCGGCATGTGCTGATGGGCCGCGTCCCCCGCCAGCAGGACGCGGCCCTTGCGGTAGTCCCGGGCCACGCGGCTGGTGTTGCTGTAGCGGGAGAGCCAGGAGGGGCTGTGCATCCCGTAGTCGGTGCCGGCGATGCGCCGGACCCGCTCCCGCAACTCCTCCAGGGTCAGTTCGCCCGGCCAGTCTTCACGAAGGTCCTCGGGCGAATGCACCACGATCCGGTGCCGGCCCCCGGACAACGGTACGAGCATGAACGTGCCCCGCACCGTCCACCTGCTCGCGACCGGGCCCGGCGGCGGATCGCCGAGCACCACATCGCCCAGCACCCCGAGGGCCGTGAACCGGGTCCCGTCGAACTCGATCTCCGCGCACTGGCGCACCGTGCTGCGTGTGCCGTCGCACCCGACCGCGTACGCGGCATCGAGCTCGTAGGCACCGTCAGGACCGTCGACCGACACGGTCACCGTGTCGCCGGTGTCCACGCAGCCGGTCACCCGGTGCCCGCGACGGACGTCCGCGCCCAGGGTGACGGCCCGGCACTGAAGCAGTTCCGTGGTGCGGGCCTGCGGAACCGTGAGCGTGTACGGGAAGTCGGTGTCCAGTGCCGCGAAGTCGAGGCGGTCGTCGAGGACCGCGAAGTGGCCGCTGGGGATCCGGCCGCCCTCCGCCAACAATTCCTGATGCGCGCCGCGGAGCGCGAAGGTCTCGATCGTGCGGGCGTGGACCGTCAGCGCCCGGGAGTTCGGATCAATCTCCGGATCCTGCTCCAGGACCACCGCGGGGACGCCGGCCAGCCGCAGTTCGCAGGCGAGCCACATGCCCGTCGGTCCGCCCCCGATGATGACGACGTTTTCCTCCATGCCACACCTCTCTATCACTGACCAAGTAGATTGCCGGTGCCAGATATACTCGATCAGTGACCAAGAAACAAGCTGCCGCCCCCACCAAGGTCGGGATCACCCTCGACCACGTCGTCGGTGCGGCGTTCGACGTACTGGACCGAGGCGGTGTCGCCAAGCTCTCCACCCGCGCCATCGCGGCAGAACTCGGGGTCAGCATGAACACCGTCATGTGGCACATCCGCACCAAGGACCGACTCCTGGACACCATGGCCGAGGCTGTCCTCGGCGAGGTCGACTTGGAGGACCTGCCCGAGCACTGGCACGACGAGGCCGCCGAGCTGATCGAACGACTGCGCGAGGCGATGCTCCGCCACCGGGACGGCGCGCTGCTGGTCTCGGGCACCTTCCCCGCGGAACCGCAGACCCTCGCCTTCACCGACCGCCTGCTCACCGCCCTGCTACGCGGCTGCCCCACCCGCAGGACGGCCGCGTGGACGGCCTGGAACCTCTTCTACTTCACCCTGGGACTCGTCCAGGAGGAGCAGACGGAACCCGCCGACAGCCGCAACCGCCTGCGCACCCGCGTGGCCGAACGCCACCTTCCCGGACTGGACTCGGCGCTGGACGAGTTCATGTCCGTGGACTTCGAAGCGCGCTTCCGGTTCGGCATCCGGCAGATCCTCCACGCCGCCTCGACCGAAGCGGCACCTGAGGACTGAAAGAGGGCCCTGCCGTCAGCTGTCCGCCTGGGCGGGGCGCAGGAGGTTCGGGGTGTCGCGCCCTCCGGAGACGCGGTGATCACGACGTGGCAGGGGTCGCGTCCGCCGGTGCGTTGTAAGGATTCGATCCGATGCCACCACCACCGCCCTGAAGGCCTTGACGGGCACCCGCGTCCCGGAACCGCCACCGTCCGGGGCCGACGCCGGCGCGCACACTGCTCGCCGAGGGCGAAGCCCGTGGGGACGAGGTGCCGTTGCGGGCGCTGGTGCCGGAGCCCCGATCGGCTCGGTGCAATCGCGGGCGGTGAAGGTCTTCGAGGCGCTCGGCGACCATGAGGCAGCCGCAGTGGAGTACGGACCGGCCGCCGCGGTGAGGCCGGACGCCTTCGCCCGTATCGTCGCCCTGGACCTGTGGCGGAAGCCTAGATGTACATCAAGCGGGGCCATGTCGAGCAGGCTTGCGACGCTTGGTCACGGCCCACGGCCCACCACATGGCCGGGGCGCGGTCCGCACGCACCCACAAGGCCATCACGAGGAGGGGATGACGGCCTCCGTGTTCGAGGCGGGCGTAGTTGACGGCGGAGACGCCGGCCGGTCGTGCCACCTCTTCGCACCGCAGACCGGGCACGCGACGCACGTGGGTGCCCGACGATAGGTCCGCGCGCGCCGGGTCGCACGGCGCACGGGCCCGTTACAGGAAATCGGCGAGTTCGCGGTTCGAGATGGCGGCCAGTGTGGTCCGGTTCGCCGCGGTCATGGCCGTCTCGACAAGGACTGTCAGTCCTAGGCGGGGCGCACCTATGCAGCTCAGGGTCAGTGATGACCGCCTCGAGGCGGCCGGGGCAGGGGGACAGTGGATGCGGCGCCGGATCAGCCCGATCCGGTGGCCTGTCCCGCAGATGACCGGCCGATCGCCACAAGCCGCACAGGTTCGAGAAGTTGAGAGAGAAGTCATGAGCCGCATTCTGATCGTCATGTCCGCCGCCGCCGTGTGGGAGCGCACCGACGGCTCGCAGTACCCCACGGGCTACTGGGCCGAGGAACTGGCCGCGCCGCACGAGGCGTTCGTGAGCGCTGGCCACACCGTCGACTTCGCCTCCCCCGGAGGCGTGCTCCAGCCACTGGACCAGCACAGCGCCGACCCGACGCTCGCCGGTGAGGACTGCGCCCGGTACGTGGCCCACGCCCAGCAGGCGCTCAGCGACTTCGGGCCGCTGCTGAAGCTGGACGAGGTCTCGGCTGCCGACTACGACGCCGTGGTGCTGCCGGGCGGGCACGGCCCCGTGGTCGACCTCTTTCAGGACTCGGACCTGGGCCGGCTGCTGGTCGAGACCGACCGCGCCGGGAAGATCGTCGGTGCGGTCTGCCACGGTCCGGCCGCGTTGCTGTCCGCCGTGGACGAGCAGGGCAAGTGGATCTTCACCGGTCGGCGGATGACCGCGTTCACCGACGAGGAGGAGCAACTGTTCGGCACCGCGGACAACGCTCCGTGGCTGCTGGCGAGCCGTCTGCGCGAGATGGGCGCCCGGCACGAGCAGGGTGACGCCTACCAGGCGTTCACCGTTCAGGAGGGCAATCTCTTCACCGGCCAGAACCCGGCCTCCAGCACCCCGATGGCCGACGCGATCAACGCCGCGCTGGCAGCAGGATGATCCCTCGCCCCGGGGACACCGCCCCCCGGGGGGGGGACCGACCACGGACCGCCGTCCCCGGCCCCCCGGCCACCGGTTCCGGGGCACCGGCACCCGGCCGCCGCGCATTCTCCAGGCAGCGGCGGCCCGGGCAGCCACTCCTTCCGCGCTCTTCCTCCGACGACTCGCTTCCCGCCGTCGACGACAGGTGAGGAATCCACCATGACGGACCGCACACCCCGCCCGTCCCGGCGTTGACGCCCTCCCTCAGGGGCTGCTGATTAGGCCGGGCGTGATGACCAACCCGAGCGGGCGGCGCCCACCTTCTCCGGCGAGGTGGATCTTGCTTGTGAGCTCGCCTCGCGAGCGTCCCGGAGCCTCATCGGAGCGGTGACGTGGCGGGCTCCTGCGTCGGCCCGGGATCTTTGGGGCACAGGTGGAGGTGCCCGCTGTGTGCTGGTGGGCGTGGCAGGTAGTGGAATCGACGCTGGCCATGCTCCAGTCGATCAGGCCCTCGGCATCGACGCCGGCCTGGACGGCCCGCAGGATTCTCTGGCACTCGTCCGCCACGCCCCGGGGGCCACCTGCCCGACGACGTGCTTCGCAAGCTGCCCGGCGCCGCGCGCCGGGCAGCTTCGAGGTCACCGGTCAGTCGACCTCGCTCATCCGGGGCGCCTCGACCGTCGACGCCGGCGTCACCGCAGCCTGCCCTCCCCGACGCCCCAGTACGCGCTCGACGACCACGGCGGAGACGCAGAGAAGGGCGGCGAGCACGGAGAAGACAGGGAAGATCACGGTGTCGCTCCAGACCGTGGCGCCGATGCCTACGAGGAGCGTGGGCGTGATGAGCGCCCCGTACGCGAGCAGGTAGAACATGGACATGACAGCTCCGCGCCGCTCGGCGGGAATGTGAGCGGTCAGGTGGCGCAGGGAGCCGCCGAAGGCGAGCCCGTAGGCGCCGCCCTGGAGTGCGACGGCGACGATGATGACGCCGGCGTTGCCGGTCGCGAAGCCGGCCACCCCGGCCAGCATGAGCACGGCGAGCGCCGTGTCGCCGACGAGCGCGACCGTGCGCGCCGGGTGACGCGCGCTGACGACCTGGGCGCAGGCGGCGGCCAGGGTCACGGCCGCAATGACGACGCCGCCGAAGAACGGCCCGTCAACATGCGCCGCGTGGGCGGCGATCGCTGGTTCCAGCGAGAAGCAGACCCCGAGCACGGCCCAGGCGGCACCGGCGCCGATCACGGCGAAGACGAAGCGTCCACGGATCTCCTTCGGCACGTGCGGGCGAGGGATTCCCAGAGGCGCGGCCCCGACCGAGGGGTGCGGCTCCCGCATCACCAGGAGGAGCACGAACAGGACGAGGGCGATGAACGCGTCAGCGAGGTAGGGCAGGAGCAGGGGATGGAAGCCTGTCTGGGCGAGGCCCGCGGTGCCGAGCGCGGCGGCGGCGATGCCGACGTTGAACGCGATGGCGGTGAGGGTCCCGCTGCGGGCCGCCCGCTCGGGACTCACGTCCAGCAGAGCGGCCCCGCCGACGACGACGATCGCACCGATCCCCAGGCCGTTGAGCATCCGCGCCACGACGAGATGTCCGGGACCCGCGGCGAAGATGAAGACGGCCAGCCCGGCGAGCAGCAGCAGGACCGCGACGAGGAGCACGGGCCGACGGCCGTACCGGTCGGACAGGGGTCCGGAGACGAGGATCGCGACGACCGCGACAGCCCCGTACGCGGCGAAGATGATGGTGGTGAGGAAGGGCGGGTAGTCCCATTCCTCGGCGTACAGGGAGTAGAGCGGCGAGGGGATGGCGGACGTCGCCTGCCCGAGCATGAGAAGAACGAGAAGGGTCGCATAGCTCCATGGCTGGGGACGTCGCCCCGGGGAAAGCGCCGGCACAAGGACTCCTGGGAAGTATGATGTGTATCGTACTTCGTGGATGCTAGGGAGAAGTATGATGTACGTCAAACTTGGAGTCGTCTGATGCCACCCTGGGAGACCCCCTCCGACCAGCTGCCGCCCGTCGCCCCGGTCCAGAAACTGCTGCGCGCGCTCGCGGATCCCGTACGCCTGGAAATGGTCCGCCGACTGGCCGTGGACCCCGCCGCCGAAGCCCCCTGCTCGGACCTCTACGAGGGCCTGAACAAGTCCACAGCGACCCACCACTTCAAGGTCCTGGTCGAGGCGGGCGTCCTCCACCCGGTCATGGTCGGCCCTTCGCGCGGGCACCGCCTCCGCCGCAGCGCCCTCCAGGAAGCGGCACCAGGCCTGCTGGACGCGCTGATGGCGGCGATGGCACGAGAGGGGTGACGGTCCTGGGACCTGACGCGGCAGCACAGCAGGGCCGGTCGTGATGGAACATGCGAGTCGGTGCATCTCGTGACGCCGCCCGGCGGATCCCCTGGTCAGGGCCGTCATCGGTTCCCGTTGCCACCCAGTGCGGGCGGCTGCGGGTCCCGAGCGGTACCGGTCGGTGCGAGTTACCGGTACGCATTCGTCGCCGGTCTGGCCGCGGGTCTCTCCCGCGGTGCTCGCGGGACTTCCGCGACAGCCCGCTCCGCGAGGGGGTTCAGGGGATCTCCCTGCCCCGAGGCATTTTCCCCGGACGGCGGGCATCCGGGAAGGAACCAAGGATGGGTGAGAGATGAAGTCCGTCGTTCGGACGGCTGCCGGCGGGCCCGAGGTCCTCAAGTTGGTCGATCGTCCGGTTCCCGAGCCCGGCCCCGGGGAGGTACGGGTCCGTGTGCACGTCTCGGGCGTCAACCCGACCGACTGGCGAAGCCGCCAACGGGCGCTGCCTCCAGGCATGGACGAGCAGGTGCCCCACCAGGACGGCGCGGGGGTGATCGATGCTGTCGGTTCTCAGGTCGATCCGGCACGAGTCGGACAGCGGGTGTGGATCTGGGAGGCCGCGTGGGAGCGGCCCTGGGGAACGGCACAGCAGTACACGCTCGTGGCCGACCGGCACGCCGTCGCGCTGCCCGACCACGCTTCGTTCGAACTCGGCGCCGCCCTGGGCATCCCGGCCCTGACCGCCCATCGCGCACTGACCGTGCACGACTGCGGACCGGGGCAGATCGCGCCCGACACTCTGCGGGGCACGACCGTCCTGGTGGCGGGTGGCGCCGGCGTGGTCGGCAACGCGGCCATCCAGCTCGCCCGCTGGGGTGGAGCCCGCGTGATCACCACGGTCAGCAGCCCGGCCAAAGCCGCGCTGGCACACGCGGCCGGCGCCCACCACGTGGTCGACTACCGCACGCAGGACGCGACCGCAGAGATCCGCGCCCTCGCTCCCGAGGGCGTCGACATCGTGGTGGAAGTCGCACCCGGCACCAACGCCGCTCTCGATATTGCAGTGACCGCCCCGGGCGCCGTGATGGCCTACTACTCCGGCAGCGAAGACGAACAGCTCTCCATCCCGGTGCTCTCCTCACTGGCGGCGAACCTGCGCTGGCAGAGCGTATACGTCTACACCGTGCCGCCCGCCGCGAAGCAGCAGGCGCTCACCGACGTCGCCGCAGCCGTGGACGCACGCGCCCTGCGCGTGGGCGAGGACGTCGGAATGCCACTGCACCGCTTCCCGCTGGAGCACATTTCCGACGCCCACACCGCACTCGAGCGGGGCCTGGTCGGGAAGGTCCTGCTCGACATCCCGTGACCGCGGGAACGGCACCGCCTGTTCCCCGGAGCCACGTATCCCGTCGAAGCGCAAGACGACGCAGCGTGATCCCGAAGGGATGTGAGGCCGCGGGGTCGTGGGCTGGTGGTGCAGGCGGCCGGTCCAGCACCGCAGGAGGGTGAGGAAGGTCTGGCGTCGGTGACGAGGGTGACGTGGTGGGGCCAGCCGCGCCAGGTCCGGCCCTCGAAGTGTCCAGGCCCAGGCCGTGCTTGAGTTCGCGACGGTCCTGCTCGATGCGCCGGCGCATCCTCGCGAACCGCACCAGGTCCACGATCGGGGTGGTGGCGGGCAGGTCACTCATCCAGCAGCCGGTCGTCGCCGCCTCGCCCGGGGCAACTCGAACGGGTCCTGGCACAGGACCCAATGCCAAGTTGCTAGCGGCGGCCGGGGCGATGGTTGCGCTGGGCGTGGCCAAGGCCGGGGAATTGCATTGACTGCACGGGAGGTACCGGACTACGTCACCCATCTGCGCTTCGCACGGGCACTGAGGCATAGCGATGTCACCTTTCTGAGCTGGGCACTTGATCGTTGTCACGCATCTGATGCAGGATTCATGCATCAGGTGCAGGGGGTGTGGGGTTGGTGTGACGGGGCTTCGAGGCGCCCGGATCGGCACGGTTGGAGCTGGTCTCTGGCGTGCTTTTGCTGCATCCGGAAGATGCCGTCCTAGACGGCATGCTCGACGGCTGGGAGAAGCAGCAACTCGGCCGGCGGCTGGAGCCCGACACGATCCGCGACCGACAGTCGGTGGTCCGGCGGTTCGTCGACTTCAGCGGGGAGTACCCCTGGAACTGGACCGCTGGTCACATGGACGAGTGGTCGGCAACGCTGATCTCCGAAGGAGGTCGCGCGAAGTCAACCATTCGTGCCTACCAGGGAGCCCTGCGCCTGTTCTGTGACTTCATCACGTCGCCCCACTACCGCTGGTCCGAAGTCTGCGAAGAGCGGTTCGGCACCCATCCGGTGCAGGTTTGCCACGAATGGAACACCGCAGCTCACCTTGACGAGTACGAAGGCGACGCAGACCGGCGTCCCATGACTCGGGAAGAGGTTCAGGCGCTCTTTGACTACGCAGACGATCAAGTGGAGAGAGCTGTCCGGCTAGGCAGGAAGGGCGCCCTGCCCGCCTATCGCGATGCCACCGTCTTTAAGACGATCTACGGCTGGGGCCTGCGGGTTCGGGAGGCGTCTCGCCTGGACGTCGCTGACTTCTACCGAAATGCCAAGGCACCAGAGCTTGGGCGGCTGGCGCTCATGCACGTGCGCTACGGGAAGGGTACGAAGGGATCGGGGCCGCGACGGCACATGGTGGCCAGTGTGATGCCGTGGGCCGTGGAGTCCTTGGACGACTACCTGCAGAACATCCGCCCCCGCTTTCCGGATCGCACCGGCAGACAAGCTGTCTGGCTCACGGAACGCGGCGGGCGACTGCAACCACGTGAGATCGAGGATCGCTTCGCCACCTACCGGGAGGCGCTCGGCTTCGACAAGAGCCTGGTCCCGCACTGCCTGCGCCATTCCTACGTCACGCACCTGATCGAGGACGGTGCCGACCCAAAGTTCGTCCAGGACCAGGTCGGTCACCGTGTCGCGTCAACGACCGCGATCTACACGGGTGTCAGCACGGACTTCACCAACACCATGATGCGAAGAGCGTTGGACCGGGCCTTCCAGGCGGACGGACAGGAGAAGGTATGACATCGAAGCTGGACTACAAGTGGCACCTGCGCGAGCTCATGGCCCTGCGCGGCATGTACTCGACCACTGACCTGCGACCGCTGCTCATCGAGCGGGATGTGAACCTGTCGGCCAGCCAGGTCTACCGGCTCGTCACGGAGAAGCCCGAACGACTGAGCATGAAGACACTGATGGCCTTGATTGACATCCTCTCGTGCCGCATGGATGAGCTCATCGAACCGGTTGCGTCCGCCGCACCGCTACGCAAGGCAGCCGGTGCTTCGGACGCCGGGGCGGACCTGGACCGCGGCGTCGGGGAGTTTCGCCCGCGCCGTGCGCGCGTAACCCGTGATCCGAGGTGACGCCTGACTCGGCCGGCACCCCCACGTTCGTTCTCCAGCCGATGGAGGCCATCGTCGAGGCCGATACCGGAGCGGAGCCTGAGCTGCCTGTAGCGATCATCGAGCAGGTCGCCGCTCAGGTGGCCCCGGCCCGTATGCAACTGCGCCGGCTGGCTCAGGCCCTGACCACTGATCCCGAGCTGCTGACCAGTGGCCGGGGCGAAGGCCCACGTCATGTGGAGCTGCTGATCCGCGGGTTGCTTCCTCACGGAACACGACGCCTGGTGTTGCCTCGATGCGCCGGGTGCGGCCGGACGACGTCGCTGGAACACCGGGACGGGGCACGACGGCTCTGTTCGCACTGCAAACGCAAGACGACAGGAGGTGAGCCCCGCGAGCCGTGTGCGGTATGCGGAAAGTCCCTCAAGGTCTTCTGCCACGACCAGGACGGCTTCCCCAGATGCCAGAAGCACCCTCCTGCCGAGGACGGCACCGACGTCATCCTCAGGATCCTGAAGCAGCTCGACACCGGTCTCGATGAACGGAACGCCACAGCGGCCATCAAGAAGTCGCTGCCCCACGCCCACCAGCGGCGGAAGGCTGCCTCGCAACTCCGCCACCGTCCCAGCTTGCTCACCGGCGAGGGTTCCCAAGGATCCCCGGCAGTGATCTCGCTGATCAACGGCTTGCTCAGCGCAGGCGCTGCCCAGGTTGTCCGCCCTCCGTGCGCCGTCTGCGGGCTGGTAAAGCCCCTGAAATGGCGCAGCGAGGACGGTCGCTGTTGCCGAGGCTGTTATGAGGCCGGCCGCCACGAGCCGTGCAGCCATTGCGGCCAGAACAAGCACGTCGCCACACGCACCCATGAAGGCGGGCCTCTGTGTCTCCCGTGCATGCGCCGCGATCCCGCCAACATGAGGACCTGCTTCCTCTGCGGTCGCCTGTGGCCTTGGACCGTCAAAGACGCCGACGGACATGCCATCTGCGGATCATGCTGGCGCCCACCGGTCACGACCTGTTCGGTCTGCAAACGGCAGAAACCATGCCACTACTCCACAACCAACGCTCCTCGCTGCGCAGCCTGCGGGGCTCGCGGCGCACACGCCCCGTGCTCACGGTGCAGCTCCGTCCGAGCCGTGTTCGTCCGCCTGGACAACGGCGACGGGCTATGCGAATCCTGCGCCCGCCGCCGGGAACCGTGTGGCGATTGCGGACGGACTATGCGGGTCTACGGCCGTAACGACGCAGGGCCACTGTGTACATTCTGCTACCGCAAGCACCCCTCGTCGCGACGCCACTGCGTGCAATGCGGGACGCACGAACACCTGCACCACTTCGGACTTTGCGCCGCCTGCGCAGCCCCGCGGCAGCTACATGCCGCTCTGGCGAACCACAGCGGGGACCTGCGTCCGGAACTCGAGCCGGTCCCCCCGTCACACACGCCACCCTGGACGAGATGCCGGCATCGAGGGCCGTGACCTATTTGCGAGCCGCTCTCGTGGCCACCGAAGTGCTACCCAATCGAGATGAGCAACTCGCGTCACTGGAGCGCTGGCTGAGCGTGTTCCTCCAACGAGTGGAGGACTCACAGGAGCGAGCACTCATTCGCCGCTTCGCTACATGGGTGCACCTCAGGCGTCTCCGGTCCCGCGCACGGCGCCGCCCCATCACGCACGGCCAGTGTCAGACCGTGCGGCACGACATCTACGCGGCGGTTGCTCTGCAACGCTGGCTGCGTCAGCGCGGAAGCAGTCTGTCGACCTGCGAACAGGCCCAGATCGACGAATGGCTGGCTCAGGCAGGCCGGAAGCACACACAGGCCCGGAGCTTCCTGACGTGGTCCGCAGCGCGAGGCCACATACCCACAGTGCACGTTCCCCCACGGGGCACGTCGCGCGGCACTGAGCAACTCGCTGAAGAGGACGCGCGCTGGCAGATCAGCAAGCGTCTTCTCCACGACGCAGATCTCGCCCTGACCGACAGGGTGGCCGGCTGCCTCGTCGTGCTCTACGGCCAGCCGGTATCCCGCATCGCCCGGCTCACTACCGACAAGATCCTTACTGGCGCTGGAGGGGTTCAGCTCCAGCTGGGATCCCGCCCGATGGAGATACCCGAGCCGCTGGGGTCATTGCTCCTCGAACTCGCCGACAGCCGACAGGCTTTCGCTGTCCTGGGACAGAACGAGCCAGGTCCGTGGCTCTTCCCGGGCGGTCGCGCCGGACAGGCTATGACCGCGAGCCACCTGACAGTACGGCTCAACAGGGTCGGCATCCGCGCTCGGGCCAGCCGCAACACGGCCCTGCTGGACCTTGCAGCTCAGATCCCGGCGTCGGTGTTGAGCGACGTACTGGGCATCTCCACCACCTGCGCGGTGGCCTGGTCCCACGACGCTGGCAACACACGGCTCGGCTATGCAGCTGACGTCGCACGTCGCGAATTCCTGTAGGTCCGCATTTCTGATGCCCTCTACCGGTGGGACGCGGCCTCTGCCCAGCCCAAAGGACGGCAGAGCGAGACGAAGCCCGCACGATGCTTCTCAGGCATCAACGGGGAGGCATGTGCCGTTTCCGCCGCCCGCGGACCGCTCTTGTTACCTTCTCCCGTCGGCACTCGTCATGAGAGCGACGACCGCACACGAACGGTCGCATCAACGAGTGAATCGAGAGCAGGATGCTGAACAAGATCATGTACGTGACGATCTACGTCACGGATCAGGACCGCGCGCTGGAGTTCTACACCGAGGGACTCGGTCTGGAGAAGCAGCTCGACTTCCCCGGGCCCGACGGACGTTTCCTTACCGTCGGGGTTCCCGACGGCCCGGTGCAGATCATCCTGTGGTCCCACGCGCCGGCCGCGGGACAGCCGGGCGGCACGGGCGCGCCCGGTCCGCTGATCCTCGAATCCGAGGACCTGCGGAAAGACTTCGAGATCATGCGCCGGCGCGGCGTCGTCTTCGAAGAGCCCGAACCCGTGGACTATCCGTTCGGGGTCCGCATCGAGGCGGTGGATCCGGACGGCAACCGGGTCTCGCTCCGTCAGCAGCGTCAGCCGTGACCGCCCACCCGTCCGGTCTCGTGGCCGAGGCGTTCGAAGCCCAGCGCGACCGGCTGCGCGCTGTCGCGTACCGGGTGCTGGGCTCGCACGCTGACGCCGAGGACGTGGTCCAGGAAGCCTGGATGCGCCTCGTTCGTCAGGACGCGGCGTCCATCGGCAACCTGGCCGGCTGGCTGACCACGGTGGTCGGCCGAATCAGCCTGGACCTCCTGAGATCCCGCCGAGCCCACCCCGAAATCGCCTACGAGCAGGAGTTCGCGAACCTCGTGGTGATACCCGACGATGACCCCGCGCCGGACGAGCAGGCGGCGCTGGCCGATTCGGTCGGCCTCGCCCTGCTCGTCGTGCTCGACTCGCTCACCCCGAGCGAGCGCCTGGCGTTCGTCCTGCACGACATGTTCGCAGTCCCGTTCCACGAAATCGGCCGGATCCTTGGCAAGTCCACCGCCGCCACCAAGATGGTCGCCAGCCGCGCCCGCCGCAAGGTCCACGCTACGAACCGACCGGCGGGCTCCGGCCGCGAGCACCGAGAGGTCGTCCAGGCATTCGGCGCCGCCGCCCGCAGCGGCGACTTCGAAGCACTCTTGCGTGTCCTCGACCCGAACGTGGAGCTGACCGTCGACACTTCCGACGGCGTGGTCGTCACCCTCGGCGCCACCAAGGTCGCCTCCGGGGCCCGCATGTTCTCCGGCGAGGTCGCCCGCCATCGGCCCGTGCTGGTCAACGGCATCCCCGGCCACATGTCCTGGCACCCCGACGGAACCCCCCTCTCCCTCATCGCCTTCACCGTCATCGAAGGACGGATCACCGGCATCCACATCGTCGTCGACCCTGCCAAACTGGCCTCGATCCATCTGCCCGCCGAGACCTGAGCCGGTGTCGGACACCTCGCACTCGACAGGACGGTGTCCGGTGCGATGGCGGAACCACGCTCCGGCGTCGAGTCCACACGCCATCCGCCGTGGCCAGAGCCGCGCGGGCTGTGCCCCGGCGTTATGCCTCCGAGACAGCACGCTCGTCCGCAGCGGACGACGGGAGACAGGATCGTGGGACCGAAGTGGGCTGGTCTAACCATGCAGAGGAACATTCCGGATCCCGACCTGCAATTCCGCAAGTCCCAATAGCCGCAGTTGCCAGTAGCACGGCACCGGCGACAGGCCGACGCGGCGATAGGCAAGCTATAGGAAGACGTGCCGGACTCGCATCATGACCGGACGACCGCGCTCACCGGCCCTGTCCTGCACGAGCACGGCCTTGTGCAACACGCTTCAAGCATTGCCCCGTAACTCTTCATGCGTGAGCCGGTCACGGGTACCTCGCCGCCGAGGCCGCCCCACTGGGCATCAACGTGCCCCGTTCGGCACCTTGGGGCGCCGACACCCGCAGGGTCGTCGTGGTCGGACGACCTCTGCCGGGCACTCAGTCGTGCAGCCCCTTTCGCGTCTTCTCCACGACGTGGACCCCGCGCTCCGGCAGCGGCGTCTTCCACGACGCGAACGCCGCCTTGATCGCATCCGCGAGGACCGGGACGAAACGGTCCGTGGACAGGCCGCCCGCCTTGTGGTCCGCGTGCATCGCGTTGATCACCGCTCGCTGGGCCACCACCGGGAGATTGTTGTACGCGGACTGGAACATCCCCCGCGCATAGGGCGACCGGTCGTAGTGTGCCCGGAAGGCGGCCGCGGCCCACCCCATGCGCTCCCTGGTGAACCCCGCGTTCATACCCGCCAGATGCCTCTCCAGCCACCGCATGGAGACCACACACTCAGCGACGATCACGGCCTCGTCGAGTCCGGCCAGGTAGAAGCGCTCGGCCCAGCCGTCCCAGCGCAGCTCATCCTTGGTGGCGGCCCCGACAATCGCCCGCTTCGTCGTCTTACCCCACCGGTACGTGCGGCCTCGGTCGACCTCGATCCCGAAGCGGCGGAACGCCTCGGGGCCCGCGTCGATCCATTCCTGGAGCTTCCCGTGCTGCAGGGTGAGCTGCAGGAAGCCGATGCTGACCACCGCGCTGTCCCAGGTGTTGAGGGCTTGCACGGCCCCGCCGGTCTCCACCTGTGACACGCGTACGAAGGTGTCGAGGATGTCCTCGGACATGGTGACGACGCCGCGTCTGCGCAGGTCGTTGAGCGTCGCGGCGAGCGGACGGTCCGTGGAGTACCGGGCCAGCCCGCGGGCCGTACGCGCGGCGCCCTTGCCGTGATAGACGATCCGGTAGGCCTTGCTGGGCTGCCTGTCTCCGCCCAGCGGCGACACGCCGGGCGCGGTCGCCGACGGCGCGGTGGCCGGGGTCGCGGTCGCCGGGGTCGCGGTGGCCGACGGCGCGGTGGCCGGGGTCACGGCAGGGGCTGGAGCAGGCGCGGGCCCCACGGCGGGCGCCGCTGGCCGCCCCGGGTCGAGCAGCCGCCGCAACGCCGCCCACGTATCCGGGCCGACGATGCCGTCCTTCGCCATCCCGTGCTGCCCCTGCCACTGGGCGACCGCGTGCGCGAAGCGCACCTCGTCCCCCGCCAGTTGCGGGTCGCCGAGCAGCCGCGCGACCGCGTCGATCCTGCCGCGCCAGCCGAGCCGCTCCCCGTACGAGCGATTCAGCCGCATCGCCTTGGCCAGCGCGTCCGGGGGAAGCAGCCCGAAGAGCCGGAAGACCGAGCCGAGTCCGGAGGCACCGGCCCCGCCGGGCGCGGCACCGCCGCCGGGTGCACGGACCTTGATCAGGGCGAAGTGCCCGCACCTGCCCTGCTTCGGCAGCACGAAGCCCTGCGCGTCCAGCCGGTACGTGCGCGCATGCACCGACTGGTCCACGTTGCCTCCGACCACCCGGACCGTCCGCCGGGCCAGGTCGACCGCGGTGACGATGTCGCCGTGCGTGCACCATCCGTGGCCGTTGTCGATGTTGTCGTACGTGGCGCCGTTGCAGGGCTTGTTCTGGCCGCAGGGCCGGTCGGCGCACAGGATGTCGCCCGGCTCCGGCCGGGCACGTTCCAGGCGGTGCAGCCAGAACTCGCTGGTCGTGTCGCCCTGTGCGGTGCGGCGCTTGACGGCGCTGATATAGCCGCGGTGGGCGCTGCTGCGCGGGAAGGTCGCGGCCCCGGCCTTCGCCATCACCCAGGAGACGAAGACCGCGCTCCACGGCTCGCGCGCCTGCCACGCGACGCTCCGCAGATCGGCCGCGTCGACGGTGCGGCGGACGCCGGTGCGGTAGTAGTCCTGCAGCACCGCCGTCAGCCGCGGGTCGGTCTCCTTCCGGGCGCCGTCGCCCCAGCGGCTGCACTCCTGCTCCGCGATCGCCGCGATACGGGTGCCGAGGGCGGCGGCGGGCCGCGCCGGCTCCTCACTCTCGCCGGACGGGGCGGCGTCCGGCTCCTCGGCCGCGTAGAAGTCCGGCTCCTCGCCCGCGAGGTCGTCCGGGCCTTCGCCGACGAGGTCGTCCGGCCCTTCGCCCTCCTCGGCGGCGTCGTCCAGCTCCGCCTCCCACTGGGCGACTTGCCACTCCGCCTCCGATACCGGCTCATCGGCGGCCTCGCCGGACTCCTGCTCGGCGGGCTCGACGGCATCGGCCTCGTACGACGAGGCCGCGTACGACTCCGCCCCGTACGACTCCGCCGCGTACGACTCCGCCCCGTACGACTCCGCCCCGTACGACTCCGCCCCATACGACTCCGCCCCGTAGCTCTCGCCCACGTACGCGTCACCCGCGTACGCCTCGCCCTCATACCACTCCCCCTCCGCCTGGAACGGCCCGCCGGCCGGCGTCGGCGGCCCCGCCGCACCCTCCGGCAGCTCCAGCGCGCCCTCGTCCGCGAAGGGCGACGGCACACCCGTCTCGTACGGCATGGCCTGCTCCCCTCTACGGATTCGGGGCGACCTTCGGCGCCTTCAGGTCCCGCCCGGTGGTGATCGACCAGTGCGTGATCACCGTCTGCACATCCGGAGTGATCAGCGGGTCGTCGAAGAGCACCGGGACGTTCGCCGCGTCGTCGAACGCCTTGGTCTCGATGGCGATCAGCAGCCGCGAGATCGCGTCGGCGACGTCGAAGAAGCTCTTCGACATCGCATGCGCGGGTATCCGCACCCGCTCCGCGATGCGGAACAGCCGCTGCTCGGGGCTGGTCGCCTCGGCGCGGAGCGAGCTCACGATCGGCGAGTTGAAGTCGAGTGTCAGATGGAACCACGCCATCGTCGAGATCGCCCAGAACTCCTCCCGGGAGAGGTTCGAGGCGAGCCTCCGCGTGGTGAGCATGTCGGACAGCCGCTCCGCCAGGTCCGCGATCTTCGCGTGGTCGGTGGGGTTGGGCCCGATGGTGTTGCGGACGTTGATGATGCCGATCCAGGTCTCGCGCAGGAACTCCTCGAAGATGGAGACGAATTGGGTGTTGGCGGCGGTCGGCTTCGGATACGGCTCCGCCGCGGGGTGGGTGAGGTCCATGCCGAACATGCGGTAGTAGGCGTTGCGCCGGATGGAGTCGCCGTTCGGGCGGACGAAGCTCGATAGCGCCGTGATGAAGAAGGGGGCCGACTCCCGGAAGAAGAGCTCCTCCGTGTTGCGCAGCCAGTGCTCGGCGCCGTTCGAGGGCACCCCCAGCTCCTCGCCCTCGCGGTAGAGGGCGACGACGCGGCGGAAGATCTCCATGAGCCGGGTGCTCTCGAGCATGTACGCGTAGCTGAGGTGCTCCCAGCGGACATAGCCGGGGCGGCAGTCGTCCGGGGAGGTGCTGGAGAAGACGCGCTGGTTGCGGTCGAAGCCTTGGAAGAGCTGCTGCAGCCGAACGGGCAGGCCGGGGATGTCGCTCCGGTGGTCGGGGTGGCCGGACGGCTGGGTGAGGTCGTTGCGCTGGAAGGTCCAGGCCTGCTCCAGCAGAGAGGCCAGATCAATGGGGTGCAGCCGGAAGAGGAGCTCGGCGCCACCCGGAATCTGCCGGGTCAGTTGTCGGAACATCGCGGGCTCCTCGTCATTCTGAACTCTGGTCGCGGCAGAGTGCGGCGTTCGCGGCCTTCGCGGCATCCAGCCCGTGGACTCCAGCGGCGGCGGGGGCGGCGGGGTTGCGGGCGAGGCAGCTCAGGTCGGGCAGGCACCACAGCTTGCGGTCCTCGTCCGGCGCTTGGGTGGTGGCCACCCGCAGGTCGTCGCGGATGCGCCGGTAGCGGTCGCGGAACGCCTGCAGCGGGTCGGGCGGTACCGGGGCGGGGTCGATCGGCTGGTCATCCCCCGAGCCGGTGGCGGTGGCGGTGGTGCGGCGCACCTGTGGTGGTGGCTTCTCGGTGGTCCGGGACGCCTTTTCCTCGGGCATCTGGTGGTCCCCCCTGGTCGTGGTGGGTCGGTCGGTTACGTCAGGCAGCCGGCGCCGCGCCTCCTCCGAGCCGCAGCAGCCAGGCCTCCTGTCCGGCGGCGGGGCCGGCCGTCGGCTCCGGTTCTGTCGCCGCCCGCCAGCCGGTGAGCGCCAGCAGCCGCAGCCCCTCGTTCCACAGCCAGTGCGGCGAGGTGTAGAGCGCGGGGCCGAGCCGGGCGGCCAGCTCCCGCAGGGCCTGCGGGGACACCCGCTGCGGCGGTACGAGCGCGGTCAGCGGGCGCCCCGCGAAGGCCTCGAGCGGCTCGTCGAGCACGGCGGCCGCAAGGGCGGGGAGCCGCGGCAGTGAGGCGGCGAGGAGTTCGCGGGCCTCCGGGTCCGGGCAGTCGGCGAGCGGATACGCCACGAGCCACTCCCGCTCCAGCGCGTCCCAGGGGCCCGGTCCGTAGGCGTGCCGGCACAGCGCCGTGTTGAGCGGCACGCGCAGCCAGGCGACCGGGTGCGGGTCGCCGGGCAGCAGCCGGAAGACGTACGCCTGGCCGCCGGAGAGCACGTCGTGCAGGTTGGCGACGGCGCCGAAGCCCGCGTGCGCGAAGGCGAAGACGTCGGCGGTGATCTCGGAGGACCAGCCCGCCCACAGCGCGGCGACGTCGGGGCCCGCGGGGGCGGCGGCGCGGGCGAGGAGCGTGGCGGCCTCCTCGTTCCAACCGGTCTGGAAGGCGACTTGGTGACCGCATTCGTGCAGGACGGCGGTCGGGCAGAGCAGGCTGTGCCGGGTGACCTTGATGGTGGCGGCCGGGCTCTCGGTGCTGCCGTCCCACAGCCGCAGTCCCGCTTTGAGGATCGCGGCGCCGACGCCGTTGTCGAGGTAGGTCAGCACCGCCGGTACGGGCTTGAGCAGCGGGTCGAGGACGTCCGCCATGCTGCGCTGGGCGAGGCTGTCGCAGGCCCGCAGCAGGGCGGCGATGTGCGGGCTGGTGCGGGTGTTCACGGCGTCGGCGTAGAACTCGATGCTGGTCTCGGCCCGTAGATAGCCCTGCCGGAATTCGAGCAAGCGGCGCCGGACGGCGTCGAGTTCGGCGGGCGAGCGGGCCGCGCGCAGGGCCGTGCGCAGGATGTGCCCGCGGGTGCGCAGGCCGCTGACCGCCTCGGTCAGGGCGCGGCGCACCGCGACGCCGAGGTACTGCTCCAGGCCCGCCCAGGCGGTCGGCGCGGCGAGGTCGTCCAGGGCGCCGAGCCGGTCGGCCGCCGCGGTCCAGTGGCCGAGCTGGCGGGCGAGCTGGGCCCGCGTGGCGTCAGCGGCGGCGCGTGCCATGGCCCGCGGTCACCGTGACGTCCATGGTCGCGGGCGCCGCGGGGCGGCCGGGGCGCTCGGGTCGGCCGTCAAGGGCCGAGCGCACCTGGGCGAGTACGGGCGCCGCCTTGAGCACGACCCGTACGGTCGCACCGTCCTCGGGCGCCTCGGTGGCGGCGACGAACGCCTCCCGGTGGTCCTTCAGCAGCATGGCGAGCCCGCGGGTGAGCGCGTCCTCGACCGCTCCGGCGAGCCGGGCGGGCGCGCTCGCCGGCAGCCGGCGCAGCGCCGCGGCGCCGACGCCGGACGGCACGGCGCCGTGGACGACGCGGAGCCGGTGGCCACCGGTGAGCGCGGCCCTGATCCGCAGGCGCAACGGCCGTATCAGCGGCGCCAGGAGCTGTCCGGCCTGCCGGCCTTGGCGCAGTCCGGCGGCGAGCCGCTGCGCCTCGGCCTCGGTGAGGTAGAGCTCGGCCCGCAGGGTGTCGTCGGTGCAGCCGAGGTTGATACGGACCCGGCCGGGGCGGGACGCGGGGGCGCGGGTGTGGCGGGCTGCGGGGGCGGGGGCCGCGACGGGTTGCGCCGCCAAGGCTCCGGCGGGGTCCGCCGCGGCGCCGCCCGCGTCCGCGGCCTCCAGGTAGTACAGCCGCTGCCCCACCCCGAGCAACTGCCCGTCCATGTACCGCGCTTCGGCCTCCTCCCCGAGGGCGGGCTCGCCGAGCAGCAGCGCGGCCGCGTCCGAGGTCAGGGGGTGCAGCGCGGGCGTCTCGGACAGTTCGCCTTCGGGGTCTTCCAGTCCTTCGCCGCGCATGATCGAGTCGAGCGTGGTGCCGGGCACCGCCTCGTAGAGATGCATGCGGGCGCGGACCGGCGCGCCGGGCGCGTATCCGAGCCTGGACCGCAGCGTGTCACCGAGATTGAGGCCGCAGAAGGTGCCGATGTGTGCCGCCTGGTACGGCGAGACCGTCACCCACGGGATGCGGGTGTACTTGCGGTAGCGGTGCCGGCCGCGCAGCGGCTTCGGCAGCCAGGCGCCGCGGAGGGTGAGGTCTTCGCGCAGCTCCGGGCGGTCCTGGTAGGTGGCCTCGGTGAGGATCTGCGGGAGGTTGCGGGCGGCGGCCTGCTCGAAGGCCTCCAGAACGAAGCCTTCGAGAAGGGTGTCGTCGGCGAGGATGTGCTCCGGCAGCGCGGCCACGCCGCGCACCGTGTCCTCCACGACGGAGGCCATCGCCGCCCCCGCCGCCTGCCGTTCGTCCTCGGGGGTCGCTTCGAGGTGGATCAGGCGCAGCCCGGCGTCCACCAGCGCCCGGGACAGCGCCGCGGCGGCGGTCGGCCCGACGAACCGCCGGATGAGCGGCGCGACGAACTTGGCGAGGGTCTTCACCAGCACGGACCGCCCGCCGGTCAGCTTCAGCGCGAGCTTCAGCACCGGCAGCGCCGCGGGCAGGAACTGTTCCAGCTGCGGCGTCAGATCGGTGCCGTCCTCGGCCGCGCCGAGCTCGGCGATGAAACGCTCGCGGGCGCGGTCGAGTTCCGCGACGGGGTCGGGCCGGACGGCGGCCCGGTCCGCCTCCCGGGCGTACTCGGCGCCCGGCCGGTCCATGGCCGCCTCGGTGTCGGCGAACACCGTGTCGGCCGCGCGCATCCCGAACTCGGCCTGCAGCTCGCGGACATCACCGGTGGCATCGACCGTCTCCCGGCCGGTGTCGTCGCCGGTCTCGCTCTCGCCCGCGCCCAGCAGCGGCAGTCGCTCGGCGAGCTTCTGCGCGTACGGGCGCAGCCCCTCCGGCAGCCACTTGAGCCCGGCTGCGACCGCCTTGCGGAGCAGGGCGACGGCGATCGGCTTGAGTTTGGCCAGCAGCGGGCCGAGGGCGAGGTTCGCGACGACCTTGAGCCCGCGTTTGGCGAGGCCGACCGCGCCCTTGGCGGCCTTCTTCAGCACGTTGCCGATGCCGAACAGGAACTCGAAGGACGGCGATCCCGGCGGATGGCCGCCCGGCGGTGCGGCGAATGCCTCGAAGAGCGTGTCCACCTCGTTCTCATCCATCGCGTGCAGCGCACGCTCGCCGCCCGCCTCGGCCACCGCATCTATGGCCGATTCCAACTCCCGTACAAGCGGGGCATAACGGTCAACCATCAACTGCCACACAGCCGCCGGATCGGTATAAACCGTCCCGCCGTCCCCCGACTCGAGCTCCGCATGCTCCGCGGCGGCCTCGCCGGCCAGCCGCAGCAGGGCGTCGTCGAGCCCCGGCTCGTAGAGCTCGGCGAGGAAGGCGGCGAACTCCTCGGCCTCCGGATCCACCGCCGGGTCCTCACCGTCGCGGAGATAGCTCCTGAGGAAGGGGCTCTCGTACGCCGCCGGGCCGGGCGGCGCCGACGCGGCCGGGCTCTCCCCTTCGTCGGGCATCTCGAAGCTGTCGGCAGCAAGAAACGGGCTGCTGGAACCAGAGCCGAGCACGGACATGTGCAGCCACCCCCCGGGGGCGCCGATGGACTTGCCACCGCCGGACCCGTTCCGGAGGCTGGCTCATCGTTCTGCGGCCCGCCGAGCGAGGGCAACACGTCTTTTTACGCATGCGGTGCGGCGGCAGCGAGAACTGGCCACACGATCACGGGCGCAGTTCCGGCCCGGCCGGTGTGCGCCTGTGGCGACGACTGCCGGACAGCAGGACGTCAGCCTCCGTGCGGAGGGCGGCAGCCAGTCTTCACGCGCTGCGAGGCAGATCGAGTCGAACGGTTCTCGACACCGAGCGCAGATCGGTTGAGTCAGCCGGCCTGGTGGTTCGCGTCGGCCTCGCGCTCGGCGGCGGAGCGGGCCGCCGCTGCGACGGCCTGGAGCGCGTCCAGGTGGGCGGCGAGCGCGTTGCCCCCCTCAGGAGTCAGGGCGAGCCAGGTTCGGGCTTTGCGACCGGCACGTCCCTTTTTGACGTCGACGTAGCCAGCTTCTTCGAGCGTCTTGGCAATCTTGCTCAGTGCCGAGTCGGACAGCTCGCATCGGTCGCGTACGAGCGCGAAGTCCGCCTCGATGCAGCCGGAAAGGAATGCCAGGACAGCCAGCCGGCTCGGATGATGCATGAGCTCGTTGAAGCCCGCCCCGGCCACACCCCTGTCAGCGGGCATGGGCTCCCTCAGGGCCGTGAGGCAGCGCCCGGTGGCGCCGTGCGAACAGACTCCAGGCCGCCGCGGCGCCAACGACAGCGGGTACGACGATGCACGTGGCGTGACTGCCGCCACCGAGGCGACACACTGCCCAGACGGCAATGCACAATGCGCAGAGCCCCACCGCCTCACCCACGAGCCGTATGTTGCGCAGGCGCTTGGCGGGGGCATCCCTCACCCCTGTGACCTGGACACTCATCCGGCGGATCAACCATGCTATGGGCCAGGTGAGCAATGCTCCCGGGAGCGCAGCGAGCGGTACCTCCCGCGTGGCGGCAAGCGCCGCCACGTCCACGCCGACGAGCAGGCCCGCCAGCATCGGGAACCAACCCGGTGCCGGTCGACCCCGCACCCCGGCACGAATCGACTCCACGCGAGCCAGCGCGCTCGCCGCCTGAGCCGGGGACACCTCCACGGACTGTGATTCGCCACCATGAGTCCCAAGAGACACGAAGCCGCACGACCTTCCCGACAGCAAGACGATGAGGTTGCCAGCATGGCACACACTTTCCTAGCCGGAAAGTCACGTGGCTGACTCGAGAGGCATGGCCACCCGAAGTGACATTGATGGGAAGATTGGCTGGAGTACCAGAGGCACGAAAGAAGGCGCCTGACCGGGGCTATTGCCCGTCAGGCGCCTTCCATTCGTCATTCGCCCTGCTCAGCACAGGGCCCGGTTTACGCTGTAACTCCTGTGACTGACCCGGGGGTTACTTGACGTTGACGCCGGTCCAGGCAGCGGCCACGCGCTTGTACTCGGTGGAGTTCGCGCCGTACAGGCCCTTCGCAGCGCTCAGCGTGCCCTTACGGGCCGCCTTGTAGTTGGTGGTCGACGTGAAGTACGTCGTCAGGGCCTTGTACCAGATCTTCTCGGCCTTGCCGCGTCCGATGCCAAGGACCTTGGAGCCGTCGGCGGTCGGCGAGTTGTAGTTGACGCCGTTGATCCGCTTCTTGCCGCTGCCCTCGGACAGCAGGTAGAAGAAGTGGTTGGCGATGCCCGAGGAGTAGTGGACGTCGACGTTCCCGGCGTTGGCGCTCCACTTGTCCAGGGAGCCGCCGTCCTTGCTCGGCTTGTCCATGTAACGGAGCGGGGAGCCGTCACCGTTGATGTCGATCTTCTCGCCGATGAGGTAGTCGCCGACGTCCTTGGGGTTCTTGGCCTTGAACTCCACGGCAGTGGCGAAGATGTCGGAGGTGGCCTCGTTCAGGCCGCCGGACTCGCCGCTGTACTCCATGTTGCCGGTCGCCGAGGTGACACCGTGCGTCATCTCGTGGGCCGCGACGTCGATCGAGGTGAGGGGCTTCTTGTTGCCCTCGCCGTCGCCGTACGTCATGCAGAAGCAGCTGTCGTCCCAGAACGCGTTCACGTAGCCGTTGCCGTAGTGGACGCGGGAGGTCGCGCCCTTGCCGTCGCCGTTGATGCCCTTACGGCCGTGGACGGACTTGTAGTAGTCCCAGGTGAGCTGGGCGCCGTAGGCGGCGTCGACGGCGGCGGTCTGCGCGCTCGAAGGCTTGCCGTTGCCCCAGACGTCGTTGGCGTCCTTGAAGAGCTTGCCGGTGCCGCTCTCCGCGTGCTTCAGGTCGAAGGTGCGGTGGCCGCCTCGGGCCTTGTCCGTCAGCTCGTAGCCGCTCGCCACCTTCTTGGAGCCGACCTTGACCTTGCCGCTGTACTGGCTGTTGCCGGTGCCGTTCTCGATGGCCTGACGCTCGTACAGCTTCTTGCCCGTCGCGGCGTCCGTGATGACGTGGAGCCTGCTGGGGGTGCCGTCCTGCTGCATGCCGGTGACGACGGTCTCGTACGCGAGGACGGGCTTGCCATCGGCGGCCCAGATCACCTTGCGCGGCGACTGCGCGTCGGCCTTGGTGGTCTTGGCCTTGGCCGCGGTCGACTCGGCGGACTCGGCGACCGAGGACTTGCCGAGCTTCGCGTCGGTCGACGCGACCTTCACGGTGGCCTCGGTCGCCTTGGTGACGCTCTTCACCTTGCCGCTCTTGGCGGTGTGCACGACGAGGTCGCCGCCGAGGACCGGCAGGCCCTCGTAGGTGCGCTCGTAGCGGGTGTGGGTCGTGCCGTCGGCGTCCTTGACGACGTCACGGACGACCAGCTTCTCCTTGGCACCGAGGCCGATCTCGTCGGCGGTCGCCGATCTCTCCGCGTTCGCATCCTGGAGGAGGTCCGCGCGGGCCGACGCCGAGAGGGCGACGGGCGAGCCGGACGGGTCGGTGTCGTTGTCCGGCTGGGCGGAGGCGCCGGTGGTCAGTCCGGCGGTGAGCAGCGCTCCGGCCGCGACGGCGGTGGCGATCGTCAGCGTCGAACGCTTACGGAATATGTGAGAGGTCACGCGGGCTCCATCTGTGGGGGCCCGGGAGGCATGGAGGGCCGCCCGGAGCAGAAAAAGACGCGATGCGGGCGTGCAGCCTGTTGCTGTACGAGCAGCGTGTTGCGGGGGAGCGTGTCATTTCAACCAGGTACATGTCAGCATTTTGACTGGATGTTGGCCGGAAATAGTCCGTTGAACGTTGGTCGACATACGCAATGCGGACAGATCACGAACGCGGACGGCATCGGCAACGTGGCGCCCGCGCCGCAGAGTTGATTGCCGCGGTGGCAGTGCCCCTCGCTGAGGGAGGGCTGCTGTGTTTAAGGGTGGCTGTGCCGAGTGCCCCTAAAGCGTGTCCGCGTGTGGAGGCAGCGCGGCGTCGAGGGTGTCACGGATGACGTGGTAGCAGCTGCAGGCGTGGGCCTGCAGGCGGTCGCGGTCCAGGATGGTGATCGTGCCGCGGCTGTACTCGATGCAGCCGTCCGCGGCCAGGGCGCCCGCGACCTCGCTCACCGAGGACCGGCGCACGGCCAGCATCTGGGCGAGGAACTTCTGCGTGAGTTCGAAACGCTCGCTGTGCATGCGGTCGGCGGTCATCAGCAGCCAGCGCGCGCAGCGCTGGTGGGTGCGGTGGCCGCGGATGCAGGCCGCGTTGCGTGCCAGCTGGGTGAACATCGACTGGGTGAAGCGCTGGAGCGCTTGCTGCAGCTGGCCGTCCAACAGGGCGATCTCATGGCGGAACCGGTCGGCGCCCATCCGAAGGGCGCGGCCGGGAACCTGGCACAGCGTGCGTTCCGTGGAGGTGGCCACGCCGAGGAAGACGGGGAGGCCGACCATGCCCTCGTCGCCGACGGTGGCGACCTCGACGGTCGGGCCTTCCAGGTCGGTGACGATCGAGCACACCCCGATCACGGGGAAGTACACGGCGTCGATGCGCTCGCCGGGCCGGTAGAGCACGTCCCCGACAACCAGTTCGACCGGTTCCAGGTGCGGACGCAGACGGTCTCGGGCGGGTTGCGGCAGGGTGGCGAGGATCCGGTTGCTTTTCAGGTCGTACGAGCCGTCGGTGTCCCCCGTGCCAGCCGTGTCACCCGTGCTACCCATGTCACCCGTCTCGCTCGCCATGAGGTACGCCTCTCGTCCTGGGTCAGGTGACCAATGCCGGAGGGATCACTGCCGCCCAGGGGGGCAACGAAACCCGCATCATGCCCGCGGCGCCCGTCACCATCACCAGGCTGACCAGCGCGTGCGCAAGCACCGGCAGAGGCAGCACGAAGTCTATGCAGCCCGTGGCCATCGCCGCGCTCGGCATGCCGGACGCCTCCGACGTAGCGATGTCCTGGGCCAGCGCCCGCCCGCCCGCGCCCCGGACATGGCGTACCCCCAGGGCCCCGTCATGCTGCCTGCCGGTCAGTACCGCGACCAGTAGGCGCGGACCGAAAGCAGCCGCGGCGGAGGCGAACGTCGGGTCCGCCGCGAAGTGGTTGTCAGCGGGGTGCAGCGTCACCGTGCCCTCCGGCGAGAAGGCGGCGGTGCGGCCCGCCGGCACCACATGAACCACGCCGGGCGTCAGCCGGTCGGCGTCGTGCAGCAGTCGCACCGGCAGTGCGGAGCGGTACTGCAGCACCTTCACCAGGGTGTCGTGCTCGCGCACCGGACGGTGCTGCACCAGTACCAATGCGGCGGGAAAGGAGTCGGGCAGCGCCGACAGAATCTCGCGGTACGCACTCACGCCACCCAGCGACGCGGTCATGCAGACCACGTCGAAGGCGGTGGACGGACTCTGTGCGGCGGCGAACATAGCAGCAGTCTAATGCCCGCGACCGAACACAGTGCGCGCGCATCGAGGCAACGTGACCGAGGCAACCCGATCACGGCGCCCCGGCACCGTAGGCAGACGGCCGTCGGCCCTTTGTGCGCATTTGGCAGCACTGTTCGGTGCGGAACGGTCATATGCGGGTACTCCGCTTCGACAGCTGCGTTCGGGCTTCTCCTGCTTCTCATGCCTCCCGGGCGCAACGGATCACAGCGGAATCGCAGCAGAGGAGACGTACATGGATGGCGACCACCCCGTGAAGGCCGCGGTGGAGAAGCTGAAGGACACGGTCACGGGGGGAGAGGGGCCCGAGGAGGGCGTGCCGGGCAAGCCCGGTCCCGAATCGCCGACGGTGGCCGAGCCGACCGAGCCGCGGGAGCCCCTGCCGCCCAAGCCCGACCAGACCGGTCCGAAACCCGTGAGCCCCACCGGCACCCCTTCGCGTGACGGTCGGGCGGCGTCCGCGCAGCAGGGTGAGTGGCTGACGACCGCGCAGGGCGACCGGCTGTACGACACCGATCACTCGCTCAAGGCAGGCCCGCGCGGACCCGTCCTGCTCCAGGACCACCACCTGCGGGAGAAGATCACTCACTTCGACCACGAGCGGATCCCGGAGCGGGTCGTCCATGCGCGGGGCGCCGCCGCCCACGGTGTGTTCCGCGGCTACGGCAACGCGGCCGGTGTCACCAAGGCCGCCTTCCTCGGCGAAGGCGTGGAGACCGAGGTCTTCGTCCGGTTCTCCACCGTCCTCGGGTCGCGCGGCTCGGCCGACACGGTCCGTGACACCCGCGGGTTCGCGACGAAGTTCTACACCGCCGAGGGCACGTTCGACCTGGTCGGCAACAACATTCCGGTGTTCTTCATCCAGGACGCCATCAAGTTCCCCGACATCATCCACGCGGGCAAGCCCCACCCCGACCGTGAGATCCCGCAGGCGCAGAGCGCGCACGACACGTTCTGGGACTTCGTCACCCTGCACTCCGAGGCCACCCACCACACCCTGTGGAACATGTCCGACCGGGGCATCCCCCGCTCGTACCGGATGATGGAGGGCTTCGGCGTCCACACCTTCCGGCTGGAGAACGCGGCCGGGGAGACCACCCTGGTGAAGTTCCACTGGAAGCCGCGGCTCGGCGTGCACTCCCTCGTCTGGGAGGAGGCGCAGATCGCCGGCGGCGTGGACCCCGACTTCCACCGCCGCGACCTCGCCGACGCGATCGAGGCCGGTGCGTACCCCGAGTGGGAGCTGGGCATCCAGACCTTCCCCGACACCCCCGAGCAGACCTTCGAGGGCATCGACCTCCTCGATCCCACGAAGATCGTCCCCGAGGAGCTCACCCCGGTGCAGCCCATCGGGCTGCTCACGCTCAATCGCAACCCCTCGAACTACTTCGCCGAGACCGAGCAGGTCGCCTTCCACGTCGGCCACCTCGTCCCGGGGATCGACGTCACCGACGACCCGCTGCTGCAAGGGCGGCTGTTCTCCTACCTGGACACCCAGATCAGCAGGCTCGGCGGGCCCAACTTCGCCCAGCTGCCGATCAACCGTCCGCACGCCCCGGTCAACGACATGCTGCGGGACGGCATGCACCAGACGGCCGTGCACCGCGGCGTCGCGCCGTACCGCCCCAACTCGCTCGACGGGGGCTGCCCCTTCATGGCGGGCGCCGGCACCGGGGCGGACATCGAGGTGCCGGTCGCGCTGCCCGCGTCCCGCAAGGTGCGCGAGGCGCCCGCCACCTTCGACGACCACTTCAGCCAGGCACGCCTGTTCTGGCTGAGCATGAGTCCGCCGGAGCGCGAGCACATCGCCAACGCCTACTCCTTCGAGCTCGGCAAGTGCTACGAGCAGGCCGTCAAGGAGCGTGGCCTCCAGGCCCTGGCCAATATCGACGCCGACCTGTGCTCCCAGGTCGCCGCCGCCCTGGGACTGCCCGCGCCCGCCCCGACCGAGCCGCTCCAGGACGCGCCGCCCAGCCCCGCCCTCTCCCAGCTCGGCCGGACGTGGCCGCTGGACGGCCGCATCATCGGCATCGTGACCGACGGGACGGACGACCTCGACGGGGTACGGGCGGTCCGGCAGTCCGTGCTCGACGGGGGCATGGTGCCGCTGGTCATCGCCCCGGCGGGCGGAAAGCTGGACGCGGACGGTGAGCCCGTGACGGTCCAGCGGACGTTCGCGACGGCCCGTTCCATCGAGTTCGACGCCCTGCTGGTGGTGGGCAGCCCCGCGGCCGGCGCCGACGCGCTGCCCGCGCGGGACGCCAAGGCGAAGACCGCGGGCGCCGGACCCGATCCGCGGTTGCGGCTGCTCCTGGACGAGGCGTTCCGCCACGGCAAGGCCATCGGCGGCTGGGCCGGAGCGGAGCGGGTCCTCGACGCGGCGGGCGTACCGGCCGACGCGCCCGGCGTCGTACTCGGCACCGGCGGCGCCGCGGTGCTCGACGAGATGCGGGAGCTGCTCTCGCAGCACCGTGTCTGGGAACGCTTCACCAGCGGACTGGTCGGCTGACCGCACCCGGCCGCGCGGCGCGTCCCCTCCGGGACGCGCCGCGCTACAAAAAGGGTTACTTCAGGCCGCGGTCCAAGGCGTTGAACAGGGTGTTGTTCGATGTGTCTCCCGACATTTCCCAGATCATTCCGCCGAGCAGACCCTTGGACTTGATGTACTGGGTCTTCTTCTCGATGGACCAGACGTCGTCGAAGGACCACCACTGGCCGTTCGCCCCGGTGTAGCCGTACGTGGAGATGGACTGTTCGTCGTGATGGACGGTCAGGTTCGGGAAGCTCGCGACGAGGTTGTCGTAGCCGCGTGTGCCCGCCTCCTCCTGGAACTGACCCGGCGCGGCGCCGTTGGCGCTCTGCCATTCGCCGTGCGCGCCGCCGTCGGCGACCTGCTGCCAGCCGCGCCCGTAGAACGGGAAGCCGATGGTCAGCTTGCGCGGCTTGATGCCCTGGTCGGTGTACGCCTTCACGGCGTCGTCGATGCTGAAGTCGGTGGGGTACGGGCTCTGTGCGTCCTTGTAGAGGTTGGCCTGGTGGCCCGTGCGGTTGGGTTCCCAGGAGTTGTCGCTGCCCGCTCCGTGGAAGTCGTAGCCCTGGACGTTGCCGAAGTCCAGGTACTTGAAGACCTCCTTGAGATCCCAGCCTTCGTTGATCTTCTTGGGGTCGGCCGGGGTGAAGGCGGTGAGCAGCCGGTGGCTGCCGCCGAGCGCGTCGAGCTGTTGGCGGAACTCGGCGATCAGGGCGGTGTTGTTGGCCTTGTCGTCCGTGCTCCAGTGGTTGCCGGGGTGGCCGTCCGGCGATCCGGGCCACTCCCAGTCCAGGTCGAAGCCGTCGAAGATGCCCGCGGCGACGCCGTCACCGCCCGCTCCGTTGTACGCGGGCAGGTTGCCCTTGATGTACATGTCGATGCAGGACTTGACGAACTTCTTCCGCGAGGCGTCCGTCTTGGCGACGTCGGAGAAGTACTTGGAGTAGGTCCAGCCGCCGAGCGAGACGACCACCTTGAGGTTCGGGTGCTTGGCCTTGAGCTTCTTCAGCTGGTTGAAGTTGCCGCGCAGCTTGCCCCAGCCGTCGTCGGCGACGCCGTCCACGGACTGCCCGGCGGGGAAGGCCCGGCCGTAGTCGGCCTCGGCGTCCCCGGCCCCGTCGCCCTGGTTGGGGTCCTGGGGGTTCTGTGTGGTGCCCTTGGTGACGCCGTTGAGGCAGGTGAGGTTCTTGGGGTCGATGTTGGCGAAGGCGTAGTTGATGACGTCGAGCTTGCCCGCGGCGCCGGACGTCTCCAGGTCCCGGACGAAGTACTGCCGGCCGTAGATGCCCCACTGCACGAAGTAGCCGACCTTGGCGTAACCGCCCTGGCCCACGGCCTCCTTGGTGGTGACGGGCAGGGTGTTGCTCGGGGGCGACGCGTTGTCCGCCGCGTCCCGTGCCCTGACGGTGAAGGAGTACTCGGTGGCGGGCGTCAGGCCGGCCACCGTGCTGGTGAGGGTGTCGGCGGGCAGGCTCTCCACGAGGGTCGTGCCGCGGTAGACGTCGTACGCGGCGACGCGCTGGTTGTCGGTGGCCGCGTCCCAGGCGAGCTTCACGGTGCTCGAAGTGACGTCACCGGCACGGAGGTTGCGGGGCGGCGTGGGTGGCACCGTGTCGGTCGCCGGGTCCACCGTGGTCGCGCTGACGGGGGCACTCGGCTCCCCCGTGTTGCCGCGCGTGTCCTTGGCCCGGACGCTGAACTGGTAGGCGGTCGCCGGTTCGAGGCCGCTCACTGTGGCCTGGGTGGTGGCGCTGGCCGCCACGACGGTGGCGCCGCGCAGCACCTCGTACGAGGCGACGGGGAAGTCCCCCTGTGCGGCCGCCGTCCACTTCAGGCTGACGGTACGGGCGGTGGCGTCGGCGACACTCAGCCCCGTGGGTGCCTTCGGGGGCACGGCCGCGGTGCCGTCGCACTTGTCGCCGTTGATGAGGCAGCCGGTGGGCGGCTTGAGCTGGCCGCTGCCGCGGAAGGTGTAGCTGTACGGCTCGGTGTCGCGGCCCGCGGGGACACGGGCGTTGTAGTACGCGGGCGTCACGACGACGTGCTTGCCCTTGATCTCGGCGGTGCCGTGCGTGTGGTCGCCGATGGTGACGCCGTCGGGCAGGTCGAACTCCAGGGACCAGGTGCTGACCGCGGTGTCGCCGCTGTTCTTCACGACGAACTTGCCGGTCCAGGACGTGCCGCTGCCCTCGCTGACGAAGGTGGCGGTGAGCTTGGCGGCGGCGACGGCGGGGGCCGCGAGTGCGGTGAGTCCGGCCAACGCCAGGGCGAACACGGCGAGGACGGCGATGAGGCGCCGGGGGAAGGCCGGGCGGCCATGGGGTCCGGCAGCGGGTCCGGGTGAGGATCTGCGTTCGGGTCTGCGTACGGCCCTGTCTACGAATCTGCGTAAGGACACGGCTCTCCTTCATGAGGTGAGGACGCGCTTGCTGCGGTACGGACCTTTCAGAGAACCACTGCCCGTGGGCCTGTCAACGCGGACGGGAGGTCGCGCGGACGTACCACCGCGTGACGCCGGGCCCCTCCGCCACGCTCCCGCGTCCGCAAAGGACCGGCGCAATGGACTGGACCAACTCGACGATATTTTGCCTCGCCTTGACGCCGCAGGTGATCGTTTTGCTACGGGAGCATTGCGGCTCCTACGGGAACATTGCGCGCTCCGCGACAGTGTTGCGGCCTCGTGGCGGAAGCGATCAAAAGCTGGCGCGGCCGGTCAGTACGGACCAAGCTGACATTCGCCCCTTCGCGGCACCGTTCCGTACCCGTACATCCGCAGAAAGCACCACCACACATGTACTCCACCTGTTTGTCCGGCGCCGTTCCGGCGCGTCCCACTTGTGTGGTGAGGGGGCGGTCCGCGCCGTGCGCTACGTGATGCGCAAGGCGGGTGGCTGGCTCCTGATGATCGCGGTCGCGACCAACGCGACGTACTTCCTGGCCAGTTGGTTTCTCGACCCGCGATCGAACTTCAAGGAGCTGCGGCCCGCCCGCAGCGAGGCGCAGATCTCCGGCGCCCTCGCCCCGTACAACCTGGACCCCGGCATGCCGTTGGTGCAGCGGTGGTGGAACTGGCTCACCTCGGTGACCCTGCACTTCGACTGGGGCCGGTCGCCCACCGGCGTCTCCGTCAACGGCGAAGTCAGCCACCGCGCCCTCGTCAGCGCCGAGTTGGTCGTCGCGGCCACCATTCTGTCCGTCGCGATCGGGGTCGCGCTCGCCGTCTACACCGCGGCACGCCAGTACGGCCCCGCCGACCGCGTCTCACAGGCGATATCCATCGCGCTGTTCAACGTCCCGACGCCCGTCGCGGCGCTCGCCGTGGTGTTCGTCGCCATCTGGCTCAACCAGCACGCCGGATTCCACTTCCTGTACGTCGCCGGGGAGAATTCGCCCGACGTACAGGGACTGCTCCCGACGATCGGCGACCGCCTCCTGCACCTGATCCTGCCGACCCTGACGCTGACACTCATGGGGTACGTGGGCTACCACCTGACGCAGCGGTCCCTGCTGCTCGACACGATCAACTCCGACTTCGTGCGCACCGCGCAGGCCACCGGCCTTACCCGTGGCCAGGCCGTCCGGAAGCACGCGCTGCGCGCCGCGCTGATCCCGACGGCGGCGTCCGTGGCGTTCAGCGTGCCCGCCGTCTTCACCGGCGCCGTCATCACCGAAACGATCTTCGGTTGGAACGGCATGGGCCGCTACTTCATCCAGACCATCAGCAAGAACGACGTGCACGGCACGGTCGCGACGGCCGCGTTCGCCGCGGTGCTCACCGCGATCGGCGCGATCCTCGCGGACATCGCCACGGTCTTCCTCGACCCGAGAGTGCGGGTGAACTGACATGGCGACCGTGACCGATCCCGATACCCATGCCGAGACCGACAGCGGCACCGTTGCCGTCCGGCCGCGCGGAGAGCTCGGGCGCGGGCGGCTCTACCTGCGTCGTTTCGTGCGCAACCGCCTCGCCGTCGCCGGTGTCGTGATCTTCGCGCTGCTCGTGCTGTTCAGCGTTGTCGGCGGCCTTTTCACGTCCTACACCCACACCGACGCCGACTTCACCGCCCTCACCCAGCCGCCGAGCGACGTGCACTGGTTCGGCACCAACCAGGGCGGCAACGACATCTACGCCAGTGCGGTGCACGGTCTGCGGCGGTCGCTCGTGATCGCCGTGAGCGTGTCCGTCCTGACGGTCGTCGTCGCCGCGGTCGTCGGTGCGAGCGCCGCGTACTTCGGCGGCCGGGTGGAGCGGCTGACGCTCGCCGTCATCCACTTCCTGCTGATCGTCCCCTCGTTCCTCATCCTCGCGCTGGTGTCCAACCGCCTGGCCGGTGACTGGCGCGCCCTCATCCTCGTACTCACCCTGTTCGGCTGGATGTCCACGGCCCGCGTCATCTGGTCCGTCTCGACGTCGCTGCGTGAACGGGACTACGTGACGGCGGCGGAGTTCATGGGCGTACGCCCCCTGCGCATCATCCTGCGCCACATCATCCCCAACCTCGGCTCCTTGCTCATCATCAACCTGACGCTCGGCGTCGTGACGACCGTGCTCAGTGAGACCGCGCTCTCGTTCCTCGGGTTCGGCGTCCACACGCCGGATGTCTCCCTCGGCACGATGCTCGCGGACGGTGCGGCCACCATCACCAGCGCACCCTGGCTCTTCGCCTTTCCGGCGGGCCTCGTCGTACTGCTCACCGTGTCGATGACCTTCATCGGCGACGGGCTGCGCGACGCCCTCGACCCCACCTCTGTGACCGGCGCGGCGGGAGGCCGACGATGACACTCACCACGACTTCGCGCGACGAGGTCTCCTCCGTGGGCGCCGCCGCCCCCGTGCTGTCCGTACGGGACCTGCGGATCTCCTTCCCCTCCGAGGCCGGGCCCGTCGAAGCGGTGCGCGGCGTCAGCTTCGATCTGCTGCCGGGGCGCACCCTCGGCATCGTCGGCGAGTCCGGCTCGGGCAAGTCGGCGACCGCGATGGGCATCATGGGGCTGCTGCCGCCCACCGCCGACCTGCGCGGTCAGGTCCGCCTCGGCGACCAGGACCTGACGGGCCTCGACGACCGAGCGCTGTCGCGGGTACGGGGCGCATCCATCGGCATGGTCTTCCAGGACCCCCTGTCCGCGCTCACCCCCATCTTCTCCGTGGGCCGACTGCTCTCGGACGCGCTGCGGGTCCACCAGAACCTGACGAAGAGGGCGGCCTGGGAGCAGGCCGTCGAACTCCTCGACCTCGTCGGCATCCCCGACGCGCGGGGCCGGGCCGCGTCCTTCCCCCACGAGTTCTCCGGCGGCATGCGCCAGCGCGTGGTCATCGCCATGGCGATCGCCAACCGGCCGCGTGTGCTGGTGGCCGACGAGCCCACGACCGCGCTCGACGTCACCGTGCAGGCGCAGATCCTCGACGTACTGCGTCTCGCGCAGCGGGAGACCGGCGCGGGGCTCGTCCTGATCACCCATGACCTCGGCGTCGTGGCGGGCCATGCGGACGACGTCGCCGTCATGTACGCGGGGCGCTTCGTGGAGAAGGCGGACGTGCACGCGCTGTTCCGCAGGCCGACGATGCCGTACACCGCGCGGCTCCTGGCCGCGGTGCCGAGGGTGGACGGCGGCGTCCGTCGTCCCCTCGTCCCCATCGGCGGCGAGCCGCCCGCCCTGTCGGGTCTGCCCGGCGGCTGCCCCTTCGCGAGCCGGTGCGCCGTCGCACTCGACGCGTGCCGCGCGGACGAACCGGGGCTGCGCCACGTCGCGGGGCACGGGGATGTGGCGTGCCTGCGGGCGGCCGAGATCGCGGACGGCACGGTGGATCCGGCCGGGATCGGTGACGGCAGGCCCGGTTCGGACGGCGGCGTCGTGCCCGTCGGGCGGGAGGGGGACCTCGGGCGTGCCGTGGGCGGCGATGTGGTGCTGCGCGTCGAGGACCTCGTCAAGACGTTCCCCGTCACCAAGGGTGCGTTCATCAAGCGCAAGGTCGGCACGCTGCACGCGGTCAACGGGGTCGGCTTCGAGCTGCGCGCCGGAGAGACGCTGGGCCTGGTGGGCGAGTCGGGCAGCGGCAAGACGACGACGCTGATGGAGATCCTGCGGCTGCGCCGACCGGAGGGCGGGCGGATCGAGATCGGGGGCAGGGAGGTCGGTACAGCGGCGGGCACGGATGCCGTCGCCGGTCGGCGCGGGCGCACCCTGCGGCACGACGTGCAGATCGTCATGCAGGACCCGACGGGCGCCCTGGATCCGCGTCTCACCGTGCACCAGTTGCTCGCCGAACCCCTGCGCGCCGTCGGGCGCGACCGCGACGCCATCCGGTCCCGCGTCCACGAGCTGCTGACGCTCGTCGGTCTCGACCCCGCGGTGAGCGACCGCTTCCCGGCCGCGCTCTCCGGTGGCCAGCGCCAACGCGTCGGCATCGCCCGCGCCCTGGCCACCGACCCGAAACTGCTCGCCCTCGACGAGCCGCTCTCCGCCCTGGACGTATCGGTGCAGGCCGGGGTGATCAATCTGCTCGGGCGGCTCAAGCATGAGCTGGGGCTCGCCTATCTCATGGTCGCCCACGACCTGGCCGTGGTCCGGTACATCTGCGACCGCATCGCGGTGATGTACCTGGGGCACATCGTCGAGTCCGGCGACACGGAGACGCTCTTCTCCGATCCGAAGCACCCGTACACACGCGCGCTCCTGTCAGCGATCCCGGTCCCCGACCCGGAGCGCGAACGCGCCCGTGAACGGATCGTCCTGGAGGGCGAGCAGCCGCGCGCCACGGACCTGCCGCGCGGCTGCGTGTTCGTCGACCGCTGCCCCCTGTACCGGTCCGCCGACGACGACGTCCGGGAGCGCTGCCGTACGGAGCGGCCCGCGACCAGGTCGGTGCCGGGGCAGCGGACGCACGCGTACGCCTGCCACGCCGCGTAGCCGACGCCCGATCCCTCGGGCCCCCGGACGCCCGTTCCCGCTCCTGCCTTCACCACCTCTACCTTCGACTTCGACCCAAGGACCCTCCCCCATGCGCGCAAGACTCGCCCTCCCCGTCGCCCTCGTGGCAGCCATCTCCGTCACCGCCACCGCATGCCAGTCCCCGTCCGGCGACGGCACCGCCCGTTCCGGTTCGAGGAGCACCTCGTCCACCGCTTCGGGAGCCGCCGACTACAACCCGACGGCGTACGACAAGCTCAGGGACGGCGGGACCTATACGACAGCGGGGACGTTCGACGAGCAGGGCAATCCGTTCCACGTCAATGCCACGCTGACGGCGTCCCGGGTGTGGGCCTGGTACAACGCGAACGCGATCACCTTCTCGCCGACCGGTGAAGTGCGGTACAACCGGGACTACTTCAGCGATGTGAAGGTCTCCGTCGGGGACGACGGCAATCAGAAGGTCGTCCTGACGATCAACAAGAAGGCCACCTTCAACGACGGAACACCGATCGACTGGACCGCGATCGAGGCCACCTGGCAGGCCAACAACGGCTCCGACGAGGACTACGCGGCCTCGACCACCGACGGCTATGAACAGATCACCGACGTCGCGCGCGGCAAGGACGACAAGCAGGCCGTCATCACCTTCAAGGGCGTCAACGCCTCCTGGCCGAGCCTGTTCACCACGTTCCTGCATCCGAAGGCTGCGAAGCTCGACCAGTTCAACAAGGCGTACGTGAAGAAGGCGCATCCCGAGTGGGGCGCGGGCCCGTACACGGTCGGCAAGTGGGACACCCACTCGGGCAACATCACGTTCGTCCGCAACGCGAAGTGGTGGGGCAGGAAGGGCAAGCTCGACAAGCGTGTCTACGTGAACCTGGAGTCGACCGCGGCGGTCAACGCCTTCAAGAACGGCCAGCTCGACTATGTCTCCGCGGTCGACGCCGAGAGCCTGAAGCAGCTGAAGGGGCTCAAAGGCACGGAGATCCGGAGCGGCGGCAGCCCGTTCGAGTACTCGCTGTACTTCAACACCAAGTCCGCCGTCCTCGGGGACAGGACGGTGCGCAAGGCGATCCAGGAAAGCGTCGACCGCGGCCAGCTCGCGAAGATCCAGTTCCAGGGCCTGGACTACGAGGAGCCGCTGCCCGGCTCGTCCTTGCTCTACAGCTTCCAGAAGGGGTACGAGGACAACGTATCGGCTGTCCTGAAGTACGGGCCCGACCGGGCGAAGAAGGAGCTCGACGCGGCGGGCTGGAAGCCCGGGGGCGACGGGATCCGGGCGAAGGGCGGCAAGAAGCTCGAGGTCGGGTACACGCTGATGGGCGACGACCCGCTGGGCAAGGCGACGGCCGGCGCGCTCGCCGCGATGCTGAAGCAGTCCGGCATCCGCCTCACCATCGAGAAGGCCGACCAGGCGGACTTCTCCAGCATCCTCAGTGAGCGGAAGTTCGACCTGTTCCTCTCGGGCAACCGCTCCATGGACCCCTTCGGGGCCCGCTACCTCTGCGAGATGTACTGCTCGGACCGCGACTCCAACCTCACGGGCGCCGGGTCCCCAGAACTGGACAAGGAGATCCGCGCCACGAGCGACATCGCCGATCCGGACAAGCAGGCAACGGCGGCGAACAAGGTCGAACGCAAGGCCCTCCAGGACTACGCCAGGCTCCCCCTCTACAGCGGCCCGTCGACGTACAGCGTCAAGAAGGGCCTGGCCAACGTGGGCGCGACCATCTTCCACAATCCGCTGCCCGAGACGGTGGGCTGGGAGAAGTAGAGGTCCTGCTCTCGGTCCACGCCGGTGTCCAGGTTCCGGTGTCGGGGCGTCCCGGGTAGGCCGCGGTGAGGTGGTCGCGGAGGGCTGTCAGGGCCGGGTGGGGGTTGTCGGGGCGCCAGATGAGGGCGTGGATGTAGACGGGGGTCGGGTCCCTGAGGGGGATGCGGCGCAGGTCGTGGCCCGCGGGCCAGACCAGGGGGGTCTGTTCGCTGACGAAGGTGCCCAGGGTCGTGGAGTTGGCGATGGTGTCGAGCAGGGGCTCGATGCCGAAGTCCGGGCCGACCGGGTCGACGGTGAAGCCGAAGGTGGCGGCGAGTTCGTCGTAGTAGGCCGCCCACTCGGTGCCCGGCAGGTTGCCGGGCATCCAGATGCGGTGGCCGGCGAGCTGGGCGGGGCGGATCGCGGGGGCGTCGGCGAACTCGTGGTCCGGGCCCGTGAACAGGTGCAGCGGCTCGTCGAGGACGGGGGTGGCTTCGACGCCGGGCGGGAGCCGCTGGCCCGGCATCGTGACAGCGCGGAACGTCGCGTCGATGACTCCGTCGCGTACCGCGGCCAGCGCCGTGGCGGAGTCGAACAGCGTCACGACGTCCAGTTCGGTGTCGGGGTGGGCGCGGTGGAATCCGCGCAGCAGACCGACCAGGGAGAGCCGACGGCCGATCACGTCGACACGGAGCGCGCGGTGCCCCGGTTGCACGGAGGCGACGGCACGTTCCGCGGCCCGGAGAAATGCCCGGGCGTGGGGCAGGAATGCCTGCCCGTCGATGGTCGGCTTCGCTCCGCGCGCATCACGCGTGAACAGCTGGACGCCCAGTTCCTTTTCCAGTGCGGCCACACGCTTCGACACCGCCTGCGGGGTGACCGACAGGTCGACGGCGGCTTCTTGGAACTGCTCCGCCTCCACTACGGCGATGTAGGTGCGCACAGCGGTGACGTCCATGCCTCCCATCCTAGGCGGACAACCAAGTGTTGTTCCTGTGCGTATCGGTTGTTGCTTGATGCCTGTGCGGGGCGGTCTGTTCTATGGGGCCGGTCAACCTTTGGTTGGTCACCCCATCGCTCGGAGGGCCTTGTGCCCTGCCCTCGTGAGGAGTCCTCATGCCCGATCAGAACCGTCTCTACATCCACACCCCCGAATGGGCGCGTGTCGCCGAGCGCATCGAGTACGTCACCGCGCTCACCTCACGGCTCAACGTGCTGCCCTTTGACGACAAGGATGGGCGTGCCGCTCTGCTGTCCGACATCATCGGCAGGCCGCTGCCCGCTTCCGTCACCGTCTATCCGCCCTTCTACACGGATCACGGGCTCCGCATCGAGTTCGGCGAGCACGTCTTCGTCAACCAGTCCTGCACCTTCTACGACCAGGGCGGGATTCGGCTGGGCGACGGCGTGCTGATCGGACCGAAGACCAACCTGATCTCCTCCGATCACCCGATCCGCGCGTCCGAGCGGCCCGAGTTCATCACGCGGGCGCCCATCACCATCGGCGCCGGTGCGTGGCTCGGCGCCGGGGTGACGGTGCTGCCCGGTGTGACCATCGGAGCCGGTGCCGTGGTCGGCGCCGGGACCGTGGTCAGCAAAGATGTTCCTGCGCACACCCTGGTGACCGGGCCCGCGGCGTTCGAGCGCAAGACCTGGTGAGTTGAGCCGCGGGAAGGACGAGAGGGAGAAGACGAAAGCGGGAAGCGCCGGTGGCGGCGAGGGGGTCCTCGCCGCCACCGGCGCTTCCCGCTCTCCCCACACCCACACCTACGCCGCCCGGTAAGCCCGCAGGAACGTCCGTACTCCCTCGACCACCAGCGGCCTGACCCGCGTGTCCTGCGCCGCGTTCGCGGAACCCAGCCTGTCCAGCGCGACGCCGAAGGTCAGCGCGATGAACTGGTCGGCCGCGAGCCGGGAGTCGGGGACGTGCAGGAGTCCGGCCGCGGCGAGCGCGGCGAGCCGTTCGGCGAGCGCCTCGTCGGGGGTGTCGGCCATGGTGTTGTAGCCCCGGTGCGGCAAGTGGCCGGATTCCGCGCGGACCAGGCGTTGCAGCGTCGCGTACTCCGCCGAGCCGAGCATGTCCGTCGAGATCCGCATCGAGAACGTGACCAGCGCGCCTTCGAGGTCGGCGGGCCCGGTGAGGCCGCCGAGGTCGGTGAGGGTCTCGTCGAGGGTGCGGCGGATCGTGGTGATCATCGACTCGCCGATCGCGTCGACGACGGCCTGGAGCAGCGTCTGTTTGTCGCCGAAGTAGTCGTAGACCGTCCGCTTGGACACCTCGGCCCGGGCGGCGACCGCGTCGACGCTGGAGCGGTCGAAGCCGTCGGCGAGGAACAGTTCACGGGCCGCCGAGAGGATCGCGGCCCGCTTCTGGGCGGACCCCTCGCGCAGGGTTTTCGTGGGCGAGGTTCTCGTGTTCGGTGTCTTGGGCGTCGGCGTCTTCGTCGTCGGCATGGACCCATCGTAGCCACTCCCCAAACTACACTGCACGGTGTAGTGTAGCTCCGCATGACTGCAACAACGACACTCGCTCCCCCACTTCACATCGGGAAAGCCGCCGTCGGGGCCCTCGGCATGCTGGCCGTCGCCACCGGAGCCCTGGAATCAGTGGTCACACCGACGCTCCCCCTCCTGCAACGCGAACTCGGCATCAGCCGCGCCGAAGGGGCGTTACTCAGCGTCGTGCTGCTCATCACCGGCGCGCTCGTCACCCCGGTCGCGGGCAAGTTCGGTGATCGCTACGGCGGAAAACGGGTCCTCGTACGGCTGATGGCCGTCGTCGTCACCGGCGGTCTCGTCTCCTCGCTCGCGCCGAACCTGCCCGTGCTGCTGCTCGGCCAGGTGCTGCAAGGGGCGATGGTGGGCGCGCTGCCGCTGTCGTTCATCCTGGTGCGCGAACACCTCCCCGCCGGGGAGTCGAAGGTGGCCATCGGGGTGGTCAGCGGGCTCTTCGTGGCGGGCGGCATGGCGGGAACGCTGTCGGCCGGGCCCGTGGCGGAAGGGCTGTCCCGGCACTGGATGTTCGCCCTGCCGACCATCGCGGTCGCCGTCGCCACGGTCCTGTTGCACATGCTGATGCCGGGGGACGCACCGCGCCGGTCGGCCGACTCGGGGGTCGACTGGCCCGGACTGTTCCTGCTGAGCGGAACGCTGGTGACGCTCATGCTCGTCCTCGCGCTGGCGCCCGAGATCGGCTCACAGCCCCTCGTCCTGTGCGTCCTCGTCCTAGTGCTCGCCGGCTTCGTGACCGCGTGGGTCGCCGTCGAGCGTCGTGCCGCATCGCCCATGGTCGATCTGCGCATGCTGGCGCGGCCCGCGGTCTGGAAGTCGTGCGTGCTGACGTTCGTGATCTGCGCGGGCACCTCGGTGCCGGTCTATCTCCTCCCGCAGCTGTTCGAGGTCTCCTCCGGCACGTACGGCTTCGGGGCGAGCGCCACCGAGATCGGCTTCTATCTGCTGCCCGGAGCCGTGGCCGCGTCGATCGCCGGGCCGGTCAGCGGGATGGCAGCCCGGCGTCACGGCTCGCGTGCCGTGGTCACCACCGGGATCGTCCTCATGGTCGCCGCGCTGCTCGGCCTGTCGGCGGTGCACGGCGAGATCTGGCACCTCGTCCTGGGCAAGGTGCTGGTCGCGTTCGCCAACGGCCTGTGCGTCACGGCGATGGTGACCAGCACCGCCACCTCCGTCGATCGGGGTGACACCGGCATCGCCACGAGCCTGGTCCTGGTGACCCGCGTGCTCGGCTTCGCCGTGGGTGTGCAGGTCAGTGGCGCGATCCTCACCGCGGGCACCCCCGCGGGCGCGAACGACCCGGCCGAGTCCGCGTTCGTCATCGGCTTCGCCGTGGCCGCCGTCGTCACGGCGCTGTCCCTGCTCGTCACCCGCACCATGAGCAAAGGAGTCAAGGAATGAACCCCACTCGGATCCCCACCCAGACCCCCGCCCCGCCCGTTTCCCGCGTCCTGATCTCCGGTGCCAGCATCGCGGGGCCCGCCCTCGCGTACTGGCTGAACCGCTACGGATACGCCGTCACCGTGGTCGAGAAGGCGAGTGCGCTGCGCGGCGGCGGCTACCCCGTCGACATCCGCGGCACCGCACTGGAGGTCGTCCGCAGAATGGGCATCCTGCCGCAACTGCGCGACGTCCACATCGACTTGCGCCGGCTGACCTTCCTCGACGGAGACGGCACCGAGGTGGCCTCGGTCGACCCGCACCACCTCACCGGCGGCGTCGGTGGCGAGGATCTGGAGGTGCGGCGCGGGGATCTCACCGAGGCCCTCTACGGGGCGGTCCGTGGCGACGTGGAGTTCCTGTTCGACGACCGCATCGAGACCCTCGACCAGTCGGAACACGGGGTCGACGTCACGTTCCGCGGGGGCGGCAGCCGTACGTTCGACATGGTGTTCGGCGCGGACGGCGTGCACTCCCGTACCCGCGAGTTCCTGTTCGGGCCCGAGGAGCAGTTCCACCGCTACCTCGGTTACTGCTTCGCCGGCTTCACCCTGCGCAACTCCTTCGGGCTCACCGACGAGGTCACGATGTGGAACACCCCGGGCAGAGCCGCGGCGCTCTACGCCGCCGGGGACGGCGGCCACGTGCACGCCTTGCTCAACTTCGCCCACCCGGAGCCGCCGTTTCACGCGTTCAGGGACCCGCACGCGCAACGGGACCTGGTCGCCGGGGTGTTCGCCGACGCGGGGTGGGAGGTTCCCGGGATGCTCACCGCCCTGCGTGCCGCGGACGACCTGTTCTTCGACGTGGTCAGCCAGATCCGGCTGCCCCGCTGGTCGAGCGGCCGGGTCGCGCTGGTGGGCGACGCGGCGTACGCGCCCTCGTTCCTGACCGGTCAGGGGACGAGCCTCGCGCTCGTCGGCGCGTACATGCTCGCCCGTTCCCTGGTCGGCAGGGGCCACGCCGCCGGTTTCGCCGCGTACGAGCACGACACCCGCCCCTTCGTGACAGCCCATCAGGACCAGGTGGGCGAGGGCGACGCCGCGCTGTTCCCGACCACCGCCTCCGCCCTGGAGCGGCGCAACGCGATGTTGCGGAAGCTTGGCACCCCGCCGCGCTCTGCGCTCACTCGGCCTTGCGCAACGGGTAGATGAAGCTCGTCGCACGGCCCTCCTGCGGCACGAAGGCCTCGTCCTGTTCCTTCGCGCGGCCGCTGACGATGTCGGACAGCAGACGGATGTGGAAGCGGATGTAGGACGTTTCCGTGCAGGCGAGATGTGCGCGGACCTGCTTCGACACCTCGTGCAGGTGCCACGCCGGGACCCCGGGATAGAGGTGGTGCTCGGCGTGGTAGTTCGTGTTCCAGTTCAGGAAGCTGAACCACTTGCTCTTCGTGTAGACCGAATTCGTATTACGCCAGGGATTGTCGGAACGCTCCGCGTAATAGTGCTCGGGCATGATGGAGAAGTTGTTCAACACCCAGGCAATGCAGGTCGGCATGATGTACACGGTGAGCATCACCAGCGGCCAGAGAATGGTCAGGGCGACGACGACGGCGATCCACAGAAGCAGGATCCAGGTGTCGCGGCGAATGGCGGAGCGGGCCCGGTCGGTCGTGACGAAATAGGGGTAGCGGTTTCCCAGTGAGGCCACCGACATCCGCAGGAAACCGACGAAATAGTCGAAGTTGATCATAGCGGTCGCGTATTCCCGCAGCGTGGTGATGATGCCGTCGGGTTCCGGGTCGTCCGCGGTATGGGTGTTGCGGTGGTGGTGCATGTGGAACACCCGGTACAGCGCGCTGTTGACGAGGATGAACGTGCCGGCGATCTGTCCGGCGATCCGATTCCCGCGGTACGTGTTCATGAAGGTGCCGTGCGAGGCGCAGTGCAGCAGGTTGTGCAGCGAGGCGACCACGACGGCGGCAAGCACCCAGCCGAGCCCGATGGCCCACCAGGTGCCGATGACCAGGGCACCGGTCACGGGGACCGCGTACAGCACGGCGTGTATCGCGGAGCGGCGCAGTGCCTGCGCGCTGGACCGACGGGTGAGCGTGCGCAGTTCGGCCGAGGAGAAGAGGTCGTTGCGGTCGGGGTCGTTGCGGCCGGGGTCGTTGCGGTCGATGTGGACGTTCTCTTGTGACTGTGTCATTTCTGAACTCCGTGATGGTCGAGGCAACGCTCCCGCAAGCTACAGATTTCGATGCCGAAACAACACCCCCGCCCCACCGGGGGTGCGCCCGTGCGGGCGCACCGAAAGGCATAGCCAGGTGGCTATACCCGTACTTCCCGTGGAATACCGATGCCGCTTTCCATAGACTCGATACCCGACCCTGACGGAAATACTGACTCCTGGGCAGGTGTACCTTGCTGGTTCGCTCGGTTGAAGATGTCGTGGGAAGCGAATGCGACGTGAACTGGGGTAATGGAACGAGCCGGAGGCTGCTCGTTCAGGCCGATGAATTGGGTTTCGGCCTGACCGAGACGTACGTACAGCCGGGCAGCGAGTCGTATCTGCGGTACGACAACCACCAAGAGGTCTGCTACTGCGTGTCCGGCTCCGGTTCCGTGGAGACGGCCGACGGCCTGTTCGACATCAAGCCGGGGATGCTGTACGCCCCGGGTATGGGCGAGCCGCACGTGCTCCGCTCGGAGCACGGCATGACGCTGATGTGCGTCTTCTCGCCGGCCCTGCACGGGTCGGAGACGCATCTGCTCACACCGGGTGTGCCTTCGAGCTACTAGGGACCGGGCCTCAGTCGCACACAGGGAAGGCAGGAGAGCATGCCCGACACCATTGATCTGGTGGTCCCGAACGTCGTCGAGTTCAACCTGAAACGCGAACTGCTGGATTTCGACCCGGGTGTGGAGCACGACCTCGTCGAACACGGCACGGGATTCACCGATCAGTGTGTCTTCTGGAGCGCCGGCGACCGCGTGCTCGTGCTTCCGGCCGGCTACTCCGAGGAGTGGCTGACGCATGTGCACGCCGGTCTCGGCAGCTCCGTGCCTCCCGTCGTGTCCCCGCTGACGCGCACCGGCCGCCTGGTCCACGACCTGCTCAACGACGACCGCGCGCTGACCGCCCTGGCCGCCGCGACCAGCGGGGTACGGGAGGTGCGGCTGCTGTCCTTCGGCGCGTCGCCCGACCTGTACTCCCTGGCCTCGGTGCTCCGCAGCCAGGGGCGGGAGGTGCGGCTCGATGTCGCGGGACCGGAGCACTACTGGTCGTGCGAGTACCTGGAATCCAAGCTGTGCTGCGTCGACCTCGCGTCGCACGTTCCCGGGTTCCGGGTGCCGCGCGGCATCTCCGTCACCAGCTGGGAACAGCTCAAGGGCGCGGTCACGGCGATCGTGGGCAGCGGCGGCCGTGCCGTGGTCAAGAGCATGTACGGGGTGGGGGGTTACGGCTCCGCCGTCGCACAGGGCGACGCCGACGGCACCGTACGGCGCTTCTGGCAGACGCTGCGCCGCGAGCCGTTCTTCGGCACGTTCCCGCTCACCGTGCAGGACTACATCGCGCACGGCACCGGCTGCCCCGCCGTGGACGTCCTCGTCGACGAGGGCGCGGTGCCGCGGATGGAGTACAGCATGCTCGGAGTCGACGGGCTGCGGTACCGCAGTCTCGCGCTCGGCCCCGGGGTCCTCGACGCGGGCCTCGAGGCACGGCTCGCCGCGCTCGGCACGGCCGTCCACACGTTCGCGCAATCCCTCGGCTACCGGGGCTGGATGACGATCGACTGCCTCCACGGCCTCGACGACGCGCTCTACGTCACCGAGATCAACGCCCGGCGCTCGGGCGCCATGCATGCCGTGGCTCTCGCGGAGCGGTGGGCCGACGACCTGCCGGTCGCGTACGTCAACGACGCGCTGCCGCTGCGGCTCACGGGCTCGGCGTCGTACACGGAGCACATCCGTCCCGTCTTCGACGAGTTGTGGGCGCGCGGCGTCCGGGCCTTTCCGTCGACCGCCCGTGGGCTCACCGGGCACCGGCCCTCGCTGGGCATCGTCGTGTGCGCGAAGAGCGCGGAGGACGGTGAGCGCATCGCCACGGAGGCGCATCAGGCGGTCAACGCCGCCGTCGCCGCGACCAAGCCCGGTCTCAAGAGGGCGGCCGCGGTCGGCTGACTCCCCCGGCCTGACGTGCAGCCCGTGCACGCGAAGGGCGTCGGGCCGAGGCGATCGCCTCGGCCCGACGCCCTTCTTCCGGCTCACATGTGTGCGGTGTTCGCCGCGCTCGGTGTGCCGCAGCCCTTCTCCGCGAGGAATTCGGCCTGGGTCATCGGTGTGGCGTTCTCGAAGAGGCGGTTGAGGAGTTCGCCCTCCCACTCGACCGCTTCCACCTCGTCGATCCCGTACTCCGCCAGGATCCTGCCGATGGCTTGCAGGGCGAGCAGCGAGTAGCCGCCCATCTCGAAGAAGTCGCTGTGGTGGACGTCGACGGAGTCGGGGCTCACCTCCAGCACCTGCGCCCATATCCCGCGCACCACTTCCGCCGCCGCTTCCGCGTCGCCCGACGTGGACGGGAGTGGGGCGGCCAGGTTGTCCGTCACTGTTCCTCCAGGTGTCTTGATGTGCGGCTGATGTGCGGTTGCTGTGGTGGTCCGGAGCGGTGCCGCCCTCATGGGATGAGCACCACCTTGCTGGCCTCGCCGGAGTCGAAGAGCCGGAATCCCTCCGCGGCCTCCGACAGCGGCATCCGGTGCGAGATGAGGTAGGTGGGGTCGACACGGCCCCCGCGCACCAGGTTCATCAGCGGCTCGAAGTCGCCGACGGGGTCGCCGACCGCGAAGCGCAGCGTGACCTCTTTGGCGAACGCGAGCCGTGTCGGCATGGGCATGGTCTCGGAGGCGTGGGCGCCCACGGCGCAGACCACACCGCGCGGTCGTACGACGTTCAGTGCGGTCAGCAGCGAGGCGTCGGTGCCCACGGCCTCCAGGACGGCGTCGGCGCCGCGCCCCTCGGTGAGGTCGGCGACCTGCTGTTCGACGTCGGGCGTGGCCGGCACCGGGCACGCGCCGCGCTCGGCGGCGAGTTTCCGGCGGCTCTCCAGCGGGTCGACGGCGAGCACCCGGGCGGCGCCGAGGAGCCAGGCCGCCTCCAGGGCGAGCAGGCCCACGGGGCCGCAGCCGACCACCGCCACCGTGTCCCCGGGACGCACCCCGGCGCCCACGGCGCACGCGTATCCGGTGGCGAGGACGTCGCCGACGAAGAGCGCACGCTCGTCGCCGACGTCGTCGGGGATCGGGAACAGCACGGTGTCGGCGAACGGCACCCGCACGAACTCGGCGTGTCCGCCCGCGTAGGCCTGCTTGCCCACCACGGTCGCGTAGCCGAACAGGCCGACCCGGTCGCACTGGTAGTGCCAGCCGCGGCGGCAGGAACGGCAGTGCCCGCACGCGATGATGTCCGAGGCGACGACCCGGTCACCGGCGCGGAGGCCGCGTACCTCGGAGCCGACTTCCTCGATCACGCCGGTGAACTCGTGGCCGGTGACCGTTCCCGCCGGGAACCCGTCGATCTCACCGCGGTACGGGTGGAGGTCGGTGCCGCAGATCGCGCTGCGCACGACCCGGACGACGGCGTCCCGGGGTTCCTCGATACGGGGCATGGCGACGTCGTCCGCGACCTCCGCCCGGCGTGTGCCGTGCCATCGCAGCGCTCTCATGCGTCCTCCAGTTCACGGCAGCCGGTCTCGAGCTCCTCGTGCAGGTCGTCGAGCAGGCGTGCGGCGGCCTTGTCGTCGTACAGGCCGGGGTCGTGGACCAGCAGGACGCGCAGCGCGCCCGCGGCCTCGTAGAACCCGAGGTCCAGGGGGTACGCCGAGAAGGGGTCGTGGTTGATGAGTGTCGTGTCGAGGCCTTCGAGGGCGGGCGGGACCTCCGGCGTGGTCTGGAAGGAGACGCAGACGCTGATCACCGGCCGGAATCCGGGTCGCCACAGTCCGAGGGCGTGGGCCAGCCGCTCGAACGGCATGTCACGGTGGGTGTAAGCGCCGATGAGGTTCCGGCGGACCCGGTGCAGCAGGTCGCGGAAGTCCGCGTCCGCGGGCACTTGGGTCCGTACCGGCAGGAGGTTCACGAAGAGGCCGACGGCCTTCTCGAACTCGGCCCGGGTGCGGAAACCACCGCGCGTGCCGACGAGGATGTCGTCGGTGTCGACATGGCGGCGCAGCATGCGTTTGGAGGCGGCGAGCAGCAGCATGAAGAGGGAGACGTGCTCGCGCCGTGCGGCCGCCTGCAACCGTTCGTACAGGGGCTGGGGAACGGCCATCCACTGGGTGCGCGGGGGTTGTTCGGGCTCCGGCGGCGCGGCGGACGGTGGCTCGGGAGATGCCACGGCGAGCGGGGGCAGCCCGGACGCGCCCGCGAGGACCTCTTTCCAGTGGGCGAGTTGTTTCGCGCCGGCCGGTCCGCCGAGCCAGTCCCTCTGCCTGCGCGCGAAGTCCCCGTACTGGGTGGGCACGGGCGGCAGGGGTGAGCTGTGCCCGTGGAGGTGTGCGGTGTAGAGCTGCTCCAGTTCCCGCAGGATCACCACCCACCACGACCAGGCGTCGGAGACCAGGTGGTGCGAGGAGACGCGCACGATGTGCTCGCGCGGCCCGAGCCCGATCAGCGCCGCCCGCACCACGGGCCCGCGGACCAGGTCGAACGGGCGCCGCAGGTCCTCGGCGAGGAACTGCGCGGCGACCTGTTCGCGTTCCGCCTCGGGGAGCGCCGTGAGATCCGTCAGGGGCAGCGGCACCTCGGCGCGCGGGGACACGCGCTGGACGGGGACACCCGCCACGACGGGGAAGCGGGTGCGCAGCGCCTCGTGCCGGCCGACGACTTCCTCGATGGCCGCCCGCAGGGCCGCCGCGTCCAGCTCGCCGACGAGGCGGAAGGTGACGGCGTCGATGTAGCGGGTGTGTCCGGCGCGGCGTTCCAGGAACCACATGCCCTGCTGGGCGTAGGAAAGCGGAGCGTCCTCACCTGCGGCTGGGTTCACTTGACGCCCCACGTGAAGAGCCAGCGCCGGGGCACGCCGTTCAGCTCCAGTTGCTCGAAGGTGGTACGCACGCCCCGGATCAGCGCTTCGGAGCCGAGGGCGAGGTCGCTGATGCCGGTGGCGCCCTCCACGAACACCGAGTAAGCGCAGAGGGCCTCCCAGTCCTGGAGCGTCCAGGTGTACTCGGCCTCCTCGGACTTGGTCTGGGAGAACCCCGCGTCGGCGAGGAGGTCTTCGTGCTGTGGCGGGGTGAGCGTCTGCATCGCCACGGGCTTCTCTCGTGCGAGTACGAGGTCCGTGCCGCGGTCGCGCAGGACGGCGCGGGTGGCGCGCAGCCAGTGGGTGTAGAAGGGCCGGGTCTCGGGGAGTACGGCCCCTTCGTAGAAGAGGGTGTTCAGGGCGCAGCGTCCGCCCGGTGCGAGCAGGCGGTGGCAGCCCGCGAGCACGGCGCCGCGTTCGGCGGCCGGGATCTGGTGCATCACGTTGCTCAGGACGGCGACGTCCACGGGTCCTGTCAGGGACTCGACGTCCTGCGCGCGGCCCTGCACGAAGCTCACCTTGGGGTCGCTCAACCGGCGTCGCGCGATGGCCAGTTCGTGCTCGGAGGGGTCGATGCCGATGATGGCTCCGACGTGTGCGGAGCGCTCCAGGAGCAGTTCGGTGGCGAGGCCCGAGCCGCAGCCGACGTCGGCGACGACGCCGCCTGCCGGGGCTTCGCAGATGTCGACCAGGCGCTGGGTGACGTCGCCGTAGAGGGGGCGGCGCGACATCGCGTCGAACTCGTATCCGTGGACGAAGGTCATGACACCTCGAAACGTCGATTCGGGCGGGTCGGGCGGGGGGCCGGCGCGGCGTGGGGTGCGGTGGAGGCGAGCAGTCGCGCCGCCGTGCCTCCCATGAGGGCCTCGTACTCGCGCGGCGAGAGCGGGTCGCTGCCGGCCGGCCACGGCCCGGGGTCCCGGGCCAGTTCCGCCGTGCGGGCCACGGAGCCGGTCATGGACGCGAAGGGGAAGTCGGTGCCCCACAGGAGCCGGTCGAGGACGCCGCTGCCGCGGGCGTGGGCGAGGGCCTTGGCGACGATGGCGGGCGGCTGGTAGGAGCCGAAGATGGACAGGTCCGCGTACAGGTTGGCGTGCCGGGCGAGGAGTTCGACGCAGGGGCCGGTCCAGGGGGTGCCGAGGTGGGCGAGGATCACTTTCAGGCCGGGGAAGTCCTTGGCCACCTGTTCGACGAGGAGCGGGGAGAAGAACCGGGGGTCCGCTTGGCGGGAGGGCGTGTAGCCGGTGTGGATCAGGACCGGGATGTCCAGGTCGGCCGCGGTCTCGTACACGTCGTACCACCGGCGGTCGGCGGGTGACATGCGCAGGTAGCAGGGGGCCGTCTTGAGTCCGCGCAGGCCGAGGCCGGTGACGGCCTCGCGCAGGCGCTCGGCGGCGCCGGGGGTGCCCGCGTCGACGGAGGCGAAGCCGGTCAGGCGGTCGGGGTGGCGGGCGCACAGATCGGCGACGAACTCGTTGGGCACCGAGAACCCTTCGACGCGCCGCACGTCGAAGGCGAGCAGGAAGACGCGGTCGACGCCCGCGGCGTCCATCTCGGCGAGCAGCTTGTCCTCCGGCGCGGTGAGGTCCTCGGGCGCCAGGTCGGTGGTGGCCGTCATCTGCTCGGCGAAGCGGGCCGAGTAGTGGCGGTAGTACTCCCCCGCGTGTACGTGCGCGTCGATGATCACGGCTGCCGCCCCTCGGACAGCGCCGGGTCGTCGCCGTGCCAGAACAGCAGGCGTACGCCCTTGGGTTCGAGGCGCAGCAGCTTCTCGCTCTCCGGGGTGCCGTCCGCCGCGGGGCGCCGCAGGACCGTGTCCACCGGTTCGGGCGCGTGGTTGATGACCACGCCGCAGCGTTCGTCGCCGCGTCCGAGGACGGTGGTCTCCACCGACGGGTTGTCCGCGGTCAGCGGCGCGCGGACACCCGCGTCCTCGGCGACCGCCTCGTACAGCCGGTGCCAGTCGGCTTCCCGCAGCCGGTAGGGGGCGTTGAGCTGTGCTTCGAGGGGGGCGTTGAGGTAGTGGACGCTGCCGTCGCCGAGTCGGTGGCGGGTCAGGGCGGGCGAGCCGTCGGCGAACGCGGCCAAGGTCTCGGCGCCCGCCGTGTCGATCACCGGGATCGGTTCCGCGTCCCAGTGCAGCGGGAAGCGCACGCCCGCCCAGGTGAACTCGGCGTGGGTGTCGTCGGCCCGCGTGAAGTCCCGTACGCGGACGCCGAACAGTTCCTCGTCGCCGGCGGCGTCCAACAGGCTGCCGGTGGAGTACAGCAGCACTCCCCCGGAGGTGACGTACCGGGCCAGGCGGCGGCGGTCGGGCAGCGACAGCCGGCGCGCGGAGGGGACGATCACCAGCGCGTGCCGCGCCAGCTCCGTGTCGCGGCCCGTGAACTCGTAGGGCAGGTGCGCCTGTTGGAGGAGCAGGTGGGCGTAGAAGGCGGCGGGGGCGTCGCTGCCCGAGGGCGTCAGGTATCCGGCTTCCTCCTGCTCGTCGGAGTCGGGGACGAAGACGCCCACCGGGGCGGGCAGCGGCCTGAACCCGGCGAGTTCACCGCTCACGCGCCGGGCGAACGCTTGGTATTCGGCGAGGGCGGGCTTCTCGCCGCCGTCCGCGTCGAGGAGACCCACGCGCCGTTCGTTGGGCCGCAGCGCGTACGGCTTGCGTTCGGTGGTGAAGTCCTGCCAGCACCAGACGGCCGTGCCGACCGCGCCTGCCGCGAACGCGGAGTGGGTCGCCGCCCGCAGGTACTGCGCGGCCGTGGTGTCGTCGCAGCCGTAGCTGCCCAGCTCGTCGACGTACACGGGCCGGTGGGCGCTGCCGCGCCGCACCAGGTAGGGCAGGAAGGCGGTGGCCTTGCGGGCCGCGACGGACTCGATGTGGAACGGCGTCCACACCGGGAAGCCGTGCAGCCCCACCATGTCGAGGCTCTCCGCGTGCTCCGGGCGGAAGGCGTGGCCGCCGAGGACCGCGGAGGGCTCGTTGGCCTGGAGCACCAGGGCGTCCGGGTCGGCGTCGCGGATCGCCGACGCCAGCATCCCCCACCACGCGCGCACCTCCTCGGGGCCGAGGGCGGCGGACGACCTGGAGTCGACGTGGATCACCTCGTCGCCCAGGTCGTAGGCGAGGATGTTCGGCTCGTCCCGCAGCTCGGCGGCGATGTGGTGGACGAAGGCGCGCTGCCGCTCACGCAGGTCCGCGTCGCGCCACAGGTCACGGCCGTCGCGCCACGGCAGGTCGAACCGCTGGCCGTTCATCCAGATCGTCAGGAGCGAGGGGAGGCACAGGAGGCCGTGCCGCCCGGCGGTGCGGACCAGATCCCGCAGCCGGTCCGTCGTCGCGGAGTCGTAGACGCCTTCCTTGGGTTCGAAGTCGGCCCAGAAGACGAAGAAGCGGACGGTGTTCAGGCCCTCCGCGGCCATTCGCCGGAAGTCGTCGTCGATGCGGTCGCCGTCCCACTCACGCCAGTAGTCGCACCCCGTCGGCGAGGGATGGTAGTTGACGCCGACGCTGACGAACGGGTGCCCGTCGCGGTGGAGGGCCCCGTCGGTGAACGTGACGCGCCCGCCGTTCACGATGTCTCCGGCCATGCGGCGCTCACCGCCTCGACGACCTGCCGCACCTCGTCCTTGCCGATGCCGGGGTGCAGCGGCAGGGAGAGCTGACGTGCCATCACGTCCTCGGTGACGGGGAGCCGGCACGGTCCTCCCCTGCTGCGCCGCTGGTAGGCGGAGAACAGGTGGGTGGGCGGATAGTGCACGCCGCTCTGGATCCGGGCGGCGCGCAGCCGGTCCTGGAGCGCGTCGCGGTCGGTGCCCGCCGGCAGCACCACCACGAACAGGTGGTGGGCGCTCTCCTCCACCGGCCGGTCGGCGTAGGGCACCGTGATGCCGGGCAGCGACGCCAGCTGCTCGCGGTACAGCGCGACCGCTTCCTGTCGGCGGACCTGCCCCGCGGGCAGCGCTTCGAGTTGTACGCGGCCGATGGCGCAACCGATCTCCGTTGGACGGTAGTTGAGGCCCAGGGTGTCGACGTCGTACAGGGACGACCCGCCGTGGTGGCGCTGCTGGGCGCTGACGGTCAGGGCGTGCGAGCGCAGCCGCCGGATGCGGTCGGCGACGGCGGGGTCGCGGGCGACGACCATGCCGCCCTCCCCCATGGCCAGGTTCTTCGTGGCGAAGAAGCTGAAGCAGCCGATGTCGCCGACCGTGCCGAGCATGCCGTGGGCCGAGTCCGTGACGGGGGCGTGGGCGCAGTCCTCGATGAGGGCGAGGCCGTGCGTGCGGGCCAGGCGGGCGAGGGCGGTCAGGTCGGCGGGTTGGCCGCCGTAGTGCATGGTGACGATCGCGCGGGTGCGCGGGGTGATCCTGCGGGCGGCGTCCTCGGGGTCGATGGACAGGTCGTGCGGGCCCTTGACGTCGGCGAAGACCGGGGTGGCGCCGGACAGGGCGACGGTCGCGGCGGCCGACACGAAGTTCAGCGAGGGCAGGACGACCTCGTCGCCCGGACCGAGGTCCAGGCCAAGGACGGCCAGGTGCAGGGCGGCGGTGCCGCTGCTGACGGCGACCGCGGACCCGACGCCGAGCGCGGCCGCGAACCTGCCCTCGAAGTCCTCGGTGACCGGCCCGGACGACAGCCATCCGGAGCGCAGGACCTGGGTGACCGCCTCGATCTCGGCCTGCCCGATCTGCGGGCGGTACAGCGTGATGTCGAACGCCGTCATCCGGACACCACCTCCTCGAAGGCGCCGGTGCCCGCGCCGAGGACCGCCGCGGCGCCGCGGCCCAGGTAGCGGGCGCGGTCGTTGCGCAAGGCCGCGGCGGCCCGGTTCAGCTGCTCGGGCGTGCCGATGTCGTGCCAGTCCCCTTCGATGACATGGCCCTCGACACGCTCGCCCTCGGCCCGCGCGCGGTCGAGGAGGGCGGGCATGTCGTCCCGGACGCGGGGCGTGAGCAGCCGCAGCAGGGACGGTTCGAGTACGTAGATGCCCCCGTTGACCAGGAAGCTCAGGCGCGGCTTCTCCTGGAAGTCGGTCACCCGGCGGTCGTCGTCGAGTTCCACCACGCCGTGCGCGATGTCGATGTACTGACGGGTGAGCGCGACGGTGGCGGCTGCCCGGGACTTCTTGTGGCGTGCCATCAGGTCGGCGAAGTCGATGTCGGTGAGCAGGTCCGCGTTCATCACGAGCGTGGAGTCCTCGAAAGGCGGCAGCAGCGCGAGCGGGCCCGCCGTGCCCAGTGGCTCCTCCTCCAGGAAGAAGTCCAGTTCGAGGCCGGCCCAGCGGTTCCCGCCGAAGCTCGCCTCGATCATGTGGGCCTGGTGGCCGAGCGAGAGCGACACGTGGGTGAAACCGGCACTCCGCAGCTGCGCCAGGATGATGTGCAGGATCGGTGTGCCGTCGATGGGTACGAGGGGTTTGGGGATGGTCAGGGTGTGCGGCCGTAACCGCCGGCCCACACCTCCGGCCAGTACCACTGCTCTCATCGGGCCTTCTCCGTTTGCTTCCGGGCGGCGGTCAGCGTGCGGTAGACGGTGTGGACCCGGTCGGCGACCGCGTCCCAGCCGAGTTCACGGCGCACCTTGTCGCGGCCGTGCTCTCCCATGGCGCGGCGTTCGGACGGGTCGGCGAGGAGCCGGTTGACCGCGTCGGCGACGGTTTGCGGGGTGGGGCGGACGAGCAGGCCGTCCCGTCCGTGGGCGATGATCTCCCCGCTGCCGAGGAACGTGGACGCGACGACGGGTTTGCCGCAGGCCCACGCCTCCACGTACACGAGCGGGAAGAGGTCGACGGTGGAGGGCACGCACAGCAGCTCGCAGGCGGCGAGGGCGCTGTGCTTGACGTCCTCGTCGACCATGCCGAGCTCGATGACGCGGGGTCCCGCGTACCGGGCGAAGTGTTCGGCGCAGTCGTCGTCCCAGCGCGGGCCCAGGAACACGAAGGACGTGTCGGGGTGGTCCCGCCAGATGTGCTCGGTGGCCTCCAGGAGCGTGACGTAGCCCTTGGAGCGCGTCTTGCGTCCGAGGAAGAGCACCATCGGCCCTTCGATGCCGTGTGCGCGGCGGAACCCTTCGGGGTCGGGGGTGCCGGGCAGATGCGGTCCCTGGCCGATGATGTGCAGCCTGCGTCCGTCGACGCCCGCGTCACGGAGCATGTCGCGCTCCGCCTCGGACAAGGCGAAGACGGCGTCCGCGTTCCTGCATCCGTTCAGTACGGTCTCGCGGTCGGGCCAGACGTCGGGGGCGGAGGCCGGGGTGACGGCGAACGGCACGTTCCAGGCGTGGGCGAGGTCGAGGCCTGCCGCGATGTCCTGCGGGTGGAACGCGTCGATGGCGTGGACCAGGTCGGCCCGGTCCGTGTCGTCGGGCGTGGCGGGCAGCGGCTGGATGCTCACGCCGGAGCTGCGCATGAACGCCGCGGTGTCCTCGTCGACGGGGTTCGAGTACACCCCGGCCTCCCAGCCGAGGCGGCTCATCGACGCCGCGAGGTACTGCGTCATCAGTTCGGCTCCGGCGCGCGCCGGGAAGTAGCCGCGGTGGACGTACCGTACGCGCACGTCGCTCACGCTCCGCTTCCGCGGGCCGCGGCGGCCCTGGGGTGCCGGGCGTACCACTCGCAGGTGCGGCGCAGCCCCTCGCTGAGCGGTACCGCCGGGCTGTATCCGGTCAGTTCGCGCAGCCGGGCGATGTCGGGGAGGCGGCGGGCCGGGGACAGCGGGGGCGCCGGGTGGACGTCGAGGACCGGGTGGCGGTCCAGGGCGTCGAAGACGTGCCGGGCCAGATCCCTGATGAGGATCTCCTCCTGGTCGTTGCCGACGTTGACCAGCAGCGGTTCCTTGGTGGGCAGGGCGGTCAGCGCGACGATGGCGTCGACCGCGTCGTCGACGTAGCAGAACGCGCGTGTCTGGTCGGCGCCGTGGATCGCGAAGGGGTCGGCGCCGCCGAGGAGCCGCTCGACGAACTGCGGGATCACGTGGTCGTACCCCATGCGCGGCCCGTAGACGTTGTGGAAGCGCACCATGCGCAGGGCGAAGCCGTGGGTGCGGGCGTACGTGCGGCACAGCAGCTCGCCGGTGATCTTGCTGAAGCCGTACGAGGAGCGGGGCACCGTCAGGTCGGGGACCATCAGCGGCACGTCCTCGTCCGTGGGGACGGACGCGATGCCGGCCTCGACGCTGCCCGCGTAGGCCTCGCTGGAGGAGGCGAAGCAGAGGGTGGCGCCGGTCAGTCCCGAGAACCAGTCGAGGAGGTGGACGGTGGTGAGCAGGTTGGTGCGCAGCACCCGCCGCGGGTTGTCGTTGGACTCGGCGACGCCGACGACGGCGGCCAGGTGGTACACCTCGGCGTAGTCGTCGCCGAGCAGCCCGTCGGGCACCGGGGTGGTCAGGTCGTGCTCGACGAGCTCCACGGTGCCGAGGAGTGCGGAGAGCTCCGCGTCGGACCGGCCCCTGCTGAAGTCGTCGAGCAGCGTGACGTCGCAGGTGGCGGCGGCACGGCGGGCCAGGTGCAGGCCGATGAAGCCCGCTCCTCCGGTGATCAGGATCTTCTTACGCACGGCCGAGCCTCATCGCCTTCGTCGTGGGCGGGAGGACCCGCCAGGTGTCGTAGACCAGCGCAGGGTCCGCCATGCGCGCCACCAGGTCGGCGGCGTCGACGTCGCCGTAGCGCACGTGGTCGTTCAGGAGGATCGCCGCGTGCGCTCCGGTGAAGCCCTCGGTGAGGTCGACGGGCCGGACGCCGAGCGACTCGATGCGGGCCGTCGGCACCACGAAGTCGTGGCCGACGATCTCCTTGACCCGGCCCTTGAGGAACGGCAGCAGCCGCTCGTAGGGCGCTCCGCGCAGGTCGTCGGTCTCGGGTCGGCCCTTGTAGGCGAACCCGGAGATCAGGATCCTGGCGTCGGCGGGGTCGATGCCCTGTTCCGACAGAGCGGCCAGAACGCGTTCGCCGACCCTGCGGGGCATGGACTCGTTGAGCGTGCGGGCGGCGGTGATCACCTGCGGGACGTGGTCGTACGCCGCGACCGAGTGCGCGAGCAGGTACGGGTCCTTGGTGAGGCAACTGCCGCCGACGAAGCCGGGCTTGTGGAGGTTGGGCCTCGGATAGTCGAGGTTGGCGGAGTCGATGACCTCCCGCGCGTCAAGACCCAGCTTCTCGGTGATGAGCGCGACCTCGTTGCCGAAGCCGTAGATCAGGTCGGTGTGGCAGTTGCACACCAACTTGACGAGTTCGGCTGCCTCCAGTGAGGAGACGGGTACGACCTGGTCGGAGAGCGTGCCGAAGAACTCGGCGGCCCGCTTGCCCGCGTCGTCGCTGAGTCCGCCGACGATCTGCGGCAGCGAGAGGATCTCCGCCAGCGCCTGGCCCTGAATGGTGCGCTCCGGGCAGTACGCGATCAGGGGCTCGGGGATCCGCTCGCTCAGGACGGGCAGCACGAGGCTCCGTGAAGTACCGACCGGCACGGTGCTGCGCACGATGACGAGGGTGGTCTCGTCGATGCCTCCCGCGATCGCCTCGGTGGCGGCCCGCAGGTGGCTGAGGTCGGGGGCGGTGCCGCCGGTCTCGATCGGTGTGCCGACGCAGATGATGACGACGGGCGGCAGCTTCTGCCCGCGCACGTCGGTGGTGACACCGAAGGCACCGCTCGCGGCCGCGCCCCTGATCTCCTCCTCGACGCCGGGTTCGGCCAATTCGAGTACGCCCTCGGCGAGTTCGGCCGCCACCTTCGGGTTGGTCTCGTAGCCGAGCACGCTTCTGCCGGTGGTCAGCAGCGCGGCGGTGAGGGTGACGCCGACATAGCCCTGCCCGACGACGCACACGTCGTAGTCCTCGTACGGCCTGGTCGATGGCATTGACATAGCTCCCTGGAGGTGCGGTTCATGCGGTCACGACTTCAGGTCTTCCGGTCTTTCAGGTCTTCCGGTCTTTCAGGTCTTCGCTCAGTGATGTGTTCAGGAGTCCCGGGGCGGTTTGCCGAGGAGGTCCACGGCGCCGTCGACCAGGTGCCGGAACAGGCGCTCCCCCAGTTCCGCGGAGGCGCCGACGGCGGACGACAGCACCCCCTGGTCCGAGATCTCGTGCACGTCGACGGGGTGCCGGTAGACCCCCGCGGGCGGCGGCGCGTCGTGACTGGGGCGTGCCGCCCGGACGGTGTCGGGGCGGAGGTACATCATCAGGCTCGTCTCGGTCAGGCCCGCGTGCTCCGCGTGCCAGCCCGGGAAGTGCGGGATGTGCTCGCCGAGCCACTCCTCGGCGACCAGGCTCCACCAGCTGAAGGCGAGCACCTCGGTGTCCGGGAAGAGGGTGGCCTGGGCGCAGTCGTCGAGCGCCTCGAAGAGCAGGCCCTCGTTCTCGTAGTGCCCGTTGATGACGACGAGGCGGGCGGGCCCGAGGCGGGCGAGGGACGTCAGGCACTCCGTGAGGTAGTCGATGAACGTGCTGCCGCCGATGTGCACGGTGCCCGGGAAGTGCAGTCCGCCGCCGCTCTGCGGCAGCGACCTCGCCGAGAACGGCTGGCCGGGCAGCAGCAGACCGCCGGCCTCCGCGACCACCTGGCGGGCCAGGGCGTCCGGGATGTCCATGTCGACCGAGAGCGGGAGATGAGGGCCGTGCTGTTCGAGGCCGCCCACCGGCCACACCAGAGTGGCGCCGTCCATGGCCTGCCGCACTTCCGCGCTGGTCAGGTCGCCGTAGCGCGGTACGTCCGTGGCGCGTTGCCGTATCACGTTCACCTCATGCCTTCTTGATGCTGCGTCCCACCAGGTCCGCGACCGTGCCGCCGTGCGAGGCGAGCCAGTCGTCGAAGCCCTGGCGGATGGTGCGGAGCGTGGCGTGCATGTTGCGGTGCAGCACCGTGTAGACCTGCACGGCGTCGGCGCCGACGCTCAGGTACTCCGCCACGTCCGCGGCGTCGTTGACTCCGCCGCTCGCCATGACGGGCACGGTGAGGCCGTCGCGGCGCAGGCCGTAGATCTCGGCGAGCACGAGCGGTTTGATGCCGGGCCCCGAGTAGCCGAACGCTCCGCCCAGGCGCACCTCACCGGTGTCCGCGTCGACGGCGAGGCCGGAGATGGTGTCGCTCAGGGTGAGCGCGTCCGCGCCGGAGGCCGTGGCGGCGTCGATGCGCTCCCGCACCCGCTCCCCGATCGCCAGCTTGACGCTGAACGGCACCGAAGTGCGGCTCCGCACCGCCTCCGTGTACGCGGCGACGCGCTGGGGAGTGTCCTCCAGAGCGCCGTCCTCCTCGTTCAGGCACGAGATGCCGAGTTCGAGTGCGGTACTGCCCGCCTCGGTCACGCGCTCGGCCAGGTCGGCGAGTTCGGTCGGCGTGTCCGCGTGCACGGACGTGATCACCGGCAGTTCGTCGTCGGCGAACCGGCGCAGCATCGCGCACCAGTCGTCCACCGAACGGCGTGAGTACGTCGTGCTGTTGAGCATGCCGGTGGACAGGCGGAGCAGGCGTTCGTTGCCCGAAGGTCCCGGGCTCGGGTGGATGGTCTTGGTGACCACAGCTCCCGCGCCGCCCGCGAGGAGCCGGCGGATGTTGCGTTCCTGGTCGGTGAGCAGGCCGGAGCCCACGACGACGGGGGACTTCAGGCGCAGGCCGAGGACCTCCACCGGGGCCGCGGTGGCGGCGGTCTCGGGTGCCTCGGGCCGGTGCGTTCCGCCCTCGGCCGCCGTCACTGCGCCATCACTGCTTCCTGGCCCAGCTTCTCGAGCAGCCGGAGCAGATCGGTGGGGTCGGCCTGCGCCTCCACCAGGTCGACGACGGTGACGTCGGCGACGGACGGCAGGCCGCGCAGCAGGTGGCTCGCGTTGGGCGCCAAGGGCATCGGGGTGACGATGACGATGGGCTTGTTCAGGGCGGAGGCCCAGCCGAGTTCGACGTGGGTGCCGTCGGTGCGCATCAGTTCACCGGCCGCGTCCACGGGGAGCACCGGTACGAACACGTCGCAGCGGCGCATCCAGCCGATGTCGCGCACGCTGACCTGGTCCGGCGAGAACAGGGGCGTGTCGATGCCGAACTTCTCGGCCACGTGGGCGGAGAAGACCGTGCCGTGGGCGGCGGTGACGGCCTCGATGATGTCGCCGATCGCATGCTGCAACGGCTGGTGGAAGCCGTCGTCACGGATCGCGTGCTGGATGGGGCCGCCGACGAATACGTTGACTCCCGTCAGGTCGATGCCGTCCGTACCGTTGACGCGGACCACCGTGCTGTCACTCATGACGTCTCCCGATCTGCTTGGCGAAGGCGAAGCGCGCTGTGGTGCACTTTGAGCTGCGTGTACTCGTTCAGACCCCATGCGCCGTACTCGACGCCGAGCCCGGAGTGCCGGTGCCCGCCGAACGGCACGTCGTGCCGGAGGGCGCCGTGGGTGTTGATCCACACGGTTCCGCACGCGGGCCGCCCGGCCAGTTCCCGCGCCCGGTCCTCGTCGCCCCACAGGGAGCAGCCGAGCCCGTAGGGCGAGGCGTTGACCCGGGCGAAGACCTGCTCCAGGTCGTCGTAGGGGATGACGGGGATCACCGGGCCGAACTGCTCCTCCTCTTCGAGGCGGCTGCCGGGCGGCAGGTCGGTGACGACGGTGGGGGGATAGAAGTGGCCCGGCACGTCGAGGGCCCGGCCGCCGGCCAGGACGTCGGCTCCCGCCGCCACGGCATCGTCCACCAGGCTCGCGACCCACTCGAGCTGGGCGCGGTTGACGAGCGGACCGTACTCGGTGGCCGGATCGAGCCCGTCGCCCACGATCGCCGTCCTCGCCTTCTCCGCCAGGGCTTCGGCGAGTCGGCGGTACGTGGCACGGGGCGCGTAGATCCGCTTGACCGCGGCGCAGAACTGGCCGCTGTTGGTCATGGCCGCGGTGAACAGGTCCGGTGCGACGGACGAGACGTCGGTGCCGGACAGTACGACGGCGGGGTCGTTGCCGCCGAGTTCGAGGACGACCCGTTTCAGGTCGGCCGCGGCCTGCCGGGCGATGGCGCGGCCCGCGCCGACCGACCCGGTGAAGGACACCATCCGGACCGCGGGGTGGACGGTGAGCCGGGCGCCGAGCTCGACGTCGCCGTCCACGACCGCGAAGGTGCCCCGGGGCAGGACTTCACCGAGGACCCGGCCCATCATCAGGCTGGACAGTGGCGTGTCCGGGGACGGCTTGAGCACCACGGTGTTGCCGGCCAGGAGCGCCGGGGCGATCTTGCAGACGGCCAGCAGGACAGGGAAGTTGGACGGCGCGATCGCGGCGACCACGCCGTACGGCACGCGTTCCACGTCGACCCGTGCATCGGCCTCGTCGACCAGCTGCTCCGGCGCGAGCCCCAGCTCAGCGGTGCGGGCGAACCACTCGGCGGCCAGGCCGACTTCGGCCCTGGCGTGTTTCAGGGGCTTGCCCTGTTCCCGGGTGAGCAGTTCGGCCATCGGGTCCACCGCGCCGAGCAGGGCGCGGTGGCACGAGCGGAGCCGCTCGCGGCGTTCCGCCAAGGGGGTCGCCGCCCAGCCGGGGAAGGCGCGGGCCGCTTCGTCGAGCACGTCGTCGAGCTGTTCGGGCGTACATCCCGGGGCTTCGGCGAATGCCTCGCCGAGTGCCGGATTCTCGACCGGGGTCGGTCCGTACCGTACGGATCCGGGGGCGCCCGGGGGGAACTCGGCACGGGGGGAAGCGAGTTGATCAACAGATGAGGACATGGGTTCCCGTCACGAGGGGGTCGCGTAGGGGCGGTTGTCGACTGTCGACTGCTGAAGAGAGCGCGGTCCTGCGGGGAGGGAGGGGGAGGAGCGGTGCGGGGTGGGAGCGGCGGAGTGGTGGGAGGGGTGCGTCCCGCTGCCGGGACTCCGCGTCTTCCGTGACCTGCGTGACCTGGGGAACAGTCTTGCCGGGTCCCCGGTGATCGAACACCCCCACTTTGGGCTAGGGTCATCCGGCTACTCCGAACGCCCGGCGTCCGGGCATGCCGAGGCGCCGGCCGTCGGCGGATCGCAGCCGGACGGTCGGCGCGCTTCGATGCGGCCCTGTGTGGCCCCGGTCCCTACGTGTTGGCGGGCGTGGTCCCCCCGGTGATGCCCACGGCGGCGGCCGGATCTGGCTCTTCCCCGGCACTCTCGGCGTACTCGACCAGCAAACGCTCGATGTCGTAGAGGAACGAATGGACCTCGGACGGCGGGAGCGCCCGGTGGTCGGCGTTGAGCACCATGCGGATCCAGCCGGGGACCTCGTCGTCGATCACGATGAAGAAGGTCTCGCCCTCCTCGAACTCATCGGGAGCGACGACGGTGTCGGCCATCGCGGCCCGCAGCCCGCCGTCGGACACGGGATCGCCGTCCTCGGCCGCGTCGGGCAGCGCCTGTTCCTCCCGTACGTCGTTGAAGCAGTACGAGAGGTCGACGGGTGCGCCGGGCCCACGGGCCGAGGCGATCAGACGCGCCACGTCGTCGGGATCGTAGAGTCCGTTCGCGTACGCGGTCGTACACGCGGCGAGAGCCCCGCGCGCGACGTCCTCGTCACGGTCGCCCTCCAGGCCGATCGTCACCGGCACCTCCGAGTGCAGGTTGGCGACGGTCCCGCGCACGTCAGGGTCCGACCGGTTCGCCGTGAGCAGGCGCAGGGTGCACGACGACACCCCCGCGCGGCGGCCCAGGAGTTGCGCGACGACGGTCAGCAGCACGACGGACGTGCTCACCCGCCAGCGCCGGGCCAGGACAGGCACCGCGAGTGCCACGGCGCGGGAGCTCATGCCGGCGCTGTAGCGGACCGGGCCCGCGGGGCCGCCCCGGTCCGGGAACAGGGTCGTGGGCGCGCTGTCGAGCTGGCGGCACCAGTAGGCACGCGCGCGTGCTTGCAGGGCACGGCCCCGCGGTGAGTACTCCAACCGCGCCTGTTCGACGGGCTGTCGCGCGGGCACGGCGGGCGGCAGGGGCCGGCCGGCCGCACGCGCGTCATGGAGCCGGGTCATCTCGTCGGCCAGCATCCGCACCGACGTCAGGTCGACCGCGAGGTGGGACACACAGAACGCGGCGAGCACCGGAGCTCCGTCGACGACGGTCACCATGAACCGGATGAGCGGGGCCCGTGCCGGGTCGAAGGGAGTGTGCCGCATCCGGCGCTCCCACGCCTGACGCACACCGTCCGGGTCGTCGTGCGCCGCGAGAGCCCACACCTCGGCCTCGAACTCGTCGGCGTCCACCACTTGTTGTACGAGGAAACCGTCCTCGTCCCGGTGGAATCCGGTGCGGAGCGACTCGTGGCGCCCGAGCAGCTCGGCGAAGGCGTCGAGCAGGTCCTGTGCGGTGCCGCGGCCGGGCAGGGCCACCCAGTAGCACACGTCGTAGAAGGCGGCGTCGGGTAGTTGCTCCTGCATCAGGTTCCAGATGTGCCGCTGGGCGCAGGTGGCCGGCGCGGTGACCGCCCGTCGTCCAGCGAAGGGGATACGGTGCCGGACGAATTCGGCCACGGCTCGGTCCTTTCCAGCACGGTGAGGTGAGTTGGGACGCGCTGTTTCACGGTAACTCCGGCTTCGCGCGGGCGTCACCCGCGCTTTCGGGGCTGACCGTTCGGTCACCTCCGGACCGCTCGGGCTGCCCGATACGGCGCACCGAACGGCCGCCCAGTGGGGGCTTCCCACAACATTCGGGCACCGCGAGTATCGGGTGCATGCGAGTTATCCGACGCGTCGCGACGCACGGCATGCGGATTTCCGGATATCCGGGAAAGCCGGTACACGTGACGTAGGGCCTAACGGGCCCGACCCAGGGGCTTTCGGACCCGGCGTCGGGTCCTACAAAAAGAAGCGTCCCTGTCCGCCCGGTGGGACGGACAGGGACATGACGGCCCGTCAGGTGATCAGGCCGTTCTGTATGGCGGTGACCACTGCTGCCGTGCGGTTGGGCGCTCCGAGCTTGAGGAGCAGGCTGGCGACGATGCGTTTGACGCCGTGGCTCGAGATGCCGAGGCGCCTGGCTATCTGTTTGTTGCTCAGCCCCTCGGCGAGCAGCGGCAGCACTTCGTTCTCACGGCCGGTGAGGTTGCCGACGCGGCGCCGGCGCTGCTGTTCCGGCTCCCGGACGCGCTGCAGAAGCGCCCGGGTGACGGAGGTGGGCATGGGCACCTCGCCCGCCACTATCCCGTGGAGCGCGTCCTCGACCGCGGTGGCGGTCAACTCGTTCTCGACCAGGAATCCATCGGGTACCGAGGGAGCCGCGAGTATTTCTTCGGGAACCTCGGTGGTGGTGAGCAGCAGGAGAATCTTCGGACGGCGCCGCCGCGCGTCCACGAGCACGCCTCGATCCGGGCTGTAGTCCTTCTCATGCAGGAACAGCACGTCGACCTGGTTACTGCCTAAGGTTTCCTCCACCTCGCCCCAGTCACCGCAGTGTCTGACGTCCCTGACCACGGGAGCCGTCGACAGCGCGGCCCGCAGCCCGAGCTGCAGGAAACCGTTGCGCACGAGAGTGGTCACCACGAGCTGTTCTCCTGGAAACGGGGGGTGGCACAGCGCCTGACTCACTCGCATTCCTCCTCACTGTCGCCACGTGCCGTGCCGTGTCCGACGTGGGGGAATGACACCGCCCCGCGCCGTCCACCGGCAGGCCGCGGCCGGCTCACCACTGCGCACGCCCGCAATAGGTACGCAGTTGCAAGCGCTTTTCAGCACTGGACACTCATCACAGTACCCAGACGATTCAAGCGACTTCAACCATTCAACTTGACGCGACCCGTTCAGGCCGAGCGGCCCGAAAAAGACGTGCGCACACCACTCCCGCCGTTGATTTAATTTTCAACTCACAGCTATTCAGGTGGCCCGGAGGTGGACTTTCCTTTCGGGCTGAAAACCAGTAGCTTCCATGCCACGGCACGCCCCGACTCACCCACCGCCACCCCACGGCGCGCCGGGTGATCCGGTCACGCGGCCGCCTCCGGCGACACTCCCATTCCGGCCAGAACGAATTCACATTGGCGGCCGGAAAGCCCTGTGTGCCGCTCACCCACAAATTCGCTAAGTGATGGCCGAAAACCATGCGTCGCTGTCTTTTCCGGACCTCCGGACCTCCGGACCCCTCCGGGCCCGGGGACGCTACGGCCCCCTACACGGAGAAGGAGCGCCGATGACCGCCGAGACCATGGCGGGCGCCACGGCAGCCGAAGACACCGACGACACGGGCGACCGGCGGAGCGTCCCGCGCTGGCTGCTCGCACAGATGCGGCCCTTCAGGCCCTACATCGCCCTGTTCCTCCTTGGCAGCCTCGCCTGGCAGGCGCTGACCGCGGCGATCCCACTGGTCACCGGTCTGGCCTTCGACGCCGTTCTCGATCAGGACGACGGATCGCCCGACTTCGGTTCGTTCCACGCCATCGTCGGCGGACTGCTCGCACTCGTCGTCGTCCGGGCGCTGGGCGGCATCATGTCCACGTACAGCCTGGAGTCCTTCGCCAGCGGGCTCGAACGCAACGCCCGCGCCCAGGTCTTCGCCAGTCTGTTGCGCAAGAGCCAGGGCTACTTCAACCGGCGGCGGGTCGGTGACCTGTCCGCACGGGCCACCGGCGACGCGGAGTCGCTGAACCTGATGGTGTCGCCGGGCTTCGACCTGGCCGTCGACCTCGCGCTGAACATCCTGATGCCGATCGTGTTCATCGCCCTGGTCGACCCGAGGCTGCTGGTCTCCCCCGTCGTCTTCGTCCTGCTGTTCGCCGTGGCGCTGGCCGAACACGGGCGGCGCCTGGAGCCCGTGTCCGACGCGGCACGTGAGCGGTTCGGCGACATGACGGCCCAGGCGTCGGAGAGCATCGCCGGGATCGAGGTGGTGGGGTCGACCGGTGGCGCCGACCAGGAACGCGCCCGGTTCACCGACCTCGCCCGGGAGTACCGGGATGCCTCCGTACGCCAGATCCGCACCCAGGCGCTGGCCCTGTCCCCGCTGCTGCTGGCCCTCGCCACCGTCGGCGCCCTGGTGCACTCCGTGATCCTGCTGCGCGACGGTTCCCTGAGCATCGGTGAACTCGTCGCCGTCCTGGGGCTGATGGGCACCCTGCGCGCCCCCACCCAGCTGGCGTCCTTCAGCCTCGGGCTCATCTACCTCGGCATGGCGGGAGCGCAGCGCATCAAGGAGGTCGTCGACGACCCCGAGGGCGAGGACGAGCGGGGCGGCAGTCACACCGCGCCCGTCGTCGGCGAAGTCGCCATGGAGAACGTCACGTTCGGCTACGAACCCGGCAAGCCGGTGCTGCGCGACGTGTCGTTCCGGGTGACCCCGGGCACCACCGTCGCCATCGTCGGCGCCACGGGCAGCGGCAAGACCACCCTGCTGCACCTGCTGAACCGCACCTACACACCGGACGACGGGCGCGTCCTGATCGACGGTGTCGCCACCACGGACTGGGACATCGGGGCGCTGCGCTCGCGCACCTCCGTCATCGAGCAGGACGTGATGCTCTTCTCCCGCACCATCGCGGAGAACCTCAGCCTCGGTTCGGACAACGGCACCGACCGCTCCCGCATCGAGGCCGCGGCCCGCATCGCGCAGGCCCACGACTTCATCATGGCGACCGAGAACGGCTACGACACCGTCGTCGGCGAACGCGGCGCCACCCTCTCCGGCGGGCAGCGCCAACGGGTCGCCATCGCCCGCGCGTTGATCGCCGACCCGCGCATCCTCGCCGTGGACGACGCGACCAGTGCCGTCGACAGCGCCACCGAGTACGAGGTGCAGCGCGCCATGCGGCAGGCGTCGGACGGCCGCACCACGTTCCTCGTCACGCCCAGGCTGTCCCGCATCCGGGCGGCCGACCACATCCTCGTCCTGGACGCCGGCCGGATCGTCGACCAGGGCAGCCACGAACAGCTCCTGCGGGACTGTTCTCTCTACCGCAGGATCTTCGCGCCCTATCTGAGCACGCCGGCACCCGGCGGCCCCGATGCCGCGGGCGCCAAGGAGGAGAGCCACTGATGGCGCATCTGCTGGAGGGCCTCGACCCGGAGGGCTACGACCGCCGCTACGGCGACCGCGAGCTGGCCCGCCGTATCGCCCCGTACTTCCGCGGCAAGGGCCGCGCGGTGGTCTTCGTGACCGTCGCCGTGATCGTCGCCGCCACGGCGGGCAGCGCCGTGCCCCTGCTGCTGGCCCGCACCGTGGATTCGGCTCTGGAGGACGACGGCGACGGCCGCCTCGCGTGGCTGGTCGCGGCCATCCTCGTCGCCGGTATCGCCGCCTGGCTCCTGACCGTCCTTCAGGAGCGCGCGGCCGGAACCATGGCCGGCGATGTCGTGCTAAAGCTGAGGGAGCGGGCGTTCGCGGCGGCCATGCGCCAGGACATGGCGTTCCACGACGCGCACCCCACCGGTGTGGTCGTCAGCCGCGTCACCAACGACACCCAGGCGTTCGCGACGCTGATCACCCTGATGCTGAGCCTGCTCGGCCAGGTCCTGATGATCCTGATCCTGCTGACCGCCCTCTTCGTCATCAACGTGCCGCTGGCCCTGGTGACGGCCTTCGTGGCGGCGGTCATCGTCGCCGTCAGCCTCGCCTTCCGGCGCGCGGCCCGCAGCGCCTCGCTGCGCCAGCAGCAGGCCCTCGCCGAGGTCAACGGATACGTGCAGGAGACGCTGCGGGGCATCGCCGTGGCGCGCAACCACAGCCACCAGCAGTCCGCGCAGACCGGCCTCGACGAGGTCAACCACCGCTGGTTCAAGGCCAGCGTGCGGCTGAACCGCCTGTTCAGCGGCATCTTCCCGCTGCTGATCTCCCTCACGGGACTCGGTACGGTCGCGGTGGTCCTGGTCGGCGGGCACGGCGTCGACTCGGGCTCCGTGTCGGCGGGCGAATGGGTGCTGTTCCTGGAGGCCCTTGCACTGTTCTGGTCGCCGCTCACGAGCATCGCGTCCTTCTGGAGCCAGCTCCAGCAGGGCCTGGCCGCGGGCGAGCGGGTCTTCGCTCTCGTCGACCGCGAGTCGACGGTGCGGCAGCGCGACCGGATCCCGGTGCCGCGCCTGCGCGGTGAGATCACCCTGCGCGACATCCACTTCGGCTACGACGACGACCATCCCGTACTCGACAACGTGAGCCTCCATATCCCCGCGGGCCGCACCGTCGCACTCGTCGGCCACACCGGCGCCGGCAAGTCGAGCGTCGTACGGCTGATCATGCGCGCGTACGAGTTCCAGAAGGGCAGCATCGAGGTCGACGGCCTCGACGTGCGCACCCTGGACCTCGACCAGTACCGGCGCTGCCTCGGCGTCGTGACGCAGACGCCGTTCCTCTTCTCCGGGACGGTCGCGGAGAACATCGCCCGCGGCCGGCCGGGCGCCGGACGCGACGAGATCGAAGCCGCGGCGCGTGCGGTGGCGGGCGGCGACTGGCTGGAGCAGCTGTCGCAGGGGCTGGACACCCCCACCGACGAAGGCGGCCGGAATCTGTCGACCGGCCAGCGCCAGATCGTCTCGCTCGCCCGCGTCTTCCTCCAGGACGCGCCCGTCCTGATCCTCGACGAGGCCACCGCCAGCATCGACCCGTTGACGGAGGCACAGATCCAGGAGGGCTTGGAGGCGCTCGCCGCGGACCGCACGACGATCGTCGTCGCGCACCGCCTGCCCACGGTCCGCAAGGCGGACACGATCGTCGTCGTCGACGACGGCCGCATCATCGAGGAGGGCGACCACGCCACGCTGCTCGGCCGGGGCGGGGCGTACCGACGCCTGTACGACCGCTACTTCCGGCACCAGCAACCCGACCAAGACCCCGCAGACCCCGCAGACCCCGTGGAACCCGCAGACCCCGCGCACCCCGAGGTCCTCGCGAACCCCGCCGACCGAGAGGAGAGCGTGGTCGATGGCCACCGCGTCTGAGAGCAGGACCGACGGGCCCGCCCGGCCCGCCCCGGCAACCCTCCACGAGCTGCTCGGCACCGCCGCCCGAGCCCGCCCCCACGCCGTCGCCGTACGCGGCGAGGACGCCGTCCTGACCTACGGCGAGCTGCACGACAAGGTGCGGGCCACCGCGCGCCGCTTCACCGCTCTGGGCGTCACCGAACACGGCACGGCGGGGCTGCTCCTGGAGAACACCCCGGACTCGGTCGTCGCGCTCCTCGCGGCGGCCCGTCTCGGGCTGCGCGTCGTCCCCCTGGAACCCGGCACCCCGCGCTCCCAACTCGTGGCGGCGTGCGAGAAGTTGGGCCCACTGTCCGTCGTAGGGCATGCCGCGCGGCTCGCCGCACTGGACGGCGCGAACGACCCGGACCCGCTCGACTGCGCGCTCGTCCCCGTGGAGGACCCGGGAGGCGACGCACCCTCCGGGGATGCCGAGAGCGACGACGTCACCGCGCCCGACGCCCCCTTCCTCCACCAGTACACGTCCGGCTCGACCGGAGAGCCCAAGGTCGCCGTCCACACGCAGCGCAACCTCGTCAACGGCGGCGACATCTACGCCCGTTCCTACGGGATCACCGAGGACGACCGCATCCTGGCCGCCGTCCCCCTGCTGCACTCCTTCGGCCTGGTGGCCGGACTGGTCACCGCTCTGCGCGCCGGGGCGGAACTCGTCCTGCTCGGCCGCTTCACCCCCGCGCGGCTCCTGCGCGCCCTGGACGAGCACGCCTGCACGGTCCTGGTCGCCGCTCCCATGGCCTACGAGCTGACGACGCGCGCGGCCGGCGCGACCTCGTCCGTGCCGCGCGCCCTCCGCCTGTGCCTGTCCTCGGGGGCCGCCCTGCCTGCTGCCGTGGCGCAGCGGGCCAAGGAGCGGCTCGGTCTGGACATCCAGCAGGTCTACGGCTGCACGGAGGCGGGGGTCATCGCCGCGCGACGCCCGGAGGACGGCGCCGGGGCCGACCTCGGCGTGGGCCGTCCCATGCCCGGCGTGCGGGTCCGTGTCGTCGACGAGCGGGGGGACGAGGTGCCGCACGGCGAGGAGGGGGCGCTGCTGGTACGGACACCCGCGATGTTCACGCACTACCTCGGGCACGCCGACGCCACCCGGCGGGCCTTCGCCGACGGCTGGTACCTGACCGGTGACGTGGCCCGCCTCGGCCCCGAGGGCCATCTGCACCTGGTGGGGCGCAAGGACTCCTTCATCAACGTGGGCGGCAAGAAGGTGAACCCCCTCGAAGTGGAGCAGGTCCTGCTGGCCCACCCCTCGGTCGTCGAGGCCGTGGTCCGGGGCGAGACGACCGACGACGGCGGCGAGCGCGTACGGGCCTCCGTGGTGGCGCGGCCCCCGCTGTCCTCGACGGAGCTGACGTCGCACTGCCGCGCCCGGCTCCTGCCCCATCAGGTCCCCGCCGAGGTCGACTTCGTCGCCTCACTGCCGAAGAGTCCGATGGGCAAGGTCCGGCGCGCCGCGGTGCGCGCCGCCCCTGCCGTCAGGCGGTCCTAGCCTGTTCGAGAGTGGGGTGACAGGGGATCACGGCGTCGAGGCCGATGAGCTGGATGACGCGCAGCACGGACTCGCGGGGAGCGGCGATGCGCAGCCATCCCTGCGCGTCCTTGACGGTGTGGTGCGCGGCGATGAAGACGTTGATGCCGCTGGAGTCCATGAAGGTGACGTCGCTGAGGTCGACCACGGTCCGCGGCGGCGGCCCGCCGTCCTCGGGGATCAGGGCCTGGCTGAACTCGTCCTTGACGGCGTGGTCGATCTCGCCGTGCAGAGCGACGATGCGGACACCGTCGACCGCGGAGCGCACGACGGAAAGCCTGCCGTGCCGCGTCTGCCTGAACTGCTGGCTCTGCCTGGTCTGCTGGCTCTGCCTGCCGTATCGGCCGGGGTTCGGGGTGTCGGCCACAGTCTCCTCGACGATGCCTGGGTCGTTCCGTGTTCGGTCGTGCCGGACCGAGTCTGCCCCATTTGCACCGGCCGATGCGGGGAATCCGGATGAAGTCCCTCCTACGGGTATCCGTACCCGCAGAATGACGTGCATGAGGGAAGGCGACGTATGACTGCGCAGACCGACGTGACCTCAGGACGGCCGCTGTACGGGTGCATGGGGCTCGGCGGCACCTGGGACGACGCCCCGTACACCGCTGCGGACATCGGCCACGCCGAAGCCGCCGTGGAGGCGGCGCTGGACATCGGCATCACGGCGTTCGACCACGCCGACATCTACCGGCGCGGCAAGTCGGAGGCCGTCTTCGGCGAACTCCTCGCCCGAGCGCCCGGGCTGCGGGAGCGGATCGTCCTGCAGACCAAGTGCGGCATCCGACAGGCCGACGGGCACCACCCCGGCATGTACGACCTGCGGTCCCAGCACGTCGTCCGGTGCGTCGAGGAGAGCCTCACCCGTCTGCGCACCGACGTGATCGACGTACTGCTGCTGCACCGTCCCGATCCGCTGGCCGACCCGCAGGACACCGCGAAGGCGCTCACCTCGCTGCACGGGCAGGGGCTCGTGCGCCGCTTCGGCGTGTCCAACATGAGCGCCGCGCAGATCCAGCAGCTCCAGGCGTATCTCGACGTCCCGCTGGTCGCCGACCAGTTGGAGATGAGCCTCGGCAGCCGGGACTGGGTCGAGGCGGGCGTCCTCGTGAACACCGCGGCAGCGGCGGAGAACGGCTTCCCGCACGGGACCGTCGAGTACTGCCGGGCCCGCGGCATGCAGGTGCAGGCGTGGGGTGCCCTCGCCCAGGGCCGCTACACCGGCCCCTCGAACGCGGCCGGCCCCCTGGACGCACCGGCCGCCGAGCTCGTCGCCGAACTCGCCGAGCGCAAGGGGACGACGCCGGAGACGATCCTGCTGTGGTGGCTACAGCGCCACCCGGCACACATCGCCCCGGTCATCGGCACGAGCCGTCCCGAGCGCATCCTCGCCTGCCGTGACGCCGTCGTCCGGGAACCCGAACTCACCCACGAGGATTGGTACGGCCTGTGGGTCGCCGCCCGCGGCGCCCCCCTGCCCTGACCGCCGCGCAGCGGGAGCGGGTGGGCGGGAGCGGGCGGGCGGCGGCGGGAGCGGGTGGGATCGCGGCCGCCGCGGTAGGGATGCACCGTGCAGACCTTCCTCCCGTACCCCGAATTCACCCGGTCCGCCGCGGCCCTCGACCAGGCCCGCCTGGGCAAACAGCGCGTCGAGGCCCTCCAAGTGCTGCGCGGCCTGACCGTGCCCGGCTACGGCTGGCGGCACCACCCCGCGGTCCGCATGTGGACCGGCTACGAAGAGGCCCTCGTCCGCTACGGCCTCGACGTGTGCGCGGTGTGGGTGGCGGAGGGCCGCACCGACACCTGCGCCACCACCCTGGTCACCGACTTCACCCAGCACCGTCCGGGCACCCCCGTACGTGCCCAGGAAGAGCTCGCCGACGAGGGCGAGCTGCCGCCCTGGCTCGGCGACCCGGCGTTCCACCGCAGCCACCAGTCGGCGCTGGTGCGCAAGGCGCCGGAGGTCTACGCCCCGCTCTTCCCCGGCGTCCCCGACGACCTGCCCTACCTGTGGCCGTCCTCCGACCGGTCCGCCGCGTAGTCCACCGCCCCCTGCCGGTCCATGGCCAGCCAGACGCGGTCCCGGGTGATCGGTGTCTCGGTGAACCGGATGCCGGTGGCGTCGCGCAGGGCGTTGGCGAAGGCGGGGGCCACCGGGTTGAAGGGGCTCTCGCTCATCGACTTGGCTCCGAGCGGGCCGATCGCGTCGGTCGTCGCCGCGAAGTGGACCTCGGTGCGCGGCACGTCGGCGAAGTGCGGGAGGCGGTAGCGGCGGAGGGCGGCCGTGGTGACCTCGCCGCGCCCGTCGAGCCGTACGGCCTCGAAGAGCGTGGCGCCCAGCGCCTGGGCGACCGCGCCCTCGACCTGTCCGCGGCACTGCAGGGGGTTCAGGACCCGGCCCGCGTCCGCGGCGTGCACGCTGCGCAGGATGCGCAGCTCGCCGGTGTCCGGGTCGACGGCGATCCGGAACCACTGAACGTTGAAGGCGACGGAGCGGGGGCTGCCGTCCCAGTGCCCCTCCCCCGCCAGCTCCCCCTGGGCTCCCTCAGCACGGGCCGCCTCGTACAGCGCTGTCAGCGGGACGCCGCGCCCCGCGCAGTCGACCGCGTCCGCACCGAGCGCGCAGCGGTGGCGGGCCGCCCCCGTGTGCCGTGCCGCGAGAACCTCGATGCGCCCGGCCAGGGCCTCCGCGGCGAGCAGGACCGCCTTGCCGGCGACGACCGTACCGGCCGAACCGAAGACGCCGGTGTCGTGAGGAACGAGGTCGGTGTCCGACTGGCGTACGCCGATGCGGTCCACGGTCGTACCGAGGGCCGTGACGGCGATCTGTCCGTGGACGGTGGTGGTGCCGTTGCCGAGTTCCGCCGTGCCGACGGCCACGTCGTACGTCCCGTCGGCGAGGAGGCGGACGCGCGCGTCGGCGTGGTGCCCGCCGGGCAGCCCGGTGGCGATCATCGAGACCGCCGCGCCCTGGCCGGTCAGCCATCCCTCCGGCACATCGTCGACGCTCGGGTCGTCCGCGACGGCATCACGGACGACCGCCAGACACTGGTCGAGACCGTACGAGCCGATGTGCAGGTCCTCGTCCTCGCCGGTCGGCCCGGTCAGCCGGTCGTCGGGGCCGATGAGGTTCCGCTCGCGGAAGTCGAGCGGGTCCATGCCGAGGCGGCGTGCCGTCTCGTCCATGGCGGACTCGACGGCGAAGGTGACCTGCCCCAGGCCGTACCCGCGGAAGGAGCCCGAGGGAACACTGTTGGTGTAGACGGCGTAGGCGTCGACCTTCTTGTGCGGCGCCCGGTAGAGGGCGAACGGTTCCGTGACGCTGTGGAGCAGCACGGCGGGCCCGTGGTTGCCGTACGCGCCGGTGTCGGAGACCACGCGCATCTGGAGGGCGGTGAGGCTGCCGTCGGCGCGGGCGCCGACCTTGACGCGGATCGTGAACGGGTGCCGGGTGGTGGCGCCGTGGAACTGCTCGGCGCGGGTGTACTCGAGCTTGACGGGGCGGCGCAGCCTGAGCGCGGCGAGGACGACGACGTCCTCGGTCAGCATCTCCTGCTTGCCGCCGAAGCCGCCGCCGACCCGCCCCGTGACGACGCGGACGGCGTCCTCCGGAAGGCCGTACAGGGCGCACAGGGCGCGGCGGGTCAGGAAGGGGGTCTGAGTGCTGGAACGAACGGTGAGGCGCTCCGTCCCGCGCTCCTCCCCGCCCTCCCCTTCGAAGGAGGCGAGGCAGCCGTGCGTCTCCAGGCTCGCGTGCTGGACGCGCTGGGTGCGGTAGGTGCCCTCGTGGACGACCGCGGCCTCGGCGAACCCGTCGTCGACGCTGCCCGTCTCCGCGTGCACCTCGCCGGCCACGTTGTTCTCGATGCGGGCGATCCGTGCCTCCGGCCCCTTCCCGGCGTGGATGACGGGAGCGCCCGTGCGCATCGCCTCCTCCGGGTCGGTGACGTAGGGCAGTTGCTCGTACGTCACGTCGATGTGCCGGCAGGCTTCCTCCGCCGCCTGCTCGCTGTCGGCGACGACGGCGGCGACGCGCTGGCCGACGTACCGGACGACGTCGTCCAGGACGCGGGTGTCGGCCGGGTCGTCGGTGGGGTCCTCGTGGCGGGCGCTGGAGTACAGCGTCGCGGGGGCGTCCTCGTGGGTGAGCACGGCGTGCACGCCGGGGACGCGGAGCGCCGCTGAGCTGTCGACGGCGACGACGCGGGCGTGCGGGTGCGGGGAGCGGAGCAGCTTCATGTGGAGCAGCCCGGGCACCTCGACGTCGAAGGTGTACCGGGCGGTGCCGGTGACGATGTCGTGGCCGGCGGGGGCGCCGGTGCTCGCGCCGACGGCCTGCCCGGCCCGAGGGGTCTCGGTGTGCCGCACACCGCGGACGGCGTCCTCGATGGCGCGGTATCCGGTGCAGCGACAGATGTTGCCTTTGAGGAGGTGCGGCAGGTCGTCCAGCGCGCCCTCGATGGCGACGGTGGTCATGAGGAACCCGGCGGTGCAGAACCCGCACTGAAAACCTTGAGCATCGAGGAAGTCCTGCTGTACGGGGTGGAGTTCACCGTCCTCGGAGGCCAGGCCCTCCACCGTGGTGACGGACCGCCCCCGAGCCCGCACCGCGGGATAGAGGCAGCTGTGCACGGGCTCGCCGTCCACATGGACCGTGCAGGCGCCGCAGTCGCCCGCGTCGCACCCCTTCTTCACTCCGAACCAGCCGTGTTCGCGCAGATAGGTACGCAGACACTGGCCGGGCCGCGGCTCGGCGTCGTACGCCTGCTCGTTGATCCGAACCGAGAAGGTCATCGCGCACCCTTCTGGGTGAGTTCACGGCGGATCTGCTCGGCGAGGCGGAGGGTCATGTGCCGCCGCCACTCGGGCAGCCCGTGGATGTCGTCGAACCAGTCGGAGTCGGCGACGGCCGAGACGATCGCCTCGTGCAACTCTCCCTGAGCCGGGGGCTGCGGGAACGACAGCCGGAACGGCCGACGGGTCGCGGCCGTGATGGTCAGGGCCAGCGAACCGTCCGCCGGATCGATCGTCCCGATGAGCAGAGCGCCGGAACGCCCGAGGCGGTACAGCGACACTTGCCGGAACGCCGTACGGCATCGCAGGGCGCGGCCGGACACGGTCACCGAGCGCAGCAGCTCACCTTCGGCGAGGTCGTTGCTGCCGTCCCCGGTGACGAGGTCCACCGTGCGCACGTTCCTATGCGAACCGTCCTGGGCCCGCAGTGAGCACGCGCCGTCGAGGGCGGCGGTGAGGGAGATCATCGGCCCGGCGGGCAGGGCATGGCAGAGGTTCCCGCCGACGGTCGCCATGTTCCAGATCTTGAACGAGGCGAGGAAGGCGCGGCAGCACTGTTCGAAGAGAGGGGCGGCCGGCGCGTCGAGCGTCCGCCCGAACCGGGAGAGCTGCGCGATCGTGCAGGTGGCGGAGATCCGTACCCCGCCGTCCGGCAGCGTACGGAGCGGCTCCCAGCCCATCCGGCTCAGATCCACCAGGCGCCGCAGCCGCGGCTGGGGTTCGGAGAAGAGGTACGTTCCGCCGCCGAGCCACGCGTCGCCCGGCTGCCAGGGCCCGCGACGCCGGGCGTCGCACACGTCGAGAACCGTGTTCAGATCCATGTCTCCCACCGCGTCGTAGCATCCCCCCTTGATTCAACGCGCCCTGCGCAGAGGGGATGTGCGCCGCCGCGCCCATTTGCCAGAAGCCGCGCACGGTCACAACAATGATCGAATGACAAACAGGGGGCGCATGCTCAAGATCACCGCCGCGCTGACGCTGTCGACACTCGCGCTGACCGGCTTCACGACGGGCCGGGGCCACGGCGGCGGCAGCCGTCACAGCGACGGGGGCGGCGGAGGCGGCGGCTGCAGCAACTCGAGCCAGGACCACGACAGTTCGTCGTCGAACAGCTCGGGAACGTCCGGATCGTCGACGTCCGGTTCGGGCTACGACGACGATGACGACATGTACGGCAGCGGCGACAGCAGCAGCGACAGGGACAGTGGCGGCACGCGCAGGCGACTGCCGACCAACGACTCCACGGAATCGAGCTCTTCCGGTTCAGGGGGCAAGCGCACGGAGGACGCGACGGCGAAGCTGGTGCGCTGCGCGACGAAGGCGGCCCCGTACGCGACGGTCAAGGTCACGAACAAGAACGACAAGGCGGGCCGATTCTGGGTCTCGGTCACGTTCGTGGACGCCGACGGCATCACGGTCGTGTCGCAGTCCGAGAAGGTGAAGGTCCCCGGAAACGGCAAGACGACGGCCCGGGTGGAGGTCGGCGGCAGCGGTCTTGCCCATTTGGTGGAGCACTGCGAGGTGGATCCGCAGGCGCAGCCGGTTTCCGCCTGAAGGGTTGGTGGCGCTCCGCCCACTGCCCTTTCGACCTGGGGCGCTTCTCCCCTCAGAATCCGATCGGTAGCCGAGGACGTGCCGAGTGCAGCGGTGGCGCCGCTGCACTCGGCGCTCGATCGGACATCAGCGGCGCGGCTCGATCTTCAGTACCGCCGTCCCGGTACCTCAAGCTCGGGCGCACGAGGTGTCGTGCGCCGGACGCTGCCCCGTGGCCAGGAAGCGGGACACCGTCCGATCGCCGCACGCGTTTCCGTTGGCGAGGTAGGCGTCGTGACCGGTGGCGTCGACCGTCACCATGACGGCACGGCGGCCGAGCGCCTCACGCAGCTTCAGGGCGCCGCTCAGCGGGGTGTTGGGGTCGCGCTCGTTCTGGACGAGGAGGATGTTGGACGGGCCCCGGTCGGTGATGCGTGTGGCCTGCTTCGCCCGGTAGGGCCAGGCGGCGCAGAGCATCGCGTTCCTGGGCATGCCGGCGGTCAGCGGATACTTGGCGCGGCTCTCGGTGACGCCCTTCTGGTACGCGGCAGGTGACGTGGGCCACGCGACGTCGTTGCAGAGGGTCGCGGAGCCGACGGCGACGGCGTTCTGGACCGGCTTCTCGGGCGGGGCCGGGGGCGCGGGCGGCAGGTCACCCTTCAGGGCGCCGCGCATCAGGCGGGCGAGGCCGGGGAAGTCGTCGGGATCGTCCATCGCGTTGAGCATGGTCTGCCGCAGCACATCGCCGTTCAGTACGGCCGGGTTGGCGTCGGGCCAGGGGATCGGTTCGCGGTCCAGGCGGGCGGCGAGGCGGAGGAAGAGCGGACGTACCTCGACCGCCGTCTCCGCGATGCGGTCCTCGTTCTCCGGCGCGGAGGCCCACTCGGCAAACTCCGGAAAGGTGTCCTCGACACCCCGCTCGTGCGCCGCAAGCCAACCGCGGCCGACCCGGCGGGGGTCGGGATCGTCGTTGCTGTCGAGCACGATCCGATCGGTGCGGTGCGGGAACAGCTGGCTGTAGACGGCGCCCACGTACGTTCCGTACGAGACGGCCCAGGCCGAGAGTCTCTCCTCGCCGAGCGCGGCCCGGATGCGGTCGATGTCGCGGGCGTTGTCGGTCGTGCTGATGTGGCGGATGAGTTCACCGCCGTTGCGTGCGCAGGCGTCGGAGAGGCGTTTCGCCGTGACCATGTTCTCGGTTACGGAACCATCGGGGGCGGGCCAGGGGCGCAGGGCGGACGGCGCGAGGTCGGCGGGTTCGAGGCCGCAGTCGACCGGCGTGGAGCGGCTGAGGCCGCGGGGTTCGAAGCCGATCAGGTCGTAGGCGTCCCGCACGCTCTGCGGCAGCTTCTGCCCCTTGCCGGAGGGGTCGTCGATGCTGGATCCGCCGGGCCCGCCGGGGATCAGGAACAGGGCGCCCCGGCGGGCCCCGGGCTTCTCGCTGGGTATGCGGGAGACCGCGATCTCGATCTCCTTGCCTTCGGGGTGGGCGTGGTCCATCGGCACGGCGAGCGTCGCGCACTCCTGGCGCGTGCCCGCCCCCCGGCCCTCGCACGTCGTCCAGTCGAGCGTCGCGGTCGCGGTCGCAGGAGCAGTCGGCGCGGTGGACGCGGTGGCCGGCCCGGTGAGGGTGAGGACCGCGGCGGAGGCGGTGAGCAGGACGGTGTTCCGCTTGATCTTCGTCATACGGAGGATCTTCGCCGTCGGGGCGGGGTGGCCACATCCTCCCAACTGGCCGTCACAATTGGGGGTTTACCCTGACCTGCCACCTAAGGGCCGTGAGGGGGCGCCCAGAAAGGCTTCTCGCCCACGGATGCAAGCCCCCGCGCTGTATCGCGGCCGCCCACGCCGCAGGCGCGACCGTCAGCCTCAGGCGCTCGCGATGTCAGACCCGCGTGCGAGCGTGATGTGTGCAGTGCCTGCGACGCGATATGGGAGGGCTGGTGTGGCAGCGATGAGTGATGGCTGGGCCGGTATGGGCTGGGACTGGACCAATGTCGACGACGTGCGTCGGCGCCTCGACGAGGGTGCAGACCCGGAGAAATGGGGCGGAGGTGTGCCCCTGCATCGTGCAGCGGTGTTCGGGTCTCCGGAGGTCGTCGCCGAACTGGCCGGTCGGGTCGCGGATGTGGACGTACTGGAGCACGGCGTGACGGCACTCTGGGAGGCCGTCGTGGCCAAGAAGCCGGAGAACGCACGAGCGCTCGCCGATGCCGGGGCTGATCCTTGGCGGCCTGCTCTCGGTGGCTGGTCGCCGGGACGACTGAGCCTGGCCGGGCCCACGCCGGACCTGTTCCAGGTGCCGGAGGGAGTGCGCCTGACCCACGCGGAACGTGCAGCGGCGGACGAGGCCGCGCGCCTCACCTCGGCACTGGGCACCTTTCACTACGACGGAACGGGGTTGGCCTGCGTGGCCGGCATCGACGCAGCCGAGGCGATTCGCCGTCTGCAAGCGGCGCCGGTGGGTGACGACGGCGTCGAGGAGTTGCTGGAGGATCCGTTCGAGTACGACATGGACGAGAGTCTGCGGATCATCGGCGTGACCTCTGTACCGGGCGGCTGCGTCTTGACACAGCCGTGGGGGTACGCGCCACAAATGCCGGGCGTGCTGACCCGGTTGTCTGCTGGCATCACTGATCCCGACTCAGGACGACGCGGAAGGCCTCGCTCCCGGGCGACGGCGTGGTGTACCTGCCGCTCCGGCGGCGCATCTGGTCCATGGCCCATCCGTGGGCCGCACGCGGTCTGCACGACGTGGGGCTCGACCGGAGCCCGGCTGCCTCGCACACCCTGTACGGAACGGAAGTCGCCGCCGAGCGTCTGCGCGTCCGGATGCTCTCGCAGAGCCGCATCGTGGCGGTCGGCGATCCGCCAGGACAGCCACGGGACCGGGATCCGCGGGAGCGGACGAAGAGACAGGTCCTTGCGGACCACTTCGAGAAGTGCCGGGTCTTGCGCCCTCAGGGGGCGCACATCACTCTGTACGCCCGCCCGGGCCACTGCTGAAGCGTCGGCCTCCGGCCGTCGGCCACCAGCGGCCGACATGGCCCCCGGGGCCCGGCGGGTCAGGTCACGCTCCGTCGCCGTCCAGCACCCGCTGAACCGCCTGCTGGGCCGCGTAGAAGTCCGTGTCGGAGACCTGGGGGTCGTTCTCGACGCTGTCGAGCCAGTCGGCGATCTCGTCGGGCGTCCAGAGGTCGAACCCCTTTGGAATGTCGAGCGTCGTGGTGTCGGCGCGCAGCTGTTCGGCGGCGGCTGCTTCCTTGACGCTGCGTGTGCTCACTTCGATCATCGTGGTTCTCCCCTCGGGTCGGGTGACGGACGGGCGACGTTGCCAGAGGTGGGGGCGGGATGTCCAACCGTCGCCGATGTCGTGCCCGGACTCGTGTTACGAGGGTGGGAGGGTCCGCGACACGACGGTGGTCAGCGCGGGGCCCAGGGGGAGGTCGATGCGGGTGGCGTGGCGGTCGCCGCGGGTGGGGCCCTGGTTCACGATCAGGACCGGGGTGCCGGACCGGGCGGCCTGGCGGACGAAGCGGAGGCCGGACATCACCGTCAGGGACGAGCCGAGGACCAGCAGGGTGGTCGCTCCGTCGACGAGGCTTCGGCGGGCGGCCACCCGCTCCGGCGGGACGTTCTCGCCGAAGAACACCACGTCCGGCTTGAGCACGCCGGTGCCGCAGGCCGTGCACGCCACCGTCCTGAATCCGCTGACCGCCTCGGCGGGCAGATCCACGTCGCCGTCCGGGTTCACCTGTGCCGCGCGGTTGCGGGCGGCGACCGCCTCGAAGCCGGGGTTCGCCGCGCGCAGGCGGTCGTCGAGCGTCGCGCGGTCTTCCGCCGCGCCGCAGTCCAGACAGATGACGCGGTCGAGGCTGCCGTGGAGCTCCACCACGTCCCGCGCTCCGGCGGCCTGCTGCAGCCCGTCGACGTTCTGGGTGATCACTCCGGTGACGAGACCCGCTTCCGTCAGGGCCGCCACGGCGCGGTGACCGGCGTTCGGGCGGGCCGCCGCCATGGCCCTGCGGCCCAGCTGGCTCCGGGCCCAGTACCGTCGGCGCGCTTCGTCGCCACCGGTGAACTCCTGGAACGTCATCGGCACGTGGTTGCGGCGGAACGAGCCGTGCTCCCCTCGGTAGTCCGGGATGCCGGACTCCGTCGAGAGGCCCGCTCCGCTGAGCACGACGACGCCTCCCGCGCGCACCGCGGCGACGACCGCCGAGAGGTCGGTCGAGGCCGGAGGCAGGTCGCCCTGCGGCTCCCAGGTCAACGTGGGTCGCGTCCGCATGTCCTTCAGCTTAGGGCCGGGCTCCGACAGTGATCGGCCGCCTCAGGCGTCCGCCGTGTCCTGGAGCACGTCGCAGGTGTTCTGGAACTCCTCCATCAGGCGGGTGGCCTCGACGATGAGGACGCCGTACGGGCGGGACGCGTCGGCCAGCGGCAGCCCGTACTCCTGCGCCACGTCGAGGACCTTCTGGAGCGCCTCCTGAGCGGTCCCTGCGAGGCCGCACATCTCCTGGGCCTGGTCGGACAGCTTGTCGGAGTCGAGTTCGACGAGGACGTGCACGACGTCGCGCAGGGCCGCGGCGAAGTCGGCGTAGGCCTCCAGTGCCGGGGTGTAGGTGTACGTGTCCTCCGTGTCGCGCCAACGGCCGAGGCTGCGGGTCAGCGAGGCCAGCTGGTGGACCGCGCGTTCCATGGCGGCCAGTGCCTGCCGGTAGCGGTCGAACCTGAGGTAGCCCCGGTGGGCGGGGAGCAGGCGGCGCGGGTTGAAAGGCACGCTGTTCTCCGCCGTGCTGAGCCCGGCCCGCGCCTGGCCCACCGCGTCCTGCACGCGCTCACCGGCATGGAGCCACTGATCGGCCCGGTCGGCGTCCACGTCGCCGCTGCAGAGACCGTCGGCCATGTCGTCGAGCAGGTACTCCATCTCCGCGGCCAGGGCACGCAGGCCCTGCTCGGCGCTGCGGTAGCGCAGCGGCGGCGCGATGCAGAGGTTGACGGCCAGGCCGATGCCGCAGCCGATGAGGACGAGGAGGATGATCTGTCCGAGCTGGAGGGCGCGGTCGGCGTTCGTGGCGGCGGCGGAGTACGTGGAGAAGGCGAAGAAGGCGGCGGTGGCGACCTGGGAGCGCTGTTCGCCGAGCGCCGTCCACTGGCCGAGGCTGAGCGCGATGGCGGCGACCACGACGAAGGCGAAGAGGTCGGGTCCCGCGGTGAAGCCGATCGCCGACTGTACGGCTACGCCGACGACGACCGCGGCGACGTAGCGCAGCGTCTGCCACACCGACTGCTGGAGCGTGACGTTCATGATCAGCACCGCGGAGAACGGTGCGAACGCCGGGGACGTGGCGTTCAGGAAGTCGTGCGCGATCCACCACGACAGCGTCGCCGCCAGCACACGTTTCGCGACGAGGAGCACCGTGTGGCGCTCGTGCCCGGACGAGCCCCACGCTCGCGCCCACCAGGCTCTGCCCTTACGCAACCGCTCCACCACGCGCTCCGACCGCCCTTTTCGTGCTCGGTCCCGACCGTCGGGGACTTCAGAGACTGTGTAACCCGCATCGATCGCTTGAATCGGGGTCGTCGTCACAATGCTGTCGAGGCCACCATGCGTCTGAGCAGGGCGTCATCCCAGGAAGCGCGGCGTACGACGGACAAACGGGCCGCTGATGCACCAGGGCCGTCGGCGTGCGGGACGAGCGAAGGCCCGGACCACCTCGGTGGTCCGGGCCTTCGTCGCGTCTCGTGCCGTGCTGCGTCACACCTCGCCGCGCCAGGCGCCCGTTTCCGCGCCGCCGCGCTTCTCGATGAACTGCTTGAACCGGCCCAGGTCACCGGTGACCTGCCGCTTGACGAAGCCGAGCTTGTCGCCGACCGTCTCGGCGAGGCCGTCCGGGTCGTACCGCATCTGCAGCATGACCTTGGTGCGCGACTCGTCGAGGCGGTGGAAGGTGACGACGCCGGCCTGTTTGGCCTGGCCCTCCACCGTGGTCCACGCCACGCGCTCGTCCGGAATCTGCTCGGTGATCCTGGCGTCGAACGTGCGCTCCACGCCGTCGATCTTCGTCACCCAGTGGGTGAGCTTGTCGCTGCGCTGCTCGATCCGCTGGACACCCTGCATGAACTCGGGGAACGTCTCGAACTGGGTCCACTGGTTGTACGCCGCGCGGACCGGGACGTCGACCTCGATGGACTCTTCGACCTGCGACACGGATGCCACCTTTCCTCGCGTACCTCCTGGTGCGACCACACGGCCGACCACATGCCGTGCGGCCGGGCGGTGCACCTCTCTCTTCACTCGCGAGTGCCCGGGACATCCGCTTTCACTCACGGGTTCCGCAGATCACGGATGGCTGCGGCCGTCAGATCGCCGCGGCCCTCGCCCGCCGCGCGATCGTGCGCCGCACCTGTTCCCGCATGGGTTCGGTGAGCAGTGGATTGCTCTTGAGGACGCCGTTGAACTGGGCCAGGAGCCGGAAGACCGCGACGGGGGCCGCCGTGCCACGGTCCGGGTGCGTCAGGGGCGGCAGCGGCATGGGGCGCTTGGCGGGCGGCCGACGCGTCCGCACCGCGGTGCGCCAGAGCGGTTCGAAGTACGCCGCTTCGCCGTCCAGGGCGGAGACCAGCTCCCGCACGGTCTCCCACTCCAGCACCGCGGCGCTCTTCAGCATGGCGGTGATTTGATGAGTCGTCAGTTGAGCGCTGGCCGCGGCGAGTTGAGCCGGGTCGGGGTGTCCGGCGCGGCGGTGGAGGTAGCGCAGCGCCGCGTGCAGCGAGGGTGGAGTGTCTCCCTTCGTGCCTCGGCGGGTCAGGGCGTTGTCCCACAGCGGCCGGAGCTGGGCCGGGGAGGCGCCGCAGGCGCGTGCCAGGCGGCAGACGACGGACCAGGAGGGCAGGCGTTCGCCGGCGATGATGCGCGAGACGTAGCCCGGCGAGAGGCGGGCCTGCTCGGCGACCGACCGCAGCGTACGTCCGCTGGCGCGGTGCAGGGCGGCCAGGGCAGGAGCCAGCTCCTCGGCGCAGACGACGACGTCCGCGCCCTCCTCGTCGGCGTGCTGGCCGAACGTGCCGGTGATCATGTAGCGGACGGGGCCGGGCCCTGGGCCGTCGTCGGGCGCCGCGGGTCTGCGCGGCGTGGGTCCCGTCGGGCGCTGGGTACGCGGGGCGCGCTTGCGCTGGTAACGGTCCATGGCGGTGGCGTACTTGTGGCGGACCGTGTCCGGGGTGAGGTTCATGGCCCCGCCGACGTCCGGCCAGCTGGCGCCGCGGGCCCGGGCGCGGCCGACGAGGCCGATGGTGACGGCGTCCAGGCGCTGCTGGATGCGCACCAGGACGCGCAGGGGGTCTTCGGGCGGCGCTCCGGAGTAGTCGAGGGAGCCGAGCAGTTCCTCGACCTCGTCCTGGATCGCGCGGAAGTCCTGGAGGAGCTGTTCGTCGACGAGCCGGGTGTCGGGAGGTTCCGGGCGGCTCTTTCTGCTTTCGCGGTTGGCCGCCTGGCGGCACTTGGTGCCGCAATAGGTGCCCGGGCGTCCGGCTCCTTGGGATATCCAGGTCTTGCCGCACTGCGGGCAGACCCTTTCTCCCATATTCGGCTGGATCATACTGTGTCCCTTCCTGGCATATGCGGTGGTCACGGGCTCAATTGCGTGGAGGCCCGGACCACCCGACCGCTTCGACCGTGCATTCCGTGACAGGAGCCGGTGATCCAATCCCCTTTCGTCGGGAACTGGAGCACCGGCGTGGCACCGGAGGCCATCAGGAATGGTCGGCCTCCGGTGGTCCGTCAGTTCTGTCCGGCACGGCCGAGCAGATACACCCCACCCATCCACACAGCGGCCATGACGAGGGACGCTGCGGTCTCGGGGAGGCTCGGATCGCCGTGGAACACGATCAACGGCGGCGCTTGCAGGGCCGTGACCAGCGGGTTGCCAGGTTTGTTGCCTGCCGGGTGTTCGGTGTTGCCCGTCATATACGGGGCGACCGGTGCGCTGTTATGGTCGGGACCGGTTCGGCGCCGTGCGTGCCGGAACCGGAAGCGGCCAGGAAAACGGGGCATGTGTCGCGTCCTCTTTCTTGGTTTGCATTCATCAAGAGCGCGAGCCCGGGACCCCGCGAAGAGAACGGGCTCGCGCTCGGTGAGCGTAGTGACACGGTATGCGCAAAGCTATTCGGACATTTGCCCCCAACTGCAGTGCATTTTCGGGCCGATCGGACACTTTCGTAGACCGCCTGCGGCCTCTTTGCATCCACTACTCCGAACAATCCCGCACCCTCGAATTGCTTCTGCTATAGGCGGATGCGACGGCGTGCACCGGATGGCGGGACGGGAACTCACCGGCTCACCGCGAGCGCCACGTCGTCCGTCTTCATGAAGGCGCGCAGCACCGTGTCGTTGCCCCCGAGCAGCTCCCGCGCGCCGGAGTCGTCGTACGACGGAGCACTCCGCTCCAGGCGCGGCAGGTGACGCTCGGCGAAGCCGAGGAGGCGGGAGAACGCCCGCCACACGCGGGCCTCCGGAACCGTCCCGACGGCCGCGTGGTGCGCCTCCAGGAGATGGGCGGCCAGCGGGTCGCCCGCGCCTGCCGCGAACCGCCACCAGAACAGTGCGCCTTCGCGCCGGTCGAGCACGTAGAGCAGACAGGCGAACGTCCGCGCCCCGGCCTCGTCGTAGTCGTCGGCGAAGTCGGCCAGCGAGTCGATGTGCGCGGAACTCACCACTTGTCTGCACAGGCCGCGGACGTGTTCGAGGACCGCCTCCGGCGCGGCCGCGGGGTCCGGTGGGCAGAGCGGCGTGGGGCGGCGGCGCGCCCCGCGGCGCGAGCGGGCCCGCGAGGCGCCCGTACGGCGCGCGGGTGCCAGTGCCTCCTTGGCGACGGCGGCGGGGCCGCCGTTCTGGACACGCGGCGGCAGAGAGGCGTCCTGGGTGATCCGGACGGCGAGGCGATGCATGAAGGCGTCGCTGTCATGGGCGTCGAATTGAAGCTCCAGTTCCTGCGCGCTGTTGCGCAGGATGTCTTCCAGCATCAGGAATCTCCTTTTCCCCGAGTGGGGAGATCCATGAGGGATTGAAGGTCTTTGAGGCCTCTGCACACGTGCACCTTGACGCAGTCCGGGCTGATCTCCAGCCGTTCCCCGACCTCGTGGTTGGTCAGTCCGCACAGGAACCGCAGCCGTATGCAGGCCGCCCGCACGGGCGCGCGTTCGTCCAGGCGCTCCAGGGCCCGGTCGAGTTCCTCGTGCTCCCCGAGGGCGAGGAGGTCGTCGCCGGTCGGGACGTCCGCGAAGAGCAACTCCCCGTAGGACGTCTCCCGGTCGGTGATCCGGGCCTGCTTCCGGAAGAAGGTGGCCATCTCCCAGTTGAGGATCTGGTGGGCGTACGCGACCGGGTTCGCGTGCGCCCGAATGCGCGGCCACTTGCGGTAGATGCGGACGCCCGCACTGAGGACCACCTCCTCGGCATCGTGCACATTGCGCACCCGTGCCGCCGCCGCCTTCAGGAACTCCTTCTTGTGACCCCGGAAGAACGTCTCGAAGTCGGCCGTCAGCTCGGCAGGATCGATCAGGTGGTGCTCCTGCTCGGACGGTTCAGTCACCCTCCGCACCCCCTTCGGCAGGATGCCAGGCCCATTGAGGCCTCACGGACTGCTCCTTTCCCGTTCAACTGGCGGGCCGGAGTGCCACGTTGCGCACCCGGGAGGACATCGTCCTCGCCCCTACATCGCGCCGCCGCGCGCGCCTGGTTAACCGAGTGGGCCAACTTCTTTGCGGAATGAGGGATTCCATCGGCCGTGGACTGTGCCACCTGCACATACCCGAATCGCTGTGACGCACGTCACTGCGTGGGGCGCAGGGGGTCGGCGCTCCTTTTGGCCGTGCCGATCTTGGGCAACCGGAAGAAGTGATCTTCGTTCCCGTCCACCGCCGGTCCACCGCCGGTCCACCACCGGTCCACCGCCAGGGAGAGCAATGACCGTATCCTCGCGCCCGGTTCGGCGGACGAACCGCGAGCGGCGCTTCGATCTGCGCACGACCGCCCTGTTCTTCCTCTTCGTCGCGATCCTGCTGTGCGGCACGGCGGCTCTGGTGCGCGCCGCGGCCCACATGGTCGAGAGCCGTCCGCTGTGGATCGGCTCGCTCGCCGTCGTGGGCGTCGCGGCCGCCTGCCTCGGCAGGTCCAGGTGGCGGCGCGTCTCGGCGGCGAGGTACGCGCGGCGTGCGGCCGAGGTGCTTGAGGAGGCGGCCGAGCGGGCGTCCGAGAGCCTTGAGGGCACGAAGACGCCCACGCCCGCCACGACGGTCGCCGCCCCGGTGGTGCCCGCCGTCGCGGGGGACGGCTTCGTTGCGGAACCCACTCTCGTACTGGAACCGGAGGATGCCACGACCGTCGTCCTGGACGCACCGGCCGCCTACGTCGACTACACCGAACTCGACGCCGACGCCTTCGAGCAGGCCGTGGCCGACCTCTGCGCCCGCGACGCCTGCCAGGAGGTCGAAGTCGTGGGCGGTGCCTGCGACTTGGGAGCGGACGTCCTGGCGGTGGCGCCCGACGGACGGCGGCTCGTCATCCAGTGCAAACGGTACGGCGAGGACAACAAGGTCGGCTCGCAGGACCTGCAGCGCTTCGGGGGCACGTGCTTCACGGTCCACGAGGCGGATGTCGCCGCGCTGGTGACGACGAGCGACTTCACCGCTCCCGCCCTCGAGTACGCGCAGCAGTGCGGCATAGTCTGCGTGAACGGCGCCGAGTTGCAGGCCTGGTGCGACGGTACGGGGCCGAGCCCGTGGGACCTGGTGGTCGTCGAAGCCTGACCGCGGCGGCGTCCTCGGCTCTCCAACGTGCGGATCGTACGGAGCGTACGGATCGTACGGGTCAGACCTTCGCCGGTGCCCGTCGTGCCGCAGGCGCCGGATCGCCCTCGCTCAGCCCGAACCGCGCGTGGAACGTGCGCAGCGGCCCCGGCGCGTACCAGGCGGAGCGCCCGAGCAGCCGCATCGCGGCCGGGACGAGGATGCCGCGCACGGCGATCGCGTCGATGAGGATGGCAAGACCGCTGCCCAGGCCGAAGAGTTGCATGAAGCTGATCTCCGCCGTGCCGAAGGCGAAGAAGCTCACCGCGATCAGCGCGGCCGCCGCGCTGACGATGCCTCCGGTGTGGCCGAGGCCACCCGTCACGGCGGACTCGTTGTCCTCGCCGAGCTCGTGCAGTTCCTTGATGCGGCTGGTGACGAACACTTCGTAGTCCATCGAGAGCCCGAAGGCGACGCAGAACATCAGCACCGTCATCGACGTCTCCATCGGCTGTGCGGTGAAGCCGAGCACCCCGGAGAGGTAGCCGTCCTGGAAGATCCAGGTCATGACGCCGATGGTCGCGCCCAGGCTGACCGCGTTGAGGACGAGGGCCCGCAGCGGCTGCACGACGCTGCCGGTGAAGAGGAAGAGCAGCAGGAACGTGGTGACGACGATGAGGCCCACGGCGAGCGGCAGCCGTCCCGCGATGGAGTCGTTGGAGTCGACGAGTTCGGCGTCGCCGCCGCCGACCAGCGGGTGCGTGCCGGAGGGCGGGGTGGCTGTCCTGACCTCGTCGACGAGGTCCTTCGCCGCGTCGGATTTCGGTGTCAGGGTGCTGACGACGTTGAGCTGCTGCGCGGTGGGGCGGCCGAGCGCCGGGTTGCCGGGGCCGGTCGGCCCGGTCCTGCCGTCGGCGTAGGTGCCCGTACTGGTATCGACGCGGGCGACACCGTCGAGCCCGGACAGGCGTGCCGCGTAGGACGCCAGCGGGGCCTTGTTCACGGACCCGTCGATGACTACGTGCAGAGCCGCCGCGTCGTTTCCGTTGAAGTTCTCCCGCAGGGACACGGAGACCTCACGGCTCTTGGCGTCCTCGGGCAGTACGCGTTCGTCGGCGGTGCCGAAGGTGATGCCGAGGAGCGGGCTCGCCGCGAGGAGCAGGACCGCGAGCACGGGCAGCGCGGTGAGCGCGGGGCGGCGCATGGCGGTGCGGGCGAGGCGTCCCCACACCGACGTCGGGGTCCCGGCGCCCGACACCGATGCCGGGGTCCCGGCGCGCGCCCGCCTCGCCCACGGCATGCGGCCGCTGTTCACGCGGTGGCCCAGCACGTTGAGCAGGGCGGGCATCACGAACAGCGAGGCGAGGGCCGCGATGACGACGACGCCGACACCGGAGTAGCCGAACGAGCGGAGGAAGTACTGCGGGAACACCATGAGCGCGGCGAGGGCCGCCGCCACGGTCGCCGCGGAGAACGCGACGGTACGGCCCGCCGTGCTCATCGTCGTGCGGACGGCGTCCTCCACACTCGCGCCCGCCGCGAGCTGCTCCCGGAACCGGCTGATCATCAACAGGGCGTAGTCGACGCCGAGTCCGAGGCCGAGTGCCGTGGTCAGGTTGATCGCGAAGATGGAGACGTCGGTGACGCTGCCGACCACGTACAGCTCCGCGAAGACGCCCACGATGGCGATCAGCGCGATGGCGAGCGGCAGCAGCGCGGAGACGACGGTGCCGAAGACGACGAGGAGCAGCAGGAGGATCAGCGGGACGGCGATGGTCTCGGCGAGGACGAGGTCCTTCTCGGTCTGCGGCCCCATCTCGTAGCTGACGCCGGCGCTGCCGCCCGCCTTGACGGTGAGCGTGTCCTCGTACGTTCCCGCGTAGTGGTCGATGACGCCCTCGGCGTTCTCCTGCTGCGCCATGTCGCGGCCCTTCACGCGGGCGAGCACGAGGGCCTCGCGGCCGTCCTTGGAGCGCAGGTCGGGGCTTTTCGTGTCCCAGTACGAGACGACGTTCGCCAGGTCCTTCTCCTTCTTCAGGTCCGAGACCAGTGCCTGGCCGCTCCGCCGTGCGGCGGGGGCGTCGATGCGGCCTTCGGAGGCGCGGACGAGGAGGACCAGGTTCGTCTCTCCGCCGAGCTTCTCGTCGATGACGTTCCTGGCCCGGGAGGACTGGGAGGCCGGATCGTCGAAACCGCCCCCCAGCAGCTTCCCGAACGCACCGGCTCCCAGGGCGCCCATGAGGGCCACGACCACTACGGCGACGATGAGTACCAGCCGCGACCGGCGGATCGCCAGCTCGGCTATGCGTTCGAACACGCGCTGTCTCCTTCATGTACGGGTGGTGCTAAGGCGGGTAGTGCGGTGACGGGCGCAGCCGACGCTAGCGGGGCACAACAAAATTGAGCAGTGTTAGATTTTCTTCACGGGATGCCCGATTCCGGCCCCGGGGCGAGGGAGGGCGACGTACGGTCGCCGTATGTCCACCTACGAAGTCCCCGCGCCCCGGCCCTCGTTGCGTGAGCGTCGCCGAGCGGTCGCCGTCGACGAGATCGTGAGCACGGCCGAGACGCACATAGCCGAACACGGCCCGCACGCCCTGTCGTTGCGCGCGGTGGCCCGCAGCCTCGGCATGACCGTGCAGGCGCTGTACCACTACTTCCCTAGCCGGGACGACCTCGTGACGGCGCTCATCACCAAGGCGTACGACGACTTGGCGGACGCGGTGCAGGCCGCGACCGAGGCCGGGCCGGACGACCCGGACGTACCGGGGATGATCGTCGCGGCGGAGGGCTACCGGCGGTGGGCGATCGGGAATCCCGAGCGGTTCCAACTCCTCTACGGAGCACCGCTCCCCCACTACCACGCGCCTCTGGACGGCCCCACGACGGAGGCGAACCGCCGGATGAGCGCGGTGTTCGAGCGGGAACTGTTCCGGGGGTTCACACCGGAACAGCTGGCGGCGGCCGACACGCGGTCGCTGTCCCCCGAGTTCCTGGACCACCTCGCGCGGCAGGCGCCCCCGAGCGGCACCGCCCTGCCGCCGTCCGCGACGGCCCTGTTGTTGAGCGTGTGGGGCTATGTGCACGGCATGGTCGCCCTGGAGGTGTTCGGGCACACCGGTTTCCTCGGCGCCCACCAGTCCGAGCTCTACCGCATGGCGATGCGCAACCTGTACGACGACGTGCGTCGGCGGGTCCCGCGGCAGCCGTGATCCGCGGGCCCGCCCTCCGCCGGTGTCAGCGTGTGACCTGGTGGCGTTCGTTCGGCACGCAGTGGGTCATCGTCAGGCCGGAGACGTCGCGCGGCGCGTTGTTCCCCAGCCGCAGGAGGCGGCTGCGGTCCTCGTCGGTCAGCGTCTGGCCCTGCAGCGGTTCGAGGTGGGAGACGTCGTCGGGGCGGATGCCGAGGCCTTCGCCGACGCGCAGGCCGAGGTCGTTCTCGACCAGCAGGAAGTGCCAGACCATGCGCTCCTGCACCTTCCGGTCGCACTGGGAGATGAGGTCCACGAAGTTGCCGACGAGGTCGTCCCGCTCCCAGTCCTCCAGGAGCAGGTAGCGCTGCCCGGCCTGGAGGTAGTCGTTGGTGAGCGGGATCCGCTTGCGGGTGAGACGGCCACAGACCTCCGGCCCCTGTTCGTCGTGGGTGGGGTACTGGTCCTCGCGCAGGCCGCCCGTGATCGACGGCTCGTAGTTGACCTCGGGGTTCTCGTTCGCCGCGCGGTTGTCGTACGCCATCGAGCCGTCGCGCTGGTTGGTGCGCACGTCCGCGTTCTTGGCCTGGTTCACCGGTAGTTGCAGGTAGTTCGGGCCGACGCGGTAGCGCTGGGTGTCGCTGTAGGAGAAGGTCCGCCCGACGAGCATCTTGTCGTCGGAGAAGTCGAGGCCGTCGACCAGGACGCCGGTGCCGAACGCGATCTGCTCGTTCTCCCCGAAGTAGTCGTCGACCGTGCGGTCGAGCACCATGCGGCCGACGGCCTTGGGCGGGAAGTCCTGCTCCGGCCAGGTCTTGGTGTCGTCCAGCGGGTCGAAGTCGAGCTCCGGATGGTCGCCGTCCTCCATGACCTGCACGAGCAGCTCCCACTCGGGGAAGTCGCCCCGGCGGATCGCCTCGTACAGGTCCTTGGTGGCGTGACCGAGCTCGCCGGCCTGCACGTTCGCCGCGTCCTCTTCGGTCATGCTGCGCACGCCCTGCTTGGGCATCCAGTGGTACTTGACGAGGACGGTGCCGCCCTCCGCGTCGACCCACTTGTAGGTGTTCACGCCGAAGCCCTGCATGTGCCGGTAGTCGGCGGGGATGCCCCGGGGGCTGAAGAGGTTGACCAGCATGTGCATGCTCTCCGGGGTCTGCGACATGAAGTCGAAGATCCGGGCGGGCTTCTGCTCGTGCGAGACGGGGTCGGGCTTCAGAGCGTGGATGACGTCGGGAAACTTCACGGCGTCCCGGATGAAGAAGACACCGAGGTTGTTGCCGACCAGGTCCCAGTTGCCGTCCTCCGTGTAGAACTTGACGGCGAAGCCGCGCGGGTCGCGGGCGGCCTCGGAGGAGTCGCGGCCGCCGATGACGGTGGAGAAGCGCAGGGCTACGTCGGTGCGCTTGCCGCGCTCCTGGAACAGCTTGGCGCGGGTGTACCGGCTGATGGGCTCGTCGCCCCAGGTGCCGTACGCCTCGAAGTAGCCGTAAGCGGTGGCACCCCGTGCGTGGACGACGCGCTCCGGAATCCGCTCCCTGTCGAAGTGGCTGATCTTCTCCAGGAAGTGGTAGTTCTCCAGCGTGGCGGGGCCCCGCGCGCCGACCGTGCGCTGGTTCTGGTTGTCGTAGACGGGGTGGCCCTGCCGGTCGGTCAGTACCGGCCGGGAGTCGTCCGCGGGTGAACCCATGCTCGATACGTCCGTCATGACCGTCGGCTCCTTGACGAGTGACCGTGTGCGCGGAGCTGCGTTCCGGCACGCGTGCGGACCGGACGGTTGGCCTCCGGTGCCCGGCCCGTCCACGATCACACAGATGCGCCGGGGTCGCCGCGCCAGGCGTCCGGGGTTCCGCCGTTCAGCTCCGTTTCCGCTCGCGCCGCAGGGTTACCTGTTGCGGAGGCGCTCGCCCGGGCGAACCCGTCCTGATGAGGCGCGAAGGCCTGCGACACGGTTCAGTGGAGGTTGCGGTGGTTCATGACACTCGAAGGGAAGGCACCGGCGTGCGACGTATCAGGGGAGCCTTTCGGCGTGCGGGCGGGGCCTACTCCTCCGGTCCCTCCGGCTCCTCCGACCCCTCCGGCTCCTCCGGCTCCTCCGGCTCCTCCGGGGAGGAACACCGGCTCGCCGGTCACTTCGGCGCCCTGGTCGCGTTCGGCGCTTACACGGTGGCCTGGGGTGCGGCCGTCCGGATGCGGAAGGTCCCGCTTCCTGAGCGTCCCGAGCCATGGGACGTCCTGTTCGCGGCGGCGGCCACCTTCCGGCTCGGCCGACTGCTCAGCAAGGGATCGGTGACCAGCCCGCTGCGGGCGCCGTTCACCCGCTACGAGGCGGCGTCCGGGCCCGCGGAGGTGAGCGAGAGCCCACGGGGAGACGGCGTCAAAGCGACCGTGGGCGAGCTCGTCACCTGCCCGTTCTGCCTGAGCGTCTGGTTGACCACCACCGTCACCGGCGCCGCCCTGCTGTGGCCGAAGGCCACGCGCACGGTGACGGGCGGCCTCTCCGTACTGGCGGCCGCCGACGCGATGCAGCTGGGCTACGACTGCCTGCTGCAGGAGAACGCCGAGTAGGCCGGAGGCGGGAGACAGGGGGCAGGGGGCAGGGGGCAGGGGGGCAGGGGGGCAGAAGAAGCAGACGAATGACGTCCTTGGTCTACACCAAGCGCCCCGGCCCCAGTACTCTCGTCCGTGGCCAGCAGCACACCATGGTGACCTCCCCCCTTTCGCCGCCTCCAGGAGGATCACGGTGAACGTCCGCACCAGAAGCTCTGCGATCGTCGGCGCTCTCTGCCTCGTCACGTCCCTCGCCTTCACCTCGGCGTCCGCCTCCTCCCGCGAAGACGCGGCCGGGGTGGCGCTCACCAAGGTGGCCACGGCCAAGAATCCGTCCGCCGGCACCGCGGGTCCCGGCGGCGCCGTCTGGATCGCCGAACGCGCCGGCACCGTACGCGTGTTGGGCAAGCAGGGGCTCGGTGAGCCCGTGCTCGACATCTCCGCCGAGACCACCACCGACGGCGAACGCGGCCTGCTGGGCATCGCGTTCTCCAACGACTTCAAGTACTTCTACGTCTCGTTCACGGACCTCGAAGGCACGAGCACCGTGGACGAGTTCGCCGTGCGCAAGGGCAAGCTGCGGCCGGAGACCCGGCGCACCGTCCTGACGCAGACGCAGCCGTACCCGAACCACAACGGCGGCGACATCAAGTTCGGCCGCGACGGCTACCTCTACATCGCGTTCGGCGACGGCGGCGCGGGCGGCGACCCGCACGGCAACGGGCAGAACCTCGACACGCTCCTCGGCAAGCTGCTGCGCATCGACCCGCGGGGCGGCAAGCCGTACGCGATCCCGCCGGGCAACCCGTTCGTCGGTGACCCGAAGGCGAAGGACGAGATCTGGGCGTACGGACTGCGCAATCCGTGGCGGTTCTCGTTCGACAAGGGCACGGGTGACCTGTTCATCGGTGATGTCGGGCAGAGCGCCTGGGAGGAGATCGACCGGGCTCCGGCGTCCAGCAAGGGCGGTGAGAACTACGGCTGGTCGCAGATGGAGGGCACCCATCCCTTCCGCGAGGGCACGGAGCCCGCGAACCACGTCCCGCCGGTCCACGAGTACGACCGCACCGGCCTCGGCTGCTCTGTGACCGGCGGGTTCGTGTACCGCGGGAAGGCGATCCCCGAGCTCAGAGGCCAGTACCTGTTCAGCGACTACTGCGACGGCACCGTCCGTGCCCTGAAGATGAAGGACGGCAAGGTGACCGGGGTGAGCGATCTGGGCGTCAACGGCGGCGAGGTCGTGTCGTTCGTCCAGGGCGGCAAGGGCGAGCTGTACGTGCTCGACCTGGGCGGGCCGGTGTCGCGCATCGACCCGGCGGCATAGGGCTCGCGGCGCGGGCCGGGCAGCGCAAGTCCGGCCGCGCGAGGGGCACTCTCACCGTCCGTTGGCCGAGAAGTGCTGGTAGTCCGGGGCCCGCCACCGCCCTCCCCACTGCCAGCCCACCTCGCGCATCGTCGTCGTGATGACGTCACCGTTCTTGATCATGCCCTTGGCGGTGCGTCGCCTGTCCAGGAAGGCGGCGCCCGCCGCGGGGTAGACGTGTCCGTTCCGGTCCACGTACGGGTTCTCCAGCGTATTGATGTCCACCGCGTCCCCGTACGAGTGCTGCGAGAGCCGCGCCGGATCGCCCGTGACGGTGCGGCAGTTGAACGCCGAGGTGTTGTCCTCCTTCATCGCCGCGAGGTCGTTGCCGCCGTACGCCGCCATCGTCCGCATCCGGCGGACGGGGAACCGGGCGTCGAAGGCGCGGCCGAAGACGCGCAGCATGGGCCGCACGGCCTCCTTGCGCACGACGAGCTCACCGGCGTGCACGCGGCCGTCGAACCCCCAGTGGTTCATCCGGATGAGCCGCAGGCCGGAGGGCGCGACCGGGCACCCCGGATGCCAGCTGCGGCCCAGGTCGCGCGCGGAGACGGCGCTGACCCGTGCGTCGAGGGCGGGTGCTCGCTGGGTTCCGGCGACGGCAGGGGCCGGGTCGCCGAGGGTGGTGAGGAGGACTGCGGCCGGGGTGGTGAGTGCGAGGAACGCACGGACTCGAAGTGTGATCACCCCACAGACATAACGCGCCCCCGCGGCCCCGCCCGGTCCGCACAGCCGACCGTCGGGTGCCGTTCGCCCGATTGGTGGGGACCCTCAGGCACCGGAGGCTGCTCCTCAGCACCTCCCCGTTTTTCCTTTCTCTGGACAAAGTGTGGACGTCCTCCGACGCCGTCCCTACGCTGAGCGTCGCTCTGCCACAGAGATCTGCGTAACCCACGACGGAACCACGCAGGAGGAAGAGTGAAGCCTCACCGCAAAGCCCGAAGATCCACGGGACTGCTGCTCGCCGCCTTCATCGGAGCCGGTCTGCTCGCGCCCGGCGCGGTCGCGGACGACGATCCGCGGCCGTTCGCGGACCTACCGCCCCAGGAACCCGGCGTCACCCTGCGCGTGTTCGACGTGCGGACCCCGCTGGAGAAGCTGTGCACCCTCAAGCCGGCCCAGACGCCCAACGTCGACAAGCTGATCCCGACGGCCGACTGGACGTCGACCGACGGCTTCGGCTTCAGCGACAACTTCGTGTCGCAGATCATCGGGAACCTGAACGTGCCGGAAGCGGGCGCGTACGACTTCCGGCTGATCAGCGACGACGGTTCGCGGCTCCTCCTCGGCGGACAGCAGGTCATCGACCACGACGGGCTGCACGGCGCCGAGCCCAAGGACGGGAGCATTACCCTCAACGCCGGGTACCAGTCGCTGCGCATCGATCACTTCGACCGGGGCGGGGGTCAGCAGGTCACCCTCCAGTGGAAGCCGCCCGGCGCGGGTGAGTTCACGACCGTGCCGAACTCCGTGCTCAGCACGGACGCCGACGTCGTACGGGTCACCGCGCCCGGCCGCAAGGAGTGCGAGGGGACGTACGACACACCGGGCGACGGCCTGCCGCTCACCGAGGTCAACCCGGGCTACGAGCTGACCGACCTGCGCCCCAAGGGCTTCGAGCCGCAGGTGTCCGCGATGGACTGGCTGCCCGACGGGCGGCTCGCGATCTCCACGTGGGGCGGCAGCACCGAGACGAAGGGCGAGGTGTATCTGCTCGACCACGTCACCGGTGAGACGAGCCCCGAGAAGGTCACGTACAAGAAGGTCGCCGACGGGCTCAGGGAGCCGATGGGCATCAAGTACGTGGACGGGAAGCTGTACGTGTCGGAGAAGCACCAGCTGACCGAGTTGAACGACACGAACGGCGACGACGTCACCGACGAGAAGCGGAAGATCGCCGAGTGGCCGTACGGCAAGAACTTCCACGAGTTCGCGTTCGGCCTGCTCTACGAGAAGGGCGACTTCTACCTGAACCTCTCCGTCGCCATCAACTACGGCGGCGCGACCACCGACCCGCAGCCCGCCCCGAACCGCGGCACGACCATCAAGGTCAACAAGGCGACGGGCAAGGTGAGTTACCTCGCCGGGGGCCTGCGCACCCCGAACGGCATCGGGCGCGGCCCGGGCAACGACCTGTTCGTCACGGACAACCAGGGCGGCTGGCTGCCCGCGTCCAAGCTGGTCCACATCAAACAGGACCGGTTCTTCAACCACTACATGAACCCCGACGGGCCCTACGACGACAAGCCCGTCACCAAGCCCGCGCTCTGGCTTCCGCAGAACGAGATAGCCAACTCCCCCAGCACGCCCATGCAGTTGAAGAAGGGGCCGTTCGCCGGGCAGATGGTGTTCGGCGACGTCACGTACGGCGGACTGCAGCGCGCGGCCCTGGAGAAGGTCGCCGGTGAGTACCAGGGCGCGGTCTTCCGGCACACGCAGGGCCTGGAGGCCGGCATCTCGCGGATCAGCCAGGGTCCCGACGGCGCGATCTACACCGGCGGCCTGGGCGCGGACGGCAACTGGGGCCAGGAGGGAAAGCTCCGCTTCGGCCTGCAGAAGCTGACGCCGAACGGGAAGACCGCCTTCGACATCAAGACGATGCGCGCCACCCGTGACGGCTTCGACCTCACCTACACCAAGCCCCTCTCCGAGGAGACCGCGGCCGAGCTCACGGAGGGCGCGTACGCGGTGGAGCAGTGGCGGTACGTTCCCACGCCGGACTACGGCGGCCCGAAGGTCGACGAGGAGTCGCTGCCGGTCGCGTCGGCGAAGCTCTCGGACGACCGGCGCACGGTGCGGCTCACCATCCCCGGCCTGAAGCCCGACCGGGTCGTGCACGTCCGCTCGCCCCGCCCGTTCTCGTCCGCCGGTGGCGAGGAGCTGTGGTCCACCGAGGCCTGGTACACCCTGAACGCCAAGCCGGGCCCGCAGGAGCCCGTCACGACGTACGACGCCGAGTCCGCGAAGCTGTCCGGCGGCGCGGACATCGACAAGGAGCACGCCGGATTCACCGGCGGCGGGTTCGTCGACGGCTTCGGTGACAAGGGCGCGAAGGCGACCTTCGACGTCGTGGTCGACAGGACGGGCGCGTACGACGTGGGGCTGCGCTACGCCAACGGCCCGCACCCGGCCCCCGGCACCAAGACGGTCGGCGTCAGCGTGAACGGCGGCGCGGCGCGACAGACGAGCCTGCCGTCCACGGTCGCGTGGAACCGCTGGTCCACGAAGACCGAACGGCTCTCCCTGCGCAAGGGCCACAACACGATCACGTACGCCGTGGGCGCCGATGACACCGGTCATGTGAACCTCGACGCGCTCGACGTGCGCAGGCCGGGCGCGAGGATCGACCTGTTCTCCGGCGGCAGCGTCTCCACCGCCTGGCAGCACAGTGACGGCCGCAGCGCCGAGTGGCCGCACACCGCCGAGAAGTCCATGGAGGTCTGCTGCGGCGACCTGCGCACGAAACAGCACTTCGGGGACTTCGAGCTGCACGTCGAGTTCCGGGTGCCGAAGCTGCCGGACGACGTGACGGGGCAGGACCGCGGCAACAGCGGGGTCTACCTCCAGGAGCGGTACGAGGTGCAGATCCTCGACTCGTACGGCGTGGCGAAGCTCGCGGACAACGAGGCGGGGGCGATCTACCAGAAGAAAGCCGCCGACCTCAACGCGTCGAAGGCGCCGGAGACCTGGCAGACGTACGACATCACCTTCCGTGCCGCCCGCTTCGACGCGGACGGCGGAAAGACGTCGGACGCGCGGGTCACCGTCGTCTGGAACGGCAAGAAGGTCCACGACGACGTGGCCGTGGACGGTCCGACCGGTGCGGGTGACGCCGAGTCCGCGGCGGCCGGCGCGATCCGGTTGCAGGACCACGGCAACAAGGTCCGCTTCCGCAATGTGTGGGTGGAGCCGGTGCCCGTGTCCTGACCTGTCACCCCCCGGCGAAGAGCGTGGTGCCGTCGGGGCCGAGCGCCTCCACGCGTGCGCCGTGTTCGACGGTGCGGCTGACCGTGCAGTACTTCTCGTGCGTCAGCCGGATGGCGCGCTCCAGCGCCTCCGCGGCGCGGGTGTCGCCCTCGGGCAGGTCGAGTTCGTAGGAGACCCGGACGACGCCGACGCGGCCGTCGTCCTCGGGCCGGGAGACCGACTCGACGACGACGCGCAGCGCGTCGTGTTCGACGGTGCGGGCGGTGCGGTCCACGACGAGTCCGCCGCAGCCGCCGAGTGCGGCGAGGAGGAGTTCGACGGGGGTGAAGGAGGGCTGGGCGTCGGGGTTGTCGGCGGCGGCGACGCGGACCTCGGCCCCGCGGTCGTTGCGGGCGGTCCAGTCGCGTTCGCCGTTGCGTACGGTCTCGATGCGGTAGTCGGCCATGGCGGAACGGTAACCAGGGCCGGGCCCGGTACGACACAGACTCTCAGGGGGCCTGTCGCACGTCTCCCCGGGTGGAGGAGGCGACAAGGTCTCGGCGACGGTGGCGGGCTGGGGCTACCGGACAGTGGGCACGGCGTTCGAGGACACGGTGCCGTCGGCTTGACGGGGACGGGGACGGGGACGGGGCGCGAGCGGCGGGAGGGGTGCGAAGACCGGCTTTCAGGCGTCGGGTACGGCGAAGTCGCACCAGACCGCTTTGCCTTCGCCGCGCGGCTCGACGCCCCAGCAGGAGGCGACCGCCTCCACGAGGAGCAGCCCGCGCCCGGAAGTGGCGGTCTCCGCGGGTGACCTTCTGCGGGGGCGGGCGCTGGAGCGGTCCTTCACCCACAGGCGGACACGTCGCGGCGGCCCAGAGAGCACCTCCAGAGTGAGGATGGCGCCTCCGTCGGTGTGGACGAGGGCGTTGACGAGGAGTTCACCGGCCGCCACTTCCACGTCGTCGGCGACCGTGCCGAACCCCCACGAGGCGAGGTGTTCGCGCAGGGCGGCCCGCGCGTCGGCGAGCCCTTCCGGGTCGGCCTGATGGACGTACCGGTGGATGCGCGGCTCCTGGAGGGTCCCTGGGTCGGGCAGCCTGCGCAGGACGAGCAGCGCCACGTCGTCGCTCGTGCCCCATCTCTCCCACAGCGCGTGCGAGAGGTGGTCCGCCAGGGCCTCGGCGCGTTCGGGGCCCTGGCGCATCACCTCGGCGAGGTTGCGCATGCCGGTGTCGACGTCGAGGGCGGCGTCCTCCACGAGCCCGTCGGTGCAGAGCACCATGGTCTCGCCGGGCACGAGGTCGAGGCGGACCTCGGGGAAGTCCTCCATGCCGAATTCGGTGGCCAGGCCGAGCGGCAGTCCGCCGGGGACCCGGGGCACGCCAACCCGTTTGTCCACGTGGCGCACGAGGGGCGGCAGGTGTCCGGCGCGGACCGCGCGCACGATGCCGCTGGCGGGGTCGAACTGGGCGTACGTACAGGTGGCGAACCGCTCGGTGTCGAGCTCGGCGAGGAAGCGGGAGGCACGGGAGAGCACCGTGCCCGGCGGGTGGCCCTCGCCCGCGAAGGCGCGCAGGGCGATGCGCAGCTGGCCCATGATGGCCGCGGCGTGGGTGTCGTGCCCTTGTACGTCGCCCACGACCAGGCCGATGCGGCCGCGCGGCAGGGCGACGACGTCGTAGAAGTCGCCGCCGACGTCGCGGCCGCCCCACGCCGCGTGGTAGCGCACGGCGACCTCGCAGTCCGCGACGGCGGGCACCCCGCGCGGCAGCATGGTGGCCTGGAGGCTCTTGGCGAGGTCCCGTTCCTCGTCGAAGAGCATGGCGCGCTGCAGCGACTGGGCGACGATGCCGGAGAGCCCGATGCAGAGGTTGCGGTCCGCGTCGGTGAAGTCCTTGCGGCCGCGGTAGAAGAGGCCGAGTCCGCCGATGGCACGGTCCTGGGCGACCAGCGGCAGGAACGCCGCCGAGTCGAGGCGCATGTGCTCGATGTAGGGCCGCAGGCGGGTGAAGCGGCGCGCGAGGTCGGGCAGTGAGGCGACGAAGCGGGGCTGCCGTGTCATGACGGCTTCGGCGAGCGGCTGTGACTCGTCGACCTTGTGCAGCTTGAGTTCGTCGAGGGCCTGCATCGTCTGGCCCACGAGGGCGATCAGCTTCAGCTTGTCCCCCTCGACGAGACCGAGGACGAGTCCGTCGGCGGCGAACCGGTCGAGGCCGCTCGCGCCGGACAGGACGGCGACCACGTCGTCGACCGTGACGGCCCGGGAGAGTGCCTGCGTGGTGCCCTGCACCATCAGGGCGATGCCCTGGCGGCGTTCCTCCCTGGGATCGATGGCGGCGAGTTCCGCCCCGTCCTCGGACGCCGAACGCAGGATGCCGAGTACGCGCACGGCCCGGCCCTCGCCGTCGCGGACGATGCGTCCGCGCGCGTGGCCGAGGTGGATCGTGCCGTCCCTGCGCCGGGCCCGGAAGTAGACGCCGTACCCGTCGGCTCCGGAGGCGACGGCCTCGGTGACGGCGTAGTTGATGCGGACGGCCTCCTCCGGGGGGATGCGCCCCTGGAGCGAGGTCACCAGGCCGTTGAATTCCTCGGGGCGCAGGTCGAGCACCGCGAGGGAGCCGGCGTCGAGACCGAGCGCGCCGGTCCTCAGGTCCCAGTCGAAGCCGCCCACGCCGGTGAGGAGCAGGCACTGTTCCACATCGACGGATGTCTTCTTCGCTGACGTCATGGTGGTCTCCGGTATGCCGCTCGGCCACCATATGCTCCGCGCGCGTCACCCGCCCGCCGGAGTCCGGCGTGCCGATGGTCCCGTGAAACGTGACCTTGGTCCTGTGTGAGTCGTCATCGTCGGGACATTCGCTCTGTGTCGGCCTGGAGCTCCAGCGCCGACCGGAGCACAAAGAGAGGAACGTTCTCGTGGGCATCATCGCCTGGATCCTGATCGGTCTCATCGCGGGAGCCATCGCCAAGGCCCTCACCCCCGGCAAGGACCCGGGAGGCTGCCTGGTGACCATGGTGATCGGCATCGTGGGCGGGCTGCTCGGCGGCTGGCTGGGCAAGGTGATCTTCGGCGTCCACTCGATCAACGGGTTCTTCCACCTGTCGACGTGGATCGCCGCCATCATCGGCTCCGTGATCGTTCTGTTCGCCTACCGCATGATCGCGGGGAAGCGGTAGGACCCACCCACAGATCCCCTCGGGGGCGCGCATCCGGACGGATGCGCGCCCCCGAGGCGTTTCCGGCCTTACGAGGTGTGCCGAACCTTTCGAATTAGCTCACGTGTTCGAATGGCGCTTACACTGACGGCATGACAACCCACCAGCTCCAGGGATCGCTCTTCGACCAGAGCGACGACGTACGCCTCGGCTCCCTGGCCGGAATCCGCCGGACGGTCCTCGGCGACGGCGCGTGGATCGACCTGCTGCCGGGCTGGCTGAGCGGCGCAGACGCCCTGTTCGAGCGGCTGGCCACGGAGGTCCCGTGGAAGGCCGAACAACGCCAGATGTACGAGCGGGTCGTGGCCGTGCCGCGCCTGCTCGCCTTCTACGGCGCGGGCGAACGGCTCCCCCACCTCGTCCTCGACGAGGCCAGGCAGGCCCTCTCCGAACGCTACGCCGCCGAGCTCGGCGAGGCGTTCACGACGGCGGGCCTGTGCCACTACCGGGACGGGCGCGACAGCGTGGCCTGGCACGGCGACCGGATCGGCCGGGGCGCCCGTGAGAACACGATGGTCGCCATCCTCTCCGTGGGAGCCCCCCGCGACCTGCTGCTCCGTCCGCGGCGCGGCGGCGCCACCGTCCGGCAGCCGCTCGGGCACGGCGATCTGATCGTGATGGGCGGCTCCTGCCAGCGCACCTGGGAGCACGCCGTCCCCAAGTCCGCCCGCGCCTCCGGTGGACGCATCAGCATCCAGTTCCGGCCGCACGGCGTGCGGTGAGGGCGAACAGCCGGGTGAGCGGGTGGAAGCGGTAGCACCCGGGAGCCCGGGACTCCAGGAGCTGCACGTCGACCACCTGCTCCAGGATCACCTCCGTCGCGTGAGCGCGTGGCGTACCACTTTGGCGACGACGGTCGGGCGGAACAGCAGCGCGGGCGGTGACGTCATGTTCAGGACCCGTACGAACCGCGCCCACACGCTGGGGTCGTGCACGGCGAGCGCGAAGACCTGCTGGTTGTACCAGTGGGCGAAGCGTGCGGGCAGCGGGTGACCGCCGGGTGCCCACATGAGGTCCGAGCTGGTGGCCATGGTCCACGGGACCTGGATGACGCGGGCCGCGGCACGCTGGTAGGCGCGGCTGAGCCCGTCGAGGCCACCGGCCCGGTGGCGGTTCAGGAGGCGGCCGAGCAGCTGCGCTTCGAGTGCGGCGACGGTGAGTCCCTGCCCGTACACGGGGTTGAAGACGCAGAGCGCGTCGCCGACCGCGACGAGGCGTTCGGGCCAGCGGGTGTTCTTGTGGTGCAGGCGCCATTCGTTGCCGTTGTTCGTGTAGCGGCGGATGTCCCCCTCGCGGGTGCCGCGCTTGATCTGTTCGGCGAGGCGCGGGGTGCCGAGGCTCTGGGCGAAGTCGAGGTAGCCCTCGTCGTCGGTGGGCGGCACGTGTTCGTCGACGCCGAACAGCGAGCACATCCAGCGGTCGCGTTCCACGGCGAGGACGACGCCGCCGCGCGGTACGTCGGGCGCGAAGGCCATCTGGTAGGCGACGTCGAAGTCCTGCTCGTCCTGCGGCGGGCGTACGTAGCACGCGGAGGTATAGGTGATCTTCGCTTTGATGACGTTCCTGGGGGACGCGGGCAGGTGCGCGTCGGTGAGCCAGCGGTCGACGGATGTGGTGCGGCCCGACGCGTCGACGACCAGGTCGGCGGTGACCTCGGTGGGTTCCTCGCCCTCGGTGCGGTACCTGACCCGGTCCAGGCGGCCTGGCGCGCTCGCGGTGACCGTCTCGCAGCGGGCGGCCGGGACGACGCGCACCGCGGGGAGCGCCGAGATCCGTTGCCGCAGCCGGCGCTCCAGCTCGTCGCGCGTGAAGGTCTGGATGCGGACGCCCACCGGGTCGGTCGGCGCGTATCCGGTGGGCAGGAGGAAGCTGATCCGCTCGCCGTAGTCGAAGACGGGCGCGCCCTCCTCGGCGAGCTCCGCCCGCAGCCCGGGGAAGAGGGTTTCCAGGACCTCGCCGCCGCGGGCGAGCAGGGCGTGCGCGTGGTAGCCCTGCGGGACGTGCGGGTGGACGCCGGTGTCGGGCAGCACCGGGTCGCGTTCCAGGACCAGCACCTCGCCGAAGTGGTCGGCCAGGACCCGTGCCGTCACGAGACCGGCGTATCCGCCGCCTACGACGACGGCCCGCTCCCAGCGGGCGGCGGGCGGCGAGCTGTGCTGGTTGTCCGGCATGGCCGGGCCCCTCCCTGTCGGCGCAACGTCCCACCACTCCACCGTGGAGCGCCCCGCTTCTCAAGACCCCCCGGGGAGCGCACGGAAGCACTTGATCTTCCGCCTCCGCGTCTCACGCCGAAGATCTCGGGTACTCGTCACAGGCCGCGATCGCCCGTGTGGCGGACCGGCGAACTGTGTGGGCACCGTGGGAGGGGCCCACACCGGCCAGATGTCACCCAGCTGAAAGAGCACACCATGCCCGCAGGATCGAATCGCAAGAGGGAACGGCAGTACGAGCACATCAAGGAGAGTGCGAAGGACCGCGGCGAGTCCACGGGCCGCGCGGAGGAGATCGCCGCCCGCACGGTCAACAAGGAGCGCGCGCGCTCCGGTGAGTCCCGCACGATGAGCCGCACCTCCACGAAGGACCCGAAGTCCGCGTCGCAGCGCGGCGGCGAGCGTTCTCACCAGGGCTCGCAGGGTCCGACGAAGGACCAGCTCTACGCCGAGGCCCAGAAGAAGAACGTCAAGGGCCGCTCGTCGATGAACAAGTCGGAGCTGGCCCGCGCCGTCGGGCGCTGAAGTCGGCTCCCCCGTTCACCTGCGCGGGCCCGCCGGGCCCGCGCGGGCCGAGCAGAAAGGTGCGTCCCCATGCGTGCTCTGACCTGGCAAGGCAAGCGCGACGTGCGTGTCGACGAAGTGCCCGACCCTCGCATCGAGAAGCCCGACGACGTGATCGTCCAGGTGACGTCGACCGGCATCTGCGGCTCCGACCTGCACCTCTACGAGGTCTTCGGGCCCTATCTGGACGCGGGCGACATCCTCGGCCACGAGGCCATGGGTGTCATCGCGGAGACGGGCCCCGACGTCACCGAGGTGGCCGTGGGCGACCGCGTGGTGATTCCGTTCAACGTCTCGTGCAACACCTGCTGGATGTGCAACCAGGGGCTGCAGTCGCAGTGCGAGACGACGCAGGTCAAGTCCATGGGCAGCGGCGCCTCGCTGTTCGGCTTCACCAAGCTGTACGGGCAGGTGCCCGGCGGTCAGGCGGAGCTGCTGCGGGTGCCCTTCGGCAACACGCTGCCCATCAAGGTGCCGCACGGCCCGCCGGACGACCGGTTCGTGTACCTGTCCGACGTGCTGCCCACGGCGTGGCAGGGCGTGGAGTACGCCGACATCCCGCAGGGCGGCAGCGTCACGGTGTTCGGCCTCGGGCCCATCGGTGACATGGCCACCCGCATCGCGCGGCTGCGCGGCGCCGATCTTGTCATCGGTGTCGACCTCGTCGACGCCCGCCTGGAGCGCGCCCGCCGCAACGGCGTCACGGCCCTCGACCTGCGCGAGCACGGCAAGGACCTGGGCGACGCCATCCGTGACCTCACGGACGGCCGCGGCACGGACGCCGTGATCGACGCGGTCGGCCTGGAGGCACACGGTTCGCCGGTGGCGACGGCGGCCCAGCGCGCCACCGCGCTCCTGCCCGACAAGCTGGCCCGCCCGCTGATGGAGAAGGCGGGCATCGACTGCCTGACCGCTCTCCACGCGGGCATCGACGCGGTCCGGCGCGGCGGCACCCTGTCCATCAGCGGCGTCTACGGCGGAGCCGCGAGCCCCATGCCGCTCCTCACCATGTTCGACAAGCAGATCCAGCTGCGCATGGGCCAGGCCAACGTATGGCGCTGGATCGAGGACATCCGCCCGCACCTGACGGACGACGACCCGCTGGGCGTCGACACGTTCGCCACGCACCACCTGCCGCTCAAGGACGCCCCTTCGGCCTACGCGACCTTCCAGGCCAAGGAGGACGGCATGATCAAGACGCTTCTGCAGCCATGAGCGCGGAGCACGACGACGGTCCCGGCGCCCTGATCGTGATCGACATGATCAACACGTACGACCACGAGGACGCCGAGCAGCTGCTGCCGTCGGTGCGCGAGGTCGTGCCGGTCATCACGGACCTCCTCGCCGCGGCCCGGGAGAGCGGGGCGCCGGTGATCTACGTCAACGACAACTTCGGCCAGTGGCGCTCCCACCACGGGGAGCTGGTCGACGCCGCCATGGAGGGGCCGCACGCGGACCTGGTCGGTCCCGTGCGGCCGGACGACGACTCGCTGTTCGTCGTGAAGGCCCGGCACTCGATCTTCTACGAGACGCCGCTGACCTATCTGCTGTGGGAGCTGGGCGTCCGCAAGGTGACGCTGTGCGGCCAGGTGACCGAGCAGTGCGTGCTGTACTCGGCGCTCGACGCCCACATCCGGCACCTCGACGTGACGGTGGTCGCCGACGCGGTCGCCCACATCCACCCGCACCTCGCGGAGGCAGCCCTGGAGATGATGCGTATCAACCTCGGAGCCCGGATCGCCAACGGCAAGGACATCGAGTTCGACGGGGGCGGCACAGACACATGACGCGCTTTGTCATAGTCGGCGCGCTGCTCGCCTGCGCGGCCTGCGGTGTGGTGCTCGCCGTGCTGACGTCGCCCTGGTGGTGGGCGGCCGCGGGACCGCTCGTGGCCGTGGCGCTGACCGGTGTCCACGACCTCGTGCAGCGACGGCACTCCGTGCTGCGGAACTATCCCGTCCTCGGCCATCTGCGGTTCCTCCTGGAGGCGCTGCGGCCGGAGCTGCAGCAGTACTTCGTGGAGCGCAACTACGACGGCAGGCCCTTCGACCGCGACACCCGCAGCATCGTCTACGAACGGGCCAAAGGGGTCGCCGCCGAGGAGCCGTTCGGCAGCGAGCGCGACATGGACAACAGGGGGTACGAGTTCCTCGTGCCGTCGATGGCGCCCGCGCCGGTGCCGAAGGAGCCGCCTCGCGTCCGGGTCGGCGGGCCCGACTGCACGCAGCCGTACGACATGGCCCTCCTCAACGTCTCGGCGATGAGCTTCGGCTCCCTCTCCGCCCACGCGATCGTCGCGCTGAACACGGGAGCGGCGCGGGGCGGGTTCGCGCACGACACCGGGGAGGGCGGCCTCTCCGACCACCATCTGCGGCCCGGCGGCGACCTCGTCTGGGAGATCGGGACGGGTTACTTCGGCTGCCGCACCCGGGACGGCGCGTTCGACCCCGAGCAGTTCGCCGAGAAGGCCGCCCATCCGGCCGTGCGCTGCGTGTCGCTCAAGCTGTCGCAGGGTGCGAAGCCGGGCATCGGCGGCGTGCTGCCCGGCAGCAAGGTCAACGCCGAGATCGCCTCCGTACGCGGCGTACCGCAGGGCGAGACCGTCATCTCACCGCCGTACCACCGGGTCTTCTCCACGCCCCGCGAACTCGTCCGGTTCCTGGCCCGGATGCGGGATCTCGCGCACGGCAAGCCGGTGGGGTTCAAGCTCTGCCCCGGGTCACGGACCCAGTTCCTCGCCGTGTGCAAGGCCATGGCGGCGGAGGGGATCACCCCGGACTTCATCATCGTCGACGGCGCGGAGGGCGGGACGGGCGCGGCGCCGCTGGAGTTCGCCGACCACCTCGGCATGCCGCTCACCGACGGGCTCATCACGGTGCACAGCGCCCTCACCGGGGCGGGGCTGCGGGACCGTATCCGCATCGGTGCGAGCGGCAAGGTGGCGACGGGCTCCGACATCGTCAAGCGCCTGGCCATGGGCGCCGACTACACCAACGCGGCCCGCGCGATGATGTTCGCCGTCGGCTGCATCCAGGCCCAGCGCTGCCACACCAACCGCTGCCCGACGGGTGTCACCACGGTGGACCCGCGCCGTGCCCGCGCCCTCGACATCGGGGACAAGTCGGCACGCGTCACCCGGTTCCAGCAGGCCACGGTCCAGAGCGCGCTGCAGATCATGGCCGCGATGGGGGTGCGCGACGCCGCCGACCTGGGCCCGCACCTCGTGCGGCGCCGCGAGGACAACGGGAGGTTCCGGTCCTACGCCGAGCTGTACGACTGGCTCTCCCCCGGTGAGCTGCTCGCCGCGCCGCCCGAGACCTGGGCCGCCGACTGGCACGCGGCGGATCCGGACAGCTTCGTCCCCATGACGGGCGCGTTTGGATCACGCGGACCCGGAAACAGGAGGGACGCCACGTATCGCCCGCGACAACGCGGGCACCCGGACCGTGACCAGTCGCAGGACGGGAACGCCGACCATGGAAGGCACACGTAGCTGATGAACCACGTCACAGGCAAGGCGACCACCACCGACGCCGGCGTACCGGTCGAGAGTGACGAACACTCGCTCACCGTCGGCGCCGGCGGCCCGATCCTCCTCCAGGACTCCTATCTGATCGAACAGATGGCGCAGTTCAACCGGGAGCGCATCCCCGAGCGGCAGCCGCACGCCAAGGGCAGCGGCGCCTTCGGCCACTTCGAGGTCACCGGGGATGTCAGCCGCTACACGAAGGCGGCACTCTTTCAGCCCGGCGCACGGACCGATCTGGTCATCCGGTTCTCGACGGTGGCCGGTGAGCGCGGCAGCCCGGACACGTGGCGCGACCCGCGCGGCTTCGCGGTGAAGTTCTACACCAGCGAGGGCAACTACGACATGGTCGGGAACAACACCCCGGTCTTCTTCGTGAAGGACCCGATGAAGTTCCAGCACTTCATCCGGTCGCAGAAGCGCCGCGCGGACAACAACCTCCGCGACCACGACATGCAGTGGGACTTCTGGACCCTCTCGCCGGAGTCGGCCCACCAGGTCACGTGGCTGATGGGCGACCGCGGCATCCCGCGCAGCTGGCGCCACATGAACGGCTACTCGTCGCACACCTACATGTGGATCAACGAGCAGGGTGAGCGGTTCTGGGTGAAGTACCACTTCAAGACCGACCAGGGCGTCGAGAACTTCACGCAGCACGAGGGCGACCAGATGGCCGCGGCCGACACGGACTACCACACCCGTGATCTCTTCGAGCACATCCGGGACGGGGACTACCCGAGCTGGACGCTGTACGTGCAGGTCATGCCGTACGACGACGCGGCCACGTACCGGTTCAACCCGTTCGACCTGACGAAGGTGTGGCCGCACGGCGACTACCCGCTGGTCGAGGTCGGCAGGATGACCCTGGACCGCAACCCGACGGACAACCACGCCGAGATCGAGCAGGCGGCGTTCCAGCCCAACAACCTGGTTCCTGGCATCGGCCCGAGCCCCGACCGCATGCTGCTGGGCAGGCTGTTCTCGTACGCCGACGCGCACCGTCACCGGATCGGCGGCAACTACCAGCAGCTGCCGGTCAACGCCCCCATCGTGCCCGTCAACACGTACTCCAAGGACGGGGCGATGGCCATCCGCAAGACGGAGGACCCGGTCTACGCGCCGAACTCCAAGGGCGGCCCGGCCGCCGACACGGCCCGCCACGGCTCCCCGCCCAGCTGGTACGCGGACGGCGACATCACCCGCTCGGCCTACGTGGACCACGCGGAGGATGACGACTGGGGCCAGCCCGGCACCATGGTCCGCGAGGTGCTCAACGACGCCGAGCGCGACCGTCTGGTGGACAACGTCGTCGGGCACCTGCTCAACGGCGTGACAGAGCCCGTGCTCGTCCGCGCCTTCGAGTACTGGTCGAACATCGACAAGTCGATCGGTGAGCGCATCGAGCAAGGGGTGCGCGCCAAGGCGGGCGAGAAGGACCCGAAGGCCGCGGAGCAGGCCAACCCGGCGCGCAGCAGCATGCAGGACAAGGCCTGACCGCTCCCCCCTTCGTCTATCTCCTGGGCTGGGTCCTCGGCAGTCTCGTCGCCCCCGCGGCGGCGAGCAGGCAGAAGCCGAGGACCCACCAGAAGGTGTCGGCGAACGCCGAGGAGATGTCGGGGCCCCGGTCGGCGAGCCGGTTCTCCAGGACCACGGCGAGTGCGGCCGTGCCGACCGAACCGCCCACCGTGTTGAGCAGGTTGAGTGCTCCCGCCGCGCGCGGGAGCTGTTCGGGTTCGATGCGGCTGTAGACGATGTTCATCACGGGTGCGCCGATCATCGCCATGCCGATGCCGCGGACCGCGAGCGCCGCGATGATCACCGCGTCCGGGGGTTCATGACCCAGCTGGGTGAACGGGGCCGTCCCGGCCAGGATCAGGACGATGCCCGCGACGACCAGGGTCCGCGGCGCGACCTTGTCGATGGTGCGGTTGACCAGGACGGAACCGGCCGCCGCGCCGACGCCCTGCGGGGCGAGCAGCAGCCCGGCCTCCCACGCGGAGAGGCCGCGGCCGCTCTGGAAGTACAGCGGCAGCAGGAACGTCGTGCCGAACACCGACGCGCCGAGGACGACCAGCGCGAGGGCCGCGGCCCCGAAGGGCGGCCGGGCGAACAGCCGCGGGTCGACCAGCGGGGTGGCGCGGGTCCGCAGGCCGTGCACGGCGAAGCCCGCCAGCATCGCGAGACCCGCCGTCACACCGAGCACCGCGGGCAGGTCACGGCCGTGGGCGACCTCGGTCAGCCCGTACACCAGGACGGCGAGACCGGGCGAGAGCAGCAGGGCGCCCCGCAGGTCGAAGGCCGTGCGCCGGGGTGCCGGGGGCACCGCGGGCACGTAGCGGCGGGCGAGGACGGCAGCGACCACGCCGATCGGCAGGTTGACGAGGAACAGCCACGGCCAGGACGCCGTGCTGAGGATGGCGCCGCCGACCAGCGGGCCGAACACCGGTGACAGCAGCGGGACGACGGCGACGACGCTGATCACACGGCCGGTGCGGTTGCGGCCCGCGACGCGGGCGAGCAGCGCCTGGCCGGTCGCGGGCAGCAGCCCGCCGCCGAGCCCCTGGATCACCCGGAACACGATGAGGCTGGTCGCCGACCAGGCGAGCGCGCACAGCACCGAGCCGACCAGGAACACGCCCACCGCGGCGAGCCAGGTGCGCCGGCCGCCGAAGCGGTCGGCCAGCCAGCCGGAGGCGGGCACGGCCGCGACGACGGCAAGGAGGTAGGCGGTGCTGACCCACTGGATGTCGGCCACCGAGGCGTCGAAATCCTCGGTGAGGCGGTCGATGCCGACGCTGACGATGGTGGCGTCCAGCGTGGCCATGAAGGTGCCCAGGACCAGGATGAACGCGACGCGCAGCAGCTGCCGGTCCACGCGGTCGGACGGTGGCGCGGCCGCCGCGGTCCGCCCCTGCGGAGCGCTGGTCATCGGCCCTCCAGGAGGTCGCGGACGTCGCGGTCGAGGTGCTCGTCCAAGGTGCGGAGCAGGGCGAGGAGTTCATCGGCGAGGCCGTCGACGCGCACCCCGGCGCGGTGGGCGAACACACCGGTCCATCCTTCGCCGTCCGGCATGACCGTCAGGGTCACCGGGTGGTGCGTGGACTCACGGAAGCGGGTGCCGACGACCGTGAGCCCGGGGGCGGGTTCGCGGAGGCGGTCCGGGTCGACCGGGTAGTTCTCGAAGACCACCAGGCTGTCGAAGAGCCTGCGCCGCCCGGTCAGCCGCTCCAGGTCGGAGAGGGCGACGTGGTGGTGCTCGACCAGTGCGCGCTGCCCGGCCTGGAGGCCGGCGAGCGTCTCTGCGAGGGTGCCCGCGAGCCGTGCGCGGACCGGGACGGTGTTGGCGAGGAGGCCGACGATCTCCTCGACGCCCGCGAGCTCCGGGGGACGGCAGGCGACCATGGCGCCGAAGCAGACGTCCGCGCGGCCGGAGCGGCGCGCGAGCAGCACCGACCAGGCGCCCTGCACCAGCGTGTTGCGGGTCAGGCCGCGGCGCGCGGCGAGGCGGGCGAGGGCGTCGACCAGGTCCGCGTCGAACGTGATGAGCGTGGGTTCCTGCCAGGCGGGGCCCGGTTCGCCGCTGCTCAGGTAGTCGCCTTCGGGCAGCCCGGCGAGCTCGGCGGCCCAGAGGTCGAGGTCCGGTTCGTGGTCGGCGCGCCAGCGCAGGTAGTCGCCGAACGGGACGGGGGCGGGCAGGTCGGGGGCGACGCCGCGGGTGCGCGCCGTGTAGAGGTCGAACAGCTCGGTGAGGATGCGCGGGGCCGACCAGCCGTCGGAGAGGACGTGGTGGCTGGTCATGACGAGGTGGGACCGGTCGGCGCCGTCGCGGATCACGGTCAGGCGCAGGAGCGGTCCTTCGGCGAGGTCGAACGGCTCGGCCAGGTCGGCCGCGAGGGCCTCGTCGGCGGGTCCTTCGACGACGCGGAAGTCCGGCCGCGGCGACTTGGGCAGCACCGCGAGATCGGCGGGGAACACCGCGCCGAGGTTCGGGTGTCGTGCCATCAGGTCGGCGCCCGCCGCGCGCAGGGCGTCGAGGTCGAGCGGGCCTTCGAGGGTGAACGTCGACTGCACGGTGTACGGGTCGGGGCGTTCGGTGCGCGAGTGCCGGAGCATCACTTCCTGGAGCGGGGTCAGCGGCTGGATCTCGGCGACGGGCCCGCCGCCGTCGAGTGCGCTGATCTCCGGCGCGGCGGCGAGTTCGAGGAGTGCCGTGCGCAGGCACTCGGCCAGCTCCTCCGCCTCGGCGGCGGTGAGCAGGGCCGCGGGCCAGGTGATGCGGACCCCGAGCGCGTCGTCGCGTACCAGGGCGTTGACCATCAGGCTGTGCGGCAGGGGCAGGTCGTCGGTGCCGCCGGAGCCGAGCGGGTCGGCGTCCGGTGACGGCTGCCACGGCGTCTCGTCGGTGGGTGCGCCGGGGAACTGGCCCAGGTAGTTCCAGGCGATCTCCGGCGTGGCGGGGTCGAGGAGTCCCGCCGAGATGAGGATGCCGTGTCCGAGTCCGTCGCCCTGGGCGCGCAGCCGTTCCTTGACCGCCTGCACGTCGTCGCCCGCGTCGAGGCGTACGGGGTGGACGGCGGTGAACCAGCCGACGGTCTGGGAGAGGTCGACGTGCTGCGGGCGGCCGTGGCTCTCCAGTGCGACCAGGACCTCCGGGGTTCCGCGCCAGGCCCGTACGGCGCGGGCGAGCGCCGTGAGCAGTACGGCGTCCGGCGTGCTGCGGTGGGCGGCGGGCAGGGTCGTGATCAGCGCGCGGGTCGCGTCGGTGTCGAGGTGGATCTCGTGGTGCCGTGCGGTGGCGACGGTGTCCCTGGCGGGGTCGAGCGGTGCGGTGAGGGCCGGGGTGGCGGTCATCCGCTGCCAGTGCGGGAGTTCGGCCCTGCGGTCGGCCTCGCGCAGGGCCAGTGCCCAGCCGAGGAAGGACTGTCCGTGCCGGGTCAACTCGCCGCCCGAGTAGGCGTGTTCGACGTCGTCGAGGAGGACGCGCCAGGACACGCCGTCGGCGACCAGGTGGTGGGCGACGAGGACGAGCCTGCCCGGCCTGTCGGGTCCGGCGTCCACCCACAGGGCGCGCAGCAGCGGTCCGGTGCGCGGGTCCATCGCGTCCCGGATGCCGGTGACGCAGGCGTCGATCAGGGTGCGCGGGTCGCCGTCGGCGGCGCGGACGACGGTGAGGATGTCGGCGCCGGTGACCGCGCCGGCCTGCGGGATGTGCAGCACGTCGGTGCCGAGGCGGGCCCGCAGCACGTCGTGCCGGGCGAGCAGCGCGTCGAGTACGGCCTGCCACTCCCCCGCGTCGCCGCCCGGCGGGACGCAGATCTCCACCCACTGGCAGAAGCCGTCGGCGGCGGTGCCCGCGCGGCGCAGCAGATCGCGCATGATCGGGGTGAGCGGCGCGTCGCCGGTCGCGGGTGCGTCGCCGCCGTCGAGGGTGCGGGCGCGGGCCGCGATGCCGGCGACCGTCGCTCCCTCGAAGACGTCACGCGCGGTCAGGCCGAGGCCCTGGCGGCGGGCGCGGGAGACGACTTGCAGCGACACGATGCTGTCGCCGCCGATGGCGAAGAAGTCGTCGTCGGGTCCGATGGCGTCGGTGCCGAGGACGTCACGGAAGACGCCGAGCAGGACCGCTTCGGCTTCGGTGGCGGGTTCGCGGCGGGCGGCGGCCACGGTCTCGGGGGCGGGCAGCGCGGTCGGGTCGAGCTTGCCGCTGGGGCTCAGCGGCAGCCGGTCGATGGGCACGAGCGCGGTCGGGACCATGTGGTCGGGGAGCTCCCGGGCCAGGAACTCCCGTACGCGCGTGGTGTCCAGGTCGGCGCCGTCGGTCGGGATGACGTAGCCGACGAGCCGTCCTTCGCGCACGATGACGGCGCAGGCGCGGACGTCGGGATGGCCGGTGAGGGTGGACTCGATCTCACCGAGTTCGACGCGGAAGCCGCGGACCTTGACCTGGTGGTCGACGCGGCCCAGGAACACCAACTGTCCGTCGGGCCGCCATCGCACCAGGTCACCGGTGCGGTACATGCGCTCGCCGGGCGGCCCGAACGGGTCGGCGACGAACCGCTCGGAGGTGAGCCCGGGACGCCCCAGGTAGCCGCGGGCCAGGCTGGGCCCCGCGAGGTACAGCTCACCCGTCACGCCGACGCCCGTCGGCTGGAGGCCGCCGTCGAGGACGTACGCCCGGACGTTCGGGTCGGGCAGGCCGATGGGCAGCGGCCCCTCGTCGTCCGGGTCGTAGTGCCAGGTCACGGAGTTGATGGTGACCTCGGTCGGGCCGTACGCGTTGAAGAGCGCCCGGCGGCCCCGGCCCCAGCGCCGCGCCAGTTCGGGGTCGAGGCGCTCGGCGCCGACGACGAAGAACACGTCGGGGTCGACGGTGCGGTCGTCGGGCATCGCGGCGAGGAACGAGGGCAGCAGGTTCACGCCCGTCACCCGGTGCTTCACGATGTAGTCGAGCAGTTCGTCGCCGGGGACGCGCACCTCCTCCGGGGCGATGACGGACGTGCCGCCGGAGAGGAGCGGCACCATCGTCTGCCAGAACGCGACGTCGAAGCTGGTCGACGCGAAGTGCAGGTACCGGTCGTGCTCGGTGACACCGACGACCTCCTCCTGGAGCGCGATCAGGTCGGGCACGCCCCGGTGGGTCACACCGACGCCCTTGGGGCGCCCGGTGGTTCCCGACGTGTAGATGACGTACGCGAGGGCGTCCTCGGTGAGCCGGGCGCGGGCCCCGGTCGGGTCGGTGTCCGGCGCGGCGGCGAGGGTGGTGGGGTCGTCGAGGCGCAGGACGGGGATGTCGCGGTCGACGGGCAGTTCGGCGCCGGTCGACACGACGGCCGCCGGGGCGATGTCGTCGAACATGTACGCGAGCCGCTCCCGGGGGTAGCTCGCGTCCATCGGCACGTACACCGCACCGGCCTTGGCCACGCCGAACAGCGCGACGGTCATCTCGATGTCGCGGCCGAGCAGCACGGCGACCGGGTCCTGCGGCCGTACGCCGCGGGCGATCAGCGCGTGGGCGAGGCGGTTGGCCTCCCGGTCGAGTTCGGTGTAGCTGAGGCTGCGGTCGCGGCAGACCAGGGCCTCGGCGTCGGGCTTGCGGTGCACCTGGGCGGCGAATTCGTCGAGCCAGTGGCCGCGGGCCTTGGCGGGGACGATCTCGGTGCCGGTGCGCAGGATCCGCTCGCGCTCGTCGGCGTCGAGGGCGGGCAGCCGCAGGGCGGGGCGCGCCGGGTCGGCGACGATCTCGCGCAGGAGGTTGTGCAGCCAGCGGCCGTAGTCGCGGACGGTGTGCGCGTCGAAGGCGCGCGGCTGGTAGCCGAGGCCGATGGTGATCTCGTCGTCGGGGATGACGATGACGGTGAGCGCGTAGTGCGTGGCGTCGGTGATGTCGACGCCCGTCAGGTCGAGTCCGGGGGCGAGCGGGGTGCGCTTCCTGCTGGACAGCGGGAAGTTCTCCATCACCAGCATGGTGTCGAAGAGTTCGCCGACGCCGACCGCCCGCTGGATGCCGGGCAGGCCGACGTGGTGGTGCTCGGCGAGCGTGACGCTCTCGGCGTGCACGTGCGCCATGAGGTCGCTCGTGCTCTGGTCCTGGGTGTGCCGTACGCGCACCGGGATGGTGGTGCCGAGCTGGCCGATCATCGACTCCACGCCCGGGACCTCGGCGGGGCGGCCCGAGACGGGGCAGCCGAAGACGACGTCGCGGCGCCCGGTGAGCTTGCCGAGGAGCAGGCCCCACGCGGTCTGGAGGACCGTGGTGAGGGTGACGCCCTGTTCGCGGGCGAAGGCGCGCAGCCGGTCGCTGAACTCGCGGTCCAGCGTGACGCTTTCACGACCGGGCCGCTCGACGGCGGTGCCGACCGTGGCGGGGGCGAGGCGCGTCGCGTCGTCGACCCCGGCGAGCGCGTCCCGCCAGGCGCCGACCGACGCCTCGTGGTCGCGGTCCGCGAGCCACCGGAAGTACTCGGACAGCGGCGGGGCGACGGGGGCGACGGGGCCGCCGGTCAGCTCGGCGTAGAGGGCGAGGAGGGTGCGGCCGACGATCGGCATGGACCAGCCGTCGAGCAGCGCGTGGTGGTTGGTGATGACGAGCTTGTGCTCGTCGGGGCCGACGCGGGAGAGCAGGAAGCGGATGAGCGGCGGGCGCGCCGGGTCGAAGGGGCGCTCCAGGTCCTCGCGGGCGGCTTCGGGGAACCGGTCGTCCTCGCGCCAGTCGAGGCTGACGTCGGCGGGGATCACCTGCACCACGTCGTCGCCCGCCGTGCCCAGGTACACGCGCAACGCGGGGTGGCGGCGCAGCAGTTCGCGGGCGGCCTCGGCCATCACCTCGGGCCGCACCTCGCCGACGAGCGTCGTCACGGCCTGTACGACGTAGACGTCGGCTTCGTGGTCGTCGCGGACGAGGGTGTGGAAGGAGAGGCCGACCTGGAGCGGTGTGGCGGGCAGGACGTCGGCGACGCGTCCGGTGCGTTCGAGGGCGTCGATGGTGGGCTGGTCGAGGTCGACCAGCGGCAGGTCCGACGGGGTGAGTCCGCCGGAGGTGTGGCGCGCGTGCTCGGCGAGGGCGTCCAGCGCGGCGGCCCAGGCGGTTTGCAGCTCCGCGACCGCTTCGGCGCCGAGCACCTCGGAGGCCGCCGTCCACTCGACGGCGAGCCGGGGCGCGCCCTCCTCGTGGACGAAGCAGTTGAGGGCGAGGACCTGTTCGAGTGCCTTGGCGTCGGGCTCGATGACGGAGAACGCGTCCCGCTCGGGCAGCCGCCAATCGGTGCCGGGCAGCGAGCCGAAGCGGCCCAGGTAGTTCAGCAGGACGTCGGGCGGCGCGACGGCGCCGAGCTCGGCGCCCGCCTCCGGGTCGAGGTGGCGCAGGACGCCGTAGCCGATCCCGGCGTCGGGAACACCGCGCCGGGCCTCCTTGGCCGCCCGCAGCACCTGCCCCACGCCGCCGTCGGCCAGGGGGACGCGCACCGGGTACTCGCTGGTGAACCAGCCGACGGTGCGCGACAGGTCGAGGTGTTCGCGGCCGTGGCCCTCCATGGTGACGGTCACCGCGTCGTCGACCGGCCCCCACGCGCGCAGGGCGAGCACCAGTGCGGCGAGCAGTACTTCGTCGACCCCGGCGCGGTAGGCCGCGGGCAGCGTGGTGAGCAGCGCCTCGGTGGCCTCGGGCGAGGCCACGGTGACGGACCGGCGGGCGGTCGCGACCGTGTCCTGCTTCTGGTCGAGGGGGCGGGCGCCGATGCGGGACGCGGCGCCGAGGGCGGCGCGCCAGTGGTCGAGTTCGGGGCGGCGGGCGCCGGACGTGCCCTGCTCGGCGAGGAGCGTGGCGTGGCGCCGCCATGACGTGCCGGCGGGTTCGAGCACGGCGCCCGTGCAGGCGGTGTGCAGGTCGGGCAGGAGGATGCGCCAGGACACGCCGTCCATGGCGAGGTGGTGGACGACGACGACGAGCCGGTCCGGCGTGTCGGCGCCGGTACGGAGCAGCGCGGCCCGCACCAAGTCGCCTGTACGCGGGTCGAGTTGGGCGGCGAGGCGTTCGGCGAGCACGGTGACGTCCTCGCCGTGGACCTCGTCGACGACGGCGCGCACCGCGCCGCGGGGCAGCACGTCGAGTCCGTCGTCCACGCGCAGCCGCAGCGCGTCGTGGTGGTCGAGCACCGCCTGTACGCCCGCGACCAGGTCGCCGTAGGTGAGGTCGTCGACGTGCAGGGCGGTCCACTGGGCGTATCCGGCGACGGTGTCGACGTCCGGGTGCGGGTCGAGGAGGCCGCGCACGATGGGCGGCGCGGGCACGGGGCCGGTCGGCTCGTCCACCGGGCCCGCGACGTCCTCCACGAGGGTGGCGGAGGCGGCGAGCGCGGCGAAGCTGCGGCGGGCGAGGAGGTCACGCGGCCGCAGTTCGAGGCCCTTGGCCCGCAGGCGGCTGCTGAGGGAGATCGCGGTGATGCTGTCGCCGCCGAGGGAGAAGAAGTCGTCGTCGACGCCGACGCGTTCGACCTCGAAGACGTCGGCGAGCACGGCGCACAGGATCCGTTCCCGCTCGGTGCTCGGCTCGCGGCCGCCGCCGGAGGCCGCGGGCGCGGGCAGGGCGGCCCGGTCGAGCTTGCCGTTGGTGGTGACGGGCAGCTCGTCGAGGACCACCACGGCCGCGGGCACCATGTGCTCGGGCAGCCGTGCGGCCAGTTCGGCGCGGACCGCGTCACCGGTGACGGAGGTGGAGACGACGTAGCCGATGAGTCGGGAGGAGCGGACGGTGGCGGCGGCCGCGGTGACGCCGGGCACGGCACCGAGCGCGGCCTCTACCTCGCCGGTCTCCACGCGGTGGCCGCGGATCTTGACCTGTCCGTCGCCGCGGCCCAGGTAGGTGAGGCCGCGGCCCGGTATCCAGCGGGCGAGGTCGCCGGTGCGGTACATGCGCTCACCGGGCGGGCCGAAGGGATCGGCGACGAACCGGTCCGCGGTCGCTCCGGGGCGGCCGAGGTAGCCGCGGGCCAGGTGCGGGCCCGCCAGGTACAGCTCGCCGGTGCGGCCGTGCGAGACCGGTTGCAGCGCGCTGTCCAGGACGTAGACACGGGTGCCCGCGAGGGGGTGGCCGATGGTCGGCTCGCCGCCGTCGATGCGGGCGGTGGTGGCGTCGACGGTGGCTTCGGTCGGGCCGTACATGTTGCGTGCGGTGAGGCCGGACGCGGCGACGCGCTGCCACAGGGCGGGCGGGGTGGCTTCGCCGCCGAGGACGAGGAGCGTGGGCCTGCGGTCGAGGAGGCCGCCGTCGATCAGCGGCGCGGCCATGGACGGCGTGGTGTCGACGACGTCGATGGCGTCGCGGGCGTACGCGGCGAGCAGGGCGTCGGCGTCGCGGGCGGTCTCGCTGTCGTACACGTGGAGGCGGTGCCCGCACAGCAGCCAGATCAGGTGGTCGAACGCGGAGTCGAAGGCGAACGAGTAGGTGTGGGAGACGTGCAGCTGCCTGCCCGCGGCGCCCTCGGCCTCGGCGACGACGGTCGAGCGCTGGTGGTGCAGGAGCGCGGCGAGGCCGCCGGCCCGGCCGAGCACGCCCTTGGGGCGGCCGGTCGATCCGGAGGTGTGGATGACGTAGGCGAGGTGTTCGGGGTGGCGGGGCGCGGCCAGTTCACCAGCGGCCAGGGGGGCGCCGGATAGGGCGGCGGCCTCGTCGAGCAGCGTGCTCCACGGCACTCCGTCGATGTCGTCGGCGGCGGTGAGCACCAGCGCGGGGCGGGTGTCGTCGATGAGGCCGCGCAGCCGCTCGGTGGGGTACGCGGTGTCCAGGGGCAGGAAGGCGGCGCCCGCGTCGAGTACGGCGAGGAGGGCGACGACCGAGTCGGCGGAGCGGGGCAGTGCGAGGGCGACGACGTCGTCGGTTCCGATGGAGCGGGCGCGCAGGGCGCGGGCGATTCGGTGGACACGGTCGGCCAGTTCGGCCGCGGTCAGCCGGTCGTCGCCGCACACCAGGGCGGTGTGCCCGGGGTCGGCGGCGACCATCGCGTCGAACGCGGCCGGGATGTCGGCGGGGGTGCCGGGCAGGGCGGGCGGGCACCAGGCCGCGAGGAGGCGCTCGGTGTCCTGCGCGCTGCCCGCGAGCGGGATACGCCCGACGGGCCGGCCGTCGATCAGTCCGGCGAGCAGGGCGCGCAGGCCGGAGAGTAGGCCGTCCACGGAGGCCTGGTCCTGGGACCTGGCGTCGACCTCGAAGCCGAGCAGCAGTCCCCCGTCGCGGGCCGGCAGGACGCTCAGGCCCATGTCCTCGGGCGGGCCGCCCGCGACGTTGCGCATCACGCCGCCGGCGCCCGCGAAGTCGAGGGCGAGGTCGAAGGCCTTGAGGTTGATGCCGCGTCCGTGCAGGAGCGCGCCCGCGCCGGGCACGCCGAGGTCGCGGGGCAGGTCCTCGCCGCGGTAGCGCTGGTGGTCGCGCATCTCCTTCATGGCGGTGGCGACGCGACGGCTCAACTCGCCGAGTCCGTCGCCCGGTTGCACGGTGACGCGCAGCGGCAGCACGTTGACGGCCATGGCGGGCGTGCGCAGTTCGACCGATCCGGTGCGGCACATGAGCGGCAGCGCGAAGACGACGTCGGTGCGGGCCAGCATGCGGTGCAGGAAGGCGGCGTAGGAGGCGATGAGTGCCTCGCCCCAGGTGACGCCCTCGGTGTCGGCGAACGCGCGGAGTGCGGTCGTCTCCTCGGGGGTGAGGGCGGTGCGGGCGGTCAGCGTGCTGTCGGGCGCGCCCGCGGCGGTGTCGGCTTCGGCGTGGTGGCCGAGTTCGGGGAGCGGGGTGAACCGCTCGACCCAGTACGCGCGGTCGTCGGTGAAGCGGTCGCTCTCGCGGTAGGCGCGGTCGGCCTCGACGAGGGCGGCGAACCCGCCGAACGTCGACTTGCGGGGCTCGGTGCCGTTGACGAGGGCGGTGTAGCGGGCGGCGGTGCGGCGGGCGAGCATCGCGGCGGTGTAGCCGTCGAAGATCAGGTGGTGGCCGAGCTGGGTGTACCAGACCTCGCGGTCGGAGAGCCGGATGACGGTCCGTGCGTACAGCGGCCGGTCCACCATGCCGCGGCAGGCGGCGCCCGTCCTGGCCCGTTCGGCGTCGACGAGCGCGTGCGCGGCGGCCACCGGGTCGGGGTCGCCGCTGACGTCGATCACCTCGGGCGCGGCGACGGGCTCCTGAGCGACCGTCTGGCGCGGCCCCTCCGGCGTGTCGTACACGCGCAGCCGCAGCGTCTCGGCTTCCTCGGTGGTCGCCCGGACGGCCTCGACCAGCGCGTCGACGTCGACGGGTTCGCTGCCGGATATCTCCACGACGTCGCCGACCACGTAGTACGGCGAGTCCGGCTCGAGGCGCTGCGCGTTCCAGATGCCCAGCTGGGCTCCGGTCAGGGGGAGCAGGCCGTCCGAGGAGACGCTTGCGGTGCTCAACTCAATCTCCTTGCAGGGTGGGGACGACCATCGGCGTGTCGGTGACCGGGTCGGGGACGATGATGCTCGGCAGGTCGAAGACGTCCTTGATCAGCGCGGCGTCCACGATGTCCCCGGGGTCGCCCTCGGCGATGACCCGGCCGTCCTTCATGGCGACGAGGTGGTCGGCGAAGCGGCACGCCTGGTTGATGTCGTGGAGTACGGCGATGACGGTGCGGCCCTCGTTGCGCAACCTGGCGAGCAGGCCGAGCAGTTGGTACTGGTGGGTGATGTCGAGGAACGACGTCGGCTCGTCGAGGAGGAGGTAGGGCGTCTCCTGGGCGAGGACCATGGCCATCCACACGCGCTGGCGCTGTCCGCCGGACAGTTCCTGCGCGGGCCGGTCGCCGAGGTCCTCGACGCCCGCGGCCACCATCGCCTCGGCGATGGCCGCGTCGTCGTCCGGTGAGCGCAGGGCGAGCAGCGACTGGTGCGGGAAGCGGCCCCTGGCCACGAGCTGGCGGACCTTGATGTCCTCGGGGGCCAGGGGGTCCTGCGGCAGGAAGCCGAGTTGCTTGGCGAGGGCCTTGGCGGGGTAGCCGCCGACTTCGCGGCCGTCGAACTCCACGTGCCCCTCGTGGGGGCGCAGCAGCCGGACGAGGGCGCGCAACAGGGTGGATTTCCCACAGGCGTTGGGGCCCACGATGGCGGTGAACGCGCCGTCGGGGACGTCCAGGTTCAGCCGTGTGGAGACCACCCGGTCTCCGTAGCGCAGGGTGATGTCCCGCGCGGTCAGGCGTGCGGTCACGCGCGCGCCACCTCCTTACTGAGGAGCCAGATCAAGTAGCAGCCGCCGATCGCGGTGCTCACCACGCCGACCGGCAGGGCGACGGGTGCGAGGAGCATCTGGGCGACGAGGTCGGCGCCCTGGAGCAGTACCGCGCCGGTCAGCGCGGCCGGGAGCAGCGGTACGCCCGCGGCGCCCGCGAGCCTGCGGCCGATCTGCGGGGCGGCGAGGGCGATGAACGCGATGGGTCCCGCGACGGCGGTCACCGTGGCGGTGCAGCCGACGCCGACGAGCACCATGAGCAGCCGGAGCCTGCCCAGTCCGACGCCGGTGGTCACGGCGATCGCGTCGCCGAGGGACGCCTGGTGCATGGCGTGCGCCCGCGACGCCATCAGGGCCAGGAGCACGGCGATGACCGTGAACGGGATGCCCAGGTCCTCCCAGCCGACGCCGGCGAGGGAGCCCGCGCTCCAGCCGACCGCGGCGATCGCCACTTCCAGGTCCGCGCGGAGCACGATCCACGAGTTGATCGCGGTGACCATCGCGTTGACGGCGATGCCGATCACCACGAGGCGCAGCCCGGAGAAGCCCCGGTCGAACGAGAGGAGGTAGATCACGGCGGCGATGATCAGGCCGCCGACCACCGAGCCGGTGGCCAGTTGGGCGGAGGTGCCGGACAGGACGGTGAGGGCGAAGAGGGCGCCGGTGTAGGCGCCCGCGTCGAGGCCGATCACGTCCGGGCTGCCCAGCGGGTTGCGGGTGAGGTTCTGGAAGATCGCTCCGGCGACGCCGAGGGCGGCGCCGAAGACGAGACCGGCCAGGACGCGGGGCAGCCGCCAGTCGGAGATGACCACGGAGCGGTCGGTGCCGGTCAGCGACGCGAACACCTCGCCGGGGGTGGACCATGACGTGCCGTAGCAGAGTCCGAGCAGGCCGAGGCCGAGCATCAGGACGGTCATGACGGCGACGAGGACCACCGTGCGGCGTTCGGTTCTCGGTATGAGTGTGTGCACGCTTTTCGTCACGAGTGTGTTCACAGGGAGCCCGCCCCGTAGCGGCGCACGGCCCAGATCAGCATGGGTCCGCCGAGGAACGCGGTCACGATGGCCACGGGCACTTCGCCGGTGGGCAGCAGGACGCGCGAGCCGATGTCGGCGACGAGGAGCAGGATGGGGCCGAGCACCATCGTGTAGAGGATCAGCCACGGCACGGAACCGCCCGCGGGCCTGCGGACCAGGTGCGGCACGATCAGGCCGACGAACAGGATGGGTCCCGCCACCGCCGTCGCCGCGCCGCTGAGCACGGTGATCAGTGCGAGTGCGGCGATGCGCACCCGTCCGACGTTGGCGCCCAGGGTGTGCGCGACGGTCTCGCCGAGCGACAGGGCGTTGAGCGCCCGGCTCAGGAGCAGCGCGCCGATCAGGGCGAGGGCGATCACCGTCACCGGCAGGGCCATGGGGGCCTGTTCGCGGGCCGCGAGCGAGCCGACCGACCAGAAGCGGTACGCGTCGAAGGTGTCGGGCAGCATCAGCCGCAGGCCCAGGGCTACGCCGTTCAGTACGGCGGTCAGGGCGACGCCCGCGAGCACCAGGCGCAGCGGCGAGTGCCGTCCGACGGCGACGACGAGGAGCGCGGCGACAACCGATCCGATGACCGCGAAGCCCAGCTCACCCGCCTGGTTGACCGTCAGTCCGAGGGCGGAGCCGATGGTGATGGAGAACCCGGCGCCCGCGGTGACCCCGAGGATGCCGGGTTCCGCGAGCGGGTTGCGGGCCAGCGTCTGGATGAGGGCGCCCGCCACCGCGAGGGCGGCGCCCACCGCGATGGCGAGCAGGGCGCGCGGTGCGCGGACGTCCCGCACGATCACGTGGTCGTCGTTGCTGCCCTGGTAGTCGAAGAGGGCCCGCACGACCTCGCCGGGCGCGACCGAGCGGGCGCCGATGCCGATGCTGAGCACGGCGACGACGGCGAGCAGCGCCAGGCCGCCGACGAGCAGGCCGGTCCGCGGGACGGCCTTTCTGGTTCCGGCCGCCTCACAGGCGCGGCCCGCGACGGTCACCGCTTCAGGAGCGGAGCGAACGACGTGTCGATCGCGTCCAGGGTCTGCATGGCCTGCCCGTAGGTCGCGGCCTCGGTGTAGCGGATCGGGAAGGTCTTGCCGGCCTTGACCGCGGGCAGGTTCTTCCAGAGCTTGGAGTCCATGACGTACTTGACCGGCTTGGGGACGCTGCCGTCGGGGTTGACGGAGTAGGTGATGGCGTCGGCCTTGCCGAGGGCGTCCGGCAGTTCCTCGATGGAGGGGTACTCACTGACGGCCTTCGAGCCCGGGCCGGGCTTCTTGACCTTGCCGTAGTACTTCGCGCCGACGTCCTCGGCGATGTTGGTGCCCCACGAGCCGCCGAACTCGCGCTGGAACGTGCCCTTCGCGGTCTCGCCGTACGCGCCGACGTGGCCGAGCTTCAGCTTGGGCAGCACGTCCGCGTACTTCTTGGACAGCTTGCCGGCCTTTGCCTCGTACGTGGCCTTGGCGGCATCGAACTTCTTCAGCGCGCCCGCCGCGTCGGACTGCTTGTGGGCCAGGTCGCGCCAGGCGGACGGCACGGTCGGGCCGACCGCGACGACGGGGGCGATGCCTTCGAGCCGCTTGACGTCGATGTCGCCGAGGACCGGGGCGGGGACACCGATGACGATCAGGTCGGGCTCGGCCTCGGCGATGGCCTCGTAGTTGGTCTCGGTCGCCAGCTCGCCCGCCACCTTGGGCGTCTTCTTGTACGTGGCGAGGTCCTGCTTGCTCATCATCGACTCGCCCCGCTTCCAGGACGAGATGCCGACGAGGGGCGCGCCGCCCTCGATCAGGGCCGGGACGGCATAGCCGGTGGCCACCACACGCTTCGGGTCGGACGGGATGGTGATCTTGCCGTTGTCGGCGGCGAACACCCGCGTCTTGCCCTTGCCGGTGTCGTCCGAGCCTCCGTCGGACGATCCGCACCCGGTCACCATCAGCGCCAGCGCCACGGCACCGACCAGGCCCGACGATCTGCGTATGGACATGTTTCGCTCCTTGTTGCTTAGGTAAGGCTCACCTTAGTAGATGGCCCTCGCGGCAGGTCAATCGGGGCGCGCAACGATTTCGCGCGCCCGTACTGCCGGTTTGTCAGTGATCGTCCTCGTCGAAGTCGGCGACGCCGCGCTTCCAGTACCCGGTGATGTCGTGGTCGGCCTTGCCGAGCCCCAACTCGTCGCGGACCCAGCGGCGCAGGGGCTTGATCTGCCCGGCCTCGCCGGCGACCCACACGTAGACACGCTCCCCCTCGGGCACGGTCACGGCGGTCACGGCCCGCTCGAGCGCGCCACCCGAACCCGCGGGCAGTCCGCCGCGGTGCAGCCAGTGCACCTCGAAGCCCTCGGGCGCGGACAGCTCGATCTCCTCTGCGGCGTCGGCGACTTCGACGAACGCCCAGCCCTTGGCGGTCCGCGGCAGCTCCTCCAGCCGGCGGGCGATGGCGGGCAGGGCCGTGATGTCGCCCGCGAGCAGGTAGCGGTCGTACGTGTGCGGGACGATCAGCCCCCCGGGCGGGCCCGCGACGTGCACGACGGCACCGGGCTCGACCGCGTGCGCCCAGTCCGAGGCGAGGCCGCCGTCGTGCGGGACGATGTCGATGTCGAGTTCGCCCGTGACGGGGTCGTAGCGGCGCACGGTGTACTCGCGCGAGGTGGGCGCGGGCCGGGGCCAGCGCAGCATCGCCCCGTCGCGCTCGGGCAGCCGCAATTCGCCGTCCGGCTCCGGGAAGATGAGCTTCACGTGCTCGTCCGGGGCGTGCGCCTCGAACCCCTCGGTGCCGGGACCGCCCAGGGTCAGCCGCAGCAGGCCCTCGCCGACCTTGGCGGTGCGGACGACCTCGGCCTCCCGGATGCCGATCGGGTAGCCCACCTTCTCGGCGTGCAGCCCCTCGCGGACCTCGGCGATCCGGTCCAGGTGACGGTGGCGGTGGTCGACGCGGGTCACGCGGCACGCTCCGTCAGGAGAGCCGTCCAGTGGCCCAGTTCGGGCTGCTCGGCCAGGTCGGGGAATTCCAGCGTGGTCGCTCCCGCGGCACGCCACCGCTGAACCAGGGTCATGATCCGCACCGAGTCGAGACCGAGGTCGAACAGGTCCTCGTCGGGCGCGATCTCGGCGGGGTCGCAGTCGAGCAGCTCCGCGATATCGGCTCGGACACGCTCGGGCGACAAGGTCTGGTTCATCGGGTGGCTCCTTCAAAACGCGCAGCGCGGACTCTCTCCCCTGGTCCACACTCAGGAAAGGCTAACCTAACTTAATCATGGTGATCACGTGAAAACGGGAGGCCTGTTCGCAGGCCTCCCGTTGATCCGTGCCACGTGCCGCTCACCCGGTGGTGCGGCTCCGCCGTTGCTCTTCCACATCACGCAGGGCGTTTTCGACCACTTCGGTCAGGGCCGGATGGATCCACAGCGGGCGCTCGGCGACGTCGCGCGCCGTCAGCCCGAAGGTCATCGCGAGGACGAGCGGCTGGACGAGGGTGGCGGCCTGCGGTCCGAGCACATGCGCGCCGAGCAGGCGGCCGGACTCCGGATCGGCCAACACCTTGCAGAAGCCCTGGCTTTCCTCCAGCGCCCAGCCGTACGCCACGTCCTCGTACCGTCGCGTGCCGACCACGTACTCCGTCCCCTGCCCGCGGGCCTCCTGCTCGGTGATCCCCACCTGAGCGATCTGGGGCCGCGTGAACACGGCCGCGGGCACCACGTCGTACGACATCGTGCGCGGCTCGTCGGGGTGCAGGAGGTTGTGGGCGACGATCTCGGCCTCGCGGTTGGCCACGTGCTTCAGGGGCGGCCCCGTGATGATGTCGCCGAGCGCCCAGACGCCGTCGGCGCCGGTACGCAGCTGCGCGTCGACCTCGATCATGCCGCTGTCGTCACACGTGATGCCCGCCTTGTCCAGGTCGAGCGTGTCGCTGTTCGGCTCGCGGCCCACGGCGACGAGCAGCGTGTCGGCCTCGATGACCGAGCCGTCATCGAGGGTCAGCCGCAGCCGTCCCGGACTTCCCTCCACGCGGACCAGCTCGCGGCCGAGCCGCAGGTCGTACTGGTCGCGCACGATGTCGGTGAAAGCCGAAGCGACCGACTCGTCCTGCTCGGCGAGGAGCGTGTCCTTCTTCTCGACGACGGTGACGGAGGTGCCCGCCGTGTGGAAGACGTGGGCCAGTTCGGCGGCGATGTAGCCGCCACCGAGGACCACCATCCGCTCGGGCACCCCGTCGAGACGCATCACGGTGTCGGACGTCTCGTAGGGGAGGCCGGAGTCCGCGACCGGGGGCGGGACCACGGGACGGCCGCCCGCCGCGACGACGATCCGGTCCGCGCACAGCGTCGCTGTCCCGTCGGCCGTTTCCACCAGGAGCTCGCGCTCCCCCGTGAACCGGGCGCGCCCCCGGTACACGGTCACGAAGTCCGAGGCGCGGCGGTCCTCCTCGCCGTCCCGCGACACGGAGTCGAGGCGGTCGAAGACGCGCTCCTGCACGGCAGACCAGTCGACGCCGTCCGACCTCGCCCACACGTCGTGCCGGCCCGCTTCCCGTACGCCGTCGGCCACCTCGGCCGTCACGGCGAGCATCTTGCTGGGAATGCAGCCCGCGTTGAGACAGGTGCCACCGAAGGGGCCCTCCGCCACGACGGCGACGTCCAGATGGGAGAAGCGGTCGTCGATCAGCACGTTTCCGGAACCGACGCCGAGGACGAGGAGATCATGATGTCGCATATACGGAGAGTATCCATATATGTTCCCAGTACACCTCCGGAGCCGCGCCCACGTCTACGCCCAGGCGCATCCCGCGCCCGCCTCAGCGCCCGTCACAGGTGCCGCGGCGGGCTGTTGCGGACGGCTGAGCGGCGCGCCCACAGTGCGAGCGCGAGGAGGACGACCCCGGGGACGAAGTACGCCCACGCGTCGGCCGTCCCCGTGGCGGCGCCGACGCCCCAGGCCACCGACCACACGGCGAGCAGGACGCACAGGGCGCCCCAGGCCAGGGTCCGCATGCGCTGCCGCGCTTCGAGTCTCTGTGGAGTACCGCGCTCCATCTCGCCCATTGCGAACGAGCCACTGTGCCCATCACGTGTCGTCATACTCCGCCGGATGCCCCCAAGTCCGCGGGTGAACCCGCCGTGCGCGAGGGTCAGTCGACGTCGGCCCGGGACTCCCCCATCGCCAGGCCGTCGATCCAGTTGATGGCCGCCGTACTCCCGTCGGTGCCCCAATAGGTGCCCCAGCGCGGCTTGTTGCCGAGGTCGTCCCAGGTACGGGCGCCGGAACGGGAAGCGATCTCCTTGCCGTCCATGTACACCGAAAGCTTCCCCGAACCGCCGGAACTCGTGGTGATGCCGAGCTGGACGGAGTGCCAGGCCCCGGCCGACCAGGGGGCGGAGCCGATGGATATCCACTCCTCGCCGGGGGCGACGTACCAGACCTTCAGCCTGCCGTCCTCGACCTTCATGATCACGGGGTAGTTCTGGCTGTGCTGGTCGTTGGTGCCGTTGGACTTCCACTGGAAGACGGTCTGCGCCTCCCCCGTCTTCGTCATCGAGTCCCACCCGAACCAGTACGTGCGCCCGTCACGGAAGGCGTACTCACCACGGCCGGTCCGCACGTTGTGCGCCTCGCAGCGCGGCACGCCGACAGGCTTGTTGAACTTGAAGAAGTCACCGCGGGCCGTACCCCAGTTGTCGACCGTGACGCTGCCCGGCGCGTCGCACAGGGTGGTCCCGAAGACGCCGAGCCCGTGGGAGGCGTCACCGTCCCACAGCACGCTCTTGGCACGTGTGCCCCGCTCGGCGCTCTTGGCCTGCTCGGTGGGCCTGCCGCCGTCGTGCGCCGTGACGTCGGCTCCGCGCGGCGCGGAAACGACCCACGCCAGAACTCCGGCCACGACGAGGCCGCCCGCTGAGGTCAGTGTCTTCGCGGTCCGGTTCACGGCGTGCTCCTGCGAGGTGGGGGGTGGGGCGGCCACGAGGGTGCCACTGCCCCCACCACCACAGCAAGCGCTTGCGCAACAGGGAATCTCAGAACTGGCGGGCGACAGCGTTCCGCGCGCTCCCGGTCAGCGAGCGGAACGTCCCCGCCGCGTCCCCCGCCACGCCGCTCAGCGCCTTCGTGGCGTCACGGCGGGTGCGGCGGGCCGCCCGGCGGCCGGTCACGGCGGCGGTGCGGGTGCGGTAGGCGACGGACGGCTTGCCGTGCGTGTCGGCCGCCGCTATCAGCAGGCCGCCGAGCAGCGAGAGGTTCTTGGTGAACTGCGTGCGCTGGGCGGCCCGTTGCTCCGGGTCCTTCTCCTTCCACCACGCGTGCCCCGCCAAGGTCGTCGGCACCAGCGTGCCGGCGAGCGCGAGGGCCGCGACGCGCGGGACGCGGCCGGTCGCCAGCATCAGGCCGGCGCCGAGCTGCACCGCTCCGTTGATGCGGACGAGCCGCTCGGGGTCCTCCGTGAGCCAGGGGATCCGGGAGGCCACGGGCGCGACCACGGGCTCGGCGGCGGGGACCGCGCGCTGGGGGTCCCGGAGGGTCTGCAGCCCGCCCGTGACGAAGACGGAGGCGAGCATCGGGCGTGCGCATTTCCTGAGAACAGCCATGTTCTTCGGCTGCCCGAATTGCGCGCGGTCAGTCGCGGTCACCGGTAGCCGTCGGTCCGCCCGCATCAGGCGGGCCGCTCCGGGTACGGGAACAGCAACCGCACACCGACCGACCGCTCATCCGCCGCGACGGCGGGACGCACCGGGCGGCACGAACCAGGGAGGACCCCATGGCCGGACTGCTCTCGCGCATCAGGACCTACAGCCGCACCCCGCAGGGACGGCGCAACATCGCGTCGGCGCGCCGTGCCGCCGCCGACCCGCGCAAGCGCGCGCAGGCCCGCTCGCTCCTCTCGCGGCTGCGGGGACGCCGCTGAACCGGCGGCCGGACCACCGATGAGTTCCCGCGTGTGCGGCAGTCTTCAGCGATAGTTGCCGCACACCCAAGCCCTACGGGAGAACTCAGATGCGTACCTTGATCAGCACCGCCTTCGTCTCGCTCGACGGCGTCGTGGAGGCTCCGGGCGGCGAACCCGGTTACCGGAACTCCGGATGGACGTTCAAGGACATCGACTTCCTCCCGGAGGCGTACGAGATCAAGGGCCGGGAACAGCAGGAGGCCGCCGCGCTGATGCTGGGCCGGGTCAGCTACGAGGCGTTCAGCCCCGTCTGGCCCGGCATGGAGGACTTCGCACAGTACAAGGTGATGCCGAAGTACGTCGTCTCCACGACCCTCGGCGAAGGCGACCTCGTCGACAACTGGGGCGAGACCACGATCCTGCGCTCGCTCGACGACGTCGCCGCGCTGAAGAAGACCGACGGCGGCCCGGTCATCGTCCACGGCAGCGCCTCCCTCAACCGGAGCCTGTCGGACGCCGGTCTGATCGACCGCTACCACCTGCTCGTCTTCCCGCTCCTCCTCGGCGCGGGCAAGCGCCTGTTCAGCGCCACGGACAAGGACACCCAGAAGCTGCGGCTCGTCGAGCACGAGGCCTACGCCAACGGCCTGCAGAAGAACGTGTTCGACGTCCTGCACTGACCGTAATCTGTGCGGATGTTGCTCTACGCCCCGGCGGCCCTGCTCTTCCTCGTCTTCTGTTGGCGGATGGTGCGCGAGCGCCGCCGGTTCGGCAACGCAGTGCTCCTCGGCCTCGCCGCGCTCTGCGCACTCGCGGCCTGGATGTACCGGCTGATCTCGTCCGGCTCGACGACCGGGCTCGTCATCGCCGCCACGCTGCTCGCCCTCGGGGCGGTGGGCATCCTCGTACTCGTGGGCCTGCTCTTCCTCAACGGGCTGCAGATGGTGCGCAAGGAGGGCAGGAGCCCCGCCAACCTGCTGTCCCTGATGGGCGCGGTGTGCGTCATCGGCGTCGTGGCCCTGGTGGTCACGGCGGCGGTGCTGCGGACGCCGGTGCTGATCGGCGTGGGCACGGCGGCGCTCGGTCTCGCCTCCTACCTCTCGTTCCTGTTCCTGAGCTTCGTCGTGTACGCGTTTCTTTACGGCCGCATGCGTATCCGCCGCAAGGCCGACTACGTGGTCGTCCTCGGCTCCGGCCTCATCGGCGGGTCGACGGTGCCGCCGCTCCTCGCCAGCCGTCTTGAGCGGGCCCGGGAGGTGCACGCGCAGCTCAGCAAGCGCGGCGGCGCACCGGTGCTCATCGCCTCCGGCGGGCAGGGCCCGGACGAGGACCTGCCGGAATCGCACGCGATGGCGGACTACCTGGTGGAGCGGGGCTTCCCCGCGAACCTGATCGAGCGGGAGGACCGGTCGACGACGACGGAGGAGAACCTGCGCTTCAGCAAGGCGATCATGGAGAAGACCGGCGCCGACTACCGGTGCGTCGTCGTCACCAACAACTACCACGCCTTCCGCGCCGCGCTCATGGCCCGCCGGGCGGACGTCAGGGGGCAGGTGGTCGGCTCGACCACGGCGGCGTACTTCTGGCCCAACGCGACGATCCGCGAGTTCGTGGCCGTCCTCGTCGCCTACAAGCGGACCAACATCGCCGTGTGCCTGCTGTTCGTCCTGGGCGGCGTCGTGGCGTGGGCGGCCCGCTGAGCATTCCACGGGACGGAACGCATGAACGGCCGCGGCCCTGTCCCACGAAGGCCGCGGCCGCTCAGCTCGGAGGTGGAGCCGCCCACTGACCGGTCAGCGGCTCCGGCAGGATGTCACCCCTGCACTCATCGCGTGCCCACGCCTCGGGCGAGTACACACGTTCGCCCCCATCCGAATCCTCCGCATCACGTCGAGTCCCGCACCACCAGCTCCGGCTCGAAGATCAGGGACGTCGGTTCCGTCCGGACGCCGTGCACGTGCTCGTGCAGCAGCCGCGCCATCGCCGCCGCCATCTCCTCCACCGGCTGGCGGACGGTGGTGAGCGGCGGGCGGCAGGTCAGCGCCACGCTGGAGTCGTCGAAGCCGACCACCGCCACCTCCTGCGGCACCTCGCCACCTCTCTCGCGCAGCAGCTCGCAGACGCCCTGCGCCATGAGGTCGTTGGCCACGAACACGCCGTCCAGGCCGGGGTGCTCGGCCAGCAGTTCCGCCATCGCCGCGGCGCCGCTCTCCCGGGTGAAAGCCCCCTCGGCGATCGGCACGTACGCCGTTCCCGCCCGTTCCAGCGCCTCCCGGAAACCGGCGAGCCGCTCCTGTCCGGCCGGCAGGTCCAGGGGCCCCGTGACCGTGGCGAGCCGCCGTCGGCCGCGCGCGAGGAGGTGTTCCGCGGCGAGCCGTCCGCCCTCGCGGTGCGCCAGGTCGACGTAGCTGATCGGGACGGGCAGCGCGGGACGCGCGAAGCACACGGCGGGCAGTCCCTCGGCGACGAGCTGCGCCGGGAGCGGGTCCTCCGCGTGCGTGGAGACGACCAGCGCTCCGTCGGCGCTGCCCTGCCGCAGGAACTCCGTCACCTGTTTCCTGGCCGCCGCGCTCTCGGCGACCATCAGGACCGGGTGCATGGACCGCGGCCGCAGGAAGCCGACCACGCCGCTGATCACGCGGCCGAAGAACGGGTCGGCGAACACCCGGGCCGCGAAGGCGTTCCGCACGCCGTCGCCGGGACGGCTGTCGTCCCGTTCGCTTTCGCTCTCCTCGCCCGCGCCCGAGATGACGAGGGCGATGGTCTCCGTGCGGCGGGTGACCAGGGAGCGTGCCGCCCGGTTGGGCGCGTACCCGGTGCGCTCGATCGCCTCGCGCACCACGTCACGGATGGCCGGGTCGACGTTGCGCACTCCGTTGATCACCCGTGACACCGTGGCACGGGAGACCCCCGCCTCCCGTGCCACGTCCTCGAGCGTCAGCGACTGTCTCTCCATGCGTGCACTCTAACTTCCCTGCACAGCACGGTGATAGAGCGCTCTCCCATCATGGTTCGCCTCTCATGGTCCGGTGGGTCAGGGGTCACTGGTGGATGCCGAACTCGTAGAGCGAGTAGCCCCAGCCCGTGCCGCGCGCGGTGCCGTGGACCCGTACGTAGCGGCCCGTGCCGTCGACGTCGAAGTCGTCGATGCCGCCGTTGCCGTCCTTCATCTCGTGGACGGTCCGCCAGTTCTGTCCGTCGTCGGAGGTCTGGATCGTGTAGGCCTTCGCGTACGACGTCTCCCAGTTGAGCTGGACGTGCCGGAACGAACGGCGGGAGCCGAGGTCGACCTGCAGCCACTGGGGGTCGCTCCAGTCGCTGGCCCAGCGGGTCGTGGCCTTGCCGTCGACGGCGCCCGCCGCGGTGCAGGGGCAGTCACCGCCGCCAGCCTGCTGGGAGGACGCCTTCGCGGCCTTGCCGAGGGCGATGTTCGTGCCGTCGACCGGCGGGGCCACCACGCGCACCGAGCGCGTCTCGACGCCCACGTTGCCCTTGCCGTCGGTGACCTTGACGTAGATCTTCCACACGCCCGTCCGGTCGGGTGCGGTTACCTTCAGGCGGCCGTTCCCCTCGTTCGTGTGGCGCAGGGGCGTCAGGTTCTTGTCCTTGTCGATGTACATGCTGTTGGCGAGGACCTCGTAGCTCAGCGCGTCCCCGTCGGGGTCGGTCGCCTGCGTGGTGAGGGTGAGCGCGCGGCCCGCGGGGACCTTGCCCGCGTCGCCCTCGACGTTCATCGCGGAGATGACGGGCGCGGTGTTGTCCCGGGCGGTGTCCGCGCCGTACGCCTTCTTCACGGCGGTGTACGCGAGCCGCTTCTGGCCCGCGGGCAGCAGGTTGAACCAGATGCCTCCGAAGTCGTACTCGGTTCCGTAGTGGAACATCGTGGCGCCCAGCGCGACACCCTTGTGGCCGGTGACGCAGTTCCAGGCCTTGGTGTACCCCTCGGCCTTGGCGCGGTCGGTGGGCTCCTGCGGCACCCCGTTGGCGTCGTCGGGCACCTCCCACTCCCCCGCGGGCCCGGTCTCGGTGACGATGTACGGCTTGGTGTAACCGCCCTGTTCCCACGTGGACTTGATGTCGCAGACCGCGTTGTAGGAGTTCACGGCGTACAGGTCGAGGTCGGGGGCGTTCCTCTTGTAGTAGGGCCAGGCGCCGGTCCACGCGTCGGTCGAGGTGACGGGATGGTCGGGGTCGACGGCGTGGATCTTCTTGGTGACGTCGTTGACGAAGGTGGTGTAGGCGTCGCGCTGGCGTTCCAGCTCGGCGCCGGTGTAGCAGTTCTGCAGCCCGAGCACGGACTCGTTGCCCACGTTCCACATCAGGACGCCCGGGTGGTCCTTGTAGGTCTGCACCCACTTGGGGAACTCTTCGAGCATCTGGCTCTTGTACGCCGTGTCGGTCAGGTAGTTGACGCAGCCGCCGCTACCGGGGCCGCCGCCGGGCTGGAGCCAGAAGCCCGCGATGACCTTGACGCCGTGGGCGGCGGCCGAGTCGAACAGCGGCTTGCTGGAGGCGTCGGTGCCCCAGGTGCGGATGGTGTTGACACCCATGGACGTGAGGTCGGGCATGTACTTGTCGGCGTCGGCGACGCTCGGCCCCCAGGTCAGGCCCTTGACCTGGTAGGGGGAGCCGTTCACCGTCAACTGCCAGTTCCCCTGCGATCCGGTCACCTTGACCACGCTGCCCGCGGCACCCGCCTGCTGGGCGGGCAGCGCGAGGGCACCGGAGGCGAGCAGGGCGACGGTGAGCGGTACGGCGATGCGCCGCCGTCTCGTCGGTGGGCGGGGTGTGCGGACTCTGGGCATGCGGGGTCTCCTGTGGGGGTGGGTTGGGGTGGGGTGCGCGGGGAGGTGGGGCGTGGGGCGCCGGTCAGGGCAGTTCGTAGTTCTCGTCGAGCGCCGCGCCCGCCTCGGGGTGCGTCTCGTCGTATCCGCGGGCGTTGCACTGCAGCCCGCCGACGACGCAGTGGTCGACCAGTGCCTTGAGCGTCGCGGGGTCCCAGGCGTTGAAGAAGTCGTAGTGGAACGAGTGACCCGTGCCGCTCGCCAGCTTCACCTGTGAGAGGTCGCCGTTGACGGGGAACGCCATCTTGAACTCGATCATCGGCACCGCCACCGGGTGGGACGCGGGACAGATGTTGTCGTTCGTCCCCGCCTTCACCTTCGGGTACGACATGTGGCTCTGGTGGTCCGGCGTGTCGAGGTTCTTGCCGTCCCAGCAACTCGGCGCCTGGAAGCGGATGTTGAGCTGGGTGTCCGCCGACGTCGGGCAGTTCTTGGGGATGTCGACGTTGAAGTAGCTCTCACCGCACTCCCAGCCCTCCACGAAACCGGGGTGGCGGCGGAATTCGTCGGCGCTCTGCGTCGGACTGCCGACGACGTAGCGCAGCCCCTCCGGGAACGGGCGCACGCTGGTGTAGTCGGTGACGCCCGCCTTGTAGTAGATGACCTGCGGGCCCACCGGAAGCACGGGCTGCCCGGCCTTGAGGAGGGTGGGCATCCAGTACGCCGACTTGTCGCCGGGCGCCTTGCACGCGGTGTTCCCGCGCTTCAGGGAGTCCGTGGTGCTGTGGGCGTCCGTCGTCGTGTTGCCCATGAAGGTGTGGTCGTGGGACTTGCCCGGCTGGCCGGGGTAGACGATCGGGTCGTCGGGCCTGGTGTGCGTCACCGAGCAGTTGGCCTGGAACTCGTGGAAGTAGCGGTGGGGCGGCGCCTTCACTGCCGGTTTCGCGCCGGTGACCTGCGACTTCGCCGGGATGGTGCCGTCGCCGTCGCGGTCCTCCGCGGCGGCGACGGTGGACGGCGCCATCGTGTGCCCCTGGTGGTGGTGCGTCGAGGGCATCGGGTGCGCAGAGGGCGGGGCGGAGTCGGCGCCCGCCGCCATGCCGCCCACGCCCAGCGACGTCACCAGGAGCGCGCCGGACATCAGTAACCCTGAGATGATCTTCGATCTCCGTGCCATGGAGACCTCCTGCCGAGTCAGCCGGATCGGTTGGGTTGCCCGTGGGTTGGGTTGCCAGTGGGTTGTGTCGGATCGGGAGAGCGCTCTCCCGATCCGGAGTGTTGCGGCCCCGGCGCGAGCGTGTCAATAGAAAGTGAACGCTTCCGAGCCACCCCCGCATCAGGGCGCCGTCCGCCCCTCGCGAGAGCCGATCCGCGCCTCTCCCGCCCGCCAACAGGCTCTGTGCAGGGCCTTCTTGATGTGACATCAGGGGAACCACCGGTAACTACAGCGCAACCCCTTGACGCGCCCCTCACGCGGATGAACTATTCCCGGTCAAGAGAGCGCTCCCCCGGCTCCCGATCGTTCACTTCCTGAAACAGGAGAGCCCCCATGCCAACTTCCCCCACACGCCGCGCGGTTCTGGGCGCCATCGCCGCGTCGGCCGCCACCGCGGGCCTCGCCACCACCGCCTCCCCCGCCGCGGCGCGGACCCCGGCCGCCCGTCTGCCGGGCGGCGGCGACCTCGGGCCCAACGTGATCGTCTTCTCGCCCTCCACGTCCGGCATCCAGGCCAAGCTGGACCAGATCTTCAAGCAGCAGGAGAGCGCGCAGTTCGGCACCGGGCGCTACGCGCTGCTGTTCAAGCCGGGCACGTACAACGGGCTCAACGCCCAACTCGGGTTCTACACCTCGATAGCGGGCCTCGGTCTGTCCCCCGACGACACGTCGATCAACGGTGACGTGACGGTCGACGCCGGCTGGTTCAACGGCAACGCCACGCAAAACTTCTGGCGCTCCGCGGAGAACCTCGCGCTCACGCCCGTCAACGGCACCAACCGGTGGGCCGTGGCGCAGGCGGCGCCCTTCCGCCGCATGCACATCAGAGGCGGACTCAACCTCGCGCCCAACGGCTACGGCTGGGCCAGCGGCGGCTACATCGCGGACAGCAGGATCGACGGCAGTGTCGGCCCGTACTCGCAGCAGCAGTGGTACACCCGCGACAGTTCCGTGGGCGGCTGGGTCAACGCCGTGTGGAACATGGTGTTCTCCGGCGTCCAGGGCGCGCCGGGCCAGAGCTTCCCGAACCCCCCGTACACCACGCTCGACACCACGCCCATCTCGCGCGAGAAGCCCTTCCTGTACCTGAACGGCACGGAGTACCGGGTCTTCCTGCCGGAGAAGCGGACCAACGCGCGCGGCACGACGTGGGGGAACGGGACTCCCCGCGGTACGTCACTGCCGCTGAGCCAGTTCTACGTCGCGAAGCCCGGCACCAGCGCCGCCACGATGAACGCGGCCCTCGCCCAGGGCCTGCATCTGCTCCTGACACCCGGCATTTACCACATCGACCGCGCCGTCGAGGTGAACCGCGCCAACACCGTCGTACTCGGCCTCGGCTACGCCACGCTCGTGCCCGACGGCGGCGCCGCCGCGATGAAGGTCGCCGACGTGGACGGGGTGCGGCTCGCCGGTTTCCTCATCGACGCCGGTCCGGTCAACTCACCCGTGCTGCTCGAGGTGGGGCCGCGGGGCTCCGCCAGGGACCACTCGGCCAACCCGATCACCGTGCAGGACGTCTTCATCAGGATCGGCGGCGCGGGCCCCGGCAAGGCCACGCTCAGCATGGAGGTCAACAGCCGCCACACGATCATCGACCACACCTGGGTGTGGCGTGCCGACCACGGCGCCGGGGTGGGCTGGGAGACCAACCGCGCGGACTACGGGGTGCACGTCCGCGGTGACGACGTCCTCGCGACCGGTCTGTTCGTGGAGCACTTCAACAAGTACGACGTGGAATGGTCGGGACAGCGGGGGCGCACGATCTTCTTCCAGAACGAGAAGGCGTACGACGCGCCCAACCAGGCGTCGGTCCAGGACGGGAACGTGAAGGGCTTCGCCGCCTACAAGGTCGCGAGCTCGGTGACGTCCCACGAGGGCTGGGGCCTCGGCAGCTACTGCAACTACACCTCGGATCCCTCGATCCGCCAGGACCACGGGTTCGCCGCCCCGCGGACGCCGGGCGTCAGATTCCACCACCTCCTGGTCGTGTCGCTCGGAGGCATGGGCCAGTACGAGCACGTCATCAACGACACCGGTTCCGCCACGTCGGGCAGTTCCACGGTGCCGTCGACGGTGGTCTCCTACCCGTGACGACCTCCGGTCGTCCTCACCGGGAGGGCAGGGCTCCGCACCCGGTGTAGGCCTCGGCGAGGTACGTGGATCCGGCGGCGGAGCCCGTCACGGCCGCCAGTTCGGCGAGCTGGCGGCGCGTGTCGAAGTCGGTGGCGTCGGGCAGCCCGTGCAGCATCGACGTCATCCAGTGGGAGAAGTGCTGGGCCCGCCAGACGCGGCGCAGCGCCCGGGGCCCGTACGTGTCGAGGGCGGCGCGGTCGGCCGTGCGGACGGCGCTCTCCACCGCTTCGGCGAGCACGCGCACGTCCGCCAGCGCGAGGTTGAGCCCTTTGGCGCCGGTGGGCGGGACGGTGTGGGCGGCGTCCCCGGCCAGCAGCATGTTGCCGTACCGCATCGGATCGCACACCAGGCTCCGGAACCTGAGCACCGAGCGGTCCGTGACGGGTCCCTCCTTGAGGGAAAAGCCGTCCGGTCCGGCCACTCTGGCCTGCAGCTCCGTCCAGATCCGGTCCTCGGACCAGTCCGCCGGGTCCTCGTCGGGACCGCATTGGAAGTACATGCGCTGCACGGTGTCGGTGCGTCGGCTGATGAGCGCGAAGCCACGCTCGGAGTGGGTGTAGACGAGTTCGGCGGCGCTGGGCGGCGCCTCGACGAGGATGCCGAACCAGGCGAACGGGTGCGCGCGGAAGTAGTGCGTACGGGCCGCCTCGGGCGCCGCGGTCCGGCACACGCCGTGCGCCCCGTCGGCGCCGACCAGGATGTCGCACCGCACTTCGCAGGGTCGCCCCACGGCGTCGTCGAACAGGATGCCGGGGTGCTCGGCCGTGAGGTCGACGACCCGCGTTCCCGTGATGCCGAAGCGGAGGTCCGCGCCGTCGCGTGCGCGGGCGTCGGCGAGGTCGGTGAACACGTCGGTCTGGGGATAGAGCCACACGCTTTCCCCGACGAGTCCCTGGAAGTCGATGCGGTGGCCCATGCCCTCGAAGCGCAGCTCGATGCCGTCGTGCCGCTCCCCCTCGCGCAGCACGCGGTCGGAGACTCCGGTGTCGGTCAGCAGCCGGACGCTGTCCGCCTCCAGGATGCCCGCCCGGCTGGTGCCCTCGATCTGTGCCCGGGTGCGGTGGTCGACCACGACGGATTCGATGCCCGCGCGGGCAAGGAGGTGGGAGAGCATGAGCCCTGCCGGGCCCGCGCCGACGATGCCGACCGTGGTGCGCGTGAGGTCCCGGGGCACGGCCCGTCCCTTCAGTTCGCCAGGATGGCGTCGACCGTCTCGTCCAGGGTCAGCCCGGAGCTGTCGAACCACTCGCCCTCGCCGCGGAGTTCGCCGCGCACCGCCTCGTCCAGGAACGTCCAGTCGTCGGCGAGGACCTTGTCCCGCGCGGTGAGCCGCCGGGTGACGACGTCGATGGACGGGGCCAGCACGATCAGGCGCAGCGGCAGGTCCTTCAGGTGCTCCCGGTAGAACTCCAGGTGCGCGCGGCGCACGACCACGTCGTCGATGACCGGGACGACACCCGCGGCGTGGAAGCTGCGGGCGAGGACCGCCGCGTTGCGTGCGCGCAGGAGCAGTTGGCGGTCCGCTTCGAGGTCTTCCTCCGGCTTCGGGAGGTGGTTGCCCGAGACGATCAGGTCCTGGAGGTGGTCGCCCTCGATGTGCGCGCCGAGGGGGTACCTGCGGGCGAGCGCGTCCGACACGGAGCTCTTTCCCGACCCCGGAATGCCGACGACGAGGAACACGTGCGGCGCGGGCTCCGTGTCGACGATCTGCCCCTGGAACGAGGTGTCCGGCATGCTCTCCCACTCTCCGATCATTCAGGTTCACGGCTCGGTTGGACGGCGTCAGCCAGCCTATGCGCGGCGGCCGGACCGATCACCCCCTTTCGGTGCGACTGCAACGCAGCGCGAACAGAAGTGCTTCACACCGCCCACACATTCTCCACCGCGATCTTTACCCAACGGTTGATTACTGGACCAATTCCCAGCTCAGGGGCGTTAATTACTCAATCTTTGGCAGAATTTTGCCCTGTCACCTCACGGTAATGCGATGGCAAAGTGATGGTCACGACGGCCGTCCAGGCTGTTCCGGGGCGGCAGGCGCCCACCGTCACAGCGGGCCAGTGCCGCCCCGCCCGTCACCATCGACCCGACCACACCGCGTCCCCGGCCCGCCGGAGCGACGCAGGAGGCAGGCCACCTTGAAGTCACTGATCGACAACGCCCGTTCGTTCGCCACGACACACGTGGCGGATCCCCACAACGCAGCGGCCTTCCGGGCTCTCGAAGCCGGACAGTCACCCGAAGCCCTGTTCATCACCTGCTCCGACTCGCGCGTCGTCCCGGCCCTGATCACCGGGGCCCGGCCGGGCGAGCTCTTCGAACTCCGTACGGCGGGCAATGTCGTCCCGCCCTACCCCGAGGCCGGCATCGACGGCCGCGCCGCAGGCCCCATGAGTGAGGCCGCCACCATCGAGTACGCGGTGTGCGTACTCGGCGTCCGCGACATCGTCGTCTGCGGACACTCCCACTGCGGCGCCGTCGGCGCGCTCGTGCGGCGCGAAGACCTGTCGGCCGTACCGGCCGTTCGCGACTGGCTCGAGCACTCCGTCGGCCCCGACGCCACCCTGCGTTCACTGGCGGCGACCTCGCCCGACGTGGCGGAGGCCGTCCAGACCCACGTACTGGCGCAGGTGGAGAGGCTCCACGCGTACCCCTGTGTGCGCGAGCGCATCGCCGACAACTCCCTGACACTGCACGCCTGGTACTACGAAGTGCACACGGGCACCGTCAGCACACACCGGCCGTCGGACACCGGCCGGCCCTCGTTCAGTCCGCTGTGAGCACCGCCGTTCCTCGCTGACCGGCCCGCTCCCACGACAGGACCCCCACCCTCATGCCCTCCTCTCCCCCTTCCCTCTCCTCCTCCCTGCGTTCGCCCTTCGGCGCCCTGCGCGAACCGGGCGTGCTGCGGCGGGACATCCTCGCCTCGCTCGTCGTCTTCCTCGTCGCCCTGCCGCTGTGCGTCGGCGTGGCGGTCGCCTCCGGCGTACCTGCCGAACTCGGCCTGGTCACCGGCATCGTCGGCGGCCTCGTCGTCGGCTGTCTGCCGGGCAGCGCCCTCCAGGTGAGCGGCCCGGCCGCCGGTCTCACCGTGCTCGTCTTCGAAGCCGTGCGCGAGTTCGGGCTGAGCATGCTCGGCGCGATCGTGCTGCTCACCGGCGCGCTCCAGATCGGCCTCGGCCTGCTCCGCTGCGGCCGGTGGTTCCGTGCGATATCGGTCTCCGTCGTCCAGGGCATGCTGGCCGGCATCGGCCTCGTGCTGATCTTCGGCCAGCTCTACACCATGGCCGGGGCCAAGCAGCCCCTCTCCGGCATGGACAAGATCACCGGTCTGCCGGGGCTGCTCGCCGACACGGTCGGGGACACCACGGCGCTGACCGCCGCGGCCGTCGGACTCGGCACGATCGCCGTCCTCGTGCTGTGGCCGAAGCTGCCCCCCGCGGCTCGTGTGGTACCCGCCCCGCTGGCCGCCGTGGCCCTCGCCACGGCCGTCACCGCCGGATTCGACCTCGACGTGGCGAACGTGTCGGTGCGCGGCATGGTCGACGCCATCCAGCCGCCCGGCTTCGGCGACTTCGCGGAGCTCGGCAGCGTTGCGGTGCTCGGCACCGTCCTCGCGTTCACACTGATCGCGTCGGCCGAGTCGCTGTTCAGCGCGGCCGCGGTGGACCGCATGCACGACGGTCCCCGCACGCACTACGACAAGGAGCTCGTCGCCCAGGGCGTCGGCAACACGGTGTGCGGCATGCTCGGCGCGCTGCCGATGACCGCGGTGATCGTCCGCAGCTCCGCCAACGTACAGGCCGGGGCGCGCACCCCGCTCTCGCGGATCCTGCACGGCGCGTGGCTGCTGCTGTTCGCGGTGCTCCTGCCTGCCGCGCTCGGCATCATCCCCCTCGCGGCGCTCGCCGGCGTCCTGGTGCACGCGGGCTGCAAGCTGATCCCCGTCAAGGACATCGTGCCGCTCGCCCGCGCCCACCGCGGCGAGGCCGTCGTCCTCTCCGTCACGGCGATCGCCATCGTGGTCACCAACATGTTCGAGGGCGTCATCCTCGGCCTGGTGCTCGCGGTGGCCAAGTCCGCCTGGGACACCTCCCATGTCCACCTGGACGTACGGGAGCTCACCGACGGGCGGATGGTGGTGACCATCACCGGCAACGCCACGTTCCTGCGGCTCCCCCGCATCCTGGAGACCCTGGAGGCCATGCCGCAGGACCGCCCCATCGAGCTGGACCTGACGGCCGTGCGCCATCTGGACCACGCCTGCCGCACGACGCTGGAGAACTGGGCGCTGCGGCACAACGACAGCGGCACGGAAGCCGTCCGGATGAAGACGCTTCCGGTGGCCGAGGCCACGGACAAGACTGCGGCCAAGGCCGAGGTCCAGGCCGAGGACAAGGCCAAGGCGAAGGCCTGAGAGCCCTCTCCCGCCACCTGCCGCTCACTGTTTCCCCCTGCTCCGGGAGCCGGGTCCCGCACATGCGGTCCGGCCCCCGGTGTCCCACCCATCCCCTCGGCACGCCGTGCCGAACAGCCATGGAGGTTTTCACCGTGGAACAGCTCATCAAGCGCATGACGCAGGAGTCCGTCTGGCAGAAGTGGGTCGCGGTCAACTCGGCCCAGGGCGCGGGCGCGAAGGAAGGCTGCATCAGCGCGACGCCGAAGAGCGGCTGCATCAGCGCCACCGGCAAGACCGGCTGCATCTCCTAGTCGCGCCGAACCGGCGGGCGGTGGCGGTGACGACGGCGGCGCGAGCCGCGGTCACCGCCCCCGCCCCGCCGGCCATCCCGCCGCACCGGCCGCACCCTCCACCCCGTCCGGCCCACCCCGTCCGGCCCCATCCCGCCCAGCACCGGAGCCCCTTTGAACCGCCTGCCGAGCGCCGACGTCCTGGACAAGGTCCGGGACATCCCCCTGTACCGCGCGTCCGTCGAGCGCGGCGACTTCCCTGTCCTGGAGAAGCCGGAGATCGCCCGGGACTTCCCCGCCAACTGGATGACCCCCGAACTGGAGCGGGCCCTGGAGACGGGCGACGCCGAGTTCGTGCTGTCCACCGGGACCAACCACGCCCGTATGCAGCTCATCCGGCCGCCGTACTTCCTGCTCCGCTCCTACTACCGCCTGTGGAGCGAGCACCCCGAACTCGGCGCCCTCTGGCACGCGGAGGCACGGCGGATCTCGCTGACCACCGTCCTCGCCACCGAGCACGTCGCCCGCGTCAACGCCCGCAAGCCGGGCGCGACGCCCGGTGAACGCTGGCTGGACCACCGCACGCTGTACCTCAACCGGCAGCTGCACCCCGCCGGTTGGGACCGTGCCGAGGTCGAGCGGATGCTCGCCGAGATCCGCGAGGTGAGCGCCGCGCACCCCACGGGCGCGTACCTCCTGGACTGCTCGAGCTACCACCTGGCGCACCTGGCCCGGAAGGTCACCGAGTGGGACCTGTGGGACCGTTTCCCGCGCCCGGCCGGGATCATCCACGCCTACGAGTACACGCCGCTGAACGTACGGGCGTATCTGCGCACCCACTTCGACTGCCCCATCGTCGACCTCTTCGGCAGTACGGAACTCGGCTACCTCTTCTACAGCGAGGGCGAAGGGCGCTACCGCCCCTACCTCCACGACATGAGCGTGGAGCTGATTCCGGTGGAGCCGGGCAGCGGCATCCACAGCCTGATCGTCACCAGCGTCCGCAACCCGTACATGCCGCTGGTCCGCTACCGCTCCGGCGACTGCGTCCGCACCGCCGACGGCAGCGCGGACCCGGAGCGGATCGTCTCCTTCTGCGGCCGTGAGAAGGAGCTGCTCGCCACGCCCGAGGGCCCCGTGGCCCAGGCCGACCTGGACACCCGGGTCACCGCGGCCTCGCCCCGCGTCTTCCTGCATCAGCTGCACCTCACCGGCGAGGGCCGGAGCGAGCTGTGGTGCACGACGTTCGACGGGAAGCCGTTCACACCCGACGAGGCCGCCGAACTGGCCACATCCGTCGCGGCGTTGACCGGGCGCTCCTGCCACGTGGAGCACCGTGACCACGTGCCGATCGGGCGCTCCGGCAAGTACGCCTGGCTGGCCGCGCCGAAGTGACCGCCTCAATGACCGCGGCCGCGCCGCCGACCCACCGGACCGGAGCCCTCATGCAGACTTCCGTATCGCACGCCCCCACCGCCGAAGAGCTGCTCGGCGCCGACCTGCACGCCGAGGTCGTACGGCACTTCGCCGCGAAGCCCGACGCCCCGGAGCCCGCGTACGTCACCCACCAGGTCCGCGAATGCCTCCGCTACCTGTACCTGGTCTCCCGCCACCCCGACCGCCTCGCCGGTCTCTTCCTCCCCGTCGAGCAGGACATCGACGAGATCTGGCACTACCTGATCCTGCAGACCCGGGAGTACCGGGAACTGTGCGAACAGCGGTTGCCCGGAGGCCACTTCATCCACCACCGGAGCGTGTCGTACGACGCCTACCAGCAGGAGCCGGGGCGCGAGACGGCGGCGGAGGAGGCGCTGCGCTGGATTCCCCTCTACACCGCCGCGTTCGGTCCGTACGACGAGGACGCCCTGCCGCACTGGACGGTCGTGCGGTTCCTCCACGAGGTGCTCGAACTGTCCCTGACGGAGATCGCGGCGCTGGCGCACAGCACGGAAGGCTGAAGACCGGACACACCGACTGGTGCCGGACGCTCCAACTGGTGTCAGCTGCGCAGCATTTGATGCCGCACGACGGATTCCCGACGGGCCGTGCCATAGTAATGTGACATTTTACTGACCGGCCTCCGCGCCGCCGTCCGTCCGCCTGCCCGTCCGTGCGTCGTCCCCAGGGAGTCCTCGTGACCGTATCCGGCATGCCGCAGTCCGCCGCCCCGCTCCACACCGGCAGCCACGACCTGCCCGCCTCCGCCGAGCTCTCCCGCTTCATGGCGGAGGCCTGGGGCCCGTCCGCCCTGCCCGACTCCGACCGGGTGCCCGCGCACGCCGTCACCCCGGCCCGCCGGGCGCGGCTGTCCGCCCGCTTCCCCGGAGAACGGCTGATCGTGCCCGCGGGCGAGCTCACGGTCCGGTCGAACGACTGCGACCACCGCTTCCGGCCGCACAGCGCGTACGCCTGGCTGACCGGCCTGACCGGTGAGGACCAGGCCGGCGGCGTGCTGGTCATGGAGCCTTCGGGGCCGCACGGGCACGAGGCGGTGCTCCATCTGCGGCCGCGTTCACCGCGTGTCGACGGCGACGAGGAGTTCTACCGGGACCGGCGCTACGGCGAGTTCTGGGTGGGCCGCCGCCCCGACCTCGCCGAGGCGGAACGGCTCACCGGCATCCGCTGCGCCCACCTGGACTCCCTGGGGACACCGACGGGCCGCGACGCCGCCTCCGATCCCGAACTGGCCGCCGCGCTCTCCGAGTTGCGGCTCGTCAAGGACGCCTGGGAGGTCGAGCAGTTGCAGCTGGCCGTCGACCACACCACCGCCGGGTTCGAGGACGTGGTCCGTGCGCTGCCGCGCGCGCTCACGCATCCGCGCGGGGAGCGCTGGATCGAGGGGGTGTTCGGCCTGCGCGCCCGCGCCGAGGGCAACGGCACCGGCTACGAGACCATCGCGGCCTCCGGAGCCCATGCCTGCGTGCTCCACTGGATCCGCAACGACGGACGCCTCGACCGTGACGAGCTGCTGCTCCTGGACGCGGGCGTGGAGACCGACACGCTCTACACCGCCGACATCACCCGCACCCTGCCGCTCTCCGGCCGCTTCTCCCCCGTCCAGCGCCAGGTGTACGAGCTGGTGCTCGCCGCGCAGGACGCGGGGATGGCGGCGCTGCGTCCCGGTGCGCGCTTCCGGGACTTCCACCGGGCCGCCATGCGGGTCGTCGCGGAGGGCCTTGCCGAGTGGGGCGTCCTCAAGGACGCGCGGGGCGACCTGCACCGCCGCTACACCCTGTGCGGCAGCGGCCACATGCTCGGGCTCGATGTGCACGACTGCGCCAAGGCACGCGCCGAAACCTATCTGGACGGTGTCCTGGAGGAGGGCCAGGTCCTCACCGTGGAGCCCGGTCTCTACCTCCAGCCCGACGACGGGACACTCCCCGCCGAGCTGCGCGGCATCGGCGTCCGGATCGAGGACGACCTGGTCGTGACGGCGGAGGGCGCCCGCCTGATGTCGGGCGCGCTGCCGCGCACGGTCGAGGGCGTCGAGGAGTGGATGGGCACACTGCTCGACGCCCGCGTCTGAGCCCCGCACGGCGGCACAACCGCGCGTTTCTCTTCCGCCCGGTCCATGGGGTACAGTCGATCATGTGCTCGACGCCGGAACAACGGCGCAGGGCCCGCGCGTTGGTGGTCCAAGGAAAGGCGCCCCACTTCCTGTGGGGAGATGCAGGTGCAAGGCCTGCCCAGCGCTCGCGAAAGAAGGCCCCGGCCTCCGTCACGGAGGCCGGGGCCTTCTCGCGTAGGCGACACTGTGACCATGTTCGTCGACCGCCTTCCGCCCCCGCACACCTACGGCCGCCTCCGCGTCGAGCGCCACGATCTGTCCCCCGCCCACTGGCTCGGGCAACGCCCCTCGGCCGCCGACGGGTTCGGGACGGTGGCAGCCGTGTGCGCCCCCGGCTTCGCGGCATACGCGCGGATCCTGCACCCCGCCCGGCTCGGCACCGCACCGGTGCGATGGGACCGGGCCGCCGCCTCGTACGGCGCGACGGTCGGTGCGGCGACGCGCTGGCACGAGCTGATCGGCGCCGAGGACCGCCTCCTCTACCGCAACGACGACACCCCCGCCGTCCCCGGCGTCTGGGACGAGCACCCGCACGAAGGGCCGACGCCGGGCGACGTGGCCCGGACCATGATCCCCGTCCTGGCGCGGCACACCGGGACTCCCGACCGCTGTTGGTACGGACTGTGGGCCGGTTACGGGCACATCGAATGGGACGGCGTGCCCGTCTTCGACACGCCGGGCCGCGAGGAGATCCTGCTCTCCGGCCCCCTCGACGACGCCGACTCGCCCGCGCCCGGCTTCATCGACGGCGTGCCCGAACTCCCCGACCTGTGGTGGCCCGAGGACCGCGCCTGGTGCGTGGGCGGTGACGTCGGCCTCGTCAGCACGTACGTCGGAGGCTCCGCGCGGTGTGTCGCCGAACTCCTCGCGACCCCGGGGCTCGAGGCCTACGAGGTCGACGGGACGTCCGCAGTGGACTGAGCCCGCGCGTGCCGGTCAGCGCAGGATGCCCGCCCTGCCCGACCGTGCCGTGGAGACGAGTTCGGCGACCGTGGCGATCTTGACGCGGGGGCGGCCCGCGCTCGCGCCCCTGGTCACCTCGGCCCGCTCGATGGCGGCGAGTCCGCGCGCGTCGACCACCTGGCGGTTGCGGCGGCGCGCCAGCCGGTGGAAGGCCTTCGTGGCGTGTTGCGGGGCGGGCAGCGCGCCCGCGACCGCGTCGGCGAGGAGGGTGGTGACCGTTTCTGCGGCGCAGGTGCGGTTGGCGCCGATGCCGCCGCTGGGGCCGCGCTTGATCCAGCCCACGACGTAGGTGCCGGGGCGTCCCTCCACCCGGCCGCCCTCGTGGGGCACGGTGCCGCCGGTCTCGTCGAAGGGCAGTCCGGCGACGGGCGTGCCGCGGTAGCCGATGGCGCGCAGGAGCAGGCCCGCCGGGATCGGCTCCTCCCCCGCGGCCGTCGCCACACGCACCGCGTCGACCCGTTCCGTGCCGAGGAGTTCGACGGGTTCGCAGTGGAAGCGCAGCACGATGCGGCGGCCGGGCTCCGGCTGTCGTTCCCAGTCGGGCCGTACGCGCGTGACGCCCCGCAGGGCCGCCGCCTTGTCCCTCGCGTCCGCGGCGTCGATGGCGTCCGCGACGCGCGGGTCGTGGTCGTCGACGACCAGGTCCACGCCCGGCAGGTGCTTGAGTGCCAGGAGTTCGGACCTGGTGTACGCGGCGTGCTCGGGGCCGCGCCGGGCGAGCAGGACGACCTCGCGGACCTTGCTGCCGCGCAGGGCGCGCAGCGCGTGGTCGGCGATGTCGGTGCGGGCGAGGGTGTCGGGGTCGGCGAGCAGGATGCGGGCGACGTCCAGGGCCACGTTGCCGTTGCCGACGACGACGGCACGCTCCGCCGACAGGTCGATGCCGTCCGGCTCCGCGTCGGGGTGGGCGTTGTACCAGGCGACGAACGCGGTCGCGGAGATGCTGCCGGGCAGCTCCTCGCCGGGGATCGAAAGGCGCCGGTCGGCCGAGGCGCCCACGGCGTAGACGACCGCGTCGTGGTGGGCCGCGATCTCCTCCGGGGTGACGTCGGTGCCCACGTCGAGGCCGAGGTGCATCCGTACCCGCGGGTGCGCGTGGAAGCGGGCGAAGGTCTCGCCGACCTTCTTGGTCGCGGGGTGGTCGGGCGCGACGCCGTAGCGCACGAGTCCGCCCGCGACCGGGAGCCGGTCGATGAGGGTGACCTCGGCGCTGGTGTGCAGCAGCAGGTCCTGCACGGCGTACATCCCGGCGGGACCGGTGCCGACGACGGCGACCTTCAGCGGCGCGAAGTCCGCGGGCAGGACGCGGGGGAAGGACGGCTCGCCCCAGGCATGGAAGTTGGGACTGCCGGGGCCGGGATCGGGTGCGGCGTCCGCCGTCGCGTCGTCGTAGTAGGCCGCGTTGATCGCGGCGTACTCCTTCTGCGCGAGGGGCAGGGTGTCCACCGGGAAGATCGCGTCGACGGGGCACGCGTCGGCGCAGGCGCCGCAGGAGATGCACGTCTTCGGGTCGATGTGCAGCATCTCCGTGCTGCCGAACGCCCGCTCCTCCGGCGTGGGGTGGATGCAGTTGACCGGGCACACGGCCACGCAGGTGGCGTCGTTGCAACAGGTCTGGGTGATGGCGTAGGTCATGTTCGTCGGCTCAGCTCGGGTCGGATCGGCTCGGGACGCCTCAGATGAGGTGGGCGCGCTTGTAGAAGACCAGGGCCGGCTTGGTGAGCAGGCCGCACGACGCGAGGAACTCCATGAGGCCCGAACAGCTGGACCGCATCATGGACTTGTGGTGTTCGTTGGCCTTCGCCTCGGCGATGGCGCGCTCCTCGTCGAGCCCGGCGTTCGCGTACACCTTGCGGTTCACCATGCTGGTGACGATGACGTACGACGCGATGGCGATGATGAGGGAGTTGATCTCGCGGCGTACGCGGCCCGCGCCCGCGAGCTGCTTGCGCGTCTGGTCGCGGGCGAACTTCATGTGCCGCGACTCCTCGACGACATGAATGTTGTTGATGGTGCGGACGAACGGCACGACGCGCTCGTCCCGCATCCAGTCGCGCTGCATCACGTCGAGGACTTCCTCGGCGACGAGGATCGCGGCGTACGCGGCCTCACCGAAGGCGACGGACTTGAAGACCCTGCCGAGTTCGGTCGCCCAGCGGCGCGGCCGGTAGGCGGGGGCGCCGAGCTTCTCGGCGCCGCGGGCGAACATGATGGAGTGGCGGCACTCCTCGGCGATCTCGGTGAGCGCCCACTGCACCTCGGTGCTCGTCGGGTCCTTGGCGTAGACGTCGCGCAGCACCATCTGCTGCAGGATCATCTCGAACCAGATGCCCGTGCTGGCCACCGAGGCGGCCTCCTGCCGGGTCAGCTCCTTGCGCTGCCCCTCGGTCATCTCCCGCCAGTAGGCGGTGCCGTAGAGCGTGCTCCACTCCGGGCTGGCGCCGTGGCAGTCGCGGTCGAGGGGGGTGTCCCAGTCGACTTCGACGGCCGGGTCGTACGCCAGCACAGCGGCCGAGTCCAACAGCCGCCGGGCGACGTCGCCCTCCGGAGAACTGCCCTGTGTGCTCGGCCGAACAGTGCTGCTTGCCATGCTGCGGCTCCTTGGCTCGGTGACGCGTCGACTCCGACGACGTCCAGGCAGCGGGCACGGCGCCTCGTCACACGGCAGGCCGCGACCCCGTTGTTAGACAGAACGTATAACAACGGGGTCGGGTACGCCTACCCTCGAGTAAGTAAGAGATTGGACAGAGCCGTTGAAGCCGTAGAACCATGCAGGTCAGCCGGTCGTGGCCGGCCAGCGGATCCGTGTGCTGCACGCCGAGACGACCAGCGCGGAGGCGGCGACGGCGGCCAGACCCCACACCAGACTGCTGGCGTGGGCGATGAAACCGATGAGCGGCGGTCCCGCCAGCAGACCCGTCGTCCCCATGGCCGCCACCAGCGTCAGCGAGTCCGAGCCCTGCCCGGCCGCGGCCACGTAGACGCACGGGGTGACGGCCGCGATGCCGAGGCCGACACAGGCGAAGCCGAGCAGCGCGGGCACCAGGCCCCCGCTCAGCAGGGCGAGCGCGAGACCCGACCCTGCCAGCACGCTCCCGGTCAGGACGACGCGCCCGTCGCCCCAGCGGCTGCGCCATCCGTCGGCGAAGAGGCGGGCGACCAGCATCATTCCGGAGACGACGGCGATGCCCAGCGGCGCCAGCTCGGCGGACGCCTCGGCCACGTCCTCCAGATAGAGCGCCGACCAGTCGTTCATGGCACCCTCGGTGACGGTGCCGAACGCCATGGCGACGCACATCCACAGCGTCACCCGGGACGGCACCGTCCACTTGGACTTCTTCTTCTCCGGCGCCGCGGCGCCGGCCGTCTCCCGCTCCGTCAGGAGTCCCGAGCGGGCGCAGACCACCAGCAGGAGCAGGAAGAGCGCGGCCGCCCCGAAGTGCGCGGCGACCGCCGAGGTCACCGCGTTCATGCCGGAGGCGAGCAGCGCGGCGAGCAGCGAACCGCCGCTGAACGTCGCGTGCAGGCGGGCCATGGCGTTGCGCTCGTACCGCTTCTCCAGCTCGGCCCCCTGCGCGTTCATGGCGACGTTCAGACAGCCCACGAGGACGCCGTCGACGCACATGACGAGCAGCGCCACGGGATAGTTGGGTGCTCCGGCCAGCGCGAGGAGCAGCAGCGCCAGACAGAGCGCCGAAAGGAGCGCGAGGCGCTGCGAGCCGAGGCGCCGCATCAGGACGGCGACGAGCGGGAACGACACGGCGGCGCCGATACCCGCGGCCATGAGGAGCACGCCGACCTCGGCCGCTGACAGGTCGAGGTCCTCCTTGATGGCCGGGATGCGCGACGCCCAGGTCGCGTACTGGAAGCCGAGCGAGCAGAACAGTGCCGCGATCGCCAGCTGGCTCCGATGGAAAGGATCACGCACGCGGAGCACCCGCATCAGCCCACTTCTCCGGTTCTCTCGCCGGTACGGTCGCCGGCCGTGTGGTTCTCGACATGTAGACGGCCGTCGGGCCGTAGCCGGACGGTGGCGGGCCCGCGTGTGCGGTGAAGCCCCGGCCCGCCCAGAACGTCTCGCTGCCGCCGACGGCGACCAGGGAGATCTGCTCGTAGCCGTGCGCGCGGGCCGTCGCCATGAGGTGGCGCAGGAGGTGCCGGGCAAGACCCCGGTGCCGCAGGTGTTCCGCGACGACGATGTCGTGCAGGTGCAGGTTGCGCGAGGCGAGCGTCGGCCCGCGCTCGGGTCCGTCCAGCTCCGGGTACGCGGACTCCGGGTACGGCAGGGCCAGCAGGTAGCCCGCCAGCTGCCGTCCGAGGTCCAGTGCGAAGCACGTCCCGGGCGACGCACCGGCCCGGGACTCCAGCGCCTCCCTCCCCTCGGAGAGGCCGAGGGGCGCGTAGGCGCGGGACTCCAGTGCCACGATGCCGGGCCAGTCGCCGTCGGCGATGCGGCGTATGCGTACGGCCTCGGTCATGCCGCCTCGCCGTCGATCCAGGTGTACGGGAGCGGGCTGAAGCCGTTGAAGCCCTGCGTCATGTAGCTCGTGGCGTACGCGCCGCAGGACATCACCCAGACCGGGTCGCCCGAGGCGAGGGTCTTGGGCACCGGCACGAGGCCGTCCTCGTGCGAGTAGGCGTCGTCGCTGTCGCAGGTGGGTCCCGCGACGACGGCGGGGACGGATTCGGCGTCGCGGTGCGAGGGGAAGACGAGCCGGTACTGCAGCTGGTCCATTTCGTAGAGGCCGTTGAACTTGCCGCAGCTCAGGTACAGCCAGTACTGACGCTCGCCGTCTGGCCTGCGGCGCGCGGAGAGCCGGGAGACGTGGGCGCGGATGGCGCCGTGGTCGGCGATGAGGTAGCGGCCCGGTTCGATGACGAAGCCCAGGTCGTGCCCGGGGAGCGCGCCCAGGCGTGCCATGCCCTCGCGGATGACGGTGAAGATCTTGTCCATCGGCGGTTCGAGGGTCGTGCCGTGCTTGTCGCGGTAGCCGAGCGCGGGCAGGCCTCCGCCGAGGTTGACGTGGTCGAGGGCGATGCCGCGGGCCGTGAGTGCGGTCAGCACGTCGGCGATGCGGTCGAACGCGCCGTTCCAGGCGTCGGCGGTCATCTGCTGCGACCCGACGTGCACGGAGAGGCCCGCGGGTGTGAGCCCCAGGTCGCGTGCCGTCTCCAGGATCGCGAGGGCGTCCTCGGGCGAGCAGCCGTACTTGTTGCTGAGTCCCCAGAGCGCGCCCTCGCCGGTGGTGGCGAGGCGGCAGAACACGCGGCTGCCCGGGGCGTGTTCGGCGACCGCCCGCACGTCCTCCAGACTGTCGGTCGCGAAGTCCCTGATGCCGAGCCGGAACGCGTCGGCGATGTTCCGGTCGGACTTCACGGTGTTGCCGTAGTGCACCCGGCCGAGGGGCACGCCCGCCCGCAGCGCCTGCTCCACCTCGATGGGGCTCGCCGCGTCCACGCCGGAGCCGCGCCGTGCGAGGAGGGCGAGGACCTCGTCGACCGGGCAGGCCTTCATGGCGAAGCGGACGGCGACACCGGGGAGTTCGCGCAGGAGGGTGTCGTACCCCTCCTCGATGCCGGGGAGGTCGAAGACGATCTGGTCCTCGGCGGCGGCCGCGAGGGCGTCGAGGAGTGAGGCGCTGTCGGGTTCGTACGTCGTCGTCATGGTGCTCACGCGGGGGTTCCCGTCGCCTGGAGCGGGCCGATGTCCTGGGCGGCGCGCATCAGCGGCTGCCATGCCTCGGTGAGCAGGGCGAAGTCCTCGATGTCGCCGCGTGCCTCGTCGAGGAGGCGTTCGCGGTGGGCGGCCAGGTGGTCGGCGACGGCCGTGTACCGGCCGCCGAGCCTGCGGTGGGCGGCGTCGAGGCGATCGAGGCGCCGGACGTTCTCCGCCTGGTCGAGTGCGGTGCTCTGCCGGGCGAACTCGGCGACGACGGTCGGGCGCACGTGGCCCTGCTCGTCGAGCAGCTCCTCGCCGGCCTCGGTCATGCGGTCGTAGATGTGGTTGAAGTAGAGCATCGACAGGAGGAACTTCGCGTAGCGCGTCTGGTACGCGAGGAAGCCGGCGTCGGTCCTGCGCTCCCCGGTGTAGTAGTTGACGATGTTCCGGTTGTGCAGGACGCCGGGCAGGGCGGCGTCGTGGACCAGGTGGATGAGGAAGTAGTCGCTGCCGATGGTGTCGGTCGCGGGCGGCAGCGGCACGCGCTCGTGCACGTCGTGGAAGCTGATGTTGCACATGTCGACACGCATCGGGTCGACGAGGCCGAGCAGTGCGTGGTCGCGCTCGAACGGGTCGGTGCCCGCGCCCCGGAAGGACTCGTCGACCAGCGCCCGCTTCTCCGTGTCGGACCAGTGCTCGGGCGCCCAGAGGCTGACCACGTCGTAGTACACGTCCGGGTCGGTGCGCTGGATGTCGCCGATGTCCACGGAGAGTTCCCCGACGAAGGAGCTGCCCACCATCGCCACGCGCCGGTCGGCGTGGCGCGGTTCGAGAGCGCTCTCCGTAACGCCGTGCGCCGCCTCCCGGGCGGGCTTGCCGAGCGACATGAGCTCGTGGTGGACGGGGAAGACGGGCTCGCCGTCGATGCTCTGGTAGCGGCTGTCGGAGTCCCTGCGGTGGACGGACTCGCAGCCGAGCGCACGGGCGATGAGGAAGGCGCGGTTGGTGCAGGCGCCGTAGGAGAGGCGGTCCGGGAGCATCAGGTCGAGCGTCAGCTCGGGCTTGGCGACCTCGGCCCGCTCGATCACGTCGCGCAGGAAGTCGCGCTGCGCCGCCTCGTCGAGGTGGTGCACGACGACGTGGGGCAGGTCGGGGAGTGCGGCGACGGCCCGGGTGTGGTCGGCGAACGTGGCGGTGTCGGAGGAGTCCAGGATCAGCAGGTGCGCCTCGACGTCGAAGTGCGCCGCCGCGTACGCGGCTTCCTCGCCGATCGCCGCGATGGTCTCGGGGCAGGACCGGTTGGTGGGAAGGGTCAGGCAGATGCGTCGCATGCGGCTTCCCCGTTCCAGGACTTGAGGCCGAGCAGCTTGGCGCCCAGGTCGTTGAGGGCGGCGGTGCCGTAGCGCAGGGCTTCGGGCTTGTCCGCGTCGCCGAGCAGCGTGGCGTTCCACTCCGGGGTGCTCAGGTTGGACCAGGAGTCGATGCGGGAGCGGCGCAGTTCCTCGTGGGACTCCAGGGCGGGCATCATCGAGAGGTACTGGACCGCCCGGACGCCGTCCTTCGACGTGTTGGGGGCGACGCCGTGGGCCAGCAGGCCGTTCCAGATCAGCAGGTCACCGGCCTCCAGCTCGGGCCGGACGACGGGCATCTCGTCGCGGTCGATCGCGGGGCGGATGGGGTCGCGGCCGTCGGGCTGGAGCGCCTTCCACCGGTCGAACCGCCGGAACAGTTCGGGGCAGCACTGGAAACCGCCGTGGTCCTCGCGGGTGTCGTCGAGGGCGATGATGCCCTGCACGCGCTGGGGCAGCACGCCGAGGGTGGTGTCGACGTCCCAGTGGAGGTTGATGTCGAAGCCGCGCTCGGTGGGCGCGATCAGGGAGCGGGAGCGGTTCTTGACGTTGGGCGGGTTGAGGTTGAGGCGGTCCAGGGTGACCCAGAGCTCCTCGCAGTCCCAGACGTCGACGAAGGCGTCGTAGACCCGCTGCGCCTGGCGGCTGTCCCAGATCAGCTGGTGGTGGTAGGCCTCGACGAAGCCGTAGACGTGCAGTTCGCGGTCGAGGTCGGAGCGGAACTCGCGGTCCTCGTACCAGGTCTCGGGGCGGCCGCGGTCCAGGCCCTGGAACTCCCAGGCGAAGTCGAGGAGGTCCTTGGCGGCCTCACGGGGGATCGCCTGCTTCACGACTATGTAGCCGTACGTCTGCCAGTGGGCGAAGTCCTCCTCGGAGAGGACTCGCAGGGGGCGGGTCTTCTCGAGGTCGCGCAGCTGGGTCTGCGCCAGGTACGTGTCGGCGTCCGAGCTGAAGTACGGGACGTCGGAAGGGGCTCGATGGAGGTAGCGGTCACTCGCTGCCATGTGGTGCTCCAAGGATCGGTGCTCATCTCCGGCGGCAGATCTCCACGCCGGATCACCAAAATGGACTAGACCAACTCTCCGTGTCAACAATTGAATTGGGCGCCTTGAGGGGCAAAAAGGCGACATTTACCCCCAGTTCACTCGCCCGTCATATGTGGATTCGGCAAAGATCCCGCAGCTCAACTCGGGCCTACCGACGGGTAGTTGGACCGGACCAAAACGAAAGAGGCGCCACCGCACGCGGTGACGCCTCTGGTGAGCCCGGCCAGGAGTTACCTGCCTCAGGAACCCGCTGTTACGCGCTGTTACGCGCTGCTACTCGTCGATCGCCGCGCCGAACGCCGCGTCCGCCGCCGGTGCCCCCAGCGAGCCCGCGCCGTACGTCCAGGACCCGGCGGCGGTGACCCCGCCGGAGTTCGCGGACAGGACCCACACCACGCCGTCCCCGGTGTTCTCGCCGGGCGCGGCCGCCAGGAGCCCGAAGCGCCCGTCGCGGTTCGGGTCGGTGAGCCGCACCTGCGCGCCCCACTTGTCGCCCTTCTCGGCATCACCGGGAACGTCCGCGGAGTTCTGGTCGAACGACTTCGCGCCGCTCGCCGTCATCCCGTTCTCCGAGCCGCGAAGCACCCAGACGGCCCCCGCGTCGGCGACCGTCCCGATGTCCTCGCCCGGCGCGCCGATCGCGACGTCGGCATAGCCGTCGCCGTTGGTGTCCGCGACCGACAGGTCGGCGCCCCAGCCGTCCCCCGGCTCGGCGACACCGGGCACACCCTCGGCGTCCTGCGTCCACCACTTGGCCTCGTTCACGAGGCCGTCCTCCGTTCCGTAGCGCACGCCGACCAGGCCGCCGGTCATCGTCTCGCCACCGTCGTCCGGGGACGCGGGCTCGCCGGTCACGAGGTCGTCGTAGCCGTCGTTGTTGATGTCGCCGGAGGCCGCGACCGGGCCGCCGCGCAGGTCGTTCTTGTACGTCAGGCCGTCGGCGCCGCCCGCGAACTGCACGGACCAGCCGTGACCGGGCTCGTCCCCGTCGGTGGTGCCGGAGGCCACGAGGTCGGCGTAGCCGTTCTTGTCGTAGTCGCCGGTGGTCAGCGACTTGGAGACGATCGCGCTCGTGGCGGCCGACCTGCCGAGCCGCTCGGTGGCCTGACGGCGCAGCGGCGCCTCTCCCCGTGCCTGCGGCGCGGGGTCGTACACGAAGAGGTCCAGGTTGTCCCGGTCGAGGACGGCGAGGAGGTCGCCGGGGGTGTCCGCGGTGAAGTGCGCCGCGGCCAGGCCGAGGCCGAACTGCTGGCCCGCGGCGGCGCTCTGGCTCTGCAGCCAGCTGCTCGCGGAGCCGGTGAGCCCCGACTTCGAGCCCCACAGGACGGCGACGCCACCGGCGTCCGCCCCGGCGTCGAGGTCCTCCCCCGGGATGCCGATGACCGCGTCGTCGTAGCCGTCGCCGTCGAGGTCGCCGGTGGCGACGGCCTTGCCGAAGTTGTCGCCCGCCTCGGCGGCACCGGAGACACCGGACGTCGACTGGCTGAATCTGGCGACGTCGCTGGTGTTGATGCCTCCGGTGGAGCCGTACTGGATGGTGACGAGCCCTGCGCCCTTGGCGCCGCTCACCGTGGCACCCGGGGCGCCGACCAGGACGTCCTCGTATCCGTCGCCGTTGAAGTCACTGTTGCGGTCGTCGGCGCGGGTACCCCCAGGGGTGCCGGCGAAGGCGGAGGGGGCGGCGGCGATACCGGCCCCGGTCAGCAGAAGGAACGATGCCGCGGCGAGGGCGGCCGAACGGTTCTTGCGCACGAGCGGCTCCTGTGAAGGAAGGTGGCCGGGCAGGCGCGGGGGGTGTCCGGAAAGGGCCCGTTCCTTGTCCGGCGCCCTGTTCGACACGGGATGGGGCGCCAGGGTTGTACGGCATTCACGACCTGCTTCCGGAGCGTGTGCTCGCAGTTGCCGGAAGCGTCACTTCCATCCGGCGTCGCTTCCTTCCGGCGTCACTTCCATCCGTACGCGTACGCCGCCACCCAGGTGATCTCCAGCTGCGCGCTGCTGCCCGGCGCGGCCCCCGGTCCTTCCAAGGCGCTCTCGTTCTGCAGGACCCAGGAGAGCGGGCGGTCGGGGACGCCGCGCGTGTCGTGTCCGGTCTCGCGTCCGTCGACGAAGAACCGGACATGTCCTGGCGTCCACTCGGTGGAGACGGTGTGCCACGCGGTCCAGGTGTCGGCGCCGGGGTAGGAGCCCTGCTCGCCTCCGCCGCAGGGGTGGTGGAAGGCGGTGAGGGAGCCGGTCCACTCGCCCTCCGGGTGGTCCATCTCGCAGCCGCCGCCGTAGTGCAGCCAGGCCGACTTGTAGCCGGGGGCCTGCTCGGTCACCTTGATGCGGGCGCTGTACTTGCCGTACTTCATCTGCATGACCGCGCGTGGTACCACCGCCGACGCGTGGACGGGCCCTCCGTCGGCGGGCCGCCACATGCGGATGCGCATCCGGCCGTCGCCGTCCGCCGCAGGTCCCACGCTCACCGTGTCCTCCGGGTGGTAGACGCCGACGACGTCGCGGTCCCGGTCGTGGGCCGTGTCGGGCCAGCCGGTCGGGTACGCCCACCAGTTGTCCCGGTACGAACCCTTGAGCCCCGCGCAGTACGCCGCGGAGGTGTCGGTGTGGTGGTCGCAGTCGCGGAAGGCGCCGAGCGGTACCCGGTCGCCGTTGAAGTCCTCGGCGAGGACCTGCCAGAACGGCCCGCAGTCGCCGACCGGCAGCGTGCTGCCCGCGCCGCGGCAGGCATCCGCCGACACCGGCACGCCCCCCGCGCTCGGAACGCACAGCAGGATCCCCAGCAGCGTCGCGCCGAGCGCGCCGAACACGACCGGCCGCCGACGCCGCCGTCCGGCCGCAGCATGTGATCCCATCGCGCCGCCTCCGCTCCACGGACGCCCCCGCGAGAGGGGCCACGCCCTTCGAGGGGGCCATCCTCGTGGAGGCACGGAGTCGACGCCACACGGACGGCGCAACGCTCGTCCTTTGCAGTGCTCTTCTTATGAAGCGCGGATCGGTTGAACGGTCCCCGGCGTCAATCGTGCGAGCCTCCCCACGTCTCTATGACCCTGTGGGAGCTGATGTGCACGTGACCTTTCCTTCCCTCGTCCGGACCGGGACGAGGTATCTCTGCCTCCTCGGCATCGTGGCGGGGACGAGCCTGTCGGCCGTGCCTGTCGCCGAGGCCGCCGCGAAGCCCCTGCCCGGCGGCCTCGGTCCGTGCGTGCCGGGCAACTGCCCCGACGGCGACTACCCGCCGACCAACAACGGGGGGATCAAGTACCGCGACAACGGCATCAACATCTACGTGGGCGGGGACTTCCTCGTCCGCGAGAAGGCCGCGGAAGCCGAAGGGCGCGTCGTCGTCCTCGGCGACTTCGACCAGGACAAGGCGGCCGGCGCCAGCAGCATCTACAACGTCGGCGAGGCCGGCGTCGGCTCCCGGGTGGCGCCGCCCAAGGGCGCCGACTGGCTCACCGCGGGCGGCAGCGTCACCGTCGCCGGCGGAGAGCGGCTCCTCGCCGAGGACGGTGTCGTGCGGTACGCCAAGGACGCCGACGGCACGATCCTCGCCACGAAGCGCAAGGACCGTGACGCCGCCGAGCCGTACATCCCGCTGCGCGACGAGCTGACCGCCGCCAGCCAGTGCTACGCGCACCCCGACGGCGGCACACGCACCCCCACCGGAACGGCCACCCACGCGGGCGGCGAGACCCTGTTCCGCGGCGACAACACCTCCATGCTCCAGGTCTTCAACGTCGACTTCGACCTGATGGGCGGCAGCGGCGGCCAGGAGGGCATCCGTTTCGAGGGCATCCCGGACGGCGCCACGATCCTGGTCAACATCCTCGGCACCAAGCGCACCATCAACACGTACAGCGGCACCATCGACGACAGCAGCCAGCTCAACAAGTTGCGCAGCCGCCTGCTGTGGAACTTCCCCGACGCCACCTCGGTGGAGGTCAAGGGCACCGGGCAGTTCCAGGGCAGCGTCCTGGTCGGCAACCAGGGCTCGACGACCACGGTCAGCGTGCCGGGCATGAACGGCCGCTTCTTCACCACGGGCTCGCTCACCCACACCAGCTCGGCGTCGGGCGGCGGCGGCCAGGAGTTCCACAACTACCCCTTCCTCGGCGACCTGCCCGACTGCGCCACCGCGCCCGCCACCGGCGAGGTCAAGGTCGTCAAGACCGACGACGACGGCGGCAAGCCCCTCAAGGGCGCCGAGTTCGAACTGTGGCGCGAGTCCAACGGCGACGACGGCCTGCAGACCGGCGGCGACGACCCGGACACGAAGGTCGGCGACCCCTGCGTCACCGAGGCGCAGGGCGAGTGCGCGCGGACCGTGCCGCTCGGCACGTACTACTGGCGCGAGACCAAGGCGCCGAAGGGGTACGAGCGACCCGACCCGAACGTCTTCGGACCGGTGGAGCTGACCGAGGCGAACGCCTCCGAGGGCGTCTCCGTCCCGGCCACGAACAGGAAGAAGGACGAACCGTCCGTCAAGGAGGGCCTGGTCTCCGTCGTCAAGAAGGACCAGGACACGGGGAAGCCGCTGCCCGGCGCCGTCTTCCAGCTCTGGCACGAGACGAACGGCGAACCCGGCCTCCAGCGCGGCGGCGCGGACCCGGACACCGCCAAGGGATCGCCCTGCACGACGAACTCGTCCGGTGCCTGCCGCAGGACCGTCACGGCCGGCACGTACTACTGGGTGGAGACCAAAGCGCCCGACGGGTACGACCTGCCGGACCCGGCCGCCTTCGGGCCCCTCACCCTCACCGAGTCCGACGTCGCGCTCGGGGCCTCCGTCGAGGCACTGAACCGCAAGGAGCGGCAGCCCGACGTCCACGGCTCCCTCACGGTCGTCAAGAAGGACAAGAAGACGGGCAGGCCGCTGCCGGGCGCCGTCTTCCAGCTCTGGCGCGAGAGCAACGGGACGCCCGGTCTCCAGACGTCGGGCGCGCGCCGGGACACCCTCGCCGACCGGGGCTGCGCCACGGACGGCCGCGGGCGGTGCGCGTTCCAGGGCCTCACGCCCGGCTCGTACTACCTCAGGGAGACCGCCGTTCCCGACGGCTACGTCATGCCCGCGAAGAAGGTCAGCGGCCCGCACAAGGTGACCAAGCCCGCCAAGGACGTCACGGTGACGCTCACCAACCAGCGAGGCGGAGGCAAGAAGGGCAAGTGACCCTCTGATGGTCCGTGTGCCGGGCGCGGGCGGCGTCAGCCGCCCGTGCCCGGCTTCGTTCCCCAGAGGTAGATCCGGTCGCCCTTCTGGAGCAGGTCGTAGAGGCGCCGGGCGTCACCGACGGCCAGGTTGACGCAGCCGCCCGAGCCGGACGAGAAGAGGTCCGAGCGGGTGCCGTGCAGGGCCTGTCCGCCGTTGAAGAACTGCGCGTACGGCATGGGGACGCGGTAGATCGTCGAGTAGTGGTCGCGGTGCTTCCAGTAGATCCGCTGCCAGCCGCGGCGGGTCTCCAGGCCGTCGCGGCCGCTGCGCACCGGCACCGGGTCGAAGACCAGCCCGCGTCCGCTCTGCGCCCACAGGATCTGCCGGGTCAGGTCCACGCAGGTGATCCGGTACGGCTTCACGGGGCAGGCCCGCCGCTGCGCGGGGCTGCGCCGGACCTTGTCCGCGACGAGGAAGCGGTACGTCCGCAGGGTGGCCCTGCCTTCCGCGGGGCGGACACCGAGGCGCTGCTGGAGCCGCCGGATGGCCGCGCAGTCGGCGGCGGACTGCCGTCCGTCGACGGGCAGCCGCAGCTCCCGCTCCAGTTCGCGCTGGTAGGGGGCGGTGCCGGAGCGGCACGCGGGACCCTGGGCGGGTCCGGGAGGCGCCGCGTACGACGCGGGGACGGCCAACGACAGGGCGGCGATCGCCGGGAGGAGCCAACGCATCGCACCAGCTTCACCCGTGCGCCGCCGCTCCCCGGGCGACACGACCCGACCATCCCACGATTGCTCCGAACAGCGGTCTCCGGTTCCGGCCCCGCAACCCTGTTGCAACGTGTCGGCGGGCAGGGTCCCGCCATGGACCGTCATGAGACGAAGGACACCGGGAACGACTCCCCTCGTGTGCAGCTCACGCCCGCCGCCGCCCTGCTCCTGCGGAAGTTGCGGGAGGTGCACGGGCCGCTGATGTTCCATCAGTCCGGCGGCTGCTGCGACGGCAGCGCCCCCATGTGCTACCCGGACGGCGAGTTCCGTACCGGCCAATCCGACGTCCACCTCGCGTCGCTGACGGTCGAAGGGGTGGCCGAGCCCGTAGCGTTCTGGATGTCGAAGAGCCAGTACGAGCTGTGGAGCCACACCCGGCTGATCGTGGACGTCGTGCCGGGGCGCGGCAGCGGCTTCTCGCTGGAGGCCCCGGAAGGCGTACGTTTCCTGATCCGTTCCCGGCTGGTCGGGACGTAGCCACCGGGATCTGGTGAACTCCTCTGGCTGCTGCGACAGTTGGTTCGCTGCCCGGTCGAAAACCAGGGGGATCTGTGACTCGCCAGAAGCAACGCGGTGGACGGTTCAGAACGGCCCTGACACTTGCCACGACGCTCGGCATGCTGGCCGGTGCCGCTCTCACGGGAGCGGCGCCGGCCGGTGCCGCTTCGGGGGGTGTCGCGCACGCGTCCGGCCCGGTGGCGCCGGGGGTGGAGTATCGATACTTCGACGTGGCGGGATCCCACGGGGCCGCCCGCGTGCACGTGCTCGACGTGGATCTGCGCGACCCGCGCACCAGTGTCGGCCTGCTGTATCCGGGCAAGGTCGCCGCGCGTGCGCCCGTCTCCGCGCTCGCGGACGGCGCCGGTGCCGTCGGCGGCATCAACGGCGACTTCTTCAACATCTCCGAGACGCAGCACCCCGGCGTCGAGGCGACCGGCGCACCCGTCGGTCCTGCGATCGCGGCTGGCCACGCGCTCAAGGGCGCCGTGCCGAACGGGCAGCGCTTCGGGCCCGCGATGCCGCCGGGCGTGACCACCGAGGCCGTCCTCGGCGTCGGGTACGACCGCAGGGCCCGCCTGGACAGCCTCGCCCTCGACGGGCACCTCCGCACCCGGGACGCCCGCCTTCCGCTGGGCGGCCTCAACCAGTACGCGCTGCCGGTGGGTTCCGTGGGCGCGTTCACCAGCGACTGGGGCTCCGTGTCGCGGGTGCGCGCGACCTGCGGCACCGACACGAGCCGCGGCGCGCCGTGCAGCACGGACACCCACGAGGTGACGGTCCGCGGCGGACGCGTGGTGGCCTCGGCCGACACGCCGGGCACCGGTCCGATCGCCCGCGGCACCACGGTCCTGGTGGGCCGCGAGGCGGGCGCGCAGGAGCTGCGGAAGCTGTCGGCGGGCGACTGGGTGCACGTCAAGCACCGCCTGGTCGCGGCCGAGTCCCGCATGCCTCTGCGCTTCGCCCTCGGCGGCTACCCGGTGCTCCGTGGTGGCGAGCCGCTGCCCGGCCTCGACGGGACCGCGTCGGCGGTGCGGACGGCCGCGGGGATCGCCGACGGCGGCCGTCGCCTGCTGCTCCTTTCCCTCGACGGGTCCCCCGAGTTCCGTACGGGCCTGACGATCGCCGAGATGGCGCGGACCCTTCAGGAGCTGGGCGCGCGGGACGGCTTCAGCCTGGACGGCGGCGGCTCCTCCACCCTGGTCTCCGCGACGTCCACGCTGGTGGCGCGGCTCCCGGGCGCCGAAGCCGTCACGGTCCGCAACAACCCCAGCGGGGGCATCGAGCGTCCGGTACCGAACGGCATCGGCGTGTTCTCCCGCACCTGAGCCGGTCGTTCACTCGCCGTCCCGCACCGCCACGAGCCCGTTGAACGCGCCCACGTAGGCCGTCCCGTCGGGGCCCAGCGTGACGGGCGCCCAGTTGTTGTCGTACGCGATGCCCGTGCCGGCGAGCCGCTTCCAGCGGGTGTCGCCGGTGCGGAAGTCGACGGCGGTCAGGTACCACGCATCGATGCCGAGGCGGTTGGGTTCCTTCGTGTAGAAGTACAGCAGGCCGTTGGCGGTGGACAGTTTCGGCACCGTCGACGGGGAGCGTTCGGCGCTCTCCCAGACGGTGTCGCAGCCGGTGCCGTCCTCGCGCACATCGATCCTGCTGACGCCGCCGACGACGCTGCGGCCGAGGGTGAGCGAGGTGATGTTCTCGTAGCCGTAGTTGTTCTCGACGACGAGGCTGTCGCCCCAGGTGATCAGCGAGTTGTCGGTGGTGGAGGCGCCGGAGCCGAAGACGGGAACCTTGCAGACGAGCCGCTCGTCGTCCGGCACGTCGGTGCCGCGCCGGTAGACGAGGACGTTCATGCGGTCGTCGGCGTTGTCGGTGATCGCCACGTAGTCGTCGTGCGCGCCGAAGAGGTCTGGCGTGGTGCCGGAGCCCTGGTTGACCGAGCCGGGCTTGGTGCCGGTGCCGCGGTCGTACGTCCGGCGCCAGAGGGCCTTGGGCGTGCCGTCCGCGGTGGCCCGGAAGCTGTAGAGGGCGTGGTCGGAGACGATCGAGACGCCGTCACGTGCGACGGAGAACGAGTTCTGGATCTCCTCGCCGTCGAGGCGGACGGAGCGGATGGCGCCGGACTTCGGGTCGACGGTGCCGATGCGCCCCTGCCGGGTCACCCACCAGATGCGCCCCTCCCAGTCCGGCATCACCGATGTGACGGGGTCGCACTCGCCGCTCGGGTAGAGGTTGGTCCAGCTCACGCAGTCGTGCGGAACGTGGTCCGTCAGGTCCCACTCCTTGTCGACGACGAAGCGCCAGCCACCGCCCGGGGTGCGTTCGTGCGCGAGTCGCACGATGTGCTGGCGCGAGTCGGCGAGGACGAGCCGGTCCTCGTTGTCGAGGTACGAATAGGCGCCGCCCGACGTGTCCTTGAAGATCTTCGAGAAGTCGAGGCGGGTGATGGCCTCGACGGTCGAGGGCCGCTGCGGCAGCTTGTACTCGGCGAGCGTGTCCAGCGTCTCCGGGTCGAGCAGCTTGACCAGGAACCCGGTGAACGTGCCGCACACGGTGACGATGCGTCCGTCGCGGTCGAAGGTGACGGTCGCGCACTCGCCGCCGAGCGCCGCCATCTTCTCGCTGTCGACGGTGGGCCGCTTCCCGAGCGGCCCGCTCCAGGGGTACGTTCCGCTGCCGGCCGCGTCGGCGTGCATGCCGCTGCGGCCGTTGGCGGCCAGGTACGGGTGCTGGGGCGGCGGGGTGCCGGGCAGCGGCCGCGCCTCGGCGGGCGCGCCCTCGTACTGCTCGACGAGCCGGTGCCCCGGGGCGTTGGGTATCTCGTCGGCGTACGCGGGCACCGCGAGGGACACGGTCAGGGCCACGACACCGGCGGGAACGATGTGGCGCAGTCTGCTGGGCATGCGCCGAAGCTAGATGCCGCCTCCGCGACTGTCCATGACTGCGCGTCAGTTGTTCATGAACTCGCAGCACTCGCACGCGTCATGGCCGGATCGAGCTGACGATGTCGGCGGTGGCCGTGAGTCCGTTGTGGATGGTCGGCGCCATGCTCGTACTCGCCAGGTAGAAACCGAGGAGCCCGCAGACGACGGCGTGCGACACCTTCAGCGCTCCGTTGCGCAGAAAGACCACCGCGAGGACCACAAGGAGCAGCACGACAGAGATCGAAACGGCCATGGGAAGTACCTCCTCCGCCACGTGGAACCGCGGCTTCCGGCCGTCAGTCTGGCGTAACGGAGGGAGCGTCCGGGCGTCTGACCTGTGCTCCGAACGGGTGTTACTTGCACGAGGGTTGATCCTCGAAGATCATCCGCGGTGCGCGTCGAGGAACGCTTCGAGCCCGGCGAGGTCATCGGTGTTGAGGTGATCCACCCCGGCGGCGAGCAGCTCGCTCCACACCGCGTCGCGCTGCGGTCCCGGCAGGTCGGGCGTGGCCCAGAAACGCACGCGCTGCCTGCGCGCGTGGGCGGCGGAGACGATGCCGCGCAGCTTGTCGCGCTCCGCCGGAGGTATCGGCCCCACGCCCTGCCAGCTGAAGTTGAGGGACCAGTTGTCGCTGATCAGCGGGATGAGCGAGGCGGGCGCCGCGGTGCCCAGATCGGCGAGCCGCCCGTCGTAGAAGGCATGCCGAACCCGCTGCGCCTCCATCGGCCCGCGCGCCGCCCGGTCCCCGGAGACGACGGCGGTGACGGCGCCGCGGCGCACCTTCCCATGGCTGTACGACGTGAAGAGGCGCCGGTAGGGCCGCAGATGGCGGTGGAGCTCGGCGTACGTCGACGCGCCCTCGGTCTTGATGTCGATCAGCAGCTGGAAGGGGGTGCGGTGATACCCCCGGTACACGGACCCGTGCTGTGCGCGCACGCGGGCGGCCAGGGGCTCCAGGTAGAGCGACTCCAGGGTGCGGGCGGGGTCGAGGTCCACCGGGTCGTGGGCGACGAGCAGCTGCCCGTCGACGAGGTAGATGTCGGCCTCGACGCTGCCGAAGCGGTGGTCGAGCGCGTCGAAGAGGGGGCGGGGGTGCTCGTAGTCGTTGTGGGCGTGGGCCCGGATCAGGGGGCGGGGGTGGTGTCCGCCTCCGGTCGCGTGCGCGTGGGCGGGCATCGCGACGCCGCCCACGAGGGCGGCTCCGAAGGTGGTGAGGGCTCTGCGACGGGTCGTGAGGGCCATGTTGTGCCTCCCGGGGGGCGAATGGATGCGGACGCCCGCCCACATGGACGGGCGGGACCTCAGTGAGTATGAGTCCCCGCCCACGCCAGGAAACCTGCCCTGCCCGGGAGTTGGCGCTATCGACGCCGCGCGTTCACGGCCGGTCCGTGAAGACCTCAGGGTTCGCGCAGTGGGCGAGGGGTTCGCCGTTCAGGTAGCGGGCGACCTCGGCTGCCACGATGCGGGCCGCCTTGTGGGCCACCTGTTGGCTGCCGCCCGCGATGTGCGGGGTCATGACGATGCCGGGGGTCTTCAGGAGGCGGGAGTCGGCGGGGACGGGTTCTGTCGGGTAGACGTCGAAGGCGGCTCCGGCGAGTTGGCCCGCGTCGAGGGCGTCGCAGACCGCTTCGTAGTCGAGGAGGGCGCCGCGGGCGCAGTTGACGAGGACGGAGCCGCGGGGCATGCGGGCGATCTGTTCGGCACCGATCATGCCCTTGGTCTCGTCGGTCACGCGCGCGTGCAGGGAGACGATGCGGGAGCGGGTGAGCAGGTCGTCGAGGGAGACCTGCTCGGCGACGCCGGTGAGCAGGTTGGGCTGTACGTAGGGGTCGTGGACCAGGACGTGGGCGCCCATCGCGACCAGGACCTTGGCTACGCGGCTGCCGATGGCGCCGTAGCCGACCAGGCCGACGGTGGCGCCTTCGATCTCGATGCCGCAGTTGTCGTAGTCGTAGTAGTCGCCGCGCCAGACGCCGGACCGCAGGTCGGTGTGGGTGTCACCGACTCCGCGTGCGGCGGCCAGGAGCAGGGTGAGGGTGTGTTCGGCGGTGGCGACGGCGTTGCGTCCCGGGGCGTAGCAGACGGCGACACCGTGGCGGGTGGCCGCCTCCAGGTTGGCGTTGACGGGGCCGCCGCGGCTGACGCACATCAGCTTCAGGTCGGGGCAGTTGGTGAGGATCCGCTCGGTCAGGGGCGCCAGCTGCGTGACGCACACCTCGACACCCTGGAGCGCCTCGATGAGCTCCTCCTCGGTGCCGGACGCCTCGACGACCTCGCCGACGGGGCCGAAGGGCGTGTGCGGCCAGGGCAGCGTGAGTTCCCGTACGGCGACGGCGTCCGTGCCGGAGGTGGCCGCGCGGACCTCGTCGGCGAGCAGGCGGGGCAGGACGAAGTGGTCGCCGGCGGCGAGGACGGTGGTGCTCATGAGGGGGTTCCTTCGTGTCCTTCGTGGGTGGGGGCGGTCGTGGTCGGTGCGTTGAGGCGGAGCAGGGACATCCGGTCCTCGCGGAGCCGCAGTTCGGTGAGGGCGCCGTTGTGGAGTGCGGGGAAGACCCGCCGGTAGTCGGCGAGGGGTATGCCGAGCTGGTGGCAGAGGAGGAGGCGGACGAGGGTGGAGTGGGCGACGACGAGGACGCGGCCTTCCGGGTAGGCGTCGGCGAGGTCGAAGAGGGCTTCGCTCGCGCGCTCGGCCGCCGCGCGCGGGTCCTCGCCGCCGGGCAGGTGGTGGGCGACCGGATCGCGGAGGAACGCTGCGAGTTCCTCGGGGAAACGCGCGCGCATCTCGTCCCGGGTCAGGCCTTCGCCCCGCCCGAAGTCCACCTCCACGAGCCGCTCCTCGACGCGGGGCGTCACGCCGAGCGCCTCGGCGGCGGGCTGCGCGGTCAGCCGGGCGCGGCTCAGCGGGGAGCTGACCACGGCGTCGATCCGCTCCCCCGCGGCCCACGCGCCGAGCGCGGCGGCCTGGCGGAGTCCGTGCGCGGTGAGCTCCACGTCGGTGCGCCCGGCGTAGCGGTTGCCGTCGTGCCAGACGGTCTCCCCATGGCGTACGAGGACGAAGTCGGTCACTGGTCTTCCCTTTCGCGTTCCTGGCTGTCGGGGGCCCGGCGGGCGCGGTCTCGCGCATGTGCGGCGACGGTGCCGTCCAGCCAGCCCCGTCCGGCCAGCTCCTCGACGAAGGCGAGGTAGACGGGCACCCAGCGGGCGGTACGCACGGGGTCGGGCCGGATCTCCTCGCCGGTGCGGACCATGGCGGCCGCGGCGTCCCGCACGCCGACACCCGCCGAGGTCGCGGCGAGCACCGCCATGCCGACCGCGCCCTCGGCCTGTTCGGGGACCCGCACGGTCCTGCCGAGGACATCGGCGCGCAGCCCGCTCCAGTACCGGTTGCGGGCGCCGCCCCCGGTGAGGGTGAGCGGTCCGTCGACGGGCGCGCCGATCAGGTCGAGGTAGTCGAAGCAGAGCCGTTCGACGCAGGCGACGCCGAGGAGGTACGCGTGGAAGCGCTCGGCGTCGTCGGCGGGGGCGCCGAGGACGAACGGGCGGGCGTCCGGGGCGCGGAAGGGGAAACGTTCGCCGCCGGTGGAGACCAGCGGGTAGGCGACCGCGTCGGACGTGCACCGGCTCGCGAGGGCGGTGAGTGCGTCCAGGTCGGCGTCCGGGAACTCGCGGGCGAGGGCGCCCGCGCCGCTGCTCGATGCGCCGCCCGGCAGCCAGGTGTCGCCGGGGCCGCGGTGGCAGTAGACGACGCCTCCCGGGTCGCGCACCAGGTGGGGGCTGGTGCCCTTGAAGACGAGGGTGGTGCCGAGTACGGAGTTCCAGGCGCCCGGGGTGAGGGCGCCCGCGCCGATCTGCGCGGCGCAGCCGTCGGTCATGCCCGCGACGATCGCCGTGCCCTCGGGGATGCCCGTCGCGGTGGCGGCCGCCGCGCAGACGGTGCCGAGGAGGCTGCCTGGACGTACGACACCGGGCAACAGGGCGCGTGGGACGGCGAGTTCGTCGAGCACGCCGTCAGGCCAGCGCTCCTCGGTGAGGTGGTAGCCGGTCTTCAGGGCGTGGCTGGCATCGCTCGCCACCTGGTGGCCCGCGAGGCGCCAGGTGATCAGATCGGGCTGGTGCAGCAGCCGCACCCCCGTACCGGCCGACGCGGGTTCGTGTTCGAGTAGCCAGAGCAGTTTGGGCAGCGCCCAGGACGGCTGCATGGAGCGGTAGCCGAGCTCGTGCCAGACGGCGGCGCCCGCCTCGTTGGCGCGTGCGGCCTGCCCGGCGGCGCGCCCGTCGTCGTACATGAGCCCCGGCGTGAGCGGGGCACCGGAGGCGTCGGCGAGCAGGACGGTCCCGGAGGTGCCGTCGATGGCGAGGCCTCGGACGCGGGCGGCGTCGATGCCGGACAGGGCCTCGCGGCAGGCGTCGGCGAGCGCGGCCCACCACTGCTCGGGGTCCTGTTCGTGGCGGGCTCCCTCGCGGCGGCTGGTGAGGGGGCGGGACGCGGCGGCGAGCACGCGGCCCGTGGAGTCGACGGCGACGCAGCGGGCGCTCTGGGTGCCGAGATCCAGGCCGAGCCAGACGGCGTCGGGGGGCAGCTGCTCAGGCACGGAGGGCTCCTTGTCCATGTGTCGTTTCTCGTGCTGCGCGGGGGCCGGGCAGGGGTGCGGCGGCCGCGGTCCAGCCCGCGTCGCGGGCCAGGGTGCGCCAGGTCAGGAACGACTCGTACAGGTCCGCGTAGTGGGCGGAGCGCTCCGGGTCGGGTTCCCAAGTGGTGCGCATCCGTACGTACTTGGCGGCGGCGCTGTGCATGCTGGACTCGGCGCCGCTGAGCACGAGGCCGGTGAGGAAGGCACCCTTGGCGCCGAGTTCGGTGTCGCCGGAGCGGGCCGTCGGCACGCCGGTCGCGTCCGCGATGAGCGCGCACCACTCGGCGCTGTTGGCGCCGCCGCCGCACAGCCGCAGCTCCGTGACCGAGGTGCGGGAGGCGACGAGCGAGTCGCGCAGGACGAGGGAGAGTCCGTCGAAGACGGCCCGGGCCAGGTCGGCGCGGGTGTGTTCGAGGGAGAGTCCCCAGAACGAGCCGCGGGCGCGCGGGTCGAGGAACGGTGCCCGCTCCCCCGCCGGGGAGAGGTAGGGCAGGAACATCAGGCCGCGGGCGCCGGGTTCGGATTCGGCGAAGGCCAGCGCGGCCAGTTCGGGCGGGCCTTCCAGGTGGAGAGTGCGGGAGGCCCAGTTGAGGACCTCCGCGCCGTTGAGGGTGGGGAAGGCCCGCAGGATGCGTTCGCGGCCGCGGTAGGCGATGTTGATGCCGGACGGTTCGCCGCTCGTGTCGACGTCCCTGCGGACGATCTCGGTGCACAGCGTGGTGCCGAGGATGCTGCACGCCTGGCCCGGGTTGACGACGCCCGCGCCGCGGGCGGTGGAGGCGATGTCGTACGGCGCCATGACGACGGGGAGCCCGGCGGGCAGGCCGAGCTGGGCCGCCGCCCCGGAGGTGATCTCGCTGATCCGCTCGTGCTCGCCGAGGACCTTGGGCAGCAGGCGGGCGTAGGAGGTGAGGCCGAACAGGGCGACGATCTCGGGGTCGTAGTCGCCGGTGGTGTGGTCGAGGAAGGGCGCGGAGGCGTCGGACTCGTCCGTGGCGGTGACTCCGGTCAGGCGCAGGAACAGCCAGCCCGCGGCGGTCAGCGACGCGGCCGAGCGGGCCAGGCGCTGCGGATCGTGGCAGCCCAGCCAGCTGAAGATCGCGTTGGGCATGCCGCTGCAGGTCAGAGAGCCGTTGCGCCGGTAGGCCTCGTCGAGGACGCCCTCGCGCTGCCAGCGGATGAGGATGTCGCCCGCGCGGCCGTCGGACCAGAGGACGGCGGGTCCGGTGGGGCGGCCCGCGGCGTCGACGAGCCAGGCGCCGTCGCCCTGCGCGGTGAACGTCACGAGCCAGACGGGGTCGGTGATCTCCGCCAGGGCGTTGCGGACGGTGTGGACGACGGCGTTCCACACCGTGTCCATGTCCTGCTCGGCCCACCCGGGGTGGCGGCGCTGCACCTCGGTGGCGAGCCGGGAGACGGCGAGTTCGTTGCCCTGGTCGTCGAAGACCACGGACTTGATCATCGTGGTGCCGACGTCGATGGCGAGTACCGACATGGGTCACGGTCCCTTCGGGGCTTCGGCGTGAAGCGGCTGTGGCAGGAGTACCGCGGAGTCGGCGACGGGGACAGGGGCCGGGGCGGTGGTCCGCAACGTGAGGGTGAGCAGCGCGCTGACCGCGTGGCACCCGGCGAAGATCCATACGACGCCGCCGACGCCGAGCGGCCCGAGGAAGAGGCTGACGACGAGGGGGCCCACGAAGGTGGAGGCGCCTGCGCCGAGGTTCAGCGCGGCCATGGCCTGGCCCTTGTGGGTGGGCGCGATGTCCGTCATGAGGGCGGAGAGCGGGACGTATCCGGAGAGCGTGGCGCCGTAGAGGACGGCGACCAGGACGCAGAGGGCGTACTGCGATCCGGCCGCGGACGGAACGTAGTAGAGGACGAGCGTCGACAGCGTGCACCCGACGCCGCCGAACCAGGCGACGGTGGTGCGCCAGCCGACCCTGTCGCCGACGATGCCGAACACCAGGTTGGTGACGATGTTGGTGGCGAACATCAGGGCGAGCAGCCGCAGCCACTGCGCGTTGGAGAGGCCGATCTCCTTGACGAACCAGGTGGGGAGCATGACCAGGAAGCCGAACTGAGAGGCGGTGTTGAGCATGCGCACCACCGCGCCCGCCCCGACCCGCGGGTTGCGGTAGAGGATCGTCAGGCTGCCGACGAGCCCGGCCATGGGGCTCTCGCCCGCCGGGGCCAGCCGTCCGGAGCCGGTGGGTTCGCGGACGAGGAGGAGCGGTACGAGACCGCCCACGACGACCACGCCGAGTGCGGCCCACAGGGTGCCGAGCTCTCCGACGTGCGGGATCAGCAGGCTGGCGGTGAGCGAGCCGAGCGTGGGCAGTCCGGCGGAGAACGCCGACCAGAACCAGCCCATGGCGCTGCCCATCTGCCGCTGCGGGGCGACGGCCGCGATCCACACGAGGAAGGCGTAGGCGAAGAGGGGGAAGGCGAGGCCGCGCAGTCCGTAGCCGAGGAGGAGCAGCGGATACGCCTTGCTCGGGATCGCGACCGTGAGGAAGAAGACGTGCGTGACGGCGAAGGCGACGAGCCCGGCCCACATGACGCGGCGCGGGCCCCACAGGTCGGAGAGGGCGCCCGCGAACCAGGCGGCGACGGCGCCCGTGACGCCGTACACGGTGAAGACCATCGCGACCGAGGAGGCCGGGATGCCGAGGTCCTCCAGGTACGGCGATAGGTAGCCGGCCTCGACGCCGACACCGGTCATGAAGATCAGGAGGCCAAGGTATCCCCAGGAGAGGGCGGGCGGGATGCCGAGTCGTGTGAAGACGGAACTCGGGGTGTTCGTCATCGAAGCTCCCCTGCGGCAAGGTCGGCGGCGGACGCGGCGGCTGATGCGGGCAGGTCCGAGCTAACAGTTGGCCGAAATCCGCCGTCAATGACCCGCTGACATCTCCCGCGACGAGGGTCTTTCGCCGTGTGAGGAGGACTTGGGTCCCCCGCCCCCGAGCTGCGCGGGCCCCGGGCCGCCACCGTGGCGACCTGTGAAATCCGTGAGATCATCACACCGGCATGTCACACGGTGGGTGGATGAGCGGCACGGCGGGAGAGGCGCATGGCGACGGCGGACCGGGCGGACGTGCGTGAGGCGCGGCGCGGCAGCATCCGTGAATCAGTGGTCGCGAACGGCTTCGTGCGCGCCGCCGACCTCGCCGACGAGTTCGGCGTCAGCCTGATGACGATCCACCGCGACCTGGACTTCCTGCAGTCGCAGGGGTGGCTTCGCAAGGTGCGCGGCGGGGCGACGGGCCTGCCGTCCGCGCAGTTCCACGGCAGCGTCGCCGAGCGCATGTCGACGATGGCGCAGACGAAGCAGCAGCTGGCGCGCGCGGCGGTGCGGGAGCTGGTGCCGGGCCAGACGGTGCTGCTCGACGACAGCACGACGTGTCTGCACCTGACGCGGCTGCTGGCCGAGCGCACCCCGCTGACGGTCATCACCAACTCGCTGCCCGCGATCACGGCACTCGCCAAGGAACCCGGCGTCTCGCTGATCGCGCTCGGCGGCAGCTACTTCCCCGCCTACGACGCCTTCATGGGCCTGCACACCGCGGACAGCGTCGAGGCGTTCCGCGCGGACGTCCTCTTCATGTCGACGACGGCGGTGACGCGCGGCCGCTGCTATCACACGTCACCGGAGACCGTGCAGGTCAAGCGCGCGATGATGGCGGCGGCCACGCGCCGGGTACTGCTCGCCGACCACACCAAGTTCACCCGCGACGGGCTCTACGCGCTGGCGCCGCTCGCCGACTTCGACCTGCTGGTGGTGGACGACGGTCTCGCGCAGGACGAGGTGCGCGAGATCCGCCGGGACGGCACGGAGGTACGGGTCGTGCCGCGGGGCTGACCCCGCGGCGGACCGTGGCGGATCACAGCACCGCAGGGAACCTCAGCGGCACGTGTACTGGATCGCGCCCGCGCCGTCGGTGAGCTTGGAGCCGACCCCCATGCATTTGGTCGTCGTACATCGACTTGCGGTCGACGGTGAGGTGGAACTTCTTCGCCTGCTCGGTGGAGGGCCGCGTCAACGGCCCCTCCATCGCGTTGGATTGGGCCGCGGTGATCGCGCGGGTGACGGTCTACGCGGCGGGGACACCCGCGAGCTCGTCCCAGTGCACCGTGCGGTCGCACCACCGCTCCAGGAGTACGCGGTCGTGGCCGACGGCGAGGAGTCCCGCGTCGTGCTCGGTCCGGTACTCCTCGACGACGTGGACCAGTGCCGCCGTCGTCGACGCGTCGAGCATCGCCGTCATCTCGTCGCAGATCAGCCAGCGGGGTCGGAGCACCAACGCGCGGGCCAGGCAGGCCCGTTGCAGCTGGCCGTCGCTGACCTCGTGCGGGCGGCGGCCCAGGAGGTCCGTGCCGAGGCCGACCCGGGCGGCGAGCTCAGGGACCGCGGCGGCCGCTTCGGCTCCGCGTCCGACGGCGCGCAGCGGTTCCGCGATCAGGGCGGTGAGGGTCAGGCGGGGGTCGGCGGAGAGCCGTGGCTGCTGGAAGACGACGCCGAAGGCGGTGCGCAGCTCGCGGGGCGCGCGGTGGCGCCAGCCGCGGGCGGTCGCGCCGTCGATGACGACCTGTCCGGCGTCGGGGCGGTGCAGGAGTGCGGCGACCCGCGCCAGCGTGGACTTGCCGCAGCCGCTGGGGCCGAGCAGGCCGACGGACTCGCCGGGCGCGAGGGTGAGGCCGGCGTCGCGGACGACGGGGGCGCGGCGGTCGTATCCGGCGGTGATGGAGCGCAGTTCAAGCACGGGGTGCCTCCAGTACGTCCGCGTGGGGATGGTGGCAGGCGGCGCCGTCGGTGAGCGCGGGCAGCGCGCCGCACGCGTCGTCGGCCCGTTCGCAGCGTGCCGCGAAAGCGCATCCCGCGGGCAGCGCGGTGAGTTCGGGCGGCATGCCGGGGACGGGGGTGAAGGCGCGCTCCGGCAGGGCGTTCAGGAGGCCGCGGGCGTACGGATGGCGGGGGCCCGGCGTGCCGAAGAACGCCTCCGCGTCGGTGAGTTCGACGACGCGGCTCGCGTACATCACGGCGACCCGGTCGGCGATGCGCTCGGCGGCGGCGAGGTCGTGGGTGATGAGGAGCAGCGCGCGGTCGTCGCCGACGTGCCGGCGCAGCTCGTCGACGGTGCGGTCGACCAGGTCGCGGTCGAGGCCGGTGGTGGGCTCGTCGGCGAGGAGGAGCGGCGCGTCGCCGATGAGGGCGAGCGCGGTGGCAGCGCGCTGGGCGAGGCCGCCGGACAGTTCGTGCGGGTAGCGGTCGAGGTGGCCCAGGGGGAACGCGGCGCGTTCGGCGGCCGCTTCGGCGGCGGCCCTCAGCCGCGGCTTCCGTACGCCCGCGAGCTCGCGGAGGGTCTCCTCCAGCTGGGAGCGGACGGTGCGGACCGGTGTCAGGTGGGCGGCGGGGCTCTGCGGTACGAGGCCGACGCGGCGCCCGCGCACGGTGCGGGCCAGCGTGCGCTCGTCGGCGGTGAGCAGGTCGACGGGGGCCGCGCCGTCCGAGCCGCCGATCAGCGCGGATCCGGCGGTCTCCGCGTTCTGCGGGAGCAGACCGAGGAGCGCGGAGGCGAGCACGGACTTGCCGCAGCCGCTCTCGCCGACCAACGCGAGGCACTCCCCCGCCGCGAGGTCGAAGGTCGCGTCGGTGACGGCGGAGACGTGGGTGCCGCCGCGCATGCGGAAGCGTACGGAGAGACCGTTCACGGAGAGGACGGGGACCGTCACAGCATGAGCTCCGATCGGCGCCGGGGGTTGATCCGTTCCCGCCAGGCGCCCGCGAGGCCCGCGATCGCCAGGGTGGGCACGATGATGAACAGGCCGGGGAACAGCGTCGGCCACCAGTCGCCCGCGAGGAGCGAACCGCGGGCGCTCTGCACGAGCGTGCCGAGGCTGGCCTGGTGGGAGGGGAGCCCGAGGCCGAGGAAGGACAGCGCGGACTCGTGCCAGATGGCGTGCGGCACCATCAGGACGGCGGCGAGTCCGGCCTGCGGCAGGACGCCGGGCAGCAGGTGCCTGACGGTGACGCGCAGCCGTGAGGCGCCGCCGGAGATCGCCGCGTCGACGTAGGGCCGCGAGCGCAGCGACAGGACCTCGGCGCGCACGATGCGGGCGGTGGACAGCCAGTGCGTGAGCGCCACGGACACGACGACCGGCCAGACGCCGGGCCGGAACATCGCGACGATGAAGATGCCGAGCAGCAGGTGCGGCACGGACGCGAAGACGTCGACGAGCCGCATCACCAGGCGGTCCACCCAGCCGCCGGAGGCGGCGGCGAGGGCGCCCACCGCCGTGCCGATGACGGTGGCGACGACGGCCGCGACGACACCGACGAGGAGCGAGACCCGAAGCCCGTACACGCAGCGCAGCAGCAGATCGCGGCCGACGTCGTCGGTGCCGAAGGGATGCGAGAGCGACGGCGGCCGCAACTTCGACGCGAGGTCGACGGCCTGCTCGTCGAGGTGGACGAGGGGCGGTACGAGGAGGACGGCGAGGACGACCGCGGCGACGAGCACCGCGGAGGTGCGCACCCGCCACGCGCGCGTGGAGCGCCGCACACCGCCCCGGTCACGCCACACGACGTCAGTCATCTCAGCCCTTTCAGCCATCTCAGCCATCTCAGCCATCGAATCCCACCCTCGGATCGGCGAGGCCGTACAGGAGGTCGGCCACGAGGTTGCCGAGCAGGACCGCGGCCGTGGCGAGCACGGTCAGCGCGGCGAGCAGCGGGAAGTCCACGGACGTCGCGGCCTGCACGGTGGCCGCGGCGATGCCGGGCCAGCTGAAGACGGTCTCCACCAGGAGCGCGCCGGTGATCAGTTCGGGCACGCGCGAGCCGATGAGCGTGAGGACGGGCAGCATGCCGGAGCGCAGTGCGTGGCCGAGGAGCACGGTCCGCTCGGCGAGGCCACGCGCGCGTGCCCCGCGCACGGGGTCGTCGCCCAGGGCGTCGCCGACCCCCTGACGCACGTACAGGACGAACCACGGCAGTTGCGAGACCGCGAGCACACCGGCGGGCAGCACCAGGTGGCTCGCGACCTGTCCTGCCGTCACGGTCGAGCTGGCCGTGTCGGTGAGTCCGCCGGAGGGCAGGACGCCGAGCTTCAGCGCGAAGAACCACACGGCGAGCAGGCCGAGCCAGAAGGGCGGCGCGGCTTCGAGGGTGTACGCGAGGGACGTCACGGCGCGGTCGAGCCAGCCGCCGGGCCTGCGGGCGGCGAGCACGCCGAGCGCGGTGCCGAGCAGGATGGCGACGACGAACGCGGTCGCGGCGAGCAGCACGGACCAGCCGATGCGTTCACCGATGGCGTCCGCGACGGGCTGCCTGAGGGTGCTGGAGTCCCCGAAGTCGCCGGTGAGCGCCGACGTCAGCCAGTCCCACCAGCGGGCGGTGAGCGGCCGGTCGACGCCGAGGTTGGCGCGCAGCTGGTCGAGGTTCTCCTGCGAGGCGGTGAGTCCGGCCGTGCCCGCGTACGCCTTGACGGGGTCGAAGGGCGAGGCGGCGGCGATGGCGAAGACCCCGAAGGTGACGAGCAGCAGCACGGGGACGGCGAACAGGGCGCGCCGGGCCACGAGCCGGGCCATCGGCCCCCAGGGGAGGCGACGGCGCGTCGCCTCCCCCGGAGCCTTGGTTATCGCCGACGTCACTTCTTCGGCTGCCAGTCCTCGACGTTCCACCAGGGGCCGGAGGCCAGGCCGTGGTCGTGCGGCTCGACCTGGGTGCTCAGGTCGCCGAACTTCTTGTCGACGACGTAGAGGTGGTCGATGTGCGTGAGGAACGTGTAGCCGGGGTTCTTCACGAGCTCGCGCTGGATCGTGTCGTACGCGGCCTGGCGCTTCGCGTGGTCACCGCTCTTGCGGGCCTCCTCAAGGGCCTTGTCGACCTTGGGGTTGTCGTAGTGCGCCATGTTGTTGAAGCCGTCACCGGCGAGGGAGGACTTCAGGAGCGTGTACTGGTCGAAGTCGGGATCGGCCGGGGAGCCGCCACCGGCGAGGACCGCGTCCTTGGGCATCCGGGGCTGGATGACCTCCCACGTGCCGGACTGCACCTCCACCTTGATGCCGATCTTCTTGGCGTCGGAGGCGTAGGCGAGGGCGTGGTCCTGGCGGAGCTTGTCGCCGGAGAGGTACCAGAGCGGGAACTCCGCCTGGACGCCGTCCTTCTCGCGGATGCCGTCCTTGCCCGGCTTCCATCCGGCGTCGTCGAGGATCTTCTTCGCCTTGGCGGCGTCGAAGGTCCGCTCGGTGCCCTTGGTGAACCAGGGGCTGTCGGTCGGGACGGGGCCGTAGGCCTCCTTGCCCTCGCCGTACAGGATCGAGTCGACCATCGCCTTGCGGTCCACGCCGACGTCGAGGGCGCGGCGGATGTCGGTGTCGCCCGCGACCTTGTTGCCGGTGGGCAGGGTCACCACGCGGTAGTCGAAGGTCTTGGCCGCGTAGGTGTTCCTGCCGCTGTCGCTCTTGTACTTCTTGGCGAGGTTGGGCGGCAGGATCGCGCCGTCGAGCTCACCGGCGTCGAGCCGGGTGGCGCGGATGTCGTCGTCCTTGATGATCGCCATGGTGAAGTTCTTGACCTTCGGCGCGCCGCCCCAGTAGTCGGGGTTGGCCTTGAAGGTCAGCTTCTCGCCCTTGGACCACTTGACCAGCTTGTACGGTCCGGTGCCGACCGGCTTGGTGGTGAAGGTGCCGGTGTTCACGTCCTGCTTGCCCGCGACGTGCTCGGGGGCGATGGGCAGGACGGTGCGCTCGGCGAACGGCGCGTAGGGGTACTTGAGGTGGAAGACGACGGTGTCGTCGCCCTTGGCCTCGACGCTCTTGACGGCGTCCAGCTCGGTCTTGGACGCGTTGTTCGTCTTCTTGTCGAGGATCGTCTCGTACGTGAAGACGACGTCCTTCGCTGAGAAGGGCTTGCCGTCGCTGAACTTGACGCCCTTGCGGAGCTTGTAGGTGTAGGTCTTGGCGTCGTCGGCGACCTTGGGCAGCGCGGCCGCGAGGGCGGGCTTGAGCTTCATGTCGGCGTCGTGCGTGAGCAGCCCGTCGAAGATCTTCGAGTTGCCGTCCTTGCCGTAGCCGAGGAGTGGGCTGAGGGTCTCGGGTTCGTAGGCGATGCCGACGACCGCGGAGTCCTTCGCGTCGCTGCCGCCGTCGCCGGGCGCCGAGCACGCGGAGGCGGCGACCGCTATGGCGGCCGCCGTCGCCGTCGCGCCTGCGCCCCGTATCGATCGGGCCCTCATGCTCCACACCCCTACTGAAGATCAACCGTTGTTGCGAACGGGTCGCAATTATGCCTTACGTAATGACGGCGTAAAACGCGCAGCCCGCACCTGGTAGGTGCGGGCTGCATGAACTTCGGGGGACGGGGCCTCAGGGCGCCTGGAGGTCGACCAGGCGCGCGAGCGCCTCGCGGTGACCACCTACCGTGCCGTAGGCGACCGAGTCCGCCTTGGCGCGCTTCAGATACAGGTGGACGGGGTGCTCCCAGGTCATGCCGATGCCGCCGTGCAGTTGCAGCGCCTCCTCGGCGGCGTGCACCGCCACGGGGGCCGCGTAGGCCTGGGCGAGGGCGGCCGCCACATCGGCGTCGGCGCTGTCCGTGGCGAGCGCGTCGGCGGCGTTGCGCGCCGCGGCGCGGGTGTTCACGACCTCCAGCCACAGCTCGGCGAGCCGGTGCTTGAGAGCCTGGAAGGAGCCCACGGGCCGGTTGAACTGGTGCCGCTCCTTCGTGTACCCGACGGTCTCCGTCAGGCACCATTCGGCGACCCCGAGCTGTTCCGATGCCAGCAGCGCGGCACCGGCCCGCAGGCCGCGCCGTACCGCCGCGTCGGCGTCCGGGGTGAGCTCGCGCGCCGCGGCCGCGTCGAAGGTCACGGTGGCGAGCGGCCGGGTCAGGTCGAGGGAGGTGCGCGGAGTGACGGTGACGCCGTCCTGCGCCGTGTGGACCGCGTAGAGCGCGCCGTCGGCGGGGACGAGCAGCACGTCGGCGCCTGCCGCGTCCGCGATACCGGTCAACTCACCGCGCAGGGCGCCCGCTTCATGGCGTACGCCCTGGAAGGGAGCTCCGGGGGCGGTCGCGAAGCCCACCGCGAGCGCGCCCACGGTCCGCCCGGCGGCGAGCGCGCTCAGCAACTCGGTGGCCTCGCTTCCCCCGCAGGCCAGCAGCGTCTCCGTGGCGACGACGGCACTGGTGAGGTAGGGCACGGGTGCGACCGCGCGGCCCAACTCCTCCAGGACGACGGCCGCTTCGCGGTGCGTGGCGCCCTGGCCGCCCAGGTCCTCGGGGACGAGGAGCCCGGCGAGGCCCATGCCGTCGGTGAGCGCCTTCCACAGTTCCCGGTCGTGCGGTCCGTCGGCGGCCGGGGATTCGGCGCGGGCGAGGACGGTGGCGGCGTCGCACCGGTCGGCGAGCAGGCCCCGCACGGCCGAGCGCAGCGCCTCTTCCTCTTCGGAGTACAGCAGGTCGCTCATCGCGCGAGGTCCTTCCAGGCGACGTCCTTGTCGGTGCGCGGCTCGGCGGGCAGGCCGAGGACGCGCTCGGCGACGATGTTCAGCAGGACCTCGCTGGTCCCGCCCTCGATGCTGTTGCCCTTGGACCGCAGATAGCGGTAGCCCGCGTCGCGGCCCGTGAAGTCGACCAGTTCGGGCCTGCGCATCGTCCAGTCGTCGTACAGCAGGCCCTCCTCGCCGAGGAGTTCCACTTCCAGGCCGCTGATCTCCTGGTTGAGGCGGGCGAAGCCGAGCTTCATGCCGGAGCCCTCGGGTCCCGGCTGTCCCGCGACGAGCTGCTGGCGCAGGCGCTCGCCGGTGAGCCTGGCGACCTCCGCGTCCACCCAGAGCTTCAGGAGCCGCTGGTGGAGGTCGTGGGTGCGCAGGTCGGGGCGGTCGCGCCAGGCCTTGGCGACGGGGCCGATCATGCCGCCCTCGCGCGGGATGCGCATGCCGCCGATGGAGACGCGCTCGTTCATGAGGGTGGTCTGGGCGACCTTCCAGCCGTCGCCGACCTCGCCGAGCCGGTGGGCGTCGGGGATGCGCACGTCGGTGAGGAACACCTCGTTGAACTCGGCCTCGCCGGTGATCTGGCGCAGTGGCCGCACCTCGACGCCGGGGTCGGTCATGTCGCACACGAAGTACGTGATGCCGCGGTGCTTGGGCAGGTCGGGGTCGGTGCGGGCGATGAGGATGGCCCAGCGCGCGGTGTGGGCGCTGGACGTCCACACCTTCTGGCCGTTCACCACCCAGTCGCCGCTCTCGCCGTCGCGGACGGCGCGCGTGCCGAGGGCCGCGAGGTCGGAGCCCGCGCCGGGCTCGCTGAAGAGCTGGCACCACACCTCGTCGCCGGTCCACAGCGGGCGCAGGAAGCGCTGCTTCTGCTCCTCGGTGCCGAAGCCGAGGACGGTCGGCGCCGCCATGCCGAGGCCGATGCCGATGCGGCGCGGGTCGTTGTCGGGTGCGCCCGCGGCCTCCAGTTCGGCGTCCACGACGGCCTGGAGGGAGCGCGGCGCGCCGAGGCCGCCGAGGCCCTCGGGGTAGTGCACCCAGGCGAGTCCGGCGTCGAAGCGGGCCTTCAGGAAGTCGGCGCGGTCCGTCGTGGCGGGCGGGTGCGCTGCGAGCAACGCGCGGGTACGGGTACGCAGTTCACCGGCGTCGGTCATGCGGCACCTCCGTGCGGCAGGACGACCACGCGGCCCGTGGTGACGCCGTCGGCGACGCGCTGCACGGCGGAGGCGCCGTCGGCCATCGGCACGCGCTCGCTCACCAGCGGCTTGATGGCGCCCTTGGCGGCGAGCTCGGTGAGCTCCTCGTGGCAGCGCAGGATGGAGCGCGGGTCCTTGGTCTTGTAGAGGCCCCAGTGCAGGCCCACGATCGAGTAGTTCTTCACGAGGGCGTGGTTGAGCGCGGGCGTGGGGATGGCACCGCTCGCGAACCCGATGACGATGATCCGCCCCTCGAAGGCCACGCACTTCGCGGACTTCGTGTAGGCGTCACCGCCCACGGGGTCGTAGATCACGTCGGCGCCGCGTCCGCCGGTCGCTTCCTTGACGGCGCCGATCACGTCGTCCGAGCGCCGGTCGAGGACGAGGTCGCAGCCGAGCTCCTGCGCCACCCGCACCTTCTCCTGGCCGCCGACGACGCCGATGACCTTGGCGCCCGCCGCCTTGCCGAGCTGCACCGCGGCGCTGCCCACGCCACCGGCGGCCGCGTGCACGAGGAGCGTCTCGCCCTCCTGGAGGTGCGCGCGGCGGTGCAGGGCGAACCACCCCGTCTGGTAGCCGATGTGGAGCGCGGCGGCCTCCGCGTCGTCGAGCGCGTCGGGGGCGGGCAGCAGCCCGGCGGCGTCCGCGACGGCGTACTCGGCGAGACCTCCGTACGGCAGCACGGAGTTGGCGATCACGCGCCGCCCGTCCTCCGTCTCACCGCAGATCTCCACGCCGGGCGTGAACGGCAGCGGCGGCCTGACCTGGTACTGCCCCCGGCAGAGCAGCGCGTCCGGAAAGTTGATGTTCGCGGCGCGGACCTTCAGCAGCACCTGCCCCTCTTCGAGCGCGGGGCGTTCCACCTCGGCGAGGCGCATCACCTCGCCCGGCTCGCCGTTCTCGTGCACTTGCCATGCCTGCATGCGGGGCCTCCACGGGGCTGTCGTAGACCGTGCTCGTCCGCATACTAAGCGGTCGCTTGCCCTCAAGGGAACAGCCCTGGACACCCTCCGTGCCCCTGTCAGTCCGCCTCACCCTTGCGGGTGGGCCGGGCCCGCACGTGCATGCGCTCCCCCTGCGGCCCGAAGAGGCTGATGAACTCCGCGCCGCCCTCGCTCGTCGCCCCGAACCAGTGCGGCACCCGGGTGTCGAACTCGGCGGCCTCCCCCGGCCCGAGCACCACGTCGTGGTCGCCGAGGATCAGGCGCAGCCTGCCGGAGAGGACGTACAGCCACTCGTACCCCTCGTGCGTCTGCGGGTCCGGCGCGGGCGACGTACGCGCGGGCTCGACCACCTTGTACGCCTGGAGGCCACCGGGCTGGCGGGTCAGCGGCAGCATGGTGCGCCCGTGCCGGACGATCGGCTTGGCCCGCACGCGCGGGTCGCCGACCGGCGGGGCGCCGACCAGCTCGTCCAGAGGGACCTGGTGGGCGCGGGCGATCGGCAGGAGCAGTTCGAGGCTGGGCTTGCGGTGCCCGGACTCCAGGCGGGACAGGGTGCTGACGGAGATGCCGGTGGCCGCGGAGAGACCGGCGAGGGTGGCACCGCGCTCCCTGCGGATGCGGCGGAGCCGGGGACCGACCTCGGTGAGGACCTGATCCATGGCCTCGGGTTCCGCGGCCTCGCCTTCCGGGCCGTGGCCCGCGTGCTTTTCGCTCATGCCGCCATCATGCCAGTTGTTGCGGAATCGGCAAGGTCGCTTGTCGATACCGCACCACCGGGGGCATGGTGCGAGTGGAGGTGGTCGCGATGACCGAGAACGCACACGACAGGCGGAACGAGATGGGAAACGGGCAGGCGTACGACGTGGTGGTGGTCGGCGGAGGGGCGGCTGGGCTGAGCGCGGCGCTCGTGCTGGGCCGCTCCCGCCGACGGGTCCTCGTCGTCGACGCGGGCGAGCCGCGCAACGCACCCGCCGCACATATGCAGGGCTACCTGTCACGGGACGGGATGCCGCCCGCCGAGTTCCTCGCCGAGGGGCGGCGGGAGCTGGAGCGGTACGGCGCGGAGGTCGTGCGCGACCGCGTGTCGGCCGTGCGGCCGGACGGCACCGGGGAGTTCGCGGTCGCGCTGGCGGACGGCGGGGAGGTGCACGCGCGCAGGGTCGTGATGGCGACGGGCCTGGTGGACGAGCTGCCCGACGTACCGGACGTCGCCGAGCGCTGGGGCCGCGACGTGCTGCACTGCCCGTACTGCCATGGCTGGGAGGTGCGGGACGAACCCTTCGGCGTCCTCGCTTCGGAGCCCTTCAACAGCCACCAGGCGCTGCTCGTCACCCAGTGGTCCAAGGACGTGACCCTGTTCCTGCACACCGTGCGTGACATGCCGGACGAGGAGTGGGAGCGCCTGGCCGCCGCCGGGGTCCAGGTCGTGGAGGGCGAGGTCGCGGGGCTGGCGGTCGAGGACGACCGGCTGACGGGCGTACGGCTCGCCGACGGCCGGGTCTTCCCCCGCTCGGTGCTGTTCGTCGCGGCGAGGCCGGTGGCCCGCGGCGGCCTCCTGACCGGCCTCGGCGCCGAGCACAAGGACACCCCTTTCGGCCCGTACCCCCTGGTGGACGAGACCGGCCGCACCAGCGTTCCCGGCGTCTGGGCGGTGGGCAACGCCGCGGGCCCCATGGAGCAGGTGATCAACGCGGCGAGTGCGGGCTACCGTGCCGGTTCGACCGTCAACGCGGACCTCGTCATGACGGACCTCGACGCGGAGGTGGCACGTCGCCGGGCGGGAGTCTTCTCGCCTCGCGCGGAGGCGGAGGTGGCGCGTGTGGCGGCCGGGGCACGCACCCACGAACTCCCCACGGGCTAGGACACGATCGGCCCGGACCGGGACAACCGGACCGGGACAACCGGCCCCGGACAACCGGCCCGGCTTACAGCGATCCCGTGTTCAGCAGGATCCACCGGTCGTCCGGCGCGTCCGCGTCCACGGAGGCGGGGACCGGGCGCGACTCCTCGCGCCAGTCGGAACCCACCGCGTCCGTGGCGACCCCGCGCCAGAACCGGGCGGCCCCCGCGTTGGCGGGCTGGAACGCGATCGCCCAGGAACCCGGCCGGGAGCGCAGCAGCTGGAGGGCGGCCTGCCGGCCGACACCGCGCCTGCGCAGCGCCCGTACGACGAAGAACGCGGAGATCGAGGTCGCGCCCTCGGCCATCGGGCGGGTCAGCACGAAGCCCGCGGGCACGGAACCGTACTGGATGAGCAGGGCCGACCGCCCCGGCTCGTCGAAGAACACCGGCAGCTTGCTGAACTCGTACGCCCCGTCGGGCTCGGGGAGGTACCCGATGAACTCCGACATGTCGTGCCGGTAGAGCTGGGCCAATCGCTCGACCACGGGCCGGAGTTCGGCACCGGCCGGGCGGAGAACGGTTCGTACGGGCTCGTCTGCGCAGGTCATCCGGGGATTTTCGCACCGCACGCGAACTGCGTGTCCGTCAGAGCCTGTGTCATAACCCCGGTCGGATCAGTGGGCGTCGTCTGGTGCGTGCGATCGCAAGGCGCCGGAGCGTCCTCGTAGCGGAGCTACGAGGGCGTTTCGGCAACGCGGCGAGCGTGCGTGCCAGGCGGCGACCACCCGGCCGGGGTTATGACACAGGCTCTCAGGGCGCGTTCGTGAAGGAGCGGCGGTACGAGCGCGGCGGCACACCCCGGCGGCGTACGAACTGTTCGCGCAGCACGGCCGCGCTTCCGTAGCCCACGCGGCGGGCGATCTCCTCGACCGGCAGGTCCGTGGTCTCCAGGAGTTCCTCCGCGCTGCTCAGGCGCAGGCTCCGCAGCCAGGCGTGCGGCGTGGTGCCGGTCGCCGCGGTGAAGCGGCGGGCGAAGGAGCGTTTGCTCATGACGGCGCGCCGGGCCAGTTCCGCGACGGGCAGCGGCTCGTGGAGGTTCTCCCTGGCCCAGGCGAGCACGCCGGACAGCCGGTCGTCGTGGCCGTCGTCGGGGACGGGAGCGGCCAGGTACTGCGCCTGGCCTCCGTCGCGGTGCGAGGGCAGGACGACGTCACGGGCGACGGCGTTGGCCATCGCGGCCCCGTGCTCCCGGCGCAGCAGATGCAGGCAGAGGTCGAAGCCCGCGGCGGCGCCCGCGCCGGTGATGACGCGTCCTTCGTCGATGTAGAGGGCGTCGGGTTCGACGGTGACGTCCGGGTGGCGCTGTGCGAGCAGGTCGGCGAACCGCCAGTGGGTGGTGGCCCGTCGGCCGTCGAGCAGCCCCGCGGCGGCGAGGGCGAAGGCGCCCACACAGTGGGCGGCGACGAGTGCGCCGCGCTCGTGTGCCGCCGCGAGGGCGTCGAGCACGGCGGGTGCGGGAGGCGTACGGAAGTCGGCCCAGGGCAGGGCGATCACGAGGTCGGCGGCGGCAAGCCGGTCCAGGCCGTGCTCGATGGTGAGCGGCACGCCGACGTCGGTGGGGACCGGGCCCGGCCGGTCGGTGCAGAGGGCGAGGTCGAAGCCGGGTACCGCCTCGCCGTGCGGTGCGAACACCTCGGTGACGATGCCGACGGCGAGCATGCCGACGCCGGGCGGGGTGTAGGCGGCGACGGTCCTGAAGGGCGCCGAGGAGGGCGGCGGCGAGATGGGTTCGGGCAGCGGGGTGGGCACGCACGCAGTCTGGCACGGCTGGCAGCAATCCTGCGATCAACGGCAGACGTGCCACTCGTGACCGGCTCCCCCACCCGCAAAGATCAGAGCCATGACAGACGCACCGCTCGGCCGCAGCGCCGCATACACGATCCTGACCACCGGTTACGTCGGCTCCACCGGCCCCGGAGTCGCCGCCACCGTCTCCTACATATCCGACGGCGACCGCCATGTGATCTTCGACCCGGGCATGGTCCCGAGCCGCGACAGCATCCTCGTCCCGCTCGCCGCGGCGGGGCTCGGCCCCGACGACATCACCGACGTGGTCCTCAGCCACCACCACCCGGACAACACCCTGAACGTGGGCCTGTTCGGCCGGGCCAGAGTCCACGACCACAAGGTGGAGTACCGCGGCGACCAGTGGCGGAACCGGGACGCGGAGGGGTACGAACTCACCCCGTCGCTCCGGCTGATCAGGACCCCGGGCCACAGCACGGAGGACATCACGCTGCTCGCGGGCACGGAGTCGGGCGTGGTCGCCTTCGCCGGTGACCTGTGGTGGCACGCGAACGGCCCGGCGGACGACCCGGTGGCCCCCGACCGCGAGGTGCTGCGCGCCTCCCGGCTGCGCGTGATCGGCGCCGCGGACCTGATCGTCCCCGGCCACGGCGCCCCGTTCCGGCCGGACGTGTCCACGCCGCGCTGAACGGGCCCACCCCGCACCGAACGGTCCCTTCGCGCCGCACGGCAGGCACCAGCCGTCCGACCTACGGCCCCAGGGCCTGTGTCGGAAGTCCCGCCCGCCCCGCGACGCCCGGCACGCGCCCTAGCCCAACCAGGTCACATCTGCGCCCAACCCTCCCCCCGTCGGTGCGTCCCCGCGGCCCGTGCGCGCCGCTCGGACGATGTTGGAGCCGATGTGCGTGCCGGCTCCGACTTCGGCACCGGACAGGGACCAGAGCGAGGGAGCGCACGATGCCGGAACTGTTCGTCGACGGGGAGTGGACGGGGGCCGTCGAAGGGGCGCGGCGGGATGTGGTCAATCCGTTCGACGCGTCCGTGGTGCAGCAGGTCGACGACGCCGGGGAGGCGGACGTCGACCTCGCCGTGCGGGCCGCGCGGCGCGCCTTCGACCGCGGCGACTGGTCGGCGGCGCCCACCCGGGAGCGGGCCGACGTGCTCCTGCGGGTCTCGCGGTTCCTGCTGCGGGACCAGGAGGAGATCGCCCACGTCGAGTCCCTCGACACGGGCAAGACGCTTGCCGAGGCCCGGATCGACGTCGAGGACGTCTCGAACGCGTTCCGCTACTTCGCCGAGATCGCGGACAAGGACGGCGGCCGGGTCGTGGACGTCGGTCCGGACGTGCTCAGCCGGGTCACGTACCACCCCATCGGGGTCTGTGCCCTGATCGCGCCGTGGAACTACCCGCTGTTGCAGGCCTCCTGGAAGGTCGCCCCCGCCCTGGTCGCGGGCAACACCTTCGTCCTCAAGCCCAGTGAGACCACGCCGCTCTCCACCATCCACATGATCAAGCTGATCGCCGAGGCGGGCGCTCCCGCCGGTGTCGCCAACCTGGTGCTCGGCCCGGGCAGCACCGTGGGCGCGGCCATGTCGGCGCACCCCGAGGTGGACCTGGTCTCCTTCACCGGCGGCCTGGCCACCGGGCGCCGGATCATGGAGGCGTGCGCGCCGGGCGTGAAGAACCTCGCCCTGGAGCTCGGCGGCAAGAACCCCAACGTGGTCTTCGCCGACTGCGACTTCGAGGCCGCCGTCGACCACGCGCTGGAAGCATCGTTCCTGCACTCCGGTCAGGTCTGCTCGGCGGGCTCCAGGCTGCTCGTGGAGGACTCCCTGCACGACCGGTTCGTGGAGCGGCTCGCCGCCCGCGCGAAGAACATCCGGCTGGGCAACGGGCTCGATCCGGAGACGGAGAGCGGTCCGCTGAGCTCGGCGGAGCACCGGGCGAAGGTCGAGGGGTATCTGGAGGTCGCCCGCGAAGAGGGCGCCCGCCTGGTGTGCGGCGGGGCCAGGCCCGACGACCCCGAGCTGTCGCGCGGCTTCTTCCTGCTGCCCACGATCTACGCCGACTGCGACCGCTCCATGCGCATCGTGCAGGAGGAGGTCTTCGGCCCGGTCGTCACGGTGGAGCGGTTCCGCTCCGAGGACGAGGCCGTGGAGCTGGCCAACGACACGCACTACGGCCTGGCGGGCGGCATCTGGACGAACGACGCGAGCCGCGCCCAGCGGGTCGCGGCCCGGCTGCGGCACGGCACGGTCTGGATCAACGACTTCCACCCCTACGTCCCGCAGGCGGAGTGGGGCGGCTTCGGCCGGTCCGGTTTCGGCCGGGAGCTCGGTCCGACGGGCCTGCGCGAGTACCAGGAGGCCAAGCACATCTACCAGAACCTCAGGCCGGGCCCCTCCGGCTGGTTCAAGGGCTGACCGGACTCGGCGCTCCACACGGACGAGCTGACGGACGACAGGGAAGGCGGCGGCATGGCCGACGAGACGACGACTTACGACTACCTGATCATCGGCGGCGGTACGGCGGGGTCCGTACTGGCCGCCCGGCTGAGCGAGGACCCGGCGTCCCGGGTCTGTGTGGTGGAGGGCGGCCCGAGCGACGTCGGCGACGACCGCATCCTGAAGCTCCGCAACTGGATCAACCTGCTCGGCGGCGAGTTCGACTACGGCTACACCACCGAGGAGCAGCCGCGCGGCAACTCCCACATCCTGCACTCCCGGGCCCGCGTACTCGGCGGCTGCTCCTCGCACAACACCCTGATCAGTTTCCTGCCGTTCCCGCAGGACCTCGACGAGTGGGTGGCGAGCGGCTGCGAAGGATGGGGCCCCGAGACGATCCTGCCGTACCGGTCGCGGCTCCAGAACACGATCGTGCCCGTCGGCGCCGCCGACCGTAACCCGATCGCCCAGGACTTCGTCACGGCGGCGACCAGCCGGCTCGGCGTCCCGGTCGTCGAGGACTTCAACGCCCGCCCGTTCACCGACGGCGCCGGTTTCTTCTCCGTCGCGTACGACCCGCAGACCAACAACCGCTCCTCCGCGTCGGTCGCGTATCTGCACCCCATCATGGACCGCCCGAACCTGACGCACCGTCTGGAGACGTGGGCGTACCGGCTGCTGCGCGACGAGGAGGGCCGCTTCACCCGCGTGCAGGTCCGCAACCCGGACGGCTCGGTGTCGATCCTGGAGGCGGAGGCCGAGGTCCTGCTCTGTGCCGGTGCCATCGACACGCCCCGGCTCCTGATGCTCTCCGGGATCGGCCCCGCCGACCAGCTGCGCGACCTCGGCATCGAGGTCGAGGCGGATCTGCCGGGGATCGGGGAGAACCTCCTCGACCACCCCGAGTCGGTGATGGTGTGGGAGACGAGCGGACCGCTGCCGCCCAACTCGGCGATGGACTCGGACGCCGGTCTCTTCCTGCGCCGCGACGCGGCGGGCGGCCCGCGCCCCGACCTGATGTTCCACTTCTACCAAGTGCCGTTCACCGTCAACACGGAACGCCTCGGCTATCCCGTTCCCGAGCACGGCGTCTGCATGACGCCGAACGTGCCGCGGGCCCGGTCCGTCGGCCGCATGTGGCTGCGCAGCGCCGACCCGTCCGTCAAACCGGCGCTGGACTTCCGCTACTTCACGGACCCGGAAGGCCACGACGAACGCACGATCGTCGACGGTCTGCGCATCGCGCGCGAGGTCGCCGCCACCGCCCCGCTCAGCGACTGGCTGCTGCGGGAGGTCGCCCCGGGCCCGGACGTGCAGTCGGACGCGGACCTGTCGGAGTACGGGCGACGCGCCGCGCACACCGTCTACCACCCGGCGGGCACCTGCCGGATGGGCGCCGAGGACGATCCGATGGCCGTGGTCGACCCGCAGCTGCGGCTGCGCGGACACGACGGTCTGCGCATCGTGGACGCGTCCATCTTCCCGACCATGCCGTCCATCAACCCGATGGTCACGGTGCTCCTCGCCGCCGAACGCGCCGCGGACCTCATCATGGCGAGGCCCGCACCCGGGGCCGCGGGTTCGGAAGGGGCCCACCAGTGAGCGCTGCGAGTACACCGGACGGCACCGCGAACGCCGACGCGGCTCCCGGCGAGGAGAACTCGGAGTTCCGCAAGGAGATGGGGCCGTGGGCGAACTTCGCCCTCGGCTTCACCTACCTCTCGCCCGTGGTGAGCACGTACACCCTCTTCGGCACGGCTCTCGCCGACGGCGGCCCGCCGATGATCTGGGCGTTCGTCATGGCGGGGTGCGGGCAGTTCCTCGTCGCGCTGGTCTTCGGCGAGGTCGTCGCGCAGTACCCGGTCGCGGGCGGCGTCTATCCGTGGGCGCGGCGGCTGTGGGGCGTGCGCTGGGCGTGGATGACCGGCTGGGTCTACATGTGGGCGCTGCTCGTCACCATCACCAGCGTCGCGTACGGCGCGGGACCCTACATCGCGATCCTGCTCGGCTTCCGGCCCACCGTGCACACCACGGTGCTGTGCACGATCGCGCTGATCGTGATCTCCGTACTCATCAACTACGCCGGTACGAAGGCGCTTTCCCTGGCGGCCCTCATCGGGTTCAGCGCGGAGCTGCTCGGCGCGCTCGTCGTCGGCATCATCCTGCTGACCACGCACCGCTTCCACGGACTCGGCGTCCTCTTCGACGACTACGGCGCGGCCGGTGACAGCTCCTACCTGCCCGTCTTCCTCGGCGCCGCGATCATCGGCTTCTACCAGTACTACGGCTTCGAGGCCTGCGGAGACGTCGCCGAGGAGGTCAAGCACCCCGGCAAGGTCATCCCGAAGGCGATGCGCCGCACCATCTACGTCGGCGGGGCGGCGGCGACGTTCACCTGTCTGACGCTGCTCCTCGCTGTCGTCGACTACCGTGCCGTGATCTCGGGGAAGGACACGGACCCGGTGGTCAGGGTCCTCTTCGACGCCCTCGGCGAGGCGGGCGCGCGTACGGTCATGGCGGTCGTCCTCATCTCCTTCCTGTCCTGCACGATCAGTCTTCAGGCCGCCGCCGGGCGGCTGATCTACTCGTACGCCCGTGACGAGATGATCATCGGCCACCGGCTGCTGCGGAAGTTCTCCTCGGCACGCGCGGTCCCGCCGTACGCGCTGCTCATCGCGGCGGTCGTGCCCGCCCTCATCGCCGTCGGGTCGCTCATCTCCGAGGACGCCCTCACGAAGATCGTGTCCTTCGCGATCCTCGGCATCTACGCGGCCTTCCAGATGGTCGTCCTCGCCGCGCTGCGGGCCCGTCTGAAGGGGTGGAAGCCGAGCGGTGAGTACCGGCTCGGGCGGTGGGGAATGCTGGTCAACTTCGGTGCGCTCGCGTACGGGATCTTCGCCATCGTCAACATCGCCTGGCCCCGCACGCCCGAAGCGCCCTGGTACGACAACTGGATCGTGCTGCTGAGCGGCGGCGTCGTGGTGGCCGCGGGCCTGGTGTACATGTTCACGACGCGCCACTACGGACGCAGCGACGCCCCGTCGGACAACGCGGTGCCCGACGAGCCGGACACCGCGTGACGACGTGAGCGCGTGAGCCGTGGCTATCGGAGGTGGACGAGGAGCGCGTCGAGTGCCTTGGTGAGGGACTCGGCGTTGCCCGCGTCGAACCACGTGGTGCGGATGCGTTCGTTGCTTCCGCCGGGTGTCTCGTGGTCGCCCGCCAGCTGCTCCGGCGAGCGCGTCCCGTCGCCCAGTGCCCGTCCGACGGCCTGGAAGAGGCCGCGGACGTACCGGTCCGCCTCCTCCGCGGGAATGCCCTGCCGGGCGGCCCAGTCGGTGAGGGTCGCCAGGTACGCGTAGTGGGCGCTCAGCGTGCCCGTCAGCGTGGAGAACACGGCGAAGTCCGCCTCGTCCGCGACCGGCAGCGCGCCGCCGAGCGCGTCGAAGACGGCGTCGACGACCGGGTGGGACGGGAAGGTCACGGTCACGGACCGGCGCTCGCGCACGGCGGGCAGCGGGATGGCGCGCACCACGGGGGCGGCGGTGCCGAGCAGATCGCGCACCTCGTCGACGCCGACGCCCGCCATGACGCTGAGCACGACCTTTTCGCCGTCGACCCGGAGTCCTTCGAGGGCGCCGGTACGGTCCTGGGGGCGGACGGCGAGGATCACCAACTCGGCGCGGTCCGCGACCTCCTGGTTGTCCGCGCACACGCGTACGTTCGGATACCGGCGGGACAGCTCGGCGGCCGCACGGGCCCCTCGCGGCGAGAGGTGGATCTCCGGCGGCTCCTGGGCGCCGTCGCACAAGCCGTCCACCATGGCCCGGCCGATCTCGCCCACTCCGATGATCCCGATGCTGTTCACCATGGTTCTCCCCTGTTGTATCGATGGAGGTTTTGCCCCGCACGGAGTATCCATGCGCGCATGACGAACCACGACACGCGGGGCCGGGCCGGCGGGCCGCCCGGACTGCCTCCGCCTCCGCCGCCGGGTGCGACCGCGCTGCCACCGGGCACGTACGACGGGACGGTCGTCCTCGTCACGGGCGGCGGGACCGGTCTGGGCAAGGCCGTCGCCGCCGAGTTCGCGCGGCTCGGCGCCGATCTGGTGATCGCGAGCCGCAAGGAGGACCGGCTCAGGGCGGCGCGGGACGAGCTGGCCGCGCTGGGCGGGCGCGTGACCGCGGCGGTCTGCGACATCCGGGACGCCGACCGCGTCGCCGAGGTCTTCGACGCGGCGCAGGGGGCGTACGGGTTGCCGGACGTCCTGGTGAACAACGCCGCCGCCAACTTCCCCGTGCCCGCCGAGGACATGTCGCCGGGCGCCTGGCGGGCGGTCGTGGACACCACGCTCACCGGCACGTTCCTGATGACGCGGGAGTTCGGCCGCCGTCACCTCGCCGCGGGCACCCCCGGCTCGGTCATCGACGTCGGGGCGTCGTACGCGTGGACGGGCGGCCCCGGGTTCGCGCACAGCGCGGCGGCCAAGGCCGGGGTGAAGAGCCTGGTGGAGACCCTCGCGGTGGAGTGGGGGCCGTACGGCATCCAGGTCAACGGCCTGGTGCCGGGGCTGATGCCGCACGACGACATGACCGCCGCCATCCGCGGCAACCTGGACCCGGCGGGTGCACTGGCCGCCCGTCAGCCCGCCCTGCGCGTCGGCCTGCCCCGCGAACTGGGCTGGGCCGCCACGTTCCTGGCCTCCCCCTACGCCCGCTTCATCACGGGTCACACGCTGGTGGTCGACGGCGCGAACTGGCAGCGCAGGGGGCTGGTCAGTCCGCAGGTGGTGCCGGTGCGGGAGCAGCTGGGAAGGGCGGCCTTCGACGATGGCGCGGCTGCTGGTCAGCGGACTTCTGACGCGGGTGCTACTTCCCCCCGAACGCCGCCGGCCGGCCCGCCGCCTTCGCCCCGTACCCCTCCCGGGAGTCCTCCGACGTGAGCGTGATCGCCGCGTTCATCGCGACGCGGTCGAGCGCATCCGCCATCCCCGCGTCCGCGTACGCGTCGATGCCGCGCTTGATGCCCTGCACGGCGAGCGGCGCGTTCGCCGCGATCTCCTCCGCCAGGGCCCGCGAGACCGCGCCCAACTCCGCGACGGTGACGACTTCTTGGAGGAGGCGCAGGCGCTCCGCCGTCGCGGCGTCGATCCGGCGGCCGGTGAGGGCGAGCAGCTTCGCCCATCCCGCGCCCGCCTCGCGGGCGATGCGCAGGTCGCCGCCCGCGTCCACGGCGACGCCGATGCTCGCCTCGGGCAGCGCGAAGACCGCGTCGTCCGCCGCGATCCGTACGTCCGCCATGAGGGCCAGCTCGAAGCCGAAGCCCAGGCAGTACCCCTGGACGGCCGCGACGACCGGCTGCGGGAGCCGCGCGAAGGCACGGAAGCGCTCGTGGGCCCAGCGCAGCCCTTCGTAGTAGTTACGGGTGCGCTCGGCGCCGGAGCGGCCGGTGATCGCGCCGCCCGGCGCCGTGATGTCGATGCCCGCACAGAACGCCCGGCCCTCGGCGCGCAGCAGCACCGCCCTGATCGAACCGTCGAAGCGGATCCGGTCGGCGAACAGGCCGAGTTGGCGGGTGGATTCCCAGCTCCACGCGTTGAGCTTGCGCGGCCGGCAGAGGGTGAGGATGCCGAGCCCGTCCTCGACATCGAGGCGCAGCCGTTCCTCACCCTCCGGGATGTCCGTGCCGAGGGTGTCGATCACGCGCGCAGGTTACGCGCATCGGCTCACCGACTGAAGACCTCGAACGCCACCGCGGGCTTCCCGCCGAAGCGCGGCGCCAGGGACTGCGCGTTGCCCGTCAGGAACGTACGGCAGTACTTCTCGGGGTCCTCGTCCGTCAACGCCTCGATGTATGAGCGGTGTTCGAGGAGCGAGGCGACCGAGCGCTCCAGGCCCGCCGTCGCGTCCGCGGCGTGCGTGGGCGTCGAGGAACCGGCGACGGCGACCCACCGCACGCCGTTCCACGGTTCAAGGCCCTGCTCCTCGATGAGCTCCGGGAAGATCCACCTGTTGCCCGCGTCCGCCGCGGCGTCCAGCGTGGCACGGCCGACGGCCACGTGGTCGGGGGTGTTCCAGGCGACGCCGCCCCAGGTGTCGCGGTGGTTGAGCGTGATGACCAGCTCGGGGCGGTGCCTGCGGATCGCGGCGGCGATGTCGCGGCGCAGCGCCGTGCCGTACTCGACGACGCCGTCCTTGTGGTCGAGGAACTCCACGGTGTCCACGCCGACGACGGCCGCACTGGCTCGCTGCTCCCGCTCGCGCAGCGGCCCGCAGGTGGCGGGGTCGACCGTGTCGATGCCTGCCTCGCCGCGGGTGGCCAGGAGGTACGCGACCTCCCGGCCGCCGTCGGTCCAGCTCGCGATGGCCGCCGCGCACCCGTACTCCAGGTCGTCCGGGTGGGCGACGACAGCGAGCGCCCGCCGCCAGTCGTCGGGCATGGGGGTGAGCTGGTCGGTGGGGGCGGCTGAACTCTGCGGCTCGGTCATGATTCCCAGCCTAGCCCCGGGGTCGGACAACGGCCCGGCGTCGGGGACGGGTTGAGCAGGCGTGCTCACGCCTCGCCGTGCACCAGCGCGAGCAGCCGGTCGAGTACGCGCGGTCCGCTCACGCGCAGGCCGTCGTGCTCGAACTCGTCGGTGACCCAGGTGCGCAGGCCCCGGATGGTGCGGGCGGTGCGCAGGGCGTGCTCGGTGTCGACGTACAGGTCGTCGTGGTAGATCGCGGCGGCCACCGGCACCTCGTTCGCGGCGAGGCGCTCGGTGTCGTACAGGTGCGGCCAGTCGGTGCGCTCGGCGAGGAGGTCGGCGGTCTCGCGCAGGGGGCGCAGCGCCGGGTCGCTGTCGAACATCCAGCGCTGCACGGCCTCTCCGGTGAACAGCAGCGGGGCGTCGCCCGTCAGGGTCTTCTCCGGGTCGAACTGCGGGAACTCGCCGCGCATGCGCTCGGCCGACCAGGCGGTGGGCCGCTCGCCCTGCCCGTAGATCGCCTCGTGCAGCACCGCGAAGAGCGGGTTGCCGGCGTATGAGAGAGCCGTCCGCATGTTCTCCAGGAAGGCGTCGGAGAGCGCGGGCCCGGCCGGGGTCGGCACGAAGGCGTCCTCCAGGAGGTAGTGCAGACGGTGGCTGCCGTCGCCCGTGCCGAGCAGCATGCCGAGGGACTGGAAGGCAGGGACGGTCAGTTCGTAGCCGCCCTCCAGGACCGTCTCGTGCTCGGCGAGGTGGGCGGCGATGCGGCGGGCCCGCTCGACGTCCTGGGGGTAGCGGGCGTAGTGCGCGGCGGTCTTGCGCTCCATGCGCGGGTAGGCCGCGCGGTACACGTCGTCGGCGTGGCCGTCGAGGGTGGGCAGGCCGCCGGTGATGAGGGCGGCGGCGAGGCCTTCGGGCGCCGACGACAGGTAGTGGGTGGCGCAGAACCCGCCGAAGCTCTGCCCGAGGACGGTCCAGGGGGCGCCGCCGGTCACCTCGGGGCGGATCGCCTCGCAGTCGCGGACGATGGAGTCGGCCCGGAAGTGCGCGAGGTAGTCGGCCTGTTCGCGGGGTCCGCCGCGCAGGGGCAGCGTCTGGCGGTTGGCGGGCGTGGAGCTGCCGGTGCCGCGCTGGTCGACGAGGAGGACGCGGTAGTCCTGGAGGGCACGTGCGAGCCAGGACTCCGCACCGCCGAAGCGGGTGGCCCCGAACCCCGGCCCGCCCTGCAGATACACCAGCCACGGGCGGTCCGCACCACCACGCGACGCCGAAACCGCCTCCCGCGCGAAGACCTCGATCCGCTCCCCCGCCGGATCGTCGTGGTCGAGCGGCACGCTGAAGCGGCGATCGGTGAGTACGACTCCAGGCTGACGGTACGAGAGGGACACGGGTACTCCTGGCGAGGTGGCGGACGGGTGTCTACGAAGAGCCAGTCCAGCACACACGTCGAGCCGGAGGGCTGCCGGGTACGCTGCATCCATCCGATGACCCACTAGGAGGAACCCGCGATGCGCGTCGCTCTGTTCCTGACCTGCGTCAACGACACGTTGTATCCGGAGACGGGCCGGGCCGTGGTGAAACTGCTGACCAGGCTGGGAGTTGACGTCGACTTCCCGATGGCGCAGACCTGTTGCGGGCAGGCGCACTACAACACCGGGTACCGACATCAGGCGGAGCCGCTGGCCCGGCATTTCTCCGATGTCTTCGGGTCGGACGCGTACGACGCGGTCGTAACGCCGTCGGGGTCGTGCGGGGCGATGGTGCGGGAGCTGTACCCGCGCATGGGTGAGCGGGCCCGCGCGGAGGGACGGGGTGACAGTCTGGCGCGGTCCGTCGCACCGGTGGTCCCGAAGACGTATGAGCTCACGGAGTTCCTGGTGGACGTCCTCGGTGTCACCGATGTGGGCGCGTACTACCCGCACACGGTGACCTACCACCCGACCTGTCACGGGCTGCGCGCGCTGGGGCTCGCCGACCGGCCCAGCCGGCTTCTGCGGGCGGTGAAGGGGCTGGAGTTGGTCGAGCTGCCCGGTGCCGAGGAGTGCTGCGGTTTCGGCGGCACCTTCGCCGTGAAGAACGCCGACGTCTCGGCGGCGATGGGCACCGACAAGGTGCGGAACGCCGAGTCGACCGGGGCCGAGGTGCTGAGCGCGGCGGACAACTCCTGTCTGATGCACATCGGCGGCACGATGTCCCGGCTGCGCACGGCCATGCGACCCGTGCACATCGCGGAGATCCTGGCGAGCACGGAAGAGGAGGCCTTGTCATGAGCGGCGGCACGTTCGTCGGCATGCCCGCGTTCCCGGCGGCCGCGCGGGAGGCGGTCGGCGACACCACGCTGCGGGCCAACCTGCGTCACGCCACCCACACGATCCGCAACAAGCGGGCCCGCGCCGTCGCCGAGCTGTCCGACTGGGACCTGCTGCGCGAGGCGGGAAAGCAGATCAAGGACCACACTCTGCGCCATCTCGACCGCTACCTCGTGCAGTTGGAGGAGTCCGTCGAGCGTGCGGGCGGCACCGTGCACTGGGCCTGCGACGCCGAGGAGGCGAACCGCATCGTCGCGGACCTGGTCAGGGCCACCGGCGAGACGGAGGTCGTCAAGGTCAAGTCGATGGCCACACAGGAGATCGGCCTCAATGAAGCCCTGGAGGCGGAGGGTATCCGCGCCTACGAGACCGACCTCGCCGAACTCATCGTGCAGCTCGGCCGCGACCGCCCCTCGCACATCCTGGTGCCCGCCATCCACCGCAACCGCGGCGAGATCCGTGACATCTTCCGGAAGGAGATGGCCGACTGGGGCCGCCCGGCGCCCGACGGTCTCACCGACACCCCGACCGAGCTGGCCGAGGCGGCGCGGCTGCACCTGCGGGAGAAGTTCCTGCGGGCCAAGGTGGGGATCTCCGGGGCGAACTTCATGGTCGCCGAGACCGGCACGCTGGTGGTCGTGGAGTCGGAGGGCAACGGCCGGATGTGCCTCACGCTCCCCGAGACGCTGATCTCCGTCGTCGGCATCGAGAAGGTCGTCCCCGGCTGGCGCGACCTGGAGGTGTTCCTGCAGACGCTCCCCCGCTCCTCGACGGCCGAACGCATGAACCCGTACACGTCGATGTGGACCGGTACGACGGACCAGGACGGGCCGAACGCCTTCCACCTCGTGCTGCTCGACAACGGCCGCACCGACACCCTCGCCGACGAGGTGGGCCGCCAGGCGCTGCGCTGCATCCGCTGCTCGGCGTGTCTCAACGTCTGCCCGGTGTACGAGCGGGCGGGCGGGCACGCGTACGGCTCCGTGTACCCGGGCCCGATCGGCGCGATCCTCAGCCCCCAGCTCCGTGGGACCGGGAGCGACATCGACGCCTCGCTGCCGTACGCGTCCTCGCTCTGCGGGGCCTGCTACGAGGTGTGCCCGGTGGCCATCGACATCCCCGAGGTCCTCGTACACCTGCGGGAGCGGGTCGTGCAGGGCGGCGAGGCGACGCGTGGCGGCAACAGGGTGATGCTGAAGCCCGCGAAGGGGCATGCGGCGGAGCGGGCGGCGATGCGGGCGGCGGGTCTTGCGTTCGCCCGGCCGGGTGCGCTCCGCGCGGGTCAGCGTCTGGCGTCGCGGACCCGGCGGCTCCATCCGCGCACGCTGCCCGGTCCCGGCAGGGCGTGGAGCGCGTCCCGGGATCTGCCGGAAGTCCCGGTGGAGCCGTTCCGGGACTGGTGGCAGCGCACGCGGGGCGACGGCAGCGGCGGCACGACGGAAGGGAACGCCCAGTGAGCGGCAGGGACCGGGTTCTGGGGCGGGTGCGGCGGGCGCTCGCCGACGTGCCGGCCGACGACCTCGCGTACGAGACGGCGGTGGACCGCGGATACGCGCGCGAGCACGGCGGGCGGACCGTCGAGGAGACCGTGGACCTGCTCGCGGAGAACCTCGCCGACTACCGCGCGATCGTGCACCGCTGCACGGAGGACGAGGTGTCGGACCTGCTGATGCGCCTGTACGCGGAGCGCGGTTCCGAGACCGTGCTCGTGCCGCCGGAGCTGCCCCCGCACTGGCTGGCGGCCGCCGACCCCGTGCGGATCCACGACCGCGCGGTGAGCACCCCGCACCAGCTGGACCGGGTCGACAGCGTCATCACGGGGTGCGCCCTCGCGATCGCGGAGACCGGCACGATCGTGCTCGACGGCTCCCCGGACCAGGGGCGGCGCCGCATCACCCTGGTGCCGGACCATCACGTCTGTGTCGTCCGGGTGCCCGGCCAGGTCGTCGCCTCGGTCCCGCAGGCCCTCGAACGGCTGGCTCCGCTGCGGCCGCTGACCTGGATCTCGGGGCCCTCCGCGACCAGCGACATCGAGCTGGACCGGGTCGAGGGAGTGCACGGCCCGCGCACCCTTGAGGTGGTGTTGATGAGCGGTGCGTGACGGGCGCGGCTAGCGTGAGGGCATGATCCGGTTCGAGCAGGTGACCAAGCGCTATCCGGACGGCACGACGGCCGTGGACGACCTCTCCTTCGAGGTCGCCGAGGGCGAACTGGTCACGCTCGTCGGCCCCTCGGGCTGCGGCAAGACCACCACGATGATGATGGTCAACCGGCTCATCGAGCCGACGTCGGGCCGCATCTTCGTGAACGGCGAGAACATCGCCGACGTCGACCCGGTGCGCCTGCGCCGCCGTATCGGCTACGTCATCCAGCAGGTCGGCCTCTTCCCGCACCGCACGATCCTCGACAACACGGCGACCGTGCCCGCCCTGGTCGGCTGGAAGAAGGCGAAGGCGCGGGCGCGCGCGGCGGAGCTGCTCGAGCTGGTGGGCCTGGACCCGAAGACGTACGGCTCCCGCTACCCCGAACAGCTCTCCGGCGGCCAGCGTCAGCGCGTCGGCGTGGCCAGGGCGCTCGCCGCCGACCCGCCCGTGCTGCTGATGGACGAGCCGTTCGGCGCCGTCGACCCGGTGGTGCGCGAGCAGTTGCAGGACGAGTTCCTGCGGATGCAGGCCGCGGTCCGCAAGACGGTGCTCCTGGTCACGCACGACATCGAGGAGGCGGTCCGGCTCGGCGACCGGATCGCGGTGTACGGACAGGGGCGCATCGAGCAGTTCGACACGCCGGGGGCGGTGCTCGGGGCGCCCGAGACGCCGTACGTCGCCGAGTTCGTGGGCGCCGACCGCGGGCTGAAGCGGCTCTCCGTCACCGAGATCCAGAGCGACGACCTGGAGGCGCCGCCGCTCGCCCGGCTCGACGAGTCCGCCGCGCAGGCCGCGGCCCGGCTGCGCGCGGAGGAGGCGCGGTGGGCCGTCGTGCTCGACACGGGCGGCGACCTGCACGGCTGGGTGGGCCTCGACGAGCTGGCGCTGGCGGGCACGGGGGGCACGGTAGGCGACCTGGCGCACCGCATGAAGTCCTGGGTGCCGGTCGGCGCCCCGCTCAAGCAGGCCTTCGGCGTGATGCTGCAACACGACGCGGGATGGGTCGCCGTCCTCGACGGAGCGCGTTTCCTCGGCGTGCTGACCCCGGCGAAGCTGCACGAGGCACTGCGGCGCTCGGTGGACGCGGACGCGCAGGGTGTGGCGCGGGACCAGGTGGAGTTCGACTCGGTCGCCGACGCGTGAGCGCTCCGCTGGTGGGGCGGTTTTCCGCGCCCCTGACGGGGCCTACAGCAGGCCCTTCTTCTCCAGGTATGTTCGCGCGACGTCCTGCGGCAGGCGGCGCCAGCTGTCGACTTGTTCGTTCATCGACGCCAGGTCCGCCGTCGTCAGGACGGGATTGAGGCGGCCGAGCGCAGCTGCGACACCCTTGCTGCCCGCCCGTGAGCGGTTGACGACGGGCACGAGGTAGTCGGCGTTCTGCAGCTTCTTGTCGTCCTTGAGGAGCACCAGGCCGAAGTCGTCGAGGGTGGCGTCCGTGGACGTCGTGAGCACCATCTGGTCCTGGCCGCCCTGGACGGCCTTCTTGGCCTGCGTCGTGCCGACGCCCTTGGGGTCGACGCCGGTGAGGTCGATGCCGTACACCTTCTTCAGGCCCGGGGCGCAGTAGGGGCGCTGGACGCATTCGTCGCCCGCGGCTAGCCGTACCTTCAGGCCCGACCTGCCGAGGTCGCTGAGGGTCTTCAGCTTGTGCTGCTCGGCGTACGACGCGGCGACGGCGAAGGCGTTCTGGTCGACGGCCTTGCCCGGGTCGAGGACGGTGAGGCCGCGCGGGGCGGCGAGGCGGCGCAGGGCCTTCATGGTCGCGTCGAGGTCGGGCGAGCCGACGGGCCGCGCGTCGGCGCCGTTCTTCTTGGCGTTGAGCCAGTCGGCGAAGGTCGCCGCGTACTCGGGGACGACGTCGATCTGGCCGGACTCCAGGGCGGGTTCGTACAGCTCGCGGTTGGCGACGGACAAGATGCGCGTGCGGTAGCCCGCCTTGTCCAGGAGCAGCGTGTACATCTGGGCGAGCAGGTCGGACTCGGTGAAGCCCGCGGAGCCGACGACGAGGCTCTTGCTGTCGCCCGGGGGCGCGGTGACCTCGCCCTTGGTCTCCAGTGAGGGCCCGGTCGCGCAGCCGCTCGCGAGGAGGAGCACGGCGGCGCCCGCGACTCCTGTACGCCGCTTCATCCGGCCCTCCCCCGGCCCCGCGCCCACCCGGGCGCGAACCGTTCGGCCACCTCGAAGACTCCCTCGACGAGCAGCGCGAACACGGCGACGAGCACGGCGCCCGCCACGACCTGCGGGGTGCTGGCCAGGTTGAAGCCCGCCGTGATGATCCGGCCGAGCCCGCCGCCGCCCGCGAGCGCGGCGATGGTGGCGGTGGCGACGAGCTGCACCGCGGCGATGCGGATGCCGCTGAGCACCAGCGGCAGGGCGAGCGGCAGTTCGACGCGCCACAGCATCTGGCGTCCGGTCATTCCCATGCCGCGCGCCGCCTGCACGACGCTGCGGTCGACGCCGCGCATGCCGACGTACGCGTTGGTGAGCAGCGGCGGTACGGCGAACAGGACGAGCGCGACGACGGTCGGCCCCTCGCCCCACGTGCCGAGGGGGGTGAGGAGCAGCAGAACGAGGACCGCGAAGGTCGGCACCGCGCGGCCGACGTTGGAGATGTTCACGGCGAGCGCGCCGCCCTTGCCGAGGTGGCCGAGGACGAGGGCGACGGGCAGGGCGATGAGGCAGCTGAGCAGCAGGCAGACGATGGTGAGGACGAGGTGCTGGGTGAGCCGGTGCCAGACGCCGTCGTCGCCCGCCCAGTGCGCCGAGTCGGTGAGCCACGACCAGGCGTCGCCGAGTGTCTTCATGGGCGTACCGCTCTCGTCGCCCGTTCCCAGGGGGTGAGGACGCGTTGTACGCCGAGGAGCAGCAGGTCGGCGGCGATGGCGATGACGACGCAGAGCACGGACGCGGTGAGGACCTGCGCTTTGAAGTAGGTGTTCATGCCGGTGTAGATGAGGTTGCCGAGTCCGCCGAAGCCGACGATCGCGCCGATGGTGACCAGGGAGACGGCGGAGACCGTGGCGATGCGCAGTCCGGCCATGGCGGCGGGCAGCGCGAGCGGCAGTTCGACGGTGAGCAGGAGGCGGATCGGGCCATAGCCCATGCCGCGGGCGGCCTGCCGGGTGTCCTCCGGTACGGCGCGCAGCCCGGCGAGGATGTTCCGCACGAGCAGGGTGAGCGAGTAGAGGACGAGGCCCGCGACGACGAGTGAGGCGGAGAGTCCGTACACGGGCAGCAGCAGCGAGAACATCGCGAGCGAGGGGATCGTGTACAGGACGGTGGTGAGCGCGAGGACCGGTCCGGCCGCCCACCCCCAGCGGCGGGCGAGCACGGCGAGCGGCACGGCGACGACGAGCGCGATCAGGACGGAGAGCGACGTCAGCTGCAGATGCTGGACGACCGCGTCGAGCAGGATCTGGCGGCGGGTGCTCAGATACTCACCGCAGATCCACTCGTTGCGCGCGAGGCAGTCGTCGGGAGGCGCTGTCACCCGTTCATTCAAAGCGCGGGTGCGGGGCGGCGGCGCGTTCTGGTGACCCGTACGGGTCGGGGTGGCGCCGTGCCCCGTACGGGCTACGGGGCGGCTGTGGGCGGGGGTGCGGGCGAGCCGCGGGGCAGACGTGCCGCCTCAGCCCGTCCCTCAGCTCATCCCTCTCCCCGGCGCCCGCCCCGTCCGCCCCCGCAGCGCGTCGACCGCTGTGCGGGACGCGGTGCCGATGACCGCGTCGGCCGCGGGCAGGATCGCGGCCGTGCCTGCGGCGCGGGTGAAGACGGCTACGGCGTAGCGGCCGCCGTCGGGGTATTCGACGACGCCCACCTCGTTGCGGAGCGTGGGGAGGCTGCCGGTCTTGCCCGCGACGTGGACGTCGTCGAAGGGGAAGCCCGACGCCATCCGGTGCGGCCAGACCTGGAGGCCGAGGAGACGGCGGAGCGCGGGGCCCTGCTCGGGGGCGCAGGCCTCGTCCCGCCAGACGGCGGCGAGCAGGCGGGTCATGTCGCGCGGGGTGCTGCGGTTGCTGCCGGCAGGGTCGAGCGCCCGCAGCCGCGCGATGACGTGGGGGTCGGTGAGCGCCTGCGCGCCGGCCGGCCCGGCGTCCTCCTTCATCGTGGCGAGGAGTTCGCTGAAGGTGTGCGTCGCGTGCGTACGGTCGAGGCCGAGCGCGGCGGTGGTCGCGTTGACAGCGTCCAGGCCGACGCGGGCGAGGAGGAGGTCGGCGGCGGTGTTGTCGCTGACGGTCATCATCAAAAACGCGATGTCGCGCAGGGACATGCGGACGGGGTCGAGCATGGCGGACAGGCCGGTGGGCCCAGGCGTGCGCAGGTCCGCGGGGCACTCGACCTGTTCGGTGAGGTCCAGTTCCCCGGCCGCGGCCCGCTGGTGGAGCGTGACGAGCAGGCAGAGCTTGTGCACGCTGGCGGTGACGACCGGCTGGTCGGCGCCGAAGTCGACGTCCGCCCCGGAGTCGATGTCGACGGCGTGCAGGCGGCCCGTGACACCGGCTTCGGCGAAGGCCGCGTGCAGAAGGTCCTGGGTGGTGCTGACAGCGCTCACAAGTAGTACTCCGCTGCCGGGCGCAGATGGACGGGGCGCGAGGGCAGGTCGGTGGTCACCGCGGCAGTTTTCCACATGGCGTCCGTGGTGGCCTCGGCGAAGGCGGTCACGGCGGCGTCGCTGCGTCCCCGCGGCCACGCCACCGAGCTGCGCAGGGCCAGGGGCGCCCCGGCCAGCGGGCGCCACACGATCTCGGGGTCGTCGACGGCGCCGTCGGCGGGGCGGGGTTCGCGTGGCCGGAAGGCGACGGAGCCCGCGGAGCGGATGAGGCCGCGGATGAAGCTGGGGCCCTGGCCGTGCCGGATGGCGGCGGGCGTGTAGCCGTTGCGGGCGCACGTGGTGAGCAGGTCGTCGTGGAGCGCGGGGGCGTTGGCGCGCGGGAAGAGGATCAGGTCGTGGTCGGCGAGGGCGCTCAGCGGTACCTCGCCGAGGGCGGCCGCGGGGGCGTCGCGCCGCAGCAGTACGCCCAGTTCACGCCGGAGGACGGGGCCGAGGCCCAGGCCCGTGACGTCACAGGGGTGGTGGATGAGACCGACGTCCAGGTCGTGCGAGGCGAACCGGGCGAGCTGCTCCGAGGTGGACAGTTCGTGCAGTTCCAGTTCGACGTCCGCGTGCCGCCGCCGGAAGTCGGCCAGGATCTCGGCGACGGTCTCGCCCGCGATGTCGGGCGGCAGCGCGGCCCGCAGCAGTCCCGCGTCGCCGTCCCGGATGCGCCTGCTGGTGGCCATCAGGGCCTCGGCGCGGGCCAGCAGTTCGCGGGCCTCGTCGAGGAGGAGCACGCCGCCCTTGGTGATCGTCACCTGACGGCTGTTGCGCTCGAAGAGCCGGACGCCGAGCTCGCGCTCGAGCCGCTGGATGCGCTGCGACAGCGGCGGCTGGGCCGTGCCGAGACGAGCGGCGGCACGGCCGAAATGTGACTCTTCTGCAACAGCCACGAAGCACCGGAGATGCAGTATCAGGTCCACGAACAGCAACGATATCGGAAATTAATCAACACACACTCCATATCCATCTTGGACACATCGGCCACGGAGCTGCTCTCCTCGGGCCATGAACAGGACATTGCGGCACATAGCCGTCTTCTGCGGGGTCCTCGTCCTGGCCCTGCTGGTACGGGCCACGTGGGTGCAGTTCGCCCGGGGCGACAGCCTCGCCGAGCACAAGAAGAACCGCCGGGTGCAGATCGACACGTTCAGCGGTCCGCGCGGGGACATCATCGTCGGCGGCAAGGCGGTCACCGGCTCGGTGGCGACGCCGGGTTCGGACCTCAAGTACAAGCGCACCTTCAAGGAAGGCCCGATGTACGCGCCGGTCACCGGCTACTTCTCGCAGGCCCAGGGCGCGACGTTCCTCGAAGGCGTCGAGAACGACGTACTGAGCGGCAAGGACCGCAGGCTCCTCGGCAGCCCCCTGGACGCCCTCACCAGGGAGAAGCCGCGGCCCGGCGACGTCGTCACCACCATCGACCCCAAGGCGCAGAAGGCCGCCTACAAGGGGCTGACGGATCTCGACGCGAAGGGCGCCGTGGTCGCCCTCGATCCCCGCTCCGGCAAGATCCTCGCGATGGCGAGCACGCCGTCGTACGACCCCTCCGTCTTCGCGGGCATCTCCGGCAAGGAGGGCGAGGCGTTCAAGGAGCTCGACCGGCGCAAGGACAAACCGCTCAACAACCGGGCGACGCGTGAGACGTACCCGCCCGGCTCGACCTTCAAGATCCTCACCGCGGCCGCCGCGCTCGAGCACGGCACGGTGACCGACGTCGACGCCCCGTCCGGCGCCCCCGCCCCGTACCGGCTGCCGCTCAGCAGCACGGAGATCGGCAACGTCGTACCCGACGCGATGTGCGACAAGGTGTCGATGAAGACCGCGATGCAGTGGTCGTGCAACAACGTCTTCCTGGACGCGGCGCTGAAGACCGGCAAGGACGGGATGCGGGAGACAGCGGAGAAGTTCGGGTTCAACAAGGAGCAGTTCACGCCCGTACGGTCGGCGGCGAGCGCCTATCCGAAGCGGCTGGACAAGCCGCAGACCGCGCTGACCGGCATGGGCCAGGGCAGCGTGACCAGCACGCCCCTGCAGATGGCCATGACCGTCGCGGGGCTCGCCAACGACGGCAAGGTGATGAAGCCGTACATGGTGGACGAGTTGCGCGGCCCCGACCTGTCGCTGATCGAGAAGGCCGATCCCGAGGTGCTGAACCGCGCCGTCTCCGTGGAGACCGCGAAGAAGGTGCAGGCCATGATGGAGCACACGGTGACCGACGGTACGGCGGACAAGGTGCGGATGCGGGGCGTCACCGTGGGCGGCAAGCCGGGCACCGCACAGCACGGCGCGGATGTGCGCGACGAGCGCCCGTACGCGTGGTTCGTCTCGTACGCCAAGCAGTCGGACGGCACTTCACCGGTGGCGGTCGCGGTGCTCGTCGACCCGGAGGACATGGACATCTCCCGCTCCGAGATCGCGGGCGGCCGGCTGGGGGCGCCGATCGCGAAGGCGGTGATGGAGGCGGTGCTGGGGCGCTAGCGGTACGTGGCGGAGTTCGGCCTGTCGCGCCGCCAACTCCCGCTCATCCGGGCCGTGTTCATGACCTCCCCGGCACTGTGGCCGGACCACCCCGGGTGACAGTCGCGAGCTGACGCACCATGATGGGTGCGTCATGGAGACTTCGGGACCGACGCTTCGCTCCCGGCCGCGCAACGGTCATCGGGCCGCCGCGCCGCCGGGGGCGGCGGCATGGCCGATGCGTGTCGCGCGGTCGAGCCGGGCCGTACGTCAGGGGCCGCCCGCACGTCCGGGGTCGCCCACATGTCAGGGGGCGCCCGCACGTCCGGCGTCCCGGACCGTCGTCTCCTCCGTCGCGGGCACGCTCTTCACCGTCGCCGCGTACCACCTCGTGTTCGGTTCCATGCTCGGGCCCGTGCCCGCGTGGGACGCGCGGACGGTCGCCGCCGCGGTCCTGTTCCACACCGCGCTGTCACTCCGCCTCGCCCTGCCGCGGGACGAAGCCCGCCGGACCCGGTGGGCCACACTCCGCGGCAGGTGGAGCTCGGGCACCCGCGCCCCCGCACCGGCCACCCTCACGTCCCGCCCACTCGGCGGCGGCTCCCTCGCCCGGTCCCTGCGCCTCCTCTGGGCCTTCCTGGCACGGCTGCTGCGCCCGTTCCGCGCACCGCTGTCCCTCGCGCCACCGCCCCCGGCGGCAATGCACGCCCCGGCGCGCCCGACCCGCGCGCTCCCCCTCCCCCTCCTCCTCGCGGACGCACTGGTACGACGGGGCCCTCCGGCCCGCCCGCCGCTCACCGTCTGATCCGGACCGCGGCGCGTCCACCGCGCCGGCCGACGCGGACGGGAGCGGCTCCGGCCTGCCGATTCCGCTCCGCACGTTCCGCTGCGATTCTTCGGCGCCGCCCCGAGCCGTGTCCGTACGACGACACCGCGCGCGGGTGTGCGGCGCCAGGAGGGACCTCCATGTCCAAGACCGTCGTCGTCATCGGCGCGGGCCCGTACGGCCTGTCCGCCGCCGCCCACCTGCGGGCACGCGGCATGCCCGTACGGATCTTCGGCGCCCCCGTGGCCAGCTGGGCCCGGCGTATGCCCGCCGGTATGCTCCTTCGGACGCCGCCCGCCGCCACTGAACTGGCGACCCCGCGCGAGGGGTTCACGCTCAACGACTACTGCCGGGACGCGGGAGAGCGCAGGCTCGGCGATCACGACCAGGTGCCCGTCGGGCTGTTCCTGCGGTACGGGGGGTGGTTCCGTGAGCGGCTCGTACCCCGGGTCGAGGACGAGCGGGTGGCCGCGGTCGACCGGGGCGCGGACGGCTTCCGCGTCAAGCTGTCGTCGGGCGAGGTGCTCAGGGCCGGTGCCGTGGTCGTGGCGACCGGGCTGACCGGGTTCGCGCATCTGCCCGCGCCCCTCGCGGCGGCCGCGTCCGGCGCGCCCGCGGCCCTCGGCCTGATCTCGCACAGCTCACAGCAGACCGATCCGAGCAGCTTCGCGGGGCGCAGCGTCACCGTGGTGGGAGCCGGTCAGTCCGCGCTGGAGAGCGCCGCGCTGCTCCACGAGGCGGGCGCGGACGTGCAGGTGGTGGCGCGCGGTGCGCGGGTCCGGTTCGACGCGCCACCGTCGGGACCGCAGTGGCGCCCCGACACTCCGGCGGGCCGCTCCTGGACCATGTACGGCCTCACGCGGCAGCCCGCCGCGTTCCGGCGGCTGCCCGCGGCCGCCCGGCTCCGGCTCGCCGAGCGGGCGTTGCGGCCGGGCGGGGCGTGGTGGCTCAGGGAGCGGTTCGAGGGCAGAGTGCCGGTCCTCGCGGAACGGGAGATCACAGGGGCGGAGGCGTACGGCGGCGGGATCGCCCTGCGGACGACGACGCCCGACGGACGTACCCAGACCGTCGAGTCCGAGCACGTCCTGGCCGCGACGGGCTACCGCATCCAGCTGGAGTCCCTGGATTTCCTCTCCCCCGAGCTCCGCGCGGACTTGATACGCGTCGGCGGTTTCCCCGTACTGGACAAGGGGTTCTCCTCCAGCGTGCCGGGCCTGTACTTCACCGGGCCGTCGGCGGTCGCGACGTACGGCCCGGCGATGCGGCTGGTCAGCGGCACGCGGTTCGCGGGACCGCGACTGACGAAGTCCGTGGCGGCGTGCTGCGACGAGTGAGTCCCGCGGACCGGCGGGCGGCCCCCCGCCCAGAACTGCGTCGCGGGCCCGCGCGACCGCCTCGGCCCGTGACGTGACCCGGCATCCCGAACAAGGTCGACGGGAACGTGTTCAGGGGCAGTTACGCCGGCCTCAGGAAGCTGGCTCATCTGGGCTGACCCGCGAACTCGCGATCCTCACCGGGGGAACGACCGGGGAACGACTCGGGAACCTCACCGGGGCACGAGAAGAGCGACAAGTCGCTCGGCCTGCTCGCGCGGGTCGGGCGCGCCGGCCCAGCCGCCCGTCATCAGGAGGTGGTGGACGGTTCCGACGAGGGCGAGCGCCGTCGTGCCGGTGTCGGTGCCGTCCGCGACGCGGCCGAGCCGCTGTTCGGCATCGAGGTAGGCGGTGAGCGCGCCCTCGATCGCGCAGAATCCGGGGGCCCCCTCCGCCAGTGCCTCGCGGATCTTCTCAGAGGCGGCGTTGCTCGTCAGGGCGAGGCCGACGACCCTGGGGTCGAGGGAGTCGAGGAGCCCGATCGCGATGCCGGTCAGGTTGGCCCGGACGGTGTCCCGGCCCGCACGGGCGGGGAGTTCCCGCGCGTGGGCCGCGGTGCGCGCGAACCGGTCGAGCACGAGCTCGGCGACGAAGGCGTCCACGCCCCCGAAGTGCGTGTGCAGTATGCCTTTGGCGCAGCCCGCCTCACTGGTGATGGCCCGACTGGTGAGGGCCGCGGCGCCCTCGCGGGCGACGATCCGTTCCGCGGCACCGAAGAGCCGCTCGCGAAGGTCGGGGATCGCGACTCCGCGCGGTGACATGACTTCCTCCTCGACATCGACGACGCCGACACAACTCGGCGTCCTTAGCGCCCGGTTGCCAGAATGGGCGCTCGCCCATACTGTTTGGGCGAGCGCCCATACTAACGGTGCGCCCACCACGCCATGCATCAGGGGGCACGGAATGCAGAGCATCATCAACACCGAGCAGGCACAGGCATGGAACGGTTACGAGGGGGAGCACTGGGCCCGCAACCAGGATCGCTGGGACGCGGTGAACGCGGGCTTCAACATCCCTCTCCTGGACGCCGCTTCGGTCGACGTGGTCGACCGCGTCCTGGACGTCGGCTGCGGCGCGGGGCGGACGACCAGGCTCGCCGCCCGCCGCGCGCACGGCGGTCACGCGCTGGGCCTCGACCTGTCGGCGCCGATGCTGGCGGGGGCGCGCCGGGCCGCCCGCCAGGAGGGCTTGGACAACGTCTCCTTCACGCAGGGCGACGCACAGGTCCACCCACTCGCCCCGGCCGCGTACGACGTCGCGATCAGCCGCTACGGCGTCCTGTTCTTCGCCGACCCCGTGGCCGGTTTCGGCAACATCGCCCGCGCGCTGCGCCCGGGCGGACGCGCGGCGTTCATCTGCGGCGCGTACCCCGAGGACAACGAGTGGCTCCAGGCCTTCGCCGCACTGGACGACCTGCTCCCCCTCGGCGGCTTCGGCGCACCGGGCGGGCCCGGCATGTTCTCCCTCGCGGACGCCGACAGGACGTGCGACGTGCTGTCGGCCGCGGGGTTCGAGCGGGTCGGGGCGAGGCGGGTGGAGACGTACGGGACATGGGGCCGGGACGCCGCCGAAGCGGCCGCCTTCCTCCTCGACTCCGGCCCCGGACGCCACCTGACGAGCCAGGTCACCCCCGAGACCCGCGACCACGCCCACTCCCGCCTGACGGACATCCTGCGCCCCCACGAGGCCGACGGAGCCCTGCGACTGCGCAGCGTGGCCCTGTTGGTGACGGCGGTGCGGGGGGCGGCGCCCGCGGGGACGACGGACCTCGCCTGAAGGGGGCGGGGAAGCCGTAGGAGGGAACGCCCGCGGAGCGGTCGATGTGGGGCTCCCGTCCGCTCCGCGCCCGACGATCGCTACGATGCGCTGCGATGAGACAGTCGCAGTGGACCCGCGCCGCCCGGCACGCTTGGTGCCGCGTCGCGTCGGCCGCTGCGCTCGTCTCCCTCGTCACCACGCTGTTCATGTGCCTCGGCCCCGTCACGCCCGACGGCGACCACGAGGGCACGGGCCACGCCACCGCCGTCACCCAGGCGCTGTCCGCTGCCTGTTCCGACTCCTTCGACCACCGCGCGTCAGCCGTCGAAGGCTCGGACTGCGCACCCGAAGAACAGTGCTGCGCGCCCTCCGCCCACGGCGTGCGCGCGGCGCCCGCCCCGGCGGGACCGGCCCTCTCGGACCACCTCCGGCAACTGCCCTGCCCCCAGGCGCAGTCGGCGCCCGGGCTCGCGCCCGAGCAACCCTCGAACCGCGGCTCTCCCGACCTCCACATGCTCCAGGTGCAGCGGACCTAGGCGGACCCGGACAGAGTGGGCCCGCGCAAGCGGCCTGCCCGTTCGACACGGCATCCACCGCCCAGACTCCGCCACCACCGCCGCGTCAGCGTGCGGCGGGGACAAGGAACCCCCATGGCCAATCCCGCCAAACCCAATAAGCCCAACAAGCCCAACAAGCCGAGCAAGAAGGCCGTCGCCGCCGAGCGCAGAGCCCGTGTCGAGGCGATGCAGCGCGCCGAGCAGGCGCGCGAGCGGCGGAACCGCATCATCACCGTCTCGGTGAGCACCGTGATCGTCGCCGCACTCATCGGCTTCGGCGCGTACGCCGTCGACCGCGCCGACGACAAGGACGAACAGAACGCCGCCGCCGCGAAGAAGCCCGTGCGCGGCGAGAAGGCGTGGGACGCCAAGAAGCTGGGCCGCAACCACGTCGAGAAGGCCGTCGACTACCCGATGACCCCGCCCGTCGGCGGGGACCACAGCCAGGCATGGATGACCTGCGAGGCCAAGGTCTACAAGAAGCCGATACCGAACGAGAACGCCGTGCACTCCCTCGAACACGGCGCCGTCTGGGTCACGTACAACGACAAGGCCCCCGACGCCGACCTCAAGAAGCTCAGCGACAAGGTCTCCAAGACCTCGTACAGCCTGATGAGCCCGGTCAAGGAGCAACGGAGTCCCATCATGCTGTCGGCGTGGGGGCACCAGCTGACCGTCGACAGTGCCGCCGACCCGCGGGTCGGGGAGTTCTTCAGCAAGTACGTGCAGGGCCCGCAGACCCCGGAGCCGGGCGCCGCGTGCGCGGGAGGAATCGACTCCGCGTGATCCGGCCCGGCCGGCGCGCGGCGGAAGTGCCGCGCGCCGACCGGACCGGGGGGTGGGTGGGTGTGGTCAGGTCAGGCCTCCCCCGGTGCCCGGCTGCCGGTCCTGGAGCACGATGATCAGGTCGTCGTCGAGGCCGAGCAGGCGGACGCCGCCGTCGGGGAACTGGAGCGTGAGGCCGGCTGTGAAGTCGACGCGGCCGTCGTCGTAGCGGATCTCGCGCACCGAGCGGACCAGCTGTCCGACGAAGCGGGTCACCGGAACGTCCGACGCGTTCTCGACCACGGTGACGCTGCCGCACTCATCCATGGAGTACGGCCCGTGCGGCTCGTCGACGAGCAGTGACACGCCGGTCGAAGGCGTGTGGCAGCGGACCGGGCCGAGGCCTTCCAGGTGCAGCCACAGGTGCTGGAGGGACGGCGCATCGTCGCGGTAGTGATGGAAGGCCGTCGTCACCTTCAGCAGCCGCCTCCCTATCAGGTCGGCGGCGGACAGCGGCTGTTCGTTGTCGATCACCCGCCGATGCTCGCACGGCCTCGGCGCGGGCCCTCTGCGGGTGCGCGGTCCGTGGTGGACCGTGGTGGTCTCCGTGGCCGGCACGGAAGCGGTCCGTAGGTGCGGCCGGGCAATCCGTGGTCACAGCGACCGGCCCGTCGGCCGTACCGGCGGCCGGTCATGACCGACACGTGACCCGGCACCGCAGGGGTGGATGATGAGCACCGCAGACGTCGTCACGGCGAGCGCGCCGGTGCTCGCGCCCAAGCTCTGGTACGGGATGCCTGCCTACGCGCTCGACGGCAAGGTCGTCTGCTTCTTCCAGAGCGCGGCCAAGTTCAAGGCCCGTTACGCCACGCTCGGGTTCAGCGATCCGGCGCAGCTGGACGAGGGGACGATGTGGGCGACCGGCTTCGCGCTGCGCGAGGTCACCGCCGAGGTGGAGGCGCGGATCGGTGTGCTGGTGAAGCGGGCGGTGGGTTGACGGCAATGGCTCAGCCGGCGCTGAGGCCGAGGGTGGTCAGTGCCGCTCTCCCCAGGTCCGCATGCGCGCCGCCCGCAAGCATCAGCGTCCGCGCCGCCTGATAGGGGCAGCCCGCCGCGGCGAACGCGGCCCTGGTCGCGAGCAGCCGCGGCACGTCGTCGTCGAGCAGCGCCTGCGCGCGTTCCACCTGGGCCGCCGCGAGCGCGTCGCCCTCCACGACGGTACGGGCGGCATCGACGCGGGGCCGGGCCTCCGGATGACCGGCGAGTACCGACGCCTCCGCCCGGAGTGCCACGTACCAGTGCAGCCAGACCCAGCAGACCCACTTCCACACCGCGTCCGGTTCCGGTGCGACGCTCGCCAGGGCGGCGTCCGGGTCCCCGCGGTGGAGCTGGACCATGGCGTCGAAGACGGCACCGTAGCCCTGGCGGTGCTGTTCGGCGGTGTCGGCCTGCTCCACGACGGCCTGCCAGTCCGCGCGGGCCGCGCAGTCGCCGCGCAAGCCGTGGATCATGGCGACGGACGCGGCCGCGGCCCCGAGTGAGAGCGAGCGTTGGCGGCCGCTGCGCTCCCACGCCTCGCGGAATCCGACGGCGCGGGCCAGCACGTCGTCGGCGTGGCCGGCGAACGCCTCCGTGACCAGGAGCCAGGACGTGGCCTGGTGTCCCGCCTCGGCCAGCAGGGGATGCCCGGCCAGCTGGCCGCTCCACCGCCGGGCCTGCGGCAACTCCCCCACGCCCAGGGCGGTTCCGGCAGCCATCGCCAGGGCGTCCATCACCTCGTGCGTTCCTGCCGGGGTGCGCGGCAGCCGCGCCAGGACGTCGATCCGGCGGCGGGCGGCCGCCGCGGCACCGAAGGACTCACCGGCCCAGCTCCGCGCGCCCGAGAGCGCGTCGAGAGCGGCCGACTCGGCCACCGGGTCTCCCGTACGCCGGGCCAACGCGACGGCGTGCTCGGCGTGGGCGACCGTATCCTGCGCGGTGTTGTCCACTCCTCCTTGCAGCGCGCCGAACGCGTCCGCGGTCACCGCGGCCCCGGCCAGCGCGAGCGCCGCCTCGGCGGCCGTGTCACCCGCGCCGGACATCGCCCGCGCCTGTTCCAGTACGTCCTTGACCTCCGCCACGACCGGCACCACCGGGAACGACGTGGAGAAGCGGTAGGCGACGGTGGCGGCCGCCGCAAGGTCACGACACGCGCCCGCGGTGTCACCGGCCCGGCGAGCGGCTTCGGCGGCGCCCCGGTGCAGGCGGAACATGTCGTCGCCGAGCCGACGGCAACCGGCCACCCCGGCGGCCTGCCGCAGGGCCGCGGCGGCCCCGGCGTCGTCGGCCAGCCCCGCGGCCTGTTCGAACCGCTCCTGCGCCTCGGCGAGCAGGTTGTGGGCGAAGGCCAACCCGGCCAGGTGCCCGGCGAGACGACAGGCGTCGGCGCGCTGTCCCGGCCGTCCGGGCGCCCAGGCCAGGGCGGCCCGCATGTCCTGCGCCACCGCGTCGAACCGGCCCCGCCACGCGTCAACCCCGGCACCCGCGCCACCGTCGCCGCCTCCGAAGCCCCCACCGTCCCGCAGCGCCACCGCACCGGCCAGACACCACGCCAGGTGCCGGGAGCGGACGCCGCCCGACTCACCGGCGTGGACGAGCTGCTCCGTGCCGTACTGACGGATGGTCTCCAGCGCCTGGTACCGCGTGCCGGTCGCGGAGGGAACCGCGGTGAGCAGACTGTGCTCGGCGAGCCGGCCGAGCCCGTCGGCAACCGCGACCGCGCCGACGTGATCGGTCCCGTCAGCTCGATCGGCCCGGTCAGCCCGATCGGCCCCGTCAGCCGGATCGGACCCGTTAGCCCGATCGGCCCCGTCCATACGAAGCCCCCCGCCGGGGCGGCCGGAGGCAGGCCCGGCCACTGCCACTGCCGCCTCGACCGTGAACGGGGACACGAACACCGACACCCGCCGCAGCAACTCCTGATCCTGTGGCTCGAGAAGGTCATGGCTCCAGTCGAGCACCGCCCGCAGCGACCGGTGCCGACCGTCCGCGCGGGCCCCGCCGGCGAGCATCCGCAGCTGGTCGGAGAGACCGGCCGTCAGCCCGTCGAGACCGAGCGTGGGCCACCGTGCCGCCGCCAGCTCAATCGCGAGAGCCATACCGTCGAGCCGTTCGCACAGGGTCACGACCCCGTCGCTCACCCCCGGGCCCGGCGGCCACCCGACCGCCGCCGCACGCTCCATGAACAGAGTCACCGCTTCCGACTCGTCGCCGCCGGCCCGCGACAGGGGCGGGACGGAGAAGACCCGTTCGAAGGGCACCAGCAACCGGGCGCGGCTGGTCGCGAGGACCCGTAGCCGTGGGCAGGCGGGCAACAGCCTTTCCAGGAAGGGCGCGACGCCCTCCCGGACGTGCTCGCAGTTGTCCAGGACCAACAGGGCCTCACGGCCCGCCAGAGCCGCCGTCAACGCCTCCGCGAGGCCGCGCCCCGGCTGCTCGCCCACGTGCCCCGCCGCCGCGACCGCCGCGTCCACCCGGCCCGGATCGGTGAGCGGCGCCAGGTCGACGAACCACACCCCGTCGGCGAAGTCGTCCGCCGCCTCGGCCGCCACCGCGAGCGCGAGCCGCGTCTTGCCCACCCCGCCCGGACCGACCGCGGTCACCTGCCGGTGCGTCCGCAACGCCGTTGCCAGCTCCTCGCGTTCCCGCCCGCGCCCGACGAACGTCGTCAGGGGCGCGGGCAGCCCACGGGCCGCGACCGGCGCCTCGCCACGGCCTGACTCGCCCGCGCGCCGGGAGAGCACCCGCCGGTCGCGCGCCTCCAACTTGCGCAGCAGCGAGGAGACATGCGACTCGACCGTGCGCACGGAGATGAAGAGCCGCACGGCGATCTCCGCGTTGCTGAGGTGCTCCCCGAGCAGAGCGAGCACGTCGGCTTCACGAGCCGAGACCACAGAACTGGACACCCGGCCATTATTCGCGAGGCCGCGGGCGGGCCTGTCGTCAGACCGCGGCGGCGCGGCGCGCGTGGAAGATCCCCCAGCGCAGCAGGCCGCGACGCGTGATGTCCGTCCACAGCGGCAGGTTGGCGAGCAGGTCGTCCACGTAGGCGGAGCTGATGACGCCGCGGAGTTCGTCGCTGCGGTGGCGTACCTCTTCGTTGAGGCGTGCGTAGTGGGTGGCGAGGTCCGGGGTGCGGTCCTCGAAGTCGCACTCCAGGCCGAGAGCGGTGAGGCGTTCCCGGTAGTACGACGCCGTCGCCAGGCTCTGGACGCCGAGCCGGGACAGCGCGGGCCGCAGATCCTGCGCCGACACGTCCTCGGCCGCCATGATGTCCGAGAAGACCAGCGCGCCACCCGGTCTCAGCACGCGTACGGCTTCGCGCAGCGCGCCTTCCCGGTCCGCCACGTGGCACAGGACTTCCAGCGACCAGACAACGTCGAAGCGGTGCGCCTCGTACGGGAGGCGGTTGAGGGAGCCGGAGACGACCTCGATCAGGCCGTCGAGACCCCGTCGGACGTTCGCCGCGCGGTGGCGCCTGTTGTGCTCCTCGCTGAGGTCGAGTGCCCTCACCCGGCAGCCGAAGCGCTCCGCGAGGGCGCGGGCCGAACCGCCGTACCCCGAACCGAGGTCGAGCACGGTGGCGTCCGGATCGAGCAGGTCCTCGACCAGGTCCGCGACATGCCGCACCGTGCGGTGCGAGGCGTCCGCGATGGCCTCGCGCTCGTGGGCGTAGAGGCCGATGTGGATGTCCTCGCCACCCCAGACGGCGTCGTAGAAGGCGTCGACGTCACCCGTCTCGTAGTAGCGGCGGGTCGACGCTTCGATGTCCGGTGCGCTGGCGTCATCGCCGTCGGTCTCGGTCACGGCACGTGCATACCCCACATTCCGCCTGCCGATGCTTCCGCAGGACGTCGGCTGTGCGGGAGGGCAGCCGGGGTCCGGGCCGCCTTCCCGCGGCTGGAACGAGATCCGGACCGCACGCCTGGAGGAGTCCTGCACCGCCCAACCCCCGCGGTCGGGCACGGGATCGGCAGTGTGGCAGGTGGCTGAACAGCCGGGCCTCTGCCGACTGTCTCGTCACCTGGGTCACGAAATCTATGCTGGCTGGCATAGACATTAGGTGGTGGCGTGGCTATGGTTTCTCCCGTAGCCAGAGAGACAACAGGGTCCGACAGGGTCCGGCAGACACGGACCGCCGGGCAGCAGTACGTAAATCTTGAGCTCGGGTACCGCAGGACATCGCTGGCGAGGTGGTCTCCGGCGCAGCACCAGGGCCGGCAGATGGTGCAGCAGTTCCTTCGGGGCTCGGGTGCAGTGCCGAGCGACCTTCCGACACCCCCGTCCCCCGTCCACTGGTTTCCCGCGTGAACACATGACTGCTGAAAGTACCCCTCCGGCGGCGCACGGCCGCGAATCCCAGCACCTTTCCGGCGGCCACCGCACTCCGGAGGCCGATGCGACTCCCGGCCCGCCCGTCCGGCGGGCGAGTGCCACCCCGGAAGACGCCCTTCAGGGCGCGGCGGCCGCGCTGAAGCCGAGAATGCGAGGCTGGCTGCACGCCGGGGTGGTCCCCCTCGCGCTGGTCGGCGGCATCGTCCTGATCGCCCTTGCCCGCTCCGCGGCGGTGGTCGCCGCCTGCTCCGTGTACGCGCTGTCGGCCTGCTTGCTGTTCGGTACCAGTGCGCTCTACCACCGCGGGACGTGGGGATCGCGCGGCGAGGCCGTCCTGCGGCGGCTGGACCACGCGAACATCTTCCTGATCATCGCCGGCACGTACACCCCCCTCGCGGTACTGCTGTTGCCCGCGGGGCAGCAGCGGATCCTGCTGTTCCTGGTGTGGGGCGGAGCCACGGCCGGCATCGCGTTCCGCGTCTTCTGGATCAATGCCCCGCGCTGGCTCTACACCCTGTGCTACATCGCCCTGGGCTGGGCCGCCGTCTTCTACCTCCCCGAATTCGCACGCACCGGCGGCACCACGGTGGTCGCACTCGTCGTCACCGGCGGCCTCCTCTACACCGCGGGCGCCGCCGTGTACGGCCTCAAGCGCCCCGATCCCTGGCCGCGCTGGTTCGGCTTCCACGAGGTCTTCCACACGCTCACCATCGCCGCGTTCACCGCGCACTACACAGCCATCCTGATGGGAGCCACCTGACCAGCGACAGCCGAGCCCGCCGCACCGCGTAAAAAAGACGCGCCCTGTTACTCGCCTATCTATTGCGGCCGGATGAGGTTTTGGCATGCCACGTGGAGAGTATTCCTAACCGACGCAAGCGGAATGCCGTCAGCAATCGGACGCTCACCGTTCCCGCATGCTACTGTCGGATCCAGTTGCAGTTGTGGTTCCCAAAAACTTCGACGCCGGCGTCCGCATTCAGCTGCGGAAAGCATTCTGTATTTCCGGTTGTTCTCCGGGCGGGGCATCATCGCGGCGACCCGGTGTCCGTGGATTGCGGGTGCCGGTGTACTGCCCCAGAAGGAGATATGACATGGCGTCCGGCACTGTGAAGTGGTTCAACGCGGCCAAGGGATTCGGCTTCATCGAGCAGGACGGCGGAGGTGCCGATGTGTTCGCCCACTTCTCGAACATCGCCGCCCAGGGCTTCCGCGAACTGCTCGAAGGGCAGAAGGTCACCTTCGACCTCGTGCCGAGCCAGAAGGGCCCGACGGCCGAGAACATCGTTCCCGCCTGACGCTGACGTGCACTTCGCAGCTGGGGCCCGCATCCCTCGGGGTGCGGGCCCCAGCTGCGGGCATTTCCCCCGGTGACGCCAGCCGTGAGACCGCGCCGCCGCCCAGCTTCTCTTTAGAGGCGTACGCCTTCCCAGACCGCCCCCCATGACGTCCGGGATCTCACGCATATAGGGCGTCACCTATTTCACCGCATGCGCCGCGCACCGAATTCATCGCATGGCGAATGGTCTTTCGCATTCCATTTCAGCCCGTTCCTGAGATTCCCCGCGCCGCTCTTCCGCTGAGAGCCTTCCTTGATACGTGCCGTGTCGAGTAAGGCTCTCAAACGAATCCAACACGAAATCGATCCACCGCCACAGGAGGCACCGATTGAAGCTGATTCCGACGCAGCCCCGCTCGACGCGCGTCACCCTCGTACAGCAGACTCCGACGGACGCCATGGACGCCACGGACGCATGCGCACTACAGGTCTGCGACGACATGACCATAGAAGTCGCCCTGTCCGTCATGGCCGGCGCCCGCACCGGGCACCTGTTCATCTGCGAGAACGACGGCCTGTCCACGCAACTGGTCACCCAGGCCCAGCTCGCCGCGGTCCGTGACAGCCCCGAGTACACCGACAGGGTCCAACTGCGCGACATCCTCGACGGCAGCGGGCCGTCCGCAGGTCCTGCTCTGTACATGAATACTTAACCGGTTCCGCTCAAAGCGTTGTGCTGCCGCCGTCGGGCCCCTAATGTCGTGGCCGTCGCCGAGCGGAATGACCAGCACCAGCCCGCTGCCCCCTGCTTGTTGCAGGTCGGAGAGCGTGCCGACTGGCTCCCCGCGCGCCTGCGCCGCCCTGTTGTCATTCGTGCCGCGCGCTGTTCCGGGCTGCCCGAGTTCTGGTGCGCGCCCCCATCGAACCAGGAGCTGTAGATGAGCCGCATTCGAGTCGCCGTCGCGACGGGCACCCTTCTCGCCGCCTGCGCCACCGTCCCCGCCGTCATCCCGTCCGCGCAGGCAGCCGCCGCCACACCTGGCTTCCACGTGCGGGACGGCCGGCTGCTGGACGCCAACAACAAGGACTTCGTGATGCGCGGCGTCAACCACGCGCACGCCTGGTATCCGAGCAAGACCAAGCAAGCGCTCAAGGACATCAAGGCCAAGGGCGCCAACACCGTACGCGTGGTGCTCGGCACCGGTGATCAGTGGACGAAGAACGACACCGCGGATGTCACCAGGGTCGTCTCCCAGTGCAAGGCGAACCGGCTGATCTGCGTCCTGGAAGCCCACGACACCACCGGCTACGGCGAAGCGGGCGCCGCCGTACCGCTGTCCAAAGCCGTCGACTACTGGCTCAGTGTCAAGGGTGCCCTCGTCGGCCAGGAGAAGTACGTCCTGGTCAACATCGGCAACGAGCCGTACGGCAACACCCAGTACGCGGCCTGGACCAAGGACACCAAGAAGGCCATCAGCCGGCTCCGGTCCGCGGGCCTGGACCACACCCTCATGGTCGACGCCCCCAACTGGGGCCAGGACTGGTCCTTCACCATGCGCGACAACGCCGCCGGCGTCCTCGCCGCGGACCCCGACCGCAACACCGTCTTCGACGTCCACATGTACGGCGTCTACGACACCCCGGCCGAGGTCAGCGCCTACCTCAACCGGTTCACCGCCGCCAAGCTGCCCATCGTCGTGGGCGAGTTCGGCCATCTGCACTCCGACGGCAACCCGGACGAGAACGCCATCATGGCCACCGCCCAGTCGAAGGGCATCGGCTACCTGGGCTGGTCCTGGGGCGGCAACGGCAGCGGCGTCGAGTACCTCGATCTGGTCCAGGACTTCGACGCGCGTCGGCTGACCGGCTGGGGCAAGCGGCTGTTCGACGGGACCAACGGCATCAAGGCCACCGCCAAGGAAGCCAGCGTCTTCGGCGGCTCTCGACAGCAGGACCTGCCCACCGCCTGAACCATGGTTCAGTGACCGGATGAGCGCCCCTCAGCGGCCGACCGGTAAGGTCGGCCGCTGATACGCGGAACCGGTACAGCAGGAGGGTGCATGAAACGGCCGACGATCGCGGACATCGCGCGCCAGGCGGGAGTATCCAAGGTCGCGGTCTCCTACGCGCTCAACGACCAGCCGGGCGTCTCCGCACAGACCAGAGCGCGGGTCAAGGCCATCGCGCGGGAGGTCGGCTGGCGGCCCAGCAACGCCGCCCGCGCGCTGAACGGCGCGCTGGCCCGCGCCGTGGGCCTGGCCGTGTGCCGACCCGCACGCACCCTCGGCGTCGAGCCCTTCTTCATGGAACTCATCAGCGGCATCGAGTCCGAGCTCGCCCCGCGCTCCATCGCGCTCATGCTGCAGACCGTCACCAGCCACGACGACGAGGTGGAGCTCTACCAGCGCTGGTGGGGCGAGGGCCGGGTGGACGGTGCGCTGCTAGTGGACCTGCACGACGACGACACCCGCGTCCCCGCACTCGCGGCCCTGGACATGCCCGTGGTGGCTCTCGGTCCGCCGCACGCGGCCGGGACCGTGCCCGCCGTCTGGTCCGACGACGGAGCCAGCATCCGGGAAACGGTCGCCTACCTGGCGACTCTGGGGCACCGCAGCATCGCGCGCGTGGCGGGACTCGCCCGCCTCGCGCACACCACCGTGCGCGATGCCGCCTTCGAGGCGAGCTGCCGCGAGGCGGGCCTGCCCGAGCCCGCCGTGGTGCACACCGACTATTCCGGTGAGGACGGAGCACAGGCCACGCGCAGGCTGCTCATCGCCCCGAGTCCTCCCACCGCGATCGTCTACGACAACGACATCATGGCCGTCGCGGGTCTGTCGGTCGCCCAGGAACTGAACCTGGAGGTGCCCCGCGACCTGTCCCTGGTGGCGTGGGACGACTCACCCTTCACCCAAGCCGTACGGCCGCAACTCACCGCCCTGACGCGGGACATCTTCGACTACGGCGCCTGTGCCGCACGGACCCTGCTGGCCGCCGTCGACAAGGAACCCGTCGAGCACCTCCAGGTGACCGCCGCCCGTTTGGTGCCGCGCGCGAGCACCAGCCCGCCTCAACCCCGCCTGAGGTGAGCCGGTGCCTCGGCGGCCGACTGCTTGCTGAGTCAACTCCGCGGCGGGCGAAGTGCGGCTGTCGACGCACGAGGTCTGAGTGAGGGGACCCGTGGTGGGAGGGGTGATACCTCCCGCCCCGCGATGACGGCGAACAGCACGCGGGCGACCTGGGCACCAAAGCCGTGCACGTCGTGGCTCATCGCCGAAAGAGTCGGATGAGTGAGGCGACACAACTGGGAGTCGTCCCAGGCGAGCAGGGACAGGTCGTCCGGAACCGCGATGCCCATCTCGGCGGCGACACCGAGCCCGGCCACGGCCATGAGGTCGTTGTCGTAGACGATCGCTGTCGGCCGCTCGGGCCGCAGAAGCAGAGAACGGGTGGCACGAGCCCCTTCCTCACCGGCGAACCCCGTCGCCACCTGGACCCCGGGCCCCAGGCCGAGTCCCTGGAGAGTGTCGTGGAAGGCCCGTTCACGGATGGCACTGTGCCCCAGGTCGAGCGGGCCGCCCACCCGGGCGATGCGGCGGTGACCGAGAGCGGCGAGATAGCGCACCGCCTCGGCCACCGCGGTGGCATCGTCCGTCCACACCGAAGGGATGCCTCCGGTCAGATCGGGGCGACCGACCGCCACGGCCGGGATGCCGAGCCGTCCGAGCGGTTCGACCCGCGGATCCCCCTGGCGGAAGTCGACCAGGATGGATCCGCCGACCTGCCGTTCGCGCCACCACGTCTCCTGGAGGCGGACCTCGTCCTCCACGCTGCTGACCAGACGCAGCAGCAGTGAGCAGGACCGTTCGGCCAGGACGCTCTCGATGCCGGAGATGAACTCCATGTAGAACGGTTCGAGGCCGAGCAGCCGGGCCGGGCGGCACAGCGCGAGGCCGATCGTGTCGGACCGCTGCGTCGACAGGCTCCGGGCCGAGGAGTTGGGCGCCCAGCCCAGCTCCCTGGCAGCGGCGAAGATACGCTCCCGGGTGGGCTCGGCCAGGCCGGGCTTGTGGTTGAACGCGATCGACACCGCGCCCTTCGACACCCCCGCGGCGGCGGCGACGTCCTTGATGGTGACGCGTGGGGCAGGGGCAGTCACGCCGGTTCCACGCAGAAGAGGGCCGCGCGGAACGCGTTGGCGCCCACGCCCTCGGCGCCGTGCACACGAATGCGGGTCTGTTCGCCCGGCAGCAGCGTGATCAGGCCCCGGTCCGCGGTCGCGTGGGGGGCGAGGCGGTCGGGCTGGAGCAGCAGGTCGCGTACGACTGTGTGCGCACTCACCACGAGATCGACCGTGTCCCGGTTCTGGCCCACGGTCTCCACCGCGATGTCGAACCGCGGCGCCGGATAGTCGAACTCCTTGTCGCGGACGGGAAGATGCAGGGCACGCAGCCCGTCGGCGTCGGCCACCAGGTACTCCTTCGTCGCCCCCGTCGCGGGCCGCACCTCCGGCGGGGCCGGCAGCCGCAGGACCTCGCGGGCCGGAACGGTGAACCCGAGCGAGACGCGGGTGGCGAGCGTGCCGTCGGTCCGCATCAGCCGCAGCGTCACGTCACACGTCCAGGGCTCGGCCGCTTGGTTGACCAGGACGAGCTCGGGGCCGTCGGGACCCGGCCGGAGGGTCAGGAGGCGGTCGGCGTACACGCGACGCAGTTCGTGGTGGAGCGGCTTGAGGCGGCCGTCGCCGTCGATCGCGGACCAGGAGCTGACCGGCCAGCAGTCGTTGATCTGCCACACGATGGTCCCGGCGCAGCGCGGCCAGTTGGCGCGCCAATGCTCGATACCGGTGGCGACGGCGCGGGCCTGGACCACCTGGGTCAGGTAGTGCCAGCGGTCGAAGTCCCCGTCGGGCAGGGCGAAATGACGCTCGACGCCGCGGTTCAGCTTGCCGTTCCCGTCCTCGGCCTTCTGATGGTGCAGCATGCCGGGCGAGTCGGGCGCGAGGTCCTCGCCGGGCAGGGCGCGGCGCAGGGTGGCGAGAGCCGGGGGCGCCTGCCAGCCGAATTCCGAGACGAAGCGGGGCACGTTCTCCAGGTAGTCGGTGTAGTCCTGGCGGTTCCACACCTCCCACGAGTGGTACGTGCCGTGGTCGGGATCGTTGGGGTGGTGGTCCCAGGAGCCGGACCACGGGCTGCCCGCGCTGTACGCCCGCGTGGGGTCCAGCTCGGCGACGACGCGCGGCAGGAGCCCCAGATAGTAGCCCTCGCCCCAGGAGTTTCCGGCGAGGGGCTGCTCCCAGTCCCAGTCCCGGAAGCCCCACAGGTTCTCGTTGTTGCCGTTCCACAGCACGAGGCTGGGGTGCGGCATGAGCCGTACGACGTTGTCGCGGGCCTCTGCCTCCACCTCGCCGCGCAGCGGCTGCTCCTCCGGGTAGGCGGCGCAGGCGAACAGGAAGTCCTGCCAGACCATCAGGCCGAGTTCGTCGCAGGCGTCGTAGAAGGCGTCGTCCTCGTAGATGCCGCCGCCCCAGATGCGGACCAGGTCGACGTTGGCGGCGGCGGTCTGCTCCAGGCGCGCGCGGTAGCGCTCGGGCGTGATCCGTGAGGGCAGTACGTCGTCGGGAATCCAGTTCACGCCGCGTACGAAGACGCGCTCGCCGTTGACGACGAACGTGAACCCGGTCCCGTGCTCGTCGGCCGCGCGGTCCAGCTCGACGGTGCGGAAGCCGACCCGCCGCCCCCAGCCGTCCAGGGCCTCGTCGGCGTCGAGGAGGGTCAGTTCGATGTCGTACAGGGGCTGTTCGCCGTATCCACGCGGCCACCACAGTTCCACGTCCGGCACGTCGAGCACGAGCGTGACAGCGTTGCCATCGGCCACTGCGCGTGCCGAGACGCCCGCCACCGTGGCGTGCACGGCCAGCGGCCGACCGGCGCCGGAGGCGGCGCGTTCGAGGTCGACGCGGAGTTCCACCCGCCCCCGCGCCCCGTCCATGGTCACCAGCGGTCGCACCCGCGCGACGCGCGCCGTCGACCAGTGCTCGAGCCGGACCGGGCGCCACATGCCCGCGGTGACCACCGTCGGCCCCCAGTCCCAGCCGAAGTTGGCGGCCATCTTGCGGATGTACTGGAACGGCTCGGGATAGACGTTCGGCCGTTCACCGGTCAGTTCCCGCACGGAGGCGGCCTCGTCGTACGCGGAGGCGAACGTGACGTTCAGTTCCCCCGCGCGTCCCGTGACATCGAAGCGGTAGGTGCGGTGCATGTTTCGCGTGCGCCCCAACTCCTGCCCGCCCAGGACGATATGGGCGGCGGTGTCAAGGCCATCGAAGACCAGGTCGGTCCGCTCGTGTGCCGCGGCGCCGGGCGCGGCTTCGTCCAGCCGACGCGTGTAGGTCCACGCTCGCCGCCCCACCCACTCCACCTCGTGCTCGTTCGCACCGAGGAAGGGGTCGGGGATGAGGCCCGCGGTCAGCAGATCCGTGTGGATGCAGCCGGGGACGCGGGCTTCGAGGAGTCTCCCCTCGTGGCTGACATGCCAGCCCTCGGTCAGCTGGACGATGTCCTTCATCAGCGGCTCCAATCAGACGGGCGCAGACCCTGGCCGTGCGCAATGCCCGCCAACCTAACGCCCAGCTGATTAACCGGTCCAGTCCCCCGAAGCACGCACCGTCACCCTGAACACCGCACCACAGCGGCTTCATTGGGGACAGAAGCCGGACCCACGAGTAACGATTACGCATCGTGCCGGAAATCAGCACTTTACCGGTTCATGGATGGCTGACATAGTGCCGACAGCCGCTGGGTCCGAGCCGTAACCCTTGGAAGGAGTTGGGCACATGAGGAAGAAGCCGCTGAGCGCCGCGCTGCTTGCCACCGCGATGCTGACCGTCGCGGGATGTGGCGGAGGAGGGGGTTCTACGGGGGAGGCCGCGACCGCGCCCTCGGACCCCGCCAAGGCGTCGGGGACCATCACCGTGCTGACCAACCGCACCGACTTGGTGCAGGACGGCACGATGGCGAAGTACGCCGCCGAGTTCAAGAAGACGCACCCCAAGGTGACGGTGAAGTTCCAGGGCATCACCGACTACGAGGGGGAGGTCAAGATCCGGATGAACACCGACAACTACGGTGACGTCCTGCTGATTCCCTCGGTGATAGCCAAGGGCGACTACCCGAAGTTCTTCGCCCCGCTCGGGGACACCGAGGACATGGCGAAGACCTACCGCTTCACCGGCAAGACCGATGTCCGCGGGAAGACGTACGGCATCGCCAACTTCGGCTCGGTCAACGGCCTGGTCTACAACAAGGCGGTGTGGAAGAAGGCCGGCATCACCGACTGGCCCACCACCCCGGCGCGGTTCCTCGACGATCTGCGACAGATCAAGGCGCGGACCGGCGCGACGCCGTACTACACCAACTTCAAGGACGGCTGGCCCCTGAGCAGCCCCTGGACCAACAGCGTCGGCTCGGTCAGCTGCGACGCGAAGGCGTCGGACGCCCTCGCCACCGCCGACAAGCCGTGGGCCAAGGGCAGCGACCTCAACGTCCTCGACTCCCTGCTCCACGACATCGTCCACGAGGAGATGTCGGAGAAGGACCCGACCACCACCAACTGGGAGACGTCCAAGACGGACCTGGCCAAGGGGAAGACCGGCAGCATGCTGCTCGGCTCCTGGGCCGTGAACCAGATTCGCGACGCCGCCACGAAGGCGGGCCAGGACCCGGACGACATCGGCTTCATGCCCGTTCCGGTGCAGAAGGACGGCAAGTTCTGCGCCACGATGCTCTCGGACTACCAGCTGGCCGTGAACACGCACTCCGACAACAAGAGCGCCGCACGTGCCTGGATCGACTGGTTCACCGAGAAGTCCGGCTTCGCCGCCAAGGAAGGCGGGGTCTCCGCGCTGTCCTCGATGAGCTTCCCCGAGGTCCTCAAGCCTTACCAAGACAACGATGTCAAGCTCATCGAGCGCTCCGAGGCGAAGACCGAGCAGGTCAACGCCATCGACAACGCCTCCGAGATCGGCCTCGCCAAGCAGGACTACCGGCAGAAGCTGATCGACATCGCCCGCGGAGCCCAGGAGGGTTCCCTCCAGGACTACTTCGACGACCTCGACAAGCGCTGGGCCGACGCGGCCGCCACCGCCGGCAACTGACCCGGACACGAGCACGGGGCCCGCACCGTCCGCGGGGCCGGGCCCCACTCCTGCAGCACGCTCGACACGGATCATGAAAGGCCCGTTCGACATGACCGACACCACGTCCAAAGCGCCGCCGACACCCGCACGTCGTGCCGCTCCCCCCGGCCGGGGCTCCCGCCGGGGCGTACCGCCCTCCCGGTCCTGGCGCGACCATCCGCTGCGCAGGATCACCCCATGGCTGTTCCTGCTGGCACCGCTGGCGCTGCTGATCACGTTCACCTACGTGCCGGTGGGCAACATGATCTATTACAGCTTCACGGACTGGGACGGCGTCAGCCCCGACCGGAACGTCGTCGGATTCGAGAACTACACCCAGCTCTTCACCCGGCCCGAGCTGTTCCGGGTCTTCTTCGTCAGTTTCTACTACCTGGCCGCGTCGGCCGTGCAGATCGTCATCGCGCTCTACTTCGCGACGGTCCTCAGCTTCGACCTCCGCTTCCGCAACTTCTTCAAAGGCATCCTGTTCTTCCCCTACTTGGTCAACGGCGTCGCCATCGGGTTCGTCTTCCTGTACTTCTTCCAGGACGGCGGCACGCTCGACTCGCTCCTGTCGTGGTTCGGCGTCGGTGCCGACCACGCCTGGCTCGGTGATTCGGAGTCGGCCAACACCTCACTGGCCGGGGTGTCGGTGTGGCGCTTCACGGGCCTGAACTTCGTCCTGTTCCTGGGTGCGATCCAGTCGATCCCCGGGGAGCTCTACGAAGCAGCGCAACTCGACGGGGCGAGCCGATGGCAGCAGTTCCGGCACATCATCGCGCCGAGCATCCGGCCCGTGCTGAGCCTCAGCGTCATCCTGGCGATCTCCGGCTCGCTCGCCGTCTTCGAGATCCCGTACATCATGACCGGCGGCGCGACCGGCACCTCGACCTTCGTCATCCAGACGGTCAAACTCGCCTTCCAGTTCAACAAGACGGGCCTGGCCTCGGCCTGCGCCGTGGTGCTGCTCCTGATCATCCTGGTGGTCACCTGGATCCAGCGCCGCCTTGTGCCCGACGACAAGGTGGACCTCGTATGACCACGCTCACCACCGACGAGCGCTCGACACTCCGCAAGCGACCCCGCATCGGCACGGCCCTGACGTACCTCTCCCTGGTCGTCGCCTCGCTCGTGGTGCTGGTCCCCCTCGTCGTCGTCTTCCTCACCTCCCTGAAATCCTCCAGGGAGGTGAGTGACGGCGGCGCACTGAGCCTGCCGGACGACTGGCTGAATTTCTCCAACTACGCGACCGCGTTCAACGACGGCGAGATGCTGAGGGCCTTCGGGAACACCGCGTTCATCCTGCTGTTCTCCATCACCGGCACCGTGCTCATCGGCTCCATGACCGCGTACGCGATCGACCGCTTCGAGTTCCGGATGAAGAAGACGGTGATGGCCCTCTTCCTCATCGCCACGCTGGTCCCCGGTGTGACGACACAGGTCGCCACGTTCCAGGTGGTCAACAGCTTCGGCCTGGTGGACAGCCGATGGGCGCCGATCCTGCTGTACATGGGCACGGACATCGTGTCGATCTACATCTTCCTGCAGTTCATCCGCTCCATCCCGACCTCGCTCGACGAGGCGGCCCGGCTCGACGGCGCGAACACCTTCACGATCTACCGGAAAATCATCTTCCCGCTGCTCAAGCCAGCGATCGCCACCGTCGTCATCGTCAAGGGGATCACCACGTACAACGACTTCTACATCCCGTTCCTCTACATGCCGTCCGAGGACAAGGGGACCATTTCCACGGCCCTGTTCCGCTTCAAGGGACCGTTCGGCGCGCATTGGGAAGCCATCTCCGCCGGGGCGATCCTCGTGATCCTGCCGACTCTGCTGATCTTCCTGTTCCTGCAGCGCTACATCTACAACGGCTTCGCCCAGGGGGCCACCAAGTAGCCCCACAGCGCTTCGCGCGTCACCGGCCTCGATCACCGTGCCGCGGCCCGCCGCGGCGGGCGTCGCCCCGGTGACGCAGCCCGTGGGGGCTGCCGAGGTCTGCGCCGCGTCGAGCACGGGGCCCGGCGTGGTGGTCGACGCGGCGGGGGTGAAGGCGGTGGTGGCTTCCCAGCGCGGGGCGCCCGCGGTGGTGGGGGTCGGGGGTGCCGTCGCGAAGCCGCCGCCCGCAACCTCGCTCGGCTGGGACGGCCGCGCGGTCACGAACTTCATCTGCGCCACCCTGGCGGGCCCCGCGGTACTCACCGTCTTCCGCCGCGCCGCACGCGAGGCCCGCTTCCAGGCCCCGATCAGATTCGTACGGTGAGGCGGCGGGGAAGCCGCAGGAGTGGCTGGCCCGGCGCTTCGGCCCCGCGGGACACATGAGGTAAGAAGACACCCGTGACCGAACCGCCCCAGACCGCCACCCAGCACGCGTTCATCGCCCTGGCGCCGCCCGACGACGCGAAGAACGAGCTGGCGCAGGCGCTGGGCCCGGCCTATGCCGCATATCCCGGCCTGCGCTGGAACCGCGTCGAGGACTGGCACATCACGCTGGCCTTCCTGGGCGAGCTGCCGGTGCAGACCGTCCAGCGACTTCGTTCCCCCCTCGCCGATCTGGCGGCGGTCCGCCCCCGGCTCGAACTGTCGCTGCTCGGTGGCGGACACTTCGACGAGCGAGTGCTGTGGAGCGGCATCGAGGGTGATCTCGAAGGGCTGCACGAGCTGGCCGAAGCGGTGCGGGCGCGGGTCAGGGACCGCGGCGTCGCCTTCCCCGAACGTCTGCTGCGTCCCCACCTCACGCTGGCCCGAGCCCGCCGCTACGACAACGCGTCCGTCACGGAGGCGGCCGCCTGCCTCGGCGGCTTCACCGGACGCTCTTGGCAGACCGAACGCCTCCACCTGGTCGGCAGTACGGTCAGCGGTCACCCGGGACCCCGGCGCTATCAGGACATCGACGCATGGCTACTGGTGAAGAGGCAGTATTCCCACCCCGCGCTATTCCCCCGGAAGCAAGGGGAATGAGCTTGAAACAGTCGTCGACCCAGCATGCCGCGCAGTCGCCACTCAACAGCGCGCGCCGTGTAGCGGGCGGGGCGACGGCGTGCACCGGTTCGGAGTCGGCGCCGTGTTCACCACTCGTGTGAGGAATGGGGGACGCATGCCCCCTGCGGGCGACCTGACCGGTCACCCATGTCGCCTGGGCTCGGTCGTCTGCCACCGTCGTGATCCGAGGTGCGGAGTGATCCATTCCTCTCCTTGTGGGTCCCGACGAAAGGGCACAGACATGCCTTCGGCCATGCGTAAGACGACAACCACTGCACTGACGCGGCGACTGGCCGCCGCCGTCGCGCTGGGCAGTTTCCTGGCGCTGGCCGTCCCGGCGGGCACTGCCACCGCGGCGCCCGCCGAGCCGGTACCGACCGTCTTCTTCGGTGACTCCTACACCGCCAACTTCGGCATCGCTCCCGTGACTGACCAGGACAGCGAAAGGGGCTGGTGCTTCCAGGCCACGGAGAACTATCCCGCCGCCGCCACCCGGATCCTGGCGGACAACAACATCACGCTCGGCATCCAGGCGGACGCCTCCTGCGGAGCGGCACTCATCCACCACTTCTGGCAGGAACAGGAGCTGCCCTTCGGCGCCGGGAGGGTCCCGGCGCAGCAGGACGCGCTCAAGGACGACACCAAGCTGGTCGTGGGCGGTACGGGCGGCAACACGCTGGGCTTCACCAGCATCCTCAAACAGTGCTCCGACGAACTGCGCAAGCACCCTCTGCTGCCCGGAGAACCGGTGGACCCGGACAAACCGGCCGGCGAGTGCCGGGACTTCTTCGAGTCGGAAGACGCAAAGGCATGGCTGGACTACCAGTTCCAGCAGGTCGAGGCGGACCTGGAGCAGACTCTCCAGCGCATGAGCTACTTCGCCCCGGACGCCGAGCGTGTCCTGGTCGGCTACCCCAGGCTCGTGCCCAAGGACACCGCCAAGTGCCTGACCGCGGCCCCCGGCCAGACGGAACTGCCGTTCGCCGACATCCCCAAGGACGCGCTGCCGGTCCTGGACCAGGTGCAGAAGCGGCTGGACGACGTCATGAAGAAGGCCGCCGCGGATGATGATGCCGACTTCGTGGACCTCTACGACCGCACCGGGAGCAACACGGCGTGCGACGGCGCCAATCGCGGCATCGGCGGCCTGCTGGAGGACTCCAGGCTCGACCTCTTCGGCCAGCCGATCCCGTGGTACGCGCACCCCAACGAGAAGGGCCGTGACATCCAGGCCAAGCACGTCGCCGTCAAGATCGAGACGGTCCTCAACCGCTGACCGGGCCACACCGCCGCGAACCGGATGACCCCAGGTCCTGATGTGCGTCATCCACCCCTGAACGAGGCCCCAGGACCGCGCCCCGGGGCCTCGTCGTGTGGGACCTCTGAAGGCCAAGGAGAAGCTGCAGAGCGAGCAGGACGAAGCGAGCCGGCGCGGGCGGATCGTGCAGGTGTACCGCGTAGGTCAAGAGGACCTGGAGCTTGAGCGCCGCTTCCAGGATCTCGCCGATCTCGGGGATCTCCGCCACGATGTCCTGGATGATCCCGTCCACTTGGTCGAGAAGTTCCACGGCTTCGTGGCTGAGGTGGATCTCGAACCCCCACCACTGCGGATCGACATGCGCCGTTGGATCCGCCTTCGGTGCCAAGAGTGCACCCCTCCCCGCCCCTGAGGGCAGTTGGAGGAAGGAGCCCTGAGCCCCTCTGGCCCGCCTCATGCCTCTTGTTGATCTTTATGCCGGCGGCAGTCGGCACACCGTGTGCTGGTTGGGGGGTGAGGTCCTGGGCACGATGGCCAGCCAATCACCGGTGCGGGAAAGGCTGGGTTGGGGCCTTTTGCGCGTGAACCCCGAGGGCACACACCTGTACGTGGCGCTGGACAACGGCATCCACCTGGTGGAGACCACCTTGAGTTCGTCATCGCCGCCCCCGCGGGTGGCGGCGCACGGCGGTGGCCGCGACCGCGCCGACCCAGTACCGGGCCCCGGCGCGCAAGCTGCCCTCCCGCACAGTCGGCGTCATCAAGAAGCACACTCGTCAAGGGGACCTCGATCCGAAACCGCCACAGGCTGCTGGCGCGTGGACAGTCGACGAAGTGGCGGCAGCGGCGTTCGGTTCGGGTAGGCAGCCGCGGGACCGCAGGCGCGGCCCCTGGCGACTACGCCCGCGGTGGCAGGGTGAGGATCTCGGCTCCGTCGTCGGTGATGGCGATGGTGTGCTCGCTGTGTGCCGTCCGGCAGCCCGTTGCGCTGCGCAGCGTCCAGCCGTCGGCATCGGTGACGAGCGTGGCGGTGTCGGCCATGACCCAGGGTTCCAGGGCCAGGAGCAGCCCGGGGCGCAGCTTGTAGCCCCGGCCGGGCCGTCCGGTGTTCGCGACATGCGGGTCCTGATGCATGGTCGAGCCGATGCCGTGGCCGCCGAACTCGAGGTTGATCGGGTAACCGGCTTCGCTGAGGACCGTACCGATGGCGTGGGAGAGGTCGCCGATGCGTGCCCCCGGCTTCGCGGCGGCGATGCCCGCAGCCAGCGCACGTTCGGTCGTCTCGATCATCGCGACGCTCTCTGCCGGCCGGGCCTTGCCCACGAGGAAACTGATCGCGGCGTCCGCGGCCACTCCGCGCGTGGAGACGGCCAGGTCGAGGGTCAGCAGGTCACCGTCGGCGAGCGTGTAGTTGTGGGGTCGGCCGTGGAGCACGGCGTCGTTGACGGCCGTGCAGATGTAGTGGCCGAACGGGCCGCGCCCGAAGGACGGCGCATAGTCGACGTAGCAGGACTGTGCCTCCGCCTCGGTGATCATCTCCTTGGCCCACTGGTCGATGTCCAGCAGGTTCGTGCCGATCGTGCTGCGCTGCTTCAGCGTGTGCAGGATGTGGCCGACCAGCGCGCCGGTGTCCTTCGCCCGATCGAGCCGGGTGGAGTTCAGAATCTCAATCATGGGAGCCCCTCACACATGTCCAATAACTATACCGGTCTAACTATACCGGTATTAGAATAGGTGCATGGTCAGGTTGCCGCTCACCCCCGCCGAGGTCGAACGCGGACGGCGGGTTGTTCAGTGCGCGGTGAGCCCGCCGTCGACCACCAGCTCCGTGCCGGTGACGAACGACGAGTCGTCGCAGGCCAGGAAGAGGATCGCGGGGGCGACCTCGTCGGCGCGGCCGGCTCGGCGCATGGGGGTGCGTCGGATGTCCGGCTGTTGGTCGCCTTGATCGTCCAGGAGGTCCTGGATCATCGGCGTGGCGATCACCCCAGGATGCACCGAGTTGATCCGTACTCCCTGCCGGGCGTACTCGACCGCGGCGGTCTTGCTCAACAGGCGCACGGCCCCCTTGGACGCCTGGTAGGCCGCAGCCGCACCGCTTCCCACGAGGCCGAGTACTGACGACGTATTGATCACCGACGCGTTGCCGCTCGCACGCAGGAGCGGCATCGCCGCCTTCATGCCGAGCCATGTGCCTTTCTGGTTCACGTCGATGACGCGGTCCCACGCCTCTTCCCGCGTGTCCTCGATGCCTGGCCAGTCCACGATGCCGGCGAGGTTCACGAGCACGTCCAGCTCCCCGAACCGGTCGCGTACGACGGTGATCGCTTCGTCCCACTCCCGTGCGGAGGAGACATCGAGGCGGACGGCGACGGCCTCCGCACCACGTGTCCCGAGCCGCTGGGACAGCTCCCGCAGGGGGTCTTCGGCGACATCGGTGATCACCAGCCGGGCGCCTTCGGCGGCGAAGAGCTCGGCGGTCGCCGTGCCGAGGCCGCCAGTCGCGCCTGTGATCAGCGCGACCTTGCCGTCAAGTCGTCGTCCTGTCATGGATGTGCTCCTCGGTTCTCATTGATGTTGCCCGACTGTCGGGTCGGGACTTCCTGGTCCGCCGACGCGAAATCGCACCCCAGCACTACGACGGTCACGGGCCCGCCCTTCGCTACGACTGCTTCTGCTCCCGGTAGAGCACGAGGTGCTCGTGATGGAGCACTCCGTCCCGGATGTCGCCCGTGGCGGTGAAGCCGGTGTCGTCGACGTAGTCCAGGTGGCTGCCGGTCACCGTGTACCGGCCGGTGTACGCGCCGGCCCGCTCGCCGCGGGCTTCGTCGTACCGACCGTCCGGCAGCAGCTCCTGCCGGATGTGACCATCCGCGGTCACCCACACCCCGACCACGTCGACCTGGTCGCCCTCAACGGTCCCGGCCATGGCGGACTCCTCTCCTCGTACGATGCGGTCCTTCCCGCTCCACCGAGTCTGGGCAGGTCACCGGCCATCAACCAGGACGCGTGCAGCCTGGGCACGGCACACCCAGGCTGCGCGCCGAGCCCTCGCCTAGCCTGAACGCATGGACGACAACCACCTGGGAGACTTCCTGCGCGCACGCCGCGCCGACCTGCGGCCGGAGGCCGTCGGCATGGCGAGTTACGGGCCCCGCAGAGTCGCCGGACTGCGCCGCGAGGAGGTCGCCGTCCTGGCCGGAATCAACGCCGACTACTACACGCGCCTGGAACAAGGCCGCGAGCGCAACCCCTCGCCCCAGGTGATCGACGCACTCAGCCGCGCACTGCACCTCGACACGGAGGCCCGCGCACACCTGTACCGGCTGGCCGGGGCCACGCCGAACGACCGGCCCTCCGCCCACACCACCGAGCACGTGAGCCCGGCGCTGCGACAGCTGATGGACGGCTACCCGAACACGCCGGCGTTCGTCATGAACCGGACCCTGGACCTCCTCGCCGCCAACGCCATGGCCGATGCCCTCTACGCCCCGTTCGATCCGGCGGACAACTTGGCCCGCATGACCTTCCTCGACCCCGCGGGCCGCACCTTCTACACGGACTGGGACCGGGCGGCACAGGCCACCGTCGCCAACCTCCGCGAGGCAACCGGCTTTGACCCGGACAACCCACGGCTGCGCGAGCTCGTCCGCACCCTCACCGAGGACAACGCGGACTTCAACTGTCTCTGGAACGCCCACACCGTGCGCGGCAAGACCCAGGACGCCAAACACTTCCTCCACCCGGACGTCGGCCCCCTCACCCTCACCTACCAGGCTTTCGACGTACGCGACGCACCCGGCCAGCAGCTCGTCATCTACCACGCCGAACCAGGCAGCCCCAGCGCCCAGTCCCTCAATCTTCTCGGTTCCATCCACGCCACCCGCCGCCGGCCCGCCCCTCGGTCCCACCGCTGATCCGCCGACCGCCGACGAGGCCCGCCAACTCCTTACCGTCGCGCGCGGTCACCGGCCGCACGCCCTGTTCAACTCGCTCCGCCACTCCACGCAGAAGCCCCGCCGGTCGGCGTCGATCTCCACCGCCCACCAAGTGCTGTCGCTCGCAGTGAGAACCAAGGGGAATCCCGCGAAATCGCCCGCAGCGAATCGTTCCGAGCCGAGCAGGCGATGCTCTCCTGCTGCTACGAGCACGGGCAAGCCCGACGACGGCGACGAACCACCCCTCGCCGGAGCCGCCGTCCGCTGATGTTGCAACTCGTACGTGCCGCCCAGCTCGGGCTCGGCCGTCCTGGACAGGAAGTACTTCGTCGAGGTGGGCTTGTAGTCGTTCTTCTCGTCGAGGACCGGATAGGTCACCGAGGAGTGGACCGCGCCGCTCTTGTAGGTGTAGGTGCCGTACAGAGCGCCCTTGGCGATCGATGCGATCGGCAGTCCTTCAGGGTCCGGGCAGCGCCACGGGCGCGATGCCGTGTCTGTCGGCCGCCCAGGCCGCCTTGTCCCAGACTGGTTCGGTGCCGTCAGCGATGCGGTACAGGAGGACCGTCATGGAGTGCCCCGTCGGCAGTGGCCTGCGGAGGGAGCGGCACCAGGGCAATACGCCAGGGCTGTGACAGGATCCCCTTATGTCTACCAACATCTTCTTCGACATCACTATCGACGGCGACGCCGCGGGCCGGATCGTCTTCAAGCTGTACGACGACGTCGTCCCCAAGACGGCGCAGAACTTCCGTGAGCTGGCCACCGGTCAACACGGCTTCGGATACGAGGGCTCGGGCTTCCACCGCGTCATCCCGGACTTCATGCTCCAGGGCGGCGACTTCACCCGCGGCGATGGCACGGGCGGCAAGAGCATCTACGGCGAGAAGTTCGCTGATGAGAACTTCAACCTCAAGCACGACAAGCCGTTCCTGCTGTCGATGGCAAACTCCGGCAAGAACACCAACGGCTCGCAGTTCTTCATCACCACGGTGCTGACACCGTGGCTGGACGGCAAGCACGTCGTCTTCGGCGAGGTCGTCGAGGGTCAGGAACTGGTGACGAAGATCGAGTCCCTGGGCACGCACTCCGGCGCCCTCCGAGCGAATGTCGTGATCGCTGCCTCGGGCATCGTGGGCGGATAACACCTCCGCCCCGGGCGGCGGGGTCGGCTCGACGCAGGTTGTTCCAGACGCGCCCACCAAGGTTGCCTGGAGGGAGCCCGCTCAAAGGCTCTGGTCCACTCCGTGTGGAGTCGGCGGTACCCAGCGGCGGACGGCTCAGTACAACGCAGGTCAGACGCCTTCGCCAAAAGCACACGACAGCGGGCCAGGCCGGCATCACATCAAGCGGACCAGAGCCCGATCAGACCGCGCGCCTGACATGTCAGCCATTCAGGTGATCGTGCGCGGCAGCGCTTTTCCCTGCGCCTGCGGCAGGGCGGAACTTCGGCTCGCCGCCCGGGTGCGGTGGTGTCGTGAGGATGAGCCAGGCGCGCGTGCAGCTCTGGCACAGGGTGTACGCGGTGTTCTCGCCGGTGGGCTGAAGGTCGGGCGAGTACGTGTCGCACACGGTCAGCGGCTGGGCGCCAATGACCAGGACGCCGTAGGGGGCGGTGCCGTTCGTACGGCCGATGGCGAGCCGGATCAGCGGCAGGGACAAAGGACCTCCGTGAGGTAGGCAGCGGGGGAAGGCGGTCAGACGCGTACGGCGCACAGACCGTCGTGGTCGGCGGCGAGTGCACAGCCGCCCTCGCAGGGGTGACCCGCGGGCCCGGGTGGTGTCGGCCCGTTCGTGAATGCTGACGTACCAGGCGGGCGCAACGGCGAGGTCACGGTGCGGGCGAGGAAGCCGACCGAGCCGCAGCACTCGCACCGCTGCGCACCGGAGGCAGGCAGCGGGTTCGTGAAGGACACCTCCAAGGACCGAGACCGGCACGCGAACGAGACCGGCACGCGAGCGGCAGGGCGTTCACGTGCCGGGGCCGCAGTCAGCCGCGGTGGACGATGGTGAGGTGCTTCTCCGCGCTCTGCGGCAGCCGGTGGCGTGCCACCGGGACCGGGGAGGCGAGTGAGGCTGCGAAGCTGGTGACCAGATCGTTGGGGACGCTCGGGCTGAAGTGCGCCTCCGGGGGCTCGGGGGTGGTTCACTGCCCACCGCTGGGGCGGGTGCCGCGCCGGCGGCGCGACGGGACAGGTCGGCCCTTCTCGTCGCGGGCAGCGGCAACGGAGCCCACACGGTGGGACATCGGGAAGTCGGGGTTGAGGGCGAGTTGCACGACGGCGGTGCGGTCGCAGGCCGACAGCTGGTCGAGCAGGTCGAGCAGGTCGGCATCGTCGCGGGTGGGGACCACGCGCTGCCTCCGGGGAACCGTGTCCTTTGTCAGACAACCAAGTCGTTTGACAGCCAACTCAGTCCCTGTGCCATTGGGCCAGTCGCGATGCCGCCCGGAAGGCAACAAGTGCGCCGGAGAGAGGCTCCCGGACGGGCGCATGCTGTGCCCGGAGTTCAAACGGGTGTTTCGGGCCCTGAATTGGCCGGGGCATGTGACCCAAAGATGATCTACCGGATATTCGCCGTGCCGGGCAGGCTGAGCGGCGGACGTAGATCCGTTCGGGCATCACCCACCCGCCATCGCTGGAGGCATGATGATTCAAGCTGCACTGGCCTACTCCGACAGCATGTTTTACCTCTTCCGAGGGGACCGGTACGTGGGCTACGAGGCGGAAGAGCGCAAGGTGGCCGAGGGGCCCCAGCTCACGGTGGAGGGCTGGCCCGGGCTGGAGGGCACCCAGTTCGCGGCGGGCCTCGACACGGGGCTCCGTCTGCTCGACGGGTTACATCTGCCGTCCAGCATCGCCGGCTCTGCCGCACGGCTCGTCTCGGGCAGGAAGAGGCCGGCGCCCTGCTACCTGTTCAAGACGAACCAGTACGCGCAGTACGACATCGCCAACAAGGAGCTCGTCTACGGGCCGCGACCGTTGAACGACTGGTCGGGGTTTGCGGAACACGGCTTCGACCGGGACCTGGACGCGGCGACCGACGCGGCCATCCTTCGCGGGCTCAAGACCGAGTGGTTCTACTGGTTCTTCAAGGGGGACCGGTGCCTCAAGTATGACGCGATCAACAACAAGGTCCTCACAGTCGGCAGCATCGGGCAGATCTGGCCGGCGCTGAAGAGGGTCGGCTTCGACCGGGACCTGGACGCCGCGGTCACGACTGCGGAGCAGCCCCACGGATACGGCAACATCGAAACGACCGTCCACTTCTTCAAAGGGGACCAGCACGTCGCCTACGACTATGCCGGGAACACACTGAAGGGCGGTGTGAAGTCCATCGCTGACGCCCTGCCGGGGCTGGAGGGCACCGACTTCGCCACCGGGCAAGTACTGCCCTCCCACACTCCCACGGTGGCACACGCGCAGGGCGCCATCACCTTCTCCAACCCGGGGGAATCCGGGGTGCCCGAGCCCTACGGAAAGATCTGGCTTGTCACGAAGGACGGTGCCACGTACCGCCTGTGGACCCAGGTCAACCACAGCGTGCCCAGCACCAGTTCGGCCACCATCGACCTGGACCTTCCCTTCGGCGCCGACCAGGTCATTGAAATCGCCGCGCACGTCGATGAATCCGACTCCGGCAACGGAGACGACTACCTCGCCCGCGGTACTACCCCCTTCACAGGAAACGGCACCTACACCCTTGGCTCCGATGACGGAAAGATCACCGTGGAACTGACCATCACCTGACCGCACAACACCGCCCGCAGGCCCACGGAGCCCGGCACGGCCCCGTGGGCATCGGCATTCCCAACCGATCGAGAATCACGCTTCCGCCATCGGGCTCGCAGGAGAACCCGACCCAGACTGCTCACAGCGGTGACACTGCAGCCGACTCACGGGCACCTCGTGCCAAGATCCGGACCAGGGACGGACCAACTCGGCTCCGCATCAGGTACTTCCAGCCGCTGCCGCAGGTCAAAGGCAGGCCAGTTGGCGTACCACCAGCAGACGAAGAACCTGCTCGGATGGCGTTGGAAACAGCCACCGCCGACTCGCAAGGCCAGCAGGTTCGCCGCACACCGCACGCAGACAGCGCACGGCGTAGGCAAAGACACCGGCACCCAGCCACACGAGATGGTTGTCGATTCGGGGCCCGGACGCGGCCCTGAAGTCCTCGCGCGTGACCTTCGCTGCCGCAAGGTCGATACTGCCGACAGTGACACTCCAACCGTGACTCGGCCGAGCAGAGGACCCGCCTGAAGGACCTGCCTGCCGGCCTTTCCAGGAGGCACCCATGAAGATGCTGATCAACGTCGCGGAGACCGTCGTCGCCGACGCGCTGCGCGGGATGGCCGCCGCTCATCCCGAGCTGACCGTCGACGTCGAGAACCGGGTGATCGTACGCAGGGACGCTCCCGTCGCGGGGAAGGTCGCCCTCGTGTCGGGCGGGGGGTCCGGGCACGAGCCGTTGCACGGTGGGTTCGTGGGGCCGGGGATGCTGTCGGCCGCCTGCCCTGGGGAGGTGTTCACCTCGCCCGTGCCGGATCAGATGGTGCGGGCCGCGGCCGCCGTGGACAGTGGCGCGGGTGTGCTCTTCGTCGTGAAGAACTACACGGGTGACGTCCTCAACTTCGACATGGCCGCGGAGCTCGCCGAGGACGAGGGCATCCAGGTCGCGAAGGTGCTCGTCGACGACGACGTCGCGGTCACCGACAGTCTGTACACCGCCGGACGACGCGGCACCGGCGCCACGCTCTTCGTGGAGAAGCTCGCGGGGGCCGCTGCCGACGAGGGCATGCCGTTGGAGCGGGTCGAGGCCGTCGCCCGGCGGGTCAACGAGAACACGCGCAGCTTCGGCGTCGCACTCAGCGCGTGCAGTACGCCCGCCAAGGGCGGCCCCACCTTCGATCTGCCGCCGGGCGAGCTGGAGTTGGGGGTGGGCATCCACGGTGAGCCGGGACGGGAGCGGCGCCCGATGATGACGTCCCGCGAGATCGCCGACTTCGCCGTGAACGCCGTACTGGAGGATCTCGCGCCGCACAACCCGGTCCTGCTGCTCGTCAACGGCATGGGCGGCGCCCCCCTGCTCGAACTGTACGGGTTCAACGCCGAGGTCCAGCGCGTCCTCGTCGAGCGCGGCGTCGCCGTGGCCCGCACGCTCGTCGGGAACTACGTCACCTCCCTGGACATGGCGGGCGCCTCGGTGACGTTGTGTCAGATCGATGAGGAGATACTGCGGTTGTGGGACGCGCCCGTGCGCACCCCCGGGCTGCGGTGGGGGTGCTGACGCCGGTTTGTTGCGTCCGGCCGTCGTCCCCTCCCGATCCGCAACGCAAGGAGGCTCCGTGTTCGACGCCCCTTTCTTCCGCCGCTGGCTGACCGCCACCGCCGCCGCCGTCGACCGTGAGGCGGAACGGCTCACGGAACTGGACTCGCCCATCGGCGACGCCGACCACGGCAGCAACCTGCGGCGCGGCTTCCGGGCCGTCGCCGCCGTCTTGGAGAAGGAGGCGCCGGACACGCCCGGCGCCGTCCTCACGCTGGCGGGACGGCAGTTGATATCGACGGTGGGCGGAGCGTCCGGGCCGCTCTACGGAACGCTGCTGCGCCGCACCGGCAAGGAGCTCGGCGACGCCCTCGAAGTCGACCGGGCACTGTTCGCCGCGGCGCTGAGGCACGGCGTCGACGCGGTGGCCGCGCTCGGCGGTGCCGCACCCGGTGACAAGACGATGCTGGACGCGCTCTTCCCGGGCATCGACGCGCTCGACGGCCCGTCCGGCTCCTTCGGCGCGGCCCGCGAGGCCGCACTCCAGGGTGCTCTGGCCACGGTTCCGCTGCAGGCGCGCAAGGGACGCGCCAGCTATCTGGGCGAGCGGAGCATCGGGCACCAGGACCCCGGCGCCACGTCCTCGGCGCTGCTCTTCGAAGCCCTCGCGGAGACCGCGGAGGGTGTCGGCGGCTCGCGGGAGGGCAGCCGTGGCTGACGGTCCGCTGGTCGGCGTCGTCCTCGTGTCGCACAGCGGGCCCGTCGCCGAGGCGGTCGCCGCGCTCGCCGTCGGGCTGGCGGGCGGCGGCACGACGGCGCCGGTGGCCGCCGCCGGAGGGACAGCGGACGGCGGTCTCGGCACCAGCGCGGAGCTGATCTCGGCGGCTGCCTCGCGCGTGGACGGCGGAGCCGGGGTCGCCGTCCTCACCGATCTCGGCAGCGCGGTCCTGACCGTGAAGGCCCTGATCGCCGAGGGCGACGAACTCCCTTACGGCACACGCCTGGTGGACGCCCCGTTCGTGGAGGGGGCGGTGGCGGCGGTGGTGTCCGCGTCCGCGGGCGCCGACCTCGCCGCGGTCGAGGCGGCGGCAGCGGAGGCGTACACCTATCGGAAGGTGTGAGGGGGCGGAGGGTGCGTCAGTTGCCTCGTACTAGTTGCCTGGCCAGCTCTTCGCCCCGGGCGACCGCCGCCCCGTGGCTCTCGATCGGCTCCGCCTTGGAGCCCTCGAAGAGGATGTACGTGACGTCGGCGCCCGCGCCGCCGATCCCCGGGTCGGGGTTGATGCCGAGCCCCCGGGCCGTCGCGTACGACGCCTCGCCGATGAGGTCCGTGGGGCCGGTGTCGCCCACGACGGCGTACTGGACCTTGTCGCGGTGGACGACGGCGGCGACGGTGCCGCCCGTGATGCCGTGCTCGGTGTGATCCCAACGGTGGCTCGCGCCGGGCACGACCACGTAGGGCAGGCTTTCCGCGTCCAGTTCACGGCCGTCGGACTGCTGGAACGCGGTGGTGGGCTGGAACAGGGGGTCGGTGCGGTCGTTGCAGGTCTTGCCCGGTCGGCCGTCGCAGTCGACGTCCATGTCGGCCTTCCAGAAGACCGCACCGCGCGTGGCGCAGACGGGGACGTCCGCGAGGGCTCCGTCGTCGGTGCTGTACATGTCGTTCGAGACCGGCGTGCAGGACCGGGTCGCGGCCAGCAAGTCGGCGGCGCGGACCGTTCCCTCACGAGCCGCTCCCTCACGGGCCGTTCTCTCACGGACCGTCCTCTCGCGGAACGCCTCGGCCACTGGGCCCGCCGCCGCGGGAGGCGGGTCGGCGATCGGTTCGGCCGGTGACTCCCGGGCCATGACGGTGTACCAGGCGGGGACGAGCAGAGCGGCTCCGGCTGCGGCGACCAGGACCGGCGTCTTCTTGCGCACGGGAAGGGCCTTTCGTGGGGGAGGGACAGCAAGGACGTCGAGGGCGGGCTACCTAGGACCTCGGAGACAGCTGACGGCTCGAAAGCCACATATGCCAATTTGTGTACCGCCGTATGCCCCATCCGCCGATCACAGTCCGTACGGCGGACGCCCCACCCCTTGATGTGCTCTCGTCACCTGTGTCAAATAGGTCCGTACCAATGCCGAACCCATGCCAGTCTTATGCCGTCGAGTGGAAGGCAGCAGCACCGTGCGACGGATTCCCCGCCCGTCCGGCCATCCGGCCCCGCCGGCCCTGCTCACCGTCATGGCCGCGACCGCGGTCGCACTGGGCGGCTGCGCCTGGGGCGGCGACGCCGAGGACAACAATCCCCCGGCGGCGCCCCGCGGCGTCACCGTGCAGGCGGGCAGCTCCACCACCGCCCACGTCATGTGGAACCAGGCCACCGACGACACCGAAGTCACGGCGTACGAGGTGTACCGCGACGCCAAGAAGGTGAAGGAGGTGCTGGGGCGGGAGTCCATGGTGGACGTCGTCGGCCTCGAGCCGTCCGCCACGTACCGCTTCACCGTCCGCGCCCGCGACGCCGCGGGGAACCTCAGCGAGGACAGCAAGAGGCTGACGGTCACGATGCCCGCCGCGGCCGCCGCCGACCGCACGCCCCCGTCCCGGCCCGGGCGGCTCAAGGGCGAGGCCGAGGGGAGCCGGGCGGCGATGCTCTCCTGGGGCACGTCGTCGGACGACAAGAAGGTGGCCTCGTACGAGATCTTCCAGGGCGGCTCGAAGGTCCACAGCGTGGGCGGGAACCAGACCGCGACGCTCGTCACCGGACTGCGGCCCGGCACCGACTACATCTTCACCGTCAAGGCGCGGGACGCCGCCGACAACTTCTCACCCGCGAGCCGCCAGGTCCGCGTCAGGACCGCGGCGGGCAAGGACTCGGGGCGCGGCACCGCGCCGACCGGGTTCCGTGCCGACACGCACCGCGCCGACGGGGCGTACTACATCGACCTGGCGTGGACTCCGCCACGCACCGGCGGCGCCGTGGCGGAGTACCAGATCCAGCTGGACGGGCGCACCGCCACGTCGCTCGTCTTCGGCGGGACGGCTCCGCGGGACAAGGCCGAGCACAGCTTCTACATCGGCAAGACGGCCGGTGAGCGGCACCGGGTACGCATCCGCCCGAAGCTGCCGGACGGGACGTGGGGCGGCTACTCCCCCGAACGGACCGTCACCACGGGCTGACAGGGACGGGCCACCGTCGGCGAACGCGTCTTGAAAGCCCGTGCGCGTCATGAAGACCCCTGCGCGGCAGCTGCCCGTTCGCTCAGCAGCGCTGCCGCGCGCCGGCACCAGTCGCGGGACTCGCGCTCGAAGGCGAGCCCGCGCAGGCACGTCAGATAGGGGCCGACCCGCTCGCCGGTGCGCAGGAAGTCGTCCTCGTCGGCGTCGCCGCGCAGCCGTACGAGCAGCTTCTCCAGGACCTCGATCTTCGCGTCGGCGACCGCCGCCCTCTCCGTGAGCTGCTCGATCACGGGCGCGGCGGCCACGCCGTCGACGGCCTGCACCTTGACGAGCAGGTCGTCGCGGATGAAGGACGGCTTCGCGGCCCGTGCGGCGAACCGCTCCATCTCGGCGAGGCCCTCGTCGGTGACGCGGAACAGCCGTTTGTTGGGCCGCCCATCCTGGACGACCTCGCGTCCGGCGACCAGGCCCTCCGTCTCCAGCTTGGCCAGCTCGGCGTAGAGCTGCTGGGGCAGCGCGTGCCAGAAGTTGGCGACGCCGATGTCGAAACCCTTGGCCAACTGGTATCCGCTGTACTCGCCGTCCAGCAGTGCCGCGAGCACCGCGTGCCGCAGAGCCATCTGTCGGGACCCCTTCCCTTTCGCTGTCCAGCGCCCCCATCATAGTCATCAATCTGACTAGTCAGATTGATGACTATGAACGGCTACGGATGCCTACGGAGGACCGCATGACCCCCATCCACCCCACCGCCGCGCGCTTCCGCGCCCTCGTCGAGCGAGGCGATCTCGACGCCCTGGAGAACCTGTTCACACCGGACGTCCGGCTCTACAGCCCGGTCAAGTTCACGCCCTTCGAAGGGCGGCCCATGGTGCTCGCGCTCTTCGGCGTGCTGCTGCGCACGTTCGACGACTTCCGGTACGTGGGTGCGTACGCGGGTGAGGCGCGGACCAGCGTCGACGGCACCGAGGCCGAGTCGAACGTGCTGCTGTTCCGCACCACCGTGCACGGCAAGGACATCCACGGCATCGACCTGCTGCACTTCGACGAGGAAGGGCGGATCAAGGAGTTCACCGTGATGGTGCGCCCGCAGTCCGCGGTGCAGACGCTCGGGCAGGCGGTCCAGGAGGGACTCGTCGCGGCCGGCCTGGTCCCTGCCCCCGCCCCCGCCCCTCAGTAGGGCGTCTGCGCCGGACGAAGGATTCCGTCACCTGCCCGGCGGCCGTCCGCATGCGGTCCCCGCCCGCGCCACGTTGGCTTTCGTCAGGTAGCACGGGCCGTTCCCCGACTCCGGCGGCGCATGGGTTGTACCGCCTCCCGTGCACCGGAGGGCAGACTCATGCGTACCACTCAGATATGCGTCCGTACCGGCCTGGTCGCCACCGCCGCCGCGCTGCCGCTGCTCCTGGCCGCTCCGTCGGCGTTCGCGGGCGGCGACCTCACCGTCACCGCCACGGGTTCCACCGTGCGGGCCACGACCGGCGCGTGCACCGACGGCGGCACGGCGTCGCTGATGAACCCCGCCAACGCCAGCTTCGCCGGAGGGCAACAGGCGCAGCTGGTCAACGGCAGCGCGACGTGGCAGAACGTCGGCGCCGGGGTCTACACCGTGCTCGTCTCCTGCAAGGACGGCACGTCGGTCGGGCCGCAGACCGTCACCGTCGGCGCCGCGCCGACGACCTCCTCGACGACCGCGCCCGCGCGCGGCGTCCGTGGCGGGCTCGGCGGCGGCACCGAGGACCGGGGCACGCTGACGCTCGTCGGCGGCGGGACGCTGGTGGCCGCGGCGGCGGCCGGCGGCGGCGTCTGGTACCTGCGCCGACGTGCGGCAGCGGGCCGTACCTGACGAGCACGTCGGAACCACGACCGGCACGGCGCCACCGACTGCCGCCCATCCGCCACCAGCGCGGGTGGGCGGCAGCCGCGTACCGAGGCGCCCCGTCCGTAAGGCCCTGCCCGTAGGCCGACGCACCCTTGCCCGCCCCACCGAACCGACTTACCGTCCTCCCAGCCGACAGGGAGGGCGCGTTCATGCCACGACCGCTCAGCGTTCAGCTCTACACCGTGCGCGATCAGCTCGTCGCCGACCGGGAGGGGACGCTGCGCCGCCTCGCCGGTCTCGGGTACGGCGCCGTGGAGGCGTACGACGTGCTCGGCGACCCGAAGGGCCTGCGGCGGATCGTCGACGACCTCGGGCTCACCGTGTCCGGCACGCACGCCGTGCAGCTCCTCGGCCCGGAACCGGGCCCCGTCCTCGACGCGGTGGCCATCCTCGGCACCGACCTGGCGATCGTGCCCGCGGGCATCCCGCCCGAGGAGTTCACCTCGCGCGACGGCCTCGCACGGACCGCCGACCGCCTCAACTCCCTTGCCGACGTGGCCCGTCGGCACGGCATACGCATCGGCTACCACAACCACTGGTGGGAGATCGAGCCCCGTTTCGACGACGAGGGCGACAAGGGCGGCGGGGACGACGCGGAAGCAGCGCTCCCGCACGCCGTCGACGTACTCGCCCAACTCCTCGACCCCGCCGTCCTCCTGGAGATCGACACCTATTGGGCGGCGGTCGGCGGCGCCGACGTCCCGGCGCTCCTGCGCCGCCTCGGCGACCGCGTGCGAGCCCTGCACCTCAAGGACGGGCCCGGCACGAAGGAGGACCCGAACGTGGCGGTCGGCGGCGGCACCATGCCCGTGCCGGAGATCCTCGCCGCCGCGCCGGACGCCTGGCGGATCGTCGAGTTCGACTCCTGCGCCGGTGACGCCGACGCCCTCTTCGACGAGCTCGCCGCCAGCCGCACCTACCTCGCCTCCCTGGCGGCGGCATGACCTCGAACCCCACCGGCGCGGGACCCGTCGGCGTCGCCGTCGTCGGAGCCGGCGTCATCAGCGCCCAGTACCTGCGTACGTTGAGCCGGTTCCCGGACGTCCGCGTCGTGGCCGTCGCCGACCTGGACGAGGAGCGGGCCGCCACCGTCGCCCGCACCCACGGCGTACCCGTCTCGGGCGGCCCCGCGGACGTGCTCGCCCTGCCCGAGGTCGAACTCGTCGTCAACCTCACCGTGCCCGCCGCCCACGCGCAGGTGTCGACGGCCGCCCTGCGCGCCGGGAAGCACGTCTACGGCGAGAAGCCCATCACGCTCGTCCCCACGGAGGCGGAGAAGCTGCTCGCCGAGGCGTCGGAGCGGGGGCTCCTCGTCGGCAACGCGCCGGACACGTTCCTCGGCGCGGGCCTGCAGTCGGCGCTGCGGGCCGTCGCGACCGGGCACATCGGTGCCCCCGTGGCGGCGACGACGGTCACCCAGGGACTCGGGCCCGAGGCGTGGCACCCCGATCCCGCGTTCTTCTACCAGCCGGGCGCGGGGCCGCTCTTCGACCTCGGCCCCTACTACCTGACCTCGCTCGTGGCCCTGTTCGGCAGCGTGGAGCAGGTGGCCGCGACCGCGGCGCGCGCCCGCGAGGAGCGGGTCGTCGGTTCGGGGCCGCAGGCCGGCCGGGTCTTCCCCGTCGACGTACCGACGCACGTGTCGTCGCTCCTCCGGTTCGCCTCGGGTGTGCGGGCCCACTCGACGTTCAGCTTCGACTCGGCGCTCCCCCGCATCCGGTTCGAGATCACCGGGACCGAGGGCACGCTGTCCGTGCCCGATCCGAACACGTTCGTGGGGCCGCTGAAGCTGCTGCCCAACGGCTCCGACACATGGCGTGAGCTGCCGGTGCGCGGGCGGACCGACGGGCGCGGTCTCGGCGTGGTCGACATGGCGCGGGCCGTGCGCGGCAGCGGGCCCCACCGGGCGTCCGGCGCGCTCGCGCTGCACGTGCTCCAGACGATGACGGCGATCACGCACTCCGCGCACCGGGCGGAGTTCGTGCCGCTCGCCGCGCAGATCGTGCCGCCCGAGCCGCTGCCGGAGGAGTGGGATCCCGAGGAGGCGACCCTCGGATAGCGGAAGCGGCGCCACCTGATGACGGCCTCCCCGACCGGTGAGACGTTGCGCATCCCATACAGCGCCGCAGCCGCGGCACCGGGGAGGGAGAGTCGCCGTGACGAAGGAATACAAGGGCGTCGTCTACGCGGAGAGCGAGAAGGAGGCGGAGGAGCTGTTGCTCCTCTTCTGCGACCGCATCGACTTCTCGCGGGAGTGGATCTCCGCGGCCACCTGGAAGAACACCCTCGAGATCGCCTGCACCAAGGAGCACGGCATCGACACGGCCGAACGGGCCGTGCTCAAGGACATGCAGGACCGGCAGAGCGCGACGCAGAAGACGGCGCGCCGGGAGAAGATCTCCGGCGACAGGGACGAGGTCCTGGGCCAGATCGAGGGCGTCGACACCTTCGACGACCACGCGGTCAGCATCTTCAAGCAGGTGTGCGCCCAGTACATCGACGGCGGCGGCCTCAACATGACGTTCGGCCCGAAGCTCTCCAAGGAGCGCTACGACGACCTGTGCGGCCACTGGCGGCGGGTCGGCGGCATCGCGGCCAACGCCGACGACAAGGTGTTCCGCGGCTTCGACCACCTGCCGGTCGAGAACAAGGAGGAGAAGGGCAAGGGCACCACCGGGGACACGCTGGAGCGCCGCAAGAAGCAGGGAAATTTCTTCTGCACGGTGGTGAACATCCGCTTCAACATCCACATCAACATCAGCTGAGCGTCACCGGCCGGAGGCCCGTCCCGCGCGGCCGTTACGGTGCCTCCAGCTCGTCGATCGCCCGCGTGAGCCACTGCGTCCAGAACGTCTCCAGGTCGATGCCCGCGCGCAGCACCACATGGCGCAGCCGGTCCTCGACGGCGTCCTTGCCGGGCGGGAAGTCCCGCTTCTCGATCTCCTCGTACTCGGCCAACTGCCGCCTGTGGAGGTCGAGATGGCGGTGCAGGTCCTCCTGGATGCCCTGCGTGCCGACGACCGCGGCGGCGCGCAGGCGCAGCAGGAGGGTGTCGCGCAGGGGTTTGGGGTCCTGGCTCGCCGCCGTCCAGCGGGCCAGTTCCTCACGGCCCGCCGGCAGCACCTCGTACTCCTTCTTCTGCCCGCGTGTCACCCCTTGACCCGGCAGTGCGCGGATGGCGCCGTCCCGCTCCAGTTTGCCCAGCTCGCGGTAGATCTGCTGGTGCGTGGCCGACCAGAAGTAGCCGATCGACTTGTCGAACCTGCGGGTCAGTTCGAGGCCGGACGAGGGCTTCTCCAGGAGGGCGGTGAGGATCGCGTGCGGGAGTGACATGGGGCAATCCTAGGGACGGCGGCTCGAAGCTCAGGGCCGCCTCACAGCGCGGCGGCCAGCTCCGTGCCCTGCTTGATGGCGCGCTTGGCGTCCAGTTCGGCGGCCACGTCGGCGCCGCCGATGAGGTGCACCGAGGCCCCGGCCGCGACGAGCTCCTCGTACAGGTCGCGGCGCGGCTCCTGGCCGGAGCAGAGCACGACGGTGTCGACGGGGATGACGGACGACTCGCCGTCGACAGTGATGTGCAGGCCCGCGTCGTCGATCAGGTCGTAGCTGACGCCCGCCACCATCGCGACGCCGCGGTGGCGCAGTTCGGTGCGGTGGATCCAGCCCGTGGTCTTGCCGAGGCCCTTGCCGACCTTGGACGTCTTGCGCTGCAGCAGGTGGACGGTGCGCGGCGGTGTGGGCCGCTCGGGCTTCGTCAGGCCGCCGCGCTCGCGGTAGTCCATGTCGACGCCCCACTGCCGGAAGTACGTCGCCGGGTCGAGGCTCGCCTTCTCGCCGCCGTCGGTGAGGAACTCGGCGACGTCGAAGCCGATGCCGCCCGCGCCGATGATCGCGACCCGCTCGCCCACGGGGGCCTCGTCGCGCAGCACGTCGAGGTAGCCGACGACGCTGGGGTGGTCGATACCGGGGATCTCGGGGGTACGGGGGGTGACTCCGGCGGCGACGACGACCTCGTCGAAGGCGTCCCCCGCGAGCTCGTCCGCGGTGACGACGGTGTTCAGCCTGACGGTGACGCCGCGCAGGTCGAGCTGGGTGCGGAAGTAGCGCAGGGTCTCGTCGAACTCCTCCTTGCCGGGGATCTTCCTGGCGACGTTGAGCTGGCCGCCGATCTCGTCGGCGGCGTCGAAGAGGGTGACGTCGTAGCCGCGTTCGGCCGCGGAGACGGCGAAGGCGAGGCCGGCGGGCCCCGCGCCGACCACGGCGAGGCGCTTCTTGGCGCGGGTGGGCGAGAGCACGAGCTCGGTCTCGTGGCAGGCGCGCGGGTTCACCAGGCAGGAGGTGATCTGCAGGTTGAAGGTGTGGTCCAGGCAGGCCTGGTTGCAGCCGATGCAGGTGTTGATGGCCTCGGGCCGCTCGTCCTGTGCCTTGTTGACGAAGTCGGGGTCGGCGAGCAGCGGGCGGGCGAGGGACACCATGTCGGCGGCGCCCTCGGCCAGCAACTGTTCGGCGATCTCGGGGGTGTTGATGCGGTTGACGGTCACGAGCGGCACGGAGACCTCGCCCATGAGCTTCTTCGTCACGAAGCTGTACGCGCCGCGCGGCACGGACGTGGCGATGGTGGGGATGCGTGCCTCGTGCCAGCCGATGCCGGTGTTGATGATGGTCGCGCCCGCCGCCTCGATCTCCTTGGCGAGGTGGACGACCTCTTCGAGGGTCGAGCCGCCGGGGACGAGGTCCAGCATGGACAGGCGGTAGATGATGATGAAGTCGGCGCCGACGCGCTCGCGGGTGCGGCGGACGATCTCGACGGGGAAGCGGATGCGGTTCTCGTAGCTGCCGCCCCAGCGGTCGGTGCGCCGGTTGGTGGGGGCCGCGATGAACTCGTTGATGAGGTAGCCCTCGGAGCCCATGACCTCGACGCCGTCGTAGCCCGCGGACTTGGCGAGCTCGGCGGCGCGCACGAAGTCCTCGACGGTCTGCTCGACCTCGTCGTCGGTGAGCTCGCGGGGCACGAAGGGGCTGATCGGCGCCTGGAGCGGGCTCGGGGCGACCAGCTTGTCGTGGTAGGCGTACCGCCCGAAGTGGAGGATCTGCATCGCGATCCTCCCGCCCTCGGCGTGCACGGCGGCGGTGATCGCCTCGTGCTCCTTCGCCTCGGCGTCGGTGGTCAGTTTGGCGCCGCCGTCCCAGGGGCGCCCCAGCTCGTTCGGGGCGATGCCGCCGGTGACGATGAGGCCGACGCCGCCGCGCGCGCGGGTCGCGTAGAACTCCGCCATCCGCTCGAAACCGTTCGGTGCCTCTTCGAGGCCCACGTGCATGGACCCCATGAGGACCCGGTTGGGCAGGGTGGTGAAGCCCAGGTCGAGCGGGTTCAGCAGGTTCGGGTAACGGCTCATGCGGCCCCTCCGTACGCGGTGTCTACAGGACAGTTGTAGACCAGCCCGAACCCGTTATGCAACTAGTTGCATAAAGCGTGAGCAGCGTCTCCCCGGGTGGTAGCCGGAACCCCCAGTGCCATGTCCGAATCCCGCCAGCCGCGCCCTCGCGCGAGACGCAGACTGGAGACAGGAACCGAACGCTTGAGGAGAGTCCGATGACCGTCTACGCGACGATCGACAGCCCGCTGGGCGAGCTGCTGCTGGTGGGCGAGGAGTCGGCCACCGCCAAGGGCGGCACCGCCCTGGTCTCGCTGTCCGTGCCGGACCAGAAGGGCGGCGCCGCCGTCAGGGACGGCTGGGTCCGCGACGACGAGGCGTTCGACGCGGTCACCGCGCAGCTGCGCGCCTACTTCGCCGGGAGCCTCACCCACTTCGACATCGAGTACGCCGCCGGGGCGGGCACCGAGTTCCAGCGCAAGGTCTGGGACGCCCTCGACACGATCCCCTACGGCACCACGACCACCTACGGACGGCTCGCCGAACGCCTCGGCCTCTCCCGCGCCGCGGTCCGCGCCCTCGGCACCGCCATCGGCCGCAACCCGCTCCTCGTCGTCCGCCCCTGCCACCGCGTCATCGGCGCCGACGGCTCCCTGACCGGCTACGCGGGCGGTCTGGAGCGCAAGCAACTGCTCCTCGACCTGGAGGCGACGGCATGACCACCACCACGCGCACCCCCGGCGCGGCGGTCGACGCGGCGGACTGGACGGCGCTCGCCACCGAGCTCGACGCGCACGGCTGCGCGCTCACACCCCGCCTCGTCGATCCCGCCGGATGCCGCCGCATCGCCGAGCTCTACGACGACCCCGCCCTCTTCCGCTCCACCGTCGACATGGCCAGGCACCGCTTCGGCTCCGGCCGGTACCGCTACTTCACCCACGACCTCCCTGACCCCGTCGCCGAACTGCGGTCGGCGCTCTACCCGCACCTGCTCGCCGTCGCCCGCGACTGGGCCGACCGCCTGGGGCGCCCTGCCCCCTGGCCCGACTCCCTGGAGGAGTGGCTCGACCGGTGCCACGCGGCGGGCCAGACCAAGTCCTCCCAGATCCTGCTGCGCTACGAAGAAGGCGACTGGAACGCCCTGCACCGCGACCTGTTCGGTGACCTGGTCTTCCCTCTCCAGGTCGTCATCGGCCTGGACGAGCAGGGCACCGACTACACGGGCGGCGAGTTCCTGCTCGTCGAGCAGCGGCCGCGGGCCCAGTCGCGCGGCACGTCGACCGTCCTGAAGCAGGGCCACGGCCTGGTCTTCACCACCCGGGACCGCCCGGTGCGCTCCGCGCGCGGCTGGTCCGCGGGGCCGGTGCGGCACGGCGTGAGCACGGTGCGGTCGGGGCTGCGCAGGTCACTGGGGCTCGTCTTCCACGACGCCGCATGACCCTCAGCGCCCGTCCCCGGCGAGCCCGCTGACCCGCAGCGTGATGTTCAACCGCCCGGTCAGCCCCAGCTCCGGCGGCGCGGTGCCGGGAAGCACCTTCGGCACCCCGTGGTACGCGAGGCGCGAGGCGCCACCGAACACCACCAGGTCGCCGCTGCGCAGCTCGACGTCCGTGTAGGGCTTCGTGCGCGTCTCCGTGTTGCCGAAGCGGAATACACCTGTGTCCCCGAGGCTCAGGGACACCACTGCGGCCCCCGAGTTCTCGTCGCTGTCGCGGTGCATGCCCATCCGCGCGTCGGCGTCGTAGAAGTTGACGAGGGCGATGTCGTACGGCCCCTCGACGTCGTGACCGGCCGCCGCGGCGCCCGCGCGGCCCAGCTCGGCGAGCCACGGCGGCATCGGCTTCACCGGGGCGCCGTCCCCGTCGACGACGGTGCGCGCGTACCCGTACGGATACCAGTGCCACCCCAGGCAGACCTGCCGCGCCGTCATCGCACCGCCGCCGGGCGTCCTGACCGTACGCAGCCCGGCGGGTGGCCGCGCCCACTCCCTGCACGCCTCAAGGAGCCGGAGCTGCGCCTCCGGTGCCAGCCAGTCGGGCAGGTGCACCGCCCCCGGGGCGAGGACGGTGCGGGCCCGCGGGAACAGCTCGTTCAGTACGGCCACGTCCAGTCGGCGACCTCGGGCAGGTCCGTGCCGTGCTCGCGGATCCAGGCGTGGTGGCGCGTGCGGGCGTCGGCCATCGCCTGGCGCACCGCCGTCGCGCGCACGGCCAGGCCCGGGACGCGGTCGACGACGTCCATGACGAGACGGAACCGGTCGAGGTTGTTGCGTACGACCATGTCGAAGGGTGTCGTGGTCGTGCCCGCCTCCGTGTAGCCGCGCACGTGCAGGTTGGCGTGGCCGGTGCGGCGGTAGGCGAGGCGGTGGATCAGCCACGGGTAGCCGTGGTACGCGAAGATCACCGGCTTGTCGCGGGTGAAGAGCGCGTCGAACTCGGAGTCGGCCATGCCGTGCGGGTGCTCCTCGCGGGGCATCAGACGGGCGATGTCGACGACGTTGACGACCCGCACGGTGAGCTCCGGCAGATGCTCGCGCAACAGCGCGGCGGCGGCGAGCACCTCCTGCGTCGGCACGTCACCGGCGCAGGCGAGGACCACGTCCGGCTCGCGCGTGCCCTGCTCCGTCCCCGCCCACTCCCAGACGCCCGCGCCGCGCGCGCAGTGGGCGCGGGCCTCGTCGAGGGAGAGCCAGTCGAAGGTCGGCTGCTTGCCCGCGACGACGACGTTGACGTAGTCGCGGCTGTGCAGGACGTGCTCGGTCACGGACAGCAGGGTGTTGGCGTCCGGCGGCAGGTAGACGCGTACGACATGGGGGCTCTTGTTCAGCACGTGGTCGACGAAGCCCGGGTCCTGGTGCGAGAAGCCGTTGTGGTCCTGCCGCCACACGTGCGAGGTGAGCAGGTAGTTCAGCGACGGCACGGGCGCACGCCACGGCAGCGCGCGCGAGGTCTTCAGCCACTTGATGTGCTGGTTGACCATCGAGTCGACGATGTGGACGAACGCTTCGTAGCAGGAGAACAGGCCGTGGCGGCCGGTGAGCGTGTACCCCTCCAGCCAGCCTTGGCAGAGGTGCTCGGAGAGGACCTCCATGACGCGGCCGTCGCGCGCGAGGTGCTCGTCCGTGTCGAGGGTGCGGTCCTGCCAGATCTTGCCGGTGACGTCGTACAGCGCGCCGAGCCGGTTGGACTCGGTCTCGTCCGGGCCCACGACCCGGAAGTCCCTGCGCTCGGCGGTGTCCGCCATGACCTGCGCGAGGAGGGCACCCGCGATCCTGGTCGGCTCGTGCAGCGTCGTGCCCGGCTTGTCGACGGTGACGGCGAAGTGTTCGAGCGGCGGGACGGGCAGTTTGCGGGTGAGCCTGCCGCCGTTGGCGTACGGGGTGGCGCCGAGCCTGCGCTCGCCCTCGGGGACGCAGGACACGATCTGCTCGTTCGGGCGGCCCTCGGCGTCGAAGAGCTCCTCGGGACGGTACGAGCGCAGCCACTCCTCCAACTGCCGCAGGTGGTCCGGGTTCTCGCGGACTCCGGACAGCGGCACCTGGTGCGCCCGCCAGGTGTTCTCGACAGGCTGGCCGTCCACGGCCACGGGGCCGGTCCAGCCCTTGGGGGTACGCAGCACGATCACCGGCCAGGGTTCGCGGCCCTGTGCGCCGTCACCGCTGCGGGCGGTCTCCTGGATCGTGTGGATGCGGTCGAGCGCCCGGTCCATCGCGGCGGCCATCGCCTGGTGCATCTCGTGCGGCTCGTCGCCGGTGACGTAGATCGGCTGGTGTCCGTAGCCCTTGAGGAGCGCGTCGAGCTCGGCCTCGGGGAGCCGGGCGAGCACGGTCGGGTTGGCGATCTTGTAGCCGTTGAGGTGGAGGATCGGCAGGACCGCGCCGTCGTGCGCGGGGTCGTGGAACTTGTTGCAGTGCCAGGAGGCGGCCAGCGGCCCCGTCTCGGCCTCGCCGTCGCCGATCACGCAGGCGACCAGGAGGTCCGGGTTGTCCAGGGCGGCTCCGTAGGCGTGCGCGAGCGAGTAGCCCAGCTCACCGCCTTCGTGGATCGATCCCGGCGTCTCGGGCGCCACGTGGCTGGGCACGCCGCCGGGGAAGGAGAACTGGCGGAACAGCTTCGCCATGCCCTCCGCGTCCCGTGTGATGTCCGGGTACGTCTGCGTGTAACTGCCTTCGAGCCAGGAGTTGGCGAGCACGGCGGGCCCGCCGTGGCCCGGTCCCCACACGCACAGCGCGTCCAGATCCCGCTCCTGGATGACGCGGTTGAGGTGGGTGTGGACGAAGTTGAGGCCCGGTGAGGTACCCCAGTGCCCGAGCAGGCGCGGCTTGATGTGCTCGGGCCGCAGGGGCTCGGTCAGCAAGGGGTTGCTCATCAGGTAGATCTGGCCGACGGCCAGGTAGTTGGCGGCGCGCCAGTGGGCGTCCAGTGCCGCCAGGCGGTCCTTCGCCACGGGTGCCACAAGGTCCTCCTCGCAGGTTCGGTGCGTACGGCTGTGGTCAAGGGTGTCCCGCGGGTTCCACGGGAAGGGCGGGTCAGTCGTGCGGGGCGCTCATGGCTTCTCCGCGTCCAGCACACCAGCCGTGCGGGACGGCCGCCACCGGGCGGCGCGCACGGCGGAGCACCGCGTGACCGACCGGCCCCGACGGCCTGCCCGGACCCCCGGACCATGACGCTGCCACCGTTCGGCCGTCCGCGGGAGGGCCGAACAGGCCCCGAAGGCGGTCAGTGGCCGCCCTTCACCGCCCGGAGGAGCACGAACTTCGGGTCGCTCGCCACGACGTCCGCGGTGCCGAAGAGCTTGCGGAGCTTCAGGTGGTAGCCGAGGTGCCGGTTGCCGATGACCCACAGCTCGCCGCCGGGGCGCAGCGCGGCGCGGGCGCCGGTGAACATGCGGTGGGCGGTGGCGCCGGTCGTGGCCTGGTGGCTGTGGAACGGCGGGTTGTTCAGGACGACGTCGACCGTCCCCTGCGGTACGGCCGAGAGGGCGTCGCCCGCCACGAAGTGGGCCTCGGCACCGTCGGGGGCGTTGGCGCGGAACGTGGCCTCGGCGGAGGCGACGGCCTGGAACGACTCGTCGATGAAGGTGACCGTGGCGTCGGGGTCGGCGACGGAGGCGGCGGTGCCGAGCACGCCGTTGCCGCAGCCCAGGTCCACGACGTGGGCGCCGCCCCGGGCGCGCGGCAGGTGCTTGAGGAAGAAGCGGGTGCCGATGTCGAGGCGGTCGGCGCAGAAGATGCCCGCGTGGTTGACGACGGTGAGGCCGGCGCCCGCCCCGGAGTCGGCGGGCAGCACGTAACGGCCCGGCCAGGGGCTGGTGCCTGCCGTGCGCGCCGGGTCGGGGGCGCTGAAGATGAGCCGTGCCTTCTGGCGGGCCAGGGAGGTCCTGGTGGGGCCGATGATCCGCTCGAAGAGCTCCAGCGTCGAGGTGTGGATCTCGGTGACCATGCCGGTGCCGATGACGGCCGTGCCTTCGTGCAGGGCGGGCGCGAGCCGGTGGAGCTGGTCCTCCAGGAGCGCGAGGCTCTTCGGTACGCGGACGAGGAGCACGTCGACGCGGGCGGGCGGCGCGTCCCTGGTCGTCAACAGCCGTGCCGCGTCCGGCGCGTGGCCCGCGCGCGCGAGGTTGGCGCGGGTCGCCTGCTGTGCGAGGAACGAATCGGTGATCTGCACCGGCACGCGCGCGTGCCCGGCGAGCGCGGTGGTCAGCGCGCCCCACCGGTCACCGAGGACGGCCACCGTCCCGGAGAGGTCGACGGTCGCGGGGAACCCGTCGGGCGCCGCGTCCTCCTCGCCCGCGAGCTGCCGCAGCAGATAGGCGTCGGCCGCCGACCAGGCGCGCAGCTGGTCGCGGGGGTCCTCCGGGAAGCGGGTGAGGTCGTACGCGCCCCATGACGTGCTCAAACGGTTCATCGTGCCCTCAGGCTAACGGAGAGCGGGCCGACGGCTTCCCAGGTCACTGTCCCGCCGGGGCCGGCTCGAACCAGGCGGGCTCGTCCGCGAGCGCTCGCTTGATCCGCGACAGCGAGAACTCGTGCAGTTCGGGCAGCGCGTCCACCTCGAACCACGCGACTTCCAGCGACTCGTCGTCGTTGACCCGCGCCTCACCGCCGACGGCGCGGCAGCGCAGGGTGATGTCCATGTACTGGCACGTGTCGCCGTTGTCGTAGGTCACCGGTTCGAGTGCCTGGACCAGGACGACGCGTTCGGGCACGCAGTGCACGGCCGTCTCCTCGTACACCTCGCGCACCGCGCACTGCGCGGGCTGCTCGCCCGGGTCGGGGATGCCGCCGATCGCCGACCACCTGCCGTTGTCGGAGCGCCGTCCGAGCAGCACCCTTCCCTCGTCGTCGAAGACGATGGCGGTGACTCCGGGGAGCCAGAGCAGCTGCTGGCCGGCGTCGGCGCGGATGGTGCGGATGAAGTCAGGAGTAGCCATGCTCCGACCCTAACGGCGATGCGCCGCCGTCCAGTCGGGGGCCGGGGTCGTCGACCCGGGCCCCGCGCTCGGCAGTTGCTCCCCGGCTACTTCCGACCGGTGCTCCGCCGGGCCCGCGCCGCCGACGTCACGGCCCAGCCGAAACCGCCCGCGGCGATCAGGACCAGGATGCCCTCGGGGAGCACGCCGAGACGGGTCGCGGGGGTCTGCGAGGAGCGCAGCGGGACCTCCTCGACGAGCGAGTCGGCGGTGTACCACGTCGTCTTCGACCTGATCTTCCCGTCCGGCATGATGACGGCGCTGACGCCGCTGGTCACCGGGACGGCGACGGCGCGGCTGTGCTCGACCGCGCGGATCCGGGACATGGCGAGCTGCTGGTAGGTCATCTCGCTGCGGTCGAAGGTGGCGTTGTTGCTGGGTACGGAGAGGATCTGGGCGCCGTTGGTGACGGTGTCGCGCACGGCCCAGTCGAAGGCGGCCTCGTAGCAGGTCGCGATGCCCACCTTCGTGCCTGCCATGGTGAAGACGCCGGGGTCGGTGCCGCGGCTGAAGTCCCTGCGCACCTTGTCGACGTCGCTGCTGAACGCGCTGACGAGCGAGCGCAGCGGGATGTACTCGCCGAACGGCTGGATCTGCCGCTTGTCGTACGTGTCCGTGGGGCCCTTCTTCGGGTCCCAGAGGATCTGCTCGTTGTAGAGCTTGCCGTTCTCGTTCTCGACGACCCCGCCGACGGAGACCGGCGCGTCGATGGCCTTGACCGCGCCCTCGATCGCGAGACGGGCGTCGGGGTTGGCGAAGGGGTCGATGTCGGAGGAGTTCTCCGGCCACAGGACGAGGTCCGGGCGCGCCACCCTGCCGGCCTTCACCTCGGCGGCGAGGCGTTCGGTCTCACGGACGTGGTGGTCGAGGACGGCGCGGCGCTGCGCGTTGAAGCCGAGGCCCGCGCGCGGGACGTTGCCCTGGATCGCGGCGATGGTCGCCGTGCCGTCCTCCGCCTCGTCGCTGACGAGCGGGCGGGCAGCGAAGGCGCCGACGACGGGGACGAGCACGCTGAGCGCCGCGACGGCGGCCGCGCCACGGTGCAGGGCACGGGTGGCGCGTACGTCGACGGCCTGGCGCACCACCTCGTACAGCCCGAAGCCGCAGAGGACGACCGCGAAGCCGAGCACGGGGGTGCCGCCGAGTGCGGCGAGCGGCAGGAACACGCCGTCCGCCTGGCCGAAGGCGATCTTCCCCCAGGGGAACCCGCTGAACGGCACACGCGCGCGTGCCGCTTCTCCGGCGATCCACAGAGCGGCCGCCCAGAGCGGATATCCGGGCAGCCGTGAGACGGCCGCGATGCCGGCGCCCACGAGGGCGACGAAGACCGCTTCGACGGCGGCGAGCGCCAGCCAGGGGCCGGGGCCGACCTCCACACCGGTCCACACGAGGAGCGGCAGGAGGAAGCCGAGGCCGAAGAGGTAGCCGAGGCCGAGGCCCGCCTTCCAGGTGCGGCCGCGCAGACACCAGGCGAGCGCGCCGAAGGCGGGGAGCGCCAGCCACCACAGGGTGCGGGGCGGGAAGCTGACGTAGAGCAGCACTCCGGAGAGGGCCGCCACGGCGGCGGGCACGAACCGGCGCAGGAGGCGCGTGGCGCGGGAGGCCTGCGGGGGCTGCGGATCGAGCTGATCCGGCTCGTCTACGGAGGTGGTGGTGGCGGTCACTCGGGGAGTGTACGGCGCGTCACCTGGGCGCCGACAGCTCGGTACGGGGGCGGTGGGCGGCTGCTGCCGGACCGGCCCTCGGGGCCCGTTCGATGAATCGTTCCTGCACAACTGGTCCCAAAGCGGGGCGTCAGCCGTTAGCGTGTGGCCGAGTCCCCGAGGCCCGTCCGGTCCACGTCAACGTGGAGCGGTCCGCGCCGGTGGGGGCCCGTCATATTCCGGGGGGCGACGGGGTGGGGTCAACGGGTACGGCCGCTTCGGCCTGTCCGGCAGCGGCGCACGAGCGGCGGAGCGCGTCCGACGCGACGGGCGGGGCGCTGCTCGGCGCCTGTGCCGCGTGGGCGCTGATCACCGCCGGTGTGCACGGCGGCAGCCCCGAAGGAATGCTCCTCGCGGTGCTCGCCGTGGCCGCGGGGTACGCGGGCGGACGGATCTGCGGAGCGCTGCTTCCCGTCGCCGCGCCGTGTGCGGGCGCGCTCGCCGGGTTCGGTCTCGCCGTGGGGGCGCCCCGTCTCACGCTCAGCCCCTCCTCTCCTCTGGGCCACACCGGTGCCACCGCCGCGTTGCTGATCCTTGCCGCCGGTGCGGCCTGCTGCGCGGCCTGGGCGGCCCGGACCCCTTCGCTCCGCCTCGCGCTGCGGCTGCTCGCCGCGGGGATCGCGGGCGCGGCGGCGGTCCTCGGCTCACCGGTCGGCTGCGCCGGCGCCGTCGTGGTGCTGCTCTGCTCGCTCGCGGCGGCGCGGGTGCGGAACCGGGCCCTGGGCATCGTCGGGCTCGCCGCCGCGTCGGTCCTGTTCACCGGGGTGTCCCTGGCCCTGGCCGACGACTCGCTCCCGGAGGGGCTGACCGCACCGCTGGAGGGCAGCGTCGGCCACCACCGCGTGGTGCTGTGGCAGGACGCGCTGACCCTCGCGGAGCGGGAGCCCGCCATGGGCGTGGGCCCGGGCCGGTTCGGTGATGTCAGCCCGGTCGCCGCCGACGACCTCGTGGCGGACGGCAAGCCGCACTCCGCCACGCTCCAGCAGGCGTCGGAGCAGGGCGTCGTCGGCGTGGCACTGCTGGCGGCGGTGTTCTGCTGGCTCCTCTACGCCCTGTGGCGCTCCCCCGGCTCGACGCAGGTCGTCCTGTCGGCAGGGGCTGCCCTCACAGCGCTGACGGCCGTGGCGGCGGTCGGGAACGCACTGAGCGTGACGACGGTGACGACGGGGGCGGGCCTGCTTGCGGGCATCGCGACGGCGCGGCCTCTGACCGCGGGACGCCACGAGGAGGACCCCTCGCTCACCGGCTGAGTCCGGCACCGCGGCTCCGGACGGTCAGCTTGCGGTGCCCTTGAGACCGAGCCGCGCCCGGATCGCCCGCACCGCCGACTCCGCGTCGTCGACCGTCACCGTGAACTTGTGGCCGTCGCCCAGGCTGAGCACCAGGCCCTCGCCGCGCCTGACCACCACGGCGGTGCCCTTCTCGGGGCGCCAGCGGTAGCCCCAGCCGCCCCACTGGCGGGGCGTCACGGCGGGGGCGAAGTCCGCGCCGACGACTTGGGAGAGCGGGATGAGGCGGCGCGGCAGGCCCAGGTGGCCGCAGCGCACCTCCAGGTAGTCCTTCTCGACCTTCACGGCCACGTGGACGAAGGCGAGTGTCCCGAAGAGCATCAGGAGTCCGACGGCGATGCATCCGACGACGGACATGACCAGCGGCAGGATGCCCGAGGTCCACATGGAGTCGACCGCGAGCTCGATGCCGAGCGCCAGACAGGCGGCACCGGCGCACGCCAGGAGCCACTGGGCGCGGTTGGTGGCGCGTCCGGTCCAGACTTCGTGCGGGCTGTCGGATGCGGCCCGCTCTTCGGGGGCTTGGTCCTTCATGCATCCGAGACTACTCAGATTCCGCCGCGGGGCCACCGCGTCACGGAGAGCGACCGCCGGGTCAGAGCGCCGGGCTGGTCTCCGCGAGCATGCGCCCCTCGGCGTACGCGAGCGCCTCGCGGGGCAGCTGCTCCGCGCGCCCGCTGAGCAGCACGGTGAGGCCGGGCACCACGTCCGCGGCGCCGATGTTGGCACCGGCCCTGCGCAGCGCCTGGGCCGCCACCGCACCGGCCGAACCGTGCAGGACCAGGGGCGGCTGTCCGGGCTGCTGGACGGCGGCACGAATACGCTCGGCGACCAGTTCGTAATGGGTGCAGCCCAGGACGACGGCCCTTACATCCGGTGGCGTGAGGGCCGCCGCGGCGGCGATCGTCTCGTCGATGGCCTCCTCGTCCGCGTACTGCACGGCGTCGGCGAGACCGGGACAGGGCACCTCGGTGACGGCGACGCCGTTCGCGAATTCTTCGATGAGTCCACGCTGGTAGGGGCTGCCGGTGGTGGCGGGGGTGGCCCAGATGGCCACGGGTCCGCCGCCCGCGGCCGCGGCGGCGGGCTTGATCGCCGGGACGGTCCCGATGACCGGGAACTCCGACTCGAAGCGGGCCCGCAGGGTGGGCAGCGCGTGCACGGACGCGGTGTTGCAGGCCACGATCAGCGCGTCGGGGCGGTGCGCGGCCGCGGCCTCGGCGACGGCGACGGCACGTGCGGTGAGGTCCTCCGTCGTACGCGGGCCCCAGGGCATGCCGTCCGGGTCGGAGGAGAGGATGAGATCGGCGTCGGGTCGAAGGCGACGCACCGCGGCCGCCGCGGCGAGCAGTCCGATGCCGGAGTCCATGAGCGCGATCTTCACCCGGTCACCATAGTCGATGGGCCCCACAGGCACCGTCCCGTGGGGCAGACTTCGGCGGATGAGCGCCGTTGCGTGGACCGCCACCGGATCGCTTGCCGCGTGGCTGTGGCTTCTGTTGGGGCAGGGCTTCTTCTGGCGTACCGACGTGCGTCTGCCACCGCGCGAGGAGCCGGACGACTGGCCTTCGGTCGGTGTCGTCGTCCCCGCGCGGGACGAGGCGGCCGTGCTGGCCCGGAGCCTGCCCTCGCTGCTCGCGCAGGACTATCCGGGGCGGGCCGAGGTCTTCCTCGTCGACGACGGGAGTTCGGACGGCACGGGCGAGCTGGCACGCGCGCTGGCCGAGCGGCACGGCGGTCTTCCGCTGACCGTCGGCTCCCCCGGCGAGCCGCCCACGGGCTGGACGGGCAAGCTCTGGGCGGTACGTCACGGCATCGGCCTCGCCCGTGCGCGGGACCCCGAATATCTCCTCCTCACCGACGCGGACATCGCCCACGAGCCGGACAGTCTGCGCCGGTTGGTGGCCGCCGCGGGCAGCGGGGGCTACGACCTCGTGTCGCAGATGGCCCGGCTGCGGGTGGAGAGCCTGTGGGAGCGCCTGGTGGTCCCTGCCTTCGTGTACTTCTTCGCGCAGCTCTATCCGTTCCGGTGGATCGCGCGGAAGGGGGCGCGGACGGCCGCCGCGGCGGGCGGCTGTGTCCTGCTGCGCACCGACGCCGCCGAGCGTGCCCGGATCCCCGACGCCATCCGGCAGGCGGTGATCGACGACGTGGCGCTCGCGCGGGCGGTGAAGAGGTCGGGCGGCCACATCTGGCTGGGCCTCGCCGACGGTGTGGACAGCGTGCGGCCGTATCCGCGGCTGGCCGATCTGTGGCGGATGGTCTCGCGCAGCGCGTACGCACAGCTGCGGCACAACGTGCCGCTGCTCGTCGGCACGGTCGCGGGGCTCGCCGTGGTGTATCTCGTTCCTCCGGTGGCGCTGGTCGCGGGGCTCGTGACGGGCAGCCGTGCGGCGGCGGTGGCCGGTGGCCTCGCCTGGCTGGTGATGACGGCGACGTATCTGCCGATGCTCCGCTACTACCGCCAGCCGCTCGTCCTCGCGCTCCTGCTGCCGGCAACCGCTTTCCTCTACCTCCTGATGACGGTGGATTCCGCGGTGCAGCACTACAGGGGGCGTGGTGCCGCGTGGAAGGGGCGTACGTACACACGCCCCGACGCCAACGCTCCGGAGCCCTCTCCGGAGCAGCCCTGAGCGGCTACTTCCTGCCGGGCGTCCAGTTCATGCCCCATCCGTAGGCGTGGTCCATGGTGCGCTGTGGGCTCACGCCGCGGTCGGGCACCAGGTAGCGGGCCTCGCGCTGGACGACGAGGTCGCCGCCGTTGTTGGTGAGCAGGGCCAGGGCGCACACGGTCGAGGGGACCGTGCACTCGTCGAGGGAGAACTCGATGGGGGCGCCGTGCTGCGGCTGGAGGGTGACCGTGGCGTTGAGGTCGGCGAAGCTGCGCGCCCCTTCGTAGATGGTCACGAAGATGACGATGCGCCGGAAGTCCTTGATGTGGTCGAGGTTGACGGTGAGGTTCTCACCGGTGGCGACGGCGCCGGTGCGGTCGTCGCCGTCGAGCAGGATGTACGGGGGCTGGTCGATCGCGCCGAAGGCGTTGCCGAGGGCCTGGACGACTCCCTTGCGGCCGTCGGTGAGTTCGTAGAGGGCGCAGAGGTCGAGGTCGAGGTCGGCGTGCATGGCGACGGCCCTGCCGAGCTTGGCGCCCCAGCCCTTGAACTGCTTGCGCACCTCCCAGTTGAGGTTCACGCGCATGCCGCCCGAGGTGCCGCCCTGCTTGGTCAGGGAGACGGACGGCGCGTCCTTCGTCAGCGTGACCTTGGTCAGGCGCACGGGCGCGGCGGGGGCCGGCGGAGGCGCGGGGGCGGCGGGTTGCTGGGTGGCGGGGGCGGGTGGGGCGGGTGGGGCGGGTGGGGCCATCGGAGCGGGAGGCGCGGCGGGGGCGGGCGCGGGCGGGGCCACGGGCGCCGGAGCGGCGGCCTGCTGCGGCTCGTCCACCGAGATGCCGTAGTCCGTGGCGAGCCCTTCGAGGCCGCTGCCGTACCCCTGGCCGACGGCACGGAACTTCCAGGCGTTCTGCCGCCGGTAGAGCTCGCCGAGGACGAAGGCGGTCTCCACGGTGGCGTCCGCGCTGTCATAGCGCGCGAGTTCCGCGCCGTTCGCCGCGTCCAGGACGCGGATGTACAGGCCGGGCACCCGGCCGAACGTGCCGCCGTCGGCCGACGCGGCGAGCACGACCCTCTCGATCTCCGGCTCCACGCGCGCGAGGTCGACGCTCAGCACATCGCTGACGCCGGTGCCTGAGGTCGTCTTGCCTTCGTGGCGCACCGCGCCGGAGGAGTGCGCGGGCTGGTTGTAAAAGACGAAGTCCGCGTCCGAGCGCACCTTTCCGGAAGGCGACAACAACAGTGCGGACGCATCGGTGTCGGGCACTCCGGCCCCGGAACCCCACCCCAATTCGATCCGTACCGCGGGTGCCGGTACGGGAACATTCGATCCTTTAGACATTGTCATGTCCGCCCCCATCGCAAGTCGCCGTCCGGCAGGGCCGCCGTTTCCGTTCATGACCAACCTATTACCCGGAGCCCCCGAAGGCCCACGACCACATCCGGCGGGCCCCGGGGCCAACCCCAGGTAACCCCCCAGGAGCTCGGCCTTTACACGATCCGAACATCGTTCGGCGACCGATTTTCCCACGTTCGCTCGCATTGGGGATCCGCTGCCACAGCCGACACGTAAAACAACCCTCTTATCGGTCTCCCCAACCAGCACATCAAGGGCTTAACTTATGGAGCATGACCTCCCCCCGCTCCACCTATGGCGGCGGTTACTACTCCGCGCCGTCCTTCCCGGACACTCCGATCTACGACTCCCTCGTCGCAGAGCGGGGCACTCCTCAGATCGCCCCGATCCGGGTTCCCTCCGCTTACGACACGGGCAGTCACCTGCCCGCGCTGCCGGCCGCGCTGCCCGCGTTGCCCGCCGCCCCGTCCCATCCCCAGCAGGGGTACGGCTACCCCCAGGCCCAGCAGCCCGCACCGCTGCAGCAGGCCCCGGCGCCGTACATCCCGCAGCAGAACGGGGGCCCGCGCGGCTACCCGGGCGCCCAGCCCCAGCGGCCGGCCCCGGGCACGGGGTACGAGGCGATGCGCCCCGCGCAGCCCCGCCCGGCCCCGGCGTCGTACGAGGATCCGTACAACCGCCCCTACCGCGGGTACTGATCGCCGCCGGGTCCCAGGCGGCCGGGGGGCACGCTCCGCGTGAGGCCGCCGGGGAGCCCGCAGGGCGCCGGTCGCCGCCGAGCCACGGCCCGGCGGCGGCTTTCGTGCGTCCGCGTCCGGCAGCGAGCGCACGCCTATTGCCCGAATCCGCCTGAAAAATCCGCATCGGGGACGCGTTCGCGCTCCCCGAATCATCGATGCCCGAATGGGAACTCGACGCCGGACCATGGACGTTGGGATCCTGGGCATACAGCACAGCGGAGGGATGCGGGAGGGGGTGCGGGGCAGTGCGGGCAATCGTCGGCCTCTGGCGGTGGCGGCACAATCCACTGCGCCGCGGCACCGACCTCGCCGAGGCCTGGCTGGCCCTGGCCGCCCTGGTGTCGATCCTCGTCGCCGTCCCGGTCGTCGGGGCGTTGACCACGAGCCTGTCGCGGGACGCCCTGCTCGCCTCGGTGCGACAGCAGCACGAGGACCGCCACGCGATCACCGGCACCGTCCTGCGCGAGGTCGGCCACTCCCCGATCGACCCCGACCCCGAGACCTCGTCGGCACGCGACGCGCACAGTCGCGTCCTGGCCCGCTGGAAGGCCCCGGACCGCACGGATCACTACGGCGTGGTGCTCTCCGACCTCAAGTCCCCCGATCCCGGCGACCACTTCCGGCTCTGGACCGACGAGCACGGCAGTCTCGTGGGACGCCCGCTGGACGGCGCGACGGCGACGACGCACGCGGTCCTGGCCGGATTCGGCGCCGCCACGGCGAGCGCCGGACTGATCGAGGGCACCCGCAGGCTGATCCTCTGGCGCATGGTGCGAGCGCGGCACGCCCGCCTGGACCGTGCCTGGGAGAAGGCGGGACCCGACTGGGGGCGGACCGGCACCGGCTCCTGACCCACCACCCCGGCCATCAGGTCAACTCGGCCTGCTCGCGCGCGCTACGGTGGACCGGCCGAACTCCTCGGCCCCTCGCGCGGTGCCACGACATGCAGTGACACATCCAGCGCCGCGAGGTCCGGCGTACGACAAGGTGGGGGCAGAGCAACTCCATGGCACAGGGCACGGTCCAGGTGACGCACACCGGCACGTCGCGGTGGCGGCGCCGCACCGGCGAGTACGCATCGCTCGCCGCTGCCTTGGAGGCCGCGAGCGACGGCGACGTACTGACCGTCGCCGCAGGCACCTACCGCGAGAACCTCGTCGTCCAGCGCGCGGTGACGCTGCGCGGCCCCGAGAGCTCCCCCGGCTCGGTGCGCATCGCGCCCTCCGACGGGGTGCCCCTGACCATCCGTGCCTCCGCGGTCGTCCAGGACCTGCACATCGAGGGCCAGGACTCGTCCGCGCCCGCGCTGCTCGTCGAGGACGGCGCCCCCGAACTCATCGGCATCCGCGTGGTGACACGGTCGGCGGCCGGCCTCGAAGTGCGCGGCGGGGCCCGCCCGACGGTGCGCCGCTGCACGGTCGACAACCCCGGCGGCATCGGCATCGCGGTGCTCGACGGGGGCGGCGGTGTCTACGAGGAGTGCGAGATCGTCGCCGCGGGCCAGTCCGGCGTCGCCGTGCGCGGCGGCGCCCACCCCCGTCTGGAGCGGTGCCGGGTGCACCACGCGTCGGGCGCGGGCTTCTCGGTGACCGGGGAGCACACGGGTCTTGAGGCGATCGGCTGCGAGGTGTACGAGGTCAAGGGCTCGGGCGTGCAGGTCACCGCGCGGGCCGCGGCGCACCTGACCGACTGCGACGTGCACCGCACCACGTCGGACGGTGTCACGCTCGACACGGACGCCGTCCTCACGCTGGCCGACTGCCGTATCCACGACATCCCGGAGAACGCGATCGACCTGCGCTCGCGCTCCGTGCTCACGCTCACCCGGTCCACGGTGAGCCGGTTCGGGCGCAACGGCCTTTCGGTGTGGGACCCGGGCACGCGCGTGGACGCCAATCAGTGCGAGATCCACGACAGTACGGGTGACTACCCCGCGGTCTGGGTCAGCGACGGCGCGACGGCGGTCCTGGAGTCGTGCCGGGTGCACGATGTGCCGGACGCGCTGTTCGTCCTGGACCGCGGCTCGCGCACCGACGTCGTCGACAGCGACCTCTTCCAAGTGCGCAACACGGCGGTGTCGGTGAGCGACGGGGCGACCGCGCAGCTCGACGACTGCCGTATCCGCGAGGCGGCGACGGGTGCCTGGTTCCGCGACCACGGCAGCGGCGGCACCCTCGCCAACTGCACGGTCGACGCCGTCCAGACGGGCGTAATCGTCACCAAGGGGGCGGACCCGACGATCGAGCGCTGCACGGTCACCTCGCCTGCCGAAGCCGGTTTCTACGTGTCGGCGGGCGGCCGCGGCAGCTTCCACGGCTGCCGGGTCAGCGGCAGCGGTGGCTACGGCTTCCACGTCATAGACGGATGCCGTACGACGTTGAAGAAGTGCCGCACGGAGCGGTGCGCCCGCGGCGGGTTCGAGTTCTCGGAGGAGGGCCCGCTCGTCGAGGACTGCGCCAGCGACGAGAGCGGCGGCCTGCGTACTCCCACGGCACCGGCGCAGCCCGCACCCGCCGTGCAGGCGGCCACCCAGACCGTCGGTCTCCTCGGCACCCTGCCCGCCCAGCAGAGCCCACAGAGCCCGCAGAGCACGCAGATCCCCCAGCCCGCGTCGCCCGCCGCCGAGAAGAGCGCCCGAGCCTCCAAGGAGGTCCTCGGCGAACTCGACGCCCTGGTCGGCCTGGACAGCGTCAAGCGCGAGGTGCGCGCCCTCACCGACATGATCGAGGTGGGCCGGCGCAGGCAGCTGGCCGGACTCAAGGCCGCCTCCGTCCGCCGCCACCTCGTCTTCACCGGCTCCCCCGGCACCGGCAAGACGACCGTCGCCCGGCTCTACGGCGAGATCCTCGCCTCGCTCGGCGTCCTGGAGAGCGGCCACCTCGTCGAGGTGTCCCGCGTCGACCTGGTCGGCGAGCACATCGGCTCGACGGCGATCCGCACCCAGGAGGCCTTCGACCGGGCGCGCGGCGGCGTGCTGTTCATCGACGAGGCGTACGCCCTCTCCCCCGAGGACTCCGGGCGCGACTTCGGCCGTGAGGCCATCGACACGCTCGTGAAGCTGATGGAGGACCACCGCGAGGCCGTCGTGGTGATCGTCGCCGGGTACACCGCGGAGATGGAGCGGTTCCTCTCCGTCAACCCCGGTGTGGCGTCCCGCTTCTCACGCACCATCACCTTCAGCGACTACGCACCCGAGGAACTGCTGCGGATCGTGGAGCAGCAGTCCGAGGAGCACGAGTACCGCCTCGGCACGGGGACGTCCGAGGCGCTCCTGAAGTACTTCACGGCGCTTCCCAAGGGTCCCGCGTTCGGCAACGGCCGTACCGCGCGCCAGACCTTCGAGGCGATGGTGGAGCGGCACGCGGGGCGGGTCGCTCAGTTCGGCGAGCCGAGCACGGACGACCTCACCCTGCTGTATCCGGAGGATCTGCCGGAGCTGGTGTGAGGCTCTCCGCCTCCGGGGCGCCCTGCGCCGCCGCCGAGGGCGTCGCCTCGGGCCTCGGTGGCGGGACGCTCGCCTTGAGGCGGGCCAGGAGCCGTGCCCGTTCCTCCCCGAACGCGGGGTCCGCCTGGTAGTCGCCGTGGCCGAGGATGGGTGCGGGCAGCGGGTGTTCCTCGGTGCGGCCGTAGGCGAGGGGGTCCTTGAGGGCGGCGCGGTCGACCTGGGGGCCGCAGTCGCCGTGCAGCTGGATGGGGCCGCCTATCGGGTCGGTGGTGCGGTACAGGTTGCGCCAGCAGTCGACTTCGCGGTGCAGGGAGGTCAGGGCCGCCGGGCCGAAGTGGGCGGGGAACCACCGTCCGTAGAGACGCTCCAGGGGTGAGCCGTAGGTGAGCAGGGCGACGCGCCTGCGGACCGAGGGGCGCAGCTGCCAGGCGGCGGCCGCCGCGAGGACACTGCCCTGGGAGTGGCCGGACAGGACGAGGCGGCCGCCCGTGGCGCTGGCGGCGCGCGTCCAACTGGCCATCCGCCAGGTCAGGTCGGGCACCGCGCGCTCCGCGTAGCAGGGCGGGGCGAAGGGGTGGGCGGCGCGGGGCCAGAAGGTGCCGACGTCCCAGAGGATGCCGATGGTGCGGCGGGCCGACGGGTCCTTGTAGGCGCGGCGGCCCCAGGTGACGAAGAGTATGAAGCCGAAGCCGATGAGCCAGGATCCGAGGGCCTGGGAGGTCTGCGCCGCTCCTTCCAGGACGTCGGGCAGGCCGTCCGCGGCCTTCGCCGGCCCTTCGTCCGTCACCCAGGCGCCGGTGACCGCGGCGGCGCCCAGGAGCAGTGTGACAGCGGAGATGATGCCGACGAGCAGGGGCGCGCGGTCGGTGAGGGCGGCACGCGCGCGTGTGCCCGCGATGCGGCGGGTGCGGGTGGAGTCCTTGCGCTCGTCGGGGTAGTCGGCGGCCATCCGCGCCATCTCGCCGCGCTTGCGCTGGACGGTGCGGACCCCGAACCAGCCGCACAGCACCGCGACGACCACGAGGAGCGGCGGGATCACGGAGGCCTGCCAGGTGAGCACCAGGGCGGGTCCGTCGATGGAGCCCTGATTGCCGTCGAGCCAGTCGGAGACGCGCTGTGCGCCGCCGCCGGTCATGACGCCGCCGAGCGCGCAGGACAGCATGGCGACGGCGGGTCCGCCGAAGCCGCGGATGGCGGTCCTGGAGTCGGGCGACGTGCGGTACAGGAGGTGGGCGACGACCGCGAGGCCGAGGATCAGGGCGCCCTGGACGAGCGCGATGCCGCCGAACGTCGCGTCGCCCGGCAGCCTGCCCTCGGAGCGCCAGCCGGGGCGCGACCAGCCCGCGTACAGGAGGACGAGGACGAGCAGGACGAGCGCGCCGAGCGGCAGCCGACGGACGAGGGTCCTGTCGAGTCGCCGGTCGAGCCTCTTCTCCGTGCGTCCCCTGCGGCACACCACCCACACCACGACCACTCCGCCGAGGACGAGCGTCGCGACCAGTGCCCAGCCGATGGCGTCGAGCGGTCCCGGGCCGCCCGGGCGCCGGTCGTGGCGCGCGGCCGCGGTGCCGACGGCGGCGGCGACGGTGAGCAGACCGGCCGCCGTGTGGGCGGCGCGCAGCCGGGCCACCAGGCGCCGCCCGTACCAGAACCCGGGCCTGCCGAGTGCGGTGCGGCTGGTCTCCTCCTCCGGGTCGGGCTGCTGGGGCAGCGGCTGCTGGGATTCGTACGCGCTCCAGGTGCGGTGGGACAGGTACCAGAGGAGGCCGGTGAGGGCGACGGGCAGGAGGGCGGCGAGGGCGAGGCGGCGGCCGGGCTGGGACCACCAGCCGCCGTTGCCCGAGCCGTCGGTGGCGAAAAAGCCGAGCCACGCACGGTCGCCCGAGCACTCGGGGGTGCCCGCGCACTGCCAGGCGGTGAGGTCGAGGGCGAGCTCGCAGGCAGCGGCGACGAGGAGCACGGTGAGGGTGAGGCCGACGAGCCGCACCAGGAGGCCGTAGGTGCGCACGAGGCGTTTGCGGTGGCGCGAGGTGGGCCGCATCCAGTGGGCGAGGTTGACCACCATGAAGGGCAGCAGCAGGAGCCACAGGGCGCGGGAGCCGTTGCCGGAGGTCAGGTTGCACCAGACGTACGCCTCGGGCACCGGTTTGCCGCGGTAGTCGTCGGGGCGGCGTTCCGCGTCGGCGTCCTCGGTGCGGCGGAACACGGCCGCCGTGTCGTCGCCGGAGATCCGCACGGTGCGCGGGTCGCCCAGCATCTCTTCCGGTGTGGTTCCCCCGACTCCGTGGACCAGGAGTTCCAGGGCCGTCTCGTCCTGCGGTGCTCGCTCCACTGTTCCGCTTTCCCCCGAGATGCGCGTGGTGAGAGGACAAGGATCCAGGGGCGCGGGCCTCGGCGCACCCGTCGTCACGTAATCTCCCCCTCCCGTGTTCTTCCCCGCCGCCGGCCCGCCCACCCGGTCAGTGGGACGGCTGTCGGAGGCGCGTGCGAGGATGAGGCGGCGCGCCGGGCGGGCGCGCCGGGGATGACGAGGCAGAAGGGCCGGACCGGGCGTGAGCGACAATCAGAACCTCCTGGCCGAGCAGCGCCGTGCCCTGATCCTGGACGAGGTGCGCCGTCGCGGCGGGGTCCGGGTCAACGAACTCACGCGCAAGCTCGGTGTGTCCGACATGACGGTCCGCCGCGACCTCGACGCGCTGGCCCGCCAGGGCGTCCTGGAGAAGGTGCACGGCGGCGCGGTCCCGGTGGTCGAGGCGAGCACGCACGAGCCGGGGTTCGAGGCCAAGTCGGGCCTGGAGCTGACCGCCAAGGAGGACATCGCGCGGACCGCGGCGTCCCTGGTGGCGCCCGGCACGGCGATCGCGCTCTCCGGGGGTACGACGACGTATGCGCTGGCGCACCACCTCCTGGACGTGCCGGACCTGACGGTGGTGACGAACTCGGTGCGGGTGGCGGACGTCTTCCACTCCGCGCAGCGCACCTCCGGGCAGCGGCAGGGCGCGGCGACGGTCGTGCTGACCGGTGGGGTGCGGACCCCGTCGGACTCGCTGGTCGGTCCGGTCGCGGACCAGGCGATCGGCGCGCTCCACTTCGATGTGCTCTTCCTCGGTGTGCACGGCATATCGCTGGAGGCCGGCCTGTCGACGCCGAACCTGGCGGAGGCGGAGACCAACCGGCGTCTGGTGCAGTCGGCGCGGCGCGTGGTGGTCGTCGCGGACCACACCAAGTGGGGGACGGTGGGGCTGAGTTCGTTCGCCTCGCTCTCGCAGGTCGACACGCTGGTGACGGACTCTGGGCTGCCCGCGGAGGCGCACGTGGACATCTCGGAGCACGTGAACCAGGTCGTGGTGACGGGTGAGCTCGCGTCGTCCGTCGACGACTCCGAGGCCGACGCAGACATCTGACGGCCCGCCAGCTATGGTGTCGTCGCCCGGTCAACCGTCACGTTCCGCTGGGGGCAGAGTCCGATGGCACACCGACTGAGCCCGGTGGGGCTCGACTTCGTCGAGTCCGCTCCGGTGCGTCTGGTCTTCGCGCGCGAGGTGTGCGCGCCGCCGGGCGTGGTGTACGGGGCGTTGGCGGACGACGTGACGGGCTGGCCCCAGTGGTTCACCGCGGTCACCCTGTGCCGGCCGACCGGGGGCGGCACGGGCCGCGAGGTCCGGCTCAAGGGCGGCACGCGCTTCCAGGAGTCGATCCTGGCGGCGGACGGCCCCGAGCGTTACGCGTACCGCGTCGACCGGACGAACGCGCCCGGCCTGCGCGCCCTCGTCGAGGAGTGGCGGCTCACCCCGGCGGGCGGCGGCACCGGTACCGGCACCCGCGTGCAGTGGACCTTCGCCATGGACGGCGTGGCGCCCCTGCGCGGCGCCCTGAAGCTCGGCCGCGCGGGTCTTGGCCGGGCGTTCCGGGACGCCGTCACGGCGCTGGACAAGCGGCTCACCTCGTCGGCTGCGTAGCCCCGCGGAGACGTGTGCGCCGGGCTGGCACCCCGCTATTCGGGCCACGCCCCCGTTCCCAGCAGCGTGTCGATGGCCCGCGCGTAGGGCGCGATGTCCAGGCCCTGTTCGGCCAGCCACGCGTCCGAGTAGTACCTGTCCAGGTAGCGGTCGCCGGGGTCGCAGAGCAGGGTGACGACGCTTCCCGTGCGCCCCGCGGCCACCATCTCGGCGACGATCCGCAGCGCGCTCCACAGGCCGGTGCCGGTCGAGCCGCCCGCCTTGCGGCCGATGGCCTGCTCCAGGGCGCGGACCGCGGCGACGGACGCCGCGTCCGGCACCTTCATCATGCGGTCGATGGCGCCGGGTACGAAGCTCGGCTCCATGCGGGGCCTGCCGATGCCCTCGATGCGGGAGCCGCAGTCGCTCGTCGCGTCCGGGTCGTTCTTCGTCCACCCGTCGAAGAAACAGGAGTTCTCCGGGTCGGCGACGCAGATGCTGGTGTCGTGCTGCATGTAGTGGACGTAGCGCGCGATGGTCGCCGACGTGCCGCCGGTGCCCGCCGTGGCGACGATCCACGCGGGCTCCGGGTAGCGCTCGAGACGCAGCTGCTGGTAGATCGATTCGGCGATGTTGTTGTTGCCGCGCCAGTCGGTGGCCCGTTCCGCGTAGGTGAACTGGTCCATGTAGTGACCGCCCGTCTGGACGGCGAGGGCAGCGGACTCCGCGTACATCGTGCGCGGGTCGTCCACGAAGTGGCACCGGCCGCCGTGGAACTCGATGAGACGGATCTTCTCGGCGCTGGTCGTGCGGGGCATCACCGCGATGAAGGGCACCCCGATCAGCTTCGCGAAGTACGCCTCGGAGACGGCCGTGGACCCGCTGGACGCCTCGATGACCGGCCGGTCCGGCCGAATCCAGCCGTTGCACAGGCCGTAGAGGAACAGTGAGCGGGCGAGGCGGTGCTTGAGGCTGCCGGTGGGGTGGGTGGACTCGTCCTTGAGGTACAGGTCGATGCCCCAGTGTTCGGGCAGCGGGAAGCGCAGCAGGTGGGTGTCGGCCGACCGGTTGGCGTCCGCCTGCACCTTGCGCACGGCTTCTTTGAGCCATGCGCGGTACGTCGCGTCGCTGTGGTCGACGTCGAGCGTCGGCATGGGTCCGTCGGCTCGAAACTGCTGTGGGGTGCTCACGGCGGGGCTCCTTCGCGTCGTGCCGGACGCGATTCGGACGCGGCCGTACACCTCGATCTTAAACACCTCCAACACCCGTCCCACCTGCATAAACACACCTTTGAGCACCTCAAAGGAGCAGCCGTGGCAACCTTGGGCAGAGCTTGGCTGCGTGCCGTCGCGGGCGCCCCGGAAGTCATGGACGGACGTCCCCATGCGTACTGGTGCTCGACGCCTCGGACGTGCAGACTTCACGGCACGGGGCACCTGTCCCGGGTCGGAGCGATTCACCCGAAACGCACTAGGGGGCGGAGTGCCATGGCGGAGCCGGAGTTCACGGCCACGGGCGTGCGGATCGGGCGGCGCTTGCGCTCCCTCACCCGTGCCGGTCAGGTCCGCATCGCCGACGGCAGGCTGGAGTTGCTGACCAGTTACGGCACGGAGATCGACAGCGCGCCGCTGCAGGCGGTGCGCACCGGCAAGCCCTGGTTCGCCCCGGACGACCACGCTCTCGCCGATGTGAACGGCACCCGTTACCGGCTCACACTCGGCGAGCACGAGCCACGCCCCGGCGAGGCCGGCCCGCCCACGGTGCGCGGGTTCATCGAGGCGGTGCGCAACGCCACGGAACACCGGGTCCGACGGAGCTGACCGGACCCTCTGCACGACGCGCGAGTTGCATGCCCGCACCCCCTGGGTCACTCTGGTCTCACATCACTCTGGGTTTACCGGCGATGACGCTGCGAACCAGCCCCGCCGGCCACACAGCAGGCGGCAGACCACGCGGCCCCTGCTGGATCCGATCGTCGTCCTCTTCCGGACCTCAATTCGGGGAGTCGCAGCCGTGATCAGCCAGCCAAGCAGGCATTGCACGGTAGAGCTCCAAGCCCTGCCGTCGCGGATCGGCCAGGTCCGCAGAATCGTATCTGCGCAGTTGCGCTACTGGCATCTCGATCCCTTGATAGACCAGGCCGCCCTCGGTGTGACGGAGCTTCTGACCAACGTCCACCGGCATGCCGAGCCCGACAAGATGTGCACCGTGGAGATCGAGCTGCTGCTCGACCGGCTCACGGTCTCCGTCCACGACCACGATCCCCGGCTTCCCGAACTCCGTGACACGGATCCCTTCGCCACCTGTGGCAGGGGGCTCGCGATGGTCGCGGCGGTGAGCGAGAGCTGGGGCGTGCGGCCGCAGGGCGACGCGGGAAAGATCGTGTGGTTCACGCTCCCCGCCGTCTCCCCGGCGGTGACGCTCGCCCCGTATCCCGTGTACGGGGCGGCCGAGAAGACTCCCGCCCGGTCGGCCGTTGTCGGCTGACCGGGCGGTGATCGTCCGCTCCCCCGGCTGCCTCGGGCCGGAGTCGTGACACACGCTCTCACTCGGTGGCGATGGCCCGCAGCACGTCGAGACGCGCCGCCCGCCGAGCCGGACGCAGGCCCGCCAAGGCGCCCGCCGTCAGGCCCACCAGGGCGACCACCACCAGCTGCACCGGCGGTACGGCGAACGCGAAGGCGCTCTCCGTCGTGCTGTCGGACGCCTTGACGAGCACCCAGCCGAGGAACCCGCCGAGCGCGAGCCCGCCCGCCGTCCCGAAGGCGGCGACGAGCACCGACTCCCAGCGGACCATGGCGCGCAGCTGTGCCCTGGTCTGGCCGACCGCGCGCAGCAGCCCCAGCTCACGGGTGCGCTCGTGGATCGCGAGGGTCAGCGTGTTGGCGATGCCGAGCAGGGCGATCAGCACGGCGAGGGCGAGCAGGGCGTAGACGAGGGTGAGCATCATGTCGATGCCGCTCGCGGAGGCCTCCGCGTACTCGGACCGGGTCTGCACGTCCGGGTTCCCGAAGTCCCGCGCTGTCGCCGCGACCGCGGCCTTTCCCTCGGCGGTGCTCACGCCGTCCTTGAACGTGACCGACACCAGCGTGTCGGAGTCCTGCATGCGGTGCGGTGCCCAGGCCTCGCGGGTGATGACGTAGTCGCCGGCGAGCTCCGACCTGCCGAAGACGGCGCGGACCGTGAAGGTCTCCTTCTCGCCGTCGGCGAAGGCCAGTTCGGCCCGTGATCCGACCTTCAGGTCCTGCTTCTCCGCTTCCGACCTGGTGATCGCGATGCCCCGGTCGCCGAGGGCGCTCAGCGAACCGTCGACATCGCCGAGGTCGAAGGACCTGGCGAAGGGCTTCGGGTCGGTGACGGTGAGGGCGCGGCCCTCGCCGTTGACCTCCGCTGCGCCCTTGCCGAGGCCGACGGCGGTCTCGACCTCCGGCTGCTTCGCGAGGGCCGGGGCCAGCTTCGGGCTGAGCCCGCTGCCACCCGCGCCGAAGCCGGGGGTGCTCACCGCGACGTCCCCCGCGAAGGAGCGGTTCACGGTCTGGTCCATCGTGGCTTTCAGGGAGGCGCCGAAGACCGTGAAGAGGGAGACGACGGCGACGCCGATCATCAGTGCGCTCGCGGTGGCCGCGGTCCGCTTCGGGCTGCGCAGCGCGTTGCGCCGGGCCAGGCCGCCGGTGACGCCGCGCAGCCGGTCGAGGGGTCCGCCGAGGACGCGTACCGCCCGCGAGGAGGCGACGGGGCCGAGCACCACGAAGGCGACGAGCGCAAGGACCGCTCCCGCGGCGGCGAGCCAGATGGAGGGGCTGACCAGGACGCCGGTGAGGGTGAGACCCACGGCGGTCAGGGCGAGGCCGGTGCCGACGACGGCGCGGCGGCGCGAGGCGCCGGAGTGGTCGACGGCCGTCTCGCGCAGCGCGGCGAGCGGGGCGGTGCGCCCGGCCCGTGCGGCGGGCAGCAGCGCGGAGCCCAGGCAGACCACGACACCGACGCCGAGCGGCAGCAGCATGGAGAGCGCGCTGATCACCAAGTCGCCCTCGGGGAAGGGGAAACCGATGGCCGGGAAGAGCGCCTGCAGTCCGGCGGCGACGCCGATGCCGCCCGCGAGACCCGCGGCCGACGCGACGACGGCGACGGCGCTCGCCTCGACGAGGGTCGACACCGTCACCTGACGGCGCGAGGCGCCGAGTGCGCGCAGGAGCGCGTTCTCGCGGGTGCGCTGGGCGACGACGATGGCGAAGGTGTTGTGGATGCTGAACGTGGCGACCAGCAGGGCCACTCCGGAGAACACCAGCAGGAACGTGGTGAAGACGGAGAGGAACTGGCCGGAGATGTTGTCGGTGCTCTCCGCGGCCGACGCCTCACCCGTGATGGCCTCAACGCCCTTGGGCAGTACGGGAGTCAGTGCGTCGACGAGCTCCTGCTGGCTGACGCCGGGACCGGCCCGCACCCGGATGGCGGAGGCCTCGCCGGGCTTCGGGGTGAGGTACTTCTCGGCGTCGCCGCGTGTCATGCCCGTGAAGGTGGACTGCGCCATGCCGTCCTCGCCGCCGAAGGTCGCGAGGCCCACGATCTTCACTTCCACCGGGTCGGGGGTGCGCAGGGTCGTCGTGTCGCCGATCTTCAGGTTGCCGGTCTCGGCGGCGCCGCGGTTGACGACGACCTCGCCCGGCCCGGACGGGGCGCGGCCTTCGGCGAGTTGGTACGCGTTCAGTTCGCCGTCGTCGATCCAGTTGCCCGCGAGGGTGGGCGGGCCCTGGCCGCCGATGGGCTCGCCGTCCTTGCCGAGGAGCTGGCCCGCGCCCTGGATGTCGGGCGCGGCGGCGGCCACGTGACCCGTCTTCCCGATCGTCTCCACGAGGTCGGCGTCGACCGGCTCGCGGGTGCCCTGGCTGTCGTCCGGGGTGGTGATGGTGCCTGCGCTGCGGACGACGGCGTCGGTGCCGCTCGTGGCATTGCCGAACATCGTGTCGAAGCTGGCGCGCAGGGTGTCGCCCATGACGAGGGTGCCCGCCAGGAAGGCGACGCCGAGCATGACGGCGAGGAACGTACCGGCGAAGCGGCGCCTGTGGCCGCGCAGCGAGGACATGCTCAGGCGCAGGGAGGCGGTCACGGAGTCCATGACGGCGACTCCTTTGCGCTGGGCCGCGCGCCGGGGGTGTGGGGCGGTGCGGCGGTGTGGGCGGTGGTGGGTGCGGCGGAGTTCGTGGCGGGGGGTGCGGCGAGGGGCGCAGCAGGCGTCTGTTGCCGTGCGTCGAACGCCTTCATGCGGTCCAGGACCCGGTCGGCCGTCGGTGACTCCATGCGGTCCACGAGGCGTCCGTCGGCGAGGAAGACGACCTCGTCGGCGTGGGCGGCGGCCACCGGGTCGTGCGTGACCATGACGACGGTGCGGCGCATCTGACGTACCGCGCGGCCGAGCAGGTTCAGGACTTCCTCGCCGGAGCGCGAGTCGAGGTTGCCGGTCGGTTCGTCGGCGAAGACGACGTCGGGCCGTCCGGCGAACGCCCGCGCCACGGCGACGCGTTGCTGCTGGCCGCCGGAGAGTTCGGCGGGCCTGTGGTGCAGCCGGTCGCGCAGCCCGACGACGTCGATCAGGGCGTCGGCCCATTCCCGGTCGCCGCGGACTCCGGCGAGGTCCATGGGCAGGGTGATGTTCTCGGCGACGGTCAGCGTCGGCACCAGGTTGAACGCCTGGAAGACGAAGCCGATGCGGTCGCGCCGCAGCAGGGTGAGGCGCCGGTCGTCCAGCTTCCCCAGCTCCGTGTCGCCGATGAACGCGGCGCCCGAGGTGAGGGTGTCCAGGCCCGCCGCGCAGTGCATCAGGGTGGACTTGCCGGACCCGGACGGGCCCATGATCGCGGTGAAGCGTCCGGCGCCGAACTCGACGCTCACCCCGTCCAGGGCCCGTACGGCGGTGCCCCCGCTGCCGTACACCTTCACGGCGTCGGCGACGCGGGCGGCGCCGGTGTCCACGGGCCTGGTGACCCGTCCGGTGGCGGTGCTCATGCCCGACCGCCCTTGGAGGTGCGGCCGAACTCCTCGTTGAGGACGGTCAGCCTGCGCCAGTACTCGTCCTCGTCGATCTCACCGGAGGCGAAGCGCCGCCCGAGGACGGCGATGGGCGAGTGCTCGTCGACGGCGGTGTGCCCGGCGTACCCCGTGGGCCCGGCGGGTCCGCCCATGCCCCGGAACGGGCCGCGGCGGCCTCGCCACACGGTGCGGCGGAGCAGGGTGACGGCGCCGACCGCGACGGCCACCCAGATCAGCGGGAAGAACAGGATCCACGGGCCGGGTCCGCCGTCCCAGTGCGCCAGGGTCTGCATCTGAACTCATCTCCTCCGAAGCGGTTTCTGCGATGCCTCCAAACTCGCTCCGGGGGTGCCCTCACGTCGTCGTACGGCCAGCGGCACCGCGCGTACCACCCAGGGAGTACGCGGGGCCGCGGCGGCTACGCCGGGCCGGATCACCAGGTGATCACGGGGTGGTCACCGGGAGCGCACCGAGCCCTCTGGATCTCTGTACCTACTAGTATGTACAGTGGCCGCATGAGCGCTCCGGAGCGTCTGATCGAGTCCACTCGCGAGCTGCTGTGGGAGCGGGGGTACGTCGGCACGAGCCCCAAGGCCATCCAGCAGCACGCGGGCGCGGGCCAGGGCAGCATGTACCACCACTTCGCGGGCAAGCCCGATCTCGCGCTCGCCGCGATCCGGCGCACCGCCGAGGAGATGCGCGCCACGGCCGAGGCGGTCCTCGGCGGCAGCGGGTCGGCGTACGCGCGCATCGAGTCGTATCTGCTGCGCGAGCGCGACGTGTTGAAGGGCTGCCCGGTCGGACGGCTCACGATGGACCCGGACGTCATCGCGAGCGACGAGCTGCGCGCACCCGTCACCGAGACCCTCGACTGGCTGCGCGACCGGATCGCCGGGATCGTCGAAGAGGGGCTCTCCCAGGGCGAGTTCACGGATGCGCTCGTGCCGCAGGCCATCGCGTCGACGGTGGTCGCGACGGTGCAGGGCGGTTATGTCCTCGCGCGGTCGTCGGGGTCCCCGGCAGCGTTCGACACGGCGGTGCGGGGCCTGCTCGCGCTGCTCGCGGCGGCCCGGACCCCCGCCGCTCGCTCGTGACCCCAATCGACCTTCGCTCACCAAGGATGCGTACGTTGCACATCACCCGGAACCGGCCCGACACCCTCCAGGGACCCGCCGAGCACTTCACCGGCACCGTCTGGCTCGACGAGATAGCCGCGCCCGGCGCCCCCTCCCGTCTGCGCTTGTTCAACGTCCACTTCGCCCCCGGCGCCCGCACGGCCTGGCACCGCCACCCGCACGGCCAGGTCCTGCACGTGACCGAGGGCGAGGGGCTCGTACAGCGCGAGGGCGGTCCCGTCGAGCCGATCCGGGCGGGCGACACGGCCTGGATCGAGCCCGGCGAGTCGCACTGGCACGGCGCGGGACCGCGCACGTTCATGACGCACCTGGCCGTGGTCGAGGCGGCGGCCGACGGCACGACGGCCGAGTGGGGCGACCTGGTCGACGCCCACAGCTGCGCTTCTTGACCCTGCTGCGGAAGGAGTACGCGATGCATGCGATGCAGTACGAGATCACCCTGCCCGCCGACTACGACATGGGCGTCATCCGCCACCGGGTCGAGTCGAAGGGCCACCTGCTGGACGAATTTCCCGGGCTCGGCTTCAAGGCGTACCTGATGCGCGAGCGCGGCAAGGACGACTCGCCCGTGAACCAGTACGCGCCGTTCTACCTCTGGAACACGGCCGAGGGCATGAACTCGTTCCTGTGGGGGCCCGGATTCCAGGGGCTGAGTGAGGACTTCGGGCGACCGGTGGTGGAGCACTGGACGACGCTCGCGTACGAGGAAGGGCCCGCGTCCGGAGCCGTACCGAGGACCGCCGTCCGCCGTCGGCAGCGCGTTCCGGTGCCCGTGCCTCTTCCCGGCCTGGCGGCGGAACTCGTCGCGGAGACGGGGCGTTTGGCGCGGCAGGACGGTGCGGTGAGCGCGCTGACCGCGGTCGATCCGCGGACCTGGGAGGCCGTGCACTTCTCGCTCTGGGAGGGCGAGGCGCCGCAGGAGGTCGGTGACGTGTTCCAGGTGCTGCACGTCTCGGCGCCGGAGCGGGGCGCGTTGCGTCGGGGGCGGCAGTGGTGAGCGGGACCGCGCGGGCACGGGCGGACGATCACGCAGGCGCCCCGGTGGTCCGGACCGTTCATGGGGATGTCGGCCCCGCGGATCTCGGCGTCTGCGACGCCCACGACCACCTTTTCCTCCGCAGCCCTCGACTCCCGGGCCAGGAGCTGGCTTCGCCCACGGCCGCGGCGGCCGAACTGGCCGCGTTCCGCGAGGTGGGCGGGCAGAGCGTCATCCAGTGGACGCCGTACGGGATGGGGCGCCGGGCCGAGCTGCTGCCGGAGCTGTCGAGGGCGGCAGGTGTGCGGGTCGTCGCCGCGACGGGGTTGCATCAAGCCGTCCACTACGGACCGGAGTTGCTGGATCGCCTGCGTGCGGGTGACCTCGCGGCGCTCTTCACCCGCGAACTCACCGAGGGCATCGGGGAGTCCGGGCCGCGGGCGGGCCTGATCAAGGTCGCGGGCGGGTTCCACGGCCTGGACGCGCACGCCCGCTGGACCATGACGGCGGCGGCCGAGGCGCACCACGCGACGGGCGCGCCCATCACCGTCCACCTGGAGCTGGGCACCGGCGCGCTCGACGTACTCGACCTGCTCTCCGGCGACTGCGGCGTGCCGCCCCACCGTGTCGTCCTCGGCCACCTCAACCGCTCCCCCGACCTCACCGCCCACCTCCAGGCCGCCGCGTCGGGCGCGTACCTGGCCCTGGACGGCCCGTCCCGCGCCCACCACGCCACGGACTGGCGCATGCCGGACGCGATGCGCGACCTGGCGGACGCGGGCTTCGGAGACCGCCTCCTTCTCGGTGGCGACACGACGACGGCGGGGGCGCAGTCGGTGCACGGCGGGCCCGGCATGCCGCATTTGCTGCGCCGGGTGCGGCCGCGACTCGTGGCCGCCGTGGGCGAGGAACTGGTGGAGCGGATCCTGACGGTGAATCCGGGGCGGGCCTTCGGGGTGCGGTGGAGGTAGGCACCGCGTATTGCACTGCCCGTTCCAAAACCTGTACGTTCTCCCCGTGGCCCGACCGAGAAGCTTCGACGAGGAGCGGGCCCTGGACGCGGCGATGCATGCCTTCTGGGCGAACGGCTACGAAGCCACCTCGACCCAGGACCTGTGCGAAGCCACCGGCCTGGGCCGCAGCAGCATCTACAACACGTTCACCAGCAAGCACGACCTGTTCCGCCGCGCCCTGACCCGGTACATGGACACCATGAACGCCGGGCAGCTCCAGATCCTGGAGGACGTGGAGCGACCGGCCACGGAGCGTTTGCGCGCACTGCTCGACCGGGTCATCGAGGGCGAGTTCGAGCGGCGCGGGGACGGCAACAGCATCGGCTGTCTCACGGTCAACACGACGGTCGAGCTCGCCGGGCGCGACCCGGAGGCCGCCGCGCTGCTGGAGCGGGACCTCGCCACGCGGCTCACCGTGCTGAGCGCCACGATCCGCGCCGGCCAGCGGGACGGCGACATCACGTCCGGGCGCGACGCGGACACGCTGGCCCGTTACGTCAACGCCGTCATCGGCGGCATGCGGGTCTCCGCACAGGGCGGCGCCGACCGGGCCACCCTGCTGGCCATCGCCGATACGGCAATGGACGCGCTGACGGGCTACTAGCGGGGTCACGCCCTGCCCCGCCCCTCTTTTCCCACCTTCCCCGTTCCTCCTTTCTCACCTTCCCCCGTTCCTCCTCTTTCGCCTTCCCGTGCCTCGCCATGCCCTTTTTCTGTACTGATCTATCCAAAACCGTCCGACAGGAGTACTCCGCCATGCCGCGCGCCGTATACGTACTAGCCCTTGGCATCTTCGCCATGGTGACCAGTGAATTCGTGGTCGCAGGACTGATGCCGCAGATGGCGGACGGTCTGGACGCCACGATTTCCGAGATCGGCTATCTCATCACCGCCTTCGCCGCCGCGATGGCGCTCGGCGGGCCCTTCCTCACCGTCGCAGTGCTGAGGATGCGTCAGAAGTCGGCCCTGATCCTGCTGTTCGTCATTTTCCTGGCGGGCAACGTGCTCGCCGCCCTCGCCCCCGACTACCGCACCATGCTGGTCGCCCGCGTCCTCACCGGCATCGCGTCGCAGGCGTTCTTCGGCGTCTCCATCTCGCTGGCATCCCGCATCACCCGGCCCGAAGTGCGCGGCCGCGCCGTGGCGGTGGCGCTCAACGGGCTGATGCTGGGCACGCTGCTGGGGCTGCCGTTCGCCACGGTCGTCGGCGAACACCTGGGCTGGCGCGCCGCGTTCTGGGCGATCACCATGCTGACCGTGCTCGCCGCGGTGGCCACACTCATCGGCGTACCGACTGCCGACGGCGAGGGCGAGGAGAGCAGCGGCCTCCGCCAGGAACTGGGCGTCTTCCGCAGCCCGAGGCTGTGGCTCACCCTCACCACCAGCACGTTCGTGATCGGCGCCACCTTCTCCGCCTTCAGCTACCTCAACCCGATCCTCACCGAGCTCACGGGCTTCTCCACCGGGACCGTGCCGCTGCTGCTCATCGCGTACGGCGCCGCCACCGTCATCGGCAACACCGTCGTCGGCCGGTTCGCCGACCGGCGCACCCTGCCCGTGCTCGTCGTCGGCCTGGTGCTCAACCTGGCCTTCCTCATCGGCTTCGCGCTCTTCACCGAACTGACCGCCCCGGCCGTCTTGTTCATGCTCGGCATCGGCCTCGTGGGCGTCACCATGAACCCCGCTCTGGTGACCCGCGTCCAGCGCGTCGGCAACGCGCGGTCCCTGGTCAACACCGTGCACACGTCCTTCATCACGCTCGGCATCATCATCGCGACATCCGTCGGCGGCCCCGCCATCGACACGTTCGGGCTGCGCGCCCCGCTGTGGATCGGTGCGGGTCTGGCCGCGCTCGGCCTGGTCTCCCTGGTGCCCGACCTGCGGCGGCGAGCCGCCAGGGCCCGCCTGGAGCTGGCCGCCCCGTCAGACGCCTGACGGCTTCCCTGCCTCGAAGAGCCAGGTGTCGAACACCTCGGACAGGTCCTTGCCGGACTTCTCCTCGCACAGGTCGATGAACTGCCGGGTGTCGGCGTTCCCGTGGCGGTAGCGCTTCGTCCAGGTGTGGAGGATGTCGTAGAAGGTGTCGTCGCCGACGGCCTCGCGCACCTTGTGCACGACCATGGCGCCCCGCCCGTAGACGGGCGAGTCCGACACGCGTCCCCCGCTGGGCGGCGCGGCAGGCGGAAAGTCCCAGATTCCCTCGCTCTCCGGGTGCGTGCCGTCGTAGAACTCCTCGAAGGTCTCCTGCGCGGACTTGCCGTCCTGGTCCTCCTGCCAGAGCCACTCCGCGTACGTGGCGAGGCCCTCACTGAGCCATATGTCCTTCCACCCGCGCGGGGTGACCGAGTTGCCGAACCACTGGTGTGCCATCTCGTGCACGACCAGCGTGTCCTCGGGCGCCTCTTCGAAGTACGGCTTGGTCTGGGTCTCCAGGGCGTAGTCGAGTCCGGGGAGGTGGTCGACGACGGCGCCCGCGGAGGAGAAGGGGTAGGGGCCGAAGTTCTCGGTGGCCCAGTCGATGACGTCGGGGACCAACTCCTCGACGTCCGCGGCGTCTTCGCTCTCGTCGGGGTCGACGGCGATGTAGAGGGGTACGCCGTCGGAGGTCCGGCCCTTGTGCGTCTCGAAGTAGCCGACGGTCACGTTGGCGAGGTAGCTCGCCATGGGCTCCTCGGTCCGCCAGCGCCGGGTGACACGGTCGCCCTTGTCCTGCTCCTTGGTCAACTCCCCGTTGCTCACGACGTCGTAGGGGTCGCCGTCCTCGTCCTTCGGCACGGTGACGGCGATGTCGTACGTCGCCTTGTCCGAGGGGTGGTGATTGCCCGGGAACCACGTCATGGAGCCGGTCGGCTGGCCGAGGGCGGTCGAGCCGTCGTCCGTCTCGATCCAGCCCTCCAGGCCGCCGTCCGCGCCCTTGAACATCTTCGGGGTGCCGTCGTAGGTGACGGTGGCCTTGAAGGTGTCCCCGTCGCCGAGCGCCTTCGCGGGCGTCACCGTCAGTTCGTTCCCCGACCGGCTGAAGCGGGCCTTCGCGCCGTCCACGGTGGCAGCGCGCACTTTCAGCCCGGCCAGGTCGAGGTTGAAGCGACTGAGGCCCTGGGTGGCGCGGGCGGTGATGACGGCGGTGCCCTTGAGGCGGTTGGTCTCGGGGGTGTAGTCGAGATCGAGGGCGTAGTGGGAGACGTCGTAACCCCCGTTGCCCAGCGTGGGGAAGAGCGCGTCCTTGACTCCGCTCGCTCCCGGCCGGGCCGCCGGGCCGCCCTCGCCACCGGTGCAGGCGGTGCCGACGAGGAGCAGCAGGGCTGCGAGGAGCGCGGCCCGTTCGCTCGCCTTGCGTCGCGAGATCATCGCGCGTCGCGAGATCCTCATGCGTCGCGAGATCACGACGTCTCGCCCCCTGCCCGGCGCTTGCGTCGCGCCCATACCGCTCCCGCGCCGAGCGCCGCCGCGGCGGCCGTCGAGCCGACGCCGACCGCGACGCCCGCGCCGAAGCCGGGCCCGCTCTCCTCGGTGTCGCCGGACGCCTCCGCCCCGGGCGCCGCCACCTTCACCTTTCCCTTGAGCACGATCGGCGGGTAGTCGCACACGTACTCCTGCTCCCCCTCGCCCACGCAGTCCGCGTCCTTGTGGCGGAGGGTGACCTTCACTTCGTACGTGCCGGGCCTGGTGTTCTCCTTGATGCAGGCCGCGCCCACCCAGGCGCGCCCCGAGTCCCCCAGGACCGTGTCGTCGGTCAGTGCGGGGCTGGTGACGTCCACCGCCGTCGGATGCGGATTGCCGGGGCGCTCCTTCACCGTGAGGTCCACGATTCCGCCCGCCTCCGCGGGGCCTCCCACGGACACGTAACCCCGCCCCGGGAACGGCAGCGCGTCGCCGTGAGCCGCGCCCGCTGCCCCAAGAAGCAGTACAGGCACGGCAATTGCGACATATCCGCTACGTACGGACAGAGAAGTGAAGTTGTCCATATGTCCTCCAGTCCGCCATAGTTCTACGATCATGACTCATATTGGCGCGGTCACGCCACAAAGGGTGACCCGCCTCTCGTCTTCTGTGGGGGAAACGACCATGCATGTGCGCAGAGCGCTGGGCGTCGCGGCGGGGGCCGCGGCACTGATCCTGCTGCCGGGCCTACCGGCGTACGCGGACCCCGGCGATCCGACGCCCAAGGGGGAAGCCACCGCGGCGCAGCCGCCCGCCACCCCTCCGACCGCCGCTCCTCCGACCGCCACCCCGGCGCCCGCCACACCTTCGGCCACCGTCCCGCCGACTCCCGTCCCGGCCCACGGTGACGAGGACGCGCGCGGGTTCACGCCGGCCGACGCCGACGACTACTGGACCCCGGAGCGCATGCGGGACGCCCGGCCCGTGCAGGAGCAGGAGGACAAGCGGTTCGCCGCTCCCACCCGGCTGCCCCGCTCCGCCAGCCGGCCCTTCGAGGGGCTGCCGATCGTCGGCACCTTCTTCTGGAACGACGGCACCAACACCGGCCGCTTCTGCGGCGGCACCGTCGTCAAGAGCCCCGGCAAGAACCTCGTGATGAGCGCCGGTCACTGCTTCGACGACCAGGACGCCCGCAAGAACCTGACGTTCGTCCCGCAGTACGACGACGGGAAGAAGCCGCACGGCGCCTTCACCGTCAAGCCCGGACGCATCTACGTCGACAAGCGGTACCTGTCCAAGGGCCCCGACGCCGCGGCGGACCTCGACTTCAACTTCCTGCAGCTCGAACCGCGCGGCGGCAAGAACGTCGAGGACGTCGTCGGCGGCGCCGAACTGAAGATCAACGCGGGGTACGACCACTCCCCGGTCCGTCTGATCGGCTACCCGGCCAACCAGAAGCGCCCGCTGGACTGCACGGACAAGACCGTCCGTTACAACAGCACCGACCCGAAGATCCCCGGCAGTTTCCTGCGCATCCAGTGCGACAAGTACTCCGGCGGCGCCTCGGGCGGCCCGTTCCTCGTCAAGCAGGGCAACGGCTGGGGTCTCATCGGCGTCATCGGCGGCTGGAAGACCGGTGGCGACAAGGATGACATCTCGTACAGCTCGTACCTCGACGGCGACGCCAAGGCGCTGTACGACGACGCGGTCAACAACCGGCCGCCGGCCGGGCGCGGTGTCCTGGGCAAGGCCGAGACCTGGAAGCACGCCGAGGCGATGGCCGGTGGCTACTTCACCGACGGCAACGCCGGGACGTGGGACTACTCCGACCTGATCGTGCGCTGGTCCGACGGCGAGGTCACCCTGTTCCGGGGCGCGGGCGAGGACGCCGACAACTTCGACAAGGAGATACGTCTCACCGGGCCCAACGGCACCTGGAAGCACGCCGCCACCATGGCGTCCGGTGACTTCACGGGCGCCGACCGCGACGACCTCATCGTCCGCTGGTCCGACGGTGAACTGACGCTCTACCCGGACGTCGACGAGAAGGGCTTCCACGGCGAGGTCCAGCTCCAGAAGCCCAACGAGCTGTGGAAGAACGCCACGTCCGTCACCGGCGGCCGCTACACGAGCGACAACAAGTGGACCGACGACCTCCTGGTCCGCTGGAGCGACGGCGAAGTCACCCTCTACACCAACGTCAACCGCGACGGCTTCCACGGCGAGAAGAAGCTCGCCGCGCCCAACGGCACCTGGAAGCACGCCTCGACGCTCACGTCCGGCGACTTCACCGGCAACGACCAGCACGACCTGATGGTCCGCTGGACCGACGGCGAGCTGACGCTCTACAAGGACATCGACCAGAACGGCTTCCACGGCGAGACGCAGGTCAAGAAGCCCAACCGCCTCTGGGAGCACGCCACGGTCCTGGCCGCGGGCGACTACACGGAGAACCGCCACCCGGACGACTTCCTGGTGCGCTGGTCCGACGGTGAGGTCTCCATGTACCCGGACGCCGACGAGACGGGCCTGAACCGCGAGATCACGCTGGTGTATCCGCCGGCGTGACGAGCGCTTGGGCTGACGCGCGCTCAGGCTGACGCGCGCTCAGGCTGACGCACGCTAGGGCCGTTGCCCGATCCCCGCCGTGTGCTGCTCCTCCTGCACGGTCGTCGCGCCGGTCGCCGCCGCGCCCGCGCCGACGAGGACCGCCGCGGCCGCCACGAGGCCGACGACCGCGAGGCGCGCCCGTCGCCACCGGTGCCGGTGCCGTACAAGCGGCTCCGGCACGGGCGGCTGCGGTTGTTCCACGGTGGGGACGGGTGACCGCGGGCCCGCCGCGAGTTCCCGGCGGGCGGTCACCCACCGCCGGGTGTCGTCGGCGTCGAGCCCGCACGCGACGAGGAAGGCGACGAGTACGGCTTCGCGGGGCAGACGGTCCCGGCGGAGCATGGTCGCGGCGGTCGAGTACGGCAGCACCTCGCCCGCCGCGTCCGCCGCGCGCTCCAGCTCCCGGTAGCTGAGGCCCGACCAGGCCTTGAGGCGGCGCAGCTCGGCCATGAAGGCGGCCTCGTCGGCGGGGCCCGCCGTGCGGGGCGGCGCGGGCGGTGACATCGGGGACGTCATGGTGGGGTTCCTCCGGTTCCGGCGTACTCCGCTGACCTGCACGTACGGAAACTCGCACACTCTCGAACAGCTCAACCGTCGAGCGAGTGGCGCAGCGGCGGTCAGTCTCGGCCTCGTAACTGTCGTCGCTGTCTTGGAGTCCTGCGTGAATCGCCTCGGTTCCCTCGTGCTGCTGCTCGTTCTCACGCCCGCGTTCGTCGGGTGCTCGGATGTCCGCACCCTGTCCGGTTCGGCGGACGGTGACGGCAAGGAGGCGAGGGAGGATCCGGGTGCGTCGGAGCGGGTCGACCCCGCTGTCGACCGTTACCTCGACGGGGTGCTGCCCAAGGGGCCCGGCATCACCGTGGCCGCCGCCCGGGGCGGTGCGCTCAAGCACTGCGCGGGACGCGGTCTCGCCGACCGCGCGGCGGAGGCCCCTGCCACGTGCGACACCGTGTACGACGTCATGTCGATGACGAAACAGTTCACCGCCGCCGCCGTCCTGAAGCTGGAGATGGCGGGCGAGTTGCGAGTGACCGACCGGATCGACCGGTACCTCGGGCCGGTCCCCGATGACAAGCGGGACATCACCCTGCACCAGCTCCTCACGCACACGGCGGGCCTGCCCGAGGGCCTCGGCGACGACTACGAGCCGGTGTCGCGCGCGGAGATGCTCACCGGCGCGATGAAGGCACGGCTGCGGTCGGCGCCGGGCAAGGAGTTCCACTACTCGAACGTCGGCTACAGCCTGCTGGCCGCGATCGTCGAGAAGGTCTCCGGACAGAGCTACGAACGTTTCCTGGCGGAGCGCCTGTTCCGGCCCGCCGGAATGACCGGCACCGGTTACGTGCTGCCTGCCTGGGACCGCGCTCAGGTCGCCGTCGAATACGACCGGCACGGGCGTGCCCAGGGACGGCCGATGGACCACCCGTGGGCGCCCGACGGCCCGTTCTGGAACCTGCGCGGCAACGGCGGAATGCTCTCCACCGCCCGGGACATGTTCCGCTGGCACCGTGCCCTCACCGGCGACACCGTCCTCTCCAGTACCGCGAAACGGAAGCTGTTCTCCCCTCAGGTGCGGGTGCCGGAGCTGGACGGCTCGTACGGCTACGGCTGGGTCGTCGTCGACACCGACGACGGCCGGGTCGCCTGGCACGACGGCGGCAACGACTGGTCACTGGGGACGGTCGCGGAGTACCGCCGCCAGCGGATCATGGTGTTCTGGGTGAGCAACCACGCGTATCAGAAGGGCAAGTGGAATCTGGAGGACGGCCAACTGGAGCTGTCCCACGGGGTGGCTGAGCGAGTGCGGCGGCCTGTCTGACGCCCTGGAGCGGCTTTGCCCGCTCGCCCGGCATCCAGCCACACTGATCGTGTGACGAACAATGAGAACGCTGTGGCACCGTCCGTCGGTGCAGGCCTGGCTGTAGGCATGCTGATCGGCGTTGCCGTTGGGCTGGTGCTCGGGCCGGCCGTCTTCGACAACATGGCGATGGGCCTGGTGATGGGCGGGGGCGCGGGCGGGGTCCTCGGTGTCACGTTCCCGGCGGCGCGGCGCGCACAGCACTCGCAGCATTCGCAGGACTCGCAGCACTCGCAGGACTCGCAGGACTCGCAGGACGAGTCTTCCTGACCGGCTGCGCGCGAGTGCCGCTGTCCGGCCGCTACCCCAACGCCCCCAGCGGATCGTCCAGTACCGGCTGCCAGGCCAGCTCCGCCGCTCCCACCAGGCTGTTGTGGTCCAGCGTGCACGCCAGGATCGGTACGCCGCCGCTCCGCCCCCACAGGCTCCGGTCCGCGACGACCGCGCGCAGCCGTTCCGGGTCCGCCTCCAGGAGGGCGCGGTGCAGGCCGCCCAGGATGATGCGGTCGGGGTTGAGGATGTTGACCAGGCCCGCGAGTCCGAGGCCGAGCCGGTCGATGAGTGCCTCGGCGGCGGAGCGCACGGACGGGTCCCCGTAGGCGCCGCGGAGCAGTTCGCGGGCCTGTACGAGGAGTCCCTCGAGTCCCGGCTCGCGGCCCGCCGCAGTCAGGAAGGCCAGCGGGTCCGTCTCGACGTCCAGGCAGCCCCGGCTGCCGCAGTAGCAAGGGCGCCCCGCGGAGTTCACCGTGAGGTGCCCCACCTCCAGGGCGAGGCCCGAACTCCCGGTGTGCAGGCGGCCGTCGAGGACGAGCGCGCCGCCGACGCCCCGGTGGCCGGTCGCCACGCACAGCAGGTCCCGGGCGCCGCGGCCCGCGCCGTGGCGGTGCTCGGCGATCGCGGCGAGGTTCACGTCGTTGCCCGCGAAGGCCGGACCCTCGATGCCCGCGTCCCGTACGCACTCAGCGAAGATCTCGCTGACCCGCGCGCCCGCGGGCCACGCCAGGTGCAGGGGGTTGAGAGCGGTGCCCTCCGGCTTGGCGACCGCGGACGGCACGGCGAGCCCCGAGCCCACACAGCGCCGTCCCGTCTCGCGGAGCAGCCGCGCGCCCGCGTCGACGACCGCCCCGAGGACCTGCGCCGGGTCGGCATCGACGGTCTCGCAGCCCGGTGCCGTCGCCACGATGCCCCCGCCGAGCCCGACCAGCGCGGCCCTGAACCCGTCGGCGTGCACCTGCGCGGCGAGCGCGACAGGCCCCTCCTCCGCGACGGCGAGCCGGTGCGACGGCCTGCCCTGCGAGCCCGCGGCCGCGCTCGGCTTCGCGTCGATCCGGATCAGCCCGAGCGCCTCGAGCTCGGCGGCGACCGCGCCCGCCGTGGCGCGGGTGACGCCCAGCTCCGCGGTGAGCACGGCACGGGTGGGGGCACGCCCGGTGTGGACCAGTTCGAGCGCGGGGCCCAGCGCACCGCGCCCTCGCTCCAGGCGGGTACGCGTGGTCACTTCCCCCTCGGCACGGGGGTCAGCCTTGCCGTTCATGTGGGCGAGTCTCCCATGATCCGTACACGGCCCCGCCGTTCATTCGTCATCCGCCCGTTCCTCCCGTGAACCGCCGCGTATGCCACCGGCATGCCGTCGCTTCGTCGTGCACCCGGTCACTTCACGTCACGCGGCCCTCGCGCGCACCGCCACGCACCCGTCTTGTCCGTGCCCCGCGCGCACCCCTACTCTGACTTTGTGCCGCTACTAAACAAAATCGGGACCGCAGCGTCGCGACCTTCCCCCACACCCCCCGGCCTCCGCCGCCTCCGTGTCGTCCTCACGGTCTTCTTCGCCCTGGACGGATTCATCTTCGCCGGATGGGTCGTCCGCATCCCCGCGATCAAGGACCAGACCGGCGCGTCCGCCAGCGATCTCGGGCTCGCGCTGCTCGGAGTCTCCGTCGGCGCGGTCATCACGATGACGCTGACCGGACGGCTCTGCCGCCGCTTCGGCACGCATCCCGTGACCGTCGCCTGCGCCGTACTGCTCTCACTCAGCGTCGCCCTGCCACCCCTGACCCACTCGGCACCGGCGCTGGGCACGGTGCTGCTGGTCTTCGGAGCGGCGTACGGGGGCATCAACGTCGCCTTCAACAGCGCCGCCGTCGACCTCGTGGCCGCCCTGCGCCGCCCGATCATGCCCAGCTTCCACGCGGCGTTCAGCCTCGGCGGCATGGCGGGCGCCGGGCTCGGCGGACTGATCGCGGGTTCCCTCTCCCCCACGCGCCACCTGCTCACCCTCACCGTGATCGGCCTGCTCGTCACCGGCTTCGCCGGACGCGCCCTCCTCCGCATGGAGCCCCCGACCCCAGCCGGGAGCCGGAACCCGGCCGACGGCACCCAGGACCGCGATGGCACCCCGGACGCGAACACCGACCTGGCCGCAGCTGTCGGCCCGGACGGCGACAGCTCTGACCACACCCCCCACCGCCCCACCACCCGCACCCGCCGCCTCGTCCTCGTCTTCGGGCTCATCGCGCTCTGCACCGCCTTCGGCGAAGGCGCGCTCGCCGACTGGGGCGCGCTCCACCTCGAACAGGACCTGGCCGCCCACCCGGGCATCGCCGCCGCGGGCTACTCCTGCTTCGCCCTCGCCATGACCCTCGGCCGGCTCAGCGGAACCACCCTGCTCGAACGGTTCGGCCAGACCCCGATACTCGTCGCGGGCGGCGCCACGGCGGCCGCCGGCATGCTGCTCGGCGCGCTCGCCCCGACGGTATGGGCGGCACTCCTCGGCTTCGCCGTCACCGGTCTCGGGCTCGCCAACATCTTCCCCGTCGCCATCGAGCGCGCCGGCGCCCTGGCCGGGCCCAACGGTGTCGCCACCGCCTCCACCCTCGGCTACGGCGGCATGCTCCTCGGCCCGCCCGCCATCGGGTTCATGGCCGACTGGTTCACCCTGCCCACCGCCCTCACCAGCGTGGCCGTGCTCGCGGGTCTCGCCGCCGTGATCGGCTACACCACGCGCCCCTGAGACGGGGCCGCACGCCTGCGCGCCTTGAGTGCGGAGTGACCTGAGCGCACCACGCCGGGCGATACGTCAACCCCCATTTCCGGCCAAGGCGACCGGCTACCGCACCGGCATCCTGCACGCCGAGTGGATCCTGACCGCGTCCGGTCCGGCGCTGGTGGAGTGCGCGGGACGCTGCCCCGGCGACTACCTGATCGACCTGAACGACCTGGCGTACGGCACGCGGATCAGGCTGGCCCTCATCGACCTGCTGGCAGGCCGTCCGGTCACCCTCCCCCGTACCGCCCGACGCACCTCGGCCATCCGGTTCCTCGCCGCCGAGCCCGGCACCGTCACGGCGGTCGACGGGACGGACGCGGCGCGGGCACTGCCCGGCGTACGGACGGTGGAGATCGACGTCGAGGCCGGGCAGGAGGTCCGGCCGTGGGCGTCCTCGTGGGACCGCGCAGGACACGTGATCGCGACAGGGCCCGACGCGGCCAGCGCGCACCGAAGCGTCCTGGCCGCGGACGCGGCCATCCACATCACCACGGAGTGAGGAAGCCATGTCTGCTCTCCGGCAGCGCGTCAGGGGCTGGCCCCGGTCCGTCCCCGGCGGACGGGTCGGCCTGCGGCTCTCCGTGATGGCGATGATCGACGCCGTCGGCACGGGCGCCTTCCTGGCCGTCTCCGTACCGTTCATCACGCGGTCCGTCGGACTCTCCGTGGGCGAGCTGAGCCTCGGCCTGACGCTGTCCGCCGCGATCGCGCTGGCCACGGCCGTCCCCCTCGGCATCCTCGCCGACCGGATCAGCCCGAAGAAGGTCCTGGTCGGCGTCAGCCTGTGGCGCTGCGCCTGCTTTGTCCTCTACCCGTTCGTGCAGAACCTGTGGCAGTTCCTGACGGTGGTGTGCCTGCTCGGCCTGGTCGACAAGGCGGCGGCGCCGATGGAACAGGCCCTGGTGGGGCAGGTGACGGCGACCGACGACCGGGTCAGGGTGGTCGCGGTGCTGCGGTCGCTGCGCAACGTCGGCTTCACCGTCGGCGCGCTGCTCGGCGGGGTCGGGCTGCTGATCGACACCCGGGCCGGTTACGCCGCGATCCTCCTGCTCAACGCGGCCTCGTTCGCCGTACTCGCACTCCTCGCCCACCGGCTGCCGGTGCTCAGCACCCCGGCGAAGAGCCTGCGGCGCCGCTTCTCCGTCGACGCGCTGCGGGACCGGCCGTTCCTGTCGTTCACCGGGATCAACGCGGTGCTGACGATGCACATGACGCTGCTGAGCATCGGCATCCCGCTGTGGGTCGTCGAGCACACGGAGGTCCCGGCCGCGGTGATCTCGCCCCTGGTGGCGGTGAACACCGTGCTCGCGGTGGCTCTGCAGGTGCGTGCCAGCCGCGGCACCGAGACCATCGCCGGGTCCGCGCGGGCGCTGGTGCGGGCGGGCATCGCCCTCGCCGTCTGCTGCCTGCTCCTGATCGCGGCACCGAGGCCGCCCGTCCTCGTGGCGGTCGGCGTGCTGCTCCTCGCCATGGTCGCGCTGACCGCGGGCGAACTGTTCCAGTCCGCGGGCGGCTGGGGCGGGTCGTATCTGCTCGCGGCGCCCGGCCAGGAAGGCGTCTACCTGTCGGTCTTCTGGCTCGGCGTGGCCGTCCAGCAGATCGCGGCACCGCTTGTGGTCGGCCTGGTCATCACGTCCGGCACCACCGGGTGGGCCGTACTGGCCGCGCTGTTCGCCGTCTGCGGCCTCGCCGCGCCGGTCGTCGGCCGATGGGCGCGGGCCCAGAGCGCCAAGACCCCGCAGGTGAAGGCGAATATGTCGACATCCGGGACACGAAGAGGACGTATCTGAAGCTCACCACGCCCGACTCCAACGGGGAGTTCGGCTTCTTCGAGCACCACATGGCTCCGGAGGCGAAGGGCGCGGCCCCGCACACCCACAAGCGGTCCACCGAGATGTTCTACGTGGTCAAGGGTGAGATCGAGTTCACCGTCGGCGACCGCAAGGTGGTGGGCGAGCCGGGCGCGTTCGCGTACGTCCCCAAGGGTGAACCGCACGGCTTCACCAACCGGGGCACCGCAGACGCCACCCTGCTGATCATGTTCTACCCGATCTACGACCGCGAGGACTACTTCCGCGGCCTGGGCCGGCTGACGGCCGACGGGCGCAGTCCCAGCATGGAGGAGCTGCGCGCACACATGGCGAAGTACGACCAGTTCATGGTCTGAGACGGAGCCGGGTACGACGTCCTGGATGGTCAGCAGCAGTTCAAAGCCGAGACCCTCCACGGTCTCGGCCCAACGGGCGAGGTACTCCGGGTGCGTCCCCGGCCCGAAGTTGGGGACGTTCACACCTCTCCGTATGGGCGTCACCCTAGGAGCCCACGACCCGGATGGCTACGGAGCGTACGCAATCGGTCCCAGATCCCCCGGAGGTTCCGGTTCCAGCGCACTCCATCCGACACAATCGCCCGCATGGAGATCTCCGAGCACATTCAAGTAGTTGCCAAAGAAGGCCAGTTGCTGTCCCGTGCCGCCGCCGAGGCGGGGACCGACGCCAAGGTCGCGACCTGTCCGGGCTGGCAGGTGCGGGACCTGCTGCGGCACGCCGGAATGGTCCACCGGTGGGCTGCCGCGTTCATCACCGAGCGGCGCACCTCCTACCAGTTGGGCGGCGAACTCCCCGACCTGGACGGAGACGCCCTTGTCGAGTGGTTCCGCGAGGGGCACGCCGCTCTCGTCGCGACGCTCGAATCCGCCCCGCCCGACGTCGAGTGCTGGACGTTCCTGCCCGCGCCTTCGCCGCTGGCGTTCTGGGCCCGGCGGCAGGCGAACGAGACGACGGTCCACCGGGTGGACGCCGAGTCCGCGCGCGGGGGCACGCCGTCGCCGATGGATGTCGACTTCGCCGTGGACGGGATCGAGGAGCTGCTGTTCGGCTTCCACGGCCGCGAGAAGAGCCGGGTGCGCAGTGACGTTCCGTGCGTGCTGCGGGTGCGGGCCACGGACGAGCGGACCTGGACCGTACGTCTCTCCGACGGGCCGCCGGTCGCGGAGCACGGCGCGACGGCGCACGCGGACTGCGAGGTGTCGGGCCCGGCGACGCGGCTCTATCTGGCGCTGTGGAACCGGCTGCCGTTCCCGCAGGTGACGGGTGACACCGCACTGGCGGCGCTGTGGCGGGAGAAGTCCGCGATCGTCATGGGGTGAGGTGAGCGGCACGGCAGGTGGGGCCGTCAGCCGGTGGGGCCGTCAGTCGGTGGGGGTGTCAGTCGGTGGGGGTGTCGAGCATCCGTCCGAGGACGGCCCGCTGCAACGGCCGCACCTCCTGGTGCAGTGCGCGCCCCTTGTCGGTGAGGGATACGCGTACGCCGCGACGGTCCTCGCTGCACATGCCGCGCTCCACGAGGCCGTCCTTCTCCAGCCGCCCGATGAGGCGGGAGAGCGCGCTCTGGCTCAGGTGGACCTGCGCGGAGATCTCCTGCACGCGGAACGTGCAGCCACCGTCGTCCGACGACCCCTCGGCCAGTACGTCGAGGACCTCGAAGTCGCTCGCGCCCAGACCGTACGGGTGCAGTTCCCGGTCGAGCTCGCACAGGGTGCGCGCATGCACCGCGAGGATGTCGCGCCACTCATCCACGAGCCGCTGCTCGTGATTCACGAGGCCCTGCTCGGCCGTTTTCGCCGCCATAGGACCGCACGGTAGCAGAGTTCCGACCCTTTGTTGCACCGTCATTAAATGCATACGCATACGATGTGGTCAGGTGCGGTCCCGGCCCGCCGAAGCCCTGAGCGCGGCGATCGTGAGCGCCACGACCAGCAGGGAGGCGAGTGCCGCGATCGCCGCGGACAGGGTCGGCAGCGGCGCCGTCACCCGCTCCGGCCGCAGGACGTAGGCGAGCGCCCGCGAGTCGATGCGGTCGTCCACGAGATGGGCGACGGTCAGCGCACCGGCCACCAAGGTGCCGGCCACGGCCACGAACGGCGATCCGCTCAGGCACAGTGCCGCGCCCGCCACCGCACAGACTGCGGAGACGCCGACCGCGACGGCGAGACCGAAGGGGGGTGCGTCCGACCAGGTCAGCGGGGCGTGTGCCGCCGCGCAGAGCAGGAGCAGCACACCCGCCACGCGACGCAGCCACACCAAGGAGGTCCGGTTCCGCACCTGCGTGGCCGGGGTGTCCGGGGCGGCCGCGGGGCGGGCCGGAACGGCGGCCGTGTTGCTGGCGTCGGTACCCGCGGCACCGTGGGCGGCGTGGGCGGCCTCGCCGCTGTCCGTGCCGATGGCCGTGGCGCTGTCGCCGACCGGCATGCCCGCGGCCCCCGAGGCACCGTTCTCCTTCTGCTCGCGCAGGCTGCCGATCAGCTGCATCAGGTCCTCGACCGACCTGGTCGTACCCGCGGCGTGCACCACCTCGGCGCCGCTGTGCGGGTCGTGCGGAGGACGGGACAGGAGGTGGACGAGTCGGCTCACCTCGGGGATGGGCCGCTCCTCGGCGGCGTGCCGGATGGCCTCGTCCATGTGGTCGGCGGGGTGCTCCGGCGGGCCGAGGAGTTCGACCAGCCTGGTGACGTCGTCGACGGAGCGCGCCACGGCGGCCAGGCGGAGCACGGAGCGGGCGGTCGGCATACCGTCAGGCGACTGCTCCAGGAGGGTGACGAGGTCGACCACGTCGTCCAGCGGCCTCGACACCACGGCGACGCGTATGAGCTCTTCCACCGCGTCGTCCTCGGCGTCGGGCACCACCGGCTCCGGAGCCCTGACTTCGACGTCGTCGACGGCCCGTTCCCGTTCCGTGGCGATCCCGTCGGTGGTGTGGCCCGCTGCCTGCGGCCAGGGGGCGGGTTCCACTCGGGTCGGGACGCCGAGTCGGGCGGTGCCCCAATGGACCGATGTGGACATCAGCGGTTCGCCGGTCCCGGACGTTTCCCCTGCGGCGGAGAATGACTCAGCGGCCATTTCGTCTCTCCATTCAGCGGGACACTCTCGCCCCGCACATGAGCGTGTATCCCGTTGTATGCACGCTTCATGCGGGCCGCCACCGGAAGGGGGCCTGTCGGCGGTACGCGCGGCACCCCCGCCCGTACCGGCACCCGTGTTCGTATCCGTATCCGTACGCGACCGGGTCATTGCCCGTGCGGAACGCGCGCCGCACACTCGGAGGATGGAGCGACGGACGCAGGCGGAGCGCGACGCGGACACGGTCGAGATCGCGTACGCGCTGTTCGTGGCGGCGTCCCTCGCCGGCTGCACGATGCTCGCGGTGGCGTCACCGGCGTTCTTCTTCGGCGTGACGTCGCCCAGCGAGGGGACGCTGGTCCGGGCGGGCGTGATCGCCGGGGCCGTCGCCTTCTTCGCGGTCCTGGCGACCATCCTCCTGCGCCACGGACGAGCACCGCACCGACGCGACGAGCCGGACCGGCCGAACCGAGCGGATCGGCCCGACCGTCCGGATCAGCCCAGCCAGCCCGGGCGGACCAGCCCCGACTCATAGGCGAGGACGACGAGTTGGGCACGGTCCCGGGCGTTCAGCTTCACCATGGTCCTGCTGACATGGGTCTTTGCCGTGAGCGGAGAGACGACCAGGCGGCGCGCGATCTCCCCGTTGGAGAGGCCGATGCCGACCAGGGCCATCACCTCACGCTCCCGTTCGGTCAGGCCCACGAGGGTGTCGGCGGCCGCGGGCTCCTTGGAACGCGCGGCGAACTCGGCGATGAGGCGCCGCGTCACACCCGGTGACAGCAGCGCGTCCCCCTCGACCACCGCCCTTACGGCGCGCAGCAGTTCGTCCGGTTCGGTGTCCTTGACGAGGAAGCCGGACGCTCCGGATCGGATCGCCTCGAAGACGTACTCGTCCAGTTCGAAGGTGGTGAGCATGACCACCTTCACGTCCCCCAGACCGGGTTCGTCGGTGATCCTGCGGGTGGCGGTGAGCCCGTCGAGGACCGGCATGCGGATGTCCATCAGGACGACGTCGGGGCGCAGTTCCCGCACCATTCGCACCGCCTCGTCGCCGTCCGCCGCCTCCCCGACGACTCCGATGTCGTCCTGCGCGTCGAGCAGCGCCTTGAAACCCGCTCTGACCAAAGACTGGTCGTCGGCGAGCAGTACGCGGATCACTATTCCTCCCGAGGTGCGGTGCGGGCCCGGGAAACCCCGTCCGCCGCCCGGGGCAGTACGGCGGTCACGCGGAAGCCGCCGTCCGGGCGCGGGCCCGCCTCGATCGTGCCACCGAGGGCGGCGGCGCGCTCCCGCGTTCCGGCAAGTCCGTTGCCGCTGCCGCCCGCGTCGGTGCCGGTGGCGGGTCCGTCGTCGTCGATCCGCAGGGTCAGCGACGCCGTCTCGTGGCGCACCAGCACGCGTGCGTGCCGCGAACCCGAGTGACGTACGACGTTGGTCAGCGCCTCCTGAACGATGCGGAAAGCGGCGAGGTCCGTACCGGGCGCGGGCTTCACCACAGCACCCTCCGTGGTGACTTCGACGGCCAGACCCGCGCTTCCGGCCTGCTCGACGAGTTCGGGCAGCCGGTCCAGGCCGGGCGCCGGGGCGCGCGGCGCGTCCCCGGGGGCGCGCAGGGTGCCGAGGACCTGACGTACCTCGCCGAGCGCCTCTTTGCTCGCGGCCTTGATGGTGGTCAGCGCGGTGCGGGCCTGTTCCGGGTCGGAGTCGAGCAGCGCGAGGCCGACGCCTGCCTGCACGTTGATGACGGAGATGCTGTGCGCGAGGACGTCGTGCAGCTCGCGTGCCATTCGCAGACGTTCCTCGTCCGCCCGCCGCTTCGCGGCCTGCGCGCGCTCGGCACGTTCCTTCGCCCACTGTTCACGTCGTACGCGGGCCAGTTCGGCGACGGCGACGATCGCGACGACCCAGACGGCGGCGGCCAGTTCCTCGCTCCAGGGGCGGGCGCCGTCGTCGCCGGGCGGCAGCCACCGGTAGAGCCAGTGCGCGATCAGCAGATGCCCCACCCACAGCCCGCCGACCGCTCCCCAGGCCGCACGCCGGCGCCCCGCGACGATCGCGGCGAAGCAGCTCACGGCGATGGCGAGGAAGACGGGGCCGTAGGGGAAACCGGCGGCGACGTAGACGAGTGTGAGCGCCGCGGTGGCGTACACGACCGGTACGGGGTGCCGGTGGCGGAGCAGGAGAACCGCCGTGGCCAGGAACAGGAGCACCCGCGCGAAGGCGTTGAGGTCCACCCGGTCGAGTTGGCCCTGCTCGGCGAAGCGGGACCCGACCTGCACGAAAACGGTGAGCGCGGCCGTGGTCACCCAGGGCGGACGACGCGCCGTCGACGCCTCGGGCCCTGCCGTCGCCGCCGTCCCACCGACCCCGGAGATCCACCAGGGCGGCCCGTGCCGCCACATGAACGGTCCGCCCCACCTCGGGGGCGGACCGCCCGGCCTGCCTTCGCGCTGCTCGTCCATGACGGTCACGCTAGACGGGAGCGGGTGGCGCGGGCGTCCGACGGGCGAGGTGATCACGCGTACTCCCGCGGGAGTAGGCGGTACCCGACGGGGTCACTCCTGAGCCACCCCTCTACTTGGTGGTGTGCGTGGGGTAGACCTGCACGTCGGTGTACGCACCCTTGATGTCGCCCGCGCCCGCGGGCCACTTGAGGTCCACGGTGTGGGTCTCGTTCGGGGGCGTCACCAGCCTCAAGGGCCATCAGGACGTCCCCGTGGGGCACCTCAGCAGCCCCACCCCATGCGCCAACTGCGTCACCGCGTGCGAGAAGAACGTGGGGCGGTCCTCGACGATCCGGTTGAACTGGCCGAACACCTCGAAGCCGATGAGCCCGAAGAGCTGCGCCCATGCCGCGACCATCGCGGTGATCGTCGCGGGCGGCAGGTCGGGGGCGATGTCCGCCGCGAGCCGCTCCCCTTCCGTGCGCAGCTCGGCGGGCAGGCGCTCGTAGGCGACGCCCCTGCCTTGGTGGGCGTCGCGCACGATGCCGATGAGGACCAGGCCGACGCGCGCGGCGGCCCGCACGGTCGTGTCCGGCGCGCTGTAACCGGGGACGGGCGAGCCGTAGATGAGCGCGTACTCGTGCGGGTGCTCCAGCGCCCAGGAACGTACCGCCTCGCACACCGCCGTCCACCGCCGGACCGGCTCCGCACCGGCCGCGTCCGCGTGCGCGGCTTCCGCGGCGGCGCCGACCGCGTCGTACGCGTCGATGATCAGCGCGGTCAGGAGGTCGTCGCGGCTGGGGAAGTAGCGGTAGAGGGCCGAGGAGACCATGCCGAGCTCGCGGGCGACCGCGCGCAGGGAGAGCTTCGCGGCGCCGTCGGCCGCGAGCTGTCTGCGCGCCTCGTCCTTGATCGCCGCGGTCACTTCTTCGCGGGCGCGGGCCCGGGCCCCTCGGGTGGCGCTGGTTCCGGCGTTGGAGTCGGCGTGGGGGCCGGTACTGGAGCTGGCGTTCGTGCTGGTGCTCATACGGCCAGTGTGCCACGCAGTCGGAGCAGTGCACACGAACGAGAGCACTGCTCTTGATTTGGAGCACTGCCGTCGTGCACACTGCTCGCAAGCGAGAGCAGTGCTCTCGAGCAGTGCTCTCGAACCCGGCTCCGGTCGGTCCGAACGGCTTCCCCACCACCACCCCAGGAGGGCACCATGTCCGCGACTCCCACGCCGTACTACCTCGAGGGCAGCCGCCTCAACGTCCGCCTGAACAGCGTGATCGGCTGGCTGGCGCGGCACGGAGTCAGCCTGATGGGCAGCGCCGAGCTCTCCGTCCGGGGACGCAAGAGCGGCAAGATGCAGCGGATCCCCGTCAACCCGTACACGAACGACGGCGACAAAGGTCAGTACCTCGTGTCGGCGCGCGGGCACTCCCAGTGGGTGCGCAACATGCGGGTCGCGGGCGGCGGGCAGCTGCGGGTGGGGCGCAAGGTGCGCGAGTTCACCGCCGTGGAGGTGCCCGACGCCGAGAAGCTGCCGCTGCTGCGCGGCTACCTGAAGAAGTGGGGCTGGGAGGTCGACCAGTACTTCCAGGGCGTGACCGCGGACTCCTCCGACGCGGAGATCCTTGCGGCCGCGCCCGACCACCCCGTCTTCCGGATCACCGTGCAGAGGACACGGTAGGACGAGCGACGGGAAAGCGGTTGGACGCGCGACGCGACGGCCGTCAGCGGGCGGCCGGGTCGCCCCGCCCTTGCAGGACACGCCCCACCATCGGATGCGTACGCACCAGCTCGCCCAGCGTCGTCGAACCGCGCGTGATCCTCGCGAACGCGTTCCACGCGGGCCGGAAGCCCGTGATCGCCGTGTGCAGCATGCCGGGGCGGCGCTCGAAGGCCTTGAGCATGCGGCGGCCGACGCTCATCTCCACTCCGAGGCCCGCCTTGATGGCGAAGGCGTAGTTCAGGGCCTGGCGGCGCGCGTCGACCGCGTCGTGCGCCTCGGCGATCCGGACCGCCCACTCCCCCGCGAGCCGTCCGGAGCGCAGCGCGAAGGAGATGCCCTCGCGGGTCCACGGCTCCAGGAGGCCCGCCGCGTCGCCGCAGACCAGGACGCGGCCACGGGAGAGCGGCGAGTCGTCGGCGCGGCAGCGCGTCAGGTGTCCGGAGGAGATGCTGGGCTCGAAGCCCGCGAGGCCGAGCCGGGCGATGAAGTCCTCCAAGTACCGCTTGGTGGCCGCGCCTTCGCCGCGGGCGGAGATCACGCCGACGGTGAGGGTGTCGCCCTTGGGGAACACCCAGCCGTAACTGCCCGGCATGGGGCCCCAGTCGATGAGGACCCGGCCTGCCCAGTCCTCGGCGACCGTCTCGGGCACCGGGATCTCGGCCTCGAGACCGAGGTCGACCTGGTCGAGCTTCACGCCGACGTGCGCGCCTATGCGGCTGGCGCTGCCGTCCGCGCCGACCACGGCACGGGCCAGGACGGTCTCGCCGCCCTGGAGCACCACGGCGACGGTCCGCCGGTCGGGCACCTCCGTGCCGTGCTGCTCCACGCGCGCGACGGTGACACCGGTGCGCAGCTCGGCACCGGCCTTCTGCGCGTGCTCGACGAGCTGCTCGTCGAACTCGGCGCGGTTGATCAGCCCGAACAGCATCTGCCGGGAGCGGCGGGTACGGCTGAACTTGCCGTCGAGGGTGAACGTCACCGCGTGCACCCGCTCGCGCAGGGGCAGCTCGAAGCCGGGCGGCAGGGAGTCGCGCGAGGGGCCGATGATGCCGCCGCCACATGTCTTGTAACGGGGGATGTCGGCTTTCTCCAGGAGGAGGACGGTGCGTCCCGCGACCGCCGCCGCATAGGCCGCCGATGCCCCCGCGGGCCCGGCTCCGACCACGACGACGTCCCACACGTGCCGGGTGTCGTCCGCTGAGTTCTCGCTGCTCACGTTGGTCTACCGCTCCTGATCCCGCTGTTGGCCGCGCTTTCCCCCGGCATCCTACGGCGGACCCTCCCGGGCCCCTCCTGTGGGAGGATCACATGTACTCCCCCGTTCAACGTCGCACCTACGAGGACCGTGCCCATGTCGCAGAATCCGATCGCCGAGACCGTCGCCTCACTGATGCCGAGGGCGAAGGCGGAGCTCACCGAACTGGTGGCCTTCAAGTCGGTGGCGGACTTCGACCAGTTCCCGAAGAGCGAGAGCGAGGCCGCCGCCGGCTGGGTGGCGGACGCGCTGCGCGCCGAGGGCTTCCAGGACGTGGCGCTGCTCGACACCCCGGACGGCACGCAGTCGGTGTACGGCTTCCTGCCGGGCCCCGAGGGTGCGCCGACGGTCCTCCTGTACGCGCACTACGACGTCCAGCCGCCGCTCGACGAGGCCGCGTGGGCGACCCCGCCGTTCGAGCTGACGGAGCGCGACGGCCGCTGGTACGGCCGGGGCAGCGCCGACTGCAAGGGCGGCGTCATCATGCACCTGCTCGCGCTGCGCGCCCTGAAGGCCAACGGCGGCGTGCCGGTGAACGTGAAGGTCATCGCGGAGGGCTCCGAGGAGCAGGGCACGGGCGGTCTCGAGCGGTACGCGGAGGCCCACCCCGACCTGCTGACGGCCGACACCATCGTCATCGGTGACGCGGGCAACTTCCGCGTCGGTCTGCCGACGGTGACGTCGACGCTGCGCGGCATGACGCTCGTACGCGTCAGTGTCGACACCCTCAAGGGGAATCTGCACTCCGGACAGTTCGGCGGCGCCGCCCCGGACGCGCTCGCCGCGCTGGTGCGCGCCCTTGACTCGCTGCGCGCCGAGGACGGTTCGACGACGGTCGACGGTCTGACGAGCGACGCCGTGTGGGACGGGCTTCAGTACGAGGAGAGCGACTTCCGCAGGGACGCGAAGGTCCTCAACGGTGTGGAATTGATCGGCGAGGGCACGGTCGCCGACCGCATCTGGGCGCGCCCCGCCGTCACGGTCCTCGGCATCGACTGCCCGCCGGTGGTCGGCGCGACGCCGTCGGTGCAGGCGGCCGCGCGGGCGCTGATCAGCCTGCGGGTGCCGCCGGGCGTGGACGCGGTCGAGGCGACGAAGCTGCTCCAGGCGCACCTGGAGGCGCACACTCCGTGGGGCGCGCGGGTGCGGACGGAGGAGATCGGGCAGGGTCAGCCGTTCCGCGCGGACACGACGAGCCCGGCGTACGCGGCGATGGCCGAGGCGATGGCCGAGGCCTACCCCGGCGAGGAGATGCAGTACGCGGGGCAGGGCGGCTCGATCCCGCTCTGCAACACCCTCTCGGCGCTCTACCCGCGCGCGGAGATCCTGCTGATCGGCCTGAGCGAGCCGGAGGCGCAGATCCACGCGGCCAACGAGAGCGTGTCGCCCGAGGAGTTGGAGCGGCTCTCGGTGGCCGAGGCGCTGTTCCTCCAGAAGTACGCGGCGAACTGAACCCGGCCCGCCGGGACGGGGCGGGTCCGGGGCTCCTTTTCATGGTCGGCGCATGGACGACGTGCTGCGCCGCTCCGCGGACGGCTACCCGCGGAGCGGTACGCCTGCCTCCAGGTAGAGCGTGGCGCCGCGTTCCCGTGCGCGGAGCGCCCAGCGCAGTCGTTCGTAGCGCACGGCGGGCAGCAGGTCGGCCGCTTCCTGTTCGGTGACGAAGCGCCAGTCGCGGAGCTCGGGTCCCGGCAGGAGCATGCGGACCGCACCGCTGTCGAGCCGCCCTCCGTCGAAGAGGAAGCGCATTCCGCCCCAGCCGGGCGGGTTGGGCGGTTCCCAGTCGGCGACCAGCAGGGGCGGCATGCCAGTGAGCTGGATACCGGTCTCCTCGGCGACCTCACGCACACCCGCGCGCGCGGGCGCCTCGCCGGGCTCGACGACACCGCCGGGGAACTCCCAGCCGGCCTTGTACGTGGGGTCGACGAGCAGCACCCGGTCCTGCTCGTCGAAGAGGAGCACCCCTGCGGCGAGGGTCTCGGCGGTGGGCTCCGGTGTCTGCACGATGTCGCAGACGGGTGCGGCGCCGTTGCGGACGGCCTCGGCGAGGCGTTCGGCGGTCTGGAAGGGCGTGAGGACACTGGTGTCGACGACGTGGGCGTCACCATCGATCCAGTCGGCGCGCGCGGCCCGGTACGGCTCGATGTGATCGAAGGCCCACTGTCGCACCCGCAGCTCGCCGTCGGGCTCCGGCGGCACGGGCCGGCCGGATATCCGCTCGCGCAGGATCGTTTCGTCGGGCGCGAGCAGAACGTGGTGCACGCTGATCCTGCGCGCCGCGAGACCGCCGAAGATCTCGTCGCGGTACTCCTGGCGCAGCAGTGTCATCGGCACCACGAGAACGCCGCCGACCTCGGCGTGCAGCGCGGCCGCGGTGTCGATGACGAGACGGCGCCAGATCGGCAGGTCCTGATAGTCGTTCACCTCGTCGAGGCGCTTGGGCGGCAGGAGGTAGGGCAGGGTGCCACCGATGACCTCGGGGTCGAAGAGCGTGCTGTTCGGGATCAGCTCGATCAGTTCCCGTGCGGCGCTCGTCTTTCCCGCGCCGAACGCACCATTGATCCAGACGATCATCAGTTCTCCAGAACCGGAAGGCCGCTGAACAGCGGCGGAGCCTCATTCAATAGATCATCTGGGGACGAGATGGGAAACGGTGGCACCCACAGACCAGCCCCCACTACCTCCTTCTCCCAAACGGACTGAAGGTACTCCACAATCCGCTCCTCCATGGCGAGGGTCACCTCACTGTATGTGCCCTCCACGCCCGGCAGTTCATGCCCCATCCGTGCCTCGATCGCCACCTTCGGGATGTCCCCCGGCTCGTCCAGCTTCGCCTTGGCCCAGTGCCGCAGACGGTAGATGTCCGTGCCGGCCAACTCGGGCACCGGAGGGATCTCGGGCCGCTGCCAGCGGTCGTACCGCAGCCGCGCAGGCCTCTCGTCCGCACCGTCCCGCATCGGATACCAGTAGTCCGACTTGAAGTTGGTCGACAGCATCGGCTTGCCCGTCATCGAGACGAAGAGCCACGGGCTTCGATGCGACGCGAGGACCGCGTTGTGCATCTCATCCAGGAAGGGCGGGATCACCGTTGTTCTCCAGCTGTCGTACTTCGGAGCCGCGAGAACGTGCCGTCCATCGGCGACGTACGTCTGGTATTGAACGCGGAGCGCTGACAGGCCCCGATAGCGGGCCACGGACTCCTCGCGGAGTTCCTTGTCCGGCTCTGATTCGGGCCAGTGCGCGGAACAGAATCCGCGCTGCAGTCCGAAGGATTCGCCCGGTGGTCGCATGCAGGTGAACGCGAGGGTCCAGATGTACGTCCACCCGCTGTATCCCCAGATGGTGTGCGCATTGACGGCGACCTTGTGAATGGCCTCGATGGGCAGGTTGCGTTTCTTCCTGCGGACTTGCTCCCTCTTGTATTTCCCGCGCCTTCGCTGCTCGACGATCGGGGTGTCCTCGCGGAGCCGGTACTTCACGATGGCGTCGTCCATCATCATCTTGAAGACGGCGAGGACGCCTTTGCGGTAGCTGGCGGAGTACTTCCCGGTGACGAATTTGTCGAAGGCGGCGTAGTCGATCGCGGTGACCTGGTCGACAGAGTAGTGCCGCCAATAGGGCTTGATGACGGCGTCGAGTCGCGACCGGTACGTCTTGTTGGACCGCACCCTCAGGTCGAGGCTCTTGAACCAGAGGTCGCAGTACTCGCTCATCATCGTGCGATCTTTGTTCCGTGGTCGGTGCCGGTTGTTGCGCACATCGGACTCTCGGTCGAGCCCGTAGGCATACGCCTCGTCTTCGTCCTGGAACGGGACGCCATCCTCGGGGCCGGACGCGCTTTCGTACTTCTTCTTCTTGGTGGGATTTCCCTCGTCGTCGAGGAGATACTCTCCGCCCCACCACTTCACGCGGATCGAATTCCCGCGCCTCTCCACACTGGGCATCTTCCATCCCCCCGGATGGTGTTGCTGAGCTGTCGCGGGAGGACGACGGGTACCCCTACCGTCGATCCCTCCGCGGCGGCTGGCGGCCTACCGCCGCTGCCCGACTGGGCATCCGCGGCAGGACGGGCAGTCGCGGCCCTGCGCCTTCATGTACCGCTGGACGCGCTCTTGGAGCGCGCGGTCGCGGCTCACTCTGGACGACAGGACACACACCGTCTCGCCTGCTACTTGGGTGGCGTATCCAAGGAAACTGGACGACGGCCCAAGATCCAGGCTGATGACATTACTCACCGGTCCCCCTGTGCTTCCGTACGGAGACCTCCCCGGGTGGGTGTTGATTGGTCAGAGTTACACGCCGAACGGGTGGGCGGGAGGGGGAAGGTGATGTTTCGTCACCTCCAGTGATTACGATCAGGTTACGACCGAATGGTTGTACGGTCGGCCGACTTTTCCTTTCCTATTCAGCCACATCGCCGGAGCGGCGCAGGGCTTCAATAAGTTCATCCGTGAATGCATCGAGATCCCCGATGCTCGCCGTGGGAAGCGTCGCGCGCGCCGCGTCGAACGCCGCGCGGCGCACGGTCTCGGGATCTAGGGCGCTCACCCCTTCAGCGGGCACTCCATCGCCATCAGCGCCACCGACCAGAACCGGCTCGCCCCCTTCGGCCACCTCGACGCAGCTGCCCGCAGCCCATCCAAGCGCGCGATCAACCTTGGCGTAGGTCACCTCACGCACCACCTGCGCCTCCTCGACTCTCTGCCACGTGTCCTTGGAGATGCCGACGGCCTCCGCCGCCGTGCGGCGCGAGGAGTACAGCTCCATCCGGTGTGCCTTCACGTGAGAGGCGAGGCGGCGGAGATCGCGAGTTGCCATGTCGACATCTTGGCAGGGCCAGCTAGGGCCAGCTAGGTCCACCCTGCAGTTCGGCCGAATTCAGGAGCAGAAAAGCCCAGGTCAGGCTAGCTAAGGCTAGCTTGTCGCCGTTTTACGCCCAACGCGAGGCGAACTAAGGCTAGACAAGCAGGGCTAACTGAGGCTAACTTCCTGGCATGCACCAACCGCTGACCTACACGGTCGACGGAGACGCGATCCGCACGGAGCGCATGCAGGCGGGGATGACGCGCAAGCAGCTGGCAGCAGCGGCGGGACTCAGCCGCCGCTACCTCTGCCACCTCGAAAACGGCACCCGTGACCGCATGAGCCCCCCGCTCTACATCGCTCTCCGCGCGGCCCTCGACACCACTGATGAACGCCTCAGCCCTCGCCCCACCGAGGCGGTTCCCCAAGAAGGGACATGACGATGGCCACCAGGGCCTACGAGAAGTACGGGGTCCCCACCGCCCCCGCCGACCCGGACCAGGAGTACATGACGGTCCAGGAGACCGCCTACGTCCTGAAGTGCAGCGTCTCCTGGCTGCGTCGCCTTCTGGTGACGCGGCCGGAGCTGTGCGGCCGGAACGGTGAGCGCGGACGGATCGTCACGGACCGCGTGCAGCGCAGCGGTATCCACGAGGCCCGCTCGGCGGGAGACCCGCGCACGGGCCGGTCACGGCCGACGCGCCGCAGGCGCCCCGTCACCAGCTGACTCATCCCAAGAAATGCGCCGCGAGGCCGCTCCGACTTCCCGGCCTGAGCGACCCCACGACTACGGCGCCTCACCACAAGAGAAACGAGGTCACCGATGACCACACAGCCTACTGATCTCCCGCGAGGAGATCGGCGTCCGGTGCTCGTCACCGGCTTCACCCTCCCCGCCCGCACGCCGAGGACCGTCCGCGAGGTGGAGCGGGCTGCGGCTCGGATTCTCGCCGCGAACGGTCTGCACCAGGGGGATCTGATCCCGGACACGTTCAACCGTGAGCTGACGACCCCGCACGCCGAGCGGCCGATGTCGATCGTGGCCGCACTGAACTGCGCGACGACGGGCGATCCGCATCTGCCCTCCGATCTGTCGAAGGCTGCGATTGCGGCGCTCGCGCACCGCCTGCTCGTGAACGAGCTGGGGCCGTACGCCGAGGACGAGTTGGCGCTCGCCTGGCACGTGGACTCGTGGGGTGATGTCGAGGGTCGTACGACGGAGTCGGCGGTTGCGGTGCTGGAGGCGGCTGCGGACGCGTGCGGGGTGGCGGCATGACGCGCGAGGAGTTGCTGGCGCGAGCGCGCCGACACATGTGGGCGGCGTGGGCGTTGTCGGCCGAGGAGGTGGGGTCGCAGGCTGCGGAGACTCTGCTCGGTCTGGGGATGCTCGTTCCGGAGGGCGGCGCAGCGGAGTTGGAGCGTCTTCGGGCTCGGGTCGCCGAGTTGGAGGCGGAGCGGCACTCGACGAATGAGGCGCTCGACGACGCGGTGCAGGCGCTGCGGGCCCGGGCGTCGGACCGGTCGGCGGATCGGCTGACGCGGCTCCTGGCGCCCACGCAGGCCCTCCGCGAGGACGAGCCCGCCGCTGAGGCGCAGCGGTTCGCGTACCGGGCCGAGCACCCGGACTCCGGCATCACCCTCGGCACGTACGCCAGCCGCAAGGTGGCCCGCAGGCACTGCGAGACAGTCGCCCGCCGCGAAAACCCCGTTGCCACGTTCGAGTGGCGGCCGGACGGCCCGTGGCGCGAGGGCGACGACGGGGGGCCCGAGCCGGGCGAGTCCGAGGAGCTGTACGAGTACGGCACCCACGAGTCCTCGACGTGGAACCCGACGGGCTACGTCGTGACCCCGGTCGAGATCGCCTCCGCGTACGACGAGGAGGCCGACGAATGAGCGCCGACCGCACGCCCGTCACCGGGCCTTTCCGTATCCACGTGGACGCCCGCCCGACCGGGGTCGGGATCGACGTGTCGCACTACCTCACCGCGGTGGTCCTCGGCCTCGCGCAGGCGGCTGACGAGGACGGCAAGAGCCTCCTCGACGACCTGCGGTACATCGCCGAGTTGGCCCGGTCTGCCGCCCACCAGGGCTCGGACTCGCACGCCGCGCATGAGCGGGACGAGCGGGTCGCCGAGCTGCTGGCGGAGGTCGCGGACGACGGGGTGATCCCGGTGTACGGGGAGCAGGTTGCGCGGCTGCGGGACCGGCTCGCGCTGCTGACGGCGCCGCGTCCGGTGCCGGGCCAGCGTGAGGCAGGTGCCGCGTGAAGAAGCCCGCGAAGATCAACGGCCGCCTGACCATCACCGGTCCTGTCAGAGCGTTCTGGGACACGACGGACTACGCGGACGAGACCGCTGCGATGCGGTCCGAGGTCTGGCCCGCCGTGCAGAAGTTCCTCGCCGCGAACTACCCCGGCTACGGGGCGGCGTTCACTGCTGACGACATCACCCTGTGCACGCACTGCCGCTCGGAGTTCGAGGCGCTGACCGCCGACGAGGCGGCCGACGAGTCGACCCGGCAGGACGAGCACAGTGTCGAGGGCGAGCCGGTGTGCTGCTACGCGGCGATCGCCGAGTTCCGTGCCGAGCGAGGCATCACGCCGCTCGCGAACAGTCGGGGCGGTGATGTCGGATGAGCGCCGCCATGGAACTGCACGTCGCGCTGTCGTTGCGGCTCGACGCTCACGAGGCGTACCGTCTGGCCTTCGCCTACGAGGCTGAGGCCCTCCGAAAGCAGGCCGCGACCCTCCGACGTGTCGAGCGTGAGGAGACCCCGGCAGACGCGTCCGGAGTGCGGGAGGGCCTCCTGCGCGCGGCACTCATCCTTGACGGGCACGCCGATCAGCTCGGCACGGTCGTGGGGAAGGCCACCGTCACACCGGCGGCGACGGCCACTCCGGAACTGCTGCCCGAGACGGACACCACCGACCCGCTGATCGTGGACCGCTTCGACACCGCGATGGAGCCCGCCCCCGAGGACCCGCCCGTCCTCATCGTGGGCGCCGTCGCCGCCGACGGCCGCCCGGTCGCGCTGTTCTTCGACACGGAGGCGCGCGACAAGGTCGCCGCCTGGCTCGCCCCGAAGCCGACGCGCGACTCCGCCCGCGAGCGCCGCCTGGAGCAGCTGCTCGACACCATCCGCACCCACGGCGGCCGCTGGACCACCAGCCGCGTGCAGGACATGCGTCGCCGCCGGGGGCAGACCGCGCAGCGCGGCACCGCCCGCCACGACCTCGCCGAGCTCCACGGCCGAGGCCACCTCGTCGAGCACGGCCCGGTCGACGGCCGCTACTACACCCTCGCGACGCGGGAGGACCGCCGTGCCTGACCAGACCACGCGCCGCGCCTGGCTCCTCACCGCCATACAGCGCGAGTCCGGCCCCATCACCACGCAGCGCGCCGCGCAGCTGCTCGCCACCACGACGTGGAGCTGCCACCGCAACACCGCCCGGAAGGAGCTCCGCTCGCTCAGCCAGCGAGGTCTCCTCCGGCCGGTGGACGTCGACGGCCGCCGCACCTACCACCCCGCCAGGGGGCACCGATGAACCGCAACGACTTCTACCGCCAGCACGTGTCCCGAGCCGCCACGCACCTCAACCTGCCCCTGACCGTCAGGCAGACGCAGGACCTGGCCGACCAGCTCTCGACGCAGATCGAGGCGGCCAGGCGCAACGTCACGCTGACAGCCACGTCGCTAAGCCCGCAGACGGCGGCGGTGCTCCAGGCAATCGCCGCAGGTGAAACCAGCCTCGAGACCGCGCGACGCATGTGTCTGAGCGAGGACACGATCAAGACGCACAAACGGCGGCTCTACCGGCGGCTGGGGGCCAAGACCGGTGCGCAGGCGGTGTTCAAGGCCCTCTCGCAGGGGCTGCTTGCCCCTGCGGGGGGCTGGGCCCGGCCAGCCGACACAGCACGGGCCGATGCTCTCAACTCCCCTCCCACGAACTCGAAGGGCGGTGCCTGATGGCGACCGGACCCGAGCACTACCTGGAGGCCGAGCGCATCCTCGCGACCTGCACGACAGACAGCGGCGCACTCGTGCTCGACGACGGCACCGCCGAAGTCCTCGCCGCGGCGCAGGTCCGCGCGACACTCGCCCTCGCCGCCGCGACCGCGATGGGCGCTCCGCTCGACGGCGAGGCCGACAGCGGCCTCCCGCACCGTGACGCTCAGGCGTGGTGGGACGTGGCCGGGGTCAAGCCGCCGAAGCGCGGTGATGCCGGATGACGACGACCGCGCAGGCCGGGGCTTCGGCCCCGGCCGCCGGCCCCGACCGGATCCCCCGCCCCTCGCAGGGCTGGTACCGCGTCCCCGGCACCGACATCAAGCTCCGCCGCGTCACCACGATCCTGTCGCAGGGGTTCCCGAAGCCACAGCTCGTGTTCTGGGCCGCGAACCTCACCGCGCAGGATGCGTTCGCCACGCTCCCCAAGCTCGTCGCTGCCTCGCTGCGCCCCGCCGACCGGGAGGAGGCCTACGACTGGCTCCGCAAGGGCCACATCCGCAAGAAGAACGAGCGCGCCGAGATCGGCGGCGCCGTCCACGACGTCATCGAGGCGCACGTCCTCGGCCAGCCGGTCCCGGAGTCCTTCCTCACCGACGACGAGATCGCCCCGTTCGTCGATCAGTTCCTCCGCTTCGTCGACGAGTGGGAGATCACCTTCGAGGCCTCCGAGATGGTCGTCGGGAACCTCACCGACGGGTGGGCTGGAACGCTCGACTACCTCTTCCGCTCACCCCGCGTCGCGGCCGCGCTGAAGGTGCCCGTCACGACGCTGTTCGTCGGCGACACCAAGACCGGCGGCGAGCTCGACGAGAAAGGCGTCTACCCCGAAGCCGGGGCGCAGATGGCCGCGTACCGCCGCGCTGAGGTCGCTTGGCTCCGTGACGGCACACAGATGCCCATGCCCAAGGTGCACGACGTCGGGATCGTCCTGCACCTGCGCCCCGAGGGCTACCGCCCGATGCCGCTGAAGTGCGGCGACGACGTGTACGAGGCGTTCCGCCACGTGCAGGCCCTCGCCGAGTTCCAGCGCGTGTTGTCCAAGTCCGTCGTCGGCGCCCCGCTCACGCTGCCCGACCTCGCAGAAGGGACGGCTGCCTGATGCCGATCCTTGTTCTCCAGCAACGGCTCCGCGAGTTGGGCCGCATCCGCATCGGGCAGAAGGTCGCCACAGCCAAGGGCGGCACCCGCCCGGCGAAGCTCGACCGCTTCCGCCTGACCTCCCCATCGCGCGAGCTGCTCGACCGGGTCGCCGCGAAGTACGGCGGCACCGTCGCCCCATGGACCCCCGAGGGCGGCGCCGCACAGTACGAGGTCATCACCGACGCCAAGCGCATGCCCATCCACGTGCCGCCGCAGCCCGTCACCCAGTACTTCGAGCTGTGGTCCGGCGGCGGCTGCCAGCGCCGCTGCGACGGCGTCACCGAGCTGCTGAAGGACCGGCCGTGCATCTGCGGCCCGGACCCCGAGCAGCGGCAGTGCAAGCCCACCACCCGCCTGAACGTCGTCCTCTCCGAGATCGAGGGCGTCGGCGTGTGGCGCCTGGAGTCCCACGGCTACTACGCGGCCCTCGAACTGCCCGGCGTGGCCGAGCTGCTGGCGCAGGCCGGCGGCTACGTCGAGGCGTTCCTCGGCCTGGAGCAGCGCACCGCGAAGCGTGACGGGAAAACGCACCACTGGATGGTCCCGACGATCGACGTGGCCGTGACCCCGGCCGCCCTGATGTCGGGTAGCGCGGCCGGTCCAGCGCTCGCAGGCGGTCCGCAGCGAGCGGCCCTTGAGGCGCCCCGCCCTGACTACGTCCAGCTGGCGTCTGTGGCGGACACGGCCGACGAGGTAAGGCAGATCTTCAAGCAGGCCGCGAAGGCCGGGCACATGACGAAGGAGGTCGGCGACGCGCTTACCGCGCGGGCTGCCGAGCTCGGCGCGCCCCGCAAGAGCGAGCCTCCTGCCCCGCCCCCCGCCCCGGATCCGACGACGTCGGTCCCGGACGAGGCCGACGACGAGGTGCACGACGTCGAGGTCGTCGAGGACGACGACGTTGAAGGCCTCTGGTTCCAGATCATCGCCGCCGCCGGGCCGCGCGGATGGACCACCGAGCAGGTCGAGGCCAAGTTCTCCGAGCACAACGGCGGACTGATGCCCGCCACCGCCTCGGCCGAACGCCTCACCGCGTTCCTCACCGCGGTCAAGGCCGGTGAGATCCGATGACCTTCGCCACCATCCGCAAGACCGCCTTCGACACCGAGACCACCGGCCCCGACCCGACCCAGGACCGCATCGTCACCGCGGCCCTCGTCGTACGCGGCGGCGGCCGGGACGACAAGGTCATGTCCTGGCTCATCAACCCCGGCATCCCGATCCCCGCCGAAGCCACCGAGGTCCACGGCATCGACGACGCGCAGGCCGCTGAGGGTGCCGACCCGAAGGAAGCCCTCGACGACATCGCCGGGAACCTGACCGCTGCCCTGCGGTATGGCATGCCGCTCATTGCGTTCAACCTCAGCTTCGACTGGACGGTCCTGGCCTGCGAGCTGGCGCGCAACGGGCTGCCGTCGATGACCGAGCGGCTCCCCGGCGTGTCCGCGCTGCCCCTGGTGGACCCGCACGTCATCGACAAGCAAGTCGACAAGTACGTCAAGGGCACGGGCATGCGGAAGCTCAAGCCCACCGCAGAGCGGTACGGCGTGGAGCTGGAGGACTGGCACACCGCGGAGGCCGACGCGCTGGCGGCCCTGCTGATCGCCGAGGCGCAGTTCGCGAAGTTCTCGCGCCAGCTCGGTGCGATGGGTCCGCAGCAGCTGTTCGCCGCGCAGAAGGCCTGGCGTGCGGAGCAGCAGGCGAGCTTGCAGGACTGGTTCCGGAAGAAGGCGACGCCGGAGCAGGGCGGCGACCCGAACAAAGTGATCGACGGGTCCTGGCCGCTCATCCCGGCCCCGCGCCAGGCAGGTGACCGCTGATGTGGGGCCTCACCATCCGGCGCCGACGGGACTGGCTCGTGCATGAACTGCACGCCCGTCTCCAGCGCGCCGAAGCCGAGCGCGATGCCGCACTCACCGCGGCCGCCGAAGCGGAGGCAGCCGCCATCCGCACCGCGGGCCGCAACACGATCCTCGCCGAACAGGTCGAGCGGCTGACCGCCGCTGAAGCCGCGCACGACGCGGACATCGAGGAGCAGGCCGACCGCATCGACCGCCTGATCCGCGCCTGCGTCCGCTACCGAGCCGACCTCGCCCGCGGGTCCCGTGACCTGACCCGGCTCCAGACCCGCCTCGACGACGTCCTCGGCCTCACCGCCCCGGCGGTCGAGGCAGGCGCGAACTGGCAGAAGCGCCGCTCGGACACGTTCCGCGGAGGTGTCGCATGAGCCCCCTCGCCGTCATGCGGCGCCTCTTCCACGGGACCGGCCGCCACCGCGCCGAGCCGTCCTTCCCGCCGACCGACGAGTCGCCCGAGCTGCTCGACGAGCAGGCCCTCGCCGAGGCGATCGAGGACGGCGACATCGAAGCCAACGACTTCGCGTTCTGCGGCGCCGAACAGCGCGAGACGTTCCACGCCATCCACACCGACGGCAGCCGCACTTGCTGGACGTGCGGGACGACCACGGCAGGTGACCAGTGACCACCACTCGCCGAGTCGGCCACCTCGACATCGACGGCGTCGACGCCGTCTGCACCGGCCGCATCACCGCCGAGCAGGCCGAGAAGGTCAGCGACTTGGTCGACGAGCGCGCCGTCGACGCCTCCGACCGCGCGGACCTCCTCGACGCTCTCGGCCTCACCAACACCCGCAAGACCAGCCGGAAGATCAAGGGGGATTGACCATGGGCTACACCACGCACGTCCAAGGCGAGTTCACTATCGGGCCGCCCCTCACCTGGAACGAGATCCAGGCCAGCCCTTTCGAGCCTGTCGGGCGCGGCCGGTACGGCGCGGTGGATATCGACCTCGACCTCCGTGTCGAGGAGAGCTCCGTCGACACCGACGAGGGCACTCTCGTCCGCCGTACCGGGACGGCCTTCGTCATGCGGCACATCGACGAGTACCGGGCACGCGATCTCGTCGAACAGGTACAGCGCTGCATCGACCTGTTCCCCGGCCACACGTTCACCGGCCGCCTGGACTGTGAGGGCGACGAGAACACCGACCTGTGGCGCGTCGTGGTCCGCGACGGCCGCGCGGTCCGTATCGAGCCCCGCATCATCTGGCCCGACGAGGACGGTACCCAGTGACCGCTCCCACCCTCGTCGACACCGAGACCCCGGCCACCACCACGGCGGCCGGGCCCCGGCCCCTCGTCATCGGCGGCGACCTCTCCCTCCGCTGCACCGGCATCGGCTCCGCCGAGTGGACCGACTACATCAAGCCCAAGGCCGCCCTGCGCGGCAACCCTCGCCTCGCGTACCTCATGGAGGAGATCGGCTCCTTCCTCAAGAACGCCGACCTCGTCGTCCTCGAAGGCCCCTCCTTCGGCCACGCCGGGCAGGGTGGACACGAGGAACTCGCGGGACTGCGCGTCATGGTGCAGCACTGGCTGTGGCGCCGCGAGATCCCGTACGCCATCGTCCCGCCGTCCTCGCTGAAGCTGTTCTTCGCCGGGTACGGCAAGGCGTCCAAGGCGCAGATGCGGGCTGCCGCAGAGCAGACCTTCGGCCGTACCTTCGAGGGCCCTGGAGCGGCGGATGAGTGCGACGGGTTCGCGCTCGCTGCCGCGGGCTACCACTGGCTTGGTCACCCCCTTGCAGACCTCCCGGAGCGACAGGCCGAAGCTCTCGCCGGAGCCGTCTGGCCGGACCGCGAGGCGGTGACCGCCCGATGATCCGCCACACCACCTACCAGCGCGCCACCCCCGACACCCCCACCGCCGACGACTGGCGCAGGCGCGGCGCCTGCACAGCCGTCAAGCCCGAGGTCATGTTCCCCGGCACCATCCCCGCGGACATCGCCGCCGCCAAGGCCGTCTGCGAACACTGCCCCGTCTACCGCACCTGCCTGCGCGACATCATCCGCCACGAAGGCGCACGCCACCCCGACAACCGGCACGGCGTCGTCGCCGCCCTCACCGGACCCGAACGCTTTGCCGTATGGCGCCAGTTGAAGCGCCGCGGAGCGATCGCGTGAACGGGTTGGGGCCGACGATCGGCAACCCACACCCCGGTTACGGCATCCGCGTCCGCCTCGACAACGCCAAGGCCAAGTCCCTCGCCGCCGCCGACTTCACCTGCCCCTGCGGCCACGCAGAGGACGCCGTCGGCTACGCCGAGACCGAGCAGCTCGTCATCCGCGCACAACGACACCGCCGCGACTCCTGCCCAGTCCCCGAAGTCCGCGAGCAGGCACGGCGCCAGTACGCCGCCCTCCACCACTCCCTCACCAAGCCACGCCGCAAGTAGCACCACCCGAAAGGAACAGCACATGCCCAAGCTCAGCTCCGTCGATGTCCCCGAGGTCAAGCTCGACTCCGGCGCCGCGCACATCGAAGCGTCGCTCTCTCGCGAACAGCGCCGCGGCCTGTTCGAGAGGCCCGGCACGACCGTATACGCGATCGTCGCGCTCACCTCCAAGAGCTACACCGGGCACGCCGACGGCGAGGACAAGGACCCACAGGTCAAGGTCCGCGTCACCGAGTGCGAGGTCGCCCGCAGCACCGAGGACGCCGCCGCCCTGGCCGACGCCAAGCGAGCCATGTGGAGGGGCCGGCAGATCGACGGAACGCTCGACGAGGTCGGCGAGGGCCCGCAGCGCCCCGACGCCGCGCTTCTGGACATCACGGAGACGAAGCCCACCGAGGACGAGCTGAAGGCCCACAAGCGTGCGGTCGCGGACCGCCGCCGCAACGAGTACGTGAGGTGACCGCGCTCCGGGGCGGCCCCAGCGGCCGCTCCGGGGCCCGGATCTTGCCGTATCGCTTCCGCAACATCACGCCGCATGGCGCCCAACCGAAAGAAGCACCGATGCCCTGGGCACGATTCGACGACCGGTTCCCCTCGAACCGGAAGGTGCGCCTCCTGAGCGATGGAGCGTTCCGTCTCTACGTCTCCGCGATCTGCTGGTCCGCCGAGAATCTCACCGACGGCGTCATCAAGACGGCAGAACTGCGACTCGTAGCCGACGTGAGGGCGACACGAGCGCGCGCGAAAGAGCTCGTCGAGGCTGGCCTGTTCGACGTCGTCGATGGTGTCGGTTGGAAGATCCACGACTACCACGAGTACAACCCCACCGCCGAGCAGGTTCGGGCCGACCGGGCACAGAGGACTGCACGTCAGCAGCGGTGGCGGCAGAAGAAGCAGGGCGCCACGCCCGACCCGGACCCACCCGGCAGCACCCCGGATGTAGACGCGTCTACAAACGCGTCACGAGACGCGTCGCGAGACGGTACTAGAGACGCTGCCCCGTCCCGGCCCGTCCCGGCCCGCACCCGTAGTAGTGGTTCAGGTAGAGAGAGAAGTGACCGTAGTAGCGCGCGAGACGAAGCCGCTCACTCTCTGATCACCCCCGACTGGCACCCCAGCCACGCCGACCTCGACAGCGCGAAAGCCGACCTCGACCGCCTCGGCCCCGCCAGCGCCGCCACGGCCACCGCGAAGTTCGTACGCCATCACACCGCCAAGGCCACCCACGCGGCCGACTTCGGCCCCCTCTGGGTCACCTGGCTTGCCCGCGAACGAACCCAACCGCCCACTCAGGGCACGTTTCTCGTCGGCCTGCCCGGAGGCGGCGCCACACCTCCCACACCGACGCCCCCGTCCTTCCAGCAGCGCATGGCCGCCCTCGACGCCGCCGCCGAAGCAGACCGCCACCGAGATCGCCAGGGAGACGCCGGATGACCGCGTACGACCGTCTCGCCGCCGAAGAGATCCCCACCGGCACCTTCGGACACGCACAGCCCCAACACGCCCCAGAAGGCCCCTCACGCCCCCCAGCCACCTGGACACCCATCCAGCAAGCCCAGCACCGCGCAGACCTCCTCACCGCCCTCACCGACTGGGCCTGGGACGAGGACACCCGCGACGCCGAACGCCGCCACCTCCGCCTCATCGCGAACGAGACCAACACCAACGCCGCCTAGCCGCGCGCACATCCGGATACAGCCAGCCCCGCGCGACCAACCCAACGCGAACGCAACGGAGATCACCATGACCAAGCCCCTGCCCCACGACCCGTACATCACCGCCGTCACCGAGGCACTCACCGCCGCTGGCATCCCGCTCACTGACCACAGCTGGACGGACGACGGGGAGACCCGCGGCACGTACTGCTACCTGAACGCCGTGACCACCCTCGACCCGAGCGGCACCATCACCTCCGACGACGAGGACGTCCCCGCGGACGCCGCGTGGCCGCACGGCCTGCTGCTGATCTGGGAGTGGCACACGGGCGCCGAGGCGGAGCAGGGAGAACCGGAGCGTGGTCCGCAGTGGCTGTTCGCCGAGCTGAAGGCCGACGGCTCCAACGAGTACCCGACGTCGCTGCCGGTGTACGGGTACGCCAGCCCGGCCGCCGTCGTGGAGGCCACGCAGAAGGTCATCGCCCGCAAGATCGGCGCCGGCCACTTCCACAACTTCGGCCAGGCGGCGTGGGACGGCGGGCTGATCGGCCACACCTGGGAGCACGACGAGGCCCTCGACGCCGCGTGCGAGGCGTGGGGCGCGGCCGAGACCAGCGAGTGACCACCCGCCCGACCCGACACCACCAGGAGCAGGACATGGCCAGCCCACCGCCCTACTACCAGGACGATCACGTGACGTTGCTGCTTGGCGACGCTCTCTACGTCCTGCGCACGCTGCCTGACACCTCGGTCGACTGCATCGTCACCAGCCCCCCGTACTACGGGCTCCGCGACTACGGCACACCCGGCCAGTACGGGGCGGAGGCGACGCCGGCCGAGTACGTCGAGACGATGCGGGCCCTGTTCGCCGAGGCGCGGCGTGTGCTCGCTGAGGACGGGACGCTGTGGCTCAACCTGGGGGACAGCTACGTATGCAGTCCCAAGGGCAGCGAGTCCAAGGTCAACAGCCTGAACGGGCGCAGCAACCACCTGACAACGCCCGCCGGGAGCGGAGGGAAGAGTGGCGGCGGGCTGTCCGCGAAGCAGCTGATCGGCATCCCGTGGCGCGTCGCGTTCGCGCTCCAAGACGACGACTGGATTCTCCGGAACGAGATCATCTGGGACAAGCCGAACGCGATGCCCGAATCCGTCCGCGATCGACTTTCATCCCGGCATGAGCACCTCTTCCTGCTCACCAAGTCGCCGCGCTATGCCTTCGACTTGGACGCAGTCCGCGAGCCGCACTCGGCGCCGGATCGGACTGCCGGGGCCAACGCATTCCGCGCCCGGGACCTCAACCACCAGCGCACCGGCACGGGCTCTTACACCGGGCCGCACGCTCGCGGCCGGAACCCTGGCGACGTGTGGTCGATGAGCACCCGCCCGTATCCGGCCGCGCACTTCGCGACGTTCCCGATCGATCTGCCGCTTCGCTGCATCAAGGCCGGCTGCCGCCCCGGCGGGACCGTGCTCGACCCCTTCAGCGGCTCCGGCACGACCGGCGCCGCAGCCCGGCAGCTTGGCCGGAAGTACATCGGGATCGACCTCAACGCCGCCTACCACGACCTCGCTAAGGAGCGGTTCGCGCAGGGGGTCCTCGACTTCGACGCCACGGCGTGAACGACAGCACGGTCGTCCCTGTCGGAACCAGGGGCGACCGTACCACCAGAACACCACACCCCACCTGGAGCAGACCATGACCGAGACGCCGTACACCGACGACGACCTCCGCACCGAAGCCGGGCTCGCCCTCTCCGCTCTGGTTCACCTGCCGACCGTCGAGGAGATCGCTACCTCCCTGCGGAACTCCTACGTCCCGCACCTGCACGCCGACGGCGATGAGGCCACCTGGGGCGACCTCCTGGACCACGCCGGCCTGACCGAGGCAGCTCGCCAGATCCACGAGCTGATGATCCCCGCGGCGCCCGTGGGCGAGTGGGCCGTCCGCCTCGGCGCCGACGGCCTCGTCCCGTCCACCGAGCACACACTCGGCGTCGACCTCGACGGCCGGCCCGCCGCCCGCATTCACTTCGCGTACGCGCCCGACATGCCCGCAGAGGCCCGCACCGCGCTCGTCGAGGCCATCGACGCGGCGCTCACCGACTCCGAGGCCGCATCGCCCGAGACCGACGAGCAGCGCACCGACCGCCTGGAGACCGAGCGCGACCACACCCGCGGCGACCACACGCACTGCGGGCTCGACTGCGAGGTCGAGATGCCGACCGAGCACCTCCGGAACTTCGTGATCGCCAAGGGCTACCCCGGCACGAAGGGCGCGCTCGATGAGCTGATCCGCCGCGCCCGCGCCGAGGCCGCCGCGCCGCCCGCACCCGCGGGCCGCATCACGCTCAACCGCGACCAGCTCGCCGCGCTCCTCGCACACCACGCCGACGTCATCGCCGCCCGCTGGCGTGAGTCGCCCGGCCGCGGTGCCTGGGTGGCCGCGTCCGCCCTGGACAGTCACGCCGCTGACCTGACCGCCGACGAGGAGACGCCCGCCGTCCGGAAGCTGCTCGACTCGATGCTCTCCTTCGAGACCGAGCACCCGGCCGCGCTGTCTGCGCCCGTCGACCGGGACCGCATCGCGCAGGCCATCGCCGCCGACGACGGACACCCGTGGGACACCCTCAGCACCGACACCCAGCAGCACTACCGCGACAACGCCGACGCGGTGCTGGCCGTCCTCCCCGCGCCCGCCGACCGGGCCGCCGTGCTGCACGAAGCCGAGTCGGAGGCCGAGCGCCAACTTGCGACGGTCCAGCGCGTCCGCCACGTCCTGGAGTCGGAGCTCGTCCTGAACCGCACCGCCCTGGAATACCGAGGGCTGATCATCGCTGCCCTCATGGCCGACGAGGCGCAGCAGACCGAGCACCCGCCGGAGTCACCGTGATCGGCGTCCTCGACCGGTTCTTCGTCGTGCTCGGCATCTGGATCGCCGCGGGCGCCGCGCTGGCCACGCTCCTCACGCTCGGCGCAGCGGCCGCCCTCACGTGGGCCTGGAACGCCGCACGCAGACGCGCCAGGCGCCCGTCATGGGCCCTTGGGCGCCGCAACGCCCGGGACTTCGCCCGCACCCGCACCAGCGCCCCCACGGGCCGTACAGAGCCGCACACGCCAAGGAGCACCACATGAGCAAGACCATCGAAGCCATCCTCATCGGCCTCCTCTCCGTCCCACACACCCCCGAACAGGCCAAGCACGCGGCCAAGGAGGTCATGCGACAGCACGCCGAAGAACTCGCCGACCGACCACGCAAGCACTTCATCCCCCGGCGGCCGACATGGACGCCCGACTACATCCGGGGCCTGGACGACGGCCTGGACGCCGCCGTCGAGCTGATTGCCCCGGAGGTGCAGCCGTGACGCACTACCTCCGCCGCGCCCGCGGCCTCACCGCCGGCGCCACCCTCAGCAGCGGCACCGCGGCCTACCTCGCCACCACCAACACGCCCCTGTGGGCCGTGCCCGTCGTGTACGTCGCAGCTGTCCTCGCCTGGTCCGCACAGCGGGACTACGGCAATCACCGCCGAGTCCTCGTCGAGCACGAGCAGGCCCGCCGCGCCGCCTGCCAGGGCGCCGACCCCCTCGTCCCGTGCTGCTCGGTCTGGCGGCACTCCGGCGGCACCGTCCACGGGCCCGACTGCACCCTGCCACCCGACACCGAGCCCGACCCCACGGCCGAGCTCAACTCGGCCTGCTGCGCCGAGGGGTTCGTCAGCCGTGGCGCCGACCACGAGGACACCTGCCCGACCCGCACTCCGAGGAGCAACGCCGCATGACGCTCGACGCCCGAACACGTACCCACCTGAAGGCCATCGCCGCCGAGTTCCAGCGCGGACTGTCCACCGATCCGGCCGAGGCCCCCGCGACGTGGTTCCTGTCCGGCGCCATCAACGGCATCGCGCTCGCCGTGAAGGTCGCGGACGGAGAGAGCGCGGAGCAAGCGATGGAAGACCTCGCCAAGAGCCTGGAGAAGGCCACCCGGCGCGTGGCGCCATCACTCAGGAAGGACGGGCAGTGACTGGCCCGTCGTCCACGCCCCACGGCGAACGCGCGCCCCGCCCTGGCGGCACCTGGCAGACCGAACTCGTCCGCGTCGAGCAGATGGTCGACGACGACGCACCCGACCCCCGCCCGAACCGACAGACCCGCCGCGCCCTCGCGCGCGCAGCACGGAGGAAGAACCGATGACCGCCGCCCGCTACCGCAAGAAGCCCGTAGAGATCGATGCCGCGCAATGGGACGGCACCGCCGACGGCGCCACATCGATCATCGACTGGGTACTCAACGGCGGAGCCACGGCCATCTACGCCTGTTCGAACCCTGACCGGTGCGCGACGAACGACGGGGACACTCCGCACTCCATCGAGATCCGGACTCTCGAAGGGACGATGCGCGCCGACCTCGACGACTGGATCATCCGAGGCGTGCAGGGTGAGTTCTACCCCTGCAAGCCCGGCATCTTCGCCGAGACCTACGAGCCCGCGGACGGCACGGCGTCAGCCGATCAGCGGGCGGAGGCTGCGTCACAGCTCGGTACCCGGTACATGGTCCGCGCCGAGCAGGCCGAGGCCACCATCAAGCGGGCGCGCGAGGTCGAGGAGCACTGGCGCATGTCGTTCCTGGGCAGCGGCGAAGCAGCCGGTGCACACGCCCTCGCCATGGTCCGCGCAGCCCTCGACGAGCAGCCCCGCCCGGCAGCAGCCGCAGCGACCGAGCCTGTCGGGTTCGCGGCGATCGACGCGTTCATTCGCCTCGAAGGCCCCAAAATCACGGTCGCGGACGACGAGATCAGCATCGAAGGACTCCGCATCGAGAAGCCCGCACGGCTCACCATCCACGCGGGACAGCGCCGCCTCAAGCTGATGCACAACGCGCTCTACGACTTCAGCGCGATCAACGTGTGCCGCGACGAGATGTGCACGTGCCACGCAACCAGCGAGCAGGACATCAGCCGCGTCACCGCCCTGTACGAGCAGTGGGTGAAAGCCGGGCCCCCGCCGCTCGGCGCCTTGATGTCCCGCTGGTGGGACGCACGCCTCGCCGAGCTCCACGCCGCACTCCTCCCGCCCACCGACCACACCACGGAGTAGCCATGCACCAACGCGTCTTCGCCGCAGAAGTCGCTCGCGCCCTCACCGCCCGAGGACACACCAACTCCCTGACCGGAAGGGCCTGGAGGCCCGGCCACCGCGCCACCCAAGCCAGCCCCAAGACCGTCCGCCTCTGGCACGACGGACCCGACGAGCAGAACCACCTCGACCGGTACGCGCAGGCGCTCCAGGCCGCCGGATACACCGTCACCGCCGAGCACCCGGCCGCGGCCCGCCCGCGGCTCCGGATCACCCGCCAGACCAAGGAGCCGTGACCCGTGCAGTTCCTGATCACCCTCGGCGGCTGCATCGTCCTCTTCCTCGCCGCGCCCTGGGTCTCCATCGCCCTCGACCGCTACTACCGCGCCGTGCACCGCGTCCTCCGGAAGGAGAAGTGACCGTGGAGCCCACCCGTGTTGAGCAGCTCGTCGACGACGAATGGAAGCCCGTCCACGGCATCACGAACGTCGTGATCTACGACGAGCAGCAGATCACCCGCATCACCGAACGCATCCACGAAGTCCAAGACGCCATGACCGCGCTCATGCACGCGTACGCGGAGGCCGCCCGCCCGCTCCTGGTCGAGGCGGCGCGAGCCTTCCAGACGCTGCACCAGGCGGGGCTCGTCGAGAACGACGGGAAGCCCACCAAGCGCAGGGACCGGCCCGCATGGCAGTCGCCGTACGGGCCCGCACAGAGGAGGAAATGACCATGACCGGACAGAACTTCGACGACCTCGGCCGGGAGCTCAACCACCGCCCCGAGTACCACCGGCCCAAGTTCTACCGCTACCGCGTCGCCGACCGCGGCCTGCGCCTCACCCGCAACCAGTACGCCAACCAGTTCAGCAAGGCCACCATCGGCCTCGCACTCGTCGTTGGCCGACACGCGTACTGCGTGAAGTGGGCTAGCGCAGAGCTCAAGTTCCTCTGACCTGCCCCACGGCAAAGGGGCGCGCCCACGATCTCCCCAGACCAGGCACGCCCCTCAGGTGCTGATCACCGTACCTCCCGCGCACCACAGGAGCACCCACGATGACCACCACCGCCACACACCTCCGCACCATCGCCGTCCACTGGCACGACCTACACGAAGCCGCAGGCACCCCCGTCATCGCCGGAGCCTTCGGGCTCGGCCTTCGCGGCTACCTCGCCCGCCTCGACGACCTCGACGCCGACCGCGCCCTCATGGACGCCGCCCTCGCCCGCGCCGCAGAGCGCGCCGACTCCAACCCCGAAGCCCTCGGTGAACGCCCGGTCCCGGTACGCCTGTCCGTGCTCGACACGATGCGCGCCGTCGAGGCCGCCCTCGTCGACTGCGCCGACCAGACCGCCGCCGTCGTACAGCGGTCCCCGATGGCGTACGCCCCGCGGGGATGGCCGGACGCCGACCGGGCACGCCGCGACCAGCTCGCGCGGGCGGACGCGCTCGACCCGCGGCGGTGGCGGTACACGGGGTGCAGGACGGCGCCGTATGCCGCGCTGTGGCTGCTGGCGCGCGTGACGCGGGCGGCTGGCCCGTTCACGGCGCTTCCCGAGCGGGAGGAGCGGCGCATCGCGGTCGTCGCTGCGGGCGCGGCCGGGCGGGTGGAGCGGGCCCTCGACATCGCCGCGCAACGCCGCACGCTGGAGCAGCGGCACGATTGCGGCGGTGCAATCGATGTGCATGGTGGTGAAGGCCGGCAGCCGCTCGCGCACTGCACGGGATGCGGGCAGGTCTGGACGGAGGGCGGCGTGGTCGCGGCATGAATTCGTCTACGGCCGACCCGCTGCCCTGCAACACTCGGCCGATGACCAACTACCTGCGAGACGAAGACATGGAGCTGTACGCCCTCTTGGGTCTCATGGTCCGTGCAGCAGCTGACCTCGAGCTCCGGCTTCAACTCATCGCGGTACGCCTTTCCGAAAGCTCATACGCGCACCTCTGGGTCCATGGCGCCGCAGCCTCAGCGGCAACAAAGCTGATCAAGGACCTGGCCAAGGCAAACCCCAACGTCACCGATGAGGAGTCCGCTGACTTGGTGCCGCTCCTCTCGCGTGTGGGACCACTGCTGGAGAGGCGACACGGTTACGTGCACGGAGCCTGGTCCGTGGACCAGAGCAATCCTGCTGAACCGTCATACCTGGCCATGCGCTATACCAAAGGTCAGGAGTCCCCGCGATTTGATCCCATCTCGAAGGACCACCTGGGGGACCTGACGACCAAATTGTCTGACCTTACGAGCGAGCTGATGGGCTGGTTCGCCAGGTATCTGCGCAAGTGGCAGCAGTCTGACGGAACGTAGCTCCACGGCCGTCATCCCGCTTTGCCCGCGTCGAGCACTACCAGAAGACCGCCGATCGCCGCGTAGACGATCAAGCACCGCCCCCGCAGCACGGCGCCGGCCGCCGTCATCGGCCCGGCACCGTGCTCGCGCTCGTCGGCCACAGAGTCGATGAGCGCCAGCGTCTCCTCGTGCACGTCGTCCGGCATCGCGGACAGCGCCTCGTCGGCCGCACGCGTGAGCTCCACCCTGTGCATAACGCCCCCCCTTGTGATCCACAGGAGCAGCACGCTACGGCGATCACCAACTCCCCACGCGAGCCTGTGGATAACCGTCACAATGCGCGACATGGATGCAGGAGACGTGGCATTGGTGGGAGCTGTGGCAGCAGTACTGGGTGCCGCTGTCGGCGCTGGTGGCGCCGTAGGGGCAGCTGCGGTGACCGGACGCAAGCAAGCGCAGTCGCAACACAATCACTGGCGAAGGCAAGTCCGCAGAGATGCCTATGCAGCTCACCTGGTCGCAGTTTCTGCGGCGATATCCGCTCTAGATTCAGCCCAGAAGTGCTACGCCGGCGCAGCCAGCGCAGCCAGCGCAGATCTTCAGCAGGCTCTAAACGTGGTCGACGAGCATCTGGTGACCGCCCGGTCATCAGGCGTCGTGATCTTCTTGGAAGGTCCTCAGTTCGTGGCTTCCGCAGCCAGCAACATTGTGCAGGAGCTATACAAATGGAGTTGGCGCTTGGCCGGGAAGCTTGATCCCGACAGCCACGCCCCTCAGACGGATCAGATCCGTACAGCACGACAACACACCTTGACCGCCCTGGAGGCCTTTCGGGCCGCAGCAGTACAAGCCACGCAGGGATAGCGCCTGATCTACGCCGCTTCGTAGTGGTGCGCCCGCCCGCCCCGCCACAGCACCCATGTCGAGTCGTCGAGCAGGCTCTCTGCGTCTGGAAGGCCCGCGCGGCGTAGGAACTCCAACAGGTCCCGGTCGTCGTGCGCGAGGCCGACGATCTGCCCGTGCACGGTCACCCGTCGGCCGCCACTACCCTGCGGCGGGTGGACGACTATCGGAGCGCTCATGACTCCAGGGTGCGACGGGCCCGTCAGTCCAGCACGCCGAGCGCGGTGTCCGGCCTGCAGTGCGTGCACGCCCGGATCCCGTCCGCGAGCGCCCGCCGCGCCTCGTCCCGCGTCACTGGTCCGCGCCGCTTTCCCGCCGCGTGACAGTCGCCGCGGTGCACCTCGATGGGCGGGCTGCCCTGCCCGATTCCGAGCTCGACGATCCAGTCGGGGACCGGCGGCCGCGCCTGCTCGCCGCGGGCCCGCTCGGCTTCGCGTCGTTCCTCGTCGGAGATCCACTTGCGCGTGCGCGCGAGGTCCCGCTCCTGTACGCGCTCCAGGAAGCGCAGTAGGTCGAGGCGGGTAAGCGGAATCGGATCGTTCACATGTTCGAGTCTAGCGAGGGCGCAGCCTACCGTCGCGAGCACACCCGCGAGAGGATCCCCCCATGGCGAGCGTCGAGATCACCATCCACGGACAGATCACCCACGGCCACGACTACGCCGAGGTGGACTGCCCCACCTGCAGCGCCACGCACTCCCACCTGATCCGCGGAGACCTCGACGACGACACCGCGCCCGTGACGCTCACCTGCGTCAACGGGCACGACGTCCCGATCCCCCACGACATCGACGCGCGGGAGCTCCTGTTCACCGTGGCCATGCGCTCCGAGTAGCCGCGCCCTACTCGACCGGGTCCTCGTCGGCATGGCGCACGGCCTTCTTCGCGGCCATCTCGACCTCGTGCCGCGGCTGCCCAGTCTCCGTGGCGTGCGCTGTGACCGCCGCCTGGAATGCCTCGGCTGCGGCGGCCCACGCGCGCCACTGCTCCGCGTATCCCTCGCCGTCGAGGCCCGCGAGCCGTGCGCGTGCCTCTTCGGAGGATCGTTCCAGCATGATCAGTTCATCGGTGATGTCGGCCACGAGCGGATCTTAGACGCGGCTCACGCCGATCTGACTTACCGCTCGCGCGGGTGACACGAACGGCATACGCGGCACGTCGGCCCATCCTGGCTAGCTACGAAGAACGCGACCATTCGCGCTCTTCGAGGAGACCCGTGCCCGCCATCACCCGCGCCGCCGTCCTGCTCGCCGCCGTCGCCAGCCTCACCATCCCCACCGCCGCCCCCGCTCAGGCCGCTGAGCCGGGCAAGACGGTCGAGCGGCCCCTCCGGTCCGCCCTCAAAGCCCTCCACGTCAAGGAGGAGGACCGCACCGGCTACCAGCGGACCTCGTTCAAGCACTGGGTCGACGCCGACAAGGACGGCTGCTCGACCCGCAACGAAGTGCTGCTCGACGAAGCGGTCACCGCCCCCGAGCGCGGTGCGAAGTGCAAGCTCTCCGGAGGCCGCTGGTACTCCGCCTACGATGACCAGTACGTTGAGGGACCTTCCAAGATCGATATTGACCATCGGGTACCGCTCGCGGAGGCCTGGGATTCCGGGGCCAAGGGCTGGACTGCGGCCGAGCGCCAGGCCTACGCCAACGACCTCGGTGACGAGCGGGCGCTGATCGCCGTCACGGCGAAGTCCAACCGGTCCAAGGCCGACAAGGACCCCGCCACGTGGATGCCGCCGGCCGATGGCAACCGCTGCGAGTACGTGAGCCAGTGGATCGCCATCAAGACCCGATGGAAGCTCGCCATCGACCCGAGCGAGGAAGCCGCCCTCGCCGAGAACGCGACGCGGTGCCCGAACGTACCGGTCAAGGCGCAGCTCGCCCGGTAGCCGAACCACAGCAAGGAGCCCCTGCCTTGACCCGCGAGACAGGGGCTTCGATGCACGCGGCTACGGCCGCCACTCCTCGCGGTAGCCGGGCCGGTCGGCGTACGGCTCGGCGAGATCATTGACGACCGGCTCCAGCACCAGGAGTGCCACGCGGGCCGGTCGGCAAGACAGCCCGGAAGCGCGGCAGGCACATAGATCAGCTAAGAGTCCTGGCGGCATCACGCAGCGCAGTGTGCGCGTCCCGACTCCGCTCCCGGCCCACAGCAAGAGCATCTTCGACCTCATCGCTGAACCGACCGTCTCGCACGTTCCCCAGGGAAATGTCACCGAGGTCGATGGCCGACCACGCGGCCTCAACCGCGATGGCAGCCAGGCCTGCGTCAGCCGTGGTGAGCGCCATGCGGTCGAAAGCCTGCGTGACGGCCGAGCGCGCTCGATACAGATCGACCCGCGCCTCCCTGCCGACAGGGACGCCGTCACGCAGGTCGGCGACCTGAATCCAGTACTGCTGGCGGTACTCCAGGGCCGCGGCGAGCAGCTGCGCGGTGGCGTCCAGGACTCGCTGCCTCTGCTCGGCGGCGCGGGCGCGGCGGTCCGTCCAGTGTGCGGTGAGGCTGGCCAAGGCGGCTCCGCCGAGCGTGCCGAGTACGGCGATCAGGGTGGACCACATTGATGCTCCCCTTCGGTGAGCTCTTCGCACCGCCGCGCGAGATCATCCACCGCTACGCCTCCGCGTCACTCTTCTTCGGCCGCGTCGTCCCGGACCCCTTGTAACCCCGGAACACCGCCTGCACCGTACTGAGCTTGATGCTGAGGCGTGCCGCGATCTGCCGGTACGAGAGCTCCTCCTCGGCAGCCAGGTGACGAATCAGTTCATCCCGCTCACGCGACCACTCCTTGTTGCGCTCAGCCTGGGTCGCCATCACCTGGCTCTTCACCCTGACCCGCTGCTCCAAGTCCGCGATCTGCTCGACCGCGTCAAGGGCGTCCGACACGCGGCGTACCTCCTCGTCGCTCATCCCGGCCCTTTCATTTCGGCGGGCCGCTTGCGCCGCACTGTAGGGGACCCCTACAGTCCTGGGCAAGCAGCACGGCTGCTGTGCAAAACGGCCCCGGCCGGAGTTCGCACCTCCGTATGGCCGGGGCCGGACCCACCCACAACGCGAGAAGGAGCAGGTCCGCCATGGAGCGTACCGATCACTCCACCCCACAGCCCAGCCTCGGCACCGTCCTCAACCTCGACAGCTACGGCAGCACCTGGGGAACCAGCACGCTGCAGGAGACCGAGGCCGACATCGCCGAGGCCCGCGCGGCCGGCACCGCCATCGACGAGTGGACCATCGCCGACCGCGACGACCAGCCGCTCCGCATCGTCCGCCTCGCCGACCCGACGTTCCTCGACACCATCCACGTCATCCCCGCCCAGGTGTCCACGGCGGTGCCCGCATGAACACACAGCCCGCCGCACCTGACCCCGTCGACGTAGCCCTCCGCGTCCTCCTCGAGCAGCCCACCTACGCGGCACAGACCGCCCTCGCCGCGGCAGAGCTCCTCGACGCGGACGCCACCGCGCCCATGACTTACCTGCACTGCGAGCACGTCATCGACACCGCAGCCCAGACGGTCCTCGGTCATCTGCCCGATGTGGTCAGCCGCGAGAGCCTCGACCGGCTGTACGCCGCGCTGCCGTCCATCGATGGCGTGACCCGTGGCGAGTACGCGCTCCGCTTCCGCGCAGCTGCCCGGGGGCTGTGATGAGCGAGCCCATCGTCACCGACCCGCAGGCCTCCGTCGCCGAGCTCCTCCAGCGCGCCGCCGACGACTACGCCGAGGCGCAGGCCCGGCGCGAGCAGCAGTCCGGCGAGGACCGCGTGCACGGCTGCGAGCCGGACGGCTCCGAAGGAAGCCACTGTGACTCTTGATCAGCTCCACGGGTGGGCGCTCGCTCACCCGTGGCCGACCACCGTGGCGGCCACCGCGGCGCTCGGTGTCACCGCCTTCACTGCGTACGCCGTCGGGCGGGCCATCCGCGCCATGCCCCGCCCGCCCGCGGCCGTCGTGGTCGCCGCCGCCGGGGCGCTCGTGTGCACGGCATACTCCGCAGACGCATCCTGGCGATTCGCCGAGCACCACCTCGGTATGACCGCCGTCACCGAGCGCGCCGTCATGTTCGCGGCCGCCGAGCTCGCGCTCCTCGCCTGCGCCGTCATGGCCCGCGCCAACAAGGCCGTGACCACCACCGACGGCGAGGCCGGCACCCCGGGCGTACCGGGCGTCCTCATGTGGCTGATCACCGCCGTGCTGGTCATCCCTTGCTACGCCGAGTCCGGGCTCGTCGGCGGCACTGTCCGCGCCGTCATCGGCCCCGTCATGGCCGGCCTGCTCTGGCACCTTGCCATGGGCCTGGAGATCCGCCTCGTCCGCCCCGAAGCACTCTCTACCGGGCTGCCCGCGACGATCGGCCGTGAGCTGCGCGAGCGGCTGCTGTCCCGGCTGGGACTGGCGACGCGGAACCGTACCGCGGAGCAGATCACCCGCGACCGTGCCACCGCGCGCGCCGTACGCCTCGGCGCCCGCCGCTGGCTCAGCCCGTGGGGCAAGGCCCGGCTCGCGGCCGCCCTGGACCGCTCCGGGGCGGCCACCAACGGCGAGCAGCGCCACACCCTCATGCAACAGCTCGCCGGACGGCGCAGCGCTGGCGACCTGCGGACCGTACCCGTCGTCTCCCCGTGGGTACAGCAGCCCGTACCCGAGGTGTACCCGCGTACCCCGCTCGGTGTGACCGGCGAGCAGCTGCGGCGCATGGACCCGATCGAGGCGATCCTCCTCGTGCACCGCGCGAACCTGCCTGCCGGGCCCGCTGAACTAGCGGCACTGTGCACCGAGTACGGCGTACCCGTCACCGAGGCGCAGGCCGGTCTCGCCCTGCGCGCGGGCCGGTGGGGAGAGGGCCCGGTCATCGACCCGTCCACCGCCGAACGGCCCGAGCTGAGCGCTGTACCTGAGCCCGTACCCGACGCCGTACCCGCGCCTTCACCTGCCGCAACGCTCACGCTCGACCTCGCGCCCATGCCCGAGGTACACCCCGAAGTACGCGCACCCGAACCAGTTTGCGCGGCCGAGCACCCCCGTACCCAGGTACATGCCCGCGTGCCCGACCCGGGCCCGGAGGAGATCGTCGATCTCATCAAGCGGCGCGCCGCCGAGGAGCGCGAGCAGGCCGCAACCGGCCAGCCTCCGCCCGCCGTACCCGAGCCGAGTACACCCCCGGGTACGCCAGCCGACGAGGACCCGCTCCTGGCCCGCGCCCGCGTACTCGACGCCGAGTACAGGTGTACCCACGACGGCCGCCCCGTCTCAATCCGCGCCCTCAAGTCCGGACTGCACATCGGCCAGACGCGCGCCAAGCAGGTACGCGCCGCCCTCGCCCAAGGGGGCACACCGTGATCGCCGTCGGCGGGCTCGTCCTCGCCCTCATCTGCCTCGCCACCGTCGGCCTCGCCGCCGCCATCGCGGCCGTCACATGGGGCAACCGCAGCACGCACTGGCTCGCCGACGTCGCGAGTGTCTTCGCAATGGCGCTCGCGGGGTTCTGCCTCGTTCTGGCCACCATCGCTCAGGTCGCCGAAGGGCTCCGGCCATGAGCGACCGCACCGTCCTCACGGACATCTCGGATGCCTGGCACCTGTGCGTGCTCGCCGGACTCGCCCACCCCACCGCCACCACCGCCACCGAGGCCGCCGCGGCGCTGCTCGCCACCGCCGCGCTCCTGCACGGCCACCGGCGCCCCGCCCTCACCCTGACCGCCACCGCGACCGCCGGCCACCTCGCCGCGGCCCTCCTTCACTGAGGCACTCGTGACCGACAAACCACCGCCCATCACTCCGACCCGCGTCATCCCCGCCGCCGCACCCCTGCCCGCGCGGCCGCCCCAGCCCGGCGAGGTCCCGCCCTGGCACACCCCGCCGCCTCCTCCCGCACCGCCTGCCGCGGCCACGCCACCGCCGCCGTGGTGGCCGCCGCCCCCGGCACCCGGCACGATCGAGCTGCGCGTCACCTACGCGCCCGTACCCGTGGAGCCCGAGCCGTCGCGCTGGCAGTGGCTGTGGAACTGGCTGCGCCCCTGGCAGTCCCTCGCCGCCGCCGGGATCGCCCTGCTCCCGGTGTTCGACGGTTACAGCCTGGCGACCGGCTGGGGCGCCGCCCTGCACGACGCCCGCACCACCGCATCCGTTGGCGCCGCTTACGTCCTGGCAGGCGTTGGCATCGGGGCGGCGCTGCTCCTCGACCGCACCGGCCGCCTCCTGCACCGCGCCCTGCTCGTCACCTCGATGGTCGGCGCGCTCGGCGTCATGGACTGGTGGGATCCCTTCCTCTTCCTCACCGGAGTCTCCCGATGACCGGCACCGCCACCCTGACCCTCGGCGGTCTCCTCGCCGCCCTCCTGGTCCTGATCGCCAACCTGTACCCGTGGTGGACCGGCAACCGGGAAATGAAGCAGCTCGCCGCGTTCGGCAAAGGCTTCATCGCGGCGGCCTGCGCCGCCGCCTGCCCCGGCGGCCTCCTCGGCTGGGCCCACACCCGCTCCGGCACCATCGCCAACGGCGCAGGCGAACGCACCGGTTCCGTAGCCACCGGCACCAGCTCCGCCTCCGGAATCACCAACGGACAGCTCCTCGGCCTCAGCGCCACCGGAGCCGTCATCGCCGTGTGCGTCGTCTTCCTGGTCGTGCTCGCCTACAAGGCCGCCGGGAAGCAGGACAAGAAGAGGATCCTCGGCGGGGCCTTCGTCGGATCCGTCCTGCTGCTCACCGCAGGCGTGGCGGGCGCCCTGGCCTGGCTGCCCGATGCCCTGAACACGACCGGCGTCGCCGTGGTCGACGCGGTGCAGGGGACGGGGGTCCTGTGAGCCGCCTCTCCCGAGCCGCCGACCGGATCGCCACCGGCTCCAGCATCCTGACCCGGCGACTTTTCGCCGGGGCGGCTGCCTGGTGCGCGCGTGGCCGCCGCGAGGATCTGACCGGCTGGAAGGCTGTCCTCGGCATCCTCGTCCGCGCCCTTGTGCTGGGCCTGGGGGCCTACCTCGCCGCCCGCATCGTGCGGGCCCTGCCCTGGCTGCTGTGGCTCCTCGGCGCGCTGTGGCTCGGCGCCGCCTGGAGAGCCTCCCGCAAACGTCCCCCTCCCCCCGCGGAGGAGTACCCCGCCGGGGTCCCTTCCGGGGGCGACGGCGAGGCACTCCGGACCCTCCTCCTCGACCTCATGGGCACGGGCTCCGCGGTGCACCTGCGCACCGTCCTGCAGCACCTCCAGCGAGACCCCGAGACGGCGTCGCTGACGGCCTCCTGGACGATCGCCGATCTGCGCTCCCGTCTGGAGGCCCAGAACATCCCCGTCCACCCCAAGGTCAAGGCCTGCGGCGGGGGCCCCACGCGGGGCGTCCGGCGTGAGGATCTGGCCCCTTCCCCAGCCGCGCCGCAAGGGACGTCTACCACGCCGTCTACCGCCGTCTGACCTGCACGTCTACCGGCTCATCTACCACCGTCTACCGCCGTATCTACCCGCCGTCTACCGCCCGTGGAGAAGTCCATGACCATGCCCACCCACCCGCAGACCGCCGAGGCCCTCGACGCCACCATCCGCGCGATGGAGACAGACCCCCGGCTCGACGCTGACGCAGCGGCCCGCCTCGCCATCCACGGTGACGCCAACTGGCAGATGCCGTACGGCGACACCACGGATTCGATGCTGTACGAGGCGGTGGTCGATGCCATCGCTCACGACCACGCCCCGCACCTCGACGCCGACGAGCGTGACCTGGCGCAGGAGCTGAGCCCCGCCGACGGACTCCGCGCCGCTCGCGCCGCGTCCGCCCGACTGCACTCCTACAGCTGATGAAGACGCCACCGAAGCGCGATCACGACCGGTGGCTGCGGATCTTCGACAGTCCGCCCGTCGCCGACATCGACCCGGCCGCGCCCTACGCAGCGCAGGCCAGCTACGACGACGGAAAGACCTGGGATGCCTCGCACCCCACCACCGGGCACATCCTGCGCCTGGCCATGACCGAGGTGCTGTACGACGAGCGCTCGGTCGAGATCACCGGGGACGTCGTCACGGTGCAGCAGCCCGTGCTGCTCGCCCGCTACACGCCCACCCACTGAACCCCGGGGCGGCCGCCCGCCTGGCAGCTGACCGACCGCCCCGGTCCTCATCCCGCACACACGAGACAGGACCACCATCATGCGACGACGCCTGGCGCGTATCCGCGCCGCCCTCGGTATCGACCACACGACGTACTACTGCGCCCGCTGCGGCGGGCATTTCCCCGTCTCACACTTCCCCTGTATCTGACCCAGTCCACACTGAGACCGAGGCCCCGCCGCACCCCCGTTGCGGCGGGGCCTCACCCATATCGCCACGGGCGTGCACACAGAAGGGACACCACCATGCACATGGACGACCCCGACAGCGAGCTCGGATACGACCCCGACCACTACACCGACCAACTCGCCGACGAGACCGAATACGACGACCTCGCCGACGACCCGCTGCACCGACCGACCGTGGCCAGCATGTCCGATGAGACAGCCGACGCCGTTCGTGCCGAGATGGACCGGCGTGAAGCCGCCGGGCTCCCGGCGGTCCCCGAAATGCACTGGGAGGACTGACCTCGGCGCCGGGCCCCGCCGCACTGGCGGGGCCTACGCCGTTCCCGCCCCAGCCGGCTCCCCGCCCCGCTACGCTCCGGCGCCACAGCCGCATACACCAGGGGGTGCAGGTGTCCAGGTACAGCGACGTGCAGAAGGCCGTCAGGGTCGAAAAGCTGCGGATATGGTTCGCGTGGATGTGCGGGGGCTGGGTGGGGCTCGGCGTCATCATCGCCTCGCAGGACATCCGCATAGTCAGTGTGGTGACGCAGGTGGTGTTCGGGGGGCTGGGCATCGTGGCGACCGTGGTGGCGGTGCGGATGACGAGCGCTCTCAATCGGCGGGCGGAGCGGGAGCGGCGGGCTGTACTCGGGGACGACTTCCCGGGCTGATGATGCAGAGGGCCCCGCCCGGTGATTCCGGGCGGGGCCCTCGTCATGCGGTGGGCGTCTCGCCTGGGCGCTCCGGGTAGTCCACGCAGCCCTCTACGTGCCGGATCTCGACGACTGTCCCGTCTGTGCGGCCGACGATGATGCGCACGTCCTGGGCGTCCTGGGTGGCGTGGCAGTGAGGGCAGTCGATCTCGCCCTGTGGCAGGTCACTCACGTGTTTGCCTCCTTTTTCGGCCGGCCGCCTTTGCGCGCGCGCCGCTCGGCCAGTTCCTCCTCGGCGGCGGCGAGCTCGGCGAGCTCGTGCTCGTCGCCGTGTTGCTGAATGAACGTGCGCACATGCTCGACGAGGTCGGCGCTGCGATCAATGCCCTGTCGTCCGGCGGCGGTTCCGTAGGCGTCCCACATGCGGCGTGGGATGCGGAACTTGGTGCTGAAGGTGTGGTCCGTCGACGTCTCAGCCATGAGCCTCATGTTCCCACACAGTTAGTTTGGCGCCACCTCTTGTGTGGGTACACGGTTCACGTTTACCGTGTACCCACAAAGTTAACGACCGGGGGGGCAGCAATGCAGAACACCACAACCCACACCAACTGCCTCCGCTGCGGCCGCACCCTCACCAGCGCCAAGAGCTGCGCCACCGGCTATGGCCCCACCTGCGCCCGCAAGATCCGCACCTCAGCCGTCGACCTCGCCGACTACAAGCCCCACCAGGTGCAGTCGGCCCGCGAGTTGATCGCCGACGCCGCGATCACCCCCCTCCGCAGCGTCGTCTTCCTCACCGCCTCCACCGACGGCACCGAGACCTACCGCAGCGCCCCCACCGCCTGCACCTGCCCCGCCGGACTGAAGGGCTCGCACTGCCACCACCAGCTCGCCGCCCGCCTACTGCTCGCCGCCTGACCCCAGGGAGAAGCTCGTGTCTATCGAAATCAACGTCGGCGACACGGTCCTCCTCCGCCGCGCCAGCGGCTTCGCCATCAACGGCCGTGGTGAGTACGTCCAGTTCCACGTCGTGGATGTCCTGCAGCTCGGCCCGGACCTGATGTGCCGGATCAAGACCTTCGACCGCGAGGGGCAGATGCACAACGGACTCCAGCCCGCCGACCAGCTCACGCGCTACTGACCCGCACACACAGCAGGCCCGCCCCCACCGTCAGGGGCGGACCTCTTCGCACCGCCCTTGGTGCCCGATCACTACGCCCGTAGTTGCGTTCCGATCGATCGTGCCCCACACTGAGCCGCAGATCCGGCATGCCCGGAAACAACAGGCCCGCCACCGCGCGGGCCTGACGCGTATACAGGCCTTGCTCCGCCATCACCGTGTCACAGCGACGTCACTATGCCTTCACGATCTCCCCACATGCCGCATGATGCCCCTTTCAGCACACGCGCATCCCAGGGGGGATCATGCACACCCGCACCACCATCGCGGCACTCATCGCGAGCGCCAGCCTCCTCGCACTCACCAGCTGCGGCCCCGACGAGGACACCAGCACCGGCACCAGCCAGGACAAGCCCGCCGCCACCAAGGACGCGAGCGAGAAAACCGAGACAGCGGCACTGCCCGACATGACCGGCAAGGGCCTCCAGTCCGCGCAGGACCAGGCGCAGAAGGCCGGGTTCTACGCCCTCACCTCCCACGACGCGCTCGGCCGCGACCGCATGCAGGCCTTCGACCGGAACTGGAAGATCTGCTCGCAGACCCCGAAGGCCGGCGACCACCCGACCGACGCGAAGGTCGACTTCGCCACGGTGAAGCTCGAAGAGACCTGCCCGGGCAAGGACGCCGGCGCCGAGGAACCGCAGGCCGCAGGTGCGACGATGCCCGACTTCAAGGGCAAGGCCGTCAAGGTCGCGCGCGGTGCCCTCGATTCCGGGACGAGCCTCACCGTTGAGGACGCTTCCGGGCAGAGCCGGTTCATCCTCATGGAGTCGAACTGGAAGGTGTGCTCGCAGGAGCCCACCGCGGGCGCCAAGCTCGACGGGCAGCCGGTGAAGCTCAACGCGGTGAAGTTCGAAGAGTCCTGCTGATCCATCCGTAGACCGGCCCGGCCCCTCCCGTGAGCGGCCGGGCCTTCGCACGCCCACAGGAGGTGACCCCGTGGCCGTACGCCGGGACATGCGCAAGGTCACCGACGCCGAACGCGCCGAGATCATCCGCCTGCACGGTGAGGGCAAGGGCCGCAACGAGATCGCCCGCCTCATCGGCCGCGCCCCACGCACCGTCAGCATCGTGTGCGGCGAGGAGGGACTCGTCTTCGACGTCACCATGACCGAGGAAGCCACCCGCCACCGCGTCGCCCAACTCGCCGACCGCCGCGCCATGCTCGCCGAAGCCCTCCAGGACGATGCCGAGCGGCTGAGCGCCCAACTGTGGGAGCCCTCGACCGTCTTCCGTATCGGCGGCTCCTCGAACTCGTACACCGAGCGCAAGGTCGACGAGCCCCCGGCTGACGCGAAGAAGGACCTGATGGCGTCGGCCGGCATCGCCATCGAGAAGAGCCTGAAGCTCGTTCCCCCGGAGCGCGAGGACACCGAGGGCCTGGCGGCCGTCGACAAATGGCTGAGGGGAATGATCGGCGGCGAGTAGGGGGCGGCGATGTTCAAGCCCCTGGCCGGGAAGTCCCTGCGCGCGACGCAGCTGGCGGCCGCGCGCGGGAATCTGTGGGAGGGCGCGGTCCGCTCGGGCAAGACGATCGGGTCGATCATGGTGTGGCTGCGGTACATCCGCACCGGCCCGCCCGGCGCCCTGCTCATGGTCGGCAAGACCGAGCGGACGCTGAAGCGGAACATCATCGACGTCATCGAGCAGATGGTCGGCAAGAAGCGCTGCGTCTACCGGGCCGGTGCGGGCGAGGTCGTGATCTTCGGCCGCACGATCTACGTGGCTGGGGCGAACGATGAGAAGGCCGTCGACAAGATCAAGGGGTTGACCCTCGCGGGCGCGTACTGCGACGAGGTGACCACGTACCCCGAGACGTTCTTCCAGATGCTGGAGACCCGCCTCAGCGTCGCCGGGGCGCAGTGGTTCGCCACGACCAACCCCGAGGGCCCGAACCACTGGCTGAAGAAGCAGTACCTCGACCGCGCCCGCCTGCACCTGCGCCGCGACGGAACCCTGGTGGAGACGCAAGACCCGGACGCCCTCGACCTGGCCCGGTTCTCGTTCACGCTGGACGACAACCCCACCCTGCCGGCCGACTACGTGGCCTCGTTGCGGCGGTCGCATCAGGGGCTGTTCTTCCGCCGGTACATCCTCGGCGAGTGGTGCCTGGCCGAGGGCGTCATCTACGACGCGTTCGACGAGGCGAAGCATGTCGTCGACCTGGTCCCGGAGATCTCCCGGTGGATGTGCGTGGGCCTGGACTACGGCACCGTCAACCCGTTCGCCGCCCTGCTCATCGGGATCGGCACGGACGACCGGCTGTACGTGGCTAGCGAGTACCGGCACGACTCACGGGTCGCGCGCAGGCAGATGACCGACGCGCAGTACAGCGTCGGGGTGCGCCGCTGGCTGGCGAACTACGAACACCGCGGGCAGAAGGGCGTCCAGCCTTCCTGGATCTTCGTGGACCCGTCGGCGGCGAGCTTCATGACGCAGCTGTGGGCGGACGGAGTGCCCGGGGTGGCGAAGGCCAACAACGACGTGAAGGACGGCATCCGAAGCGTCAGCACGGCGTTCGGCGAGGACGTCCTGTCCATCCACCGCTCGTGCACGGGCCTCCTCCAGGAGTTGCCCTCGTACGTGTGGGACGAGAAGGCGTCCGCGAAGGGCGAGGACAAGCCGCTGAAGGTCGACGACCACAGCGTGGACGGACTGCGGTACGGGCTGCACAGCTCGGTGCATGAGTGGCGGCACCTGCTGCCGGTGACATCCCTGGAGGTGGCTGCGTGATGGCGGCAACTGTGTCGATTCCCGTGTACCTGAGCATCGGCGGCGGCTCCACCGTGGAGATCGGAACCATCGAGCTCACCGCGGACTCGCGCGGCGTCATCACGCTGACCGCGTTCGACATCTCGGCCGCGTTGCGTGAGACGGCCGACGCCATGGACGAAGCAGCACGAGCACGCGAGGCCGAGCAGCAGAACACCGACGAGGGGGTGGACGATGCCGCTCCCGAGTAAGGGCATCGCCTGGCCGCCCGTCCACCCCGCGGTGCGGGCCGACATGGCGGACTGGTCTGCCTGGCTCGCCGCGAACCCGGACAGGCTCGCCTACCGCTACCTCAACCGGCACCGCGACAACGCGCGCTTCGGGCCCGCCGAGAACCGGCCGAGCCAGTACCGCGGCGGCGTCGTCGGCCGCGTGTCCCGCTGGTTCTGGGGTGAGCCGACCCCCCTCGGCGAGAAGCGCGCCAACCTCCTCATGCCGCTCGCCCGGGACATCGCCCGCACCTCCTCCGACCTCCTGTACTCCGAGCCGCCTGCCCTGAAGGTCGACCACACGGCCACCCAGGAGGTCCTCGAAGAGCTCCTGAACACCGGTCTCAAGCGCACCCTGATCGCCGCGGGCGAGACCGGGGCCGCGCTCGGCGGCTCCTACCTGCGGATCGTGTGGGACGACGACGTCAGCCCCCTGCCGTGGATCAGCCGCGTCCGGGCCGACTGCGCCGTCCCTGAGTTTGTGCACGGCGAGCGCCTGCGCGCGGTGACGTTCTGGACGGTCCTGGAGGTCGACGGTCAGCGCGTCGTCCGCCACCTGGAGCGCCACGAGCCGGGTGTCATCCTGCACGGCGTGTACGAGGGCACCGAGGACAACCTCGGCAAGCCCCGCGGCTTGGACGAGTTCACGGCCACGAAGGGCCTCCTGCCCGTGCGGCAGCTCCCCGTCGGCATGGAGCGGCGGATCCTCGCCTCGTACGTCCCGAACACCATGGACGCCCCCGACTGGATCGACATCCCCGGCGCCGCAGGCCTCGGCACGTCGGACTTCCAGGGCGCGGAGACGTTCCTGTCGGCGATCGACGAGACGTACACGTCGTGGATGCGGGACATCCGTCTGGCCAAGGCGCGGATCATCGTGCCGTCCGGGTACCTCCAGTCCAACGGGCCTGGTGATGGGGCGCTGTGGCAGGACCGCGAGGTGTACGCGGCAATGAACATCCCGCCCACCGCGGACCAGTCCATCACGGTGAACCAGTTCGCGATCCGGCACGAGGAGCATCGGGCCACGATCGAGGAGTTCGCGGGCAAGGTCATCCGCAACGCGGGCTACTCCGGCGGAACGTTCGGGGACGACGGTGACGGCGCCGCGGTGACCGCCACGGAGATCAAGGCGAGAACGGCGCGGAGTATGACCACCCGCGCCCGTAAGGCGGAGCTTTCCGTCCCGGGCATCGCGGACATCACCGAGTCGTGGCTCATGCTCCTCGCCTCGCCCATGTTCCCTGGCGCCCCAACCGTCCAGGTCGAGCGGCCGCGAGTTGAGTTCCAGGACTCGGTGCAGGACGACATCAAGACCCTCGCCGAGACCGCCGAGTTGCTGCGCCGTGCCGAGGCCGCGTCCACGGAGACCCTCGTTGGCCTCACCCGGCCCGACCTTGACGAGACCGCGCAGCGCGAAGAGGTCGACCGGATCCTGAAGGAGTCCGGCCGCGACGTCGCCGATCCGGCCCTTACCGGGGCCGAGGGTGAGGGGGTGCCGCATGCCGGTTTCCCCAGCGATGGCGGAGGACTTGGCTAGTGAGGTCGTCCGGCTCTACGAGGACGCCGAGGGCGCTCTCCTGGAGCGCCTCGCTAAAGCCCTGGAGGCGGACCTTGAGTCGCCGCGGTGGGCGGAGCTGAAGCTCGCCGCGATCGGGAACCTGCGGACGGCAGTCGAGGCGGTCACCGAAGCGCTCCAGGCCGACACGGACGGCAAGGTCCGCGAGGCCCTCGTCGAGGCGTACAACCGCGGTCGGCAGGCGGCTGTCGCCGAGCTCGGTGCGCTGGACATCGGCCGTGAGCTCGTCGCTCGCCGCACCCTTCCGGGCGCGCCCGCGGTGGACCGGCTGGCGGCGTCGCTCGCGCAGGACACGCGCCCGCTGTACGTGCGCATCACGCGCGCGGTGGTGGACGCGTTCCGGTCGATCGTGGGCCGCGCGTCGGGCGGGTTGCTGCTCGGCGCTATGACGCGGCGGCAGGCCTCGCAGCGGGCCCTCGATCAGTTCGCGGCCCGCGGCATCACCGGGTTTGTCGACAAAGCCGGGCGTTCCTGGGACATGGCCTCGTATGCCGAGATGGCGGTCCGGTCAGTTACCGCACGGGCGGCGATCGAGGGGCACACGGATGCCCTCGCGGAGATCGGGGTGGGCCTGGTCATCGTCTCCGACGCGCCGCTGGAGTGCCCGCTGTGCGCGCAGTGGGAGGGCGAGGTGCTGGATCTGTCCGGCGAAGCGGGTCCGCACACGGTCGTGGCCGAGCACACGGTGCAGCCTGGCGGTTGGCTCGCGCCGACGCGGACGGTCGTGGTGCACGTGGCCGGGTCGCTCGTCGAGGCCCGCTCGAAGGGCCTGTTCCATCCGAACTGCCGCCACAGCTTGGCCGCGTACCTGCCCGGAGTGACGACGCGGCCGCCGCATCACGCGACGCCCGGCACGACGTACGAGGACACCCAGCGGCAGCGACAGATCGAGCGGCACATCCGCCGCTGGAAACGCGCGCAGGCCGTCGCCATGGATGACGCAGCACGCCGCCGTGCCAGCGCATTCGTGCGCAAGTGGCAGGCTGCGCAGCGCGAGCATGTGGAAGCCCATGACGACCTACGGCGCAAGCCGCAGCGTGAGCAGCTAGGCGCTCGCTGACTACGCCTCCTCGGCAGCGTCCTCGGCATCTGAAACTTGTTCAGGCGTGCAGTGTCCGTCGCACTTCTGCCCCATAGCCCGGCCGATCACCTCGCCATCGGCGTCCACCGTGTAGCGGGCGTACCGAGTCTGTTCGCAACTCGGGCAGGTTCCATCAGGCTTCCACTGATCCCGGATATCGCTCATCTCTCGAAGGTAGGGCGATGGGCGCGCGGCGTCACGACTCTGGCTTCGGCCCGCCTGGTGCGGGCCGGGAACACCGATCCGCCTGGTGCGGGTCACTCCTGAAGGCCCGCCAGGCGCGGGCCATCTGCACATCCCTCGGGCACGCCAGGCGCGGCCCGCCCCCAAGCTCGCCAGGCGCGGGCGACATATGCCCCGGAGGGCACGATGCCGAAGAAGACCCTGCCCCGATACCGACTCGCAGGCGCCGGATGGGCACACCCCTACGGTGCTGCCCCATTCTCCCCGTTCCTGTACGCGGACGGAGGGGACGGCGACGGCTCCGGATCCGACAACGGCGACGGCAGCGGTGACGGCCAACACGGCTCGGGAGGTGACGGCGGCTCCGGTGACGGAGACGGCGGCGGCTCGAGTGCTGGCTCCGGCAAGGGCACCGACACCGGGCAGGGCAAGAGCGGTAAGGACGGCGACGACCTCGCCGCCACGGTTAGGCGTCTGGAGAAGGAACTCGCCGAGGCCCGCAAGGACGCGGGCAAGGCCCGCACCGACGCCAAGAAGCAGGCGGCCGACGACGCGGTCTCAGCGCTCACGCAGCAGCTCGGCAAGGCGCTCGGGTTCGTCAAGGACGACACCCCGCCGGACCCGAAGGCACTCGCCGACGCCATCGCGCAGAAGGACACCACGATCACCCAGAAGGACTCGGTGATCCGCGCAAAGGACGTCGAGCTCGCGGTGTGGACGCGGGCCGACAAGCTCCAGGCCCGCGCGGGCGCGCTGCTCGACTCGCGTTCTTTCGTCGCCAAGCTCGCCGAGCTCGACCCCTCCGAGAAGGGCTTCACGACCGCCCTCGACACCGCGATCAAGGAAGCGGTGAAGGAGAACGCCGCGTTCGCAGTCCCCGCCGCGGCGGGGAAGAGCGGCGGCGACCTCTCCGGCGGTACCGGCGAAGGCGCGGCAAAGAAGCGTGCCGGATCGCTCGCGGGAGCGGTCCAAACCCACTACGGAAACTGACATCAGGAGTACCCCATGCCCGTGACGCTCGCTCAGGCGCAGCTCAACACCCAGGCGGACATCGACTTCGCCGTCATCGACAACCTCCGGCGTAACAGCTGGCTGTTCAACAACTTCGTGTGGGACGACACGGCGACCCCGGGCACTGGCGACAGCTCGCTGACCTACGGCTACACCCGGCTCCTGGCGCCGTCTTCGGTGTCGTTCCGCCGGTTCAACGAGGAGTACGTCCCCAACCAGGCCACCCGCGAGCGTAAGAGCGTGGAACTCCACCCGCTCGGCGGCGCGTTCACCGTCGACCGCAAGCTGGCTCGGCTCGGCCCCGCCGCCTCGAACGAGATCAGCTTCCAGCTCGCGCAGAAGCTCACGAGCATGCGGACCCGCTTCCAGCAGGAACTCATCCTCGGTGACACCGCGGTCGATGACGCGGGTTTCGACGGCCTCGACAAGGCCCTCACCGGGCAAACCACGGAGTACCTGCCACTCGCCGAGGGGGTGGCGATCGGCTACCTCGACTGGTCTCCGGCCACGGTCAACAGCGAGGACATCGCCATGAGCGCGTTCGACGCGTTCGACGACTTCCTCTCTCGGATCATGGGCTCGCAGACCGGATCCGGCGACACCGGCGCCGACGGCTCCGTCCCTCCGGGCGTCAAGGCGATCCTCGGCAACACCAAGTCCATCGCCCGCATCAAGGCCCTGGCCCGGCGCGCATCCCAGTTCACGTCGGAGCGCAACGACCTCGGAGTCCTCGTCGAGCGCTACGGCGACTGGGCACTCGTCGACCTCGGCGACCGCGCCGACGGCTCCGCCCCGATCATCCCGATCCGCTCGGCGGACACCGACGGCGGCGGCGCGGGCGGCACCATCACCGGCCTCACCGACATCTACGCGGTGTCGCTCGGCCTGGACGCCTTCCACGGCGCCTCGATGGCCAGCGCCCCGCTCGTCGAGACCTACCTGCCCGACTTCACCCAGCCCGGCGCCGTCAAGAGCGGCGAGGTCGAGATGGGCCCGGTTGCGGCTGTCCTGCGCAACACGAAGTCCTGCGGCGTCCTGCGCAACGTGAAGGTGCGATGACCATGAACAAGTTCCGGATCGAGGCCCCCGTCCGCTCCTACACGGGCGAGTCCGTTGGCGTCTCCTTCACCAAGGGCACCGGCTACGTCGACGACTCGACGAAGGAAGGCCGCGCGGCCATCGAGTACTTCCGCCGGCAGGCCTACGGCATCTTCCCCGCCGACGAGGCCACCGAGGAGGACACCGAAGCCACCTCCAGCCCCGAGACTGACGAGGCGCTGACCAACCTCGGCCACGGCTCCGCCCCCTCGGTCGGCCTCGGCATCGGCACCCCCGAGCAGCAGCCGCCCGTCACCCCCGTCGACTTCGACCCGTCCAAGCGCAGCCAGGACGAGGTGATCGCCTACCTCGACATGGCCGACGACGACGAGGTGCAGCGCGTCAAGGCCGCCGAGGCCGCGGGCAAGGACCGCAAGCAGATCGCCGCCTACGAGCGGAAGACCACCCCCGTGCCGCAAAAGAGCGGGGACGACGCGAAGGGACAGTCGGCATGACGCTCCTCGGCACGTTCAAGGGGAACCCCCGCAACGACCTCGGCTGGCTCAACTCCGCCGGCCGCCCTGATCCGGACGTCACCTTCCACCGGGCGAACCTGCCCCGCGTGGGTCTGGACGACGTCCCCGCCGCGGCGACCGGCGTCATGTGCTCCGTCGCGATCTACCTCCAGGACGGCGACCTCGTCAGCAACCTGACGTTCGTCAGTGCGGGTACGGCTGGTGGCACGCTGACGAACCAGATCGCCATGCTGTACAACGGGGCGGGCGCCCTGATGGCGCAGTCGGCGGACAAGACGTCCGAGGCGTGGGCGGCGGATACGGCGAAGGTGTTCGCGCTGGCGTCGGCGCAGCGGATCACTAAGTCGGGCATCTACTACGCGGGCCTGTCGATCGCTGCGTCCACGGTGCCCACCCTGGTTGGTTCGGTCGGTGCGAAGCCGGTGCTGACCGGCGAGGGCAACCTGTCTCAGACGTCCGGCTCTGGCATCGGCGCGACAGCCCCGACGACGATCGCCACGCCCGCGTTCAAGCGGCACGTGCCGCTCGTCATCGCGACCTGATCGGAGATCGTGATGCCTGTATCGAGTGCGCTGTCGATGGCAGCGACGATCGGCCAGACCAAGGCCCTGGATCTGACCACGGTGGCGGACCCGCTGCAGTTCCGGCGGGCCGTGAACCTCACGGACGGCACCGCCGCGGGCAAGGCAGACCGGGTGTTCCACGACCGGCGCACGCTCGCCGCGTCGGGTACGGAGGACCTCGACCTCGCGGGGGTACTCCTCGACGCGTTCGGCGCGGCGATCACCTTCGCCCGGGTCAAGGGCATCTACATCAGCGCGGCCGCCGCGAACACGAACAACGTGATCGTCGGGGCGGCTTCGGCGACCCAGTGGGCCACGCTGCTCAATGCGGCTGGCACGGTGACCCTGCGGCCGGGCGCGACGTTCGGGGCGATGGCGGGGCAGGCGGACGCCACGGCGTACGCGGTCACCGCTGGTACCGGGGACCTGTTGAAGGTCGCCAACTCCGGGGCCGGGTCGAGCGTCACGTACGACATCGTCATCGTCGGCGCGAGCGCATAGGAGGCTGCCGTGGGCAGGGTGTACGCCACGACCGCCGAGTTGGAGGCGTTCACCGGGCAGCCCGCCCCGGCGAACGCTCCCCGGCTGCTGGCACGGGCCTCACGGCTCGTGTCAGCCGCCACCAAGGCCGCGATCTACGACACCGACCCGGCGGGCTACCCGACCGACACGGACATCCGCGCGGCGTTCCGTGACGCCACCTGCGCGCAGGTCGCGGAGTGGGCGAAGAGGGACGCGGCCGGGTCTGGGGAGAGCGACGACGTCGTGGCGGGCCCGTGGACGTCGGTCAGTGCGGGTGGGCTGTCGTTCTCTCGGCCGTCGGCGCCGACGACGTCGGCCGACGACACGACCTTGACCCCCGAGGCCTTGGAGATCCTCGCGGATCTGGACCTGTGTCAGGTGGTGTGGTCGGCATGAGGTTCCCGCGCTTCCTTCAGCGGCACACGGTGTTGGTGGAGCCGTTCCTCGGCAACTCCTCCACCGGGTCCGTGTACGGTCCGGCCGTCGAGGTGCGGGGCCTGCTGGAGCAGAAGACCCGACTCGTCCGCAACGCTGCGGGCGAGCAGGTCACCTCGTCCTCGACTCTTCGGGCGCCGCTGGAGACCGCGGCTCCCGCGAAGAGCCGCGTGAAGCTGCCTGACGGCAGGACGACGGTCGTGATCGCGGCGGTGCGGCAGGACGGTGCGGGCCTGCCGGTGCCGAATCACCTGGAGGTGCAGCTCCAGTGACGCAGTACGCGCGCATGGACTGGCAGGGCTCCAGGCTGTGGACCTCGCGCGGCCGGCGTCTGGCATCCGAGGGTGTGCAGCGTGCGCTGGAGCATGGTCTCGGCGTCTCCAACACCCGTGTGCCGCTGGAGGAGGGCACCCTCGAACGCTCCGGCCGCGTGGACGTGGACGGGCTGAACGGCGCGATCTCCTACGACACGGTGTACGCGGTCCGCCAGCACGAAGAGCTCACCTGGAAGCACCTGCCCGGCCGCCAGGCCAAATACCTGGAAAGCGCCATGAACGACGAGCGCGAGGTCATGCTCCAGCTCATGGCCGTCACGCTGCGCCGCTTCTTCCGCGGCTGACCTCCCACACCTCGAACCCCCGCCCGCTGCGGGGGTTTTCGCATGTCCGGAGGTTGCCCGTGGGTCACACCAGCTCGATCGTCTCCGGTCTCGCCGAGCTCTTGGCGGCCGAGGGCCTCGGCGTGTACCGGCCCGCCGGGGTGTATGCGCCTGACGAGATCGCGATCTTCCTGCACCGCATGCCCGAGGCCCCCGACAAGGCGTTCGCGATCACCCCGTACCCGGTGGAGGACACCGGCCTGACCGACGTGACCGACGGCCTGCAGATCCGCATGCGTGCGGGTCCGGACCCGCGCGAGGTCCTCGACATGGCCGACGCGGTCCGCGACCTCCTCCACATGCGCGAGGGCACCGTCGTCGGCGGTGTCCGGCTCTCGCTGATCTGGCGGCAGTCGCAGGCCCCGATGGGTCAGGACGAGCACGGTCGCGAGGAGCTGACCAGCAACTACTACGCGCGTTCGACGCGCCCCTCACCCCACGTGTACGAGTAGAAGGAGGCGGCCGTCATGTCGACGCCGACCGAGACCGCTCTGGCCCGCCGGTGGCGGCTGGAGATCAACATGGGCACCGAGGCCGTGCCCGACTGGCAGCTCTGCCCCGCTGTGACCGAGTTCCAGTGGACAGCCGAGCCGAACCACGAGGACGACACGAGCTACGACACCGACGGGTGGGGTGAGAACACCAAGACCGGCCAGGACTGGGAGGTCGAGGTCACGTTCAACCGCAAGGCCACCCCCGACTCGACCGCGTACTCCGCCGTGCACGAGGCGATCCGGCTGGCGTTCTTCGCCTACGGCGAGCCGTCCAAGGTGCACCTCCGCTTCTTCGACCGCAACGGGCTGCCCGAGGCGTACGTCGGCAAGGGCCTGCCCAACTGGGAGCCCCAGGGCGGCGAAGCGAGGGATCTGGATCAGGTGCAGGTCACGTTCACCGGCACGGGCCCGCTCACCCCGATCACGAACCCGGTGGCCCCCTGATGGCCGGGAACTTCGCGGTCCTGGAGGAGTTCCAGGACGACGCGCTCACACTGCCGGTACGCCTCTCCGACGGATTGGTGAAGGAGTTCCGTATCCCCTCGCCGTCCGCCGAGGACGGCCTGAAGGTGCAGAAGCTCATGGAGCAGGGCGCCCGCATGGCCGACTCCGGCACCCCGATGGACGCCGAGGTCCTCGACGACGCCCAAGAGCTCGACCTGTTCCAGACCGCGCTGGGTTCCGCGTACGTCGAGCTGATGGGCGCCGGGCTGGACTGGTCCCGTGTACGGCACGTCGCAATGACCGCCGTCATGTGGATCACAGCCGGGTTGGAGATGGCCGAGAAGTACTGGGAAGCGCAGGGCGACCCTTCTCGGGTGGCCCCGCCGAATCGAGCGGCTCGACGGGCGGCCTCATCGGCTGCGGCGAGTACGACGAAGCGACGGGGCTCTACGAGTGGTACGAGCACCCGCACGGCCACCGGCCGCGCCCGAAAGGCCGCGAAGACCTGACCTGGGGCCTGCTCCTGGACGAGTGGGCCCTCATCGAGGCCGACCTCCACGAGGTGTACGGCATCGACCTCGACACCCCCGGCCTCATGCAGGCCCGCACCTGGCGATGGCTGCGCATCCGCATCCTCGGCCTGCTCTCCGCCGAGTCCCGGCTGAGCAGGCACTTCGCTCCACCTGAGCCGAAGCCTTCCCGGCGCACCCCCCGTCACTGATCTCCCCGAGGGGGTGCGCCCATGGCCCTCCACCTCGGCGATCTGGTCGCAGGACTGCGCGCGGACGACAGCGGCTTCGTCCGCGGGCTGAACAACGCACGCCTACGGATGGAGGGCCTGACCCGCGACGTCAACGGCCGACTGCGGGACCTGCACGGCCGCTTCGTCTCCGAGGGCGACTCGGCCGGGCGGGCACTCGGGGACCGGATCAGCGCGGGCGCCCGCATGGCCGTGAACGCGCTGCGGCGTGTGGGCCCGGCGGTGGCTGGCATCGGGGTGGGGCTGCCTGCTGTCGCCGCGGCGACGACTGCCCTCATGGGGCTCGCTGCGGGCGCGGCGGCCGCCGGGCTCGCGGTGAAGGCGTTCTCTCTGGCGGCGGGTCCGCAGCTGGAGTCGGTCACTGAGGTCTCCAAGCTCGCGGAGGAGGCACAGAAGGCACTCGCGTCGGGGGCGGCGGACGCGGCCGAGAAGCAGAAGGCGTACAAGGACGCGCTGGCGCAGTTGCCGCCCGCGACGCAGGCCACGGCCCGCGCCTTCATCGGGCTGAAGTCGGACTACAAGTCGTGGTCCGACGAGATGTCCGGCACGACGATGCCCCTGTTCACCAAGGGCATCGAGATCCTTAGGGACCTGCTCCCCAGCCTGACGCCCTTCGTGAAGGCGGCGGCCGGGGCCATCGGCGGCTTCCTCGACGAGGTCGCTGTCGGCGTGAAGAGCGCCGGGTTCAAGGAGTGGGCGGCCGACATGTCGTCGGCGGCCGGGCCCGCGCTCAGCAACTTCTTGACGATCATCAAGAACCTCGCGATCGGCTTCGCCGGGCTCCTACAGGCGTTCCTGCCGGTGTCGGACGGGATGACCGGCGGCCTGGCCCAGATGTCCCAGGCATTCGCCAACTGGGGCTCGTCGCTCCCCGATTCTGCGGGCTTCGCTCAGTTCCTGGAGACGGCACGAGAGGGCGGTGCCGCACTTGGTGCCCTGGCGACCGCTGGGGTTGACCTCCTCGTCGCGCTCGCACCGCTGATCGGCCTGACGGCGGAGCTTGCGACGTGGCTGGCAAGCATCATCAGCGCTACGCCGACACCGGTACTGACCGCGCTCGCCGTGGCGATCGGCACGGTCACGGCAGCCATGAAGTTGTGGGCGGTCGCGCAGACGATCGTCGCGGCCCGCAACGCCATCTGGACGACGAGCCAGTGGTCCCTGAATGCCGCGATGTTCGCCAGCCCGATCTTCTGGGTGGTCGCGGCCATCGCGGCCTTGATCGCAATCATCGTGTTGATCGCCACCAAGACCACGTGGTTCCAGACCGCGTGGACGTACGCCTGGAACTTCATCAAGCTGGCCACCGACCTGGCCATCGCCGGGATCGGTGCGGCGCTGGCCTGGTTCGGCTCCCTGCCCGGGAAGCTGGCGGGTTGGTTCGGCGCGGCGAAGACGGCTGCGGTCCGCAAGTTGTTGGAGCTCCTCGTGTGGATGCGCGGCCTACCGGCCCGCGCCCTGGCAGCGCTCGCAGGTCTGGTCGGCTCGCTGCGCACAGCTGCGGTGCGCGGCTTCACCGCCTTCAAGATCGCGGCTGCGACTCAGGCCGTGGCCTTCATCTCGTGGGTGCGGGGGCTGCCCGGGCGCATCGCGCGCGGTATCGGATCTCTGGCGGGTCTCCTGGTCGGCAAGGGCAAGGACGTCGTCCGTGGCCTGTACAACGGCATCAAGTCCATGGGCGGCTGGTTGAAGGGCCAGCTGATGAGCTTCGCCAAGGGCATGATCCCCGGGCCGATCGCCAAGGCCCTGCACATCGGTTCGCCCTCCAGGCTGATGGCCGACGAGATCGGCCACTGGATCCCGCCGGGCATCGCGATGGGCGCGGAGGCGAACACGGGAGTCCTCGACCGCACGATGGCCAACCTCGTGTCCACGCCGACCCCGTCCGCCGCGATGGCCATGGGCGGCGGCGCCATCGGCGCGAGCGGGCGCACCGCGGGTGGGGCGGGGCCGGACAAGGTCGTCACGCTCCGCTCGGACGGCAGCGGCTTCGCTGACCTCATCATCGGCACGCTTCGCAACGCGGTCGGCGCACGCGGCGGCGACGTCCAGTTCGTACTGGGGAAGAAGAGGTGACCATGGCGTTCCCCGAGGACCCGTTGGGTCTCCGTGTCGAGATCCGTACCGGCACGGTGTGGACGGACATCACGGCGGACGTGAAGACCGCCGACCCCATCACGCACGCGCGCGGGATCCGCAACTCCGGTACGGCTGCGGATCCCGCCACCTGCCCGCTGAAGATCGACAACAAGGACGGCCGTTACTCGCCCCGCAACCCGATGAGCCCCTACTACGGGCTCATCGGCCGCAACACGCCCATGCGCATGTGGCTGCCCGGCGGCCCGCACTTCCTCGACCTCGACGGCTCCCCGACCATCTCGGCGAGCACGCCCGACGCCGCGGTGCTGGACATCACCGGCGACCTCGACATCCGCATCGAGGCCGCGACGAGCTGGTACGCCCCTGGCCCGCACACCTTGATCGGCAAGTGGGACACCGCCGGCAACCAGCGCTCCTATCTCCTGCGCCTCCAGGACGGGCAGCTGTACCTTTCCTACTCCACCGACGGCACGAGCGCCGGGAGCTTCTTCCACAGTCGCTCCCTGCCTGCCCTGCCCCCGCGCGCCGCGCTGCGCGCCACCCTCGACGTCGACAACGGGTCCGGTGGGCGCACCGCCCGTTTCTACTGGGCTCCGTCCCTGGTCGGGCCTTGGGCTGAGTTCGGGGCGCCGGTCGCGCTCGCCGGGCCCATCAGCATCTACTCCGGCACCGCCCCACTCACGGTGGCACCGAGTGACCTGACCACCTCCGTGCCGCGGCTCCCGATCGAGGGCCGCGTCTATGCCGCGGAGGTGCGCTCCGGTATCGGTGGCACGGTCGTGGCAGCGCCGAACTTTGCGGCTCAGGGGCTCGGTTCGACGGGGCTCACGGACTCGGCCGGCCGCGTCTGGAGCTACGCCTCGACCGCCATCGCGGACCGGCAGGAGCGGTTCGTCGGGGAGATCTCGACGTGGCCGCAGAGGTGGGTGCCGTCCGAAAAGGCGGTGTGGACCACGGTGGAGGCGTCGGGCATCCTGCGCCGCTACGGCCAGGGGCAGAAGGCGCTGGACAGCACGCTGCGGCGCCGGATCCCGTCCGGCCGTCCGCTCGCCTACTGGCCGATGGAGGAGGAGCGGGAGGCGACCCGCGCCTACTCACCCATCAAGGGCGTCACGCCCGCGGCGGTGACCGGGCTGGAGTTCGCGGGCGTGGACACGCTGCCCTCGTCCAAAGCCCTGCCCAAACTCACCGCGGCCGCCACCCTCTCCGCGATCGTGCCCACGTACGTCGATGTCGGTCAGTGGCAGGTGGAGTTCGTCTACACCGCAGACGACAAGGCCCCGCCAGCCGCAGAACCGTGGCCGGAGGTCATCAGCGTCTCGACCACCGGCACGGTACGCCGCTGGTGGGTGGGCATGCGGACGGACAGCGCGCGGCTGCTCGGCTACGACGCCTCCGGCGCCGAGCTCGTCCACCACAGCATCGGCATCGGCGGCGACGTCTTCCACGGCTGGGTGCGCATGCGCCTGTGGGCACGCGACCTCGGCGGCGGCACCATGGAGTATCAGCTCGCCTGGCAGGACGTCGGCGGCACCGCAGGCGTGGCGACGAACACGACGTCGGCCTTGCCGGGCCGCGTCACCGCGGTCACGGCCAACTGGGGCCCGCGCACCGAGGGGTGGGCGATCGGGCACCTGGCGGTGCTGCCTGCTGCTGACTCCTCCCTCTACACCGGCTCTGATGATGGGTACGCGGGCGAGACCGCGTGGGGCAGGATGCTGCGCTTGGCCAACGAGGAGCAGATTCCGCTGGCTCGGATCGCGGGGCCGCTCACTCCCGAGCGGGTCGGCCCTCAGCGTCCGCAGACCCTGCTCGCCCTGCTCCAGGAAGCGGCCGAGGCCGACGGCGGGATGCTACTGGAGTCCCGTGAGCGGCTCGGGCTGCTGTACCGGGACCGGTCGTCGCTGTACACGCAGGAGCCCGCACTCGTCCTCGACTACGCGGACGGGACCATCTCGACCCCGCTCGAACCGGTCGACGACGACACCGCGACTCGGAACGACATCACCGTCACCAGGACGGGCGGGTCCTCGGCGCGGGCGGTCCTCGAGGAGGGCCCGCTGTCGGTGCAGCCTCCGCCGGACGGGATCGGCCTGTACGACGAGTCGGTCACGCTGAACCTGGACGACGACGTCCAACCGGTCTTCCACTCGTACTGGCGGCTGCACCTGGGCACCTACGACGGGGCGCGCTACCCGTCTGCGCGAATCCGGCTGCACCGCCGCCCGACCCTGATCCCCGCGGTCCTCGCACTGCGCGAGGGCGACGTCATCCGGCTGATGAATCTCCCCCCGTGGGTGGCGTACGGGCCGGTGGACCTCCTCGTCACCGGCTACAGCGAGGTCATGTTGCCGCGCACGTGGGAGATCACGTTCACGTGCGAGCCGGGCGGCCCCTGGGACCTCGCGAAGGTCAACGTCATCCACGAGGGGTTCGAGGACGACACGTACGAGGTGCCGATCACGCCCGGCGGCACCCTGCCGTGGACGCGGACCAGCGCGCAGGCCCGCTCGGGGACGAACTCTTTGCGCTCCGGGGCGATCAGCAACAACCAGACCTCCGACGCGGCGATCACGTTGCCGCCCGGTGCGACGTCGCTCTCGTTTTGGTACCGCACGTCCAGCGAGACGAGCGGCCCCGGATTCGAGGGCGACCGGCTCCTGGTCCTCGTCGACGGCGTGCAGGTACTGCGCGCCCAGGGGGTCACCCCGTGGACGAAGACCACCCTCGACGTCATCGGCAAGAGCGTCGTCCTGTTCCGCTACGCCAAGGACAACTCGTCCACGGCAGGCGAGGACGCCGTCTACGTCGACGACCTCCGCTTCGTCCTCGGCGCCTACCAACCCGCGAAGGCCGACACGGACGGCTGCCAACTGCTCACCGCAGCTACGGCCACCGCTACGACGCTGGACGTGGTCAGCGCCTTGTCGTGGACGACCGAGCCGTCCGAGATGCCGATCACGCTGCAGCTCGGCGGCGAGGAGGTCAACGCCACGGCGATTGCCGCCCTCGCGGGCGTGGGCGAGCAGCGCCTCACCGTCGTGCGCTCCGTCAACGGGGTCAGCAAGCCCCACACGATCGGCACGCCGGTGAGCCTCGCGCGCCCGGCCATCGCCTCACTGTGAAGGAGGGACCGTGACGTGACCACCCCTGTCGTCTGGCAGCCCGGCATGGACATCACCGCCGGCCGCCTGGGAGCGATGGCGCAGGCCACCTCGCTGCTCGTCACCAACTACGGAGCCGACGCGTCCGGCAGCACGTCCGCGGCCCCCGGTATCCAGCTCGCGCTGAACGCCGCGCGGGACCTCGGCGGCGCGCAGGTCGTGGTGCCGCCCGGGGTCTACCTGATCGGGCAGACCCTGCGGATCTACAACAACACGAGGCTGTCCTTGATGGCAGGCGCGGAGTTCCGGCGGAACGTCGCCGGGACGATGCTGATCAACGGAGACAGCGGGCAGGCGTTCGGCGGGTACACCGGCCACTCTCGGATCACGATCGAGGGCGGCCTGTGGAACATGCGCGGGACGACGAGCGGTCTGACCGCGAGCGCCATGTGCATCTCGATCGGGCACGCCACGGACATCGTCATCCGCGATCTGGAGATCCGGGATCTGCCTGGTTTCCACGGGATCGAACTCAACTCGACGACCCACGGCACGATCACTGGGTGCCAGTTCCGCGGCTACGTCGACCCTGGGGGAAGGGATTTCTCCGAGGCCGTACAGATCGACCTCGCCAAGAGCTCAGGCGTGTTCGGCGGGTTCGGGCCGTACGACCACACCCCCTGTGAGGACATCCTCATCAGCGGCTGCCACTTCGGAGCGAGCGGGACCGCGGGCACCACCGCATGGCCGCGCGGGATCGGCAGCCACTCGGCGACGATCGGACGCTGGCACCGCCGCATCCGGATCGCCAACAACAGTTTCGAGGGGATCCTCCAGTACGCGATCAGCGCGTACAACTACGAGGACTGCACAATCGTCGGCAACACCTTCGTGTCCTGCGGCGGTTCCGTCCGGCTCCGCGTGGTGATCCTGTCCGACGCCGAGGACACCAAGGATGTCAACGGCAACCCCACCGGGGCGTCGCAGAACATGCGCAACATCGCTGTGGTCGGCAACAGCATGCGCTCCGGCGGCGGCTACGACCACGCGATCATCGCTCTCGGCGAGGTGTCCGGAACGGTCCTGAACCTGACCATCGTCGGGAACACGATCGACGGAACGACCAGCAGCCAGGCCGGGGTCCGCCTCGACCGCGTGTCCCGCGCCGTGGTCGCGGACAACGTCATCGCCAACACGTCAGGGAGCGGGATCAGCACCGAGAACCAGAACAACACCGTGCTGAACGGCAACGTCGTGTGGACTGCCGGAGCGCACGGGATCACGATGGTGACCAGCGACAACAGCGAGATCCTCGGCAACCACATCCGCGACCCTGCGAACTCGGGGGTCCTCGTGCAGGGCGGCTCGGACGTCCAGATCCGCAACAACTTCGTGGACGGCGCCAACCGCGTCGCGTCCAGCGCCTACGGCATCCGCGTGTCGACCAACCCGGTAGCCATCGCCATCAGCGGCAACAAATGCCGCCCTGGAGCGAGCGCCACGAAGGCCGTGCGCGGCCTGTCCATCTCCAGCGGTACCGGCATTCACCGCTTCGGCAACGACATGAGAGGCACGTGGTCGGGCGCTGGCGGCACCGGCATCGATGACGCCTCGACATCGCCGAACACCACCGCGACCGACATCCAGTAGGCCGATCCCACTGCACGCCCCGAGCCGCCTGGCCGGGGCTTTCTTCATGCCCTGGAGGGCCCATGTCACATGATCCGCTCCCGAGTGATCTCGGGCAGAAGGGCTACGCCGCGTACGGCACGGCCACCGGCGGGCTCACCCACGACGGCCGCTCGATGCCGCCGTGGGAGGAGCTCGGCGAGGACATTCAGGCCGCCTGGACGGTGACGGCCAGCGCGATGTATCAGGCCGGACTGGAATCGGCACCGCGCGGCGGTGGCCGCTGATGGCCACGCCGCTATCCGCCGCGAAGGCGCTGGCCGCGCTGCGCGCTGAGGGCGTGCGCGTCGTCGAGGTCACCGGGTGGTCCACCCGCAACCGCAACCACAAGGGCGCGTGGGGGCCCGTCAACGGGGTGATGATCCACCACACCGTCACCCGGGGAGCCGCAGCCACCGTCAAGATCTGCCGGGACGGGCATTCGTCCCTGCCCGGCCCGCTGTGCCACGGCGTCATCACCAAGGACGGACAGGTCCACCTCGTCGGCTGGGGCCGCGCCAACCACGCCGGGCTCGGCGACGACGATGTGCTCCAGGCCGTCATCGAGGAGCGGAAGCTGCCCTCCGACAACGAGGCATCCGTCGACGGCAACGCGCGCTTCTACGGCTTCGAGTGCGAGAACCTCGGCGACGGCAAGGACCCGTGGCCGAAGGAGCAGGTCGAGGCAATCGTGCGGGCCGCCGCCGCGCTGTGCCGGGCGCACGGCTGGGGCGAGGGCGGCGATACCTCCGTCATTGGGCACGCCGAGTGGCAGCCCGGAAAAGTCGACCCGCGCGGGCCCGGCATCACCATGCCCGACGTCCGCAAGCGTGTCGCCGAGCGCCTCAAGCACGCGGCGAGCTGGTCGCCCGGCGAGACCACACCGCCGACGCCCAAACCCCCCACCACCGGCGAGCGGTTGACCGCTCTGGAGAAGCGCGTCACCGCGCTGGAGAAGAGGACCCCGTGAACACGCTCGCTTTCTGGAAGGCCACCGCCGAGCGCATGATCCGCACCATGGCGCAGGGCACCCTCGGCGCGGTGTCCGCCGACGCGCTCGGCATCCTCGACGTCGACTGGGGCGAGGCCTTCTCCGTGGGCGGCCTCGCTGCGGCGCTGGCCCTGCTCACCGCCATCGGCAGCAGCGGCGGACCGGTCGGCCCCGGCCGCGCTGAGACCGTCGCCACGCCGGACACCCCGCGGCGCCCGACCTCGATCTGAGCTGACAGGAGGCCGCACACGTGGCTGACGAGCAGTGGACAACCGGGGAAGTCGTCCGCCGCCTGGAAGACGTCCGCCAGGACCTGAAGGAGGACATCCACGGAGTCGTCGCACTCGTCAACCAGAAGGTGGACGGCGAGATCCTGCGCATGGGCCAAGAGGCGCAGGACGAGCGACACACCACCCTCGTCGCCCGCGTGGCGAAGTTGGAGGAGCAGGCCGCGGAGAAGGAACGGCAGCGAGTCGCCGACCGGCGCCTGATCTTCTTCTCCCTCGTCGTGCCCGTGCTGCTCCTCGCGATCCAGCTGTACAACGCCAACCGAGGAGGAGGGACATGAGCGGCCACCGGCCCGTCCGGCGCGACCCGGTCGCCCTGTTGCTCGGCGTGCTCCTGGCGCTCCTCGTCGCCTACATCTGGTGGCAGACGTCGCAGGTCTCCCGAGATCTGCACAACGCCAACTCCGCGCGCGACCAGCTGGCGCGTCAGGTTGAGCGGATGGGCGGGACGCCGATCGCCGGGCCGCCCGGCAGCCGCGGCGAGCCCGGCCAGTCCCGGCCCGGCTCACGAGGACCTGCCGGGGACGCCGGAGAGCCGGGCCCCACCGGCGCCTCGGGCAGGCCTGGTGAAGACGGCAAGGACGGTGCGGCGGGCAAGCAGGGGGCCGACGGCGTAGGCGAGGACGGCGCCGACGGTGCGGCGGGCACCCCGGGCGCGGACGGCGCAGCGGGCCCGCCCGGCCCACAAGGCGAGCCCGGCCAGGCCGGACCCGAGGGACCTGCGGGGAAGGACGGCGCTGACGGGGAGCGTGGTCCTGCCGGGCCGTCGTGCCCGGATGGCTACTCGCTGCAGGCGCCGGCGTCCGATCCGGACGCCCTGGTCTGCCGCCGCGATGGGGCACCGCAGCCCGAACCCGGCGACCCGGGACCTGAGACGGCCGCTCTCGATCCCGCCCGCCGCCAGTACCCGTGACACCGGCCCCCTTCCGCCTTCGGGCGGGAGGGGGCCATTTCGTCGTGCCCTGGGCAGGGTTGACAGACGCCTCACATGAAAACGGCCCTGCCCATACCCTGACAGTGTCGAGCTGTTCAGAGAGGGGCAAGGCCGCAATGTCTTCAGATGCTACCCCGGACCCGTACGCCGACCCGTTGCGCTTCGGGCAACGTGTCCAAATTCTTCGCGAGCGTCGAGGAATGACGCAAGCGCAACTCGCGGATCTCGTGGGGATCTCCCCACACACCTTGCGCAAGATCGAAAACGGGCAGCAGAAGGCCCCCGACCTTGATCGAGTAATGAGGATTGCTGAAGCCCTACGGGTCCGCGACCTTGCCGAACTGACAGGCCATCCCGACATGCACGTCGACCTATTCATCGGCCCTGGCCACCCGCGGCTCGCGTCCGTGAAAGCCGCTGTCGACTCCTTCACGTTGGGCTCCGGCATCGAGCCGCCGCCGGTCGCGCACTTGGAGGCACGCCTTCATGCCGCGTGGAAGGCACGCCATGAAGCCCGCAATCACCGCGAGGTCGTCGGCCGCTTGCTACCCGACCTCATCCGCGACGGTCAGGCCTTGGTCCGGCACGCTGATGCCTCGGCGTCCCGTCGGGCCGCTCAAGCCCTGCTCGCCGAGGCATACAGCCTCTGCCAGTTCTTCGCTGCCTACCAGCCGGACAGCTCCTTGCTGTGGCGGGTCGCCGAGCGCGGCATGACTGCCGCGCAGGAGTCTGAGGACCCGCACGCGATCGGTGTGGCCGCGTGGCTCCTCGCGCAGGCCCACCGCGACAGCGGCCCGCGCCACTTCGATGCGGCCGATGCCGTGAACCGCGAAGCCATTGCGTTTCTGGCGCCTCTCCTCCCGGACGCGTCCGACAACGTGCGGGCCATCGCAGGGGCGTTGGAGTTCGAGCTCGGTTATACCGCAGCCCGGCGCCGAGAGACTGGCACTGCGTGGCGGCACTGGGACCAGGCCAGCAGGATGGCCAAGAAGCTGCCACGGGACTACTACCACCCCATCACCAGTTTCTCCCGCGCGATCATGGGTGCGCACGCTGTCACTGTCGCTGTAGAACTGCACCAGGGCGGGGAATCCGTGCGCCAAGCGGCGAAGGCGGACAAGACGGTCATCAAGTCGAAGCCCCGTCGGGCCCGGCACAGGATTGAGGAGGCCCGCGGGTACCAGCTCGACGGGCAGCCGGACGTGGCGATCGCCACGCTGCAGAAAGCGCACGAGGCGGCTCCGGAGACGATCGCGTACAACGGGTACGCCAGGAGGATCATCCTCGAAGAGATCGAGTCGAAGGTGGCCGAGCGTCGACGCCGCGCGAGCGACCTCGCCATGAAGGTCGGCATCCTCGCCGCCTGAGAGACGTAGCGACCGGAATCCGGTCGTCGGTTGCTCACCACCACCCCTACGTTCACACGTGTGAGACACGTCACTGTGACCGTAGGGGTAGGCGGACGATGACCGGACCGGCAAGCGGAGACGCTCTCGGCGCGGGGAGCAGCAACCCTTTGGGCGCCGCGTTCGACTGGCTGGCGCACGCTCAGGACCAAGCCAGCCAGGCGCACCTGGAGTGGGTGAGCGGGGTCGCTCTGCTGCCCCTCGGCCGACGGTTCAGCGCGGTGTGCCTGTCCGCCCGGCTCGTGCACGCAGGGGTCGGGGCCACCGACCGCGACACCGTCAACGCGACGCTGGCCGAACTGCTCCACGGCCCCGTGATCCACAACAGCCTCCTGCACACGTACCACGCACTCATCACCCCGTACCCGCCCGCCCGGTGGGCCTACGGCGAGATCGCGCCCATGCTCAGCAGTGGCCAGTTCCTCAGCGTGCCCGCCGCCGACCTCACCGGACCGACCGGCCTGCGCTGGGCAGTGCGACCACACAGTGCCGGCGTCCTGTGCTCCGTACCGGCCGTGGCCGCGCTCGTGGCCCTCAGCCTGCGGCCAGGGGGCTCCCGATGAAGCTCACCGACCGCCTCGCGGCGCCTCTGCTGCCCTCACCAGGGCTCCTGTCCGACGGGCAAGTCCGCGGACAAGACTGCGTGTTCTGCGTAATCACCTTGACCGACGACGCCGTCGAACTCGGCCGCCAGGACGCAAAGTGCCTCGGCGCGGTCGTGAGCTGGTACCCCCGCGCCTGCCGCGACTGTGCAGCTGGCGGATACGTCGACCACCTCCTCAGCGCGGCGTTCTCCGCCTGCCGGGACCTGCCGCCCCCGGAGCAGTTGCTCGACCTGTACCTCCGCCTGCGGCACGAGGTACGCCGACGCCTCCCGACCGTCGAGCAGGCTGCCGCCACCGCCGGTCAGGGCACGATGAGCCACCACGCACACCAGCGGATCGTGGATGCCGCCACCGACGCGCTACTCGACACGGTGGGTGACGACAATCCCAGCCCCCTCGTGCTGGCCATGCGCTGCTCGGAGCTCGGCCGCCGCCTGCGCGACCTCATTCCCTACCAGCCATGTGCGCAGTGAGCGCGCGCGTTCGCGTCCCGTGCCCGCCCTGCTTGCGGGCGATGCTGCGGAAGGCGCCCGCCGAGCCGCACGACTGCCAGCTGACGACGGCAGTGGCCATTGAGGGGGCCCACCTTGTCGTCGGGCCCATCACGGACTGCCCGTGCCGGTGCCCGGTCATGCAGGAGAGCGAGGCGCTGCAAACGGCGCGCGCTCAGGCCCGGCTCGCGTCAGGCCCGCAGGGCTGACCACCCCAGAACCTCCTGCCGCGCACGCGGCAGGTGACCCAGCCCTGGCCCGGCCAGGACCTACCCCAAGGAGACGCCCCATGGGCACGCTCACCAACGGCAGGACCACGATCCCCTTCGACAACTGGTCTGCGCCCCACCTCGACTGGCGTAAGGCGGGCCGGACCGACCTCGACCCGATCCTGAAGGACTGCGTGATCCTCGCCGCGGCCCCGGACGCCAAGGGCCATCCGCACCACAGCATCCCGGACGGGACGCGCATGGTCGCGATCAGCGACGACAAGGACCAGGAGTCGCCAGTGCTGTACATGAGCCGACTCGAGATCAGTAAGTTCTTCGACGGGGTGATCGCGGGTGAGTTCGACGAGTTCCGGGCGAGCGAGGGCGAGCTCGCAGCAGCAGCTGCCGCCACAACCTGACCCGGGCAGCGAGACGCCGCGCGACAACGGGCGCTCGCTGGCGAGCGGTCCTATCTGCGCTGAGCACGACGGGCCGCCGATGCGTACGATCCGCAGCTCGGCGGGGTCCAGCATCTGCCCTGTCTGTACACCCCTCGGTGCGACGCCGGCGCAGACAGCCTTGATCGTGCATAGGCAGAACGCGATTCTCGACGGCCCGTACTGGCGTGAGGGCGGACGGGCCACCTGACCCGCCAGCCCTACCTGACCGCGGCCTCGGCCGGCTCCCCCGATCCGACCGAGGCCGCCCACCGCTAGCGGACCAGGTCGGACAGCGGGGTATTGAGAGCATCCGCGACGAGCAGGAGATCAATCAAGTTGGGTGGCGTGGCAGCCGACTCCCACCGATGGATCGTCTTGTGGTCACGGCCAACACGTTCGCCCAGTTGGACTTGCGAAAGGTGGGCACCTTTGCGTGCCTGTCGGATGCGCTCGCCGATGACCCGGAGGTGGGCGTGTACCCATACGGGCATCGGGTCGAGGGGCACTCGTACACGCTGGAACGATCTTGTTCGGAAGTCTTTACCAGCGATGGTAAATCTTGAGATCTTGGGATTCCGCAGATAAATGCGTGATCTCTAGCCAACGCCCGTACGGAGCGTTACAACTTCGCACCCCGCGTGCGCTGCACACATAGGAGCGCGCAGTACGCACGGTTGCGTTAACAGTGGCTCTCACCTGGACTGGGATGTCACTACCGCCAGACGGTCGCCCGCCCGCCGTGAGTACCCCCTCGTCGGCGAGCGGGCGACCCCCCTCACATTCGGTACTCGTTCACCAAATCCGACCATCAGCTAGGCGACATGTCCGTGACACGTGCCAGGTCGGCGCGTTACACAGAATGGCCAGGGCGGGAGCATGTCCGCCTCCCCGGGTGGAGTTCCCGTCCTGGTTCACACAGAGCAGCCCCCGCGGTTCGTCCGCCGGGGGCTGCTGCTGTTCCCCATGGGGAACGGATGGGGAATCGATCTTGAGAGCTGAGGCTAACTAGAGCTAATCCGAGCTAAGTACGGCCATCAGCCTCAGTCGCCAACCTGCAGGAACGCCCTGACCTGCACCTCAACCGAAGGAACCATTGATCCAGACGATCACGGTTCCCCCTCTTCTGTTGGCCCCCTGTGGCTTGCCCGCAACACCCTGCCATGGAAACCCGGCCCTGATGGGAGCGGAACCGCCCACGGCTCTCCGATGTCGCGGCACACCTCGTCAAGTGGATCGGCGCAACTTCACCCCAAGGTGTGGCGCTGCCCTTCCGTGAATCGTTCCCGCAGTGCAGGGCGCATCTACCCCCGCTAGCGTTTTCCCGGCAGGCCCCCCAGTCCCCGGGTGTCTCTCACTAACTGGCACTCCCGTTGCGCCACACCCCCGTCGGGGGCATTCGGCGCCGGCGCTGGGGGGATGGATGCGGCAGCACGAACTGAAGACATTCACGCGCGAGGACTCCGATCAGCCTCCGCGGGTGTACGGACTCGACCACGCCATAGTGATCGAACTCTACGGAGAGATCGACCTGGTGGCCTACCAGCGCGCCGTCGCGCTGATGGACGCCGTGACCGCGGGCCCGGAGGCCGTCGTGGTCATCGACCTGAGCCGGATCACGTTCATCGACTGTTCCGGACTCTCCCTCCTCATGCGGGCCCACCGGAGGGTGACGGCGCGCGGCGGGCGGCTGTGCATCGTCTGTTCGCACCGGCTGACGCTGCGCATGCTGCGCGTCACGAAGCTCACCGCGGCCCTGTCACCGGCGCCGACGCTCAGCGCGGCACTCCTCGATCCGCCCAACCACGAGGCGTCCTGACGTTCTGCGCCGTCTCGTGGTGCAACTGGTAGTGCTCGCGCCAACTCGGGGTCGCCGCGCCGCCCATGACGGTCATCACCACGTCGTGGGCGAGGGTGTCCGTCACGGGCAGGTGACCGAAGAGGACCCGGTGGTACGTGGGGGCGCCGAGCATGTCCAGGAGCAGGTCGATGTCGGCGTCGGGGCGGATGTCGCCGCGCTCGACTCCACGCCGTAGGGCCGCCTCCGTGGTGGCCCTTCTGGGGTGGAAGATCGTCTCGGTGAAGACGCGGTCCAGGGCGGGGTCGTCGGCGAGCTCGGCCATGAGCGCGGGCAGCGTACGTCGGCCGAGGCTCCCCCCGAAGGCACGGCTGAGGGTGTCGATGCCCGCGATCAGGTCGCAGTGCGTGCATCCCGTGTCCGGCGTGGGCGCCGTCCCCATCGTGTCGGCCAGAGCCGCGATGACGAGGTGCTGCCTGGACGGCCAGCGACGCCTGATGGCCGGTTTGGTCGTACCGGCGCGCCGCGCCACCGCCTCCATCGTCAGGGCGGGGTAACCCGCCTCCTCCAGCAGCTCCTGAGTCGCCGTCAGGATCGCCTCGTCGAGCCGCGTGTCGCGGGGGCGTCCTGCGGGGCGGGCCTGCGCGGGGTCGGGGGTTGCCATGGGGGCGAGTATAGGTAGCATGACGTTTCGTTCCGGACCGGATCGAAACGTAAAGGAGGAGCTACCTTGCCTGAGCAGGAGCCGAAGGCGGCGGAGGACGCGGGTGGCTGTGGGGATGCGGGCGCGGGGACGGGGAAGGGGGCAGGGGCACGTGCGGGGAATGGCGTACGTGAGGACTTACGCGACTCCGTTGCCGGAATCCGCGGAATACGTGCCGACGCCGCTACTGCCGCTGCCGACCACCGTGAAAGCGTCTTCCGTGCCCCCTACGCCGCCCTGACGTGGGGCATCGTGCTCTCGGTCGGACTGGTCGCCTTCGAGTCGATGGGCGTGGCCACCGTCCTGCCCGAGATCGCGGGGAGACTCGGCGGCCTCGGCGCGTACGGCTGGGGCCTGTCCGCGCTGATGCTCGCCAACCTCATCGGAACCGTCGCCGCGAGCCGCACCGCCGACCGGCGCGGCCCCGCCCGGCCGTTGGCGCTCGGCCTCGCCGTCTTCGCCGTCGGCTGCGCGCTGGCCGGATCGGCGCCCGACTGGCCGCTGTTCCTCACCGGGCGCTTCCTGCAAGGGCTGGGCGTCGGCGCCGTCATGGCACTCGCGTACACCGCGATCGCGCTGGCCTATCCGCAGCGGCTGCGCGCCCGGATGTTCGCGCTCGTGTCGGGCGGCTGGACCGTCCCCTCACTGATCGGCCCGACGATCGCCGCACTCATCTCCGACCATGTGTCGTGGCGGGGCGTGTTCGTGCTCCTCCTTCCGCTGGTGGCGCTGGCGGCGGGCTCGCGCTGCCACCGCTGCGCCGCCTGGGCGGACCGGAACGGGTACCGGCGCCGGAATGCGGACCGTGGTGGTCCACGCCGGTGGCGCACAGCGTGCTGCTCGCCGCGGGCACGGGCGTTCTCCTGGCCGGCCTCGAACTGCGTCAACCGGTCCTGCTGGCAGTGCTGGTACTGGCCGGTGGCGCCGCGGCCGTCGGGGCGCTGCGCTCGGTGACCCCGGCCGGCACGCTCAGCGCGCGACGGGGTGTGCCGACGGGTGTCGTCCTGCGCTTCCTGCTCTGCGGCGCGTACTTCGGGAGCGAGGCGTTCCTGCCGCTCGGCCTGGTCGAGCTGCGGGGACTGAGCGCGACGGAGGCGGGGCTCGGTCTTTCGGCGGGCGCGATCACGTGGGTGCTGGGTGCGGCCTGGCAGGGCAGGGCCGACAGCCGTTGGAGCGGCCGGTCGCGGGCTGTGCCGATCGGGGTGGGGTTCGTGGTGCTGCTGGTCGGCATCGTGGTGATGGCCCTGGGCGTCCTGGTCGACGCGACACCTTCGTTGACGGCCGTGGCGGGGTGGGCGATCGGCGGTGCCGGCATGGGCGTCGCCTTCAACGCGGCGACCACGGACACCATGGAGCAGGCCCCCGCCGACCGGCAGGGCGAGGCGAGCGGCTCGATGCAGCTCGCACAGACGCTGGCGGTCGCGGTCCTCAGCGGTCTCGGGGGCGCGGCGGTGGCCTTGTCCGACGCACACGGGTCGCCGCACGGGTCGTCACACGGGTCGTCGGTGTCGGCCGCGCTGACGGCGACGTTCACGCTGACGGCGGTGCTGGCGGCGGCGGGGAGCCTGCTGGCACGGCGGATCAGGGTGGGGGCGGGGTGAGACGTGGGGCTCGAGCGGCTAAGTCCTACGGCCCGCCCTGCCGTTCATCTCCGTTCAGCGGCCCCGTTCATCGGCTCCGTTCATCGGCTCCGTTCATCGGCTCCGTTCATCGGCCGTGAGACCACGAAGTGACCACAACCCGTACAGGGCCAGCAGCGGCTTGCCGAGCACCCACTCACCGAGGCGGTAGTCCTCTGCGCGCACCAGCTTCTCCGCGAGGTCGGGGCGCTGCCGCCGCAAGTACGCAGTGGGATGAGAGCGCAGTTCAGCCATTCACCCCAGACCAGGGCCGCGACCCCGGCCGTCGCCAGTACTGACCTACGTCGCATGCGGCGGCTCCAGGCACCAGAGGGCCGCCGTACCCACGGCACTACTGTGGCCCGATGGTTCACGTGCGGGCAATGGATGAGGCCGACATCGCGGCCGTCTCGGCGGTGCGAGTCCGGGGGTGGCAGGCGGCGTACGCGGGCATCGTCCCCCAGACGTACCTGTCGGCGATGACGGTCGAGGGCGACACGGTCCTGCGGCGGCGGATGCTCTCCCAACCCCACCGTACCTCCCGGGACTTGGTTGCGGTCGACGACAGCGGCGACACGGTGGGCTGGGTCTGCTTCGGGCCGTGTCGGAGTGAGGTGTCCGTCGCGGGGCGGATGCAGACGCAGATGCAGATGGAGGTGGGGGTGGAGGTGGAGGTACGGATCGGTGAGGTGTATGCCCTGTACGTCTCCCCCGAACTGACCGGCCAGGGCATCGGTGGCGAGCTCCTTGAGGAGGCGCACAGGCAGATGAAGGACCAGGGCTTCGGAACGTCGGTGTTGTGGGTGCTCGCCGACAACCGACGCGCTCGGCGTTTCTACGAGCGGGCGGGCTACGAAGCGGACGGCGCCACGCAGGACGACGCCTACGACGAGGTCACGCTCACGGAACTCCGCTTCCGGCGCGTGTTGTGAGCCCGGCAGCGAGCACGGCGGCAGAGAAACGCCCCCCTCTCGCTACCGGACGTGCACGGATTGGCTCACCGGGGGGTGACCGTGACCGTCACCTGGCCCTCCCCCGGCCCCGCCGGTCCCGTCCACGGTCGGGTCGACAGCGTCGGCAATCTGCCCTGTGTCAGGGCGAATCGCGGCAGCGACACTTCGTACAGGTCCGCTATCGCATGCAACGCACGGTCCTCGTCCGAACGGTCGGCGGCCGGGCCCGTGGGGTTCGGGAACAGGTGGTCGGGGGTCAGCTCTGCGGGGAGGTCGCCCCATTGGGCGCGGTTGGCCTGGTGGACCATGAAGCCGTAGCACTCCTCGCCGTCTTCCGCGTAGGCGAAGTGGAACAGGTCGTCCCGGCGCCAGACCGTGAGGGCGCGGGTGCCGTGCGACAGTCCGGTGGCCGGGTGAGTCAGGCGGTCGGGGTTGAAGCTGAGCAGGCGGTGCGACTCGAAGGTGAAACTCCAGTTGTCCGCGGCGTCTGTCCGTCCCACGGCACCTATGCGGGCCAGGGGACCACGACGCTCCCGCTGCCACCCGTACTGGAAGCCCATGAGCTCCATCTCGCTCGCCACCGGCCCAAGCGGCCCCGTCCCGAACCGCTCCGCCAGCTCTTCGGGGCGTATCCCCGCGACGAGGACGAACCGGTACGCGTCGCGGCGGGCTCCTCCCGCGGCGTCCCCGCGCGCCAGCCACGCGAGCCCGTCGCGCGTGCTCCCGACCGTGGCGGCGGGCACGGGCGCCGCCTCCCCCTGCCCGGCCCGGGGCGTGAGCAGCAGTTCCCTGCCCCGCTCCGGGGTGATCACCGGACCGAGCAGCGGGTCGCCGAGCAGGCCGATCGGCGCCACGTGATCCTCCCCGTACGGCTCCCACCGCGGGACCGCCGCCGCCAGCACCCGCCAGGCGCCGTCCGTGTCGCCCCAGCGCGCCAGTTCCCTGGCCTCCTCGACGGCACGCCCGAAGACGCCCGGCGACACGTACTCGTACGTACGCCCCTTGATCTGCTCCAGGACGACCGCGGCCCGGTCCCTGTCCGACGCGTAGTCATCGGTCACGGGGCCCAGCACGAAGCGGTCGTCACTCCGGCCCTCGCGCAGGTGGTTCCGGACCTTCAGGGGCAGCACCTCGCCCGCGTACAACGGATCGTCCATGCGCGGGTCGAGCGGCACCGCGCCGCTCCGTTCGAGCAGTGCCCGGAGCTGGGAGGCCATGACCCGCGCCCGCGGTCTGCCGAGGTCCGCCGCCTCGTCGAAGGCGGCTAGCGCCTCGTCCAACTCGCCTCTCAGGCAAGCGAGTCTGGCCTCCTCCACCCTGTCGTCGAGCTCGTGCGTCACGGCGTTCTCGAAACCGGAGTCGTTGCCGCCCGAGCGGTAGAAGTCCTTGTACATCCCCTCCATGTACGCACGGAACGACGCGTACCGTTCGGGCTCGTCGCCGCTCCACCCACGGTGTACGTAGACAGCCCACTCCCCGTCCGCGCCCACGTCTCCGGGGTCGAGCAGCACGTCGGTCATGTCCGAGTCGAGCGACATCTGCAACGCCCGTCCCCACATACCGGCTTGCCGCACATCCTGCTCGGCGGGGTTCTCGCCCAGGTTGTCCTCGTACAGCTTCCGCAGGGCGGACGGGTCCCCGTACGGCACGATGTCTTCCGCTCCCGCCAGCAGGTAGACCGAGCCCCCCGCGTACCGCCAGCCGTCCGTCGTCTCGAGGAAGGCGCGGAGGGAGGGAGGCAGCGGCGACGCGATCCCCAGCGCGCGCACGCGCTCCTCCAACGCGGCCAGCCGCGCGGGACCGGCAGGCCCGAACCCCAGCCAGCGGCTCCGCACGATGTCCTCGTCCAGCTCCTCGAACTCCTCAGGCTCGCTCGCGGCCAGCGCGTCGAGCCACTCCCCGCTCCACCGCTCGAGCCACGGCCCCCACTCGAAGATCTCCATGCGTGCCATCGTGGCAGCCCCCACTGACAATTGCCGCTGGCGTCGGGGTCGGTGGGCGCCCGACGCCAGCGGCTGCACCGCGGTGCAGGGGCGTGCCCGGTCGAGGGGGTGCCGGATACGTCCCTGCGTCAGGTACTTCGTGGGCGGGCACGCTTTTGGATGCGGCGTCGGCGGGCCGGATTTTCCGCCACCGATCGCTCACCCCTTCCCCGCCCCCAGCGTCAGCCCCGCGATGAAGTGCCGTTGCAGGATGAGGAACACCAGGACCGTCGGGAGCGCCACCAGGACTGAGCCCGCCGCCAACAAGTTGTAGTCCGTGAAGAATTGGCCGCGCAGGTTGTTCAGGGACGACGTGATCGGGAGTTTGTCCGGGTTGGAGATGAAGATCAGGGCCCAGAGGAAGTCGTTGTAGATCCAGGTGAATTCGAGGGTGGCGAGGGCCGCGAGGGCGGGACGGCACAGGGGGAGGGTGATGCGCCAGAACTGGGTCCAGACTCCGGCGCCGTCGACGATCGCTGCTTCCAGGATCTCTTTCGGCAGCGTCCGCATGTAATTGGACAGGACGAACACGCAGAAGCCGATCTGGAAGCCGATGTTGACGAGGATGAGGGCCCAGAAGGAGTCGTAGAGGGTGAGTGAGTCGGACATCCACCATGGGAGCGGGATCTTGAGGAAGAGGGCGTAGAGGGGGGTGACGATGACCTGTGGGGGCAGCAGGTTGCCTGCCGTGAACAGCATCAGGAGGAGCATGCCTCCGCGTATCCGCAGGCGCGACACCGCGAAGGCCACGAAGGACGCGAGGAAGAGCGTGACGATGACGGCGGGCACGGCGATGAGGAGCGTATTGGTGAAGTATCTGCCCATACCGGATTCGGTGTAGGCCTCGCGGTAGTAGTCGAGGGAGAGACGGTCGGGCCAGGAGAAGTAGCCGTTCGCCGCCGTTTCCTCGTACGGGCGCAGCGAGGCGTAGACCGCCAGCAGGAGCGGGGCCAGGAAGGCGAGGGAGACCGCGGTCAGGAAGAGGGGGACTCCTAGGGCGCCTCTTCGGTGCGTGCGGCGGTCTCGGTGTCGGAATCGCTCTCGGTCTCGGTCTCGGTTTCCGCCGAGTGCTGCGTGCGCGTGTTTCGTCGTCATCGGTCGCGCGCCCCTCGTAGCTCTTGGACCAGGAACGTCACGATGAATGCCAGGGATACGGTGAGCAGGACGACCGCGATGGCCGAGCCGAATCCGATACGGCTGGCCTCGCCGATGATGTTGTCGGTGATGAGTACGGAGAGCAGTTCCAGGCCGTTGCGGCCCTTGTTCACCGCGTAGACGATGTCGAAGGCGCGCAGCGCTTCGATGACCGTGATCACTCCGACGATGACATTGACGGGTCGCAGTGTCGGGAAGACGACGCGGAAGAACGTCTGACGGGTGTTGGCGCCGTCGATCGCGGCCGCTTCCTTGAGGGCGGGATCGACGGACTTGAGTCCGGCGAGATAGAGGATCATCACATAGCCGGTGTGTCGCCAGCTCGCGGCCAGCATCATCATCCAGATGTTGAGGTCGGAATTGCCGAGCCAGTCGATCGGGTCCTTCTCGTTGCCGAGAGCGGTGTTGACCACGCCCTGATCGGTGCCGAGGAGAAGTTGCGCCATGAATCCGACGACCGCGAGCGAGAGCACCACCGGCATGTAGAGCACGGACTGGTAGAAGCGGCCGAACCGGACGCCGCGGTCGATGAGGACCGCGAGGAGAAGGCCGAAGGGCGTGGCGACGAGGCCGAGGAAGGCGATCCAGAGGAGGTTGTGGCGTACCGCGGGCCAGAACGCCGGATAGTTGTCGGCGAGGCTCTCGTAGTTCTTTCCGCCCACCCATTCGATGTCGCCGATGCCGTCCCACGAAGTGAAGGACAGGCCGACGGAGGCGAGCGTCGGCCCCCAAATGACGACGGCCTCGATCAGGACGGGAATGCCGAGGAGTACGCCGAGTACGGTGATGTCGCGGCGCGAGAATCGGGTCGTCCTGGCCATGGTCAGCCGACGTCCTGCGAGAAGATGTCCTTCTTCTGCCGTTCGATGCTGTTGACGAGGCCGTCGACGTCGTTCGGGTCGTCGATGAAGTCCTGCAACGCCTTGATCATGACGGTTTGTGCGAAGTCGGGGCGCGTGTCGCGGTCCAGGAACTGCGAGATCTGCTTGGCCCCCGAGACCAGTTCGGCGGATTTCTTCTGCAGCGGGCTGTACGTGGAGGTGTCGGCGCCGTCGTTGACCGCGACGTTGTTCGGGTCACCGGCGAGATAGACGTCCTCGGCGGCGGGTGTTCCCAGCCACTTGAGGAGGTGCTTGCCCGCCTTCACGTTCTTCGCCTTCTCGGCGATCAGGAAACCGTCGATCGGCGCCTCCACCGCGTCCTGGCCGTACGCGGGGTCGATCTCGGGAAAGGCGAAGAAGTCGATGTCGTCCCGCTCGTCCGCGGGGAACTGCTGGCCGGGGTGGGGCATGCCGAAGACGGCCATGCCCGTCTTGCGTCGCTGGAGCCCTTGGCCGGCCTCCTCCCAGGTACGGCCGAGCGCACCTTTCTGGTAGTACGGCATGAGTTCGCGCCACAGGTCGAAGACCTTCTTGACCTTAGTGTCGGTCCAGGCCTCGTCGCCCGCCATCAGGCTCTTGTGGAAGTCGTAACCGTTCAAGCGCAGGTTGATGTAGTCGAAGGTGCCCATGGCGGGCCAGCCGTCCTTGTCGCAGAAGGCGACCGGAATGCCGTCCCCGTGCATCTTCTTGGCCAGCGCGATGAACTCGTCCCACGTCTTGGCCTGTTCGTAACCCTGCTTCTCGAAGAGGCTCTTGCGGTGGAAGACGGCCCACGGATAGTAGTAGTACGGCACGAAGTACTGCTTGCCCTCGTGCGTGGACTGGTCCTTCAGCGCCTGCGAGAAACCAGTGAAGTCCTGCCACACGTCGCTGATGTCGACCAGCAGGCCCTTCTCCGCGAAATACTGCATGCGGTAGCCGGCGAACCACATGAAGACGTCGTCGGGTGTGGCGCGGAGATAGCGTGTGATGTTCTGCTGGAATTCATTGTGCTCCGTGGTGTGGACCTCGACGGTCTTCCCGGTCTTTTTCTCGTACGCGTCGAAAGCGTCCTGGAACGCCTTCTTCGGTACCGTGTCCGAGGAGTTGGAGCCGACGGTGACTTCGTTCTTGTTGCCGCCGGGCTTCTCGCCGCAGGCGGCGAGCAGTGCGGGCAGCGTCACCGCTCCCGCCCCGGCCGCCGCACCGCGCAGAAGTCTGCGCCGGGACATCCGATGTCCTGTCATGCCGGTCACACCTGACGGCCCGACGGGTCCGCTGAACGATGACTGTGCCATGTGCCCCTCCTCGGGGTGCAACCGAACACAACCGAACGCGCGGGGTGGATCTCACTCCCAACGGGCACCGCCGTCAAGGGGTCCGGCGCCGGGCAACCGAACCCGTACCGCTCCTCTTCCAACAGAGTCCAACAAGCCCTACCGTAAGCGCGCGCGTGACACATTCACGCAAGCTCCTCACCCCCCATCTCTCGCGCGTACACCAGGTACGCGAGAACGCGAGTACGGAGGAACGTAACGATGCGTCATCTCCCAGCCCGCACGACCCGTACGAGAGTGGTCGGATCACTGACCGCCGCCCTGCTCTGCGCCGCCGGGCTCGCCACGCCCGCCGCGGCGGCACGTGACACCGTCACCCCAGCCGCCGCCACCCCATCCGCCGACGCCCGACCCGCCACCATGCCTGACCCCGCCACCCCGTCCGCAAAACTGCCCGACGGTCTCGCCCCCACTCCGCCCATGGGCTTCAACAACTGGAACTCCACCCATTGCAGGGCCGAGTTCGACGAGGCCATGGTCAAAGGAATCGCGGACACCTTCGTCGAGAAGGGACTGAAGGACGCCGGATATCAGTACGTCAACCTCGACGACTGCTGGGCGCTGCCGCAGCGTGACGCCAACGGAAAACTGGTGCCCGACCCTGCCCGTTTCCCCAACGGAATCAAAGCAGTCGCCGACTACGTCCACTCCAAAGGCCTCAAACTCGGCATCTACACGAGCGCGGGCACCAAGACCTGCAACTCCGCGGGCTTCCCCGGCGCACTCGGCCATGAACGCAGTGACGCCCAGCAGTTCGCCGACTGGGGCGTCGACTATCTCAAGTACGACAATTGCAACAACCAAGGTGTCGACGCCAAGCAGCGGTACATCGCCATGCGCGATGCGCTGAAGGCCGCCTCCGAAAGCACCGGAAGGCCCATCGTCTACAGCATCTGCGAATGGGGCGAGAACAAGCCCTGGGAGTGGGCGGCGGACGTCGGCCACCTCTGGCGCACCACCGGTGACATCAGTGACAACTGGGGCTCCATGTTGTCGATCATGAAGAGGAACCTGCCGCTCGCGCAGTACGCGGGTCCTGGCCACTGGAACGACCCCGACATGCTCGAAGTCGGCAACGGCGGCATGACCGACACCGAGTACCGCACCCACTTCTCGATGTGGTCGATCATGGCCGCGCCGCTGCTCATCGGCTCCGACCTGCGCAAGGCCTCCCCCGAGACCTTCGAGATCCTCGGCAACAAGGAAGTCATCGCCGTCGACCAGGACCCGCTGGGCAAGCAGGGCGAGGTCGTCTCGTCCCAGGGCGGACGCTGGGTCGTCGCCAAGGAGATGAAGGACGGCAGCCGCGCCGTCGCCCTCTTCAACGAGACCGGCAGCCCGCAGTCCGTCGCCACGACGGCGAAGGCGGTCGGGCTTCCCGACGCCGACGCGTACACGCTGCGCGATCTGTGGCGGCACAAGAGCTACAACACGGCGGGCCGGATCGCGGCCACCGTCCCCGCACACGGCACCGTGCTGCTGCGCGTCTCCGCCGACGGCAAGTGGGCGCACCACCCGCCCGCCACCGAACTCGGCCTGAAAGGCGGCCTGTTCGTGGAGGCCGACAAGTCCACCGGAGTCACCTCCGAGGTCACCAACCTGGGCCGTACGGCCGCCCAGCGGGTCTCCGTGACCCTCGCCGCGCCCTCGGGATGGACCGTGAAAGCCACCTCGCCCAGCACGGCACGCTCACTGCGGACCGGCAAGTCGCTCGCCACGACCTGGACCGTCACCGCGCCGACGGGCACGAAGCCGGGCTCGTACGACGTCCGCCTCAAGGCCACGTACCGCTCGCCGCAGGGCGTCCGCGCCGAGAACGTACTGCCACTGACCGCCCAGGTGGTCGTGGCGCCCCCGGCCGGCGACTCGCTCCTCGGCGACCTGCCGTGGCTGTCGGCGACCAACGGCTGGGGCCCCGTGGAACGCGACACCAGCAACGGCGACAGCGGCCTCGGCGACGGCCGGCCGATCACCATCGGCGGCAAGGTGTACGCGAAGGGACTCGGCGTGCACGCGGAGAGCGCCGTCGAGTACTACACCGGAGCGGCCTGCGAGAAGGTCACCGCGCAGGTCGGCGTCGACGACGAGACGATGGTGAAGGGCACGGTCGCCTTCGAGATCTGGGCGGACGGCAGGAAGGCCGCGTCGACGGGTGTCCTCACCAACGCCATGCCCGCGCAGGAACTCTCCGCGGACGTGACCGGCGCCCAGGTCGTACGCCTCGTTGTCACGGACGGCGGCGACGGCATCGACTCCGACCACGGCGACTGGGCGGAGGCGACGTTGAGCTGCTGACAGCGGGCAGCGGAGTGGCGGTGCGCGGGCAGCGGAGTGGCAGCGCCCGCGGCGCCTGTGCCATGACTTCGGCCCTCAGCGTCTGTGCCATGGCCCCGGCCCTCAGCGCCTGTGTCGTGACCCCAGCTGTCAGCCCCCGACCGCACTCCCCATCCGCACCGCCGCGCTCGGCTCCAGGTCGAGTGCGGCGGCGGCCGCGCCCACCAGCCCCGCGTCCGTGCCCATCAGCGCGGGCGCCACGGTGAGTTGGCGTACGAAGGACAGCGTGGCGTAGTCCCGCAGGGCGCGGCGCAGTGGCGTGAAGAGCACGTCGCCCGCCTTGCCCACTCCCCCGCCGATCACCGCGATGTCGATCTCGACGAGGGTGGCCGTGGCGGCGATCCCGGCGGCCAGCGCCTGCGCCGCCCGCTCGAACGAGGCGAGCGCCACGGGGTCCCCGGCACGGGCGGCGCTCGCCACCGCGGCCGCCGACGTGTCGCCGTCGGCGCCCGGGAGCCAGCCGCCCTCGATGGCGCGGCGCGCGATGTTCGGGCCACTCGCTATCCGCTCGACACAGCCCCGCGCACCGCACGGGCAGGCGTCGCCGTCGAGGTCCACGCTGATGTGGCCGATGTGGCCCGCGTTGCCCGTGGGACCGGCGTGCAGCTTGCCGCCGAGAACGAGGCCGCCGCCGACGCCCGTCGACACGACCATGCACAGCGCGTTGTCGTGGCCACGCGCCGCGCCCTGCCAGTGCTCGGCGGCGGTCATGGCCACGCCGTCACCCACCAGGACGACGGGGAGCCCGCCGGTCGCCGCGCGGACGCGGTCGACCAGCGGATAGCCGCGCCAGCCGGGAACGTTGACCGGGCTGACCGTGCCCGCGGAGGCGTCCACGGGGCCCGCGCTGCCGATGCCCACGGCTGTCGCGCGCCCCCACAGCTCACCGGAGGTCAGCTCGCCGAGGACCTCCTCGGCCGCCCGCATCACCGTGTCGCCGTCCTCACGCGCGGGCGTCGGCCGCTGTGCGCGCAGGAGGATACGGCCGCGCCCGTCCACCAGGGCTCCGGCGATCTTGGTGCCGCCGATGTCGAGTGCGGCGACGAGGTCCATGTGCATCTGTGTCGGGTCTCCTGGTGTATCGGCAGGCCGGAGAGTGCGAAGGTCAGTCTCCCTTGCATCTGACAACGTTGTCCAGGCCCTATGCTCGACGCCACATGCTCATGGACCACCTCATGAACGACCTCATGGACGACAGGACAGGACAGCGCACCGTGGCCGAGACCGCCGCCCGACGACCCGAGAACCGTTACGGCAACCGGCCGACCATGAAGGACGTCGCCGCGCGCGCGGGGGTCGGCCTGAAGACCGTCTCACGCGTCGTGAACGGTGAACCGGGCGTCACCCCCGACACCGAGCGCCGCGTGCAGGAGGCCATCGACGCGCTGGGCTTCCGCCGCAACGACAGCGCGCGCGTGCTGCGCAAAGGGCGCACCGCCAGCATCGGCCTCGTACTGGAGGATCTGGCCGACCCCTTCTACGGTCCGCTGAGCCGTGCCGTCGAGGAGGTCGCGCGGGCGCACGGCGCGCTGCTCATCAACGGGTCGAGCGCGGAGGACCCGGACCGCGAACAGGAGTTGGTGCTCGCGCTGTGCGCGCGGCGCGTCGACGGGCTCGTGGTGATTCCGGCCGGGGACGACCACCGTTATCTGGAGCCGGAGATCGCCGCCGGTGTCGCCACCGTCTTCGTCGACCGGCCCGCCGGGAAGATCGACGCCGACGTGGTGCTCTCCGACAGCTTCGGCGGCGCGCGGGACGGCGTCGCGCACCTCATCGCCCACGGTCACCGCCGCATCGGCTTCATCGGCGACCAGCCGCGCATCCACACCGCCATAGAACGCCTGCGCGGTTACCGCGCGGCGATGGAGGACGCGGAGATCTCCGTCGACGAGGCGTGGGTGTCGCTCGGCGTCACCGATCCGGAGCGGGTCCGCCTGGCGGCCGAGACGATGCTGAGCGGTCCGGAACCGGTGACGGCGGTGTTCGCGGGCAACAACCGGGTGACGGTGACGGTCGTACGCGTTCTGGCCTCGCTCGACCGTCCCGTGGCGCTCGTCGGCTTCGACGACATCGAGCTCGCGGATCTGCTGAGCCCCGGCGTGACCGTCGTCGCGCAGGACGCGGCGCAATTGGGCAGGACGGCGGCGGAACGCCTGTTCCGGCAGCTCGACGGTGTGTCGGAGGCCCCGGAGCGGGTCGAGCTGCCGACGCGGCTCATCACGCGCGGGTCGGGGGAACTGCCGCCCGCCGGCCGCTAGACCCAGGGACCCGACGCGTTGTAAGCGTTCAGAGCGTTCAGAGCAAGAAGACCACGGCGCACGCGATGAGCGTGCCGACGGCTATCAGGCCGCCGATCGCTCCGGCGATGAGCGCCGTCTTCTCCGAGGCGGGGCGGAGCTCCTCCCAGCCCAGTTCCTGCGCCGCGCCCCGGATCAGCCGGTGGCCGTCGGCGGAGGAGAACGAGGTCCGCTCGCTGCCGTCCAGGGAGCGGCCCCAGGTGCGGTATCCGGCGCGGCCGCGCTCCACCGTGTGGCTCGATGTCCCGAACGCGCCCCTTTCCTGGGTGCGGATGATGTCCGTCATGGTGAAGGTCTTCTCACGCGGGTGCAGTTCGACGCGGTACGTGTGCACCTGTGTGGTGTTTCGGCCCACCTGTGGGACGTCCACGGTCATGTCGAAGCCGCGCCCGGTGCGTTGCAGCCGGTACGACGTGTCCGCCGTGGCGGCCCGGACGCGGGCGTACAGCGTTTCGCTCATCAGCAGACCGGCAGTCCGGGCAGCGGCTTGTCGTTGTCGCCGCCCTTCAAGTAGACGTCGCTGACGAAGACGTTCGTGTTGCCGCTGTCGTCGTCCGTCTTGGCCCACCAGACGTTCGTCCACTGGCCCGACGTCTCGCGACGGCCCAGGTTCTGCTGGCAGTAGAAATAGTTGGTGCCCGCGTTGAGCGTGCCGACCCGGGCGCCGCCCGCGGTGTACGAGCTCGCGGTGCGCCACACGTCGCAGTTGTACTTGCCGCCGCCCGCCGGGTGGCAGACCGGGTCCGGCGCGGAGCCGCCCTCGGTCGGCTTGGTGGTGGCGTCGGGGCGGGACGGGGTCTTGCCGCCGTCCTTGCTCTTGTCGGCGTCCCGGTCGGACGCGTCCTTGTCGTCCTTGCCGGTCCCGTCCCTCTTGTCGGCGTCCTTCGCGTCGTCGGAGGGCTTCGTGCGCGGCTTGCGGGGCTTCTCGTCGCCCTGCCCCGACGGCTTGGGCCGCTCCGACTCACCGCCGAGGGGGCCGCGGCTGCCGTCGTCGTCGTTCGACCCCGCGCCTGCGGATGACGTGCCTTCCCGGGCCTGGTTCCCCTCGTCTTCCTTGCCGTTGAGGACGGCCACCGTGGCTCCGGTCGCCGTGAGGACGACGGCGACGGCAGCGGCGGCCAGCAGCGCGCGTCCACGGCGCGGGCGGCGCTGGGTGGAGCGCGTCTCGGCGCGGGTCTCCGCACGGCTCGGCGACGCAGGACTCGGCGACGGGGCGGGTGCCTGGGGCGACTGCGCCACCGCCGGCGGCGGGCCGAAGCCCGGCGGCGGTGCGGTGGGGATGCTGCGCTCCGTCGGCCCGTAGGGCGCCGGGGCGGGCGATCCCGTGCCCGCGGGCTCCGCGGCCGCCACCCCGGCCAGCAGCAGCCGCGCCGCGTCCGCGTCGGGGCGTGCCTGCGGGTCCTTGTTCATCAGCTGCTGGAGTACGGGGGTCAGTGGCCCCGAGCGCCGTGGCTCGGGCAGCGGGTCGACCACGATCGCGGTGAGCGTGGACCACGTGGACGTACGCCGGAAGGGTGATGAGCCCTCCACCGCCGCGTACAGCGTGGCGCCGAGGGCCCAGACGTCGGAGGCGGGGCCCGGGTCGTGTCCCTGGGCTCGCTCGGGCGCCAAGTAGTCGAGGGAGCCGACCAGTTCGCCGCTGCGGGTGAGGTGCGTGGCCGAGCCGTCGTTCGGGTCCTCCATCGTGGCGATGCCGAAGTCGGTGAGGACGACGCGGCCGCCGGTCTCCAGGAGGATGTTGCCGGGCTTCACGTCGCGGTGCAGGACGCCGACGCGGTGGGCGGCGGCCAGGGCGTCCATGACCTTGGCTCCGATGTCGGCGGCTTCGCGGGGGGCGAGGGCGCCCCGGTCGCGCAGCACGTCGTCGAGGGAGGGGCCGTCGACGAGCTCCATGACGATGAGGGGCCGTCCGTCGACCTCCGTGACGTCGTGCACGGCGACGACTCCGGGGTGGCGCACGCGGGCGGCCGCGCGGGCCTCGCGCTGCATGCGCAGGCGCAGGTCGGCCAGTTCGGGGCCCGCCGCGTCCGTATACGTGCGGAGTTCCTTGACCGCGACTTCGCGGTGCAATACCTCGTCGACGGCGCGCCATACGACGCCCATGCCGCCCCGGCCGAGCTGTGCCACGACGCGGTAGCGCCCGGCGAGGAGTCTGCCCGCCTCGCCCGTCTGTTCCTGATCCCCCGAAAACACCGCTGCCCCGTTCCTGTCACACCACTTTCCGTGGCGTACAGACTACGGGGCAGCAGTGACTGTCAGTGTCTGCTGTTACCGACCTGGCACGCCGCTACTTGCCGGACTTCGTCAGGTCGCCGCGGCGCGGTCCCGCGAAGCCCTGGAGGCGGGCCAGGGTGAGGCCGGTGAGGCGGGTGACCTCACCCGCGTCGAGGGCGCCGCAGTCCAGGCCGCGCAGCAGGTAGCCGGCGAGGGCCTTGGCGGTGGCGGGCTCGTCGGCGACGTCGCCGCCCTCGTGGTGGCCCGCGTAGGCGGCCAGGCGGGCGGCTGCCGCCTCGAAGCCCTCGCGGTAGAACGCGAACACCGCGGCGTAGCGCGTGGGGATGTGGCCCGGGTGCATGTCCCAGCCCTGGTAGTAGGCGCGGGCCAGGGCGCGCCTGGTGAGGCCGTAGTGCAGCCGCCAGGCGTCGTGGACCTTCGCGGTGGGGCCGACGGGCAGGACGTTGGTGGAGCCGTCCGAGACGCGTACTCCGGTGCCCGCGGCGGCGACCTGCATGACGGCCTTGGCGTGGTCGGCGGCCGGGTGGTCGCTGGCCTGGTAGGCGGCGCTCACGTGCAGGCAGGCGCTGTAGTCGAAGGTGCCGTAGTGCAGTCCTGTGGCGCGGCCCTCGGCGGCCTGGATCATGCGGGCCACGGCGGCGGTGCCGTCGGTGGCGAGGATGGACTGGCTGGTCTCGATCTGGATCTCGAAGCCGATGCGGCCGCGCTCGATGCCGCGGGCCTTCTCGAACTCCTCCAGGAGGCGCACCATCGCGGTGACCTGTTCGGGGTACGTGACCTTGGGCAGGGTCAGGACGAGTCCGTCGGGGAGGCCGCCGGCCTCCATGAGGCCGGACAGGAAGATGTCGAGGGTGCGGATGCCGCGGGCGCGCACCGCCTCTTCCATGCACTTCATACGGATGCCCATGTACGGGGCGGCGGTGCCGTTCTTGTAGGCCTCGGCGACGAGGCGGGCCGCGCGGGCGGCGTCCTGGTCCTCGTCGGCGCCCTTGTAGCCGTCCTCGAAGTCGATGCGCAGGTCTTCAACGGGCTCGCGCTCCAGTTTGGTGCGCACGCGCGTGTAGACGGCTTCGGCGAGGTCGTCGCCCAGGCCGAGGACGGCGGCGAAGGAGGCGGCGTCCGGGGCGTGCTCGTCGAGCATCGCCAGGGCCTCGTCGCCCCAGGTGCGGATCGAGTCGGCGGCGAACCGCTCCCCGGGGACGTACACGGTGTGGACGGGCTGGCGGGTGCCTGGGTCGCCGGGATAGCGGCGCTCGAGCTCCGCGTCCACCGGGGCGAGGGAAGCGCTGATGCCGTCGCTGACCGCGCCGGCGAGGCTCGTCGCCACCTTCTCTTGCTGACCCATTCCTGCATCCTCCACACGCTCGGTGCCGCGCCCGGCATTTCCGCTACACGGAATCAGTACTCCGCATAGCGAAGTTATCCGTGACCTTCGTGCTGGTCAACACCCTCTCGTGTGGTGGACCCGTCGCAGACCCGCCGTAGACCGGTCCACGACCACAGGAGTTCACGCCGGTCCCGGATTCTTCTGCCGCTGTCTCAGATCCTGCTTACGCAGCCGTACGCGCGCACCCCATCCTGACCGCGCGCCCCGAACCGAAGGAGACCGTGTGCCGACCGATCCCCGCGTCACGCGCCGTTCCGGCCTGCGGACGGCGTTCGCCGCAGCCGCCGCCCTCCCCCTGCTCACCACCGCGCTGGCCGCCGCGCCCGCGCACGCCGTGCAGCGCCCGGGCCGCCGCCTGGAGGTCATGTCGTTCAACCTCCGCTACGCGAGCGCCACACCGCCGAACACCTGGGCCGACCGCCGTCCGGTGACCCGTGAGCTCCTGCGCCGCACCAGGCCGCACATCGTCGGCACCCAGGAGGGGCTCTACCAGCAGGTGCGGGACATCGCGGCGGACCTCGGCCCGCACTACGACTGGATCGGCACCGGCCGCGCGGGCGGCAGCCGCGACGAGTTCATGACCGTCTTCTACGACACCCGCAGACTCGCCCCGGTCGAGTACGACCACTACTGGCTCTCCGACACCCCGGAGGTGATCGGCTCCAACACCTGGGGCGGCGGTTCCATCCGGATGGTCACCTGGGTCCGCTTCCACGACCTGCGCACGGACGACGAGCTGTACGTGCTCAACACGCACCTCGACAACGCGTCCCAGTCCGCACGCGCGCGCGGCGCCCAACTGATCGTCGAGCGCCTCGCCCGCCTGGACCGGTCCCTGCCGCTCGTCGTGACGGGCGACTTCAATGTGGCCGCGCACAAGAATCCGGTGTACGACACGCTGCTCGGCGCCGGTCTCGTCGACAGCTGGGACGCGGCGGACCGGCGGAGCAAGGCGTACGCCACGTTCCACGGCTACAAGCCCCTCACCCCCGACGGCGACCGCATCGACTGGATCCTGGCGACACCGGGCGTGCGCGTCCACGAGGCGACGATCAACACGTTCGCGCTGGACGGGCAGTTTCCGAGCGACCATCTGCCGGTGCAGGCGAGCCTGACGCTGTGACGCGCCGAGGCCCCCGCGCCGCGTGGTGCGGTGCGAGGGCCTCGTCGGGTCGCCGGGGTCAGCCCTTGCGGGTCTTGACCTCTTCGGTCAGCGCCGGGACGACGTCGAAGAGGTCGCCGACCACTCCGTAGTCGACCAGGTCGAAGATCGGGGCCTCGGCGTCCTTGTTGATGGCCACGATGGTCTTCGACGTCTGCATGCCGGCGCGGTGCTGGATCGCGCCGGAGATGCCGGACGCGATGTACAGCTGCGGGGAGACCGACTTGCCGGTCTGGCCGACCTGGTTGGAGTGCGGGTACCAGCCGGCGTCGACCGCGGCACGCGAGGCGCCCACGGCGGCACCGAGCGAGTCGGCGAGGTCCTCGATGATCGAGAAGTTCTCGGCGCCGTTGACGCCGCGGCCGCCGGAGACCACGATGGCGGCCTCGGTGAGGTCGGGGCGGCCCGTCGACTCGCGCGGGGTGCGCGAGACGACCTTGGTGCCGGTGGCCTTCTCGGAGAACGAGACCGTGAGGGCCTCGACGGTGCCCGCGGCCGGGGCGGCCTCCACGGCGGCCGAGTTCGGCTTGACCGTGATGACCGGGGTGCCGTTGGAGACACGGGACTTGGTGGTGTACGAGGCGGCGAACGCGGACTGCGTGGCCACCGGACCCTCGTCGCCGGCCTCGAGGTCGACGGCGTCCGTGATGATGCCGGACTTGATGCGGACCGCGAGGCGGGCCGCGATCTCCTTGCCCTCGGCGGAGGACGGGACGAGCACGGCGGCCGGGGAGACGGCCTCGTACGCGGCCTGGAGCGCGTCCACCTTCGGTACGACGAGGTAGTCGGCGAACTCGGGGGCGTCGGCGGTGAGGACCTTCACGGCGCCGTGCTCGGCGAGCGTGGCGGCGGTGGCCTCGGCACCGGAGCCGAGGGCGACGGCGACGGGCTCGCCGACGCGGCGGGCCAGGGTCAGCAGCTCAAGGGTGGGCTTGCGGACGGCGCCGTCCACGTGGTCGACGTAGACGAGAATTTCAGTCATGGGACTTCAATCTCCTGCAGTTACGAAGAAGTTGGGCGGTTGAGGGGTGACTGAAGCTCAGATGAACTTCTGCTCCGCAAGGAAGGCGGCGAGCTGCTTGCCGCCCTCGCCCTCGTCCTTGACGATCGTGCCGGCCGTGCGGGCCGGACGCTCGGCGGCGGAGTCGACCTTGGTCCAGGCACCCTCGAGGCCGACCTCTTCGGCGTCGATGTCCAGGTCGTCCAGGTCGAGCGACTCCACCGGCTTCTTCTTGGCGGCCATGATGCCCTTGAAGGACGGGTAGCGGGCCTCGCCCGACTGGTCCGTCACGGACACGACGGCCGGCAGGGACGCCTCGAGCTGCTCGCTGGCGGTGTCGCCGTCACGGCGGCCCTTCACGACACCGTCCGCCACGGAGACCTCGGAGAGCAGCGTGACCTGCGGGACACCGAGGCGCTCCGCGAGGATCGCCGGCAGCACGCCCATGGTGCCGTCGGTCGAGGCCATACCGGCGATGACCAGGTCGTAACCGGTCTTCTCGATGGCCTTGGCGAGCACCAGCGAGGTGCCCATCACGTCGGTGCCGTGCAGGTCGTCGTCCTCGACGTGGACGGCCTTGTCGGCGCCCATGGAGAGCGCCTTGCGCAGCGCGTCCTTGGCGTCCTCGGGGCCGACGGTCAGCACGGTGATCTCCGCGTCGTCCGCCTCGTCGGCGATCTGCAGTGCCTGCTCGACCGCGTACTCGTCGAGCTCCGAAAGGAGGCCGTCGACGTCGTCGCGGTCGACGGTCAGGTCATCGGCGAAGTGCCGGTCGCCGGTGGCGTCGGGCACGTACTTCACACAGACAACGATCCTCAAGCTCACGCCGGCTCTCCTACTGCATCGTCTTTACTGGGCTGCTGCCTTGGCTTATGGCTACTGCCTTCTTGCAGGCAGCATAGGCGCCTGAAGCGGCGGATCCCGGTCGGGGCGGACCGCGCTCCCACCGAAATATTACTCATGAGTACACCCAGTTCATTCCCGCTGAGCAAGCGCTTTGAACTGTGACCTTCCCAACGCTCCGTTATCGGCCCGCGCGCCCGCCCGACGGGAACTTTCAGTCCCGCAACGCGTTGAAGCGCCCGTGGTGGTACAGGAGCGGGCGCCCCTCCTCCGCACCGTCGCCGACGACGGCCTGCGCGAGCACGATGCGGTGGTCGCCCGCGGGCACGCGCGCCACGATCCGGCAGACCAGCCAGGCGAGCGCGCCGTCGAGGACGGGAACTCCTTCGGGGCCCTCGCGCCACTGCGTGGGCGGGCCGAAGCGGTCCGCTCCGCTGCGGGCGAACGTGGCGGCGAGGCCCTGCTGGTGCTCGCCGAGTATGTGGACGCCGACGTGCTCGGCCTCGGAGACCGCGGGCCAGCAGGAGGAGCCGGTGCCGATGCCGAACGAGAGCATCGGGGGCTCGGCGGAGACCGAGGCGAGCGAGGTGGCGGTGAAGCCGACGGGGCGGGAGCCGTGCGCGGCGGTGATCACCGCGACCCCCGCGGCGTGCTGCCGGAAGACCGAGCGCAGCAGATCGGGGGTGGCGAGCCGGGGCGTGCTGAGGGCAGGCGATGCCGTCATCGAGTTGTCCTTCTGCCGGGGGTTGCCGGAGGTGCGAGCGGAGGCGTCGTTGCTCAGCACTGCGGACAGCGGGCGCTGGCGTGGCGGCCGAGGTCCACGTGAACGCGCTCGTACAGAAGGAGGTCCCGGGGCATGAAAGCAGGCTCGCGATAGATGCCGCGTGCAGTCAAGTCCGTTTCGGAATATGAAAGAAGGATCACTGTCGCGGGGCCCCTCCGCCCGCCGTGACCTGCGGGTCGGCCCGTCATACGGCCTCGCCGAGGGCCGCGATCACATCGGCCTTGCGGGGCTGCCCGACGGCGCGGCGGACCACGTGGCCGGCGGCGTCGAGGACGAGCACGGTGGGTGTCTTGAGGATGCGCAGTTCCCGTACGAGATCGAGCTCGGCCTCGGCGTCGATCTCCACGTGGGTCACGCCGGGGACCATTCCGGCCACATCCGCGAGCACTCTGCGCGTCGCGCGACAAGGCTGGCAGAAGGCGCTGGAGAACTGCACGAGCGTCGCCCGCTCCCCCAGCCGCCCGATGTCCGCCACGCCGAGCCCGCGCCTGGCCTCCTGTCCCCGCACGTACACCTCTTCCCTCGCCATTCCCGCACCAATGCGCTCCGTAGTACAGCGTGCATGCGCCCCGAATGATTCCGACGTGACGAGAATCTCCCGTATCGGCGGCACCAAGGCTGGTCAGCCGTCCGTTGATGGGGCACGATCTGCGCAACGCCGAAAAACCTACGGCTGCGTAACTTGATGCCGGGACCCCCTCCCCAGGCAGGAAACGAAGGGCCCTTCCCACCCATGGCAGAGCTTGTCTACCGTCCCGTCATCGGTGCCGCGAAAACGCTGTTCAAGGCATGGGACCTCAAGATCGACTGCAAGGGGTCGGAGAACATCCCACGCTCCGGCGGCGCGGTTCTGGTGAGCAATCACATCAGTTACCTCGACTTCATCTTCGACGGCCTCGCCGCCCTGCCGCAGAAGCGTGTGGTGCGGTTCATGGCGAAGGAGTCGGTGTTCCGGCACAAGATCTCCGGCCCGCTGATGCGCGGGATGAAGCACATCCCGGTCGACCGCGAGCAGGGCGAAACGGCCTACGCGCACGCGCTGGACTCGCTGCGCTCCGGGGAGATCATCGGCGTCTTCCCCGAGGCGACGATCTCGCAGTCGTTCACCCTGAAGCAGTTCAAGTCGGGTGCCGCGCGACTGGCCCAGGAGGCCGGCGTGCCGCTGATCCCGATGGCCCTGTGGGGCACGCAGCGGCTGTGGACCAAGGGCAAGCCGCGCAACTTCAAGCGCAGCCACCTGCCGATCACGATCCGGGTCGGCGAGCCGGTGGAGGCGCCGAAGGACCAGTTCGCGGGTGCGATCACCCGGCGGCTGCGCGAGCGCTGCCAGGAGCTCCTCGAGGCCGCGCAGCGCGCCTATCCCGTACGTCCCAAGGGGCCGGACGACACCTGGTGGATGCCCGCGCACCTCGGCGGCACGGCGCCGACCCCCGCCGAGGTAAAGGCCACCGAGGCGGGCTGACGGCCGCGGCCCTCGGTCGCGCCTCTCAGCGCAGGGTGATGTCCGCGCCGGGGCTGAACTTCGCGAGAAGCCCGGCCAGTTCCGCGCCCGCCGCGTCGAGGCCCGCGTCCGGGCCCATGCCCTCCAGCAGGAAGATCGCGTCGACCGACTCCTCGGTGAGGCGGGTGCGCGGGCCCTGGCGCCAGTTCCAGCGGCGGCACGTGACGCCCTCGTCGTCGCACCAGACCACCTCGCCCGCGTCGGGGTGCTCGACGACGCGCTCCCCGGCGGCGACGGACACGAAGTCCTCGTCGCCGGTGGCCCGCACCAGCCGCATGCCGCCCTTGATCCGGTCCAGGTCCTCACCGCCGACCGGGATCAGATGGGCGACGCTGACGGCGTTGTAGAGGTCGACGAGCAGGTTGATGCGCGGCAGTCCGCCGTCCGCGAGGGCGCGCTTGGCGAGCGCCTCGGCGGAGTTGCGGGTGCGCGAGGGCTTCGCGCCGAAGGCCGTGTACGCGGCGCGCCAGGCGGCCATGTGCGGGTCCTCGTGCGGGGCGCGTCCTTCGAGCCGTGCGGCGAGGCGGCGGGTCGCGTCGTCGAGGAGGGCCTCGGTGGCGTCCGTGCCGGGTCCGTTGACGAGCCCGCGGGCCTCGATGACGACGTGGGTGAAGTCGGGCGCGAGGGCGCGGACCTCGTCGGAGACGGTCAGGTGGAGGGTCATGGTCCGTCGTGCCTCACAGTTCTGAGGGGTATATCTGCCAGAGGTGGTGCCGGTCCCGGGCTTCCTTGAGCGCACGGAGGGCCACGGGGCTCGGTTCAGCATAGAGGACCGGGTAGTCCACTTCGTTGGACTCCGGGTCCACGGGCCAGGCCAGCTGCTCCGCGCCGATCCGGAACTGCGCGTCGACGCCGGCCGGGATGTTGCCGCGCGGGTCCTGCCGGTGCCAGGCGCCGTCGAGCCGTACGGCGACGAGGCCGTGCAGGGAGTAGCCGCTGGTGTTGTCGTCCCGCAGGCGCTGGTAGCAGAACCCCGTGGGGATGTCCTCGGCGCGCAGCAGGGCGGCGAGGGCGTGGGACTTGGCGGTGCAGATGCCGGTGCGTTCACGCAGGACGTCGGAGGCGCGCCAGGTGACCTCCATGCGGCCCGCGTCCTGCGAGTGCGGGATGGCGTCGCGCACGTACTCGAAGGCGGCGCGCGCGTAGGCGTACGTATCGGCGGATGCTTTTGCGAGACCGGCCGCCACCTCCCGGACCAGTGGATGGTGGTGGTCGACGATCTCGTCCGCCGCCAAGTACGCAGACAGGTCGGGTTTTTCCTGGGTCAGCCGCATGCCACGGGAGCATAGGAATACGCCCGACCGTACGTCAATGACTTTACGGTCGGGCGTATAAGTATGCGGCCCTGCTCGGTGAGCGGCGGCTCAGCGAGCCATCTCCTCCTTGAGCGCCGCGAGGAACCCGTCGACGTCGTCCTCGCGCGTGTCGAACGCGCACATCCAGCGGACGTCGCCCGCGGCCTCGTCCCAGAAGTAGAAGCGGTACCGCTTCTGCAGGCGCTCGCTCACGTCGTGCGGGAGGCGGGCGAAGACCGCGTTGGCCTGCACGGGGTAGAGGATCTCCACGCCGTGCACGGAGCGGACGCCCTCCGCGAGGCGCTGCGCCATCTCGTTGGCGTGACGCGCGTTGCGCAGCCACAGGTCCTTGCTGAGCAGGGCCTCCAACTGCACCGAGACGAAGCGCATCTTCGAAGCGAGCTGCATCGACATCTTGCGCAGGTGCTTCATGTGCCGGACGGCGTCCTGGTTGATGACGACGACGGCCTCGCCGAACAGCGCGCCGTTCTTCGTGCCGCCCAGCGACAGGATGTCGACGCCGACGGCGTTCGTGAACGTCCGCATGGGGACGTCCAGGGCAGCCGCGGCGTTGGCTATCCGGGAGCCGTCGAGGTGCACCTTCATGCCCAGCTGGTGCGCGTGGTCGCAGATCGCGCGGATCTCGTCGGGCGTGTAGAGCGTGCCCAGTTCGGTGTTCTGCGCGATCGAGACGACCTGCGGCATGGCCCGGTGCTCGTCGTCCCAGCCGAACGCCTGCTTGTCGATCAGCTCGGGGGTGAGCTTGCCGTCCGGGGTGGGCACGGTGAGCAGCTTGAGGCCCGCCATGCGCTCGGGCGCGCCGCCCTCGTCCACGTTGATGTGCGCGGACTCGGCGCAGATCACCGCGCCCCAGCGGTCGGCGACCGCCTGGAGCGCGACGACGTTGGCGCCCGTGCCGTTGAACACCGGGAACGCTTCGGCGGTGGGTCCGAAGTGGCCGCGGATCACCTGCTGGAGGTTGGCCGTGTAGTCGTCCTCGCCGTACGCGATCTGGTGACCGCCGTTGGCGAGCGCGAGGGCCGCCATGACCTCGGGGTGGGCGCCCGCGTAGTTGTCGCTGGCGAAACCGCGCACGTCCGGGTCGTGGTGGCGGCGGGCGTCGGTCTTCGGCGGATTCACGGCTTCTCGGTCACGACCGGTCGTGTCGCGTACGGTCACGGCTTCTCGGTCAGCCACAGACGGTTTCCGTTCACTTCTCCTGCGGACTTCTCCCAGACGCCGGCGACCGCATCGGCCAGATCCTTGACGTCCGTGAAGCCCGCGAACTTCGCGTTGGGCCGCTCCGCGCGCATCGCGTCGTGCACCAGCGCCTTGACCACCAGGATCGCAGCCGCCGCACGCGGCCCGTCCTCGCCCCCCGCCTTGCGGAAGGCGTCGGCGAGCGCGAGCGTCCAGGCCTCGGCCGCCGCCTTCGACGCGGAGTACGCGGCGTTGCCCGCCGTCGGCTTGGAGGCGCCCGCGGCGCTGATGAGCAGGTAGCGCCCGCGGTCGCTGCGCTGCAGGCCGCCCTCGAAGGCGAGGGAGGTGTGCTGCACGGTGCGGATCAGGAGCTTCTCGAGGAGGTCCCAGTCGGCGAGGTCGGTCTCGGCGAAGTTCTTGCTGCCGCGCCAGCCGCCCACGAGGTGGACCAGGCCGTCGACGCGGCCGAACTCCTTCTCCGTGCGCGCCGCCCACTCCCGGGTGGCGTCCAGGTCGAGGAGGTCGACGGTGTCACCGATGACGGTGGCCCCTCCGTGCGCGTACCGGGCGGCGTCCACCGCTTCGGCCAGGCGCGCGGCGTCGGCGTCGGATGCCACGACGGTGGCTCCGGCCTCGGCCAGCCTGAGCAGGGTGGCGCGCCCTGCGGGTCCGGCCGCTCCGGCCACCGCGACCACGGCTCCATCGAGTGCGGACATGGTCCTCGCCTCCTCCTGGCGGCCGCTCACGCGGCGGCCTTCTCGGCGCCCGAGGTAGCAGTGATCCCCTTGGTGGAGGCGATCACGTGCTTCAGCTTCTTGGAGAGCGCCTCATAGAACATGCTGAGCGGAAACTCGTCGGGAAGCACCTCGTCCACCAGTTTGCGCGGCGGCAGCGAGGTGTCCAGGGCGTCGGGGCCCTTGGCCCAGCGCGATCCGGGGTGCGGGGCGAGGTAGCGGGACACCAGGTCGTAGGCGGCGAACCAGTGGACCAGCTTCGGGCGGTCGATGCCCGCGCGGTACAGGTCCTCGATCTCGCCGCACAGCTGGTTGGTGACCTCCGGCGCGCGCTCCCAGTCGATCCTGAGCTGGTTGTCGGTCCAGCGGACCACGTCGTGCTTGTGGAGGTACGCGAAGAGGAGCTGGCCGCCGAGCCCGTCGTAGTTCTTGACGCGGTCGCCGGTGACCGGGAAGCGGAACATCCGGTCGAAGAGCACGGCGTACTGCACGTCGCGTGCCTGCGGGACGCCTTCGGCCTCCAGCTTCACGGCCTCCTTGAAGGCGGTGAGGTCGCAGCGCAGCTCCTCGAGGCCGTACATCCAGAACGGCTGGCGCTGCTTGATCATGAAGGGGTCGAACGGCAGGTCGCCGTGGCTGTGGGTGCGGTCGTGGACCATGTCCCACAGGACGAACGCCTGCTGGCAGCGGTCCTGGTCGCCGACCATCTCGCGGATGTCGTCGGGCAGTTCAAGACCGAGGAGGTCCACGGCGGCCTCGGTGACGCGGCGGAAGCGGGCGGCCTCGCGGTCGCAGAAGATGCCGCCCCAGGAGAATCGCTCGGGGGCCTCGCGCACGGCGATGGTCTCGGGGAAGAGGACGGCCGAGTTCGTGTCGTACCCGGCGGTGAAGTCCTCGAAGGTGATGCCGCAGAACAGCGGGTTGTCGTAGCGCGTGCGCTCGAGTTCGGCCAGCCACTCGGGCCAGACCATGCGCAGCACGACCGCTTCGAGGTTGCGGTCGGGGTTGCCGTTCTGCGTGTACATCGGGAAGACGACCAGGTGCTGCAGGCCGTCCTCGCGGTGCGCGGCGGGCTGGAAGGCGAGCAGCGAGTCGAGGAAGTCGGGCACCTGGAAGCCCGTCCCGGCCCAGCGGCGCAGGTCGGCGACGAGCGCGCGGTGGTACGCGGCGTCGTGCGGGAGGAGCGGGGAGAGCTCCTCGACCGCCGAGATCACACGGTCAACGGCGAGTTCGGCGATGCCCTTGGCCGGGGCGCCGTCCGCCTCGAAGTCGATGGAGCCGTCCGCGGACTGCCAGGGCCGGATGTCCTCCACGGCGTCCTTGAGCACCGGCCACGCGGGGTGGTCCACCACCCGCCCAGCAGCGGAAGGAACCGCACCCTCGATACCCGACTGCACAAGAATTTCCGTCATGTCCCATCCTCCACGGGAGAACCTCACGTTAGAACACCGTATGCGGGTGAGGTTCTCCGCGACAAGAGGGGTCTCCGGAAATTATCCTGCGCCACCCCCACATCCGCCGCCGTTTTTCCTGCGGCCTCCTGTCGACCCGATCGCTTCTGCCGCACCGGTCATCGCCCGCACCGCGTCGGGGAGAACTTCGGGGAAGCCGAGGAAGCCGTGGAACATGTGCGGGTGGTGGTCGGTGGTGACCTGCCCGCCGACCGCGCGCAGGCGGGCCGCGTAGGCGAGCCCCTCGTCGCGCAGCGGGTCGCAGCCCGCGGTGACGATGTACGCGGGCGGCAGGCCGTGGAGGTCGGCGGCGCGCGACGGTGAGGCATGAGGGTGCTCGCCCTGGCCATCGGCGCCGAGGTACTGCTGCCAGAACCAGCGCAGGTGCGCGGCGGTCAGGAAGTAGCCGTGCGCGTTCTCGCGGTACGAGGTGGTGTCCTGGGCGGCGTCCAGGAGGGGGTAGAGCAGCACCTGCAACGCGATGGCGGGGCCGCCCTCGTCCCTGGCCCGCAGCGCCACGGCGGCGGCGAGCCCGCCTCCGCTGCTGTCCCCCGCGGTGACGACGGCATCCGGATCGCCGCCGAGCGCGGCGCTCTCCCCCGCCGCCCAGCAGAGCGCCGCGTACGCGTCGTCGACGGCCGCGGGAAACCGGTGCTCGGGCGCGAGCCGGTACGCGACGGAGACCACGACGGCTCCGGAACGGGCGGCGAGCGCACGCACGGTGGCGTCGTGGGAGTCGAGCCCGCAGAGGGCGTAACCACCACCGTGGAAGAAGACGACGGTGGGGCGTGGCGCGGCCGGGCGCGAGTCCGTCTTCGGGTCCGGCATGTAGAGGCGTACGGGGAGCCGGGGCGCGCCCGGTGGCCCGGGGATGGTCCGGTCCACGACGGTCCCGACGGCAGGCGGCGCCTTTCGCGGAACGGACGCGGCGGCGAGGATCCGACGCGCCTCACCGGCATCGGTGACGGCACCGCCGAGGTCGGGGAAGGCGTCCGTGAGGGCGTCGACGAGGGGGCGGGCGTAGGGGGCGAGGGGGGCGGAGGCGAGGGGGGCGGGGGCAGGCCGGTCCGGGGCGGGTCGTCGCATCAGATCGGTCCCGCCTCCTGGGCGCGGAAGTAGGGGATGACCTTCTCGCCCCACTGTCGCAGCGTCTCCAGGCAGGCCTCCTGGGGAACCGTGCCCATCTGGATGAGGCACATGATTTCGTCGGCTCCCGCGTCGCGCAGGCGTTCCACGTAGGCGATGGCGTCATCCGCCGTGCCGTAGGCGTGGTCGGTGTTGAACGTGGCCGTCGAGGTGGGGCGTACCGGAATGTTCTGTTCGTGCAGGCGCGCGACGACCTGCTCGGCGGCCTTCCGCATCTCGGCGGCCTCGTCACCGCCCTCCACGACCGCCTCGTCGGGGAGCCCCGCACCCCCGTACCAGTGGCCGATGGACTGCGCGAAGAACCGCTGGCCGCGGATGCCGACGCGCCGCGCGGCCTCCCGGTCGTCGAGCACGATCGTCGGGCAGAGCACGGAGAAGTGGTCGTTGACGGCGCCCGACACGAAGCGCGCGCCGGTGCGGGCCGCGACCGCCGCGTCGTACGCCTGCCGCATCGCGGCGATCGACTCGGGCCCGGCGAAGCCCATCACCAGAGCGCCGATGCCGAGTTCGGCCGCCTGCGTGAGGGTCTCGGTCCTGCTGCAGGCGAGGAAGAGCGGTGGGTGCGGGGTCTGCTTCGGCCGCGGGAGGATCGGGTGCGGTCCGATGTCGAGGAGCTCGCCGTGATGCTCCAGTTCTTCCTTCTCCCAGGCCTTCCCGATGACGCGGAGCGCTTCCTCGACCTCCTGGGTCGTACGTTCCCTGTCCACTCCGCAGAGCGACGTCTCCTGCTCCGTGCCGCCGCGCCCCGCGCCGAGGTCGAGCCGTCCGCCCGAGAGCAGGTCCAGCATGGCGGCGCGCTCGGCGACCCGTGCCGGGTGGTTGAAGTTGAACGGCATGCAGACGACGCCGTGCCCGACCCTGATGGTGCTCGTGCGCGCCGCGACCCAGGTCAGGAAGATTTCCGGCGCGCTCATGTGCGCGTACCACTTGAGGGAGTGGTGCTCGACCGCCCAGACGCGGTCGAACCCCATCTCCTCGGCGAGCACGGCCTGTTCGACGCTGTCGTGGATGACCTGATGCTCCCGCTCGACGGTCGGATCGGCGAGCTGGGCCTCGAATATCACGGAGAACTTCACGTGCCCTCCAGAGGGAGAGTTGCGCATGACGGTTAGTCATATGACTAACCGTCAGTTCGTGAAGTCGCAAGGGTTACGGCCCACTCAGCCGCCGAAAGCCCCGCCCGCCGTGAAGACCTTCGCCGCGAAACGTTCGCCCATGAGGCGGTGGGTCCCGGCGTCCGGGTGGAGGTCGTCGGGGAGCGGATGGCCGGTGGCGTCCGCGGGGCCGTAGAGGTCGCGGCCGTCGAGGTAGTGCAGGTTCGGGTCGTCGGCCGAGCGCTGCTTCACGATGCGGGCGAGTTCGTCGCGGATGATGTTGAGGGTGAGCTTCCCGCCCGCCCGCTCCGCCGGGTCGCCCATCGCGGTGAACCGGAGGCGCCCCTCTCCGAAGTCGCTGAAGTCCGGCGCGCTGGGGCCGGGGGTGTCCTCGTGGATGGGGCACAGGATGGGCGAGACGACCAGGAGCGGCGTCTCCGGGTGCCCCTCACGGATGGTGTCCAGGAACCCGTGCACCGCGGGCGCGAAGGCACGCAGCCGCATCACGTCGGCATTGACCACATTGATGCCGAGCTTGACGCTGATCAGGTCGGCGGGGGTATCCCGCAAGGCACGGGCGGTGAACGGGTCGAGCAGGGCGCTGCCCGCCAGGCCCAGATTGATCAGCTCCACACCGCCGTGCGAGGCGGCGAGCGCGGGCCAGATCGTGGTGGGGCTCGCGGCGTCGGAGCCGTGGCTGATCGAACTGCCGTGGTGCAGCCAGACCTTGCGGCCGGGGTCTCGCGCGGGCTCCACGGGCGCGTCGGTGCGCAGCGCGATGAGTTCGGTGGTCTCGTTGTGCGGCAGCCAGATCTCGACGTCCTTCATGGTGTCGGACAGTCCGGCGAAGCGTGCGGTACCGGGCTCTCCGGAGCTGCGTTCGGCGGTGCCCGCGGCCATGTCGATGGTCAGGACGTGCCCCGCCTCGACCGTCGTCGCACCGGCCGGGCGGCCGTTGACCAGCAGGTCGTAGACGCCGTCAGGGCGGGGCGGCGCGCCCACGTACGACCGCTTGGTGGGCAGCGTGTCGAGTTCGATCGTGGTGGCGCGGGTGCGGAACGCCAGCCGTACGCCGGAGGGCTGGGACTCGGCCATGGCGAGCTGCCCGTCGGTGTTCTGGGCGCGGGCCCGGGCGGGGAGCCGGTGCGGCAGTACGCCGTGCTCGGTCCGCTCCACGTCAAGGGCGCCCCGCAGGAGCTCCACGGTGATGTCGGTGGTGATCCAGGAGTGATCGTGGCCACGGTCGCGGTCAGTGTCGGTGTCGGTGTCGTTCGTGTGCATTGCCTCAACCTGTTGATCAAGTGTGTGGATTAAACGGCCGGTTCGGGCCAGTTGCGCAGCAGGGCGTCAAGGGCATCAATGACCCGCGTCCATGTCTCGTCGGAGTCGGGTGCGCTGTGACTGAACCCGCCCCCGAGCTCCAGGCTCACGTAGCCGTGGAAGACGCTGCCGAGGAGGCGGACCGCGTGCGTCTGGTCCGGTTCCGTCAGCTCGTACCCGCGCAGGATCGCGCGTGTCATCTCCGCGTGCCGGCCGCCCGCGCTCGCGGCGGCGGCTTCGGGGGTGAGCCGCAGCTGGGCCGCGGCGTACCGGCCGGGGTGCTCCCCGGCGTAGTCGCGGTAGACGTTCGCCAGTGCGGCCAGCGCGTCCTTGCCCGCCCGTCCGGCGAGCGCGTCGGCGCCACGGTCGGCGAGTTCCGCGAGCGCGAGCAGGGCGATGCCCGTCTTGAGGTCCTGGGAGTTCTTCACGTGCGAGTACAGGCTCGCGACCTTGACGTCGAAGCGGCGGGCGAGCGCGGAGACGGTCACCTGCTCGAAGCCGACCTCGTCCGCGAGCTCCGCTCCCGCCCGGACCAGACGTTCCGTGGTCAGCCCTACGCGCACCATGACGTTCCCCTTCCTCGACCTTCTCCGTAACTCCTACAACTTCTACACACCCGTCTCCGGCTAAACAATTATGGAGTTGCCTAAAGCTTTTAGGCAAACTGATATCGCTATTAGGTGGTGGAACCGATGCGCTCCTGCGGTCACGCGGGTGCGCATCGGTTCCACCACCAAGCCGTCGGCCTCCAGACTGAGGACGGTTCAGGGAATCGCTCAGAGGACGGTGATGTGGCCGGGTGCGGGCAGGCGCGGGGCCGTGGCCGGTTCGTGGATGTCCGCGAGGGCCATGAAGAGCAGCGCGACGGCCAGGGCGCCGGGGTCCGGCACGCCGAGCGCGTGGTCGCCCACGTAGCTGGCGCGGCCGCGGCGGGGGCGCAGCGACGCGGTGGCGAGCGCGCCGCGGATGGCCGCCTGCGCGGCCTCGGTCAGCGGCGCCTCGGGGGCGTCCGCGTCCCGGGCGGCGACCAGGGACTCGGCGGCGGGCGCGAGGGCGTCGACCAGCGTGCAGTCGCCGGGGACCGCGCCGCCCACCCGGTGGATGGCGGCGTGGCCGGCCTCCGCGGCCTCCGCGAGCGCGGCCGCGCTCGGGGCGCTGCCGTCCGCGGGCGAGGCGGCGGCCAAGTGCTGGAAGAGGAGGCCGAACAGGGGGCCGCTGGTGCCGCCTACGTCGTTGAGGAAGGCGTCGGCCAGCGCTGCCGTGCCGTCCATACCGGTCTCGTCGGCCAGCTTCACCGCGCGGCGCACGCCCCCGGCGAGATTGTCGCCGAAGTCGCCGTCGCCGACGAGCTGGTCGAGCTTGGTGAGGTTGTCGCGGACCTGCGTGACGGTGAGCGCGTAGCGGTCGAGCAGGGTGCGGTCGCCGGTCTCGGACGGCGCGGACGCGGGGGTGCGTGCGGGCGTACGCGTGGGCGACTCAAGGCTTTCTACGCCGACGGCACCCTCGGCGGGGCGCGGCAGGACGAGCGGGGTCCGGGTGGGGGTGGTCCACAGGTCGGCCCAGCCTTCTTCGAGCCGCGTGAGGGTGAGGGAGAACCCGGCCATGTCCAGGGCGGCGGTGAAGGTGCCGGGGACGACGAGGACGGGGCGCAGGCCGCGGGCGGTGAGCTCGTCGTTCAGGAGCACCGCGATGGCGTTGAGCTCCAGCTCGGTGGTGGCGCCGAGGCCGTTGACGAGGGCCAGCACGTCGTCGGGCCCGTCGGGCAGCGCGTCCAGGAGGTCGTCGGTCATGCGCCGGACGAGGTCGCCGGTCGCGGGCCTGGCGATGGTGCGGATGCCGCGCTCGCCGTGGATGCCCACGCCGTAGTCGAGGGTGTTCTCGTCCAGCTCGAAGGCCGGGTGCACCGTGGTGGGCGAGGTCTGGGCGCGGGCGGCGACAGCGATGCTGCGGGAGCGGGCGGCGACGCGGCGGCCGAGGTCGGTGAGCTCCTCCAGCGTGGCGCCCCGGTCGGCGGCGGCGCCGAGGAGCTTCTCGACGACGACCGTCGCGGCGGTGCCCCGGCGGCCGGTCGCGCTGTCCGCGCTGTCGGTGGCCAGGTCGTCGTCGACGAGGACGGTGGCGACGGGGATGCCGTCGTGCCGCAGCCGCTCCGCCGCGATCTGGAAGTTGATCACGTCGCCGGTGTAGTTCTTGACGATGTGCAGGACGCCGCCGCTCTTCGCGGCCGCCGCGCTCGCCTCGTAGATCTGCCGGTTGTGCGGGGAGGCGAAGATCTCGCCGGGGCAGACGGCGTCCAGGCCGCCCCGGCCCAGGAGGCCGGTGTGCAGCGGCTCGTGACCGGAGCCGCCGCCGGAGACCAGGGCGACCGTGCGGGCCGGGTCGGCGTCGCGCGCCCGCAGGTAGAGCGGGCTGCTGTTGACCTCGATCATGCCGGGGTGCGCCAGGGCCAGCCCTCGGGCGGCGGTCAGCACGGCATCGGTCTCCGGCAGGAAGTGGCTCATCGGTGAACTCTCCAAGGGTGTGCTGGTGGCGGCTGGCGTACGGGGCGGCTGACGCGGAGGTCGGCGGCGGCGACGGTTGATCCGGGACGGCCGACGCGCCGGGCGGCGCGTGGTGGTTGACGCGCCGGTCGGCCGCGGCGCACCGCACACCGGTCGGCGACACGGCGGCTGACACACGCGTTGGCGACGCGGTGGCAGCGGTACCGCAGCCGGGACCCCGTGAACGGGACCCGGCACCCGAACCCGGAACCTCCGAGTTCCGGACCGTGCCGGTCGGCGACGCGCCCACCATGCCTCCGCACCCCGCGCCAAGGTCGGCACACCCGAATACCGGCACGCTCACGTTCCGGTCGCCGCCGCCGTGTGCGAGGCTGACACCGTGCACCGGCCCGGGCCGAGATCGGCGAAGGGCGCGCGGCACCCCCGTACGACAACCCCTTCTTTGCGAGGTCTTTACACTTGGTGGACGCGCGACGCGAGGACCTCGGGCGGATGCTGCGGGCGTGGCGGATGGCGCGGGACCCCGCTCTGCTCCCCGACCCCGTCCCTTTCCGCGGCCACCGTTCGTACCTCACCCAGCTCGACATGGCCCTGCTGCTCGGCGTCTCCGAACGCTGGTACCGCGCTCTGGAGCGGGGCGAGGACCGCAAGTACGCGCGCGAGATGATCGACGGCGTCGTACGGATCCTGGACCTCTCCCCCGGTCAGGCGACCGCCCTCCACCGCGGCACCGGCCACCAGCCGCCCCGCTACCGCGCCGGGAGCGCGCGGCCCGACGACGCGATGCTCGATCTGCTGCACCAGCAGCGCCGGGTGAGCTGGATCTGCGACCAGGCCTGGGACGTGGTCGCCGTCAACGCCGTGGCGGCACGCCACTGCCCCTGGCTGGCCCGTCCGGACGCGAACGTCATGACCTGGGCGTTCTCGCGCGAGGCTCGGTATCAGCTGCGCGACTGGGACACGCGGTGGGCGGGCCCGCTGCTCAGTCGGCTGCGCCTGGCCTGGCAGCGCTGGCCGGACAACGAGCGTCTGGACGGCGTGGTGCGGACCGTGCGGCGCGAGCCGGGCGTCGCCGAGCTGTGGGATCACACGGCGGACGTCCGGGCGCCGCACGACGACGCGCCGCTCCCCATGTACTTCCCGCTCGTGGCGCCCGACCCGGTCGACGTGCGCGTCGCGGCGTACGGACGCTTCGGCGACACGGCGCTGCGCTGGCTGGTCCTCACGCCCGTGGACCCGGCGATCACGTTTCCGTGAGCGGGGCTGAGCGCGCGCCCGACCGAGCCCTCCCGTCGCGGCCCTTCAGTCTCCCAAGCCGCCGAGCCACTCCGTAAGAAGCCCGTTGACCGCGTCGGGCCGCTCCTGCTGGACCCAGTGGCCGCAGCCGTCGAGGACGTGCGAGGAGCGCAGGCCCGGCAGGGTGTCGGGGAACGCCTTGATCGCGTCGGCCAGCCACCTGGTCGAGGCGTCCATGCCTCCCCCGACGAACAGGGACGGCTGTCGGATCGGGGCGCCCGCGAAGCGCGGCGTGAGGTCCTCCCAGTCCCGGTCCATGGCGCGGTAGCGGTTGAGCGCGCCGGTCGGACCGGTCCGCTCGAACTCCTCGGCGTAGACGTCGAGGTCCCGCTCGTCGAGCCAGGAGGGCAGTCGCAGCCGCGCACCCGAGCCCGCCGCCACCACGGGAAACCGGTCCCGCAGCCGCCCGCCGCGGCTCACGAAGTGCGGGTCCGGCGCGTCGGGCCCCGGCATCGTGTCGGCGGAGAGCGCGGCGTAGAACCCGGCGAGCCAGCCCCGTACGTCGGGCTCGATCTCGGCCTCGGCGCGGCCGGGCTCCTGGAAGTACGAGACGTAGAACTCCTCGTCCCCACCCATCCCGGCGAACACCTCGCTCGGCCGCGGGCCGCCCGGCGGCGTGTACGGGACGCTCAGCAGGCCTACCGCGCGGAACACGTCCGGCCTGACGAGCGCGGAATGCGCGGCGACGGTCGCGCCCCAGTCGTGCCCCACGATCACCGCGGTCTCCTCGCCCAGCGCGTGCACCACGGCGACGCCGTCCTCGACCAGGTCGAGCATCCGGTACGCGGAGATGTCCGCGGGGCGCGACGAACGGCCGTAGCCACGCACGTCGACGGCGACCGCGCGGTACCCGGCCGCGGCCAGGGCGGGCAGCTGATGGCGCCAGGAGTACCAGGACTCGGGGAAGCCGTGCACCAGCAGGACGAGGGGTCCCTCACCCTGCTCCACCAGGTGGACACGGCCTGCGGGCGAGGGGACCAGACGGTGGGTCAGATCCCCCGGAGACAACGGAGACAACGGGGGCAACGGGGGCAACGGGGGCAACGGGGAGGGCTGCTGCTGCGCGGGGGACATGGGCACTCCTGGGTTCCGGCGACGACTTGCCCCGAGCATGCGGCGCGCGCCGGCGGCGGGACGATGTTCGTTGCCGTTCCGGCAAAGGCGCGCCCCCACGCCTACAAGAACGACCGCGACCGCGAAACGGCCGTCTACGGAACGATCGAGTCCACGTAACCGCCGTCCACCCGCACCGCGCCGCCCGTCGTCGCGGACGCCAGCGGTGAGCTGAGGTAGACGACCATGTTCGCGATCTCCTCCGGCTCGATGAGCCGCTGGATCAGCGACTGGGGGCGGTGCTCGGTCATGAACTTCCGCTGCGCCTCGTCCCACGGCAGCGCGCGGTCGACCAGTTCGTAGACGAAGTCCTCCACGCCACCGGTGTGCGTCGGTCCCGCGATCACGGAGTTGACGGTGACGCCCGACCCCGCCGCCTCCTTCGCGAAGCCCCGCGACACGGCGAGGAGCGCGGTCTTCGACATGCCGTAGTGGATCATTTCCGCGGGCGTGACGAGCGCCGAGTCACTGGCGATGTTCAGGACGCGGCCCCAGGAGCGGTCCCTCATGCCCGGCAGATAGTGGCGGATCATCCGCACCGCGGTCAGCACGTTGACCTCGAAGTAGCGGCGCCACTCGTCGTCGGTGATGTCGAGGGCGGGCTCGGCGCCGAAGATGCCGAGGTTGTTCACGAGGATGTCCGCCCGCGGCACGGCCTCGAAGACCTGCTGCGCGCCCTCGTCGGTGGCGAGGTCACCCGGCGCCGCGACGAAACCGGCGCCGTCGCACTCGCCCTTGAGCCGGTCGACGGCGGCGTCCACGGAGTCGCGGGACCGCCCGTTGACCGCGACCTCGGCGCCCGCCCGCGCCAGGCCGACGGCGATCGCCGCGCCGATTCCCTGGGTGGACCCGGTGACGAGCGCGGTCTTGCCGGAAAGGTCGACGTGCACGGTGTGTACCTCCTGGAGTTCCTGTTCAGTGGTCGGCGAACGCGCCGAAGCGATCGGCGAACGCGCCGAGGCGATCGGCGGACGCGTCGAAGCGGTCGAGTCCGTACGGTCGGATGCCGCCCGGCAGGCGGGCGCCGCTCCCAAGACTGAACCACCTACCCCGTTCGGACGAGCATCACGGGCCGCCGCCGTGTCGCCCTGCTCGAGTGTGTCCATGAAGCGACGGATCGGGGACATCGACCGGCGGTGGTTCGAACGGGTGGCGTCGGCGCGGCTGGCGGGCGCGGAGCAGGTACTGCCGCCGCTGAGCAGGGCGGCGAACCACGGGCGCCTCTGGTTCGGCACGGCGGCCGCCCTCGCGGTCGTCGGGGGCCCCGCCGCCCGGCGCGCCGCGCGGCGCGGGGTGGGCGCCCTCGCGCTGGCCTCGGTGACGACGAACGCCGTGGCCAAGTACGCCGTACGCCGGCGCCGCCCCGTCCTGACCGCCGTACCCGCGATGCGACGCCTCTCCAAGGCGCCGTGGACGTCCTCGTTCCCGTCCGGGCACGCCGCGTCGGCGGCGGCGTTCGCGGTGGGAGTGGCGTTGGAGACGCCCCGGTACGGCGCGCTGCTCGCGCCGGTCGCCGCGTCCGTGGCGTTCTCGCGGGTGTACGTGGGGGTGCACTACCCCGGTGACGTCCTCGCGGGCTGCGCGCTCGGCGCGGCGGCGGCCGCGGTGACCTGCTACTGGTGGCCGCCGCACCCCTCGCCCGCCCAGTTCCGCCGCACCCGGGTGAAGGCGCCCGTGCTGCCCGAGGGCGAAGGGCTCGTCGTCGTCCTCAACTCCGGTTCCGGGAAGGGTGTTCCGGGGCGTCTGCCTGCGCGCGAGCATCTGGAGCTGCTGCTGCCGAAGGCCGAGATCGTGGCGTGCGGTCCCGGTGACGACCTCGGCGAGGTCCTGGACGAGGCGGTGGCGCGGGCCACCGGCGCGGCCGGGGTGCTCGGCGTCTGCGGCGGGGACGGCACGGTGAACGCCACGGCAGGGCGCGCGGCGGATGCGGGGCTCGCGCTCGCGGTCTTCCCCGGTGGCACCCTGAACCACTTCGCCCTGGACGTGGGCACACCCACCTTCGAGGACACCGCGCACGCCGTCGCGCGGGGCGAGGCCGTCCGCGTCGACCTGGCACGGGTGCGCGACGGAGAGGGCGAGGAGGTCGCCGGGTTCGTCAACACCTTCAGCATCGGCATCTACCCGGAACTCGTGCACAAGCGCGAGAAGTTGGAGGGGCGCATCGGCAAGTGGCCCGCGGCGGCCGTGTCGTTCGTCGAGGTGCTGCGGACCGCGGCACCGCTGCGCGTCCGGCTCGACGGCCGCGACCGCGTTCTGTGGCTGCTCTTCGCGGGCAACGGGCAGTACGTGCCGGACGGCCTCGCGCTCACGCACCGGCCCCGGCTGGACGACGGCCTCCTCGACATCCGCACGGTCGACGCGGAGGCGCCGCTGGCCCGGACGCGCGTCGCGCTCTCCGCGCTGGGCGGCGCGTTGCGGCGCTCGCGGGTGTTCCGCTCCGAGCGCGTCGAGGAGTTGCGGCTCAGCGGCCTAGAGGACGTGACGGGACTCGCGTACGACGGTGAGACCGCGCCGACGCCGGACGCCCTGATCCTCGACAAGCTGCGCTCCGCCCTGACGGTCTACAGCCCGGCGGCGCGGCTGGACGAGATCGCCCAGCGGGCCCGCACACTGACGCTGGCGGCGAACCGTCGACCGGGGCGGGGACCCGCGGCCTGATGTCACTCCGTGGGCGCGAGGCCTTGCGCCGCGGTACGGTTCGGCGGCTCCCGGCGTCCGGCACCGCCATCCAGTCGACCGCGTGCGACGGTTTCGCGGGCCGAGTGCTGAAGGTTCTGGACGCGACCGCGTCGTGGGAGCCTTGCGCCCGCCCCACCCCCTTCACTTCAATGCGCCCTATGGCGGCCCGTCGAACCACCTCGCAGCAGCACGACAGCACCGCGTCCGCCGACGGCGGCGCCGGGTTGCCGCCGACCGCGTGGGCCGTGCTGGGGCTGCTCTCCTTTCCCGGGGAGCGGACCGGGTACGAGCTGAAGAAGTGGGCGGACGCCTCCCTGCGCTTCTTCTACTGGTCGCCCGCCATCAGCCAGATCTACGCCGAGCTGCGCCGCCTCGAAGCGCTCGGGTACGCCACGTCGCGCCGCTCCGGCCCCGAGGAGCCCCGTACGAAGCGGGCGTACGCCATCACCGACGAGGGCCGGGCCGCGCTGGCCTGCTGGGCCGACGGCGGCCGGGACGTGGGCCCGCCCGTCCTCAAGCACCCGCTGCTCCTTCGGATCTGGCTCGGTCACCTCACCGCCCCCGACCGGCTGCGGGACCTCGTGGCCGGACACATCGCGCAGACCAGGGGCGAGTTGAAGGAGGTCAGGGACGCCCTCGCGCGGGTGGAGCGGGTGGAGGGGCCCCAGGCGTGGTCGCATCCGCGGGTCGCGCTGCGGTGGAGCGAACGGCGTCTGGAGGCGGAGGTGGGGCTGGCGGAGGCGATGCTCGACGATCTGTCCGAGCTGGCGGCGCGAGGAGGGGCCCTGGGCGTCGACGCGCCGTCGACGGCCCCCGCGCCCCACCCGGACGCCGAAGCGGAACCCGTTCCGCCGCCGGGTCAACCCGTGGGGGACTCGCCCACGCCAGGGTGAAGCGGCTCGCCCCGGCGGTGCCCCCGGCGGTAGGACGGAGGGGGCCAGTCGTCCCCCGCCGTTCGGAGCAGCGCACCCGTGAGCACCCGTGCCGTCCTTGTCGCCGCCCTGATCACCGGCCTCATCCTGGGGATCGCGGGAACCAGATCCGAGGAGTCCACTCACCCCCGTCCACACGGTTCCTTCACCGAGGCGGGCCATTAGGCTGCGACATTGCGCGCGGCTCCCCGGCCGCGCGGACGCCGAGCCTCCGTCGACGGAAGCGAGTGGATCTTGAACTTCCTCACCATCGGTCATCGTGGGGTCATGGGCGTCGAGCCCGAGAACACCCTGCGTTCCTTCGTCGCCGCGCAAGCGGCGGGCCTCGACCTCATCGAGCTGGATCTGCATCTGAGCAAGGACGGCGCCCTCGTCGTCATGCACGACGCCGACGTGGCCCGTACGACCGACGGCAAGGGGCCGATCGCCGAGAAGACCCTCGCCGAGCTGAGGGAGCTCGACGCGGGCCGCGGCGAGCGCGTCCCCGTCTTCGAGGAGGTCCTGGACGCGGTGAGGGCGCCGCTGCAGGCCGAGATCAAGGACGTCGCGGCCGCACGCGCCCTCGCCGAGGTCATGCTGCGCCGCGATCTGGTCGCGCGGGTGGAGGTGATCTCCTTCCACGACGAGGCGATCGCCGAGATCGCCCGCCTGGTCCCCGGCGTGCGGACCGCGCTCGTCGCGAGCCGCTACGGCACGGATGTCGTGGAGCGCGCCACCGCCGTCGGCGCGACCACGCTCGTCCTCAACATCCGGCGTCTGACGCTGGAGATCGTCGAGCGCGCCAGGAAGGCGGACCTGCGGATCATCGGCTGGGTCGTGAACAGCCAGGACGACCTGCGCCTGGTGCGGGCGCTGCAGCTGGACGGCGCGACCACGGACTACCCGGAGATCAAGCGGACGGGCCGCTTCACGGCCTAGGGACACAGGCCCCAGGCCCTAGGCCAGGTCCTTGACCAGCAGCTCGAACTGCAGGTCGTCGCGTTGCGGAATGCCGAAGCGCTCGTCGCCGTACGGGAAGGGGCTCATCTTTCCCGTACGGCGGTAGCCGCGCCGCTCGTACCAGGCGATGAGGTCGTCGCGGGCGGAGATCACGGTCATGTGCATCTCGCGGGCGTCCCACGTCTCGCGTGCCGTCCGCTCGGCCTCGGCGATGATCACCTTGCCGAAGCCCGCGCCCTGGAGGGCCGGGCTGACAGCGAACATGCCGAAGTAGGCGTGGTCCCCGCGGTGTTCGAGCTGGCAGCACGCGATGAGTGCGCCGTCCCGCTCGACGGCGAGCAGCCGGCTCGCCGGCGACTCGATGACGTCGACGACGCCCTGCGGGTCGGTGCGCTGCCCCTCCAGGAGGTCTGCCTCGGTGGTCCACCCGACGCGGCTCGCGTCTCCGCGGTACGCCGACTCGATGAGCGCGACGACGGCGTCCACGTCGGCGACTTCGGCGGCGCGGAACGTGAGCTCTCCTGGGGTGGGGCGCGGGGCGGTGTCCATGGACCTGGCTCTCCGAATTTTGGCGTGATGTCTGGGCGCCGTCGAGCCTAACCCCCGGGCCGCGGGCCCTAGGGTGCGGTCGCATGGTCCACGTATTGAGCAGCAGGACACTTCTGCGTCCCACCGACCCCGAGCGCTCGCGCGTGTTCTACGGCGGGATGCTCGGCCTCGGCGTCTACCGCGAGTTCGGCACCGGTCCCGAGCGCGGCACGGTCTACTTCCTCGGCGGGGGTTTCCTGGAGGTGTCGGGGCGCTCGGATGCCCCGCCCGCGCCGGGGCTCCGGCTGTGGCTCCAGGTCGCGGACGTCGCGGCGGCCCACGCGGAGCTGGTGGAGCGGGGCGTCGAGGTGGTGCGGCCGCCGGTCCGGGAGCCGTGGGGACTGGTCGAGATGTGGATCGCGGACCCGGACGGCGTCAGGATCGTTCTCGTCGAGGTCCCGCGGGACCACCCCATCCGCTACCGGCCGGGCGTCTGACCCTCCGAACCGTCCGACGCGTGCAACGGCAGCACGGGGAAGGTGTGGTCGCGCCAGATCAGGCGTGACGGCTCCTCCGGGCAGGCGGTGACGCTCGGCGCCGCGTCGAAGAGCTGCACGAGGCGCCGTTGGCGGTCGTACGCCGGCCGGCCGGGGTCGCCGTTCGCGGCGAACGAGGTCCATGCGGAGCGCATACGGGCGGAGAGGGTCTCCGCCTCGGATTCGGTCCCCTCCCCCGTACCTCCGTCGCCGATCAGCGCGGCGGGCTGGCCGCGGTCGAGGTTGCCGAAGACGAGGGGCACGTCCAGGCCGTGGCAGGCACCGAGTGACCCGGTCCGGGGCGCCGCCGAACTGCGGAGGAGGCGGTCCGTAGGCCCCTCAGGGAGCATCCCGCCCTCCCCCGGCGCGGCGCCGGCCATTTACGCAAGGCGCGCAAGCCGGGTAGTACAGATGCAGATGTGTGAAGCACGTCACACGAGCAATCCATCCAGGATGCAGGGGTACAAGGCCACGGGTACGGTCCGCAGAAGATCTTTCAGAGCCCTGACAGGCCCGACAGCCCTGAAGTCGATCTCCAACCGCTCAGGAGAGACATCACATGGCAGCTCCCCGGATCCTCATCGTCGGCGGCGGTTTCGCCGGCATGGAGTGCGCACACAAGCTGGAGAAGAAGCTCTCGCCCCACGAGGCCGAGCTGCGGCTGATCAGTCCGACGGACCACCAGCTGTATCTGCCGCTGCTGCCGCACGTCGCCTCCGGAGTGCTCACTCCGCAGTCGGTGGCCGTGCCGCTGCGCAGGATGCTGCGCCGCACCGCGATCGTGCCGGGCGGCGCCGTCGGCGTCGACCCCAAGGCCAAGGCGGTGGTCGTACGGAAGATCAACGGCGAGGAGGTCGTGGAGCGCTACGACTACCTGGTCCTGACGCCCGGCAGTGTCACGCGGCAGTTCGACATCCCCGGCGTCGACCGGTACGCGGTGGGCGTCAAGACGCTCGCCGAGGCCGCGTGGATCCGCGACCACGTCATCTCCCAGCTGGACCTGGCCGCCGCGAGCTCCAGCCGTGCGGAGCGGGAACAGCGGCTCCAGTTCGTGGTGGTCGGCGGCGGCTACGCGGGCGTGGAGACGGCCGCGTACCTCCAGCGCCTGACGTGCGCCGCGGTCAAGCGCTACCCGGGCCTGGACGTGTCGCAGATCAAGTGGCACGTGGTGGACGTCGCCCCGAAGCTGATGCCGGAGCTGGGCCCGCGGCTCGGCGACAAGGCGATGGAGATCCTCCAGCGCCGGGGCGTGAACGTGTCGCTCGGGGTGTCCGTGGCCAAGGCGACCGAGGACACCGTCACGCTCACCGACGACCGCGTCCTGCCGTGCCGCACGCTGATCTGGACCGCGGGTGTCGCGCCGAGCCCGCTCATCGCGACGCTGGGCGCGGAGACGAACCGGGGCCGGCTCGTCGTGCGCCCCGATCTGACGGTTCCCGGGCTCGACGGCGTCTTCGCGCTCGGCGACGCGGCGGCCGTACCCGACCTCGCCAAGGGCGGCGACGCGATCTGCCCGCCGACCGCGCAGCACGCCATGCGGCAGGGCTGGGCGGCGGCGAAGAACGTCGTCTCGGCCCTGCGCGGCTTCCCGCTCGCCGACTACCGGCACAAGGACATGGGCCTGGTCGTGGACCTCGGCGGCATCCAGGCGGTGTCGAAGCCGCTCGGTGTGCAGCTGACGGGGCTGCCCGCCCAGGTGGTGGCGCGCGGCTACCACCTGGGGGCGCTGCGCACGGTCACCGCACGCTTCCGGACGGCCGCGAACTGGGGCCTGAACGCGGTCGCGGGCGACGACTACGTACGCACCGGTTTCCAGGCGCAGCGGCCCGCCACGCTCAAGGACTTCGAGATGACGGACGCCTACCTGACGCAGGAGGAGATCATGAAGCGGGTGGAGGCGGCCTGAGGGCGCCTCAGCCTCTGCGCACGCCGAGGCGTCCCTCCAGCTGTGCGAGCAACTCGCCGAGTAGTCCGCTGAGTTGCCCCTGACCCGAGCCGTCGAGCACGGACAGGACGACCGTCTCGTACGCCAGCTGTTCAGGGAGGATCGCGTCGACCAGGTCGCGTCCCGCGTCGGTCAGTCCGACGTGCGCGACCCTGCGGTCCCGCGCGTCGGCACGCCGCTCGACCAGTTCCCGTTCCTGCAGTTGCTTGAGCCGTTTGGTGACGGCGGCCCCGGAGGAGAAGGTCTCGCGGGCCAGCTCGCCGGGGGTCAGCTCGTGTCCGGTGCGGCGCAACGCGCCGAGCAGGTCGAACTCGGCGCGGGTCAGGCCCGCCCGGCGCAGCGGCGCGTCCTCGGCCTGCTGGAGGAGGGCGGCGCAGCGGTTGATGCGGCCGATCACCTCCATGGGTCCGGTGTCGATGTCGGGCCGCACCGTCTGCCACTGCCGCACCACCGCGGCCACGGTGTCCCCGCCGTGGCCGGTCACCGGGCCGTTCTCCGTCGTCATGCTCGTGCGCCCTCCCAGGCGTCGGCGGCCCCTGCGCGGGCCCGCGTCCCCTGACCGTTCTCTCCGCCGTGGCCGTGCAGCCTGCGGACCGTCGCCGCGAGCGTACGGTGTCCGGCGCGTTCGGCGGCGAGCACCCGCTGCTCGGGCAGGGCTCGCTGCCACCATTCGCCCGCGGCGGCGTCCGCGGCGGCCCGCAGTTCGACGAGGGCCGCGGTGAGGCGGCGCCGGGCGGGTTCGACCGCGCCCGCTCCTGCGAGGCCCGCCTCGGCGTGCTCGCGCGCCCGGTCGGTGGCCGCGATGGCGTTCTCGATCTGGTCGACGGCGCGCCGGTTGGTGACGAGGACGGCGGCCGCGACGCCGAGGACGGCGCCCACGAGGGTGTCCACGACGCGGTCGAGGATCAGTTCGCCGGGCTGCTGGATCCGTGCGAACTCGGTGACGAGCAGCGCCATCGGCGTCACGCACACGCTGCCCAGCCAGTAGTTGCGGGTGATCAGCGCCTCCGCGCCGAAGGCGAGGGCCAGGCAGCACACGATGAGTTCGGCGTGGCCGAGGTGCGCGAACGGCGCGATGGCGGCGAACGCGAGCACTCCGATGAGGTTGCCGACCACGCGCTGCACGCCGCGGTTCCAGGTGAGGGTGACGTTGGCCTGGTAGAGGGAGGCGGCCGTGACCAGGGCCCAGTACGGCCGGCCGATGCCGAGCGCGAGCGAGGCGTACCCGGCGAGGGCGCAGCCGACCGCGGTGCGCAGCGCCACGGGCAGCAGCGGGGAGCCCGGGGCGAGCCGCCGCCACAGCGGGACCTTCGGCCCGGCGAGTTCGGCGTCGACGCCGAGGAGCTCCGCCTCCTCGCCGGGGTGCGCGCCGCGCGGGCGCGGGACGGCGCCGGTGCCGCGCAGCCCGGCCGCCCAGGAGCGCAGCGTCTCGGGGTCCGCGGCCTCGGGCACGGCGAGGGCTTCCTCGGCGCGGACGACGAGGCGGGCCAGGGAGCGCCGGGCCTGCACGGTCCGGGTGCCGGTGGCGAGCAGCGACTGCCAGGCGGCGTGCACGGCACCGGCCGCGGCGGCGCGGGCCCGCTCGGTGCCGGGTCCGGTGGGGGTGCCGGGTCCTGTGGCGTCGGCGCGGGTAGCGTCGGCGTGGGCGGCTTCGGCGTAGGCGGCGGTGGCGTGCAGGGCGCGTGCGGTGGCGCGGCGCTCGGGTCCGTGCGGGCGTACGAGGGCGGGGGCCATGCCGACGAGCCAGGCCACGGCGCCGCCCGCGAGGGTGAGGGCGAGGTGGCCGGGGACCTGGCCCAGGCTCTGCGGCGCGAAGAGGGTCGCCGAGCTGATGAACGTGAAGATCAGATGTCCCGGCGGTCCGACGCGTGTGGCGTCGCAGAGCGTCTTCTGCGCGGCGGCGAGCAGCGCGCCGACCGCGACGAGGACCGCGGCGGAGCCGGTGAGCGAGGCGGTGACGAGGGCGACGGCGATGCTCGCGGTCATGCCCGCGACGACTCCGGCGAGGACCCGGGCGCGGGCCGCGTAGGGGAGGTTGTGGGTGTAGAGGGCGCAGAAGGATCCGGCCATCGTGTACATCACGAGGTCGAGCCTGCCGAGGGCGAGCAGCGTCAGGTTCGGCAGGGCGGTGGCCACGACGACGCTGGTCGCGGGCTTGAACCAGATGTCGGACGGCTTGCCCGGCCGCAGCACACCGGCGAGCGGGAGCCTGCGGGCGCGGACGGGGCGGGGAGCGGCTTCGGTTCCGGGCGCGACGGCTTCGGCTTCGGAACCTGCCGCGGGTTCGGGGTGCGGGGACGGTGGCGTACTGCTCATACCCAAAAGGTTAGCAAGTGTTTTACCCGCAAACGATTTGGTTCCCGCGCCGCGCCCGCTCCCCCGTGCTCCCCGTGCACCCCCATGCGCTCGCGTACGGCGCCGCGCGCGCGGGCATCGACCCGACGACACCGTTCGACAGCTGACACCGTCGACAGGGGAGGGTGCGGTGCACGGACCGGCACAGGCCGCCTGGCTGCTCGTCGCGCTCTGCGCGGGTACCGGGGCCTACTGTCTGCTGCGCATGCGCAGTCGGATCGAGGAACAGCGCCGCACGGCCGGCGGCGAGGCGCTCATGGGGTTCGGGATGGCGGTGATGGCCGTGCCCGCGGCCGTCCTCGCGCCGCCGCGCTGGGCGTGGCTGGTCTACGCCGCGGTGTTCGGCGCGGCCGCGCTGCACACCGTATGGGCGGCCCGGACCGACCCGCACCACCTCCATCACCTCGTCGGCGCGTTCGCGATGGTCTACATGTCGGTGGCGATGGCCACGGCGCCCGGCACGCACGCGGGGCACGGGGGAGCCGGCGTTCCGTTGCTGACCGGCGCGCTCCTGCTGTACTTCGCCGGGTACGTCCTGTGGTCCGGCGCGCGGCTGGCCCCCCGGGCGGTCTCCTCGCCTGCGGGCGGCGCGGCGGTGCTGGGGTGGGCGGACCGCTCCGAGGTGGCGCTGGCGTGCCGGCTGTCGATGGGGATCGGGATGGTGGCGATGCTGCTCACGCTGTAGGAGGCGCGGCGTCCTGCGACCTCCGCCCGATCAGCTCGGTCAGCGCCGTGAGGCTGTCGATCCGCAGGTCCGCCGCGTCGGCGACGTCCGGATGGTCCGCCCAGTAGTGCCCCCAGGGGCCGCGGCGGATGTGCGCCGTCCGCAGCCCGGCCCGTTGGGCGGGGAAGATGTCGTGGGCGGGGTGGTCGCCGACGTGGAGCGTGGCCTTCGGGTCGGCCTGGGCCGCTTCGAGCACCCGCGTGAAGAAGTCCGGGTCGGGCTTGGCCACGCCCCAGTCGCCCGAGGCGGCGATGTGGTCGACGGGCAGGTCGAGGCCGCGCAGAAGTTCCGCCATACGCGCCGTGCCGTCCCCGGCGACGACGACGCGGATGCCCAGTTTCTGGAGACCGCCGAGGGCGGGCCGCACGTCCTGGTAGAGGTCGGCCTCGCTCAGATGCTCGCCCCGGCCCGCCGTCTCGCGGGCGCGACTGGCCGAGGTGATGTCCATGTCGGGGCTGACGAGCCGCAGCGCGTCGGCCCTGTCCCCGCCCTGGACGACGACGGCTCCGACGAGCGCGGACAGGGTGTGGCGCGGCACTTGCAGCCAGTCCGCCCACGCAGCCCAGTAGCGGTCGTCTTTGGTGAGGGTCTCCCCCACGTCGAACACGATGGTCTCGATCATCATCCGCACCCTAACGGTCACCCGCTGTCCGGTTTGGGGGCGTCACTCGTACGTGAGGTATGCCCGTGTCGGCCGTGGCGTGCGTCACTTGGAGTGGCTGCCCATACCCTCGGGTAGTCCGACCCTCATAGGCTGGGCGCCATGATGGTCCCCGTCGCACTGTTGCTGCTGGGCGCCCTGACCGCTGTCGTAGCCCCCCGGATGCTCGCGCGGGCCGACTGGCCGGAGCGCGAACCCGTGGTCGCGCTGTGGGCCTGGCAGTGCGTGGTGGCGGGTGTCCTGCTCTGCTGCGCTCTCTCGATGACCCTGAGCGCGGCCGCCGCGTGGCAGGCCGTGCGCGGCCACCTCTTCGCGCCCGCGCCGCACGCCGTGGTCGAGGCGTACGCGCTGCAGGCGCCCGGCCCTTGGGCCGCCGCGACCGCCGTAGTCCTCGCCTGTGGTGGTGTGTGGAGTGCGGTCATGCTGGCCAGGGAGATCGTGCGGGCGCGGGTCCGGCGGGCGGGCAGCAGGGCCGAACTGATCGTACGCTCCCCCTTGTTGCCCGGCGAGGAGCCGGGCAACAACCGTCTCGTGGTCCTGGAGGGCGAGCGCCCCGACGCCTGGTGGCTGCCGGGCCAGGCACCTCAACTGGTCGTCACCACGGCCGCGTTGCGCCGCCTGAAGGGCCGTCAGCTGGATGCGGTGCTCGCCCATGAACAGGGTCACGCGCAGGCCAGGCACGACTGGTTGCTGCACTGTTCGGGGGCGCTGGCCATCGGGTTCCCGCAGGTGCGGGTGTTCGCGGCGTTCCGCGACGAGATGCACCGGCTGGTGGAGCTGGCCGCGGACGATGTGGCGTCGCGTCGGTTCGGCCGTCTGACGATCGCCCTCGCGCTGGTCGAACTGAACGAGGACCGGGGTGTCTTCGGCCCCTGTCCGGCCCATCAGGCGCACGTCCCGCAGCGCGTGCACCGTCTCCTCGCGGCCCGCCCGCGCCTCACCGCGGGCCGCAGGCTCCGGCTGACGGCGACGGCCGCGCTGGTGCCGGTGATCCCCGTCCTCGTCACGTTCGTGCCGGGCCTGCGCGCGCTGGGCTGAGCGCCTGTGCCATGGCCCTCCGGCGGGCGGCGCGCCACGCCCTGCCGCCCCGGGATGGCCTGGAACCCGCCCTGTCGGCGAGGATCACTTCATGTACTCCGCGCCCACCGACACCCCGACCCGACCGCCCGGCGCCCGGGCCGCGCTCATCGCCGCGGTCCTATGCGTGCTTTCGCTCCTTCTGCTCCTCCTGGTCTCGCTGGAGTGGGGACCGCTGCTCACGCTCGACGGTGACATCGCGCGCACCACCCACCGCTGGGCCGTGGACGAATCCGGGATCACGCGCGTCAGCCGCATCCTCACCGACTGGGTGTGGGACCCCTGGACGATGCGTGCGCTCTGCGCCGTGGTGGTGATCCGGCTCGCGCTGCGCGGGGCGTGGCGGCCGGCGCTCTGGCTGACCGGCACCTGCGCGGTCGGCTCCGCGCTGCAGCAGGGCCTGAAGGCCGCGGTGGACCGGCCGCGCCCGGTCTGGCCGGACCCGGTGGACTCCGCGCACTACGCGGCGTTCCCTTCGGGGCACGCGATGACGGCGGTGCTCGTCTGCGGCCTGCTCCTGTGGGTGCTGCACATGTACGGCGCCCGCCCCGCCCTGTGGCGCACCTGCCTGGCCCTCGCCGCGCTCTCCGTCGTCGGCGTCGGCGTGACCCGCATCTGGCTCGGCGTGCACTGGGCGTCGGACGTCGTGGGCGGCTGGCTGCTGGGAGCCCTGATGGTGGCGCTGGCCATCGCGACGTACACGTACGGCCCCGGCAAACGCACGCCCGACGCGACGTGACCGCGCACTCCGGTCACCGACCGCCCCACCGCCCCCGACTCCATGGAGGATCCCGCGCATGACCATCAGGGGCGTGCTCTTCAACGGACGGGACACAGAGGTCCGGGGCAGGCAACACTCCCCCGCGGTGCTGCCTGCCCCAGGCCCGCACTGAGTATATTGGCTCGGAGCCAGTCAACGCAGGAGTTACAGAATGTCCCCGCGCAGTCCATCGGTCAATGAAGAATTGCGCAGACGTTCCCGGGAGCGGCTGCTGCAGGCGACGGTGGAGCTGGTCGGCGAGCGCGGTTACGAGGCCACGACGCTCGGGCACATCGCGGACCGCGCCGGCGCCGCCCGCGGCCTGGTGTCGTACTACTTCCCGGGCAAGCGCCAACTGCTGCAGTCCGCGGTGCACCGGCTCATGCACCGCACGCTGGACGAGGCGCTGGAGCGGGAGCCGCGCACCGCGGACGGGCACGAGCGGCTGGCGCGCGCCGTCGACGCGATCCTGGGCCTGGCCGTCGACGAACCGCTGCTCATGCGCACGCACATGGCGGGCATCCTCCAGGCGGAGGGGTTCGTGCAATGTCCCGAGCAGCAGCGTCTCGCGGAGCTGCTGCGGGACACCGTGGTGCGGTACGGGTCGCAGGACCCCGACCGGGACTATCCGCTGCTGCGCGCGCTCCTGATGGGCGCGGTCTTCGCGCTGCTCATCCCCGGTGCGCCGATGCCCCTGAAGACGTTGCGCGCCGAGCTGTTCCAGCGGTACGACCTCGACTGGAAGCTCGGCTTCCCGCCGGGCGGCGAACCGCCCGACGGGGCTTCCCCGAACGGGACTAGTCGAAGTAGTCCGGCTGCGTCTGGACGTTGAGCTCGTCCAGGCGGACCCGCTGGGCGGAGTCGGTCCGCTTGTCGTTGATCTTCAGGACGTCGAGGCCCTTCTCGATGTCGTTCGAGTAGACCCGGCCGTTGTAGTAGTACGCGGACCACGAGCCCGCCGTGGTGATCTTGTCGGTGGTGTGCGGGCCGCGCTCGAAGTAGCCGATCTCCTTGGGCTTGCTGGAGTTGGTGAAGTCCCAGACGGAGACGCCGCCCTGGTACCAGGCCTGGACCATGAGGTCCTTGCCCCTGACCGGGATCAGCGAGCCGTTGTGGGCCACGCAGTTCTCGGTGTCGGCCTGGTGACGCGGGATCTTGAAGTAGCTCTTGAAGACCAGCTTGCGCTTGTCGCCCTTGCCCTTGACCTCGTAGATGCCGTTGGCGCCGCGCTCGGGTCCGGTGGCCGCGTTGCAGGTCGCGCCGGAGCCGCCGCCGAGCTCGTCGGTGAAGACGACCTTGTTCGCCCGCTGGTTGAACGTCGCCGAGTGCCAGAACGCGAAGTTGGTGTTGTCCTGGACCTGGTCGATGACCTTCGGGTTCTCCGGGTCCTTGATGGAGAAGAGGATGCCGTCGCCCATGCAGGCGCCCGCCGCGAGGTCCTCGGACGGCAGCACGGTGATGTCGTGGCAGCCGGTGGTCTTGGAGACGCCCGGGTTGGTGGGCCCGCCGGGGTTGCCGCCGCCGTCAGGACTCTCACCGGGGAAAAGCACGGGGAAGTTCACGACCGCGGCCTTCTGCGGGGCCTTGCGCGGCACCTTGATGACCGAGATCCCGTCGTGCGGAGGCCGGCAGTCCGGGAACGTCGCGTTCGGGGAGTACGAGGAGACGTACACGTAGACGTTCCTGCGCTCCGGCACCAGCGTGTGCGTGTGCGAGCCGCAGGCGGTCTCGACGGCGGAGACGTACCTGGGGTTCGACTTGTCGCTGATGTCGAAGATCTTCATGCCCTCCCAGGAGGACTTCTCCGTGGCGGGCTGCGTGGTGCTCTTGCAGGAGTTGTCGCTGCGCGAGGAGTCCGTGGACAGGAAGAGCAGGTTGCCGGAGACGGAGACGTCGTTCTGCGATCCCGGGCACAGCACCTGCGAAACGGTCTTCGGGGCCTTCGGGTTGCTGATGTCGTAGATGCGGAAACCGTCGTAGTTACCGGCGAAGGCGTACTTGCCCTGGAACGCGATGTCCGTGTTGAGGCCCGGCAGCGCGTCCTTGGGGATGTTGGCCAGGTGCTCGATGTTGGCGGAGTGGACGACCTCGCCGGGCGCGGGTATCTCCCCGCGTTCGATGGCCTTCTCCGTCCGGGCTTCGTCGCTCTTGGAGACGCCCTTCGGGGCGGCGGGGCTGTCACCGGGGTCGGGGACGGCTCCCGCGGGTGCGGCGGTCAGCAGCGCGGCCAGCAGTCCGGCCGCGGCCGCTCCGACTCCCAGGCGTCTGCGTCGAGTTCGGGAATTGTTCAACAGGGTCACTGCGTCCTCCCTTGTCGCCGTTCGCAGTTGAACGGTTCACGGACACCCGAAGTATCGTGCTCATCATGCACAGATCAACAGAGGGGGAAGCGGACCCGTAACGAGAGTTTCCGATCGCGAGTGGTCATCCGCGTGCTAGTACGGACCCCAACTCGTCGCCGTGTGCCGCAGGAGGTCTCTGTGCTCAACCGTCGTACATCCGCCGTCACCGCGTTCCTGGCGGCAGCCGTTCTCGTGCTCGGGGGGTGCGACTCCGACGGGGGCGGCGGGAGCGGGCCCGACGCCGAACCCAAGGCGGCGGCCGAGCCCTCGGTGATCGCGCCGGGCAAACCGGGCGAGACCGCGGCGACGATGTCCGCGGAGGACGCCGCGCGGCAGAGATCCGAGGACGACTCCCCCAACACCGCCGACTTCACCTATACGCAGATGATGATCGTGCACCACGGCCAGGCCCTGGAGATGACCGAACTCGCGCCCGGGCGAGCGGAGTCGAAGCGGGTCGAGCGGCTCGCGTCACGCATCGCCGCGGCGCAGCGGCCGGAGATCGGCGCGATGAAGGGCTGGCTGAAGAAGCACGGCGGCCCGCGCGAACACGCCGGGCACGACCACGCGACCATGCCGGGCATGGCCAGTGCGGCGCAGCTGAAGCAGTTGCGCGCAGCGAAGGGCGGTGCGTTCGACGAGCTCTTCCTGAAACTGATGATCACGCACCACAGCGGGGCGGTCACGATGGCCACGGATGTGCTCTCCGAGGGCAACAACATCCAGGTCGAGGAGATGGCGAACGACGTGGTGGCGCAGCAGTCGAGTGAGATCGGGCGGATGCGGGAGATGGGCTGAGGGCGCCCGGGCCCGCCCTCTGACGGGACGCCGAGCCGCACGGACGGATGCGCGGACGGCCGCTCGGACGGACGCGCACCCCTGACATCACGCTCCCCTGGTGCGATCCTGAGACCGTCCCGGGCTCGTCTCGCGGAAGGAGCACCACCGTGCTGCAGGTCGCCGTCGTCGGTTCGGGTCCCAGCGGGGTGTACGCCGCGCAGTCCCTCGTCCAGCAGGACCGGGTGCCGGACGTGCGGGTGGACGTGCTCGACCGCCTCCCCTGCCCGTACGGCCTGGTGCGGTACGGGGTGGCGCCGGACCACGAGAAGATCAAGTCGCTGCAGAACAACCTGCGCACGGTCCTCGAGCACGAGCGCGTGCGCTTCCTCGGCTCCGTCGAGATCGGCCCCGGCGCCCTGCCCCCGGCCCGGCTCCTCGGCCTCTACCACGCGGTGGTCTACTGCGTCGGCGCGGCGGCCGACCGCAGGCTCGGGGTGCCCGGCGAGGACCTGCCGGGCAGCTTCTCCGCGACGGAGTTCGTCTCCTGGTACAGCGCGCATCCGGACGCGTCGGCGGACGCGTACGGGAAGGACGGGTTCGTACGGGACGTGGAGTCCGCCGTCGTCATCGGAATCGGCAACGTCGCGGTGGACGTCGCCCGCATGCTGGTGCGCGGCGCCGCCGAACTGCTCCCCACGGACATGCCGGACGCCGCGCTCGGGGTGCTCGCGGGCAGCGGGGTGCGCGAGGTGTCGATGGTGGGCCGGCGCGGGCCCTCGCAGGCGCGGTTCACCACCAAGGAACTGCGGGAGCTCGGCGCGCTGCCGGACACGGAGATCCTGGTGGACCGGGCGGAGCTGGCACTCGACCCCGCGTTCGCCGACCCGTCGGGGCTGCCCGCGGCGAGCCGTCGCAACGTGGAGGTGCTGCGCGGCTGGGCCGAGCGCCCCGAGCAGGGCCTCACCCGCCGGATCAGGCTCCGTTTCTTCCTGCGGCCGGTCTCCCTGGCGGCGGGGACGACGGGGCACGTCGCAGGGACCCGGTTCGAGCGGACCCTGCCGGACGGCTCGGGCGGGGTGACGGGTTCGGGGCGGTACGAGGACATCCCGGCGCAGCTGGTGCTGCGCTCGGTGGGCTACCGAGGGGTGCCCATCGAGGGGCTGCCGTTCGACGCGGGGCGGGGCACGGTGCCGCACGCGGCGGGGCGGGTGCTGCGCGACGGGGTCCCGGCGCCCGGCGAGTACGTGGCGGGCTGGATCAAACGCGGCCCGACCGGCGTCATCGGCACGAACCGCCCGTGCTCCAAGGAGACGGTGCTCTCCTTGCTGGACGACGCCCCCGCGCTCGTACGGAGGCAGCTCCCGGCGGATCCACTGGCAGGGCTGCGGGCGGCCGGAGTGCGACCGGTCGAGTGGCCGGGCTGGCTGGCCATCGAACGCGCGGAGGCGGAACTGGGCCACTCACTCGGCCGCGGCATCGTCAAGATCCCGGACTGGGCGGGGCTACGGGCGGCGGCGGCCCGGGGGGTGGGGCGATGACACGGGCTCCAAGCGGCGCTGCTGCCTCACTCGTCCAGCAGACCCAGCCGGTGAGCCGCCGCCGCTGCCCGACGCGTTCAGTTTGGGGAGGATGTCGGAGACGTGGACGCTCGCCGTCTTCGGTGAGATGAAGAGCTCCTCCGCTATTTGGCGGTTGCTGCGTCCGGCCGCACCAGGCGCAGCACGTCGCGCTCCCGTGCGGTCAGGCCCAGGGCCGCCGCCGGGGGCGGAGCGGGTACCGGTCCGTCCCGGTGGAACGGGATCCGGGCGCGGGCGGCGAACACGGTGATGTCCGTGGCGAGTGGGGTCGCGCCCATCTCGTGCGCCGCCGCGGCGGCCTGGCGCAGCAGGTCTCCGGCCGTGGCGCGGGAGCCCGGGCCCCCTGGGTGATCAGGGTCTCCGCCGAGGACGGCCAGTTCGGCGCCCCGGCGACGAGGTCGGAGTTCACGTGACGGCTCCGCACGGTGCCGTGCATCGCACGGCGTAGGAGACGACGGACAGCGGCGCCGGTGCGGGGGCCCCGCGGGCGGCCGCGTCCCAGTCGCGCATTCCAGGCGACCCGCGTTCCCCCAGGTCAGAGGCCCATTTGGCGTTCCAGCGTCCCCAACTGCCCGGCATTCGTGGCGGTTGGGACGGGTGACCCCGCAGGGTTGGACCGTGCTCGCCGGGAGTTCCGCTCACGGCTTCTGGAGCACGGATCTCACGGCAACGACATGGGAGTTCGTACATGCTTCGCAAGCGCTCACGTCTGATCGCCGCCCCGGTCGCGGCGGTCGCCCTGACCCTGACCGTCACCGGCTACCAGGCCAGTGCGGCCGGGACGTCGGATTCGGACGGAACGGGCCGGTCCGTCACGACCGCACGTGCGGCGGCCCCCTGCCTGTCCGACGCCACGACCCTGCTCGGCGACCTCGACGGCGACGGCCGCCCGGACAGGATCGCGAACCCCGGGCTCAACGGCACGAAGATGACGGTCCAGTGGGGGGCCGCCGACGGCTCGTTCGGCACGAAGCAGAACGTCGGCAAGCTGGTCGGCGTCAAGCGGGGCGAGGTCGCGACCGCCGCGGTCGCCGACTTCCAGAAGGACGGCAAGCTGGACCTGGTCGTCAACATCGTCGAGCCGTCCGGTGTCGACGACCCCGCGACGGCCCGCGTCGCCGACTACCGGCCCGGACCGCTCAAGCGCGCCGACCTGACCTCCGCCCGCACCCGCCACCTGGACATCGGCGACTCCCGCGAGGCCAAGGAGCTCCGGATCGCCAACTACGGCGACGACGCGTACCCGGACCTCGCGATCCTCGGCAACGCCGGTGACGGCGTGTGGGAGCGCAACGTACGCCTGTCGAAGGCGAACAGCGGCCCCGGCAACCACAACCAGGACCACGAGCAGAAGTACGGCGCCTGGGGCACCCCGGCCGAGCCGCCGGCCATGCCCGGCGACGGCTGGAAGCACTTCTACACGTCGTGCTCCTGACCCGACCGTCGTGCTCCTGACCTGACCGGTTTCTGAACGTCACCTCCGGGCGCCGCCGGTTCTCTCCGGAACCGGCGGCGCCCTCCCCCGGCCCTGCCGGGGTGTCTCAAGCCGCTGAAATGAGGAAGTTCCCTTGTCCAGCTCGTCCCCGGCCCTCGTGGCTGTCCCGGCGCCCGTCACGCCCGCCGCGCCCGTCGCCTCCATCACCCCCGCCACGCCCGCCGTGCTGCCCGTGCCGAAGGCCCAGCGCGTCCGCGTCTCCGTCACCGCCCCCGACCCGATCAGCCGCGAGGGCGTCGTCAGCCAGCTGCGCCGCCACCCCGACGTCGAGGTGCGCGGCGACGCCGGCTCCGCGTCGGTCACCCTGCTCGTCGAGGACACCCTCGACGAGGCCGCGCTCACTCGGCTGCGGCGTGCCGTGCGCGCCGAGGGCGCCCGTGCCGTGCTCGTCGCGGGAGCGGTCCGCGAGCATGAGCTCCTGGACGTCATCGAATGCGGTGTCGGAGCCATCGTCTGGCGCCGCGAGGCCACCGCGCACCGGCTTGCCCAGGCGGTCCTCACCACTGCGCAGGGCGGTGGCGACCTGCCCACGGACCTCCTCGGCCAGCTCATCGGGCAGGTGCGGCGCCTCCACCAGGGCGGCCCTGACCAGCCGGGGTTCTTCCTGAGCTTCACCAAGCGCGAGGTGGACGTGGTGCGGCTGGTGGCCGAGGGGTTCGACACCTCGGAGATCGCGAAGAAGCTGTCGTACTCCGAACGCACCGTCAAGAACGTGATGCACGGCCTCACCACGCGCCTGCACCTGCGCAACCGCGCGCACGTCGTGGCCTACGCGCTGCGTGAGGGCTACATCTGAGAGGCCCCTGGACGTCACGGTGACGATTCAGACGGTGAACCGGACCGCTTCGAGGTTCTGGTTCAACTCCATCGGGCTTCCGTGGTACTTCCACTGGCCGGGGTCGGTGCAGACCTCGCCCATCCAGTCCCTGTCCGTCACGAAGGCGTCGCTGCACACCGAGCCGTCGTTGACCTTGTAGGTATAGCCCTCCAGGGCGGGGTCGGCGCTCTCGGTGCTGCCGAAGAACATGTCCGCGCCGTCCTCCGCGTCCGACCACGGGATGCCCTCGCGCCAGCCCTCCCCGACGAAGGCGCCGGTGCCGGTGACTCCCTGCGTGCCGGACACGGCGACGTTGAGCGACTTGATGGGCGTGTCCTGGCCGGGCGTGCCCGCCTCGGCGCCGTCGCACACGGGCTCCTGCCAGGCGTCGCCCACGAAGGCGCGGTAGCAGATGTGGCGGCCCTCGCCGAGTTCGTTCACCGCGTCGGCCGCCGTCCTCTCGTCGGGCGCCTCCTCCTCGCCACCGCCACCGCCGCCGCCCTCCGGCTCCTGCGCGCCGCCCTTGTCGGACTCCGCGGGAGGCGCGGTCTCCTTGTCCTCCTTGGGCGGCGGCGGCGCCTTCTCGGCCGGTGGGGACGGGCTGGCCGGTGCGATCGCGCCGGACTCCTGCGGCTTCTCCCGCGCCACCGTCTTCATCTGCGGGCTGTGCGTCAGCCAGATCGTGACGAACGCGATGGTCAGCGCGAGGACCAGGCCGAGCGTGCCGGCCAGCCGGCCCGGCAGGATGCCGCGCTGCACGAAGGTGCCGTCCACGTTCAGCGGTTCCGCGCCGGAGCGGCGCACGCTCAGCGAGTAGGGCTGGTCCTGCTTGGAGCCGAACCAGGTGATCTGCTGGGGCCGCAGCGTCGCCTTCACGAACGCCGCCCGTCCCGGCTCGATCTGTACGTTGCCGGGCTGGATGTCGTACGACAGGCGGTCGCCGGTGTCGTTGCCGCCGAGCGACGCGGTGACGGTGGTGTTGCCGACGTTGTCCACCGCCAGCTGCGGGCGGCCCCGGAACCATCCCTTCACCGTCGGCGGCACCAGCTCGGCGCGCACCTCGGTGAACGGGTTGACGGTGACGTTCCCCTCCGGGACGGCGACGGCGCCCGCGTGTTCCGTCGGGGCGATCCGCAGCGCGTACGGATGCGCGCCGGCTCTCGCGTCCGCCGTGCGGGGCGGTGCGAAGGTCAGCTCCACCGTGCCGGTCGTCCCGGGGTAGAGCCGCAGTACGGGTGGCTCCACCGTGGTCCAGGGGGCGAGGTCGCCGACCGGCTCGAAGCGGTAGGCGTCGACGATGTCGCCGGTGTTGCGCACCCGCAGCTGCACTGTGGTGGTGCTGCCGGGGTCGACGGTCACGGAGGCGGGTTCGAGGGAGGTCCAAAGGCTCACCCCACGACGCTAGGGGGGCCGGTGGCGGCCGTCAGGAGCCGACCGGGCAGACCCGGCTGCCCGTAGGGGCGCGTGTCAGGCGCCCGCCCCTGCACCCTCAAGGCGGGTCTCCTGACGGGTCGCCGCGTCCAGGACGCTGTCGAGGAGGCCGGGGAAGAGTACGTCGAGGTCGTCGCGGCGCAGCACGTTCAGTTTGGTCGTGCCGCGGTAGATCTGCCGGATGACGCCGCTCTCGCGCAGCACCCGGAAGTGGTGCGTGCACGTCGACTTGGTGACGGGCAGCGCGAAGTACGAACAGGAGAGGCCCCCCGCGCTCTCCTCCCGGGCCAGCTCCCGCACGACGCGCATGCGCATCGGGTCGGCGAGCGCGTGCAGCACGGCTTCGAGGCGGACGTCCCCGGGCTCGGGGTGGGCGAGCGTCCTGCTGCTCGCGCTGCCGGTCGCGGCGGCGGCGGTCGTCATGGCGGCTCCACTTCGTCCTCTGGCGTACGGCGTCCTCTGGCGGTCTGCGCCTCATTGTACGAGAGCCATCGTAGTTTGACATCTGCCGTACTACGAGGTCTATCGTACGAGGAGCACATCACCCCCCGAGGAACCCCAGAGGAATGGAGCCCGCCGTGAGCGCGCTGTTCGAGCCGTACACCCTGCGATCCCTGACCATCCCGAACCGGGTCTGGATGCCTCCGATGTGCCAGTACTCCGCGGCCCCCGAGGGCGCCGAGGCCGGGGCCCCGCGCGACTGGCACTTCGCGCACTACGCGGCGCGCGCCACCGGCGGCACCGGACTGATCATCGTCGAGGCCACCGCGGTCAGCGCCGACGGCCGCATCAGCCCGTACGACCTGGGCATCTGGAACGACACCCAGGCCGCCGCGTTCCGCCGCATCACGGACTTCCTGCAGAGCCAGGGCACCGTCCCCGCGATCCAGCTCGGCCACGCGGGACGCAAGGCGTCCACCGACCGCCCATGGAAGGGCGGCGCACCGGTGGGCGCAGACGAGCACGGCTGGCAGCCGGTCGCACCCAGCCCGGTCCCCTTCGACGAGCGCCACCCCGTGCCGACCGAGCTCACCGTCGAGCGGATCCGCGAGATCGTGGGACAGTTCGCCGACGCCGCCCGGCGCTCGCTGGACGCCGGCTTCGAGATCGCCGAGATCCACGGCGCCCACGGCTACCTGGTCGGCGAGTTCCTCTCCCCGCACAGCAACAGGCGCACCGACGCGTACGGCGGCTCGTACGAGAACCGCACACGCTTCGCCCTCGAAGTCGTCGACGCCGTACGGGCGGTGTGGCCCGAGGACAAGCCGCTGTTCTTCCGCATCTCCGCCACCGACTGGCTGGAGGAGGCGGGCTGGACCGCGGACGACACGGTCCGTTTCGCCACCGACCTCAAGGAGCACGGCGTCGACCTGCTCGACGTGTCCACGGGCGGCAACGCGGCGGGCGTCCGCATCCCCGTCGAGCCCGGCTACCAAGTCCCCTTCGCCGCACGGGTGAAGGCCGAGACGGAGCTGCCGGTCGCCGCGGTCGGCCTGATCACCGACATCGAGCAGGCCGAGAAGATCGTCGCCAACGGCGAGGCGGACGCCGTACTGCTGGGCCGCGAACTGCTGCGCGACCCCTCGTGGGCGCGGCGCGCGGGGCGTGAACTCGGTGCGGAGGTGCACGTACCCGAGCAGTACCACCGCTCCGTCTGACAGCCGCCGCCCCGGGCCGCGGGACGCCTCCACGACTGTCGACGCGCGCCCCTCGTTCCCCGCGCTCCTCGTTCATGATGGGTCATGGTGGGCACCAGGACCTTACTGCGGACGACTGCGTAAGAGGGGCGACGATGTCGACAGGTCGACTTCCGGAGCGTGAGCAGCGCATCCTCGACGAGATGGAGACGGTCCTGCGCAGGGACCGGCAGCTCACGGCCCGCCTGTGGCTCCTGCGGCTCGGGCCCCGTACGCGCACGGCCCTCGCGAACAGGCCGCACCCGCTCACCGTCGCCCTGTTCGCGGCGCTCTCCGGGACGCTCCTCTTCATCGGCCTCACCACGTCGAGCGCCGGCATGGTCTGGGCCTTCGCCGGGCTGTGGTCACTCACGCTGATCGGATTCGTGCGGCTGCTGTGCCGGTGGACCGATCCGTGACCACCAGGCCGGTTCTCGGTCTGGCGGACATGCGGTGCCGGGCGTAGAGAGAGAGGTTCACCCAGGGCCCCCAGGGAGGCCGACGTGGACAGGATCATCGGTAAGGGAACGTTCCAGGACGCTTTCAAGAACCAGGTCGTCGCGGTCTCCGCGCTGCCGCCGGGCACGGCACGGCGGTTCGCCGAGCGGGCCAACGCGGCAGCGGGTCCGTCCGACGCCGCGCTGCGGACGAAAGCAGAGTTCAGCGCGTTGTACGACCTGCTGCTCGCCGAGCAGACCGACCTCTCGGGAGACGGCAGCCTCGTCCTCCTCGACGCGGACGGGCAGGTCACCGCGATCGGCCGGATGGTGGACGCCTACCTCGAAACGGCCGTGAACAAAGCGGAGTTCTTCGCTCAGGACATGTATCAGGTCAAGGTCACAGGATGGCCGCCCGGCGTCCTGACGGCCGACGACGTCATGGAGGCACCGCCGGGCGCGCTGCTGTCCCTGGCGCGGAGCGGCGCGCCGGACGACGTACTGCTGGCGACGCCGTCGTTCTCGATGGTCAACAGCGGCAACCTGACGGCGCATGCGCCCAAGCGCAGCTGGAAGATCAACTTCGAGGTCGGCGCGAGCGAGGACCGCCTCTTCGGCATGGAGCGGATCAACCTCAAGGCGATGTACAACGACCCGTCGCAGATGCGTGAGGCTGTCGCCTGGCGGCTTCTGGAGCGCGCGGGCATCCCGGCGGCGCAGCACACGTACGCCACGTTCTCGATCAACGACCGCTACATGGGCCTCTTCTCGGTCATCGAGCAGGTCGACAAGAAGTTCCTCAAGGACCACTTCGGCAAGAACTCCGAGGGCAACCTCTACAAGGCGTACTGCGGCGACGTCGGCTGCGCGACCCTGGAGCACCGCGCAGGCACCGACGGCGCCGACAGCGGCCGCCAGTACTTCACCGCGGGCAGCAGGGAGGACGACCGCACCTATCGCCTGAAGACCAACGAGGACGATCCGCTCGCGGCCACCTACGACGACCTCGCCGCTCTCGTCCGTACGGTCAACGGCGTACAACTCCCCGGGGACGAACGCAAATTCACCTCCGACGCCTTCCGCGAGGCGGTCGAGCGGATCCTGAACGTGCCGGCGTTCCTGCGCTGGGCGGGCGCCAACGTCCTCCTGGGCAGCTGGGACAACTACTTCGCGACACCGTCGAACTACTACCTCTACAACTCCGGCAGGCTCGGCGACCCCTCGGGCTTCATGTCCCGCCCGTACTTCACGTTCATCCCCTGGGACTACGACAACAGCTCGGGCATCGACTTCTTCTCGACGCAGTGGCAGTACACGGACCTGCTCGACTGGCCCGCGATGAGCCGAAACTACTGCCGGATCACGCACGCGCCGCACCAGGTGTCCCGCCTGCCGCTCTTCACCAACCTGCTGCGCCACCACGACTTCTGCCAGTACTACCTCGACCACCTCGAGTACCTCCTGGACACGGAGTTCGAACCCGAGCGGGTCGCCGCGCTGCTCGGCGCGGAGGGTTCGGGCCGGACCGACGGACTGTGGCAGCTGATCGCCCCCGCCGCCTACGCCGAAGCCACCACCCCGCACGGACAGCCGTTCACCGGGCGGCAGTTCACCAACGACGAGGTGTACCGAGCGGCGTACCGGCAGTGGGAGCTGAGCCGGGGCTCGCAGTTCACGTACGGGATCTTCCACTACACGCGCATGCGCTACGACCACGCACGCCAACAGCTCGCCGAACTGCGCAAGACCTATCCCAACGGTGCCAGTGGGGCGTCGTTCCCGGGCGCGATGGAGGTACTGCCCTCATGACCGCGACGAAGAAGACCGGCAAGGACAAGGCCGAAGCGGCGCGCGAGCTCCGGCTCGTCAAGGAAGCCAAGATCCAGGACCTGATCGGGGACAGCGCCGGCACCCGTCTGGAGGCGAGCGGTGTCCTCTACCGCGACGGCGCCTTCCTGATCGTCTGCGACAACCTGCCCTCCCTCATCCGCGTCAGCAGCGAACTGTCGCCCAAGGCCCCGGAGAACGGCGTCCTCAGCCGCCAGAAGACGCAGATCAAGAGCACGGACAAGGGCAAGGTCGCGGGCAAGGGCAAGAAGGGTGCCGCCGCGGCGGCGAACGCGGGGTTCGAGGACCTCGCCCACGACGCGGCACGCGACCACTACTACACGCTGAGCGAGGCCGAACCGGTCAAGCCCAAGGGCTTCCGCGCCCGCGTCCAGGAGTACGACGCGAAGCTGCGGCCCATCGGCTCCGCACACCTCGACTTCGACATCTCCGACGCCAACAAGGGCATGGAGGGCCTGGAGTGGGTCGACCGCTCCGGCACGGGCCACCTGCTCGCCCTGTGCGAGGGCAACTTGTGCGCGGGCGGCAAGAAGGGCAGGACGCCGGGCGGCGGACGCATCCAGGTCTTCCGGCGCGAGGGCAAGCGGTGGACGAACACGGCCACGATCCGGCTGCCCAAGTCACTGCCGTTCGAGGACTACAGCAGCGTGTCCGTGCGCGACGGGCGCATCGCCGTCCTGTCGCAGGCGTCGTCCGCCCTGTGGGTGGGCCGCCTCGACACCAAGAAGTGGGAGGTCGACGAGGGCAAGGTCCACCGCCTCCCCACGGACGGCAAGGGCCGCACGGTCTACGGCAACCCCGAGGGCGTGTCCTGGGTCTCGGCCGACCATGTGGTGATCGTGTCCGACCGGGCGAAGAAGGGCGCGGCGAACGAACGGTTCCGCGCGAAGGACCAGTCGATCCACCTGTTCCTGATCCCGGGGAACAACGACTGAGCCACGTCCGCGGCCCGGGACGTCCGGTTCACCGGACCGTCCGGTTCACTCGGGGATGGCCGCCAGGGTGAAGGAGTGCCCTGCCGGATCGGAGTACGTCCGGGTATCCCGGGGACCGCTGTTGTCCTTCGTGTCGATGGGCCGTGCACCGAGACCGACCGCCTCGCGTTCCGCCTCGTCCATGTCGTACCGGGCGACCATGATCCTCAGATGGGCCTGCTGCGAGTCCTCGGGGCGCGGCCAGCTCGGCGGGATGTAGTCCCGCTCCCGGTGCACGGCCAGGCAGACCCCGCTGTCGTTCGTGACCTCTACGTAGTCGGGGTCCTTGCTCAACTGCACCTCGGCGCCCAGCAGTCCGGCGTAGAACTCGGCGAGCCGTTCGGGCTCGGAGCAGTCGAGCACGAGCACGGTGTTCTTGTGGACGGTCATGCCGACCGGGTTTCCCGCGCCGTCGTTTCCAAACGGCGGCGCACCTACTGTGATCGAGATGGCAAGCAGGAGGTCTGGGAGGGGTCCTGACATGGGCTGGGTCGAAACGGCGGGTGGGTACGCGGTGACCCTGGACGGCACGCGGGTGCTGTGCAGGAACGCCGCGGGGCGCACGCTGAAGCAGGTCCCCGCGAAACTGCGCGACGACGCCGAAGTGGTGCGGCTGCGCCAGCTCGCCGAGTGGCTCGAGCGGCACGAGCGGGAGTGCCGCGTCCAGGTGGACACGTGGCACCGACCTCCTGCACGTACTGCGTGAGTTGCGGACGCGGCACTCCGCGGGCCCCACCCTCACCGGAACCGCACGCCGCGCCTACCGGCCGGAACAACCCCTGCGCCTGTACGGCCTGTGCACGGAGCCGGTGGTGACCGCGTCGGGGTACGCGGGAGCCGTGACCTACGCCCTGGCCCCGGACGGAACCCTGCGCACCGTGTCCGACGTGGCGCCGGGCGGCCCGGACCGTGTCCTGCGGGCGGCGGGGTCCTCCGTCCCCGGCGGCTGCGCGCTGTCGCTGCGCGACCTCGGCGACGGCGGCGGCGCCACCCTCACCGCACCGACCGTGTCGCCGGACGGCCGGATCGGCGCGGGGAACAAGGTGCGCTCGGTCCGGGCATCGGGGGCCGCATGGTCCCAGTCCCCGCTCGACGACCTGTGGCAACGCCCTCCGCACGACCAACTCGCCCGAAATCTCGCATGGTTGGCGACTCCGGTCGAGGAGCGGACGTCCGCCGGTGGTGACCTCGTCTTCCTACGAGGGACGGTCACCGCAACCGGTCTTGTCGCCGTGCTCGGCGGCCCTACGCTCCGCCTGCTCGCCCCGGACGAGCGCCCCGAGCTGCCGTACGCGGAGAACCTGCGCCTGCTCACCGCACGCCCCGGCCTGCCCCTGCGCGTGATCGCGCGCGTGTCCCCCGACCGCCCCGGAGGCGTCCTCGCCCTGGCCGCCGCGTGGACCGGCCACGACGGACGGACGTTCCGCGCCGACCTCGGCCTGCGGCGCCTGGACACCATCCAACTGCCGCCGCACACAGAACCCGCGGCGCCACAACCGGCCGCCCACCCCCCGGCCCTCCCCGCCGAACTCGGCCTGCTCCGCCGGGCCGTGGACCGCGCGGTGGCGGACGGTCGGCGGGTCGCCGCGGCGGACACCGGCGGCGAACTCCCGCGCCGCCTGCGGGCGGTAGGCCTCACCACGGGGGCCCTGACCGCGCAGCGCCTCTCGGCCACCGCCGCCGACCGCGAACATGACGCACTCGGCCGGCTGCGCCCCGCCGACCCCGACGCCTACGCGGAGGCGTGGCTCGCCGCGTCCCTCTATACGCGGGCGGCCACCGCCTCGCTGCTCACGGCCGCGTGGGCGCCACCACCCGCGCCCATCCTCATGGAGAGCTGATGGCCCGCCCGACGTCACGCATCACACGACCCACAACACCCCCAAGGTCGCGTCCGGGACAGTGCACCGCGGCCGGCGCCGCCGGCACGAAGCGCACCGCGTGCCTGACCGTGCGTTCCGCCTCCGTCGCGGCGGAGGTACGGCCCTGCGCCGCGTGTACCGCACAGCCCAGCCGCAGGGCTCACTTCATCCACTCCCCCTCGTACTTCGCGTACGTCCCGTCATGCTTCGCCATGTGCACGAACTGGTCGACGTACTCCTGGAACTCGTCGTCGCCGCGCGGTGTCGCGTACGCCTTCTCGGAGAACGTGAAGGGCTTCTCCGGGTGGAGGGAGCACAGTTCGGGGTGGACCTTCGACTGGTAGAGCGTCTCGCTCGCGTCCGTCATCATCACGTCCGCGCGGCCGTCGATGATCTCCTGGAAGATCGTGGTGTTCTCCGGATGCAGCTTGATCGTCGCCTTCTTGATGTGGGCGCGCGTGAACTGCTCGTTCGTGCCGCCGGGGTTGACGACCACGGTCGTGCCCGGCTTGTCGATGTCCGTCAGGGCGCCCGCGCCGAACTTGTCCTTGTCGGCGCAGCGCACGATGGGTGTCTTGCCGTCCTCGCGCGTCGGCTCGCTGAAGTAGACCTGCCGGGCGCGCGGCAGGGTGATCGAGACGCCGCCGACACCGATGTCGCAGCGCCTCGCCGCCACGTCCTTCGTCAGGTCGGCCCAGGTCGTCGCCACGAACCTCGGCTTCGCGTCGAGGCTTCCGGCCAGGTCCCGCGCCATGTCGATGTCCACGCCGGTGTACGTGCCTTCGGCGGGGTCCAGCTTCGTGAAGGGAGCGTAGTCGCCGGTCGTGCAGACCCTCAGTACGCCGTTCTTCGGGACGGAGTCGAGGAGTGTCCCTTTGATCCCGCGGTCGATCCCCCGGTCCGGCCGCGAAGCCGTTTCCGGCGCGGCTTGTGCGGCGGGCGCGGCGGGCGCCGCGGGCGCGGCTGCGGTGACAGCCAGCAGGCAGACCAGAGCGGACAGGGTGGCAGCACGCTTCACAGGGGACTCCTTACGGTGCGACCGGGGTGCACGGGGCCGACGGGGCGAGCGGGGCGAGCCGGACCGGGGTCAGGGCGGGCGCCCCACCGTCGTGTGCGTCGTCATACGCGTCCTCGTCGAACGGATACAGCGGCCGCTCCACCCGGTGGTGGCCGAGCCGCGGCAGGTCCTGGTCGACGCCTCCCGGGGTGAGCGCGAGGAGCCAGTCCGCGGCCATGTCGTGGAGTTCGGGCTCCAGGTAGCCGATCTTGACGACGACGAGATCGAACGTACGGGGGTCGATGCCGAGGCCGCCCTCCGCCGGGCCCGTGAAGTCGGCAAGCGTGTGGAACGGTTTGCGGCGCTCGACGAGGATCACGGTGAGGCCGCCGTGGCGGACGGCCGCCATGTCGACGCCGCGGTCGTACGCGCCGCCCTCCGCCCGGTCCTTCTGGTCGGCCGCGCGCTGCAACGCGACGACGGTGCCGGTGAGGTCGAAGGGGCCGCCGTGGTTCGCGTCGACCTTGCCGCCGACGCTCAGCGTGACCTCCGCGCCCACGCCCGCCTCGAAGCACCGTGCGACGGCCACCGGGTCGGTGATGCCGGGGTGGACCGCGGTGACCCGTCCCGAGCGGATGTCGTCGTTGTCGAGCAGCCTGGCCAGCATGTAGGCGAGGTCGCCCGCGCCGCCCGCCGTCGGGTTGTCGCCCGAGTCGCTGATCAGGAAGGGCCGCGCGTCCGACGCCACCGCCTTCTCGACGCACTCCTCGGCGGAGCCCGTCGGGCCGACGAAGACGAAGTCGCGGCGCGCGGCCCAGTAGCGGCGGGCCAGCTTCTCCGCTTCGGAGGCGGCGAGGTCGGCGTCGTCGCCGGTGACGACGATGGCGGCCTGGCAGCGCGGTTCGTCGGCCCAGGCGTAGCCGACCCACATCGCGGCGTCGAGGATGCCGGGGAGCTTCTCGATCTCGGCGAGGGAGGCGTAGAGGGACTTGGCGGGCTCCAGGCGGGTGCTGGTCTTCTCACCGGGCAGGAGCACGGGGACCTGGACCCAGGCGCGGTGTGGGCGGGTGCCGTCGAGGAGGCAGCGCACGAGGTTGCGGGCCGCGCGTTCGCGGGTCTCCCACGCGTCCTCGTGCGGGGCGAGGCGGTGGGCGGTGAGCAGGTCGACGGGGTCGGCGAAGCGGCGCGAGACGTTGCCGTGCAGGTCCATGGCGGTCGAGATCATCGGGCGGCCCGTGCCGTCCGGGGTGCCCACGGAGTCGAGGGCGGCGCGCACCGCTTCGGTGAGGTCGGCCTCGGCGTCGGTGAGGCCGATGACGCTCATCGCGCCGTGAATGTCGTAGACCAGGCCGTCGAGCGGGCCCGCTTCCCTGATGCGGGTGACGAGTTCGTCCTTGAGGATCAGGTACGACTCGGCTTCCACCGGACCGCCGGGCAGCGAGGTCGCGTGCAGCAGGGGCACCCACTCCACGGTGGCGGCGAGGTCGGAGTCGGCCCGCGTCCAGGTGTAGCGGGCGAGGAGGTCCCGGCCGCGGGTCTGGCGGAAGTCGTCGGTGGTGGAGCGGTGCGGGCAGAACGTGGACGACTCGATGCCGATGCCGCCGATGCCGATGCGCAGGCGGCGGGGGCCGGGGCTCGGGGACGCGGAGGGGGTCATGCGCGTGCGCTCTCTTCCTGCGGTGCGGGGGTGGGGGCGGGTCCGTAAACGGTCGGGAGGTTGCGGCGCAGCGCCGTGAGGCCCGCGCCGAGCAGGCCCGCGTCGACGCCCGTCACGGTCGTGGTGATCTCCAGGTCGGCCGTGGCGAGCGGCAGACAGCGTTCGTAGAGGACGCCTCGTACGGCCGCGACCAGGGGTTCCGCGGTGGCGAGTACGCCTCCGAGGGCCACGGCCTGCGGGTTGAAGAAGTTGACGACGACGGAAAGGACCGTGCCGATGTGCCGTCCGGCGGTGCGGACGAGGGTGGTGGCCTGGGGGTCGCCGTCCGCGACGAGCCGCAGCAGGTCGCTGGTGTCGGACACGTCGACGCCTTGCAGGGCGAGTTCGCGGATCAGGGCGGCGCCGCTGGCGACGGTCTCCAGGCAGCCGATGTTGCCGCAGCTGCACGGGCGGTCGCCCGCGGCGTCGACGCGGACGTGGCTGATGTCGCCCGCGCTTCCGTTGGCGCCGTCGTGCGGGCGGCCCGCGGAGATGACGCCGCTGCCGATGCCGCGGCCCGCCTTGACGACGACGAGGTGCTCCAGTTCGGGCCGGGCGACGCGGTGTTCGCCGACGGCCATCATCGTCGCGTCGTTGTCGACGGTGACGGGGATGCCGAGGCGTTCGGCGAGCACGTCGCGCAGGGGGTAGCGGTGCCAGCCGGGCATGCGGGACGGGCTGAGGACGCGGCCGGTGCCGGGCTGCACGGGGCCGGGGAAGGCGACGCCGAACGCGCGTACCGTGCGGCCCTCCGCGCGCTGGCGGGCGACGTGCGCGTCGGCCTGTTCGCAGAGCCAGTCGACGGCGGACTCGGGGCCCGCGGTGATGTCGTGCGGCAGGTCGACGGCGTCGGTGACGGTGCCGCCGAGGCCGACGGCGCCGAGCCGTGCGTGGTGGCTGCCGAGATCCGCGGCGAGGGCGACGCCGCCCTGTGCGGCCACCCGCAGGAGCCGGGGCCTGCGGCCGCCGCGCGACGCGCCTTCGCCTGACTCGGTGAGCAGCCCGGCGTCGACGAGTTCCTGTACCCGGAGAGAGACCGTGGAGGGGGCGAGGCCCAGTTCGCGTACGAGGTCGGCGCGTGATGCGGCCGCCCCCGACGAGACCAGGTGCACGATGTGCTGCCCCGAGCCCGGCTCGCCAAGTGGTGTTCCGGTCATGCGGCCGCCCCCAGTTGCATACCTGCTGCTTCGCTGCGTTCGTTCGACAGCGTTCGTTCGACAGTGTTTGTTCGAGCTTCTTCATTCGACAGCAGGACGAACACTAGGGCCAGTCGAAGCAAGTTGACCAGAGGTCCCCGCTTTTCCACTTCTTGCCGAAGGAAGCTATTGACTTGTTTTTCGCGGTCGGCCTAGCGTTCGGGCGCCGCCCCGTCGTACTCCGGCACGGGCCGGCCCCGTACCCCTTGGAGGCCCATCGCCATGCGCTCATTCAGGTCCGCGGCGGCCGCGCTGCTCGTCCTCACGGCGGCCCTCACCGGCTGCACCCGCGAGGGCGGCCGCATCGACATGGGCCCCACCGGCGGCACCCCCGTCAAGGGAGGCACCGCGACGATGGCCCTGCCGCCGTCGGCGACGCCCAACTGGATCTTCCCGATCGGCGCGCCGGGCTACGGCGCCTCGTACAACTACGGGATCAATTCGCTGCTGTTCACGCCGGTGTACGACGCCGTGCAGGACGAGGCGGAGGGCGAGCTGACCACGCACGGGCCCGGCACGCTGGGCCTGGAGCCGAAGTACAGCGACGGCAACAAGACCGTGACGGTGCCGCTGCGCGAGGGCGTCGAGTGGTCCGACGGTACGCCGGTCACCGCCCGCGACCTGGAATTCTGGTTCCACCTGGTCAAGGCCAACAAGGCGGAGTGGGGCAGCTACTCGGTCGGCACGATGCCCGACAACGTCAAGCGGTTCGAGACGCTCGACGACCACACGGTACGGCTGCACCTCACCCGTGCGTACAACCCGGACTGGTTCACCGCCAACCAGCTGGTCCTGCTGCGGGCGCTGCCCCAGCACGCCTGGGACGCGAAGACCGACGGCGGGAGGATCGGCGACTGGGACCGCACCCCGGCAGGTGCCAAGGCCGTCTTCGCGCGGCTGACGAAGCACGCGAAGAGCCTCGGCTCGTACGGTTCCGATCCGCTCTGGAAGACGGTCAACGGGCCCTGGAAGCTGGCGGGCTGGCGCGACAGCGGACAGGTCACGATCGTGCCGAACGAGAAGTTCACCGGCCCGGAGTCGGAGCGCCCGCACCTGGACAAGGTGGTCTTCAAACCGTTCACGACGGCCGACTCCGAGTACAACGTGCTGCGTTCGGGCGGAGTCGACTACGGCTACATCCCGCCCTCCGTGATGGCGCAGAAGGAGAAGTTCGAGGACAAGGGCTACCGGGTCGACCCGTGGGAGGGCTGGGCGGCGACGTACATCGTCTACAACTTCAACTCCACGCGCGGCGGCCCGATGATGGGCCAGCTGTACATCCGTCAGGCCATGCAGCACCTCGTCGACCAGAACGCGATGAGCGACGTCATCTGGCAGGGCAGCGCCACCCCGACACTCGGCCCGGTGCCGGTCACGCCGAAGAGCCAGTACCTGTCCGAGAAGATGGAGAAGAATCAGTACCCGTTCTCCGTCGCCAAGGCCAAGGCGCTGCTGGAGCGGCACGGTTGGCGCATGGAGGACGGCACGGCGCGCTGCGTACGCCCCGGAACGGGCGCCGACGAATGCGGCAAGGGCATCGACGAGGACACGCCCCTCGAACTCACCCTGCTCTCCCAGTCGGGGTCCACCGAGACGACGAACATGATGCAGGAGCTCAAGTCGTCGCTCTCCAAAGGCGGCATCGACCTGACCGTGCGGCAGCAGCCGCTCAACTCGGTCCTCGGCAACTCCGTTCCGTGCGAGGCGAAGGACCCGGGCTGCGACTGGGACATGTCGTTCTTCGGGACGGCCGGCAGCTGGTACTACCCGCTCAACCCCAGCGGCGAACAGCTCTTCTCGACGGGCGCCTCCGCCAACTTCGGCAACTACAGCGACAAGGAGGCGGACCGCATCATCCGGGGCGTGCAGTACTCCCCCGACATGAAGTCCGTGCACGAGTACGGGGAGTACCTCGCCGAGCAGCTGCCCGTGATGTGGATGCCGAACCCCGCGTACCAGGTCTCGGTGATCCGCAACGACCTGCGCGGCGTCTCGCAGAACCCGACCGTCACCTTCGCGCCCCAGCACTGGTACTACGTCAAGAAGAAGGGGGCCGCGAAGTGACCGGCTTCACCGGCTTTCTGGTCAAGCGCTTCCTCCAGGCGATCGTCGTCCTCTTCCTGGTGTCCGTCATCGTCTTCGTGCTCCTGCACCTGCTGCCGGGCGGCCCCGCCCGCGCCATCCTGGGCCCGAAGGGCACGCCGCAGCAGATCGAGCACTTCAACCACCAGCAGGGGTACGACCGTTCACTGCCGATGCAGTACGCGATGTATGTGAAGCGGCTGCTCACGGGTGACCTCGGCGACTCCTTCAAGCTCAACTCGCCCGTCTTCGACCTGCTGAAGCAGCGCCTGCCGAAGACCCTGCTCCTCACGGTCCTCTCCACCGTCCTCGCGGTCGTCATCGCCGTCCCGCTCGGTCTGGTGCAGGCCGTGCGGCGCGGCAAGGCGTCGGACTACGCGCTGACGGGCCTCGCCTTCCTGCTGTACGCGACGCCGGTGTTCTTCCTCGGCCTCATCATGATCATCCTGTTCGCGCAGGTCATGCCCGTCTTCCCGGCGGAGGCACCGCAGGGCGAGACGATCGGCGCGCTCCTCGGCGACTTCACGGGGCTGGTCCTGCCCGTGGTCACCATGGCCTTCGGCATCGTCGCGATGTTCAGCCGCTACATGCGCTCGGCGGTGCTCGACAACCTCACCGAGGACTACGTCCGTACGGCGATGGCCAAGGGCCAGTCGAGCCGCCGGATCATGGTCAGGCACGTTCTGCGCAACGCGCTGATCCCCCTCGCGACGCTCCTCGGCCTCTATCTGCCGACGCTGTTCAGCGGCGCCCTCGTCGTCGAGTCGATGTTCAACTACCCCGGTATGGGGCTGCTGTTCTGGAACGCGGCGCAGGGTTCCGACTTCCCCGTGCTGCTCGGAGTGACGCTCGTCGTCGGTGTCGCCACCGTCGTCGGCTCGCTGCTCACCGACGTCCTGTACGCCGTCCTCGACCCCCGGATACGGAGCGTGGCATGAGTACCACGGTCGCCCCTGTCACCGCGCCAGGCCACGAGGACGCCGCGCGGGCCACGCCGTCCCTGGCCCGCCGCACGCTCCGGGTCTTCACCGGCAACAAACTCGCCCTGACGGGCGTGGTGGTGCTTGTCCTGCTGCTCGCGTTCAGCTACCTCGGCCCGCTGCTGTACGACACCGAGCAGGTCCACACCGATCTGTCGCGGGCCAATCTGCCGCCCGGCAGCTCAGGACACCTCCTCGGCACCACCGACCTCGGCTACGACATGGTCGGCCGCCTGATGGTCGCCGGCCGGACGTCCCTGGAGATCGGCCTGGCGGCGGGCCTGCTCGCCACGCTCTTCGGCACCGTCTACGGCGCGGTCTCCGGCTACTTCGGCGGCTGGGTCGACGCGGCGATGATGCGGATCACAGATGCGGCGCTCGCCATCCCCGCGATGTTCCTGCTCGTCGTGGTGGCCGCCATCATCACGCCCAGCAAGGGCGTCCTCATCATGATCATCGCGGGCGTCGCATGGCTGTCCCCCGCCCGTCTGGTGCGCGGCGAGGCCCTGTCGCTGCGCAACCGCGAGTACGTGCAGGCGATGCGGATGATGGGCGGCGGCGGTACGCGCGCCGTCTTCAAGCACATCGTGCCGAACGCCATCGGCACGGTCATCGTCAACTGCACGTTCCAGATCGCCGACGCCATCCTCTACGTCAGCTACCTCGCGTTCCTCGGCCTCAGCATCCCGCCGCCCTCGGCCGACTGGGGATCGATGCTGTCGGCCGGCATCACCTACACCCAGAACGGCTACTGGTGGCTGATCTTCCCGCCGGGCATCGCCATCGTCCTGGTCGTCGCCGCGTTCAACTTCATCGGCGACGGGCTGCGTGACGCGTTCGAAGTACGGCTGCGGAAATAAGAGGGAGTACCGCGAAGATGACTGAACCCCTGCTCTCCATCGAGGACCTGCGCGTCGACATCGCGTCGCGCGAACGCACCGTCCACGCCCTCGACGGCGTGTCCCTCTCCCTGGCCCCCGGCGAGGCCCTCGGCATCGTCGGCGAGTCCGGCTGCGGCAAGACGATGACCGCGCTCAGCATCCTCGGCCTGCTGCCGCCGGGCGGCGAGATCACCGGAGGCCGCGTCCTGTTCGACGGACGGGACCTCGCGGCGGCCGCGGCGCCCGTCCTCCAGGACGTCCGCGGCAACACCATCGGCATGGTCTTCCAGGACCCGCTGACCTCCCTCAACCCGACGATGACCATCGGCGCGCAGGTGGCGGAGCCGCTGCTCCTGCACCGTCCCGGAATCGGCGGGAAGGAGGCGTGGGACCGGGCCCAGGAGATGCTGCGGCTCGTCGGCATGCCGCAGCCCGCCGAGCGCATGAAGGCCTACCCGCACCAGCTGTCCGGGGGCATGCGGCAGCGCGTCGCCATCGCCATGGCGCTGGTGTGCGAGCCGAAGCTGCTGATCGCGGACGAGCCGACGACGGCCCTGGACGTGACGACGCAGCACCAGATCCTGGAGCTCGTCGACGATCTGCGCGCCCGGCTCGGCATGGCGATGATCCTGGTCACGCACGACCTGGGCGTCATCGCCAACCGGGTGGACCGGGTCGCGGTGATGTACGCGGGAAAGGTCGCCGAACAGGCGGACGTACGCGACCTGTTCGCTCGCCCGCGCCACCGCTACACCGAGGCACTGTTCGCCGCACTCCCCGAGCGGGCAGCCGACCGCGGCACGGAACTGCACACCGTCCCCGGCCTGCCGCCGAACCTCGTGACGCGCCCCACGGGCTGCCGCTTCGCGCCGCGCTGCACCTTCGCCACGGACGCGTGCCGCACGGCGGAACCACCGCTCGTGGCCGACGAAGCGCCGGGCGCGGAGCACCGGTTCGCGTGCTTCCACCCGGTGCCCGAGAGCGCCGCGTCGGAGGACGAGGTCGTGGCCCCCGCGGCCGCCCCCGCCGCCCGCGCCCCCGGTGACGTACTCCTCGAACTGGACGCACTGGTCAAGGAGTTCCCCCTCAAGGGCGGCGCGTTCTCGCGCAGTCGAGGGACGGTCAGTGCGGTCGGCGGGGTGTCGCTGACGATCCGCAAGGGCGAGACGTTCGGCATGGTCGGCGAGTCCGGCTGCGGCAAGACGACGCTCGGGCGGATCGTCGCCGGCCTGGAGGAGCCGACCGGCGGCGCGGTGCGTTTCGAGGGCGCCGACCCGTCGCGGATGTCGCGGGCCGAACGGCGCGCGCACCGGCGGCGCGTCCAGCTGATGTTCCAGGACTCCACCGCCGCGATGGACCCGCGCATGCGGGTCGGCGAGATCCTGCGCGAACCGCTCGTCATCCAGGGCGTCGGCGGCCGCGCCGAACAGGAGAAGCTGGTCGCCGGACTCCTCGACGCCGTCGGCCTGCCGCGCGGCACCGTGCACCGCTACCCCCACGAGTTCTCCGGCGGCCAGCGCCAACGCCTGGGCCTCGCCCGGGCGTTGACACTCTCGCCCGACCTGGTGGTCGCCGACGAGCCGGTCTCCGCACTCGACGTGTCCGTGCAGGCGCAGATCCTCAACCTGATGCGGGAGCTGCAGCGCGAGCGCGGTCTCACCTATCTGTTCATCTCGCACGACCTGGCCGTCGTACGCCATCTGGCGGACACCGTCGGCGTGATGTACCTGGGCAAGCTCGTGGAGACGGGCCCGGCCGAGCAGGTGTACGCGCATCCGCTGCACCCCTATACGCGCGGGCTCCTGGACACCGTCAACCTGCCCGATCCGGCGGCCGCGGCCGCCACGCCGGGCGCATCCGGCGCGGGGCGTGCGCCGCTGGCGGGTGAGACTCCGTCCGCCGCGAAGCCGCCGTCGGGCTGCCGCTTCCGCACCCGCTGCCCCCTCGCGCAGGACGTGTGCGCCACGACCGAACCGCCGGTCAGCACGCCGAACAGCGCGGGACACCGGGTGGCCTGTCACTTCCCCCTCGTCTCACCTCGGCTAGCGTCGGCGGTGTGAGACTCACCGATGCCCTCGCCCAGCGCCCCGTCGTGCTCGACGGCGGCCTCGCCAACCAGCTGGAGGCCGCCGGTCACGACCTGAGCGACGCCCTGTGGTCCGCGCGGCTGCTCGCCGACGCGCCCGCCGCGATCGAGGCCGCCCACCGCGCGTACTACGAGGCGGGCGCCGAGGTCGCGATCACCGCGAGCTACCAGGCGACGTACGAGGGGTTCGCACGGCACGGCATCGACGCCGGACGCACCCGCGAACTCCTGACCCTGAGCGTCGACCTGGCCCGGCGCGCCGGGTCCACGGCCGGGCGGGAGGTGTGGGTGGCCGCGTCCGCCGGGCCCTATGGGGCGATGCTCGCCGACGGCTCCGAGTACCGGGGGCGGTACGGGCTCTCCGTGGACGGGCTCGAACGCTTCCACCGGCCCCGGCTCGAGACCCTCGCCGCGGCCGGACCCGACGTCCTCGCCCTGGAGACCGTGCCCGACGCCGACGAGGCGCGGGCCCTGCTGCGGGCGGTGCGCGGGCTCGGGGTGCCCGCCTGGCTGTCGTACAGCATCGCGGGCACGCGCACGCGCGCGGGACAGCCCCTCGAAGCGGCGTTCGCGCTCGCCGCCGACGCGGACGAGGTGATCGCGGTCGGCGTGAACTGCTGCGACCCGGGGGACGCGGAGGCCGCGGTGGCGCTCGCCGCGCGGATCACCGGGAAGCCCGTCGTCGTCTATCCGAACAGCGGGGAGGAGTGGGACGCGGCCGCACGGTCGTGGCGGGGGCCCGCCCGGTTCGCGGCCGGGCGGGTCGTGGGGTGGCGGGCGGCCGGGGCGCGGCTGATCGGGGGCTGCTGCCGGGTGGGGCCCGCGGCGATCGCGGAGGTGTCCCGCGAGCTGGCGACGGATGGCCCCGCGGACCTGGACACACGGCTCTGACCTGCGCGGATACCGTCTCCAGGGGTGACTGTCAGTGCCGGGGTGCAGACTGACCCGTACCTGAGACAACGACGTCCCGGAGGTGGTCGGCATGCCCGACATCATCCTGACCGTAGGCACCCGCAAAGGCCTCTTCATCGGCCGCAGGCGAGGAGGTGCCTGGGAGTTCGACGACAGCCCGTACTTCAACGCGCAAGCCGTGTACTCGGTGGCCATCGACGCCCGAGGCCCCTCCCCGCGCCTTCTGGCAGGCGGTGACAGCGCGCACTGGGGTCCTTCCGTCTTCCACTCCGACGACCTCGGGCGGACGTGGACGGAGCCGGCGAAGCCCGCCGTGAAGTTCCCCAAGGAGACCGGGGCTTCACTGGAGCGGGTGTGGCAGCTGCACCCGGCGGCCGCCGAGCCGGACGTCGTGTACGCGGGCACGGAGCCCGCCGCGCTGTACCGCTCGGAGGACCGCGGCGAGTCCTTCTCGCTCGTGCGTCCCCTCTGGGAGCACCCCACCCGGTCCAAGTGGGTGCCGGGCGGCGGCGGAGAGGGCCTGCACACCGTGTTGACGGACGCCCGCGACCCGCGCGCGGTGACGGTCGCCGTGTCCACCGCCGGAGTGTTCCGCACCGAGGACGGCGGAGCGAGCTGGGCTCCCTCGAACCAGGGCGTCTCGGCGGTGTTCCTGCCCGACCCGAACCCCGAGTTCGGCCAGTGCGTGCACAAGGTGGCGCGGGACGCGGCCGATCCGGACCGGCTGTATCTGCAGAACCACTGGGGGGTGTACCGCAGCGACGACGCGGGCGCGCACTGGACCGACATCGGCGGCGGACTGCCCTCCGACTTCGGCTTCTCCGTGGTCGCCCACCCCCACCGCGGCGGCACGGCCTACGTCTTCCCCATCACCGCGGACAGCGACCGCGTCCCCGCCGACCACCGCTGCCGCGTCTACCGCACGCGTGACGCGGGAGAGACGTGGGAGCCGCTGAGCACGGGCCTGCCCGACGAGGACCACTACGGAACGGTGCTGCGCGACGCGATGTGCAGCGACGACTGCGATCCGGCGGGCATCTACTTCGGCAATCGCAACGGGGAAGTGTTCGCCTCGGCCGACGACGGCGACAGCTGGCGGCAACTCGCCTCGCACCTGCCGGACGTGCTGTGCGTGCGGGCCGCGGCCATCGGTTGATCACCCCGGCCGTTACGGCAGTAGGGTGACGCCGTGGCACCACGACCCTTGCATGAAATCGTCGAGACCGGCTGGGCCGCGGCCCTGGAACCGGTGACCGAACGGATCGCCTCGATGGGGGACTTCCTGCGCGCGGAGATCGCCGCGGGACGCACCTATCTCCCGTCGGGGGCGAACGTCCTGCGCGCCTTCCAGCAGCCCTTCGACGACGTCCGCGTCCTGATCGTCGGCCAGGACCCCTACCCCACGCCCGGTCACGCGGTGGGCCTGTCGTTCTCGGTCGCGCCCGAGGTGCGGCCGCTGCCCGGCAGCCTCATCAACATCTACCGCGAGCTGAACAGCGACCTGGGCCTGCCCGCGCCGACCAACGGCGACCTCACGCCCTGGACGCAACAGGGCGTCCTGCTGCTCAACAGGGCACTCACCACCGCACCGCGCAAACCCGCCGCGCACCGGGGCAAGGGCTGGGAGGAGGTCACGGAACAGGCCATACGGGCGCTCGCGGCGCGCGGCAAGCCGCTGGTGTCGATCCTGTGGGGCCGCGACGCGCGCAACCTGCGGCCGCTGCTCGGGCAGTTGCCCTCGGTGGAGTCCTCGCACCCCTCCCCCATGTCGGCGGACCGAGGCTTCTTCGGCTCGCGCCCCTTCAGCCGGGCCAACGACCTGCTGGTCCAGCAGGGAGCGCAGCCGGTGGACTGGCGGCTGCCGTGACCCCGGAGGAGCCCGCGGAGTGCGTGCTGGGGGTCGATTCGGGTGGTTCGGGGCTGCGGGCGGCCCTGCACGTGCGGCAGGGCCTGCGCCGTCCCGAGCCCGTCCGCTCCGCGAAGCCGGTGCGCACGGGCCCGCGCGGCATCGACGCCGGGCACTTCACAGAGCAACTGCTGCCCATGGCGCGGGGCTTGCTGGAGCAGGCGGGCGGCGGCCGGATCGCGGCCGTCGCGGTCGGCGCCGCGGGCATGGCGACCCTCGGTGACGACCTCCGCGCGGCGCTGCCCGCCGCGCTCGGCCGGACGCTGGGCGTACGCAGCACGGCGCTGGCCGCCGACGCCGTCACCGCGTACGCGGGGGCGCTCGGCGACCGCCCCGGCGCCGTCGTCGCCGCGGGCACCGGCATGATCGCGATCGGTACCGACCTCACCGCCTGGCGCCGCGCCGACGGCTGGGGGCACCTCCTCGGCGACTGCGGCGGCGGTGCCTGGATCGGCCGCGCCGGGCTCGAAGCGGCGATGCGGGCGCACGACGGCAGACGCGGCGGCTCGCGGGCGCTCCTCGCACGCGCCGAAGCGGTATTCGGTCCACCGGCCGGACTCCCGGGGCAGCTCTATCCGCGCGCCGACCGGCCCGCGGTCCTCGCCTCCTTCGCGCCCGACGTCGCGGAGTGCGCCGCGGACGACCCGGTGGCGGACGGCATCCTGCGGGCCGCGGCCCGCCACATCGCCGAGTCCGCGGCCGCCGTCTGCCCCGCCGCGGACGCATGCGAAGTCGCCTTCACGGGCGGTCTGTTCCACCTGGGCGAACCACTGCTCGCGCCCCTGCGCGCCGAACTCGCGGACCAACTGCCGCACGCGCGGCCGGTCCCCGCGGCCGGTGACCCGCTCGACGGCGCACTGCGCATAGCGGCGGATATCGCCGGGGGTCGGTTGCGCCTGCCGCTCGACCCGCGCATGCTCTCGGTCCACGACACGGGTGACCATGAAGTACACGACACGGATGACCATGAACAAGGTGACAGTTGACCTCTACGTAATTCATCAGACAAAAACGGACTTATACCGCCCACCTGCACCCTCCCCGAACAGGGCTGGCCCGCAAGCCAGTAGCATGCGGGCGCATGAGCTCCCCCACTGGGCCCGCATCCGGCCTGCCAGTACGAATGCCGCGCCCCCGTCAGCCGGGCCGGCACCGCCGTCCGGAGCCCGTCGCGGCTCCTGAGGGCGCGCCCGCACTTGTCATCGCCGTGCCGGGCGCCCCCAGCACCACCATGCGCAGCCTTGCCGAGGAAGTCCTGAGCATCGCCCGCTCCGAGCTGCCCGGTCTCGACGCCAGAATCGGTTACCTGGACGGTGCGGAAGACGCCACCGTCACCTCGTTCCCCGAGTTCCCCTCGCTGCACTCCGTGCTCGCGCACACGGCCGCCGAGCGCACCGCCCGCGTCGAGCGTGCGCGCGCCGCGGGCGCCGAGGTGGCCGACCCCGAGGGCCCCGTCGCCGTCGTCGTGCCGCTGCTCGCGGGCCCCGACAGCGCGCTGATGCGCCGCTTCCGCCAGGCCGTCATGGACAGCCGTGCCGCCGCCGAGCTGACGGATGTCCTCGGCCCGCACCCGCTGCTCGCCGAGGCCCTGCACGTGCGCCTCTCCGAGGCCGGTCTCGCCCGCGCCGACCGCGCCCGCCTGTTCACCGTGGCGACGGCAGCGGACGGCATCGTGCTGGCCACCGTCGGCGGCGAGGAGGCCGTGCAGGCCGCCGGGATCACCGGCATGCTGCTCGCCGCGCGCCTCGCGGTGCCGGTGATGGCCGCCGCGCTCGACGAGGAGGGGGCCATCGCCGCGACCGCCGAGCAGCTGCGCGGCTCTGGCTCGACGCAGCTGGCCCTCGCGCCGTACCTGATCGGCCCGGAGCTCGACAGCGCCCTGCTGGAGGCGGCCGCGAAGGAGGCGGGCCTCTCCGTCGCCGAGCCGATCGGCGCCTACCCGGCGATCGGCAAGCTGGCGCTCGCCAAGTACACGACGGCGCTCGGCATCACGCCGCAGCAGCCCTCGGGTGCACCGGCGCACTGAAGCGGAGCCGTACGTACGTACGCCGATGGGCCCGCCCCGATGTGGGGGCGGGCCCATCGGCGTACCGTGCCGTGACCGTCAGCCGAAGACCACGCAGGAGGCCGCGGGCGCCGCGACGGAACCCGTGCGGCTCGGGATGCCCGTCTCCTGGTCGATCACGAACCAGGTGACATCCCCGGAGCGCTCGTTGGCCGCGTACAGGTGCCGGCCCGCCGGGTCGATCGCCAGGTCGCGCGGCCACTTCCCGCCGCACGGCACGATCGCCGTCAGGCTCGGCACGTCGCCCGTACCGTCGAGCGCGATCACCGAGATGACGTCCGGGCCCCGCGTGGCGGTCCACAGGAACCGCCCGTCGGGCGCGATCACGACCTCCGAGGGGTAGGTGTCGCCCTCCGGTGCCTCCGCCAGGATCGGCAGCTCGCCGAGCGGCTTGAGGGAGCCGTCGGCGGCGTCCCAGGCGCAGACGGTGAGGGTGGGGCTGAGCTCGTTCAGGATGTACGCGCGGTCGCCGCGCGGGTGGAACACGAGGTGCCGCGGTCCGGATCCCGGACGCAGCGCCACCTCGCGGTGCAGGGTCAGCCCGCTCTCGCCGAACGCGCAGACCCGCACGGAGTCCGTGCCGAGGTCGACGCTGACCGCCCAGCGTCCGCTCGGGTCGGCGAGGACCTGATGCGCGTGCGGACTCTGCTGACGCTGCGGGTGCGGTCCCGAGCCGGTGTGCCGGAGCTCGCTCGACGGCGTCGGGGCGAGGGTCCCGTCGGCCCGCACCTGCACCGCGGTCACGCTGCCCGACCGGTAGTTGGCGGTGAGCACGTGCCCGTCGTACAGGGCCAGGTGGGTCGGCGCCGACCCGACCGGCACGGGCGGCCCCGTGAGCTCGGCCCTGTCCCCCGCGGTGCGGAACGCGGCGACACCGCCGTCGGAGGTCTCACTGACCGCGTAAAGGGTCTGCCCGTCGGCAGAGAGAGCGAGATAGGACGGGTCGGCGACCGCGTCCGTGGCGCCGAGAACGGTCAGCGCACCGCTGTCCGGCGCGACGGCCGCGGTGAGCACACCCGGCCCCCCGGCCGCGGTGAAGGATCCGATGTACGCCCGCCCCGCCTGCCTGCCGACGACCACGTCTTGTCCCCTCTCGCCCCGGGCGCCACATCCGTCGCGCCACTCGTGCGCCAGACGCTAGCAGTCGGTCTAGACCATCGGGCGGTCGAGGGGACGTCATTCCACCACCGCCACCCCCACGCCCACCGCGATGAACACCCCGCCGGTCACCCGCTCCCAGCGCCGTCGCCAGGCCGGGCGGTCCAGGGCCGTGCGCAGGCGGACGGCGACGCGGACGAGGGCCAGCCAGTAGACGACGCCGATGACGACGTCGACCGCGCCGAGCAGGAAGATCTGCCGCGTCAGGGAGCCGCCCCGGTCGACGAACTGCGGCAGGACGCTGAGGAAGAACAGAGCCGCCTTCGGGTTGAGCACGTTGCTGAGAAAGCCCTGCGTGAAGCTGCTCCGGCGGCCGTCGGCCGCTGTCGTGGGCTTCGGGGCCGGGACGTCGGCCTTGCGTGCGTCCCGCAGCGCCCGCACCCCCAGGTAGACGAGATACGCCGCCCCCGCCAGCTTGATGACCGTGAAGGCCAGCGCGGACCTCGTGGCGATCACCGAAAGACCCAGGGCCGCCGCGCACATGTGTACGCACAGACCTGTCTGGGCGCCCAGCGCCGCCGCGCGTCCCAGGGACGCGTCCCGCGCGGCCGCCCGCACGATCACCAGGAAGTCCGGGCCCGGCACGAGATAGGCCAGCAGTACGACCCCGAGGAATCCGGCGAGATCGATCGACATCGCATTGCTCCGTCCTGCGTTCGGGCGCGTCCCGCCGGCACCGCCGGACGCCTCAGGCCTCGCGGGTTCCACGAATGCGGCGGCTCACCCACATCCACAGCCACATGGACCCGATTGCGCCCTGATCCTGCGCACGAACGGTGCGCGCGGGTAGGCGTACCCGGCAGCAGACCGATACCGCACCTCAGGAAGGCAGCCCCATGAGCGCTTCGGCCCGTCCGCACACGGCCCCCGGGACGGGGAGCGATCCGCGCAGGTCGATGGTGGTGTGCGGAGTGATCGGGGCGGCGGTCACGGCGGCGCTCGATGAGATCGTCTTCCACCAGATCCTGCACTGGCACCACTTCTACGACCGATCCACCCTCGGTACAGGGCTGCTGTCGGACGGACTGCTGCACACCGCCGAACTGCTCGCCCTGGTCGCCGGGTTCTTCCTGTACGCGGATCTGCGCCGTCGCCGTGCGCTCGCCCCGGCCCACGCCCGGGCCGGACTCTTCCTGGGAGCGGGCGCCTTCCAGGTGTTCGACGGCATCGTGGACCACAAGCTGCTGCGCCTGCACCAGGTCCGCTACGGCGTCGACGTCACGCCGTACGACTGGGCGTGGAACCTCGCCGGGCTCGTGCTGCTGATCGTCGGTGGGGTGCTGGCCTTCCGTGCGGTGCGTCAGAGTGGGGCGAGGTCCCTGTCGTGACGTTCGCGCACGGTCAGCACGGTGCCGGGACGGGGGCGGGCGCCGGGGAGCTGATCGCCGTAGTGGGTGCGGTGATCGTGGCCGGTGGCTATGTGTGCGCGGCGCGTCGGCTGCGGAGGCGCGGGGACGCCTGGTCCCCGTGGCGCGACGTCTCGTTCGTCGCCGGAGCCGCGGGCGTCGTCCAAGCCGCGGTGGGGCCGCTGCCAGGCGGGCCGTTCACCGCGCACATGGGCCGTCACCTCCTCCTCGGCATGGCCGCTCCGCTGCTGCTCGTCCTGGCCCGCCCCCTCACCCTCGCCCTGCGCGCCCTGGCGCCCGGCGCCGCGCGCCGCGGGCTGCTGGGGCTCGCCCATTGCCGTCCCGTCGGCTGGCTGGTCTTTCCCCCGCTGGCGGCGCTGCTCGACGTGGGCGGGCTGTGGGTGCTGTACCGCACGCGGCTGTTCGCGGGCATGCGGCACGAGCCGTGGCTGCACGGCGTGGTGCACGCGCACGTACTGGCCGCCGGGCTGCTGTTCGCCTTCGCCGTCTGCCGGCTCGACCCCGTGCGGCGCCGCTGGGGCCTCGGCGTGCGCGGCGCGACCCTGCTGGCCGCGGGCGCCGCGCATGCCGTACTCGCCAAGACCCTGTACGCGACGCCACCGCCCGGCACCTTCTTCACTCCCGCGGATCTGCACACCGGGTCCCAGCTCATGTACTACGGCGGCGACCTGGTCGAAGTCGCGCTCGCCGTCGTCGTGGCCGCCTCCTGGTACCGGGCCGCGGGGAGGGCCCGGGCGAGAGACCAGGAGCGGCGGCGGCGCCGGTCCTCCGCTGACTGGGCGTACCGCGGTTGTGCCCGCCCCGCGGACAGCGGATTCTTTGGAAGATGAACGGGGCTGGTGTGGCGCCATGACGGCAGGCAACCGTGAGCAGGCCGACTTCCGTGGTCCCCTCGACGTCACCAGGGCCGCCACGGTGGTCATCGACGCCCAGGACACGGTCATCGGGTGGAGCCCGGCCGCTCAGCGCCTCCTCGGTTACGCGCCGCACGACATCGTGGGGCGGCCGGTGGCCACGTTTCTGGCGCCGGGCGGGACGTCCTCCGGCCCGCCGCTCCAGTTCCAGGGGAACGAGATCCGCGCCGCCCGCCACCGTGACGGGCACGAGCTGGTCGTCGCCACCGGGGTGTGCACCCTGCCGGGCGAAGGACCGGCCGTGCGCGTCCTCGTCGCGGCGGAACTCAAGGCGCTCCGGCAGTGGGAAGCCCGTCTCGCCCTGCTGCACGGGCTGGCCACCCAGTCCCCCGTCGGCCTCGGCATCTACGACACCGATCTGCGGCTGACCTGGTGCAACACGGCGTACGAACGGGAGATAGGCCGCCCGTTCGCCGAGTTCCGCGGGCTGCGCGCCGACGAGCTGTACTCCGAAGGGAAGTTCGTGACCCGAGGGCATCCGCCCACGCTCGACGCGGTCATGCGGCACGTCCTCGACACCGGCGAACCCTTCCTCGACCTGCACTTCCAGGGCCGCCCGCCCAGCGACCCGGACACGGAACACCTGTGGTCCTGCGCCTACTACCGGCTCCAGGACGCCGACGGACACGTGCTCGGCGTGTGCGAGGACGCCTTCGACATCTCCGACCGCTACAAGGCCCAGCGGCGTCTCGCCCTGCTCGTCGAGGCGGGCCGCGGAGTCGGGGGCGCCCTCGACGTGAAGGTCACCGCCGAGAAGATCACCGAGGTGGCGGTGCCGGAGTTCGCCGCCGAGGTCACCGTCGACCTGGCGCAGGCGGTGCTCGATGGCGAGGTGCCGGCCACCAGCGGCGCGGCTGCGGCGTCGCTGGTGCGGGTCGCCCGCTGCTGCCCGGACGGACAGTCCGTCAGGGCCGACGGTCCCGGTGGCCCCTCCCCCGTGCGGTATCCGGCCGGTTCTCCGCAGGACCGCAGCCTGTCCTCCGGCGGGCTCGTGCTCGACGAGTCCGAGCTCGTCGTACCGCTGCGGGCCGGGAACAGCGTGCTCGGCGTCGTCACGTTCCTGCGCGGCACGGGTGCGGCCGCCTTCGACGGCGGCGAGGTGGCGCTGGCCGACGAACTCGTCGCCCGCGCGGCCGTGTCCATCGAGAACGCCCGCCGCTTCACCCGGGAGCGCACCGCCTCCCTCGCCCTCCAGCGGCAGTTGCTCCCCCAGCAGCTGCCCGAACAGTCCGCGGTCGACCTCGCCCACCGCTACCTGCCCACGGACGACGTGACGGGGGTCGGCGGCGACTGGTTCGACGTCATCCCGCTGTCCGGGACCCGGGTCGGGCTCGTGGTCGGGGACGTCGTCGGCCACGGGTTGCAGGCGGCGGCCACCATGGGGCGGCTGCGGACGACCGTACGGGCGTTCGCCCAGCTGGACATGGACCCCGTGGAGGTGCTCGCGCGGCTCGACGACCTGGTGGCGCAGTCGGCGGAGGAGCAGTGGGGCGTGGCGGGGGCGGCCGGCGGGGACTACGCCGACGTGACGACCGGGGCGACCTGTCTCTACGCGGTCTACGATCCGGTCTCGCGGCGCTGCGTCATGGCCAGGGCCGGGCATCTGCCGCCCGCGGTCGTCGACCCGGAGGGCCGGGTCACCTTCCCGGAGCTGCCGGCCGGGCCGCCCCTGGGCCTCGGCGGCCTGCCGTTCGAGTCCATGGAGATCGAGCTCCCCGTGGGCAGCCTGCTCGCCCTCTTCACCGACGGTCTGGTCGAGGCCCGTGACCGCGACATCGACCACGGGCTCGACACCCTGGGACGGGTTCTCGGCGACCGTGCCGCGTCGCTCGAAGAGCTCTGCGACCGGGCCGTGGCGGAGCTCCTGCCGAGCGGTTCGACGGCCGACGACACCGCGCTGCTGCTCGTCCGCACCCGCGAGCTCGACGCCTCACAGGTCAACGAGTGGGAGCTGCCCGCCGAGCCGGTGGCGCCGGGGCGGGCGCGTGAGCTCGCCACCCGGCAGCTGCACGCGTGGGGTCTGGAGGAGCTGTCGTTCGCCACCGAACTCGTCGTCAGCGAGCTGGTGACCAACGCGGTCCGCTACGGCGGAGGTCCCATCCAGGTACGCCTCATCCGTGATCGCACCCTCCTGTGCGAGGTCGCCGACACCGGCCACACCTCACCGCACCTGCGCCACAGCACCGAGGAGGACGAGGGCGGGCGCGGCCTGTTCATCGTCGCGCAGCTCGTCCAGCGGTGGGGCACGCGGTACACCCGCTCCGGCAAGACCATCTGGACCGAACAGGCCTTTCCCGCATCGAACTGACGGATGAGGAGGGGAAGTTGGTTAGGGTGGCGGGACGATCCGCGTCAACGGCCCTGACGGGAGGGGAAGGTGGACCGCCTTGCCACGGAAGGGCCTGTGACCGGCCGCCCGACGACTTCCACGTCCCTGCCCGCCGTGCTGCGCGCGTGGCTCGGGCTGATCGCGGCCCTCGCCGCGGCGGCGGTCGTCGTCGTCGGAGTCCAGTACGCGGGACACAGCGAGGCCGGACGCGTCGACAGGTGGTTCATCGACCCGACGGCGGACAGTGTGGGCGGGCCGTGGCGGAGCGTCGCCCTGGCCACGGACTTCTGGGGTGAGCCCGTCGGGGCGGCGCTGCTGGTCGTGGCGGCGGTGGCGGGCTGTCTGCTGCTGCGGCACCGGCGCGGGGCGGTGCTCGTGGTCGTCGGAGCCGCGCTGGCCGTGGTGGCGACGACGCTCGTCAAGTCCGTGGTGGGACGCACCATTCACGGCGACGACAACCTGTCCTACCCGAGCGGGCACACCGCGTTCGCCACGGCACTCGCGGTCGCGGTGGCACTCGTCGCGACCGGCCGCCTGGGCCTCGGCAGGACGGCCGGTCTGTCACTCGTGCTCGGGGCGGCGCTGGTGGCGGGCGCCACCATGGGCTGGGCGCAGGTGGCGCTGAGCGCGCACTACCCGACCGACGTCCTCGGCGGCTGGTGCACCGCCCTGGCGGTGGTCCCGGTGACGGCGTGGCTGGTCGACCGGGTCGCGGACCCCCGGCCGTCCACGCACATCTGACGTCAGGCCAGGGGGCGGAAGACCGGCTTCACCGGGCGTCCGGCCAGCCACGGCGTGGGGTCGCCCGCGTCCAGCGCCTTCCGGTAGACCGCGCAGGCCTGGGCCACCACGTCGACGGTGCGTTCGATGTCCGCGTCGTCGAGCGCGCTGCTCACCACGAACGACGGGGCGAGCACGCCGCCCGCGAGGAGGCGGCGCAGGAACAGGGTGCGGTACTCCTGCGACGGCTGCCCGTTCCCGTCGAGCGTGGCGAAGACCAGGTTGCTGGCCCGGCCCCGGACGACGACGTGGTCACCGACGCCCATGCTCGCCGCGGCGTCCCGCACCCCGGCGGCCAGCTGCTCGCCGAGGGCGTGCAGCCGGGCCGTGATGCCCTCCTCCACGTACACGGTCTGCACCGCCATGGCGGCCGCGAGGGAGTGCGTCTCCGCGCCGTGCGTGGTGGAGAGCAGGAACACCCGCTCCTCGGCGTGCCGCAGGCCGCCCCGCTCCATCACCTCGCGGCGCCCGGCCAGCGCGGAGACGGCGAACCCGTTGCCCAGCGCCTTGCCGAACGTGGAGAGGTCGGGGGTGACGCCGTACAGGCCCTGGGCGCCCGCCTCGGACCAGCGGAAGCCGGTGATCATCTCGTCGAATACCAGGACGCAGCCGTGCCGGTGGGCCAGTTCGCGCAGGCCCGCGAGGTAGCCGGGCGGGGGCTCGGCATGGGCGGCGGGCTCCAGGATCAGACAGGCGACCTCGTCCCGGTACCGGGTGAGCAGGTCGTCGGTGGCGGCCAGATCCCCGTACGGGAACGCCACCGTGAGCGCGTTGGTCGACTCCGGGATGCCGGCGGACATCGGTGTGGTGCCGATGAACCAGTCGTCGACGGAGAAGAACGGGTGGTCGCCGCAGATCGCCACCCGCTGCCGTCCGGTGACGGCGCGGGCGAGGCGCACGGCGGCGGTGGTCGCGTCGGAGCCGTTCTTCGCGAACTTCACCATCTCGGCGGTCGGCACGGTCGCGAGGAAGCGTTCGGCGGCGTCGGCCTCGACGATGGAGGGCCGCACGAAGTTGCTGCCGCGGTCGATCTCCTTCCGCACGGCTTCGGTGACGCGGGGGTGGGCGTGGCCGAGGCTGACCGAGCGCAGGCCGGAGCCGTACTCGATGTAGCGGTTGCCGTCGACGTCCCACACGTGGGCGCCCCGGCCGTGGCTGATGACCGGGGCCAGGTTCTCGGGGTACTGGTCGTCGCCCTTGGCGTACGTGTGCGCGCCGCCGGGGATCATGGCGTGCAGCCGTTCGTTCGCCGCCCGCGACCGGGGCAGCGAGAACTCTTCGTTGTCCATCGCGAGTTCGTCCACGGTCGGTTCAGCTCTCTTTCTGCTTCAGGACCTCGGCGAGGCTCGGCGCCTCGCGGTCCCGGTGGGACACCTTCGCGGGCGGCAGCGGCCACGGAATGGCGAGGTCGGGGTCGTCGAAGGCGATCGTGACGTCCTCGGCCGGGTCGTGCGGGCGGTCGATCCGGTACGAGGTGTCGGCGGTCTTGGTGAGCGCCTGGAAGCCGTGCGCGCACCCCGCGGGGATGTACAGGGTCAGCTGCGACTCGTCGGACAGCTCGAAGAAGGCCCGGTTGCGGTACGTCGGGGAACCCTTCCGCAGGTCCACGACGACGTCGAAGATCTTCCCGTACGAGCACCGCACGAGCTTGGCCTCACCGGCGCCGGAGCGCAGGTGCATGCCGCGCAGCACACCGCGGGCCGAGCGGGACAGGCTGTCCTGGACGAAGGCGTTCGGGTCGAGGCCCACGGAGCGGACCACGTCGGCGTCGAAGGTGCGGCAGAAGAAGCCGCGCTCGTCGGCGTAGGGCGTCGGCTCGAAGAGGAACGCGCCGTCGATCTCCGGGACTCGGGTGGCTTTCACGGTGTCTCCCGCAGGGCGTGGGCGTCGTCGGTGTAGGTGCGTTCGGTGCGGGCCCTGTCGAACAGGGCGGTGGTCAACGCGTCGAACTGGTCCTGGAGTTGCCGTGCGGCGAGCCGGTTCCGTTCGGCGAGGGTCCGGCGCAGTTCCGCCGACTGTTTCTCCAGTTCCCCGAAGTGTTCCAGGAGCCGCTCGGCGTCGACCTCGCGGGCCGGGTGGCAGTACGTGCCGAGGCCCATCCGTGCCATGAGCGCGTCGCTCTTGGCGGCGTAGCTGAGGGCGAGCGTCGGTGTTCCGGCCTTCAGCGCGCAGACCAGGTTGTGGTACCTGGTCGCCACCACGGAGTCGGCGGCGGCCATCTCCCGCATGAGGTCGGTGAGCGTTGCCGTCTCGGCGGCGGTGACCAGCGGCGAGTCCACCGCGTCGATGATCGCCTCGACCACCGACGCGTCGCAGGCGTCGCCGGTGAGGAGCCGGACCGGCCTGCCCTCCTCGACGAGCGCGCGGACGAACCGGGTCGTCCCTTCGAGGTAGCGCCCGTGGATCTCCTCGGCCCGTGCGCGGTCGTCGTTGCCGCCGTGGAAGTCCATGACGCCGACGCAGACCGTGCCCTTGGGAGTACCGGCCGGCGGTGTCGGCAGGGCGAAGGCGAGGTCCGGATAGACCTTGTCGTGTGCCGTGTCCACGCCCATCGCCCGCATCGCGTCGCGGGACAGGTCGTCGCGGTACGAGCGGTAGGCGGCGAGCCGCGCGGACAGGCGCACCAGGGCCCGCGTCGGCCGGTCGCGGATCGGGGCGGCGCCGACGCCGACCAGTGCGACGCGGGTGCGGAAGATCCGGCCGCTCGCGCAGAGCAGGAACAGCGAGTACGGGAAACCCCACGGCCGCAGCGGCAGGGTGGCCTCCAGGACGCCCATGCCCGGCACGATCACCACGTCGTGCCTGCGCACCCAGGCGGCGGTGCGGGCAATGTCGACGAGCTTGCCGACGCCCTTCGCGGCGATCGCGCCCACGCGTGACGCGGTCCGGTACTCCCCGCGGTTCCAGTGCAGCCGCGTGGCGGGAATCCCGTACCGGGCCGTGACGGTCGCGGGGCCGCCGCACAGCGCGTCCACGGCCGCGTCGGGGTGCTCGGCGCGCAGGTACCCGAGCACGGCTTCGAGCGATCCGTCGTTGCCGAGGTTGCCGGAGCCGAGCAGGCCGAACACGCCCACCCGTGAAGCGGTCCTCATGCCCGGCGCCCCTCGCGTCCGGCCACGAGGGCGTCGACGGAGACGTCGGACTCGGCCGGGTCGACCGGGGTCCGGTCCTCGACCCGCTCGCCCGCGCCGGGGCGGGCCCGGCTGGTCATCCAGGCGGCCAGGTGGCCGTAGCAGGCGCGCCGGTCGGCCGCGGAGAGCGGGGCCCGGCGGATCGCCGAGACGAAACCGGCGACGTACTCGGCGAGCAGCCGGGGCGTGGGGTGCAGCGGTCCCGCGCGGCGCGGGTCCAGGTTGACGCAGCGGGAACGCTTGGAGGGGTTGGCGCGTTCGGCGCGGGTGGGGTGGTCGCGGCGGAAGTAGAGGAGTTCGGGGACCTGGTGGAAGGGGCCGTGCAGGCCGATCTCGGCGACGAAGGTGCGGTCCGCGTGGTGGTAGCTGTCGTGCGGCTTCACGCGGCGCAGGACGTCGGCGCGCATGACGCCGTAGAAGTCGTCGCCGCCGGGCTCGAACAGCATGCTGCGGAACCGCTCGGGTGCGCGCGGCGAGTCGGTGGCGAGCGTGTACTCGTAGGGGACCTTGACGTTGCCTTCGCCGTCGATGACGGCCTGGTCGGCGTGGGCGAGGACGACGTGCGGCCGCTCGTCGAGGGCCTCCACGCAGCGTCGCAGCAGGTCCCTGGCGTACAGGTCGTCGTGCGAGGCCCACTTGAAGAGTTCACCGCGGCACTCGGTGAACACGTAGTTGTGGTTCGGTGCGGCGCCGATGTTGCGGGTGAGGCGGATGTAGCGGATGCGGGGATCCTGCGCGGCGTACTTGCGGCAGATGTCCTGCGTCCCGTCGGCCGACGCGTTGTCGGAGATGACCAGCTCGAAGTCCTCGTAGGTCTGGCCGAGCAGGGCGTCGAGGGACTCGGCGAGGTACTCCTCGCCGTTGTAGACGGGCAGGCCGATGCTCAGCCGGGGGTTGCCCCGAGTTGCAGTCATGTGGTCCTCACTTCGCGAAGGGTGTTCTGGTGGTGCTCGCGCAGGGCCCACCGGAGGTGCAGCCACCACACGGCCGAGCCGCAGACGGTCGCGGCGGCGACGCCCCAGGCCGAGCCGATGGTGTCGCCCGCGGCCGCCCCGCCGAGCCCGCCCGTGACGTAGCAGGCGGAGGCGAACAGCTGGCTGCGCAGGCTGCGCCGGGCCGCGCCCAGCGCACGGAGTCCGGCGGCGGCGCCGGTGCCGAGTCCCGCGCCGACGACGCCGAGCGTGACCGGCACGATGAGCTCGGAGGCGGCGCCCCATACGTCGCCGAGGACGAGCTCGCCCGCCCGGTCGGGTACGAGGAGCAGCGCCCCGCCCCAGAGCAGCGCGGCAGCGGCCTGCCCGCCGCCGAGGACGAGGCAGAACTGGCCGAGGCGGTGCGGGGCCCTGCGCAGGACGCGTGCCGCCTCGGCGACGGTGACGAGGGAGAGCCCCATCAGGACGGCCATGAAGGGGCCGAGCAGGAGTTCGGCGCCCCGGACGACGCCGACCGCGCCGACGCCGACGATGACGCCGAGGCCGTATGCCCGCAGTTGGCTCGCGCCGCTGTTGCTGACGTTCTCGACCAGGTACCGGGTGCCGAGGTCGCGGTGCGTGCGGAGCCATTCGCGCGCACCGGTCACCCGGGGCCGTATCCCGGACTGGAAGCAGCCGTACGCCCCGGCCACCGCGGCGGATCCGCCCCAGGCGAGGACGAACGCCGCCACGCTGCCGACGTGCGCCGCCACCAGCAGGGCGGGGACGAGCGCGACGCACCACACGAGGTCGTTGACGAACGCCTTGCGGCCGTTGCCCGCGGCGAAGAACGCGAACCGCCACGCGTCCTGGAGGAGCAGCCCGGGCAGGACGACGCCGAGGCAGGCGAACGCGGATCCGACGCGGCCGCCCACGGCGAGGCCGATCACCGAGGACGCCGTGCCGAGGGCGAGGCCGGTGCCGAGCGCGGTGCCCGACGCCCGGGCCGCCGCCGCCCGCCACGCCTTCTCCGGGACGCCGCTGAAGCGGACCACGAGCGGGTCGGTGGCCAGGCCGCGGGAGACGTTCAGCACCACGCCGTAGGTCACCCAGGCCAGGCTGAACACGCCGAACGCGGTCACCCCGAGCGAGCGGGCCACGTAGACGCCCACGGCGAAGTTGCTCATGCTGGAGGCCGCCTGGTCGGCGAGGCCCCAGGACAGCCGGCCGACGATGCCGCGCCGTGCGCTGGGCTCAGCGCTCGGCTCCGCGCTCGGCTCCGTGGTCATCGGCGTCATGCCTTGAGCAGCCCTGCGCCGTGCAGGGCGTCGGCCGCGACGGCGACGGCGTCGAACGGCAGCCCCGACCGTTCGGCGACGTCCAGCAGGCTGTGTTCGCCGTCGGAGAGGTTGAGCACCCAGAGCATGGCCATCTGGGCCTGCTTGGTGTCGCTGCGGCCGCCGAGCGCGTCGTACAGACCGCGGCGGCCCAACTGCGGTTCCCCGTAGGGGCTGAGGTTCTGGTACGTCCGGTTGCGGTCGAGGACGCCGAACGCCTCGCGGCAGACCGCCAGGGTGTCCGCCATCGCCTCCGGGGAGACGAAGTCCGGATTGTCGGCCGAGGTGTGGTACTCGGGGTATCCGGCGTACGGGGTGCGGCTGAGGGAGCCCACTCCGAGGTCGAAGCCGGGCGAGCAGTACTGGCGCTCGTCGTAGCCGTACGGGGTGAACTCCGTGATGCGGTGCGGGCGTTCGGAGACCGTCAGGACGTGCCGCAGCACCCGGTCGATCTCCGCGTCGCCGCGCCTGCTCTGCTTGTACGTGAGCCGCCCCGAGTCGCCCGCGCAGGCCAGCACGAGCCCGTGCTTGACCTGGTCGATGCGTTCCGCGTTGCGGGCGAGCCAGGTGATCGCGCCGACGGTGCCGGGCGCGAAGATGAACCGGTACGTGTAGTACGGGTTCTGCTCGGCCAGCGCCCGGGCCAGGAACGTCGCCACCGCGATGCCGGCCAGGTTGTCGTTGGCCAGCGACGGGTGGCAGACGTGGCAGGAGACGATGACCTCGTCGGCGACCTGCCCGGGGACGACGTGCTCGGCGTAGGTGAGGTGGCCGTCGGCGAGCGTGGAGTCGATGCGCACTTCGTAGTCGCCGTCCGGCAGCGCGTCCAGGGTCTCCTGGGAGAGGCAGAACCCCCACTCCGGTTTGTAGTAGCTGGTGCGGTACGGCACCCAGCTCGGGTGGTCCGGCAGGGTGTGCAGATGTTCGCGCAGCTCGGACAGGGGCATGGTCGCCGCGACCGGCACGCTGTAGCCGAGCACGTGCAGGCTGGACGCGGCGAAGTCGACGACCCGGCGGCCCGTGCTGTCGGCGACGTACGCGTCGCGGATGTTCCACTCCTGCGGCACCGTCCAGTCGAGCACCCGCGTCCCGGTCGGCACCTCGTGCACGGTGAGCGGGAGGTACTCGTCGACGATCTTCAGGGTGGCACGCACGCCGTCGCCCGTGATGCTCCGGCAGAGCGGGTAGAGACGCTCCACCAGCGCGTGCATCTGCCTGCCTGTCTCGGTCATCGGCGCCACCGCAGGGTGTCGTCGACGGTGCCGGCGTCGGAGGCCGCGCGCAGCACGGCGAGGCGGGTGAAGCGCTGCTCGAAGTCCTCGCGGGTCAGGCCGTGCTTGCGGTAGGCGTCGGCGAGTTCGAGGGCGCCGCGCTTGACCGTCCACTCGCACTCGAAGCCGGGAATCGCGGCGCGGAAGCGGGCGAAGTCGACGCGGTAGGAGCGGGGGTCGGCGCCGTTCTCGCCGGTGATCCGCACCTTCGCGCCGGACACCGCCTCGGCGACCTGCTCGGCGATCTCGGCGACCGTGACGTTGTTGGTCTCGCTGCCGATGTTGAACGCCAGGTCGTGCACCGCGTCGCGGGGCGCGGCGAGCGCGGCGGTGAAGGCCCGTGCGATGTCGGCGGCGTGCACGAGCGGACGCCAGGGCGTGCCGTCGGAGAGGACGAGGACCTCCCCGGACAGGAGGGCGTGGCCGACCAGGTTGTTCAGGACGATGTCGGCGCGCAGCCGGGGCGAGTAGCCGAAGGCGGTGGCATTGCGCATGTACACGGGGCTGAAGTCGTCGTCGGCGAGCGCGTGCAGGTCGTCCTCGACGCGCACCTTGGACTCCGCGTACGGCGTCACGGGCCGCAGCGGAGCGTCCTCGGCGACGAGTTCGCCGCCGCCCGCCGCACCGTAGACGGAGCAGGTGGAGGCGTACAGGAAGCGCCGCACTCCGGCCTCGCGGGCCAGCCGGGCGAGGCGTACGGAGGCGTGGTGGTTGATGTCGTACGTGAGGTCGGGGGCCAGCGCGCCCAGCGGGTCGTTGGAGAGCGCGGCGAGGTGGATCACGGCGTCGATGCCGGTCAGGTGGTCGGGGGTGACGTCGCGCAGGTCGACGCGCGGTCCCGGCGGGTCCGCGGGGCGCGGGCCGAGGACGCAGTCGGCGAACAGGCCGGAGTCCAGGCCGACGACGTCGTGTCCGGCGGCGGTGAGCACCGGGGCCATCACGGTGCCCAGGTAGCCCTGGTGTCCGGTGAGCAGTACGCGCAAGGTTCAATCCCCCAGCTTGAGAGCGAGTTTGGTGACGGCGAACGCCTCGGCGTAGCGCGCGTGGCATTCGATTCCGCGGATCCGGGCGAGGCCGAGGAAGGCCTCGCGGTCGTACCAGGGCCGGTGCCGTTGGGAGGGGTAGTGCTCCTGGAGGAGCCGTACCTTCTCCTCGGCGATCTCCGGTGACAGCGGCTGGTACGCGGTGGGGCGGCCGAGGTCGCCGTCCCACTTGACGATCTCGTAGCCGAGGACGAGGTGGTCGCGGAACGCGGTGGGGATCAGCTGCGCGAGGCCGCGGTGGTCCTGGTGCGCGTCGTCGGTGCGCGGGGCGATGACGAGGTCGGGCTCGGTGCGTGCGCGCAGCTCCTCGACCGCGGCCTTGGCCTCGTCCCAGTGGACGGGCATCCGTCCGTCGGGCAGCTTGAGCACGGTGACGCCGAGTTCGGCGCCGGGGCAGAAGGCGGTGAGCGCGGCCAGCTCCTCCTGCTCGCGCTCGCTGCCGCCGCCGGAGAGCACCAGCGCATCGACGCGCAGGCCCGGCCGTGCCGTGCACAGGGTGAGGAGCGTGCCGCCGGCGCCGATGGCGATGTCGTCGCAGTGCGCGCCCACCGCGACGATCCGGTCGAGGGGTCCCGCGCCGAGCCTGATCACGCGCCCACCCCGGCGTCGTCGTGCTCCCACACGGCCCACGGGCGGTCGCCGCGGGTGTAGGAGTCGTCGAGCGCGGCCCGCTCCTTGACGGTGTCGGTCGGCTTCCAGAAGCCGCGGTGCTGGTGCGCCACCAGGCGGCCGCTCTTGGCGAGTTGGGCACAGCCGTCGGCGACCAGGTCGCCGTTCTCCGGTATGTGGTCGAAGACTTCCTGGCGGAGCACGAAGTAGCCGCCGTTCTCCCACATGGGCAGTTCGCTGACCGGGGTGATGCCGCCCACCAGCCCGTCGTCGCCGAGCTCCACGCAGTGGAACGAGGACTGCGGCGGCACGACCATCATCGACGCGCCCGCGTCGCGCCGGGAGAACTTGTCGATCATCTCCGGCAGCGGGGCGTCGGTGAGCACGTCGGCGTAGTTGGCGAGGAACATCTCGTCGCCGTTCAGGTGGTGGCGCACCCGGCGGAGGCGTTCACCGATCGGCGACTCGATGCCGGTCTGGGCGAACGTGATCGTCCAGTCGGCTATGTCGGTGGAGAGCAGCTCGGTCTGCCCGCCGCGCAGCACGAAGTCGTTGGACGCCGTCTCCTCGTAGTTGAGGAAGAAGTTCTTGATGTGGTGGGCGCCGTATCCGAGGCAGAGGATGAACTCCTTGTGCCCGAAGTGCGCGTAGTAGCGCATGACGTGCCAGATCAGCGGGCGGGGGCCGACCATCGCCATGGGCTTGGGCACGTCGTCGGAGGCTCCGTTGCGCATCCGCATCCCGTAGCCGCCGCAGAAGAGAACGACCTTCATGCTGTGACCTCCTTCGAGGACGCGGCCTCGACGATGCTCAGTTCGGGGATGGGGAAGACGAGGCGGCCACCCCACTCGTGCACGTACGCGAGCTGCTCGGCCAGTTCGGCCCGCAGGTTCCACGGCAGGACGAGGACGTAGTCCGGCTTGTCGGCGGCGATCTGTTCGGGCGCCAGGATCGGGATGCGGGTGCCCGGGGTGAACCTGCCGTGCTTGTACGGGTTGCGGTCGACGGTGTACGCGAGCAGGTCGGGGCGGATCCCGCAGTGGTTGAGCAGGGTGTTGCCCTTGCCGGGCGCGCCGTAGCCGACGACGGTCTCGCCGCGCTCGGCCGCCTCGATCAGGAACTTGAGGAGGTCGCGGCGCACCTTCGCCACGCGGGCGGAGAACTCGGTGTACCCGGACAGCTCCTGGAGTCCGGCGGCCTTCTCGCGGGCCAGTACGTCGGCGACCCGCTGCGAAGGATCGCCCGCCACCTCGGCGGGGCGGGCCCACAGCCGGATGGAGCCTCCGTGGGTGGGCAGCAACTCGACGTCGACGAGGGCGAGTCCGCCGCTGGCGAGGGCGCGGATCGCGGACGCGACCGTGTAGTACTGGAAGTGCTCGTGGTAGATCGTGTCGTACTGGTTCTCCTCGATCAGGGTCAGCAGGTGCTGCACCTCGATGGAGACCCAGCCGTCGTCGGCGACCAGGGCGCGCAGTCCCTGGGTGAAGCCGACGACGTCGGGGATGTGCGCGTACACGTTGTTGGCGACGACCAGGTTGGCCGGGCCGTGCTCGGTGCGGACGGCCGCACCGGTGTCCGGGGAGAGGAACTCGGTGAGCGTGGGGACGCCCGCCTCCCGTGCGGCGGCGCCGACGTTCACCGACGGCTCGACGCCGAGGCAGCGGATTCCGCGCTCCACGACGTGTTTCAGCAGGTATCCGTCGTTGCTCGCGACCTCGACGACGAAGGCGTCCTCACCGAGCCCCGCCCGCTCCACCGCGTCGGCGACGAACGTACGGGCGTGCTCCACCCAGGAGGTCGAGAAGGAGGAGAAGTACGCGTACTCCGTGAACGTCTCCTCCGGCTTGATCAGCGGCGGGATCTGCGCGAGCCAGCAGTCGGTGCAGACCCGCAGGTGCAGCGGGTACGCGGGCTCGGCCAGGTCCAGTCGGTCCGCCGCGAGGAAGCTCTCGCACGGCGGGGTCGCCCCCAGGTCGACGACGCTCGCCAGCGTCGCCGAGCCGCAGAGTCGGCATGCTGTCATCGGTTCCCCCCATATCTGCCCGCGCGTGTCCCCCACCGCGAGCCAGTGCTTGCTTTTCCTGTCGGCGACGGGCTTTCCCCGTCGCCGGACCGCTCCGCGATCGCGGAGCGGTACCCCTCCTCCAGGCGCTCCAGGCCTACGGCCGGGCTGAACCCCTGTTCGTAGCGGCGCCGGGCCGCCCGTCCCATCTCCCGGTTGGCGGCCGGGTCGGTGGTGATCCGGCGCAGGCACGACGCGAGCGACGTGGCGTCGCCCGGCCGGTGCAGCAGCCCGGTCACGCCGTCCTCGATGAGTTCGACGAAGGCGCCGTGTGCGGCGGCGACGGCCGGCACCCCGGCCCCCATGCCCTCCGCGACGACCAGGCCGAACGTCTCCATGGCCACGGAGGGAGCCACTACGGCGACCGACTTCGCGACGCCCTCGCGGCACCGCTCCGGGTCCCACAGGCCGACGTAGCGCACGTCGTCCCGGCCTTTCGCCCAGGCGGTCACTTCCTGCTGGAGCGGTCCCGCCCCGGCGAGCACGAGCGGCACGCCCACCCCGCCGCTCGCCGCGACCTGGTCCCACGCGGCCATGAGCAGCCGTATGCCCTTGGCCTCCGCGAGGCGGCCGAGGTAGAGCACGTGCTCGCCGTCGCCCGTCCTGCGGGCGTCCGGGTCGGGCACGAAGTTGTGCTTGACCGTGAGCCGTTCGGCGGGCATGCCGGACCGCACCAGGGTGTCGCGCTGCGCCGCGGAGATGCAGAAGAACCGCTCCACGCCGGACCACCACCGCCGCCGGTTGACCGCGAGGCTGACGGCGAGCGGCACCGTGGCGAGGCGGGAGTCGCGGTAGCAGCCGTGCCGGACGGCGGGCAGCGCCATCGACGAGCCGACGCATTCGGTGCACGTCCTGCCGTCCCGGTGCAGGGTGCCCGGCGGGCAGACCTGGGTGTAGTTGTGCAGCGTGGCGACGGCGGGCACGCCGGCGTCGGCGCAGGCGGCGAGGACCGCGGGCGACAGGAGCGGGAAGACGTTGTGGACGTGCACGACGTCGGGCCGCTCGGCGCGGAGCCGGGCGGCGAGCTCGGTGCGCACCGCGGGGTTCCACGGCACGAGCAGCGGCACGGTGGCCTTGCTGAGCAGGGAGCGTGCGGCGATGTCGTCGCTGCGCCGTTCGAACACGTCGACGTGGTGGCCCGCCGCGCGCAGCAGCGCCACCTCCTCGTCGACGACCCGGTTCTCGCCGCTGGGCTGGGCCGATGAGTAGCGGTTGTGCACGACGAGAACGCGCAAGTCGTGCGTGTCGTGCAGATCGTTTCTGGCGTGCATGCTTGAGGTCACCTCCGGGCCCATCGCGGGACGTGTCGGGTGGGGACTGCGGGCGTCGAGAGGGGCGGGGGCGGGGCGGGCGTCGCGAGGAGCGCGGCGGCCAGGGCCAGGTGGAGCAGGTAGGGCGAGGCGTCGCCGAGTCCGGCCTCGGTGTACGAGGAGATACCGACGTAGCTGATCAGGAAGATCGCGCAGGCCCTCGACAGGGACGGTGGCCGCAGCAGCGCGACGCCGCCGAGGACGACGAGCATCGACGCCACGATGCTGACGCCGGTCCACCCCTGTTCGTTGTAGACGGCCAGCCAGCTGTTGTCGATCGGCAGCCCGCCGAACGACTTGTCGCCGAGGCCCGTGCCGAACACCTTCTCGCCGGTCGTTCGGGGCGCGGAGAGGAGGGCGTCCCAGACCTTGGCGCGGCCGGTGAGGTTGGAGAGGCTCTCCTGGCTCTGGCCGCGCAGGAACCACGACTGGATCGCGGAGTAAAAGACCACCGCGCCGACCGTGACACACGCGACCGTCCAGGCGAAGAACCGGCGGGCGGCGGCGCTGGTCATGACGAGCGAGCAGATCGCCAGGGCCAGCCCGACGAGCATGCCGACGGTGGCCGTGCGGGTGTGGGTGAGGGCGAGCAGGACGAGCGAGGGCACGATGACGAACGCCGCGCTGCCCTTGGTGGTCCTGCGGCCGATGAGGAGCAGCACGGTGAGCCCGATGATCACCGCGGCGTACTGTCCGATCTGCGGCGGCGTGAGCGGCCACAGCGCACCGACGAGGCGTCCTCCGTAGTACTCGGGCATGGCCGTGCCGGGCGCGATGACGAGGCCGACGGCGACCGTGCAGAGCGCCACGAAGTACATCCGGATGTGGTGGCGTACGAACGTCAGGCTGCCGTCCCACCAGCGGGTGAGCAGCCACAGCGTGCCGACGAAGAGCGTGAGCCTGAAGCAGCGGAACAGCGCGCCGTACCCGACCTCCAGGTTCGCGCTGGAGAGCACGCTCGGGATGAGCAGCAGGGAGAGCAGGAGGAGGAAGGCGCTGGGCCGGATGCGGAGCCGGAGGTTGAGTACGAGGGCCAGCGCGAACGCGGTGACGAGCGCGCCCATGGTGGCCATCTGGATGAGGGAGCGGGGAATGGTGACGATGGTCTTCGCCCCCGCGGAGCCCAGCGTGTTGAGGCCGAGCAGCGCCCAGACGACGCCGACGGCCTTCGGTGTGCCGGCCGGGCGTGCCGCGGTGTCCGTGCTCATCTCAGCCACCGTCCTGTCGGACGAAGGTGCTGCCGGCGTCCTGGCGGGGCGGGGTGTCCTGCCACTGTCCCGAGTCGAGCTTGTGCGTCTGGTCGCCCGCGACGAAGTTCCAGGGTCCGCGGTAGTCGTTGTCGTGCCAGCGGTTGCGCTGCTTCTCGGTGATCGCCTCGGAGACCCGCTTGCCCTTGTACGGCGACCACTTGGGGTAGGTGCCGTAGTTGGAGATGATCGCCATGCGGCCGCAGTCGTCCCCGCACTCGACGACGGACGGGTCGAGGTTGAAGCGGTTGTCGTGGATGTCGACGCGCTGGGTCTTCCACCGGCAGTCGGCGTACAGCGGGGCCTTGGTGATGGCCGGTCGCTTGCAGGTGTCGGTGTCCTTCACCAGCAGCGTGCAGTAGCCGGTCGAGGTGTTGGCCGGGCTGTTGCAGAACCGGTCGGCGTTCTCCCAGAGGGTGATGCCGTTCCAGTTGTTCTCCAGCACGTTCCGATAGATCTCGATCTTGTCGGTGCGGGCGCGGACCCGGGGCTCGCCGCCGGACTCGGAGACGTAGATCGTCGCGTACGGGAAGTCGTCGCCGCGGTCGGCGTTCTTGCGGCCCTCGACCCAGTTGTTCTTGCGGAACGTGTTGTTGCGGATGACCGCGTTGTAGCTGGTCTCGTACATGAGGGCGGCGCCGTCGTTGGCTTCGAGGACGTTGCCCTCGATGCGGAAGTCGTTGTTGTTGTTGTCGGCCCACAGTCCGGCGCCGCGGTTGCCGTGGACCCAGTTGCCGCGGATGTCGGCGCCGTCGACGGCCCAGAACTTGATGCCGCCGGTGCAGCCGCAGCCCGGCCTGCGCCGTTCCCAGTTGCCGGTGTTGTTGCCGACGACCTCGTTGCCCTCGACCACCAGGTCCTTGATCGAGTCGCCGGTCTTGTACGCGTTCATTCCGTACTGCCCGTTGTCGCGCAGGCAGTTGTCGCGGACCTGTTGCCGGGCCCCGGCCATCAGCCCCGCGCCCTTGTTGTTCTGGATCTTGGCGTGCTCGATGACCCAGCCGTCGGCCATGTCGTGGTTGACCACGCCCTCGTTGTGCGGCGCGACGAAGCGCTCCACGGTGAGGTGGCTGATGGTGACGTCGTCGGCGGTGCCGCTGAACGCGTACTGGTTCTTCTCGCGGCCGTCGAGGACCGCGCCGGGCGCGCCGATGTAGCGGTTGCCCTTCTTGGTCATGATCTGCGCGTACCGGTCCGACTCGAGACGGTGCTTCCCCGGCTTGAGCCAGAACGTGGTCTTCGGAGGGTTGCTCCTGGTCTTCTCGGCCAGGTCGCCGACGACCTTGGGGTCGACCGTCACCGCGCCCGCCGGCGCCTTCCCGGGACCGGCGGCGGGCTTGGCGCACACCCGTGCCACGGATGCGGTCGGCGCCGCCGTCGGCTTCGACCGCGCGTCCGACGTGCCCGAGGTGCCCGGCTCGCTCGGTGAGCTGTCACAGCCGCTCACCGCCAGCAGGGCGAGTGCCAGCGGTGCCGCCGGCAGCGCCCAGTGCCGCCACTTGATCCCCACGCGTCCCCCCTAGCCCTGGAACCTGAGTACGGAGGTGAATCCCCGCACGCCGTCGGCGGATGCTCCGGTGCCGACGAGCGTGGTGGCGGGTTCCTTGCGCCCGAACCCGGCGGAGTACCAGCCGAGTGGGGGGTCGCTCTCGCCGTGATGCGCCCGCCAGTGCAGGTCGCCGGGCAGCTCCAGCACGGCGGAGCGGTCCTCGCCGTCGCGGACCCAGGTGAGCGCGGCCCGGTTTCCGTCGAGCTCCGCGGTGATCGCCGGTCCGAGGTGGAACGCCAGGCGCACGGTCCGGTGCGGACCGTGCACCTCGTCGGTTATCCGCACCTCCTGCTCACGCGCTGCCAGTTCGACTCGGCGGCGGTGCACGGCGGGCCGGTAGCCGTCGTGTTCGGCGCACCAGCGGGCCACGTTCCGGCCGGAGGTGTCGGCGACCAGGACGTGGGTGCGGGCGTGCTTGGTCCACAGGAACGGGCCGCCGGAGACGGACTGGTCGGCGTCGTCCAGTTGCAGGGTGTTGTGGCCGAGGGTGGAGCGGAAGTACTGCCGCCAGTGGGGCTGCCCGTGGTAGCAGTACGTGCCCGGGTCGGCGAGCACGTCGATCCCGTCGTGCCTGACCTCCACGGACAGCGCGTCGGCGTGGGCGTGCGCGGCGATGGAGAGGAAGCCGTGCGGGCCGCCGTCGCAGCGGCACCAGATCTTCTCCGGGCCGCGCAGGATGGTCATGCCCGCGTCGGCGAAGTGGGCGGGGCGGCTCGTCGGGCGGGTCACGCGCCGCGGGGTGTCGTTCTTTGCGTACGGGCGGATGAGCGCCGCGAGGAGCGGGGTGCGCACGTCGGACTCCGGCACCTCGGGCCACCAGTCGAGGCGGCCGAACACGGCGTCGCCGGTGGCGAGGAGCGAGGCCCAGCGGTCGGTGCCGGGGCCGTCCACGACGAGTCCGTGCCCGTCGTCCGCGTCACCCTGGCGGGGCGGCCGCAGCCGGTTGTCGACGACGGCTGCGAGCGCGTCGGTCATGCGCAGCAGCACGAGTCGTACGGTCGTGGGCACGGCGACACCGGCGGCGTCCGCCTCGGCCACCGCGGCCAGGCCGAGTTCCAGGACGAGTCCGTGGTACTCGCTCGCCAGCTCGCGGTTGAGGCCGGAGGGGAAGGTGTTGCCGCGCAGGTTCCGCTCCAGGGACCGCAGCGCGCCGTCGCGCCAGCGCGCCGAGGTGGGGAACCACGCGAACGCGCAGGACGCGGCGAGCTGTCCGGCGGCCTCGGCGACGACGTGGTTGTTCGCCGAGGAGCCGCGGCTGGGGAAGGCGGCGAGCCAGCGCTGGTGGTGCCAGATCTGGTTGACCGCGACCGGGTTGTTCTCGAACAGGTCGGCCGCGCCGTGCCAGTCGTCGAGCAGCCTGCGGACCCACACCCACGAAAGGAGCCGGATGCCCAGCTCGATGCCGCTGATCCAGTGCACCCCGCGCAACGGCGCGTTCGCCGCCCACCAGGACCGCAGGTGCTCGGCCACCCGCTCCGCGTACCGCTCGTCCCCGGTGACCGCGTAGGCCGCGGCGAGCACGGTGAGGTACTGGTGCCGGGACGGCTCCCAGATCTGCTTGATGTCGCCGACCGCGTCCTCGTCGCGGTACGGCACGTCGAAGGCGTAGCCCCACGGGGCGCGGCGCCCGGTCTTCGGGTCGTACCACCAGTCCGGGTCCACCAGGTCGTCGCGGACCACGCCGAAGAACTCGGCGTGCCCGGCCATCAGCCGGTCCGCCTCGGCGACGAGCCGCTCGGCGGCCTCCGGCGGCACGGCGCCGAGGGTCCCCGCGGGCAGTACCGCGGTGAACCGGGCGTCGGCGGGGCGCGGGCAGGCGGGCGGCGCGGACCGCCAGCGCCGCCTGCGCACGACGTCACCGGCCCGGCCGCCGACCTCCCGCGGCCCCATCCGGGAGAGCCGTCGCAGGTACCAGCCCGCGCTCATGCTCATTCGGCGCCCGCCAGCGTCACCGGCGCGCCACCGGCCAGGCCGGTCCGCACGGCGAGGGTGGCCGCGGTGGTGGCGGCCAGGGACGTCAGCGGCACCGGCATCGGGGCGCCGGTGCGCACGGCCCTGACGAACGCGGCCAGTTCGGCTTCCTGGCCCTTGTCCCTGGCCTTGGGCAGCCGGGAGCTGACCCACCGCTTGCTGCCGTACACGGAGGCGCGGACGAAGTCGTCGAGCCGCAGCGCCTTGCCGTCGGCGACCAGGTCCAGTGTCTCCTTGGGGAGGCTGGACGGTCCCGAGGTCACGTAGCTGATGGTGGCGGTGGACCCGTCGGGGTAGCGCAGGACGACCTGGAGGTCGTCGTTGCCGGGGGTGGCGAGCGCGTACACGGATGTCGGGTCGGCATCGAGCAGCCAGCTCACCGTGTCGATGAAGTGCCCGCCCTCACCGGCGAACCGGGTGCCCTCGCTGCCCTGCCGGAGGTACCAGCTGCCGTGCTGCAGCCGGCCCGCGTTGACCAGGTAGCGGACGTTGGCCGGTCCCGTCCGGGCGCCGAACCGCTTCTTGGCCTCGCGCAGCAGCGGGGAGAACCGGCGGTTGAAGCCCACCTGCAGCCGGTCGTTCCCGGACTCCTCCACCGCCTTGAGCACACTGGCGAGTTCGTCCTCGCCGAGGGCCAGGGGCTTCTCCACGAAGACCGCCTTGCCCGCGTGGAGTGCCTTCTTGGTCAGGTCGGCGTGGGAGCTGTGGCGGGTGACCACGAAGACCGCGTCGATCGACTTGTCGCCGAGCACGGCGTCGAGGTCGGTGGTCGCCTCGGTGAAGCCGAACTTCCGCTTGGCGTTGGCGGCGGAGAGCGCGGTCGTGGTGACCACGGTCGACAGCTCGACGCCGTCGCGCCCGGTCAGGTGGGGCAGCAGCATCGACGTCGCGTAGTTCCCGGCGCCGACGAACGCGAGGCGCACCGGCGACTTGATGGCGCGGGCCGGGGCCGACGTCCCGCCGCCGCTCAGCTTCACCGCGGGCACGGTCACCGCCGGAGCCGCCGTTTCGCCAGCCTCCGCCGTCTGCTCGGGGTAGCGGAACAGCACGGCGACGGCCTTGAGGTCGCCGTCCTTCAGGCTCTGGTACGTCTCCACGGCCTCGCCGAAGTCGGCGATGTGGGAGATGAGGGGCTCCACGTCGACGCTGCCGCGGGCGGCGAGGTCGAGGAAGCACGCCAGGTTGCGTCGCTCGGTCCAGCGGACGTAGCCGATCGGGTAGTCGCGGCCCTCCAGTTCGTACGACGGGTCGTAGCGCCCCGGTCCGTAGCTGCGGGAGAAGCGGACGTCGAGCTCTTTCTCGTAGTACGCGTTCCACGGGAGGTCCAGGCGGCACTTGCCGATGTCGACGACCCGCCCGCGGTCGCGGCACAGGTGGGCGGCGAGCTCGACGGGCTGGTTGCTGCCGCCGCCCGCGGCCAGATACACCTGGTCGACGCCGTGGCCGCCGGTGAGTTCGGCGACGGCGGCCTCCACGGCGGCGGACGCGGGGTCGCCGCAGGCCGCGGCGCCCAGGCTCTCGGCGAGCTCGCAGCGCGCGGGGTCGGGGTCGGCCCCGACGACGCGGACCCCGGAGGCGGTGAGGAGCTGCGCGACGAGCTGTCCGATCAGGCCGAGGCCGATGACCAGCGCCACCTCGCCGAGCTGCGGTGCGCCCTGGCGTACGCCCTGCATCGCGATCGAACCGACGGTGCCGAAGGCCGCGTGCCGGGGCGCGAGGCCGTCGGGGACCGGGGTGTAGAGGTTCTTGGGCACCCAGTTCACTTCGGCGTGCAGGGCGTGCTCGTTGCCCGCGCAGGCCACGAGGTCGCCGACGGCCACGTCGTCGATCCCGTCGCCGACCTGCTCGACCACGCCGCACAGCGAGTAGCCCAGCGGCGTGTAGGAGTCGAGCTTGCCCATCACCTTGCGGTAGGTGGCGGGCACGCCGTTGGTGGCGACGCTCTGCATGACCTTGGCCACCTGGTCGGGCCGGGAGCGGGCCTTGCCCACCATCGACATGCCGGCCTCGGACACCTTCATGAGCTCGGTTCCGGTGGAGATCAGCGAGTAGGCGCTGCGCACCAGGACACCGCCGGGCTTGCACCCCGGTGCCGGCACGTCGAGCAGCGCCAGTTCGCCGCTCTTGTAGTTCTGCACAACCTGTTTCACCCGAGCTCCTCTTGTTTTACGTGTTTCAGGCCGCCTGGCTCCGGCCGGAGCCGGAGACAGCGCCGCGGTACCAGTACTCGAGGGTCAGCACATGCCACAGATGCTTGGAGAAGTCCCGCTGCCCCGCGGCGTCCTCGGCGACCATGCGGGCCAGCGCGTCGCGGCGCAGGATCCCGGAGTTGACGAGCACGCCGTCGTTGACGACCTCGCGCACCAGCGGCGCCAGGTCCCGACTCATCCAGGCCCGCAGCGGCGCGCTGAACAGGCCCTTGGGCCGGTAGACGATCTCCTTGGGCAGGATGGAGGTGGCGGCCTCCTTGAGGACGGCCTTGCCCTGCCGTCCGACGATCTTGCGGTCGCCGGGCACGGTGAACGCCGCCCTGACCACGTCGACGTCCACGTACGGCACGCGCACCTCGGTCGACGCGGCCATGCTGGAGCGGTCCGTGTAGGCGAGGTTGAGGCCCGGCAGGAACATCCGGGTGTCGGTCAGGCACATGCGGTTGACGTGGTCGTCCAGGTCGTTGTCCTGGTAGACGTCCGCGTGCTCGGTCAGCACGTCGCCGACGGTCCCCGCCAGGTCCGGGTCGACGAGGGCGAGCAGTTCATCCTGGTCGTACATGGTGTAGCTGCGCCGGAACGCGGTCTCCTCCGGCAGGTCGGCGAAGGAGAGGAACCGCTTGGCGAAGCGCACCGAGCGGTAGCCCCGGCGGGCCGTGGCGACCGGCAGCCGGTCCACCACACCGGACACCCCGCGCCGCAGCGGCCGCGGGACGCGCTGGTAGCGCAGGGCCAGCAGGTTGGCCAGGTGCTTGCGGTACCCGGCGAACAGTTCGTCGGCGCCCATCCCGGAGAGCATCACCTTGACGCCGGCGTCCCGGGCCGCCGAGCAGATCAGGAAGGTGTTGATCGCGGCGGGGTCGCCGATCGGCTCGTCCAGGGAGTACGTCATCTGCGGGAGCAGGTCGAGGACGTTCGGGGCGATCTCGATCTCGTGCAGATCGACGCCGTACCGCTGGGCGACCTGCCGGGCGTAGCGCAGGTCGTCCGGCATCGCCTCGAACTTGGCGTCGGCGGCGCGGAATCCGATGGTGTAGGCGGAGATTCCGGGCTGGTGACGGGCCGCGAGCGCGGTCAGGAAGCTGGAGTCGAGGCCGCCGGAGAGGAAGGTCGCCACGGGCACGTCGGAGAGCAGGTGCCGGCGGGTCGACTCCTCGACGATGGCGGCCAGGTCGGGCCGCTCACCGCTGCGGGCCCGTTCCCGGCCCTCGGCGGCGACGTCCTTCAGGTTCCAGTATCTGCCGCGCTCCTCCCGGCCGTCGGGCCGGATCCGCAGCCAGCTCCCCGGCGGCAGCTTCTCCGCTTCGCGGAACGCGCACCGTGAGTCGGGCACCCAGTAGTAGAGGAGCGAGGCCACCAGGGCCGCGTGGTCGACCTCCAGTGATCCGCCGGTCACGGCGGCGAGCGCCTTGAGCTCGGAGGCGAACACCATGCCCCCGCCGCGCCGCAGCAGGAACAGCGGCTTGATGCCGAGCTGGTCGCGGGCGAGCACCAGTTCGCCGGTGCGCTCGTCGAAGACGGCGAACGCGAACATGCCGCGCAGCCGGGGCAGGCAGTCCGTGCCCCAGCGCCGCCAGGCCTCGAGGAGCACCTCCGTGTCGGAGGTGCCGCGGAAGCGCACCCCGGCGCCCGTGAGTTCGGCGCGGAGCTCGGGCGCGTTGTACAGCTCGCCGTTGTAGGTGAGGGAGAGGCCGTCCGAGACCATCGGCTGGGCGCCGGTCTCGGACAGGTCGATGATGGCCAGGCGGCGGTGCCCGAGGTGCACCTCGCCGTCACCGGCCGGGTGGCTGTACCTGCCCGACCCGTCGGGGCCGCGGTGGGCGAGGACGTCGGTGAGCCGGTCGGTCACCGCCTTGCCGTCGGGCCATCGGTACGTTCCTGCGATGCCACACATGTCTTACCTGGCCTCCTGGTCGCTGTACGGGACCCGTGCGGCCGGTACCGACGGCCTTTCGCTCCGCGGCTGCCCCGTCCCGTTCTGCCGGGGCGGCCGCTCATGAGGGCCTCGCAGCGCGGTGTGCAGTCCGTCCCACAGCGTGCCGTCGGTCCGGTCGCGCGGGTCGGGGTCGATCAGCACGACACCGACCACCGGGATGCGCTGGTCGGCGAGTTGTCGTGCCACGGTGTGCAGCCATGCGGTGCTGCCGTGTCCGGCCCGTACGACGAGCACGGTCCGGCTGCCCAGGTACTGGAGGTCGGTCCACGCCGTGCCGGGCGCGATGGAGCCGACGCCGATGCGGCGCGCCTGGTGCGACACGGTCGCGGCGCGCTCGCCGCCGACGACGGTCACGTCTCCGGGAACGCGGCGGCTGTCGGCGAGCTCCGAGCCGGGCAGGCCGTCGATGACGATGACGGGCCCTTCCGCCGCGAGGACCCCCGCGACGTCCAGGGCGATCGCGCTCGTGGTGCGCGCGCACCCCAGTTCCAGCAGGGACACCGGTTCTCTGGAGCCGCGCGCGGTGCGGGCCAGGGAAGCGGCGAGCCGTTCGCGTGCCACCCGGGTGCGCTTGAGCTGCCACCGCCCCGCCGGGCGGCGCGGAACGCGCGGCAGTTCCGCGATGACCGAGGCGCCCAGGTTCGCCGCCATCTCGCGGCGCAGCACGGGGCGGTCGGCCACCACCGAGGTGACGGCGGCCAGCGCGAGGCCCAGGACGAGTCCGAGGACGAGTCCGATCGCGGCCTTGGTGGCGGCCGACTTGGGCAGCGACTGCGGCACGGCGCGCGGAGCGTCCACGATCTGCGTACCGGCGATGATCTTGGGTGTGCCCATCTGCGCTTCTTCGGCGCGCTGGTCGTAGTCGGCGATGCGCGAGGTGAGTTCGGCCCGGCGGGAGAAGAGGGACTCGATGCTGGCCGAGTCCTGCGGGTCGGTCTCCGGCGACCTGTCACCGATCGACGCGTTGACCTCCTTGAGCTCGTCCCGCATCCGGTCGCGCTGGTCGCGCAGCGCCTTGGCCTCGGCCTTCGCCGCCGCCTGCATCCGCCGTACGTGGTCCGCGACGAACGCGTCCGCCAGGGCCTTGGCCCGGGCGACCGCGTCGGCGTCGCTCTTCGCCGTCACGTCGATCCGCAGGAGGTTGTTGGTCAGGCCGGTGCCCCGGTAGTCCTGGAGGAAGTCCTCGGGCTTCTCGGCGGACTTGAGGGCTGCCAGGGCCCTGCCCGCGATCCGGGTGGTCCCCAGGATCTCGACGTCGGTACGGATCAGCGTGCCGGTGTCGTTGGGCTGGTCCTCCTGGTGCACGACGAGGACCTTGGTCGCCGCGCTCGGCGGGGGCGGCATGAGGACGGCGAGGGCCGCGCCGATCAGCAGTCCGAGGAGCGCCAGCGAGCACCAGAGGCGGCGGCGCCTGCGCACCGACACCACCAGGGAGTGCAGGTCGAAGAGTGGAGTGGGCGCCGGGGCGTCCGCGCTCGGGTTCGTCGTCACGCCTGGCCTCCCGTCGCGTTGCCGCGGCCGGCGAGGGCCAGGGTGGCCTTCTCCGGGGGCTGGTCGGCCGGGCGGTCCTGGCGGGCACGGACCGCGCCCGCGACGACGACGCCGACGACCTGGTGCCTGCCGTCCGCGCACGCCTCGGCGATGCCGCCGAGCTCGGCGGCGGTCCAGTTGCCCGCGCTGAGCACGATCAGGGCGCCGGACTCGGCGCCGCTGTCGGGCACCACCGGCCTGACCACCGGGACCTCCACCACGCGCAGCACGGGGTATCCCCGGTTCGCGCCGGTCGCGGAGGGATCGCTCGCGGCCTCGGCGACGAGCTGCCCCGCGGCCCGGTGGGCGACCTCGTCGCCTTCGGGCACGACGACGAGCAGCCGCCGGGCGGCGGGAAGTGTGCTGCGGAGGCGGGCGCACACGCGCCGGTAGCGGATCCGCCGGCCCGCCTCGTCGGCGGACCGCTGCGGGGCCGGTGTGTCCCAGCGGGTGTCGAGGTCGAGGAACCGGCGGATCATGGCCCGTGGGCCGCCGCTGTCCGGCCGGTGCGCGCGCCCTTCGTCGGGTACGTCGACGGTGCCGAGCAACTCGGAGCGCAGCGCCGCGGCGATCTCGGATTCGGTGCGAAGCCTGCGGTTGGTGCGGGCGGCGGCGAGGTGGCCGATGACGGCGGACACCAGGAAGAGGAGCGCCCCGCCTGCCATGAGCTGGGTGCGCGTCGGCGGTGCCACGCCGGTCGGCCGGGGCGAGGATCCCATGACGACCATGCCGGCCTTGCTGGACACGGTCTCGGCCTGGTCCAGCTTCTTCATGGCCTCCTCCAGCGAGGCACGCAGCTTCTCCAGGGAGGTGCGGGCCTGTACGCCTTCCACGGTCTGTCCCGGGTCGGCCGCGTCGGCGAGTTCGCTGATGCGGCGGTTGGTCGCCTCCACCTTCTTGCGCAGGGCCTCGGGGCCCGTCTCCGCGCCGGTGTCGGTGTTGCCGCCCGTGAGCCGTGCGGAGAAGGTGACGAACTCCTGTGCCATGCGGTCGGAGAGCTGCTGTGCGCGCTCCGGGCTCTCTGCCGTACCCGAGATCTTGATGATGTTTCCGTTCGTGGCCTTGGCGCTCACCTTGCTCTTGAGCTCGGTGGCGCCGACGCCCTTCCACTGGAGCTCGGCGGCCGCGCGGTCGACCACCGATGAGCTGGTCGCGACCTGTGCCTGGGTGAGGAGTTCGCGCTCCTCCCACTGCCCCGGCAGGAGTACGGACGCCACTGCCGTGTACCGGGGCGGGAACAGCACCACGGAGGCGCCGTACCCGACGAGTGCGCCCACCAGGGTGAGGACCGCGAGGAGCCGCCACCGTCGGCGCAGGACCTGGCCGATCGTGGCCAGTCGTATCGTTTCGTCGCTCAACGGTGCCGCCTCCTCCCCTGGCGTCCCGGGGCGGCTCTCGGCGCCGCGGTGCGTCCGCGGCAGGCGGCTTCGTAGGCGGCGAGCAGCTCTTTCTGGGAGTTCTGCCAGGAGAGCCGGCCGGTGATCCGCTCCTGGCCGACGGCGCCCATGTGGGCGCGCTTCTCCGGGTCGTCGAGCAGCTGCGTGATGAGCTTCGCGAACTGCGCCTCGTCGTTGGCGGGCGCGTAGACGGCGGCGTCACCGGCGGAGACGCGGGCTTCGCGCAGGTCGAACGAGACGATCGGGCGGCCCATCGCCATGTACTCGAGGACCTTGTTCATGGTCGACACGTCGTTGAGCGGGTTGTGCGGGTCGGGCGAGAGGCAGACGTCCGCGGTGGACAGGTAGCGCACCAGGTCGGCGTCGGGTATTCGGCCGGTGAACTGCACCTGGTCGGAGAGCCCGAGCTGCTCGGACAGCTCCACCATCGCGTCGAAGGCGTCGCCGGAGCCGACGAACACCGCGTGCCAGTCGGTCCTGCCGAGCTCGTCGCGGAGCTTGGCGAGGGCCCGCAGGGCGTAGTCGACGCCGTCCTGCGGCCCCATGACGCCGAGGTAGCACAGCAGATGGGGTTTGCCGTTCTTCAACTCCGGCTCCGGCGGCACCGGTTGGAACCGGTCGACCTGGGGCGCACTGCGCACCACGAAGACGTCCTGCGGCCGCTTGCCGCCGCGGCTCACCGCGACGTCCCGGTAGCTCTCGTTGGTGGCGAGCACGATGTCGGCGGCCCGGTAGGTCATCCGTTCCAGCGCGCACACGCCCCGGTACAGGAGGTCCTCGCCGCGGTCGAACCGGGAGAGGTACAGCTCGGGCACCAGGTCGTGCTGGTCGAAGACGAACCGGGCGCCGCGCCGCGTCAGCCACTGGACCGGCAGGAACAGCAGGTCCGGCGGGTTGCAGGCGTGGACCACGTGGACCGGGCCGACCTTGCGGATCAGGCGTGCCGTGTGCCACAGCGCCGATCCGTACTCCCGCAGATAGCCCGCGGGACCTCCGGTGGCGGCGCGCAACGGGTAGCGGTGGATCCGCACCCCGTCGATCTCCACCTCCGCTTCCGTGTCCCGTTTGGTGCCTTGGGGACAGATGACGTGCACCGTCCATCCCGCGTCGCGGAGCGTCGTGCACTCCTGCCACACCCGCCGGTCGAACGGCACCGACAGGTTCTCCACCAGGATCAGCGCGCGCCGGCGGGGCCGGTCGTCACGTATTGCATTACCAAGCAAGGCCCACGTACCCAGGTTCGGTCCGGCGCGCGTCGGCGTCGGGAAGGTGGATGAGGTCGATGAGCACCGGTCCCTCGCCATGGGGCAGCGCCGAAAGCACGGCCGGGTCCTTGGTCCCGACCAGGCACACCTCGGCGTGCTCCAGTACGTCGTCGACGGAGTCGGCGAGCAGCTGCGCGAGGTGCGGCAACCGGGTCTCGATGTATTCGCGGTTGGCGCCGATCAGCCGCGAGAGGCTGACGTTGGCGTCGTGGATCCGCAGGTCGTACCCCTTGCCGAAGAGTCTCTCCGCCAGCTCGACGAGCGGGCTCTCGCGGAGGTCGTCGGTGCCGGGCTTGAAGGAGAGCCCGAACATTCCCACCCGGCGCTTGCCGGTGCGCTCGACCAGCTCGACCGCGCGCTGCAGGTGGTCGGCGTTGGAGGGCAGTACGTGGGACAGGATGGGCACCGAGACGTCGGCGCGCTGCGCGGCGTGGACCAGGCTGCGCAGGTCCTTGGGCAGGCAGGAGCCGCCGAAGGCGAATCCCGGCCGCAGGTAGGCGGGGCTGATGTTCAGTTTGCGGTCGGCCATGAACACGTCCATGACCTGGTGCGAGTCGACGCCGAGGGCCTGGCACACGGCGCCCAGTTCGTTGGCGAAGCCGATCTTGAGGCCGTGGAACGCGTTGTCCGCGTACTTGATCGCCTCGGCCGTCGGCACCGGCACCCGGAACACCTCGCCGGGCAGGCCCTCGTACAGCGCCGCCACCGCGTCGCCGCTCGCCGGGTCGAGCTCGCCGATGACGGTCTTGGGCGGGTCGAAGAAGTCCCGGACGCTCGTGCCCTCGCGCAGGAACTCCGGGTTGACCGCGACCCCGAAGTCCACTCCGGCCGTGCCGCCGATGTGCTTCTCCAGGATGGGCACGAGCAGGTTGAGGCAGGTGCCCGGGAGCATGGTGCTGCGGAAGACGACGGTGTGCCGTCCGCCCCGCTCGGCGACCGCGATGCCGATCTCCTCGGTGACGCGCTCCAAGTACGTGGTGCACAGGCTGCCGTTGGCCTCCGACGGCGTGCCCACACAGATCAGCGACACCTCGCTGTCCATGATCGCTTCGCGGACGTCGGCGGTGGCGCGTAACGCCCCGGTCCGTACGACCTCGGCGGTGAGCTCGCCGATCCGCTCCTCGACCACCGGGGCCTTGCCGTCGTTGACCAGGTCGACCTTCACCTGGTTCACGTCGACGCCGATGACCTCGTGCCCCTTGCCGGCCAGGCACGCGGCCGACACGCAGCCCACGTAGCCGAGCCCGAAAACGCTGACCTTCATGACTGGTTACTCCCCCCAGGCCGGCTGTCCCGGCCTGCTGTACGCGCCCTGTCCGGACGCCGGTCCCCGTGCATCAGTAGGCCCCCTGGCCGTGGATCACCGCGCGCAGCGTCTTCCACAAGATCACTGTGTCGAGGGCGAGCGACCAGTCCTCCACGTACCGCAGGTCGAGGCGGACCGCCTCCTCCCACGGCAGGTCGCTGCGCCCGCTGATCTGCCACAGACCGGTCAGGCCCGGCTTGACCAGCAGCCGCCGCCTGATGTCCGGGCCGTACGCGGCGGACTCCTCCGGCAGCGGTGGCCGCGGCCCGACGAGCGACATCGATCCGGTGAGTACGTTGAACAGCTGCGGGAGTTCGTCGATCGAGTACCGCCGCAGCACCGCCCCCACCCGGGTGACCCGCGGGTCCCTGCGGAGCTTGAAGAGCAGTCCCGCGCCTTCGTTGTGTTCGGCCAGCTGGGCGCGTGCCTTGTGCGCCCCGGTGACCATGGTGCGGAACTTGAAGATGGTGAACTCGCGGCCGTCCTTGCCGACTCTTCGCTGGCGGTAGAGCGCGGCGCCCCGGCTGTCCGCGAGGACGAGCATCGCGACGAGGGCCATCAGCGGCGCGAACAGGAGCAGCAGGACCGCCGCGCCAAGCCGGTCGACGATGCCTTTGACCACCCGGCGGCCCCCGGTGAAGGTCGGCATGCTCACCCGCAGGAGCGGGATGCCGAGCACCGCGTCGACGTGCAGCCGCGGTCCCGCCACCTCCATCAGGACGGGGGCCACGACCATTTCGGCGTCGCTGCCCTCCAGGTTCCAGGCCAGCCGTTGCAGCCGGTCCGGTGACCAGTGCGGGTCCGGGGTGACCGCGACGACCCGGTAGCCGTCGCGGCGGACGTGGTTCGCGACGTCCGCGAGCCCGCCGACGATCGGCACTCCGTCGAGATGGTCACCGTCGGGTCCGATGCCGTCCGCCGTGCACACCGCCTCCACGCGCCAGCCGAGGTGCGGGAGCTTGCGGGCCCGGGTGATCAGGTCGCGCACGGTGGCCGGGCTGCCGGCGGCGAGCACCGGCCGCAGGCACCGTCCGTCCTGCCGCCGCTTGTGCAGCCGCAGGCGCAGCAGATACCGCGCGGTCATGGTGACGAGCCCGATCGCGGGGATCGCCACGAAGATCCAGAGTTTGATGTTGCGTGACGTGAGAGCGATTCCGCCGAGCGCCAGGACGACTACCGCGGTGAAGAGTGAGCGTCCGAGGCGCCTGAATTCCTCGGCGCCCTGTCCCAGAACGGACGGAGCCCACGCACGGCTGACCGCCAATGCGCCCAGCACCAGGAGTTCGGTGCCGAATGCGAGAATGCCCCACTTTTCATGCCAGTTGGCTGCGTCCCGGGCCCCGAAGAAGATACCTATTCCAGCCACCACAAAGGCGGTGGCCAGGGTATCGCTGATGATCACGGTACGCCGGTACCGCTGCTCCCATTCCGTTGTGGGCTGGCTGATCGCCCCGTTCGTCAGACGCCCTCGCGCCGACGGAAACGGGCTGACTAATCCCCCCTGCCGCACAGAACCCCCCAGGTCCCCAGTGGTTCGACGTGTTCGCCCAGCACTGCCCCTCCCCCCCGGGAGACCCCCGCCTCCCGCACTGGTCCTCCCCCGGGAGACCCCCGCCTCCCGCGCCGCGCTGTTCCTCCCCGCGGAAAGCGCACGCCCCACGCGCACGGCATTCCGCACAATTCAGCGCTTGTGAACAACCCACCCCAGCGGCAAAGGACACACTCGTCCTGCCGGAATCACGAACCGATACCGGAACCCGTCCGAACCCCGGGCGCTCCCCGCACCCGAAGCCCGCCCCGGGCCCCAGGAAATTGATCACCCCCACGTACGGCGTCGGCACGCGATCACTCACTGTCCGCAACGCCGGACTATTGCTGATTTATAGCCGCCTCGCACCCGAACAGCTGAAGCACGGACAATCTAGAGCATGGGGACGGGTATGGAGAGGCCATGTGTGGAATTTGTGCTCGACCTTTGAGACCGGATCAACCGTTCGGTGAACACCCGCGTCTCTGTAACGGTCAGGACACGCGCTGTGACCAGCGGCGATAGGGGCTCCCGACCGCCCGGGCGATGACGACCCGGAGTCGGCGCCACCGCGTGGGGCGCCGGACGGCTGACGCAATTTCGCCCCCGGAACAGCGGCCGAATGGCCAGTTCCATGGCCTTGGCCACGGATTTGGACACGTTCGCACACCGCGCGCCCACCGGCGCCGCCCGCGCCGTCCCGGTGACGGTCGGTAGGTGCCGCGCGGGTGCATCCGAGAGACCCCCGGCGCCCGAAGCGTTCTGTGACCCGTATCGATCAAGTGTCACGGTGGGAGGACGCGCCATGCTCTCGGGACCCGCGGAGGGGACCAGGCAGGACACCCTGGACGGTGCGAGCGCGTGCGACATCGACGCCGACGTGTCCGCCGCGGTGCACCGTACGTTGGAGGGCGTCCTCGACGGACGGCTCGAGGAAGCCAGGGCCATCGACCCCACGTTCGCCGAGGACATCGCGGACCGCGTGGCCCGGTTCACCCTGCGCGGCGGCAAACGCATCCGCTCGCAGTTCCTGTGGTGGGGCCTTCGGGCGTGTGCGGGAGGCGCCGGACCCGGTCAGGCGGACGCGGCCCTGCGCCTGGCCGCGGGGCTCGAACTCATCCAGACGTGCGCCCTGGTCCACGACGACGTCATGGACGGCTCACCCCTGCGCCGGGGCCGGGACGCCGTGCACGTGGATCTCCAGAACCAGTACGGCCCGCACGGGAGACAGGGCTTCGGGGCGGCCGCCGCCATCCTCGCCGGTGACCTGGCACTCAGCTGGGCCGACGACGTGGTCGCCGCGACCCGCCTGGACGCGGTGCGGGCGCCCCGGGTGCGCGGACTGTGGCGGGCCATGCGCGCGGAGATGGTCGCGGGCCAGTACCTGGACCTCCAGGGGCAGGCCACCCGTTCCCGGTCGGTGACCGGAGCCGTGCGGACTGCCGTGCTCAAGACCGCCCTGTACTCGGTGGAACGCCCGCTGGCCCTCGGAGCGGCGCTCGCCGGAGCCGACGAGGCGACGACCGGAGCACTCTGCTCGGCGGGTCGCTGCGCCGGAATCGCCTTCCAGCTGCGGGACGATCTCCTCGGCGTGTTCGGCGAGCCCGGGGAGACCGGCAAACCCTCGGGGGACGACATTCGCGACGGCAAGGGCACGTACCTCCTGGCGGTGGCGGCCGCCCGGGCCGAGGCCGCGGCGGACCACGACGTGCTGGCGCTGCTCGACCGCTGTACCGGCAGGGCCGACCTGGACGAGGACGACGTGCGCGGGGTGCGGGAGGCGTTCGTGACGACCGGGGCCCGCGGGATCGTCGAGGACAAGATCCGCCGGCTGGTCCACCAGGCGCACCGCCACCTCGCCTCCGGCGCCCTGGTCCCCCACGCCGACCGGCGGCTGCACGAACTGTTCTGCCGCGTGGCCGGTCTGCCCGGGACCGGTGCGACGGCCGCGCTGCACCTTCCCTGGACCGAGAGCGGGAGCCGATGAGGACCATCCCTGGCCGGACCGACCATGTGGTGATCGTGGGCGCCGGGCTCGCGGGCCTGTCCGCCGCCCTGCATCTGCTGGGCTCCGGCCGTACGGTCACGCTCGTCGAACGGGCCGACCAACCGGGCGGCCGGGCCGGGCTCATGGAGCGCGCGGGCTACCGGATCGACACCGGGCCGACGGTCCTGACCATGCCGGAACTCGTCGAGGACGCCTTCGCCGCGGTGGGCGAGAGCCTGCGCGACCGCCTCGACCTCGTGCCGCTGCACCCCGCCTACCGGGCCGCGTTCGCCGACGGCAGCTCCCTGGACGTCCACACCGGAGCCGAGGCCATGGAAGCCGAGATCGAACGGTTCGCCGGGGCCCGGCATGCCGTGGGGTACCGGCGGCTGCGCGCCTGGCTGACGCGGCTCTACGAGCTCCAGATGCGCCGGTTCATCGACACCAACTTCGACTCCCCGCTGGAACTCCTCACCCCCGACCTGGCCCGGCTCGCCGCCCTCGGCGGCTTCGGACGCCTCGACGCGCGCATCGCCTCGTTCCTCCCCGACGAGCGGCTGCGGCGGGTCTTCTCCTTCCAGGCGCTGTACGCGGGCGTGCCACCCGCCCGCGCCCTCGCCGCCTACGCGGTCATCGCCTACATGGACACCGTCGCCGGGGTCCACTTCCCGCGCGGCGGCATGCACGCCCTGCCGCGCGCCATGGCGGCCGCCGCCGAACACGCGGGCGCCGACGTCCGGTACGGGCACACGGTCGAGCGTCTGGAGCGGTCCGGTTCCCGGATCACGGCCGTCGTCACCGACCACGGCCGGGTCCCCTGCGACGCGGTGGTCCTCACCCCGGACCTCCCCGTCGCGTACGGACTCCTGGGCCGCGCCCCACGCCGCCCGAACCCGCTGCGGCACTCGCCGTCCGCTGTGGTCCTGCACCTCGGCACCGACCGCACCTGGCCCCAGTTGGCCCACCACACGATCTCCTTCGGGTCGGCATGGAAGCAGACCTTCGACGAACTGACCCGCACCGGGAAGCTCATGTCCGACCCGTCCCTGCTCATCACCCGGCCGACGGCCACCGACCCCTCCCTCGCGCCCCACGGACGCCATCTGCACTACGTGCTCGCCCCCTGCCCCAACACCGACATCGGCCCCGCCGCCCGGGACTGGACCGACCTCGCGCCCCGCTACCGCGACAGCCTCCTCGCCGTCCTCGAGCGGCGCGGACTCGCCGGGATCGGGGCGGCGATCGAAGAGGAGTGCATGGTGACCCCCGCGGACTGGACCGGCCAAGGACACGCGGCGGGCACCCCGTTCTCCGCCGCCCACACCTTCCCGCAGACCGGGCCCTTCCGGCCCCGCAACCTCGTACGGGGCACGGACAACGCGGTCCTCGCGGGCTGCGGCACCACACCCGGTGTGGGCGTGCCCACGGTCCTGATCTCCGGCAAGCTGGCCGCCGCGCGCATCACGGGAGTGAGCCGATGAGCGGCCGGGAGCTGGACGCCGCGGCGATCACCGATCCCGCGCTGCGCGCCGCGTACGGCCACTGCCGACGTCTCAACGCCCGCCACGGCAAGACGTACTTCCTGGCCACCCGGCTGCTGCCCCTCGAACGGCGGCCCGCCGTGCACGCCCTGTACGGCTTCGCGCGCTGGGCCGACGACATCGTCGACGACCTGGAGGTCACCACCGCACCCGCCGAACGCTCCCTGGCGCTGCGGCGGCTCCAGGGCCAGCTGGACCGGGGGATGCGGACCGGGAAGAGCGGCGAACCCGTCGTGACGGCGCTGGCCGACACCGCCCGCCGGTACGCCATCGACCCGCGGCACTTCAGCGACTTCATGACGTCCATGCGCCAGGACCTCGAAGTGACCGAGTACCCCACCTACGGCGATCTGGAGCGGTACATGCACGGCTCCGCCGCTGTCATCGGCCTGCAGATGCTGCCCGTGCTCGGCACCGTCGTCCCCCGCGCCGAGGCCGCCCCGCACGCCGCCGCCCTCGGAGTCGCCTTCCAGCTCACCAACTTCCTGCGGGACGTGGGCGAGGACCTCGACCGCGGCCGGATCTACCTGCCCCAGGAACTCCTCGCGGCACACGGCGTCGACCGCGCGCTGCTGCACTGGAGCCGCACCACCGGGCGCGGGGACCCCAGAGTCACCGAGGCCCTGAAGGAGGCGGCCGCCTTCACCCGCGGCGTCTACGCCACCGCGGCCCCGGGCCTCGCCATGCTCGATCCCGTCGCGCGCCCCTGCATCCGCACCGCCTTCGTGCTGTACGGCGCGATCCTGGACGCGATCGCCGACGACGGATACGCCGTCCTGCACCGGCGGGCGGCCGTCTCCCGCCGCCGCCGCGCCGCGGTCGCCTGCGACGGCCTCGCCCGGGTGGCCGCCGCACGCCTGCGGCACCGGCCGGCCGGCGCCCCCGCGCTGCCGCCCGCCCCGCCCGAAGCCGCGCCCCCGCACCACGGCACGTACACCCCGCGCTCACGGAAGGAGCCGGTATGAGCCGCTATCCCTTGCGGCTGCGCCGTCGGCCCGTCGCCTGGGAGGACCAGCGCCCGACGTGGCGGGAGGCCCGGCCCGCGGTGATCGCCGCCGCGCTGAAGCGTGCCCAGGGCCGTCCGTCCGGCAACTGGTACGTGGTGGGCGCGACCCGGCAGCTCAGGGACGACCGTCCGCTGGGCCGCACGGTGGCGGGGCGGGAGGTCGTCCTGTGGCGTGACGCCGCGGGAACGCTGCGGGCGGGCCCGGGCGCCTGTCCGCACCTCGGCGCGCCGCTCAAGGACAGTCCGGTGCGCTGCGGCACGTTGATCTGTCACTGGCACGGCATGTCCCTGGACGGGGCGCCGTTCGCGGGCTGGAGTCCTTATCCGGCCTTCGACGACGGCGTCCTGGTCTGGGTCAGGCTCGACGACGTCGGCGGCGAAGAGCCCCTGGACCGGCCGGTGCTGCCGTGGCGTCCCGGCCCGGCGGAGAGCGTGGCGGCCGTGCTGACGGTGGCCGGGCGCTGCGAGCCGGAGGACGTCGTCGCCAACCGGCTCGACCCCTGGCACGGCGCGTGGTTCCACCCGTACTCCTTCGTCGATCTGACCGTGGCCCCCGTCGCGGACGACGACGGGGACGACCCGCGGCAGGACGCGTTCACCGTCGATGTGTCGTTCAAGGTGGCGGGGCGCGCGGTCGTACCGGTGCGGGCGGTCTTCACCGCACCGGAGCCCCGTACCGTCGTCATGCACATCACGCGGGGCGAGGGCGAGGGTTCCGTGGTGGAGACCCATGCGACGCCCCTGGGCACGGACCGGGCGGGGAACCCTCGTACCGCGGTCGTCGAAGCGGTGATCGCCACGTCCGGGCGCCCCGGCTTCCTCGCCGCCAGGGCCGCCGGGCCCGCGCTGCGGCCGCTCATGAGGGCGGCGGCGGCCCGGCTGTGGCGCGACGACCTGGCGTACGCGGAACGCCGCTGGACCCTGCGCAGCACGGGCCGGTTCCCGGGCTGAGAGCCTGTGTCATAACCCCGGTCGGATCAGTGGGCGTCGTCTGGTGCGTGCGATCGCAAGGCGCCGGAGCGTCCTGGTAGCGGAGCTACCTGGGCGGTTCGGCAACGCGGCATGGGGGTCCCCCCTGGCCTTTAAGGCCTTGGGGGAGGGAGGGCGTGCCAGGCGTCGACCACCCGGCCGGGGTTATGACACAGGCTCTGAACCGGGCGGAGCCCGGGCTCCTACGTGCCGAGCAGCCGGTTGAGTGCCCGCAGCGCCCCGACCCGCCCCCGGTCGGGGACCGACCACAGTGTCTGGCCGTGCAGCCCCCAGCGTTCCAGCAGTGCGTTCGCCGCGAGGAACCCCGTGGTCACGGCGCGCTCCATCAGGGCGGCCGGCAGGTCGGTGCGTACCAGGTCGCCCGCGACGGTCAGGGCCGGGTCCGCGGTGTGCACGGTGGGCCGGTCCTCGTAGCCGCCGACCGCGAACAGCGGGCAGTCGGCACGCCATTCGTGCCGCTCGTCCACGATCTTGGCGTCGCGCGTCTCGGGGTAGACGCGTTGCAGCTGCACCCGCAAACGTTCCTGCTCCGCCGTCCGGTCGGCGCCCGGGTCGACCGCGTACGCGTGCAGTTCGACGACCGAGCCGCCCGTGCGCGCGACCCAGCGCAACGCCTCGCCCTCCCACCGTTCGAGGACGCTCACGTTGTCCAGCGGCCCGTATCCGCTGGTGCCCATGAACCCCGGGCGATCGGCGGCCACGGGACGGTCGAGCCAGAGGCGGGAGACGAGGAAGGGCGGTGCGGTGCGCAGCCGCATGATCCGCTCGCGCCACCGGCGGTCGGCGAGGCGGGGCGAGCGGGCGACGACGTGCTGCAGGCCCGTCGTGTCGAGTGCGAGCACCACGGTGTCGTACTGCGCTCCGCCGTCCTCGGTGCTGACGCGGAACCCGCCGCCCGGCACCGGCCGCACGCTCTCCACGGCGTGCCCGGTGCGGATGTCGACGCCGTGGCCCATGAGGTAGTCGGAAAGGGGTTCCCAGAAGGCCGTCGGGAAGGGTTCCTGCGGTACGTCGAAGAGCAGGCCCTCGCTGGAGCCGAGGAAGTAGATGTGGAACATGAGGGCGAGTTCGGCGGCCGAGAGCAGGCGTGGGTCGGCGAAGAAGCTGCGGGAGAACACCTCGAAGGCCAGGTGGTGAGCGGCTTCGGGAAACCGGATGCGTTCGAGGAGCTCGCGCGCGCTGGTGCCGTCGAGCTGCCGGTAGGTCTCGGGGACGCGCACGTCCATCAGGGGCAGGGCCGCGCGCGGGTTCATCCGGGCCAGGTCGCGGCCGCCGAACGTGGGGCTCAGCGCGGCGAAGCCGAGTGCGCTCCACGGCGGGGTGCGCGGCACCTTCGCGAAGCTGTCCTGGAATCCGGCGCTGTGCCGCAGCGGATAGTCGGGCAGGCCGGTCAGCGTGGTCAGTCCCGGATCGACCCGGCGCAGCAGGCCGCGCAGGTTGTAGTACTGGCGGAAGAACGCGTGGAAGCCGCGGGTCATGGTCGCCGTGGAGCCGTCGGCGAGCTCGATGGGCCAGCCCGCCAGGCGGCCGCCCAGTTGGTATTCGCGTTCGTACAGGGTGACGTGGACGCCGCGTTCGGCCAGGGCCGTGGCGGCGGCGAGACCGGCGAGGCCGCCGCCCACGACGGCCGTGGTGCGCGTCTCGCCCCGCGGTACGCGCGCGAGTCCGGTCGGTCCGTGCCACACCCGGGCGCGGCGGTCGCGGCCGCGGCGGGGCGCCGCGTACGGCTGCTCCGAGACGTTCGGGTTCATCGGGCGGCCCCGCCGGATCCGTCGGCCGCGGCCAGCACGGTGTGCACGATGCCGGTCTGCCAGCCGGGCATCGGCAGGACACGTACGCGGTCGAAGCCCGCTCTGCGGGTGCGTGCGGCGAACGCGTCGGCGGTGTCGAAGCCGGAGACGCTGCGGAACAGGTGCCGGTAGAGGGCCGCGTCGCCGGACAGGGTGCCCGCGGGCTGCACCACCGCCTTGCAGACTGCCGTCCACACCAGGCGGTCCGTCAGGCGCCCGCTGAGGGTGTACTCGTGCACGGCGAGGCGGCCGTGCGGGGCGAGCAGCGCGCGGACCGCGGCGAGTACGGCGTCCGGGTCGGCGAGGTTGCGGAAGAGGTAGGCGGCGAAGACCGCGTCGAAGGGCCCCTCCACGCCCGCCTGTCCGAGCCGTTCGGCGGGGGCGTGCACGAACGTCACGGAGGGCGGCCAGGGTTTGGCCCGGGCGCGCTCCAGCATGCCCGCCGACGCGTCGACCGCGACGATCTCGGCCAGCGGGGCGGCGCTGAGCAGGGCCGCGGTGGAGGCGCCGGTGCCGCAGCCCAGGTCGAGCAGGCGCAGTCCGGCGCCGCCGTCCGGGAGCCGCAGCCGCCTGGCGGAGCGGCGCAGGTGGGCGTGGTAGCCGGGGTTGGCCGCGACAAGCCGGTCGTAGGTGCGGGCTGCGTGGTCGAACGCGGCGGACAGGGTGTCGTCGCGCAGCACGGTCATCTCAGTTCTCTTTCCGTTCGGCCGGACGTCCGGGCCGTGGGGCGGGGGCGGGGGCACGGTACTTGGGCAGCCGGGGCAGTTCTGCCGCCGTACGCAGCATGGGGGCCACGGGGGTGCGCAGCCCGATCGTCCAGTCCTCGCGCATGCTGGTGCGGCCGTCGAGGAAGCGGAGCAGCCGTTCCGTGGGGACCTCGCGGAAGAGGCGGGTGAAGAACGACGCGCCGTTCACCCGGCCGGTGTCCAGGGCCCGCAGCAGTACGGCGTCCATCGCCCGTGACCGTGCCGAGTGCGCGGGCGGCGGGAGCGGGGTGCGGCCGCGGTGGTAGGCGGTGGCGATGGCGCGGGTCTGTCGCTGGATGGCGGCGAAGGTGTACCCGGTCGAGGGACGGGTCGCTCCGCCCGCGGTGCCGATACGGAAGACGGAGCGGCCCGCGCGGCGCGGGAAGCGTGCGTCGGTCATGGGGATCACGCCGTGTTCCACGCGGACGACGTCGTGGGCGCCGAGGGCCAGTTCGTCCGTCAGGTACCGCGTCAGGGCCCGGTCGTAAGCCTGGTCGTCGAGGACCTGGCGGGAGAACTCCGTGTACTCGACCAGGGCTTGGTGCGGGCTGGTGGGCAGTACGTAGGCGAAGGAGAGGCCGTGCGGGGGCTGGGGCGTGCGGAAGTCCATCAGGTCGGCCACCTGCGGATCGAAGGCGGGCCGGTCGGTGGTGACGAACCAGCCGTGGAAGTGCTGCAGCAGGGTGGTGCGGCCGGGCGGCAGGACCTTGGACGGGCGCGAGTCGAACACCCACCGGGCGCGCAGCGACAGGGGTTTCCCGTCGGGGGTGCGCGTGCGGACCTCGGCACCGTCGCCGGCGTCGTGGATCTCCTCGACCACCGCCTCCAGGCGTGCCACGTTCGGCTCGTCGGCGAGGCGGTCGCCGACGAGGGACTCGAAGGCACCGGAACGCAGCATCTTGTAGCGCAGTGGGGCGGGTGAGGCGGTGACGGCGGTGCCGTCCGGGGCGCGGACGCGCAGGGTGTCCCAGACGGCGGTCAGGGCGGTGTCGAACTCGCCGTGCGGCTCCTCCCAGAAGCACCAGGTGCGCTCCGCGGGCCTCAGCGGTCCTGCGGGGGCGTCGATCAGGACCACCGACGGCATCGGGCCGCGGGGGCGGTCGACGGCAAGGCGGTGGGCGAGCGACAGGCCCGCCGCACCGGCCCCCACGATGGCGATGTCCGCGTCCTGCATGAAGCCCCTCGCCGGTCGTCCGCCCATGCCCATGCCCAGCATTCCGTACGGGATCGCCCCTTGGATGCAGCGACCGCGCGCGAATCGCCGGTGACGGACGCCGCGGTGACTCCCCTACCCGGGGTGGGGCGTGCTCAGCAGGGTGACGGCGTCCCGCAGGTTGCCGACGCGGGCGGGCCCGGTGCGCGTGGTCCGGCCCCAGCCCGGTCCCGCGGGCAGGACGAGGGCGCGCCGGCGGGCCCCCGCGGGCCCCCACTCCATGGCCGCCACGCGGCGGGCGACGGCCTCGCCCGCGGTGGAGCGGGCCTGTGACCACAGCACGACGGCCGATGGCCCGGTGCGCCGTACGGCGGCGACGAGTGCCTCCGGTGGCACGGCGGCGCCCAGCATGCGGGTGGGGACGCCCTTCTCGCCGAGGGCGGCGTTGAGTGCTTCCAGGGGCAGGGTGTGCTGCTCGTCCGGCATGCAGGCGAGCAGGACCGGCGAGGTGTCGAGGAGCGGTGCGGTGCGCGGGCGGAGCAGGGGGGCGCTGCGCAGGGTGGTCGAGATGTGCCAGGACAGGAGGTGCTCGACCTCCACGTAACGGTCGTCGGACAGCTCCCACTTGCGTCCCACCGCCCGCAGCGTGGGCACCATGACCTCTTCCCATACGGGTACGAGGCCGTGCTCGCCGACCAGCGAGTCGAGCCTGCTCTGCATCTCCTGCGCGTCGAGGCGGACCGCGGCGCGGGCGAGGCCCCGGCACTCCTGGCGTACGTCGCTGAGGGGCAGGACGGTGCTGGCGTCGCGGCGGCGCGGGCGGGTGGGCGGCACCCCGGACTCCCCGGGTGCCTTCTCCGAGGGCGCCCGGGAGCCCTCCGACGCAAGGCGTGCCGCCTCACCGGGCGGGATGCCACCGGCCGTGAGCCTGCACATGTGTTCCAGCACCGCGATGTCCTCGGGCGTCCACCGCCGGTGGCGCCCCTGCGTGCGGGCCGCGGGACCCAGGCCGTAGCGGCGGTCCCAGCTGCGCAGCGTGGTCGGTGAGACGCCCAGGCGCCGGGCGACGGCGCCCGAGGTCAGCGCGGCCGCTGAATCGTTCATGCCCCCAACGTACGACGCAGGAATACGACGCGGAATCGATGCACGTTGCTCGTCCGTCCGCCCGCGCGAAGGATCGGCGCCAGGCCGCCCGCCCGCCACGGACCACCCCGGGACGGAAGAAGCGGCCGCTCGGCAGAAGGAGCAGCCGCACATGATCGCCAGCCGACCGGTCCCGGTCACCGAGAGCGTTCCCGCCCCCCTGCCGGGCCGCGCGGCGGGCCGGGACGAGGAGGACCTGGCCACCGGCTTCGTGGCGGGGGACGAGGCGTGCCTGGCCGTCGTCCATGAGCGGTGGTCGGCGCTGGTGCACTGCGTCGCCCGGCGTTCGCTCGGGGACGCGCGGGAGGCAGAGGACGTGACGCAGCAGGTGTTCATCGCCGCCTGGCGCGGGCGGGCCGGCTACTCCCCCGGCCGCGGCACCCTCGCGGGCTGGCTCATCGGCATCACCCGGCGCAAGGTCGCCGACGCCCTGTCCGCGCGCAGCCGCCGGGCCGCCCTGGTCGACGCGGTGGGCGCGGCACTCGCGGTGCGCACCCCGGAGTCGCCCTCCCTGGACGGCGTGCTGGACCAGGTCCTCGTGGAGCACGAACTGGCCCGTCTGCCACCGCCGCAGCGCAAGGTCCTGCGCCTGGCGTTCTACGACGACCTCACGCAGCCCCAGATCGCCGTGGTCACCGGCTGGCCCCTGGGCACGGTCAAGAGCCACGCCCGTCGCGGCCTGCTGCGCCTGCGCCACGCCTTCGAGCACGACGCGGACACCGGCGCCGCACACCAGCCGTGACGCCGGTCCTCCGGTACGGGCTCAGGCGCCCAGCAACGGCGCACGCCCCGCCCGCTGGAGCGGGTGGGCCAGGTCGATCAGCGCCCGTTCCAGGCTGTGCAGGTGGGCGAGGGCCGGTTCCACGACGGCGTGCGGCAGGTCCGCGGCCGCGTTGACCTGTGCCGGTGCGCCCCGCGGCGCCGTCAGGGACTCGACCGCGGCCTCGACGCGGCGGCACGCGGCGGCCAGGCGGGCGTCGTGGGATGCCTCCGGGTCGGCGGCGACGGCGGCGAGCCCCCGTATCTCGCGCGCGCAGTTGTCGAGCAGGGCGACCACCTGAAGAGCGCGTCCCTTGCGGGTCCGCAGCGGGCTGCACGGATGCACGAGCGGCGCGAGGGACATGCGCACCCGCCCGAGGATCGCCTCCAGTTCGGCGATGCGGCGGGCGGGGTCGGCGGACTCCACGCCCCCGAGCCGGGCGGCCGCTTCCTTCGTGCAGTCGTGCACACAGTGCAGCGCCTTCTCGATCCACGCCTCGGTCGTCGCGTGCGTCGTGATCGGCAGGACGAGCAGCACGGCGAGGACCGCGCCGAGCGCGCCGATGCCGGTCTCGGCGAGGCGCAGCCCGAGCAGGCCCGCGTCGAGCACGCCGAGCAGGCCGTACAGCGAACCGGCGAGCACCGTCACCGAGAGCATCATCCACGTGTACGACACGGCGGCCGTGTAGAAGATGCCGAAGACGCCGACCGCCACGAGCAGGGCGCTGGGCACGGGCGCACCCTCCAGGGGGACGACGAGGACGAGGCCCGCGGCCATCCCGATCAGCGTGCCGAGCACGCGCCGGAAGCTCCGTACGACCGTCTCGCCGCGCGAGGTGGTGTTGACGAAGACCCACCAGGTGGCGCCGACCGCCCAGTACCAGCGTTCACCGGAGAGCAGCTGGCCCGCGGCGAGCGCGAAGGCTCCGCCCGCGGCCGCCTGGACGGCCTGCCGGGTGGTGGCCCTGGCCAGTCCCCTGGCGGCGGGCGGCGCGGGCGGTACGGCGCCGGGCAGCAGCCCGCGCTCGTAGCACCACGCCCCGAAGCGCACGGTCGAGGAGGCGGCGAGCGAGAGGAGCACCGCGACGTAGAGCTGGGGAAGCTGGTGCGGCTCCGTGTGGAGGAACTGGCTGATGAAGAAGGTCATGAAGGCGAACACGCCGAGCGAGTGCCCGCGCGGCCCCCACCGCCGTGCGTACACGCCGAGGCCCATGACGGCGAGGAAGGCGCAGTCCCGCGCGAGCGGGATGTCGTGGAGCGACGCGGCGAGCGCGAGGACGGGGAACCCGACGACGGGCAGCAGGGCCGTGGTGATCGCCTGTCCCCGCACCGTCGTGTCCGTGACGGTGAACAGGGCCAGGAGCGCGGCGAGTCCTCCGGTGATCGCCGCGACGAGCGAATGTCCGGCCAGGCCGCACACGACGACCGCCAAGGAGATGCCGAGTACGGCCCGTGCAGCGAAGCGGAGCCGCATCCGTCCCGGATCCGGCGCCACGAACACCCTCTTCAGCAAAGCTTCCCCGCCCTTCCGTGCACTTCTCGATCTGCTCGCATGAAAAAGGCGCCACGGAGATCCGCAGCGCCATCGACAGGACCATCAGACCATCCGATCACCATCTGGCTCAACTCAACCTCGTGCGGGTGGGCCATTGGCTCACTCATGCGCGCGGATTCGGGCCACACCCGGCGCCAACGGCTCAAAGCGGTCCGGCGTCGGCGCGGGCGGCGGCTGTTGCAGGACGGTGACACTGCGGGCACAACGCTTGGGGGTGGCCGACCGTCTCAACAGTCGTGAACAGCCCGAATGGGAGATAGCGCGCTTCTCCTCCCATGTCCTTACACGGAAGGCACCCTCATGATCGTCTCCAAGCGGAACTCCCTGCGCATGGCTGCCGTCGGCATCATCGGCGCCGTCGCGCTCGGCACGGCGGGCACCGCCGCCATGGCCGCGGCCCCGGCCGCGCACCCCGTGTCCGTCACGCAGAAGGCCGGCGCGACGAAGGCCACCACCGCCAAGGCCATCACCGCGAAGCCCTCGGTGAAGTCCGTCAAGGCGTGGCAGCTGTTCCGTGTCACCGGCACCACGACCGGCCTGAAGCCGGGCAGCAAGGTGACCCTTCAGCAGAAGCAGCGCGGCCAGTGGGTCTCGCTGCCCGCTTCCGCGCCCCTCACCCGCAGCGGCAGCTACTCCCTGGGCGTCAAGCTGGGCATGAAGGGCAAGAACGAGTTGCGCGTCGTCCAGGGTTCGACGGCCTCCGGCGTGTTCACCGTGACCGTGCGCTGACCGACGTCGTGCGGGCGGGACGGGACAGCAGGAGCAAGCTGTGCGGCTCCAGGGTGACTTCGGTGTTCGCCTTGTGTTCCGTCTCGTCCGCCACCCCCGTGGGGTCCGAGGTGTCGATCCGCGTCGTCCAGCGCTCGCCGTACGCGGCGTCCGGCAGGTCGAAGACGACCGGTTCCCGGTAGCTGTTGAGCAGGATCAGGAAAGAGTCGTCGACCACGGGTCTGCCGTGGGCGTCGGGCTCCGCGATGGCGTCGCCGTTGAGGAAGACGGCGACGGCGTGCGCGTCGCCGCGCTGCCAGTCCTGGTCCGTCATCTCCAGGGCGTCGGGCCGTAGCCACACCAGGTCCGGGAGCGGCTGGCCCTGGTGCGTGGCCGTGTCGCCGCGGAAGAAGCGGCGCCGGCGCAGCACGGGGTGGGCGAGCCGGAGCGTGATGGCGCGGCGGGTGAAGGTGATGAGGTCGCGCTGCTCGTCGGTGAGGTCCCAGTCGATCCAGGAGAGCTCGCTGTCCTGGCAGTAGGCGTTGTTGTTGCCCTGCTGGGTGCGGCCGAGTTCGTCGCCGTGGGCGAGCATCGGGATGCCCTGCGAGAGCATGAGGGTGGCGAGGAAGTTGCGCTGCCTGCGCGCACGGAGTTCGAGGACTGCCTCGTCCTCGGTGGGTCCTTCGACGCCGCTGTTCCAGGAGCGGTTGGCGCTCTCGCCGTCCTGGTTGTTCTCGCCGTTGGCCTCGTTGTGCTTGTCGTCGTACGAGACCAGGTCGCGCAGGGTGAATCCGTCGTGCGCAGTGACGAAGTTGACGCTGGCGCGCGGGCGGCGACGGTCGTGCTGGTAGAGGTCGGACGACCCGGTCAGCCTGGAGGCGAACTCGGCGAGGGTGTGGTCGGCGCCGCGCCAGAAGTCCCGTACCGAGTCGCGGTACTTGCCGTTCCACTCCGACCACAGGGGCGGGAAGTTGCCGACCTGGTAACCCCCGTCGCCGACGTCCCAGGGCTCGGCGATCAGTTTGACGCGGCTGACGACGGGGTCCTGCTGGACCAGGTCGAAGAAGGCCGAGAGCCGGTCGACGTCGTGGAACTGCCGCGCGAGCGTGGCGGCCAGGTCGAAGCGGAACCCGTCGACGTGCATCTCGGTGACCCAGTACCGCAGCGAGTCCATGACCATCTGCAGGACGTTGGGGTGGCGCATCAGCAGGCTGTTGCCGGTGCCCGTGGTGTCGAAGTAGTGCGCCGGGTCGTCCTCGGCCAGGCGGTAGTACGACGCGTTGTCGATGCCGCGGAAGGCGAGGGTGGGGCCGTTCTCGTTGCCCTCGGCGGTGTGGTTGTAGACGACGTCGAGGATCACTTCGAGTCCGGCCTGGTGCAGCGCCTTGACCATGGACTTGAACTCGGTGACCTGTTCGCCGCGCGAGCCGTGCGCCGCGTAGGCGTTGTGCGGGGCGAAGAAGCCGATGGAGGTGTAGCCCCAGTAGTTGGACAGGCCGCGGTCGCGCAGGAAGCCGTCCTGTACGTACTGATGGACCGGCATCAGCTCGATCGCGGTCACGCCCAGCGACGTGAGGTGCTCGATGACCGGTTCGGTCGCGAGGCCCGCGTACGTGCCGCGCAGCGCCTCGGGCACTCCGGGGTGCGTCCGGGTCAGGCCGCGGACGTGGGCCTCGTACACCACCGTCTCGGCGTAGGGGCGCCGCGGCGGCCGGTCGCCCTCCCAGGAGAAGGCCGCGTCGGTGACCACGGAGAGCGGGGTGTGTCCGGCGCTGTCGGCCCGCCCGGGTCCGTCGGGCGCGCGCTCGAAGAGGGCGGCGTCGTTGTCCATCTGGCCCTCGATGGCCCGGGCGTACGGGTCGAGGAGCAGCTTGGCCGGGTTGCACCGGTGGCCTTCGGCGGGGTTCCAGGGGCCGTGCACCCGGTATCCGTAGCGGCGGCCGGGGCCGACCCCGGGCAGGTAGCAGTGCCAGACGAAGCCGTCGACCTCGGTGAGGGTGACGCTGCGGTGCGCGCCGTCGTCGTCGATGAGGACGAGGTCGACGCGTTCGGCGACCTCGCTGAACAGGGCGAAGTTGGTCCCTTCACCGTCGTAGGTGGCGCCGAGCGGGAAGGGGGTGCCGGTCCAGGTGCGCACGCGACTGCCTCCGTACAGGGGGGAATTCGGGGTCGGGCCGGGATGCGGTGCGCCGGCCGCGGCAGCCCGCTCGGGGAAGCCGCGGCCGGTGCGCCGCGCCGCCGGGTGACGCGGGCGTTCACACCACCGCGGGTTCCGCCTCCGCGGGTTGCGCTTCCACGGGTGGCGCCTCCGCGGGGGCCGCGAGCGTGGCGAGGGGCATCGCGCGGGGCAGTTCCAGGGCTTCGCGCAGGCTGGGTGCGGGGGCGGCGGGGGCCAGCGGGGCGCGTTCGGGGGCGCGGACCCGGCGGGAGAACCAGATGGTCTTGCCGTGGGTCGCGGGGAAGCTGCCCCAGCCGTCGCTGAGCGCGGCGATCTGCGTCAGGCAGCCCTGCGGTCCGTAGTGCCGCTCGGGCAGTTCACGGTTGGTGTCGGACACGGCGGTGATGAGGTGCTGACCGTTCCACCACATCTCCACGACCGTGTTCTTGTCGGCTCCGTGCTCCTCGATCTCGTGGAGCAGAACCCCGGTGCAACGGGAGACGGGTTCGCTGAGAACCCCCAGCCCCCAATGCCGGAGATGCGCGGTCAGGATGCGCCCGACCTGGTCGATCCTCTCCGGGCTTACCTCGACTTCGAGGTGGTAGTAGCAGGGGATCGCGGATTTCATTGCTCTTGGCTCCTCTCGGCGAAGCTTGTTCGCTCCGTCCCGGCCTGACCCGGCCGGGCCCCGAACACGCAGCGTGAGCACTGATCGCTTCTGAGTCAGTCTCAGGGTGCGAGCGCTACTCCATTTGCGCAACACGAGGCACGGGCGAGCGCTCCGTCACCACCCCCTTAGTTGAATGCCTAACAGGACGCTGGGTGCTCATACGTGCACGATGAGTCAGAGGAATCGACGAACGAAAGGGTGACCAGCGTGAAGCTGCTGCCCGCCAAGGCCGAGGTCGCCCGGCATCTGCGTCAATACCGCGCGTGGGAGCGGCGGCTGCTCGCGCATCCCGCCGACCGATCCGTGCGCATGCACTTCGAGGACACCGCGTACACGCTCTGCGTCCTGATGGGCGAGTGCAAGGCACGGGAGGCCGCCGACGCGGCCGAGCAGTATCTGCGTCCACGAGAGGCACGACCGTCCCGCACAGCACGAACACCTCAGACGGCGACCCGTCGGCCTCAGTTGTCCCCGAGCGCCCGGACCCGATAGCGACACCCCGCTCCCGCGGGGGCCGCCTGCACGCACGCCCTGCGGAGGAGGGACCGATGACGCCAGCTGCACGGACGACCGCTGCCGCCGCCGTACCCGTACCCGTACCCGTCCTCGACGTCCGACCCGCGGTCGACGGCGGCCGCCGCCCGGCGAAGGCCGTCCCGGGTGAGACCTTCGAGGTCACGGCGACCGTCTTCGCCGAGGGTCACGCGGCGGTCGGCGCCGACGTCGTGCTGCTCGGTCCCGGCGGACGCCGCGGGCCGTGGACACCGATGCGTGAACTCGCCCCGGGCAGCGACCGCTGGGGCGCGGACGTCACTCCGGACGCCGAGGGGCGGTGGACCTTCCACGTGGAGGCCTGGACGGACCCCGTGACGCAGTGGCGGCACGCAGCCGGGATCAAGGTGCCCGCGGGCATCGACGCCGGGCTGGTGCTCGAGGAGGGCGTGCTGCTGTACGAGCGGGCGGCGCGCGGCGTCCCGGCGGGCCCGGCGCGGCAGACGCTGCTTGTCGCGGTCGCCGCGCTTCAGGACGAGGAGCAGTCGCCGGGCGCACGCCTGGCGGCCGCGCTCACTCCGGAGGTGGACGCGGTCCTCGCGCGGTACCCGCTGCGCGAGCGGGTCTCCCGTTCGCGGGCCATGCCCCTGCTCGTGGAGCGGGAGCGCGCGCTCTTCGGGTCCTGGTACGAGTTCTTCCCGCGGTCGGAGGGCGCCGTCGTCGAGGAGGGGGCGCCGCCCGTCCCGGGGACGTTCCGCACCGCGGCCGAGCGGCTGCCCGCGATCGCGGGGATGGGCTTCGACGTCGTCTATCTGCCGCCGGTCCACCCCATCGGCACGACGTTCCGCAAGGGTCCGGACAACGCGCTGTCCGCCGGTCCCGACGACGTCGGTGTGCCGTGGGCGATCGGTTCGCCGGAGGGCGGGCACGACGCCGTCCATCCGGATCTGGGCACGCTCGACGACTTCGACGCGTTCGTGCGCCGCGCCACCGAGCTGGGTCTCGAAGTCGCCCTCGACTTCGCGCTCCAGTGCTCCCCCGACCACCCGTGGGTGGAGAAGCACCCCGAGTGGTTCGCCCACCGTCCCGACGGTTCCATCGCGTACGCGGAGAACCCGCCGAAGAAGTACCAGGACATCCATCCGATCGCTTTCGACGAGGATCTGCCGGGTCTGGTCGCGGAGACAGTGCGGCTGCTGCGGTTCTGGATGGGGCACGGCGTACGTGTCTTCCGCGTCGACAACCCGCACACCAAGCCCGTGGCGTTCTGGGACCGGGTGCTCGCCGAGGTCAACGCGAGCGACCCGGACGTTGTCTTCCTCGCGGAGGCCTTCACCCGGCCCCCCGTCATGCGCGCCCTCGCCCAGGCCGGTTTCCAGCAGTCCTACACGTATTTCACCTGGCGGAACACCAAGCAGGAGCTCACCGAGTACCTGACCGAGCTCTCCGTGGAGACCGCCGCGTATCTGCGCCCGAATCTGTTCGTGAACACGCCGGACATCCTGCCCGGTTACCTCCAGGACGGCGGCCGCGCCGCCTTCGAGGTACGGGCCGTGCTGGCCGCGACGCTCGCGCCGAGCTGGGGCATGTACGCCGGGTTCGAGCTGTGCGAGAACACCCCGGCGCGTGCGGGCAGCGAGGACTACCTGCACTCGGAGAAGTACCAACTGCGCCCGCGCGACTGGGAGTACGCGGAGCGGGCGGGCTACTCCCTCGCGCCGCTGATCACCACGCTGAACCGGTTCCGGCGCGAGCATCCCGCGCTGCGACAGCTCAGGAACCTCCGGTTCCACGAGGCCGACAACGACGCGGTCATCGTCTACAGCAAGCGCGCCGGACACGACACGGTGCTCGTGGTCGTCAATCTCGACCCCCACCACACCCAGGAGGCCACGGTCACGCTGGACATGCCGCAACTCGGCCTCGACCGGCACGAGTCGGTGCCGGTGCGCGACGAGCTCACCGGCGAGACCTACCACTGGGGCAGGGCCAACTACGTGCGCCTGGAACCCGGCCGCACGCCCGCGCACCTCTTCACGGTCCTGCGACCGTCCTCACCGTTGATCGGAGGGTCACCCACACCATGATCGTCAACGAGCCCGTCCAGGACACCTTCGAGGACACACCGGCCAAGGACCGCGACCCCGAATGGTTCAAACGCGCCGTCTTCTACGAAGTCCTCGTCCGCTCCTTCCAGGACAGCAACGGCGACGGCATCGGCGACCTCAAAGGCATCACCGCCAAACTCGACTACCTCCAATGGCTCGGCGTCGACTGCCTCTGGCTCCCGCCCTTCTTCAAATCCCCGCTGCGCGACGGCGGATACGACGTCTCCGACTACACCGCCGTCCTCCCCGAATTCGGCGACCTCGCCGACTTCGTCGAATTCGTCGACTCCGCCCACCAGCGCGGCATGCGCGTCATCATCGACTTCGTCATGAACCACACCAGCGACCAGCACCCGTGGTTCCAGGCCTCGCGCACCGACCCCGAAGGCCCCTACGGCGACTACTACGTCTGGGCCGACGACGACAAGCAGTACCAGGACGCCCGCATCATCTTCGTCGACACCGAAGCCTCCAACTGGACCTTCGACCCCGTCCGCAAGCAGTACTTCTGGCACCGCTTCTTCTCCCACCAGCCCGACCTCAACTACGAGAACCCCGCAGTCCAGGAAGAGATCATCTCCGCCCTGCGCTTCTGGCTCGACCTCGGCATCGACGGCTTCCGCCTCGACGCCGTCCCCTACCTCTTCGCCGAAGAGGGCACCAACTGCGAAAATCTCCCCCGCTCCCACGGAATGCTGAAGCATGTGCGTGCGGTCATCGATGCTCATTACCCGGACACCGTTCTTCTTGCCGAGGCCAATCAGTGGCCCGAGGACGTCGTCGACTACTTCGGCGACTTCCAGAACGGCGGGGACGAATGCCACATGGCATTCCACTTCCCCGTCATGCCCCGCATCTTCATGGCCGTACGCCGTGAATCCCGCTACCCCGTCTCGGAAATCCTCGCCAAGACCCCCGCCATCCCCTCCGGCTGCCAGTGGGGCATCTTCCTGCGCAACCACGACGAACTGACCCTGGAAATGGTCACCGACGAAGAGCGCGACTACATGTACGCGGAATACGCCAAGGACCCGCGCATGCGCGCCAACATCGGCATCCGCCGACGGCTCGCCCCGCTCCTGGACAACGACCGCAACCAGATCGAACTCTTCACCGCACTCCTGCTCTCCCTGCCCGGCTCGCCGATCCTCTACTACGGCGACGAGATCGGCATGGGCGACAACATCTGGCTCGGCGACCGCGACGCCGTCCGCACCCCCATGCAATGGACCCCCGACCGCAACGCGGGATTCTCGTCCTGCGACCCCGGGCGGCTCTACCTCCCCACGATCATGGACCCGGTCTACGGCTACCAGGTCACCAACGTCGAAGCCTCCATGTCCTCACCGTCCTCCCTGCTCCACTGGACGCGCCGCATGATCGAGATCCGCAAGCAGAACCCCGCCATGGGCATCGGCTCGTACACGGAACTCCCTTCCTCCAACCCGGCGGTCCTCGCCTTCCTGCGCGAATACCAGGACGACCTCGTGCTGTGCGTGCACAACTTCTCGCGCTTCGCCCAGCCCACCGAACTCGACCTCCAGACCTTCGACGGACGCCACCCCGTCGAGCTCATCGGCGGCGTGCGCTTCCCCGCCATCGGTGAGCTGCCGTACCTCCTGACCCTCGCGGGACACGGCTTCTACTGGTTCCGGCTGTGCAACGACCTCCACCCGCGCCGTCCGGCCGAACCCGCCGTGCGCCTCTGAAGGGACGTGTCGCATGCTCAAGACCGCTACGCAGTCGCGCGAAAGCCTCAGCCCGCCGCTGCTGCTCACGTCGCTGGCCGGAGTGCTTCAGAAGTGGCTGCCCGAACAGCGGTGGTTCGCCGGCAAGGGACTGCCCGTCACTGAGCTCGCCGTGGTGTCGATGACCGAGCTGCACCCGGGCTGCCTGCACCTGCTGATCCGCTCCCGGCACGCCGGGTCCCGCGACGACTGCTACCAGCTGCTCCTCGGCGTGCGCAGGGACCTGCCGCCGCGCCTGCACCACGCCGTGATCGGCCGCCCGAGCGAGGGCCCGCTCGCGGGCCTCACCGTGTACGACGCCCTGCACGACCCCCGCTCCGCCGCGCTGCTCCTGGAACGCCTGCGCACCCCGGGCACGGCGGGCCCCCTGCGCTTCGAACGCGACGTACAGACCGTGGTGCCCCCGAACCTCACGGCCCGCGTCCTGGACGGCGAGCAGTCCAACACCTCCCTCGTGTACGGCGATTCCTTCATCCTCAAGCTCTTCCGCCGCATCCAGTACGGCGTCAACCCCGACCTCGAAGTGCCGTGGGCGCTCGCCGGTCAGGGCTGCGCCCGCGTGCCGTCCCCCGTGGCCTGGTTCTGGACGAGCGAGCCGCGCAAGACGACGCTCGGCGTGCTCCAGCCGTTCCTGCGCGGCGCGACCGACGGCTGGACGCTCGCCCTGCAATCCCTCGCGGCGGGGCGGGACTTCACCGACGAGTCATACGAACTGGGACGCGCCACCGCCGAAGTGCACCTGGCCCTCGCCCAGGTCTTCGACCCCGACATCCCGGACCGGCACGGCGGCCGTCGCCTCGCCGAGGGCATGACGTCGCGCCTGGACACCAGCGCCCGTCAGGTGCCGGCACTCGTGCCGTACGTGTCCCGCCTGCGCGCCGCCTACGACGCGGTCGCGGCGCGCGGTCCGGCGCGACCGCCCCAGCGGATCCACGGCGATCTGCACCTCGGCCAGGTCCTGCGGGCCGGGCAGCGGTGGTTCGTCATCGACTTCGAGGGCGAGCCCGCCCGCCCGATCGCCGAACGGCGGCGCGCCCAGGCGACCGTGCGGGACGTGGCGGGCATGCTCCGCTCCTTCGACTACGCGGCCCACGCCAGGCGCCCCTGGCAGCCCCGCTGGGCCCGGCGCTGCCGCGAGGCGTACTGCGCGGGGTACGCCGCCGAGGCGTCCTGGGACCCGCGGACGGAGGCCGGACTCCTGCGGGCCTACGAGACGGACCGGGCCGTGTACGAGGCCCTGTACGAGGCCCGGCACCGACCGGACTGGCTGCCCGTGCCCATGGCGGCGATCGCCCGTCTCGCGGAGGGCCGCTGACCTCACCGCCGTCCCCGTCGCCCGCACGCCCCCTTAAGGAGACCTGACACCCGTGGTCCTCATCGATACGTCCACCACCGCCCCCGCGCCCGTCCTCCGCGCCGCGGTCGCGCCCCTCGACGACGAGAGCCGCGGCCGCCTGCTGGCCGGCACGCACCACGACCCGCACGCCGTGCTCGGCGCCCACGCGGTCGCGGGCGGCGTGGCGTTCACGGTGCTGCGCCCGTACGCCGAGGCGGTGCGGGTCGTCGTCGAGGGGCAGGCCGTTCCGCTCCACGACGTGGGCGACGGCCTTTTCTCCGGTCTGCTGCCGCTCGCGTCGATTCCCGTGTACGAGCTGCGGGTGACGTACGACGGCGTCGAGACCGAGCTCCAGGACCCGTACCGCTTCCTGCCCGCGCTCGGTGAACTCGACCTGCACCTGATCGGCGAGGGCAGGCACGAGGAGCTGTGGAAGGCGCTGGGGGCGCACCCGATGACGCATGGAGGCGTCGTCGGGACCCGCTTCACGGTGTGGGCGCCCAACGCCCTGGGGGTGCGGGTGTGCGGGGAGTTCTGCCACTGGGACGGCGCCGCCCACCCGATGCGCTCGCTCGGCTCGTCCGGTGTGTGGGAGCTGTTCCTGCCCGGCATCGGCGAGGGCGACCTGTACAAGTTCGACATCACCCGCCCCGACGGCACGCACACCCTCCGCGCGGACCCGATGGCCCGCCGCGCGGAGGTGCCACCGGCGACCGCCTCCGTCGTCACGCGGTCGACGCACGAGTGGTCGGACCAGGAGTGGATGGAGCACCGGGCGGACCGGCCCGTCCACCGCTCCCCCTTCTCCGTGTACGAGGTCCATCTCCCGTCCTGGCGCCCGGGCCTGACGTACCGACAGCTTGCTGAGGAGCTCACGGCTTACGTCTGTGACGCGGGCTTCACCCACGTGGAGTTCATGCCGGTGGCCGAGCACCCGTTCGGCGGCTCGTGGGGCTATCAGGTCACCGGGCTCTACGCGCCGACCGCCCGCCTCGGCACGCCCGACGACTTCAAGTTCCTCGTCGACGCGCTGCACCGGGCGGGCATCGGCGTCATCGTGGACTGGGTTCCGGCGCACTTCCCGAAGGACGACTGGGCGCTCGCGGAGTTCGACGGGGGCCCGCTGTACGAGCCGGGGGACCACCGGCGTGCCGAGCACCCCGACTGGGGCACCCTCACCTTCGACTACGGCCGCACGGAGGTCCGCAACTTCCTCGTCGCCAACGCCGTCTACTGGTGCGAGGAGTTCCACATCGACGGCCTGCGCGTCGACGCCGTGGCCTCCATGCTGTACCTCGACTACTCGCGCGAGGACGGCCAGTGGGGGCCCAACGAACACGGCGGCAGGGAGAACCTGGACGCGGTGGCGTTCCTCCAGGAGATGAACGCGACGGTGTACCGCCGCTGCCCCGGCGTCGTCACCATCGCCGAGGAGTCGACGGCGTGGGACGGCGTCACACGCGCCACGCACGACACGGGGTACGGGGAGCTAGGCGGCCTCGGCTTCGGCCTGAAGTGGAACATGGGCTGGATGCACGACTCGTTGGAGTACATCCGGCACGAGCCGGTGCACCGCCAGTACCACCACAACGAGTTGACGTTCGCCATGGTGTACGCGTACAGCGAGAACTATCTCCTGCCGATCTCCCACGACGAAGTCGTCCACGGCAAACAGGCGCTGGTGTCGAAGATGCCCGGCGACTGGTGGCAGCAGCGCGCCAACCACCGCGCCTACCTGGCCTACATGTGGGCCCACCCCGGTAAGCAACTCCTCTTCATGGGGCAGGAGTTCGCGCAGGGAGCCGAGTGGTCGCCGGACCACGGTCCCGACTGGGGTCTCCTCGACCCGGCGTACCCCGCGGAACCGGACCACAATGGGGTGCGGCGGCTGGTGCGCGACCTCAACCACGGGTACCGGGACGCGCCCGCCCTGTGGGAGCAGGACACGGTGCCCGCCGGGTTCGCCTGGGTCGACGCGGACGCCGCCCAGGACAACGTGGTCGCGTTCCTGCGGTTCGCCGCCGACGGGACACCGCTCCTCGCCGTGAGCAACTTCTCCCCGGTCATCCGCCACGACTACGTGCTCGGCGTCCCGGAGTCGCCCGGCGTGTGGCGGGAGACGCTCAACACGGACGCGGCGGACTACGGCGGCGGCGACGTGCGCAACACGGCGCCGCTGCTGGTTGAGCCGGAGCCCGCGGGCGCCTTCCCCGCCCGCCTGCGCGTCACGCTTCCGCCGCTGGCCACGCTGTGGCTGCGACCCGAGTGAGGGACGGGCTCTGAGGTTCAGGGCCGCCAGCGCTGCGCGTACCCCTCCCGCAGCGGTCCGCCGTACAGGTCGAGCACCTCTGCGACGGCGGCCGTCAGGGGTGCGGGGTCGGCGTGCTCGGCCACGGTCCGGTGGCCGTCCAGCAGGGCCTTGCCGCGCGCCGGGTCCGCGCTGAGCAGCCTGCGGGGCAGCCACTTGCCGATGCCTGCCCAGGCGTTGTGGTGGGCGGTGAGGAGGTGCGCCGCCTTGCCGAGCGTGAGGTCGGCGACGGAGAGCTGCTCGTACCGCTGGTCCGGCGTGGTGTCGGCGAGGTCGTCCATGAAGCAGGTGAGGGCGTAGCGGTCCCGTTCCCGTTCCCCGGGGGTGAGGGGAGGCGGCCCGTCGGCGAGCACGGCACGGGCCCGCGCGCACGCGCGGGCGAGATGCCCGTGGGGGTCCAGGACTGACAGTCCCTCGGCGTAGACGAACAGGACCGTGCCGCGGCGGCGGCCCCTGTCCCACGCGAAGAACTCCGGCACGTCCGCGAGCGTGGTGAGGAAAAGCTCGGCGGGCCGTCCTTCGTGGCGTATCACTTCGCGGCGGCTGACGTCGGAGTCCGGGAGGAGGACGGCGATGTCGAGGTCGCTCGTCGCGGCGGCGCGCCCCTGGGCGGCCGAACCTCCCAGGACGGCGCCGAGAGCGCCCGGGAAGCGCTCCGCGACGAGGCGCGAGGCCTGGGCGGTGGCGCTGTTCTGACTGTTCATGGACGGTCATCGTGCCAGCGCACGTGCGTGCTCCGGGTAAAGGGACCGTGCTGGTCCGGCCTTGCCCGGCACTGGTCCGTACCAAGAACCGGAAAAACAACTTCTCGGTACAACCAACTGGCCGGAATGGATTCCACATCGCGGACGGGGCGGGAGGACTCTGAGCTCGTTCGTCGAAACACGCAGGCCGGATGTGACCGCTCCGGCAGGCCGGTCCCCGAGGGGAGTCCGAGGAATGGGACGTGGCAGGGCGAAGGCGGAGCGTATCGCGGCGGATGCCGCAGAACGCCTTCTCGCCGCGGGACAGTTGCTGCGGAGGGCGCCGACGACGCCCGACGGCAGGGCGGTGTTCCGCACCGATCAAGACGTCAACGACAGCCCGTACCGCGACCGTTGGGCACACGACAAGGTGGTGCGCTCCACCCACGGAGTGAACTGCACGGGTTCGTGTTCCTGGCAGGTGTACGTCAAGGACGGCCTCATCACGTGGGAGACGCAGGCGACCGACTACCCCTCGGCGGGCGCGGACCGGCCCGACTACGAGCCGCGGGGCTGCCCGCGCGGTGCGTCGTTCTCCTGGTACACGTACTCCCCGACGCGCGTCCGCTACCCGCACGCCCGCGGCGCCCTCGTGGAGATGTTCCGGGACGCCAAGCGACGCCTCGGCGGTGACGCGGTGGCGGCCTGGGCGGAGATCACGGGTGATCCGGACCAGCGGCGCCGCTACCAGTCGGCGCGCGGCAAGGGCGGCCTGGTGCGGATCGGCTGGGACGAGGCGCTGGAGATCGCGGCCGCAGCGCACGTGCACACGCTCAAGGAGTACGGGCCCGACCGCATCGCAGGATTCTCACCGATCCCCGCGATGTCGATGGCCTCGCACGCCGTCGGAGCCCGCTTCCACTCCCTCATCGGCGCCCCGATGCTCTCCTTCTACGACTGGTACGCGGACCTGCCGATCGCCTCGCCGCAGGTCTTCGGCGACCAGACCGACGTACCGGAGTCCGGAGACTGGTGGGACGCCGCGTATCTGATGCTGTGGGGCTCCAACGTGCCGGTGACCAGGACACCCGACGCCCACTGGATGGCGGAGGCGCGCTACCGGGGGCAGAAGGTCGTCGTGGTCTCGCCGGACTACGCGGACGCGACGAAGTTCGCCGACGAGTGGCTGCACCCGCATCCGGGCACGGACGGTGCGCTGGCCATGGCGATGGGGCACGTCATCCTGCGGGAGTGCTTCGTGGAGCGGCAGGTGCCTTACTTCACGGACTACGTCAAACGCTTCACCGATCTGCCGTTCCTCGTCGCGCTCGACGAGCTCGGTCGCGGCGAGCCCGGCACGGGTGCCCGCGTGCCCGGCGCGTTCGTCACGGCCAGGGACCTGGACCTGGCCAAGGACGCCGAGGCCGAGTCGCGGCGCTGGATGCCCGTCCTCCACGACGCTGCCACGGGCCGCCCCGCCGTCCCCAACGGCACCCTGGGCGACCGCTGGGGCAAGGACGGCGAAGGCCGCTGGAACCTCGACCTGGGGGACATCGACCCGCTCCTGAGCCTGCTCGGGCACCCCGGCACGGAGACGGCCGACGTGGTGCTGCCCCGCTTCGACGAGGAGGGCGCCACCGTGCGGCGCACGGTCCCCGCACTGCGCGTCGACGGGCATCTGGTGACGACGGTCTTCGACCTGATGCTCGCTCAGTACAGTGTCGGGCGCGCCGGGCTGGGCGGCGAGGCGGTCGTGTCGTACGAGGACGCGGCCACGCCCTGCACCCCTGCCTGGCAGGAGGCGGTCACGTCGGTGCCCGCGCAGGCCGTCGTGCGAGCGGCGCGGGAGTTCGCCCGTACCGCGGAGCAGACACACGGCCGCTGCATGATCGTGATGGGGGCGGGCACCAACCACTGGTTCCACTCGGACACCATCTACCGGTCCTTCCTCTCCTTGTTGCTGCTCACCGGCTGCCAGGGCGTCAACGGCGGCGGCTGGGCGCACTACGTGGGGCAGGAGAAGGTGCGGCCGTACGCGGGCTGGCAGCAAGTGGCGACGGCGTCGGACTGGGTGCGTCCTTCGCGGCAGATGGCCGGGACGCCGTACTGGTACCTGAACACCGACCAGTGGCGGTACGAGAAGTTCACCGCGGACGCCCTGGCGGCGCCCACCGCGCCCGGCACCCTCGCGGGCCTGCACACCGCGGACCTCGTGGCCCGCTCCGTCCGGCAGGGCTGGATGCCCTCGTACCCGACGTTCGGCGCGAACCCCCTGGATCTGGGGCGGCGCCTGCACGAGTCGGGGGCCGACGCGACGGGCTGGGTGGCGGCCGAACGCGACGCGGGGCGTCTGGCGTACGCCTGCGAGGACCCGGACGATCCGGCCAACTGGCCACGGGTGCTCACCGTGTGGCGGGCCAACCTCATCGGGTCGTCCGCCAAGGGCAACGAGTACTTCCTCCGGCACCTGCTGGGCGCGTCCGACAACGCGAGCGCCGAGGAGGCGCCGCCGGAACAGCGGCCGCGTGAGGTGACCTGGCGGGACGACGCGCCGCGCGGGAAGGTCGACCTGCTGCTCGCGCTGGACTTCCGCATGACGTCGACCACGCTCTTCGCCGACCTCGTGCTGCCCGCCGCCACCTGGTACGAGAAGCACGACCTGTCCAGCACGGACATGCACCCCTACGTGCACGCCTTCTCGCCCGCCATCGACCCGCCGTGGCAGGCCCGCACCGACTTCGAGATCTTCCACGGCCTGGCCGCCGAGGTCGCCCGCCTAGCCGCCGGCCGCCTGGACGTGGCCCACGACCTGGTCGCCACCCCCCTGCAGCACGACACTCCCGGCGAGGCGCCGCCCGAAGGCCCCACAGGCCCCCGCTTCACCCTCGTGGAGCGGGACTACACGGCCATCGGCGACAAGATGGCCGCGCTCGGGCCGCTCACCGGCGACGAGGGCATCACGGTCAAGGGCGTGACCGTGCGGCCGCTGCCGGAGATCGACTGGCTCGGCACCCGCTGCGGCACGGCGACGCGCGGCCCCGCACGCGGGCGGCCGCTCCTCGACACGGACGTCAAGATGTGCGAGGCGATCCTCGCCCTGTCGGGCACCACCAACGGGCGGCTCGCCGCCGAGGGATTCGACCGGCTCGCCGAGCGCTGCGGCGCCGACACGGGCCTCGGCGAGCTCGCGGCCTCGGTGGCCGAGCGGCGCGTCACGTTCTCCGACACGCAGGCACGGCCGGTGCAGGTGGGCGCGAGCTTCGAGTGGTCGGGCAAGGAGGGCCCCGAGCGCCGCTACTCCCCCTTCACGATCAACACGGAGCACTTCAAGCCCTGGCACACCCTCACCGGACGCCAGCACTTCTACCTCGACCATCCGTGGATCGCCGAGTACGGCGAGCAACTCCCGGTCTACCGGCCGCCGTTGAACCTCCCCGCGCTCGGCGAGCAGCCGACGGCCGACCCGGACGGCGGACGCTCCGTGACCGTGCGGTATCTGACGCCCCACTCCAAGTGGTCGATCCACTCCGAGTACCAGGAGAACCTGCTGATGCAGACGCTGGCCCGCGGCGGCCCCGTCATCTGGATCGGCGTGGCCGACGCCGCGTCGATCGGCGTCGCCGACAACGACTGGATCGAGGCGCACAACGCCAATGGCGTGGTGGTGGCCCGCGCGGTCGTCTCCCACCGCATGCCGCCCGGCACGGTGTTCATGTACCACGTCCAGGAACGCATGGTGAACGTGCCCAAGTCCGAGGCGACGGGGCGGCGCGGCGGCGTCCACAACGCGCTCACCAAGCTCCTGATCAAGCCGACGCACCTGATCGGCGGCCACGCACAGCTCAGCTTCGCCCCCAACTACTACGGCCCCACCGGCAACCAGCGCGACGCGGTCACCGTCATCCGGCGCCGCTCCCAGGAGGTGCAGTACTGATGCCAAGTGACGGAGTCACTGTCGGACGGGTCATGGCACAGGTGGCCATGGTGATGAACCTCGACAAGTGCATCGGCTGCCACACCTGCTCGGTCACCTGCAAACAGACCTGGACCAACCGGGCGGGCACCGAGTACGTGTGGTTCAACAACGTGGAGACCCGCCCCGGCCAGGGCTACCCCCGCGGCTACGAGGACCAGGAGAAGTGGCGGGGCGGCTGGCAGCTCAAACGCGGCCGGCTCGTGCCCCGCGGCGGCGGCCGCGCCCGGCGCCTGGCCCGGCTGTTCGCCAACCCCGAACTCCCCGCGCTCGACGACTACTACGAGCCGTGGACGTACGACTACGAGACCCTCACCACCGCCCCCCTCGGCGACGACGTGCCCACCGCGCGGCCGCGCTCCCTGATCGACGGCGAGCCCGCCGCGGTGACGTGGGGGCCGAACTGGGACGACGACCTCGGCGGCGGCCCCGAACACCTCGCCGGGGACCCGGTGCTGAAGAAGATGAACGACAAGGTGTGCCTGGAGTACGAGCAGGCGTTCATGTTCTATCTGCCGCGGATCTGCGAGCACTGCCTCAACCCGTCGTGCGTCGCGGTGTGCCCGTCGGGCGCCCTCTACAAGCGCATCGAGGACGGCATCGTCCTCGTCGACCAGGACCGCTGCCGGGGCTGGCGCATGTGCGTGAGCGGCTGCCCGTACAAGAAGGTGTACTTCAACCACCGCACCGGCAAGGCCGAGAAGTGCACGATGTGCTACCCGCGCATCGAGGCGGGCCTGCCGACCGTGTGCTCCGAGACGTGCGTGGGCCGCCTGCGCTACCTCGGCGTCATCCTCTACGACGCGGACAAGGTCGGCGAGGCAGCAGCCACGGAGCACGAACAGGACCTGTATCAGGCCCAGTTGGACTGCTTCCTCGACCCCGACGACCCCGAGGTGGCGCGCGCCGCCGAGGCGTCCGGCATCCCCCACGACTGGGTGACCGCCGCCCGGCGCTCCCCGGTGCACGCGCTCATCAGCCGCCACAAGGTGGCGCTGCCGCTGCATCCCGAGTACCGCACCATGCCGATGGTCTGGTACGTCCCTCCGCTGTCGCCCGTCGTGGAGTCCCTGACCGCAACCGGGCACGACGGCGAGGACCCGGCCAAGCTCTTCGCCGCCATCGACTCGCTGCGCATCCCCGTCGGCTACCTCGCGGAACTGTTCACCGCGGGCGACCCGGCGCCGGTGGAGGCGGCGCTGTGCCGACTCGCCGCGATGCGCTCCCACATGCGGCGCGTCAACCTCGGCGAGGAGCAGGACCCCGCCATCGCGCGCGCCGTCGGCATGGACGCCGACGAGATCGAGGCGATGTACCGGCTGCTCGCCCTCGCCAAGTACGACGAGCGGTACGTCGTCCCCACCAGTTACACCGCGCCGGCCCCCGGCTCCGACGACCTCGACGCCGGGTGCAGCCTGGACGGGCACGACGGGCCCGGCATGTACGACCCGGACGCCTTCCACGTCCCGCCGAGCCTTCCGGCGTCCGGCAAGGGGGCGGAGCACGCGGGGACTTCACTGCGCGACCGGGTCAACCTGCTGAACTGGAACGGCCGCGGCCGCCCCGACGGCCTCTTCCCGAGCGCGGAGGGCGACGCCCGGTGAACCGGGCCGTCGTCCATCAGGCCGCGTCCCTGCTGCTCGGCTACCCGGACCAGGACTGGTCCGGGCGGCTGCACACCGTCCGCTCGGCGCTGGAACCCGTGCCGGGCGCCGACGTCCGGCTCCTGCGGCGGTTCTGTACCCGCGTCGACGGCACGGCGCCGCTCGAACTCGCCGCCCGGTACGTCGCCACGTTCGACCGCAGCCGCCGACGCTGCCTCTACCTCACGTACTACACCGACGGGGACACCCGCAGGCGCGGCACCACCATGGCCGGGCTCAAATCGCTCTACCGCGACCACGGCTGGCAACCGCCCGCGGACGAACTCCCCGACTTCCTGCCCTTGGTGCTGGAGTTCGCCGCCCGCACCCCCGACGCCGGGGCGCGGCTGCTCACCGAGCACCGTCCCGCCCTGGAACTGCTCCGCTTCGGCCTCACGGCCTACGACAGCCCCTACGCCGACATCGTCGAGGCCGTCTGCCGCACCCTGCCGGGCCCCGGCCCCGCCACCCGCGAGGCGGCCCTGCGCCTGGCCCGCACGGGCCCGCCCGCCGAATCGGTCGGCCTGCTGCCCTTCCCCCGGCTCCGACCGGTGCCCGACGCCCCGCACGCGGAGGAGACCTCCCGGTGAACCATCTGCGCATCGTCCTGTGGGGCGTACTGCCCTACCTGGCCCTCCTCGTCATGGTCACCGGCACGGCGTGGCGCTACCGCTACGACCGGTTCGGCTTCACCACCCGCTCCAGCCAGCTGCACGAGCACCGCCTGCTGAGCATCGGCGGCCCGCTGTTCCACTACGGGCTCCTGTTCGTGGTGGCCGGGCACGCCGTCGGACTCCTCATCCCCGAGTCACTCACCGAACGCGCCCATGTCCACGAGTGGATGTACCACGCCAACGCGCTGGTCGTGGGCGGCACGGCGGGCCTCGCCACGCTCGCGGGCCTGGCGGTCCTCATCCACCGGCGGCTGCGCGTGCCCGCCGTGCGCGGGGCGACCAGCGGCAGCGACCGCGTCGTCCTGCCGGTCCTGCTCTGCGTGATCCTGGCGGGCCTCGTCGCCACGGCCACCACACTGCGACCGCACTCCTACGACTACCGCCTCGGGGTCTCGGTGTGGTTCCGCTCACTGTTCGCCCTCGACCCCGACGTCTCCGCGATGGCGGACGCCCCGCTCGCCTACCAGGTCCACGCCCTGCTCGGCATGGCCCTGTTCACGTTGTGGCCGTTCAGCCGCCTGGTGCACGCCTTCACGGCACCGCTCGGCTACCTGGCCCGCCCGTACGTGGTCTACCGGTCGCGCGGGGTCCCCGCGGGGCGCCGGGAGGAGGCGACGCGGCGCTGACCGCAGGCCCTGGCATCCGCGCCCCTGCCCCCGGGCGTCCGCTCGTGCCATCGTGAGGACGGACCGGCGATTGGTACGGACCAGCCCCCGCGGTCGGCGCCGTGCCCCGACGAAGGAGCGTGCGCATGCGAGGCACCACGGTCTTACCCGGTGAGGGAAACAACGGAGAGCCGGGCGAGGACGGCATGCCCATGCACCGGCTGCAGGTGCCGATGCCCAACGCCCTGCCCTTCGCCATCGGCACGTTCGACAGCATCGGCCCCATGTCGCGCGCCCCGTTCCCGCACCGGCACACCTTCCACGAGATCGTCCACGTCACCGGCGGGACCGGCCGGCACGTCGTCGACCTGGGCCGTTTCCCGCTGCGGCCGCCCAACCTGTGCTTCATCGCCCCCGGCCAGGTCCACCACTGGGAGAACGTGACCGGTCTGGAGGGCCGGGTCATCCTCTTCACCGACGACTTCCTCGTGGACCACCCCGCCGACCGGCACGTCCTGCGGACCCTCTCCCGGCGCTCCTGGCTGGACCTGTCCGGGGAGGCGGCAGAGGAGACCACGCGCCTGGTCGCCGAGCTCGACGGGGAGTACCGGTCGGGGGCCGCCGGTTTCCAGAGCGTCCTGCGGGCGCTGCTGCACGTCCTGATCGTGCGGGCGGCACGGCTCCCCGCGCCCCGGTCGCCCGTCGAACCACCCGCGCCGCCACCCCTGCCCGAAGGCCCCTCCCACTCACGTCCCGGCTCGGTGGCCGCGGACTTCCTGACGCTGATGGGGTCTTCCGACGGCGCCCTGCAGTCGGTGCGGTCCTGCGCGGACCACCTGGGTGTCTCGGTGAGCTACCTGAGCGAGGTGGTGAAGGCGGAGACCGGCAGGACGCCCGGCGAACTGATCCGGCAGACCCGCGTGCACGAGGCCAAACGACTGCTGCTGCGCACGGAGTTGACGGTGCGCCAGGTCGCCGGGCGGGTCGGCTTCAAGGACCCGGCGTACTTCTGCCGCTTCTTCCGCCGCGAGACCGGCGCGAGCCCCGGGGACTTCCGGCGCGGCGGTGGCGATATTCACCACGACCACCGGCTCGAGTCCATCGCCGGGCCCTCCTCCCCCGCATAGCTTCATAGCCGATCCGGAACCACCGACCCCCACAGGCTCAGGAGGAGCGATGGACCACGAGACCGGCAGCCCCGGAGACGGCATACCGGGCGCGGACGACACGCAGGGCGCGGGCGGCGCCCCCGCCACCGACGGCGTGAACGGCAGCAAGGGCCCCAGCCGCAAGACCGTCCTGCGGGCCGCGGCCGCGCTGGGCATGGCCGTGCCGGTGTCCCTCATGGGCGTGCCCGCACTGGCCAGGACCGCCGCCGAGCGGGGCGAGGCGCCAGAGCTCACGCCCACCTGCGACGACGGTGACGACCCGACCATCCCGCAGATGGAGGGGCCGTACTTCAAGCGCAACTCCCCGCAGCGCACGTCGCTCGTCCAGGCCGGCACCCCCGGCGTGCGCCTCACCGTCACCGGCTACGTCTTCGGGCGTGCCTGCAAGCCGATCGCCCGGGCCCTGCTGGACTTCTGGCAGGCCGACACGTACGGCACGTACGACAACGTCGGTTTCCGCTTCCGCGGGCACCAGTTCACCGACGCCAACGGCGCGTTCAAGCTCACCACGATCGTGCCCGGCCTCTACCCCGGCCGCACCCGGCACCTGCACGTCAAGGTGCAGGCCCCCGGACGTCCGATCCTCACGACGCAGCTGTACTTCCCCGGTGAGCCCCGCAACAACACGGACACCCTCTTCGACCCGCGCCTCCTCATGAACGTCCGCAACGTCGGCAACACGAAGGAGGCGGACTTCGACTTCGTCCTGAACGTGCCGCAGTAACCCCGCGTGCAGCTGTTGGCGGGCAGCGGCCTTGCGGCCCTGCGCGGTGGTTGTGTGGGGCGCAGAGCCTGTGTCATAACCCCGGGCGGATCAGCTCCCAGGTGTCGACGGCGTGGTCGAGGGTCATGCCGTGCCGTTCGTACAGGGCGAGTGCGCCGCTGCCGTTGTCGGTGTCGACGCCGAGGCCGATCCGGTCGCGGCCCAGCGCGGCGTAGTGCCCGAAGGCGTGGCGCAGGAGGTGGCTGCCGAGGCCGCGCCCGCGGGCCTCGGCCAGCACGCCGAGATCGCCTATCCACCCCTTCGACGACGCACGGTTGTCGCGGGTGCGCATCGCGGCGGCGTAGCCGACTCCTTCGACGTGGGCGATCCAGATGAGCGACCAGTCGACGGTTTGGGCGCCGATGTCGTCGAGCCACTGCTCGTAGGTGCGCGGCTGGTGGTCGAAGTGCTCCGTGAAGCTCTCCTGGAGCAGGGCGTGGGCGCGCCTGCGGTCCTCCTCGGCGAGGCAGGACCGCAGGACCACACCGGGCGGTGCCTTCGGCAACGGGTCCGTGTCCACGCCGATCCGCCGCTCGAGGACCTTGTAGTGCCGGACGGTTCGCCAGCCCCGCGCGCGGAGCTCCGCCGGATCCGTGGTGGGCTCGGTGTTGAGATACAGATGCACGACCGCCCGCGCCGCGCCGTTGGCCGCCGCGCGCTCCGCGGCGCGTGCCTCCAGGAGGCCGAGGAGGTACAGGGCGCCCTGCGGGTGGCCGGGAAGGACGTAGTGGTCGACGTTGACGCGCTCACCGGCGGACTCGTCCCACACCAGCGCGTACCCGACGAGCCGGTCACCGGCGAAGAGCAGCCGGGAGTCCCGTTCCAGGTCCACCTCGGGGTGCTTCAAGTCGGCGGTGACCAGTTCGAGTTCGGTGTCGGCGCGGCCGATCTCCAGCAGGTCGATCTCGTTGAGCAGCGCGCACACGGCCGCCGCGTCGTCGAGGGTCGCCGGGCGAACGGTGAGCCCCGGGGGCAGCGTGAGAGACGTCGTCATGGGGCCACTGTCCGGGGACCGGCCCCCGGCCCGCAACGGACTTTTTCATGCGTAGGGCCCCGCCGTCCGGTGCCGGTCGGGGTGGTCGAGGCGGTCGATCAGCCGCTCGTACGAGCGGCGGACCACACGGCACGCGCGGCGGGTCGCGCCCGCATGCGTCGGGTCGGCCGTCAACGCCGCCCAGTGTGTGAGGCGTTCCCGGGCGCGCGCGGATGTCTCCGTGGCCCGCGCGCCCGCGGGGAGGCCGAGGAGGTCGTGCGGGGCGTGGCCGTGCTCGCCGGCTGGTGCACGACGTCTCGGCGGCCATCGCGGCACAGCTGACGGCACTCGCGGACGAGGCGGCGCTGGAAATCTCCTGAACCGGAACGGCCACGGGCTCAGGCGAGCACCAGAACCGCCACAGGTTCAAGCCAGCACCGCCCGCACCGTCTTGCCCCCGCGGTGCGCCCCCACGACCTCGAGCCGATGGGTCAGCAGCCGGACCATCGCCAGGCCGCGCCCGCTCTCCTTCTCCGCGTCGTCCATGCCGTGCTGCCGGAACCGTGGATGCTCGGGACTGGCGTCGGTGACCGCCACGGTCACCCTCGCGCCCGACACCTCCACGCGCAGCCGGCAGCCGCCCTGCCCGTGCCGCAGCGCGTTGGACACGAGCTCCGAGACGATCAGCGCGGCGTCGTCGAGCCGCTCGGCGTCCACCTCGGTCTTGCGGCGCCGGGACCCGGCGAGGAACGCCGAGGCCAGCCTCCGCGCGCGGCCCGCCGAAGCGGGCTCCTGCGGCAGTGCGTACTCCACGCGTTCCGTGGGCCGATGGGCGCGCTGGTGCGCACGCATGGCAGCTCACTCCCCTCCCTGAAACAGACCGGCGTCCACCCGCGAACCACGTCGCCACCGGGGTCGCTGCTCATCCGGCGCGACCTGTCCTGCCTCACGGTGATGCCCTCGCGTACAGATCCCCAATCCGCCCCGCGCCACTTCCGTGCGCATCCGTCGGACCGCATATGACCGCGCGCATTGACCTTGACATCAGCTTCGAAGAAGACTGAGCGGCCATCCGATCCTCCGTGCCGGGAAGGCCTCCATGCAACCGACGCCCCGCCCCTTCAAGGACTACCAGGACGAGATCTACCTCGACGGTCTGCGCGGCGTCGTCCCGAAGTACCCGATGAAGTACGCGGAATGGGAGGCACGCGCCCATGCCGCGCTGCCGCCCTCGGTCGTCTCGTACGTCGCCGGCGGCGCGGGTGACGAGCGCACGCAGGATGCCAACGTCACCGCGTTCGAGCGGTGGGGGCTGATCCCGCGCATGTTCGTGGGGGCCGCGGAGCGCGATCTCTCCGTCGACCTGTTCGGCATGACGCTGCCCTCTCCGCTGTTCATGGCGCCCATCGGGGTCCTCGGCATCTGCACGCAGGACGGGCACGGAGATCTCGCGACCGCGCGGGCGGCCGCGCGGACCGGGGTCCCGATGATCGCCTCCACCCTGTCCGCCGATCCGATGGAGGAGGTCGCCGCCGAGTTCGGCGGGACGCCCGGCTTCTTCCAGCTGTACACGCCGACCGACCGCGCTCTCGCCGAGAGTCTCGTGCGCCGGGCGGAGAAGTCCGGGTTCAAGGGCATCGTCGTCACCATGGACACCTGGATCACCGGGTGGCGCCCGCGCGACCTGAGCACCTCCAACTTCCCCCAGCTGCGCGGCCACTGCCTGGCCAACTACACGAGCGACCCGGTGTTCCGCGCCCAGCTGCCCGCCGACCCGGAGCACGACATGCAGTCCGCGGTGCTCAAGTGGGTGCAGGTCTTCGGCAACCCGCTGACGTGGGACGACCTGCCGTGGCTGCGCTCCCTGACCTCGCTGCCCCTCATCGTGAAGGGCCTCTGCCACCCCGAGGACGTGCGCCGGGCCAGGGACGGCGGCGTCGACGGCATCTACTGCTCCAACCACGGCGGCCGCCAGGCCAACGGCGGACTCCCCGCGCTCGACGTGCTGCCCGCGGTCGTCGAGGCCGCCGGAGGGCTGCCCGTCCTCTTCGACTCGGGGGTGCGCAGCGGCGCGGACGTCGTCAAGGCCGTCGCGCTGGGCGCCACCGCCGTGGGTGTGGGCCGCCCGTACGCGTATGGGCTCGGCATGGGCGGGGCCGACGGCGTCACGCATGTGCTGCGCTCGCTCCTCGCCGAGGCCGACCTGCTGATGGCCGTCGACGGCTATCCGACGCTCGCGGACCTCACTGCGGAGGCGCTTCAGCGCGTGCGGTGACGCGAGGCCCCAGGCCGGGTGCGGGGCCCGCCCCGCCATCCATTAGACACCCGTACGTTCCTTGTGAGACATTGATGTCTCATTCGAAACTGAGGTGTTACCCCACATGACCCCGCAGCGTGATCCACGACGCTGGGCCGTCCTCGCGATCCTCTCCGGCAGCCTCCTGCTGATCGCCATGGACACCACGATCCTGAACGTCGCCTTCCCCTCCCTCGTCGCCGATCTGCGGCCCAGCTCCGTACAGCAGCTGTGGATCATCGACGTCTACGCCCTCGTGCTGTCCGGACTCCTCGTGACCGCGGGCGCGCTCGGCGACCGGTGGGGCCGCAAGCGGCTGCTCCTGATCGGCTTCGGCGTGTTCGCCCTCGCCTCGCTGCTCGCCGTCTTCGCGACGGCCGCCTGGCAGGTCATCGCCGCCCGGGCGCTGCTCGGCGCCGGTGGCGCGACGATCATGCCCGCGACCCTGTCGATCCTGCGGAAGGTCTTCACCGACGCCCGCGAGCGCGCGCTCGCCTACGCGGTGTGGTCGGCCGTCTTCGGTGGCGGCATGGCGCTCGGTCCGGTCGTCGGCGGTCTGCTGGTCGAGCACAACGGCTGGCAGTCGGCGTTCCTCATCAACATCCCGGTCGCGCTGGTGATCATCGCGCTCGGCCTGTGGTTCCTGCCCGAGTCCCGCCAGCCCCGCGAGGGCCGCTGGGACTGGTGGGGCGTCGGCCAGTCCGTCGTCGGCATGCTCGCCCTCGCGGGCGGCATCAAACAGCTCGGCAAGGGCGGCCCCGCCGACCCCGCCGCCTGGGCGCTCCTCGTGGTCGCCGCGGTGACACTCACGGTCTTCGTGCGCCGCCAGCTGCGCCTGGCCCACCCGCTGCTCCAGGTACGCCTCTTCGCGTCCCGGCCCTTCGCCATCGCGGCGGCCTCGATCTTCCTCGGCATGATCGCGCTGGGCTCGGCGCTGTTCCTGATCACCCAGTGGTTCCAGTACGGGGAGGGCTACAGCCCCCTGGAAGCGGGTGTGCGCCTGCTGCCCGCGCCGCTCGGCCTGGTCCTGACCTCACTGGTCACCCCAGCACTGATGCACCGCCTGCCGATCCGCCACGTCATGGGCGGCGGGCTGCTCCTGATGACCGCCGGGCTCTCCCTGCCGTGGCTGCTCCAGCTGTCGGGCCCGCTCGGCTACGGCGAGGTCGCCGTGGCGCTCGGCGTGCTCGGCTGCGGCGTCGGCATCGCGACGACCGCCGCGTCAGTGACGCTGATGGCCGCCACCCCGGCCGAGGACGTCAGCGGCGCGGCGGCGGTCGAGGAGACCTGTTACGAGCTGGGCGCGGCGATGGGCGTGGCCGTGCTCGGCAGCATCGCCACCGCGCTGTACCGCGTGAACCTGCCCGACCTCGGTCTCACGGCGGACACCTCGGCGTCCGTGAGCGACTCGATCGGCGAGGCGGCCCGGGTGGCGTCCGAACTCACGGGTCCGGCAGGCGCCGAGCTCCTGTCGCGGGCCGCCGACGCGTTCACCTCAGGGATGACGCCGACGTTCCTGATGGCGGCCGCGCTGCCGCTCGCCGCCGCGGCGCTCACCTGGGCGAAGATCCCGAAGAACCTGCGCCCCACGGAGGACGCGCACTGACCGCCACAACTGGCAACAGCCGTCCCCCAGTTCACGCCTATCATCGGTGGGTCTGTTCGACAGTGACTCGACAGTGAGTCGGCAGTGACTCGACGGTGAGAGGACAACGGGGAATTGAGTTCCATACGTAAGCGCGGCGCCCGCAGGCGCCGCATGGCGATGGCCGGCGTGGGCGCGGCGGCGGCCGTCGTGGCGGGGGTCCAGCTGTCGCCCGCCGCCTTCGGCACCGGCGGCGACGACGAGCCGGTGGCGGTGCACCCGGCCGCCGGGGCCGAGGACTTCGGCGCCACCCGCTCCGACGGTACGGCGTTCGAGGACGGCGTCATGTCCCTGAAGTCGGCGCCGGTGGCCCGCTCCGCGGCGCCGTCGGGTTCGTCCGGGCGTGCCGCGGCCGCCGCCCCGCACGGCACGGGCTGGCAGTCGGGCGGCGCGTCGAAGTACCTCACCACCGGCTACACCATCAAGTTCTACGACAAGAAGTCCGCGGACTGGCTCGCCCCGTACGTGAAGAAGTCCGCCGCCGACCTCCAGCGCGTCACGACGCTCCCGGTGAGGGTCGACACGCAGCCGGTCGGCTGGGACTACGTCCGGCCCAAGGGCGAGATCATCGTCGGCGTGCTGCACCGGCCCTGCGTCCCTCCGAGCGACGGGGGCTCGCAGGGCTGGAAGGTGGTCCGTGACGGCTCCGGCAGCAAGAACCTGAGCTGCGGCTTCTACTCCTCGTCCGTCGCCGACACGGTGACCAGCGGGCACGCCTACATCGACGACGAGTTCCTGACGTCGGCCGGCAAGCCCGCCCCGTCCATGGGTGAAACGTATTTCCGCAACCACATCAGCCACGAGCTCGGGCACACGATGGGCCTGGCGCACGCCAACCGCAGCGCGACCCGCGGCGACTGCGTCAAGGGGTCGGACTCCGGCCAGTTCCCGGTGATGTGCACGCCCACCAACGCGTACCAGGACAAGCGCGCGGGGACGTACGTCCAGCAGTACGACATGCAGGGCCTGCGCCACCTGGCGCGCGGCGGCGGCGCGGCGCTGCCCCCGCAGGGCAAGGTGACCGGCCTCGGCCGCAAGTGCCTGGACGCCAAGGGCGGCAAGGCGGCCAACGGCACGCAGATCCAGATCCACACCTGCAACAGCGGCCCCGGGCAGTCCTGGATCCTGCAGAAGGACAGCACGATCCGCGCGCTCGGCAAGTGCCTGGACAACTACCGCAACGCGAGCACCAACGGCAACAAGATCGCTCTCTCCGACTGCCACGGCGGCGCGTCCCAGCGCTGGAAGGTCAACGCCAAGGGCCAGATCGTGCACGTCGCGTCCGGCAAGGTCCTCGACGTGAAGGGCGGCTCCACCGCCAACGGCACCAAGGTCCAGCTGTACGCGGCGAACACGTACAAGCGGCAGATCTGGGTCACGCCCAAGTAGCGCGCCACGGTGGGCGGGGGCGTCCGCAGGCACGGCCGGAGCGGCTACAGTCACCTGCGATCACCCCCGCCCACCTGGGAGAACCTCGGACCATGGCCGTCGACGAACTCGACACCCGCATCCTGCGGCTGCTGCTCGAACAGCCCCGCACCAGCCTGCGCGAGTACGCCCGCGTCCTCGGCATCGCCCGGGGCACCCTCCAGGCCAGGCTCGACCGCATGGAGCGGGACGGCGTGATCACGGGCACAGGTCCCTTCCTCTCCCCCGCGGCGCTCGGTCACCCCGTACTCGCGTTCGTCCACATCGAGGTCACACAGGGGCACCTGGACGAGGTGGGGGACGCGCTCGCCGCCGTGCCGGAGATCATCGAGGCGCACTCGATCACGGGCGGCGGCGACCTGCTGACGCGGGTCGCGGCCCGCGACAACGGGCACCTGGAGGACGTCGTGCAGCAGCTGATCAACCTGCCGGGGGTCGTGCGCACGCGGACGGAGATGGCGCTGCGGGAGCGGGTGCCGCACCGACTGCTCCCGCTGGTCGAGTCGGTGGGCAGGTCGGTCGGCGGGTCCCTCGGCGGGCCAGGGTGAGCGGACCGGCTTGACCTGGCTGTTTGGCATGCTGGAGGTCATGAGCACCTTCGGCAGGACCTCGGTCGTCTTCGACCTCGACGGCACTCTCGTGGACAGCGAGCCCAACTACTACGAAGCCTCGCGGGCCCTGCTCGCCGACCTCACGGGCCGGGAGTACACCTGGGCCGACAACGAGCAGTACGTCGGCATCAGCTCCCACGAGACGCTCGCGCTCTGGCGGCGGGAGTACGGGATAGCGGCGCCGGTTTCCGAGCTCCTCGCCGACCTCGACCGCCGCTACCTGGCGCTGGCCCGCGCCCGGACCCCCGTCTACCCGGAGATGCGCAAGCTCGTCGAGCTGCTGCACGACGCGGGGGTGCCGATGGCGGTCGCGTCCGGTTCCTCACGCGTGGCGATCGAGGCGATCCTCGCCGGGACGGGCCTGGACGCGCAGCTGACGACGTTCGTCTCCGCCGAGGAGGTCCCGCGCGGCAAGCCCGCGCCGGACGTGTTCCTCGCGGCGGCCGCACTCCTCGCCGCGGAGCCCGCGGACTGCGTGGTCTTCGAGGACGCGGCGCCGGGTGCCGCGGCGGCGCGCGCGGCGGGCATGCGCTGCGTCGCGATCCCCTACGTCGCCGCCCACGCGGACGACCCGGCCTTCGCGGGTGCGGAGCTGCTGTTCCGGGGCGGACAGCAGGAGTTCACGGCGCGGGCGGCGCTCGACGTACTGGCGGCAGGTGACAGTCGGTGAGGACGCCTCAGACCAGCTCGGGCTGCGGCTCCGCTTCGACCGGTGCGGGCTTCGGCTCCCACAGTTTCGTCGTCCACATGTAGCCCTGGACCACCGAGGCCATCGCGAGGATGAGCAGCGGTCCCGCCACCCACGGGTACTCGGCCATCTGCATCGGCAGATAGCGGTACGACACGAGGAGCGCGGCGAAGACGCCGGTGCCGTAGGCGACGAGCCGGACGGCCGACCGGTCCCAGCCGCGGTCGAAGGACCGCATCGCCGCGTCGATGGTGAACGCGAACACGACACCGGCGACGAGGTCCACGCCGTAGTGGTAGCCGAAGCCCAGGGTGGCGCCGAGCGTCGCGATGAGCCAGAAGGTACCCGCGTACCGCAGCAGGCGCGGCCCCTTGCGGGAGTGGATGAAGATCGCGGTGGCCCATGCCGTGTGCAGGCTGGGCATGCAGTTGCGCGGGGTGATCCCGTCGTACGGCATCTCGTGCGGGGTGGTGAGCGGCGGCAGCGTGTGCGGCCACAGGTCGGCGAGCGCCCACTGGCCGCCGCCGGTGCCGAAGGCCCCGTCACCGTAGGCGAAGATCGGCCCGACCACCGGGAAGACCATGTAGATGGCCGGTCCGACCAGGCCGATCACCAGGAAGGTGCGCACCAGGTAGTGGCCGGGGAAGCGGCCCTCCGTGGCGACGTTGCGCAGCTGGTACAGCGAGACGCAGACCGCGGCCACCGCGAGCTGGATGTAGACCCAGTCCAGGACGGTCGAGCCGACCGGCCCGGTGGCCTCGACCACCCGGCCCACCAGCCACGACGGGTTGCCCAGCGCGTGGTCGGCGACGGCCACGTACGGGTCGAGGACGGTCGGGCGGGTCTTCGAGGTGATGAGCAGCCAGGCGTCGCCGGTCTTGCGCCCCGCGACGAGCAGCAGCCCAAGGCCGACGCCCTTCAGGAGCAGGATCCGTTCCGGCCCGGTGCGGCGGGTGACGGCGATGACCCCGCAGCCCAGAATCACCCAGAGCGCGCCGTTGCCGAACATCATGTCGGCGCCGACCGCAAGCCGCACCAGGAAGAAGACGACGTCGATGCCGACGGCGACGCCGAAGGCGATGAACCGCTGCCGCCAGGTGAGCACCACCATCATCAGCGCCATGCTCGCGTACAGGAGTGGCCCCGACTTCGGCGCGAAGATCACCTCGCTCGCCTGGTTGGCGATCGGCCCCGGCAGGCCGTAGTGCCGCGAGGCGATCTCCAGCGCGATGAGGAACCCGAGGGTCACCACACCCGCCGCGGTCCACAGCACCACCCGGGGGCGGCGCAGGGCCGAGATCAGCTGGGTGCGGTCTTTGCGCGGAGATATCCGCGGTGCTTCAGATATCAATGGTCTGGCCGTTTGTTAGGTGCGTGGGCTGAAATAGTCCACTCTCGCCGGGGCCGGATCATGCTATCCGAGGGTGCCCCGGTCAGGCAGTTCCGGCCACCCGCTCCGGGGTGAGCAGCTCCGCGAGGCGCTCCGCGGGCAACAGACCCCTCTCCAGTACCAGTTCGGCGACGCCCCGGCCCGTGCTCAGGGCCTCCTGCGCGATCTCGGTGGCCGCGGTGTACCCGATGTGCGGGTTGAGCGCGGTGACCAGGCCGATGGAGGTCTCCACCGAGGCGCGCAGCACCTCCGTGTTGGCGGTGATGCCGGTCACGCACCGCTCGGCGAGCGTCAGGCAGGCGGCGCGCAGCGAGGTGATGCTCTTGGCGAGGGAGTGCAGGATGATCGGCTCGAACGCGTTGAGCTGGAGCTGCCCCGCCTCGGCGGCCATGGTGATGGTGATGTCGTTGCCGATCACCTCGAAGGCGACCTGGTTGACGACCTCGGGGATGACCGGGTTGACCTTGCCCGGCATGATGCTCGACCCGGCCTGCACGGGCGGCAGATTGATCTCGTTGAGCCCCGCGCGCGGCCCGGACGAGAGGAGCCGCAGGTCGTTGCAGCTCTTGGAGAGCTTGACCGCGATCCGCTTCAGGACGCCGGACAGGTGCACGAACGCGCCGCAGTCCTGCGTCGCCTCGACCAGGTTGGCGGCGGTCACCAGCGGCATGCCGGTGATCTCGGCGAGGTGGCGGCGGGCCGTCTCCGCGTATCCGGCGGGGGCGTTGAGGCCCGTGCCGATGGCGGTGGCGCCGAGGTTGATCTCGTGGATGAGCTCGACGGCCTCGGCGAGCCGCGCGCGGTCCTCGTCGATCATCACGGCGTACGCGGAGAACTCCTGGCCGAGCGTCATCGGCACGGCGTCCTGGAGCTGGGTGCGACCCATTTTCAGTACGTCGCGGAACTCCAGGGCCTTCGCGGCGAACGCGTCCTGCACGACCGCCATGGCACGCAGCAGTCCGTGCACGGCGCTGACGGTCGCGACCTTCACGGCGGTCGGATAGACATCATTGGTGGACTGGCTGAGGTTGACGTCCTCGTTGGGGTGCAGATGCTCGTACGCGCCCTTGGGGTGCCCGAGGAGCTCGAGCGCCCGGTTGGCGACGACCTCATTGGCGTTCATGTTGGTGGAGGTGCCCGCGCCGCCCTGGATGACGTCGACGACGAACTGATCGTGCAGGTGCCCCGAGCGGATCTCCCGGCAGGCGCCGGTGATGGCGTCGGCCTTCGCCTTCGGGAGCAGCCCCAGCTCCTCGTTGGCGCGGGCGGCGGCTTCCTTGACGGCGGCGAGCGCGTCGATGAGGTGCGGGTACACGGAGATGGGGATGCCCGTGATGGGGAAGTTCTCCGTGGCACGGAGGGAGTGAATCCCCCAGTACACATCGGCCGGCACGTCACGCTCCCCCAGCAGATCGTGCTCGCGACGGAGGGTGGGGGTGGGGACGGAAGTGGAGATGGGGCCCGGGATGGGGGTGGGGACGGGGGCGGGGGTGGTGCTCATGATGCGTACGTGATCTTTTCCGGGCGCGGGGGCGCCGCTTTGTTGTGTTCGGGGGGGGCGGCCGAGTGCCGGTCAGGGGCGCGGGGAACTGCGCGACCCGCCACATCCGGCCCGCAGACGAAGACGCTCAGGCAGCCGCGGCCTCTCCCCCGTCCAGGGCCGCCGAACCCACCACATGCCGCAGAGCCGAAGCCCGCTCCTCCGGGCCGGAGGCCGAAAGAAGCGCCGCAAGCACCGCGCTCCGCCCCTGCCCCGCCCGCAACGTCCCCGTGAGCACCGCTCCGGCCGCCGCGAGATCGACCGCCCCGCCGTGCGTGTAGATCTCGGTGACGGGCCCGCCCTGGACACGGGTGGTCAGGGCAACCAGGACGCCCTGCTCGATCGCCGCCGTGACGGCGCCGACGAACTCGGGCGTCGCATTGCCCGCCCCCGTGGCGACGAGCACGATGCCCTGCGCGCCCGCAGCGACGGCCGTCTCCACGAAGAGCGGATCGGCGTCCACGTGGTGCATGACCATGTCTATGCGCGGCAGCGTCGCATCGGCCGCGGGCAGCGGCAACGGGGCAGGACGCCACGGTCGGTGCAGGACAGAGACCTTGCCGAAGCCGACCTTGCCGACGGGCGGCCCGGAAGGATCGGCGAAGGCGTCCGCGGCGAGGGTCTGGGTCTTCACCGTGCCGCGCGCCGCATGCACCTTGCCGTCGAAGACGACCAGCACGCCGAGGTCCCGCACGGTCGCCGCCGTGAGCAGCGCGTCGTACAAATTGCCGGGCCCGTCACCGTCCTCCGCGCCGAGCGGCTTCTGCGCTCCGGTGAAGACGACCGGCCGGGGGTCGTCGTGGTGCAGGTCGAGGAGGAAGGCGGACTCTTCGAGCGTGTCCGTGCCGTGCGTGACGACGATGCCGTCGACGCCGGGGTCGGCGAGGACCTCGTGCACGGTGCGCAGGAGGGTGAGCTGCTGCGCGGAGGTGAGGCGCGGACTGTTCACGTTGAACAGGTCGATGACCTCGGAGGTGATGTCCTGGGGTATCGCCGCCGTGGCGAGCACCTCGCGGCCGGGTGCGTCGGCGGCGAAACCGGTCCCCTGCCAGCGGCTCGCGATCGTCCCGCCGGTGCTGATGACGACGATCCGTCGCGCCCGTGCTTCCACGTCTGTGTACCTCCCAGGGAACTTGAGGACCATCAGCCCCCCGGGTGGTGGGCAGCCTCGCCGCAAGGATAGGTCGAACATTGCGCAATGTGTTTGCCAAAATCGAAGACGTGTGCAACATGCGTGGTGAATAATTGCGCCATGGATGAGATCGACCGCAGCATCTTGCGCGAGCTGCAGAACGACGGCCGACTGACCAACCAGGAGCTGGCCGCGCGGGTCGGCCTCAGCGCGTCGCCGTGCATGCGACGCGTGCGCCAGCTGGAGCTGGACGGGGTCATCCAGGGATACCGCGCGGTGGTCTCCCCGGAAGCGGTCGGCCGGGGCTTCGAGGTACTGGTCTCCATCGAGGTGCGCCGCGACCGCGAGACGGTCGAGGCGTTCGAGGCCGCGCTCCAGGACATTCCGGACGTCATCGAGGCGTACCGGCTGTTCGGGAGCCCCGGCTGCCTGCTGCGCATCGCGGTCGCCGACCTCGCCGCGTACGAGCGGCTCTGGATCGAGCGGCTCACCACGCTGGCGGGGGTGACCGAGGTCAACTCGCAGATCATCATGAAGCGGATCAAGGAACCGCAGGGCCTGCCGGTGGACAACTGAGTGCGACCCACGGGCTCCACCAGCCCCCGCCCCCTCCAACCTCCCTTTGGTACAGACCTATTGACGCCAGGTCTATACCAGCCTAGGTTGACGCACCGCACGAGGCACGTCTCCGCATCCCCCACCGCACCCAGGGAGCACCGCGTGATCGGTCGGACGTTGAGCCTGCTGGGGTCAGCCCTGGCACTGGCCTGTGTCGCACAGCTGCCCGCCGCCGCGGCGGCCCCCGCCCCCACTCCCGCCGCACCGCGGGCCGACACCTGCGCGGTCAAGCCGAAGCCCGCGGGCAAGGTGCTCCAGGGGTACTGGGAGAACTGGGACGGCGCGTCGAACGGCGTGCACCCGCCGTTCGGCTGGACCCCCATCACCGACAGCCGCATCAAGCAGCACGGCTACAACGTCATCAACGCGGCCTTCCCCGTCATCCGCTCCGACGGCACCGTCCTGTGGGAGGACGGCATGGACGCGACGGTGAAGGTCGCGACGCCCGCCGAGATGTGCCAGGCGAAGGCGGACGGCGCGACCATCCTGATGTCCATCGGCGGCGCCACGGCGGGCATCGACCTGAACTCCACCGCTGTCGCCGACCGCTTCGTCGAGACGATCGTGCCGATCCTGAAGAAGTACAACTTCGACGGCATCGACATCGACATCGAGACGGGCCTGGTGGGCAGCGGCAACATCAACCAGTTGTCGGCCTCGCAGTCCAACCTCATCCGCATCATCGACGGCGTGCTCGCCCGCATGCCCGCGGGCTTCGGCCTCACGATGGCCCCCGAGACGGCGTACGTCACCGGCGGCAGCGTCGTCTACGGCTCGATCTGGGGCGCGTATCTGCCGATCATCAAGAAGTACGCGGACAACGGCCGCCTGTGGTGGCTCAACATGCAGTATTACAACGGCAGCATGTACGGCTGCTCCGGCGACTCCTACTCCGCGGGCACCGTACAGGGCTTCACCGCTCAGACCGACTGCCTCAACAAGGGCCTGAACATCCAGGGCACCACCATCAAGGTCCCCTACGACAAGCAGGTCCCCGGCCTCCCCGCCCAACCGGGCGCAGGCGGCGGCTACATGTCCCCGAGCCTCGTCACCCAGGCCTGGAACCGCTACAACGGCGCCCTCAAGGGCCTGATGACGTGGTCGATCAACTGGGACGGATCGAAGGGCTGGACGTTCGGCGACAACTTCAAGCGGATCAGCTGACCCCGAGGACACGGCCGCCCCCGCTCCCCTGCAACGCCTGACGCCGATCGGGAACGCTCAGCCGCGCTCGAAGACCGCGACCGTTCGCGCCGGGACGGTGAACGCGCCTGAACTCCGGTCGTACGTCGATGACTTCACGGTGCGGTCCGCGCCGGACGCCTGGACCGGGTGCAGGGCGTAGCGGGTGCCCCGCAGGGCGTCGACCCGCTGTAGCTGGGTCTGCGGGCTCGCGTTGAGGACGACCACGAGGTCGCCGAGCTTCATGGTGATGACGCCGGGGGTCTCGTCGTCCGTGCCGGACAGCGGGAAGGACAGGGCCGACTGGACCTTCCCGGCCGTGGCGAGGGAGAAGGCGGGCTCGGTCGTCCGGATGTGCAGCAGGTCCCGGTACGCACCCGACGTGCCGTTGATCGTCTCGCAGTCCGGGGTCAGCGTGGACGCGGACGACAGCAAGGGCTTGGCGTAGGGCCACTTGTCCTTGTTGTCGGCGGCCGGGGGCAGGCCTCGGCCGAAGCCGTTGCCCGCGCGGCAGTCCCAGTTGACCGTGTTGAACCAGTCGCCGCTGTCGAAGGAGTTGCGGTCCAGGGACTTGGAGCGCAGCAGGTCCGTTCCCGCCTGGGAGAGCGCCGGGCCCTGGGAGAGGGCGGCGGTCGCCATGGCGAGGACCTGCATGCGGGCCCGGTCGGCCGTCGCCGTGCCTGCGGGCAGCTTGAAGGCGAGCGCGTCGTACAGCGATTCGTTGTCGTGCGCGTCCGCGTAGGAGAGCGCGTCGCCCGGCCGCGCCGCGTATCCGGCGGGGGCGCCGTTGTAGTCGACGTCCGCGCCCTTGACCCTGCGTCCGGCCGAGTCCTTGAAGGTGTAGTCGGCGAGGTTGCCGGTCAGGCCGACCTTGATGAGGTCCTGGTAGTGCAGGAGGCGGGCCTTCTGTTCGGCCGGGGTGCCGTTGGAGCGGGAGGAGTTGGGGTCCGTGTACAGGCCGCTGGCGAAGCCCTGTACGCCCGGGTCGCCGTCGAACGGGCCGCCGCCGCGCAGCGCGTCGCGCGAGCGGTCGGAGAACGTCGCGATGCCGGTGCCCGCCATGTTCTTCTGGGTGGCCTGGACGAAGCGGGCGTCGTCGGCGACCTCTCCGAAGTTCCACCCCTCGCCGTACAGGACGATGCTCTTGCCGTCGACGCCGTCCTTCGCCGGGGTCAGCGCGTCGAGTGCCTTGCGGACGGCCAGGATGTTGGCCTTGGGGTGGTGGCCCATCAGATCGAAGCGGAAACCGTCGACCTTGTACTCCTTGGCCCAGGTGACGAGCGAGTCGACGACGAGCTTGCCCATCATCGTGTTCTCGGTCGCCGTGTTGGCGCAGCACGTGGAGGTGGTGACCGCGCCGTCGGCGTCAAGGCGCTGGTAGTAGCCGGGCACGATCCTGTCGAGCACGGACTTGTCGGCCTGGCCGCTCGCGACGGTGTGGTTGTAGACGACGTCCATGACCGTGCGCAGCCCCGAGCCGTTGAGGCCTTGCACCATCTTGCGGAACTCCACGGTGCGGCGGGTGCCCTCGGGGTCGCTCGCGTACGAACCCTCCGGCACCGTGAAGTGCAGGGGGTCGTAACCCCAGTTGTACGCGTCCTTGCCCGCGCTCTTCGTGACGCAGGCCTGCTGCTCGTCGGAGTCCGGGGCGTACGCGGGCGGGTCGCAGTCGGGGGTGGCCTGGTCGGAGGCGCGTTCCGGGACGGTGCCGATGTCGAAGACGGGCAGCAGGTGTACGTACGACGTGCCGGCGCGGGCCAGGCGGCGCAGGTGCTTCATGCCGTCGGACTTCTTGTCCGTGAACGCCAGGTACTGGCCCGGGTGGTCCGACGTGCGGTCCGCGGCGGAGAAGTCCCTGACGTGCAGCTCCTGGATCTGCGCGGCGCGCAGCGGGATCGCCTTCGGCTTGCGCAGCCCGGCCCAGCCCTTGGGGGCGAGCTCCGCGTGGGTCAGGTCGACGGCGAGGCTGCGCTCGGAGCCGGTGGTGAGCGCGGTGGAGTAGGGGTCGGTGACCTTGTTGGTGACGACCTTGCGGACGCTCGGCGCCCACACCTTGACGACGTACCGGTAGGCCTTGCCCGACCAGCTGCCCGGCCCGGTCGCCGACCAGACCCCGGAGGCGCGGTCCCGGTGCATCGTCACCGTGCGGCCGCCGATGTCGAGGGAGACGCGCTGGGCGGTGGGCGCCCAGACGGCGAGGGTGACGCGGCCGTGGGTGAAACGCGGGCCGAGGGTGGCCTTGGCGGCGGCCGTGCCGTACACGTCGTCGAGGACGCCCTGGGTCTGCACGCCGGTCGCGGAGCGCAGCGTGCCGTCGGCGGAGCGGGCGGTGGCGACGAGCTGGCCGGTGAGGGCGGCGCGGACCAGGTGGCGGTCGCGGGGGTCGACGGTGAAGGCGGCGTAGCCCTTGAGGTGCGGGTACTTGGCCTTCTGGGCGCCGGTGAGGCCGCCGTCGGCCGGGGTGAGGCGCAGCCGGTGCGTCGCCGCTCCCCCGATGTCGCCGCCCTCGACCGTGAGGCCGCCGCGGGTTGCGTACAGGAGTTCGTGGCGGCTCCCCGTGTCCGCGTCCCAGGCGAGGGTGTTCCTGTCGATCCACTGGGCCCGCGACTTCGACAGGTCCAGCGGGTCGGCCTGCTCGGCCGCGGCGGACGGCGTCGACGGTGCCATCGGCACGGCCGTCGCGGTCAGGGGCACGGTGGCGGCGAGCAGGGCGAGGGCCACGGTCACGGCGGCGCGGCGCGGGGAGCCGGTCACGGCGGTTTCTCCTTCAGGGCTGGGGGGCTGGGGGGCTGGGGAAGGGAGGTACGGCCGCCCGGCAGCGGGGACACGGATGGGCCGGGCGGCCGGTCTATGGGGGGGGCCGGTCTTGCGCGGGACCGGCCCTGGGAGGAGGCCGGTCAGCAGTTCTTGGCCCCGGTGTGCAGCGCGAGGGCCGTGTTCGGGGCGACGGCCGCCGTGAACTGTCCCGAGCCGTTCACGCTGACGCTCCTGCCGCTCTGCACGTCGCAGTACGTGCCCGCCGCCAGGGAGGTCTGGAAGGTGCGGTTGACGGTGGACCCTTCGTGGTTGATGACGACGTATGCCTTGTCGCCGCGGCCGAAGGCGACCGTGTTGTTGCCGTTGTCCCACCAGTTGGTGACCGACGCGCCGCGTGCGGTGTTGCGGAACTTGACCATGCTGCGGATCTCCGGCCAGGCGTGCTGGCACTTCCAGCCGTCGCTGTAGCAGGTCTTCACCTGGCCGCCGTTGGGCGATCCGGCGTCGTTGTTGCTGAACTCGTAGCCGGAGTGGACGTCGGGAGAGCCGTAGGGCCAGGCCAGCATGAAGACGTGCGCGAGGGTGTAGTTGGCGCCGTCCTTGTAGTTGAGGGTCTGGCCGTGGCGCTCGGTGTCGTGGTTGGTGACGAACACGGAGCTGGTGCCGCCCGGCATGTAGCCCCAGCCCTCGCCGTAGTTCTTCAGGTAGGCGAGCTTCTCGTTGTTGAAGACGCGCTTGAGGTCCCAGGCGTACCGGAACTCCTGCGGGTCGCCGGTCGCGGTGTACTCGCTCGGGGAGACGGGCTCGCCCGCCCCGTGCAGCGTCTCCTGCTTCCAGTGGACGCCCGGGTTGCTCAGGCGTGACTTGATGTTCTTCAGGTCGTCGACGGGCATGTGCTTCGCCGCGTCGATGCGGAAGCCGTCGACGCCGAGCGAGAGGAGGTCGTTGAGGTACGTGGCGATGCGGCCGCGCACGTGGTTCTCGCCGGTGTCGAGGTCGGCGAGGCCGCCCAGCTCGCAGTGCTGGACGTTCCAGCGGTCCTGGTAGTTGCTGATGTCGGCCTTGCAGTCGTCCATGTCGGCGGACGAGTACGTGCCCGGGTAGTCGTACTTGCTGAAGCGCGAGCCCGCCGAGCCGGTGCCGGACGCGTTGGTCATGTGGTTGATCACCGCGTCGGCGACGACCTTCACACCGGCCGAGTGGCAGGTGTCGACCATGTCCTTGAACGCGGCGCGGTCACCGAGCCGGGTGCCGATCCTGTAGCTGACCGGCTGGTACGCGGCCCACCAGGCGTCGCCCTGGAGGCGCTCCTGCGGTGGGGAGACCTGCACGTACCCGTAACCGTCCGGGCCGAGCCGGTCCGTACAGGCCTTGGCGACGGACTTGAAGTTCCACTCGAAGAGGACGGCGGTGACGTCCTTGCCGCCGGGCGGGGCGGCCTGGGCCGCAGGGGCCCCGGCGACGACGCTGCCCGCGACACCCGCGATCAGGGCCAGCGCGGTCGCGACGGGTCTGCGGCTCTTGGTGGTCCGGCCGGTCATGGGGTACCTCCTGCGCGTTGAGGGAACCTTCAGCAAGTGCTTCCTCCGGCAAGATCCTTCTCGGCAATTCCTTGCAGCAAGTCAGCACAAGTTGTTGCGGGTTGGACGGTATGGCGCCCCCCGCATGGGGTCAACCCTCTGGACAGACTCCGGTGGAACCGCGCACGACCAGCTCCGGCTGGAAGACGAACTCCGTGCGCTGCACGGGGTTTCCGTCGATCTCTTCCAGGAGTGCGCCCACCGCGGCGGTCGCCATCGCCTGCACCGGCTGGCGCACGGTGGTCAGCGGCGGGTCCGTGAAGGCGATGAGCTGGGAGTCGTCGAAGCCGACCACGGAGACGTCGCCGGGCACGGTGAGGCCGCGGTCGCGCACGGTCCTGACGGCGCCGAGTGCCATCAGATCGCTGCCGCACACCATCGCCGTGCATCCGAGATCGAGGAGGGCGCCGGCCGCGGCCTGCCCGCCCTCGACCGTGAACAGGGTGCGCTGCACGAGGCGTTCGGCCTCCGCCTGCGGCAGGCCGAGCATGCTGTGCAGGGCCGCCGTGAACCCCTCCGCCTTGCGGCGCGATGGCACGTACCGGGTCGGGCCGATGGCGAGCCCGATCCGCTCGTGCCCGAGGTCGACGAGGTGGCGTACGGCCATCCGCACCGCCGAGCGGTCGTCGGGCGAGACGAAGGACACCGGGATGTCCTCGTTGTAGCCGTTGACGAGGACGAACGGCACTTTGCGGTGCGCCAGTTCGCGGTAGCGCGCGGTGTCGGCCGTCATGTCGGCGTGCAGACCCGACAGGAAGATGATGCCGCTGACCCCGCGGTCCTCCAGCTGTTCGACCAGCTCGTCCTCGGTGGCGCCGCCCGGCATCTGCGTACAGAGCATCGGGGTGTAGCCGTGTCCTGCCAGGACCTGCTCGATGACCTGCGCGAAGGCGGGGAAGATCGGGTTGGTCAGCTCGGGGATGACCAGGCCGACCAGTCCGGCGCTGCGCCGTTTCAGCCGGGTGGGCCGTTCGTAGCCGAGGACGTCCAGGGCGGCGAGGACCCGGCGCCTGGTGCCGGTCGCGACCCCCGCCTTGCCGTTCAGGACCCGGCTCGCGGTGGCCTCACTGACGCCGGCCTGGGCCGCGATGTCCAGGAGCCGCGGGGCGCCCCGGTGGGCGTCCCGCGGCGCGGAGGGCAGCGTCACACCGCCCACCAGACGGTGGTGTCGGCGGGCAGGTGCACGGCTCCGTCCGAGACCTCCGCCTCCTCGCTGCCGAGCAGCACGCGGCCGGGAGCCGGGAGCCTGACCGTCTCCGCGGTGGTGTTCACGGTGCACACGAAGCCCTCTCGGGCGAAGACGAGCACGCCTTCGGGGGCGTCGAGCCATTCGACGGCGCCGCCCGCGCCGAGCCCCGGTTCCGCGCGGCGCACGGCGAGCGCGCTGCGGTAGAGCTCCAGGGTCGAGCCGGGGTCGCCGGTCTGCGCCTGCACGCTCAGCTCGCCCCAGCCCTCGGGCTGCGGGAGCCAGCTGCCGCCCGTGCCGAAGCCGTACGACGATCCTTCCGCGGTCCACGGGATGGGCACCCGGCAGCCGTCCCGGAAGCCGTCCTGCCCCTCGGCGCGGATGAACGACGGGTCCTGGCGCACCTCGTCGGGCAGGTCGGTGACGTCGGGCAGGCCGAGTTCCTCGCCCTGGTACAGGTACGCGGAGCCGGGCAGCGCCAGCATCAGCAGCGTCGCCGCGCGGGCGCGGCGCAGGCCGAGCTCGCGGTCGCCCGCGGTGCGCAGCTGGGTGCCGAGGCCCGGCGGGTTGGCGAGGCGCGTGGCGTGCCGGGTCACGTCGTGGTTCGAGAGGACCCAGGTGGCGGGGGCGCCCACGGGACCCATCGCGGCCAGCGACACGTCGATGACGTCGCGCAGCTCGGCGGCATCCCAGGAGGTGCCCAGGTACTGGAAGTTGAACGCCTGGTGCATCTCGTCGGGCCTCACGTACTGGGCGGCCCGCTCGACGGTCGGCGTCCACGCCTCGGCGACGAGGATGCGTTCCCCCGCGTACTCCTCCAGGACCTGCCGCCAGCTGCGGTAGATCTCGTGCACGCCGTCCTGGTCGAAGAACGGCATGGTGTCGTTGCCGAGCAGTCTGAGCTGGTCGTGGCGGCCGATGTCGGGCAGGCCGGCCTCCTTGACCAGGCCGTGGGCGACGTCGACGCGGAAGCCGTCGACGCCCATGTCGAGCCAGAAGCGCAGGATCGAGCGGAACTCGTCCCGGACGGCGGGGTGTTCCCAGTTGAAGTCGGGCTGCTCGGGCGCGAAGAGGTGGAGGTACCACTCGCCGTCGGGCACCCGGGTCCACGCGGGGCCGCCGAAGATGGACTCCCAGTCGTTGGGCGGGAGTTCGCCGTCGGCGCCCTTGCCGGGGCGGAAGTGGTAGCGGTCCCGGAGCGGTGATCCCGGGCCTTCGCCCAGCGCGCGGCGGAACCAGTCGTGGCGGTCGGAGGAGTGGTTGGGCACCAGGTCCACGATGATGCGCAGGCCGAGCTCGTGGGCGTCGCGGATGACCGCGTCGGCGTCGAGGAGGTTGCCGAACATCGGGTCGATGGCGCGGTAGTCGGCGACGTCGTAGCCGGCGTCGGCCTGTGGCGATGCGTAGAAGGGGCTGAGCCAGACGGCGTCGACGCCGAGGTCCCTGAGGTACGGCAGCCGGCTGCGGATGCCCTCCAGGTCGCCCATGCCGTCGCCGTTGCCGTCGGCGAAGCTGCGCGGATACACCTGGTAGATCACCGCGTCGCGCCACCAGTCCGTGCGCGTCTCGGTGGTGGGGGCGGCAGGGGCAGCGAGATGCTGGGTCATGTCTTCCCTGGGGATCGAGTGTGGTGGGGGCGGCGCCGGACGGTGTCGGTCCGGCGCCGCCGACGTGGCGTGCGCACTGTGCGGGTGAGAGTGCGGCGCGGCCGGACGCCTCAGGACTTCGTCGCGCCCGCCGTCAGACCGGAGACCAGGTGGCGCTGGGCGAAGCCGAAGATCACCGCGGCGGGCACCGCCACGATCACCGCGGACGCCGTCAGCGAACCCCAGTCGCTCGTGTACTGGTTGACGAAGGTCTGCAGGCCGCCGGCGAGCGTGAGGTTCTCCTCGCCGGTCATGAAGGCGGACGCGTAGGCGACCTCGGCCCAGCCGGTGATGAAGCTGTAGAACCCGGTGACGGCGAGGCCCGGCTTGGCGAGCGGCACGATGAGCCGCCAGAAGGTGCCGAACGGGTTGAGTCCGTCCACCCGTCCGGCCTCGTCGATCTCGACCGGGATGGTGTCGAAGTACCCCTTCATCATCCAGGCGCAGAACGGCACGGCGATCGTCAGATACGTGACGACGAGCCCGACGGGCTGGTTGAGCAGCCCGAGACTGGCGAGGAGGTTGTACAGCGGCACAATGAGCACCGCGACGGGGAACATCTGGGTGATCAGGAGCAGCCACATCAGCGGCCGCATGCCGGGGAACTTGAAGCGGCTCACCGCGTACCCGGTCGTCGCCGCGATGAAGACGCCGATCACCGTGGTCAGGCCCACCACGATGACGGAGTTGAGGAGCCAGTTCGGGAACTCGGTGTCGTTCAGGACGTGGTCGTAGTTGCCGAAGGTGAAGTCCTTCACGAGGTCGGTGGAGAAGGCCTCGCTCTCCGGCTTGAACGACGTGACCAGGAGCCACAGGGGCGGCAGGACCGCGATGGCGCTGGCGAGCAGCAGGGTCAGGTGCAGGCCGGCCGAGGCGAGCGGGCCGCGCTCGTCGCGCCCCCTGGACTTGCGCTGCTTCGTTTCCACGGTGGTCACCACACCTCTCCTTGCTTGCGGAGCGCGCGGCGGTAGGCCACCGCGATGATCGAGAGGAGGGCGAGGATGAGAACGCCCCAGGCGGCGGAGCCCGCGAAGTCGCGTGGGCTGACGACGAACGAGAGCCGGTAGGCGTACGTCACCAGGATCTCGGTGGCGTCTCCTGGTCCTCCCCTGGTGAGCAGGAAGATCACCGGGAACATGTTGAAGGTCCAGATGCCGCTGATGAGGATCACCGTGCTGGCGACGGTCCGCAGCCCCGGCAGGGTGATGTGGCGGAAGCGCTGCCAGGCGTTGGCGCCGTCCATCTCGGCCGCCTCGTACAGCTCACCCGGGATGGACTGCAGGCCGCCGAGCATGGCGACGAGCATGAACGGCACGCCGAGCCAGACGTTGACGGTGATCACGGAGATCTTCGCCCAGGTCGGGTCGTTGAGCCACGGGATGGCGTCGATGCCGCCGCCCGCGAGGATCTTGTTGAGGAGGCCCTTCTTCTCGTTGAAGAGCAGGCGCCAGGTGAAGACGGAGACGAAGGCCGGGACCGCCCACGGCAGGATCAGCGCCATCCGGTAGAAGGTGCGTCCCGCCAGCTTGCGGTTGAGCATCGTGGCGAGCCCGAGACCGAGTGCGAAGGACAGCGCGACGCAGGAGACGGTCCACATGACGGTCCAGCTGAGGCGGTCCCAGAAGACGCCGTCGGAGAGGATCGCCTGGTAGTTGTCGAGCCCGACGGACTCGTACGTGGCGGGGATGTCGTTGACACCGATGTGCCGCTCGACGTTCGCCTCGTTGGCGTTGGTCGTCGACAAGTACATGCCGCGCACCAGCGGGTAGCCGACGATCACGCCGATCACGGTCACCACGGGGGCGACCATGGCCCACGCGTACCAGTGAGTGGCGAACGCCCGGCGCAGCCGCCCTGGGTTCTTGCCGGGCCGGGGGCCGCGGCCGCGGATGCCCTTGACATCCGCGGCCTTCACCACCGGCTGGCCGGTCTCGACAGCCATGGGTCGGTCAGCCCTCCCTCTTCCTACTTGTAGTTCTTGAGGAGCTTGCGGTAGGCGTCACCGATGCCCTGGGCGCCCTTCTCGGGGGAGGACTTGCCGCTGAGCACCTTCTCCAGCTGCAGGCGGATCGGCTCGAAGAGCGCGTTGGCCTCCGGGATCCACGGCCGCTGCACGGACTTGGCGACGGCGGGCTTGAAGAACTGCACCATCCGGTTGTCCTTGACGGACTTCACGTCGTAGACGGAGGTGCGGGTCGGCAGCAGGCTGAGCTGCTCGGTGGTCTGCTGCTGCACCTTGGCGGAGCTCATGTACTTGATGAACTCGTAGGACGCGTCGAGGTTGCCGGAGCCCGCGTAGGCGGCGAGGTTCCAGCCGCCCTGCGGGGCGCCCTGGCGCTTGCTGCCGGCCGGGGCCGGGGCGACCCCGAGGTTGCCCTTGTCGGCCTTGAACTCCTTGCCCTTCAGTGCGCCTTCGATGGACCACGGGCCGTCGAGCGCCATGGCGACGTCGCCGTCCTTGAAGGCGTTGAGCTGATTGTTGTAGCCGTCGCTCGCGTCGGTGACGGCCGCCTTGGAGTCGACGAGGTCCTTCATCACCGAGAAGGCCTCGGCGCCCTCGGGGTCGTCGACCGTGACCTTCTTGTTCTTGGTGTCGAGGAGGTCGCCGCCCTCTCCGTAGAGGTACGGGAGGTAGTAGTACGGGTCGTCGCCGCGCAGGTACAGGCCGGTCCTGCCGGACTTGGACTTGATCTTCTTCGCGGCGGACTTCACGTCGTCGAAGGACTTGGGCACGTCGACGCCGGCGGCCTTGAGCATCTTCTTGTTGTAGAAGAGCGCCAGGGTATCGATGGTCTGCGGGGCGGCGTACGTCTTGCCCTTGAACTTCGTGCTCGCCGCGGCCTGCGGGAGGAAGTCGTCCGCCTGGTCGAGCGCGACGGTGTCGTCGAGCGGGGCGAGGTAGCCGAGCGAGGCGAAGTCCTGGGTCCAGGCGACCTCGGTGCGCATCACGTCGGGGGCGCCGGAGTTGCCGCCCGCGGCGTTCTTGAACTTGGCGTTGGCCTCGCCGAACGGGACGTTCACATAGTTGACCTCGACGTCCGGGTGCAGCTTCTCGAAGCCCTTGGCGATCTTTTCGTACGCGCCCTTCTCGGCGTCGTTCGAGGTGTCCCAGAAGGTGACGGTGCCGGAGAGCTTCCCGTCCTTGCTCCCGCCGCTGCCTCCGTCGTCGCCCCCGCACGCTGCCGCTGTCATGGCCAGGGCCGCGATCAGCCCGGTGGCCGCAATGCCACGCCGCATGTGAACTCCTTCAACTGATCCCGGAATCACGGGGAGACGAAGAGGTGCCTCCTGCTGGCCGCTCTGGACGGCGGCGCCGGGTTGCCAGGAACGTAACAGCGTTGGAATGTCGCCGAAAGACCTTGCGGTAAATTTCTGCAAGGACCGGCGATCGTTACATCTGTGTGTCCTTACCGTGCCCCGGTCTGCGCTTGACAGGGTCGCGGGGCGCCTGGCATCCGTGTGAGCGCGCGGAGAAACAGGGACACGCGGGAACACCGAGAGCGATGAAGGCGACTGCAAGACTCTTGCAAGACAGCTCTTTCCGCAAGCTTCCACGAAGATTCACGGGCAGTGTGCAATCACCCCGATGGCAGGTACAGTCCAGTGCCATGACCGCACGGCTTGTCGACATCGCAGCCCACGCGGGGGTCAGTGAAGCCACCGTGAGCCGCGTACTCAACGGCAAGCCCGGGGTGGCCGTCGGCACCCGCGAGGCGGTGCTCGCCGCCCTCGACGTACTCGGGTACGAACGCCCGGTACGGCTGCGCCGGCGCAGCGCGGGGCTCATCGGCCTCATCACGCCGGAGCTGGACAACCCGATCTTCCCCGCGTTCGCGCAGGTCATCGCGCAGGCCCTGACCCGCCAGGGGTACACGCCGGTCCTCGCGACGCAGACGCCGGGCGGCTCCACCGAGGACGAGCTCACCGAGATGCTCGTGGACCGCGGCGTCAGCGGCATCATCTTCGTCTCGGGCCTGCACGCCGACACCACCGCCGACATGGAGCGGTACGAGGTGCTGCGCGCCCAGGGCGTCCCCTATGTCCTCGTCAACGGCTTCTCGCCGGACGTGGCGGCCCCCTTCGTCTCCACCGACGACCGCGCCGCCGTGCGCCTGGCCGTCACACACCTGACCTCGCTCGGCCACACCCGTATCGGTCTCGCGGTCGGCCCCAAGCGGTTCGTGCCCGTCGTGCGCAAGATCGAGGGCTTCCGGCTCGGGCTGCTTGAGCGCCTCGGCCTGGACGACGAGGCGTCGGAGGAGCTGATCCAGCACTCCCTCTACACCCTCGAGGGCGGCCAGGCCGCGGCCACCACTCTCATCAACCGGGGCTGCACCGCCGTCGTGTGCGCCAGCGACATGATGGCGCTCGGCGCCATCCGTGCCGCCCGCGACCTGGGCCTGAGCGTGCCGCGGGACATCTCGGTCGTCGGCTTCGACGACTCGCCGCTCATCGCGTTCACCGACCCGCCGCTGACCACGATCCGCCAGCCCGTACAGGCCATGGGCCAGGCGGCGGTCCGCGCGCTGCTCGAGGAGATCGGCGGGACACCGGCGCCGCACGGCGAGTTCGTCTTCATGCCGGAGTTGGTGGTACGTGGCTCCACGGGGTCGGGACGCAAGGCGTAGGCGGCGCCACCCGGACGGGGTGATGACACAGGCGCTCACGCCGCCGCGACGTACGGCTGCCACCACGAGCGGTTGTGCCGGTACCAGCGGGCCGTCTCGGCGAGCGCCGCGTCGAAGTCGGTGCCGGGCAGGTAGCCGAGCTCGGTGCTGATCTTCGTGTGGTCCACGGCGTACCTGCGGTCGTGTCCCTTGCGGTCCGTGACGTGCGTGATGCGCCCGGCGTCGGCGCCGCACAGGGCGAGCAGCCGCTCCGTCAGCGCCAGGTTGGTCAGGGAGGTGCCGCCGCCGATGTTGTAGATCTCCCCCGCCCGCCCCCGGGTGCGGACCAGTTCGAGTCCGCGGACGTGGTCGTCCAGGTGCAGCCAGTCCCTCACCTGCAGCCCGTCGCCGTACACCGGCACGTTCTCCCCGTTCAGGAGGGCCGTCAGGAAGCGCGGAATGAGCTTCTCCGGGTGCTGGTGCGGGCCGAAGTTGTTGGAGCAGCGGGTGACGCGGACGTCCAGGCCGTGGGTGCGGTGCTGGGCCAGGGCGATGAGGTCGGCGGCGGCCTTCGACGCCGCGTACGGGGAGTTGGGCCGCAGTGGATCCTCCTCGGTGGCCGCACCCCGCGCGATCGATCCGTACACCTCGTCGGTGGAGACGTGGACGAAGGTCGCGACGCCGTGGTGGAGCGCGGCGTCGAGCAGGGTCTGGGTGCCGAGCACGTTGGTGCGGGTGAACGCGGAGCCGTCCGTGATCGAGCGGTCGACGTGCGACTCCGCGGCGAAGTGCACCACCTGGGCGTGGTCCGCGGCCAGTTCGCCGACCAGCCGGGCGTCGCAGACGTCGCCGCGCACGAAGGTGAACCCGGGGTGGGAGCGCACCTCGTCGAGGCGGCCGATGCTGCCCGCGTAGGTGAGCTTGTCGAGCACGGTCACCTCGATGCCCGGCGGGCCCGCGGGGCCGAGGAGTGACCGGACGTACGCGGAGCCGATGAAGCCGGCGCCGCCGGTGACGAGGATGCGGCGGCCGCGGCGGCCCGTGGGGTCGGCGTGGTTCATGAGGTCAATTGCACCTTGCTGTGGTCGCCGATGACGAGTCGGTGGGCCTGGGGCAGCCGCGGAGCGGGGGCCACGACGGCGCCGCGCCCGATCAGCGAGGACTCGATGCGGGAAGCGCCCTCCACGTCCGCGCCGCGCAGCAGCACGGAGTGGGCGATGGCGCTGTCCTCGATCCGGCAGTCCTCGGCGATGGCGGTGTACGGGCCGATGCTGGAGTTGCTGATGACGGTGCCCGCGCCGATCACCGCGGGGCCGACGATGCGCGAGCAGCGCACCACGGCACCCTCGGCGAGGCGTACCCGGCCCAGGACGGTGCTCTCCGGGTCGACCTTGCCGTCGACGCGGCCCTCGATGCTGTCGAGGACCTGGCGGTTGACCTCCAGGAGGTCGTCGACGCTGCCGGTGTCGCGCCAGGGCCGGGTGGTGGTCTCGGCGCGCACCCGCAGCCCCCGGTCGAGCATCCACTGCACGGCGTCGGTGATCTCCAGCTCGCCGCGCACGGAGGGCCTGATCGCCCGTACCGCTTCGTGGATGTCCTTGCCGAAGGCGTACACGCCGATCAGGGCGAGGTCGCTGCGCGGCCGGTCGGGTTTCTCCTCCAGACCCATCACGTCGCCGCGGGCGTCGAGTTCGGCGACGCCGAACGCCGTCGGATCGGCGACCGGGGTGAGGAGGAGGCGGGCGGCGCCCGGGTGGGCCGTGGCCCGCCCGACGAAGCCGGTGAGGCCGTCCTGAAGGTAGTTGTCGCCGAGGTACAGCAGGAAGTCGTCGTCGCCGAGGAACCCCCGCGCGATGAGCACCGCGTGGGCGAGGCCGAGCGGCCGCTCCTGGTGGAGGTAGCTGACGCGCAGGCCGAAGGCGCTGCCGTCGCCGACGGCTGCGCGGACCTCGCCGCCGCGTCGGCCGACGACGATCCCCACCTCACGGATGCCGGCGGCGGCGATGGCTTCGAGCCCGTAGAAGAGCACGGGTTTGTTGGCGATGGGCAGCAGTTGCTTGGCACCTGTGTCGGTGAAGGGGCGCAGCCTGCTGCCCGTTCCGCCGGCCAGCACCAGGGCTTTCAAGGAAGCCGTCCGCGGGGCGGGGCGGCCTGGGGATGCGTTCTCACGGGTCCCTCCTCGCTTGCGAGGTCTCGACTCAAGCAGAGCGGGCCGTACGACCGCAAGAGCCCACTGAAAGTTTCAGCAATCTCTTGCCAATCTTGGGGCGGCTTTGTTTGACTCGGTGCGCATCGCCGGTTCCACCGCTCAACTTCGGTGCCGATCCGGGCAGTTCACGGCACCACGCACATCGACCGGAGTGGGGGGCAGCAGTGACAGGTCACCGGCAGCGCGCACGGCTCGACCGGGAAGCCCGGCACCTCGCGCCCGGCGCCTCGGAGGAGACCGCCGCCGGGGAGCGCGTGTTCGCCGAGGGTTCGGGCGCGCTCCTCACCGACCTCGACGGCAACCAGTACCTGGACTTCGCGGCCGGCACGCTCACCCAGTCGCTCGGCCACTGCCATCCGGAGGTCGTCGAGGCGCTCACCGCGCAGTCCGGACGGCTGTGGAACGTGCACGACGCCGCGACCCCCGAACGGGCCGCACTGCTCGAACTGCTCGCCCGGCTGCTCCCCGCCCACCTCGATACCTACGCACTCTTCTCCACCGGCGCCGAGGCCGTCGAGGCGGCCCTGCGCGTGGTGCAGGCGACCGCGCCCGCGGGCCGCAACCGGATCGGGGCGCTGCGCCACGGCTTCCACGGCAAGACGATGGGCGCCCGGATGCTGGTCCACTGGGACATCGGCCACCAGGCGTTCGCCGGGAACAGCGTCCTCGGTTACGCCCCCAACTGCTACCGCTGCCCCCTGGAGTTGACCTACCCGAAGTGCGAGGTGCGGTGCGCGTCGCTCGTGCGCAAGCACATCGCCGAGAAGCCGAACGTCGCCGCGCTGGTCTTCGAACCGGTGCAGGGCGCGGCGGGCGTCGTCGTCCCGCCGCCCGGCTACTGGGAGCGGATCGCCGAGGCCTGCCGCGCGAACGGAGTGCTGCTCGTCGCCGACGAGGTGCTGACCGGCGGCGGCCGCACCGGCGCCTTCCTCGCCTCCGAGCTCGTCGGGGTCGAACCGGACCTGGTCGTCCTCTCCAAAGGCATGGCGAACGGTTTCCCCTTCGCGGTGCTCGCCGGGCGCGCGGAGCTGCTGCGCTCCCCCGAGGCGGCCACGGCCGGTTCGTACGCGTCGACGTACGCGAGCAATCCCCTGGGGATCGCGGCGGCGCACGCCACGCTCGGCGTCATCGAACGCGACGGTCTGACGGAACGTGCCCACGGGCTGGGCGAGCTGCTCGGCGAGCGGCTCACGGCCCTGCACTCGCGGTACGAGCAGCTCGGTGACGTACGAGGGCTCGGGCTCCTGTACGGCCTGGAGTTCGTCACCGACCGGGAGAGCCGCACGCCCGCGCCCGAGCTCGCCCGCGCGGTCCACTCCGCCGCACTCGACCTGGGCCTGCGGACGGCGTTCGGCGGGCACATCATCCGCCTCGCCCCGCCGTTCACGCTCGACGAGGCACAACTCGACGAGGGCGTCGCCCTGTTGGACCGCGCCATCGAGCAAGCGGTCAAGCAGGTGGTGGCGTGATCGTCGCGGAGAACCTCACCAAGGAGTTCCGCATCGCTGAACGCAGGCCCGGCCTGCTCGGCAGCCTCGCCACGCTGCTCACCCGCGAGTACCGCACCGTACGCGCCGTGGACGGCGTCTCCTTCGAGATCCCCGCCGGTTCGAAGACCGCGTACATCGGCGCCAACGGAGCCGGCAAGTCCACCACGATCAAGATGCTCACCGGCATCATGACGCCGACGGCAGGACGCTGCCTGGTCGCCGGCATCGAGCCGTACCGCGACCGGCGGCAGAACGCCCGCTCCATCGGCGTCGTCTTCGGGCAGCGCAGCCAGCTGTGGTGGGACCTGTCGGTGCCGGACTCGTTCCGCATCCTGCGCCGCGTCTACGACATCCCCGACCCGGTCTACCGCCGCAACCTCGCGCTCTACCGCGAACTCCTCGACATCGACGCCCTCGGCACCACCCCCGTGCGCCAGCTGAGCCTGGGCCAGCGGATGCGCGCGGAGATCGCCGCGAGCCTGCTGCACGACCCCGCCGTCGTCTTCTGGGACGAGCCGACGATCGGGCTCGACATGGTCCTCAAGACGGCGGTGCGCGACCTGGTCAACCGTGCGCACCGGGAGCTCGGCACGACCGTCGTGCTCACCAGCCACGACATCGCCGACATCGCCGCGATCTGCGACAGCGCGCTGGTCGTCGACCACGGAAAGGTCGTCCACCAGGGCTCCATCCAGGACCTGCTGCGCACGGCCGCGGACCGCTCCGTCAGCTTCGACCACCGGGGCGGCCCGGCGCCGCACGAGGCGCTCGGCCTGATCGAGCGTGGCCTGCCCGGCGTACGGGCGAATGTCGAGGACGGCGGGCGCATCCGCGTGGACTATCCGGCGGGCCTCTTCGCCTCGCGCCAGGTCCTCGCCTTCCTCCTGGACCACTTCGACCTCGTGGACTGCTACGCCCCGGAGCCCGATCTGGAAGAGGTGCTGCGGCAGATCTACGGCCGGGCACCCTCGCCCTCGCCCGTCGGCGGTCGCCCGTGAAGACCCGCATCGCCCCGCGTGTCGGGCGCTACGTCCCCTTCGCCACCGGCGGCCTCCAGTCCCTGCTCCAGTACCGTTCGATGTTCGTCGTCACGGGCGTCACCGCCGCCGCGGGCGCCGCGGTCACCGTCTTCCTGTGGCGTGCGGTGTACGCGGACTCGCCGGGCGGCACCGGCCCTGGCGGCTTCACCCCGGCGGGCATCACCACGTATCTGCTGGTGGCCCAGGTGTTGCAGGTCCTGCACGCCAACCGGGTCGACGACGAGGTGGCCGCCGAGGTCTACCGCGGGGACGTCGCCGTGCTGCTGGTGCGTCCGGTCAGCTATCCGCTGGTGCGGCTCTTCGCGTGCCTGCCGGTGGTCGCGGCCAACGCCGTCCTCGTCGGGGTGCCGGTCCTGGTGCTCTTCTCGTTCCTGGTGCCGCTGACGGCACCGCGGCCGGGAGACGCCGCACTGTTCGCCGTGTCGACGGTCCTCTCCGTGCTCATCGCGTTCTGCGTGAACCTGCTGACCGGCATGACGGGCTTCGTCACCACGAACACGTGGGGCGTGCGCATGGTGAAGCAGAGCGTCGTGGCCTTCTTCGCCGGGCAGCTGGTGCCGATCGCGCTGATGCCGGGCCCGCTGGCGGCGGTCGCCACCGCCCTGCCTTTCAGAGGGATGGTCGACGGTCCGCTGACGCTGCTCCTCGGCAGGTACGACGGGGTGGGCGGGGCCGTCGCCGTGCTGGCCCAGCAGGTGGGCTGGGTGGTCGGTCTCACGGTGCTGTGCGCGGTGCTGTGGCGGGCCGCGCTCGGCCGTCTCGAGGTGCTCGGCGGATGACGCGCACACGCCTCGGCACGGCACTCTGGTACGTCAGGCTCTCCTGGTTCCTGGGCGGGGCCGGCCTGCACCGCCTCGCCGCGTACCGTCTCGACTTCGCGCTCGGCGCCGGGGCCTTCCTGGTGCGGGTCGGCATCCAGACGGCGGTGGTGGGCCTGGTCTTCCGGCAGGTGCCGGCCGTGGGCGGCTGGTCGTACCACGAGGTGCTCTTCCTGCTCGGCTTCTCCCTTCTGCCGCGCGGCCTCGACCACCTCTTCACCGATCAGCTGTGGGAGCTGGGCCGCAAGCTGGTGCAGCGCGGCGAGTTCTACCGCTATCTGATCCGCCCGGTGAACCCGCTGTTCTCCCTGCTCTCCGAGCGCTTCTTCCACCCCGACGCGCTCGGCGAGCTCGTCGTCGGCGCCGCCCTCGTGACGTACGCGGGCACCTCGCTCGACCTGGACCCCACGGCCGCGCAGTGGGCGCTCGCCCCGCTGCTCGTGGTCTGCGGCGCGCTGATCCACACGGCGGTGAAGCTGTTCTTCGCGTCGCTGTCGTTCTGGACGGTGACGAGCCTGCCCGCGATGTACGCGGCGAGCCAGGTGTCGGAGTTCGCGGCGTACCCGCTCGACATCTACCACGCGTCGCTGCGCGCCCTGCTGACCTGGGTGCTGCCGTTCGCCTTCACCTCGTACGTCCCGGCCGTCTATCTGCTCTCCGGCGACACGGCGCTCCTGGGGTGGCTGCCCGTGGTGACGGCCCTGTCGCTGCTGCTGGCTCTCGGCGTGTGGCGGCGCGGCATCAACACGTACGAAATGACTGGGAGTTGAGGTTCGTGATCCGGGACGAGGAGCTGGCCGCGCTGCTGCGCGCGGCGCCGTGGATGTCCGAGGACGGGCGCAAGGCCGACCGGTACGAGCGCGTCGACCACGCCGTGCTCGGCTCCGCGGCGCTGCTGCTCGTCGTGGCGGCGGTCGGCGGGCCCGCGGCGGGCCGGCGGTTCTTCGTGCCGGTGGACGTCCGGGGCGGGCGGGAGGCTCATGACGTCGCGGAGTTCCATACGGATGCGGTGCTCAGGACGCTGGCGGGCGGAACGGTGCGGACGGAGCGCGGCGGCACCGTGGAGTTCCGCAGCGCGGGCGGCGCCCCGGCCGGTGCCGCCGCGGCCGGTGCCGTGCCCGAGGTGCGGCCGCTCCCCTTCGAGCAGGGCTGGTCGTCCAACGCCCTGTCGCTCGTGGAGATCCAGGGCGTCCCGCACATCCACAAGACGTACCGCACCCTCGACGACGACGTCCGCGAGTCCGACCTGCTGCGGCTGATGAACGGCACGGGACGCACCCCGGAGTGGGCGGGCGACTACACGTACACCGACCCCGGCTCCGGGACCCGCCACCCACTGGGCGTCGTCTACCGCTACGTGCCGGGCGAGGGCATCGACGTACCGCTGCGGCAGAACCTGCGAGCCCTGTGGCCCGCCCTGTCGCGCCTCCTGGCCCACGATGCGCCGGTGGCGGTGGCGCGACGCCATCTGCGGCCGCTGGAGCAGCAGTTGCGGGAGGCGGGGCGCTTCCTGCGCGGCTTCCACACCGAGCTCGCCGACCGCCTCGGCGACGGAACGCCGCAGCCCGCCTATCCGGCCGGCGAACGGCTCGTGCAGGCCGAGGAGCGGCTCGCGGACCTGCACGACCACACGACCGCGGATCCGGCGCTGCCCGCACCGGCGGTGCGGGACGCCTTCAAGGCACTGGAAGCGGAAGCGGCCGCGCTGCGCGCCGAGTTGGTCCGGTCGGGGCCCTCCTGGCCGGGCGGCGGCCCCTGCCACGGCGACCTGCACCTGTCCCACCTGCTGTGGAACCCGCCGACCCTCATCGACCTCTCCACCCCGAGCACCACTCCCACCGCGCCGGGCTGGGCCGCGCAGTCACCGCTCGAGGACGTCGTGGCGTTGCAGCGCGGCCTGGAGTACTTCGCGGCGGACGAGGCCGCGTTCGAGGCCGCGAACCGTCTGGGCCTCGACTCCCTGGAGACCATGCTCGGTTCGCTCGACGGCGCACCGCACCTCTCCCCGGCCCAACAGGACGAACTGCGCCAGGCGTTCGAGGTCGCGGACCACTGGCGGGAGCGCGTGCGCGAGCTGCTCCTCGGCCCCGCGTCCGACGGACCGCTCCGGCGACTGCTGTATCTGCGCCGGCTCCTCCACGAACTGGCCTACAACCACGCGCACACGCGCCCCTATCACGCCGCGATCGACCTGCGCCACGCCCTGCGGCTCGGCGAAGGCGGCAGCGGCGCCCACCGCGACTCCGAGGACGTGAGGCCGTGCTGACCCCCGAGCCCCCCGAGAACGTCGTTCCGACGGTCGGGCCCCGCATGCACATCATCGAGACCTACTTCGAGTGCTGCGGGTTCGACCACACCTTGTTGCAGGGCGGCACCTCGGTGTACCTGTGGAACCTCTCCCGGGCCTTCGCCGCGCGCGGCCACCGGGTCTCCATCGTGACGCCCGCGCACGGCCGTCTGGACGACCTGCGGCCGCGCTACTACGTGGAGGACCTGCCGTACGAGGACGCGTACACCCTTCCCCTCGCCCTGGATCCACGGGTCTGGCGTGGATTCCCGGCCGAGACCGGGATCGAGCTGCGCACGACGGCGCACCGGATCCGGCTCGACGGCGTCGACCTGTACTTCCTCTCCAACGACTACCTCGACCGGCTGCCGACGACGTTCTATCCGCCGTACTCCGCCAAGGGTCGTGACCTGGTCTTCTTCAAGCCGCTCGTCTTCCAGGCCGACAGCGTGCGGTTCCTGCGCGCCTGGTTCGGCGAGGAGCGGGCCCTGGTGCACGCGCACGAGCCGTACTACCACTATCTGCTGCCTGCCGCCCTGCGCGACGACGCCATGAAACTGGTCGTCAGCACCGTGCAGAGCAACATGCCGATCGCGAAGAAGGTGTACGGGCCGGAGGTGCGGCGCCTCTTCGAACTCCTCGACGTGAAGGTGGAGTTGCCGGTGGCCGGGGAGGGGGGCGAGGGCGCGTACCCGGCTGCCGTGCTCCAGTACCAGCAGCTCACCCACCTCCACTACGCCTATCCGCCGGACCACGTCGCGCTCTACGAGCTCACCGCCGAGCACTCCGACCTGATCGACTTCCTCTCGCCCGGCCAGCTCGACTTCTACGCCTCGTTCCGCGACACCCCCTTCGCCGCCCTCTTCGAGCGGCTCCCCATGGCGGATGTCGTGCGGCGCAACGCGCACAAGATGTTCGTGGGCGGCTGCGCGATCTCCGACGAGTGGCTCGCCATGGACCCGGCCGAGGTCGACCGGGGGGACGTGCTCGGCGGCCTCGGCCTCGATCCCGCGCTGCCCACCTTCTTCCACAACGCGCGCTACGCGGTCCACCACAAGGGCCAGGTGGAGCTGGTGCGGGCGGTGGACCGGGTCCTTTCCGAGGGGCTCGCCGCCAACTTCGTGCTGCGCTGCATCGCCGGAGAGGGCATCGACGACCCGTACTTCCATGAGGTCGCGCGGCGGCACGCCGGGCGGCTGCACCTGGAGTGGGAGCGGGTCGACGAGCGGCGGGTGTTCGCGTACGCGGCGAGCTCCGACTTCTGCGTCTTCCCGTCCAAGTTCGAGATGGACACGTTCCTCATCGCGCAGGGCGAGGCGATGGTGTGCGGCGCCGTGCCCATCGCGACCGCGCAGGAGGGCATGGCGCACTTCCGGCACGCCGACGGCCCGTCGACGGGTACCGGTTTCGCCGTGAACCGGTCGTTCGCCGAGGGCGACGAGCTGCTCACCTCGGCGCTCGCCGACCGGTTCCGGGAGGCGGTGGCGCTGTGGTCGCAGGAGCCGGACCGCTGTCGGGAGCTGTCGGAGCGGGCGTCCGCCGTCGCGCGCGAGTTCACGTGGGAGCGGTGCGCGGACCTGCATCTGGCCGCGTTCGGCCGCCTCTGGCGGGGTGAGCCGGCCGAGCCGCCGGTCCAACTGGCGTTGCGTCACGGCTGGTTCGAGCAGCTGCGGGACGTGGAGAGCGCCGCGGTGACGGAAGCGGCGGTCGCGCACGGCGCCGTGGACGTCTACGAACGTCACGCCCCCTTGAACGCCGACGCCGCGCGCCGCATCTTCGCGGCCGCCTGGCAGCGGGCCGACTTCGCCGCCTGCGAGCGGGTCCTCGAACGGGGACCGGGCGGAGCGGTGGGACGGCGCGACGTGGACCGGCTGCGCGGCCGCTGCCGGGCGGGCGACGACGGCCGGATCGTGTACCGGCTGCCGCACGCGGAGCGCGTCGAGCTGGTCATCCCCTCCGAGCCCGGAGCGGACGGCCGGGCGCTGCCGCGCGTGGAGCTCCTCGAACGCACCGGCCCCGGCGAGTTCAGGGGCCCTGCACCCGAGCGGCCCGGTGACGCCCGGCTGCTCCTCACCCTCGCCTCCGGGCGCGTCACCTGGGACGAGGTGCGCCGTGGCTGACCGGGACGCGACGACGCGCACGGTCCGTACCGTGCTGCTCGCGGGCGGCGAGGGACGGCGCATGGGCCCGCTCGGGACGGGGCGGCTCAAGCCGCTGGTGCCGTACGGCGGGGCCTGCCGGCTCATCGACTTCAGCCTCGCCAACGCGCGGGCCTCCGGCCTCGGCGAGGTGCTGCTGCTCTCGCAGTACGAGGAGAGGCAGCTGATGGACGACCTGCACCGGGTGTGGAACCAGCGGCCGGACTTCCGGGTGCACTTCGGCCCGTACGACACCGCGTACGCCACGGCGGGCACCCGCGTCCCCGCGGAACTGCCCGACCGCACCTGGCCGTTGGAGCGCGGCACGGCGGACGCGCTGATCCGCAAGAGCGCGTACGTCTTCGAAGGGGACGGCACCCGGCCCGGCCCCGAGCACGTCCTCGTACTGCACGCCGACCACGTCTACCGCTTCGACTACGGTCCGCTGATCGACGCCCACCGCGCCTCCGGGGCGGCGCTCACCCTGGCGTACCAGCGCATCGACCCGCGCTGGGTGCACCTGTTCGGCATGGTCGAGTTCGATGCGCGGGGGCGGCTCACCGCGTTCGTGGAGAAGCCGGACGTCGCCACGAGCGACCTGGTCTTCGCGGCGTTCTGCGTCTTCGACGCCGCGGTCCTGCGCCGGTATCTGGAGCGGCTCGACGGCACCGACTGGCAGCACGACATCAGCCGGGACGTGATCCCGGCGATGCTCGCGGCCGGTGAGCACATCCGCGGCCACGAGGTGGCGGGGCACTGGGAGGACATCGGCACCGTCGAGCGCTACCACCGCGCGCACCTGGAGCTCGCGGCCTCGCCCACGGCCGGGCTGCCCGTCGGGCGCATGCCGTGGACCGTCGCGCCGGACGTGCGGCGTGCGTGGGTGGCCGACCAGTTCGGGGTGCGCTCGTCGGTGGTGCCTTCGGACCTGGTCAACGACGGCCGTGTGGAGGACAGCGTGCTCTTCCCCGGCGTGCGGATCGGCGCGGGCGCCCGGGTGCGGCGCAGTGTGGTGCTGCCCGGCGCCACGATCCCCGCGGGCGCCGACATCGAAGGGGCCGTCGTCCTGGAGGACGGCCACATCCAGCAGACAGAAGGAGTACGCGCATGAGTGAGCCGCAGTACGACGTCCTCGTGGTCGGCGGCGCCGGAATCGACACCATCGTGCGCGTCGAGGCACTGCAACTGCCGCCCGGCGACTCCGTGTTCGTGCCGCCGGTGTACGACTACGTGGCGCATACCGGGAACGGCGTCGCGCTCGGCTGGCACGCGCTCGGCCTGGCCACCAAGTTCATCGACTTCCTCGGGGACGACGCGCAGGGCCGTTCCGTCCTCGACGCGTACGCCGACCGCGGCCTGGACTTCAGCCACCTCCTCTCGCCGCACGGCACCCCGCGCGGCGTCAACCTCGTCGACCCGCAGGGCCGCCGCTTCTCCTTCTACGACGGACGCCACCCCGCGGACCTGCGGCTGCCGCGCGACTTCTACCTGCCGTACCTGGAGCGGGCCCGGCACGTCCACCTCTCCATCACCGGCGTCAACCGCGACATGTACGACGACATCCGCGGGCTCGGCGTGACCTGTTCGACGGACCTGCACGACTGGGACGGGCGCAATCCGCACCACCGTGCGTACGCGCTCGCCTCCGACCACGTCTTCCTCAGCGCGGCCGCGATCCACGACCGGCTCGACGAGGTGCTGCACTCGGTCCTCGACGAGGGCAGGGCACGCCTCGTCGTCGCGACCGACGGCGCGGACGGCTGCCACGTCCTGGTGCGCGGCGACGCGAAGGTGCGGCACTTCCCCGCGGTGCGGCCGGAGCGGCCCGTGGTCGACAGCAACGGCGCGGGCGACGCCTTCGTCACCGCGTTCCTGCACTCCCTCTTCGAGGGGCGTCCGGTGGAGGAGTGCGTGCTCGCCGGGTCCGTCTCGGGGGCCTTCGCCTGCGGCAGCGCGGGCACCCACACCGAGTTCATCGACCTGCCGGGGCTGCGTGGCGCGTGTGCGCGCGCGAGCGCCGCCGCCACCGGCTGAGGGAGCTGCGCGCACGTGCACATCATCAACTTCTCGTACGAGTGCGGCGGTTTCGACAACCGTCTGATGCGGGGCGGGCTCTCGCCGCTGGTGTGGAACCTGTCGCGGGAGTACGCCGCGCGCGGCCACCGCGTCTCCGTGATCACCCCGGCCCACGGCCACCTCGACCGGCTCCGGGAGACGTTCCCGATCGAGGAGCTCGACTACCGCGCGGACCACGTGGTGCCGCTCGTCCTCGACCCGGCGGTGTGGCCCGGCCACCCGGCGGAGGTGGCCGTCGAGCTGACCACGCGCGCGTACCGGCTCCGCCTGGACGGCGTGGACGTCTACTTCCTGTCCAACGCCCACCTGGACCTGCTGCCCGACCGGCTCTACCCGCCGCCCGGCCTTGAGGGCCGGGACCTCGCGCACTTCAAGCCGCTGGTGTTCCAGGTGGAGGGGGTGCGCTTCATCAGGTCCGGTCTGCCGCTCGGCCCCGCCCCGGGGACGTCCGGCCCCGAGCCCGCGATCGTGCACGGCTTCGAGCCGTACTACCACTACCTGCTGCCGCCCGTGCTCGCCGCCGATCCGCGGTTCCGCACCGTGAGCACGGTCGCGGCCAACGCGCCCGTCGGACAGCAGGTCCACCGCCCGCAGGTGGAGCGCCTCCTCGCGCTCCTCGGCGCCGGTGCGGGCATCGACCTGGACGCGCTCGACGGCCCCCCGCCACCGGAGGACTCTCCGGTGGCGACCATCGCGCGGGCCCTCGCCGGCACGCGCATGCACCAGGAGCGCAGGCCCGACCACGTCGGCGTGTTCCCCCTGGTCGCCGCGCACGCGGACCTCGTCGACTTCGTCTCACCCGGCCAGCGCGCCTACTGCAGCACCTTCGAAGGCACCCCCTTCGAAGCGCTCTTCGCCACGCTTCCGGTGGCCCGCGAACTCCGCACCCATCCGCACAAGCTCCTCATGGGCGGCTGCGGGGTGGCCGAAAGCTGGCTCGCCCGGGACCCTGCCGGGGTGGACCGCGCCGCCGTCCTGAGCGGGCTCGGCCTCGACCCGGCGCGCCCCGTCTTCTTCCACGCGGCGCGCTACGCCGTGCACCACAAGGGCCAGCTGGAGCTGATGCGCGCGGTGGAGGAGGTCCTCGCCACCGACCCGGACATCAGCTTCGTCATCCGCTGCGCGACCGGCGGAGGCGGCGAGACCTCCCCCGCCGGGCCCGCCGCCGCGAACGCCTACTTCCAGGGCATCGCCGACCGTTACCCGGGCCAGGTCCACCTGGACTGGCGCCTCGCCGACGAGGACACCCTCTTCGAACAGGCCGCCTGCGCCGACTTCTGCGTCAACCCCTCCAAGTACGAACTGGACGGCTTCCTCATCGCCCAGGCCGAGGCGATGGCGTGCGGGGCGGTGCCGATCGCCACGGATCAGCGGGTCACCGGCCACTTCGGGCACGCGCGACCGCTCACGGACCCGACGGCGACGGGTTTCTCCGTACGCGGCTCGTTCCGCGACGACGACCCCGTACTCGCCCGCGAACTGGCCGACCGAATACGTGAGGCCGCGGCGGTCTTCCGGGGCGACCCGGACACGTACGACCGCCTGTCGGCCAACGCCCGCCGCGTGGCCCGCCGGTTCACCTGGCCCGGCAGCGCGGAACTGCGCCTCACCGCGTTCGACACGCTGCTGCGCGGCGAACGGCAGCCCTTCCCCGCCGAGGACGCCATCGCGTGGGGCTGGTTCGACGCGCTGGACGACGCGGACTTCGCACGACACGGGGAGCTGATCGCGGGGGCGGCGGCCGAAAGGGGCGACGCGGCCGCGTACGCGCGGTGCGCTCCGTTGGACGGGCTCGCGGTGGAGCGGCTCTTCGAAGCGGCTTATGCCCGCGCGGACTTCGCGCGGGGCGCGGAACTCGCGGAGACGGCGGGGCGCGACGACTGGACGGCACGGCTGGCGGAGCGGTGCCGGGTGACGCCGAGTCCTGAGGGAGACGGTCGCGGGTGGCGGGTCGAGTACGTCCATGCCGGGGCGGAGCGCGTGGAGGTGGTGGTGGAGTCGACGGGGGTGGCGGGGCCCGGGGCGGTGGGGTCCGGGGCGTCACGGTCCGAGGCGTCACGGTCCGAGGCGGTGCGGGAGTCCGTCGCCGAAGCGGTCGCCTCGGATGAGGCCGTGCCCGTCGGGAGCGGGGTCGGGTTCGTGGCTCTGCGGGCCGCGGGCGACGGCACGTTCCACGGGGTTCTCGACCGGCTGCCCGTGGGGCGGGAGCTCGTCGTCATGGTGACTTTGCGCTCGGGGCGGGTCGCCTGGGACGCCGTCCCGTTCACTGGGGCGCCGCCGCCCTACCGGGTCGTCGCCACCGACCTCGACGGCACCCTGCTCCGCGGCGACCTGTCCGTGTCCGACCGCACCCGTCGCGCCCTCGCCCTGGCCACCGGGGCGGGCGCGCACCACCTCGTCGTCACCGGGCGGCCCGCCGCCGCCTGCCGGGAGTTCCTCACCGCGCTCGGCTACCGGGGCATCGCGGTGTGCGGGCAGGGCGCGCAGCTGTACGACGCGGGCGCGGACCGGCTCCTCGACTCCGCACGGCTCGACCTCGACCTGGCCAGGTCGGTGGTCGACCGGGTCGAGGACGCGCTCGGCACGCTGGAGCTGGGGGTCGTCACGGCGCCGCCCGAAAGCCGGTTCAAGGTGACGCCGCGCTTCGGTGAACGGGTCCGGCACGGCTGGGACGTCACGGCCGACCGCGCACAGCTGTGGTCCGCCCCCATCGACAAGCTGGTCCTGCACCACCCGGACGTACCGGAGGACGAACTGGCGGGCGTCACCGAGAAGTTGTGCGGCGACGACGTGAGCGTCGTGCACTCCGTGAAGGGCATGGTGGAGGTGCTGCCCCTGGGAACCACCAAGGGCGCGGGGGTCGCACGGGCGGCCCGGCTCCTCGGCTTCACGGCCGCGGACACCATCGCGTTCGGCGACATGCCCAACGACATTCCCCTCCTCGCCTGGGCGGCCCACGGCGTGGCCGTCGCCAACGCCCATCCGGAGCTGCGCGCCATGGCCGACGAGGTCGCGCCGAGCAACGACGAGGACGGCGTCGCGGTCGTCCTGGAACGGCTCTTCACCCCGACACGGAACCCGGCACCGGCACCAGCACCGGCACCGGCATCGGCACGGAACCCCGCACCGGCACCGACCCCGACGCCGAAGACACCGAGACCGGGGGCACCCGCATGACCGACGCACTCACCGCCCTCGCCCACGCCCACGGAGTGGCCACCGCCTACACCACCGACCGCGGCCACCGCGTCGACGTCGCCCCGGACACGCTGGTCGCCGTCCTCGCGGCGTGCGGCGTGGACGCGTCGACAGAGGCGGCGGCACGCGTGGCCCTGGAGACCCACCGACGCGGGCAGGCAGAGAGACTGCTGCCCCCGTGTGTGGTGCTGCGCGTCCCCGGAGACGGCACCCCGAACAGCACCCGCCCCCTCCCCGCCCACCTCACGCAGCACACCGAAGCACACGTGCGGTTGGAGTCCGGCGGCACGAGCGGCCTCTCCCCCACCCTCCCACCCGGCCACCACATCCTCCACGTCCGAACCCCCGGCGGACAGCGGGCGCACGCACCCCTCCTTGCCGTGCCCGACCGCCTGCCCACCCCCGCGGGCCGCACCTGGGGCTTCCTGATCCAGCTCTACTCCGTCCTCTCCCACCGCTCCTGGGGCATGGGCGACCTCGGCGACCTGGCGGAGCTCGCCTCCTGGTCGGGGCGGGAGCTCGGCGCGGGGTTCGTCCAGCTCGGGCCGTTGCACGCGGTGGAGCCGGGGCCGCTGCCCGACCCGTCCCCGTACCGGCCGAGTTCACGGCGTTTCGCCGACCCCATGCACGTACGCGTGGAGGCGGTGCCGGAGTACGCCTACCTCGACCCGGCGGCGCGCCCCGCCGTGGACGACCTCGTCGCCCGCGCGCGACGGCTGAACGTCGCCGTTCTGGACGGGAGTTCACTCATCGACCGCGAGGCCGTGCGCGAGCTCAAGCAGCGCGCGCTGCGAGCCGTGCGCGACGTACCACTGCTGCCAGGGCGGGCCGCGGCCTTCGCCGCGTTCGTCGAGCGCGAGGGGCAGGGCCTCACCGACTACGCCACGTGGTGCGCGCTCGCCGACGTGCACGGCCGGGCGTGGCGGTCCTGGCCCGCCGAGCTGCGCGACCCCCGCTCCCCCGCCGTGGCGCGGGCCCGCAACGAGCTCTCCGCGGCCGTCGACCACCACCGGTGGCTCGCCTGGATCACCGACGAGCAGCTGGCGTCCGCACAGGCCGCGGCGGTCGGCTCGGGCATGCCGGTCGGACTCGTCCACGACCTGGCGGTCGGCGTCGCGCCGGAGGGGGCCGACGCCTGGGCCCTGCAACGCTGCCTGGCCGCGGGCATGAGCGTGGGCGCGCCGCCGGACGACTTCAACCGGCGTGGCCAGGACTGGGGCCAGCCGCCGTGGCGGCCGGACGCCCTCGCGGCGGAGGGCTACCGGCCCTTCGCCGAGCTGCTCCGCTCCGGGCTGCGGCACGCCGGGGCCCTGCGCGTGGATCACGTCATGGGGCTCTCGCGGCTGTGGTGGGTACCGGAGGGGCGGCCGCCGACGGAGGGCACATACGTCAGGTACGACCGGGACGCGATGCTCGGCGTCCTCGCCCTGGAGGCGTACCGCGCGGGCGCCGCGGTGATCGGCGAGGATCTCGGCACCGTCGAGGACGGCATGCGCGAGGAGCTCGCTGGGCGCGGCATGCTCGGCACGTCCGTGCAGCGCTTCGAGTACCTGGGCGGCTCCGCGGGCCGGCACGGTCCGCTGCCGCCCGACCAGTGGCGGGCGAACTGTCTGGCCACGCTCACGACCCACGACCTGCCGACGACGGCGGCCTGGCTCTCCGGCGAGCACGTGGACCTGCGGGCGCGGCTCGGGCTGCTGACCCGGCCGGAGGCCGAGGAGAAGGCGGCGGCAGCGGCCGAGCGCGACGGCTGGCTCGCCGAGCTGACCCGGCTGGGCCTGCTGCCCGATCCGGACGGCGAGGTCGCCGCGCTGCACCGGTTCCTGCGGCGCACTCCGGCCCGGATGCTCGGCGTCTGGCTGCCGGACGCGACGGGCGACCGGCGACCGCAGAACCTGCCGGGCACGGCCACGGTGCACCCCAACTGGCGGCTGCCGGTGGCGGACGCACGGGGACGCCCGGTCCCGCTGGAGGAGCTTCCCGCGTCCACGCTGGTCCGGATCCTGGCGGACGTCTTCGCGCCCGGCACCGCGGACGTCCTCGCGCACGACACCACTGAGAACAACACCAAGGAGAGTCATGGCAGGCCAGGTTCTTGCTGAGGCGGAGACCACAGGTGTCCGTGAGGACGCCGGGGGCTTCGACCTGCTCGCACCGGACGGCACCGGCTACCGCGTCGACGTCACGGGCGGGGTCTTCCACCCGGACAACCCGCTGCTCGCGGAGTACGTGGCGGGCCGCCGCGTGGTGGCCTTCATCGGACCCACCGTGGACCGAATCTACGGCAGGCAGCTCCGCCATTACCTCACCACCCGCCTGGAGCCCGGCAGTTGGAGCGTGCACACCATCGCCACCGGCGAGCACAACAAGTCGCTGAACTCGGTGGAATCGGTCTGCGCGACCGCCAAGGCGGCGGGCCTGGACCGGCACGGGGTGATGCTCGCGGTGGGCGGCGGCATCGTCGCGGACATCGTCGGCTTCGCCGCGTCCATGTACGCACGCGGCATCCGCTACATCAAGGTCAACACCAGCCTGGTGGGGCAGGTCGACGTCGGCGTCGGCGTCAAGACCGGCGTCAACGCCCTGCACAGCAAGAACATGTTCGGCGCCTACCACCCCGCCCACGCCTCCCTCAACGACCCGGCGCTCCTTGACACCCTGCCGGCGCGCGAGATCCGCTGCGGCCTCGCCGAGATCGTGAAGATGGCGGTGATCCTCGACGGCGACTTGTTCAGGACGCTGGAGCGGCACCCGGACGCGTTCCGCCGCGGCCCGTCCGGCGCGGCGGTCCCGGGCGACGACGTGGAGACGTACATCGTCCGCACCTCCATGCGGCTCATGATGGAGGAGCTCTGCCCGAACCTGCGCGAGCACGAGCTCGCCCGGCTCGTCGACTTCGGCCACACGTTCAGCCCGGTGATCGAGACGGCGGGCGGCCACCGGCTGGCCCACGGCGAGGCGGTCGCCGTCGACATGGCGCTGTCCGCGCACGTCGCGCGGCTGCTCGGGCTCACCGACGAGGACACGTGCGAGCGGATCGTGGCCCTGCTCGAGGGGATCGGCCTGCCCGTGTACGACCCGGCCACCTGCACGCCCGAGCTGATGACGCAGGCTCTGCGGGCGTCGTGGCAGCGCCGGGGCCGCAAGCTGCACCTGGTCGTGCCGACCGCGCTGGGCAAGGCGGCCTTCGTCGACGAGCTGGAGCACCTCCCGACGGAGACGCTGCGGGCGGCTCTGGACGCGCTGGCGGACCGGGCGGTGCGGCGCGATGGCTGAGCACACGCCGCCCACCACGGCGGGAACCGCGGGAGTGCAGCAACGCACGGTCAACGTAAAGGATCTGCTGACCGCCAAGGAGCACGACCACGGCGGCCTCGGCACGATCCTCGCGCACCGCGTCTTCGCCCGCGCGGAGGGCGCAGCCGGTGCGGACTTCATCGATCTGGCGGTCCTGCCGCCCGGTACGTCCATCGGCAGGCACCGGCACGGGGCGGACCGTGAGACGTACGTCGTGCTCGCCGGGAGCGGGCTGATGTTCCGCGACGGGGCGGAGTTCCGGGTGGGAACGGGGGACGTCGTCGTCAATCGCCCCTACGGCGAGCACGGCCTGTACAACGACTCCGAGGACGCCACGGATCTGCACCTGCTGGTCTTCGAGGAGGCAGTGCGTGACGACGAAGGAAGCTGACCGGCCGCCCGAGTCCTTCACCGTGCTCGACGTGGGCGGGACCACGCTGCGGATCGGGAGTTACGCCCCGGCCACCGGCCGCCTCTCACGGGTGCGCCGCGTCCCGGTCGAGGGCAAGGTGCTGCACCCGGACGCGTCCGTGCCGGAGCTGCAGGAGCGGGTGGTGGAGCAGATCGTGCGCGAGGTCGACCGGCACGGCGCCGGTACGGGTGGGGTGCCGCATGCGGTCGGTATCGCCTTCGCGGGGCCGGTGACGGCGGATGGCCTGGTCGTCGCGGCGCCCACAGTGTGGGGGCTGCGCGGCGCACCGCTGCCCCTCGGCGCGCTGTTGGGCGAGCGGATCGGGGTGCCGGTCGCCGTCGTCAACGATCTCACGGCGGCGGCCTGGCGGTACGCGGCCACGGAGCCGGAGCCGTTCTGTCTGCTCACCGTCAGCTCGGGCATCGGCAACAAGGTCTTCCGCGGCGGTGATGTGCTCGTCGACCCCGCGGGGCACGGCGGCGAACTGGGTCACTGGGTCTGCGACCCCTCGCCCGACGCGCCGCTGTGCGACTGCGGCGGCCGTGGCCACCTGGGTGCCGTCGCCTCCGGGCGCGGGGTGCTCGCGGCGGCCCGGCGCGCGGCGGTGGCGGACCCGGCCGAATTCGCCGCGTCCCGTCTCGCCGCCCTCTGCGGGGGCGGTCACCCGGACGCGATCGGCAATCCGGCGTTGGCCAAGGCGATCGCGGAGGGCGACCCGTTCGCCACGGGGGTGCTCCGCGGCACGCTCGTACCGCTCGCCCAAGCCGTCTCGGCGGTCTTCACGTCGATCGGGGTGTGCCGCTTCATCCTGATGGGCGGTTTCGCTCTGGCGGTCGGGGAGCGGTACCGGGCGCTGCTGGTGGAGGAGCTGGTCCGCCAGGGCTGCTTCGGCCTCGCCGCGGACCACGTGGACGCTCTGATATCCCTCGGTGCCCCCGACGACGACCACGGCCTGCTCGGCGCGGGCCGCCTTCTGACGACCAGGACGACCAGGACGATCAGCACGGCCGGTGGGGCGACCGCGTAACGCCGTCCCTCCCCGCCCCTCACAGACAGGCCCCCGCATGACCCGCACGACCACCCCCCGCACGCTCATCGTCGGCAGCGGATTCGTCGGTACCGGTATCGCCCGGCGCCTCGCGCGTGCCGGGGACGACGTCACCCTCGTCTCGCGCGGGCGCCCGGCCACGCCACCCGAGGAATACGGCGCCCGGTGGTCCGCGCTGGACGCCACCGACGCCGAGGCCTGCACCCGGCTCCTGGCCCGGCTGCGGCCGGAGCGGATCGTCCTGGTGCACGGCCCTTCCGACGTCACCTGGTGCGAGGAACATCCGGAGGAGGCGGACGCGGCGCACGCCGCCGTCACCGCCAACTTCGCCGCGTACGACGCCGCTTCGCGCACCGTCATGATCTCCACGGACAACGTCTTCGACGGCCACGCGTGGCACAACACGGAGCACACCCCCGTCTCCCCCGCCAACGCCTACGGCCGCGCCAAACGGCACGCCGAGCGCCGGCTCCTCGGCGGTTCCGCGCGGGCGGTCTGCCTCCGGGTCAGCCTCGTGTACGGCCATGAGCCCGCCGACGCCGGCAAGTGGCTGAATTTCTTCGCCGCGTGCGCCCACCGGCTGGCCGACGGCGCGTCCGTCGAGGCACCCGACGACCACTGGACCACTCCCGTCCACGTGGACGACGTGGCCGCCGTCGTGGCCGCACTCCTCGCCGCCCCGGACCCTCTTCCGCCGGTCCTGCACCTGGGCGGCCCCGACCGGGTCACCCGCGCCGAATGGGCCGGGGTGATCGCCGAGGCGCTCGGCGCCCCGGCCGGTCTGGTCGTGCCGGTACCGAAGGCCCGCGGCCGCTACGCCTCGCGGCCCGAGAACGCCTGCCTCGTCTCCGAGTTGCTGACTGGGCTGCCCGCCACGCGCGCCGTCACCGTACGCGGGGTACGGGACGGGGCACGCGACCTGGCCGCCGCGTTTCCGCTACGCGCAGGAGACGTCCTCGAGCCGTAGCGTCTCGATCCGGTCCCAGCCGCGCGCCACGATCCGGTCGTGCAGGTTCAGGTCGGCGGTGGCGCGCACCACCAGGCACTGCGGCGGCTGCAGATGGACCGCGAAGGCGATGAGGGTCTCCAGGCCGCTGTTGGCCAGGTAGCGGACGCCGGTCAGGTCGATGAGGATCTCGTCGGCTCGCGCCCGGCCGGGGTCGCCCGCCTGGGTCTGGTCGGTCAGGGCGAGGGCCAGGGGCCCGCGATGGCTGCTCACGACCTCGCCGGACAGTCGTACGCCGGGGCTGTGGGTGGTGGGCATGATGAGCAGGAGGTCGTCCGCGAAGTAGTCGCGCATGGCAGATCCGATGCCTTGGTGCGCCGTGAAAAGGGACGGGCAGCGGTGGACGTGTACATCACATCCACCGTGGGGGTCCTTCACGCGGTGCTACGAGGCGGAAGCACTGTTCCGCTGAGAGCAGCCGCTGGCGTAAGGGCACACTCCGGGCCCGATAGGTAGCCGGAAGGTCATCGCAGCGGTAACAACAACAGACCGTGGGCTGTTACTCAGCGTACTCCCTCAACTCCGCCACCGATAGGGACCTTTCCGGGCAAGCGGCGACGAACGCCGCCCCGCGCGGAAAGAACGCGGGGCGGCGGCGCCGGAGGGAGCCGGCACCGGAGCGTCAGCTGCTGGCGCCCGAGCAGCTCTCCGCGCCGACGTGCACGGCGAGCGCGCTCTTCGCGGCGACGGTCGCGGCCAGTCGGCCCTCGCTGTCGACGGTGACGGGCTTGCCGGACTGGACGTCGCAGTACTCGCCCGCGGGCAGCGACGTCTTCAGGTTCTCCTTCACCTCGCCGTCCCCCGCGTTGATGGCGAGGAACGCCTTGTCACCGCGGCCGAAGGCGATGGCGCCGCCCCCGTTGTCCCACCAGTCGGTGACCTCCGCGTCGCCCGCGGTGTTGCGGAAGGCGACCATGCTCGCGATCTGCGGCCGCGCGTGCTGGCACACCCACGCGTCGCTGGAGCAGTCCGCCTTGCCGCCTGCGGGCGGACCGTCGTCCTTGCTGGTGAAGGCGTACCCGGAGTGGACGTCCGGCGAGCCGTACGGGAAGGCGAGGGCGAAGACGTGCGCCAGGGTGTACGGGGCGCCCTGCTTGTAGGTGAGGACGCTGCCCTGGCGCTCGGTGTCGTGGTTGGCGACGAAGACACCCGCGTTCTTCGAGGGCTGCTTGCCGTCGGCGATGTTCTTCAGCCCGGCGAGGCTGCCGCCTTCGAAGGCGCCCTTCAGGGCGTACGCGTAGTTGAACTCCTGCACGTCGCCGGTGCCGATGTACTCACCGGGCTGGACCTCCTCACCGGGCCCGGGCAGCGTCTCCTGCTTCCAGTACACGTCCGGGTCGGTGAGCTGCGACTTGATCGCCTTCAGGTCGTCCTCGGGCATGTGCTTGGCCGCGTCGATGCGGAAACCGTCGACGCCGAGTGAGAGGAGGTCGTTCATGTATCCGGCGATGGTCTTGCGGACGTGCTCCTCTCCGGTGTCCAGGTCGGCGAGGCCGCCGAGTTCGCAGTTCTGGCTCTCCTCGCGCTTGGTGTAGTCCTGGATCTCCTTCTTGCAGTTGTCCATGTCGGCGTCCCCGTAGGTGCCGGGGTAGTCGTACTTGGTGAAGCGCGTGCCGCCGGAGCCGGTGCCCTGCGCGTTGGTCATGTGGTTGATGACCGTGTCGGCGACGACCTTGACTCCCGCGTCGTGACAGGTGTCCACCATGCTCTTGAACGACGCGCGGTCGCCGAGCCGGGAGGCGATCTTGTAGCTGACCGGCTGGTAGGCGGTCCACCACGAGGGGCCGTCCAGACGCTCCTGCGGGGGCGACGTCTGGACGTACCCGTAACCGGCCGGGCCGAGCGTGTCCGTGCACGCCTTGGCCACGGAGTCGAAGTTCCACTCGAACATCACCGCTGTGACGTCCTTGCCGGCGTCCGCGGCGCGGCTCTTCCCGGCGGGCGCGGCCTGGCCGGGCTGCTGGGCTCCGACGGCGAGACTGCCCGCCGCTCCGGCAACCAGTGCGGCGCTCATGACGGCGATCCTGCGGGGTTTCGATATACGTCCGTGCATCGAAAGCCTCCTGTGGGGGGATGGGCGTGGGGGTGGGGTGAGGTGGCGTGAGGGGTGAGTCGCCTTTGACGGCTTCCTGAAAACTCCTGGCTCCTTGCAGCAACTTGTTGCAACGGGACCCTAAGAGCCCTCAGTTGAAGGGTCAACCCCTCACGCAACACACTTCCCGACCGTGACTCCGCCCCCAAGGACCGCACGCCGCGCCGCGTCGGCCAGCACCCGCCGGTCGGCGCCCCGCACAGGAGCGTGTGCGGTGACCCGTACGCGCAGGCCGCGGGCGCCCGCCACCCTGCGCAGCGAAGAGGTGAAGTCCTCCTCGCCGAGGAAGGCGGCGGACGTGCTCGGCCCGCCGCCCTGGCGGTACTCGACCGTCACCGGGCGGACGGGCGCGCCCGCGTCGACCGCCGCCTGGAATGACGCCCGCCGGAACCGGCCGCCCGAAGCGGAGCACCAGGTCGTCGCCTGGGGGAAGACGAGCACCGACGTGCCGCCGCGCAGCGAGTCGGCCAACTCCGTGACGAGGCCCGGGAGTCCGCGCGGACTGCCGTCCCGGTCGATGAACCGCGTGCCCGCGCGCCGGGCCAGCGCGCCGACCACCGGCCACCGTCCGACCTCGCGCTTGGCGAGGACGCTCACCGGCTCGACGGCGAGCAGGGCGACGACGTCGAGCCAGGAGATGTGGTTGGCGACGACCAGAGTGCCCACACCACCTGCCCGCACACTGAACGGCGCTCCCTCGGCACCCCCGACGCCCGCGATGCCCTCGACGCCCACCCCGAGCGCACCGAGCACCCCACGGGCCTCGGCCCGCAGGACCGAAGGTTCGGCGAGCCGGTCGCCGCGGGCCACGGCCCGGGTCAGCGCGTACGTCAACGTGGCGTACCGGCGCGCGAGTTCACCGAGCGGCACGCGTGGGTCCGGGTCGGTGGCGCAGGAGGCAGGACAGCCGGAGTCGACCGTCCACGCGCTCATCGCGTGTCCTCTCCGAGGAAGTAGCGGCGGTGGCGGGCGCTGAGCCGTTCCGTGTCGAGCAGGACGAAGAAGTCCGCGACGTCGAACTCCGGGTCGTGGGCGGGGGCTCCGCACACCCACGCGCCGAGGCGGAGGTAGCCGCGCAGCAGGGGCGGCAGGTCGGCGTAGGCCGGGCGTTCCGGCGTCGGGCCCGCGGGGGTCCACGGGCGCCGGGGGTGCACGCGCAGTTCGGGCGGCGCGGCGTGCTTGGCGGTGCCGAGCAGCCAGGCCGCGGTCGCCGCCCGCCCGCCGTCCGCGAGCGGCACGGAGGCGCAGCCCGCGAGGTACCGGTGGCCGGAGAGCAGGACGTAGCGGGCGAGTGCGGACCACATCAGGGTGATCACGGCGCCGGAGCGGTGGTCGGGGTGGACGCAGGACCGGCCGGCCTCGACGGTGGAGGGCCGCAGGGCGTTGAGTGCGACGAGCTCGAACTCGCCGTCGGAGTAGGAGTGGTCGGCCCGGCCGGGCGGGATTATTCGGTACGTGCCCACGACGTCGCCGGTCGCGGTGTCGGTGACGATCAGGTGGTCGGCGAGGTCGTCGAAGGCGTCGATGTCGTGGCCGGGCAGGGGCGTGTCGAGGACGGCGCCGAGCTCTTCGGCGAAGACGCGGTGGCGCAGCCGCTGGGCTGCCCTGACCTGTTCGGTGGTGTCCGCGATGGAGGTGACGTACGAGCCGGTGGGTGTCGCGACGAGCGGCGTCGAGGGCATGACGGTTCCGTTTCTCGGGTCGATGGGGACGACGGAGATTTCGGTGGGGAAGGCGTCGGAGGCTTCGGTGGGGACGACGACGGGGACGGGGAGTCAGCAGTGGGGTGCCGCCGCGGCTCCGCGCCGGCACCCAAGCAGCACGGTGGCGGCGCCGCCTGAACTGCGCGCTTCAGGCGTGCGTCGGCCCGTCGTCGGGCTCGCGTCCGAATCGGACCACCCGGCCGGGGTCATGACGCAGGCTTCCGGGTTCAGAAGGCGGGGGCGGATCCGCCTCCGGACCCGGTCCCGCCCGCCCCCACGACCTGCGTGCTGTCCAGGCGGCGCGTGCGGTAGCTGTCCGCGTCGAGGGTGATGACCTCCGCGTGGTGGGCCAGCCGGTCCACCGTCGCGGACGCCGTCGCGCTGTCGCCGAACACCTCGTCCCAGTGGCCGAGCGGCCGGTTGCCGGTGACGATCAGCGAGCCCCGCTCGTAGCGGTGCGAGACGAGCTGGAAGAGGAGACGGGCGACGTCGGAGTCGAAGGGGACGTAGCCGACCTCGTCCACGACGAGCACGGGGTACGCGTCCAGGCGGGTCAGTTCCTTGCGCAGCCGCCCCGCGGCCTTCGCCTCGGCGAGCCGGGTGCCCCACTCGGCGGCGGTCGCGAACAGCACCTGGTGGCCGGCCTGGCAGGCGCGTACGCCGAGGGCGACCGCCAGGTGCGTCTTGCCCGTGCCGGGCCCGCCGAGCAGGATCACGTTCGCCTTGCGGGCGACGAAGTCGACCTTGCCGATGCGGGTGATCACCTGCGGCTCGGGCGCCCGCAGATGTCCCTCGTCGAACATTTCCAGGACCTTTCTCGCGGGGAAACCGGCGGCCTCGATGCGCTCCTCGGCGCCGGTCGAGAGCTCGGCCGCCGCCCCGCCGTCACCGCCTCCCCCGTCGGCCCCGCCGTCCCGCTGCGCGGGGATGGCGACGGCCCGCCCGCTCTCCTTCACGGTCTCCTTGGGGGCGCGCGCCTTGGCTTCGTGGGCCGCCATGGGCCCGGTCATGTAGGCGAGGATCGCCGCGGAGGCGATGAACGCCATGTGGATGACCGTCCCCCACAGCAGGTCGTGCCGGGGCGTGTGGTGCACGTCGACGAACATCTGGAGCAGGTGCACCGACGAGATGCCCACGATGGCGGTGGCCAGCTTGACCTTCAGGACGTTGGAATTGACGTGCGAGAGCCACTCGGGCTGGTCCCTGTGGCCCTGCAGTCCGATCCGCGAGACGAACGTCTCGTACCCCCCGACGATCACCATGATCAGCAGATTGGCGATCATCACCACATCGACGAGCTTGAGGACGGCGAGCATGACGTGCGTCTCGTCCGCGTGGCCGCTGATCACGTGATGGATGAGGTGCCACAACTCGTTGAAGAACTTGAAGACGTACACGCCCTGCGCGGCCACCAGGCCGAAGTACAGGGGCGCTTGGAGCCACCGGGTCGCGAAGAGCGCACACCCCAGTGTGGTCATCTTCGGCGGGGACGAGGTGGAGCGGGACACGAGACCTCCAACGGCCGTGAGGTTGGTCATTCTTGTGGTCCGCCGCCGACAATCTGAATTCGAGCCACCCGTTGGGATGAATAGAAATCCAGTCGGACAGGAAACCCCGCATGCCACCTCCCCCTCCCCTGCCCCTCGCCGGTGTCACCGTCGTCAGCCTCGAACAGGCCGTCGCCGCACCCTTCGCCACCCGGCAGCTCGCCGATCTGGGGGCCAGGGTCATCAAGGTCGAACGGCCGGGCGGCGGTGACTTCGCCCGGCGGTACGACACGACCGTGCGGGGGCAGGCCAGCTATTTCGTCTGGCTCAACCGGTCCAAGGAGTCGATCACGCTCGACCTCAAGTCGGAGCGGGGCCTGGCGATCCTCGAAGAGCTCGTCGCGGGCGCCGACGTGTTCGTGCAGAACCTCGCCCCGGGCGCCGCCGTGCGGCTCGGGTTCGGGGCCGAGGAGCTGCGGGAGCGCCACCCGTCCCTGATCACGTGCACCGTCAGCGGCTACGGCACGGACGGGCCCTGGGCGGACCGCAAGGCGTACGACCTGCTCGTGCAGTGCCAGACCGGGCTGCTCCAGCTCACCGGCACCCCGGACGAGATGGCGCGGGCGGGGATCTCCGTCGCGGACATCGCCGGGGGGATGTACGCGTACAGCGGCATCCTGTCGGCGCTGTACACGCGGGCGACGACGGGGCGGGCCCCGGCCGTCGAGGTGTCCCTCTTCGACGCGCTCGCCGAGTGGATGGGTCAGCCCGCCTACTACACGCGGTACGGCGGCACCCAGCCGCCCCGCGTCGGCGCCCGGCACGCGACGGTCGCGCCGTACGGCCCGTTCACGGCGTCCGACGGCAAGGACGTCCTCCTGTCGGTGCAGAACGAGCGCGAATGGGTCGCTCTGTGCCGTGAGTTCATCGGCCGTCCCGAGCTGGCCGACGATCCGCGCTTCGCCACCGGGTCCGACCGGGTGGCGCACCGCGACGCGCTCGACGCGATCATCTCCGCGCGGTTCGCGGAGCTCGGCAGCGAGGCGGCCATGGAGCTCCTCGACCGTACGGGCATCGCCAACGCCGGGGTCAACTCGGTCCACGAGTTCCTGGCCCACCCGGTGCTCACCGAGCGCGGACGCTGGCGGGACATCCGCGTACCGGGCACGACCGACCCCGTACAGGCCCTGCTGCCCCCGGCCGACCTCTCCGGGGTCACCCCGCGCATGGACCCGGTGCCGGAGGCGGGCGAACACACCGCCGCGATCCTCGCCGAGCTGGGCCGCACCCCGGACGACGTCGCCCGGTTGCGTGAGGACGGGATCTGCCGCTGAGCTCTCCGTCGCCCCGTCAGTAGGAACCCGCGTGCGCGGGTGGCACCGAGACCGACATGGTCATCTCGACGGGCTCGGCGCCCTTGTTGTGGTAGCCGTGCGCGACGTTGGCCTCGAAGGTGGCGCCCGTTCCGGCGGCGACGGCGTGCTCGGTGCCGTCCACGACGAGGGTCAGCTCGCCGCGCGTGACGTGCAGCAGCTCGATGGTGCCCGGCGGATGCGCGTCGGAGTCGCTGCCCTCGCCCGGCATCAGGCGCCAGGACCACAGCTCGAACGGCCCGCGTGCCTCGGCCCCCACGACGAGCGTGGTGCTGCTGCCTGCCTCCGTGGACCACATGCGGACCGCCTGCTCCGGCGGCACCAGCCGCACGTGCGAGCCCTGTTCGTAGTCGAGGAGGGTGGTGATGCTGACGCCCAGCGCGTCCGCGAGCTTCACGGTGATGCCGACGCTGGGGTTGGTCCTGGCCTGCTCGATCTGGATGATCATGCCGCGACTCACGCCCGCGCGGGCGGCGAGTGCGTCGAGCGTGAAGCCCCGCTCGTTGCGCCAGCGCTTGAGGTTGCGGGCGAGCGACTGGGTCAGCTGGTCGAGGTCCGACACATTCCGTCCAATATTCTGGATGACAGGGTTCACGATACTGAACTACGGCGTGGTGCATCCGATGACCCCGGATGGTTCAACACACTGTACTGCGAGTACCGCGAGGCCTCTGCCGACCGTTACGCCCCGTCTCAGGTCTCACCCAACTCGCCCAGGGCGATGAGCTGTTCCGGTGTGACCCCGTCAGGGATCGGCACCGGCGCGGGTGTCCGCAGCGGCGGCTGCCACCCCTGCTCCGCGTCCCACGTCCGGACGACCCTCGCGGGCGCCCCGGCCACCACGGCGTGGTCGGGCACCTCCCCCCGGACCACCGCCCCGGCGGCGACCACCACGTTCCGGCCGATCCGCGCCCCCGGCAGGATCACCGCCCCGGTACCCACCCAGCACCCGGGCCCGATCTCCACCGGGTCCATCCGCGGCCACTGCTTGCCGATGGGCGTGTGCGGGTCGTCGTAGGAGTGGTTGGTGGAGGTGACGTACGCGTAGGGGCCGAAGTAGCAGTCGTCGCCGATGGAGACCGTCGTGTCCGCGATGACGTGGCTGCCCCGGCCGAGCACGACGCCGTTGCCGATGCGCAGGATCGGGTCGGGTCCGAGGTCGAGGTCGGGCATCATGCCCGCGGTGAGCGTGACGTGCTGGCCCACGATGCAGTGGTCGCCGATCCTGATCCACGGCTCCCCGAAGACCGTGCCCTGCGGGAACGCGAGCTTCGTGCCCTCGCCGAGCGCCCCGAACCGCAGCCGCCCCGGGTGCGCGGCGGTCACCGCGCCCGTGCGCTGCACCCAGTCCCAGCCCGCGTGGACGGCGCGCTGCGCGATCCTGCGGGGCGCGGCGGCAAGGGATGAGAACGTGTTCCTGTTCTTCGGCACGGGCTCACGTTACTCAGTGCCTCCACCCCTCGCAGGCCCCCGGCCTGTGATCTTCACCCCACACGGCGGCGCCCGCTCCCCCGTCCCGTACCGTGCCGTCAGGCGCGACGCGACACAGACGTCCACACGGACGTACGGACAAGGGAGCGGACCGATGGGCCACGAGGCACTCATCACCGGCATCGGCGGCAAGGACCCGAAGATCGACCAGGACGCGTTCACCGCGCCGACGTCCGTCGTGATCGGCGAGGTGACCCTCCAGGCCGGGGCGAGCACCTGGTACGGCGCGGTCCTCCGCGCCGACTGCGGGCCCATCGTCGTGGGCGCCGACAGCAACATCCAGGACAACTGCAGCCTGCACGTCGACCCGGGCTTCCCCATCAGCATCGGGGAGCGCGTCTCGGTCGGCCACAACGCCGTCCTGCACGGCTGCACCGTCGAGGACGACGCGCTGATCGGCATGGGCGCCACCGTCCTGAACGGCGCGGTGATCGGCGCCGGTTCGCTGGTGGCCGCCCAGGCGCTGGTGCCCCAGGGCATGCAGGTGCCCCCGGGCTCACTCGTCGCGGGCGTGCCCGCCAAGGTGCGCAGGCCGCTCACCGACGAGGAGCGCGAGGGCATCTCGCTCAACGGAACGTTGTACGTGGAGCTGGCCAAGGCCCACCGCGACACGCACGCGGCGGGCTGACCGGGGAGGGAGAGGGTCAGTCGGCGGGGACGGGCTGCGGCTCGGCCGCCGAGGCCTGTGCCACCGGGGTACCGGCCGCCGCCGCTGCCGCCTCGGCCTCCGCCTCCGCCGCCACCTTCTTCGCCCGGCGCTTGACGAACAGCATCGAGCCGACGCCGATGAGCACGGCGATGCCGAGTCCCACGTACGAGAACCGCTTCAGCCAGTCCTCGGCGACCACGCCGATGTAGTAGATGACGGCGGTGGTGCCGCCCGCCCAGACGATGCCGCCGAGGACGTTGGCGATCAGGAACTTCCAGTACGGCATGCGCAGAACACCCGCGAGCGGGCCCGCGAAGATGCGCAGGAGGGCGATGAAGCGGCCGAAGAAGACCGCCCACATGCCCCACTTCTGGAAGGACAGCTCGGCGGTCGCCACGTTCGCGGCGCCGAAGTGCTTGGGGAACTTCCGTTCCAGCCAGGCGAGGAGCGGCCTGCCGCCCTTGCGCCCGATGGCGTACCCGATGGAGTCGCCGATGATGGCGCCCGCGGTGGCGCACGCCCCGAGGATCACCGGGTTGATGTCACCGTGCTGGGAGGAGAGGAGCGCCGCCGAGACGAGGACGATCTCGCCGGGCAGCGGGATGCCCAGACTTTCGAGGCCGATGACGAGCCCCACCAGCGCGTAGATGCTGACGGCTGGTACCTGCTCCAGCCACTCCTGGACGTGCAACGCCGGTTCCTCCCGTGTCGAGTGTGTGTGCCCGGCGTGCGCGCCTGCTCGGCCGCGCACGCACGCCGGGCAGCCTACCCGGACGGGATCATCCGGCCGGTACGGCGTCCCAGAGGTCGCACCGGTGTGCGGCGTGCACCGTGGTGCTGATGCCGGTGCCGCCCTCGGAGGCGGTGCGCAGGGAGAGCAGCTGCCCGGGGCGTGTGCGCTGGTCGGGGGCGGCGGGCCCGCCGTCGGCGCGCGGCACGCCGGTGCGGATGAACGAACCCCAGTACTGGACCATCTGCCGGGCGAGCGCCCGCTGTTCCTTGTCGAGCGGCGAGGCGAGACCGAAGTGTTTGAAGAGGTACTGGACTTCGTTGACGTGGGTCGCGCCGAAGTCGAAGTCGGTGTCCAGCTCGCGCAGCGACGCGAAGGGCGGTGAGGTGCGGTCGGCGAACTCGTAGGCGTAGACGGGTCCGCGGTGTGCCAGGGCCGTGTTCATGCGCAGGGCCGTGCAGGCGAACATCCGGTCCCCGGTCGCCGCGCCGAACGCGTGCGTGGGCGAGGCGTGCTCCGTGAGCGGGTACGCCTTCAGGACGCGCCTGCCCAGGTCGGGGCCGTACGCGTCGGTGACCGCGCCGGGGTACTGCTCGGCGGTGAGCGGGGCGCCCGCGCCGTCGAAGCGGGCGAAGGCGAAGAGGTTGCCTTCGTCGCTGTTGGCGCCGTTGAGCACGGGCACGCGGGCGGCGCCCCCGTTCTCGTACGCCTCGGCGGGCTGCGAGGGCAGGAAGGCGCCGCCGGTGACCGGGCCCCAGTCGAAGCCGGCCTGCGCGGCGAGGATGTCCTTAGCGGGCTTCCTCCGCAGACAGGCGAGGGCGGTGGCCGGTTCCGGGCAGCCCGCCTTTTTCGCGAAGGCCGCGCCGTCGCGGGCTGCCGGTTCGCGCTCGCGGGCCGCGCAGTCGCCGTACGCCCCGCTCTCCACGATGCCCGCGCGGTAGAGGCCGCGGGCGGTGGGCGCGGCGAGCAGGGTGCAGACGGATCGGCCGCCCGCGGACTCGCCCGCGATGGTGACGCGGTCCGCGTCGCCGCCGAACCGGCCGATGTTGGCGCGCACCCAGCGCAGTGCGGCCTGCTGGTCGAGCAGTCCGTAGTTGCCGGACACGCCGTCGGACGCTTCGTCGTCGAGACCCGCGGCGGCGAGGAACCCCATGGCTCCGAGGCGGTAGTTGACGGTGACGACGACGGTGCCGGTGGTGCGGGCGAAGGTATCGGGCACGATGTCCTCGCCCGCACCCGCGGTGAGTCCGCCGCCGTGCAGCCACACCATCACGGGGAGCTGCCGCTCGGCCTGCCCCCTGGGCGTATGGACGTTGAGGTCGAGGCAGTCCTCGGTGTGACTGGGGTTCTCGTACCCGGGGTCCCAACTCGCGTTCTGCACGCACCGGTTGCCGAAGGAGGTCGCTCGGCGCACCCCTTCCCAGGGCTTGGCGGGCCGGGGCTCCTTCCAGCGCAGGCTGCCGACGGGCTGCCGGGCATAGGGGATGCCGAGGAACTGCCGCCCTTCGTCGGTGGTTTCGCCCCGCACCCACCCGGCGTCGGTGCGCACCAACGCGCCGTCCGCGGCTCGCGCGGGGAGCGGGGCGAGGGAGGCCGCGGCGGCGGCCGCCAGGACGGCGACGACGGAGGCGGCGCGACGTATCCGGCTTCTCATGATCCGGCTCCCTTGATGACGGTGTCCGCGGAGAGCATCAACTTCGATGCCGACGTGCCCACTTGAACAGCCCGCCGACCGGTTCCGAGGACCCAGTCGTGGCGTTCGGCGTCCCACGCCGACAGGGTCCTGCGGTCGACGTGGACGGTCACGCGCCGCCGCTGCCCGGCGCGCAGCGCGACCCGTTCGTAGCCGCCGAGCACGCGCGCGGCCTGGTCCATCGCGAGGTCGGGCGAAGGACCGACGTACACCTGGGCGACGGTGATGCCGTCCCGCTTCCCGGTGTTGCGCACGGTGAAGGTCACGTCCAGGCCCCGGCCCACCGTGCGTACGGCCAGATCCTGGTAGTCGAAGGTGGTGTACGAGAGTCCGTGCCCGAAGGGGAAGAGCGGCCGCACCCCTTCGGCGTCGTACCAGCGGTGGCCGACGAGGATGCCCTCCGAGTACTCCTCGACGCCGCCCACCCCCGGGTAACGGAGCGGGTTGCCCGCCATCGGGTGGTGGTCGTCGTCCACCGGGAAGGACTGGGTGAGCCGCCCGCCGGGGTCGCAGTCGCCGAACAGGACGGCGGCGGTGGCGGCCGCGCCCTCCTGGCCGGGGTAGTACATCTGCAGCACGGCGGCGGTCCGCTCCAGCCACGGCATGGAGGTGGCCGACGACGTGTTGAGGACGACGGTGGTACGGGGGTTGGCTGCGGTCACCGCCCTGATCAGGTCCTCCTGATGGCCGGGGAGGGCGATGGTCGTGCGGTCCTGGCCCTCGGTCGCGTCCTCGTACGCGAAGAGGACGACGCTGTGCGCGCCGCGCGCCGCCCGCGCCGCCGCGCCGACGTCCGCTCCGCGGGTGGCGCCGGTGACCCGGCGCAGCCGGAACGTCTGGCCCCGGTCGCCGCCCTTGGCCCTGATCCGCAGCCGGTGCCCGGCGCGGGTGAGGGGCAGCGTCGCCCGCCGCACGTTCAGCCCGTCGGGTGCGGTGGAGACGAGCCCGCCGGAGAAGAACTCGCCGACGCCCGGCTGCTTCGGGTAGAGCTCGACGCCGTCCAGCTCCACCTTGGGCCGCTCTCCCGAGTAGTGGATGACGAGCGTCCACTCGTCCGACTCGGCCGGGGTCAGTGTCCCGGCGTACGTCCACTCCTCGCCCGCGGCGACCCGCTGGCCCTCGGCGTCGAGGCCGGGGCTGAGCTCGCGCCGCGGAATCGCCTTGCCGTAGAGGTCCTCGCCCAGCGCGTACGTGACGTCGGCGTCGCGTCCGGCCCGTGCCCTGATGGCGTGGAGGGGGCTGTCCGCCCGGTCGGGGATGACATGGGCGCTGCCGCCGCCGCTGACGAAGGGGTAGCGGCCGGTGGGCCCGATGACGGCGATGTCGCGGGCGGCGCGCCCTCTCAGCGGCAGAGCGCCGTGGGCATTACGGAGCAGGGTGGCGCCCGCCTTGGCGACGTCGAGGGCGACCGCCGCCCCGGCCTTCGGATCACGCGACGGGCGGGGCGGCGCACTCCCGCCCAGCAGACCGAACCGTTCCATGACGCCGAGGACGCGGCGGACGGAGCGGTCGACGTGCGGCTCGGGAACGGTGCCGTTCCTGACGGCCTTCTTCAGGGCGGCGCCGAAATAGACGCCCTCGGGCATCTCCATGTCGAGCCCCGCGGCGAGGGCGGCGGCGGTGCTGTGCTGGGCGGACCAGTCGGTCATCACCCACCCCTCGAAGCCCCAGCGCTCCCGCAGGATGTCGCTGAGCAGCGTCCTGTTCTCGCAGGCGAAGGTGCCGTTGACCTTGTTGTACGCGCCCATGACGGCGCCGGTGCCCGCGGCGACGGCCGCCTCGAACCCGCGCAGCTCCGTCTCGTGCATGGTCCGCTCGTCGGCCCGCACGTCGACGGACATGCGGTCCTTCTCCTGGTTGTTCAGGGCGAAGTGCTTGACGGTGGCGATGAGCCCTTCGCCCTGGATGCCCTTGATCTCCGCGGACACCATGTCGGCGGCGAGCAGCGGGTCCTCGCCGAAGGTCTCGAAGTTGCGCCCCGCGTACGGGGTGCGGATCAGGTTGACCATCGGGGACAGCAGGACGTCCTGCTTCAGGGCGCGTCCTTCGCGGCCGATGACCTGGCCGTAGCGCCGGGCGAGTGCCGGGTCGAAGGCGGCGGCGAGCATGACGGGGGCGGGCAGGGCGGTGGCGCGGGCCGCGACGCGGACGCCCGCGGGCCCGTCGGCGAGCCGCAGCGGCGGGATGCCGAGCCGCGGCACGCCGGGAACGTAACCCGCCTGGCCGAGGGCCTTGGGGTCGGTGGCGCCGTGCAGCAGGGAGATCTTCTCGTCGAGGGTGAGCCTGCCGACGAGGGACTCGACGCTGGGGCCCACGCCGGGGCCCTGTCTTTTCCGGGCGGCCGCGTGCGAGGGCACCGCCACTCCGGCGGTGGCCGCGGCGGCCACGGTGATCGCACCGCCGGCCAGCTTGAGAGCCGACCGCCGGGACACGGAACGGGACATGAGCCGTCACTTCCTTCTGTGTCTGGTGCGCGAACACGACTGTTCGAAACGAAGCGTGTACACGTGCCAATGGCGGGTCGTCGTTCGCCCTTTGAACGCACTATGCGACAGAAGGACTTGACGCGCCGTTAGACACCACGAGGGGCGGCGGGAAAACTATGTCCGGGGATGACTCGTGTCAATGAGTTGAACAAGGCCCGTGGTTGCGTCCTGGGGACACAACCACGGGCCTGTGCGCATCCGTTCGAGTGAGCAGGGGTGCTCGGGCGGGGCTGGGTAGCGCGGCTGAGACTGGGTGGCCCGGCTGGGGCCGGGTGGCTCAGCTGGGGCCGGGTGGCTCAGCTGGGGCCGGGTGGCTCAGCTGGGGCCGGGTGGCTCAGCTGGGGTTGTTGGGGCGCAGCGTCCACACCACCGTCATCTCGCCGGTGACGGCGCCGTCCTCGCGGCGGATCTCGATCGCGACCGGGAACTCGGGGCGCTCGCCCGCGTCGAGTTCGGCGATCACGTCGGCGGCCGGGCGGCCGAGCGTGGCCGTCGCCGTCACGGGGCCCATGGCCAGCTTCTTGTACGCGATCTCGGCGCTGACGGCGAGCGGGACCGCCCGCGAGAGCTCCGCGCCGAACGCGGCGAGGACGATCGCCCCGCTCGCGGACTCGCCCAGCGTGAACATGGCGCCGGCGTGCGGTCCGCCGACGTGGTTGTGGTAGTCGCTCTGGTCGGGCAGGGCCACCACGGCCCTGCCCGGCGAGGTCTCCCGGAATTCGAGGTTCAGGGTCCGGGCCATCGGAACCGTGGCGGCGAGCATCTCGCCGATCGACATCTGGTCTGCGCTCATGGCCGCGATGTTACCCACGGGTAGCGTTCCTTGACCAGGACCTGTCCGCACGCAGATCACCGTCACCTATGGTTGACGCCCATGTGGCATGGAGAGCAGTCACCCGGGGGCGGGCAGAACCAGCAGGGTCAGAACCAGCCGGGCCAGAACCCGCAAGGTCAGAACCAGCCGGGCCAGACCCCGCAGGGGCAGAACCCGTACCAGCAGCCGGGCTACCAGCAGCCCAACCCCTACGGGCAGCAAGCCACGTGGAACGCCCCGACGATGCCCGGTGGCCCGCAGGGGCCGGCGCCCGAGCCCCCGCAAGGCGACAAGGGCAGCGGCGGCCGCACCAAGCTGATCGCCATGGTCGCCGCGGGCGCCGTCGTCGTCGCCGCGGGCGTCACCGGCGCCCTGCTGCTCGGCGGCGACAAGGACGACTCCGCGAAGCCGGGCCCGGCGAAGTCCAGCGCCTCGCCGGACGCCACCGCTTCCGCTTCCGCCTCCGCCTCCGCCAACCCGCGCACCGGAGACGGCATGCCCGAGCCGACCGTTCCCGGCTGGAAGGTCGTCGTCAACCCCAAGCTCGGCATCGCGTTCGACGTGCCGCCCGAGTGGTCCCTCGAATCACGGGACTGGGCCGGCGGAGTCGTGGAGGACAAGGACGCCGAGGACGACACGGCACCGTTCCTCGCCGCCTACGCCGCCCCCGCCTACTTCAAGGAGAAGTGGTGCGTGAGCGACGACGACAAGGACGGCATCAAGGACGACACGGCCGTGGCGGCCGCGGGCACGCGCGGCGGGCGCGGCGTGAAGAGCACCGAGGGGGCCGCGCGGCACGACGCGGTCAACTGGGTCTACGGCGTCTACACGCAGCCGGACCGGAAGAAGGTCACGATGGGGCCGACCGAGGTGTACACCACCGGGTCCGGCCTCAAGGGGACCCTGGTGACCGCGAGTTCAGCCGGTGCCGAGAAGCGGGGCAAGTGCGGCTCGGACGGCAAGGCCGCGGTGTTCGCCTTCAAGACGCCCGAGGGAGGGTTCGCCTCCTGGTCCTTCCACGGGGCGAAGGGCGTCAAGGACGAACTGCCGGACGAAACGGTTCGGGAGATCGTCGCGACGGTGCGTCTGTACGAGCCCGTCCAGGACTGACCTCCGACGCGTCCCGGCCCGGACTCGGGGCCGTTGTGATCTTCCAGGACCGGTCCCCGTATCGTGTCCGGCCATGTGGTCAGGACAGCAGCCGCCCGGGGGCGAGCAGAACCCGCAGGACCGGAGTCAGAACCCGTACCAGCAGCCGGGGTACCAGCAGCCGAACCCCTATCAGCAGCCGGGATACCAGGCACCGAACCCCTATCAGCAGGGGCAGCAGCCCACCGCGGGGCAGCAGGGGCATTGGAGCGCTCCGACCGCGCCCGCCGGGGTGCCGCAGGCGACCGGCAGCGGCAGTGGCGGAGGCGGCGGTGACCGCGGCGGACGCAACAAGGTCAAGATCATCTCGATCGTGACGGCGGCCGCCGTCGTCGTGGCCGCGGGCGTCACCGGGTACCTGGTGCTGGGCGGCGGGGACGGCAAGGACACCAAGGCCGACTCCCCCGCGCCGCCCTCCCGGCAGCCGAGCCCCACGACGGGCGACGGCTCCGACAGCGGGCGCGGCAAGGACGACGGTCCGAAGCCGACCATCAAGGGCTGGCACGTCGTGGTGAACCCGAAGTGGGGCACCGCCTTCGACGTGCCGCCGGAGTGGGAGGTGCAGAACCCCGGCTCAGCCATCGCCTTCGAGGACAACAAGACCGGCAAGCCGCTGATGACCATGTCGGCGCCCGCGTACCTCAAGTCCAAGTGGTGCGTCACCGACGACAACAAGGACGGCAGGACCGAGGACCACGAGCTCGCCGCCGTGGGCACGAAGGGCGCGAACGGCGCGAAGAACACCGACGAGGTCGCGGTCAACCAGGTCGGCTGGTGGATCTACGCCGGGTACACCCAGCCGGACAAGAAGAGCTTCACGTCCGACGAGAAGGCGGAACCGTACACCACCAAGTCCGGCATCAAGGGCAGCATCGCCCGCGCCCGGTCGACGGACACGCCGCAGAAGGGCAAGTGCGCGTCGGACGGCAAGGCGATCACCTTCGGCTTCAAGAACGCGGCCGGTGAGTACGTGGCCTGGAGCCTCTACGGCGCCAAGGGCGTGAAGGACGAGATCCCGGAGGAGACGGTGATGAAGATCCTGAGTACGGTGCGCACGCACGGGGACCCGACGGAATCCTGACGCATTCTCCCCTTGCGCTCCGGTTCCTCCACGTTCTCCACGGGTTCTCCCCGTGTGGCACGGTCGGTGCCCGTCCCCCTGGGGCCGCGCATGGCACCAGGTCCCCCGCACCTCTATGGTTACTCGCCATGTGGCCAGAAAATCAGCCGCCCGGGGGCGAGCAGAACCCGCAGGACCAGAGTCCGAACCCGTACCAGCAGCCGGGGTACCAGCAGCCGAACCCGTATCAGCAGCCGGGATACCAGCAGTCCACGGGTGGCTACCAGCAGCCGCACTCGGGTGCGTACTCGCAGCCCGAGCAGTCGCAATGGGCGGCCCCGACGCCGCCGCCGATGCCGCAGCAGCAGACCGGCGGCGGGCCGGGCGGTGGCGGGCAGGGCGGCGGAAACAAGACGAAGGTCACCGCCATCGTGGCGGCGCTCGCCGTGGTGGTCGCGGCGGGCGTCACCGGTTTCCTGGTCTTCGGCGGCGATGACGACAAGAACAACGAGGCGGGCCCCGCGAAGCCCGCGAAGTCCGCGAAGAACGACGCGAGCCCGTCGCCGAGCGACGACGGGAACGCGCGCGACGCCGACGACGAGAAGCCCATGATCGACGGCTGGCAGGTCGTCGTGAACCCCAAGTGGGGCACCGCGTTCGACGTCCCGCCGGACTGGAAGGTCCAGACGCCGGACACCTTCATCGCTTTCGACGACCGCAAGGAGGAGGGCGCGAAGACCATCATCGGCATGTCCGCCCCCGCGATCCTCAAGGACAAGTGGTGCACGTCCGACGAGGACAAGGACGGCGAGCCCAACGACACGTCGCTCGCCGCGGTCGGCACGAAGGGCCAGAACGGCGCCAAGAACACCAAGGAAGTCGCGCGCAACGACTCGGCGTGGTGGGTCTACGGCGGCTACACCGAGCAGACCAAGGCCGACAAGAAGAAGATCAAGATCGGCGAGATCAAGGACTTCACCACCAAGGCCGGCATCAAGGGCAGCGTCGCCACGTCGACGACGACCGGTGCCGCCACGTCGGCCAAGTGCGACTCCGAGGGCAAGGCGACCACGTTCGCCTTCAAGAACGGCGCGGGTGAATTCGTCGCCTGGACCCTCTACGGCGCGAAGGGCGTCAAGGAGGAGGTCTCCGACGACCTCGTGCAGCAGATCCTCGGCACGGTGCGGCTGAGCGAGGAGACGCCCGAGGAGTCCGGCCGCTGAGGACGCTGCCGTGGTTCCTGACGCTGCTGACGCTCTGAGCGCAGCCGCGGGCGGAGTGCTCAAGAAACGGTTTGGCAAGTCGCCCTTGCGCCGGGGATAGTCCCGGGGTGAAGAATCCCGCCCCCGCGCCGCGCCACAAGCCCTCCTGGGCCGGCCGCAACTACACACTGCTGACCGCCGCCGCGATCGTGACGAACCTCGGAAGCCACGGGGCGTTGATCGCGGCGGCGTTCGCGGTTCTCGACGCGGGCGGCGACGGCGGGGACGTCGGCCTCGTCGCCGCCGCGCGGACGCTGCCCCTCGTGCTGTTCCTGCTCATCGGCGGGGCGCTCGCCGACCGGCTGCCGCGCCACCACGTGATGGTCGCCGCCAACGCCCTCAACTGCGTGTCTCAGGCCGCCTTCGCCGTGCTCGTCCTCGCGGGCGAGCCCCAGCTGTGGCAGATGATGCTGCTCGGCGGGCTCGGCGGCGTCGGCCAGGCCTTCTTCGGCCCTGCCGCCGAGGGCATGCTGATGTCGTCGGTCAGCGGCGAGCAGGTGGGCCGCGCGTTCGCGATGTACCGCATGGCGATGCAGGGGGCCGGGCTCGGCGGCGCCGCGCTCGGCGGCCTGATGGTCGCGGCGATCGGTCCTGGCTGGGTGCTCGCGGTGGACGCCGTGGCGTTCGCGGTCGCGGGGGCGATGCGGTCCTTCCTCGACGTGAGTCACATCCCGGAGCGTGCACCCGGCGAGGGACTCATCGCCGACCTGCGGGACGGCTGGCGCGAGTTCACCGGGCGGCCCTGGCTGTGGTCGATCGTGGCGCAGTTCTCGGTGGTGGTGGCGGTGGTCGGCGCCGCCGAGTCGGTGTTCGGGCCGCTGGTGGCGCGGGACGATCTCGGGGGTGCCGGGCCGTGGGGTCTGGCGCTCGGCGCGTTCGGGGCGGGCACGGTGTGCGGGGCGTTCCTGATGATGCGGTGGAAGCCGCGGCGCCTGCTGTTCGCGGGCACGCTCTGCGTCTTCCCGCTGGCCGCTCCCTCGGCGGCGCTCGCCGTGCCGCTGCCGGTCGCGGGTCTCGCGACGGTGATGTTCGTCAGCGGCGTCGCGATCGAGGTGTTCGGTGTCTCGTGGATGACCGCGATGCACCAGGAGATCCCGGAGGAGAAGCTGTCGCGCGTCGCCGCCTACGACTGGTTCGGTTCGATCGCGATGGTCCCGCTGGCCACGGCGCTCGCGGGCCCCGCGGAGTCCGCGTTCGGCCGGACTCCGTCACTCTGGGGCTGTGCGGCGCTGGTGGTCCTGGTGACGGCGGCCGTCCTCTTCGTACCTGACGTACGGAACCTGACGCGGCGCACGACGCACGTGGCGTCGGCCGGGACATTGACGGACCCGAAGCCGAAGCAGGACCCGGTCGCTGCCGCGGCCGATGCGTCACCCGATGGAGAAGGCGCCGTCGGGCGGCTCGGGTGAGGGGACCGCTTCCCCGTCCCGCACCGGCCGCGCGTCCCCGATGAAGCGGCGCAGCGCGTCACCGTGCTCGACACGCGCGGGGAAGACGTCGGAGGCCGTGCGGCGGGCCAGTGTCCCGACGTCGATGGGGTGGTGCGCGGCGATCAGCACGGCGTTCCCGAAGCGGCGGCCGCGCAGCACCGACGGCTCGGCGATCAGCGCGAGCTCCTCGAAGACCTCGGCGAACGTGGCGAGTTGGGAGCGGAGGAAGGCGAACGGGGCGCCGTCGGCGAGGTTCGCGGTGTAGTGCCCGCCCGGGCGCAGCACTCGGTCGGCGGTGCGCGCGTACGTCACCGTGGTGAGGTGCGCGGGGACGCGTGAGCCGCCGAAGACGTCGGCGACGACGACGTCGGCGCTGTCGTCCGGCGCGGCGTCGAGCCACTCCCTGGCGTCGGCGCCGTGCACGGCGACCCCGCTCGCCCCGGCCAACGGCAGCCGCTCGGCGACCAGCCGGAGCAGCCCGTGGTCGGCCTCGATCACCTGCTGCCGGGAGCCCGGGCGGGTGGCGGCGAGGTAGCGGGGCAGGGTGAGGGCGCCGCCGCCGAGATGGGTGACGTCGAGCGGGGCACCCGGCTCGGCCGCGGTGTCCAGGACGTGGGCGAGGCGGCGCGCGTACTCGAACTCGAGGTGGGTGGGTTCGTCCAGGTCCACGTACGACTGGGGGGCGCCGTCGACCGTGAGCAGCCAGGCGTGCGCCCTGTCGATGTCGGGCATGAGCTTGGCCGTGCCGTGGTCGACCTCCCGGATGACCGGAACGGCCTCGTCCGCCTCTGCCTCCGCGCCCACACCTGCGCTCAGGGCGTCCGCCCCGGCCCCGCCCTCGAACTCATGCTCGTCCACGCCGTCCATTGTGCCCGCCCGCCCCGGGGGGCCGATCCCCCCGGGGCGGGTGTGACGAACCGCGACTCGTCAGGCGACGCCGGTCACGGTACCCGCGCCGACGGTGCGGCCGCCCTCGCGGATCGCGAAGCCGAGGCCGGTCTCCAGCGGTACGTCACGGCCCAGCTCGACCGTCATCGTGACGGTGTCGCCGGGACGGGCCACGGCGGCCTCGCCGAGGTCGACGTCGCCGACGACGTCCGCGGTCCTGATGTAGAACTGCGGCCGGTATCCGGTGGCGATCGGCGTCGTACGGCCGCCCTCGCGGGACGACAGGACGTACACCTGCGCGGTGAAGCGCCGCCGTGGGGTGACGCTGCCCGGCGCCGCGACGACATGGCCGCGTCGTACGGCGTCGCGTGGCAGACCGCGCAGCAGCAGCGCCACGTTGTCGCCCGCCTGCGCCTCCTCCATCGGTTTGCCGAAGGTCTCCAGGCCGGTGACCACCGTCTCCGTGTCGGCGCCGAGGACCTCCACGCGGTCCCCGAGCCGGACGGTGCCGCGCTCCACGGCGCCGGTGACGACGGTGCCGCGCCCGGTGATGGTGAGCACGTTCTCGACGGGCAGCAGGAACGGCGCGTCGAGATAGCGCTCGGGCATCGGCACGTAGGTGTCCACCGCGTCGAGGAGGGCCTCGATCGCGGACGTCCACCGCGGGTCGCCCTCCAGGGCCTTCAGCCCCGAGACCCGTACGACGGGGACGGAGTCGCCTCCGTACCCGTGCGCGGAGAGCAGGTCGCGGACCTCCAGCTCGACGAGGTCGGTGAGCTCCTCGTCACCCGCGTCGGCCTTGTTGAGGGCCACGACGATGTGGTCGACGCCGACCTGCCGGGCGAGCAGCACGTGCTCGGCGGTCTGCGGCATGATCCCGTCCAGCGCCGATACGACGAGGATCGCCCCGTCGAGCTGGGCGGCGCCGGTGACCATGTTCTTCACGTAGTCCGCGTGGCCGGGCATGTCCACGTGCGCGTAGTGGCGGGTGTCCGTCTCGTACTCGACGTGCGCGATGTTGATGGTGATGCCGCGCTGCGCCTCCTCGGGGGCGCGGTCGATGCGGTCGAAGGACACGTACTGGGTGCTGCCGCCGGTGCCGCGCTCGCTGAGGACCTTGGTGATGGCGGCGGTCAGGGTGGTCTTGCCGTGGTCGACGTGGCCCATGGTGCCGATGTTCAGGTGCGGCTTCGTACGGACGTAGGCGGTCTTGGACATGCTGGTTCCTTCTCCGGAACTCGAAGCTGTTGTCCCGGACCGGCGGATGCGCGCGGTCGGGACGGGGACCCCGGGGCCGGACCGACCCTCCCCCTCGGGGGTCCGCCGGGATGTCCGGGGAGGGTCAGCTTCGGGTGCCGCCGAAGGCGTCGGGTGCGAGGACGGCCGACGTGGAGACGGTCGGTGTGGGGACGGCCGGTGTGGGGACGGTCGGCGTGGGGACGGTCGGCGTGGGGACGGCAGCCTTCGCAGCGCCCGCGACTGCGGGCGTGGCTGCGAGGAAGGCGTACCGGAACATGGGTCCGATCCTCACCGAAGAAAACGCCCACGTCGAATGATTTATGCGCGAACGGCACGCCCTGGGAGACGAGTTGCCGCCGGGACGTCAGCGGGTCCGAGAGCTGCCCGCCCACACGGCAGGCGTACGACCGGACCACGGGCTCGCCTGTTCGAGCTGCCCGGCGAGCCGGAAGAGCAGCCCCTCTCCCCCGTACCCTGCGGCGAACTGCATGCCGACCGGCAGCCCCGTCTCCGGGTCGGACACCACCGGCACGGACATGGCGGGCGTGCCCGCGACGTTGCACGCCATGGTGAACGGCGAGCGGTCGTTGAGGCGCTCGATCCAGCCGAACCCGTCCAGCGCGTCCGCGCCCTGCCCGTACTCGCCGAGCAGCATGGGCAGTTCCGGCAGGGTCGGGGTGAGCAGCAGGTCGTACGTGTCGAAGTACCGCGCCAGACTGCGGGCGACCCGGTTGCGGACCGCGAGGGCGGCGACGAACTGCGGGCCGCTGACCCGCTGCCCGTACCGGTGTCCGGCGAGGGTCACCGGTTCGAGGGTGGAGTCGTCGACGGGTCGTCCGGACGCGGCGGCCAGCGCGTCGACGGACGCGGCGAGGTTCGCCGTCATGAGACGAGCGTTGGCCAGCACGAACTCGTCCCAGCCGACGCCGAGGCCGACCCGCGCCTCGCCCACCCGGTGGCCGAGGGATTCGAGCAGCCGCACGGTCCGGGAGATCGCGTCGGCCACGGGCGCGGTGGTCCGGCGCCCGCCCCACGCCTGGGTGAGGACGCCGATGCGCAGCGGCCGACTCAGGGGCCGGGTGACTTCCTCGGCATAGGGCCTGGGTGGCTGGGGCGCGGAGTAGGGGTCGCCCGACTCCGGGCCGCTGATTCGGTCGAGCAGGACCGCGCTGTCGCGCACGGTGCGGCTGACGCTGCCTTGCACGCCCAGACCGTTGAAGATCTCGTCGAAGTCGGGGCCCACGGAGACGCGGCCCCGGGTGGGCTTCAGCCCGAAGAGGCCGTTGTATGCGGCGGGTATACGGAGCGACCCCGCGGCGTCCGTGGCGTGCGCGACGGGGACGATCCCGGCGGCGACGGCCGCACCGGCGCCCCCACTGGACCCACCGGCACTCCGCGCCGGGTCCCACGGATTACGGGTCGGCCCGTGGAACGCCGACTCCGTGGTGATGCTGTACGCCATCTCCGGCGTCGTGGTACGCCCGAACGTCACCAGGCCCGCCCGCCGCAGCCGCACCATCAGCGAGGAGTCGGCGCCCGCGACATGACCGGCCGCGAGCCGGCTGCCCAACTCCGTCCGGCGTCCGACCATGGCGACGCCGAGGTCCTTGATCAGGAACGGGACGCCCGCCAGCGGCGCACTGCCGGGGGCGGGGGCAGGCTCGTCGTCGGTGGCCCACGTCTCGACGACGGCATTGATCTCCGGGTCGACCACCCGCACCGCCTCGCGTGCGGCCGCGGCCACTTCGGCGGGCGTCACCTCGCCCGCGGCCACCAGCTCCGCGAGCCCGACCGCGTCGTGTTCCACGTACTCGGAAACTTTCACTGCTTCCTCCTGTGCGCCGTATCCGGTACCGCTAGGTCCTATCCGATACCGATCGGTATCGAATGGGACGGGCTGGTACCGTAACACCATGACAGCGACCACCCCGACCCCTGCGGCACCTGCGACCCCCAGCAGGCCGAGCAGGGTGGCCAAACTCCCGCCTCGCGAGCGCATCCTCGACGCGGCGGAAGAGCTCTTCCAGAGCGAGGGCATCCGGCGGGTGGGCGTCCAGGCGATCGCCGACCGGGCCGAGACGACGAAGGCGGCGATCTACCGGCACTTCGAGATGAAGGACGCGCTGGTCGCGGAGTGGCTGCGAATCGTCGCCGCCGACTACCAGGCCGCCTTCGACCGGGTCGAGGCCGCACACCCCGATGACCCCAGGGAGCAGATCCTGGGCCTGACCCGCTTCATCGCCGAGGGCCTGCCCGCGCTCTCGTACCGGGGCTGCCCGTTCATCAACTCACTCGCCGAACTCCCCGACCGCTCGCATCCCGCGCGGCAGGTCATCGAGGAACACAAGGCACGCCAGGCCCGGCGGCTGGCCGCCATGTGCGAGCGGGCAGGACTGCCCGACCCGGCACGGACCACGGCCGAGATCACGTTCCTGCTCGAAGGGGCGCAGGTCAGCACGCAGAACGGCAGCATCGACCAGGTCGGGGACCGTTTGATGAGCATCGTGGAGGCGCTGCTCGACCGGTGTGGGTAGTCGAGGATCAGCCGCCTCCGAACGGGTCACAACGCACCGTTCGAGCACCGTGTCGACAAGGGCACTTCTCGCCACGGATATAGGGACTGTGACGCCGATGAGACGCACCATACGGCGATCAGTCACATGAGCCGGTTACTCTTCCCGAATGTTCGAGACCGCAACCGTCCGCCCGCAGGGCCTCGCCGTGCGCTGCGCCAGGGCTCTGCTCTCGCCGTGGTCGCGGCTGTCGTTGCTCGTGGTGCTGTTGGCCGCGGCGGCGACGTGCGTCCTGCTCTTCGAGCCGCAGCGCGTCCTCTCCGACGGATGGTTCGCGCAGTTGGGCGGCGCCACGGCGGTGGCCTTGTTCGCGGTGGCGTACGGGGTGTGCACCGCCGCGTTCGTGCCGCGGCCGCTGCTCAATCTGGCGGCTGGCGCGCTCTTCGGCTCACAGGCGGGCCTCGTCGCGGCGATCGCAGGCACGGTGTTCGGTGCCGGGATCGCCTTCGGTCTCGGCCGGATGCTGGGCCAGGACGCGCTGCGGCCACTGCTGCGGGGGCGCTGGCTCAAGGCCGCGGACGGCCAGCTCAGCCGGCACGGATTCCGCTCGATGCTGGCGGTGCGGCTGTTCCCCGGCGTGCCGTTCGCCGCGGCCAACTACTGCGCGGCGGTGTCCCGCATGGGCTGGCTGCCGTTCCTGCTCGCGACGGGCCTCGGCTCGATCCCGAACACGGCGGCGTACGTGATCGCGGGCGCCCGCGCGTCGACGCCGACGTCACCCGTCTTCCTGATCGCGATGGGGTTCATCGCGGTGACGGGTCTGGGCGGGGCGACGGTGGCGTGGTTCAAGCGCCACCACTTCCGCGACCGCTGAGCAATTCGCCTCTCGTGCGGTCGGGCCCGACGCCACAGCCACCGGTCGGCCCTGCCACCGTCCCGTAACCCTGGCCCGCTACGCTGCCCCCACGACGGGGGACGTGATCGCCCCGCGCTCCGACGTCCCGCGACCTCTCCCACCGACTTTCCGGCCCGCCCTGCCCCAGCCACGCCCCTATATGACCGCTACGACCGCATTCGCGGCCTGATGATCAGTACTTGGACGGCGCAGTTTTCATGTCTTGGTTTGAATCCTTCATCCTCGGGCTCGTCCAGGGGCTGACCGAGTTCCTCCCGATCTCCTCCAGCGCGCATCTGCGCCTGACCGCGGCGTTCGCGGGCTGGCACGATCCCGGGGCCGCGTTCACCGCGATCACCCAGATCGGCACGGAGGCCGCGGTGCTGATCTACTTCCGCAAGGACATCGCACGCATCCTGTCGGCATGGTTCGGCTCACTCTTCGGGAAGGTGCCGCGCTCGGACCACGACGCGCAGATGGGCTGGCTGGTCATCGTCGGCTCGATCCCGATCGGCGTCCTCGGTGTGACGTTCAAGGACCAGATCGAGGGCCCCTTCCGCGATCTGCGCCTGATCGCCACGACGCTGATCGTGATGGGCATCGTCCTCGGCATCGCCGACCGCCTGGCGGCCCGCGACGAGACGGGCGGCAAGCACCGGGCGGTGCGGGAGCGCAAGGGCCTGAAGGAACTCGGTGTCAGGGACGGCCTGATCTACGGCCTCTGCCAGGCGATGGCCCTGATCCCCGGCGTCTCACGCTCGGGCGCGACGATCAGCGGCGGCCTCCTCATGGGCTACACCCGCGAGGCCGCGGCCCGCTACTCCTTCCTCCTCGCCATCCCCGCGGTCCTCGCGTCCGGCGTCTTCGAACTGAAGGACGCGAGCGAGGGCCACGTCTCCTGGGGCCCGACGATCTTCGCCACGATCATCGCGTTCGTGGTCGGCTACGCGGTGATCGCCTGGTTCATGAAGTTCATCACCACGAAGAGCTTCATGCCGTTCGTCTACTACCGGGTCCTGCTGGGCATCGTGCTGTTCGTCCTGGTGGGCATGGGAGAACTCAGCCCGCACGCGGGCGAGTCGGCGGGCTAGGCCGCGGGGTACCCGCCCGGCTCATCAGTCCCTGAGTTGCGAGAGCCATGACCGCAGCGGATGCTCCCGCGCGGCATGACGCCGCACATCCCGGCCAGCGCCCCCACCCGTCGCCATCCAGGCCGCACTGGCCAGCAAATAGCCGACCACAGCCTTGGAGATGTACTACCTGTCGTGGGGCGTCACCTGCAACCCCGGTGTACGTCTCTATCCACACTTGCTCGGCCCTCAACACCCCAGCCATACAGAGGCCCCCGCGTCGGGGTTCGCGCGGGGGCGTGGGGGCGTGCTCGGGGTCAGCCGGATCGGGTCCAGTTGTGCCACTTGCCGCTGTAGAAGCAGTTCTGCCAGTAGTGGAAGCCGCGGTTGACGTAGACGATGACGCAGCGGCGTGACGGGTTGCCGGTCTCGCTGGCGCCCATCATATTGTCGGCCCGCCCGTTTCCCGGCATTTCCTTCCAACCCCCTGCCCGAGCCCACGTGTGGTAGATCTTCCGGTTCGGCCCGATCACGAAGACCTCGTCAGTCTTCCGGTCCCTGTTCCAATCCACGTACCCAGCCTTCAGGTCTGTGCCGCACATGTAGCGGCCGGCATGGCCCCAGGCGGTGACCGAACAGCCTGCTGCGGCAGTCGAACCGGCGCTCGCTGTGGGTGTGAGCGCGCCCGCGAGTGCGGCCAGCGCGGCGGCTGTCCCGAGCGCGGCCCTTTGGATGTTTCGCACGGTGTTCCCCCTGTGGTCCCTGATCGTGCGGTCGACTGAGACGCTAGGGGCAGAACGGCGCTGTGGGCATCCCGCAACGGGTTGACCTGGCCACGCACCCACTGCGGTAGCCGGGTAAACCACGGCGGTACATGCGCATGCTGTCGGCCAACACCACGAGGTCGCCGGTCCCCGAATTTCTTCGCGCCTCTCCGGATGTCGAGAACGCGGCGTCGGCTCCGTCCTGGGTGTATCAGTGGCCACAAGCAGGCCACACGCCCCAAAAGGAGTACCGCCATGACGCTTCAGCGGATGGACAACGTCGCCATCGTCGTCGAGGACCTGGACGCAGCCGTCGCCTTCTTCACCGAGATCGGCTTGGAACTGGAGGGCAAGGCGCAGATCGAGGGCCTGTACGCGGACCGCATCGTCGGACTCGACGGCGTACGCACCGACATCGCGATGATGCGCGTCCCCGACGGCCACGGCAGGCTGGAGCTGACGAAGTACCACGCCCCCGCGGCGCTCGCGGCCGCATCGCCCCACGTGTCCCCCAACACGCTGGGCCTGCACCGTGTCATGTTCGCCGTCGACGACATCGACGACACCGTCGCCCGCCTGCGCCCTTACGGCGCCGAACTCCTCGGCGAGGTGGTCCAGTTCGAGAACAGCTACCGCCTCTGCTACCTCCGCGGCCCCGTAGGCATCATCGTCGCCCTCGCCGAACAGATCGGCTAGCGCCGCATCGCTCTCCACGCGCTACCGTCATGGCTGTGACGCACGCGCAGGTGTTGGAGAAAGCCATCCGCTCGCTGGGCGGAACGTGGGACACCGCACGCGCCGCCCAGACGCTGCGGGACGCCGGCCGTGGCGATGGCGACCGGCGCCAGCAGGAGAAACGGGCTCGCCAAGCCCTCCGGGACTCAGCCCGTTCGGGACTCATCGAGAAGACCCACCCCAGCCGTGCGATCTACCGCGCCCACGAGCGGTAGCCATGTCCGGTCCGAACGGCTGCTAGAGCGGTCGACAACCGGGCAGGGCCGCACGGCGGCGAGCACCTATTCCCGCACGTCGACGGCCGTCCCACGGTGTCCGTTCGGTCACGTGGCGCAGGTGTGCGGTAGCTGACAGTTCCGAATGTCGTACCCATCGCCTAGGCTTGGCGCCATGCCCTTAACCCCACCACCCCATGGTTCCGTGCGCTCGTCCGCCGAGCTGAACGAGCGGATCCGCGGCCTGTGGCTGCGCACAGGCGGCCGGCTCTCCGCCGAACAGCGCAGAGAGTACGAGCAATTGGTGACGGAGTGGGCCGCCGCTGTCCGTAAGGAGATGGTGAAGGCCGCATAGCCGGTTCTTCCCCGCACATCCCTGCACGCCCCTTGGCTCACCACCTCACGTGCCCAACACTGAGCCGATGACGCAGCGCGTGGAACTCGCCGCCGTGATCGACCGGTTGGCCGTCGATGCCCTCATCACCGAGTACGCGGTCGCCGTCGACGACGGCGACTGGACCGCCTACCGACAGCTCTTCGCCCCGGACGGGCGTGCCGACTACCGCTCCGCGGGCGGCATCGAGGGAGGAGCCGACGCGATCACCGCGTGGCTGTCCGAGACCATGCGGATGTTCCCCATGCGCCAGCACCTGATCACCAACCGAAGGCTGGAGTTCGGAACGCTGGACCAGGACATCGACGACGTCGCCCGCGTCCAGGCCGACTACGTGAACCCGATGCGGTTCGCGCAGCCCGCCGACGCGGCACCGGGTTCGGCACCGGCCGCCGAGCCCGCGCCAGCGACCGCGCCGGACTTCATCTGCGGCGGGCGCTACGCCTTCACCCTCGTCCGTACGCCCAGTGGCTGGCGGCTGCGCCAAGTGGTCGTCACGGAGAAATGGCGCCAGACGGCCGCCCGGCGTCGGGAGGCCACCTCCGAGGCCTGAGGCGCGTCACCTGCCCTTCCCGCTCGACCCACTGTCCTAGATCGTCTACGTCGCGCACACTGGTCATACGATCGGGCGTCGGGGACCGAGGGAGGCGTGCATGGAGCTGTACGGCGACGACCGGCGGGAGCGATACCGGCAGCGAGCCGGGCAGCTGCTCGCGTCCCGTTGGTGGCGCGCCGCCATCGCCGTCACCGCGGGCGCGTTGCCCGCTCTCGCGTTCCCCGCCCCGTCGCTGTGGTGGTTCGCGTACGTCGCTCTCGTGCCGTGGATGCTCCTGGCGAGGTCGGCCCCGACCGCCCGGCGTGCCGCGCTCGACGGCTGGCTGGGCGGCCTCGGCTTCATGGTGGCCGTGCACCACTGGCTACTGCCGAGCCTGCACGTGTTCACCGTGGTCATCGCCGCGCTGCTCGGTCTGCTGTGGGCGCCCTGGGGCTGGCTGGTGCGGCGAGTACTCGGCGGTGTGCCGGGGCCGGGACGGGCCGCCGCCGCGCTCGTCGTGCTGCCCTCGGGGTGGCTGATGGTCGAACTGGTCAGGTCGTGGGAGGGGCTCGGCGGGCCGTGGGGTCTGCTCGGCTCCAGCCAGTGGCAGGTGCCGCCCGCGCTGCGACTCGCCTCGGTGGGTGGAGTGTGGCTGGTCAGCGCGTTCGTCGTGGTCGTGAACACGGGGGTCGCGCTGCTCGCCGTAGCGGGGAAGGCGGGGGCGCGGTCCTCGACCCGGCGTACGGCCGCTCCGGGTACGGACACGCCGCGTACGGTCGCTCCGGACACGGAAACGCCGGGCACGGACACCCCGCATACGGGCACTCCAGGCACGGACACGCCGACCACGCACACGTCGGGCACGGGCTCGCCGCGTACGGTCGCTCCGGACACGGACACGGACACGCCGACCACGCACACCCCGCATACGGGCACTCCAGCCACCCCACCTACAGACGCTCCGCCCACCAGTCCGCGTAGACCCACCACCCTCCCCGCCCTCCCCGCCCTCGTCGGCATCCTCACCGTGGCCACCGCCACGGCGGCCGCCTGGGTGTGGGCTCCCCGGCCCGAACCCGCCGGGCACACCCGCGTCGCCGTCGTCCAGCCCGGCATCGTCGCGGACGGCATCGCGAGCGCCGACGAGCGTCTTGCCCGCGAGGAGGCGCTGACCCGCACCCTCGCGGGCCGGAACCCGGACCTCGTCGTCTGGGGCGAGAGCAGCGTCGGGTTCGATCTGGCCGACCGGCCGGACATCGCCCGCCGAATAGCCGCGCTCTCCCGCGAGGTGGGCGCGGACATCCTGGTGAACGTCGACGCGCGCCGCTCCGACCGGCCCGGGATATTCAAGAGCTCCGTCCTGGTGGGTCCGGACGGGCCGACCGGCGACCGCTACGACAAGATGCGGCTCGTGCCCTTCGGCGAGTACATTCCGGCGCGCTCCCTGCTCGGCTGGGCGACATCCGTCGGCAAGGCGGCGGGCGAGGACCGCAGGCGCGGCGACCACCAAGTGGTGATGCACACCGGCCGCGACGCCCGACACGACCAGGACCAGGGCCAGGGCCAACGTCAGGACTACGACCACGGCCTCCGCATCGGGCCCCTCGTCTGCTTCGAGTCCGCCTTCCCCGACATGAGCCGACGGCTCACCCAGGACGGCGCCCAGCTGCTGCTCGCCCAGTCCGCCACGTCGTCGTTCCAGAACAGCTGGGCGCCCCGGCAGCACGCGTCGCTCGCGGCGGTACGGGCCGCGGAGACGGGCCGCCCCATGGTGCACGCCACGCTCACCGGCGTCTCCGCGGTGTACGGCCCGGAGGGGTCGCGCGTCGGCAGCACCATCGGCACCTCCGCGAGCACCGCGGCCCTGTACGACGTACCGCTGGCCACCGGCGAGACGGCGTACGTCAAGTGGGGCGACTGGCCCGTGCACGCCGCACTGCTCGTGCTCCTCGCGCTGGGCCTGACCGAAGGACTGCGATACCTGCGATCCATCAGGCGGACCGCAGCCAAGACCGACCCTGGGGCCGCCCCCGGAACCACTACCCCCGAGCCTGCTCCTGAGCCTCACGAACCACACGCTCACACAGCTCATGGGTCGCCAGCGCGTCCCGGGCGCTGAGGACCTTCCCCGCGCGTACGGCGTCCAGGAAGGACAGCACGACCTGCTCGATGCCGCGCTGACGAGCCACCGGCACCCAGTCGCCGCGCCGCCGCACACTGGGCTGGCCCTTGTGGTCGACGATCTCGGCGAGATTGACCACCTGCCGCTTGGTGTCCTGGCCGGAGACCTCGAGGATCTCCTCGGCGGAGCCGCTCAGCCGGTTCATCATGCCGATCGCGACGAACCCGTCACCGGCGAGCTGCACGACCACGTGGTGCATGAGTCCGTCCTCGACGCGGGAACGCACCGTGACGTCGTCGATCGGGCCCGGCGCGAGGAACCGCAGCGTGTCCAGGACGTGGATGAAGTCGTCGAGCACGAGCGTGCGCGGGTCCTCCGGCAGCCCCACGCGGTTCTTCTGCATGAGGATCATCTCGCGGGGGTGCTCGACGCACTGCGCGTAGCCGGGCGCGAAGCGGCGGTTGAAGCCGACGGCGAGGCTGACGCCGCGCTCCTCCGCGAGGCGCACGAGACGCTCGGAGTCGGCGAGTTCGTACGCGATGGGCTTGTCGACGTAGGTCGGCACGCCCGCCTCGACGAGCCGGGTGACGATCTCCGGGTGCACGGCCGTCGGCGCGTGCACGAACGCGGCGTCGAGGTTTTGGGCGAGCAGGGCTTCCAGGTCGGTGTGACAGCGGGAGTCCGGAATGTGGTGGACCCCGGCGACCCGGGCGAGGGTGGCGGGCGTACGCGTCTGCAGGTGCAGTTCGACCCCGGGCAGGGTGGTGAGGACGGGCAGGTACGCCTTCCGCGCGATGTCACCGAGTCCGATGCAGCCGATCTTCACCACTGTTCTCCTGTCTGCTGTCTGTCTGCCGACGACTGTCTCCGGCCTGTTGCCGCTCGGCGTCTCCGGTCGTCGTTCCCGCAGCATACGGGGGTTGCGGGGGACGCCAGTCGGCGATGGAGGAGAAGCTGCGCATGATGAAGTCGGGGCCGAGGCGCGTCGCCGTCGAGATGAGGGTGTTGCGTACGCCGATGAGCGGGCCGCTGGTGAGGTGCGTGAGGCGGGCGGCCCGCGCGGCACGCCGGACGATCTCCGTGGTGCGGGGGACGCGGGCCGCGCTGTACGCCGCGAGGCCCGCGGCGAGGTCGGCGCCGGGCGTCACGTGGTGAGCGAGGACCACGGCGTCCTCGATGGCCTGGTTGCCGCCCTGGCCGAGGCTCGGCGCCATGGCGTGCGCGGCGTCACCGAGGAGGGCGACGCGACCGCGGTGGTACGCGGGAAGCGGCGTCGTCAGGTGACGGACGTCGTTGCGCAGGATGTCCTCGTCCCTGACGGCGGCGATCAGACCGGGGATCGGGTCGTGCCAGTCGGCGAAGCGTCGCTGCAGCTCCGTCTTCTCGCCATCGGGCGCCCTGCCTCCCGCGGGCAGTCGGGCGGTGGCGTACGCGTACACCCTGCCGTCCTTGAGCGGATGCGTGCCCCAGACGCCGCCGCGGCCCCAGGTCTCGTGCGGCGTGAACGGCTGGTCGGGGGCCGGGATGACGAAGCGCCAGGCGGTGAACCCCGCGTACACGGGGCCGGGGTGGGCCGGGAAGAGTGCCGCGCGCACGGCGGAGTTGATGCCGTCGGCGCCGACGACGAGGTCCGCCTCGATGTCGCCGTCGTCCGTGCTGACGATGGCGGGGCGGTCCGCGGTGCCGGAGTCCGTGAGGCGGGCCCGCGTCCCCGTGCGCAGCGAATTCTCGGGCAGCGCGGAGACGAGCAGGTCCACGAGGGTCGCGCGGTGCAGCATGACGAGCGATCCGCCGTACGCCCCCTCGGCCGCGGCGGCACTCGTACGCACCAGCCACCGCCCGTTCTGCGCGCGCATCCCGCCGTCGCCCTCCCAGGCGGCGAGCGCACGGACCCGGCCGCCGAGGCCGAGGACGTCCAGGGCGCGCTGGGAGTTGGGGGCGAGGCCGATGCCCGAACCGACCGGCTCCAGGGAGGCCGCACGCTCCAGGACGGTCACCCGCCAGCCGGACGCGTGCAGCCCGATGGCCGCGGTGAGCCCGCCGATGCCGCCGCCGATGACGACGGCGTGGGGCTGCTGGTTCCGGATCTGGATCTGGATCTCGTCCATGGCTCCTCCTGGTAACTACAGGTGTAGTGAGCGACCGGTACGACCGTACTACACCTGTAGTGCGCTGGGTAAGGTTTCCGTCATGCCCGTACGCAGCGCGGGAGCTCCCCGCACCGAACTCATCGCCGACGCCGCCCTCGCCCTCCTGGCGGAACGCGGCATGCGCGGCCTCACCCACCGCGCCGTCGACGAGGTGGCGGGCCTCCCCCAGGGGTCCACGTCCAACTACGCGCGGACCCGGCTCGCCCTCCTGGAGGCGGCGGTACGACGGCAGGCCGAACGCGAGGCGCAGGTACTGAACCCCGCCGGGATGCCACACCCGGCAGCGGGGCGCGAGCAGCTGGCCACCGGCCTCGCCCTGGCCCTGCACCAGTACCTGACCGGAGACCATCGTCAACTCCTCGTATCCCGCTACGAGTTGGCCATGGAAGCGACCCGCAGGCCGGAACTGCGCGCCTTCTACGACGCGGCCGGCGCCCAGTTCAGGGAGCCCCTGGAGTCCCTGCTCCGAGCCGCGGGCTCCGCCGCACCGGAACGCCACACGCTGTCCCTGGTGGCCTGGTGCGACGGGCTGATGTTCTCGTGCGTGGCGGGCTCGTACCACGCCGCGGCGCCAACGGAAGAGGAGCTGCGGAGCAGCGTGGGGGAACTGCTGCGGGGGATGCTGGACGGGTGAGACACATCAGGTCCGTCACCCGTGCGGGGCAACCTCACCAGGTTCGTGCGCCAACTGCGCCCCGACCCACCAAAGTTGCGCAGATGCATCGACCGACGACCACCGCCGCCGCGCTCCTCGTCACCGTGGCCGTCTCGGCAGCCGCCTCGGCCGCCCTCACCGGCTGCACGAGCGTCGAGCGGCCCTCGGGCCCCGGCCCGGCCGCGGCCACCGCACCGCGGCCCGCGCCGCGCACCGACGGAGATCAGCGGCCGAAGATCGTGCAGGCCCCGGCCCGGGAAGCGCTGCAGCGCATGGACCCGTCCCGCGGCCCGGCCCCCCGGAAAGCGGACGGAAGCCCGTCAAGCACCGGAGCCGAACCCTCCGCCCCGCCACCGCCCCGAACGCACCGCCAAGCACCGCCCCCCGCCCCTGCCCCCGCCGCCCCCGCACGCGGCCCCGCCGCCACACGTCCCGACGCGGGAGCCACCCGGCCCGCGCCCGCCGGGGTCCCCGCCGCCCCGGTCACGGACGTCTGCGCCCTCGGCGAGGCCTACGGCAAGTGGCGGCCGAACAGCCCCGAAGCGGTCATCTGCCGCGACACGTACGGCCGCTGACCCCGCGACGGAGTGCGCTCATCCCCTCAGGGGGACTCGGCCGCCCATTCGCCCCCCCCCCCCCCCCCCCCCCCCCCCCCCCCCACCCCCCCCTCCCCCCCCCCACCCCCCCTCAAGCCGGGCGATCGCGTCCTTGATGCCCCTGCCGTAGCCGTCGTCCTCCAGTGCGCCCACCGCGCCGCGTGCCTGGCGCAGGTGGCTGCGGGCCGCTCCGGGGCGGCCCAGTTTCACGTAGTCCGCGGCGAGGTTCAGGTGCAGGGACGGGTAGAAGCCGCGCACCGCGAGTGATGCGTGATGTGCGCTCAGCCGCTCGTCCGTGAGCTCGTCCGCCGCCGACAACGCCCGCAGGTCCCACGCCAGTTCGTCGGAGGGGTCGGCCTGCGTGTCCGCCATGTAGTGCGCGAGCGTGCAGCGGTGCAGCGGGTCGCCGTCCTCGCCGATCTCGCCCCACAGACCGAGGAAGCGGCCCTGCGCCTCCTCACGGTCACCGCCGTGATGCAGCATGACCGCCTGCCCGATCCGCGTCATCATCGCGTCCTCCGCCGTCTGCTCCTGCTGCTCCGTCACCGGGTCCTCCGTGGTCGTACGGCCGTCGCCCCCATCCCTCACGACGCTAGCCGCCACCACTGACAATCACGGTCAGGCACGATCGCGGGCGGGGCGCTCACCCGTACCACTGGGCCAGCCCGGTGACGCTCCTCGCCACCTCGGCGCGGAGCCCACCCCGTACTCCCTCGCCCACGCCCACGACCGCGCCCACGGAGGCTGACGTCAGCCGATGTCCGGGATGCGCCAGTCGATCGGCTCGTGTCCCTGCGCCGCGACCGCTTCGTTGATCTGCGTGAACGGCTGCGAGCCGAAGAACTTCTTCGCGGACAGCGGCGAGGGATGGGCGCCCTGCACGACGATGTGCCGCTCCTCGTCGATGAGCGGGAGCTTCTTCTTCGCGTAGTTCCCCCACAGGACGAAGACGGCGGGGTCGGGGCGGTCGGCCACCGCCCGGATCACCGCGTCCGTGAACTTCTCCCAGCCCTTGCCCTTGTGGGAGTTGGCCTCGCCGGAGCGGACGGTGAGGACCGCGTTGAGCAGGAGGACGCCCTGCTGGGCCCACGGCATCAGATAGCCGTTGTCGGGCACGGGGTGGCCGAGCTCCTCCTTCATCTCCTTGTAGATGTTCCGCAGGGAGGGCGGCGTCTTCACGCCGGGCCGCACGGAGAAGCAGAGGCCGTGCCCCTGGCCCTCGCCGTGGTAGGGATCCTGACCGAGGACCAGGACCTTCACCTGGTCGTACGGCGTCGCGTCGAGGGCGGCGAAGACCTCCTCGCGCGGAGGATAGACGGGACCCTTCGCCCGCTCCTCCTCGACGAACTCGGTGAGCTCCTTGAAGTAGGGCTTCTGGAGCTCCTCGCCGAGGACTCCGCGCCAGGACGCGGGCAGCATGGCGATGTCGGTCACGTCAACAACCTCCGGTGTGCGGTCACTTCTCACCACAGAACCTACCGGCGCCCACTGACAACCGGCCCGCCGCCCACCGACAACCGACGCACCGCCTCGTCGCTCACCAGCTGGTCTTGCGCTGAAGCTCCCACATCATCATGATCGCCGACGGGTCGAGGGCCCGCTCACCGCCCGCGATCTCCTCGCTGGACATGATGTACTGCTTGCCCTGCCACAGCGGCAGCAGCCTGACGTCGTCGACGAGGATCTCCTGGGCCCGCTCGAACTCGTCGATCACGGCACCCCGGTCGGTCTCCCTGCGCTCGCGCGGCAGCACCTCGTCCGTGATCTCCTTGGACGGGTAGGGCGTGTTGAGCACGTTCTCCGGGCCGACGAACGGCGCGATGAAGTTGTCCGCGTCCGGGAAGTCGGGGAACCATCCTCGGCCGAAGACGGGGTACTCACCGTTGCTGTACCCCTCCTGGAACTCGGTCCAGGGGCGGCTCTTGAGGGTGATCTTGAAGAGTCCCGAGCCCTCCAGCTGGCGCTTGAGCTCGGCGAACTCGGGCTCGGTCGCCGAGCCGTAGCGATCGGTGGTGTACCAGAGGGTGAGCGGCACCGGCTGGTGGATGCCGGCGTCGGTGAGGATCTTCCTGGCCTTGGCGGCGCTGGGGTTTCCGTAGTCGTCGAAGAACCCGGTGGCGTGGCCGGTGAGGCCCCTGGGGACCATGGAGTACAGCGGCTCGACGGTGTCCTTGTAGATCTTGTGGGCGATGGCGCCGCGGTCGACGATCTGCGCGACGGCCCGCCTGACCGGCAGTTTCCGCGCCCAGGGGTCCTTGGTGTTGAACACCAGGTAGCGGATTTCGGTGCCCGAGCCCTCGACGAGCTCGATGTCCTGCTCGCGCCTGCCGCGCCCCTGCATGGCGACGATGTCCTCGGAGGCGAGGCCTCGGAAGGTCACGTCGATCTGCTTGTTCTTGAGGGCGCCGACCATGGCCGACGACTTCTTGAAGTAGCGGATGGTCACGGCGTCGTTCTTGACGTCGGCCGCGCCTTCGTAATGATCGTTCTTGACCAGTTCGGCCTTGTCGTTCGGCGTGTACGCGTCCAGGGTGTACGGGCCCGAGCCGGTCAGCTCGTCGCCTTCGCGGAGCTTGTCCGCCGGGTACTCCTTGGGGTCGACGATCGACATGGCGGGGGTCGCGAGGACGAAGGGGAAGGTCGCGTCGGCCTTCTTGAGGTGGAAGGCGACCGTCAGGTCCCCCTCCGTCTCGACCTTGTCGAGCGAGCCGAGCAGGCCGGTGGGGCCGCCCTTGGCGTTGATGGTCCGTATGCGGTCGAAGGAGTACTTCACGGCGGCCGCGTCCAGTTCGTCGCCGTCGGAGAACTTCAGGCCCTCGCGCAGCTCGCAGGTGTAGACCGTGCTGGAGGCGTCGCTGAACTTGCAGGACTCGGCGGCGTCCGGCTCCGGCTCGGTGGCCCCCGAGGGGAAGCTGAGGAGCGTCTGGAAAACGTTTCTGTAGAGCTCCCAGGAGCTGTCCCAGGCCTTCGCCGGGTCCAGGGTGCTCGGCGCGCTCATCGTGCCGACGGTGATCTGCTCCTCGTCGTCCGACCCTTCGGACGACAGCATCCCGCAGCCGGCGAGCAGCGACATGGACGCGATCGCCGCCACCGGACGCAGACCCCTGATCCGCTTAGCAGGGGGAACTTCACTGAACACGCGCACGCTCCTCGATCGGCCATGCCATGGGGTCGGGAGACAATATCGCAGTGCCCTGTCGGGCCAAGTCCTGGCGCCGACAGGGCACTTGATGCGGGGGAACGTCACCGAAAGGGCGTCTCCGCCGGGTGTGCGGCCTTCGTCAGCCGACGCCCGCATTGAGGAAGATGCCGCCATCGACCACGAGTGTCTGGCCCGTGACCCAGTCGGACTGGCCGGACGTGAGGAACGCGGCCGCGCCCCCGATGTCCTCCGGCACTCCGAGCCGGCCGAGCGGGTAGGAGGCCGCCGCCTCCGCCTCGCGGCCCTCGTACAGCGCCTGGGCGAACTTGGTCTTGACGACGGCGGGCGCGATCGAGTTCACCCGCACCTTCGGGGCGAACTCGTGGGCGAGCTGCAGGGTGAGGTTGACCATGGCGGCCTTGCTCATCCCGTACGCGCCGATGAACGGCGACGCGGAGACTCCGGCGACGGAGGCGATGTTCACGATCGCGCCGCCGTTCTCGCTCTGCCAGGCCCGCCAGGTCTGCTGGGCGAAGCCGAGCGCCGAGATGACGTTGGTCTCGAACACCTTGCGGGCCACGTTGAGGTCCATCTCGGCCATCGGGCCGAAGACCGGGTTCGTACCGGCGTTGTTGATCAGGAAGTCGACACGTCCGAAGGCCTCCATGGCGCGCTCGACGGCGACCGCCTGGTGGGCCTCGTCGTGCGCCTTGCCCGCCACCCCGATGACGCGGTCGGCGCCGAGCTTCTCGACGGCCTCCTTGAGGGCGTCCTCGTTGCGTCCCGTGATGCAGACCCGGTCGCCGCGCGCCACCAGCGCCTCGGCGATGCCGTATCCGATGCCGCGGCTCGCTCCGGTGACGAGCGCGGCCTTTCCGCTGTCCTGCACAGCCATGATCTCTGCCTCCGCCTTTCAGGTCAGTTGAGCGGGCCGCCGGCCACGTACATGACCTGCCCCGACACAAACCCGGCCGCGTCGCCCGTGAAGAAGGCGATGGCGTTGGCGATGTCCTCGGGGCGGCCGACGCGCTGCACCGGGATCTGGGTGGCGGCCGCGGCCTGGAAGTCCTCGAAGCCCATGCCGACGCGGTCGGCGGTGGCCTTGGTCATCTCGGTGACGATGAAGCCCGGGGCGACGGAGTTGGCGGTGACGCCGAACTTGCCGAGCTCCTTGGCGAGGGTCTTGGTGAAGCCCTGGAGGCCGGCCTTGGCGGCGGCGTAGTTGACCTGGCCGCGGTTGCCGAGCGCGGAGGACGAGGAGAGGTTGACGATACGGCCGAAGTTGGCGTCCACCATGTGCTTCTGGCAGGCCTTCGACATCAGGAAGGCGCCGCGCAGGTGCACGTTCATGACCGTGTCCCAGTCGGTCGCGCTCATCTTGAAGAGGAGGTTGTCGCGGAGCACACCGGCGTTGTTGACGAGGATCGTCGGCGCGCCGAGCTCCTCGGCGATACGGGCGACGGCGGCCTCGACCTGGGCCTCGTCGGACACGTCGCAGCCGACCGCGATCGCCTTGCCACCGGCCGCGGTGATCTGCGCGACGGTGTCCTTGCAGGCGGCCTCGTCGAGGTCGATGACGGCCACGGCGCGGCCCTCGGCGGCGAGCCGTACTGCGGTCGCCGCGCCGATGCCTCGCGCTGCGCCGGTCACGACCGCGACGCGCTGCTCTGTGGTGGACATGCTGGTTCTCCTCGCCCTTGGGATGCGGCTCTACGGGATGGAGCTTTACGGAGTGGGGCTCCACGGAGTGGGGCTCCAACGGTACGCCCCGATGGTGAGCGACCGCTTAGTACCTTCAGCTGGACGAGACGCTAGAAGGCCTGGCACCGGGTGTCAACGGCCCACAGGAGAGGTGTGACTCTTTATGTCACCCCTGTGCCTCTTCACTTCACCAACAGCTCGACGAGCCGGTTCACCTCGGCCTCGGGATCCGCCGTGAGACCGGTGTGTACGGGGCCGGGCTGGAGCACCGTGGAGCGCGGCGCGATCAGCCAGCGGAAGCGCCGCCCCGCGTCGTCCCGCTCGGCCTGACCCGCGGCCTCGCCGCCCTCGCAGATCCGCTCGACGGCACCCAGCGCGGCCCGGATGCCGTCCGCGTCGGCCGCCGGGTCCAGGGCGAGGAGCTTGGCCTCGTCGAGGTGCGTGCGGGCGGCGACGTACGACTTGGCGCGGCAGTAGAGCACGACGCCCGCGTTGAACTGCTCACCGCGCTCCACGCGCGGCACGACGCGCACCAGCGCGTACTCGAAGACGTCCCGTACGGGCGCGGTCTGCTCGGTCACTGGGTGGCGCCCTTCGGTCCGGCACCCGGCAGGGTGATCCGCTCGTGGATGGTCTTGGCGCGCGGCAGGAGGGCCGCTACGTAGGCGCGGCGCACGTCGTCCGGGCCGTCGAAGCCCGGCTCGTCCGCCAGCCACTCCTCGGGCACCTCGGCGGCGACCTCGGCGAGCAGTTCCTCGGTGACGAGCGGGGCGAGCTCGGCGGTGGCCGCCGCGATGTCGGGGCCGTAGGGGGCGAGAACGTGGTCCGACGCGTCGTACGGCTTGGCGGCCGCGGTCTCCGCGGTGCGCCAGTTGTGGTGCCAGATCATGCTCGCCCCGTGGTCGATCAGCCACAGGTCGCCGTGCCACATGAGCAGGTTCGGATTGCGCCAGGAGCGGTCCACGTTGTTGATCAGCGCGTCGAACCAGATGACGCGGCCCGCCTCGGCCGGGTCCACCACGTGGGCGAGCGGGTCGAAGCCGAGGGCGCCTGACAGGAACTCCATGCCGAGGTTGAGTCCGCCGCTCGCCTTCAGCAGCGCCTGCACCCGTTCGTCGGGCTCGCCGAGGCCGAGGACCGGGTCGAGCTGGATCCCCGTGAGCCGAGGCATCCGCAGGCCGAGCCTGCGGGCCAGCTCGCCGCAGATCACCTCGGCGACGAGTGTCTTGCGGCCCTGTCCCGCGCCGGTGAACTTGAGGACGTACGTTCCGTACGTTCCGTGGTCGTCGGTCTCGACGAGCCCGGGCAGTGATCCGCCTTCCCGCAGGGGTGTGACGTAACGGACCGCGGTGACGTGGCTGAGCATTGGCCCAGATTACAGAGTTGAACGCGGTGGCCCGCGGCCCCGTACCACTGGACATGACGACTTACGAAGAGACGCTCTCCGAGCCCAGCCGCCGCACGGTCGTGGCCACGATCGGCGCCGCGGGCCTGGCCGCCGCCCTGACCGCCTGCGGGGGCGGCGAGAGCTCCGCCGAGGACGGCGGCGACGGTGACGGTGACGCGGGCGGTGTCCTCGCCAGGACGTCCGACATCCCCGTGGGCGGCGGCAAGATCTTCAAGGACGCGGAGGTGGTGGTCACCCAGCCCACGAAGGGCGAGTTCAAGGCGTTCTCCAGCCTCTGCACCCACAAGGGGTGCCCGGTGACGACCGTCGAGGGCGGCACCGTCAACTGTCCGTGCCATGGCAGCAAGTTCGACATCGCCGACGGCAGCGTGCGGGGCGGGCCCGCGCCGAAGCCGCTGCCGGCCGCCGCGATCACCGTGACGGGCGGCTCGATCAAGCGGGCCTGACCGGCCGTCCCGGCAGTTTCCACGCGGCCAGCACGTCCTGCGTGGCCGTGATGGTGGCGACGAGCGCGAGGGTGTTGCGGACCATGGCCGGCGTGTAGTCGGCGGGGACGCCCGCGATGGCGTCGGCGGGTACGACGGCGGTGTAACCGAGGTTCACCGCGTCGAACACGGCGTTCGGGATCGCGACGTTGGCCGAGACCCCGGTGACCAGCAGGGTGCGGCAGCCGAGATTGCGCAGGAGCGGGTCCACGTCGGTGCCCGCGACGGGTGACAGGCCGTGCAGGCGGCGTACGACGAAGTCCTCGTCGGCCACCTCGATCGGCGGGGCGATCCGCACGGCCGCGGTGCCCGAGAGCTGCTGCACGGGCAGTCGCTCGGCGGCCCGGAAGAGCCGGGCGTTGTGGCTGGCCCCGCGCCCGTCGGGCCGCCGCTCGGCCACCGCGTGCAGCACCTGGACGCCGCACTGGTGTGCCGCGGCCACCAGCCGGGCGACGTTGGCGAGGGCCCCCGAGGACCGTGCCGCCGCGGCGAGTTCGGGCAGGGCGCTCTCGGTGCCGACGACGCCCTGCTGGCACTCGACGGTCAGCAGGGCGGTGGTGGCGGGGTCGAGGATCTCCCTGAGCTTTTCGTACGACGGCATGGCTTCCCCTTGTCGCGGACGTCCCGGACACCGGCCGAGACACCGGCCGAGACACCGGCCGGCGAGAGGCTAACGGCCATTGCGCCACTAAGGAAGAGCGTCCATGCTTTCCCGACAGCCTTCCTGACACTCAGTCAGGCGGCTCCGAACAGGAGGGCACATGGCCGTCACGCAGCGCCGGGGTCGCCGGATCATGATGACGCCGGAGGAGCTCGACGCGTTCCTCACCGAGGAGCGCACCTGCCGGGTGGCGACCGTGTCGCCGGACGGTGCGCCGCACGTCAGCACGCTCTGGTTCGCCTGGGACGGCACGTCCCTGTGGCTGTACTCGATCACCCGCAGCAAGCGCTGGGCCGACCTGCGCAAGGACCCGCGGATCGCCGTAGTGGTCGACACCGGCGAGGAGTACGGCGAGCTGCGCGGGGTGGAGCTGTCCGGCACGGTGGATTTCGTGGGCGAGATCCCGCGCACGGGCGGCCCCTGTCCAGAACTCGACGTCCCGGAGCGCCTGTTCGCGCGCAAGGTCTTCGGCCTCGACGAGATGCCGCACGACGGGCGTCACGGATGGCTGCGGCTGACCCCGGACGCCGTCGCGTCCTGGGACTTCCGGAAGCTGACCGACCTCGGCCGGCCGTAGCGCCCGGCGACCGGGGCCCGCGGCTGCGGCCCGCGGCCCGCAGCAGGGATCCGTAGTGCTGCCGGGCTCGATCACCGACAGAAGAAACCAAAGGGGCTTACCGGCCCAACGAAGACCCCCCGTTCGAAGGTGAAGAGACGTTTCTGCCGGTAAGGGGCGTCTGCTGGCTGGGAGGACAAGACCTCGGTGCCCCGACCCCCGGGGCGCGACCGACCCCCACCCGGAGGTGGCCGTCCGTGGTCTTGATCATCGTCGTCGCCGTCCTGGCCCTGCTCGCGGGCCTGGCCGCCAACCGCTTCCTGCGGCCCCGCCTCATGAGCGAGGACGACGACGCCGGCATGGCCGTCAAGGATCTGGTCGGCCCGCTGCTGACCTTGACCGTGCTGCTGCTCGCCTTCGTCCTCGTCACCGCCAACGGCTCCTACGGCAAGGCCGAGGTCGCCTCACGCGGCGAGGCACGGGCCGTCGACCAACTCGTGGAGTCCGCCGAGTACGCACCCGCCGAACAGCGCGCCAAGGTTCAGGCGGACGCCGTCTGCTACGCCCGCGCCGTACGCGAGCGGGAGTGGCCCGCCATGGCCGACGGGAAGGGGTCGACGGCCCCCAGCGTGTGGTCGACCGATCTGCGCCGCGTCTTTCGCGAAGTCGAGGGCAAGCCGGTCTTCGGCATGCTGGCCTCCGCCGACCACAAGCGCTCCGACGAGCGCGAGGAACGCCTGACCCAGGCCACCGCGAGCATCCCCGGCGTCATCCTGTGGTTCCTGCTCGCCACCCTGGTCATCACCGTGGCGGCCCTGGGGATCTGTCTGCCCCGCCGCAACAATCGCGGGCAGATCATCACCCTGACCGTCATCACCGCCCTCCTGACCTCCACCTTGTGCATCATCCGAGACGTCGACCGCCCCTTCGGCGGCATCATCGACATCAAGCCCACCGCCATCACCGAAGTGCAGCGCCAGGCCACCCGCGACTTCCTCACTCACCACACCGCCGCCGAACTGCCCTGCGACGACCAGGGCAGGCGCCACACCACCTGAACCCGCAGACGAGGCCAACAGCCTCGCGCGCCCCACCGGCCGGGTGCTATCTCAGCCCGGCCCCCGCCCCCCGCAACGCCTCCGCCGCCGCCCTGATCGACGGGCGGCGGTCCGCGTCCGACCGCCACACCACGTACACGTGCCGCCGCACCCGGTGCCGCACCGGGACGGTCCGCACACCCATCGGCATCGGATCGCGGCCCAGCCGCGGGGCCACGCACACGCCGAGGCCGGCGGCGACCAGGGCGAGCTGGGTGTGATGCTCCTCCGCGCGGTGCGCGATGCGCGGCTCGATGCCCTTGCCGCGCAGGGTGAACATGAGCCACTCCTGGCAGAACTCACCCTCCGCCCAGGCGATCCACTCGTCGTCGGCGAACTCCTCCAGGTCGACTTCGGCGCGGTCGGCGAGTGGGTGGGCGGCGGGCATCGCCACATCGGCGGGGTCGTCGAGAAGGGGGGCCTTGACCAGGCCTTCCGGTATCGGCAGGGGTTTGTTGTACCAGTCCAGGACGACCGCCATGTCGAGGTCGCCGCGCACCACGGCCGCGACGGCCGGTGTCGGTTCCCTCTCCTGGCAGCGCACCCGCAGCCCGGGGTGGTCGACGCGGAGCGCGGACAGCGTGGCGGGCATCAGGCCGCGCATGGCGGTGGGGAACGCGGCGATCCGCAGTTCACCCACCGCCTTGCCGCGCTGCTCCTCCAGGTCCGCCTGGGCGAGCTCGACCTGCGAGAGGATCCGCGCCGCGTGCTGGGCGAGCAGCCGTCCCGCGTCGGTCAGGCGCACGCCTCTGCCGTTCTTGGCGAGCAGTTGCTGGCCGACCTCGCGCTCCAGCTTCGTCATCTGCTGCGAGACGGCCGAGGTCGTCACGTGCAGACCGGCGGCCGCACCGCTGACGGATCCGTGCCGGGCGAGGGCGTCGAGCGTACGCAGGCGCTCCAGGTTCAACATGTAAGCGATGCTACGCGGTACCGCGCACAAAATCTCGCTTGTGCTACGAGATCGTTCGGGCTCATCGTGAGACGCATGACCACCGCCCCCGCAGTCGCGAACAGCAGCATCACCACCAACGCCTGCTCCGTCGCCGCCGACCACGTCAGCATCCGTCCTCGACTGGCGTATCCGTTTCGGCGTCCTGTCGCTGATCTGGGGCTTCAGCTTCCTGCTGATCAAGGTGGGCACGGAGGGGTACGCGCCGTTCCAGGTCACCCTGGGGCGGCTGGCGTTCGGGACCGTCGTCGTCGCAGCCGTGCTCGCGGTGAAGCGTGAGCGGCTGCCGCGCTCCCCGCGGATCTGGCTGCACCTGACGGTGTCGGCGCTGCTGCTCAACGCCCTGCCGTTCTCGCTCTTCGCGTACGCGGAACTGACGATCCCCTCGACGCTCGCCGGGATCTGCAACGCGACGTCGCCCCTGTGGGGCATGGCCCTGTCGCTCGTCGCGCTCTCCGAGGACCGTCCTTCGCGGCGCCGCGTCGCGGGTCTGGGCCTCGGCTTCCTCGGCGTGCTCACCGTGCTCGGCGCCTGGCAGGGCTTCAGCGGTCTCGACCTCGGCGGTACGGCGATGGCGCTGCTCGCCTCGCTCAGCTACCCGATCGGCTGGATCTACGTACGTCGCACACTGGCCGGTTCCGGGCACTCCAATCTGTCGTTGTCGGGCGCCCAGTTGCTGGTCGCGACCGCCGAACTGGCCGTGGTGACGCCCTTGTTCACCACGTTCCCCTCGCACTTCCCCGTGGTGCCGCTGCTGGCGATCGTGGCGCTCGGCGCCCTCGGCACCGGGCTCGCCTTCCTGTTGCAGTACGCGCTGGTCGCCGAGGTGGGCCCGACCACCGCCCAGATGGTCACGTACTTCATTCCGGTCATCGCGACCGGCGCGGGCGTAGCGGTGCTCGGCGAGTCCCTGAGCTGGTCGACGCCGGTCGGCGCGGTGATCGTCCTGGCGGGCGCGGCGCTCACGCAGTCCAGGCCGCGTGCGGCGGCGCCCCGGGAAGCAGCGCCGGTGACGGCCGAGCCTCCGCCCCGTCAGTCGTAGCGCCGCGCCGGAGCGGGCCCGGTCGCGGAGGCGACGGCGTCCGCCACCGCCGCGATCTCCTCGTCCTCCAGCGCCGCCACGGTGATCCGCACCGCGGGCGGCGTGTTCAGCCGGAACCTCGCCCCCGGCGCCACCGCCCACCCCGCGTGCAGCAGCCGCGCGACCGCCCCCGTCTCGTCCGGGACCGGCACCCACGCGTTCATGCCACTGCGTCCGTACGCGGTGACGCCCCGCTCGGCGAGCGCCGCGATCAGTGCCTCGCGCCGCCGCCCGTAGGACGCCGACACCACGCGGGGGTCGACGGCGCCCTCGGTCCAGAGCCGCGCGACGGCGCGTTGCAGCAGCCGGCTCACCCAGCCGGGCCCGAGCCGCTGCCGCCCGCGCAGCCGGTCGACGGTGACGGGGTCACCGGTCAGCACGGCGAGTCGCAGGTCAGGGCCGTACGCCTTGGCGGTCGAGCGGGTGAGGGCCCAGTTCCGGGTCGATCCCGCCAATGGGTGCAGCGGCAGGTCGACGATGCCGTGGCCGTGGTCGTCCTCGATGAGCAGCACGTCCTCGTGCGAGGCGAACACCTGCCGCAGGGCACGCGCGCGTGGAGCGGTGACGGCGGCACCCGTGGGGTTCTGTGCGCGGTCCGTGACGACGGCCGCGCGTGCTCCGGAGGCCAGTGCCCGCTCCATGTCGGCGGGCAGCGGGCCCTCGTCGTCCACGCCCACCGGGATCGCACGCAGCCCGAGTGCGGAGACGAGGTCGAGCAGGCTTCCCCAGCCGGGGTCCTCCAGGGCGACCCCGTCGCCGGGCTTGAGGTGGACGGCAAGGACCCGTTCGATGGCGTCGAGCGATCCGGAGGTGACGGCGAGCGGGCCGTGCGGGACACCGTCGGCCGTGAACGCCGCGCGTGCGCACCGTTCGAGCTCCGGGTCCACCGCGCTCTCTCCGTAGAGGACGGGTTGTGCGTCGCTATGCGCGGCGGCCGCCATGAAGGCTCCGGAGAGGGCTGGCAGCAGCTTCGGGTCCGGATTGCCCATGGAGACGTCGCGCACGCCGGGCGGTGCGTCCACCCGGATGAGTTCACGCGTCGTGGTGGCGGGCTTGGGGCGCACACGGCTGCCGCGACGTCCCGCCGTCTCGATGACGCCTCGTTCGCGCAGCGTGCGGTAGGCGGCCGCCACGGTATTGGGATTCACCCCGAGGCGTGTCGCCAACTCGCGCATGGGGGGCAGCAGTTGCCCCGGTTCGAGGTCGCCGTCGCCGACGGACCGCTCCACGCTGGCCGCAATCTCGGCTGCGCGCCGCCCACTGATCGGATACTCTCCTAGCACAAAGCAAAGTATGCACTAGTGCAATAGCGCTCGCAAGTCGATGAGCCGGGCAGCGCCGCCCGGAACGCATCACCTGCGGGCAGATCAGTACAGGTTCAGCACAGGGAGAGTCATGCAGACGACGCCGGGCACCACCGACACCACTCCGCCGGACAGCGCCGCCTACGCACCGACGGACCGCACGATCCCCACGCGCTCCGCGGATCGCGCCGCGTACGACCGGGAGACGGTGCACGCGATACTCGACGAGGCCTACGTCTGCCATCTCGGGTTCGTGCGCGACGGCGCCCCCGTCGTGCTCCCGACGCTCTACGGACGGGTGGGCGAGCGCCTGTACGTGCACGGTTCGACCGGTTCCCGGCCGCTGCGCATGGCGCGTGCCACGTCCGAGGAGCGGGACCCGGGTCTGGCGGTGTGCCTGACCGTGACGCACGTCGACGGCCTGGTCCTGGCCCGGTCGGCCTTCCACCACTCCCTCAACTACCGCTCCGTGGTGATCCACGGCACCGCCCACCAGGTCACGGACCCCGAGGAGAAGCGGCTCGCGCTGGACGCGCTGGTCGACCACGTGGTGCCGGGCCGCTCGGCCGACTCCCGCCCCGCCAACACCAAGGAGCTCGCGGCGACCGCCGTGCTCAGCCTCGACCTGAACGAAGTATCGGCTAAGGCACGCACCGGCGGCCCGAACGACGACCCGGAGGACCTGCGACTCCCCCACTGGGCAGGCGTCGTCCCGCTCCGCAAGGGCCACGGCGCCCTCATCCCGTCGGATGACCTGGCACCCGACATCAAGGTGCCGGACTACTTGGTCGAACTGTGACGCCGCTCCACCCTTGAGCCGCGGCCGGGCGAGGACCTCCGCTCTTCCGCCGCACTCCGCCGCTGCGCCACCGCGCCCCGCGTCTCCGCGACCGCGAGGCCCGTGACCGCCACCAGCATCAGGGCCGTACCCGCCACGGTCGCCGCCGTCAGGTCCTCACCGAGCAGCCCGACGGCGATGACCGCGGCGCCCACCGGCTCCAGGAGCATGATCACGGAAACGGTGGCGGACCGTACGACGGCGGCCCCGGCAAAGTACAGGGCGTACGCGACCGCCGTCGGCACGGCGGCGATGTACAGCACATACGCCGCCACGCGCGCGGCGTCGGCGGTGTGCGGGACGAGGCCCTCGGCCGCGGCGAGCGGCAGCAGGCAGAGCGAGACGACGGCGAACGCCCAGACGGTGGTGTCGGACGAGTCCACCGTGCCGCCCCTCCCCCACCAGCGCGTGATCAGCGTCATGGTGGCGTACGCGGCCGCCGAGACGAGTCCCCAGACCACACCGGCCGGCCGCACGGTCGCGCCCCCGCCGCCGTCATCCCCGAGGACGAGAACGACGAGGCCCGTAAGGGCGCCCAACACGGCGATCACGCCGCCGCGCCGGAGCCGCTCCCCCAGGGCGAGCCGTGCGCCGAGTGCGATGAGGACGGGGCCCGAGCCCATGGTGACGACGGTGCCGACCGCGAGGCCGGTCGCCTCGACCGAGGCGAAGTAGGCGGTCTGGAAGACGGCGAGGGCCACGCCGGTCGCGAGGATCCGGCGCACCCTGCGGCGTACCGGTTCGGCGGCCGCGACACGCGCCGTCGAGGTGCGCGCGATCGCAGCGCGCGGCCGCATCAGGCGCGCGGCGAGCAGCAGCACGAATCCGCCCGCGCACCGCCAGAAGGAGAGGCTGACGGGCCCCATGTCGCTTTCCCGGAAGACCAGCGCGGCGGCGGCGCCCGCAGTCCCCCAGGCGATTCCGGCGACGATCAGACAGCAGAGTCCGCGCCCGACGCCGAGGCCGGCGGCACGCGGTCCGGCGTCACCGGATGCGACGGGGTTCGGAAGAATGGGCACGTCGGACGTGCGCAAGAAGTTCGACACGTGTTTTCTCCGCAGCAGAGAGGGATGACTGGCTCCGTCTGCGGGCAGCACCGTTGCGCCCGGCCACCGGCTCGGGCGTGATCCGTGAGCGTCCCGCGTCTAAGCGGCGGGAGGCGGAAGTACGAGTGCGCGTGCGTGCATGACCGGCACCCTAGGACCGGCTTCCGCTGCGCGACAACTCCGTTTCGGGTGCTGGGACGGCGCCCTGCACGACGGGCTCGGTCGGCGCCGAAGACTGGGCGATGAACGCGCCCACCAGCACGACCGCGCCCCCGACGACCTGCGGCGCCGAGAGGTGCTCGCCCAGGACGACCCAGGCCAGCGCCGTCGCGATGACGGCTTCGAGGCAGGCCACGACACCGGCCACCTGGGGCGACAGCCTGCGCACGGACAGCACCCCGGTGACGTAGGCGACGACCGTCGCGATGAGGACGATCCAGGTGAGGAGGGCCCAGGCAGGCATCGCGGCGCCGTCGAGGTCCGCGTCACCGGCGAGCACCGACCAGTCCATGCCCCAGGGCCGTGCGACGGCGGTGAGTACGACGGTGCCGACGAGCAGTCCGTACGCGATGACGCCGAGCGGGTCCGGGGCGTCGTCGCCCGCGTCGCTGCCCTGGTCGGACAGGACGAAGTAGCCGACCTGGCAGCAGGCGGCGCCGAGCGCGAGCAGGAGTCCGACGGCGTCGAAGCTCAGCCCCGCCCACACCTCGACGACGCAGGCGAGGCCGCCGACGGCGAGGATCACGCCGAGTGCGGCCGCCCGCGTCACCGGCCGCCGCTGCACGAAGCGGACCCAGCCGAGGACGAGCGCGGGCGCGAGGTACTCGATCAGCAGGGCGACGCCGACGGGGATACGGGAGAGCGCCGCGAAGTAGCAGGCCTGGACGCCCGCGACGGCGAGGAGGCCGAAGCCGGCGAGCAGCGCGGGCCTGCTCCGCAACAGTCCGCGGTGGCGCCACGCGACGGGCAGCATCACCAGGGCGGCGCCCGCCACCCGCAGCCACACCACGTGCAGGGGGTCCAGACCCGCCTCGATCAGCGGTTTCGCCGCGACACCTGAGCCGCCGAAGGCGACCGCCGAGAGTAGGGCGAGCCCCAGACCGACGCCCCTGCCGGGCTTCACCTGTATCCCCTCAGACGCTTGCACCGGCACATCATGGCAGGTGACGTCATGAGCGTCACGCCGCTAGACCCCTGTCTCAATCGGCGGACACCACGGTGCGCCCCGCCCTGTGCTACCCCTGACCTCCGGCGAACCCGTGGCCGTGACCGCCCTCGGCGGCGTACTGCCTGCACCCCGCCTCTATGCGGGACAGCAGCACCGGAACGTCCACGCGCGCTCGCGCGAGGACCTCGACCGCCCGGCACTCCGGGTCGGTGACGAGCCCGGCGAGCAGGTCCATGCCGAGGGCACGCGGTTCGCCGCGCCGTTCGGCGCGTTCCAGGGCCACGTCCATCGCGGTGGTGGCGGACGGGGACCATCCGGTCTCCCGTACGGGCGTCACGACCGGGACGGCACCGGAGTCCTCGACGGTGCCCTGCCACTGGAGGCCGTAGCCGATGCTGCGCTGCACGAGATAGCCGAGGACCCGTACGGCCTGGGCACCGCTTTCGAAGACGGCGCGCACCTCGGGGTCGGTCTCCAGGAGGGAGTGCAGCAGATGTGCGGTGTCGATCTGCCGGTCGCCGTCACGGAGGGCGCGTCGACGCGCCCCGGACACCACTGACGCCAGCTCCGCGGTGAGTCCGGAGTCGGGTTCTTCTCGGGTCGGGCCGGGCTCGGCGCCCGACGGGGTACGGCTATGCACATCTCCCACCACATCAACCCCCAGGGGCATATGCATCGGCGGCGGGAAGCATCTTCACGTCCGACACAGGGTGGGCAAGCGGGCGTTGGTTGTCCTCCTTACGGATGAGATCCAACGATCCGCGCGGACGCTCGCGCGCCGCCTTGCCCACCACCCCGTGCGCGCCGGGCGCCCGCATCCGGCGCGCAACCATCACACCGGCCCGCTCGTCCCACAAGCATGGAGAGCAGGTGCTGGATGGTCGCCCTGCCTGCGGTCGACGGCAGGCAGTACTTCTACCGGGTGTACGCACCCGACGACGCGCTGCCCGCCGACCTCTTCTGGGACGCCTGGCACTGCCACGACGAGAGCCCGCTCCCGAGGGCGTCGGACCTGTTCGACGCGGCGGTCATACGGCGGGTCGGCTAGGGCCTGTGGCGAAAGTCCCGCCTGCCCCGCGACGCCCGGCACGCGCCGTCAGTCCCGGAACCCGCCCGCTCCGCGCCCCGGCCACGTCCCGATGACCACCGTCGCGTACCTCTCCTCGTCGCTCACCACCCGCGCCGCCAGACCGGCCCGTTCGACGGCGTCGACCGCCGCGGACACCTGCCCCTCGCTCGTCTCGAAGAGGAGGTGACCGCCGGGCGCCAGCCACGCGGGCGCCCCCTTGGTCACCCGGCGCAGCACGTCGAGTCCGTCCGCGCCGCCGTCGAGCGCCACGCGCGCCTCGTGGACGCGGGCCTCGGCGGGCAGCAGACCCACCTCTCCGGAGGGGACGTACGGGACGTTCGCAAGGAGGATGTCGACGCGCCCCCGGAGAGCGTCGGGCAGCGGGTCGTAGAGGTCTCCTTCGTAGACCTCGCCTCCGGCCTCGACGACGTTGCGGCGGGCGCAGCGGACCGCCGCGGGGTCGATGTCGGCCGCGTACAACTCGACTTGTTCGAGGCCCGCGGCGAGCGCGGCCCCGAGGGCCCCCGATCCGCAGCACAGGTCGACGACGACGGCCGCGCGTCCGGCGAGTTCGGCGGCCAGGCCGACGAGGAACTCGGTGCGGCGGCGCGGTACGAACACCCTTGGGTCCACGGCTATCCGCAGCCCTCGGAACTCCGCCCATCCCAGGACGTGTTCGAGCGGCAGGCCGGCCGCGCGGCGCTCGACCATGGCGGCCACTTCGGAGGGGGTGTGCGCGGTGGAGAGGATCAACTCCGCCTCGTCCTCGGCGAAGACACAGCCGGCGGCACGCAGCGTGCTGATGACGGAGGAACGATGTGACGTGGAGAAAGTCGAGACCGACATGTGAGGAATACCTTTCGGGAACCTGATGGGGCTCCCTCGGGTCACCTGCGCCGGTACGCCGGGTGAACTACGCGGTCGCGAGAGGGGAGCACCCGACCTGCTACTGCGGTAATGGGTCTCACCTCCAAAGCGCGCCGCCTGTGTCCGTCACAGGGCAGAGGGAACAGTACCTCACCCCTGACCGGGCAGAACATACGAGGCCACGCCCCCGGTTCCACCGCTCACCAAACCTGACGGTTCATCAGTATTGAATGTTCGGGGGCCTGCGGCTACGTTCCGCGACACCGTAGCTGCGGCCGTCGCAGCGCCCGACGGGAAGGGGTGGCCGCATGGCCGAAGTCAGCGCGGAGGCAAGGATCGAGGCGCCCGCCGAGAAGATCTGGGACCGGCTCACCGACTTCTCCTCCTACGGCGAGTGGAACTCCACGCACACGAGCTTCCCCCAGGGCGGGCCCACGACGCTGGAAGTGGGCGGCACCTTCGTGGAGAACATGAAGCTGATGGGCTTCCCCGCCGAGGTCAACTGGACCATCGGCGAACTGGAGACCGCCCGCACCCTCGCCATCGCGGGCAAGGGCCCCATGGGCGTCAACGTCGGTACCCGCTACTCCCTCTCACCCGAGGGGACGGCGACGGTGGTCCGCATCGAAGGCGAGTTCACGGGGGCCGCGGTCTCCCTGATGGCGGGCAAGCTGCGGGACTCGGCGACGGCCGCGCTCAACGAATCGCTGCGCAAACTGGACGGCTTGGTGACCTGACCCGACCGACCGACCGACCGACCGCCTGCCCGACCGACCTCCCGCCCGCCACGGGCCCAGCACCCCGGACACATCAGAGCACACCAAAAAGGCGCCCCACACGATGCGTGCGGGGCGCCTCATCTGCGGTGCGGGCCATCGGCCCCGACCACCTCAGTCCTCATCGGCGAGGATCAGGTACATCTTCTTGCGGGCGTCGTTGATGACCGTCAGCGCCTTCTCGCGCTGCTCCTTGGTACCGGTCTTCCAGACCTGGCCGAACGCCTCCATCAGACCGAAGCCGGCCTGCCGGATCTCGTTCAGCGTGTCCCAGTCGACCCCGCGGCCCGCCTCTTCCCACGGCGCTTCGGGGCCCTCCTCGGCCGCCTCGCGCCCGGCACCGGTGAGCGAGAAGAGCTTCTTGCCGCCTTCGCTGGCGCTGCTGATCAGACCCTCGTCCTCCAGCAACTGGAGGGTCGGGTAGACCGAACCGGGGCTGGGCTTCCACGCCCCGCCGCTGCGCTCGGCGATCTCCTGGATCATTTCGTAGCCGTGCATGGGCCGGTCCTTCAGCAGGGCCAGGATCGACGCGCGTACGTCGCCCCGCCGCGCCCTGCCGCGCGGACCGCCACCGCGTCCGCCCCGGCCGCCCCAGGGACCACCGGGCCCGCCGAAGCCGGGCCCGAACGGACCGAACGCGCCGCGCCGCCCGTCGAAGTCACCGAATCCGCCGAAGCCACCGAAGCCTCCGCGGCCGAATCCCTCACGGCCCTCGGGGCCGCCGCGGCGGCCGTGTCCGTGGCCGCGACCGTGCTCGTGTTCAGAACCATGGGTACGCATGGTGATCACTCCTGTCGTCGATTGTTCGTATCAGTCGCGAATCTGTCGCGATGCCTCAACGATATATCGGAACAGTTCGGCTGGCAAGCCTCACCGACTGAGCCGACCGAGCCGCCTGAGTCACCGCCGACCTGCGTGACCTGTCGGGCGTTCAGGACGTAGACGTACGGAAGATCTGGCGCACCGCCCCCCGCAGCCACTGATGCGCGCCGTCCGCCGCGTGGCGGGGGTGCCAGGCCATGCCGATCGTCAGGGGCGGCAGGGGCAGTGGGATGTCGAGCACGTGGAGCCCCAGGACGGACGCGGGTGCGGTGACCGGTGACGGGGTCTCACCGTCGGGCACCGCGGGAATCAGACAGACCACGTCGCTGGCGGCCGCGAGGGTCAACGCGGCCAAGTGGCTGGGCAGGACCGCGCTCACGCGTCGCTGCAGGCCGTGTTCGGCCAGGGCGGCGTCCAGCGGGCCCGAGAAGCGGCCGCGGCGGCTGACCACCACGTGTTCGGCGGCGGCGAGCCGGGCCGGGGTCAGCGGTTTGCGGGTCAGGGGGTGGTCGGGGCGGACGGCCGCCGCCATCCGCAGGGTCACCAGTTCCTCGACCTGCGTCTCGGGGTCGACGTGGTCGATGGAGCCGATCTCCAGGTCGATCCGGCCGTCACGGAGCGCCGGGCCCGCCTCCAGCTCCTCGGCCCGCATCCGCAGGGAGACCCCCGGCGCCTCCTGACGGGCCAGCCGCAACAGGGCGGGCGCCAGCGCCGCGCCGATCAGGTCGGCGCCCTGGACGGTGAACGTGCTGCTGAGAGTGGCCGGGTCGACGGGCGTCTCGGGCGTGAGCAGCGCCGTGATGCGGCGCACCACCCCGGCGGCCTCCTCTCGCAGCGCCAGCGCGCGGGGAGTGGGGACCATCACTTGTCCCGCGCGGACCAGGAGCGGATCTCGGAGGATCCGCCGGAGGCGGCCGAGCGTACGGCTCATGGCGGCCGGCGACGTATGCATCCGGGCGGCGGCCTTCGTGACGCTCTCCTCCGCGAGAAGGGCGTCGAGCGCGATGGCGAGATTGGCGTCGAGAACCGGATCTGTGCTCTTGACCTGCATAATTCCACTCCTGGCAATGATTGCGTGCCGAAGTGCCCATTGTGGCAATGCCTGGCGCGTTCGCAAGATGGTGCTGTCCGAACAGGCACCGACCAGGAAGCCCACATGATCGTCATCACCGCACCCACCGGGAACATAGGCAGCCACCTGCTCACCCGGCTTCTCGACTCCGATCCGGCCCCGGAAGACCTCCGCGTGGTCGTGCGCGACCCGGCACGGCTCCCCGACGTCGTACGCGAACGCGTCGAGGTGGTCACCGGCTCGCACGGCGACCCCGAGACCGTCGACCGCGCCTTCGCGGGCGCGGACGCCGTCTTCTGGCTCGTCCCGCCGGACTCCTCCCTCACCCCGGAGGCGGCCTACAGCGGTTTCACCCGTCCCGCCGCGAAGGCACTGACCAGGCACGGCGTCGGTCACGTCGTCGGCGTCTCCGCGCTGGGCCGCGGCACCCCGGCCGCCGGCCGCGCCGGACTCGTGACCGCCTCCCTGGCCATGGACGACCTCATCGCCTCCTCCGGCGTGGCCTACCGGGCCCTCGCCAACCCGTCGTTCTTCGAGAACCTCCTGGAGGAGGCCGACTCGATCCGGGAGAACGGCGTCTTCGTCGACTGTCTCGACGCGGACCGCAAGGCACCCCTGGTGGCCGTCGCCGACATCGCCGCCACGGCCGCGTCCCTGCTCCTGGACCGCACCTGGACCGGCGTCGGCAGCGTCCCCGTCCTCGGCCCGCAGGACCTCTCCCCCACCGACCTGGCCCGCATCATGACGGAACAGCTCGGCCGGCCCGTCCGCTACGAGCGCCAGTCCTACGACGACCTGCACGCCGCCCTCGTCGGCTACGGCCTCGACAAGGAGTTCGCCCAAGGCGTCGTGGACATGAAGCGCGCCAAGGACGAAGGGCTGGACGCGGGCGTCCCGCGCACCGCCGCGCACGCCTCGCCCGCAACCACAAGCACGACCACGACCACAGCCACAGCCACAGCCACAGCCACGACCTTCGAGCAGTGGTGCGCCCGGGTGCTCAAGCCCGCCGTACGCGCCTGACTGACCCCGACGCAGTCCGTCCGAACCACCCGTAAGAAGGCAGGAAAGGCACCTCCATGCCCAGCACCGCAACGGAAACGCCGGTCACGGCGTTCATGCTCGTCAAGACCAACCCCGAATGGCTGGCCATGACCGTCGAACAGCGGATCGAGGCCTTCACCACCGAGATCGTCCCCGTGATCAAGGAAAAAACGTCCGGCGTCCGGTCCCGCTTCTACGACACGGAGTTCTACTCCACGCGCGTCACCGACGTCTGGGTCTGGGAGGCGGACAGTCACGGCGCCTACCAGCTCCTGATCGACGCGCTCCGCGAAACCCCGTTCTGGGACCGCTACTTCGAGGTCGTCGACCTCCTCGTCGGCGCCGAGAACGGCTACGCGCGCACCTACGGCGTCGACCCCGTAACCACCATCACCACCTGATCCGCACCTCCGCGGGCGCGTGCCGCAGGCGAGCCCCCAAGCAGCCTCGCAGCACGCCCCCGCAGGGGCCCGGCAGGCCAACCCCTCACCTCAACCAGTCCAGCACGTCCAGTCCAGCCGTCCAGTCCAGCCGTCCGGTCCAGTCAGCCAGTCCAGCCATGCCGAATTGGCCTTACCCAGCGCACTCCGCAGCCCTCTAGCGTGATGCGCATGCCGACTTCCCACCGCATCCGCGTCGTCGACGCCTTCACGGACCGCCCCTTCGCGGGCAACCCGGCCGGAGTCCTGCTCCTCGACGCCTTCCCCGACGACACCTGGCTGCAGAACGTGGCCATGGAGGTCAACCACGCCGAGACCGCCTTCGCGCACCCGCTGCCCCCGGGCGGCGACGCCGACTGGGCGCTGCGCTGGTTCACCCCCACCACCGAGGTCGACTTCTGCGGCCATGCCACTTTGGCCACGGCGCACGTCCTGCACACCACCGGCGCGGCCTCCGGCACCCTCCGCTTCACCACGCGCAGCGGCATCCTCACCGCGACCGCGCACGAGGACGGCACCCTCCTCCTCGACTTCCCGACCGCTCCGCTCACCGCGATCGAACTGCCCGACGGCATCGCCGAGGCGTTGGGCGCCGAGCCCCTCCTCGCGTACGACACCGGCCGGAACACCGGCGACCTGCTGGTCGAGCTCGCCGACGAGAAGACGGTCAGGTCGCTCACCCCGGACCACAAGGCCCTCGTACGCCACTCCGAGCGCGGCATCATCGCCACGGCCAAAGCCGAGGACCCCGCCCGCGGCTACGACTTCGTGTCCCGCTGCTTCTTCCCGCGCGTCGGCATCGACGAGGACCCGGTGACGGGCAGCGCGCACACCGCCCTCGCCCCCTTCTGGTCCGAACGCCTCGGCCGCACCGACCTGACCGGCCTCCAGGCCTCGGCCCGCACCGGCCTGGTCCGCACCCGGCTGCAGGGCGACCGCACCCTCCTGACCGGCCGCGCGGTCACGGTCATCGAGGGCGAACTGTTCGCCTGACCGGGCGCCACAGCCGACCCGTAGGAGACACCGGGCAACGGTGAGCTGCCCACCGACGCGTCACGCGGGCGTGGGCAGCCACCCCACCTTCCCCGCGAGCAGCGCGTAGCCGACGAACGCGCCGATGTCGAGCAGGGAGTGGGCCACGACCAGCGGGCCGACCCTCCCCCACCTGCGGTAGAGCAGGACGAACACCACCCCCATCGCGAGGTTCCCGACGAACCCGCCGATGCCCTGGTAGAGGTGGTACGAGCCGCGCAGCACCGAACTGCCCACCAGCGCCGCCATCGGTGTCCACCCCAACTGCCCGCACCGGCGCAGCAGGTACCCCACGACGATGACTTCCTCCAGTACCGCGTTCTGCACCGCGGACAGCACGAGGACCGGGTACTTCCACCACACGTCGGGCAGCGCCTCGGGCACCACGGTGAGGTTGAAGCCGAGCCCGCGGGCCGCGAGGTAGAAGGCGATCCCGGTGCTGCCGATCACCGCGGCGATCGCGGCGCCGCGTCCGAGGTCAGGCCAGGGCCGCGTCCGGTCGAAACCGATCGTCCCCAGCCCCGCCCGCTCGCGCAGCAGGAAGTGCGCCACCAGCGCGACCGGCACCAACGCGGTCGTGATGCCGAACAGTTGCCATGCGAGATCAAGCCACGGCCTGCCCGGCGCGGCCGACGCGTTCAGCGTGGCCGCCTGGTCCTTCAGGCCGCCCGGTTTGGTGACCGACCCGACAAAGCTGATCAGCGCGGACACCCCGCTCGCGCCGAGCGAGAGGGCCAGGACGAGCAGCGTCTCGTCCCTCAGAATCCGCCGCGACGGACCGTCCGCCGGAAAAGAACCGGCCATCGGCCCCGGCTCCGCTTGCACGTACGCCTCCAGTTGAGTAATCCCGCCTCATCCCCATCCTCGCCCCGCTAGGGTCTCGAAAGAAGTTACGAAGATCGTGCGCGACAGGCCGAGGGGGACGGACGCCGATCGTTGGCGCACAGCCCCCTTTCCTTGCTTCATCATTCAAGGAGGGGCACCACCGCCATGGGACGTCACAGCTTGCCCGATGAGCGCGGGACGGCAGCGCCCGGCCCCCGGCCGCAGTCGCGCGGACGTACGGTCGCCATCGCCACGGCGCTCGTCCTGGTGGTGGCGGGAGGCGCGGCGGCCGCGGTCCGCACCGGACTGCTCACGTTCAACGGCTCCTGCGGCGACGACGCGGTACGCCTCGACGTCGTCGCCGCTCCCGCCGTGTCCCCGGCCCTGCGCGAGGCTGCCGACGAGGCCCGCGACCAGCAGATCACCTCGGACGGGCACTGCATCGACGTGCGGGTGACCGCACGCGACTCGTACAAGGTGGCGACCGAACTCCGCTCGGGAAAGGGCGATCCGGAGTACGACGTGTGGGTGCCGGACTCCGATGTGTGGGTGCAGCGCGTCGGCCTCGGGGCCAAGCAGAGCAAGATCTCCCCCGCGGGCAACATTGCCTCCTCGCCCGTCGGCATCGGCATGGTGCCGTCCGCCGCCGAGTCGCTGGGCTGGCCGCGGAAGACGTACAGCTGGCCGGAGTTGACCACGGCCGCGACGAAGGGCGACAAGCTGCGCCTCGGCGCGGCCGATCCCGCGCGCAGCGCGAGCGGCCTGCTCGCCCTCGCCAAGATGGGTGCGTCCGCAAAGAAGGAGGGCGGCAAGGAGGGGACGACCCGGGCCGCCGCCCTGGCCAAGGCCCTGTCGACCCGCACCACCGACAGCGACAGCCGGCTCCTGGACACCCTGACCCGCGACGGCTCCGGCACCGAGCAGGACAATCCGCGGCGCAACCAGGCCCTGGTCCTCTCCGAGCAGGCCGCGTTCGCGCACAACGCGTCGGCGGGCGAGGAGAACAGCCTCGACCTCTTCTACCCGAAGGACGGTTCGCCGCGGCTCGACTACCCGTACACGCTCGTCGAGGACAGCCGTATGACCACCGACACGAGCCGCGCGGCCCTGCGCTTCATGACGATGTTCAGCGATGACGACGGACGGCGGATCCTGGCCGAGCACGGTTTCAGGACGGACCCCGACCAGCCGTCCGACAGGCTGGTCACCGCCGCGGGCGGCCGCACGCCGCAGCCGTACGCGGGCGAGGCCACGGACCCGCCGTCGGACAAGGAGCTCCAGGAGACGCTGGGCATGTGGACGATCACCGTCCAGAGTGCCCGGCTGAGTACCGTCGTTGATGCCTCGGAGTCCATGCGGCAGTTCGTGCCCGGCCGGAACCAGTCCCGTATGGAGGTCACCAAGGCGTCCCTGCTGCGGGCCCTCGCGGGCTTCACCGACGACGACGAGATCGGCCTGTGGGAGTTCGCCACCCGGCTCGACGGCGCCCGCGACTACCGCGAACTGGAGCCGACCCGACGGTTGGGCGACCGCAAGGGCGGCGCGACGCACCGCGACGAGCTGTCGGACGCCTTCAGCAACCTGCAGCCCGTGCCGGGCGGCGCCACGGGCCTGTACGACACGACGCTCGCCGCCTACAAGGAAGCCAGGTCGACGTACGCGCGCGGCAGGTTCAACGCCCTGGTGATCCTGACCGACGGCGCCAACCAGGATCCGGGCAGCATCTCGCGCAGCTCCCTGATCGCGCAGCTGGAGGAGATCTCCGACCGCGAGCACCCGGTGCCGATCATCGCCATCGCGGTCGGCCCCGAGGCGGACAAGGACGAGGTTCAGCAGATCGCGGAGGCGACGGGCGGCTCCGGGCACCAGGTCGACGACCCGGCGCAGATCCACGCGGTGATCCTCAAGGCGATCATGGAGGCGGGCAGCAATCAGGGCTGACCCCGCGTTCAGCCCAGCGGTATCGCCGGTTCCCGCAGCCCCACCGGCCACGTGTGCACCGGCTCCCCCGTGTGCATCAGTTCGCTGTACCGCTTGGTGGTCGCGGCCAGCGCCTCCTGCCTGGACATCCCGCCGTCCCGGGCCCGGTGGTACGTCGTCGCCTGCCAGGACGCGCCGTTGACCCGCCGCCGGCACCGCTCATCGATCACCCCGAGGTACAGGTCGCGGTCGGCGGGCTCCACACCCCACGCGTCGAGGCCCGCCGCGGCGAGCGGCAGCAGTTCGTCGCGTACGAGGTGGACGGCCGCCACCTCGGTAATGCCGCCGAGCCTGCCGCGCCGCGGCCACTGCAAGGTGGTGTCGATGCCGTGGCGGCACGCGACGTCGAAGTTGCGGGCGGCGGTCTCGAAGGGGAGCCGGGACCACACGGGCCGCGCCTCCTCGGCGAGCGCCCGCACGAGCCCGTAGTAGAAGGCGGCGTTGGCGATGACGTCGGTGATGGTGGGGCCCGCGGGCAGGACGCGGTTCTCCACGCGCAGGTGCGGGACGCCGTCGGCGATGCCGTACACGGGGCGGTTCCAGCGGTACACGGTGCCGTTGTGCAGGACGAGTTCGCCGAGGCGCGGCACACCGCCCGCGTTCAGGACGCCCAGCGGGTCCTCCTCCTCCATCAGGGGCAGCAGCGCGGGGAAGTACCGCAGGTTCTCCTCGAAGAGCTCGAGTGGCCTGGTGATCCAGCGCTCCCCGAACCAGGTGCGCGGCCGCACTCCCTGGGCCTGCAGTTCGGGCGGCCGTGTGTCGGTGGACTGGAGGAACAGCGGCGGGCGCGACTCGCGCCACAGTTCACGGCCGAACAGGAAGGGCGCGTTGGCGCCGACGACGATCTGCGCTGCGGCGATGGCCTGCGCCGCGTTCCACACGTCGGCGAACCGGCCGGGCGTCACCTGGAGGTGCAACTGGACGGAGGTGCAGGCCGCTTCGGGCGCTATCGACGTCGAGGTGCAGGTCAGCCGCTCCACGCCCTGGATGTCCAGCGCGAAGGGTTCGCCGCGTGCCGCCACGATCCGGTCGTTCAGCAGGGCGTACCGGTCGACGTCGGAGAGGTTCGCGGAGACCAGGTCGGCGCGGTTCAGGGTCGGCAGAATTCCGATCATGACAATGCCGGCGGCGAGCTCGTTCGCTTTCCTGTGTGCATAGTTGAGGCCCGTGCGCAGTTCCTCCGCGAGCCGGTCGAGAACGCGTCCGCCGAGCCGGTGCGGGGCGATGTTGACTTCGAGATTGAACATTCCGAGTTCCGTCTGGAAATCCCGGCTCGCGATGCGCTCGAGTACCTGCGCATTCAACATTCTCGGCAGTCCGTCGGGCCCGGCCAGATTCAGCTCGATCTCCATGCCCATCAGATTCTTGGGCCGGTCGAATCGCTCCTCCGCCAGCATCCGCTCCAGCCCCGCGAGACACTCTCGGAGCTTGCCTCGGTAGTGGTGCCTGTCGGCCAGGTCGAACGTGCCCGCCACGACCTTCTCCCCCATCGAAGCGTCCCTCCTCGAACGGGCAGCCGAGGCTCCGGCCGCTGTGTACGGGGGATGATGCCCAGGCAATGTGATCGATAACGCCCCGCGCGGGGCCGCCGACCAGTACGCTCGACGCGACGCGTGTCCGGCACATTCACCGGGCATGCGGCACGGCGAAGATTCCGTTCGGAAGCGCCTGGTCAAAAGCACCGGCAAAAATCGGCCGACCGCACGGAACAGGGAATACGAGGTCATGACGCCAGGGCCCGTACTAAATCGGGGTAAAGGCCCGCACAACGAAGGCTCGTTAAGTCCTTGCCCGCAATATACGGTGCGTCTAGATGAAACACCGCTCGAACACGGCTCGTATAAACTCAGCAAACTAGGCAGAGAGTTGGCGCTCGCGGCCCCAGCCCCCGCCCCTCTGACCCAGAGCTGACAGCGCCGTCACGCACCTGCCCCCGCTCCACTGTGCCTGTCGAACGAGAGAGGCGACCCACCATGCCGCTGCATGTCCCCCCGGCTCCCGCGCCCGCCCTGCGCTGCGTCCTTGCCGCACTCGGTTCCCCCACCGCCGTGACTGAGGCCCGCACGCCGTCCCTGCGTACCGCACAGGGACCGGCGAGCCCCGAACTCCCGCTACCTGTCCATGTGTTGGACCACATCACCCCTCAGGCCACATCGCCCACACGGCTGGCCGGCTGGCGCTTCCTGATCCGCTGCGCCGAGCGGTCCGTCGCCGCGGCCGACACGATCCTCACCCCGGACGGCTGGGCCTTCTCCCACTTCTTCGAGGGGCCCTACATCACCTCGACGGAGCGCGCCCTGCGCCATGCGGAGGCCATGCCGATGCCGTGCCAGCCGCGGCTGCTCTCCGTACCCGAGCTCTATATGCTCACGCTCTGGCTCCACCGCGACTGCACGGACGACGGCGCCGAAGGCACGCTGGCCGCCACCGATCTGCTCGTGCCGCTCGCGCCCGCCCCGCCCGGCATCGCGGCCCACCGCCCGCACCGCGTCGCCGAACTCCTGCCGATGCTCAACCACCGTCTGACACCGGCACCGCTGTTGAGCTCACCCGCCTGACAGCACCACTCCACGCCTCCCGTGCCCCGCCGCCCACCGGCCGCGGGGCACAGCGCTGCCCACCCAAGTGGACTAGCCCGGTCAGGCCACCCCGAACCACCCGAAGAGACAGGCAAGTTGGGCTGAACCATCCGGGTGGGTGATACGTCATTAAGCAGTAGGAGCCGCTGCGGCAAAATCCCTGCGGATTGACGCCCGTAGGGCAACACTGGGATCGGACCGACTACAACGGGGGGCGGTTATGAATACCGCATCGAGCCACAGGACCGACGTCACAGCCATCACATCGCAGCGAAAGAACCCTTCCATGTGCCAGCACCAACCACCGTGCCCGACAGCCGACTCCGCCGACCGGGAAGCCGCGCTCCTCACGGCAAGCCACCCGGAGCAGGGCTGGAGCCTGCTGTGCAACGGCGTCCTGCTCTTCGAGGACACCGGTGAGCTGCTGCCTGACGGCCAGATCATCGCCCCGCACCGACCGCTGGGCACCGATCAGATCATGACGGCCGCCTGACCGACGGCACATCCGCACGAGCGCACCGCACTGCCGCACAGCACCTGAGCATCACGGAAGAACGAGGGGCCGGCCCGGAGAGAAGTCTCCGAACCGGCCCCGACGCATGCCCGCTCCGTGCGGGCGCGCGCATCAGTCCTCGTACGCATCCAGCGGCGGGCAGGAGCAGACCAGGTTCCGGTCGCCGTACGCCTGGTCGATGCGGCGCACCGGCGGCCAGTACTTGTCCGCCGCGACGACCCCGGCCGGGAAGACGGCCTCCTCGCGGCTGTAGCCGTGCTCCCACTCACCGCTGAGCGCGGCGGCGGTGTGCGGGGCGTTCCGCAGCGGGTTGTCGTCGGCGGCCCACTCGCCCGAGCCGACCTTCTCGATCTCCCTGCGGATGGCGATCATCGCCTCGCAGAACCGGTCGATCTCGTTCAGGTCCTCGCTCTCCGTCGGCTCGATCATCAGGGTGCCCGCGACGGGGAACGACATGGTCGGCGCGTGGAAGCCGTAGTCGATGAGGCGCTTGGCGATGTCGTCGACGCTGACGCCCGTCGCCTTGCTGAGCGGCCGCAGGTCCACGATGCACTCGTGCGCGACGAGGCCCGCCGGACCGGTGTAGAGCACCGGGTAGTGCGGCTCGAGGCGCTTGGCGATGTAGTTGGCGGAGAGCACCGCGACCTGGGTGGCGCGCGTGAGGCCCTCGCCGCCCATGAGGCGCACGTACGACCAGGAGATCGGGAGGATTCCCGCGGAGCCCCAGGGCGCCGCGGAGATCGGACCGACCCCGGTCTCGGGGCCCGCGGCGGGCTGCAGCGGGTGGTTGGGCAGGTACGGCGCGAGGTGCTCGCGGACGCCGACCGGGCCGACGCCGGGGCCGCCGCCGCCGTGCGGGATGCAGAACGTCTTGTGCAGGTTGAGGTGCGAGACGTCACCGCCGAAGTGGCCCGGCTTGGCGAGGCCCACCAGGGCGTTGAGGTTGGCTCCGTCGACGTACACCTGGCCGCCGGCCTCGTGCACCGACGCGCAGATGTCGGCGACGTGCTCCTCGAAGACGCCGTGCGTGGAGGGGTAGGTGATCATCAGCACGGACAGCTCGTCGCGGTGCTTCTCGATCTTGGCGCGCAGGTCCTCGACGTCGATCTCGCCGTCGTCGGCGGTCTTCACGACGACGACCTTCATGCCCGCCATGACGGCGCTCGCGGCGTTGGTGCCGTGCGCGGAGGACGGGATGAGGCAGACGGTGCGCTGCTCGTCGCCGTTGGCGCGGTGGTAGCCGCGGACCGCGAGCAGTCCGGCGAGCTCGCCCTGCGACCCGGCGTTGGGCTGCAGCGAGACCTTGTCGTACCCGGTGACCTCGGCGAGACGTTCCTCCAGCTCGCGGATGAGCGTGAGGTAGCCCTGGGCCTGCTGGGCGGGGGCGAAGGGGTGCAGCTGGCCGAATTCGGGCCAGGTGACCGGCTCCATCTCGGTGGTCGCGTTGAGCTTCATGGTGCAGGAGCCCAGCGGGATCATGCCGCGGTCCAGCGCGTAGTCGCGGTCGGCCAGCTTGCGCAGGTAGCGCAGCATCGCGGTCTCGGAGCGGTACTGGTGGAAGACGGGGTGCGTCAGGTAGTCGTCACCGCGCAGCAGGCCTTCGGGCAGCGTGTCCGCGGTGGCGGCGTCCAGCGCCTCGATGTCGGCGTCGACCCCGAAAGCGCCCCAGACGGCGGCCAGTTGGGCGCGCGTCGTGGTCTCGTCGCAGGAGAGGGAGACGTGGTCGGCGTCGACCTTGTGGATGTTCACGCCGGCTTCGCGGGCGGCGGAGACGAGCTTCTCGGCCCTCCCCTCGGCGCGCACGGACAGCGTGTCGAAGTACGCGCCGTGGACGACCTCGACGCCACCGGCGGTGAGCCCGGCCGCGAGGAGCGTCGCGTACCGGTGGGTGCGGCGCGCGATGGACTTCAGGCCCTCCGGCCCGTGGTACACGGCGTACATTCCGGCCATGACGGCGAGCAGCACCTGAGCGGTACAGATGTTGCTGGTGGCCTTCTCGCGGCGGATGTGCTGCTCGCGGGTCTGCAGGGCGAGGCGGTAGGCCTTGTTGCCGTCGGCGTCGACGGAGACACCGACGAGCCGCCCCGGGAGGCTGCGCGCGAACTTCTCGCGGACCGCCATGTAACCGGCGTGCGGGCCGCCGAAGCCCATCGGCACGCCGAAGCGCTGCGTCGTACCGACGGCGATGTCGGCGCCGAGCTCGCCGGGCGAGGTGAGCAGGGTCAGCGCGAGCAGGTCGGCGGCGACGGTGACGACCGCGCCGAGCTCGTGGGCCTCGTCGATGAGCGGCTTGATGTCCCGTACGACACCGGAGGCGCCCGGGTACTGCACGAGCACGCCCACGACACCGCGCTCGGCGACCTCGGCCGGAATGCCCGCGCTCAGATCGGCTACGACGATCTCGACACCGGTCGGCTCGGCGCGGGTCCGGATCACGGCGATGGTCTGCGGCAGCGCGTCGGCGTCGACGACGAAGACGCCGTTCTTGACCTTGCCCATGCGCCGCGACAGCGCCATGGCCTCGGCGGCGGCGGTGCCCTCGTCGAGGAGCGACGCACCGGAGGTGGGCAGTCCGGTCAGCTCGGCGACCATCGTCTGGAAGTTGAGGAGCGCCTCGAGACGGCCCTGCGAGATCTCGGGCTGGTACGGCGTGTAGGCCGTGTACCAGGCAGGGTTCTCCATCACGTTCCGCAGGATGACCGGCGGGGTGAAGGTTCCGTAGTACCCGAGTCCGATCATGGAGTCGAGGACCTGGTTGCGGTCGGCGAGGGAGCGCAGCTCGGCCAGCACCTCGGCCTCGGTGCGCGCGCCGGGCAGGTTCAGCGCCTCGGCGTTCTTGATCACATCCGGCACCGCTGCGGCCGTCAGCTCGTCGAGCGAGCCGTACCCGACCTGGGCGAGCATTTTGGCCCGCGCTTCCGCATCGGGCCCTATGTGCCGCTGCTCGAAGGGGATGCCCTGCTCGAGCTCGGAGAGCGGGATGCGATTGGTGGCAGTCATTGCGGAGGCCTCCTGGTCAGCACGACCTGCGAGGGGTACCACGGCGCGGGTACCCGGACGGCCTCCCCCTCTGTCATGTCAACCTGAGAGCTTCACAGGTCCGTCTCGCGACAGATCTGCTTTCACCGTCGGTGAGGAAGGGTTCCGAACGTGCCCGCCCGACGCCCGCCCTGCTTTCCAGAGTGACCTCGTCCGTGCGGTACGGGTGCCTGAGAGATTCCGGGGAGGATTTGCTCCTTCGGCGCCCCCGGACGTGTGATCCGGAGAGCTCTCCCGCACGGGGTCAGCGGCCAGGCGCCAGCCTACCAGCGAGGACCATGGCCGATCCCTCGAGTGGCCGCCTGCCCCGAAGTGCTCTTTCGTAGTGACTACGAATGATTAAGGATGAGTTACGCCCGTTTTCGACAAGCCGCGACCAGCTGGAGGGCCCGTGCAGACCGATATCGATCCGCGCAACCTGATCGGCCGCAAGGCGTTCGACCGGCACGGGGCGAAGATCGGCACGGTCGACGAGGTCTACCTCGACGATGCCACCGGCGCCCCGGAATGGGCGGCCATACGCACCGGTCTCTTCAGCCGGGACGCCTTCGTCCCGCTGGAACCCAGCGAACTCGTCGAGGACGGCACCCTGCGCATCCCCTTCGACCGGGACCTGATCAAGGACGCCCCGGACTTCGGAGTGGGGCGCCACCTCTCCCCCGAGCAGGAACTCCAGCTCTACCACCACTACGGCCTGGACACGACACCCCCGCAGCCCCCGTCCTCCCTGCCGCCCCCGGACCAGAACTTCGGCCACGTCGCCGGCACGGAAAGCCCCTGACCGACCTCATCCGGAGGCGGGCGGCGCGGGCGCGGCTGGTGCGGGCGCAGCTGGTGCGGGCGCGGCGACCAGCGGCAACGGCTCCGCGGGCGTCAGCTCCGGGTCGTCCGTACGGAACGTCCGCACCCGCCCCGGCGCCGACAGCGGCGTCTCGAAACGCACCGTCACCCGGCCCAGGCCGCTCCCCTGCACCCACCCGTGCCCGTACCCGGCATGCCGTACGTCGTGCCCGGCCACCCACCGTCTCTCCACCGGCTCCACCGGCTCCTCGACCCGCTCCGGCTCAGGCCCCACCGGCCCCACAGCCGTCCCCGGTCCTGCCGCCCCCTCCCCCTTGATCAGGGACACCGTCTCCGCGCCGGCGGTCTGAGCCTGCGCCTCCGCCTGTGCCTGCGCGAAGAGATCCTCCTGCGTGTAGTCCGCGAGACCCGTGACGCCCACTCCCAGGAGCCGGACGCCGCCCGTGGTGTCCACGGCCTCCAGAAGCCGCGCCGCGGCCTCCTGGACCACCCCGGGGTCGTCCGTGGGCCCGCGCAGCGTCTCGGACCGCGTCAGCGTCGAGAAGTCGAACCGCCGCACCTTCAGCACGATGGTCCGCCCCGAGTGCCCCGCCGCCCGCAGCCGCTGCACACACCGCTCGGCCAGCCGCGCGACCTCGGCCCTGACCCGCACCCGGTCATGGATGTCCACGTCGTACGTGTCCTCGACACTGACCGACTTCGACTCGCGCTCCGCCACGACGGGCCGCTCGTCCCGCGCCAGCGCCATCGCGTACAGCGAGCCCCCGTGCGCCTTGCCCAGGAGCCGTACGAGCTCGTCCTCACCGGCCTCCGCGATCTCCGCGACCGTGAGGATCCCGGCCCGCCGCAGATGGTCCCCCGTGGCGGGCCCCACCCCGGGCAGCGTCCGCACCGGCATCGGCCCGAGGAGCGCCCGCTCCGTCCCCGGCGCTATGAGCGTCAGCCCGTCCGGCTTGGCCTCCTCGGAGGCGATCTTCGCCAGCATCTTGGACGCGGCGAGCCCCACCGACCCGGAGAGCCCCGTCACCGCCCTGATGTCCGCCCGCAGCCGCTCCCCCACGGCCCTTGCGGACTCCGCGGAGTCGGCGACGCCGCCCGCCTCCAGGTCCACGAAGGCCTCGTCCAGGCTGAGCGGCTCCACCAGCGGTGACAGCTCCCGCAGCAGCCCCATGACCTGCTCGCTGATCTCGCGGTACAGCCCGAAGCGCGGCACGAGATAGGCGGCGTTGGGCGCCAGCCTGCGCGCCTGTCCCATGGGCATCGCCGAATGCACACCGAACCGCCGCGCCTCGTACGAGGCGGTGGCCACCACGCCCCGCGGCCCGAGACCGCCCACCACCACGGCTTTTCCACGCAGACTGGGCTTCGCGGCCTGCTCTGCGGACGCGTAGAAGGCATCCATGTCCAGATGCAGGATCGTCGGCGCGCTTCTCACACCACTGATGCTGCCCTACGCCACTGACAACGCGGCCTCAGACGGCCTTGTTGCGCCTTCGGGCCAGCTCATCGGCGGGGTTGTGCCCGATCAGCGTCTCCCCGGTGTCGACGCGCTCGCCGTGCAGCTGGGACAGTGCGGCCTCGACGTCGCGCCAGACGACGCCCACGGCGATCCCGAAGACGCCCTGCCCGCCCTGGAGCAGGTCGTGGACCTCGCTGGACGTCGTGCACTCGTACACCGTCGCGCCGTCGCTCATCAGCGTCATCCGTTCCAGGTCACAGAAGCCGCGCTCCCGCAGATGCTGGACGGTGGCGCGGATGTTCTGGAGCGACACACCCGTGTCGAGGAACCGCTTCACGATCTTGAGGACGACCACGTCACGGAAGCTGTAGAGCCGCTGTGTCCCGGAGCCGCCCGCGGTCCGCACACTTGGCTCGACCAGGCCGGTACGGGCCCAGTAGTCGAGCTGCCGGTAGGTGATGCCCGCCGCCGCGCACGCGGTGGGACCGCGGTAGCCGACGTTCTGCTCCGCGTCCTCGGACGTGGCGTCCCCGCTCCCCTGGACCGCCATCGGTCGGTTCGGAGAGTGATCGACCGCACCGCCGTGGAACGGGTACGGACCGCCCATCGCCGTACCGTCGCCGCTGCTTCTCACGCCGACCTCCCTCCTTGACCTGCCTTCTCGACGGTAGGCAGTCGCCAGGGGCTCGTCAACGATCGCCACACTCGGCACGCCGAGTGATAATCACCCTGAGAGTGGTTTCCCGTACCTCTCACCGGGGAACAGCTAGCCGAATGGCCTGAAAACGGACGTCCGGCCGCAGCTCACTGGCTGTTGGTGCCGAAGTCCTCGGGCGAGATCTGGTCGAGGAACTCGCGGAACTTCTCGACCTCGTCCTCCTGCTCGTCCGGGATGGCGATGCCGGCGTCGTCCAGCACGCCGTCGCTCCCGAAGATCGGCGTTCCGGTCCGCAGCGCCAGCGCTATGGCGTCGGAAGGCCGCGCACTCACCTCGACACCGCTGGCGAAGACCAGCTCCGCGTAGAAGACACCTTCCCGCAGGTCGGTGATGCGCACTTCGGAGAGCTCCTGGCCGACCGCCTCCAGCACGTCCTTGAAAAGGTCGTGGGTCAGCGGCCGTGCGGGTGCCATGCCCTGCTGCGCGAAGGCAATGGCGGTCGCCTCACCTGGTCCGATCCAGATGGGGAGGTACCGGTCGCCTCCCACTTCACGCAGGAGCACGATCGGCTGGTTGGAGGGCATTTCGACCCGGACACCTACGACGTCGAGCTCGTTCACACAGCAACCCTAGGACGTGGCTGGCAGGTTTGGGTAGTCGGGCACCCGTCGAGTACCGGCCGGGCGCGGCCGAGTCAGGGCAATCTGACGCCGAGCGCAGTCTGCACGAGTGCCGAGTGCAGCCTTCCCGTGAGGCCCGCCAGCTCTTTGGTACGCGCCTCCGCGTGGACCCTGGTCTGCGGATTGCGGTGCCGTCGCAGCGGCGCGACCACCGCGTCCACGAGAGCGGCCTCGCGCTCCGCCGCGGCCTTCATGGCCCGCAGATGGCGCGGCTCGATGCCGAACCGGCCGAGTTCGACCACGAGTGAGGCGACCGTGACGGCCTCCGCGTCGTATCCGCCGTCCGGCAACGGCGCGACCAGGCCGTACGCCTCCCACTCGTGGAGCTGTCCTTCGTCGATCTCGGCGGCGGCCAGCAGCTCGTCACGGCCCACACGGGCCGCCGTGGGCCCCTCGGCCTCGTCCTGGCCCTGTCCGCCGCCGCCCTCTCGCTGGCGCCCCAGGGACGGCAGCGGGGGCCTCTCACCGCGCTCCAGCGCGTCGAGGTGCTCACGGATGACCTTGAGCGGCAGGTAGTGGTCCCGCTGCATCCGCAGGACGTGCCCGAGCCGCTCGACGTCCTCCGGGCTGAACTTCCGGTAGCCGGACGGCGTGCGCTGCGGCTCGATGAGCCCCTCGGCCTCGAGGAACCGAATCTTCGAGATCGTGACCTCGGGGAATTCGTCACGCAGTTCGTTCAGCACGGTACCGATGCTCATCAGCCGGCGGTCCGCGGCGGCGGTGCCGTTCCCGGCACCGCCCCTCGGTGTTTGCAGCATGGGCCTTCCCTGGGGGTCGTGCCCCCAGACGGCGCCTGGGGGAGGGTCAGAGGCCGACGGCCCGCTGGCTCGCGTAGAAGACCAGTCGGTACTTGCCGATCTGCACCTCGTCGCCGTTCGAGAGCGAGACCGAGTCGATCCGCTCCCGGTTGACGTACGTGCCGTTGAGGCTGCCCACGTCCGCGACGGTGAAGGAACCGTCCTGGACCCGACGGAACTCCACGTGACGGCGCGACACGGTCACGTCGTCGAGGAAGATGTCGCTCTGCGGGTGACGGCCTGCCGTGGTCAGCTCGCCGTCGAGCAGGAAGCGGCTGCCCGAGTTCGGACCGCGGCGCACCACGAGGAGCGCCGAGCCGAGCGGCAGTGCGTCGACGGCCGCCTGCGCCTCCGGGGAGAGCGCGGGAGACGGGTTCTGGCCCGTCGCCTCGGCGTCGTAGGCCTCCAGGCCCGAGATGGAGATCGTCGAGGTGGTCTCGGACGCACGCTCCGGAGTGGCTCCGGCCCGCAGCGGCGCACCGCAGTTGGAGCAGAACCGGCTCGCCTCGGCGTTGCGGTTCCCGCACCTCGTACACACCAGGGCCATGGACGGGTCCTCCTGCCGTGGCTGCCCCGCGGGGGCATTCGATCCGTACGGGCCGGGGGCGAACCCTCCACCCGTACTTGAGGTTGAAGGTTCCCCGAAACCTATGCGGCCGGGACCGGCAGGGTCAACAGATGACGCGCCCTGTCCGCCCGAATTGTCACCACCTGGACCAGCGACCTGATCGCGGAACATCGGGCGACCCGCGCCCTGCTCCTCGGCATCTCCTTGGCGCGGGGCACGGTGCCGGGCAGTGGCCGGATTGCCGCTGTCCTCACGTGCGCTCTTGCCGAACAACTTCGCAAACAACTTCACGGGCGATTCCCCTTGACCGAAACAGACCCGCCCGTGGGGCAGGACGAACCCTGATTGCACACACCGGCATTCGTCGGTGAGCCAGACATCCTCACAACGTCCGTGACCACCAAACAGTTTCCACCACGCACCGTGCTTCCGGTGCGCCGACCCCCCGCAACCTCATGCCCCCGCCCGACGACGCCCATGCGTCCGCCCGTCACTGGGAGGACGACCGAGCGTAGTCAGGCCGCTTCGCAGGTCGCAAGGCGTCCACGACGATCTTCTCCGAGCGTTCCACGGTGACCGTGGCCTGCTCCTTCTCCAGAGTCTGCACCACACCTCCCGGGATGTTCAGCGCAGGTTCCAGATCCTGCGGCTTGCCGATCACCTTGAAGAGGTACGGCTCGCCGACCTTGTGGCCGTCCACCCGGACGCCACCGCCGTCGGCGTCCGACAAATACGTGTCGGCGACGACGCGCACGTCGTTGATCTGGATCGCCTCCGCGCCGGCGGCGCGCAGCTCCTGAATGGCGTCGAGCAGCATGTCCGCCTCGATCGCCCCCTTCGTGTCCTCGATGGTCAGCTGGATGCCGGGCCCCTGGGCCGCCACCGTGCCTGCCAGGATGCCGAGTTGCCGCTCCCGCTCGACCGTCTGCTTGCGGGCCTCTTCTGCCTGGTCCGAGCTGTTCTCAAGCCCGGTCCGCTGCTCTTCGAGGCGCCGCTTCTCCTCTTCCAGACGCTCAGTTCGGTCATCCAGTTCATCGAGGATGCGTACGAGATCTTCTTGCCGTGCGCCACGGAGCGCGCTGCTGTCGTTGTTGGACCGCACCTGGATGGCCAGGCCGAGGCCGAGCACGAACAGCAGCAGGGCGACGATGAGTTGGGGCCGGGTCACACGGGGCGGCCACAGGCCCTGAGCCAGCCGCTGACGGCCGGTGAGCTGCGGTTTCCCCGCGGGCGTCGCAGTGCCCCGCTGCGTGGCCCCCTGCGGTTCGGACGCGGGCGTCTCGGGCGCGGGCGTGCCCGGCGCGGTGTGGACCTCTTCGGGGAGTTCCTTGCGCCGGTTGTAGCCGGGGCTCTCGTCGGCACTCATCGGCGTCACGCCCTGAAGATGTGCCGACGGATCGCCGCGGCGTTGGAGAAGATCCGGATGCCGAGGACGACCACCACACCGGTGGAGAGCTGTGCGCCCACGCCCAGCTTGTCGCCCAGGAACACGATGAGGGCCGCCACCACCACGTTCGACAGGAACGAGACCACGAACACCTTGTCGTCGAAGATGCCGTCGAGCATGGCCCGCAACCCTCCGAACACGGCGTCGAGAGCCGCGACCACGGCGATCGGCAGGTACGGCTCGACCACCGCCGGAACCTCGGGCCGAACCAACAATCCGGCCACGACTCCCACGACGAGGCCCAGTACGGCGATCACGATGTGCCCTTTCCTGCCTTCGGCTCTGCTGTTCGTACGGTCACGCTCGGCGCTGCCGGCAGCCGGAGTTCGTCCGACACCGAGATGCTGGCGTCGATGCCGAAGTTCTCCCGCAGAGCATGCAGGTACTGACCGTCGCGGCTGTTCTGGAACCGGGTGCTCAAGCGTTTGCCGTCACCCACCGCGAGCACCGTATACGGCGGCACCAGCGGCCGGTTGTCGACCAGTATCGCGTCACCCGCGGCCCTGATCGCCGACAGCGCGGTGAGACGCTGGTCGTTGATGGAAATCGCTTCGGCGCCCGACTGCCACAGGCCGTTGACGACACGTTGCATGTCCCGGTCACGTACACGTCCCGTGTCGGAGAATCCGGTGCTCTCGCGCGGGCCGCCACCGCCCTGGTCGGCTTGCTTCTTGTCGTCCACGACGAGCTTCACGCCGGGTCCGTGCACTTCCGTGGCACCGGAGAGGAGCCCCACCAACTCGCCCTGGCTGCCGCCGTGCTTCTTCAGCGCGGCTTCCTGCCGCTCGCCCACGTCGTCGCGGAGTTCGTCCACGTCGTCCTCGAGCGCGTCGGCACCCGCCGTCGCCTCTTCGACGCGGTCGATGAGCTCCTCGCGCTCCTTGGCCACTACAGGTGCCTCTATGCGCGCCTGGGCGGCGCCCACGGTGACCACCAGCGCAGCCAGCACCAGACCGGCCGCGAGCCCGAGTTTGGCCCGCAGCGGGCGCGGGACACCACTGTCCCCGCTGGCCTTCTTGCGGGCCGCCGCCTCCGCGTATCCCTCGTCCAGACTGTGGTCCATGACGGTGGTGAGCAGCGACATGGAGGCGTCCGGGCGCCGGGGGCGCGAGGGGGTGCTCCGAACGGGGGGCTGCTGCGGCATGCCGCACATCGTCGCACGTCGCGGGCGTTACCTCCGAATGGCCCCACCGGCGCGCCGGGCAGCACCTGTTGCGGCTGCTGCCCGGCGTCCGGGAAGGTCAGCGACCGGCGCCGTCCACCACCGTGGACCACTCGTCGAGCAGCGCCTGTGCGGACGCGTCGTCGGGCCCCTCGGCCCACAGGTGCGTGACGGCCTCGGCCGGGTCGGGCAGCACAAGCACCCAACGCCCGTCGGCCTCCACGACCCGCACACCGTCGGTGGTGTCCACGGACCGGTCACCCGCGGCCTCGACCACACGCCGCATCACGAGTCCCTTGACCGCCCACGGCGTCGCGAGATCACGCTTCAGCACGTGTGCCCGCGGGATCCGCGCGTCGATCTGGCTCAGCGTGAGCTGTGTCCGCGCGACCAGCCCGACGAGCCGCACAAATGCGGCAGTTCCGTCGAAGACACCGCTGAACTCGGGCACGATGAAGCCGCCGCGCCCGTCACCGCCGAAGATGGTCGAGTCGCCCCGGCCCACCCTCGTCAGATCGTCGGGCGACGTGGTCGTCCAGTCCACCTGCGTGCCGTGGTACGCGGCGACCTGCTCGGCGATTCGTGTCGTGGTCACCGGCAGCGCCACCCGCCCGCTGCGCCGCTCGGCGGCCACCAGGTCGAGCATGACCAGCAGGGCCCGGTCGTCCTCGACGATCCGCCCCTTCTCGTCCACGAGCGAAAGTCGCTCGCCGACCGGGTCGAACCGCACGCCGAAGGCGGCCCGTGCGGACGCCACGATCTCCCCGAGCCGCACGAGCCCGGACCTGCGCGCGTCGGCCGTCTCGGTGGGCCGCGACTCGTCGAGCCCCGGGTTGATCGTCAGCGCGTCCACCCCGAGCTTCCCGAGAAGGCTCGGCAGTACGAGTCCCGAGCTTCCGTTGGACGCGTCGACGACGACCTTCAGCCCCGACTCGGCGACTCCCGTGGTGTCCACGTTGCGCAGCAGCGATCCGGTGTACGAGTCGAAGACGCTGGAGGGGAAGTGCAGGTCGCCGATCTCGCCAGGGAAGGCCCGCCGGTACTCCTGGCGTGCGTAGACCCGGTCGAGCTTGCGCTGGCTCCCCTGTGACAGGTCGGCCCCGTTCCCGTCGAAGAACATGATGTCGACGGAGTCCGGCACACCGGGCGTCGTCCGGATCATGATCCCGCCGGCACTGCCCCGCGCCGTCTGCTGCCGCGCGACCGGTAGCGGCACGTTCTCCAGGTCCCGTACGTCGATGGCGCTGGCCTGCAGCGCCGAGATCACCGCACGCTTCAGCGCCCGCGCACCACGCGAGTGGTCACGCGCGGTGGTGACGGTGGAGCCCTTCTTCAGGGTCGTCGCGTACGCCCCCGCGAGGCGCACGGCGAGCTCGGGCGTGATCTCCACGTTCAGGATTCCGGAGACTCCGCGCGCGCCGAACAGGTGCGCCTGGCCGCGGGACTCCCAGATGACCGACGTGTTGACGAACGCGCCGGCCTCGATCGTCTTGAACGGATACACCCTGACGTTGCCCTGAACGATCGATTCCTCACCGACCAGGCATTCGTCACCGATGACCGCGCCGTCCTCGATTCTGGCGGCTCGCATGATGTCGGTGTTCTTGCCGACGACACAGCCCCGGAGGTTGCTGTGGGGCCCGATGTAGACGTTGTCGTGCACGACGGCCTTGTGCAGGAACGCGCCGCTCTTCACGACGACGTTGGAGCCCACGACGGTGTGCTCGCGGATCTCGGCGTCCGCTTCGATCTTCGCGTAGTCACCGACGTACAGCGGACCGCGCAGCACGGCGTCGGGGTGCACTTCGGCCCCCTCGGCCACCCAGACACCGGGTGAGATCTCGAAGCCGTCGAGTTCGACGTCGACCTTGCCCTCGAGCACGTCGGCTTGCGCCTTGACGTAGCTCTCGTGCGTGCCGACGTCCTCCCAGTAGCCCTCGGCGACATAGCCGTAGACCGGCTTGCCTTCCTTCATGAGCTGCGGGAAGACGTCCCCGGACCAGTCGACCGGCACGTCGGGGTCGACGTAGTCGAATACCTCGGGCTCCATCACGTAGATGCCCGTGTTCACCGTGTCGGAGAAGACCTGTCCCCAGGTCGGCTTCTCGAGGAAGCGCTCGACCTTGCCCTCTTCGTCGACGATGGTGATGCCGAATTCCAGCGGGTTGGGTACGCGCGTGAGACACACGGTGACGAGCGCGCCCTTTTCCTTGTGAAAGGAGATGAGCTCGCTGAGGTCGAAATCGGTGAGCGCGTCACCGGAGATCACGAGGAAGGCGTCGTCCTTCAGCGCTTCCTCGGCGTTCTTCACGCTGCCCGCGGTGCCGAGCGGTTTTTCCTCGTTGGCATAGGTGAGCTCCATTCCCAGCTCTTCGCCGTCGCCGAAGTAGTTCTTGACGAGCGACGCCAAGAACTGCACTGTCACTACGGTCTCGGTGAGCCCATGCCTCTTCAGCAGACGCAGCACGTGCTCCATGATCGGCCTGTTGGCCACGGGAAGGAGCGGCTTGGGCATGCTCGAGGTCATGGGGCGAAGGCGGGTGCCCTCACCGCCGGCCATCACGACGGCCTTCATGTCGGAAACGTCCTCCTTATTAGACGACGAACCAGCCGACACAGCTCACCGGGATGGGCGCACCATCAATGCTCGGATGAGAGCCTTCGAGCCTCTACGGCCGCCATAACGGCGAGCTCAATCGGCTGGCTTGTCCACCTTGACAAGTCGGCGGACCTGGACCACATAGAGGATCCCTGCCCACCAGTACAGACTTGTACCCCAACCTGCGAACGCCCATCCGAAAATAGCAGCGAGTGTGGCAAGCGGACCGCTTCCATCACTGAGGAGCAGTAGTGGAAAGGCGTACATCAGGTTGAAGGTGGCGGCCTTGCCTAGGAAGTTCACCTGCGGCGGCGGATAGCCGTGCCGCCTGAGGATCCCGACCATCACCAGGAGGACCAGCTCACGCAGCAGCAACGCCGCGGTCAGCCAGAGCGGGAGAATCTCCCGCCAGGTCAGTCCGACCAGGGTGGAGAGGATATAGAGCCGGTCGGCCGCGGGGTCGAGGAGCCGGCCCAGGTTGCTGATCTGGTTCCAGCGACGCGCGAGCTTGCCGTCGAGGTAGTCACTGACTCCGCTCAGCGCCAGGACCAGCAGCGCCCATCCGTCGCTGTTGGGTCCTCCGAACTCGGGCCTGAGGATCAACCACAGGAAGAGGGGAACGCCGGCGAGGCGCGCCATGCTGAGGATGTTCGGGATGGTGAGGACACGGTCCGTCTGGACACGCGTCTCCTGGACCTCCACCCGGGGGCCTCCTGTGGGGAAAAGAGCCAATGATGCCTCCTGACCCTACCCTCAGTGGCCCCTCGCGGGTGCAGAGGGGTGACGCTGAGTGCAGAGGACTGAGGTGACAGGACTCCGGAAAACAAAAAAGCCGTGGTCCCTGGAATTAAATCCAGAGACCACGGCTATAAGAAAAGTTCGGCGGCGTCCTACTCTCCCACAGGGTCCCCCCTGCAGTACCATCGGCGCTGTGAGGCTTAGCTTCCGGGTTCGGAATGTAACCGGGCGTTTCCCTCACGCTATGACCACCGAAACACTATGAAACTGTCAACCGCACCATGCGTGACCATGCATGGGGTTGTTCGTGGTTTCAGAACCAACACAGTGGACGCGAGCAACTGAGGACAAGCCCTCGGCCTATTAGTACCAGTCACCTCCACCCGTTACCGGGCTTCCAGATCTGGCCTATCAACCCAGTCGTCTACTGGGAGCCTTAACCCCTCAAAGGGGGTGGGAATACTCATCTCGAAGCAGGCTTCCCGCTTAGATGCTTTCAGCGGTTATCCTTTCCGAACGTAGCCAACCAGCCATGCCCTTGGCAGGACAACTGGCACACCAGAGGTTCGTCCGTCCCGGTCCTCTCGTACTAGGGACAGCCCTTCTCAATATTCCTACGCGCACAGAGGATAGGGACCGAACTGTCTCACGACGTTCTAAACCCAGCTCGCGTACCGCTTTAATGGGCGAACAGCCCAACCCTTGGGACCGACTCCAGCCCCAGGATGCGACGAGCCGACATCGAGGTGCCAAACCATCCCGTCGATATGGACTCTTGGGGAAGATCAGCCTGTTATCCCCGGGGTACCTTTTATCCGTTGAGCGACGGCGCTTCCACAAGCCACCGCCGGATCACTAGTCCCGACTTTCGTCCCTGCTCGACCCGTCGGTCTCACAGTCAAGCTCCCTTGTGCACTTACACTCAACACCTGATTACCAACCAGGCTGAGGGAACCTTTGGGCGCCTCCGTTACTCTTTGGGAGGCAACCGCCCCAGTTAAACTACCCATCAGACACTGTCCCTGATCCGGATCACGGACCGAGGTTAGACATCCAGCACGACCAGAGTGGTATTTCAACGTTGACTCCACGAACACTGGCGTGCCCGCTTCAAAGTCTCCCACCTATCCTACACAAGCCGAACCGAACACCAATATCAAACTGTAGTAAAGGTCCCGGGGTCTTTCCGTCCTTCTGCGCGAAACGAGCATCTTTACTCGTAGTGCAATTTCACCGGGCCTATGGTTGAGACAGTCGAGAAGTCGTTACGCCATTCGTGCAGGTCGGAACTTACCCGACAAGGAATTTCGCTACCTTAGGATGGTTATAGTTACCACCGCCGTTTACTGGCGCTTAAGTTCTCAGCTTCGCACGCCCGAAAGCGCACTAACCGGTCCCCTTAACGTTCCAGCACCGGGCAGGCGTCAGTCCGTATACATCGCCTTACGGCTTCGCACGGACCTGTGTTTTTAGTAAACAGTCGCTTCTCGCTGGTCTCTGCGGCCACCCCCAGCTCACGGAGTAAATCCGATCACCAGTGATGGCCCCCCTTCTCCCGAAGTTACGGGGGCATTTTGCCGAGTTCCTTAACCATAGTTCACCCGAACGCCTCGGTATTCTCTACCTGACCACCTGAGTCGGTTTAGGGTACGGGCCGCCATGAAACTCGCTAGAGGCTTTTCTCGACAGCATAGGATCATCCACTTCACCACAATCGGCTCGGCATCAGGTCTCACCCTCATGTCATCCGGATTTACCTGGATAACGGGCTACACCCTTACCCCGGGACAACCACCGCCCGGGCTGGACTACCTTCCTGCGTCACCCCATCACTCACCTACTACCACCTTGGGTCGGCGGCTCCACCACTTCCCTTTGCCCGAAGGCTCCAGGACGGCTTCACGGCCTTAGCATTAATGGGCTCGATGTTTGACGCTTCACAGCGGGTACCGGAATATCAACCGGTTATCCATCGACTACGCCTGTCGGCCTCGCCTTAGGTCCCGACTTACCCTGGGCAGATCAGCTTGACCCAGGAACCCTTAGTCAATCGGCGCACACGTTTCTCACGTATGTATCGCTACTCATGCCTGCATTCTCACTCGTGAACCGTCCACCACTGCCTTCCGGCGCGGCTTCACCCGGCACACGACGCTCCCCTACCCATCCCAGCACCCGTTGGGGCTTATTGCTGGAATGACACGACTTCGGCGGTACGCTTGAGCCCCGCTACATTGTCGGCGCGGAATCACTAGACCAGTGAGCTATTACGCACTCTTTCAAGGGTGGCTGCTTCTAAGCCAACCTCCTGGTTGTCTCTGCGACTCCACATCCTTTCCCACTTAGCGTACGCTTAGGGGCCTTAGTCGATGCTCTGGGCTGTTTCCCTCTCGACCATGGAGCTTATCCCCCACAGTCTCACTGCCGTGCTCTCACTTACCGGCATTCGGAGTTTGGCTAAGGTCAGTAACCCGGTAGGGCCCATCGCCTATCCAGTGCTCTACCTCCGGCAAGAAACACACGACGCTGCACCTAAATGCATTTCGGGGAGAACCAGCTATCACGGAGTTTGATTGGCCTTTCACCCCTAACCACAGGTCATCCCCCAGGTTTTCAACCCTGGTGGGTTCGGTCCTCCACGACCTCTTACAGCCGCTTCAACCTGCCCATGGCTAGATCACTCCGCTTCGGGTCTTGAGCGCGCTACTAAATCGCCCTATTCGGACTCGCTTTCGCTACGGCTTCCCCACACGGGTTAACCTCGCAACACACCGCAAACTCGCAGGCTCATTCTTCAAAAGGCACGCAGTCACGAGATATGTGCAAGCACATATCCGACGCTCCCACGGCTTGTAGGCACACGGTTTCAGGTACTATTTCACTCCGCTCCCGCGGTACTTTTCACCATTCCCTCACGGTACTATCCGCTATCGGTCACCAGGGAATATTTAGGCTTAACGGGTGGTCCCGCCAGATTCACACGGGATTTCTCGGGCCCCGTGCTACTTGGGTGTCTCTCAAACGAGCCGCTAATGTTTCGACTACGGGGGTCTTACCCTCTACGCCGGACCTTTCGCATGTCCTTCGTCTACATCAACGGTTTCTGACTCGTCTCACAGCCGGCAGACTGTAAAAGAGAGATCCCACAACCCCGTATGCGCAACCCCTGCCGGGTATCACACGCATACGGTTTGGCCTCATCCGGTTTCGCTCGCCACTACTCCCGGAATCACGGTTGTTTTCTCTTCCTGCGGGTACTGAGATGTTTCACTTCCCCGCGTTCCCTCCACACTGCCTATGTGTTCAGCAGCGGGTGACAGCCCATGACGACTGCCGGGTTTCCCCATTCGGAAACCCCCGGATCAAAGCCTGGTTGACGACTCCCCGGGGACTATCGTGGCCTCCCACGTCCTTCATCGGTTCCTGGTGCCAAGGCATCCACCGTGCGCCCTTAAAAACTTGGCCACAGATGCTCGCGTCCACTGTGCAGTTCTCAAACAACGACCAACCACCCATCACCCCGGACCAGTAGCCCGAGTGCACTGGGGTCGGCATTGAGGTCGGGACAAACCCGTACCCTCAGATACCCAACAGCGTGCCCGACCCGTCCCTGTCCGGAGATCGTGCTTTCCACACTCTTACGAGCAGTACTTGCAGCCTCCGGCCCAGATTCAGGCCGAATAGTCAACGTTCCACCCATGAGCAACCAGCATCAGACAGTCGCTGATGTACTGGCCTCTGACCGAGCGGACTCGGTAAGAAGTGCTCCTTAGAAAGGAGGTGATCCAGCCGCACCTTCCGGTACGGCTACCTTGTTACGACTTCGTCCCAATCGCCAGTCCCACCTTCGACAGCTCCCTCCCACAAGGGGTTGGGCCACCGGCTTCGGGTGTTACCGACTTTCGTGACGTGACGGGCGGTGTGTACAAGGCCCGGGAACGTATTCACCGCAGCAATGCTGATCTGCGATTACTAGCAACTCCGACTTCATGGGGTCGAGTTGCAGACCCCAATCCGAACTGAGACAGGCTTTTTGAGATTCGCTCCGCCTCGCGGCTTCGCAGCTCATTGTACCTGCCATTGTAGCACGTGTGCAGCCCAAGACATAAGGGGCATGATGACTTGACGTCGTCCCCACCTTCCTCCGAGTTGACCCCGGCGGTCTCCCGTGAGTCCCCAGCACCACAAGGGCCTGCTGGCAACACGGGACAAGGGTTGCGCTCGTTGCGGGACTTAACCCAACATCTCACGACACGAGCTGACGACAGCCATGCACCACCTGTATACCGACCACAAGGGGGGCACCATCTCTGATGCTTTCCGGTATATGTCAAGCCTTGGTAAGGTTCTTCGCGTTGCGTCGAATTAAGCCACATGCTCCGCTGCTTGTGCGGGCCCCCGTCAATTCCTTTGAGTTTTAGCCTTGCGGCCGTACTCCCCAGGCGGGGAACTTAATGCGTTAGCTGCGGCACCGACGACGTGGAATGTCGCCAACACCTAGTTCCCACCGTTTACGGCGTGGACTACCAGGGTATCTAATCCTGTTCGCTCCCCACGCTTTCGCTCCTCAGCGTCAGTAATGGCCCAGAGATCCGCCTTCGCCACCGGTGTTCCTCCTGATATCTGCGCATTTCACCGCTACACCAGGAATTCCGATCTCCCCTACCACACTCTAGCTAGCCCGTATCGACTGCAGACTCGGGGTTAAGCCCCGAGCTTTCACAATCGACGTGACAAGCCGCCTACGAGCTCTTTACGCCCAATAATTCCGGACAACGCTTGCGCCCTACGTATTACCGCGGCTGCTGGCACGTAGTTAGCCGGCGCTTCTTCTGCAGGTACCGTCACTTTCGCTTCTTCCCTGCTGAAAGAGGTTTACAACCCGAAGGCCGTCATCCCTCACGCGGCGTCGCTGCATCAGGCTTTCGCCCATTGTGCAATATTCCCCACTGCTGCCTCCCGTAGGAGTCTGGGCCGTGTCTCAGTCCCAGTGTGGCCGGTCGCCCTCTCAGGCCGGCTACCCGTCGTCGCCTTGGTGAGCTTCTACCTCACCAACAAGCTGATAGGCCGCGGGCTCATCCTTCACCGCCGGAGCTTTTAACCCTCTCCCATGCGAGAGTAGGTGTTATCCGGTATTAGACCCCGTTTCCAGGGCTTGTCCCAGAGTGAAGGGCAGATTGCCCACGTGTTACTCACCCGTTCGCCACTAATCCACCCCGAAAGGCTTCATCGTTCGACTTGCATGTGTTAAGCACGCCGCCAGCGTTCGTCCTGAGCCAGGATCAAACTCTCCGTGAATGTGTACCGGTAATCCGGTGACACAGCACGAGAGCGGAACGGTCGGGAGGAATAATCCCGGCCGTTCACAGCGTCCTCGCTGTGTTTTTTCAAAGGAACCTCGTCCCAGCCGATTGGCCGGAGACGGGGTTATCAACATATCTGGCGTTGACTTTTGGCACGCTGTTGAGTTCTCAAGGAACGGACGCTTCCTTTGTACTCACCCTCTCGGGCTTTCCTCCGGGCGCTTCCCTTCGGTGTTTCTTTTGTTCTTGCTGTTCTTGCGTTTCCGACTCTATCAGACTCTTTCGTGTCCGACTTCCTCGGTGCCTTTCCGGTTCCCGCTCCGGCCTTTCGGCTTTCGCGTTTCCCTTTCCGGCGGTTCCGACTTTATCAGGTCTTATTCGACTCTCTGACCACGGTCACCGCAGACATGCGGAACCGGACCCAGGGATAGGATCTGACGTGAAGGTTGCCGCCGGGACCGGACGCTTGTCTGCGTCCCACGGCCCTAGGCAGGAGTACGACTCTACATCGGGCTCCGGGCGGGCGCAAATCGCTTGTGCACTGCCTCTACTCCCGCCAACCGGGACCACTCATGCGGAACCGGGACTTCTTATGACTTACCCTTCTGAACAGTGCGTCGTCCAGGACAGGTAGTGACGGCGGCTATGAATCTCCACCCCCTGGGAGGCTTGCCATGACCAGTGTTTCGTCCCCGCTTGCAGGACGTGCCATTGGGCTCTCCGCAGTACCGGATCCCGTGTTCTCAGGCGCCATGGTCGGGCCCGGCACGGCTATTGATCCCGCGCGTGAGCCCTCTGAGGCCGTCTCTCCCGTGGACGGCATCGTCGTCTCTCTTCATCCCCACGCCTTCGTGGTGGTCGACGACCAGGGTCACGGCGTGCTGACGCACCTCGGTATCGACACCGTCCAGCTCAACGGCGAGGGCTTCGAGCTCCTCGTCAACAAGGGTGACACCGTGCAGCGCGGCCAGGCCGTCGTGCGCTGGGACCCGTCGGCCGTCGAGGCCGCCGGCAAGTCCCCGGTGTGCCCCATCGTGGCCCTCGAGGCCACCGCCGAGTCCCTCTCCGACCTCATCGAGGACGGCGAAGTGAAGGCCGGCGACGCTCTCTTCAGCTGGAAGTGACGTCATCGCCGTCGCTGACGGCACGCAGGACAACCACCGCGACGGCTGGGCCCGTCGCACTACCGGAGACGGGTGAAATGGAGACAACGCTGCGAGGCGTCGGCGTCAGCCACGGTGTGGCGGTCGGCGAGGTTCGGCACATGGGCACGGCGGTTCTCGAGCCGCCGGCGAAGCAGATTCCCGCGGAGGAGGCCGGGCGCGAACAGGGGCGTGCTCGCCAGGCCGTGGAAGCTGTGGCGGCCGACCTGAATGCGCGCGGCAATCTGGCCGGTGGCGAGGCCCAGGCGGTGCTCGAGGCGCAGGCCATGATCGCTCAGGACCCGGAGCTCATGTCCGACGTCGACCGGCGCATCACCGTCGGCAGCACGGCCGAGCGCGCTGTCTACGACGCGTTCTCCCACTACCGCGAACTGCTGGCCGGTGCCGGTGAGTACATGGCCGGTCGAGTGGCGGACCTCGACGACGTGCGCAACCGCATCGTCGCGCGGCTGCTGGGCGTTCCGATGCCGGGTGTGCCGGACAGCGACCAGCCCTACGTACTGATCGCGCGTGACCTCGCGCCCGCGGACACCGCGCTGCTCGACCCTGCTCTGGTGCTCGGTTTCGTCACCGAAGAGGGTGGGCCGACCAGCCACAGTGCGATCCTCGCGCGTGCGCTCGGTGTACCGGCCGTGGTCGCGCTGCCGGGCGCCGGCGAGCTCGCCGAGGGCACGGTCGTGGCCGTGGACGGCAGCACCGGAGAGATCTTCGTGGACCCGAGTGCGGAGAAGCGGGAGCAGCTCGAGGCCGCCGCTGCCGCGCGCAAGGCCGCGCTGGCCGCGTCGTCCGGTCCCGGTGCGACGTCCGACGGGCACAAGGTGCCGCTGCTCGCCAACGTCGGCGGTCCCGCCGACGTGCCGGCCGCCGTCGAGGCGGGGGCCGAGGGTGTCGGTCTGTTCCGTACCGAGTTCCTGTTCCTTGACGACAGCACGAAGGCGCCGTCGGAGGAGAAGCAGGTCGAGGCGTACCGCAAGGTGCTGGAGGCCTTCCCCGAGGGCCGTGTCGTCGTGCGTGTGCTGGATGCCGGTGCCGACAAGCCGCTGGACTTCCTGACGCCGGCCGACGAGCCCAACCCGGCGCTCGGTGTGCGCGGGCTGCGCTCGCTGCTCGACCACCCCGAGGTGCTGCGGACGCAGCTGACCGCGCTGGCCAAGGCCGTCGAGGGGCTGCCCGTCTACCTCGAGGTCATGGCGCCGATGGTGGCGGACCGTGCTGACGCCAAGGCGTTCGCGGACGCGTGCCGTGAGGCGGGGCTGCAGGCGAAGTTCGGTGCGATGGTCGAGATTCCGTCGGCCGCGCTGCGGGCGCGCTCGATCCTTCAGGAGGTCGAGTTCCTCTCGCTGGGCACCAATGACCTCGCTCAGTACGCCTTCGCCGCCGACCGGCAGGTAGGCGCGGTGTCCCGGCTGCAGGACCCGTGGCAGCCCGCGCTGCTCGACCTGGTCGCGCTGTCGGCGGAAGCGGCGAGCGCCGAGGGCAAGAGCTGTGGCGTGTGTGGCGAGGCGGCTTCCGACCCGCTGCTCGCGTGTGTGCTGACCGGTCTGGGTGTCACCTCCCTGTCGATGGGTGCGGCGTCCATTCCTTACGTGCGTGCGACGCTCGGCAAGTACACGCTGGCGCAGTGCGAGCGTGCCGCGTCGGCGGCGCGTGCCGCGGACAGTGCGGAAGAGGCTCGTAAGGCCGCGCAGGCGGTGCTGTCGGGCGAGTAGCCGACGACTGCTTGGTTTCGAGGGCCGCCCCGCCGTTCGGTGGGGCGGCCCTCGTGCGTTCAGTGCGTGTGTCCCCTTTCGGGATCGTCGGCTTCGAGGCTGGGTGCGGCGCAGTAGTCGACGCCGGATTCGGGGGCGACGAGTTCGCCCGTGATGGCGTCGGTGCAGTAGGCGTCGAAGACCTCGGCCGCGGTGAGGGGTTGGAGTCGGCTGCCGTTCATGCGCCAGCCGTGGACGCGGTCGCGGGTCCCGTCGGCGCTGGAGCGCAGCACCATGCCGGCTGCGCGGTGGGTGGCGATGCCGACGGCGAGGACCGTCGCGAATTCCAGGGCCTCGGTGTGGTCGAGCAGGGCGCGGCCTTCGCTGTCCACCTCGACGTGGAGTGCGGCGAGGAGGGTTTCGGGGTCGGAGGGCACGCTGCACACGAGGTGGCGGGTGCCGGGGTGGGTGGTGTCGAGGGCCTGGGTGATGAGTGCGGAGGCCCGGTTGAAGGCAGCCTGTCCGATGTCCTCGCCGCAGGTTTCGCAGGTGCCCGCGCGGGCGAGCACAACGGTCGCGTACTCCCAGGTGGCTCGGCGGACCGCCTCGTCGACGAGGTCGGGGACGAGGTCGGCGAGGGGCTGCCCCTCGTAAGGAACGGTGGGGCCGCCCGATGCCAGTGCCGCGGTGAAGCGGCTGCGGCTGTCCGAGGTGTCGGGGTTGAGGCCGGTCTCCGCGCAGTACTCCCGGTACTCCTCGGGGTCAAAGAGCGCGATGGTGGTGTGGCGGCCCTGGGAGGCGAGGGTTCTGAGGAGGCCTTCGACCTGCTGGAGATAGGTCTCGTGGTCGTCGAAGGTGAAGGTCCGGTAGCGGCGCATGGCCGCGAAGTCCTCCTCGTCGGCCAGCAGGCCGATGGTTCCGGTGACTTCGCGGCGCAGTGCGCGTCGCATCGTGTCGTTTCGGGTGTGCGCCATGATTCCCCCTGCACTCGGTCGATCAATGCTCACTCACAGTAACGAGGGGCACTGACAATCGCCGCTGAGCTGGGGGAAGGCGTGGTTGTCAGGCGCGTTGGCGGGCCAGGTCGGCGTAGAAGTCGAGGAGTTCTAGGCGGTCGACGGAGCCCGGATTGACTGCCTTGTTCAGAGGTGTCCCTTGAAGGAGGCGCTTGACCGGGACTTCGATGCGCTTGCCGGTGAGGGTGTGCGGGATGCCGGGGACCTCGATGACCTCGTCGGGGACGTGGCGCGGGGAGAGCTGCGCGCGGATCGTCCGCTTGATCCGGTCCCGGAGGCTGTCGTCGAGGGCGGCGCCTTCGGCGAGGTGGACGAAGAGCGGCATCCAGTAGCCGCCGTCGGGCTGTTCGACGCCGATGACGAGGGATTCGCGGATCTCCGGCAGGCGCTCGACGGCCTCGTAGATGTCGGCGGATCCCATGCGGACGCCCTGTCGGTTGAGCGTGGAGTCGGAGCGGCCGTGGATGACCACCGAGCCTCGTGAGGTGAGGGTGATCCAGTCGCCGTGCCGCCAGACGCCGGGGTAGGTGTCGAAGTAGCTGTCGTGGTAGCGGGTGCCGTCCGGGTCGTTCCAGAAGTGGAGGGGCATGGACGGCATGGGGTTGGTGACGACCAGTTCGCCGACCTCGTCGGTGAGTGGCTTGCCGTGGGGGTCCCAGGACTGCAGGTCCGTGCCGAGACAGGGGGCCTGCAGTTCTCCGATGTGCACGGGAAGGGTAGGTACGGCGCCGGCGAAGCAGGAGCAGACGTCGGTGCCGCCGCTGACCGAGGCGGTCCACAGGCCGCCCGGGGTGTCGGCGAACTCGTCGTGCAGCCAGCGGAAGCCGTCCGGGGGCAGCGGGGAGCCGGTCGTGGCGACGCAGGTGACGCGGGAGAGGTCGAAGTCGCGGGCGGGGTGGACGTCGGCCTTGCGGCAGGCCATGACGTACGCGGCCGAGGTGCCGAAGAGGGTGGCTCCGGTGCGCTCGGCGATGCGCCACTGGGCCGCGGTGTCGGGGTGCCCGGGGCTGCCGTCGTACAGGACGATCGTGGTGCCCGTGAGGAGGCCGGAGACGAGGAAGTTCCACATCATCCAGCCGGTCGAGGTGTACCAGAAGAAGCGGTCGTCGGGGCCGAGGTCGCAGTGCAGGCCGAGTTGCTTGAGGTGTTCGACGAGGATGCCGCCCTGGGACTGGACGATCGCCTTGGGCAGACCGGTGGTGCCGGACGAGTAGAGCACCCACAGGGGGTGGTCGAACGGCACGGCTTCGTAGGTGGGGGCAGTCTCACCCGAGGTGAGGGCCGACCATTCCAGGGCGCCTTCGGGGGCTTCGGTGCCGAGGAGCGGGATGTGGACGACCGCGCGGAGGCTTGGCAGTTCGGAGCGGAGTTCGGCCACCGTGTCGCGGCGGTCGTGCTCCTTGCCTCCGTAGCGGTAGCCGTCGACGGTGAACAGGACGACCGGTTCGACCTGCTGGAAGCGGTCGAGGACGCTGCGGGCGCCGAAGTCGGGGGCGCAGGAGGTCCAGACGGCGCCGACGGCGGCGGTGGCCAGGAGGGCGACGACGGCCTGCGGGATGTTCGGCAGGTAGCCGCTGACGCGGTCTCCGGGGCGTACGCCGAGGGTGCGCAGTTCCGCCGTGAGGGATCCGACTTGGCGGCGCAGCTCGGCCCAGGTGACGGGTTGCGGGTCGTGGCTCTCGTCCACGTGGAGGATCGCGGGGGTGTCCGCGCGCGTGGGGTCGTCGGCGGCGCGCAGTGCGTGTTCGGCGTAGTTGAGGGTCGCTCCGGGGAACCACTCGGCCCCCGGCATGGTGCGATCGCCCAGTACGCGCGCGTAGGGGGTGGTGAAGCGGACGTCGAACCAGTCGGTGACAGCTTTCCAGAACGTCTCGAGCTCGGTCACCGACCAGCGGTGCAACGCCTCGTAGCCCCCGTCGGCCGGCGCTCCGTAGTGCTCGGCGGCCCAGACCTGGAACCGTGTGACCTGCGCTTCGGCGATCCTCTCCGGGCTCGGCTGCCAGAGCGGCGCAGGGTTCGCTGAGGACGTCATGGGGCGGCTCCCGGACTGTACGCGTCGTATGCGTGTGGAGTGCGCACGTGCTGGGTGTGCGCGTGAACACAGCTGCAAGGGACGATGCCACGTGATCGACTTCCGCACCAGGGTGTGCCCCACACGGTCGGCCCCGCGGCTGTGTGGTGTCGCCCCAGGTGAACGGCCAATGAACGGGGCACACATACGGCTTCTTCGGTGGCAGGGTGAGCAGCATGAACGGTCGTGACCTGGTGCGTTCGGTGAAGGTGGTCGGCATGATCGGCACGGCGCAGGGGTTGCGCACGGTGCGCTCCTCGTGGCGCAGATGGCGGGCGGACGCCGCGGCGGTCGTGCCGCCGGGCACGGAGCGCGCACGGGTGCCCGGGCCCGTGACGGGGATGGGGCGGGAGCCGGGCGGTGGCGTGGTGCGGTTCACCCGTGCCGAGCTGCGGGTGCGGGTGACCGCCGGCGGGGCGGTCTTCCTGGGGTGGGACGGGGCGGAGCCGGAGCCGTCGTACGCGCTGGCGGGCCGGAGTCCCGAGCCGGATCCGCGGGCCGTCCTGGAGCCCGACACGGAGGGTGGCTGGCGGGTCGTATCGGAGCGCGTGACGGTCGTCGTCTCGCGGTACGGGGCGGTGGAGCTGCGCACGCCGGGCGGGGTGACGTTGCGGCGGGATCTGCCGCCGCGCTGGTGGGAGCGTGCCGACGGTGGTGCGGGGCGCTGGGTGCAGCGGTCGGAGGTGCCTGCGGAGGCGCGGTTCTTCGGTCTCGGCGGCCGGTCCTCGGGGCCGCGGTTGCGGAACGGGACGTACCGGCTGTGGAACACGGACCCGGGCGGGTCCTTCGGGCCGGGCGACGATCCGCTGTACATCACCATGCCGGTGCAGATGGTGGTGGCCGACGCCGCCACGCACCTGGTGTTCCACGACAACACGTGGGAGGGCGCCGTCTCGGTCCACGAGGGTGTGGAGGGCGCGGGATCCGGTCACGATCGGCCCGGTTCGTGCGAGGTTCGGATGAGTGGCGGCCCGCTGCGGTACTGGGCGATGGTCGGTACTCCCGCGCGCGTGCTGCACACCTGGGCGTCGCTCACCGGTCCGTCGGCGCTGCCGCCCTCGTGGGCCCTCGGGCATCATCACGCGCGGTGGGGCTTCGGCAGTGAGCAGGAGGTGCGGCGGATCGTCGCCGGCTATCAGGAGCGGGGGCTGCCGCTGGATGCGGTGCACCTGGACATCGATCACTACGAGGCGCACCAGGTGTTCACGGTCGACAGGGAGCGGTTTCCCAAGCTGCCGCAGTTCGCGGACGAGTTGCGCAAGGGCGGGATCCGGCTCGTGTCGATCGTCGACCCCGCGGTGAAGTCCGAGCAGGGGGTGGAGGCGTACGACAGTGGGGTGGCGGCCGATGCCTTTGTGCGGGATGCCTCGGGGCGGACGGTGCGTGGTGTCGTGTGGCCCGGGGAGGCGGTGTTCCCCGACTTCACCGACCCGCGCGCGCGTGAGTGGTGGGGCACGCTCTACAAGGAGCGTCTCGATCAGGGGTTCTCGGGTTTCTGGCACGACATGAACGAGCCGGTGTCGTTCGCCGCGTTCGGCGAGGCGACGTTGCCGCGGTCGGCGCGGCACTCCCTGGAGGGGCGCGGCGGTGACCATCGTGAGGCGCACAACATCTATGGCCTGGCGATGGCCCGTGCCGGGTATGAGGCGGTGCGTGCGCTGCATCCCGAGGAGCGGCCCTTCTTGTTCTCGCGTTCCGGGTGGGCGGGGATGCAGCGCTACGGAGGGACGTGGTCCGGGGATGTGTCCACGGGTTGGCCCGGGTTGCGGGCGTCGCTTTCGCTGGTGTTGGGGCTGGGGTTGTGCGGTGTGCCGTATTCGGGTCCTGATGTGGGCGGTTTCGACGGCAGTCCGTCGCCGGAGCTGTATCTGCGGTGGTTCCAACTGGGGGCGTATCTGCCGTTGTTCCGCACGCATGCGGCGATCGGGGCGGGGCGGCGTGAGCCGTGGGAGTTCGGCGACGAGGTGCTGGGCCACGCGCGTGAGGTTCTGGTCGAGCGCAGGCGGCTGTTGCCGTACTTCGTGACGCTCGCCCATCTCGCGCGGCGTACCGGCGCTCCCTATGTGCGGCCCTTGTGGTGGGGGAATCCGGAGGACAGGACGTTGCGGGACTGTGAGGACGCGTTCCTGCTCGGCGACTCCTTGCTGGTGGCGCCGGTGCTGGAGAGCGGTGCGGTGCGGCGGGCGGTGCGGTTGCCGCGGGGGCGCTGGTACGACACGGCGACCGGCCGGGCGTACGAGGGGCCGGGGAAGGTGCTTGTGGACGCTCCGTTGTCGCGCATTCCGGTGTTCGCGCGCGCGGGCACGGTGTTGCCCGTGCTCGGGTGCGAGGGAGGCGTCGAGTTGGAGGTGTGGGCGCCCGCTCAGGGGCGTTCGGGGGGTGGCCTCGTGGTTGCCGACGCGGGTGACGGGTGGGCGGAGGCGGAGCTCGAACGGTTCACGACGCGGTGGAGCGAGGGGCGGGTCGTCGTCGAGCGGGAGGGGAGCGAGGACGGGCCCGCACCGGGGCGTCCGGTGCGGGTGCGGGGAGTGGGCGGGTGAGGGTCAGCCGCGCCGGAGTGGGCTTCCGCGACTGAACGGAGTTCTTGCGGGCTGGTGGCGGTTGCCGGTCAGTAGCGGCCCTCGAACCATGCGTGTGCCGCCAGCGTGTGCAGTGGGAAGGCGAGTTCTTCGGGGCGGCGCAGCAGGTGCCAGCCTTCGGTCTCGTCCGTCGGCACGGACTGCGGCAGGTCCGTGGCGGGCCGTGCGGGGAGGAGGCCGAAGAGCAGGAGGTAGCCGTCGGCTGCGCTCATGGCGTCGGCCAGGCGGACGTCGCGGCTCTCCGCTCCGATGCCGGTCTCTTCCTTCAGTTCGCGCACGACCGCGTCGCGCCAGTCCTCCCGGTCGTCGATGTACCCGCCGGGCAGCGCGATGCCTCCCCGCGCGGGAGCGATGGTGCGGGTGATGACGACCAGGCCGGTGCCCTGGGTGTCGTAGACGGGCTGGAGCGCGACCGCGACGGGCAGCGGGTTGCGATGGGCCACCGCGCCGCAGTCGGCGCAGGTGCGGGGCCAGCCCACGGGCTGGTCCTCGTAGGACGTCCCGCAGCTCGAACAGTGGGAGCCCGGGACGGAGTTGGTGGAGTGTGGGGATGCGGACACGCCGCGGACTGTATCCGATCCCTGTCGCGCCGGTCTTTCGCGGGTGGCGGTGATCCTGATAGACGCTGGGACATGACAGGACTTGTCCCCGCCCTGCGGAATCTCGCCCTCTGCGCCGCCGCTCTGCTCTCCGTGGCCGCCGCCCCCTCCCCCGCGCACGCGCGTGCCGAGCCCAAAGCTCCGAAGGAGTTCGCCGCGCTGCGTGACGTCGACCCGACGATCATTCAGGAGATGCGTTACTTCACGCCGCACAACTTCGTCGGCGAGCCCGTCGACGGCTACAGGAAGCCGATGTGCATCGTCACCCAGCCCGCGGCGGAGGCCCTGCACAAGGCGCAGCGCAAGCTGTTGCGCAAGGGGTACTCCCTGAAGGTGTACGACTGCTATCGGCCGCAGCGGGCCGTCGACCACTTCGTGCGCTGGGCGAAGGATCTCGCCGATGAGCGCATGAAGGCGGAGTTCTATCCCCGTGTCGACAAGTCGCGGCTGTTCGCGGACGGGTACATCGCGGAGAAGTCCGGGCACAGCCGCGGTTCCACGGTGGATCTGACGGTGGTGCGGCTGCCGGCCCTGCCGACCCGGCCGTACGTCCCCGGAGAGCCGCTGAAGTCCTGCTTCGGGCCGCGCGGCGAGCGCTTCCCCGACAACTCCGTGGACATGGGGACGGGGTTCGACTGCTTCGACACCCTGTCGCATACGGACGATCCCCGGATCAAGGGGAAGCAGCGCGCCAACCGCGATCTCCTGCGCGACACGCTGGGCAAGGAGGGCTTCGTCAACCTCCCCGAAGAGTGGTGGCACTACACGTACAAGCCCGAGACGTTCCCCGACACCTACTTCGACTTCCCGGTCTCCCGGCAGTCGCTGCGAGGAAAGTGAGGCCGCCGGCACCACAGGTACTGCAGGGGGTGTCCGGGACCACCCCCGTCGGCCCCGGACACCCCCTACCGATACTCGGACGCGAAAGAAGGCCGTCCGGTTCACCGTGCCTCCCGGATTTCACTCCTTCGGCGAAAGTCGGCCGGCCCGTGACCGTTTTCGGTGCCTCCTGACGAAAGCGGGCTGCCCGTGGCACACTCCTGACGTCCCGTCAGATCCGGTGCCCTGGAGGAGCCTTGTCGCGTACGCGCACACCCGTGGTGGCCAACTGGTTCACCGGAGAGGGTGACGACTTCCGTCTGCTGGGCACGCGCTGCGCCGCGTGCGCCTGTGTCTTCTTCCCGCGCGAGGACGGGTTCTGCCGCAATCCCGGCTGTGCGGGCGGCGAGCTCGCCGAGGTGCCGCTGTCGCGGCGCGGGCGCGTCTGGTCGTACACCGACGGCCGCTACCGGCCCCCCGCCCCCTACGTCTCCGACCCGGAACTTCCCTGGGAGCCCTACACGTTGATCGCAGTGGAGCTGGAGGCGGAGCGGATGGTGGTGCTCGGGCAGTCGGTTCCCGGGGTCTCCGTGGCCGATCTGGCAGTCGGCATGGAGGTGGAGCTCGTCCCCGGAGTCCTCGACGAGGACAGCGGGACGACATGGACGACCTGGCACTGGCGGCCCGTGGGGGTGGGCGCATGACCACGGAGGTGGCGGTGCTCGGCGCAGGCATGCACCCCTGGGGCAAGTGGGGGCGCGGCTTCGTCGAGTACGGAGTGGTGGCGGCACGCGCGGCGCTCGCGGACGCCGGGGTCGAGTGGCGGGACGTCGGTTCGATCGTCGGAGCAGACACCGTGCGCGGCGGCTATCCGGGGTACGTGGCGGGAGCCACGTTCGCCAAGGCGCTCGGCTGGCAGGGCGCGCGCGTGGCGAGTGTGTACGCGGCCTGCGCGTCCGGCGCCCAGGCGATCAACACGGCGCGCTCACAGATCCTCGCGGGCATGGCCGACGTAGTCCTGGTGGTGGGCGCCGACGCGGCACCGAAGGGGTTCTTCCGCCCGGCCGGCGGCGACCGGCCCGACGACCCCGACTGGCTGCGGTTCCGCGTCCTGGGAGCGACCAATCCGGCCTACTTCGGCCTGTACGCGCGCCGCCGGATGGCCGTGCACGGCGACACCCTGGAGGACTTCGCCCAGGTCAAGGTGAAGAACGCCGCGGCGGGCGCGCTCAACGCGAACGCGCGCTACCGCAAGACGGTGACCGCCGAGGAGGTCGCCGCGTCCGCCGTCGTGGCCGATCCGCTGCGCCTGCTCGACATCTGTGCCACCTCGGACGGCGCCGCGGCCCTGCTGCTCACCAGCATGGAGTTCGCGCGCCGTCACGGAGCGGCGGACCCGGTGCGCATCCGCGCGGTGTCCACCGTCACCCCCACGTATCCGACGACAGTGCTCGACCTGCCGGACATCGCGACGGACTCGGCGGCGGTCGTGCACCCTGCCGAGGGGACGTTCCGGGCGTCCATCGCGCGGGCGGCGTACGAGGAAGCGGGCATAGGCCCCGAGGACATATCGCTGGCGGAGGTCTACGACCTGTCGACCGCACTGGAACTGCAGTGGTACGAGGACCTGGGCCTGTGCGGCGAGGGCGAGGGCGCCAAGCTGCTGCGCGACGGAGTGACGGCGCCGGGCGGACGTGTGCCCGTGAACACCAGTGGGGGCCTCGCTTCCTTCGGGGAGGCGGTGCCCGCGCAGGCCATCGCGCAAGTCTGCGAAGTGACGTGGCAGTTGCGCGGGGCGGCAGGAGCGCGGCAGGTCGCTGGGGCGCGCGTGGGGGTCACCGCGAACCAGGGGCTGTTCGGGCACGGGTCGTCGGTCGTGGCGGTGCACTGAGGCCCTCCGCGGAGGCCCGGGGCGTCGCGGCACGGACGCGGGGCCGTTCGGGCGGCAGACGGCGCCTGGGAGGCCGTCACGGGCGCTGTGGAGGAAGCTCGCACGCCGGTTAACCAGTGCCGTCCGCGACCTTGACGCTCCATCACCATCGGTGAACACTTCCGGGTGTCAGTCGGCGTCGCCGCACTTCGGCCCCCCGCGCACAGAGCCTCTGCGCGCGTGCAGGGTCGGCACAAAGGGCCTGTTCAGCCTGTTCGGCAGGTCATCCCCCAGCGGCGATCCGTCTGTGACGGCACGCTCGCCATGGGCGCCGGGCGGGGCTCGGGAGACCTCTGCCTCCGGCTGCGTCAGCCGGGCGTATCCAGGCGGTAGTCGTGGGAACGCACCCTGCACGGAGGACCGGGGCGCACCGCCCCGGGCGAGGGCCTAGGAGCCGCCATGTACTCGAACGGGGACATCTTCGTCGGTGAGGTCATCGGCACCGCGATTCTGATTCTTCTCGGCGCCGGTGTGTGCGCCGCCGTCACACTCAGCCATTCGAAGGCGAAGGCCTCCGGGTGGGTCGTCATCGCCTTCGGATGGGGCTTCGGCGTGCTCGCCGGCGCGTACACGGCGGGCCCGCTCTCCGGTGGTCACCTCAACCCCGCCGTCACGCTCGGCATCGCGATCGACACCGGGGAGTGGGACAAGACCTGGATCTACGTCCTCGGGCAGATGGTCGGCGCGATGCTGGGTGCCGTCCTCGCCTATCTCGTGTACCTGGCGCAGTTCAACGCCAACGTCACGCGGGGCGCGAAGGGCGACTCGGAGGGCGTGCACGTGCCGACGCCGACGCTCGGGATCTTCTCGACCATCCCGGAGATCCGGAACCCGGTCGCCAACATCATCACCGAGGTCATCGCGACCATCGCCCTGGTGCTGCCCATCCTGGCCTTCGGGCTCACGAAGGGGCTCGGCGAATCCGGCACGCAGACGCTGATCGTGGCCTTCCTGGTCGTCGGCATCGGCCTCTCGCTCGGTGGTCCCACGGGGTACGCCATCAACCCGGCGCGCGACCTCGGTCCGCGCGTCGTGCACACGTTCCTGCCGATCCCCAACAAGGGCACGTCCGACTGGAGCTACGCCTGGGTTCCGGTGGCCGGGCCGCTGATCGGCGGGGCTCTCGCGGGCCTCATCTACAACGCAGCCTTCTGAGTCCTCGCAGCCTTCCGACTCTTCTCACCAAGGTCATCAAGGAGTAGCCATGCCGGACAGCTCCGAGAAATTCGTCGCCGCCATCGATCAGGGCACCACGTCGAGCCGTTGCATCATCTTCAACCAGGACGGCGCGATCGTCGCCGTGGACCAGCGTGAGCACCGCCAGATCTTCCCCAAGCCCGGCTGGGTGGAGCACGACGCCACCGAGATCTGGTCCAAGGTGCAGGCGGTGGTCGCCGGGGCGATCGCCAAGGCCGGCCTCCGCGCCGACCAGCTGAGCGCGCTGGGCATCACCAACCAGCGGGAGACCACGGTCCTGTGGGACCGCGCGACCGGCAAGCCCGTGCACAACGCGATCGTCTGGCAGGACACCCGCACCTCGGCGCTCTGCAACGAACTGGGCGGTGCCGACGGCCAGGACCGCTTCCGTGAGCAGACGGGTCTGCCCCTGGCGAGCTACTTCTCCGGGCCCAAGGCCGCCTGGCTGCTCGACAACGTACCGGGACTCAGGGCCCGCGCCGAGCGGGGCGAAATAGCCTTCGGCACCATCGACTCCTGGCTGATCTGGAACCTCACGGGCGGCACCGACGGCGGCAAGCACGTCACCGACGTCACCAACGCGGGCCGCACCATGCTGATGAACCTGGAGACCCTCCAGTGGGACCGGTCGATCCTGTCGGCGATGAACGTCCCCGAAGCGGTCCTGCCGGAGATCAGGTCGTCGGCCGAGGTGTACGGAACGGCGGTGGGCCAGCTCTCCGGAGTGCCCGTCGCCTCCGCCCTCGGCGACCAGCAGGCGGCCGTTTTCGGGCAGGCCTGCTACGACACGGGGACGGCCAAGAACACGTACGGCACGGGCAGTTTCCTCCTGCTCAACACCGGTAACCGGCCCGTACCCTCCAAGAGCGGTCTGCTCACGACGATGGGCTACAAGATCGGCTCCGACGCGCCGGTGTACTGCCTGGAGGGGTCGATCGCGATCACCGGCGCTCTGGTGCAGTGGTTCCGGGACCAGCTCGGCATCATCCGCAATGCGGATGAGATCGAGTCCCTTGCGGCGAGCGTGGACGACAACGGCGGGGCGTACATCGTGCCCGCGTTCTCCGGCCTGTACGCGCCCTATTGGCGCTCCGACGCGCGCGGCGTCGTCACCGGTCTCACCCGGTACGTCACCAAGGCGCACCTCGCGCGTGCCGTCCTGGAGGCGACCAGCTGGCAGACGCGCGAGGTCGTGGACGCCATGTACCAGGACTCCGGAGTGCGGATCACCACCCTCAAGGTGGACGGCGGCATGACCAAGAACAACCTCCTGATGCAGCACCAGGCGGACGTCCTGGGTGTGCCGGTGATCCGTCCCAAGGTCTCCGAGACCACCTGTCTGGGCGCTGCGTACGCGGCGGGGCTCGCGACCGGCGTGTGGAACGACCTCGACGAGCTGAAGGCGCACTGGCAGCAGGACGTCGAGTGGACCCCGCACATGGACGCCGCATCGCGGGACCGCGAGTTCCACAACTGGCACAAGGCGGTGGAGCGGAGCCTCGGCTGGCTGGAGGAGGACGAGGGCTGACGGCCGGCCGGACGGAACTGCGGCCCGTACCCCAGTCGGCGGGGGTACGGGCCGCAGCGTGACCGCACGCTACGTAGTGGCGGGTTCCCGCGCCGCCGCGGCCGCCGCCATCGCGTGTTCGACGACGTCGATGAGGACTTCCTTGACGGTCTCGCGGTCGCGCGCGTCGCACATCACCACGGGCACGTGGCCGTCGAGGTCGAGCGCCTGTCGTACCGCGTCGGCCGGGTAGATGTTGGCACCGTCGAAGCAGTTGACACCGACGACGAAGGGGATGGAGCGTCGTTCGAAGTAGTCCACGGCGGCGAAGCAGTCCTCCAGGCGCCGTGTGTCGGCGAGGACGACGGCGCCCAGCGCGCCGGTCGCCAGCTCGTCCCAGAGGAACCAGAAGCGGTCCTGTCCCGGCGTGCCGAAGAGGTACAGGACCAGGTCCTCGCGGAGAGTGATGCGGCCGAAGTCCATCGCGACCGTAGTGGTGTGCTTGCCCGCGACGCCGCTGGTGTCGTCGACGGGCCTGCCTGCCTCGCTGAGGGTCTCCTCGGTGCGCAGCGGCTTGATCTCACTGACCGCGCCGACCAGCGTCGTCTTGCCGACGCCGAAGCCGCCCGCCACGAGGATCTTCAGCGTGACCGGCTCGACGGGGGCCTTGTCGCGCTGAGTGCGCTTGAAGATCATCGCTCGCTTCTCCTGCATCAGTGGTGTCGCGCGGGGCCGGTCCGTATCCGCCGCCGCCAGGGGGTTCGATCACGAGTACATCGCCAGGGGCGCCGCCACGTGACTCAGAGTGCCCGGAGGCCGCTGATCACGTCGCGCAGAATGCTCTCGTCCGGCAGCTCGGCGGGGGGCACGGGGCGGGTCACGTGCACCAGTTCGTCGTCGACGAGGTCCCCTATGAGGACGCGGACCACGCCGATGGGCAGGTCGAGTTCGGCTGCCAGCTCGGCGACCGACTGAGGCGTGTCGCGGCACAGCCCGACGATGTCCACGTGCTCCGGAGACAGCGTCCGGTCGGTTTCCGGGACGTCGTACGCGTGCGCCTCGGTGACGACGACCGCGATCAGGTCGAGCCGGTGCTGTCCGTTGCTCGTGGTGCGGCCGCGCGTCATGGCGTACGGCCGCACCACGGGGCCCGCGTCGTCGTCGAACCAGCGGGGCGCCTCCTGCGCCCGCTGTAACTTCCGCGCCGTTGTGGTTCTCTGCGTCCCTCGACCGTCTTCGCTCATGACCTCCCACTACCCCCCGGCGGGCAGATCCGTGCGCGGTGCCGAACCCAGATGCACGCCCACCCGCTTGACCAGCAGGGTCATTTCGTACGCGACCAGACCGACGTCGGAATCCGCGTCCGCGAGGACGGCCAGACAGCTGCCGTCGCCCGCGGCCGTGACGAACAGGAAGGCGTCGTCGAGCTCGACCACGGTCTGGCGGACCCGGCCCGCCTCGAAGTGCCGGCCGACCCCCTTCGCGAGGCTGTGGAACCCGGAGGCGACGGCGGCGAGGTGCTCGCTGTCCTCTCTGGTCAGATCCTTCGACACGCCGGTCGGCAGGCCGTCTCCGGAGAGCACGAGTGCCTTGCGGATGCTGGCGACGCGCTGCACCAGGTCGTCGAGGAGCCAGTTCAGCTCACCCCGCCCCCCGGTCGTGGTGGTGCGTGCGTCGGCGTTCGGTGCGGTCATCGACCGTCCCCCTCGGGTGTCGTTCCTGGTGCTGTGCCGTCCGTGGCGTCGTCGCCCGCGGCGTTCTCGTCGCGGCCGCGCTGCCAGCCACGCTGGAGCGACGCCATGCGGCTGCGTACCTCTTCGGCGTCCCGCTCCTCCGGCCGGGTCTCGGCGCGTGGGGAGCGGCGGTCGGGTCCGTCCTTCAACTGCGGGGCCAGGCTGGCCTGCCGGACGCGGCGGGGCAGCCCGCCGACGGTGGTCGTGGTGGTCCGTTCCCGGCCGGTGTCCTGGGCCGCGGCGCGGCGGCCCCGCGGCGGGAGCTCGGTCGGCATGTCGTCGACGGCCGTGACGTCGCGGTGCGGAGGTGACAGGTCGGGCCAGGAGGGCTGCTGCTGCGGGCGTTGCGGGGACGGGATCTCGTCCTCGGCGGCCGGGGCCAACGGCCTGCTCTGCGTGGACCTGTCGTCCTGGAAGCGGCTGTCCGTCTGGAACCGGCTGTCCTCGGGGAAACGGCTGTCTTCGGAGAAGCGCCCGTCCTGGGCCCTGCCTCCGGAGAAGCGGCTTTCCTGCGGCGACCTGTCGTCGGGGAAACGGCTGTCCTGGGGCTTGGCGTGCGTCACCGGGCGGCCGTTGGAGCGGACCAGCTTCGGGGTCCTGCGGCGCGGCAGCGGTACGGGCCCTCCGGAGTGGGCGTCCTCGGCGGAGTCGTCGTCGGCGTCTGCGGTGTCCCGGCGGGTCGGCTCCGCGCGGCTCGCCTCGCGGTCGTCGCGGGCCTGTTGGTGCTGTTCCCCGGGCGTGCCCGCCACCCGTCGGCGGGGCCGGAAGAGGCCGCCGCGCTCACTGTCCTCGTCGTCGAGAGAGCCGGGGAAACCGTCAAGACCCGCCATGCCGACGGGCGCCTCGAGCTCGACGGGGCCGTCGAGGACGGAGGCGGGCAGGCCCGGCAGCTGCACGGGCACCTGGGCGAGGGCCGCGGCACGGTCGACGCCCTGGTCGGCGCCGGGCACGGCCGCCTTGGTCCGGGCCCGGTCGATCCGGAAGCCGGCCCCGTCGGTGTCCGGTACGTCGTCGGTGAGCAGGGACTCGGGGATGAACACGACGGCGGTCGTACCGCCGTACGGCGAGGGCTGCAGGGAGACGCGGACCCGCTGGCGCTGCGCGAGCCTGCTGACCACGAACAGACCGAGCCGGTCGGTGTCGGAGAGCTCGAACTCCGGGGTCTCGGCGAGGCGCAGGTTGGCGTCCAGGAGGGCGTCAGGGGTCATGCCGAGCCCCCGGTCATGGATCTCCAGGGTGAAGCCGTTGGCGACGTGCTCACCGAGCACCTGGACGGCGGTGTGCGGAGGCGAGAACACCGTGGCGTTCTCCAGGAGTTCCGCCATGAGGTGCGTGAGGTCGGCGACCGCGGGCCCGGTGACCGCGATGCGGGGCAGGCGGCGCACCTCTATGCGTTCGTAGTCCTCGACCTCGGCGACGGCCGCGCGGACGACGTCCATGAGCTGGACGGGCTTGCGCCACTGCCGCGACGGGGCGGCGCCGGACAGGATCACGAGACCCTCCGCGTGCCGCCGCATGCGGGTGGTGAGGTGGTCGAGGCGGAACAGGTCGGCGAGCTCGTCGGTGTCCTCGGTCCTGCGCTCCATGGTGTCCAGGAGCGTGAGCTGCTTGTGCAGCAGGACCTGGCTGCGGCGGGCGAGGTTGACGAAGACCTCGGAGACGCCGCGGCGCAGGTCGGCCTGTTTGACGGTGGCCTCGACGGCGGCGCGCTGCAGGGTGTTGAGGGCCTGGCCGACCTGGCCGATCTCGTCCTTGCCGTACGTCAGCCGGGGCGCCTCGGTCTCCACGTCGACCTGTTCGCCTGCGGCCAGGCGGCGCAGTACGCCGGGCAGCCGGACGCCGGACGCCTCATGGGCCTCGAGTCGCAGTCGGCGCAGGTCCCTGATGAGGCCGCGGCCGATGCGTACGGACAGGAAGAGGGAGACCAGCAGGGCGAGCAGGCCGAGCACGCCGGCCGCGATGACGCGGACGATCACGTCGACGGCCGCGGGCTCGACGCGGTCCTGGAAGCGGTCGGTCGCCTCCATGTTGCTTTCGGAGAGCTGCTTGAGGACGCGGCCCGCGGCCTCGTCCCAGTGGGACGCAGTGACCACGCGCGGGGTGCCTGGCCCGGACTCGATGATGGCCTGCTCGGCCTTGCGCAGCTGGGTGGTCTCGGTGCCGTTCCAGTAGCGCTCGTAGCGGGCGCGGTCGTCCTCGGGGAGCTGGGCGAAGTTCACTTCGAAGAGGAGTCCGCGCTGCGCCCGGAGCTCGGTGGCCTGGCGGATCTCGGACTTGGTGATGCGCCCCGCGACGAGCGCCGAGCCGATCAGCGCGTCCTCGCGCGACAGCAGCTCACGCGCGCGGGTGGCGCCGACGAGGGCACGGCCCTGCTGGTCGTACTTCATGTCGTCGAGGCCGGAGAAGCCGTTGAGCGTGCTCAGCAGGTCGAAGTAGGGGTCGATCAGCTTGGTGTACATCTTCAGGGCGCCGGCCCGGGTGATCGTGCCCTCTTCGACGCCGCGGCGCAGCGGGTCGATGCTGTCGAAGGCCTCGACGAGCTCGTTGAGCCGCTTGCGCGAATCCCCGGTGACGCCGTCACGGACGTCCGGGTCCTGGGCGTTGGCCCGGATCTTGTCGATCATCCCGTCGGTCGCCGTGCGGCTGCGGCGCAGCGCGGACATGGCGTCCGAGGCCCGGGGGTCGGCGAGGTATACGAGGGTCTGGCGGCGTTCCTGCTGGATCACGCGCGCCGTGTCCTCGACCGGATAGGCGAGCTTGTCGACCACGTTGACCGAGTCGACGAGGCTCAGCGCCTGGCGGCCCGTGATCACGGTGGCGAAGGCCCAGATCGCCGTGAGGGAGAGCAGCGGCACGAGCAGCAGCGCCACGATCTTCCTGCGGATGGACTTCCCGCGAAAGCGCATGGCCTCCCCCAGATCGGCCCCTGCGACCGTTGCACGGGCCAGGGGCACACATGTGCGTCAACAAACGGCGCGAGCCTACTACTGACTCACGGGCAACTCGAAGGCGCATCCGAACGCTTTTCGGCCGTGACGCGAAAGGGACGTCCGCAGTTGTCCCTCCATTACGGGAGATTGCGTCCCAGCATGTGGCACCTCTTACTGGGGCCCATCCGCCGTTGTACGCACGCCAGTTGGCCGGATTTCTTCGCTCCCCGGAACCGGAACGGGAATCTTTCGGATCTCTCGTTCGTCCTTGAGGGAGAGAGCCGCGGGCCGCGGTCAGGTCACCGGCACAGCTCGGGCAGGTCACGGGGCGGGCGACATGAAGCGCGGCAGAACGGGCAGTCCGGAGGGTGACCCGTGAACGGCCGCGAGCAGCGGGGGGAGTGACGAAATGATGGGTACGGCAGAGCGCCACAGGGAGTCCGGGGGCGGTACGCGGGAGCGCGAAGAGGCGGAGCGGCGGCAGCCGTTGTGGGTCGAGGAGCCCGCACGCAGACGGCGGCTGCCCGATCCGGTGCGGACGGCGGCGGTGCGGGCCGTGATCATAGTGGCGCTCACACTCGTGCAGGCCATGGTCGCCTTCCTCGCCGCCCTGGCGGGGTCGTGGCTCTCCTTCCCCATGGTGCTGAGCAGCGTGGCGAGCACGGTCGTCGCCACCTGGGGCGTGCTGGACGTGTGGGTGACCCGCCAGGTGTGGAACCAGCGCAACGGCGTGGTGTCGATGCCGAGCAGCACGGCGCGGCGGCTGCGGCGCGAGCGGCGCCGGGCCCGCCGGGAGGCACGGGCCATGGCGCGCGGGAAGGAACGCATACGCGGGCGCAGTGGGCCGGGGCAGTTGTCACATCCCTGAGCGGCGCGGCGCAGGCCGACGGCTGCTCGCGGTCGGGGCTGTGACTCAGGCTCTCAGACTCCGGCGAGCTCCGCCGCCCGGGCGGCGGCCAGGCCCCTGCGCATCTTCATGAAGGGACGGGCGCGGTCGACCGCGAGGACCGCGGTGGTCCGTCCCGCGCGTTCGTAGACGGCAAGGAGCCCTTCTCCGCGCGTGCCTGTCGCCGGGTCGCCCAGGCCGTCCGGCGAGCCCTCGACGATGCGTACGGCGTCCCCGTCGCTCCGCCGACCGGCGAACTGGATGCGGGAGCCGTACTGGTCCGACCAGAAGTAGGGCAGGGAGTGCACCGTCTCGACCGTGCTCCCGGCGAGCAGATTACGTACGGCGACGCGTGGTTGCTCCGTGGCACCGGTCCAGTGCTCGGCGCGGATTCCACCCGCCCTTGCGACGTCGCCCACCGCGACCACCTGGGGCAGCGCGGTAACGCAGCCGTCGTCACACAGGACACCGTCGTCCACTGCGAGGGGGGAGCCCGCGAGCCAGTCCGTATGGGGGACCGTCCCGATACCGACGACGACCACGTCGGCGGGCAGCAGCCGGCCGTCGGCCAGTTCGACGGCGGCGACGGATCGGTTGGCCCGAGCCAGGCCCGATGCACGCGCATCAGCCGGCCGTGGCTCAGCCGCCCGTGGCTCAGCCGTTCGTGCCTCAGACATCCGTGCTTCGGCCGTCCCCGAGTCGGACGCGCCCCCGCCCCTCCCACCTCGCAGCCCCGCCACACCCACCCCCGTCAGCAGCCTGACCCCACCGCGCGCATGCAACTGTGCGCACACCGAGGCCATCTCGGGGCCGAGTGGGGCCGCGAGGGGCAGCGGCGCCGCTTCGACGACGGTGACGTCGTGCCCAAGGGTCACGCACGAGGACGCGGTCTCGGCACCGATGAAGCCGCCGCCGATCACCACGACGCGACGCGGCCCACGCGTCAGTTCGGCCCGCAGCGCGCGGGCGTCGTCCAGCGTGCGCAGGGTGTGGACGCCCGCGAGCGGAGGTCCGGGGAGGCGCCGGGCCGCCGCGCCGGTGGCGATGACGACGCCGTCGCCCGCCACGGTGCGGCCGTCGTCGAGGACGACCGTGCGGCCGCGCGCGACGAGGGCCCTGGCCCGCGCGCCGATCAGCCACTCGGCGGCGAGCTCGTCCGTCTCCTCCTCGTCGGTGAGGGCGAGTTGGGCCTCGTCCGCCGTGCCGGTGAGGAAGCCCTTGGACAAGGGCGGGCGGTCGTAGGGCGCGTGCGGTTCGGCCCCGATGACGACGAGGCGGCCGTCGAAGCCCTGGGTACGCAGTTCCCTGGCCGCGTACAGGCCGGCGAGCGAGGCGCCCACCACGATGACGGTCCTCATGCCGCCGATCCCTTCTCGGCGGCGCCCGCACCGCCGTCACCGGCGACTCCCGCGTCGGCGGCGACGAGCACGTGGACGACGCCGTCCTCCACGTACACCTGGTGGGTACGGACGGGGCGGCGCGCGGGCAGGCAGGTGGGCCTGCCGGTGCGAAGATCGAATGAAGCGGCGTGCAGAGGGCATTCGACCAGACAGCCCTCCAGCCACCCCTCCGACAGGGAAGCATCCTGGTGGCTGCACGTGTCGTCGATGGCGTAGAGCTCGCCGTCGGCGTTGAACACCGCGACGGGCGGTGTGGTGTCGAGGCGGACGGAGTCGCCTGCGGGGAGGTCTTCAAGGCGGCATACGGGGATCATGGGCCCCCCTCTGGGAGTGATTCGGCCCGGTCCTGGGCCCTAGGGGGACCAAGACCCTTCGGTAACATGATGTTTCGCATGGCGCAACAGAGAGCGCTATGCGCAACAGAATCCGGGTGGGGCGCCCATCGCGTCAAGGGCTTCCCGAAGACGCGGCTTCAAGAGGCCGCCAGGTGGTGAGAGTTCAGATATGACGGGCGACCGGAAACAGGCTGATCAGGACAGGACACCCCGCGGTGAACCGCGGGAGAAACAGCCGAAGGGGGCGGCTGGATCCGTCCAGTCCGTGGACCGCGCGGTGAGCGTTCTCGAGATCCTCGCGCGGCACGGCGAGGCCGGAGTCACCGAGATCGCCGACGAGCTGGGCGTCCACAAGTCGACGGCCTTCCGGTTGCTCGGCGTGCTGGAGAACCGGGGCCTGGTCGGCCAGGCGAAGGACCGGGGGAAGTACTTCCTCGGCGCGGGGATACTCCGCCTCGCGGGGGCGGCGGCCGTGCGCATGGACATCTCTCAGGAGGGCGGCCCGGTCTGCCGTGAGCTCGCGGACGAGCTGGGCGAGACGGTCAACATCGCGGTCCTGGACGACGACGCCGCGGTCAACATCATGCAGGCCCGCGGCCCGGCATCGGTGACGGCGCAGAACTGGCTCGGCCGGCGCACCCCGCTGCACGCCACGTCCAGCGGAAAGGTGCTCCTCGCCCATCTGCCGACCACCCTGCGGGAGGGCCTGATGGCCCGTACCCTGCCGCGTCTGACCGAGCACACGGTGACCGGCACGGTGGCGCTGCGCGGGGAGCTGGAGGCCGTGGTCGAGCAGGGATTCGCCGTGGCCGTCGAGGAGCTGGAGGTGGGCCTCGCCGCCGTCGCCGCGCCGGTGCGCGCGCACGACGGCAAGGTGATAGGCGCCCTCAGCGCCTCCGGCCCCGTCTACCGGCTGACCGAGGACCGTCTCACCGAGCTCGGCAAGCGCACCGTCGCCGCCGCCGTCGAGCTCTCCCGGCGGATGGGGTACGGGTTCTGAAGCGGACGGGGTAGGGCTTTCGGAGCGGACGACGCAGGGCTTCTGGAGCGGACGAGGCAGGGCCTCTGACATTTCCGGGCACTGCCCGGTCCGCGGCACAGCCGGTGCACGGGCCGGGCGCGGGGTCCGCGGACGCAGCACCGCAGCGTACGAACTCATGAGGGCGGAGCCGGGGGTTCACGGCTCCGCCCTCACGCGTGCGTGCGCGCCCCCATGCGCTCCCAGAAGCGGCGAACGGCTTGGCTCCGCCCCCTTGACGGCCTCTTGATGGCGTTCTCACTATGTCTCTCATAGCGCAACCGAACGTGCAGGACGCAACAACACCGCCACGCCGTGCGCAACAGCAGAGGAGTCTGGCCGTGCCCCACGAGGTCCGTGCCGTCGTCGCCCCGAAGAAGGGCGCACCCGTCGAGGTGCAGACGATCGTCGTGCCAGATCCCGGCCCCGGAGAGGTTCTCGTCTCCGTGCAGGCCTGCGGGGTCTGCCACACGGATCTGCACTACCGGGAGGGCGCGATCAACGACGACTTCCCGTTCCTGCTCGGCCATGAGGCGGCCGGCATCGTCGAGGCGGTCGGCGCCGACATCGACGGCCTCGTCCCCGGCGACTGCGTCGTGATCGCCTGGCGCGCTCCCTGCGGAGCCTGCCGCTCCTGCCTGCGCGGCCGTCCCTGGTACTGCTTCGACTCCCGCAACGCCACCCGGCCCATGACGTTGCTGGACGGCACCCCGCTCAGCCCCGCCCTGGGGATCGGCGCCTTCGCCGAGAAGACGCTGGTCGCCGCCGGGCAGGCCGTGAAGGTCGACGCGGCGGCCCGTCCCGAGGCCGTCGCCCTGATCGGCTGCGGCGTGATGGCGGGGTACGGAGCCGCGGTGAACACCGGCGGGGTGGGGCGCGGCGACACCGTCGCGGTCATCGGCTGCGGCGGCGTCGGGAACGCCGCGGTCGCCGGAGCGTCCCTGGCCGGGGCCCGACGCGTCATCGCCGTCGACATCGACGAGGCCAAGCTGGACGGGGCGACCCGGTTCGGCGCGACGCACACCGTCAACTCACGCGGCACGGACCCCGTCGCGGCGGTCCGTGAGCTGACCGGCGGCCACGGAGTCGACGTCGCCATCGACGCCGTCGGCACCCCGTCGACGTACAAACAGGCTTTCTACATGCGTGACCACGCGGGCGTGCTCGTGCAGGTAGGTGTGCCCGACCCGGAGATGACGGTCGACCTGCCGCTGATCGACCTCTTCTCGCGCGGCGGTGCCCTCAAGTCGTCCTGGTACGGCGACTGCCTGCCCACCCGGGACTTCCCGATCCTCGTCGACCAGTACCTCACCCGCCGTCTCGACCTCGGCGGATTCGTCTCCGAGACCATCACGCTCGATCAGGTGGAGGAGGCGTTCGCGAGGATGCAGCGGGGCGAAGTGCTGCGATCGGTGGTGGTCCTGTGAACCCCGACCCGACCCTGAACCCCGACCCCGCCCTGAACCCCGACCCCACCCTGGACCCGGACCCCACCCTGATCCCCGACCACCCCGTAGGGCCCCGCGTGGTCGTCGTCGGAGCCGGCATCGTCGGCTGTTCGCTCGCCGACGAGCTGACGGCCCGCGGCTGGACCGATGTCACCGTCCTCGACCAGGGGCCGCTGCCCGCGCCCGGCGGCTCCACCTCGCACGCGCCCGGCCTCGTCTTCCGGACAGGCCCTTCGAAGACCCTCACCGCGTTCGCCGCGTACACCGTGGAGAAGTTCAACGCCCTTGAGGTGGACGGTCTCCCCTGCTTCAACGCCGTCGGCGGCCTGGAGCTCGCCACGACGCCCGAACGCTGGGCCGACCTGCACCGCAAGGCGGGCTTCGCCGCGTCCTGGGGCGTGCATGCCGAACTCGTCGGCCCGGCGCGCTGCAAGGAGCTGTGGCCGCTCATCGACCAGACGCTGGTGTACGGGGGTCTGTACACGCCCGAGGACGGCCTGGCCCGTGCCGTGCCCGCCTGCCGCGCGCAGATGGAACGGGCACGCGCGCGTGGAGCACGATTTCTCGAACGGCACACTGTGACGGGCATCGAGAAGGAGGGTGGCCGCGTCACCGCCGTCGTCACCGACCGCGGCACCTTCCCCGCCGATCACGTCGTCTCGGCGGCCGGGTTCTGGGGGCCCGTGATCGGCCGGATGGCGGGGGTCGACATCCCGCTGCTGCCGCTCGCCCACCAGTACGTGAGGACCGCGCCGCTGCCCGAGCTCGCGGGCCTCAACGACCCGCGCACCGAGGCCTCCAGGCCGATCCTGCGCCACCAGGACCGCGATCTGTACTTCCGTGAGCACACCGACCGCATCGGCATCGGCTCGTACGCCCACCGCCCCCTGCCCGTCGACCCGTTCACCGTTCCCGCGTACGACGACGCCGAGGACATGCCGTCCTCGTACCCCTTCACCGAGGAGGACTTCGCGCCCAGCTGGGAGGAGTGCCGACAACTGCTCCCCGCGCTGAAGGAGGCGGAGATCGCGGAAGGCTTCAACGGCGTCTTCTCGTTCACGCCCGACGGCATGCCCGTACTCGGCGAGTCCCGCACGCTGCGGGGCTTCTGGCTGGCCGAGGCCGTGTGGGTGACGCACTCCGCCGGCGTCGCCAAGGCGGTCGCCGAGTGGATGGTCGACGGGCGGCCCTCGCTCGACCTGCACGAGTGCGAGTTGACGCGCTTCGAGGACGCCCAGCGCTCCCCCGCGTACGTGGCGGAGCGCGGCGCGCAGCAGTTCGTCGAGGTGTACGACGTCATCCACCCGCTCCAGCCGATGGACCGGCCACGACCCCTACGGGTCAGCCCCTTCCACGTCCGGCAGCAGGAGCTGGGGGCGGTCGTCCTGGAGGGCGGCGGCTGGGAGCGCCCGCACTGGTACGAGGCCAATGCCCCGCTGGCAGACGGCCTTCAGGGGCACGTTCGTGACGCCTGGGCGGCCCGTCACTGGTCACCGATCGCGGCCGCCGAAGCGCACGCCACCCGCGAGCGCGTCGCCCTCTACGACATGACGCCGCTGCGCCGCCTGGAAGTCACCGGGCCCGGCTCTCTCGCCTTCCTGCAGCGCATGACCTCCAACAACCTCGCCAAGAAGCCCGGCGCGGTCACGTACACCCTCCTCCTCGACGAGGCGGGCGGCATCCGCTCCGATCTGACCGTCGCACGCCTCGCCCCCGACCGCTTCCAGGTGGGCGCCAACTCCCCCGCCGACCTCGACTGGCTGCTCCGCCACGCCCCCGGCGACGTCCACGTCAGGGACATCACCTCCGGGACCTGCTGCATCGGCGTGTGGGGGCCACTGGCCCGCGCGCTCGTCCAGCCGCTCACCCGGGACGACTTCTCCCACGAGGCCTTCGGCTACTTCAAGGCCAAGGAGACGTACATCGGGCACGTACCGGTGACCGCGATGCGCCTGTCGTACGTCGGTGAACTGGGCTGGGAGCTGTACACCACGGCCGATCTCGGGCTCCGGCTCTGGGACACGCTGTGGGAGGCGGGGCGGGCGCACGGCCTGATCGCGGCCGGGCGTTCCGCGTTCAACAGCCTGCGCCTGGAGAAGGGGTACCGCGCGTGGGGTCACGACATGACCACCGAACACCACCCCTACGAGGCGGGCGTCGGCTTCGCGGTCCGCATGAACAAGGGTGACTTCGTGGGCCGTTCGGCGCTCGAGAAGCTCGGGCGGCCCACCCGGAAACTCACCGCCCTGCTGCTGGACGACCCCGCCGCGGTCGTCCTCGGCAAGGAACCCGTGTACGTCGACGGCGCCCCCTGCGGATACGTCACCAGCGCCTCGTACGGGTACACCCTGGGCCGCTGCGTCGCCTACGCCTGGTTGCCGCCCCTGGAGACGGGCACCGGCGTCCACATCGAGTACTTCGACGAGAAGGTTCCCGCGACGGTCGCCGAAGAGCCCCTGTTCGACCCGGAGATGACCCGTATCCGCCGCTAGCCGCCAGGAGGCACCGGTGTCCCCCACCTACGACGTGATCGTGATCGGCCTCGGCGGCATGGGCAGCGCCGCCGCGCACCACCTCGCCGCGCGCGGGTCCCGCGTCCTCGGCCTGGAGAAGTTCGGCCCGGTGCACGCCCGCGGTTCCAGCCACGGCGGTTCGCGCATCACCAGGCAGTCCTACTTCGAGGACCCCGCGTACGTACCGCTGCTGCTGCGCGCCTACGAGCTGTACGACCGCCTCGAACGCGACACGGGCCGCGACATCGCCACCCTGTGCGGCGGCGTGATGCTCGGGCACCCCGACAGCCGCACGGTCTCCGGTTCACGGCTCTCCGCCGAACGGTGGGACCTGCCCCACGAGATGCTCGACGCCAAGGAGATCCGCCGCCGCTTCCCGACGCTGACCCCGGGCGACGACGAGGTGGCCCTGTACGAGGCGCGGGCGGGCCTCGTCCGCCCCGAGAACACCGTGGCCGCACATCTCCAACTGGCCACGCGAGACGGCGCGGACCTGCACTTCGAGGAGCCCATGACCCGGTGGGAGCCGTACCGGGACGGGGTGCGCGTCCACACCGCGGAGGACACCTACACCGCCGGACAGCTGGTGATCTGCCCGGGCGCGTGGGCACCCGGGCTGCTGACCGACCTGGGCGTGCCCTTCACCATCGAACGGCAGGTCATGTACTGGTTCCAGCCCTCCGGCGGAGTCGGCCCCTTCCTCCCGGAGAACCATCCGATCTACATCTGGGAGGACGCGGAGGGCGTCCAGGTCTACGGTTTCCCCGCCATCGACGGGCCCTCGCTGGGAGCGAAGGCGGCCTTCTTCCGCAAGGGCACCCCCTGCACTCCGGAGAGCATCGAACGGACGGTCCACGACGACGAGATCGTCGCGATGGCCGAACAGGTGGGGCGGCTGGTCCCGGGCCTCCCCGGTGGCTTCGTCAAGGCCGCCACCTGCATGTACTCCAACACTCCCGACGAGCACTTCGTGATCGCCCGACATCCGGAGCACCCCGGTTCGGTGACCGTCGCGGCGGGCTTCTCCGGACACGGCTTCAAGTTCGTGCCCGTGGTCGGCGAGATCCTCGCCGATCTGGCCCTCGACGGCGCCACCGCGCACCCCATCGAGCTCTTCGACCCGAGCCGCCTCGCCGCCACGCCTGCCTGACAAGCACCGTTGAGGAGTACGAGAACCGTGACGACGACCCCGCTGCCGCCGAGCCTCACCGCCACCCTCCCCGGCCGTTACTACACCGACCCGGAGATCTTCCGGCAGGAGCAGGACCGCGTCTTCGAAGCTCTCTGGTTCTGCGCCGTGCGCGCCGCCGACCTCGACAAGCCCGGCGCCTTCCGCACCGTGCAGGTGGGCCGCGAGAGTGTCCTCGTCACGCGCTCCCGCACCGGCGAACTGCGCGCCTTCCTGAACGTCTGCCGGCACCGCGGCGCGCGCCTGTGCACCGAGGCGTCCGGGCAGGTGCGGCGCGCCCTCCAATGCCCGTACCACGCCTGGACGTACGACCTGGAAGGACGGCTCGTCGCCGCACCCAACCTGGTGAAGATGCCGGACGTGGACCGCGCCGCCTACGGTCTGATCAAGGTGCCCCTCCGGGAGTGGCTCGGCTACGCGTGGGTGTGCCTGGCCGACGAACCGCCCTCCTTCGAAGAGACCGTCATGGGCGCGGCGGTCGAACGGCTCGGCGACGCGGCGTCCATCGAGCGCTACGGCACCGAGCGTCTCGCCCTCGGCAAACGCGTCTCCTACGACGTACGCGCCAACTGGAAGCTGATCGTCGAGAACTTCATGGAGTGCTATCACTGCGCGACGATCCACCCCGAACTGACCGACGTCCTGCCGGAGTTCGCGGACGGCTTCGCCGCGCAGTACTACGTGGGGCACGGTGCCGCGTTCGGGGAGGAGGTCGGCGGCTTCACGGTCGACGGCAGCGCGGGCTTCGGCCGTCTCCCCGAAGTGTCGCAGGACCAGGACCGCCGCTACTACGCGATCACCGTGAAGCCGACCGTGTTCATCAACCTCGTCCCCGACCACGTGATCCTGCACCGGATGTTCCCGCTGGCCGAGGACCGCACGGTCGTGGAGTGCGACTGGCTGTACGCACCCGACGTCGTCGCCTCCGGCGCGGACCTGACGCACTCCGTGGAACTCTTCCACCGCGTCAACACGCAGGACTTCGCGGCCTGCGAGCGCACCCAGCCCGCGATGGCGTCACGCGCCTACCGCGAGGGCGGGGTGCTGGTGCCGACCGAGCACCACATCGGGTTCTTCCATGACTGGCTGACGAAACAGCTCACTGCGTAGAGACCCCCTGAGCCGGTTCCGGCTGGGCGGCGGGCCGCTTGTACATGCGCGTCGCGGTGATCTCCCCGTGCACCGTCTCGCCGTCGGGGTCCTGCTGCGGCAGGCCCGGGCGCAGGTGCTCCTCGACGCTGATGTACTTCAGGCCCGCGCGCAGGTCCGCGTCGTTCCGCAACCGGATGACCAGCGGGAACTCGGCGAGCGCGGTCGTGTCGAACAGGCCGGTCGTGTAGAGCAGCTGCACGCCGAGCGCGTCCGAGACGGCCCGCTGGAGCTCCAGGAGGTACGTCGCGTTGGCGCGGCCGATGGGGTTGTCCAGGAAGAGCGTGCCGGCGTGCCGGTGCTTGTCGCGGCCCCGGTCGTTGCTGCGCAGGGCCGCCATCGTGCAGTACAGGGCGATGGCCGCGGTGAGCAGCTGCCCTCCGGAGAACACGTCGCCCATCTGTCCGACGGGGACGCGCTCGGCGCGCAGCACGGCGTCCGGCTTGAGGATCTCCACGGCGATACCGCGCGGTTCGAGAGCGGCCTGGACGCCGCGCAGCAGCAGGGACATGCCGTCGCGCCGCATGTCCGAGTTCTTCTTCACGGCGGCGCGGGTCGCGTCGTCGATGACCTCGCCGAGCCGTTCGACGAGCGTGGCCTGGTCGGGCTCCTCGAAGCGGACCCGCAGGAACTCCTGGCCCGACCACTCCCCCAGGCCCTCGGGCAGGCGGGAGAGGCGCTGTGCGGAGCGGAGGGTGGCGAGCGCGGACTCGACGAGGCCGCGCAGCCGGTCGACGATGCTGTCGCGGTTGCGCTCCAGCTGCTCCAGCTCGTCGGTGAGGACGCGGAGCCGGGGCGCGAACGCGTCGGCCCACTTCTTGGCGTGCTCGGGCAGCGCGGACGCGGGCAGTTCGCGGATCTGCTGGCGGGCGGGGGTGCGCACCTGCTCGTACCGCGTCGAGTTCGCGTGGCGCACGAGGATGTCGCTGGCCTCCCGCACGGCGGACTCGGCCGTGGACAGGTCGGCGGCGCAGCCGCGCAGAGAGCGGCGTGCTTCCGCGGCGGCCTGGCGGGCCTCTTCCAGAGAGCCGGGGTAGCCCTCGGGGGTGTCTTCGGCGTCCTCTTCGTGGTGTTCGCGCAGAAGGTCGCGGAGCAGCGCCGCGGTCTCGTCGAAGCCGCCTGCGGCGTCCTCGGTGACGCGGTGGGTGTGCAGCAGGGCGGCGTGCGCCTCCTTGGCGCGGCTCAGCGCCTCGGTGTGCGCGGCCAGTTCGCCGGTGGCGGTGCGCAGGAGGGTCTGGGCCTGCTCGGCGTCGGCGGGGACGAGCTCTTCGGGGAGCTCGGTGTGGGCGTCGCCGTCCTCGGGCGCGTGCCGCTCGGCCTCGCCGCGGAGCCTGCCGAGCTGTTCGCTGGCGGTGGACGCGCGGGCCTCGATCAGCTGGACCTGGGCTTCCGCGCGGGCGGCGGCTGCCTGCCGGGAGGGCCCGTCGGAGCCGTCGGTGCCTTCGAGGAGCAGGGCGGCGCGGGTGCGGACCTTGTTGCTGAGCCGGTCGAGCTCGGCGAGGGCGGCGCTCTCGTCGCTCTCGGCACGGGCCTGCTCGGCGCGGAGGTCGGCGCCGACGCCCACCTTCTCGTAGAGCTGGGACGCCGCGCGGTAGGCCTCTCGCAAAGCGGGCAGCGACGACTTGCGGGTGTCGCTCTCCTCCGGTACGTCCTCGGGGGCGCCCGCGATCTCGGCGCGCTCGGCGCGCAGCGCGCGGGCGGTGCGGCGCGCGTCGTCGGCGGCGCGCTGGGCGGCGCGGCGGTCCTCGTCGGCGGCGCGGGCCCGGTCCAGGCAGGTCTGGGCGCGGGCCTCGGACTCCACGGCGTCGTCGGCCAGTTCGCGGAGCTTGGTCTGCCAGCCCGCCCGCTCGCGGAGCCGGAAGGCGAGGCCTGCGAGGGCGTCGGCGACGCGCCGGGCGCGCTGGGCGGCGTCCTGGCGTTCGTCACGCACGCGTGCCGCCTCGCTCGCGGCCTCGTCGGCCTCGGCGCGGGCGGTACGGGCCTCGGCGAGCTCGGCCTCGGCCTCCGCGGCGAAGGCTCGCGCCTCCTCGGCGGCGGTGGCGAGTTCGGCGAGGCGGCCGCTGGGGCAGCCGGTGCGCCAGGAGGCCAGGCGGGCGGCGAGCTCGCGGTCCTTGGCGAGTCGGACGGCGAGCGCGCGGATCTCCTCGTCCCGCCGGGCGGCCCGCGCGCGCAGCGCCTGCCGCTCCTCGTCGGCGGCGTGCTCGTCGTGCATGGCCGGGTTCGGCGGTACGAGGAAGACGCCACTGTCCGTGGACTGCTCGCCCGGCGTGGGCGCGAGGAGGGCGGCGGCGGTGCCCACGGCGACGGCGGAGCGGGGCAGCAGGGCGGCGTCGGCGAGGGCGTCGCGGGCGCGGGCGTGCGTGTCGGGGTCGGTGATGACGACGCCGTCGACGAGCTCGGGGCGGGCGGCGAGCACGCGCGCGTGGTCGGCGGGGTCGACGGCCTGGGCGAGGTAGCGCCAGCCGGGCAGGGCGGGGATGCCGTGCTCGCCGAGGAACTCGACGGTGGCCAGGACGTCGGGTCCGGGCGGGAGCAGGCCGCCGTCGCCGAGGGCGCCGAGGATGCGGGAGTCGTCGGCGGCCGCGGTGCGCAGGTCGAAGAGCTGCCGCTCGGCGGAGGCGACGCCGTCGTCGAGGAGGACGCGCAGGTCGTCCGCGGAGCGGTCCAGCTCCTCTACGGAGAGGGCGCTTCCGGAGAGGGCGCCTTCAGTGAGTGCGCTTTCGACGGAGGCGTCTTCGGAGTGGTCGCTTCCCTGGCGGGGCAGCGGCACTCCGCCGCCCGCGCTCGGCAGGCTCAGGAGTTCGGCGAGCCGCTGGTTGCCCGCGATGGACTCGGCGGCGCGGCGCTCCGTGTCGTGGGCGGCCTCGGCGGCGGTCGCGGCGTCGGAGGCGCGGGCGGCGGTGAGTTCGGCGCGGGCCTCCGCCGCGGCCGTCTCCTTGGCGTGGTCGGCGGCGCGTCCCGCGGCTTCGCGGGCGGCGTCCCACGCGGCGACGGTGGTCTTCTCGGCGTCGCTGGCGGCGAGAGCGGCACGGGCCGGGTCGGCGTCGGGTGCGGTGTCGTCGAGCCAGCCCGCGCGGACGGCCTCGGCGGTCTCCTGCTCGACCTCGGCGAGGCGCTGCTTGAGGTGGCCCACCTCGCTGCGGGCGCGCTGCGCCTCGGTGGCGGCGACCGTGGCGTCACGGTGTGCGGCCTCGCCGGTCTCTTGGAGCGCGGCGGACCGCTCCTCCTCTTCGTTGGCGAGGTTCTCCGCGCCTTCGGCTGCGGTGTGCAGGGCGCGGACGAGGTCGGACGCGGCCTTCGCGCGGGCGGCGAGCGCGGGTGCCGCGTCACGCTCGGCCTCACGGATGGCGACGGCCACGCGCGCGGAGCGGTCGGCGGCGGCGCGGTGCCTGAGGACGGCCTCCGCGGCCTGCCAGGCGGAGTGCAGGGTGCGGGCGTCGGCGAGCTCGCGGCGCTGGGCGGCGGCGGCCTTCTCGGCGACGGTGAGCGCCAGGGAGGCGTGCCGGTAGGCCAGTTCGGCGGAGATCAGGGCGCTCTTGCCGCGCGCCTGCTCGGCCTCGGTGACGGTGTGGGCGGCGGCGGTGACCTGTCCGGCCAGTTCGGCGGCGCGGCCCCGCTCCTCGACGCCGCGCGCGGAGAGCCTGCGCGCCAGGGTCCGGGTGCGGCGCTCCGCGCCCGCGTGTACGTCACGCGCGCGTGCCCGGGTGTCGGCGGCGTCGACGATGCGGTTCAGCAGGTCAACGGAGCCTGCGGTGAAGTCGCGTTCCGCCATCAGCTCGGCCCGGCGGCCGAGCTTGTTGCCGAAGCCGTGGACGAGGTCGGCGAGGCCGTCCGTGTCGCGTGTGTCGGTGACGGCGCGCAGCAGCAGGTCGGTGAAGTCGGAGTCCTTCTTGACGGCGAAGAGGCCTGCGGCCTCACCTTCGTCGGCGTTCATCTCGCGCTGGTAGCGGAAGAGTTCGGGGTCGAGTCCGAGGTCGCCGAGGTGTTCGTTCCAGCGGTCGTGGATCTCTTCCCAGTGCACTTCGAGGTGCGGGTACGCCTTGCCCGCCTCGGTCAGGCCGTCGCGGAAGCCCTTCATGGTGCGCCGCCGCCCCTGGGCGCCGGACGCGCCCTCCGCCGAAGGCCGCACGGCGGTGGACTCGGCGACGGGCAGCGAGTCCAGGCTCATGCCGGGGCCGGGCCGGAAGGAGTACCAGGCCTCGGCGAACTTCCGCGGGTCGTTGGAGACCTGTCGGCCCCGCCATTCGCTGACCTTGCCGACGACCACGCACTCGCCGGTCAGGGTGTGCTGCCACTCCAGGGCGACGTGTCCGCAGTCGTCGGCGAGCAGGAACTTGCGCAGCACACCGGAGCTGGCGCCGCCGAGCGTGTTCCGGTGGCCGGGCAGCATCACCGAGAAGATCAGCTTGAGCAGGACGGACTTGCCGCCGCCGTTCTCCAGGAAGAGCACGCCGGCGGGTGCGGGGCGGCGCGGCGGGCCGACCGGCTCGTCCTCGAAGAACTCCGCCTGGGTGGGCGCGGGGTCGGGCACCTCCGCGCCGACGCCGCGCAGGTCGAGCACGGTGTCGGCGTAGCGCGCACCGGCCGGCCCGATGGAGTAGAGGCGGATCCGGGACAGCTCGTACATGGCGGCGGACTCTCGTCGTAAGTCGTGGGGACGGCAAGGAAGGTGGGGGGGCGGGGAGGGCCGGGGCCCGGCGGCCTGTCGGGGCCGCGTCAGGAGTGGAAGGGCAGCCCCGCGTCGGCGGCCAGCTCCAGGTCGTCGGTCTCTTCGGGCGGCAGCAGCGTCGCCGAACCGTCCGTGACCGGGACGACGCCGAGTTCGAGGAGCTCCGCCATGGCCGCGGTGCCCGCCATGTCGCGGACCTGGAGCTGGTAGCGGGCCGTGGTGCGGTACGTCCCTCCGGAGTCGTCGCCCGTGCGCTGCAGGAAGCCCGAGTCGGTGAGGAAGGCGGCGGCCTTGCCGACGATGCCGGTGGTGGAACCCGCGAGGCGGCGGGCGTCCTTGGTGGCGCCGGTCGAGCTGCGGCGGGTCCAGATCCGCCAGGCGGCTTCGAGGCCGGGGGTGTCCGTCGCGGGGTCGGTGTTGTCGCCCTGTTCCTCGGCGCGCTCCTCCAGGCGGTGGCAGGCCTGGCGCACGAACGCGTCCACTCCGTTGACGGTGACCCGGCCGATGTAGCCGTCGTCGGCGAGGTCCTCGGGGCGCGGGAACGCCATGGCCGCGATGGCGAGGTGGGCGAGGCCGTGCAGGAAGCGGTCGGTGGAGTCGGTGGCCGCGCGGCGGGCGTAGTCCCCCATGCGGACGGCGAAGACGGAGTCCTCCGCGGCGGTCACGGCCATGCCCGCGCGCGGGGACACCTCCAGGACGACGAGTCCGAGTCCGGTGGCGACGGCGTCGGCGAGCCGGGCGAAGGGCGGATCCTCGCGGTAGCGGCGGAGCAGTTCCGCGTACTCCTGGTCGCGGGCGGGCTGGAGCTTGGGCTGCAGCCCGAAGGCGACGAGCCGTGCGGCGTCGGCTGCGTCGGCGGGGGTGACGGGCGCGGGGGCGGCGGGCGCCGCCGTGGAGTCCGGCTCGCCCCACGCGGCGTGCTCTGCGGGGTGGTCGGTCACGGCGTGTGCTCCTTGGGGGTGGGGTGGAGAGGGGGGGTCGGTCCTGGTCATGCCGCCTCCGTCCGGTCGGCTGCCATGCCGACGGCGTCCAGGAGTGCCGTGCCGACGATGAGGTCCGCGCCGCCGAACTCCTCGTCGTCGAGTTCGGTGCCGTCGTCCACGGCGAAGAGCAGCTTCTCCTCGCCCTGGCGGTAAGCGGTGCCGACCGGCGGGCTGGCCGCGTGCACGGCCAACAGGGCGACCAGGTAGGGCAGTTCGGTGTCGCGGCGCCGGGCGTCGGCAAGGAGGCCGGAGAGCCGGCGCGGCGCGTCGGCCGGCAGGTCGAGCAGCTCCATGGCGCTCGCGAGCTGCTCCTCGCTGAAGCGGCTGTCGTCCGGGGTGGCGATGAGGTCGGGTTCGGGCATCTCCGCGCCGAGGTGCTCGCGCTCCATGGGCGGCGTGAGCAGTATGTCGACGAGGTCGCCGACGCGGACGGAGACGGGCGTGCGCAGTCCGGTGCCGCGCGCGAAGTAGGCGTCCGTCACGCGGATCGCCTGCTCGGCGGGGAGCGGCAGGAGGGGGGCCACCAGCTGTCCGTACAGGTCGAGGCCCGTGCGCGCCGTGGGGGTGGCGAAGGCCTGCCGGTCCTGTTCGGCGCGGAAGAGCGGGCCGGCCTCCAGGAGGCGGGACTGCAGCTGGGTGTGGCGGCGGATGCAGTCCTTGACGATGTCGACCAGCTCGGCGGCGCGGCGCTTCTGCTCGGGGTCCTCGGACTCGTCGCGGGCCTTGCGGATGTTGGTCAGGATGGCGTTCTCGTGGCGGTACCGGTCCGCGACGTGGTCGAGCGCCTCGGCGATCATGTCGGGGACGGCCTTGAGCCAGTCCACCGCGCGGACGTTGCGCCGGGTCGCGTCGAGGGCCTTGCGCAGTGTTTCCGAGTACTGGACGGTGCGGTAGCGCGCCTGCTCCGCGGCGAGCTGGGCGTCGGCGAGCCTGCCGCGGCTGATCAGGACCTCGAGCTTCACCTCGGCGGCGATCTGTGCGCTGGTGACGTCGGTGTCGAGGGCGCCCACCAGGACGTTGACCGCTTCGTCGGTCGTCCGCAGGTAGACACTGCCGCCGTGGCCGGGGACCTCTTCGAGGAGCTTGAAGTCGTAGTCCCTGCGGACATATGTGCCGTCCGGGGCGAAGGTACCGTATACGGCGCGGAAGCCGCGGTCGACGCTGCCGACGTTGATCAGGTTCTCCAGGACCCAGCGCGCCACACGCTCGTGCTCGGCGGCCGGGCGCGCGGGCGCCTGGGCGGCGACGCGCGGGAGCAGCCTGGCGACGATCTGCTCGTGGTCGGCGCCCGTATCGAAGTCCATGTTCAGCGTGACGAGGTCGATGGCGGACAGGGCCACCTCCGCCATCGCGTACACCGAGTACTCACCCGCGAGGTTGGCCTTGCGCACGTCGAGGTCGTGCAGCGGCGCCGTGCAGGCGAGGGCGCGCAGGCGGCGCGCCAGGCCCTCGTCGGCGGCCGGGCCCAGAGCGGGGCGCGGCCCCGCGCTGAGCTGGGGCGGAGCGGTGTCCGTAACGGCAGGCGAAGTCACGGTGCACAGACTAGATCCTCGGTCTGACAACGGTCGAAACGGCGCAGATGTGACAACGCCCGGCCACTGTGCCGCTGGCCCCTCACCGGCATGCCGACCGCCCGGTTCAGGCGCCCCGCTCGCCCTCCGCCCCCCGCTGCCCGTACGCGTCGACCACCCGCCTGCGCGAGTCGTCCAGGTACTCGACGAGCAGCCTCTCCGCGTCGTCACGCCGGCCTTCCTGGAGCGCCTCCAGGATCTGTCCGTTGCGGGCGATGTAGGGCTCGTGGAGCCGCCGGGGATCGTCCACCACGTGGAAGGCGAGGCGCAGTTCGGCGAAGACGCTGCGCATCAGCTCGTCGGTGCGCTCGCTGCCGGCGAGGGCGACGAGCTCCCGGTGGAAGTCGATGTTGGCGGTGGACACACCTTTCCAGTCGCCCGCCCGCGCGGCCCGCCGGCCGTCGGAGACGGCGTCGGCGAGTCCGTCCACGGCGTACGGCGGTTCGCCGAGCCCCCGCACGACAGCGCATTCGACGAGGGCACGGGTGCGGTAGATGTCCCCTACGTCGTCATCGGTCAGCATCCGTACGAAGACCCCGCGATTGAGCTGGTGCTCAAGGAGCCGCTCGTGCGTGAGCAGCCGGAACGCCTCCCGCAGCGTGTTGCGGGAGACGCCGAGAGCGCCGCCGATGCTGTCCTCGGAGAGCCGTGTCCCGGGCGGGAAGAAGCCCGCGGCGATGCGGCTCCGCAGGATGTCCGAGACCCGCTCCGCCGTACTCGTACGCCCCAGGAGCGCGCGGTCGTCGGCCAGTCCGTTCACGTCACCCATCCCCTCCGCCATGCCCGGATTCAATCGCAGATGCAAGAACGAGACAACAGGGGTATTGAGGGATCGTTCAACGATCCTCTACGTTGTCGGGCACAGCTCACCGCTCGTGCTCCACCCCTCCCCGTCCGGACTCCCCCCACCTCCACCGCACGACCGCACCACGCCCGCTCCAGCACCCTCCGTCCCTCACCTGTGAGGTGCCCATGAGCACGACCCCACCGCCCCAGACGGCCGCTCCGGCCGGTCCACACCCCGAACAGGGCGAACTCCCCGACGACAGCGGCGCCTTCGGCTGGCTGCGCGCCCTCGGCCCCCGCGGGCGCCGCGCCTTCGCCGGCGCCTTCGGGGGCTACGCCCTCGACTCCTACGACTACTTCACGCTGCCGCTCAGCATGGTGGCGCTCGCCGCGTACTTCGGCCTCGACAGTGGCCAGACGGGGCTCTTCACCACCGTCACCCTCGTCGTCTCCGCCGTGGGCGGTGCCATCGCGGGGGTGGTCGCCGACCGGATCGGCCGCGTCAAGGCCCTGATGATCACGGTCATCACGTACGCCGTCTTCACCGTCGCCTGCGGCTTCGCGCCCAATTACGAGACGCTGCTCGTTTTCCGTGCTCTTCAGGGGCTCGGTTTCGGCGGCGAGTGGGCGGTCGGCGCGATCCTCGTCGCCGAGTACGCCACCGCCAAGAACCGCGGCCGCACCCTGGGCGCGATCCAGAGCTCCTGGGCCGTGGGCTGGGGCCTCGCGGTGATCGTCTACACCGTGGTGTTCCAGTTCCTGGACGACGACGTCGCCTGGCGCGTGATGTTCTGGACCGGCGCGCTGCCCGCGCTGCTCGTGATCTACGTACGGCGCAACGTGCACGACGCGCCCGAAGCCGCCGAGGAGCGGCGCAAGAGCGCGAACAAAGGGTCCTTCACGGCCATCTTCAAGCCGGGGCTGCTGCGCACCACGATCTTCGCGGTGCTCCTGTCCACCGGTGTGCAGGGCGGCTACTACACGCTGGCCACCTGGGTGCCCACCTACCTCAAGAGCGATCGCGGCCTGACCGTCGTCGGTACCGGCGGCTATCTGACCTTCCTGATCTCCGGTGCCTTCATCGGCTACCTGACCGGTGGCTACCTCACCGACAAGCTCGGCAGGAAGCGGAACATCACGCTCTTCGCGTTCCTCTCCGCGGCCAGCATCCTCGCGTACACGAACATCCCGGACGGCGCCAATGGCCTTCTCCTTGTGCTCGGTTTCCCGCTGGGCTTCTGTATGTCGGCGATTTTCAGCGGCTTCGGTTCGTTCCTCAGTGAGCTGTACCCGGCCGCCGTCCGCGGCACGGGGCAGGGCTTCACGTACAACACGGGGCGCGCGATCGGCGCCGTCTTCCCCACCATGGTCGGCTTCCTCGCCGACAGCTGGGGCGTCGGCGGAGCGCTCGTCTTCGGAGCCATCGGATACGCACTCGCCGTTCTGGCACTCCTCGGTCTGCCGGAGACGCGCGGAAGGGAGCTCTTGTGAGCCGGGAGACACGCGCCACGCCGTCGGTCCGCAGCGCCAAGAAGGCGCGGGCCGCCTTCCGCGCGGGCGACACGAGCCCCACGGCGGGGTGGGCCGCGGGCTTCACGCAGGCCAACCTCGTCTCGGTCCCCGCCGACTGGGCCTACGAGATGCTCCTGTTCTGCCAGCGCAACCCGAAGCCCTGCCCGGTCCTCGACGTCACGGACGCGGGTTCCTGGGCCACTCCGCTCGCCCCCGGCGCCGATCTCCGCACCGACCTGCCCCTCTACCGGGTGTGGGAGCACGGCGAGCAGACCGCCGAGCCGACGGACGTGGTGGACCACTGGCGCGACGACCTGGTGACGTTCCTCATCGGGTGCAGTTTCACCTTCGAGTGGGCGCTCGCCGACGCCGGTGTCCCGCTGCGCCACATCGAGCAGGGCCGCAACGTCCCGATGTACGTCACCGACCGCCCCTGCCGCCCCGCGGGCCGCCTGCACGGCCCGATGGTGGTGTCGATGCGCCCTGTGCCGCCCCGCCTGCTCGCCGACGCCATCAGGGAGAGCTCGCTGATGCCCGCGGTGCACGGCAGTCCGGTGCACTGCGGCGACCCCGGCGGGCTCGGGATCCCGCACCTGGACCGCCCCGACTTCGGCGACGCGGTGGCCCCGGAACCCGACGACATCCCGGTGTTCTGGGCGTGCGGGGTCACGCCGCAGGCCGCGGTGATGGCATCGCGGCCGCCCTTCGCGATCACGCACGCGCCGGGCCGGATGTTCGTCACCGACGCCCGGGACGAGCAGTACCGCGTGGTGTGACCGCCGAAAGCGTTGGAGGCTTGCGTCAAGCACTGGAGGCTTACGTTGATGAGCGCGCCCCTGATCGATCTCAACGCCGACCTCGGCGAGGGCTTCGGCCGCTGGCACCTGACCGACGACGAGGAGCTGCTCTCCGTCGTCACCAGCGCCAACGTGGCCTGCGGGTTCCACGCCGGGGACCCGGCCACCATGCGCCGGGTGTGCGACCGCGCCGCCGAGCGCGGGGTGCGGATCGGCGCGCAGGTGTCCTACCGGGACCTGGCGGGCTTCGGGCGGCGCGCCATGGACGTGCCCCCCGCCGAGCTCGCGGCCGAAGTGGCCTACCAGATCGGCGCCTTGGAGGTGTTCGCCCGCGCGGCGGGCACGCGCGTGTCGTACGTGAAGCCGCACGGCGCGCTCTACAACCGCGTCGTCCACGACGAGGAACAGGCCCGCGCGGTCGTCGAGGGCGTACTGCTCGCCGACGCCGCGCTGCCCGTGCTGGGGCTGCCCGGATCGTCCCTCCTGAAGACGGCGGACAAGGCCGGGCTCCCCACTGTCACCGAGGCGTTCGCGGACCGCGCCTACACCGAAGAGGGCACTCTCGTTCCACGCTCCCGTGCGGGAGCGGTCGTCACGGAGGCGGACGCCGTCGTCGCGCGGTCCGTCGGAATGGCCCGCTCCGGTGTCGTCACCTCGCTCGGAGGCCGCGAGATCGAGGTCCGCGCGCGGTCGCTGTGCCTGCACGGCGACACTCCGGGGGCGGTGGATCTGGCGCGCCGGGTGCGGTCCGCGCTGGAGGCGGCGGGCGTGCGCGTGGCGGCGTTCGCATGAGGGCCCTGCCGGTCGGCGAGCGGGCCCTGCTCGTCGAACTCTCCGACGGCACCGAGGCCCAGGCCCTCCACGCCGAGCTGCTGCGTCGCCGCGCGTCGGGTGCCCTGCGCGTGCGGGAGATCGTGCCCGCGGCCCGTACGGTGCTCCTCGACGGGCTCGACGAGCCCGCCCGCGTCGGGGCGGAGCTGCCCGGCTGGGATATCCCGCCGCTGCCCCCGCGCGCGGGAGTGGTCCTGGAGATACCGGTGCGGTACGACGGACCGGACCTCGCGGACGTGGCGGCGCACTGGGGCGTCCCCGTGGCCGAGGTGGCCCGGATCCACTCGGCCGCCGAATTCCGCGTCGCCTTCTGCGGGTTCGCACCCGGGTTCGGCTACCTGACAGGCCTGCCCGAGCGCTACGAAGTACCGCGCCGGGCCACGCCCCGTACCAGCGTCCCCGAGGGCAGCGTCGCCCTGGCGGGCCCGTACACGGGCGTCTACCCCCGTGCGTCGCCCGGCGGCTGGCAGCTCATCGGTTCGACGGACACCGTGCTGTGGGACCACGCGCGCGTGCCCGCCGCGCTGCTCTCCCCAGGCGTCCGCGTCCGCTTCGTGCCCCACCCGGCAGCGAGGACGTGATGACCGACCACGCCCTCGCCGTCGTACGCGCCGGAGCCCTGACCACCGTGCAGGACCTCGGGCGCCCCGGGCACGCCCATCTCGGAGTACCGCGCTCCGGAGCCCTCGACCCGCCCGCGGCCCGCCTGGTCAACCGCCTGGTGGGCAACCCGCCCGAAGCGGCGGTCCTGGAGACCACGCTCGACGGCTGTGCCGTACGTCCGCGCAGGACCACGACGGTCGCCGTCGGCGGCGCCCCCTGCCCCGTGACCGTGGACGGCCGCCCCGCGCCCTGGGGCGCGCCGGTGCGGGTGCCCGAGGGAGCGCTCCTGGACGTCGGGGCGGCCGTCTCCGGAGTACGTTGCTACGTCGCGTTCGACGGTGGTGTCACCGTCGACCCGGTGCTCGGCAGCCGCTCCACGGACCTGCTCTCCGGCCTCGGCCCGCCCCCGCTCGCGCCCGGCGCCGTCCTGCCCCTGGGGCACCCCGGCCGCACCCACGCGCGCGTGGACATCGTGCCGCAGCCCGCGCCACCCCAGGAGCTGGTCCTCAGGGTGACGCTCGGGCCGCGCGCGGACTGGTTCACGGCGGCGGCCCTGGACACGCTCACCACGCGCGCGTACACGGTGTCCTCGGCCAGCAACCGCATCGGACTGCGCACCGAGGGGCCCGCACTGGAGCGGGCCTTCGAGGGTGAGCTGCCCAGTGAGGGCATGGTGCTCGGCGCCGTGCAGGTCCCGCCGGACGGCAGGCCCGTCGTCTTCCTGGCCGACCATCCGACGACCGGGGGCTACCCGGTGGTCGCCGTGGTCCGCGAGAGCGATCTGGCCGCGGCGGCCCAGGCCCGGCCGGGCACGCCCGTACGCTTCGTCGCCATGAACCGGCGGCGGCCGCGACCGGCTCCGTAGGCCGCCCGCTACACGGCCGCGTCCGGGCCGATCCTGCTGCGCACCGCGGTCTGTACCTCGTCCTCCTCGGCGGGGTCCGCGGCGAGCCTGCGGAGCCGGTTGACGACGCGGGCGTCACCGGTCTCGGCGTGCCGTGCGGCGACTTCGCGGGTGGACTCCTCGCAGTCCCAGAGGCACTCGACGGCGAAGCCGGAGGCGAAGGAGGGGTCGGTGGCGGCCAGCGCGCGGGCGGCGCGGCCGCGGAGGTGGGAGGAGGCGGTCTCTCTGTAGACGTGCCGCAGCACGGGGGCGGCGCAGGCGATGCCGAGGCGTCCGGCGCCGTCGACGAGGGTCCACAGGGTCGGTGCGTCCGGGCCCTCGCCGCGGACGGCCTCGCGGAGTGCGGCGAGGACCAGCTTGCTGTCCTGTGCGCCACCCCGGCAGGCGAGCATGCGTCCGGCGGCCGCGCCCAGGTCGTCGGGCCGGTAGGCCCAGCGTCGGGCGCGTTCGACGGCGGCGATGCTGCGCATCCGTTCGAAGGCGTCGGTCGCGGCGTCGATCACGACCCGGGAGGGGCCTTCCGCGGCGAACTCGATGAGGTCGAGGACGGCGGGGTCGTGGGTGTCCGCGAGGTAGCGCAGGGCGGTGCCGCGCGCCCCGTCGGAGCCGTTGCGGGCGGCCTCGATGATTTCGGCGCGGTCGTCGGGTCCGGCGACCGCGGTCAGGCAGCGGGCCGCGGGCACGTACAGGACGGTGCCCCGCTCCAGGCCCTCCTGGGCCCAGTCGAAGACGGCCTGGACGCTCCAGCCGGGGCGCGGCCCCGAGGGCCGCATCTGGCGCTGCCACCGGTCGAAGGAGCCCTGTTCCCGCGCGGCTCGCACGCGGGCGCCGATGTCGGCGCGGGGGTCCTCTTCCCAGAGGCGCCAGGGCCTCGGTTCGTAGGCGTCGCGGACGGCGGCGGCCAGGTCGGCCTCGCCCTCCGCGTCGGGGGCGAACCTGGCGAGCACGGGGGCCGCGAGGGCCCGCAGGCCCGCGTCGTCGTCGCGCAGCGCCAGCTCGTCGAGGGCCCAGGCCCAGTTGGAGCCGAACGCCGCGTACCTCCGCAGGAGTTCGAGGGCGTCCTGCCTGCCGTACGAGGCGAGGTGCCCGAGGACGGCGAGGGCGAGTCCGGTGCGCGAGTCGTCCGTGTTCAGGACGTCCTCGGCATCGAAGAGGTGCCGCTCGATCTCACCGAGCCCGCCGTGCAGGTCGAGGTAGAGCCGGGCGTAGTACAGCGAACGGTTCTCCACCTGCCAGTCGTGACGGGGATCGTTCAGCACGCAGTGGTCGAGGGCGGTGAGCGCCTCGGAACGTGGGGCGGTGAGCGCGTGCAGGGTGCCGTCGCCGCGGCCCCGCTGCAGCAGGCCGAGCAGCGTACCGCTGGGCGCTATGACCGGATCGAACATGGGAAACAGCCTCACATCAAGCGTCGACGCAACCGGGAATCTCGCATTACCTGGCCGTGCGCCAACACGTCGGGCCGCCCGCCGTCTCTTGCTTGTCGAAGACCATCTTCCTCTGCCTCTCGTCGGTGGCCCGGGGGTTCCCGGACGGGAGGTCCGGGGGCGGGCCGCTCACGGTCCACGCGGTGCGGCAACATCTGCCCCACCGTCGCGTCCGTGAATCACGTCGTCATGATGACCCGGCGGTCAGGTCCGCCGCGACCACATTTCCAGCGCCCCCGTTGTTGCTGGTCAGGTACCCGGTTCAGGCGGCCCCGAACAGCTGCAGCAGCTCCGCCTTTCCGAACATCCTGGCCGTGTCGACCGCCGACGGAGTACCGGCGGCGGGATCCGCGCCACCGTCCAGGAGGGCCCGGATCACCGCGTCCTCGCCCTTGAAGACGGCTCCGGCGAGCGGGGTCTGGCCCCGGTCGTTGGCGCGGTTGGTGTCGGCGCCGCGCTCCACGAGGGCGCGGACCGCGTCGGCGTGCCCGTGGTAGGCCGCGAGCATCACCAGGGAGTCGCCGCTGTCGTTCGTGAGGTTCGCGGGGACACCTGCGTCCACATAGGCGGCGAGCGCCACGGCGTCGCCCTGACGTGCCAGATCGAAGATCTTGGTCGCCAGCTCCACGACCTCGGGGTCGGGGGCTTCGCTCATGGGAGCGTTCCGCCTTTCTGGTCTTTCGGCTGCGTCTGCCTGTGCAGCCGCACGAGTGAATCGACAGGGTACTGCCCCGGCGGGCACATGACCCGAGCCGCTCGAGGCAAAGATCACGCAGGGGCGCGGAGGCCACTCGGAACCATCACCATGGCCCAACTGGGCTCCGCCGCTAGAGGGAAATCTCAAGAAATTAACCCATTTGCACCTTTTATCGTATGGATACATGCTGTGAACCTGGAAGAACTCATGGTGACTGTCCCCACCAAACCAGGAGAACCGTCATGGTCCTTTCCATCTCGGGCGTCGTACTGCTCGGAATCATCGTCTTCCTCTTCTTCCGCAAGGACGGACTCAAGGCGTCGCACGCGGTGGTCTGCGCCCTCTTCGGCTTCTTCATGGCGGGCACCGCCATCGCCCCGAGCATCAAGGCCGGGAGCGCGAGCCTGGCGAGCCTCCTCGGCGGGATCAAGTTCTGACCGTCCCGCTTTCGCACGCACCTCCAGGAGACAGACGTGGCCAGGCGACCACTCCCCCGCATTCTGAGCAACGGCACCGCATCCATCGCCCGGAGCAGGGAACTGGCACGGTCGGCGGCCGACAGCGCCACGGACGTTCTCCATCCGCTGATCACGATCACCCGCGGACTGCGCCGGCTGGCTGCCGCCGGGCGGCGCAGATGGGCCGACACCCCCAAGGACAAGCGCGGGCCGCTGCTGTTCCTTGCGGCCTCCGTGGTCCTGGTCGTGGCGCTCGTTCCCTACGGGCCGCTGCTCGCCATCGCCTCCCTGATGGCGGCGGCGGCCTGGACCGGCCGCGAGCGCACCGCTCCGGAGCCGACAGGACCGGACGAGGCACAGGTACAGCGGCTGCAGTCCCTCTACGAAGCGCTCGTCCCATACTTCTCGGTCCCCGAGGACCCCGCCCCGCTCTTCGCGCACGGCGGTGAATGGGACAAGGCGTTCGTCGAGCACGACTTCGACGACACCGGGCGGATCTCCCGGCTCGTGGTGCGCTACCCCGCGTACTTCACGGACGGCGAGGCCGAGTCCCGTGCACGCATCGAACAACTGCTGCACGCCAAGGCGGGCCGCGGCCGCGAGTACCACTTCCTGTGGGACGAGGAGGGCAACCAGCTCACCGTCACGGTGCTCTCCCCGCTGCCCACCGACATCGCGGCCCAGCGTTTCGTCACCGCTCCGGGAGAGACCGTCCTCGGCTTCACCGACGAGACCGGCGTCCAGCGCACCCTGCCGCTGGCCGACGGTGCGGAACAACGCGACGTACCCCCCGTCGTGTGGCGCACCGGCATCCGCTCCACCGAGCCCCACCTGCTGATCGCCGGGCAGCCCGGCAGCGGCACGACGACCCTGCTGCGCTCCATCGCCCTCCAGGCGCTGCAGTACGGCGATGTGCTCATCGTCGAGGGCAGCGGCACCGGCGACTACGCCTGCCTGACCGGCCGCGACGGGGTCCTCGCCATCGAGTGCGGGCTCACCGGGGCGCTCGCGAGCCTCGAATGGGCGGCGCACGAGACGGAGCGCAGGCTCATCGCGGCGAACCGCGCGCGGCAGGCGGGTCACCCGCCCCCGGAGGACACCAAGCGCCCCCTGTGGATCCTCCTCGACCGCCCGAGCGCGCTCGGCCACCTCGCCGCGGCCGACGGGCGCACCGACCCCCAGTCACTGCTGCAGGTCCCACTGCGGCACGGCAGGGCGGCCAACGTGACGGTCGTGGTCGCCGACCAGCTGGACGGCCTCGACGCGCTGAGCGAAGCCGTGCACCAGCACACCCGCGCGCGCGTGGTGCTCGGTTACGCCACGGTCGACCAGCTGGAGGACGTCCTCGGGGTGCCTCCCCACACGACGCCCACGATGGACGTCCCGCCCGGCCGCGGCTACGCCCGGCTCGGCGCGGGCCAGGTGCACCGCCTCCAGGTGCCCGCGACCCCCGATCCGTACGACGACGCGACCAGCGAGGCCCACCGCGGGGCCGTCATGGAACTGCTGCCGGAGCGGAGCACCCCGCCGGACGAAACGGAGGCCGCACCCCCGGAGGCCACGGAGGCGGAACCGGTCCCCGCCGAGAGCTGAGACCCTCCTCCGTAGAGGGGCGTCAGGCGACGAACGGGTGCGCGACCTGCGCGCCCGCGCCGACGCCTGTCTCGACCAGCCGTGCCGCCGCCGCAAGCCGCGCCGCCGCCTCGTCGGCGACCGCGCCCCCCACCGTGAACGGCAGCCGTACGTACCCCTCGAACGCCCCGTCCACTCCGAAGCGCGGCCCGGATGGCACCCGCACGCCCACCCGCTCGCCCACCTCGGCGAGCCGCGACCCTGACAGGCCCCCGGTGCGCACCCACAGGGTGAGACCGCCGCGCGGCACCTCGAACTCCCAGTCGGGCAGCTCGCGACGGACGGCGGCGACCAGCGCGTCGCGGTTCTCCCTGGCCTGCTCCCTGCGCACGTCGACGGCGGCCTGCCAGCCACCGGTGTTCAGGAGCCAGTTCACGGCCAGCTGTTCGAGGACGGGGGTGCCGAGGTCGGCGTACGCGCGCGCGGCGACGAGGCTGCGGATCACGTCCGGGGCGGCCCGCACCCAGCCGATGCGCATACCGGCCCAGAAGGCCTTGCTGGCCGAGCCGACGGTGATGACGGTGGAGCCCGCCGGGTCGAAGCCGCAGACAGGGCGCGGCATGGCGAGGTCCGCGTCGAGTCCGAGCTCGCTCATCGTCTCGTCGACGACGAGGACCGTGCCCGCGGACCGGGCCGCCTCGACGAGCTGCCTGCGCTGGTCCTCGTCGGCGAGCGCGCCCGTCGGGTTGTGGAAGTCCGCGACGACGTACGCGAGCCGGGGCGCGGCGTCGCGCAGCACCTGGCGCCAGCGGTCCATGTCCCAGCCCTGGAGGCCTTCGGCCATGGCGACGGGGACGAGGCGGGCGCCCGCCTCGCGCATCAGCTGGAGGATGTTGGCGTACGACGGCGACTCCACGGCGATGCGTTCGCCGCGGCCCGCGAAGAGGTGGCAGATGGCGTCGATGGCGCCCATCGCGCCCGTGGTCACCATGATCTGTTCGGGCATGGTGGGGATCCCGCGCGCGGTGTAGCGCTCGGCGAGCATCTCGCGCAGGGCGGGCAGGCCCGCGGGGTAGTCGCCGTGCGTGTGGGCGTACGGCGGGAGGGCTTCGAGGGCGCCCTGGACGGCGCGGGTGAGCCAGGGTTCGGGCGCGGGCAGTGCGGCGCAGCCGAGGTCGATCATGGAACCGAGCGCCTCGGGAGGCAGTGGTTCGAGCCCGCGCGCGGGGAGGGGATTTCCGGCGGGGACCGCGGTCCAGCTGCCCGCTCCCCTGCGGGACTCCAGGAACCCCTCGGTGCGCAGCGCTTCGTAGGCCGCGGCGACGGTGGTGCGGCTGACGGCGAGGGCGACCGCGAGTTCACGCTCGGCGGGCAGGCGCGCGGCGACGGGTACGCGTCCTTCGAGCACGAGCAGCCGGATGCCGTCGGCGAGGGCGCGGTAGGCGGGCGGGCGGCGCGTGCCCGCGGGGCGGTCCTGCTGGGAGGCGAGGAGACGGGCGAGCTGCGTCGACCCCATTGCCGAAGTCCACTGAGCCATGATTCCCGGTCCACCTTCCTCGAATTGGCCATGGTTGGCTTCTCTGTACAAGCCACAGAGTGTCATGCGCCAGGCCACTACCACCACCGACGGGGGCACCTCTTGTCCGGCACGACACCCGGCACGACACCCGGCACCGCACGCGGGGCGACGCGGCTGCCGCGGAGACTCACGCAGCTCTACGCGGGCCTCACCCTGTACGGCGTGAGCTCCGCGCTCCTCGTCGTGTCCGGCCTCGGCCTGGAGCCGTGGAACGTGCTGCACCAGGGGCTCGCCGAGCTCACCGGTCTGTCGATCGGGGCCGTGTCCATCGTCGTGGGCGCCGCGGTGCTGCTGCTGTGGATCCCGCTGAGGCAGCGTCCGGGCCTCGGTACGGTCTCCAACGTCTTCGTCGTCGGCCTGGCGATGGACGCCGCGCTGGCGCTGCTCCCCGACGCGCACGGCTGGGCCGTCCGCGTGCCGTTGATGCTGGCCGGGATCGTCCTGAACGGCGCGGCGACCGGCCTGTACATCGCGGCCGCGTTCGGCCCCGGCCCCCGCGACGGCCTGATGACGGGCCTGCACCAGCGGACCGGGCGTTCCATCCGGCTGATGCGGACGCTCATCGAGGTGGCGGTGGTCGTGACCGGCTTCGCGCTCGGCGGCACGGTGGGGATCGGCACCGTCCTCTACGCGCTGGCCATCGGCCCGCTCGCCCAGTTCTTCCTGCGCGTGTTCGCCGTCCCGGCGGCCACCACGGGCGGCGTCGTGGCCTCGGGCGGTCCGCCGGAGCAGGCGATACTGCGACCGTGACCACGCGCGTACGCCACCCCTACCTCGATCACCCCGGCCCGCTCGCCCTCGCCCACCGCGGCGGTGCGGCGGACGGCCTGGAGAACACCGCCGCGGCCTTCCGGCACGCCGTCGACCTCGGTTACCGCTACATCGAGACCGATGTGCACGCCACCGCCGACGGCCGCCTCGTCGCCTTCCACGACACGACGCTCGACCGGGTGACCGACGCGGCGGGACGCATCATCGACCTCCCGTGGAGCGAGGTGCGCCACGCGCGCGTGGCGGGCGCCGAACCGGTGCCCCTCTTCGAGGAGTGCCTCGAAGCCTTCCCCGACGTGCGCTGGAACGTGGACGTGAAGGCGGAGTCCGCGCTTCTGCCGTTGCTCGACCTGATCCGCCGCACCGGCTCCTGGGACCGCGTCTGTGTCGGCTCGTTCTCCGAGGCCCGCGTGGCCAGGGCCCAGCACCTCGGGGGCCCGCGCCTTGCCACCTCCCTGGGCACCCGGGGCGTGGCGGCGCTGCGCATGCTGTCCTACGGAGTGCCCGCCTCCCTGCGCCGTTCCGCGGTCTGCGCCCAGGTGCCCGAGACGCACGGGAGGATCCGGGTGGTGGACCAGCGCTTCGTGCGCGCCGCCCACGCGCGCGGGATGCAGGTCCACGTATGGACGGTCAATGACGCGGACCGGATGAGCGCCCTGCTCGACCTCGGTGTGGATGGCATAGTTTCCGATCACATCGAGACGCTGCGCGGGGTCCTGAAGGACCGGGGGACCTGGATCTGACCGCCCCATGACGGCGTCGCACCACGGGGAACAGCGAGGTCACGGGTGAGCACCGACACCGTGAAGAGAACAGCGGCCGACGGTTCCGAGGCCGCCGAGCGGCGACGCGAGCAGCGCGGCTGGTACGTCTACGACTGGGCGTGCTCGGTCTATTCGACGAGCGTCCTGACCGTGTTCCTCGGGCCCTACCTCACAGAGATCGCGAAGGCGGCCGCGGACCCCGACGGGTACGTGCATCCGCTGGGCATACCGGTCCGCGCGGGCTCGTTCTTCGCGTACACGGTCTCCTTGTCGGTGCTCGTGTCGGTCTTCGTCATGCCGCTCGCGGCAGCGGCCGCCGACCGCACGGGCCGCAAGAAGCCCCTGCTCGCCGTCGCCGCGTACCTGGGGGCTGCCGCCACGGCGGGCATGTTCTTCCTGGAAGGGGAGCGCTATCTCCTCGGCGGTCTCCTGCTGATCGCCGCCAACGCCTCGCTCGCCGTCTCGATGGTGCTCTACAACTCCTACCTGCCGCAGATCGCGTCCCCTGAGGAACGCGACGCGGTCTCCTCGCGCGGCTGGGCCTTCGGATACGCGTCCGGCGCCCTGGTCCTGGTGGCGAACCTCGTCCTGTTCCTCGCCCACGACAGCTTCGGCGTCGCCGAGTCGACCGCGGTCCGCATCTGCCTGGCGTCGGCGGGGCTCTGGTGGGGCGCCTTCACCCTCGTACCGCTGAAGCGGCTGCGGGACCGCGGGACGCCCGCGCACGAGGCCGGGACGGCACCCCGGGGCGGGTGGCAGCAGTTGCGGTCGACCGTGCGGGACATGCGGCGCCGCCCGCACACGCTCGCGTTCCTGCTCGCCTACCTGGTCTACAACGACGGCGTCCAGACGGTGATCTCCCAGGCGTCCGTCTACGGCTCCGAGGAGCTCGGCCTCGGTCAGTCCACGCTGATCGTCGCGGTCCTGCTGGTGCAGGTGCTCGCGGTCGCCGGCGCTCTCGCCATGGGACGACTCGCCCGGGCGTACGGCGCCAAGCGGACGATTCTCGGCTCGCTCGTGGCCTGGACGGTGACCATCGGGGCCGGGTACTTCCTGCCCGCCGGCGCGCCCGCGTGGTTCTTCGTCCTGGCGGCGGGGATCGGCCTGGTCCTCGGCGGCACGCAGGCCCTGTCCCGCTCACTCTTCTCCCACCTGGTGCCGCACGGGAAGGAGGCCGAGTACTTCTCCGCGTACGAGATCAGTGACCGGGGGATGGCCTGGCTGGGGCCGTTGATCTTCGGCCTCACGTATCAGCTCACCGGAAGTTACCGGGACGCCATCGTGTCGCTCGTGGCGTTCTTTTTGCTCGGTTTCGTCCTGCTCCTACGGGTACCCGTACGGCGCGCGGTGCGCGACGCGGGCAATCCCGTACCCGACCGGATTTAGCAACTGAAGCCAAAGGCCGGTAGTGTACGCCTTTGGCCTGCCAGGCGGACCGTTACTGCGAGCTGAAGAATCAGAAACGCTGGGTGACATCTGCTGCCAGATGTGACAAACCGGGCACTGGTGGGTACAACAAGGGGCGGCATACGACGGCGACGCATAACCCTGAACGGGAATCTTTACCGCCGACCGGACGTTGACCGGATGACGACGACAGCGACACCTGTCCTGTGGGCGACAAGCCCGGGAGGCACGATTCATGAGTGAGCGAGCTCTTCGCGGCACGCGCCTCGTGGTGACAAGCTACGAGACCGACCGCGGCATCGACCTGGCACCTCGCCAGGCCGTGGAGTACGCATGCCAGAACGGACATCGTTTCGAGATGCCGTTCTCGGTCGAGGCGGAGATCCCGCCGGAGTGGGAGTGCAAGGTCTGCGGGGCCCAGGCACTCCTCGTGGACGGCGACGGACCTGAGGAGAAGAAGGGCAAGCCGGCGCGTACGCACTGGGACATGCTCATGGAGCGCCGCACCCGAGAGGAGCTCGAAGAGGTCCTTGAGGAGCGTCTCGCGGTTCTCCGGTCCGGCGCCATGAACATCGCGGTGCACCCGCGTGACAGCCGCAAGTCCGCCTGACGGCGAACACTGCGGCACACCGCACAACGCAGTACACAGCGCAACGCAGTACGAAAGGGCCGGGGCCACTGTTCAGCAGTGGCCCCGGCCCTTTCGTGTCTCGCCCCGCCCTCGGAGCCTGTATCAGTGCGGCAGCTGCGGGTCGTCCGGGCGCGGGCCGCGCATCGGCGACTCGTCGTCCCTGATGACCTCGCCCTGCACCACCTTGCCGTCGGGCTTGTGCATCCGCGCCTGCTGATAGGCGTCCCCGAGGCCGCCCGGCGTCGCCTCGCGCACCTTGCGCTCGAAGGTCCGCTCCGCGTACTTCCCCAGGGCCTTCTGGACCGGCGGGACCAGCAGGATCAGCCCGAGGGCGTCCGAGATGAGCCCCGGCAGGATGATCAGCAGGCCGCCCAGCATCGTGAGGGCGCCGCCTCCCCTGGTCTCCCGGGCGGGCGTCACACCGCTCTGCTGCTGTTGCACCGCCTCGCTGAGCTTGCGGAACGCCCGGCGCCCCGCGCGCTTGATCACCGCGGAGCCGAGCACGAGGCCGCCCACCAGGAGCAGGAAGACCACGAACCCGCTCGTGGCGCCCGCCACGACGGTGAGCAGCCAGATTTCCAGGACCAGCCACGCGGCGATGCCGAGCGGCAGGAACCTCAGGGGCCCGGAGCGCCGGGGCCGGGCGGGTCGGATGGGAGGCGGTGCGCCAGTCGTCATGCTCCCAGTGTGCCTGGGCCCGCCTCAGTCCGGCATAAGGGGATGATCAGGCCCCACCCTCAGCTCACGGCTGCTTGCGTCCGATGGCCTTGCCGACCTTGCCGACCCGCTCGCCCACTCCCCAGGCCGTGACCCGCCACAGCGCTTCGACGACGATGTTCTGGCTCATCTTGCTGTCGCCGAGCTCCCGCTCGACGAAGGTGATGGGCACCTCGACGACGTGGTACCCCGCCTTGACCGCGCGCCGTGCCAGGTCGACCTGGAAGCAGTACCCCTGCGACTCGACCTCCCCGAGTCCGAGGCCTTCGAGGGTCTCGCGGCGGAAGGCGCGGTAGCCGCCCGTCACGTCGCGGATCGGCACGTCGAGCAGGAGGCGCGAGTACGTGCTGCCGCCGCGGGAGATGAACTCGCGGTGCTTGGGCCAGTTGACGACCCGCCCGCCCGGCACCCAGCGCGAGCCGAGCACGAGGTCGGCGCCCTTCAGGGCGGTGAGCAGCCGGGGCAGCTCCTCCGGCTGGTGGGAGCCGTCCGCGTCCATCTCGACGAGCACGCCGTAGTCGTTCTCGAGGCCCCAGCGGAAGCCCGCGAGATAGGCCGCGCCGAGCCCTTCCTTGCCCTTGCGGTGCAGGACGTGGATCTGCTCGTCATCGGCCGCGAGCTCGTCGGCGATCTTGCCGGTGCCGTCGGGGCTGTTGTCGTCGGCCACCAGGATGTGCGCGTCCGGCACGGAGGCGCGCACCCGGCCGACGATGGACTGGATGTTCTCCGCCTCGTTGTAGGTCGGAATGATCACCAAGGCCGTGCCGAGCGAGCCGAACTGCCTCCCCTGGTCCCCTGCTTCGGAGACCCCGCCGCCGTCGTTCACTACTGCCCCTTCGTTCGTACGCAGAGGACCACCATAATGGCCGCTGCCTGCGCCGCCACGACGGCACGGGACGTACTGCGGATCGGGGCCCGGCGCCCTTCGGGCCGGCCCGGGACCCGCTGGCTGCGGATCGACCGAAAGCCGTTGTCTACTGAGCGTCCGGGCCCCACCCGGGTCACACCTGCCGATTCGGCTGATACGTTCCCTCGCCTCCGCGTCGCGGGCGCTGGACCTGGCTCCCAGTGGTGGTGCGCCGGTGCGGCACACCACCTGTGATCCAGCGGCGTTCGACGACTGCGTGGAGGTTCGCCGGTCGGACGTCCTGTGGTGGACCCGGCCGAACCTACCGGCCCACGGCCGCTCTCTGTCAATACCCGGCTGAGCTGCGGCGACTTAACGGACCGCCAGGTCAGTGCCGAGGATTCCCAGGTCGTACGGAGCCCTGACCGGCCACGATCCGCGGCGCGCACCGCCGGGACATCACTCGTCCGGCCCCACGAACACGGTCCTTCCGCCCACCACCGTGCGCAGACAGACGGGGAGTCCGGCGCCCGGCGAGAGGTCCGGCAGGCCGGGCGTGCCGGACCGCGGGTCGGTCGACCAGCGGGCCACCCGGTCGTCCGGGGCCTGCACCACCAGATCGGAGGTGCGCCATACGGCGTAGTCCGCGGGCGCGCCCGGCACCAGGATGCCCGCGTCGTCACGGCCGACGGCCCGCCAGCCGCCGCGGGTGTGCGCGGTGAACGCCGCCCGCACGGAGACCCGGTGCTCCGGCGTGCGGTGGAAGGCGGCGGCGCGGACCGTGGCCCAGGGGTCGAGGGGCGTGACGGGGCTGTCGGAGCCGAAGGCCAGGGGCACACCGGCGCGCAGGAGGGCCGCGTACGGGTTGAGGGTGCGGGCGCGCTCGGCGCCGAGGCGCTGGGCGTACATGCCGTCCTCGCCGCCCCACAGCGCGTCGAAGACGGGCTGCACGGACGCGGTGAGACCGAACTCGGCGAACGCGGCGATCGTCTCCGGAGTGAGCATCTCGGCGTGCTCGACGCGGTGCCGTGCGGCGCGCACGCGGGCCGCACCGACCTTCTCGGCGGCCTGGCGCATGCCGTCGACCACGGAGGCCACCGCGGCGTCCCCGATGGCGTGGAAGCCCGCCTGGAGGCCTTCCTCCGTGCATGCCACGACGTGGGCGGCGACGGCCGCCGCGTCCAGGTGGGCGGTGCCGGTGTGGGCCGCGTCGGCGTACGGCTCGTGCAGGCATGCGGTGTGCGAGCCGAGGGCGCCGTCGACGAAGAGGTCACCGGCGGCGCCGACCGCGCCGAGTTCCTTCGCGCGGCGCACGTCCCGCTCGGCCCAGTAGCCGACGACGCGCGGGCCGGGCTCGTCGGCGGCGAGCCGCAGCAGCCCGGTGAAGTCGTCCTCGTCGGAGATCTCGGGGCCCGCGCACTCGTGCACGGAGCCGATGCCGAGCGAGGCGGCATGGCGGAGCGCGGTGCGCTGGGCCTCCGTGCGCTGGCGCGGGGTGATCGCGCCGAGGGCCGCGGCGCGCACGCCGTGGTGGGCGTCGGCGGTCAGCGGGGCGTCCGGGTGGTAACCGGCGCGGCCGGTGACGCCGGGCACCAGGTCGAGCAGCGCGGTCGTGACCACCGCCGAGTGGACGTCGATGCGGGAGAGGTAGAGCGGCCTGCCGCCCGCCGCCTCGTCGAGTTCCGCGCGCGTGGGCGGGCGGCCACCGGCCCAGCGGGCCGCGTCCCAGCCGTGGCCGAGGAGGACGGTGTCGTGCGGCCGCGCGGCGGCGTGTTCGCGTACGAGAACGAGTGCGTCGGCCAGCGAGCGGGTCCCGGTGAGATCCAGTCCCGACAGGGCGAGGCCGGTGGCGGTGGTGTGCACATGGGCGTCCGTGAACGCCGGGGTGACCAGGGCTCCTTCGAGGTCGACCACGTCGTCGACGCCGTCGGCGAAGGCGTCGGCCGCGCCCTCGGAGCCGACCCAGGCGACATGTCCGCGCTCGACGACCATTGCGGTGGCGAACGGGTCGGCGGGGCTGTGGACGTCGCCGCCTCGCAGCAGCACGGTGCGGTGGTTCGATGGATCCTGGGGGTCGTTCCCGGGGGCGGTGCTCTGGCTCATGGGACCAGTCTCGCCCCTGCCGGCGGGTGGCCGGCGCGGGGGTCACACCTGGGGCGGGCGCGCCTCGTACGGAGTGGAGAGGACGACGGTCGTGCGCGTGGAGACACCGGCGAGCGCCCGGAGCCTGCTGAGCAGGTGCTCGAGCTCCAGGGGGGTGGCGACGCGGACCTTGAGGATGTAGTTCTCGTCGCCGGCGACGCTGTGGCACGCCTCGATCTCCGGGACGCCCGCGAGCCGTTCGGCGATGTCGTCGGGGGCGCTGGGGTCGAACGGTTTCACCGAGATGAAGGCCGTGAGCGGCAGCCCGACGGCCTCGGGGTCGACCACCGCGGCATAGCCGCGGATGACACCCCGCTGCTCCAGCCTGCGCACCCGCTGGTGCACGGCCGAGGTGGACAGGCCCGTGGCCTTGCCCAGGTCGGTGTAGCTCATCCGCCCGTCCTTGACGAGCAGCTGCACGATCTGTCGGTCCAGCTCCTCCATGCGCCGAACCTACAGGGCTCTTGATCCGTTCGGGTAGCCGACTCGTCTCCCCGCTCGAGGGCAACTTTATTTGGCATGTGACGAACGACACACCCCTGTGCCCGTGTCCGACGGGATGCAACGATTACCTCTACGACGGGACGGGAAGTGCTTGCTGTGGTCGAGGCCGCAGCGCCTTGTCGGCCCACCCGAGGGGGAGATTCCCATGCAGAATTTGAAGCGCCCCGGCCGGTCTGCCCGCGCCAAGCAGCAGCCGGTCGCCGAGCCCGAGCCGGAGGGCGTCGAACCGGCTGACGACTTTCTCGACTCCTACGACACTTTCGAGATGTACCGGGTGGACTGCCCCGACTGCGGGCAGCCCATCGCGCTCCTCGCGGACGAGGACGTGCTGCCCGAGCACGCGCTGTGCCCCACGCCGTGGAACCCGTTCGGCCTGACGGTCTGTGCGGGCACCGGCCGTGCGGCCACCGACGCCGCGCCCACCGACGAGTCGATGGAGGTCCAGGAACAGGACACCGCCCTGCTCCTGACGCTCCCTCAGGGACTCGACTGGCGGACGCAGCCCTTCTCGCACGTGGGCGGGCCCGGCTCGCGCCCCATCCGGGTGCCGCAGCCGCAACGGCCCGCCGCCTGATTCACCAGTAGCTGCCTTGCACCATGGCGGCCAGGCTGTCGTGGTGCAGGATCAGCGTGTCCGCGGACTCCGCGCCCGTGGGGACCGCGGCCTCGCCGAAGTGGGCCTGCCGGTAGGCGACGCGCAGCATGACGATCGCGTGCCGCAGGGCCGCGTAGAGCGTGTAGAAGTCCATGTCGCGCGGTGTGTGCCCGGTGAGTCGGGCGTACGCCGCCTCGACGCGGTCGCGGCGCTGGAACTCCGGCAGCCCCGGCTGGCCGAAGCCCACCGTCAGGTCCTGGAAGAAGCGGTGGAGGTAGACGGTCCAGCCGAGGTCGACCTCGCGCGGGGCGAGCGCCGCCATCTCCCAGTCGAGGACGGCCGCGGGTTCGTAGCCGTCGTAGATGATGTTCCCGATGCGCGCGTCGCCCCAGTTGAGCACGGCGTCGCCCTCATGACGGGGCCACAGTTCCCCGAGGCGGTCGAAAGCGCTCTCGATGAGGGGTGAGCGGGGCAGCCCGTCCACCACCCATGTGTAGTAGGCGCGTTGGGCCGCCACGTGGCGACGGAGCGGGCTGCCCTCACCCGTCAGCGCGAGGAACTCCGCTGCTTCGGGCGGTACTTGGTCGTGCAGGTGGGCGAGGACGCGGACCGAGGCCTCTTCGAGGTGCGCGCGTTCGGCGTCGGTCGCAGCGTGCAGCCAATTGCCCGCGTACGTATAGGGCATGACGTCCGGCGGGACGCGTCCCTCGACCCGCTCCATGACGAAGAAAGGCGCCCCGAGCGGGCCCGGGTCCTCCTCCAGCCACAGCACCCGCGGCACTGGCACGTCGCTGTGTTCGGCGACGAGCCGCATCGTGCGGTACTGACGCGGCATGTCGTAGACAGGGAAGATCGTGTACGCCGCCGGGTCCGCCGCGAGGCGCAACGCGCAGTCGCTGAGCGGTGGTTCGGGGTGTTCGACGGTGAAGAGCAGGGTCTCGCTGGACATGCCGTTGGACTCGGGGACGGTCACGTCGGCAGCCTTGGCGCCGGGCAACCGGGTGTCGAGCCAGGCGGTGAGACGGCGGGCGAGGTCTTCCGGGTCGCGTGTGGTGGTGCGGGGGCGGGGTGCCGTTGCCATGTCCGTGCTCCTTCCTCCGGGCGGGCCGCGCTCTCAGGGCGCCACGGAGTCGAATCCGGTGAAGCCGCTCGGGTCGTGGCGGCCGAAGCTGCCGTGCTCGAAGATGCCGTAGCCGGTGCGCCCTTCGAGGGTGAAGCGTGCGGCGTGGTCGATGACGCCGTACGCGGCGAGGGGGTGGGCGGCGGGGTCCGACAGGTCGTAGCTGCGGCGGTCGGTCCAGTCGCGGCCGCGCCAGGTGCCGTGCTGCCAGTCGTCGGCGGGCGGGTATCCGGCGCCCACGGCGAGGGGCAGCGAGGCGAGCACCTGGACACCGACTTCCAGTGGCTTGTGGCTTTCGGGGTCGGTGAGGTGGATGACGGCGCGGTCGGGGTGGCGGGTGCCGGAGCGGTAGGTGATGTCGGTGCGGGGCCAGCCGAGTTGGCGGTCGGGGCGGCCGGGGCGGACGAGGGTGGCGTCGTTGAGGGTGCGGTAGCCGTCCGCGTCCTCCTGCGCGATGACCATGAGGAAACGGTCGTCGAAGTGGACCGGGCACCAGATCCAGTGGAAGCCCTCGGTGGCGAACTCCTCCTCCAGGCGCCCGCGTTCCTCGCCGGGCACGGGCCGCACGCCCCAGCTGCGGTCGCGGGTCGCGGTCCACTCCCCCGCCGTCACGGTGATCTCCTCGCCGCCCGCACGGATCACCCCGGCGGGCCGCCCCGCCTGCACGAAGCGGCGCCCTTCGAGGGTGAGCCGGTCGCCGCGGCGCTGGACGTGGTGCGGCTCCCACAGGGCGGGGAAGTCCGCGGTCCAGGTCAGGTCGTACGAGAGGGACAAGGGGTCGTTCGGGTCGGCGGCGCACGTCAGGCGGATGCGGTGCAACGGCTCGTCGACGGTGATGCGGAGTGGGCCCACGCCGAGGTCCATCCGGTCCTCGCCCAGGGCGTCGCTGGCGCGTACGGCGCGGAGCGTGTCGCCGATGCGCAGAGTGGCGTACGCGTCGATGACACCGGTGTTCGGATAGACACCGAGCCCGAGGATGAGCAGGGCGCGGCCCTCGTGGTCGAAGAGGTGGAAGATGCACCGGTCGTAGGCGTTGCGGTCGCCCGTCGCGACGTACTTCATCGACAGGGGGACCTGGTGCACGGGGTACTCGTCGAGCGGGACCGGACGGTCGTCTGCCACGGCAAACCTCCCTGGTCGCACGGCAGTTCAGGGCGGCGGGAGGCGGGCGGCCCCTCCGGCGCGGAGTTGACGGTACGTCAGTTCGCGGGGTGGAGCCAGACGCGTGCGCGCGCTCGTGCGGGGGCGGGCATACGCGGAGCCGGACACGTACGGGGCCCGGGTGCGGCATGGCTGCGCGGGCGCGGGCGCGGGTGGGCTGGGAACGGGCGAGAGCGAAGGCGGGTCAGGAACGTGCGCGGGCGCAGGCGGGCCGGGAACGTGCGCGGGCGGGTCAGGAACAGACGCTCGATTCTCCGAGGCGGTGACTTCCGTACGGCGGCGGGCGTTGGCCTTGCATGACCCCCACGGACATGGGCACGGACATGGGCCCGGCGCACTTCCCCACCGGGCGTCGGCGGCGCACCCTGGTGACGGTGCCTGCCTCCGCAGAATCGGTTCCCCGACGACCTCAGGAACCCCAGCCGTATCAGTACCCCCAGCAGCACCAGGCACACCAGGCACATCAGCAGCACCAGGCACACCAGCCACAACTCCAGCACGTACAGCCGCACGCGCACCAACAAGCGCACCAACAGCCGATGCACCAGCAGCCCATGCAGCAACAACCCCCGCATCAGCAGCCCGCGCCCCAGTACCCCGCGCCCCAGCATCACCAACAGCCCCTGCGCCAGCAGCCGCACCAGGCGTACTCACCGCAGTACCAGCAGACCCACGCGCCCGCGCCCTACCAGCAGCAGCCCCGCATCCCGGACCCGCCGATCTACCGCACCCTGATCCGCCAGTGGGCGGACCGGGGCCGCACGCTGCCGGGGCACCACGACGCGGAGTGGGTCAGGCTCGTGGCGCCGCCGGTGCGCCACGGCCAGTTCAGCGCGAGTCGGGACCCGCGAGGTGACGTGCGATGACCATGCGCTGGATCTGATTCGTGCCCTCGACGATCTGCAGCACCTTGGCCTCGCGCATGAGGCGCTCCACGGGGAAGTCCGCCGTGTAGCCGTACCCCCCGAGGACCTGCACGGCGTCCGTCGTCACCTTCATCGCGGCGTCCGTGCACAGCAGCTTGGCCATGGCCGCCTGCTTGGCGAAAGGCCGCCCGGCGTCCCGGAGCCTGGCCGCCGACAGGTAGAGCGCCCGGCCCGCCTCGATCTGCGTCGCCATGTCCGCGAGCATGAAGCGCAGGCCCTGGAAGTCCGCGATGGGCCTGCCGAACTGGCGGCGCTCGGTCGCGTACCGCACCGCCTCGTCGAGGGCCGCCTGGGCCACCCCGATCGCGCAGGCGGCTATGCCGAGGCGCCCCGAGTCGAGCGCGGAGAGCGCGATGGCGAAGCCCTGGCCCTCGTCGCCGATGCGGCGGGAGTCGGGGATGCGCACGCCGTCGAAGTTGATCTGGGCGGTGGGCGAGCCCTTCATGCCCATCTTCTTCTCGGGCACCGCGGCGCTCAGCCCCTCTGCGTCGCCCGGCACCAGGAAGGCCGTGATGCCGCGGGCGCCGTCGGGTCCCGTGCGGGCGAGCACGGTGTAGAAGTCGGCGACGCCGCCGTGCGTGATCCAGGCCTTGGTGCCGCTGATGACCCAGTCGTCGCCGTCCCGGACGGCCTTCGTGCGCAGCGACGCGGCGTCCGAGCCCGCCGCGGGCTCGGAGAGGCAGTACGCGCCGAGGAGGCCGCCGCCGAGCATGGCGGGCAGGTGGTCGGTCCGCTGCTCCTTGGTGCCGTACCCGGCGAGGGCGTGGCAGGAGAGGGAGTGGACGCTGACGCCGAGACCGACGGTCAGACGCGCGGCGGCGAGCTCCTCGAGGACCTGCAGGTAGACCTCGTATGGCTGGTCGCCGCCGCCGAACGCGGAGTCGTAGGGCAGGCCGAGCAGGCCCGACTCGGAGAGCAGCGTGAAGACCTCGCGGGGGAAGACTCCCGCGTCCTCCTGCTCCGCGGTCTTCGGGGCGATCTCGCGCTGGGCGATGTCCCGGACCAGCGAGAGCAGATCCCTGGCCTCATCCGTGGGCAGCTGACGCTCCACCGACTGCGTGATGTGGTCGGGCATGACGCTCTCCTCCCTGTGGGGCTGCGGCGGACGCCCGCGCTGGGTGGGGCGGCGCCGCCGGGAAACGTGCCGGACCGTGGGGTCGTTTTCGGGTCACGAAAGCAGCTGACCAGCGGCTCCGGCGCGTTGAGTATGCCCGATCGGCGGCGACCCGTCACTAGTTAACGACCGCTTACTCGAAAGATAGCTGAAGATCGCTCGCACCCGGCGGCCGTGGCACCCCTGGCGGGGCGGCCGTGGCACCCCGGGCGCGGATTGGTACGAACCATTGACCGCACTGGTCTAGTCCTCCTACTGTTCCCCCGAACGTTCTTAACGCGTTCATGCCAAGTCAGTTCATGTCACGTCACACCCGCAGGTCCACGGCACCACTTTCCCCCTCCCGGTTTCCCCCCACGAGGAGTCACGATGCTCAGACCGCACACCTCCCGCGCCTCCTTCAGGGCGCTCGTCGCCACCACCTGTTGCGCCGTCCTCGGCGCCGGTCTGCTGGCCGGCGCGGGCACCGCCGCCGCCGGACAGGACAAGGGCACCGCGACGAAGGCCGCCGCCGGTTCCAAGGTCGTCGGCTACTTCACCGAATGGGGTGTCTACGACCGGAACTACCACGTCAAGAACATCGAGACGTCGGGGTCGGCCAACAAGCTGACGCACATCAACTACTCCTTCGGCAACGTCCAGGGCGGCAAGTGCGCGATGGGCGACGCCTACGCGGCCACGGACAAGGCGTACACCGCCGACCAGTCGGTGGACGGCGTGGCGGACACCTGGGACCAGCCCCTGCGCGGCAACTTCAACCAGCTCCGCAAGCTGAAGAAGAAGCATCCGGACCTCAAGGTCCTCTGGTCCTTCGGCGGCTGGACCTGGTCGGGCGGGTTCACCGAGGCGGCGAAGAACCCCGCGGCCTTCGCCCAGTCCTGCTACGACCTGGTCGAGAACTCCAAGTGGGCCGATGTCTTCGACGGCATCGACATCGACTGGGAGTACCCCAACGCGTGCGGTCTGACCTGTGACACCAGCGGGCGCGACGCGTACAAGAAGCTGATGTCCGCGGTCCGTTCGAAGTTCGGCAGCAAGAACCTCGTGACCTCGGCGATCCCGGCCGACGCCTCCGCGGGCGGCAAGCTCGACGCCGCCGACTACGCGGGCGCCGCCCAGTACGTCGACTGGTACAACCCGATGACGTACGACTACTTCGGCGCCTGGGACGCGAAGGGGCCGACCGCCCCGCACTCGCCGCTCACGTCCTACAGCGGCATACCGAAGGACGGCTACAACTCCGACGCCACCATCAAGAAGCTCAAGGGCCTCGGCATCCCCTCGAACAAGCTGCTGCTCGGCATCGGCTTCTACGGCCGCGGCTGGACGGGCGTCACGCAGAAGGCACCCGGCGGCACCGCGACGGGCCCGGCTGCGGGCAAGTACGAGCAGGGCATCGACGACTACAAGGTCCTCAAGACCAAGTGCCCGGCCAACGGCACGGTCGGCGGGACGGCGTACGCGCACTGCGGCAACAACTGGTGGAGCTACGACACCCCGGCGACCATCGCGACCAAGATGAACTACAAGAACCAGCAGGGCCTCGGCGGCACGTTCTTCTGGGAGCTCAGCGGCGACACGACCAACGGTGAGCTGATCAAGGCCATCAACTGACCCTCCGTACACGCTGGTTGTGTACGCGGCAGTTCCGTGCGCAGCAGGAGGGGCGGGGGCCGACACGGCTCCCGCCCCTTCGCGCGTGCCCGTTCATGGCCGCGCGGGCGCCGGATACGACGGCTCGAAGTCCTCGATCACCCGCAGCGTGTCGCCGAGTGTCCGCACCAGGAGGCAGCCGACCGTCTCCCGCGCGAGACCCGGGCGGTCGATCCAGTCCAGCGTGACGCCCTCCACGCTGCACAGCCAGCCGATCAGCGCCGTCCGCGCCAGCTGCGGTATGTCCTTGCGGCCGTACGCCCCCTCGGCGATCGCCCCGATCAGCGCCTCGCGCACCCCGTCCCGTATCGCGTGCACCTCGGCGTCGAAGCCGACGCCGCCGCTGATGATCGTGCGGTACGCGGCCTGATGGTGCTCGGCGTAGCGGAGGTAGCCGTCGACGGTGCGCTGCACCCGCTCCACGGGCGGCAGGTCGTCGTGGCGGCCCGCACGGGCCACGAGGTCGGCGACGGAGTCCTCGATGATCGCGAGGTAGTAGCCGCGCTTGGACTTGAAGTAGTAGTAGATCAGCCCTTTGGCGACGCCCGCGTGCTTGGCGATGTCGTCCATCGACAGCGCGTCGTAGGACGTGTCGGCGAACAACTTCCGGCCGATGGCGATGAGTTCGGCACGGCGCGTCGCCGAGCGGTCGGTGCCGCGCTGTTGACTATTATTCAATTTCGGCCCTAGTCTCCAACTGCCTCGGAATCGTCCGCAGTATGGCAGAACGCCGCCACCTGTCGGCCGGCTCCCGGCAGCTCTTCACGCACTCCCCTTACGCACACGCTCGGCGACGCGGAACGACGTACGGGAGGAAGACAGTGGGCGCAGCACGCACCGCGTTACGCGAGGGCAGAACCTCCTGGAAGAAGACGGCCGCGATGGCCCTGCCGGCCGTCCTGGCCGTCGGTGTGATGGCCTCCGTGATGGCCGAGGGCGCGCTCGCCGCGTCCTTCGCCGTCTCCGGGACCAGCTTCCAGGTGTCCTCCGGGAAACTGACCAGCCAGGGCCTTTCCTCCTACGTACAGACGGACCGGGACATCGACGGCAAGGGGCACCCCGTGGCGCTCCTCGGCATCGGTGACGCGACCCTCTCCGACATCTGCCAGGCCGCCGAGGTCAAGACGCCGGTGGGCACCGTCGTCTTCAAGCTGACGGCGGGCGGCGACGCGGGCAACGTCACCGCGAGCAACCTCATCATCGACGGCGAGGACCTGGTGGGCGACGCCCGGTTCGGCACCGCGCAGATCGGCCGGGACGCCTCGACGCTCGACGAAGTGCCGGGCGTGCAGGGCGAGAGGGGCAAGTTCGGGCTGCAGGCCGGGGACATCACGGTCGCCGGGGTGAAGTCGCACGCCTGGTCGGCGACGGGCGGCAACTTCCGGCTCAAGGGCATGCGGGTCGACGTCAGTCTGGGTGGCAAGAAGTGCTTCTGACCGGCGGCGGCAGAAGCGGTGTCAGGCCGTTCCGCACGGACGGCGGCGGTTGGCTCGACCGGCGGCTGCCGTGGCCCGACGAGCGCCGCGTCGTCCGCAGATGGCGGCGCACCCGCCCTTTCTGGGCAGGCCTGCTGCTCATCCTCGGCGGCGCCGAGCTGCTCCTGATCCCGCTCTCCCCGCTGACCGTGCTCGTCAGCCTGGGGCTCGGCGGCATCGCGGCCCTCGGCATCGGGATCGCGCTGGTCGTGGCGGGCCTCTTCCTGTGGCTGCTGCCGCACACGCACCACTACGTGAGCGTCAACGCCATGATCCTCTCGGTGCTCTCGTTCGCGGCGACGAACCTCGGCGGGTTCCTGGTCGGCATGCTGCTCGGCATCGCGGGCAGTGCCATGGGGTTCGCCTGGACTCCGGTGCCCCAGGACGCCGAGGACGATCCGACGCGCCCCAGGGTGCGCGACGGGCGGGGCACCCGGACGCTGGCCGTACTGCTGCCCGTGGCGATGACCGCCGGGCTCGTCGCGCACGGCGGCGGCCGGGCGGAGGCGGTCCCGGGGGACGCGGCCGCGGCGGACGCGATCGTGGCGCCGCGCGTGCCACCGACCGTCACCACGACGCTCTTCGCGCCGCAGGGCTTCCTCCTGGCCGGGGTCCGGGAGATCCCGACCGCGGACGGGCCGCTGAAGGTCATGGTGCTGCGGATGAAGGCCGCCTCGCTCACCGACTACCGGCTCAAGACGCGTGACGGCAGCCGTGAACTGGCCCTGGGCGCCGACACTTTGGACCTGAGCGGCGAGGTCACCCTGTACCTGACCAAGTTCAGGGGGTGTCTGGAGGGCATCCTCTGTCTGACCTTCACGCCCGACAAGCTGCCGGTGCCGCCCGTGGTGCCGCCCTTCGTCTTCATGACGGACGTGAGCGCCGAGCAGGCCCTGGTCACCTCGGACTCGATCGTGGCGGGCGGCCTCACCCTCCGGGCCTCGGCATGAGGGGAACAGGGTGATCCAGATTCAGGCGGCGCTGTTCTGGGCGTACGCGATCGGCGCGACGTTCGCCCTCTCCGCCGGGCGCCAGCTCCAGGTGTGGGAGCGGATCAACGCGGGCGAGGGCCCGCGCACCCGCAGCCGCGCCGCCAACCCGTACCTGGCGCTCACGGCGCTCTTCGCCTCCGTCCTCTTGGTGCCGACGGGGCTCTTTCTGCTCTGGCAGAACCCGTCCTGGTCGACCATGCACGTGGCGGACGGCCACGACGGCGTGTGGGCGGGGTTCGTCCTCCTCTACGCGGGCGGGATCCCGGTCGCCGTGATCCTCGGGTTCCTGGTGGCGCAGGGCCTGGTGCTCGTGGGTGCCGGCTACTGGGCGTACCTGAGCTGCGTCGGAGGGTACTTCCTGCTGTTCGGAACGCTGATCCACGGCTGGGACGGCAGAGGATACGAGCGGTTCTTCTCATCCGGTGCCGGGGATTTCGCCGACTGGCGGCGGGAGAGCGTCGTCAACAACGTCCTGGACTTCGTGACGTCCGGGACGTTCCTCGCGCTGCTGCTCTTCGGGGCCGCGGTGATCGGCGTCATGCTGATGACGGAGATCGGCTGGCTCATGGAGGGCTGGTCGCTACCCGGCGCGGACGAGGACCGCGAGGTACCGAGGCTGCTCGCCGTCGTCATCGCGGCGGCGGGGGTGTACGGCCTGCCGTTCGTGGGCGCGCTCCTCGCGAGCGTCCTGGTGCGGCTGGTCGGCGGGTGGCTCGGGCTCCCGCTGTTCGCGGTCGTGGCGGGCCTCACCCTGCTGCACGGGCGCTCGCCGGTGCGGTGGCTGTACGGCCTGGTGGGTGTGCCGGGGCGGCACTGGCGGGCCGGCCTCGACGAGGCCGGCGGCGGTCATGAGAGCGGCGTCACAGCAGACCGGTCTGCGTGACGAGCATCGCGAGGACGACGACGAGGGTCCAGCCCGCGAAGTGCTCCAGCAGGGTCGGTCCGTCGTCCTTGGGGCCGCCGGTGCGGGCCTTCGCACGGACAGCGGTGGCAGAGGTCGCGGTCATGTCTTTCTCACTGACGTTCGTCCGGCAGGGCTCCCCCACGAGGTCCCGGTGACAACTCCACCCCCACGGGACCCCTCTACCTTGCCAGCACTCGGCGCCCTTGCGGGCGAGACCTTGGTCACCCCACAACTACGGCGTCGCGCTGTGCGTCTAAGTACGGACGGCGGGGGTGTCCCCCCGTCCGTCCGCCCGTGCACCGTACGACCGAGAGGTTTCCGATGAGCACGAACCGGACGACGCCCCGCCGCAGGGCGCGGCTCGCCCTCGCCGCCGCGATCATCGCGACGGTCGCCCTCAGCGCCCCGGTCTCGCAGGCCGCCCCAACCCCTACGGAGAAGCCGTCACCGGGTGCGCCCGGACTCGGCGACCCGATGTTCCCGCTGGACGGGAACGGCGGATACCGGGTGGAGCGCTACTACCTGGACTTCGACTGGCAGGCGCCGAAGACGCCCTTCGAGGCGACGACGACGATCAAGGCGCGGTCCACCCAGGCGCTCTCGCGCTTCAACCTGGACTTCGGCGGCAACACCCTGCACAAGGTCACCGTGAACGGCTCCGCGGCCGGCGCGTCGCGCGAGGGTGACGAGCTGACGGTCACCCCCAAGTCGCCGATCCCCAAGGGCGGTTCCTTCACCGTCGAGGTCACCTACACCGCCGACCCGACGCAGACCCGGCACCGCGACGACGCGATAGAGGACTACGGCTGGATACCCACGCCCGACGGCACGGTGGTCTACCCGCAGCCGAACGGCGCACGGCTGATCTTCCCGGCCAACGACCACCCTAGCCAGCGGGCACCGATCACCTTCCGCATCACGACGCCGGCCGACCGCACGGCCGTCGCCAACGGCAAGCTGGTCTCGCGCACCGAGCGCCCCGACGGCCGGGTGCGCTGGACGTACGACTCCGAACAGCCGCTCTCCACCCAGCTGGTGCAGCTGGCCGTCGGCAAGTTCCAGCTGGTGGACGGCGAGGGCCCCGGCGGCCTCCCGCTGCGGGACGTCGTCCCTGACGCGCTGGTCGAGCCGACGGCCGCCTACCGCAAACTCACCTCGGACCACCTGAAGTGGCTGGAGGACAAGCTCGGCCCGTACCCCTTCAACCGCTACGGCCTGCTGGTCGGCGACACCGACCTCGGCGTGGCCCTGGAGACGCAGACCCTGTCGCTCGTCCCGAAGGCGGACCTGCTCGGCACGAAGGTCGACGCCGAGCGGAACATGGTGCACGAACTGACCCACCAGTGGTTCGGCGACAGCGTGGCCCTCAAGAGCTGGTCCGACCTGTGGCTGAGCGAGGGACACGCCCGCTTCTACGAGAGGGAGTACTCCGAGCAGCACGGCGGGGACAGCTTCGAGGCCGCCATGAAGACCGCCTACCAGGCCCACGACCAGTGGCGCAGGGACTACGGCGCCCCCGCGGAGCCGACCGAGCCGAACCTCTTCAAGCGCATGCGGTACGACGGCTCGGCCCTGGTCCTGTACGCGCTGCGCGAGCGGGTCGGCGACGCGACGTTCCAGAAGATCGAACGCGCCTGGGTCAACGGGTTCAAGGGGCGCACGGCGAGCACGGAGCAGTTCGTGGACCTGGCGTCGGGGATCGCGGGCGAGGACCTGGAGGGCTTCCTGCACCCCTGGCTGTACGGCGCGAAGACCCCGCCGATGCCCGGGCACCCGGACTGGGTGGTGGACCCGGCCGTGTGAACCGGCGGATCGTCCGAGATGCGGCCTTCGTCCACCGCTCATAGCGTGGAGGCATTCCTACCGAAGGAGCCGTCATGGGCGACAACGCCATGGACAAGGCAAAGGGCAAGGCCAAAGAGATGATGGGCAAGGCCTCCGGCGACAACCGCAGGTCGGCCGAGGGCAAGACCGATCAGGCCAAGGGCAAGGCGAAGGACGCCGCGGACGACATGCGCGACAAGGCCGAGGGCATGCGCGACTCGTTCCGCGAGGACCGCTGACCCCACGCTGTGTGCCCGTCCTCCCATGAGGGGACGGGCACACACGCGTGTCACCCCGCCCTCTCCGGATCAAGGGCGACTCCACATGTCCTCAAACTCCACATGTCCTCAAGACGCAGTGGAGTGCGTGCCGGGGCACCGGCCACCTCACGGCGAACGCTGGCTAGGCTTGCGCCCACGAACTGTGATCGCGTTGATGCCGACCTGCGGGCGACATGAAGGGAACGGGCAAGTGCAGCCGGAGGAGCAGGACTTAGCAGGTTGGACGCCGATGGGTGCGGTCTGGCGGACGGTCGTCGAAGGAGTCACCGGCTCGATGGCCTACATCGCCGACAAGCACTGGAACGTCGTGGCGTGCAACGACGAGTTCAGAGCACTCATACCGGACGGCAGACCGCCGTCCAACATCATGCGGTGGATGCTCCTGGACGACCGGGCCCGCCACGACGTCCTGATGAACTGGACCGAGGACTGGGCGCGCGGCGCCTGTCCTGCGCTGCGGCGGGCCGTCACGAACCACCCGACCGACCCCACGCTGATCGACCTGGCGAGCGACGTGCGGCGCGATCCGCTCGCGGGCCCCATCTACCTGGCGACCGCGAGCTCCCACGCCCTGCACCCCGACGGCGCGGTGCGGCAGGTCAACCACCCGACGAAGGGACCCGGCTGGGTGATCGCGTCGGCCGCCAACCCCCTTCCCGAGATCGACGCCATGTTCGTGATGATGCAGTACCGGCCGGGCGAGGTCCGCCCGCACCAGCCACCTCCGCTGAGCACGAACGCCCGCTGACGAACGCCCTCCGGTGCCCCCCGGGTGCTCAGCGGATACCGACCGCGGCCAGCGCGGCGCGCTGGCGCTCGGAGAGTGTCGTCGGGAAGTACAGGTAGCAGACGCCTCCGGTGCCCGAGACGACCTTCCCGGAGGCGTTGTAGCGCTTCGTCCGCAGCCAGATGTTCTCCCACTCGCGCCGCTTGTAGACGCGTCGCACCGCCGCGTTGGTCGGCGACGCCGGGTCGTTGGCGATCACGTCGCCGTCCGCCGTGAACCCGATGACCGTCATCAGGTGGCCCGCCGTGCCGTAGCCCGCGCCGGTCAGCTCCTCCCTGAGGAACGACTGGGACGTTATGGCCGGCAGGCCCGCCGCGATCAGGGACTCCAGCTCCGTGAGCGAGGCGAGCCGGGTCACCACGCCCTGGAGGTCCTTGTACGTCGAGGCGTACGCGGCGTTGAAGGGCCAGTTGCCGCAGCCGTTGTACTGGTAGTCGAACGTGTACCGGGCCGCGTGGCACACCTGCGGGTCCTCGTAGGACGGGTCGACCCACGACAGGTCGTCCGCCGTCGGCTCGCGCCCCCAGAACTCGATGATCATCTGCGAGGACGTGGGGCTGCACCAGGCCTCGCCCCCGTTGTCGTACTCCGGATACTGGCCGGCGTGGATCTCCTGCGAGTACCGCGGGACGGCCAGCTCCTCGGCGAGGCCCGGCTTCGACGCCGGGACCGTGAAGCGGTCGGGGACCGCGGAGGCCATCGCTCCGAGCCGCCAGACCGTGGGGGTGTGGGTGGCGCCCGGTTTGCGGTAAAGCGTCAGGCGCAGCTGGTACGAGACGACGCGCAGGCCCGTGGTCGCGTCGTCGAGGGAGAGCGTGTCCGTCCACACCGTGGACTTGCCGTCGGTCTGGTCGTCGACCGAGGTCCGCCGGATGTCGGCTTCCTTGTCGTCGCCCGAGGTCCAGCGGCCCATCACGTACCAGGGGGATCTCGTCGAGTCCGAGTACGTGCCGCGCAGCTCGACCTGGAGCCAGGTCCCGGCCGGGGTGCGCGCGTTCCAGGACGCGATCAGCTCGGTGGCGGGGACGGTGGAGCGGTGCGCGGGCGTCGTCCAGCGGGCGTACTCCCAGGTGGCGGTCTTGCCGGTGTGCGGGTCCGCGTACTCGGTGCGGCCCGCGGGCCGCGCGATCCGCAGGCCGGGGCGGGCACCCGCGACGACGGCGGTGCCCTGGTGGGTGCCGGAGCTCCAGTCCTTGTGCGAGGTCCAGAAGCGGTTGTCCACGAGCCGGTCCGCTCTGGGCCCGCGGGCCGCGGAGCCGGAGCCGGTGGCGGCCAGGGCGGGGGCGGCGGCGGTGGCCGCGAGGGCGGCTGCCGCGGCCGCGGTGACCGCGGTGGCGAGCACGGTTCTGCGGGACATGTCATCAGCTCGGTCTGATCGCTGCGTGCGGTCGGTTCGGTCAGCTCGGTCCATGGAGGGGACCCCCAGTCGACAGGGTTTCCGGCGGGATCCGGAAAGTCGGGTCAGGTGCGGTCGGGTCAGGCGCACGGAAGTGGGCCAACTATGGCCGGTCCCCACCGACTTCTGCCAGCGCTTCGGGCACTGCCGTACGCATCAATATTGGCCTCAACCAATGGCATGACCTGCGACGGCGCGCGGAACACATTGTTCCGTGCGCCGTACCCTTGCCGTGATGACCGCGCACCCGCACACCCCGCTCCCCCGCCTCGCCGACACCCTGCGCCGCCTGCCGCCCTCCTGTGGCGCCGTCCGCCTCGTCGCCGTGGACGGACACGCGGGCTCCGGCAAGTCGACGTTCGCCGGCCGCCTGGCCGAGGCGCTCGGCGGCGCGCCCGTGCTGCGCCTCGACGACATCGCGAGCCACGACCGGCTCTTCGACTGGACGCGGCCGCTGCGCGAGCAGGTCCTCGAACCGCTCTCCCGGGGCGAAACCGCGCACTACGCGACGTACGACTGGAACGCGCGCCGCTTCGGTCCCGCCGACCGGCCCCTGCCGCCCGCGCCCGTGGTGATCGTCGAGGGCGTCGGCGCCGGCCGCCTCGCGCTGCGCCCGCACCTCGCCGCCGTGCTGTGGATGGACGTGCCGCACGAGGAGGCATGGCAGCGGGGGCGCCGCCGGGACGGGACGGTCCAGCGTGAATTCTGGGACGGATGGGAACCGGAGGAGCTCCAGCACTTCACCGGGGACCCCACCCGACCCTTCGCGCACCTTTTGGTGCGCCAGTGTCCGGAGGGGTACGAGGTACTTCCGGGGCCCAATGTGACACTTACCGAGGCCTGAATCATTACGCTGAGTGAGCGATCATCGGCGGTCCGCTGAACCCCCGGAAACGCGCTTCCACTTGACCCGACGAGTTTTGCCGAGTGCCCCAACTCTGCTTGACCCAGGGCCCTTACAGGACTTACGTTCTGAATGTGCGGTGTTGCGACACCGCCCGCAGACGCGAAGCCCCCGGTTGTTCCCCCGTGATCGGGGGCTTCGTTCTGCCCTCCGAGCCCGTTTTTCGGCCGCTGCGCGCCTTCATTCGCTCACCGTCGGTCACCATCGGGCACGCTCTCCATCGGCGTTTTCCGGCCGATCGTCCGGTGCGGCACCCTACGGCCGACCGCTCCCCCGCAGGTACGATGCATCTCGGTGCGCCTTTTCGGACGAGTGCTCTGCGCACCGGAACAACTCCCGTCCGCAGCACGATGGTTCAGCGCAGTCGCCGGCGGGCACCGGTCCGGCGGTACGCAAACGGGGGCACGGTTTGTGGGGGACCTGATGGACTTCGACGCGGTGGGCTCACCCGCACCGGCCGACCTCGCCTGGCTGAGGGGCGTCGACGCCTACACGATGGGCGCCTATCCGCAGGCGGAGGACGAGTTCCGGACGGCGGTGCGGATGGATCCCGGGATGGCCGACGGCTGGCTCGGGCTGCACGCGCTGCGCATCGACACGACGACGGCGCTGCTGCGGATGTTCCAGCACCGGGACCGATTCGGCGAGCAGCGCACCCGGCACGGCCGCGCCCTCAACTCCTGGTACTGGCTGGGCTGGTGGGTGCAGCCTGTCCTGGAGAGCACGCGCGATCTGCTGCTCGCGCACGCCTCACACTGGCTGGACGGCCGCCATGTCCCCGAGCTCGACCGGGCGTTGGCGGGCCTGCCGCCGGTCGACGCCGACCCGCAGGTCCGCTTCCTGCACGCCTGCCGCTCCTACCTGGTCAAGGACTGGGAGCAGCTGGTGCGGCACACCGACCCGCTGATCGACGACCCGATGCTGGGCATCGAGGCCGGGCTCTTCGGCGGCATGGCGCGGGTCCGCCTGGAGACGTACGGCCAGGCGGAACCGCTGCTGTCCGCCGCCCTCATGCGCTGCCGCAGCGAACAGCCGCAGCGCAAGGAGCTGCGCTACTGGCTGGCCCGCGCGCGCGAGGGCACCGGACGCTCGGCGGCGGCCCTGCCGCTGTACCGCGCGGTGCACCGGGTCGACGCCTCCTTCATGGACACCTCCGCGCGGCTCGCGGCGATCTCCGAGGGCGACGGGTACGACGAGGCAGCCGACCTCGCCGCCGCGATCAGCCTCACCGGCGCGGGCCAGGACGTCCTTGAGGGGCCCGACGGCATCGACGTACTGTTCGGGCCCGAGGGACGCGACGTGAAGGTCACCGGCCCCGAACTCCCGTCGAACGGCGGCCCATCGGCGCCCAACGGCCCCGGCGTGCCTCCGGGCCCCTCCGGCCCGCCAGGCACCCCGGGCGCGTCCGGCTCCTCGGTGCCTCCCGACCCCGACACCGTCCGCGAGAAGGCGATCATCCCGATCAAGGCGGGCCCGCCGCAGCTGCCCCCGGGCCCCACCGACCCCGCGCTCCTGGAGGCCGCGCTCTCCGAGCTGGAGGGCATGGTCGGCATGGAGCCGGTGAAACGGCAGGTCAAGGCGCTCTCGGCGCAGCTAAACATGGCGCGTCTGCGGGCCGCGCAAGGCCTTCCTGTGCAGCCGCCGAAACGACACTTCGTCTTCTCCGGCCCCTCGGGCACCGGCAAGACCACCGTGGCCCGCATCCTCGGCCGGGTCTTCTACGCGCTGGGCCTGCTCGGCGGCGACCACCTCGTGGAGGCGCAGCGCGCCGACCTCGTCGGCGAGTACCTGGGCCAGACCGCCGTGAAGGCCAACGAACTGATCGACTCGGCGATCGGCGGGGTCCTCTTCGTCGACGAGGCGTACTCGCTCTCCAACTCCGGCTACGGCAAGGGCGACGCGTACGGCGACGAGGCCCTGCAAGTCCTCCTCAAGCGCGCCGAGGACAACCGCGACCACCTCGTCGTGATCCTCGCGGGCTACCCCGAGGGCATGGACCGGCTCCTCGCCGCCAACCCCGGGCTGTCCTCCCGCTTCACGACGCGCGTCGACTTCCCCTCGTACCGCCCGCTCGAACTCACCGCCATCGGCGAGGTCCTCGCGGCGGACAACGGCGACGTGTGGGACGAGGAGGCGCTCGAAGAGCTGCGCTCCATCGCCGGGCACGTCGTCGACCAGTCCTGGATCGACGAGCTCGGCAACGGCCGTTTCCTGCGCACGCTGTACGAGAAGAGCTGCGCCTACCGCGACCTGCGGCTCTCCGGCTACCCCGGCGAACCGGGCCGCGACGACCTGTCGACCCTGCGGCTGCCCGACCTGATGCAGGCGTACGGCGAAGTGCTCTCGGGCCGCGGACCGCAGGACACCCCGGGGATCTGACGGCCCCCGGGGGTCCTGGTGCGGGTCAGCTCGCGCGGACGACGGCCAGCGCGGATTCCCTGGAGTCCTCCGGCGGCGTCCTCGGCACCGTGACCCGGTGCGTCGGGTCTCGGACCTCCCCCACCAGGAGCTCGAGGACGTCCTCCATGGCCACCAGGCCGAGCACCTTCCCCGACGCGTCGGCGACCTGCGCGAGGTGCGTCGCGGCGCGGCGCATCACGGTCAGTGCGTCGTCCAGCGGGAGCTCGGCGCCCAGCGTGGTCATCGGGCGCCACACCTGCTGCGGCACGGCACGCTCGGTCTCCTCCAGGTCCAGTACGTCCTTGACGTGGAGGTAGCCCATGAAGGCGCCGTTCTCCGCGCGGACGGGGAAGCGGGAGTAGCCGGTGCGGCCGGTGAGCTCGATGATCCCGGCAGGGGTGACCGAAGGGCCGACGGTGACCAGCGACACCGGATCGAGGAGGACGTCGGTGACCGGGCGCGAGCCCAGCTCGAGGGCGTCCTCCAGGCGCTCCTGTTCGACGGGGTCGAGGAGTCCCGCCTGGCCGGAGTCCTCGACGAGGCGGCCCAGCTGCACGCTGGTGAACACCGCCTCGACCTCGTCCTTGGGCTCCACCCCGAAGAGCCGGAGCACGACCCGCGCGCAGGCGCCGAGTGCCACGGTCACCGGTCGGCACAGCCGCGCGAAGGCGACCAGGCCGGGGCTGAACCGGAGTGCGGTCTTCTCGGGCGCCGCCATCGCCAGGTTCTTCGGGACCATCTCGCCGATGACGAGGTGGAGGAAGATGACGACGGCGAGCGCGATCACGTAGCCGAGGGGGTGGATCATGCCCTCGGGCAGGTGGACCGCCTCGAAGACCGGCTCCAAAAGGCGGGCGACGGTCGGCTCGGCGACCGCGCCGAGCGTCAGCGAGCAGACGGTGATGCCGAACTGGGCGGCCGCCATCATCTGCGGCAGATGCTCCAGGCCGTACAGGACCTGGCGGGACCGCTTGGTGTCCAGGGGCTCGATCTGGCTGCGGCGCACGGAGACGAGCGCGAACTCGGCCCCCACGAAGAAGCCGTTGGCGAGCACGAGGAGGAGGGCGAAGAGGAGTTGCAGCAGACTCATCGGAGCGCCTCCGCGGCTTCCATGACGGCGAAGGTGTCCTGGGTGCGCACGATCCGCACCCGCTCCGCGCGGTAGTGCCCGACCTGGCGCACCGAGAGCCGCCAGCCCGGGAGTTCGGCCCGGTCGCCGGGGGCCGGGATGCGGCCGAGCAGGTCGGCGACGAGTCCGGCCACGGTCTCGTAAGGACCTTCGGGCACGTCGAGGCCTATGCGCTGGAGCGTGTCCACGCGGCAGGAGCCGTCGGCGTCCCACGCCGCCCTGCCGTCCTCGGCGGGTGCCGGGCAGAGTTCGGGCAGGTCGAAGTGGTCGTGCTCGTCGCGGACCTCGCCGACGAGCTCCTCGACGATGTCCTCCAGGGTGACGACGCCCGCCGTGCCGCCGTACTCGTCGACGACGACGGCGATGGGCTGCTCGCTGCGCAGCCGCTCCAGGAGGGGCTGCACGGGCAGCGTCTCGGGGACGAGCAGCGGGGACTTCGCGATGCGGCCCACGGGCGTCCTGAGGCGTGCGTGGGCGGCCACCGCGAGGGCGTCCTTGAGGTGGACCATGCCGACGATTTCGTCGATCCGCTCGGTGTAGACCGGGAAGCGGGACAGACCGGTGGCGCGGGTCAGGTTCACGACGTCCTCGGCGGTCGCCGACGACTGCAGCGCGCTGACCTTCACGCGCGGCGTCATGACGTGCTGCGCGGTCAGCTCCGCGAGGGAGAGGGTGCGCACGAACAGGTCGGCGGTGTCCTGCTCCAGGGCACCGGCCTGCGCCGAGTGCCTGGCGAGGGAGACCAGTTCGCCGGGGGTGCGGGCCGAGGCCAGCTCCTCGGCGGGCTCGACGCCGAGCGTGCGCACCAGACGGTTGGCCACGGCGTTCAGGAGGGCGATCACGGGCCGGAAGAGCCGCGCGAACACGTGCTGCGGGCCCGCGACGAACCGCGCGACCTGCAACGGCCGCGACACGGCCCAGTTCTTGGGCACGAGCTCGCCGATCACCATCTGCACGGCGGACGCGAGCAGCATGCCGACCACCACGGAGACACCGCCGACGGCTCCCCCGGGCACGCCGACGGCCGTGAACGGGCCCGCGAGCAGGTGCGCGAGGGCCGGTTCGGCGAGCATGCCGACGACGAGCGAGGTGATGGTGATGCCGAGCTGGGTGCCGGAGAGCTGGAAGGACAGCTCCTTGAGGGCGTCGACGACCGTACGTGCCCTTCGGTCGCCGTCCGCCGCGGCCTTCTCCGCGTCCGGCCGCTCGACGGTGACGAGGCCGAACTCGGCCGCCACGAAGAAGCCGTTGGCGAGAATCAGCAGGAATGCCGCCCCGAGAAGCAGCAGGGGCACTGTCATGCCGCCGCCTCTCCGGTCGTGCCGGTCCCGGTATGTCGGGAGGGGGCGGCGCAGGTACTACAGGACGATCCGTCCATCGCCGGAGGGAGTCACTCCTCGGGTAGCAGGAGCCCCTGGGAGCCGGGCGGGCCCGTCAGGGGCGGGGCGGCACTCTACGCGCGCCCCGCCACCAGATTAATCAAGACCGGGCGCGGAACGTCCAGTCGTGCGGGCGTCCGCGAGGGCACGCAGGGCGCGGGCGTCGCCGATGGCCTGCTGCTTGGCGATGCCCGGCTGGATGCCCAGGGCGGGCAGGCTGGTGCCGTCGCTGAGGTTCAGGAACACCCAGGGGTCGCCGGGACGCAGGTTGACCTGCACGATCTCGGCCCAGGCGAGGCGGCGGCTGGTCGCGATGTTGACGACGGTGACGCCGGACTCGTCGGCGACGACCTTGGGCCTGCTGAGCAGCACGAGCACGCCGCAGAGCAGCGCGCCGGTGAAGACGAAGCTGGTCCGCTCCCCCGGGCTGAGCGTGGGCAGCAGGAACGCGATGGCCGTGATGACCACGAAGATCGCGACGCCCGCGGTGAGCAGGACGGCCCGGGTCCGCGTCGGCCGGAAGGTGACGGGCAGGGCGGGGAGGGCGGGGCTGTCGGACATGCGGCGGGTGCTCCTGCCGGGTCGGGGCCGGTCAGAGGCGGCAGGCGTGGATGGCCGTGGTCAGGATGGCCCGCGCGCCGATGGCGTACAGGTCGTCCATGATCCGCTGGGCCTCCTTGGCGGGGACCATCGAGCGGACGGCGACCCAGCCCTCGTTGTGCAGCGGGGAGATCGTCGGCGACTCGAGGCCCGGGGTGAGGGCGACGGCCTGCTCCAGGTGCTCGGCGCGGCAGTCGTAGTCCATCATCACGTACGACCTGGCGACGAGGACGCCCTGGAGGCGGCGCAGGAACTGCTGCACCTTCGGGTTGTCGGTGTCGGCGCCGGTGCGCCGGATGACGACGGCCTCGGACTTCATGATCGGGTCGCCGAAGACCTCGAGGCCCGCGTTGCGCAGGGAGGTGCCGGTCTCGACGACGTCCGCGATGACCTGGGCGACGCCCAGCTCGATGGCGGTCTCGACGGCGCCGTCCAGGTGCACGACGGAGGCGTCGACGCCCTGCTCGGCGAGGTGCTTGGCGACGATGCCCTCGTAGGACGTCGCGACGGTCTTGCCCGCGAGGTCCTTGATGTCGCTCGCCGTGCCGGGCTTCGCGGCGAAGCGGAAGGTGGAGCGGGCGAAGCCGAGCGGCAGGATCGCCTCGGCGTCGGCTCCGGAGTCGATCAGCAGGTCCTCACCCGTGATGCCGATGTCGAGCCTGCCGGTCGCGACGTAGATCGCGATGTCCTTGGGCCTCAGGTAGAAGAACTCGACCTCGTTGTCGGGGTCGACGAGGACGAGCTCCTTCGACTCCTTGCGCTGCTGGTAGCCGGCCTCATGGAGCATCGCCGACGCAGGTCCGGACAGTGAACCCTTGTTGGGGACGGCGATGCGCAGCATGAGGTCAGCTTCCTTAACTGGTGGGTTACGGGGATGGGTTGAGCGGACGGCTCAGAGGTGGGCGTAGACGTCGTCGAGGGAGATGCCGCGGGCGACCATCATCACCTGTACGTGGTACAGGAGCTGCGAGATCTCCTCGGCGGCGGCTTCCTTGCCCTCGTGCTCGGCGGCCATCCACACCTCGGCGGCCTCCTCGACGACCTTCTTGCCGATGGCATGGACGCCCTTGTCGACCAGCTCGGCGGTGCGGGAGGTCGCGGGGTCGCCGTTGGCGGCCTTGTGCTGGAGCTCGGTGAAGAGCTCCTCGAAAGTCTTCTTGGACATGATGGTCGCCACTCTACGCGGCCGGGCGGTCCCCCTCAGCGCCAGGGTTCGGAGACGGTACGCAGCGTGGTCGCGGTGGCGACGGCCGCGGTGACCGCCTCGTGGCCCTTGTCCTCGCTGGAGCCCTCGATGCCGGCGCGGTCCAGCGCCTGCTCCTCGGTGTCGCAGGTGAGTACGCCGAAGCCGATCGGGACGCCGGTGTCGACGGAGACCTGGACGAGGCCCTGGGTGACGCCCTGGCACACGTACTCGAAGTGCGGGGTGCCGCCGCGGATGACGACGCCGAGGGCGACGATCGCGTCGTATCCGCGTCCGGCGAGGACCTTGGCGACGACGGGCAGCTCGAAGCTGCCGGGGACGCGCAGCACGGTCGGCTCGCTGATGCCGAGCTCGTTCAGGGCGCGCAGGGCACCGTCGACGAGGCCGTCCATGACCTGGTCGTGCCACTGCGCCGCGATGACCGCGACCCGCAGGTCGCCGCAGTTCTTCACACTCAGTTCGGGTGCACCCTTGCCGCTCACGCGCTTCTCCTCAAGGTGTTTGTGGCTTACTGGTTGCCGCAGGCGGACACGTCGGTGGCGTCCAGCCAGGGCAGGTCGTGCCCCATCCGGTCCCGCTTGGTGCGCAGGTACCGAAGATTGTGTTCGCCGGCCTCGACGGGCATGGGCTCGCGCCCGGTGACCTTCAGGCCGTGCCGCAGGACCGCGTCGGTCTTGTCGGGGTTGTTGGTCATCAGCCGGACGCCGTGGACGCCGAGGTCGCGCAGGATTTGCGCGCCCGCGCCGTAGTCACGGGCGTCGGCGGGCAGGCCGAGCTCCAGGTTGGCGTCGAGGGTGTCGCTGCCCTGCTCCTGGAGGGCGTACGCGCGCAGCTTGGAGAGCAGGCCGATGCCGCGGCCCTCGTGGCCGCGCAGGTAGACGACGACGCCGCGGCCCTCGTCGGTGATGCGCCGCATGGACGCCTCCAGCTGCGGGCCGCAGTCGCAGCGCAGGGAGTGGAAGACGTCGCCGGTGAGGCACTCGGAGTGCAGGCGGACCAGGACGTCCTCGCCGTCGCCGAGGTCGCCGTGGACGAGGGCGACGTGCTCGACGCCGTCGACGGTGGAGCGGTAGCCGTGCGCCGTGAACTCGCCGAAGGCGGTGGGCAGGCTGACCTCGGCCTCGCGGCGGACGGTGGGCTCCGCGGAGCGGCGGTAGGCGATGAGGTCCTCGATGGAGATGATCGTCAGGCCGTGCTTGCGGGCGAAGGGGATCAGCTCGGGCAGGCGGAGCATCTTGCCGTCCTCGCCCGCGATCTCCACGATGGCCCCGGCGGGGCGCAGCCCGGCGAGCCGGGCGAGGTCGACGGCGGCCTCGGTGTGGCCGTTGCGGGTGAGCACGCCGCCGGACTTGGCGCGCAGCGGGAAGATGTGCCCGGGGCGCACGAAGTCGTCGGCGGTGGCGGCGCCGCCCGCGAGGAGCCGGAGCGTGGTGGCGCGATCGTCGGCGGAGATGCCGGTGCTCACGCCGTGCGCGGCGGACGCGTCGACGGAGACGGTGAAGGCCGTGCTCATCGACTCGGTGTTGTGCTCGACCATCTGCGGGAGGCGGAGCCGGTCGAGCTCCTCGGCCTCCATGGGCGCGCAGATCAGGCCGCGGCACTCGCTCATCATGAACGCGACGATCTCGGGGGTCGCCTTCTCGGCGGCGACGACGAGGTCGCCCTCGTTCTCGCGGTCCTCGTCGTCGACGACCACGACGGGGCGGCCCGCGGCGATGTCGCGGACGGCCTGCTCGACGGGGTCGAGGGAGAGGTCGAGGGGGTCTTCTTCGCTGGCGGTGCCGTGCCAGACGGGTGCCACAGTCATGCCGGGGCTCCTTCCATGACGGGCTGCGAGGCGGCGGTGCGGGAGCGCAGCCACCAGTCGCGCAGGCCCCAGAGGACGAGGGCGAGGTAGACGACGTACACGAGTCCGGAGAAGGCGAGGCCGCTGCTGAAGGCGAGCGGCACGCCGACCACGTCGACGAGCAGCCAGGCGAACCAGAACTCGACGAGCCCGCGGGCCTGGGCGACCATCGCGGCGAGCGTGCCGACGAAAATGTACGCGTCGGGCCAGGGGTTCCAGGACAGGTCGGGGACGGCGCTGAACAGGGCGCCGACGGCGAGGGTGCCGACCGCGGTGCCCGCGACGAGGATGCCCCGTTCCTTCCAGGTGGCGAACCGGATGGCGATGGAGCCGTCCTGCGCCTGCTGCCTGCCGCGCGTCCACTGCCGCCAGCCCCACACCGCGACGCCGATGACGAGGAGCTGCTTGCCGACGCCGCCGGAGAGCTGGGCGGAGGCGTAGGCGGCGACGAGGATGACGCCGGACAGGAACTGGGCGGGCCAGGTCCAGATCGAGCGCCGCCAGCCGAGCGCGAGGGCGATCAGGCCGACGGTGTTGCCGATCATGTCGGACCAGAGGATGTGCTGGTCGAAGGCCGTGAAGGCTTCGGAGTTGAGCCAGTTCACTGTGCGGCCCCCTGCTGGTGTGCGCGGTCGCCGAGCAGGCGCTCGACGTACTTGGCGATGACGTCGACCTCGAGGTTGACCGGGTCGCCGGGCTGCTTGATGCCGAGCGTGGTCAGCGCGAGGGTCGTGGGGATGAGGCTGATGGTGAAGAAGTCGGGGCCCGCGTCGACCACGGTGAGGCTGACTCCGTCGACGGTGATGGAGCCCTTCTCCACGACGTAGCGGGAGAGAGCCGCCGGGAGCGAGACCTTGACGATCTCCCAGTTCTCGGACGGCTTGCGCTCGACGATCTCGCCGGTCCCGTCGACGTGCCCCTGCACGATGTGTCCGCCGAGGCGGGCGCCGACCGCGGTGGGGCGCTCCAGGTTGACGCGGGAGCCGACCGCGAGCGCCCCGAGGCTGGAGCGGTTCAGGGTCTCGGCCATGACGTCGGCGGTGAACTCGTCGCCCTCGTGCTCCACGACCGTCAGACAGACGCCGTTGACCGCGATGGAGTCGCCGTGTTCGGCGCCCTCGGTGACGACGGGGCCGCGCAGGCGGAAGCGGGAGGCGTCGGGGAGGTTCTCGACGGCCGTGATCTCGCCCAGCTCTTCGACGATTCCGGTGAACACTTCAGTGCTCCTTCGCTACGAGGGTCGCGGTGATGCGCAGGTCGGGGCCGATGCGGACGGTGTCGCTCACGTCGAGCCGCAACGCTTTGGTGATGGTCGTGATTCCGCCGCCGTCCAGGGCCGCGGGGCCCGCGCCGAGGAGGACGGGGGCGAGGTAGCCGACGACGCGGTCGACGCAGCCGGCGGCGACAAAGGCTCCGGCGAGGGTCGGGCCGCCCTCGAGGAGGACGGACCGCACGCCACGCGCGTGGAGCACATCGAGGAGGGCTCGGATGTCCAACCCGCCTTCGGCGCGCGGGAGTCGGACGGTCTGGCCGTCATGGACGGGGGTGCTGTCGTCGGCGACGGCGATCAGGGTGGGCGCCGCGTCGTCGAGGACTCGGGCGCCCGGCGTGACGGCGGTGCCGTGGGTGTCGACGACGACCCGCAGCGGCTGTACGGCACCTTCGATGTCCCGCACGGCGAGGTGCGGGTCGTCGGCGCGCTGGGTGCCGGAGCCGACGACGACGGCGTCGCACTCGGCGCGCAGCCGGTGCACGTCGGCGCGGGACTCGGCGGAGGTGATCCAGCGGCTGGTGCCGTCGGCGGCGGCGATGCGGCCGTCGAGCGTGGCGGCGTACTTCCAGGTGACGTGCGGGCGGCCGAGCCGGACGGAGGTCAGCCAGGCGGCGTTCACCTCGGCGGCCTCGGCCTCCAGCAGGCCCTGTGCCACCGCGATTCCGGCCGTACGCAGGGTGTGCGCGCCGCCGGTCGCGGCCGGGTCGGGATCGCCGACCGCGTAGACGACACGGGTGACGCCCGCGTCGATGAGGGCCTGGGCGCACGGGCCTGTGCGGCCGGTGTGGTTGCAGGGTTCGAGGGTGACGAGGGCAGTGCCGCCGCGGGCCCGCTCGCCGGCCGCGCGCAGGGCGTGGACCTCGGCGTGGGGCCCTCCGGCGCGCTGGTGCCAGCCCTCGCCGACGCTCTCGCCCGCGGCGTCGAGGACGACGCAGCCGACGACGGGGTTGGGGCTGGTGGAGCCGAGGCCGCGGGCGGCCAGCGTGATGGCGCGCCGCATGGCGGCTGCTTCGGCTACGGCGGTGGCCACCGGGTCCTCCTGCCTCTTCGGGCACGGACTCCGGGGCGCTGTCGATGACGACAGAACGTACGGACGACGACACCTGCGGCAACGCCTGCGCCGGATGACACCTGTCCCCGGAAACCCGGAGACCGCTCCGGGCCTGGGCCAGGAACGAGCCATGACGACGGCGTGCAAAGATGCCCGCCCGCCGCGCACTGCCTCCCATCCGGACTTTCACCGTCGGTCCAGGAATTTCACCTGGTCAACCGGTCACTGGAGGTGACCGGGTCGCGGACTGTAACCGCCGGTTCGGAATTACACCGACCCCGGAGTGCGCTGCTTCTGGTACGAGGCCAGTGTGCCATGACCGGATGTGGGCCATACGGGTGAACAGTTGTGGGCTGGATCACAGCATGACCATTCAACATCACTTTCAACCAACTTGGTCCAGACCTATTGACGCACTGGTCTAGTCCTTTTAATCTCACCGTCACCTCCGAGGAGCAGGAGCCGACGGCGTGCACGCCCGGGGCCCCAGAACGATCCACATCTGTGCCAGTTGTGTTGTTCCGCCCCGCTCGTGTTCCGCACCCTCCCAGGAGGCTCCCTTGCCGTCCCTCAACCGCGCGAGACCCACGCTGCTCGCGTCCGGCGCAGCCGTCGCAGGACTGCTGCTCAGTCTGGTCTCCGGCGGCGCCGCCCCGGCCGCCGCCGCCGACGACGCGTCCTGTCGCCCCGACGGCCTCTATCAGACGCCCGGGGTCGATGTCCCCTACTGCTCCGTCTACGACAGTGCCGGCCGCGAGAAGATGGGCGCCGACCACCAGCGCCGCACCATCGGCTACTTCACCGGCTGGCGCACCGGCAAGAACGGCGAGCCCGCCTACCTCGCCAAGGACATACCGTGGGACAAGATCACCCACATCAACTACGCCTTCGCGCACGTCGACAAGGACAACAAGCTCTCCGTCGGCTCCGACAGCGAGAAGAACGCCGCCACCGGCATGACGTGGCCGGGCGTGGCGGGCGCCGAGATGGACCCGGCGCTGCCCTACAAGGGCCACTTCAACCAGCTCACCAAGTTCAAGAAGCAGCACCCGGACGTCAAGACGCTGATCTCGGTGGGCGGCTGGGCCGAGACCGGCGGCTACTTCGGTGACGACGGCAAGCGCGTGGACTCCGGCGGCTTCTACTCGATGGCCACCAACGCGGACGGCTCCGTGAACCAGGCGGGCATCGACACGTTCGCCGACTCCGCGGTCGCCTTCATAAAGAAGTACGGCTTCAACGGCGTCGACATCGACTACGAGTACCCGACCACGATGAAGGACGCGGGCAACCCGCTCGACTACTCGATCTCCAACGCCCGCCGCGGCGGACTCGTCAAGGGCTACGCGGCGCTCATGAAGTCCCTGCGCCAGAAGCTCGACAAGGCGGGCGCGGCCGACGGCAAGCACTACATGCTGACGGTGGCGGCGCCCTCGTCCGGCTACCTGCTGCGCGGCATGGAGACCTTCCAGGTCCAGAAGTACCTGGACTACGTCAACATCATGTCGTACGACCTGCACGGCGCCTGGAACGAGTACGTCGGCCCCAACGCCTCCCTCTTCGACGACGGCAAGGACGCCGAGCTCGCGGCGGCGAACGTCTACGGCAGCTCCCAGTACGGCGGCATCGGCTATCTGAACACCGACTGGGCCTACCACTACTTCCGCGGGTCGATGCCCGCGGGCCGCATCAACATCGGCCTGCCGTACTACACCCGCGGGTTCAAGAACGTGCAGGGCGGCACCGACGGACTGTGGGGCAAGGCGGCAGCGACCAGCTGCCCGGCCGGCTCCGGCCTGACCAAGTGCGGTAACGGCGCGGTCGGCATCGACAACCTCTGGCACGACAAGGACGACAACGGCAAGGAGTCCCCGGCGGGCTCCAACCCGATGTGGCACGCCAAGAACCTGGAGAAGGGGATCGTCGGCGACTACGTCACCAAGTACGGCTTCCCCGCGGACACCAAGCTGACCGGCTCCTACGCCCGCAAGTACAGCTCCACGCTCGTCGCGCCGTGGCTGTGGAACGCCGACAAGAAGGTCTTCCTGTCCACGGAGGACGAGGAGTCGGTGGCGAAGAAGGCCGACTACGTGGTCGACCGGGGCATCGGCGGCACGATGATCTGGGAGATGGCGGGCGACTACCGCTGGAACGGCGCGTCGGGCCAGTACGAGATGGGCGACACGCTCACCTCGCTGATGTACGACAAGTTCAAGAACGCCAAGCCGTACGGCGCGAAGGTCTCCAACAAGGAGCTGCCCGCCAAGGCCGTCGACATCGGTGTGGAGTTCGGCGACTTCAAGCTGGGCGACTCCAACTACCCGATCACGCCCAAGGTGAAGATCACCAACAACACGAAGACGGCGCTGCCCGGCGGCACCGAGTTCCAGTTCGACTACTCCACCGCGGCCCCGGGCAACGCCTCCGACCAGTCCGGTTTCGGTACGAAGGTGATCAGCAGCGACCACACGGGAAGCAACGTCGGCGGCCTGAAGGGCGACTTCCACCGGGTGTCCCTGAAGCTCCCGGCCTGGCAGTCCCTTGCCCCCGGCGCCTCCGTGGACCTCTCGTTCAACTACTACCTGCCGACGTCCACGCCGTGGAACTGGACGGTGAACATCAGCGGCACGACGTACGCGCTCGCCGGTGACCTGGCGCGCGGCACCACCGTCGTCGAGCCGGGCGGCGGCACGGGTCCGACCGACCCGCCGGACCCGACCGACCCGCCGACGCCCGGCAAGTGCACGGCTCCCGCGTGGGGTTCGGGCACCGAGTACGGCAGCGGGACCACCGTGTCCCACAAGTCCCACACCTGGAAGGCCAAGTGGTGGACGAAGGGCGATGAGCCCGGCGCCGGTGGCACATGGGGGGTTTGGCAGGATCTCGGCGCCTGCTGACTGTCCGGAGTGCTCACGCCCGCGGGATTTGGCACCCTATGGGCGTGAGCACCGCAACGGCACTGGCCGAGGAGTTCGAGTCCCACCGCCCCCGGATGTTCGGCCTTGCCTACCGCATACTCGGCTCCGCGCAGGAGGCGGAGGACGCCGTGCAGGACGCGTACCTGCGGTGGAACGGCACCCGCCGCGAGGACATCGAACAGCCCGCCGCCTGGCTGGCCAAGACCGTCACGAACCTCTGCCTGAACCGGCTGACCTCGGCCCGCGCCCGCCGTGAGCAGTACGTGGGCACCTGGCTGCCGGAGCCGGTCATCACCTCCGGCGGCACGCTGGGGCCGCTGGAGTCCGCGGAGCAGCGGGAGGCGGTCTCGATGGCCCTGCTCGTCCTCCTGGAGCGGCTGACGCCCAGGGAGCGCGCGGTCTACGTGCTGCGGGAGGCCTTCTCGTACAGCCACCGGGAGATCGCGGGCGTCCTCGACGCGAGCGAGGCGGGCTGCCGCCAGCTGTACCGCAGGGCGGCCAGGGCGGTCGCCGACGCGCGGCCCCGCTTCGCGCCGGGGCACGAGCTGCGGCAGCGGTTCGTCGAGTCGTTCGTCGCCGCGGCCCGCGAGGGCGATGTCGTCGGCCTGGAGAAGATACTGGCCAGGGACGTCACGTGGTGGGGCGACGGCGGCGGCAAGGTCGCCGCGGCGGCCACGCCGATCCTCGGGCGCGACAACGTCCTGCGGTTCCTGGCGGGCATCACGGCGAAGTTCGGGTCCGCCGAGGTTTCGTACGCCGAGGTCAACGGCGCGCCCGCGATGGTCATGCGGACGGCGGGACATCTGACGGCCGTCGCCTCGTTCGAAGGGGGCGACGGGGTCGTCACCGGGGTACGGTCGGTCGTCAATCCGGACAAGCTGGCGTTCGTGGAACGCCAGTTGACCGCCGCATGACGACGAAGGAGCTGTGATGAGCACGATCCTGGTGACCGGTGGTACGGGAACCCTCGGCCGCCTCGTGACCGAGCGGCTGCGCGCGGACGGTCACGAGGTACGGGTACTCAGCCGCCACACCCAGCCCTACGCCGTCGACCTGCGCGAGGGCACGGGCCTGGACGCGGCCGTGACCGGCGTGGACGTGATCGTACACTGCGCGACCACGCCGCGCGGCGGTGACGAGCGTGCCGCCCGGAACCTGATCGCCGCGGCCGGGAAGGCGGGCGTCGCCCATCTGGTCTACATCTCGATCGTCGGCATCGACCGGGTGCCGCTCGGCTACTACAAGTCGAAGCTCGCGGTCGAACGGCTGGTCGAGGAGTCCGGGCTCGGCTGGACCGTGCTGCGGACCACGCAGTTCCACGATCTGGTCCTGCGGATCATGGAGGCCTCGGCGAAGCTTCCCGTCATGCTGCTGCCCGGTGGGGTCAGCGACCAGCCGATCGAGGTCGGCGAGGTCGCGGACCGCCTGGCGCAGCTGGCGGCGGCGCCTCCGGCGGGGCGCGTCGACGACATGGGAGGCCCCGAGGTCCGCACCTTCCCCGACCTGGCCCGCGCCTACCTGCGGGCGAGCGGGAAGCGGCGCCGGGTGCTGCCGGTGCGGCTCGCGGGCCGCACGTACCGTGCGGCGCGGGCGGGCGGCCATCTGACACCGGACCGGGCCGTGGGCAAGGGGACGTTCGAGGAGTATCTGGCGGTGCGGTCCGGGGGCGTACGGAGGTGAGGCGGGCTCGGAGCCGCGGTTGCACGAGCTGTCAGTGACCCGACCGCGGTCCGAACAGCTCGTCCTGCGCCGCGTCCCGTGCCGCGAGCAGCGCGCCCCGCAGCACCGCGGCCCCGCCCAGCGTGCCGGCCCGCACCTCCGTGCGCAGGGGCGACATGGCGGCGACGCGGTTCGTGACCCGGGCGGCGAGCTCGGCGCCGCCCGCGCGGCCCACCTCACCGCCGAGGACCACGCAGCCGGGGTCGAGGATCGCGGCCATCGCCGCCGCCCCGACGGCCACCCGGTCGGCGGCGGCGTCCAGGAACGCGTCCTCGCCGGTCTCGACCGCGCGCCGCACCACGTCGGCGCCTGACATGCCGGGCTCCAGGATGCCGTGCTCCGCGCCGAGTTCGCGCAGGGCCGCCGCGCAGGCCAGCGTGTGGAAGCCGCCCTCGCAGCTGGTGGCCGACGGCAGGGTGCTCGTGCCCGGCACCGGCAGGAACCCGATCTCACCGGCGCCGCCCGACGCGCCCCTGCGCAGCACGCCGTCGAGCACGACCGCGGCGCCGACGCCGTCGCCGAGCCAGAGCAGCACGAACGTGTCGCGGTCGTGCGCGGCGCCGTCCCTGCGTTCGGCGCGCGCCGCGAGGTTGGTCTCGTTCTCCACGAGGACGCGGGCGCCGAGCCGCTCGTGGAGGGTGCCCGCGAGGTGGCGGTGCCAGGCGGGCAGCGAGGACGTGTCGTGCAGGTCGCCGGTGGCGGGGTCGATGAGACCCGGGGCGCCGATGCCGACGGTGTGCAGGCGCTGCACACCGCCCTCTTGGGCCGTGCGCTCGACGAGGGCGACGGCGCGCTCGACGGCGGGTCCGGTGCCGGTGCTGTCTCCGATGGGCGCGGAGGCCTCGGCGAGGACCGCGCCGAGCAGGTCGGTGACGACGACGGAGACGCTCTCGGTGCGCACGTCGAGCGCGGCGAGGTGGGCGCGGTCGGCGACTATGCCGTACAGGCGGGCATTCGGGCCGCGTCGCTGGGCACCCGCCTCCCCGACGACCGTGATGAGCCCGGAGCCCTGGAGCCGCTCGACGAGATCGGCGACCGAGGGCCGCGACAGGCCGGTGAGCTGCTTCAACTGGTTCGCGGTGAGCGGCCCTTCGCTCTGCAGGAGCCCCAGCGCGAGCCGGTCGTTGATGGCTCGGGCGGTACTCGGTGAGGCAGGCGACACAGGCATGGCCGGATCCTCCCACAGGAATCTTCTATTTATCAGGCAGGGTTCCTGATAGTTTACGTCGCCGGATCGAGTCAGCACGCGGGAGGGGCGGAGCGGAATGAGTGAAGTGGTCTACGACAAACAGCGGTTGAAGCGGGCGCGGCTCGCCGTCGCGGCCGTGTTCTGCGTGCACGGCGCGGTCGCCGGATCCTTCGCGACCCGGGTCCCCTGGATCCAGGACCACGCCGACGTCAGCGCGGGCATGCTCGGCCTCGCCCTGGCCTTCCCCGCGATCGGCGCGTCCGTCGCGATGCCGCTGGCGAGCCGGATCAGCCACCGCTTCGGGGCCCGCACCGCGCTGCGCGGCCTCCTCGTCATGTGGACGCTCGCGCTGGTCCTGCCCTCCCTCGCGCCGAACCTGCCCACGCTCTGCCTGGCGCTCTTCGTGTACGGCGCGACCTCCGGCATGTCCGACGTGACGATGAACGCGCTCGGCGTCGAGACCGAGTCCCGCATGCGGAAGTCGATCATGTCGGGGCTGCACGGCATGTGGAGCGTCGGCGCCCTGATCGGCTCCGCGGCGGGCACGGTCGCAGCCCACCTCGGCTCGGACGCCCGCCTGCACCACGCGCTGGCCGCCGCCACGCTGACCGCGCTCGGCCTCGTCGCCTGCCAGGGCGTCCTCGACCTGCAACCGGAGCCCGAGGAGGAGGCGCCGCCGCGGTTCTCGCTGCCGCCCAAGTCGGCGCTGCTCATCGGCGCCGTCGGCTTCTGCGCGGTCTTCGCGGAGGGCGCGAGCCTGGACTGGTCGGCGGTCTACCTGCGAGACGTCCTGGACACGTCGGCCGGTGTCGCCGCCGCCTCCACCACGGGCTTCACGCTCACCATGGCCGTCGCACGGCTCGCGGGCGACGCGGTGGTCAACCGGTTCGGCGCGGTGCGCACGGTCCGGGCCGGTGGCGTCCTCGCGGCGGTCGGCGGGCTCCTCGTCGTCCTCGCCACGCATCCCGTGATGGCCATGGGCGGGTTCGCGCTGATGGGCCTCGGCATCGCGGTCGTGGTGCCGCTCGCCTTCGCCGCGGCCGGGCACAGCGGCCCCAACCCCAGCCAGGCCATCGCCGGTGTCGCCACCATCACGTACACCTCCAGCCTCATCGCCCCCTCCGCGATCGGCGCCCTCGCGCAGGCGACGAGCCTCGTGGCCTCCTTCGGCCTGGTGACGCTGCTCGCCTGCGGCCTCACGGTCTTCGCGGGCGTCCTGCGCACGGGTGGCCGCAAGGCGGCGCAGGCCGCACCCGCGGACGTGACGGCGCCCGGACCGAGGTCCTGACCGGCGGGGCCGTACTTACGTCGCATTAACATGGCGTCGATCATTTCCGGCCATCAGGACCGGCCCCGGTTCGGCGCACAGAAAGCGACTACTCACCATGGATCTCGGCGTGCGCTGGAAGCTGCACGGCGACGGGCGCACCCCCGCGCCCGGAGCCGTCGTCCGTCCCGACGAGCGGCTCTCCTGGCCGCGCACCTTCGGGCTCGGCGCCCAGCACGTGGTCGCCATGTTCGGGGCGTCCTTCGTGGCCCCCGTGCTCATGGGCCTCGACCCCAACCTCGCGATCATGATGTCGGGCGTCGCCACCGTCATCTTCCTGCTCGCCACGCGCGGCCGGGTGCCCAGCTATCTGGGCTGCTCGCTCTCCTTCGTGGGCGTCGCCGCGGTCATCCGCGCGCAGGGCGGCTCCAGCGCGACGGTGACCGGCGCGGTCTTCGTCGTCGGCGGCGCGCTGTTCCTGGTGGGCCTCGCCGTGCAGAAGTTCGGGGCGCGGATCATCCACGCCGCGATGCCACCGATCGTGACCGGCGCGGTCGTCATGCTGATCGGCTTCAACCTGGCGCCGGTGACGGCGTCGACGTACTGGCCGCAGGACCAGTGGACGGCGCTCATGGTGATGCTGTTCACCGGCCTCGCCGTGGTGTGCCTGCGCGGCTTCTGGTCGCGCATCGCGATCTTCATGGGCCTGATCTTCGGGTACGGCATCTCCTGGGTCCTCGACCAGGTCTTCGGCAAGATCCACTCGGCGGACGCGTCGGGCAAGGTCGTCGACCACTGGCGCCTGGACCTGTCCGCGGTGGGCGACGCCGACTGGATCGGCCTGCCGTCGTTCCACGCGCCGAGCTTCGAGTGGTCGGCGATCCTCGTGGCGCTGCCCGTCGTCATCGCGCTGATCGCCGAGAACGCGGGTCACGTGAAGGCCGTCGGCGAGATGACCGGCGACAACCTCGACGACAAGCTCGGCACGGCGATCTCCGCCGACGGCGCCGCCTCCATGCTCTCCACCGCGGTCGGCGGCCCTCCCAACACCACGTACTCCGAGAACATCGGCGTGATGGCCGCGACCCGCGTCTACTCCACGGCCGCGTACTGGGCGGCGGCCTGCTTCGCCCTGCTCTTCGGCCTCTGCCCCAAGTTCGGCGCGGTCGTGGCCGCCATCCCCGGCGGCGTGCTCGGCGGCATCACCGTCATCCTGTACGGCATGATCGGCCTGCTCGGCGCCCAGATCTGGATCAACGCCAAGGTCGACCTGCGCAACCCGCTGAACCTCGTACCGGCCGCCGCGGGCATCATCATCGGCGTCGGCGGCGTCTCCCTGAAGATCAGCGACAACTTCCAGCTGAGCGGTATCGCGCTCGGCACGATCGTCGTCATCACGGGCTACCACGTACTGCGTGCCTTCGCCCCCGCCCACCTCAAGTCGCAGGAACCACTGCTCGATTCGGGCACGTCGACGTACGACGACGAGAACCGCGAGCGCTCCTGAAACCGTTGGACGTGGTGCGTCACGCCTGATTAAGGTGCGCACCATGTCTTCCCCCGAGTCCGACAGACTCACGCCACCGGTCGTCCGGTGGCTTCTCGCGCCACAGCGCTGACGTGCCGGCCTCCGCGCCGCCGCCGCCACCGGATCACCGCCCCGTGCCCTGATCCTTTCGATCCACATCGTGGTTGCGGAGTCCTGCTGTGCCCTTTGCCCTGTACCTCCTCGGGCTTGCCGTTTTCGCGCAAGGAACCTCCGAGTTCATGCTGTCGGGACTGATCCCCGACATCGCGCGCGACCTGTCCGTCACCGTTCCGGCCGCGGGCCATCTGACCTCGGCGTTCGCCGTGGGAATGATCGTCGGCGCGCCGCTCATGGCCCTTCTGAGCCGCCGCTTCTCGCGCCGGAGCGCGCTCCTGGTCTTCCTCGTCACCTTCCTGCTCGTCCATGTCGTCGGCGCGCTCACCACCAGCTTCGCCGTCCTCCTCGTGACCCGCGTCGTCGGCGCCCTCGCCAACGCGGGCTTCCTCGCCGTCGCGCTGGTCACCGCCACGAGCATGGTCGAGCCCGACGCCAAAGGGCGCGCCACGTCCGCGCTGCTCGGCGGCGTGACCGTCGCCTGTGTCGCGGGAGTGCCCGCGGGCGCGCTGCTCGGCGAGGCGTGGGGCTGGCGCTCGGCGTTCTGGGCGGTGGCCCTGCTCTCGCTGCCCGCCCTGCTCGCCATCGCGCGGGCGGTACCGGCGGGGGCGCCCGAAACGGAGAAGACGAGTGCGGTCGGGGAGCTGCGCGCGCTGCGCGGTCCGCGGCTCGTGGTGACGCTGCTGCTCGGCGCGCTGGTCAACGGCGCGACGTTCTGCACGTTCACCTACCTCTCCCCCGTCGTCACCCACGTCACGGGTCTCGGCTCCGGCTGGGTCCCCGCGATGCTCGCGCTGTTCGGCGTCGGCTCCTTCGTCGGCGTCGGCGCGGCCGGGCGCCTCGCCGACGTACGGCCCATGCCGGTCCTGGTGTACGGCTCGCTCGCGCTGCTCGCCGGGTGGGTCCTGTTCGCGGTGACCGCGGCGCGTCCGGTGGCGGTGGTCGTGCTGGTGCTCGTCCAGGGGGCACTGTCGTTCGGGGTCGGTTCCACGCTGATCGCGCGGGCGCTGTACGCGGCGACCGAGGCGCCCCGTCTGGCGGGCGGGTTCGCGACGGCCGCGTTCAACGTGGGCGGCGCCCTCGGCCCGTGGCTCGGCGGCCTCGCGATCTCCGCGGGGCTCGGCTACCGCGCACCGCTCTGGCTCAGCGCGGCGCTGGTGGCGGCTGCGCTGGTCGTGGGGGGTACGGCGCTCGGACTCGGCGGAAGGCACCCCGCGAGGGTTCCGCGTTCGGCTTCGACTTCGGCTTCGGCTGAGGGACTGGCCGAGTCCCGCGTCCACTCGTAGGCGTACGCGGGAGTGGGCGCGCCGCGCCGCGTCCACTCCCGCCCGCCCCGCACGCCGTCCGTTCCCTCGTTTCGGGGAAGCGTCCGGTGCGCTGGCGTCCGGGGCGGGTCCGGACTGGGAACCTGCCCCCATGGCGCAGTTGGAGCGGTTCGCAGAGTTCAGGACCCCGGCCCGTGGGGCCGACGTCGACGGCGTGCTGGCGCGGATGCGGGCACTCGGCGCCGACTGGCCGCCGCGCGACGGGGTCGCCGTCTTCAACCGCGTCTACCTCACGGTGACGGAGGAGGTCGCCCGGCGCCTCGGCGAGGGCGCCTTCCCCGACGTACACGCGGCGACGACCCTGGCCGTCCGCTTCGCCGAGCGGTACCTCACGGCCGTCGACGCGGCGGCCGAGGGACACCGCCCGCCCGCCTGCTGGCGCCCGCTGTTCCAGTACCGCCGCCATCCCGGCATCCACCCCCTGCAGTTCGCACTCGCGGGCATCAACGCGCACATCGGGCACGATCTCGCCCTCGCCGTCGTGGACAGCTGCCGTGCGCTCGGGTGCGAACCGGCCGATCTGGAGGACGAGTTCGAGCGCGTGGGCGACTCGCTCGTCTCCCTGGAGGAGCGCATCCGCGAGGAGCTGATGCCCGGCCCCGACCTCCTCCAGGTCGGCGACCCGCTGACCCATCTGGCAGGTTCCTGGAGCTTGGAGCGGGCCAGGGACGGCGCCTGGGCGTCGGGGCGGGCCCTGTGGGCGCTGCGCGAATGCCCGGGCGTGGCGTCGGAGTTCGGCGAGCGGCTCGACGGGGCCGTGGGTCTGGTGGGCCGAATCCTGCTGACGCCGCTGCCGGACTGACGGCGATCGTTGTACGTTGAAACGACCGTTCTCGACGTAGTAACGACCGTTCTTGACGTACCCGATGTACCCGACGCAAAGGAGTACCGGTATGGCGACCCCTCTCGGCCTGGGCCTTCCGCAGGGCAGTCAGTACGCCATCGGACGCGACGTCCCCGCGGTGGCACGGGCCGCCGAGGACATGGGCTACGAAAGCCTGTGGGTCTACGAGCGCATCCTCTACCCCGAGCCCGCCACGCAGGGCCTGTACGGGATCCCGGGCCGCCCCTGGCCCGACACGTACCGCTCGGTCGCCGACCCGCTGATCACCCTGACGCTCGCCGCGGCGGCCACGGAACGGGCCCGTCTCGGCACCAGCGTGCTGGTCGCCCCGCTGCACGTGCCGTTCCAACTCGCCCGCTCGCTGGCCTCGTTGGACGCGGCGAGCGGCGGCCGGGTCGTCGCGGGCTTCGGCACGGGCTGGTCCCGCGACGAGTACGCGGCCGCCTCCGTCGCGCCCTACGAACGGCGCGGCAAGGTCCTGGACGAGCTGCTCGACGTCTGCCGTGCGGTCTGGGGTCCTGACCCGGTGGCGTACGAAGGAGAGCTGACCACCATCGCGCCGTCCGTGGTCAGGCCCAAGCCCGCCCGGCCGATCCCGGTCCTGCTGCCCGCCAACAGCCCGCGCTCCCAGCGCAGGCTGATCGACCGCGCGGACGGCTGGATGCCGGTGGCGACGGGCGCCGCGGCGCTCACCGAGCAGGCCCAGACGCTGAAGGAACTGGCCGCCGAACGGGGGCGCACCCAGCCGGTCCGGACCGTCCTGCGGGCCAACGCGCGGTACACGCCGAAGGCGTACGAGGGCGACCGGCGCGCCCCCTTCCGGGGCAGCGTCGCCCAGATCGTCGAGGACCTCGAAGCACACGCCGCCACGGGCGCGGTGGACGAGATCCTCATCGACCTCGCGGGCGGCACGAGGGACGCGGAGGAACTGAAGGACGTGGCGGCGGAGGTGTACGGGGCGGCCCGGGCGGCGGGGGTATAAGCCGCTGGGACCGCCCAGCGGCGCTGTCAGTCCTCCGGCAGCTCGACGGGAGCGATCTCGTCGTACACATCCCCCGGACCGGGGTTCGTCGCGTCCGTCGCCCCGCCGAAGTGGTGCATGACGCCCCACACCGCGTTCAGAGCGGTCTGCACCGCGCCCTCGGCCCACCCCGCCGTCCAGGAGATGTCGTCGCCCGCGAGGAAGATGCCGCGCTTGTCCTCGGGCAGGTGCTCCTGCATGAAGTGGGTGAACAGGCGCCGCTGGTAGCGGTAGTGCCCCGGCAGGTTCGCCTTGAAGGCGCCCATGAAGTAGGGCTCGTTCTCCCAGGACACGGTCACCGGGTTGCCGATGATGTGCTTCCGGATGTCGACGTTCGGGTAGATCTCGCCGAGCGACTTGAGCATGACGTCCATGCGCTCGTTCGCCGAGAGCGGCAGCCACTTCAGGCTGTCGTCGCACCAGGTGTAGGAGAGGCAGATGACGGCGGGCTTGTCGGGCCCGTCGTCGAGCAGGTACGTGCCACGGGTCATCCGGTCGGTGAGCGTCATCGACATGACGTCACGACCCGTCGGGTTTCCCCTGTCGTCGACGGCCTTGTCCAGCCAGAAAGGCCGGTCCACCGGCACGAAGAGCTTCGACGACTCCATGTAGTGGGTCCGCTCCATCGCCGTCCAGTGGTCGATGGGGAAGAGCGAGTCGTCACAGTCGATCTTCGAGAGCAGCATCCACGACTGGGCGGTGAAGATCGCGGCCTGGAAGGTGCGGATGTCGCCTGAGGCGTCGGTGACCGTCACGCGGTTCCCGGCGGTGCGGTTGAGGCGGGTCACGGCGGGCCTGGGCGCGCCGCCCTCGTGCAGCGAGGACAGGGACGTACCCGGCTCCCAGTGCACGATCTTCTGCGGCTCGCGGTCCCACAGGCGCAGCGGCAGCTGCTGGCTGCCGCCGACGATGCCGCGGTGGTGGTCGTCGGCCTCGGTGTAGACGACGCGCAGGATCTCCAGGATGGAGTTCGGGAAGTCGGTGTCCCAGCCGCCCGTGCCGAAGCCGACCTGGCCGAAGATCTCGCGGTGCCGGAAGGACTTGAACGCCTCGGACTCGCAGAGGAAGCCGTAGAACGTCTGGTTGTCGAGCTTCTCGACGAGCTTCGACCAGATCTCACGGATCTTCGGCACGTCGCGCTCGCGCAGGGCGCGGTTCATGTCGGAGAAGTCCGCGCCCTCTTCGAGGCAGTCGTTCCACGCCTTCGCGACGTCACGGTAGACCTGCGGCAGGTCGGCGACGGTCTCGGCGTAGTGCGACTCGCCCTTGAGGTCCACGACCGTGGAGGGGGTCGACTCGGCGAGCGGGTTGGGGAACGCGCTGGTCTTCAGGCCCACCAGGTCGATGTAGTGCTGCAGCGCCGTCGACGACGGCGGGAAGCGCATCGCGCCCATCTCGGCGGTCAGGTCGGTGTCGCAGCCCTCGAAGCCGACGGTGCGCAGCCGGCCGCCGATCTGGTCGGCCTCGTAGACGACGGGCTTGAGGCCCATCTTCATCAGCTCGTACGCGGCGATGATGCCGGAGAGACCGCCACCGATGACGGCGACCTCGGTGCCGTGCTCGGTCGCGGGTATCTGGCCGAGGCCCGCGGGGTGGGCGAGGAAGTCGTCGTAGGCGTACGGGAAGTCCGGACCGAACATGGTGATCGGCGGCTGGGCGTCGGTGTGCTGGATGGCTGTGGGCACAGTGGACGTCATGGGGTACGGACTCCTTGCGGGGGAACTGAGGCAGAAGGCTGCGGGGCTGCGGGGGGGGGGCTCAGACGAGGGACGCGTACAGGCCGGGGCGGCGGTCGCGCAGGTACGGGTTGTTCTCGCGGGAGGCGCTCAGGAACTCCGGGTCGACGTCGCCGAGGACGAGTTCCTCGCCGCGGCCCGCGCGGGCGCGCGCCACCCCGTCGGGCCCGACCAGTGTGGAGAGCCCGACGAACTCGAACTCGCCCTCGGGGCCGACCCGGTTGACGTACGCGACGTACAGCTGGTTCTCGAAGGCGCGCACCGGCACGAGGGACTCGGCGACGAACTGGAAGGGGTGCATCTGCGCGGTCGGCACGACGAGCAGGTCGGTGCCCGCGAGGGCGTGCGCGCGGACGTTCTCGGGGAACTCCACGTCGTAGCAGATCATCAGGCCGATCCGGACGCCGCCGAGCTCGGCCTGGACGACGCTCTGCTCGCCGGGGGTGAAGGAGTCGCGCTCGAAGCCGCCGAAGAGGTGGGTCTTGCGGTAGTTCGCGAGGCGGGCCCCGTCCGGACCGATGAGCTGGACGGAGTTGAAGACGAGGTCGCCCTCGCGCTCCGGGTAGCCGTAGACGACGCCGACCTCGTGGCGTGCCGCGATCTCGGCGACGGCCTTCGCGGACTCGCCGTCGGCGGGCTCGGCGAGGCGGGCGATGTCGTCGCCGATCGCGTACCCGGTGAGGTGGAGCTCGGGCGCCACGAGCAGCCCGGCTCCCGCTGCGGCGGCGCGTCCGGCGGCGTCGTCGAGCGCCGCGAGGTTCGCGTCGACGGATCCGGGCTGCCCGGAGCTCTGGAGCAGGGCGGTGCGCAGCGCAGGCATGGCGGATCCTCGGGGCGTACGAAGGGGAAGGCGGGGTCGATAAGACGGTACGGTCGGCGGCCGTGCCCGGACAAGGCGCGACCGTTGCGGGCAGCTGCGTGATCCGTTGCGCGTGGCGGGGCGTGTACGGCGATTCGTTGCGCGCGCCCCGTGGGTCGCGACTATGCCTCGGGTATGCCCCGGGTATCACCAGGGCCCGTGCCCTAGGCCGGGGACCCCGAGGAGAAGCGGCGCATCAGGGGCGAGAGCACGAGCACCGACTTCGTGCGCTCCACGAACGGCTCCCCCGCGATCCGCTCGAGGACCCGTTCGAAGTGCCGCATGTCGGCGGCGAAGACCTGGACGATCGCGTCCGCGTCACCGGTGACGGTGGACGCGGACGAAATCTCCGGATAGCGCTCCAGGCCTCGCTGGATCGCTTCCGGGGAGGTGTTGCGGCGACAGTAGATCTCGATGAACCCCTCGGTCTCCCAACCGAGGGCCGCCGGGTCCACGCGGACCGTGAAGCCGGTGATGGCTCCGGTGGCGCGCAGCCGGTCCACACGCCGCTTCACGGCGGGCGCGGAGAGTCCGACCAGCTGGCCGATGTCGGCGTAGGAGCGGCGGGCGTCCTCGGCGAGGGCGTGCACGATGCGTTCGTCGAGATCGTTCAGTCGCACGGGGGGTGGATCACTTCTCTGCTGTGGCCAATCGGGAGCGGCTCATGCCGTACAGGAAGTAGAACACGAGGCCGACGACCATCCAGACACCGAAGACCTTCCAGGTGACGGAGTCGAGGCTGAACATGTTGTAGGCGCAGAAGCCGAAGCCGAGCACCGGGAAGAGCCAGCCGAGCGGCACGCGGAAGGTGCGCGGCATGTCCGGGCGGGTCCTGCGCAGCACGACGACGGCGATGTTGACCAGACCGAAGGCGAACAGGGTGCCGATGCTGGTGGCGTCGACGAGCTTGCCGAGCGGGATGACGGAGGCGAGGGCTCCGCAGAACAGCGACACGATGACGGTGTTCACGCGGGGCGTCCCGGTCTTCTTGCTGACCTTGCCGAACACCTTGGGGACCAGGCCGTCGCGGGACATGGCGAACAGGACGCGGGTCTGGCCGTAGAGGACGGTGAGGACGACGGAGGCGATGGAGATGACCGCGCCGGCGGCGAGCAGCGTGCCCCAGAAGCTCTGGCCGCTGACGTCGTTCATGATCGCGGCGAGCGTGGCCTCGGAGCCCTCGAAGTCCTTCCAGTTCCAGGCGCCGACGGCGACGGCGGCGACCAGGACGTAGAGGGCGGTGACGATGACCAGCGACAGCATGATCGCGCGGGGCAGGTCGCGCTGCGGGTTCTTGGCCTCCTCACCGGCGGTGGAGGCGGCGTCGAAGCCGATGTAGGAGAAGAATAGGCTCGCGGCGGCGGCGCTGACACCGGCCGTGCCGAGCGGCATGAAGTCCGAGTAGTTGCCGGACTTGAAGCCCATGAAGCCGATGGTGCAGAAGAGCACGAGCGCGGCGATCTTCACGATGACCATGATCGTGTTGGCCGTCGCCGACTCCTTGGCGCCGCCGAGCAGGAACACCATGGCGAGCAGTACGACGATCAGGCCGGGCAGGTTGATGATCGCGCCGTCGACCTCGCCGGGCGCCGCGGAGAGCGCGTCGGGGATGGTGACGCCGATGGTGCCGTCGAGCAGCTCGTTGAGGTACTCGCCCCAGCCGACCGCGACCGCGGCGACCGAGACGCCGTACTCAAGGACCAGGCACCAGCCGCAGACCCAGGCGACGAGTTCACCCATCGTTGCGTACGCGTACGAGTACGAGGAGCCGGCCACCGGGATGGAGCCGGCGAGCTCCGCGTACGAGAGCGCCGAGAAGAGCGCGGTGAGTCCGGCGATCACGAAGGAGACGGTGACGGCGGGGCCGGCCTTGGGGACGCTCTCGCCGAGGACGACGAAGATGCCGGTACCGAGCGTGGCACCGATGCTGATCATGGTCAGCTGCCACATGCCGAGGGAGCGGCGCAGCGATCCTCCCTCGCCCTGGCCACCCTCCTCGATCAGGCGTTCCACCGGCTTGCGGCGCATCAGACGGCCGGCGAGGCCAGGGCTGCCCGGGGGGCTTGGGCGGTTCTGCGGGGGTGCGCCTTGGTCGAGCACGCGCTGGCTCCTTCATCGCTGCCGGTCAGGGCGGCGAGGACCCACGGCACCCGCGCTTGGCGACGGGAACCACCGAGCAGGCAGTCCCCGCCACACCACGTTCAGCGCCTGACTCTAGAGTCCCCGGCTTCCCGACCGTAATGCAGCAACCTTGCGTACCGCCGAATGATCATTGCGCACTTCCGCCATACGCGTCTCTTCGTTGCGCGGTCCGTTTCGTCCGTTGCGTTCCGCCCCTCGACGGGGCTCTCCGAGCGGACACGACGAAGGCCCCCGCGGACGCACCGCGGGGGCCTTCGTGCAGGTCGGGAAGGGTTAGCTCCAGCTGGCGTGCAGGGGCTTGCCCTCCGCGTATCCGGCGGCGCTCTGGATGCCGACCGTGGCCTTCTCGGCGAACTCCTCCAGGGAGGCCGCGCCCGCATACGTGCAGGACGAGCGGACGCCCGCGATGATCGAGTCGATCAGGTCCTCGACGCCGGGCCTCGCCGGGTCGAGGAACATGCGGGAGGTCGAGATGCCCTCCTCGAAGAGCGCCTTGCGGGCGCGGTCGTACGCGGACTCCTCGGACGTGCGGTTGCGCACGGCACGCGCGGAGGCCATGCCGAACGACTCCTTGTAGGCACGGCCCTTGGCGTCGTGCTGGAGGTCGCCCGGGGACTCGTAGGTACCCGCGAACCAGGAGCCGACCATGACGTTCGAGGCGCCGGCGGCGAGCGCCATGGCGACGTCGCGGGGGTGCCGGACACCGCCGTCGGCCCAGACGTGCTTGCCGAACTTCTTGGCCTCGGCGGCGCATTCGAGCACCGCGGAGAACTGCGGGCGGCCCACACCGGTCATCATGCGGGTGGTGCACATGGCGCCGGGGCCGACACCCACCTTGATGATGTCGGCGCCGGCCTCGATGAGGTCGCGGACGCCCTCGGCGGCGACGATGTTGCCCGCCACGATCGGGACCCGCGGGTCGAGGGCGCGTACGGCCTTGACCGCGGCGATCATCGACTCCTGGTGACCGTGCGCGGTGTCGACGACGAGCGTGTCGACGCCCGCGTCGAGGAGCTGCTTGGCCTTGCCCGCCACGTCGCCGTTGATGCCGACGGCGGCGGCGATGCGCAGGCCGCCGTTGGCGTCGACGGCCGGGGTGTAGAGCGTGGCGCGCAGGGCGCCCGTACGGGTGAGGATGCCGGCGAGGCGGCCGTCCTTGTCCACCGCGGGGGCGTAGCGCCGGTTGGCGGCGTCGAGCTTGTTGAAGGCGTCGCGCGGGTCGATGTCGGCGTCCAGGAGCAGCAGGTCCCTGGACATGACCTCGGAGAGCTGCGTGAAGCGGTCGACGCCGGTCAGGTCGGCGTCCGTGACGACACCGACGGGCTTCTGGTCGGCGTCGACGACGACGCCGGCGTCGTGCGCGCGCTTCGGGAGCAGGGCGAGCGCGTCCGCGACCGTCTGCGTGGGGGCCAGGACGATGGGGGTGTCCAGGACGTGATGGCGCGTCTTGACCCAGGAGACGACCTCGGTGACGACCTCGATCGGGATGTCCTGGGGGATGACGACGAGGCCGCCGCGGCGGGCGACGGTCTCGGCCATGCGCCGTCCCGCGATCGCGGTCATGTTGGCGACGACCAGCGGGATCGTGGTGCCGGTGCCGTCGGGCGACGAGAGGTCCACGCCCTGGCGGGATCCGACGGCGGAGCGCCTCGGGACCATGAAGACGTCGTCGTACGTCAGGTCGTACGCAGGCTGGATGTCATTGAGGAAGCGCACGTGCTGCTCATCCCAGTCGATCAGAGGTGGCCCCCGGACAGTTGGACCGGGGGGAAAGCACGTACTTCATTCTCCCATGCCGCAGGGGTCGTACCGCCTGGGATGATCACCCAGACGGGACGGGAGGACACTGGTCCGATCGTCCAAGGGGATCCCCGAAGCGGAACAGCACGTTCAGCCGTCGCCACGCTCCGTGTCGGCAGGGCCGAGCGCGAGTACGATCTCGAGCCCCGCCTCCGCCGCGCCCCGCCAGTGCTCGACGGCCGACGAGAACACCTCCTGGGCGATCCGCCACTCCCCCGGCGCCGCGTCGGCGTACTCCTGCCATCCGGATACGACGAGCAGCCTCCCGCGCGCGGGAGGCGCCCACGACAGATCGGTGAGGCAGTCGGCCAGCGCGTCCCAGTTGCGCCCGAACCAGTCGGGCAGGCCGAGTCCGCGGGCGCAGCGCTCCATGAAGGCGGCCTTGTCCGTCACCCCGGAGAGGGAGAGCGCGGTGGTGGTCCAGCCGGCGCCGCGCACCGCCTCCAGCACGGGCCCGAGCGGCTCTCCGCCGACGTCGTGGGTCATTACCTCAGCACCGCCTTGAAGGACGCGTAGTGGTCGTCGGTGTAGTAGACCTCGTCGTGGCTGCCGGTGACGATCCGGCGGGCCCCGCGGTCCCGTTCGCCGGGCGTGCGGACGGTGTACTCGTGGTAGTAGCCACGCTTCTGCCGCGGGAGCTCGCGCTCGAAGTTGCCGAAGACGGTGCCGTCCTTCGGGTACGGGAAGGGTCCGCCGTCATCGATGAGGCGCAACGTCTTCCGCGCCTCGGCGGGCAGCCGGTCGACCTGGACGGTGGCCATGCCGCGGGCCCAGGCGGGGGCATCCCGGTCACCGTCGCCGGAGGAGCACCCGGCGGCGAGGACGGCGAGACAGAGCAGCAGCGCCCCCAGGACGCGGGGGACAAACCGGTTCAGCATGTCTCAGACCTTGCCACAGCACCCCTTCAGGGGCGCGGGGCAGTGACACGTGCGGCTCGGCCGCGTGGGCGCGAGCGACCCCCGCGGCCCGCAGAGGCTCAGCTCCCGTCCGGGTCCGCCCGGTTGAGCGCGGGGCGGGGCGCAGCCCCGGCGACGAGCAACTGATCAGCCGCAGCCGTATCCGTCACGAGACTCGTGACAAGCCCGGACCGCAGCACCGCATCGATCGCCGCCGCCTTCCGCTGCCCGCCCGCGATCGCGACGACCTCGGGAATCCGCCGAAGCCGGTCCGCCTCGACGGTGATGCACCGCTCCCCGAGATCCCGCCCGACCCGACGCCCCTCGGCGTCGAACAGGTGCGCCGACATCTCCGCGGCGACGCCCAGCGAGGCGTAATGCGCCCGCTCCTCGTCGCTGAGCATGTCGTGGACGGTGGAGATGCCCGGCTCCCAGGAGCCGATGGAGACGCAGGCGACCGTGACCTTGTCGAAGTACTCGAAGGCGCGGGCGATGCCGGTCTGGTTGCGCAGCGCCGCCGCGGTGGCGGGGTCGGGCAGCAGCATCGGCGCGTAGATGGGGTGGGCCTCGCCACCGGACACCTGCGCGGCGCGGCGGACCGCCTCGACGGAGCCGCGCTCCGCGGTCCCGGCGTCGTACACCCCCGTCAGCTGCACGACCGTGCACGGCGGCAGCTGGTCGAGCGCGGCCGCCATGTGGATCGTGGAGCGGCCCCAGGCGAGGCCGAGCACGTCGCCCTCGGTGACGAGCTCGCCGAGGAGGTCCGCCGCCACCTCCCCGAGGTTCTCCGGGTCGGGCGACTCGTCGATCTCGTCGGCGGGCGCCGGCGACTCCACGACGACGGCGTGCCGCAGGCCGTAGCGGGCGCGCAGCGCGTCGGAGCGCTCCGCGTCCAGCTCGGCGGGCACCCGGATCTCGATGCGCACGAGATCACGCTCCAGGGCGGTCTCCAGGACCCGGGCCACCTTGAAGCGGCTGACGCCGAACTCCTCGGCGATCTGGATCTTGGACTTGCCCTCGAGGTAGAAGCGGCGGGCCATGGCCGCCGCCTGCACCAGCTCCGCGGGTCCCATCCGCATGGCTGACCGACCCGCCGACATGGCCGACACGGCGCTCTCCTCACTGCTGTTCACAAACTGGATTCGCCGTTCATCCTTGCAGATCCGGCCTGGTCGATCAGCCCTGGCGGACTGCGTTCACGTTCCCGTGGCTCAGTGGTCGCACGCCCAGCCGCTTGACGCGGTCTTTGCCTCGGCTTGGGTGCGCAATGAACGTACCGCGTCCGCGGGATCCTTGGCGCCGTAGACGGCGGAGCCGGCGACGAAGACATCGGCTCCGGCCTCGGCGCAGCGCTCGATGGTCTCGGCCGAGACACCGCCGTCGACCTGCAGCCACATCTCCAGGCCGTGCTTGGCGATCAGCTCACGGGTGCGGCGGATCTTGGGCAGCATGATGTCGAGGAACGCCTGACCGCCGAAGCCGGGCTCGACCGTCATGATGAGCAGCATGTCGAGCTCGGGGAGCAGGTCCTCGAACGGCTCGATGGGCGTCGCGGGCTTCAGCGCCATCGAGGCGCGGGCGCCCTTGGCGCGGATCTCGCGCGCGAGCCGGACCGGTGCGGCGGCCGCCTCCGCGTGGAACGTGACGGATCCGGCGCCCGCCTCGACGTACTGCGGGGCCCAGCGATCGGGGTCCTCGATCATCAGATGGCAGTCCAGAGGCGTGTCCGCCGCACGGGCCAGGGACTCTACGACCGGCACCCCGAGAGTGAGGTTCGGGACGAAGTGGTTGTCCATCACGTCGACGTGGAGCCAGTCGGCGCCTTCGACTGCCTTTGCCTCCTCGGCAAGACGGGCGAAGTCCGCGGACAGGATGCTGGGGTTGATCTGCACGGCCATGCCCCAAGCCTGCCATGCCCGGCGCTCGTTGCTGACCGCAGTCCACCGCATGGGCACAGTGGCTCCCGCGACCGCGTGCCGAGTGCCATGCTGGACGGTCCAGCGGCACCGCGCACGGCAAGCGGGGGGAAGCCATGGCGGACGAACGGCGGCAGGAGCGGCGCGGCGTCGCGTGGCTGGTGTGCGGGCGGCGCGCCAAGTGGCTGGTGGTGCTGTTCTGGCTGGTGGTGATCATCGTCGCGGCGCCCCTGGCCCAGAAGCTCACCGACGCCCAGGAGAACGACGCCGAGTCCTGGCTGCCGGGATCCGCCGAGTCGACCCAAGTCCTGGACCTGTCGGCCGAGTTCAGGCCCGAGGTGATCCCCGCGATCATCGTGTACGCCCGCGAAGGCGGCCTCACCGCGGCGGACCGCGAGCAGATCGCCGAGGACGTCCGCCAGGCCGGGGAGTTGCGCGCCCACGGAATCCGCGGCGCCGAGACCCGCGGCCCGGTGTACGACGAGAAGTCGGGCGCCGAGGCGGCTCAGGTGGCCGTCCCGATCACCATGGACGCCGAGGGCTGGGAGCGCATCGGGCCCGCCGTCGACACCATCCGGGAGCGGGTCGGGGACGGCGGCGACGGCCTCGCCGTGCACATCACCGGGCCCGGCGGCACGGGCGCCGACTCGGCGGAGGCCTTCGAGGGCATCGACTCGACGCTGCTGCTCGCGGCGGCCGGCATCGTGATCGTCATCCTGCTCTTCACGTACCGCAGTCCGACCCTCCTCCTCGCCCCGCTGCTCTCCGTCATCACCGCGCTGTTCACTGCCCAGGCCCTCATCTACCTTCTCGCCGAGCACGCGGACCTCACCGTCAACGGCCAGAGCGCGGGCATCCTGACGGTCCTCGTCTTCGGCGCGGGGACGGACTACGCGCTGCTCCTGGTCGCTCGCTATCGCGAAGAACTGCGCCGCCACGAGGACCGGCACGAGGCGATGGCCCTCGCTCTGCACCGGGCCGGTCCCGCCGTCCTCGCGTCGGGTGCGACGGTCGTCCTGAGCATGCTGGTGCTGCTGGCCGCCGAGATGAACTCGACGAGCGGCCTCGGTCCGGTCGCCGCGATCGGCGTCGCGGTGGGGCTCCTGGCGATGCTGTCGCTGTTCCCCGCGCTCCTCGTCATCTTCGGCCGGTGGTTCTTCTGGCCGCTGATTCCGCACGTCGGTTCCGCCGAGCCGACCGAGCGCGGCGTGTGGGCCCGCACGGGGCAGCGCATCGACCGCCGCCCTCGGCTGATCTGGGGCGTCACGGCGGCGACCCTCGCCCTGCTCTCGCTCGGAGTCCTGCAGCTGCGGGCCGAGGGCCTCAGCAACGCCGACGCCTTCACCGACAAGCCGGACTCGATCACCGGCCAGGAGGTGCTCGCACGGCACTTCCCCGCGGGCTCGGGGGATCCGCTGGTGATCGTGGCGGACCGGGCGCAGCGCGACGCCGTCGCCCGCGTCGTGCGGGACGACCGGGGCGTGGTGCCCGGCAGCGTCGCGCGGCCGCCGGGGACGAAACCCCTGTACGACGGCCAGGTGCTGTTCGAGGCGACGCTGACCGACCCGTCCGACAGCGCGGCCGCGAAGCGGACGGTGGAGCGGGTGCGCGACGCCGTGCACGCCGTACCCGACGCGGACGCGCAGGTGGGCGGCGGCACGGCGGCCCTGCTCGACATGGACCACGCCACGGCGCACGACAACAAGCTGATCATCCCGCTGGTCCTTGCCGTGGTCCTGCTGATCCTCGCCGTGCTGCTGCGGGCCGTGGTGGCCCCGTTGATCCTCATCGCGACGGTGGTCCTGTCCTTCGCGACGGCCCTCGGCCTCAGCGCACTGGCCTTCCGCCACCTCTTCGACTACGCGGGCGTGCCGACGGACTTCCCGCTCTTCGTCTTCGTGTTCCTGGTGGCACTCGGCATCGACTACAACATCTTCCTGTCCACCCGCATCCGTGAGGAGGCGGGTGGACAGGGGACGCGTGCGGGCGTCCTGACCGGTCTCGCCGCGACCGGCGCGGTGATCACCTCGGCGGGTCTGGTCCTCGCGGGCACGTTCGCCGCGCTCGGCACGCTGCCGATGGTGGCGTTCGCCGAGATCGGCTTCGCGGTGGCCCTCGGCGTACTGCTCGACACCTTCGTCGTACGTTCGGTCCTGGTGACGGCACTGTTCCTGGACGTGGGCCCGAAGGTGTGGTGGCCGCACTCGCTGGCGCGCCGCGGCGACTAGGCCTCCGTCGCCCGTCTCGCGGGCGTATGGGTGAGGCGGCGCACCTGTGGCAGGACCAGCGGGAACAGTGCCGCGGTCGTGACCAGGCCCGCGGCCCACGCGAGGGTGGTGTGCAGTCCGAGTCTTTCGGTGGCGGGTCCGGTGAGGAGGTAGGCGACGGGTACGGGCAGCATCTGGCCGAGCGTCGAGTACGACAGGACGCGGCCGAGGCGGTCGCCCGGGATGCGTTCCTGGAGGAGCGAGAGCCAGACGACCATGGCGAGCTCCAGGCCCGCGCCCGCCACGACGAAGGCGGCCACGAGTGCGGGCAGCGGGGCGCGGACGGCTATCGCGGCGAGAGGCAGGGCCAGGGCTCCGGTCCCCGCGCACACGACGGCACCGACCCAGGAGGGCCGCCACGCCAGTGCCAGTGCGGCCCCGGCGATCAGGCCGCCGGTGAAGGCGGACACGACGACACCCCACAGCGCGGCCCCGCCGAGGACCCGTTGCCCGTACAGGGGCCCGAGCAGCTGGTAGCCGGCCAGCCAGGCCGAACCGGTCACGGCGGCCTGACAGACCATCACCGCGAGCCAGCGCCGGTCCCACACCTCGCGCCAGCCGCGGCCCATCTCGCCGCGCAGGCCCGCACCCGGCCCGCCCCGCCGGGGTGCCGCGGACTCCGGCCGCGGGCCCGTCCGGGACACCTTGATGCGCGCGAACAGGACCGCCGACACGGCGAAGGTGACCGCGTCCCAGACGAGTGCAAACGCCGGGCCCGCCGCGGCGATGAGCACGCCGCCCAGCGCCGGGCTCGCCATCTTCCCCACGTTCTGCCCGAACTTCAGGAGCGCGTTGGCCGTGTGCCGCTGCCCGGCCGGCACCACCTGCACGACGGCGCCGTCCGCCGCGGGTACGAAGAACGCGCCCGCGGCACCGCACACGCCCGCCGTGACCGCGAGCTGCCACACCTGAACGGTGCCTGACCAGATCAGACATGCGGCCGCCGTCTCGGCGAGCGCGCAGACGACGTTGGACCACACCATCACCCGGACGCGGTGGTACCGGTCGGCGATCACGCCCCCGACCGGCAGCAGCACGATCTGCGGGAGGACACCGGCAGCGAGCACGACCCCCAGGGCCCGCGGGCCACCGCCGGTGGCGAGCGCGGCGAACGCGAGAGCAAGCGGGGCGACGGCCGACCCCGCCCACGACAGCAGGTAGCCGCACCAGTGCAGCCGGAAGGCGCGCCGGGCAAGCGGCACGACGGCCTCGCGCAGCCGGGCCCGCCACCTGGTCCGTACGCCGGGCCGTGGCTCGGTAGGATCCGGCGGCGCCGCGCTGACCGGCTTCACCTCAGTGACTCTAGGGCGGCGACGACCCCGCGCACGACGGACGCGCCAGCCGCAGCCGGGCGGTCAGCCATCCGAGGGAGAGCGGGCCGTACGCCTGATCCTCCGGAAACGGCCTGACCGGCCAGAACGGCCGGAACGGCCTAGAGGCGGCAGCTGATCTCCATCCCGTCCTCCACGGGGAACGTGACGCTCTGGTAGCCGTTCCGGGGGTCACGGACGTAGTCGAGGTAGGGCGCGAGGTCCTCCAGGTCGACGTCGTCGGCGACGACGAGGGTGCCGGGCGCGAGACGTGGTTCGAGGAGTCGCAGGACCGGCAGGCACAGGTCCTTCCAGCCGTCGAGCAGGACGAAGTCCGCGGAGCCGTCGACCGCGGCGAGGGTGTCGCGGGCGTCTCCTTCGAGGACGGTGATCAGGTCGTCGAGACCCGTCTCGGTGAACGTCCGGCGGGCGGCGGCGGCCTTGGCGGCGCTCAGTTCCGTACTGATCACGTGCCCCGTCCCGTTGTCGCGCACCGCGGCGGCGAGGTGGAGCGTGGATATGCCGAAGGACGTGCCGAACTCGACGACGGTGGCGGGGCGGACGGCCCGGATCAGGTTGTAGAGAAGACGGCCGCCCTGGGCGGAGATCGGCATGTACACCTCCGCCTTGGCGTCGGCCTGCTCCTGCGGGCCGAGGGGCGCGGAACCCTGGGGCAGCGCCGCCCTGATCCGCCTGCTGGTCTCCTCGTCCTGCTCGGCACTGCGGAACATCCGGTCGAGGGCGGAGGCGACGCGGGGGTCTTCGAGCGTGTTGGTGGGTGTCATGAACCTAGGCTAGACGCACCGTTGCGTAGCGTCTAGAGGTTCTGGCCTACGCTGGCCCCGGGAGGCAGACATGGGACAGGGAAGTACGACCGCCGCCACGGCCCGGCCGGAACCGGCCGCACGCCACCACGGCAACAGGCACGGCCGCAGCGAACAGGCCCGGCAGGCGGTGCTTGAGGCGGTCGACGACCTCTTGGTGGAGAAGGGCTTCACCGGCGTCACCATCGAGGGCATCGCCGCGCGGGCGGGCGTAGCCAAGCAGACCGTCTACCGCTGGTGGAAGACCAAGACCGACATCCTCCTGGACGCCTTCCTCCAGGACGCGGCCGAAGCGCTGACTCCGCCGGACCAGGGCGACCTGGCGGCGGATCTACGCGCCCACCTGCGCCAACTGGCCCTGTTCCTCACCGAGTCAGACGCGGGTGCTGTCTTCAGGGCCCTGATCGGGCATGCCCAGCACGATCCCGCGTTCGCCGCCACCCTGCGGTCCGCGTACCTGGACGAGCAGCGCCGACGCGACCGGCTCCCGCTGGAACGTGCGGTGGCACGCGGCCGGCTCGCCGCGGGACTCGACATGGCGGCCGAGATCGACCAACTCGTGGGACCGGTCTACCACCGCGTCCTGGTGACGGCGGAACCCGTCGACGAGGCTTTCACCGACCGCCTCGTCGAGGCGTTCCTGCACCGCGTGGACGCAGCGGCGGACCCCGGCTGACCGACACCTACCTCGAGAGGGGCGGGGCGTACCTCGTTCGGATGGTGCTGTGCGTCGCTGCGCGTCGTGCCGGTGCCGCGCGGGGAGGACGTGGACGTATGCGTGCCGGCAGCCGGCTTGGCGCGATGCTCCTGGAGGAATCATGGCCAAACCCTCGAAGGCTCTCGTCCGCCCCGGGCGGTCGCGGTACATGAACCTCGCCCGAGTCGGGCTCGGCAGCGCGATCCTGTTGCTCTCGGGCACGGTCGACGCATCCGCTGCTGAACTGCCTGCCGAGGCCAGGACGGTGCTGGAACACATCGAGGCCAACGGCGGCAAGTTGTCGGACAGCGATCGCGCCACACTACGGAAGTATCCGAAGGTGGCGAACATGGTCCACGATCCGGCGGCCGGCACAGCGCGGTTCCGGACGGTGCCCGACCCCGCGAGCGCGCGGGGCGTCAGAGGCCGGCAATGCTGGATCTCCGAGGGCCACCATCACGCGAAGACCGCTCTCGGATTCACCTTCTACAAGTTCTTCCACCGCGCCGACTGGTGCTCGGACGGGCAGAACGTACTCGGCGTGCACTACCGCGAATACCGGAAGGAGGAAGTGAGCTCCCACGCGGTGTGGCGCGGCCTGGAGGAGGATTCCGTGACCCCTTCCCCGGCGCGAGAAGTTCGCTCCCGCATGAGGGCACAGTTCGAGAACTGCGTCATCAAATGCATCAGCACCACCCATCCATGGGTCCAACTCAACCTGCGCGGCGACGGCTTCTGGTGGCCCGCGTCAGGCGAGAACTGATCCACTGACCGACGGATGAGCGGCCCGTACTGAAGCACGGCGGCGGACAGGGCGGTCCGGCTAATCGAGTCGGGGCCATCACGATCCGGCAGCCGTCAGGCGGTGCGCCGGATCAGCGCCAGATACATCGCGTCCGTCCCGTGCAGATGCGGCCACAGCTGTACGTCGGGCCCGTCGCCCAGTGCCGGAACGTCCTGCATCAGGGGCCGCGCGTCGACGAGTTCGGCGCCGCCACCGTGTTTGAGTACGTCGTCCACGACGGCCCGCGTCTCGGCGAGGTGCGGGGAGCACGTGGCGTATCCGACGATGCCGCCGACCCGCACCGACTCCAACGCCGTGCGCAGCAGCCCGCGCTGGAGCGGGGCGAAGCCGTCCAGGTCCTGCGGGCGGCGGCGCCAGCGGGCCTCGGGGCGGCGTCGCAGGGCGCCGAGTCCCGTGCAGGGCACGTCCATCAGGACGCGGTCGAAGGTGCCGGGCCGCCACGGCGGGCGGGTGCCGTCGGCCGCGACGACCTGGTAGGGGCCGGGGTTCCCGGCGAGCGCCTGGGCGACGAGACCGGCCCGGTGCGGCTGCTTCTCGGCGGCGAGCAGGACGGCGCCGCGCTGGGCGGCGATACCGGCGAGCAGGGCCGCCTTGCCGCCGGGGCCCGCGCAGCCGTCGAGCCACTTCTCGTCGGGGCCGTCCAGCGGGGCGTTCGCGAGTGCGAGCGCGACGAGCTGGCTGCCCTCGTCCTGCACGCCCGCGCGCCCCTCGCGCACGGCCTCCAGGGCACCGGGCTCGCCGCCCTCGCTGAGCCGCACGGCATACGGCGACCAGCGTCCGGGCAGCGCGGAGTCCTCTCCGACGGATTCGAGGAGTTCCTCGGCGGTGGCGCGGCCGGGGCGCGCCACGAGCGTCACCTCGGGCCGCTCGTTGTCCGCCTCCAGCAGGTCCTCGATGCCGGCGCGGCCGCCGCCGAGGGAGTCCCACAGCGCCGAGACGACCCAGCGGGGATGCGAGTGGACGACGGCGAGGTGGTCCTCGGCGTCCTCGTCGTACGGCGGCGCGACCTTCTCCACCCAGCCGTCGAGGTCGTCCTGGGAGACCTTGCGCAGCACGGCGTTGACGAACTTGGCGCGCCCGTCGCCGAGCACGACGCGGGCCAGCTCCACCGAGGCGGAGACGGCGGCGTGCGTCGGGATGCGCGTACCGAGCAGCTGGTGCACGCCGAGGTTGAGCACGTCGAGGACCGGCGGGTCGACCTCGCGCAGCGGCCGGTCGATGCAGGCCGCGACGATCGCGTCGTACGTCCCCTGGCGGCGGAGCGTTCCGTAGACCAGCTCGGTGGCGAGCGCCGCGTCCCGCGCGTCGAAGTCGCCCTTCTCGCGCGCCTTGCGGAGCAGGGGCGGCAGGACGAGGTTCGCGTACGCGTCACGCTCGTCGACCGCCCGCAGCGCCTCGAACGCGAGGAAGCGGACGGGGTCCTTCTGGGGGCGGCGGTAGGGCTTGCCGGACTTCCCGGAGGGCTTACGGGGTGGCCGGTTCGGCTGGTCGTTCAAAGGTGCTCCGCTGCTGGGACGGGTCGAATGCTGGAACGGGGCCCGATTGCTGGGATCGGTCCGGATGCTGCGATGGGTCCGATTGCTGGAATCGGTCCGAATGCTGCGTTGGATCCGATTGCTGAAATCGGTCCGAACCCACTCAGCCTACGTCGCTGTGCCCCATCCGCTCACCCGGGGCGATCCGAACCCCGCGCGCCCAGTCCGCGCCGCGCATCGGCTTCTTGCCCTGCGGCTGGACCCAGAGCAGCTCGACGGCGTGCGAACCGGAACCGACGTGGACGTTGTTCTTGGCGGCGGCGATCTCACCGGGCGCGAGGTCGGTGCGGTCCTGGACGGGCGCGGCCTGGATGATCTTCAGCCGCTCGCCGCGGAACACGGTCCAGGCGCCGGGCGCGGGAGTGCAGCCGCGCACGACCCGGTCGACCCGCATCGCGGGCGCCGCCCAGTCCACCTGGGCGTCCTCGACGGTGATCTTCGGGGCGAGGGTGACGCCGTCCGCGGGCTGCGACACCGCCTTGAGGCTGCCGTCCTCGATGCCGTCCATGGTCGCGACCAGCAGCCCGGACCCCGCGAACGCGAGACGCGTGAGCAGGTCCCCGCTGGTGTCGGTCGGCCGCACCGCTTCGGTGACCGTCCCGTACACGGGCCCGGAGTCGAGGCCCTGCTCGATCAGGAACGTGGAGGCGCCGGTGATCTCGTCGCCCGCCATCACCGCGTGCTGCACCGGCGCGGCGCCGCGCCACGCGGGCAGCAGCGAGAAGTGCAGGTTGACCCAGCCGCGGGCCGGGATGTCCAGGGCAGCCTTCGGCAGCAGCGCGCCGTACGCGACGACGGGGCAGCAGTCGGGGCCGATCTCGCGCAGCCGCGCCAGGAAGTCCTCGTCGCGCGGCTTCGCGGGCTTGAGCACCTCGATGCCCGCCTCCTCGGCGCGCTCGGCGACCGGGCTCGCGACCAGCCTGCGGCCCCGTCCCGCGGGCGCGTCCGGGCGGGTCACCACGGCGGCCACCTCGTGCCGGTCGGAGGCGATCAGGGCGTCCAGTGCGGGGACGGCTACCTCGGGAGTGCCTGCGAAGACAAGCTTCACTGAGGGGTACCTCGGATCTCTGGTGAGGGGTGGTCAGGGGTGGGGCGACGGCAGCACACCAGTCTATGGGCCGCGCACGGACCCCGCCCGGGCCGGTCGTCCTCGCGCCGCCGCGGCCCCCGCCGCCGGGGGCGTACGAAGCGCCGCGCGCCCTGTGCATATGCATATGCGCCCCTGCACCGTGACCCCACACGAACTAGCGCGTTGGTCAAGAAAGAGTTGACCACAACGGGCCGCCGACGCGGCCCGATCCTTTTCAACGCCGGTTCGAGAGGCTTGTTCATGGCCGACCACGCAACCCACGACGCCCAGGCACGGGCGAGCCTGCACCTCCTGGTGCGGGACATCGAGCGGGTCCGCCGGCAGGTGGACGCGCTGCGCACCCTCACCGCGCAGCTCGGCAACGTCTACCGCCCGCGCCGCTCCAGCCCGTCCGCGGGCTTCGTCGTGTACGGGCGGGCCCCCGCCCCGACCGTCCGTCTCGCCCAGGAACTCCGGGACAGCGTCGAGACGCTGGTCACCGCGGCGGTGGACTTCGACCGCTCGCTGGGGTTCTCGTGGGACGCGGTGGGCTCGGCCCTCGGCGTCACCAAGCAGGCGGTCCACCGCCGTTACGGCGCGCGACGGGCCACCACGCAGGCGGCGGCCGAGGCGGAGCGCGCGGCGGAGACCCCTGCGCCCACGGTCACGTCGACGGCCACGCGTCCCCTCCCGGTCGGTGTCCCGCTGCCGTCCGTACCCGCGGCCCGCACGATGCCGACCCAGCCCACGGCGGGCAGCCCCACGCTCCGCGACGAGCCCAGGCCGAGCGCGTTCCCCGGCCCCCGCAACGGCTGACGCCGACGGCTGCCCCACTCCACCCCACCAACCGCTGCCCTCTCGCTCCTCCGCCAAGGACGAGGGGGCAGCTTCCTGCGCAGGCACCGTTCCGCCAACTCGGCCGACGGCCAAAGCCCAGCCGATGCCCAGAGCTGAGCCGACGCCCAGCCCAGCCGATACCCAGAGCTGAGCCGACGCCCAAAGCCCCACCCCTGTCCGCAGCTCAGCCGATGTCCAGCGGATCCACCCGCACCCGCACCGCCTCTCCCCCGGCCTCCCGCGCGCCCTTCGCCCCCCGGGCCATCCGCGCCGCCTGCGCCGTCTTCAACGCAGCGGCGAGTGCGGCACCGCTGCCCGGCGGCACCCGGATCAGCACCCGCTCCCACAGCTCCGCCCCGGACGGCGCACCCGCACCGCCCCGCGCCCCCCCGGCACCGGCAGGACCACCACCCGCACCACCCCACACCGGAACCGGCCCCAACACCACCGCGTCCCCCGGCAGTTCCGCGCCGGACAGGAACTCCGTGAGCGCCTCCGGCGGGCCGGACACCGATGCCATGCGCGACACCGGCGGGAAGCCCAGTTCGGCGCGTTCCGCGAGTTCCCGTACCGCGTGGCCCACCGGATCCCACCGCACCAGCGCCTGCACGGGTCGCAGGGTCGGCTCGGCCACGACCACCACCGTGCCGCCCGCGCCCTGCGGACGGACCAGTGACGCGGCGCCGACCCACCGCCGCAGCGCGTCCTCGCCCGCCCGCAGGTCGGGGCGGCCCAGCATGGCCCAGCCGTCGAGCAGCAGGGCGGCCGCGTAACCGCCCTCGGCCACGGGCTCCGCCCCCGGTGTGCTCACGACCAGCGCCGGCGCCCCCGGCACCGTGTCGAGGACCTGCTCGCGGCCCGAAGTCCGCACCGGCACCGCCGGGAACGCCCGGCCCAGCTCCTCCGCTGTCCTGCGCGCCCCGACGACCTGCGCCCGCAGCCGGAACCCGCCGCAGGACTCGCAGTGCCAGGAAGCCTCCTCCACCCCGCACCAACCGCACCGCAGCGCGGATCCGCTTTCCTGCGCCTCCAGCGGCCCCGCGCACCGCCGGCAGCGCGCGGGCTCACGGCACCGCTCGCAGGCGAGCCGCGGCACATAACCACGCCTCGGCACCTGCACCAGGACGGGCCCGTGCTTCAGGCCCTCCCGTGCGACCTGCCAGGCCAGCGTCGGCAGCCGCGCCGCCCGCGCCGCCTCGTCCCGCGCGAGGTCCAGGTCGCCCACGGTCCGTACGAGCGGCGCGGCCCCCCGTACCTGCTCGCGGTCGGCGACGAGCGGCGCGGCCCACCCGCTCTCGACGAGCTGGGCCGCCTCCACCGTGCAGCTCCAACCCCCCAGCAAAAAGCCGCACTTGTCGCGTGTCGCCCGCAGTTCAAGGACTTCCCGCACATGGGGGAACGGGGCGCGGTCGTCGCTGTGGTTGGAGTCCCCGTCGTCCCATACGACGACGAGGCCCAGGTTCCGTACGGGCGCGAACATGGCGGCCCGGGTGCCGACGACGGCCCGCACGGTCCCGCGCCGCACGGAGAGCCACTCCTGATAGCGCCGCTCCTGCCCGGCGTCGGCGGTGAGCAGCGCATGCTGCCCCGGGCCGAGCAGTCCGGTCAGCGCGGCGTCCACGCGCGCGGCGGGCCGCCCGGTCGGCACGACGACGAGCGCGCCCCGCCCGGAGGCGAGGGTGGCCTGCACGGCACGGGCGATCTCCTCGGCCCACTGCGGCCCCGGCAACGCCGTCCACACGGCGCGGGGCGCACCCCCCGAGGCGAGGGAACGCAAGAAATCGGGGCCGTGCCCATACCTCCCCCAACTCCCCGGTTCGGGCGCGGCCGGCGGGGCGGGCGGCTCGGGGGCCGCCTTGGACTCGGCACGCGCGTGCCGGGGCGGCACGGCGAGCTGCAGCACATCGGCGAGGCTGCCCGCGTAACGGTCGGCCACGGCCCGCGCCAGTTCCAGGAGCCCGGAGTCGAGCACCGGCTCCGGCGACACGACCTGGGCCAGGGCCGCCAACGGCCCCGTGTACTCCGTCTCCGCGCACCGCTCGACGATGAACCCGTCGATCAGCCCGCCCCCCTCGCGCCGCCCCTGCCGCACGTTCCGCGACCCGGCCCCGAACCGCACCCGGACGCGCACCCCGGGCTGCGCGTCGGCGTCCAGCTCCTCCGGCACGGCGTAGTCGAAATAGCGGTCGAGGTGCAGTACGCCCTTGTCCACGAGCACCCGCGCGACCGGCAGCTCCTTGGCCAGCGCGGCCCCCCGCCAGGTCCGGGGCTTGGCACGCGGCACCTTGGCCCTGCGCACCGACTCACGAATCAGCGCGAGCTGCTCCGGCTCCTCGGCTCCCCCACCCTCGAACGCTTCGTTCTCCCTGCTCACAGCTGCATTCCTACCAGACCGCACTGACACGACCGCCCGGCCGTGAAAACGCCGAGGCCCGGCACCCCCGCAGGGATACCGGGCCTCGACCGTGACCGGGAGAGCGCGGGAACTACAGCCCCGCAGCCTTCCGCAGCGCCTCCACACGGTCCGTGCGCTCCCACGTGAAGTCGGGGATCGCCCGGCCGAAGTGGCCGTACGCCGCGGTCTGCGAGTAGATCGGGCGGAGCAGGTCGAGGTCGCGGATGATCGCGGCCGGGCGCAGGTCGAAGACCTCACCGATGGCCGTCTCGATCTTGTCCGTGTCGACCGTGGCCGTGCCGAACGTCTCGACGAAGAGGCCGACCGGCTCGGCCTTGCCGATCGCGTACGCGACCTGGACCTCGCAGCGGGCCGCGAGGCCGGCGGCGACGACGTTCTTGGCGACCCAGCGCATCGCGTACGCGGCCGAGCGGTCCACCTTGGACGGGTCCTTGCCGGAGAAGGCACCGCCGCCGTGGCGGGCCATGCCGCCGTACGTGTCGATGATGATCTTGCGGCCGGTGAGACCGGCGTCGCCCATCGGGCCGCCGATCTCGAAGCGTCCGGTCGGGTTGACCAGCAGGCGGTAGCCCTCGGTCTCCAGCTTGATGCCGTCCTCGAGGAGGGCCTTCAGCTCGGGCTCGACCACGAACTCACGGATGTCGGGGGCCAGGAGCGAGTCCAGGTCGATGTCCGAGGCGTGCTGGGACGAGACCACGACCGTGTCGAGACGGACGGCCTTGTCGCCGTCGTACTCGATGGTGACCTGGGTCTTGCCGTCGGGGCGCAGGTAGGGGATGGTCCCGTTCTTGCGCACCTCGGAGAGGCGGCGCGAGAGGCGGTGCGCGAGGTGGATCGGGAGCGGCATGAGCTCCGGGGTCTCGTCGCAGGCGTAGCCGAACATCAGGCCCTGGTCGCCCGCGCCCTGCTTGTCGAGCTCGTCCTCATCGCCCTCGACGCGCTTCTCGTACGCCGTGTCGACGCCCTGCGCGATGTCGGGGGACTGCGAGCCGATGGACACCGAGACGCCGCAGGAGGCGCCGTCGAAGCCCTTCTTCGAGGAGTCGTAACCGATCTCGAGGATCTTGTCGCGCACGAGCTGCGCGATCGGCGCGTACGCCTTCGTCGTGACCTCGCCGGCCACGTGGACGAGGCCCGTGGTGATCAGCGTTTCCACGGCGACCCGGGAGGTCGGGTCCTCCCGCAGAAGTGCGTCGAGAATGGTGTCGCTGATCTGGTCAGCGATCTTGTCGGGGTGACCCTCGGTCACAGACTCCGAGGTGAAGAGGCGCCGGGACACATCGCTCCCTGTGGTTGCAGCGGCTGCTGGCTGATCATGGGTGGACGGCCGGGAGCTGCGCCCGGCGTCGTCCGAGACCAGTTTATCGGTCACACTCGGCCGCCGGGCCACATGTCTCGCCACTTGGGAGCCTTGTGACCTGCGACACTGCGTTGAGCGGTACGAAGATCGACCCCCACCGGCGAGCCTCGTGCCCCGTTTTGCCGGGTTTGAGGCGCCCGATGGGGCGAAGATGACATTGAGCCCTGCCCGTGGACACCCCGTCAAGACAGGTGCTCGATTATGGCCGAGTTCCGGATGGTGAGACGAAGAGCACGGACCGCGCCGCGTGAAGTCAGGCGAGACGCTGCGCGACCAGGTCCCAGACGGTGTCCGCGAGGGCTTCCTTGGGTCCGTGCGGCACCGGCGTCTCGCTGCCGTCCGCTCCGAGCACGACGGCCTCGTTCTTCTCGGAGCCGAAGGTCTTGCGCTCGCCGACCTCGTTGACGACCAGCAGGTCGCAGCCCTTGCGGGCGAGCTTGGCGCGGCCGTTGGCCAGCACGTCGTCCGTCTCCGCGGCGAAGCCGACGACGACCTGGCCGGGTCGGAGCCTGTCCCCCGCGATCTCGGCGAGGACGTCGGGATTGCGGACCAGGGCGATCGGCGCGGGATCCTGGCCGTCCTTCTTCTTGATCTTTCCTGTGGCGTACGTCTCGGGGCGGAAGTCGGCCACGGCGGCCGCCATGACCACCGCGTCGGCGTCGGCGGCGGCCTTCACGACGGCCTCGCGCAGCTGCACGGCGGTGCCGACCGGCACGACGTCCACGCCCGCCGGGTCGGGCAGCGCCGCGTTGGCGGCGACGAGCGTGACACGGGCGCCGCGGGCGGCCGCGCTGCGGGCGAGCGCGTAGCCCTGCTTGCCCGAGGAGCGGTTGCCGAGGAAGCGGACCGGGTCGAGGGGCTCGCGGGTGCCGCCGGCGCTGACGACGACGTGGCGGCCCGCGAGGTCCTGGGTCAGGTCCTTGCGCGCGAGGACACGGCGTACGACCTCGAAGAGCTCGACGGGGTCCGGGAAGCGGCCCTTGCCGGTGTCGACACCGGTGAGGCGGCCGACCGCGGGTTCGATCACCAGCGCGCCGCGGCGGCGCAGCGTGGCCACGTTCTCCTGGGTGGCGGGGTGCTCCCACATCTCGGTGTGCATGGCGGGGGCGAAGACCACCGGACAGCGGGCCGTCAGGAGTGTGTTGGTGAGGAGGTCGTCGGCGAGTCCGTGGGCCGCCTTGGCGAGCATGTCGGCGGTGGCGGGGGCGACGATCACGAGGTCGGCGTGCTGACCGATGCGGACGTGCGGCACCTCGTGGACGTCGGACCAGACCTCGGTGGAGACGGGGTGGCCGGAGAGCGCGGACCAGGTCGCGGCGCCGACGAAGTGCAGCGCCGACGCGGTCGGCACGACCCGTACGTCATGGCCGGACTCGGTCAGCCGCCGCAGCAGCTCGCACGCCTTGTAGGCGGCGATGCCGCCGCTGACCCCCAGGACTACCTTCGGCTTCTCGGCCACTGCCTCTGTCTCCCCGCACTCGGATGCGTACTGCTCCATGACACACCACAGGCCCGGCAGTCGTGCTGCCGGGCCTGTGGTGAAGGTACGAAACGCTTACTGCGCCGGGCCCTCGATGGCCTCGGACGTCAGCAGACCCGCGTTGATCTCGCGGAGCGCGATCGAGAGCGGCTTCTCGTGGACGTGCGTGTCCACGAGGGGGCCGACGTACTCCAGGAGGCCCTCACCGAGCTGCGAGTAGTACGCGTTGATCTGACGCGCGCGCTTGGCGGCGTAGATCACGAGGCTGTACTTCGAGTCGGTGGCTTCGAGCAGCTCATCAATCGGCGGGTTGATGATGCCCTCGGGCGCGGTGATGGAAGAGGACACTCTCTGCCTTCCGATGGGGTCAAATGATGTCAGGACCAGAGGTCGAGACACTGTTAAAGATCAAAGAACTTTCATCAAGGCTAGCAGATCACGGGCCACGTCCTCGACGGAGGTATTGACCAGCGTCGTGTCGAACTCGGCTTCGGCGGCGAGCTCCACCTTGGCGGCGGCGAGCCTGCGCTCGATGACCTCGGGTGCCTCGGTCCCGCGGCCGGTGAGCCGGCGGACCAGCTCGTCCCAGCTCGGCGGGGCGAGGAAGACGAGCTGCGCCTCGGGCATCGACTCGCGCACCAGGCGAGCGCCCTGGAGGTCGATCTCCAGGAGGACGGGCTCGCCCGCCTCCAGGCGGTCGAGGACCGCGCGGCGCGGGGTTCCGTAGCGGTTGCCCGCGAATTCGGCCCACTCCAGGAGCTCGCCGTTGGCGATCAGCTTGTCCATCTCGTCGTCGGAGACGAAGAAGTACTGGACACCGTGGTTCTCACCCGGCCGCGGCTTGCGGGTGGTGGCCGAGACGGAGAGCCAGACCTCGGGGTGTTCTTTGCGCATATGAGCGACGACCGTGCTCTTGCCGACCCCGGAGGGGCCGGAGAGCACGGTCAGCCGCGGACGTACGTCCGGGGGCACGGGGGTCGTCCCCCGGGATGTTGCAGCCATGCAGCGATTATCCAGGTTCTCAGGAGTGCCTGAGAACATCAGCCGGCGGCACCCCCACCGAACTCTCGCTCGAGCGACGCAATCTGGTTGGAGCCGAGACCGCGCACACGGCGGCTCTCGGAGATGCCAAGACGCTCCATGATCTGCTTGGCGCGGACCTTGCCCACGCCCGGCAGGGACTCCAGGAGGGCGGAGACCTTCATCTTGCCGATGACATCGTTCTCCTGGCCCTGCTTGATGACCTCGTGAAGCGAGGCACCGGAGTGCTTGAGTCGATTCTTGACCTCGGCCCGCTCCCGGCGAGCCGCGGCGGCCTTTTCGAGCGCGGCTGCGCGCTGTTCAGGGGTAAGGGGCGGAAGAGCCACGCCTACGTCACCTCGGATGTCGAACTGTCGGATACGGACCGGTGTGGAACCTAGTCGCCCCACACCTGGTGAGCAACGTGCAACGCGCTTGCCCGTTCGCTCTCGTCGGAGACTAGCGGGCATGGCCGCCGGAGTCAGCGAGAACAGACGAAAAGTCCTGGTCAGCCTGCACCGAGCCGTACATATCGGGCATTTCTCCCCGGTTTTGGCCGGGGAGACGTCAAAGAAACATAAGGACGGGCCCCGTTACCCCGCTCAGCGCGGGTCGACAGCCGCCCTGATCTCGTCCGCGAAGCGCGTCGCGGAGTCCCGCAGGCCCGTGACGTCGGGTCCGTGCCGCAGCACTCCACGGCTGACGTTCGGGACGACGTTGCGCACCGCGGCGCCGAAGACCGAGGGAAGGTCGGCCGGGGTCGCGCCCTGGGCGCCGATGCCGGGAGCCAGCAGCGGGCCGTTGATCGCCAGGTCGTACGAGGACAGGTCCCCCAGCGTGGCGCCGACGACCGCGCCGAAGGACCCCAGGGGCTCCGCTCCCGCGTTCTCGGCGGCGAGGTGGCCGAGGACCGTGGCGCCGACCGTGCGGCCGTCCTCGCGCACCGCGTGCTGCACCTCGGCGCCCTCGGGGTTGGAGGTGAGGGCGAGCACGAAGAGCCCGGCACCGTTCTCGCGCGCGAGGTCGACGGCCGGCTTCAGGGAGCCGTACCCGAGGTAGGGCGAGACGGTGAGCGCGTCGCTGAACAGCGGTGAGTCCTTGTGCAGGAAGGTCTCGGCGTACGCGGCCATGGTCGAGCCGATGTCGCCGCGCTTGGCGTCCATGACGATCAGGGCGCCGGCCGCCCGCAGCTCCTCGACCGCCTTCTCCAGGACGGCGATGCCGCGCGAGCCGAAGCGCTCGAAGAACGCGCTCTGCGGCTTGAACACCGCGACGGTCCCGGCGAGTGCCTCCACGACGGTCCGCGTGAACCGCTCCAGGCCCGCGATGTCGTCGTTCAGGCCCCACGCGGTCAGGAGCGAGGCGTGCGGGTCGATGCCGACGCACAGGGGGCCGCGCTCGTCCATGGCGTGGCGCAGGCGTGTGCCGAAGGGCTCCAGGGGACTCATGCGGTGACCTCGGGCTTCCTCACATCGGCGCCGACCGCGTCGGCGAGGGTGGCGTACGGGCTCGTGCGCAGGCGCGCGGCGAGGCCCTTGTGGATGGCGCGGCCCCAGAAGGGCCCTTCGTAGATGAAGGCGCTGTAGCCCTGGATGAGGGTGGCGCCCGCGAGGATGCGCTGCCAGGCGTCCTCGGCGTTCTCGATGCCGCCGACGCCCACGAGCGTGATCCGGTCGCCCACGCGCGCGTAGAGGCGCCTCAGGACCTCCAGGGAGCGCTCCTTGAGGGGCGCGCCGGACAATCCGCCGGTCTCTCCGTAGAGGTCGGGCGCGGAGGCCAGACCCAGGCTCTCGCGGGCGATGGTGGTGTTCGTGGCGATGATGCCGTCAAGGCCGAGCTCGACGGCGAGGTCGGCGACCGCGTCGATGTCGTCGTCGGCCAGGTCCGGCGCGATCTTGACGAGCAGCGGGACGCGGCGGCCCTCGACGCTGCGGTCGGCGGCCTCGCGCACGGCGGTCAGGAGGGGGCGCAGCGACTCGGTGGCCTGGAGGTTGCGCAGGCCGGGGGTGTTGGGCGACGAGACGTTGACGACGAGGTAGTCGGCGTGGCGGGCGAGGCGCTCGGTCGACTTCACGTAGTCGGCGGCCGCATCGTCCTCGGGGACGACCTTGGTCTTGCCGATGTTCACGCCGACGACGGTCTTGAAGACGGCCTTGCGGGACGCCAGGCGCTCCGCGACGGCCGCGGAGCCCTCGTTGTTGAAGCCCATGCGGTTGATGAGCGCGCGGTCCGGGACGAGGCGGAAGAGGCGCTTCTTGGGGTTGCCGGGCTGCGGCTCGCCGGTGACCGTGCCGATCTCGATGTGGTCGAAGCCGAGCATCGACATGCCGTCGATCGCCACGGCGTTCTTGTCGAAGCCCGCGGCGAGCCCGAAGGGCCCGTGCATCCGGAGCCCGAGGGCTTCGGTGCGCAGCTCCTTGTGGCGGGGCGCGAGGACGGCCGCGACGAAGGTGCGGAGCACGGGGATGCGGGCGGCGCGGCGGATCCAGCGGAAGGCCAGGTAGTGGGCCTGCTCCGGGTCCATGCGCTGGAAGACGAGGTTGAAGAACAGTTTGTACATGGTGGGGTCCTCAGAGGTCCTCAGGTGGGCTCAGGCGTGCTCACCAGAAGGGGGACACCGTTTTCGGTGTCCCCCTTGTGGGCTGCTAGTCGCGGGTCGCGGTCAGGTGTTCCGCGTGTTCCTGGAGCGATCGGACGCCCACGTCGCCGTGGCTCAGCGCGTCGATGCCCTGGACGGCCGCGGCCAGCGCCTGGACGGTCGTCAGGCACGGCACGGAGCGCGACACGGCGGCCGTGCGGATCTCGTAGCCGTCGAGGCGGCCGCCGGTGCCGTACGGGGTGTTGACGATGAGGTCGACGCCGCCGTCGTGGATGAGCTGGACGATGGTCTTCTCCCCGTTCGGGCCCTCGCCCTCGGACTGCTTGCGCACGACCGTGGCGTTGATGCCGTTGCGCTTGAGGACCTCGGCCGTGCCGGACGTGGCGAACAGCTCGAAGCCGTGCGCGACCAGCTCACGCGCCGGGAAGATCATCGAGCGCTTGTCGCGGTTGGCGACGGAGATGAAGGCGCGGCCCTTGGTCGGCAGCGGGCCGTACGCGCCCGCCTGCGACTTGGCGTACGCGGTGCCGAACACCGAGTCGATGCCCATGACCTCGCCCGTGGAGCGCATCTCCGGGCCGAGGACGGTGTCGACGCCCGCGCCGTGGATGTCGCGGAAGCGCGACCACGGCATGACGGCCTCCTTGACTGAGATCGGCGCGTCCATGGGGAGCGTGCCGCCGTCACCCACCGCGGGCAGCATGCCCTCGGCGCGCAGCTCGGCGACGGTCGCGCCGAGCGAGATGCGCGCGGCGGCCTTGGCCAGCGGCACCGCGGTCGCCTTCGAGGTGAAGGGGACGGTGCGCGAGGCGCGCGGGTTGGCCTCGAGGACGTAGAGGATGTCGCCCGCCATGGCGAACTGGATGTTGATCAGTCCGCGTACGCCGACACCCTTGGCGATGCCCTCCGTGGAGGCCCGCAGGCGCTTGATGTCGAAGCCGCCGAGCGTGATCGGGGGCAGCGCGCACGCCGAGTCGCCGGAGTGGATGCCGGCCTCCTCGATGTGCTCCATGACGCCGCCGAGGTAGAGCTCCTCGCCGTCGTAGAGCGCGTCCACGTCGATCTCGATGGCGTCGTCGAGGAAGCGGTCGACGAGGACCGGCCGCGAGGGGCTGATCTCGGTCGACTCCTCGATGTACGCCGAGAGCCGGGTCTCGTCGTACACGATCTCCATGCCGCGGCCGCCGAGCACGTAGGAGGGGCGCACCAGGACGGGGTAGCCGATCTCGTCGGCGATCGCCTTGGCTTCCGCGAACGTCGTGGCGGTGCCGTGCTTGGGCGCTGGGAGGCCGGCCTCCGCGAGCACGCGGCCGAAGGCGCCGCGGTCCTCGGCGGCGTGGATGGCCTCGGGCGGGGTGCCGACGACCGGCACGCCGTTGTCCTTGAGGGCCTGTGCGAGGCCGAGCGGGGTCTGGCCGCCGAGCTGGACGATGACGCCCGCGATGGGGCCCGCCTGCGCCTCGGCGTGGACGATCTCCAGGACGTCCTCGAGCGTGAGCGGCTCGAAGTACAGGCGGTCGGACGTGTCGTAGTCCGTCGAGACGGTCTCGGGGTTGCAGTTGACCATCACGGTCTCGTAGCCCGCGTCGCTGAGCGCGAAGGAGGCGTGGACGCAGGAGTAGTCGAACTCGATGCCCTGGCCGATGCGGTTCGGGCCCGAGCCGAGGATGATCACCGCGGGCTTCTCGCGCGGCGCGACCTCGCTCTCCTCGTCGTACGAGGAGTAGAAGTACGGGGTCTTCGCGGCGAACTCGGCGGCGCAGGTGTCGACCGTCTTGTAGACCGGGCGCACGCCGAGGGCCTGGCGCACTTCGCGCACCACGTCTTCCCGCAGGCCGCGGATCTCGGCGATCTGGGTGTCGGAGAAGCCGTGCCGCTTGGCCTCGGCCAGCACGTCGGCGTCCAGGCGCTCGGTGGCGGCGAGCTCGTCGGCGAGTTCCTTGATCAGGAAGAGCTGGTCGACGAACCAGGGGTCGATCTTCGTGGCGTCGAAGACCTCCTCGGGCGTGGCGCCCGCGCGGATGGCCTGCATGACGGAGTTGATGCGGCCGTCGGTGGGGCGCACCGCCTCGCGCAGCAGCTCGGCCTTGTCGCCGGGCTCGCCGACGAAGGTGAACTGCGAGCCCTTCTTCTCCAGGGAGCGCAGCGCCTTCTGGAGGGCCTCGGTGAAGTTGCGGCCGATGGCCATGGCCTCGCCGACGGACTTCATGGTGGTCGTCAGGGTCGAGTCCGCCGAGGGGAACTTCTCGAAGGCGAAGCGCGGGGCCTTGACCACCACGTAGTCGAGGGTCGGCTCGAAGGAGGCCGGGGTCTTCTCGGTGATGTCGTTCGGGATCTCGTCCAGCGTGTAGCCGACGGCCAGCTTGGCGGCGATCTTCGCGATCGGGAAGCCGGTGGCCTTGGAGGCGAGCGCGGAGGACCGGGACACGCGCGGGTTCATCTCGATGACGATGACCCGGCCGTCCTCGGGGTTCACCGCGAACTGGATGTTGCAGCCGCCGGTGTCGACGCCGACCTCGCGGATGATCGCGATGCCGACGTCGCGCAGGATCTGGTACTCGCGGTCGGTCAGCGTCATCGCGGGCGCGACGGTGATCGAGTCGCCCGTGTGGACGCCCATCGGGTCGAAGTTCTCGATGGAGCAGACGACCACGACGTTGTCGTTCCTGTCGCGCATCAGCTCCAGCTCGTACTCCTTCCAGCCGAGGATGGACTCCTCCAGGAGCACCTCGGTGGTCGGCGAGAGCGTGAGGCCCTGGCCTGCGATGCGGCGCAGCTCTTCCTCGTCGTGCGCGAAGCCGGAGCCCGCGCCGCCCATGGTGAAGGACGGGCGGACGACCACGGGGTAGCCGCCGAGCTCGTCGACGCCCTTGAGGACGTCGTCCATGGAGTGGCAGATGTACGAGCGGGCGGACTCGCCGTGCCCGATCTTCTTCTTGACCTCTTCGACGACGCCCTTGAAGAGGTCGCGGTCCTCACCCTTGTTGATGGCCTCGACGTTGGCTCCGATGAGTTCGACGCCGTACTTCTCCAGGACGCCCTGCTCGTGCATGGAGATGGCCGTGTTGAGGGCCGTCTGGCCGCCCAGCGTGGGGAGGAGCGCGTCGGGGCGCTCCTTGGCGATGATCTTCTCGACGAACTCGGGGGTGATCGGCTCGACGTACGTGGCGTCGGCGATCTCCGGGTCGGTCATGATCGTCGCCGGGTTGGAGTTCACGAGGATGACGCGCAGGCCCTCGGACTTGAGGACGCGGCACGCCTGGGTGCCGGAGTAGTCGAACTCGGCGGCCTGGCCGATGACGATCGGGCCGGAGCCGATGACCAGGACGGACTGGATATCGGAGCGCTTAGGCACGCTGGCCCTCCATCAGAGATACGAAGCGGTCGAAGAGGTACGCGGCGTCGTGCGGGCCCGCGGCCGCCTCGGGGTGGTACTGGACGCTGAACGCCGGCTGGTCGAGGAGCTGGAGCCCCTCGACGACCTGGTCGTTCAGGCAGACGTGGGAGACCTCGGCGCGGCCGTGGGGCGTGTCGCTGACCTTGTCGAGGGGCGCGTCGACGGCGAAGCCGTGGTTGTGCGCGGTGACCTCGACCTTGCCGGTCGTGCGGTCCTGCACCGGCTGGTTGATGCCGCGGTGGCCGTACTTCAGCTTGTACGTGCCGAAGCCGAGGGCGCGGCCGAGGATCTGGTTGCCGAAGCAGATGCCGAACAGCGGCGTCTTCCGCTCGAGGACGGCGGACATGAGCGCGACGGGGCCTTCGGCGGTGGCCGGGTCGCCGGGGCCGTTGGAGAAGAAGACTCCGTCGGGGGCGACGGCGTACACGTCCTCCTCGGTGGCCGTGGCGGGCAGCACGTGGACCTCGATGCCGCGCTCCGCCATGCGGTGCGGGGTCATGCCCTTGATGCCGAGGTCGATGGCGGCGACGGTGAACCGCTTCTCGCCGACCGCGGGGACGACGTAGGCCTCCTTGGTGGCGACCTCCTCGTACAGGCTGGCGCCCTTCATCTGGGGCTGTGCCTGGACGCGCTCGACGAGCTCGGCGTCGGTCGGCAGCGTCTCGCCGGAGAAGATGCCGGAGCGCATGGAGCCGCCCTCGCGCAGGTGGCGGGTGAGGGCGCGGGTGTCGATGCCGCTGATGCCGACGATGTTCTGGGCGGCCAGCTCGTCGTCGAGGGAGCGCTTTGCGCGCCAGTTCGAGGGGATGCGGGCCGGGTCGCGGACCACGTAGCCGGAGACCCAGATGCGGCCCGACTCGTCGTCCTCGTCGTTCCAGCCCGTGTTGCCGATCTGCGGGGCGGTGGCGACGACGATCTGGCGGTCGTACGAGGGGTCGGTCAGGGTCTCCTGGTAGCCGGTCATGCCGGTGGAGAACACCGCTTCGCCGAAGGTCTCCCCCACGGCCCCGTAGGCACGACCGCGGAAGATGCGGCCGTCCTCCAGGACGAGTACGGCGGGAGCCTTGCTGGCTCCCCTGGTGGAGGTCGTCATCGTGCGGTGCCTTCCGTCGTGCTGTTCGTGTCGATCATGTTGTTGAGCGTCTCGACCCACTCCGCCTGCTCGGCGGCGTGGTCCGAGCGGAAGCCGGAGTCGAGCTGCTTCCCGCCGTGTTCCCACGTGACGATCAGGAGACCGCCCTCCGTGAGGACCTTGCCCGCGATGCCCTTGTCGAGGCGGGCCTCGCGCAGCTGTGCGACCGGGATGAAGAAGTCGGTCGCGCCGGGGCGTACGACGTCCAGGCCCGCGTCGGTGAGCGTCAGCTCGACGCGGCTGCGGGTGCCGAGGCCGTGCGCCACGATGCGGTCGAGCCACTGCCCTGCCGTGGTCGAGCCGTGGTACCTGCCGCTCAGCTCAAGTTTCACCGGACCCTGCTCGGTCGGCGCGCCGGGCAGCTCGGGCAGGTCGCCCTGGAGCGTGCCGCGCCACTTCCAGCCCTCGCGCATCAGCCAGTAGACGAGCGCGATGAAGAGCAGCAGTCCGACGACCCAGCCGAGGCGCGCGGCCCAGTCGGTCACCTCCGCCGACTCTTTGTCGGCGGCCAGTTCCAGAAGTGATGTCACGTGAGCTTCCCGTCGACGAGCGTGGCCCGACCCCGGAGCCACGTGTGCGTGACGCGGCCCGGCAGCTCACGGCCTTCGTAGGGCGTGTTGCGGCTGCGCGAGGCGAAGCCCGCGGGGTCCACTGCCCCACGGTAATCGGCGTCGACCAGGACGAGGTTGGCGGGCTCACCTGCCGAGACGGGGCGTCCGTGACCGGCGGCCCCGCCGATCGCGGCGGGCTTGAAGGACATCCGCTCGGCGACGGCCTCCCAGGTGAGCAGGCCGGTCTCGACCATCGTCTGCTGGACCACGGAGAGTGCCGTCTCCAGGCCGACCATGCCCATGGCCGCCGCGGCCCACTCGCAGTCCTTGTCCTCGTGCGGGTGCGGGGCGTGGTCGGTGGCGACGATGTCGATCGTGCCGTCGGCCAGAGCCTCGCGCAGCGCCATCACGTCGCGCTCGGTGCGCAGCGGCGGGTTGACCTTGTAGACGGGGTTGTAGGAGCGCACCAGCTCATCCGTGAGGAGGAGGTGGTGGGGGGTGACCTCGGTGGTGACGTCGATGCCGCGGGACTTGGCCCAGCGCACGATCTCGACCGATCCCGCGGTCGACAGGTGGCAGATGTGCACCCTGGAGCCCACGTGCTCGGCGAGCAGCACGTCGCGCGCGATGATCGACTCCTCGGCGACGGCGGGCCAGCCGCCGAGGCCCAGCTCGGCGGAGACGACGCCCTCGTTCATCTGGGCGCCCTCGGTGAGCCGCGGTTCCTGCGCGTGCTGCGCGACGACGCCGCCGAATGCCTTCACGTACTCCAGGGCGCGCCGCATGATCACGGCGTCGTCGACGCACTTGCCGTCGTCGGAGAAGACGGTGACCCCGGCGGCGGACTCGTGCATGGCGCCGAGCTCGGCGAGCTTCTTGCCCTCCAGGCCGACGGTGACGGCGCCGATGGGCTGCACGTCGCAGTAGCCGGATTCCTTGCCGAGCCGGTAGACCTGCTCGACGACGCCGGCGGTGTCGGCGACGGGGAAGGTGTTGGCCATGGCGAACACGGCGGTGTAGCCACCGGAGGCGGCGGCGCGCGTGCCGGTCAGGACGGTCTCGGAGTCCTCGCGGCCCGGCTCTCGCAGGTGGGTGTGGAGGTCGACGAGGCCCGGCAGGAGCACCTTGCCGTCCGCCTCGACGATCTCGGCGCCGTCGGCGGAGAGTCCCGTGCCCACGGCCTCGATCGTCTCGCCGTCGATGAGGACGTCCTGCGCCTCGCCGCCCAGTACCTTCGCACCGCGGATCAGGATCTTGCTCATGTTCTTACTTCTCCTCGGAACCGGTGGGGCGGGTGTGTGTGACGGCGGGCTCGTTGCCGCCCAGAAGCAGGTAGAGGACGGCCATGCGGATGGAGACGCCGTTGGCGACCTGCTCGACGACCGTGCAGCGGTCGGAGTCGGCGACCTCGGCGGTGATCTCCATGCCGCGGACCATCGGGCCCGGGTGCATGACGATGGCGTGCTCGGGCATCTTCGCCATGCGCTCGCCGTCCAGGCCGTAGCGGCGGGAGTACTCGCGCTCGGTGGGGAAGAACGCGGCGTTCATGCGCTCGCGCTGCACCCGCAGCATCATCACGGCGTCGGACTTGGGCAGCACCCGGTCCAGGTCGTAGCTGACCTCGCAGGGCCACTGCTCGACGCCGACCGGCACGAGGGTGGGCGGGGCGACGAGGGTGACCTCGGCGCCGAGGGTGTGCAGCAGGTCGACGTTGGAGCGGGCGACGCGGCTGTGCAGGATGTCGCCGACCAGGGTGATGTGCCTGCCCGCCAGGTCCTGGCCGAGGCCGGCGTCGGGGCCGACGAGGCGGCGGCGCATGGTGAAGGCGTCGAGGAGGGCCTGGGTGGGGTGCTGGTGGGTGCCGTCGCCCGCGTTGATGACGGCGGCGTCGATCCAGCCGGAGGTCGCCAGGCGATAGGGCGCTCCGGAGGCGCCGTGCCGGATGACGACGGCGTCGACGCCCATCGCCTCCAGGGTCTGCGCGGTGTCCTTCAGGGACTCGCCCTTGGAGACGCTCGAGCCCTTGGCGGCGAAGTTGATGACGTCGGCGGAGAGGCGCTTCTCGGCGGCCTCGAAGGAGATCCGGGTCCGGGTGGAGTCCTCGAAGAAGAGGTTGACCACGGTGCGGCCGCGCAGGGCGGGCAGCTTCTTGATCGGCCGGTCGGCGACGCGCGCCATCTCCTCGGCCGTGTCGAGGATGAGGACGGCGTCGTCGCGTGAGAGGTCGGCGGCCGAGATGAGGTGTCGCATCATCTGCGTGTACTCCGGTGTGTGGAGGTCTGCGGGCGCGCGGGCGCGCAGGGGTGTGCCCCTGGGCCCGTGAGGGAGGAAACCGGTCTTACGCGGAGGCGGGCTTGGCGCCGAGCAGCACGGCGTCGCGGCCGTCCTCCTCGGCGAGCTGCACCTTGACCGTCTCCCGCAACGACGTGGGGAGGTTCTTGCCCACGTAGTCGGCACGGATGGGCAGTTCGCGGTGGCCGCGGTCGACGAGGACGGCGAGCTGGACCGCGCGGGGGCGGCCGATGTCGTTCAGCGCGTCGAGGGCGGCGCGGATGGTGCGGCCGGAGAAGAGCACGTCGTCGACGAGGACGACCAGGCGGCCGTCGATGCCGTCACCGGGGATGTCGGTGCGGGCCAGCGCGCGCGGGGGGTGCATGCGCAGATCGTCGCGGTACATGGTGATGTCGAGGGAGCCGACCGGGATCGTGCGGCCGGTGATCTCTTCGAGCTTCTCGGCGAGCCTGCGGGCGAGGAAGACGCCACGCGTGGGGATGCCGAGGAGGACCACGTCGTCGGCGCCCTTGGCGCGCTCGACGATCTCGTGGGCGATGCGGGTCATTACCCGCGCGATGTCCGGGCCCTCGAGTACGGGGCGCGCGACAGCGGAGTCTGCGGAGTCTTTGGTGTCCTGCGTGTCCATATGAAACGGACCTCCTTCTCCGCCTCACGGGACGGACTTTAAAGGACGTCGAAATTGCGCCAGCCAGTCTACCAGCACTTACGACCGGGCACGTCATCAGCCTCCACCGAAGGGGCGGTAAGGACCTTTCGGCTTGACGCAGGCAAGTAACGCTGCGTAACCTCACAGTGAGTTACCAGCCACGCGGCGGAGCCGCCTGATTGTCGCAGCGTCCGGGGAGCTATATGTCCAGCGAATACGCCAAGCAGCTCGGGGCCAAGCTCCGCGCGATCCGCACCCAGCAGGGCCTTTCCCTCCACGGAGTCGAGGAGAAGTCCCAGGGACGCTGGAAGGCGGTCGTCGTGGGGTCGTACGAGCGCGGCGACCGTGCCGTGACCGTGCAGCGCCTCGCCGAGCTGGCGGACTTCTACGGCGTCCCGGTCCAGGAGCTCCTGCCCGGTACGGCGCCCGGTGGCGCCGCTGAGCCGCCGCCGAAGCTCGTGCTCGACCTGGAGCGTCTTGCGCACGTCCCGCAGGAGAAGGCGGGCCCGCTGCAGCGGTATGCCGCCACGATCCAGTCGCAGCGCGGTGACTACAACGGGAAGGTGCTGTCGATCCGCCAGGACGACCTGCGCACCCTCGCCGTGATCTATGACCAGTCGCCCTCGGTCCTGACCGAGCAGCTCATCAGCTGGGGCGTCCTGGACGCGGACGCGCGCCGCGCGGTCGCCCACGAAGAGGTCTGATCCGGCTCCGGGAGACTTCAGCAGAAACGTACCGCCGGGGTGCGGTGGCCGAAAGGCCGCCGCACCCCGGCGGTTTTCTGTGTCTTCCCCGCAGCTTTCTGTGTCTTCCCCGCGGCCGGTTACGCCACACCGGGAGAAAAGTCGGAGGGCCCGCAGCGTATTGCTGCGGGCCCTCCGTATGACGATGCCGAGGCTTTACGCCTCGGCTGCTCTACTCCTCGTCGCGGCGCAGGGACGGCTTGAGGTCCTTCAAGCGTCCGAGCAGACCGTTGACGAAGGACGGCGACTCGTCCGTGGAGAACTCCTTGGCGAGCTGGACCGCCTCGTCGAGCACCACCGCGTCGGGCGTGGCGTCCATCCAGATGAGTTCGTAGGCCCCGAGCCGCAGGATGTTGCGGTCGACGACCGGCATGCGGTCCAGGGTCCATCCGACGGCGTACTGCGAGAGGAGTTCGTCGATGCGGCGCTCATGATCCGCGTACCCCTCGACGAGCTCCATCGTGTACTCGCTCACCGGCGGCTGCCGGGTGTCGGACCGCGAGTGGCGCACCCAGTCCGCGAGGACCGTCAGGACGTCGGTACCGCGCTGGTCTGCCTCGAAGAGGATCTGGAAGGCGCGCTTGCGGGCCGTGTTACGAGCAGCCACGGTTAGCTGTTCACCCGGCCGAGGTAGCCGCTGTCACGGGTGTCGACCTTGATCTTCTCGCCCGTGGTGATGAAGAGCGGGACCTGGATCTGGTGGCCGGTCTCCAGCGTGGCGGGCTTGGTGCCGCCGGTGGAGCGGTCGCCCTGGACGCCCGGCTCGGTCTCCTGGATGACGAGCTCGACGGCGGCGGGGAGCTCGACGTAGAGAACCGAGCCCTCGTGCTGCGCGACGGAGGCGGTGAAGCCCTCGATCAGGAAGTTGGCGGCGTCGCCGACGGCCTTGCGGTCGACGTGCAGCTGGTCGTAGGTCTCCATGTCCATGAAGACGAAGTAGTCGCCGTCCATGTAGGAGAACTGCATGTCGCGCTTGTCAATCGTGGCCGTGTCGACCTTGACGCCGGCGTTGAACGTCTTGTCGACGACCTTGCCGGAGAGCACGTTCTTGAGCTTGGTGCGCACGAAGGCCGGGCCCTTGCCGGGCTTGACGTGCTGGAACTCGACGACGGACCAGAGCTGGCCGCCTTCGAGCTTGAGCACCAGGCCGTTCTTGAGGTCGTTCGTGGAAGCCACGGTTGCGGAATCTCCTGCACTGACTGACTGGTGGACGACCCAAGGCGCGCACGCGCCTTCAGAGCGCGAGCAGTTCCTTGGTCGTGATGGTGAGTAGCTCGGGTCCGCCGTCCGCCTCGGGGCGCACGACGAGCGTGTCATCGATCCGGACACCACCCCGGCCAGGGAGGTGAACCCCCGGTTCGACGGTGACCGGCACGCAGGCGTCCAGTTTACCCATGGCCGCGGGCGCCAATTGAGGGTCCTCGTCGATTTCGAGCCCTACGCCGTGTCCGGTGATCGGAGCGAGACCTTCCGCATAGCCCGCGGAGTCCAGTACGTGGCGTGCGGCGCGGTCGACGTCGCGGCAGGCGGCGCCGGGTGCGAGGGCCTCGCGGCCGGCCCGCTGGGCGGCGAAGACGACGTCGTACAACTCGATCTGCCAGTCTGCGGGTGACGTGCCGATGACGAACGTGCGCCCGATCTCGCACTGATAGCCGCGATAGCTCGCCCCCAGGCACACGGAGAGGAAATCGCCCTCCTCCACACGCCGGTCCGTGGGCCGATGGGCGCCCCTGCCGGAGTTCGGTCCCGTCCCGACCGAGGTCGCGAAGGCCGGCCCGTCCGCACCGTGGTCGACGAGGCGCCGCTCCAGCTCAAGCGCCAGATGCCGTTCCGTACGCCCCACGAGGATGGACTCGAGCAGTTCCCCCAGCGCCTGGTCGGCGATCTCGGCGGCGACCCGCAGACAGGACAGCTCGTCCTCGTCCTTGACGAGCCGCAACTGCTCGACGGCGGTCCCGAGGTCCATGAGCCGCAGCCGTGGCGCGACCGACCCGACGGCCCGGTGCCGGGCGACGGTCAGGTGATGCTCCTCAACGGCGAGCGAGTCGGCGCCCTGAGCGGTGGCGAGGTTGGCACCGGCGACGGCGGGATCGGCACTCGGCTCGGGCAGCAACTGCACCCGAAGCCCTCCGTCGGCCCGCCCCTCCCCATGCTCACCGCCGGGCGGACGCCCACACACCAGAACGTCCGTGTCCCCGTCCTTCCCGACAAGAAGCACGGCGCCGTCGGGCGCCGCACCCGCGAGATAGCGCACATTGGCGGGCCGGGACACGAGCGCCGCGCCACCACCCCCAGCAGCACACCGCTCCCGAACCCGCTCCCTGCGGACCGCGTACACCTCTGACATGGGGCGAGCCTAAAAGCCCGACCACCCCCCGGCCCGCCAGACGCGTCCGACCGGGCGTCATCCCTATGCCTGCCGAGGTGGGACCGCCCTCGCTACCACTGCGGCGGGCTGGCGATTGCTCGGGTCAGGACCTCGTCCAGGACTCGGGCCGTGGCGGGGACGTCCAGCTGGGAGTTGTCGATGATGGGGAGGCCCGAGCCGTACCAACCCGCCATGCGGCCGTGGATGCGGGCCACTTCCTCGTCCGTGAGGCGGCGGTTGCCGGTGCGTTCCGCGTTGCGTTCCAGGACGATTTCCAGGCCGGGGAGGAGGACCACGGGGAGCAGGCCCGGGCCCACGTGCCGTTTCCAGCCGCCGAGGCCGACGACCGGGCGGTCCGGGAAGACCGCGTCGTCGAGGATGCACGAGATGCCGTTGGCCAGGAAGTTCCGCGCGGCGAAGCCGCAGGTGCGGCGGGCCAGGCGGTACTGCGCCTCGGAGTGGTCGTTCCAGCCCGACTGGGGGTCGGCGAACCCCGAGCGGACCCATTCGCGTACGTCGTCGAGGCTGATGTGGGCCGTGGGCACGCGGCGGTGCTCCGCCCAGTACTTCGCCACGCTCGTCTTGCCCGCGCCCGCGGGGCCGATGAGGAGGACCGCGAGTGTCGTGGCGCCGGTGTCCGGTGGAGCCGCTCCCTGCGGGGGGCTCGGCATGGCCACGGGGCCGCCCGGCGGGAGTTGGATGTGGCTCGTCGTGCCGACGGGGGCCGGGGCGTCGGGTACGGGAGGCACCGGGGCCGGTCCGTGGAGGGGAGCCTGCGGCATCGGGGGCTGCCCCTGCGCGGCGTGCGGGGCGTGGCCGCCCGCGAACCCCGGCGTGGGAGGCGCGTGCGGCGCCGCTCCGGGAGGCGGAGCGGTCGGGTGGTGTGCGGCCTGCGACCAGCCGGTGGCCGGTCCGTGCCCCGGCTGATGGGGCGGCGGCAGCGGAGATCCCACTGCGTGCTGCATCCGGTGCCACTCCGTCTCGTGCGACTGTCGCTGGTAGGGCAGCGACCAGGCCGCCCGTTACCGAACGGTACCGTCCCCGGCCGCTGTTGTGTGAACGGCCGGGGAGGCCGAGACGTGCCCGTGGCCGAATCAGAAAGCCACGGTGAGGGGAGCGAGGGCTGCTACTGGCCCACTTCTCCGTATGCGGCCAGGAGCACCGCCGGGTCGGGACCCTCCAGGACGGTCGGCTTGCCGAGGCCGTCGAGGACGATGAAGCGCAGCAGGTCACCGCGGGACTTCTTGTCGACCTTCATGGTCTCGAGGAGCTTGGGCCACTGGTCGTAACGGTAGGTCAGCGGCAGACCGACCGATTCGAGCACCGTACGGTGACGGTCGGCCGTCACGTCGTCCAACCGGCCCGCCAGACGGCCGAGTTCGGCCGCGAAGAGCATGCCGACGGAGACCGCGGCGCCGTGCCGCCACTTGTAGCGCTCGTTCTTCTCGATGGCGTGCGCGAGCGTGTGCCCGTAGTTGAGGATCTCGCGCAGGCCCGCCTCCTTCAGGTCGCCCGAGACGACCTCGGCCTTGACCCTGATGGACCGCTCGATGAGCTCGGCGGTGTTCGGCCCCGCAGGGGTGCGGGCGGCCTGCGGGTCCGCCTCGATGAGCTCCAGGATCGCCGGGTCGGCGATGAAACCGGCCTTGATGATCTCCGCGAGCCCGGAGACGTAGTCGTTCACCGGCAGGGAGTCGAGGGCCGCCAGGTCGCACAGGACGCCCGCCGGCGGGTGGAAGGCGCCCACCAGGTTCTTGCCCTCGGCGGTGTTGATGCCGGTCTTGCCGCCGACCGCCGCGTCCACCATGCCCAGCACCGTGGTCGGCACGGCGATCCACCGCACCCCGCGAAGCCACGTCGCGGCCACGAACCCGGCGAGGTCCGTCGAGGCGCCGCCGCCGACGCCGACGATGACGTCGCTGCGCGTGAAGCCGGACTGGCCGAGGGCCTTCCAGCAGTACGCGGCGACCTCCGCCGTCTTGGCCTCCTCGGCGTTCGGCACCTGGATGGCCACCGCTTCGTAGCCCTGGTCGGCGAGGTCCTGGCGGAGCGCCTCGCCGGTCTCGGCGAGCGCCTCGGGGTGGATCACGGCGACCCGCTTGGCCTGGTCGCCGATGAGGCCGGGCAGCTCGCCGAGGAGCTGCCGACCGACCAGGACCTCGTACGGATCCGTGCCGGCGGCGCCACCGACGTGGATACGGGTGGGGGTCTGCTCCGTCGTCATGCTTCCTTCAACTCCAGTGCGTCGAGGACCGCCTGGGCGACCTCATCGGGGGTGCGGCCGTCGGTGGGGACGACCACGCGGGCGACTTCGGCGTACAGCGGTCTGCGCGACTCCATCAGCTCGCGCCACTGCTTGCGCGGGTTGACCGCGAGCAGGGGGCGCGCCTGGTTGAGGCCGGTGCGCTGGACCGCTTCCTCCACGTCCATCGAGAGGCAGACGACGGGGTGCTCGGCGAGGAGCGCGCGGGTCGACTCGGCGAGGACGGCGCCGCCGCCGAGGGCGAGGATGCCGTCGTGCTCCCCGAGGGCCGTGGCGACCGAGGCCTTCTCCAGGGCCCGGAAGTACTCTTCGCCCTCGTCCACGAAGATGTCGGAGATCTCCCGGCCCTGCGCCTTCACGATGTCGGCGTCGGTGTCACGGAACGCGACGCCGAGACGTCCGGCCAGCAGTTCGCCGACCGTCGTCTTTCCGACGCCCATCGGTCCGACCAGGACCACCTTGGGACCGGTCACCGGATCTGCAGGTTGTCGAGGTAGGACTGCACGTTGCGGCGCGTCTCGGGAACGCTGTCCCCGCCGAACTTCTCCGCGACCGCGTCCGCAAGGACCAGCGCCACCATCGCCTCCGCGACGATGCCCGCCGCCGGAACAGCACACACATCCGAACGCTGGTGATGCGCCTTGGCCGCCTCACCCGTCACCACATCGATCGTCGCCAACGCCCGCGGCACCGTCGCGATCGGCTTCATCGCCGCCCGCACCCGCAACAGCTCACCCGTGGTCAGCCCACCCTCCGTACCACCGGAGCGGCCCGAAGTGCGACGGATACCATCCTCAGTGGTGACGATCTCATCGTGCGCCTTCGAACCCGGCACCCGGGCCAGATCAAAGCCGTCACCCACCTCGACACCCTTGATCGCCTGGATACCCATGAGCGCGGCCGCCAGACGCGCGTCCAGACGCCGGTCCCAGTGCACATGCGAACCCAGCCCCACCGGCACCCCATACGCCAGGACCTCGACGACACCACCCAGGGTGTCACCGTCCTTGTGAGCCTGGTCGATCTCCGCGACCATCGCCTTCGACGCGTCCGCGTCCAGACAGCGCACCGGGTCCGCGTCCAGCTTCTCCACATCCGCCGGAGTCGGGTACACCCCGTACGGCGCCTTGGCCGCCGCCAGCTCCGTCACATGCGAGACGACCTCGATCCCGGCCGTCTCCTTCAGGAACGACCGCGCCACCGCACCCAGCGCCACCCGCGCCGCGGTCTCCCGCGCCGACGCCCGCTCCAGGACCGGACGCGCCTCGTCGAACCCGTACTTCTGCATCCCCGCCAAATCGGCGTGGCCCGGACGCGGCCGGGTCAGCGGAGCATTACGCGCCAGATCCGCCAGCACCTCCGGATCCACCGGATCGGCCGACATCACCTGCTCCCACTTGGGCCACTCCGTATTGCCCACCATCACCGCGATCGGCGAACCCATACTCAAACCGTGCCGGACCCCGCCCAAAAACGTGACCTCATCACGCTCGAACTTCATCCGCGCACCCCGGCCATACCCCAGCCGCCGCCGCGCCAGATGATCCGCCACCATCTCCGTCGTCACCGGAACGCCGGCGGGAAGACCCTCCAACGTCGCGACAAGCGCGGGTCCGTGCGACTCCCCCGCGGTCAGCCAACGCAACCTGCTCAACGGTGCTCCTCATGCTCGCGCCTCGAACTGCTGTCTTCGACGGCGCGGCCGGGTGCGCGGCCCTGGCCCGCCACCCCCGATCCTCCCACGACCTGAGGGGAGACCCGGCGTCCGGTCCATCTGACGGACGTCCCTCGGTCGCGCCTCGACCACGGCGCGACCAGGGATTTACCGTGCGGCCAGCGCGTGCTCCCCCGCCTTGCGCATGGCGGCGAGGGGCGCGGGGGCCTGTCCCGTCATCTGCTCGACCTGGAGCACAGCCTGGTGCACGAGGAGGTCGAGGCCGCTGACGACGGCCCCTCCGTACGCCGACCAGCGGGCGGCGAGCTCGGTGGGCCACGGGTTGTACAGCACGTCGAAGAGGGTCGCGGGCCGCTCGGGCACGGTGGCCGACAGCGCGTCCGTGGTGCCCGCGGGCGTCGTGGCGATCACCAGGGGCGCGTGCAGCGCCTCCGCCGCGTCCTCCCAGGACTCCGTCCTCACCGGCACGTCGAGGCGGTAGCCCCACTCGCGCATCTCGGCGGCGCGGGCGTCGCTGCGCACGTACGCGACGACCTCACCCGTGCAGATCCGCGCCAGCGCGGCCAGTGCGGACGACGCGGTGGCGCCCGCGCCCAGGATCGCGGCCGACTCGACCTGCTCGATGCCCCGCTCGTGGAGCGCGGCGACCATGCCGGGGATGTCGGTGTTGTCGCCGACTCGCCGTCCGTCCGCGCCGAACACCACCGTGTTCACTGCCTCGACGGACGCCGCGGTCTCGCTGACCTGGTCGAGCAGCGGAATGATCGCCCGCTTCAGCGGCATGGTGAGGGAGAGCCCGGCCCATTCGGGCCCTGCCTTCTCGATGAATTCCGGCAGCGCCGCCTCATCGATCTCGAAACGGTCGTACGTCCAGTCGGTCAGACCCATTTCGTCGTACGCGGCGCGGTGCAGCACCGGGGAGAGTGAATGGGCGATCGGGGAACCGAGAACTGCGGCCCGTCGCTTTTCCGCGCTCACTGCCCCTCCAGGTATTTCTTGCGGTTCTGGTTCTGTTCCTCGTTCGTCTCGGCGAAGAGCGTCTTGTCGTCGCTGACGGAGACGAAGTAGTACCAGTTGCCCTTGGCGGGGTGCAGTGCCGAATTCAGCGCCACCTCGCCCGGGTTTCCGATCGGTCCGGGCGGGAGGCCCTTGATCTTGTAAGTGTTGTACGGGTCGTTGAGCTTGCGGAGCTCGTCGACCGAGCCCGTCGCCAACTCGGACTTGCCGCGCAGGTAGTTGACCGTCGAGTCGAAGTCCAACAGGCCGTACGTTTCGGTGTTGTTGGGCTTGAGACGGTTGTAGACGACCGTGGCGACCTTCTCGAAGTCGTGCTTGTACTTGCCTTCGGCCTGGACCAGGCTCGCCACGGTGAGAACCTGGAGCGGATCCTTCAGGTTCAGTTCCGCGGCCTTCGACTTCAGGTCGAGCTCGTCGTACTTCTCCGTCGCATGGGCGACCATGTTCTTGAGGACGTCCGCGGGCTTCTGTCCCTTGGCCACCGGATAGCTGGAGGGATAGAGGAATCCTTCCAGCGGGTCCTTGATGTCCTTGTTCGTATTCGCCCAGTCGGGAAGTCCGAGACTGCGCCAATCCTTCTTGGCGACGTTCTCCGTGGTGCCCTTGGGGACGTCGAGGCGATCGTCGATCTGCGTGTAGACCCAGACGTTCCGCTTGCCCTCGGGAATGATGAGGTTTCTGCGGCTCTTCGGGCTGAGCATCAGCGCGACGGCGCTCTTGGCGGACATCTGCTTCTTGAGCGTGTAGACGCCCGACTGGATGGACTGCCCGTCCGGGTGCTTCTTCTGGGCGGAGACGAACGCGTCGACGCTCTTGACGACGCCCGCCGCCTTGAGCTTCTGGCCGATCGCGTAGCCACCGGAGTCCTTGGGGATCTCGACGACGGCCGTCCCCGAGCCCTCGCCCGCGAAGTCCGGCGCCGTACCGAAACGGTCCTGGTAGAACTGGTAGCCGAAGTAGCCGACGCCGCCGAGGCCACCCGCGAAGACGAGGGTGACGACCAGACAGGCGCATCCGCTGCGGCGCTTCTTGGGCTTCTTTCCGCCACGCCCGCGCCGGTCGCCCCGGCGGCCGGGCGCGTCGTCGTCGGCGTCGTCGTCCCCGCCACCGGCGAAGAACGCGTGCTCCCCCTGGTCGGGCCCCGGGTCCCAGTCGGCCTGCGACTCCGGCTCGGCCTCGGCGGGCGCGGGACGGCGTTGGCCGGGCGGCTCCGGCGGAGCGTAGGCGTCGGGCGTGGAGTAGTAGTCGTGGCTCTCCGAGCCGTACCCGGGCTGCTGGCCGCCGTACGGATCCATGGGGTCGCCGCCGTACGGGACCTGGCCCTGCCCGTTGGTGTCCCAGCCGCCGTTCGAGTGGCCCTGGCCGGGACCGCCGTTGTACCCCTGATCAGGGTTTCCGTTGTAGCCGTACGCGGCCCCGCCGTCGTACTGCTGCTGAGCGTCGTACTGCTGCTGGCCATAGGCCTGCTGCTGCCCGGTGCTCCACTCCCCGCCGTACTGCTGGGACTGGTGCGACTCCTGGTTCGGCTGCTGATGCTGGTGCGGCTGCTGCGGGTGGTACTGCCCCTGGCCGCCGTAGGTGGACGTGCCGCCCGCGGGCTGCTGTCCTCCCCATCCGCTGTCCCCGTACAACGGGTCCTCCGGATGCCACGGTTCGGAGCCTGGGCCCCGGCCATACTCAGTCATCGATCCCCTACATGCCGCGAGGCGGGGCCGCCGTCGGGATGGCCGGGCAACCGTTCCGCCTCTTGATGCTGTGCGGCAGCTGTTCGAACACCGCCGCATCGCGCGGAACGTTACCGTATCGCGATCAGATGACCACTTCGACGCCCTCGCCGGGAGCTTTACCTGACGCCCGTTCGGACTCCAGCGCCTGCTGAAGGATGATCACGGCCGCGGCCTGATCGATGACGGACCTGCCCTTTTTGGACTTCACGCCGGAGGCGCGCAGGCCCTGACTGGCCGTCACTGTGGTCATCCTCTCGTCCACGAGCCTCACCGAAACGGGGGCGACCATGCGGGCGAGCTCCTGGGTGAACGCGCGGACCTTGGCGGCCGCCGGACCCTCGCCCCCGTTGAGGGAGCGAGGGAGGCCGACGACGATCTCGATCGGCTCGTACTCGTCGGCGAGCTGCTTCAGCCGGCGCCGCGCCGCCGGGACGTCGCGTCCCGGCACCGTCTCCACCGGCGTGGCCAGGATCCCGTCGGGGTCGCACGAGGCGACCCCGATCCGGGCGTCGCCGACGTCGACGGCGAGCCGTCGGCCCCGGCGCATGCCCTGTGCAGGCTCGGTCATCAGGCCGTCTCGGTGACGAGGCGCTCGACGGCGGCGATGGCCTCGGGCACCGCGGCCGCGTTCTGGCCGCCGCCCTGGGCGACGTCCGGCTTGCCGCCGCCACCGCCGCCGAGGGTCTTGGCGGCCGTGCGGACCAAATCGCCGGCCTTGAGGCCGCGCTCACGGGCCGCCTCGTTGGTGGCGATGACCGTCAGCGGGCGGCCGTTGGCCGTGGTGAACAGGGCCACGACGGCCGCGCGGTCACCCTGGATGCGGCCGCGCACGTCGAGGACCAGCCTGCGCAGGTCGTCGGCGCCCGTGCCGTCCGGCACCTGACCGGTGACGAGGGCGACACCCCGTACGTCCTTGGCGGACTCGACGAGACCGGCGGCGGCCTGGAGGACCTTCTCCGCGCGGAACTTCTCGATCTCCTTCTCGGCGTCCTTCAGCTTGGCGAGCATGCCGGAGATCTTCTCGGGGAGCTCCTCGGGACGGCCCTTGACCAGCTCCTGGAGCTGGGCGACGACCGTGTGCTCCTTGGCGAGGAAGTTGTACGCGTCCACGCCGACCAGCGCCTCGATGCGGCGCACACCGGAGCCGATGGAGGACTCGCCGAGCAGCTTCACCAGTCCCAGCTGGGCAGTGTTGTGCACGTGCGTGCCGCCGCAGAGCTCCTTGGAGAAGTCGCCGATGGTGACGACGCGCACGCGCTCGCCGTACTTCTCACCGAACTCGGCGATGGCGCCCTGCTTCTTGGCGTCGTCGATCGACATGACCTCGGCCTGCACGTCCAGTTCCCTGGAGAGCACCGAGTTGATCTTCTGCTCCACGTCCGTCATCACGGCCGTGGGCACGGCGGACGGCGAACCGAAGTCGAAGCGGAAGCGGCCGGGCTGGTTCTCGGAACCGGCCTGGGCGGCCGTCGGGCCGAGCGCGTCGCGCAGCGCCTGGTGCGTGAGGTGCGTGGCGGAGTGGGCGCGGGCGATGGCCCGGCGGCGGTGCGAGTCGATCGAGGCCCAGACCGGGGCGCCGACGGTGATCTCGCCGACCTGGACGACACCCTTGTGGACGTGCACGCCGGGCACCGGCTTCTGCACGTCGCGGATCTCGACGACGGCGCCGCTGTCCACGCGGATGCGGCCGGTGTCGCCGATCTGACCGCCGCCCTCGGCGTAGAACGGGGTGCGGTCGAGGACGATCTCGACCTCGTCGCCCTCGGTGGCGGCGGGCGACGAGACGCCGTTGACCAGCAGGCCGACGATCCGGGCCTCGTTCTCCGTGAGGGAGTAGCCGGTGAAGTCGGTGGCGCCGGAGGCGTCGGCGATCTCGCGGTAGGCGTGCAGGTCGGCGTGGCCGGTCTTCTTGGCCCTGGCATCGGCCTTGGCGCGGTCCCGCTGCTCCTTCATCAGGCGGCGGAAGCCGTCCTCATCCACGGAGAGGCCCTGCTCGGCGGCCATTTCGAGGGTGAGGTCGATGGGGAAGCCCCACGTGTCGTGCAGCAGGAACGCCTTGTCGCCGGAGAGGACCTGGCCGTCCGCGGCCTTGGTCTCGGTGACGGCGGTGTCGAGGATGTTCGTGCCGCCCTTGAGGGCCTTGAGGAAAGCGGCCTCTTCGGCGAGGGCGACGGTCTCGATGCGCTTGCGGTCGGTGATGAGCTCCGGGTACTGCTGCCCCATCGTGTCGATGACGACGTCGACGAGGTCCTTGACGACCTGACCGGTGGCGCCCATCAGGCGCATGTTGCGGATGGCGCGGCGCATGATGCGGCGCAGCACGTACCCGCGGCCCTCGTTGCCGGGGGTGACGCCGTCGCCGATGAGCATCGTCGACGTACGGATGTGGTCGGCGACGACGCGCAGGGAGACGTCCGAGCCGCGCTCAGCGCCGTAGCGCACGCCGGTCAGCTCGGTGGCCTTGTCCATGACGACGCGGAGGGTGTCCGTCTCGTACATGTTCTGTACGCCCTGGAGGATCATCGCGAGGCGCTCGAGGCCGAGGCCGGTGTCGATGTTCTTCGACGGCAGCTCGCCGAGGATCGGGAAGTCCTCCTTGCCGTCGCCCGCACCGCGCTCGAACTGCATGAAGACCAGGTTCCAGATCTCCACGTAGCGCTCGTCGTTGACGGCGGGGCCGCCCTCTTCGCCGAACTCGGGGCCGCGGTCGTAGTTGATCTCGGAGCACGGGCCGCAGGGTCCGGGGACGCCCATGGACCAGAAGTTGTCCTTCTTGCCCAGGCGCTGGATGCGCTCGGCCGGGACGCCGACCTTCTCGCGCCAGATCTGCTCGGCCTCGTCGTCGTCGAGGTAGACCGTGATCCACAGGCGCTCGGGGTCGAGGCCGAAGCCGCCCTTGTCGACCGGGCTGGTCAGCAGCTCCCAGGAAAGCGTGATGGCGCCTTCCTTGAAGTAGTCGCCGAAGGAGAAGTTGCCGCACATCTGGAAGAAGGTGCCGTGGCGCGTGGTCTTGCCGACCTCTTCGATGTCGGGCGTGCGCACGCACTTCTGCACGCTGGTGACGCGCGGAGCGGGCGGCTTGACCTCACCCAGGAAGTAGGGCTTGAACGGCACCATGCCGGCGGGGACGAGCAGCAGAGTCGGGTCGTCCGCGATGAGCGACGCCGAAGGGACGACGGTGTGCCCGCGCTCCTCGAAGAAGCTCAGCCAGCGGCGGCGGATTTCAGCCGACTCCATCAGTGGTCCTCATTCCGGTTGTACTGCGTCTTCATGTCGTTCTTGTAGCTGCTGTGGCTCTCGATGACCGCGAAGCGGCGCGGCGGGGCCAGTTCGGCGTCGGGATCGTTCCGCAGGCCCAGCGCCTCGCCCAGTTCGGCCTCGCGCTCGACCATGCCGTCACGGATGTCGAGTGCGAAGTCCTTCAGGCGGTGCCCCGTCTCGATCGCCTTGTTCGCCGCCTGCGCGGCGAGGCTCTCGGGGGTCAGCTGCTTGAGCTTGCGGTTGACCTTGGTGGTGGCCCATACGCCGGCGGCTGCGCCCGCGGTGAACCAGAACGTACGGCGGAACATCGCTGCGTCAGTCCCTCTTGGTCCGGTTGGCCCGCTTGGTCCGCCGCGCGGAGGGGACGGTGCGCCCCACGATCACCGTACGACGGGACGGCTTGGCGGGCATGTCCTTTGTTTCGGGGGCGGCCTTGCGGCTGATGGCCCTGCGCACGCCGTAGCCGAACGCGGCGACCTTGACCAGCGGGCCGCCGAACGTCGAGGCGACCGTCGTGGAGAGCGCCGACGCGTTCGACGTGACCTCCTGGACGTCGGAGGCGATGGCGTCGACCCGGTCGATCTGCGTCTGCGCGGTGCGCACCGCGGTGGAGGCGTCGGCCAGGAGGGGGACCGCCTGCTCGGTCACGTCCGCGACGAGCTTGGTGGTCGCCCTGAGCGTCTGGGCCAGCCTCGCCAGTGCCACCGCGAGGAAGGAGACCAGGATCGCCCAGAAGACAGCCACCAGAATCCCGGCAACCTCTCCACCGGACACTTGGCACCGCTCCCTGGATCTCGTCCCTGAACTTCGTCCCTGAACATCGAAAAGTCGTCCCCCGACCCTATCGCGCCGGGGGCGTCGCTCCGTACCGCATTCGTCCGCGTGCTGCCAGGAGTTGTCCGAAGTGTTTGTACGGAACGAGTATGACTGAGTACGCTCCGTAGCTTATGCGACCTTCTCCGCCCGGCAATCTTCCCCTGGAACTGAACGCCTTCGTCGGGCGGGACACCGAACTCGCCGAGCTCGCCACGGCTTTGGAGGCGGGGCGGCTGGTCACGGTGACGGGGGTCGGCGGCGTCGGAAAGTCGCGGCTCGCCGTGCGGGCGGCGGGGCGGAGCGGACTGCGCGACGGCGCCTGGCTCGTGGACCTCACGGCGCTGCGGGACGCCGAGCTGCTCGAGCACGCGGTCGTGGACGCCCTGGGCCTGACGGACCATACGAAGCGGCCGCCGCGCCAGGTGCTGCTCGGGCACCTCGCCGAGCGGGAACTGCTCCTGGTCGTCGACGGTTTCGAGCTCCTTGTCGACGCCTGCGCCTCGCTGGTACGCGACCTCCTCGTGCACTCCCCCGGCCTGCGGGTGCTGGCGGTGGGGCGCAGGCCGCTGGAGATCGAGGGTGAGCGGCTCCTTCCGCTCGCACCGATGCCGGGCCCGGACGCGGCCGCGCTCTTCACGGACCGGGCGGTGGCGGGACTGCCCGGCTTCGTCCTCGACGACGGCAACCGTACGGACGTCATGGAGCTGTGCCGCCGTCTCGACGGCATCCCGCTCGCGGTGGAGCTGGCCGCGGGGCGGCTGCGGGCGCTGTCGCCCGCGCAGCTGCTCGCCCGGCTCGACGACCGGTTCCGGCTCCTGACGGGCGTACGACGTGACGCGCTGCCCCGGCATCAGACGCTGCGTACGGCGATCGGCTGGAGCCACGAGCTGTGCGCGCCGCGGGAGCGGCTGCTGTGGTCGCGCCTGTCGGTGTTCGCCGGGCAGTTCGACCTGGAGGCCGCCGAGTACATCTGCGCCGGGGACGGGCTGCCCGCCGACGACGTGCTCGACGTGCTGGAGGAGCTGCTCGCCCAGTCCGTCGTGAACCGTGAGGACGGCCCGTCGGGCGTGCGCTACCGCATGCTCGACACGGTCAGGGCGTACGGCGCCGACTGGCTGGAGGCGGCGGGTGAGAGCGGCCGGATGCGGCGCAGGCACCGCGACTGGTACATGGGGCTCGCCACCTGGTGCGAGCTGGACTGGTTCTCGCCGCGCCAGCCGGAGGTCGCCGCCCTGGTCGACCTCGAACTGCCCAATCTGCGTGCCGCGCTGGAGTTCTGTCTGACCGAGGGCGACCAGGCGCACCTGGGGCAGTACCTCGCCGGCACGCTCTGGTTCTACTGGGCGGGCTGCGGCCGTCTCGCGGAGGGCAGGCACTGGCTCGACCGGGCCCTGGAGCTCGACGGCGGGCACGACGACTCACGCCTCAAGGCGCTGTGGGTGCTCGGCTATGTGGCGGTGCTGCAGGGCGACACGGTCGCCGCGCTCGCCGCGCTGCACGAGTGCCGTGACGGCGCGGAGCGCACGGACAGCGCGCTCGCGGCGGCGTACGCGGAGCACCGCATCGGCTGTCTGGCCCTGGTCACGGACGACCTGCCGCGCGCGGAAACGCTGCTGCGGTCGGCGCTGGAGCGGTACCGGGAGATCGGCGAGCTCAACAGCAACGTCCTCATGGGGCAGACCGAGCTCGCCATGGCACTGGCCTTCCGGGGGGAGCTCGCGGTCGCGGTGGAGCTCTGCGAGGAGGTGCGCCGGGTCTGCGACGACCACGGTGAGCGCTGGACCCTCGCGTACGCCCTCTATGTACTCGGGTTCGCGGCGTGGACCCGCGGCGAGGCGGGGACGGCGCGGGAGCTGCTCACCGAGGCGCTCCGCCTCGACCACCGCTTCCACGACCTGCTCGGCACGGTCCTCTCCATCGAGCTGATCGCGCTGTTCACCGCGGCGGAGGGCGACCCGGCGGAGGCGGCGGTGCTGCAGGGCGCCGCGGCGGGCATCTGGCCCTCGGTGGGGCTGCCGCTGTTCGGCTCGGCGCACTTCGGCAGGCCGCATCTGATGTGCGAGCGGCAGGCCCGCGAGGCGCTCGGCGACGTGCGGTACGAGGAGTGCGTGCGGGCGGGTGCGGGGCTCGGCCTGGACGCGGCGGTCACCCGGGCGCTGGGCAGCGGCCCCGGAAACGAGCGAACCCGCCGCCTGCCCCGCCAGGAAGGGCGGGGAGGCGACGGGCTGCAGCAGGGTGAGCTACGTCCGGGTCAGCGGGCGTAGTACTCGACGACGAGCTGCTCGTCGCAGATCACGGGGATCTCCTTGCGGTTCGGGTCGCGGTCCAGGCGGAAGGCCAGGGCCTTCAGGTTCACCTGGAGGTAGCGCGGGGTCTCACCGTCGGGGGCGAAACCACCCTCGCGCGCAACCTGGAACAGCGGCTTCTCGCGGCTGCGCTCGCGGACCATCACGACGTCGTCGGGACGGACGCGGAACGACGGCTTGTCGACCTTGCCGCCGTTGACCTCGATGTGGCCGTGCACGACCATCTGGCGGGCCTGGTAGATCGTGCGGGCGATGCCCGAACGCAGAACCAGGGCGTCGAGACGACGCTCCAGCTCGATGACCAGGGCCTCACCGGTCTTGAGCTGCGTCTTGGACGCACGCTCGTAGGCACGGACGAGCTGGCGCTCCGAGAGGTCGTACTGCGCGCGCAGGCGCTGCTTCTCGAGCAGACGGACCTTGTAGTCCGAGTTCTGCTTGCGCCCACGGCCGTGCTCGCCCGGCGGGTAGGGACGGGCCTCGAAGTACTTGACGGCCTTCGGGGTCAGCGCGATGCCGAGGGCACGCGACTTCTTGACCTTGGGGCGGGACTGGTTCGGCATGAACCAACCTCTCTGTTCATTGTGAAATCGGCTTCACCAGTGGTTAGGGGAGGTCGCATCCGCAGCCTGGGAAACCTCGCGGGCCGTGGGCTCGAAAGCCGTGGGGCCGTGAGGCAGCCGCTCCCTGGTCTGGGCACTATGTGCAGCACGCGAGTGGCCCACCGACCGGGTCCCGGAGCTCCGGGTGGTGGTGGGCTGCCCGCGACACCTTCGACGGTGCGCGACGCTCCTGGATCCCCTCGCGCCTCGCGGCGGCGGGGTTCCGGCTGGATGTCCCGTTCTGGTGGTGCCGGTACGAAACCGGCACGGGACGCAGCACTGGTGGCAAGTGTACCGGGTGTGGCGGGGTGCCTCAGCCGTCGGTCTTCTCGCCCTTGAGGCGGGCGCGGACCCGCTCGACCACGTCGGCGTACCGCGCCTCCGCGCCGTACCTCGTCGGTTGGTAGTACCGCTTGCCCGCGATGGTGTCCGGTGCGTACTGCTGGGTGGCGATGCCGCCGGGGACGTCGTGCGGATATACGTACCCCTGGGCGTGGCCGAGCTTGGCGGCGCCCTTGTAGTGCCCGTCGCGCAGGTGGGGCGGGACGGGGCCCGCGAGGCCACCGCGGACGTCGGCCTGGGCCTGCTGGATCGCGATCGTCGCCGCGTTCGACTTCGGGGCAAGGGCCAGCGCGATCGTGGCGTGGCTGAGGGTGAGCGCGGCCTCCGGGAAGCCGATCATAGCGACGGCCTGGGCGGCGGCGACCGCGGTGGGCAGGGCCGTCGGGTCGGCGAGGCCGATGTCCTCGCTGGCGGAGATCATCAGGCGCCGCGCGATGAAGCGGGGGTCCTCGCCCGCCTCGATCATGCGGGCCAGATAGTGCAGGGCGGCGTCCACGTCGGAGCCGCGGATGGACTTGATGAGGGCACTCGCCACGTCGTAGTGCTGGTCGCCGTCGCGGTCGTACTTCACCGCCGCCCGGTCGACCGACTCCTCCAGGGTCTGGAGGGTGATCTCCTCCTCGCCCTTGGCGAGCGCCGAGCCCGCGCCCGCCTCCAGGGCGGTGAGCACGCGCCGTGCGTCGCCGCCGGCGATCCGCAGCAGATGCTCCTCCGCCTCCTCGGGCAGCTCGACCGCGCCGGCCAGGCCCCGCTCGTCGATGAGCGCCCGGCGCAGCAGAGCGCGCAGGTCGTCGTCGGTGAGCGGTTCGAGGGTGAGGAGCAGGGAGCGGGACAGGAGCGGGGAGATGATCGAGAAGTACGGATTCTCGGTGGTCGCCGCGATCAGCGTGACCCAGCGGTTCTCCACGGCGGGCAGCAGGGAGTCCTGCTGCGCCTTGCTGAAGCGGTGGATCTCGTCGAGGAAGAGGACGGTCTCCTTGCCGTGGCCGCCCATCGCCCGGCGGGCGCCGTCGATCACGGCGCGCACTTCCTTGACGCCCGCGGTGATCGCGGAGAGCTCGACGAAGCGCTTGTTGGTGGCCTTGGAGACCACGTACGCCAGAGTCGTCTTGCCGATGCCGGGCGGGCCCCACAGGAACACCGAGGAGGGTCCGGCCGGTCCTCCGCCGCCTTCGCCGACGAGGCGGCGCAGCGGAGAGCCGGGCTTCAGCAGGTGCTGCTGGCCGACGACCTCGTCGAGGGTGCGGGGGCGCATCCGGACGGCCAGGGGGCTGCTGGACGGGTCCTTCTCCTGGCGGTCTTCGGCTGCGGCGGTGAACAGATCGGGCTCCACGTCAAGAACCCTATGTCACCCCACTGACAATCCTTCCGGGCAGCCGGTCAGGCCCAGAGGTCGGCGCCCCAGCGGGTGAGGATCAGCATCGCGATGACGCCGGTGTGCATCACCGGCAGCGCCCAGGTGAAGTCCGCGAGGAAGCTCCTGGCCCAGGCGGGCGCGGGCAGGAAGCCGGCGCGGATGTTGGACGAGGTGACGTACCAGAACATCACGAGCGTCATGATCCAGGCGAGCGTGCACCAGAGGCAGAGCGCGTTGATGTGGTAGAGCGACTGGATCATCAGCCAGGTGCAGAAGCCGACGCCGAAGAGCATGCCCGCGTTGAAGGTCAGCCAGTACCAGCGGGGGAAGCGGGCCCCTGCGAGGAGGCTCATGCCGACGCAGATCACGATGCCGTAGGCGACCAGGCCCAGCATCGGGTTGGGGAAGCCGAACGCCTCCGCCTGCTCGCTCTTCATGATGCTGCCGCAGGCGACGACGGGGTTGATGCTGCAGCCCGGCTGGAAGTTCGGGTCCTTGAGGAGCTCGAACTTGTCGAGGGTGATGATCCACGAGGCGAGCAGACCGCCCGCGCCGGTGATCACCAGGAGCAGGGCGAGCGCGCGGCTTCCGCCGACGGAACCGGAAGCGACCGTGCGCTCCCGCTGGTCGAGGGCGCCGTCCTTCGCTGACATCGTTTTGCTCATCACGCCGTTCCGTCGCTTGTGGTGGCCGCGGGCAGGGACATTGTGCCGTACGTACCTGTGTGTCCGTCCCCGGAACGGCATCGCGGGGTCCGTTTCCGGACCCCGCGCGCGAAGGCCTTACGCCAGCTTCGCCGTGAGCACCGCGACGACGTCGTCGACCGCGACGGCGCTCTGCTCCCCGGACTCCATGTCCTTGAGCTGGACGACGCCCTCGGCGAGGTCACGCTCACCGGCGACGACGGTGAAGCGCGCACCGCTGCGGTTGGCGTTCTTCATCGCGCCCTTGAGACCCTTCCCGCCGTACGAGAAGTCCGCCGCGACGCCCGCCTTGCGCAGCTCGGTCACCTTGGCGAACAGGACGCGGCGCGCCTCGTCGCCGAGCGGCACCGCGAACACGCTGGTGGCCGCGGGCAGTTCGAGCTCGACGCCTTCCGCCTCCAGGGCGAGCACCGTGCGGTCCACGCCGAGCGCCCAGCCGACCGACGGCAGCGAGGGGCCGCCGATCATCTCGGAGAGGCCGTCGTAGCGTCCGCCGCCGCCGACCGCGGACTGCGAGCCGAGGCCGTCGTGGACGAACTCGAAGGTGGTGCGGGTGTAGTAGTCCAGGCCGCGGACGAGCTTCTCGTCGTCCTCGAAGGCGACGCCCGCCGCCGTGATGAGCTCGCGGACCTGCTCGTGGTACGCCTTGCACGCGTCGCACAGGTAGTCGCGCAGCGAGGGCGCGCCCACCAACTGCTTCTGGACGTCGGCCCGCTTGTCGTCGAGGACCCGCAGCGGGTTGATGTCGATGCGTCGACGTGTCTCCTCGTCCAGGTCCAGGCCGCGCAGGAACTCCTGCAGCGCGGCACGGTAGACGGGGCGGCACTCCTTGTCGCCGAGCGAGTTCAGCAGGATGCGGAAGTTCCGCAGGCCGAGGGCGCGGTACGCCTGGTCGGCCAGGATGATCAGCTCGGCGTCGAGCGCCGGGTCCTCGGCGCCGATCGCCTCGGCGCCGACCTGGGAGAAGTGCCTGTAGCGGCCCTTCTGGGGGCGCTCGTACCGGTAGTAGGAGCCCGAGTACCAGAGCTTGACGGGGAGGTTGCCCGCCTTGTGGAGGTTGCCCTCCAGGGCCGCGCGCAGCACGGAGGCGGTGCCTTCGGGGCGCAGGGCGAGCTCGTCGCCGCCCTTGGTCGTGAAGGCGTACATCTCCTTGGTGACGATGTCGGTGGACTCACCGACACCGCGCGCGAACAGCTCGACGTTCTCAAAGCCGGGCGTCTCGATGTAGCCGTAGCCGGAGTTGCGCAGTGGCGCGGCGATGGTCTCGCGGACCGCGAGGAACTTCGCGGAGTCCGGCGGAAGCAGGTCGTACGTGCCCTTGGGGGCCTTGAAGGTGCTCACGGATTTTCTCTCGTCACATTCCTCGTCGCGGGGCGGACGTGGGGTCCGCGCCCAGGCCGGAGGCCACCTGCCGCAGATACGGGTTGGTGGCGCGCTCCTGGCCGATGGATGTCTGGGGGCCGTGGCCGGACAGCACCACGGTCGAGTCGTCGAGCGGCAGGCACACGCGGCCCAGCGATTCGAGGATCTCGGTGTGGCTGCCGCCGGGCAGGTCGGTGCGTCCGATGGAGCCGGCGAAGAGCAGATCGCCCGAGAAGAAGACCGAGGGGATCTCCTGCGTCTCGGGCATCTGGAAGGTCACCGACCCCTTCGTATGGCCCGGCGCGTGCGCGACGGAGAAGTCGAGCCCGGCCAGCTTCAGCCCCGCACCGTCGGACAGCTCCCGCACGTCGTCCGGCTCCCCCACCGTCAGCTCGCCCATGAGCGGCATCCCGATGGAGCGGCCGAGCGCCTTCTCGGGGTCGCTCATCATGTACCGGTCCGAGGGGTGGATCCACGCCGGTACGTCGTGCGCCCCGCAGACCGGGACGACCGACGCGACGTGGTCGATGTGGCCGTGGGTGAGGATGACCGCGACGGGCTTGAGCCGATGCTTCTTGAGTGCGTCCTCGACTCCCTGGGCGGCCTGGTGGCCCGGGTCGATGATCACGCACTCCTCGCCTGCGGCGGGGGCGACCAGGTAGCAGTTGGTGCCCCAGGCCCCGGCGGGGAACCCGGCAATGAGCACGATCGTCCTTCGTTCGTCGTCCGGCGGCGGGTGACCGCGGCCCCCGGCGGGAGAACGCGGCAGATCAGAGCCTACCGGCGCTGCCGATTCCACAGGTAACCCATATACGGTACGGGGCACTACGCGGCGCATGCCGAGACATGCGCGGGAGAAGGGGAGAAGAGCCGGTGGTCAGCCAGGAACAGCGGCGCAAGCAGCTCGCCCGGGAGAAGATGGTGCGCCAGCAGGAGCGGCGGGAGGCCGCGCGGCGCAGGGCACGGGCGCGCAACGCGGTGATCGCGGGCGCCCTCGCCGTGGTCGTGGCGGGCGGCGCCGTGTCGTACGCGGCGGGAGCCTTCGACGGGGACGGCACCAAGGATGGCGCGAGCGCACAGCCCAGCAGCGCGCCGAAGGACCCGTGCGCGAAGGCGGCGCCCGGCAAGGTGAAGCCGCTGACCTTCGACAAGGAGCCCGCGCTCACCGTCGACAAGTCCGCCGACTACACGATGGACTTGAGGACGACGTGCGGCGACATCGCCCTCGACCTGGACGCGGCGAAGGCCCCGCACACGGTCAACTCCTTCGCTTTCCTGGCGAAGAAGGGCTATCTCGACCACACCAAGTGCCACCGCCTGACGACGGGCGGCATCTACGTCCTGCAGTGCGGCGACCCGAAGGGCGACGGCACGGGCACCCCGGGCTACAAGATCCCGGACGAGAACCTCAAGGACAAGCGCCTCAAGGGGAAGGTGTATCCGGCGGGCACGGTCGCGATGGCGAACCAGTACAACGCGCAGACGAAGAAGGGCAGGAACAGTGGCGGCAGCCAGTTCTTCCTCGTCTACCAGGACAGTCAGCTGCCGCCCGACTACACACCGTTCGGGACCATTTCCGATTCGGGGATGAAGGTCCTGAAGAAGATCGCCGCCGCGGGTGAGAGCACCGGGCGGGGCGACGGCGCCCCGAACGCGAACGTCGTCATCGACAAGGCCACCGTCACTAAATCCTGAGCGCCGCCAGGCAAACTTCGGTCGTGCGGGATGCGGACAGCCGCCCCGCCGGTCGCCTATGTTGGCGGAGACGAAACTGTGGACGATGCCGGGGGCCCCGAGGCCCTGCGCAGGCATCATGTGGAGGAGGCGCTGTGAGCAGCGACCCGTGGGGCCGCGTCGACGAGACGGGGACCGTGTACGTGCGTACGGCCGACGGCGGCGAGCGAGTGGTCGGTTCGTGGCAGGCAGGATCTCCGGATGAGGCCCTCGCCTACTTCGAGCGCAAGTACGACGGTCTGGTCGTCGAGATCGGACTTCTCGAGCGCCGGGTCAAGACCACCGACCTGTCGGCCAAGGACGCCATGACCGCCATCGATCACCTGCGTCAGCAGGTCGACGAGGCGCACGCGGTCGGCGATCTGGACGCCCTGGGCAAGCGGCTCGACAAGCTCGTGGAGAGCGTCGAGGCGCGCCGCGAGGAGCGCAAGGTCCAGAAGGCCAAGCAGTCCGACGAGGCGCGGCACGCCAAGGAGGCGCTGGTCGTCGAGGCCGAGGAGCTGGCCCAGAGCGAGCAGTGGCGGGCGGCCGGTGAGCGGCTGCGGGCCCTGGTGGACACCTGGAAGGGGCTGCCGCGGCTCGACCGCAAGTCGGACGACGAACTGTGGCACCGCTTCTCGCACGCCCGCTCGGCGTTCTCCAAGCGCCGCAAGGCGCACTTCGCGTCGCTCGACGCGCAGCGTGAGGATGCCCGCAAGGCCAAGGAGAAGCTGGTCGGCGAGGCCGAGGCCCTGTCGAAGTCGACGGACTGGGGCCCGACGGCCGCGCGGTACCGCGAGCTGATGGCCGACTGGAAGGCCGCGGGCCGTGCCCAGCGCGAGCACGAGGACGATCTGTGGAACCGCTTCCGCGGCGCCCAGGACGTGTTCTTCGCGGCGCGCAGCGCGGTCTTCGCGGAGCGTGACGCGGAGCAGGGCGAGAACCTGAAGCTGAAGGAGGAGCTGGCCGCCGAGGCGGAGAAGCTCGTCCCGGTGACGGAACTCAAGTCGGCCCGTGCCGCGTTCCGTGCCATCAACGAGCGGTGGGAGGCCATCGGCCACGTCCCGCGTGACGCACGGCCGAAGGTCGAGGGCCGGATGCACGCCGTGGAGCGGGCGCTGCAGGAGTCCGAGGAGGCCGAGTGGCGCCGGACGAACCCGGAGGCACGGGCTCGGGCCGCGGGCCTGACGGGGCAGCTGCAGGCCGCGGTGGACAAGCTGACGGAGCAGATCGAGAAGGCCCGCACCGCGGGCAACAACGCCAGGGCCGACAAGCTCCAGAAGGAACTTGACGGACGCCAGGCGCTTCTCGACCAGGCCCTCAAGGGTCTGCACGAGTTCGGCGGCTGACACGGCCCGCACCACTCATGGGTCCGCCCCCGGCGCAGAGCGCCGGGGGCGGACCCATGAGTGACGGGAGTCAGGGTCTGCGCGCCGAGGTGACCCGGTAGACGTCGTAGACGCCCTCGACTCCCCTGACGGCCTTGAGTACGTGGCCGAGGTGCTTCGGGTCGCCCATCTCGAAGGTGAAGCGGGACGTGGCGACGCGGTCGCGGGAGGTCTGCACGGCCGCCGACAGGATGTTCACGTGCTGGTCCGAGAGGATGCGCGTGACGTCCGACAGGAGGCGCGAGCGGTCCAGTGCCTCGACCTGGATGGCGACCAGGAAGACCGAGGACTGGGTGGGCGCCCACTCGACCTCGAGGATGCGCTCGGGTTCGCGCGAGAGCGAGTCGACGTTCACGCAGTCGCTGCGGTGAACCGATACGCCACTGCCGCGCGTGACGAAGCCGATGATGGGGTCGCCGGGCACGGGCGTGCAGCAGCGGGCCAGCTTGACCCACACGTCGTCGACGCCCTTGACGACGACGCCCGGGTCCGCGTTGGAGCGGCGCTTGCTGCGGCCGCGGGACGGCGGCGCGCTCTCGGCGATGTCCTCGTTGGCGGCTTCCTCGCCGCCGAGCGCCTGGACGAGCTTCTGCACGACGGACTGCGCGGTGACGTGGCCCTCGCCGATCGCCGCGTACAGCGACGAGATGTCGGGGTAGCGCATCTCGTGGGCGAGGGTGACCAGCGAGTCGCCGGTGAGGATCCGCTGGATCGGCAGGTTCTGCTTGCGCATGGCGCGCGCGATGGCGTCCTTGCCCTGCTCGATGGCCTCGTCTCGGCGCTCCTTGGAGAACCACGCGCGGATCTTGTTGCGCGCCCGCGGCGACTTGACGAAGCCGAGCCAGTCGCGGGACGGGCCCGCGCCCGCCGCCTTGGAGGTGAAGACCTCCACCAGGTCGCCGTTGTCCAGGGTCGATTCGAGCGGTACGAGGCGTCCGTTGACCCGCGCCCCTATGGTGCGGTGGCCGACCTCGGTGTGCACCGCGTACGAGAAGTCGACGGGGGTGGCGCCCGCCGGAAGCGCTATGACGTCGCCCTTCGGCGTGAAGACGAAGACCTCGTTGCGCGACAGGTCGAAGCGCAGCGACTCCAGGAACTCGCTGGGGTCCTCGGTCTCCTTCTGCCAGTCGAGGAGCTGGCGCAGCCACGCCATGTCGTTGAGGTGGTCGTCCTTGCCGCCGGCCTTCTTCGGCACGTCCGAGCGCACCTTCGAGGCGCCGGCGACGGCTTCCTGCTTGTACTTCCAGTGCGCGGCGATGCCGTACTCGGCACGGCGGTGCATGTCGAACGTACGGATCTGGAGCTCGACGGGCTTGCCGTTGGGGCCGATGACCGTCGTGTGCAGCGACTGGTACATGTTGAACTTCGGCATCGCGATGTAGTCCTTGAACCGGCCGGGGACCGGGTTCCATCGCGCGTGCACGGTGCCGAGGGCGGCGTAGCAGTCGCGGACCGTGTCGACAAGTACACGAATCCCCACCAGGTCGTAGATCTCCGCGAAGTCACGGCCGCGGACGATCATCTTCTGGTAGACGCTGTAGTAGTGCTTCGGGCGCCCTGTGACGGTCGCCTTGATGCGGGCGGCGCGCAGGTCGGCCTGGACCTCGTCGGTCACTATGGCGAGGTACTCGTCGCGCTTGGGCGCGCGCTCGGCGACGAGCCGCACGATCTCGTCGTACATCTTGGGGTAGAGGATCGCGAAGGCGAGGTCCTCCAGCTCCCACTTGATGGTGTTCATGCCCAGGCGGTGCGCCAGCGGAGCGTAGATCTCCAGGGTCTCGCGGGCCTTCTTCTCCTGCTTCTCGCGCTTGAGGTACCGCATCGTGCGCATGTTGTGCAGGCGGTCGGCGAGCTTGATGACCAGGACGCGGGGGTCCTTGGCCATGGCGACGACCATCTTGCGCACGGTCTCGGCCTGCGCGGCCTCGCCGAACTTGACCTTGTCCAGCTTGGTGACGCCGTCGACGAGCAGGGCGACCTGGTCGCCGAAGTCGCGCTTGAGGGTGTCCAGGCCGTACTCGGTGTCCTCGACGGTGTCGTGCAGGAGTCCGGCCATCAGGGTGGCCGGGTCCATGCCGAGCTCGGCGAGGATGGTCGTCACGGCGAGGGGGTGCGTGATGTACGGGTCGCCGCTCTTGCGCTTCTGGCCGCGGTGCCAGCGTTCGGCGACCTGGTAGGCCCGCTCGATCTGGCGGAGCGTCGACGTCTCGATCTTGGGATCGTTGCTGCGCACTATGCGCAGCAGGGGCTCCAGGACCGGGTTGTACGGGTTCGAGCGCTGGACGCCGAGCCGGGCGAGCCGGGCCCGCACGCGGTTGGAGGAGCCGGACCGCGCGGGCTGCCCGGTGGCGGGCCGGATCGCCGGAGCCGTCGGGTGGTGGTCCGCGGGCGGCTTCGGGCGGGGCTGCTCGGCCGGCTTGTCGCCGCGGGAGACCTCTCCCTGGGCGCGCTGTGCGGACGTGCCGCCCTGCGCGCCCGCGGCCTTCTTCGCGGGCGCCACCGATCCGGCCGAGGCCTCCTTGCCCTGCTGGGCGGCCTTGGCGGCGGTGAGTGGCTGGGACTCGTCTGGCAAGAGCGCTCCCTGTGCGCGATCGGGGTCCCCCGGACAGGCCCCGAAGAGTCCATGGTATCGATCCTGGGCCGTCGGCTCGCCTTGGGCTGGTGAGACGGCTCTGTACTGGAGGAACGCGAGGGACGTACGGCGGATTCCCCCGGAACCGTCCAGAGCGGGATCCGGCCGAAACGACGACGGGCGTCCCGGTGGGTACCGGAACGCCCGTCGTACGGTCCTGCGAGCCGTCTCAGACGGTGATCAACGCCTCCAGCGGCGCCCCACCCAGCGCCTGCTCCAGCCTGCGCCGGCCGTCGAGGAAGCCGAGCTCCATGAGGACCGCGACTCCCGCCACCTCGGCGCCCGAGCGCCGGACCAGGTCCAGCGAGGCCGCCGCGGTGCCGCCGGTGGCGAGGACGTCGTCGATGACCATGACGCGGTCGCCCGCGGCCAGGTCCTCGGCGTGCACCTCGATCTCGGCGCTGCCGTACTCCAGGTCGTAGCTCTGCCGGAGCGTCGCCCCGGGGAGCTTGCCCGCCTTGCGTACGGGGATGAAGCCGAGGCCCGCGCGGAGCGCTACGGGGGCGCCGAGGATGAAGCCGCGGGCCTCCAGGCCGACGATCTTCGTGGCGCCGTGCCGCACGCTGAGGTCCGCCAGCGTCTCCGTGAGCGCCGCGAACGCGGCCGGATCGGCGAGGAGTGGCGTGATGTCCTTGAACACCACGCCCGGCTTCGGGTAGTCCGGGACGTCACGGATGCGGCTGAGCAGCAGCTCCGTGACGCCTGCGAGCTCGGTCATCGGCGCTTCCCCGAGGGCCGGCCACGGCCGCGGTTGCGCGACGCGGGCTGGCTGCGGGGACCGACGACGGCCGGGGCGGCGTCACCGGACTCGATGTCGTCCTCCGGCTCCTCGTCGGCGAAGGACTCCGGCGCCTCCGCGGACTCGCCCTTGGCCGCGGCCGCCGCGCGCTTGGCGAGCACCCGCTTCTTGAGGGCCTTCATCTGCGGCTCGCGCTCCTTGAAGTCGGCGACGAGCGGCGTGGCGATGAAGATCGAGGAGTACGCACCGGCCGCGAGGCCGACGAACAGCGACAGCGAGATGTCGTTCAGCATGCCGGCACCCAGGGCGCCACCACCGATGAACAGCAGGCCCGCCACCGGGAGCAGCGCGACGACCGTGGTGTTGATGGAACGCACCAGGGTGCCGTTGATGCTGCGGTTGGCGAGTTCGCTGTACGTGTACCTCGTCTGCTTGGTGATGTCCTTCGACTGCTCCTTCAAGCTGTCGAAGACCACCACCGTGTCGTAGAGCGAGTAACCGAGAATGGTCAGCAGACCGATCACCGTGCCCGGGGTGACCTCGAAGCCGACCAGCGCGTACACACCCACGGTGATGGTGATGTCGTGGATCAGCGCGATCAGGGCCGCCAGGGCCATGCGCCACTCGAAGGCGATGGCCAGGTAGATCACGACGAGGACCATGAAGATCGCCAGGCCCTGCCAGGCCTTGTTGGCGATCTGGTCGCCCCAGCTGGGGCCGACGAGGTCGGCGTCGATGTCGCCGGCCTTGACGTCCAGGTCCTCGGCCAGCGCGTTCTTGATCTGGTCGGACTTCTTGATGTCGACGCCCGCGATCTGGATGCGGAGCTTGTCGTCACCCAGCTTCTGGACGATCGCGTCGTGGCCGGACGCCTTCTCCGCGGCCTCCTCGGCCTGGGAGACCGAGACGCTGGTCTTCGGGGTGTTGAAGACGGCGCCGCCCTCGAACTCGATGCCCATGTTCAGGCCGCGCACCGCCAGGCCGACGATGGCCGTGATGGTGATCAGTATCGAGATGCCGTACCAGATCTTGCGCTTGCCGACGAAGTCGTAGCCGACCTCACCGCGGTAGAGCCTGGCGCCGAGATTGCCGAGCTTCGACATCTCACGCCTCCTTCGGGTCGACAGGGCCGGCGGTGGGTGCGGTGGTGCGGCGCGACCGGCGCAGCGGCGGCTTGGCGCCGAGCCGCTTCGGGTCGAGACCGGACCACTTGTGGCCGCTCGCGAAGAACTTCTTGCGCGCCATCAGTGTCATCAGCGGCTTGGTGAAGAAGAACACCACGACGACGTCGAGCAGTGTGGTCAGGCCGAGCGTGAACGCGAAGCCCTGCACCTTGCCGACGGTGACGACGAAGAGGACGGCGGCGGCGAGGAACGACACGAAGTCGGAGACCAGGATGGTGCGCCGGGCGCGCGGCCAGCCCCGCTCGACGGCGGGTCGCAGCGTGCGGCCCTCACGGATCTCGTCCCGCACGCGTTCGAAGAACACGATGAACGAGTCCGCGGTGATACCGATGGCGACGATCGCACCACACACCGCGGGCAGGTTGAGCGCGAACTTAATGGTCGGGCCGAGCAGCGTCATGATCGTGTACGTCAGCGCCGCGGAGACCAGGAGGCTCGCGATGGCGATGAGCGAGAGGCCGCGGTAGTAGGCCACCAGGTAGATGATGACGAGCGCGAGACCGATGGCACCCGCGATCAGACCCGCCTTGAGCTGCTCGCCGCCGAGGGCCGGGCTGACCGTGGTGACGCTCTGCTCGTGGAAGGTCAGCGGCAGGGCGCCGTACGACAGGATGTTCGCCAGGTCCTTGGCGGAGTCCTGGTTGAAGCTGCCGGAGATCTCGGCGTTGGTGCTCAGCGCCGTACGGACGCTGGGGGCCGAGGCCACTTCGCCGTCGAGGACGATCGCGAACTGGTTCTGCGGGGGCTGCTGCTGCGACAGCTTGCCGGTGGTCTTCGCGAACTTCTTGGCGCCGCCCTTGGTGAACTCCATGTTGACGACCCAGGCACCGGACTGCTGCTGGATGGCCGCCTTGGCGTCGTCGACGTCCTTACCGTTCAGCTCGGCCGGGGCCAGGATGAACTTGTCCCAGGTCTTGCCGTCGGGGCTCTTGCCGCACGCGATGGTGGGGTCGGAGGGCTTGATGCCGCGGCCGGCCGCGGCGCGTGCCTTCTTGTCGGTGCAGTCCAGCTTGGTGAACTGCTCCTGGAGCTTGGCGGTGGCCGGGTCGGGCTTGGGCGTCTCGTCCTTCTTGCCCTCGTCCTTGGCCTTGTCCGAGGCGGACGGCGTCGGATCGTCCTTCAGGGCCTCGCTGACGGCGCGGCCCTGAGAGGTCGGATTGCCGCTCGGGGAGGTCGCCTTGTCCGTCCCCTTGTCGGTGGCCTTGTCGGTCGCCTTGTCCTTGTCCTTGTCCTTGCCCTTTTCCTTGTCCGTCCCGGACGAGGGGCTGGTGGACGGCTCCGGCGTGGGCTGACCGGGGGCCTGCGTGATCACCGGGCGGAAGTAGAGCTGAGCGGTCGTACCGACCTGCTCGCGCGCCTGCTTCTCGTTCGAACCCTTGGGGATGTTGACGATGATGTTCTTCTCGCCCTGGGTCTGAACCTCGGCCTCGGAGACACCCAGCCCGTTGACACGGTTGTTGATGATGTCAACCGCGGTGTTCATGTTGTCCGGGTTGATCGCGTTCTTCTGGCCCGGCTCGTTCTTCGCCTCGAGCGTGATGCTCGTGCCGCCGGCGAGGTCGATGCCCAGGCGCGGCGTGGTGTGTCCGGAAAGGAACATTCCCCCGGTCAGCGCCACGAGGGCAATCAGGATGAAGACCAGCGAGCGTCCCGGCTTACCCGGGGCGCTCTGCCTTCGGCCCTTCTTCGGTGCTGCCACCTTCTCGTTCTCCCTGTCCAACCGCCCGGACTCCGGTCTGCCCCCCTGCAGTGCGGGAGCCCGGGCGGGCGGCCATGAAGTGGTGTCGAGATTCGGCGCGAAATGCACGTGGTCCGGGGCCCGTGGTGCGCGAGCGGCGCGCCCCACCAACCCCGGTCGTGACTACTTCGCGTCGGACTCGCCGTCGGTCTTCTTCGGCTCCGCGTCGTCGGCCCCGGCGGCCGCGTCCTTCTTGCCGAGGTCGATGGGCGAGTCGTCGGAAGTGGCGGCGGGCTCGTCGGTCTTCTCGGTGAGGGAGGAGGCGTCGTCCGGGACGACGGGGGCGTCCTCGTTCAGGTCGTCCTCGGTGCCGTGCACGATGCGGTTGTACTCGTCGTCGTCGAGGACGGCGCCGATCGAGTTCTTCGCGTAGACCGCGTGGACACCGGGGGCCACCTCAAGGAGGACGGCTTCGTCGTGAACCTCCTTGACGGTGGCGTACATGCCACCGATCGTGCGGATGCCGGTGCCGGGCTGCATCTCGTTACGCATCGTCGCGGCGGCCTGCTGCTTCTTCTTGGCCGAGCGGGTCATCAGGAACATGGCCCCGATGAGCACGATGAACGGGAGGAGGGTCACGATATTCACGGGACGGAGTTTCCTTCGCAGACCGCGCAGGTAAGCGGCCATGGGGATGGGGGTGGGCACGCCGCCCATAAGGGCGGCATCGGCGGAGTCTAAGCGAGTCCGCACCTAACGAACAACGCTCAGCATGGCACCGCAGTTCCTGGGGGGTCGACTCTCCGCGCCGTTGTTCTCCGGCCGCGGCGCTGTCTCGCCGATATCACGTCCCGAACAGGTCCTGTTGTCCCTTTCCGCCCGCCTGCCGCGGAGGCACCAGGCCGAGGTGCGCCCATGCCGCGGGCGTCGCGACACGGCCGCGCGGGGTGCGGGCCAGCAGTCCCTCCCGTACGAGGAAGGGCTCCGCCACCTCCTCGACCGTCTCGCGCTCCTCCCCCACGGCGACCGCGAGCGTCGACAGGCCGACGGGACCGCCGCCGAACAGCTTGAGCAAGGCCTCCAGGACGGCGCGGTCGAGGCGGTCGAGGCCGCGCTCGTCCACCTCGTAGACAGCGAGGGCCGCGCCTGCGATGTCCTGGGTGATCGAGCCGTCGGCCTTCACCTGCGCATAGTCCCTGACGCGGCGCAGCAGGCGGTTGGCGATACGGGGCGTGCCGCGCGAGCGGCCCGCGATCTCAGCGGCGCCCCGCGGGTCGATCTCCACGTCGAGCAGCTGGGCGGAGCGGTGGACGACGCGCTCCAGCTCGGCGGGTTCGTAGAACTCCATGTGCGCGGTGAACCCGAAGCGGTCGCGGAGCGGCGGCGGGAGCAGTCCCGCGCGCGTGGTGGCGCCGACGAGCGTGAACGGGGGCAGTTCGAGGGGGATGGCGGTGGCGCCGGGGCCCTTGCCGACGATGACGTCGACGCGGAAGTCCTCCATGGCCATGTAGAGCATTTCCTCGGCGGGCCGTGACATCCGGTGGATCTCGTCCAGGAAGAGCACCTCTCCCTCCTGGAGGGAGGAGAGGATCGCGGCCAGGTCGCCCGCGTGCTGGATGGCGGGGCCACTGGTGATGCGGATGGGGGCGCCCATCTCGGCGGCGATGATCATCGATAGGGTCGTTTTGCCGAGGCCGGGGGCTCCGGAGAGCAGCACGTGGTCGGCGGTGGCGCCGCGCGCGCGGGCCGCACGCAGGACGAGGTCGAGCTGTTCGCGGACCTTCTCCTGGCCGATGAACTCGCCCAGGTCCTTGGGGCGCAGGGCGGCCTCGACCGCCTGGTCCTCGCCGTCGGCGGACGCACCGACGAGCCGCTCGGCCGCGTCGGCGGCTTCGGCGGCGTCGTGGGTGGGGTCGTCCCAGTTCATGCGGTGTGCCTCGCGATGCGGTCGGTTCCGGGGGTGGCCGTCGGGGGGAGCTGACGGGTGGGGTGCGCGGTGTCAGCGGGTGCGGGATGCGGGATGCGGTGTCAGCGGGTGCGGTTCAGGGTCTGGAGTGCGGCCTTCAGGAGCTGGCCGACCTGCGGGGTGCCTTCCGTCGCCTCGGCCTGGGGGGTGACGGCGACAACGGCTTCGTCGGCCTCGCGCGTGGCGTACCCGAGGCCGATCAGGGCCGCGTGCAGCTGGTCGCGCCAGCCCGCGGTGACGGCCTTGCCGATCGCGGGGCCGCCGGTGCCGAGGGGCTCGCCGAGGCGGTCCTTGTACTCCAGGAGGAGCTTCTGGGCGCCCTTCTTGCCGATGCCGGGGACGGCGGTGAGTGCCTTCTCGTCGCCGGTGGAGACCGCTCGGCGCAGGGCGTCGGGGCTGTGCACGGCGAGCATGGCCTGGGCGAGGCGCGGGCCGACGCCGCTCGCGGTCTGCAGCAGCTCGAAGGTCTGGCGCTCGTCGTCGTCCGCGAAGCCGTAGAGGGTCAGGGAGTCCTCGCGCACGACCAGGGAGGTGGCGAGCTTGGCCTGCTGGCCGACGCGGAGGGTGGAGAGCGTGTTCGGCGTGCACTGGACGGCCATGCCGATGCCGCCCACCTCGACCACCGCGGCATCGGGGGCGAGGGCGGCGACGGGGCCGCTGACGAAGGCGATCATGCGGTACGGCCTTTCTGTGCTGTTTGTGCTGTCTGTGCCGTCTGTGTCTTCGGGGTCCTGGCCGCGTGTGCGGCCACGGCCTGCTGGAGGCGGTTCTGGGCGACGGCCTGCTGCAGGCGGTGCTGCGCGGGGGCACGCCAGATGTGGCAGATGGCCAGGGCGAGGGCGTCCGCGGCGTCCGCGGGTCTGGGCGGTGCGTCGAGCCTGAGGAGGCGGGTGACCATCGCGCCGACCTGTGCCTTGTCGGCGCGGCCGCTGCCGGTGACGGCGGCCTTGACCTCGCTGGGGGTGTGCAGGGCGACGGGGATGCCGCGGCGCGACGCGCAGAGCATGGCTACGGCGCTGGCCTGGGCGGTGCCCATGACCGTACGGACGTTGTGCTGGCTGAAGACCCGCTCCACGGCGACGACTTCCGGCTCGTGCTCGTCGAGCCACTGCTCGATGCCGCGCTCGATGGCGACGAGCCGGTGCCCCAACTCGGCGTCGGCCGGGGTCCGCACGACTCCGACGCCGCGCATGGTCAGCGGCCGTCCCGCGACGCCTTCGACGACTCCCACACCGCACCGGGTCAGCCCCGGGTCGACCCCCAACACGCGCACGTAGCCCCTCCAATCGCCTGTCCGTGCAGGCTATCGGGTCCCTCTGACAACGCGATGGGCCGACGGGGCGTGTCCCGTCGGCCCATCGCACGCCCCAGGGGGGCGCGGGGAACTGCGCGAGCGAATACCTACGCGTCGACCTTCGCCATGACCTCGTCGGAGACGTCGAAGTTGGCGAAGACGTTCTGCACGTCGTCGCTGTCCTCCAGGGCGTCGATCAGCTTGAAGATCTTCCGGGCGCCGTCCTCGTCCAGTTCGACCTGCATGGTCGGGACGAAGTTGGCGTCCGCCGAGTCGTACTCGATGCCGGCGTCCTGGAGCGCGGTGCGGACCGCGACCATGTCGGTGGCCTCGGAGAGCACCTCGAAGGACTCGCCGAGGTCGTTGACCTCTTCGGCGCCCGCGTCAAGGACCGCGCCCAGGACGTCGTCCTCGGACAGCTCGCCCTTGGGGACGATGACGACGCCCTTGCGGTTGAAGAGGTACGAGACGGAGCCCGGGTCGGCCATCGAGCCGCCGTTGCGCGTCATGGCGACGCGCACGTCGGAGGCGGCGCGGTTGCGGTTGTCGGTGAGGCACTCGATGAGCACCGCGACGCCGTTCGGGCCGTAGCCCTCGTACATGATCGTCTCGTAGTCGGCGCCACCGGCTTCGAGGCCGGCACCACGCTTGACGGCGGAGTCGATGTTCTTGTTCGGGACCGAGCTCTTCTTGGCCTTCTGGATGGCGTCGAAGAGGGTCGGGTTACCCGACACGTCGGCGCCGCCCGTGCGGGCCGCGACCTCGATGTTCTTGATCATCTTCGCGAAGAGCTTGCCGCGCTTGGCGTCGATCACGGCCTTCTTGTGCTTCGTCGTAGCCCATTTAGAGTGGCCGGACATCTGCCTGTCTCCTTCGCGTTACCCAACAACCAGTACGAACTCTCCCAGAGGTTAAGGCCCCGGGGGGATCCCCGGAGATCCTACTAGGATCCCGCCCGCGGGTTACCCCGCGCCATCTCCACGAACAGCGCGTGGATCCGGTGGTCGCCCGTCAGCTCGGGGTGGAACGACGTGGCGAGGGCATTCCCCTGGCGTACGGCGACGATGTGGCCCTCGTGCTCGGCGAGCACGTCGACCTCGGCACCGACGGACTCCACCCAGGGGGCACGGATGAAGACGCCCTCCACGGGGGCTCCTTCGACGCCCCGGACGTCGACGGCCGCCTCGAACGACTCGTTCTGCCGCCCGAACGCGTTGCGCCGCACGATCATGTCGATGCCGCCCACCGTCTCCTGGCCCGAGCGCGGGTCGAGGATCTTGTCGGCGAGCATGATCATGCCCGCGCAGCTGCCGTAGACCGGCATGCCGTCCCGCACGCGCGCGCGGAGGGGCTCCATGACACCGAAGAGAGTGGCCAGCTTGGAGATGGTGGTGGACTCACCGCCGGGGATGACCAGGCCGTCGACCTCGGCGAGCTCCTCGGGGCGCCGGACCGGCCTGGCCACGGCGTCCGCCGAGGCCAGGGCGATCAGGTGCTCCCGTACGTCCCCCTGGAGGGCGAGGACGCCCACTACAGGAGTGGTCATCACCAGCCCCGGTTCGCGTAGCGCTCGGTCTCCGGCAGGGTGTCGCAGTTGATGCCGACCATGGCCTCGCCGAGGTTGCGGGAGGCGTCGGCGATGATCTTCGGGTCGTCGAAGAACGTCGTGGCCTTCACGATGGCGGCGGCGCGGCGGGCCGGGTCGCCGGACTTGAAGATGCCGGAGCCGACGAAGACGCCCTCGGCACCGAGCTGGCGCATCAGGGCGGCGTCGGCAGGGGTGGCGACGCCACCGGCGGAGAAGAGGACCACCGGGAGCTTGCCGAGCTCGGCGGTCTCCTTGACCAGCTCGTACGGGGCGCGGAGGTCCTTGGCGGCGGCGTACAGCTCGTTGTTGTCGTAGCCGCGCAGCTTGGCGATCTCGTTCTTGATCTGACGCAGGTGGCGGACGGCCTCGACGACGTTGCCGGTGCCGGCCTCGCCCTTGGAGCGGATCATCGCGGCGCCCTCGGCGATGCGGCGCAGGGCCTCGCCCAGGTTGGTGGCGCCACACACGAACGGGGTCGTGAAGGCGAACTTGTCGCTGTGGTTGACCTCGTCGGCCGGGGTGAGGACCTCGGACTCGTCGATGTAGTCGACGCCCAGGGACTGCAGGACCTGGGCCTCCACGAAGTGGCCGATGCGGGACTTGGCCATGACCGGGATCGAGACGGCCTCGATGATCTCTTCGATCATGTTCGGGTCGGACATCCGGGCCACGCCGCCGTCCTTGCGGATGTCGGCGGGCACCCGCTCCAGCGCCATGACGGCGACCGCGCCGGCGTCCTCGGCTATCTTCGCCTGCTCGGCGTTGACGACGTCCATGATCACGCCGCCCTTGAGCTGCTCGGCCATGCCGCGCTTGACGCGCGCGGTGCCGGTCTCGGGCGTCGGGTTGTTGCTGGAGGGGGTGCTGGACACGGAGTTGACCTCACTCGCTGGAGACGGCTTCTGCAGCTCCGAGGAAACGCCCGGTGAGCAGGCCACAGCAAGGGCCAATGGGTGAGCGGTGGCTCGTTTTTAAGCGATGTGCCTGGTCAGCGCCGTTTGCGGCCGTGCGCGGACCCCGTCGTCAGGCGGTCGCGCGGTCGGCCAGGGCCGTCGGCGGCTCGTCGTCCATCTCGAACGCCATCGGGAAGGGCGCGTGGCCCGCGAGCCGGAACCAGCGGACCGTGCGGTGGCGGCGGAGCGCGCGGGCTGCGCGTACGGCGTCGTTGTGAAAGCGGCGGGCCATCGGCACCCGGCGTACGGACGCGGCCAGCTCGGTGGCCGCCTCGTCGCCGCCGGGGGCCTCCCGTACGGCCTCGACCTGCTGGACCTCTCCGAAGATGGCGCGCAGTGCCTGGCTGAGCTCGCTCTCGGCGACCTCGCGGTGCTCCTCCTCCGCCTGCCGGGCCGCGTGCGCCGCTTCGTAGAGCACGATCGACGCGGCCGGATCGAGCACTCCGGAGGTGGCCAGTTCCTGGGCGACCGAGGCGCGGCGCAGCAGTTGGGCGTCCAGGGCGGCGCGTGCGGCGTCGATCCGGGCGTGCAGCCGGTCGAGTCGGCCGGCGGTCCAGCTCAGGTACAGGCCGATCGCGAAGAGGGCTACCGCGATCCAGATCAAGGTGGAGGTCACAGCCCGAGGCTACCTTCGGGCGTGGGCGGCTTCTGGCGTGGGCGGCTTCTGGCGTGGGCGCCTATGACCGGGCGACGGCGCCCGGCGCCCCACGCACCGTCTTCGGGGGCTCCGCCCCCGCGCCCCCGGTCCTCAATCGCCGGACGGGCTGCAATTCAGCGCCCGGCACCCGCACCCGCACCCGCACCCCCTTCACGGGATCCACCTCCGGACCCCCCGGCCCTCAAACACCGCACAGGCCGAAACTCAGCGCCCAGCACCGCACGCACCCTCTCCACGGGATCCACCCCCGGCCCCCCGTCCTCAAACACCGGACAAGCTGAAACTCAGCGCCCGACACCACACGCGCCCTCTCCACGGGATCCACCCCCGGACCCCCCGTCCTCAACGCCGGACAGGCTGAAACTCAGCGCCCGGCACCGCACGCACCCTCTCCACGGACTCCACCCCCGAACCTCCCGGCCCTCAAACGCCGCACAGGTTGGGAACTAGCCCTTCGACGCCAATCCGAACCGCGCCCGCAGTCCCGAGCGTTCGTCCTCGGCTACCGAGGTCGCGCCGTCCGTCACTGTTTCGTAGACCGCGAGGATGTCGGAGCCGACCGTCGACCAGTCGAAGCGGCGGACGTGGGCGCTGCCGCGTTCGTGCAGGCCCTGTCGGCGTTCGGGGTCGGCGAGCAGGCGTACCGCGGACTTCGCGAGGGACTCCGCGTCCTCGTTGCTGAAGAGGTCGCCCGCCGCGCCCTGGTCCAGGACCTGGGCGAACGCGTCCAGGTCGCTGGCGAGTACGGGCGCGCCCGCGGACATCGCCTCGACCAGGATGATGCCGAAGCTCTCGCCGCCGGTGTTGGGCGCGACGTACAGGTCGACGCTGCGCAGCAGCCGCGCCTTGTCCTCGTCGCTGACCATGCCGAGGAACTCCACCCGGGAGCGCAGCTCGGCGGGCAGGGACGCCACCGCTTCCTCCTCGTCGCCGCGGCCCGCGACGAGCAGGCGGGCGTTCGGGCGCTCGGCGAAGATCTGCGGGAGGGCCCGCATGAGGACCGGCAGGCCCTTGCGGGGCTCGTCGATGCGTCCGATGAAGCCGATCGTCTCGCCCTGCCACTCGGGCTTGGGCTCGGCGTCGGCGAAGAAGTCGACGTCGACGCCGTTGGGGATGACGACCGCGTCGCCGCCGAGGTGTTCGACGAGGGTGCGCCGCGCGTACTCGCTCACCGCGATGCGTGCGCTGATCTTCTCGAGTGCCGGCTGGAGGATCGGGTACGCGGCGATCATGGCCCGCGAGCGCGGGTTGGACGTGTGGAACGTCGCGACGATGGGGCCCTGCGCGGCCCAGCAGGTGAGCAGGCCGAGCGAGGGCGACGCGGGCTCGTGGATGTGGATGACGTCGAACGTGCCGTCGTGCAGCCAGCGGCGCACCCGCGCGGCCGACAGGAAGCCGAAGTTGAGGCGGGCCACCGAGCCGTTGTACGGCACCGGAACGGCGCGTCCCGCCGATACGACGTACGACGGAAGCGGTGTCTCGTCGTCGGCCGGGGCGAGGACGGAGACCTCGTGCCCCAGGCGGATGAGGTGCTCCGCCAGATCGCGGATGTGGAACTGGACGCCGCCCGGCACGTCCCACGAGTAGGGGCAGACGATGCCGATCCTCACGACGCCTCCCCCGCCGGTGCGGCATCGGCGCGGGGTTCCAGGTCGGCGAGCCACAGACGCTGCAGCATGTGCCAGTCCTCCGGGTGGTCGGCGATACCGGTGGCGAAGGCGTCGGCCAGCGCCTGTGTCATGGAGGACGTCTTCTCGACCCGCGTACCTGTCTCGGGGACGTCGACGGGCGGGTGGACGCGGCCCTTCATGACGGGCGAATCGTCATACCAGAGGGTGACGGGCAGCAACAGGGCTCCGGTCTGCTGGGCGAGCATCGCGGGGCCCGCGGGCATCCGGGCGGTGTCTCCGAAGAACTTCACTTCGACTCCGGAGGCGGACAGATCGCGGTCGGCGACGAGGCAGACGAGGCCGCCCGCGCGCAGGCGCCGTGCCAGGGTTCCGAAGGCGGAGCCTCCGGTGTGGGGCAGGACCTCCATGCCGAGGCTTTCGCGGTAGGCGACGAAGCGGTCGTACAGCGTCTCCGGCTTGAGGCGCTCGGCGACCGTCGTGAAGGGGGTCTCCAGTTCGGTGGTGACCCAGGCGCCCGCGAGGTCCCAGTTGCCCAGGTGCGGCAGGGCGATGATCACGCCCTTGCCGGCGGCGAGCCCGTCGGTGAGGTGGTGGACGTCCTTGACGTCGAAGCCGTTCCTGACGCGCTCCTTGCTCCAGGACGGCAGTCGGAAGGACTCCATCCAGTAGCGCAGGTAGGAGCGCATGCCCGCCTTGGAGAGCTCGGTGAGCCGCTGCGGGCTCGCGTCGGGCACCACGCGCGCGAGGTTGGACTCCAGCCGGAGCACGCCCTTGCCGCGGCGTTTCCAGACCGTGTCGGCGATGGCCCTGCCGAGCCGCTCGGCGACGGGTTCGGGAAGCTTCTTGACGGCGCTCCAACCGAGCCCGTACAGCCCGTCGGTGAGTCGGTCCTTCACTGCGCGGCCTCACTCTCCTGGGCCCCTGACGCCGTGGCGGCGTCCGCCTCCGCCGACTCCCGGCGCACGGTCACGACCCGCTGGACGAGGGTGACCATGCTGCCGGCCGCGACGGCCCACAGGGCGATGGGCAGCAGGATCTGGATGCCGGGGACGCCGAACTTGTGCAGGCCCGCGAGGCCCGCGGCGACCAGCGTGATCACCAGCCGCTCGGCGCGCTCCACCAGGCCGTTGACGGCGACGGGCAGGCCGATCGCCTCACCGCGCGCCTTCGTGTACGAGACCACCTGGCCGCTCGCCAGACAGAAGATGGAGACGGCGCAGAGGATGTTGTCGTCGCCCGATCCGGCGTACCAGAGGGCGAGGCCGCCGAAGATCGCGCTGTCCGCCACCCGGTCGAGCGTCGAGTCCAGGAACGCGCCCCAGCGGCTGGAGCGACCGAGCTGGCGGGCCATGTTGCCGTCGACGAGGTCCGAGAAGACGAACGACGTGATGACGATCACGCCCCAGAAGAGCTCGCCCCGGGGGAAGAAGACCAGCGCCCCCGCCACCACACCGGCCGTGCCGATGAAGGTGACCGCGTCGGGGCTGACCCCACGGCGGATGAGAAACGCGGCGAACGGCGTGAGGACACGCGTGAAGAATGCACGCGCGTACTTGTTCAGCATGGCCTTCCCGAGGGTTCGGTGCGCCGCGCGGCCCCGATGGCCACCGGCCGACCCATCGTAGTCACGCTGTTGACGGACCGGCTCGCCCCCTCACGATCGCGTACGACGTATGGACGCACAGTGACCCGAGTGGAAAGCTCGAAAGCATGACGGGCGCCGCCGGTGCCGCCCCGCACTCGGCCCCGCGCGTCCGCGAGCAGCCAGCATCCCCGAGGGGGCTGAGCCTCCTCACCGTGCACGTAACCGGGAGGCCAAGGCATGGGCGACAAGGCGAACGCACACCCCGGAGCCGCCGGCAGGGCAGCATCGGCCGACCACCCCGCGTCCGTACGGAATGTGGTGCTGGTCGGCCACAGCGGATCCGGCAAGACGACTCTGGTGGAGGCCCTCGCGCTGACGGCGGGGGCGGTGAACCGGGCGGGCCGCGTGGAGGACGGCGGCACCGTCTCCGACTACGACGAGATGGAGCACCGGCAGCAGCGTTCGGTGCAGCTGTCACTGGTCCCCGTCGAATGGGACGGGTTCAAGATCAACTTGCTGGACACCCCGGGTTACGCCGATTTCGTCGGCGAGCTGAGGGCCGGTCTGCGCGCCGCGGACGCGGCCCTTTTCGTCGTCTCGGCGGCCGAGGGCGTCGAGGGCATCACCGGTGCGACCCGCATGGTGTGGGAGGAGTGCGCGGCGGTCGGCATGCCGCGGGCCATCGTGATCACGCACCTGGAGTCGGCGCGTGCGGACTTCACCGCGATGACCAGCACCTGCGCGCGGGCGTTCGGCGGCGACGACCCCGACGCGGTGGTGCCGCTGTACCTGCCGCTCCACGGTGAGCAGGGGCCGGACGGCCACGCCCCGGTGACCGGCCTGATCGGGCTGCTCTCGCAGCGGATATTCGACTACGCCTCCGGGGAGCGCAAGGAGTCCGAGCCGGGCGCCGATCAGCTCCCGCTGATCGCGGAGGCGCGCAACACGCTGATCGAGGGGATCATCGCCGAGAGCGAGGACGAGTCCCTCATGGACCGTTACCTCGGCGGCGAGGACATCGACTTCAAGACATTGGTGGACGACCTGGAACGTGCGGTCGCGCGCGGCATCTTCCATCCGGTGCTGGCCGCCGCACCGGCGGCGGAGGGCGCACGCCAGGGCATCGGCACGGTCGAGCTCCTCGAGCTCATCACGGGCGGCTTCCCGACCCCGCTCGAACACCCGGCACCGGCCGTCACCACGCCGGGCGGAAAAGCGCGCCCCGCGCTGACCTGCGACCCCGAGGGCCCGCTGGCCGCCGAGGTCGTGAAGACCGCCTCCGACCCGTACGTGGGCCGGGTCTCCCTCGTCCGTGTCTTCTCCGGCACCCTGCGCCCCGACGAGACGGTGCACGTCTCCGGGCACGGCCGCACCGACCGCGGCCACGAGGACCACGACGTCGACGAGCGCATCGGCGCGCTCTCCTCCCCCTTCGGCAAGCAGCAGCGCGCCCTCACCCACTGCGTGGCGGGCGACCTGGCGTGCGTGGCCAAGCTGCACCGCGCGGAGACCGGCGACACGCTCTCCGCCAAGGACGACCCGCTCCTGATGGAGCCCTGGGACATGCCGGACCCGCTGCTGCCGCTGGCCATCCAGGCGCACAGCAAGGCCGACGAGGACAAGCTGTCGCAGGGGCTTTCGCGGCTGGTCGCCGAGGACCCCACGATGCGGCTCGAACAGAATCAGGACACGCACCAGGTTGTCCTGTGGTGTCTGGGCGAGGCGCACGCGGACGTGGCTCTGGAGCGGCTGCGCAGCCGGTACGGCGTGCAGGTCGACGTGGTGCCGTACAAGGTCTCCCTCCGGGAGACGTTCGCGGCCAGGTCCGGTGGCCGGGGCCGCCATGTGAAGCAGTCGGGCGGGCACGGGCAGTACGCGATCTGTGAGATCGAGGTGGAACCGCTGCCGGGCGGCAGCGGCATCGAGTTCGTCGACAAGGTCGTGGGCGGGTCGGTCCCGCGGCAGTTCATCCCGTCCGTCGAGAAGGGTGTGCGCGCGCAGGCGGCGAAGGGCGTCGCCGCCGGGTACGCGCTCATCGACGTACGCATCACGCTCCTCGACGGCAAGGCGCACTCGGTGGATTCCTCCGACGCCGCGTTCCAGACGGCGGGCGCGCTGGCGCTGCGGGAGGCCGCGTCCGGCGCGAAGATCCATCTGCTGGAACCGGTCGCCGAAGTGCAGGTGCTGGTCGGCGACGACTACGTCGGGGCGGTGATGAGCGACCTTTCGGGGCGGCGCGGCCGGGTGGTCGGCACCGAGCAGGCGGCGGGCGGGCGCACTCTGGTGCGGGCCGAGGTGCCCGAGATCGAGATCGGCCGGTACGCGGTGGACCTGCGGTCCCTGTCGCAGGGCACCGCGCGCTTCAACCGTACGTACGCACGCCACGAGCCGATGCCCCCGCAGCTCTCCGAACGGATCCGCGAACGGGCGCACGACGCCTCGTAGTTGCCTCCCACAAAAGCGTGCCGCTCGCCCCTCCCCCGGGCGGGCGGCATGCGGTTGCCACCTGACGGATGTCGGTGCGCCCGGATACGCTGATGACCTGATCAACAGACGCGCCTGGCGGCAACAGGTGTGCCGGGCAGGGAAGTCGGGAAGAGCCGCAGCAGCGAAGGCACCGCGGCGATGGGGGCGGCAGTGGCGGACGATGTATTCGACTTCAGGCCCGGGGCCCAGGTTCCGCTCTCGGGCTCCGCGGGACAGACGGCGGCGACCCACGCCCTGTCCTCGGCCGCGTACCGCGACGGTGATGTCGACGGCATCCTCGCGGCCAACAACGAGTGGCACAAGTCCGTGGTCAAGCCCGGCATCTGGTCGCTGTTCAAGCCGAATCTGGGTGAGGCGTTCTCGCGGACCGTGCAGGTGCGGATGCTGGGCGGCGGTCGCAGTCCGCTCATCCAGTCCTTCGGGACCGAGCCGCAGGCGGTCGTGGAGCACTGCCTCGCGGCGAACCGCATCCGCAAGGAGCGCGACAGCTGGCTGACCGCGGTGACGGTGCTGTGCGGCGTGCTCTTCCTGCCGGGTTTCATCTTCTGGCTGCTCGTCTTCACCATCCGGCGGCAGGTCACCAAGGGCGAGGACAAGCGCGCGGGCGCGCTCGCGACGGCCGTGCTGGTCGCCGTGGGTGTGCTGGCCGCCGTCGCCCTGCTCAAGCTGCCGTTCGGCGGTTTCTGGGCCTGGTATCTGCGTGCGGCGATCGTGCTGCCGGTGGTGGGCTGGTTCTGGGCGAAGCAGATCGCCGAGCGCACCGCCAGGGACCTGCGCGATCGCTGGTCCGGCCTGCTCGCGGGCGGCGGCATCGGCGCCAAGATCCCCGAGGCGGTGCCCGGCAGCCCCGGTGAGACGGCGGCCGAGCGGCTCCGGCAGGGTCTGGCCAGGCTCTCCGCCGAGCAGCAGAGCAACTCCGTGTTCTACGCGGGGCCCAAGGGCATATTGGGCATGGGCACGCGGTGGGGCAGCTGGCAGCTCGCCGAGGAGCTGGTGCCTGCCGACGCGAGCAAGGAGATCCACCCCTTCCGCAGCTGGGATGTCATACGGGCGGTGCACGACCAGCTGCGCATGCTGGAGCGCGGCCCGCTGCACACGGGCGGTTTCCCCGCCCCCGACATAAACCACTGGATCGTCTCTCCCATCGGGGAGAACGCGAAGGCGGTGTCCCGCCCCACCGGCACGGACGTCGAGGCCTTCCAGATCCGCGGCCACGAGATACAGCGGATCTGCAACGAGCAGCAGTTCGGCAGCGGCAACCGGCACTACCTGGGCGTGCAGTTCACGCTCTGGGACGGCCAGCTGGTCATCACGATGCTGATCACGGTGACCGTGCTGCACGAGACGCTGCGCATCGAGGTCACCGGCCACGCCCTGGGCCCCGTGCACCCGCTGTTCACCACGAAGCCCTCGCCGAAGACGAAGACGGTCGCCAAGCCGATCAGGTTCTGGGAGACCACCACCCGCAACCTGCCGCTGATCGACGCGGACGAGGTCGTGCGCCTCGCCGTCCGCGCCCCCTTCACCTGGTACCCGCCGGTCCTCGACCATCTCGGCGGCAAGCTGATCCTGCCCGAGCCGTTCGGTCTGCGGCACGCCTGGGCCGACAAGCCGTGGCGGCACCGTTTCATGGCGGACGACGCGCTGCGCGCCGCCACGCCGGTGCTGCGCGTGGTGCACTCCGCCGCGATCAAGGTCCTCGACGAGAACGGCGTGAACACGGAGAAGTTCGGCGCGCGATCCGGCTTCCTCAGCGGGGCCATCCAGGACCCGATGCCGAGGAAGGCGGATCTGTACGACGCGTAGCGATCAGATGGCCTGCCACAGGGCGGGGACGTTCGGCGGCTCCCAGCCCGGATAGGCGGTGTGGCCCTGGATGCAGCGGTAGCGGACGCCGTTGTAGGTGACCACGTCCCCGGCCGCGTAGGTGCCGCCCAGCCGCCAGCTGGTCTCACCGCCGCCCGGCACGGTCAGGGTGTAGGTCGTGGTGTGGCTGACCTGTCCCTCACCGGTGAAGGTGAGCGTGTACGTACCGGCGGCCGTGCCCGCCGCGACCTCGACGGTGGCCGTCGCGGACTCGCCCGAGAGCACCGATTCGGGGCTGATGGACACGCTCACTCCGGACGGGGCCCCGGATGCCGAGAGTCCCACCTTCTGCGCCTCCCCACTGGTCGTGGCGGTGGCGAGGGTGACCTTCGCGGAGGAGCCGGGCTCGACCGTGCCCGACGCCGGGTCGGCGGCGAGGGAGAAGTCGTCCACCGGGGCGGGCTTGTCGCCGACCGAGGTCTTCCAGAGTGCGTACGCGACGCCGTCCGAGCTGCGGTCGAGGGCGGTGGCGCTCACGTTGGCGGTGGTGTCACAGGCGGAGTGGTAGCACGGGTCGTACGAACGGCCCGCGGTGCCGCCCCACTTCGCGGCCTCGGCCGCGGACTTCGTGGCGGAGGCGCCGGTGGCGTAGCCGGAGGTCGGGATGCCGACGCGCTGGAAGGAGGCGTCGTCCGACCGGCCCTGGCCCTCGACGTTCTCCTGGGGTGCGAGGTTGAGGGAGGTCCAGTAGTCGCGCAGCGGGACCGACGCCGTGGAGTTCAGGTTGTTGACGAAGTACCCGGCGTTCGTCGAGCCCACCATGTCGAAGTTGTAGTACGCCTTGATCTTGGCGCGTTCCGCGGCCGGCAGCGACGAGGCGTAGTAGTCCGAGCCGTTGAGGCCCTGCTCCTCGTCGGTCCACCAGGCGAAGCGGACGCGGTTCTTCATGGCGGGGTTGTTCTGCGCCAGGGACAGCGCCGCCTCCAGGATCGCGGCGGATCCGGAGCCGTTGTCGTTGATGCCAGGCCCCGCCGACACGCCGTCCAGGTGCGCGCCGAACATGTAGACGCTGTCCGCGTCGCCCTGCGGCCACTCGGCGATCAGGTTGTTGCCCGCGCCCGCGGAGCAGCCGGAGGCGCAGCTCTGCTCGGTGACCTTGTATCCGGCGGCCTCCAGCTTGCCCTTCACGTACGCGAGGGAGGCGCGGTAGCCGGCGCCGGTGGCGCGGCGGTTGCCGCCGTTCTGCGTGGCGATGGTGTTGAACTGCGTGAGGTGCGCCCGGACCTTCTCCACGTCGATGTCCGGCGGGGGCGTCGGGTTGCCGCCGCCGCCCACGGTCAGCGTGTACTGGGCGGTGTGTGTCTTGGTGCCCGCGGTGCCGGTGACGGTGATCGGATAGGTGCCTGCGGTGGTGGAGCCCGCGGTGGTGATCTTCATGGTGGCGTTGGAGCCGGAGGTGACGGTCTTCGGGTCGAAGGTGACGTCCACGCCCGCCGGGGCGCCCGCGGCGGTCAGCGTGATCTGCTGGGCGCTGCCGGTGACGGTCGTGGTGTTGACCGTGCCGGTGGTCGATGCGCCGGGCTCGACCTTCCCCGAGGCCGGGCTGAGCCCGAGGGAGAAGTCGTTCTGCTGCCCGGTGCAGGTCGGGTCACCGCTCTGGGCCGGAATGCTGATGGCGTCCCAGGCCGCCTTGGTGGCGTTGAACAGGTCGCAGCTCGCGTCCAGGTTCTTCGCCGCGGTGAGCGTGGCGGTGCGGTAGCGCTTGTACGTCATGCCGCTGGTCTTGAGCAGCATGGCTCCGTAGAAGATCTTGCCGGCGTTCTTGACGCCCACGCCGGTCACCTGCTGGTTGTTGCAGGTGGGGCTCGATGGCTTGCCGCCACCGGGGTTGGAGCCCTCGGCGAGCAGGTAGAACCAGTGGTTCATGGGCCCGGCCGCCTTGTGCTCCTCGGTGCCCGGGATCGAGGCGGAGTAGCAGTTGGGGTCGTTGTTGACCCGGCTCGGGTCGTACATGTTGCGGATCGGGCCGCGCCCCTGGAGGTTGATCATCTCCCCGACGGTGTAGTCCGGGGTGTCGTAGGGGGCGGGCTGGTTGATGTACGCCTCGGTCAGGGCGCCCATGATGTCGCCGGTCGCCTCGCCCAGGCCGCTCTCGTGGTTGGCGCCGCCGGGCGTGTTGGAGTCGAGGCCGTGGCCGAACTCGTGGGCGACGACGTCCACTCCGGCGATCCACTCGTTGGCGCTGTTATGGCCGATGGTGACGGAGGAGCCGTCCCAGTAGGCGTTGAGCTGGTTGAGGCCCACGCTCACCGGCCAGCTGCCGCCGTTGCCGTTGTGTCCGTTGCGGCCGACCCACTCCTTGAGCATGTTCCACTGCTTCTGCGCGGCGAACATCACGTCGACGCAGCCGGTCTCCCGGCTCGTGGGGTTGCCGGTGCCCCAGTCGTCGGTCGCCTTGGTGAAGACGCTGCCCTGGTAGCTCGAGCACTGGAGACCGGGGCGTGTGGTGTCGCGCAGCACGTAGTTGCTGCCCGAGCGCGAGGTGTCGATGGTCAGCGGGTCGGGGCCGTTCCACTTGCTGTGGCCGCTGCCCGCGCGCACGTCGTCGTAGGTGTCGATGACCTTGCCGGTGAGCGCGTCGACGAAGACGTGCAGCCTGCTGGGGGCGCCCGCCTTCGTACGGCCGGTCAGCTCGGTCTCCCAGGCGAGCGCGGGCGCGTCCTTCTTGACCCGGACCACCAGGCGCTTGGAGTCGACCTTCTTGACGGTGGCGAGCTTCGTACGGCTCGTCCTGACCGCCTGCGCCGCCGGTACCTTCGCCTTGGTGGTGACCGAGATCGTCGCGTCGGTCGCGGCTCTGACGGACCGGACCTTCCCCTTGCCGTCGGCGAGGACCACCGCGTCGCCGCCCACCACCGGCAGCCCGCGGTAGGTGCGTTCGTACGCGACCGAGTAGAGGCCCTTGAGCCAGGGGGTGACCTGCTGCCGGTCGTACTGCTCCTCCGGCCCTCTGGCCAGCGAGTCGAGGCCGCTGCGCACCGCCTTGTCGGCGGCCGCGACGGCTTTCGCGAGGGGGTCCGGTCTGTCCGCGGTGGGTGCGGTCTGCGCCGCCGAGGCGAGGGACGCCGGTACCGTCACCCCCGCGAGTGCCAGGGCCAGGGTTATCCCGGCCGCTGCGGATCTTCTGAGCATCACGGCTCCTTGTGAGAGGTGTTGCGGCTCGTTCGAGCCAGGGGGAGCCCGTGCGTCAGGCTGTGCGGTCGTGCCCGCTGCTCCGCTTGCGACCTGGCGGTGACATGACACCCTCGTGGCTGGCGGAACCCTCACACCGGCCCGGTCCGCGGTCAATGGATTCCCGGCCTCCGGCACGCCCCGGCAAGAACTGGCAAGCGCGACGCGACCCCACCGCCTCACTCCGACGCGGCCCGCACCCGCTCCCGGTACTCCCGGACCTCCGGCAGATCACCCCAACGCCCCGCGAGCCGCCGGTGCAGCCCGCGCAGCTCGACGGCGACCGTCAACTCCCGCGCGCCCACCGCCTCTTGCAGGACAGGCCCCGCCAGGGTCACCGCCGCGACGGGGTCACCGGCACACGCCCAGCTGTCCGCGAGGCGCAGGGTGAGCAGCAGCCGTGTGGAGCGCATCACCGGCGGCAGCAGCGCGTACGACCGTGCGGTGGCCTCGACCGCCCGCCGGGCCACCGCCCGGTCCCCCGTCACCACCGCCAGGTCACGCAGCGCCCCACCGGCCGCCGACTCCACCCGCAGCACACCTTCCGCCCCCGTGAGCCAGGGCGCTTCGAGCCGGTCCCGGTCGTCGAGCCGGGCGAACCTGCGCCGCGCCATCGACAGATGCCGTCGGCACGCGGCGACGTCATGCCCCAGCGCGTACGCACGCGCCTGATACAGGTCGGCCAGCGTCATCATCCAGCGCCGCTTGACGTCCACCGCCCCGATGGCCTGCGCGTACACGAGCATCGACGCAGGGTCCCCGTCCAGCCGCACAAGAGTCGACATGTCGCTGAGGAGGGTCGCCCGGGCCTCGGCGTCCTGCGCGGCGTCCGCCCACCGCAGGCCGTGTCCGAACCAGGCCATGGCCACGCCGCTCTGCCCGCGCTCCATCCGCAGCCGCCCGGCGACCTGCGCGTACTGCGCGGCGAGCCGCAACTGCCCGTACGGCAGCCGTCCCCCGGCATTGGCCGCCTCGGCCCACCGCACCACCCCGCGCAGCAGCCGCTCCACGGTGCTCGCGCACGCGTCGGTGGCGTGGCCGAACGCCTCGCGGACCAGACAGGCAAGCGCGGCGGTCAGACCGTGCAGCAGCTCGGCCTCCGCGCCCGCCGTCTCGCCGACGCGGTCGTACGGTCCGGTCAGCCCGGCCAGCAGGTCCGTCACCGCCCCCCGGTCGGGCGTCGCGCAGCCCACCCTGCCGTGCAGCGGACAGGCAAGGCCCTCGGCGGGCAGCCGCGACGGCCAGGGCTGCGCGGTCAGGGAGGCCGTGTCACCGGGGGCGTCGGCCCCGGGGATCGGCGAGAACAGCGTGGGCGCCGCCGGAGGCAGGCCGGGCGCGCACGGAGGGGCGGGCGGTGAGGCGACGAGCGCGGCGAGCCCGCCCCCGGCCCCCAGGACGGCGTCGAGCCGGTTCACCAGGTCGAAGGGCGGTTCCCGCAGCCCGCCCTCGAGCCTGCTGATGAAGCTGTGGTGGTAGCCCACCCTCCTGCCGAGCTGCAGCTGGGTGAGCCCGGCCCGCCTGCGGTGGAAACGCAGCAGCCGCCCGAACTCCGCCCACCCCGGCTCGACCGGGTCGGCCGCCCGTGACATGCCGACGGACATGACCCCTCCCTGACACAGGTGCTCCGTGAGGGCAGGGTGGCAGGAGAGGTCGCCGCTCTTAACCCCCCAATGGAGCAGGGGGGTTGACGCTATGGACGATGCGGACGACAGGGACGGGGCGGATGAGGTACTACGGCACCGCCGCTAGCTCACCGGCGTGGGCCAGGCGTCCGCCAGCATCTTGCGGGTGTCGGCGAGCAGCTGCGGCAGCACCTTGGTGTGCCCGACGACCGGCATGAAGTTGGTGTCGCCGCCCCAGCGCGGAACGATGTGCTGGTGCAGGTGGGCCGCGATACCGGCACCCGCCACGGCTCCCTGGTTCATGCCGATGTTGAAGCCGTGCGCCCCGGACGCGGTGCGCAGCGCCTGCATCGCCTGCTTGGTGAGCTCGCCGAGCTCGGCCGTCTCGGGGGCGGTCAGGTCCGTGTAGTCGGCGACGTGCCGATAGGGCACGACCATCAGGTGGCCGCCGTTGTACGGGTACAGGTTGAGGACCGCGTACACGTGCTCGCCGCGCGCGATGACGAGCCCGTCCTCGTCGGACTTGGCCGGGATCGAGCAGAACGGACAGCCGTCGTCGGCCCCTGGGCCCGTGGGCTTGTTCTCGCCCTGGATGTACGCCATCCGGTGGGGCGTCCACAGGCGCTGGAACGCGTCCTGCGACCCGACTCCGATCTGCTGCTCCGGCTCACTCGTCATGGGGTGAAGCATATGACTTGGCCCCGGGGAGAGGTCCCCGGGGCCCGAGCTCAGCGCAGTGTCACCGTGGCGTCAGACCTGGACGCGGTCCTCGACCGCCTTCGCGATCTTGGCGATGGCCTCGTCGACGGGGATGCCGTTCTCCTGCGAGCCGTCGCGGTAGCGGAAGGACACGGAGTTGTTGCTCATGTCCTCGTCGCCCGCGATGACCATGAAGGGCACCTTGGCCTTCTGCTGGTTGCGGATCTTCTTCTGCATGCGGTCGGACGACGCGTCCACCTCGACCCGCAGCCCCTGCTCCTTCGCCTTCTCGGCGAACTCGCGGAGGTAGGGGATGTGCGCGTCGCCGATCGGGATGCCGACGGCCTGCACGGGCGCGAGCCAGGCGGGGAACGCACCGGCGTAGTGCTCGAGGAGCACCCCGAAGAACCGCTCGATGGAGCCGAACAGGGCACGGTGGATCATGACGGGCTGCTGGCGCGAGCCGTCCGCCGCCGTGTACTCCAGGTTGAACCGCTTGGGCTGGTTGAAGTCGACCTGAATGGTCGACATCTGCCAGGACCGCCCGATCGCGTCCTTCGCCTGCACCGAGATCTTCGGCCCGTAGTACGCGGCGCCGCCCGGGTCCGGCACCAGCGGCAGGTTCTGCTTCTCGGCGGCGAGCCGCAGCGCCTCCGTGGCCTCCGCCCAGTCCTCGTCCGTGCCGATGAACTTGTCGGAGTCGTCGCGGGTGGACAGCTCCAGCTCGAACTCGGTCAGGCCGTAGTCCCGCAGCAGGTCGAGCACGAAGGTCAGGAGCGTGTCGAGCTCCTGCGGCATCTGGTCCTTGGTGCAGTAGATGTGCGAGTCGTCCTGCGTGAAGCCGCGCGAGCGGGTCAGGCCGTGCACGACGCCCGACTTCTCGTACCGGTAGACGGTGCCGAACTCGAAGAGGCGCAGCGGCAGCTCACGGTAGGAACGCCCGCGCGACTTGAAGATCAGGTTGTGCATCGGGCAGTTCATCGCCTTGAGGCGGTAGTTCTGCTCGTCGAACTCGATGGGCGGGAACATGCCCTCCGCGTAGTGCGGCAGGTGACCCGAGATCTCGAAGAGCTTCTCCTTCGAGATGTGCGGGGTGTTCACGAACTCGTACCCGGAGACCTCGTGGCGGCGCCGCGAGTAGTCCTCCATGACCTTGCGGATCACACCGCCCTTGGGGTGGAAGACCGCGAGGCCCGGGCCGAGCTCCTCGGGGAAGGAGAAGAGGTCGAGCTCGGAGCCGAGCTTGCGGTGGTCGCGCTTCTCGGCCTCGGCGAGGAACTCCAGGTGCGCCTTCAGCTCGTCCTTCGACGGCCATGCGGTGCCGTAGATGCGCTGGAGCTGCGGGTTCTTCTCACTGCCTCGCCAGTAGGCGGCGGCGGAGCGCATCAGCTTGAACGCGGGGATGACGCGGGTGCTGGGCAGGTGCGGGCCCCGGCAGAGGTCCTTCCAGCACAGCTCGCCGGTCTTCGCGTCGAGGTTGTCGTAGATGGTCAGCTCGCCCGCGCCCACCTCGGCGTCGGCGCCGTCGGCGGCCTGGGCGGCGTTGCCCTTGAGGCCGATGAGCTCCAGCTTGTACGGCTCGTCGGCGAGCTCGACGCGGGCGTCGTCGTCGGTGGTGACGCGCCGCGAGAACCTCTGCCCGCGCTTCTGGATCTCCTGCATCTTCTTCTCGATGCGCTTGAGGTCCTCGGGGGTGAAGGGCTCCTTGACGTCGAAGTCGTAGTAGAAGCCGTCCCGGATGGGCGGGCCGATGCCGAGCTTGGCGTCGGGGAAGAGCTCCTGCACGGCCTGCGCCATGACGTGCGCGGTCGAGTGGCGCAGGATGTTCAGGCCGTCCTCGGAGGAGATCTCGACGGGCTCGACCTCCTCGCCGTCGCCCGGCACGTACGCGAGGTCCTTCAGCTCGCCGGCCACGCGCACGGCGACGATGGCGCGCTCACCGGGGAAGAGCTCGGCGGCCGTAGTGCCCGTCGTCACCACGCGCTCTTCCCGCTCGGAATCGCGTTGGATGATCACACGGACGTCTGACACCGGTCTCTCCTACCTGAAGGGGGGCGCGCCGCTCTCTGTCGCGCGTACGCAAGGGGAATCGTACCGAGCCGCGGGGCCCGCCCGCGAAACGGATCTCTCCGTACCCCCATCGACCCCTTCAGTCCGTGCTGCACGCCTCCTCGAAGAAGTCGAGGTTCTCCTGGAGCGACTTCATGAGCCGGTCGCGTTCCGCCTCGTCCACCTGCACGGGCACCACCCCGCTCGCCCCGGTGAGCCTGCGGAACCCGCCCCTGCTCTCCAGGCGCCCCTGCACGCGGATGGGCAGCCCGACCAGGTGGGCGTGGCCCGCGATGCGGTACGCCTCCTCGTCCAGGGTCATCCGCACGTGCGGGACGTCGGCGCCCGCGATCACCCGGATCCGCACGGTGCCGTCCTCGTGGGGCGCCGAGCGCCGCATCCGCACCACGGCTCCGGTGACCCGCACCGGCACCGACGGTTCGTCGCGGAGGTACCGGGCGCCCGCCTCGCGCAGCGCGGGCAGGTCGCCGGGCGAGAACTCGACGGGTTCGGCGTGGGCCGCGCACCCCTCGGGCACCCCGGCGCCGGGCGCCCACCGCACGGCGACGCGCGCCCCTTCGGTGCCGCGCACCATGGCGACGACGGCCTCGGTCAGCTCGTGGCTGACGCCCGCCTCGACCGCGCCGTCGAAGGCGTCCATGCCGCCGGTGGCGCGCTGGTAGTCGATGGCTTCGCGGGCCGCGCAGAGCGCCTGGTGGAGCCGGACTGCGAGGGGCCGACCGGTCAGGACGGGCACGAAGGCGGTGAGCTGCTGTCCGCCCGTGGCGGGGCCGACGAGCACGTTCTCCAGGGATGCGGCGGCGGGGCCGCGGTGCCGCGCGCCGTAGTAGCCCGCGCGGCCGCGTGCGGCGAGTGCGCCCGCGAGGAGCATCTGCCGAGCGGCGGAGCGCAGCTGTTCCTCCTCCGGCCAGGTCGCGGTGTCGGCTGGTCCCGTCCGCACGTCGCGCGACCAGTGGATCTCGTCGCTGGGCACGGCCAGCCCGACGAGTACTTCGCGGGCGGCGGGCGAGGCGCTGCGGGACAGCGCGACGAGCGCCTCCGCGACGAGGTCCTCGCAGTCCGGGAAGGCACGGCTCTCGGGGACGAGGAGGCTGGTGCCCGCGCCGCCGGGTCCTGGGGGTGTCCAGCGTGCGTAGCGGCCGGGGGCTCCGCCGCGGCGGAGCCAGCCGTGCCGGGCGAGGAGCGCGCCGAGGACGGAGGGGTCGATGTGGGAGGGTTCGGGCGGCTCGGTCCAGCCGCCCGCGGCCGGTGCGGGGTGCGGGCGGACGGGCGGCAGCGACGCGTCGTGGCCGGCCTCGTCGTGGTCGAAGGGGCGGTGCATCAGGGTTTCCCTCCCGTTCCGACGCGCGTCATGATCTCGCAGAGGGCGCGGTCGTCGAAGATCCGCGAGGTCGGGACGCGCACGGTGGTCCTGCGCCGGCCGGTCACGGGGTGCCCGGCGAGATTGGTCCAGTAGCAGCAGTGCCGCAGGTCGAGCCGGTCGTGACCGGCGCGCAGCCAGTCGTCCTGGGAGCGGGGCACGAGCATCACGACCAGGATCTTGTGGACCGAGACCGGGGTGCGGGCGAGCTTCTCCAGGTGCGGGTTGTCGAGCGTGAAGGAGAAGGCGGGCCCCGTCGGGTTCGGCGGTATCTGGTACGTGCACTTGAGCTGGACCTTGATGGTGACCTCGTCGTCGACCGTGTGCCCGGGGGCGCTGTGGCTGACGTGCCAGTCGATGCCGTTGTCCGGAAAGGGCTGGGAGAGCGAGCAGCCCGCGGCCGCCGCGACGGCGTGCAGATAGCCCACTTGAAGTGTCTCCATGCAGGCGGTGGTGGCGAGTGTGCCGCGCGGCGGTGCGATCCGCTCGGGCAGCAGCCCACCCTGGTCGGGCTGCGCGAGCGCCATGGTCAACGTGCCTTCCGAGCCGGGTGGTTCAGTGCCGGGACGGTGATTTCCAAAGCCCCTCTCCTCTGTTGTCTCCGGGCCGCGTACAGCGCAAACGGCCCGGGTATCACCAGCGTGGGCAGGGGACCGAACGTCATCTGCCGGGACTGAACGAGGAGTTGCGTCACCATGACGTGCTGGTACGAAGGCCCCTTGGCCGCATTCGACACGGAGACCACGGGCGTCGACGTCGAGACCGACCGGATCGTGTCGGCCTCGGTCGTCGTCCAGCAGGGCGCGGGAACCCGGCCGCGCATCACTCGCTGGCTGGTAAATCCGGGCGTACCCGTGCCCGCGGCCGCCACCGCGGTGCACGGACTGACGGAGGATCATCTGCAGCGCACGGGCCGCTGGCCCGCGCCGGTGATGGAGGAGATAGCGCGCGATCTGGCCGAGCAGGGAGCGGCGGGCAGGCCGATCGTGGTGATGAACGCGCCGTTCGATCTGACCATTCTGGACCGGGAGTTGCGCAGGCACCGCGCCTCGTCGCTGAGCCGCTACACGGAGGGCTCTTCGCTGTGCGTGATCGACCCGCGGGTCCTGGACAAGCAGCTGGACCGCTACCGCAAGGGGCGCCGGACGCTCACCGATCTGTGTGCGCACTACGAGGTGGAGCTGTCGGAGGCGCATGACGCGGCGGCGGACGCGCAGGCGGCCATGGATGTGGTGCGTGCGGTGGGACGGCGTTTCGCGGGGCGCCTCGAGCGACTCTCACCGGCCGAGCTGCACACGTTGCAGGCGGTCTGGCATGCGGCGCAGGCGCGCGGGCTGCAGGCGTGGTTCGCGAAGAGCGGCTCTCCGGAGACGGTGGACCCGGCGTGGCCGCTGCGTCCCGATCTTCCTGCGGCGGCCTGAGGGCGGGCACCGAGCGCCGACGCCCCGCGCGGGCAAGAAAAAACCGGTCCGTCTGCTGACGGACCGGCATTCTCCGGGTGGGCGATACTGGGTTCGAACCAGTGACCTCTTCGGTGTGAACGAAGCGCTCTCCCACTGAGCTAATCGCCCGGGAACGCACTGAACAATACAGGTCCCGGCGCCTTTCCTTCAAACCGCCTTCAGGCCGCTCGCAGACGGGCCGCGAGGCCGCGCTGTCCGGCGCGCATCATCAGGGCGTGGTTGAGCCGGAACAGCGGACGCCCGGGGACGGAGAGGCGTCGCATCAGGGCTTTGCGCACCTCGACCTCCTGATCGTAGCGGGCGCGGGTGCCGTCCGGGGTGGCCGTGAGCGTCCAGCGCGCCCAGCCGTCCAGGTCTCCGCTCATGGCGATCTCCAGGACCCCGGCCGCGGGGTCGTTGCGCCGCTCCCGTGCGGTGACGACCAGGTCGTACGGCAGGAAGGACCGGAAGCGGACGATGCCGCTGCGGTCGTCCAGCGGTGTCACCTCGCGCACCTGCGGCCACCACTGCGGATAGTCCTCGGCCTGTTCCAGCGCGGCGAAGACGCCGGTAGGCGCTCCGGGCAGTTCCCAGACGCTGCGGAAGCGGTAGTGGCACCAGTCCATGGGCGGCAGTCTGCCGCAAGGACCTGGACCCGTACCGGATCTGAGTACGTCCTGAGTACCCGCACCCATGCCGCGCGGTGTGCCGCGGACCACACTCCCTGACATGACGAATATTCCGCCCCCGGCCGAGGAGCTGCGCATCCTCGACTGGGAGCTGCGCCAACTGGAGGCGCGCAGAACGCAGTTGCTGCAGCGCCGGGCCTGGCTGCTCGGTGTCCTGCGCGCGGCGGGCCCGGCCGGGCCGCCCCCTCGTCCGGCCGGGCCGCCCGCCCCCGACGCCACGCCGCCGAGCGTGCAGAACGTCCTGCTCGCGCTGGGCGGGGTGCTCCTGACCTTCGCCGCGATCGCGTTCACGGTGGTGAGCTGGGGCCACTTGGGGATCGGTGGCCGCAGTGCGGTCCTGGGTGCGGTGACGCTGGCGGCGCTCGGTACGCCCGCGGTCCTGCTGCGGCGCTCGCTGCGCTCGACGGCGGAGGCGGTGGCGGGCCTCGGTCTGGCGCTGACCGTCCTCGACGCGTACGCGCTGCGCCACCTCGCGCTCCCGGACGTGAACGCCTTCGGGTACGCGGCCGCCACCTCCGCGGTCCTGGCCGCGCTCTGGGGCGGGTACGGGCTGCTGCTCCGGAAGTTGCGGCTGCCACTGCCGATCGCGGTCGTGGCGGCGCAGCTCCCCCTGGTCCTGTGGGCGGGCGCCGCGCACGCCGACGCGTACGTGATGACGGCCGCGCTGCTCGTGACGGCTGCCTTCGACACGGCGCTCGCCCTGTGGGCGGGGATCAGTTCGGTGCGGTCCGCCGCCACGGCCGGTGCCTGCGTGCTGGGTCTGTGGGGTGTGGCGAGCGCCGGGTGGCTCTCCGTGCAGGCGTCGGGTCCCGGCGGGGCGGCTCGCGCGGGCGTGCTGCTGCTGTTCGCCGCGGGGATCGCGCTGGCCGCCGCGCGGTGGGCGAAGGGCGCCGAGGTGGTGAGCGGTGCGGCCGGTGCCTGCGGTCTGCTCGTGGTGGCCGCGTCGGGCGGGGTGCTGCGGACCGTGCTGCCCGCGGAGTGGACGGTTCCCGCCTACCTGGCGTGCGGGCTGGCGCTGTTGGCCGTCGTGCGCACCTCGCTGCCCTGGACGCTGCGGCGCGGGATTCTCGCGGCGTCGGCCGTGGTGCAGGGGCTCGCGGCGCTGTGGGCGCTGCCGGTCGCGGCGGTCGCCCTGCTGGGACCGTTCGGCTGGGGGACGCGCGTCTGGTCGGGTGCGCACGGCGACGCCCGGGACGCGCTGCTGCTCGAACTCCCGCTGCCGCACCCGCTCCTGGCTCCGCTGGTGCTGGGAGCCGTCGCCGCCGTGCTCTCCGTGACGGCGGGGCCGCTGGGCGAGTCGGCGCGGCGGGCGGCACGGTTCGGGGCGCCGGTGCTGCTGTGGTCCGCGGTCGTGGCGCTGCCGGCCGCGCTCCGTCTGCCGTACGGGGCCGGGGTGGCGGCACAGCTCCTTGCGACCGCCGTCCTTCTCGCCGTGGCCGCGCGTACCGCGTCGGCCGTGCCCGCGCTGACCGCTTCGGCCCTCGCGGCGGTGTCCTCGGCGAGCGTCGCGTTCCTGTCGCTGGCGACCACGACGGCGACCCTCTCCACGCTCGGCGTGCTGACGGCGCTGCATCTCGCGGCCTGTGTGCGTCCGGCGCGGGCCGGATCGCCCACTCCCGGCGCCGCGGCGCTCGCCGCCTGCGCCTCCCTTGCCTCCGCCACGGCGCTGGTCTGCGCGTCGGGTGCCGCGTGGGGGCTGCGTCCCGAGCACATCGGGCTGCTCTCCCTGACGGTCCCGGCGCTCGCCGCCGCGGCCGCGGCCCGCCTCGGCACGCACCCCCTGACGCCGCCCGTGGAGATCATGGCGGCCGTCTCCGGAGCCGTCGCGGTCGTCCTCGCCGCGGGGGACGCCCCCGTCCTGTCGCTCGTCCTCGCGCTCTGCGGGGTCATCGCGTCCGGCACCGCGCTGCGGGCGGACCGCCGTTCCGTCGGGTACGCGGCCGGGGTGCTGTTCGTCCTGGCGAGCTGGGTGCGCCTCGCGTCGTGGGAGGTGTCGGCCCCGGAGGCGTACACCCTTCCGGTGACCGTCCCCGCACTGCTCATCGGCTTGCTGCGGCGGCGGCGCGACCCGGCGGCCTCCTCCTGGACGGCCTACGGTCCGGGCCTCGCGGTGACGCTGCTCCCGAGCCTCGCGGCCGCCTGGGGCGACGTGTACTGGCAGCGTCCGCTGCTGCTCGGCACGGCGGCCCTCGTCCTGACGCTGGTGGGTGCCCACTACCGGCTGCGCGCCCCGCTGGTGCTCGGCGGCACGGTCCTCGCGCTGGACGCGCTGCACGAACTGGCCCCGTACATCGTGCAGGTCGCGGACGCGCTGCCGCGCTGGCTGCCGCCCGCGCTCGCGGGTCTGCTGCTGCTCGCGGTCGGCGCCACGTACGAGCAACGGCTGCGCGACGCACGCCGGTTCCGGAATGTCCTGAACCGAATGCACTGATTACCGGCCGCCGCGGAACATGTGGACCCGTCAATTCCCTTAAAGGGCGCGGGAATACGAGAACGGCCCGGAGGCTCAATAGCCTCCGGGCCGTAATCCGGGGTGGGCGATACTGGGTTCGAACCAGTGACCTCTTCGGTGTGAACGAAGCGCTCTCCCACTGAGCTAATCGCCCCGGGCGCAGGAAGAACATTACCGCATGTCAGCGGGTGCTCCCGACCGCCCTTGAGCCGACGGTCACTCCTTGATCTTCCACGGCATCTCGATGCCGAACTTCCACACGTAGACGGCGACGAGCACCGCGACGATCACGAGGCCGATCGTGGTCAGGATGATGTTGCGGCGGCGCACCTTCGGGTCGAGTGCGCGCTGTGCCGCCTCGGTGACCTTGCGTTTCGTCCAGCGGAGCACCAGCTGGGCCCAGACGAACTCGGTCGCCCAGATCGCCATGCCGCCGAAGATCACCAGCCATCCGGGACCCGGCAGCGGCAGCATGATGATGCCCGCGACGACGACCGCGAGACCGACGATGAAGACGCCCACCTGCCAGCTCAGATGCAGCACCCGGCGGGACTGGACGTACTGCGGAGCCCGCGAGCCGAGCGGCGGGTCGGACTTGGCTCCGGCGGCCGGATCCGTGACCCCCGCCGAATCGTTACTCCCCGTATTCATGCGGCCAAACCCTACCGGACGGAAACCCATCACCGGAATGGGCGCATGGGCGGATGGGACAATCCGCCATACGGGGCGTCTAAAGACACGCAAATCCCTCAGAGGGGTTTACAACGGCACCGTAGGTGGCATGTCGATTTCGCCGACGTGCGAATCCCCGAGCGCACACTGAGCGAAAGGCCCTGGCGCTTATGAACACCACGGTCAGCTGCGAGCTGCACCTGCGCCTCGTTGTGTCGAGCGAGTCCTCACTGCCTGTTCCCGCAGGACTGCGGTATGACACGGCCGATCCCTATGCCGTGCACGCCACCTTCCACACCGGAGCCGAGGAAACCGTCGAGTGGGTCTTCGCCCGCGACCTCCTCGCCGAGGGCCTGCACCGGCCCACCGGTACCGGCGACGTCCGAGTCTGGCCGTCCCGGAGCCACGGTCAGGGCGTCGTCTGCATCGCCCTGAGCTCTCCGGAAGGTGAGGCTCTGCTCGAGGCCCCGGCGCGGGCCCTGGAATCCTTTCTCAAGCGAACGGACGCAGCCGTGCCACCCGGTACGGAACACCGCCACTTCGACCTCGACACGGAGCTCTCACACATCCTGGCCGAGAGCTAAGCGCCGCCCCGGCGCGTCGAGAACCGCCACGCCGTCCGACTCGGGGCGACGGCGCAAGCAGTCACGGCACAACGACACAAGGCGAACAGATGCAGACACCGGCGCCGTCGCCGCGGGCTTCCCGCGGCGACGGCGCCGGTGCGTCCCGTCGCGAAGCCGCTAGCATCGGCCAGCATCGGCGGGCACCGGCCCGACCCCCAGGCCAGGGAGCAAATCGTGCTGATCACCCACGACACCCGGTGTTCTCTCGACGCCGTGGTCGATCTGGTGAACACCGCACCGGAGACGAACGGCACGGACGGGCTCGCGAACGTGGCGGCGCTCGGTGATTTCGTACGGAGCCACGACGTGAGCGACGTCGGGGCGCTCTCGGAGGGCGACCTCGCCGACGTGCACCGCATCCGCGCCCGCTTCGGCGAGGTCTTCGCGCACCCCGAACCGCAGGCCGCCTCCACGATCCTCAACGACCTGATCGCGAGGGCGGGCACCACGCCGCGCCTCACCGACCACGACGGCTACGACTGGCACGTCCACTACTTCGCGCCCGGCGCGTCCGTCGCGGACCACCTGGCTGCCGACTGCGGGATGGCGCTGGCGTTCTTCGTGGTCGCGGGCGAGCAGGAACGGCTGCGGCGCTGTGAGGCCCCGGACTGCCGGCACGCCTTCGTCGACCTCTCGCGCAACCGTTCGCGGCGCTACTGCGACAGCCGCACCTGCGGCAACCGCCTGCACGTCGCCGCGTACCGCGCCCGCCGCAAGGAGGCCTCGGGCCAGAGCGTCCCCTAGAGCAGCAGCAGGTCGTGGAGCGTGGCCACCAGGATCAGGGTGCTGATCACCGCCAGAAAGATCATCAAGGGTGGCTGGGAGAGGGCGAAGAGGCACCCCTGCCGCTCCTCGTCACCGTGGGGCCGCTCCGCTTCGCCATCGATGGCGTGCCGCTCCGCTTCGCCGTCGGTGGCATGCCGCTCGGCGGCCGCAGGTCGTCGCTCATGGGCCGGTGCCGTTTGTCCGCCGTCGTCCGACGGGGTGGCATCGCCCTCTGTGGTGGTGTCAAGCATCTCGTCGTGATGATGACGCAGCCGCGGGCCTGCCGTTGACCAACACACCCGTTCGGGGCGGAAGTTCGCCGACTCCCGTGAACAGGGATAAGTCCAGCGCCCGGCACGTTCCACCCCTCACCCGGGGGTGATCCCTCCATGGGACCCGGCCGCCCCGTCCGTACCCGAACGAGGGAGCCGCGCAGTCCGCCCGGCGCGAGGCGGCGGCCCTCCCCCGTCAGATGCCGTGCTTCTTCAGGATGGCCTCGATGTCGCTGAAGTCCTCCGCGGGCGCGGCCGACTGCGGCTTGGCTGCGGGCCGGGCCGCGGGCTGCCGGGTGCTGCCGCCGAGCGAGGGCGCCGAGGCGGCCGGGGCCACGGCCTCGCGCCGGGCCGCCTTCGCGGCTTTGCGTTCCTTGCGGGTCCCGCCCGTGCGGCGCTCCACGGCCCGTGTGCCGAGGAACATGAGCCAGGCCACGCCGAGCACGCCGAAGCCGACCCACGCCTTGAGGCTGAACGCCGTGTCCGCCGCCCATCCCACGACTCCCGTCAGCACCAGGCCTATCGGCACCAGGGAGTACGCGGCGAGGCGGGCCGCGGAGAGGAAGCGCTTGCGGTAGGCCGTGACCGCGGCGATGCCGAGCCCGGCCGCGGATACGGCGGAACAGACGGTCTCGGCAATCATCCGGTCCTCCAGGCATGCAGGCGTACGTCGGGAAAAGACGCTGTCGTCCCTTCCATCCTGCACCGGGTGGGCGCCGCTGAGCCATGTCCGGAGCGGACCTCAGGGACATTTCCGGGTCATCTAGGGGTCGGGCCTCCTCCGCAGGTGCCGGTCGGTGCGGCCCTGTCCCGGTTGGGGGCCGGATCCGTGGGCTGGGAGACTGTACCCATGAGCGACTCCCCTGCCGACCGCCCCGCCCGTCCCGTCGTCATCGACGTCTGGTGCGAGCTGCAGTGCCCCGACTGCCGTACCGCACTCGACGACGTGCGCGCCCTGCGCGCACGCTACGGCGACCGTGTCGAGCTGCGCCTGCGGCACTTCCCCCTCGAGAAGCACAAGCACTCCTTCGCCGCCGCCCAGGCCGCCGAGGAGGCCTTCGAGCAGGGCCAGGGGTGGCCGTACGTGGAGGCCGCGCTCGCCGGGGTCGAGAACCTCGACCGCAAGGGCGAGGCCCACCTGGTGGACACGGCCCGCGAACTCGGTCTGGACGCGGAGGAGTTCGACATCGCCCTGATCGACGGGCGGCACATCCTGATCGTCGACGCCGACGAGGCCGAGGGCAAGGCCATCGGCGTCACCGGCACGCCCACGTACGTCGTCGGCGGCGAGCGCCTCGACGGCGGCAAGAGCCAGGAGGGGCTGCGCGAACGCGTCGAGGCGATCACCGACCGCCTCCTGGCGTCGGACTCGCCCTCCTAGAGCAGCGGTTTCCAGAAGTAGTACGACGCCGGTTCGTAGCCGAGCGAGGCGTACAGGTTCAGGGCCGGGGTGTTGTCGGCGAGGACGTTGAGGCCGATGCGGTGCCGGTCCGCCGCGCGGCCCTGCGCCTCCGCGAGGCGCATCAGGGACCGGCCGTGCCCGTGCCCGCGGTGCTCGGCGTCGACCGCGACGTCGTAGACGAACGCGTCGCCGTCCGCCACGGAGAGCCACAGCGTGCCCACTGGGGTGCCGACGTGCGTGAGGACGCTCAGCCAGGTGCCGGGCGTCGCGAGGCCGCGCGGGAGGGCCCTGGCGTGGTCGGCCTCGGCCTTGGCGCGCGCCTCGTCCTCCGGCAGGCCGCGGTCCGTCCAGGTACTCGCGTAGAGCTCCTTCGCGCGCACCAGCCACGGCCCGGCCTCCGCCTCGGTCATCGGCCGCCCCTCGGTGCCGACGGGCAGCGTGGGCACCGGGTCCGTCAGCGGCTTCGTCAGCCTGCGGCTCCGCTCGACGTAGCCGAGCGCCGTGACGAGCCGCAGTGCGGCCGCCGCGTCGGCGGGCACGGTCGTCTCGATGCGCGTACACCCCCAGCCGCGCGCCACTTCCTCGGCGGCCAGCGCCGCGACCGTGCCGCGCCCGCGCCCGCGGTCCGGCTCCGCGATCCGGAGGTCGTGGAGCCGACAGACGCGCGGGCCGAAGACCTCGTGCGTGGCGAGGCCTATGGACCCCACGGGACGGCTGTTGACGCAGACGTCGTACGTGCGCGCCTTGGCGCCGTCGGCGCCCTGCTGAAGCGGCCCGGTCGGCCGCAGGGTCGTGGTCATCCCTCTGGTTCTACCCGCCCCGGGCCCGTACCGTCACCGGGGTTTCCCCGGTCTTACGGTCTCAAGGGCTCGCGGTCCTACGGGTCCAGGTCGTCGGCGGCGCGCTCGTCGAAGATCCGCATCGCCTTGGCGGTCACCGGGCCCGGAGCGGCGGGAAGTTGGCGGTCGTCGACACGGTGCACGCCCTGCACGTCGCGCAGCGTCGACGTCAGGAAGACCTCGTCGGCGCGGTCCAGGACGTCGAGCGGCAGGTCGGTCTCGCGTGCGCCCGTCCACTCGACGGCCAGCGCGCGGGTGATGCCCGCGAGGCAGCCGGAGGCGACCGGCGGGGTGTGGATCTCGCCGTCGAGCACGACGAAGACGTTGGAGCCCGTGCCTTCGCAGAGCTGTCCGACGGTGTTGGCGAAGAGGGCTTCCGTGGCGCCGTGTTCGTGCGCGCGGGCCAGAGCGACGACGTTCTCCGCGTACGAGGTGGTCTTCAGGCCGGTCAGGGCGCCGCGTTCGTTGCGGGTCCAGGGGACGGTGATCACCGCGGTGGTGTCGGGGCGCTGCTTGGCCTCGCCGAGGGCGACGACGAGCGTGGTGCCCTGGTCGCCGCGGTCGGAGCCGAGCGGTGAGAGGCCGCCGGTGTAGGTGATCCGGAGGCGGCCGAGCGGGAGCGGGTTGGCGTCGAGGACGGCGGCGCAGGCGTGGCGCACCTCGTCGAGGTCCGGTTCGGGCAGCCCGAGGCCGCGGGCCGACTGCGCGAGCCGGGCCAGGTGGCGGGTCAGGGCGAAGGGGCGGCCCTCGACCGACTTCACCGTCTCGAAAATGCCGTCGCCCACCGTCAGCCCGTGGTCGAGCACGGAGACGCGGGCGTCGTCGACGTCCTGCAGCCCGCCATTGAGCCAGATCTTCACGTTGGGTTTCCTTCGCTCGCTGCGTATGCGCCCGACGCTACCGCCAGCAGCCGCGCGGCCTTCAGCTCGGTCTCCCGCCACTCCCCTTCGGGGTCCGAGCCCCAGGTGATGCCCGCTCCCGTGCCGAAGCGCAGCGCACCCGCGCCCCTGTCGATCCAGAAGGTACGGATCCCTACAGCGAGCTCCCCCGTCCCCCGGTCGGCGTCGACCCAGCCGATGCCGCCGCAGTACGGGCCGCGGGGCGCCGTCTCCAGCTCGTCGATGATCCGCAGGGCGCTGGACTTGGGGGCGCCGGTGACGGAGCCGGGCGGGAACACTGCCTCGAACAGCTCGGGCCAGCCCGCACCGGGGGGCAAGTCACCAGCGACGGTGGAGACGAGGTGGACGAGTCCGGGGTGCTTCTCGACCACGCAGAGGTCGGGGACGGTCACGGAGCCGGTGGCGCAGACGCGGCCGAGGTCGTTGCGGACGAGGTCCACGATCATGACGTTCTCGGCGTAGTCCTTCTCCAGGAGGTCCGCCTCGGTGCGGCCCGTGCCCTTGATGGGGCCCGACTCCACGTGTCGCCCGTCGCGGCGCAGGAAGAGCTCGGGAGAGGCGGTGGCGAGCTCCACGCCGTGCTCGGGCAGCCGGATCGTTCCCGCGTACGGGGCGGGGTTCCCGCGCGCGAGGAGGGCGGTCAGGGCGTCCACGTCGGCGTCGGCGGGGACGGGCGCGGACAGGACGCGGCAGAGGTTGGCCTGGTAGACCTCGCCGGCGGCTATGTACGCGCGCACCCGCCGTACGCCCTCCGTGTACGCGGCCCGGTCGAGGGACGACGTCCAGTCCCCGGCGGCTGGGCCGTGCCACCCGCCCGGGACGGGGGCGGGCACGGCTTCCTCGCGCACGTCGTCGAAGCGGGCGCAGACCATGCCCCCCTCGAAATCCGCGGACACCGCCCAGAAGCCGGTGGAGTCCAGGGCCGCGGGATCGCTGGTCACGTCGCGTAGCCCGGTGGCCACGAGACGGCCGAAGCGCGCCATGGGAGGGAGCGCGGGAGACGTAGTCAGAGGGGGGTTGTGCACGGCTGCGAGTCTATGACCGGTGCGCCGGGGGCGCCCTGGACCAGGGACAGCGCAGCACGCTGCGCAAACGCGTTTTTGTACTGGCCCAGGAATCCGCTAGAGTTCAACACGTCGCCGGGACGCGCAAGCGGACCGGGAAAGACAAGCGGACGTAGCTCAGTTGGTAGAGCGCAACCTTGCCAAGGTTGAGGTCGCCAGTTCGAACCTGGTCGTCCGCTCGCAGGAAAGTGGGGGATCTTCCCGAACCCCCATACTCCTGGTGGAGTGGCCGAGAGGCGAGGCAACGGCCTGCAAAGCCGTCTACACGGGTTCAAATCCCGTCTCCACCTCCAAGGACGATTAGCTCAGCGGGAGAGCGCTTCCCTGACACGGAAGAGGTCACTGGTTCAATCCCAGTATCGTCCACTGGATCTTCGAGAAGATCATCTTCATGAAGGTCGTCCCGCGCGATTAGCTCAGCGGGAGAGCGCTTCCCTGACACGGAAGAGGTCACTGGTTCAATCCCAGTATCGCGCACGCAGTACGCAGCACACGCAGGTTCACCTGCGCGATTAGCTCAGCGGGAGAGCGCTTCCCTGACACGGAAGAGGTCACTGGTTCAATCCCAGTATCGCGCACCATCCACACGAAGCCCCGGTCGTCTCCACGGCCGGGGCTTCGTCGTGTCGCAAAGCGGCTTACGACGAGAAGAGCATGTGCCCAAAGCTCTTGTGACGCTTGTGGCCGTAGTGACCGCCGTGGCCGGTGTGACCGCCGTGCGGGGCACCCCAGGCGGGGGCCGGGGCCGCGGGGTAGCCCTGGGGGGCGGCCGGCGGGACGGGCGGCGGCGGGGCCTGCTGGCCCCACTGGGCCTCCAGGCGGGTCAGGGACTCCAGCTCGCCGTAGTCCAGGAATATGCCGCGGCAGCCGTTGCACTGCTCGATCTGGACGCCATTGCGGTTGTACGTGTGCATCGGTGCGTGACACTTGGGGCACTGCATGGACGGCTCAACTCCTCGCCGGTGGTGACTGCTTCGCCGGGAGACTGCCCGGCTTCGGTGCGTTGCACCCTACTTCGTGGCGTCCGGTGCCAACTCCGGCGGGCGGACCTCGACTCCGCTCATGCGCGCGCACGCGTCCACCAGGGCTTGTTCGACTTCGTCCAGGGGGCGGTGGGCCGCGACGGCCTTGGTGATCGCGAGGGCCGCGGTCTGCACGGTGAGGGCGCGGGCCGGGACGTCGAGAGCGGGCCAGGGGTCGGCGCCGTCGAGCGGGACGGCGGGGCCGCGGGCGCCCCGGTAGGCGTCCAGGAAGCGGGCCCACTCCTCCGGGGACAGCAGCCCGCACGCGAACCACGCGGCGGGCCGGGCGAGGTCCCACGCGGGATCGCCCGCCCCGAGGTCGTCCACGTCGATGAGCAGCCAGTGGCCTTCGGGGGCGCGTACGAGTTGCCCGAGGTGGAGGTCGCCGTGGCACAGGCTCGGGGGCCGGGGCGCGGGCGCCTCCGCGCGGGCCCAGGGCGGGAGCCCCGCCCAGGCGCGCAGGACGGCCGACGCCCCCACGTGCGGCCCGGCGGCGCGGAGCCGCGCCACGGCCCTGGCCGCCTTGGCGGGACCCCGCATGGGCGGCAGCGAGTGCGGCAGCGGGGCGGCGTGGAGCCGGGCGAGGAGAGCGCCGGCGGCCTCCCACGGGGCGGAATCGGGATCGTCGCGGTCGACGGGGGTCCCGTGCGGCCAGAACGTGACGAGGCGGCCGTGGAGAGGGGCGGCGGCGGGGGCGAGGGGAGCGAGCAGGACATCGGGGATGCGGGTGGCCACGTCGAGCCGTACGGCGAGCTCCGCGGGGTCGGTGTCCGCGGCGTGCGCCTTGGCGACGACGTCCCCGTGCCGGACGACGCTGGCATCCGCCCTGTCCGCGAGCACGGCGTCCCTGTCCCCACAGACACAGGCCCCTCCGGGGAGGGGGTGGGCGACGGCACGCGCGGAGTCGGCAAGGGCGGCGAGAACGGCGGCGGTCACGAAACTCCGTAGGCGATCGAAAAGAACACGCCCGAAGCGTACGCACCCGGGCGGGGCCCGGGCTCATGTCTCCCGCGACTGCGTGCCGCGGGCCCACCCGGGGGGGGACACCCTCGGCACCCGGCAGGCCCGGCGAAGGCGGGCGGACTCGGCGCACTCGATACCCGGCGAAGTGAGCATGCGGCGTGCCGGGAGCCGGGATGGGCCCGGCGCCCGCCCCCCCGATGGAGTGGGCTTCTCGCGTGCCAGGGTGGACCCCGCTGCTGGCGTGCAGGTGCTGAAGTCTGACCCCGGCACCCGACGTTCGCCGTCCCCTGCGAGGTGGACTTTCGGGCGCCGGGGACGTCGTGGATCCGTTGGGCGCCCCGCCAGACATGGCAATGCCCGCGCAGCTCCCCAGCTGCGCGGGCATTCTGCCGTCCGCCGCACCCCCGTCCCCACGGGGTTTCATGGCCGGATGTCCCCGCCCGGACCGCTCTTCCGGGCCTGGAGCGCCGCTCAGCGCCCCAGCATCACGCCCACGGACGACGCTTGTGTGACCACTGCCTCCCAGCCGCCGAAGACGACCACGAGCAGGGCTGCCAGGGGGAGGACCATGGCCGTCGCCACCAGAGGATGACGCGTGCCGGACGGGCGGACGCCGAACGCGGAGAACCTGCGCCCTTGCGTGCGGATCATGGTCCGCGGTGCCGTGTCCGCCATGATTCCTCTCCTGACCGCTTCGATGTGGTTTTGGCAAGCGGCGAGTGTCTGACCTCGGGGGACGAGTGCTCCACCCGCCGCTTGACCTCAAATCTAGGTCCGCGGGACCTGCCGGGCGTCATGCCCTCGTACCGAATGCCTGGCCTCCCGGAGGATGACCGATCGACACGCACGTACTCCCGTGGGTGGAGATGGGGGCCTAGGACGTGGTCCTAGGACTCGGGGAAGACCCTGAGGGGACGGCCTTGACCTCGGAGGAGTCCTCCCTGGGGACCGGTTGCTCGACCAGGGCCAGGACCCGCGTGGCCATGAACCGCGCCGTGCGGACCACCGAGCCGCTACGGGTGACTTCGCTCACTTCCACCACTCCCCTGCGCACCGCCGTCTCCACCCGGCGACCCGCCCTGCTCGCCACCACTTCGTACGTCCGAGTCGTGTCTCCGGCATCCACGACTATCTCCACGCGATCACCCTTCACGGGATCAATCCCCCTTCAGCGACGGATGGTTGAGGTGCCGGGCCGCGACAACGGCCGTGGCTCCCCCGTCCTCTGACCACTCTTCAAGTTTCCCACCCGGCACTGACAATCGATCGCCCCGCGAGGGCGCGGCCTCTGCACGTGCCCGGCCGCGGAAACGTAAGCTGTGGCTCGTCAGACGGACCGGGTAGCGGGGATGGACATGGCGATGATGCGGCTCCGGCGCGAGGACCCGCGTGTCGTCGGCTCGTTCAGGCTGCACAGGCGCCTGGGCGCCGGCGGCATGGGGGTCGTCTATTTGGGGTCGGACCGGCGGGGGCAGCGCGTCGCCCTCAAGGTGATCCGGCCCGACCTGGCGGAGGATCAGGAGTTCCGGTCACGGTTCGCCCGTGAGGTCTCCGCCGCACGCCGGATCAGGGGTGGCTGTACCGCGCGGCTCGTCGCCGCCGACCTCGACGCGGACCGGCCGTGGTTCGCCACGCAGTACGTCCCCGGGCCCTCCCTGCACGACAAGGTCGCCGCCGAGGGCCCGCTCTCCGCGGCCGACGTGGCCGTGGTCGGTTCGGCGCTGGCCGAGGGGCTCGTGGCCGTGCACGAGGCCGGTGTCGTCCACCGTGACCTCAAGCCGTCCAACATCCTGCTGTCCCCCAAGGGGCCGCGGATCATCGACTTCGGGATCGCGTGGGCCACCGGCGCCTCGACGCTGACGCATGTCGGGACCGCCGTGGGGTCCCCCGGCTTCCTCGCCCCCGAGCAGGTGCGCGGCGCCGCCGTCACCCCCGCCACCGACGTCTTCGCGCTCGGCGCCACGCTCGCCTACGCGGGCATGGCGGACTCGCCCTTCGGGCACGGCAGTTCCGAGGTCATGCTCTACCGGGTGGTGCACGAAGAGGCGCAGCTGCACGGTGTGCCCGACGCGCTCGCACCGCTCATCAGGGCCTGCCTGGCCAAGGACCCGGAGGAACGGCCCAGCACGCTGCAGCTTTCGCTGCGACTGAAGGAGATCGCCGCCCGGGAGGCGCAGGGGATCAGCGATGTCCGGCCGCCCGCACCCCGCCAGGACCACGACCGTCCCACCGGCCGGCTCGCCGAGAGCTATCTGGACGAGCGCACGCAGCGGCGTGCGGCGCCCGGCGCCACTCCCCCGCCGCGGTCCGGCGCGTCCCGGACCGGGTCGTCACGGACGGGGGCGTCGCGGACCGGGTCGTCACGGACGGGGGCGTCGCGGACGGGGTCCTCACGGACGGGGTCGGCACGGACTGGTCCTTCCCGGACCGGAGCCTCTCGTACCGGCGTCCCGCGGTCCGGCTCCCGGCCTTCGGGGCCCCGCAACACGACGCGCGGCGGCGCCGGACGTCCGGGGCCGCGCACCAAGGGGACGGGCCGCAGGGGTCCCGCCAATCCGCGGCTGCTGCGTCAGCGGATCTTCGTGTTCGTGGTCGTGACGCTGCTGGTGGCACTCGGCATCGCGGCGGCGCAGGGATGCCAGGGGCCCGCACGGAGCCTCGGCGACACGGGCGTACACCAGCAGCGGTCACAGCAGAGCGGGCCGATCGGTCCGGTACAGCACGATCCCCGCGACTGATCAGAGCCGCGGGCGGCCCGTCGCCACCGCGTAGAACGCGACCGCCGCCGCCGCGCCCACGTTGAGCGAGTCCACGCCGTGGGCCATCGGGATGCGGACCCATTCGTCGGCGGCGACCAGCGCCTGGGTGGAGAGGCCGTCGCCCTCGGCGCCGAGCATCAGCGCCACGCGGTCCATGCGGTGCGGCGCCGCCTCGTCCAGGGACTTCGCCTTCTCGTCCGGGGTGAGCGCGAGGAGGTTGAAGCCTGCCTCGCGTACGCCTTCGAGGCCCTTGGGCCAGGACTCCAGACGGGCGTACGGCACCGAGAAGACGGCGCCCATCGAGACCTTCACCGAGCGGCGGTACAGCGGGTCCGCGCAGTCCGGGGAGAGCAGCACCGCGTCCATGCCGAGCGCGGCGGCCGAGCGGAAGATCGCACCGATGTTGGTGTGGTCGTTGACCGCCTCCATGACGACCACGCGGCGCGTGGTCGCGAGGAGCTCGTCGGCGGTGGGCAGGGGCTTGCGCTGCATGGAGGCGAGGGCACCGCGGTGCACGTGGTAGCCGGTGACCCGCTCGGCGAGGTCGGGGCTGACCGCGTACACCGGGGCCGGGAGCTCGTCGATGACATCGCGCATGACGTCGACCCACTTGGCCGAGAGCAGCATCGACCGCATCTCGTACCCGGCGTCCTTGGCCCGTCTGATGACCTTCTCGCCCTCCGCGATGAACAGGCCTTCGGCCGGTTCGCGCTTGCGGCGCAGCTCGACGTCGGTAAGGCCTGTGTAGTCGCGCAGGCGCGGGTCGTCGGGGTCGTCGACGGTGATGAGATCAGCCACAGGGTGATACTGCCTTGTCCTGGGTGTGGTGCCAACGGCTGCGGACCGGTTCCGTTACCGCTGGTTACTTGGGAGTGGGCGGGGCCGGGCGTCACGCGAGGGGCTGGGGGCCGACCTTCACGACGTCGCCGATGACGATGACAGCGGGGGGCTTCACCTCGTGGGTGCGGACCGCCTCCGCGACCGTGCCGAGTGTCGCGTCGACGCGGCGCTGGGCGGCCGTCGTGCCCTCCTGGATCAGGGCGAGCGGGGTGTCGGCGGACTTGCCGTAGGCGATCAGGGCCGCCGCGATCTTGCCGATCTTGTCGACCCCCATGAGGACCACGAGGGTGCCGCGCAGCTTGGCCAGGGACTGCCAGTCGACCAGGGAGCGCTCGTCGTCCGGGGCCACGTGGCCGCTGACCACCGTGAACTCGTGGGCGACGCCGCGGTGGGTGACGGGGATGCCCGCCGCCGAGGGGACCGAGATCGAGCTGGAGATGCCGGGTACGACGGTGCAGGTGATGCCCGCCTCCGCGAGCGCCTGGAGCTCCTCCATGCCGCGGCCGTAGACGTAGGGGTCGCCGCCCTTCAGGCGGACGACGGCCTTGCCCTGCTTGGCGTGCTCGATCAGAGCGTTGTTGATGGCCTCCTGGGCCATGAAACGGCCGTACGGGATCTTGGCGGCGTCGATGATCTCGACGTGCGGCGGCAGCTCGTCGAGGAGGTCGCGGGGGCCGAGGCGGTCCGCGATGACGACGTCCGCGGCGGCGAGCAGGCGGCGGCCGCGGACCGTGATCAGGTCGGGGTCGCCGGGCCCGCCGCCGACGAGGGCGACGCCGGGGGTGCGGGTGCGCAGGTGCGGGGCGACGAGGCTGCCGTCGCGCAGGCCCTCGACGACCGCGTCGCGGATGGCGGCGGTGCGGCGGGGGTCGCGGTCGTTGATGTCGGAGGAGAGGACGGCGATCGTGACGCCCTCGGAGCGGCCGGTGGCCGGGGTCCAGGCGGTGGCCTCTTCGGCGTCGTCGGAGCGGACGCACCACACGCGGTGGGCCTCGGCCTCGGCGGAGGCCCGGGTGTTCGCCTCCGCGTCGCTGGTGGCGATCAGGGCGTACCAGGCGTCCTGGAGGTCGCCCTCCTCGTACCTGCGCCGGGTCCAGGTGAGCTCGCCCGCGTCGGCCATCGCTTCCACGGAGGGCGTGGCCGAGGGGGATACGAGGGTGATGGCCGCGCCCGCCTTGATGAGGGCCGGGAGGCGGCGCTGGGCGACCTGGCCGCCGCCGAGGACGACGACGCGGCGGCCGGTCAGGCGGAGGCCAACGGGGTAGGCGGGGTTTTCGGCCATGGCGGGGTGGCTCCTCGTACGGGCGTTACGGCTGCCGCTGCGACGCTGGAGCGGCCCTTTGACGTGCGGGTTCAGTATGGCTGGGGCGGGGCCGGGGTTCTCCCCCGAGCCCCGCCCGATCCCGAATTGCCGGAACAGTCCTCCGGCTCGGGCACTACTTCTCGGTGACGCCCGCCGAGTCGAAGGTGGCCACCTCGTGCATGGCGCGGGCCGCGCTCTGGACGACCGGCAGGGCCAGGAGCGCGCCCGTTCCCTCGCCGAGGCGGAGGTCCAGGTCGACCAGGGGGCGCAGGCCCAGCTTGTTGAGGGCCGCCACGTGGCCGGGCTCCGCGCTGCGGTGTCCCGCGATGCAGGCCGCGAGGACCTCGGGGGCGATGGCGCGGGCCACCAGGGCGGCGGCGCCGGCGCTGACGCCGTCCAGGATCACCGGCGTACGCAGGGACGCGCCGCCGAGGAGGAGGCCCACCATCGCAGCGTGCTCCAGGCCGCCGATGGCCGCGAGGACGCCGACCGGGTCCGCGGGGTCGGGCTGGTGCAGGTCCAGGGCGCGGCGTACGACCTCGACCTTGCGGGTGTGCATCTCGTCGTTGATGCCTGTACCGCGCCCGGTGACCTCGGCGGGGTCCGTGTCCGTGTAGACCGAGATGAGGGCTGCGGACGCGGTGGTGTTCGCGATGCCCATCTCACCCGTCAGCAGCGCCTTGTTGCCCGCCGCCACGAGGTCGCGGGCCGTCTCGATGCCGACCTCGATGGCCGCCTTGACCTCTTCCCGGGTCAGGGCGGGTCCGGTCGTCATGTCGGCCGTGCCCGCGCGGACCTTGCGGGGCAGCAGGCCGGGGGTGGCGGGCAGTTCGCTCGCCACGCCGACGTCGATGACGCAGACCTCGGCGCCCACCTGGTTGGCGAAGGCGTTGCAGACCGCGCCGCCGCCGAGGAAGTTGGCGACCATCTGCGCGGTCACCTCCTGGGGCCAGGCGGTGACGCCCTGGGCGTGCACGCCGTGGTCGCCCGCGAAGATCGCGACGGCCGCGGGCTCCGGGATGGGCGGCGGGCACATCCGGGAGAGGCCGGAGAGCTGGGCGGAGATGATCTCCAGCATGCCGAGGGCGCCCGGCGGCTTCGTCATCCGCTTCTGCCGTTCCCACGCCTCGCCGAGCGCCTTGGCGTCCAGCGGGCGGATGTTGGCGACGGTCTCGGCGAGCAGGTCGTGCGGGTCCTCGCCGGGCAGGGCACGACGGCCGTACGTCTCCTCGTGGACGACCCAGGAGAGCGGGCGGCGCTTGGACCAGCCGGCCTGCATCAGCTCGGGCTCGTCCGGGAACTCGTCGACGTAGCCCACGCAGAGGTAGGCGACGACTTCGAGGTGCTCGGGCAGGCCGAGGGCGCGGACCATCTCGCGCTCGTCGAAGAAGCTGACCCAGCCGACGCCGAGGCCCTCGGCGCGTGCGGCGAGCCAGAGGTTCTCGACGGCGAGCGCCGAGGAATAGGGGGCCATCTGCGGCTGGGTGTGCCGGCCGAGGGTGTGGCGGCCGCCACGGGTGGGGTCGGCGGTGACGACGATGTTCACCGGGGTGTCGAGGATGGCCTCGATCTTCAGTTCCTTGAACTGCTTCGCGCGGCCCTTGGGGAGGGACTTGGCGTACGCGTCGCGCTGGCGCGTGGCCAGTTCGTGCATCGAGCGCCGGGTCTCGGCGGACTTGATGACGACGAAGTCCCAGGGCTGGGAGTGGCCGACCGACGGGGCGGTGTGCGCGGCCTCCAGGACGCGGAGCAGCACCTCGTGCGGGATGGCGTCGTTGCGGAAGCCGTTGCGGATGTCGCGGCGCTCGCGCATGACGCGCAGGACGGCCTCACGCTCGGCGTCGGCGTAGCCGGGAGCGGCGGTGCCGGGGGACGCGACGGGCTCGGCGAGGTCCGGGGCGTGCTGCGCTTCGGCGGCCGTCCCGGCTTCGGCGTCGCCCTCGGCGCGTGCCTCGGGTGCCGGGGCGCCCACGGCCTCGGCGGGCGCGACCATCAGGATCTCCGGGGCGTCGGCGTCCGGATCGTCAGCTGCCTCGGGGGCTGCCACCGCGGCGACGGGGGCGAGGGCCTCGGGGCCCTCATGGCCCGTGGCGTCCTCGGGGTCGGGCAGGGGGGCGGGCGCGGGCGCGGGTACTGCGGCAGCCGGTACGGCTGCTTCAGGCGCTTCGGCCATCTCAGGTGCTTCGGCCACTTCGGTCACTTCGTTCGCTTCGATCGGTTCGAACGAGATGACTTCGTCGGCCTCGTCCAACTCGTCGGCCGGGTCGGCCGTCTCGGGGGCGGCCGGGAACTCGGTCGGAGCCGCCGCAGAGGAGACAATACGGGGCACACCGGAGACGGGCGGGACCTGGGGGGTCTCCGTGACCTCGGGCGTCGCGCCGAGCGCCGCTTCGGGCGCCGCCTCGTCCGGCACGGCGTCGGGCTGTGCCGTGGGCTGAGCGCCGTCGCGCGGGGCGGGGACGGTGACGGTGGCGGCGGGCTGCTGGGCCGCCTCCGGGGTCACGTCGGGGTTCGCGGGCGCTTCGGGGGCTACAGAGACTTCGGGGGCCTCCGCCGGGGTGGCGGGCTCGGCGACCGGGGCTTCGGTTGCCACGGCTTCCGGGGCCGGAGCCGATGCCGATGCCGATGCCGATGCCGCCGGAGCTTCCGCTGTCACGGTCTCCGCGGTCGGGGCGGGTGCCGCCTCGGAGGGCGCGCCCTCCGTGGCCTCCGCGCCCTCGGCCTCGGGGACGGGCTGCACGGCCGGGGCCTCCTGGGGGACGACCAGCGGGTGCGGCGGTGTCGGGGCCAGGTGGGGCGTGGTCGGGACCGTGCCGTCCACCGGCACGAACCGGCCGATGGGCGCGGGGTCTTGGGCGCCGTCGAGGCCGCCGGGAAGCGGGGCGTCCACGGGTGCGGCAGGGCCCTGCGCGGGCTGCCCCTCGGGGTGGTGCGGGCCCGGCGCGGCGTGCCGTGCCTCCGGGGCGAAGCCGGGCTGTACGGCCTCGGGGGCGTGCGGAAGCTGCGCGCCGTCCCACGGCTGGGCGGAGGCGACGGCGAACGCGGGCTGCCCGACACCGGCGGGCACGGCCTGCGCGAACACGGGCTGCTCCGCCACGGAGAACTGCTGCTCCTCCGAGGGGACCTGGCCGAGATCGGCACCCTGCTGCGCCACCGGGTCGGCCTGACCGGCTCCGGCGTCCGCGGCGTGCGGGAAGGCGGGGGCGTCCACGGGGGCGGCCACGGGCGCCTGGGACGCTACGGGCGCCTCGGGCGCCTCAGTGGGAAGCGCGAAGGGCACGGAGTCCTGCGCCTGCGGCGCTTCTGTGGTCTGTGGGGCCGATGCGACGGATGCGTCACCCGCGACGTCAGGGGCCCCTGTGCCGACGGGGACCTCCGTGGCGACCGCGCCCTCCGCGCCCTCCGTGGCCTGCGGGACCTGCGGGACGACCGTTTCTGCTGGTGCGGCGTACGCCTCCGGCGCGGTCTGCTCCTGCGGGGACCCCCACGGCGTCCCGCCCTGCGGCGGGATCTCACCGAGCTGCGGGCCCGGCAGCGGCAGCCCCGCGTCGTCGCGGGGGATGTCGAGGTACTCGGGTCCGGTCGGCGGACCCGCGTGACGGGTCGGCGCGGGCCCGCGGTCCGCGAGCGAGCGCACCGGGCTCCCGGAGCCATCCGGCACGGCCGGGCCCGACGGGCCGTGGTGCAGCGGACGACGGGCGGGGCCCGGGTGGGACGGTGCGGGCATGGAGCCGGGCAGCCGGACGCCGTTGAGGTCGACCGAACCGCTGTCCCTGCCGGACGTCTCGTGCGGTCCCGGCTGGTGGGCGGCGTGCGCCGGCTGGCCCGCGTATCCGCCCTGCGCCGCGAGACCCTCGCCCCACGCGCCCTGGGCGCCCGGCATCAGCAGCAGGTCGTCCTCGTCGGCGGGAGCTGCGGCAGGTGCTGCGACAGGAACGGCGGCGGGGTCGGCATAGGGATACGCACCCGGAGCGGGAACGCCCGGCTGCTGCGCCCCCATGCCCTGCACGGGCCCGGACGGCACATCATTGCCTGCGCCCTCCGGCAGTCCCTCACCCGGGACCTGGCCGGTGTCGGTCATGCGTAACCCCTCGCCCATCGGTTAGTGCTTCTTCGACCGCCCCGCAGCCTTCGGCCGGGGAGGTCCCATTGCCCGGAGCGGCGCACCGACCGCCCGTCATCCTCAACGAGCGTGTGCGTCCCGCGGCACGAACCGCGCACCGGACAACAGGCATTGTCCCTGTCGGTCCGCCGCCGTGGCAGGTTGATCGGCCACGGCCCGCTGTGGACTGCGCCACGTTGCGCATCCTCCGGTCATGCCGTACCACACACCCCCCGAAATCGGGTGAGCTTTCCGGACATCGGCCAACGAACTCCGTGGCACCCGGGTGCAGTACAACAATCGGCCAGCCTACCCCGCACCGCACGCCGGCAGGGTCACGGGGAACGGTCGGGCAACCGCCCGGAGAGCAGGAACACCACGGTCCGCTTCTCCTCGCGCCACGCCCGTGTGTCGAGCTCCACGGATTGCAGGAGGGCGCACTCGACGGCGTATCCGTGCTCGCTGAGGTCCCTGCCGATGAGTTCGGCGGCGTCGCGTGTCGCGGCGTGCGTCACGATGCGCTCCGGGCGGCGGTCGGCGACCGCGGAGACCACCGCGGCTCCCCCGCCCCCGACGCGTACGACATCGGGTTCGGGCAGGTCCTCGAGGACGTGCGGGGCGATGCCGTGCACGGTCTGCGCCTGGACGCCGAAGCGGCGGACGGCGGCGGTCGTGCGGCCGAGGGCGTCGGGGTCGCTGTCGACGGCGATCACCGCGGCACCGAAGCGGGCGGCCTCCGCGGTGAAGGCGCCGCTGCCGCAGCCGATGTCCCAGACCAGGTCGCCCACGCGGGGCCCCAGGCGCGCGAGTTGCGCGGCCCGCAGCCGGTCGCTCTCGCCCTCGCCGAGCCAGATGTCGCCGCCGTACTCCGCGGCGGGCAGCGCCCAGCCGCGCGGGCCGGCGCCCGGTTCGCGACCCATGATCCAGCCGGTGTCGGCGGCCGCGGCGGCGCCGCCGATGACGATGACGACGTTCGGGTCGCGCCAGCTGTGGTCGGCGGCCTTCTCGGAGGTGACGACGGAGACCTGCTCGCGTTCGGTGCCGAGCTCCTCGCAGATCACGAAGGTGCGGTGGACGTCCTGGAGCAGCAGGCCGAGTTCGGCGGGGCCCGCGCCGGGCGAGGTGAGGACGGCGACCTTGGGGTGGGCGCGGCAGACGTTCACGGCGCGGCGCAGGGTGCGGCGGTGGGCGACCACGACCTCGGCGTCGTCCCACGGCATGCCCGCGCGGGCGAAGGCCTGGGCGACGGAGGAGACGGCGGGCACCACTTCGACCTCCAGGCCGAATTCGGGGGCGCGCAGGGTGCGTACGACGCCGAAGAAGCCGGGGTCGCCGTCGGCGAGTACGACGGCGGTGCCGCGGTGGGCGGCGATGCGGCGGGCGGCGAGGCCCACGCTGCCGAGGCGGATCCTTTCGGCGCGGGCGGGGACCTCGTCGAGTGCCAGGTGGTGGGCGGCGCCCGCCACGAGCGTCGCGGCGCTCAGCGCGGAGCGTGCCGCGGCGGTCAGCGGCGTGCCGTCCCAGCCGATCACCGTGACCCGGTCGGCCATCGTCGTCTGTCTCCTGGGTTCTCGCGGGTCGTCAGTGCGGGGCGGCGGCTGCGGGGTGGGGCAGGGCACCGGACCAGGCGAGCGTACCCGCTGGGACCGGAGTCAGTTCCAGTCGGAGTAGGCGGAGAATCCGCTGTCGGCGAGGCTCTCGGAGACGCCTTCGAGGTCCTCGGGGAGCAGGCTCCACACGATGAGGTCGGTGCGCAGCTCGAGCCAGCCGCCGAACGGGTCGCCGCCGTTTCTCGTGCGTGCTATCCAGGCGCCGCGCAGGACGCCCTCGCTGATGCAGCCGATCTTCTGTGCGACCTGCTGGGCGGCGGTGTTGTCGGCGGCGGTGCGCAGCTCGATGCGTTCGAACTTCTGGTCGTGGAACAGCCACTGGGCGGTGGCGAGCGCGGCCTCGGACGCGTACCCCTCGCCGCGGGCCCAGGGGGCGACGACGTAGCTCAGTTCGGTGGAGCGCACCCGCCAGTCGGTGCCCCGGAGTTGGATGATGCCGACAAGCCGCTGGGTGAGGAACTCGGTGACGGCGAGGACGATGCCGCGGCCCTCGGAGCGTTCGGCGGGGGCGCGGCGTGCGATCCAGTCGCGCGCGACGGCCTCGGTGTAGGGCTGGGGCACGGAGGTCCAGGCCGTGACGAGTTCGTCGTTCATCATCTCCGCGTACGCGGGGACGTCCGCCTCTTCGAGAGGGCGCAGCACCAACCGCTCCGTGCTGATGGAGATTTCGGGGAACCCCGATGTGCCCGCTGTGCCCGAGGAGGCTGTAGTCATGCGCCGCTCCATACCCTTCATAGACCTGAAGGACCTTCACCTTTCGGTCTTCTGAAGTGCCCAGCATGCAGCATGCACGGGCACAGACGCACCACGGGGTCCTCTCCCGGTGCGGGAGAGGACCCCGTTGGTGTCACGCGCGCGGGAGGCCGTTCAGGCCGCCTCGACGGGCAGGACGGATCCCTTGTACTTGTCCTCGATGAACTTCTTCACCTCGGGTGAGCGGAGCAGTTTCGCCAGCTTGCGCACCCGCGGGTCGTCCTTGTCGCCCTTCTGGACGGCGAGGACGTTGTTGTAGGGATTGCCCTTCGACGACTCCAGGAGGATGGCGTCCTCCTTGGGGCTGAGGTCGGCGTCGAGCGCGTAGTTGTTGTTGATGACCGCCGCGTCGAGGTCGTCGAGCGAGCGCGGCAGCTGCGCCGGTTCGAGCGCCTTGACGGTGAGCTTCTTCGGGTTGGACGTGATGTCCTGGGGCGTCGCGGTGCCGCCGACGCCCTTCTTGAGCCCGATGAGGCCCTTGGAGGCGAGCAGCTGGAGCGCCCGTCCCTCGTTGGTCGTGTCGTTCGGGACGCCGACGGTCGCTCCCGCGGGGAGCTTCGCGATGTCCTTGATCTTGTGCGAGTACACGCCCATGGGGGGCAGGTACACCTCGGTGACCGGCACGAGGTCCGTCTTCTTGGACTTGTTGAAGTCCTCGAGGTACGGGGTGTGCTGGTACAGGTTGGCGTCGAGGGACCCCTCTTGGAGCGCGGTGTTCGGCGTGACGTAGTCCGTGAACTCCGTGATCCTGAGGTCGAGTCCTTCCTTCTTCGCCAGGTTCTGCTGGATGTACGTGAGGACCTCGCCGGCCGGGGTCGGCGTGGCGCCGACCACGAGCGTGCTGTCGCTCCGGTCGTCCGCGCCGCACGCGGTGAGGCCGAGCGCGAGGGCCAGGGTCCCCGCCGCGGCGGCGATGGCGGACGTACGCACGGTCAGAACGCCGCGACGACGGCGCCGTCGTACTTCTCGTCGATGAACTTCTTGACCTCGGGCGAGGTGAGGAGCTTGGCGAGCTTCTTCACGCGCGGGTCGTTCTCGTCGCCCTTCTTCACGGCGAGGAAGTTGCCGTAGGGGTTGCCCTTGGCGGGCTCGGCGACGATGGCGTCCTTGGCGGGGCTGAGGGCGGGCTTGGCCTCCAGCGCGTAGTTGCCGTTGATCACCGCGGCGTCGACATCGCTCAGGGTGCGGGGCACCGTGGGGGCTTCGAGCTCCTTGAACTGGATGTTCTTGGGGTTCTTGGCGATGTCCTTGGGGGTGGCCTCGTAGCCCACGCCCTTCTTGAGCTCGATGATGCCGTTGTCCGCGAGGAGCTTGAGCGCGCGGGCCTCGTTGGTGGTGTCGTTCGGAATGGCGATGGTGGCGCCGTTCTTCAGCTCACCGAGCTTCTTGACCTTGTTCGAGTAGACGCCGAGCGGCTCCAGGTGAACCGTGGCTCCCGGGACGGGCACGATGTCGGTGCCGCGCTTCTTGTTGAAGTCGTCCAGGTACGGCTTGTGCTGGAAGTAGTTGGCGAAGACCTCGCCCTGCTCCACGGCCGTGTTCGGCGTGATGTAGTCGGTGAATTCCTTCACCTCGAGGTCGAGACCGGCCTTCTTGGCGAGGTTCTTCTGGACGTAGTCCAGGATCTCGCCCTGCGGCATCGGCGTCGCGGCGACGATGAGCTTGCCGTCCTTGTCGGCGGCGGAGCCCTTGTCGGAGCCGCAGGCGGTGAGCCCGAGGGTGAGGGCTCCGGCGGCGAGGACAGCGGTGGTGATCTTGGCGGTGTTACGCACGAAAAGTGCCTTTCTCCATGGGTGGTGCAGCCCCGCGGGGTGCGCGGGGAAGTCCTGGTGACCGCTGCGTCAGCCGGTCTTGGTGCCCGATTCGGCGGCGGCGGTGCCGGGCAGTACGCCCCGCAGCGGCCGGAACAGCAGCAGCGGGCCCGAGCCGCCGCCGCGCTTGTGCAGGCGGCGGGCCGCGTAGTCGCCGATGAACTGGATGATCGAGATGACCACGGCGAGGACCGCCACGGTGATCCACATCAGCTCGGTCTCGAAGCGCTGGTAGCCGTAGCGCAGGGCGAGGTCGCCGAGGCCGCCGCCGCCGACCGTGCCCGCCATGGCGGAGTAGCCGATGAGCGCGACGATGGTGGTGGTGGCGCCCGAGATCAGCGAGGGCAGCGACTCGGGGACGAGGACCTTGCGTACGACGGTCCAGGTGGAGCCGCCCATCGACTGCACGGCCTCGACGAGTCCGCCGTCGACCTCACGGATGGAGGTCTCGACCAGCCGCGCGAAGAACGGGATGGCGCCGACGGCGAGCGGCACGAGGGCGGCCTCGCGGCCGATCGTGGTGCCGGTGACCCAGCGCGTGAAGCCCATCAGGGCGACCATCAGGATGATGAAGGGCATCGAGCGGGCGATGTTCACGATCTGCCCGATGACCTTGTTGAGGAAGGCGTTCTGCAGCAGTCCGCCGCGCTCGCTGAGGACGAGCAGCACGCCGAGCGGCAGCCCGGCGACGACGGCTATCAGCGTCGACCAGCCCACCATGTAGAGGGTGTCCCAACAGGCCTGCTCCAGCAGGGGCTGCATCTCCGACCAGGTCACTTGGCACCTTCCTTGATCAGCAGCGTCGCGTCCTTCGGCGTGGGTGCGGCGTCTTCGCCCGCGATGTCGACCTGGAGGCCCTGCTCGCGCAGGAAGCCGATGGGGACGACGTTCTCCTCGAAGCGGCCCGGCAGCTCGATGCGCATGCGGCCGACCTGCTTGCCCGCGACGGTGTCCATCGCGGCGCCGAGGATCGAGATGTCGATGTTGTACGTGCGCGACAGCTGGGAGATGACCGGCTGGGTCGCGGCCTCCCCGTGGAAGGTCACGTCGACGACGGTGCGGTCGTCGCCGGTGGCTTCGCCGCTGACCGGGAAGAGCGCGGCGGCGAGCTCGGAGCCGGGGGTGGCGAGCAGCTCGCTGACGGTGCCGGACTCGATGATCTGTCCGCGCTCCATGAGGGCGGCGGAGTCGCAGACGCTCTTGACGACGTCCATCTCGTGCGTGATGAGCAGGACGGTCAGGCCGAGCTGCTGGTTGAGGTCGCGCAGCAGCTGGAGGATGGAGCGGGTGGTCTCGGGGTCGAGGGCGCTGGTCGCCTCGTCGGAGAGGAGCACCTTCGGGTCGCCGGCCAGGGCGCGGGCGATGCCGACGCGCTGCTTCTGGCCGCCGGAGAGCTGCGCCGGGTAGGACTTCGCCTTGTCGGCGAGGCCGACCAGGTCGAGGAGTTCGCGGGCCTTGCGGGAGCGTTCCTGGCCGGAGAGGCCGAGGATCTCCAGGGGCAGCTCGACGTTGTCCTGCACGGTGCGCGAGGACAGCAGGTTGAAGTGCTGGAAGACCATGCCGATGCGGTTGCGGGCCCGGCGCAGTTCCTTGCCGGCGCGGGGGCCGCGGCCCGCCAGGGCGGTGAGGTCCTGGCCGGCGACGGTCACGGTGCCGGAGGTGGGGCGCTCCAGGAGGTTGACGCAGCGGATCAGGGAGGACTTGCCGGCGCCGGACTGGCCGATGACGCCGTACACCTCGCCCTCGCGGACGTGCAGGTCGACTCCGTCGAGGGCGGTTACTTCACGACCGCGTGAGCGGTAGACCTTGGTGAGGCCGGAAGTGGTGATCACAGGATTTCCGTCACTGTCGAGTGCGCGGCGCGGGGTGGCCGGGCACGGGGCATTCGTTCGGAACGCGGCACGGTTCTCGCGGTGGTGGTGCGGTGGAACCGGAGGACGTGTGCGCGGGGCGGGCTCGCTTCCTACGTCGACTTGTCGACTCCGTTGAGTACGACGGTTGCGTCGGTCAGGAGCGCGGCACAGCGGCTTCGCTTCGGGGCGCGAGGCTCTTCAGTGGTGCGGGGGCCCTCAGAAGGCGCACATTCGACACATACAACGAGCACCGGGCGTCGTGATCGCCTCGGTCGCAGGGGTGCGGCTGCTCGTCGTGGTCATGGGCCCAAGTAAAACACGCGTGAGGTCGCTGTCCACCACCGCTGTCCGGTATACGGACAGCGGTGGGACGGCCGCGGACGCCGGTGACGGGCGGCTCAGTCGGCGAGGACGATCTCCACGCCGCCATCCGTGACCTGCGCGGACACGGCGGAGAGGTCCTTGACGACGACGTCGGCGAGGTCGGCGGGGAGCTCGGACGCCTGGTGGGTTGTGGTCAACGCCACGGTCTTCATGCCGGCGGCCCGGCCTGCCTGCAATCCCGCGGGGGCGTCCTCGAAGACGACGCAGCGGGCGGGGTCGACGCCGAGCTTGTCGGCGGCGAGGAGGAAGGGCTCCGGGTCGGGCTTGCCGCGCGTGATGTCGTCGGCGGCGATGACGAGGCCGGGGCGCAGGCCGACCTCGGCGAGCCGGGCCTCGCCCAGGGCGCGGGTCGCGGAGGTCACCACGGCCCAGCGCTCGGCGGGCAGGGACTCCAGGAGCTCGCGGGTGCCGGGCAGCAGGACGACACCGCCCGCGACGTCGGAGACCTCGAGCTCCTCGATGCGGGCGACGGCCTCGGCGATCTTCTCCGGAGGCAGCAGGTCGGCGGCGATCTCGGCGGCGGGGCGCCCGTGCAGCTCGACCTCGGCGAACTCCTCGGCGGTGATCCCGTACTCCTGCGCCCACCGCGACCAGCAGCGGTACACCGACTCCATGGAGGAGACGAGGGTGCCGTCGTTGTCGAACAGGAGCGCGTCAGCATGGATCTTCATAATCATCGAGCCTACGGGGCGCCCCCAGGGGCCGTGCAACGGGCCGAGGGCCGCGCGCACCGGGCCGAAGGCCCCGTAATAAAGTCACGGACATGCTTGTTGCCCTGACGATCGCGACCTCCGTGGCCGCGCTCGCCCTCGCCGCGTGGTGCGGTTTCGCCGCCTACCGCGACCAGCCGACCAAGGACTGGCACTTCATCGGGATGGGTGTCGTGACCCTCCTGGCCGCCGTCCAGCTGATCGCCGGCATCGTGCAGCTCGCGCGCGGCGAGCACGCGGACCAGGGCACGACGATCTTCGTGGCGTATCTGATCGGCGCGTTCGCCTGTGTGCCCGCGGCGGGCTTCATGTCCCTCGCCGAGCGCACCCGCTGGGGCTCCCTGACGGTCGCCGCGGGCGGCGTGGTCCTCGCCGTGCTCGAAGTGCGGCTCTACGACATCTGGGGAGGCTGAGGTGACGGTGACCGGCGAGAGCGAGTCCCCCGAGACCCGCCAGAAGCTCATCTCGGGCCCGGGCATCCTGCTGGTGTGGCTGTACGGCGTGATGGTGGTCGGCGCCGTGTCCCGCTCGGCCGTGCAGATCTCCACGGACTTCGACAAGGCCCCGCTCGCGTACTCGCTGTCCGCGGTCGCGGGCCTCGTCTACGGCTTCATCACGTACTCGCTGGTGCGCGGCGGTGCCACGGCCCGCACGGCGGCGCTGGTGTGCTGCGCCGCCGAGCTGGTGGGCGTGCTCGGCGTGGGTACGTGGACGCTGGTGGAGCCGTCCGCCTTCCCGGACGCCACGGTGTGGTCGGACTTCGGGATGGGCTACCTCTTCATCCCGGTGATCCTGCCGGTGACGGCGATCTTCTGGCTGAACAAGGCACGGAAGGCTTCGGCGGAACGCTAGGCGCTGGCCACGTACGTTCCCGCGGCCGCCTCCTTCGCGAGCGTCAGCACCGTGAGCCGTTCGTTCACGTGCTGGGTGCTCACCGGCGCGTACCCGTGCTTGCGGTAGAGCTGGAGGTTCTGCTCGCTGCGGTGGCCCGCGGAGAGCTGGAAGCACTTGGCCGTGCCGCCCTCGCCGAGCCGCCGCTCGATCGCGTCGAGGAGGCGGCCGCCCAGGCCGTGGCGCTGCATCCTGGGGTGGACGATGAGCTTGCCGATCCGCGCCGTGCCGTCGGCGTCGACCGTGCCGCGCACGGAGGCCACCACCTCGCCGCCGAGCCGGGCCACCAGGACGGTGCCCGCGGCCAGTTCGCCCCGGAGTGACTCCAGTGACTGGGTCAGGGGTTCGATCGAGTAGTCGCCGTAGATCTCGGCCTCGCTCTGGTAGCAGAGGTACTGCAGTTTCAGGATCTGCTCGACGGCGTCCTGATCGTCTGCCGCCGCCACCGAGATGGTCACGCTCATGCCCATGTGTGCATGCCTCCCGCTCACCTGCTCCACCGGTTGTCTAACGCTCCATTCCCCACGGTGCAGGAGCCGCAACCTCCGCCGCCAGCATTCTGCGCAGGCATCCCAGGCAACGGGAACGTTCCGGCCCCAGACTCCCCTGTGACATTCCCAACTCTCCTGCGATTTCGCGGTAGGTGAGGTCCTTGGGGGACAGCAGTGCGGCCATGAGGCCGGGGCAGCGTCCGGGCAGCCTGCGCACGGCGGCGTGCAGGGTGCGGTTCCGGTCGGCGGACAGGGCGCGCTCCTCGGGGCCGCACCCGGTGTCGTCGGCGGGTTCGGTGGCGTACGCCGCTTCCTGTCGGCTCGTGCGCCGGGTGAGGCGCGCCTCGGCCCGCACGGCGCCGCGCAGCCACAGAGCGGGGTCGGCGGGCGGCCCGTCGGACTCCAGGCGCTCCAGGAGGCGCAGCCAGACGGCCTGTTCGAGGTCGCCGGGGTCCGTGCCGGAGCCGAGCGCCTCCGCGGACGCCTCGGCGGCGAGGAGCGGGCGCAGGGCGGGGATGAGCGTGGGGAGGGGGTCGTACGTCATGCACGGCGGGACGCGGCCGCTCCGGTTCGAGGTTTCCGGAGCGGCCGTCTCTCACCCCAACCGGGGCCCGGCCCTTACCGGTTGACGAAGTCCGCGGCCGCGAGCAGGGCGGTGTCGCAGTTGTCGGAGAAGATCCCGTCGATGCCCGTCTCGAAGTACGCCTTGAAGGCGCCGAAGGCGTCGCCGTAGGCGTTCGGGTCGGTGCCCTTCCTGAAGTTCGCGGGGAGGAAGGTGTTCTCGTTGCGCATCGTGTACGGGTGCAGGATCAGGTCCGCCGCGTGCGCGTCCTTGACCAGGGTGGTCGGCGTGCCGAGGCTGCCGTCGGCCTTGCGCGGGATGACCAGGTCGAGGGTCGGGCCGATGCCCTGCGCGAAGCCGGCCATCCAGCGCAGGCCTTTGGGCGTGATCAGGTCGGCGACGGTGCGCGGGTCGCCCGCCTCGACGAAGTCCCAGGGGCGGGAGCCCGCGGTCGACAGGAGCACGACGCGCGGCGCGGAGACCAGCTTGGCCAGGCGCTGGATGCTGCTGGGCTCGAAGGACTGGAGGAAGTTCGGCGAGTTCTTCTTGTGGCGGCCGTAGCGGCGCAGGAGCTTGGCGAGGGGCTCCTCAAGACCGAGGCCCAGCTTGCGGAAGTAGGTGGGGTGCTTGGTCTCGATGTGCAGCCAGACGGGCCTGCCGCGCTTGCGGCCCGCCTTCTCGGCCCACCGGAAGACCTCTTCGAGGGTGGGCACGTCCCAGCGGCCGTCGTAGAGGGTGTTGCGCTGGCGGGTGCCGGGGATGCGCTCCTTGGCGCGCAGCGTCTTCAGCTCGGCGAGCGTGAAGTCCTCGGTGAACCAGCCGGTGAGCGAGGCGCCGTCCACGGACTTGGTGGTCTTGCGGGACGCGAACTCGGGGTGCGCCGAGACGTCCGTCGTCGCCGTGATGTCGTTCTCGTGACGGCAGACGAGGTGGCCGTCCTTGGTGGGCACCACGTCCTGCTCGATGACGTGCGCGCCCATGTCGAGGGCGAGCTGGTACGAGCCGAGGGTGTGTTCCGGCCGATAGCCGCTGGTGCCGCGGTGCGCGACGACGGTCGGCACGGGCAGGGACGCGTATCCGCCATGTCCGCCGTGCCCGCCGTGTCCACCGCCGTGCCGCTCGTCGGCTCTCGCCACGCCGGGCAGTCCGACCGCGGCGGCGCCCGCACCGGCGATCGCCGCTCCCAGTAGCGCTCGGCGCCCCGGGCTCGTCCCCGGCTGCTGCTGACCCGAATCCTGCGTCGCCATTGGCGTTCCTCCCGATGTCCCGCTGCCTTGCACCTGACAAAGCGGGACTGATCGTAGGTGGCCGGGAGTGACGTGTGGGAGACCCTGGAGGGAACGGCGGGATGACGTGGCGTGGCGAGTGGGCGCACGATGGGGGTGGCGGCGCGGGTACGGGGACCGCCACGCAGAGCGAAGTACGCGCGTGACAAGGACCACTACTTCGGGCCACGTCCGCCTCGCGGGGATACGGTCGTCACACAGGCGACAACCCCGGGCAACACGGCACAGAATCAGGTCAACACTGTGTATCGGGTCCATGAACCCGATGTGCAAAGGGCGGTGGCCCGCGAGTACCGTACTCACCTGCACTTACTCGTCGTCGACCCGTTGACACCGGAGGGCCTGTTGTCCCGTCTAGCGCTCATCAAGGCAGTGCTCGGACCGTTCTTGCGCCTGATGTTCCGCCCACGGGTAGAAGGCGCCGAGAACATTCCGGGGACCGGGCCGGTCATTCTGGCCGGAAACCACCTGACGTTCATCGACTCGATGATCATGCCGCTGGTGGCCAACCGTCCGGTGTTCTTCATCGGCAAGGACGAGTACGTCACCGGCAAGGGCCTCAAGGGCCGCCTCATGGCGTGGTTCTTCACGGGCGTCGGCATGATCCCCGTGGACCGTGACGGCGGGCGCGGGGGTGTCGCCGCGCTGATGACGGGGCGGCGCATCCTCGACGACGGCAAGGTGTTCGGCATCTACCCCGAGGGCACGAGGTCTCCCGACGGGCGGCTGTACCGGGGGCGTACGGGCATCGCCCGGCTCACCCTCATGACGGGCGCGCCCGTCGTCCCCTTCGCGATGATCGGCACGGACAAGCTCCAGCCGGGCGGCAAGGGCCTCCCCCGGCCGGGGAAGGTGACGGTCCGCTTCGGCGAGGCGATGGAGTTCTCGCGGTACGACGGGATGGACCGTGACCGGTATGTGCTGCGGGCGGTGACGGACTCCGTGATGACGGAGGTCATGTTGCTCTCCGGGCAGGAGTACGTGGACATGTACGCCACGAAGGCGAAGGCGGCGTAGCCCTGCGGGGCCTGAGCGGATTACTGGTGCGCCCGCACCGGTGCGGAGGTCTTTTCCTCCCTGCACCGGGGCGGGCGTTCGCGTTTCCTCGCTGGAGTGCCGGGGTGCCGGGGTGCGGGGGTGCCGATGCCTTCGGCTGCGGGTGGGTGGGGGCTGGTCGCGCAGTTCCCCGCGCCCCTAGGTCGGACCGCTCCGGCCCACCGCCCCGTTGACGCCACACGGAGCTGACGCCTGCCAGGGGGGCGACGGCTGGGCTCGCCCCCAGGCCTCAGTGTTCTACGCCGTCTTCCAGTTTCTGGTGCCTCAACAGGAACCACGCCGCCGCTGCCGTGGCGAGGAGGACCGCCGCGCCCACGCCCGCCGCCAGGCGCAGGCCGTCCACGAAGGCCGATTGGGCGGAGGAGAGGAGTACGTCCGCCTGGGCGGAGGGGAGCGACGTCGAGGATTCCACCGCGCCGCCCAGCGACTCGTGCGCCGCCGACGCCACGTCCGCCGGCGTGCCCGGTGGCGCCGTGAAGTCGCGGTAGACGCCCGTGACGATGGAGCCGAGCAGGGCGATGCCTAGCGCCGCGCCCAGCTCGTACGCCGTCTCCGAGACCGCGGAGGCCGCGCCCGCCTGTTCCTTGGGGACGCTGGAGAGGATGACGTCGGCGGTCACCGTGAACGAGAAGCCCGCGCCGATGCCCACCACCAGGAGCGCCGCGCCCAGCAGCGGATAGCCCGTGCTCTGGTCGAGTGCCGTGAGTACGGCGAGGGAGAGGCCTACCGCCGCCAGGCCCCCTGCGACCACCAGCCGTACCGAGAAGCGGCGCGCCACCATGCCCGCGATCAGGCCCGCGCCCACCGCGCCCACCGCCGCGGGCAGTTCGGCGAGGCCCGCCTCGAACGGCCGCCTCCCCTGCACGAGCTGCAGGAACTGGGAGAGGAAGAAGACCAGGCCGGAGAGGCCGAGGACGGTCAGCAGGTCGGCGAGGACCGCCCCGGAGAACCCGCGGTTGCGGAAGAGCCGCATGTCCAGGAGCGGCGCGGGAAGCGTGAGTTGGCGGCGTACGAACCAGACGAGCGCGGCGACGCCCACGACCGCCGACGCGGCCACGTCCCAGCGCAGCCCGTGCGCGGCCGCCTCCTTGATGGCGTACACGACGGCGATCATGCCGATGAGGGAGAGCACGACGCTGACCAGGTCCCAGGGGCCCGGCGCCGGGTTCTTGGACTCGGGCAGGAACTTGATGCCGACCAGGACGAGCACGGCCATCACCGGCAGGTTGATGAGGAAGACCGAACCCCACCAGAAGTGTTCGAGCAGGAAGCCGCCGACGACGGGCCCCACCGCGGCGCCCGCGGACGCCATGGCGCCCCAGATGCCGACCGCGAGGCTGCGCTCGCGCGGGTCGTGGAAGATGTTGCGGATCAGCGCCAGCGTCGACGGCATCAGCGTCGCGCCCGCGACTCCGAGCAGCGCGCGGGCCACGATCATCATCTCGGGACTGGTGGCGTAGGAGTTCAGGACCGACACCGCGCCGAAGGCGACCGCTCCGGTGAGCAGCAGCTTCTTGCGGCCGATGCGGTCGCCGAGGCTGCCCATGGAGACGAGCAGACCCGCGATGACGAACGAGTAGACGTCGCCGATCCAGAGGAGCTGGGTGCCGGAGGGCTTGAGGTCCTCGCTGATGTACGGCGTCGCCAGGCCGAGCACGGTCGCGTCGACGGCGACGAGGAGCACGGCGAGCGCGAGCACGGCGAGAGCGAGCCAGCGGCCGGGGCTGCGCTCGATCTCGGGCGCAGCGGCCTCCTTGTGGATGCTGGTCATGATTCCACTCTCCGCTGTGCGCCGCCGATCAGCAGCTCGGCGATCATGTACGAGAAGTCGTTGGCGGCCACCCGCCCGTCCTGGACGGCCCAGGCGCCGGAGCCGATGAGGCCGTAGAGCGCCTCGGTGAGCCAGATGGGTGTCAGGTCGATACGGAACTCACCGTTCTCCTGACCCCGCCGGAAGAGTGAGGCGAGCCGGTCGTCGATGTGGGACCAGCCGTCGTTCTGCGCGTCGCCCTCGAAGAGCTGGTTCTCGGTGTAGAGGAAGGCGAGCAGGCCCGCGGCGGGCTCGATCTCCTTCACCAGGCGCCGCAGCGCGTCACCCGCGCCGTCCTCGTCGAGCCGGGCCCGGACGAGGGCGGCCTCGCACTCCTGGAGGCCGAGCTCTTCGAGGGCGCGCACGAGGGCGTCGCGGCCCGCGAAGTGGCGGTGGAGGGTCGCCCTGCTGATGCCCGCGGCGCGGGCGACCTCGTCCATGGTGGAGGTGGCTTTGCGGGTGAGCAGGGCCGCGGCGCTGCGCAGGACCTGGTCGCGATCGACTGACATGAGACAAGCATAAGCCGCGTGAGACACTCACGTCTCACGAGTTCCGTGCGGCGGCCCGTGCTGGACCTGGACCTCCCGCCCCGGGACCGCCGCGTCAGTTCCAGGGCAGCCGCGCGCGGCCCTCCCAGTACGCCGCCGGGTCCTGCACCAGCCCCACCAGCCGCTCCACCTGCCCGGCGTCGAGGTCGACGGCGGCGGCGTGCAGGTTGGAGACCAGCTGGACCGACGTGGCCGCTCCGGAGAGGACGACGCCCGCCCACGGTTCGGCGAGGAGGACGGCGAGCGCCACCGCGTCGCAGCCGAGGCCCGCCTCCTCGGCGACCTCGCGCAGCACGGTGGGCGCGTAGGGATCCGCGAGGCGGCCGTTGGCCAGGCCTTCCTTGATGAGCACCGTGAGCCCCGCGTCGTGCGCCTCGGCGAGCGCGGGGCCCGCGGAGGTCTCCAGGATGTTGTACGTCGCCTGGACGGTGCGGAAGAGCGGCTCGCCGTCGACGGTCACTTCGAGGGCGGCGCGGATCGCGGCGGCCTGCTCGGGGCCGCTGACGGAGAGACCGACGGTGACGCCCTCGGCCGCGAGCCCGGCGAGGCGGGCGTGGAGCTCCTTGTCGGTGAGCGCGGGGCTCTCGGGCGTCACGGAGTGCACCTGGTAGAGGTCGAGGCGGTCGCCGAGGAGCTCGGCGGTCTCGGCGCGCTGCCGGTCGTACGCCGCCGGGCTGTGGTCCTTGACCTCGTGCGGGCCCTCGGCGTCGGTACGCCAGTCCGCCGTGTACGTGTAGCCCCACTTGCTGCCGATGACGACGTCACGGATCTCGGGCCTGGCCTTCAGCCAGTCGCCGAGGAAGTCCTCGGAGCGGCCGTACGAGCGGGCCGCGTCGATGTAGCGGACCCCCGACGCGTAGGCGGCGTCGAGGAGTTCGAGGGTGCGTTCGCGCAGGGCCTCGACGCTGCGCGAGTGCGGCAGGTCGGTGTCGCGGCCGAGCGTGATGTAACCGGGCCTGCCGACGGCGGCGAGACCGAGCCCTATGTGCGCGGTCGGGGTCGTGGCTGCGGCCAGCCTGGCGAAGGGCATCGCGAGCTCCTAGCTTTCGGGGTCTCCCGCCAACGTAACCCGCGATGCCCTTTTCTCACCTGCGGTCACCCGCGGGCGCCCGCCCACTCCTTCTGGATCGACAGGTCCGCTTTGACGTCGGCGAGCTGGTCGGCGACCGCCGAGGGGGCGGTGCCGCCGCGGCCGTTGCGGGAGGCGAGCGCGCCCGGCACGTTCAGGACCGTGCGCACCTCGGGCGTCAGGTGTGGGGAGATCTCGGCGAACTGGTCGTCGGTGAGGTCGTCCAGTTCCTTGCCCTCGGCCTCGGCGACCTTCACGCACTCGCCCGCGACCTCGTGCGCGACACGGAACGGCACGCCCTGCTTGACGAGCCACTCGGCGATGTCGGTGGCGAGCGAGAAACCGGCCGGGGCCAGCTCCTCCATGCGCTCGCGGTGGACGGTGAGCGTCGCCATCATGCCGGTGAAGGCGGGCAGCAGGATCTCCAGCTGGTCGCAGGAGTCGAAGACCGGCTCCTTGTCCTCCTGGAGGTCGCGGTTGTACGCGAGCGGGAGGGCCTTGAGGGTGGCCATCAGGCCCGTCAGGTTGCCGATGAGGCGGCCGGACTTGCCCCGCGCCAGCTCGGCGATGTCCGGGTTCTTCTTCTGCGGCATGATCGACGAGCCGGTCGAGAAGGCGTCGTGGAGCGTGACGAAGGAGAACTCCTTCGTGTTCCAGATGATGACCTCCTCCGCGATCCGGGAGAGGTTCACGCCGATCATCGCGGTGATGAAGGCGAACTCGGCGACGAAGTCACGGGAGGCCGTCCCGTCGATGGAGTTGGCCGACGAGCCGTGCTCGAAGCCCAGCTCCTTGGCGACCGCCTCCGGGTCGAGGCCGAGCGAGGAGCCGGCCAGCGCGCCGGAGCCGTACGGCGACACGGCCGTCCGCGCGTCCCACTGCCGCAGCCGCTCCGCGTCGCGGGACAGGGACTGGACGTGCGCGAGGACGTGGTGCGCGAAGAGGACCGGCTGGGCGTGCTGCAGGTGCGTACGGCCCGGCATGGCGACGTCGGGGTGCGCCTCGGCCAGGCCGACGAGCGCGCCCTGCAGTTCGGCGAGCAGGCCGCCGAGGATCCGGGCGTGGTCGCGCAGGTACATCCTGAAGAGCGTCGCCACCTGGTCGTTGCGGGACCGTCCGGCGCGCAGCTTGCCGCCGAGGTCCGGGCCGAGGCGCTCCAGCAGGCCGCGCTCCAGGGCGGTGTGGACGTCCTCGTCGGCGATCGTGCCGACGAACGAGCCGTCGGCGACGTCGGCCTCCAGGCGGTCGAGCCCGTCCAGCATGCCGGTCAGCTCGTCCTCCGTGAGCAGGCCCGCGGTGTGGAGCACGCGCGCGTGGGCGCGGGATCCGGCGATGTCGTACGGGGCGAGGCGCCAGTCGAAGTGGACCGATGCCGACAGCTTCGCGAGGGCCTCTGCGGGGCCGTCGGCGAACCGCCCGCCCCAGAGCCGGACGTCACCGCCGTTGTTGCTGCTCACTGCACGTGCTCCTCAGGCTGTCGCTGCTGTCGCTGGAAACTGTTACGGGAATTGCGGGTCGCGCCGTGCGGCGATCTTCGCGCAGAGACCCGAAGATCTCGACGAAGCCCGCGCCTCGGACCGGTCGAACGTGTCGCCCGAGCGGGGCCTTCCCCATGCGGCGATGCGCTCTATGCATGAGTATGCAGTGCACCGTATGTTTCGTCAACGCGACGACTCGCCGGGGGTCGTTAGACAGCCGAAGGATCCTGGTCGATAATCCGCAGCCATGGGAAAGACTCACGACCGCATAGACGGCAGGCTCCGCACCTTCATCGAGGAACAGCCGATGTTCTTCACGGCGACCGCGCCCCTCGCCGACGACGGCACGATCAACCTCTCCCCCAAGGGTCTCAAGGGCTCCTTCGCGGTCGTCGACGAACGGACCGTCGCCTACCTGGACTTCGCGGGCAGCAACGCCGAGACCGTCGCCCACCTGCGGGAGAACGGCCGCATCACGCTCATGTGGTGCGCCTTCCAGGGGCCGCCGAACATCGTGCGGGTGCACGGCCGCGGTGAACCGGTCTTCCGCGACGACCCGCGCTTCACGGAGCTCCTCGCCCACTTCCCCGGCATCGACCCGACACCGCACGGGCTGCGCGCCGTCATCGTCGTGACGGCCGACGTCATCCGCGACACCTGCGGGTACGCGGTGCCCTTCATGACGTACGACGAGGACCGCGACCTGCACGGCAAGCGGTTCGCGCGCGAGGACGACGCGTCGCTCAGCGCGTACTTCACGAAGAAGGACCACATCGCCCAGAGCATCGACGGCCTCCCCGGGCTCCCCCTCCCCCTGCCCCCCACCCCCGCACCGGCCGAACCCTCCATGTAGCGACCACACACCGAGACGGGGCTGCACGCGCACACGACCGGAGCGTTGCCACCCGGCGCCGCGGGCGACGGTGCGGAGCTGTAAGGAACGCGTACGTCGCCCGCTCGCGCGGTGGACCGTAGGGCCCGAACGGCCGTGGGCCTAGTGCTCGTTAGAAGCCAGCCGCAGCAGATGGTCCGCCAGCGCCTGACCCCCCGTCGGCTCCCTGCTGATCAGCATCAGCGTGTCGTCGCCCGCGATCGTGCCGAGGATGTCGTGGAGTTCGGCCTGGTCGATCGCGGAGGCCAGGAACTGGGCCGCGCCCGGTGGGGTGCGCAGGACGACGAGGTTGGCCGAGGCTTCCGCGGAGATCAGGAGTTCCGCGGAGAGGCGCCGCATCCGTTCCTCCTTGGCCGACTCGCCGAGCGGTGCGCGCGGGGTGCGGAAACCGCCCTCGCTCGGGACCGCGTAGATGAGGTCGCCCTCGGCGTTGCGGATCTTCACCGCGTTCAGCTCGTCCAGGTCGCGGGAGAGCGTCGCCTGGGTGACGGTCAGGCCGTCGTCGGCGAGCAGCTTCGCCAGCTGGCTCTGGGAGCGCACCGGCTGCCGGTTGAGGATGTCCACGATCCGGCGGTGACGTGCGGTGCGGGTCTGCGGTACGGCGGGACCCGCGTGGTCGGCGTGCTCGTTGCCTTGCGCCTGGCTCATCGTCGTCTCATTCTCCGGATCGTTCGTCCCCGTCGGCTTCAAGAGCCTTGCCCAGGATGCCGGGCAGGGCCCCGAGGAACGCGTCCACCTCTTCGTCGCGCACGTTCAGCGGCGGCATCAGCCGTACGACATCGGGGGCGGGCGCGTTCACGAGGAAGCCGGCGTCCTGAGCCACCTGCTGCACCCGCGGCGCGAGCGGCTCGGTGAGCACGATACCCAGCAGGAGGCCCGAGCCCCTTACATGCCGTACGAGCGGGTGTCCCGGTGACTCGATTCCGTCGCGCAGCTTTTCGCCCGCGCGCTTGGTGTTGTCGAGGAGCCCCTCCGCCTCGATGGTGTCGATCACGGCGCGGCCCGCGGCGCACGCGACGGGGTTCCCGCCGAACGTCGTGCCGTGGTGACCGGGCTTGAAGAGCTCGGCGGCGGCGCCGAACGCGACGGTCGCGCCGAGCGGGAGGCCGCCGCCCAGACCCTTCGCGAGCGTGACGACGTCGGGCTGTACGCCGTCGTGTGCCAGGTACTCGAACCAGTGGCCGGTGCGGCCGATTCCGGTCTGCACCTCGTCGAGGACGAGGAGCGTGCCGGTGGCCTCGGTGATCTCGCGGGCCGCCTTGAGGTAGCCCGCGGGCGGCACGACGACACCGTTCTCGCCCTGGATCGGCTCGATGATGACGAGGGCGGTGTCGGTGGTCACGGCTGCGCGGAGGGCGTCCACGTCGCCGTAGGGGACGTGCGTCACCTCTCCGGGCAGCGGTACGAACGGCTCCTGCTTGCCGGGCTGTCCGGTGAGGGCGAGCGCGCCCATCGTGCGGCCGTGGAAGCCGCCCTGGGTCGCGACCATGTGCGGGCGGCCGGTCAGCCTGCCGAGCTTGAACGCGCCCTCGTTGGCCTCGGCGCCGGAGTTGCAGAAGTACACCCGGCCTTCACGGCCGAAGAGCTGCAGCAGCTTCTCGGCGAGCGCGACGGGCGGCTCGGCTACGAAGAGGTTGGAGACGTGGCCGAGGGCGCCCATCTGGGCGCTCACGGCCTCGACGAGCGCCGGGTGGGCGTGGCCGAGCGCGTTGACCGCGATGCCGCCGACGAAGTCGAGGTACTCGTTGCCGTCGGCGTCCCACAGCTTGGTGCCCGCGCCGCGCACGAGCGGCAGCCTCGGCGTGCCGTAGTTGTCCATGAGTGCGTCCCGCCAGCGCCCGGTCAGCTCCTGGTTGCTCATGACTCCCCCTCAGTGTCGTCGTCGGGCACGACCATCGTGCCGATGCCTTCGTCCGTGAAGATCTCCAGCAGGATCGAGTGCTGGACACGTCCGTCGATCACGCGGGCCGTCTCGACGCCGTTGCGGACGGCGTGCAGGCAGCCCTCCATCTTGGGGACCATGCCGCTGGCGAGCTCGGGCAGGAGCTTCTCCAGCTCCTTCGCGGTGAGGCGGCTGATGACCTCGTCGGAGTTCGGCCAGTCCTCGTAGAGGCCCTCGACGTCGGTGAGGACCATCAGGGTCTCGGCATCAAGCGCCGCAGCGAGTGCCGAAGCCGCCGTATCAGCATTGACGTTGTAGACATGTCCGTCGTCCTGGGAGCGGGCGATCGAGGAGACGACCGGGATGCGGCCGTCGGCGAGCAGCGCCTCGATGGCGCCCGTGTCGATCTCGGTGATCTCGCCGACGCGGCCGATGTCGACCAGTTCGCCCTCGATGCGGGGCTGGTGCTTGGTGGCGGTGATGGTGTGGGCGTCCTCGCCGGTGAGGCCGACGGCGAGCGGGCCGTGCTGGTTGAGCAGGCCGACGAGCTCGCGCTGCACCTGTCCTGCGAGCACCATGCGTACGACGTCCATGGCGTCCTCGGTGGTGACGCGCAGGCCCGCCTTGAACTCGCTGACGATGCCGTGCCGGTCGAGGGCCTTGCTGATCTGCGGTCCGCCGCCGTGTACGACGACGGGCTTGAGGCCCGCGTGGTGCAGGAAGACGACGTCCTGGGCGAAGGCCGCCTTGAGCGCCTCGTCGACCATGGCGTTGCCGCCGAACTTGATGACGACGGTCTTGCCGCGGTGCCGGGTCAGCCAGGGCAGCGCCTCGATGAGGATCTCGGCCTTGGGGAGCGCGGTGTGCTTGCGCGCGGTGGGAGTGCTCATGAGCTGTACGCGCTGTTCTCGTGGACGTAGTCCGCGGTGAGGTCGTTGGTCCAGATCGTCGCGGACTCGGTGCCCGCCGCCAGGTCGGCGGTGATGACGACCTCCCGGTAGCGCATGTCGACGAGCTCGCGGTCCTCGCCGACGGAACCGTTCTTGCAGACCCAGACGCCGTTGATGGCGACGTTGAGCTGGTTCGGGTCGAAGGCGGCGGAGGTGGTGCCGATCGCGGAGAGCACCCGGCCCCAGTTGGGGTCCTCGCCGTGCAGGGCGCACTTGAGGAGGTTGTTGCGGGCGATGGAGCGGCCCACCTCGACGGCGTCGGCCTCGCTCGCGGCGTTGACCACGTCGACCTTGATGTCCTTGCTCGCGCCCTCGGCGTCGCCGATGAGCTGGCGGCCGAGGTCGGCGCAGACCTCGCGGACGGCGTCGGCGAACTCGGCGTACTCCGGGGTGACTCCGGCGGCTCCGGAGGCCAGTAGCAGCACGGTGTCGTTGGTCGACATGCAGCCATCGGAGTCGACGCGGTCGAAGGTGAGCCGGGTGGCGTCGCGCAGCGCGCGGTCCAGGACACCGGCCTCCAGATCGGCGTCCGTGGTCAGCACTACGAGCATCGTGGCGAGGCCGGGGGCGAGCATGCCCGCACCCTTGGCCATGCCGCCGACGGTCCAGCCGCCATCCTTGGTGACCACGGACGTCTTGTGCACGCTGTCGGTGGTCTTGATGGCGATGGCGGCCTTCTCGCCGCCGTGCGCGGAGAGTTCACCGGCGGCCTTGTCGACGCCCGGCAGGAGCTTGTCCATGGGGAGTGTCACGCCGATGAGCCCGGTCGACGCGACGGCGATTTCGCCCGCGTTCACGGAGAGCACGTCGGCCACCTTCTCGGCGGTGGCGTGGGTGTCCTGGAAGCCCTGCGGTCCCGTACAGGCGTTGGCGCCACCGGAGTTGAGGACGACGGCGGAGACGAGGCCGCCCTTGAGGACCTGCTCCGACCACAGGACGGGGGCGGCTTTGACGCGGTTGGAGGTGAAGACGCCCGCGGCGGCCAGGCGGGGCCCGGTGTTGACCACGAGGGCCAGGTCCGGGTTGCCGTTCTCCTTGATGCCGGCGGCGATGCCCGCCGCCGTGAATCCCTTGGCTGCCGTCACACTCACGGCGCGACTCCGATCGTAGTGAGCCCGGTGGCCTCGTCGAGGCCGAGGGCGATGTTCATGCTCTGCAGGGCGCCGCCCGCGGTGCCCTTGGTCAGGTTGTCGATGGCGCTGATCACGATGACGCGCCCGGCCGCCTCGTCGTACGCGACCTGGATCTGTACGGCGTTCGAGCCGTACACGGAGGCGGTGGCGGGCCACTGCCCCTCGGGGAGGAGCCGCACGAACGGCTCGTCGGCGAACGCCTTCGCGTACGCGTCCCGTACGGACTCGGAGGTGACGTCCGCCTTGGCCTTCGCGCTGCACGTGGCGAGGATGCCGCGGGGCATCGGGGCCAGGGTGGGCGTGAAGGAGACGGAGACGGGGGTGCCCGCGGCGGCGCCGAGGTTCTGGATCATCTCGGGCGTGTGCCGGTGGGCTCCGCCGACGCCGTACGGGGACATGCTGCCCATGACCTCCGAGCCGAGGAGGTGCGGCTTGGCCGCCTTGCCCGCGCCGGAGGTACCGGACGCCGCGACGATCACCGCTTCGGGCTCGACGAGGTCCGCGGCGTACGCGGGGAAGAGCGCGAGGGAGACGGCGGTGGGGTAGCACCCGGGCACGGCGATCCGCTTGGTGCCCGCCAGCGCGGCTCGGGCGCCGGGCAGCTCGGGCAGGCCGTAGGGCCAGGTCCCGGCGTGCGGGCTCCCGTAGAACTTCTCCCAGTCGCCCGCGTCCTTCAGGCGGAAGTCGGCGCCCATGTCGACGACGAGGACGTCAGGTCCGAGCTGCTCGGCGACGGCGGCGGACTGACCGTGGGGCAGCGCGAGGAACACGACGTCGTGTCCTCCCAGGACGTCCGCCGCGGTCGGCTCCAGGATGCGGTCGGCGAGCGGGTGGAGATGCGGTTGCAGCGCGCCCAGGCGCTGGCCCGCGTTCGTGTTGCCGGTGAGGGCACCGATCTCGACCTCGGGGTGCGCGAGCAGCAGACGCAGCAGCTCGCCGCCCGCGTACCCACTCGCCCCTGCCACTGCTGCGCGTACCCTCATGGAACCCTCCTCTTGGATGGCATGACTATACGTATCACCGAAGTTTTATGCAATCCAAGGGTGAGTCTTGACCGAAAGCGGTGATGTTGCGGTCGACTCAGTCGCCGAAGGAGCGCGGGGCGCGGCCGGTGACTCGTTCCACGTCCGGGCTGATCCGCAGTTCGGCGGGGTTCGGGGCAGCGAGGATCTCGACGTACCCGCTCGTTCCGTGGACGCGGATCCGCTGGCCGTCCCGGATCAGCCGGGTCGCCTTCTCCACGCCCACGACGGCGGGCAGGCCGTACTCCCTGGCGATCACCGCGCCATGGGTCATCAGGCCGCCCACCTCGGTCACCAGGCCCGCGACGGCGACGAACAGCGGCGACCAGCTGGGGTCCGTGAAGGTGGTGACCAGGATGTCGCCCGCTTCCAGGTCGGCGTCCGCGATGTCGAGGATGACGCGGGCCCGCCCCTCGACGGTCCCCGCGGAGACCGCGAGGCCGGTCAGGGCGCCGTCGGGCACGTCGTCACGCCGGTACGCGCCGGTGAGGGCCTCGCCGTCCGAGGTGAGTACGCGGGGCGGCGTGAGCTCCTCGTGCCACCGGAAGTCGTCCTTGCGCCGCTGGACGAGTCCGGGGTCCAGCCGGTGCGTGCGCACCACGTCGTGGAGTTCCTGGAAGGTGAGGTGGAAGATGTCCTCCTTCTCGGCGAGCACGCCCGCCCGCACCAGGCGTTCGGCCTCCCCCAGGAGGGCCTGCTTGTAGACGAAGTAGCGCTGGATGATGCCGTACTTCGGGTACTCCCGGTACCCGATGAACGTCCTGACCCGGTCGATCATCCGCTTGGTCTCGTCGGCCTTCAGGTCCCCGTCGTCCGGCAGGGCCCGCAACCGCGTCAGCACGTCGCGTTCCTTCTCGGCCGCCTTCTGCCGTCCCTGCTCGAAACGGAGTGCGGCGGCGCCGGGGCCGAAGTTCCTGACGTTGTCGAGGATCACGGGGATGAGCGCGGTGGGGCGCTCACGCCACCGCGGCCTGGTGATGTCGATCTCGCCGACGCAGCGCACACCGTACCGGTCGAGGTAGGCCTCGATGGCGTCCCGCGCCTCGGCCCCGCCCGGGAGCGCCGCCAGCTCGTCGCTCGACAGGAAGTCCTCGTCCTCGACGCCCTGGAGATACGCCACGGCCTCCGGGTACGGGCGGATCGCGTCCGCGACGTCGAGCAGCGCGAGGCCCATCTCGGACGTGATGTTGTCCGGGGCGGACAGGGTGAGCGTGTCGGCCGCGTTCGTCTCCCCCAGCCACTCCCGCAGCTTGTCGTTGAGCCACCAGGTGGCGTCCATGCCCGCCATGAGCGCCTGGAAGCTCAGGGGGTCGCCGAGGACCCGCTTGTGCTCGACGAAGGCCTCGATGAGGAAGTCGAACAGCGCCGGTCCGGACTTCGTACGGATGTCGCGCTCCAGCGCGGCGACGGAGGCCTCGCTGCGGGCGATGAGCTCGGTGACGATGGCGGGGTCGGTCTCGATGGGGGCGGGGGGCGGGGTGGCGGGCGCGGTCGCGGGCGGGGTGGCGGGCGATGGCTCCTCGGCCGGGGGCGACGGTACGACGAAGTCGCCGCGGTCGATGACCGTCTCCAGCGCGTCCCTGGTCAGCGGATCGCTCTTGCCGATGACATCGAGGAGGGCCGCGCGGGTGCCGGGCGAGGCCAGGCGCGGGGTCACGTCGACGAAGAGCCTGCCCCCGGCCTCGCACATGTCGGCCATGGCCGTCCGCTGCCACATGGAGTACCCGAGGGGCTTCATCGCGTCGGTCATCATCTGCTGGTGGCCGACGGATACGTAGACGCGGTTCCGCTGGCCGCTGCCGCTCTCGGCTTCGCGCTCGGGGATGGGAAAGAGCGTGGTGATCGGTCGGCTCTGCACGATCCGGAAGCCGCCGTCGGCGAGGCACCACTCGATGTCCTGCGGTCGGCCGAAGTGCGCCTCGATGTGACGTCCGATCCGTACGAGCTCCACGACCTGGTCGTCCGTCAGCGCCGGTTCCTTCTGCTGTCGTGCGTCGACCGCCACTTCCTCGGTGCCGCCGGTGGGCAGGGCGTACACGGCGCGCTCCTTGGCGGCGATGGTCCTGTCGACGACTCTGCCGTCCCGCACCGTGAAGACGTCCGGATTGACCAGGCCGGAGACCAGCGCCTCGCCGAGGCCGAAGCCCGCGTCCACGGTGGCGGTCTTCCGGTCCCCCGTGACGGGGTCGGCCGTGAAGAGGATCCCGGCGGCGTGCGGGAAGACCATCCGCTGTACGACCACGGCCATCAGGACCGTGCGGTGGTCGACGCCGTTGCGCCGGCGGTAGACCACGGCGCGCTCGGTGAAGACCGAGGCCCAGCAGCGCCTGATGTGCCGCAGGATCTCCTCCGGCCCCACGATGTTGAGGTACGTGTCCTGCTGCCCGGCGAACGACGCCGTCGGCTGGTCCTCGGCGGTCGCGCTGGACCGTACGGCATAGGCGGCCCGCTCTCCCGTACGGGCGACTGCGCGGGTGACCGTTTCCGCGAGGTCGTCCGGGACCGCGACGCCTTCGATGACGTGGCGGATCTCCGCGCTCAGCGTCCGGATGCCCTCCTGGCCGTCCGGGCTCAGCCGCGCCAGGCGGTCGAGCCGGTCATCGAGGGAGGGCGTCTCCGCGACGATGTGCCGGTACGCGTCGGTCGTCACGCAGAAACCGGCCGGCACGTGGACGCCACCGATCCGCGCCAGTCCGCCCAGATGCGCGCCCTTGCCGCCGACAGCGGCGGTCTGTCGCTCGTCGACTTCCGCAAGGTCGAGTACGTATTGCATGCCCATCGTTCGGCGCCCCGTTTCCGCAGGTAGTGGCTTCGGCCGACGATTGTGCGCCGTGCCCGGGGCCTTGTGGCAAGCCCCCCAGGACGCTATAAGTTGATAGTGGCAAGGAGAGCTCTCTCCTTGCCCTTTGTGTTTTCCGGCCTGACGCCCCCTGATGCCCGCTGACGCCCCCTGACGCCTGGCCGCCGCGCGTGGCGCCATAATTCCTTCGCCATGGCACCACGCGTGTGCCATGATGGCACCACAGCGACACGGTGGGTCGTCGCAACGGGGTGGGGAGCAGGACATGGCATCGACAGAGCGCAGAGAGAGACAGCGCGAGCGACAGGGCGAGCGACAGGGCAGTGGGGGTGGCAGCAGCCACAACGGCGGCCGGGGCCCCGGCGCCTTACGCGCCTTCGCCCGCTTCGTGCTCTGCGGCGGCGGCGTGGGACTCGCCTCCAGCTTCGCCGTGGCGGGCCTCGCCCTCTCGCTTCCGTGGGCCGTGGCCAACGCGCTGGTCACCGCGGTCTCCACGGTGCTCGCCACCGAGCTGCACGCCCGCTTCACCTTCGGCGGGGGCGGCCGCGCGACCTGGCGGCAGCACGTGCAGTCGGCCGGGTCCGCGGCGGCGGCGTACATGGTGACGTGCGGGGCGATGCTGGTCCTGCAGCAGTTGGTGGCCGCGCCCGGTGCGGTGCTGGAGCAGGTCGTCTACCTGTCCGCGTCCGCGCTGGCCGGTGTCGCGCGGTTCGCGGTGCTCCGCGTCGTGGTCTTCGCCCGCGGCCGCCGCCCGCAGCCCGCGCCCGTCCGCGGCGCACGCCCCGTCTCCGTGACCGTGACCCGCACCGCGGCCCCGGCCGAGACCGCGGCACTCTGCCCCGCGGCCTGACCTCCCCAGCGGCTCACACCGCGAGTCGCCTACCGTTGCCGACGTGACCGGACATGGTGCCGTGCCATAGGCGGGCTGACTGTACCCACACCATCACGTGACGGCGGCCGGGGCGTCCGGCAGCCGGTCCGCGAAGCGGCTTACCGCGTAGGTGAAGGCGTCCGGCTCGTCGAAGTTCGCGAGGTGGCGTGCGCCGGGGATCAGCTCGATGCGGGCCTCGGGGTGCGCGCGGGCGAACTCGGCCTCACCGGACCGGAAGACAGTGTCCTTCTCTCCGTTGAGGATGAGGACGGGTGCCGCGACGTGCCGCATCGCGCTCGCGTCGAAGCGGCCGATGACCTCGCCCCAGGCGTCGGGCAGCGTGTGGAACGCGTAGCCGGAGCGGATGGTGTCCGCCACGACCTCCGGCGGGTACATCCGTCGCAGCATGCGGTCGTTCCACCGGGCCAGCCGGTCCGCGGGCAGCCGCGGGACGAGCCCCGCGGCCCACCGGTACGGCGTCGCCCACGCCCCGCACGTCGAGGCGCTGGCGCCCGCGAGGACGAGGCCGCGCAGGCGATCCGGGTGGCTGCGGGCGAACTCCAGCGCGGCGTACCCGCCGAGGGAGTGGCCGACGACCAGGGCCGGCCCGCGGTCGAGCGCGTCCACCTCGGACGCGATGACCTCCGTCGCGGCGGCGAGGCTCCAGGGCTGTTCGGAGCGGGCGCCGTGTCCGGGCAGATCGACCGCGGCCACGGCGAAGTCGTCCCGCAGCGCGGCCAGTTGCGGGCTCCACTGGCCCGCGTTGAGGCGGGTTCCGTGGACGAAGACGATGGGGGGTGCGGTGGTCGCGTACGAGGGGTTGGGCGCGTACGACGCACTCGCGGCGTCCGCCTCGGTCACCGTGGCTCCCCTCCCCCTTGGTTCAGCGCGGAGCGCCCCTCAGTCGCGCGGGTCCTCGCCGCGCGCCGCCCGCTTCTCCGCCTGCTCCGCCTGCTTCTCCTTGATCCGCACCGCGTCCTTGCGCACCTCGGCCTGCGTGGCGCGCTCCTGGCGCAGCCAGCCGGGCTGCTCCTCCTTCAGCGCGTCGATCTGCTCCGTGGTGAGCGGCTCGGTCACTCCGCCGCGCGCGAGGCCCGCGATGGAGACGCCGAGCTTGGCCGCGACGACGGGACGGGGGTGCGGGCCGTTGCGCCGCAGCTCCTGGAGCCACTCGGGCGGGTCGGTCTGCAGCGCGTTGAACTCGCTGCGCGAAACGACGCCCTCCTGGAACTCGGCGGGCGTGGCCTGGAGGTACACACCCAGCTTCTTCGCCGCGGTCGCGGGCTTCATGGTCTGGGTGGTCTGGTGCGACGTCATGGGTCAAGGGTATCGAGCGTGTGCGCTGTTCCTGACCACGGCGGGTAGCCTGGCGAGGTGACAGGCTCGGAAGTATCCCCTTCGTTCCGGCTCGCCTACGTCCCGGGGGTGACGCCCGCCAAATGGGTGCGTATCTGGAACGAGCGGCTGCCCGACGTCCCGCTGACTCTCCTCACCGCGGCCGCGGCCGAGGCGCCCGACGTGCTGCGCGCGGGTGGCGCCGACGCCGGTTTCGTACGGCTGCCCATTGACCGTACGGACCTCAGCGCGATCCCCCTCTACACCGAGACGACGGTCGTCGTGATCCCCAAGGATCATGTCGTGGCCGCGGTCGACGAGGTGGCCGTCGACGATCTCGCCGACGAGGTCGTGTTCCACCCGCTCGACGAGACGCTGGAGTGGGAGCGGCGCCCGGGCCGGCCCGCGTACGAGCGTCCCGCGACGACCGAGGACGCGGTGGAACTGGTGGCGGCGGGGGTGGGCGTCCTGGTCGTACCGCAGTCGCTGGCCCGCCTGTACCACCGCAAGGACCTCACCTACCGTCCGGTGACGGACGCCCCGGAGTCGCGCGTCGCCCTGGCGTGGCCGGAGGCCGAGACCACGGATCTGGTCGAGGACTTCATCGGGATCGTCCGCGGCCGGACGGTCAACAGCTCCCGGGGCCGCGCCCAGACCCCGCCGAAGGGCAAGGGCACGGACAAGGACGTGGTCAGGGCGAAGGCGGCACTGGCGAAGCGGAAGCCGGGCGCGTCCGGGAAGCCGAAGGGCAAGGGTGGCCGCCCCACCGGCGGCGCCCCGAAGCGCGGCAAGCCCCGCCGCCGCTCCTAGCGCTTCCCGCCCGGGCACCCGACACAACGAGGGGCCTCCCGCCGGTACGGCGGGAGGCCCCTCTTGGTACTGCGCTACGGCGACGTGTGCAATGTGTGCACCACGTGCAACGTCAGCCCAGGATCGACAGCGCCTGGTTGAGCGTCGCGGACGGGCGCATGACCTTGGAGGCCTTCTCCGCGTCCGGCTGGTAGTAGCCGCCGATGTCGGCCGGCGAGCCCTGCACGGCGATCAGCTCGTCGACGATGGTCTGCTCCTGCTCGCCCAGCGTCTTGGCGAGGGCCGCGAAGGCCTCGGCGAGCGGCGCGTCGTCGGTCTGCTTGGCCAGCTCCTGCGCCCAGTACAGGGCGAGGTAGAAGTGGCTGCCGCGGTTGTCGATGCCACCGAGGCGACGGCTCGGCGACTTGTCGTTCTCCAGGAACGTGGCCGTGGCGCGGTCCAGGGTGTCGGCGAGGATCTGCGCGCGGGCGTTGCCCGTGGTGGTGGCGAGGTGCTCGAAGCTCACCGCGAGGGCGAGGAACTCGCCCAGGCTGTCCCAGCGCAGGTAGTTCTCCTTGACCAGCTGCTGGACGTGCTTCGGGGCGGAGCCGCCGGCGCCCGTCTCGAAGAGGCCGCCGCCGTTCATCAGCGGGACGACCGACAGCATCTTGGCGCTGGTGCCCAGCTCCAGGATCGGGAACAGGTCGGTGAGGTAGTCGCGCAGGACGTTGCCGGTGACGGAGATGGTGTCCTCGCCGCGGCGGATGCGCTCCAGGGAGAACGCGGTGGCGTCGACCGGCGACATGACCCGGATGTCCAGGCCCTCGGTGTCGTGGTCGGCGAGGTAGCGCTCGACCTTGCCGATGAGCACGGCGTCGTGGGCGCGGCTCTCGTCGAGCCAGAAGACGGCCGGGTTGCCGGTGGCGCGGGCGCGCGTGACGGCGAGCTTGACCCAGTCCTGGATCGGCGCGTCCTTGGTCTGGCACATGCGGAAGATGTCACCGGCGGCGACGGTCTGCTCGAGGACGACGTTGCCGGCGCCGTCGAGAACCCGCACGTTGCCCGTGGTGGGGACCTCGAAGGTCTTGTCGTGGCTGCCGTACTCCTCGGCCTTCTGCGCCATGAGGCCGACGTTCGGGACGGAGCCCATCGTCGACGGGTCGAAGGCGCCGTTGGCGCGGCAGTCGTCGAGGACGACCTGGTAGATGCCCGCGTAGCTGCTGTCCGGCAGGACCGCGAGGGTGTCGTGCTCGCCGCCGTCCGGGCCCCACATGTGGCCGGAGGTGCGGATCATGGCCGGCATGGAGGCGTCGACGATGACGTCGCTCGGGACGTGCAGGTTGGAGATGCCCTTGTCGGAGTCGACCATGGCGAGCTCCGGGCCCTCGGCGAGCTCGGCCTCGAAGGACGCCTTGATCTTCTCGCCCTCGGGGAGCGACTCCAGGCCCTTGAAGATGCCGCCGAGACCGTCGTTCGGGGTCAGGCCCGCGGCGGCGAGGGTCTCGCCGTGCGCCGCGAAGGTCTTCGGGAAGAAGGCGCGGACCACGTGGCCGAAGACGATCGGGTCGGAGACCTTCATCATCGTGGCCTTGAGGTGCACGGAGAAGAGGATGCCCTCGGCCTTGGCGCGGGCGACCTGCTCCTTGAGGAACTCGCGCAGCGCGGCGACGCGCATGACGGAGGCGTCGACGACCTCGCCCTCGAGGACCGGTACGGACTCGCGCAGGACGGTGGTGGAGCCGTCGTCACCGGTGAGCTCGATGCGCAGCGAACCGGCCTCGGTGATCACCGCGGACTTCTCGGTCGAGCGGAAGTCGTTCTCGCCCATGGTGGCGACGTTCGTCTTCGAGTCGGCCGTCCAGGCGCCCATGCGGTGCGGGTGCGCCTTGGCGTAGTTCTTGACCGACGCGGGGGCGCGGCGGTCGGAGTTGCCCTCGCGCAGGACCGGGTTGACGGCGCTGCCCTTGACCTTGTCGTAGCGGGCGCGGATGTCGCGCTCCTCGTCGGTCTTCGGGTCGTCCGGGTAGTCCGGGAGCGCGTAGCCCTGGCCCTGCAGCTCGGCGACCGCGGCCTTGAGCTGCGGGATCGAGGCCGAGATGTTGGGCAGCTTGATGATGTTCGCCCCGGGCGTCTTGGCCAGCTCGCCGAGCTCGGCGAGGGCGTCGGAGATGCGCTGGCTCTCCTCCAGACGCTCGGGGAAGCTCGCGATGATGCGCCCCGCGAGCGAGATGTCGCGGGTCTCCACGCCGACACCGGCCGTCGAGGCGTAGGCCTGGACCACCGGCAAGAACGAATGGGTCGCCAGGGCCGGGGCCTCGTCAGTGTGGGTGTAGATGATGGTCGAGTCAGTCACCGGGTGCTCCGCTCCGCGTCTGCAACATTGCTCGACATCAAGATATCTCCTACCCACCCCCTTACGGACAGTGCCTTCCGGTCCGTTCTTCGTAGACACTGTCTACGCGATGCAGTAGACAGTGTCTATGACTGAACAGGAAGCCGGGCTGCGGGCCCGGCTGGTGGACGTGGGCGTCGAGCTCGTGGCGACGCAAGGGGTGCAGGCGTTGACCCTGCGGGAGATCGCGCGCAGGGCGGGCGTCTCGCACGGCGCGCCCCGGCGCTACTTCCCCACGCACGTGTCGCTGCTCTCCGCCATCGCGCGGCGCGGCTTCGGGGAGCTGGGCGGCGAGGTGGCGAAGGCGGTGGGCGACGGTCCTGACGACGGCGCCCGCGCGCGGCTGCGTGCCCTGAGCCGCGCCTACCTCGACTTCGCCGTGACCCACCGCGGCATGTTCGAGCTGATGTTCCGCCACGACCTGCTGGAGAGCAACGAGCTCGGTCTCCGGGAGACCAGCCTCCCCCTCTTCGACGTCCTGACCGGTCTGGTCGCCGAGGCCCGCCCCGCGTCGGGCGCCGGGGCGCGGGTCGTCGCGGGCGCGCTGTGGGCGAACCTGCACGGGATCGCGCAGCTGTGGGGGTGGGGCAGCCTGCGGCTGGCGACGGGCGAGGACGACGTGGAGGCGCTGCTCGCGGCCGCGCTGGACGCACACCTCGGGCCGGAGGCCTCATGACCGCGAGAACCGTCAGCGCTCCGGCCCTACCGGCTACGGAGGTCCGGACCACGGGAACCCAACGCCGCCTCACCCTCGCCTGCAGCGTCCTCGGCGCCATGATCGTCGCGCTCGACGGCACCGCCCTGACCGTCGTCCAGCCCGCTCTGCAACGCGATCTGGACGCCTCGTTCGCGCAGGTGCAGTGGACGAGCACCGGCTATCTGATCGCCGTGGCGAGCCTGCTCGTCTTCGCCGGGCGGCTGGGCGACCGGTACGGGCACGGGCGGCTCTTCGCCGTCGGGACGCTCGGCTTCGCGGCCGCGTCGGCGGGCGTCGGCCTCGCGTCCGGCATCGGCTGGGTGATCGCGCTGCGCGTGGCCCAGGGCGTCTTCGGGGCGCTGTTGCAGCCCGCGACGCTCGGGATGCTGCGGGCCGCGTTCCCGCCGGACCGGCTCGGGATGCCGATCGCTCTGCGGATGAGCGCGATCGGCCTGGCGGCGGCCACGGGGCCGCTGGTCGGCGGGGCGCTCGCCACGCATCTGGGCTGGCGCTCGGTGTTCTGCCTGAGTGTGGTGCCGGCGGTGGTGATCGGCGTACTGGCGCTGGTGGTGCGTGTCCCGGCAGCGCCCCGGCGGGCCCCCGCTCCCGGTCTCGACGTGCCCGGCGCGGGGCTGCTCGCGCTGACGCTGGCCTGCCTGGTGCACACCCTCGTCACGGTGCCGGAGCAGGGGTGGGCGGCGGCCACGGTGGCGGGCCTCGCGGTGGCGGCCGTCGCGGGCGGCGCGTTCGTACGGCACGAGCGGCGTGCCGCGAGCCCGCTGGTGCCGCCGCGCCTGCTCCGCGCGGCCGGGGTCGGTTCCGCGCTCGGCATCCTCCTCGCGGCGTCCGCGGCGATGTTCGGGGCGCTCTTCGTCGGTACGTACTTCCTTCAGGACGTCCTCGGTCTCGACCCGCTGGACTGTGCGCTGAGGGCGCTGCCGCTCGCCGTGATGATGGTGGTGTGCGCGCCGCTCGCGGCGGTGGTGCTGCGCAGGCAGGGGCCGCGTCGGACACTCACGGCGGCGATGACGGTGCTCGCCGCCGGGATCCTGGCCCTGTCGCGGCTGGACGCGGGGTCGGGGCCGGTGGCGACGGGGGCCGGGTTCCTACTGGTGGGGGCGGGGTTCGGGACGGTGATGGTGGCCGCGACGGCGGTCGTCGTACGCCATGCTCCGGTGGCCGACGCGGGGGTGGCCGGGGGCCTCCAGCAGACGGCGATGAACGTGGGCCCCACGGTGGGTATCGCGGTGGCGACGACCTTGATGACGGCCCTCGCGCCCCACACGGGGGGACGCGGCTCCCGGTGGCCGGACGCCGCGTTCCTCTCCGCGATGCCCCCCACGCTCACGACACTGGCGGCGGTGGCCGCGCTGGGCGCCCTGGCGGCGACACGACTGCCGCGACGGAACGCGGCACGCCCCGAGGGTGTAGGGGCTGGGGCGTAGGGGCTGGGGCGTAGGGGCTGGGGCGCAGGGGCTGGGGCGCAGGGGGCGAGCTCCTGGGACCCGGGCCGGGCAGGCCCGCGTCGTCACGCCGCCGCGGCCAGCGTCTCGTCCACCATTCGTAGCACCGCTCGCGCCTGCCGGTCGTGTGTCTCGGCGCTGTCGAGGCGCAGTGTGAAGGCCGCGCCGGTCACCGACGTCGCGCCGTCCGGGGTTACTCCGCCCTCGCTGACGCAGCCCAGGCTCGTACCGCCGTGGAACCAGATGCCGTCGTCGCGGCCGGCGAGGGGGCGGCAGGCGATGCCGAGGCCGTAGCGGACGCCGTCGGCCGGGACCCAGTCCCGCACCGGCACCGTCGACTTCATCGCCGCCAGCTGGGCCGGGCGCAGCAGCCGGCCGCCCAGCAGCGCGCGCAGGAACACGCCGTGGTCGTGCGTCGTCGAAATGAGGCAGCCGTCCGCTCCCCCGCCGTAGCCGAGGGTGGTGTCGACGGGGCGGGTCTCCTCCGGGAAGTACGTGTAGCCCGTCGCCGTCGGTTGCGGCACGTACGGCGAGCTGCCGGGCATGAACGTATGGCGCAGGCCGAGCGGTTCGATGATCCGCTCGTGGACCTCCTGGGCCCAGGGGTGCCCGGTGACCGCCTCGACGAGCATCCCGGCCACGACGTAATTGGTGTTGGAGTATCCCCAGCGCCGCTCCTCCGCCGGGTCGCCCGCGTCGGGCAGCCACTGCGGGGGTCCGGCGAGGGCCGCCGCCAGCTGCTCCTTCGGCGTCTGCGAACGGAAGCGGTTGCGCCGGTACGCGTCGGGGGTGAAGTCGCCGCTCTCCGCCGTGATGTAGTCGTTGAGCCCGCTGGTCTGCCGCAGCAGGTTGGTGACGGTGATCCGGCGCCCGTCGTTGCCGTGCCCGCGGATCGCACCGGGCAGCCACCGTTCCACGGTGTCCGTCAGTCTCAGCCGTCCCTCTCCGACCAGCTGGAGGACGACGGTCGCCGTGTACGTCTTGGTGTCGCTGCCGATGCGGTAGTACGCGCCCCACGGCACCGGGCCCTTCGCGGGGTCGCCGAGATCGGCGACCCCGGCGCGTGCGGTGGTGCGGCCGCGCGCGTCCCGCACCTCGGCGAGGACACCGCTGGCGCCGGTGGCACGGATGGCGTCGACGCCGCGCTGGAGGGCGCGTCCGCGTGGGCCGCGAGGGGTACGTGGGGTACGCGGAGTGGCCGAGGCGGGGGTCGCGGTCGCGGCCGTTCCCGCGAGAAGTGCCGCCGCGGCCGCCGTGAGGCCGGTACGCCTGCTGATGTCGGTCATCGTGTCTTCTCCGTCTTCAGGTTCGGCTTCGCGTCCGGCTTCGCGCAGGTGACGTCCGCCGTGGGCAGCTTGCCGTCGCGCAGGTAGGTGTTCACCGTGTTGTCGGCGCACGGGACCGGGGTGAGGCCGCTGTCGCCGCGCCCGTAGACGCCGTGGGAGCGGATGTCCGCCGTGACGAGGCGGGATCCCTTGAGCTTCTTGTGCAGGGCGAGTGCGCCGTCGTACGGCACGTTGTTGTCGTACTTGGCCTGGAGCAGCAGGACGGGCACGTCGTTGCGGATCTTCGTGCCGGGTTCGCGGGGCTCGGTCCCCCAGAACGCGCAGGGGGCGATCATGCCGTTGACGTACGGCCCGAAGACCGGCTGGGTGGCGCGGCTGCGCTGCATGTTCTTCCAGTACGTCTCGGGGTTCTTCGGCCAGCCGCCCGCAGGCCAGCCCCCGTCGCCGCACATGAAGATCGCGCCGCCCGCCATGCTGTCCGCCAGCTCGGGCGACGAGAGGAGGTCGAGGAGTCCGCTCAGCGCGGGCCCCGGTTCGAATTCCTCGCCGGCGGCGGCCTTCTTCAAGTCGTCGACGACGCTGACGAGTTGCGGGTCGTTCTCCTCGTGCTGGACGAGCTGTTTGAAGAGCAGCCGCAGCAGCGGCGCGTTGAGGCGCACGTCCTTCACCGGGATGGGGTGCCGCTCGGCCTGTGCGAGCAGCTTCAGGACGTCGGAGCGCACGTGGCCACCGAGTCCATCGAGTCCGTCGAGTGCCGCCTCCGCGGGTGCGCCCGACCGCTGGAACAGTTCGTACTGCGTGGCCGCCGGGTCGGTCGAGGAGTCAAGGACGATGCGGTCGCTCCGGCGCGGGAACAGCTGGGTGTAGACGGCGCCCAGGTCGGCGCCGTACGAGATGCCGTAGTACGACAGCCTGGGCTCACCCAGGGCCGCGCGGATGGCGTCCATGTCGCGGGCGACGTTCCTGGTCGAGGCGTGCGGGAGCAACTCGGCGTTGTCGCCGTGCTCCTGGCACCTGCGTGCGGTGTCGCGCGCGGACCGCACCTGGTCCTCGAAGTCCCGGCGCGGGGTGGTGGACGGGGCAGGCGGCGCGGGCTGCGGGGCCTTGCCGCAGGTGACGGGGGTGCTCTCGCCGAGGAAGCGGGGGTCGAAGCCGATGAGGTCGTAGCGGTCGGCCACGTCCTTCAACGCGGGGCGCAGCGCGAGGGTGTGGGCGAGTCCCGTGCCGCCGGGCCCGCCGGGGTTGGAGAGCAGGATGCCGCGCCGTTCACCCGGCGACTTCGCCCTGATACGGGAGACGGCGATGTCGATCGTACGGCCGCGGGGGTCCGCGTAGTCGAGGGGTACGGCCACCTTCGCGCACTCCGCGCCCGCCTCGTTCAGCTCCTTCTGGCCGGCGGAGCAGGGCCCCCAACCGACCGATTGACGCTGGGCCTTGGGCGCCCCGGCCCCGGTGAGGTCCGCGGCGGCCCCGGGGCCCGCGAGCAACCCGACGAGGCCCAGGCCCGCGGTGACTGCTGACACGACGCGCATCGTGCTCCTTGGTTCGGTGGGAAGGGATCACCACGTTAGGAACGCGCGCGCCGCCGGACCATCGGGCTACCGGGCCGGACCACCCGGGGGAAAACCCCAGGGCCCGGCTCCCCTTACACCCTCCCCTTGACCTGGAGTCCGCTCCAACTCCTACTGTCGTCAGCGATCACCGGGCACACCCCAGGAGGTACCACCATGACCGGCCTTCCCGCCACCACCCCCACCACCCCCGCGGCCCTTCCCACGCGCCGCCTCGGCGCGCTGACCGTCTCGGCGCAGGGCCTCGGGTGCATGGGGATGAGCCACGGCTACGGCGCCTCGGACGACGCCCAGTCCATCGCGACGATCCACCGCGCCCTCGACCTCGGCGTCACCCTGCTCGACACCTCCGACTTCTACGGCAACGGCCACAACGAGGAGCTCATCGGGCGCGCCCTCGCGGGCCCGCGACGCGAACAGGCCGTCGTGGCGACGAAGTTCGGCTTCGCCAACCGGCTCGGCGAGCCCACGCTCATCCGCGGCGACGCGGCGTACGTACGACAGGCCTGCGACGCGTCCCTGCGCCGCCTCGGCGTCGACCACATCGACCTGTACTACCAGCACCGGGTGGACACGACCGTACCGATCGAGGAGACCGTCGGCGCGATGGCCGAGCTCGTCGCGGCGGGCAAGGTGCGCCACCTCGGGCTCTCCGAGGCCGGCGCGCGGACCCTGCGGCGGGCGCACGCCGTGCATCCCATCGCGGCGCTGCAGAGCGAGTGGTCGCTGTGGACCAGGGACCTGGAGGCGGAGATCGCACCGGTCTGCCGCGAGCTGGGCATCGGCCTCGTGCCGTTCTCGCCGCTCGGCCGGGGCTTCCTCACCGGCCGCTACACGTCGGTCGACGGGTTCGCGCAGGACGACATGCGCCGCGCCCAGCCCCGCTTCGCCGCGGGCAACCTGGAGCAGAACCTGTCCATCGTGGAGACCCTGGACGCGCTGGCCGCCGAGAAGGGCGTCACCGCGGGGCAGCTCGCGCTCGCCTGGGTGCAGCACCGCGGCGCGGACGTCGTGCCCATCCCCGGCACGCGCCGCGAGAAGTACCTGGTGGAGAACCTCGGGGCGGTCGCCGTCGAACTGTCCGCCGACGAGCTAACGGCGATCGACGCGGCGGCGCCCGCGGGCCGCGTGGCGGGCACGCGGTACGACGAGCGCAGCCTGGCCGTCGTCGACAAGTAGACAGTGGACAAGCAGGCAAGCCGCCCCGAACAGGTGCACAAGAAGACAAGTAGCCTGCACGCATGACCGTGCCCCCGCCGTCGGACCTCACGTGCCACGCCGTCCCCGACACCCTCGCCCACCTCGCGGGCGCGTGGGACGTCGAACGCACCGTCCGCGACCTCACGGACGGCTCCGAGGGCCGCTTCACCGGTACGACGCTCTTCGCACCGCTGCCCGCCCCCGACACCGGCGGGCTCCTGCACCACGAGTCCGGCACGTTCACCTGGCACGGCGTGCCGCGCCCCGCCGAGCGCACGCTCCGCTTCCTGCCCGGCGGCGAGCCGGGCACCGCGCGCGTGGAGTTCGCCGACGGCCGCTTCTTCCACGACCTCGACCTGCGCACGGGCCGCTGGACGACGGACCACCCCTGCGTGGACGACCTCTACCGCGGGGAATTCGAGGTGGTGGGCGCGGACCGCTGGCGCAGCCGGTGGCGGGTCGGCGGCCCCGCCAAGGACCTGCTCCTCGTCACGGAGTACCGACGCGCATCATCCACTCCTCGGGCGCCGGAAGCGCCGTGAAGCCGACCTTCTCGTAGACCCCGTGCGCGTCACCCGTGGCGAGCAGTGTCCTGCGCAGCCCGAACGGCTCCAGGTGCGCGCAGACCGCGGTGACGAGCGCGACGCCGAGGCCCTTGCCGCGTACGTCCGGGGAGACGTACACGTCGCAGAGATAGGCGAACGTGGCACGGTCGGTCACCACGCGCGCGTACGCGACCTGCTCGCCCGATGTCTCGTCGTACACACCGAAGTTGAGCGAACCGGCCATCGCCGCGTCGTGCTTCTCGCGAGGGCGTCCGAGGGCCCAGTACGCGTCGGTGGAGAGCCAGTGGTGCACACGGGCGACGTCGATGCGGGCGGCGTCGGTGGATATCTCGTAGCCGTCGGGGAGCGCGGTGCTTTCGGTCATGAGGGCGAGCCTCGCAGCGCCACTCGGCACAGTCGACCCTATTTCACCTGGTGGGACGGCCACTGAAGGGGACTTGACGAGCGCGACCTAGTACATTCGCTTCCGCACACGAACAGTGAAGCAAGTATCGGGGGAAGCACATGGGGGGCCACCGACCGTCGGATTGGCATGTCCTTGATCTGGAGAAGGATCCGACGCCGGGTGATCCGCACCGGGTGCGGTCGCTGGCCAAGAACCTGCACGATTTCGCCGACGACGTCGGCAAGGTTCTCCGCGACATCAAGGGGATGGCGGGCGACGAGGCCATCCTGAAGTGGGTGGGCAAGACCGCCGACGCGTTCACCGAGAAGTTCGAGGACGCCCCCGACAAGCTCAAGAAGCTCAAGAAGAGCTACGAGATGGCGGGCGACGCGCTGTCCGCGTACTGGCCCGAGCTGGAGCGCGCCCAGTCCCTGGCCGACAAGGCACTGGTCAAGGGCCGCGAGGCTCAGGCCGACCTCAGCAGCGCCAAGACCCGTCTCACCTCCGCCGATTCCTGGGTGGACAAGGCCGGCAAGGAAGCCGACAAGTACAAGGACAAGCCCGGCGGCGGCAAGGACGTGCCCAAACCGGACGAGGACAAGGTCAAGGCCGCCACCCGCAACGCCCACTCCGCCGAGAAGGCCCAGAAGTCCGCCCAAGGTGACGTCGACTCCGCCCAGAGCGCCCTGGAAGCGGCGAAGAAGATGGCCGCCGACGCGCGCAAGATGCGCGAGGAGGCCGCGGGCACCGCGAAGAAGAAGATCGACGAAGCGTCCGACGCGGGCATCCAGAACCGCAAGTGGTGGGAGGAGGTCGGCGACTGGGTCTCCGACAACTGGGACACCATCGTCGAGGTCTGCAAGGTCGTCGTCGCCGTCGTCGGCATCATCGCGATGATCATCGGCGGACCCATCCTCGCCGCCATCGTCATCGTCGCGGGCGCCATCGTCCTGGCCGACACCTTGAGCAAATATGCGAAAGGCCAAGCCACCCTCATGGACGTGGCCTTCGCCGCCATGGACTGCGTACCGGGCGGCAAAGGCATCACCACCGCCGCCAAACTCGCCAAGGGCGTCAAGAGCGGCCTCAAGGCGATGGCCAAGGGCCTGGGCAAGGGCGGCCTGCGCAAGGGCGCCGATGACGCGGCGGGCGCGGGCAAGAAGGCCGCCTCCCGGTGCAAGAACGGCGACCCGATCGACATGGTCTCCGGCGAGATGCTCATGGAGGCGACCGACGTCGAGCTCCCGGGGCTGCTGCCCCTGGTCCTTCGGCGCACCCATCTGTCGACGTACGGGTGGGGCCGGTGGTTCGGTCCGTCCTGGTCCTCGACCCTCGACGAGAGGCTCGAACTGGACGACGAGGGCGTCGTGTTCGCCGCAGAGGACGGCATGATCCTCCTCTACCCGGTGCCTCTCCCCGGTGCCTCGGTCATGCCCCTGGAAGGGCCGCGATGGCCCCTGGACTGGGACGGCTCCCCCGGCGCCCCCATCCGCATCTCGGATCCGCGGACGGGCACGGTCCGGCACTTCGCCCCGCTGGGCGCGCCCGGCCCGGACGACACCGCCTTCGTCATGCCCTTGGCGGCGATATCGGACCTCACCGGCAAGCGCGTCGACTTCGACCGCGACGAGCACGGGACCCCGACGGCCGTACGGGATTCCGCCGGGCGGCACCTCCACGTCGACACGGACGGGGACCGCGTCGTCCGCCTTCGCCTGGCCGACGAGTCGGTGGGCCCCGAGGGCGCCACCCTGCTGTCCTACGGCTACAGCGACGACAGCCGGCGCAACCTCACCGAGGTCCGCGACTCCGGCGGCGCGCCCCTGAAGCTCACCTACGACGCCCGCGACCGCATCACGTCCTGGACGGACCGCAACGGCGGCCGGTACCGCTTCACATACGACGACCAGGACCGCTGCATCAGGGGCGAGGGCAGCGAGGGCCGCCTCTCCTGCACCGTCGCGTACGACACCGACCACCGCGAGACCCGCTACACGGACTCGCTCGGCCGCACGACCGTCTACCGGCACAACGAGCTGCGTCAGCTCGTGTCCGTGACGGACCCGCTCGGGCACACCACGCACTCGGAATGGGACCGGTACGACCGGTTGCTCTCCCGCACGGACGCGCTCGGCCGGACGACCCGTTACCGCTACGACGGGAACGGCGTTCCGACGCACGTCGTGCGCCCCGACGGGCTGCGGAGCGTCGCGGAGCTCGACGAGCACGGCAGGCCCGTGACGCTCACCGAGCCCGACGGCGCCGTGTGGCGCACGGAGTACGACTCCGCGGGCCGTCTCACGGCGGAGACCGACCCGACCGGCGCTCGCGTCTCCTACGGGTACGGCGAGACCGGCGGCATCTCCACGATCACCGATGCCTCGGGCCGCGCCACCCTGTTGGAGACCGACGCCGCCGGTCTGCCCGTCGCGACGACCGACGCCGAGGGCGCGACGACGCGGTACCAGCGGGACGCTTTCGGGCGGCTCGTCGCGCAGACGGGTCCGGACGGCTCCCGCACCACCTTCGCGTGGACACCGGAGGGCAGGCCGGTCCGGCGCACCCTGCCCGACGGAAGCACGGAACACTGGAGCCATGACGGCGAGGGCAACCTCGTCGAGCACGTGGACACCGTCGGCCGCGTGACGCGCTTCGAGTACGGCGCGTTCGATCTGCTGGAGAAGCGGATCGACCCGGACGGATCCTGCCTGCGCTTCGCCTACGACGGCGAACTGCGCGTCACCTCGGTGACGAATCAACTCGGCGCCACCTGGAGCTACTTCTACGACGCCGCCGGCCGGCTCACCCACGAGCAGGACTTCGAGGGGCGCACGCGGAGCTACCGCCACGACGCCGTCGGACAACTCGTCGAGCAGACGAACGGTGCGGGCGAAACCACCGAGTACGTGCGCGACCTGCTCGGCAAGGTCCTGGAACAGCGGACCCCCGAGGGCATCACCAGCTACGAGTACGACGCGGTGGGCAACCTCAGAGTCGTGCGCGGCAACGGCACGGAGGTCTCGTACGAACGCGACGCCCTCGGCCGGGTCCTCGCCGAGACGTGCGACGGCGCGACCGTGCGCTCGGCCTACGACGAGCTGGGCAGGCGCACGCGCCGGGTGACGCCGTCGAACGCGGAGAGCCACTGGGAGTACGACGGCCGCGACCGGCCCGTCCTGCTGCGGACGGCGGGCCGGGCGGTCACCTTCGGCTACGACGAGGCGGGCCGCGAGACCGAGCGCCGGGCCGGGGCGACGGTGCTCAGCCAGAGCTGGGACTCGAACGGCAGGCTGAGCTCCCAGACGGTGACCGCCGGCATCGCGCCGACGGCGCCCGCACGGCACAGGGTGCAGGAGCGGACGTACCGCTACCGGCCGGACGGTACGGTCCGGGCGATCCACGACCTGGTCAACGGGGACCGGACCGTCGACGTCGACGGCACCGGCCGGGTCACCGGCGTGCGGGCGGACACCTGGTCGGAACGGTATGCGTACGACGCGGCGGGGAACGTCGTGTCGGCCGAGTGGCCGGCGGCCGAGGCCCCCGCGTCGTCCACGCCGTCCCGGAGCTCTCTCGGCGACCCGGGCGGACGGCCCGGAGGCGTGCGGTACGACTTCGACGCCCAGGGCCGTGTGGTGCGGCGGCGCAAGAAGCGTCTCTCGCGCAAGGCCGACGTCTGGCACTACACGTGGGACAGCCAGGACCGCCTCGTCGGCGTGGTCACGCCGGACGGGGAGAAATGGGCGTACCGGTACGACCCGTTCGGCCGCCGTACCGCGAAGCGGCGGCTCGCGGCCGACGGCGAGACAGTCGTGGCGGAGGTGCGGTTCGCCTGGGACGGCTTCGTGCTCGCGGAGCAGATCGAGCGGTCCGGCGACGAACCGCTCCGGTGCACGACGTGGGACTGGGAGAGGGACCGCTTCAGCCCGGTCACGCAGACCGAGCGTGTCGCCGCGCCACGGGACGGCCGCGACGCGGAGCAGGAGTGGGTCGACGAGCAGTTCTACTCGATCGTCACGGACGTGGTCGGCGCGCCCGCGGAACTGTTCGACGAGGACGGCGGTCTCGCGTGGCGCGCGCGGACCACCGTCTGGGGCGCCCCGCTGGACGAGGAGGCTTCCGATGACCGCGCCCGCTGCCCCCTCCGGCTTCCCGGCCAGTACCACGACCCCGAGTCGGCGCTGCACTACAACTACCAGCGTCACTACGATCCGGAGACGGGCCGGTACGTATCCCTGGACCCGCTCGATCTCGCCCCTGGCCCGAACCCGCGCGCGTACGCGTCGAACCCCTTCACCGGGGTGGACCCGCTGGGTCTCGCGCCGGACTGCGAGCGTGCCCTCCAGGCCGCCCGCGACCGGGCCGACCTCGAACAGGCCAGGCCCGGCGCCAGCAAGCAGACGAGGCCGACGAGCACGGCGGGGCTCACCGTGCCGGGGCACCAGGGGACCTTCAGCGGCGCCAGCATCAAGGGCGGCGGCGACCACAACCTGCACCCGGACGTGCGGGCCGCCTACGACAGGGTGCCGATGGAGCTGCGCCCGACGGGGAACCAGCACGGCCGGTGCGGCGAGGCGGAGGCCCTGTCGAACGCCATGCACGCCGGGCACGACCCGAGGGGTGGGGTGAGCGCCGCGGTGGACGTACGCGCGGCGGGTAATCCCAAACACGGCGTGCCCAAGGCGCCTTGTTCGTCATGTCAGCATGTGCTCGACCAATTCGGAATCACGGCGGTGACCTAGATGAGTACAGAACCCTGCGGGCGTTGGTCGGAGGAGTCCGACCGTGTGTTGCGGGCGGCCGGGTGGCATCCCGGGCGGTCCGTGCCGACGGCCGAGTGGGAGCGCGTCCTGCACGAGCACGGCGGCTTCGAGATGCATGAGGCGGCACGGCTCTTCCTCGCCGAGTTCGGCGGTCTGGCGAGCGAGGAGCGGGGCCCTGGGCGGACGATGGCCCGCATGGGCTTTCGGCTCGACCCCCTCGCGGCGGAATGGGACGACGAGATCTTCGACGTGCTCAGCGAGGAAGCCGGTGCGTACCTGTATCCCGTCGGCGAGGCCGATCGTCGCAACACCTACCTGGGGATCGCGCCGGACGGCAAGGTCTACGCCGGGATGGACAGCGTCACCCTGCTCGCCGACACCGGCGACGAGGCCCTGGAGAAGCTCATCGAGGGAATCCGGTGAAGAGGTGTGACGGCGTGACGGCTTGAAGGCGTAAGAACGTGAAGGCGGGCGGTCAGCGGAGGTTCAGCACCTCGTCGCAGGCCGCGCGCAGCCGTCGTACTCCCTCCGTGATCTCCCCCACCCCCGGCACCGCCGCGAAGCTCAGCCGGACGTGTGCTGCCGGGGGTTCGGCCGCGAAGTACGGGCGGCCCGGCGCCACGGCCACGCCCGCGCGCAGTGCCGCGGAGGCGAACGCGGCCTCGTCGGCGCCGTCGGGCAGCCGTACCCACAGGTGGTAGCCGCCCGCCGGGATGTGCTCCACCGTGAGTTCGGGCAGCCGTAGCCGCAGCGCCGCCGACATGGCGTCCCTGCGCCCCTTCAACTCGCCCGCGACCGCCCGCAGATGGCGTGGCCAGGCCGGTGAGCCCACCAGTTCGAGCGCCGCTTCCTGAAGGGGCCGCGGCACGAAGAAGTGGTCGACGACCTGGATGGCGCGGAGCCTTTCGAGGACCGGGCCGCGGGCCGCGAGCGCGCTGACGCGGAAGCTCGGCGAGGTGGCCTTGGTGAGCGAACAGACGTGGACGACGACGCCGTCGGGGTCGTCGGACGAGAGCGGGCGCGGCAGCGGGCCCGCGTCCTCGTGGACGAGGCGGCGCACGAAGTCGTCCTCGATGACGAACGCGCCCGCCTCGCGGGCGATCCGCAGGACCTCGGGGCGGCGCTCGGCGGAGAGCACGGCGCCGGTCGGGTTCTGGAACAGCGGCTGGCAGACGAAGACCCGGGCGCCGGTCGCCCGGAACGCTGCCTCCAGAAGTTGGGGCCGCACCCCGTCCGTGTCGACGGGCACGGGGACAGGACGCAGCCCCGCCGCCCGTGCGATGGCGAGCATGCCGGGATACGTGGGGGACTCGACGAGGACCGGCGCCCCGGGCGGGGCGAGCGCTCGCAGTGCCGTCGTCAGGGCGCTCTGGCCACCTGCCGTGATCAGTACCTCGGCGGCCGTGACGGCCCCGCCGATCCCTCGCGCGAACCATTCGCGCAGCTCGGGCAGTCCGTCGACGGGCGGCCTCCCCCACGCGCCCGGCCGCCGTCCCGCGCGGGCGAGGGCCGCTGCCATCGCCTGCCCGGGCTGTAGCGCGGGGTCGAGGTAGCCGCCGTTGAACTCGATGACGCCCGGCGGCGGGGCGGCGAGCGTGGCGAGGACCCCGGTCGCGTCGACCGAGCGCGGCACGAGCTCCGTGGCGGCGTCGGCGCTCAGCGTCACCTCCTGCCACGAGGTGTCCCCGGCAGGGGCGGCGGGCGCCGTCGGCTCGGCGCGGAAGACGCCCGCACCGGGGCGGGTGACGACGAGCCCTTCGGCGGCGAGCTGCGCGAGGGCCCTCGACACGGTCACGGGGCTCACTCTGAACCGTTCCACGATCGCCCGGCTCGACGGCAGCTTTCCACCCGGTGAGTAGCGGTCCAGCTCGTTCCGCAGCCGTTTCGCCAGATCGCCCACACTGCTACTGTCATGCATGACAGCACAGGATAGCGCTACTCGACCGTCCCGGATAGCGGTTCCCGCCCCCGGCCGAGAGCCCCGAGAACCGGCACCCGCTCCGGCGGGGACGCACCGCACCGGCACCCTGATGGCCGCCCTCGGCGTCATCGCTTTCTCCCTCACGTTCCCCTCCACCGCCTGGGGCCTCGAAGGCATCGGCCCGTGGAGCTTCGTGACCCTGCGCGGGGCGCTCAGCGCGCTCGTCGCGGGCGGCTGTCTGCTCGCGCTGCGCGTCGCGGTCCCCGACCGCCGCCACTGGGCGGGCCTCGCGGTGGTCGGCGCCGGGGTCGTCGTCGGCTTCCCGCTGCTCACCACGCTCGCCCTGCAGACCTCCACGACCGCGCACGCGGCCGTGGTCGTCGGCCTGCTCCCCCTCACGACCGCCGTCTTCTCGGTGCTGCGCAACGGCGCGCGCCCGTCGCGCGCCTTCTGGGCGGCGGCGCTCGCCGGGGCCGCGGCCGTCATCGCGTTCACCGTGCAACAGAGCGGCGGTGCCCTCACCACCGCCGACCTGTACCTCTTCGGCGCGCTGCTGATCTGTGCGGCCGGCTACACCGAGGGCGGCCGCCTGGCCCGCGAGATGCCCGGCTGGCAGGTCATCGGCTGGGCGCTGATCCTCTGCCTGCCGCTCAACCTCCTGGGCGCGGCCCTGGCCCTGCCCCACGAGTCCTTCCAGCTGACCGGGCACAGCACGGCGGGGCTGCTGTACGCGGCGCTCGGCTCGCAGTTCCTCGGCCTGGTCGTCTGGTACCGGGGCATGGCGGCCATCGGCGTCCCCAAGGCCAGCCAGCTCCAGCTCGCCCAGCCGCTCCTCACGCTGGTGTGGTCGGTGTTCCTGCTCGGCGAGCACCTCACTGTCGCCGCACCCCTCACGGCGGCCGCGGTCCTCGTCTGCATCGCGGTCACCCAACGCTCCCGCGGCTGACGGGCGTAGCGCCCGACAGGTCCCAACTCCCGCCACTCGTCGTACACTTGCCGCCACGGATCGCGACCGCAGAGCGGGATGAGGGGGCACTTCAGATGCGTGCAACCGTAGGCGACGAGCTGGTGGTGCACGGCAGGATCGTCGGGCAGCACGACCGGGTCGCGCAGGTCGTCGAGGTGCTGGGGGCGAACGGCGGTCCGCCGTACCGCGTCCGCTTCGAGGACGGCCACGAGACCGTGATGTCGCCGGGCCCCGACACCGTCGTACGGCATCAGGACCCGGCTCCCTGACGTACGAGGATCAGCGCGGCGGCTTCGCCGGCTTCTGGTAGTGGTCGGCGACCACCCGCGCCATCGCGCCGATCTTGTCGACGCCGACCTCCTTCGCCGAGAAGTAGACGTGCCCGCGCACCCCGTGGAAGCCCTCGGCGTACGTGAGGTGCCGGGACAGCTCCGCGGGGTCCTGCCAGGCGGCGGGCTGCGCCGGGTCGCCCGCCTTGTACAGGGCCTCGCCGATGTAGAGGTGCACGCCCGTGCCGCGCACGACGTCGTTCCACCACGGGATGAGCTTCGCGTAGTCCGCGGCGGGGAAGCCGATGTTCCAGTACACCTGCGGGACGATGTAGTCGATCCAGCCCTTCTTCACCCAGCCGCGGGTGTCCGCGTACAGATCGTCGTAGGTCTGCACGCCCGCCCGGGTGTCCGAGCCCGTCGGGTCGGTGGCGATGTTGCGCCAGACCGCGAAGGGGCTGATCCCGAACTGTGTCCGCGCCCGCGCCTTCTTCACCCGCCGGGCCATCTCGCGCACGAGCCGGTCGATGTTGTCCCGTCGCCACGACGCCCGGTCGGGGAAGCCGCCGCCGTACCGCTCGAAGGCGTCGTCGTCGTCGAAGACCTGGCCCGCGACGGGATACGGGTAGAAGTAGTCGTCCCAGTGCACCGCGTCGATCGGATAGCGGCGCACGGCGTCGAGCATCGCGTCCTGCACGAAGCGCCGCACCGCGGGCAGCCCCGGGTTGTAGTACAGCTTCCCGCCGTACGGCACGACCCAGTCGGGGTGCACCCGCGCGGGGTGCGTGGCCACCAGACGGGACGGGTCGGTGTGGTTGGCGATCCGGAACGGGTTGAACCACGCGTGCAGCTCCAGGCCCCTGCGGTGCGCCTCGTGCACGGCGGTGCCCAGCGGGTCCCAGCCCGGGTCCTTGCCCTGGACGCCGGTCAGGTACTCCGACCACGGCTCGTAGGGCGACGGCCACAGGGCGTCCGCGGTGGGACGCACCTGGAAGACCACCGCATTGAGTCTGCGGTTCACGGCCGAGTCCAGATAGGCCAGCAACTCGCTGCGCTGCTGCGCCGCCGGGAGGCCCGGCTTGGACGGCCAGTCACGGTTGACGACGCTCGCCAGCCACATGCCGCGCAGTTCGCGGCCGTCCTTCGGGCGCCGGCCGGACGCGGCGACCGCGTCCCCCGCCGTCGCAAGTCCGGCCACCGTCGCGACGGCCACCACGGAGAAACCCCGACGTGACATACGCCTCATCTGCATGCCCCCTGAGCTCGCTGTGCACCGACATCCCTTGCCGGTGGGGCACAGCATGCCCGACCCGGCCCGTCATGGCGCCCTCATTGCGGAGTAACGTTCACGGCCGAGGCAGGCACACCGAATCCATATACGGGGGGGTCCTGCCGGTCCCGTTGATCAGCGAAAGGCACGAGGTGACCGACTCCATGACCGATATCGCACGCGTCGGAGTGGTGGGCTGTGGCCAGATGGGCGCCGGAATCGCAGAGGTCTGCGCCCGCTCCGGACTGGACGTGAAGGTCGCGGAGACCACCGGCGAAGCCCTGGAGATCGGCCGTACGCGGCTGTACAACTCCCTCTCCAAGGCGGCCGAGCGCGGCAAGATCTCCGAGGAGGAGCGCGACGCGACCCTGGCCCGCCTGAGCTTCACCACCGACCTCGGCGAGTTCTCCGACCGTGACCTGGTCATCGAGGCCGTCGTCGAGAACGAGCAGGTCAAGACCGAGATCTTCCAGGTGCTCGACCAGGTGGTGACCCGGCAGGACGCGATCCTCGCCTCCAACACCTCCTCCATTCCGCTGGTGAAGCTGGCCGTCGCGACCTCGCGTCCCGACCAGGTCATCGGCATCCACTTCTTCAACCCGGCGCCGGTGCAGCAGCTCGTCGAGCTCATCCCCGCGCTCACCACGTCCGAGGGCACCATCAGCCGGGCGCAGGCCGTGGTCGAGAAGATCCTCGGCAAGCACGCGATCCGCGCCCAGGACCGCTCGGGCTTCGTGGTGAACGCCCTGCTCATCCCGTACCTGCTCTCCGCCATCCGGATGTTCGAGTCGGGCATCGCGAGCCGCGAGGACATCGACAACGGCATGGAGATGGGCTGCGCCCACCCGATGGGCCCGCTCAAGCTCTCCGACCTGATCGGCCTGGACACGGTCGCCTCGGTCGCCGACTCGATGTACACCGAGTACAAGGAGCCGCTGTACGCCGCTCCCCCGCTGCTGCAGCGGATGGTGGACGCGGGCCGCCTCGGCCGGAAGTCCGGCTCGGGTTTCTACACGTACGCCTGACGCCCCGTACGCCATGCGGCGTAGGCGGGGATCACTCCCCGTACGAACACTCTCTGTACCCATCGGGCCCGGCACTCCGTTCGAGTGCCGGGCCCGCGGCGTTCACACAGGGTGTGCGCGGCGGGCCCGCATATGCCCCTCGCGCACTCTCCCGTCCTGCCCACCAGGCGGGTTGACTGCCTGTGCGGATGAAGGGGGGACGCGCCACTACAGAGAGGAGTGGACTCGTGACCATCGACGGCGAGAGTGCCGTGGTCCCGGAAGAACTCGCTGAGTTACGCCGAAGCCTGGAGGTGGGCCTGGCCCGCGTCGACGGACGGCTCGCGTTACTCAGTCAGCACGACGAACAGACCGCCAAGAACGTGGAGACCATGGAGGCCCGGGTCGCCGCGCTGGAGAACACACGCTGGCCGCTGCCCACGATCGTCGCTCTCGCGGCGGTCGCGGCAATCGCGGTGTCGGTCTGGCAGGCACTCGGCCATTAGCTAGCGCGCGTCCTGGCCGAGGCGCAGATGGTGCAGGAGGAGGAGCGCCGCGGCCATGTTGGCGGCCGGGACCTCCCCACGGGACACCATGTCGGGAACCAGTTTGAGCGGGACCCACTCCCGGCGGTCCGACTCGAAGTCGTCCTCGGGATGACCGATGTACGTCCCTTCGTCGGACCAGTAGATGTGGTGCCTCGCGTCAGTGAGCCCGTTGGACGGCTCGACGCTCATGAGGTGCCGCAGCGGGCCCGGTCGCCACCCGGTCTCCTCCTCCATTTCGCGTGCCGCGGCGTACGCGATGTCCTCGCCGTCCTCGACGACGCCTGCCGCGAGTTCCCAGCCCCAGCTGTCGGTGATGAAGCGGTGCCGCCACAGCAGGAGCACTTCGTTGGCGTCGTTGACGACGGTGGCCACGGCGACGGGCCGCAGCCGTATGAGGAAGTGGTCGAGATGCCGGCCGTCGGGCAGCTCGACATCTGCGAGATTGACGGTGAACCACCGGTTTTCATACACAGTTTGTTCGCTCTGTTTCGTCCACTGCACGGTTCTGCCACCTTCCGATCGGTAGATGGCAATATCGCAGCAGACAAAACTCATGAGCAGCGTGTGTGCACCCCTGAACGGCGTGTGCGCACGATGTCGGACCGGCGGCGCCCGGTGCGCGTCACAGGGGTACGCGCAGCGCGCCCGCGATGAGTTCGGCAGCCTCGGCCGTCCCGGCGCAGTCGCTGCGGACCAGGTGCTCGCGTACCGCGCGCAGCCGGTCACGCAGCCGCTGGGACTCCATTCCCCGGGCCTGTTCAGCCATTTCCACGGCCGTGACCACCGCCTCGTCGGTGTTGCCCTGGCGCAGTTCGATCTGGCTGAGCATGGCCAGGCGGTGCACCCGCCCGCGGTCGTGCGCCGGAGTGTCCACGGCCGCCGCGGCGTGCTCCCGGGCGCTGGCGAGATCACCCAGGCTGAGCAGCGCCTCCGCCACTTGCACGTTGACCAGGCCGGGCTGGACATAGCCCGTCTCGTCCGGCTCGCGACCACGCAGGATCCGATCGGCCGCCGCCTCGGCACGCCGGATGCAGGACAGCGCGCTCCTGCCGTCGCCCAGGTGCGCGTACGCCTTGGCCTGCATCGCGTACAGGTCGGAGGCGAGGGCCGGGGTGAGGTCGCGCCCCGCGGCGCGCAGCGCGGCCTCCGCGAACGCCACCGCCTGGCGGTACTCGCGCATGAACAGCGACTGGTTGACGAGGAGCGCGATCACATACGCGCCGAGTCCGGTGTCGCCGCTCGCCTTGGAGAGGCGCAGCGCCTGGTGGAAGTAGCGCTGGGCGAGGCCGTGCGCGTCGGAGTCGTAGGCGCAGATTCCGGCGATGGCGACCAACCCGCCCGTGGAGCGGTGCAGTTGGCGGCCCATCTCGTCGGTGTAGCTGCCGCGCAGCAGGGGCGCTGCCTCGGCGTTGAGGAAGCCGACGATGCGGGAGCGGGTCGCGATGCCGCCGGTCTTGCGGTACATCTGCTCGTAGTGGGCGCGGGCGGCGCGCATCATCTCGATGTCGGCCGTGCTCACCGGGTGCCGTCCACCGCGTGACACGTCGACGTCCTCGGGCGGGTTCTCCCACTCCCAGACCGGCATCACGGCGGGCGTGCCGGTGACGGCGGGCGCCCCGAGCAGGTGCGGGCGCTGCTGTTCGTCCGAACGCCACAGCGCGGTGGCCCGTTCCACGAAGCCGGAGAGGGTGGACGCGGCCGTCCCGGACCGGGCGGCGGGGACGCCGGGCAGCCCGAGTCCGATGTCGTCCAGGGTGACGGGGCGGTGCAGGCGGGCGGCGAGGACTTCGCAGATCAGGTCCGGCACCTGGCCGCGCGGCCGCTGGCCCTTCAACCAGCGTGAGACGGCCGTGTGTTCGTAGCGGAGCGCGAGTCCTCTGGCCCTTCCGGCCTGGTTCACGTGTGCGGCGAGTCCCGCGTGGGAGATGCCGGCTTCGTCGAGGATCGCGTCGAGCAGGGTGTTGGGCTGCATGGATGCCCTCCGGAGGCTCAGTGCTGTTCAGATTAATGGAGGCCCCTTCACACGGGGTGTGAACGGAGTGCCCGAATCCGGGGGGTGTGCGCTCTGCCGCATGGGGTGTGGGATCGCTTGACTGAGATGCCTCATCAGTTAAGGAGGCCGGCCGGGCCGCCGGGCTCCCCCCTCTTACAGTGCGGCGGCCCTCATCGGCGCCGTTCGTCCCGCCGTCTGCCCGACAACTCCATGGCGGGGCGGGCGGCGCAGGCCGTCTCCCGCTGCTGCGGAGGGACTCTCGTGCGGTCGTTGCGCAGGACGAGCAGCGTCGCGTCGTCGGACGGCAACCTGCCGGTGTGGCGCAGGAGCTGGGCGTAGACCGTGCGGATGACGCCCTGCGGGGAGACCGGTGGGACGCGGGCCGCGTCGGCCAGCACGGCCCGCAGCGGGAAGAACGTCCCCGTGGCGTCACGCGCGTCCTCCATGCCGTCCGTGTGCAGGACGAGCGCCTCGCCGGGCAGCAGCCGTCCGCAGTCGAGCACCGGCAGGTCGGCGGGGAGCGGGAAGGCCCCGAGCGGCGGCAGCGGATCGCTGTCCGTCAGGGGCCGCGCGGTGCCGCTCAGCAGATGGGGCCAGGGGTGGCCGCAGTTGAGGGCGGAGATCCCGCCGTCCCCGTCGATCTCCAGGAGCAGGACGGTGACGAACTCCTCGGCCACCGGGGTCTCCGGCGGAGCGCCGCCGTACGCCGGGTGCTCGGCCCGCGCGCGTTCGCGCAGGTGCCGGTCCAGCGCCCGGTCCAGGCGGCGCAGCACACGGGGCAGTTCGGGCTCGTCGTGGGCGGCCTCGCGGAAGCTGCCGAGCACGGCGGCGACGGTCGAGATGGCGGCGAGACCGTGCCCCCGGACGTCACCCATCACGACACGCACTCCGTGGTCGGTGGCCGCCACCTCGTAGAGATCGCCCCCGACGGAGGCGCCGCGTGACGCGGAGAGCCGCCCGGCGGCGAGCGCGAGGCCTTCGACGCGGGGCGGCAGGGGCCGCAGGAGTACGTTCTGCGTGGCGCCCGCGACCTCGCGCAGCTGCCGCAACTCCCGCAGCAGCGCCCACCGGACGTGCAGTATCAGCCCGGCCCCGACGGTGAGGAAGACGGCGCTGCTGACGATCCGCGCCCCCAGGCTCTCCGCCTGGGCGAGCGGGCAGGCCAGTTTGTACGTGACGGCGAAGGCACCCCACACCGCGGGCAGGACCAGCGACCTCCCGAGACGGATCATGGCGGTGGCCCCCCTCCTGGGTTCAGCGCACAGGCCCACCCGTATGGCCGGACTGATTGTGTCGACCACATGGGCCGATCGGGCCAGAGTGCCGATTGAAGTCACTCAAACGAGTGAGGGACTCATCCGTTGGTCCGGATGAGCCCCTCTTTGCGCCCCTTGTGCGCCTGTTATCGCCTACGGGCAGTCACTACGCTCCGCGCAGCACCGCACCCGTCCGCTCGGCCGCGAGAGCGACAGCGGCGTCACGGGCCGCGGAGGCCTCGTCGACGGTCAGCGTGCGGTCGGCCGCGCGGAAGCGCAGCGCGTACGCCAGGGACTTCTTGCCCTCGCCGATCTGCTCGCCCTCGAAGACGTCGAACAGCCGGATGGACTCCAGGAGTTCACCCGCGCCGCCCCGGAGGTAGTACTCGACCACGGCGGCCGGCACCTCCTTGTCGACGACCAGCGCGACGTCCTGCGTGGCCACGGGGAACGTGGAGATCCGCGGCGCCCGCAGCACCCCTTCGCGGGCCTGCTCCAGGCGGTCGAGGTCGAGCTCCATCGCGCAGGCGCGCGCGGGCACACCGAACGCCTTGATGACGCGCGGGTGCAGCTCACCGGCGTGGCCGACGGAGACGATGTCCCCGGCGACGACGGCCTTCAGCTCGGCGCAGCGGCCCGGGTGCCACGGGCCGTACTGCCCCTGGTCGACGATGAGCTCGACACCGGCCTCGCGGGCGATGGTCCGCGCCGCCTCGACGGCGTCGGCCCAGTCGGCCGGGCGGCCCTTGCCCCACCAGCCGGCCTGCTCGCGGGCGCCCGCGAGGACGACGGCGGCGTGCCGGGGCTGGACGGGCAGCGCCGCGGTGAGGGACGCGATCTCCTCGTCGGTGGGACGCCGGTCGACGGGCAGACGCCCGGCGACCTTCAGCTCGTCCTGCGGGTGGAAGACCAGACCCGTCTCGAAGAGCGCCAGGTCGTGCGAGCCGCGGCCGTCGTTGCGGCGCAGCGCGGAGAGCAGGCCCGGCAGCAGCGTCGTGCGGAGCGCGGGCTCCTCGTCGGAGAGCGGGTTGACGAGCTTGACCACGCGGCGGTTCGGGTCGTCCGCGTCCAGGCCCAGCTGGTCGAAGACGCCCTCGCCGAGGAAGGGGTAGCTCAGCGACTCCACGTAGCCCGCACCGGCCAGCGCGCGGCCGACGCGGCGGTGCAGCCGCTGCCGCTCGCTCAGGCCGCGGCCCGCGGGGGGCTTCGGCAGGGTCGAGGGCAGGTTCTCGTACCCCTCGAGGCGGATGACCTCTTCGGCGAGGTCGTTCGGCTCGGCGAGGTCGGGGCGCCACGACGGGACGGTGACCGTCAGGTCGTCCTGGCCGTAGACGTCGCAGCCGACCTGCTGAAGGCGGCGTACGACGGTCTCGCGGCCGTAGGCCACACCGGCGACGCTGTCCGGGTGGTCGGCGGGCATCGTGATCGTGCGCGGCGCGGTCGGCGCGATGACCTCGGTGACACCGGCCTCCGCGCTGCCGCCCGCGAGGAGCACGAGCAGGTCGACGGTGCGCTGTGCGGCGGCGGCCGCGGCCTGCGGGTCGACGCCGCGCTCGAAGCGCTTGGACGCCTCGGAGGCCAGCTTGTGGCGGCGCGCGGTGCGGGCGATGGAGATCGCGTCGAAGTGCGCGGCCTCGACGACCACCTCGGTGGTGCCGCGGACCTGCCCGGTCTCGGGGTCGGTCTCCGAGTCCGCGATCTCGGTGTTCGCGCCGCCCATGACGCCCGCGAGGCCGATCGGGCCGCGGTCGTCGGTGATGACCAGGTCACCGGCGTCCAGGACGCGCTTGGTGCCGTCGAGGGTGGTGAACTTCTCGCCCTGCTCGGCCCGGCGCACGCCGATCGTGCCCTGGACGCGGGAACGGTCGTACGCGTGCAGGGGCTGGCCGAGCTCCATCATCACGTAGTTGGTGATGTCGACGGCGAGCGAGATCGGGCGCATGCCGACCTTCTGCAGACGGCGCCGCAGCCAGATCGGGGAGCGCGCCTCGGGCTGCAGGCCCGTGACGGTGCGCGCGGTGAAGCGGTCGCAGCCGAGCGGGTCGGCGATCTTGACCGGGTAGCCGAAGGAGTTCGGCGCGGGCACGTCGAGGAGCGCCGGGTCACGCAGCGGCAGGCCGTACGCGATGGCGGTCTCGCGGGCGACGCCGCGCATCGACAGGGCATAGCCGCGGTCGGGCGTGACGGCGATGTCCAGGACCTCGTCGACGAGCTCGAGGAGCTCGATGGCGTCGGTGCCCGCCTCGTGCTCGGGCGGCAGGACGATGATGCCGCCGCTGCCGTCGTCGCCCATGCCCAGCTCGTCGCCGGAGCAGATCATGCCGTGCGACGTCTTGCCGTACGTCTTGCGGGCGGCGATGGCGAAGTCGCCGGGCAGGACGGCGCCGGGCAGGACCACGACGACCTTGTCGCCGACGGCGAAGTTACGGGCGCCGCAGACGATCTCCTGCGGCTCGCCGGTGCCGTTGGCGGTACCGACGTCGACGGTGCAGAAGCGGATGGGCTTCTTGAAGCCCTCCAGCTCCTCGATGGTGAGGACCTTGCCCACGACGAGCGGGCCCTTGAGGCCCGCGCCGAGCTGCTCGACGGTCTCGACCTCGAGGCCGACCTCGATCAGCTTGGCCTGCACGTCACGGCCGGTCTCGGTGGCGGGGAGGTCGACGTACTCCCGCAGCCAGGAAAGCGGGACCCGCATCAGATCTCCATCCCGAACGGCCGGGTGAACCGGATGTCACCCTCGACCATGTCTCGCATGTCTTCGACGTTGTGGCGGAACATCAGCATCCGCTCGATGCCGAACCCGAAGGCGAATCCGCTGTACTTCTTGGGGTCGACGCCACAGGCGGTGAGCACCTTGGGGTTGACCATGCCGCAGCCGCCGAGCTCGATCCAGCCCTCGCTGCCGCAGGTGCGGCAGGCGCGGTCGGGGTTGCCGACGGACTCGCCGCGGCACACGTAGCAGACCATGTCCATCTCGGCGGACGGCTCGGTGAACGGGAAGTAGTTCGGCCGCAGCCGGGTCTTCATGTCCGGGCCGAAGAGCGCCTGGACCATGTGGTCGAGGGTGCCCTTGAGGTCGGCCATGGTGAGGCCCTCGTCGACGGCGAGCAGCTCGATCTGGTGGAAGACCGGGGTGTGCGTGGCGTCGAGCTCGTCCGTGCGGTACACGCGGCCGGGGCAGACGATGTAGACCGGCGGCTCGCGGCGCTCGAGGAGCGCGCGGGCCTGTACGGGCGAGGTGTGCGTACGCAGCACGACACCCGATTCGTCGCCCTCGGTCCCGTTCGGACCCTGGACGAAGAAGGTGTCCTGCATCTGCCGGGCCGGGTGGTCGGGCGTGAAGTTCAGGGCGTCGAAGTTGAACCACTCCGCCTCGACCTCGGGGCCCTCGGCGACCTCGTAGCCCATCGAGACGAAGACGTCGGCGACGCGCTCCATCATCGTGGTCAGCGGGTGCCGGGCGCCGGCGGGCGTCCTGTCGTACGGCAGCGTGACGTCCACCGCCTCCTCGACCAGGACGCGGGCGTCGCGCTCGGCCTCGAGCTCGGCCTGGCGGGCGGCCAGGGCCTTGCTCACGGCGCCGCGCGCCATGCCGACGCGCTTGCCCGCCTCGGCCTTGGCCTGCGGGGGCAGCGCGCCGATCTCGCGGTTGGCGAGCGCCAGCGGCGACGTGCCGCCGGTGTGCGCGACCTTGGCCTCCTGGAGCGCGTCGAGGGAGTCCGCGGCGGCGAGGGCGGCGAGCGCCTCGTCCCGCATCCGCTCGATCTCTTCAGGTTTCAGTGCCTCGACCTCAACAGGGTCGTACGACTTGTTCGGTGCCGACATCTCTTCCCGTGCTTCCGGTTGGCTGGCGGATGGGTCCCCGTCAACGACTCGGAGACAAGCTGTCCCAGGTGTGGGGACACAAAGTGCCAACGACCGAGTCTAACGGGGGTGCGGTGAACGAATGAGCCCGCGGGCTGCGCAGGGCGTCCTCTACAGGGTCACTGGAGATACGCCGGGGCCCCCACGGGCAACGTAAATCGGAATCGGGCGCCGCCGCCGGGTGCGCGGCCGACGGTGATCGTCCCGCCGTGCACTTCCACGATGCCCTTCACGATGTACAACCCCAGTCCCGTCCCGCCGCGCTTGCTGCCCCGCCAGAAGCGGGTGAAGACGCGGCCCATCGACTCCTCCGGAATGCCGGGACCTTCGTCGCTCACGGTCACGGCGGTCTCGGCGCCGCCCCGCTCGCGCGCGGACGAGGAGGGCGCCACCTCGATGGTGACGGTTCCCTCGCCGTGCCGCACGGCATTTTCCAGCAGGTTGCTGAGCACCTGGTCGACCTTGTCGGGGTCCGCCCAGCAGTCGGGCAGCGGCCGCTGGACCCGGACGAGGAAGCGGTCCGCGTCCTGCCCTGCGGCGACGTGCGCCTGGATGTGGCGGCCGACGGCGGCACCTATGTCGACGGGCTGGCGGCGCAGCTCAAGGCGTCCGGAGTCGATGCGGGAGATGTCGAGGAGTTCGGCGATCAGCCGGGTGACGCGGTTCGCGTCGGCGTCGACGGTCTCCAGCATCAGTTTCTTCTGGTCGTCGGTGAACCGCTCCCACTTGGCGAGCAGCGTCGCGGTGAAGCCCTTGACGGAGGTGAGCGGCGAGCGGAGCTCGTGGGCGACCGTGGCGATCAGCTCGGCGTGGCTGCGCTCGGTGCGGCGGCGGGCCTCGGTGTCGCGGAGGGAGACGACGACGCGGCGGACGGGGCCGGTGCGGGTGGTGCGGACGTAGCGCGCGGAGACGAGGACTTCGCGGCCGCCGGGCAGGAGGAGGTTGCACTCTGGCTGGCCGACGCGGATGGCGAGGCCGCCGTAGGGATCGGTCAGCTGCCACCAGCGGCGGCCTTCCAGGTCCTCTAACGGGAGCGCGTGCTCCAGGGGCGTTCCGAGGGCGTCGGCCGCCGGCAGGGCGGTGATCCGCGCCGCCGCCGCGTTGAAGCAGATGATGTGGCCCGTCTCGTCCGCGACGACGAGCCCGTCGGGCAGCTCGTCGGGGTCGAGTCCGAGGCCGCCGAGGTCACCGGGACCACCGTGGTCCGCGCGAGCACGGACGAGGTCCTGTACCCCCGGTGCTCTGCTCGTGCCCACACTCATTCCCCGTACCCCACCTCTCGGACCTGTCGGGGCCCCCGAGCCCGTCACACTACTAGCTCGATGTGACGGAGCGGACCCCCTCAGCGAGTACTGGAGGCGCGCTGGGCGCGGGCCGACGCGTAGAGGCACACGGCGGCGGCCGTCGCGAGGTTGAGGCTTTCGGCTCTGCCGTGGATCGGAACACGCACCACGGCGTCCGCGAGTGCGCGGGTCTCCTCCGGCAGCCCCCACGCCTCGTTGCCGAAGATCCAGGCGGTCGGGGTGCCCATGGTGCCCTTGTCGAGCTCCGCGTCGAGGTCGTCCTCACCGGCCCCGTCGGCGGCGAGGATCCGTACGCCCGCGTCCTTGAGCCCCTGCACGGCCTGCTCGACGGGTACGCCCACGGCGACCGGCAGATGGAAGTGCGAGCCGACCGAGGCACGCACCGACTTGGGGTTGTAGAGGTCCACGGAGGCGTCCGTGAGGATCACGGCGTCGGCGCCCGCGGCGTCGGCGCAGCGCAGCACGGTCCCGGCGTTCCCGGGGTCGCGTACGTTCGACAGGACCGCGACGAGCCGGGGCCGGGCGGCGAGGATCTTCTCGAAGGGCACGTCGAGGAACCGGCAGACGCCGACGAGGCCCTGCGGGGTGACGGTCGTCGAGATGTCGGCGATGACGTCCTCGTCGGCGAGGTGCACGCGGGCACCGGCGGCGCGGGCCTCCCCCACGATGTCGGCGTACCGCTCGGCGGCGTCGACGGTGGCGAACAGCTCGACGAGCGTCTGCCCGTGCCCGGCGGCCTCCCGCACGGCCTGCGGCCCCTCGGCGAGGAACAGTCGCTCCTTGCTCCGGAAGTTCCGCTTGGCCAGCCGCCGCGCGGCACTGACACGGGGCGACCTGGCGGAGATCAATTCAGGAGCGGCAACCATCAATACTCACCTCGGGTGCAGCGCCCTTGAAAGGGGCGCGGGCGGCAGCGAACGGACGACGGCGGACAAGGGGCCGAACACAGTCGAACCCGCAAGCCGACCGGCCTGCGGGTCCGAATACACGCTGAGCTCAGCGCGGCGTCACGCGGCCTTGGGCGCGTTGACGTCCGACGGCAGCGCCTTCTGCGCGACCTCGACGAGCGCGGCGAACGCGTTCGCGTCGTTGACGGCCAGCTCCGCGAGGATCTTGCGGTCCACCTCGATGTTGGCGGCCTTCAGACCCTGGATGAAGCGGTTGTAGGTGATGCCGTTGGCGCGGGCAGCGGCGTTGATGCGCTGGATCCACAGCTGACGGAAGTCGCCCTTGCGCTTCTTGCGGTCGTTGTAGTTGTAGACCAGGGAGTGGGTGACCTGCTCCTTGGCCTTGCGGTACAGGCGCGAACGCTGGCCGCGGTAACCGCTGGCCTGCTCGAGGATCGCCCGACGCTTCTTGTGGGCGTTGACTGCCCGCTTGACGCGTGCCACTTGTTAACTCCTTGTAGCTGGGTCACCTGCGTGACCCGAGAACGGCTTGGTCCCGATGGTCGGTCGGCTGCGCCCCGGGGGTGCGGGGCGCGCCGTCACATACCGAGGAGCTTCTTGGCCTTGGCGGCGTCCGCCGACGACAGCTCGACGGTGCCGGCGAGACGACGGGTCAGCGTCGACGACTTGTGCTCCAGGTAGTGGCGGCGGTTGGCACGCTGCCGCAGCACCTTGCCCGAGCCGGTGACCCGGAAACGCTTCTTGGCACCGCTGTGAGTCTTGTTCTTCGGCATAGCGCCGTTCTCTCCTCGTCAGGGGCACTCCGATGCCCGGTCGTGAAACCGGGCATCCGGGAGCCAGATATGTCGATTGGTGTCCTCTGGACCTGCGTCCGGAGGATCAGGCCTCGGCAGGAGCCTCGGCCGGGGCCTCGGCGGGAGCCTCGTCGAGCTCCTCCCCCTCGGCGGAGTTCTGCGAGCGGCCCGGGTTGGCCTTCGCGTCCGCCTTGCGGGCCGCCTGGGCCTCACGGGCTTCGGCCATCGCCTCGGTCTTCTTCTTGTGCGGACCGAGAACCATGATCATGTTTCGGCCGTCCTGCTTCGGGTTCGACTCGATGAACCCAAGGTCCTCGACGTCCGAAGCGAGACGCTGCAGCAGTCGGAAGCCCAGCTCGGGGCGGGACTGCTCGCGACCACGGAACATGATCGTGATCTTGACCTTGTCGCCCTGCTTGAGGAACCGGACGACGTGACCCTTCTTGGTGTCATAGTCGTGCGGGTCGATCTTCGGCCGGAGCTTCATCTCCTTGATGACCGTGTGCGCCTGGTTCTTGCGCGCCTCACGGGCCTTCATGGCCGACTCGTACTTGAACTTCCCGTAGTCCATGAGCTTGCACACGGGCGGCCGGGCGGTCGCCGCGACCTCGACCAGGTCAAGGTCGTACTCCTGCGCGAGCTCCAGGGCCTTGGCAAGCGGAACAATTCCGACCTGCTCGCCACTGGGGCCGACAAGTCGCACCTCGGGAACGCGAATCCGGTCGTTGATGCGGGGCTCGGCGCTGATGGATCCTCCTCGGTAGCACCACGCGACCGTCTGGCGGACAGCCGCGTTACGTCTGTTTTCGATGGACCTAACCGATTCGGCGCACAAAAAATGCCCCGGCCGGAACACAGGCGGGGCTCCTCACATACCGGAGCACCACCACGGTGTACCGCGGGGCGCGTCTGACAATTCCATCGTCCGTACGGAACGATGGGACCGTCTGACCGGTGACCCGCCGCCCTCAGGGCGGCCAGGTGGGAGATTCGGAGCCTCCACTTGCGGGTTGACTCACTACGGAGCCAACCGGTCGCTGTCCAGAATACCAGCACTTCGGGGGCTCCACGCCCCGGCCGGTATGGTCCTCGTCATGCCGCCCCCGACAGCCACGACACAGCTGTGGTCCCGGGCGGCGCCTCACGGAGCCCGTTTCTCGCCATCAACTACGCTTACACCGTTTCGGCCCTCAGGAAGATGTGAGCATGAGCGACACGACCCCCACCCCCGAGTCCGCTGCCCCCGGGGCCGACTCCCCCGACTTCGACACCCTGACCCGTGACATCGCGGACGTCCCCGCGGTCGAGGTGATCACCACGGTGGCGGTCCACCTGATGAGCGCCGCCGCGGTGAACCTCGGTCTCGCCGAGGGCGGCGAGGGTCACAAGGACCTGGACGAGGCCCGCAAGCTGATCCACTCGCTGGCCGGGCTGCTCGACGCGAGCGCCACGGAGGTCAGCTCGTTCCACGCGGCTCCGCTGCGCGACGGCCTGAAGTCGCTGCAGCTGGCGTTCCGCGAGGCGTCGGTGGTGCCGGACGAGCCCGGCCAGGCCCCCGGCGAGAAGTACACGGGCCCGGTCTTCGGCTGAGCCGGTCGTTTCACACCGTACGTACGTAGAGGGGCTCGCCCGGTGGCGTCGCCTCGGCCGGCAGGAGTGCCAGGTCGAGGCCGCGCACCAGGCGGGCCCTCAGTGTTTCGTCGGCGGCGATCCGCCGGGCCACGCGCTGGGCGGCCTCGGCCGGGTCCGCGGCGGGGTCGAGGACGAGGGCGAGGGTGCCGTCCGCGCTGCCGGGGCCGAGGTGGGCGCGGAGCACGGCGGGCTCGGCGGCGACGGCGGCACGGACCGCGTCGGTGACGGCCGGGTCGGCGAGCGGGTCGGCGCTGGCCCGGCCCTCGGCGAGGGCGAGCAGCGCGGAGCGGCCCAGTTCGTAGGGGACGGGGCCCGCGAGGTCGAGGACGATGGTGTCGGCCTGCTCGTGGACGGCGGCCTGCAGCGCCTGGTGGAGGGGTACGGCGACGGGGCGGGCGGCCGGGTCCCACAGGGCGAGGGCCTCGATGGAGGTGAAGGCGGGCAGGGCCTTGCGGTCACCGGCCTTGAGGGTGGGCACGGCCATGTCGCTGGTCTTCTCGCGGCGCAGACCGTTCTCGTCCTCCTCGACCTCGCCGAGCACGGCGACGACCGGTACGAGGAGCCGGGCTCCGGCGAGGGCTTCCAGGACGGGCCCGTGGGCCGTACGGTCCGCGGCCCATCCGGCGAGCGCCGCGGCCAGCCGGGGATCGGCGGTGCCGTCGTCGTCGGAGAAGCCGGGGTCGGGAATGTTCTTGTTCGCCGTGTTCGCCATGTTCGCCACGGCATCGACCCTACAGAGTGGCTGTGCGGGGCGGTGAGCCACCCGGCCCCGCCGGGTCAGGCGCGCCGGGACGTCCGCGGCCTGGTGCGCCAGAGGTGGACCGCCAGGGCGAGGAGTGCGACGCCGAGGGCGCCGGCCGTGGGGCCGAGCCAGGCCGCGGGGCCGTCGTCGGACGTGGTTTCGTCCGGGCCGCTGCCGTAGTACTTCGTGCCGTACGTCGCCGTGCGCTGCCCCTGCGGTTTGATCCGCCCGGCGCGGTCCAGCGCGGCCGCCGGGTCGATCAGGCCGAAGCCCCGTGAGTCGTCGCGGCCGCCGGAGGGGGCGTCGCGGGCCGTGTCCTCCAGGATCTCCTTGATCTGCGCGGGCTTCAGGGCGGGGTGCGCGGCGCGGATGAGGGCGACGGCGCCCGAGACGAAGGCGGAGGCGGCGCTGGTACCCCAGCCTTCGTAGTACTTGCGGTCGGGGTCGGCGATGACGATGTCGTCGCCGGGTGCGGCGACGGTGGCGTACCAGCGGCGGGTGGAGAACGAGGCGCGGGCGCCGTTCTCGTCGACGGCCGTCGCGGCGATCACACCGGGGTAGGCGGCCGGGTACGAGATGTGATCGCCGCGCTCGCCGCCGTTGCCCGCGGAGGCGACGACGGCGACGCCCTTCTTCAGGGCGTACTGGACGGCCGCGTCCTCGTCGGGCTCGGGGTGGGCGGACTTGGAGTCGTCGCCGAGGGAGAGGTTGATGACGTCCGCGCCGTGGTCCGCGGCCCACCGGATGCCGTCGGCGAGGGCGTTGCCGCGGGTGTTGCGGGCCTTCTTGCGGGCGGGATCGCCGTCCTCGAGGATCACGCGGACGGGCAGGATCCTGGCCTCGGGCGCGATGCCGAGCACGCCGTCCGTACGGCCTTCCCCATGCCCGTGGCCCGCGATGATGCCGGCCATGGCGGTGCCGTGCCTGGCCCAGGGCCGGTCGCCGCGGCCCGCGCCGAAGCCGACCATGTCCGTGCCTTCGAGGACGTTGCCCGCGAGGTCCGGGTGCTCGGCGTCTATGCCGGTGTCCAGGACGGCGACGGTGATGCCCCGGCCCTTCGTGGTCTGCCACACCTGGCCGGTGTGCATGGCGTCGAGGCCCCACTGCTGGGCGCGGATGCCGTCGTCGGCGTGGGCGGTCGTGGCGGTGACGGGTATGAGTGCCAGCGCCGTGGCCAGCACCGCGGCGACGCCCGTCCGGCGGCGCGCCCTCGTCACCCGCCGCCCCTCATCCGGGCGCCTCACGACGGCTTCTCCGCGGCCGCGATGGTCTTGCGCAGGCCCCGTTCGACGCGGTCGGCGATGCCCTTCGCCTCGTGGCCGAGGCCGGACTGGGCCGGTGCCGACGTGGTGTTGCTGCCCATGGCCTCCGTGGCGGGCTCGGGGTCCGTGACGGCGCGGCCGTCGGCGAATCCGGAGACGGCGTACGCGATGACCGGGGCGTCCGGCAGTACGGACATCACCCAGGTCGCCCGCTGCGAGTCTCCGAAGCCCTCGGCCTCGGTGCCCTTGGCCGCGTACGCGCGCGGCATCAGGTCGGGGCGCCGGTCGAGTCCCTCGTCCGTGAAACGGTTCCGCAGCGTCTGCATGGCGTCGGCGTCCGCCTTGGTGAACAGCAGGCCGACGGTGGTGACATGGCTGCGGGTCGCGTCCGCGTAGGTGGCGCGGAGCAGGCGCAGGCAGCCGACCGGTGCGAGGACCTTCTGCAGCAGCGGGTCGAAGGCGTTCGCGCAGCCGCTGTCCGGGGCGACGGCTATGCGGGTCCAGGAGCGGTCGGCGCCGCCGGGGCCCGCGCCCTCGCCCTTGAGCTCGGGCGGGAAGAGCCGGTCGACGGGGACGCTGTGCCAGAGGGCGCCGGTGACGGCGTACGCGCTGCGTGTGGTGCCGCCCGCCACGGACTCGCCGGTCAGCCAACTCCCCGTCGCCGCACCGCCGATGAGACCGAGTCCGAGCACGACGCAGACGACGGCGGCGGCGGCGCGGGGCCGCGCCCAGGTGCCGATGGGGCGCAGCCGGGTGGTGCTGTCGTCGTCCATCGCGGGCCGCGCGAACGCCACGAAGGGCCGCCCGGCCCCGGGCCCCGGCGACAGATCGACGGCACCGACGGCACGGCGCGAGGCGGTCCCCCGCACCGCTTCCGTACCGGCACGCGAGCTCCCGGCGACCGCCCGCAGCGCCGGAACCTTGTCGGGCCGCCCGGGGAGGACGGGCCCGGGGTCCTGGCTCACGGCCGACTTGCCGGTGGCGCGCGGCTGTTGCGCCTCGGGCACGAGCGGGGACGTGACCGTGCTCGTGCTCGCCGGAGGCTCGGCGGGCGGCGGCGGGGCGTCGGGCAGGCGGGCGGAGGCCGGTGGGGGCGGGGCCGGGACCGTGGCGCCGGAGGCTTCCCGTTCCGCGCGGGCCTTCTCGAAGGGGGCGAGGAGGTCGTGTATGAGCGCCGCCCGGCCGGGCTCCGCGTCACCGCGTGAGGGTGCGAGCACCCAGTCCTGATCGACGGGCGGCCGAACATCAGGAAAGCGAGCGGACGCCACGGGCGGCGGCTCGGCCGCTTCGTGGGATGGGGCCGTGGGCGGATCCGATGGGGCCGTGGACGTAGCTGGCGGTGCTGAGGGGCGGGTCGCGGAAGCCGTGGGACGGGTTGGCGAGACCTCGGGGTGGGGCGGTGAAGCCGCAGGGCGGGTCGGCGAGACCTCGGGGTGGGCCGGTGGAACCGTGGGGCGGGTTGGCGGCGCCTCGGGGTGGGCCGGTGGAACCGTGGGGCGGGTTGGCGGCGCCTCGGGGTGGGCCGGTGAAGCCGCGGGGCGGGTCGGCGGGGCCTCGGGGTGGGCCGGTGGAACCGTGGGGCGGGCCGACGGAGCCTCGGGGCGGGCCGACGGAGCCTCGGGGCGGGCCGACGGAGCCGACGGCCGGGACGGCGGAGCCTCGGGGCGGGCCGACGGGGCCTCCGGACGGGCCGGTGGGGCCGTGGAGTGGGGCGGCCGGGACTCCGGGCGCGGGTGGATCGATGTCGTCGCGGCGTGGGGCGGTGGGGACTCGGGGCGCGGGTGGGTCGGTGGGGCCGAGGGGTGGGGCGGCGTGGTGGGGCGCGGGGGGACGGGGTTGCCAGGCGCCTCCGTGCTCATGCTCCCCCCGTTTCCTCGCGCTCGGCCGGCCGGAGCGCTCGGCGGGCGAGGCTCCGTGCGCACCGCTCGGCCAGGCTCCGTGCGCGTCACTCTACGGGCAGACACAGGGCGTACGGGAACTCGGTCCGCACCCCCGGGCGATCTGCCCGGATCATCCCCCTACCCTCGGGTAATCGTGTCTGGCAGGCTTCGCCCATGACTGCCCGTGCCGCAGACCGGGCCCGTTACGACCGGGCCACCGCACACCTCGACGCCCCCGTCGCCATCGTCGATCTGGACGCCTTCGACGCCAACGCCGATGACCTGGTGCGGCGGGCCGGGGGCAAGCCGATCCGGGTCGCGAGCAAGTCCGTGCGCTGCCGTGCCCTGCTCGAACGGGTCCTCGCGCGCGACGGCTTCGCCGGGCTCATGTCGTTCACGCTCGGCGAGTCGCTGTGGCTGGCCCGCTCCGGCTTCGACGACGTGCTGCTCGCCTACCCCTCCGCGGACCGCGCCGCGTTCGCCGAGCTGACCGCCGACCCGAAGCTCGCGGCCTCCGTGACCGTGATGGTCGACGACCCGGCCCAGCTGCGGCTGATGGACGAGGCCAGGGACGGTGGGACCGAGGAGGTGCGGGTCTGTCTGGAACTGGACACCAGCTTCAGGGCGCTGGGCGGCAAGGTGCGGATCGGCGCGCTCCGCTCACCGCTGCACTCCCCCGTACAGGTCGCCGCCCTGGCCCGCGCCGTCGAACGGCGTCCCGGCTTCCGGCTCGTGGGCGTCATGGCGTACGAGGGCCACGTCGCGGGCGTGGGCGACGCCGTCGACGGGCACCCGGCGCGCTCGCGGGCGGTCCGCATGATGCAGACCGCGGCCCGCAAGGAGCTCGCCGCGCGCCGCGCGGAGACGATCGCCGCGGTGCGGGCGGTCGCGCCGGGCCTGGAGTTCGTGAACGGCGGCGGTACCGGCAGCGTGCAGCACACCGCGGCCGAGCACGCGGTCACGGAGATCGCCGCGGGTTCGGGACTCTTCGTGCCGCGGCTCTTCGACAACTACACGTCGTTCAGTGGTCGTCCGGCCGCACTGTTCGCGCAGCCCGTGGTGCGGCGGCCCGGCGCGGGCACCGTGACGGTGCTCGGCGGCGGCTATCCGGCGTCGGGCGTCGCGGGCACGGACCGCTCCCCGGAGCCGTACCTCCCCGAAGGGCTGCGGTACGACGCGCAGGAGGGCGCCGGCGAGGTGCAGACGCCGCTGCACGGGCCCCCCGCGGACGACCTGCGGATCGGCGACAAGGTGTGGTTCCGGCACGCCAAGGCCGGGGAGCTGTGCGAGCGGTTCGAGACGCTGCACCTGGTCGAGGGCGACCGGGTGACGGGGAGCGTCCCGACGTACCGCGGTGAGGGCCGTACGTTCCTCTGACCGATCCCGAACGTGACGTACCCGCTACGGCGTCGGCTCGACGTCGTTGCCCACGCCGCCGCCGGTCCCGCTGTCGTCGACCGAGCGGATCCCGTCGGTGATCTCGTCGAGGACGGAGACGGGCGGCGCGCCGTCACCCGCGCCGACGTTGAAGCGGACCATGACCATCGACTCGGAGCCGACGCTCGACGCGAAGGACAGCGACTGGACGTATCCGCCGTCGCCCTTCGCCGTGTGGACGCGCCAGCGCACGAAGTATCCGCTGCGGCCCGCGACCGCGACCTGGCCTTCCTTGACCTTCTCGTGGCGGGTGATGCCGCCGTAGGGCCGGTTGTCCAGCTTGTCCTTGTCGTAGGCGGCGTCCGCCGCGTCCTCGATGTCGCCGAGGGCGAGGGCCTTGGGGTCCGTCTCGTCCGTGCCCGTCACCGTGGTCGACGTGACGGTGCCCTCGCGGCAGAGCCCGGAGTCGCCGGGGCAGTCGACGATGTCGGGGGTCTGGATGGTCGCGCCGCTGCCGAAGGAGTCGTCGTCCTTCTCCCAGCCGTCGGGCACGGGGAGCGTGATGCCGTTGAGGTCGTCGACGAGGGTGTCCGGGTCGGGGTCGGTGGTCGGCGCCTTCGACTCCTCCTTCGAGGCGACCGGCTCCGGATCGTCCTTCGCGGGCGCGCTCGGCGCCGGTGTGCCGCCCTGCGGGTCGTCGTCGCCCCCGGCGAGGGTGACGGCGCCCGCGACGATGGCTCCGACGAGGACGACCCCGGCGACGCCGAGCGCGACGACCTTCGCCCGGCGTCCGCCGCCGCCCGACGCCACCGGCATGACCGACGTCGTGTCCTGCGGCGGCCCGAACCCCTGCTGTGCCGGGGCGGCCTGGGCGTACTCGGGCGTCCGCCGGTGCTCGGTCCAGGCGGCTCCGTCCCACCAGCGCTCGGCGGACGGCTGGTGCGGGTCCGGGTACCAGCCGGGCGGGGTCGACATGCTCATCCCGGCACTCTAAGACGTGCCGCGAAGATCAGTACACCGAGTCCGATCAATGCACCCGGTCCTGTTGGTCCGGCACCACCGAGCCGTCCTCCCGCCGCACCGGCCCCTTGTTCCCGTCGTGCTCGTTGTACGCGGCGGTCGAGCACGGGTACGTGCCGTCCTTGCGCGGCAGCGGCTCGATGAACATGGGGTTCACGACCCAGCGGCCGTCCTCGTTGTCGTACGCACGGCACATGAACTCGCTCTTGTTGCGGTTCAGGACGAGGTGCGAGCCCGTGGCGTCGCCGACGAACGTCACGTCCGTGTCGGCGTCGCCGCCACCGAGGGCGATGCGGTGCTTGAAGTCCTGTTTGTCCCAGGCCTTCTTGCCCTTGATCCTGAAGATCTCCTGGTTGATCCAGCAGCGCTTGCCGTCGATGTACGGGATGGCCTCGCCCTTGTTGACGGGGACGCCGCCGCAGCCCTGGTTCCAGGTGGTGATGCGGCCCTTGCGGTCCAGGACCGAGCGGATGGCGACCGTGTGCTTGCGGTCGATCCCCACGCTCCTGGACCACACCTCGGTGACCGGCTCCGAGCCCGCCGAGACGATGTAGACGTCGAACCCGGCCTTCTTGAGCGTACGGATCAGGTCGCGCTGCTGGTCGTAGTAGCGGACGTAGCCGGGGATCTCGTGCGTGCCGACGGTCTGGGTGGCGCCGACGGGGGCGGCGAGCGCCTCCTTGCGGGCCTTCGCGGCGTACGACTCCAGCTCGGGGACGGTGTGCCCGGCGAAGAGCTGCGGCACCCAGGCGTACTGCGGGACGGTGTGCCGGTGGTCCCACTCCCCCGCGAACGCGGCGGCGCCGCTCATCGTCTTTCCGTCCTCGCGGACCTCGAAGATCTCGTCGGCGCAGGCACGGTTCCTGGAGGTGGGCAGCGGCTTGCCGACGGGGACCTTCGTGCCGCACGCCTCGGTGAGCGCGCGGTCCGCGTCGTCGGTCATCCACTTACTGGTGGACTTCCAGCTCTTGGGGCGCAGGATCTTGTCGTGCCGCAGCGACCAGGCGATGGTCGCGTCGGTGACGTCGTTCTTCGTGATGGTGTTGTCCCAGTCGAACGCGGCGACCGGGCGCTTGCTCCTGCCGTGGCCCAGGTCGGGGTTCGCACAGGTGCCGCGCTCGTCGATGGTCCGCTGGAGCTTGGCACGGTTGTTGCCGTACCACTCCAGCTTCTTCGACAGCTGTGGGCAGTCACCGCCCGCGGTGCGGGAGTTCATGGGGTGCGCGGCCGTGGCGGCGGCCGCGGGGAGTGCTGCGGGTACGGCCGCCAGGGTGGCGGCCGCGGCCAGAGTCAGCGCCAAAATGTTTCTGTTACGCATGTGAGTGGACCGTACATCAGTCCTACGAGCCTGACGACGCCGTCGACGCCCCGTACACCGTGTCCCTCTGATCGGGGATCACGGAGCCGTCCCCACGGCGCACCGGGCCCTGTCCGCCGTCCCGTTCGGTGTATCCGGTGGAGGCGCACGGGTAGGGGTCGGCCTTGCGGCCCTTCGGCTCGATGAACATGGGGTTCACCAGCCAGCGTCCGTCGCCGTTCTCGTAGGCGCGGCACATCAGTTCGTTCTTGTTGCGGTTCAGTACGAGCCTGAGGGCGGTGGCGTCGCGCAGGAAGGAGACGTCCGTGTCGGAGTCGCCCGCCGCGAACACCTGTCGCTTCGCGGCCGGTTGGACCTTCTCGGCCGCCGCGCCGCGCACGCCGAGGATCTCCTTGTTGATCCAGCAGCGCTTGCCGTCGATGTACGTGATCATCGAGTCGTCGCCGTCCCTGACGGTGCCGCAGCCCTTGAGGTGCGCGGTCAGCTTCCCGTGCGCGGTGACGTTGCGGATGCCGAGGGTGTGGCGGGCGTCGACGCCCACGGCGCGCCCCCACACCTCGGCGACCGGCTCGGGCGACGCGGAGACGACGTGGACGGCGAACCCGGCCTTCTTGAGCGTACGGATCAGGTCGCGCTGCTGGTCGTAGTAGCGCACCCAGCCCGTGACCCGGTGACTGCCGACCTGCTGCTCCGCTCCGACCGGCGCCGCGAGGTTCTCCTTGCGGGCCGCGGCCGCGAACTGCTGCACCTGGCGCGTGGACCAGCCGCGGGTGAGCTGGGCGAGCCAGGCGTACTGCGGTTCCATGCGGCGGTGGTCGAACCCGGCGAAGGCGGCCTTGTCGGAGGTCGTGGTGCCCTCGCTGTAGACGGAGAGGATCTCGTCGGCGCAGGCGGTGTCGCGGTGGGTGGGCAGGGTGGTGCGGGTGGCGGGGCAGGCCTTCGAGAGGGCCTTGGCCGCGGTGTCGCTGAGGTAGCGGCTCGTGGTGTGCCAGTCGCCCCGCTCGGGCGTGCGGATCTTGCCGTTGCGCAGCAGCCAGAAAATGGTGGCGTCGCCGATGTCGTTCTTGATGACGGTGTTGTCCCAGTCGAAGATGGCGACGGGCTTGGCGCCACCCTTGCCTCCCCCGCCTTCACCGCATCTGCCGTACTGGTCCACCATGCGCTGGATCCGCGCCTTGTTCTTGCCGTACCAGCCCGCGGAGACGGTCGGCGTGGGGCACTTGTCGGCCTTCGGCCGGGCGTGCTGCGTTGCTTCGGCGGTGGCCTGGACGCCGAGGAGCCCGGCCCCCGCGACGGCGAGCACGGCGGCTGCGGCGGTGCAGCGGCGCTTGAGGTTCATGTACACGCTCCCGTGTCTACGCAGGTCAGCCGGGCGTCGTGCGACGCCCGGCTGACGGGTGGATGGCTGCTGGGTGAACTACGGGGACGCCTACAGCGGCGTGACGTACGCCCCCGTGAGACCGCCGTCGACGAGGAAGTCCGTCGCGTTCACGAACGAGGAGTCGTCGCTGGCGAGGAACGCCACCGCGGACGCCATCTCCTCGGCCTCCGCGAAGCGGCCCACGGGGATGTGCACGAGGCGGCGGGCGGCCCGCTCGGGGTCCTTGGCGAACAGTTCCTGGAGGAGCGGCGTGTTGACCGGGCCCGGGCAGAGCGCGTTGACGCGGATGCCCTCGCGGGCGAACTGCACGCCGAGCTCGCGGGACATGGCGAGGACGCCGCCCTTGGACGCGGTGTAGGAGATCTGCGAGGTCGCCGCGCCCATCCGGGCCACGAACGACGCGGTGTTGATGATGGAACCCTTGCCCTGGCGCCGCATATAGGGGATGGCGGCCTTGCAGCACAGGTACACGGAGGTGAGGTTGACGTCCTGGACGCGCTTCCAGGCCTCCAGGCCGGTGTCCAGGATGGAGTCGTCGTCGGGCGGCGAGATGCCCGCGTTGTTGAACGCGATGTCGACGGAGCCGTACGTGTCGAAGGCCGTCTTGAAGAGCGCATCGACCTGCTCGGCGTCGGTGACGTCGACCTTCACGAAGGTCCCGCCGACCTCGTCGGCGGCGGCCTTGCCCGCGGTCTCGTCGATGTCGCCGCAGACGACGTTGGCGCCCTCCGAGGCGAGGCGGCGCGCGGTGGCGAGGCCGATGCCGCTGCCGGCGCCGGTGATGACGGCGGTACGGCCCACGAGGCGGCGGCAGATGTTTTCTGTCATGGGTTCAGGCCTCCGTGCTGATGAAGACGTTCTTGGTTTCGGTGAATGCGGCGAGCGCGTCGGGGCCGAGTTCGCGGCCGAGCCCGGACTGCTTGTAGCCCCCGAAGGGGGTCCAATAGCGCACGCTGGAATGCGAGTTGACGGACAGGTTGCCTGCCCTGACCGCACCGGACACGCGCAGGGCGCGGCCGACGTCGCGCGTCCAGATGGAGCCGGACAGGCCGTGGTCGGTGGCGTTGGCGAGGCGGATCGCGTCGGCCTCGTCGTCGAAGGGGATGACGACGGCGACGGGCCCGAAGACCTCCTCCGTGGCCACCGGCGAGTCCGGGTCGACGTCGGTGAGCAGCGTCGGCGGGAACCAGAAGCCGGGGCCCTCGGGCGCCGTCCCGTGGATGCCGTCGCCAGGGGTGACGTAGGAGCGGACGCGGTCCAGCTGGGTCCTGGAGATCAGCGGGCCCATCTGCGTCTTCTCGTCGGTCGGGTCGCCCACGACGATGGACTCGACGGCGGGCGTGACGACCTCCAGGAACCGGTCGTACACCGAGCGCTGCACGAGGACACGGGTGCGGGCGCAGCAGTCCTGGCCCGAGTTGTCCAGGTACGACATGGGGGTGGCCAGCGCCGCCGCTTCCACGTCGGCGTCGGCGAAGACGATGTTGGGGCTCTTGCCGCCGAGTTCGAGGGTCAGGCGCTTCACGCGGTCGGCGCACCTGGCCATGATCTGCTTGCCGACGCGGGTGGAGCCGGTGAACACGATCTTCGCGACGCCGGGGTGCTCGACGAGCGCGTTGCCCGCGACGCCGCCCTCGCCGGGCAGGACCTGGAAGAGGTTTTCGGGCAGGCCCGCTTCGATGGCGAGTCCGGCGAGGCGGAGCGCGGTGAGCGGGGTGGTCTCGGCGGGCTTGAGGATGACCGCGTTGCCGGCCGCGAGTGCGGGGGCGGTGCCCCACGCGGCGATGGGCATCGGGAAGTTCCAGGGGGCGATGACGCCGACGACGCCGAGGGGTTCGAGGACGGTGACGTTGAGGCCGCCGGTGACGGGGATCTGCCGGCCGTTGAGGCGTTCGGCTCCCCCGGCGGCGTAGTCGAGGAGGTCGCGGACGTTGCCCGCTTCCCAGCGGGCGTTGCCGATGAGGTGGCCCGCCTCGCGGACCTCCAGCCGGGCGAGCTCCTCGATGTGTGCGTCGACGGTGGTGGCGAAGCGGCGCAGGAGGCGCGCGCGGTCGGCGGGGGCGGTGGCCGCCCACTTCTCCTGGGCCCTTGCGGCCCGTGCGACGGCGGCGTCGACGTCCGCCGCGGTGGCGGCCCGGACGGACGCGACGACCTCTTCGGTCGCCGGGTTGAGTACCTGCAGCAAGTCGTTCCTCACATGCGTTCGAAGGAGCGGCGGAGCTCCCAGTCGGTCACCGCGGAATCGAAGGCGTGCAGCTCGACCCGCGCCATGTTGCGGTAGTGCGCGACCACCTCGTCGCCGAAGGCGGCCTTGGCGATGGGGCTGTTCTCCCAGAGCTCGGCGGCCTCGCGCAGGGTGGTGGGGACGTGCTCGTACTCGCCGGTGTAGGCGTTTCCCGTGCACTCCTCGGGCAGTTCGAGCTTTTGTTCTATTCCCCACAGGCCCGCGGCGACGAGTCCCGCGACGGCGAGGTGCGGGTTGACGTCTCCGCCGGGCAGCCGGTTCTCGAACCGCATGGAGCGGCCGTGGCCGACGACGCGGAGCGCGCAGGTGCGGTTGTCGAATCCCCAGGCTGCCGCGGTCGGCGCGAACGTGCCGGGCTGGAACCGCTTGTAGGAGTTGATGTGGGGCGCGTAGAGGAGGGAGAAGTCGCGGAGCGCGGCGAGCTGGCCCGCGAGGAAGTGCCGCATGACGGGTGACATGCCTCCGGGGTCGTCCGCGGAGCCCGCCATGACGTTGGTGCCTTCGGCGTCCTGCAGCGAGAGGTGGATGTGGCAGGAGTTGCCCTCGCGCTCGTTGAACTTGGCCATGAAGGTGAGGGAGACACCTTCCTGGGCCGCGATCTCCTTGGCGCCGGTCTTGTAGATGGCGTGCTGGTCGCAGGTGACGAGGGCCTCGTCGTACTTGAACACGATCTCGTGCTGGCCGGGGTTGCACTCGCCCTTGGCCGACTCGACGATCAGCCCGGCGGCCGCCATGTCGTTGCGGATGCGGCGCAGGAGGGGCTCGATGCGGCCGGTGCCGAGGACGGAGTAGTCGATGTTGTACTGGTTGGCGGGCGTGAGGTCCTTGTACCCGGCGTCCCAGGCCTGTTCGTAGGTGTCCTTGAAGACGATGAACTCGAGCTCCGTGCCGACGTGCGCGGTGTAGCCGAGCTCGGCGAGGCGCTCCAGCTGGCGGCGCAGGATCTGCCGGGGCGCGGCGACCACGGGCGAGGAGTCGCTCCAGGCGAGGTCCGCGATGAGCATCGCGGTGCCCTCGTTCCAGGGGACACGGCGCAGGGTGGAGAGGTCGGCGTGCATGGCGAAGTCGCCGTAGCCGCTGTCCCAGGAGGACATCGCGTAGCCGTCGACGGTGTTCATGTCGGCGTCGACGGCGAGGAGGTAGTTGCAGCCCTCCGTGCCGTGTTCCAGGACCTCTTCGAGGAAGAAGCGGGCGGCGAACCGCTTGCCCTGGAGTCGTCCCTGCATGTCGGGAAAGGCCAGGACGACCGTGTCGATCTCGCCGCTCGCGACGAGGGCCTTCAGCTCCTCGACGGCCAGCGGGGGTGTGCGGTCTGCCACGGGAAAAGCCTCCTTGGGTCAGCCGGGAGCCATAAGGTATTGCCGAGAACCATTGCTTGGGAAGGGGGTACGGAGATGTCGCACCCGGAAGAGGGCACGGCGGCGCCCGCACCGGACGACGAGCGCCTGACGGCGGTGCTGCGTCCGGTGCGGGCGGGCAACGGCTTCGAGGAGGCCCTGGAGCAGATCCTCCAGGTCGTCCGCCTCGGCCTGGTGCCCGGCGGCGAACGCCTGCCGTCGGAGCGGGAGCTCGCCGACCGCCTCGGCATCAGCAGGGTCACGCTGCGCGAGGTCCTGAAGGTGCTGCAGGACCAGGGCTTGGTCGAATCGCGGCGCGGGCGGTACGGCGGCACGTTCGTGCGGCCGCGCCCCGAGGCGCAGGGCGAGGACGAGCTGCGGCGCCGCATCAAGGACGTCGACGTCGAGGACGCGCTGCGCTTCCGCGAGGTCCTCGAGGTCGGCGCGGCCGGGCTGTGCGCGGCGCACGGCCTGACCGGCGGGCAGGCGGACCGGCTGCGCACGGCGCTGGACCGGACGCACGACGCGCCCCTCGCCGAGTACCGGCGCCAGGACACCCTGCTGCACCTCACGCTCGCCGAGCTGTGCGGGTCGCCGACGCTGACCGCGCAGTACGCGGCGGTCCGCGCGACCGTCAACGACCTCCTGGACTGCATCCCGCTGCTCGTACGGAACCTGGAGCACTCGCAGCGCCAGCACACGGCGCTCGTCGAGGCGGTGCTCGACGGGGACGCGGACGGGGCGCGGGAAATGATGCGGGAGCACTGCTCGGGGACGGCGGCGCTGTTGCGGGGGTTCTTGACGTAAGGGGCGCTTACTGGCGTACGGCTGCGTGAGGGCCTGTTAACCACCGGGTAACGCACGGGTCTTGCTTTCTCGCCCCCGGCACGGCAAAGGTATGCATCCGTTCCATTGAGTCGCCCCGCCTGCCGAGGAGCCGTGCCATGACCATGGATTCCACCCCGCCGAAACCAGCCGAGCCCGCGGACGACTACCTGGAACGCAGGACGCTGCGCCGGGGCAGCGCGGGCTGGCTCCTGCTCACCGGCCTCGGCGTCGCCTACGTCGTCTCCGGCGACTACTCGGGGTGGAACTTCGGCCTCGCGGAGGGCGGCTTCGGCGGCCTCGGGATCGCCATGGCGCTCATGGGCGTCATGTACGCGTGCATGGTCTTCTCGCTCGCCGAGCTCTCGTCCGTCCTGCCGACGGCGGGCGGCGGCTACGGCTTCGCGCGGCGGGCGCTCGGCCCGTGGGGCGGCTTCCTGACGGGCACGGCGATCCTCATCGAGTACATCCTGGCGCCGGCCGCGATCTCCATCTTCATCGGCGACTACGTCGAGTCGCTCGGCCTCTTCGGCCTCAGCTCCGGCTGGCCGGTCCACCTCGCCTGCTTCGTGATCTTCATCGGCATCCACCTGTGGGGCGTCGGCGAAGCGCTGCGCTTCAGCTTCGTCGTCACCGGCATCGCGGTGGCCGCGCTGCTGGTCTTCGCGGTCGGCGCGTTCATGGACTTCGACGCGTCGAAGCTGAACGACATCCCCGTGGAGGCGGACGCCTTCGGCTCCAACTCGTGGCTGCCGATGGGCCTGTTGGGCATCTGGGCGGCGTTCCCGTTCGGCATGTGGTTCTTCCTGGGCGTGGAGGGCGTACCGCTCGCCGCCGAGGAGACCAAGGACCCGGCGCGCACCCTGCCCCGCGCGATCCGCTGGTCGATGGCCATCCTCGTCGTCCTCGCCCTCCTCACCTTCTTCGCCTCGTCCGGCGCGCGGGGCGCGAACGCGATCCAGGACGCGGGCAATCCGCTGGTGGAGGCGTTGCAGCCGGACGGCGAGGCGACGGCGCTCAGCCGCATCGTCAACTACGCGGGCCTCGCGGGCCTGGTCGCCTCCTTCTTCTCCCTCATCTACGCGGGCTCGCGCCAGCTCTTCGCGCTCTCCCGGGCGGGCTACCTCCCCCGCTTCCTCTCGCTCACCAGCAGCCGCAAGGCCCCCTACCTGGGCCTGCTCGTCCCGGGCGCCATCGGCTTCGGCCTGGCTGCGGCGACGGGGGACGGCGCCCGGATGCTCAACGTCGCGGTGTTCGGCGCGACCATCTCGTACGCCCTGATGTCCCTCTCGCACATCGTCCTGCGCCGCCGCGAGCCCACCCTCGACCGCCCCTACCGCACTCCCGGCGGCATCCTCACGTCGTCCGTGGCGCTGGTCCTCGCCTGCGCGGCGCTGGTCGCGACGTTCCTGGTCGACGTCACGGCGGCGCTCATCGCGCTCGGGGTGTACGTGGTCGCCCTCGCCTACTTCGGCGTCTACAGCCGCAAGCACCTGGTGGCGCGCGCACCGGAGGAGGAGTTCGCGGCGCTGGCGGCGGCCGAGGCAGAGTTGGAACGCAACTGATCAGCAGGACCCGAGCACGACGTCGAAGGAGAACGGTGAGGGAGAACGCAGTGACCGGCGGCAAGCCGCTGATCGGGGTCAGCACGTACCTGGAGTCCTCGGTGAGCTGGGGCGTGTGGCAGCTGCCCGCGGCCGTCCTGCCGGCCGGCTACCCGCGCCTCGTACGGGCGGCGGGCGGCCTCACCGCGATGCTGCCGCCGGACGACCCCGCGCACGCCGCCGAGGTCGTCGCCCGCCTGGACGGCGTGGTCGTCGCGGGCGGCCCCGACGTGGCACCCGAGCGGTACGGCGCGGCCCGTGAGGAACGCACAGGACCGCCCGCACCGGAGCGGGACGCGTGGGAACTCGCCCTGATCGAGGCCGCGTTGGGCTCCGGGACCCCGCTGCTCGGCATCTGCCGTGGCATGCAGCTCATGAACGTGGCACTCGGCGGGACACTGGTCCAGCACATGGACGGCCACGTCGAGGGCATCGGCGTCTTCGGCACGCACACGGTGAAGCCGGTCCCCGGCACTCTTTACGAGTCGGTCGTACCGGACGCGTCCACGGACGTCCCGACCTACCACCACCAGGCGGTGGACCGCCTCGGCAGGGACCTGGTGGTGTCGGCGTACGCGGAGGACGGCACGATCGAAGCGGTCGAACTCCCCGGCCCGGCCTGGGCGTTGGGCGTGCAGTGGCACCCGGAGATGGGCGAGGACACGCGCGTCATGGCAGCGCTGGTCCGAGCCGCGTCCTGAGCCAGGCGACGGCGGCCGCGCCCTGGGCGGCCTGGAAGGCGCGCAGGGTCGGCAGTCCCGGCGGGGCGGGCTTCAGGGACCCGCGTACGAGGTAGCTCGCGAAGGCGGCGAGCGTGGCGGTCACACCGCGCGGATCCGCGGCGCGGCCCAGGGGGTGGGCGGTGAACACGTCCTCCGGGTCGGGTCCGCCCTGCGCCCGCACGCACGGCAGCATGAAGAGCAGGTCGGTCCAGGGGGCGGCGCGCACGGCGTGCGGCCAGTCGACGAAGACGACCCTCCCCTCGGCGGTGATCAGCATGTTGTCGGCGCGCAGGTCGGCGTGGACGAGGGTGTCTCCCGCGGCGGCCCCGGTCCAGGGGGCGGCGAGTTCGGCGAGCGCGTGGAGGTTGCGGCGCACCCACGGGTCGAGCCGCGCACCGGCCGCGCCGTCAGCTTCCGCTTCGGCCTCGATCAGCCGCTCCCACCCGCGGAAGCTCTCCCTCTCCGTATCCACGACGGGCCGTACGTCGATGGGCGCGGGCGTCAGCGCGGGCGTCAGCGCGTACGACAGCTGCGTCACCGCGTCGAGCACGAGCCCGAACTCGTCGGCACGCCAGGGCACGTGCGGCTGGCGGCCTTCGATGTCCTCAAACACGAGAGCGACCCAGAGCCCGTCGTCGTAGGAGGCGAGGAGCCGGGGCGCGGGCACGTGGTCCGGCAGGGCGGCGGAGTTCCGGGCCTCGGCGCGGTGCAGCTCAGGGCTGCCGGGGTTGGCCTCGGCGCTGACGGCCTTGACGAAGGCGCGCCGCCCGTCGCCGAGCCGCACGCGCGCCGCCACGCCGGGCGAGAACCCGCCGCGCTGCGTGACCGCGTCGACCACGGGCGCGCCGAGCACGCTCTCCAGCTCTCCCCGTACGTGTGCGGGGAGCTCTTCCCAGGGGGTGCGGACGCCGGTGGCCGGGGGCGCGAGGGGAAACACGCCCCTACTCACCCTCCGCCGCCGTGCGCGGCACCAGGCGCTCGTACCGCTGCCGGGCCGCCTGCGGGGTGCCGAGGCCGAGGCCGAAGGCGATTTCGGGCCAGGTCATGCCGCGGCCGCGGGCCATCTGGAGGAGGCCGACCTCCAGTTCGTCCATTCCGCCGCGGGCCGTCGGCAGCAGGGTGAGGGCGGCGGTGATGTCGGCGTGGTCCACGTCCGGCTCGTCGCCGACGGGTTTCGCGGCGCCGCTGAGCAGGAACGACACGATCCTGACCGCTTCGTGCGGGCCGAGGACGGTGGGGTGGACCTGACGCTTGCGCTGCGCGTCGGCGGCGGCGTGGCGCTCGGCGATGCGCATCAGGGAGGCGTAGGCGCGCCGGGCGCGGGCCCCAGTTCTCCTCGTTTGCTTCGCTTGCTTCACTTGCTACATGCGGGTCAGGGACAGCAGGTCCCTGCCCGGCCCCGCCGGTCGGTGGCCCGTCGGCCACACCGCCCGCAACGCCCTGCGCAGCCGCACCTCCGCCACGGGAATCTCCACCAGCCGCCGGGCCGCCAGCTCCTCGCCCACCGCGAGCTCGCTCAGGACCGACGGACCCGCGCCGCTCACCGCGGACGCCTTCACCGCCGTCGTCGACGACAGCTCGATCAGCGGGCGGGCGAGACCGCCGAGCGCCGCGTCGAGGACCTGGCGCGTGCCCGAGCCCTCCTCGCGCAGGATCAGCGGCGTCGCCGCCAGCTCGTCCGCGCCGAGAGGCTTCCTGCGCCGGGCCCACGGGTGCCCCGGCGCCGTCACGACGACCAGGCGGTCGTGGGCGATGACCACATCGTCGAGTCCGCCCGGCACGGTGAGCCCTTCGACGAAGCCGAGGTCCGCCTCGCCGGCGAGGAGCCGGGACGCGACCGCCGCGGAGTTCCCCGCGAGCAGCGACACCGCCGTGTCCGGACGCTGGGTGCGCAGGGCGATCAGCCAGCCCGGCAGCAGATACTCGGCGATCGTCATGCTCGCCGCCACCCGCAGCCTCGAGTCCCGCCGCACGCGCAGCGCCTGCGCCCCCACGTCGAACGCCTCCGCCGCCTCCACGATCCGGCCCGCCCAGTCCGTGACCAGCGCGCCCGCGTCCGTGAGGCGCGAACCGCGCGGCGAGCGGTCGACGAGGGCCACGCCCAGCTGCCGCTCCATGGCCCGCACCCGGCTGCTGGCGGCGGGCTGGGTGATGCCGAGCTCCCGCGCCGCCCGCCCCAGGCTGCCGAGTCTGGCGACGGCGAGCAGGAGCTGCAGCGCCCCGAGATCGGGCACGCGGTGAGCCAGTGAGGCCTCGGGGGCGGCGGACGGCTCGGGGGACGCAGGGGACGTACTCATAAAACCAGCTTATGCCCCCATAGAACGGTGCTCCCTGGTGGCCGACCCTCACCCTGCACGACTGTGGACACATGGTCACCACCGCACATCCCGCCGCTTCCGCGGGCGCCTCCCCCACGGCCACCGCCACCCGCGTCCTGGCGGTCCGCCACCTCGGACCGAACTGGTACGCCGCCGTCATGGGCACCGCCATCGTCGCCAACGCGGGCGCGACGCTGCCGTACCGGTTCGCGGGACTGCGCACGGGCTGCACGATCGTGTGGGCGCTGTCCTTCGTGATGCTGGCCGTCCTGCTCACCGCCCGCGCCGCGCACTGGATCCACCACCGCGACCAGGCCCGCGCCCACCTCCTGGACCCGGCCGTCGCCCCGTTCTACGGCTGCCTGTCGATGGCGCTGCTCGCGGTCGGCGGCGGCACCCTGCTCGTCGGCGAGGACTGGATCGGCACGGACGCGGCCGTCGCGGTTGACGCGGTGCTGTTCACCGCGGGCACGGTCATCGGGCTCGCAGCCGCCGTCGCCATCCCCTACCTGATGGTGGTCCGGCACCGCATAGCCGCCGACCAGGCCTCCCCCGTGTGGCTGCTGCCCGTGGTGGCCCCCATGGTGTCGGCGGCCGTCGGCCCGCTGCTCATCCCGCACCTGCCGGCGGGCCAGGCACAGCAGACGATGCTGTACGCCTGCTTCGCGATGTTCGGCCTGAGCCTGCTCGCCACCCTCGTGATGCTGCCGGTGATCTTCGCCCGCCTGGTGACCGCGGGCCCGCTGCCCCCGGCCCTCACCCCCACCCTGTTCCTGGTCCTCGGCCCGCTGGGCCAGTCGACGACCGCGACCAACAAGTTCGCCGACTTCGCCCCGCACGTCGTCTCGGCCCCCCTCGACCGGGGCTTCCTCGTCTTCGCCGTCCTGTACGGCGTACCCGTGATGGGCTTCGCCCTGATGTGGCTGGCGCTGGCCGGGGCGATGGTGGTGCGCGCCGGGCGCCGCGGCATGGGGTTCGCGATGACGTGGTGGGCGTTCACCTTCCCCGTCGGCACCTGCGTGACCGGCGCGGAGGGCCTCGGCAAGCACACGGGCCTGGCGGTGTTCGACTGGCTCGCGACCGCCCTGTTCGTGTTCCTCGTGGCGGCCTGGGCGGTGGCCCTCGCCCACACCCTGCGGGGCGTCGTCAGCGGTCGACTGCTTGCAGCGCCGCGCTGAGTACGGCGGGCGCCTCGACCAAGGACGGCCCGTACCAGGTGAGATGGCGGCCCCCGACCAGCGCGACCGGCGTGTCCGGGAACGCCTCGGGGCCGTCGTCGCGCGTGAAGCGGTACGGCTCGTCCGGGAGCACCACCAGGTCGAGGTCCGCCGACGTCAGCTCCTCGACCGGCACGCGCGGGTACCGCTCGGTGTGGTCCGCGTACGCGTTGTCGACGCCGAGGCGCGCGAGGACGTCCCCCGCGAAGGTGTCGCGGCCCAGGACCATCCACGGTCGGCGCCAGATGGGGACAGCCGCCCGCAGCCGGGCGGCAGGGCGCGGGACCTCCCGCCACGCCGCCTCGGCCTCGTCCAGCCACCGCGGACGTCCCGCCCCACACGCCGCGAGGACTCGCGCCAGCTCCCGGAAGGCCTGCTCCAGCGTGCGCACCTCGGTGACGAGGACCTCGATGCCCGCCGCGCGGAGCGCCGCCAGGTCGGGGGCCCGGTTCTCCTCCTCGTTGGCGACGACGAGGTCGGGCGCGAGGGCGACGACGCGCGCCACGTCGGGGTTCTTGGTCCCGCCCACCCGCGTGACGTCGAGGCCCGCCGGGTGGCTGCACCAGTCGGTCGCCCCGACCAGCGCGCCGGGCACGGTGACGGCGACCGCCTCGGTCAGCGAGGGCACCAGCGAGACGACCCGCAGCGGGCCACGCGCGCGCGACACGTCAGCGCCCCTTGTCGTCCACGGCCTCGATGTGGTCCCCCACTGCGACCACCAGGACCCGGGTGTCCGGCACGGTGGCCCGCCAGCGGTGCCGCACCCCGCCCGTGAGGAACAGCGCGTCGCCGCGCCCGAGGCGGTAGGCCCGGCCCTCGGCCTCCATCTCCACGGCGCCCTCGACGACGTACATCAGCTCGTCGTTGCGGTGCTGGAACTCGCGTCCCTCGTCGTGGTCGCCGATGAATTCCAGGGCGTGCAGTTGGTGGTGGCCGCGGGTCAGCTCGCGTACGCGCGTGTCGGGAGTGGAGCCGTCCAGGTCCGTTTCGTCGCCCGCGCGCACCACCTCGACGGTGCGGGCCGGGTCGGCGGCGGCCAGGAGCTCCACGTCGGTGGTGCACAGGGCGTCGGCGACGCGTTGCAGCGAGCGCATGCTGGGCCGGGCCCGCTCGTTCTCGATCTGGCTGAGGAAGGGCACGGAGAGACCACTGCGCTCGGCGACGACCGCGAGGGTGAGCTCCAGCTGCCTGCGGCGTCGCCGCACGGCCGAGCCCACCCGGAGCGTCTCCTTGTGCTCGTCCATCGCCTCGACTCCCTTCAGCGCGTCGGCCCGCTCTCAACCCTGAGGGGTTCTCTGCACCCTACGCATGTTCGCCAAACGGTTTTGCCCCGTTGCCGAGACCGCCTTCTACAGCTCGTGCCAGTAGAGCAGTTGCCCGGACTCGCCGGGGGCGGAACCCTCGGCCGGCACGAACACGCTGACGAGCAGGGCGGGTTGGCCCCGCGGGCCGGTGAGGAGGGTCGCCGAGGGGTTGGCGAATGCGTGGCTGCCGCCGTGCGTCCGGATGTCGAGGCGGTCCGCGCGGCCACTTGAGGGGTCGTACGCGTACGTGCCCCAGCTGCCGAAGTCGCCGCGCCGCCCCTGGCCCTCGACGAGGACCACGCGCTCCCCGCCGAGCCGCACGGGTGACCGGTCGCCGATGTTGCCGCCGTTGCCCCAGGCGTGCACGGCACGGTCCAGGCGGCGGTCCGGCTCGGCATGCCAGTGCCGGAAGCCGGTGAGGGTGGCGCGCAGCTGGCGGTCGGTGTCGCAGCCCGCGCGGTAGTGCCCGGTGAGGTGGATGGTGGCGCCGCGCACGGCGCTGATGCTGGGGGTGCCCTCGGCGCAGCGGGAGAGGGTCAGCGGGGCGTCGAAGGCGCGGTGGGCGTGCCCGTCGAGGAGCGCGGTCGGGTTCGCGTACGCGCGTACGGCGATGTGGTTGCGGGGGTCCTTCTCGTACGCGAGGACGTATCCCCCGCGGCCGTCGGAGGCGAGGGAGGCCTGGTGGGTGCCGGGGCCGAAGTCGTGACGGCGGTGCCAGTGGCGCAGGTCGGTGGAGGTGGCGACGGCCGCGTGGAAGCGTCCGTCGGGCAGGAGCGTGTGGTACACGGCGAGGTAGGTGCCGTCCTGGGCCTGGGCGATCTGCGCGGCGTCCATGGTGCGGCCGGTGTGGTCGCGTGCGTCGTAGCGGTGGCCGTCGGCGGCGGTCACGTCCTCGGCGAGTGCGGCGAGGCGGGCGGTGCCCGCGGAGGCGGGGGCGGCGTCGGCCCGCGCGAGCTGCGCGACGAGCAGGGCGGCGGCCAGGGCCAGGGCGGCGGCCGCGGCGAAGAGCGCGGTCCTGGGCTGCCTTGCGGTCACGGGCGGGTTCTCACGTTCAGGTGTTCGAGATTGTGGGACGGGGCCCGGTCGAGCGTAGGGACTCGGCGGTCCCGCGGGAACGCCGGAGGGGGTGGGCTTCGCCACAGGGCGAGGCCCACCCCCCAGGAGTGGCGACGACGTTTCGGCTACTTGACCGCCGTCATCTTCTCCTCGAAGCCCGGGTTCTTCTTCAGCCAGGCGTCGACGGCATCGGGCTCGTTGTTCTTGCCCGCCTTGTTGATCTCGTTCTCCAGACTCGCCAGTTCCTTCTCGCTCATCTTGAAGTTCTTGAGCCACTTCGTGAGCTGCGGGTACTGGTTCGGGAAGTCCTTGCTGGAGAGCGACCGGATCGTGTTGCCCTTGCCGAAGCCACCCTTGGGGTCCTCCAGCTTGGTCAGGTCGTACTCGCTGTACGCCCAGTGCGGCGACCAGAGCAGAACCGCGATCGGCTCCTTCTTCGCGTACGCCGTCTTCAGCTCGGAGAGCATCGCGGGGGTCGAGCCCGCGGCGATCTCGTACTCGTCCTCGAGGCCGTAACCCGGCAGGACCTTGTCCTTGAGGGCCTGCATCACGCCGGTGCCCGGCTCGATGCCGATGATCTTGCCCTTGAACTTGTCGCCCTTGCCCTTGAGGTCCTCGAGCGACTTCACGTCCTTGACGTAGGACGGGACGGCGACCTCCAGGGAGGTCGGGCTGTACCAGGAACCGAGGTCCTTCAGGTTCGCCTTGTTCTTGTCCCAGTACGTCTTCTGCGCGGTGGGCAGCCAGGCGTCCAGGTTCAGGTCGATGTCACCCTGCGCGAGACCGGTGTAGGCGGGGCCCACGTCGGCCGGCGTCAGCTCCATCTTGTAGCCGCGCTTCTCCAGGACGCGCTTCCACAGGTTGGTGACGGCGACGTTCTCGTCCCAGGCGAAGTACGCGGCCTTCAGCGGACGCTTCTTCTCCTCGCCGCCGGAGTTCTTCGGCAGCGGGGCGAGCTTGTCGACGACCTTCGGGTTCTTCTTCAGCCAGGTGCGCACGGCGTCCTGCTGCTTGCCCTTGCCCGCCTGGTTGATCTCCGCTTCAAGGCTGGTGAGCTGCTTCTCCTCCATCTTGAAGTTCTTCAGCCACTTGGCGACCTGCGGGTTCTCCTCGGAGAAACCCTTACGTGCCAGCGAGTGCACGCCGTCGCCCTTGCCCCAGGCACCCTTCGGGTCCTTGAGCTTCTTCAGGTCGAAGTCGTTGTACGCCCAGTGCGGCGACCACAGCGGGACGACGATCGGCTCCTTCTTCCCGTACGCCGCCTTCAGCTCGGACAGCATCGCGGTGGTGGAGCCGTCGACGACCTTGTACTCCTTGTCGAGGCCGTACTCCTTGAGGACCTTGCTCTTCAGGAGCTGCATCTCACCGGCGCTCGGCTCGATGCCGGTGATCTTCCCGTCGAACGTGCCGCCCTTGCCCTTGAGGTCGGCGAGCGAGTTCACGTCCTTCATGTACGACGGGACGGTCAGCTCCAGGGACGTCCGGTCGTACCAGGCGCCGAGGTCCTCCAGCTGCTTGCCGTACTTCTTCATGTACGTGGCGTGCGTCGTCGGCAGCCACGAGTCGGTCTGGAAGTCGACGTCGCCCTGGGCGAGCGAGGTGTAGAGCGGCCCCGCGTCCAGGAGGCTGGCGTTCACCTTGAAGCCGCGCTGCTCCAGGATCTCCTTCCAGAGGAAGGTGGAGGCGATGCCCTCGTCCCAGTTGATGTAGCCGATGTTGATTTCCTTGCCCTGGCCGACGTTGTCGGAGTCGGCCACGGGCTCGGACTTGGTGCCGCCGAAGATGCTCATGCCGCCCGCGACGAGCGCGAGGACGACGACGCCGACCATCGCGACGACGGGCCGGGGGCGGTAGTTCCAGATGTTCAGGCCCTGCGCGGCCCGCAGCTTGGCGAGCGCACGCCGGCCGAGCGGCGAGACCTGGCCGCCCAGACCGCTGGTGACGCGGTCCAGGTAGATGGCGAGGATGACGATGGAGACGCCCGCCTCGGCGCCGAGACCGACGTCGAGCTGGCCGATGGCCGCGTTGACGTCCGCGCCGAGACCCGGGGTGCCGACCATGCCGGTCAGCGCCGCCATGGAGAGGCCGAGCATGATGACCTGGTTGACACCGGCCATGATCGTCGGCAGCGCGAGCGGCAGCTGGACCCGGAACAGGGTGTTGCGGGGCGTGGTGCCGAACGCGTCGGCGGCCTCGACCAGCTCCTTGTCGACCTGCCGGATGCCGAGCTCCGTCATGCGCACGCCGGGGGCGAGCGCGAAGACGATCGTGGCGACGATGCCCGCGGGGGCGCCCATGCGGAAGAAGAGCAGCGCCGGGATGAGGTAGATCATCGCGGGCAGCGTCTGCATGAAGTCCAGGATGGGGCGGACGACGCCGCTGACCGTCTTGGAGCGGGCCGCCCAGATGCCCACGGGCACGGCGATGACCAGCGCCACGAAGGTCGAGACGAGCACCAGGGCCAGCGTCATCATCGCGTTGTCCCACAGCTCCAGGGACACGATGAAGGCGAAGCCGACGAAGGCGAGGACGCCGCCGAGCAGGCCGCGCAGCCAGAACGCGATGACGGCGAGGATGCCCGCCATCAGCAGCGGCTCGGGTCCCGAGAGGACGTCGAAGACGCCGTCCCACATGTTCTGGAAGATCGTCTTGATGAACGAGAACAGCCAGTCCATGTGGGTTCTGAGCCACTCGACCGAGTCATTGACCCAGTCGCCGAAAGGAATCCTAGGCACCGCTGCTCACCTTGCCCGCGTTCTTGTCGCCCTTGTCCTGGGCGTCGCCCTCGTCCTGGGCGGGTATGGAAGTCGGCACGGCGTCTGCCGGTTCCTTCATCGGCTCGCCGAGCACGGCGAGCAGCCTGGCCCGCGGCACGACGCCGACGAGCTCGCCGTCGGCGTCGGTCACGGCGACCGGTACCTCGCTGGTGGAGCAGGGCGTGAACAGCTCGATGATCGGAGTGTCCTCGGCGACCGTCGCGGGCGCGGCGGCCGCCACGAAGCCCTCGTCGGGCTCGGCCATGATCGCGCCCGCCGTGAGCACCCGGGAACGGTCGACGTCCTGCGTGAACGCGGCGACGTAGTCGTTGGCCGGGGTGACCAGGATGTCCTCGGAGTTGCCGATCTGGACGATGCGGCCGTCGCGCATGACGGCGATCTGGTCGCCCAGGCGCATGGCCTCGTTGAGGTCGTGGGTGATGAAGACGATGGTCTTCTTCAGCCGCTTCTGCAGTACGAGGAGCTGGTCCTGCATGTCGCGCCGGATCAGCGGGTCGAGCGCGCTGAACGACTCGTCCATGAGGAGCAGGTCGGCGTCGGTGGCGAGCGCGCGGGCGAGGCCCACGCGCTGCTGCATGCCGCCGGACAGCTCGTCGGGCCAGGACTTCTCCCAGCCCTTGAGGCCCGCGAGCTCCAGCGCCTCGGTGGCGCGCTTCTCGCGCTCGGCGCGGGGCACGCCCTGCACCTCGAGGCCGTAACCGGCGTTCTCCAGGACGCTGCGGTGCGGGAAGAGCGCGAAGTGCTGGAAGACCATGCTGATCTTCTTGGAGCGCACCTCCCGCATCTCGCGCGCGCTCAGCTCGGTCAGGTCCTGACCGTCGAAGCGGACATGACCGGCCGTCGGCTCCGACAGTCCGTTGAGCATGCGCAACAACGTGGACTTGCCGGATCCGGAGAGACCCATGACGACGAAGATCTGGCCCGGCTCGACCTCGAAGGACGCGTCGATCACGGCAGCGGTGGTGCCGTTGGCGCGCAGCTCCTCTCGGTCGGCTCCGTGGCGGAGTTGCTCCACCGCGTCATCGGGTCGTCTGCCGAACACTTTGTACAAGTGCTCGGCCTGCAGCCTGGACACATACACCTCTCGGGTCGAACCAAGACGGCCCGCCTCCCCCGCCGGCGGGCCGTGAGCGGCACGGGGTCTGCCCGCTTACCGATCGAAAAGTTGAATATGCGACCGGGTCCGCTCCGGGTGCGCACCTGCCCACGCTTATGCAGGCCAAACCGATGAGTGGCCCACGTCACATCCGTTGCGCTGTCGGCACGGTGTGGCGCGATGCGCAACGCGGCCACACCTTCGTACGCAGCACGTTCGCACTGTCAGTGCCGTGCGGCATGATGCGCGATGTGACTCAGCGAACACGACGGCTCATGCTTCTCGACACGGCTTCCCTCTACTTCAGGGCGTACTTCGGGGTCCCGGAGTCCGTGAAGGCCCCGGACGGCACTCCGGTGAACGCCGTCCGCGGGCTCCTCGACTTCATCACGCGCCTCGTCCAGGACCACCGCCCGGACGACCTGGTCGCCTGCATGGACGCCGACTGGCGCCCGCAGTGGCGTGTCGAGCTCATCCCCTCCTACAAGGCGCACCGCGTCGCCGAGGAGGTCGAGCAGGGCGCGGACGCCGAGGAGATCCCGGACACGCTCTCGCCTCAGGTGCCGGTCATCGAGGAGGTCCTCGACGCGCTCGGCATCGCACGCGTGGGCGTGGCGGCGTACGAGGCGGACGACGTGATCGGCACGTTCACGGCGCGCGCCACCGGCCCCGTCGACATCGTCACGGGCGACCGCGACCTCTACCAGCTGGTGGACGACAGGCGCGGCGTCCGCGTCCTCTATCCCCTCAAGGGCGTCGGCACCCTCCAGACGACGGACGAGGCGTGGCTGCGCGAGAAGTACGGCGTGGACGGCCCGGGCTACGTCGACCTGGCGCTGCTGCGCGGCGACCCGAGCGACGGCCTGCCGGGCGTCCCCGGCATCGGCGAGAAGACGGCGGCCAAGCTCCTGGACGCGTTCGGCGACCTGGCGGGGATCATGGCCGCGGTCGACGACCCGAAGTCGAAGCTCACCCCGTCGCAGCGCAGGCGGCTCGACGAGTCGCGCGCGTACGTGGCGGTCGCGCCGAAGGTCGTACGAGTGGCGGACGACGTCCCCCTGCCGGATGTGGACGTCGCGCTTCCGCACACCCCCCGCGATCCCGCCGCACTGGACGAGCTGGCGGCCCGCTGGGGCCTGGGCGGCTCGCTGCAACGCCTGCTCTCCACCCTCACCCTCTGAGGTGTTAGCTTAGGTAAACCTAAGTACTTGTGGATCAGTTGTGGATCAGGGGAGGCCGTCGCCATGGCAGAACGTCCGGCACGCAAAGCACCGAAGGCCCATGTCGCGCAGGTCGTCCGCACGGAGCGGCTGACCCCGCACATGCAGCGGGTGGTCCTCGGCGGCGAGGGCCTCGCCGAGTTCACCACCGCCGGGTGCACCGATCACTATGTGAAGCTGCTCTTCGACGCGGAGGGCGTCACCTATCCCGAGCCCTTCGACATGCAGCGCATCCGCGAGGAGTTCCCGCGCGACCAGTGGCCGGTCACCCGCACCTACACGGTCCGTTCCTGGGACCCCGAGGCCCGCGAGCTCGCCCTCGACTTCGTGATCCACGGCGACGAGGGCCTCGCCGGGCCGTGGGCCCGCGACGTCCAGCCCGGCGCCACGGTGCGCTTCCTGGGCCCGGGCGGCGCGTACGCCCCGGGTGCGGACGCCGACTGGCACCTGCTCGCCGGTGACGAGAGCGCCCTGCCCGCCATCGCCGCGGCGGCCGAGGCACTTCCCCCGGGCGCCGTCGCGCGCATCTTCGTCGAGGTCGAGGGCCCCGAGGAGGAGCAGAAGATCGCGACGGACGCCGAGGTCGTCTGGCTGCACCGCGGCGACCGCCCGGTCGGCGAGCTCCTCATCGAGGCCGTCCGCTCCCTGGAGTTCCCGGCAGGCGAGCTGCAGGCCTTCGTGCACGGCGAGGCGGGCTTCGTGAAGGAGCTGCGCCGCTACCTGCGCATCGAGCACGAGATCCCCCGCGAGCGCCTCTCCATCTCCGGCTACTGGCGCCTCGGCCACAACGAGGACGGCTGGCAGGCCTCCAAGCGGGAGTGGAACGCGCAGGTGGAGGCGGAGCAGGAGAAGGCGGCCTGACGGCACCGGCCCGCGACGCGCCCTGTCAGCCCTTGCGGGAGAACTTCACGTCGAGACCGCACAGGGCGTCCGGGTCGTCGGAGGCGCAGAGCGTGTCGCCGCCGTCGACCGCGACCAGGTCGATCAGACACTCCCCCTGCGGCACACCGTTGAACGACAGGCCGAGCCGGGTCCCCGACTGCGCCTTCTCCGAGACCTCGGTCATCGATTCACCCTTGTAGACGTAGAAACCCCACGTCCCGGACGCGGCGCCTGCCGGGCAGTCATTATCCGAAAAAGCATCAGATTTCAGACCGGACGCCGTGAAAGTCCGATCGGTGGAGATGGCGATCCTCCCACCGGCCGACTCAACCCATTCCCCGGCGACGTCATCCATTTTGACCTTCACCGATTTGTCACCATAGCCGCACGAGGAGACAACGAGCAAGGCTGCCAATACCAGCGGTAGACCGAATCTCAATTTGCTCACCCTCGCATAATAGCAGCAGGGCTGCGGGGTCACATTCAAGAGCCCCACAGCCCTGCCCGAGCACTATTCCAGCCACTCCGAGTAGCTCACGCACCCGCCGAGCGGCCATTTCTCTTCCCACCCGAATTGCTCGGTCACGAGCGCTCCGCGACCGCCCTTGTATACAGGGTTCCAGGACCTCGGAAGCACATGGGTGGCCGAGTTCCAGTCCGAGAGATTCGTAGCAGTGAACCGGAGCGTAACCGTTCCCTTTCTCTTGTCGACTGCCTTGATGCGCGCCGTGCCGCTGTAGCTGCCCAGGAAGGCATCGGCAGAATTAGAGGTCCCTATGGCACCGTTGGTCAAGGTCCCCGCAATATCGCTGGCAGCTCCGCGAAGGGAGTTGAACTTCCAGAAAGAGCTGCCTGGATCAGGACCGACGTCCTTGTAGGAAAACCTTTCGCCCTTTTCGTCGGCGCCCTTCGCCTCCATCCCCTTCTCCCGGGCCTGCCCCAGCAATTCCGCACGCTTCTTGGCAATAGTGCCGTCACGAGCCAGAATGGCGGTAAAGGCGTCGCCTCCGTGGAAGTACTGATTCGACTTGAGCGGCCACCCGCCTCCCCAGACCCATCCGAAGAAGAGCTGTCGGGAGGAGGTCCAGCCGTTCTGCGCCTTGGGGTCCTGGACGATTCCCCACTCCGGAACGGACGCGAGGACTTCGTCCAGCGCCTTACCCCCTCGGACCAGGAACGGGTAGTCCCAGGACTTGGTGATGAGGTTGTAGGTCGCCCCGGGCTTCCACCCGTTGTTGATGCTTCCGGCCCATCCCCAGTTGTTGGTCGGCGCCGTACCGCCGGTGTACCCCGTGCCGCCGAAACCGCCGCCACCGCCACCACCGCCACCGAGCATGCCCATGACGTTCTGCACGAAGCTGCCCACGGCGGCGAGGCCGCCGATGACCATGCCGAAGAGGCCACCGATGTCCAGGCCCGTGGGGTCGCTGAACGTCGCCGGGTTGTTGTTGCCGTAGGTGTAGCCGTTGAGGGACTGGGCCTTCTCCGGGTCGATGACCGGGTCCACGCTGAGGAACCGGCCGATGACCGGGTCGTACTCCCGGGCGCCGACGTGCGTGAGGCCCGTCTCCTGGTCGGTCGGCTTCCCGAGGAAGCCCTTGTCGTCCGGCCACTCCGCGGGCTTCGCTCCGCGCGGCGCCCCGAAGGGCGTGGTCTGCCGCTTGGTGAACGCCATGGTCGTCGCGTCGATCACGAGGCTCGACGTGCCGTGGTGGTCGCCGACGAGGAAGGCCAGCTTGCTGCCGGACGTCCCCGCGGTCGCGGTGCGGACCGCGACGGTCTGGTCCCCGGCCGTGTAATAGCGGGTCCCGGACAGGGACGCCTTGCCGCCACTGGCCGACTTCACGCGCACCTCGATCGCGCCGAGGTACATCACCGTCTCGCCGTCGCCGGACGTGGCACGGCGGATCAGCAGGTCTCCACCGGCGTCGTAGAGGTACTCGGTCTTCTTGGCTCCCTTGTCACCGGCGGCGGGCTCACTGACGCTCTGCAGGCTGCCTTCCGCGTTCCAGGTCAGCGTCTGCTCCGCCTGCGTGCCGGGGCGGGTCCTGGTGGTGCCGTCGGCGTAGTAGGAGTAGGACTTCGTCTTGCCGCCCGACTCCGTCCTGGCCAGCGCGTGCGGCTGCCCGGTCTCCGTTCCGTAGCGGTAGTCGGTGACGGTGTTGCCTGCGGACGCGTGGTCGGTCTGCTGGGTGCGCAGCCCGGCGTCGTCGTACTGGTAGCTCGTCCAGTACGGCGCGGCCCCGCCTAGGTTGCCGACCGTGCGGCCGGTGGTGGCGCAGTCCGCAGTCTTCGGCGTCCAGGCCTCGGTCAGGCGGCGCTGGCCGTCGTAGTCGAAGCACTGGTAGTCGGCCTGGCCGGTGCCGCCCAGGGTCGTCGCGTCGAAGACCGACGTCATGTTGCCCGCGTCGTCCTGGTGGTACTTGAGGTCCTGCAGCATGTAGCCGTGCACGTCGTCGGTGACGTACGACCGGGTGAGGCGTCGCGTGCCGTCCTCGTACTCGTTGGTGACATAGGCCTTCTTCGCGGTGGCGTCGGTGCCCAAGGTCAGCTGGCTCTTGTCACCGACCGGTGAGTAGGCGGCGTCCTGGAGGTAGCCGGTGGCGCCCTTGGCCGTGCGGATCCGGCCCAGGGCGTCGTAGCCGTACGACACCGTCTCGGCGGCGAGCCCGGCGACCGCGGGGGCGGTGCTCTGCTTGACCGTGCCGTCGAGGTTGTAGCCGGTGGAGAAGGACAGCGTCTTGGGCACGCCGGCCGTCACGAGCGGGTCGCCGTCCGGCAGGATGATCTGTTTGCCGGTGACCTTGTAGAGACTGTCGTACGAGGTGACCTTCTGGATGTACGCCTTGCCGCTCAGGCCGCCGTCATAGCGGACGGCGGTGTCCTGCTGCCCCTTGGCGAGGCTGTCGAAGGTCCAGGCGGCAAGCTTGTTGGCGTCGGTCTTGGAGTTCTGCCACACGGCGGTCTTGCGGTTGAGTTCGTCGTACCCGACGAGCAGGGACTTGCCGGTGTTGTCGGTGGTCCGCACCGGCTGGTCCAGGTCGTTGTACTCCGTGGAGTTGCCGCCCTTGTCCGGGTCGTCCGCGTGGACCTGACGGCCGAAGAGGTCGTAGGTGTAGGTCCACGCGGCGTCCTTGCCCGGCCCGGTGACGGACTTCTGCAGGCCGCGAGGCGTGTAGCCGAACGTCGTGGTGGTGTACTCGGTGCCGGTCGCCTTGGGGCCCGAGTACTCGCGCCGCTCCGTGGTCTGGCCGAGGGCGTCGGTCACGACCGCGGCCGCCTGGCCGCCGGCCGGGGCGCCGGTGATCACGGTGTCGCCCTGGTAGACGGTCTCGGTCGACCAGCGCGCGACTCCCCTGTTCTTCGTCGTGGTCTTGATCGCGCGGGCCGCGCCGTCGAAGACGGTGTCCGTCTGGGTGGGTGCCTGGCCTCCGTCGATCTGGGCGAGCACGCCGGACGGCGCGTTCTTGGCGTCCCAGATGTCGGACTCGGCGGTGACCGCGAGACCGCGGTCGTCGTACAGCGTCTCCGCGATGACGCGTCCACCGGAAGCGGACGGCGCCTGCACCTGACGGGTCCTCAACTGTGAGTCGAAGATTTCGTAGGTGGTGGTGTAGCCGGAACCGTCGGCCTGGAGGGTGCCGCTCGACACCCAGGGAAGGGCGGCGGCGGTGATGCTGTAGCCGTACACGTAGTTGGGTGTCTTGCCGAGCGACTTGGACCGGTTGGGCAGCCAGACCTTGAGGATGCGCCCGAGGCTGTCGTACTCGCTCTCGGTGGCCTTGCCGTTGGGGTCGGTGACCTTCAGGTCGACGCCGAGTCCGAAGTCCTTGGCCGTGGTGGTCTTGAACCCCTTGGCGTTCGTGACGGTGGTCCCGGTCAGCGGGCCCGTCGTGGCCGGGGTGTAGCCCGTGCTGGTGACGGTGTCGTCGTGGGTGTCCCGCTCCACGGTGGGGCGGCCGAGCACGTCGTACTTGACGGTTCCCGACTGCTGCCAGACGGGGGCGTTGTCGCTGCCGTATCCCTTGGCGCGGCCCTTCCACTGCGCTTCGCCCTTGGTGGGCTTCTGCGCGGCGGACCAAGTGGTCGTGTCGTAGGCCGTGGCCTCGTCCGAGATCACGTCACCGGAGCGTGTGGAGTCGGCCGGCAGGTCCAGCTCGGCGTCCGTGACGGAGCAGGGCTTCGCGACGGAACGTGTGCGTGACGTGGCCGAGTTGATGCCCGCCTCGCTGTTGCGCGCGTACCAGGTGCGCGTGCACTTCTCGTCGCCCTTGACCGCGTCGTCGCCGGTGTCCTCGACCGTTTCGGGCATGCCGTAGTCGTCGTAGGTCGTCTTCGTGGTGCGGACCCGGTCGACGGGGGTCAGCTTGCTCGTGACGTTGGTGCGGGCGTGGGACGCCGCGGTGCGGACGAAGTACGCCTCCGTGTCGGCGTACGACTTGTGCTGCGTGCCGGTCCGCTTCGACCAGGGGTCGTTGACCGTGCCGGAGACCTCGGTGGCCCCGTCGTAAGACACCGTTTCCCGGGTGAAGCCCGCGTACTGATCGGAGTCGGTGATCTTCGGAGCCTTGACGCCGGTGACGTCGGCGCTCTTGCGCTTGTCGGCGTCAGGGGTCTTTCCGTCGGTCCCGAGGACCCGGTCCCCGTTCATGCCGCGCAGGAAGACCGACACCTCCTTGGACTGGGTGCCGCCGGGCGAGCCCGTGAGGTGCGTGACCTTCTCGTAGCCGCGCCAGATCGACCAGGTGCGCTCCTTGGCCGGAGTCATCGGGTCGTCGTTGTAGTGCCAGGCACCGCCGCCGGAGTACGTGTAGATGTGCTGCACGGCCTCGGAGCCGCCGCGCGGGTCGGTCGTCTGGACGCCGCTGACCGGGTACTTCTGGAACCAGTCGAGGATCGGTGTGAGCTCGCCGTTCGGGGACCAGTACACCGGATAGCACCGCTTGGTGTTCTCGTCCGCCTTGGGCATGGTCTGCCCGGCCGCGCAGTCGGCGGCGAGGTAGTCCACGATGGTCTGGGCGCCCGTCTCCGAAGTGATCGTCTTCAGGCGCGGCCGGTTGAACGGCAGGATGTCGTCCGAAGGACCGTCGACCCGGTTGGGCCGGTACACATGGTCGAACTTGACCGGGTCCAGGGAGAGGTCGGCCCCTCGCTTGCCGGTGTGCTCGATCTCGTCCAGCCACAGCGACTGGTCGGTGGAGTCACCGGTGTCCCCGGGGTCGAGGTAACGCTGCTTGAGGGACCAGGAGTCCACCGGCGCGTAGCCGGGCGTGGCCGCGCCCGCGTCCCACGCGGAGGTGGTGACGCCCGTCAGCCGCTTACGGGAGAAGAACGTGGGGCTGAGGTTGTACGTGCACTTGTCGCCGTCCTTGCAGAGGCTGTCGAACGGCACGTCGGGCCAGTTGTCCCTGGTGTCCTTCGTCAGCGAGTCGCACCCGCTGCCCGAGGCGACGCACCGCTCGGCATGGGTGAACACGACCTTGTCGGAGGCGGCAGGCGTCGCGGAGAAGAGGGCACCGGCGCGCTGGCCGTAGCGGATCTCCTTGAGGTATCCGCCGCGAACGTAGTCGGTACCGGTGTTGTCGTCGCCGAGCTTGTCGTAGTTGTTGTGCTCGGCCTCGTACCAGTAGCTCATCGCGTTGCCGTGGGTGTCCTCCACGTAGTCGAGGTTCCACCGCCACGCCTGCTTCTTGTCGCGGCCGGAGAACGTGGTGCCGTCCTCGTATCCGGGTTCGCCGGAGTCGTCGCCGAAGACGGGCACGGTCCACGTGGACTCGGTGCGGTCGGCGGCCGCCGCGCCGTCGAGCTTGTTCAGGCCGAAGACGTACTTCGTGCCGTCGCCGGTGACGACGGTCCAGTGCTCGCCGTTGTCGTCACCGTTCTCCGCGCCCGTGGAGTGCGTGACGACGGAGGCGTCGTCGTTCTTGAGCCGCCACTTGCCGTCGGTGTCGTCCTTGACCAGCTCGGTGGCCTTGCCGTTGAGCACGAGCGAGGCGTTGTCGTACTTCCAGCACAGGTCGTACTTCTTGTCCTGGCCGTCGTCGTTGCACGAGCCGTACTTGCGCTCGACGAAGGACTCTGTGAGGTCGAAGCCCTCACCCACCTGCGTGCCCTGGTTGTTGGTGGTGGCCGTACGGCCGTCGACGCTGGAGGAGTTGTAGGAGATGTCCAGGGTGGGCTTGGGCCCGGCGGCGGGCGCCGGCGGCTTCAGCGGGTACGACCAGGTGAAGGTGCCCGCGCTGCCGCCCGCCTCCCAGGTGGACGAGGCGGTCAGCGGGGTCGCCTTGAAGTCGCCGCCACCCGACTGCGTACCGGCCGAGACCGCGAGGAGCAGCGTCCTTCCGGTGCCGGAACGCGCGCTCGTGGCCGCGCCCTTGGCCGCCGGGGCGGTGGCCGGGAAGTCCAGCTGGGCGGCGAGGCGCTGGTCGCCGCGCTCGTTCACGGATGGCAGGGGCTCCGCCTTGTGGCACTTGGCCGCCTCGGGCGAGCGCAGCGCACAGTCGGAGACGCGGGCGACCTGCAGTCGGCCTGCCCAGTCACCGCCGTAGGCCGTGGCGAACTTCGCGTACTGGATGCCGAGTTCGGCCTTGCCGCCGGTCGCGGGGCCCGTCACCTTCAGCGCGACGCCCTTGATCCCGAGCTCGGCCGTCTCCTGCCGACTGAGGACGTTCACCTCGACCTGGTCGGCGACCCGGCCGTGCTTCTTGCCCTTGCCCATGCCCTTGCCCTGCTTCGGCGGTGCGAGGGTCACCGGCAGTGCTCCCGGCGCGGCCTCGGCCGTTCCTGCGTCGGGCAGCTTCAGGGTCGCCGCCCCGCGCTTCGGCCAGGCGACGGTCCGTCGCGCGTCGGCGTGGGCACGCCGCACGGCGTCCCGATCCGCCTGCGCCGCCTCCGCCATCCTGGCTGCCGTCTTCTTGTCCGTCTTCGCCTTGAAGGGCGACACGTCGTCGGCCGCGACCGTCTTCAGGTCGGGGCGGCCCAGCGGATCGGGGCGCGCCCCGTAGGCGCTGGTGCTCAGCAGCCCCGGAAGCAGCGAGAATCCGGCGATGACCGCCACTCGGCGGAGCCTGCGCTCTCGCGCGGCTCTGGTGCGGCCCGGCACATGCCGGACCAACGCTGTTCGTCTCATTGGTGTCCCTCTGCGGCCCGCGCCGGGACGGCGACGTCCGGGCAGGGGCCATCGCGTGACGACCACGGAGGCATGGATCTGCTCCACACCGCCGTCAGGTGCCACTGGCTGTATGCGTGAATGCGCGAAAGCGCGTATGCGTATGCGTGGGTGCGTGCGTCGGGCCCGTCGGGGCGGAGCCGGCGGCCCGCGTGTGCGGGCCCCCGGCGTCCGTCACTCGTCGCCGGGTGCGCCCAGCGCCTTGGCGCGGACCTGGTCGGCGGTCATGGCCCCGGTCCACACCCGGACCTCGTCCAGGGAGGCGGGCAGGTAGTGCCCGTTGACGCCACCGGCCCGGCCTCGCCCGGCCGCGAGCTCACCGCCGCCCTGTTCGACCGCGGGGAAGGCGGCGCCCCCCTCCTGCGCCTGCTCGGTCTCGCTCAGGTACAGATGGGTGTTGCCGTAGCCGCCATCGACTTCCTCGGTGGCGTCGTACACGCCGGTGACCTGCACCCACGTGTCCATCTCGGCGGACGTCTCGGACGGCACGGAAGCGGTCGAGAGCACCTTCCCGGCGGCGTCGGTTGCCGTACGCCCGAAGTGCCAGAGGTAGCCGTCGGCCGAGACCTTCTCCACCCACAGCGCCCACGACGACTCCTTGCCGTCCGGGGTGGACTGGCCGAAGACCTGGGCGCGGGAGCCGACCTTCATGGCCGCGAACTTCGCGCCGTCCAGCTTGACGTCGGCGGTCACCGTGAAGGAACCGGTCTCGTCCACCACGGGGCCCGTGGTGGCCATGTAGCCCGAGCTGCCGTCGAGTTCCAGCTCGTTGTCGTCGGGATCCGCGACCGCGCCGGTGGACGAGATGTCCATCGAGCCGAGTGCGTACGACGTGAACTCGGCGACCTTCCCGTTCTCCGCGGTGGCGGAGTCCCAGTATCCGACGAGTTCGGTCGCGGGCACGCTGTCGGTCTCCAGGCGCGCGTCCTGGCGCAGCTGTTCACCGGTCAGCGCGCGCTGCCAGACGTTGGCCTCGTCGAGTCGGCCCATGAAGTTCTCGCCCCATGCACCGCCGACCTTGGAGCGGCCGAACTGCAGGCCCTCGGTCGAGACCCAGGGCGTGTAGGCGCTGGAGGTCGCGTGGAGCTTGACCGGCTGGCCCTGCGGGCGGCCGTTGACGAACAGCTGGATGGTGTCGTTCGTCCTGTCGGTGTCGCCCTTGCTGTCGAACACTCCGGCGACGTGGGTCCACACCTCTGTCGACGGGTTCGCGGTGTCCGCGATCGAGCGGATGTAGACGGGGTTCGTCTTCGTGTCCGTGGCGGTGCGGTTGAACACCCACTTGTTGTACGTGGACGAGTAGTAGAGCGTGAACGCCGAACCGTTGGCTCCCGGTGCGGAGGCCACCACCCGGTTCGCCGAGGTGTCGGTGAGCAGGACCCACGAGGACAGCGTGAACGAGTCGCCGGTGTTGACCGCGGGCGCGGAGGTGGCGGCATAGCCGGTCCGCCCGGACTCCGTGCTCACATCGTCGTTGAGGAGCAGCGAGTAGTCGGCGGTGCCGCGGCGACCGAGCACGGACCAGCCCGCGGCCGTGCCGTCCGTCCGGGCGCGCAGCGTCGCGTCGTGCCGCGTGCCCTCGGACCCGGTGTCCTTGGCCACGGTGGCCGTCGAGCCCGGTGCGCCGTCGTCGAAGTGCCAGGTGCCGACGGGCCCCGCGGCCGGAGCGACCTTGAAGGCGAACTCGCTCGGGCTGCCCCAGCGTTCACGTACGTCCTTGGCCTGCACCGTCAGGACCTGGAGCCCGGACAGTGACGGCGTCGGCTTGACGGTGACGGTCGAGCCGGCCGTCTCGCTGGCGCCCTTCTGGGTCAGCAGCCGCCACCGGTAGGCGACGATGTCCTTGTCGACGGTGTTCGGCTTGAACTGGAAGGATCCGGCCACTCCGGGGCCGCCCTTGCCCTCGCAGAGGTCGGGGAGGCATTCGGTGTAGAGACCCGTCGAGGTGATCTGGGGCGCCTTGGGCGCCGTCGAGTCGATCTTGAAGTAGCACCAGGACGAGTAGGCCGACCACAGGTCGCCGTTCCTCTTGCCGTACGTCCAGTGGGACTGCGTGCGCGCCCTCATGCGGTACAGGCCGCCGTCGGCCCGTTCGCCCATGCGGACCTTCGCCAGCGTGTCGTCCGCCACCCAGCCGGGCTTCGGCCGGTAGTCCGACCACACCTGGTGCCAGTCGGCGTCGTCGCCGCGCTGCACGACGAACTCGGCCTGCAGCTCGCCCTTCTCCTCGCCCGCCTTCGGCTTGACCTGGGTCTGCACCTTGGCCTGCGCCATCGGGTCGAGACGGGTGACGATCGTGGGGGTGCGCGAGGACTTGGCGCAGTACCCCGTGTTTCCGTTGCCCGGGATGATCCCCACCGATGAGGGGGTGCCGGGCTTCGGCACGTAGATCACCTGGAGCTCGGCGTTGTCGTCGAACCGTTTCCAGGCCGCCGGGTCGCCCTCGTCGTGCGCCCGCAGCATCAGCGTCAGGGCGCTGAACTTGCCGGACGCCAGATTGCGCACCGAGGAGGTGAGGTTCTCGTCCGACTCGTCCGGGTTGTCGTTGAACTCGACCCACTGGTCCGGCTGTTCGGGGCTGCACTGGTCCCCGCGGCCCGCGGAGACGTACCGGTCGCCCATCTGGTCCCGCTGCGTGGGGCCCGGCCACTTCTTGCCCTTGGAGATGTTGTCGGTGCGCTCCAGGTCGACCCACTTGGCGTCACAGGTGAACGACCAGGTCTCCTTGGCACGGAAGGTGGCGTCGACGACCTGCTTGCCGGACAGCTTCGAGGGCCCGAACTCGAAGTACATCCGGTTCGTGTGGTCCTTGTCGCAGTAGTACGGGCCCATGCGGCTGCAGTTGCCGACTCCGTAGTCCCCGTTGAACTGCCAGAAGACGTCGCCGTCACTGGAGAGGACCGTACGCTCCGAGGCGCCGAGGCCGACGGGGGGATCGATGCGCACCGGGTAGACGGTCTTCTTGCCGCGCAGCAGCGCCCGGTCCGGACGCACGCTGATGGCGCCGTCCTCGACCTTCACCGGCATTTCGGCGCTGTGGTCGCCGGGGTTCGGCTGCGTGGCGCTCCGCCCGTGCCGGGCGCCGGGCTCGGCGGCCGGGGCGGACGCCGACTTCGACGACCGGGCGCGCTGCGCCTTGTCGCCCGCCGCGTCCCACATCACACCGGCCGGGCCCGCCAGGACGTCGTTGCCGTCCTCGTCGACCGCGCGAAGCCCGCCGTCCGCGCCGGGGACGACCTGCAGACCCTTGCCTTTGACGGCCAGCCGGACGGTGGCCAGCCGGGGGTCGGCGGCCGCCTCCGGCGTCTTGACGACGAGGATCTCCCTGAACCCCTCCGACGTGGCCGTCAGTTCGAGGTCGACGCCTTTGAGCACGTTCGGGTACGTCGCCGTGGCGCCCTTCAGCTCGGGGGTCGGCAGCTCGCCGGGCCAGCCGAGCTCCAGGGCGCCGCGCGGGGTGCCGATGCGGATCATCCTGCTGCCGCTGCCCCCGCCGGAGAAGGCGAGGTCGACGGCGGTCGCCCCGGGGGCGACGGTGCCGTCGGAGCGGCGCACCAGCGTGGTGTCGATGTCCCGCCAGTCACCGTCGGCCGCCTTCACCCGCTGCGGGGTGGTGGCCTTCGTCAGCGTGTAGGTGCCGTCGGGATTGGCCACGGTCGTGCTGTAGGTGCCGCGCTCCGACACCACCTCGACCGGCTTACCGGTGGCCGCGGCACGCTCCGACGCCGTCCGCCCGGCGTCCGTCTTCCCGCCGTCCGCGGACGCGGCCGATCCGGCCAGGCCCACCGCCGTCACCAGCGATGCCAGGACGGCGCACGCCGTCGCCCAACTCACCGCGCGAGCACCACTCGATCTTGGCCGTCGCGAATCGCGACGCCCCCTTGCTGTCAGCACGTCCCCACCCCAGGTTTACAGGTTCTCCACAGAAACGAGCGAAGCTAAGCACCTACTCTCAGTAAGCGTCAATAAAGGGTAAGTAAAGACGGGCATAAGGCACCCCGCCTGACCTGCAGAAATATGGATTGGTCTGGACAACCCGGGACTTCACGACATCGTGACCGGCCCCTCCCCCCTGATCCGCGCATGCAGATGCATGTCATGCCACCCGTCCTCGTGCAGCAGCGCACTCCGCTTCGTGCCCTCCGCCGCGAACCCCGTCTTCAGGGCCACGCGGCACGACGCCTCGTTCGCCGTCGAGTGGGTCAGTTCCAGGCGGTGCAGGCCCACCTCGTCGAACGCCCACGCCGAGAGCGCCTCGACGGCGCGGGGGGCGATGCCGCGGCCGCGGGCCGACGGCATCGTCCAGTACGCGATCTCCGCCTGGCCGTCCGCGAGCACGATGCAGCGCAGCGCGACACGCCCCACGACCTCGTCGGTCCCCGCGTCGGCGATCGCCCAGTACGCGTCGCGTTCGTCCGCCCACGCCTTGCGCCAGCCCTCTATCCAACCGCGCGCCTCGCTCTCGGAGTCGGCCACGCGCGCGTGCCAGCGCTGCATCACGGGGTCCTGGAACGCCTCGTACACGGCGGGCACATCGGCAGTCGACCAGGGGCGCAGGATCAGTCCGCCGGGAGCGGGGAGCGTCGGCTGCGCGCGGCGGGCCAGGGTGCCTGCCGCGACGATGTCGGAGATCTTGAAGGGCATGGGCGCATCGTGTCAGCGGGGACACGCGCGACGGCAGTGGTTTTCCGGGGCGCACATGAGCCTGCGGGACCCGGACCCGCGCGCCCCGCACACCCGCCCGCCCCGGAAGATCCACGAACGCCCCGATCGCCCCCGTCCACACCCTCTATGACCTGCGGCGCCCCGTACGCTGACCCCCTGATGAGACGCAAGCGCCGCCTTCCCCCCGCCCCGCTCCCCCAGCGCGACGGCATCGACCCCGTCCGGGTCGCGCTGCCGCCCGACGGGGCGTGGCCGACCGTGCGCGACTATCTGACGGAGCGGCTGCCGGTCGGGCCGGACGTCGTCGACGCGATGGTGCGGGATGGCCGGATCGTCGGCGCGGACGGTGCACCGGTGGCCCCGGACACCCCCTATCTGCCGGGCGCCTCCGTCTGGTTCCACCGGGACCTCCCCGCCGAGGTCCCCGTCCCCTTCGCCCTCGACGTCGTCCACCGCGACGAGCACATCGTCGTCGTGGACAAGCCGCACTTCCTCGCGACGATGCCCCGCGGCAGCCACGTCACGCAGACGGCCCTCGCCCGGCTCCGCACCGAACTCGGCATCCCGACGCTCGGCGTCGCCCACCGCCTGGACCGGCTGACCGCCGGACTGCTCCTGTGCACGGTGCGGCCCGCGGAACGCGGGGCGTATCAGACGTTGTTCGGGGACCGTCGGGTGCGTAAGGAGTACGAGGCCGTGGCCGCGTACGATCCGGGCGTGCCGCTCCCCCGGAGCGTGCGCAGCCACATCGTGAAGGAGCGCGGGATCATCGCCGCGTACGAGGTGGCGGACGCCGAGCCCAACAGCGAGAGCCGCGTCGAACTCGTCGAGCACCGCGCGGGCCTCGGCCGCTACCGTCTGACCCCGCACACCGGCCGTACCCACCAACTCCGCGTCCACATGAACGCGTTGGGCCTGCCGATCCTCGGCGACCCCGTCTACCCGGTGGTGGCCGGGCCCGTGCCACCGGGCGACTTCCGGCGGCCCCTGCAACTCCTGGCGCGCGTCCTGGAGTTCACGGACCCGGTCACGGGCGTCGCCCACCGTTTCACCAGCGGGCGGACGCTGGGCGCCTGGGAGGCGTACGACAGCTGGGCGCGGTAGCCCCTGTCAGTAGCCGCGCCACCAGGTGAGGAAGCGCTGCCACGCTCCCCTGGGGCGGACGGCCTCGGGAGCCGGGGCCGGGGCGGGCGCCGACGGCCGGGGGGCCGGGGCGGCGGGGGCGGCGGGGGCCGGAGGGTGCGGCGCCGGGGACGACACCTGCCAGTCCCTGCGCTGGGGCGGCAGGTGCGCCGAGGGGCGGGCCGTGATGTCCTGCGGCGGGCGCGGCGCGAACGTGACCGGCAGCTCCACGAGGTGCCGCGACAGGATCGACGACGTCCACCCCAGATCCCGCTCGTCGATGGCGAGTTCGACGTCCGGCAGCCGCATCAGGAGCGCGTCGACGCCGGTGTCGGCGATGGCGCGCCCGATGTCCTGGCCCGGGCACTCGTGCGGCCCGCCGCTGAACGCGAGGTGCGAGCGGTTGCCCTGCATGTTGGCGGCGAGGTCGGGCCGTACGACCGGGTCGACGTTGCCCGGCGCGATGCCCATGATCAGGCCGTCGCCCGCGCGGATGTGCTGACCGCCCAGCTGGGTGTCCTGCTTCGCGAAGTAGCCGACCATCGCGCTGAACGGCGGCTCGTCCCACAGGGACTGCTCGACCGCCTCGGGAACGGTCATCTGCCCGCCGCTGAGCTGCGCCCGGAAGCGCGGGTCGGTGAGGACCATCCGCACGACGTTCGCGATGAGGTTGGCGGTGGCCTCGTACGCGGCGATGAGCACGAGCCGCAGGTGCTCGCCGACCTCGTTGTCGGTGAGCTGCGCGGGGTGGGCGATGAGGCTGCTGGTGAAGTCCTCCTCGGCGTTGGCGCGGCGCCGCCGCACCAGCCCCATCAGGACCTCCATCACGTACGCGTTGCTCGCGATGGCGGTGTCGGTGCCCTTGATCATGTCGCGGGCGGACTGCACCATCCGCTCGTTGTACTCCTCGGGCATCCCGAGGACGTGGCACATCACCATCATCGGCAGGTGTTCGGCGAACTGGCTGACGAGGTCGGCGTGACCGTCCTGGCAGAAGTCGTTCAGCAGATGGTTCGTATAGCGGTTGATGTGGCGGCGGATGCCTCGGTGGTCGATGCCGGACATGGCGCCGGTGACCGCGCCGCGCAGCCTCTGGTGCTCGTCGCCCTCGACGAAGCTGCACATCGGCTGCCAGGTGAAGACGGGCGCGAGCGGATGGTCGAGGCCCGCGCTGCCGTCCCGCACGGCCCGCCAGACGCGCGAGTCGCGGGTGTAGTGCGAGGGAGTGCGGACCATGTGGAGGTTCTCGCTGTGGCCGAGCACCACCCACATCGGCACGTCGTTGTGGATCAGCACGGGCGCGACCGGGCCGTGCTCGGCGCGCAGCTTCTCGTACAGCCCCGCGAGGTCGGTGTCCGCCTCGGGGCCGTAGATGCGGCGCAGGCCGCCGGGGCCGAGGCCGTGGGCGGGGCAGCCGGGCGGCGCGGCACCGAGGTCGCCGGCGCCGGCCCAGGAGGAAGGGGGAGGAGTCGTCACGGTCGTCGCTCCGGGTTTCACTGAGGGGGGTTGCGGGTGGCTGGGTACGGGTGCGGACACGGTCAGACGCGCGCCGTGGTCAGGGAGTGGAGGTAGCGCATCAGGGTCATCAGGACGTCCCGGCTGGATTCCCTGCGGCGGGCGTCGCACGCCATGATCGGCACGACGGCCTCCAGGTCGAGCGCCTTGCGCAGGGTCTCGACCGGGTGGTGGGGCGCGTCGGGGAAGTCGTTGACGGCGACGACGAACGGCACGCCGCGCTCCTCAAGGCGGCCGATGACGTCGAAGCTGACCTCGAGGCGGCGGGTGTCGATGAGCACGACCGCGCCGAGCGCGCCTTCGAAGAGGCCGTTCCACAGGAACCAGAAGCGTTCCTGGCCGGGGGTTCCGAAGAGGTAGAGGACGAGTTCCTCGGAGACGCTGATGCGGCCGAAGTCCATCGCCACGGTGGTGGCCGTCTTGGACTCGGAGCCGTAGTTGTCGTCGACGCCGATGCCCGCCTGGGTCATCGTCTCCTCGGTGGTCAGCGGGCGGATCTCGCTCACCGAACCGACCATCGTCGTCTTGCCGACCCCGAAACCGCCCACGATCACGACCTTCACGGCGGCCGCGGCCGTGTGCGGCAGGACGTCCTCACTGCGCGGGCCGGTGATCGTGTCCGTGTTCCTAGAGTTTCTGAAGTCCATGCATCACCGCTTCGAGGAGGGATCGGTCGGGGAGCGCGGAGCGGACGACGGGGGCGCGCGCCTGCACGAGGTCGGTCGCCAGTAACTCCGTCAGGACGACGGTCACGACGGAGAACGGCAGCGACATGTACGCCGAGAGCTCGGCGACGGAGAGCGGCGTCGTGCACAGCCGCAGTACCGCCGAGTGTTCCGGCTGCGCCGTCGGGGACGCCTCGCCCTGCGCGACGATCAGGGTGACGAGGTCGAGCGGTGCCCGCTCGGAGTCCTCGCCCGTGAGGATGTACAGCCGCTCCGGGTTCCCGGGGCTGCGGCGCTCCCGCTGGGGGGTCGCACCGCCCTGCGGCGGTACATCGCCCTGTTGCGGGCCGCGTGGGGAGTCCTGCGGAGGAGTCATACGGCCTGCCCGTCACGCCGGGGCGGGCTGGTCAGGTGCGCCCCGATGCGTACGACGAGGTCGCGCATGCGGGTGGCGACGAGGCCCGCGTCGACGGTTTCGTCGGCGAGCACGGCGAGGTAGGCGCCCGCGCCCGCGGCCATCAGGTAGAAGTAGCCGCCGTTGATCTCGATGATGACCATCTTCATGCCGCCGTCGCTGTGCGGGATCTCGGTGGCGACGGCGGCGGCGAGGCTCTGCAGACCCGCGCAGGCCGCGGCGATGCGGTCGGCCGCGTCCGGGTCGCCGCCGTAGCGCGCGATGCGCAGACCGTCCGCCGAGAGCACCACGATCTGCCGGGTCTGCGGCACTCCGTCGGCGAGCTCCTTCAGCATCCAGTCGAAGTTGGCGCGTTGCTGGATCACTGCCAGTCCCTCTCGTCGGCGCTGCCGTGGTTGTTCTGGGTGGTTCCCCGCGGAGCGTGGGGGCCGTCCTCGGCGGTTCCCTCCGGGGTGGCTGCGTGCGGAGGCAGCGGGGCGGGGTCTGCGGGGTCGCCTTTGACGCCCTTCATGAACGCCTCGACCCACAGGCCCGGTTCGGGCTCCTCCCGCTTGGGCGGTGCGGGGGGCGGTGCGGTGGCCGCGGCGTGGGCCTCGGCGATCCGCTGGGCCTCGGCCTCCTGGGCGTACCGCTCGACGAGGGAGATCTTGACGCGGCTGCGGCGCTGCGGCAGGCCGCCGGACGTCCATTCGGTGACCTCGGGGACGTCGTCCTGCATGGTCGCGGTGAGCGGGGAGCGCAGCGGCGGGCCCGCGGTGACGACGCGGGGCTTCTTGCGGCGGATGTTGCGGGCGGGCTCTTCGATGCTGCGGCCGCTGTTGTCGAAGCGGGGCACGGCGGAGGCGCCGATGCCGTGGGCGAGGCCGGGCGCGGGGCCGGTGGTCATCATCTCGCGCGGCACGATGAGCACCGCGCGGACCCCGCCGTAGGCGGACTGGCGCAGGGCGACCTGGAGGTTGTACATCTGCGAGAGGCGGCCCACGACGGCCATGCCGAGGCGGGGCGTCTCACCGAGGTCGTTGAGGTCGATGCCGGCCTGGGCCCGTGCCAGCATGCGCTCGGCGCGGGCCCGGGCCTCCTCGCTGAGGCTGACGCCGCCGTCCTCGATCTCGATGGCGATGCCGGTCTGCACCTCGACGGCGGTGACGTGCACCTTGGTCTGCGGGGGCGAGTACCGGGTGGCGTTGTCCAGGAGTTCGGCGCAGGCGTGGATGAGCGGCTCGACGGACGTGCCGAGGATCGCGACGTCGGCGATCGAGTGCAGCTCCACGCGCGGGTAGTCGAGGATCCGGGACATCGCGCCGCGCAGCACGCTGAACAGCCGGACGGGCTCGGGCCACTGGCGGCCCGGGCGTGCGCCGCCGAGCACCGTGATGGAGTCGGCGAGCCGGCCGATCAGCGCGGTGCCGTGGTCGATGCGCAGCAGGTCGTCGAAGACCTCGGGGTTGCGGCCGTGGAACTCTTCCATCTCGCGCAGTTCCGCGGCCTGCTGGTGGACGATCGACTGGACGCGCCGGGCGATGTTGACGAAGGCGCGCTGCGCGGACTCACGCATCGCCTCCTCGTTGTCCAGGATCTCCAGGACGGAGCGCAGCAAGTCGCGCTGGGAGTCTGGGAGATCGCTGTAGACCTCGCTCCTGTCGACGACATTGCGGATGACGTCCACGGGCGTTTCGCCCTGCCGCAGCCGCCAGAGCGCGTCGGGCAGGAGTTCCCGGCCCAGGCGCACGATCTCGTCGTCGTGGGCCGCGATGCGCCGTTCGAGGAAGGCGAGCCGCTGTGCGTACTGCGTGCGCTGCCCCCGGATGGTCCGGCCGCGGCGCACCGCTTCGGCGCCGACCGCGATGACCATGAGGGTCGCGACGGCGCCGCACCAGGTGACGGCGGGCCGGGCCGGTGCCGCCACCGAGGCGACGGCGGCTCCGGTCGCCGCCGCCATGAGCATGGCGGGCAGCAACAACACGCGCGCGTAAGGGACTTCTCGGCCACCGGGAGGCGATTGAACACTCACCATGTATGCCCTCTGAACACTCGTCTTGGGGGAATGTGACGTCTTGGGGAATGACGGAACATAAGGGGGATGACGAAACGTACGATCGAAAAGATTTGGGGAACAAGCGCGCGAATCAGTCGCAACTCGTTCAACTCGCCGCGCTCCGGGCGAGCTTAGTCCGCCAAAATCATCGTCGAGTCATATTCGGCAACCCTCTGCAGAGGGTGCGCCGGGAGGCATACACTCCGCCCTTTTGCACAGCTGGCGACGGTTCGAACACATGGAGTAACACCTCGAAAGTGCCGGAAAAACGCCGAACGGGCGCGTTCCGCGACCGACGTGGTCGAGGAACGCGCCCGTAGCGCGACAGAGGCCGGTCTCAGCCCACCGAGCTGTACGCCACCACACCCCGCAAGAGCTGATCGACGGCCTTGCGAGCGTTCTTCGCGACCGTGCTGCCCTCACGGGGGGCCGCGGCCGAGATCTGCCCGAGCACGTCGATGACCTGCTTGCACCAGCGCACGAAGTCACCGGCCGGCATCTCCGCCTCGCGCAGCACCTCGTCAAGGCCCTTGTCGTTGGCCCACATGTACGCCGCCCAGGCGAAGCCGAGGTCGGGCTCCCGCTGGCCGACACCCTCCGTCTGACTGATCTTGAACTCTTCCTCCAGACCGTCGAGACGGCCCCAGATGCGGACCATCTCGCCGAGCGAGGCCTTCACCGCGCCGGACGGCAGCTTCGGCGCCAGCGCGTCGTCACCGACCCGCGACTCGTACACCAACGCCGAGACGCACGCGGCCAGTTCGGCCGGGCTGAGCCCCTCCCACACACCGGCCCGCAGGCACTCGCTGGCCAGCAGATCCAGCTCCCCGTACAACCGGGCGAGCCGCTTGCCGTGCTCGGTGACCTCGTCGCCCCGCAGATAGTCCAGCTCCGTCAGGAGCGCGACGATCCGGTCGAAGGTACGGGCGATCGTGTTCGTACGCCCCTCGATGCGGCGCTCCAGCTGCGAGGTGTCGCGCTTGAGGCGGTAGTACCGCTCGGCCCAGCGCGCGTGGTCCTCGCGCTCGTCACAGCCGTGGCAGGGGTGCGCGCGCAGCTCCGCGCGCAGGCGTGCGATCTCCTGGTCGTCGGCGGCCGTCGCACGCCCCTTGCGGTGCCGGTCCGGGACGATGTGCCCGGCCTTGGTGCGCAGCGCGGACGCCAGGTCACGGCGGGACTGCGGGGAGCGCGCGTTGAACGACTTCGGGATGCGCATCCGCTCCAGCGCCTCGACCGGCACCGGGAAGTCCATGGCAGCGAGCCGCTTGACCTGCCGCTCGGCCGTGAGCACCAGCGGCCGCGGCCCGTCGACGTGGTCGAACCCGCGGTGGCCGTTGGCCCGCCCCGCGGGCAGCCCCGGGTCCAGGACGAGCGCCAGGCCCGCATACTTCCCCGTGGGCACGTGGATGACGTCCCCCGGCTTCAGCTTCTCCAGCGCGACGGCAGCGGCGACCCTGCGCTGGGCGGCACCCTGCTTGGCGAGCTCGTTCTCCCGGTCCTTCAACTCGCGGCGCAACCGCGCGTACTCGTCGAAGTCGCCCAGGTGGCAGGTCATGGAGGCCTTGTAGCCCTCGAGGCCCGTCTCGTTCTTCTGCACCTGACGGGAGATCCCGACGACCGACTTGTCGGCCTGGAACTGCGCGAACGACGTCTCCAGGAGCTCGCGCGAGCGGTGCCGCCCGAACTGCTCGACCAGGTTCACCGCCATGTTGTACGACGGCTTGAAGCTGGACCGCAGCGGGTACGTGCGCGTCCCGGCCAGGCCCGCCAGGTGCTCGGGGCTGAAGGCGCGCTGCCAGAGCACCACCGCGTGACCCTCGACGTCGATGCCGCGGCGCCCGGCACGGCCCGTCAACTGCGTGTACTCACCCGGGGTGATGTCGGCGTGCTGCTCGCCGTTCCACTTGACGAGCTTCTCCAACACCACACTGCGCGCGGGCATGTTGATGCCCAGCGCGAGGGTCTCGGTGGCGAAGACGGCCTTGACCAGGCCCCGCACGAACAGCTCCTCGACGACCTCCTTGAAGGTCGGCAGCATGCCCGCGTGGTGCGCCGCGATGCCGCGCTCCAGGCCTTCCAGCCATTCGTAGTAACCAAGGACGTGGAGGTCCTCGTTCGGGATCGAGGACGTGCGCTCCTCGACGATCCCCCGGACCGTCATCCGTGCCTCGTCGTCGTTCAGCCTGAGCCCCGCGTACAGACACTGCTGCACGGCCGCCTCGCAGGCGGCCCGGCTGAAGATGAACGTGATGGCGGGCAGCAGGCCCTCGGCGTCGAGCCGCTCGATGACCTCGGGCCGCCCCGGCGTCCAGATCCGCGACCGCTGGCGGCGCTCCCGCTCGCGGTCGGCCTCGCGGACCATCTTGCCCTTGCGGCGGTCACGCGGGTTGTACGAACGGCTGGACTCCATCCGCGCCATGCGCGTGAGGTCGGGGTTGACCGCCTTGCGCTGGCCCTCGCCCTCCTCGAAGAGGTCGTACATCCGGCGCCCGGCGAGCACGTGCTGGAACAGCGGCACGGGCCGGTGCTCGGAGACGATCACCTCGGTGTCGCCGCGGACCGTGTCGAGCCAGTCGCCGAACTCCTCGGCGTTCGACACCGTGGCCGACAGGGAGACCAGCGTGACCGACTCCTGGAGGTGGATGATCACTTCCTCCCAGACGGCACCGCGGAAGCGGTCGGAGAGGTAGTGCACCTCGTCCATGACCACATAGCCGAGGTTCAGCAGCGACTGCGAGCCCGAATACAGCATGTTCCGCAGGACTTCGGTGGTCATGACGACCACCGGGGCGTCACTGTTGACGCTGTTGTCGCCGGTGAGCAGGCCGACCTTGTCCGCGCCGTACCGCTTGGCGAGGTCGGAGTACTTCTGGTTGGAGAGCGCCTTGATCGGCGTGGTGTAGAAACACTTCTTGCCCTGCAGCAGGGCGAGGTGCACGGCGAACTCGCCGACGATCGTCTTGCCCGAGCCCGTGGGGGCGGCCACGAGCACGCCCTTGCCCGCCTCCAGCGCCTGGCACGCCTCGATCTGGAAGGGGTCGAGGCCGAATTCGTACATCTCGCGGAAGGACGCGAGTGCGGTGGCCTGCTCGGCAGCGCGCTTGCGCGCCGCCGCGTACCGCTCGGCCGGTGAGAGGTCCTCTGTCATCGTGCTTTCGAGACTACCGGCCACCACTGACAACGGACGATCATTATTGGAACGGGGGTGGAACGTGCCAGCTCACACGGCGTGCGCCGCGGCGCTCACGGCCCGAGGACGCGCACGGCTCCCGGTACGCACTCCGCGGTCAGCGGCAGCGCGCCGAGCGGCTCCCCGTCCGCGTAACCCGTGATGCCGGGCGCGGCGAGCTCGACCCGGGCCGCGCGGTGCACGGTGACCTTCGGATGGTCGAGGTGCGTTCCCCTGTAGACCCGCGGGAAGACCTTGAGGAGCGTCGTACGGCTGCAGTCGCCGACCACGGTGACGTCGAAAAGACCGTCGCCCATGTCGGCCCCGGCACAGATCCGCATGCCACCGCCGTACGAGGTTCCGTTGCCGACCGCGACGAGCGTGGCCTCGACCTCGTGGACGTCACCGCCGTCCAGCGTGATGCGGTACGGGATCGGGCGGAACGCCGCCAGCTCAGCGACCATCGCCAGGTCGTACTTGAAGCGTCCCGTGGGCCACCGCATCCGGTTGCCGCGGTCGTTGACCCGCGAGTCGAAGCCGGAGGCGAGCACCGTCCCGAACCACGTCCCGCCGACCCTCCCCAGGTCGACGTCGCGCGTGCGGGCCCCCTTCAGCGCCTCGGCGACGAGCTCCCCGGCGGCGGCCGGCTCGCGCACCGGCAGGCCCAGGGCCCGCGCGAAGTCGTTGCCGGTCCCCACCGCGATCACGCCCAGCGGGGTGCGCGTCCCGGCGACGGCCTGCAGCGCGAGGCTCGCCATGCCGTCGCCGCCGACGGCTATGAGCGCCCCCGTGCCGCCCTCGACGGCCGCACGGGCCCGCCGCAACGCGTCGGGGGCGTCCTCACCGATGACCGTGCGCACGGAGAAGCCACGGGCCCGCAACGCCGAAGCGGCCGGCTGCGCCGCGTGAGCGCCCCGGCCGCGGCCCGCGGTGGGATTGACGAAGAGGGTGATCTCGCTGGTCACTGGGGTCCCCCCGGACGGAGTTTGAGGGAGGACCCTAACAACGTCAGGTCACGTCGTCGAAACCGTTCACCCGCTGATCGGCCCTTCCGGTGCCCGCCTGCTCGGGCAGCGCCCGGGGCGGCCGCACCGATTCGACGCCGTCGACGTCCTGCGGCGTCAGATCGAGGTCGGACGCCTCGTCGTCGTCGAGCTCGGCGTCGGGGTCGTTGCGGCGGCGGCGACGGTCGTTGAGGAACGAGATGCCGACCGCGATGAAGTACAGGACGACGATCGGTCCCGCGAGCGCGATCATGCCGACCGGGTCGGTCGTCGGGGTCGCCACCGCGCCGAAGATGAAGACGCCCATGACGACGCCGCGCCACCAGGTGAGCATGCGGCGGCCGGTCACCATGCCCGTCATGTTGAGCATCACCAGGAGCAGTGGCAGCTCGAACGAGGCACCGAAGACGAGGACCATCCTGACGGTGAAGTCGAGGATCTTGTCCATCGGCAGCAGGTTGGCCGCGCCGTCGGGCGTGATGCCGAGCAGGACGCGCATGCTGACGGGGAGGATCGCGTAGGCCAGCCAGGCGCCCGCGAAGAAGAGCGGCACGGCGGCGGACACGAACCAGTACGTGTACTTGCGCTCGTTCTTGTGGAGTCCCGGCGCGACGAACGCCCACAGCTGGTACAGCCAGACCGGGCTGGACACGATGATGCCGACCATGAGGCTGACCTTCACCGTCGTGGTGAAGGGCGAGAGCAGGTCGTTGAAGGTCACGGTCGCGCAGTGGCCACCGGTCTGCTTCATGCCGGGCTCGCAGCGCGGCACGGGGTCAGCCAGGAACTCCATCAGCTCCTGGCTGTAGAACGCCGCCACGATCGACACGACCGTGATGGCGAGGAGCCCCTTGGCGAGCCGGTTGCGGAGCTCGCGAAGGTGCTCCGCGAGGGACATCCGCCCCTCGGGGTCCTTCTCCTTCTTGCGGGCAGACTTGAGCAACCCACGTCCTCATCTCGTGCGGCAGGCCGGCCGTCGGCGCCGGCCTTGGATCAGCGCTGCGTCGTACGGTCGGTCGGCTCGGTGACCGGGCGCGAGCTGGTCACGTCGCCGGGGGCGGCCTGGATCGTGCGCTTCTGGACGGCCGGGTCGCTCGGCGGGTCGGCCGGAGCGGCGGTGTCGTCCTTGCTCTCGGACTTCATGGCCTTGGCCTCGCTCTTGAGGATGCGGGCCGACTTGCCGAGGGAGCGCGCCATGTCGGGCAGCTTCTTGGCACCGAAGAGCAGGACGATGACGACGAGGATGAGAATGATCTCGGTGGGGCCGAGCCTACCCATAGCTGTTTACCTTCTTCACCGAGGCGACAGGAGTCTGGTTGCTCGACAGACCGGACATATATCCGATCTCCCGCGCATGGCAGCGATCGTAACCCCCCGGGGTAAACGCTCGGCAATCCCCGCGCATACTCCGAGTACGGCCCCCGCCTCGATCCCGGGCCGTATTCGCAGCGTACCCGTCCACCTCGGGGAGTTGACAGGCCGCGGACGCTAAAGAGCCCCGCCGCCCGCACGGGCCACACCGGCCGCTGCCTTCTCCAGGTCCTCCGCCGCCCGGTTGATCTGCCGTGTGGTCTCGGTCACTTGCCGCGCGAGACGCTGCGCCTCCACAAACACCTTGACCGCCAGTACGCCGAGGACGGCGAGACCCAAGAAGCCCGCCGCGATCGCGAGCATCGCCCAGAACATGCGCCGAGCCTAGACGGTCGGGTGCAGGCGCAGCGTCCGCACCCCACCGCCGGTGAGGAGTTCCACGATCCGCTCGCCCGCGGGCTTGCGCACCGCGGCCTCGCACTCCGGGCACGTGAACGAGTAGAAGGTGGTGCGGGCGCTCGCGCCGATCGCGAGGCGCAGCGCACCCGCGGACAGCTCGAAGCGGGCACGGCAGTCCGGGCAGGCGGCCGTGAACAGGACGGGGGCGGAGGCGGACCGCTGCGACGGCACCCCCGGCAGCCCGGACATCGTCGGTGTACTCAACGCCCCGCCTCCTGACCGTCGTGCTCCTCGTACGCCGCCACTTCCCGCTCGTACGCGTCGAGGGCCTCGCGGGCCGCCTCACGCGCACTGTCGGCGAGCTGGGCCGGGGAGACGATCCGCCCGTCCCTGCCGAGCCGCAGCGCGAGCCGCCGCAGCGAGGTCGGGTCGGGGGTGCGCAGCGTGATCCGCAGACCGCCGTCGGGCAGCTCGTCGGCACTGTCGTGCGGGTAGTACTCGGCGACCCAGCGGCCACCGGGGCCGACCTCGACGACGACCTCCGGGTCCTCGGCCGCGGGCTGCACGAGGCCTTCGGAGAGGTCGCGCAGCTCCACCTCGGGCGGCGCGGACGGCTCGTCGAGGATCTTGATCTCGGCGACCCGGTCCAGACGGAAGGTGCGCCGCGCCTCGGAGCGACGGCACCACGCCTCTACGTAGGTGTGGCCGACGCTCACCAGACGGATGGGGTCGATCTCCCGCTCGGTGAGCTCGTCGCGCGCCGGCGAGTAGTAGCGGATCCAGAGCCTGCGCCGCTCCGAGATGGCCCGGTCGACGTCGGCGAAGACGCCGCCCTCCGACTCGAACGTCACCGAAAGGCGGGAGCTGGCGCCCGCCGCCTCACCGGCCGCGGTCTCCAGCTTCGCGGTGGCACGCAGCAGCGCGAGGCGGTCGCTCTCGCGCAGGCCGGGCAGTGTGGACACGGCGCGGGCGGCCACAAGGAGGGCGGTCGCCTCGTCGGCGGCCAGGCGCAGCGGCGCCGCCACGTCGTCGGGGTTGTGCCACCAGATGCGGTCGCCGTCGGTGTCGATGTCCAGGAGGTCACCGCCGCGGAAGCTGGTCCCGCACAGCGGCAGCACATCGAGGTCGGAGATCAGCTCGTCCGTGCTGATCCCGAAGGCACGGGCGACGTCGCCGACGTGCGCCCCGGGGCGCTCCCGCAGATAGGTCACCAGCGACAGCATCCGTCGCGTCTGGTCGATGGCGTTCGAGGCCATTGCTCTGTCCGCTCCCCCTCAGCCCTTGGCCACGGCACGCAGCCGGTCCACGACATCGGCCCGCAGCTCGGCGGGCTCGAGGACCACCACATCGGGCCCGAACTCCACCAGCCACGCGTCGAGGCCGTGGCCGTACGGAATCTCCAACTCGTCCCACCCGTCGTCGCCCACCCGCGCCGCGACGGCCTTGGCCCGCAGCGGGTAGCCGGCGTCCGTGCGCAGCCGGATCAGGGCGGTGCGGTCGGCGGTCTCCCCCGCCCAGCTCGCGACGGTCTCACGGACCGTGACGACGTCCGGGACGTCGGCGGTGTACTTGCCCGCGCGGGCCCGCACCTTGCCGGTGATGCGCGAGAGCCGGAACACGCGCTCGGCGCCCCGGTCCCTGTCCCAGCCCGCCAGGTACCAGTGGCCGCGCCAGCACTCCAGCGCCCACGGCTCGACGTGGCGCTGCTCGGGGCGGGCCGCGGTGGCCTTGCGGTAGTCGAAGACGACGGGACGGCGGTCGCGGCAGGCGAGCATCAACGGCTCGAAGGACGCCTCGTGCGCGGGGATCCGCGGCTCCAGGGCGCTGTGCCCCCCGTACGGGTCGACGTCCTCGGGCAGGCCCGCGGCGCGCAGCTTCTGCAGGGCGCCGCTGGCGGCACCGGCGAGACGGGCCTGCTGCCAGACCTTCGCGGCCAGACCGAGCGCCGCGGCCTCCTCGGCGTCCAGGGTGATGGCGGGCAGGCGGTTGCTGTCGCGGCGGGCGAGGTAGCCGACCTCCCCTTCCAGGTTCTCCACGGTCTCGATGACCAGACCGAGCTCGCGCAGATCGTCCTTGTCGCGCTCGAACATCCGGTTGAAGCTGTCGTCGGACCCCGCCTCCAGATAGGCCTCGATCGACTCACGCAGCTCCCGCTTGCTGAGCGGCCGCCGGGTCCCGAGCAGGCACAGCGCAAGATTCATCAGCCGCTCGGCCTTGGCAATGGCCATCGACGCCCTTCCTCGGCTGTTCAGATTGTGCTTCCGACCGATGACCGTACCGCCCCGGGGTGTCCGGGTAAAAGCCGAGGGCCCATGCCGGACAGGCATGGACCCTCGGCGAAAGGATCAGGTCACAGACGTCCTCAGACGGAGACCAGATCGCAGACGAAGATCAGCGTCTCGCCGGGGGCGATGCGGCCGCCACCGGCGCCGCGGTCGCCGTACGCGAGGTGGGCCGGGATGGTCAGCTCACGCCGGCCACCGACCTTCATGCCCTGCACGCCCTGGTCCCAGCCGGAGATGACCTGACCGGCACCGAGCTGGAACTCCAGCGGGTTGCCGCGGTTCCAGCTCGCGTCGAACTCCTCGCCCGTGCTGAAGGCGACGCCCACGTAGTGGACCTTGACGAAGTCGCCCGCCTTGGCGACCGCCCCGTCACCCTCCCAGATGTCCTTGATCTGAAGCTCGGCCGGCGGCTCGCCGACCGGGAAGTCGACCTCGGGCTTGTCAATGCTCACGAAAATGCTCCTGCTTTGATACGAAAGGTCAGCGCGGACAGTCTTACATCCCCGCGGCGTCACATCTTCGCGAGGATGTCCACGGTGAAGATCAGGGTGGAGTCCTTCTTGATGGAGCTGCCCTGCGGGGGCTGGTCTCCGTACCCCAGCTCCGGCGGGATCACGATGAGGACGCGGCTGCCGACCTTCTTGCCGGTCAGCCCCTGCGCCCAGCCCTTGACGACCTGCGCCAGCTGGAACGACGCGAGCTGCTTGCGCTTGTACGAGGAGTCGAACTCCTTGCCGTCGGCCCACAGCACACCCTTGTACTGGCACAGCAGGCTGTCGGTCTTCTTGACCTCGTCGCCGTCGCCCTCCAGGACGTACGACGCGACGAGCTTCTTCGGCGCGGCCGTCTTCGGGACGTCGACGGAGGGGGCCTTGCCGTCGGTGTTCGTGCCGACCTTGGGCAGGTCCTTGTTGGACTGCGCCACCTCCTTGCCCTTCGCGGAGCTCGTGGCGGAGAAGGTGCCCACGAGGTCGACGACGAACACGAGGGTGTCCGAGCCCTTGATCCCGGCCTGCTTGTTGCCCTCCTCGCCATAACCCATCTTCGGAGGGATGGCGAGCTCCACACGGCTGTCGAGCTTCTTGCCGACCAGGGCCTGGTCCCAGCCGGGGATGACCTGACCGGTGCCGATCGGGAAGACCGTGGGGTTGCCCCGGTCGTACGAATTGTCGAAGACCTTGGCCGTCGCCCAGATCTGGCCGAGGTAGTTGGCCTGCAGGTAGTCGCCCTTGACGACCTCCTTGCCCTTGCCCTCGATCAGGGTCTTCACGGCGAGGTCGGAGGACGGCTTGCCCGAGCCCTTCGCGACGGTCGGCTTCTCACCGAACTTCGTGCCCTTCGTGATCTCGGGCAGCGGCCCGTCCACGATCTTCGCGGTCGGCGGCGCCGACGTGTCGTTGGTCGGGCTGTCACTGGGCTTGGCCTTGTCGGCCTTGTCGGCCTTGTCGTCACCACAGCCTGCCAGCGTGAGCAGGCCTGCCGGGACGGCAAGAAGAAGTGAGCGTCGGCGCACGGTGGGGGCCTCGTATCGGTCGATCTTGTGGGTTGGCGTGCGCGCAACTCTACGGCGTGAGAAGGGCGCCGCACGAGGAACGTACGGCGCCCGTGTTGCGTTCCCGCAACGCCACACAGGACGTTGGGGCCACATGGGTCACATACCGGCGATCAGCTTCTCCACCCGGTCGTCCACCGACCTGAACGGGTCCTTGCACAACACCGTGCGCTGTGCTTGGTCGTTGAGCTTGAGGTGGACCCAGTCGACCGTGAAGTCACGACGCTGCTCCTGGGCCCGCCGGATGAAGTCGCCGCGCAGCCGCGCCCGGGTCGTCTGCGGCGGCACCGACTTGCCCTCGAAGATCTTCAAGTCGTTGCAGATCCGGGCGGCTTGCCCCTTCTTCTCCAGGAGGTAGTACAGCCCTCGCCGACGGTGGATGTCGTGGTACGCGAGGTCTATCTGCGCGACCCGCGGATGCGACATGGTCATGTTGTTCTTCGCCCGGTACCGCTCGATGAGCTTGTACTTCATGACCCAGTCGATCTCCGTGCCGATGCGGTCGAGGTCCTCCGACTCGATCGCGTCCAGCGTGCGGCCCCACAGCTCAAGGACCTGTTCGACGGTGCCCGTGCGGATACCGCGGCGGTCGACGAAGTCCACCGCCTTCTCGTAGTACTCGCGCTGCACTTCGAGAGCCGAGGCCTCACGGCCACTGGCCAGACGCACCTTACGGCGGCCCGTGATGTCGTGGGACACCTCGCGGATGGCCCTGATCGGGTTCTCCAGAGTGAGATCCCGCATGACCGTGCCCGCCTCGATCATGCGCAGCACCAGATCGGTGGCGCCGACCTTGAGGAGCATGGTCGTCTCGGACATGTTCGAGTCACCCACGATGACGTGGAGCCTGCGATACCGCTCGGCGTCCGCGTGCGGTTCGTCGCGGGTGTTGATGATCGGCCGGGAACGGGTGGTCGCGGAGGACACCCCTTCCCAGATGTGCTCGGCACGCTGACTCACGCAGTACACGGCGCCGCGCGGAGTCTGCAGCACCTTGCCCGCGCCGCACAGCAGCTGCCGGGTGACGAGGAACGGGATGAGGATGTCCGCGAGCCGGGAGAACTCCCCGTGACGGGCCACCAGATAGTTCTCGTGGCACCCGTAGGAGTTTCCCGCCGAATCGGTGTTGTTCTTGAAAAGATAGACGTCGCCCGCGATTCCCTCCTCGTGCAGGCGGCGTTCGGCGTCGACGAGCAGGCCTTCCAGAATGCGCTCGCCCGCCTTGTCGTGGGTGACCAGCTCGGTCACATTGTCACACTCCGGTGTCGCATATTCCGGATGTGATCCCACGTCAAGATAGAGGCGGGCACCGTTCCGCAGAAAGACGTTGCTGCTGCGGCCCCATGACACAACACGGCGGAAGAGGTAGCGCGCCACCTCGTCAGGCGACAGACGGCGCTGTCCCCTGAACGTGCATGTGACGCCGTACTCGTTCTCCAGCCCGAAAATGCGGCGGTCCATGACTGAACATTACGCCTGATGCGGGGCACTGAAACCGGGTTCGGCAGCACCGTTTCGATCATTTTCCGATGAACCCGCAACAACCCCGGATTCCCCGGCCGGTACGAGTACCCGCGTCGTCGCCAGCAGAACCACCAACGCGGCCACCCCGGCAAGCCCCGGCACCGCGAACCCCCACGCCGTGCCACCCCACTCGACCACAGGACCAGCCGCCGCCGTCCCCAACGACGCCCCCACCGTGAACGTCGTCACCAGCCACGAGAACGCCTCCGTCACCGTCCCGCGCGGAGCATGCCGGTCCACGATGATGAACGCACAAGCAAGCGCCGGCGCGAGAAACACACCCGCGAGCGCCGTCAGCGCCGTCATCGCGACCGCCCCCGGAGTCAGCGTCAACGGCCAGTAGAAAACGGCCAGCAGCGCCACCAGGACACTCAGCCGCCGCTCCGGCACACCACTCCACTGCCGCGCCCCGTACACGGACCCGCCCACCAGCGCACCGAGCCCGAGCGCCGCCATCATCCACCCGTACACCGCGTCACCGCCGTTCCCGTCCGCGTACGACACACCCGCGACCGTGATGGAACCCAGCGCCATCCCGATGAACAGGAACGCGCCGAGGAGCGCGAGCAGCCCGCGCGAGCGCAGCGCCCCGAGCCAGTGCGCCTCCCTGGGCGCCGAACGCCACGCGCGCGAGGGCCGGGACACCACCACGGAGAGGGCACCCAGCACACCCACCGCGTTGACGACGAGCAGCGCCGCCCGCTCATCCCACAGCGCCACACACCCGGTCACCAGCAACGGGCCGACGGTGAACATCACTTCCTGGGCGATCGCATCCATCGCGTACGCGGCGTGGACCTGCTCCTCCTTGCCGAGCACGCTCGGCCACAGCGCCCGCAGACCGCCCTCCAGAGGCGGCGTGAACAGACCCGCGGCCGCCACCGCCACATACGCGAGCGCCAGCTGACCCGGCCCCGTGAAGGCGAACAGCGCCATGCCGAGCGCGGAGAGCAGCGCGGCGGGCAGCTGGACGCGCGGCTGACCGTGCAGGTCGACCAGGCGCCCGAGCAGCGGCTGCCCGACCGCGTTCGCCACGCCGTACACCGCGGCCAGCGCACCGGCCAGGCTGTACGTACCGCCCTCGGCCCGGATGAACAGCACGATCGCGATCGCCGCCGTCGCGTTCGGCAGCCGGCCCACCAGCGTCCCGGCCAGCAGCCGCGTCGCATGAGGCGTCCGAAGGATCTCCGCGTATCCCGCAGCCATGCTCTCCCGCCCTCCCCCCGCAACGCCGAGCCGGGGTTTTACGTATAACGTCCGGCGTCATACGTACCATGAGCCCAGTCCGCGGGTCCACCGCAGAACAGGAGGTGACAGTGGCCGGGCCACTACAGGAAGCCGGGGCCCCACGCCCCACCAGCCGCGACGTCGCACGCGCCGCAGGCGTCTCCCAGGCCACCGTCTCCCTCGTACTCGGCGACAAATGGCGCGGCCGCGTCGCCGAACCCACCGCCGAACGCGTCCGCACCGCCGCACGCGAACTCGGCTACCGCCCCAACCTCGCCGCCCGCAACCTCCGCCTCGGCCGCACCCGGACAGCACTCCTCGTCGTCCCCGAACTCACCAACGAATTCTTCGCCCACGTCTACACCGGCGTCGCCCGCATCGCCGCCCGCCACGGCTTCGGCGTCGTCCTCTACCCCTCCCCCGACGGCATCGGCCCCGCCCGCGACCCCTTCGCCTCCGCCCGCGCCTCCCTCGACGGCGTCCTCGCCTCCTCCATGGCCTCCGACGCCCTCGCCACCATCCGCGGCGACGACCTCCCCCTCGTCATGCTCGACAGCGACCCCGCGAACAGCCTCGGCGCCGCCACCGTCAACCTCGACCTCGCCGACGGCATGCGCCAGGTCACCGAACACCTCCTCGCCCTCGGCCACCGCGACTTCCTCCACCTCGCCGCCGACGTCGACTCCTGGACCTTCGACATCCGCGCCGAAGCGCTCGCCCGCACCCTCCGCGGCACCGACACCGCCGTACGCCGCGTCGCCGCACCCCTGAACGTCGAAGGCGCCCGCACCGTCGCCGAAGCCGCACTCTCCGGGCCGGGCCCCCGCCCCACCGCCATCGTCTGCGACGACGACTTCCTCTCCGCAGGCGCCTGCAAAGCCGCCCGACGCCTCGGCCTGCGCATCCCCGAGGACGTCTCCGTCACCGGCTTCGACGACCTCACCCTCGCGACCGCCGTCGAACCCGAACTGACCACCGTCCGACTCCCCGCCGAACGCTTCGGAGAACGCGCCATGGAATCCCTGGTCGCCGTCCTGGAGGCCCGCGAGCCCGACGCCACGCCACTCCCCGTCGAACTGGTCGTACGCGGCTCCACGGGCCCCACCCCCTGACCCATCCCACAAAAAAACGCCCCGCGCCCCGGCCCTCAGGCCGGAACACGGGGCGCACGCCCGCGCGGACTACTCGACGTCGCCGCCCGACTTCGGCGTCGGCCCCGCATCCGCGTCCGTATCGGTCGGCGCGTCCGTCGCACCGCCCTCATCGAGCAGCCGCGACAACTGACGGCCCACGATCCGCTTGAACTTGCGCTTCTGAGGCCGCGTCCGGTCAAGGACCGCCACCTCGAGACGCTCCGCGGGAATCTCCCGCTCACTGCCGTTGGTGTCGCGCGACAGCGCCTGCACCGCCAGCTTCAGCGCCTCCGCCAACGTCATCCCGTCCTGGTGACGCTGATCGAGATAGCTGCTGATCTGCTCGGCATTGCCACCGACCGCGACCGAACCGTGCTCATCCACGATCGACCCGTCATGCGGCAGGCGATAGATCTGATCACCATCAGCCGTGGCGCCCACCTCGGCCACCACCAGCTCCACCTCGTACGGCTTCTCCGCATTGCTGGAGAAGATCGTGCCGAGCGTCTGCGCGTACACGTTCGCGAGCCCACGAGCCGTCACGTCATCGCGGTCGTACGTATATCCACGAAGGTCGGCGTAGCGAACGCCGCCGATCCGCAGATTCTCGTACTCGTTGTACTTACCGGCGGCCGCGAAGCCGATCCGGTCATAGATCTCGCTGAACTTGTGCAGCGCACGGGACGGGTTCTCGCCGACGAACACGATGCCATCGGCAAACTGCATCACGACAAGGCTGCGGCCACGGGCGATGCCCTTCCGGGCGTATTCCGCCCGGTCGGCCATGGCCTGCTGGGGTGAGACATAGAACGGCGTCGACACCGGATCCGTCCCTTTCTGTCAAAAAAACTTCAGTCAGTGGCGAATTCGGAACGCTCAGAGCAACGCGGCCCGCGGACCGTCCGGCTGCTCCAGACGCTTCTCCAAGATCGAACGCGCAATGGCCGACGACTCGTCATCCGTCAGCCTGCGGAACCCCTCATCGGAAATCACGGTGACGATGGGATAGATACGCCGCGCCACGTCAGGACCGCCCGTCGCCGAGTCGTCGTCCGCGGCGTCGTACAACGCCTGAACGACCAGCGTCGTCGCCTGCTCCTCCGTCAGACCGTTGTGGTAGAGCTTCTTCATCGCACCGCGCGCGAAGACCGAACCCGAACCGGTCGCCGCGAAACCGTGCTCCTCCGAACGCCCACCCGTGACGTCGTACGAGAAGATACGACCCTTCTCGCGGTCCACGTCGTACCCCGCGAAGAGCGGCACCACGGCCAGGCCCTGCATGGCCATGCCGAGGTTGCTCCGAATCATCGTGGAGAGGCGGTTCGCCTTGCCCTCCAGGGAGAGCGTGGCCCCCTCCACCTTCTCGAAGTGCTCCAGCTCCAACTGGAAGAGCTTCACCATCTCCACGGCCAGACCCGCCGTACCGGCGATGCCCACCGCCGAGTACTCATCGGCCGGGAACACCTTCTCGATGTCGCGCTGCGCGATGACGTTGCCCATCGTCGCCCGCCGGTCGCCGGCGAGGACGACACCGCCGGGGAACGTCACGGCCACGATCGTCGTGCCGTGCGGCGCCTCGATCACGCCCTGCGTGGGCGGCAGTTGACGGTTGCCCGGCAGGATCTCGGGCTGGTGCTCGGACAGGAAGTCCATGAACGACGACGAACCAGGCGTCAGGAAGGCAGCCGGTAGACGCCCTGTGCCACGAGTGTTGGCTTCCACGCGTTTCCTTCCACGTATGCGGCCGCTCGCCTTATGGAGTCCGGCCGATCCTTGAATTGCCCCAGCGCCGCGTTGCAGCTGAAGCACAGTACGCCTCGGACCCTACCCGTGTCGTGGCAGTGATCCACATGTACCGCCGGGGCGGCCAAGCAGATGCAGCAGACTCCCGCTTGAGAGAGGACCAGCTCGTCCCGCTCCGCCATGGTGATGCCGTACTTGCGCTTGAAGTAGCTCCGCTGATTCCGCTCAGCTCGGCAAATTTTGCAGTAACTCGAGTACCCGTCGGACGACGTGGGGTTGGGTTCCCATTCGGCGTGGGGCTTGACCTCTGTGCACTGAGGGCAACGCTTGTGGCCGTGCGGCACGGAGACTTTCACCCGCACCGCGCGACCTTTCGCCTCTTGGCGCTCCTTGTAGTACTCAGCAGCGCACTCCTTGCAGTAGGCCTGTAGGCCGCCCCGCATGGACTTGTTGCTCGCGAACGCCGCTCGCTCTCGCGTCCGCTTACAGCGCGAGCACTTCTTACCTTGCGGCAAGTCGGACATTTGCCCTCTACTCGCCACCCTTTTGGACAAATGACCTCACGAAATCCTCAGCATTCTCTTCCAAGACGTCATCGATTTCGTCAAGCACAGAGTCGACGTCGTCGCTCAGCTTCTCCTGGCGTTCCTTGAGGTCCTCCGAAGCCTGCGCGTCCTGCGTCTGCTCCTCGGTCTCCTCGGTGGGACGCGTCGCCTTCTGCTGTCCGCCGCCGGTGTCCTTGGTCGCCATCTACCTCACCCCGCTCGCTCGGTTAGACGTTCTTGATCAGACCCTACGCTTCGGGTCCGACATCGGCCCCGCAGTTCTCTCAACGTGCGGGACCCACCTGTGTGATTCCCTCGCGGATGACCTTTCAGCCGCCCGAGAGGACCCGAACCAGGTCCTCTGCCGTGCGGCAGCGGTCCAGGAGTTCCTTGACGTGGTTCCTCGTGCCGCGCAGGGGCTCCAGCGTGGGGACCCGTTGCAGAGAGTCACGGCCCGGGAGGTCGAAGATGACCGAGTCCCAGGACGCCGCGGCCACGTCGTCCGCGTACTGCTCGAGGCACCGGCCGCGGAAGTACGCGCGCGTGTCCTCGGGTGGCTTCGTGGTGGCCCGGTCGACGTCCGCCTCGTCGAGGAGCCGCTTCATCTTGCCTCGCGCCACCAGCCGGTTGTACAGGCCCTTCTCGGCCCGTACGTCCGCGTACTGGAGGTCGACGAGGTGGAGGCGTGCGGCGTCCCAGTCGAGGTTGTCGCGTCGGCGGTAGCCCTCCATGAGTTCTCGTTTGGCGACCCAGTCGAGCTCTCCGGAGAGGCTCATCGGGTCGCTCTCCAGGCGGCCGAGGACGTCTTCCCAGCGGCTCAGTACGTCCTTGGTCTGGTCGTCGGCGTCGGAGCCGTACCGCTCCTCGACGTATTTGCGGGCCAGCTCGAAGTACTCCATCTGGAGCTGCACCGCGGTGAGTGACCGTCCACTGCGGAGCGTGACGAGGTGCTTGAGGGACGGGTCGTGGGAGACCTGGTGCAGCGTGCGCACGGGCTGGTCGACCGCGAGGTCGACGTTGATGAAGCCGTCCTCGATCATCGCGAGGACCAGTGACGTCGTGCCGAGCTTCAGGTACGTCGAGATCTCGGAGAGGTTCGCGTCGCCGATGATGACGTGCAGCCTGCGGTATTTCTCGGCGTCGGAGTGCGGCTCGTCGCGGGTGTTGATGATCGGCCGCTTCAGCGTCGTCTCCAGGCCGACTTCGACCTCGAAGTAGTCGGCGCGCTGGCTGAGCTGGAAGCCGTGTTCGTGGCCGTCCTGGCCGATGCCGACGCGTCCCGCTCCGGTGACGACCTGGCGGGAGACGAAGAACGGGGTCAGGTGCCGCACGATGTCCGAGAAGGGGGTCTCCCGCTTCATCAGGTAGTTCTCATGCGTGCCGTAGGAGGCGCCCTTGTTGTCGGTGTTGTTTTTGTAGAGGTGGATCGGCTGGGCGCCGGGGAGTGCCGCGGCGCGCTCGGCGGCCTCGGCCATGATGCGTTCGCCGGCTTTGTCCCAGAGGACGGCGTCCCAGGGGTTGGTGATCTCCGGGGAGCTGTACTCGGGGTGTGCGTGGTCGACGTAGAGGCGTGCGCCGTTGGTGAGGATGACGTTGGCGAGGCCGATGTCCTCGTCGGTGAGCTGGCTGGAGTCGGCGGCCTCGCGGGCGAGGTCGAAGCCCCGCGCGTCCCGCAGCGGGTTCTCTTCCTCGAAGTCCCAGCGGGCGCGTCGCGCCCGGTGCATCGCCGCGGCGTAGGCGTTGACGATTTGGGATGAGGTGAGCATGGCATTGGCGTTGGGGTGGCCGGGGACCGAGATGCCGTACTCCGTCTCGATACCCATTACTCGCCGTACGGTCATGCGGCCCTCCTTGCCCGGCGGCGCTCCCGTTCGGGAACGGCGCTCAAGTACCGCTGGTGCTCCGGTGCGTGTGCGGTGCCCGTCCCCGCACTGCGCGACTCGGCGGTACCGAAGAGCCTAGAACGCCTTTGCGCTGGTGGGGAGATCATTGCTGTCATTGAAAAACAGACGGCTGCGGGTACCCGTGAAGGACACCCGCAGCCGCCCTGTGTTCTACAGGTATTGACCGGTGTTGGCCACCGTGTCGATGGAGCGTCCCGTGTCCGCGCCCTGCTTTCCGGTGACGAGGGTACGGATGTACACGATCCGTTCGCCCTTCTTTCCGGAGATCCTGGCCCAGTCGTCGGGGTTGGTGGTGTTGGGCAGGTCCTCGTTCTCCTTGAACTCGTCGATGCAAGCCTGGAGGAGGTGAGCGACCCGGAGGCCCTTCTGGTTCGCTTCGAGGAAGGCCTTGATGGCCATCTTCTTGGCGCGGCCCACGATGTTTTCGATCATGGCGCCGGAATTGAAGTCCTTGAAGTAGAGGACTTCCTTGTCTCCGTTGGCGTACGTCACCTCGAGGAAGCGGTTCTCCTCGGACTCCGCGTACATCTGCTCGACGACGGACTGGATCATGCCGTGCACCGTGGCGCGCCGGTCGGCGCTGTGCTCGGCGAGGTCGTCGGAGTGCAGGGGGAGGCGTTCGGTGAGGTACTTGGCGAAGATGTCCTTGGCCGCTTCGGCGTCCGGGCGCTCGATCTTGATCTTGACGTCGAGTCGTCCGGGGCGAAGGATCGCGGGGTCGATCATGTCTTCGCGGTTGGAGGCGCCGATGACGATGACGTTCTCCAGGCCTTCCACGCCGTCGATCTCGGCGAGCAGCTGGGGGACGATGGTGTTCTCCACGTCCGAGCTGACGCCGGATCCGCGGGTGCGGAAGAGGGATTCCATCTCGTCGAAGAAGACGATGACGGGGGTGCCCTCGCTCGCCTTCTCTCGGGCACGCTGGAAGACCAGGCGGATGTGGCGCTCGGTCTCGCCGACGTACTTGTTGAGGAGCTCGGGGCCCTTGATGTTGAGGAAGAAGCTCTTCCCCGCGGGCTGGCCGGTCACCTCGGCGACCTTCTTGGCGAGTGAGTTGGCGACGGCCTTCGCGATCAGTGTCTTGCCGCAGCCGGGGGGCCCGTACAGCAGCACACCCTTGGGTGGCCGCAGTTCGTGCTCCTTGAAGAGGTCGGGGTAGAGGTACGGAAGTTCGACGGCGTCCCGGATCATTTCGATCTGGCCGCCGAGGCCGCCGATCTTTTCGTAGCTGATGTCGGGGACTTCTTCGAGGACGAGTTCTTCGACCTCGCTCTTGGGCACGACTTCGTAGACGTAGCCGGAGCGGGGTTCGAGAAGGAGGGCGTCGCCCGGGCGGATGGTGACGTCGAGGAGGGGTTCGGCGAGCCGGACCACTCGTTCTTCGTCGGTGTGTCCCACCACCAGGGCTCGGTCGCCGTCCTCGAGGATTTCCTTGAGGGTGACGATGTCGCCGACGCTCTCGTACTCCATGGCCTCGACCACGTTGAGCGCTTCGTTGAGCATGACTTCCTGGCCGCGCCTGAGCTCTTCGAGCTCCACGCTCGGGCTGACGTTCACCCGGAGCTTGCGGCCCCCGGTGAAGATGTCGGCCGTGCCGTCCTCGTTCGCCACGAGGAAGACTCCGAAGCCGGCCGGTGGCTGTGCGAGCCGGTCGACTTCCTCTTTGAGGGCCACGATCTGGTCGCGGGCCTCGCGGAGCGTGTTGGCGAGCCGCTCGTTCTGTGCGGACACGCCGGCCAGGTTGGTCTGCAGCTCGACGATCCGCTCTTCGAGAATCCTCGTATGACGCGGAGAGTCGGCGAGCTTGCGTCGCAGGACGGCGATTTCCTGCTCGAGATAGGCAACCTGGCCGGCAGGGTCTTCAGACCCTCGCCCCGGCCGGATGCCGCGGTTGATGTCGTCGTCGTGGGCTGCCACGGTCCTCACCTCCTCCAAGGGGAGCTGGACGCTTCCTGACCCTACCTGGGTGGGTGTCGATTGAAACCCCTAGATCACAAAGACCGTGGGGGTGTGTCCGATCTTCACCCTTGCGCTCTCCCTCACACCAGGGGGATACCCACCCAACAACATCGGAAAGCGGGCGGTTGTATCGTCGAAGTGTTCAACACCCGTCAGGGCTGGCCCGACTTGCTGCATCGTCGGGTCGCTCGGCGCAGCGACCGGCAGGAGAGATGACCGTGCGGCACGAGGCCGAGACCGGCAGTGAGGGCCACGATCTGGAGGTCTGGATCGACCAGGACCTCTGTACCGGGGACGGCATCTGTGCGCAGTACGCGCCTGAGGTCTTCGAGCTGGACATCGATGGTCTGGCGTATGTGAAGAGCGGTGACGACGAGCTGTTGCAGGCTCCGGGGGCCACAACGCCCGTGCCGCTGACGCTCCTCAATGATGTCGTGGATTCGGCCAAGGAGTGTCCTGGGGACTGCATCCATGTGCGCCGTGTTTCGGACAGCGTCGAGGTGTACGGCCCCGACGCGGCCTGATTTCACCCCTGCGGCGGTTTCATACGCTGCGTGCTTCGGCGGGGGTGGTCCGCTCGAACGTCCCGTCCTTCCACTGCCACTTGGCCTTGTCCTTGCGGTCGGGGCAGCAGCGGGGCACGTCGGGTGAGGAGTAGCCGAGCAGGGTGGCGGTGACGGCGCCGTCGCGCAGGGCGATGCGGGTCACGTTCTGTCGGTCCTTTGGGTCGACGAGGGTGGCGACGACGCGGGGTTTTCCGGGCCGGGGCGCGGTGATGACGTAGATCCCGTCGGGCGGGGTGCCCGAGCCGGCTTCGCAGTGGACGACGGCGACGGTTTCGGGTTTGCCGTCGCCGTCGAGGTCGCCGGAGGTCTTCTTCTTCACCACGGCTTCGACGGGGCCGCAGGCGATCGGGAAGTCGACGGCGGCGGGGTCGGGGGCCGGGGCGGGTGCGCCCGCGGTGGCCCTGGGGTGCGTCTGGGGGCCGGTCTGGGCCGCGGTGGCGGCGTCGGGCTGCAGGACGGCGGAGCCCGCGACGACGGCGGCGAGTGCGGCCGCGGTGGCCAGCCAGTGGATGGGGCGGGTGGTGGTGTGTGCCAGTTCCGGGACCGCGGGGTGCTGCACGGGGAGGCGTCTCCTGTGGGGGCTGTGCCGGCGGGGAGGTGGCCAGCATCGTGCCATACGTCACAGTGAGGTGGAACACCGGGGTCCGGTGGTTCTCGCGGTTCTTTCGGTACGGGCTGGTGTGCTGTCAACGAAACGGCGCCGCCGCCGAGTTCCCTGGTCGGTCAGGGAACTCGGCGGCGGCGCCTGCTCATTGGACGGGGCGTGCCGCGCGGGTCAGCGCGGGGAGCCGCCGTCGGCGTTCGGTCCTGAGTAGTCCTCGCCGTAGGCACCCTTGGCGGGGCGGCGGCGGCGCATGGGCGGCTCGACGCCGTCCGCGAGGCGGCGGGCGGTGAGGAGGAAGCCGGTGTGCCCGATCATGCGGTGGTCGGGGCGGACGGCGAGGCCTTCGATGTGCCAGTTGCGGATCATCGATTCCCAGGCGGTCGGCTCGTTGAAGCCGCCGATCTCGCGGATGGACTCGACGGTCCGTGCGAGCTGGGTGGTGGTCGCGACGTAGCAGCAGAGGATGCCGCCGGGGACGAGTGCCTTGGAGACGGCTTCGAGGCATTCCCAGGGGGCGAGCATGTCGAGGATGACCCGGTCGACCTCGGTGTCGCTGAGGTTGTCCTGGAGGTCGCCGACGGTGAGCTGCCAGGCGGGGTGGGGTCCCCCGAAGTAGCGCTCGACGTTCTGCTGGGCGATCTCGGCGAAGTCCTCGCGGCGCTCGTAGGAGTGCAGCATGCCCTGGTCGCCGATGGCGCGGAGCAGGAAGCTGCTCAGCGAGCCGGAGCCCACGCCCGCTTCGACGACGCGTGCGCCGGGGAAGATGTCGGCGAAGGCCAGGATCTGCCCTGCGTCCTTGGGGTAGACCACGGCGGCGCCGCGGGGCATGGACAGGACGTAGTCGGGGAGCAGGGGTCGCAGCGCCAGGTAGGCGACGTTTCCCGTGGTTCGGACAACACTGCCCTCGGGAGCGCCGATCAGCTCGTCGTGGGGGAAGGAACCCTTGTGGGTGTGGAAGTTCTTCCCGGCCTCGAGCGTGAACGTGTAGTGGCGTCCCTTGGGGTCGGTGAGCTGGACCTGGTCCCCGACCTTGAAGGGCCCGCGACGGCGGGCGGCACCGGTCGGTTCGGACATGTGACCAGCCTACCGGCCCCCGCGCGGGCCGCCGACCACTGAGGTCTGTCCTAGGTGGGGCGGGCCATGGCCTTGACGAAGGCGCGCTCGACGTCGGCGGCGGAGAGGACTCCGTAGATCTCGCCGGACTCCTCGACGACGAGATATTCGGTGGCGGGTGTGGCGCGGAGGGTGTCGAGGAGTTCTTCGCCGGCGAGTTCGGCGGAGATGCGCATGCCTTCGGTGAGGTCCTGGGCGAGGCCGCCTACGCCGACCCAGGGGCGGCGGTGCTGGGGTACGGAGACGATGGCCGCTTCGCGGACGAGGGCCGTGGGGTCGCCGTCGGTGTCGACGACGACGAGGGCGCGGGCGCCCGCGTCGTTGGCGCGGCGCAGTGCTTCGGAGAGGGGTGTTTCGCTTTCGACGGGGACGGCGCGGCGGGTCAGGGTGCGGGCGCGGAGTTCGGGGAGGTGTTCGCGCAGGCGGGCCATGCGGAGGCTGTTTCCGGCGCCGGTCCAGATGATCGCGGCGAGGATCGCGGCGAGCAGGGCGTCGGTGACGGTGTCCATGCCGCCGATGTCCTGGGCTTCGCCGCCGAGGGCGCCGGACTGGTTGAGGAGGGGCAGGCCGATGAGGACGGAGATGGCGAGGGCGCGGCCGACCCAGGCGGCGGCGACGGTGCCGCTCATGGGTTTGCCGGTGATCTTCCAGACGACGGCGCGGAGCATGCGGCCGCCGTCGAGGGGCAGGCCGGGCAGGAGGTTGAAGGCGGCGACGATGAGGTTGGAGATCATCAGGCCGGCGAGGAGGACGCCGGGGACGGTGCCCGCGTCGACGGCCTGCATCCCCGCGTAGAAGACGCCGGCGAGGACGAGGGAGAGGAGGGGGCCGACGAAGGCGAGGACGAATTCGCGGCCGGGGGTCTCGGACTCCTTCTCGATCTCGGAGACGCCGCCGAAGAACTGGAGCTGGATGCGGCGTACGGGGAGTTTGAAGCGGAGGGCCGCGACGGTGTGGGCGAGTTCGTGGACGAGTACGGAGGCGTAGAAGGCGACGGCGAAGAAGAGGGAGACGAGGTAGCGGGCGCCGCCGAGCTCGGGCAGGACGCGGTCGAGCTGGTTGCCGAAGACCCAGGTGATGAGGGCGGCGACGAGGAACCAGCTGGGGGCTACGTAGACGGGTACGCCGAAGGGTTTGCCCATGAGGAGGCCGCCGCCGGGGCCTTTCTGCGCCTTGGGCGGTACGGGGGTGCCCTTGCCGGGGCGTCCGGAGTGTGCGGCGCGGGGGCGCCGGTCTTCGGCGGGGTGTTCTTCCCTCGTGTCGGTGCGCGGGGGTTCGGTGCGCGGTGTTTCGGTGCGCGGGGGTTCGGTGCGTGGTGTCTTGGTGAGGGAGGTGCGGTTCTCGTCCTTCGGCGGCTCGGCCGGACGCGTCGGCGCGTCGGCCGGGCGCCGGGGCTCGTCGGCCGGGCGCTCGGGTCCCTCGGCCGTGTCGACCGGCCGCGTCGGCTCCTGGGAGCCGGGCGTGTGGTGCGGGCCGTGTGGCTCCGTCGGCCGCAGGCCCTCCGTGCCGTCGGACTGCGGCCTGCCGCTCCCGCCGCTTTCGTCCACGATGTCCCCTCGTTCGAAGCGTCCCTCGCCCCGGTATGGCGTGGTTACCCGCACGATCATGCAGGGCGAGAGGGTCTGTCGTCGATGGTATGCGGCTGTTGTCAGTGGCGGGTCGTAGGGTCTGTCCCTATGGAAACCAGCTCCGACGACGCCGTGGCGGCCGTGCGCCCGGCGTCCTTGTCGCCCTCGCGTGCGGGCGATTTCATGCAGTGTCCGTTGCTGTACCGGTTCCGGGTGATCGACAAGCTGCCCGAGAAGCCGAGTGAGGCGGCGACGCGGGGCACTTTGGTGCATGCGGTGCTGGAGCGGCTCTTCGACGCCCCGGCGGGTGAGCGGACCGCGCCGCGGGCCAAGTCGCTCATTCCGGGGCAGTGGGACCGTCTGCGGGAGTCGAAGCCGGAGCTGTCGGAGCTGTTCGCGGACGATCCGGAGGGCGAGCGGATGGCGCGCTGGCTGTCGGACGCGGAGAAGCTGGTGGAGCGCTGGTTCACGCTGGAGGATCCGACGCGGCTGGAGCCTGCCGAGCGGGAGCTGTTCGTGCAGGCCGAGCTGGCGTCGGGTTTGCGGCTGCGGGGGATCATCGACCGGGTGGACGTGGCACCGTCGGGCGATGTCCGCATCGTGGACTACAAGACGGGCAAGGCTCCGCGTCCTGAGTACGCGGAGGGTGCGCTGTTCCAGATGAAGTTCTACGCGTTGGTGGTGTGGCGGCTGAGGGGTGTGGTGCCGCGCCGTCTGCAGCTCGTCTATCTGGGGAGTGGTGATGTGATCACGTACGACCCGGTGGTGGCGGACCTGGAGCGGGTGGAACGGAAGCTGCTCGCGCTGTGGGAGGCGATCGAGCTGGCGACGGAGACGGGGAACTGGCGGCCGCGGCCGACGAAATTGTGCGGTTGGTGCGATCACCGGGCGGTCTGTCCTGAATTCGGTGGGACTCCCCCGCCGTATCCGCTTCCTGTGAGGGCGCCCGAGTCGGCGGAGGGTGAGCAGGGCAGAATGGGCGCGGGCTAGCTGAAGGAGAGACACGTGGCCATCCGCGTCCTACTGGTCGATGACCAGCCGCTGTTGCGCACCGGGTTCCGGATGATTCTGGAGGCCGAGCAGGACATCGCGGTCGTCGGCGAGGCCGGAGACGGCCTGCAGGCTCAGGATCAGGTGCGGGCGTTGCAGCCCGATGTGGTGCTCATGGACATCCGTATGCCGCGGATGGACGGGGTGGAGGCGACGCGGCAGATCACCGGTCCCGGCCGGGACGGTCCGGCGAAGGTGCTGGTGCTGACCACGTTCGATCTCGATGAGTACGTAGTGGAGGCGTTGCGGGCGGGTGCCAGTGGCTTCCTGCTGAAGGACGCTCCGGCGAACGAGCTGGTGCAGGCGATCCGGGTGGTCGCGGCGGGTGAGGCGATGCTCGCGCCGAGCATCACGCGCCGTCTCCTGGACAAGTACTCGGCGCATCTGCCGTCGGGTGACGAGCCGGTGCCGGACACGTTGCACACGCTGACCGATCGTGAGGTCGAGGTGCTGAAGCTGGTGGCTCGCGGTCTGTCGAACGCGGAGATCGCGGCGGACCTGTTCGTGAGCGAGACGACGGTGAAGACGCATGTGGGTCACGTGCTGACGAAGCTGGGTCTGCGTGACCGGGTGCAGGCGGCTGTGTACGCGTACGAGAGCGGGCTGGTGCGTCCCGGGGCGCAGTGACGCCGTCCGGGGTGTGAACGAGGAAGGGCGGCCGTCCCCCGAGGGGGTGGCCGCCCTTCGCCGTGGATCAGGGGGTCAGCCCTTGCTGATCTCCCAGAAGCGGAAGACGGTGGAGGCGTCGAGGCAGGACTCCAGGCCGTAGACGCTGTCGCGGACGACGGCGTACTGCTTGGCCTGCCACACGGGCAGGACGGGCAGCTGTTCGGCCACGATGTCCTGGAGGCGGCCGTACTCCTTGCTGGTCCTGGTGCGGTCGCTCTCGGTCGCGGTGTTCGGGATGATCTTCGAGGTGATGGTGCTGTTCTCGAAGTGGTTGCCGAGGACGTTGCCCTTGCCGAAGAACGGCTGGGTGAAGTTGTCGGCGTCGGGGTAGTCGGGGACCCAGCCCTTGACGTAGACGCCGTACTTGCCGGCTTCGATGTCCTTCTCGTACTGCTCGAAGGCGACGGACTTCACGTCGGCGTCGAAGAGGCCGGAGGCGTTGAGCTGCTTGGCGATGGCGCGCAGCTCCTGGTCGGTGGCCGGGCCGTAGCGGGTGGGCGTCGACCAGAGGGTGAGCTTGGCCTTGCCCTCGATGCCGTCGGCGCGGAGTGCGGCGGCGGCCTTGGCGCGCTGCGGGCGGGCGCCATAGGTGTCGAAGAAGGCGGTGTTGTGGCCGCCGATGCCGGCGGGGACGATCGAGTACAGCGGGGTGGCGGTGTCCTGGTAGACGTCCTTGACGAGGGCGTCGCGGTCCAGGAGGTAGGCCATGGCCTTGCGGACGCCGAGCTTGCCCGCGACCGGGTCCTTCATGTTGAAGACCAGGTGCTGTACCTCGGCGCTGGTGCCCTCGACGATGTCGACGTCCTGGCCGTCCTTGGAGGTGTCCTGCTCGATGTCGGCGATGTCGGCGGGGGCGAGGCCTCGGTAGGCCAGGTCGATCTTGCCGTCCAGGAGTGCCTGCTTGAGGCCCTGCTGGTCGCCGCGGAAGAATTTGAGGGCGATGCCGTCGTTCTTCGTCTTGGCGGTGCCCTTGTAGTCGGAGTTGACGGAGAAGGTCGCCTGCTCCTTGCTGAAGGAGTCCAGCTCGTACGGTCCGGAGCCGACGGCCTTGCCGTCCTTGCGGAGCCGGTTCATGTCGTACTCGGTGTGGTCGACGATCGAGCCCGCGCCCGAGGCGATCTTGCTGGGGAAGGTCGCGTCGGAGTACTTCAGTTTGAAGACGACGGTCTTGGCGTCGGGTGTCTGTACCTGGTCGAGCATCGGGAACATCAGCGCGGGGCCGGCGTCGTCGTTGATCTTCCGCATGCGGTCGAAGGAGAACTTGACGTCCTTCGAGGTGAGCGCGTTGCCGTTGCTGAACTTCAGTCCGTCACGCAGCTCGCACTTGAAGACCTTGGCTTCCGTGTCGGTGAAGCCGCACTCCTCGGCGGCCTCCGGCTCGGGCTCGGTGGCGCCCTTGGGGAAGCTCAGGAGCGACTGGAAGACGTTGTTGAACAGGAGCCAGGAGCCGGGGTCGTAGCCGGACGCGGGGTCGGTGGCGAGGATGTCGTCGGACATCCCCATCACTACCGCGTCGCCCGTGTCCCCCGCGCCGCCCGATTCCGTGCCGCAGCCGGTCAGCAGGGCGGCGGCCAGCCCTCCCGTGAGGGGAAGGGCCAGCCACTGGTTACGACATTTCACGTACGTGCCTTTGTTGGTGTGGTCGTTCGTTGGAACTTGAGGTGCCCTCGGGGTGCGGGGGTCAGCCGCTGACGCCGCGGCCGAGCTCCCACAGCTGGAGGTTCGAGGAGGAGTTGAGGGCCCACTGGATGCCGGTGATGTCGTCGCGCGCGGCGATGTACTGCTTGCCCTGCCAGAGCGGGAGCACCGGGACGTCGTCGGCGACGATGTCCTGGATCTTGCGGATGCTCTTGGAGGCGGCGAGCCGGTCGGCCTCTCGGCGGGAGGTCGGGATCAGCTGGTCGTTGATCGTGTCGTTGACGTACGGCGAGCCGAGGAAGTTGTCCTTGTCGAGGAACGGCGCGAGGAAGTTGTCGGCGTCGGGGAAGTCGGGGAACCAGCCCATGCCGTACGCCGCGTACTTGCCGTCGCGTTCGGCGGCGCGGAAGGTGTTCCACGGCACGCCCTTGACCGACACGTCGAACAGGCCGGAGTCGTTCAGCTGCTTCTGGAGCAGCTCGAACTCCTTCTTGGTGCCGGGGCCGTAGTGGTCGGTGGTGTAGTGCAGGGTCATCTTCACCGGGGTGGTGATGTTGGCCTTGTTGAGCAGGTTGCGGGCCTTGGCCGTGCTCGGGTCGCCGTACTTGTTGAAGAACGAGTTGGCGTGTCCGGTGATGGTGGAGGGCACCAGCGAGTACAGGGGGTCGGCCGTCGAGCCGTACACCGAGGAGGCCAGCGCGCCGCGGTCGACGAGCTGTGCCATGGCCTGGCGCACGGCCTTGTTCTTGGCGACGGGGGCGTCGGTGTTGAAGGCGAGGTAGCGGATCTCCAGGCCCTGCATGTCGACCAGGTCGATCTTCTTGTCCGTGGAGGCGTCGAGTTCCTTGACCTGCTCGGGCGACATGGTGCGCGTCATCAGGTCGATGTCGCCGTCGTCGAGCGCCTTGCCCATGGCGTCGGTGTCGGCGTAGTTGCGGAGCTCCACCTTGTCGCTCTGCATCTTGAACCCGCCCTTGTAGTGGGGGTTCTTGGTGAACACCGTCTTGACCAGGCGGTTGTCCTTGACGTCCTGCTCGGCGATGTAGGGGCCCGAGCCGTCGACCTCGAAGCCGTCGCGGAGCTTGTTCTTGCTGTAGTGCTCCTTGCTGATGATGCCCGCGGTGGGCGTCGCCAGCTTGAAGGGGAACGTCGCGTCGGGGGTCTTGAGGTGGAAGACGATGTCGCGGTCGCCCTGGACCTCGATCTCGTCGACGTTGGAGACCAGGCCGTCGGAGCCGCTGGGGTCCTTGATCTTGATGTCGCGGACGCGCTCGATGGAGAACTTCACATCGGCGGCCGTCAGCGGCTTGCCGTCCGAGAACTTCAGCCCCTTGCGCAGGGTGCAGGCGTACCGCTCGTTGCCGGTGTCGGTGAAGCCGCACTGCTCGGCTGCCTCGGGCTGGGGGTCGCCGCCGCCGCGTGGCATGCCCATCAGTGTCTGCACGGTCTGGCGCAGGACGTTCCAGGAGCCCGCGTCGTAGGCGTACGCCGGGTCGAAGGGGGCTGGGACTTCCTTCGAGATGGCGAACGTGTCCGTGGTGCCGACCGCGATCGGCTTGTCGCCGTCGCCGCCGTCCGAGCCGCCGCACGCGGCGAGCGCGGGGGCGAGCAGACCTATGACTGCCGGCAGCACCAAAGTCTTGCGGTTCATGCTCGACGTTCTCCAGAGCTCTTGAATCCCGTGAATCCCGCAACGCGGGGTGTGGGTTGGTGGGGCACGGGGGGTGGGGCGATGTTCTCGCGACGAGATTAGTCCGCACCAGATGAGCGTCGGAGGGCGCATGAACCCGCTTTCCATCACGCTGCGAAACCGGGCGTGGACACACTGATAACCCGACACCGGAAGGTTTCGTGCACGCTCCCATCAATCGGGACACAACGTCACGTCACACCGGACCCTGCGGCAGCCCACAGCACACACGGCCCCCACTGTCGACCTTCATCGGGGTGGGAAACGTCACACCCCGAAACAGGGTTGGTCCGGGATCCCGCGGAGCTGTCAGAGGGTCATCAGGCCTTGCAGGAAAGGCAGGTTGACGTGTTCGAGGGACGGGACGACGGTGCGGCCCGCGACGGCGGGGATGGGGGCGACCGATGGCACGGCCACCACGCGGCACCCTGCGGCCTCCGCGGAGGCGACGCCGGTCGCGGTGTCCTCGATGACGGCGCATCTCGCGGGGTCCGCGCCGAGGCCACGGGCCGCGAGGAGGTAGGGGTCGGGGTGGGGCTTGGTGCGGGCCACCTCGTCGCCGGCGACGGTGAGTTCGAAGTGGTGGGCGCCGATCGAGTCGAGGACGCGGTCGATGATGCGGCGGTGCGAGGCGGAGACCAGGGCCATCGGCACGCCGTGCGCGGCGAGTTCAGCGAGCAGCCGTGTGGCGCCCGGCATCAGCGGCAGGGAGCGGCTGATGCGGTTCTCGAAGCCGTCGTTGAGCAGCACGGTGAGCTCGGCGACGGTGACGTCGGCGCCGGTGGCCTCGATGAGGAAGCCGGCGCTGCGCGTCATGGGGCCGCCCACGACGACATCGCGCCACGCCTCGTCGAGTGCGTGGCCCAGGGAGGCGAAGACCTCGACCTCGGTGTCCCACCAGAAGCCCTCGGTGTCCACGAGGGTGCCGTCCATGTCGAGCAGGACACCCTGCAGCGCGGAGCCTTCGGCCATTGGGGTGCTGAGCGCGGGAACCGTACTGGTCATGCGACCACACCTTCCGTAAGGGACGAGAAGGCCGGTTGCCTCCTTCTTGCGGGAAGGCAACCGGCCTGCACTGGACCGACCAGTGTACGACTGCGCCGGATCAGCGCGCGTTGAAATATTTCGCCTCGGGGTGGTGGATGACGATCGCGTCGGTGGACTGCTCGGGGTGGAGCTGGAATTCCTCGGAGAGCTGTACGCCGATCCGCTCGGGCTGCAGGAGATCGGCGATCTTGGCGCGGTCCTCCAGGTCGGGGCAGGCGCCGTAGCCGAGGGAGAAGCGTGCGCCGCGGTACTTGAGCGCGAACATGTCCTCCACGTCGGCGGGGTCCTCTCCCCCGAATCCGAGTTCGGCGCGTACCCGGGCGTGCCAGTACTCGGCGAGGGCCTCGGCGAGCTGGACGGACAGGCCGTGCAGTTCGAGGTAGTCGCGGTAGGAGTCGGCGGCGAACAGTTTCGCGGTGGCCTCGCCGATCTTCGAGCCGACGGTGACGACCTGCAGCCCCACGACATCGGTCTCGCCGGATTCCTCGGGGCGGAAGAAGTCGGCCAGGCACAGGCGTCGCCCGCGGCGCTGACGCGGGAAGGAGAAGCGGGTGCGCTCCGAACCGTCGTCGTTGAGGATGATCAGGTCGTCGCCCTTGGAGACGCACGGGAAGTAGCCGTAGACGACGGCCGCTTCCAGGAGGTTCTTGGTCTGCAATTCGTCCAGGAGACCGCGCAGGCGCGGGCGGCCCTCGCTCTCGACGAGCTCCTCGTACGTGGGTCCGTCCCCGGTGCGGGCCTGCTTCAGGCCCCACTGGCCCTTGAAGAGGGCGCCCTCATCGAGCCAGGACGCGTACTCCTTGAGCTGGATGCCCTTGATGACGCGGGTGCCCCAGAACGGGGGCGTGGGCAGCGGGTTGTCGACGGCCACATCCGAGCGGGAGGGGCCCTCGGCCTCCTCGACGGCCACCGGCGCCTCGCGCTTGGGCACACGGCGCTGCTTCAGCTCCGGCAGGGTCGCCCCGGGCACGCCGCGCTTGACCGCGATGAGCGCGTCCATCAGGCGCAGGCCCTCGAACGCGTCGCGTGCGTAGCGCACCTCGCCCTCGTAGATCTCGTGCAGGTCCTGCTCGACGTAGGCCCGGGTGAGGGCCGCCCCGCCGAGGATGACGGGGAAGTCGGCGGCCATCTTGCGCTGGTTGAGCTCCTCCAGGTTCTCCTTCATGATCACCGTGGATTTGACCAGCAGACCGGACATGCCGATCACGTCGGCCCTGTGCTCGGCGGCCGCGTCCAGGATGGCGGCGACGGGCTGCTTGATGCCGAGGTTGACGACGTTGTAGCCGTTGTTGGACAGGATGATGTCGACGAGGTTCTTGCCGATGTCGTGCACGTCGCCGCGGACCGTGGCCAGCACGATGGTGCCCTTGCCCTCGTCGTCGGTCTTCTCCATGTGCGGTTCGAGGTGGGCGACCGCGGTCTTCATGACCTCGGCGGACTGCAGCACGAACGGCAGCTGCATCTGTCCGGAGCCGAACAGCTCACCGACGACCTTCATGCCCTCCAGGAGGGTGTTGTTGACGATGTCCAGGGCGGGCGTGTCCTGGAGCGCCTCGTCGAGGTCGGCCTCCAGGCCGTTCTTCTCGCCGTCGATGATGCGCCGCTGCAGGCGCTCGTCCAGGGGCAGGGCGAGGAGTTCCTCGGCCTTGCCCGCCTTCATCGACTTGGTGGAGACGCCCTCGAAGAGCTCCATGAGCTTTTGCAGCGGGTCGTAGCCCTCGGCGCGGCGGTCGTGGATGAGGTCGAGGGCGGTGGTGACCTGCTCGTCGTCGAAGCGGGCGATCGGCAGGATCTTCGAGGCGTGCACGATCGCCGAGTCCAGTCCTGCCTTGACGCACTCGTCGAGGAAGACGGAGTTGAGCAGGACGCGGGCGGCCGGGTTGAGGCCGAAGGAGATGTTGGACAGGCCGAGCGTGGTCTGCACGTCGGGGTGGCGCTTCTTCAGCTCGCGGATCGCCTCGATGGTGGCGATGCCGTCCTTGCGGGACTCTTCCTGGCCTGTGCAGATGGTGAAGGTCAGGGTGTCGATGAGGATGTCCGACTCGTGGATGCCCCAGTTGCCGGTCAGATCCTCGATCAGGCGCTCGGCGATGGCGACCTTGTGCTCGACGGTGCGGGCCTGGCCCTCCTCGTCGATGGTCAGGGCGATCAGCGCCGCCCCGTGCTCCTTGGCGAGCGCGGTGACCTTCACGAAGCGCGACTCGGGGCCGTCGCCGTCCTCGTAGTTGACGGAGTTGATGACGGCGCGGCCGCCCAGCTTCTCCAAGCCCGCCTGGAGGACGGGCAGTTCGGTGGAGTCGAGGACGATCGGCAGGGTGGAGGCGGTCGCGAAGCGTCCGGCGAGCTCGGCCATGTCGGCCACGCCGTCGCGGCCCACGTAGTCGACGCACAGGTCGAGCATGTGGGCGCCCTCGCGGATCTGGTCGCGGGCCATCTCCACGCAGTCGTCCCAGCGGCCCTCGAGCATCGCCTCGCGGAACTTCTTCGAACCGTTGGCGTTCGTCCGCTCGCCGATCGCCATGTACGCGGTGTCCTGCCGGAACGGCACCGTCTGGTAGAGCGACGCGGCGCCCGGCTCGGGGCGCGGGTCGCGCGCCGGCGTCTCGATGCCGCGGACGCGCTCCACGACCTGGCGCAGGTGCTCCGGAGTCGTACCGCAGCAGCCACCGACCAGCGAGAGCCCGTAGTCGCGCACGAAGTTCTCCTGCGCGTCGGCCAGCTCGGACGCCGACAGGGGGTAGTGGGCGCCGTCCTTGCCGAGGACCGGGAGGCCCGCGTTGGGCATGCAGGAGAGCGGGATGCGGGAGTGGCGGGCCAGGTAGCGCAGGTGCTCGCTCATCTCGGCCGGTCCTGTGGCGCAGTTCAGGCCGATCATGTCGATGCCCAGCGGTTCCAGGGCGGTGAGCGCGGCGCCGATCTCCGAGCCGAGGAGCATGGTGCCGGTCGTCTCGACGGTGACCGAGCAGATCAGCGGGAGGTTCGCGCCGGTGGCGTCCAGGGCGCGGCGGGCGCCGAGGATCGAGGCCTTGGTCTGCAGCAGGTCCTGGGTGGTCTCCACCAGGAGGGCGTCGGCACCGCCCGCGATCATGCCTTCGGCGTTGGTCTGGTAGGCGTCGCGCAGCACGGTGTACGGGGCGTGGCCGAGCGTCGGCAGTTTGGTGCCGGGGCCCATCGAGCCCAGGACCCAGCGCTGCTGTCCGGTGGCGGCGGTGAACTCGTCGGCGACCTCGCGGGCGATGCGGACGCCCGCCTCGGAGAGCTCGAAGTTGCGGTCCGCGATGTCGTACTCGGTCAGCGCCGCATAGTTCGCGCCGAAAGTGTTGGTCTCCACACAGTCCACGCCGACCGCGAAATACTCCTCGTGCACCGAGCGCACGATGTCGGGGCGGGTGACGTTGAGGATCTCGTTGCAGCCCTCGAGCTGCTGGAAGTCCTCAAGGGTGGGGTCCTGTGCCTGGAGCATGGTGCCCATCGCGCCGTCGGCCACCACCACGCGGGTGGCCAGGGCCTCGCGGAGGGCGTCGGCTCGGGTCCTGCTCTCGGACGAAACAGGCGTGGGCTGCGACGACGGGGTTGGCGACGAGGCCATGAAAGAGCTCCCTGGAGTGCGACGGCTGTCGGCTTTGCGTCCTCTGGTTGGAGGGCGCACTCGGTCAGGGTAGCCGGGACCATGGTCCCGTTGTGAAGTAGTCCACGGGACGGACGCGCCGGACGGGCTTGGCCGGATCGGATCCCCGGTGGGGGTGTGGGTGCGGGACAGGCCGTCCGCGCATTAGCGAGAGGTCGACAACGACCGATAGTGTTCAGCATTGTCGAACGTCGAGTTGGTGCTAGGGGACGGAGGTCGGGGCTGCGATGGCACGCAACATCCAGTCGCTCGAAAGGGCCGCGGCGATGCTGCGGCTGCTCGCGGGCGGCGAGCGACGGCTCGGCCTCTCGGAGATCGCCTCCGCCCTCGATCTCGCCAAGGGTACGGCGCACGGCATCCTGCGCACCCTTCAGGCGGAGGGCTTCGTGGAGCAGGACTCCGCGTCGGGCCGCTATCAGCTGGGCGCGGAGCTGCTGCGCCTGGGCAACAGCTATCTGGACGTGCACGAGCTGCGGGCGCGCGCCCTGGTGTGGACCGACGATCTGGCCCGGTCCAGCGGCGAGAGCGTGCACCTCGGTGTCCTGCACCAGCAGGGCGTGCTCATCGTCCACCACGTCTTCCGGCCCGACGACAGCCGTCAGGTCCTGGAGGTGGGGGCCATGCAGCCGCTGCATTCCACGGCGCTGGGCAAGGTCCTGTCGGCGTACGACCCGGTGGCGCACAACGAGGCCGTCGAGGTCGAGCGGAAGACGTTCACCGTGCACACGGTGGCCGACCCCGAGGGGTTCGAGGGCGTTCTGGATCTGACTCGCGCGCGCGGGTACGCGTCGGACGTCGAGGAGACCTGGGAGGGCATCGCCTCCGTTGCCGCGCCCATTCACGACCGGCGGCGGATGCCGGTCGGCGCGGTCGGTGTCACGGGCGCCGTGGAGCGCGTGTGCAAGGACGGGGAGCTGCGGCCCGAGCTGATCGCCGCGGTGCGGGACTGCGCGCGTGCGGTGTCCCGGGACCTGGGCGCCGGGCGGTTCTGAAGCCGCAAGCGCCGGGCGGTTCTGAAGCCGCAGGCGCCGGGGCGGCTCCGAGCCGGGCGGGCCGCGGGGCGATTCGGCGGCTGTCCGGTGGTTCGACGCGCGGGTGGCACGTGTTCGCGCAACGATCTCTGGACGTCTCCGGGCCCCTGGCGACCGGGCCCTGCCGGGTCTCGGACAGGCGGGCCCGAACCGATAGGTCGAAACGATCAATAACGATCGTGTTTTCAATAACAGAACTCTTGACGAGCGAGTAACCCCGGGGCGAGACTCGCGTCCATCGGTCGGCATTGTCGAACACCTACCGGCATTACGCGCTAGAGTGGGACAAGGCCAAGGGCCGGCAACGACCTCACCTGAGGTCGCGGACCACCGGAGGGACCCGGGGTTCGCCTTCCCCTGGACGAAGGACAAAGGAGTCGCGGGTGTCCAGCTCCGACATCTTCATCGGCGAGACCATCGGTACCGCCGTGCTCATCCTGCTCGGCGGTGGCGTGTGTGCCGCCGTCACGCTCAAGCGCTCAAAGGCCAAGGACGCCGGCTGGCTCGCGGTCACCTTCGGGTGGGGCTTCGCCGTACTGACCGGTGCCTACCTCGCGGGCGGCGTCTCCGGCGCCCACCTGAACCCGGCGGTCACGCTCGGGCTCGCCGTCGAGGGCGGCACCAAGTGGAGCGACGTACCGCTCTACCTGGGCTCGCAGCTGCTGGGCGCGATGATCGGCGCCGTGCTGGTGTGGGTCACGTACATGGGCCAGTTCAAGGCCCACCTGACCGACCCCGAGATCCTCGCGGCGCAGCCCGTCGAGGAGGGCATGGTCGACCAGAAGGCCGCCCCCGCGGCGGGCCCGGTGCTCGGTGTCTTCTCGACCGGCCCCGAGATCCGCAACTACGTCCAGAACGTGCTCACGGAGATCATCGCCACGGTCGTCCTGGTCCTCGCCATCCTCACGCAGGGCCTCAACGACGGCGGCAACGGCCTCGGCACCCTCGGCGCGCTCATCACGGCGCTCGTCGTGGTCAGCATCGGCCTCTCGCTCGGTGGCCCCACGGGCTACGCGATCAACCCCGTCCGTGACCTCGGTCCGCGCATCATCCACTCCGTGCTCCCGCTGCCGAACAAGGGCAGCTCGGACTGGTCGTACGCGTGGGTTCCGGTCGTCGGTCCGCTGATCGGCGGCGCCATCGCAGGCGGTCTCTACAACGTCGCGTTCAAGTAGAACCGCGACAGCGACCGATGACCGCCACAGACGCTTGAGACCGACAGCAAAGAAATCCTGGAGCACACCGTGACCGACGCACACACCGCAGGCCCCTTCATCGCGGCCATCGACCAGGGCACGACCTCGAGCCGCTGCATCGTCTTCGACAAGGACGGACGGATCGTCTCCGTCGACCAGAAGGAGCACGAGCAGATCTTCCCGAAGCCGGGATGGGTCGAGCACGACGCCGCCGAGATCTGGACCAACGTCCAGGAAGTCGTCTCCAAGGCCGTCTCCAAGGCCGGCATCACCCGCGACGACATCAAGGCGATCGGCATCACCAACCAGCGTGAGACCACGCTGCTGTGGGACAAGAACACCGGCGAGCCGGTGCACAACGCCATCGTCTGGCAGGACACCCGCACCGACGCGCTCTGCAAGGAGCTCGGGCGCAACGTCGGCCAGGACCGCTTCCGCCGCGAGACCGGCCTGCCGCTGGCCTCCTACTTCGCGGGCCCGAAGGCCCGCTGGCTGCTGGACAACGTCGAGGGCCTGCGCGAGCGCGCCGAGGCCGGCGACATCCTCTTCGGCACCATGGACTCCTGGGTCATCTGGAACCTGACCGGCGGCGTCGACGGCGGCAAGCACGTCACCGACGTCACCAACGCCTCGCGCACCATGCTGATGAACCTGCACAAGATGCAGTGGGACGACAAGATCTGCGAGTCCATCGGCGTGCCCACGGCGATGCTCCCCGAGATCCGCTCCTCCGCCGAGGTGTACGGCGAGGTCACCGGCGGACAGCTCGGCGACCTGCTCGGCGGCATCCCCGTCGCCTCCGCGCTCGGCGACCAGCAGGCGGCCCTGTTCGGCCAGACCTGCTTCGACGAGGGCGAGGCCAAGTCCACGTACGGCACCGGCACGTTCATGCTCCTGAACACCGGTGACAAGGCCATCAACTCCTACTCGGGCCTGCTGACCACGGTCGGCTACCAGATCGGCGACCAGAAGCCGGTCTACGCCCTGGAGGGCTCCATCGCCGTCACCGGTTCGCTGGTGCAGTGGATGCGTGACCAGATGGGCCTGATCAACTCCGCCGCCGAGATCGAGACGCTCGCGTCGTCGGTCGAGGACAACGGCGGCGCCTACTTCGTACCGGCCTTCTCCGGCCTGTTCGCCCCGTACTGGCGCTCCGACGCCCGCGGTGTGATCGCAGGGCTGACCCGGTACGTCACCAAGGCGCACATCGCGCGCGCCGTCCTGGAGGCCACGGCCTGGCAGACCCGCGAGATCACCGACGCCATGACGAAGGACTCCGGCGTCGAGCTCGCGGCCCTCAAGGTCGACGGCGGCATGACCTCCAACAACCTGCTGATGCAGACCATCTCGGACTTCCTCGACGCACCCGTGGTGCGCCCGATGGTCGCCGAGACGACCTGCCTCGGTGCCGCCTACGCCGCCGGTCTCGCCGTCGGCTTCTGGTCCTCGACCGACGAGCTGCGCGCCAACTGGCGGCGGGCCGCGGAGTGGACCCCCCACATGGACGCGGGCACCCGCGACCGTGAGTACAAGAGCTGGCTCAAGGCCGTCGAGCGGTCCATGGGTTGGCTCGACGAGAGTGGCGAGGAGTAAGACACATGACCACCCTGCAGAGCGTCCCTGCCCTCGGGACGCATCCGGCCGCCGGTTCCCACCAGAGCCGCGCCGAGACCCGGGAGCAGCTTTCCAAGGCGACGTACGACCTCCTGGTGATCGGCGGCGGAATCCTGGGCATCTCCACCGCCTGGCATGCCGCGCAGTCGGGACTGCGGGTGGCCCTGGTGGACGCCGGTGACTTCGCCGGCGCCACCTCCTCCGCCTCCTCCAAGCTGCTCCACGGCGGTCTGCGCTACCTGCAGACCGGCGCGGTGAAGCTGGTCGCGGAGAACCACTTCGAGCGTCGCGCGGTGTCCCGTCAGGTGGCCCCCCACCTGGCGAACCCGCTCACGTTCTACCTGCCGGTGTACAAGGGCGGCCCGCACGGCGCCGCCAAGCTCGGCGCGGGCGTGTTCGCGTACAGCGCGCTCTCCGCGTTCGGTGACGGCGTCGGCCACCTCCTGTCGCCGTCGAAGGCCGCGCAGGACGTGCCGGAGCTGCGCACCGACAATCTGAAGGCCGTCGCGGTCTACGGCGACGACCAGATGAACGACGCCCGCATGGCCCTGATGACGGTCCGCGCGGCCGTCGAGGCGGGTGCCGCCGTCCTCAACCACGCCGAGGTCACCGGGCTGCGCTTCACGCAGGGCCGGGTCACGGGCGCGGAGCTCAAGGACCGCACGTCCGGCGACGAGTTCGGCGTCAACGCCCGGCTGGTCCTGAACGCGACCGGTCCCTGGGTCGACCACCTGCGCAAGATGGAGAACCCCGCCGCGGCGCCCTCCATCCGCCTCTCCAAGGGCGCGCACCTGGTCCTCAAGCGCACCGCTCCCTGGAAGGCCGCGCTGGCGACCCCGATCGACAAGTACCGCATCACGTTCGCTCTGCCCTGGGAGGACATGCTGCTGCTCGGCACCACGGACGAGGAGTTCGAGGGCGACCCGGCGGACGTGCGCGTCACCGAGTCCGACACCGCGCAGATCCTGGACGAGGCCGCGTTCTCCATCCGCGACCAGCAGCTGTCGCGGGACCTGATCACGTACTCCTTCGCGGGTCTGCGGGTGCTGCCCGGCGGACCCGGCGACACCTCGAAGGCCAAGCGCGAGACGGTCGTCACCGAGGGCGCGGGCGGCATGCTGTCGGTGGCCGGCGGCAAGTGGACGACGTTCCGCCACATCGGCCGGACGATCATGAAGAAGCTGGAGGCGCTGCCGGGCCACCCGCTGGGCGACGACTACGAGCCGGTCTCCTCGCTGCCGAAGAAGCTGCCGCTGCCCGGCATCGCGAACCCGCGCGCCGTCGCCCACCGCCTCCTGGTGGACGGCCCGGCGCCCGGCCCGCGCATGGCCGCGGACACCGCCAAGCACCTGGCGACGCACTACGGCTCGCTCTCCTTCGACATCGCCCGGCTGGCGAACGAGAACCCGGAGCTCGCCGAGCGCGTCCACCCGGACGCCCCGGAGATCTGGGCCCAGGTCGTCTACGCCCGCGACAACGAGTGGGCCGAGACCGCGGACGACGTGCTGCGCCGCCGTACGACGCTGACGATCCGCGGCCTGGCCACGGACGAGGTGCGCGGCAAGGTCGAGGACCTGCTGGCCAAGAAGGCCTGATCCCGGGTTTCTTGAGAGTCGCGCTTCTTGAGGGTTGAGTAAGGGGCGGTCGCCATGGCGACCGCCCCTTACTCGTGCCGATGGCGCCGGCTGCGGCGAGCCATCCATGTCCCCGGTAGGAGCCCTCCCCCATGACGTCGTCCATCGACGCGCTGCCCATCACCCGTGTCCCCCGCACCGGCCTGCCCGCGCACGCGGTCGTCGTCGGCGACCCGGGCCGTGCGGCCGCCGTCGCCGATCTCCTGGCCGACGCGAAGGAGGTGTCGTACCACCGTGAGTACCGCACCTTCGTCGGCACCTGGCAGGGCACGCCCGTCGTCGTCGCCTCGCACGGTGTGGGCGCGCCCGGCGCGCTCCTGCTCTTCCAGGAGCTGGCGGAGGCGGGCGTCACGACGTTCCTGCGGCTCGGTACGGCGGGCGCGATCCGGCCCGGCATCCGCGACGGCGACCTCGTCATCGCGGACGCGGCGGTGCGCGACGACGGGGTGACGCAGCAGCTGATCCCCGCCGAGTACCCGGCGTTCTCGGCGCCGGAGGCGGTGCTCGCCCTGCAACGCGCGGCGCGGGCCGCCGGTGCCCCGTACCACCGCGGGGTGGTGTGGACGAGGGCCGCGTTCCAGCCGGGTTTCCTGCCGCTGCCCGGTGAGGCGTACGTGGCCGCCGGGATCGCGGCCATCGAGATGGAGCTCTCGGCGCTGTACGTCTTCGCCTCGACGCACGGTCTGACCGCGGGCGGCGCCCTGGTCGTGGACGGCGCGAACGCCGACGAGCTCGTCGACAAGGACGTCACGGGCGGGTACGACCCGCACCGCGAGGTGGTCGCCGCCGGGGTCGACCGGGGCGCCCGGATAACCTTGGACGCGCTGCGCCTGCTGGCCTCCACCGAGCGCTGAACGACCGTAGCGATCAGCCAGAACCGAGGCGACCAGGGAGAACGGAACGATGCACCCCACTGACCTGCCGGCCCAGGACCGCGGCGGCTCCATAGACCTGCTGGTGCACGGCGGCGACGTGCTGACCGTCGACGCGGCGGGCACCGTCGTGACGGACGGGGCGGTCGCCGTTCGCGGCGGCCGCGTCGTCGAGGTGGGGCCCGCGGAGCGGCTGCGCGCCGCGTACGAGGCGGCCGAGGAGATCGACGCGCGCGGCTGCCTCGTCCTGCCGGGCCTGATCAACACGCACACGCACCTCGCGATGAACCTGATGCGCGGGATCGCCGACGACGTCACGTTGCAGGGTTTCCTGGCCCGGGTCGTGCCGCGTGAGGCCGCGATCCTCTCGCCGGACACGGTGGCCACCGCGATGCGGGCGGCCGTCGCGGAGTCCGTACGGGGCGGGGTCACGACCGCGCTCGACATGTACTGGTTCCACGAGGCGGCCGGGGAAGCGGCCCGCGACGCCGGGTGGCGGCTGCTGACCGGGCCGACGTTCATGGACGTGCCGGGCCCGCCGGACGGCAGGCCCTACGAGGAGCGGCTCGGCTGGGCGACCGCGCACCTGAAGGCGTACGTTCCCGTGCCGGGCACCCGTCCCGTCGTCTGCGCGCACTCCGCGTACACGCTGAACCCCGCGCAGCTCACCGAGATCACGGCGCTCGCCCGCGAGCACGGTGCGCTGCTGCACATCCACGCCGCGGAGAACGCGGCGGAGGTGGCGAACGTCGTCGAGCTCCACGGCATGCGCCCCGTGGAGCTGCTCGACTCGCTCGGTGTGCTCGGCCCCGACACGCTGCTCGCGCACGCCGTGGACCTCACGGACGCCGAGATCGCGACGCTGGCCCGCACCGGCACGGGTGTGGCGCACTGTCCGGTGTCCAACCTCAAGCTGGGCTGCGGCATCGCGCGCGTGCCCGACCTCCTCGACGCGGGCGTCACGGTGGGTCTCGGCACGGACGGCGCGGTGTCGTCCAACACGCTCGACCTGCTGGGCGCGGTGAAGATCGCCGCGCTGGTGCACAAGGCGGGCGGCGACCCCACGGCGGTCGGCGCCGAGCAGGCCGTCCGGATGGCGACGATCGAGTCGGCGCGTGCGCTCGGGCTCGGCGACCGCCTCGGTTCCCTGGAGGCGGGCAAGCAGGCCGACCTGATCGTCCTCGACCTGGACCGGCCGCACCTCGCGCCCCGGCACGACCCGTGGTCCACGCTGGCGTATGCCGCGTCCGCCGCCGACGTCCGGGACACTGTGGTGGACGGCCGTGTCCTGATGCGCGACCGGACCCTGCTCACCCTCGACGAGCAGGCCGTCCTGCGGTCCCTCCAGGACGCGGCGACCGCAAGCGAAGTGACACCGACCCCCGAAGTGGCATCCACCGCATGACGTTCGAACCCACCCGCGGCTTCACCGGCCGCGCCCGCGCCGCCGACCGCGACCCGCGGCTGCCCCCGGGCCAGTACGACGCGGGCGACGGCTGGCCCGTCCTGTCCGCCGAGGTCACCCCGCGGCTCGCCGCCGCGGACTGGACGTTCCGCGTCGACGGTCTCGTCGCGGCGCCGCACACCTGGACCTGGGACGAGGCCCACGCACTGCCCGCCTCCGAGTACCGGGGCGACATCCACTGCGTGACGAGCTGGTCCAAGTTCGGGGTGCGGTTCGGCGGGGTGAGCCTGGACACGTTCCTGGCCGCGGCCCGCCCGCTCCCCACGGCGACGCACGTCGTCGCGTACTCGCACACCGGCTACACCACGAACCTTCCGCTGTCCGACGTGACGGAGGGCAAGGCGTGGATCGTCTGGGAGTACGGCGACGGGCCGCTGCCCGCCGAGCACGGCGGCCCGGCCCGGCTGATCGTCCCCCACCTGTACTTCTGGAAGAGCACCAAGTGGGTGGCGGGGCTGCGGCTCCGCGACCGCGACCAGCCGGGCTTCTGGGAGCAGAACGGATACCACCACCGCGGCAACCCGTGGGCCGAGGAGCGTTACGCCGGTGACTGACCCCACGCATTCCGGATCCGAGGAGCGTTTCGTGCCGCCGACGGCGTTCGCCGTGCCCGGCCGCATCGAGGTGAGCAACCGTTCCGCGGCGGTGTGGCAGCGCGCGACCGTCGTGGAGATCCGCCGCGAGACGCCGCTCGTCTCGACGTTCCGCCTGAAGGTGCCCGACTGGCAGGGGCACCTGCCGGGGCAGCACCTGATGCTGCGGCTCACCGCCGAGGACGGCTACGTCGCCCAGCGGCACTATTCGATCGCCTCCGCGCCCGACGGCAGCGGCGAGATCGAGCTGACCCTCGACCACGTGCCGGGCGGCGAGGTGTCGGGGCATCTGCACACCGTGGCGCACGTCGGTGACACGGTCGAGGTGCGCGGGCCGCTGTCCGGCTTCTTCGCCTGGCCGGGCGACCGTCCCGCACTGCTGCTCGGGGCCGGGTCGGGGGTGGTGCCCCTGATGTCGATGGTCCGGCACCAGCGGCTGGCCGGGCTCGACGTGCCGGTGCGGCTCGTCGTGTCGGCGCGCACGCCCGCGGACCTGATCTACGCGGACGAGTACGCGGACGAGACCACCGTCGTCCTCACCCGCTCCGAGGGCCGTCTCAACGCGTCCCATCTGGCACCGTTCCTCGGCGAGGAGGGGCGGCCCGAGGGCGGCTGGGAGGCGTACATCTGCGGCTCCAACGGGTTCGCCGAGCACGCCTCGCAGCTGCTGGTGGCGGGCGGTCAGCCGGTGGACCGGATCCGCATCGAACGCTTCGGCTGACGGCGACGGCGACGGCAACAGGCGGCTGATCCGCGGAGATCCCCCTGCTCCCGTGCGGTGCGGCCTCACCCCGGTCCATAATCGCCTGATACATCGGACGTCTATTAGGCGAGGTCCCCATGGCTGTCACCGACGAGGCCATCGAGAAGATCAAGGACATGATCGTCTCGGGCGCGCTGCGCCCGGGTGACCGGCTGCCCAAGGAGAGCGAACTCGCCGCCGAGCTGGGCCTTTCGCGCAACTCGCTGCGCGAGGCCGTACGCGCCCTCGCCCTGATACGCATCCTCGACGTGCGCCAGGGCGACGGCACGTACGTCACCAGCCTGGACCCCCAGCTCCTCCTGGAGGCCCTGAGTTTCGTCGTCGACTTCCACCGTGACGACACGGTCCTGGAGTTCCTCGCGGTCCGCCGGATCCTGGAACCGGCGGCCACGGCGATGGCGTGCGCGCACATCTCCGACGTCGAACTGGACGCGCTGACCGAGCAGTTGGACGCGCTGGGCAGCGCGCCGTCGGTGGAGGAGCTGGTCGTCGCCGACCTGGAGTTCCACCGTCGCATCGTCCAGACGTCCGGCAACTCCGTCCTGTGCTCCCTCCTCGACGGCCTCTCCGGACCCACCACCCGGGCCCGTGTCTGGCGCGGCCTGACCCAGGAGGACGCCGTCAGCCGCACCCTCCACGAGCACCGGGCGATCCTCACCGCGCTGCGGGCCCGCGACGCGGAGGCGGCACGCTCATGGGCGACCGTGCACATCGCGAGCGTGGAACAGTGGCTGCGCACGACGCTGTGAGACCACCTCGCACCTGTGCGTGAAGGCGCTGTTTCCCGGGCCCGAGCGTGGGCAGTGATCACGCATTCCCCCACGCAAGGGGGCTGCGGACGGACCCTCCCGACGCCGTAAGGTTGGGGCGTACGCAAGGGAACGTCGGAAGGAGGCCTGGGTGATCGAGCTCGAGGGGGTACCCGAGCTGGTCGACCCGGTCATGGTGGCCGCGTTCGAGGGCTGGAACGACGCCGGTGACGCCGCCTCCGCCGCGGTCGCGCATCTCGACAAGGAGTGGAAGGGCGAAGTGTTCGCGGCGCTGGACGCCGAGGACTACTACGACTTCCAGGTCAACCGCCCCACCGTCTGGCTCGACGGCGGGGTGCGGAAGATCACGTGGCCGACGACCAGGCTCTCGGTGGTCCGCGTCGGCGGCGACAAGCCCCGTGACCTCGTCCTGGTCCGGGGCATCGAGCCGTCCATGCGCTGGCGGTCGTTCTGCAACGAGATCCTGGGCTTCGCGCACGAGCTGGGCGTCGAACTGGTCGTGATCATGGGCGCACTGCTCGGTGACACCCCGCACACGCGGCCCGTCCCGGTCAGCGGCGTGACGTCCGACCCGGACCTGGCGCGCACCATGGACCTGGAAGAGACCAAGTACGAGGGTCCGACGGGCATCGTCGGCATCCTCCAGGAGGCGTGCACGCACGCGGGCGTACCGGCCGTCAGCCTGTGGGCCGCCGTCCCGCACTACGTGTCGCAGCCGCCCAACCCCAAGGCCACGCTGGCGCTCCTCAACCGCCTCGAGGACCTGATCGGCCTGCGGATCCCGCTGGGCGAGCTGGCCGAGGACGCGCGCGCCTGGCAGGTGGGCGTGGACCAGCTGGCCGCCGAGGACAGCGAGGTCGCGGAGTACGTCCAGTCGCTGGAGGAGGCGCGGGACACCGCGGAGCTCCCCGAGGCGTCCGGCGAGGCCATCGCCCGCGAGTTCGAGCGGTACCTGCGGCGGCGCGACGGCGGGGAGGGCGGAGCGGCGTACCTGCGGGATTCGCCGAGCGACCGCACACGGCCGCCGAAGCCGAAGCCGACGCAGCGGCCGGGGCAGGGCGCGGAGGAAGGCGAGGGCGAGGGCGGCGACTCGGGCCCTCCGGATTCCTCGGACGACTGACCTCCACGTCTCGATGGGGCGGCACCTGTACGGGTGCCGCCCCATTGTGCTGCTCGTGGCCGAATTGCACGGGGTTCCCTTTTCAACTTCTCTTCAAACACTGTTGCTCGAAAGGGGGGTGGACGGCGCGGCCCGGCCGTAGCAGGGTGTGCCCCGGAAACCTGGCGTAGCGCACAGCACGGCACCCGAAGGACGGAAGGGAGCGGTGAAGCGATGACCGAGCAGGCAGACCCGGCGCGAGACCCAGGAGCCGGCGGTCCGGGCCCCGACGGAATGGGATTCACCTACCGAGAAGCCCAAGAAGAGCTGATCGTCGTCGCCCGGCCCGAGGCCCGGCTGCGCGCCGGGGAGCGGGACGTCCGCTCGGCCTCCGGCTCAGACGTATCGGCCCTGAACATGTTCCTCTCCGACGAACAGCTCACTCTGGAGCCGCTGTTCGGCAACGAGGACCGACTGCGGGCCGCCGCGCCCTCGTCGGCGGGCGAGGAGGACGTGCCCGACCTGGCCCTCTTCTACCGCGTCCGCGGCGGCGACGACCGGCCCGACGAACTGCGCGCGCGGATGGCGGCGCTGCCGGGCATCGACACGGCGTACGTGAAGCCCGGTGCCGTACCGGCCTCCATCGACCCCTCGCCGACGCAGCCGCACGACCTGGACGAGGCGACCCGGCGGCGCAAGGAGGGCATGCCCGCCACACCCGACTTCACCAGCCGTCAGGGGTACTTGAAGCCGGCGCCCGAGGGAATCGACGCACGCTGGGCCTGGCAGCGCGTCGGCGGCTCCGGCGAGGGTGTCACCGTCGTCGACGTCGAGGGCGCCTGGCAGCTGCGTCACGAGGACCTCGCCGCGAAGCTCGCGGGCGTGGTCGTCGGCACGCCCATCCAGGACCTGGCCTGGCGCAACCACGGCACGGCGGTGATCGGCGTCATCGGCGGCGACCGGAACTCCCTCGGCATCACCGGCATCGTGCCGGAGGCCGTGACGGCGACCGCGTCCTTCCAGCCCCTCGGCACGGCCGCGACGATCCACGCGGCGGCGGAGCGGCTGAACCGCGGCGACATCATCCTGCTCGAACTGCACCGCCCCGGGCCGAAGTTCGACTTCGGTACGCGCGACGACCAGAAGGGCTACATCGCCATCGAGTGGTGGCCCGACGACTACGCCGCCGTGCGCTACGCCACCGCGAAAGGCGTGCTCGTCGTGGGCGCGGCGGGCAACGGCGCGGAGTCCCTGGACGACGCGGTGTACGAGCGCAGGCCGGACGGCTTCCCGTCCTGGTGGCGCAACCCGTTCAACCCCGGCAACCGTTCCTCCGGCGCGGTCCTGGTCGGCGCGGGCGCTCCCCCGCCCGGCACCCACGGCCGCGATCACGGCCCCGACCGTTCGCGGCTCGCGTTCTCCAACTACGGGGCACGCGTGGACGCGCAGGGCTGGGGCCGTGAGACGACCACGACCGGCGGCTTCTGGGACCGGCCCGGCGATCTGCAGGGCGGCGCCGACGAAATCGCCTGGTACACGGACACGTTCTCCGGCACGTCCTCCGCGTCACCGATCGTCGTGGGCGCCCTCGCCTCGTTGCAGGGCATGCTGAAGGCAGCGGGCCAGCAGCCGATGACGCCGGACCGGGCCCGCGCGACGCTGCGCGCGACGGGCTCCCCGCAGCAGGACGCGCCGGGCAGGCCCGCTTCGCAGCGCATAGGCAACCGCCCCGACCTCAAGGCGGCGGTGACGAACCTGCTGCCGTCCGCGGTGGGTTCGGGTCAGGCCGAGCGGTACTGGGACGAGCTGCTCCCGTATCCGCCGGAACTCTCGCCGCGGCTCCGGCTGTTCGTGGCCGGGGAGTGGCGCAACCTCGACAATCCGTCCCCCGAGACGCGGCAGGCGGTGCACGCCGCCTTCGCCGGGGGGCGACCGGACGTACGTGTCTGGTTCTCGGACGACGAGGTCGTCGGCCTCGTCGTCACCGGCTGAATCAACCGATCAGTGAGGGAAGGTGGCACACGCATGAGCACCACCCCGCAGATGAGTCAACTGGGTCAGCAACAAGGACGGCAGTACGGACCGCAACAGCAGTACGGCCCCCAGCAGTACGGCCAGCAGCAGTACGGGCCGCAACAGCACGGCCAGCAACAGTACGGCCAGCAGCAGAGCCCCAGCACCGCCCCGCCGCAGCAGAGCCAGCAGCAGTACGGCCAGCAGGGCATGCAGGGCCAGCAGGGCATGCAGGGGCAACAGGGCATGCAGCAGGTCCCGCCGCATCTGCGCCAGCAGCTCCAGCAGCTCGGTCAGCAGCAGCCGTTCCAGAACCTGCTCCAGCAGTTCGGGCGGGAGCAGGAGCAGCAGATCCCGCAGGCGCACGCGCCCGAGATCTCCACGCAGGCCCTCGCGTCCAACGTCGCGACGGCGTTCTGGGACGTCGTCGAGCCGCTGCCCGGCCAGGCGTACATCCTCTATCTGCACGTCGACAACGCCTGGCGGGCCTTCGTCGACCCCAACCCGCACACCCACGACGAGGTTCAAGAGGCCTTCGCCTACGGGCATCAGGTGATCGGCTACTACGACACCAACAACCCGGGCTACCTGCTGGCCATCGTCATCACCAAGTGACCCGCGCGATCGGCACGCTCCCAGCGTGACCACACGGCGGCGCCGGGCGGAGAGTCCCGCCCGGCGCCGCTCCGTGTCCGGAGGTCGACGTACTGCTCAGGCGCAGCTGAACCGGGCCGCCGCCCAGTCCGCGTGGTCCCCGCTCTTGGAGCCGTTGGTGTCGGACACCTTCAGCTCGATGTGCCGGGCGCCCCGTACGTCGACGTCGACCGGGACGGTCGCCGACGCGCCCGTCACCTCGGGCGAGGTCCACAGCACCTTGCCGTCGGCCTCGACGGAGAAAGCGGCCTCTCCGTAGCCGTTGATCTCGTCGTCGATGCCGACGTCCGCGGTGAATTTGCCGCAGCGGCCGCCCGCATAGACCTCGATGACGGAGTCGGCGTGCGTGCCGATTCCTTTCTCGTACGTCTTTCCGGCCAGGGTCAGCGGGTGGCCGTCGTCGGCGCCCGACTCGCCGTTGCTGCGGTCGCGTTCGGCGGGCCCGTATCCGTTGGTGGACTTGAGCCACTTCATGTCGCTCGCCCAGGTGTCCTCGGTGGGTGCCTCGGGCATCACGCCGAGTGCGAACCGTTGGACGGCGGTGCGGTCCTGGCCTGCCGAGCGGTGGCGGACGGTCGCGGTGAGCGGCTGTTCGCCGATGGCCGCGTCCTTGGCGGGGGTGAGGGCCACCTCGACGCGGCGTGTGGTGCCGGCGGGGATCCGGTCGGCCTTCGCGATGCCCGCGCTCCAGCCTGCCGGTACGTCGAGGGTGGCTTCGACGCCGGTGGCGTCCTTCGTGCCCGCGGTGATGTCGACGGCGACCTTGCCGCGCGTGCCCGCGCCGAGCTCCTGGCCCGCGGGGACACCGACGGTGGCCGGTGCGCCGGGCACGGCACCGCCGACGGCGCTCGTGTCGTCGAGCCGCAGCTCGAAGGCGCGGTCGGTGCGCAGGGCGGCCGTCTTCACCTTGACGACGCCTCCGCGGTCGTCACGATCGTAGAACCATCCCGAGCGTGCACGGTCGTACGCGTTCTGCGAGGTCAGCCGCGGCAGTGTGCGGCCGCCCAGCTCCACACGACTGGGCGCGTCGCCGGTGTGCAGGGTGAAGGAGTACGGGCGGCTGCTGGGCTTCCCCTTGTAGGCGCCCTTGCTGGCGCCGATCCGCACCCGCACGTCGCCCGCTCCGGAGTGCGGCGCGCGGACGTCGGCGCGCTGGGTGGCGTATTCGCCGTCGCGGTGCTGCCGGGTCACGCCGTCGTCCTCGTACAGGTCGAAGGAGGAGTTGCCCTGCGGGTAGATGTCCCAGGCGAGTGGGGAGTCCGCGGTGCGGTCCTGGTAGGAGCGGATGCCGCCCGGCCACATGGGCACGGTCGCACCACCTCGCACGAAGAGGGGAAGCGTGTCGAGGGGCGCGCTGTAGCCGTCGATCGTGGTCGGACCTTGGTAGGTGCGCCCGCTCCAGTAGTCGGTCCAGGTGCCCTTGGGGAGGTAGATGCCGTCGCGGGTGGTGGTGTCCTTGTAGACGGGCGCGACGAGGAAATCCTCGCCGGTCAGGAACTCGTACTTGGCGGCGTCGGTCGCGGCCTTGGGGTCATGGGGGTACTCCAAGGCGAGCGGCCGCACGGCGCCGACCCCGGTCCGGGTGGCCTCATGGGCGTACGAGTAGAGATAGGGCAGCAGCGACTCGTGCAGCTTCAGGTACTTGCGGTTGATGGAGGTGTGGGGCTCGCCCTGGCGGAAGGGCTGCTTGTCGCTGGCGGCCCAGCCGTCCATGGTCATCGTGACCGGCAGGAACATCTTCCACTGGAGGTCGCGTACGTACGTCTTGGGGCTGCCGCCGAAGATGCCGTCGACGTCACCCGTCGTGTAGGCGAGCCCGGACATGGTGGACCCGGCGTACGTCGGGATCTGCCAGCGGATGTACTCCCAGCTGCCGCTCTGGTCGCCGGACCACTGCACGCCGCAGCGCTGCGCGCCGGACCAGCTCTCCGGGGCCCAGGTGAAGCCGCGGGCGTCGCTGTTGTCCTCGATCCCCTTGTGGGCGTCCTTGCAGCCGTCGAGCGCCTTCTTGTAGCCGTCGCCGACCCAGGCGACGTCGAGTTTGGCGACGCGCTGGCCTGCCTTGACCTGTTCGGCGATCTTGTCGAGGCCGTCCTCGGTCCACAGGCCCGTCTTCATCTTGCGCTCGGCGAGGCCCTTGGAGGTCTCGGCGAGGTTCTCGTAGCCGCAGCCGTAGCCGTCGTTGACGAGCATCCAGCCGTTGGGCATGTCGTTCTCGACGTATCCGTCGGCGACCTTCAGGGAGTCCAGGGTGTGCCGCTCGCCGCGGTTGGCGTTGTGGAGGTAGCAGTCGGCGTCGCCGATCTCCATGCCGTAGACCGGCGGCAGGAAGGGCTTCCCGGTGAGCTTCGTGTACTGCCCGATGACGTCCTTGGCGGCATCGCTGCCGCGCCCGGCGAAGTAGTAGGCGTCGAACCGCTGTTCCTTGGCCGTGGCGGTCACGGGCTCGGCGAAGTCGTAGGTGTTGGGCGCGTACGTGTTACGGAAGACGCCGTACCCCTGGGAGGACAGGTAGAAGGGCACGGAGTTGGGGTGCCCCCCGTCGTCCCAGTTGTAGTCGACGCTCACCTCGACCCTCTTGCCGCGGTGCGAGGTGTTGCCGCGCCCGTTCTGCATTCCGGCGCCGTAGAACTGCTCGTCGGCACCGCGTGCGAGGCTCTGCGTGGTGCCGTCCTTGGTCCAGGAAAGGCCCTTGGACTCGGCCCAGACCCGGCTGCCGTCACTCCGGTACAGGGCGAACCGCAGCGGTGACTTGTAGGCCCGCAGCGTCACTTTGGGGGTGCTCAGCTCGTATCGGTCGCCCTTGTCGTCCCACTTGGTGCGGGGCGGCTTGCCCTGCGGCAGGACGATGTCGTCCGCCGTGGGGTCGGTGAACTTCCCGTCCGGGGCGAGTTCGAGCCGGAAGGTCTCGGCCGACACGAAGCTGACGCGGGCCTCGGCGTCACCCGCGGTCAGCTGATAGACGGGGCCGTCGGCGTCAAACCCGGTGACGTCGCCGACGGTGGTAGCGGCAGGCTCACCGGCGGCTTGCGCGGAGCCGCCACCGGGCCCCGCGAACGCCGCGAGGAGCCCCAGCAGGGCGACCGCGACCACCGGTCCGAAGCGCGTGGAAGATCTCATGGCGGAGGTCTAGCGCGACAACCGGCCCCGGGGCCATGGACTTTGCTGACCTACTCGTGGATTTCCGCCGCGGGAGGGGGCCGGAGCGCACCATGCGGGGCTCGTGGACTAGCATCCCCGAGCCCCGGAGCCTGGAGCCCGCACGCAAAAACCGGACGGGCGGAAGAGGTTCCAGCCCGTCCGGCGCTTGAGGACGAGCCCGCGGGGCGATTCGGCCTCAGCAGAGGGATGCCGCTACAAGGCCACGCCGAGCAACGCGTCGACGGCCCGCGAGACCACCCCGGGAGCCCCCTCGTCCGCCCCGCCCTCGGTACCCTGCCGAGCGGCCCAGCGGTCGACCGCGGCCAGCGCGGTCGGCGCGTCCAGGTCGTTCGCGAGCGCCTCGCGGATCTCCTCGACGAGCGCGTCGGCGGACGGCCCGTCGGGACGGGACACGGCCGCACGCCAGCGTCCGAGCCGCTCCACCGCCTCCGCCAGAACCGCGTCGGTCCACTCCCAGTCCGCGCGGTAGTGGTGCGCGAGGAGGGCGAGCCGGATCGCGGCGGGGTCGACCCCGTCGCGCCGCAGCTTCGAGACGAAGACGAGGTTGCCCTTGGACTTGGACATCTTCGCGCCGTCCAGAGCGACCATGCCCGCGTGGACGTACGCCTTCGCGAAGGGGTACTCGCCGGTCAGGGCCTGCGCGTGCGACGCACCCATCTCGTGGTGCGGGAACGCGAGGTCGGATCCGCCGCCCTGCACGTCGAAGCCCATGCCGAGGTGGTCGAGGGCGATGGCGACGCACTCGATGTGCCAGCCGGGGCGCCCGCGGCCGAGGCTGCCGCCGTCCCAGCTCGGCTCGCCGTCGCGGGCCGCCATCCACAGCATCGGGTCGAGGGGGTTCTTCTTGCCGACGCGCTCCGGGTCGCCGCCGCGCTCCGCGGAGAGGAGCTTCATCGCGGCGGTGTCGAGCCCGGACACCTCCCCGAAGTGGGTGTCGGACTCGACGGAGAAGTAGACGTCGCCCTCGAGTTCGTAGGCGGCGCCCATGTCGCGGAGGCGTTCGACGAGCGGCACGATGCCGGGTATGGCCTCGACGGCGCCGATGTAGTGCTGCGGCGGCAGGAGGCGCAGCGCGGTCATGTCCTCGCGGAACAGCGCGGTCTCGCCTTCGGCGAGCTCGACCCAGTCCTTGCCGTCGCGGTTGGCGCGTTCCAGGAGCGGGTCGTCCACGTCGGTCACGTTCTGGACGTAGTGAACCTGCCGCTTGGTGTCGAGCCACACGCGTTGCACGAGGTCGAACGCGTTGTAGGTCGCCGCGTGACCCATGTGGGTCGCGTCGTACGGGGTGATTCCGCAGACGTAGATACGGGCGACGGGACCGGGGTCGAGGGTGACGAGTCCACCGGTCGCGGTGTCGTGGATCCGGAGGTCGCGGCCCTTGCCAGGAAGGGCGGGGACCTCAGAAGCGGGCCAGGCATGCATGCCCTGAGCCTAACCGGACGGAGCGTCCGTATACGAGTGGGGGATCACGGCGGATAAGAGTGGGGGATCACACCGGCGGCCAGGGAATAGCAGGCCACTCGCCGCTCGGCTCGGGGTGGCGCCCCGATTTCAGGAGTGCCGCCACCCGTGCGCGCAGCGCCTCGGTCTCCGTGGCGGTGATCAGCCCGGCCAGCCGCCCTGCCAGCCCCGCCTCGTCCGCGAGGCCGTCCTGGAGGCCCTGGAGGGCCTCCAGGGCCTCGTCGGTCAGGGGCTCCCCCGCCCAGCCCCACAGCAGCGTCCGCAGCTTGTTCTCGGCGTGGAAGGTGACACCGTGGTCGATGCCGTAGAGGCGGCCGTCGGCCGGCAGCAGGTGGCCGCCCTTGCGGTCGCTGTTGTTGATCACCGCGTCGAGGACGGCGAGCCGCCGCAGCCGTACGTCATCGGCGTGCACGAGGAGCGCCGTCCGCTCCTCGTCGACCTGCGCGAGGCCGACCGCCTTCCAGCCCTCTCCCGGTTCGTCCCCGTCGACCAGGGCGAGGAGTTCCGCGTCGCCGGAGGCCTCGATCCACAGCTGGCACATGCCTTCGCCGTGCGGTCCGTCCCGCAGCACGGTCGGCGGTACGAGGTCCCAGCCGGTGGCGAGCGACACCTCGTAGGCGGCGACCTCGCGCTGGGCGAGCGTGCCGTCGGGGAAGTCCCACAGCGGGCGCTCGCCTGCGACCGGCTTGTAGACGCAGGCGGCCTCCTGCCCTTCGTACGCGACGGTGCAGTAGAGCACCGCGTTGGAGGCCTCGCGGATGCGGCCGCGCACGGTCAGCTCCCCGCGGGTGAGGAGCGCGACGGGGTCGGCGACGGTCACGCTCCCCGCCGGTATCCGTTCTGGCGCGGGCATACGTGTCCTTCCGGGTCGAGCGGGAGGCTGCACAGCGGGCACGGCGGGCGGCCTGCGTTGACGACGTCGAGGGCGCGCTTGGTGAAGGCGCGGGCCTGCGCGCCGGTGAGCCGGACGCGGAGCATCGGCGGGCCGTTCTCCTCGTCCTGAAGAAGCCTTTCTTCGGCTTCGGCGAGGTCGTCCTCGGTATCGGCGTCCAGCTCGACGAGGGCCTGCGCCTCGACGACCATCCGCTCCTCCTCGCCGTCCCAGGCGAGCGCCATCGTGCCGACGCGGAACTCCTCCTCCACGGGGGAGTCGAGCGGCGCGCTGTCGGAGACCTCGGACGGTGCGACGGCCGGCACCGGGGCGTTGCCCCCGCTACGGCGTACGACCTCGTCGAGGAGCTCCTCCATGCGCTCGGCGAGCGCGGCCACCTGGGTCTTCTCCAGGGCGACGCTGGTCACCCTGACGCCGGCGGAGGCCTGGAGGAAGAAGGTACGCCGTCCGGGCAGCCCTACCGTTCCCGCGACGAATCGCTCCGGGGGGTCGTAGAGGAACACCTGACGGGACACGTCCTGTCTCCATTGATCGGCTGCAAAGTACGGAGGGCTGTTCCAGCCCGGTTCACCCTACTGCGGGGGACGATCACGGTGCGCCAGCACCGCCTCCCACGGTGGCGTCGTCACCCGGCGGCTCCTCGCGGGGCGCGAGCGAGGCGAAGTCGCCGGTGTCCCCGAGGCGTACGAGGAAGGGGCGCAGCCGCGTGTAGCGGATGGCGGTGACGGAGCAGGGCTCCACGGAGATGCGCTGGAACAGGTCGAGGTGGAGCCCGAGGGCCTCCGCGACGAGGGACTTGATGATGTCGCCGTGGGAGCACATCACGTAGACGGCGTCCTCGCCGTGTTCGTGCTCCACGCGCGCGTTCCACTCGCGTACCGCCTCCGCGGCCCGCGTCTGCATGGCGCGCATGGACTCGCCGCCGGGGAACGCGGCGGCGGACGGGTGCCGCTGGACGACCTCCATCAGCGGTTCGTCGGCGAGCTCGGCGAGCTTGCGGCCCGACCAGTCCCCGTAGTCGCACTCTCCGATGCGGTCCTCCGTGTGCTCCGGCAGCCCGGGGCGGGCGGCGAGCAGCGGCGCGACGGTCTCGCGGCAGCGTTGCAGGGGGCTGGTGACCACTGCGGATATGGGCAGCGCGGAGAGCCGTGCGGGCAGTGCGGCGGCCTGTGCGGAGCCGCGCTCGTCGAGGGCCACGCCGGGGGTCCACCCGGCGAGCAGGCCGGCGGTGTTGGCCGTGGAGCGTCCGTGCCGGACGAGGATCAGCGTGGGCATGCGGTTCAGCCTATGCGCCCCAGGTGGTGCAACCGGGGGAAGGCTGGGAAGAATGCGCTGTGTGATCGTCGACTGTGCCATCTACCGGGACGGACGTCGGACCGAGGGCCCCGAGGACCTCTCCGACGCCCTCGACCAGGCGCGGGCGGAGGGCGACGCGTTCGTGTGGATCGGGCTTCATGAGCCGACGGCGAAGGAGTTCGACCGGGTCAGCCAGGAGTTCGGGCTGCATCCGCTGGCCGTCGAGGACGCCCTCAAGGCCCATCAGCGGCCCAAGCTGGAGGTTTACGACGACTCGCTGTTCATGGTCCTCAAGCCGGTCGTGTACGAGCAGGACAGCGACACCGTCTCGTCGGGCGAGGTCATGATCTTCATGGGTGACTCGTTCGTGGTCACCGTCCGGCACGGCGAGGGCGCGCCGCTCGGTGCCGTCCGGCACCGGCTCGAGGCCGACCGGGACGTCCTCAAGCACGGTCCGACAGCCGTCCTGTACTCGATCGCCGACGCGTCCGTGGACCACTATCTGGAGGTCGCCGACGAGCTGCAGACCGACCTGGAGGGCCTGGAGGCGGAGGTCTTCTCCCCGGAGGGCGGGAGCGCGTCGCGGAACACGGCGTCGCGGATCTACCGGTTCAAGCGGCAGATCCTGGAGTTCCGCCGGGCGACGGGGCCGTTGGCCCTGCCTGTGGGACGTCTCTCCGGAGTGGGCCCTTTCAGCTCCTCGGTGCCCTTCGTGGACGAGACGGCGCAGCCGTTCTTCCGGGACGTCAATGACCACCTGACGCGCGTCAACGAGTCCGTGGAGGGTCTGGACCGGCTGGTGTCGGACATCCTGTCCGCGCACCTGGCGCAGATGAGCGTGCGGCAGAACGACGACATGCGGAAGATCTCGGCGTGGGCGGCGATGGCCGCGGTGCCCACGATGATCGCGGGCGTCTACGGCATGAACTTCGATCACATGCCCGAGCTGCACTGGGCGTGGACGTACCCGGCGGTGATCCTCCTGATGGCGGTCCTGGAGGTCGTCCTGTACCGCATGTTCAAGCGCCGCGGCTGGCTGTAGGCCCGCGGCTCAGGCGAGCTCGGTGGCCGCCGTGGCGGGTCCTCCCAGGGCGTCGCGCCGGCCGGGCACCTCCAGGGAGACCATGCGCCGCCAGCCGAGGGCTCTCTCGTAGCCGTACAGGGCGTGGATGCCCGCGGTGAGCATCTGCCGTTTGGCGTGCGGCCAGTGGAGGATGCGTCCCATGCGCTCCATCACGGCGAGGCTGACGTCGCGGTAGACGCGGATCTCGGTGTGGGCGCACTCGCGCAGGGTGCGCTGGATGGTGCGGCCGTGCCCCGCACGCGCGAACCGGAGCAGTTCCTCGTGGCAGTACGCGAGGTGGTTGTCCTCGTCGTGGGAGATCATCCGTACGGCGCGGCCGATGTCGGGGTGGTCGGCGAAGTGCTTGAGGAGCAGCCGCATCTGTTCGGAGGCGCGCTGCTCGGTGACTCTGCTGTGCGCGAGGTAGGTGACGATGTCCTGCACGGACAGCGGCTTGTCGGCCTTCAGCTTGTCGTGTGCGAGACCGATGCCGTGTTTCTCCAGGAGCATCGTGTAGTCGGTGTCGTGTGGGACCTCGACCGGTCGCAGGCCGCGTTTCCTCAACAGTGCGTGGAAGATCCTGCCGTGCTTGTCCTCGTCGGCGCCGTGCCGGACGATCCTGGGGGCGAGGGCGCGCTCGGTCCGCGGGACGAGCGCGGCGATGCGGCCGTTCTCCCAGCCGCCCTGGGCCTCACCACTGGCCGCGATGGAGCAGAAGAGCCGGAACGACTCGTCGTTGTCGAGGATCTCTTCGAAGACACTCCTGGCCGACAGCATCACGGACACCTCCATGGCCTGCACGCGAACCTCGCAAAGAACGAGTCAAGTGCGAGGTTCCGCCGCGGGCAACAGCTGTACCGGTCGACTGCGCCGAACGAAGGACACCGGCACCGCCACGAAGCCGTAACCGAGGGCTTGTTGACGCGTTGTTCCCCGTGACGGCCGTGGCGGGGAAGACCCCCCGAGCCCCCACCACGGCCGCAGACTTCCCCCCCCCTTGCGTTTCCTCTTCCTACGCCAGTCCGGCGCGCTCCAGGGCCTCCGTGCCCGCGCGCAGCGAGGCGAGGCGTTCCTCCAGCGTGAAGCCCGCGGGGGCCAGCGTGAGCGTGGTGACCCCGGCCGCGGCGTAGGCCTGCATGCGGTCGGCGATCCGGTCCACGGAACCGAGCAGCGTGGTGGAGTCGATCAGCTGCCGGGGCACCGCCGCGGCCGCCCCGTCCTTGTCGCCCGCCAGGTACTTGTCCTGGATCTCGGCGGCCTCCTTCTCGTACCCCATGCGCTGTGCCAGCTGGTTGTAGAAGTTCTGCTTCCGGCTGCCCATGCCGCCGACGTACAGGGCGGTGTACGGCCTGAACATGTCCGCGAGGGCGTCGACCTGGGTGTCCTCGCCGACGGCGAGCGGCACCGTCGGGACGACGTCGAAGCCGTCCATGGTCTTGCCTGCCTTCTCACGCCCGGCGCGCAGGTGCCGGATCGCGGTGTCCTCCAGGTGTTCGGCGGCCGGGAAGATCAGCAGGGCTCCGTCGGCGATCTCGCCGGTCTGCTCCAGGTTCTTCGGGCCGATCGCGGCGACGTACAGCGGGATGTGCTCGCGCTGGGGGTGGACGGTCAGCTTGATGGGCTTGCCGGGGCCGCCGGGCAGCGGCAGCGTCCAGTGCTCGCCCTCGTAGGAGAGGCGCTCGCGGGTCATGGCCTTGCGCACGATCTCGACGTACTCGCGCGTGCGGGCCAGCGGCTTGTCGAACTTGACGCCGTACCAGCCCTCGGAGACCTGCGGGCCCGAGACGCCGAGGCCGAGACGGAACCGGCCGCCGGAGAGCGAGTCGAGGGTCGCCGCCGTCATCGCGGTCATCGCCGGCTGGCGCGCCGGGATCTGGAAGATGGCGGACCCGATGTCGATGCGTTCCGTCTGCGCCGCCACCCAGGACAGCACCGTCGCGGCGTCCGACCCGTACGCCTCCGCGGCCCAGCAGACCGAATAGCCCAGCTTGTCGGCCTCCTTCGCGACGGCGAGATTGTCCGCGTCCATCCCCGCGCCCCAGTAGCCGAGGTTGATCCCGAGCTGCATGACCGGTCCCCTTACCGCTGTACTCATGAGTAACGTGTCTGTGCCCGGGACTGTAGCGTGCGGCACCGCCCTCCGTCAGTGACGGAGGGGTGACCCGGTTCTCCACAGTCGCTGGTTTGTCCACAGGCTCGCCCGTCGCGGGGGCCCGGCCAGTAATCTCAGCGCCCATGGAGCAGAGGCATCTCGGCCGGACCGGCCTGCGCGTGTCCCGCATCGGACTCGGAACCCTCACCTGGGGCCACACCGAGGAGAACGACGCCGCCGACCTGTTGAAGGTGTTCTGGGAGGCGGGCGGCACCCTCGTCGACACCGCTGATGTGTACGGCGACGGGGAGGCGGAGTACGTCATCGGCCGTCTGATCGAGCGGCTCGTGCCCCGCCGCGACCTGGTCATCGCGACGAAGGCGGGCAGCGTCCCGGACCCGGAGCGGCGCTTCGACGGCTCGCGCGGCCATCTCCTCGCCGCACTGGACGCCTCCCTCACCCGCCTCGGCACGGACCATGTGGACCTGTGGCAGGTTCATGCCTTCGATCCGGGGACGCCACTGGAGGAGACCCTGCAAGCCCTGGACATCGCGGTGAGCAGCGGCCGGGCCCGCTATGCGGGCGTCGCGGACTTCAGCGGCTGGCAGCTCGCGAAGGCCGCCACCTGGCAGCTCGCGGCGCCGGGCACCCGCACCCGCCTGGCCAGTACGCAGATGGAGTACTCGTTGCTGCAGCGCGGCGTGGAGCGGGAAGTGCTGCCCGCCGCCCTCGACCTGGGGGTCGGGCTCCTGCCGTCCTCGCCGCTCGGCAGAGGCGTCCTCACCGGGAAGTACCGGCACGCCACGCCCGCCGACTCGCGCGGCGGCTCCGACCACATGGCGCCCTTCGTCGCTCCGTACCTCGACGAGACGGCGGGCCGCATCGTCGACGCGGTCGCGACGGCCGCCGACGGGCTCGCGGCGACCCCGCTCCAGGTCGCCCTCGCCTGGGTGCGGGACCGCCCCGGAGTGACCGCCCCCATCATCGGCGCGCGCAACGCGCAGCAGCTCACGGCCGCATTGTCAGTGGAGACCCTTAGTCTTCCTGACGAGATCTGCCGGGCGCTCGACGACGTGTCGGCGCCGGTGCACCGCTATCCCGATCACGACTGGAGCACGCTGTGAGTACGGAACCCGCTGCCGCGGAGGACCCCGGGGCCGCTGCCGCGGAGCAGGCGGAGTCGCCCGGCGCGGAGGAAGCCGCGCCGGACGCCGAGGCCGCGTCGGACACCGGCGAGAGCAAGGACGAGGCCGGGGACAAGAGCGAAGGCGGGGCCGAGGACAAGAGCGCCGAGCTGTCCGAGACCGAGGCCGAGATCGCCGCGCAGCGCGAGCTGCGGGAGCGCATCGCGGAGCGGAAGGCGTCGAAGCAGGGGCCGATCGAGGCCGGGACGAAGCTGAGCGGCACCGCCGCCGACCTGCTGGCCGCCGTGCGCGCCGTGGAGAGCGGCGAGAAGCCCGTCGTGAGCGCCTTCCAGGAGCCGGAGCCCGCCCGCAGGCCCGCCCCGGTCCGCGCGCCCGAACCCGTGCGCCCGCAGCAGCCCGCGACCGCTCAGGCACCCGCGCAGGAGACCGTCGAGGTTGTCCGTGCCGTGCTCGCCGAGGGAGGCGCGCCGCCCGCCCTCGCCGAGCCGACGGCGGCGGCGCTCGGCGACGGCGCCGACGGGCAACTGCGCGCCGACCCGTGGCAGTTGCTGCGGGTCACCGGCGTGCGGCCCGAGCAGGCCGACGGGTTCGCCAGGGCGCTGCTCGGCGCGGAGTGCGGACCCGACGACGAGCGCAGGGGCCGCGCGATCACCGTATGGCTCCTGGAGCAGGCCGCCGTCGCGGGGCACACGGCGCTCGACGCCGCGACGCTGCACGCCGCGCTCGGGCAGCGCGCGGTGCCGGATCCGGACGCGGCGGTGCAGAGCGCACTCGCCGAGGGCGACGCCCTGGTCTTCCAGGACGCCCTCGAAGGGGCCGAGGTGCCGGTCCAGCGCACGGACGACGAGGCCGCGCGGAGCGGAGCGGACGGCGAGGACGGCGAGGGCGCAGAGCCGGAGCGCCCGGTCCGCGTCCTGATCGGCCTGGAGCGGTACGCACTCGCGGAGGAGAGCCTCGCCGACGGCCTCGCCCGCCTGATCAACTCCCTGCCCAAGGAGCCCGCCGAGACGTCGGAACCGGAGGGCCCCGACTGGGAGGCCGCCGCCGCGCAGGCGTCCGGCTCCGCGGCCGAGCTGATCCGCGCCGTCGCCGGGCACGGACTCGTGCTGCACACCGGCGGCGAGGAGGCACGCGCCGAGCCCGCGGCGCTGGTGGCCGCCGCCGCGGCGCTGGGCCTGCGGGTGTGCGCCGCCGCCCACAGCGCCGACGGACGCCGTCGCCTCGCGCGGGCGACGGGCACCGACGACACCGCGGTCACCGTCGCCGGGCTGCTCGCGGGCGACGAGGGCCCCGGGCGCGACGCGGAGGGTGCGCTCGCGCTCGACCTCCTGGTCGTCCTGGACGCGCCGCAGCTGGACGTGGAGAGCGCGGCGATGCTCGTCGAGTCCCTGTCGGACGGCGCCCGCCTGGTCCTCAGCGGCGACCCGGGCGTGCTGTGGTCGGCGGGCCCCGGGCGGGTCTTCACCGATCTCCTCGCCGCGCGCTGCTGCCCGCAGGTCGTCTCGCGCACCCCGGACCCGGGCCCCGTCGGCGAGCTGACGTCCGGCATCGGCATCGGCGAGCTGAACCAGGTCGAGGCGCCCGGCAAGGAAGTCGTCCTCGTCCCGGTGCGCGACCCCGCGGAGGCCATCCACCGCACGGTCCAGCTCGTCGCGGACTCCGTGCCCCGGGCGATCGGAGTGCCCGCCGAGCACACCCAGGTCATCACGCCGGGACCCGGCGGCGCCGCGGGCACGCGCGCGCTCAACACCGCCCTGAAGGAACGGCTGAATCCGGGCCCCGGCAGGTTCGGCGGCTTCGACCCGGACGACCGGGTGGCGTACGTCCCCGCGCCGGGCCGCACGACGCTCGGCCGCGTGGTGCGGGCCGATGAGGAGGGACTGCACCTGGAGTGCGACGGCGCCCCCGTCGTCGTAGCCAAGGAACGGGTCGAGCGGGAGGTGCGGCACGGCTGGGCGCTCACCGCGCACCAGGCGACCGGGCAGCGCTGGCCCGCGGTCGTCGTGGTGCTGCCGGGCGACGCGGCCCAGGCACTGTCCCGGCCGTGGGTGTACACCGCGTTCAGCCGCGCGGAACGGCATCTGTCGGTCGTGCAGGGCGTGGAGCAGGCGCTGCCGCGCGCGGTGGCGGAACGCCTCTGGAAGGGCCGTACGACGCGCCTGCAGACGCTGCTGCACCCGCAGGTGCCGGCGACGACGGCCTGAGGGCCGCCGCTCCCACGACGCAGTGCGCTCGCCGCCCCCGAGGGAGCGGCGAGCGCAGGAGCGATTCGCCTTGGACCATGGCGCGGGAAGCAGCCGTCAGCGGCCCGCCCGCCGGGCGTCCGGAGCGTCCCCGACACCGTCCGTCTCGTCGACACCCTCCGTGTCGTCGGCGACGTCGACGTCATCGGTGTCGTCGAGCGGCACCGGCACGTCCGGGTCGATGTCGATGTCGACGTCCGGGTCGAGGCCGTCGAGCCCGTCGTCGTCCAGTTCGTCGTCGAAGACCACGCTGACGTCGAAGCGGCACACCACCCGGTGCGGGTCGGCCTGGTCGAAGGGGGCGTCGAGCCACTCCCCCGGCTCCGCGGGGGTGTCCACGGCAGTGACCCAGAGCGTGGAGTCGCCCTCCTCCAGGCCGAACTCCTTGTGCCGGGAGGAGATCTCGTCCGGCTCGAACTCGCCGAAGAGGACACCGAGGGCGCTGTGCACGGTGTCCGCGGAGCTGCCGCCCCCCGTGCCGCCCGCTTCGAGGTCGGCGACCCGCTGGGCCTGGGCGAGGAGCCGCTGCGGCTCCACCACCGTGTAGTCGCGGCGGAGCAGCACGCTCAGCGCGTTGGCTTCGTCGGGACCCTGGTACGGCGGGAGCGCGTCGTCGGTGCCGGGGATCTCGAAGGGGGTGACCTCGTCGTAGCGGTCGTAGAGGAGCTCGTCGTACTCCTCGGCCGCCGCGGCGAGTTCGTTGAACGCTTCGTAGACGGCCGGATCGTCCTCGCCAGACCTGCGTTCGACCGCGGCCAGGTGGCGGTCGAGCGCGGTCTTGACCGCCTCGGCGGCGGCACGTACCTCGGCAGCGGTGGGCTGCGCAGCATCAGACATAGTGCAGACGCTATCCGTACGAGGCCCGTGCCCGCACAATAGATGCGATGCCGGAATACGAATTTGTCGACGTGTATGTACCGCGCGGGGTTACCCGCAAGGAAGCCACGCGCCTGCTGACGGACCACGCGGAGTACGGACACTGGGAGTTGGACCGCCTGAGTCTGCGCCCCGACGGCAGCCGCAGAGTGCGCCTGAAGCGGCGCATCATCCGCCAGCTGAGAGCCACCTGGTGAAACGGAGCGGGCCCCGCGACGGCGGGGCCCGCTCCGTTCGGCGTGCCGGTGTGCGACGTGGCTCAGGCGGACGCCCGGGCCTTGCGGTAGAGCACGGCGCCCGCGAGCACCGCACCCGCACCGATCGGCAGCGTGAGGCCGAGCGGCAGCTCACTGCCAGTCGACGCGAGCTGCGACGTCCCCTCGGGCGGGGTGACGACCTGCGCCTGCGGGTTGTTCGGCATGGCACGGTCGTCGATCGGCTTGACCGGGTCGTGCGGGGACTGGGAGCCCCCGGGCGTTTCCGGGTTGCCGGGGTTACCGGGATTACCGGGATTACCGGGATTACCGGGGTGGCCGGGTTCACCCGGGTTGCCCGGCTTGCCGGGTTCCTCCGGATTGCCGGGGTGTTCCGGCTTGCCCGGCTCTTCGGGTTCGGTCGGGGGCTTCTCGCCGCCCGGCGGGGTGCCCGTGGAGCCGGATTCGTTGGCGCACTCGTTGCCCATCGCCGGGTTGCCGAGGCCGCCGATGGTGACGCTGTTGCCGCACACGTTCACCGGGGCGTCGATCGGCAGCTGCACGTTGTTGCCGGAGCCGACGCCGGGCGAGTCACCGGCGTGCCCCTGCGCCTTGGCGCCGCCGGACGGCTTGTGCGAACCGCCGCCCTTGTGGCCGCCGTTGGCGCAGCTGTTGCCCATCGCCGGGTTGAGGACGCCGACCACGTTCACGGTGTTCCCGCACACGTTGACCGGTACGTCGACGGGAAGCTGGACATTGTTGCCCGACAACACGCCGGGCGAATTCGTGCTGCTTCCCTGAGCACCCGAGTCCGCGTGTGCGTAACCGCCGGTCGCGGCGAGCACGCCGGTCGCGGCCGCCACGGTGATCAGGCCCTTGCGCGTGACCTGTCGCATAGCTGTTCCCTGCCTTTAACCTGCCGGAATGCGTACGGGCCCACTGCCCGAACGCGGAATGCCCGTCGGCCCCGGAGCGCATGGCACGCACTCCGGGGCCGACGGACTCAGACCCTCAAGGGGTGAGGCACAACGACGTCACTTGTTGATGCAGGTGTTGCCGAAGGCGGGGTTCAGCAGCCCGACCACGGAGACCGTGTTGCCGCAGGCGTTCACCGGAACGTGCACGGGCACCTGGATGACATTGCCCGACACCACGCCGGGAGAGCCCACGGCGGCACCCTGGGCACCGGCGTCGGCGGTGGCGATGCCCGCACCCGCGAGCACGAGACCACCAGTGGCAGCCACAGCAGCGACGACCTTCTTGATCATTATTCCTCCTCGTTGGCAATGCAATCCCAGCCGCGGACTGCATGACCTGTAACGAGGGGGGACCGGAGGGGCTACGACTCGACGGGCCCTTTCACTCTTTTCAGGCAAGTACGCACGCGCTGACGATTATTGGAGTGTCGTTTCAGCGCGTAATGCGGCCGGTTTTCCACCGAATTCCGGCCGCATTCCTTCAGGACGCGTCGATGAACCGGTCGAGCACCCGGACGCCGAACTTGAGGCCGTCCACCGGCACCCGCTCGTCGACACCGTGGAACATGCCCGCGAAGTCCAGCTCCGGCGGCAGCTTCAGCGGCGCGAAGCCGAAGCCGCGGATGCCGAGGTCGTCGAAGGACTTGGCGTCCGTGCCGGCCGAGAGCATGTACGGCACGGCGCGGGCGATCGGGTCCTCGGCGCGCAGGGCGGTCTGCATGGCGTCGACGAGCGCACCGTCGAAGGTGGTCTCCAGTGCCTTGTCGGCATGAACGTCCTCGCGCTTGACCCGCGGGCCGAGAATCCGGTCGAGGTCGGCGAGGAACTCCTCCTCGTAGCCGGGCAGGTAGCGGCCGTCGACGTGCGCGGTGGCCTGGCCCGGAATCACGTTCACCTTGTACCCGGCGCCGAGCTGCGTGGGGTTGGCGGTGTTCTGCAGGGAGGCGCCGATGAGCTTGGCGATGCCGCCGAGCTTGGCGAGCGTCGCGTCCATGTCCTCCGGGTCGAGCTCGGTGCCGAGGGCGTCGCCGAGTTCGTCGAGGAAGTGCCGGAGCGTCTTGGTGACGCGCACCGGGAACTTGTGACGCCCGAGCCGTCCGACGGCCTCGGAGAGCTCGGTGATCGCGTTGTCCTTGTGGATCATCGACCCGTGGCCGGCGGTGCCGTCCACGGTCAGCTTCATCCAGTGCATGCCCTTCTGGGCCGTCTCGACGAGGTAGAGCCGCAGGTTCTCGTTGACGGTGAAGGAGAAGCCGCCGACCTCGCTGATCGCCTCCGTGCACCCCTCGAAGAGGCCGGGGTGGTTGTCGACCAGGTGCCGCGCGCCGTACGTGCCGCCCGCCTCCTCGTCCGCGAGGAACGCCAGGACGATGTCGCGCGGGGGCTTGCGGCCCGACCGCATGCGCTCGCGGACGACCGCGAGGGTCATCGCGTCCATGTCCTTCATGTCGACCGCGCCCCGGCCCCACACGCAGCCGTCCGCGATCTCCCCGGAGAAGGGGTGGTGCGTCCAGTCCGCGGCGTTGGCCGGGACGACGTCCGTGTGGCCGTGGATGAGGAGCGCGGGCCGCGACGGGTCCTCGCCCTCGATCCTGGCGACCGTGGAGGCCCGGCCCGGGTGGGACTCGAAGATCTTCGGCTCGAGCCCCACCTCGGCGAGTTTCTCCGCGACGTACTCGGCGGCCTTGCGCTCCCCCGGGCCCGAGTGGTCGCCGTAGTTGCTCGTATCGATCTGGATCAGTTCGCGACAGAGGTCGACGACCTCGTCCTCACCGGTGACGGCCTTGCCCGTGCTGGACCCGCTCACGCTGGCTCCTCCCGCATTCGCTGCTGGTGGTCCCCCTCATCCTCTCTCTCCGCGGCTCCGCGCCCAAGGGCGGGCGGGTGTCGTCATCCGCAGTTCACGAGGGGTGGCGGGGGTGATCGGGGACCCCTGGAAGCCTGGTAATGTTCTCTGTGTCGCCGCGGGAAACGCCCCGCGAAGACAGACACCTTGTCCGGGTGGCGGAATGGCAGACGCGCTAGCTTGAGGTGCTAGTGCCCTTTATCGGGCGTGGGGGTTCAAGTCCCCCCTCGGACACCAGCTGAGACCCCTGTTCATCAGGGGTTTTCTGCTTTTCTGGGGTGTGGCGTGACCAACCGCGTGACCAACAGCCCAGAGATTTCCCAGGTCAGACCAGGGATGACAGGCCGAGCCTGTTGGCTCCGGAGGCAGCGAGCTTCCGGGCTCCGTTCTTCCTGCTGTGCCCGTAGCGGGCCATCGTGTAGCCCGGCGAGTGGTGCCGGACGTTGGCGGAGACCTCGACGGGGTTCTCCCCGGCCTCCAGATCGTTCGTGACCTTGCTGTGCCTCCAGTCGTGAATCCGGAACTCTTCGGGGAGCTTCAGGCGGGTGCGCAGGGTGCGCCACCGTGCCGAGACCTTCTCGGGGTCTTGCGGCCCGCCCGCTTCGCCCCGGTAGAGCTTGAAGCCGTCGCGGGCGAACACGAGATCGTGATCCGTCCATGCGAAGCCGAGGCGTTCGCGCTCCGCCTGCTGGCGCTCCCATTGCCACTTCAGAATGTTCATCACGGACTGATCCACATGGATCAGGGCGTTGGCGTCGCCGTCCTTGGTCAGCTTCCGCAGCCGGTAGGTGTTGCCCTCCTCCACCACGACCCAGCCCAGTTCGATGGAACCCTCAGCCCAGTTGATGAGGGACCACTTCATACCCAGGGCCTCACTGCGCCGCACTCCAGTGGCGGCGTAGACGGTCCACAGCGGAGCATCCCGCAGGCAGTGATGAGCCAGGCCACCATCACAGGCCCGGTTGCCGCACGGCTCCCACACGGAGGACAGGAACCGGGCGGTCCCGTCGTCGTCCAGGGTGGGGAAGTCCCGTTCCTGCGCTCGTATCTCCCGGCCTGTAGGCGGGTTGGCGGTGGCGGCCGGGTTGGCAGGGATCAGCTTGGGCACAGCCGCGCCGAGTGCGCCGGACAGGATGTTGTGGACGTGCCGCACGGACTTGGCCCCGAGCGGCTTGCCCGCGTTGGTGGGGCACGGGACGGTTTCCAGCATTCGGTACAGGTCGTCCAGCGTGTCGTCGGTGACCTCGGACAGCTTCATGTGGCCGATGTGTGGTTTAACGTGCAGGCGGATCTTCGTCTCGTACCCGGCCACGGTCGTTCCCTCCTTCCTTAGATTGCTGTGCCACTTGTCGAGCCAGTCCCCCAGCTTCATGTCAGAGCGGGGCGCGATCTTCCCGGCCTCGTGGTCGGTGTGCCAGTCGCGAAGTGCCTTTTCCGCTGCGGTCTTGGTCTTGTAGTCCCTGCCGATCCAATAGCGCTCCTGCTTTCCAGTTGCCTTGTTGAAGTGGAGGGGCGTGCGTACGCCCCAGGTGTTCGGCCGTCCCGTCCGCTTGATCTCCACGGGGGTTCCGCCGAGTCCGTTGCCGCGCTTCGCCACGGATGCCTGGTGCTCTCTGTCGGGTCCGCCGGTCGGCGTGTGCCGTACCGGGCCGGTGCATCGCTCCGGCGCCCCCAGTTTGACCATGACCCACCACCCATTGTCAACCGATGGTGGACCACCATCCGTGGTACGGTTTGGGCATGGATGCAGACGAGAGCGGATTCGAGATCACCCAACATCAGGGCGCGTGGGACATCCGCATGTGGTGGCCGAGCGGGCCAGTGACGGGAGGTCCGCAGCGCATCACCATCGAGGAGGCGGAAGATGCCCCCGCCCGTGACGTGGCGCGAGGCATCTCTACGACGGTGCTCCGCAGACTCGATCTCGCGGGGGCCCTGAAAGCGGCGCATGAGGCCGCCCCCAGCCTCGAAGACAAAGCACGGGAGATCAGCGAGGCGATTGAGGCGGCAGCGAAGACGGCTGGGCATCTGCTCGCCGCCGAAGGGGTCTCGGCCCCTTATCTGGTCATCCTGTCGGCCACATACATCCAGATGGCGAACATCGGAGCACGCCGCCCCGTTGACTGGCTGGCCGAGCTCATCGAGCGGCGGCCGGAGACCGTCCGGGACCACCTCAAGAAGGCCCGCAGGGACGGGTACTTGAGTTCGCTCGCAGGCAAGGCCGGTGGGGAGCTGACCGACAAGGCCACGGCCGTACTCGATTCCCTGCCGGACACAGGAGAAGCCCGGTAGTCCCCGTTCTGCATGCCTACTTGACCACGCCCCCGAGGCCATCGGGGGCTTTCTGTTTCTCGGAGGATTCTTTGACCAAGCTGATGACCGTTGATGAGGTGGCGGAGTACCTGGGCCGCCCGAAGCATTGGATCTACAACAACCACAAGGCCCAGGGCATCCCGTTCAAGAAGGTGGGACAGGCGCTCCGCTGCCGCCGTCATGACCTTGACCGGTGGCTGGACGGGCAGGGGGCACGATGATTGACCTGGACGCGGACCCGTTCCCCAAGCGCCCGGCTTGGGAGACGCCCGAGCCGATAGCGCAGGTGGCCGCCCCACACGGAGCGTCACGGCCGGCTGAGCGGAGCGAGAACGGGAGCGGTGAACCGGAGTTGATTAGCTCGACCCCGGCGTTGAGGAAGCCGAGGTCTGTGATCCGGTACGAGTGGGAGCGGGCCATGTGGAACTGCCCCGACATCGCAGGCAAGCACAAGCACGTGCTCGCGGCTGCCTCGTTCTTCGCCACCTTCGACACCGGGCGAGACCTCCGGGCACCGCAGGAACTCATCGCCGAAGCGTCCGGGGCGTCGCTGAGCACGGTTGGCCGGGCCATCCGGTACGGGCGCGAGGAGGGCTGGTTGTGGGTGGAGCACAAGTCGAAGGGCAAGGGTGACTGTGACGTGCACTGGCTGACGATTCCCCGGCATGACCACGGGCACGGCTTCAAGGACATGAAGGCCAGGGCCAGGGAATACGACCACACGTCACACTGACCTACTACCTAGTGATGTTTACCCAGGGACTTCTACCGAGGGTTGTTGACCGAGTGATCCTGGGCTGGTTAGGCCAGGGCTGCTGAGATGGCCAGCCTTGAGGGGCTGGCCAGGCTCATGCTCTGAACTATGACCTTCTACCAGCCGAGGCAGAGATCAAGGATTCGGTTCCGCCCGCCCCGTGACGGGCGTCTCACTTTCTCGCAGATGCGTCCCCTGCCCCTCGCAGGGACACCGACATTATTAGTGAGAGAGAACGTTACCCATAACGCCTCCAGCCCCGGCCACTTGTATGCGTGGCCGGGGTCTTCTTTTTGCCCGCAGAGTCGCGGTTCAGCTACCAACTGATAGGAGTCCCTTATGTTCGATCGTCACGCTTTCACTGCCCGTCGCGTCACCCTTGGCCTGTCCGTTGAGGAGATGGCCGACGAAATGATGGTTGCTCGCTCCACCGTCTACCGGTGGGAGAACGGGGAGACCTGCCCGAGCCTGCGGATGCTCGTCCAGGCATCCCGGCACCTGTGCGCGCCGCTGCTTTCCCTCATGACCGACGACGACACCGAGCAGCGCCGCAAGGCCACGGCCGTTGACGCCCTGCTTCGCGAGGGACATTCCACGACTCACTGATGAAGTGCCCATAGGCCACAGTTTTATTGATTATTAGGAGTGAGCATGACCGATCAGAACCCTATGACCGTCCAGGAAGCCGTTAAGTCCGAGAACAGCTTCGCCATCTCCCAGATCGTCGCCTCTACGGCCCTGGAAATGCTGGTCGGGTTCAAGGGCCTGGCACACACGGTGCACCGGGACGCGGAGGAAGATTTCCGGGGCGGTGTCGGCACCAAGGTGCGCATCCGGCGTCCGGAGGTACTGAAGGCCGCCAACTTCAACGGCTCTGTGAACAGCATGGTGCAACCCGTCAAGGACACCACCATTGAGCTAGAGATCACCGATCACGCCCTGTCGGCGGTGGAGATCACAGACAAGGAGATGCGCTTCGACCTCTACACGTTCGAGCAGCAGATCACGCTTCCCCAGTCCGCGGGAGTCGGTGACTACCTGGAGCAGAACATTGCGAACACGATGAACCAGCGCACGGCCGACGGCGCTTCGGGCCTGATCACGATGAAGGCGACCCAGCCCCGGCACGCGATCATCGACGCGGGCACGGTGCTGGACAAGAGCCGTACGGCGGGCCGCCGTTGGCTGGCCGTCTCCCCGGATGTGAAGAACGTCCTGCTGAAGGACGACAACTTCTCTCAGGTCGCCCAGGCCGGTTCGGATGAGACGCTGCGCGGCGGCATCATCGGTGAGGCGTACGGCTTCACGGTCGTCTACTCGCCGTTTCTGGCCGACAAGACCGCCGTTGCCTACATCGGCTCGGCGTTCGCCATGGCGGTCTGCTCGCCGCCCGTGGTGCGGAGTGAGTTCTCCGCCTCGGCCGGTCACCAGGGCTACTCGATGCGCTGGCTGATGACCTTCAACGACGACAGCCTGAACCAGCGCTCCATCATGGACGCCTACGTCGGCTCGACTGTCTTGGACGAGCGGCGCTCGGTTGGTCTCAAGCTCGCCTGACCGCAGCCGCGCAGGGCGACGGAGCCGCCTTGGCGGTCTGGACAGCCTGATGCTCGACATCGGGCGACTCCTGGGCGATCTGGGCGACCCGGACTGGAAGCGTGAGTGGGAGCAGCGTGAGAGCCTGCCCGATGCAGCAGCTGTGGTAGTCCAGCAGTCATCAGGCAGCAAACCAATGGCCTTGTGCAGATGCGGTATGCCGCGGAATCCGTGAATCTGGAGAGGACGGGAAACCGCTGCAAGGAGGACTGCAATGCCTACAGAGGACAACATCAAGAAGATGATGGGGCAGGCACCCCAGGCCAGTAAGGCCACCGACAAGGATGGTGGGGTTGTCGACGAGGCCGCCGAAAAGGCCGGTGATGTCGCCGACGGCACCCAAGACGCCCTCAAGCAGCAACTGGAGAAGGACCAGGGTAGCGGCGAGGACGAGTAGTCCGCCGCTGGTGCTTGGCTAGCAGGGCGTGCCCGATGCGCCCGACCTATCGGGCACGTCCTTGTTCGTCCATGGCTATCCAGAGAAGGGGCCCCTTGAGGGCCCCTTTTTTGTACCTAGCCCTGTATCACGGTTAGTTCGTTCATTCTCGCCTCAATGCAGGCACCACCGCCCTCTCTGGGGGCGGTCGAGGAGACCCGCACCTGGCCTCCGAGGCCAGACCTGGCCAGAGCGTTCGGAGGTATATAACCCCCTCACTATTAATGTCGGTGTCACCTGGTCATCTGGGGGACGTGAAACCCTCAAAGAGTGACCCGGATCACCTCGTAGGGGGCATTGAAGCCTCTAAGAGGCTCGAAGGGGGGTGCAGGGGATTAGCGGAGGCCGGCAGGGGCCCACGAACCACGCTGCGGGTTAGTTAGTTCATACCCGTACATGATCGAAGGAAGGCACCCCTGGTGGGTCCTATTTCTTTTCCAATAACCATTACCCCCACTATTGCATTCACGAGAGTAATGCTCTAGATATCTTTACGTTACCGTTCCGTGATAGGGGATCGGCAGGGTTGATCTCACACCGCACCACCGAATGCGGAGGCCGTCAGAGACTCACTCCGGCCGCTCGCTGAGACTTCACCGCTCCGCCCTATCTAAGGATTCGTGCGCCCATGCGTAAGACCGTTCTGGTACCCGTTCTCAAGACGCTCTGCGACGCTCACATAGCGCGGGACGGAAGTGAGCAAGAGGCCACGGACACACTTGCCCTGGGTGCCCGTACCTGGGACCTGTGCACGGAACACGCGGCCACGTTCGGCCGGTATTTGGTAGACGCCCTGGGAGTGCCGGAGGGCGCCCCAGCCGAAACCTCCCCGGTGGCTCCCGAGGCTGAACCGGTGGCAGTCGTTGAGCCTGTGCCCGTGGCTGAGCCGTCGCCCGTTGTCGAGTCGCAGCGCGATGTGGAGGACGTGAGCGAGGAAGCGGCGGAGCCTGCGCCCGTACCTTCCGTGATGCTGGCCGGTGACGTGCCCGGCTACGACTATCAGGCGGCTCGGGACGCACTGAGGAACGCGGGCTACGAGGTAGTGGGACGTGCGGTCAGTACGACCGTGCTTCTCATCCTCGGTGAGCGAGGCGAAAACAACGGGCACAAGCTGAGGGACGCGGTCGAGCGTGGCATCCCGTGCATGGACGTGCGCAAGCCGGGCCGCTTCAAGTCGGCCGTTCTTTCAGGTGAGTTCGTTGGTGGCGACCCGCTTCCCGAGCCTGTCAAGGTGGACCGCTCGGGGGTGAGCGATCGGGAGCGTAACCGTGTGATCCGGGCATGGGCCCGCGAGAACGGTTGGCCCCACCTCCCTGTGCAGGGGCGTGTCCCGATGCAGGTCCGCCACGCGTACGAGCTGGCCCATCAGGATGCATCCGAGGGAAAAGCGGCTGCGGCCTGAGTGCCGCCCCCACCGTGCCGGGCGCTGAGTGCGCCCGGCCTCCCCGGCCAGAGGCCACCCAGGCAACTCTTTTCGAGATAGAGGCAGCATGAACACCCCCGTTCTGTACGGTCCCATCGGTCGCGCGGTCCGCAAGATCTCCCCATGCCTGGAAGCGGATGCCCTGGGGGTGTACGTGGCCGCCCTGTCGATGTGGTCGGCCGCCATCGGCGGAAGCGTCAAGGTCTCCTCCCGTGGCTCCGCCCGGCCCGTGCTGCTGTGGTCGGCCCTCGTGGCAGGAACGGGCAGGGGTAAGGGAACTGCACTACGGGCCGCGCTTCACGTTCTGGACAAGTCCTTGGGCCGCTTCCTGGCCACACACACTACTTCGGGGATCACGTCCGGAGCGAGCATGGTCAACCACCTGTGGGAGCAGCAAGAGGCCACCGCCGAGACCGAACACGGCCGGGACGTACGGACCCTGGTGGTCGAAGAGGAATGGTCGGAAGTGCTCCGCAGGGTCAAGCGCGACGCGTCGTTCACGACCAAACTTCGGGCCGCCTGGGACGGCGCCACCCTCCGGAACACCACCAAGGAAGAGGCGCAGGAAGTACGCGACCCCGCCATGGTGCTGCACTGCCACGTCACGACCTCCGACTGGTCCAAGTACGTCGGGGAGTCGGAGGCGGCCGGAGGCTCGTACAACCGCATCCTGCCGTTCCTGCTGGGGTCGGTGCCGATGTTGGATGACGATCGGGTGAGCCTGCCGAAGGTGGACGGCTCCGAACTGTCCGACGCTTACAGATGGGCCACCGCCCGCCCCCACGTGATCACCCTCTCCGAGGACGCCCGGCCGCTATGGCGGACCGTGCGCCGGTACGCCCGCATCCTGGGCGAGACCCTGCCGGAAGCTCAGGCCGTGTTCATCGAGCGGACCGCAGAGCAGACGCTCAGGGTCGCGGCCTGCCTCGCGGCCTCCGAGTGCTCCGAGATCATCACGGACGAGATCCTGTCGGCCGCGTTCACGCTCGTACGCCGCTCTGTCCAGGACGCCGTACGGATCAATAAGGGGGCCGACGCTCTGAAGGTGAAGCGGCAGCCGCTCAGCCTGGCGGACAAGGTCCGCGCCCGGATCGAACTGCACGGCGGCCGGGCCACGTCGTCTCAGGTGCTCCCGTACGTGGGGGCGTCGGCCGCCGAGGTCAAGGAACTGCCCGGAATCATCGTGACGGTGGACCGCTCGGGGAAGACTGGCCGACCGGCCACCGTTTTCACGCTCCGCGGTGACACTTCCGGTGACGCTGTGCCGCAGCCGGCCCGCGCGGAGCGTGAGCAGAACCGGGACGATTCCCGTCGCTCTGAGTCGCGGCCGGCTGACTCGAAGCGTGATGAGAACCGCGCAACGGTTGTGCAGATGGACGCTTACCGCCCGACTCCCAGGCAGGCCCCGGAGCCCACGCCCGAACCCAAGCGCCTGGAACCGCTCGACGCCAACCCGTTCCGAGCACTCCTCTAATGAACCAACAAAGCGAGCCCCGGCCAGAAATGGGCCGGGGCTCGCTTTGTTGCTTCGGGCCTACTCCGCTCGTTCGACCAGGGCGACCGATGTGCATAGGCGTCGGAACCGGGCGTGTCCCGTTCGGCCGGTGTGGCTCATGCACTCCACATCGACGGACGCGCCGTCCGACGCAGGCTTAGCCTCCCAACCGCACGTCAGGCACTTCGCCTCGAACGTCACCTCTGTATCCGGCTGCTGAGTGATCCGGTGCTTCGTATACCGCAGGATCGAACGAGGCATCGTGGTGCGCTCCCCTCCTCAGGCGTGGACCGTCGGGCAGGCAAGGTCCGGTGCGGCACGGTTCGGGGAGCACGTCACCAGAGCTACGGACAGGAATGCGGGCCTCTCCAGGTAGAAGCCGTGGGATACGTCTCCACCCCAACCCAGCCGTTCGGCAGCGGAGTAGACCAGCAGCGCCAGCCGCGTACTGTCGCGGTCCGACTCGCAGGTGAACCGGGGTGCGTACTCGGTCAGTTGTCGCCCGAGCCATTCCGCCGCTTCCTTCGGCTCCTCCCAGGTGCCACGCACCAGCTTCGCGGGCTTGCTCAGCCAGAGGGCCGTTTCCAGCGGTGGCAGGTCCACGGTTGGGAACTCCGCCTTCACTTCCTTGTACCTTGCGATCAGCTCCGGCTTATCGGCCGGAGGAGGGTCAGGGTGCGGGGGCCGTCTCAGCGCCTCGTCATCGAACCGTTGCTTGGAGCCGGTCCACAGGTAGCCGTGGTGGTGCAACTGTCGTCCCGTTCGGAGCAGGAAGAAGCGGGGCGCCCGACCGGCCCCGTCTCTCGGGGGTGAGCCAGGGCCGGGGGCAAGGAGCGGACGTCAGACGGACAGGCCGAAGCGGGCCGGGTCGATACCGGCCGCATTCAGTTCCTCGGTGGTGAAGCGCAACGGCTCCGCACCGGGCCGCTTGCTGTCGCCCAACGCCCACGCGCTGGGGCCGATCTTCGCCAGCGTGGCGCAGGACTCGCCGTCGGGGTGTGTGTTGCCCCCGCATGCCTTGAGGAAGGTGGCGCCGTCGATGGGGAGGCTGTACAGGTCGGTTCCGGGCATGGGTGTGCCTTCCTGTGAGATCAGTGCTGGGGGCAGATTCAGAGCTGGTACTGATCCGACTTCGACACGAACACGACACCCGGGCCAAGAGCCGTTGCGCTCTCCCGAAAGATCTCGTGCAGTATCGACCTGGAGTTGTCGCGCATCGCATTGGTCAGGTTGTCGGCCAGTAAGGCGGCCTCAGACGGAAGCAGGACCATTTCCGTGTCTGCCATATGCCGACCGTTCTTCGTCAGCCACACAGGAATGCGAATGTTTCCATCGTCATCCCGGTATGCCGGACGGCTTGGGATGGGGTCCATCCGCCAACCCTGCGGTGACTTCTTCCTCTGGCTCTTCGGTTCGGTCGGCATGAGTACATCCTCGGACCACCGGCCAGGGATCTCTAGCCTTATTTGCGTTGTCGGGTAAAGATCACGATCGGAAGCCGCTAGCCCATTCGGACAGTCGTTCCCTGGCCTCATCACCGAAGACTGCGTACCCCTCGTAAACACTGAACTCATTGAGGTATGCCGACACGTCCCGATGATCCCGAAACACCATTGCTCCGGTCGAAGTCTCCACGGTGGCTATCCGAGAGTCATAGACGGTGAACGTATTCAGTGGCGCATTCGGCATGTGACCACCCAGGGGAATGACACCTAGGCGTACATTCGGCAGGCGACTGACAGAAACGAGACGGTCTACCTGCATCGCCATTGCCGACGAAGGAAGGTACGGCCACCTAACTGCCTGCTCAGTTAGAATGAACGTGAACCGTTTCGACGTGTCGTGTAGGACAGCCTGTCGCTCCAGCTTCTTGCCGATGGCTTTGCTGTGGTCACCGGGGACGGCGGCGAGACTCTCCCTCACGTATTCGGGCGTCGCCAGTAGGCCCGTCACCATGGACAGGAGGAAGTACCGGAACTCGGTAGACGACTGCTCGAAGCCTGCTAGCTCGTTCTGCTTCTTCTCTAGGCCCGTACGGCGTTGCGACCACACGTCTTGCCACTCTGTGTTGGCCGTGCGGGCAAGGGCCGACACCTGTGCCACCATGTCGGCCGGAGCGTCCAGGGCTCGGAGAACTAGCTCCACGTCGACAAGGGACGGGGTCAGCTTCCCGCCCTCAATGTTGCTGATCTTTGTCTGAGACATATTCGTACGCTTAGCGAGCCAGACCTGAGTGCGTCCGGCTCGCTTGCGTAGTGTCTTCAGAGTCTCCGCTAGGTCAGCCTTCGACTGGCCTAGCTCCTGCGGCTCAAACGTCAAGGCCCTTCACGTACTCCTCAAAGGGCACCGACTCGGCCAATGCGATTCGCTGGTATTCCAAGTAAGGGCTCACGCTGCCCTCGTACGCTTCCCGGTTGATCTGAGTTCCGTCCGCCTCATAGTTCATGAGGACGACCTCTTGCCGATCGAACATCCAGAAGTCCTGGACGCCCGCCAAAGGATTTGGCCGGTCGGTGACATCCATAATCCGGATGTCCTCACCGGCCCACACATGCGGCCGGTAGTACATGAACTCGTAGCGAAGGTAGTCCGAGAGCGGACGGGTCACGATATGCACGCGCCCCTTACTCTTACCCTCGCGTCGTACCCGTTGCAGATCCTCGGTGTACTCATTCGAGTGCATGCGAGGATCGATGCGTTCCCCGGCTTGAAAAGCCCTGATCTCCTCGGCCTCCTGTGGGACGTTGTACGCAGGCAGCGTTTCGAGCCGCCATGCCTCGCTCTGGAAGTCGCGGAACTTGGCCGCCCAAGCGTCACCATCCAAGAGCACGGAAAGCCTCCCTAAGGACGTGCTCGGGAATCTCCACCAGGCCCTCACCGTCAGGCGGCGTGAAGGCGTCGGACACGTCGCCCTGGACGATGATGGAGCCGCGCTTCGTCCGGTACAGGTTGGGGCAATCGTTCTGGTTGCACTCCGGGTCGTCGACGTTGCCCGTTAAGCGGGTCAGATCCTCGCGAGCCATGATGGTCCACCCTCCCGCGCAAGGCGTGTCCTTGCTGCTGAGAGGACGCTAGGACGCGGTCGGGCGGGACGTCCATGCGGGAACGCCAATATTTGCGTTGTCGGGTAGACGATCTTGGGTGGATGAGCGAAGGGAGCCCGCCCTGCCCTGGTTGATCACGTGACCAACGCATGACCAACAGCGGTCCGAAACAGCCCGAAACAGGGGGAACGCATGACCAACGCTAGCCGTCAACTCTGCGGCGTGTCGGGCACATCGTCGCAGGTCAACCAAGTAAAGTGCTGGTGCCCGAGTGGAGAGTTCAAGTCCCCCCTCGGACACCAGCAGGGCCCCAGTCGAAAGACTGGGGCCTTTTGCGTGGCGTACGAAAGGTGCGCGGCGTACGGAAGTCGCGTCCCGTACGGAAGGACGCTCAGGCCGGTCCCGCGGCGTCCCGCCAGTACGCGTGATTGCGGCGGACCGCGCGCGTGTCGCCGTGCTGCTCGCCCAGCGAGGAGCGGTAGTTCTCGGCGAGCTCGGCGAAGGCCGCCGCGGCACGTTCGGGGTGGCCGCCCACTCCCAGCCAGTGGGCATGCTGCCACCGGCAGCTGAGCGCGCGGACATCGCCGGGGCCCAGCGCCCCCGAGGCGTCCACGGCGAGCTCGGCGAAGAGGTCCGCGGCGGCCGCGGCGTCGCCGCCGATGCCGGACCAGCGGGCGTGCTCGTGGCGCGCCTGAAGGGTGTCCGGGTGGCGCGGGCCGTGTTCCACGGCCAGCTGCTCGGCGAGCCTGCCGTAGCGCGCGGCCGCGTCGGCCGCCCGTCCGCTCTCCCCCTCGGCGTGCGCCAGGGCCCGGTGCGTGAGGAGGGTGAGCTCGTGATGGGTGCCGAGTACCCGGCCGCACTGCTGCGCGAGGGCGTCCAGGGCTTCGAGTGCCCCCGCCAGGTCACCGGACTCGCCCATCCCGACGGCGCTGCTCAGCCGCTCGGGTACGTCCTCGGCGGTCAGCCTGCGGAACGCGGTGTTCGCGGCCAGGGCCAGCTGGTCGCTCGTCCCGGTGCCGCACCGCTGGGGCCTCGGCTCGCCCCTGGCGGCGAGGACGCGGGCCGTGTGGCGGTAGGCCGCGCCGAGGGTGAGCAGCTCGGGTTCCGCGGCGGAGCCGTCGCGCAGGAACCTGATCAGCTCGCCGGTGAACAGCGTGTGGCGGTCGCCCAGGGGCGCGCGGGCCGGGGTGTTCGCGGGGGCGGAGGCCAGGACGAACGTACCCGCGATCTCCAGCTGGCCGAAGTAGAGCGACGCGGTGTCGCCCATGGTTTCGATGGCCCGCCCCGAGAAGCAGCAGTCGAGGAGCAGGACGCGGTTTCTGGCGGGTGCCGACGCCATCGTCTGGCGGATGAGGTCGAACGGCAGGCTCGTCCAGCCGAGCAGCCCGGTCTGGGTTCCTGTGAGCAGGAGGTGGAGCAGTCCGCGTTCGTCGAGCGCGCCGTGGCCCGCGAAGTAGACGAGGAACATGTCGTCCACGCCGCTCGCCGCGCGGCTGAGCGCCGCCCCGACCGTGTGCGGTTCCCGTACGTCGCGCAGGAGCGTGCAGCGTTCCTCGGGAAGTGCGACGTTGCGGGGGCCGGTGAGCAGCGCCCGCAGGTCGTCGAGGTTGTTGCGGACCGCGGGGAGCGGCGGTAATTCGTCGTCGTCGTAGCTGCCGCAACCGATGAGTACTGCATGGGAGTTCGAACCGCCGGCCAACCGCACTTGGGCCCCCTCTTGCTGCACCGCACCGCTGCCCAAATGATAGCGACGCAACTCATTTGAGGGGTGGCGCTCTTACCGCTGTCCGAGGTTTCGGGCATGCTGACGAATCCGAAGTCGGCTGTGACGGGTGGGGGTTGTTATGGGGCGTTCGGACGTGCGGGACGACGCGGACGCGTTGGACGGCAGAGGCGGTGCGCACCAAGCTTCCGCCGTCTGTACGGCGTTCCAGAATCTGGTGGCCGACGCCGCTCTCGCGGTGGAGCCCGGTGAGTTCGCGGCGGCCGTCCGGCTGCTCGACTCGGTGAGGACGAGCGGCAACTGTCTCTACGCGATCGGCAACGGCGGGAGCGCGGCGACGGCGGGCCACTTGGCGTGCGACCTCGCGATGACCTCGGGTCCGCAGGCGGCGGGGCTGCGGACGCACGCACTCACCGGCAACACGCCGCTGGTCACCGCGCTGGCCAACGACATCGGCTACGACCGTGTGTTCTCCGAGCAGCTGGCCCGCCTGCTGACGCCGGGTGACGTCGTCGTGGCCATCAGCGTCAGCGGCAACTCACCGAACATCCTGGAAGGCCTCAAGACGGCGCGGGCGCGCGGTGTGCGCACGGTCGGGCTGCTCGGTGGCTCGGGGGGCAGCGCCGCCGCGCTCGTCGACGTGCCGCTGCTGGTCGACAGCGAGGTGTACGGCGTGGTGGAGACCGTCCACCTGGGGCTCGTGCACTCCCTGGCGCTCGCTCTGGGCACGGGGAGGGGGCGTTCCCAGGACATTCTGGAGGCGTCGTTCGACGGAACGCAGGGCTGACGGGTGGAGCGTCGGTCCGCGCGGGGGGCGCGTACGGCCGATGTGGTGCTGGTGTCCGACCGGGGGCCCGTGACGTTCCGGGCCACCCCGTCCGGTCTCGTTGCGGAACGTCGTACGGGCAGTGTGACGGCGCTGCTCGACCGGTCCGCGCGGGCGCTCGACGACGACGTGTGCTGGCTGGCCCCGTCGGCGGGCGAGGCGGACGGCGCGGCGGTCCGGGACGGCCGGTTCGCCGGGCTGGGGCTGGGCTATGAGTTCCGGCCGGTGCTTTTCCGGGCGGCGGAGTACCGGCGGTACTACGAGGACGCGGGCGTACGGGGGCTCTGGTACGCGCTGCACGATCTGTGGGCGGACCTGCCGCGGGACCTCGACGCGGGGGGCGCGGGGTCGGGGCCGCTCGGCGACGGCGCGGCGCTGCGGGCGTACCAGCAGGTGAACCGTGGTGTGGCCGCGGCGGCCGCGACGTACTGCCGTCCCGGTACCGTCGTCTGTTTCCACGACTACCAGTTCGCCACGGCGCCCGCGTTCCTGCGCTCCCTGCGGCCCGCGCAGACCGTGGGTCTCTTCGTGCACGCCGCGTTCGCCGGTCCCTCGTCGCTGGCCGAGCTGGCGGGCGCGGCGCGTGGGCTGCTCCTGCGCGGCATGCTCGGGGCGGACGTGCTGGGCTTCCAGTGCGGGCGGTGGGCGGAGTCCTTCCTGCGTTTCGCCGGGGAGGCCGGGCACGAGGTCGACGCGGCGGCCGGCACGGTCCGGCACGCGGGGGGCAGGACGCTGGTACGCCGCTATCCGGCGCCGCCCGATCAGGAGTACCTGTCCGGTGTGGTCGGCACGGCGGAGGCGGAGCGGTGGTCGGATGCCTTCCGGCGGCTGCGGGAGGGGGCCGGGGGCGGTGCGCGGCTGTTGGTGCGCGTCGACCGGCTCGATCCCGCGAAGAACGTACTGCGGGGGTTCGAGGCCTTCGCGCGGCTCCTCGGCGAGCGCCCGGAGCTGCGGCACAGCGTGCGGTTCGTGTGCTGTCTGACCCCTTCCAGGCCCGCCGTTCCCGAGTACGCGTGGTACGCGGCCCGTGTGCGGGAGGCCGTCGCCGCCATCCAGCGGGACCACCCGGGGGTCCTGACCGTCTACTGGGACGAGGACCGGGTGCGGGCCATGGCCGCGCTGCGGGAGTACGACGTCCTGCTGGTCAACTCCGTGCACGACGGGATGAACCTGGTCGCCCAGGAAGGGGTCCTGGTGAACCGGCGTGAGGGGGCGGTCGTCCTGTCGGCCCGTACCGGGAGCGCCGAGCGGCTCGGCGTGGGCGCCGTCGTGCTCGACGACCCGCGTGACGTCCGCGAGACCGTGGTGGCGCTCGGGCAGGCGCTCGCGATGCCGCCCGCCGAGCGTGCCGCGCGGGCGCACCGGATGCGGGAGCCGCTGCTGACCACCTCGCCGGAGAGCTGGCTGCGGGCGCAGCTCGCCGATCTCGCGGAGGTCCGGGACCGCCGGTCCTAGGCCTCGGGGGTCCAGGGCGCGATGTCCTCGTCCAGGGCGCGGAGGGCCTCCTTGACCGCGTCGGTGCGCGGGTCGCCGAGGCGTTCGAGGTCCTTCAGGGCGAGGGAGTAGTAGACGGCGGCTTCCTTCGGGCGGCCCATGGCGGCCAGTGTCGCGCCCAGGTTGACCGCGGTCGCCGCGGCGCCCGGTTCGTCGCCGAAGGAGCGTCTGATCCGCAGCGCCTCGTCGAACGTCGCCACGGCCTCGTCGTCGCGCCCGGCGGTGCGGTAGGCCTCGCCGAGGTGGTTGAGCGACGTGCCCTGGCCGAAGAGGTCCTTGATCTCGCGTTGGATGACGAGGGCGTCCAGCCAGTAGGCGATCGCCTGCTCGATCCGGCCGAGGTCGCGGTAGGCGGTGCCGAGGCTGTTGAGGTCGATGCCCTCGTTCCAGCGGTCGCGGATCTCCCGGTGGATGGCGAGGGCCTTCTTGGAGCAGCGGATCGAGTCCTCGATGCGGTCCATCCGCCGCAGCGCGCCCGCCAGGTTGTTGAGGGAGGTGCCTTCGCCGTACTTGTCGCCGATCCGGCGGCGGATGGCCAGGGCCTGTTCCCAGACCTCGACGGCCTTGTCGAACTCCAGCGTGCCGCGGTAGGCGTTGCCGAGGCTGTTCAGCGTCCAGGCCTCGCCCTTGTGGCAGCCGGAGCGGCGGGCGCCGCTCAGCCCCAGTTCATGGGTGACGATCCAGTCGCTCATCAGCTTGCGCACGTTGAAGAAGCTCCACAGGACCACGGGCAGCTGCCAGGCGACGGCGTCCTGCTCGAACTGCACCGCCTGGCGCACGAGGGCGATCAGGTGGGTGCGTTCGGTGTCGCACCACGTCAGGGCCTCCGCGCCGTCGGCGAACCGGAGCGGTTCGCACCGCTCGGGCAGCGCGTCGAGGTCGATGGCGCGCCGGTGCGGCATGAGCTGCCGGTTCGCCGCGTCGGCGGTGTGCAGGTACCAGAGCAGGCAGCGCCTGATGGACTCGTTGCGGGACTCCTCGGACTCCTCCTCGTAGGCGCGCTCGGCGGCGTAGTCGTGGATGAGGTCGTGGAAGCGGAACCGGTCGGGCGCCACCTGTTCGAGGAGGTGGCAGTCGATCAGGCCGCGCAGGTACACGTTGGTGCGGGCCCGGGAGTCGCCGGTCGCGGCGGCCGCGGCGAGGAGGCTGAACTCGCCGGTGGGGTGCAGGCCGAGGATGCGGAAGCAGCGGGCACTTCCGGTGCCGAGTGCGCGGTACGACCAGGAGAAGGCGACCCGCACCTCGCGCTGTTCGGCGCCGGTGTCCTCGCCGTCGGCGGCGAAGGTGTCGAGCCGGTGGCGCTCGTCGCCGAGGCCTTCCAGGAGGTCGGCTATGGGCCACTGCGGGTACGCGGCGACGCGCTCGCCCACGATGCTGAGGGCCAGCGGCAGATGGCCGCAGCCGGCCGCGAGTTCCTCGACCGCGCCGGGCTCGTGCAGCACGCGGTCGCCGCCGACGATCCCGGTCAGCAGCTCTATGGACTCGCGCTCGCTCAGGGTGTCGAGGCGGATGCTGCGCGCGCCGTAGGTCCCCACCAGCCCCTGGAGGCGGTTGCGGCTGGTCACGATCACCACGCAGGTGGCGCTGCCCGGCAGCAGGGGGAGCACCTGCGCCGTGTCGCGGGCGTTGTCCAGGAGGAGGAGCATCTTCCGTTCGTGCAGCAGGGTGCGGTACATCGCCGCGCGCGGTTCGAGTTCCTGCGGCACCTTGGGCGAGGCCACGTCCAGCGCGTGCAGGAAGTCGGCGAGGACCTCGGCGGGTTCGAGGGGGATGCCCGGTCCGTAGCCGCGCAGGTTGACGTAGAGCTGTCCGTCCGGGAACGCGTCGCGGGAGCGGTGCGCCCAGTGGACCATCAGCGCGGTCTTGCCCACTCCGGGGGCGCCGCCGACGGAGGAGATCACGGCGGTGTCGGGGCCCGGCCTGCGGCGCTCCCCCAACAGCTGGTCCAGTTCCGCGATCTCGTCCTCGCGGCCGACGAACCCCGGGCGGTCCAGGGGCAGCTGGTGGGGGACGGGGAGCGGCGGCCGGTCCGCGGGCGCCGCCTCGGCCGGCCGGAACCGGAGCAGGCCTTCGATGAGCCGGCGGCCGAACTCGGGGTCCGCGGCGACGGCTCGCGACAGCTCGTCGACCGACCCGACCGCTGGCCAGCGGCGTTCCTCCGCCCGTGGCGCGTCCCGGCCCGCCCGCCCGGCCGTGCGGTCGTCCACCAGCCTGCGGAGCCCCTCCCAGCTGGTCTGCGAGCCGGTCGTGGGCGCGTCGCGCGACGGCGCGCCCGCGACCGTTCCGTGGATTTCCCCTGCCGACACCGGTCCACCCCCGTGGGTCAAGCCAAGTGGGGCGAATTATACGGCGTGCGAAAGGCTGCGAGACGTGTCCCGGGCGGGTGGCTTGGGTATTCTCGCGGGCGTCGGGTTCTCCCTGAGGAGGGTGCGTGGCGAACGCATCGTCAGATGCCTTGGTTCTCTTCGGCGCGACCGGAGATCTGGCACGACGAAAACTCTGGCCCGCCCTCTATCGCCTGTCACTCCCGTTTTCCGAACGGTGCACTCCGCTGATCGTCGCGGTCGGACTGCCCGGCCTCGGCAGGGAGGGCTTCGAGAAGTTCGTGACGTCGGCCGTCCACGACATGTGCGGCCCCTCGGACGGCGTGACGGTCCACGGACTGCTGGCCAGGACGTGCTACGTCGAAGGGGACACGACGCGGCGCGCCACCATGGAGGACGTGGCCCACGCGCTGCGCACCACGGACCGTCCCGCGTATTTCCTCGGCGTTCCGCCCCCACTGGCGACCGGCACGATCGCGACGATGGGGGCCGTGGGGCTCCCGCCCGGTTCCGTACTCGTCGAGAAACCGTTCGGAAACGATCTCGATTCGGCGCGGGCGCTCAACGATTCGCTGCTCAAGGTATTTTCCGCCGACTCCGTGCTGAGAATGGATCACTACCTCGGCAAGGAAGCGGTCGAAAATCTCCTCGCATTCCGATTCTGCAATCCCTTCCTCGCCTCCGCGTGGGACCGGAACACCATTTCCCGGGTGCAGATCACGCATTGCGAGAGCAGAGGTGTCGACACGCGCGGATCCCTGTACGAGGAGATCGGCGCGGTCCGCGACGTCGTCCAGAGCCATCTGCTGCAACTCGTCGGGATAGTGGCGATGGACTCGCCCGCCGACGGCACCGCGGAGGCCTTCCGCGAGCGGATCGCGCAGGCCCTCGCCCGGGTGCGGCCGGTCGAGCCGCGGCAGCTCGTGCGCGGGCAGTACGCGGGCTACCGGGCGGAGGCGGGCGTGGCATCCGACTCGGCGGTGGAGACCTTCGCCGCGCTGCGCCTCGACATCGATACCGAGCGCTGGCGCGGCGTGCCGTTCCTGCTGCGCTCCGGCAAGGGTCTCGCCGCGACGGCGATCGAGGTGGTCGTGGACTTCGTGCCCGCCGAGCACCGGCTCTGGTTCACCCGCGAGGATCCGGGGCCCGCGCGCCTGCGCTTCCGGCTCGGCGGTCACGGCGGGGCCGTGCTGACCGTCAACGCCCGCAGGCCGGGGGCGGATCCCGGGCCGATGGCGGTGGACCTGGCGTTCGATCTGGAGGCGTCAGGGCCGTCGTGGGAGGCGTACACGCACCTCCTGGCGGATGCGATCCACGGCAGGACGGGCCGGTTCGTGTCGATGCGGACGGTGGAGGAGTCGTGGCGCATCGTGGCCCCCGCACTGGACGTGCGGGACGCGCCGCTGCCCTACGCGCGGGGGTCGTGGGGGCCGGAGGAGTCGGCGGGGCTGCCGGGGGCGGGCGGGTGGTGCGCGCCGCTCTAGGGCCTGTGTCGGAAGTCCCGTCGTCCGCCCGGAGGGCGGGCCCCGCGGCGTCATGGGGGCACCTCCCTGCTCGAGCGGAGCCGAGAGCTTGGGGGAGCGTGCGATCGCAAGGCGGAGGGTCGCCCCGATACTGGTTGTATCGGGGTGTCCCGACAACGCCGCGAGGGCGCGTGCCGGACGTCGCGGGGCAGGCGGGACTGCCGACACAGGCCCTAAGGCCTGCGCTCCTCCCCCAGTGCGTCCCGCGTGGCCAGGCGGTACGCGCCGCGCACGCCCACCAGCGGGTCGAGGGCGAGGCGCACCGGGACCTCCGCGAGGAGGTCGTGGTGGCAGGCTCCCGGGCTGATGAAGCGGTCCAGGAACTCCGTCTCCGCGCACAGGAACTCCGCGACCCCGGGGGCCTGCAACACCCCGCTCGTCAGGGTGACGACGCCGCCCGCGGGCAGGCAGACCAGGACCACGCCGCGCAGGTACTGGCCGAAGAGGGCGGCGAACAGCCGGACGACCTCGCGGGCACGGGGGTCGCCCGCGAGCGCCGCGGCGGTGATCAGCGGTGCGACGGCCGCGCCGGTGCGGCGCGCCTCGGTCACCCTGTCGTGCAGGTCGGGGGCGGCGGGCGCCGCGTGACACGCGTAGTCGTACATCCGGTCGAAGCCGCGGAGCCCGCCGATGGCCTCCTCGACGGTGATGACCCCTCCGAGTCCGCCGCTCCCGCCGCTTCCGCGCCGGAGGAAGGCCAGGTAGCCCGCCTCGAACGCGTCCACCGGCTGCCAGGTGACGTGCCCCGACTCGGACGTGCGGACCGCCCCGTGCCCGTCCAGGAGGGCGCTGCCGACGCCGCTGCCCACGGAGACCGCGAGGAGTTCGTCCGCGCGGAAGGCGGCATCGTGGTGGGTGAGCGGCCGCACCTCGTCCGGTCCGAGGTCGGCCATGCCGTGCGCGGTCGCCGTCATGTCGTTCACGACGCGGAGCCGGATGCCGTGCTCGGCCGCGAACGCGGCGCTGTCGAACAGCGGCCAGTGCGGCAGGTTCGTCAGCTGTACGTTGCCGTGCGCGGGAACGCGGCCTGCGACCGCGAGGACGACGGTGTCGGGGTGCAGGTCCGCCTCGCGCAGGGAGGCGGTCAGCAGGTCCCCCAGCGAAGGGAAGTCCGCGGTGCGCACCTTCCTCTCTGCGTACTCCGGTTCGCCCGCCCGGCCGCCGCGCAGCCGGGAATTGGTACCACCCACGTCGAACGCGGCCACCGCTGTACGCACTGTCTCACCACTTCGCTTCGGGTCGGTCCAATTCTCCCCCGTACGGACCGAGTTGTCGTGGGGCACAGTATGACGAGACGTCCGTGCGGACGCGGGAACGGATGCGGTGATGTCGATACAGATCAAGGTCAGTGGTCCTGCGGGCTCCGACTCGGCGCTGGTGCGGGATCTGCACGCCTGGCTCCAGCGGGAGGACGAGCTGCGCGGCCGGGTCCGGCTCGCGGGCGGGCCGCCGGAGCCGGGGCAGATGGGGGCCGTGTCGGAGCTGGTCCTGACGGCGGTCAGCAGCGGCACGGTCGCCGCGCTGGTGGCGTCCGCGCAGCTCTGGATCAAGCAGCGGCGCGCGAACCTCTCCATCGTCGTGCGGCATCCGGACGGCAAGGAGGTGGAGATCGACGCGGAGCAGATCTCGGGCGCCGAGGAATTCATCCGAACGGTACTGCGGGATGCGGACCCGGCGCCCTGACCGCTGTTCCCGGGGTCAGGGCTCGGGCTCTCAGCTCTCGAAGCGGTACCCCATCCCCGGCTCCGTGATGAGGTGCCGGGGACGGGAGGGGTCCGTTTCCAGTTTGCGGCGGAGCTGGGCCATGTAGACCCGGAGGTAGTTGGTTTTCGTGTCGTGGGACGGGCCCCACACGTCGAGCAGCAGTTGCCGCTGGGTGATGAGGTGTCCCGGGTGGCGGATGAGGATCTCCAGGAGCTGCCACTCCGTGGGGGTCAGGCGTACGTCGCGGCCGTCGCGGGTGACCTTCTTGGCGACCAGGTCGACGGTGAAGCCGTCGGTGGTGACCACGGCGGTCTCCCGTCCCGCCGGGGCGGGTTCGGTGCGGCGGACGGCGGCGCGCAGCCGGGCGAGGAGCTCGTTCATGCCGAACGGCTTCGTGATGTAGTCGTCGGCTCCCGCGTCGAGCGCCACGACCTTCTCGGCCGACGCGCGCCGGGCGGTGAGGACCAGGACCGGCGCGCGGGTCAGGGCGCGGAGGAGCTTGAGCACCTCGATGCCGTCCATGTCGGGCAGGCCCAGGTCGAGGATGACGACGTCCGGCCGCCGGGCCTCCGTCAGGCGTAACGCGGTGGTTCCGTCGGGGGCGGCGTCCACCCCGTACTCGCGGGCCCGGAGGTTGATCACGAGAGCCCGTACGAGCTGCGCGTCGTCCTCCACCACCAGCACCCGGGTCATCTGGTCACCCCTTGCCGGTGAGTTCCTTGAGCGCGATGTTGAGCTGGAGGACGTTGACGCGCGGCTCGCCGATGAAGCCGAGGGTGCGTCCGTCGGTGTGGTCGTCGACCAGCTCGTGGACCTGTCGTACGGGCAGGTGGTTCTCGGCGGCCACACGTCGGACCTGGAGGTCGGCGTACTCCGGGGAGATGTGCGGGTCGAGGCCGGAGCCGGAGGAGGTGACCGCGTCGGCGGGCACGTCGGCGGGGGCGATCCGGTGGCCGGGGGTCGAGTTGTCCTTGATGACGGCCGCCTTGGCGTCCTTCACCTGCTGGATCAGTTCCTTGTTGGCGCCGGAGAGGTTGGTGGCGCCGGACAGGAGCAGCTTGTACTGCGTGTTGACGCTGTTCTCGCCGAGGCCGTTGGAGGGGCGGGGCTGGAACCACTTGAGGTCCGGTTCGGCGGTCTCCTGGCCCTTCCTCAGCGGCAGGTCGTAGCGCTGGCCGATGAGTTCGGAGCCGACGGTCCTGCCGTCCGCCTGCACCTCGGAGCCGTTCGCCTTGTCGTTGAACAGGGCTTGGGCGACGCCGGTCACGGCGAGGGGGTAGAGGACGCCGCAGATGACGGTGAGGACGAGGAGGGCGCGCAGGCCGGCGCCGATCAGCCGGGCGGTGTTTCCTACGGAGTTGTTCATGGCTGCGTCACCCAATGCCGGGGATGAGGGAGATGAGTACGTCGATGATCTTGATGCCGATGAACGGGGCGACGAGCCCGCCCAGGCCGTAGAGGCCGAGGTTGCGCCGCAGCATCCTGTCGGCGCTCATCGGCCGGTACCGGACGCCCTTGAGGGCGAGCGGGACGAGCGCGACGATGATCAGCGCGTTGAAGACGACCGCGGAGAGGATCGCGGACTCCGGCGACGACAGGTTCATGATGTTGAGCTTGTCGAGCGACGGATAGGCGACCGCGAACATGGCGGGGATGATCGCGAAGTACTTCGCGACGTCGTTGGCGATCGAGAAGGTCGTCAACGCGCCCCGGGTGATGAGGAGTTGCTTGCCGACCTCGACGATCTCGATGAGTTTCGTCGGGTTGGAGTCCAGGTCGACCATGTTCCCGGCCTCCTTGGCGGCGGAGGTGCCGGTGTTCATGGCGACGCCGACGTCGGCCTGGGCGAGCGCGGGGGCGTCGTTGGTGCCGTCGCCCGTCATCGCGACGAGTTTGCCGCCGGCCTGCTCGCGCTTGATCAGCGCCATCTTGTCCTCGGGCGTGGCCTCGGCGAGGAAGTCGTCCACGCCCGCCTCGTCCGCGATGGCCTTGGCGGTCAGCGGGTTGTCGCCGGTGATCATGACGGTCTTGATGCCCATGCGGCGCAGTTCGTCGAACCGTTCGCGCATGCCTTCCTTGACGACGTCCTTGAGGTGGATCACCCCGAGGACCCGGGCGCCGTCAGCGTCTTCCAGAGCCACCAGCAGCGGCGTGCCACCAGCCTGTGAAATCCGGTCGTTGATGTCCTGGGCATCCTCGGCGACCTCGCCCCCGCGTTCCTTGACCCAGGCGACGACCGAACCGGTCGCGCCCTTGCGGACCTTGCGGCCGTCGATGTCGACACCGGACATGCGGGTCTGGGCCGTGAACTCGATCCATTCGGCGCCGGTCAGCTCGCCTTGGTGGCGCTCCCTGAGTCCGTACTTCTCCTTGGCGAGTACGACGACGGAGCGGCCCTCGGGCGTCTCGTCGGCCAGCGAGGAGAGTTGCGCGGCGTCGGCGACCTCGGCCTCCGTGGTGCCGCGCACCGGCACGAACTCGGCGGCCTGGCGGTTGCCGAGGGTGATGGTGCCTGTCTTGTCGAGGAGCAGCGTCGACACGTCGCCCGCGGCCTCGACGGCCCTGCCGGACATGGCGAGGACGTTGCGCTGGACCAGGCGGTCCATGCCCGCGATGCCGATCGCGGAGAGCAGCGCGCCGATGGTCGTCGGGATGAGGCAGACGAGCAGCGCCGCGAGGACGATCAGCGACGTCTGGCCGTCGGCACCCGCGTAGATCGCGAAGGGCTTGAGGGTGACGACGGCGAGCAGGAAGACGATGGTGAGGGACGCCAGGAGGATGTTCAGGGCGATCTCGTTGGGCGTCTTCTGGCGGGCCGCGCCCTCGACCAGGTTGATCATGCGGTCGATGAACGTCTCGCCCGGCTTCGTCGTGATCTTGATGACGATGCGGTCGGAGAGGACCTTCGTACCGCCCGTGACGGCGGAGCGGTCGCCGCCCGACTCGCGGATGACGGGCGCCGATTCGCCGGTGATCGCGGACTCGTCGACGGAGGCCACGCCTTCTACGACGTCTCCGTCGCCGGGGATGATGTCGCCGGCCTCGCAGACGACCAGGTCGCCGATGCGCAGGTCGGTGCCGGCCACGGACTCCTCGGCGGTGCCGGAGAGGCGGCGGGCGACGGTGTCGGTCTTGGCCTTGCGCAGGGTGTCGGCCTGCGCCTTGCCGCGGCCCTCGGCGACGGCCTCCGCGAGGTTGGCGAAGACCGTGGTCAGCCAGAGCCAGGCGGTGATCGCCCAGCCGAACCAGTCCCCCGGGTCCTTGAGCGCGAGCACGGTGGTGACCACCGAGCCGATCAGGACGACGAACATGACGGGTGACTTGACCATCACGCGCGGGTTCAGTTTGCGGAAGGCGTCCGGCAGCGACTTCAGGAGCTGGGCCGGGTCGAAGAGGCCCGCGCCGACTTTGCCGGAGTCCCCGGCGTGGGCGGGCTCGTGGCCGGTGGGGACTTCCACCTTGGTGTCTGTGCTCATGATGCGAGCCCCTCGGCAAGCGGTCCCAGCGCGAGCGCGGGGAAATAGGTCAGACCGGTGATGATCATGATCGTGCCGACAAGCAGCCCGGTGAAGAGCGGCTTCTCGGTGCGCAGGGTCCCCGCCGTCTTCGGGACGGGCTGCTGCTCGGCCAGCGAACCGGCGAGCGCGAGGACGAAGACCATCGGCAGGAACCGGCCGAGCAGCATCGCGAGTCCGATGGTGCTGTTGAACCACTGCGTGTCGGCGTTCAGGCCCGCGAAGGCCGAGCCGTTGTTGTTGGCCCCGGAGGTATAGGCGTAGAGGATCTCGGAGAAGCCGTGCGCGCCGGTGTTCGTCATCGAGTCGCCCGGGGTGGGCAGGGCCATCGCGACGGCGGTGAAGCCGAGGACGAGCGCCGGGGTGACGAGGATGTAGCAGGCGGCCAGCTTGATCTCGCGGGTGCCGATCTTCTTGCCGAGGTACTCGGGGGTGCGTCCGACCATGAGTCCTGCGATGAACACGGCGATGAGCGCCATGATCAGCATGCCGTAGAGGCCCGATCCGGTGCCGCCGGGCGCGATCTCGCCGAGCTGCATGCCCAGCATCTGGATGCCGCCGCCGAAGCCGGTGTAGGAGGAGTGGAAGGAGTTCACCGCGCCGGTGGAGGTGAGCGTGGTGGCTACGGAGAAGATCGACGAGCCTGCGATGCCGAACCGGTTCTCCTTGCCCTCCATCGCCCCGCCCGCGAGGTCGAAGGCCGGGCCGCCGTGGTGGAACTCGGTCCACATCATCAGCGCGGTGAAGCCGAGCCAGATCGTCGCCATCGTGGCGAGGATCGCGTAGCCCTGCCGTATCGAGCCGACCATCCTGCCGAAGGTCCGCGTCAGCGCGAACGGGATGAGCAGGATCAGGAAGATCTCGAAGAGGTTCGAGAGCGGGTTGGGGTTCTCGAAGGGGTGGGCGGAGTTGGCGTTGAAGTAGCCGCCGCCGTTGGTGCCCAGCTCCTTGATGACCTCCTGGGAGGCGACGGCGCCGCCGTTCCACTGCTGCTTGCCGCCCAGGAACTGGCCGACCTCGTGGATGCCGGAGAAGTTCTGGAGGGCGCCGCAGGCGACCAGGACGAGCGCGCCGATCACGGAGATCGGGAGCAGGATGCGGACCGTGCCGCGCACGAGGTCGGCCCAGAAGTTGCCGAGCTCACCGGTGCGGGACCTGGCGAAGCCGCGTACGAGCGCCACCGCGACGGCGATGCCCACGGCCGCGGAGACGAAGTTCTGCACGGCGAGGCCGCCGGTCTGCACGACGTGGCCCATGGCCTGTTCGCCGGAGTACGACTGCCAGTTGGTGTTCGCGACGAACGACGCCGCGGTGTTGAACGCCTGGTCCGGGTCGATGGACTTGAAGCCCAGCGAGCCGGGCAGCGAGCCCTGGAGCCGCTGCAGCAGGTAGAGGAAGAGGACGCCGGCGGCGGAGAAGGCGAGGACACCGCGCAGGTAGGCGGGCCAGCGCATCTCCGTGTCGGGATTGGCGCCGATGGCCTTGTAGATCCACTTCTCGGCACGGAGGTGCTTCTTCGAGCCGTAGACGTGGGCCATGTAGTCGCCGAGCGGACGGTATGCGAGGGCGAGCGCCGCCACGAGGGCGAGCAGCTGGAGCACACCGGCAAGAACGGGGCTCATATCCGTACTCAGAACCTCTCCGGGAAGACGAGGGCGAGGACGAGATAGCCAAGGAGGGCGACGGCCACGACGAGGCCGACGATGTTCTCGGCGGTCACAGCTTGGTCACCCCCTTGGCGACGAGGGCCACCAGCGCGAAGACCGCGAGCGTGGTGACGACGAAGGCCACGTCGGCCATCGTGAGCTCCTGAAGGAAGTGGACGGTGCAGTAGCTGCTCGGACGGTTAGAGGTAACCGCCCTTTTCGCCGTCCACGACCGGCGTTGACACCCTCCATACGGCGCGTTCGGCCGTCTTGACGGCTCTCATACGGAGGGTGCCGGTCCGCGCCCGTCCGGGGCCCGGCCGCTACTCGCGGAGCTCGGCCAGGCGTGCCAGGGCGTCCCGCACGGACTCCCGCTCCGCGTCGGTGAGCGGGAGGCCCGCGGCGCGGGTCAGGAGCCGCTCCGCCAGGCCGTCGTCACCGAGGCGGCGGGCGATGTCGCCGCGCAGGACCAGGAGGCGCAGCTCCTGCTCGGGGGTGGGGCTCTCGTCGGTGAGGCCGAGGGCCCGGTCGATGATCTTCGCGGCGCCTGGCAGGTCCTCCTTCGAGTCGGCGAACAGGTCGGCCATGTGCAGGGCCCGCGCGAACGTCTCCTTGGGTGCGGGGCGCATCGACTGGTCCTCGCTGATCTGCTGTCCGACGCGGATGGTGTTGCCGCCGGGGTCGGTCATCAGGAACTGCCGCATGCCGTACGACATGTCCTTGAGCGGCCCGATGCGGGGCAGGCCGCGGGTGGGGATCCTGCCGTACGCCGCCTTGAGCCCGGCGCGGAAGGCGGCGTGCAGCGTCTCGACGTCGTCCGTGACGACGTAGCACCCGGAGTAGGACTGCTGGGGGTCGTACTCCTTCATGGCGAAGAACTGGAGCTCGATGCGGCCGCGTTCGACGACGGCGTACGGATAGGGGCTCTTCTGGAAGAAGGTCGTCCCGAAGCCGAGGGCGGTGTAGAAGTCGACCACCGGCTGAACGGCGCGGCACGGGAGGAGCGGAATCATCTTCTCGGGCATGCGGCCCAGTCTAGTCAAATTTGAATAGGAGTTCCTGTCGTCGCGTGCACGTGGTCCGGGATCTCGTCGTGGCGGTCGCCGACCGTCGGGGTGCCGGTGGGCTCGAAGAGGAGGATGCGGGCGCCGTCCGGGGCGCAGGGGCGGTGCTCGGTGCCGCGCGGGACGGTGAAGACCGACCCCTTCGGGAGCGTGACCCGGCGTTCCCCCGCGGGCTCGCGCAGGTCGATGTGCAGCTCGCCGTCGACGACGAGGAAGAACTCGTCGGTGTCGTCGTGGACGTGCCAGACGTGTGTGCCCTCGACCTTGGCGACGCGTACGTCGTAGTCGTTGACGGAGGTGACGATGCGAGGGCTCCACAGGGCGTCGAAGGAGGCGAAGGCCCGGTCGAGAGCGAGGGGTTCGGTGCCGGGTCCGGTGCTGGGTTCGGTGTTCATGCAGTGATCTTGCGGCGTGACCGGCAGGTGCCACGAGTGCTAGAAATCGCACATGACGCAAGGATCCTCGCACTCGTCCGCCGCGCGGCCCCCGCACCGCGTCGTCGTCATCGTCGACGAGGGCACCAACCCCTTCGAAGTCGGCGTCGCCACCGAGGTGTTCGGCCTGCCGCGACCCGAACTCGGCCTGCCGGGCGCCCTGTACGGGATCGAGCTGTGCACCCCGCGGCCGGACATCCGCATGAACCACGGGTTCTTCACGCTCACCGGCGTGCCCGGGCTCGACGCCGCGGACACCGCGGACACGCTGATCATGCCGGGCAGGCCCGGCAACACCGTGCCGCGCGCCCCGGACGTCCTCGCCGCCCTACGGCGGGCCCACGCGCGCGGCGCCCGGATCCTGAGCTTCTGCACGGGCGCCTTCGCCCTCGCGGAGTCGGGCATCCTCGACGGCCGCCGGGCCGCCACCCACTGGCAGTGGGCCGACTCCTTCCGTGAGCTGTTTCCGGCCGTGCAGCTCGAACGCGACGTGCTGTTCGTGGACGACGGCGACATCCTCACCGCGGCGGGCAGCGCGGCCGCCCTCGACCTGAGCCTGCACATCGTGCGCAAGGACTTCGGGGCCGAGGTCGCCAACTCCGTGAGCAGGCGGCTCGTGTTCGCCGCCCACCGCGACGGCGGGCAGCGGCAGTTCATCGAGCGGCCCGTTCCCGCGGTCCCTGACGAGTCCCTCGCGCCCGTGCTCGCCTGGGCGCAGGAGCGGCTCGGCGAACCGGTGACGGTGACCGGTCTCGCCGCCCGCGCCGGGGTCAGCCCGGCCACTCTGCACCGCCGTTTCCGCGCCCAGCTCGGCACGACCCCGCTGGCCTGGCTCACGAGTGAGCGCGTGGCGCTGGCCTGCCGACTCATCGAGCGCGGCGAGGAGCGCCTCGACGTGGTCGCGCACCGCAGCGGCCTCGGCACCGCCGCCAATCTGCGGGCCAGGCTGCGCCGCGAGACGGGGCTCAGCCCGTCCGGCTACCGGCGCAGGTTCGGGCCCGGCGCGCCCCCACCGGCTGGCCGGATCCCGGCTGCCGCCACGGCCCGGACCCCGTGAAGACTGGCCTCCCCCACGCGCCGGGCGCCGTCGCCCACCGCGCGCCCTCGCCACCGAGCAGAGGCGGACCGCCATGCCGACCGGAGCGCAGATCCTGATCAACGGACTCGTGGACGGAGGCGTCCGCGCGTGCTTCGCCAACCCCGGCACCTCCGAGATGCACTTCGTGGCCGCCCTGGACGAGACGCCCGAGCTGCGGCCCGTGCTCTGCCTCTTCGAGGGCGTGGCCACGGGCGCCGCCGACGGCTACGGACGGATGACGCGGCGCCCCGCCTGCACGCTCCTGCACCTCGGCCCCGGCCTCGCCGGCGGCCTGCCCAACCTGCACAACGCGCGCCGGGCCGCCACCCCCGTCGTCAACGTCGTCGGCGACCACGCCCTGCACCACAAGCGCCTCGACGCGCCCCTGGAGTCCGACATCGGGGCGCTCGCCCGCACCGTCTCCACCTGGACGCGGCGCACGTACTACGCCTCCGAACTCGCGGGGGACGTGGCCGCCGCCGTCACCGCCGCGACCGGTCCGCCCGGCGCCGTCGCGACGCTCGTCGTGCCCGCCGATGTGTCGTGGTCGCAGGCGGGCGACGCACCGGCCGCCGCGCGTCCCGCCCCGGCGCGGCACGGCCTCGTCTCCGTGGACGCCGTGACGGGCGCCGCCGGGGCGCTGCGGTCCGGTGAGGGGGCCGCCCTGCTCCTCGGTGGGGACGCCGTGCGCGGGCCCGGGCTCGAGGCGGCGGGGCGGATCGCCGCGGCGACCGGCGCCAAGCTGCTCTGCGAGACCTTCCCCGCCCGCATGGAGCGGGGCGCGGGCCGCCCTGCCGTCGAGCGGCTCGCCTACCTGGCGGCCGGCGCGGTCCGTCAACTGGCGGGCGTACGGCACCTGGTGCTCGCCGGAGCCGCGTCGCCGGTCACCTTCTTCGCGTATCCGGGGCAGGGCGGCGCGCTGGTGCCGCAGGGGTGCGCGGTGCATACGCTCGCGGCCGGGTCGGAGGACGTGACGGCGGCGCTCGAAGGGCTCGCCGAGGTGGTCGGGCCCGGCGTGCGGCGCGTACGGGAGGAGACGGCGCGGCCCGCGCTGCCCAGCGGGGAGCTGACCGCCGAGTCGGCGGCCGAGGTGATCGGGGCGCTGCTGCCGGAGGGTGCCGTCGTCGTCGACGAGGCCAACACGTCGGGGCTGTGGCTGCCGGGCGCGACCGCGGGCGCGCCGCCGCACGACTGGCTGACGCTGACCGGCGGCGCCATGGGGCAGGGGCTGCCGCTCGCGGTGGGTGCGGGGGTGGCCTGTCCCGAGCGGCCCGTGCTCGCCCTGGTCGGGGACGGCGCCTCGATGTACACGGTGCAGGCGCTGTGGACCCAGGCGCGGGAGGGGCTCGACGTCACGACGGTCGTCTTCGACAACGGGTCGTACGCGATCCTCAATCTGGAGCTGGCTGCGGTGGGGGCGGTGGCGGGCGGGGAGCGGGCCCGCAGGCTCCTCGACCTGTCGGGGCCGCCCCTCGACTTCGTCGCGCTGGCGCGCGGGATGGGGGTGCCCGCGGAACGGGCGGCCACGGCCGAGGAGTTCGCGGCGCTGCTGAAGCGGGGCCTCGCGGAACCCGGGCCTTTCCTGATCGCTTGTGTGGTCCCGCCGTTGGCGTGACTCAGGGAGACATCAGGTGTCCCACAGCCCTTCGTGCCGGCGGTGCGCGTCCGTCAGGCCGTCGGCGAAGAACCGGTCGTAGTACTCGGACTCGACGTGGTGGACCTGGAGCCAGACGCCGGGGACGTGGATCGCGTCGGTGTGCGCGGGGAAGCGGCGGTGCGTGCGCAGGATGTACGTGCAGATGTCCCGCGCGCAGTCGACCACCCGGTCCTCGTACTCGCTCGCCTCCGCGAGGTACCGCTGCCCGTACCCCTCCTTGTAGATGCGGGAGAAGACGTCCTTGTCGCCGTACGTGCCGCCGGGGCCGAACTTGGCGCGCATCACCGCGTCGACCGCCGCCGCCATCGTGCGGTGCGCCGGCGGGCACGCCGCCTCGATGAGCGGCTCGCCCCCGGGTGACTTGAGGCCGACGGGGTGGGAGCGCAGGTTGGCGTATTTGGGGAGCGGTACGTGCCAGCGCCACACGTCCGGCAGGCGCCAGCGCGGGGTGACGAAGGTGAAGCCGAGCATGCGGCCGTAGGCGCGGGAGAACTTCGGGTCGCCCAGGACGATCTGCGGGTTGATGGAGGCGTGGATCCATGCGCCGAGGCCCATCCCCTCCGCGGTCAGCATCAGGTTCTGCAGCAGCAGGTCCGCCTCGATCTGGGTGCGCAGCGGGCCGAGCGCGCCGAGCGGCAGCTTGATGTCGGCGTTGAGGAAGCCGTTGCGGACCCACTTCTTCACGCCCGCCGGGCGGTAGAAGTTGCGGTCGTCGACGAGGGTGGGGCGGACGTCGTCCGGCTGGGTGAGCAGGTACATCAGGGCGTTGATGTACTGGTGGGAGAGGTCCACCACGGGGAACAGGACGGTCGTTCCCGGCAGGTTGGACAGGAAGCGGTTGGAGTCGAGGTAGGCCGGGAAGTCGCGCATGCCGTCGGCGACGTCCAGGCGGTGGTCGAGGACGCGGACCTTCGCCTGCCGTGCCCGCTCCACCAGGGTGGTCGCGTCGAGGGGCGTGGAGGGGGCCGGGGGCAGGCGGCGCAGGAAGTACGTGCCCGAGTCGTTGATCAGGAAGAAGTGCGTGCCCTGCGCGTTGTCGGGGCTGCCCGCGGTACGGCCCGCCATGGTCATGTTGGGCTTGGCCATGATGGGCTTGCCGTCACGCGGATCGTCGAAGGGGCGGTCCGGCATGGTGAGCCCGGTGCACCCGGTCAACGCGACCAGCACCGCCTCCTCCAGCTCGGACAGGGGCCGCGGCTCGTGCGGCGACCGGTAGCTCATCGACCCCGCGGGGACGGCGGCGCCGCGGCTCACCCGGTGAGTGCGGCGCCGCCAGACCGTCTCCAGGAGGGGCCGGGCGAAGAGGTCACCCAGGCCCGGGTGGCCGGGGCCGGGGCCCGCCGTACGCCCGCCCCGGTCCCCCTGCCCGCCCTCAGCCGCCGGCACGTCCGCCCTCGTCCCCCTCGACCGTCTGCTGCACCTGCCGCCACGGCGCGAACGCGCTCGCTCCGCGCGGGAGCAGGCCCGCGAGTTCGGGGCAGTGGCGCAGGAGCACCGTGTTCATGCCGCCCTTCTGGACCCAGTCGATGCCGAGCGGGGTGTAGATCTCGGGGCGGAAGTCGACGGTCAGGAAGCGGTCGCTCTGCAGGCGCCGCGTGGCCATCAGGATGAAGATGCGGAACGCCGTGTCGCTGAAGCCGAAGCCGTGCGGCGGGTTCTCGGCGAACAGGCCGACCACGGTGTCGATCTCGTCGACGGAGCGGTAGACGTCCTTGAGGCGGGCCACCGTCTCGGGGTCCTGCGACAGCTCCTCGAAGCTGCGGATGCGCTGCTTGTGCAGGCCCTCGCGGAAGTCGTTGTAACGGGGCACACCGCGCCTGCGGGTGCGGACGAGGTCGACGACGGACAGGTCGATGAGCTCGCCGTCGCGCTCGAACTGCTGGAGCGCGCGCGGGAAGTTGTGCAGGGTGATCGCGCCGGGATGGGCGATGCCGAAGGAGTAGAGCGTGTCGGCGAGACCCGTCTTGCGGATGGCGCCCTCGGCGGCGCGGCCCTGGATGTCGTTGAACCCGAGGGTCTCCAGGCGCTGCCCGAAGCGGTGCTCGCGCAGCTCGTAGTCGTCGGGGATCAGCGGGTGCATGCGGTAGACGGTGACGAAGTCCTCCGTCAGGGAGTACGGCGTGCTGTGGTGGTCCGGCAGCGTGGCGGGGATGCCGGTCAGCGAGTGGGACTCGAGGAGCCAGAGGCCGAGCTTGTTCAGCCAGCTGTTGGGCGGGCCCTCCCAGTTGGTGTGCAGGCCTATGTCGATCGCCTCGGTGGCGAGGATCGCCGGGGTCCACTCCACCGTATGGATCTTGGCGATGAGGGCGGAGACGACGAGGCGGGCCGTGTGGTAGACGCTCTCCTGGCCCATCGACGGGTAGGCGTGGTGCAGCGCGTCGCAGACCGCGTTGTGCTCGCGGGCGAAGAGCGTGTGCATGACGCTGAGGCCCAGCCACCAGCTGTCGGCGAATCCGGTGAGCGGGACGCCGTTCTGCGCGATGGGCAAGTGGCCCTCTTCGAGGCGGAGTTTGGCCCCGCCGTCCGGCTCGCGCAGGAACCTGGCGGTGTGTTCGTTCTCGCCGTACACCTCGGAGCCGTCCCACCAGTGCGACGCGGTGTTGGCGAAGAGGACGGGCGGCTGGTCGCCGGGGAGTTCGATGCCTTCGTTGTCGGCGAAGCGCATCACGTGCTCCGCGGGCCCGCCGGGGGTGTTGTGCCAGCTGGTGCCGGGCGGCAGCGGCACCTCGACGGACTTGCCGCCGGGCTTGTACCGCCGGTGGTTGACCCAGTCGTGGACCTGGAACTGGATCCAGGCGGCGGCCAGGACGTTCAGGGACGGCGCGGGCAGGAAGGTGTCGCGGTGCAGGAGCTGGCGGCTGACCGTGACGAGGTTCGGGACGTCGAAGAGGTCGGGCCGGTAGACGGGCTTGAGGTTGCGGCCGAATGCGGCGCCCACGGCTCCCATGGACGGCTTGGACAGGTCGTTGTACGTCCCGTCGTAGGACCGGGCGGTGCGCAGCTGCTCGTCGACGGGGGCGGGCACCCGCGTGGTCTTGGGCGGCGCCTCGTGCACGTCGGTGTCGATGAGGTTGAGGCGGCGCAGGGCCTTGCGGAGGAAGACGAGGTTGAGCAGGCTCGCCTCGACCGGCAGCTTGTGCCAGGGCACGTACCGGTTCAGGAGCCGGAAGGCGGCGGAGACGGGCACCCCGAGCACCGTGTTGCGCAGCGGTTCGTCGGTGACGAAGCGCAGGCCGTGGCGGTGTGCGGCGCTCGCTTCGTAGGTTGCCTTGCGGGCGCGGTTGAGGTTGCCGAGCGGACGGAACTCGTCCGTGGTGAACCACGGGTTGAAGCCGGTCACTTCGACGCGGCCGCCGGCGGCGCGCGCCTCGGCCGTGTCCAGGTCCTGGCTCGGCACGGTGAGGGTGGCGACGGGCACGGCGGGGGCCACCGACTCCAGCCACTCCACGGAGCCGTCCTCGACGGGGGTGCGCCGCTCGTCGACGTACCGCTGCACGCACAGGTCGAAGGTGACGTCCTGCCGGGCCAGCCGGGTCTCCAGCTCGCGGCGCAGGTACTGCGGGTCACGGCGCTCGGGGTCGGAGCGGGTGGCGGTGGCGCTGCCGCCCGCGGGCCGCAGCAGGTAGCGGACCGGTCCCGCCTCGCCCCACAGGATGGCGCTGCGGCTCCAGTACGTCTCCGCGGCGAGGCTGTTCACGGTGTGCCGGGCAGCGGCGCGGACGTTGCGGCGCATGCGGGTGGCGGTGGCGACGCCGACGGCGAGCGGCAGCTTCACGAAGAGGCCGACGGCCTTCTGGAGCGTGGTCGTGGCGCCCGCCATGGCCTTGGCGAAGGCGACGAACTCGCGGGCGTCGCGGGCGTGCGAGACCGGATGGTTGGTGGCGAGCAGGTCGTGGCTCTCCTCGGCGGACACGGTGACGCGCACGGCGGCGCCGCGCAGGTCGGGCGCGCCGTCGGCCTGCCGGATGCCGCTCGCGTTGGAGAGCCGCACGGTCGCCTGATATTCGGCGCCGGGCTGCGCGAAGCCGCAGCGCAGGGGGGCGAGCAGGTCGTCGTGGAAGCGCAGGCGGGCGTTCTCGACGCCGAGTGCGGCCTTGGCGTGCAGGGCGCGCTCGGGTGTGGCCGCCCGTGCCCCGCGCCGGTTCTTCTCCTGGACCTTCATCAGTTCCTTGGCCATGCGCTCGAAGAGGCGTCGCTCCGCTTCCGGGCTGCCGCCCATGTAGCGCTCGTAACTCTGCTGGTGCTGTCCGGTGTCGGCCATCGGGCGCCTCTTCCTTCGCACGGCTGGGCTGCGCGGGACTGCGTGGATCGGGACTGCTTACGGGACAGGGGGCAGGCAGACGCTACTGGTGGCGCCGGGCGGCCGCAGCGACGGTTCCCGCCTATGTGCGCGGCCGCCCCGAGCCGTCGAACAGGCGGGCGGGGTAGGGCGTTTGGGCCCGTGGGCGGCGGTCCGCCGGGTGCGCCGTGCCGGGCCGGGCGGCCGGATCACACCCCGTGTGAATCCCCGCTCCCCACCAGCCCCACGTGCGGGGCGCGCGCGGTGGCCGGGTCCCGTCGGGTGACCGCCGTGCGGGAGCCGCCGAGTTGACGGTGCGCCGGGCCGGTGGTGTGCTCGCAGCTCCGGTGCGGCCCCCGCGCGTCGTGGGGGCGGCCGCCGCTCGCCGTGGGGGGACACCATGCGGGACGACTTCGCCAGAGGACCGGGCTTCGCAGAGCTGCGCCCGCTCAAGGAGCCCACCGAGGGCGGGCCGGGCGGTTTCCCGGTCCACAAGGATCTGGTGGATCTGCTCGCCGCGGCGAAGGGGCCGCCCGAGACGGAGGGCCCCGTCCCGCACACCATGGCGACCTGCGCGGCGTACGCGTACGCCGGGGCCGGGCGGGTCGGTGACCCCGGCACCGTCGCGATGATCATGTCGCGGCTCGGACTGGAGGAGAACCGCTGCCGGGTCTTCGAGCAGCGCGTCGACGCCATGTACATCGCATCGGCCGCCTATCTGATCCAGGACAAGGACCGCCGCGTGGTGATCCTCTGCTACCGCGGCACCCAGCCCGAGGACATCATCAGCATCCTCACGGACGCCGACGTGCGCCCCGAGACGCTCTCCGTGGAGCTGGCGGGCACGCGCCACCAGGTCCACGCCGGTTTCTACCGCAACATGCGCGCCACCCGGCACCTCATCATGCAGGCCCTGGAGCGGGCGGCGCGCGGCGAGTCGGTCGACCCCACGGAGAAGGGCGTGCGCGGCGACGGCATGGAGGCGCTGTACATCACCGGGCACAGCCTGGGCGGGGCGATGGCCGCGCTGATGGGGGTGGTCCTGACCCACGAGCCGCGCTACCACGCCGTCGCCGAACGCCTGCGGGCCGTCTACACCTTCGGGCAGCCGCTGCTCGGCGGCCCCGAGTTCGCCGAGGCGTGCGCGGCGGCGACCGACCACCGCGGCGAACACGTCCTGCGGGACCGGCTCCTGCGCTACATCTTCGACCGTGACGTCGTGCCCGCGCTGCCGCCCCGGCCCGTGGGGCCGTACGCCCCGTTCGGCCGCGAATTCCACTACCGCAGGCCGCGCGGGGTGACGGAGGGCGCGCTCGCCTTCGCCGCGGAGACGGCCATCGACGCGGTCTCGCTGCCGGGTGACCTGCTCTGCGGGCAGCTGCGCCGCAACGCGGGGCGCAGGGCGCGGGCCGCGGGGCGCTCGCTGTCCGAGCTCGCGCGGGGGCCGCGGGAGGGCGGCTGGGCCGAGGTGCACGACCCTGGCCTGCACTATCCGCAGATGGACAGCCTCGCGGGGCTCGCGGTGGTGGCGCCGCTCGCGTTCTTCGCGGCGCGTCTCGCGCTGACGCGGACGATCCCGTTCACGTACTCCTTCGAGGACCACGGGCCCGGCCACTACGTCAACGCGCTGGCTCCGGAGGGGGCCGTCAGCGAGTACGGGGACGTGCTGTGACCGTCCCGGTCCCGGTGCGGCCCCGCCTCAGTCGATGAAGTCGCCGTCCACGTACAGCCACGAGCCGTCCACGCGCTCGAACCTGCTCTTCTCGTGCAGGGAGTCCGGGCGGCCGCTGTCGGTGTACCGGGCGCGGAACGTCACCGTGCCGGTGGTGTGGAACGCGGAGCCCTCGGTGGTCTCCTCGATCTCCAGGCCGACCCAGCGCATCGCCGGGTCGAACTCGACGAGGGGCGGCCGGGTGCGGGGGTGCCAGGTGCGGAGCAGGTACCCCTCGTCCCGTACGGCGAAGGCGCTGTAGCGGGAGCGCATCAGCTCTTCGGGGCTGCTCGCGGCGGCCTCGCCCCGGTGCAGCCTTCCGCAGCACTTCTCGTACGGCTGGGGGTGCCCGCAGGGGCAGGACGTGGTGGCGGGGCGGCGGGCGCGTCGGGACATGGCGCCCATTGTCACCGACGGGGGCGGGCTCTCGGTCGCAGGGGCTGAGGATGCTGTGGCTCCCTCGCCCGCAAGGCCGGTGGTCCCCGGTCTCAGGGGCCGGTGGTCCCCGGTCTCAGGGCGCGAGGATGTCCAGTTCCTCCAGGGCGCCCAGCGCGATCTCCCGCGTCAGGGCCTCCGCGCGGACCGCGTCGCCCTCCCTGACCGCCTCGGCGACCTGGACGTGCAGGGTGACGGCGGGCGGGTCCGGGTCCTCGAACATCACCTGGTGTGCGGTACGTCCCGTCAGGACCTCGGCGACGACATCGCCGAGCCGGGCGAACATCTCGTTGCCGGAGGCGTTGAGGATGACCCGGTGGAAGGCGACGTCGTGCTTGAGGTAGCCCTCCAACTGGTGCCCCCGCGAGTGGGCGACCATGCCGAGCGCGCACTCGGTGAGCTGCGCGCACTGCGCCGCCGTGGCGTACCGCGCGGCGAGCCCCGCGGCGACCGGCTCGACGGCGGACCGCAGGACGGTCAGCGAGCGCAGCTGCCGCGGCCGGTCGGCGCCGGCCAGCCGCCACCGGATGACCTGCGGGTCGTAGACATTCCACTCCTCGGTGGGCAGCACGGTGACGCCCACGCGGCGGCGTGACGCGACGAGGTGCATGGACTCCAGGACCCGGACGGCCTCCCGCATCACGGAGCGGGACACCTCGAAGCGCTGCGCCAGCTCGTCCGTGCGCAACACGCTGCCCGGCGGGTACTCGCCGGCGGTGATGGCGGGCCCGAGGCTTTCCAGTACGCGGGAGTGCAGCCCTCGGGCCTGTGCGGTCATGACGGAAGCCTACGAGGAGTGACACGGGAACAATAAGTCAGACTTTTACGTCACAGGCTCTTGAATTTGTCTGACCTAATGGGTTTCAGTGACGTGAACAACCGACCGATGTCGATGAAGACAGCGAGGCAGTACGCGATGCAGGAACGGCGCACCCCCCACGTCGTCGTAGTCATGGGCGTGGCAGGGACCGGCAAGACCACGATCGGCCCCCTGCTCGCGGACCGGCTCGGCGTTCCGTACGCCGAGGGAGACGACTTCCACCCGCCGGCGAACATCCAGAAGATGTCGTCCGGCACGCCGCTCACCGACGACGACCGGTGGCCCTGGCTCGACGCGATCGGGTCCTGGGCGCACGGGCGGGCGGGGCTCGGCGGGGTGGTCAGCAGCTCCGCGCTCAAGCGTGGCTATCGCGACCGGCTGCGCGCGGCCGCGCCCGACGTCGTCTTCGTCCACCTCACCGGTGACCGGGCCCTCATCGAGGACCGGATGTCGCACCGGCAGGGTCACTTCATGCCTACGGCGCTGCTCGACTCCCAGTTCGCCACGCTTCAGCCTCTCGGGGCGGATGAGGCGGGCGTCGCCGTCGATGTCGCCGGTAGCCCGGATGACATCGCCGACCGGGCCGTCGAGGCGCTCGGTCGGCTCGGCTGAGCGCTCCCGCCGGAAGGCTTTGATCCGCGCCCCTACGGGGCGCCCCGCACCCACGTACAAGGAAGCACCGTGACCCATCTCAGCGTCGAGATGTTGGCAGCGGAGTCCGTCGAGCCGATCACCTCGGCGGGCCATGCCCAGCTGGGGATCGCCGTCCTCGCGGGCATCGCCGTCATCGTCCTGCTCATCACCAAGTTCAAGCTGCACGCGTTCCTCGCGCTGACCGTCGGGTCGCTCGCGCTCGGCGCCTTCGCGGGCGCCCCGCTCGACAAGGCCATCACCAGCTTCACCGCCGGGCTCGGCTCGACGGTCGCCGGTGTGGGCGTGCTCATCGCGCTCGGCGCGATCCTCGGCAAGCTGCTCGCGGACTCCGGGGGCGCCGACCAGATCGTCGACACGATCCTCGCGAAGGCGGGCGGGCGCGCCATGCCGTGGGCGATGGTCCTCATCGCCTCCGTCATCGGTCTGCCGCTCTTCTTCGAGGTCGGCATCGTGCTGCTGATCCCGGTTGTCCTGATGGTCGCCAAGCGCGGCAACTACTCGCTGATGCGGATCGGCATCCCGGCCCTCGCCGGTCTCTCCGTGATGCACGGGCTCATCCCGCCGCACCCCGGCCCGCTCGTCGCGATCGACGCGGTCAAGGCCAACCTCGGTGTCACGCTCGCGCTCGGTGTCCTCGTCGCCATTCCGACGGTGGTCATCGCGGGGCCGCTGTTCTCGAAGGTCGCGGCCCGCTGGGTGGACGTTCCCGCGCCCGAGAAGATGATCCCGCAGCGTCCCTCGGAGGACCTGGAGAAGCGCCCCGGCTTCGGCGCGACGGTGGCCACCGTGCTGCTGCCCGTCGTCCTGATGCTGGCCAAGGCGCTGGTGGACATCGTGATCGACGACCCCGATGCCACCGTGCAGCGGGTCTTCGACGTCATCGGGTCGCCGCTGATCGCGCTGCTCGCCGCGGTGATCGTGGGCATGTTCACGCTGGGCCGCGCGGCCGGGTTCACCAAGGACCGGCTCTCGACGACCGTCGAGAAGTCGCTCGCCCCGATCGCGGGCGTCCTGATGATCGTGGGCGCGGGCGGCGGCTTCAAGCAGACGCTCATCGACGTGGGCGTGGGCCAGATGATCCTGGACTTCTCCAAGGACTGGTCGATCCCGGCGCTGCTCCTCGCCTGGCTGATCGCGGTGGCGATCCGCCTCGCGACGGGTTCCGCGACGGTGGCGACGATCTCGGCGGCGGGCCTCGTGGCCCCGCTGGCCGCGGACATGTCGACGTCGCACACGGCCCTGCTCGTCCTCGCCATCGGTGCGGGTTCGCTGTTCTTCTCGCACGTCAACGATGCGGGGTTCTGGCTGGTCAAGGAGTACTTCGGGCTGGACGTCGGTCAGACGATCAAGACGTGGTCCGTCATGGAGACGATCATCTCCGTGGTGGCGGGCGGCCTGGTGCTCCTGTTGTCCCTGATCATCTAGCGACAGCTGACAGCTGACCGTACAGAGCAGTACCCACGAGCCCGACGGCCGCGCTGCACTTCGCAGCGCGGCCGTCGGGCTTACCGGAACCCGTTACGCCTTCGGCGAGGCCGACGCCTTCTCCAACTGGAACGCCTCGTTGCCGAGGCCGATCCTCGCGTGTGCCGCCGGGTTCCTGCTCCGCAGGACCGCCCCGTACACCACGCCGATCACCGCCGCCAGGAAGATGATGCCCGGCAGCGCCCAGCTGAGAGCCGAGTCGGGGCCCGCGCCCACCAGGACGTCGAAGTCCTTGACGGTGTAGCCGGCGATGACCAGGAGGCCGACCGCGGCGAGCGCGGAGGCCGCGATGCGCCAGGCCTGGGCGCGGGCCGCGCCCCTGCGGGCGAAGAAGACGATGACGGCGACGGACGCCGTGGCCATCAGCAGGATCACGCCGAGTGCGCCGATGTTGCCGCCCCACGTGAACAGGTGCAGGACGGGTGCGGTCGGGTCGCCCGCCTTGCCGTCGTCGGCGACGGCGAAGCCGATCACGACCACGACGGAGACGACGGTCTGGAGCAGCGAGCCCGTGCCCGGCGCGCCCGTGGACGTATTCGTGCGGGCGAACGCGGCGGGGAGCAGGCCCTCGCGGCCCATCGCGAACGCGTACCGCGCGACGACGTTGTGGAAGCTGAGGATCGCCGCGAACATGCCGGTCACGAAGAGGACGTGGAGCACGTCGGTGAAGGTGCCGCCCAGCCGGGACTCGGTGAGGCCGAAGAGCAGCCCCGCGCTCTGCTCCTGCGCCGCGGGGACAATGCCGGAGGGGCCCGCCGCGACGGTGAGCGCCCAGGAGCTGAACGCGAAGAAGACGGCGACGAAGCCGACGGCGAAGAACATCACGCGGGCGACGACGACCTGCGGGCGGCTGGTCTCCTCCGCGTACACGGGGGCCTGCTCGAAGCCGGTGAAGGCCGCGATGCAGAAGCAGAGCGAGGTGGCCACGCCCGCGCCGGTGAGCGTGTCCGGGTTGAACGCGTGCAGCGACAGGCCCTCCTTGGCCGGGTCGACGACGGCGGCGATGTCGAAGATGACGACGAGGGCCACCTCGATGAGGAGCAGCACGCCGAGCACGCGCGCGTTGAGGTCGATCTTCATCCAGGCGAGGACGCCGACGACGGCCACGGTGGCCAGCGCAGGGACCCACCAGGCGACCTCGACCTCGAAGTAGGTCTGGAGGAGCCCGGACACCTCGAAGCCGAGCAGCCCGTAGAGGCCCGCTTGCAGGGCGCTGTAGGCGACGAGTGCGACCAGCGCGGCGCCCGCGCCCGCGGTGCCGCCGAGGCCGCGGGATATGTACGCGTAGAACGCGCCGGCGTTGTGCACGTGGCGGCTCATCTCGGCGTACCCGAGGCTGAAGAGCGCGAGGACGACGCCGAGGATGAGGAAGAGGAGGGGCTGTCCGACGATGCCCATCACGCCGTACGTGGTGGGCATGACGCCGGCGACGACCATCAGGGGCCCGGTCGCGGCGAGCACGGAGAGCAGCAGTCCCGCGGTGCCGAGCCTGCCCGCGCGGAGCGCCTGCTCCTGTCCCTTGTACGTACTGATCCCGGTGCCACCCGTTGGGTCGCCGGGGGATCTGGTTCCGCTCGGGCTCGAACTTCCCGTCGCCATGGCGCGGTCGTCCTTTCGGAGGTTCTTCAGAGGTTCTTCGGAGCTTCTTCGGAGGTTCGGAGGGTGCTTCAGGCTTCAGGCTTCAGGCCGAGCCGAACGCTGCGGCCCGTGCGGCGGTGAACGCCGCGTAGGGGTCCCTGTCCGGGTACGACCAGGGGGCCGGGGTCGCGTTCCGTCCGATGCGGTGGAAGAGCGCGGCGGCTTCGGCCGCCCTGCCCTCGCAGGACTTCGCGTGGGCAAGGAAGTTGAGGTCGACGTGGCAGCGGGGGTGGCCGGGGTCGTCGGGTGTCTCCCACTCCAGCCACCAGTCGAAGGCGGCCTTCATGACGCCGCGGGCGCGGCGCCCGATCCAGTGTCCGGACGCGGCCGGGTCCGCGGGTTCGAGGCCCGCGTGGGCGAGGACGCGGTAGCGCTCGGCGTGTGCGACGACGGGCAGGACGGCGAGCGGCGAGTCGGCGGGGGCCTGTTCGGCCGCCCAGGATGCGAAGTCGTACACCTCGTGCATCGGGTCCTGGCCCGCGCCGGGGCGACGTTCGGCGAGGCGGGCCACCATCAGGTGGTGGGCGTGGTGGTGTTCGGGGTGGCGGTGCCTGATCTCGTCGAAGAGGCGTACGACGTCCTCCTCGTGGCCCAGTGCGCGTTCGAGGATGAGCAGCGCGAGCCACGGCGTGGGGTCGGCGGGCACGCGGGCCGCGGCCTCGCGGCACCGCTCGCGCACCTTGCCCGAACGTTCCTTCCCGCGCAGCGCCTTGTGTACGGCGGCGAAGGCGAGCAGCACCTCGGCGTCGTGGCTCTCGGGCTCGGCGAGCCGCCAGTCGCGCGCCCACGCGGTGGTGGTGGGCTCCTGTGCGAGGACGTCGACGCGGTGTCCCCTGCGGTCCCAGTCGTCGCCGGTGGCGGCGAGCAGCGCGCGGACCTCGGTCCAGCGGCCCTGCGCCAGGGCCGCGCGTGCGGCGACGAGTTCGGCGTCGTCGAGTGCGGCGTCGAAGGCGTGCCCCGCGGCTTTCTTGCGGGACCGGCCCAGTGGGGGCGGGGGTGGTGACACCGCGGGACGTCCTCCCCGAGGCGGCTTGCGTACGGATGATCACGCACAGCAAAGCGGTAGGCACTGCTCCACGTCAAGGCCCGGTGGTCGCAGCGCCTTCACCAACTCGACTCACATTCCACAGACTTCATCCGTCACCGGGGCGAACTCCCCTACCAAGCACCACTGGAGCAACAGTCGAATCATGATCGCGTCGCGCTCACTTCACCGCGCGGGCGGCGGCGCGGCCCGCCGTGCGGCCCGAGAAGAGGCAGCCACCGAGGAACGTCCCTTCGAGCGAGCGGTAGCCGTGGACTCCCCCGCCGCCGAATCCGGCGGCCTCCCCGGCGGCGTACACGCCCGGCAGCGGCCGCCCGCCCTCGGTCAGGACGCGCGAGGAGAGGTCGGTCTCCAGGCCGCCGAGGGTCTTGCGGGTGAGGATGTTGAGGCGTACGGCGACGAGCGGGCCCGCCTTCGGGTCGAGGATGCGGTGCGGGGCGGCGGCCCGGATGAGCCGGTCGCCGAGGAACTTGCGGGCGCCGCGGGCGGCCATCACCTGGAGGTCCTTGGTGAAGGGGTTGGCGATCTCGCGGTCGCGCGCGGCGATGGTGCGGCGCAGGGTGTCCTCGTCGATGAGGGGCTTGTCGGTGAGTGCGTTCATGCCGCGCACGAGGGCGCCCAGCTCCCTTTCGACGACGAAGTCGACGCCGTGGTCCATGAACGCCTTGACGGGCCCCGGCACTTCGGAGCGCGCGCGGTCGATGACGCCGCGCACGGACTTGCCGGTCAGGTCGGGGTTCTGCTCGGAGCCACTGAGGGTGAACTCCTTGCCGATGATGCGCTGGTTGAGCACGAACCACGTGTAGTCGTGCCCGGTCTTCATGATGTGTTCGAGGGTGCCGAGCGTGTCGAAGCCGGGGAACAGCGGCACGGGCAGCCGGTCGCCGCGCGCGTCGAGCCAGAGCGAGGAGGGGCCGGGCAGGATGCGGATGCCGTGCCGGTCCCAGATGGGGTTCCAGTTCTGGATGCCCTCGGTGTAGTGCCACATGCGGTCGCGGTTGATGAGGTGCGCGCCCGCGCCCTCGGCGATGCCCAGCATCTTGCCGTCCACGTGGGCGGGGACGCCGGAGATCATCCTCTGGGGCGGGGTGCCGAGCCGCTCGGGCCAGTTGGCGCGGACCAGGTCGTGGTTGCCGCCGATGCCGCCGGACGTGACGATCACCGCCTGGGCCCGGAACTCGAAGTCGCCGGTCACCACGCGGCTGCTCGCCTCGCCCCGCGCGACGGCCGACGGTTCGAGGACCTCACCGGTGACCGTGTCGACGCTGCCCGCGCTGCGCGAGAGACCCGTGACGCGGTGCCGGAACCTCAGCTGGACGAGGCCGCGCGCGACCCCCGCCCGTACCCGCCGCACGAACGGTTCGAGCAGCCCCGGGCCCGTGCCCCAGGTGATGTGGAAGCGCGGCACCGAGTTGCCGTGCCCCTGCGCGTCGTACCCGCCGCGCTCGGCCCAGCCCACGACGGGGAAGAACCGGACGCCCTGCCCGTGCAGCCAGGACCGCTTCTCACCGGCCGCGAAGTCGACGTACGCCTCCGCCCACTTGCGCGGCCAGCGGTCCTCCGGGCGGTCGAACGCCGCCGTCCCCATCCAGTCCTGGAGGGCGAGCGCGTGCGAGTCCTTGATGCGCATCCGCCGCTGCTCGGGCGAGTCGACGAAGAACAGGCCGCCGAAGGACCAGTGCGCCTGACCGCCGATCGCGTGCTCGGGCTCCTGGTCGACGAGGATGACCCGACGGCCCGCGTCGACGAGCTCCGCGGTCGCCGCGAGTCCGGCGAGCCCTGCCCCGATCACGATCACATCTGCGTCGTACGCCATAGAGGTCGTCCTCCTCGACAGGGTCCCGGACAAGAGCCCGGACCGGGCCCGCAACGTTACTGGTGGGTCATCTCACGCTCAGGTCAGATCCTGGGCAGCGGAGTGACCGACGTCAACCGACAGGGCGGGGGAGTTCGTCGAGCTCCGGTACGCGATGCGTGCGGGCGGCGGGCCGACGGGACCCCCGGACGGGTTGAAACACCTATCTGACGGGTTGCGACCGCGGATCCCGTTCCGCTCGCTTTTTAATAATGGGCAGCATTAGTGTGGGCGCATGGCCAGAACCTCAGGTCCCGAGACCCGGGAGAAGCTCATCCGTGCCGGGGAAGAGGTCTTCGCCGCGCAAGGCGTGGACGGGGCTCAGCTGCGGGACATCGTCCGGCTCGCGGGGCAGAGCAACCCCTCCGCCGTCCAGTACCACTTCGGTTCCCGCGCCGGGCTCCTCGACGCCGTGATGGCCGCCCGCCAGCACCGCACCGAGCAGGTCCTCACCGCCGAGCTCGCCCGCTCCGGCGACGACATCGGCCTGCACGGACTCCTCACCGCCCTCGTCCGCGCCGAGGCCACCGAGCTCCGCACCGAGCGCGGGTGCCGCTGTCTGCGCATCTCCGCCCAGCTCAGCCACGAGAGCGGCGTCCGCACCCGTACCCCGCACCCCACCCTCGACGGCACCGTCTACTGGACGCTGATCGGGCACATCGAGGACCGGCTCGTCGCCCTCTCCCCCGACCTGCCCGAGCCGCTCCGCCTGGAACGCCTCGACCTCGCGCTCACGATGGTCGGCGCCGCGCTGGGCGACCGCGCACGCCAGTACCTGGCCGACACCGCCCCCCTGACCGGCGAGGACGTCTTCCTGGCCGACCTCGCCGCCACCACCGCTGCACTGCTGCGGGCCCCGCATCCGACCCCTGGAGACCCCTCATGAGCCAGCACGACCTCACCGGCCGCACCGCCATCATCACCGGCGCCGCGCGCGGCCTCGGCGCGGAGGCCGCCCGCCAGGCCGTCGCCGCGGGTGCCAACGTCGTCCTGACCGACGTGCTCGCGGACGAGGGCGAGGCCACCGCCGCGGAACTCGGCGAGCGCGCCCGGTTCGCGCACCACGACGTGACGTCGGAAGAGGACTGGCAGCGCGTCGTCGACCTCGCCGTCACCGAGTTCGGCGGCGTGCACGGCCTGGTGAACAACGCCGGGATATCCACCGGCCAGTTCCTGGAGTCGGAGTCCGTCGAGCACTTCCGCAAGGTCCTCGACATCAACCTCACCGGCGTCTTCATCGGCATGAAGACCGTCGTGCCCGCCATGAAGGAGGCCGGGGGCGGGTCGATCGTCAACATCTCCTCCGCCGCAGGACTGATGGGCCTCGCCCTCACCGCGGGCTACGGCGCGTCGAAGTGGGGCGTGCGCGGCCTCACCAAGATCGGCGCGGTGGAGCTCGGCACGGCACGCATCCGGGTCAACTCCGTGCACCCCGGCATGACGTACACCCCGATGACCGCCCAGGTGGGCATCGAGAAGGGCGAGGGCAAGTACCCCAACACGCCGATGGGCCGGGTCGGCGAGCCGCACGAGATCGCGGGCGCCATGGTCTTCCTGCTCTCCGACGCCGCCTCCTACGTCACGGGCGCCGAGCTCGCCGTCGACGGCGGCTGGACGGCGGGGCCGACCGTGAAGTACGTCATGGGGCAGTGACCGGCCCGTCGGTCCCGTCTCGCCGGAGTGGGGTTGGATGGGCGGCATGACTGCCGCCAGTGGGCCCGTGCCCGACCCCAGCGAAGAGATGATCACCATCGTCGACGAGCACGACGAGGTGACCGGCGAGGCCCCGCGCGGTGAGGCGTATGCGCGCGGGCTGCGCCACCGCTGCGTGTTCATCCTGGCGCGCGACGCCGAGGGGCGCGTCTTCGTGCACCGCCGCACCCCGACCAAGCTGGTCTTCCCCTCGCTGTACGACATGTTCGTCGGCGGCGTGGTCGGCGCCGGGGAGTCCTGCGACGACGCGGCGCTGCGCGAGGCGGAGGAGGAGCTCGGCGTCCACGGGCTGCCGCGGCCCACCCCGCTGTTCACGTTCCTGTACGACGACGGCGCCGGGAAGTCCTGGTGGTCGTACCTCTACGAAGTCCGCTGCGAGTTGCCCGTACAACCACAGGCCGAGGAGGTCGCCTGGCACGCGTTCGTCACGGAGGACGAGCTGGAGCGGCGGCTGGACGAATGGGAGTGGGTGCCGGACGGGCTCGCTGCCTACCACCGCTTGAAGGCCTTCCGCGCGGCATGAGCGGCATGAGCGGCATGAGCGGCAAGCGCCGTGAGCGCGGCATGGCGTGACCGGCGCACCTTGATCGACACCGCCTATGGTGCGGCCGTGAGCAATTTCGTACAGAGCATGAAGCTGTGGTTCGCGCCCGAGCGGATCCGCGAGGACGGCGACACCCCCGACTACCGCTTCTCCCTCGCCAACGAACGCACCTTCCTCGCCTGGCTGCGCACCGCGCTCGCGCTGATCGGCGGCGGCTTCGCCGTGGACCAGTTCCTGCCGGACCTGCGCTGGGGGTGGCGGATCGGGCTCGCGCTCGCGCTGCTCGCGGCGGGCGTCCTGTGCTCGCTGCGCGCGGTCAACCACTGGGTGCGCTGCGAGCGGGCCATGCGGCGCGGCGACGACCTGCCGTCGAGCCGCTTCCCGACGGTGCTGAGCCTGGCGGTCGCGGTGGTCGCGCTCGCCATGGTGGTGGTCGTGCTGTTCGGGTGGGAGGGGTGACGGAGGGGGCGGGGGCCGGGCCCGGGGCTGGTCCCGGGGCTGGTCCCGGGGCTGGTCCCGGGGCTGGTCCCGGGGCTGGTCCCGGGGCTGGTCCCGGGGCTGGTCCCGGGGCCGCGCAGGTCCGTGACCCCGGTCTGCAGCCGGAGCGCACCCGCCTCGCGTGGCGGCGTACGACCCTGTCGTGCACGGTGGCCGCGGTGCTCGCCGCCCGCGCGGTCCTGCACGACGGGGCGACCGCGCTCGGCGTGCTGGCCTGCGCGCTGTGCCTGCTGCTCTGGCTCGGCTTCCTGGCGGTGGCCCACCGCCGGATGGTCACGCTGACGGCGCCCCGGCCCCGGACGATGTCGCTCCGGGCGGCGCGGGCGGCTGCGCTGTGCACGTTCGCGCTGGCGGTGTGCGCGATGGTGATGCTCTTCTGAGGGGCGGTTGGGGCCCGTTGGGGGGGCACCCGAGGGGGCGTTCCCCTCAGTCCCCCCAGTCCACCGTCACCACGATCTTCCCCCTGGCCCGCCCCTCCTCGCTCAGCCGGTGCGCGTCGGCGGCCCGCTCCAGCGGGAACGTCTTGTCCACGTGGACGGTCACGACGTCCTGCTCGGCGAGTTCGGACAGGTGCTTGAGGTCCGCGGCCACGGGACGTACGAAGCAGTAGTGGCCGCCGAGGCCGATCACGCCGCCGTCCGCGATGGACGCGAGGCGGCCGCCGGGCGAGAGGAGTTCCGCGGACGCCTTCAGCGTGTCGCCGCCCACCGTGTCGAACGCCGCGTCGACACCCTCCGGGGCGAGTCCGCGGACCCGGTCCACCAGACCGTCCCCGTACGTGACCGGCTCGGCGCCCAGTTCGCGCAGGAAGTCGTGGTTGCGTTCGCTCGCGGTGCCGATCACGCGGGCGCCCGCGTGCCGGGCCAGCTGCACGGCGATCGAGCCGACGCCGCCCGCCGCCGCGTGCACGAGGACGACGTCGCCCTCGGTGACCTCCAGCGCCTGGTGGATGACCTGGTACGCGGTTAGACCGGCGAGCGGCAGCCCGGCGGCCTCCTCGAAGGTGAGGTTGCGCGGCTTGCGGGCCAGGGTGCGGATCGGCGCGGCGACGTACTCGGCGAACGTGCCGCGGGAGAGGAAGTCCTCGCGTACGTAGCCGATGACCTCGTCCCCGACCGCGAACTCCGGCGCCGCCGCGCCCGGCTGGACCACCACACCGGCGACGTCCCAGCCGGGGATCACGGGGAAGACCGGGTCCAGGAGGCCGTCGAGGTGGCCCTCCCTGCACTTCCAGTCGACGGGGTTCACTGCGGCGGCGCGGACCTTCACGAGGACGGAGTCGGGGCCGACCTTGGGGTCGCGCACCTCTCCGTACTCGAGGACTTCGGGCCCGCCGTAGCTGCGGTAACTGATCGCCTTCATGAGGGGTCGCCTTCGCGGAGGTCAGTGGAGGTCAGTGGAGGTCAGTGGAAGACTGGGGAAGACTGGGGAAGACTGGGGAAGACAGGGGGAAACACCTACGAGCCTGACAACACTCGCATACGGGAAATAACTGGGCATCAGGGGCTAGCCTGAGAGGGTCAACCCTTCCCCGCAGCCACAGAAGGTGCGCGCCATGACGACCCTCCACCACGAACACCCGGTGCACGACCATGTCCACGGCCCGGCCTGCGGCCACCCCGAGGTGCCGCACGGCGACCACGTCGACTACGCGCACGACGGCCACATGCACCGCCTGCACTCCGACCACTACGACGAGTGCGAGCCGTCCGGCCACACCGCGCACCAGGGCCACGACCACCAGCACGGGGACGGCTGCGGCCACGACTCCGTGACGCACGACGACCACGTCGACTACGTGCACGACGGTCACCGGCACGCGGCGCACGACGGGCACTGGGACGACCACTGAGACTCGCGCCCGGCGCTCCGCCCGCGCCCCGCGCCGGGGCGCGGTAGCCTCTGGACGGCATACCGACTGGTCGGCATCATGGAGGGCACGCCACCCCGCAGTGGCACGCCACCACGCCGATCAGGAGCGAAGATGAGCTCAGACCACCCGCCGGGCCTCGACCTCGACCAGCTGCGCGGCCACCTCGACCGCGAGCGGCCCGGCCTGGTCGGCGGCCCGCTCTCCGCCCGCCTCATCGAGGGCGGCCGGTCGAACCTCACGTACGCCGTCACCGACGGCACGTCGCGCTGGGTGGTCCGGCGTCCCCCGCTGGGCCACGTCCTCGCCACCGCGCACGACATGAAGCGCGAGCACCGGGTGATCGCGGCCCTGCACCCGACGGACGTGCCGGTGCCCGCGCCCGTGCTGCTCTGCGAGGACGACACCGTCATCGGGTCGCCGTTCTACGTGATGGAGTTCGTGGACGGAACCCCGTACCGCACCGCAGAGGAGCTCGCGCCGCTCGGCCCCGAGCGCACCCGTGACGCGGTCCTCGGCCTCGTCGACACCCTCGTCGACCTGCACGCCGTCGACCCGGCGGCCGTCGGGCTCGGCGACTTCGGGCGGCCCGACGGATTCCTGGACCGGCAGCTGCGCCGCTGGGGCAAGCAACTCGACGCGTCCCGCAACCGCGAGCTCGCCGGCATCGACGAGCTGCACGCGGCGCTCGGCCGTTCGCTCCCCGACTCCCCCGCGCCCACCGTCATCCACGGCGACTACCGCCTGGACAACGTGCTGATAGGCGACGGCGACCGGATCAAGGCCATCCTCGACTGGGAGATGTCCACGCTCGGCGATCCGCTCACCGACCTGGGCCTGCTCGTGATGTACAGCGCGAAGCTGGAGGTGCCCGACTCCCCCGTCAGCACCACGGCGGGCGCACCGGGCCACCCGGATCCGGCCGAGCTGATCGAGCGGTACGCCGCGCGCTCGGGGCGCGACGTGTCGGCCGTCTCCTGGTACACGGCGTTCGCGTGGTTCAAGCTCGCCGTGATCCTGGAGGGCATCCACTACCGCTACACGCTGGGCCAGACGGTCGGCGCGGGCTTCGACAGGATCGGCGAGCTGGTGCCCGTGTTCATCCAGCACGGTCTGACGACCCTCCAGGAAGGCTGATCCACTGTGGACTTCGCGTACGACGCCCGCACCGAAGAGCTGCGCGGCAAGCTGCTCGCCTTCATGGACGAGCACGTCCACCCGGCCGAGGCCGTCGCCGACGAGCAGCGCGCCGCGCTCGCCTCCCCCTGGGACACCCCCGCCGTCGTCGGGGAGTTGAAGGCCGAGGCGCGCAGGCAGGGCCTGTGGAATCTCTTCTTCGTGGACCAGCACACCCTGCCCGGCGCGGAGCACGGCGCCGGGCTCACCAACCTCCAGTACGCGCCGCTCGCCGAGATCACCGGCCGCTCCCCGCAACTCGCCCCCACCGCGCTGAACTGCGCCGCGCCCGACACCGGCAACATGGAGGTGCTCGCGCAGTTCGGCAGCGAGGCGCAGCGCAAGCAGTGGCTCGAGCCGCTGCTCGCCGGTGAGATCCGCTCGGCGTTCGCGATGACCGAGCCGGAGGTCGCCTCCTCCGACGCCACGAACATCACGACGCGCATCGAGCGCTCCGCCGACGGCTCCGAGTACGTCATCAGCGGGCGCAAGTGGTACATCTCGGGGGCGATGAACCCGGACTGCAAGATCTTCATCGTGATGGGCAAGACCGACCCCGACGGTGCGGACATCCGCCGCCAGCAGTCGATGGTGCTCGTCCCGCGCGACACCCCCGGACTCGAAGTCCGGCGCGCCATGCGGGTGTACGGGTATGAGGACCACTACCACGGCGGTCACGCCGAGGTCGTCTTCGACCGCGTCCGCGTCCCCGTGTCGAACCTGATCGGCGAGGAGGGCGGCGGCTTCGCCATCGCGCAGGCCCGGCTCGGTCCCGGCCGCATCCACCACTGCATGCGGCTGATCGGCATGGCGGAGCGGGCGATCGAGCTGATGTGCCGCCGGGCCGTGTCGCGTACGGCGTTCGGGAAGCCGCTCGCCCAGCAGGGCGTCGTGCAGGAGTGGATCGCGGACGCGCGGGTCGCCGTGGAGCAGCTGCGCCTGCTGGTCCTGAAGACGGCGTGGCTGATGGACACGGTCGGCAACAAGGGGGCGCACACGGAGATCCAGTCCATCAAGATCGCGACGCCGCGCGCGGTGGTGGACATCCTCGACCGCGCGGTGCAGCTGCACGGCGCGGGCGGCGTGAGCCAGGACTTCCCGCTCGCCGAGCTGTGGGCCGCGGCGCGGACGCTGCGCTTGGCGGACGGGCCGGACGAGGTGCACCAGCGGTCCCTCGCCCGGCGCGAACTGAAGCGGTACGTGTAGCCCCGTCAGGGGCGCGGGGAACCGCGCGAGCGGCCCGCGACGAGCCGCACTCGCCGTAGACCCTGCCGTGGCAGACGCGACCGCGCCCCGGCGGGGGCTGAGCGCGCAGTTCCCCGCGCCCCTACGGGACGCGCCCGTTACGGGGCCCGCAGGGCCCGGAGGAGGAGGTCCGCCAGGTGGTCCGCCACCTGCCGCGGGGAGAGCGGGCCCTCCGGGCGGTACCACGTGGACAGGTGGTGGACCGAGCCGAAGTGGTAGTCCACCACCAGGTCCGCGGGCGTCGCCTTGGAGAAGACGCCCGAGGCCTGGCCCTCCTCGATCAGGGCCCGGAAGCGTTCGTGGTAGCGGCGCCGCTCCGCCCGGACCTGCTTGTTCTTCTCCGGTCCGAGGTGGTGCATGGAGCGGAAGAAGATCGACGCGTCGTCGAGGTTGTCGATCGTGCTGACGACGACGTCCGCCGCGGCGTCGCGGACCCGGTCGGCGACCGGCGCGTCCGCGTCGGCGATGGCGTCGAGCCGCTCCTGCTGGACGCGGAGCAGCCGGGCGTAGACCTCGTGGAGCAGGTCGTCCTTGGAGCCGAAGTAGTGGTAGAGCGCGCCCTTGGTGACGCCGGCCGCCTCCACGATCTCCTGGACCGACGTGCGGTCGTAGCCCTGGTCGGCGAAGAGCCTGGTGGCGGCGGCGAGGAGTCGCTGCGGGACGGGCGTGCCGTCACCGTCCGTCGTTCGGGCCACTGCCGCCACCTGCCTTTCGCGTCACTTGCTGTCGGTCGGGCGGGAACGCAGTTCCCGCCGGAGGATCTTCCCACTTGTCGTCTTCGGCAACTCCTCCAGTACCTCGACCTCGCGCGGATACTTGTACGCGGCGAGCCGTTCCTTGCAGTACGCGGTCAGGTCGTCGGGCCGGGTGTCGCTGCCGGGGCGGAGGCTGACGTACGCCTTCACGGTCTCGCCGCGGTAGCTGTCGGGGATGCCGACGACGGCCGCCTCGCGGACGGCGGGGTGGGTGTAGAGGACGTCCTCGACCTCGCGGGGCCACACCTTGAAGCCGGACGCGTTGATCATGTCCTTCTTGCGGTCGACGACGTAGAGCCAGCCCGCCGGGTCCATGAACCCGATGTCGCCGGTGCGCAGTTCCCCGTCGGGGAAGGCTTCGGCAGTGGCGTCGGGGCGCTGCCAGTACCCCGGGACGACCTGGGGTCCGCGGACGACGATCTCGCCGTGCTCCCCGAACGGCACCTCTTCGCCGAGGTCGTCCAGGATGCGTACGACCGTCTCGGGGCCCGGGACGCCGACGGCGAGGGTGCCGGAGACCGGGTCGACGGGGGACTCCAGTCCCGGCGGCACGGAGGCGCAGGGGGCGGTGCACTCGGTGAGGCCGTACCCGTTGTGGAGGTAGGGGCCGAAGGAGGCGCGGAATTTCTCGACGAGGGCCGGGGGCAGCGGCGCGCCGCCGGAGGAGATCATCGCGAAGGAGTCGAAGTGGGCGCGGGTCACCGAGGGGTGGGCGGCGAGCGCCATGAAGGCGGTGGAGGGGCCGACGGTGTACGCGGGCCGGTGCTCGGCGAAGGCGTCGAGCACCACTCCGGCCTCGAAGCGGTAGGCGAGCGCGAGCGTGCCCGCGTTGGCGATGCAGGCGGCGACCTGCGCGACCATGCCGGTGATGTGGAAGAGCGGCGCCATCGCGAAGTAGCAGGCGCCTTCGGGTATGCCGGATCCGGTGCGCTGGCGCTCCGCGTTGTAGGTGATGTTGCCGTGGGTGTTCATGGCGCCCTTGGGGGTGCCGCTGGTGCCCGACGTGTAGCTGATCAGCGCCACGTCGGAGGGGGCGTGAGCGCGGTCGTCCGGGGCGGGGGTGCCCTGGCGGGCGACGGCGATCAGGTCTTCGGCGTCGTCGGCGACGGGCAGGCGTTCGAAGTCGAGGACGCGGGTGTCGTTGCGGGTCTGCAGGTCGAGCTGGCAGGCGGTGAGGACGACACGGACCGGCGAGTCGGCGGCGGTGTCGCGCAGGTACGTCTCCCAGGCACGGTCGGAGCAGATCAGCGCGGTCGCTCCGGCGTCGGCGAGGACGTGCCGTACCTCCGCCGTGCGGTACATGGGGTTGACGGGGACGACGGTGGCGCCCGCCTTCCACGCGCCGAGGAGCGCGAGCACGAAGTGCGGGGTGTTCTGGAGGAGGATCGCGACGCGGTCGCCGCGGGCGACGCCCCGTGCGGCGAGGTGGCCAGCGACGGAGTCGCTGAGGGCGTCGGTCTCGCGGTAGGTCAGGCGGCCGTCGAAGTAGGCGAGCGCGGTGTGTTCGGGGGCCCGTGCGACGGCGGCGCGGAAGGCGTCGGTCACGGAGGGAGCGGGGTGGACGGTGGCGCGCTGGGCGTCGTTGAGCCGGGCCAGCCAGGGCTTGGCGGCGTACGGGGACCCGGTGGGCATGGGGGCGTTCACCGCTTCGGCCTGGGCGTTCACCGCTTCGGCCCGGGCGTTCACCGCTCGCGTGGAGTCGTTCACCGCTCGCTCTCCTCCCACTTCTGCTGGATGTGGTTCATGCCCTTCAGCCACTTGTCGGGAGTCTCGGCGCGGGCCCGGTAGAACGCGGCCACCTCGGGGTGCGGCAGGACGAGGAAGCGGTCCTCCGCCATGCCGGCGAAGAGCGCGGCGGCGACGTCGTCCGGTTCGATGGCCGTGGGGGTGAGCACGAGGTCGCCCGCGGTGCCGGTGGCGGCGAGCATGTCGGTGCGGACGCCCTGCGGGCAGATCGCGTGGACCTTGATGCCGCGGTGGCGGTACGTGAGGGAGAGCCACTCGGCGAAGGCGTACGCGCCGTGCTTGGTGACGCTGTAGGGCGCGGCGCCGATCATGGTGAGCAGACCGGCCGCGGAGACGGTGGAGACGAAGCGGCCGCTGCCGCGCTCCAGCCAGTCGGGGAGCAGCGCGTGGGCCGCCCGCACGTGGGCCATGACGTTGACGTCCCAGGCGGCGGCCCAGACCTCCTCGGGCGCGGCCTCGCTGCCGCCGGAGCCGAGCCCGGCGTTGGCGCAGTACACGTCGACGGTGCCGCCGAGCGCCTCGCGGGCCTCGGGCACGATCGTGGACGCGTCGCCGGGCACGGCGATGCCGCCGATCTCGTCGGCGACGGCCTTCGCCTTGGTGCCGTCGAGGTCGTTGACGACGACGCGCGCCCCTTCGGCGGCGAAGCGGCGGGCGAGTGCGGCCCCTATGCCGCCGCCTCCGCCCGTGACGACGACTCCCTTGTCCAGCAGGGTTTCCACGATGGTTCTCCTTCGGCCCGCGGCTCGACTTCGCTGGCAGACTAACCAGTCGGTATGTTGCGGCGAAAGAGGGGCGGAGGGCCGGAGTACGGTTCTTCGGGAGCCCTGAGGAGCCCGGGGCCCTACGGCCTGCCGGTCACGCTCGCGTGCAGGATCCGTGCCAGTTCGCGCGGCTGGGAGAACATCGGCCAGTGCCCGGTGTCCATCTCGACGAGCCGCCAGTGCTCGCTCTTGAGCAGGTCGGCCACGTCGTCGCCCGGCTCCTCGCCGTCGAGCAGGCACTTGACGTACGTCGCGGGCACACCGTCGAGCGAGCGTTCCAGTACGGCGGGCTCGGTCAGGGTGGCGCCCGGGTGCGGTGTCCCGCCGCTCGCGATTCTGGCGACCTGCTCGCTGTCGAGCCCCTGCCCGTCGAACTCCGCCGCGTTCAGGAGCCACGCGCCGTCGCCGTCGTCGAGCAGGGACTCGAACGCCGGTTGGCCCTGCCACCACAGGGAGGCGAACGACTCGCCGTCGACGGGCACGACCGCGTCCACGAACACGACGCGGGCCAGCCGGTCACCGATGCGCTCGGCCGCCTGTCCGACGGGGATGCCCGCGTAGCTGTGCCCGACGAGGACGACGTCGCGCAGGTCGAGGCGTTCGACCTCGTCGACGATGTCGCGTACGTGGGTCTGCTGTCCGGCAGGGACGTCCTGCTTGTCGGCGAGGCCGGAGAGGGTCAGGGGGTGGGCGCCGTGTCCGGCGGCCCGCAGGTTCCGTGCCACGTCCTCCCACACCCAGGAGCCGAGCCACGCGCCTGCCACCAGTATGTATTCCGCCATGGCGGAGAACGTACACGCTCGGGGCGAATCGGGGCAGACCCCTACGGTGGCCGTCGTCGCACGCACGTCTCAGTGACCGAGACCAGCCGTATCAGCTATTGACTGCCCCGTACACGCACCACGAGAGTGCCGCACGTGCACAGCGAAGCGACAGCAACATCGAAACAGCAGGTCGGCAGCGGCGAGAGCATGCGCCGGGTGGCGGTGGCCTCGTTCATCGGGACGGCCATCGAGTTCTACGACTTCTACATCTACGGCACCGCCGCCGCCCTGGTCCTGAACGAGACGTTCTTCCCGACCCTCGACCCGGTCAACGCCACCCTCGCGTCGTTCTCCACCTACGCGGTGGCGTTCGCGGCCCGCCCCATCGGTTCGGTGATCTTCGGGCACTTCGGCGACCGCGTGGGCCGCAAGTCCGTCCTGGTGGCCTCGCTGCTCCTGATGGGCCTCTCGACCGCCCTCGTCGGGCTCCTGCCCGGCTACGGCACGTGGGGCGTCTGGGCGCCGCTGCTGCTCATCCTGCTCCGCTTCCTGCAAGGCATCGGGCTCGGCGGCGAGTGGGGCGGCGCGGCGCTGCTCGCGGTGGAGCACGCGCCGAAGAAGAAGCGCGGGATGTACGCGGCGTTCCCGCAACTCGGCCCGTCCGTGGGGTTCTCCGCGGCGACCGGCGTCTTCTGGCTGCTGTCGGCCGCGCTCTCCGACGACGCGTTCCGCTCGTGGGGCTGGCGCGTGCCGTTCCTGCTCTCCTTCCTCCTTGTCGGCGTCGGCCTCTTCGTGCGGCTGCGGATCAGCGAGACGCCGGTGTTCGCGAAGGTCATGGCGGCGCAGGAGGCGAGCAAGGTGCCCGCGCTCGACGTGTTCCGCCGCCATCCGCGCGAACTGCTGCTCGGTGCGGGCGGCATGGTCGTCGCGTACGGCCTCTTCTACACGGCCACGACGTACTGCCTCTCGTACGCCACCGGCACCCTGCACATCTCCCGTAACACCATGCTGGGCCTCTCCCTCGTGGCCTGCCTCTTCCTCGCCGCGGGCACCTGGCTCGCCGCGACGCGCTCCGACGGCGCGGGGCGCCGCAGGCTGGTCCTCGTGGGCTCGGCGCTCGCGGTGGTGTGGGGGCTCGTGCTCTTCCCGCTCCTGGACACCGAGCAGCCGGTGCTCGTCGCCCTGGCGATCGGCGGCGCGCTGTTCTGCATGGGCGTGGTGTACGGCCCGATGGGCGCCTATCTGCCCGAGCTGTTCGGGGCGAACGTGCGCTACTCGGGCGCCTCCCTCGCGTACAACCTGGGCGGTGTCCTCGGCGGCGCGGTCTCGCCGCTGGTGGCGACCCGGCTGCAGTCGGCGTTCGGTTCGTCGTCGGTGGGCTGGTACGTGAGTGCGATGGCGGTCGTGTCGCTGTTGTGTGTCCTCGCCCTGCCCGAGACGCGGGAGCGGGAACTCGCGTGAACGTGCCCCTGCCGCGCATCTGGCCAGGTGGCCCGGGCGGCAGGACCATACCGGCGTGGAGCCCTACTGGGAATTGACCTTCGACGCCGACGGCGACGTCGACACCGCGCAGCGCGCGCAGCTGCTGTCCGGCGCGGAACGTGAACGCGTCACCGATCTGCTGGTCTTCGCGCACGGCTGGAACAACGAGAAGAAGGACGCCAGGAAGCTGTACGGGCGTTTCTTCACCCCCTGCCAGGACCTCGCGGGGACGGGGGTGCGCCTCGGCTACGTGGGGGTGATGTGGCCCGCGATCCGCTTTCCCGACGAGTCGATCCCCGACTTCGACCCGTCGGCCGCGCCCGTCCCCGCCACCCCGCCGGGCGAGCCCGTCCTCGACGCGACCACCCGGGAGGCGCTCGACCGCGCCTTCCCCGACCACGCGGCGACCCTCGACCGGATCGCCGAACTGCTCGCCGAGCGCTCCGAAGTACCGACCCGCATCTACGAGTTCGGGCGGCACGTGCGCGAGCTGGTGTCCCTGCGCGAGACCCATCCGGCCCGGCACTTCGGCCAGGACACCGGGGCGGGCGAGCCCGCCATGCTCACCGACGACGCGGTCAAGGTCTGCGAGGTGTTCGCCGCCGCACGCGCGGACACCGGCGAGCCCCTCCTCCTCAGCGACCTGCGCAACCGAATGTGGGACGGCGCGTACGAACTGCTGCGCCAGGGCACGTACTACGCGATGAAGCGCCGTGCGGGCGCCGTCGGCCAGCTGGGGCTCGGGCCCGCGATCGGTCTGCTCGCCGCGGACGTGCCGAGGGTGAGGGTGCACCTCATCGGGCACAGCTTCGGCGGCAGGCTCGTGTCGTACGCGCTGCGCGGGATGCCCGCCGACGTGCGGGCGGTGAAGTCGGTGACGCTCCTCCAAGGCGCGTTCTCGCACTACACGTTCGCCGAGCGGCTGCCCCACGACAAGTCGCGGAGCGGGGCGCTGCACGGGATACAGAAGCGGATCGACGGCCCGCTGGTCGCCTGCTACTCGCGCCACGACGACGCCCTCGGCCGGCTGTACCCCCTCGCGTCGAAGCTGGCCGGGGACTCCTCCGGCTTCCTCGGCCTGTGGGAGAGGTGGGGCGCCATCGGCTACAACGGCGTCCGCTCCGTGACCGGCACCAAACGCATCAAGCTGGGCGAGAAGGTGCCGGCCAAGGGGTGCGTGAGCATCGACGCGGCGTCGGTGGTGCGCCGGGGCGGTCCGCCCTCCGGCGCGCACAGCGACGTGTGCCACGAGGAGCTGGCACGCGTCGTGTTCGCGGCGGGACGGATCGCCCGGTCCTGAGAGCCTGTCCTTGAGGGCGGGACCGGTCTACCGGTGGCGGGGGAACTCGACGACCTGCTGGTACGTCGGGCGGTTCTGCCACTGGATCGGCTTGTGCGTGATGCCGCCGAGCGCCCGGTGGATGACGGAGTCCGCGCACCACTGGTCGCCCGCCTTGCAGGAGTCGTCACCGGGGTAGACCTCGGTGGCGGGCTTCGCGGCGGCCTGCCCGAGGGTGGTGAGCAAGGCGTCGCGGCAGGCGTCGAGATTGCCGCCGCCGCAGTAGGTGTCGGCGAGCTCGCCCTTCACCGGCTGCCCGAGGACCTTGCGCAGGTCCTTGTCGGCGTAGCCCCACCAGCCGTACTGGAAGGCCGATCCGGCGTGCGCCCCCGTCGGCCCGTGCCCGGCGGAGGGTGCCTCGTCGGTGGCGAGCTGGGAGGTGAGGGCGTCGTACAGCTCCTTGCCGAGGCCCGGCTCGAACTCGGCCTCGATCAGCCGCGGCCACCAGGCGTCCATGATGCGCACGGCGTCGGGATGTGCGTACGTCTTGGACCCCGCCGACGTCTGGTTGCGCTGGGCCCCGGCCTTGCCCCAGGCCTCCAGCTGCTGGACCGCCTTGGCCTGTTGCGGGTCGGTGATCGGTTTGCTGCGCAGCACCTTCAGGAGCTCGGGCAGTACCTGTTCGCCGCGCAGGTCGGTGACGGCGGCCTCGGACATGGCCCGGGTGAGCGAGGCGCGGGTGACACCGCCTGCCTCGGTGAGCTTCTTGACGCGCCCGTCGAGCAGGTCGCCGCGGTGCACGGCGCTGACGCCGAAGCCCGCCGTGCTGAAGTCCTTGGCCTGCTTGTTGTTCCAGGAGATGTAGTAGTCCTGGTTGACGGACTGCGGGTGCTGGGCGGGCGGGGTCTGCGCCGAGGTGTTGTCCTCGGGGTCGAAGTCGCGCCATTCGAGGCCCTGTTGGGCCTCGACCGGCAGGGCCGGGTCGACGCTGTCGGCGCGCTCGGGGTTGGCGCCGCTGTTGTAGTACGCGATGTCGCGCGAGTCGGCGTAGAACCAGTTGAAGGCGTAGCTGATGTTCTGCGCGGCCTTCTTGAACGTCGCGGAGTCCTTGACGTACGTGGGGTCGTTCAGCATCTGGAAGCCGATGATCGAGTCGGCTTCGTGGCGGTAGGTGGAGCGCAGCGAGACGTACGCGACGGGTTTTCCGTCAATGCTCGCGCGGTGCGTGACGATGCCGTACTTCGTGCGGAAGACCTGCATGCGGTAGGAGCCCGCGGCCGTGGAGTCGGCGACGGTCGGCTTCCAGGCGTTCTTGCGCTCCATCTTCTCCATGGGTGTGCAGGTGCCCCGGTACAGGTAACCGGCCGACTGCTTGGTGGGCGCTCCGCCGCCCGGCTCGCACAGCTCCACGGCGTACGTATCGGTGATGTCCTGCCCCGCGGACGTGGCCGACCAGGCGTAGTCCTGGCCGCGCCCCAGCTGGACGTACATGCCGACACCCGCGAAGGAGACGCCGCGCGCGCTGATGCCGGGGCCCTGGAGCTCCTGCTGCATGAGGAGCTGCGGCGCGAAGTAGCCGGTCTGGGGGCCGAAGACGGCGACGGGGTTGCCGCTCGCGGTGTGCTTCCCGGCGACGAGCAAGGCGTTGGACATGCCCTTCTTGTGGCCGTCGGCCCGGAACAGGTCCGGGGGCAGCACGCCCTTGTCGTACATGCCCTGGACCGGCTTCAGCTTCTTCGGCGCCTTCACGGGGTCCTTGGCGCCGCTCTTGGCGCCGCCCTCGCGGTCGTACACGAGCTGTTCGCGCTCGACCGAGCCGGGGTCGGGCATGGCGGTGCCGCGCGCCTTCTCCGGCTTGCCCGCGTACGGGAAGCTCGTGCCGTCGTGGATGGTCCGGACGGCCTCGGGGTCGTTGCGGGCGCGGAAGGACTCCCAGACCTTCGTGCCCTTCTCGACGCCGTACTTCTTCTGCGACTCCAGGAGGGAGAGGGCGGACTCGACCTCTCCGCCGCCGCCGTTGCCGAAGAGCCCACCGACCACGGAGGCCAGCGCGATCATGTCGGTGATCTTGAAGGGCTCTATCTCGCCGACGTTGGTGATCGCGTCTATCTTGCCGGTCAGGACGTACTCGCCGGGGAAGTAGCGGCCGTTCTTCGACTTCGTGCGGTACGCGTTGAGGCCGTCGATGTAGGCCTGTGCATCCTCCATCGCCTGCTTGCCGCGCTCGCCCTGCGTCGACCGGATGTACTCGACCTGCTTCTCCAGGTCCTTCTCCGTGTACGGGGCCTGCGGCCAGAACTGCTGCTCCAGGCCCTGGTTGGCGGGCGCGCCGCCCGCGAACGACGTCAGCTGACCGCGCCCGATGTGCCGGAAGAGGTCGATGAGCCAGAGCCGGTCCTGCCCGGCGGCGAAGCCCGCGCCGAACTCGGTGCCGTAGCGCGTGGTGCCCTTGATGTGCGGGACGCCGTACTTCTTGTCCCGGGTGATCGTGACGTCGTCGCGGGGTTTGGTGACGGAGGCTGTCCGGTCGCCGGGCACCCCGAAGGAGGCGTCGTTGAAGAACTCGGTGAGCTTGTCGTCGGTGAGCGACGGATAGCCGGAGGAGAGCGCGTCGTACGGACCCAACTGGTCGTCTGCGTGCTTGGGCTGGGTGCCGAGGACGCGGTGGGCGAGGATCTCGGCGAGCGTCGCGTTGCCATTGGCGCCGGGCGGCAGGACGTCCGCGCACTGACCCCCGCAGTAGTCCGTGTCGTCGGCCGCGGTGCGCCCTTCGGGCGCCGGCGCCCCGGGACCGGCGACGGCGCCCGGCAGGGGCGCGAGCAGGGAGGCGCCGAGCGCGAGCGCCGCCCCCGCGGTGAGTGTTCTGAGCCTGACGATGCGTCGTCGCATGGGTGCTCCTCCGGTTCCTGCGGAAGACCGATGCGGCGGAGGCTACTGGCGGGTTGCCCAACGTGAAAGATGAACAAGCGTCGCCTTTTCCGAATCACCACAACGCGCCCCCCATGCGCCTGCATCACCGCAGCTCGTGCGGGCAGGCGAAAAACGGTCGCGCGATGAGGGAGCCGAATCGCGTGTCGATACGTCTACTCGGCGACGTCGTGACGAACTCGATGGACTCGACTCGACATCGACGCCGGCGAATGCGGAACACGGGTACCAGTACGGAAGTACGTGTGACGGAGGTGCAGGGCGATGGCCGGATTCCGGAGTCTCGCGAGACAGGTGCGTGATCCGAAGAGCGACCTGGCACTGCGGCGGTACTCGCTGCGCAAGTGCCTGGAGAGGTTCGCCCCCTACGGCCACCGGGCGACCTGGGACCATCTGTGCGCCCGGGCGGGGTTCGGGCCCGAGGACAGGTCACCCGACCCGGTGCGGCTGGTGGCGGCACTGAACGAACTGGAAGCGGCACGGGCGGTGTGGCTCGCCTACGAGGCGGGCTTCGCCGAACGCCGCCGCAAGGAGAAGCACGACGGGCTCAGGCGCCCGGGCAGCGTCGACGACTGGCACCGCTGCACCTGGGGCGGGTGCGGCGTGGCCTGGTGCGACGACCCCGACATCCACCCGGACGAGCCCCTCGCCGAGGTGCTCCGGCGGCTCATCGCGGCGCTGGAAAGGGAGCCGGGCACGACCTGCCCCGTCTGTGCGGACACCGCCCTCACCTGGAAGCACGGCCTGGCGCACGAGCCGTCGTCGGGAGCGGTCTGCACGGGCTGCGGCATCGTCGTGCCCGGCCCGGTCCTCACCGCCGACGCCGTGGACCGGGCGCGCGCGAGGCGGCTGCGGCCCCTGGTGTCGGCGTGAGGAGCGGCGCGGTCAGGGCGTGACCACATCCGTGTGGATCGCCAGCTTGAACTGGGCGTGGATCAGCGGCGTGCGGAGCTTCACGTCTCCCACGCCGCGTGCCGAGATCTTCAGGCCGAGCGGCGTGCCCGGGTGCACGAACATCTGCCAGAGGTAGGTCCTGTACTGCCCTCCCCTGGTCGGCGCCGAGTCGGTCGTCGCGGTCGAGTCGTACCCGGTCGAGTGGTTGAGCGGGTCACGGACGTACCGCGAGCGGAACTCGGTCGCCTTCGCGTCCGGCTCCCAGAAGACCATCGCGGAGAGCATGCCCCAGCCGTCGTGGCTCGGCCATATCAGCCCCGAGCGCGCGTCCGGGTACTCCGAAGGGCTCGTGAAGCCCTTCGCCGGGTCGTGCATGTGCCACGGATCGTAGGACTCGTCACCCGCGCCGTACGGGAAGCGCACCAGGTGGTAGCCGTCACTGTCGTACTTGACGGTCTGCCTCCCGTGGCGTGCGGCGTCCCACAGCAATGAGCAAATGGCGACGGACATCGGCTCTCCCCCGTTCTGTGTCGACGTGCTGGATGCGTGCTTCCTTACGTAGAACACACGTTGGTACGCCGGGCCCGGTTGCGGCCAGACGTAGCACAGGGAAATTCCGGTGGTCATGCCGCGACGTGGAGTCGGCGCCCGATCTGCTGCCGTGGGTCGACATCGAGAACATCCAGCGCTATCCGGACATCTTCGAGCCGGGTGAGCCGGTCGTCCTGACCGAGAAGCTGTACTGGCGCGCGGTCCGCGGCCACGAGGTCGCGGCCGCGGCGGCGAAGCTCGCGGAGCGGCTCGGGGCGCGCCGGATCGGGATCTTCGGCGAGGTGTACGGCGACGGGGTGCAGGACCTCACCTACGGCGCGGCCGGCCGCCGCGACACGCTCGGGTACGCGGTGTTCGACGGAGCGGCACAGCCCGGTGACGGGCGGGCGGGCCATCGCTCACGGATGTACGGGGCCCCGGGGGCGTCACTTCTCCCGGGGCCTGCGGTCCACCAGGAGCCGGGAACCGGTGTGCCGCTCGCCGAAGACGTCGTCGGGGTTGGAGAGCACACACGTGTCCAGGGACAGGCAGCCGCAGCCGATGCAGTCCGTGAGGTGGTCGCGCAGCCTGCCCAGCTGCTTGATGCGCTTGTCCAGCTCCGAGCGCCAGCCCTCGGAGAGGCGCGCCCAGTCCTCGCGGTTGGGCGTGCGCTCCTCGGGGAGCGAGTCGAGGGCCTCGCGGATGGTGGAGAGCGGGATGCCGACGCGCTGGGAGGCGCGGACGAAGGCGACGCGCCGGAGCGTGTCCCGGTGGTAGCGGCGCTGGTTGCCGGAGGTGCGGCGGCTGGTGATGAGGCCCTTGGACTCGTAGAAGTGCAGGGCGGACACGGCGACGCCGCTGCGGTCGGCGAGCTGGCCGACCGTGAGTTCGTGGACCTTCTCCGGTATCTGGGGCACGCCTCAAACCTACTGGCTGGTCCGTTGACACGCGTCGGCCCACGCACCATGCTGAGCAAGCGCTTAGTCTGCATACGTCTAGGAGGCCAGGGACATGGCGGAGCCAAGGATCTTCACGTCGCCCGAGGAGCTGCGCGCCGGTGTCGGCGAGCAGCTCGGGTACAGCGACTGGCTGGAGATCGACCAGAAGCGGATCGACCTCTTCGCGGAGGCGACCGGCGATCACCAGTGGATCCACGTGGACGCGGAGAAGGCGGCGCAGGGCCCCTTCGGGACGACCATCGCGCACGGCTATCTGACGCTGTCGCTGCTGCCGGTCCTGGTGCCGCAGACACTGCGCGTCGAGGGCATGAAGATGGGCCTCAACTACGGCACGGAGAAGGTCCGCTTCCCCTCCCCCGTGCCGGTCGGCTCGCGGCTGCGCGCGACCGCCGTGCTCACGGACGTCACGCCGACCAAGGACGGCGGCGTGCAGGTGACCGCCAAGGTCACCGTGGAGCGCGAGGGCGGCGACAAGCCGGCGTGCGTGGCGGAGTCGGTGTCGCGCTACTACTTCTGAGGCTCCCCGGGCCTGGCGCCCACCATGCGCAGCACGAGGTCGGCGTAGAGCGCGCCGACCTCGTCCGGCGTGCGGTGTCCCGCCACGTTGAACCAGCGGGCGACGTCGATGCAGAGCGACAGGACGGCGAGCGTGGTGCCCGGCACGTCGGGGACGTCGAACTCCCCCGTCCGCACCCCGTCGTTGATGATGTCCCGCACGGCCGCGTCCGACTTGCGGCGCAGCGCCACGATCTCCGTACGGTGCTCGTCGCCGAGCGCGTCCAGCTCGTACTGCACGACGCGCGCGGTCGTGTGGTGCGCGGCGTGCCAGCCGACGAAGGAGCGCACGGCCGCCTCAAGACGCTCGGCGGGGCCGCCCTCGCCGTCCGCCGCGGTCCGCAGGATCGTCAGGGCCTTGTCGTGGCCGATCCTGCTGATGCGGTGGAGCAGCTCTTCCTTCGTCTTGTAGTGGATGTAGAGCGCGGCGGGGCTCATGCCTGCGCGGCCCGCGATGTCCCGGGTCGTCGTCGCGTGGTACCCGCGCTCGGCGAAGGCCTCGACGGCGGCGACCAGCAGCCGCCTGGCCGCGTCGGGGCTGACCTCGCCCCACGGCTGCTCCTCGCCGGGCGTCTCCTCCGCCGTACCCATGTCCGCTCCTTCACCGTTCGGGAGGGACACCATACCCCCGACGGTGAGCAAGCGCTTAGCGCCTCGGCCGGATCGGGGCAGGTCAGGTCAGGTCAGGTCAGGGCTTGGCGAACGGGTCGTGTTCGGCGAGGATCCGGTCGACGCGGGCCTGGTCGACCCTGCTGACGATCTGCTCCACCTCCTGCCGGTCCCTGATCACCTTGGCGAGGGTGAACGCGGAGGTCGTCAGGTAGAGCACGGCGATGGCGAGGAAGCCCCGCACCCAGGCCGACGCGTCCAGGTAGCCGATGCCGACGGTGACGGCACCGATGGAGATCGCGAAGGAGGCCACGGCCTGGCCGTAGAAGGCGTTGGTGGTCTGCTGTTTGACGGGCGGCTCGGTCATGCGGACAGCTTCGGCGAGAGTGGGCGCGACCGGTATCCGCTCACGTACTCATGTCGGTACTCAGAAGGCCGAAACCCCTGTCAGCGCACGGCCGATGACGAGCTTCTGCATCTGGCTGGTGCCTTCGTAGAGGGTCATCACGCGCGCATCGCGCAGCAGCTTGCCCGCCGGGTACTCGTCGATGTAGCCGTAACCGCCGAAGACCTGGAGGGCGTTGTTGGCGGCGCGCACGGCGGCCTCGGAGGCGAACAGCTTGGCCTTGGAGGACTCCGTGGCGAACGGCTGCCCCCGGTCGATGAGGTCGGCGACCCGCCAGGTCAGCAGGCGCGCGGCGTCCACGTCGACGGCGATGTCGCTGATCAGCTCCTGCACCAGCTGGTGGTGGGCGATGGTCTTCCCGAACTGCTCGCGCTCGGTGGCGTACCGCACCGCCGCGTCCAGGGCGGCCTGCGCGATGCCCACGCAGCCCGCCGCCACCGACATCCGCCCCTTGGCGAGGGCCGACATGGCGACGGAGAAGCCCTTGCCCTCGGGCGCCATCATGGCCGACGCGGGTACGCGCACGTCCTCCAGGACGAGTTCGGCGGTGGCCTGGCCGCGCAGGCCCAGCTTGCCGTGCAGGGTACGGCGGGTGAGGCCGGGGGTGTCGGTGGGGATCAGGAAGGCGGAGACGCCCTTGTGGCCGGGGGCGTCGCCGGTGCGGGCGAAAAGGAGCACGACGTCGGCCCAGGTGCCGTTCGTGATGAACATCTTGGTGCCGTTGACGACGTACGAGTCGCCGTCGCGCACCGCCTTGGTGGTGAGGCTGCCCGCGTCGGAGCCGGTGCCCGGCTCGGTGAGCCCGAAGCATCCGACGTACTCGCCTGAGGTGAGCCCCGGCAGCCACTGCCGCTTCTGCTCCTCGCTGCCCCAGTGCGCGATGGTCTTGGCGACCAGGCCGAGCGAGACGGAGACGATGCCGCGCACGGAGGAGTCCCCGCGCCCGAGCTCCTCGGTCACCAGGCAGTACGCGAGGTGGTCGCCGCCGGAGCCGCCGTACTCCTCGTCGATGGTGAGCCCCAGGAAGCCGACCTCGCCGAGCTTCTTCACGAGGGCGCGGTCGACGCTCTCCGCGCGGTCCCACTCGACGACGTGCGGTGCGATCTCGCGCGCGACGAAGTCCTCGGCCAGCTCCCGGACGGCGGTCTGCTCGTCGCTGAGCTCCAGGTTCATCGGGGCACCTCTCCGGTCGGGAACGTGTCGAGTGTGTGACGTCGAATTTTAAATTAGCACTGCTAGTTTGTTCCGGCAGCCCTACTATGTGCCGCATGGCCCGACCGCGCAAGCCCCTCCTCAGCCGAGAACGCATCGTCGAGACGGCGCGCGCACTCGTGGACTCCGAGGGGCTCGCGGCCGTCTCGACGCGCCGCCTCGCCGCCGAGCTCGGCGTCAGCGGACCGTCCCTCTACAACCACTTCCGCACCAAGGACCAGATCCTGGAAGCGGTCGCGGACTCGGTGAGCGCGCAGGTCGACCTGTCGATGTTCGACGCCGACGACGCGCGGGACTGGCGCACGGCACTGCACGACTGGGCGGTCTCCTACCGGGCGGCCCTCACCCTGCACCCGAACATCGTGCCGGTGCTCGCACGCGGCCCCGGGCGCCGTCCGGCCGGGCTGCGGCTCGCGGACGCGGTGTTCGGGGCGATGGTCGACGCGGGCTGGCCCGCCGCGCAGGCCACGTCGATCGGCGCGCTCATGCGGTACTTCGTCATGGGCTCCGCGATCGGCTCGTTCGCCGGGGGCTTCGTGGACGACGAAGCGGCGTACGACCCCGCCGACTACCCGCACCTCGGCCAGGCCCACCTGCTCGCCGACCGTCAACAGGTCATCGACGAGCGGGCTTTCGAGGCGGGCCTGCAGGCTCTGCTGGACGGGCTCGCGCTGCAGTACGAGCAGGCGGCGGCGCGGACGTAAGGTTCAGCCCCCGATCCGCGTCACTCCGTGACGATGCGCTCCACGGCGGCCGCGACGAGGGCGTCGCGCTCGGCGCCCGAGAGGACGTCGGGCAGGGTGAGCTGTTCGACGATGAGCCAGTTGAAGGCCAGGTAGAGCAGCTTGACGGCGGTGGCGTCGCCGGGGAGCCCCGAGGCCTCGTGGTACGAGAGGTTCGCCGCCAGGTCGGCCCGGACGCGCTCGGTGAGGACGGCGCGGAGCTCCGGGCGCCGGGTGGCTTCCAGGCGGAGTTCGAGCAGCGCCAGGTAGCCCGTGCGGAAACCGCTGACGCGGCCGACGACCTCGCGCATCAGCTGGACGTAGGTCTCCTTGTCCGGCTTGGCGGCACGCTGCCGTTCGACCTCGGCGGGTTCGGGCGTGAGGCGTTCGTAGACCCGGGCGCCCGCCTGTGTGAGCAGGTCGTCGCGGTTGCCGAAGTAGTTGGACGCGGTCCCGGTGGGCACGCCCGCCTCGGTGTCCACGGCCCGGAACGTCAGCCCGCGCGCACCCTCCCTGGCCAGCACCTCGATGGCGCCGTCGACCAGGGCCGCCCGCCGCCCGTCATTCCTGCGCACCATTGACACCACTCCATTCGCAGTACTACGTTCCGACCACTACAGCATGAGTACTACAGGGGGAGTAACCGTATGCGCAAGCTGGTCTACTACATCGGCGCTTCCATCGACGGATACATCGCGGGCCCCGAAGGCGAGTACGACTTCTACCCGGTGGGCGACGCGGACCGGGCCGCCGACTACGCCGCCCGGGTCAACGCCCGCTACCCCGAGACCGTCCCCACGTCCCTGCGCCCCCACGTCGGCCTCGCGGACGCCGCCAATCTCCGCTTCGACACGGTCCTGATGGGCCACGGAACCTACCGGCAGGCACTGGCCCACGGCACTCCGAGTCCGTACGCGCACCTGCGCCAGTTCGTCCTGTCGAACTCGCTCGCCGCCTCCCCCGACCCGGCGGTCACCGTCGCCGCCGGTGATCCGCTCGCGTTGGTCCGCGACCTCAAGCGGCAGCAGGGACAGGACCTCTGGCTGTGCGGCGGCGGCCGGGTCGCGGCCGCGCTGCTTCCCGAGCTCGACGAGCTGATCGTCAAGAGCTACCCCGTGGTCGCGGGGGCGGGAATCCCCGTCTTCGGCGGCCGGTTCGACCCCACGCGGTTCCGCGTCACGGCCCGCGAGTCGTTCGACAACGACGTCCTGATGACGTGGTTCGAAGCGGTGCGGTAGATGTAATCTGCATCCGTCCCGTCGGGCGGTGCGAGCCGGACGGTTGAGGGACAGGGGGATGGCCGTGGGGCACGCGATGGACGCGCTGGATGCCGGTGGTCCGGCCGGGGGGCCGGGGGACTCGGCCGGGAGCGGGGGCCGGGCGGCCGGGGCGTCCCGTGCGCGGCTCTTCGCCGCTCAGGTGCTGCGCGGCCAGGCGCAGGTCACCTTCCTGCCGAACGCCGCCACAGGCGCCCTCTTCGCCGTGGCGCTCTTCGCGGCGGGCTGGGAGTACGGGGTGTACGGGCTGGCCGGCACCGCCGTGGGGACGGCCACCGCACGGCTCCTCGGCGTGGACGGCGGCCGCGTCGCGGCCGGGCTGGAAGGCTTCAACGCCTGCCTGACAGCGCTCTGTTTCGCGGTCTTCCTCGGCGCGGCCCACCTGTCGACGGCGCTGCTCGCGGTCGCGGGGTGCGTGGTCGTCACGGTCGTGACCGCGGCCGTGGTCCGGCTCCTCGGCGTCTGGGGCCTGCCCTCGCTCACGCTCCCGTACTGCCTGCTCGCCACCGCGGTGACGATCGCCGCGCCCGGCTTCGGACGGCTCTGGCACACGGGGCAGGGCGTGGCCGCGCTCCCGCTTCCCGCGTCGGGCACGACGGCCGTCGAACCGGCCGGACTCGCCCGGGGGTTCCTCGCCGGTTTCGCCCAGATCTTCTTCATGCCCCAGTGGTACGTGGGCGCGCTGCTGCTGCTCGGCCTCCTCGTCGCCGGACCCCGCACGGCCGCCGTCGCGTGCCTCGGCAACGCCGTGGGCGTCGCGACCGCGTGGGCCCTCGGCGCGCCCGCGGCGCGGATCGCCGACGGCACGATGGGCTACAACGCGGTGCTCGTGGCCCTCGCCCTGTGCGGCGTCTTCCTGCCGGCGCGGGCGGCGACCCTCGCGTACGCACTCGTGGGAGCCGCCGCCGCGACGGCACTCGGCCCCGCGGTCTCGGCCCTCTTCGCACCGTCCGGCGGCCACGCCTTCACCTGGCCGTTCGTCCTGACGACGGTCGTGTTCCTGGCGGGTGCCAAGTCCTTTCCGCGGCTGACGGGTTCGGGGACGGAGGCGGGGGCCGGGCACTGATCAGAACACCACCAGCGCCCGGCCCCCCTTGCCCGCGAGCATGTTCTCGAACGCCGCCGGGATGCCGTCGAGACCGATCCTGTCGGTCACCAGGACGCCCAGGTCGAAGCGGCCCGCCCTGATGTGTTCCGCGAGGACCGGCAGGTCCACCACCGGGTCGCAGTTGCCGTACACGCAGCCGGACAGGGTCCTGCCCCAGTGGAAGAGTTCCAGGGCGTTGAACGTGACCTGCTGGTCCTTGCCGCCGATGCCGACGACCGTGGTGCGGCCGCCGCGCCGCGTCGACTCCCAGGCCGTGCGGATCGTCACCGCGCGGCCCACGCACTCCACCGCCACGTCGACGCCCTGGCCGCCGGTGAGCTTGCGGATGGCGCGGGCCGTCGTCTCCGAGGCCACCACGTAGTCCGTGGCGCCGGCCGCGCGGGCCAGCTCCTCCTTCTCCGGGGAGACGTCGACGGCGACGATCCGCCCGGCACCCGCGATCCGTGCCGCCTGCAGCGTGGCGAGGCCCACTCCGCCGACGCCGAAGACCGCGACGCTCTCGCCCTCGCGGACCCGCGCCGAGTGGTGCACGGCGCCGTATCCGGTCAGGACGGCGCAGCCGAGCAGCGCCGCGTCGGTGAGCGGCACGCCGTCCGGCGCCGGCAGGACGCAGTTGGCGGCGACCACCGTCTCCTCGGCGAACGCGGCGACGTTCAGGCCGGGGTGCAGGTCGCTGCCGTCGGGGCGCCGGGCATAGACGTCCGCGGCGCCCGCGAGGGCGTTGCCGCACAGCCACACCTCGCCGATGGAACAGGCGTGACAGCTGCCGCAGGACGGCGCCCAGTTCAGGACGGCCCCGTCGCCCGGCGCGACATGCGTGACGCCCTCGCCGACGGAGACCACGGTGCCCGCTCCCTCGTGACCGAGGACGGCGGGCACCGGCACCCGCATCGTGCCGTTGGACAGGGACAGGTCGGAGTGGCAGACCCCGGCGGCTGCGAGGCGTACCCGGACCTGGCCGGGGCCCGGCTCGGGGAGGTCGATCTCCGCGATCTCCAGCGGGGAGCCGACGGCGGGCAGGATGGCGGCGCGGACCACGTTCACGTACTCCTTGGATTGGGGTCGGGGGATGGTGGCGACATACGAGCGGTCAGAACTGCAGTGATTTCGTCTGGAGGTACTCGGTCAGGCCGTGCGCGCCCAGTTCGCGGCCGACACCCGACTGCTTGTACCCGCCGAAGGGTGCCAGGGGGTTGAAGCTGCCGCCGTTGATGTCGACCTGGCCGGTGTCCATGCGGCGGGCGAACGCCACGGCTTCCGCGTCGTCGGCCGCCCACACCGCGCCCGCGAGCCCGTACACGGTGCCGTTGGCGATGCGCAGGGCGTCGTCCTCGTCCTCGTACCGGATGATCGAGACCACCGGGCCGAAGATCTCCTCCTGGGCGATGGCCATCTCGGGTGTGACGTCGGCGAAGACGGTGGGCCGGACGAAGTAGCCCTTGTCCTTGCCCTCGGGTGCCTCGGGGCCGCCCGCGACGATCCGGGCGCCGTCCTCGACGCCCTTCTCGATGTAGCCGCGCACGCGTGCCTGCTGCTTGGCGTTGACGACGGGGCCGATGCGGTCGCCGTACTTGGCGGCCGCGGCCGCGGCGAGCTCCACCGCCTCGTCGTACCGGTCGGTGTGCACCAGCATGCGGGTCCACGCGCTGCACGTCTGGCCGGAGTTGGACATGACGTTGGCGACGCCCACGTTGACGGCCTTGGCGAGGTCCGCGCTCGGCAGGATGACGTTGGCGGACTTGCCGCCGAGCTCCAGCGCGACGCGCTTGACGGCCGCGCCCGCGGTGGCGCCGATCCGCCTGCCGACCGCCGTCGACCCGGTGAACGAGACGAGGTCGACACCCTCGTGCTCGGCGAGTGCCTGCCCCGCGACCGGACCGAGACCGGTGACGAGGTTGAACACGCCCGCGGGCACGCCCGCCTCGTGGACGGCCTCGGCGAAGAGCTGGGCGGTGAGGGGCGTGTCCTCGGCGGGCTTGAGGACGACCGTGCAGCCCGCGGCGAGCGCGGGGGCCACCTTGTTGACGATCTGGTGGAGGGGGTAGTTCCAGGGGGTGATCGCGCCGACCACGCCGACCGGCTCCAGGTAGACGGTGGAGTTGCCGACCTTCTCCTGGAAGGGGTGGGTCGCGGCGAGCTCGGCGTACGAACCGGAGACCAGGATCGGTACGCCCGCGTGCACGGCCTGCGAGAACGGCAGCGGCGCGCCGAGCTCCGCGGTGACGGTCTCGGCGACCTCGTCCTTGCGGGCGACGAGGCGGTCGCGGAGCGCGCCGATCAGGGCGGCGCGTTCGGCGGGCGGGGTGGCGGCCCAGCCGGGCAGGGCGGCGCGGGCGGCACGGACCGCGGCGTCGACGTCCTCCGCGGTGCCGGCGGGGACCTGGCCGACGGGCTGTTCGTCGGCGGGGTTCAGGACCGTGATGGTGCCGGTGCCCGCGGCAGGCCGCCAGGCGCCGTCGATGTACATCCCGTCGTGGGCCTTCATGACATTCCTCCAGGTGGACGAGCGGTGGACGACCGCCTACAAACTAGCGCTGATAGTTTTCCGGCACCAGGGGCATCTGGTGCGGGGGGCGGGGGTGTGCTGAGGTGCACAGGTCGGCACACCCGAGTCCGTCCGAGTTCACCGCACCCGCACCCGCGCCCCGCACCCCGCACCCCGCACCCCGCACCCGTGCGACATGCCCCCGGAGAGTGACCTTGCGCAATCTGACCTTCGTCATCGGGACCGGCCGCAGCGGTTCCACCGCGCTGTCCCGCATCCTCAACAGCCACCCCGACGTGCTCAGCCTCAACGAGTACATGGCCTCGGTCGGCGATGCGGCCTTTCCCGAAGGCGTGCTGCCGGGCGCGGAGTTCTGGGAGACCCTCTTCCGGCCCACCCCGTACTTCGCGGGCATGCTCCGCAGCGGGGTGCCGATGCCGGAGTTCCTCTACACCCGCACGCCCGGGGGCCGCTACGCACCGGAGACCACCGGCATCCCCGCCCTCTCCCTCATGGTGCTGCCCCACCTCACGGACGACCCCGACGGCCTGCTCGACGCGGTCCGTGCGGCGGTCGTCGAGTGGCCCGTCCGCACCGCCGCCGCGCACCACGAGGCGCTCTTCGACCTCCTGGCCGCCCGGTTCGGGCGGTCCGCCGTCGTGGAGCGCTCCGGCTACTCGACGGGCTGGGTGCCGGGGCTGCGTGCGGCGTTCCCGTACGCGAAGTTCGTGCACCTCTTCCGGGACGGTCCTGACTGCGCGCTGTCCATGAGCCGCCACCCCGGGTACCGCGTGATCACTCTGATGCGGGAGATCGCGGAGCGGACGGGCGCCGAGAGCCTCGGCGACCTCACGGACGAGCAGGTGCGCTCCCTGCCGCCGGAGCTCGCGCCGCTGCTCGGCGAGCGCTTCGACCCCGCGCTCGTACGGGACCGCGCCTTCCCGGTGCGGCCGTTCGGCGACCTGTGGTCCGAACTCGTCGTCCAGGGCGTACGTTTCCTCGGCGACGTACCGGCGGATCAGTGCATGACGCTCGGGTACGAGGACCTGCTCGACGCCCCGCAGGACGAACTCACCCGGCTCGCGGCCTTCGTCGGGGTGGACCCGGACCCGCACTGGCTGAAGAACGCGTGCACCCGACTCGACCCCAGCCGCCGCGGCTCCGCACGGAAGCAGCTGACCGCCACCGAGTACGACGGCTTGCGAGCCGCCTGCACGGAGGGCACCCGGACCTTGCTTCAGGCGGCGCCGGGCGAACCGGGGTGAACGGCGCGGCGGCCGGGTGCGCCGCGCCGGTCCGGCCGAGCGCTCCACCGTACGCCGAGCTCCGCTCCAGCTCGTCTTAAGGCCTGCGCAAGGCCTCCGACCAGCGATTTGTCCGCCCAGCGGACAGTACGGGGTGCGTGCCCGGCACACGCACCCCGCGCCGCCGCGAGCCGTTTTCCGGACACACCCCACGCATTCGGCCCGTATTCGGTTTCAGAAACGTGAAAGTGGCATGACAAGGCGTCAACTCTCTTGCCCGGGACGGGTGGAGCGGCCACGCTACTGATCGCGACGGGAGCGGCACACACCGCTCCCATCTGTGTGTGCGATTCCGCGCGCACCCCCCACAGTCGCGTCGCCCCACCCCGGGCACGCCGCCTATGAGGAGGACTCCCTCGTAATGGCCATGCTTCGCAGCAAGAAGACTGTGATCGCCGCCGCGATCTCGACCGCCACCGCCGCCGCCGTCCTCGGTGCGGTCACCGCCCTGCCCGCCCAGGCCGCGCCCGCCGAGGGCCACGTGATCGCGGCGGGCTCCGCCGACGCGGTCAAGGGCAGCTACCTCGTCACGCTGAAGGACGGCTCCGGCCTCAAGGCCGCCACGAGCCAGGGCAAGGACCTCATAGCCGAGTACGGCGGCTCGGTGCAGAAGACCTTCAAGTCCGCGCTCAACGGCTACTCCGTGAAGCTGAGCGCCGCGGAGGCGCGGAGACTCGCCGCCGACCCGGCCGTCGCCTCGGTCGAGCAGAACCAGAGACTCCACGTCGACGCGACCCAGTCCAACGCCCCCTGGGGCCTGGACCGGATCGACCAGACGAAGCTGCCGCTGTCCGGCACCTACACCTACCCGGACAGCGCCGGTTCCGGCGTCACCGCGTACGTCATCGACACCGGCGTGCGGATCACGCACTCCGAGATCAGCGGCCGCGCGGTGAACGGCTACGACGCCGTCGACGGCGACAACACCGCCCAGGACGGCAACGGCCACGGCACGCACGTCGCCACGACCATCGCGGGCACGACGTACGGCGTCGCGAAGAAGGCCAAGATCGTGGCCGTCCGCGTGCTCGACAACAACGGATCCGGCACCACCGCCGGTGTCGTCGCGGGCATCGACTGGGTGACGAGCAACCACGCCGCGGGCGCCCCCGCCGTGGCCAACATGTCGCTCGGCGGCGGCGCGTCCACCACGCTCGACAACGCGGTGAAGAAGTCCATCGCCGACGGCGTCACCTACGCGGTCGCGGCGGGCAACGCCAACACCAACGCCGCCAACACCTCGCCCGCCCGCGTGCCCGCGGCCATCACGGTCGGCGCCACCAGCAACACGGACGCCCGCGCCAGCTTCTCCAACTACGGCTCGGTCCTGGACATCTTCGCGCCCGGCGTGAACATCAAGGCGGGCTGGAACACCGGCGACACGGCGACCAACACCATCTCCGGTACGTCGATGGCCACCCCGCACGTCGCGGGCGCCGCCGCCGTCTACCTCGCGGGCCACACCTCGGCCACGCCGTCGCAGGTCTCCTCGGCGCTGGTGAACGGTGCCACGCCGAACGTGGTGACCAGCCCCGGCTCGGGGTCGCCGAACAAGCTGCTCAAGATCGTCTCGTAACACTCCGCTCGACACGGTCAGCAGTGCCCCGGAGGCGGCCGGCGCCGCCTCCGGGGCGCTTCCGTACGCCGAGCCCCGCCGCGGCGAACAGCAGCCCGCCCAGCATCACGAACGGCGCCGCCACACCCGCGACGCCCGCGATCAGGCCCGCCGCAGCGGGCGCCGCGACCTGCCCGAGCCGGTTGCCGGTGAGCCGCAGCGCGAGCGCCGTGGAGCGCGCGCCGTCCGGTGCCGCCTGGACGACGGTCGTCATGGAGAGCGGCTGCCCGACGCCGAGGCAGAAGCCGAGCACCGCGAGCACCAGCGCGAGGCCCCACACCGGCAGCGGCAGCGCGATGCCCGCGCAGAGCAGCCCGGCGAGGAGGCAGGTGGTGGTCAGCAGGACCGTCCTGCCCAGGAGCCGGATGAGGGGCGTCATCACCAGGCGGCAGGCGATGGTCGCCGCCGCCCGCAGGGACAGGAGCAGCCCCACCGTGGCGGGCGCGATGCCCCGATGCTCGCCGACCACCGGCAGGTACGCCGTGAGGATGTCCGTCGCGGAGAGCACGGCGAGGCTGATGAAGATGCCCGCGGGCACGCCCCGGGTGCGCAGGATGCCGAGGACCGGGACGCGCCCGGCACGCTCCGGGGCGGCGGACCGCGGCCGCCTGTGCTCGATGCGCCAGAGCGAGGCGAGGGAGACGGCGCCGACCGCCGCCGACACGAGCAGGGCGAGCGCACTCGTACGGTCCATGTCGCCGCCGATCAGCGCTCCGGCGGCGATCGGCCCGACCAGCTGGCCGAGGGAGGCGCCGATGGTGAAGTGGCCGAAGTTGCGGTCCTGTTCGGCGGGCGCGGACTGCCGGGCGACGATCGACTGCGCGCCGATCACGAAGCAGAGGTGTCCGAGCCCCATCACACCGCTCCACGCCGCCATCGCGGTGAGCGAGCCCGCGACGCCGCTGAGGGCGCAGCCGCCGGAGATGAGCACGACGCCGACGGGCAGCAGCGGCGCGCACCGTCCGTGATCCGTCCGGCGCCCGAGCGGTACGGCGGCGAAGAGCGGGAGCAGGGCGTAGACACCCGCGATGACGCCGATGGCGCGCTCGTCCGCGCCAAGGGCGAGGGCCCGGTAGGAGACGGCGGGCCGCGCCATCGACACCGCCCCCTGCGCGAAGCTGAAGGCGATGACGAGACGGAGCAGCCAGCCCCTGCCACCGGGCCCGGACGACGCGTTCGGCATCAGATGATGCCGAAGAGGATTCCGGCGCCGAGCACCACCAGCGAGGTGAGCACGGCCCATTTGACGGTGAACTTGGTGTGGTCGCCGAACTCGACCTTGGCCATGCCGACGAGGACGTACACGGCGGGCACGAGCGGGCTCGACATGTGCAGGGCCTGTCCGGCGATGGAGGCGCGGGCGATCTCCAGGGTGCCGACGCCGTGCGCCTGCCCGGCCTCGGCGAGGACGGGCAGGACGCCGAAGTAGAAACCGTCGTTGGACATGAAGTAGGTGAGCGGGATGGAGAGCAGCCCGGTGACCAGGCCCATGTGCGGTCCCATGCCCTCGGGGATGGCGTCGACGAGCCAGTCGGCCATGTGGTCGACCATGCCGGTGCCCTGGAGCACGCCGGTGAAGACGGCGGCCGCGAAGACCATGCCGGTGACGTTGAGGACGTTCTCGGCGTGGGCGCCGATGCGGGCCTTCTGGTCGGGCATGTGCGGGAAGTTGACGGTGAGGGCGAGCGCGGCGCCGAGCAGGAAGAGGACGGGGATCGGCAGCCACTCCATGATCATGGCGGTGAGCAGGAGGACGGTGAGGGCGGCGTTGAACCAGTAGAGCTTGGGGCGGAGGGTGGGGCGGTCGGGGTCGAGGCCCTGGAAGCCGTCGTCGTCGCCTTCGCTGTCGCCGTGGCTGCCGCTGTCGCTCCTGGGTGCGTCCGCGTCGGTGCCGCCGCCCGCATCTCCGGTGGTGTTCTTGGTGAGCGACGTACGCCCGTCACCACCTGCCGTACCCACCAGGACCGTCTCCCCGGCCGTCTCCTTCTCCAGGACCTCGTCCAGCGAGAGGATGCCGAGCCGCTTGCGCTCGCGCAGACCCAGTGCGTACGCGAGGAGGAAGACGGCGACGAGGCCCATGGCGAGCGCCGGGATCATCGGTACGAAGATGTCGGAGGCGTCGACCTTGAGCGCGGTCGCGGCGCGGGCGGTCGGGCCGCCCCAGGGCAGGGTGTTCATGACGCCGTTGGCGGTCGCGGCGACACCCGTCATCACGACGAGGCTCATCTTGAGGCGCTTGTACAGCGGATACATCGCCGAGACCGTGATCATGAAGGTCGTCGAGCCGTCGCCGTCGAGGGAGACGATCGCGGCGAGCACGGCGGTGCCGACCACGATGCGCACCGGGTCCGCCTTGCAGAAGCGCAGGATGCCCCGGACGATCGGGTCGAAGAGGCCGACGTCGATCATGACGCCGAAGTACACGATGGCGAACATGAGCATGGCCGCCGTGGGCGCGAGATTGCCGATGCCTTCGAGGACGTAGTCCCCGAGATGGGCTCCCTTTCCTACGAACACGCAGAAGAGCGCGGGGATCAGCACCAGTGCCGCGATCGGCGACATCTTCTTCATCATGATCAGCACCAGGAAGGTGGCGATCATGACGAATCCGAGGATTGTCAGCATGGGGGCTACCTAACGTTCACCATCGAACTCCCACCAGGTCTGGCGGTCCGGACGACGTTAGGACTCGCCATCAAGCGTTAACAAGATGTTGACGCGCGAGCAATAAGCGCAAAACTCCTGGTCACGGCTGGGTCTCGGGGACGTCCAGGAGTCAGTCCAGGGACCGCGCGAAGTAGGCGTGGAGCAGGATCCGCGCTTCGTCGACGAGTGCCGGGTCCCCCGACGGGTCGGCGCGGAAGGCGAGCTGGAGGACCGCGTCGACCGCCTCGACGCCGACGAGGATGGTGCGGCGCAGCGCGGCGTCGAGCGGGCGGTTCAGGTGGAGGGCGAGCAGGGCGGCCACCCGGTCGGCGACCTGCGAGTTGGCGTCGGGCATCGCGTCCGGTGCGGAGGGGACGCCGAAGTCCACGAGGCCGAAGCCGGGGACGGTGCGCATCATCACCAGGTACTCGTCGAAGGCCGCGTCGACGGCGCCGCGCCAGTCGCCGTGCTCGATGCCGGTGACGCGGGCGGCCACTCGTTCGGCGTACGCGTCGAGGTTGCGGTGGGCCAGCGCGTCGGTGAGGGCCCGCTTGTTGCCGAAGAAGCGGTAGACGGAGCCGATGGGGACGCCGGCGCGCTGGGCGACGGCGCGGGTGGTGAGGCCGTCGTAGCCGGTCTCGTCCAGGACGGCGGCGCAGGCGTCGAGGATCCGCGTCAGGCGCTCCGCGCTGCGCTCCTGCACGGGGAGGCGGCGCATGGCGGACGACTGGGCACGGGGGCCTGGCCGCGAGTCGCGGGACGGGCCCTGCGACGGGTCCGGGGACGGGCCCTGCGACAGGTCCTGGGACGGGTCCTGGGACGGGTTCGGGTGGGGCATTCCGGGAGAGTAGAGCATCGCTCACATTCCCGCTTCCTCTTGCGGAAGGAAAAAGTGAATCCTACGGTGTCCCATAGGAATCACTGATGAGGGAGCGGTGTGATGAGCGGGGACCACGCAGGCAACGCGGACCGGACGGACGCGTACGACGCAGACGCACGCAAGACCGCCGAAGGGCTGGCCTACCTCTCCGGCTTCGGCAACGAACACAGCTCCGAAGCCGTGCCCGGCGCACTGCCGCACGGCCGCAACTCCCCGCAGCGCGCGCCCCTCGGGCTCTACGCCGAGCAGCTGAGCGGCAGCGCCTTCACCGAGCCCCGCGCGCACAACCGCCGCTCGTGGCTGTACCGCATCCGCCCCTCGGCCGCGCACCCGCGGTTCACCCGCGCCGACAACGGAGCGCTCCGCACGGCCCCCTTCGCGGAGTCGGTGCCCGACCCGAACCGGCTGCGCTGGAACCCGCTCCCCGAGCCCGCGCCCGGCACGGACTTCCTTGCGGGCCTGTGGACGCTGGGCGGCAACGGCGACGCGACGCAGCGCACCGGCATGGGCATTCACCTGTACCACGCCAACTCCTCGATGCGGGAACGGGTGTTCAGCGACGCCGACGGCGAGCTGCTCATCGTGCCCGAGCGCGGCGGGCTGCTCCTGCGCACCGAGTTCGGGCTGCTGCACGCCGAGCCCGGCGAGGTCGCGCTGATTCCGCGCGGCGTCCGCTTCCGCGTGGAGCTCCTCGACGCGAGCGCCCGCGGGTACGTGTGCGAGAACTACGGCGCCCCGTTCCAGCTCCCCGACCTCGGCCCGATCGGTGCCAACGGGCTCGCCAACGCGCGTGACTTCCGGGCGCCCGTGGCCGCGTACGAGGACGTCGAGGGCCCGGTGGAGGTGGTGAACAAGTTCTGCGGGAACCTGTGGCGCGCCACGTACGACCACTCGCCGCTCGACGTGGTCGCCTGGCACGGCAACCACGTCCCGTACGTCTACGACCTGCACCGCTTCAATGTGATCGGCTCGATCAGCTACGACCACCCGGACCCGTCGATCTTCACCGTGCTCACCTCGCCGTCCGACACCCCGGGCCTCGCGGGCGTCGACTTCGTGGTGTTCGCGCCGCGCTGGCTGGTGGGCGAGGACACGTTCCGTCCGCCGTACTTCCACCGGAACGTGATGAGCGAGTACATGGGCCTGATCGAGGGTGCGTACGACGCCAAGGCGGAGGGCTTCGTGCCCGGCGGCGGCTCGCTGCACAACATGATGTCGGCGCACGGCCCGGACCGCGAGACGTTCGAGAAGGCGTCCGCCGCGGAGCTGAAGCCGCAGAAGATCGACGACGGTCTCGCCTTCATGTTCGAGACGCGGTGGCCGGTGACGGCGACGGAACAGGCGGCCGGGGCGTCCCACCTGCAGCGCGGCTACGACGACGTATGGCAGGGTCTGGAGCGCCACTTCCGCAACTGACGCGACGCCACCTGATTCGGAGAGATTGTGACCGCTTTCGCCCCGGACTCGATCGTCCTGAATCGGAAGCTGCCGCTCTGGTATCAGGTGTCGCAGTCCCTGCGCGCCTCGATACTGGGCCGCTCCCCCGATGCCCCGCTCCGGCTGCCCACCGAGGAGCAGCTGGCGGGGCATTACGGGGTGAGCGTGCTGACCATGCGGCAGGCGCTCAAGGAGCTGGAGGACGAGGGTCTCATCACCCGCCACCGGCGGCGCGGCACCTTCATCGAGCCGAGCGCGCGGCGCGGCGCCCCCGTCCGCCTGCTCGGCTCGGTCGACGCGATCGTGGCCCAGCAGTCGGGCATGACCACCCGCCTCCTCGGCCACGGCGCCGCCACGCCCCCCGCCGACCTCGCCGGGCACTTCCCGGGCTCGGCGGAGGTCGCGACGTACCACCGGCTGCGCTGCGACGAGAAGACGGGCGAGCCCACCAACCACGCCCGCAACTACATCCGGCCCGAACTGGCGTCCCGCATCGACCTGGACGACCTCGTGCGCTGGCCCATGACGAAGGTCCTGCGCGACGTGGTGGGCGTCCGCATCAGCCGTATCACCGACACCGTCGAGGCCACGCTCGCCGACCCGGAGACCGCGCGGCTCCTCGAAGTGCCGCTGCTCAGCCCGATCCTGCACTACACCGGCATCACGTACGACGAGGACGGCCGCACCCTGGACGTCGCCCGCATCCACTACCGCGGCGACCGCTTCTCGTTCTCGGTCACGCTCGACGCGACGTGACGTGACCGGGCGGACACGTCGTACGATGCCGGGCGTGACGCACGACGAAGCGCCGCTGCTCGCGGACCTCATGCCGTGGTCCGTCGCACCGCTCCGGCCGGGCCGCGGGTGGCCGATGGGCCCGGACCCGGCATCCCTGCAAGCCCGTTGGAACGCCTTCGTCCGCGCCGCGGGGCCGGACCGCGAGGCCCTCTTCCGCCCCACCCGCGCCCGCACCCTGCACACCGCGGTCGCCCAGCTGCCCGGCCACGGCGGCGGCACGGGCCGCCTGGCGAGGGAGGCGGGACCCTGCCCCGAGCCCGTGCGCGTCCTGCACGGCCCCTTCGACGAGCAGTGGCTGATCCCGGACCACCGCCTCATCGACGTCGCCCGCCCCGAGCTGTGGCGGGTGGCGGGCGAGGGCCAGCTCTTCGCCGTCGAGCAGGGTTACGTTCCCGGGGCGGCGGGCCCCGCCGTCCTCGCGTCCCTCGTCCTCCCGGACGGCCGCTCCCCGGCAGGGCGCCCGGGACGGATACGCCCCCTGTTCCGGCGCCCCGGAGGCCGGGAGCCCAACGTGGCCCCGGGCCTGCTCGCCCACCTCTCGAACGTCCTCGGCAGCCACGAGGTCACCGCACGCGACCTCCTCGCATGGGTACTCGCCACCGGCACCGGCTCCGCGGCGGGCTGCCGGGTGCCGCTCACCCGCGACGCCGACGTCTGGACGCGCGGCGTGGCACTCGGCCGACGCCTGCTCCGGCTCCACTTGCGCGGCAACGGGGAGCGCCCGAAGCTGCCCGGCGGCCGCAGGCCGTACGTCAGGGCACCGCTGCCCGCCCGCCCCGCCGCCCTGTCGTACGACGCCGACGAGCAGATCTTGTACGTCGGCGACGAGGGCGTCATCTCGCCGGTGCCGCGGGAGGCGTGGGAGTACGAGGTGAGCGGCGTACGCGTGGTCGAGCGCTGGTTCGCGCAGCGCACGGAGGCGGGCGAGGCGGGCACGCTGGAGGCGATCCGCCCCACGGCGTGGCCCCAGACGTGGACGTCCGAACTCCTGGAACTCATCACGGTGCTGGCCCTGCTCGCGGAACTCTCCCCCGAGCAGGAGGAGTTGAGGTCGCCCCCGGAAGCCGCGGTCACCGGTCCCGAACTGCACGACGCGGGCATCCTGCCCGTACCCGACACCGCCCGCCGCCCCGCATCCGTCCTCGACCACCACGAAGAGGGCCCGGACGGCCAGTTCGCCCTGCTCTAGTCTCTAGTCCCTTCGGCCTTCCGAACGGAACGAGTCGAGGAGCCTGCGCAGCGCCCGCTCGTAGCTCTCGTCCGCGTTCCCCGGCGGCGGCGCCTGCGCCATCATCCCCGCGAGCCGCGGATACGCCCCGCCCGCCAGCCGCCCGGCCAGATAGGCGGACCGCACCTCCTGCTCCTGCTCCGGCGACCAGGGCAGGCCCCTGGTGCGCTCGGCGGCGGCGATCTCGTTGGCCACGGACGTCATCGCCGTGCCGTTGACCATGGCGATGAGCTCCATCTTCGTACCGTAGGGCGCGTCGAGGCGCTCCAGGACACCGAGGCAGTGCTCCAGGTAGCGCAGCGCGTTCGGGCTGGAGCCGTGGACCGTCGACATCACGCGCACGAGCCACGGGTGCCGGTGCAGGATGGCCCGGGTCTGCCGGCCGAGGCCGAGCATCCCGTCGTACCAGTCGCCGCCCTCGGCGTCCGCCGCCAGCTCGTACTCCCCGCTGACCGCGTCGACCATCAGCTCGTACAGGTCCTCTTTGCGCGGCACGTAGTTGTACAGCGACATCGTGCCGCAGCCCAGCTCCGCCGCCACCCGCCGCATGGACACCGCGTCGATGCCGTCCGCGTCGGCGATGCGGACGGCCGCCGCCGCGATGTCGGCCCTGCTGTACGCGGGCTTGGGGCCGCGGCCCGCACGCTCGGGGCGCGCCCAGATCACTTCGGGAGTGGCCGCTCGGCCCGCCATTGATCATCACCTCGCCCACCATGTTAGTTACGTACAGCGTACGTAGTGAGGTACCGTGCAGCACATGACTTCTACGTACGCTGTACTTAGTGAGGGTCTGGAGAAGCGCTTCGGCTCCGGCGACACCGCCGTCCGCGCGCTGCGCGGCCTGGACCTGGCCATTCCCGCGGGCACCGTCTGCGGACTCCTCGGCCCCAACGGCGCGGGCAAGACCACGGCGGTGCGGGTGCTCACGACCCTGCAGACACCCGACGCCGGGACCGCCCGGGTGGCGGGGTACGACGTGGTGCGGGACGCGGCGGCGGTCCGCGGGCAGATCGGCGTCATCGGCCAGTACGCGTCCGTCGACGGCGACCTGACGGGCCGCGAGAACCTGCGCCTCTTCGCCCGGCTGCTGCGGGCGCCGCGCGGCCGCGCCGACGAACTCCTGGAGCGGTTCGGGCTCACCGAGGCGGCGCAGCGGCCCGCACGGACGTACTCGGGCGGCATGCGGCGCCGCCTGGACCTCGCGGTCGGCCTGATCACCCGGCCCGCCGTGCTCTTCCTCGACGAGCCCACCACGGGCCTGGACCCGCACAGCAGGAACGCCATCTGGGACTCCGTGCGGAAGCTGGCCGGGGAGGGCACGACGGTGCTGCTCACGACCCAGTACCTGGAAGAGGCCGATCAGCTGGCCGACGACATCGTGCTGATCGACGGCGGCCGCGCGGCGCACCGCGGCACACCCGCGGAGCTCAAGGCGCGGATCGGCAGTTACGCGGAGGTCGTCGTCGCCGAGGACGCGGCGCTGCCCGCGGCGGCGGTGGTCCTGGACCAGCTGACGGGGGCGGAGCCCGTGCTCGACGCGGCGGCCCGCACCGCCGGAGTGATCACCCTCGACCCCGCGCTCACGCTGCCGCGCCTCGTCCGCGAACTGGACGCGGCGGGGGTGCCCGTGGTCGACGTGAGCCTGCGGCGGCCCTCGCTGGACGACGTCTTCCTGCGCCTCATCGCGTGAGCCGGTCCGTCCGCCGCCAAGCCCCCGTCCCGACCCGACCTCCGGAGGTCACCCCCATGAGCGCCATCCTCTACGACGGCACCACCATGCTCGGCCGGCATCTGCGGCGCATCCGGCACGCGCCCGCGATCCTCGTCATGACCCAGACGATGCCCATCGTCTTCCTGCTCTTCTTCGGCTACGTCTTCGGCAGCGCCCTCGCCATGCCCGGCTCCGACTACCGCGCCTTCCTGGTGCCGGGGATGCTCGTCGCGACCGCCGCCAACGGCATCATGACCGGCATGTTCACCGCCGCCCAGGACACCCACCGCGGCGTCATGGACCGGCTGCGGACGCTGCCGATGAGCAGGGCGGCCGTGCCGCTCGGGCAGGCACTCGCCGATCTGGTGACGACCGCGCTGGGGCTCGTGCCGCTGGCGCTCGTCGGGCTCGCCATGGGGTGGCGGATCGAGGGCGGGCCGTTCGCCGCCGCGGGCGCGTTCGGGCTGCTGCTGCTCTTCCGGTACGCGACCACCTGGGTCGGGATCCTGCTGGGTCTCGCCTCGCAGAGCGAGGAGGCGGCGGGGCAGCTGGGGAGCGCGACGTTCATGCTGCCGCTGCTCTCGGACGCGTACATCCCGACCGACGGGCTGCCGTCCTGGCTGCGTCTCGTCGCCGAGTGGAATCCGATCAGCGCGGTGGCGACGGCGGTGCGCGACCTGTTCGGCAACGCCCCGGTCCCCGCGGACGCGGCCTGGCCGGTCACGCATCCGGTGGCGGGGTCGGTCCTGTGGTCGCTCGCGCTGCTCGCGGTGTGCGTCCCGCTCGCCGTCCGGCGCTGTGCGCGCGGCCCGCGCTGAACCACGAACGGACGACGAGTACAGGAACCAAGTACGGCAAAACCGCACCGACCGGGGGAGTTTGGGCGATTCGGCCCGGCGGTCGATGCGGTTCTGGCTGAAACTCTGCGGTTTGAAAGGTGCACGCGGCACGGGTGATGCGTGCGGGGGCCGATGGGTGACTACGGAGCGGAGCGGAGTGGGGGGAAAGATCCGCCGCGGAGCGGCGGTTCAGTCCCGGGGACCACCCGCGGTCAGCGTCCGCCGAACAGCGAACGCCGCAACCGGCGCAGTGGCGCGAAGAGCGAGACCCGGCTCACTCGGACACCCCTGCTGCTGCGGGCGTGCGCGGCGTCACGTGAGGTCAGCTCACGCATCAGCAGCGTCGCCTCGTGCGCCTCGCGCTGCGGGACGGCGGGGCCGCCCAGCACCGAAAGGTGACGATCGAGACGCGAGCTGCTCGCGCTGCTGCCACAAGTGATCGCAGGGACACGCGCCCTGCTGCGCACTGTTATCTGTTCCATGTCACTCCCCACCCGTACGAGGGCACCCGGCCCAGGGCAGGTTAACCCTATCGCCCCATCGGTACACGCGTGTATCCCGGTCACAGGAATCACCTACCCCGTAAGGAGGTTGACGATTACTCTCCGAATCCAACTGATTCCAGGGCGAGTTGGACAAAGGGACCGACAGTGGGTCGGAGGGAGCCCGATCGCCCTGCTCCGGCGGGCGGAGGCCGGTCTCGCCGCGCGTGCGGGCGGACCGGGACGTGGGCTATCTCACGTGCGGTTTCCGCCTCTCGCGGCGCGCCGATGATGACGGAAGCGGGGAGAAGGGACCGGCTCGGGCACGCACACCTGCCGGTGACCTGCCGGGGCGTTCGGCGTAGGGCAGCCCGGCCCGTTTCCGCAGGGCGGGCGGCGCCGGGGCGGAGGCCGCGCACGCCAGGCGTACGGGGGACTTCCCGCCCCCTCGGCCCCACAAGTCGGCCTCACAGGGCGGCTTCCAGGCAGTCCCGCAGCCGCAGCAGCCCGTCGCGCATCCGGGTCTTGACCGTGCCGAGCGGCACGGAGAGGCGCCGGGCCACCTCCCGGTAGGTGCAGCCGTCGTAGTAGGCGAGCACGACCGCCTGCCGTTGCAGGTCGGTGAGGCTGCCGAGACAGCCGCGCACCCACTCGCGCTCCAGACCCGCCTCGACCTCCTCGGCGACCTGGTCGTAGGCGGGGCCCTCGCCGCGCCGCGCCGCCCGCGCCTCCCGGTCGGCCGCCGCCCGCACGCTGCGGACCCGGTCCACCGCCCTGCGGTGCGCGAGCGTGAGGATCCACGGCAGGGCGCGGCCGCGGGCCGGGTCGAAACGGGGAGCGCAGCGCCAGAGTTCGACGAGCACTTCCTGGGTCACCTCCTCGGACTGCGCGTGATCGCGCAGCACCCTGCGCACGAGGCCGAAGACCTGCCCCGCCACCCGGCCGTACAGCTCCTCGAACGCCTCCTGGTCCCCTTTCGCGACCCGCGGCAGCAACTCGTCCGCTTCCATCCGCTCCCCCGTCCCCCGACGCCTGACGGCCGCTCGTGCGGCTGTCCGGCATTCGGCGCGGGCGCCCTGACGGATGGAAACCCGGGCCAATCCGCCCCCGCGGCGGCCCCGAATGGCCTGTGTCAGTCGACCCGTGCGCACCAGTCGGCCGGGTCGGAACAGGTTCATCGGACACGCAAGGACGGATGCGATGACAGCACATGCCAGGAGCCGGCGGGGGCCTCGCGGCCTCGCCGCGCTGGTCTGCGGCGCACTCGCCGCCGGGGGGCTCGCAGCCGCCGGGGCGAGTGCGCTGGAGCCCGGCTCCGCGCGGGCCTCCAGCCACCGGGAGGCCCCGCTGATCTCGGGTCAGCCGCAGTACGACAACACGGACGTGTACGCGTTCGTCAGCCCCGACAAGCCGGACACCACGACGCTCGTGGCGAACTGGACCCCGTTCGAGGAGCCGGCGGGCGGGCCCAACTTCTACCCCTTCCCGGAGGATGCCCAGTACGACATACACATCGACAGCGACGGCGACGCCCAGGGCGATCTGGTCTACCGCTGGACGTTCGACAGCAAGGTCAAGAACGGCAACACCTTCCTGTACAACACCGGCCAGGTGACGAGCCTCGACGACCCCGACCTCAACTTCACGCAGACGTACGACATCGACCTGCTGAAGCTGAAGGACCAGAAGGTCGTCTCCACCAAGAAGCTCGCGAACAACCTGCCGGTCGCGCCGTCGCGGGTGGGCGACGCCTCGATGCCCGACTACAAGAAGCTCCGCGACCAGGCGGTGCGGAAGGTCGCGGGCGGCGGCACGTCGTACGTCGGACAGGCCGACGACCCGTTCTTCCTCGATCTGCAGGTGTTCGACTCGCTGTACGGCGGCGACCTCTCGCAGGTCGGCGACGACACCCTCAAGGGGTACAGCGTGAACTCGGTCGCGCTGCAGGTCCCGACCGCCGAGATACGCCAGTCGGACAAGCAGCCGACCGTCGGCGTCTGGTCGACGACCCAGCGCAAGAACGCCAAGGGCGACTACACGCAGGTCTCGCGGCTCGGCAACCCGCTGGTCGACGAGCTCGTGGTGCCGCTGCGCGACAAGGACAAGTTCAACGCGTCCTCGCCGTGGAACGACGCCGACTTCCTGCCGTACGTCCAGAAGCCCGAGCTGCCGAAGCTCCTGGAGAAGGTCTACGGCATCAAGGCACCGGCCGAGCCCAGGAAGGACCTGGTCTCCGTCTTCCTGACCGGCGTGAAGGACCTCAACCAGCCGCCGAACGTACGCCCGGCGGAGGCCCTGCGGCTCAACACCTCCATCAAGCCGTCGGCCGACCCGAAGCGGCTCGGCGTCCTCGACGGGGACACCGCGGGATTCCCGAACGGGCGGCGGCTCGCCGACGACGTCGTCGACATCGAGCTGCAGGCCGTCGCGGGTGAACTCGTGGGCAACAAGAACGACCTGGGCGACGCGGTGGACGCGAACGACCGGGCGTTCGGCCAGACGTTCCCGTACCTGGCACTGCCCACGTCCCCGACGCACGCGCCGGCGGCCAAGGGCGGCGACGACAACACCTCGATGCGCGGCGCGCTCGGGGGCGGGGCGGACGTGCAGGCCCCGTCGTCGTCCGACGGGTCCGGCGGGTCCGACGCGGTACTGATCGCCTCCGCGGCGGCCGGGGCCGCGGGTGTGCTGCTCGTCGGGCTCGGGCTCGCGTGGTGGCGGACGCGCAGGCGGGGGGCCGGCGGGGTCGTCTGAGCCCTCCCGGACGCCTTCCGGACCCCTACCGGGTGTCCTGCGGGCTCCTCCTCGAACGGGCGCGGTCCGCACCTTGATCCCCCTGCGGGCCGCGCCTTTCCCCTTCCCCTCTCACCCTCTCTGCTTCCGCTTCTTCGAACGATTGGTCTTCTCCATGGCACGCATCTCCGTACGGAGCGCCGTGGCCGTCGTCGCACTGGCCCTCGCGCTCACCTCGGGCGCCGTCATCGTCAACGGCGGTGACGGCGACGACGGGGCGGGGCGTTCGACGCCCGCAGCGGTCGGACCCGCGGCGCCGCTCGACGGTCTGCGCGGCGGCGACCTGGACCGGGGCGTGGAGGCGCTCCGGACCAGGCTGCGCGACCAGCCGAAGGACTTCACGTCCTGGGCCACGCTCGGCACGGCCTACGTCGAACAGGCCCGCACCCGCGGCGACCCCGCCCTCTACCGCGCCGCCGACCGCGCCCTCGACCGCTCGCTGGAGCTGCGCCCCGACTACGACGCGGCGCTCGCGGGGCGCGCCGCCGTCGCCGCCGCCCGGCACGACTTCCGCGGCGCCCTGCGCCACGCCAAGGCCGCGCTCGCCGAGAACCCGTACAGCGAACGGGCGCTGGCCACCCGCATCGACGCCCTCGTCGAACTCGGGCGCTACGGCGAGGCGTCCCGCGCGGCCGACGAGGCGGACGAGCGGCGGCCCGGCGTCCCGGTCTTCACGCGGTACGCGTACGTACGGGAGCTGCGCGGCGACACGGCGACCGCGCGACGCGTCCTGGAGCGGGCGCTCGACGGGGCGACCGCGCCCGGCGACATCGCGTACGTGGCGACCGCCCTCGGACAACTGGCGTGGCGGCAGGGTGAGTACGGGGCCGCGCTGCGCCACTGCGGGGCGGCGCTGCGGGCCGACTCCACGTATCTGCCCGCCCTGGAGTGCCGGGCCAGGGCGCGGGCCGCCAGGGGCGGGACCGCCGCGGCGGTGGCCGGGCTGCGCGATGTCGTCGGGCGGCAGCCGCTGCCGGGTCCTGTCGTCGCGCTCGGCGAGCTGTACGAGGCGAAGGGCGACCTGGCGCGGGCTCGCGAGCAGTACCGACTCGTGGACGCGTGGGCCGCGCTGGCCCGCGCCAACGGGGTCGACCCGGACCTCGACACGGCGCTCGCCTCGGCCGACCACGGGGACGAGGCGGCGGCGCTGCGGGCGGCGCGGGCCGAGTGGGAGCGGCGCAGGACGGTCCACACGGCGGACGCGCTCGGGTGGGCGCTGCACGTGAACGGGCGGGACGAGGAGGCGCTGCGGTACGCGCGGCGCGCCACGGCCACGGGGTTCGAGGAGGCGGCGTTCCGCTACCACCGCGGGATGATCGAGCGGGCCGTGGGGGACAAGGCGGCCGCCCGCGAGTCGCTGACGTCGGCGCTGCGGCTGAACCCCGGGTTCTCGCCGGTGGGTGCGCGCGAGGCGCGGGAGGCGCTGCGGTCGCTCGGGGGTGACGCGTCATGAGGCGCCGGACGCTGTGGGCGGTGTGGGCCGGTGTGGTGCTCGGGGTGGTCGTCGCGCTGGGCGGTCCCGGCGGCACCGCGCACGCGCACCCGCTGGGCAACTTCACCGTCGGCCGGTACGACGGACTCGTCGCCGGGCCGGGGCGCCTCACGGTCGACCACGTGGAGGACCTCGCCGAGATCCCCGCCGCCCAGGCCGCCCCCCGCATCCGTGCGGCGGGCCGCGCCGCCTGGGCACGGCAGCGCTGCCGGGACGCGGCCGACGATGCCCGTGTCACCGTGGCGGGACGGGCCGCGGAGCTGACCCTGGGCGCCGCGCGGGCCCGCGTCCGGCCGGGGCAGGCGGGGCTCGACACCCTCCGCGTGGAGTGCACCCTCACCGCTGCCCTGCCACGGGAGGACGGGGTGAGCGTCGAGTTCCGGAGCGGCGCGCGGGACGGCACCGGCTGGCGGGAGATCACCGCCCGCGGCGACCGGGCGACCCTCACCCGCTCCGACGTGCCGGAGACGTCCGCGTCCGAGCGGCTCACCCGCTACCCGAAGCGGCTGCTCTCCGCCCCGCCCGACACCGCGTCCGCGTCGCTGCGGATCACGCCGGGCGGCCCCGCCCTCTCGGACAGCCGCCCCGAGGAGAGGGGTAGCGGCGTGGCCTCCGTGCTGCCGCGTGGAGCCGACCGGTGGGCGCGGGCCCTCACCGGCCTCGTCGGCCGGCACCCGCTCACCCCGGCCTTCGCGGCGCTCGCCCTCGGCACCGCCGTGCTCCTCGGCGCCCTGCACGCGCTCGCGCCGGGCCACGGCAAGACACTCATGGCCGCCACCGCGGCGGCCCGCGGCCGTGCCTCCGTACGCGACGTGCTGCCGCTCGCCGCATCCGTGACCGTCACGCACACCCTGGGCGTGCTCGCCCTCGGCCTGCTGGTGAGCGGGGGCTCCGCCGCGGGTCCTTCGGTGGTCGCCTGGCTCGGCGTGGTCAGCGGGCTGCTCGTCACGGGCGCGGGGGTGCTGCTGGTGCGCAGGGCATGGCTGCGACGGCGCAGGACGGGCCGCCACGAGCACACACATGACCACGGTCACACGCATCATCACGACCACGGCCACCACCACTCCCCCGGCACCGGCCTGCGCGGCATGCTCTTCCTCGGGTTCGCCGGGGGTCTGGTGCCGAGCCCGTCCGCCGTCGTCGTGCTCGTCGGTGCCGCCGCGCTCGGCGAGGCGTGGTTCGGGCTGTCGCTCGTGCTGGCGTACGGGGTGGGGCTCGCCGTGACGCTGACGGCCGCCGGGTTCCTCGTCGTGCGCGTGGGCGCGTTCGCGGGGCGGCGCGTGGGTCCGGAGTGGGTGCGCCGCGGCACCCGGCGGTTCCTGCCGCTCGGTTCGGCCTGCGTGGTTCTCGCCCTTGGGTGTGGATTGGTGTTCAAGGGGGCTGCAACGGCGCTCGGTTGAGCTACTTTTGTGGAGAATCGCACCGCTGCGGATGGGGGGCGCCCGTGAGCCGGCCAGAGCACGTGATCGCCGGGCGGTACCGGCTCCTGGCCCCGTTGGGCGAGGGCGGCATGGGCACGGTGTGGCGGGCCCGTGACGAGGTGCTCGGCCGCGAGGTCGCCGTCAAGGAAGTGCGCGCGCCCGCCGGGCTACCGGCACCCGACGTGGACCGGCTGTACGTGCGCCTCGAGCGGGAGGCCTGGGCGGCCGCCCGCATCCCGCACCGGAACGTGGTGACGGTCTACGACGTGGCGAGCGAGGACGGCCGTCCCTGGATCGTCATGGAGCTGGTGCGCGGCCTGTCGCTCTCCGACGTACTGGCGGCCGAGGGCGCGCTGACCCCGCAGCGGACCGCCGAGATCGGTGCCGAGATCCTCGGCGCGCTGCGTGCCGCGCACGACGCCGGGGTCCTGCACCGCGACGTGAAGCCCGGCAACGTACTCGTCGCGAACGACGGCCGCGTGGTCCTGACGGACTTCGGGATCGCGCTGGTCGAGGGGAGTTCGGCGCTGACGATGACCGGCGAGGTCGTCGGGTCGCCCGAGTTCCTCGCCCCGGAGCGTGCGTTGGGGCAGCGTCCGGGGCCCGCGTCCGACCTGTGGTCGCTCGGCGTGCTGCTGTACGCCGCGGTGGAGGGCAGCTCACCGTTCCGCCAGGACACGCCGTTGAGCACGTTGCGCGCGGTGGTGGACGAGGAGTTGCCGCCCGCCCGCCGCGCCGGTCCCCTCACGTCGGTCATCGAGGGGCTGCTCCGCAAGGATCCGGCCGAACGGATGTCCGCCGCCGAGGCCGAACGCGATCTGCGGATCGTGGCCGGGGGCGGCACCCCGCGCACGGAGGCGGCGTTCCCCTACCTGCCGACGACCACGGCCGAGCGGCCGCCCTCCGGGGCGACGCCGCCCACCCCCTTCCCCGTGCCGCCACCGGGACCCGCCACGGTCGTCGGCACCCCGGCGGACGAGCCGCACCGGGACCGCCGTGCGAGGGTCGCCCTGGTGGCGGGGCTCGTCGCGCTGGCGCTCGCCCTGGGCGGCATCACGTACGCCCTGGTCGGCCGGGACGGCGACGGCGGGGGCGGCGACGACAAAGGGAGCCAGAACAGCGGCGCCGGGTCCACCGGGTCCACCGGCGACAAGGACGGGAACGGGTCGGCCGGGTCCACGGGCGGCGGCACCGGAGGCAACGGCGGCACCGGAGGCAACGGCAGCACCGGAGGCAGTGGCGGCAACAACGGCGGGAACAACGGAACCGGTGGCGACAACGGCGGTAACGGCGGCAGCACCAAGCCGCCCGCCCAGAGCGTGAAGGTGCACGTCGTGGGCGCCCACACGCAGTACGAGGGCGCGTGTCCGCCGGGCGCCGGTCAGGCGCCGTCGTTCACCGCGACGTTCACGGTGGGGCGCGTCCCCGCCACCGTCGAGTACCGCTGGGTCACGGCGTCCGGCGAGTCCGGCGACCCGGGCTGGAAGACGCTGTCCCTCTCCTCCGGCGGCGGGAAGTCCCGGCAGGTCAACCACGTGGAGACCGCGTACGACCAGGGCGGAGGGACGTATCAGAACTCCGTCCACGTCCAAGTGCGCCGGCCGGTGTCGGCGACGTCGAACTCGGTGGCGTACACGGTGTCCTGTGAGCAGGAGACCCCGACGGGCGGGGCCTCCTACACACCGAACGGATAGGTGGGGCAGGTTGGGTCGGGCGGGGGTCAGGCCGCCGCGGTGAACACCGGGAGGTAGCCACCGGACTGGCCGGCGGCGGTGGGGTGGTAGGACTCGCCGATGTTGGTCCAGTTCACGCTGTGCAGCCATGGGCTGCCCGAGCAGATCTCGTGCCCGGCGAAGGCCGACGCGACGTCGCCGAACGCGAAGCCGTGGTCGGCGGCGCGCTTGGCGGTGGCCGTGTTGAGGTAGTCGGAGGCGTCGTTGATGGCGGTCCGCTCACGCTCGGAGAGGCCCGCGAGACAGCTGCCGCTCAGCTTGTAGAAGCGGGGGTAGCCGAGCACCACGACGCGGGCGGAGGGTGCCTTCGCGCTGATCGCGTCGTACACCTTGTCGAGGTTGCCGGGGAGTGTGGAGTCCACGTACTGGCGTGCCTTGTCGATGCGGGCGATGCAGTTGCTCTCGGACTGCAGCACGCAGGTCGTCATGACGTCGGCGAAGCCCGCGTCGTTGCCTCCGATGGAGATCGAGACGAGTCCGGTGCCGCTGCCGAGCGGGCCCAGCTGGTTCGCCAGAACATCACCCGTACGAGCGCCCGAGCAAGCCGTGAAGTTGAAGCCTGCGGGTGAGTGGGCCTTCGCCCACAGAGCGGGGTAGGCGCGGGTGCTGCGCTTGCAGTCGCCGCTTCCGCTGTCGTAGCTTCCCGCGCCGACACCCGAGGAGTAGGAGTCGCCGAGGGCCACATAACCGGTGGCCGTGGCCGTCCGGTCGGTCGTCTGGTCCGCGTGGGCCGCTGCCGCGCCGGTGAGCGCGAAGGCGGCCGCAAGGAGGAGCGAGGACATGTATGCCGTGATGCGGGACAATTTCATGGAACCTCCCTTAGCAGGATTTCTGCCTCGACCGTGGTAGCACCGCTCCCCGGCCGCCGATAGTGTCCATGTCAATGAATTCCTCAACAATTCCCTTGCCCACGTGGGAAGTTCATCTACCGCTCAGGGGGGTGGCGGGGAACATCTGCACACCTCCTCCGCATCTTGACGGGCTGCCCGGGACTGCGCGACATTGAGGCCCGGCATCCGGTGCGTCGGGGGGCAAAGTCACCAATGCAGACCATCAGGATCAAATCTCCGTCATCAGACACGGGGCAACAGACCGGACAGGGCACGGAGAAGGACCTGCTGCCGCTGCTCGCCGGGGCGGCCGTCGCCGTGGGCGGCGTCGGCGCGGTGCTCGCGCTCATCGACCTGAGCTCCCCGCTGCGCGGCCCCTTCACCCTCTTCTTCCTCCTCGCCGCACCGGGCGCCGCGATCGGTGCGGCGCTGCGCGCCCTCACGCCGTGGGGCCGGGCCGTCGCCTCCGTTTCCGGCGCGATGGCCGTCAACCTGCTCGTCGCGCAGGGGATGCTGGCGCTGCACGTGTGGTCGGTGCGCGGGGGCGTCGTCGCGGTCGCGGTCCTCAGCTCGCTCATCCTCCTGCTGACAGCGGGACAGCGGCTGCGCCACCGCGCGGCGAAGAGGTGGACCTCCTGACGTGAACATCACCGTGCACCGTCCCGGCGAACTCACCGCGGCCGACCGGGCGGCGTGGACCGCGTTGCAGTCCAAGGCGCACCTCGACGGCTCGCCCGAGCTCGCCAACCCCTTCCTCTCCCCCGAGTTCGCGCTCGCGATCGGGCACGAGCGGCGCGGGGTGCGGATCGCCGTCGTACGCGAGGAGAGCGAGCGCGCCGCGTTCCTGCCCTTCCAGCGGTCCGTCGCCGGCGTCGGCCGCGCCATCGGCCTCGGCGTCTCGGACTGCCAGGGCCTGGTGCACCGGCCGGGCTTCGACTGGGACGCGCGGGACCTGCTGCGGGCCTGCGGTCTCTCGGTGTGGGAGTTCGATCACCTGGTGGGCGGGCAGACCCCGTTCGAGGCGAGCGCGTCCGGCTCCTTCCCGTCCCCCGTCATGGACGTCGACCGGGGCTATGAGGCCTATCTCGGCCAACTCCGCGCGGCGGCACCGAAGTTCACTCGCACCACACTGGCCAAGGAGCGCAGGCTCGACCGCGATCACGGCCCGGTCCGCTATGTGCACGACGAGCGCGACCCCGCGGTCCTCGCCACCCTGATGGGCTGGAAGTCCGCGCAGTACCGCAGGACGGGCCGCAGCGACCGATTCGCGCATCCGTGGATCGCCCGCCTGGTGGACCGGCTCTTCCACACCCGCTCCGACTCCTTCGCCGGACTCCTCTCGGTCCTCTACGCCGGGGACGCGCCGATCGCCGCGCACTTCGGGCTGCGCTCCGAGCAGATCCTCGCCTGCTGGTTTCCCGCGTACGACCCGGCGTTCGCCAAGTACTCGCCCGGCTTGGTCCTGCATCTGCGCATGGCCGAGGCCGCGGCGGCCGACGGCATCGCCCACCTCGACCTCGGCCGCGGCCAGAAGGCGTACAAGGACTCCCTCAAGACCCGCGATCTGACCGTCTCGGAGGGGTGGGTGGCGCTCCGCCACCCGGTGGCGTTCGGACACCTCGCGCGGCGCGGCCCGGTCAGGGCGCTGCGGAACACTGTGCAATCACGACCGGAATTCTTCGAACCGGCTGACAAAATGCTCAAGCGGATGGGTCGAATTCGATCTAGGGGCGGAGAATTTCGATCTAGGGACAAGGAATAAGGCAGTCCGAATGTGATCGCATAGATTACTCAAATCATGTGAAACGTGGGGCCACGTTCCAGGTCTTGCCATACAGTCTCAATCATCAATACCGTCGTACATCCACCCGCAACGGTCCATCACGCAATGCGATCCGGGGGAGGGCTCAGGATCGCGATGGCACCCGAGCGGGGCGCGGTAGGGGGGTGCCGTGCTCGGTGACCGCTCTTCGGCCGAGTCACGTCCCGCGCAATGCCAGCTCACTCGGCATGCACGGAGATCCATTTCGTCATGCTCAAGTGTGAACCCCCCTTTCGAACCGGATCAATTGCCGGACCGCCCGGGGGCGGGCGGTCCACCGGACGAGAGGGACCACCGGACTCATGAGTTCGTTTGTGCGCCCGGCAGACGCCGGACAAGACCCGTCGAAAGAGATCTCCAGAAACTACCGTCCGATCTCCACGCATTTGGCGATCACACCGCCGGTCAGTGTGGTCATACCCGCCATGAACGAAGCGGAGAACCTTCCGTACGTCTTCAAGACACTGCCCGACTGGATCCACGAGGTCGTCCTCGTGGACGGCAACTCCACCGACGACACGGTCGCCGTGGCCCGTGACCTGTGGCCGGACGTGAAGGTCGTCCGCCAGCTCGGCAAGGGCAAGGGTGACGCGCTGATCACCGGCTTCGCCGCGTGCACGGGCGACATCATCGTGATGGTCGACGCCGACGGCTCGGCCGACGGCCACGAGATCGTCTCCTACGTCTCCGCCCTCGTCTCGGGCGCGGACTTCGCCAAGGGCTCCCGCTTCGCCAACGGCGGCGGTACGGACGACATGACGCCGATCCGCAAGCTCGGCAACCACGTCCTGTGCTCCGTCGTGAACACCAAGTTCGGGGCCCGCTACACCGACCTGTGCTACGGCTACAACGCCTTCTGGCGCCACTGCCTCGACAAGATCGAGCTCGACTGCACCGGCTTCGAGGTCGAGACCCTGATGAACATCCGGGTCGTCAAGGCGGGGCTCAAGGTCCAGGAGATTCCGAGCCACGAGTACCTGCGGATCCACGGCACCAGCAACCTCAGGGCCGTCCGTGACGGCATCCGCGTCCTGAAGGTGATCCTGTCCGAGCGCTCCAATCGCGACAGACGCGGCGGGCGGCGCAAGCCCGCCCGCGCACTGCCCCTCCCGGCGGGGCAGGGAGAGGCGTCTTGAGCGCAGAGACCGGCGCAGAGACCGGCGCAGAGATCTCCGTCGTGATCTGCGTGTACACCGAGGACCGCTGGGAGGACATCCTCTCGGCGGTCTCCTCGGTCCGTGCGCAGTCACTGACGGCCCGGGAAACGCTCCTCGTGGTCGACCACAACCCCACGCTCCTCGAACGGCTCACCAAGGAGTACGGGGAGGCCGGGGACGTGCGGGTGCTCGCCAACGCGGGCCCCCGCGGCCTCTCGGCGGGGCGCAACACCGGGATCGGCGCGGCCCGCGGCGACATCGTCGCCTTCCTCGACGACGACGCCGTCGCCGAGCGGGACTGGCTGCGGTACTTCGCCGAGGGGTTCGAGGACCCGCGGGTCCTCGCCGTCGGCGGCCGCACCCTGCCCGCCTGGGCGTCCGGCGGGCGCCCCGCCTGGTTCCCCGAGGAGTTCGACTGGGTCGTCGGCTGTACGTACAGGGGGCTTCCCCGCGGCCGCGTGCGGGTGCGCAACGTCCTCGGCGGCAACGCCTCGTTCCGGCGCACCGCGTTCGACGCGGCGGGCGGCTTCGCCACGGGCATCGGACGGGACGGCGACAAGCGTCCGCTGGGCTGCGAGGAGACGGAGTTCTGCATCCGTCTCACCCGCGCGGTCCCTGACGCGGTCCTGCTCATCGACGACCGCTCGGTGATCCACCACCGGGTGCCCGCCGCACGGGAACGGTTCGGCTACTTCCGTACGCGGACGTACGCGGAAGGCCTCTCCAAGGCGCTCGTCGCCCGCAGCGTCGGCGCGTCGAAGGGCCTTGAGTCCGAGCGGCGTTACACCACGCGCGTGCTGCCCTCCGGCGTCGCCCGCGGACTGCGCGACGCCGTGCTCGGACGGCCCGGCGGCGCGGGCCGCGCGGGGGCCATCGTGGCGGGAGTGCTCACCGCGACGGGAGGGTACGTAGTCGGGAGCGTCCGTGCGCGCAGGGGAGGCGCCGCGTTCTCGGCAGGGCCGATCGGCGACGTCGACGGGCGTGCCGGGGACGTGAGGAGCACGGGTGGCGAGGGGGCTGCCGCATGAGCACGGAGACCGTGCCGATCCTGATGTACCACTCCGTGGCGCGCGTGCCGAGCGCCGCGACGCACGCGCTGTCCGTGTCGCCCGACGCATTCGCACGCCAGATGGAGGTGCTCGGCGAGCAGGGGTTCACGCCGCTCACGGCCGCCCAGCTGGCCGCCGTCTGGCGGTCGCCGGGAAAGGTGCTGCCCGAGCGGCCGGTCCTGATCACCTTCGACGACGGCTACGAGGGCGTGCACCGGTACGCGCTGCCCGTGCTCGCCAAGCACGGTTTCGCGTCGACCCTGTTCGTCTCCACCGGCTGGCTGCGCGGGGAGTACGACACCGGGGGCGGCCTCGACCGCATGCTCGACTGGGACCAGGTGCGCGAACTCGCCGCCGACGGCGCGGAGGTCGGCGGGCACAGCCACACGCACCCCGAGCTCGACCAGCTGGCCGAGGACGCGCTCCGGTACGAGCTGCGGCGCTGCCGCGACATCGTCGCCGACCAGCTCGGCACCCGGCCCGTGTCGTTCGCGTACCCCTACGGCTACTCCAGCAGGCGGGTCCGTGACCGGGTGCGCGAGACGGGGTTCCGGCAGGCGCTCGCCGTCGGCAACGGCCTGGCCCACCGCGCCCAGGGGCCGTATGCCCTGCGGCGCGTGACCGTGCGCCGCACCACTGGAGCCGAGGAGTTCGAGCGTCTCGTGGCGGGCCGCGCGATCGGCCGCACCTTCGCCGAGGACCGCACCCTGACCAAGGGGTACGCCCTGGTCCGCAGAGCCCGACAGGTCAGCCGGAAGGCAATCGGTTCCCGTGTCTGACACGACCACGGCCCATACCGGCGTCTCCGGTTCCGGGGACTCCGGGAAGCGGGCGTCGGCCAGTACGCCCGGTGGGCGCCGCGGGATGCGCCTTCCGGGGCGGGGCGACGGCAACAGCCCGCTGTTCCGCAACGCGTACGCGCTGATGCTCAACACCGGCATCTCCGGCGTGCTCGGCGTCGGCTTCTGGCTGGCGGCCGCCCGCTACTACTCGGAGTCGGCGGTCGGCCAGGGATCGGCGGCGATCGCGGCGATGAAGCTCCTCGCGGGGCTCACCGCCGTGACGCTGACGGGTGCCCTCGCTCGGTTCATCCCCGTCGCGGGGCGCGCCACGGGCAAGCTCATCTTCCGTACGTACGCGGGCAGTTCGGTGGCGGTGGCGCTCGCCGCCGCCGCTTTCCTGCTCACGCTCGACCTGTGGGGACCCTCGTACCGCTTCCTGCACGGGCCCGTCCACGGCATCGGGTTCATCCTCGCCGTCGTGGCCTGGTCGGTCCTGACGCTGCAGGACGGCGTCCTGACCGGGCTGCGCAGCGCGCTCTGGGTGCCCGTGGGCAACACCGCCTTCTCGGTCGCCAAGCTGTGCCTGCTCATCGCGATCGCCGCGGCGATCCCCACCGCCGGAGTCTTCGTCTCCTGGGTCGCCTCGATCCTCGTGTCGGTGATCCCGCTCGGCTGGCTGGTCTTCCGGCGCCTGGTGCCTCGGCATGTGAAGGCCACCGCCGGGAAGGCGCATCCGCCGACGCTGCGCGAGATCGGCCGTTTCCTGGCCGGCGACTACACCGGCTCGCTCTTCTCGCTCGCCGTGGTCTACCTCGTCCCGGTCATCGTCGCCTCGCAGGTCAGCTCGGTCGACAACGCGTATTTCTACATCACCACCACCATCGGCGGCACCGTCAACCTCCTCGCCATCAACATGGGCGCCTCGCTGACCGTGGAGGGCGCGCACGATCCGGCGCTGCTCGCCGCCAACACCCGCGCCGCGCTGCGCCGGATGGCGACGATCATGCTGCCGGTGTGCGCCGTCCTCTTCCTCGCGGCGCCGCTGATCCTGCGCATGTTCGGCCAGGGGTACGCGGACGCGGCCACTCCCCTGCTGCGCTGGTTCGCGGTGGGGGCGCTGCTGCGGGTCGTCATGGAGACGTACTTCTCGGTGCAGCGCGCGCAGAGCAAGACGTCCGGGATCGCCTGGCTGCAGGGCCTGCTGTGCGTCCTGGTGCTCGGCCTCACGCTGATCCTGCTGCCGCGCATGGGGCTGACCGGCGCGGGCATCGCGGAGATCTCCAGCCTGGCCGTGATCGTGGCCGTCGCGGCGCCGAAGCTGTACCGCGTGGTGCGGGCGGCGCCCTCGGCGAAGGACGAACGGGCGGCGCCGGACGGGGACCTGGCCGACCTGGGGACGCCGGACGCGCCCACGGTGCGGATGCGGGTGGCCGGGGCGCCGGACCAGCGGGGTTCCGGGGCGCACAAGGAGCGGCACGGGCCCGCGTGGGCTTTGCGCGAGTCGCTGGACTCGCCCACCCTCCAGCTCGCCGTGCAGCTCGACTTCGACCACCAGGAGCGGCGGCCGGACGTACGGCCGGGTCCTGGCACGCCTGCCGCGGGCACACCTGTCCGCATGGTGCCCGCGGCGCGGAGCGAGGGGGACGACATGGAGCACCGGCCGACGTGGGCACTGAGATCCCCTGCCGGGCCGGTGGAGGACGAGGTGCCGCCGCCCGAGCCGACGCCTGCGGGGGCGGTGGAGCACGTCGAGCTCCTGGAGCCCTCGGAACCGGAACTCGTGGGGCCCGAGGAGCCCGTCAAGCCCGAAGAGCCCGTCGAGCCCGTCGAGCCCGAGGAGCCCGTCGAGCCCGAAGAACTCGCCGAGCCCGAAGAAGCCGCCGCGCGCGAGGAACCCACGGACCAGCGCGCCCCCCGCCGCCACGTCCTCGTCATGGCGCTGCTCCTCGCCGCCGCGCTCGCCCTCTACTGGCTGCCCGTCCTCGGCCTCGGCGAGCAGGACCTGGACGACATGGGCGGGCTCGGGCTGATCTCCGTGCTGCCCACGCCGACGCTGGTCGGCGCGGCCCTCCTGGTCGTCGTGTTCGCCGCGCTGCTCTGGATGGACCGGCCGGTCAAGAGCCTCCTCCTGCTCACGCTGCTGGCGACCGTGGTGTCCCTGCACGCGCTGCCCGCCGTCATCGAGTCCGAGCCGCGGTTCGCCACGGCCTGGCAGCACCTGGGCTTCCTGGAGTACATCGACAGGACCGGCACCGCGGTGCCGGATCTGGACGCGCGCTGGAGCTGGCCGGGGTTCTTCGCCGCGGCCGCCTTCGCCGCGAAGGCGTGCGGCGTCTCGGACCTGACCGAGGTGATCCGCTGGTGGCCGACGGCCATCCAACTGCTCTACCTGGCGCCGATGTTCCTGCTCGTACGCTCCATGCGGGCGGCCTGGCGCGCCAAGTGGACGGGCCTGTGGATCTTCGTCCTGAGCGGCTGGGTGGGCCAGGACTACTTCTCGCCGCAGGGCTTCACGTTCCTGCTCTACATCGCGTTCGTCGCCGTACTGATGGTGTGGTTCCGTGCGCCGCGCATGCTGTGGGCCAAGAGGCGGCCGGGCGAGACCGAGGTCGAACCGGCGGGGCGCAAGGAGCGCGCCGTGCTGCTTCTGGTCCTCATCGGCCTGTTCGCCGCGACGGTCCCCGCCCACCAGCTCACGCCGTTCGTGATGCTCGGCGTCCTCACGGTGCTCGTCCTGGTCGGCCGCTCCGAGCTGCGCGGGCTGCCGATCCTGTTCGGCGTGCTCGTCGTCGTCTGGCTCGGCTTCCTCGCCGAACCGTACTGGTCGGGCCACTTCGACGAGCTGTTCGGCGGGGTCGGCGGCGTCGGCGGCAACGTGTCGTCGTCGGTCTCCGGGCGTATCGAGGGCGGCAGTTCGACCCATCAGCTGGTGCTGTACGTGCGGGTGGCGATGGCGGGCGCCGTGCTGGCGTTCGCGTGCTGGGGCTGGTGGCGGCGGCACTTCTACAAGTACAGCGAGCGCTCGCTGCTCGTCCTGACCTTCGTGCCGTTCCTGGGCTTCGGCATGCAGTCGTACGGTGGCGAGATGGCCCTGCGCGTCTTCATGTTCGCGCTGCCGGGCGCCGCGCTGCTCGCCGGTCTCGCGCTGTTCCCGCGGGCGGGCCTCACCCCGGACGAGTGTGACCGCGACCGGGTGAGCCTCGCGCCGCTGGCCGCGCTGATGGCCGGGCTCGTCCTGATGGGCGGGTTCCTGGTGGCCCGCTGGGGCAACGAGCCCTTCGAGCGGATCCGCCCGGGCGAGGTCGCGGCGATGGAGTACGTGTACGCGCACGACGACCCGACGGCGCGGCTCCTGTGGATGAGCAACGACACGGTCGAGAACGTCACCCCGTCGATCCCGTGGGGCGCCAGGGACATGGAGAAGCTGGAGTACGTTCCCACGCTCGCGCCCGCCGACCCGGTCCTGGTGTCGGCCCTGGTGAAGGCGCTCAAGGACGCGGGCCCCAACTCGTACCTGATGATCAACCGCAGCCAGACGACCTATCTGCAACTGGACGCCGGCTACTCGAAGACGTGGGAGCCGCGGCTCATCCGCCACCTGGACGACCGCAAGGACGTCAAGAAGGTCTACTCCAACGCCGACGCGACCCTCTACACCCTGAGCGTGCAGCCGGACGGCAGGGCGGCGGAGCCCGATCCGGGCCCGGTCGGGCCGAAGGTGACGTGGACGCCGTGGTCGGTCGTGGGCGGGCTCGCCGCGGTGGCGCTCATCCTGCTGCTCGGGGCACGCGAGATGGTGCGGGTCGCGGCGGCGCCGAGCGTGCGGCAGCAGCGGTGGCTGCAGGGCAGCTTCTGGTTCTCGCTGCCGCTGCTCGCGGTGCTGCTCGCCTCGCTGATCCAACGGTTCGTGACGATGGCGTGATTCTTGACGACTACGTAAGGGGGCGCGGACGTGGCTAGCGCTCGAGCCACTTCACCTCGTACCCCGCCATGTCGAGGCGGCGTCCGTCGACCTTCGTGATGATCCGCCGGTCGAGGGTGTTGACCACGAGGACGGCCTCGTCGTCGGCGAGGACGCGGACGTGCGGCCGGTCGTCGGCGGCGACGGACACCTTCTCGTACGTCGTACCGGGCCCGAACTCCTTGCCGAACCGCCCGATGAGCCCCAGCATCGGCAGCGCCTCCCCTCCAACGTCGTCGGGAAGCTCGGTGGACGTCCAGAGGCAGCCCGCGCATTTCTTGCCGCGTTTCTGCGGGTTCCAGTAGAAGCCGCTCGTGGCGCCGCCGCGGACCATCGCCATCAGGCCGGACGCGTGGACGGCGACGCGGTGCGCCTCGGACCAGTCGTCCCGGTTGTCCTGGCTGTCGCCCGGCTCCACGTAGTACTCGGCCCACCACAGCGGCAGGTCGCCGGTCCGCTCGCGCAGCCACTTGCCGACGTCCGTGAACTTGGCGGTGGCCCTGAACTCGTCGGGGAGCAGCTCGTCGTCCGCGGTGTAGCTGGAGCCGTCGACGACGACGAAGTCGGCGCCCGCCTTGTTCTTGTTCCAGTGCTCGAAGGCGTCGAGGATGCGCTGGTCCATGCGGCCCCAGGGGCCCTTCGGCTCCGCCGCGACGCCCTCGGTCTGGCGCGGGTCGACGCTGTTCATCACCAGGTAGGGCCCGCCGACCATGATGTCGTCGTCGACCTTCTTGAGCTCTTTGTAGACGAGGTTGTACAGCTCGGTGTACCCCTCGTAGTCCCAGCGGCCCTGCTCGTCGTTCCAGAAGCCCTTGAACTCGTTCCAGACGACGAAGTGACGCACGTCCGGGTAGCGCTTGGCGACGGTCGCCGCGAGCTTCGCGAAGTCCTTGTAGTGCGCGCGCTCGGGGGCGGTCTCCAGGGACTGCTGGCTCCAGTCCGTGTTGTCCGCGCCGGGCTCGCCGCCCTTCATCCAGTCGGGCGCGCAGCACAGGGTGACGACGGGGGTGCCCTCGCTCGCCCGGACGAAGTCCATCCGGCGGTCCATCGCCGAGAAGTCGTAACGCCCCTTCACCGGCTCCGGGTTGCCCGCGCCCCAGCCCATGATGTGCTGGATCTGCGGGACGGGCGCGCCCTGGTCCGCGAGCTCGGCGCGGACGCGCTCGACGGCCTTGTCCCCGCCCTCGTCCGCGCTGTACTGGGTATGGGTGAAGCCCCAGCCCACCTGCGGCTCGACGGCGCCGGGCGGGACGACGGGCGTGCCGTGCACCTTGTCCCCGTCCGGGGTGGTGCCCGCGGTGCTGCCCCGGTCGCCGGGCAGCGTGTTGACCAGCGTGATCACCAGGGCGAGTACGGTCAGACCGACGCCGAGCAGAGCGGTGAGACGCCACCGCCGTGCGGCCGGATTCCACTCATGTCGTCCCATCAACCGCAAGGCTAGCGGGGCCGGTCGGCGGCGGAACAGGTTACGGACGCAGGCGCACGGCGGAAAACGGGTGCACAACGGCGCACACGTGACGGATCATGTCGGCATGTCTGCGAACCCACAGGACGCCCTGCCGATACGGCTCAACGTCGACGACAGCGACTCCCCCACGGATGTCGTGGACGCCCTCTTCCTGGGCCGCTTCGCCACGGGCGAGCAGCCCTTCTCGCACAGCGCCAACATCGACCGCGTCAAGTCCGGTTCCACGTTGCTGCCGCCCGGCGCGAAGGTCCTGCGCGCGGCCCGCGACGACGACCGCAGCGCCACGCTCGCCGAGGGCGAGGGCTGGACGCTGCTGGTCTCGCGCTGGAACCGCGGCGCGGACGTCACGGTGACGGCGACCAGCGCCGAACTCGCCGAGAAGGTACTCGGCCAGGCCACGGACGGCGCGCAGGACGAGCCGGAACCCCAGCCGGAGAACGTGACGATGGGTTTCTGGTACGTCTCCCCGCGGCGCGGCCCGCACCGCACCACCCGCCAGATCTCGGCCGGTACGTGGGAAGAGGTCAGGTCCAACTACACGGCGCCGGTCGCCGACGCCATGGACACCCTGATGAAGACGACCCCCGAGGACATCTCGGGGCGGCTGCTGCTGCTCCACGGCCCGCCGGGCACCGGCAAGACGTCGGCGCTGCGGACGCTCGCGCGTTCGTGGCGCGACTGGTGCCAGGTGGACTGCGTGCTGGATCCGGAGCGGCTGTTCAGCGACGTCGGCTATCTGATGGACATCGCGATCGGCGAGGACGACGGGACGGCGAAGGGCCGCTGGCGGCTGCTGCTCCTGGAGGACTGCGACGAGCTGATCCGCGGCGAGGCCAAGCACACGGCGGGCCAGGCCCTTTCGCGGCTGCTCAACCTGACGGACGGCCTGCTCGGCCAGGGCAGGAACGTGCTGGTGGGCGTCACGACCAACGAGGACCTGGAGCGCCTGCACCCCGCGGTGGTCCGCCCCGGCCGCTGTCTGGCCCGCGTGGAGGTGGGCCCGCTGACGCGACCCGAGGCGGTGGAGTGGCTCGGCACGGAGGAAGGGGTGCCCCGCGAGGGCGCGACCCTCGCGGAACTCTTCGCCCTGCGCCGCGGCACGTCGCCGACGTCGGTACCGGGGCAGCGGGAGGGGGCGGATTCGGGGCTGTATCTGTAGCCGCGGGTGTTCCCGTGTGCTCTCTACCCGGCGTCCCCGTACGCCGCGCGCAGCGCGTCCCGCACCGCCGCGAGCGCGGCGTCCTCCGTGAGGCCGAGCCTGCGGGCCCGCTCGGCGTACGCCTGCGCCTCGGCCGCCGCGGCCCGCGCCGCCGCATCCCCCGCCGCCGCGACGAACGTCCCGTTCCGCCCGCGGGTCTCGATGACCCCGTCGGCCTCCAGCGCCCGGTAGGCCTTGGCCACCGTGTTGGCGGCGAGTCCGAGGGTTTCGGCGAGCCCCCGCACGGTGGGCAGTTTGTAGCCGGCGGGCAGCGCTCCGGACCTCGCCTGTTCGGCGATCCGGGCGCGCACCTGCTCGTACGGCGCGTCGCTCGCGCCCCCGTCGATGTCGATCTTCAGCGTCACGGGGTGATTGTCCCGCACGGGGGCGCCCCCGCGGCACATGCCGTGCGTCGCGCGGCCTCGGAAAATGAGGAGCGGTGCGGCGCGTCCCACCCGTAGCGTGCGGCCCATGACAGTGATCGTCCGAGCCCTCGACCACGGTGGGCCGACAGCCGCCGCGGACGACGCGGGCTTCGCCGCCGTACGCCGGGCCTGCGTGCCCGCCATGCTCGCCACGCCCGCCTCGGTCGCCTTCGACCGCGCGCACGCCCATCCGGACGCCGGTTACCGGCAGTTGATCGCGGAGGCCGACGGCGAGGTCATCGGCACGGCGCAGGTCGGCATCGCCTACGACAGCCCCGAGCCCGGCAAGGGCTACGCCAACATCTACGTACATCCCGAGCGGCTCGGCCGGGGCGCCGGGACGCTGCTCCTGCGCACGGCGGAGGAGTACCTCGCCGACGCGGGCGTGAGGGAGGTCTACTCCTGGGTCCTCGACGAGCCCGTGAACCTCGCCTTCGCCGCCCGCCACGGCTACCGGGCGCGGCGCAGCGCGCACTTCCTCCGTCTCGACCTGGCGCACGGCACGCTGCCGTCCCGCCGCGAGCCGCCGGGCGGGGTCGAACTGGTCTCCGGCTCGGTGTACGCGGACGACGCGCGCCCGCTGTTCGCGCTGGACGCGGAGACGGCGGCGGACGAACCGAGTGACGTGGGCGCCGAGTTCACGGACTACGAGCACTGGCTCGCCGAGACCTGGCGCCACCCGCTGGTCAGCCAGGAGCTCACCACGGTGGCCCTCGTGGACGGGGTTCCGGCGGCGTTCAGCCTGGCCCGCGCGGACGGCGCGGGGCGCTACGCGTCCAACATGACCGGCACGGCCCGGGCCCAGCGCGGCCGCGGCCTGGCGAAGCTCGCCAAGAACGACTCCCTGCACCGGGCCCGCGCGGCGGGCTGCACGGAGGCGTTCACGGGCAACGACGCCGGGAACGAGCCGATGCTGGCGATCAACAAGTGGTTCGGTTACGAGATCTGCGAGACGGAGGTCCGCCATGTCCGCACCCTCGGCTGACGCGACGGAACCGGACGTCACGGAGGCGGAGCCGGACGCGGCGGCCACGCTGGAGGTCGCGCTCGTCAAGGCGGGCCGTACGAAGATCCGTTACCCCGCGGCGCTGCTGCGCGACGACGGCAACCACCTCACCGTCCGGGCACCCTGGGCGGCCCCCGGGGCCCGCGACTTCGGCTTCGTGCGCTTCGAGCCGGGCGACGTCTTCGTGGAGCACTACTGGCGCGACCGCTGGTACGCGATCAAGGAGGTGTACGCCGCGGACGGGTCCCTCAAGGGCTGGTACTGCGACGTGACCCGCCCGGCCGTCCGCGAAGGCGCCGTCCTCACTGTCGTGGATCTGGACCTGGACCTGTGGGTCTCGGCCGACCGCGGCACCGTACTGCGCCTGGACGAGGACGAGTTCGCGGAGAGCGGGCTCGCCACCACGGACCCGGAGGCGGCAGCCGCGGCGGTCCGCGCCCTGGACGAGTTGGAAGCACTGGCCTTGAGCCGTGCCGACGATGGTCTCAGCTGCCACTGACATTCGGCCCTCGATCAGAAAGCGGGCCCCAAGAGGTCTACGACAGGCCTTGAATGGACATCGGTAAGGCAGGAAGCAGAAGGCAGGGAGGCCGCGATGCGCCAAGTGACCACGCACAAACCCGCCGCCAAGACCGTCAGCCGTCGGGTGCGGGAGCGTCAGGAGGCGGAATCCCAGCCGCAGGAGAGGCCCGAGGTCCGCAAGGACATCCAGCGGACGTGGTGGCCGGACGGCTGAGATGCGGCGGGTGCGGCGGATACGGCGGGTGCGGCCACACCGTCAGCGGTCCTGGACCCGCTTGCGGTAGTGGATCCGGTCGTACGGCCCGTCCGCGCGCCGCTCGACGACCTCGTACCCGTACCGTTCGTAGATCTTCTGGTTCTCCCACATGAGGGCGTTGGTGTAGAGCCGGATCTCGGGAAGCCCCAGCTCGCGCGCGTGGGCTTCCACGAAGGAGAGCAGACGCCGGCCCACCCCCCGCCCCGCGGCATCGGGGTGGACCGCGATCGACTCCAGGAGGAGCCGCCCTTCGTAGGGGCGCGGGACGAGCACCAGGAGACCCACCACGGGGTCCCCGGTGACGTACACGAAGCCCGCCGCCACATCGGCCGCGTGATCGGCCTCCATCGGCTTGGGAACCAACCCGATGCGTTCGATGTAGCGGTGGTACGCCGCGTCGGTGACCGCCCGTACGGCGGGCACGTCGGCGGCGGTGGCGAGGCGGACGTCCGTGGGGCCCTCGGTGGTGGTCATGCCTCTACGTCTACGTCACGGCGTCGCGCCCGCACCACCGCCTTCTTCAACAAGGGCCAGGCCACGATCAGGACGATGAGGCCATAGACCGTCACGGAGAACGGCGTGAGGAGGCCGCTGACGTCGCCGTCACTGATCTGCAGGGCGCGGCGCAGCTGTTGCTCGGCGTTCGGGCCGAGGATGACGCCGATGACGGCGGGCAGGATCGGCAGTCCGTAGCGCCGCATGCCGAAGCCGATCAGGCCGATGACGAGGAGGACGACGAGGTCGAGCGCCTCGCCGCCGACCGCGTAGGCGCCGACGGCCGCGAAGAAGAGGATGCCCGCGTAGAGGTAGGGCCGCGGGATGCGCAGGAGCTTCGCCCAGACCGGTGCGAGGGGCAGGTTGAGGGCCAGCAGCAGCACCATGCCGACGAACAGGGACGCGATGAGGCCCCAGACGAGGTCCGGCTCGCGTTCGAAGAGGAGCGGTCCCGGCTGGATGCCGTACTGCTGGAAGGCGGCGAGCATCACGGCGGCGACGGCGGTCGTGGGCAGGCCGAGGGTGAGCATGGAGACGAGGGTGCCCGCCGCCGACGCGGAGGCCGCCGACTCCGGGCCCGCGACGCCCTCGATGGCGCCCTTGCCCCACTCGTCCTTGTGCTTCGACAACCGCTTCTCCGTCACGTACGACAGGAACGTCGGGATCTCCGCGCCGCCCGCGGGGATGGCGCCGAACGGGAAGCCGATGAGGGGCCCGCGCAGCCAGGACTTCCAGGTGCGCTTCACGTCGTCCCCGCCGAGCCAGGGGCGGCCCACGGGGATGGCCTGTCCGCTGGTGCGGCGCAGATGGGCGGCGACCCACAGGGCCTCGCCGATGGCGAAGAGCCCCACCGCGACGATGACCACGTCGACGCCGTCGGCGAGCTGGAGCGAGCCGAAGGTGAGCCGCTGCTGGCCCGTCATCTGGTCGAGGCCGACCAGGCCGATGGTCAGGCCGATGAGGAGCGAGGCGAGGCCGCGGACGCGGGACGAGCCGAGCACGGAGGTGACCGCGATGAAGGCGAGCACCATGATGGCGAAGTAGTCGGGCGCGCCGATGTCGACGGCGAGGTCGGCGACGGTGGGGGCGAGCGCGACCAGGAGCAGCGTGCCGATCATGCCGCCGGCGAAGTGCCCGATGGCGGCGGCCGCGAGGGCCTGCGCTCCGCGCCCTGCCTTGGCCATCGGGTGGCCTTCCATGGCGGCGACGACGGCGGCGCTCTCACCGGGTGTGTTGAGCAGGATGGAGGTCGTCGAGCCGCCGAACATCGCGCCGTAGTAGATGCCCGCGAACATGATGAAGGCGCCGGTCGGTTCGAGTCCGTACGTCACGGGGAGCAGCAGGGCGACGGCCATGGCGGGCCCGATGCCGGGGAGTACGCCGATCGCGGTGCCGAGGAGCACGCCGACGGCGGCCCACAGGAGGTTGACGGGGGTCAGGGCCGTGCCGAAGCCGTCCATGAGGGAGGAGAAGGCGTTCATGTCACAGCACTCCCATCAGGGGGCCGCCCGGCAGGGGCACGCCGAGCAGGTTGTTGAAGACTTCGTACGTGACGACGGAGAGCCCGGCGGCGATGAGCGGATCGCGGTCGAGGTGGCGGCTGCCGAGGGCGTGGGCGGAGCCCCAGAAGAGCAGCGCTCCCGCGATGGGGAAGCCGACCGGTTCGATGAGGGCGGCGGTGGCGAGGAAGACGCCGGCGAGCAGCAGCACGGTGCGCCAGTCGGCGGGTTCGGACAGGTCGACGTCCTCGCCGCCCTCGGCCTCGCCGCGCCCGCCGCGCAGTACGTCGACGGCGAGCAGCAGCGCGACGACGAGCAGCCCGGCCCCGACGACGATCGGCACGGTCTTCGGGCCGATGGGCCCGCGCTGGGCGATCTCGACGTCCATGGTGAGGGCGTCGGTGAGGACGAGGGCGCCGAGGGCGAGGAGCAGGACGCAGACGCCGAGCTCAGAGTGCTCGCGCAGCCAGGCGCGGCGGCCGCGCGGCGCGTCGGGGGTGCCGGGGAGGCCGGGGTTGCCGGACTGGTCCGGGAGGCCGTTGGTGCTCACAGCCCCAGCTCCTTCAGTACGGAGACGACGCGCTTGTCCTGGGCGTCCAGGAAGTCGCCGAACTTCTCTCCGGTGAGGAAGGCGTCGTCCCACCCGTTCTTCCGCAGGGACTCGCGCCATTCGCGCGACCCGTGCAGCTTCTTGATGAGCCCGGTGAGCTTCTTGCGCTCGGCGTCGCTGAGGCCGGGCGGGGCGACGATGCCGCGCCAGTTGGTGAAGTTCACGTCGTAGCCGGACTCCTTGAGGGTGGGCCCGTCCAGGCCCTTGACCCGCTCGGGTCCGGTGACGGCGAGGAGCCGCAGCTCGCCCGACTTGATCTGGTCGAGGTACTCGCCGACTCCGGAGACACCGAAGGCGACCTTGCTCCCGAGGATGGAGGCAAGAAGCTCACCACCCCCGTCGAAGGGCACGTAGTTGACCTCCTTCGGGTCGATGCCTGCGGCACGGGCCATCAGCATCGGGGCGAGGTGGTCGGGCCCACCGGGCGAAGAACCCCCTCCTACTGGCACCTTGCCCGGATCCTCCTTCCAGGCGTCGATGAGCTGCCCGATGGTCTTGTACGGGGAGTCCTTGGCGACCACGACGACGTCCTGCTCCTCGGTGAGCCGGGCGATGGGGGTCGTGTCGGCGAGGGTCTTGGGCGAGTCGTTGGAGCGGGCGGCGCCGACGACGCCGAGCCCCATGGACATGGCGAGCTTGCCGTTGCCGTGCTCGCCGACGAGCCGGGTCAGGCCGACGGTGCCGCCCGCTCCCGGCAGGTTGAACACCTCGATGTTGTGGGTGAGTCCGGCGTCCTCGGCGTTCTTGGCAGCGGTGCGTGCGGTGATGTCGTAGCCGCCGCCGGGCGTGTTGGGGACCATGAAGCGCAGGCCGGGGATCTGTGTGCCGGTGTCGGCGCCGCTGCCCGTGGTGAGCAGCGGCGGCGCCACGAGCACGAGGAGGGCGGCCCCGGACAGGGCGAGGGGGGTGCGCAGGCGCACGTGTGCCACCACCTGTCGGCGTGTAGTCGGTTGTGAGGTGGCCCACATGTTGCCCGGGCGTTAACAACCTGTCTCTCTTCCGGAACCAACGGACGTTGTGGTCCTTGTGGTCGCGCCCATAGCCTGCGGCGATGACGAGGGTGCTGGTCGTGGACGACGACTTCATGGTCGCCAAGCTGCACAGTCGGTACGTCGCGGCGGTGGCCGGCTTCACGGTGGTCGGGGTCGCGCACAGCGGCGCGGAGGCGGTGCGCCTCGCCGATGACGTACGCCCCGACCTCGTACTCCTCGACGTGTACCTGCCCGACATGGACGGCATCGCGGTGCTGCGCGAGCTGCGGGCGGCCGAGGAGCGGGAGCCGGGGCGCGAGCCGGTGGACGCGCTGTTCATCACGGCGGCGCGGGACGCGGAGGTGGTGCGGGCGGCGCTGCGGGCCGGCGCGCTGCACTACCTCATCAAGCCCTTCAACCAGGCCGCGCTCCAGGAGCAGCTGCGCCACGTCGCCGCCCTGCGGGCCCGCCTGGACGGCCTGGCGGAGGCCCGCCAGGAGGACGTCGACCAGATCTTCGGCACGCGCCCGCCGGGTTCCCGAGAACTCCCGAAGGGCCTGGCCCCCCACACGGCGGACCTGGTGGAACAGACCCTGCGCGACCACCCGTCCGGCCTCTCCGCCTCGGAGTGCGCGGAAGCAGGCACCCTGTCCCGCGTCAGCGCCCGCCGCTACCTGGAATTCTTCGCGGACACCCGCAGGGCCGAGGTGACGCTTCGGTACGGGGGGACGGGGCGGCCCGAGCGGCGGTATCGGTGGGTGGGGTGAGGCGGTCCCGGCGGCCACCGTGCACCGCGGCCGGCGGGCCGGGCGCCTGGCTCTCTCCCTGGTTGAGCCTGGCGATCCCTGGCGAATGGTGGCGGTCGGTCGAGCGCGCGCCCGGCGCGCCGGTAGGTTGCGAGATGCCCGGCGATGTCTCTCCCGCAACGCCCGCCCGTGCCCGGGCGGGTCCCGACTTCGGTCGGGGACACAGAGAGACAGGAGGCCGGACACGATGGACGGATCGAGGCGGGAGGGCAGGTGCCCCAGGCGCCCCCGACGGTACGAGTGGGTGCAGTTAGCGGCGCTGTCCCTCACCGCGATCACCGCCATCGCGGGGTGCGTCGAACGCTTTGTGTGACGCATGAGGTGTGAGCCGGACGGCTGGCCGAGCGGATGAGCAAGCCCGGCCGACGGATACCCGGCCGGACTCACCCGCCCCGCGCACGGGCCTGGCTCTGGGCTGCATTCCCGGAGCCAGGCCTTTCTCGCGTGTGCGCGAGGAGCATGCAGCGCCCCGGCTGCGGGCCTCTGCAGGCGCTCCAGGACGAGATAACCCCAAGTCACGGCACTCATCAAGCCGTTATGACCGCCCGGTTCGGCAATATGCGGCTTTTGCCGGTGGCGAATGATCTTGCTGACCCTGGCGTCTGGGTGGCGCGAAACGGGGAACTCCCAGGTGGCGAACGAGCGGGGGTAGCGAACCCTGGCGTATTGGCACCCGAGTTGCGGCAATCCAGGGACTCGCGGGGCATACGTGTGGTAGCACGTCGCGTGGATTCACTCCGGGGTCACACGGATCGGTCCGTAGCTCGCGCAGGGGGGGCAAACCGGGACGTCCAAAAGCCCAGTCTGAGCCCTCGGTTAGCTCTCCCTTAAAGCGACCATAAGGATCTCCATCCCCCGCCCCCAGCAGGGGATTTCGTGGATTTCAGGGGCTAGTTTTCTGGTCGCCGGGGCGGTGACGAGCCGTCGGTGCCGCTGGTGGATCGGGGGGCCGTGCCGCCCGTTCGCCACTGCCCCGTGTCCCCTGAACCGCCGTTTGAGGAGAACCCCCATGTCTGCACGCCGCAAGGTCGCACGCCTCGCCGCCGTCGGTGTCGCGCCGCTCGCCCTGACCGCCCTTTCGGTCACGCCTGCCGCCGCGCACGGTTCGATGACGGACCCGGTCAGCCGGGTCTCCGCCTGCTTCCAGGAGGGGCCGGAGTCGCCCGAGTCGGCCGCCTGCAAGGCAGCCGTCGCGGCCAGTGGCGCGCAGGCCTTCTACGACTGGAACGGCGTGAACATCGCTAACGCCGCCGGGAAGTCGAAGGAGATCATCCCGGACGGGAAGCTGTGCAGCGCCGGGAACGACAAGTACAAGGGGCTCGACCTGCCGCGCGCCGACTGGCCGTCCAGCAAGATGTCCGGCGGCAACCACACCTTCCACTACAAGGGCACCGCCCCGCACAAGGGCTCCTTCGAGCTGTACATCACCAAGGACTCGTACGACCCGTCCAAGCCGCTGAAGTGGTCGGATCTGGAGGAGAAGCCCTTCGTCGACGTGGCCGACCCGAAGATGGAGAACGGTGACTACGTCTTCGACGGCAAGGTCCCGGCCAAGTCGGGCCGGCACCTGATCTACTCGATCTGGCAGCGCTCCGATTCCCCCGAGGCCTTCTACACCTGCTCCGACGTCGTGTTCGGGAAGGACAGCGGGGGTTCGGGCAGCAACGCCCCGGCCCCCGCCGCCTCCGCGCCCACCGATCAGGACATCGCCGCCGGTGCCGACAAGTCCTCCGTCGAGCACCACGGCCACGGGGACGCCGACGCCGAGACGGGCGCCGACGCCACCGGCGCCGCGCCCGCCGCCCCGGCCGCGGACGAGGCGGCCGGCGACAACCGGCCCGAGGTGAACGGCGGCGCCGAGAAGCCGGTCACCACGGCGAACGACAACCTCGCCGAGACCGGCGGCGACAGCACCACGCCGTACATCGCCATGGGCGGCGCCGCCATCCTGGCCATCGGTGCCGCGGCGATGTTCGCCACGACCCGCCGCCGCGCCGCGGGACGCCACGGCCGCTGAGCCCCGGACGAGTCAGCGGAACGGAGTCAGCGGAAACGACGCCGGGCACGTGTCATGACAGGCACGTGCTCGGCGTCGCGTGTGCCGGGTCCAGTGCGTTCGCCACCTCGTGGTGGGCCACCCGGTCCAGGATGCCGATCGCCACGTGCTCGGACAGGGCCACGGGGCACAGGTCCTGGAGGGTGACGTTGCGGACGTCCGGGCCGGTCAGGAACTGGGTGCGGTACGGGGTGACGACCTCGTCGTACTTGGTGGCGATGACGGTGTAGCGCACGCCGGGCACCGTGTCGCCGCCCTCGTTGAGCTTGGTCAGGAAGGGTGAGCCCGCGACCTGGTCGGCGAGGCTCGGGGTCTTCGTGGTCAGCAGGTCCTCGATGCCGGGGAAGTACGGCAGCAGCTTGGTGAGGCCGAGCAGCGTGGTGCCGTGGTTGTCGGGGGCGAGACCGACCAGGGCGTTCACCTTCGCGGCGCCGCCCAGGAACTTGAGGTAGTGGCGCGGCATCATGCCGCCCTGCGAGTGCCCGACGAGGTCCGCCTTCTTCGCACCCGTCGAGGCGAGCACCTTGTCCACGAAGGTGTCGAGCTGCCCGGCCGACTTGTCGATGGGGCCGAGGCCGTTGAAGAACGGGACGCCCGGCAGCTGGCCGTAGTCCAGGGAGTAGACGCAGTAGCCGCGCTTGACCAGGTAGGGCGCGAGGACGAGCCAGTTGTCGACGGAGTTCCCGAACGTGCCGTGCACGAGGACGACCGGTCGGGGGTGTGCGGCGGACGGCTTGCAGTCGTAGTCGTTCCAGCCTCGGGATATGGCGGGTGCGGTGGACGCCGCGTCAGCGGTGGCCGTGGCGGGGGTGAGAGTGACCGCGCCCGTGACGAGCAGGGCGGCGGCGAGCGCGCGCAGCGCTCGTCTCCAGGGCAGCATCGTGTGATCTCCTTGCGGCTCAAGGGGAGTGCGATGGCGGTACGCCCTGTGACCCGGATCAGCAGGATGCCGTGCTCACGTCAAATTACGCGCGAGTAGGTGAAGAGTGAAGCGGCGCGTCGTAAAAAGTTCCAGCGTTCACTGGCGCGGTCACGACGCGGATCCCGGCGCCGTTACGCCGCCAGCGTTCCCGGCACGATGGCGCCCGGACCGAACTTCGCCCGCGCCCGGTCGGCGACCTCCTCGATGCGGCGGGTCTTCTCGTCCGTCGGGTCGAACGACAGCTGGTGGGTGGCGTGTTCGGCGGGGGCGAGGCCCTCGGCACGCAGGGAGAGGGCGCGCACCCTGGCCCGCTGGAGGCCCAGCGCCTCGTACATGCGGTACGCGGTCATGGCCAGCTCGGTGGAGTGCGCGGTCTGCTCGGGGAGGGCCTTGGAGCGAGTGGTCGTGGAGCGGTCGGCGTACCGCACCGTGAGGACCAGCGTGCGGCACACCTGGTCCTCGCCGCGCATCCGCGCCCCCAGCTCCTCCGCGCCGGAGAGCAGTGCGCGGCGGTGCCGGAAGGGGTCCAGTTCGTCGCGCGGGAAAGGCCGTTCGACGGAGAGCGAGCGCGCGGCGGCGTTCGGCACGACCCGGGTGCGGTCGACGCCCCGCGCCTTCTCGCTCAGCTCGCGGCCCGCGCGGGCGCCGACGAGCCGCTGCAGGGTGGACAGGGGCGCGGCACCGACCTTCCCGAGGGAGTCGAGGCCGTACTCGCAGAGGGTGCGGGCGGTGGCGCGGCCGATGCCGGGCAGCTCGCCGACCGGCCGCTCGGCGAGGAACTCCCGTACGCCGTCCTCCCCTTCGGGCACCGAGCGGGTCACGCCGGGGGCGGCGCCGCGCGCGGCCATCCGCGCCAGCATCGGGCCGGGCCCTGCGCCGATCGCGCACTCCACCCCGTACAGCGCGAGTGCCCGTACCCGGATCAGTGCGGCGAGGTCGACGGCGCTCCGTCCGAAGTACCGTCGCGCTCCCCGTACGTCGACAAGCGCGGCGTCGGGCGGGAGCGCCTCTACCTGCGGAGTGAACTCGCCCAGCAGGGCGAGGAGTTGGGGCAGTAGCGCCTCGTGCATGGGGGGCAGCAGGAAGCGTACGTAGAGGGTGGTGACGCCGTTGCTCATCCCGCGCGCCTCTTCACTCATCCCGCGCTCCCCGAACTCCGGTGCCACAGCTTCCTTGCCGGTGTCGCCCCTTCGCCCGCCGGGCGCAGGTCCGCCCAGGGGTGCATCTCGTATCCCGTGGCCATACGGATACGCCGCCCTGCCGCCGATCCCGGTTCCGAGCCCGGTTCCGAGCCCGGTTCCGGGACCGACTCCGACTCCGACTCCGACCCATGGACCGGCTCCGCCAAGCGCAGCGCCACCGCATCGAGGCCCCCCTCCGCCCGCACCTCCACCAGCTCCGCCAGGTTCCACGCCGCCGCGCCCACCACGCTGAGGCTGCGCGGCCCGCGGCGCTGCACGACGCCGCGTACGAGCAGCAGCCAGGAGTGGAAGACGGTGTGCGCGCACCGCTCGTGGGCGTCGTCGAAGAAGGCCAGGTCGATCAGGCCCGTGCCGTCGTCCAGGGTGGTGAAGATGACGCGCTTGCCGGAGCGGATCGGCGGGGTCTGGGTGGCCGCCTTGGCGCCCGCGACCAGGACGGTCGCGCCGTGTTCGGCCTCGCGCAGGCGCCGGGCACTGAGGGCGCCGAGCTCATCGAGGAAGGCGCGGTGGTCGCCCATGAGGTGGCGTGAGGAGTCCATGCCGAGGACGCCGAGTTCGGCGCTGAGCCGCTCCGCGTCGTCCAGGTCGGGCAGGCCCGCGGGCACCGTCTTCCGGCCGCCCGCCAGGGACAGTTGGGCGCCGGCCGCGCCCCGCGCGCCGCGCCGCAGCTCGGCCAGGTGCAGTTGCAGGTCGCGGCGGTTGGCGCCGAACGCGTCGAGTGCGCCGACCTGCGCGAGCCGCTGGGCGACCGGCTTGGAGGGCCTGGCGCGCTCCCAGAAGTCGACGAGGGAGGCGTAGGGCTGACTATCGGCGATCCGGGCGGCCTCGGCCTCGCTGATGCCGTGCACGTCGGAGAGCGCGAGCCGCAGCCCCCACCGGTCCGGAGCCCCCTCCGAACCGGACACCAGTTCGATACGGTGAGCGACCGCCGACCGGTTCACGTCCAGGGGAAGGATCGGCACCCCCCGCCGCCGCGCGTCCGCGAGCAGCAGCCGCTTCGGGTACATCCCGGGGTCGTGCGTGAGCAGCCCGGCGTAGAACGCGGCCGGGTGATGGGCCTTCAGCCACGCCGACTGGTAGGTGGGCACGGCGAAGGCCACCGCGTGCGCCTTGCAGAAGCCGTACGAGCCGAAGGCCTCGACGATCCCCCACGTGCGGCCGATGGTCTCCGCGTCGTACCCCCTGGCCGCCGCGTGCTGCGCGAACCAGAAGCGGATCCTGCCCTGCGACTCCGGGTCGGAGAGCCCGCGCCGCACCCGGTCCGCCTCGTCGCGCCCGCAGCCGGTCATGATGTCGACGATCTGGATGACCTGCTCGTGGAAGACGACGACGCCGTACGTCTCCTTCAGCGGCTCCGCGAGGTCGGGGTGCGGGTAGCGGACGGGCGCGCGGCCGTGCCTGGACTCGATGAAGGGCCGCACCATGTCGGCGGCGACCGGTCCTGGCCGGAACAGCGAGATGTCGACCACCAGGTCGTGGAAGGTCGTCGGCTGGAGCCGCCCGACCAGGTCGCGCTGGCCCGGCGACTCGATCTGGAAGCATCCCAGCGTCTCGGTGGACTTGATCAGCTGGTACGTCGCCGGGTCGCCCGGCGGCACCTGGCGCGGGTCGTCGAGATCCACGGCGTCACCCGTGGCCCGCTCGACCTCCGCTACCGCGTGCGCCATCGCCGACTGCATCCGCACGCCGAGCACGTCCAGCTTGAGCAGGCCGAGGTCCTCGACGTCGTCCTTGTCGAACTGCGACATGGGCAGGCCCTCGCCGCTGGTCGGCATCACGGGGGTGCGGGCGAGCAGCGAGGCGTCGGAGAGCAGCACCCCGCACGGGTGCATGGCGACACCGCGCGGCAGCGCGTCCAGCGCCTCGACGAGGTCCCACAGCCGGTCACGGTCGCCCAGTTCCTGGGTGATCTCCCGGAGTTCGGGCAGCTCCTTCATCGCGGAGCGGGCGTCGCGGGCGCGGATGTGCGGGAAGGCCTTGGCGATCCGGTCGATGTCGGCCGGGTCCATGGACAGGGCGGCGCCCACGTCGCGTATGGCATGGCGCACCCGGTACGTCTCCGGCATCGCGACCGTCGCGACGCGCTCGGGGCCGAAGCGGCCGATGATCGCGCGGTAGACCTCCAGGCGGCGGGCCGACTCGACGTCGATGTCGATGTCCGGCAGGACGTGCCGCCGCTTGGAGAGGAACCGCTCCATGAGCAGCCCGTGCTCGACGGGGTCGGCGTGCGCGATGCCGATGAGGTGGTTGACCAGGGACCCGGCGCCGGAGCCGCGCGCCGCGACCCGGATGCCCAGGTCGCGCACGTCGTCGACGACCTGGGCCACGGTCAGGAAGTACGAGGCGTATCCGTGGTGGTCGATGATGTCCAGCTCGTGGTGCATCCGCTCCCAGTACTCGCGCCGGGTGTCGTAGCCGCGCCGCACCATGCCCGCCGCGGCCCGCGAGGCGAGGACGCGCTGCGCGGTGCGGCGCCCGGCGCCGACGAGGTGCGGTTCGGGGAAGCGTACGGAGCCGATGCCGATGTCGTCCTCGGGGTCGACGAGGCATTCGGCGGCGGCGGCACTGGTCTGTTCGACGAGGCGGTGGGCGGTGTCGCGGCGGAAGCCCGCGGCCTCGACGACGCGTTCGGCGACGTGCAGCATGGCGTCGGCGCCCTTCAGCCACCGCTCGCCGCTGTCGAGTTCCTTGGTCGGGTCGACGGGGACGAGGCGGCGGGCGGCGTCGAGGACGTCGGCGACCGGGCCCTGGCCGGGGTCCGCGTAGCGCACGGCGTTGCTCAGGACGGGGCGCACGCCCTGTTCGGCGGCGAAGCCGACGGTGCGCGCGGCCAGGCGCAGGGAGCCGGGGCCCGTGCCCTCGCGGCCGTGCCAGACGGACTCCAGGCGCAGCGCGTCGCCGTACCGCTCGCGCCAGGGGGCGAGGAGGCGGGCGGCCCGGTCGGGGCGGCCCGCGGCGAGCGCGCGCCCCACGTCGGACGCGGGGCCGAGCAGCACGGTGAGACCTTCGCCGTGGTTCTCCTGCCACGGCAGGACGGGCTGCCCCTGCCCCTGTGCCTGCCCCTGCGCCGTGCCGTCGCGGTGCGCGGCGGTGACCAGGCGGCAGAGCGTGGCCCAGCCGGTGGCGCCGTCCCTGGCGAGGAAGGTGACGCGGGGTGTCGACTCGTCGATGAAGGCGCCGCCGCGTACGGGGGCACGCCGGCGCTCGCCCCGGGCGGGTGCGGGCGCGCCCACCGCGAGCTCGGCCCCGAACAGCGGCCGCACGCCCGCCTTGGCCGCGGCCTTGGCGAACCGGACGGCGCCCGCGAGGGTGTCGCGGTCGGTGAGCGCGAGGGCGTCCATGCCGCGGTCGGCGGCGCGCTCGGCGAGCCGCTCCGGGTGCGATGCGCCGTACCGCAGGGAGAATCCGGAGACGGTGTGCAGATGCGTGAACCCGGGCACACGCACCTCCTGAAACTCCGAACCGATCCGATCTGACATCCCCCGTCTCCACCATAGACCAGTTTCGAACTCACGTACGACACATACGTTCGATTAGCGTGCGAGGGCTGACCCCACTGCCCCCGCATCGTCCGTTCGGCCCATCCCACCTGCGCAAACGCCCCGCACACCGGAGCGTGGGGGCATGAGGTTCGCCGACGAATTGAAGAGCGCCGTCACCCCGCGAGCAGCCCTGCTCGTCATCGGCGTACTCGCCCTGCAACTGCTGTTCATCGCCTCCTACGTAGGGGCCCTGCACAACCCGAAACCCAGAGACGTGCCCTTCGGAGTCGTCGCCCCCGGCGCCGCGGCCGAGCAGACCGCCGACAAGCTGAAGAAGCTCCCCGGCGACCCGCTCGACCCGCGCGTCCTCAAGGACGAGGCCGCGGCCCGCCACCAGATCATGAACCGCGACATCGACGGCGCCCTGCTCGTCGACCCGCGCGGCACCACCGACACCCTCCTGGTCGCCTCCGGCGGCGGCACCGCCCTCTCCAGGACCCTCACCACCCTCGTCACCGACGTCGACGCCGCCGAGAAGCGCACCGTGAAGACCGACGACGTGGCCCCCGCGTCGGACCAGGACTTCAACGGCCTCTCGTCGTTCTACCTGGTCGTCGGCTGGTGCGTCGGCGGCTACCTGTGCGCGTCGATCCTCGCGATCAGCGCGGGCTCCCGGGCCTCCAACGTGCCCCGCGCGGTCATCAGACTCGGCACCATGGCGCTCTACGCGATCGTCGGCGGGCTCGGCGGCGCGGTCATCATCGGGCCGATCCTCGGCGCCCTGCCCGGCAGCGTCCTCGGCCTGTGGGGCCTCGGCGCACTGGTGATCTTCGGGGTCGGCGCGGTCACCCTCGCCCTCCAGGCGCTCACCGGCATCGTCGGCATCGGACTCGCCGTCCTCCTCGTCGTCATCGGCGGCAACCCCAGCGCGGGCGGCGCCTTCCCGCTGCCGATGCTCCCGCCCTTCTGGGAAGCGATCGGGCCCTGGCTGCAACCGGGCGCGGGCACCTGGGTCGCCCGCTCCATCGCGTACTTCGACGGGAACTCGATCACCCGCCCGCTCCTCGTCCTCGCCGCCTGGGCACTCCTCGGCACGGTCGTCACCCTCGCCCTGTCCGCCCGCCGCAAGACGCACCACAGCAGCAACATCGACCTCAGCGGCACGAACTACGGCAGCGGAAACGGCAGCGGCAGCCGCCGCTTCGGGTGACACACGGGGATTGTCAGACCCGGGTGCGAGGCTGAGACGCATGATCCGCACACTCGCCGTCGAGAACTACCGCTCCCTGCGCAAGCTGATCGTCCCGCTGGACCGGCTGAACGTGATCACGGGCGCGAACGGCACGGGCAAGTCCAGCCTGTACCGCTCCCTGCGCCTACTCGCCGACTCCGCCACGGGCGGCGCGGTCGCGGCCCTGGCCCGCGAGGGCGGCCTGCCGTCCGCGCTCTGGGCGGGCGAGCGGAAGGCGGAGCCCACGGGGCTGAAGCTCGGCTTCGCCGGCGACGAGTTCGGGTACGCGGTGGACTTCGGCCTCCCCCAGTCCAGCGGCGCGGGCCCGCGGGGCGCGCCGTCCCTCTTCCAGCTCGACCCCGAGATCAAGCGCGAGTCCACCTGGGCGGGCCCCGTCCTGCGGCCCGCGGCGCTGCTCTGCGACCGCGCGGGCCCCGCGGTGCGCACCCGCACGGCCGACGGCGGCTGGCACCGCACCCAGGGCATCCGTCCGTACGACAGCATGCTGAGCGAGTTCGCCGACCCGCAGCTCGCTCCCGACCTGCTGCGGCTGCGCGAGCTGATCCGCTCCTGGCGGTTCTACGACCACGTGCGCACCGACGCCGACGCGCCCGCCCGTGCCGCCCGCATCGGCACGCGCACGCCGGTCCTCGCCCACGACGGCGCGGATCTGGCCGCCGCGCTCCAGACCATCCGCGAGATCGGCGACGACGAGGCGCTCGACGACGCGGTGGACGACGCCTTCCCGGGCAGCCGGGTCCGCGTCGTCGACAACGGCGGCCGGTTCGAGCTCCAGCTGCACCAGCACGGGCTGCTGCGCCCGCTGGGCCCCGCGGAGCTGTCCGACGGCACGCTGCGCTACCTGCTGTGGACGGCGGCGCTCCTGACCCCGCGGCCGCCCGAGCTGCTCGTCCTGAACGAGCCGGAGACGAGCCTGCACCCGGACCTCCTGCGCCCGCTCGCGGACCTGATCGTGACGGCGACGAAGGACACGCAGGTAGTCCTGGTGACCCATGCCCGCCCTCTCGCCGAGGCGGTGGCCAAGGGCGCGGCCCGCCACCGGGTCGACGTCAACTCCATAGAACTGCTCAAGGAGTCGGGCCGGACGACGGTGGCGGGCCGGGAGAGCCTCTTGGACGAGCCGTTGTGGTACTGGCCGAAGCGGTGAGTTCGTCCCTGCGGCTCGTCAGTGGCTGGTCGCGCCGTAGTACGCCTGCCGCATGAGCTGCTGCATCTCGTCGATCATCGGCATGCGCGGATTGGCGGGCGCGCACTGATCGGCGTACGCGTTCATCGCCTGCTGCGGCAGGGCCTCCAGGAAGGCCGCCTCGTCCACACCCTCCTCCTGGAAGGACGCGGGGATCCCGCACTTCGCGCGCAGCTCCTCCACCGCGCGGGCGTAGGACTCGACGCCCTCCTCCGGGGAGGCCGCCGGCAGGCCCAGCATGCGGGCGATCTCCTGGAACCGCTCAGGCGCCCGGTAGACCTCGGCCTTCGGCCAGGGCGTCGCCTTGCCGGTCACCGTGCCGTTGTGCCGGATGACGTGCGGCAGGAGCAGCGCGTTGGTGCGGCCGTGGGCGACGTGGAACGTGTTGCCGAGGGTGTGTGCCATGGCGTGCACCAGGCCGAGGAAGGCGTTGGCGAAGGCCATGCCCGCGACGGTCGAGGCGTTGTGCATCTTCTCGCGCGCCTCGGGGTCCTCCGCCCCGTTCACGACGCACCGCTCCAGGTTCTCGAAGATCAGTTTGATGGCCTGGAGGCAGAGCCCGTCGGTGTAGTCGTTCGCGTACGCCGAGACGTACGCCTCCGTGGCGTGGGTCAGCGCGTCGAAGCCGGAGTCGGCGGTGACGGTCGCCGGGAGCCGCATCGGCAGGACGGGGTCGACGATCGCGACGTTCGGAGTGAGCGCGTAGTCGGCAAGGGGGTACTTCTGCGCGGCCGCCGGGTCGGAGATGACCGCGAACGGGGTGACCTCCGAGCCGGTGCCCGAGGTCGTCGGGACGGCCACCAGCTGCGCCTTCTCGCCGAGCCCGGGGAACTTGAACGCCCGCTTGCGGATGTCGAAGAACTTCTCCTTGGTGTCCGCGAACTCGACCTCGGGGTGCTCGTACATGAGCCACATGATCTTGGCCGCGTCCATCGGCGAGCCGCCGCCGAGGGCGATGATCGTGTCCGGCTCGAAGTCCCGCATCAGGGCGGCGCCCGCCCGCACCGTGGAGAGCTCCGGGTTGGGCTCGACGTCGTCGATGACCTGGACGGTGACGGCCGACGTACGGGCCGCGAGGATGTCGGTCACGCGGGCGACGAAGCCGAGGGCCGACATGGTCTTGTCGGTGACGATCGAGACCCGCTTGATGCCGTCCATCTCACCGAGGTAGCGCAGCGCGTTGCGCTCGAAGTAGATCTTCGGCGGGACCTTGAACCACTGCATGTTGTTGTTGCGCCGTCCGATCCGCTTGATGTTGATCAGGTTGACCGCGGAGACGTTGTTGGACACCGAGTTGTGTCCATAGCTGCCGCAGCCGAGGGTGAGTGAGGGGAGGAAGGAGTTGTAGACGTCGCCGATGCCGCCGAAGGTGGAGGGCGCGTTGACGATGACGCGGACCGCCTTGACGCGCCTGCCGAACTCCTCGGCGAGCTCCTCGTCCTCGGTGTGGATGGCGGCGCTGTGCCCGAGTCCGTGGAACTCGACCATCCGGGCGGCCAGTTCGAGGCCGTGCTCGGTGGTGTCGGCCTTCAGGGCGGCGAGTACCGGGGAGAGCTTCTCGCGGGTGAGCGGTTCGCCCTCGCCGACCTCGGCGCACTCGGCGACGATGACCGACGTGCCCTCGGGGACCTCGAACCCGGCCTGTTCGGCGATCCATCGCGGGGACCTGCCGACGACGTCCGCGTTCAGCTCGGCGCCCGAGCAGTTGTTGGCGAAGGCGGTCGTGCCGAAGACGAACTCCTCCAGCTTGGTCTTCTCGGCCGCCGTGACGACGTACGCGCCGAGCCGCCGGAACTCCTCGATCCCCTCGTCGTAGATCTCCTCGTCGAGGATGACGGCCTGCTCGGAGGCGCAGATCATGCCGTGGTCGAAGGCCTTGGAGAGCACGATGTCGTGCACGGCCCGCCGCAGCTTGCCGCTGCGCGCGACGTACGCGGGTACGTTGCCCGCGCCGACGCCGAGTGCGGGCTTGCCGCAGGAGTAGGCGGCCTTCACCATCGCGTTGCCGCCGGTGGCGAGGATCGTGGAGACGCCGTCGTGGTTCATGAGGAGGCCGGTGGCCTCCATCGAGGGCTCCTCGACCCACTGCACGCAGTCCTCGGGCGCGCCCGCCTCGACCGCCGCGTCCCGCACGATCCGCGCGGCCTCGGCGGAGCAGCGCTGGGCGCTGGGGTGGAAGGCGAAGACGATCGGGTTGCGGGTCTTGAGGGCGATGAGCGCCTTGAAGAGCGTGGTGGAGGTCGGGTTGGTCACCGGCGTCATCGCGCAGACGACGCCGACCGGTTCGGCGATCTCGGTGACGCCGTTCAGCTCGTCGCGGGAGACGACGCCCGCCGTCTTCAGGCCGCGCAGCGAGTTGACGACGTGCTCGCAGGCGAAGAGGTTCTTGACGGCCTTGTCCTCGAAGAGGCCGCGGCCGGTCTCCTCGACCGCCTGCCGCGCGAGCTCCCCGTGCCGGCTCAGCGCGGCGAGGGAGGCCTTCTTGACGATGTGGTCGACCTGTTCCTGGTCGTACGTCGCGAACCGGCCGAGGGCCGTGAGCGCCCTCTCGACCAGTCCGTCCACCATCTCGTTGGCCTGCATGGCGGCACCCCTTCGTCGGATTCTTCGAGTCCTTTTCGCTCCACCTCAATTCCACACCTGTACGTGTCCCGCGAGGCTCCGAAAAGGGCCTCAAACGCAGGGGAGAAGGTCCTTCCGGGGAAACGCAAGCACGCGCGAAAGCGGCCCTGAGCTGCGCAAATCGTGAGTGACTTTAGACCCATGCGCGCTTGTGAAAACTTTCACAAGAAATGCGATAAATACGGAAAGCCCCGCCCCCGCAGGTGCGGGAGCGGGGCGTCGAGCGTCCTGCGAGGTCAGCCGATCTCCGCTCCGTAGGCCGAAAGGGCCTCGGGAACCGGCTGGAAGAAGGTCTCGCCGCCGGACGAGCAGTCGCCGCTGCCGCCCGAGGTGAGGCCGAGCGCGGTGTCGCCGGCGAAGAGCGCGCCGCCGCTGTCGCCGGGCTCGGCGCAGACCGTCGTCTGGATCAGACCGTCGACCTGGCCCTCCTGGTAGTTGACCGTGGCGTCCAGCGCGGTGACGTCACCGTCGTGGACCTGGGTGGTGCTGCCGCTGCGCGTCACCTTCTGGCCGACCGTGGCGTCCCCGGCCTTGCTGATCGCCTGGGTGCCGCCATAGAGGTTCACCTCGCTGGGGTGCGGGGTGTCGGCCGTGTACTTCACGATGGCGTAGTCGTTGCCCGGGAAGCTGGACTCCTCCGTGGCACCGATCTCCGAGCCGCCCTGCGAGTCGGACCAGCTCTTCACCGCGTTGCCGCAGTGTCCCGCCGTCAGGAAGTACGGCTCGCCGCCCTTGACGACGTTGAAGCCGAGCGAGCAGCGCGAGCCGCTCCCCCAGATCGCGTCGCCGCCGGCGATGAAGGCCTTGTACTCGCCCTTGCTGCGCTTGAGTTCGGCCTTGCCGCCGAGCTCCTTCACGATCGAGGTGACCTTGTCGAGCTTCGCGCCCTTGACCGTGCGGTCGGCCGTGACGACGACCTTGTTGGTGGCCGGGTCCATCGCCCACGAGGTGCCGGGCACGGCCGCCTTGTCGTCGAGCGTCGCGCGGGCGCTCTTCAGCTCGGCGAGGGAGTTCTCGACGATTCTGGCCTTGCCGCCCGCCGACTCGACGGCGTCCGCCGCGCTCCGGTCGAGCACGTTCACGACGAGGGTCTTGGTCTCGGCGTCGTAGTACGTGCCCGCGGCGTCCGCGCCGAGCTCCTTGCCCAGCGAAGAGGCGAGCTTTCCGGCCTTGGCCACGGAGAGGGTGTCGGGGGTGGGGGTGGGGGAGTTCTCGCTCGCGTTCGCAGTCTGGAAGGTGATTCCCGCGGCGACCAGCGCGGCGATGCCCGCGCCTGCCACGGCGGCACGGCGCTTGGGTATGCGTCGGTGCTTCAAAGCTCACGACCTCCTGTGGGGGGACCGACCCGTCCGGCGTGGGGGCCTCGCGGGTCGCGTGTCTTGCGCAGCACGGAACCACCACGCTGAATTAGCCGCGTCCATGCCAAGTTGACCCGCTAACTATCCCGACGTCATCCGGTCGCACACAAGGTCCACTTCAGGACGCGCATGCGGGAACGGCCGTGCGCCCCCTGTGCGTCGAGTGAGCCGGGTCACAGCACGTCGGTCCCCGCTGCAAACACCCCGTGCGAGGGAAGGTCGTCAGCCGGTAAGGACTAGTCCTGTCCGGATTTCGACCCCGTGGACGGGCCGAGCTCTCCGACTTCCGCGTCTCCCGCACCGGAATCCGGCAGCTTCCCGGGCTCCGCGTGGTTCCCCTGCGGCTGCTGCGGCACGGGCGGCTGGGCCCGTTCCAGGAACCGGAGGAGCTCCACGGGGAAGGGCAGGACGAGGGTGGAGTTCTTCTCGGCGGCGACGGCCACCACGGTCTGGAGGAGCCGGAGTTGGAGCGCGGCGGGCTCCTCCGACATCTCATGGGCGGCCTCGGCGAGCTTCTTGGAGGCCTGGAGTTCGGCGTCGGCGTTGATGATGCGGGCGCGCCGCTCGCGGTCGGCCTCGGCCTGGCGGGCCATGGACCGCTTCATCGTCTCGGGCAGCGACACGTCCTTGATCTCGACGCGGTCGATCTGCACGCCCCACCCGACGGCCGGGGAGTCGATCATCAGCTCCAGGCCCTGGTTGAGCTTCTCGCGGTTGGACAGCAGGTCGTCCAGGTTGCTCTTGCCGATGATGGAGCGCAGCGACGTCTGTGCCATCTGTGAGACCGCGAAGCGGTAGTCCTCCACCTCGACGACCGCCTCGGCGGCGTCCATGACCTTGAAGTAGATGACGGCGTCGACGCGGACCGTGACGTTGTCGCGCGTGATGCCGTCCTGGGCGGGCACCGGCATCGTCACGATCTGCATGTTGACGCGGCGGAGCCGGTCGACCATGGGCACGATCATGGTGAACCCCGGTCCGCGCACGTGGCTCTGGAGCTTGCCGAGGCGCAGCACCACACCTCGCTCGTACTGTTTGATGACGCGCGCCGCCGCCATCGCGTAGACCGCTCCGAGCGACCCGAGGGTCAACCCCACCGCCACCAGCTCCTCGACCATGCCGGCCCCCCAGGGTCCGAATTGGGCGTGTTGCGCGCTGCTTCGAAGGTAGCTCGCCCTTCGGGCAAGAGCGAGCCCCCGCCCGGTGTCCGGACGGGGGCCTGTGCCGGTGGGACGTTCTCGGCGGGCGCTGTGTCAGTAGACGCTGACGTTGTACGCGCGCAGCGCCTCGGTGACCGGCTGGAAGAACGTGGTGCCGCCCGACGAGCAGTTGCCGCTGCCGCCGGAGGTCAGACCGAGGGCCGTGGAGCCCGAGTACAGCGGGCCGCCGCTGTCGCCGGGTTCGGCGCAGACGGTGGTCTTGATCATGCCGTAGACGACGTCGCCGCCGCCGTAGTTCACGGTCTGGTTCAGCGCGGTGACGCGGCCGCTGTGCGTGCCGGTCGTGGAGCCGCGCCGGGTGACGTTCTGTCCGACGGTCGGGTCGGCGGCGCGGGTGATGTCCTGGCTGCCCACGGTGCCGGACTTGGTGACCGAGTTGTTCGTGTACTTGACGATGCCGTAGTCGTTGGTCGGGAAGCTGGAGCCCGACGTGGTGCCGAGCACGGTGGTCTTCGCCGAGTTGGACCACCAGGTGGTCGCGCCGTCGGTGCAGTGACCGGCGGTCAGGAAGTAGTAGGTGCTGCCGTTGCGCACGTTGAAGCCGAGCGAGCAGCGCCAGCTGCTCGCGTAGATCGCGTCGCCGCCGGAGATGTACTTCTGGAACGTGCCCGGGGTGCGCTCGATCCTCAGCGCGTCGGCGTTGGCTCCCGCCGCGTCCTTGAGCTTCGCGATCTCGGCCTTGGAGACCGTGCTGTCGGCGGTCACGACGACCTGCTTGGTCTTCGCGTCGACACCCCAGGCGGTACCGGCGACGTCGGCGCCGAGGACGGCGTCGCTGGCCTGTTCCAGCTGCGAGGCGCTGAAGGTGGCGGCGCCGTCCTGCGCGGTGGCCGCGGGCACGGCGAGCGCTCCTGCGGCGACGAGCCCGGTGGCCACGGCGAGCAGACGGGTGTGTCTTGATATGCCGTTGTGGGGGATGGTGCGCTTGATCCTCACGTTTGTTCCTCCCGAGGGAAGTCAGTGGGTCCTTGTGGGTTGAGGACCCGTGAGGCGCAGCCAAAGAGACAGCCCGGATTCCGGTTACGCCGTGCTCCTGACAAGCGCTGCTCGGGAGTATTGGGGGGTGGACACGAGCCGCACAAGGGCACCTTTCGGCCGACACGGGCCTTAGGTGTCCCGAAGGTTCCGCTCCCCCGCCGCGATGTCGACGGGCAGCGTGTTGCCGGGCGGCGGGAAGGGGCAGATGAAGTGGTCGGCGAAGGCGCACGGGGGCAGCAGCGCACGGTTGAAGTCGACGGTGGTGCGGCCGTCGGCGCCGGGCGCGGCGGGGCGCAGGAAGCGGAAGCGGTAGCTGGACACGCCGCTGGTGGCGTCCGCGAAGACCGCCCACAGCGACCCGTCGCCCTCGACGCTCACCTGGAGGGTGTGCTCGACTCCCCCGATCCTGAAGGAGAGTTCACCGCCGACTCCGAGCCCGCGCTCCTTGCCGTCCGCGTTGCCGACCGTGACGGTGCGGTCCTCGTCGTACGGGATGAAGCGCCCCGGCACCGCCCAGCGCTCGTCGTACGCGGTGGCGTCGATGCCACGGAAGGCGCGGCGCGCGGTGGCGTCCGGGTCGAAGTCGCGCACCGCCCACAGGCCTTCGCGCCGGATGACGACGAGGCGGCGCCCGCCGAGCGCGACGCGGGCGTCGGCGACCGGGCCGCTGTCGGCGCCGAGGCGGACCTCGCCGCTGAGGGGCGTCCCGTCGACGGTGAGGCCGTCCTCGGCTCCCGCCGTCAGGACGAGCGCGTCGGACGTGCCGGACGTGCCGGACGTGTCGGCCCAGTGCCCGGGGATGCCCGGCAGGTGTCCCTCCGGGTGGTCGGCGAGCCAGTGCGTGCCGGTGAGGGAGAGCGGCCCGTAGGGCGCCGACACCGTCTCCGTCCGCTGCTCGTGCCAGTGCTTCCAGTCCTGCGCCGCGTCCGCGGTGTGCCCGTTGCTCATGGTGATCAACCCTTCCATACCGGCTCGCGCAGCCCGAGGTGGGAGCGGAGCGTCGTGCCCTCGTACGCCGTGCGGTACGCGCCGCGCTCCTGGAGCAGCGGCACCACCCGGTCCACGAAGTCGTCGAGGCCGCCGGGGGTGAGGTGCGGCACGAGGATGAAGCCGTCGGCGGCGTCGGTGCGCACGAACTCCGTCATGTCGGCGGCGACCCGGTCCGGGGTGCCGATGAAGGACTGGCGTGCCGTGGTCTCGATGACGGTCTGGCGGATGGAGAGCCCCTTGGCCTCGGACAGGGCCCGCCACTTCGCGGCGACGGCGAAGGGGTCGCCGATCTTCACCCGGCCCTGGACGAGCTCGGAGTCCGGGTCGGGGTCGATGTCGGGCAGCGGCCCGTCCGGGTCGTACGAGGAGAGGTCGACGCCCCAGACCTGTTCCAGGGCGAGGATCGCGTTCTGCGGGGAGACCTGTTCGCGGCGTATCCCGGTGGCCTTCTCCTGCGCCTCGGCCGCGGTGTCGCCGAGGACGAAGGTGACCCCGGGCATGATCTTCAGGTCGTCGGCGGAGCGCCCGTACTTCGCGAGGCGGCCCTTCACGTCGGCGTAGAACTCCCGTCCCGCCTCCAGCGTGCCGTGCCGGGTGAAGATCACGTCGGCGGCGGACGCGGCGAACTCCCGCCCCTCCGGCGAGTCGCCCGCCTGGATGACGACGGGGTGCCCCTGCGGGGAGCGGGGCGCGGTGAACTCGCCCTCGACGGAGAAGTGCCGTCCGTGGTGCGCGAACGGTCGCGGTCTGCCGTCCGGCGTCCAGGAGTCCCACAGTTCGCGGGCGGTCGCCAGGAACTCGGCGGCGCGGGTGTACCGGTCGGCTCGGTCGAGGTAGCCGCCGCGCCGGAAGTTCTCGCCGGTGAAGGCGTCCGACGTGGTGACGACGTTCCAGGCGGCACGGCCCGCGCTCAGGTGGTCGAGGGCGGCGAACCTGCGGGCCAGCTCGAAAGGTTCGTTGAAGGTGGCGTTGACCGTGCCGGCGAGGCCGAGCCGCTCGGTGACGGCGGCGAGCGCGGTCAGGACGGTCAGCGACTCGGGCCGCCCGACGACGTCCAGGTCGTGGATGCGCCCCTTGTGCTCGCGCAGCCGCAGCCCTTCGGCGAGGAAGAAGAAGTCGAAGAGCCCGCGCTCGGCGGTGCGGGCGAGCGACGCGAAGGACGAGAAGTCGATGTGCGAGCCGGACGCGGGGTCGGACCAGACGGTGGTGCTGTTGACGCCGGGGAAGTGCGCGGCCAGGTGCACCTGCTTGGGTCGTTGCGTCGTCATGCGGACTCCCCCGTGAGCGCTGCGTATCGGTTGGCGGGCCGGGCGAGCCCCAGGTGGTCGCGGAGCGTGCTGCCCGGATAGAAGGTGCGGAACAGGCCGCGGTGCTGGAGCAGCGCGACGGTGCCGTTGACGAGCCGCTCCAGGTCACGGCGGGGCTCGGCGGGCGTGAGGTGGAAGCCGTCGACGGCGCCCGCGCGGTGCCAGTCGGCGATGAGCTCGGCGAGGTCGACGGGCCCGCCGCGGTAGGCGGGCCCTCCGGCGGTGGGCAGCGGTCCGCCGCCGTGGCCGGGCTCGGCGGCGTGTTCGCCGCCGCCGAGGTCGACGTCGAGGGCGGCGAAGACGAGGAGCGTCCGCGGGTCGCGCCCGAACCGGGCCGCCAGGCCGCGCAGTTCGGCGCGGGCGGCGTCGGCCCGTGCGGCGGATGCGGCGCGCACCAGGGCGACGTCCGCGTGCCGTGCGGCGGTCTCGCGGGCCTGCGGAGCGGTCGCGTCGACGACCCGCACCGGGTGGCCCTGCGGCGGCCGCGGCACGATGGAGGGCCCGCGCACCGAGAACGTACGCCCCGCGAAGTCGGCGTAGTGCAGCTTGTCCCGGTCGATGAACCGGCCCGTCGCCACGTCCCGTATCTCCGCGTCGTCCTCCCAGCTGTCCCACAGCCGGGCGGCGGCGTCGGCGACGTCACCGGCCTCCCGCCACAGCTCTTCGCGCGACGCGGCCCCGCGCCGCCCGAAGAGCCGCGCCTCGGCTTCCGTCGCCGAGACGTCGAGCGCCCAGCCCGCCCGCCCGTGGCTGACCCAGTCGAGGGTCGCCACGGCGGCCTGCACGTGGAAGGGCTCGGTGTGGGTGGTCGTGACGGTCGGCACGAGGCCGATGCGTGCGGTGCCGGGCGCGATCCTGGCGGCCACGGCGAGCGCGTCGGGTCCGGGGCGCGCGAAGGAGTCGTGGAGCGTCACGAAGTCCAGTGCCCCGTGCTCGGCGAGGAGCGCCGATTCGAGGTAGGGGGCGGTGTCGTGGGTGTCGGGCCTGTCGAGGGCGACGGCCAGGTGGAGGGAAGGCATGCGTACTCCCGGAGGGCTAGAGGACCTTGGAGAGGAAGGCGCGCGTGCGGTCGTGGCGCGGCCTGTCGAGTACGTCGGCGGGGGCGCCCTGTTCGACGACGCGGCCGTCGTCCATGAAGACGACGGTGTCGGCCACCTCGCGGGCGAAGCCGATCTCGTGGGTGACGACGATCATCGTGGTGCCCTGCCGGGCGAGGTCCTTGATGACGTCGAGGACCTCGCCGACCAGTTCGGGGTCGAGAGCCGACGTCGGCTCGTCGAAGAGGAGCAGTCTCGGTTCCAGGGCGAGGGCGCGGGCGATGGCGACGCGCTGCTGCTGTCCGCCGGAGAGCTGCCGGGGGTAGGCGCGGGCCTTGTCGGCGAGGCCGACGCGCTCCAGGAGCTCCCGTGCGGCACGTTCCGCGCTGGGACGTGGCCGTTTGAGCGCGGAGACGGGCGCCTCGACGATGTTCTCCACCACGGTCAGGTGCGGGAAGAGGTTGAAGTTCTGGAAGACGAAGCCGATCCGGGTGCGCTGCTTGAGCACGTCGCGTTCGGGCAGCTCGTACAGCTTGTCGCCGGAGCGCCGGTAGCCGATGAGCGCCCCGTCGACGGTGATCCGTCCCGCGTCGACCTTCTCCAGGTGGTTGATGGTGCGCAGGAGGGTGGACTTGCCGGACCCGGACGGGCCGATGACGACGGTGACCTCGCCCCTGCCGACGTGCAGGTCGACGCCCTTCAGGACCCGCAGGGAGCCGAAGGACTTGTGCACGGAACGGACGTCGACCATGACGTCGGCCATCGGGGCGTCACTGGGCTGGGGCATGGGTACCTCGGGTCGTGGTCGTGGGGGTGCGCAGGAAGTCGAGTACGGCGCGTGCCGTGGCGTCGTTCTGCCGGAAGGTGGGGCTGTTGGTACGCGGCCGGGTGAACGCTCCGGCCCCGCGCGCGTCGGTGTGCGGGCCGAGTGCGAAGCGACGCGGGTGCGGTGTGCCCGCCCGGTCGAGTACGCGTCCGTCGGCCGGGTCGACGGCGAGGAGCCCGGCGGCGGTCGACGCGGCGCCCTCGGCGTGCAGGGCGCGCAGGAGCGGGTCGCGGGTGCGGGCGAGGGTGGGCTGCGGGAGCCGCGCCTCGACGAGCGCGCGGGCCTCGGTGACCTGTCCGGGCAGGGTGGGGCTCTGGGCGCGGAACACCCCGTCCTCGGCGGTGACCTGGACGTCCGCGCCGAGGAACCGGACGACTCCGGCGCGGGAGAGGGCGAGCAGCTGTTCCAGCCGGGGGCCCGGCGGCCCGGACGCGAGGTAGCTGAAGAAGCCGTGCCACCACGCCCCGACGTCGCCGAGCCGCACCAGCTGCCCGTACACGGAGAGCAGGCCGAGGAAGACGGCGAGGTCGGGGCTGTGTCCGGGGTCGTTCCTGCGCGCGAGGTCGTCGGCGATGTGGGCGCGAAGACCGTCCTGAAGCGCCGCGTACGAGGTGTGGCGCACCCCGGCCAGCGGGTGGTCGAGTGCGGTGAGGTCGAGCCGGTCGGCGGGGTCGGGCACGGCGGAGGCGACGAGGGCGTCCAGTTCGGGGCTGCCGGGGTCGCAGACCGCGTACTTCTCGTCGAAGTCGGTCCAGGCGGTGCGGGCGCGTTCGGGGTGGGCGGTGAAGAGGCGGTGGTAGTGGGCGAAGCCGAGTTCCTTCTCGACGAGCGGCCAGACGTCGCGCCGGAAGTCGTACCCGCCGGGTCTCGCGAGGAGTCCGTCGATCTCGGCGGGCCCCAAGTAGCGCGGCAGCGGCGGCCGTTCGCCCTCCCAGTCGTAGCCGATCTTCGAGCGGTAGGGGACGCCGCGCCGCGAGCCGACGTACAGGACGGGCTCACGGCCCGAGGGGTGGTACGTGCCCCCTTCGTACCGTCCGCCGCGCCCCTCGGTGAGGAGCACCATCAGGTCGACGAAGGCCAGGCCGAAGCCGCGCACGACGACGGGCGCGCCGGGTTCGAGCCGCGACAGGTCGGTGTCGGCGGTGAAGTCGGGCGGCAGGTGCACGAGCCCGGTGCGTTCGGCGTACGCCGCCAACTCGGCCTGTTCGTCGTCGAGTTCGGCGCCCAGGTGCCCCTGCGCGAGGATGACGGCATCGGCGGCGAGCGGTGTGTCGACACCTTCGAGTACCACCTCCTGGCGGGTGTCGCGGGCCCCGGTGACGCGCAGGGCCCTGCGCCGGTGGTGGTGGACGACGACGCCTTCGGGGAGGGCGGCGACGGCTTTCTCGTACACCCAGCGCAGGTAGGCGCTCTGCTCGCGGCGGCCGAGGAAGGCCCGCCCGTCGCGCCCGGACCACTCGTGGAGCGCGGGCCCCGGCAGGACGGGGCCGGCGACCTCCACCGTCTCGTCGGTGAACATCGTGACGTCCTGGGCCTGCGAGTTCATCCAGAGCAGCGGCGACTGGTCGGGCCGCCAGATGCGGCCGCCGCCCGGTGGGTAGGGGTCGACGAGGTGGATGTCGAGCCCCGAACCCCCGTACAGTTCACCGGCGTTGGCGCCGACCCGCTCCAGGATGCCGGTGGCGCGCGGCCCCGCGCCGACGATGACCAGCGACCGCCTCACCGGGCACGCTCCGAGCCCTTGGCGTAGTGCCGCTCGACGTAGTACTGGCCGACGCCGAGCACCGAGGTGACCACGACGTACCAGAGGGTGGCGACCATGAGGAGCGGGATCACCTGGTAGGTGCGGTGGTAGACGAGCTGCACGGAGTAGAGCAGGTCCTGCACGGCGATGACGGAGACGATCGAGGTGCCCTTCAGGGTGCCGATCAGCATGTTCCCGGCCGGCGGCACGATGGACCGCATGGCCTGCGGCAGGACGATCCGCCGCCACCTGCGCCACCGCCCGAGACCGAGCGACTGCGCGGCCTCGGTCTGCCCCCGGTCGACGGAGAGGATCCCGCCGCGCACCACTTCGGCGGCGTACGCGGCCTCGTGCAGGGTGAGCCCGATGACGGCGATGGTGACGGGCCCGAGCAGGTTCACGGTCTTCACGCCGAACAGCTGCGGGTACAGCGCCCCGATGTTGAACCAGAAGAGCAGCTGCACCAGGATCGGCATCGACCTGAAGAACCAGACGTACCCCCAACTCACCGCCCGCAGGACGGGGTTGGCGGAGAGCCTGCCCAGGGCGAGGAGCGTACCGAGGGCGAAGCCGAGCGCCATGACGAGGGCGGTCAGCCAGAGCGTGAGCCCGAGCCCGCGCAGCACGGACGCCGAGGTGAAGTAGTCGCCGACGACGGCCCATTGGAACGCGTCGTTGCGTACGACGGACCGCGCGGCCAGTGCGAGCAGGACCAGGACGGCGACGGCCGCGGTCCACTGTCCCGCGCGGGGGCGGGGCACGATGCGCGGCTCGGCGGAGAGTTCGGCGGGTTCTCGGGGCTCGGGGACCGGCGCCGGTTTGGCGAGGATGTCGGAAGACATGCGGAAGGCTCCGTGGATACAGAAGACCGAACACGGGTGATGCCTTCACACGGACCGAGCCCCTCAGCACGATCCGCATCGACATTACGGTGCTGCGCACACGCATTGTCAAGGCTGTCCAGGATGTGAGCCTTACGTCTCACGGCAGTTGACGCGGAAACGGATGCCTGTTCCACTTGCCCCATGCATCCGCAGCAGTGGCTGGTCACGCGCTCCCACATCGACTTCGGTCGAGTGTGGTCGGCGTCTTGTTGATGTCTTTCTGAGCCGACCGCCTGCGCGCCGGGCCCGTTCCGGGCTCGCACCTTTCCCTGCCTGTGGACCGGTCGGTCTTCCGCGTACGTCCGACGTCGCGCCGTCGCGCGCCGTTCGCTCCTGCCTTCACACGCGTACGTCACCGCTCTCCCGTCACGGACGCCACGAGCGGTGACACCCCCTCCCCTCGCACGTCCGCTTCGCCCTGCCCTGCCCTGCCGAGCTGGAGTCCGTCACGCCATGAGCACGCCCCCGCAGTCCCGCCGCATCCCGGCGGCCTTCGCCCTGATCACCGCGGCCACTCTCGTCCTGACCGGCTGCGGGGCGGGTGACGCCGCGGACACCGCGGGCGGGGCCGCCCCCGCGGGGAAGAGCGGCGGGATCCCCACCGCGGACGTGGTCGCGGCGGTCAAGAAGAACGGGACGGCGGCGCGTCTGCTCCCTGAGGACGTCCGCGCCCGCGGCTCGCTCTCCGTCGCCTCATCCGTCGGCGGCACACCGCCCGGCGCGCTCTACCTGGAGGACGGCAGGACGATCGTCGGCCAGGACATCGACTTCGCGGACGCGGCCGCCAAGGTCCTCGGCCTGAAGCTGAAGCGGGAGGCCGCGAGCTTCGAGGCGATCCTGTCCGCCCTGGGCAGCGGCAAGTACGACCTGGGCACGGGCAACTTCGGCGTGACCGACGAGCGCCGGAAGACCATCGACTTCGTCACGTACATCAACGACGGACAGGGCTTCGCGGTCCGCGAGAACAGCGAGCTGAAGAAGGTCACCGACTTCGAGCAGCTGTGCGGCCTGAACGTGGCGACCGGCGCGGGCACCACGTTCGAGGTCACGCTGGAGGACAACAAGCACGTCTGCGAGGAGGCGGGCAAGAAGCCGTACAGCGTGAAGACGTACGCCGAGCAAGGCGCGATCTGGGCCGCGCTCCAGCAGGGCAGGGCCGACGTGGTGATGTCCACCATCAACGGTCTGCGCTACGCCGTGAAGCAGCAGGAGGGCCTGAAGTTCCTCGGCGAGTACCGGCGGCTCGACGTCGGCTTCGCCTTCGAGAAGGGCTCGGAGCTCGCGCCCGCGTTCCGGGCGGCGGTCGACCAACTGATCAAGGACGGCACGTACGACCGCATCCTGAAGAAGTGGGGCACGCGGGGCTCGGCGATCGAGCACTCCCGCATCTCCCCGCCCGAGATCAAGGACTGACATACGCCTGCCGCGGGGATCAGACCCCGCAGTCGCAGCAGGTGCAGCACTCGCAGCAGTCGCAGTCGCACTTGTGGCAGCAGCCCTCGCGCTTCTTGCGGGACCAGGGGCCCTCGTACTCCTCGGCGCAGCACATCTTGCAGGTGCAGCAGAGCCCGATGGCGACGGCACACCCCGCCCAGAAGCCGCGCTTGCCGGGCTTCGGGGGCTGCGGCTCGAAGCCGGGCCCACCACCGAAGCCACCGGGACCACCGGGACCACCGAAGCCACCGGACCCGCCGGGCGCTCCGCCCCCGTAAGGGTTGCCACCGTCCGGAGTCCCACCCCCGTACGGGTTACCACCCCCGTAAGGGTTGCCACTCCCCTGCGGCGGCCCGAAGCCCCCACCCTGATGCACCGTCACCTCATGCCCACGCCCATGTCCATGCCCATGCCCATGCCCCTGCCCATGCCCCTGCCCGCACGCCACCGTGCCGAAGGCCCGGTCGATCGACGTGCCCAGCTCGTGCGCGAGCAGCAGGTGCGCCAGCTTGCCGTCGGTGAACTCGGCGTCACGCAGCGCGAGCCTGATGCCGTGCAGCGCGTCGTCGGCGAGACGGCGCGCCTCGGCCAGTGACGTACCGGTCGCGGTGAGCGGGTTCCACGCCCCCGACGCGGCGTCAGCTTCCTTGTCCTCGACGGCGTCGAGCAGATGGGCGAGCCTGCCGAAGAGGCGGCCCGCCTCGGCGAGCGGCGCCGCGTTGCCGGGCCGCCCGGCGAGCACGGCGGTGTGCGCGAAGGCCGCGGCGGTCGCCGTCTCCGTCGGCTCGGTGACCGCGAGCAGCGACGTGCCGGGTCCCGCCAAGGCCTCGATGCCGGCCTGCCGTTCGACGGCGTCGACCAGGACCGCCGTGTCGAACCCCACATCGGCGCCGGTCTCCGCGCCCGCCCGGTCCCAGTTCCGGGCCACGCGGCGGGCGGCGACGGCCACCGGCCTGCGCGCCAGGATCCCGTCCCCGTCGACGACATGGTCGCGGACCTTCGCCGACGCGAGCACCAGCGAGACGGCGGCGGCGAGCCGCGCTCCCTCCCCCCGGGCGACGGATGCGGTCCGCATCCCGCGCAGCGGGCAGGGCCCGGCGGTGCGCCGCCAGCCGGTCGTTCGTAGTGCCTGAGCCTCCGTCAGAACCGAGATGATGAGGCCGTCGTAGTTGGTGACGACGCGGGCGAACTGGCCGTGGTCGCCGCGCAGCGCGAGGCAGAGCCCGCACAGGTGGGCCATCCACTGGGTCTTGAGTCCTTCGCCGAGGCGATGGCTGCAGGGCCTGACGATTCCGAACAAGACGACTCCCCCGAGAGGCCTGTGTGTGAGCAACCCCGGCATCGTAGCCATCGTCCCGTTCACCCGTACGCACCGGCCGTCACCCATACGCAGTGGACAATCATATTTCACTCACTGTCAGCAACCGTGCACAGCACGACCCTTGGAGCGCACCGCACATCGGCGTGTTGACTCTGCACCAGTACCGTCACGAAAACCCCGCGCGGCGACTATCCACTTGGCGCATCATCCGCATCATGGACGACGATAGGGATGCGGAATTCAGGGAAACCGCTGCGAGAGGAGGCGTCCATGGGATCGGTGCGCAAGGCGAGTGCTTGGCTTGGCCTCGTCGACGACAACAACGACGAGCGTTACTACGACGACGGCTACGAAGACGACCGGAGCGAGGGCCCCGACCAGCCGGAGGCCTGGGTCACCGACCCGCGCGTGCGGGTGGCGAGCGAGAAGGCCCCGGAGCAGGAACACCGGATCGGGACCGTGACCCCGGACAGCTTCCGGGACGCCCGCCGCATCGGTGAGCTGTTCCGGGACGGCGTCCCGGTCATCATGAACCTGACGTCCATGGAGCCCACCGACGCCAAGCGCGTGGTCGACTTCGCGGCGGGCCTCACGTTCGGCCTGCGCGGATCGATCGAGCGCGTGGCCACGCGGGTCTTCCTGCTCACGCCCGCCGACACGCAGATCGTCAACGGCGAGGCCGGAAGCCGCGCGGCGGACGGCTTCTTCAACCAGAGCTAGGCAAGGCCGCTCACCGGAAGGCGTCGAGACCGGTGAGCGCCTTGCCCAGCACCAGCTGATGCATCTCGGACGTGCCCTCGTAGGTGAGGACGGACTCCAGGTTCGTCGCGTGCCGCATGACGGGGTACTCCAGCGAGATCCCGTTGGCGCCCAGGATCGTCCTGGCCGTACGGCAGATCTCGATCGCCTCACGGGCGTTGTTGAGCTTGCCGAAGCTGATCTGCTCGGGGCGCAGCTTCCCCGCGTCCATGCGCCGCCCCAGGTGATGGGCGAGCAGGACGCCCTTGTGCAGCTCGACCGCCATGTCGGCGATCTTCGCCTGGGTGAGCTGGAAGCCGCCGATGGCCCGGCCGAACTGCTCGCGGCTGCGCGCGTAGTCGACGGCGGCCTCGAAGGAGGAGCGGGCCGCGCCCATGGCGCCCCAGACGATGCCGTAGCGGGCGTGCGAGAGACAGCTCAGCGGGCCCTTGAGGCCGACGACCTCGGGCAGCACCGCGTCGGCGGGCAGCCGCACCTCGTCGAGGACCAGTTCGCTGGTGACGCTCGCGCGCAGCGACCACTTGTGCTTGATCTCGGGCGCCGAGAAACCGGGGCTGTCGGTCGGTACGACGAATCCCCTGATCCCGTCGTCCGTCTGGGCCCATACGACAGCGACCCCGGCCACCGACCCGTTCGTGATCCACATCTTCCGGCCGGTGAGCACCCAGTCGGTGCCGTCCTTCTTCGCGTGCGTACGCATGGACGCCGGGTCGGAGCCGTGGTCCGGCTCGGTCAGACCGAAGCAGCCGATGATCTCTCCGGCGGCCATGCCCGGCAGCCAACGCTGCTTCTGCTCCTCGGAGCCGAAGCGGTGGATGGCGTACATGGCGAGGGAGCCCTGCACGGAGACGAGGGAGCGGATGCCGGAGTCGGCGGCCTCCAGCTCCAGACAGGCGAGCCCGTACTGCACGGCGCTCGCCCCCGCGCAGCCGTACCCCTCCAGGGACATCCCGAGCGCCCCGATGGAACCGAGTTCACGGGCCAGCTCGCGAATACCGGGCAGCTCGCCCTTCTCGTACCAGTCGGCGATGTGCGGCAGGACGCGGTCGGCCGCCCAGGTGCGGACGGTGTCGCGGATCGCGAGGTCCTCCGGGTCGAGGAGGTCGTCGATGCCGAGGGGGTCGGCGGGGTCGAAGGGCGGCAGAGGGGTGCGGGCGCTTGCGGACATGCGGGCCTCCGGCAACACAAAACTAGCACTGTTAGTTAGCACACTCGCGCCGACGTTACGACGCACGCTCCCCTACGTCCAGAGCACCGGGCCCCGTCAGGGGCAAGCCCTCCAGGGGCGCGGGGAACTGCACGACCAGCCACAAACAACCCGTACCCGAAAGACCCGCCCCCGAGGGGTCAGGCGTCCACAGAAGACCCCGCCCCGACCCGCGCAGGGTCCCGCGGCGCCGGCACCCCCACCTCAGCCCGCCCCGCAGGGGCAGAACCCCCACACTCCATACCCCGCGGCAGCCGCAACGCAGCCACCGCCCCCAGCAACAGCAGCCCCGCACTGACCAGCAAGGTCACATGCAGCCCATGCACGAAGGAGTCCCGAGCCGCGCTCCGCAGCGCGGCCCCCGCCCCGCCCCCGACCCGCGCAGCGACCTCGTACGCCTCACCGAGCGAGTGCCCCGCGGCCGCACTGTCCGCGGCCGACACCCCGTGCACCGAAGACAACCCCGGCGCGTACGCCGCGTTCATGACGCTGCCGAGCAGCGCGATGCCGATCCCCGCACCCAGCTGGTAGGACGTCTCACCGATCGCGGCCGCGCCCCCCGCCTGCGCCTGCGGCGCCTCGCTCAGCATCGACTCGTACGCGCCGAAGAGCGTCGTCTCCAGGCCGAAACCGAGCAGCACGAACCCGACAAGCAGCAGCGCATCGTTCGCGTGTCCGCCCATGCCCGTGAGCAGCAGCACGGCGAACGCGGTCAGACAGAAGCCCGCGCAGACCATCGCGCGCGGCCCGAGCCCACTGAGCATCTTCGACCCCGCGAGGCCCGCGGCCATCGCGGCGATCGTCAGGGGGAGCAGCCGCAGTCCCGTCTCCAACGGGGAGAGGCCCAGCACCAGCTGGAGATACTGCGCGGCGATCAGTTCCAGGCCCACGAGCGCGAGCATGGCGAGGACGATGCAGCCGACCGACGTGCTGAACGCGGGCCGCATGAACATCGACAGGTCGACCAGCGGATGCTCGCGCCGCCGCTGTCTGCGGACGAAGCCGATGAGCAGGGCGCCGCCGAGGAAGAGGGAGAGGAGGGTCGTGAGGCCGAGCGGGTCCTCGCCGCCGCCGAGCCGCTTCACGCCGAGGACGAGGCCGAAGAGCCCGGTCGCGGCCATCAGCGCGCCGACCACGTCCCACGGCCCGTTCCTGTCGCCGGTCGACTCGGGCAGCAGCCAGCGGCCGATGGGCAGGCTGATCAGCATCAGCGGGATGTTTATGAGGAAGACCGAGCCCCACCAGAAGTGTTCGAGGAGGAACCCGCCGAGCAGCGGCCCGACGGCCGCGCCGACCGCGGCGACGGCGCTCCAGAGGCCGATGGCGACGGCCCGCTCGCGCCGGTCGGGGAAGACCTGGCGCAGGATCGAGAGCGTCGCGGGCATGATCATCGCGCCGCCGACGCCGAGCAGCGCGCGGGCCGCTATGAGGACCTGCGCGTTGTCCGCGAGGGCCGCGACGGCTGAGGCGACGCCGAAGAGGGCGTAGCCGAGGAGGAGGACGCGTCTGCGGCCGACGCGGTCGCCGAGCGTGCCGAAGAGGATGAGGAGCGAGGCGCAGACCAGTGGATAGATGTCGACGATCCACAGCAGTTCGATGGCGCCGGGCTTCAGGTCCTCGGTGACCGCGGGGACGGCGACGTGCAGCACGGTGGCGTCGACGGCGACGAGCAGCAGGCTGACGCAGAGGACGACGAGCACGACCCAGCGGTTGGCCCCGACACCGGCCCCGGATCCCCGCCGGCCCTGCGGTGCTGCGGCCGTGGTCGTCCCGGACATGTGCGTACCTCCCAGTGGTCCCTCGCATCGGCGGCCTGCGGGATGGTGAACTCCCAGCTCCGGCGGCGCGGACAAGGCGAGTGAGCCGTCAGAGTACGCGAGTCCGCGACCGGGGCGCGTGGCGGACCTCTCACGGTTGTACGGATGTGATGTGGCGTGCGCCACGCCCCCTGCCCTCCGGCCACGCCCCGTGGCGGCGTCCGGTTCCCTCGACGGCCGATAATCGAGCTCGTGACCGATCTTGATCAACGTCCCTCACCGGCCCCGGCGGGTCCCGTGCTGCGCCGTGCGGCGCCCGCGCTCCTCGTGTACGCGGCGGTGCGTGCGCTGGGCGTCGCCGTGCTCGCGGTCTGGGGCGCGGCGGCGGGCAAGAGCCCGCACACGCTGCTGTCCGCCCGCTGGGACTCCCTCTGGTACACCCGCGTCGCCGAGCACGGATACGGCTGGGAAGTGACGCTCCCGGACGGCAGCGTCCACTCGAACCTCGCGTTCTTCCCGCTGCTGCCCTGGCTTGAGCGGCTCGTCTCGTCGGTGAGCCCGTTGTCGTACGCGGACGCGGGTCTGGTGGTGAGCTGGGTCGCCTCACTCTTCGCCGCCGCCGGGATCTTCGCGGTCGCCGACCATCTGTACGGGCGTCGGGCCGGGATCTGCGCGGCCGCGCTGTGGGCGGTGCTGCCGGTCGGCATCGTGCAGTCGATGGCGTACAGCGAGTCCCTGTTCACGGCGCTCGCCGCCTGGTCGCTGTACGCGGTGCTCGGGGAGCGCTGGGTGACGGCGGGCCTGCTCGCCTCGCTGGCGGGGCTGACGCGGCCGGTGGGCGCGGCGGTGGTCGCCGCGATCTGGGCGGCGGCCGCCGTGCGGATGTACCGGGAGCGCCGGGCGGACCGGCGCATGCTGCTCGGCGTGGTCCTGGCGCCACTGGGCGCCGCGGCCTATGTGCTGTGGGTCGGCCGGCGCACCGGCGGCGGGCTCTTCGGCTATCTCGACGTCCAGGCGGGCTGGGGCAACGGCTTCGACTTCGGCTACGCCTTCGTGCGCTTCGTCGGGGAGAAGTTCACCTCGGTGCCGGGCGCCCTCGCGGGCCTCGGCCTGATCGGCGGCGTCGGCCTGGTCGGGTGGCTGTACGTCCTGTGTGTGCGGCGCGGGCAGCCCCTGCCGCTGCTCGTGTACTGCGGGATCGTCGTCGTGCTCGCCCTCTGCGCGGCCGGGTACTTCGGCTCGAAGCCACGGCTCCTGATGCCCGCCTTCCCGCTGCTGCTGCCGGTCGCGGTGGCGCTCGCCCGGCTGCGTACGTCCAGGTCGGCGCTGGTGCTCGGGGGCGTGGCGGTGGCGAGCGCGGTCTATGGGGCGTTCTGGCTGCACGGCTCGGGCCCGCCCTGATCGCGTCATGATCATTTCCGTGGGCCCCGGTGATCGAACGGGAAATTCCGCACCAGGACCCGGTGAACGAATTCATAAGGGGCATATAACTGCGCCGGAAATGATCAGCCAATTGACTAAGGCGGTCGGTGCGGAATAAACAAAACGCGGGAATAAACCCCGTGTTGAGATCAATCCCACATCACATCGTCATCACAAAGCCACTGATTCGGCCTAGTGCCTCACTCACTCGCTGTAACGTCGATTGGGTGCGTACCGAACGAAACCTCACCCGTCTTGACCGGGTCTTCGCCCGGCTGGACCGTGAGCCGGAACGACCGGCCCACCTCGACGTGCCGAGGATGAGTCGGCACAGGGTCGTGCTCTTCAGCGCGACCCTGGCCTTCTACCTGGCCATCGTCGTCGCCGTGCTGGCCACCTCGTGGCTGGTGCGGTTCGACTGGCAGGTCATGTTCTTCCGGCCCTACCAGCAGTGGCCGGAGATCCACGCCTTCCTCGACTACTGGGTCGTGCTCGGCCAGCGCGGCCCGACCGCCGTGATGGTCGCGGCCTGGCTCGGCTGGCGCTCCTGGCGGCAGCACACGCTGCGCCCGCTCCTCATGTTCGGCGCCGCCCTGCTCCTGCTCAACGTCACCGTGGGCGCCGCCAAGCTCGGCATGGGCCGCCTCGGCCCGCACTACGCGACCGCGATCGGCTCGAACGAGATGTGGCTCGGCGGCGATATATTCCCTTCGGGCCACACCGCCAACGCCGTCGTGACCTGGGGAATCCTGGCCTATCTCGCCTCGACCCCGCGCACCCGCCGCTATCTGTCGGCCCTCTCCGCCGTGGTCTCGCTGAGCGTCGGCCTCACCACCGTCTACCTCGGTACGCACTGGCTGAGCGACGTCTTCCTCGGCTGGGCCGCGGGTCTGCTCATCCTGCTCGCGCTGCCCTGGTGCGAGACGCTGATCGCCCGGGTCGAGGCCATGATCTTCAGCCTCCGCGAGGCCGTTCGGGCCCGCCGCACCGGCATCATCACGGTGCCGGAGACCAGCCCCGCGCCGGTCGGCGCCCCTGCCTTGGTCCCCCAGCGCACGGCCCCGGACGGCGACGCGCCCGCGCGCGAGCCCGTCGCGGCCGCCCGCGGCGCACGCCCCGCGGCCTACCTGGCGCCCGGACCGCACACGGCCCGCTCGGAGCGGACCCCGGTCACCCCGGCGGGCAGCCGCCGCCCGCCGCACTCCGACCGCGTGCCGCGCGGCACCACGTCGGCCCGCCCGGTGGCGGGCGGCTGACCCCAGGACGGCGGGGGCCGGTACGCACAGCCCATCCCCCGCACCGCGAAGGCCCCGGTTCCGACGAGGAACCGGGGCCTTCCGCCGTGCGCGTGCCCGCCGTTCGCCGGGCGTACGGGCTCAGCCCTTCCAGCAGCGCGCCACGACGCCGTCCTTGACCTCGAAGTTGAGCCGCCCCGCGAGGTACTCCATCGTGATGATCGCGCCCGGCTGCAGCGACCTGACGGTGGTCCAGCCGCGCTCGCGGGCCCGCCGCTCGGCGCCGTCGGCCGCCAGGCCGACATAACCGTCCGGGCTGTCCTGGGGCTCTGTGGGAGGGGTCGGGATAGGTGCCATGCCCGCCACGGTAGGCGAGCGCGGCCCCGCCGGGGAAGGCCGGGAGGTGCGCACCTTGGGTCACGGATACCTCTCCGGTCACGCTTTCGTCACAGGATCACGACGCGTGTTTTGGTCGAACTCCGTCACACGTACGGGCGGTTCCGTACTTCTACAGGTGTAATTCGGGAGCGTCCGAACGTCACTCGGAAGGGTTCTCCCGTACGCCCGGAAAAGACCGGTCCGAATAGGATCGCGCCCCCTCGTGACGCCCTTTTCCGGACGCCCGCTTTTCCGAATCCCGGTCCTCGCACGGAAGGTGACGAAGTGTGGAGGAATTCGCCATTCCGGCTCGCCCCCTGTCGAACCCGCGGTGACGCGAGCATCATGGATGGGCTTCGAACAGCTTCGGTCGGGCAGCGTCGGGCGGGCCCGGGACGCGAGGGCGAAGGGGCGGGCGATGGGGACCGAGACGGCGCGGGCGGCCGAACGACCGGTGCGGGAACGGCGCCCCGGCCGGGTCGTGGTGGACTGGCTGACCACGACGGACCACAAGAAGATCGGCCACCTCTACCTGATCACGTCGTTCGTCTTCTTCCTGATCGCCGGCGCGCTCGCCCTGCTCATGCGGGCCGAACTGGCCCGCCCCGGCCTGCAGCTGATGAGCAACGAGGAGTTCAACCAGGCCTTCACTATGCACGGCACGATCATGCTGCTGCTCTTCGCGACGCCGACGTTCGCGGGGTTCGCCAACGAGATCATGCCGCTGCAGATCGGCTCGCCCGACGTCGCCTTCCCGCGGCTGAACATGCTCTCGTACTGGCTGTTCCTCTTCGGCGGCCTGATGGTCCTCGGCTCGCTCCTCGTGCCGAGCGGGCCCGCCGCGTTCGGCTGGTTCGCGTACGCCCCGCTGAACAGCATGGAGCGGTCGCCGGGCGTCGGCGCCGACCTGTGGATCATGGGGCTCGCGCTCTCCGGCTTCGGCACGATCCTCGGCTCGGTGAACTTCCTGACCACCATCATCGGCATGCGGGCGCCCGGCATGACGATGTTCCGGATGCCCATCTTCACCTGGAACGTCCTGTTCACGTCGATCCTGGTGCTGATCGCGTTCCCCGTGCTCGCCGCCGCGTTGCTCGTCCTGGAGGCGGACCGGCGCTTCCACTCGCTCGTCTTCGCCTCGGAGAACGGCGGTGCGCTGCTGTGGCAGCACCTCTTCTGGTTCTTCGGGCATCCCGAGGTCTACATCATCGCGCTGCCGTTCTTCGGCATCATCACGGAGATCATCCCTGTCTTCAGCCGGAAGCCGATCTTCGGCTATCTGCCGCTGGTCGGTGCGACGACGGCCATCACCGGTCTCTCCGTTGTCGTGTGGGCGCACCACATGTTCGCCACCGGCGCGGTCCTGCTGCCGTTCTTCTCTTTCATGTCCTTCCTCATCGCCGTCCCCACGGGCGTGAAGTTCTTCAACTGGACGGGCACGATGCTCAAGGGTTCGCTCTCCTTCGAGACACCCATGCTGTGGTCGGTCGGGTTCCTGGTGAGCTTCCTCTTCGGCGGCCTCACCGGCGTCCTGCTCGCCTCGCCGCCCATCGACTTCCACGTCACGGACACGTACTTCGTCGTCGCGCACTTCCACTACGTCGTGTTCGGCACCGTCGTCTTCGCGACCTTCGGCGGCTTCTACTTCTGGTGGCCGAAGCTGACCGGCAAGATGCTCGACGAACGGCTCGGGAAGATCCACTTCTGGACGCTCTTCATCGGCTTCCACACGACGTTCCTCGTCCAGCACTGGCTGGGCGCCGAGGGCATGCCGCGGCGGTACGCGGACTACCTGGCCGCGGACGGCTTCACGGTGCTCAACACCGTCTCGTCCATCGGGGCGTTCCTGCTCGGCATGTCGACGCTGCCATTCCTCCACAACGTCTGGAAGACCGCCAAGTACGGCGAGAAGGTCGAGGTCGACGACCCCTGGGGCTTCGGCCGCTCCCTGGAGTGGGCGACGTCCTGCCCGCCGCCGCGGCACAACTTCGTCACGCTGCCCCGGGTCCGCTCCGAGTCCCCGGCGTTCGATCTGCACCATCCCGAGTACGCGGCGTACGAGGCGCGGGACGCGGGCCGGGACCCTGACCGGCGCCCCGACGATCTGCAGACGGACCACCCCGGTCCGGGGCATCCCGGTCCGGGACACTCCGGTCCAGAGCCCGACTGAGCAGGTCCCTGGACGTCCTGATCCGTTCGGAGAGCTCCGCGGGCTCGACGACCTCGAACTCCATGCCGAGGAACAGCACGTGGAAGACCATCACGTCCAGGCTCGTGGCGCCCGTGCGCAGCAGACAGGTCTGCGCGGTCTCGGCCTCCAGGGTGCCGTCGGCGGGCGAGAGCCGCTGGGCCGCCTCCTCCATGGGGACGAGGAGGCGGACGACAGCGTGTGCGGCGTACGCGCCGGTGGAGAGGCCCTGTGCGACGTACGCGGCGAGGTCGTCGGCCGGCGGGGTGCGCGGCGCGAAGCGGGGGCCGTGCGGCGGGCGCGGGTCGATGCGGTCCGCGCGGAACGTACGCCAGTCCTCGCGGTCGAGGTCCCAGGCGACGAGGTACCAGCGGCGCTCGGTGCAGACCAGGCGGTGCGGCTCCACCGTCCTGCGGGTGGAACTGCCGCCGTGGTCGCGGTAGTCGAAGCGGAGCCGCTCCGAGTCCCGGCAGAGGTCGGCGAGTCCGGTGAGGACCGCCGGGTCGACGCCCTGCCGCTGCGGGGCGCGCAGCAGCGGCACGGTGAACGCGTTCAGGGCGCCGACGCGACGGCGCAGCCGGTTCGGCAGCACCTGTTCGAGCTTGGAGAGCGCACGGACCGAGCTCTCGCCGATGCCCTCGACGCCCTGTCCCGCGGCGGTCCGCAGCCCGACGGCGACCGCGACCGCCTCGTCGTCGTCCAGGAGCAGCGGCGGCAACTCGGCCCCGGCGCCGAGCTGGTAGCCGCCTCCGGTGCCGGGGCTCGCGTTCACGGGGTAGCCGAGCTCGCGCAGCCGGTCCACGTCGCGCCGGACCGTGCGCGGGGTCACGCCGAGCCGTTCGGCGAGGTCCGCGCCGGACCAGTCGCGGTGGGCCTGCAACAGGGAGAGCAGGCGGAGCAGTCGTGCGGAGGTCTCCAACATGGAGGTGATTGTGCCGGGGGGCCAGTCCTACTTCCCCGTGCCCTCCTTGGCGTTCGTCTCGCGCACGCGCACGGACAGGTCGTTGTCGAGCGTGTAGTACGGGCCCGCCTCCAGCGTGCCGTGCTCCTTGGTCACGCACGGCACCACCGGGTACGTGAAGATCGGCTTCTTGTCCGGGACGTCGTCCAGGATCCGGGCGAGACGCACGCGCGGGCCGCTGTCACCGGCCGGGCGCAGCCACAGGTCCCAGGGGCCTGCCCCGCGGTCGGCGAGCGGGCCGTACGGCAGCGCGAAGGAGAACTCCGGCCCTTCGGCGGTGATCTCGGCCCGCTGGACGGCGTCCGGCTCGTCGCGCCGGACGGCCTCGACGTATCCGGCGTCGGTGAGCGCGGTGCCGTACACCCGGCCCCGCACGGTCATGGCGGTGCCGGAGATCTCGACCTCGCCGCTCTCGGCGTGCGGGGCGCGCAGCCAGCTGCGCACCGAGAGGTTGCCCTGCTTCGTCGCGTACGGGATGCGCACCGCGACATGGCCGCGGCTGCCGCTCGGCGCCCGGTCGACCAGCGAGCGCAGGTCGTTGAGGCCCGGCATGAGGCGGCGCGGCTCGCCGCCCGCGACCTGCGCGTACGCGTTCCAGCGGCCCTCGGCGAGCCCGACGCTGCTGGGCAGCGCGGCCCGCAGCCTGCCGTCGCCCGACGGGGTCAGCGGCAGCCGTACCGTGCTCTCGGAAGACTCCGCGGACTCGGCGTCACGGCGGCGCAGCACGAGGTGCGCGACGGCCTCCGTGCCCGGCTCGCCGGGGTCGGTGACGTCGAAGGTGAGTCCACCGGCGGAGTCCGCGATGCAGTCGGCACGCGGCGCCGCCGACGCCTCCTGGTCGTCCCCGGCGTGCGCCTGCGAGGTGGCCAAGGCCGTCATGCGGTCGATCCCTTCGTCTGTGCCCGGCCGAGGTCCCGCACGGCGTACGCGCCCCCGAGCAGCGCGCCGCGCGTGCGGTGCAGGGAGCCGCGCATCCGGCCCCCCACCGAGCTCCCCCGGGCGAGCATCCCGGTGAACATGGTGTCGTAGCGCTCGGCGATGCGTTCCGGGTCGAAGCGCTCGGAGTCCTGCAGCGCCGCGCCCGCCATCTGCTGCCTGAGCGAGTCGTTGTTGATCAGTTCGAGCAGTCCGCTCGCGATGGCGTCGGCATTGCCGACCTCGACGAGCCGGCCGTCGACGCCGTTGGAGATGATCTCGCCGGGGCCGTGCGGGCAGTCGGTGGCGACGACGGGGAGCCCGCAGCGCATCGCCTCGACGATCGTCATGCCGAAGGACTCCAGGCTGGAGGTGACGGCGGCGATGGAGCCCTTGGCCCACTCGGGCTCGATGGGGTGGGCGGGGCCCATCAGGAAGACGTGGTTGTACAGGCCGAGCTCGTCGATCAGGGCGCGCAGCTTGTCCTTCTGCTTGCCGCCTCCGTAGATCCGCAGCCGCCAGTCGGGGCGCTCGCGCCGCACCTTGTCGAACGCCCTGATCAGCAGGTCGTACCGCTTCACGGGGGCGAGACGGCCCGCCGCGACGACCCACTTGTGGGAGCCGTCGGCGGGCTCGATGCCGGGCGCGGGGACGGGGTTCGGAACGGCCTGGACGTGTACGCCGGGCAGCCGCATCTTGCGGGTGTACGCGCGGGCGTCGGCCTCGGTCGTCGTGGTCAGGACGTCGAGGCGGGGGTAGACGCTGCGGAGCTGGCGGCGCAGTTCCTTGCTGTGGCTGTCGAGCGTGAGGTGCTCCTGCCCGACGCGCAGCGGCCCGCGCGCGGTCTGGCGGGCGAGGTGCACGTTGAGGCCGGGCCGGGTGCCGATGACGACGTCCGCTTCGACGCCCGTGAGGTGGGCGGCGATGCGCCGGTCGGTGAGCGCGCTGTACTGCTTGTAGCGGCCCTCGGCGCTGGGGAACGTCCGGGCGGGGCGCAGGTGCTCGGGGTCCTCTCCCTCGTAGCCGGCCGTGTCCTTGCGCAGGTCGACGAGGTGGCGCAGTCGGACGCGCTGGTCAGGCGCGAAGACAGGCTCGTCACGGTGCCGGAAGACGGATACGACCTCGACGTCATGCTGTTGGGCCAGCGTGTTCGCCAGGTTGTACGTCGTCCGGATCGTCCCTCCGATTCCGTACGCGTTGTGTATGAGGAAAGAGATGTGCATGCGTCCCCGTATTCCGCGCTTCTATGCGGACAGTCCCCCTCGTCCGCCTACCGCAGGGTTAGACGGGGATTCCTGGCCAAAGGTTGGGTTCCCTCACCATCCTGTTCCCGAACAGATGCGTGATCGGTAACCACGAATGGGAACCTTTCTGCGATGACGTGCATCAAGGCTGGTAGGCGAGCTGGGGTACGTCGAAACAGTTACTGTTCATGTCGCCCTGAGTGACCCATCCCTCACCGTCCCGCCAGCGCGCGACGGACAGACACGTCCTGCGAGTCTCCGGCGGCTCCGCCCGGTGCTCGAACGTCACGGGAATCAGCAGCCCCCGCGCCGTATACGGCTTGTTCCGGTTCATGAAACGGTCCACGCACGCGCGCGTGACGTCGCCGCCGCCACCCCTCAGGCAGGACTTCGCGGCGTCGGTGAACCACATGGCGGCGGCCCAGCCCTCCAGCTGCCACTGTGAGAGCGCCTTGCCGCGCACGGCGGCGCGAAACTCGCGTACGGCCGGGTGGTCGATTTCCTCGTAGTTCCTGCTCGACCCGGTGGCCCACAGGGCGTTGCGGCAGCGGGGCGCGTCCTTGTAGTCGTCGCCGACGGACGACGTCCAGTTCTGCACGTTGGTGACCTTGGCCGTGACCTTCGCGCCGACGTCGTCCATCGCCTCGCACAGCCTGGCGTTGCCGTGCGTGTCCATCGCGTCGAAGACCAGGTCGGCGCCCTGCTCCTTCAGGTCGGCCGCGGCGGCGCGGAAGTTGGGCAGCGCGAAGTCGACCTGTTCGGTGACCACCTTGTAGCCCTCGGCCTTCAGGCCCCGGGTGACGAGCCGGGCGTACGCGGCGGACGCGGCCTGATTGTAGGAGACGACGGCGGCGGTCCGCGCGCCCCGCTCCCGCTTGAAGTAGCGGTAGACCTCGGTCCCGCCGTACAGCTCGCCGTCCCAGCCCGGACTGCCGTTCCGCGGGGCGAGGCTGCCGTAGATCCCGTACAGGTGTGGATACGTCTCGTACGCCGCTCCGATGGGCTGTCCCCCGACGTCGGGCACCCCGGCCCGCGAGACCCGGGCCGCGCCCGCGTAGTCGAGGGACGACGTGGCGACGAGCGCGACGACCTTCTCCTCCTCGACCAGCCGGTGCACGCAGTCGTTGTTGCCGACGCCGCTGCCGCCGTCGTCGCAGGTCCGCACCTCGACCTCGCGGCCCCCGATGCCGCCGCGGGCGTTCAGCCGGTCGAAGTAGGCCTTGGCCCCGTCGCGCGGCCCGGTGAACGCGGCGCCGCCGACCGGACTGGTCGCGCTGGTGACGATGCCGACCCTGATGGGCGCTCCCCCGGCCGGTGCGGGCGCCGCGCCGCGCCGCTCGAAGTCGCTCTCGGGCAGCCGGCTCCCGCAGGCCGCGCCCGCCAGCAGGACCGCGACGACGAGCAGCGTCTCAGCAGCCGGGACCCGGCGACTCATTGCCGCTCAGCTTCACCAGGGCGCAGAGCGTCTTGACGGAGACCTTCCAGGTGTCGTCCTGGTTGACGGCCGTCCCCGAGGCGTCGGGCAGCGCGGTGGCGCCCTTCAGCGTCAGCGCGTACGTCACGTCCGCCTCCGTCGCCGAGCCGAACCCGACCTCGGTCACGTCCGCCGCCACCTGCTCGCCGCGTTCGTCGCCGCTGAAGCTCTCCAGGACGTCGCGCATCTCGGCACCGTTCTCCAGGACGGTCTCCTTCTCCTTCAGCGGCGTCTTCGGGTCGAAGAACTTCTCCCAGTTCTCCGTGACCTCTTTCTCCGCGGCCGCCGGATCGGCGGGGGCGGACGCGGACGCGGACCCGCCGCCGTCGTCGGACGGCTCGGTGGTCTTCTCCACGGACGGCTCGGGCGGCGTCGCCCTGTCCCCGCCCCCGCTGTCGTCGCCGCAGGCCGCGGCGGCCGGTCCGATCAGCAGGACCGCGGCGGCCGCCAGCACCGCGCTCCTGGCCCTGCCCCGCCCGTGGTACGTCCCCTGCCTGGGGCTGATCCCGAGAACCATCTGGTCACCACCGGGTATCGGTCCGGACCGCGCGGGCCCGGAGCTTTCAGCGTCGGCTTCCAGAAGGCATAGTGCAAGCCATCGGCTGACATGGACAGCCCACCGACGTTACTGATGTGACCGACGACGTGTCCCAGGGGGCCTCGATGCGGGCGGATCGGACAGCTCGGACGGCCGGTACGTCCGGCCCGGCGCGCCTGCGGGCCCCGCACCCCATGCTGTGGGCGGCCTTCGCGTCGCTCGCCGTCGGCGCGGTGCTCTGCGTGCTCGGCTGGTACGGCGTCTCCGGCGAGCGGTTCGCCGAACGGCAGCTGCCCTACCTCGCGTCGTGCACGGTGCCGGGCGCCGCGCTGATCGTCGCGGGCACGCTGCTGCTCACACACGGCAGGAGCGTGCTCGCGGCGGCGCGCGTGGAGGAGTTGTACGGCCTGCTGGTGACGACGGAGCCGCCGACGCCCCCGCAACGACCTCCCACCGCGACCGACGGCACCCCCCTCATGGTCCCGGGCGGCACGCTCTGGCACCGGGCGGACTGCCCGCTGGTCGCGGGGAAGCCGGAAACGGTCCCCGCCGACGCCACGGTCCTCTCCGCGCAGGCCCTCGCACCCTGCCCGATCTGCGAACCGGGCCGCCCTCCAGAACCCGAAACCCCGCCGTCCTCCCCCGCCCCGGAGCACTGACCCGGTGGCGTCCCTGAGCTACGACCTCACGCTGGCCGGGCTCTCGATCGGCAGCGCGGCCGCCCTCACCGGCATCGGACTGATCGTCACCCACCGCGCGACCGGCGTCCTCAACTTCGCGCACGGCGCGGTGGCGATGCTCTGCGCCTACGTCCTGCGCCACCTGACGGTCGAATGGCACTGGCCACTCCCCCTGGCCGCGGCGGTGACTCTCCTCCTCATCGCCCCCGGCATCGGCCTGCTCCTGGACCGCGCGGTGTTCCGCCCCCTCGCGGTGCTGGGCGGGGACCCGGCACGCACCCTGGTCGCCTCGATCGGCGTCTTCGTCCTGCTCGTCGGCGGGGCGGCCCTCCTCTGGGGCCCCGGCGCCCGCGACGACGCGCCCGAGCTGCTCCCCGCCGACCCCTGGACCCAGCTGGGCGCGACCGTCGCCCTCGCCGCCGGGGTGGGCGCGCTGACCCGCTGGACCCGCTTCGGCGGCGAGCTGCGCGCGGTCGTCGACAACCGCCGCCTCGCCGTGCTCTCCGGCGTCGACGCGGACCGGGTGGCAGCGGCGGGCTGGGCGTTCGGCTCCTTCACGGCGGGCCTCACGGGCGTGCTGCTCGCCCCCTACGTACGGCTCGACCCGTACGGCATGCCGCTCCTCGTCATGGAAGTGGTGGCGGTCGCCGTGGTCGCCGGCATGCGCAGCCTGCCCGTCGCCGTGGCGGTCGCCCTCGGCCTGGGTGTGGCCCAGAGCCAGTTGACGCGCCTGCACCCGGGCGGCCTCCCGGAGCAGCTCCTCCAGACCGCGGGCGCGAACCTCTTCGTGATCGCCCTGCTCGTCGCGGCGCTGCTCCTGCCCGGCATCGGCTCCCGGGACGCCCTGCCCCGCACGGCGACGGCCCGTGTCCCCACGCCGCCGGGGGCCTGGACGGTGGCGGCGGTGCTCTTCCTCATCCCGCTCGGCTTCGCGGGCTCCGACCTGACGACCGCGGTCCAGGTCCCGGCGCTCGCGGTGATCCTGCTCTCGCTGGTGATCGTCACGGGCCGGGGCGGCCAGATCTCCCTTGGCCAGGCGGCGTACGCGGGCCTGGGCGCCCTCTTCACGGCCCTCCTCACGGCAGGCCGCTTCCCCGGCCTCCCCGAACTCCCGCACCTGCCCGCCCTGGCCGTGGCGGTCCTGCTCGTCGCGCCGCTGGGCGTGCTCACGGGCTGGCCCGCGATCAGCCGCCGAGGCCTGGCCCTCGCCCTCGCCACGTTCGCGGTGGGCGTGGGCGTCAGCCGCTTCGTCTTCACCCAGCCGTACGCGACGTCGGGCCTGACCCTGGACCGCCCGGCGGGCTTCACGGGCGACCGCGCGTACTACGTCCTGGAACTCGCCCTGCTCACCGTCGCGTTACTCCTCGTCGTCGCCTTGCGCAGGGGCCGCACGGGCCGGGCGCTCGCGGCGATGCGGGACCACGAGGCGGGCGCAGCGGCGGCGGGGGTACCGGTCCCGGCCCTCAAACTCGCCGCGTTCGTGACCGGGGCGGCGCTCGCGGCACTCGGCGGTGGCATGCTCGCCATGGGCCAGCGGGCCTTCGACGCGGGCGCGTACGACCCCGTACGGGGCCTGCTCTGGTTCGCCGCGGTCATCGTCCTCGGCTCGGACAGCGTGCTCGGCGCGTTGACGGCGGCGGCCCTCCTGGTAGGCCTGGACGCGGGAACGCGAGGCGGCCTGGCAGCAGCCCTCGTAGGCCTCCTGGCACTCCTCATCGCCCGCTTCCCGGGCGGCCCCTACGAGGCACTGCGCACAGCCGCCCACCACTTCCCCCGCACCCCCCGCCTGACCCCGACGGGCGACCGCGCCCGCAAGTCGCTGGCGACACTCGCCCCCACCGCCCCACGGTCGCCGAACCGGCAGAAGGAGACCTGGGGGTTTCCGCGAGCGCAGCTCAGTGACCCCGGCAACGGAGCCACCGCAAAAGGACCCCGCCGCGGGGACGGCGAGCACGCAGACACCCCCGCGGCCCCGCACCCGAGACGAACCCCGCGCGAGGTCCGCACCCTCACCGCTCACCGCCTCACCCTGGCCTACGACGGATTCACCGCCCTGAACGACGTCAGTCTCACCGTCCCCCCAGGACAGGTCACCGCCGTAGTAGGCCCCAACGGCGCGGGCAAGAGCACGCTGTTCCACTGCCTGGCCGGGACCCTCCGCCCCGCCTCCGGACGCATCACCCTCGGCGCCCGCGACATCACCGCGCTCCCCGCGCACGCCCGTACCCGCACCGGCATGGCCCGCACCTTCCAGCAGCTGGCCGTCTTCCCGTCACTGACGATCGCGGAGAACGTCCAGGTGGGCGCGGACCAGACCAACGGACCCCGCACCACCGCCACCGTCACCCAAACCCTCCGCCTCCTGGACCTCATGCCCCTCCGCACCCGCCCCGCGACGAACCTCCCCACCGGCGCCCTCAGACGCACGGAACTGGCCAGAGCCCTCGCAGGCAGCCCCCACACGCTCCTCCTGGACGAGCCCGCCGCGGGCCTGGACGCGGCCGAGGTCGCGGCGCTCGCCACCCTGCTGCGCGCCCTCGCCGCCGACGGCATGGCGCTCCTCGTCGTCGAGCACGACCTCGATCTCGTGGCGGGCCTCGCCGACACCGTGCACGTCATGGCGGCGGGCCGCATCGTGACGAGCGGCCCCGCGAACCAGGTACTGGACGAGGCGCACTGAATGCGCGGCATCGAACTCCGCGACGCCCGCGTCCACTACGGCCCCCTCGAAGCCCTGCACGGCATCACCCTGGCCGCCCCCGCCGCCGCACTCACCGTCCTCCTCGGCCGCAACGGCGCGGGCCGGACCACCGCCCTGCGCGCCCTGGCCGGCACGGTCCCGCTCTCCTCCGGCACCGTCGTCCGCGACGGAAGAGACATCACCCGGCAACCGGCCCACGAACGCGCCGCCAACGGCCTCTGCTTCGTACCGGACCGGGAAGCCGTGTTCTCCTCCCTCACCGTCGCGGAGAACCTCGCCCTCGCCCACCCCGCAAGGGACACCGCACGCGCGCTGGACGCCTACCCCGAGCTGCGCCCCCTCCTGCCGCGCCGCGCGGGCACGCTTTCCGGGGGCGAGCAGCGCATGCTGGCCCTCTCCAGGGCCCTGCTCGCCGACGCGGCCGTCATCCTCGTGGATGAGCCGACCCAGGGCATGTCACCCGCCGTCGCGGCCCGCACCTACGCCCTCCTGGAGGACCTCGACGCCTGCGTGGTCCTCGCCGAGCAGCGGCTGCCGCCCGGCCTGCGGGAGGGCGCGGGCCGGACGGCGGTCGTGCACGAACTGCGTCGGGGCGCGGTCGTGTTCAGCGGAGAGCCGGGAGAGCTCAGAGCCTGTCCTTGGACCCCAGCCCGCTCTCAGTACGCCCCGGAATGACGAGGAGCGTGCCGATGGCGAGCCGGTCGGGGCGGCTCCCGACCTTGCCCCGGTTGGTCTTGTACAGGGCCTGCCAGCCTCCCTTCACGTCGTAGCGTCGCGCGACCCCACTCAGCGTCTCGCCCGGCCTCACCTCATGGACGCGTCGGTCGAACCGCTCGATGCGCACCGCCTTGGAGCAGGCGGGCCACGCATTCCAGCCCTGGGTGCGCAACACCTTCTCGGCGACCTTGATCTGCTCCTCCCGGGTGGCGAGATCGGCCCGCGGCGCGTACTCGAGCCCGCCGTGCTCCTCCCAGGTGGTCTGCCGGAACTGCAGTCCTCCGTAGAAGCCATTGCCCGTGTTGGTCTGCCATCGTCCGTTGCTCTCGCACTCGGCGAGGCAGTGCCACGGACCCTTGTCCCGGGAGCAGTCGTACGGCTTCGAAGCGCCGTGAGCGCCGCCCGGCTGCCGCGGCGCGGCCGCCGACGCGGCGCCCGAGGGCAACGCCACCGCCACGAGGACCGCGCCGACGGCCAGGGACAGGGGTACGGACCTGATACGCGAAATCGACTTCAGGTGCATCGGGTCACGCTAGGCAGCTCCGCGACGGGCCCAGCGCCTGCCGCGCCGCCGCGGAGTCTGCCCCCACCCGGTCGGACGATCCGATCAGAGGCTCAGCCGCTGCCCCGGCACGATCATGTTCGGGTCACCGCCGATGACCTGCCGGTTGGCCGCGTACACCCGCTGCCAGTCCGTCCCGTACCGGGCCGCGATGAGGCTGAGGGTGTCGCCCTGCCCGACGGTGTAGTTGCCGGGAGCGCCGCGCGAGGAGCCCCGGTCGGAGCGGTCCGCGGTCCCGCCGGGCCGCTGCCCGACGGCCTTGGGCGCGGGCTTCGCCGCCCTGGGCGCGGGCTTCGCCGCCTTCGGGACCGGCGCGGCGGCGGACGGCGCGCTGCCGTAGGCCCCGGCCCGGGCCGCGCAGGACGGCCACGCGCCCCACCCCTGCGCTCGCTGCACCTTGGCGGCGACGGCGATCTGCTGCGCCTTCGACGCCCTGTCGGCGGTCGGCGCATAGGCCCCGCCGCCGTACGCACGCCACGTACCGGCGGAGAACTGCAGCCCGCCGTAGTAGCCGTTGCCCGTGTTGATCTGCCAGTTTCCGCCGCTCTCGCACCGTGCGATGCGGTCCCACACTCCGCTGTCCGCGGCTCCGGCCTGGCCGGTCGCGGCGAGCAGTCCCAGCGGGGCCAGAAGCGCGGCCCCTCCGATCACTGCCATGGTGCGCGTGCTCTTGGGACGTGCGGACATGAATTTCCCTCTCGCAGGCCCCGGGCTCCCCCTGGCCGAGCGGCCCCTCACGCATCCGGCGCCTGGGGTCCGGCCGACCCCGCCCGCCGGTGTCGGTGCTCGAGCTGGCTGGTGCGACCGGCGGACGTACCCGAGCGGTGCTCGCTGCACACGGCGGTGGAATCTAGGAGTCCTTCCGCCCCGTATCAACCAAGTCCTTGTCATTCCAGGCCAGTTGGGCGTTACCCCCGGTATCGGCGAGTTCAGGCCACCCACTTCATTGGCTGATATCAGGATTTAGTGACCGTCCACGCCAGCGATCTGTGACTCAGCTCACCGGGTCAACCTCCGTGCACCCAGCACCTGTTGGCGCGGAGTGACACATTCCGCCGCCCGTCTCACCCTCCGCTGCGGATGGTTCGATTCCGTTCGCCTTCGTGCGTGACTTGCGCCACTGATCCGCCGTTGAGTCCTTATGAGCCGGACACGGTCCGGCCCGCCACACCCTCCCCATGCACCCCAGATGACGATCCCGAGGAGTCACCCGTGCCGCGCATGCTGGACGTCAGCGACGACGTACGCGCCGAGATCGGCGACGAAGAAGCCGACCGGCTGCTCGCCGGAGACAACACCCCGGGCAGCTACGACTGCACGTCCTGCCGCACCCCCGGCGACGCGGAACAGGAGCGCACCAGCACCGTCCTGTTCGTCGGCGACGAGACGGCCGTGCTCGCCTTCGCCCACGCCACCTGCCTGCCCTCCCAGATCGTCACGGTCTCCGAGGAGCAGTTGCAGGGCGCCGTCCGTTCGATCACCGGGGACGACGGCGCCACGGCGGACGACGCGGCCCCGAGCCAGGCCGTGCTCGGCGTGACCAGCGGCCTCGTCCTGATCGAGGGCGAGCTGCGCCCCGCCCTGGTCGTGGAGCCGACCGGGGCCATCGCCCGCCCCGGCGGCGAGACCGGCGGCGGCGACGAGTTCCTGCCGCTCCTGATCGAACAGGGCTTCATGCCCGTCGCCTCCCTCGACACCGTGCCGCCCCCGCTGCACGGCTGGTCGGTGCTGCTCGCCATGGGCCAGCTGCACGCCATCCTGCAGCCCGGCACCGGCGGCGGCTCGCCCGTCGCCTGGTGGCAGGCGCACCACCCGCTCCAGGTCACCGAGGACTGGCGGACCGCGGCCAACAAGACCCAGACCGTGCTGCTCTTCGCGGCCCCCGTCGGCTCCATCGGCCGGCAGCCGCGCGAGGACATGCTGCGGGACGCGCTGGACAAGGCGGCGACCCACGGCCGCCTCGTCGCGAGCACCCTGCCGCTCGCCGGGACCTGACCGGCCCGGCCGCCCGCGGAGGCCGCCCCGGCCCCCGAACGCACCGGTCACACGTGTGCGCCGGACGGGGAAACCGGTGCGGCCCCCGCATCCGGGGAGCGCCCGTTTCGTTGGCACATACGTGCATCCATACGACCCCTCCCGCCCCCGGCCGGCGTACCAGAGCCCCATCCCGTCCATGCGCACCGCGCCGGACTCGACGGGCAACCACTCGGCCACACCCATCTACGACGCGCTGTACTCGGAGTACCTCAGGGCCTTCAGGGCCCTGCCGGGCGACCGGAGCGGCGAGGAGGACCTGGGGTTCACCGCCTTCGCCCCGGGGCCGTACGGCATGCAGCACCGTGTGGACGCACGGCACGACCCGCGCTACAACCCGTTCCACGTGTCGCGCTACGGCCAGTACGAACACCACGGAACGAGCCACCACTCGTTCCCGGCGGCCCTGCCGCCCGGCCCGCGACACAGGCCCTAAGGCCTGTCTGCCCGGACAGCCGAATGCCCGGCCTCCCCACGACGGGGGGCCGGGCATCGGTCTGTGTACGAGGTTCTCGCAGGCGCGTTACTTCTTGCGGCCGCGCTTCTCGCGCACCCGCACCGACACGTGGATCGGCGTGCCCTCGAAGCCGAACTCCTCGCGCAGACGGCGCTCCAGGAAGCGGCGGTAGCCCGCCTCGATGAAGCCCGACGCGAAGAAGACGAACCGCGGCGGCTTGGTGCCCGCCTGCGTGCCGAAGAGGATGCGGGGCTGCTTGCCGCCGCGGACCGGGTGCGGGTGGGAGGCGACGATCTCGCCGAGGAACGCGTTCAGACGCCCGGTCGGCACGCGCGTCTCCCAGCCCTCGAGGGCCGTCTCGATCGCGGGGACCAGCTTCTCCATGTGGCGCCCGGTGGTCGCCGACACGTTGACGCGCGGGGCCCAGGCCACCTGGGCGAGCTCCGTCTCGATCTCCCGCTCCAGGTAGTAGCGGCGCTCCTCGTCGAGGGTGTCCCACTTGTTGTACGCGACGACGATCGCGCGGCCCGCCTCGACGGCCATCGTCACGATGCGCTGGTCCTGGACCGAGATGGACTCGGAGGAGTCGATGAGGATCACCGCGACCTCCGCCTTCTCGACGGCGGCGGCGGTGCGCAGCGACGCGTAGTAGTCCGCGCCCTGCTGGAGGTGGACGCGCTTGCGGATGCCCGCCGTGTCGACGAACTTCCAGGTCACGCCGCCCAGCTCGATGAGCTCGTCGACCGGGTCGCGGGTGGTGCCCGCCAGCTCGTTGACGACCACGCGGTCCTCGTTGGCCACCTTGTTCAGCAGCGAGGACTTGCCGACGTTCGGACGGCCGATGAGCGCGATGCGGCGCGGTCCGCCGATGGCCGCGCCGAAGGTCTGCGCGGGCGCCTCGGGCAGCGCCTCCAGGACGGCGTCCAGCATGTCGCCGGTGCCGCGGCCGTGCAGCGCGGAGATGGGGTGCGGCTCGCCGAGGCCCAGGGACCACAGGGCGGTGGCGTCGGCCTCGCCGGACGGTCCGTCGACCTTGTTGGCGCAGAGCACGACGGGCTTGCCGGCCTTGCGGAGCAGCCGCACGACGGCCTCGTCCGTGTCGGTGGCGCCGACCGTGGCGTCGACGACGAAGACGACGGCGTCCGCCGCCTCGATCGCGTACTCCGCCTGGGCGGCGACGGACGCGTCGATGCCGAGCACGTCCTGCTCCCAGCCGCCGGTGTCGACGAGCTTGAAGCGGCGGCCCGACCACTCCGCCTCATAGGTGACGCGGTCGCGGGTCACGCCGGGGCGGTCCTCCACGACGGCCTCGCGGCGGCCGATGATGCGGTTCACCAGAGTCGACTTGCCGACATTGGGGCGGCCGATGACGGCGAGGACGGGCAGCGGGCCGTGGCCCGCCTCCTCGATGGCGCCCTCGACGTCCTCGATGTCGAAGCCCTCTTCGGCGGCGAGCTCCATGAACTGTGCGTACTCGGCGTCGCCGAGCGCCCCGTGGTCGTGCTCGGCGGAGCCGTCGCCCTCGGGCTGGATCTGGTCGTTCATGAAGTCCGTACCTCGTCGTTCATCGTGGTGATCGGTGCACCGGCCTCGTGTCGGTCCTGCGCACTACTTGATAAGTCTCGCTCAGCGCCCGGTCAGGCGCCTGGCGTTTTCCAGGTGGCCGGTGAGCCGCTCCTGGATGCGCACGGTCGCCTCGTCGAGCGCCTTGCGCGTGCGGCGGCCGCTGCCGTCGCCCGCGTCGAAGGGCTCCCCGAAGACGACGTCGACGCGGCTGCGGAGCGGGGGCAGCTGCTTTATCAACCGTCCCGGCCGCTCCGTGCTTCCCAGCACCGCGACCGGCACGATCGGTGCGTCGGCCCGCACCGCGAAGTACGCGAGCCCGGCCCGCAGCGACGCGAAGTCGCCCTCGCCCCGGGTGCCCTCCGGGAAGATGCCGAGGACGCCGCCCTGCTGCAGGACGCCGAGCGCACGGGTGATGGCCGTGCGGTCGGCGACCGAGCGGTCCACCTTCAGCTGGCCGATGCCGTGCAGGAAGGAGCCGAGGGGCCCGATGAACGCTTCCTTCTTGATCAGGAAGTGCGTGGGCCGGGGCGCGACGCCCATGACCATCGGGCCGTCGACGTTGTGCGAGTGGTTGACGGCCAGGATCACGGGCCCGCTCGCGGGCACCCGCCAGGCGCCGAGCACCCGCGGCTTCCACAGGCCGTACATGAGGCCGACGCCGATCCGGCGGCCGACCTCCGCGCCCCGCTCGGAAGCACCTTCAGTCACTTGGCGGCCCGCTTCTCCTCGACGAGGGTGACCACGCATTCGATGACCTGCTGGAGCGTGAGCTCGGTCGTGTCGACCTCGACGGCGTCGCCGGCCTTGGCCAGCGGGGACGTCTTGCGGCTGGAGTCGGCCGCGTCCCGCTTGATCAGGGCTTCCTGCGTCGCCTTGATGTCGGCGCCCTTCAGCTCGCCGGAGCGGCGGGCGGCGCGCGCCTCGGGCGACGCGGTGAGGAAGACCTTCAGGTCGGCGTCGGGCAGCACGGTCGTGCCGATGTCACGGCCCTCGACGACGATGCCCTTCTCGGCCGAGACCGCGATGGAGCGCTGGAGCTCGGTGATGCGGGTGCGGACCTCGGGGACGGCGCTGACCGCGCTGACCTTCGAGGTGACGTCGGTGGTGCGGATCGGCCCGGCGACGTCGGTGCCGTCGACCGTGATGGTCGGGGCGGCCGGGTCGGTGCCGGAAACGATCTCGGGCTTGCCCGCGACAGCGGCGATCGCCGTCGGGTCGGTGAGGTCGATGCCGTGGTGCACCATCCACCAGGTGATGGCCCGGTACTGGGCACCGGTGTCCAGGTAGCTGAGGCCGAGCTGGGCGGCGACAGCCTTCGAGGTGCTCGACTTGCCCGTGCCGGACGGTCCGTCGATGGCGACGATCACGGCTGCCGGGGCGGCGGTTTCGGCTGTTTCCACGGGGCTGTGGGCACCTTTCGCATGACGCGGGCCAGGGAGGCGGGGCGCGAACGCGCCCCGCACAAGGTTACTGGCTCGCACGCTCTGCCCCGACAGCCCCTTCGCGGTCCCGTTCGCGGTCCCGCTACTGCCGGATCGACCAGCCGCGTTCCCGCAGCGCCGCCGTGAGCACCGGCGCGGACCGCGGCTCGACCATCAGCTGCATCAGACCGGCCTGCTGCCCGGTCGCGTGCTCGATGCGGACGTCCTCGATGTTGACGCCCGCGGCGTCCGCGTCGGCGAAGATACGGGCCAGCTGGCCCGGCTGGTCGTTGATGAGCACCGCGACGACCTCGTACGCGGCCGGGGCCGCGCCGTGCTTGCCGGGCACCCTGACCTGTCCCGCGTTGCCGCGCCGCAGCATGCTCTCGACCCCGGCGGCGCCCTCGGCCCACTTGTCGCTGTCGGCGGACTGCAGCGCGCGCAGCGCCGTCACCGTCTCGTCGAGGTCGGAGGCGACCTGCGCGAGCAGGTCGGCGACGGGTCCCGGGTTGGCGGAGAGGATGTCGATCCACATCCGCGGGTCGGACGCGGCGATCCGCGTGACATCGCGGATGCCCTGGCCGCAGAGCCGTACCGCGGACTCCTCGGCGTGCTCGAGACGGGCCGCGACCATGCTGGAGACCAGGTGCGGCATGTGCGAGACGAGGGCGACCGCGCGGTCGTGGGCGTCGGCGTCCATGACGACGGGCACGGCCCGGCAGAGGGCGACGAGCTCGAGGGCGAGGTTGAGCACCTCGGTGTCGGTGTCCCGGGTCGGCGTGAGCACCCAGGGCCTGCCCTCGAAGAGGTCGGCGGTGGCGGCCAGCGGGCCGCTGCGCTCGCGCCCGGACATGGGGTGCGTGCCGATGTACGGGGTGAGGTCGAGGCCGAGCGCCTCGAGCTCGCGGCGGGGGCCGCCCTTGACGCTCGCCACGTCGATGTAGGCGCGCGCGACTCCGCGGCCCATCACGTCGGCCAGTGTGGTGGCGACGTGCGCGGGCGGTACGGCGACGACGCAGAGGTCGACGATGCCCGCGGGCTCCTCGTCCGTGCCGGCGCCGAGCGCGGCGGCGGTCCGGGCCTGGCCCGGGTCGTGGTCGGCGAGGTGGACGGTGACGCCACGGGAGGCGAGGGCCAGGGCTGCGGAGGTGCCGATCAGGCCGGTGCCGATGACGAGGGCGGTTCTCACTGGGCGATGTCCTTGCGGAGTGCGGCCGCGGCGCCGAGGTACACGTGGGTGATCTCGGAGCGGGCCCGGTCGGTGTCGATGTGCGCGAGGACGCGGACGACGCGGGGCAGGGCGCCCTCGATGTCCAGCTCCTGTGCGCAGATCAGCGGTACGTCGACGATGCCGAGTCCGCGGGCGGCGGCCGCGGGGAAGTCGCAGTGCAGGTCGGGCGTGGCCGTGAACCAGATGCTGATCAGGTCGTCCTGCGTCAGACCGTTCCGCTCCAGGACGCCGGTGAGCAGCGCGCCGACCTGCTCGGCCATGTGCCCGGCCTCGTCCCGTTCCAGCTGGACGGCGCCCCGGACCGCTCGTACCGCCACGTCACTGCCCCTCTTGCCGCACGTACGCCTTGGATGAGCGTCCAGCCTATCCAGCGTCCGCCGCGGTGGCGCGCGGCGCCCGTCTGCCGAGACGGACGGCCCGGACCCTGGACGAGACGGCGGCTCGGGGGATCCCGCGGGTCCGGAGCCGGCGAAGACCGCCGAGGTGCCGGTGGGCGGCGGCAAGGTCGTCAAGGACAGGAAGGTCGTCGTGACGCAGCCGGAGAGCGGCACCTTCAAGGCGTTCTCGGCCGTGTGCACCCACTCGGGCCGCCTGGTCGCGGAGGTGGCGGACGGCACGATCAACTGCCCGTGCCACGGCAGCAAGTACCGGGTGGCCGACGCGTCGGTGGCGGAGGGTCCCGCCCCGCGCCCGCTGTCCGAGGAGAAGATCACCGTCACCGGAAATTCGATCATCCTGGGCTGATCCGGGCCCGTACGCTCCCTGCATGCACCCTCAGGACCTGGTACGCGACCACACCGTCTACTCCTGCGTGATGGGTTCGCGCGCCTTCGGCCTGGCCACGGACGACAGCGACACCGACCGCAGGGGCATCTTCCTCGCCCCCACACCGCTGTTCTGGCGCTTCGACAAGCCCCCGACGCATGTCGACGGGCCCGACGACGAACAGTTCAGCTGGGAGCTGGAACGGTTCTGCGAGCTCGCGCTGCGCGCCAATCCGAACACCCTGGAATGCCTGCACTCCCCGCTCGTCGAGCACGTCACGGAGACCGGGCGCGAACTGCTCGCGCTGCGCGGCGCGTTCCTCTCCCGCCAGGCCCACGACACCTTCGCCCGCTACGCCCTCGGCCAGCGCAAGAAGCTCGACGCCGACGTCCGCACGCACGGCGCCCCGCGCTGGAAACACGCCATGCACCTGCTGCGGCTCCTGATGTCCTGCCGCGACCTGCTGCGCACCGGCGAGCTGACCATCGACGTCGGCGACCAGCGCGAGCCGCTGCTCGCGGTGAAGCGCGGCGAGCTGTCCTGGCCGCGGGTCGAGTCCTGGATGAACCGTCTCGCCGCGGAGTCGGAGGACGCGGCCGTGCACAGCCCGCTCCCCGCCGAACCCGACCGGGAACGGGTCGAGGACTTCCTGTTCCGTACGCGCCGGGCGTCAGCCCTGGAGCCCCTGAAGCCCCTGAAGCCCCTGAAGGCGTACGCGGACGACGAGGTCGTGCAGCGCGTCGTGCGCCGTGTGGGAACCGGGCAGCACTGACGCCGCCTGCGCCTCGTCGAGGACGGCGTGCAGCCGCTCCACGTCGGCGGCCACGCGCGCGTGGTCCACGTCGGCGCCGCCGTGCTCGGCCTCACCCTTGGCGGCGACGAGCTCGGGCAGATAGGCGGGGGCATCCACCTCGCCGATCAGCGTGGGCAGATGCGCCACCACGGCACCGCCGCGCATCAGATGGATCCCGGTCAGCAGCACACGGAACGTGTAGAGCAGCGGCTTGAGCTCGCCGTTCTTCTCGAAGAGCCGCCACTGGGTCTTCGCGAACCCCCGGTAGTGGTGGGCGTGGTGGCTGGTGAGGACGTCCGGGGCGTGCGCGACGAGCTCCGCGTGCACGTCGGTGGTGTGCACGACCAGCGGGGAGAGCAGCTGCTCCAGGACGTATCCGTTGTGGCGCAGCATCAGCCGCACGAACTTGCGCAGGTCGTGCGTGACGAGGTCCATCTCGACGCCGTCCCTGTCCCACATCCTCGACCGCGTCTCCTCCGGCTCCCGCAGCCCCACCAGGTCGGTCACCGGCAGCAGGTGCACGCCCCGCAGGTCCACGTCCGAGTCGCGGGAGGGGAAGCCGTACAGGTGCGCCCCGGAGACCGTCGCGAAGAGCAGCGGGTCACGCTGCTCGGCGACGACGGAGGTCAGGTCGATGTCCAGGTCGGGGCCGAGGTCCACAGTCATGGCTCAAGCGTCCCAGAGCGCCCCGAACGCCTGGAGCTCGACCCTGTGTTCGATCCGGTCCGCCCACTCGGCCGGCCAGGCGTCCGCGCCGAGGTGGGCCCCGGCGAAGGCGCCCGTGAGGCAGGCGATCGAGTCCGAGTCCCCCGACGTGCAGGCGGCCCTGCGCAGCGCGGTGACCGGCTCGTCGACGAACATCAGGAAGCAGAGCAGCCCGGTGGCGAAGGCCTCCTCGGCGATCCAGCCCTCGCCGGTCGCGAGACAGGGGTCCGTCTCGGGCGACGGCGAGCGCAGCGCGTCACGGAGCCGCTCGAGGGCGCCGAGGCATTCGTCCCAGCCGCGCGCGATGAACGCCTCGGGCGACGCGTCCCCGCCCCGCGTCCACAGCTCGCCGAGCCAGCGCTCGTGGTACGTCTCCCGGTTGTCGTACGCGTACGAGCGAAGCAGCCCGACCAGGCCCGTCGGCTCGGCGCCCGCGGCGAGCAGCCGGACGGCGTGGGCGGTGAGGTCGGAGGCGGCGAGCGCGGTCGGGTGGCCGTGGGTGAGGGCGGACTGGAGCTGGGCGGCGCCCGCCCGCTGTCCGTCGTCGAGCCCGGGTGCGAGTCCGACCGGTGCGACGCGCATGTTGGCGCCGCAGCCCTTGGAGTGCACCTGGCTCGCCTCCTCCCACGGCTTGCCGGTCTTGAGGAGGCAGCAGGCCTTGAGGCAGGTGTTGCCGGGCGCGCGGTTGTTCTCCGGCGACTGGTACCAGTCCACGAACTCCTCGCGCAGCGGCCGCTCGAGACGCTTGGGCCCGAGCGTCCCCCGGTCCATGGCGGTGCGCAGGCCGCGGCTCAGGGCGAGCGTCATCTGCGTGTCGTCGGTGATGTACGCCGGTTCCGGCAGCGCCATCTCACGCCAGGGCCCGCACTTGGCAAGGATCGAGGGCACGTCGTCGAACTCGGTCGGGAAGCCGAGCGCGTCCCCGAGGGCGAGCCCTATGAGGGATCCCGTGGCGGCACGCTTCATGAGGGCTGTCCTTCCGGGGCGGGGCGGAGCAGGGGCGGGTGCAGGGCGGAGGCGGCCCCGGCCCGGAAGAGGGCCGCGGGCTTCCCGCGTCCGCCGGTCAGCCGCGCGGCGCCGGGCACGGCTTCGACGAGCCCTGCCGTGCCGACCACCTTGCGGCGGAAGTTGGCGGGGTCGAGCTCGGCGCCCCACACCGCTTCGTAGACCTGGCGCAGCTCGCCGAGGGTGAACTCGGGCGCGCAGAAGGCGGTGGCGAGCCCGGTGTACTCCAGTTTGGCGCCGACGCGGTCGTGGGCGTCGGCGAGGATCCGGTCGTGGTCGAAGGCGAGCGGCCGGTAGGTGGCGGGGCTGTAGGGCAGCCAGGCCGCATGGGCGGCGTCGCCCCCGCCCCGCACCTCCGGCGGGTCGGGGACGAGCGCCGCGAAGGCGACGGAGACGACCCGCATGCGCGGATCGCGGTCAGGGTCGCTGTAGGTGCGCACCTGCTCCAGGTGCAGCCGTCCGACGTCGGCGATCCCGGTCTCCTCGGCGAGCTCACGCCCCGCGGCCGCCTCGGCGGACTCGTCGGGCAGCACGAAGCCGCCGGGCAGTGCCCAGCGGCCCGCGTACGGCTCCTGGCCGCGCTCGACGAGCAGGACGTGCAGCGCGCCGTCGCGGATGGTGAACACGGCCAGGTCCACGGTGACGGCGAACGGCTCGAAGGCGTGCTTGTCGTACCCCTGCATGCACGACCACCCCCCTCTCTTTATGGTCTCGATGACTATAAAGAGAGGGGGGTGGGCCACGCAAGAGGCCTACCAGCCCCGGGAGGAGCGGCCTACAAGGCCTAGAGGTCGACTTCCTGCATCAGCATCCCGACCTCCGTGTTGGAAAGACGCCGCAGCCAGCCCGACTTCTGGTCGCCCAGAGTGATCGGCCCGAAGGCCACCCGGACCAGCTTGTCGACCGGGAACCCGGCCTCGGCGAGCATGCGCCGCACGATGTGCTTGCGGCCCTCGTGGAGGGTGACCTCGACCAGGTAGTTCTTGCCGGTCTGCTCGACGACGCGGAAGTGGTCCGCGCGGGCGTACCCGTCCTCCAGCTGGATGCCGTCCTTGAGCTGCTTGCCCAGGTCACGCGGGATGGGGCCCACGATGTGCGCGAGGTAGACCTTCTTCACGCCGTACTTGGGGTGGGTCAGGCGGTGCGCCAGCTCGCCGTGGTTGGTGAGCAGGATGACACCCTCGGTCTCGGTGTCGAGCCGCCCCACGTGGAAGAGCCGCGTCTCGCGGTTGGTCACGTAGTCGCCCAGGCACTGACGGCCCTCGGTGTCCTCCATGGTGGAGACGACGCCCGCGGGCTTGTTCAGGGAGAAGAACTGGTACGACTGCGTGGCCACGGTCAGGCCGTCGACCTTGATCTCGTCCTTCTCCGGGTCGACGCGCAGCCCCTGCTCCAGGACGATCTCGCCGTTGACCTCGACGCGGGCCTCCTCGACCAGTTCCTCGCAGGCGCGGCGCGAGCCGTAGCCCGCGCGGGCCAGGACCTTCTGCAGCCGCTCGCCCTCCTGCTCGGCGCCCGGGAAGGTCTTGGGCAGGTTGGTCTTCGCCTTGCCCGCGTACCGCTCGCGGTTGCGCTCCTCGGCCCGCGCGTCGTACTCACGGGACGTGGCCGGGGCCCAACGCCCCCGTCCGCTGCCCTGGCCCTGCTTCGGCCCGCCCTTGGCGCCGCCGCGCGCCGAGGCGCCGCGGCCCGACTTCGGGCCCTCGTGCGTGCCGCCGGAGCCCACGTCGTAGCGCCGCTCCTCCGGACGCGGCTTCTTCGGACGGCCGGAGCCGCCCTGCTTGTCATCGCGGTTGTTCCCGGCACCGCGGGGGTTACCGCGGCCACCGCTGCTCCCGCCGCGGCCGCCGCTGTTGCCACCACGGCTCCCGCCGTTGTTTCCGCTGCTGTTCCTGCCGCTGCTGCTTCGCATCAAAAGTTCCGTCTAGTCGGCTGTGTCCTGGGTGTACCCGTACCCCGGCGCATCGGGTGCGTCCGGGTCGAACGACGGGACACCTTCCTGCGTCTCCCCTTCGATCGCGTCCGCCTCGGGGAGGAAGGGCGCGAGCTCCGGGAGCTCGTCCAGGCCGCGCAGGCCCATCCGCTCCAGGAAGTAGTTCGTCGTCCTGTACAGGATCGCACCTGTTTCGGGTTCCGCGCCCGCCTCCTCCACCAGACCCCTCTGGAGGAGCGTGCGCATCACGCCGTCACAGTTCACTCCGCGCACCGCGGAGACCCGGGAACGGCTGACCGGCTGGCGGTACGCGACGACGGCGAGGGTCTCCAGGGCCGCCTGGGTGAGCCGCGCCTGCTGCCCGTCCAGGACGAAGCCCTCCACGGCGGCGGCGTACTCGGGCCGCGAGTAGAACCGCCACCCACCGGCCACGAGCCGCAGCTCGAAGCCGCGCTTCTGCACGGTGTACTCGTCGGCGAGCTCCCGCAGCGCGACGGCGACGGCGCGCCGCGGCCGTTGCAGGATCTTCGCGAGGTGCTCCTCGGTGGCGGGCTCGTCCACCACCATCAGGACCGCCTCGAGGGCGGGCCGCAGCTCCAGATCGGCCACGGCACCGGCAAGCTCCCCGACGGGGCTCTGCGTGCTCACGCCTTCTCCTCCAAGGGCTCGGGCGCCCGGTCGAACTCATCGGTCACGGTCGGCTCCGCGGCGCCGTCCCCGCCGGTCCAGCGCACCATCAGCTCGCCGAGGGGGTCCTCCTGGTCCAGGGCGACGGCCTTCTCGCGGTAGAGCTCCAGGAGGGCGAGGAAGCGGGCGACGACGGTGAGGGTGTCCCCCGCGTCCTCCACGAGCACCCGGAAGCTGGTCTCCCCCTGCTCCCGGAGCCGGGCGACGACGAGCCCCGCCTGTTCCTGCACGGAGACGAGCGGGGCGTGGATGTGTTCCACGTACACCTGCGGCTTGGCGCGGGGCTGCATCGCCTTCACGGCGAGCTTGGCGAACCCTTCCGCCCCGATGCTGATGACGACTTCCGGGAGCAGTTCGGCGTGGTGCGGTTCGAGGCCGACGGTCCGCGGATAGCGCCGCGCCTCGTCGTCGAGCCGCCCGCTGAAGATGTCCGCGACGTGTTTGTACGCGCGGTACTGGAGGAGCCGCGCGAAGAGCAGGTCCCGTGCCTCGAGCAGCGCGAGGTCGGCCTCGTCCTCGACCTCGGCGGTGGGCAGCAGCCGCGCGGCCTTGAGGTCGAGCAGCGTGGCGGCGACGACCAGGAACTCGGTCGTCTGGTCCAGGTCCCAGTCGGTTCCCATGGCCCGGATGTGCGCCATGAACTCGTCGGTGACCTTGGAGAGCGCGACCTCGGTGACGTCCAGCTTGTGCTTCGAGATCAGCTGGAGCAGCAGATCGAAGGGCCCCTCGAAGTTCGCGAGCCGGACCTTGAACCGCCCGTCGTCGGGCTCTGCGGGCTCCGGGGGCTCTGGGGGCTCTGGGGGCTCTGCGGGCTCGGCCGGGGGTTCCGGAGCCGAAACCTGCTCCTCCGCCACTGCCTGCTCCGCGGGCGCCGCGCCGGGCCCGCGGCCCAGGGCGCGGCGGCGGGAGGGTGCGGGCGGTGCGGGTTCACTGTTCGAGGCCATGAGGCCGGAAACGCTACCCCTACCGCCCGCGCAACCGTCGCACGAGGATGCTCGCGTCTCCGCGGGACTCCAGATCGGCGAGGACGACGGCGACCGCCTCCCGCACGATCCGGCCGCGGTCGACCGCGAGCCCGTGCTCGCCGCGCAGCACGAGCCGCGCGTGTTCGAGGTCCATCAGCTCCTCGGCGGAGACGTACACGGTGATCTTCTCGTCGTGCCGCTCGCGCCCGCTGGGCCGCCGGTTCGCCGCCCGTGCCCGCCGCCGCGCCTGCGCGGTCGACGAGCCGCCGGACTTGCCGCCCTGGGCGGCCGAACCTTCCTGCGCCGCTCCCGAGCGCCGTCCGGCACTCTTGTCGCTCTCGGCGCCGGCCGCCCTCGCGCGCGACTCGGCGCCCGACTCCGCGTCCGATGCCGCGTGTTCGGCGGGCTCACCGTCGCCCTGGGCCGCGTCCTCGGCCGCGGCCGCCGCCTCGTCGCTCTCGCCCGCCGGAGCGGGCACCTTCGCCTCGCCGTTCGCCTGGCGGCGCGGCGACGACGACTGCAGCGCCATGCCCCCGGTCGTACGGAACAGCTCGTCGGCCCCCGGCAGACTCACTCGGCGTGACACCGGGCGAGCACCTCCCTGGCGAGCTGGCGATAGGCGGCCGCGCCGACCGAGTTGGAGGCGTACGTGGTGATCGGCTCACCTGCGACCGTGGTCTCCGGGAAGCGGACCGTACGGCCGATGACCGTGTGGTAGACGTGGTCGTCGAAGGCCTCGACCACGCGCGCGAGCACCTCACGGCTGTGCACCGTGCGGGAGTCGTACATGGTCGCGAGGATGCCGTCGAGCTCCAGGTCGGGGTTGAGCCGCTCCTGGACCTTCTCGATGGTCTCCGTCAGGAGGGCCACACCGCGCAGCGCGAAGAACTCGCACTCGAGCGGCACGATCACCTTGTGAGCCGCCGTCAGGGCGTTCACGGTGAGCAGGCCGAGCGAGGGCTGACAGTCGATCACGATGTAGTCGTAGTCCTGCATGAGCGGCTTCAGGGCGCGCTGCAGAGTGGACTCGCGCGCGACCTCGCTCACCAGCTGCACTTCGGCGGCCGACAGGTCGATGTTGCTCGGCAGCAGGTCCATGTTGGGGACCGCGGTCTTCAGGAGCACCTCGTCCGCGGACATGCCGCGCTCCATGAGGAGGTTGTAGACCGTCAGGTCCAGCTCCATCGGGTTGACCCCGAGGCCCACGGAGAGGGCGCCCTGCGGGTCGAAGTCGACGAGCAGGACCCGGCGTCCGTACTCCGCGAGGGCCGCGCCGAGGTTGATGGTCGACGTCGTCTTGCCGACGCCGCCCTTCTGGTTGCACATCGCGATGATCTTCGCGGGACCGTGGTCGGTCAGCGGGCCCGGGATCGGGAAGTACGGCAGCGGGCGTCCCGTCGGGCCGATGCGCTCACGGCGCTGACGGGCGGCGTCCGGCGCGAGCGTGGCCGCGTACTCCGGATCGGGCTCGTACTCGGCGTCGGGGTCGTAGAAGTGCCCTTGGGGCAGTTCCTCGTAGTCGGCGAGGTGGGTGTGGGTGTTATCGCCACTCCGGTCGCCGGCCATGGCGTTCACGTGATGGCCATCCATGCTCTGGGGTGCTGACTGTGTCGGCTGGGGGCCCTGCCGGGCTTCGAAGGTGCGGACAGCGACCGAGCCGACGGCTTCGAGCCCCTCGGAACCCTGGTCCCGCACAGACGTTCCTGGTTGACCACCCCCGGGAGCAAATGTCGACTCATTCACAAGTCGTCTTACCTCCTTGGTGACCAGGAAATTTCTCGATAGGTCAGCGTGGCACCATGCCGACGGTTGGCGACTCTATGGCGTGTCACCGCTCCGCAGCAACACAATCCGCCGGACCCGGCCCGATGTGTCGGCAATGGAACACCCTTGTGTCAAGGGCGTGCGGCTCGCCATCGCGGCGTTTCGGGGGTGCGCGAAACGGTTAAAGGGTTACGTTCACGGCCAGTTGAGCGTGTCCACACTGATACGCACACGGCCGGACCCCTCTCAAGGTCCGGCCGCGGGCGTGAGATTGACGACTTTCGTTGACGACAGCGCCGAAAGTGTCGGAGACCGACCGGAGTCGGTCACCTCGGTCAGCCGAGGAGCGTCTCCAGCTCGACGTGGTCGAGACCGTGGGCCTCGGCGACCTCCTTGTAAACGACCTTGCCGTCATGCGTGTTGAGACCCAGCGCGAGCGCGTGGTCGCGGCGCAGCGCCTCGGCCCAGCCGCGGTTCGCGAGCTCGACGATGTACGGCATCGTCGCGTTGGTCAGCGCGTACGTCGACGTGTTGGGCACCGCGCCGGGCATGTTGGCGACGCAGTAGAAGACCGAGTTGTGGACCGGGAAGGTCGGCTCGGCGTGCGTGGTCGCGTGCGAGTCCTCGAAGCAGCCGCCCTGGTCGATCGCGATGTCGACAAGAACACTTCCGGGCTTCATCCGCGAGACGAGCTCGTTGGTGACCAGCTTCGGGGCCTTGGCGCCCGGGATGAGGACGGCACCGATGACGAGGTCGGCGTCGAGGCAGGCCTTCTCCAGCTCGAAGGCGTTGGAGATGACCGTCTGGATCTTCGTACCGAAGATCTTGTCGGCTTCCTTGAGCTTGTTGATGTCCTTGTCGAGCAGGGTCACGTGGAAGCCCATGCCGATGGCGATCTGCGCGGCGTTCCAGCCGGAGACGCCGCCGCCGATGACGACGGCCTTGCCCGCGGCCACGCCGGGGACACCGCCCGGCAGGACGCCGCGGCCGCCGTTGGCGGCCATCAGGTGGTAGGCGCCGACCTGCGGGGCCAGCCGGCCCGCGACCTCGGACATCGGGGCGAGCAGCGGGAGCGCGCGGTTGGCGGTCTCGACCGTCTCGTACGCGATGGCGGTGGTGCCCGACTCCAGGAGCGCGTCCGTGCACTCCTTGGACGCGGCCAGGTGGAGGTAGGTGAAGAGGGTCTGGTCCTTGCGGAGGCGGTGGTACTCCTCCGCGATGGGCTCCTTGACCTTCAGGAGCAGGTCCGCGGTGGCCCAGACCTCATCGGCGGTGTCCAGGATCTTGGCGCCCGCCGAGACGTACTCGGCGTCCGTGATCGAGGAGCCGACGCCTGCGTTCCGCTCGATGACGACCTCGTGGCCGTGGCGCACGAGCTCGTGCACACCAGCGGGGGTGATGGCCACCCGGAACTCGTTGTTCTTGACCTCGCGGGGGATGCCGACCTTCATCGTCGATCACGGTCCTTGGCTCAGGGGATTTCTCGGGCAATGCAACGCATACCGGTGCGCGTGGGGGCGCAGCGGGAGACACCGCAGAGGTATGCGGCGGAGCCAGTCTAATGAAGGATTTCTCGCTGTCTAGCCTTTCAATACTTCAATCTTCTGTCGAAGCACTACGGATTTCGTAGGCGGAAGGGGCTGCTCCACCGTTCGTTTCAAGCCTTGCGGCCTGCGGAAGCTCCTCTCCCAGCATGCGCTCGGCCGCGCCGCGGTGCAGCCGGGCGGCCGCCGGGTCGCCGAGCCGCTCCAGGGTGTCCGCGAGCCGGAGCTGCAACGCCGCCTGGAGCCGTACGTCCTCGGCGTGCCGGGCCAGCTCGACGGCTTCCTGGCAGGTGCGCAGCGACTCCTCGGGCCGTCCGGCGTACTCCTGCACGCGGGCCGTCTCGCTCAACGCCCGCGCCTGGGCGGCCACATCACCGCTCTTGCGGTACCCGGTGACGGCCGAACTCCAGTTGCGCAACGCCTCCCCGTAGCGCCCCGCGTAGGTGTGCACCGCGCCGATCCGGCCGTACAGCCGGGCGGCGTCCGTACGCTCGCCGCGGGCGAGGCGATGTGCCAGTGCCCTGCCGAACCAGTCGGAGGCCCGTGACCAGTCCCCCAGCTCCTGGTGGGCGCCGCCTACGGATTCCATCGCGCGCCCGGTCGCGTACGGATCGCCGGCCGCGCGGCCCGCGTCCAGCGCCGCGCGGTAGCGGACCAGCGCGTCCTTCGTACGTCCCGTCCGTGCGTCCAGATCCGCCAGGTTCAGCAGCGCCGCTGCCTGCTCGCGCGGCAGGTTCCGCCGCTCGGCGACGTCCAGGACCAGCCGGTGGATGCCGTACAGCTCCGGGGCCGCGTCCTCCGTGCCGCGGTGGGCCACCAGGGCTCTGACCAGGGCGGCCATCAGGCGCCGCGCGAGGGTGTCGAGCTCGCCGTCGGCCACCGCGAGGCGTGCGGCGGCGAGCAGTGCGGGCTGGCGGATGCGCAGCCACTCGGCGGCCGCCCGCGGGTTGGGGAAGCGCAGGGCTCGCGGCATCCCGGCGAGTTTCTTGCGGGCGGCGGAGGCGTCCGGCTCCGTGACGGCCCGGCAGGACTGGAGCAGGCGCACGGTCCGCTCCAGCATGCGGGCGCGGGCCAGCTGGACCTCGGCGGGCCGGTCCTGGCTCTCGGTGCGGGCCTTCAGGAGCGGCACCAGGCAGCCCGGCACCTCGTACTGCGGCAGCGGCGATTCGACGGCCCGCACGAGCCCGAGGGCGACGAAGTCGTCGAGGGTGGTCCTGGCCGCGGAGACCGAGCAGCCCGCGAGCGCCGAGGCGGTGTGCGGGTCGACGTGTCCTGCCGGGGCGAGGGAGAGGAACCGCAGTATCCGGGCGGCGGGCGCGGGCAGCGAGGCGTAGGTGTGAGCGAAGACACGGGCGAGGGGCGGGCCCTCGTCCGGCAGGTCGTGCACCTGCTTGGCCAGATCGGCGACGGCCGCCTTGGGCCGGCCCCCGAGCCAGCCGCCGGCCAGGACGAGCGCCGCCGGGTGGGCCGCGCACGCCTCGACGAGGGACTCCGCTGAACGCGGGTCCACGGTGATGCGGACGGGACCGGCGGCGCGCGCGAGGAGCTCGACGGCGGCCGCCTTGTCCAGGCCGCCGAGCGTGCAGGGCCGCACGTCGGGGATGCCGGTGAGCGGGCCCTCCGAGACCGCGACGACCAGGCAGTCCGGGGTGTCCGGAAGGAGCGGGTCGACCTGCTCGGCGTCCGTGGCGTCGTCGAGCAGGAGCAGGGCCCTGCGGCCGGAGAGCGCGTCCCGGAGGATCTCGGTCAGGTCGTCCTCGGCCGCGCCGGGGGGTGCGGGCACGCCGAGTGCGTCCAGGAGTTCGCGGGCGGTGCGTTCGGTGGGCACCCGGCTGCGGTCGGGGTCCGTGAGGCGGGCGCGCAGCACGCCGTCGGGGTAGTCGCCCGCGAGTTGCCGGGCGAGTTCCTCGGCGAGGGAGGTGCGGCCCGATCCGGGGCGGCCCGCGACGAGCAGGACGCGCGCGCGGGGTGCCTTGCGGCCCGAGAGGGTGTCGAGGCCCGCGCGGTCGATGTCCGCGCGGAGCTCCTTCAACTCCCTGCGTCTGCCGACGAACTGACCCTTTGTCGGTTCCGGGGCACTCGCGGGCGGCGGCACGGCGCCGCCCGCCGTCGCACCGTCCGTGTCGACCGCCTGATCCGTCACGGGCCACGCTCCCGTCCGCCTGCGCACGAACCCGCCGGGACTCCGGGCGGGACGCTTTCAGAGCCTAGTTCAGGCCCTGTGGCGGTTCCGGTCGCACGGCGCGCACAAGTCGCCCGATCGGATCAGTGGATCGTCATACCGGAACCTGTGCGCTTCCCCGGGGACTACGCGTCGAAGGGCCGGGCGGGCCAGGGCGCCTCGGCCGGGCGCAGCGCGTCGAGGCCGTCGCCCTGCTGGGCCGCGACGAGCGACAGCACACCGACGACCAGGCAGTTGTTGTGCAGTTCACCGGCGAGCACACCGCGTACGAGCTCGTCGAGGGGCACCCGGGCGAGCTCCATGTCGGACTCCTCCTCCTCGACCTCGAACCGCTCCCCCTCGGCCTCGGACAGATCGCGGGCCAGGAAGATCCGCACGGCTTCGTCGCAGCCACCGGGGGTGGTGTAGACGTCGGTGAGGACACGCCAGTCCTCGGCCTTGACGTGCGCCTCTTCGTAAAGCTCGCGCTGGGCGGCGTGCAGGGGGTTCTCACCGGGGATGTCGAGGAGGCCCGCGGGGATCTCCCAGAGCTTGTGGCGGACCGGGTGGCGGTACTGGCGGATGACCAGGACGCGGCCCGTGTCGTCGAGCGCGAGGACGGCCACGGAGCCCGGGTGGACCTGGTAGTCACGGCGGACGACCGAGCCGTCGGGCATGACCACGTCGTCGGTGCGGACGGAGGTCTTGTTTCCGACGAACGGGGTCTCCGTCGCCGTGACCTGCCACTCCTCGGCGGTGTCCTTGATCGTCATGTCGCCCTGTCCTCCCACACGTGCAAAAAGAAACCGGGGTGCGCGTCTCGTGGACACGCACCCCGGCAACCGTACAGCTCCGGTGTTACTTGCCGGACTTGCCGCCGGACTTCCGCTCGCCCTGCTGGCGCTCGACGGCGGCCTTCACCAGGCCCGCGAAGAGCGGGTGCGGGCGGGTCGGACGGGACCGCAGCTCGGGGTGGGCCTGCGTGGCCACCAGGTAGGGGTGGACCTCACGCGGGTACTCGACGTACTCGACGAGCTTGCCGTCGGGGGAGGTGCCGGAGAACAGGATCCCGGCCTTCTTCTCCAGGTCCGCGCGGTAGGCGTTGTTCACCTCGTAGCGGTGGCGGTGGCGCTCCTCGACGTACTCCTTGCCCTCGTACACCTCGCGCACGATGGAGCCCTCGGCGAGCTTGGCGGGGTACATGCCCAGGCGCATCGTGCCGCCCATGTCGCCCTCACCGGCGACGATGTCGAGCTGCTCGGCCATGGTGGAGATCACCGGGTGGCCGGTGGCCGCGTCGAACTCCGTGGAGTTCGCGTCGGGGATGTCCGCGAGGTTGCGGGCGGCCTCGATGACGATGCACTGCAGGCCGAGGCAGATGCCGAGCAGCGGCACCTTGTTCTCGCGGGCGTACTGGATCGCGCCGACCTTGCCGGACACACCGCGGTCGCCGAAGCCGCCGGGGATCAGGATCGCGTCGCAGTCGGCGAGCTGCTTCTTGGCGCCCCCCGGGGTCTTGCAGTCGTCCGAGGTGACCCACTTGACCTTGACGCGGGCCTTGTTGGCGAAGCCGCCCGCGCGCATGGCCTCGGTGATCGAGAGGTAGGCGTCGGGCAGGTCGATGTACTTGCCGACGAGCGCGACGGTGACCTCGTGCTGCGGGTTGTGCACACGGTCGAGCAGGTCGTCCCACTGCGTCCAGTCGACGTCGCGGAACGGCAGGTCGAGCTTGCGCACCACGTAGGCGTCGAGGCCCTCGGTGTGCAGCACCTTCGGGATGTCGTAGATCGACTTGGCGTCGATGGCGGCGACCACGGCGGCCTCGTCGACGTCGCACATCAGCGAGATCTTGCGCTTGATGGCGGTCGGCACCTCGCGGTCGGCGCGCAGGACGATGGCGTCCGGCTGGATGCCGATGTTGCGCAGCGCGGCGACGGAGTGCTGGGTCGGCTTGGTCTTCAGCTCGCCGGACGGGCCGATGTAGGGCAGCAGCGAGATGTGCACGACGAAGACGTTGTCGCGGCCGACCTCGTGGCGGACCTGGCGGACGGTCTCCAGGAACGGCAGCGACTCGATGTCGCCGACCGTGCCGCCGACCTCGGTGATGACGACGTCGACGTCGTCGGTCGCCATGCGGCGGATGCGGTGCTTGATCTCGTTGGTGATGTGCGGGATGACCTGGACGGTGTCGCCCAGGTACTCGCCGCGCCGCTCCTTGGCGATCACCTGCGAGTAGACCTGGCCGGTGGTGACGTTGGCCGAGCCGTCGAGGTCGACATCGAGGAAGCGCTCGTAGTGGCCGATGTCCAGGTCGGTCTCGGCGCCGTCGTTGGTGACGAACACCTCACCGTGCTGGAAGGGGTTCATCGTGCCCGGGTCGACGTTCAGGTACGGGTCGAGCTTCTGCATGGTGACGCGAAGGCCCCTGGCCTTGAGCAGCGCACCGAGACTCGACGCAGTCAGGCCCTTGCCGAGGGAGGAGGCGACACCCCCGGTGACGAAGATGTGCTTGGTCGTCGTGGCTGTGCTGTTTCGAAAAGCAGCGGGCTGCATAGCCAAAGGGGGGCTCCCGTGGTCGCGGTCTGAAGGGTGCGTACCGGCGCTCTCGCCTGAGGTTCGGGGAGGTGCCGTCGCTGCGGTTCGGGGGTTCTATGACCACCGGCTCACGGGCTACCAGGGTATCAGCGCCGGACGGAGCCCGCGCCCGGCCACGCTCCGCCATCAGGCGCACACAACTCGGTCACCAGACCCGCACGCCCCCATTTTTCCCCGCCGCACCGCCTCTCACCTGCCGCTCACCCGTTCGGCGGAGCCTCGTTGCCGGGAGGGGCGCGCAGATCACTAGGGTGCGTCGTATCCTGCTCGGACAATCGCTGCCGAGCCCATCCGGCACACGGCACCATCCCGCCTTGCACCCGGAACAAGCGCTCGTCGACGATCACTTGACCGCTGACCTGTAAGCGCCCCGCGGGGCGAACGTGGCCGTTCGACTGGAGATAGACGTGGCCGGGCGCATCGAGGACTACGCACTCATCGGAGACATGCAGACCGCAGCCCTGGTCTGCCGGGACGGCACAGTCGACTGGCTGTGCCTGCCCCGCTTCGATTCCCACGCCATTTTTGCCGGCCTGCTGGGCACCGAGGAGCACGGCTTCTGGCGCCTTGGGCCCGCACACGAACCGGACGCGCAGCCACCCACTGCCGCGCGCCGCAGCTACCGCGGCGACTCCCTGGTGCTCGAATCCGAGTGGGACACGACGCGCGGAACCGTCCGCGTGATCGATTTCATGCCTCCGCGCGACACCGACGCGCCGCAGCTGGTGCGGATCGTCGAGGGTGTCAGCGGCCGGGTGCCGATGCGCTCGGCGCTGCGGATGCGTTTCAGTTACGGCCGTGTGGTGCCCTGGGTGCACAAGGTCGACGGACGCACCGTGGCCGTCGCGGGCCCCGACTCGGTCTGGCACGACGCCGATACCGAGACCTACGGCAAGGACCTGACGACGTACTCCGACTTCACCGTCTCGCCGGGTGAGCGGATCGCGTTCACCATCTCGTGGCAGCCGTCCCACAAGGACCAGCCGGCGCTGCCGGAGCCCGAGAACGCGCTCACCGCGACGGAGGACTTCTGGCGGGATTGGGTCGACCACTGCACGTACCACGGCCCGTACCGGGAGGCCGTGGTCCGCTCGCTGATCACGCTCAAGGCGCTCACCTACGCGCCGACGGGCGGCATCGTCGCGGCGCCGACCACCTCGCTGCCCGAGGACGTCGGCGGCTCCCGCAACTGGGACTACCGCTTCACCTGGCTGCGCGACGCGGCGATCACGCTCTCCTCGCTGCTGCGCACCGGCTACCGCGAGGAGGCCCGCGCCTGGCGCGAGTGGCTGCTGCGGGCGGTCGCGGGCGACCCGGAGAACCTGCAGATCATGTACGGCATCGCGGGCGAGCGCGAGCTCGGCGAGACGGAGCTGGACTGGCTGCCGGGGTACGAGAACTCGCAGCCGGTCCGTGCGGGCAACGGCGCGGCGGGCCAGCTGCAGCTGGACGTGTACGGCGAGGTGACCGAGGCACTGCACCTGGCCCACATGACGGGCCTGGCCCGCAACGACTACGCGTCACTCCTCCAGCTCAAGCTGATCCGGTATCTCGAGGACCACTGGGACGAGCCGGACGAGGGCATCTGGGAGGTGCGCGGTCCGCGCCGCCACTTCGTTCACTCGAAGGTGATGGCGTGGGTCGCCGTGGACCGCACCATCAAGCTCATCGAGTCCGGTGACGCGGACGGCCCGCTGGAGGAGTGGCACAAGCTGCGCGACGACATCCACCGGGACGTGTGCGAGAAGGGCTACGACCAGGAGCGGAACACCTTCACGCAGTCGTACGGCTCGAAGGAGCTGGACGCCTCGCTGCTGCTGATTCCGCAGATGGGCTTCCTGCCGCCGGACGACAAGCGCGTCATCGGCACGATCGAGGCGATCCAGCGGGAGCTGTCCACGCCGGACGGGTTCATCCTGCGCTACCCGACCTCCAGCGACGAGGAGAACCTGGACGGCCTGGAGGGCGATGAGGGCGCGTTCCTCGCCTGCTCGTTCTGGATGGCCGACGACCTCGCGATGATCGGCCGGGTCGACGAGGCCCGCAAGCTCTTCGAGAAGCTCCTCGCCCTCCGCAACGACCTGGGCCTGCTCGCCGAGGAGTGGGACCCGCGCCTCCAGCGACAGGTCGGCAACTTCCCGCAGGCGTTCAGCCACGTGCCGCTGATCGACACGGCGCTGCGGCTGACGGCTTCGGGGGCGTACGGGGGCTAGCGCGTGTTCCTTTGATGGGTTGGTCTGCTGATCGGATGTATCCGTCCGATCAGTGATCACCGATGTGGTGCGGGACCGGATCGAGCCGTTGACGCCGGCGGATCCGGTCCGCGGCCGGCGATGGGCCGACCACCGCCGCACCCTTGAGGCCATCGCGTGGAAGTACCGCACCAACTCGCCCCGGCGGGACCTGCCCGACAAGCTCGGCTCGTTCCAGACCGCTCACAAGCGGCTGATCGGATGGATTGTGTCAGTGGACTCCACGGTTGTCCGGGCACCCGCACGCTGCCGGAGCACTCGAAAAAAGGGGGGCGGTCCGCACCGGCGAGCCCGCCGATCACGCGCTCGGACGCTCTCGCGGCGACCTGAGCACCAAGACCCACCGGCCGCACACGGCCTCTCGCCTTCACCGTCACCGCGGGCCAGGCAGGAGACGCACCCGCCTTCGAGACGGTGATGTGTCCGTCGACTCCTCTACCGTGCCGGACTCCGGACGATCCGCTTCCACGACCTCCGACACTCGACGGCCACTCTGCTCCTGGAACGAGGCGTCGACCTCGTCGTCATCAAGGAATTCCTCGGGCACGCCCACATCGGCGTCTACGCCCACTTCCGGCTCAGCCTCCAACGCCAAGCCATCGACACCCTCGGCAACGCCCTCGGTTCGGGCGACGATGCCCCCGACGCCCCACCCACCGCAGCCGTCGTCCGCTGACGTTGCCGCCACCGTTGCCGTCAAACAGCCAAGGTGCCCCGCCGGAATCGATCCGGCGGGGCACCTTGTGGATGAAATGCGCGGTATTTCAGGACCCCCTATGAGATTAAGAGGTCGCGGTTGACACCAAGTCCCTCATCTGTACAAGGAAAGGCATACCTTCCCGTTCGGCGCGCATTGCAACATCACGGAACAGGAGCTTCTCGTCAGACTCATCAGCACCAGACAGGAGGGCGATGTCCCGCACTTGCTGCCCGTAGTGAGTCATCAAACTGTCCCAAGAAACGTTGCCTTCGACGCCTGGACGTTCGGCCTCGCCTTCCGCCCAAACAGAATCAACCTCAAGAGCGCCAAAAATGGCATTGAATGCGCCACTTCGCGATTCTTCAAGGTAGGCACGCAACGCCAGAATCGCGGTAGAAATTGACTCCACAGCCAAAGCTTGCGCGAGGCCAACTTCATCGACCCTGTTGATCGACTCAAGGTCTGACTCTGCACTCCTGATCGCAGCCTCAAGCCTGGGAGCAAGTTCGACGGCAGAGGCGCCCGGCCTGGCGCGCAGAACTCGCCACGTCCCCACCAGGCCATCGTGAACCAAGCCGTATCCTTGGAGCTCGGCGTGGGCCTCACTGTATGCCTGATAAACGGGAAGAGTCCGGTGGGCTGCAGCCAGAGAGAGCACGAGGACTCTCTCCAGGGCCAGCTCGCCACACGCTGTCTCGATCCGGCCAATCTCTTCCTTTGTGAGCATTTGCACCCCTTCCGATGCCGCCACGATCGAGAGTTACTTTACGCCGGGCGGAAGCCAAAGAGCAGTCCTAGGGCTCACAAGTGTCGCACCCTGGTTTGTCAGAAACTGAGAACAAGCAGGACAGAAAGGTCTGCTGGCCGCAATCCCACCAGGACTAAGACCTAGGTGCTGAGCTGCAGTTACTAGCTTTACTTCAGCATGCGCACCATTACTAATCGATATAGCCAATTCTCCAGCGTCAAGAGAATCAGCCCTTTGAACCAGAGTGAGGTTATGGACCGTGGCCTGCTGGACTGTCCACTGTTTGACCGCGCTGACCTGCACGTGGGTGCCGGCGCTCGTGCGCAGCCACTGGCCGACCCGCAGGTCGGCGGCGTCCACCCACTCACGGAGTTCCGTGGAGTCCACTGACACGGTCCAGTCGATGTCGTCGTCGGCCTCCGCCGCTGCCGCCAGGACGGCGGTGAGGACCATCTCCCAGGTGCCGTCCACGGCCCATCCGATCAGCCGCTTGTGAGCGGTACTTCCACGCGATGGCCTCAAGGGTGCGGCGGTGGTCGGCCCATCACCGGCCGCGGACCGGATCCGCCGGCGTCAACGGCTCGATCCGGTCCCACACCACATCGGTGATCACTGATCGGAAGGACACATCCGATCAACAGACCAACCCATCAAAGAAACACGCGCTGGGCCCTCGGCACCCGGCACCCGCACCCCGCCCCCTGCCCCCCTATGGCGTACGTCACAGGTGGGCAGGGGTCTCCGCAAGTGCCGCGCGGAACCCACGAGTTGCCGGGCCGCCATCGCACCTGGCCGGCCGTGTGATCGTCCGGAGATGTTCGCCGGAGGTGCGCCCCGGTAGCGTCCGAGCCATGGACAGTCAGGGCACTCAGGGCGGCATCACCGTGCAGCGCGCGCTGGAACTTCCGGGGCTGCGCGGCGGGCTCCCCGAGGTCGTCGCGGGTGCGGAGCGGCTCCAGCGGACCGTGCGGTGGGTGCACGCGGGCGAGGTGCCCAACATCGCCTCGCTGCTCAAGGGCGGCGAGCTGCTGCTCACCACGGGCCTCGGGCTCGGCGCCCGCCCCGCCGAGCAGCGCGCCTTCGTGCGCAAGCTCGCCGAGCGCGGCATCGCGGCGCTCGTCGTCGAGCTGGGCCCGCGCTTCGCACGGCTGCCCGCGGCGATCGTGGAGACGGCGCGCTCTGCGGGCCTCCCGCTGGTGCAGCTGCACCGGGAGGTGCCGTTCGTCACGGTCACCGAGGAAGTGCACACCGAGATCGTCAACGGCCACTACGCGCTCCTCCAGCAGGCCGAGGAGGTGCACCGGCGCTGCACGGAGGCGCTGCTCGGCGGGGGCGGCACACCGCAGGTACTGGCGATCCTCGCTGAGTTCAGCGGCAACCCGGTGTTCCTGGAGACGGCGGACGGCCAGCTCCTGTACGCCGCCGGGGCGGGCACCGAGTGCGCGGACCCGCTCCAGGTGTGGGAGGGGCTGCGGGGGCGCCCGGTGGACCGTGAGGGCCCGCCCGCGAGCGCGGTCATCGTCGACGTGCCGGGCGGGGGTCCTGGCGCGGGATCGGTGCGGGCCAGGCTCGTGCTGCTCGCCGTGGAGTCGGCGCCGCTGCCGGTGCACCGCATCGCCGCGGAGCGGGCGGCGAGCAGCCTCGCGGTGGTCCTGATGCAGGCCCGCCAGGAGGAGGAGCTCGCCGCGCGCGGGCGCGGCGACTTCCTCACCGACCTCGCGGAGGGCCGCATCGCGGCCGATGACGCCCCCGCGCAGGCCCGCGTCCTCGGCTTCCGGCCCGGCGCGGCCGACAGTCCGCTGCTCCCGGTGGTGATGCGGCTCGCGGACGGGTTGCCGACCGGTGGCGGGTGGGCGGTCCTGGCGCGGGCGGTCGCGGAGGAGCTGGCGTCGGTGGGGGTGCCCGCGCTGCTCGGCGTACGTCCCGTGGAGGGGCGGGTGCCGCTGCTGCTCGGGCTGCGCTCGGAGTCCGAGCGGACCGCGGTGGCGGACCGGGTCGCCGCCGCGCTGCGGGCCGGTGTCGAGCGGGCCGGGATGCAGCGGCCGGGGGCACAGCCGCCGGTCGTGGTGGTCGGGGTCGCGGGCGGCTGGGCGGCGGCGTCGGCGGGGCTGCGGCACGCCGCGGAGACGGCGACGGCCGCGCAGGGGCTCTCCGACCGGCCCTGGTACGACGCGCGGCGGCTCGACATCGACCTGCTGCTGTGGCGGCTGCACCGGCACGACGAGGACGGGGTCCTCGCGGCGTTCGTGGACCGCGCGATCGGCCCGCTGCGCGCCCACGACCAGCGTGCGAAGCCGCCGCTGCTGCCGACGCTGCAGACGTATCTGGCGCATGCGGGGCGCAAGGCGGAGACCGCGCGGGAGCTGCATCTGAACCGGCAGACCCTGTACAACCGACTCGCGAGGATCAGTGAGCTGCTGGGCACGGATCTCGACGACCCGCAGACGGTGCTCGCGCTGAGCCTGGCGCTGCGGGCCCGCAGGCACGTGGCGTAGCACTCCGGAGGGGCCTGTCGGCCCTCATCAGGTGTACGGCAGGGGTTGCGTCAACTCGTCGTACACGCTCAGGACTTGAGTGACCGTTTCGTCCTCGGTCGGCCACGTGGCGGCCTGGGCCGCGCCCCTGGCCGCGAGTTCCGCCCGGCGTACGGGGTCGGCGAGGAGGCGTACAACGGCGGTGGCGAGGGCCTCCGCGTCGCCGTACGCGACGAGTTCGGCCGCGTCGCCGACGAGTTCGGGGATGCCGCCGATGGCGGTCGCCACGAGCGGCACGCGCGCGTGGAGCGCTTCCTGGGCGAGCACGGAGCGGGACTCCCAGCTGCTCGGCAGTACGGCGAGGTCGGCTGCCGTGAGGAGTTCGGGGACGTCGTCGCGCCGCCCGACGAGCCGCACCGGCAGCAGCTCCTCCTCGATGCGGCGTTGCAGGGCGGCCCGTTCGGGCCCCTCCCCCGCGACGACGAGCAGCGGCGGCGGGTCCAGGTGGCGCCACGCGCGCGTGGCGTCCAGCAGGACGTCGTAGCCGCCGCCGCGTTCGAGGGCGCCGACGGCGAGGATCAACGGCCGGTCCACGGCGCCCACTTCGGCGCGGGCCTTGTGCAGGAGGCCGTCGGGTTCCTCGGCGGGCTCCGGGCGGCGCGGCGCGGGCAGGGCGACGGCGGCGAGGCGGGCGTCGCGTGCGCCCCTGCTGCGGGCCCGGTCGACCAGATCGGACGAGGTGCCGAGGACGACGGCCGCGGCCCTGGCGACGCGCCGCTCCAGGAGGTGCAGCAGGCGGCCGCGGGCGCCCTCCGCCTGCGCGCGGGTGTGCCAGGTGACGACGAGGGGGACGCGGCGGCCGGTGAGGGCCAGGGCGGCACGGAGGGCGGCGTGCAGTCCGTGCGCGTGCACGAGGTCGGCGTCGGCGCAGGCGGCGCGGAGTGCGGCGACGGAGGCGGGGTCGCCGCTGCGGGGCACGGGGATGTGGCGGGCGCCGGCGCCGGTGAAGTCGTAGGTGCGGGCGGCCTCGTCGGGGGCGCACACGGTGACGCGCAGCCCTCTGGCGGTGAGGCCCGCGGCCAGCGCTCTGACGTGCGCGCTGCTGCCCGCGCTGCCACCTCCGAGGACCTGAACGGTGTGCAGCGGCGTCTGTCCGTGCGGCGAGTGGCTGCTCACGTGGCTCACGTGGCGGGGGCTCCTCGGTCTGCGTCGGTGGGTGCTCGGACGGGTACTCGGGCAGATGCTGCGCCAAGGATGCCAGGAGGCACGGGCGTTCCGGCACTGCCGAAAGGTCACTTCCGCATTTGGCGGGGCAACTCCGCGAACGGGATCACCCACACGGGGGAGAGATATGGGAGGTTGCGGACAACTCGCGGGGCGGGCGGGGTGTCCGGCACAGTCCATGGAGCCTGTGTCGGAAGTCCCTAGAACGGCTCTCCGAACGGGGCGTCCTCCATGAGGTCGTACACCGCGCGCAGCCAGGGCGCACGGACGGCGGGCAGCCGGGCCAGCGTATGGAGGAAGACCCGCCGGTCGGGTGCGAACAGCCGCGTCGGGTACAGCGGCAGCGGATCGTCGCGGTAGACGCCGTCGGGCAACCCGCCCGTCGCCGGAACCGGCAGCTGTACGCGGGGGAAGGCCACACCGAGCCACACGTCGGCCTCGAGCGGCACGACCGCGACCTCGGGGTCCGAAGGCCGCCAGACCTCACCGGTCCGCGGATGCCACGGCACCAGGGCGATGTCGGGGTCCCCGACGGCCGCGGGCAGTCCTGGCCCGGCCGGAACGAGCCGCCGCGCCGCGGGCCCCGGCGGGAGCAGCGCGTCGAGCGCACGGCCGAACGTGTCCGTGAGGATCCCGTCGGGCAACGCCACCGGCGCGCCCGCCGACGCCGCGAGCAGATGGGCCAGCGCCGCGCCGACCGCTGCCTCCCACTGCGCGTCCCACCCCCCGTACGGCTCGACCGGCGGCGGCGCCCCGTACTCCTGCGCGAGGGCGTCCCAGTCGGCACCGGCGTCCTCGGGCTCGGCGCACGCGTCGCCGTCGGGGACACGGCGTACGGCATCCGGAACGAACCACACCGTCTGCCACAACGAGCAGTCGTCGATGCGGGTCGCCACCGCGCTCCCGCACCGCTCGCAGGCCAGGTTCGGGCCGTCCCGCCCGTCGAGCCCCATGCAGTAGCCGTCGCACCGCTCGGGGATCAGGACGGTGCCGCGGGTGTCCCCCGGTGCGACGACGACCGCGCCGGGGGCGGCGAAGGACAGCCGGTGAACGGGCGCGAACACGCCACGCTCCGCCGCCGCTTCCGCCCCGATCTCGCTCCAGGGCCGGTAGGGCAGCCCGAACGGCTCCGGGTCGACGGCGTACGTGCCGGACTCCATGAGCGCGGGGAGCAGCTCGTGTCCGTACGTCTGATGGGCCCGCGCGGGAAGCGCGACCCGCTCGACGGGCCGGGTGAGCACGGCATCGCACCGCACGCACGTGAACACGACCACGCCCGATACCCCCGGTTCACCCCTTATGCGTCCCCGAACCGTCAGACCCTGACCCGCCGCGACGATCATGATCCAACCCTTTTGTCCGCGTACGCCGCCACGGCCACCAGAGCCGCCGCGTGGGCGGCCAGACCCATGCGGCCGTTGCCCGCGACGACGGCCGTGCCGAGGGCCGCACCCAGGGCGTGCGCGCCCGCGTCGCCGAGCATCGTGCGCTCGCCGAGGTCGTCGGGCAGGACGGCGGCCGCGGCCCCCATGGACGCGGCGGCGATCGCCGCGCCCGGCCCCTTGCGCAGCAGCCCGGGCGCGGCAAGCGCCAGCACGGCCGCACCGGCCTGACCGGGGCGTACGTCCACGAGGTTCACGAGGTGGGCGGTGCCCGCGACGACCACGCCCGCGAGTGCCTTGTCCACGGGCCGTTCCTTGAGGAGGGCCCCGGCGGCGAGCCCCGCGGCGGAGATTCCGAACAGCTTCACGGCGCCGCTGGTGATCTCGCCCTTCCGCAGCGCCCCGAGGTGCGCCCGGAACCCACGGCGCGGGTCTCCGGCCCCCGCCATGTCGTCGTAGCCCCCGCAGGCACCGGCGCCGAGGACGGCCAGTACGGCGGCCGCCCGCGGCCTCGCGGGCAGTGCGGCGACACCGACGGCAGCACCGATGGCGACGGCGGGCCCGGCGTACAGGTCGACGCACCTGCCCGCGTAGTTCTTCCGTGTCCACCGCTCGGCCCCACCGGGCGCGAGGGACCGCAGCGCGGCGGTCCCGGCACGGGTGGCGGCAGCGGCGACGGCCGCGGCGCCCAGCCGCGACCCGAGCTTGCGTTCGATCATGCGGTCACCCTATGGCGCGGCCACGAACGCCCTGTCCGCCGCCCGAAGCCCCGTCACCCGCCGCGCGTCACCTGGTCACCCGTCACCCCGGGCCGTCGCCAGCAGCTCCTCCGCGTGGGCCCGGGCCGTCTCCGAGTCCTCCTGTCCTGCCAGCATGCGCGACAGTTCACGCACCCGGTCCTCGCCCTCGAGGACCTGCACTCCGGAGCGCGTCACCATGCCGTCGTTGGTCTTCTCCACCAGCAGCTGCCGGTCGGCGAAGGCCGCGACCTGCGGCAGATGGGTGACGACCACGACCTGTGCCGACTTGGCGAGGCGTGCGAGGCGCCGGCCGATCTCGACCGCCGCCTTGCCGCCGACGCCCGCGTCGACCTCGTCGAAGAGGTACGTCGGGACGGGGTCCGTGCCCGCGAAGACCACCTCGACGGCGAGCATCACGCGCGACAGCTCACCGCCCGACGCGCCCTTGGCGATGGGCCGGGGCGGGGCGCCCGGGTGCGGGGCGAGCAGCAGCTCCACCTCGTCGACGCCCGCGGGCCCGTACGCGACGGTGCGGCCGCCGACCTCCACGCCGTCGGCGCCCTCCGGAACCTCCGTGCTGCTGATGGCGATCGACACGCGCGCGTGGGGCATCGCCAGCGAGGCGAGCTCTTCGGTGACGGCCGCCGCGAACCGCGTGGCCGCCTCCTGACGGGCGTCCGTCAGCGCCTGGGCGAGCCCGGCGAGTTCCGCGCGCAGCGCGTCGCGCTCGGCGGTCAGCTCCCCGAGCCGGTCGTCGTCGCCCTCCAGCTCCGTGAGGCGCGCCGCGCCCTCCTCCGCCCACGCGAGGACGGCGTCGATGTCCTGGCCGTACTTGCGGGTGAGCTGCGTCAGGGCGGCCCTGCGCTCCTCGACCGCGGAGAGCCGCAGCGGGTCGGCGTCCAGGTCGTCGGCGTACCCGGCGAGCTCGCCCGCCACATCGCCGAGCAGGATCCCGATCTCGCCGAGGCGGTCGGCGAGGGCGGACAGGGCGGGGTCGTGGGAACGCACGGCGTCGAGGGCCCGTGAGGCGCCCGCGACCAGCGTCGAGGCGTCCACGATCTCCGGGTCCTCGGGGTTGCCCGCGAGCGCGGCGTGCGCGGACGTGGCGGCGGAGGCGAGCGCCTCCGCGTGACCGAGCCGTTCGGCCTCGGCGGCGAGTTCGGTGTCCTCGCCCGCACGCGGTTCGACGCCCGCGATGTCCTCCAGGCCGAAGCGCAGCAGATCCGCTTCCTGGGCACGCTCCCGCGCGCGGGTGGTGATCTCCTCGACCTCGGTGGTGACGGCCCGCAGTCTGCGGTAGGCGGCCGTGTACTTGGTGAGTGGCCCGGTGACGGCGTCGCCCGCGTACCGGTCGAGGGCGGCGCGCTGGCGGGCCGGTCTGAGCAGGCCCTGCTGGTCGGTCTGGCCGTGCACGGCGACGAGGTCGTCCGCGAGTTCGGCCAGCAGGCCCACGGGCACGGAGCGCCCGCCCAGGTGCGCCCGGGAGCGGCCCTCCGCCGAGACGGTACGACTGATGAGCAGCGCACCGTCGTCGAGCTCGGCCCCGGCCTCCTCCGCGCGTGCGACGGCCGAGGCGCCGGCGGGCACGGCGATGCGCCCCTCCACCACCGCCGACTTCGCGCCGATCCGCACCAGGGCGGGGTCGGCGCGCCCGCCGAGCAGCAGGCCAAGGCTGGTGACCACCATCGTCTTGCCCGCACCGGTCTCACCCGTCACGGCGGTGAAGCCCGGTGACAGCTCGACGACCGCGTCGTCGATGACTCCGAGCGACCGTATCCGCATCTCCTCCAACACGGACAAGACCTTACGAGGTCAGAGGCCCGGTGTGCGACGGGCCCTGGGCCCCTCCTGTGAAGACGCAGGTCGAAGCGGCGCACCGGACACGGCTGTCACCCGCTGGAGTGGGCCTCCGGAACAGGCGACCTTCCCGTACCGCCGTGGGGTGGGGCTACCCCCCGCAAGATCCACCGGTTCTCCACATGGTCCCGCTCCCCCACCCGGCGAGACCATGATCCACATGGCAACTGGACTGGCCCGGGCGGCCCTGCGCGCGCACCGCCCGGCTTTCGTGGGGACGGCGGTGGCCGCGCTCTTCGCGGCGACCGTGGTGAGTGCGTCGACGATGATGCTGGGCACGACGAGCACGGACCGTGCGGGCCTCTCCGCCGCGGCCCGCAGACAGATCGCGGAGAACGGCGTGGGCGACATGGCCGTCGTCCTGCTGATCGGCTCCATCTACATGTCGATATTCGTGGTCGTGTCGACCATGGGCACGGCCGTCACGCAGCAGCACCGCGAACTCGCGATGGTCCGCTCCATCGGCGCCAGGCCCCGCCAGATCCGCCGCGCGGTGGCCGCGCAAGCCCTGGCGGCCTCGATCCCCGCGGCACTCCTCGGCTTCGTGCTCGGCGGCTTCGGCGCGCGATGGTGGCACGCGGGCATGGTCGACCACGGGCTGCTGCCCGCCGAGGCCGACTTCCGTTTCAGCTGGCTCGCCCTGCCGGTGTGCCTCGGCGTGGCCGTGGTGACGACGACGCTCGCCGCGCTGCTGTCCGCCCTGCGCTTCTCCCTGCTCCGCCCGGCCCGCGCCCTGAGCGAGGCGGCGACGGGCCGCAAAGGCCTGGGCCTGCTACGGGCACCACTCGGCGTCCTGGCGGTGGCCGGCGGCTGCTCCGTCTCCGTACTCCTGTCCCATGAGTCCCCCAACGAGGCGGGCGAGGGCGCCTTCCTGGTCCTCATCCTCTTCTGCGTGGGCGCGGGCCTGCTCGGTCCCCGCATCATCGGCCCCGCGGCCTGGCTGGTCTCGGCGGTGGTCGGCCGGTTCGGCCCGAGCGCGCGCCTGGCGATGCTCAACGTCCGCTCACAGCCCCGCCGCTTCTCCGCGGCGGTGGTCCCGCTGCTCCTGGTCGTGGGCTTCGGCCTCACCAAGATCGGCATGCATACGACGGCCCAGCACCACACGGGTTCGGCGGGCGACCGGGGCGAGGTCTGGCTCGACTACGTCGGCACGGGCCTGTACGCGGGCTTCGCCGCCATCGCTGCGGCGAACACCCTCGCCATGATCTCCTTCGAACGCCGCCGCGACGTGGCGCTCCTACGGGTCGTGGGCAGCGGGCGGGCGCAGGTCGGGGCGATGGCGGCGTGGGAGGCGGCGGTGGTGGCGGGAACGGCGCTACTCCTCGGCACGGCGATCGCACTGGCCACGCTGGCCCCCATCCTCAGCACGGCGTTCGGCTCAGCACTCCCGTACGTGCCGTGGCCGGTCCCCACAGCCCTGGCAACGGCCACGCTGCTTCTCACCCTCCTGGCAACGGGCGTCCCCGTACGAGCAGCGATGCGAAGGCAAGCGATCTCGGTACTGAGCACAACGTAAAAGAACCGAGGCGGAGGCTGGGCCAAGGGGCGCGGGGAACTGCGCGACAAGCCACACACCCCCGCACTGAAAAGCCGACGACGAGCCCCACTCCCCAGGGGCGCGGGGAACTGCGCGACCAGCCCCCACGACCCGCACCGCACAACCGCCCCCGGCGAGCCCCCGTGCAGCTCTACTGCGGCGCCCCCCGCCACCCGGAGACCGGCAACGCGAACTTCGCGACAAGCCGATCCGTGAACGAAGCGTGATGCAGCCGAGCGAGCCTCACCGGCACCTCACCCCGCCGCACCTCGACCCGCGCCCCCGAGGGCAGCTCCAGAGTCCGCCGCCCGTCGCACCACAGCACCCCGTGCGGCGTGTGCTGCTGGACCTCGACGGCCAGCACGGAGTCCGGCGACGTCACGAGCGGCTTGGCGAAGAGCGCGTGCGCGCTGATGGGAACCATGAGCAGCGCCTCCACCTCCGGCCACACCACGGGCCCACCCGCCGAGAACGCGTACGCCGTGGAGCCGGTCGGCGTCGCGCAGACGATGCCGTCGCACCCGAACCCCGTGACGGGCCGCCCGTCGATCTCCAGGACGACTTCGAGCATCCGCTCGGGCGACACCTTCTGCACCGCCGCCTCGTTCAGCGCCCAGTCGCGGTGCATGACGTCACCGTTGCGGTGCACGACGACGTCGATCGTCATCCGCTCCTCGACCTCGTACGCCTTGGTGACCACCCGGTCGACGACCTTGTCGAGGTCGTCCCGCTCGGCCTCCGCGAGGAAGCCGACCCGCCCGAGGTTCACCCCGAGCATCGGCACCCCGGACGCCCGCGCGAACTCGGCGCCCCGCAGCAGCGTCCCGTCCCCGCCGAGGACGACGATCAGCTCGCAGTCGTCGATGCAGTCGGCCGTGGCCTCCTCGACCGTCTCGACCTCGGCGGGCAGCGGCAGGTCCACCGCCTCCGCTTCCAGGACCCGCACACCGAGGCCGCTGCGCAGCAGCCCCTGTACGACGAGTTCGGCGCTGCGGATGGCCGCGGGCCGCCCCGTGTGCGCGAGCAGGAAGACGGTACGAGCTCGGGTCTGGGTCACTCGGGTCTCAGTCAACGGGGCCCCTCCGCCACGGCACGGTCAACATCCGCCGGGTCCAGCTCATCGGCCCCGGCGCGCAGCCACAGAAAGTACTCGACGTTGCCGGAGGGTCCGGGCAGCGGGCTCGCGGTCACCCCGCGCACCCCGAGGCCGAGCCCCCACGCCTGCCGTGCCACGTTGCGCACGGCGTCCGCCCGCAGTTCGGCGCTGCGCACGACGCCGCCGCTGCCGAGCCGTTCCTTGCCGACCTCGAACTGCGGCTTGACCATGAGGACGAGGTCCGCGTCGGGCGCCGCGCACCGCACCAGGGCGGGCAGCACCAGGCCGAGCGGGATGAAGGAGAGGTCCCCGACGACCACGTCGACGGGGATGTCGTCGATGGCTTCGAGCGTCAACTCGCGTACGTTCGTACGATCCTTCACGGTGACCCGGTCGTCGCTCTGCAGCGACCAGGCGAGCTGGCCGTACCCGACGTCGACGGCGACGACGTGCGCGGCGCCCGCGCGCAGCAGCACGTCGGTGAAGCCGCCGGTGGACGCGCCCGCGTCCAGCGCGCGGCGCCCCTCGACGGCCAGGCCCCGCGGCGCGAAGGCGGCGAGGGCGCCGGCGAGCTTGTGCCCGCCGCGCGAGACGTAGTCGGGGTCGTTGTCGTCCTGTGTCACCACGATCGCGGCGGCCGTCTCGACCTGCGTCGCCGCCTTGGTCGCGACGGTCCTGCCGACCGCGACCCGGCCTGCGGCGATCAGCTGGCTCGCGTGCTCGCGCGAGCGCGCGAGCTTCCTGCGGACCAGCTCGGCGTCGAGGCGGCGTCGTGCCACTCCTGCCACGTTCGGTTCAGCTCCTGTCGTACGAAGATCGGGTTGCCGGTGGCCCGGTGGGGGCCGACGGTCCGGGGCGCGCGTCGAGCGCGGTCAGCGCGTCGCGCAGGCCCCGGTGTACATCCTCGTACACCTCGATGTGGCCGTCCGTGGCGAGGTGGTCCGCGTCGCCGAGGCGGGCGAGACACGCGTCCACCTCGGTGTGGCCGGTGGGGATGCGCTCGACGCCGAGGGGCGCGGGGGCGGCGGGGTCGTACGAAGGATCGTCCGGAACCTGGCGCTCCGGCTCCACCGCCTCCCCCTGTTCGGGGCCCGCGAAAGAGTCGCTCATGGCACGACGCTACCGCGAAGGCCTGGGGTACGGTCGATCACGATGGCGACCATGGCGGAGTGCCGTACGGCACTCGACAGACTCTCGGACACCCTCGCGTCGGCCGACGGCGACGTGCGGAGTGCCGCTGCCCTGAACCGCTCGCTGAGCTGCCGCATCACCGATCTCGACGTCACCTTCACGGGCCGTCTCGAGAACGGCCGGATCACGGTGCTCGACAGCCACCCGGGGCCGCCGCGCGAGAAGACGGAGATCCGCCTCGCGATGACCGGGGACGACCTGCTCGCGATGGTGGACGGCGAGCTCAACTTCGCGCGGGCGTGGGCGTCGGGCCGGGTGAAACTGGAAGCGGGCTTCCGTGACCTGCTGCGCCTCAGGTCGCTGCTTTAGCCGACGAGGTCCCCGCTTCGACAGCTGTCCGCCGCCCCGCCCGCGCCGCCGGAACCACCAGCGGCGTCCCCGTCTCCGGGTCGTCGATGATCTGGCAGTCGATCCCGAACGCCTCCTTCACGAGCTCCGCCGTGACGATCTCGGACGGCGCGCCCTCGGCGAGCACCGCGCCGTCGCGCAACGCGATGAGGTGCGTGGCGTAGCGGGCGGCGTGGTTGAGGTCGTGCAGGACGGCGACGAGCGTGCGGCCCTGCTCCTCGTGGAGTTCGGCGCAGAGGTCGAGTACGTCGAGCTGGTGCTGGATGTCGAGGAACGTCGTCGGCTCGTCCAGCAGGAGCAGCGGCGTCTGCTGGGCGAGCGCCATGGCGATCCAGACCCGCTGGCGCTGGCCGCCGGAGAGCTCGTCGACGTACCGCTCGGCGAGTTCGCCGACGCCGGTCGAGGCCATGGACTCGTTGACGATCCGCTCGTCGTCCTCGGACCACTGCCGCAGCAGCCCCTGGTGGGGGTAGCGGCCGCGGGCGACCAGGTCGCCGACGGTGATGCCGTCGGGCGCGACGGACGACTGCGGGAGCAGCCCGAGCGTCTTGGCGACCTTCTTCGCGGGCATCGACTGGATGACGTTCCCGTCGAGCAGGACGCGCCCCGTCGACGGCTTGAGCATGCGGGACAGGGCGCGCAGCAGCGTGGACTTGCCGCAGGCGTTGGGGCCCACGATCACGGTGAAGGAGTTGTCGGGGATCTCGACGGACAGCTTCTCCGCGATGACGCGCTGGTCATAGCCGAGGGTGACGTCGTCGGCGATGAGCCGGTTCACAGCAGCACGCTCCTGGTCGTGGGGTGGTACGAGGTCGCGGCGGGGCTTCATATCCGTCCCGCCTTGCGCTGGCTGACGAGCAGCCACAGCAGATAGACGCCGCCGAGCACGCCGGTGACGACACCGACGGGCAGCTGGTCGGCGCCGAAGGCCCGCTGCGAGGCCCAGTCCGCGACGATCAGGAGCGTGGCGCCCATGAACATGGCGGGCATCAGGTTGGGGCCCGGCGAGCGCGTCAGGCGGCGCGCCAGCTGGGGCGCGGTGAGCGCGACGAAGCTGACGGGGCCCGCGGCGGCGGTGGCGGCCGCGGTGAGCAGCACGGAGGCGGTCAGGAGCACGAACCGGGTGCGTTCGACGGGTACGCCGAGCGAGTTCGCGACGTCGTCGCCCATCTCCAGCATCCGCAGCGGCCGCCCGTACAGGAGCACGAGGGGTACGAGGACGGCGCAGAGCACGAGGAGCGGCCAGACCTGCTTCCAGTCGCGGCCGTTGAGGGAGCCGGTCATCCAGACCACGGAACGCGCGGCGTCGACGAAGTCCGCCTTGGTGAGCAGATAGCCGTTGATGGCGGTGATGAACGCGGAGACGCCGATGCCGACCAGGACGAGGCGGTAGCCGTGCACGCCGCGCTTCCAGGCGAGCAGGTAGATCGCGAGGCCGGTGACGAGACCGCCGACGAGCGCGCCGGCCGCGACCTGGGCCGCGCTGCCCTGGAACAGGACGATCATGGTGAGCGCCCCGGCGGTCGAGCCCTGCCCGAGGCCGAGCACGTCCGGGCTGCCCAGCGGATTGCGCGCGATGGACTGGAACAGCGCGCCGCCGAGCCCGAGGGCGGCGCCCACCAGGAGTCCGACGATGACCCGCGGCAGCCGCAGGTCGTTGATGATGAACTCCTGCCCCGCGTCGCCGTTTCCGAGCAGGGTGCGGACGACGTCGGCGGCCGGGATGTAGAAGTCGCCGGTGCCGATCAGGACGACGCCGGAGGCGAGCGCGGCGATCACGAGGAAGGTGATGACCACGGCCGTGCGGACGTCGATGCGGACGGAGAGGCCGCCCCGGGTGCGTATCGCCTTCACAGCTGGGCCACCTTGCGCCGACGTACGAGGAAGATGAAGACCGGCGCACCGATGACCGCGGTCACGATGCCGACCTGGAGTTCGGCGGGCCGGGCCACGACGCGCCCGACGACGTCCGCGCCGAGCAGCAGGACGGGCGAGAGGACCGCCGAGTACGGCAGGATCCAGCGCAGGTCGGGCCCGGTGAAGGAGCGCACCATGTGCGGCACCATCAGGCCGACGAAGACGATCGGGCCGCAGGCGGCGGTCGCGGCCCCGCAGAGCAGCGTCGCCGCCGCCATGGACAGGACGCGGGTGCGCGTGAGGTGGGCGCCGAGCGCGCGGGCGGTGTCGTCGCCCATGGCCATGGCGTTCAGCGGCCTGGCCAGGGAGAGGGCGAGCACGGTGCCGATCGCGAGGAAGGGCAGCACCTGCTTGATGGTGTCCATGTTGGCGGAGGCGAGGGAGCCGACCGTCCAGAAGCGCATCTTGTTCAGCGCCGCGCCATCCATGATCATGACGGCCTGCAGATAGCCGTAGAGGGCGGCGCTGAGCGCGGTGCCCGCGAGCGCGAGCCGTACCGGCGTGGCTCCGCGTGATCCGCCGAGGAAGTAGAGCAGTACGCCGACGAGCAGCGCGCCGGTGAAGGCGAACCACACGTAGCCGCTGAGCGAGGTGACGCCGAAGAAGCTGATGGCGCTGACGACGGCGGCCGACGCCCCGAGGTTGATGCCGAGCAGTCCGGGGTCGGCCAGCGGGTTGCGGGTGAGCGCCTGGAGGACGGCGCCGGAGAGGCCGAGCGCGACACCGGCGAGCAGTCCGAGGAGGCTGCGGGCGAGCCGCTCACCGACCACGACGTCCCCGTACGTCCCGGTGTCCTGAAACAGTCCGTGCCAGACCTGGTCCATGGACATCGATTTGGCGCCGACCGCGATGCTCGCGAGGAACACGAGGAGCAGGACGGCCAGCGCGACGAGCAACCCGACGCTGCGTATCGCGCGGCGTCCGGGGGGCGCGGCGGCGGTCTCCGCGCGCGATTCTGGGGGACTGTCGACCAACACCTGGTTAGGTTAGCCTACCCTCGCACTGGACTTCGACGAGAGAAGCACCGCCCATGCGCGCAGCCCGGCGCTCCCCCTCACCTGCCCCGACCCGCCGCCGCGTACTCCTTACGGGCGGCGCCCTCGGCGTCGGCGCCCTGCTCACCGCGTGCGGCGACGGCGGCGCCTCCACCGATCAGGACGGCAGGAACAGCCGGGGCGCCGGGTCCTGGAGTTTCAAGGACGACCGCGGCAGAACCGCCACGGCCGGACAGCTCCCGAAGAACATCGTCGCCTTCATCAGCACGGCAGCGGCCCTGCACGACTACGGCATCGAGTGCAAGGGTGTCTTCGGCCCCTCGAAGCCCATCGGCGGGAAGCCGAACCCGCAGGCCGGCGACCTGGACCTGAGGAAGCTCACCAGCCTCGGCACCGAGTGGGGCCAGTTCAGCATCGAGAAGTACGCGGCCCTCGAACCCGACCTGCTGATCAGCAACATGTTCCCGGCGCCCGCCCTCTGGTACGTGCCCGAGGAGAGCAGCGAGAAGATCGCGTCGCTCGCCCCCACCGTCGGCATCAGCGTCGCCCGCGCCTCCCTCAAGGAACCGCTGAAGCGCTACGCCGAACTGGCCGCCTCCCTCGGCGCGGACCTGGAGACCGAGCGGGTGCGCGCCGCGAAAGCCCGCTTCCACCGCGCCGAACGGACCCTGCGCAAGGCCGCGGAGGCCAACCGCGGCCTCAAGGTCATGGCGATGACGGGCACCGCCGACCAGATGTACGTCGCCGTCCCCGACTCCTACTGCGACCTCAACTACTTCAAGGACCTCGGCGTCGAGTTCGTCGAGGGCGAGAAGAGCGACGAGTGGGGCTTCTGGGAGTTCTTCGGCTGGGAGAACGCCGACCGTCACCACGCCGACCTCATCATGATCGACAACCGTACGTCCGCGCTCCCGCCCAAGGAGCTCGCGGAGAAACCCACCTGGAACGAGCTCCCGGCCGTCAAGGCGGGGCAGACCATCCCGTGGCCGATGGAAGAGCGCTACAGCTACGCCGGCTACGCACCCGTCCTCGAGCGGCTCGCCGCCGCCGTCGAGAAGTCGAAGAGGCTCAAGCGATGACAGACTCCCCGTACCAGTTCTTCGACGTCGACGTGGTGCGCGCCGAGCACGTCACCCCCGCCATGATCCGCGTGACGTTCACCGGCGCCGACCTGTCCCGCATGGCGACCGCCGGCCTCGACCAGCGCGTCAAGATCTTCCTGCCGCACCCGGGCCAGGACGCCCCGGTCATGCCGGACACGTCGTCGGGCGACACCCTCGACTGGTACGCAGCCTGGTGCGACCTCGACCCTTCGGTACGGGGCATCATGCGCACGTACACGACCCGTGCACTGCGCCGCGACCCGGACGAGCTGATCATCGACTTCGCCGTGCACGGCCCCGCCCCGTCGCCCGCCGACGGCCCGGCGACCAGTTGGGCGCGGACCGCACGCCCGGGCTCCCGCATCGGCGTCCTCGCCCCGGTCGAGGAGGAGAACTCGGCATACGACTTCCGCCTCCCCGCCGGCACCGACTGGCTGCTCCTCGCCGCCGACGAGTCGGCGCTGCCCGCCGTCGCCAACATCCTGGAAACACTCCCGATGGGCCTGCCGACCCGCGTCTGGATCGAGGTCCACGACCTCGCCGACCGCCAGGAGCTGCCCACCGAGGCAGACGCCGAGATCCACTGGCTCACACGGGTGGGCACCACCGCGGACGCGATCCGCGGCACGGACCTCCCCGCCGGCACCCCCTACGCATGGATCGCGGGCGAGTCCGCGACCGTCAAGGCCGTCCGCCGCCACCTCGTCGGCGACCGCGGGCACGACCGCAAGCGGGTGTCGTTCTCGGGCTACTGGCGGGCGGGAACGACCACGGACCAGCTGATCGACTCCGGCGAAGCCGCCTGACGAGCCCCTCGGCCGAGCAGACCCTTTGACCGGCCCCGCAGCCGGGCTATCGGGCCCGGGGGTCTCACAACCCCAGCCGGGACAACGCCTTCCCCGCGTCAAGACCGCACGTGCCGTCCCCCGCCTCCGTCCAGGCCGCCGCACACAGGGCCCGCAACCCGTCCATGGCCTGACCCTCACCGTCCAGTACGAGCTCCTCACCCCGCACCGAAGCGGTCCAGCCCCCGCAACCGAACCCGCCGTCCACGGAGGTGACCTCCGGCTGGCCGGTGAGCATGCCGCGCAGATCCGCGTCCACATACGTCGGCCGGTGCTCCGGAGGCGCGGCGAGCAGCTGCGCGCCGTCCGTGACGCCGGTCAGCACGAGCAGCGAGTCCACCTCGCCGTTGAACGCCCCCTCGATGTCCGTGTCGAGCCGGTCGCCCACCACGAGCGGCCGCTCGGCGCCGGTCCGCAGGATCGTCTCGCGGTGCATCGGAGGCAGCGGCTTGCCCGCCACCCGCGGCTCCGCGCCCGTCGCGATCCGGACGACCTCGACCGCCGCACCGTTGCCGGGCGCGATACCGCGGGCGCTCGGGATGGTGAGGTCCGTGTTCGACGCGAACCACGGCACCCCGCGCGCGATGGCGAAACAGGCCTCCGCGAAACGCCCCCACGCCATGTCCGGGCCGCCGTACCCCTGCACCACAGCCACCGGATCGTCATCGGCCGACTCGACCGGCTCGAGCCCCCGCTCGCGCAGCGCGACCCGCAGCCCCTCACCACCGATCACAAGCACCCGCGCGCCCTGCGGCACATGCTCGCTCACCAGACGGGCCGCGGCCTGCGCCGACGTGATGACGTCCGAGCCGTCGGTCGGGATCCCCAGCTCCGTCAGATGCTCCGCCACCGCGTCCGGCGTCCGCAGTGCGTTGTTCGTGACGTACGCGAGGTGCATGCCGCCATCACGCGCGGTGCCCAGCGAATCGACGGCGTGCGCGATGGCGTGTCCGCCCGCGTAGACCACCCCGTCGAGGTCGAGGAGAGCCGTGTCGTAGACCTCACTCAGCGCCCGTTCGCTGCCGTCCGGGCACGTCCTGACACGGTCATCTGTATTCCGGCTCGCGGCCTGGCTCATTACGCATCGCTCCTCGCTCGATCCCACTCCCCCGATCATCGCTCATGCCACTGACACACATACGATGCCCTAATGAACACAGCGGGTCACAACGACGTCACCGGCCTCGATCTGATCCCGTTCCGGGGTGTGCGCTACGTCCCCGAACGGGTCGGCAGTCTCGCCGCGGTGACCTCACCGCCCTACGACGTGGTCGTACGGCCGGACGGCCTGCTCCACCTGGAATCCGCCGACCCGCACAACATCGTCCGGCTGATCCTCCCGCAGGCCACCACCCCGGCAGTCCGCAACCAGCAGGCCGCCGACACCCTTCACACCTGGCTCGCCGAGGGCGTCCTCGCCCCCGACGCCGAGCCCAGCCTGTACGTCTACGAACAGCGGGACGGCGACATCCTGCAGCGCGGCGTCATCGGCGCGCTCCGCCTCTCGGAGGCCGCGGACGGCATCGTCCTCCCCCACGAAGGCGTCATGCCGCACGTCGTCGAGGACCGCGCCGCCCTGATGCAGGCGACCTCCGCGAACCTGGAGCCGCTGCTCCTGACGTACCGCAGCGACGACCCCGACGGCGAGACCGAGCCCGCCGGAGCGACGGCCGTGGTCGAACGCACCGCCCGCCGCGAGCCGCTCCTCTCGACGACCACGGAGGACGGCTTCCACCACCGCCTGTGGGCCGTCACGGACCCCGCGGAGATCGCCGAGATCCAGTCGGACCTCGCCCACCACCAGGCCCTGATCGCGGACGGCCACCACCGCTGGGCGACCAACCTGCGCCTGCGCGCCGAGCACCCGTCACCGAGCGCCTGGGACTACGGCCTGGTACTCCTCGTCGACACGGCCCGCTATCCGCTGCGCGTCCGCGCCATCCACCGCTACCTCCACCGCCTGCCGGTGGCCGACGCCCTCGCCGCCCTCGGGGACTCCTTCCGCATACGGACCGTCGAGGGACCGCTCGACCACGCCCTGGAAGCTCTGGCCGAGACGGCGGCGAAGGGCAACGCCTTCGTGCTCGCCGGCGACGGCGCCTTCCACCTCATCGACCACCCGTCCCCGGAGCTCCTGGCCCGTACGGTGCCGAACGACCACCCCGTGGCCTGGCGCACCCTCGACGCGACGGTCCTGCACTCCACGCTCCTCGACCACGTGTGGCAGATCCCGGACACCCCGGACCACATCGCGTACATCCATGACACCGCGGCGACGGTCGAGAAGGCGGAACGCGACGGCGGCACGGCGATCCTGATGCATCCGGTACGCGAAGAGGTCGTCCGCGACCTGGCCCGGCAGGGCGTCACGATGCCCCGCAAGTCGACATCGTTCGGCCCGAAGCCGGCGACGGGCCTGGTACTCCGAGACCTCACCTTCTGACGTCCGGACACGCAAAAGGGCGGGCCCCTCAGAGAGGAGCCCGCCCTTCGACGCTACGCGTCAGTCCTTGTCACGCCCGTCACCATCAATATCGGTACCGGTTTCGATCTCGGCACCGGCACCGCTCTCCGCGATGTCGTCGCCCTCATCGTCCTCATCGTCCTCATCGACGGTGTCGAGGTCGACGAACTCGACGCCGTCCAGCTCGGCGAGCCGGTCCGACGCGTCGGTGCTGCCGTCCTTGTCGGACTCGACGACCTTCGCGAACCACTCCCGCGCCTCGTCCTCGCGCCCGGCCGCGAGCAGCGCGTCGGCGTACGCGTACCGCAGGCGGGCCGTCCACGGCTGAACGGAGTTCGAGGCCAGCTCGGGGCTCTGCAGGGTGACGATGGCGGCGTCCATCTGGTCCAGGTCACGGCGGGCCCCGGCGGCGACGAGCCGCATCTCGACCTGTCCGGCCTTGTCGAGCTTGTGCACCTCGGGGGCACCGGCCATCTCCAGCGCCTTCTCGGGCCTGCCGAGCCCACGCTCGCAGTCCGCCATGACGGGCCACAGCTCGACACTGCCGGTCATGCGCCGCGCGGCACGGAACTCGGCGAGTGCCTCGCTGTACTTCTGGGTGGCGTACGCGGCGAAGCCGGCGGCCTCACGCACGGCGGCGACCCTGGAGGCGAGGCGCAGGGCGATCCGCGAGTAGGCGTACGCCTGCTCGGGCTCCTCGTCGATGAGCTTGGCGACCATCACCAGGTTCTTGGCGACGTCCTCCGCGAGCCCCTTGGGAAGGCTCTGCAACTCCTGCTGTACGTCCTTGTCGATCTCGTAGCCCGTGACGTCCTCGGGGATCGGCAGCCGCCTGATGGGCTCGCGATCACGGTCGTCACGCGCGCCGCGGTACCCACCGCGGTCCCCGTCGCGCCGGTCGTCCCGCCCACGGAACCCGCCACCGCCGGGACGCCCGCCCCGGTCGTCACGACGCGGCCCGTGCCCGCGGTCGTCACGACCCCGGTCATCGCGCCCGCGGTAGCCACCGCCACGGTTGTCGTCACGACGGAAGCCACCACGGTCGCCCCGGTCACTGTCACGACGGTCGTCCCTGCGGTCGAACGAGCGGTCGTCACGACGGAAGCCACCACGGTCGCCGCGGTCGTCGCGCCGGTCATCCCGACGGTCGTCACGCCGGTCATCACGACGGAACGGAGGACGCTCGCCACCGCCACGGTTGTCATCGCGACGGAAGGAAGGCCGGTCGCCACCGCCACGGTTGTCGTCACGGCGGAAGCCGCCGCCACCGCGGTTGTCATCGCGACGAGGCCCACTGGGCCGGTCATCGCGCCCACGGTAGCCACCGCCACCGCCACCGCGGTTGTCGTCACGACGGAACCCACCACGGTCACCGCGGTCGTTGTCCCGACGGTCATCGCGTCGATCGTCACGCCGGAAGGGAAGCCGGTCCCCGGCACCGCCACCGCGGTTGTCGTCACGGCGGAAGCCACCGCGGTCGCCGCGGTCGTTGTCGCGCCGATCATCACGGCGGTCATCGCGACGGAAGGGAGGACGGTCGCCGCCACCACGGTTGTCATCACGGCGGAAGGGAGGACGGTCGCCGCCACCACGGTTGTCATCGCGACGGAAGGAAGGCCGGTCGCCACCGCCACGGTTGTCGTCACGGCGGAAGCCGCCGCCACCGCGGTTGTCATCGCGACGAGGCCCACTGGGCCGGTCATCGCGCCCACGGTAGCCACCGCCACCACGGTTGTCGTCACGACGGAACCCACCACGGTCACCGCGGTCGTTGTCCCGACGGTCATCGCGCCGGTCGTCACGGCGGAACGCGGGCCGGTCACCGCCACCGCGGTTGTCATCGCGACGGAAGCCGCCGCCACCGCGGTTGTCATCGCGACGAGGCCCACTCGGCCGGTCGTCACGTCGGAACGGAGGTCGGCCGCCACGGTCCCGGTCGCCGCCGCGGTTGTCGTCACGGCGGTCATCGCGACCCCGGTAGCCACCGCCACGGTTGTCGTCGCGACGGTCGTCACGACGGAAGCCACCGCGGTCACCACTGTCCCTGCGGCGCTGGTCGCGCTCGGGTCGCTCGTCGGGAGAGTTGGGGGACATGGGTGACTCCTAGTCTTCGGTACCGCAGTCATTCTCGCGCAGCCGGGGTGCCGGCGCGCTTCGACAAAAACAAAAGGACCCCTGGTCCCAGCGTGAACGCTGGGACCAGGGGTCCTCCAAAGATTGTTCGGCGGCGTCCTACTCTCCCACAGGGTCCCCCCTGCAGTACCATCGGCGCTTTGAGGCTTAGCTTCCGGGTTCGGAATGTAACCGGGCGTTTCCCTCACGCTATGACCACCGAAACCCTATGAAATATCCTGCGGATACGCAGAATCTCAAACAGGGCAGCGAACAAGCACACTTTTCAATTAATAGTGACGCTGTTCAGCCGACACAACTGTTCGTTGTTTCAGAACAAACACAGTGGACGCGAGCAACTGAGGACAAGCCCTCGGCCTATTAGTACCAGTCACCTCCACCCGTTACCGGGCTTCCAGATCTGGCCTATCAACCCAGTCGTCTACTGGGAGCCTTAACCCCTCAAAGGGGGTGGGAATACTCATCTCGAAGCAGGCTTCCCGCTTAGATGCTTTCAGCGGTTATCCTTTCCGAACGTAGCCAACCAGCCATGCCCTTGGCAGGACAACTGGCACACCAGAGGTTCGTCCGTCCCGGTCCTCTCGTACTAGGGACAGCCCTTCTCAATATTCCTACGCGCACAGAGGATAGGGACCGAACTGTCTCACGACGTTCTAAACCCAGCTCGCGTACCGCTTTAATGGGCGAACAGCCCAACCCTTGGGACCGACTCCAGCCCCAGGATGCGACGAGCCGACATCGAGGTGCCAAACCATCCCGTCGATATGGACTCTTGGGGAAGATCAGCCTGTTATCCCCGGGGTACCTTTTATCCGTTGAGCGACGGCGCTTCCACAAGCCACCGCCGGATCACTAGTCCCGACTTTCGTCCCTGCTCGACCCGTCGGTCTCACAGTCAAGCTCCCTTGTGCACTTACACTCAACACCTGATTACCAACCAGGCTGAGGGAACCTTTGGGCGCCTCCGTTACTCTTTGGGAGGCAACCGCCCCAGTTAAACTACCCATCAGACACTGTCCCTGATCCGGATCACGGACCGAGGTTAGACATCCAGCACGACCAGAGTGGTATTTCAACGTTGACTCCACGAACACTGGCGTGCCCGCTTCAAAGTCTCCCACCTATCCTACACAAGCCGAACCGAACACCAATATCAAACTGTAGTAAAGGTCCCGGGGTCTTTCCGTCCTTCTGCGCGAAACGAGCATCTTTACTCGTAGTGCAATTTCACCGGGCCTATGGTTGAGACAGTCGAGAAGTCGTTACGCCATTCGTGCAGGTCGGAACTTACCCGACAAGGAATTTCGCTACCTTAGGATGGTTATAGTTACCACCGCCGTTTACTGGCGCTTAAGTTCTCAGCTTCGCACGCCCGAAAGCGCACTAACCGGTCCCCTTAACGTTCCAGCACCGGGCAGGCGTCAGTCCGTATACATCGCCTTACGGCTTCGCACGGACCTGTGTTTTTAGTAAACAGTCGCTTCTCGCTGGTCTCTGCGGCCACCCCCAGCTCACGGAGTAAATCCGATCACCAGTGATGGCCCCCCTTCTCCCGAAGTTACGGGGGCATTTTGCCGAGTTCCTTAACCATAGTTCACCCGAACGCCTCGGTATTCTCTACCTGACCACCTGAGTCGGTTTAGGGTACGGGCCGCCATGAAACTCGCTAGAGGCTTTTCTCGACAGCATAGGATCATCCACTTCACCACAATCGGCTCGGCATCAGGTCTCAGCCTTGTGTGCGACGGATTTACCTACCGCACGGCCTACACCCTTACCCCGGGACAACCACCGCCCGGGCTGGACTACCTTCCTGCGTCACCCCATCACTCACCTACTACCACCTTGGGTCGGCGGCTCCACCACTTCCCTTTGCCCGAAGGCTCCAGGACGGCTTCACGGCCTTAGCATTAATGGGCTCGATGTTTGACGCTTCACAGCGGGTACCGGAATATCAACCGGTTATCCATCGACTACGCCTGTCGGCCTCGCCTTAGGTCCCGACTTACCCTGGGCAGATCAGCTTGACCCAGGAACCCTTAGTCAATCGGCGCACACGTTTCTCACGTATGTATCGCTACTCATGCCTGCATTCTCACTCGTGAACCGTCCACCACTGCCTTCCGGCGCGGCTTCACCCGGCACACGACGCTCCCCTACCCATCCCAGCACCCGTTGGGGCTTATTGCTGGAATGACACGACTTCGGCGGTACGCTTGAGCCCCGCTACATTGTCGGCGCGGAATCACTAGACCAGTGAGCTATTACGCACTCTTTCAAGGGTGGCTGCTTCTAAGCCAACCTCCTGGTTGTCTCTGCGACTCCACATCCTTTCCCACTTAGCGTACGCTTAGGGGCCTTAGTCGATGCTCTGGGCTGTTTCCCTCTCGACCATGGAGCTTATCCCCCACAGTCTCACTGCCGTGCTCTCACTTACCGGCATTCGGAGTTTGGCTAAGGTCAGTAACCCGGTAGGGCCCATCGCCTATCCAGTGCTCTACCTCCGGCAAGAAACACACGACGCTGCACCTAAATGCATTTCGGGGAGAACCAGCTATCACGGAGTTTGATTGGCCTTTCACCCCTAACCACAGGTCATCCCCCAGGTTTTCAACCCTGGTGGGTTCGGTCCTCCACGACCTCTTACAGCCGCTTCAACCTGCCCATGGCTAGATCACTCCGCTTCGGGTCTTGAGCGCGCTACTAAACCGCCCTATTCGGACTCGCTTTCGCTACGGCTTCCCCACACGGGTTAACCTCGCAACACACCGCAAACTCGCAGGCTCATTCTTCAAAAGGCACGCAGTCACGAGATATGTGCAAGCACATATCCGACGCTCCCACGGCTTGTAGGCACACGGTTTCAGGTACTATTTCACTCCGCTCCCGCGGTACTTTTCACCATTCCCTCACGGTACTATCCGCTATCGGTCACCAGGGAATATTTAGGCTTAACGGGTGGTCCCGCCAGATTCACACGGGATTTCTCGGGCCCCGTGCTACTTGGGTGTCTCTCAAACGAGCCGCTAATGTTTCGACTACGGGGGTCTTACCCTCTACGCCGGACCTTTCGCATGTCCTTCGTCTACATCAACGGTTTCTGACTCGTCTCACAGCCGGCAGACTGTAAAAGAGAGATCCCACAACCCCGTATGCGCAACCCCTGCCGGGTATCACACGCATACGGTTTGGCCTCATCCGGTTTCGCTCGCCACTACTCCCGGAATCACGGTTGTTTTCTCTTCCTGCGGGTACTGAGATGTTTCACTTCCCCGCGTTCCCTCCACACTGCCTATGTGTTCAGCAGCGGGTGACAGCCCATGACGACTGCCGGGTTTCCCCATTCGGAAACCCCCGGATCAAAGCCTGGTTGACGACTCCCCGGGGACTATCGTGGCCTCCCACGTCCTTCATCGGTTCCTGGTGCCAAGGCATCCACCGTGCGCCCTTAAAAACTTGGCCACAGATGCTCGCGTCCACTGTGCAGTTCTCAAACAACGACCAACCACCCATCACCCCGGACCAGTAGCCCGAGTGCACTGGGGTCGGCATCGCGAAGGACAGGCTTCACAGCCCGTACCCTCAGATACCCAACAGCGTGCCCGACCCGTCCCTGTCCGGAGATCGTGCTTTCCACACTCTTACGAGCAGTACTTGCAGCCTCCGGCCCAGATTCAGGCCGAGTAGTCAACGTTCCACCCATGAGCAACCAGCATCAGACAGTCGCTGATGTACTGGCCTCTGACCGAGCGGACTCGGTAAGAAGTGCTCCTTAGAAAGGAGGTGATCCAGCCGCACCTTCCGGTACGGCTACCTTGTTACGACTTCGTCCCAATCGCCAGTCCCACCTTCGACAGCTCCCTCCCACAAGGGGTTGGGCCACCGGCTTCGGGTGTTACCGACTTTCGTGACGTGACGGGCGGTGTGTACAAGGCCCGGGAACGTATTCACCGCAGCAATGCTGATCTGCGATTACTAGCAACTCCGACTTCATGGGGTCGAGTTGCAGACCCCAATCCGAACTGAGACAGGCTTTTTGAGATTCGCTCCGCCTCGCGGCTTCGCAGCTCATTGTACCTGCCATTGTAGCACGTGTGCAGCCCAAGACATAAGGGGCATGATGACTTGACGTCGTCCCCACCTTCCTCCGAGTTGACCCCGGCGGTCTCCCGTGAGTCCCCAGCACCACAAGGGCCTGCTGGCAACACGGGACAAGGGTTGCGCTCGTTGCGGGACTTAACCCAACATCTCACGACACGAGCTGACGACAGCCATGCACCACCTGTATACCGACCACAAGGGGGGCACCATCTCTGATGCTTTCCGGTATATGTCAAGCCTTGGTAAGGTTCTTCGCGTTGCGTCGAATTAAGCCACATGCTCCGCTGCTTGTGCGGGCCCCCGTCAATTCCTTTGAGTTTTAGCCTTGCGGCCGTACTCCCCAGGCGGGGAACTTAATGCGTTAGCTGCGGCACCGACGACGTGGAATGTCGCCAACACCTAGTTCCCACCGTTTACGGCGTGGACTACCAGGGTATCTAATCCTGTTCGCTCCCCACGCTTTCGCTCCTCAGCGTCAGTAATGGCCCAGAGATCCGCCTTCGCCACCGGTGTTCCTCCTGATATCTGCGCATTTCACCGCTACACCAGGAATTCCGATCTCCCCTACCACACTCTAGCTAGCCCGTATCGACTGCAGACTCGGGGTTAAGCCCCGAGCTTTCACAATCGACGTGACAAGCCGCCTACGAGCTCTTTACGCCCAATAATTCCGGACAACGCTTGCGCCCTACGTATTACCGCGGCTGCTGGCACGTAGTTAGCCGGCGCTTCTTCTGCAGGTACCGTCACTTTCGCTTCTTCCCTGCTGAAAGAGGTTTACAACCCGAAGGCCGTCATCCCTCACGCGGCGTCGCTGCATCAGGCTTTCGCCCATTGTGCAATATTCCCCACTGCTGCCTCCCGTAGGAGTCTGGGCCGTGTCTCAGTCCCAGTGTGGCCGGTCGCCCTCTCAGGCCGGCTACCCGTCGTCGCCTTGGTGAGCTTCTACCTCACCAACAAGCTGATAGGCCGCGGGCTCATCCTTCACCGCCGGAGCTTTTAACCCTCTCCCATGCGAGAGTAGGTGTTATCCGGTATTAGACCCCGTTTCCAGGGCTTGTCCCAGAGTGAAGGGCAGATTGCCCACGTGTTACTCACCCGTTCGCCACTAATCCACCCCGAAGGGCTTCATCGTTCGACTTGCATGTGTTAAGCACGCCGCCAGCGTTCGTCCTGAGCCAGGATCAAACTCTCCGTGAATGTGTACCGGTAATCCGGTGCTACACCACGAGAGCGGAACGGTCGGGAGGAATAATCCCGGCCGTTCACAGCGTCCTCGCTGTGTTTTTTCAAAGGAACCTCGTCCCAGCCGATTGGCCGGAGACGGGGTTATCAACATATCTGGCGTTGACTTTTGGCACGCTGTTGAGTTCTCAAGGAACGGACGCTTCCTTTGTACTCACTCGCAGAAAACTCTCTGCGGCTTTCCTCCGGGCGCTTCCCTTCGGTATTTCGTGTTTCCAACTCTACCAGATCCGTTTTCCGTTCCGTTTCCGGTTCGGATTTCATTTCCGGTGGCCGTTGGAGGGCCTTTGCCTTTCGGCGTGTTCACTACTTTAGCGGATTCCCTCCGCAACTCATAATCGAGTTTCGCGAGTTCGAATTACGGCATGCGGGCACACCGAATAAGACCCCGCCGAGGGGAAGTTGTCAGGTAGTGGTTGGCCGCTTCCGGGGTGGCAGAGCGCCGTACCCGGTTCAAGCGACTCGGACTACCTTACGGAGGCACCAAGGCCGCGTCAAGTTCGGCGGCGGCGGGGCACGTGGGCCCGATAGGGGCTGACCGTAGGGTCGTTGGTCGTCCAGAAGCGCCACGGGTGGACGCCGCCCTCCCCCGCCACGCCCGTGCGAGGTCCGCTGCTGACCTGGTCGGACGGGGTGGGTGTGCCGGTCAGTACGGAGAAGGGGGAGGACGGGTCCCCGCAGACGTCGGCGCCGTCGAGCTGTCGGTCCACATCGAGGGCGGTGGCCAGGCGGGCGGGGCCTTTGGCCAGTTCCTTGTCGTTACGGGCCGAGAGGCGTCGCTTGCGGGCGAGCTCCACGCCCTCCGTGATCTCGCCAGCGCGCAGCAGGACCGCGCCGGCCTTGCCCTCCGGACCGCACACCAGGTTCATGCAGTGCCACATGCCGTAGGTGAAGTAGACGTACATGTGTCCGCCCTGTCCGAACATGACGCTGTTGCGGGCGGTGCGGCCGCGGTAGGCATGGGAGCCGGGGTCGACCTCCCCGGCGTACGCCTCCACCTCTGTCAGGCGCACTTCGATCGGGCCGTCCGCCGAGTCGCGAACGAGGATCCGGCCCAGCAGGTCCGGGGCGACCTCCAGGACCGGGCGGTCGAAGAAGTCTCGGGTCAGGGGCGTACGGTCAGGGCTCGCGATCATGCCGTACGAGCGTAATGCACTTGTCTCCGTCCATGGGTGGTCCCCGGGCCGCCCTGTTGCCAGGGTGAGGGTGCGGAACCACGGACGGTTCCCTCGCGTATCTATCGATCAAGTATTCAAGTCGAGACGAGCCACAGGCGGCGGCCTGGGGATGGAGTGTCATGGGGTTCAAGAAGCTGCTCGCGAGTCTGGGCGCCGGTGGTGCCTCGGTGGAGACCGTGCTGGCCGAGGTCAACGTGGTCCCGGGCGGCGTCGTCCAGGGTGAGGTGCGGATCCAGGGCGGTTCGGTGGACCAGGAGATCGAGGGTCTCTCCGTCGGTCTGCAGGCACGGGTCGAGGTCGAGGGCAACGACCAGGAGACCAAGCAGGACATCGAGTTCACCAAGGTGCGGCTCGGCGGCGCCTTCACGCTGCAGGCCAACCAGGTGCACGCCGTGCAGTTCACCCTGGAGATCCCGTGGGAGACCCCGGTCACGAGCATCGACGGGCAGCAGCTGCGCGGCATGAACATCGGCGTGACCACCGAGCTGGAGATCGCGCGCGCCGTGGACTCCGGTGACCTGGACCCGATCAACGTGCACCCGCTGCCGGCGCAGCAGGCCATCCTCGACGCCTTCATCCAGCTGGGCTTCCGCTTCAAGAGCGCGGACATGGAGCGCGGTCACATCCGCGGTACGCGGCAGAAGCTGCCCTTCTACCAGGAGATCGAGTTCTTCCCGCCGCAGCAGTACCGCGGGCTCAACCAGGTCGAGCTGAGCTTCGTCGCCGACGACCGCGAGATGGACGTCGTCCTGGAGATGGACAAGAAGCCGGGTCTGTTCAGCGAGAGCAGCGACTCGTTCCGTTCGTTCAAGGTCGGTCTGAACAACTTCCAGGGCACCGACTGGGCGGCGTACCTGAACGAGTGGCTGTCCCAGGTCGGCAGCAAGCGCAACTGGTTCTAGGCTCGGAGGGGATCAGCAATCAATCTGGAGGTGCCTACGTGAGCGAGCTCAAGAGGCCGCCGCTGCCCCATGACTTCCATCCGCCCGTGCCGTCGTTCACGGTCGTGAGCGAGGACTTCGAGCCGGGTGCGGTCCTCAAGGACGCTCAGGTCTACGCGGCGGGGAACACCTCGCCGCAGCTGCGGTGGGAGGGCTTTCCGCCGGAGACCAAGAGCTTCGCCGTGACGTGCTTCGACCCGGACGCCCCCACGGGCAGCGGGTTCTGGCACTGGACCGTCTTCGACATCCCGGTCTCGGTGACCGAGCTGCCCGGCGGTGCGGGCAGCGGGAAGTTCGAGGGGCTGCCCGAGGGTGCGGTGCAGGTGCGCAACGACTTCGGGACGAAGGACTTCGGGGGTGCGGCACCGCCCGCGGGCGACCGGCCGCACCGTTATGTGTTCACCGTGTACGCGGTGGACCAGGAGAAGCTGGGTCCCGACTCGGACGCGCCCCCCGCGTTCGTGGGCTTCAACCTCAGGTTCCACACGCTGGCGCGCGCCCAGGTGATCGCCGAGTACGCGGCTCCCCCGGAGAGCTGAACAACTGTCAGGTACTGAGCGTTCACTCAGTGTTTGCCCGCCTCTGGTCATGGAAGTGATCAGAGGCGGGCATTTTTTATTGCGTTGTCCATCTCGGCGTGCCCGGCCAGAGTTGATCCCCAGCCCGCCAGCAGGTGGGCCGGTGCATACGGGAGGTGGGCAGGTTGATGCGGGACACGCTGGTGCTGAACGCGAGCTTCGAGCCGCTCTCGACGGTGTCGCTCAACCGGGCCGTCGTTCTGGTGCTCCAGGACAAGGCCGTGGTCGAGCACGCCCACCCCGGTCTGCGTGTGCGCGCGGCGGCGATCGACATACCCGTGCCGCGGGTGATCAGGCTGTGCAGGTACGTGCGGGTGCCGTTCCGAAGACAGGCGCCATGGTCGAGAAGGGGCGTGCTGGTCAGGGACCGGCACCGGTGCGCGTACTGCGGGAGGCGCGCCACGACCGTGGACCACGTGGTGCCGCGGTCGCAGGGCGGTGCGGACTCCTGGCTGAACACGGTCGCTTCGTGTGCGCTGGACAATCACCGCAAGGCGAACCGGACTCCGGAGGAGGCCGGTATGCCGCTGCTCCGGCAGCCGTTCGAGCCGACGCCCGCGGATGCGATGCTCTTGTCGCTGGGCAGGGACGAGCTGGCCTCGCTCCCGGAGTGGCTGGCGCAGCCCGCCGCCTAGGGCTCGTCCCCGCGGTCGGCAGTCCGTGCGATCAGTCGATCGGGGGCTGTTCGCGGCGCTCGGTGGCGGGGGCCGAGCCGCCGGAGCCGCCGCCCAGCGGGCCGAAGTTGCCGAGTGCGCCGCCGAGGCCCTTGAGGGCGTCGCCGATTTCGCTGGGCACGATCCAGAGCTTGTTGGCGTCGCCCTCGGCGATCTTCGGGAGCATCTGGAGGTACTGGTAGGACAGGAGCTTCTGGTCGGGGTCGCCCGCGTGGATCGACTCGAAGACCGTGCGGATCGCCTGGGCCTCGCCCTCGGCGCGCAGGGCGGCGGCCTTGGCCTCACCTTCGGCGCGCAGGATCGCGGACTGCTTCTCGCCCTCGGCGCGGAGGATCTCCGACTGCCGTACACCTTCGGCCTGGAGGATCGCCGCGCGCTTGTCGCGGTCGGCGCGCATCTGCTTCTCCATCGAGTCCTGGATGGAGGTCGGCGGCTCGATCGCCTTGAGCTCGACGCGGTTGACGCGGATGCCCCACTTGCCGGTCGCCTCGTCGAGGACGCCGCGCAGGGCCGCGTTGATCTCCTCGCGGGAGGTCAGGGTCCGTTCCAGGTCCATGCCACCGATGATGTTGCGCAGGGTGGTGACGGTGAGCTGCTCGATCGCCTGGATGTAGCTGGCGACTTCGTACGTCGCGGCCCTGGCGTCGGTCACCTGGTAGTAGATGACGGTGTCGATGTTGACCACCAGGTTGTCCTGGGTGATCACGGGCTGCGGCGGGAAGGGGACGACCTGTTCACGCAGGTCGATGCGGTTGCGGATCGAGTCGATGAACGGGACGACGATGTTGAGTCCGGCGTTCAGCGTGCGGGTGTAGCGGCCGAAGCGTTCGACGATGGCGGCGCTGGCCTGTGGGATGACCTGGATGGTCTTGATCAGGGCGATGAAGACCAGCACCACCAGAATGATCAGGACGATGATGATTGGTTGCATCGTGGCTCCCCGTACCCTTCATGCTTCGGTGTTCCCGAAAGATTCCGCGTTCCCGAAAGATTCCGCGCGGCCGCGAAGATCTTGCTGGTCGAGTCTGTCAGACCGTCGTACCGCCCGTGGGGCATTCACATGACGACGGCGGTCGCTCCGTCGATCTCGACGACGTCGACCTCTTGGCCCGCTTCGAAGGCGCGGTCGGTGTCGAGGGCGCGGGCCGACCAGATCTCTCCGGCCAGCTTGATGCGGCCGCCGGAGCCGTCGACCCGTTCGAGGACGAGAGCGGATCTGCCTTTCAGGGCCTCGACTCCGGTGGCCAGTGCGGGCCGTCCGGCGCGGTGCCGGGTCGCGATGGGCCGTACGACGGCGATGAGCGCCACCGATACCGCGGCGAAGACGACGACTTGGAGCACGGCGCCGCCGCCGAGGCCCGCGGTCACGGAGGCCGCGACGGCGCCCACGGCGAGCATGCCGAGTTCAGGCATCGCGGTCAGTACGAGCGGGATTCCGAGTGCGGCGGCCCCGATCAGCCACCACACCCATGCGTCGATGTCCACGTGGTCATCGTAGGACCGCGGGTCCCTCGATGGACAGGGCGCCGATCAGCTGAGCGGAAGGCCCGTGGCGGTCCAGCGGTCGTTCTTCTGGTCGACGACGAGCGGGAGGCCGAAGCAGAGGCTGAGGTTGCGGGAGGTGAGCTCCAGCTCCAGCGGGCCCGCGGCGAGGACCTTGCCCTGGCGGATCATCAGGACGTGGGTGAAGCCGGGTGCGATCTCCTCGACGTGGTGCGTGACCATGATCATCGAGGGGGCGATCGGGTCGCGGGCGAGGCGGCCGAGGCGGCGTACGAGGTCCTCGCGGCCGCCGAGGTCGAGGCCCGCGGCGGGCTCGTCGAGGAGGAGCAGCTCGGGGTCGGTCATCAGGGCGCGGGCGATCAGGGTGCGCTTGCGCTCGCCCTCGGAGAGGGTGCCGAACCTGCGGTCGAGGTAGTCGCTCATGCCGAGGCGGTCGAGGAAGGCGCGGGCGCGCTGCTCGTCCACGTCCTCGTAGTCCTCGTGCCAGCCGGCGGTCATTCCGTAGGCGGCGGTGAGGACCGTCTGGAGGACGGTCTGGCGCTTGGGCAGCTTCTCCGCCATCGCGATGCCGGCGACGCCGATGCGCGGGCGCAGTTCGAAGACGTCCGTGCCGGGCTTGCCGAGGGTCTCGCCGAGGATGGTGGCGGTGCCGGTGCTCGGGTAGAGGTAGCTGGACGCGACGTTGAGGAGGGTGGTCTTGCCGGCGCCGTTGGGGCCGAGGATGACCCAGCGCTCCCCTTCCTTGACCGACCAGGAGACCTGGTCCACCAGAGCCCGGCCCTCGCGGACCACAGATACGTCCTCAAGCTCCAGTACATCGCTCATGAGCGCGCTGTCTCCCATTGCAGTCTCGGTCGTCGCTCGCGCCTGTGGACGCGGCCCCCGGATAAAACCTACGCCACCGGCCGACCGTTCCTGTCCTGAGCCCGGTCCTTAGGCTGTGTGCATGCTCTCGGAACTACGCTCAGGACGCCTGGCCGCATGGGGAAATGCCCTTTTGGCCGGACTTGTCTCTCCGGATGACGCCGTACTCGCGATGGTCGGCGACGACGCGGTGCACCGGGTCGAAGGACTTCCCGGGGAGTCCGGCCCGGTCGGTCTGACGCTCGCCATGGGGCGGCTGCGCTCCTTGGGGGTGACCGGTCTGCGGGTGGCGCTGCCCGCGCCGGGGCATCCGCTGGGGCTGAGTGGGCCGCCCGAGTTCAATGCGCGCGCTCTGGAGGCGGAGGAAGCCGTCGTCGGTTTCGGCGCGCCGTACGGGCTCGTGCCCGAGGTGTACGAGGCGGGGCCCGACGGCGACGTGCATGTGGAGGTCGTCTGGCACTGCCTGCCCGTACGGGAGACGCCGCCCGCGGACGTGCCCTCGCTGGGCGAGGCGGAGCGGGAGCTCGCGGAGGCGCTGCGGGAGGCGACGGAGGTGCTGTCCCGGCTCGATGTCGCGGGGTCGGGGCCGGTGGCCGAGGCGGCGCTCGACGCGTACCGGGCGCGGGCGGAGCGGGGGCGCGAACTCCTTGCGCCCGGCTATCCGCCGCGTGCCGTGCGGGTGCTCGAGCTGGCCCAGCGGGTCGGTCTGCTGATCTCACTGGCGTACGAGAACGGGCACGGCGGAGCCGTGAGCGCGTCGGAGATGGCCGCGCGGGGGCAGGCGCTGCGGCCCGTGGAGCGGACGGCGCGGCGGGCCCAGGTGGCCGCGTACAACGCGTATGTCGAGGAGCGGGAGCGGGGCGGCGGGCGCTGAGTCCAGTGCTGCGGGCCTCGGGCACTTCGGGGCCGGGAACGGCGCGGGCCCCGCGGAACCTTGCGGTCCGCGGGGCCCGTGCCGGGGCTTGTGCCTCAGTGGTTCACCGTGTGGTTGGCGAACGCCGGGTTGAGGACACCGATGACGTTGACGCTGTTGCCGGTGGCGTTGACCGGGACGTCGATCGGCACCTGGACGAGGTTGCCGGAGCCGACGCCCGGGGACTTCGTGGCGACACCGTCGGCCTGGGCGTTCGAGGTGGCGGAGGCGACTCCGGCGGACGCGCCCGCGGCGAGACCGGCGGCGACGACGGCCAGGGCGGCCTTCTTGGCGATGCTGTTCATGGGACGTGCTCCTCCTGCTGGCATGGGCGACCCCGGGGGTGGCGGGGTCAGGGGATGTGCTGCTCGCAGGGTGCGATCAGAGGTTCTTGCAGACGTTGCCGAACACCGGGTTGAGGCCACCGATGACGGTGACGGCGTTGCCGCAGACGTTCACCGGGACGTGGACCGGGGCCTGGACCAGGTTGCCCGAGACGACGCCGGGGGAGTTCTTGGCGAGTCCGTCGGCGTCCGCGCCACCGTGGGCGGAAGCCATGCCGGCGCCGGCCGCAACCAGGCCACCGGCCACCATCGTGACGGCAGCGGCCTTCTTCAGGTTCTTCACTTCTACGTTCCTCCTGAGCAGAAGCTGCGGCCAGCCGCCGCAGCACGCACTGGAGAACGCCCGAACGGCTCGGGGGATACGCCATCCGGGGGACATCCACACGACGGTATGAATCTCAGACCGCAAGTCGACGGATCGTCTCAGCCGGCCACACCATGGCGTACGGCCCAGAGCGCGGCCTGGGTGCGGTCGGCCAGGTCCAGCTTCATCAGGATGTTCGAGACGTGTGTCTTGACGGTCTTCTCGGAGAGGACGAGGGCGCGGGCGATCTCGCGGTTCGAACGGCCGTCGGCGATCAGGCCGAGGACCTCGCGCTCGCGTTCGGTGAGCGAGCCGCCCCTCCCCTGGCCGGTGCCCGTCTCCTCCTGGGAGAGGAGGGCGCCCGCCACCTCGGGCTGCAGGAGCACGTGTCCCGCGTGCACGGAGCGGATGGCCCCGGCGAGGGCGTCCGGGTCGATGTCCTTGTACACGTACCCCGCCGCGCCCGCGCGCAGGGCCGGGACGACCGTGCGCTGCTCGGTGAAGCTGGTGACGACGAGCACGCGCGCGGGGTTGGCCAGTTCGCGGAGCTTGCGCAGCGCCTCCACGCCGTCCATGCCGGGCATCTTGACGTCCATGAGGACGACGTCCGGCTTCAGCTTCTCGGCCTGTGCGACTCCTTCGGCGCCGTCCGACGCCTCCCCTACGACGTCGATGTCGTCCTGGATCTCCAGGAACGTGCGCAGGCCGCGGCGGACCACCTGGTGGTCGTCGACCAGCAGTACCCGGATCCCTGTCTCTTTATCGACTGCATTGCGCACCGCGTCAGCCACCGGGGACCTCCATCACGATCGTTGTGCCCTTGCCGGGCTCCGATTCCACGGTCAGCCGTCCGCCGACCCCGCTCGCCCGGTCCCGCATGGAGACCAGGCCGAGGTGGCGCCCCGCGCTCCGCACCGACCGCGGGTCGAAGCCCGAGCCGTCGTCGACGACGCGCAGGGCGGCACCGGCGCCGCGCTTGTCCAGGAGCACGGCGACGTGCTCGGCGCCGGAGTGGCGCAGAGCGTTGTGCAGGGCCTCCTGGGCGACCCGCAGCATGGCTTCTTCCTGGGAGGCGGGCAGGGCCCGCACTCCGTTGCTCTCGAAGGTGACCTCGGCGGAGTGCGCGCGGTGCAGCACCTGTGTGTGGGTGCGCAACGTGGCCACCAGGCCGTCCTCGTCGAGGGCGGCGGGGCGCAGTTCCACGACGGCCGCGCGCAGCTCGTCGGCGGCTTCGGCGGCGAGCACCGCCACCTGTTGCAGTTCGCCCTTGGCGCGGGACGGGTCACGGTCCACCAGTGCGGTGGCGGCCTGGGCCGTCAGGCGCAGGGAGAAGAGCTTCTGGCTGACGGCGTCGTGCAGTTCGTGGGCGAGGCGGGAGCGTTCCTCGGCGATGGTCAGCTCGCGGCTGCGCTCGTACAGGCGGGCGTTGGTGAGGGCGATGGCGGCGTGCTGGGCGAGGAGGGCGAGGAGCTCCGCGTCGTCCTCGGTGAAGCCGCACGTGCCCTGGGGCTTGGGGCAGTTCTTGTTGGCGAGGAAGAGCGCGCCGAGCGTCTCGCCGTCGGAGTGGATCGGCATGCCCAGGAAGTCGGACATGTCCGGGTGGGCGGAGGGCCAGCCGCCGAAGCGCGGGTCCTCGCGCACGTCACCGAGGCGGACGGTCTCGCCCTTCTTCAGCATCGAGGCGAGGATGCCGTGCTGCCGGGGCAGCGGGCCGATGGCCTCCCATTGGTCCTCGCTGACGCCGTCGACGACGAACTGGGCGAAGCCGCCGTGGTCGTCCGGGACCCCCAGCGCGGCGTACTCGGCGTTGAGCAGCTCGCGGGCCGAGGCGACGATCGTCTTGAGGACGTCGCGCACCTCCAGGTGCCTGCTCATGGCGAGGAGCGCGGAACTCACCGCGGTCAGGCCGGATCGGGGTCCTTGACTCATGACCTCACGCTACCGGCGGGGTGTGACAGTGCGTATCCGACCTGTGGAGGCCCACGCCTAGGGCGCGGGACCTAGGTCCATGGTCCGTACGCCCGAGCGGAAGTCTCCTCACGGAGAGCATTGCTTCGGCAACTCGTGGTGAGACTGTTACGTGTTCGATGTGAGCCCGCGCATAGGACCCACATCACGTACGAAGGTCCCTAGTGGATAAGGAATCCCTTTATGCCCGCGGGATGCGGTCCCGTGGAGGCATGTCCGGATCCGCTGATCCACTACCCGGGATCGTACGTCACGCCTTTGCCACAGATTTTTGCTGCCGCTAAGAATTGCTCCCGTCGCTCGGCGCCGCGGTCTCCCCACCGCGGCGTTTGTGCCGGAGAAGCAACATGTCCCCCGCCGGACCAGAGCGACCTCCGCTATCCGAAGAGGTCCATCTCGCATGTCCAAGCACAGCCTTCCTGGTCATAGTCGCTCGACCGTGACCAAGACCCAGAAGCTCTCGATCGCCGGTGTCGCCACGCTCGGTGCCGCCGCCCTCGCGTTCTCCCTCGTGCCGGGCAGCTCCGAGGCCACCACCCAGGCCGCCGGCGAGGTCTCCCCCGTCGCCTTCGCCGCGGGCGCCAACGCGCAGCAGGCCGTCCACGCCAACGTCTCGAAGCAGCAGTCCAACGCCGACAAGCAGGCCAAGGACGCCGCCGAGAAGGCCGCCGCCGAGAAGAAGAAGGCCGACGACGCCAAGAAGGCCGCCGACGAGGCCGCCGCGAAGAAGAAGGCCGAGGACGAGCGGAAGGCCGAGGAGGCCGCGAGCCGCGCCGCCGCCCGCAAGCCGGTCTACACCAACAACCTCGACGGCTGGATCCGCCAGTCCCTGGACATCATGAAGGCCAAGGGCATCCCCGGTTCCTACGAGGGTCTGCACCGCAACATCATCCGTGAGTCCGCGGGCAACCCGCAGGCCGTGAACGGCTGGGACATCAACGCCATCAACGGCACCCCGTCGATCGGCCTGCTCCAGGTCATCCAGCCGACGTTCGACGCGTACCACGTCGACGGCACCTCGACGAACATCTACGACCCGGTCGCCAACATCACGGCCGCGGCCAACTACGCCGCCGACCGGTACGGCTCGATGGACAACGTGAACGGCGCCTACTGAGCCTTGATCGCCTGATCACTGGACCTCTTCAGCGAAGCTGAGGTTCTCAAGACGCCGAAGGGCGGCACCCGCGCGGGTGCCGCCCTTCTCGTGTGCCCTGGGGGCACCGGTCACTTGCGCATGACCTCCGGCTCGTGGCGGCGCAGCAGGCGCGCGACCGCGACGCCGCAGATGACGCCGAGCAGGATCAGGATCGTGATGTTCAGGCTCCACTGGCCGACCGAGTGCTCCCACAGCGGATCGAGGTCGCCCGGCTTCTTCGGGTCCCACGGCGGCATGATGTGCGCCAGGTCGAGCGTGGCGCCCGCGCCTGCGATGGCCCAGCGGGACGGCATCAGCCAGGCGAACTGCTCCAGGCCGGGCGAGCCGTAGATCTGGAAGAGGACACCGGTGAAGACGACCTGGACGATCGCGAACATCACCAGGAGCGGCATGGTCTTCTCGGAGGTCTTCACCAGCGCTGAGATGACCAGGCCGAACATCATCGACGTGAAGCCGAGCGCGATGATCGTCAGGCAGATCTCCACGGCCGGGGGCATCAGGAGGCCCTCTTCCGGCAGCTCGCGCGGTGCGAAGCCGATGCCGCAGATGATGACGCCCTGGATGGCCGTGATCACGCCGAGGACGATGACCTTGGACATCAGGTACGCCGAGCGGGACAGGCCGGTCGCCCGTTCCCGTTCGTAGATGACCCGTTCCTTGATCAGTTCACGTACGGAGTTGGCCGCGCCCGAGAAGCACATGCCGACCGCGAGGATCAGCATGATCGTGCCGGCGTCCGCGTTGAACTTGACCGGCGGTTTCGGTGGCGCGAGGCCGAAGTCGGCCGGGATCACGACGCTGACGATGCCGAGGACCGCGGGCAGGATCACCATCAGGCCCATGAAGCCCTTGTCGGAGGCGATCACGGAGACGTACCGCCGGATCAGGGTCCACAGCTGTGACCCCCAGCCCTGCGGTTTCGGCGGCCGCACGGCCTGGGGCGGTGGCATCTGTACGGACTGCGCGGCGACGGCGTCGATGTCCGCGGCGTACATCTGGTAGTGCTGCGAGCCCTTCCAGCGGCCCGCCCAGTCGTAGTCGCGGTAGTTCTCGAAGGCGGAGAAGACGTCGGCCCAGGTGCTGTAGCCGAAGAAGTTGAGGGCTTCCTCCGGCGGGCCGAAGTACGCCACCGAACCGCCCGGCGCCATCACCAGGAGCTTGTCGCAGATCGCCAGCTCGGCGACCGAGTGCGTGACGACGAGGACCGTGCGGCCGTCGTCGGCGAGGCCGCGGAGCAGCTGCATGACGTCGCGGTCCATGCCCGGGTCGAGGCCGGAGGTCGGCTCGTCCAGGAAGATCAGCGAGGGCTTGGTCAGGAGCTCAAGGGCCACCGACACGCGCTTGCGCTGGCCACCGGAGAGGGAGGTGACCTTCTTCTCCTTGTGGATGTCCAGCTTGAGCTCGCGCAGGACCTCGTCGATGCGGGACTCGCGCTCGGCCTCCGTGGTGTCCGCGGGGAAGCGCAGCTTGGCCGCGTACTTGAGGGCCTTCTTGACGGTCAGCTCCTTGTGCAGGATGTCGTCCTGCGGGACCAGACCGATGCGCTGACGCAGCTCCGCGAACTGCTTGTACAGGTTCCTGTTGTCGTACAGGACGTCGCCCTGGTTGGCGGGCCGGTAGCCGGTGAGCGCCTTGAGCAGGGTGGACTTGCCGGAACCCGAGGGGCCGATGACCGCGATGAGCGACTTCTCCGGTACGCCGAAGGAGACGTCCTTGAGGATCTGCTTGCCGCCGTCGACCGTGACCGTGAGGTGCCGGGCCGAGAAGGAGACGTCACCGGTGTCGACGAACTCCTCGAGCTGTCCGCCGACGAGACGGAAGGTCGAGTGGCCGACGCCGACGATGTCGTTGGGGCCGATGGAGACCGTCGAGGACTTCGCGATCGGCTGGCCGTTGACGTACGTGCCGTTGTGGGAGCCGAGGTCGTGGATCTCGAAGCGGCCGTCGGGCGTCGCCGTGAACTCGGCGTGGTGGCGCGAGACCTGGAGGTCGGAGACGACCAGCTCGTTCTCGAGCGCACGGCCGATGCGCATCTTGCGGCCCATGGCCAGCTGGTGGAACGTCGTCGGGCTGCGGTCGCCGTAGACCGGCGGGGCCCCCGCGACACCGCCGGAACCCGGAGTTTTCTGTGCGTACTGCTCGGACGGGCCGCCCTGCTGCTGGGGCACGTGTTGCTGGTGCTGCTGGTGCTGCGGCGCCTGGTGCTGCTGCGGTGGCTGCTGTTGCTGCTGCCAGCCCTGCTGCTGCGCCTGGTACGGGGCCTGCTGCTGGGGTGCCTCCTGCTGCGGGGCCTGAGCGGCCCAGCCGGGAGCTTCCTGCTGGTGCTGCTGGGGCGCGTGCTGCGGCGCGGCCTGCTGCTGGGCGTGCTGCGGCGCGGAGACGGCCGCGGCGCCCGCGGCGCCACCGGACACGTTCACCAGCGGACCGTCGGTCGCGTTGCCGAGGTACACGGCTGTGCCCGGACCGATTTCCATCTGGTGGATCCGCTGGCCCTGCACGAAGGTGCCATTGGTGCTGCCGTGGTCCTCGATGACCCAACTGCGGCCGCTCCAGCTGATCGTCGCGTGCCGCCAGGACACCCTGGCGTCGTCGAGCGAGATATCCCCCTGCGGATCACGTCCGAGGGTGTACGGCCTGGACGCGTCGAGCGTCCAGGTCCTGCCATTCAATTCCAGTACGAGTTCCGGCACTCCAGCCCCACTGAGTTGTCCCCCGAGCTAGCCCCCATCGATGGGGAGTCTAGGGATGTCGAACATCGGGAGGAACTATTTCAGGCGGAGGGCTCTGACCGAAAGTCGGGCCTTGTGAAGACTGCGTACGCGCGTGACGGGTTGCCCCGTTGACGGAGAAGAAACCGCCCCGGAGAGTAGTAAGCGCCCATCAGTGCATACGGATCATGCCCATTGAGAGCATTAAGTGCATTTGGGGCAACGCGCTGCGGTCCGGGGGGTCCTGATGCAGGCCGAGGAACGGAACGGTGAGAGGCGGGGCGTGCGGTGGGGCGATGTGCTGCTCTCCGCGATCGCCGCGGTCAGTTGGGCGCTGGTGGGCATGGCGGGGACGGCCGCGCTCGCGCTGCACCTGCTCGGCGCGGACGCGGTGGCCGCGCTCGGGCCGCTGACGGCGGCCACCGTCGCGCTGGGCGCGGGGGGTTCGGTCACGCCGTCCGGTGACGTCTCCGCCTTCGGCCTGGACGACGCCGAGGCGACGACGACAGTCGATATTGCGCCACTCGGTGTGGGTTTGGTCGGAGCGCTCCTGCTCGCCCACTTCTTCCTGCGTTCCCTGCGCGGGGCGGGCGTCGTCATCTCACCTGCCGAACTCCTCGCGCGTGCGGGCGCGGTGGTCGCCCTCTTCCTCGGGATGCTCGCGGGGCTCGCCTGGGCCGGTCACGACGTCATCACGATCGACGGCGAGCAGCTCGGTATCGACAAGGGGATCGAGGAGGGCATCGACGAGCTGCCCGGCGGGATCGGGGACATCGGCGGGCTGCTCCCGGACCGGCTCGGGGACCTCGCGCAGGCGAAGGCATCGGTCGGATTCACCGTCGACACGGGTCCGACGCTGCTCGGCGGCGCGGTCTGGGTGACCGGCGTCCTGCTCATCGCGCTCCTCGCCTCGCGCCGCACGCCGTTGCCGCGCGCCCTGGGCGGCCTGCACCGAGTGGTGCGGCCTGCCGTGTCCGCGCTGGTCACGGTGGTACTGGTGGCGGTCGCCGCGGGGTTCGCGGCGGCGGCGTACGCGATGATCGGCGACGGCCATCCGAAGCGGATCGCGGGCGCGGCGCTGCTCGGGGCGCCGAACGGGGTGTGGCTCGGCCTGCCGGTCGGCCTCCTCGTCCCGTGGGACGGCAAGGCGACGGGCGAGCTCACGCGTTTCCTGCCGGATCCGGTGGACGACCTCCTGACGGGCCCTTCCGACAAGCCGCTCTCGCTCGCCCGCCTCGCCGAACTCGACAACAGGGTATGGCTGTTGGGCATCGCGGCGGCGATGGCGATGCTGTCCGCGGGCGTACTGACGGCCGTACGCACGCCACGCGCCCGGGACACCGTGTCCGCGGCGGGGTTCGCGGGGCGGTGCGGGGTGCGTCTCGGCATCGTGACGGCGCTGGGCCTGCCGCTCCTGGTCCGGCTGACGAATGTCTCGGCCGACGCCTCGCTCTCCGTCTTCGGCTTCGACGCGTTCGGCGCGGGCATCGAGCTGCACGGCCGCCCGGGGATGGCGGCGCTGCTGGGGGCGGCGTGGGGGTTCGGGGCGGGGTTGGTCGGGGCGGGTCTCGCGGTGCTTACGGGGGCGGCGGGTGGCCGAGCATCGGGGTTGGCCCTCGCTTCTGGCGCGGGCGGCCTTCCACTCGCTGTCGAGCAGGGGGGTGGTGGCTCTGCGGGGGCTGGGGTGGGGGTGGGGTCCGGCGGGGCTGGGGTGGGGCTGGGGTCCGGCGGGGCGGGGGGGGGGGCGGGGCCGGGGGCGGCCGGGCCTGCGGGAGCGGGGCCAGGATCCACCGGACCTGCGGGAGCGGGGCCAGGATCCACCGGACCTGCGGGGGCAGGGCCAGGGCCGTACGCACCCGGGGCGCCGTACCGGCCGCCGAACCCGGACACGAATCCGTACTTGCGCACGGAGGACGGCTGGGCGGGGGCGGGGGGCTCGGCGGGGTCTGGGGGGTCTGCGGGGGCCGGGGGTCCTGCGGGGGCCGGGGGCACGGCGGGGTCTAGGGGCGCGGCGCGGTCTAGGGGCACGGCAGGGTCCGGAGGGACGGCGGGGTCCGGGGGTCCTGCAGGGTCCTGGGGTCCTGCGAGGTCCGGAGGCTCGACGGAATCTAGGGACCCTGCGGGGCCTAGGGGCACGGCAGGGTCCGGAGGCACGACGGGGTCTAGGGGCCCTGCGGGGGCCGGAGGCACGACGGGGTCTAGGGGCCCTGCGGGCTTTGACGGCTACTCGGACCCGACAAGCCCCACGGACCCGCCGGAGCTCCCGCCGGAAGAGGTACCTCCGCGACCCGACCGGGACGTCTCCGGCGCCCCCACCGTCATGGGTCCGGTAGTCCCTCCTCCCCCACCACCCCGCCGCCGCTCCCGCTCCCGCTCCACGGACTGGCCGCCTCCGCCTCCGCCTCCGCCTCCGCCGCCGCCCAAGGCCCCTCGAGACCCGGACTGAACGGCGGCCCCCGGCGTCGCGGGTCGCGTCCGTCCTCCCCCAAGCTCTCGGCTTCGCGCGAGCAGGGTGCCCTCGTCGTCTATGGCACGCCTGCACGCAACGAAGGGGGCGGGGCCTCGGTGCGGGCAGCCGGAGGGAGGCGAACGGACGGTCGGCGGCTCGCGGCTGTTACGGGTACGTCGCGTCGCAGGCGAACCGGGGGGAGGCGGAGTGTTGGGCTTCTACGGCACGTCGCGTTGCGGGGTGAACGGGTGGGTGGGCGGGTGGATCAGTGTGGGGGCCGGCGCGGAGGGCGGGGGGGGCGCGTCCGGCAGGCGGACCGCGGGGCAGCCGCGAGAAGAGGGCGGATACCGTAGGGATCACCATGAGTGCTTCGCAGCCCCCTCAGCCCGCCGACATCCCGACGCTCCTCGTCAAGATCTTCGGCAAGGACCGCCCCGGCATCACCGCCGGCCTCTTCGACACCCTCGCCGCCTACTCCGTCGACGTCGTCGACATCGAGCAGGTCGTCACCCGTGGCCGGATCGTGCTGTGCGCGCTCGTGACCGAGCCGCCCGCCGGCCTGGAGGGCGACCTGCGCGCCACCGTCCACAGCTGGGCGGAGTCCATGAAGATGCAGGCCGAGATCATCTCCGGCATCGGTGACAACCGGCCGCGAGGCCTCGGGCGTTCACTGGTGACCGTCCTCGGCCACCCGCTGACCTCCGAGTCGACGGCCGCGATCGCCGCCAGCATCACCGCGACCGGCGGCAACATCGACCGTATCTTCCGGCTCGCCAAGTACCCGGTCACCGCCGTCGAGTTCGCCGTCTCCGGCACCGAGACGGAGCCGCTGCGCACCGCCCTCGCCATAGAGGCCGCGCGGCTCGGCGTGGACGTCGCCGTCGTGTCGGCGGGCCTGCACCGCCGCGCCCAGCGCCTGGTCGTGATGGACGTCGACTCGACGCTCATCCAGGACGAGGTCATCGAACTCTTCGCCGCGCACGCCGGATGCGAGGCCGAGGTCGCCGGGGTGACGGCGGCGGCGATGCGCGGCGAGCTGGACTTCGAGCAGTCGCTGCACGCCCGCGTGGCGCTCCTCGCGGGCCTGGACGCCTCGGTCGTGGACAAGGTCCGCTCCGAGGTCCGGCTCACACCGGGCGCCCGCACCCTGATCCGTACCCTCAAGCGCCTCGGCTACCAAGTGGGCGTCGTCTCGGGCGGGTTCACTCAGGTCACCGACGATCTGAAGGAACGTCTCGGCCTCGACTTCGCCCAGGCCAACACCCTGGAGATCGTCGACGGCAAACTCACCGGCAAGGTGACCGGCGAGATCGTCGACCGCGCGGGCAAGGCCCGGCTGCTGCGCCGTTTCGCCACGGAGGCGGGGGTCCCGCTGGAGCAGACCGTCGCGATCGGCGACGGCGCGAACGACCTGGACATGCTGAACGCGGCCGGCCTCGGCGTCGCCTTCAACGCCAAGCCCTTGGTCCGCGAGGCGGCGCACACCGCGGTGAACGTTCCCTTCCTGGACACCGTTCTCTATCTCCTCGGCATCACCCGCGAAGAGGTCGAGGCGGCGGACACGCACACCGACTGAACCCGCACACCGGCTGAACCCGCGGCCCGTGAACGCACGGCCCGCGGAAACGGCGCGGATCGCCTACGTCAAGGGGGCCCGGCACCACGAAGGTGCCGGGCCCCTGGCGACGGGCGGGGAGAGGAACTACTCGGACGGCGCCCAGTAGTCGACGAGCGTGGCCACGCCGGGCTCCAGCGCCTTCCACGAACCGGGGTACGTCAGGACGGCGAAGGCCGCGGTCGGGAAGCCCCTGCGGTTCAGCCGCTCTCTGGCGTCGCCCTCGGAGTCCCCCGCGAGGACGTCGGTGAGACCCTGGATGCCGGGGTTGTGGCCGATCAGGACGAGGTTCTGTACGTCGTCCGGGGTTTCGTTGAGCACGGCGATCAGCTCACCGGGGGAGGCTTCGTACACCCGATCCTCGTAGACGGTCTTCGGGCGCTGCGGGAGCTCCTGGACGGCGAGCTTCCAGGTCTCGCGGGTCCGGGTGGCGGTCGAGCAGAGGGCGAGGTCGAAGGCGATGCCGCTGTCGGTCAGCTTGCGCCCGGCGACGGGGGCGTCCCGGCGTCCGCGCTCGGCGAGCGGCCTCTCGTGGTCGGAAACCTGCGGCCAGTCGGCCTTCGCATGCCGGAAGAGGATAATCCTGCGGGGTTCTGCGACGCTCATGCTTCCCAGCTTCGCATGAAACGCGCCACGGGGCGCAGGGAGTTGGTGCGGTCCCCCGGCGCGGGTGACGGCACCGGTGGCAACCGGGTCAGGAAGCCGTGCGCAGGATCAGCGTCTGTATCCGCTCCAGGACGTTGGTGATCACCGGCTCGCTGGACGCCGCGTGCGCGTCCACGGGGTTCAGGATCAGCAGGAGCAGGGCCGCGAAGGCGACGGCGGGCAGGGCGATCGCCCACCAGGGAAGCTGGACCTCGATGCTGCCCGACTTCGCCGGGTCGCGCAGGGTGTGCGATCGGGCCGACATGTCGCCTCCGTGGTCCTCGAGTGTGCCGTGCCGCGTCTTCGCGGCCACAACTCGAAGTTAGGCGATCGGCGCCCCTCAACCCATCCGGAGATCCACCCACTTGACCCTGACACTGACCCCCTAGGGGATGGTGGTGCTAGCCCCACCATCGTCCGCCGGGGGGCCGGTTCACGGCGCCGCGATGAAAGCGACCGGCGCAGCGGTCACGGTGAGGCGATGGATGCGATGACGCCGATGATCACGGTGATGGCCAGCATCGCGCCGAGCACGATGAGCAACTTCTTCTGGCCGTTCTGGGGGTTCGGGTCAAGGACGGGCATACGGCCAGTCTCGCACCCTTTGCCCGCCCCCTCCGCGTCGGGGTAGCCCTGAAAGGCCCAGGGGTCGCCCTGAAAGCCCCGGGGATCAGGCCGTCGCCGTCCTCGCCGCCGCCACCTCGTCCTCGACCGTGCGGTTGCGGCCCGCGAGAGTGCCGATGACGATCTGCGGCACCATGAGGCCGGCCATGAGCGCGAGGGGCAGCCCCCAGCCGCCGCTGTGCTGGTAGAGCACGCCCACGAGGAGCGGGCCCGGGATGGAGATCAGGTAGCCCGTGCTCTGCGCGAAGGCGGACAGCTTGGCCACGCCGACGCTGCTCTTGGCGCGCATGCCGACCATGGTGAGGGCGAGCGGGAAGGCGCAGTTGGAGACGCCGAGCAGCAGCGCCCAGACCCAGGCGCCACCGGCGGGGGCCAAGTAGAGGCCCGCGTACCCGGCGAGGCCGCACGTACCGAGGACGATCACGACCGGGCCCTGGTTGGTGAGACGCGTGGCGACCCGCGGGATGACGAACGCCAGGGGCACGCCCATGGCCATCGTGACGGCGAGCAGGACGCCCGCCTGGCCCGCGGGAACGCCCGCGTCGCGGAAGATCTGCGGCATCCAGCCCATCGTGATGTACGCGGCGGTGGCCTGGAGGCCGAAGAAGACGGCGAGGGCCCAGGCGGTGCGGCTGGAGGTGATGCGCAGCTCGTCGTCCTCGCGGCGTACGGCGGCGCTGACGTGCTCCGGCACCGCGGCGGCGGTCTGGCCGCGGTCGCGGACGAGCGGGATCCACGGGATGACGGCGACGACGGCCAGCAGCGCCCACACGGCGAGGCCGGTCTGCCAGCGCCCGCCGAGGCCGTCGGTGACGGGCACGGTGAGGGCCGCCGCGAGGGAGGTGCCGAGGGCCAGCGCCATCGAGTACAGGCCGGTCATGGAACCGACCCGGTCGGGGAACCAGCGCTTGACGATGACGGGCATCAGGACGTTGCTGACGGCGATGCCCGCGAGGGCGAGGGCGGTGGCGGCGAGGAAGCCCGCGGTGCCGCCGATGAACGGGCGGATCACCAGGCCGGAGGCGATGGCGACCATGCCGACGCAGACGACCGCGCTGGGCCCGAAGCGCTTGGCCAGGCGGGGTGCCATCACTCCGAAGAACGCGAAGCACAGCGGCGGAACGGAGGTGAGCAGTCCCGCGAGGGTGCCGCTCATGCCGAGGCCGTCGCGGACCTCTTCGAGGAGTGCGCCGAGGCTGGTGATGGCCGGGCGGAGGTTCATGGCGGCGAGGACGATGCCGACGATGACGAGTCGCGTCGCCCACGCGCGCGTGGGGGCCTGTTTCTCGGCGCCCTCGGTCTGTACGGGGGGTGCCGGGTTCGCCCCGGCCGTCGGGGTCATCGTCTCGGTTTTCTCGCTAGCCATGGAGCCATCATAGAATCATGGGATGATTGGCTGTCCAATCGATTGCGTCACACTGCTCACCCGTAGGCAACCCTCCACCCCCCGAGTAACCCCTCACCCACAGGCCACGCACGAAGGAACGTCATGCCGCTGACCACCCCTCGCCGTTCGGCACTCTCCGAACAGGTCATCTCCGAGCTGCGCAACCAGATCTCGTCGGGCGAGTGGCCGGTCGGTTCCCGCATCCCCACCGAGCCGGAGCTGGTCGACCAGCTGGGCGTGGCCAGGAACACGGTCAGGGAGGCCGTGCGCGCCCTCGCGCACAACGGTCTGCTCGACATCCGGCAGGGCTCGGGGACGTATGTGGTCGCGACGAGCGAGCTCGCCGGTGTGATGCAGCGCAGGTTCGCCGACGCGGACCCGCGGCACATCGCGGAGCTGCGCAGCACGCTGGAGTCCAGTGCCGCGAAGCTCGCCGCCGAGCGCCGCACCGACCGGGACCTCAAGCAGCTGGACGCGCTCCTCGTGCGCCGCGAGGAGGTCTGGGCGTCCGGGGACGCGGAGGCGTTCGTGACGGCCGACGCGACGTTCCACATGGCCGTCGTCGCCGCGTCGCACAACGACGTCATGACGGCGCTCTACGCGGACCTCGGCGAGGTGCTGCGGGACTGGCTGCGCGAGGACATCGGCGAGGAGCTGACGCCCGAGGCGCACATGGACCACGCGCGGCTGGTCGACGCGATCCGCGCGGGCGACGCGGAGGCCGCCGCCTCGGAGGCCGCGGGCTACCCGTTCATGTGCCGCCCGGACCGCTTCACCTCCGGCAGCTGACCGCAGGCGCCTCTGGTGGCCGGCCCGGTCACTTCTGGTGGCTGACCCACACCGAGCGGACCTCTTTCCAGCACCGCCCGGTGAGACGCACCGTCATCGCGGCTTCCGCGTCGACGGGGCGGGAGTCCGTGTCGATGTCCCACCACTGGTCGCACTCCACGTGCAGACGGACCCGGTCGGTCTCCGGGTAGGGGTTGTGGCAGTACGCGACGACGTGGGAGCCGGCGACGCCGGTGCGGCACTCCGACCCGAAGGGGCGCGGCTTCTCACGCGCGTCCGTACGCCCACGCGCGTGGGATGACCCTTGCGGCGCGGCGCTCGGCGCGGCGACCACAAGGGCGAGAGCCACGAGCACCGCACCTGTAAGACGCACACTTCAGAGTGCCGGTCACTCCCCGGTCGCCGCTTGGCGAGGGGGCCGAACGGGTGAGGCCCCGCCCCCGCGCGCTGCGGGTGACGGAGCCTCGGAAAAGTGCCCAGCAGGCGAGTGCCGGATCAGGCACCCATCATGTGCACGCCGCCGTCGACGTGGATGATCTCGCCGGTGGTCTTCGGGAAGAAGTCCGAGAGCAGGGCGACGACGCCGCGGCCCGCGGGCTCCGGGTCGGCCATGTCCCAGTTCAGCGGGGAGCGGGAGTTCCAGACGTCCGCGAGCTCCTCGAAGCCCGGAATGGACTTGGCCGCCATGGAGCCGAGCGGTCCCGCGGAGATCAGGTTGCAGCGGACGTCCTCCTTGCCCAGGTCGCGGGCGAGGTAGCGGCTGGTGGCCTCCAGGGCGGCCTTGGCCGGGCCCATCCAGTCGTACTTCGGCCAGGCGTACTGGGCGTCGAAGGTGAGGCCGACGACCGAGGCGCCGCCCTCGAACAGCGGGCGGCAGGCCATGGTGAGCGACTTCAGGGAGTACGCCGAGACGTGCATCGCGGTGGACACGTCCTCGAAGGACGCCTCCAGGAAGTTGAACGCGCCCTGCGGAGCGAAGCCGATGGAGTGCACGATGCCGTCGAGGCCGCCGAGCTCCTCCTTGACGACGCCCGCGAGGCGGTCGAGGTGCTCCTGGTTGGTCACGTCGAGCTCGATGACCTTGGCGGGCTTGGGCAGCTTCTTGGCGATGCGCTCGGTGAGCGTGGGCCGCGGGAAGGCGGTCAGGATGACCTCCGCGCCCTGCTCCTGGGCGACCTTGGCCGCGTGGAAGGCGATGGAGGCCTCCGTCAGCACACCGGTGATGAGGATGCGCTTGCCTTCGAGAATTCCGCTCATGTGATCAGTGACCCATGCCCAATCCGCCGTCAACGGGGATGACGGCTCCAGTGATGTAAGAAGCGTCGTCCGACGCGAGGAACTTGACCGCGGCGGCGATCTCCTCGGGCTGCGCGTAACGGCCGAGCGGCACCTGAGAGACGATGCCCTCACGCTGCTCGTCCGTCAGCACCTTGGTCATGTCGGTGTCGACAAAACCGGGGGCGACGACGTTGAAGGTGAGGTTGCGCGAACCGAGCTCGCGGGCGAGCGAACGCGCGAAGCCGACCAGACCCGCCTTGGAGGCGGCGTAGTTCGCCTGCCCGGCGCCGCCCAGCAGGCCCACGACCGAGGAGATGAGGACGACGCGGCCCTTCTTGGCGCGCAGCATGCCGCGGTTGGCACGCTTGACGACGCGGAAGGTGCCGGTGAGGTTGGTGTCGAGGACGGACGTGAAGTCCTCCTCGGACATGCGCATCAGGAGCTGGTCCTTGGTGATGCCCGCGTTGGCGACCAGGACCTCGACGTTCCCGTGCTTCTCCTCGATCTCCTTGTAGGCCTGCTCCACCTGCTCGGCGTCGGTGATGTCGCACTTGACGGCGAGAACACCGGCGTCGGTGAGGAGCTTCGGCGGCTCACCCGAGCGGTAGGTGATCGCGACCTTGTCGCCGGCGTCGGCGAAGGCGCGGGCGATGGCGAGGCCGATGCCCCGGTTTCCTCCGGTGACGAGAACCGAGCGGCTCAACGGATCACCCTTTCCATAGTGGTCTGGTACCTCGAAAACCTATCGGTACCTGTCGCGATACGGAGAATCGACGACCGACAGTGGCTCAGAGAACTCGCTGTCGGATCCCTACAGAAACCCCTGGCCGCCGGGGTGCCCGGCGCGACATGATCGGGGCTCACCGGAGCCGACTGCAGGGAGACATCCGTGCCTCATTCCATCGATGAAGCCTTCACGGCGTTGCCGCTGCGGGCTCTCGCCGACGCCGCGCTGGCCCGCGCGCGGGCGCTCGGCGCCGACCACGCGGACTTCCGCCTGGAGCGGGTGCGCAGCGCGTCCTGGCTGCTGCGCGACGCCAAACCGGCGGGCAGTTCCGACTCCACGGACCTCGGGTACGCGGTCCGTGTGGTGCACGGCGGCACCTGGGGATTCGCCTCCGGTGTCGACATGACCATGGACGCGGCGGCGCGCGTCGCCTCGCAGGCCGTGGCGATGGCGAAGCTGTCCGCACAGGTCATCAAGGCGGCCGGGTCGGACGAGAAGGTCGAGTTGGCCGACGAGCCGGTGCACGCGGACAAGACGTGGGTCTCCTCGTACGAGATCGATCCGTTCTCGGTGCCCGACGAGGAGAAGGCGGGGCTGCTCGCCGACTGGAGCGCGCGGCTGCTGGCCGCCGACGGAGTCACGCACGTCGACGCGTCGCTGGTCGCCGTGCACGAGAACAAGTTCTACGCGGATACGGCGGGGACGTCGACCACGCAGCAGCGTGTGCGGCTGCACCCGCAGCTGACCGCGGTGGCCGTCGACGGGGGGAGCGGCGAGTTCGACTCGATGCGGACGATCGCGCCGCCGGTCGGCCGCGGCTGGGAGTACCTCACGGGGACCGGCTGGGACTGGGAGCGGGAGCTCTCCGAGATTCCCGAGCATTTGGCGGAGAAGATGCGGGCGCCGAGCGTCCGGGCGGGTTCGTACGACGTCGTCGTCGATCCGTCCAACCTGTGGCTGACGATCCACGAGTCCATCGGCCACGCCACGGAGCTGGACCGCGCGCTCGGCTACGAGGCGGCGTACGCGGGCACCTCCTTCGCCACCTTCGACCAGCTCGGCAAGCTGGCGTACGGCTCCTCGCTGATGAACGTGACGGGCGACCGGACGGCCGAGCACGGGCTCGCGACGATCGGGTACGACGACGAGGGCGTGGCAGGCCAGTCCTGGGACCTGGTCAAGGACGGCACGCTGGTCGGCTACCAGCTGGACCGGCGCATCGCGAAGCTCACCGGTTTCGAGCGCTCCAACGGCTGCGCGTACGCCGACTCCCCCGGTCACGTCCCGGTGCAGCGCATGGCGAACGTGTCGCTCCAGCCGGATCCGGGCGGGCTCTCCACGGAGGATCTGATCGCGGGCGTGGACCGCGGGATCTATGTGGTCGGGGACCGGTCGTGGTCCATCGACATGCAGCGCTACAACTTTCAATTTACTCAGCAAAGGGCATACGCGATCCGGAACGGACGCCTCGCCGGGCAGCTGCGCGACGTCGCCTACCAGGCGACGACCACCGACTTCTGGGGCTCGATGGCCGCGGTCGGCGGTCCGCAGACGTACGTACTCGGTGGCGCCTTCAACTGCGGCAAGGCCCAGCCCGGCCAGATCGCCGCGGTCTCGCACGGCTGCCCGTCCGCCCTGTTCCGGGGCGTGAACATTCTGAACACCACGCAGGAGGCCGGTCGATGAGCCGCAGCGCCAGCAAGCCGCACGAGATCGTCGAGCGCGCCCTCGAACTGTCCACCGCCGACGGCTGCGTCGTGATCGCCGACGAGGAGTCGACGGCGAACCTGCGCTGGGCGGGCAATGCCCTGACCACCAACGGCGTCACGCGCGGACGCACCCTCACCGTCATCGCGACCGTCGACGGCAAGGAGGGCACCGCGTCCGGCGTCGTGACGCGCGCGGCGGTGACCGCGGACGACCTGGAGCCGCTGGTGCGGGCCGCCGAGGAGGCCGCGCGCGGGGCGGGGCCCGCCGAGGACGCGCAGCCGCTGGTGACCGGCACGGCCGCCTCCCCCGACTTCACCGAGGCGCCCGTCGAGACGTCCTCGGCGGTGTTCGCGGAGTTCGCCCCGGCGCTCGGCGAGGCCTTCGCCCGCGCCCGCGCGGGCGGCCGGGAGCTGTACGGCTTCGCGAACCACGAGTTCGTGTCGAGCTATCTCGGTACGTCGACGGGGCTCCGCCTCCGGCACGACCAGCCCAACGGCACCCTGGAACTCAACGCCAAGTCGCCCGACCGCACCAGGTCCGCGTGGGCGGGGCGCGCCACCCGCGACTTCAAGGACGTCGACCCCGCCACCCTCGACGCGGAGCTCGCCAAGCGCCTCGGGTGGGCGGAGCGCCGCATCGACCTGCCCGCCGGGCGGTACGAGACGCTGCTGCCGCCGACCGCCGTCGCCGACCTGGTGATCTACCAGCTGTGGCAGTCCTCGGCCCGCGACGCCGCCGAGGGCCGCACGGTGTTCTCCAAGCCGGGCGGTGCCACGCGTCTCGGCGAGCGGATCGCCGAGCTGCCGCTGACGCTGCGCAGCGATCCGCACGAGCCGGGCCTCGAGTCGGCGCCCTTCGTGCTCGCGCACGCCTCGGGGGGCGACGCCTCGGTCTTCGACAACGGCCTGCCCCTGTCCCCCACCGAGTGGATCCGCGCCGGTGAGCTCGCTCACCTCGCCACCAGTCGGCACAGCGCGCAGCTGACCGGGCTCCCGGTGACGCCGGCCGTCGACAACCTCGTCCTGGACGGCGGCGGCGAGCGCACGCTGGACGAGATGGTCGCGGCCACCGAGCGCGGGCTGCTGCTGACCTGCCTCTGGTACATCCGCGAGGTGGACCCGGCGACGCTGCTGCTCACGGGGCTGACCAGGGACGGCGTGTATCTGGTCGAGAACGGCGAGGTCGTGGGCGAGGTGAACAACTTCCGGTTCAACGAGTCGCCCGTGGACCTGCTCGGCCGGGCGACGGAGGCGGGCCGTACGGAGAAGACGCTGCCTCGCGAGTGGGGCGACTACTTCACCCGGGCCGCGATGCCCGCGCTGCGCGTCCCCGATTTCAATATGAGTTCGGTCAGCCCGGGCGTATAACCTCGGACCCTGCACCTACGTGCACAGTTGTCAGCACACCCAAGGAGACGCGAGACCCGTGACGGACATCGTCGACGAGCTGAAGTGGCGGGGGCTCTTCGCCCTGTCCACCGATGAAGACGCACTGCGCAAGGCGCTCGCGGACGGTCCCGTCACGTTCTATTGCGGCTTCGACCCGACCGCGGCGAGCCTGCACGTCGGGCACCTCGTGCAGGTCCTCACCGTCCGGCGGCTCCAGCAGGCGGGTCACCGTCCGCTGGCGCTGGTCGGCGGTGCCACGGGCCAGATCGGCGACCCGCGGCCGACCGCGGAGCGCACCCTGAACGACCCGGAGACGGTCGCGAACTGGGTGGCGCGGCTGCGCTCGCAGATCGAGCCCTTCCTGTCCTTCGAGGGCGAGAACGGCGCGACGATGGTGAACAACCTCGACTGGACCGCGGGCATGTCCGCGATCGAGTTCCTGCGCGACATCGGCAAGCACTTCCGCGTGAACAAGATGCTGACCAAGGACTCCGTGGCCCGCCGACTGGAGTCGCAGGAGGGCATCTCGTACACCGAGTTCAGTTACCAGCTCCTCCAGGGCATGGACTTCCTGGAGCTCTACCGGCGGTACGGCTGCACACTGCAGACCGGCGGCAGCGACCAGTGGGGCAACCTCACGGCGGGCATCGACCTGATCCACCGCCTGGAGCCGGACGCCGCGGTCCACGCGCTCGGCACGCCGCTGATGCTGAAGTCGGACGGCACCAAGTTCGGCAAGTCCGAGGGCGGCGCGGTCTGGCTCGACCCGACGATGACGACGCCGTACGCGTTCTACCAGTTCTGGCTGAACACGGACGACCGGGACATCTCGACGTACATGCGGATCCTGTCCTTCAAGTCCCGCGAGGAGCTCGAGGAGATCGAGAAGCAGACGGAGGAGCGTCCGCAGGCCCGTGCCGCGCAGCGCGCGCTCGCCGAGGAGCTGACCACGCTGGTGCACGGCGCGGACCAGTGCGCCGCGGTGATCGCCGCGTCCAAGGCGCTCTTCGGGCAGGGCGAGCTGGGGGACCTGGACGAGGCGACGCTGGCCGCGGCCCTCTCCGAGCTGCCGCGCGTCGAGGTCGCCGAGCTCGGCCCGGTCGTGGACCTGCTCGCCGAGGTGGGCCTGGTGGCGAGCAAGTCCGCCGCCCGGCGCACGGTCAAGGAGGGCGGTGCCTACGTGAACAACGTGAAGGTCGCCGCCGAGGACGCCGTACCGGCCCGCGAGGAGCTGCTGCACGGGCGGTGGCTGGTGCTGCGCCGCGGCAAGAAGAACCTGGCGGCGGTCGAGGTCACCCGGTAGCCGCACCCGTACGCGACACCCGTACGCGAAAGGGGGCCGGTCCTTGTGGACCGGCCCCCTTTTCGTGCGAGGCGGCTACGCCCTGCGTTTGTTGCCGCGGAGCATGGTGTACGCCGCGTCACCGAGACCGACGACGACGAGCGCCGCGACCAGCTGGAGCGCGTGCCGGCCCCAGTCGATGCCCTTGGTCTCATTGATGCCGAACTGCGTCGCGAGCCAGTTGCCCAGGACGGCTCCGATGATGCCGAACACCGTGGTCAGCCAGAGTGGACTGTGCTGCTTGCCGGGCAGAATCGCCTTGGCAATCAGACCCAGCACGAATCCCACGATGATCGCCCACAACCAGCCCATAGCTGCCTCCTAGTCGGCTCTACATGAGCATTACGGCAAGTCTCGACCCGTACGCCATACGGCGCATGTCGGGCAGCTCCATACGTGGCACGGCGCAGGCAGGGCACCGAGGTGAGGGCTGCCCCGGTCTCGTAGGCGGCGCAGCCGCGGCGTAACGTTGGACGGGTCGGGCCAGGGGTGGATACCAGGGAGAGTCCGGCACAGCCGACAGGGCGGTGGAACGTGATGCGGAAGCAGAGCAGCGGCCAGGTCTTCCGGATCACGGGGGCCCGGCAGGGTCTCGCGGAGGACGTGCGGGGCAGGCAGCGCCGTTATGTGATCTCGATGTCGGTGCGCACCGTGTCGGTGGTGGCCGCGGCGGTGCTATGGAACGTCGAGCGACACGTCGCGCTCGTCGCACTGGTGCTCGGCATCCTCCTGCCGTACGTCTCCGTCGTGATCGCCAACGCCGGGCGGGAGACGCCGCCTTCGCTGCCGTCGACGTTCGTACCCGCTCCTTCTCGGCCAATGCTGGCGCCGCCCGCCGCGGCCGCCGCCGCGGAATCCGTCCCGGAAGATCCCCCGGGGCCCGCGTACGACCAGCGGCGCGACGCGGCGACCGAACCGAGCTGACCGTCGACGTTGCGCCAAGCTCAAGAAAACCTCAGATCAATCATGTAGTTCCGGTGCCAGTAGCCGGGTCCCCCATGACATACTTCGTACGCGCTCCGCATCCCCCGTCGGAGCGACAGACCGACGCCGGGCAGCTCCCCCCGTGGCTGCTCGGCGTCGCCTTGTTTGAAGCACTTTTTGGACGCGCCTGTGAGTGACGAAAAGCCGATCTGTTCCGCCAAGGGCTGCCGCGTCGACGCGGTCTGGGTGCTCGCCTGGAACAACCCGAAGATCCACACCCCGGAGCGCCGCAAGACGTGGCTCGCGTGCGACGAGCACCGCGAACACCTCTCCCAGTTCCTGGGTGTACGCGGGTTCCTGAAGGACGTCGTCGAGCTGACGGAGTGGCAGGCGCGCGAAGCCGCCGACGGCTAGGGCCTGTGTTCCAGTCAGCCGCCGATCGCCGACATCGGGCGGTCCGGCTGGAGGAACGTCGGGTCGTCCAGGCCCGAGCCCGCCTTCTTGCCCCACATGGCGACCTTCCAGATGCGGGCTATGGCCTCGTCCGAGCCGTCCGTGCTGTCCTCGGGGGCCGCGCGGAGTGCTGCGCGCAGGTCGGTTTCCTCGGTGGCGAAGAGGCAGGTGCGGACCTGGCCGTCGGCGGTCAGGCGGGTGCGGTCGCAGGCCGAGCAGAACGGGCGGGTGACGGAGGCGATGACGCCGACGCGGTGCGGGCCGCCGTCCACGACCCAGCGCTCGGCGGGGGCCGAACCGCGCTCCGTGGAGCCCTCTTCGGTGAGTTCGAAGCGGGTGCGCAGGGACGTCAGGATGTCACCCGCGGTGATCATGCCGTCGCGCTTCCAGCCGTGCTGGGCGTCCAGGGGCATCTGCTCGATGAACCGGAGTTCGTAGTCGTTCTCGACGGCCCAGGCCAGCAGGTCGGGGGCCTCGTCGTCGTTCAGACCCGGCATGAGGACGGTGTTGACCTTGACCGGGGTGAGGCCCGCGTCGCGGGCGGCTTCGAGGCCTTCGAGGACGTCCTTGTGGCGGTCGCGGCGGGTGAGCGTCTTGAAGACGTCGGGGCGCAGCGTGTCCAGCGAGACGTTGACCCGGTCGAGGCCCGCGGCCTTGAGGGCCTTCGCGGTGCGCTTCAGGCCGATGCCGTTCGTCGTCAGGGACATCTTCGGGCGGGGCTCCAGCTGGGCGCAGCGCTCGACGATGCCGACGAGTCCGGGGCGGAGCAGGGGCTCGCCGCCGGTGAAGCGGACCTCCTTGATGCCCAGCTGGGTGACGGCGATGCGCACGAGCCGCACGATCTCGTCGTCCGTGAGCAGGTCCGGCTTGGCCAGCCACTGCAGGCCTTCTTCCGGCATGCAGTACGTGCAGCGCAGATTGCAGCGGTCGGTCAGTGAAACGCGCAGGTCAGTGGCTACACGGCCAAAGGTGTCGATGAGCACTGCGGCCCCCTCCCCGGCGGTTGGATGTTCTGGGTCCTCTGCTTTCGACCTTACGCGACGCCTCTGACATCCTCATGGGCCATTTGCCACGAGGAACGGCACGGCCGCGTCGTAGGACTCTACGACGCGGCCGCTACGAACGTGTGAACAAGGCCCGGTCAATCGGTTCGGATCAGTGGGCTCCGACGCCCGTGAGGGACTTGACCTCCAGCTCCGCGTACTTGCCCTTGTCCGGCTCCTCCTTGGAGAGGACCGAGCCGAGCCAGCCGAGCGCGAAGCCCAGCGGGATGGAGATGAGGCCCGGGTTCTCCAGCGGGAAGAAGTCGAAGTTCGCATCGGGGAACATCGAGGAGGGCTTGCCGGAGACGACCGGTGAGAACAGCACCAGGCCGACCGCGGCGACGAGGCCTCCGTAGATGGACCAGAGGGCGCCCTGGGTGGTGAACCTCTTCCAGAACAGGCTGTAGAGGATCGTCGGCAGGTTGGCGGATGCCGCGACCGCGAAGGCGAGGGCGACCAGTCCTGCCACGTTGAGGTCGCGGGCCAGTGCTCCCAGCGCGATGGAGACGATGCCGATGAACACGGTCGACCAGCGGGCCGCCTTCATCTCCTCCTTCTCCGTGGCCTTGCCCTTGCGGATGACGTTCGCGTAGATGTCGTGCGCGAACGAGGACGACGAGGCGAGGGTGAGGCCCGCGACGACCGCGAGGATCGTGGCGAAGGCGACCGCGGAGATCACCGCGAGCAGGAGCGCGCCGCCGGTCGAGTCGCCACCGCCGCCGATCTCCATGGCGGCGAGCGGTGCCGCCGTGTTGCCCGCCTTGTTGGAGGCGATGATCTCGCCGGGCTTGAGCAGGGCGGCGGCGCCGAAGCCGAGGACGATCGTCATCAGGTAGAAGGCGCCGATGATGCCGATCGCCCAGTTCACGGACTTACGGGCGGCCTTTGCCGTGGGCACCGTGTAGAAGCGGATGAGGATGTGCGGCAGTCCCGCGGTGCCGAGGACCAGGGCGATGCCGAGCGAGATGAAGTCCAGCTTCGAGGTGCCGGAGACGCCGTACTTGAGGCCGGGCTCCAGGAACGCCGAGCCCTTGCCGCTGTTGGAGGCGGCCGTGCCGAGCAGGTCTGAGACGTTGAAGTCGAACTTCAGGAGGATGAGGAAGGTGATGAGGATGGTGCCGGTGATGAGCAGGACGGCTTTGACCATCTGCACCCAGGTGGTGCCCTTCATGCCGCCGATGGTGACGTAGACGATCATCAGGACGCCGACGAGGGCGACGATGAGGATCTTGCCGGCGTCACTGGTGATGCCGAGCAGCAGCGAGACGAGTACGCCCGCGCCCGCCATCTGCGCGAGCAGGTAGAAGATCGACACGACGATGGTGGAGGTGCCCGCGGCGGTACGGACCGGGCGCTGGCGCATGCGGTACGCGAGGACGTCGCCCATCGTGTAGCGCCCGGAGTTGCGCAGCGGTTCGGCGACCAGGAGGAGCGCCACCAGCCAGGCGACCAGGAAGCCGATGGAGTAGAGGAACCCGTCGTAGCCGAAGAGGGCGATGGCGCCCGCGATGCCGAGGAAGGACGCGGCGGACATGTAGTCGCCGGAGATCGCGAGGCCGTTCTGGAAGCCGGTGAACTGGCGGCCGCCCGCGTAGAAGTCGGCGGCGCTCTTGGTCTGCCGGCCCGCCCAGACGGTGATGAAGAGGGTCGCGACGACAAAGGCCGCGAAGAGGCTGATGATCAGCGTCCGGTGCTCGGAGGCGTCGGACGCGGCCGCCAGCTCGATGACGGTGGGGTGCGCGGGGCTCATGCGTCGCCCTCCAGGCGGGTCTGCGTACGGTCCACGGAGCTCCGCGGGCCGTGCTCCATGCGGGACCTGATCGCCTCGGCCTTCGGGTCGAGCTTCGAGGCGGCGTGGCGCGAGTAGAACCAGGCGATGAGGAACGTGGTCAGGAACTGCCCGAGGCCGAGGACCAGGGCGACGTTGATGTTGCCGAAGAGCTTGGTGCCCATGAAGTCGCCCGCGTAGTTGGAGAGCAGGACGTACACGAGGTACCAGGCGATGAAGGCGATGGTGAGCGGGAAGGCGAACGAGCGGTGCGCGGTGCGCAGTTCACCGAATTCCACGCTCTCCTGCACCTCGGTGAACTCCTCCGTGGAGGGCGCGTGGGGAGCGGGTTCTTTTCCTGCGCCACCCTTCGAAGGGGGCGGTGCGTCGGTGGCCACGGAGTCTCCTCGTGGTGCGGGTGCGGTGGGGACGGACAGTTGTTCCATGGGCTCGCTGATCTCGCATTCGGCGTGACGCGGATCACGTGAGCCACGGATGGCGATGCTAAGGCCATGGGACGTGATCCGACAGGGGTTGATGTTGCTTCCGTTGCCTGCTCAACGTCCCCGCGGCGCGTCCGACGTGGTCGAACTCCCCCATTTCTTCAGCAAGTCATTGCTGGCCTGGGGGTTTCAGGGTTAGCTTCACCCTGAACCACCCGTCATGTACCTGCCCGAGCACCAGTCGTGTTCGGGCAGTTCCGTATGCGATTCCGTATGCGGTTCCGTCTCCGGATGATGTGGAGATCCCATGGCTCATCTGCGTTCCAGACGTCGCACGGCACTGATCGTGCCGCTCGGCCTCGCGCTCGCCGCCTCGGTCGGTTTCGTGCCCGGCGCCGCGACCGCGGCCCCGAACGAGTCGCCCGCCCCGGTGTCGGCGAAGGCCGCGGAGGACGCCCCCGTCTTCGCGTACGTCGTCAACACCCGTACCGACCGCAAGACGCTCGCGTACGTCAAGAAGGCGATCGCCAGGGCCGGTGGCTCCGTCGTCGTCACGCACGAGAAGATCGGCGTCATCGTCGCGCACTCGTCGAATCCGGAGTTCGGCGAGCACATACGTAAGGTCCGCGGTGTCCAGTCCGCGGGCGCGACCCACACCTCGCCCCTGAAGGCCGCGGGCACCACGGACGACGGCAAGGCGAAGCTGCTCTCCAAGTCCGAGGCGAAGGCCCTGAAGCGGAGCGCCGCCCCCGGCGCCGAGCCGATGGAGGCCGACCAGTGGGACCTGCGCGCGATAGACGCCGACAAGGCCGCGAAGATCAACCCGGGCAGCAAGAAGGTCACCGTCGCCGTGATCGACACCGGCGTCGACGACACCCACCCCGACCTCTCGGCCAACTTCTCGGCGTCGCAGTCGGCGAGCTGTGTCGGCGGCAAGGCGGACACCTCGGCGGGTGCCTGGCGCCCGTCCTCGAAGGACAGCTACCACGGCACGCACGTCGCCGGTGAGATCGCCGCCGCGCGCAACGGCGTCGGCGTCGCGGGCGTGGCGCCCGGCGTGAAGATCTCCGCCATCAGGGTCGCCGACCCGGTCGACGAGCTGTTCTACCCGGAGAACGTGGTCTGCGCCTTCGTGTTCGCCGCCGAGCACGGCGTCGAGATCACCAACAACAGCTACTACGTGGACCCGTGGCTGTACAACTGCAAGGACGACCCGGACCAGAGGGCGATCCTCGACGCGGTCAACCGCGCCCAGCTGTACGGGCAGAAGAAGGGCACCCTGCACGTCGCCTCCGCGGGCAACTCCAACCACGACCTGGACTCCGACGCGATCGTCGACGACTCCAGCCCGGACGACTCCACTCCGGTGACCCGCACCATCGACCCGCACGAGTGCCTCGACGTGCCGACCCAGCTGCCGGGCGTCGTCACCACCAGCGCGACGGGCGTCAAGGACCTGAAGTCGATCTACTCCAGCTACGGCAAGGGCGTCGTCGACATCGCGGCCCCGGGCGGCGACAAGTGGCAGATCCCGTCGGACACCCCGTCGAAGAACGGCCGCATCCTCTCCACCATGCCGGGCGGCGAGTACGGCTGGCTGCAGGGCACCTCGATGGCCGCGCCGCACGCCTCGGGCGTCGCCGCGCTCATCAAGTCGACGCACCCCAAGGCGAGCCCGGCCGAGGTGCAGCGGCTCCTGAAGAAGCAGGCCGACCGGCTGGAGTGCCCGTCGGGTCCGTACGACCCCGACGGTGACGGCGACGCCGACGCGGTCTGCCAGAGCGGCGGCAAGCACGACAACAGCTTCTACGGCAGCGGTCTCGTCGACGCGCTCGACGCCGTGAAGAAGAAGTGACGGGGAGAGAGAACGTGCACAAGTCCCACATATCGGCCACGGCCTTCCTGCGCTCCCGCCGCGCACTGGCCCTGCCGCTCGGCGTCGCGCTGGTCTCGGCCGTCGCCTTCCTGCCGGGCACTGCCTCGGCCAGGCCCGCGGGGATCCCGGACGCTCCGGCCTCGGTGTCGCAGGCCCTGGGGTTGCCGACCGCGGACGCCGCGTCGATGAGCTACGTGGTGAACGTCCGCCCCGGCAAGGGGAGCGCGGAGCGCGCGAAGAAGGCCATCGCCAAGGCCGGCGGTGACGTCGTCATCGCGTACGACCGGATCGGCGTCATCGTCGTCCACTCGGACAACCCCGACTTCGCGAAGACGATGCGCAAGGTCAAGGGCGTCGACTCGGCGGGCGCGACGCGGACGGCCCCGCTCTCGGCGCAGGCCGACGACGCCCTGGAGTCGGAGCGGCCGCTGACCGCCCAGGAGGCGAAGGCCGCCGCGGGCAAGGCGACGGCGGGCCAGGACGAGCTCGAGCCCCTCCAGTGGGACCTGCCCGCCATGAAGGCGGACAAGGCGCACGAGATCTCGCTCGGCAGCCGCAAGGTCACGGTCGGCGTGCTCGACTCCGGGGTCGACGACACGCACCCCGACATCGCGCCGAACTTCGACCGCGGGGCCTCCGCGAGCTGCCTGGGCGGCGTACCCGTCCAGAAGGGCGACGCGTGGCGTCCGGTGGCCGGGGAGAGCGACCACGGCATGCACGTGGCGGGCACCATCGCCGCCGCGAAGAACGGCACCGGCGTCACCGGTGTCGCGCCGGGCGTGAAGGTCGCGAGCCTGAAGGTGGCCGAGCCGGCGACCGGCATGTACTACACGGAGGCCGTCGTCTGCGGCTTCGTGTGGGCGGCCGACCACGGCGTCGACGTCACCAACAGCAGCTACTACACCGACCCGTGGCTGTTCAACTGCAAGACCGACGCCGACCAGAAGGCGCTGGTCGACGCGGTCGGGCGGGCCTCGAAGTACGCGGAGCGCAAGGGCGCGGTGAACGTCGCGGCCGCGGGCAACGCGAAGACCGACCTCGCCCAGGACGAGATCCTCGACGATTCGAGCCCCGACGACACCACTCCGGTGCCGCGGACCATCAAGACCAAGGACTGTCTCGACCTTCCGTCGCAGCTGCCCGGCGTCGTGACGGTCTCGGCCACCGGCGCGAAGGGCATCAAGTCGTCGTACTCGAACTACGGCAACGGCGTCGTCGACATCACGGCTCCGGGAGGCGACTCCACGAAGTACCAGGCGCCGAACGCGCCGGCCGTCGACGGCCGCATCCTGTCGACGCTGCCCGGCGGCAAGTTCGGCTACAAGGCCGGTACGTCGATGGCGTCGCCGCACGCCGCGGGCGTGGCCGCGCTGCTGAAGTCGACGCATCCGCACGCCTCGGCGGCGCGCATCAAGGCGCTGCTCTACCGCCAGGCGGACGCGATGGCCTGCACGAAGCCGTACGACTACGACGGTGACGGCAAGGCCGACGCGGTCTGCGAGGGCGGCCGGAACAAGAACGGCTTCTACGGCGTGGGCATGGCCGACGCGCTGGACGCCGTGCGCAAGTAACACCGTCACGCGGTGAGGTGGGGCCGGGCGGCTTGGGGGCCGCCCGGCCCTTTCCTGTCGGCCCACGAGAGGATTTCGTGTCATGTACGAGTACAAGAACTCCGAGTTCGTCGTCTCCGGCACGGAGCACTGGGTGGCGTGGCCGGTCCGCCCCCGGTGGCAGCTGGTGGCCCGGTTCGTCGGCACGGTGGTGCTCCTGCCGTTCTGGGCCGTCCTCGGGGTCGCGATCTTCGCAGGCACCCTCGCCATCGGCCTCGTCTCCGAGGTGATCTCGGCGGTGAGCTCGTCGTACGAGAAGGCCTTCGACCGGTTCATGGACAAGGCGCTGGGCCGCGTCTTCACGCTGCCCCGCTGGTGCGTGCTCTGGTCCGAGATGCGGTACGAGGGGGACGCGGCGCACTACCGCGCGGAGGTCGACAAGCTCATCGCCAAGTGGACGGCCAGGGCGACGGCCCCGAGTGTGCCCAACAAGTCGCGGCCGATCTCCGAGTGCGAGATCCCGCGCCGCGCCTACCGGGGATGCGGCGGGCACTACGTCGTCCGGACGGCGACCGCCGAGGGGTGGGAGCTGCGGCCCTCGGAGCCGGAGAAGTCGGTCAGGCTGTGGTGGTCGGCGAGCAGTTGAGCCCGGTCGGGTTTCGGGTGGATCGGTAGGGACTCCGGTAGAGATGAGTGACTCGGTCCGATCGGAACGGCTTTGCACCAGTTGTCCCCCAGGACTTGCCCATCGCCGGAAGCCCTGGTGAAGATCATGTGGTGAGCTCCATAGGACCGTCCGTCGACCCCGGAGGCGATGCCGCGACCGGCGTACCGGCCACTGCCGCCACCGTCCCCGTCTCGCACCGCGCCCCGCGCCGCCGCCCCTCCGTCGGCCACGCCGTCGCCGTGTTCGTCCTCGTGGCCGTCGCCGCGCTGATCCCCCTGCTCGGCCCGTCGGCGGCGCTGCACGACACCGGTGAGGCCCGGGCGCCCGGCACGGGTGGGATCACGTTCCTGCGGACGGTGCTGTTCGCGGCGCTGTGCGTGCAGTTGGGCGAGGTGTTCGCCACGCGGCTCGCGCGCCGGGTCCCGGGGGCGCCGCCCGACCGGGCGCCGGGCAGTTGGTCGGCTTACGCGGCGTGGGCGGGGTGCGTGGCCGCGCTGGGGCTCGCGGCGATCGTGGCGAACGGGAACCTGGTCCCGCAGGAGCTCTCGGACCTGGACATCGGCCGCCTCTACGACACCCGGGACGGGCGTCTCGCCCTCCTTGAGGTCAACGCGTTCATCGTGGCCGCACTGTGTGCGCGTTCCCGGCGCCCGGCGTGGGCGGCGCTCCCCCTGGGCGCGGTGATCGTCGCGGAGGCGTTGCGGGCCCATCCTCCGGTGGAGGACTCCCCGCTCCTCGGCAGCGGTCTCACGCTCGTCCACCTCACCTGCGGCGCGCTGTGGGCGGGCGGGCTGCTGTACGTCCTGCGCATCCTGCGCCGGTGGCGGACGTCCTCTCCGGAGAAGGCCGTCGCGGTACTGGGGCTCTACGCGCGCGTGGCCGCCGTCCTGTTCGCCGCGATCACGGCGACCGGGGTGTGCAGCACGCTGCGCAGGATGCCTGCGGGCACGGTCGTCGACCAGCTCACCGGAACGGCCTACGGCCGCACCCTGCTCGCCAAGGTGCTGCTCGTCCTGGTCGTGGCGGTGCTCGCGGTCCTTGCCCGCCGTCGCCTGCGCACCGCCGCGGACCGCGCCTCCGCCTACGTTCCCGCGCGTGGTGAGGTGATCGCGCTGGGCGTCGTCGTAGTGCTTTCGGCGCTGCTCACCGCGGTGCCGGTACCGATTCGCTGGTGAGCCGTCAGCACCCCTTCGGCCAGCAAAAACTGCGCTGCGATGTACGTGACCATGATCGCGAAGTCGGGCCGGGGCAGCTGTGGCCACTCGGCGACGCCGGTCGCGATCAGCGTGTCCGAGAGCAGGAACAGCGCCCCTCCCGCGGCCGCCACGGGCCCGAGCGTCGTGGCGCCGAACGCCATGGCGGTGAGCAGCAGGCTGTAGCCCGCGACGGGCCCGCGCATGTCGGCGGGCAGGTCGGACCAGAGCAGCGCGACGGTGCCGATGAGCGCGACCGCGTACGCGGCCACGAGACCCACCCCACGCGCGCGGGGCGCCCGTGCTCCGTACCGCTTGAAGAGCACGAGGTAGCAGACGTGCCCCGCGGCGAAGGAGCCCATCCCCGCGAGGAAGGCGGGCTCGGCGTCGGAGAGCAGGAAGGTGTCGCCGCCCCAGCCGAAGAGAAGGGCGGCGATCAGCGGTCGGGGCCCGTTCCGCAGGGCGACGTACGCCGCGAGGAGCGGCATGAGCAGCGGCTTGCAGACGGCGTGGCCGGGCTCGAAGTCCGCGAGGAGCGCGAGGAGGTCACCGAGCGCGGCGGCACCGAAGGCGCCGAGGACCGTGCGGGGTGCGGGGCGTCGCGTCACGCGGCGCGCTCCGGGACGGGGGTGTCGGAGGCGGGCACGACGGCGGCCGGGGACGGCTCGGGGGCGGCGGGCGCCGCGGGGGCCGCGGGCTGCCATCCGGGGCCCCTGAAGACGCGTCCGGCCCGTTCGCGCCAACCGGTGGCCGCTTTCAGGTCCCTGGCGATGGCGGCGTACTCGTGGGTCGCCACGCGCAGCGGGTTGTACGTGTGGATGTTCTTCGTGAGCCCGTACACGGGCCGGTCGGTCTCGGCGACCCAGGAGCCGAACACGCGGTCCCAGATGATGAGGATGCCGCCGAAGTTGCGGTCGAGGTAGCCGCCCTGGGACGCGTGGTGCACGCGGTGGTGCGAGGGCGTGTTGAAGACGTACTCGATGGGCCGCGGCAGCTTCCCGATGCGCTCGGTGTGGATCCAGAACTGGTAGACCAGGTTGGCCGACGAACAGAACGCGAGCGCCGCCGGGTGGACGCCGAGGGCGATCAGCGGCAGGTAGAACGGCCACACCGTGAGGCTCGTCCAGGGCTGGCGCAGCGCGGTGGTGAGGTTGAACTTCTCACTGGAGTGGTGCACCACGTGGCAGGCCCACAGGACGCGGATCACGTGGTGGCCTCGGTGGGACCAGTAGTAGAAGAAGTCCTGCGCGAGAAGCATCAGCGGGATCGTCCACCACAGGATGGGCACGCTCAGCGGGGTCAGCGCGTAGACGCCCGAGTAGATCGCGACGATGGGGATCTTCCACAGCAAGTCGAAGACGAGACTGCCGAGCCCCATGGTGATGCTGGTCGCGGCGTCCTTGGTCTCGTACCCGGCGGCATCGTCGTCGGGATGGATCCGGTGGCTCACGATCTCGACGACGGTGAGCAGCACGAAGGCCGGGATGGACCACAGCACGACATCGGGCAGGTTCGGGGACATGCAGGCACCGTAGAACGGCTATTCGCCCACGACTAGGGGTTGTTACCGACAAGTATTACCGGCGGTACGAGGGTGGATGTTGGTGATCCTCACCAAAGATCCCGCCTCAAACGGGCGTGCTGGCGGGCGGGGGGCACCCCGAACCCCCTGCCCGCTCACCGACCGCGCCCGCTCACCGACCGCCGCCGCTCACCAGACCCGCACCGCCCCTCCCGTCGCGAACACCGGACTCGTCGCGCCCGCGGGTGCCTCCTTGAGGGGTTCGTCCAGTTCTCCGGCCGTCGGGCCCACGCGCGCGGCGATCCGCCCGAGCCGTTCCAGGTCGAAGCCGTAGACGCGGGCCGCGTTGCCGCCGACCATGGCGGTGATCTCGTCCCTGGGGAGGCCGGCGTAGGCGGTGCGCAGGCCCTCGCGTGAGTGGGGGTACGTGCCCTCGTCGTGCGGGTAGTCGCTGCCCCACATGATCTTGTCGAGGCCGATGCGGTCGCGCAGGGCCGCCTCGTGGGGGCGCATGAAGCTCGCGCCGACGAAGCAGTTGTCCCGCCACACTTCGGAGGGGCCCTTGCCCATCGCGTCGGCGAGGCCCGCGCCGAACTTGGACTCGGCGGTCTCCGCCGTGTCCGCGCCGCCCGCCCGCCGCGCCGCGGCGACCAGCCGCCCGTGGTAGTAGTCCAGCATGTCGAGCACCCCGGGGATCCAGCCCGAGCCCTGCTCGGTGAGGACCAGTTTGAGCTCCGGGTGGCGGCGGAAGGCTCCGCCGAAGGCCAGGTGCCACAGCGCGCGGTGCGAGAACCACGTCGTCTCGACCATGAACACCGCGCGGGCGGCCGGTTCCTCGCCGAGCGGCGGCGACGCCGAGCCCGCGTGGTGGTTGACGGGTACGCCCAGCTCCGCGCAGGCCGCCCAGATCGGGTCGTAGGTTGAGGAGTAGAGCTCGGGCAGGCCTGAGCCGGGCGGGGTGCCGGGCAGCATGAGGCCGCCTGTCAGGCCCGCCTCCACGGAACGGTGGATCTCTTCGACGGCCCGGTCGACGTCGTTGAGGAGGATCTGGAAGACGCCCGCCCTGCGCCCGGGCGCGGCCGCGCAGAAGTCCGCCAGCCAGCGGTTGTGGGCGCGCAGGCCGGCCCAGCGCTGCTCGAACTCCTCGCGGGTCGGCGCCGGTGCCATGAGGGACGCCGAGGGGAAGAACGGCGGGATGGTGTTGGGGAAGACGACCTCGGCGACGATGCCGTCCGCTTCGAGCTCGGCGACCCGGCGGTCGGAGTTCCAGTTGCGGTCGGCGGTGTCGGCGAGGAGGTCCTCGTACGGGTTGACGTAGGTGGCCGCCCACGTGTCGAACGCGTCGTGGTGGCGCGACTCCAAGTACGGCCTGTAGTCCAGGAGATCGGCGCCCGCGTGGCAGTCCGCGGAGATGACGGTGTAGCGGTCCTCGGTCATCGGGTCACCCCCAGCATCGGGAAGTCGTGGTCGGTCAGCCAGTGGCGGCCCACCTCGCGCGAGCGGGCCCAGGACGCCTCGACGGACGTCTGGTCGGCGTCCTGGCCGAGGTCGGCGGGTGTCGGGCCGATGCGGTGGGCCAGCGGCGCGAGAGCCGCCGTGTCGAAGCCGAAGACCTCGGCGGCGGCGAGCCCCAGCATGCGGCGGCTCTCCGCCACGGGGATGTCGTGGAAGGTCTTGCGCAGCCACGCGCGTGTGTCGGGCCAGGTGCCCTCGGGGTGCGGGAAGTCGCTGCCCCACAGGATGTTGTCGACGCCGATCTCGTAGCGCTGGGCGAGCTCGCGCCGCTTGGTGTTGGTGGCGCAGACGAAGAGCTGCCGGTCCAGGTACTCGTGCGGCGGCCGCTTGAGCTCCTCGAACGGGGAGAGCTTCTTGCCGCCGTGCGCGCCCAGGTAGAGGCGGTCCATGAACCAGAGGAGGTTCGGCAGCCACCAGCAGCCGGACTCGGCGACGCCGAACCGCAGCCCCGGGTGGCGTTCGAAGACGCCGGACCAGAGCATGAACCACAGGGGGCGGGCGGGCCACCAGGTCACTTCGGAGACGTAGATCCCGAGGTGGTCGCCGTACTCGTGGCGGGGCGCCGCTCCGGAGTGGGTGACCACGGGCATCGCGCACTCGGCCGCCGCCGCCCACACGGGGTCGTAGCGCCGGTCGTGGTAGGGCGCCTTGTCGACCCACATGGAGGGGATCATCAGCGCGCCGAGCCCCGACTCCTTGGCGCGGTGGACCTCGGCGACGACGCGGTCGACGTCTCCGGTGACGGGCAACAGGGCGACACCGCAGTGCCGTTCGGGATGCTCGGAGACGAAGTCGGCAAGCCAGCGGTTGTGGGCCTGGGCGCCCGCCATGCCGAGCTCGGGGTCCTGGTCGCCGGAGAGGCCGAGGCCGACTCCGAAGGGCGCGGCGGTGCGGCTGTCGACGGCGTCCGCGTCGGGGAAGACCACCTCGGCGGCCACCCCGTCGCCGTCCAGCTCCTTGAGGCGCTGTGCGGCGTCCCAGCCGCCGCGCAGGCCCTCTTCGTTGTCCTGGAACCACTTGGCGGCGAAGGCGTCGTTGCGGATGCCGAGGCGGGTGGCCTCCTCGCGGCGGGCGCCGCGCTCGCCGAGGAAGTCGTCGAAGTCTCGGTGGAAGCGGCGGTCGAGGTAGGGCCGGTACTCCTCGGTGGGGAGTCCGGCGTGGCAGTCGGAGGAGATGATCAGGTACGGGTCCTGAGCGCTCATCTGCTGAGCCCCCTTCGGTCCAGTCAGTCGAGGATGAAGTTCTCGAGGTACGCCGGGTCGGCGCGGTCGAGCATCGAGCGCGACCTCGCCGTGATCTGCCGGTCGCTGTGCTCGCTCTCCGGGAGCAGCCAGAAGCGGTCGGCCGTGATGCCCTCGGCCACGAAGTCCGCGACCTGTTCGACGGGCGTGAACTCGATCTCCTCCTTCATGGCGGTCTCCCACTGGTCGAGGCTGCGGTAAGGGGTCCTGCGGGGGCGGGACTTGGCGTACCGGCCGGGCCGGTTGCGGTGGGACTCCCACAGGCCGGTGCGGAGCATGTGCGGGCCGGGGAAGAGCACGGAGGCGCCCACGCGCGCGTGCTCCGCCTTCAAGTGGGCGTACAGCGATTCGGTCACCGTGACGACGGCGGCCTTGGTGACCGCGTACACGGAGGCGGTGGGCAGCGGCGCGATGCCGCCGTCGCCGGACGAGGTGTTCACGACGTGCCCCGGCTCGCCGCACGCGAGCATGCGGGGCACGAAGGCCTGGATGCCGTGGAAGACGCCCCAGACGTTGACTTCGAAGGCCCACTTCCAGTCGTTCGGGTCGTGCTCCCACATGCGCCCCTCGGCGCCGGAACCGACCCCCGCGTTGTTGCACAGCACATGGACGGCGCCGAACTTGTCGTACGCCTCCTCGGCGAGGGCGAAGACCTGCTCGCGCACCCCGACGTCCACCACGCGCGCGTGCACCGTCGCACCGTCCTCCCTGAGGGAGGCGGACGCCTTCTCCAGGGCGCTCTCCTCGACGTCCGCGAGGACCACCTTCAGGCCGTCCGCCGCGAACCGGCGCGCCATCGCGAGCCCGATGCCGCTCGCCGCGCCCGTGACGACGGCGACCCGACCCGTGCGCAGCTCCATCTCAGGCGCTCCCCTCGGGCGGCCCGTCGAGGATCTGCGCGGGGTCGTCGTAGCGCTGGTGGATGTAGGGCAGCAGGGCCTGCGCGCTGACGCGCTCGACGACGCGGCCCTGCTGGTCAGTGGTCTTCTCGCCGATGGTGATCCCGACGAGGGAGCGCACCGGCAGGTCGGCCACCGGGTCGTACATCGACTCGCGCAGCACCACGTCCCCGGTGACGGCCTCCAGCTTGCGGACCTTCTCGTTCCGTACGCAGTGCACGAGGACGGGGTCCGCGTCGAAGCCCGAACCGTCCACCGCGGGCAGGAACTTGAAGTAGAAGTCGGTCTTCCGCGTCGGCTCGGGCAGCGGCAGGGCGCCGCTGACCGCGCCCCGCACCTCCACGAAGGCGATGCCGTGCCGGGCGAGGCGGGCCCGCACCACCAGGCCGTCCCGCTCGACCTCCACCTCGCCGAGCTTCTTCGGCTCCCCGAACACCTCGCGCCCGCCGATGAGGGCCCGCTCGTGGGTCATCGGCATCACCAGCGGGTACCAGCCCGCCACTCCCGCGTGCTCGGCGGCGACCGCGACCGAGCCCGCGCCCAGGGGGTAGCCCGGCAGGTCGACCTTGCTGATGTTCGCCCGCACCAGGGGCCGCCCGGTGGGCTTCAGCGGCGGCGGAAGGACCGCGGCGACCACGTCCGGGTCGCTCTCCCAGACGGCCACGACACCCGTGGACCAGATGTCGGGGAGTCTGGAACTCGCGGTGCGCGCGGCGGCGATCTCCGCCTCGTCACGTGCTCCGTAGCGAATGCGTGCCATGTCGTACCACCCTTCGTCGGCGCGGACCGGGGTCCGCGGGCGGGACTTGCGGCGGTTCTGTAACACAGTTACAACAGGACTCGTGAAGGGTAAAGAGACGCGCGCGCAGCTGAACCGGGCCGTCGTGCTCGACACCGCCGCGCACCTCGTCAAGCGGCACGGTCCGCAGGCCCTGACGATGCGGGCGCTCGCCGCCGAGCTCGGCACCGCCGTCACCTCCATCTACTGGCACGTCGGCAACCGCGAGTCGCTCCTGGACGCCCTGGTCGAGCGCACCCTCGACGACCTCGGCGAGATCCGCGCCTCCGGACGCACCCCCGTCCAGCGCGTCGCCTCCGTGGCCCGCGCCCTGCGCCGTCGGCTCCTCGACCACCCGCACCTCGTCGCGATGGTCCACGAACGCGGCCTGACGGAGCGGATGTTCCTGCCCGCCCAGCGCACGCTCGTCCACGAGGTCCACGAGGCGGGGCTGCGCGGGGTCCGCGCAGCCGAGGCCGTGCGCGCCGTCCAGGTCCACGTTGTCGGCCACGTCCTGGTCGAGCGGGCCCGCGAACGGGCGCCCGTGCAGCGGCCGGGCGAGGAGGAGTTGTGGACGGCGCAGGCGGCGGAGGAGGACGACGCGCTCGCCCGCGCCCTTGCGGAGCCCGTCGATCCGGAGGCGGTTTTCGCCACCTCGGTCAGGGCTCTGGTGGCCGGGCTTCTCGGACCGGCGCCCTGACTGTCGGTCGCGGCCCGTATCCTCATGGACCATGCTCGAAGACCACACGACCGCAGCGTCCGCAGTGCCCTGGCCGGCCGCGTATCCAACGGGATACGCGGTCGTCGACGTGGAGACCACCGGCCTGGCCCGCGACGACCGCATAGTGTCGGCCGCCGTCTACCGCGTGAGCGCCCAGGGCGACATCGAGGACCACTGGTACACGCTGGTGAACCCCCAGCGCGACCCGGGTCCCGTCTGGATCCACGGGCTCACCAGCGAGATGCTCGCGGACGCCCCGCTCTTCAAGGACGTCGCCGAGGAGTTCGCGGCCCGGCTCGACGGCCGCGTCCTCGTCGCGCACAACGCCGTCTTCGACTGGTCGATGATCGCGAGGGAGTACGCGCGCGCGGAGCGCACGGCCCCCGTCCGTCAACGCCTGTGCACCATCGCGCTCTCCAAGGAGCTCGCGCTCCCGCTGCCCAACCACAAGCTGGAGTCCCTGGCCGCGCACTTCGGCGTCGAGCAGCGCCACGCGCACAACGCCCTGGACGACGCGCGCGTGCTCGCCGAGGCGTTCCGCCCCAGCCTGCTGGCGGCGGCCGGTGGCAACGTCCGCCTGCCGCTCCTGGAGTGCAGGCCGCTCACCGAGTGGTCGGACGGCGCGCCCCGCATCGTCCGCCAGTCGACGGGACCGACGCCCGCCTCGTCGTACCGGCCCGGAAGTTGGCGCCCCTCGCGCAAGCGTCCGCCGTGCCCGTACCCGAACCCGGGGCGTTACGAACCGGGCAAAGCACTCAAGCAGGGCATGCGGGTCGCGTTCTCCGGAGACACCTCCGTGGAGCGTGAACTCCTGGAGGACCGCGCGGTGGAAGCCGGGCTGCACATCGCGTCGAGTGTGTCGCGCCTCACGAGCCTGCTCGTCACGAACGACCCGGACTCCGGCACCTCCAAGACGGTCAAGGCCCGCTCGTTCGGCACGCCCGTGATCGACGAGGCGGCGTTCGGACAGCTCCTCCAGGACGTGACGCCCGCCACGGAGTCGTAGAAGCCCGCCTTGAGAACCCTCGCAGGCGTCAGACGGGTGATTGCCGCACGACTCGCCCGCCGACCGCTCGCCCGCACCGCCACGGCGTCCCACCCTGTGGCGCATGGCACGTTGCGAGGTCTGCGGAAACGACTACGGCATGTCCTTCGAAGTGCACGCCCAAGGGGCGGTGCACGTCTTCGACAGCTTCTCCTGCGCCATCCACCGCATGGCGCCCATCTGCGAGCACTGCCGGTGCCGCATCATCGGCCAGGGCGTCGAGGCGGAGGGGCACTGGTACTGCGGCGCCCACTGCTCGCGCGCGGAGGGGCGGGTGGGCATCGTCGACCGAGTGTGATCACGGTGTTTCCGGCCCTCGTCGGGACCCACCCGACGAGGGCCCGACCGTGCCGGGGTACCGTCAATGCGTGTACCGCTTCCTGTTGTCCCGGCAGTGGGTGATCCTCACCCTCATCGCCCTCGTTCTCATCCCCGTGATGGTCGAGCTCGGCTTCTGGCAGCTGCACCGCCACGAGAACCGTGTCGCGCAGAACCAGCGGATCACCGACGCGCTGAACGCCGACCCGGTCCCGGCCGAGAAGCTCACGTCGCCCGGCCACGAGGTGCCCAAGGAGGACCTGTACCGCCGGGTGAGCGCCGAGGGGACGTTCGACACGGAGCACGAGGTCGTCGTGCGGCGCCGCACCAACTCCGACGACGCGGTCGGCTTCCACGTCCTGACGCCGTTCGTCCTCGGCGACGGCAAGGTCCTGCTCGTCAACCGCGGCTGGATCCCCGCCGACGGCCCGCAGACCGCCTTCCCGAAGATCCCCGCGCCCCCCAAGGGCGAGATCACCGTCACCGGCCGCCTCATGGCCGACGAGACGTCCGCGGCCAGCGGCATCAAGGACGTCCGCGGCCTTCCGGACCGTCAGATCATGCTGATCAGCAGCGGGCAGCAGGCCGACGCCCTCGGCAAGGAGGTCCTCGGCGGATACGTCGAGCAGTCCGCGCCCGAGGCCGCTGACGGCTCCCCCGAGCTGATCGGCGAACCCGACCACAGCAGCATCGGCCCGCACATGGCGTACGCGGTCCAGTGGTGGCTGTTCGCCTCGGGCGTCCCGGTCGGCTGGGTGGTCCTGGTCCGCAGGGAGCGGCGCGACCGCGCGGCGGCCGCCGAGGCCGCCACCACCGAGGAAGCGACACCGGCCGCCGTATAGGGCCCGTGCCGGACGTCCCGCATTCGCCCGATTGACGGGGCCCCACTCCGGGAAACCGTCATCCGTGTCCCGCCACATCGAAGACCTCGCGCCCGCCACCGACCTCCCGCCCGCCGAAGAGCTCGTGCCCATCGAGGACCTCGCGCTCATCGGCGACCACCAGACCGCCGCCCTCGTCGGCAGGGACGGCTCCATCGGATGGCTCTGCCTGCCCCGCTTCGACTCACCCGCCTGCTTCGCCGCACTGCTCGGCGACGAGGAGAACGGGCACTGGCGCATAGCGCCCAAGGACGCCGGGGCCTGCACCCGCCGCGCCTACCGTCCCGACTCCCTCGTCCTCGACTCGGAGTGGGACACCGAGGAGGGGACCGTCCGTGTCACGGACTTCATGCCGCAGCGCGACCGCGCCCCCGACGTCATCCGCATCGTCGAGGGCCTCAAGGGCCGCGTCACCGTGCGCAGCACGCTCCGGCTCCGGTTCGACTACGGCTCGGTCGTGCCCTGGATGCGCCAGAAGGACGGCCACCGCGTCGCCGTGGCGGGCCCCGACTCCGTCTGGCTGCGCAGCGAGCCGTCCGTACACACCTGGGGCCACGCCTTCGGCACGCACTCCGAGTTCACCGTCGAGGAGGGCGAGAAGGTCGCCTTCGTCCTCACCTGGCACCCCTCGCACGAGCCGCGCCCCTCGCTCGTCGACCCGTACGAGTCGCTGGAGCACAGCCTGGAGGACTGGCGTGCCTGGACGTCCCTCTGCCACTACGACGGGCCGCACCGGGACGCGGTGATCCGTTCCCTCATCACCCTCAAGGCCCTCACGTACGCCCCGACCGGCGGCATCGTCGCCGCCCCCACCACCTCGCTGCCCGAGGAACCCGGCGGCGTGCGCAACTGGGACTACCGCTTCTGCTGGCTGCGCGACTCCACCCTCACCCTGGGCGCGCTGCTCGCCGCGGGCTTCTCGGAGGAGGCCGAGGCGTGGCGCGACTGGCTGCTGCGCGCCGTCGCGGGCAACCCGGCGGACCTGCAGATCGTGTACGGCCTCTCCGGGGAGCGCCGATTGCCGGAGTACGAGGTTCCGTGGCTGTCCGGGTACGCGGACTCCGCCCCCGTCCGCATCGGCAACGAAGCGGTCGAACAGCTGCAGCTCGACGTGTACGGAGAGGTCGTCGACTCCCTCGCCCTCGCCGACCGGTCGGGTCTCGCCACGCCTCCGCACGCCTGGCACCTCCAGCTGTCCCTGCTCGAATTCCTGCACAAGAAGTGGCGGGAGCCCGACCAGGGCCTGTGGGAGGTGCGCGGCCCGCGACGGCACTTCGTGTACTCGAAGGTGATGGTCTGGGTCGCCGCCGACCGCACGGTGCGCGCCCTGGAGGAGAACCCGAAGCTCCGCGGCGACGTCGACCGGTGGCGGAAGCTGCGGGACGAGGTGCACCGCGAGGTCTGTGAGCGCGGCTACGACCCGGAGCGCAACACGTTCACGCAGTCCTACGGTTCCGCCGAACTGGACGCGTCGCTGCTGCTCATACCGCGTGTGGGGTTCCTGCCGCCCGACGACCCGCGCGTCATCGGCACCATCGACGCGGTCCACGCCGAGCTCGGCCACGGCGGACTCCTGCGCCGCTACACCGCCGACCAGAAGGACATCGACGGCCTGCCGGGGCAGGAGGGCGTCTTCGTCGTCTGCTCGTTCTGGCTGGCGGACGCGCTGCACATGACGGGCCGGACGAAGGAGGCACGCGAGCTGTTCGAGCGCCTGCTCGCGCTCCGCAACGACGTGGGGCTGATCGCCGAGGAGTACGACCCGACGTCCCGCCGTCAGCTGGGCAACTTCCCGCAGGCATTCAGCCACATCGGCCTGGTGAATACCGCCCTCGCGCTCTACGGGCAGGACGCGGGAGGATAGGGCCATGGATCTTGGACTGGAAAACCGTGTCTACGTAGTCACCGGCGCCACCCGTGGCCTCGGCAACGCCACCGCCCGCGAGCTCGTCGCGGACGGCGCGAAGGTCGTGGTCACGGGCCGACAGCAGAAGACGGTCGACGAAGCGGCCGCCGAGCTCGGCCCGAACGCGGTGGGTGTCGTCGCGGACAACGCGGAGCCGGACTCCGCCGCCGCGCTCGTCGCCGCCGCCCGTGAGCACTTCGGCCGCTTCGACGGCGTGCTGATCAGCGTCGGCGGGCCCGCGCCCGGCTTCGTCGCGGACAACACCGACGAGCAGTGGCAGGCGGCGTTCGAGTCGGTCTTCCTCGGCGCGGTGCGCCTGGCCAGGACCGCGGCCGCGGAGCTCGGCGAGGGCGGCGTCATCGGCTTCGTGCTCTCCGGGTCGGTGTACGAGCCGATCGCGGGCCTGACGATCTCGAACGGTCTGCGGCCGGGGCTCGCCGGGTTCGCCAAGTCCCTCGCGGACGAGCTCGGCCCGCGCGGCATCCGGGTGGTCGGCGTGCTGCCCGGCCGGATCGGCACGGACCGCATGCGTCAGCTCGACGGTCTCTCCCCCGACCCGGAGGCCACCCGCGCCGCCAACGAGGCGGGCATTCCCCTGCGGCGCTACGGCACCCCGCAGGAGTTCGGCCGCACCGCGGCGTTCCTGCTCTCGCCCGCGGCGTCGTACCTCACGGGAATCATGGTGCCGGTGGACGGCGGTTCACGCGCCGGGTTCTGAGGGCAGGGCTGCGCGGGCTGTACGGACCGCGGCTCAACTCACCCGTTCCGCCCCGTGCTTGGCGGCGCGCAGCCGGACCGTGGTCGGCAGGCTCGCGAGGCCCGCCGAGTCGCGGGCCCGGTCGAGCGTGTCGGCGGAGAGCCGGTGCAGCGCCTCGGCCGGGGTGGCGTGGGGGGCCAGGGTGAGGTCCACGCGCGCCTGCGGTGTGCCGCGGCGGCCGGTGAGGACGGCCTGGGCCCGGTCGACGCCGTCCAGCGCCTCGGCCTCGCCGGCCAGGACGTTCTCCATGGCCCGGCCGCGCAGCAGCGCGCCCTCGCCGTCCCCGGTCTCCACCAGGACCTCGGCGAGGCGGCGCCTGCGCAGCTGGGCGGAGAGCCACCACAGCGCGAGCAGGACGAGCACCGCCAAGGCGGCGATGACCGTGGGCCAGAACCATCCGTCGTCCCGCCACCGCGCCCGGTCGGCGGCGCTGACCAGCACGTCGTGCCGGCCGTCGTGGATCCACCAGGAGGGCGGGGACGCGCCGAGTCCGACGGTGAGCACGGAGCCGCCGAGGACGAGCAGGACGAGCCCGGCCAGAGCCAGGACGACGCGGTTGACCGTACGCAGCACGCCGCTCACCCCTTCCTGCCGGGCCGGGCCACGTGGACGGAGAGTCCGGGGGCGCGGGCGAGGCCCAGATCGTGGATGCCGTCGGCGAGTGCCGCGTCCAGGTCGCCGCGTACGTCGTCGAGTTCACGGAAGTGGGACACGGCGCGCACGTCGACCTTGGAGCGCTTCATGCGGACCCGCACGGACTGCACGCCGGGCACGTCCATGGCCCGGTCGCGCAGGACCATCGCCGCGGCGCCGCGGTACAGGCCGCCGCGTACGTCGGAGTGGGTGCGGCGCATCGGCAGGATGCCGCGCTGCCCGGGGGTCGACGCGAGCACGAGGAGCCAGAGGCCCAGGAGGGCGGCGACCGCGGCCCCGGCGAGCACCGCGGTGTCGTCGAGGGGTCGCCTGCCGAGCTGGTGGGCCAGTTCGCGCCGCCAGTGCATGGCGGGGTGGTCGGCCCGGACGGCGACGATGTCGTAGAGCAGCAGTCCCGCGGCGCCGAGGACCACCAGGGCGAGGAGGGCGGCGGGCACCCGGCGCGGTGACCAGAACCGGGAGGCCTTCTCCTCGTCGTCGGAGAACGTGGGCAGCGGGTCGTACACCGTCGCGGACGCCGACTGGCGCAGCTCGCCATCCGACTGTTCGACGACCGGCAGCGGCTGGGTGCCGCCCCCGTGGGGTTCACTCATCGTGTCCTCCCCTGTGCCGCGGCGCGTACCTGCGCGGAGTGCAGCCGCTCCACCTGAACGGCCACCTCGGGTACGTCCATCCCCGCCAACGCCTCTACCCGTTCGGTGACATGGCGACGCACCGCGCCGCACTGCCCGCCGATGTCGCAGGGGTACTCCAGCTCCAGGCTGACGCGGATGCGGGCCGCCTCGTGGTGGACGGAGACCGTGGCTCGGGGCGGCGGTCCGTCGGCCGGGACCGCGTCCACCGCCTCACGTGCCGCCCTCGCGGCGATCTTCGCGACGACCCGGTCGGCGATCCGGGTCGCGCCGCGCTCCCGGGGCGCGACCTGTGCCGCCACCGCTCACCGCCGCCGGTCGCCGCGGGTGCGGAAGAACTCGCCGGGTTCCAGGTCTCCGTCGAGGAACTTGCCGGCGACGAAGCCGATGGCACCCAAGGCTGCCACCAGCAGGAACGCCCCGAATCCGCCGAAGTATCCGGCGAAGCCCAGAGCCATTCCCGCGATCATGCCGATCACGGCCATACTCATGTGCGCGCTCCCTACTGAAGGCGTCCTTGTTGCTCGTCGTCTTCCTCGTCGGGCAGCTTCACGTCGCTCACCGCGATGTTGACCTCGACGACCTCAAGGCCGGTCATGCGCTCGACGGCCGTGATCACGTTCTCCCGTACGTCCTGGGTGACGTCCACGATCGCGACGCCGTACTCCACGACGATCTCCAGGTCGAGCGCGGTCTGCACCTCGCCGACCTCGGCCTTCACACCGCGCGACACGGACTTCGAGCCGCCGGGCACGCGGTCGCGCACGGCGCCGAAGGTCCGGGCGAGCCCGCCGCCCATCGCGTGCACGCCGTCGACGTCACGCGCGGCGAGACCGGCGATCTTCTCTACGACGCCGTCCGCGATGGTGGTGCGGCCCCGGCTGCCGGGATCACCGCCTCCCCGTCCGGGCGCGGACCGCGCCGTGCTCTCCTCCGGGGAGTCCTTCTCCAGCGTCTGCGACGCCTTCCGCTGTCCGGTGTCGGTCATGGCCGTCCCGTCCCTTTCGAAAGGGGAACTGCCCGAGTGGGGCTGCTTCTCCGCCCACATTAAGCGCGGCCCCGCGCCCGCGCGCCCGGGATGCGGCAGGCTGGGGACATGACGGGCGAGGGTTGGACGCAGGCGGTGCGCCGGCAGCTGGGGCTTGGCCGGGTGCTGCCGCTGGGCGGTGCCGCGGACGGCGTGTGGGTGACGGAATCGGCGGTGGACGGCGCGTTGCGCCAGATGGCTGAGCGGGTTCCCGGGGTGCGGCTCGGCACGGTGCGCGTCGCGTTGGCGGCGCCGGACGAGGCGGGGGTCCCTGCGGTACCGGCGCCGCCGAGCGCGCTGCCGCCCGGGCCGCTGCGGATCACCGCGGAGTTCGCCGCCGTCGCGGGCGAGCCGCTCCCCGCGGCGGCGGACCGGCTGCGCGCGGCGCTGTCGGAGGCGGCGAAGGGACTGGGTCTGGCCGCCGGCGAGGTGGACCTGAAAGTGACGGCGCTCCTCGACGAGGCGGACGCGACGGACGAGGTCCACCCTCGGCGGACCGACGATCCCCCGCACTCACCCCCGGAGCACCCCGCGGCCGAGGGCGCCGACACCGACGAGGCACGTGCCGAACGGGCCGCCCTGTCGGTCCCCGGAGTGACACGCCTGACCGGCGTCCTGGGCCGCGCCGTCCACATCGAGGAGCCCCCGGCGACGGACACGCTGCCGCGCCGCCACGCGCGCGTGGAACTCGCGACGGACCGCGAGCACCGCGCCCTGGACGTGGCACTCGCGGTCCGCACAGCGGTCGGCGCGGCCCTGCCCGACCGTCCGACGGTGGCGGTGCTGGTCACCGAGGTGCGGTAGGCACGCCGCGCGGGGGGTCAGTCGCCGAGGCCCGCGAGGTCCCGCAGGCGGCGGCCCTGGGCGGCGCGTTCGGCGACGCGCTGGTCTTCGTAGGAGCGGCCCACCGCGCCCTGCAGCAGGGCCTTCGTCTCGATGACCGCGTCGCGGGGCGCGGCGACGAGCGCGGCGGCCAGGTCCGTGGCGGCGGCTTCGAGCTGGTCGGCGGGCACGACGAGGTTGGCGAGGCCCACCCGCTCGGCCTCGTTCGCGTGGACGAAGCGCCCGGTGGCGCAGATCTCCAGCGCGCGGGCATAACCGACGAGCCCCACCAGCGGGTGTGTGCCGGTGAGGTCGGGGACCAGGCCCAGGCTGGTCTCGCGCATGGCGAACTGCACGTCGTCCGCCGCGATCCGCAGATCGCAGGCGAGCGCGAGCTGGAAGCCCGCGCCGATGGCGTGGCCCTGGACGGCGGCGACGGACACGATGTCGCTCCGCCGCCACCAGGTGAACGCTTCCTGGTACTCGGTGATCGTGGCGTCGAGAAGACCGTCCTCACCGCGTGCCAGATCGATGAAGGACGGTTCGCCGTCGAAGCCCTCGGGCGTGAACGCCTGCCGGTCGAGGCCCGCGGAGAAGGACTTGCCCTCCCCGCGCAGCACCACGACGCGGACACTGCCAGGCAACAGCTGACCGGCCTCGACCAACGCCCTCCACAGCGCGGGAGATTGGGCGTTGCGCTTGGCCGGATTGGTCAGCGTCACCGTGGCGACGGCCTCGTCGATGGTGAGGCGTACGCCGTCCTTGTCGAGAACCGGTGCGAGCTCGCTGTCGGACGAAGCCATGGGTGCCTCCGATGGGGATGCGGTCGGGCCGGACGCCGGGAGCGCCCGTAAGTGACTGCACAGTAACCACCCGGCCGGTCAGCCGACCGACCGGGTGGTCACCATCGGACCATGGGACAGCGTGCCGCCTGCCGTCAGCCGGCGGCGGCCTTCTTGCCTCGCGTCGCCCCGCCGCGTCCCCGCAGCGTGACGCCGGATTCGCTGAGCATGCGGTGCACGAAGCCGTACGAGCGGCCGGTCTCCTCGGCCAACGCCCGGATGCTCGCACCGCCGTCGTACTTCTTCTTCAGGTCTGCCGCGAGCTTGTCGCGCGCGGCGCCGGTTACCCGGCTGCCCTTCTTCAGAGTCTCGGCCACCCGTGCCTCCTCGTGGGAAGTGCGCTCTGGACTTCTCATGATCACCCCTCTCGGGCTTCCTGGCCACCCATTCGACAAGGTCCGTACGGCGGGGTTCGTCCCTTCGGGGACGGACATCACGAGCGGAGTGAATGATTCCGCGCGTCGCTCCGCGTACGACGGAACGGGGAGAACGGCGAATCCCCAGGTCAGCGCCGCGACCGTCAACGTGGCGTGCCTTGTCGCAGCTCAGCGCGGAAATCCGTGTATGCCACACCTCGGTACGAGTCCGGCTCACACAGATGAGGGATCACGGATCGGCCGAATGATCCATACCCAGTGGATCAGTCATTCGATCAAGCGCGGTGGACGGTCTCAGGCGAGGGCGACCAGGTCCGCGTAGTCCTGGCCCCACAGGTCCTCGACACCGTCCGGCAGCAGGATGATCCGCTCCGGCTGGAGGGCCTCGACGGCGCCCTCGTCGTGCGTGACGAGGACGACGGCTCCCTTGTAGGTGCGCAGCGCGCCGAGGATCTCCTCGCGGCTCGCCGGGTCGAGGTTGTTCGTGGGCTCGTCGAGGAGGAGGACGTTGGCCGAGGAGACGACGAGGGTCGCGAGGGCGAGCCGGGTCTTCTCGCCGCCGGAGAGCACACCGGCGGGCTTGTCGACGTCGTCGCCGGAGAAGAGGAACGAGCCGAGCGTCTTGCGCACCTCGACGAGGTCGAGGTCGGGCGCGGCCGAGCGCATGTTCTCCAGGACCGTGCGCTCGGGGTCGAGCGTCTCGTGCTCCTGCGCGTAGTACCCGAGCTTCAGGCCGTGGCCCTCGATGACCTGGCCGGTGTCGGGCTTCTCGGCACCGCCGAGGAGCCGGAGCAGCGTGGTCTTGCCCGCGCCGTTGAGGCCGAGGATGACGACGCGCGAGCCCTTGTCGATGGCGAGGTCGACGTCGGTGAAGATCTCCAGCGAGCCGTACGACTTCGAGAGGCCCTCGGCCATCAGCGGCGTCTTGCCGCACGGCGAGGGCTCGGGGAAGCGCAGCTTGGCGACCTTGTCGTTCTGGCGTACCGCCTCGAGGCCCGCGAGGAGCTTGTCGGCGCGCTTGGCCATGTTCTGCGCGGCGACGGTCTTGGTGGCCTTGGCGCGCATCTTGTCGGCCTGCGAGTGCAGCGTCGCGGCCTTCTTCTCGGCGTTCTGGCGCTCGCGCTTGCGGCGCTTCTCGTCGGACTCGCGCTGCTGCTGGTAGAGCTTCCAGCCCATGTTGTAGACGTCGATCTGGGCGCGGTTGGCGTCCAGGTAGAAAACCTTGTTCACGACGGTCTCGACGAGGTCGACGTCGTGGGAGATCACGATGAAGCCGCCGCGGTACGTCTTCAGGTAGTCCCGCAGCCAGACGATCGAGTCGGCGTCGAGGTGGTTGGTCGGCTCGTCGAGGAGGAGCGTGTCGGCGTCCGAGAACAGGATGCGGGCCAGCTCGATACGGCGGCGCTGACCACCGGAGAGCGTGTGCAGGGGCTGGCCGAGCACGCGGTCCGGGAGGTTGAGCGCGGCGGCGATGGTGGCGGCCTCGGCCTCGGCGGCGTACCCGCCCTTGGTGAGGAACTCCGTCTCCTGGCGCTCGTACTGCTTGAGGGCCTTCTCACGGGTGGCGCCCGCGCCGTTCGCGATGCGCTGTTCGTTCTCGCGCATCTTGCGGATCAGTACGTCGAGCCCGCGCGCGGAGAGGATGCGGTTGCGGGCGAGCACGTCGAGGTCGCCGGTGCGGGGGTCCTGCGGGAGGTAGCCGACCTCTCCGGAGCGGGAGATCGTGCCGCCCGCGGGGGTGCCTTCACCCGCCAGACACTTGGTGAGGGTGGTCTTGCCCGCGCCGTTGCGGCCGACGAGGCCGATGCGGTCGCCCTTCGCGATGCGGAAGGTGGCGTTCTCGATGAGGATGCGGGCGCCGGCGCGCAGCTCGATGCCGGAAGCGGTGATCACGGGGTTCTCCTGAAACAGAGTGGACGGCGAGAGGGACGACTGAGGTGCTCAGGACCGGTGTCTATGCCGTCCAACTGAGGAGAGGTGCTGCCATGACAACCAGTCTAACGGCCCGTCGCAACTAGTTTTGCGGGCCGTCGGCGCCGCCGGGACCCGGCCGGAGGTCTCCGTTGCCCAGCGGAGTGCGGCCCGGAACGATTCTGCCGTAGTCGTCCACCGCGACGACCTGCGCGGTCCAGGCCGCGGCCGGGCCCGTGCAGGGCTGAGCGACCAGGAGCGCCCCGCCCCGGCGGACGGCGCGTGCAGGTGCGAAGGCGCAGCCGGTCTTCGCGGGCAGCACCCAGCGCAGGTCGCCGTCCGCGGTGCGGTAGGCGGCGATGCGGTGCGGGGTGACGACGGCGAGCATGCCGGCGTCGGCGGTGAGCGGCTGCAGGACCCCGGCGCCGCCGCGGGCGTCCGGGGTGCGCAGCCAGTCGGCGCCGGCGGGGACGGCGCGGTGCCAGCGCACGGAGTCGCCGTCGGTCCGCGCGGTGTCGGTGACGAGGCCGTCGCTCCAGAGCGTGAAGGCGTGGCCCGGCGCGGGCAGGAGCGTCACGGGACGCCGTCCCGCGCGGGTGTACGTCCAGCGGGGGGCGCCGCTCTCCTTGTCGTACGCCTGGACGGCCCGGCCCGTCGCGCGCAGCACGGGTTCCCGGTCGGGCCGGGCGTCGTCCACGCGCGCGTGGACGATGAGCCGGTCTCCGTAGGGGGCGGGCCGCGAGTGGTGGGCGGCGGTGATGAGGGGCAGGGCGAGCACGGCGAGGGCCACGGGCAGCGCGATGCGCGTGCCCCGGCGGACCGTGGCGTGGCTTGTCGCGCCGAGCGGCAGAGCGGCCATGACGCCCCCTTCGGTACCACTGCCCATGGTCAGGCGCAGAGCGTAGCCGCGAGGGTCGTGGTGGCCGCCGCGCCGCGGGGCGACACGGCGCGGGGAGCGGTCCGTGTCCCCCGTTCGGACCCTTCTCCGGGGCTCGGCGGGGGCGGGCACATCAGGATGAAGTGGCCGGTAGCTCGGTGCGGGACGGCGTGTGCCGTTCCGGATGCGCGGCAGAGGGGTGCGCCCATGCAGTTCGACGACGACGCCGACCTGGACACCTCGGAGGTGCAGGATGTGCGCGGCAGTCGGATCCCCGGCGGCCGGGCGACGGTGGGCGGCGGCATCGCCGGCCTGATCGCCCTGCTCCTGGGGCTCTTCTTCGGGGTCGGCCCCGACCAGCTGGGGCTCTCGTCCGGCAACGAGGAGCCCGCGGCCACCTCCTCCTCCCTCGCGCAGGTGCAGCAGAGCTGCCACAAGGGGCGGGACGCGAACAGCAAGGAGGACTGCCGCATCGTGGCGGTGGTCAACAGCGTCCAGGACTTCTGGCGTCCGGAGTTCCAGCGCAGGGAGGGCACGTACTCCCCCGCGCGGACCATCCTGTTCACCGGCCGGGTCGGCACCGCCTGCGGCACCGCCACGTCGGCGGTCGGCCCGTTCTACTGCCCCGGTGACCGGAAGGTCTATCTGGACCTGGACTTCTTCGACGACCTGCGGACCAAGTTCGGGTCGAGCGGCGGGCCCTTCGCGCAGGCGTACGTCGTGGCGCACGAGTACGGGCACCACGTGCAGAACCTGATGGGCACCCTGCAGCGCTCCCAGGACGGCCGCACCGGCCGGGACAGCAACGCCGTGAAGGTCGAGCTGCAGGCCGACTGCTACGCCGGGGTGTGGGCGCGGCACGCGACGCGCAGCCCGGACGACCGTACGGGCAAGCCGCTGATCAGCAGCCTCGACGACAACGACATCCGCGACGGCCTTGACGCGGCGGCCGCGGTGGGCGACGACCGCATCCAGGAGAAGTTCCAGGGCCGGGTCACCCCGGAGTCCTGGACGCACGGCTCGGCCCAGCAGCGCCAGCAGTGGTTCTACGAGGGCTACCGCACCGGCGACATGGGCCGGTGCGACACGTTCCGCTGAGGCGTTCGCGGCTGGGGAGCGCTACGGCTCACTCGCCGCCGGTGTGGACCTGGAAGGCCGCCCGGCGCACGGCCTTGGCGAGCGCCGGGTCGGGGTGGGCCGCCGCGAGGGCGACGAGGACCTGCACGGTGCGCGGGTGCCCGATGCGGCGGACCTCGTCGAGGAGGGCGGGGACCGTGGGCTGGACCGCCGACTCCAGGTGCCGGACGAGGAGATCGGCCTCTCCGTGGTCGGCGACGGCGGCCGCGGTGTCGACCCAGAGCCAGGTGGACTCCTCGCGGGTCAGCACGAGGTGGACGTCCTCCGGGTCGGCGCCCTCCTGCTCGGCGAGCCACAGCAGGGCGTAGGGCCGCAGGGAGGGTTCCGTGACGATGGCCCTGACGTCCGCCTCGGCCGGTGCGCCGACGACGCGCAGCGCCTCGAAGGCGAGGCCGCGCAGCAGGGCGTCCTCGCCGCGTGCGGCGGTGAGGAGGTCGGTGACGGCGCTGCCGACGGGGCGGGCGGCGAGCCAGGCGCGGTATTCGGCGCGGGCCGCGTTGGGGCGCAGGCGTGCGCAGCCGCGCAGCATGTCCTCGGCGGACTGCTCGAAGTGCCCGGCGGGGCTCTGTGCGGCGACGCAGATCTGTTCCAGCTTGACCCAGACCGCCCAGCTGCCGAGCGGGGTGAGCGTGGCCTGTCCGTCGGCGCAGGTGAGCGCTCCCACGGCGGCGAGGCCGTGCAGGGCCCAGTCGAGGAGGGCGGCGAGCGGGGCCTCCTGCGGGGCCTCGGCGGGGGCTTCCGGTTCCGGGCCGTGCGCGATCTCGCAGCGTTCGGTGCGCAGTTCCGTGACGCGCTGGTCCAGGAGGTCGAGGAGCTGCGGCACGGGGACGGGGCCCGCCGACAGCTGGAGGAGGGAGAGGACCTGCGGCATGGCCTCGACGGTCTCCGCGACGGCCGCGGGGGCGAGGTCGTCGGGCGCCGGGTGGGCGAGCGACCAGGCGTCGAAGAGGGCGACCCAGCCGCGCAGTACGGCGGTGTCGTCGCGGTCCCACACGCGCAGCCGCCAGCCGGGGCGTGCGCTGTCGCCGTGGACCTCGATGAGGCCGGAGAGGCGGGCGGTGTCCCAGTCGGCGCGGACCTGAGCGGGGGTCAGTCCCAGTTCCTGGGCGGCCCGTTCGGCGGTGGCGTCGGAGAGGGTGCCCTTGCCGTCGGGGGCCGCGCCGGTGCCGCCGGGGCCCGGGCGCAGGGCCGCGTCGGCCCAGCGGGCGACCCGTGCGGAGGCGGCGAGGACGGCTCGTGCGCCCCGCGCGAGCTCCGCGGGGGCGGGTGTGCCCTCCGGCGGGCGGGGCGCGGGACGGCGCGTGCGGCGGTTGCCCATCGCGCCGGGCGCGGCGGACAGGGGCCGTGCTGGGTCGCGCCGGGCCTCTCCTCGCTCTTCGGCCCTCTGGCGGGGCGCGCGGACAAGTCGGAGCCTGGAGTCGCGCGGGGTACGGGACGTCACAGGAGCAGTCTTCCTGTTGACGGTCCGAAAACCCAAACGGAATGGCGGCGCAGGCCTTCGAAGGCGGTGTGCGACGGGCGTGCGGGAGGGGCTTCGAAGGGTCACATCAGCGGGGTGAGGAAGCGGCGCAGCACCTCTTCGTAACCCGCCGGGTCCGCGTTCCACATGGCGCCGTGCGGCGCGTCCGGAACGGGGTGCAACGTGACCAGGTCCGGGCGCCGTTCGGCCATCCGGCGGGAGAAGGCCCAGGGGGCGACGGTGTCGTCGGGTCCGTGCACGACGAGGGTGGGCACCCTCAGCGCGTCGGGTCCCGCGGACGCCAGGATCCGGTCGCCGCGCAGACCCGTGCGCCCCTGTGCCGCACGGACCGCAAGCGGAAGGAGGGGTCCCGGGGTGCGCCGGGCGCCGGCGAGGGCCCGCAGGGTGACCTCCCAGTTCAGTACCGGCGAGTCGAGGACGAGGCCGCTGATGCGGTCGCGGAGCGCGGAGTGCGCGGCGGCGTGCAGGCACATGGCGGCGCCCGTGGACCAGCCGTGCAGGACGACGCGCTCGGCGCCGTTGCGCACGGCGTGGCGGATGGCGGCGTCCAGGTCGCGCCACTCGGTCTCGCCGAGGTGGCCGAGGCCGTCCGGGGAGCGGGGCGCGCCGAGGTCGCCGCGGTAGGCGAGGTCGAGGACGGGGACCCGCAGGCGGTTCAGGAAGTCCATGACGACCATGGGGTGCTCGCGGGTGGTGCCGAGGCCGTGCACCGTGATGACCCAGGTGTCCCGCGCGGCGGGCACGAACCAGGCGGGCAGGCCGCCGAGTTCGCCGGGGATGACGACGTCGGTGTGGTCGAGGCCGAGTGCGGTGCGCGGGTCGCCGATGTGGACCTGGGGGGTGAGCCAGACGCGGGCGCCGGGTTCCAGGACGCCGTGGGTGACGGCTTCGAGGCGGCGTACGACGGTGTCGGCCTCGTGCGGGGCGGACTCCAGGACGGGTCCGACGACGGCGTGGGTGCCGTTGCCGCTCAGGCCGTACGTGCCGGGGCGCAGGCTCGCCAGGGCGCGGGTGAGGCTGATCTGGCCCGCGGCCGTGGCGTGCACGGTGAGGCGGGGCTCGGTGGGCAGGGGTCGGCCCGCGGGCGCCTTGAGGGCGGCGTCGCTGGCGAAACGGCCCGCCGCGATGGCGGCCGCGGCCGTCCCCAGGGCGGCTGTTACTGCGGTGACGGCCGCTGCCGTCGCTTTGGCTGGGCGCACCGTCCCAGTGTTATGGGCGGAGGGCTCCGGGGCCAGTGGGCGGTGTCCCCGGGGTGACCGGATCACTCCGGTGCTGGCCGTACCCCTTCAGCCGGTCTTCCGCTTCGCGCAGCTGGGAGGGGGACAGGAGGGTCGGGGCGCGGCCGGGGACCGCGGCGGCCGTGAGCCAGAGGCGGGACATCCATTCCAGCTGTGCGGTGCGGTCGTACGCCTGGGAGAGGGTGTCTCCGTAGGTGACCGTTCCGTGGTTCTGGAGGAGGCATCCCGTGCGGTCGCGCAGGGCGCCGAGCATGTTCTCGGCCAGCTCCTCGGTGCCGTACAGCGCGTAGGGCGCGACGCGGGGCGGGCCGCCGAGGATGCCGGTCATGTAGTGCACGGCGGGGAGCTCCGGGACCAGCATCGAGACGGCCGTGGCGTGCACCGCGTGGGTGTGGACCACGGCGCGCGCGGAGGTGTTGCGGTAGATCGCGAGGTGCATGGGCAGCTCGCTGGTCGGCGAGAGGTCACCGAGGAGCTGCCGTCCTTCGAGGTCGACGCCGACCGCGTCCTCGGGGCGCAGCCGGTCGTACGGCACTCCGCTCGGGGTGACGAGGACGGTGCCGCCGACGCGTATGGAGACGTTGCCGGAGGTGCCGACGACCAGGCCGTCCGTGACCGTCCTGCGGGCCGTCCCGACGAGTTCGCCCCAGGCTTCCCCGATGGCGTCGCCGTTGCCTTCGTCCCCGTGCTGCCGCTGCTGCCGCTGCTCAGTCATGCGGCGATCCTGCCAGGGGGCGGCGCGGCGGCGGCCGCCGGATGGCGGAGCACGACATTCCGCCCGGTTTGCGGGCCCCCCTCCCCCGCTCCTTACGATTGCTGTCGTACACCTGGAACGCGCGAGGTGAGGGCACTCCGCTTCGGGTCACCGCACCGCCCGGCCCAGTTCACTTTCCGTTCACCCGGATTGCCTACGTTCAACCTGCCACTGACGTCCAACAGAAGCCTGGGTAAATGGAACACATCACGCTTCTCCTCGGGATCGTGATCGTTACCGCTCTCGTGTTCGATTTCACGAACGGTTTCCACGACACTGCCAACGCGATGGCGACGACCATCTCGACCGGCGCTCTGAAGCCCAAGACGGCGGTGGCCATGTCCGCCGTGCTCAACCTCGTCGGCGCCTTCCTCTCGGTGGAAGTCGCCAAGACGATCTCCGGCGGCATCGTCAATGAGGACGGCCTCAAAACAGAGGTCATCTTCGCCGCGCTCGTCGGCGCGATTCTGTGGAACCTCCTGACGTGGCTGGTGGGCCTGCCCTCCAGCTCCTCCCACGCCCTCTTCGGCGGCCTCATCGGCGCCGCGGTCATGTCGATGGGCTGGTCGTCGATCAACGGCGGCACCGTCGTCACCAAGATCCTGATCCCGGCCGTCGCGGCCCCGCTCGTGGCGGGCATCGCCGCGACGCTGGCCACGCGCCTGACGTACCGCATCGGCCGCAACACGGACCAGAAGGCCACCGCCAAGGGGTACCGCGCGGGCCAGATCGCCTCCGCGGGCCTCGTCTCGCTGGCGCACGGCACGAACGACGCGCAGAAGACCATGGGCATCATCACGCTCGCCCTCATCACGGGCGGCGCCCTGAACCCCGGCGCCAACCCCCCGATGTGGGTCATCGTCTCGGCCGGTGTCGCCATCGCGCTCGGCACGTACCTCGGCGGCTGGCGCATCATCCGCACCATGGGCAAGGGCCTCACCGACCTCGCGCCGCAGCAGGGCTTCGCCGCCCAGACCAGCGCCGCGACGGCGATCCTCGCCTCCTCGCACATCGGCTTCTCCCTCTCCACCACGCAGGTCTGCTCCGGCGCCGTGATGGGCGCGGGCCTCGGCCGCAAGGGAGGCGTCGTCCGCTGGTCGACCGCGACCCGCATGTTCGTCGCGTGGGGCCTGACCCTGCCGGCCGCCGGTCTGGTCGGCGCGGGCGCCGAGTTCCTCACCAAGCAGGGCCCCTGGGGCATCGCGGTCACGGCCGCGCTCCTCATCGGCGGCTCGGCCGTCATCTGGGTGCTCTCGCGGCGCAACGCCATCGACCACACCAACGTCACCGACGACGAGTTCCGCGCGGACGGGAACACTCCGGCCGCCGAGCCCGCGGGCGTCGTGACCACCGCGATCGCCGCCGTCACGCCGCCCCCCGCGGGCACCCTGGCCGCCTCGCCCGTCCCGGACGAGACCGTCAAGGCCGGCGTCTCGGCCCCGACCACGACCACGACCGGCGCCATGGCGGACCCCGCCCGGCCCGCGACGGTGTAAGGACAGATCAGCATGAACATCGACTGGGCGGCTCTCGGCTCCGTCTTCGGCGTCAGCCTCGCGGTGACGGTGGCCCTGGTGGGCCTCTTCACCCTCGGCATCGTCGGCCTCTCCCAGCAGGAGAGGGCGACCACCGCCTCCGGCGGCTCGGCGGCCATGGCGCGCACCGGCGCGTACGCCTGCTTCGCGCTGTGCGCGGCGGCCGTGGCGTACGGGATCTATCTGATCGTCGCCTGACGGCAGCGTTTTCCCGGAGGGGCGCGGAGCGTGCGAAACGCTCCGCGCCCCTCCTGCGTGCGGGCCGCGTGTGTGGACCCGCCGGTGGACCCGCCTGTGGGTCCCAACACACTCTCCCGTCGCAGGTCAACAGCGAGTTGACGGGCGTTCGCGGGGCGTGGTGGACTGCCCGGGCCAACTACGGCGGCAGAAGAGGAAGCCGGTGCGAATCCGGCGCGGTCCCGCCACTGTCACCGGGGAGCCACTCCCCGGAAGCCAGGAACTCTCGCCGCCGATACACGTCGAACCAGGGCGCGGACACCCTGAGTGAGGACACACAACGCCATGAGTGCCGATCGCGATTTCGCGTACGGCGCCGCCGCCGGATTCCTCGGTGACCTGCTGCTCGGCGATCCCCGCCGGGGCCATCCGGTCGCCGTATTCGGGCGGGCGGCGGACGCCGTCGAACAGGTGCTGTGGCGGGACCACCGCGGGTGGGGCGCCCTGCACGCCGCGGTGTGCGCCGGGGGCGCGGCAGGTGCCGCCGCGCTGACTTCCGCTCTCGTACGCCGCTCCGCCGCAGGACGCGCCGGAACCGTGGCGCTCACCGCCGCCGCGACCTGGGCCGTGCTCGGCGGAACCTCGCTGGGCCGCGAGGCACGGGCCGTCGGCGGGGCGCTGGAGGCCGGCGACATCGAGGTCGCCAGGGAGCGGCTGCCCCATCTGTGCGGGCGGGACCCGCAGGCCCTGGACGCCGACGGGATCGCGCGGGCCGTCGTGGAGTCCGTCGCCGAGAACACCTCGGACGCCGTGGTGGGAGCGCTCGTGTGGGGCGCCGTCGGCGGCGTGCCGGGGCTCGTCGCCTTCCGTGCCGTGAACACCCTCGACGCGATGGTCGGCCACAAGTCCGCGCGCTACCGGCGCTACGGCTGGGCCTCCGCGCGCCTCGACGACGTCCTCGGCTGGCCGGGGTCGCGGCTCACCGCCGCGCTGGCCGTGCTGGCGGGCGACGCACCTTCCGGTGCGGTGCGCGCCTGGCGCTCCGACGCCGCGAAACACCCGAGCCCCAACGCCGGTCCCGTCGAGGCCGCCTTCGCGGGGGCTTTGGGCGTACGCCTCGGGGGGACCCTCTCGTACGCGGGACGGGTCGAGCACCGGCCCGTACTCAACGCGGACGGGCGCGACGTACACGTGCGGGACATCGAGCGCGCGGTGCGGCTGTCCCGGCGGGTGAGCCGGCTGGCTCTCGGCGTCGCCGTCGTCTCGGGCGTCGCCCGACTGAGGTCAAGGAGAGCTTCGTGAGCGGTGGACTGCTCGTCGCCGGAACCACGTCGGACGCCGGGAAGAGCGTCGTCACCGCCGGCATCTGCCGGTGGCTGACGCGCAAGGGTGTGTCCGTCGCGCCGTTCAAGGCGCAGAACATGTCCCTCAACTCCTTCGTGACCCGCGAGGGCGCCGAGATCGGGCGCGCGCAGGCCATGCAGGCGCAGGCCGCCCGCGTCGAGCCGAGCGCGCTGATGAACCCCGTGCTGCTCAAGCCGGGCGGCGACCGCTCCAGCCAGGTCGTCCTCATGGGCAAACCCGTGGGCGAGATGAGCGCGCGCGGCTACCACGGGGGGCGTCAGGCGGCGCTGCTCGACACCGTCGTGGGCTGCCTCGAAGAGCTCCGGAGCACGTACGACGCCGTGATCTGTGAGGGCGCGGGCAGCCCCGCCGAGATCAATCTGCGGCGCACCGACATCGTGAACATGGGCATCGCGCGGGCCGCCCGCTTCCCCGTGCTCGTGGTCGGGGACATCGACCGCGGCGGGGTCTTCGCGTCGTTCTTCGGGACGACGGCGCTGCTGAGCGCGGCCGACCAGGGGCTGGTCGCCGGGTACCTCGTCAACAAGTTCCGCGGCGACGTCTCCCTCCTCGAACCCGGACTCGACATGCTGCTCGGTCTCACCGGGCGGCGCACGTACGGCGTGCTGCCGTTCCAGCACGGGCTCGGCATCGACGAGGAGGACGGCCTGCGGGTGTCCCTGCGGGGCGCCGTGCGCGAGTCCGTCGTCGCCCCGCCCGTCGGCGATGACGTACTGCGCGTCGCCGTGTGCGCCGTGCCCCTGATGTCCAACTTCACCGACGTGGACGCGCTGGCCGCCGAACCCGGCGTCGTCGTGCGGTTCGTGGACCGTGCCGAAGAACTCGTCGACGCCGACCTCGTGGTGGTGCCCGGCACCCGCGGCACGGTGAAGGCCCTGCGGTGGCTGCGCGAGCGCGGCCTCGCGGACGCCCTGGCGCGCCGCGCCGCCGAAGGGCGCCCGGTGCTCGGCATCTGCGGCGGCTTCCAGGTCCTCGGCGAGCACATCGAGGACGAGGTCGAGTCGCGGGCCGGCTCCGTCGACGGGCTCGGGCTGCTGCCGGTGCGGGTGCGGTTCGCCCGCGAGAAGACTCTCGCCCGGCCGGTGGGCGAGGCGCTCGGCGAGCCCGTCGAGGGGTACGAGATCCACCACGGCGTCGCCGAAGTCACGGGCGGCGAACCTTTCCTGGACGGCTGCCGGGTCGGCGAGGTGTGGGGCACGCACTGGCACGGGTCGCTGGAGAGCGACGCGTTCCGGCGCCGGTTCCTCACCGAGGTCGCCCGCGCGGCGGGCCGCCGCTTCGTGCCCGCCCCCGACACCAGCTTCGGCACGCTCCGCGAGGAGCAGCTCGACCTGCTGGGCGACCTGATCGAAGAACACGCCGACACGGACGCGCTGTGGAGGCTCATCGAGCAGGGCCCGCCGGCGGGCCTGCCGTTCATCGCGCCCGGAGCACCGCCGGCAGCACCAGAACGCACCAAGGAGGCTCTGTGAGTACCCCGTATCCGTTCACCGCCCTCGTCGGGCAGGACGACCTGCGGCTCGCGCTCTTGCTGAACGCCGTATCGCCCGCCGTGGGAGGCGTGCTCGTACGGGGAGAGAAGGGCACCGCCAAGTCCACCGCCGTGCGCGCGCTCTCCGCGCTGCTGCCGGAGGTGCCGGTCGTCGCCGGATGCCGCTTCTCGTGCGACCCGGCGGCCGCCGACCCCGACTGCCCCGACGGCCCGCACGAGTCGGCCGGTGCCACCGCGCGCCCCGCGCGCATGGTCGAGCTGCCGGTCGGTGCCTCCGAGGACCGGCTCGTCGGCGCCCTCGACATCGAGCGGGCCCTCGCGGAGGGCGTGAAGGCCTTCGAGCCCGGACTGCTCGCCGACGCGCACCGCGGCATCCTGTACGTGGACGAGGTCAACCTCCTCCACGACCACCTGGTCGACCTGCTGCTCGACGCGGCCGCGATGGGCGCCTCGTACGTGGAGCGCGAAGGCGTGTCCGTGCGGCACGCCGCGCGGTTCCTGCTCGTCGGCACGATGAACCCCGAGGAGGGCGAGCTGCGGCCGCAGCTGCTCGACCGGTTCGGTCTCACCGTCGAGGTGGCCGCGTCCCGCGAGACGGACCAGCGCGTCGAGGTCGTACGGCGACGGCTCGCGTACGACGACGACCCCGAGGGCTTCGCGGGGCGCTGGTCCGAGGACGAGTCGGCGCTGCGCGACCGGGTCGTGGCGGCCCGTGCGCTGCTCCCTCAAGTCGTCCTCGGCGACGCGGCGTTGCGGCAGATCGCGGCGACCTGCGCGGCGTTCGAGGTCGACGGGATGCGCGCGGACATCGTGATGGCGCGCACGGCGACGGCGCTCGCCGCGTGGGCGGGCCGCACCGACGTCCTCAGCGAGGACGTGCGCCAGGCCGCGCTGCTCGCCCTGCCGCACCGCAGGCGCCGCAACCCCTTCGACGCGCCCGGACTCGACGAGGACAAGCTCGACGAGACGCTGGAGGACGCGCGCGAGGACGAGGAGCCCGAGCCCCCGGAGGGTGACGACGACCCGGACGGGGGCGGCGGTCCGGACGGTGACGGACCCGACGGAGGCGGCGGGCAGCCCCCGGCCGACGGCCCCGACTCCCCCGAGCTGCCCTCGCAGAACCAGGGCCAGGACACGCGCGACACTCCGGACACCGACGACGCACCGGCCCCCGAGGAGCCCGCCCCCACGGCAGGCGCCCCCTCCGGCCCCGGCGAGCAGCAGGCCGTGCGCGCCGCCGAGCCGTTCCGCACCAAGATGCTGAGCGTGCCCGGCATCGGCGAGGGCGCCGCGGGGCGGCGTTCGCGCGCCCGCACCGAGCACGGCCGCACCACGGGTTCGCGGCGCCCCCGCGGCGCCCTGACCAAGCTGCACCTGGCGGCCACCGTGCAGGCCGCGGCCCCGCACCAGAAGGCGCGCGGGCGCTCCGGCGCCGGTCTCGTCGTACGCCGTGACGATCTGCGGCAGGCGACGCGGGAGGGCCGCGAGGGCAACCTCGTGCTGTTCGTGGTGGACGCCTCCGGGTCGATGGCTGCGCGGCAGCGGATGAGCGCCGTCAAGGGCGCCGTGCTCTCGCTCCTCCTCGACGCCTATCAGCGGCGCGACAAGGTGGGGCTCGTGACGTTCCGCGGCGCGGAGGCGGAGGTGGCGCTGCCGCCGACGTCGTCGGTGGACGCGGCGGCCGCCCGCCTGGAAAAGCTGCCGACCGGCGGGCGCACCCCGCTGGCCGCGGGTCTGCTGAAGGCGCACGACGTGCTGCGCGTCGAGCGGTTGCGGGACGCCGCGCGGCGTCCGCTGGTCGTCGTCGTGACGGACGGGCGGGCGACCGGGGGCGTGGAGCCGGTGGCCCGCGCGGGCCGTGCGGCCCGGCTGTTCGCGGCCGACGGCGTCGCCTCGGTCGTCGTGGACTGCGAGTCGGGTTACGTACGGCTCGGCCTCGCGGGACAGCTCGCGGGCGAGCTCGGCGGGACGGTCGTGACGCTCGACGAGCTGCGGGCGGACTCGATCGCCGGTCTCGTCAAGGACGTACAGGGAATGAACTCGCCTTCCAGGAGGGCCGCTTAATGCCGCAGGGACAGCCGAGCGTCGTGCCGGACGACGGTCTCACGACGCGCCAGCGCCGCAACCGTCCGCTCGTCTTCGTCCACACGGGCGTCGGCAAGGGCAAGTCGACCGCCGCGTTCGGGCTCGCGCTGCGGGCCTGGAATCAGGGGTGGCCGATCGGTGTCTTCCAGTTCGTGAAGTCGGCGAAGTGGAAGGTCGGCGAGGAGAACGCGCTGAAGGTCCTCGGAGCCACGGGTGAGGGCGGCACGGTCGCCTGGCACAAGATGGGCGAGGGCTGGTCGTGGATCCAGCGCGCCCCCGCCGAGGGCGAGTCGACCAACGAGGACAAGGCCCGTGAGGGCTGGGAGCAGGTCAAGCGTGACCTCGCGGCGGAGACGTACAAGCTGTATGTCCTCGACGAGTTCGCCTACCCCATGCACTGGGGCTGGATCGACACGGACGAGGTCGTTCAGGTCCTGCGCGACCGCCCCGGGACGCAGCACGTCGTCATCACCGGCCGCAACGCTCCGCAGAAGCTGATCGACTTCGCCGACCTGGTGACCGACATGTCGAAGATCAAGCACCCGATGGACGCCGGGCAGAAGGGCCAGAGGGGCATCGAGTGGTAGCTCGTCTCGTCATCGCGGCGCCGTCGTCGGGCAGCGGCAAGACGACCGTCGCGACGGGCCTGATGGCCGCGTTCTCGGCGGCCGGGCTCGCCGTCTCCCCGCACAAGGTCGGGCCCGACTACATCGACCCCGGCTACCACGCGCTGGCGACGGGGCGGCCCGGCCGCAACCTCGACGCGTACCTGTGCGGGCCCGACCTGGTCGCGCCGCTCTTCGCGCACGGCGCCGCCGGGTGCGATCTCGCCGTGGTCGAGGGCGTGATGGGGATGTACGACGGGGCCGCCGGACAGGGCGAGCTGGCCTCCACGGCCCACGTCGCGAAGCTGCTGCGGGCGCCGGTCGTCCTGGTCGTCGACGCGTCGTCGCAGTCGCGGTCGGTGGCGGCGCTGGTGCACGGCTTCGCGTCGTGGGACCCGGAGGTGCGGGTCGCGGGCGTCATCCTGAACAAGGTGGGCTCGGACCGGCACGAGTCGCTGCTGCGGGAGGCGCTGGACGAGTCGGGGGTGCCGGTGCTCGGTGCGCTGCGCCGGGCGGCGCAGGTGCAGACGCCTTCGCGGCACCTGGGGCTCGTGCCGGTGGCCGAGCGGCGGGGCGACGCGGTGGAGTCGGTGGCGGCGCTGGCTTCGCGGGTGCGGGAAGGGTGCGACCTGGACGCCTTGCTCGCGCTGGCGCGCAGTGCGCCTTCGCTGTCCGGTGAGGCGTGGGATCCGGTTGCGGCCGTGTCACCGGCTTCGCCGAGTCCGTCCTCGAGCGCCGGACGGGCTGAATCGTCCGCCACGCCGGAGAGGCCGCTCGTCGCCGTTGCCGGTGGGCCCGCCTTCACCTTCTCGTACGCCGAGCACGCCGAGCTGCTCGCCGCCGCCGGAGCCGACGTCGTCACCTTCGACCCCCTCCACGACGAGCAACTGCCCGACGGGACCGCCGGGCTGGTCATCGGGGGCGGGTTCCCCGAGGTGTACGCGCCGGAGTTGTCCGCCAACGACGTGCTGCGGAAGGCCGTCGCCGAGCTCGCCCGCTCGGGGGCGCCCGTCGCGGCCGAGTGCGCGGGGCTGCTCTACCTCTCCCGTGAGCTGGACGGGAAGCCGATGTGCGGGGTGCTTGACGCCGGGGCGCGGATGTCGGAGCGGCTGACGCTCGGGTACCGCGAGGCCGTCGCCGTGTCGGACAGCGTCCTCGCGGCGGTGGGGACGCGGATGCGGGGCCACGAGTTCCACCGCACCGTCATGGAGCCGGGTGCAGGCCCCGTACCCGCCTGGGGCCTGCACCGGCCCGAGCGGCGCGTCGAAGGCTTCGTACAGGGCAACGTGCACGCCAGTTACCTGCACACGCACTGGGCCGCGGAGCCGGGCGTCGCGCGCCGGTTCGTCGAGCGGTGCACGCCGTGAGCACGGGCGGCGGCTCAGCCCGCGATGCCCACCACCAGCCAGATGAACGCCGCGCCCGCCACCGTGCACAGCAGGGTCGAGCGGGCCGGGTGGTCGTGGTGCGCCTCGGGCAGGATCTCCGCCGCCGCGAGGTAGAGCAGCGCGCCGCCGAAGAAGCCCAGATAGCTGCCGAGCAGTTGCTCCGGAATGGTGAACAGCAGCGTCGACGCGGCGCCCACCACCGGGGCCACCGCGTCCGCGAACAGCATCGCGAGCGCCTTGCGGCGGGCGTTCCCGTACAGGCTGGTGAGCGTGTACGTGTTGAAGCCGTCCGCGAAGTCATGGGCGACGACGGCCAGCGCCACGGCCACACCCATGCCGCCGCCCACCTGGAAGGCCGCGCCGATCGCGACGCCGTCCATCACGCTGTGCCCGACCATCGCCGCGGCGGCGGTCAGTCCCACCTCGGGCACCCGTCCGCCCTCGTGCTCGTCGGCGCCGTGCGCGGCCTGGCGACCGGCGAGGAGCCGTTCCACCAGATGGGCGACGAGGAAGCCGGCCACGAACAGGAGCAGGGCCGCCGGTACGCCGAAGACGGGGTCGCCCGCGGCGTCCAGCGCCTCCGGCAACAGGTCCAGGCCGACGACCCCGAGCATGAGGCCGCCCGCGAGCCCCAGGACGAGGTGGCGCCGGTCGGTGACCCGCTGGGCCGTCCAGCCGCCCACCAGGGTCATGAGAAAGGCGCCGAGCGCCACGAACACCGCCATGGCCCCTTGCTAGCCGATTGACCCCCTGCTCCGCACATCCACCGCCCCCACCCCACACGAAAGGATCCACTCCATGGAGGACGTCGTGCTCGTCGTCGGCGTCGGCGCCTGCGAGGACGCCCCGGTGGAGGAGGTGCTCGGCCTCGTCCGGGACACGGTCCGCGAAGCGGGCCTCTCCGAGGGGGCGGTCGCCGAGCTGGCGACGGTCGACGTGAAGGGCGCGGAGCCGGGGATCGTCGGGGCGGCGGCGCGGCTCGGGGTGCCGCTCGTGACGTACACGGCGGCAGAGCTGTCGGACGTGACGGTGCCGAACCCGACCGCGCGGTCCCGTGCCGCGGTGGGCACGCCTTCCGTGGCGGAGGCGGCGGCACTGCGGGGCGGCGGCGAACTCCTCGTGCCCAAGCGGAAGTCGGCGCCCGCGGGGCGTCCGGCGATGGCGACGTGCGCGGTCGCGGCCCGCCCGCGGGGCACGGCCGCCGCTTCCTTCGATCTACGTCACCACGGGGACGCGGAGGTACGGGACGACGGCGCGGACCTCACCGATCTCGCCGTCAACGTACGGTCCGACACTCCCCCGGCGTGGCTCAAGGAGCTCATCGCCGCGTCCCTCGACGATCTGGCGGCCTACCCGGACGGCCGGGAGGCGCGTGAGGCGGTGGCGGCGCGTCATGGCCTCGCCCCGGACCGCGTGCTGCTCACGGCGGGCGCGGCGGAGGCGTTCGTGCTCCTGGCCCGCGCGCTGAAGGTCCGTCACCCGTACGTCGTCCACCCCCAGTTCACCGAGCCCGAGGCCGCGCTGCGGGATGCGGGGCACGAGGTGGGCCGGGTGCTGCTGCGCGAGGAGGACGGCTTCCGGCTGGATCCGGCGGCGGTGCCGGAGGAAGCCGACCTGGTGGTCGTCGGCAATCCCACGAATCCGACGTCCGTACTCCACCCGGCCGCGTCGATTGCTCAACTGGCGCGCCCGGGACGGGTGTTGGTGGTCGACGAGGCGTTCATGGACGCCGTGCCGGGTGAGCGGGAGGCGTTGGCGGGGCGTACGGACGTGCCTGGACTCGTCGTCCTGCGCAGCCTCACCAAGACGTGGGGGCTCGCGGGGCTGCGGATCGGTTACGTCCTCGCCGACCCCGAGACGATCGGCGCCCTCGCGCAGGCGCAGCCGCTGTGGCCGGTGTCGACGCCCGCGCTCGTGGCGGCGCGGGCGTGTGTGGGGCCTCGGGCGCTGGCGGAGGCGGGGCATGCGGCGCACCGGGTCGCCTCGGACCGCACGCATCTCCTCGCCGGTCTCGCCGAGTTGGCTCCCCTCGGGGTCCGCGTGGTGGGGCCCGCGGAGGGGCCCTTCCTGCTGGTGCGGGTGCCGGGGGCGGCGGCGGCCGGGGTGCGGGAGCGGCTTCGGGGGCGGGGGTTTGCTGTGCGGCGTGGCGATACGTTTCCTGGCCTGGGGCCTGACTGGGTTCGACTTGCCGTCCGCGATCGGGGCACGTCGTCCGAGTTCCTTGTGGCGTTGGCGGGGGTGTTGCGGGGGTAGGGGTGTGGGGGGTGCGGTGTACCGCTGCGCTGGGGTGGGGTGGGGGCCTCAAGCCCGCCGCTCCGCGGCGGATCACTCCCACCCACCCACCCGTTCACCCCGCGACGTCCCGCGGGAGTACGGGCCCGACCGTTCCCCCGTGACGCGCCGCGAGGGTACGGGCCCGACCGTTTGCCCCGCGACGCGCCGCGGGGCAGGAGCGCAAAACCCGCCGCTCCGCGGCGGGATCACTCCCACCCACCCACCCGTTCACCCCGCGATGTGTGGTGGGGGTAGGGGCGGGCGGGTGACCCGGTCACCCCGTGACGCACTGCGGGAGTAGGGGTGGGTGGGCGGCCTGTTGACACCCGCTACGTCCCACCGGGGTATGGACGACTGGGCGGTCCGGTCACCCCGCGACGTGCCGCGAAAACAGGGACGGGTGGGCGGTCCGTTCACACTGCCGCGTCCCACCGGGGTAGGACGACTGGGCGGTCCGGTCACCCCGCGGCGTGCCGCGGGAGTAGGGGCGGGTCAAGAGGCCCGCCCCGTCCCCGGGGGTGGCTAACCCCTGCTGCGGCGCGCCAGCGTCACCGCTCCGCCTCCCGCCAGCAACAGCACCACCGCGCCGCCCGCCACGTACGGCGTCATCGAGTTGCCGCCCGTCTCCGCGAGGTTCGCCTCCGTTGCGGGCTCGACCGGGGCTTTCGGCTTGCCCTGCGGCTGCTCGCCGGACTCCTTCGGCGGCGTCACCCCCACCGGCGTCTCGCATCCCGCCCCGGCCAGCGTCACCGTGCCCGTCACCTCGGCGACGTTCAGCTTCAGCGGGTTCACGGACACCGTGAGTTCCAGCGCCGACGCCGCCGCCGTACGCGACGTCGTGTGCGTCTTGGAAAGGGCGAGGGTGACCTCGCCGACCCCCGGCACCTTCACCTCCGTCGTGCCCTTCGCCGTGAGCGTGACCTTCTTGCCGAGCACGGTCACCGCGCCCAGCAGATTCGATTCGGCGACCGGGCGTTCACCCTCCGCGCAGACGGCCTTGGAGGTGACCTGCTCCACCTCGATGAGGGAGAGGAGCGGGAGCCCCGGCACGTGCATCTTGGCGCGTGCGATGTTGCTGTAGCCCCGGGCCGTGCCGCCCCGCACCGTCGCCTTCGCCGTGGCGACGTCCGCGCGCAGGACGCTGAACGGCCGCCCGCCGTCGACGCCGTCGAGCCTGGCGGACAGCGCGGTCTTCTCCGCGCTCGCGGGGGCCCGCACCTCGTTGAGGGCGACCTTGAGCGGGATGTTCACGGTCTTGTTGAGCAGGGCGACGTTCAGGCCGGTGCGCAGCACGACGGCGTCGGCCCGCCCGCCTTTGTGGCTGTCGCCTCCCGTCGCCTGCGCGGACCCCGCACCTGCGAGGGCCGCGGGACCGGCGGCCAGCGCGGTGGCGACAGCGATGACGGAGAGGCGGCGGGCGGGCGTGCGGAGGGGGCGGAAGGGACGGGAGGGGCGGAAGGGGCGGAAGGGGGCGCTGAAAGTGTGGTGGGAGGTGGGGTTGGAGGTGTGGCTAGAGGTGTGGCTGTTCACTGTGGTGGGACCTCACGAGAGACGCGGGCCACCGGGCGCGCACGCCACATGGGGGACATCACGTGCGCGCCGATGGCGTCGTCCGACATCGACGTAGGACGACGCGGGAATCTTTACGCACACAGAGTGAACGGTCAGCAACCTGACGTGAGTTCACTCCAACGGGACATTTCCGTCCCTGCATTCGAATCCCACGGCACAGGCGTTCCCAGGGAGCACCCCAGCAACAGTCCGGGCTCGACACCAGCGCGCCCCCTCCCCCTCGGGGGCCACGCCCAACGAGCCGCGCCGCCCCCACGTAACGCCCAGGTCAACCCGTCGCCCACACCCCAGAGCCTCAGCCCACCACCAGCCCGTTCAGCACGACCCTGCGGGGCGCGCCCAGCACGCGCACGTCGTCCCGCGGGTCCGCCTCGTACACCACGAGGTCCGCCGGCGCGCCCTCCGTGAGCCCCGGGCGGCCGAGCCACTCCCGCGCACCCCAGGTCGTCGCCGAGAGCGCGTCCAGCGCGGGGATGCCCGCGCGGGTCAGCTCGACGATCTCCGCCGCCACCAGGCCGTGCGGCAGGGAGCCGCCCGCGTCGGTGCCCGCGAAGACGGGGATGCCCGCGTCGTACGCGGCCCGCACCGTGTCGTAGCGGCGTGCGTGCAGTCGGCGCATGTGGTCCGACCAGCGCGGAAACTTCTTCTCGCCGCCCGCGGCGAGGTCCGGGAACGTGGCGATGTTGACGAGCGTGGGGACGATCGCGACGCCGCGCTCCGCGAAGAGCGGGATCGTGTCCTCCGTGAGGCCCGTCGCGTGCTCGATGCAGTCGATGCCCGCCTCGACCAGGTCGCGCAGCGAGTCCTCGGCGAAGCAGTGGGCGGTGACGCGGGCCCCGAGGCGGTGCGCCTCCGCGATGGCCGCCCGCACCGCGTCGCGGGGCCAGCACGCCGTGAGGTCGCCCGCGTCGCGGTCGATCCAGTCGCCGACGAGCTTGACCCAGCCGTCGCCGCGCCGGGCCTCCTGTGCGACGTACGCGACCAGTTCGTCGGGCTCGATCTCGTGGGCGTAGTTGCGGATGTAGCGGCGGGTGCGCGCGATGTGGCGGCCCGCGCGAATGATCTTCGGGAGGTCGTCGCGGTCGTCCGTCCAGCGGGTGTCGGACGGCGAACCCGCGTCGCGCAGGAGGAGGGCGCCGATCTCGCGGTCGGTGAGCGCCTGCTTCTCCGCGGTGTCCGCGTCGACGGGTCCGTGCGCGTCCAGGCCCACGTGGCAGTGGGCGTCGACCAGGCCGGGCAGGGTCCAGCCCTCGACCGTGCGGACGTCGTCGGCGGCGGTGCCGACGGGGCGGTCGTAGGTCACCCTCCCCCCGACCACCCACAGTTCGTCCCGTACGTCGTCGGGCCCGACGAGCACCCGACCCTTCACGTGCAGCACCGCGTGATCGCTCATGGCAGCAGCTTAGGAGGCACTCGGAACGCCCGATACGGGGCCGGTCGGTGCGCCCGGTGCGGGGCCGATCGGTACGCTCGGTACGGCATCCCGGACGAACTCGTGAGCGAAGAGAGCAGTGACGTGAGCAGTACTGTGACGCACCCCTTCCTGGACCTGGCGCCGCTGAGCGCCCAGCACTTCGCCGCCATCGAGGCGCGGGTGGCCCGGCTGCTCGACACGGAGCAGGACGTCGTGATCATGCAGGGCGAGGCGCTGCTGCCCCTGGAGGGGTGCATCCGGGGCGCGGCGGCGCCGGGTACGACCGCGCTGAACGTGATCACCGGTCCGTACGGGCAGACGTTCGGCAACTGGCTGCGCGACTGCGGGGCGACCGTCATCGATCTCGCCGTGCCGTTCCACACCGCGGTCACGGCCGAGCAGGTGCGTCAGGCGTTCGCCGAGCACCCGGAGATCGACTTCGTGTCGCTGGTGCACGCGGAGGCGGCGACCGGGAACACCAACCCCGTCGCGGAGATCGGTGCGGTCGTGCGGGAGCACGGGGCGCTGTTCATGCTGGACGCGGTCGCCTCGGTGGCGGCCGAGCCGCTGCTGCCGGACGCGTGGGGCGTGGACCTGTGCGTGATCGGCGCGCAGAAGGCGATGGGCGGGCCCGCGGGTGTCTCCGCGGTGTCGGTGAGCGAGCGGGCGTGGGAGCGCGTCGCCGCGAATCCGCGGGCGCCGCGCCGCTCGTACCTCTCACTCCTGGACTGGAAGGAGCGGTGGATCGACGGCGGCAGGAAGGCGCTGCTGCACGCGCCCGCGCAGCTGGAGATGCTGGCGCTGGAGGCGTGTGTGGAGCGCATCGAGGGGGAGGGCCTGGAGGCGCTCATGGCGCGGCACGCCGCGGCCGCCGCGGCGGTCCGTGCGGGGGCGATCGCGCTGGGCGGGGGCCTCGAGCCGTACGTGCACGACGCGGTGGACGCGGCGCCGGTCGCCACGACGCTGCGGACGCCTGCGGGTGTCGACGCGTCCGCGCTGGTCGCCAGGGCGCTCGCCGCCGATCCGGTGCTTCCGCTGGTCGCCGGGGGCGGGGCGCTCGCCAAGGAGATGATCAGGGTCAACCACTACGGTCCTGACGCGACCCGAGGCGTCGTCCACGCGTCGTTGGCCGCGCTGGGCGGCGCGCTGGGTGAGACGGGTGTCGCGGTGGACCTGGAGGGCGCTCGCCGCGCGGTGACGGACGTCTTCACGACGGCCTGAGGCCGCCCACAGCCCCGCCCCTGTCTCCGTCCTCGTCCCGCCGGACCATCCGTACGAAATACCTGCGGCCGTCCCCAGCCCCATGGCAACGTGCATGCCGTGACCACGCTGCGGGACGGCCGCATTCGTGAATCCACGCCCCCGCCCCCTCGCGTCTCTGTGAATTCCCGCGCACGCTCTCACGAATTATTTATAAACTGAGAAGCGCAGCTTCCCGTATTCTTCTGCCCGCTTTCCCGGGACCTAAACACTAAGATTTCGACAGCATCAAACCCCCCAATTCGGACGCACACAAGAGTGGTCGCAGGCATGTGACGTACTCCACAATGCGTCCATTTTGCGTGGTTTGCATGGGTCAAATCACCCCAAATGGAGGGGACCTCATGCGGGCGCGCACCCACGCCTGATAACACATGCGGCGCCCTTGTGTAACCCCTCCCCCCGATGCAATTCAAGAAATTGCTCGGTAAATTCAATCCGCATGACCGCTGCACAAGCCGATCTACCGACCGACCTGCGAGCGAAATTCCAAAAACTGCCGGAGGGGCTGCGACTCGACAGTCCCGATGTCGCCGACGGCGCCGCGATCTGGCGGATCGCCCGCGACTCGAAGGTGCTCGACCTGAACTCGTCCTACAGCTATCTGCTGTGGTGCCGTGACTTCGCGGCCACGTCCCTCGTGGCCCGGGACGCCGACGGGGAGACGGTCGGGTTCATCACCGGCTACATCCGGCCCGAGCACCCCGACGTCCTGATGGTCTGGCAGGTGGCCGTCGACCACGGTCAGCGTGGCCGCGGCCTCGCCGGCGCCCTGCTCGAAGGACTGACCGCGAAGGTCGCCGCGGGCCGGGCGCTGACCAGGATCGAGACGACGATCGCGCCCTCGAACACCGCGTCCGAGCGGCTCTTCCTCTCCTTCGCGCGGCGACACGGCGCGTCCGTCGAGCGGAAGGTCCTGTTCGACGCGGGGCTCTTCCCCGACGACGGCCACGAGCCCGAGGTGCTGTACCGCATCGGTCCACTCGACCACTGATCCGCTCTCGCTCCCCCCAAGCGATGCCCGCGAGACCGGCACCAAATGCACCACGTGCACCATCAGCACCACCCGTAACTCCCCCCACCTCCCACGCCTTTCCATCTCCCAGGAGATCTGCTGTGACCATCACCCAGCCCGACCTGAGCGTCTTCGAGACCCTGGAGTCGGAGGTGCGCAGCTACTGCCGCGGTTGGCCTACGGTCTTCGACCGCGCGCAGGGCAGCCGCATGTACGACGAGGACGGCCACGAGTACCTCGACTTCTTCGCCGGAGCCGGATCGCTCAATTACGGCCACAACAACCCGGTCCTGAAACGCGCCCTGATCGACTACATCGAGCGGGACGGCGTCACGCACGGTCTCGACATGTCGACGACGGCGAAGCGCGCCTTCCTCGAGACGTTCCAGAACGTCATCCTGCGCCCGCGCGACCTGCCGTACAAGGTCATGTTCCCGGGCCCGACGGGCACCAACGCCGTCGAGTCGGCGCTGAAGCTGGCCCGCAAGGTCAAGGGCCGCGAGTCGATCGTGTCGTTCACGAACGCCTTCCACGGCATGTCGCTCGGCTCGCTCGCCGTGACCGGCAACGCGTTCAAGCGCGCCGGCGCCGGCATCCCGCTGGTGCACGGCACCCCGATGCCGTTCGACAACTACCTCGACGGCCGGACCCCCGACTTCATCTGGTTCGAGCGCCTCCTGGAGGACTCCGGCTCGGGCCTGAACACCCCCGCCGCCGTGATCGTCGAGACGGTGCAGGGCGAGGGCGGCATCAACGTCGCCCGCGCCGAGTGGCTGCGCAAGCTCGCCGACGTGTGCGAGCGCTGGGACATGCTGCTCATCGTCGACGACATCCAGATGGGCTGCGGCCGCACCGGCGCGTTCTTCTCCTTCGAGGAGGCGGGCATCACGCCGGACATCGTGACGGTGTCGAAGTCCATCAGCGGCTACGGCATGCCGATGTCGCTCTGCCTGTTCAAGCCGGAGCTCGACGTCTGGGAGCCGGGCGAGCACAACGGCACGTTCCGCGGCAACAACCCCGCGTTCGTGACGGCCGCCGCCGCCCTGGAGACGTACTGGACCGACGGCCCGGCGATGGAGAAGCAGACCCGCGCCCGCGGCGAGCAGATCGAGCAGGCGCTGACCTCGATCGTCGAGGAGAACCGTTCGGCCATCAAGGAGTGGCGCGGCCGCGGCATGGTCTGGGGCGTCGAGTTCCACGACAAGGACCGCGCGAGCGCCGTGGCGAAGCGGGCCTTCGAACTGGGCCTGCTCATCGAGACCTCCGGCCCCGAGGGCGAGGTCGTCAAGCTCCTTCCGGCGCTGACGATCACCCCCGACGAGCTGGACGAGGGGTTGCGCACGCTGGCCCGCGCGGTACGCGAGTCCGCCTGACCGAGCGCCCCACCGAGCCCCCGGCACCGTAAGAGAAAAGGAACCAACTCACCGTGATCGTCCGTTCGTTCAAGGACATTGAAGGCACCGACCGGCATGTGAAGGCCGCTTCGGGCACCTGGGAGAGCAAGCGCATCGTTCTCGCCAAGGAGCGGGTGGGCTTCTCCGTCCACGAGACCATCCTGTACGCGGGTACGGAGACGTCGATGTGGTACGCCAACCACATCGAGGCCGTCGTCTGCACCAAGGGTGAGGCGGAGCTGACCGACGACACGACCGGCGAGAAGTACACGATCACGCCGGGCACCATGTACCTGCTCGACGGGCACGAGAAGCACACGATGCGGATCAAGGAGGACTTCCACTGCATCTGTGTCTTCAACCCGCCCGTCACGGGTCGTGAGGACCACGACGAGAACGGCGTGTACCCGCTGCTCACGGAGCCGGAAGCGGACTGACACCACCTACATCCCGGAAAGGGCCGTACGAGAGGAGAGGCAGGCAACACCATGACCACCGCACCCGAACGCACCAGTGACCTGTACCCGACCCGAGGCGCCGAAGAGGTGCTGATCGAGCGCAAGGACCCCGTCGTGTGGTCCGAGCCGGGTGCAGCGGGGCCGATCACGGCCGGGGATCTGGCCGGGTTCGAGCGGGACGGTTTCCTGGCGATCGACCAGTTGATCACCCCGGACGAAGTGAGCGTGTACCACTCCGAGCTGGATCGGCTCATCAACGATCCGGCGATGCGCGCGGACGACCGCTCGATCGTCGAGCCGCGCTCCCAGGAGATCCGAACGATCTTCGAGGTGCACAAGATCAGCGAGCTGTTCGGCAGGCTGGCGGCGGACCCGCGGGTCGTCGGCAGGGCACGGCAGATCCTCGGCTCGGACGTGTACGTCCACCAGTCGCGGATCAACGTGAAGCCGGGCTTCGGTGCGACGGGCTTCTACTGGCACTCGGACTTCGAGACCTGGCACGCGGAGGACGGCCTGCCGAACATGCGGACCGTCTCGGTGTCCATCGCGCTGACGAAGAACCACGACACCAATGGCGGTCTCATGATCATGCCGGGGTCGCACAAGACGTTCCTCGGCTGTGCGGGCGCCACGCCGAAGGACAACTACAAGCGGTCGCTGCAGATGCAGGACGCGGGCATCCCGTCGGACGAGACGCTCACGCACCTCGCGTCCGACTACGGCATCCGTCTGTTCACGGGCGAGGCCGGTTCGGCGACGTGGTTCGACTGCAACGCCATGCACGGCTCGGGGGACAACATCACCCCGTACCCGCGCAGCAACGTCTTCATCGTGTTCAACAGCGTGGAGAACACGGCGGTGGAGCCGTTCGCGGCGCCGGTGCGCCGGCCCGAGTACATCGGGGCGCGGGACTTCACCCCGGTGAAGTGACCCGGTAGGTGGGTGCGTTCGGCCCGGTTCCCTTTGCTGGGAGCCGGGCCGTTCGCCGTTTTCCGGCTACCGCGGCAGGTGCGCGTAGTCCGTGTAGCCCTTCTCGGTGCCGCCGTAGTAGGTCGCGCGGTCGGGGGTGTTGTACGGGCCGCCGGCCTGCAAACGGGCCGGCAGGTCGGGGTTGGCGAGGAACAGCGCGCCGAACGTGATGAGGTCCGCGGTGCCGTCCTCGACCAGGGCGAGCGCGTCGGGTCCTGTGGGGCCTTCGCTGTGCGGGTTCAGGACGAGCGTGCCGCCGAAGTCCTGCCGCAGTCGTACGGTGAGCTCGCGGATGTCGCCGACCTCCATGACGTGCAGGTACGCGAGGTCGAGCGCGCCCAGTTCCTTGGCGAGCGCGGTGTACTCGGGCTCGGGGTCGGGCTCGGAGATGCCGTTGGCGGGGTTGCCCGGCGAGACGCGGAAGCCGGTGCGGGAGGCGCCGATCTCCGCGGCGACGGCCGCGGCGGCCTCGACGGCGAACCGGATGCGGTTCTCGGGCGAGCCGCCCCAGTCGTCGGTGCGGTGGTTGGAGCCGGGGGCGAGGAACTGGTGGATCAGGTAGCCGTTGGCGCCGTGCAGCTCCACGCCGTCGAAGCCCGCGTCGACGGCGTTGCGGGCCGCGGTGGCGAAGTCGGCGACGGTGGCGCGGATCTCGGCGTCGGTGAGCTCGTGCGGGGTGACGAAGTCCTTGGGGCCCTCGGCGGTGTAGACCTGCCCTTCGGCCGCGACCGGCGAGGGGGCGACGTTGATCAGTCCGTCGGGCAGGAGGGCGGGGTGGCCGACGCGGCCCGCGTGCATGAGCTGGGCGAAGATCGTGCCCCCGGCGGCGTGCACGGCGTCGGTGACCTTGCGCCAGGCGGCGATCTGTTCGGTGCTGTGCAGGCCCGGCGTGTCCGGGTATCCCTGGCCGACCACGGAAGGCTGGATGCCCTCGGTGACGATGAGGCCCGCGGAGGCGCGCTGTACGTAGTACTCCGCGGTCAGATCGGTGGCGACACCGCCCTCACCGGCGCGGCTTCGGGTCATGGGGGCCATGGCGATGCGGTTGCGGAGCGGGGTGCCGGACAGGTCGATCGGGTCGAACGCGGTGGTCATCAGAACTCCCGGGCTGAGATACGACGGAGATGTCGCGGAAATATGTGGTCGGCCAAGTATCTGCACTGAGAGCACTGTAACCCATTTATTGGCCGACCAAGGTAATCTTTTGGCAGACGTCTCACGATCGACAAACAGGAGCGCGCGATGAAGGCCGACACCGTCCAGGCACCCCCGGCCGACCCCGTCTGTACGCCCGGGGCGTCCGGTGTCGCCGACGCGGGACCCGTCAGTCTCGCCGTCAGCCGGGTGGCCCGGCTGCACCGCATCGCCGCGGGCAAGGTGTTGAAGGGGCTCGGCCTCTACCCCGGCCAGGAGTTCGTGATGATGCACCTGTGGGAGGCGGGCGCGGTGCGGCAGTCCGAGCTGATCAAGGCGGTCGACCTCGACCCCTCGACGGTCACGAAGATGCTCCAGCGCCTGGAACAGGCGGGCCACGTGCGCCGCCGCCCCGACCCGGCCGACCGCCGCGCGGTCCTGGTCGAGGCCAGCGCGGCGAGCTGCGGCCTGCTCACGCAGGTGGAACGCGCGTGGGGCGAGCTGGAGGGCCACACGCTGGCGGGTCTGGACGACACGGAACGCGCGGATCTGGCGCGGCTCCTCGCGAAGGTAGAGACGAACCTGTGCAAGGAGACGGAGGACTGCCCGGAGCGGAAAGGGCGGGGCTGAGGCCCCCGGAGGGCGTGGGGGTCAGGGCTTCCGCACTACAGCCAGGACAGCGACGCCGCCCGGGTCAGGACCCGCTGGGCCGCCGACGCGTCGCCCGACGTGCCGCGCGGGACGTGGTCGGGGGTGCGGCGGCCGCCCACCAGGAGGCAGAAGTCGACGGGGTCCAGGACGAGTTGCGCGCGTACCGGGTCGTCCCCGCTGCCCAGGATCCACTCCGTTTCGCCGCCTTCGCCGGAGACCGTCAGGGCGACGGGCGGGGCCTGGGGGCCGAGGGCCGGGCCGAGGATGCGGACGGCGAAGCGGACCAGCTGCCACAGGTGCGGGCCGGGCGGCGGGGGGACGGGCAGGCCGAGGGCGGCACCGATGTCGCGGGCGTGCACCCACGCCTCGAAGGCGCGGGCCAGGAAGTGGTCGGCGACGGGGAGCCGCCCGCCGGCGAGCAGCACGGTGCGGGCGGCGAGTTCGGGGTCGTGGGCGGCGCGGGACGAGAGGAGCCCGGCGGCCTGGTTGCGCCACGTGGAGACGGTCTGGGCGGGCGTGCGGACCCGTTCGCGGGAGATCACCTCGCGGGTGCGCGCCGCCCATTCGACGCGCCACGGGGGCGGCGCTCCGGAGGGGGCCGGGGACGACGCGGGGGCCCGCCCGTTGCTGCCCACGTGCCGGGCCAGGGGCTCGTCCGCGGCGATCAGGTGCGCGACCGTGTCGTGCACGTCCCATTCGTGGATGACCGGCGTCCCCCACGGCCCGTGTTCGTCCAGTTCGGCGAGGAGCGCCCGGAGTCCGGCCACCGCGGCGGCGTAGGGCGCGGCGTGCGGGGCGGTGCGCAGGGCGGGGGCGCGGCTGCGCAGGGCGAGGGAGAGGCCGTGCCTGCCGGGGTCCGTGTCCGGCACCGGGTCGGGCGCCGCGGGGCCGTCCAGGTGCCGCACGGTGGCCCGCAGCCGTACCGCTTCGGCGGCGCAGTGCTCGCACTCCCCCAAGTGCCGTACGACATCGGCCTCGTCGCCCGGCATGAGGGCGTCGAGGGCCCAGGCGCCGAGGAGTTCACGTACCGCCTCGTGGGGGGTCGTCATGGGTGCTCACCTCGCAGGGGTGGGTCCGCGAGGGTCTCGGCCAGGGTGCGCAGGGCCGTTCGCAGGCGGGTCTTCGCGGTGCCTTCGGGGATGCCGAGTTCGACGGCGGCCTGCCGGTAGGTGCGTCCTGCGAAGTAGGCGAGGTGCACCACCTGTTGCTGGGGCAGCGGGAGCCTGGCGAGGGCGGAGTGCAGGAGCAGGGAGCGTTCCTGTTCGAGGATCGCCTCGTCCGGGGCGGGGCCGGGCGCCGGGACCGCCCGCAGGGCGGTCTCGTCGGCGTGGGCGGCCTTGCGGTGCCGTTCCTCGCCGCGGACCCAGTCCACGGCGCGCCGGTGGGCGAGCATCGAGAGCCAGCCGCGCAGGCTGCCGCGTCGTGCGTCGAAGGCGTAGGGCCTGGTCCACAAGTGGGCGAAGACCTCCTGGGTCACGTCCTCGGCGGCGGTGCGGTTGCGGGTGACGCGGGTGGCGACGCGGAGGACGAGCACGCCGTACTCGGCGTAGGCGTCGGCGAGCGCCGCCTCCTCGCCGTAGACGAGCCGCCGGTGCAGCTCGGTGTCGACGGTCGTCCTGCCCGCGCCGGACGGCGGGTCCGACGTGCCCGGCATCTCGGGGGACGGCTCCACCGGCACCACCACCTCGCGCGACCGCTCGGCCACGTAGTAGTGCCAAGCCTGGCCCCCCGCGGCCCGCCGCGCCAGGCCTCAGCCCGACAGCACGTCGAGGAGACGGTCCACATCGGCCTCGGTGTTGTACAGGTGGAACGCGGCCCTCAGGTGTCCCGCCCGTGCCGACGTCAGAATGCCCGCCCGGGTCAGCTCCGGTGCCCGGTCGCCGAGTCCGGGCACGGAGACGATGGGTGAGGCGCCCGGCACGGGGGTGTGGCCCAGCGTGGCGAGTCCCGCGCGGTAGCGGGCGGCGAGCGCCGTGTCGTGGGCGTGGATGGCGTCGACGCCGATCTCCTCGACGAGGGTGAGTGCCGCGGCGGCCCCGTGGTAGGAGAGGAAGGCGGCGGCTTCGTCGTACCGGCGGGCGTCGGGGGCGAGTTCGGTGAGCGGGCCGTACGTTGCTGAGCGTCGCGATGTCGTACTGGCCAGCCTGGTTGGCGAAGTCCTGGCTGATCTTGTCGCGGACGTCGTTCTCGGGCAGGACGGTGAAGTTCACCTTGATGCCCGTCTCCTGGGTGAAGTGGGCGGCGGTGAGCTTGCGCAACTCCACCATCTGCGGGTTGTTCACCATGAGGACGTTGATGGAGTCGCCTGAACCTGCCCCGCCGGCGCCGGCCCAGCAGCCGGCGAGCAGCGGGGCGAGCAGCGCCCCTGCGGCGGCCGCGGCGAGCGTGCGCGGCCTCCGTCGGCTCGGGGTTCGCATGAAAGCTCCTGGACGTAGAGGGTCGTTTGGGGACGTGGGGGGGGGTGTTTCGGGGCGTGCGGGACCCCGGATCGGCGTACGGGGGACGGGGAGGCCGGTGCGGGAGGGGGAAGGGAGAGAGGGGGAGGGGAGAGAGGGAGGGGTGGGCGTCAGACGCGGAGGACCTGTGGGCCCAGGAGGGAGTAGCGGTGCGCTTCGGACGCGGGCAGCCGACTGCTCGTGACGATCGTGTCGAGGTCGCCGATCCCGGCGAACCGGCAGAAGCTCGTCGCCCCGAACTTGGTGTGCACACCCATGAACACGGTGCGCCGCGACGCCCTGATGGCCTGCGCCTTCACCTCGCTGACGGCGGGGTCAGGGGTGGTCAGGCCGTGTTCGCGGGAGATGCCGTTGGCCCCGATGTACGCCAGGTCGATGACGAACCCGGCCAGCATGCGGGTGGTCCAGTGGTCGACGGTGGCGAGCGTCCCCGACCGCACCCGGCCGCCGAGCAGCAGCACGGTGACGTTCTCGGCCTCGGCGAGCGACCCGGCGGTGGCCAGGGAGGCGGTGACGACGGTGAGCGGGCGGCCCGCCGCGGCTCCTGGCAGCGCCTCGGCGATGAGCTGCGGGGTGAAGCCCTCGTCGACGAAGACGGTCTCCGCGTCGCCGAGGAGTTCGGCGGCGGCGGCCGCGATGCGCCGCTTCTCCGGGACGTGCATGGTCGTGCGGAAGGCGAGGGTGGTCTCGAAACCCGCGCTCTCCACGGGGTAGGCGCCGCCGTGGGTGCGGCGGACCAGTCCGTGGTCCTCCAGGGCCCGCAGGTCGCGGCGGACGGTCTCCTTGGCGACGCCGAGCTCACCGGCGAGGGCCGTCACGTCGACGGAGCCGGCGTGCCGGGCAGCGTTGACGATCCGCCGCTGACGTTCCTCCGCGGTCATCGGCGCCACCTTCTTCCCCTGGGTCTGCGGTCTGCGCGGTGCGCGGTGCCCGTTCGGGCCTGTGGGGAAGTTCTACAGCGCGGACGAGGGGGGTTACCAGGCTCCGAGCGGGCACGATGATGCCCGCATCTGCCCGCTTGGCGGGGCAGGGGCCAGTGGTGCGGGGTGCGGGCGTGCCCGTTTAAGGGGTGCGGGGTGCCCGTTCGGTGCCCGAACGGGGCGGGCGCGGATTCCTCAGTACGGCCAGACCGGCGGGTTCGTGCAGAAGTGGCCGCCCAGGTGTGCGTGGTCCGGGTTCGCGGGGTCGAGCTCGCCCTGTTCGGCGATCAGCTTCGGCGCGTACTGCTCGGAGTCGTCCCGCGGGTCGTAACCGAGCGCCCGCGCGGAGGAGAGGTCCCACCACAGGCGGGTGTTGGCCGACGAGCCGTACACCACGGTGTGCCGCACGTCCTCGGCGGTGAGGGCCGCGTGGAAGAGGCGTGCGCCGTCGTCGGGGCTCATCCAGACCGACAGCATCCGCACGCTCGACGGCTCCGGGAAGCACGACCCGATGCGGACCGACACGGTCTCGATGCCGTGCTTGTCCCAGTAGAACTGGGCCAGGTCCTCGCCGAAGGACTTCGACAGGCCGTAGAAGGTGTCCGGGCGGCGGGGGGTGTCGATGGGGATCAGCGGGTCGTCGCCCTGTGGGCGCGGGGTGAAGCCCACGGCGTGGTTGGAGGAGGCGAGGACGACGCGCCGGACGCCCTCCTCGCGGGCCGCCTCGTACAGGTTGTACGTGCCCTCGATGTTGGCCTTCAGGATCTTGTCGAAGGTGGACTCCAGGGAGATGCCCGCGAGATGGAGGACCGCGTCGGTCCCGCGCACGGCCTCGCGCAGGGCGTCCCGGTCGGCGAGGTCGGCCGTGCGGGCGTGCGGCTCGTCGGCGATGGGGCGGACGTCCAGCAGACGCAGGTCGTAGCCGTACGCGGGCAGGAGGCCGCGCATCAGGGTGCCGAGGCCGCCGGCTGCGCCGGTGAGCAGGACGGTGCGGGGAGCGGGCATCGGGTCTCCTCGGGAGGCGTACTCGTGCGCATACGGCGTCGTACTCATGCGCGTACGAGATTCACATTCATGGACGAGTGGCAAGGTAAGGATCTCCGTCGAGCCGCGTCAAGAGGGCTGCGGAGGTGGCGAGTCCGCTCGCGCGCGGGGGAGTTCACCCGCTTGACCGGCCCCGAGACGGCGCCTTAGCGTGGTGGTGTTCAGAAATATGGACGTGAATCAGAAACATGCACGACTAGGGAGAGTCCGTGACGTCAGCTTCCCTCGCTTCCCGACTGCGCGTCCCCAGCGGGCCGCTGTTCTTCCCGGTCACCGCGTACGGGCCCGACGGCGCTCTCGACCTGGAGACCTTCCGCGCCCATGTGCGCGGTGGCATCGAGGCCGGTGCGGCGGCCGTGTTCGCGTGCTGCGGCACGGGCGAGTTCCACGCCCTGACGCCCGAGGAGTTCCAGGAGTGCGTCGCCGCCGCGGTCGACGAGACGGCGGGCCGGGTGCCGGTGGTCGCGGGCGCCGGATACGGCACCGCGCTCGCCGTGCGGTACGCGCGCCTCGCCGAGGAGGCGGGCGCCGACGGACTGCTCGCCATGCCCCCCTACCTCGTCGTCGCCGAGCAGGAGGGGCTCGTACGGCACTACACGGAACTGGCCGCAGCCACCTCCCTGGACGTCATCGTCTACCAGCGCGACAACGCCGTCCTCACCCCGGAGACGGTCGTCGAGCTCGCCCGCGCGGACGGCATCATCGGCTTCAAGGACGGCCTCGGCGACATGGACCTGATGCAGCGCACCGTCAGCGCCGTGCGTGGCGAAGTGCCGGGCGACTTCCTGTACTTCAACGGCCTGCCGACCGCCGAGCTGACCGGTCTCGCCTACCGCGGCATCGGCGTGACCCTCTACTCCTCGGCGGTCTTCTGCTTCGCGCCGGACATCGCACTCGCCTTCCACCGCGCGTTCAACGCCGGTACGCCGGAGGGGGACGCCCTGGTGAACCGCCTCGTCGACGGCTTCTACCGGCCCTTCGTGGAGTTGCGCGCCCTCGGCCGCGGGTACGCGGTCTCCCTCGTCAAGGCGGGCGTGCGGCTCGGCGGCCTGGACGTAGGGCCCGTGCGGCCGCCGCTGCACGAACCGGCCGGGGAACACGTCAAGCGGCTCGCCGAACTCGTCGAGCAGGGCCGGGCGCTGCTCGGCACCACACACCCCGGAGCGGGCGCGTGAAGGCCGCCGCGTTCCTCTACCCGTGGGACGTCGTCGGCGACCCCGACGCGCCCGCACGCCTCGCCGACCTCGGCATCCGCCAGGTCACCCTCGCCTCCGCCTACCACTCCACGCGCGCGCTGACCCCGCGCCACCCGCGCCACCGCATCGTCACCGCCGCGCACGCCGCGGTGCTCTACCCGCCGGGCGACCGCTGGCAGGGCCGCGAGCCGCGGCCGTACGCGGCCGGGGACTGGGCGCCGGGCGATGCCTACGGAGAGGCGGCGCGGGCGCTGAGCGACGCCGGGCTCGACGTGCACAGCTGGGTGGTCCTCGCCCACAACTCCCGCATGGGCGAGGACCACCCGGCGACCTCGGTGGTCAACGCCTACGGAGACCGCTATTCCTGGGCGCCCTGCATCGCGCAGCCCGCCACACGCGCGTACCTCACCGATCTCGCCGCGGAAGCCGCCGTACGCCCCGGGCGTCCCGGGCGTCCCGGGCGTCCCGGGCAGGAGACGCGCGGCACCGAACTGGAGTCCTGCGGCTGGTACGGCCTCGCGCACCTGCACGCCCACGACAAGATCGGTGGCGTCGCCCTCGGCGAGGCGGGGCAGTACCTGATGTCCCTGTGCTTCTGCGGCTCCTGCCGGGAGGGGTACGCGGGACAGGGCCTCGACCCCGACGAGCTGACCGCCGCCGTACGCCGCGCGCTTGAGCCGGTGTGGCGCGGCGGCCACGAGGGCGATGGCTGGCCTGCCGTCGAGAAGCTCATCGGCGCCGACCTGGCGGCCGCCACGCGCGCGTGGCGCGAAAAAACCGCCCGCACCCTCCAGGAGACCGTCGTCGCCGCCGTCCGCGCGGCGGCCCCCGCCGGATTCCAGGTACTGCTCCACGCCGACCCGGTGCCCTACCACTGCGGCGCCAACGCGGGTGTCGACCCGGCGCACATCCTCTCCGTGGCCGACGGCGTGGTCGTGCCCTGCACCGGCGGCGCGCACCTCCTGGAGCCGTTCGCCGCGCGGGCCGGGGACGGGACGGTCCTGGCGGCCAACCTCACCGTGGTGAGCGGCATGGGCGGCAGCCCCGCCACCCTCACCGCCGACGCGGCACGCGCGGCCGAACTGGGCGCGACGGAACTGCGGCTCTACCACGCGGGACTGGCATCGGACGCCGACCTCGCGCACGTCGCGAAGGCCCTGTCGCACGCGAAGTGATCACCGATACGATCCGCGCACCACAACCGTCACGCCCGTATCACGGGACAGAGGGGGAAGAGTGCGCAACAAGGGGATATCCGCGCTGGTCTGCGCCGGAGTGGTCGCGGGCGCCGCCGCGCTCGGCGCCACGCCGTCCGCGGCCGCGCAGACGCCGACGGCAGCTCACAAGGAGGCCGCGGCACCCGGCAAGAAGTCACCGTCCTCCGACATCCGCGAGCGCCTGGAGCGAATACCGGGCATGACGGTCGTCTCCGTGGCGGACAAGGAGGGCCACCCCCTCTACACGCTCACGTACAAGCAGCCCGTCGACCACCGCAGGCCCCACGGCGCCACCTTCACGCAGCGCGCCACGCTCTGGCACAAGGCCACGGACAAGCCGACCGTCCTGTACACCGGCGGCTACACCCTCGCCGGCGGCACCACCGCCCTCACCAAGCTCATCGACGCCAACCAGGTCAGCGTCGAGCACCGCTACTTCGCCGAGTCGCGGCCCAAGGGCGCCGCGGGCGACGACTGGTCCAAGATGACCGTCGAGCAGGAAGCCGCCGACGAGCACCGCCTCACCCGCGCCCTGCGCACCATCGAGAAGGGCAAGTGGCTGGGCACCGGCGCCAGCAAGGGCGGCATGACCGCGACGTACCACGAGCGCTTCTACCCCCAGGACCTCGACGCGGTCGTCGCGTTCGTCGCGCCCAACGACGCGAACAACCGCGACGACTCCGGCTACGAACGCTTCTTCAAGACGGTGGGCACCAAGGAGTGCAGGGACGCGCTGAACGCCGTGCAGCGCGAGATGCTCGTACGCCGTGACGCGCTGCTCCCCAAGTTCGAGGCGGATGCCGAGGCCGCGGGCGACACCTTCGAGGAGACCCTCGGCACCACCGACCGCGCCTACGAGTTCGCGGTCCTGGACCAGGTGTGGAACTTCTGGCAGTCCGGCACCGCCGCCGACTGCCCGACCGTGCCCGACGCGAAGCGGGCCACCGACGACGAGCTCTACTCCTGGTCCAAGGGACACGGCTTCAGCGTCTACCAGGACGAGACCCTCGGCACCAACGGCACGGGCCCCTACTACCGCCAGGCAGCCACCCAACTCGGCTGGGCCGACCTCGCGTTCAAGCACCTCAAGGACGTCCGCCACTACCCGGACATCTACCAGCCCAACTCGGTGCTGCCCGCCGCCATGCGCGGCACGTACGACAACAAAACCATCGCCGACGTCGACCGCTGGGTGAAGAAGCGCGGCCAGCGCATGATGTTCATCTACGGCGAGAACGACCCGTGGAGCGCCGAGAAGTTCACCCCGAGCCGCCACGACTCGTACCGCTACGTGGTCCCCGGCGCCAACCACGGCGCGTCGATCGCGAAGCTGCCCGCGGCGGAGCAGGCGAAGGCGGTCGCGACCATCAAGCGCTGGGCGGACGTGAAGTAACCCGGGCCCGTGGCCGCAGCAGGGGTGTGGCTATCAGTAGTCGTGCCCCTGCCAGCGCCGGGAGGAGTACCGCCAGGTCGACGGTCTCCACCAGGGCCGCGCCCGTCGCGATGCCGAGGGCGGTCGGGGCGAACATCAGCGTGTTCGCCGTGGCCGCCACCCGGCCCAGCAGCGCGTCCGGTGTCTCGCGCTGTACCGCCGTCAGGCCCGCGATCAGGACGCACGGCAGCCCGGCGCCGTTCGTGAGGCTTCCGGCCAGGGCCGCCGCGTCGTGCGGGATCGCCGAGAGTGCCGCCGCGACGGCGGTCAGGGCGATGCCCGCGCCGCCGAACCGGCGCGCCCCGAACCGGCGGATCAGTGCCCCCGACGCCACGCCCACCGCGACGGAACCGACGCCCTGGGCGACGTACAGGACGCCCGTGAACGAGGGGGAGCGGCCGAGGTTCTCGACGATGGCGTAGACCGTCGCGCCGCTGATGCCCGAGGTCAGCATCGTCAGGCCGCCCGCCACCACGAGGGGCCGCAGCCGCGCGTGCCCCCAGAGGTAGCGGGCTCCCTCCGCCGTCCTCGCGCGCAGCGGCGCGGGGTCGGGTGCCGGCACGGTCTCCCTGACCCGCAGCAGCGCGAACATGCCCGCCGCCAGGACGAACGTCACCGCGTCCAGGAGGGCCACCCGTGCGCCCCCGTACGCGGCGAACAGGCCCGCGCCCGCGAGCGGGGCCACCAGCTTCATACCCTCGTTCGCGGACATCCGCAGGCCGTTGAAGTCGCCGAGGAGCTCCTTGTCGAGTGCCGCCGCGGCGAGCGCCGCCTCCGCCGCGTCGGTGACGACGCCGCACGCCCCGTACACCACGAGGACGGCGAAGAGGATCCACAGGCGGGCCTGCGTGTCCACCGTGAACAGGGACAGGAGCAGCACGCCCAGTGCCAGGTTCGTGGCCACGAGGAGCGGTCTGCGGCGCGTGCGGTCGGCGAGGGTGCCGAGGAGCGGGCCGGTGAGGGCGGGTGCCCACAGGGCGAGCTGGCAGAGGGCGGCGAGTCCGTCCGAACCCGTCAGCTCCTTCACCCAGATCCCGGAGGCCAGCCACAGCGCGGAGGTCCCGAAGCCGGAGACCAGCACGGCGCCCAGGTACAGGCCCGCGTTTCGGTCCCGCAGGACGCGTCCGATCGAAGATTCCATGTGTGGTGATGGTGGTGACTAAGGCCCTCCGCCGGGTATCGGGCGACTTCCCTGGGAGTGGCGATGAGTTCGGCGCGCGGGGGCGGTCCACAAGGGGAGACGTACCGTATTCGCATCCTCAGAAGGGCACCATCGGCCCGGGCCGGCGCGCGGACCTGCCGAAGGCCCTCGCCACCCTCACCGACGCCTGGCGCGACCCGGCGGCCTGGGAGGGCATGACCCGCGCGGGCGGTCTCGACCTGCCCGGCGAGGAGGCGCGGTCCTGACCCAGGTATGGATCAGGTAAAGGGTCGGCCCATGGTCTCCCCAGGGCTGGGTTGATGCGCGTAGACAGTTCTTGACCTGCCCGAACCCTGATGCGGAGACGCAACACATGCGCAAGTCCCTACGTGTGGCCGGCCTGGCCACTGCCTGCACCGTCGCCGGTGCCGCCCTCTACACCACCGGCGCCGCGAGTGCCGACGAGTCCCGGCCGCGGCCCACCAAGGAACCCCACAACATAGGCCTGCTCGTCGGCGAGATCGACGAGTACTACGGCGCGACCAAGGGCGCGGACGGCGTCTGGAAGTCCTCGCCGGACAGCCCGTACGCCAAGGACCTGGCCCGCATCCAGGCCAAGGCGAAGAAGGACATCAGGAAGGCCGCGCGGCACCCGCACCGCGGTCACGGCAGGAAGCCGGCCATCGTCCTCGACGTCGACGACACCGCCCTGCTCAGCTTCGACTACGAGAAGTCCACCAACTACACGTACAACAACGACAGCTGGGACGCCTACGTCAAGGCGGCCAAGCGCCCCGCGGTCTTCGGCATGCCCGAGCTCGTGGCGTACGCGAAGCGCCACGGCGTCGAGGTCTTCTTCCTCACCGGCCTCGCCGAGTCGCAGCGCGACGGCGCCGTCACCAACCTCGCCAGGGCGGGCTACAAGACGCCGCTCGACCGTACGCACGTGTTCACCAAGAACAAGCCGAACCCCCCGGCCTATCTGAGCCACTGCGCCACGGCCGCCGCCTGGAAGTGCGACACCGTCCAGTTCAAGGAAGGCACGCGCAAGCACATCGAGTCCACCGGCTACAACATCATCGGCAGCTTCGGCGACCAGGTCTCCGACCTCGCCGGCGGTTACGCGGACCGGACGTACAAGCTCCCGAACCCCACCTACTTCGTGGGCTAGCCGCTGCCGTGGTCGCGGCGGCCGGGGAGTCGCATCGCGAGATAGGTTGTAATCCTGACTAGGTCGGCATACGGTCTAGGTAGCTCAGTCGCTCAGGGTAGGGGGACCCCCATGACCATCTCGCCGGACTTCTCGGCCGCCTCGACGGCCGTCGCCACCGTGCTCGCCGCATACCTGCTCCTCGGCGAGCCGTGGGCCGGACGGCGCATGTACGGCTCGCTGGCCCGCCGCAGGGACACCGAACCCCGCGCCCTGGTCCGCTACTTCGGCCTCGTCCTCACCCTGTGGTGGGCCCTCGCCGCCCTCGCCGTCGCGGTCCTGCTGCTCTCGCCCGGCACGGACGCCGCCGACTTCGGCCTCGCGATGCCGGACCGGCCGGGGTACGTCGTCACCGGCATCCTCCTCGCAGGCGCGGTCGCCGTTGCCTCCGGGCGGAACTTCCACGACCTCGCCAAGCGGGAAAAGAACGTGCCGGGGCTCGCCTCCATCGAGGCGATGCTGCCCCGCACCGCCGAGGAGCGCAGGCTCGCGATCGCCGTCGCCGTGACCGACGGCATCGGCGCCGAACTCGTGTACCGCGGCCTCCTCATCGCCTTCGGCGTCGGAGTCCTCGGCCTCGACCTGTACGTGGCGGCGGCCTTCTCGGTCCTCGTCTACGCCGTCGCCGGGTTCTACCAGGGCCGCCAGGGCGTCCTCGCCTTCGCGCTCTTCGGCGCCATGTTCACCGGCCTCTACCTCGCCACGGGCAGCCTGCTGCTCCCCGTCGCCGTGCACGTCATCCTCTCCGTACGGGATCTGACGCTGCCCGCGCCGGAGAAGCTGCGTGCCGCACCCGAAGCCGCCGTCTGAAAGAGGGATGTGACGTGACGACCGACCGCCGCGCCAGCTGGTTCAAGGGCGTCCTCGACCTGCTCGTGCTCGCCGCCCTCACCGACGGTGAGAGCTACGGCTACGAGATCGCCAAGCGGCTCGGAGCCGCGGGCTTCGGCCAGATCAAGGGCGGCACGCTCTATCCCGTGCTCAACCGCCTGGAGGAGGCGGACCTGGTCGCCGCGGAGTTCCGCGCCACCGAGAAGGGTCCTGGGCGGCGTTACTACCGGCTCACCGACGCCGGGCGCGAGACCCTCGGCGAACAGGGTGGGCTGTGGCTCGCCTTCGACGGATCCGTACGCGACGTCCTCGCGAGGGCGGGAGTGGAACCACGATGAACACGCAGTACGAGCGGGACGGGTACCTCATCGGCCTCGCCGAGCGGCTCAGGGCGCGCGGCCTGCCCGCCGACCGTGTCGAGGCGACCGTCACGGACCTCGCCGCGCACCTGGAGGAGTCCGGGACCGAGGACGCGGAGACCGAGTTCGGGCCCGCCGACGAGTTCGCCGCCCAGCTGGTGCCCGACACGGGGGTGCGGGCACCAGGGGCGGCGGACAAGCCGGACGAGGCGCGTGAGTCGGGTGAGGCGAGTGAGGCGGTGGAGACCTGGCGCTGGACCGCCGACACCTACGTCGACGAGGAGCTCCTCAACCGCTTCGGCGACGAGGGCTGGGAGGTCGAACGCGTCGACGCCATCGGCCGCTTCGTCAGCCACCGCGACGTGGCGCAGCCGCAGCGCTGGGAGTACCGGCGCGAGCTGGTCACGCGCGGGCGCGAAGGCCTCGACGAGCGGCTCGCCCCCGACGGCTGGGAGGCCTGCGGGACGTGGGTGGTCTACGCCTGGTTCAAGCGGCCGCGGGCGGCGAGCCTCGGGCCCGCCGCCCGGGTGGAGTCACCGCCGCCGGTGCCGGAGCGGTCCCGCTTCTTCAGCCGCAGGTTCTACGGGCTCCTCGCCGTGCTCGCCCTGGCGGTGGCCGTCGCCGGTATCTCCGTGGCCGTCGGTGACGAGGACGCGAGCTCCGGTCTCGGGTTCCTGGTGGGGCTGCCCGCCGGGGCGGTCGCGGTCGTGGGCGTGGCGTGGGCGCTGCAGATGTGGCGCGGGCGCCGCACCTGACCCCCGGGGGAGGGGTCGGGGGCGGCGCCTTGGGGAGGGGACGTCAGGCGTACGCGTACGCGTGCGTGCAGCCGCGAACCTCAGGCGTACGCGTGCGTGGCGCCGCTCAGGACTTCAGCCCCGCCGCCATCATCGCCTTCGCGATCGGCGCCGCCAGGCCGTTGCCGCTGACCTCGTCGCGTGCCGCGCTCGACGACTCGATCATCACGGCGACCGCCACCTCCTTGCCGTCGCTGCCCTTGGCGTACGACGTGAACCAGGCGTACGGCGTCTTGCTGTTGTTCTCGCCGTGCTGCGCCGTACCCGTCTTGCCGCCCACCGTCGCGCCGCTGATCCGCGCGTTCGTGCCGGTGCCCTTCTCGACGACCGTCTGCATCGCCGACTGGAGGCCCTCGGCCGTCGACGCGTCCATCACGCGCTGGGAAGCGCCGTCGTCGTACTTCTCCAGGACGTCACCGCCGGAGTCGCTGATCTGCGACACCATGTGCGGCCTTGCCAGTACGCCGTCGTTGGCGATGGCCGCAGAGACCATCGACATCTGCAGCGGCGTCGCCGTGACGTCGAACTGGCCGATGCCGCTCAGCGCGGTCTGCGCCTTGTCCATGCCGGACGGGTAGACGCTCTTGCCCGCGCGCACCGGCACGTCCAGCTTGTCCGTGTTGAAGCCCATCTTGTCCGCCATCGCCTTGACCTTGCCCTGGCCCAGGTCGACGGCCATCTTCGCGAAGACGTTGTTGCAGGAGTACTGCAGTGCCGTGCGGATGTCCGCGTTCTCGCAGGGAGCCGACTGGTTCTCGTTCTTGAGGACCGTCCGCGTGCCGGGCAGCGTGTACGGGTTGGGGCTGCTCGTCTTGTCGTCCACCGAGCCGTAGAGACCGTCCTCCAGGGCCGCCGCCGCGACGACCAGCTTGAAGGTGGAGCCGGGCGGGAGCGGCTGCCGCATCGCGCGGTTGACCATCGGCTTCTCCTTGTCGGTGGTCAGCTCCTTCCACGCCTTGGAGTCCGAGGAACCGCTGATCCTCGACGGGTCGTACGACGGGGTCGAGACCATGCCGAGGATGTTGCCCGACTTGGGGTCGATGGCCACGGCGGCGCCCTTGGTGTCACCGAGCGCCTTGTACCCGGCCTTCTGCACCGCCGGGTCGATCGTCGTGATCACGTCACCGGGGTCGGCGCGCTTGTTGGTGAGCGCGTCGAGGGGGCTCTTCAGACGGTTGTCGGTGCCGTCGAGCAGGTCCTTGTAGATGCCTTCGAGCTGCGTGGCGCCGTACACCTGCGAGCTGTAGCCCGTGATGGGCGAGTAGAGGTCGCCGTTCTTGTACGTGCGCTTGTACGCGAGGTCTCCTCCTGTCGTCCGCTCCGAGCCGGTGATGGCCTCACCGCCCACGATGATGTCGCCCAGCGGATTCGCGTACTGCGCCATCACGTTCCGCCGGTTGTGCTTGTTGTCCGCGAGAGCCGTCGAGTCGTGGAACTGCACCCATGTCGCCCGCAGCAGCAGGGCGAGCACGAGCAGCAGCGCGAAGACCGAGGCGCGCCTGATCGTCTTGTTCATCCCGTGGGAGGACGAGCGGAGGGAAGGGTTTCGTTCCCTATTGGCGTGCTTGAGACCGTTTTCTCATCGAGCCTTAATGAAGCCCGCCTCGTACGCCGCGATCACCGCCCCGCGGCCCACAGGGCGTGCGGGGCGGAGGGTCGGCTGCCGCGCAGGACGAGGACGACCTCGTCGATCTCCTGGCCGCGGGCCGGTGCGTACCCGCGGTCCTTCGCGGAGATCTGGAAGCCGCACTTCTCCAGGACCCGTATCGACGCCGCGTTGTCCGCCGCCGCGCGGGCATAGAGCGGGCGGCCCCGTTCCAGTTCGAGGAGGCCGCGCAGCGCCGCCGTGGCGAGGCCCCGGCCCCAGTACGCACGGTCGATCCAGTACGTGACCTCACGCTCGCCCGGCGCCCCGTACACCCCCGCGTTCCCCACCACGTCCCCGTCCGCGAGGACCGTGCGGATGGCGATGTCGGCGGAACCCCGCATCTTCGTCCAGTGCGCCTCGAAGGCGTCGTGGTCGGCCGGGTCCTCGGGTGTGAAGGCGGCCATGCGGGTCGCCTCGGGGTCGTTCATCTGCCGGAAGAAGACGGGCAGATCGCTGTCGTGGACTTCGCGCAGGCTGACATCCATGGGTCAGAGCCTACGAGTTGCCAGTGACAGCCGGTCGCGCGCGTCGAAGAGCGCGTCCTTCACCATCTGTTCGTGCGCGGGCGTGAGCCGCGCCACCGGCACGGAGCAGCTGATCGCGTCGCGGGCGGGCGTGCGGTAGGGGATGGCCACGCCGAAGCAGCGGAGCCCGAGCGTGTTCTCCTCGCGGTCCACCGCGAAGCCCTGCTCGCGCACCGCGCGCAGCTCCTCGATGAGCTTCTCGCGGTCGGTGATGGTGTGCTCGGTGAGCGCGGGCAGCGTCTCCGGGAGCAGCTTGCGGACCTGCTCGTCGGTGTGCGTGGCGAGCAGCGCCTTGCCGAGCGACGTGGAGTGCGCGGGCAGGCGGCGGCCGACGCGCGTGAAGGGGCGCAGATAGTGCTGCGACTGGCGGGTGGCGAGGTAGACGACGTTCGTGCCGTCGAGCCGCGCGAGGTGGATGGTCTCCGTGGTGTCGTCGGAGAGCCGGTCGAGGGTGGGGCGCGCGGCGGCCACGACCTCGTCGCCGTCGATGTACGACGTGCCGACGAGCAGGGCCCGCACCCCGATCCCGTACCGCGTGCCGGTCGCGTCCGTCTCCACCCAGCCGAGCTCGACCAGGGTGCGGAGCAGCATGTAAAGGCTCGACTTGGGGTATCCGACGGCCTCCTGGACCGCGGCGAGGGAGTGCATTCCGGGACGGCCCGCGAAGTACTCGAGCAATTCCACCGTCCGCACCGCGGACTTGACCTGCGCACCGCCTCCGGTCTCGCCAGCCGACATCGCCCTTGACCCCTTTGAACGCCGAGAAATAGTCTCCGAAGTCCCCGCCATTCATCAACGAAGACAGCGTTCAGCATATCGAACAGCCCTGGTGAGTGGCATACCTCTGGAAAGGGAATCCGCGGTGGCAGCAGCACCAGTCTGGAGTGTCGACCCCCGAACCGGGAAGGAGCGCGAGCAGGTCGCGGTGGAGGCCACGGCCGAGGAGGTCGACCTCGCGGTCCGCGCCGCGGGCGACGCCGCGTCCGCGCTCGCCGACCGCACGGTCCGCGCCGCGTTCCTGCGCACCGCGGCGGACCTCCTCGAAGAGGCGAAGGACCACCTCGTGGAGGCCGCGGACGCGGAGACCGCCCTCGGCCCGGTCCGGCTCACCGGGGAACTCGCCCGCACCTGCTACCAGTTGCGCTCCTTCGCGGACATGGTCGACGAGGGCGCGTTCCTCGGCATCGTCATCGACCACCCCGACGCCTCGGCGACCCCGCCCGTCCCCGACCTGCGCCGCTACAAGATCCCGCTCGGCGTCGTCGCGGTCTACTCCGCGTCCAACTTCCCCTTCGCCTTCTCCGTGCCCGGCGGCGACACCGCGAGCGCCCTCGCCGCGGGCTGCCCCGTCGTGGTCAAGGCCCACCCCGACCACCCCGGCACCTCCGAGCTGGTCGCCTCCGTGCTGCGCAGGGCCGCGGTCCGGCACGGCATCCCCGAAGGCGTCCTCGGCCTCGTGCACGGCTTCGACGCGGGCGTCGAACTCGTCAAGCACCCACTGGTCTCCGGCGCCGGCTTCACCGGCTCCATACGCGGCGGGCGCGCCCTCTTCGACGCGGCCGCCGCCCGTCCCGTGCCGATCCCCTTCCACGGCGAGCTCGGCTCCCTCAACCCCGTCGTCGTCACCGAAGCCGCGGCCGCCGAGCGCGGCGAGGAGATCGGCACCGGACTCGCGGGCTCCATGACGCTCGGCGTCGGCCAGTTCTGCGTCAAGCCCGGCCTGGTCCTCGCCCCCGAGGGCGCGGGCGGCGACCGGCTCGTGAAGTCCCTGACCGAGGCGGTCAGCAACACCGAGTCGGGGGTGCTCCTCGACCACCGGATGCGGGACAACTTCGTCGCCGGGGTGCGCGAGCGCGCCGGTCTGCCCGACGTGGACGCGCCGGTCACCCCGGGCGCGGGCGGCGAGCACACCGTCAGCGCGGGCTTCCTCACCGTCCCGGCCGCGCGCCTCGCCGCCGAGGGGGCGCACGACCTGCTCCTCGAGGAGTGCTTCGGCCCGGTCACCGTCGTCGCGCGCTACGCCGACGACGCGGAGATCACCGCCGTCCTCTCCCGCCTGCCCGGCAACCTCACCGCCACCGTGCAGCTCTCCTCGGACGAGGCGGCGGGGGAGAGCGGCCGGGGCGCCGAGCTCCTCGCCGAGCTCACCCCGCTCGCCGGACGCGTCCTCGTCGACGGCTGGCCGACGGGCGTCGCCGTCGCCCCCGCCCAGCACCACGGAGGCCCCTACCCCGCGACCACGTCGACCTCGACGAGCGTGGGCGGCACGGCCGTCGAGCGCTGGCTGCGCCCCGTCGCGTACCAGAACACCCCCGAGGCGCTGCTCCCGCCGGAGCTGCGCGACGCCAACCCGCTGGGACTGCCCCGGCGCTACGACGGGCGCCTGCAACACTGAGCCCATGGACGTCACGATCCCCGAACTGCCCTTCCCGCTGCGCACCTACGGCCCCGAAGGCGGCTGGTCCCATGAGGACGGCGTCCTCACCGGCTGGGCGGGCCCTCGCCAGGACCGCTTCGTGCCGCCGACGAACGCCGTGGTGGAGCCCGCGTCCGACGCGCCGCGCCTCCTCGGCGCCCCCGAGGGCGACTTCCAGCTGATCGCCCGCGTCACGGTCGGCTTCGCCGCCGCCTTCGACGCGGGCGTGCTGTACCTGCACGTCGGCGAACGGGAGTGGGCCAAGCTCTGCCTGGAGCGCTCCCCGGACGAGCCCACGATCTGCACGGTCGTCACCCGCGGCCACTCCGACGACGCCAACGCGTTCGTGGTGGACGGCAGCAGCGCCTGGCTGCGCATCAGCCGTACGGGACCGGCGTTCGCGTTCCACGCGTCGACGGACGGCGAGCGGTGGACGTTCGTACGGATCTTCTCGCTCGGCGACGAGAAGGCGGCGGCCGCCGCGCTGGTCGGCTTCATGGCGCAGTCGCCCGTAGGGGAGGGCTGCGTGGTGACGTACGACCACATCGAGTTCCGTCCGAACTGGCCGAAGGGGCTGCGGGACGGTTCGTAGGCCCGGGAGCGGTGCCGGAGCGGTACCGGGAATGCGGTGCTTTGCCCGTACGTTGACGTCGGGAGCGGAGGCCACCTCCGCACCGACCTGACGTACGACCTGAAGAGAGCCACACACATGCGCGTCGAGATCTGGAGCGACATCGCCTGCCCCTGGTGCTACGTGGGCAAGGCCCGCTTCGAGAAGGCCCTCGCCGCCTTCCCGCACCGTGACGGCGTCGAGGTCGTGCACCGCTCCTTCGAGCTTGACCCCGGGCGCGCCAAGGGCGACACCGGGCTGGTCCTGCCGATGCTGATGCAGAAGTACGGCATGAGCGAGGAGCAGGCCCGCGAGGGTGAGCAGCGGCTCGGGGAGAACGCGGCCGCCGAAGGCCTCGACTACCGCACCGAGGGCCGCGACCACGGCAACACCTTCGACATGCACCGCCTGCTGCACTTCGCCAAGGAGCAGGGCAGGCAGGACGAGCTGATCGGGCTGCTCTACCGCGCGAACTTCGCCGAGGAGCGGTCCGTCTTCGCGGACGACGCACGCGTCGTGGAGCTCGCCGTCGAGGCGGGTCTGGAGGAGGGCGAGGTGCGGGGCGTCCTCGCCGACCCCGAGCGGTACGCCGACGACGTCCGCGCCGACGAGCGCGAGGCCGCCGAGCTGGGCGCGAACGGCGTGCCGTTCTTCGTCCTCGACCGGAAGTACGGCGTCTCCGGCGCCCAGCCCGCCGAGGTCTTCACGCAGGCCCTGGAGCAGGCGTGGGGCGAGCGCGCGCCGCTCACCACCCTCGCGTCGGCCGGCGGAGCCGACGGCGGCGACGCGTGCGGGCCCGACGGATGCGCGGTTCCGCAGGCCTGACACGCCGCATAGGTTGATCCCCATGGAGTCCATGGGGATCAGCACCGGCACGGAATTCGCTCCTACGACGACGTATCTGAACACCGCCAGTTGCGGGCTGCTGCCCCGCCGCGCCATCGAAGCGGTGCACGCGCTCGCCGTCGAGAACGGCCAGGGGCGGCCGGGCGGCGCCGGTGACTTCGAGGTGGTGGACGCGGCGCGGGCCGCGTTCGCCCGGCTCGTCGGCGTGGCCGAGGGGCGAGTGGCGGTCGGCGGGTCCGTCGCCGTGCACGCGGGACTGATCGCCGGTTCGCTGCCGCCGGGCGCCGAAGTCCTAGCTCCCGAGGGGGAGTTCGCCTCCATCGTGAACCCCTTCGTGCTGCGCGGCGACCTCAAGATGCGGTACGCGCCGCTGGACGAGCTCGCCGACGCCGTCACACCCACGACGGCGCTCGTCTCGTTCTCCGCCGTCCAGTCCGCCGACGGCCGCACCGCCGACCTGCCCGCCGTCCGCGCGGCCGCCGCCGCCCACGGCACGCGCACCCTCCTCGACGCGACGCAGGCGACGGGCTGGCTGCCGCTGGCCGCCGACGCGTACGACTACACCCTCACCGGCGCCTTCAAGTGGCTGCTCTGCCCGCGCGGCGTCTCCTTCCTGACCGTGCGCGAGGACGCCCAGGAATCCCTCGCCCCGCTGCACGGCGGCTGGCTCGCCGCGGCCGACACCTGGCACTCCACTACGAGATACCGATCTACGCCAAGAACGGCTGGCTGCACGAGGTCGGTTCGTACGCGCGCAAGGACAGGACGTACGACGAGAAGGACATCCTGCCTCCCATGCGCCAGTCGCTCACCGGCGGCGACGGCAAGCTCTACGGACAGCCCTTCTACGGAGAGTCGTCCTTCCTGATGTACCGCAAGGACGTCTTCGAAAAGGCCGGCCTGACCATGCCGAAGCACCCCACCTGGCAGCAGGTCGCGGACCTCGCCGCCCGCGTGGACGGCAAGGAGCCGGGGATGAAGGGCATCTGTCTGCGCGGACTGCCCGGCTGGGGCGAGGTGATGGCGCCGCTCACGACCGTGGTGAACACCTTCGGGGGCACCTGGTTCGACAAGGACTGGACGGCCCGTCTGGACTCCCCCGAGTTCGAGAAGGCGACGCGCTTCTACGTAGACCTCGTCCGCGAGCACGGCGAGTCCGGAGCGGCGCAGTCCGGCTATGCCGAGTGCCTCAACAACCTCACCCAGGGCAAGACGGCCATGTGGTACGACGCCACGGCCGCCGCCGGGTCACTGGAGTCCGCCAAGTCCCCGGTGAAGGGCAAGATCGGCTACGTACCCGCCCCCGTGGCGAAGACCGAGAACTCCGGATGGCTCTACACCTGGGCCTGGGGCATGCAGAAGGCCTCGCGCAACCCGGACAAGGCCTGGAAGTTCATCTCCTGGGCCTCCGGCAAGGAGTACGAGAAGCTCGTCGGCGAGAAGATCGGCTGGTCCAACGTGCCCGCGGGCAAGCGCGCGTCGACCTACGCCAACCCCGCGTACCGCGAGGAGGCCGCCGCCTTCCAGGACGTCACCCGCGCCGCCATCGAAGGGGCCAGGCCCCGCGACCCCGGCGTGCAGCCCCGTCCGGCGCCCGGCATCCAGTTCGTGGGCATCCCCGAGTTCACCGACCTCGGCACCAAGGTCTCCCAGGAGATCAGCGCGGCCATCGCCGGACGCCAGTCCGTCGAGTCGGCCCTCAAGACGTCGCAGGACCTCGCCGAGAAGATCTCCGAGGAGTACGAGGGACGATGACCGCCACCGCGAGCACCACCGTGCGGCACACGCGCGTGCCGACCCCCAAGACCCCGCCGCCGTCGAACCGGCTGCGCGCCTGGGCCACCAGGGCGCCTCTGCTGCCCGCCCTCATCTTCATGATCGCCGTGACCCAGCTGCCCTTCGTGGCGACCCTGGTGATCTCCTTCTTCGACTGGAACGCCCTCTACCCCGACGCCCGCGGCTTCACCGGGTTCGGCAACTACTCCGAGGTCCTCTCCGACCCCGACCTGCGCAAGTCCGTGCTGACCACGATCCTCCTGACCGCCTCCGTGGTCCTCGCCAGCCTGATCATCGGGCTCGCCCTCGCCCTGCTCCTCAACCGGCGTTTCAAGGGGCGCGGCCTGGTCCGCACGCTGCTCATCGCGCCGTTCCTGCTGGTACCCGTGGCTGCCGCGCTGCTGTGGAAGCACGTGCTCTACAACCCCGAGTACGGGCTCTTCAACGGCCTGCTGCACTGGGTCGGCGGGGACTCCGCGGCGCAGCCCGACTGGGTCTCCAACACGCCGCTGCTCGCCATCGAGGCGTCCCTCGTGTGGCAGTGGACGCCCTTCATGATGCTGATCCTGCTAGCGGGTCTGCAGAGCCGTGACTCCGAGCTGATCGAGGCGGCCCGCATGGACGGCGCTAGCAACTGGCAGGTCTTCCGATATCTGACGCTGCCGCACCTGCGCCGCTACCTCGAACTGGGCGCGCTGCTCGGCTCGATCTACATCGTGCAGAACTTCGACGCCGTCTTCACCATCACCTCGGGCGGCCTCGGCACGGCCAACCTGCCGTACACCGTCTACCAGAGCTTCTACCAGGCCCACGAGAACGGTCTGGCCTCCGCGGCGGGCGTGCTCGTCGTCATCGGCTCGATCATCATCGCGACGTTCGCCCTGCGGGTCGTCTCGTCCCTGTTCCGTGAGGAGGTGTCCCGCTGATGAAGAACGCACGCGGCAAGGGAATCGGCCTGGGGCTCACCGCCTGGCTCGCCGGGATCCTGTTCTTCCTGCCCATCGCCTGGATGGTCCTGACCTCCTTCCACTCGGAGGAGGACGCCGCCACCAACCCGCCCTCGCTCGCCGCTCCGCTCACCCTGGACGGGTACCGGGACTTCTTCGGGACGGGCGGCGGCGCCAGCCCCTGGCCGTCGCTGATCAACTCGACGGTGGCGTCGCTCGCCTCGACGCTGCTCGTCCTCGTCCTCGCGCTGCCGGCCGCGTACGCCCTGTCCCTGCGGCCCGTGAAGAAGTGGACGGACGTGCTCTTCTTCTTCCTGTCGACGAAGATGCTGCCGGTCGTGGCGGGCCTCCTGCCGATCTACCTCTTCGCCAAGAACACCGGCATGCTGGACAACATCTGGCTGCTCGTCCTGCTCTACACCTCGATGAACCTGCCGATCGCGGTGTGGATGATGCAGTCGTTCCTCGCCGAGGTGCCGAAGCCCGTCATCGAGGCCGCGCAGATCGACGGGGCGCGGCTGCCCACGATCCTCACGCGCGTGGTGGCGCCCATCGCGCTCCCCGGGATCGCCGCGACCTCCCTGATCTGCTTCATCTTCAGCTGGAACGAGCTGCTCTTCGCGCGGGTACTCACGGGCGTCGTCGCCCAGACCGCGCCCGTCTTCCTGACCGGCTTCATCACCAGCCAGGGCCTGTTCCTGGCGAAGGTGTGCGCCGCGTCGCTCGTGATCTCCCTGCCGGTGCTCGCCGCGGGGTTCGCCGCCCAGGACAAGCTGGTCCAGGGCCTGTCGTTGGGAGCCGTCAAATGAACCAGGGAGCCGCCAAGTGAAGGCCGCCATCATCGAGTCCGTCGGCAAGGCCGTCGTCGGGGAAGTGCCCGACCCGGCCCCCGGCCCCCGTGACGTCGTCGTCGAGGTCGCCGCGTGCGGCCTGTGCGGCACCGACCTGCACATCCTCCAGGGGGAGTTCGCGCCGACCCTGCCGGTCGTGCCGGGCCACGAGTTCGCCGGGGAGGTCGTCGCGCTCGGCAGCGACGTCCGGACGCTCGCCGTCGGCGACCGGGTCGCCGTGGACCCCTCGCTGCACTGCCACGAGTGCCGCTATTGCCGGGACGGCCGGGGCAACCTCTGCGAACGGTGGGCCGCGATCGGCGTGACCACCGCGGGCGGCGCCGCCCAGTACGCGGTCGCGCCCGCCGCCAACTGCGTACGGCTGCCCGACCACGTCCGCACCCAGGACGCCGCCCTGATCGAGCCGCTGTCCTGCGCGGTGCGCGGCTACGACGTGCTGCGCGCCCGGCTCGGCGCGCACGTGCTGATCTACGGCTCCGGGACGATGGGCCTGATGATGCTGGAGCTGGCCAAGCGCACCGGCGCGGCGAGCGTCGACGTCGTGGACCTGAACGCGGACCGGCTCGCGACGGCGCGGCGCCTCGGCGTCTCGGGTTCCGCGGCCGGCGCGGACGAATTGGACCGCCCCCAGGGCTGGGACGTCGTCATCGACGCGACCGGCAACGCGGCGGCGATCCAGGACGGTCTCGAACGGGTCGCCAAGGCGGGCACGTTCCTGCAGTTCGGTGTCGCCGACTACGCCACTCGCGTGAAGATCGACCCGTACCGCATCTACAACCAGGAGATCACCATCACCGGTTCGATGGCCGTCCTGCACAGCTACGAGCGGGCGGCGGAGCTCTTCGCGGCGGGCGTCCTCGACCCCGACGTCTTCATCAGCGACCGGCTGCCGCTCGCGGAGTACCCGGAGGCGCTCGACCGGTTCGCCGCGGGGGTGGGGCGGAAGATCGTGGTCGTGCCGTAATTCGGTACCGCGCGGCGGGGCCGGGACGTACGCTCCCGGCCATGCCGAGACCCCATGGATTCACGTACGAGGAACGCGCCGACGGGACCGTCCTGATCACCCACGGCGGCCGCGCGGCGGGAACGCTGCGCGGCGGCCGCGCCGAACAGTTCCTCGGCGAGGTGACGGGCGGCGACCCGCAGCTGGTGATGGCCCGCTGGACCGGGAACTACAAGCGCGGCAACGAACGTGCCGCCCGCGCGCACCCGCGCAACCGCGGCTGAGACCCGCCGCCCACAGGGCCGGAGAACACCTGGAAAAACCTTCGCCGGGTAAGGGAACGGCAAAGCGGGATCGTTCGTTACCCCTGGCATGACAGCTATGACCCCCGGCTCGAACATCCCGCTGACCGCCGCCCGCGTGGCGGTGGACGTCGCCGCTCCGGTGCGGCTCGACGTATCGGGCCTGCTGCTCACCGCCGACGGCAAGGTGCGCTCCGACGACGACTTCATCTTCTTCAACCAGCCCTCCGGGCCCGGCGTGACGTATCAGTCGGGCGGCGGCACGACCCCCGACAAGGTCACCGTCGACACGGCCGCCGTGCCGCCCGGCATCGAGAAGATCGTCGTGACCGCGAGCCCGGACGCGGCGGGCCAGACCTTCCAGGGCGTCGAGCCGACCGCCACGATCCGCAACGCCGACGACGGCTCGGTGCTCGCCACCTTCACGCCGCCGCAGCTCGGCACCGAGACCGCCCTCGTGATCGTCGAGATCTACCTGCGCAACGGCGCGTGGAAGGCCCGCGCGGTCGGCCAGGGGTACTCCAACGGGCTCGCGGGCATCGCGACGGACTTCGGCGTCTCGGTGGAGGAGCCCGCCCCGGCCCCGGCCGCCGCGCCCGTGGCTCCGCCGGCCCCGCCTGCTCCCCCGGTGGGCCAGCCGGTGCAGGGCCCGCCCCCGCCGGTCGCCGACCCGCGCCAGGCCGCGCCCGCCGCCCCGGCGGCGCCCGCCGCGCCCGCCCCCGGCGCCGGGAAGATCAACCTGGACAAGGGCCGCGTCAGCCTCCAGAAGAACCAGACGGTGTCCCTGGTCAAGGGCGGCCGTCCGCTGCTCTCGCAGGTCAAGATGGGCCTCGGCTGGGAGCCCGCGTTCCGCGGCAAGGACATCGACCTCGACGCGTCCGTGATCGCGTACGGACCGCAGCGCAACCACGTCGACAGTTGCTACTTCGGCAAGCTGTCGATCGTGAACGGCGCGATCAAGCACTCCGGCGACAACCTCACGGGTGAGGGCGGCGGTGACGACGAGGTGATCGTCGTCGACCTCGGCCGTCTCCCGCAGGACGTCACGGGCCTGGTCTTCACGGTGAACTCGTTCTCCGGCCAGAAGTTCACGGAGGTCGCGAAGGCGTACTGCCGCCTGATCGACGCGGCGTCGGGCGAAGAGCTGGTCCGCTTCGACCTCACCAACGCCGAGGCGCAGACGGGCGTCATGATGGCGAAGCTGATCAAGCAGTTCACCGGCGAGTGGGAAATGACCGGAATGGGGCAGTTCGTCAAGTCCCGCACGGTGCGGGGCATGGTGAAGCCGGCCGCGCAGGCGCTCTGAGACTCCGGGACGCGCGGACGCCATCCGGGCGACACGCCCGGGAACGCGCTGAGGGGCGGCGGGTCCGCACAAGCGGGCCGCCGCCCCTCAAGCGGTTCGGATCACAGCATCGGCATCAATATCGTGAGCGGGCCTTCGGTGTCAGAGCTTGGCCAGCTTCGGGTAAGGACTCAGGAACCGCCCCTGGCGGCCCGCGAAGTCGATGACGACCGCGTCCTCTCCCTCGACGCCCACGATCCTTCCCAGGCCGTACTGGTCGTGGGAAACCCTGTCACCCACCTCGAAGTGCTCCACGGGTGGGGCGGGCGGTGCAGGCACGTTGAAGGGACTGTTCGGCAGGTGTCGGCGCGAGCCGGGGGGCCTCGTCATATTCGCAGTATGGGCCTTCGGGAGCCCACGGCACCATGCTCTGTACTGACACTGCCCTCACATCGGTATGGAACAGACACACAAGTCACGGTGTGTGCGACCTCGGCGACGGTGTGGATACGACCCGAACGGGGGACACAGCTCTCAGCCCACGGTCCACGGTCCACGGCCAGTCGGCGTTCTCCCCCGCCTCAAGGAGCCGCACCATCCGGAACGCCGCGTCCGAGAGGCCGCCGAAGACGTGGCGGTTGCCCTCGCCCGACGCGCCGTGGCTCGCGCGGTGGCCCGCGAGGTTCCAGGCGTAAACGGGGACGCCAAAGGTTTTCCCCGCGCTCTTCCGCGGCCGCAACCTCTCCCGCGGCCGCAACCGTACGATGCCTCACAGGCGTCGCACAGTCCGTCGGGGGCAACGGAGGGAGCAGCCGTGGAGGTCGGCGGGTACCGGATCGTCGCGCTGCTCGGCGAGGGCGGCATGGGCCGGGTACATCTCGCACGGTCCGCGTCCGGGCGGCCGGTCGCCGTCAAGACGGTCCACGGGCACCTCGCCGCCGATCCGGAGTTCCGTGAGCGGTTCCGGCGGGAGGCGGCCGCCGTGCGTGCCGTCACAGGGCCGTACACCGCCGCCGTGCTCGACGCGGGTCCGGACGCCGAACAGCCGTGGCTGGCCATCGAGTTCTGCGCGGGCCCCGGCCTGCCGGACGCGGTGGCCGCGCGCGGCCCGCTCGGTGCCGCCGAACTCGCCACGCTGGGCGCCGCGCTCGCCGAGGCCCTGGCGGCGGTGCACGCGGCGGGGCTCGTGCACCGTGACGTGAAGCCGTCCAACATCGTCGTCACGCGCGACGGCCCGAAGCTCATCGACTTCGGCATCGCCAAGAACGCGGCCGACGAGAGCCTCACGGCCGAGGGCGAGGCCATCGGCTCGCCCGGCTTCATCGCCCCCGAGCAGCTGGCGCGGGGCGGGCGCCCCGAGCCCGCCTGCGACGTCTTCGCACTCGGCGCGGTGCTCGCGGTGGCGGCGACCGGGCGTGGTCCCTTCGGTTCGGGCGGCGCCCCCGAGGTCCTGCACCGCACGCTGCACGAGGACCCGGACCTGGCGGGCGTGCCGGACCCGAGGTGGCGGGACCTGCTCGGCCGCTGCCTGTCCAGGGATCCGGCGGGCCGCCCCGCGGTCGCGGAGGTGCTCGCCCGGTGCGCCGAGCGGGCGGCGGACGAGCCGTGGTGGGAGCAGCAGCCGGTCGCCGGGCTGATCCGCCGCCGGGAGGACGAGGTCGCGGAGCTGCTGAGGGCCGCGGCGGCGGACGGGGCAGGGGCGGGGCGGGTCGACGGGTCCTTCCCTGCCGGGGGTGACGGGGCGTGGAGCCCGCCCGCCGCCCCCGAGGACGCCCGTCCCGACACCCCCACTCACCCCCGGGGCACCCCGCCGCCCCCGCACCGCACGTCCCGGCGGCGGCTTCTCGGCTGGGGCGGTGCGGTCCTCGCGGCCACGGTCGGCACGACGGCGGCCGTCGCCCTCAACGACGGGGACGGTGGCGCGGGCGCGTCCCGCGCCGGGCGGCGCGGGGAGTCCCGGCCGCCGGCCGGTGAGGTGGTCTGGAGCCGCGACATCGGCGAAGTCGAGTACGGCGGCGCCCTGTTGCGCGACGGCAAGGACCTCTACGTACTCGACGACAAGGGCCTCACGCGCCTCGACGCGGAGACGAACACGCTCCGCTGGACCTACCCGGAGGAGGACCTGCGGGGCGTCGACACGCACGGCGGCCTCGTCTACGTACTCCGGAACAGCCTGTTGGCCCCCGAGTTGATCGCCCTGCGTGCGGCGGGCGGCCGGGAGGCGTGGACGTCGAGCGTCCTGTCACGCAACCGGCACCGCCCGCCCCGTCCCCTGGACGCGCCGGCGAGCGAACTGGAGGGCGGCGAGGGTCTGTTCACCGTCTCGGACGGCGTGGCCTGCCTGTTCACCTCCGCCTCGTACGGCACCCGGGGGGATCGGCGCGGCACCTGGGACCGGCCCTGGCGCGCGTACGGCTTCGACGCGCGTACGGGGCGGGAGCTCTGGTACCACGAGGGGCGCGCGGCGGGGGTGACCGGCGTGGACGGAGCGGGCGGCCGCATCGCCGTGGCCGCCGAGTCCGGGGAATCGGGCGCCCCGGGCACGGACCGGTACGCCCGCCACAATCCGCTGGTCGTCCTCAAGGCGTCCGACGGCACCGTGGAGCGGGAGGTCGAGAACGGCGCCCGTCGCCCCCAGGCCCATCCCGGCGCCGAGGGCGTCGGCTTCTTCGCGTCGGAGGAGCGGATCGAGGCGGTCGACCTGGCGACCCGCCGCACGGTGTGGGACCGGCCCGCGGGCGCGGTCACGGCGGTGGCGGCACGGGCCGCGGAGGGCGGCCCGGTGCTCGCGTCCGGGTCGGACGGCGTCGAGGCGCTGGATGCCCGTACGGGCAGGAGACGCTGGTCGCGGCCGGAGTTCCGATGGATCGAGGAGGGCGCGCCGCCGGTCTCGGGCGGCCTGGCCCTCGTCTCAGGACCGGAGCCGGGCGGCGCGGGCGAGGGAACGTGGGGGGTGTACGCGCTGGACGCGGGGACGGGTGACGCGGTGTGGGCGGCGCCCGTCCCCGCCGCGTCCGGCATGAGCCTGACGGCGGCACACGACGGCCTGTTCCACGTCTGCGCGGGCCGCACGCTGCACACGCTGCGCGGCCCGGGGGCGCGAACGTGACGCCGCTGAGCGGCCGGGACCACGCGGCCGCGCCCGCCTGGCAAGGGGCCTGCGGTGCCGGTGCCGCTGCCGCCCGTGGCGGTGGCGGTGGCAGTACCGGCACCGCTTATGCCGGTGCCGCGTATGCCGGTGCCGCGTATGCCGGTGCCGCGCATGCAGGTGCCGCAGGTGCCGGTGCCCGTGCCGCCAGTGACGGGGGCGGCTCCGCTTATGCCGGTGCCGCTGCCACCGGTGCCGCGCATGCCAGTCCCGCAGGTGCCGGTCCCGTCTATGCCGGTGCCGCCTGTGCCGCCGGTGACGGTGACGGTGACGGTGACGGTGACGGTGACGGCGCAGCCTACGCCGGTGCCGCGCATGCCGGTGGCGCAGGTGCCGGTACCGCCGATGCCGGTGACGCCCATGCCGACCCCCGCGACAACACCCCCCAGGACGTCGCCCCGTGACCGGCACCCCCTTGCTTCCCGGCACCCCCCTGCTCCCCGGCGACCCCCGTCTCCTGGGTGGCCACCGCATCGTGCGGCGGCTCGGGGCGGGTGGCATGGGGCAGGTTTATCTGGGGCGCAGTCCGGGCGGGCGGCTCGTCGCCGTCAAGACCGTGCACGCCCACCTCGCCGCCGACCCGCACTACCGGGAGCGTTTCCGGCGTGAGGCGACCGCCGCGCGTGCCGTCACGGGAGCGCACACCGCCGCCGTGCTCGACGCGGATCCCGACTCGCCCGTGCCCTGGCTCGCGACGGCCTTCCTGCCCGGGGTGACCCTGCGCCGCGCGGTCGCCGCGGGCATGCCGTGGGGCGCCGCTGCCGTGCGGTCGCTCGGGGCGTGTCTCGCCGAGGCCCTGGCGAGCATCCACGCCGCGGGCATCGTGCACCGCGACCTCAAGCCGTCCAACGTGCTGCTGACCGCCGACGGCCCGCGCGTCATCGACTTCGGCATCGCCCGCGCCGCCGGGGACCCGGGTCTCACGCAGGCCGGATCGATGATCGGCACGCCCGGGTTCATGGCTCCGGAGCAGATCGCCGGCGAGGGCGACGTCGGGCCCGCCGCCGACGTGTTCGCGCTGGGCGCGGTCCTCGCCTTCGCCGCGACCGGCGAGCAGCCCTTCGGTTCGGGGCCCGTCGCCGTGCTGCTCTACCGCGCCACGCACGAGGAGCCGCACCTCGCCGACGTCCCGGAGACAGCAGGTCTGCGCGCGCTCGTCGCCGCCTGTCTGCACAAGGACCCGCGGCAACGCCCTTCCGTGGCGCGGGTCCTCGCCCTGGCCTCGGCTCCGGACGCGCCTCTGTGGTGGCGGGAGGAGCCGCTGAGGTCGCTGATCGCAGGCGAGGAGCGGGAGGGCGCGGCGCGGAACGGCGACGGTGTCCCCACCGAGCGGCTGCGGCACCCCTCGCCCGAGGCCGCCCCCACCCGCACCCCCACACCCTTCCCCCGAGCCGGACGCCACCACGCCCTCACCCGCCGCGCGCTCCTCACCACCGGCGGCGCCGGGCTCGCCGGACTCGCCGCGTGGGCCGTCGCCCGGGCCCCGAAGTCCCCGGCCGCGGACGCGGAGCAGGACGGGCCCGTGCTGCGGAAGGGGTCGAAGCGGCCGGGCAGGCAGCGCTGGGAGCTGACCGGCGAGGAGGGCGGCGCGGGCGGCGTCATGGCCGCGCTGCTCGCCGGGGACACGGTGCTTGTGCACGGGGCGAGCACGGAGTTCGGCGCCTCGCGGGGCGTGGTCCGTGCCGTCGGCGCCGCGGACGGCACGAGCCGCCGGCAGTACGGGAAGGCTCCCCCGGCGGCGGCCCGCGAACCCCTCTGGGGCGTCACCGGCGGCCTGCTGATCGCCCCCGAACTGCTGGACAGGGCCTACGAACTGGCGTCGGGCGATCCGTGGCGTCCGGAGCGGCCGTGGCCCGGCACCGTGAAGTGGTTCGCCGTCGCGGGCGGGCGGCTGCTCACCCTCGACGACGGCGGCGGGTCGTCGGGCGACCGGGTGCTGCACACGTGGGCGCTGCCCTCGGGAGGCTCACCCCGCACCCGCGGCAAGGAGGACACACGGGACTGGCGGGCACCCGCGGTGTCGGGCGGCAGGCTGCTCCTCGTGCCGGACACCGGCGCGCTGGACCCGCGCGTGTTCTGCCTCGACGCGGTCACGGGCCGCGAGCCGTGGACGTACCAGGGGCTCGGCAGGGACGGTCGGGCGCAGACCGCACCGGTCACGCTGCCCGCGCCGGACGGCCGCGGGGGCGACCGCTTCGCCCTGCTGAGCGACGCCGACGAGCTGCACCTCATCGACGTGCGCACGGGTGACGCGCTGCGCGGTGAGCCGCTGCGGCTCACCGCGGGGAGCGGCGCCACCGCCCTCGGGCACGCGTCGGGCACCGGTCTGCTGCTCGCCGCCGGGGAGGACCTGATCGGCTTCGACCCCGGGAGCGGCAAGCGGCTGTGGAGCCATCCCACCGCCGGGCTCGACACCGGCTGGCCGTCGCTGCCCGGCGGCGGCAGGCGCGGGCCCGTCGTCCGGGACGGGACCCTGCTGAACTGGGTGGACGCCAGGGTGTTGCAGGCGATCGATCTCGCCGACGGCGGGCGGCAGTTGTGGCGGACGTCGTTCGACGCCGTCGCGCGCTGCCCGCCCGCCATCGGTGGCGGCACGGCCTATGTCACGGCGGGGCGGGTGTGCCGGGCGCTGGAGCTGCGCACGGGGAAGACGGTGCGGGAGTGGCCGGTGGACGAGGGCGTCACCTGGCTCGCCGCCGACGGTGACGGCTGGTACGCCCGGGTCGGCGCGTCGTCCCTGCGGGCGGTCAACGCGCCGTGACGTCCGCGCCCGCTCCCGCCCTCGCCCCCGCTCCGGTCAGTTCCGCTGCCGCTTCCACGGACCGGTGATCGCGAGCATGATGCCGGGCGTCTGGATGTTGGCGTAGAGCGTTCGGCCGTCGGGGGAGAACGTGACGCCGGTGAACTCGCTGTACTCCGGCTTCTCCTCGGTGCCCGCGTTGAGTTCGTTGCGGGCGATCGGGTACGTGCGGCCGCGCTCCGTCGCCCCGAAGAGGTGCTGGACGCCGTCGCCGTCCTCGGCGATGACGAGGCCGCCGTAGGGCGAGACGGTGATGTTGTCGGGGCCGTCGAAGGCGCCGTCCTTGCCGGGGTCCCGGTTCACGCCGAGGAGCACCTTCAGGGTGAGGGTGCGGCGGCCCGGGTGGTAGAACCACACCTGTCCGTCGTGCGGTACGGGGCTCTCGCCGCGGGCGAAGGACGCGACGATGTAGACGCCGCCGTCGCCCCACCACATGCCTTCGAGTTTGCGGGCGCGCGTGATGTCGCCGTCGTCGAACTGCTCGCGCACGGGCACGGTCCGCGCGTCGCGGTCGGGGACCTCGATCCAGTCCACGCCGTAGACCGTGCCGGTCTTCGTGGCGCGGGACAGGTCGTCGACGAAGCGGCCGCCGGAGTCGAAGCACTTGGGGGCCTTCAGGACGCCCGCGTCGTCGGCGAGGGTGCGCAGCCTGCCGCGGCCGTGTGCGAAGCCGTGCGGCGGGGTCCAGCGGTAGAGGAGGCCGTTCGGTCCGGAGGCGTCCTCGGTGAGGTAGAGGTGGCCGCGCTTGGGGTCGACGACGACGGCTTCGTGGGCGTAGCGGCCCAGCGCCTTGATGGGCTTGGGGGCGCGGTTGGCGCGCCTGTCGAGGGGGTCGACCTCGAAGACGTAGCCGTGGTCCTTGGTCATGCCGTTCCGGCCTGCCCGGTCCTCGGTCTCCTCGCAGGTGAGCCAGGTGCCCCAGGGGGTGCTGCCGCCCGCGCAGTTGGTGGCGGTGCCCGCTATGCCGACCCATTCGGCGACGCGGCCGTCGGGGCGTACCTCGACGACGGTGCAGCCACCGGACGCGGCGGGGTCGTAGACGAGTCCTTCGGCGAGCGGTACGGGGTGCTTCCACTTGCTGCGGGGGCCGCCGAGCTCGTGGTTGTTGACGAGGAGCGTGGTGCCGCGCGGGCCGCGGAAGGTGGCGGTGCCGTCGTGGTTGGACGGCGTGAACTCGCCGCTCTCCAGTCTGGTCCTGCCGCTGTGCGTGAGGACGCGGTACGAGAATCCGGCGGGCAGCGCGAGGAGGCCTTCGGGGTCGGGGATCAGGGGGCCGTAACCGGGGCCGTGGTGGCCGTGGTGACGGGCGTCCTCCGACTCGTCCGCGCTCTCGACGTCCGTCGCGGCGAGGGCTCCGGGGGCCGTGGCGAGCGCCCCGACACTGCCGGCCAGGGCGACCCCCGCACCGGTGAGCGCGGAGCGTCCGGCGAAATCCCTGCGGGTGAGCGACATCGTTTCTCCTGAGGCGCGAAGGTGGCTGCGTACGACCGGGGCTGCTGTCGGCGTCACCGTCCCGCTCGCGTATAAACGGCGGTTGAACACCGTTCGACGTCGAGGGGCCTCCTTCCATGAACCTGCCCATCAACCAGTCAGGCACCGGCCGCCGCGTCCTGGTCAGCGGCGCCTCCCGGGGCCTCGGCCGCGCCGTCGCCCGCGCCTTCGCGGGGAACGGCGACCGGGTCGCGGTGCACTACGGCTCTCGCGAGGACGACGCGCGGGCGACGCTCGGCTCGCTGGAGGGCGAGGGGCACGTGCTGGTGGGCGGCGACCTGTCGGACCCGGCGGGCGCGGCGGACGTCGCGTCGCGCGCGGCCGAGGCGCTCGGCGGCCTCGACGTCCTGGTCAACAACGCCGCCGTGAACCTCCCGCACCCCCTCGCCGACACGCCGTACGAGGAGTGGGCGGCCCTGTGGCAGCGGCATGTCTCCGTGAACCTGCTCGCCACGGCGAACCTCAGCCACCTCGCGGCCCGCCGCATGATCGACCAGGGCACGGGCGGCCGGATCGTGAACATCGGCTCGCGCGGCGCGTTCCGCGGGGAGCCGGACCACCCGGCGTACGGGGCGACGAAGGCCGCCGTCCACGCGCTCGGCCAGTCGCTCGCCGTGTCCCTCGCGCCGCACGGGATCGCGGTGGCTTCGGTGGCGCCCGGGTTCTTCGGGACGGAGCGGGTGGCGCACCGCCTCAGCGGGGCGGAGGGCGAGGCGATCCGGGCGCAGAGCCCGTTCGGGCGGGCGGGCACGGCGGAGGAGATCGCGGCGGCCGTGCTGTGGCTGGCGTCGCCGGTCGCCGAGTGGGCGTCGGGCGCGGTGCTCGACCTCAACGGCGCGTCGCACCTGCGTACGTGAACGTGTTGCGGCTGCGTACGTGAACGTAAAGCCAAGAATCACCGCAGAACACCTTGACCCGGGATGCACACCGCAATAGACATCACGTACGTGCAGTGCTGCACCACCCGCACGGGGAGGCGAGCCGAGTGGACGCACATCAGGCACGCAGCCTCCATGAGGGCCGGCTGATGAGGCTGGCCAATGTCACCGGAGTCGGCACCGGCAGAGACGAACACTCGGGTCAGGACGTGATCGTCGTCTTCGTCACCCACCGGGTGCCCCGTGACCGTCTCCGTGACGCAGACGTGGTTCCGGACACGCTCGAAGGCGTTCCCGTACGCGTACTCGCCATCGGCGAGGTCGACGCCCAGAACAACGGGACGTAGCCAGAGCGGCGCCCCGGCGCACCCGGAACTCCCACCCTTCAAAGGGGAAGAGGTGGTCTGGCGTGGTGAGCCAGCCCGAACTGATGCGAGGACCCACCGGCGGTCAGCTGAGCGACAGCTCCCGCCAGCAGGCGATGTCCGACTTCCTGCGGCCCCAGCAGCCGCTCTCCAACGTCGTCGGCTTCGGCCACGGCGTGAAGTGGAGCGACGGGCAGCCCACGGGCGAGCCCGCCGTCATCGTGTTCGTCACCCAGAAGGTCCCGGAGTCCATGCTCCCGGAGCGGGACGTCGTCCCGCGCCAGATGGACGACGGCACCCCGACCGACGTCGTCGCGGTGGGCCACATCGCGGCGCAGCGCCAGCAGGGCCGCGCGGGCGGCCGGCGCGCCGAGGACCGCACCTCGGTGACGTACGGACCGGACGGCAGCGTCAGCGAGCAGCTCTCGGGCCTCGGGCAGCCGCAGCTCGAAGAGCTCGCGGGACGCGGCGCGTTCGAGCCGCAGCTCCTGAAGCGCCGGATGCGTCCGTGCCCCTCGGGCTTCTCGGTCGGCAACGTCCGGGTGACCGCGGGCACGCTCGGCAGCGTGGTCTACGACTTCCTGCCGGGCGCCTCCGTCGACCCGCCCGGCGCCGGCCTCGGCGTACCGGCGAAGTTCTACATCCTCTCCAACAACCACGTGCTCGCCGACTCCAACCGGGCGCAGCTGGGCAGCGCGATCGTGCAGCCCGGCGTCTTCGACGGCGGGCAGGACCCGGCCGACCGCATCGCGACGCTGGAGCGGTTCATCACGATCCAGTTCGCGCCGCAGATCCCGCTGGAGCGGCACAACAACGTCGTGGACGCGGCGCTCGGCGCGGTGGACTTCCAGGACGCGACGCGTGAGCAGTATTTCAGCGGCGCCCCGCGCGCCTGGCGGCGCAAGGCCAATGTGGCCGTCGGCGACCTGGTGAAGAAGTCCGGCAGGACGACGAACATCAGCTTCGGCCGGATCATCGCGGTCGACGCGACGGTCGACGTGAACTACGGCACGGCGGGCACGGCCCGCTTCAAGGACCAGATCGTCACGACGAACATCTCCGCGGGCGGCGACTCCGGTTCGCTGGTGACCTCGCAGGACGACGTCGCGGTGGGTCTGCTCTTCGCCGGTTCGTCGGTCGCGACCATCGTCAACCACATCGAGAACGTCCGCGCGCTGCTGCGTGTGGAGATCGCCGAGCTGCTGGCCTGACGGTCAGGACGGGAGGAGGGTTTTCCATGACCACTCAGGCACGTAAGCAGAAGGGCGGCCAGTCGCGGGTGTCGGAGCATCGCTTCCACAACCCGCAGGGCGCCGAGGTCAAGACGCGCGACGAGGCGTTCGCCGCGCCGATGGCCGAGGTGTCGGCCGAGGCCCTGGCGACGGAGTGCAAGCTGACGCTCCACGCCGGCGCGGTCACGTTCGTCATCGAGGTGAAGTACAACCCCAACACCTACCCGCACGTGGTGACGGGCGGGCAGATCACGTCCGGCATCTGCGGCGCGCCGTGGGACATCACGGGCGGCACGATCGGCGAGACGATACGGCTGGACGCGAAGCGCGCCGGTCAGGGGTCGTGCGCGAACACGATCACGATCGTGGGCGAGTACCAGAACCCTCCGGCGTACCGGGGGACGTACGGTTTCGACGGTGCGACGTCGTCGTTCAAGCACACGACGCGGTACGAGTGCTGACGCCTGCGACGGGTTGAGCGGAACCCGGGTGGGCCTGGACCGTTCGGCCCGGCCCACCCGGGGTGCCGTTCATCGCCCTTCGGGCTCAAACGCTCACAAGTTCCGTGCCTTGAACGCCGCCTTGCGGGCCTCCTTCGCGACCTTCTTGTCGGGGTGCAGGCGGCCCATCGCGTCCAGGACGTCGGCCGTGGCGGGGTGCTCGACGCGCCACGCCGTGGCGAAGAAGCCGCTGTGCTGCTGGGCCAGGCCCTCGACCAGGCTCTGCAGCTCGTCCGAGTTGCCCTCGGCGGAGAGCTGCGCGGCGAGCGTGTCGATGGTCAGCCAGAAGATGAGCTCCTCCGACGGCGCGGGCACGTCCGTGGCGCCGTGCTCGGCGAGCCAGACCCGGGCGAGGCCGCCGAGCTCCGGGTCGTCCAGGACGTCGCGCAGCGCGGGCTCCGCCTCGTCGCCGACCAGGGAGAGCGCCTGCTGGCAGCGGAGCCTGCGCAGCGGCGCACCCTCGTCGCCGCCGCGCGCCGCGGCCAGCAACTCCCGTGCGGCGCCGAGCGGTTCGTGCTGCCCGAGCCACCGCTCGATCTCCGCCTGCGCGGCGTGCTGCGGGAAGCCGGAGGTGCCGTCGAGCAGCGCGTCCGCGCCCTTGTCCGCGAGGTCGCCGACGGCGGGCGCGTCGACGCCGGCCTCCAGCATGCGGGCGCGGACGCCGTACAGGCCGAGCGGGGTGAGGCGGACCATGCCGTAGCGGCTGACGTCCTCGTCGTCGACGGGGGCGGGCTCGATGGCCTGGGCCGTCTCGTCGTCGATGTCGGCCATGAGCGCTTCGTCGACCGGCTGGTACTCGACGAGGCCGAGCGGTTCGAAGAGCCGGAACTGGTCGTCGAGCTTCATCATCGCGTCCGACACCTGCTCCAGGATGTCGTCCGTGGGCTCGCCCATGTCGTCGGGGACGATCATCGAGGCGGCGAGCGCGGGCAGCGGCACCGGGCTCTCGCCGCCCGCGGCGTCGCCGACGGTGAGCAGGTAGAGGTTGCCGAGGACGCCGTCGAGGAAGTCCGCCTCGGCCTGCGGGTCCCAGCCGAGCTCGTCGAAGTCGACCTCGCCGTTCTCTTCGAGGACGTCGAGGAGGTTCTCCATGTCGGGCACGGTCGCGTCCGCGTACACGGTGTCGAGGGCGCCGAGCCAGATGCCGAGGACGTCCTGCGGGCCGCCCTCGGAGAGCAGCGCGAGGTCCTCGCCCTGGGTGACGGTGCCGTCCGCGCCCTCCTCCTCGGCGTCCGTGACGTCGAGGAGTCCGGTGTCCACCGCGACCCGCCACGCCTCGCTCGCGTAGGCGGCCGCGTCCGGGTCGTCCGCCGCGAGGCCCAGCTCGGCCGCGGCCGCCGGGAGCTGCGCCTCGACGAGCTCGCCGCCCGCGCCGACGCGGGTCTCGGGTCCCGCCCAGCGGGCGAGCCGCACGGCGCGGGAGAGCAGCGGCGTGGCGAGCGCGGCCCGCGCGAGTTCCGCTTCGGAGTGCAGCAGCACCGGCGGCAGGGTGGCGGGGCTTACGGACATCGGCTGGTTCTCCTCCGGAGGGGTGGGCTCTGCAGTGCGCAAGCCTAGACGGATTTGGGACCATGCCGCCCGGTTCATGTCCCTGTCAGGAAACGTACAGCGGCGGAACACCCGGAGAACCTTGACAACTCCCCTGGTCACACAAGAGATTGACGCGCGTAGAGCGCCCGACAGGACCTGCGTCGCAGCTTCGTTCCCACACCCTCATCCGGAGTGCCCAGATGCCTCACATATCGTCGCCCCGCCTTCCGCGATCCGCCGCCGTCGGCGCCGTGGTCGCCGCCGCCCTGGCGGCCGGACTGCTCGCCGTCACCTCGTCCCCGGCCGCCGCCGACGGGGTCCGCATCCACGACATCCAGGGCACCACCCGTACGTCGCCCCTGGTGGGGCAGCAGGTCACCGACGTGCCCGGCATCGTGACGGGCGTGCGCGGCTACGGCTCGAAGGGCTTCTGGATCCAGTCCGCCGCGGGGACGGCCGATGACGACGCGGCCACCAGCGAGGGCGTCTTCGTCTTCACCGGCTCCGCGCCGCTCACCGTCAAGGCGGGTGACGCGGTACGGGTCTCCGGCACGGTCGGCGAGTACGTTCCCGGGGGCACCGGCTCCGGCAACCAGTCCCTCACGCAGATCACCAAGCCGACGGTGACCGTGGAGTCCTCCGGCAACGCGCTGCCCGCCCCGGTCGCGGTCACCGCCAAGTCCGTGCCGAGCCGGTACGCGCCCGCGGGCGACCCCGCGCGGGCCGGCAGCATCAACGCGCTGCCGCTGAAGCCCCGCTCGTACGCCCTCGACCTCTACGAGTCGCTTGAGGGCATGAACGTACGGGTCGGCAGCTCCCGCGTCGTCGGTGCGACCGACGCGTACAACGAGCTGTGGGTGACGGTGAAGAAGCACGAGAACCCGAACCGGCGCGGCGGCACCGTCTACGGCTCGTACGGCGCCCAGAACGGCGGGCGGCTGCAGATCCAGCAGCTCGCCCCGGTCTCCGAGCAGCCGTTCCCCAAGGCGAACGTCGGTGACGTCCTGCGCGGCGGCGCCGCGGGCCCCCTGGACTTCAACCAGTTCGGCGGCTACACCCTCGTGGCACGCGAGCTCGGCAAGGTCGACGACAAGGGCCTGAAGCCCGAGAAGACGCGGCGCCAGGCCAAGGGCGAGCTCGCCGTGGCCACGTACAACGTCGAGAACCTCGACCCGACCGACCCGCAGAAGAAGTTCGACGCGCTGGCCGGCGCGGTCGTCGCGAACCTCTCCTCGCCCGACATCGTGGCCCTTGAGGAGATCCAGGACGACAACGGGGCGAAGAACGACGGCACGGTCTCCGCGGAGACGACGCTGAAGAAGTTCACGGACGCGATCGTCGCCGCGGGCGGCCCGCGGTACGCGTGGCGGTCCGTCGACCCGCAGAACAACAAGGACGGCGGCGAGCCGGGCGGCAACATCCGCCAGGTCTTCCTCTACAACCCCGAGCGGGTCTCGTTCACCGAGCGCGCGCCCGGCGACGCGACGACGCCCACCGAGGTCGTGCGCGAGGGCGGCCGCGCCGCGCTGAGCCACTCCCCCGGGCGCGTCGACCCGGCCAACGCGGCGTGGGCGGACAGCCGCAAGCCGCTGGCCGGCGAGTTCACCTTCCGCGGCCGCACCGTCTTCGTGATCGCCAACCACTTCGGGTCCAAGGGCGGCGACGAGGGGCTGACCTCGCACCACCAGCCGCCGGTGCGCTCCTCCGAGGCCAAGCGGCTGCTCCAGGCGCAGGCGGTGAACGGCTTCGTGAAGGACATCCGCGAGGTCCAGCGGAACGCCGACGTCGTCGTGCTCGGCGACATCAACGACTTCGAGTTCTCGGCGACCACCAAGGCGCTCGAGGACGGCGGCGCGCTGCGCTCCGCCGTCAGGTCGCTGCCGAGGAGCGAGCGCTACTCGTACGTCTACCAGGGCAACTCGCAGGTCCTCGACCAGATCCTGACCAGCCCGGGGGTGGGCGACGCGGACGACGTCAGCTTCGACAGCGTGCACATCAACGCGGAGTTCGCGGAGCAGAACAGCGACCACGACCCGCAGGTGCTGCGCTTCAGGCCGTAGCCGCAGGGACCGGCGGTACGGGCCGGGCCGCCTCAGCCGTAGAGGTGGTCCAGCCAGTCCTGCCACGCCAGTTCGGTGCCTTTGGCGTCGGCGTGCGCGCCGAAGTCGTGGACGCTGATGCCGACCGGGGCGCCGAAGTGGTTGCGGCCGTAGAAGCGGTGCAGCGTCTCGTCGGCGCGCAGGCCGATGAAGTACCGGCTGCGGAAGTCGATCACCGCGTCAAGCTCGCCGCCCGCGGCCTGCACCCGCACGCGCGCGCCGTCCGTGGCGTCGTCGGGCAGGCCGAGGGCCCTGGCCAGCCTGGCGAAGGCGTCCGGGGCGGTGGAGGCGGGCGGGCCGTGCAGGGCGGAGTAGGCAACGGGGCGGCCCTCGAAGTACGCCATGTACTGACCCAGGGTGTGCAGGTGGAAGTCGGTGTGCTTCACCACGCCGTCGTACCGCGCGTCCCAGTCGCCGGTGAAGATGCCGCTGTGCACGTGGCGCAGCCAGGAGCGGCGCCCACCGTCGCGCGGCTCGATGACGTGGTCGAGTTCGTCGAGGGTCTGGCCGGGTATGCCGTCCGGGTCCTCGACGCGGGCGGTGAGGCGGTGGGGCGGGTCCCAGTGGGTGACGGTGCCGCCGGAGGGGGCGGCGCCGCCCTCGCGCGGTTCGTACTCCACCGGCCACAGCCAGCCGCCGGTGCCGGTGGTGAGGGCGGCCCAGAGCCTGGCCGGGGAGCCCTCGACCGCCAGCTCCCTGACGATCTCGAACGCCTTGCCGTTGCCCGCGTCCCCGCCCTGCGCGGCGGGGCTGCTGCCGGGCTCGCCCTTGTCGGGCCTGCGCCTGCGCGGCCTGCCCCGGCCCGCCCTGCCGTCCCCGCTCATGGGTCCACCGTCCCGCCGCCTCCGGGGGCTGTCCAGGAGAGCGGGGCGGTCGGGGGTGCGGGGCGGGGAAAATCTACGCCTTGCTCGGTACGAAGCCGTACGCGAACCGGTACCGGGCGCCCTCTCCGCCGCCCTCCGCGTAGGTGATGACCCGCTTGCCGTCCAGGGTGAGGTGGAAGTGCGCGGCGTAGGGGCCGGGGCCGTCGGCGGTACCTCCGTCCAGGGCCTCGACCGCCCGGTCCGACCGGGCACGCTGCCCCTCGGGGTCGGGACTCCCGAAGTCGGTCTGACCGATCACCACCGTACCGGGCTCATGGACCTCACCCGCCCGGCCGCCGCTCCAACTCCGGTACAGACGCGTCTTGTTGAGGCCGAGCCGCTCGATGCCCGGCACGGCCGCGTCGATCTCGGAGTTCCGTGCGTCCCTGCCGTTGCCGACGCCCGCGAAGAAGTCCTGGTACGCCGCTTCGTCCCGCCACTGCGAGTAGTGCAGGACGGTCGACCCGTCGGCTCCCGCGTACACCGTGTACGAGAGGAGCCCTTCGTGCGGCCAGGGCCGGGTCTCCCACGCCTTGGCGATGGCGTCCAGGGTGGCCCGCAGCCGCTCGGGCGAGCCGGTGCTCCAGGTACTGATGAAGGTGAGGCCGCCGTCGGCGCGGGCCGGGTCGGGGAGGGCGCCGGTGCTGAGGGTGGGGGTGGGGGTCGTGGGCATGGCGTGATCCGTCCGTCGCGGTGGAAGTTGCACGCACCACACTCGGACCTCGACCAAGGTTGAAGTCAAGCCCGTTCGTGAGGCGCCTGCGCCGCCGTCACCGCCTCCAGCGCCGGCCGCTTCGCCTCCCTGCCGTCGCCCGACGACCGGCCCCGCACCCGCCGCCACACCCAGGGGCCCATGAACCCGGCGAACCAGCGCGCCTCCGCCGTCACCGCCCCGAGCACCGATACCGGGGCGAGCGGCGGCAGCGGACGCAGCCAGCTGTCGTGCCCCGCGAGGCCGAGCGCCTCCGCCATGCCCGCGGCGATCCGGGCGTGGCCGAGCGGGCTCGCGTGCATCCGGTCGCGGCTCCACAGCCGCGGATCGGTGGTGATGCGGTGCGGGAAAGTGTCGAAGACGATCACACCGTGCCGGTCGGCGGCCGCACGGATGCGGGCATTGAGGTCCAGGACGCGGGGCAGCGCGCGCCGCGCCATCGGCGAGACGCGCCCGATGTCCGGGAAGGTGACGGTGGCCACGCGTGCGCCCGCCGCGGTGAGCTCGGTGAACATCTCCTCGACGTCCGCGGCGACGCGCGCCGCGTCGTAGCCCGGCCGCACCAGGTCGTTCATGCCCGCCATGACGGTCACGAGATCCGGCTTGAGCGCGAGGGCGGGGCCGAGCTGCTCCGCCTTGATCAGCGCCGTCCTGCGGCCGCGCACGGCGAGGTTGGCATAGGTGAAGTCCGGGTACCCGGCGGCGAGGATCTCGGCGAGCCGGTCGGCCCAGCCGCGGTAGCCGCGTTCCTCGTCGCCGTCCCCGAGGCCCTCCGTCTGACTGTCGCCGATCGCGACGTAACGCGCGTACGGATGCTGCTGCGTCGTGGCCATGGCCCGAGCTTCCTCCGGGCGTCCGGCCCCGTCAACGCGGCCTGCCTCTGTGTCGGTCCGGCCTGTCGGCACCCGCGCCGGTCATGCCGGACGGGCACGGCCGTCAGCCCGGCCAGCGGCCCGTCACACGCCGCACGCCGACCGCGCCGCCCCGGTCCACCGCGGCCTTGACCACGGCGAAGATGGCGCCCTGCAACGCCGCGGCGATGAGGATCTCGTTCCAGGAGCGTTCCTCGTCGTGCGCGTCCGGCGCGTCGTCCTCGCCCGCCACGGCCTTCCACGTACGGCGGAAGACCGCGCCCGCGACCGCGCCGCCCAGCATGCCGAAGGCCATGCCGAGCGGCTTGTAGAGGATCGTGGTCCCGCTCATCAGCGGCCGTTCCTCTTCCCGCGGCGGAGCAGCAGCCAGGCCACCAGGACGCCCGCACCGGCCGCGGCGACCGTCCGCGGGTGGCGGCCGCCGATGCGTGCGACGCCGCTCGCGGCGGCCCGCACGGGCTCGGGCGCGCCGTCCTGTACGCGGCGCGCGGCCTCGGCCACCTTCTCCTCCGCCTGGACCACGACGGCGTGCTGTTCCGCGCGCGCCTTGCCCTCCAGCACGGCACCCTTGGCGCGCCCGGCGCCCTCGGCCGCCAAGCCCTTGGCACGTCCGGCGCCCTCCGCCGCCATGCCCTTCGCACGGGCGGCGCCCTCGGCCGCCATGCCCTTGGCGCGGGCCGCGCCCTCGGCCGTGGCGCTCTTCGCCTGCCCGGCCTCGTCCGTGGCCTTGCCCGTGGCGCGCGCCGCCTTCTCCGTCACCTTGTCCTTCACCTGTGCCGCCGTCCCTTGTACGTGGTCCTTCACCGCCGCGGCCCGTTCCCGGGCGCGGGCCTTCACATCTGCCTTCGCCGCGAGTTCCTCGACGGTCTCGCCGAGGTCACCGCGGGTCTCCTCGATCTGCCGGCGCAGTTCGTCGGGACCCTTGGCGCCCGCTTTCTTCGCGTCCTTGGGGGTGTCCGTCATCGGTGCGCCCTTTCCTTGATCTCGTCGACATCCGCCTTGACGCTGTCCATCGCCTCCTGCGGCACGGGGGGCACCGCGCGGGCCAGCTGCTTGCGGCCGAGCGCGGCGAGCACCCCGGCCACGACGAAGAGCACGCCGGTGACGATGAGGGCCGCGCCCCAGACGGGCAGGGTCAGTGCGAGTGCGGCGATCGCCGTGGCCGCGAGCGCCATGACTCCGACGTACGAGATGGCGCCGGCCGCTCCGAGGAGCCCTCCGCCGCGGCCCGCGCGTTTGCCCTTGGCCGCCATCTCCTGCCCGGCGAGCCGCATTTCCTGGCGTACGAGTTCCGAAAGCTGCGCGGTGGCCCGCTCGACGAGCTCTCCCACCGAGTGCTGCGCGTGATCGCGCGTCGGCTGCTCGCCCATGGTCCCGGTCACGGGGTCCGCCTCCCTTCTGGCTGGGATGGCCGAGTACCCGCACCGCGCGACGCTACCCCCGCCGATCTCCGGATCCCCGCAGATCCCGGTGAAGTCGGCCCGGGCGCCCACTCGTCGTAGCGTTGCTGTCCATTACCTCGTAGGAGAATTAAGTGGAGCTTCAGCACCGGCGTACCGAGACTGCCCTCATGACCTCCGGAACCGCAGCGCCCTTCGGCCGCGCCCTCTGCGCGATGATCACCCCCTTCACCGCCGAGGGAGCCCTCGACCTCGACGGCGCCCGGCGCCTCGCCGACCACCTCGTGTCGCGGGGCTGCGACGGACTCGTGCTGTCCGGTACGACCGGTGAGTCGCCGACCACCTCCGACGCCGAGAAGGCTGCTCTCATCCGGGCCGTGGCCGACACGGTCGGCGACCGTGCGTCGATCGTCGCGGGCGTCGGCAGCAACGACACCCGGCACGCCGTCGAACAGGCGCAAGAGGCCGAGAAGGCGGGCGCCGACGGCCTGTTGGTGCTCACGCCGTCCTACAGCCTGCCGCCGCAGGACGCCGTCGAGGCCCACTTCCGCACGGTCGCCGACACCTGCGGGCTGCCCGTACTGCTCTACGACATCCCGGGCCGCACCGGCACCCGCATCGCGACGGAGACGGTGCTGCGGCTCGCGGACCATCCGCGGATCGTCGGCGTGAAGGACTGCGCGTACGACGTCCTCGGCAGCCAGAAGGTCATCTCCCGCACGGAGTTGGCGTACTACGCGGGCTGCGACGAGTTCACTCTGGCGCTGTACGCGGTGGGCGGCGCCGGCTGTGTCAGCACGGTGGCCAACGTGCTCCCCGGCCGCCCCCGGGAGGTCTTCGACGCGTTCGACGCGGGCGACACGGAGGGCGCGCGCCGGGCGCAGCTGGCCGCGGTCCCGCTGATCGAGGCGATGATGGCGTCGGGTCTGCCGGGCACCGTCACGGCGAAGGCGCTGCTCGGCGCGCTCGGTCTGCCGTCGGGACCGGTGCGGGCACCGCTGCTGCCCGCCGGCCGCGAGGCGACCGACGGGCTGCTCGCCGCGTACGAGGCTGCTCAGCGATCGGCGAAGATCGGCGTCCAGCGCTTGACGCCGCGGTCCTTCGAGGAGCGGTAGCCGCTGAGCGGGACGGTCTTCTTGCTCCCGATGGTGACCAGGACGAGCCGGTTGCGGTACTCGCTCGTGCCGGGTGCGATGTCCCAGGCGATGAGCCGCTTGTCGTCGGCCCAGGCGAGCAGCTGCTGACCGGGCAGCTTGGCGACCCGCTTACCGGTGAGGGGGTCGAGGACCTGCGTGGCGGTGGTTTCGAGGCCGCCCGCGAAGTCACCCGCGGCGAGCTTCCCGTTCGGGGAGAGCCGTGCGTCGACGAACCAGGACAGGTGCTTCTCCCGCGGGGGCGCGCTCTTCTCGTGCCCCTGGAAGTCGTAGTACTGCTGGCTGGGCTCGCGGATGCGCCCCGTGTAGACCAGCGAGCCGTCCTGGCTGAAGCCGAAGTCCTGCCTGGTGTTGATGTCCGCGGCGCCGAACCCGCCGGTCTTGGTCTTCACCTCGCTCCAACCGCCGTTCCCCGAGGCCACGTCGAGGACGTAGAAGCCGGTCCTGGTGGGGTCGGCGGGGCCCGGCTCCTCGTGCTTGCCGTCGCTCATCGGCCGGTCACCGTCGAGCCGGTCCGGGTCCTCGGCGTACGTCGTGGCGACGAGCTTCCTGCCGTCGGGCGAGAACTCGACGCCTCCGACCCCGTGGTCCACGGGGAGCCAGCGCTCGACCTTGCCGGTGATCATGTTCAGCAGGCCGATCCGCTTGGCGGGGAGTCCGCGCTCCAGGACGGCGGCGGTCCGCATGCCGGGCGCGACGTCGACCCACGACCAGCGGGGGTCCTCGCGGTAGGTGCCGGTCTTCTGGTCGAGCAGCCGGTAGGTACGGGTGATGAGCGCGTCGCCGCCGGGCTGCTTGACGTGCTTGCTCGTGCTGTACGCGGCGAGTGCCGTGCCGCCCGCGGCGATCAGGTCACGCGGCGGTGTCTGTCCGGGGTGCGCGACGACGTCGCCGGTCTGCGACTCGCTGGCCGGGCGCGGACCCCGCTCCTCGCCGTCGGAGTCGAAGGCCGGCACCGCCACACCCACGACGGCGGCCGTCACCACGGCGAGCGAGGTGCCCACGATCGCCCGGGTCCTGCGCCGCCGGCGGACGGCGAGCACGCGGTCGGCGAAGTTCCCCGGCGCGGGCGGCCCTTGGTCCGCCTGCTCCCGCAGCGACTCGCGCACCAGTTCTGCCACGTTCACGGTGATACCTCCATGGGCGAGAAGTCACGGGAGTCGGCTGAGCCGGGTGGGCCGGGTGAAACGGCCCGCTCGGCGGTGTCGGAGCGGCCGAGGTGCGCGAGCTCGGGCGCGAGGCCGCGCAGCCGGGCGAGCGAGCGGTGCGTGGTGCTGCGCACGGTGCCGACGGAGCAGCCGAGCACGGCGGCGACCTCCGCCTCCGGCATGTCCTCGTAGTAGCGCAGGACGAGTACGGTGCGCTGCCGTGCGGTGAGCCTGGCGAGGGCGCCGCGCATCACGATGCGCAGCTCCGCCGCGGCCGTGCCGTCCCCCGACGCGGCACGCTCGGGCGGTTCGGCGACGGCGAGTTCGCGCCGCGGCCACTTCAGCCGCCACCGGCTGACCTGCTGCCGGTACAGGATCCGGCGTACGTACGCCTCCGGCTCGTCGATCCGCTGCCACCGCCCCGCCGCCTTGACGAGCGCGTTCTGCAGCAGGTCCTCACCCGCGTGCCGGTCGCCCCCGCTGAGCAGTACGGCGGTCTTCAGCAGCGCCGACGATCTGGTCGCCACGAATTCCCGGAAACTGTCCTGCTCATGGGCATCCATCGTCACCTTCGCTCCCTGGGGGGCCTGTTGCCCTCCCGCATGGATGAGGACGGGTCCGGAAGGCCCCCGCTATGCCTGTCCGGCGGATGAATCCGGCACGAAAAACGGAGCGGCCACCCCGCACGGGGTGGCCGCTCCGTTTCTGCCGGTCTCGGCTAGTTGTGGCTGTGCAGTACGTCGTTCAGACCGCCCCACACCGCGTTGTTCGGGCGGGCCTCGACCGTGCCGGTGACCGAGTTGCGGCGGAAGAGGATGTTGGAGGCGCCGGAGAGTTCGCGGGCCTTGACGATCTGTCCGTCGGGCATGGTCACGCGCGTGCCCGCGGTGACGTACAGGCCCGCCTCGACGACGCACTCGTCGCCCAGCGCGATGCCGACGCCCGCCTCGGCGCCGACGAGGCAGCGCTCGCCGATGACGATGCGCACGTTGCCGCCGCCGGAGAGCGTGCCCATGGTGGAGGCGCCGCCGCCGATGTCCGAGCCGTCGCCGACGACGACACCGGCGGAGATGCGGCCCTCGACCATGGAGGTGCCGAGCGTGCCCGCGTTGAAGTTCACGAAGCCCTCGTGCATGACCGTGGTGCCCGCGGCGAGGTGCGCGCCGAGCCGCACGCGGTCGGCGTCGGCGATGCGGACGCCCTTCGGCGTGACGTAGTCCGTCATGCGCGGGAACTTGTCGACGGACGTCACGGCGAGGTGCAGGCCCTCAGCGCGGGCGTTGAGGCGCACCTTCTCGACGTCGTCGACGGCGACCGGGCCGAGCGAGGTCCAGGCGACGTTGGCGAGGAAGGCGAACTGGCCGTCGAGGTTCACGCCGTGCGGCTTGACCAGGCGGTGCGAGAGGAGGTGCAGGCGCAGGTAGACGTCGTGGGCGTCCAGCGGCTTGTCGTCGAGGGATCCGATGACCGTACGGACAGCGATGACCTCCACGCCGCGGCGGGCGTCCGGGCCGATGGCCTTGCCCGCGCCCTCACCGAGCAGTTCCACGGCGCGCTCGGCGGTGAGCCGCTCGCTGCCGGCCGGGCCCGGCTCCGCGACGAGCTCGGGGGCGGGGAACCAGGTGTCGAGAACGGTGCCGTCGGCGGTGACGGTGGCGAGGCCTGCGGCGACGGCGCCGGTGGTGCGGGAAGCGTTCGTGTCGGTCATGGGTGAAACCTAACCGGAGGTGTGCCGCGCGGGCGAACCGGTCTCACGCTCCGGGCCGCCCGCGGTGCCGCCCGCGGCCACCGCTGCGGAGGGCTGCCGCGCCCGGCCCCGCCCCGCCGCGAGGACCAGGCACCCCGCAACCCCCGCGAGCCCCGCACAGACCGGCCACAACAACCCCGGCGCCACGGAGTAGAGCGCCCCGCCGAGCGGCGCCGAGAGCACGACGCCGCTGACCGAGACGCCCGAGTACAGGCTCTGGAAGCGGCCCTGCACATGCGCCGGCGCGTGGTCGGCGACGTACGCGGTGGCCGGTGTCTTGTAGAGGATCTCCCCCGCGGTGAGCAGCAGCATCATGGTCACGGCGGTGCCGAGCCCGGTGCCGAGGGCGAGCACGGCGCAGCCCGCGCCGACGAGCAGCAGCCCGGTGCCGATGATGCGCAGCGGCGCCCGGTCGCGCAGGGCGAGGGTGGCGGGGAGTTCGAGGAGCAGGATGACGCCGCCGTTGATGGCGAGGAGCCAGCCGTAGACGCCGGTGCCGAGGCCGTGCCGGTCGAGGTCGACGGGGAGGGTCGAGTACTGCTGCCGGTAGACGAGGTCGGTGAGGAGGATGGCGCCGAGGAGGACGAGGACGGTGGGCCGCTCACGCAGGGCGGCGAAGACACCCGGCCGCGCCCCCTTGCCCGCGTCCGGAAGGCCCGGCCCGGAGCGCACCGCCCCGCGGGCGGGCAGGATCCGCGCGGCGTACGCGGCGTAGACCAGCGTGCCGATGCCGTCGATGACGAAGAGCCAGGTGTACGAGGTGTGGGCGATGAGGAGCGCGCCGAGCGGCGGTCCGACGGTGAAGCCCGCGTTGCCCGCGAACCGGGTGACCGCGAACCCCTGGCGGCGCGCGCCCTCGGGCACGGACACGGCGACGAGGGCGCCGGTGGCGGCGCGCACGCAGCCGCCCGCGTACTGGCTGAGCGGCGGCACGACGTAGAGCAGCGCGACCGGCAGGAACGGCAGCGCGAGCACGCCCGCGCCGCTGACCAGTGACCCGACGAGCAGGACGCGCCGGTGGCCCGAGCGGTCGCCGAACCAGCCGCCGGTGAAGTTGCCCGCGACCATGCCGACGCCGCCGATGCCGCTGATCAGTCCGGCCTGGGCGACCGCGAGGCCGCGTTCGTCCGTCAGGTAGACGAAGAAGTAGACGAAGGTGAACGCGACGACCATGTTGAAGAACTGACCGGCGGCGAGCAGCCACACGGTCCTGGGTACATCACGCACGCCGCCCCCGGCAGGTCAGTGAACCGACGGAGCCGACCCGCAGGGGTCAGTTCCTTTTGGGAACGGACTATGTCAGCATGTGCGGCATGGCGCAACGGACCCGGCTCGACGACGACCACTGCGCGATCGCCCAGGCCCTGGACGTGGTCGGCGACTGGTGGACCCTGCTGATCGTGCGCGACGCGGCGCGGGGCGTGCGCCGCTTCGACGAGATGCAGCGCGAACTGGGCGTGTCCCGCAAGGTGCTGAGCGAGCGGCTGAAGCTCTTGGTGGAGGCGGACGTCGTCACGCGCGTCCCCTACCAGGACCGCCCCGTGCGCCACGAGTACCGCCTGACGCCGCGCGGCCGCGCGCTGCTGCCCGTCCTGGTCGCCCTCCAGGACTGGGGGGACACCTGGGTGCTGGGAGAGGGAGAGACGATGGCGACGGCGACGGAGACCTCACGGGAGGCGCAGCGGGTGCACGCGCTGCTCGGCACGCGCCTGCCGGAGCTGCGGCTCGTGGGACACGACGGCGAGGCGCGCGATCCGGTCTCCGCGGACACCCCGTACACGGTCCTGTACTGCTTTCCCGGCGCGTACGCCCGCAAGGACGCCTACCCGCCCGGCTGGGCAGGGATCCCCGGCGCGCGCGGCTGCACGCTGGAGTCCTGCACGTTCCGCGACCAGCTGGCGGAGTTCACCGCGGCGGGTGCGACGGTGCACGGGGTCTCGTCCCAACGCCCCGACGAACAGGCGGCGTTCGCGGAGAAGGAGGGCCTGCGTTTCCCGCTCCTCTCGGACGCGGACCTGGCTCTCACGGCGGCCCTGCGGCTGCCGACGTTCCGCGCGGCGGGTGTGAGCCGGCTGAAGCGGCTGACGCTGGTGCTCGACGGCGACCGGACCGTGCGGAACGTGCAGTACCCCGTCACGGACGTCACGGCGAGCGTCGAGGCGGCGCTGCGGACGGTCAGGGAGCTGGGGTCCCGCTCCGGCTGAGGGTGCGCGCCGGAGCGGGACGACAACGGCCGGGGAATTACGTGTGACTCACCCCGAATGGGCGCGCCCCCGCATATAGCGCAGCCCGAAAAGGACCATTCCCGCCGCCCCGGCCACCGCGCCGACAACACACAGCACGACGGCCCACTGCGCCATTTCCCGTGTCATCCACAGGAGGCTCACGGCGACCAATGCCAGGGAGAACAGGAATCGCTCGCCATTTCCCGGAGCGCGTCCGGAAGTACGTCCGGGAGAGCGGCTCCCCTTCAGTCCCTGCTGGCGGTGCACGAGTACTTGACGCCCTTCATTTTGATGGTCCGCCATCCTGCCATCACCCCCACGGTCGAGGGCGAATTGACCGGGGCGACATCGGTTCCGCCACTGCCGCCGCCGTTCTGCTTGCGGCAGTAATAGCCGAGGGCGTCGAGCTTCTTGACGTCACTCATCGCCTGGTACTTCTTGTACGACTTGATCATGGCCGCACGCTTCTGCGCAGGCGTCGCTTCCTTGGCCTTCGTGTACGCGTAGCACCCGACGCTGGCGCCGATCCCTACCCACGATGCCCCCTTGGCCAGCGCTTTGGCAAGGCCCGCCGCTCCGCTGCCGATGCCGAGGACGGCACATATCTCGTCCGCGCCGAGTGCCTGCCGCTGCGCCGCCTCCTGTGGCGCCGAAGCCGCGTACGCCGTACCACCCGCTACCCCGGTCATGGCGCAGGCAATCACGACGGAAATACCTTTATTACGCATGCTCATGAACTCGTTCCCCCAAGTTCTCGCAATTGCTTGGTCAATGCACGCGGGACGCTACCAGCGGGAACTCGGCGTACGCAATGATCTTTGACAGCACATAGCTATTCCTTGACGGATCTACACGAGCAGCCGTCCGAGCATCTCCCGCGCATACTCCTCGTCGTACTCCCCGCCCGTGAGGAGCACTTGCAGGCTGATGCCGTCCATCAGGGCGACGAGGGCGCGCGCGGTGACCGGGTCGGTGCGGAGCTCGATGACGTCCGCGAGCCCGGCGCACCATTCGGCGGCCACGGGCCGCAGCGCGGGCCTGCGCAGGGCGGCGAGATAGAGCTCGTACTCCAACTCGACCCCGGCCCGCTCCCCCGCGAACCACTCACCCAGGACCCGGGCGAGCCCACGAGCCAGGTCGCCGAGGTCGGCCGCCGGGTCCTCGAACACGTCACTGGCGGCCATCACCTTCGCGAAACCCTCGTTGCTCTGCCGCAGCGCGGCGGTCAGCAGCTCGTCGAGCGTCTTGAAGTGGTACGTGGTCGAGCCGAGCGGCACGTCGGCCTCGGCGGCGACCGAGCGGTGGCTGAGCCCGCCGATCCCTTTCGCCCCGACGACGCGGATCGCGGCGTCGATGATCCGCTGCCGACGCTCGGGATCGTACCGACGCCCCATCAGTGGGCCCCGCCCAGATTGAGCACGACGACGCCCGCGATGACGAGCGCGATGCCCGCGACCTTGACCATGTTGGCCGACTCCCCCAGGAAGATCATGCCGATGGCGGCCACGGCGGCGGTGCCGATGCCGGCCCAGATCGCATAGGCGGTGCCGACGGACAGGGTCTTCAGGGTCTGTGCGAGCAGCGTGAAGGCGAGCAGGTACCCCGCGACCGTGATCAGCGAGGGAACCAGCCTGCTGAACCCCTCGCTGTACTTCATGGCCGTCGTCCCGGCCACCTCCGCCGCGATGGCCGCGGCCAGCAGTGCGTATCCCATGCGTACGAGTGTACATATCGATGCGTACGGGCGTACACAAAAGCGCGTCCAGGCCTCGGGCGGCGCGATCGGCGTGAGCGCACACGACGAAGCCCCCCGGAGAATCCTCCAGGGGGCTACGTACGCGGTGGTGTCACTCTCAGACGTTGAACCCGAGCGCCCGAAGCTGCTCGCGGCCGTCGTCCGTGATCTTGTCGGGGCCCCACGGCGGCATCCAGACCCAGTTGATCCGGAGCTCGTTGACGATGCCCTCCGTCGCCGACTTCGCCTGGTCCTCGATGACGTCGGTCAGCGGGCAGGCCGCGGACGTGAGCGTCATGTCGATCGTGGCGATGTTGGCGTCGTCGATGTGCACGCCGTAGATCAGGCCGAGGTTGACGACGTCGATGCCCAGTTCGGGGTCGACGACGTCGTACAGCGCCTCGCGGACCTCTTCCTCGGAAGCGGGCTTCGTGGTCAGGGTCTCGTTCTCGCTCATGCGGTCTTCCTCTCAGCGACGTCGGCGGCATCGGTGCCCAGCGCCTGGGCCGTCGCGTCCTTCCACGCCATCCAGCTCAGCAGAGCACACTTCACACGCGCCGGGTACTTGGAGACCCCGGCGAACGCGACCGCGTCCTCCAGGACCTCCTCCATCGCGTCGTCCGGCTCCAGCTTGCCCTTGGACTGCATCAGTTCCAGGAAGACCTCCTGGATCCGCTGCGCCTCGGCGAGCTCCTTGCCGACGAGCAGGTCGTTCAGGACGGACGCGCTGGCCTGGCTGATGGAGCAGCCCTGGCCCTCGTACGACACGTCGGCGATCGTCGACCCGTCGTACTTGACGCGCAGCGTGATCTCGTCGCCGCACGTCGGGTTGACGTGGTGCACCTCGGCGTCGCCATCGCGCAGACCACGCCCGTGCGGGTGCTTGTAGTGGTCCAGGATGACTTCCTGGTACATCGAATCCAGCTTCACGTTCCCAGCCAGCCCCTCAGCCGAAGAAGTTCCGTACGTGCTCCAGGCCGTCGACGAGAGCGTCGATCTCGCCGGGCGTGGAGTACAGATAGAACGACGCTCGCGTGGTCGCAGGAATTCCGTACCGCAGGCAGACGGGGCGCGCGCAGTGGTGGCCCACGCGCACCGCGATGCCCTGCTCGTCGAGGACCTGGCCCACGTCGTGCGGGTGGATGTCGCCGAGCGTGAAGGAGATCGCGGCGCCGCGCTCCTCGGCCGTCGTCGGGCCGATGATGCGCAGGTCGGGCACCTCCAGGAGGCGCTTGACCGCGTACTCGGTGATCGCGTGCTCGTGCGCGGCGATCTTGTCCATGCCGATGGCCGAGAGATAGTCCACGGCCGCGCCCAGGCCGACGGCCTGGGAGACCGGCGGCGTGCCGGCCTCGAACTTGTGCGGCGCGGGCGCGTACGTCGACGAGTTCATCGACACGGTCTCGATCATCTCGCCGCCGCCGAGGAACGGGGGCAGGTCCTCCAGGAGCTCCTGGCGTCCCCACAGCACGCCGATGCCCGTCGGACCGCACATCTTGTGACCGGTGAAGGCCACGAAGTCGGCCTGCAGCGCCTGCACGTCCAGCGGCATGTGCGGGGCGGCCTGCGAGGCGTCGATGAGGACGAGGGCGCCGACCTCCTGGGCGCGGCGCACTATGGCCTCGACCGGGTTGTGCGTGCCCAGGATGTTGCTGACCAGGACGAAGGAGACGATCTTCGTCTTCTCGGTGATGACCTCTTCGATGTTGGAGAGGTCCAGGCGACCGTCGTCGGTGAGGCCGAACCACTTCAGCTTCGCGCCGGTGCGCTGCGAGAGCAGCTGCCACGGGACGATGTTGGAGTGGTGCTCCATCTCCGTGATGACGATCTCGGTCTCGTGGTCCACGCGGTAGGGCTCGTCGGCCCAGCCCAGCATGTTCGCGACGAGGTTGAGCGACTCCGAGGCGTTCTTGGTGAAGATCACCTCGTCGCGGCTGGGCGCGTTGATGAACTCCGCGACCTTGTCACGGGCGCCCTCGTACAGCGCCGTGGCCTCCTCGGCGAGGACGTGCACGCCGCGGTGAACGTTGGCGTTGTGCTGCTCGTAGTACTCGTTCAGTACGTCGAGGACCTGGCGCGGCGTCTGCGAGGTCGCCGCGTTGTCCAGGTACACGAGCTTCTTGCCGTCGTGGATCGTGCGATCCAGGATCGGGAAGTCCTTGCGGATCGCCTCGGTGTCGAGGAGGCCGGAGAGCCCCTGGTGGGCCACTGTCACGCGGATGCGCCACCCTTCGTGTAGGCCTCGTAGCCCTCGGCCTCCAGCTTGTCGGCGAGCTCGGCGCCGCCGGACTCGGCGATGCGGCCGTTGGCGAAGACGTGCACGAAGTCGGGCTTGATGTAGCGCAGGATGCGCGTGTAGTGCGTGATGAGGAGGGTGCCGACCTCGCCCGTCTCGCGGACGCGGTTGACGCCGTCCGAGACCTGGCGCAGCGCGTCGACGTCCAGACCGGAGTCCGTCTCGTCGAGGATCGCGATCTTCGGCTTGAGGAGCTCCATCTGGAGGATCTCGTGGCGCTTCTTCTCACCGCCGGAGAAGCCCTCGTTCACGTTGCGCTCGGCGAAGGCCGGGTCCATCTGGAGCTGCTCCATCGCGGACTTGACCTCCTTCACCCAGGTGCGCAGCTTGGGGGCCTCGCCGCGGATCGCCGTCGCCGACGTGCGCAGGAAGTTGGAGACCGAGACGCCGGGGACCTCGACCGGGTACTGCATGGCCAGGAACATGCCGGCGCGGGCGCGCTCGTCGACGGACATCTCGAGGACGTCCTCGCCGTCGAGGGTCACGCTGCCCTGGGTGATCGTGTACTTGGGGTGACCCGCGACCGAGTAGGCGAGCGTCGACTTGCCGGAGCCGTTCGGGCCCATGATGGCGTGGGTCTCGCCCTGCTTCACGGTCAGGTCGACGCCCTTGAGGATCTCCTTCGTGGCGTTGTCGGCCTCGACGGTGACGTGCAGGTCCTTGATTTCAAGCGTTGCCATGGGTGCCTCAGGACTCCTGGGAAAGGGAGGCGTGCACGTCTACGAGTACATCGCCCCCTTCGATCTTTACGGGGTATACGGGGACGGGGCGCGTCGCGGGGAGGCCGGACGGCTTGCCGGTGCGGAGGTCGAAGCTGGAGCCGTGCAGCCAGCACTCGATCTGACAGTCCTCCACCTCGCCCTCGGAGAGGGAGACGTTCGCGTGCGAGCAGATGTCGTGAATCGCGTACACCTCGCCCTCGGTGTGGACGACCGAGACCGGCGTGCCGTCGAGTTCCACCCGCTTCGGGGTGTCCTCCTCCAGCTCGCTCAGTCCGCAGGCCCGAACGAAGCGGGCTTGGTCGAGGCTCATGCGACGGTCGCCTCCAGCTCCTCTTCGATCTTCGCGATGAGGCGCTCCTCGACGTCGGGCAGGCCGATCTGCTGGACCAGCTCGGCGAAGAAGCCGCGGACGACGAGGCGGCGGGCCTCCTCCTCCGGGATGCCGCGCGACTGCAGGTAGAACAGCTGCTCGTCGTCGAAGCGGCCGGTCGCCGAGGCGTGGCCCGCGCCGACGATCTCGCCGGTCTCGATCTCGAGGTTCGGCACCGAGTCGACCCGGGCGCCGTCGGTCAGAACCAGGTTGCGGTTCATCTCGTACGTGTCCGTGCCCTCGGCCGCGGCCTCGATGAGGACGTCGCCGATCCACACCGCGTGGGCCTCGTCGCCCTGGAGCGCGCCCTTGTAGACGACGTTCGACTTGCAGTGCGGGGTGTTGTGGTCGACCAGGAGGCGGTGCTCCTGGTGCTGGCCCGCGTCGGTGATGTACAGGCCGAAGAGCTCGGCCTCGCCACCGGTGCCCGCGTAGTGCACGCGCGGGTGCAGGCGGACCAGGTCGCCGCCGAAGGTGACGACCACGGACTTGAAGGACGCGTCACGGCCGACCAGCGCGTTGTGCTGGGCGACGTGCACCGCGGTGTCGTCCCAGTCCTGGACGGAGACGACGGTGAGCTTCGCGCCGTCGCCGACGACGAAGTCGACGTTGGCGGCGAGCACGGCGTCACCGGTGTGGTCGATGACGACGAGGGCCTCGGCGAACGCGCCGAGCTCGACGACCTGGTGCGCGAAGGCGGTGCCGCCCTCGCCGTGCACGGCGATGCGGATGGGCTCGGTGAGCACCGTGTCCTTGGGGACGGTCACGACCGAGGCCTTCTCGAAGGACGAGTAGGCCTGGGCGGCGACGCGGTCGACGGGCTTGCCCGCCTTGCCGACGCGGACGTCGTCGCGGCCGACGGTCTCCTGGGTGACGCCCTCGGGGGCGCTCACCTCGACGCGGATGCCGCCGTCGGCGCCGGCCGTGCCGTCGTGCAGCCCGCGCAGGCGCTCCAGCGGCGTGAACCGCCACTCCTCCTCGCGGCCGTGCGGGACCGGGAAGCTGTCCACGTCGTAGGACGGGGGAGCGCTCATGCGGGTGGCGACGGTGGACTCGGCGGCCACCGCGATGGACCCGGCGGTCGTCGACCCCACGGGAATATTCTGAGCCTCAGCCATGGCTGTCGTCGTGCTCTCTCTCTGCGTAAGAAGTCAGTCGCTGCGGGGGACGGTGTCCGGTCTTAGCCGACCGAACCCTCCATCTGCAGCTCGATCAGCCGGTTGAGCTCAAGGGCGTACTCCATGGGGAGCTCCTTGGCGATCGGCTCGACGAAGCCGCGCACGATCATCGCCATGGCCTCGAACTCCGTCATGCCGCGGCTCATCAGGTAGAAGAGCTGGTCGTCGGAGACCTTGGAGACGGTCGCCTCGTGCCCCATGGAGACGTCGTCCTCGCGGACGTCGACGTAGGGGTAGGTGTCCGAGCGCGAGATCGTGTCGACGAGCAGTGCGTCGCAGAGCACGTTCGACTTCGATCCGGCGGCGCCCTCACCGATCTCGACGAGACCGCGGTACGACGTACGACCGCCGCCGCGCGCCACCGACTTGGAGACGATGTTGGAGGACGTGTTCGGCGCCATGTGGACCATCTTGGAGCCGGCGTCCTGGTGCTGGCCCTCGCCCGCGAAGGCGATGGAGAGGGTCTCGCCCTTGGCGTGCTCGCCCATGAGGTAGACGGCGGGGTACTTCATCGTCACCTTGGAGCCGATGTTGCCGTCGATCCACTCCATGGTCGCGCCCTCGTACGCCACGGCGCGCTTGGTGACCAGGTTGTAGACGTTGTTCGACCAGTTCTGGATCGTCGTGTAGCGGCAGCGGCCGCCCTTCTTGACGATGATCTCGACGACGGCGGAGTGCAGCGAGTCCGACTTGTAGATCGGGGCGGTGCAGCCCTCGACGTAGTGAACGTACGCGTCCTCGTCGACGATGATCAGGGTCCGCTCGAACTGACCCATGTTCTCCGTGTTGATGCGGAAGTAGGCCTGGAGCGGGATCTCGACGTGCACGCCCTTGGGGACGTAGATGAACGAGCCACCGGACCAGACGGCGCTGTTCAGCGAGGCGAACTTGTTGTCACCGACGGGGATGACCGTGCCGAAGTACTCCTTGAAGAGCTCCGGGTGCTCCTTCAGCGCCGTGTCGGTGTCCAGGAAGATGACGCCCTGCTCCTCCAGGTCCTCGCGGATCTGGTGGTAGACGACCTCGGACTCGTACTGCGCCGCGACACCGGCGACGAGGCGCTGCTTCTCCGCCTCGGGGATGCCGAGCTTGTCGTACGTGTTCTTGATGTCCTCGGGCAGGTCCTCCCAGGACTCCGCCTGCTTCTCCGTGGAGCGCACGAAGTACTTGATGTTGTCGAAGTCGATGCCCGACAGGTCCGAGCCCCAGTTCGGCATGGGCTTCTTGTCGAAGAGGCGCAGGCCCTTGAGGCGGAGCTTGGTCATCCACTCCGGCTCGTTCTTCTTCGCCGAGATGTCGCGGACGACGTCCTCGTTGATGCCGCGCTTGGCAGAGGCACCGGCGACGTCGGAGTCGGCCCAGCCGTATTCGTAGTTGCCCAGGCCCTCGAGTTCGGGGTGGGCAGTCTCCGTGGGGAGCGTCATGCGGGGTTCCTCCCGGCCGTGCTTGCTGATGCTGGTGTGGTGGTCTGCCTGGTGGTGCTGCCGCTGCCGCCGCTGCGCGGAATGAACGTCGTGCAGACGCCGTCTCCGTGGGCGATGGTGGCGAGGCGCTGCACATGCGTGCCGAGGAGTTCGGAGAAGATCTCCGTCTCCGCCTCGCAGAGCTGCGGAAACTGTTCGGCGACATGGGCGACCGGGCAGTGGTGCTGGCAGAGCTGTTCGCCGACCGGTGCGCTGCGCGCCGTAGCAGCGTACCCGTCGGAGGTCAACGCCTTCGCCAGAGCCTCGGTACGCCGTTCGGGGGGCGCGGCGTCGATCGCCTGCCTGTATGTCTCCGCCTGGGCGGTGATCCTCGCCCGGGCGAAGGCGACGACGGCCTCTTCACCGTGGTGCTCGGTGATCCACCGGAGCGCGTCCGCGGCCAGCTTGTCGTACGACTGGTCGAAGGCGTCGCGCCCGCAGTCGGTCAGGGCGAAGACCTTGGCGGGGCGGCCCCGGGTCCTGGCGCCGTAGACCCGCTGTTCGCGGGGCTCGACCACGTTCTCGTGGGCGAGGGCGTCCAGGTGCCTGCGGACGGCCGCCTGGGTGAGGCCGAGGCGCTTCGCGAGATCGGCGACGGTGGACGGGCCGTGATCCAGGATGGACCGCGCGACCCGGTTGCGCGTCGAACGCTCACCGGTCGCGAGTTCCTCCTGCGGAGCCTCGCCAACGTTTTTCACAACGCCATTGTTGCGTAATTCCTCAGAGCCTGACAACCCACGTCCTGATCACCGGACGGTGCGCTGCATCACTTAGGCAAACCTAAGCTGACCTGCGGAAACGATCACCGGTCGCGCAAATCGGTGGCGCTCGCGCGCCCGTTCCTGGAGACTCGTGCACCATGCCGACACGCCCTCTCACCGGCCCTTTGTGCACGCGGGAGTCGCTCGCGCGCGAGCTGCTCAGGCTCGGTGTGCACCCCGGCGAGACCCTCCTCGCCCACACCTCGCTCAGCGCGCTCGGCTGGGTGAGCGGCGGCGCCGTCGCCCTCGTCCAGGCGCTCCTGGACGCCCTGGGCCCCGAGGGCACGCTGGTGGTCCCCACCCACTCCGGCGACAACTCCGACCCCTCGGCGTGGCAGAACCCGCCCGTGCCCGAGGAGTGGTGGCCGGTGCTGCGCGCCTCGATGCCCGCGTACGACCCTCTGACCTCCCCCACGTACGGCATCGGCATCGTCCCGGAGACCGTCCGCACCTGGCCCGGCGTCCTGCGCAGCGCCCACCCCCAGACGTCGTTCGCGGCGCTCGGCCCCGCCGCCGCCATGATCACCGCGGGGCACGCCCGCGACTGCCGGCTCGGCGAGCGCAGCCCCCTGGCCCACCTGGAGAAGGCGGGCGCCCGCGTCCTCCTGCTCGGCGCGGGGTACGGCTCCTGCACCTCGTTCCACCTGGCCGAGTACCGCATCCCCGGCTCGTACGAGGAGAACTCCTACGCCGCGATGACGTCCCGGGGGCGCGTCTGGAAGACCGTGCGGGAGCGCACGATCAACGAGGAGGACTTCGCCGAGCTCGGCGCGGCCTTCGAGAAGGACAACGAGGTCGTACGCGGTCTCGTCGGCGCCGCCGAGTCGCGCCTCTTCCCCGTGGCGGACGCCGTGGCGTACGCGGAGCGGTGGCTGGCGACGAACCGCCCCGCCCACCCGGGGCCCCAGGACCGTCCCTAGACTGGCTCACCATGCGAAACGAGCCCGTCGTCCAGGTCAGGAATCTGGTCAAGCGGTACGGCCCCAAGACCGCGGTGGACGGTCTCGACCTGACGGCGGGGGCCGGCATCACCGCCGTCCTCGGCCCCAACGGCGCGGGCAAGACCACCACCATCGAGACGTGCGAGGGCTACCGGAAGCCTGACTCCGGCACCGTCCGCGTCCTCGGCCTGGACCCGGCCCGCGAGGCGGACGCGCTGCGGCCCCGCATCGGCGTGATGCTCCAGTCCGGCGGCGTCTACTCCGGCGCCCGCGCCGACGAGATGCTCCGCCACGTGGCGAAGCTGCACGCCGCCCCCCTGGACGTGCCCGACCTCATCGAGCGCCTCGGCCTCGGCAGCTGCGGCCGCACCACCTACCGGCGGCTCTCCGGCGGCCAGCAGCAGCGTCTGGCGCTCGCCATGGCCGTGGTCGGCAGGCCCGAACTGGTCTTCCTCGACGAGCCGACCGCGGGCCTGGACCCGCAGGCGCGCCGGGCGACCTGGGAGCTCGTGCGGGACCTGCGCCGCGACGGGGTCTCCGTCATCCTCACCACCCACCACATGGACGAGGCCGAGGAGCTCTCCGACGACGTCGCGATCGTCGACGCGGGCAAGGTCATCGCCCAGGGCAGCCCCGACGCGCTGTGCCGCGGCGGCGCCGAGAACACCCTGCGCTTCACCGGCCGCCCCGGGCTCGACGTCGCCTCGCTCCTCAAGGCACTCCCCCCGGACTCCGCCGCCGCCGAACTCTCCCCCGGCACCTACCGCGTGAGCGGCACGGTCGACCCCCAGCTGCTCGCCACGGTCACCTCGTGGTGCGCCCAGCACGGAGTCATGCCGGACCGCATCGCGGTCGAACGCCACACCCTGGAAGACGTCTTCTTGGAGCTCACCGGTAAGGAGCTGCGCGGATGAGCGCTGCCGGAACGTACACGCCGATGCCGGGCGCCGCCCCGCTCCCCCGCATGATCGCGGCGCAGGCGGCCCTGGAGACGAGGATGCTGCTGCGCAACGGCGAGCAGCTGCTCCTCACCGTCATCATCCCGACCCTGCTCCTGGTGCTGTTCAGCGCGGTCGACATCGTCGACACGGGCAAGGGCGAGGCCGTCGACTTCCTCGCGCCCGGCATCCTCGCGCTCGCCGTGATGTCGACGGCGTTCACCGGGCAGGCCATCGCGACGGGCTTCGAGCGCCGGTACGGGGTGCTGAAGCGGCTCGGCGCCTCGCCGCTGCCCCGCTGGGGGCTGATGACGGCGAAGACGCTGTCGGTGCTGGTCACCGAGGTCATGCAGGTCGCCCTCGTCACGGTCATCGCGTTCGCGCTCGGCTGGTCGCCGCACGGCAACCCGTTCGCCGTCCTGCTGCTCCTGGTGCTCGGCACAGCGGCGTTCTCCGGGCTCGGACTGCTGATGGCGGGCACGCTCAAGGCGGAGGCGACCCTGGCCGCCGCGAACCTCGTCTTCCTGCTCCTGCTCATGGGCGGCGGCGTGATCGTGCCCCTCGACAAGTTCCCCGACGCGGCCCGGACCCTCCTCGAACTGCTCCCCATCTCGGCGCTCTCGGACGGCCTGCGCGACGTCCTGCAGCACGGCGCGGGCATGCCGTGGGGGGACCTCGGGATCCTCGCGGTGTGGGCGGTGCTCGGACTCGGCGCGGCGGCGAAGTTCTTCCGCTGGGAGTAATGGGGGTCACAAAAGCACCGCATACGTCCCCCTCGTGAAGCCATGCACAAGCGGCCCCCTACGATGGGGCGCGTGCCAAACGTGACCCGAGCCGACATCGCTCAAGCCGTGCGGAACCCGCTCGCCTTCATCGCCGAGCGCTGGACCCCCACCCAGCGGACCGTCCAGCAGGCGGCCCTGATCTCCCTCGTCATGACGGTCCTCATCGTGGTGACGGGTGGCGCCGTCCGCCTGACCGGCTCGGGCCTCGGCTGCCCGACCTGGCCCAAGTGCACGGACGACTCGCTGACCGCGACCCACGAGATGGGCGTCCACGGAGCCATCGAGTTCGGCAACCGCATGCTGGCGTACGTGCTGTCCGCGGCCGTCGGCTGGGCCATCATCGCGGCCCGCTCCCAGAAGCCGCTGCGGCGCAGCCTCGTCCGGCTCGGCTGGGCGCAGTTCTGGCTGGTCATGGGCAACGCGGTACTCGGCGGCATCGTCGTCCTCGTCGGCCTGAACCCGTACACGGTCGCGGCACACTTCCTGCTCTCCTCCGCCCTGATCGCGGTCGCCGTCGTCATGTGGCAGCGCACCCAGGAGGGCGACGCGGAACCGCGCCCGCTGGTCGGCAAGGCCGTGGCGCAGCTCGTGTGGTTCCTGGTCGCGGCGTCCGCCCTGCTGATCGTGGTGGGCACCGTCGTGACGGGCGCGGGGCCGCACGCGGGCGACTCCAGTGACGTGCCGCGGATGGGCGTCGACTGGGAGGCCGTCAGCAAGCTCCACGCGGTCCTCGCCTGGATCGTGGTGACGCTGACGTTCGCCCTGTGGTTCGTCCTGAAGGCGGTCGACGCCCCGCCGGGCCCGCTGACCCGCACCCGCCAGCTGTTCCTGATCCTGCTGTCGCAGGGCGCGATCGGTTACGTCCAGTACTTCACGGACCTGCCGGAGCTCCTGGTCGGCCTGCACATGCTCGGCTCGTGCGTGGTGTGGATCGCCGTGATGCGCGTCCTGCTCTCGCTGCGGGAGCGTCCGCTCACCACGGCCGACCTGCCCGCCCAGGCGGACGACTCACGGCTTTCGGCCGTCTGACCCGTCCGCGAGGCCGTACACCCGCCGCGCGTTGCCCGCGGCGATGAGACCCGCCACGCGCTGCGCGTCGGTGAGCGACCAGGCGCCCTCCGCGACCCAGGTGCCCAGCACCCGTCCGAGGGCCTCCCTGAACAGATGCGCCCCGACGACGTGCAGCTCGGGCAGCCCGTGGGCGCCGCTGGAGAACAGCAGCTTGCCGAAGGGCGCGAGTTCCAGGATCTCGGCGAGCACGGCGGCGGCGCGGGCTCCGGTGCGCACCAGTGCGGGGCCGAGATCCGCGTAGACGTGCGGGAAGACGGCCGCGAGGTGCGCGGCGCTGCGGTGGTACGGGTAGCCGTGCAGCAGCACCAGATCCGTGCCGAGGCCCGCGGTGGCCCGCGCGAACTCCCCGAAGTACGTCTGCGGATCCCCGGCCCCCGCGTGCAGCTGGAGCGGCCGTCCCGAGGCCACCGCGATCCACAGCAGGTGCCGCAGCAGCACGGGATCTGCGAGGACGCCGCCCACCTGCCGTCCGGCCAGCCAGCGTCCCACCGCGCCCCGCACCTCGCCGGGCCCCGGCGGTTCAGGGGCGAGGGCGAGCGGGTGCCGTACGCCCGCGACCGAGGTGAAGGCGACGGCTCCGGCGGCGGCCGCGTGCACGGACTCGGCGAGGTTGGCGAGGAACGAGTCGGCGGTGCCGGAGGTGTCGGCGACCTGTTCGGCCAGTAATTCCAGGCGGACGATCTCGCGGGCGTCGGCGTCGCCGGTGGAGGCCATCTCGCCGGGTCCTGTCAGGTCCCCGGGAAGGCCCGTGTCGACGAGGTACGTGGTGATGCCGCTGCCGCGCAGGAGGCGCCGCCCCGACTCCAGGACGCCCAGTTCGCGGCGGCGGGCGAGATAGCGGGCCGGCGGGCAGTGCGGCTCGATGCCGAGCAGGGGCGGGCACCAGCGGCGTACCGCGAAGCCGGTCTGGGTGTCGAAGAAGGTGGTGCCGGGGGCGGGCGGTCCCTCGCCCCGGCCGAGGTGGGCCTCGAAGGTGCCGAGGCCCAGCTCCGTACGGAGGACGCCATGGCAGTACTGATCCACCAGGGACGGCGTTTCGATCATCCGGACTCCCGATCGGTGGACCTGGCTTCTACGGTCCTAACGGGTGACCCGGGTGTCAGGTGTTGCTTTCGGCGTTTATCGGCGGAATCCGTTGCGGGGGCCGTCAGCCGTTGCTCGGGCCGCCGATCTGGATGCCCGCCATCCGCTTCCACTCGTAGGGGCCGGTCCTCACCTTGGCGGCGAATTCCCCGGCGAACTCCTCGTGGACGGTGATCCCGGCCTTCTCCACGGCACTCCGCGCGACGGCGTAGGTGGGCGCCACGAGGTCGCCCCAGCCGCCGTCCTCGCCGACGAGGACGATCCGGGTGCCCTCGTGCCCGATGTACGCGACCTGCGCCTCGGCGCCGCCGTGAGCCTGCGCGAAGGCGCCGATCTCCTTGGCGAGCCGGGCGGCCTTCCGCTCGGCCTTGGCGGCTTCCTTGGCGGCTTCCCTGCCCGCGCCCTTGCTGTCGTCCACCTGCTGCGTGTCTGCCATGAGCAGGATGCTACCGACGGGTAGATCAACTGGCGACGGGCGGGGCGCGTGGCGTTCAACACCACGCGCCCCGCCCGTCGGCGGAACGGTCTTTCGCGGACCCTCAGCGCAGGAAGGGGTCCACCGCCACGGCCACGAAGAGCAGCGACACGTACGTGATCGACCAGTGGAAGAGCCGCATCTCCTTGAGCTTGCCGCCCGTGGCCTCGGCCTTGGCGCGGTTCTGCAGCCCGTGCGCCTCCCACAGCCACCAGCCGCCGGTCACCAGCGCCACCGCCGTGTAGAACCAGCCGGTGTAGCCGAGGGGCTGGAGCAGCAGCGAGACGGCGACCATGACCCAGCTGTAGAGGACGATCTGGCGGGCGACCACCTTGTTGGAGGCGATGACCGGCAGCATCGGCACGCCGACGCGCGCGTAGTCGGCCTTGACCTTCATGGAGAGCGGCCAGTAGTGGGGCGGCGTCCAGAAGAACATGACCAGGAAGAGGATGACCGGCGCCCACGACATGGAGTTGGTGACCGAGGACCAGCCGATGAGGACCGGCAGACAGCCCGCGATGCCGCCCCAGACGATGTTCTGGGAGGTCCGGCGCTTCAGGATCATCGTGTAGACGACCACATAGAAGAGCAGGGCGCCGAGCGAGAGCCACGCGGAGAGCCAGTTGACGGCGAAGCCGAACAACAGGGTCGACACGACCGCCAGGGTGATGCCGAAGACGAGGCACTCGCGAGGGCTGACCATGCCGGTCACGAGCGGCCGCTGCGACGTGCGGTCCATCAGCGCGTCGATGTCGCGGTCGATGTACATGTTGAGGGCGTTCGCGCCCCCAGCGGAGAGATAGCCGCCCAGGCAGGTCACGAAGACCAGCCACAGGTCGGGCACTCCCTGTTCGGCGAGGAACATCACCGGAACGGTGGTGATGAGCAGAAGCTCGATGATCCGCGGCTTGGTCAGCTCCACGAACGCCTTGACACGAGCCCCGAACGGCCGATGGCTCGGGCTAAGGTCCGTCCCGGAAACCCCCGCTGGACGGGATTCAACGGCCGTCACGCACACCCCTGACAGAGACATCCCAGCAGGCCGACCAGCACCTTCTGACATGAAGATCCGGTAAAGCCCGCGCGTACCACGCCACTGTAGACGTTGCCCATACCTCGCCCTTCGCGGGGGTGGGGTCGTGTTGGGCGGCCACCCCGAACGGCGTCCGCGGCGGTTCGAGTCGCCACATGAGCGGAACCGTGCGTTCATTGAGCGGACAAATGGGCGATACCTATGGCCTTTTGAGCGGACATATGAGCGAGCCCGTATTCACTTGCGGAATGCCTTCGCTTTCCTTTCGGGAGGCGCATCCTCGCATGTCGCTGCAGTCTGGAATGACTCGAAAAAATGAGCGTTCTAGCAGCGGTAGGCTCGACAACGGCCGGTGGGATCTACGCCGCCGGCATTCGACATGTGGAGAGGAGCCCTGACTCAGGGTGAGCACCAAGCCGACCACCACAGACCTCGAGTGGACCGAACTGGACCAGCGGGCCGTTGACACCGCCCGCGTCCTGGCCATGGATTCCGTACAGAAGGTCGGCAACGGCCATCCCGGTACGGCCATGAGCCTCGCGCCCGCCGCGTACACCCTCTTCCAGAAGGTGATGCGCCATGACCCGGCGGACGCCGACTGGACGGGCCGCGACCGGTTCGTCCTCTCTGCGGGCCACTCGTCCCTGACCCTCTACATCCAGCTGTACCTGGCCGGTTTCGGCCTGGAGCTGGATGACCTGAAGGCCTTCCGCACCTGGGGCTCGAAGACCCCGGGCCACCCGGAGTACGGCCACACGGTGGGCGTGGAGACGACCACGGGACCGCTGGGCCAGGGCGTCGCCAACGCCGTGGGCATGGCGATGGCCGCCCGCTACGAGCGCGGTCTGTTCGACCCGGAGACGACCGACGGCTCGTCCCCGTTCGACCACTACGTGTACGCCATCGCCGGTGACGGCTGCCTCCAGGAGGGCATCTCCGGCGAGGCCTCGTCGCTGGCCGGGCACCAGAAGCTCGGCAACCTGGTCCTGCTGTGGGACGACAACCACATCTCGATCGAGGGCGACACCGAGACCGCCGTCTCCGAGGACACCCTCAAGCGGTACGAGGCGTACGGCTGGCACGTCCAGCGCGTGGCGCCCAAGGAGGACGGCGACCTCGACCCCGCCGCGCTCTACGCCGCGATCCAGGCCGCCAAGGCCGAGACCGAGCGCCCCTCCTTCATCGCGATGCGCTCGATCATCGCCTGGCCCGCCCCGAACGCGCAGAACACCGAGGCCGCGCACGGCTCGGCGCTCGGCGACGAGGAAGTGGCCGCCACCAAGCGCGTCCTCGGCTTCGACCCGGAGCAGACCTTCGAGGTCTCCGACGAGGTCCTCGCGCACACCCGCAAGGCGCTCGACCGCGGCCGCGAGGCCAAGGCCGAGTGGGAGAAGGGCTTCGCCGCCTGGCGCGGCGCCGACTCCGCGCGCGCCGCCGAGTTCGACCGCATCGCCGCGGGCGAGCTGCCCGAGGGCTGGGAGGAGAAGCTCCCGGAGTTCGAGACCGGCAAGGGTGTGGCCACGCGTGCCGCGTCCGGCAAGGTCCTCCAGGCGCTCGGTGCGGTCATCCCCGAGCTGTGGGGCGGCTCCGCCGACCTGGCGGGCTCGAACAACACCACCATCGACAAGAACTCCTCGTTCCTGCCGAAGGGCAACCCGCTGCCGGGGGCCGACCCGTACGGCCGCACGATTCACTTCGGCATCCGCGAGCACTCCATGGCCGCGGAGATGAACGGCATCGCGCTGCACGGCAACACGCGTATCTACGGCGGCACCTTCCTGGTGTTCTCCGACTACATGCGCAACGCCGTGCGTCTGTCCGCGCTGATGCACCTGCCGGTGACGTACGTGTGGACGCACGACTCCGTCGGCCTCGGCGAGGACGGCCCGACCCACCAGCCGGTCGAGCACCTGGCCTCGCTGCGCGCCATCCCGGGCCTGAACGTCGTGCGCCCGGCCGACGCGAACGAGACCGCCATCGCGTGGCGCGAGATCCTCAAGCGCTACACGAAGGAGTTCGGCAAGGGCGCCCCGCACGGCCTCGCGCTGACCCGCCAGGGCGTGCCGACGTACGAGCGCAACGAGGACGCCGCCAAGGGCGGCTACGTCCTGTTCGAGGCCGAAGGGCCCAACGGAAAGAGCACAGCGCCCGAGGTCGTGCTCATCGGCACCGGCTCCGAGGTCCAGCTCGCCGTCGAGGCGCGCGAGCAGCTGCAGGCCGCGGGTGTCCCGACGCGCGTCGTCTCGATGCCGTCGGTCGAGTGGTTCGAGGAGCAGGACCAGGGGTACCGCGACAGCGTGCTGCCGCCGTCGGTGAAGGCGCGCGTGGCGGTCGAGGCGGGCATCGGCCTGACCTGGCACCGTTTCGTGGGCGACGCCGGCCGCATCGTCTCGCTGGAGCACTTCGGTGCTTCCGCGGACGCCAAGGTGCTGTTCCGCGAGTTCGGTTTCACCGCCGACGCGGTGGCCGAGGCGGCACGGGAATCTCTCGCCGCCGCTCAGCGCTGACGCCCATATACGACCAAGTAGGAGATGTAATTCCATGACAGACGCACTCAAGCGCCTTTCAGAAGAAGGCGTCGCGATCTGGCTGGACGACCTGTCGCGCAAGCGGATCACGTCCGGCAACCTCGCCGAGCTGATCGACCAGCAGCACGTCGTGGGCGTCACGACCAACCCCTCGATCTTCCAGAAGGCGATCTCGCAGGGCGACGGTTACGACCAGCAGCTCTCGGACCTCGCCGCCCGCGGGGTCACCGTCGAAGAGGCCATCCGCATGATCACGACGGCGGACGTCCGTGACGCCGCCGACATCCTGCGCCCGGTCTTCGACGCCACCGGCGGCCAGGACGGCCGGGTGTCGATCGAGGTCGACCCGCGGCTCGCGCACAACACCAAGTCGACGGTCGCCGAGGCCAAGCAGCTCGCGTGGCTGGTGGACCGGCCGAACGCGCTCATCAAGATCCCGGCCACCAAGGCGGGCATCCCGGCGATCACCGAGGTCATCGGCCTCGGCATCAGCGTCAACGTCACGCTGATCTTCTCCCTCGAGCGCTACCGCATGGTGATGGACGCGTACCTGGCGGGCCTGGAGAAGGCCAAGGAGCGCGGCCTGGACCTGTCGAAGATCCACTCGGTGGCGTCGTTCTTCGTGTCCCGCGTGGACACCGAGATCGACAAGCGCCTCGACGGCATCGGCACGGACGAGGCCAAGTCCCTCAAGGGCAAGGCCGCGCTCGCCAACGCGCGTCTGGCGTACGAGGCGTACGAGGAGGTCTTCTCCTCGGACCGCTGGGCCGCCCTGGACAAGGCGCAGGCCAACAAGCAGCGTCCGCTGTGGGCCTCGACCGGCGTCAAGGACCCGGCGTACAAGGACACCCTGTACGTCGACGACCTGGTCGCGCCGAACACGGTGAACACGATGCCGGAGGCGACCCTGGAGGCCACGGCCGACCACGGGCAGATCACCGGCAACACCATCGCGGGCACGTACGACCAGGCGCGCGCCGAGATCGCCGCGGTGGAGAAGCTCGGCATCGGCTACGACGAGGTCGTGCAGCTCCTCGAGGACGAGGGCGTCGAGAAGTTCGAGGCGTCCTGGACCGACCTGCTCAAGTCCACCGAGGCCGAGCTCCAGCGCCTCGCTCCCGCGAAGGGCTGACCCACTTTGTCAAGCAGCAATCCGCTGCGTGACGCCGCAGACCGACGGCTCCCGCGTATCGCGGGGCCGTCGGGCCTGGTCATTTTTGGTGTCACGGGCGATTTGTCCCGTAAAAAGTTGATGCCTGCTGTCTACGACCTCGCCAACCGGGGTCTGCTGCCGCCGGGCTTCGCCCTCATCGGCTTCGCCCGCCGCGAATGGCAGGACGAGGACTTCGCGCAGGAAGTGCACGACGCCGTCAAGCAGCACGCGCGCACGCCCTTCCGCGAGGAGGTCTGGCAGCAGCTCATCCAGGGCATGCGCTTCGTCCAGGGCAACTTCGACGACGACGACGCCTTCGAGCAGCTGAAGGACACCATCCAGGAGCTGGACAAGGCGCAGGGTACGGGCGGCAACTTCGCCTTCTACCTCTCCGTGCCCCCGAAGTTCTTCCCCCAGGTCGTCCAGCAGCTCAAGAAGCACGAGCTCGCGGACGCCCCCGAGGGCTCCTGGCGGCGCGCCGTCATCGAGAAGCCGTTCGGCCACGACCTGGCGTCGGCACAGGACCTCAACGCGATCGTGCACGAGGTGTTCGACCCGGACCAGGTGTTCCGGATCGACCACTACCTCGGCAAGGAGACCGTCCAGAACATCCTGGCGCTCCGCTTCGCCAACCAGATGTTCGAGCCGATCTGGAACCGGTCGTACGTGGACCACGTCCAGATCACCATGGCCGAGGACATCGGCATCGGCGGCCGCGCCGGTTACTACGACGGCATCGGCGCCGCCCGTGACGTCATCCAGAACCACCTGCTCCAGCTGATGGCGCTCACCGCGATGGAGGAGCCCGCCTCCTTCGACGCCGACGCGCTCGTCGCCGAGAAGGCCAAGGTGCTCGGCGCCGTCCGGCTGCCGAAGGACCTCGGCGAGGACACCGTGCGCGGGCAGTACGCCGCGGGCTGGCAGGGCGGCGAGAAGGCCGTCGGCTACCTCCAGGAAGACGGCATCGACCCCAAGTCGAAGACCGACACCTACGCGGCCATCAAGCTGCAGGTGGACAACCGTCGTTGGGCGGGCGTCCCCTTCTACCTGCGCACCGGCAAGCGCCTCGGCCGCCGCGTCACCGAGATCGCGGTGGTCTTCCAGCGCGCGCCGCACTCCCCCTTCGACCACACCGCCACCGAGGAGCTCGGGCAGAACGCGATCGTCATCCGCGTCCAGCCCGACGAGGGCATCACGGTGCGGTTCGGCTCGAAGGTGCCCGGCACCTCCATGGAGATCCGGGACGTCTCGATGGACTTCGCGTACGGCGAGTCCTTCACCGAGTCCAGCCCGGAGGCGTACGAGCGTCTGATCCTCGACGTCCTGCTCGGCGACGCCAACCTCTTCCCGCGCACGGAGGAGGTCGAGCTGTCCTGGAACATCCTCGACCCGATCGAGGAGTACTGGGACAAGCACGGCAAGCCCGCGCAGTACCCGGCCGGCACCTGGGGCCCGACCGAAGCGGACGAAATGCTCGCACGAGACGGACGGAGCTGGCGCCGGCCATGAAGATCGACCTCACGGACACCACGTCCAGCAAGATCAACAAGGCGCTCGTGCAGGGCCGCCGCGCGATCGGGACCCCGGCCGTCGGCATGGTGCTCACCCTCGTCATCGTCACCGACGAGGAGAACGCCTACGACTCCCTGAAGGCGGCCAGCGAGGCCTCCCGCGAGCACCCCTCGCGCACCCTCGTGGTCATCAAGCGCGCCGCCCGCTCGCCCCGCGACCGCACCACCTCGCGCCTCGACGCCGAGGTCCGGGTCGGTGCGGACGCGGGCACCGGCGAGACGGTCATCCTGCGGCTCTACGGCGAGGGCATCAACCACGCCCAGTCCGTCGTCCTGCCGCTGCTGCTGCCCGACGCCCCCGTGGTCGCCTGGTGGCCGGTGAACGCCCCGCTGGACCCCGCCAAGGACCCGCTGGGCGCCCTGGCCCAGCGCCGCGTCACGGACACGTACGCGGCGGAGCAGCCGATCCACGAGCTGACCGCGCGCGCCGAGGCGTACAGCCCCGGCGACACGGACCTGTCCTGGACCCGCATCACGCCGTGGCGCTCCATGCTGGCCGCCGCGCTCGACCAGGTCATCTGCAAGGTCACCTCGGTGCAGGTGGAGGGCGAGGAGTTCAACCCGAGCTGCGAGCTGCTCGCCATGTGGCTCGCTGACCGCCTCGACGTCCCCGTGAAGCGCACCCTGTCGGGGGGCCCCGGCCTGACCGGCGTCCGCATGGAGACCACCTGCGGTCCCATCGTGCTCGACCGCGCCGACGGCTCGCTCGCCACGCTCTCCATCGAGGGGCAGCCCGACCGCGCGGTGGCGCTCAAGCGCCGCGAGGTGGCCGAGCTGATCGCCGAGGAGCTGCGCCGCCTGGACCCGGACGACACCTACGCGTCCGCGCTGAGGTACGGCGTGGACCGTCTGGGCGACCCGACGGAGCAGACCCCGTCGCTCGCCGACGAGAAGCCGTCCGACGACGCGAAGGCCGAGGCCGAGTCCAAGGCGGCCGCGTCGGAGGAGCCGGAGAAGGCGCCTGCCAAGAAGGCCCCGGCCAAGAAGACCGCCGCGAAGAAGGCGGCGGCCAAGTGACCGCGGCCCCGCAGCTCGTCGTCCACCGCGACAAGGAGCTGATGGCGCAGGCCGCGGCGGCCCGCCTCATCACGAAGATCGTCGACGCGCAGGCCGCCCGCGGCCACGCGTCGGTGGTCCTCACCGGCGGCCGCAACGGCAACGGCGTCCTCGCGGCGCTGGCCGCCTCCCCCGCGAAGGACGCGATCGACTGGTCGCGTCTGGACCTGTGGTGGGGCGACGAGCGCTTCCTGCCGGACGGCGACCCGGAGCGCAACTACACCCAGGCCAAGGAGGCGCTGCTCGACTCGGTGCCTCTCAACCCGGCCCGGGTGCACCCGATGCCGGCCTCGGACGGCGCGTACGAGGTGGACGCGGCGGCGGAGATCTACGCCGCCGAACTCACCGCGGCCGCGGGCCCGGAGGACCACGGCCCGGTGCCGACGTTCGACGTCCTGATGCTCGGCGTCGGCCCGGACACGCACGTCGCGTCGCTCTTCCCGGAGCTTCCCGCGGTGCGTGAGACGGAGCGCTCGGTGGTCGGCGTGCACGGCGCGCCGAAGCCCCCGCCGACCCGCGTCACGCTCACGCTCCCGGCGATCCGGGCGGCGCGCGAGGTGTGGCTGCTGGCGGCGGGCGAGGACAAGGCGAACGCCGCGGCGGTCGCCCTGTCGGGCGCGGGCGAGGTGCAGGCCCCCGCGGCCGGTGCCTACGGCCGTGTCCGGACGCTGTGGCTCCTGGACGCCGCGGCGGCCTCGCAGCTCCCCCCGGAGCTGTATCCGCCGGCCGTCGCGTAGCCGTTCACCGCTCTCCACCTCTGAGGGCCCCGCACCGAACGGTGCGGGGCCCTCAGGCGTCCACGAGGACGCGTCGGTAGCTGCTGCCGTCCTGCTCGCGGACGAGGAGGCCATCGGTGACGCAGTACCTGCGCAGGGCCGCCGTGTCGTCGTGGACGGTGCGGAACGCGTCGTTGATCTCGCCCTCGCTGTAGGTGCGGCCCGTGTCGAAGAGGGCGTCCGTGAGGTGGACGAGGAGTTCGTGGCGCACGACGGGACGTACCGGTATGGCCGTGAGGCGGCCGTGCGCGAAGAAGCCGGTGAGGCGGCGCGGCACGGTGGGACGGTCGTGCGCGTCGACCGGGTCGGGCGAACGCCGGAAGACGGCGGGGTCGGCCCGCAGCGAGCCGTCGGGCAGCCGCTCCACGAGCCCGGTGGCGAGGAGGCGTCCCAGGTGCTTGCGGGCGACCGCGGAGTCGGCCTCGCGCGGCGGCAGGTCGTCGAGGACGATCCGCGCGTACAGCCTGAGTCTTTCGGGGTCGGCGAGCGCGGCGTGCAGCTGGTCCATGACGGGGTCCCTCCCGGCGGGTGACAGAGCCGAAGCAGTGTCACCCGCCGGGTGGTCCGCCCGCATCCGATTAATACCGGGTAGGGATCAACGCCCGCGCAGGTCGCGGTACTTGTCGACCAGCGCCGTGGTCGACCCGTCCAGGTCGGGCACCTCGGCACCCTCGGTCAGTGCGGGCTCGACGCGCTTGGCGAGGACCTTGCCGAGCTCGACGCCCCACTGGTCGAAGGAGTCGATGTTCCACACGGCGCCCTGCACGAAGACCTTGTGCTCGTACAGCGCGATGAGCTGACCGAGGACCGAGGGGGTCAGTTCCTTGGCGAGGATCGTCGTCGTGGGGTGGTTGCCCTTGAACGTCTTGTGCGGGACGAGCTCCTCCGCGACGCCCTCGGCGCGCACCTCGTCCGGCGTCTTGCCGAACGCCAGCGCCTGGGTCTGCGCGAAGAAGTTGGCCATCAGCAGGTCGTGCTGGGCGACCAGGCCGGGCAGCAGGTCGGCGACGGGCTCGGCGAAGCCGATGAAGTCCGCCGGGATCAACTTCGTGCCCTGGTGGATGAGTTGGTAGTAGGCGTGCTGGCCGTTGGTGCCGGGCGTGCCCCAGACGACCGGGCCCGTCTGCCAGTCGACCTCCTTGCCGTCCCGGTCGACGTACTTGCCGTTGGACTCCATGTCCAGCTGCTGGAGGTACGCGGTGAACTTGGAGAGGTAGTGCGAGTACGGCAGGACGGCGTGCGACTGCGCGTCGTGGAAGTTGCCGTACCAGACGCCCAACAGGCCCATCAGGAGAGGCACGTTGGACTCGGCGGGCGCCGTGCGGAAGTGCTCGTCGACGAGGTGGAAGCCGTCGAGCATCTCGCGGAAGCGGTCGGGCCCGATGGCGATCATCAGGGAGAGGCCGATGGCCGAGTCGAACGAGTAGCGGCCGCCGACCCAGTCCCAGAACTCGAACATGTTGTCCGTGTCGATGCCGAAGTCGGAGACCTTCTCGGCGTTGGTCGACAGGGCCACGAAGTGCTTGGCGACGGCGTCCTGACCAGCCTTCAGCTCGGTGAGCAGCCAGTCGCGCGCGGAGGTGGCGTTAGTGATCGTCTCGATGGTGGTGAACGTCTTCGAGGCGATGATGAAGAGCGTCTCGGCGGCGTCCAGGTCCCGCACGGCCTCGTGCAGGTCGGCGCCGTCGACGTTCGACACGAAGCGGACCGTGAGGCCGCGGTCGGTGAAGGAGCGCAGCGCCTCGTACGCCATCGCGGGACCGAGGTCGGAGCCGCCGATGCCGATGTTGACGACGTTCTTGATGCGCCTGCCGGTGTGACCGGTCCACTCGCCGGAGCGGACCTTCTCCGAGAAGGCGCTCATCTTGTCGAGGACGGCGTGCACGGCGGGCACCACATTCTCGCCGTCGACCTCGACGACGGCGTCCCGCGGGGCGCGCAGCGCCGTGTGCAGGACGGCCCGGTCCTCGGTGGTGTTGATCTTCTCGCCGCGGAACATGGCGTCCCGCAGTCCGAAGACGTCGGTGGCGGCCGCGAGGTCGCGCAGGAGCGTCAGCGTCTCGTCGGTGACGAGGTGCTTGGAGTAGTCGATGTGCAGGTCGCCGACCTGGAGGGTGTACGCCGTGCCGCGCGCCGGGTCCGCGGCGAAGAGCTCTCGCAGCTGCACCTCCCCCAGCTGGTCACGGTGCTCGGTGAGCGCCGTCCACTCGGGAATACGGTCGAGCCTGGCGCGGCTTTCTGCGTTCATCTCGGACTTCAGCCTTCTCTCGTACGTGCGTACGTTAATTGCCCCGCTGCACCCTCCAACCTAATCGATCAGAGAGCGGGATGAGATGTCCGAAACTGTCTGTCCGCACACGTACCGGAACAGAGAAACCGGCCGGACACCTTTACGTGTCCGGCCGGTTCCGTGGTCGTATTCAAGTGTTAGATCTCGCCCCGCAGTTTGGCGAGCGCTTCCGCGAGGATGGCCTCCCCGTCCGCGTCGCTGCGCCGCTCGCGTACATACGCCAGGTGCGTCTTGTACGGCTCGGTGCGCGGCGGGTCCGGCGGGTTGTCCCGGTCCTGACCTGCCGGAAAGCCGCAGCGGGGACAGTCCCACGTATCGGGGACCTGCGCGTCGCTGGCGAAGCTCGGCTGCGTCTCGTGCCCGTTGGAGCACCAGAAGGAGATGCGCAGTCGCGGCGCGGACTCACCGCGCTCGGCCTCGCCCATCGGCCCCGCCCCGACCCGACTTCCTCGGATCGCGTTGCCACTTGCCACGGTCGTAACTCCCTGCGTGATGGTGCTGCTGCGGGCGCCTCAGTTTACGTAAGGCCCAACGCGCGTCCAGTGTTGGGAGTTACACCCCACCCCCGGACGCAAGCCCCATGATAAGCCGCGCACGCGAGCTCGCACCGGACAAGCGACCAGTGGCTGACGCTAGTTGTTCGCCTTCATCAGAAGACCGAGCGCGACAATGCACGCGAACCACAGCAGACCGACCACGACCGTGATGCGGTCGAGGTTGCGCTCCGCGACGGAGGAACCGCCGACGGACGACTGCATTCCGCCACCGAACATGTCGGAAAGACCGCCGCCCTTGCCCTTGTGCATCAGCACCAGCAACATCATCAGAGCGCTGAAGACGATCAGGGCGATCGAGAACCCCATAACCACGGCTGGACCAACTTCCTCGGACTTGAATCGACGACGGGGGCCGAAAGCCTGGAGCTTCGACCCCCGTCAGGGTACGACGTAACGCCGCTAGCGCATACTCACTGGTCGCCGAAGCGAACGATCTTGACGAACTCGTCCGCGTCCAGCGCCGCGCCGCCGACGAGGGCGCCGTCCACGTCGGGCTGCGCCATGATGTCGGCGACGTTCTTCGCCTTGACGGAGCCGCCGTACTGGATGCGGACCTTGTCGGCGAGCTCCTGCGAGTACAGCTCGGCGAGGCGGCCGCGGATCGCGCCGCAGACCTCCTGCGCGTCCTCGGGGGTCGCGACCTCGCCGGTGCCGATGGCCCAGACCGGCTCGTAGGCGATGACGATGGTCTCGGCCTGCTCGGCCGGGACGTCCTTCAGGCCGCCGTCGAGCTGGTTCAGCGTGTACTGGACCTGCTGACCCGCCTTGCGGATGTCCAGGCCCTCGCCGACGCAGAGGATCGGGGTCAGACCGTGCTTGTACGCGGCCTTCACCTTGGCGTTGCAGATCTCGTCGGTCTCGTTGTGGTACTGGCGGCGCTCGGAGTGGCCCACGGCGACGTAGGTGCACTTCAGCTTCGACAGCATCGGGCCCGAGATCTCGCCGGTGTAGGCACCGGAGTCCTGCGCCGAGATGTCCTGGGCGCCGTACTTGATCTTGAGCTTGTCGCCGTCGACCAGGGTCTGCACGGAGCGCAGGTCGGTGAAGGGCGGCAGGACGGCGACCTCACAGGCCTCGTAGTCCTTGTCCGCCAGGGCGAAGGCGAGCTTCTGGACGTGGGCGATGGCCTCGAGGTGGTTGAGGTTCATCTTCCAGTTGCCCGCCATCAGCGGGGTACGCGTAGTCATCAGGTGTCAGTTCTCCAGTGCGGCGAGGCCGGGGAGCGTCTTGCCCTCGAGGTATTCGAGGGAGGCGCCGCCGCCGGTCGAGATGTGGCCGAATGCGTTTTCGTCGAAGCCCAGGTTACGGACGGCCGCGGCGGAGTCGCCGCCACCCACCACGGTGAAGCCGTCACAGTTGAGCAGGGCCCGGGCGACCGCGGCGGTGCCGTTCGCGTAGTCGGGGTGCTCGGCGACGCCGACCGGGCCGTTCCAGAATACGGTCTCGGCGTCAGCGATCTTGGAGGCGAAGAGCTCACGGGACGCGGGGCCGATGTCCAGGCCCTCCCGGTCCGCGGGGATCTTGTCCGCGTCGACGGTCTCGAAGTCGGCCGGGGCCTTGGTCTTCAGGTCGGGGAAGTCCTTGGAGACCAGCACGTCGACCGGCAGCACGAGCTCGACGCCGTTCTTCTCGGCGCGCTCCATGTACTCCGTGACCTTCGGGATCTGGTCCTCCTGGAGGAGGGAGATGCCGACCTCGTACCCCTTGGCCTTGAGGAAGGTGTACGCCATGCCGCCGCCGATGAGGAGCCGGTCGGCCTTGCCGAGCAGCTCGTCGATGACGGCGAGCTTGTCGGAGACCTTGGCGCCGCCGAGGATGACGGTGTACGGGCGCTTCACGTCCTCGGTGAGCTTCTTGAGGACGCCGACCTCGGTGGCGATGAGGTAGCCCGCGTAGTGCGGGAGCTTCGCCGGCAGGTCGTACACGGACGCGTGCTTGCGGTGCACGGCACCGAAGCCGTCGCCCACGTAGACATCGGCGAGGGCGGCCAGCTGATCGGCGAACTCGCCGCGCTCGGCGTCGTCCTCGGACGTCTCGCCCGCGTTGAAGCGGAGGTTCTCGACGACGGCGACCTGGCCGGACCGCAGACCGTTCACCGCGTCGTGCGCGGCGGGGCCGACGGTGTCCTTCGCGAACGCGACGGGCGCGCCGAGGAGTTCACCGAGCCGCTCGGCGGCGGGCAGCAGCGAGAAGGCCGGGTCCGGGGCGCCCTTGGGGCGGCCCAGGTGCGAGGCCACGACCACCTTGGCGCCCGCGTCGGCGAGTGCCTTGACGGTCGGCAGGACGGCGCGGATGCGGCCGTCGTCGGTGATGGTGGCGCCGTCGAGCGGCACGTTGAGGTCGGCGCGGACGAAGACCCGCTTGCCGTCGACTCCTTCGGCGAGAAGTTCGTCGATCGTCTTCATGAACTGGACTCCTTGGGTGGGCTGACGCGCAACAGGGCCCGGAGCGCGCGACGTTGCGCGGTCCGGACCCTGTGCTCACATCTAGGTGCCTGCTCTGGTGACTAGAGCTGACCGCCGACGAAGACGGTGAGGTCGACGAGGCGGTTCGAGTAGCCCCACTCGTTGTCGTACCAGCCGAGGATCTTCACCGTCTTGCCCTCCTGGACCATGGTCAGGGAGGAGTCGAAGGTGCAGGACGCCGGGTCGCTGACGATGTCGGACGACACGATCGGGTCCTCGGTGTAGTAGAGGATGCCCTTCAGGTCGCCGTCGTCGGCGGCCTTCTTGAACGCGGCGTTGACCTCGTCCTTGGTGACCTCGCGCTGCAGCTCGACGACCAGGTCGGTGGCGGAGCCGGTCGGGACCGGGACGCGCATCGCGATGCCGTCGAGCTTGCCCTTGAGCTGGGGCAGGACCAGGGCGGTGGCCTTCGCGGCACCGGTCGTGGTCGGAATGATGTTCTCGGCGGCGGCGCGGGCGCGGCGCAGGTCCGAGTGCGGGAAGTCCAGGATCCGCTGGTCGTTGGTGTACGCGTGGACCGTGGTCATCAGGCCCTTGACGATGCCGAAGTTCTCGTCGAGGACCTTCGCCATCGGCGCCACACAGTTGGTGGTGCAGGAGGCGTTGGAGATGACGTGGTGGTTGGCCGCGTCGTACTTGTCCTGGTTGACGCCCATCACGATCGTGATGTCCTCGTCCTTGGCCGGAGCCGAGATGAGGACCTTCTTGGCGCCGCCGGCGATGTGCTTCTCGGCGTCGGCCTTCTTGGTGAAGATACCGGTGGACTCGACGACCACGTCGACGCCCAGCTGACCCCACGGGATGTCGGCGGGGTTGCGCTCGGACAGCACCTTGATGGTGTGACCGTCGACGGTGATGGTGTCCTCGGTGTGCGTCACCTCGGCCTTGAGGCGGCCCAGAATGGTGTCGTACTTCAGCAGGTGCGCCGTGGTCGCGGTGTCACCCAGGTCGTTGACAGCCACGATCTCGATGTCCGCACCCTGCTCCAGCAGCGCGCGGAAGTAGTTGCGACCGATGCGGCCAAAGCCGTTGATGCCTACGCGGATCGTCACGAAACCGATCTCCTCGTTGGTACGCCGGTTTTAGACGCCGGCGAGTTGTATGGGATGTCCCCGACCGCCTCCGACCCTACCTCTCTGAAGCCTCTGAGGTGACATCGAGAGGGGCCGTTGGCGGCACAAAGGCCCGTACCCTGCAGTAGGGGTACGGGCCACCGGGACCTTGGTCCCGATTACGCACTGTCAGCTGCGCAGATGTGCCAGGGAGGCGCCCATAAGAGCGGCCCTTCCGGCGTCCGTGGGCACGTGCTCGAAGCCGAAGCCGAGGAGCACGCTGTCACGCGCTGTGACCGCCGCGTAGGAGCGGAAGAGCTCGCCGGTCCGCGCCCAGTCGCCTGTGATAGTGGGGCTTCCGGCCGGGGGCGGCGCGACGCTCCAGGAGCCGAGCGAGGACTCGAATCCCTCGGTCTCCGTGGCGTTGCCGTTGATGACGATTTGCGCGTTGTCGGCGAAGAGGCCGCGACCGCCGGTGGAGGGGTCGGTGACGGAGCTGAGCGCCACCTCGATCTTCTTGCCCGCGTAGGGGCTGAGGTCGAAGGCGACGGGCTTCCAGCCGCCGGAGGAGCCGGTGAAGCTGTTCCAGGCGCCGCTGGTGCCGGACGCCGTGCAGCTGGTGGCGCCGACGGTCAGGTAGTGGCGCAGGAACGGGTGGCCGTTGACGAAGAAACCGGCTTCGCACTCGGCGGGGACGGCGGCGGACGAGTTGCCGTTCTTGTCGGGCAGCGTGGTCCAGTCGTCGGCTCCGGTGGTGTGCGCCTCCAGGAGGCCGTGGTCGTAGCCGGTCTCCAGGTTCCAGTTGAGGGCGAGGCGCAGCTCGGGCGCGTCGGCCGCCGTGACGCCGGTCAGGTCGATGGTGCGGGTGAGCCGCTTCCAGTCCTGGTCGGCGTGGGTGGCCGAGGCCATGCCCTGGCCCTCGAAGGGCGCGTAGGGGTTGGTGAGGCCGGGGTAGGAGCCCGCAGCCGCGCTCTTGAACTGCGGGAACTCGTCGGCGGGCAGCGTTTCGGAGGTGACGGCGAAGCGACCTGCCTTGTCCAGCGGGTTGGTGTCGGCGCCGGCGAGCGGCGTGGTCACCCCGGAGAGTGCGCCGCTCCCCTTGAAGCTGGTGACGCCCGGCGCGTTGAGCCGCTGATAGGCGCCCAGGTAGTACTGCGCGAAGTCGTCGGTGAGGGCCTCGCCGAGGTCGACGTTGCCGCCGGTGCGCTCGCCGGACTCGATGAGCTTGCCGCCCTCGTTGAGGTAGTCGCGCAGGGCGAGTTGGGTGGGCGCGCCGGGGACGGGATCGCCGGTGTAGTGGACGACCGCGGAGAAGTGCGACAGGACGCCGAGGGGGTGCGGTACGCCCTGTCGGGCGACGTCCCAGACGGCGGCGGTGCGTCCGTTGGCCTTGATGGCGTCGACGTACTTCTGGGTCTGGGTGGCCGTCGCGCCCTCCTCGGCGACGACGAGGGTGTTCGCCTTCGGGCGCTCGGCGACGGTGTAGGTGAAGTGCTCGCTCTGGGTGCGGCCCTTCTTCGTGCGTCCGGTGAACCACACCTCCACCTTGTCGCCGGCGCGCGCGTCCTCGATCTCTGCGCGGTACTCGTCGAAGTGGAGGTTGTCCTCGCCGCCGTAGGTCTCGCCGCCCTTCCAGGCCTTGAGGTCCTCATCGTGCGTGCGGCCGCCGTTGATGCGGTAGTTGAGCTCCTTGTCGCGCACCGACTTGCGGGCGGTGACGGCGACTTCCTGGTCGCCCCCGCGGGCGTAGGAGGTGGTGAAGGAGTCGGGGGTGAAGTCGGGGGCCTCGATGCCGCTGACGGAGACCGGCTGGTCGGGGTGGAGAGCGGTCTCGGCGACGGCGAGCGCGAACGGGACGTTCTTGGCGAACTCCTGCTGGATCAGCTTCTCGTCGTCCGGGAAGGTGAAGATGGAGGCGCAGTCCTCGGGCTTCCACGCGTCATTGGGGTCCACGTTCGACGCGGTCTGGCAGGTGGACATCTCCGGGGTGAACATCGAGATGCCGTTGATGTTGCCCGCGTGGCCGTCGGCCTCGCCGTTGGTGGTGTAGAGCTCGGAGGAGACCTGCGGGTGGTAGCCGGGGACGGCGGGCTTCTCCGGGGTGCCGTTCAGCGCCCGGTAGAGCACGTCGTCCGGGGTCGGCGTGGCGACCTGCCAGCCCACTCCGTAGAGCAGCAGTTCGGCCGCCGAGTGGTAGTTGATGCCGTACGTGAAGCCGATGCGCTTCTGGAAGCGGTCGAGCGCCTTGGTCTCGGGCTCGGACATCGGGCCCGTGCCGCGGTAGGTCTCGGAGGACGGCGCCGGGGAGGAGCCCTCGTTGTCGTAGCCCCACTTGTAGGCGAAGTTCCGGTTGAGGTCGACGCCGTCGCCCGGCGCGGTCCTGCCGTCGCCGTTGATGTCGCGCAGGTTCTTGCGCCACTGGCGGTTGCCGTCGGCGGCGTGCGTGTAGTCGTAGCCGTCGGGGTTGGCGGAGAGCACGAACCACAGCTCGGTGGAGTCCACGAGCTTGGTGATGCGCTTGTCCTTGCCGTAGTTGTCCAGGTAGTGGTGCATCAGGCGGCGGGTCATCTCGGGGGTGATCCACTCGCGCGCGTGCTGGTTGGACATGTACAGCGTGGAGGGCTTGGAGCCGTCCTTGGCCTTCTTGGCGTTCTTGGAGAGCTTCAGGGCGAGGATGTCCTTGCCCTGGAGGGTCTTGCCGAGGGAGACGACCTTGGTGATGCCGGGGTTGGCCTGCCCGGTCTTGACGATCTCCTCCTGGAGGCCGCCCTTTCCGCTGTACGGGCGGTAGACGCCGTCCCCCGCGGCCTTGAGCCGCTTCTGCGTCGCCGCCGGCACCTTGTGCTCGCTGAGCTCGATGCCCTTGCGCTCGATGGCCTTGGCCTGGCCCTCGGTCAGGTACAGCTCGACGGAGCTGGTGCCGCTCCCGGATGTCTGTCCGGCGAGTTCGTGGGCGTCCTGGCCGGCCTCGACGAGGATGGGGATCTGTTTCTCGGTGACCTCTGCCTGGTAGACCTGCACGGCTGCCGGGTCGTCGGCGGCCGGGGCCTTGCCCGGGCCGCTGGCCTGGGCGGTGGGTGCGGCGGCGAGGCCGCCGATGAGCAGTGCGCCGGTGGCGAGAACGGATCTCGCGGTCGCTCTTCGTCTCATGAGCCCCCCTTGCGGTTGTCCGGCACAGATGTGCGGGATGCCAGGCTCGTGACAGTGCATGATCATGTCAATACAGCGGGTGAAGGAGCCCTTCGGGAGTGCGGGCGGGCATGCGTAAGCCGCTGGTGCCCTGTGGGACACCAGCGGCTGGCGGGACGTACGGGAGCGGCGGGTCAGACCGCCATGTTGTCCGCGAGCTCCTCGCTCAGATTGGACTCCGTACCCGCGATGCCCAGGTCCTGGGCGCGCTTGTCGGCCATGGCGAGCAGGCGGCGGATGCGGCCCGCGACGGCGTCCTTCGTCAGCACCGGGTCGGCGAGCGCACCCAGCTCCTCGAGGGAGGCCTGCTTGTGCTCCATGCGCAGGCGTCCGGCGGCCGCGAGGTGCTCAGGCACCTCGTCGCCGAGGATCTCCAGGGCGCGCTGCACGCGGGCACCCGCCGCGACGGCCGCGCGGGCCGAGCGGCGCAGGTTCGCGTCGTCGAAGTTGGCGAGGCGGTTGGCGGTGGCCCGCACCTCGCGGCGCATCCGCCGCTCCTCCCAGGCGAGCACCGATTCGTGTGCCCCCAGACGGGTGAGCAGCGCGCCGATCGCGTCTCCGTCGCGTACGACCACGCGGTCCACGCCCCGCACCTCGCGGGCCTTGCTCGCGATCTGCAGCCTGCGCGCGGCGCCGACCAGCGCGAGCGCGGCCTCGGGGCCCGGGCAGGTCACCTCCAGGGAGGAGGAGCGGCCGGGCTCGGTCAGCGAGCCGTGGGCGAGGAACGCGCCGCGCCAGGCCGCCTCCGCGTCGCAGGTGGCCCCCGAGACCACCTGTGGCGGCAGGCCCCGGATGGGACGGCCGCGGCCGTCGACGAGGCCCGTCTGGCGGGCCAGCTGGTCGCCGCCCGCGACGACCCGGACCACGTACCGCGAGCCGCGCCGGAGGCCGCCGGGGGCCATCACGATCAGCTCCGAGCTGTGCCCGAAGATCTCCAGGATGTCCCGCTTGAGCCGCCGGGCGGCCATCGCGGTGTCCAGCTCCGCCTCGATCACGATGCGGCCGCTCACCAGGTGAAGGCCGCCCGCGAACCGCAGGATCGCCGACACCTCTGCTTTTCTGCAGCAGGTCCGGGTGACGGGGAGCCGGGAGATCTCGTCCTTCACCGCTGCCGTCATCGCCATGGGCCGATCCTTCCATGCATCCGAAAAATACGGTCGTACGCGGCTGCCAGGAGCTCCGGGTCGTGCCTCGGAGTCCCGTCGGGCCGGGCCACCGGCGCCAGCTCGACCGTGGCACCGAGCCGCTTGGCGGCATCGGTCAGTGACTCACGGTCGGGCACGGCGGCCTCGTCGGCCAGCACCACGTCCAGGGCGAGTTTAGGGGCGTGTCGGGCCAAAACCTCCAAATGACGCTGCGGAGAGAACCCCTCGGTTTCTCCCGGTTGCGGCGCGAGGTTGAGTGAGAGGACCTTGCGGGCCTTCGTCTCGGTGAGCGCGTCGAACAGTTCGGGGACCAGCAGGTGCGGGATCACCGAGGAGAACCAGGAGCCAGGACCGAGGACGACCCAGTCCGCGTCGAGCACGGCGGCGACCGCTTCGGGGACGGCCGGCGGGTCGTGCGGGACGACGTGCACGGACTGGACCTCGCCGGGCGTGAGGGCGACCGTGGCCTGCCCGCGCACGGTGTCCACGTCGTCCGGGCGCTCCGGGTCGTGGCCCTTGACCAGGGCCTGGAGCTCCAGCGGCACGGCCGACATGGGCAGCACGCGGCCCTGCGCGCCGAGCAGCCTGCCGACCAGGTCGAGCGCCTGGACGTGGTCGCCGAGCTGCTCCCACAGGGCGACGATCAGCAGATTGCCGACCGCGTGTTCGTGCAGGTCACCCTTGGACTGGAAGCGGTGCTGGATGACGCGGGACCAGGTCTGGCCCCAGTCGTCGTCGCCGCAGAGCGCGGCGAGTGCCTTGCGCAGGTCGCCGGGCGGCAGCACGCCCAGCTCGTCGCGGAGCCGGCCGCTGGAGCCGCCGTCGTCGGCGACCGTGACGACGGCGGTGAGGTCACCGGCTCCGGTGATGCGGCGCAGCGCGGCGAGCGAGGCGGACAGGCCCATGCCACCGCCGAGGGCGACCACCTTGGGCTGGGTACCCCGCTTGCGGCCCAGCCTGCTCAGGCGGACGCTCCGGCGGTTCGGGGTCATTCGCGCCCCATGTCCCGGTGGACGATGACCGTCTCCACGCCCTCGGACACCAGGCGTGCCGCGAGCTTCTCCGACATGGCGACGGAGCGGTGCTTGCCGCCGGTGCAGCCGACCGCGATCGTCACGTAGCGCTTGCCCTCGCGGCGGTAGCCCGCGGCGATGAGCTGGAGCATCTCCGCGTACCTGTCGAGGAACTCCTTGGCGCCGGGCTGGTTGAAGACGTACGCCGCCACCTCCTCGTTGAGGCCGGTGTACTGGCGCAGTTCGGGGACCCAGTGGGGGTTCGGCAGGAAGCGCATGTCAACGACCAGGTCGGCGTCGACCGGCAGGCCGTACTTGAAGCCGAAGGACATGACGGTGGCCCGCAGCTCGGGCTCCTCCTCGCCCGCGAACGAGGCGTCCATCTTGGCCCGCAGCTCGTGGACGTTCAGGCTGGAGGTGTCGATGACCAGGTCGGCGTCGCCGCGCAGCTCGCGCAGCAGGTCGCGCTCGGCGGCGATGCCGTCGACGATGCGGCCGTCGCCCTGCAGCGGGTGCGGGCGGCGGACCGATTCGAAGCGGCGGACCAGGGCCTCGTCGGAGGACTCCAGGAAGACGATGCGCCGGGTGACGTTCTTCGACTCCAGCTCGGCGAGGGACTCGCGGAGGTTGTCGAAGAACCGCCTGCCCCGCACGTCGACGACGACCGCGATGCGGGCGACGTTGCCCTGCGAGCGGGCGCCGAGCTCCACCATCGTGGGGATCAGCGCGGGCGGCAGGTTGTCGACCACGAACCAGCCGAGGTCCTCCAGGCACTTCGCCGCGGTGCTGCGTCCGGCGCCGGACATGCCCGAGATGATCACCAGCTCGGGAATCGCGGCGTCCGGGACGGCCGGCGTCTCCATGGGCGTGCCCGCACTCACTTGCTCTCCACCTTCGTCGTGCTCGGTCATGTCTTCTGCCCCCGTCGTTCTTCCGGGGTGCCCGCGGACACGGGCTCCCCGCTCTCATTCTCCCCGGACGCGGCCTCGACGGGCGGCACCCGGTCCTCTTCGGCCACGGCGATCGGCTCGTCGTCGTCCAGGATCTCTCCGGTGGTCATGTTGACCGCGGGGGCGGCGGGTGCCGCCTGGGCGAGGGCCACCGCGATGGCTTCGGCCGTCTTGCGGCCCACTCCCGGGACCTCGCAGATCTGGTCGATCGTCGCGGACCGCAGCCGCTTCACCGAACCGAAGTGCTTGATCACCGTCCGTTTCCTGGCCTCACCGAGGCCGCGCACCTCGTCCAGCGGCCCGGCCTTGAAGCGCTTGGCCCGCTTGGTCCGCTGGTAGGTGATCGCGAAGCGGTGGGCCTCGTCACGGACCCGCTGGAGCAGATACAGGCCCTCGCTCGTGCGCGGCAGGATGACCGGGTCGTCCTCGTCGGGGACCCAGACCTCCTCCAGGCGCTTGGCGAGGCCGCACACCGCGATGTCGTCGATCCCCAGCTCGTCCAGGGCCCTCTTGGCGGCCGCGACCTGCGGCTGCCCACCGTCGACCACGACGAGCTGCGGCGGATACGCGAACCGCTTGGGGCGGCCGTCCTCCTCCGTGGGCCCGAGGTCGGCGACCTCACCGGTCTCCTCGTCGACCCACTCGCCGCTCCGCTCCTTCTCGGCGAGATAGCGCTTGAAGCGGCGCGTGATCACCTCGTGCATGGAGCGGACGTCGTCCTGGCCCTCGAAGCCCTTTATCTGGAAGCGGCGGTACTCGCTCTTCCTGGCGAGGCCGTCCTCGAAGACGACCATCGACGCCACGACGTCGTCGCCCTGGAGGTGCGAGATGTCGTAGCACTCGACGCGCAGCGGGACGCTGTCCAGCTCCAGGGCGGCGGCGATCTCCTCCAAGGCGCGCGAGCGCGTCGTGAGGTCGGAGGCGCGCTTGGTCTTGTGCAGGACGAGGGACTGCTGTGCGTTGCGCGCGACGGTCTCCATGAGGGCCTTCTTGTCGCCGCGCTGCGGGATGCGCAGCGAGACGTTGGCGCCGCGGCGCTCGGTCAGCCACTCCTGGACGGGCTCTATGGGGTCGGGCAGCGCGGGGACGAGCACCTCCTTGGGCACGGCGTCGCCGCGCTCCTCGCCGTACAGCTGCTGGAGGGCGTGCTCGACGAGGTCGCCGCTGGTGACCGCCTCGACCTTGTCGGTGACCCAGCCGCGCTGTCCGCGCACGCGCCCGCCGCGGACGTGGAAGATCTGCACGGCGGCCTCCAGCTCGTCCTCGGCGAGGGCGATGAGGTCGGCGTCGGTGGCGTCGGCGAGGACGACGGCGCTCTTCTCCATGGCCTTCTTGAGGGCCTCGATGTCGTCGCGCAGGCGTCCCGCCCGCTCGTACTCCATCTCCTCGGCCGCGTCCGTCATCCGGCGCTCCAGACGGCGGATGTACGTGCCCGTGCGGCCCCCCATGAAGTCGCAGAAGTCCTCGGCGAGTTCACGGTGGTCCTCGGGCGTGATGCGCTCCACGCAGGGCGCCGAGCACTTGTCGATGTACCCGAGCAGACAGGGGCGGCCGGTGCGGGCGGCGTTCTTGAAGACGCCCGCGGAGCACGTACGGACCGGGAAGGCGCGCAGGAGGAGGTCGACGGTGTCGCGGATCGCCCACGCGTGGCCGTAGGGCCCGAAGTAGCGCACGCCCTTCTTCTTGGCGCCGCGCATCACCTGCACGCGCGGGAACTGCTCGTTCATCGTCACCGCGAGGTACGGATAGCTCTTGTCGTCGCGGTACTTGACGTTGAAGCGGGGGTCGAACTCCTTGATCCAGGTGTACTCCAGCTGGAGCGCCTCGACCTCGTTGCTGACCACCGTCCACTCGACGGAGGCGGCCGTCGTCACCATGGAGCGGGTCCGCGGGTGGAGCCCCGCCAGGTCCTGGAAGTAGTTCGCCAGGCGCTGGCGCAGGCTCTTGGCCTTCCCGACGTAGATCACCCGGCGGTGCTCGTCGCGGAATTTGTAGACCCCCGGGGCGTCGGGGATCTGTCCCGGCTTGGGGCGGTAGCTGGAAGGGTCGGCCATGTCGGACAGCCTACTGGCGGCCACCGACAGTACGGGTCAGCGAGCGGGGCGCCCGGTGCGGACGGTGATCACGTCGCCGGGTTCGACGCTGTCGTGGAACGTGCGGGCGTCGTCCTCGCGCAGGCCGATCCAGCCCTTGGTGACGTCCATGTCGCCCGGCGCCTTCTCGTTGTAGGTCAGTGCGACGACGTAGTTGGTGCCGCCGTCGGGGGTGCGCAGTTCGACGACCCAGGGCAGCGTCAGGTCGTACGTGTCGAGGCCCACGTTCCCCGCCGTCATGCGCTTCTCGGGGTACGTGGCGACGACCGTCATGCGGCCGGTGGGCGTGGGGTGCGCGGCGGTGCCCGCGGAGACGGGCAGCTCCCGGCCGTCGAGCGTCATGCGGCGCCGGGACAGGTCGACGGTGGCGGCGGGCTCGCGGGCGCTGTCCGTGGCGACGGGGGCGGGCTTCCTGTGGGGCCGCGGGCCGTCGTCGGAGCCGGACACGAGCCCGGCGACGACGGTCACGGCCACGGCTGCCGTGGCGAGGGTCACTCCCGCGGCCGCGGCGCGGCGGCGGCGTCCGCGCACCACGGCCCGGCGGCGGATCTCGGCACCGGGCACGGGGGGCGGCGTCGCGTGGTCGGCCGCCAGGTCACGGAGCGCGGAGGTCAGGTCATCGGACACGGCCACTCTCCTTCGCGCTCTGCCCGTCGCCGTCGTCGCGTACGCCGCTCGTGTCCCGTCCGTCCGGCCCGGCGTCCGGCTCCGTGTCCGGCTCGGCGGACAACTGCGCGGCGAGCGCTGCCCGGCCGCGCGAGAGGCGGGCCTTGACCGTCCCGACGGGCGAGCCGGTCTCGGAGGCTACCTGCTCGACACTCAGGTCGCACAGATGGTGCAGGACGACGGCCGTGCGCTGCGCCTCAGGGAGGGTGCGCAGCGCCTGCACCAGAGCGGTGCGTTCGGGGCCCGGGCCGGGGACGCGATCGGCGGGCGGGTTCTTGCGCACGAGGTCGAGCCAGCGACGGGCCCGGCGCCAGCGGCTCACCGCGAGGCGCATGGCGACGGTACGGATCCACGCCTCGGGGGCCTCGTCGGCGAGGAAACTCCGACGGCGGTCCCAGGCCCGTACGAACGCCTCCTGTACGACGTCCTGCGCCTCGCCGTGGTCACCGGTCAGCGCGTACAACTGGCCGACCAGACGCGGGAAGGCGGCGGCGTAGAACGCGTCGAACTCGTCCTCCGTCATGCCCCCGCGCCCCCGTCCGGCCCCGCCGGATCACGTGTTCCGAAATTTCCCGCACCTCGCGTGCAACCCGCCGCATCGCCCGTGCGTACAGGTCGCGTATATCGAAACACAGCCCAGGGGGACCGATGACCACAGGAATGACGACGAGGCGCGCCACGCGCGCGTGGAGCGCCGCGGTGCTCTGTTCGCTCGCGCTCGCGGGCTGCTCCGCGCAGGGCGGGGCGGACGAGGGGCGGGCGTCCGGCCCGAAGGTCGCGCCGACCGCGGCAGACCGCGCGGCCGCGCGGCAGGAGCCCACGAAGAAGCCCGCTCCGGACCCCGCCGCGCTCAAGAACGTGCGGGTCAACGTCTCGGACGGCCAGACCGTCGGCGTAGGCATGCCGATATCGCTCACCTTCGACCGCCCGGTGCCGGAGGCGGAGCGGGCCGCGGTCGAGCGGCGCCTGAAGGTGGCGGCGAACCCCGGCGTGACGGGGTCGTGGAGCTGGGTGAAGGACCGCAACCTGCACGACGGCCAGCGCGTCGACTACCGGCCGCGCGAGCCGTGGAAGCCCGGTACGAAGGTCACCGTCCGTGCGGGCTCCGGGACCACCCGGACGTTCGAGGTGGGCCGTTCGCTCGTCGCCACGGTGGACGTGCGGACGCACACCATGAAGGTGGTGAAGGACGGCGGGACGCGCGTGGTGAAGGTGACCGCGGGCGCCCCGGGGATGGACACCTGGAACGGCACGATGGTCGTCCTCGACAAGCAGTCCCGCGTCCTCATGGACTCCAGGACCGTGGGCTACGGAAAGGCCTACAAGGACTACTACAACTACGCGGTGCACCTGACGACTTCGGGCACGTACCTGCACGAGAACCCGAACGCGAACGCCACCGCCGGGGAGAGCAACGTCACGCACGGCTGCATAGGCCTGGCCACCGACGGGACCGCGCGGCGCTTCTACGGAGAGGTCATTCCCGGCGACATCGTGCGGGTCGTCGGCTCCAAGGAGACCGTGGCGACGGGCAACGGGTACGGGGCCTGGAACGTGGACTGGAAGCAGTGGCGGGCGGGCAGCGCGCTGGACTGAGGACGCGGTGGGGTGTGGAGCGGCGGCCGGCGTCCCGGCCGCCGCTCCCCCGGGTCAGCCCCGCCGGCGTGCGCCGCGGCGCCGGGCGAGCGCCGCTCCGGAGAGGCCGAGGGCGACCAGGGCCCCCGCGCCCGCGAGCGACGAGGCGACCGTGACCGGACCGCCGTCGTCCGTCCTCGGTCCCGGCGCGGGCTCGTCGTAGCCGCCCGCCTTGCCCGACTTCTCGTACGCGGAGCCGGGCAGCTTGTCGGCGTACGCCTTCCGCACGCGCTCGCGGTAGGCGGCGACCGAGGTGCCCCGCGCGCCCACGGCGCGTATCGCGTCCTTGTCGAGGGGCAGCACGCGCGCGTGGGCATCGTCCCGGCCGTGGAGGACGTACCAGGCGTTGATCTGCGGCTCGTGGAAGACGGTGCCTCCGGAGGCCTTCTTCTCGCCCACGCGCGCGTAGTGGGTCTCGTCGTCGCCCGTGGCGATGTTCACGACCTGCCAGGCACCGCCCTGCCGGACGGTCCAGAGGGACGCCTCCTGGCCGTCGGAGGAGACCGCCTTGCTGGCGAGGAACTGCAGGCGGGCGATGGGCGCGTCCTTCTTGCCCGCGACGAAGTCCGGCGAGAGGTAGTACACGGGCACGGCCCTGCCCTCGACGCGCGGGGCGGCGGCGGCCTTGGTGACCGCTCCCTCCCTGGCGAAGAAGCGGGAGAGCGTGTCGAGGTTCTTCGGTGCCTCGGCCGCCCGGTGCGCGGCGTCCCTGGACGCGGCGGACGGCGCGGCGGGGCTGGTGTCGGCGGAGGCCGCGGGGGCGGCGAGGCCGAGGAGCAGAGTGGCGGCGGTGCCCGCGAGCGCGGCCCTCACGAGCCGGCCGGGCAGGGGGCGGGGAAGGTGACGGGTCATCGTTCTCACGCCCCGATCCGGTAGAGCGAGTGGGTCCAGGAGAACGTGTTGTTGTCGACGTACCAGGCATGCGAGGCCCAGTTGTAGCGGTCGTTGGAGGGCCAGGGATCGCCCCAGTAGACCCAGCTGCTCGCGTCGTCGTAGCCGTAGAGGACGTGCATGTGGCCGCCACCGTTGGACCACTGGATGCGGGTCTCCATCGGGCGGCCCGCGTCGATCTCGGCCTTCACGGTCGGATAGCGCAGCCATCCGGTGACGTACGAACCGGAGTTGATGCCCGCCCAGCGCAGGCCGCTCTGCACGTTGCCGAGGGTGGCCTGGTTGTTGGGGCACTCGGTGTTCTGGCTGCGCCCGAAGGCGGCGTTGCAGAACTGGTTCTGGCTGTAGTTGCGGCCCATGTAGGTCGCGATGGTGTTGCCGCCCGCGGCCCAGCACCAGTTGGTCTTCTGCTGGGCCTGCATGGTGATGTTCAGCCGCTTGGCGGCGAGGACGGACGGGTCGGCGGCCCCCTGGTCGATGACGGTGCCGGTGGCCGCCGGGGCGGGGGCGGGGTGGAGCGGGGCTGCCGTGGCCGTGGCCACCGGCGCGGCGAACAGGGCCGCCGATATGACGGCGAGCGCGGACAGGCGTCTCTGCCTGCCGGCGCCGCCGCTCCTGCTGAGTGGTGAGCGCATCGCATTCCTCCCGTGCGGGGGTGGGGTGTGGAGGAGCGCGTCCGGACGCTGCGATTGAGCATCAAGTGTTGTCGGGTGCAGGTCAACACGCTTCAATGCGGAATTACTTGGGCCGTGAACGGCGGCGTACGGATGTGAACGCGGGCCGTGCGTCCACCTGGCAGCCCGCCCCCACCGGCGCGAACGCCGGAACGGCAGATGTGAACGTTCACAGGAGGACCCGTCTTGCGGCACGGCACACCACTCGCGGCGGAACCCGGGCCCGAGGCGCCCGCGGACCTGGAGGCCGCCCTGCGCACCGGCCCCTTCCACCTCGCGCTGCGCACCGCCATCGCCGCGCGGCGGCTGCCCCTGCAACGCATACGCCACCATCTGGTCCGGCACGGCGTCAACGTGGGGGTGACGAGCCTCAGTTACTGGCAGCAGGGCGCCCGCAGACCGCAGCGCCCCGAATCCCTGCGCGCCGTACGCGCCCTGGAGGAGATCCTCCAACTCCCTGAGGAGTCACTGATCCGGCTGCTCGTACGGCCGGCGGAGCGCGCGGACCGGGCCCGCCCCGCCGCCCGCTCGTACCGCTCCCTGGTGGAGGCGTCCGACGTGCTGCGGTCCCTCCTGACCGACCTCGGCTCGCCGGTCGACGGCGGCCTGCACACCATCGGCCACCACGAACGGGTGCGGATCGGCGCGGAACGCGAGCTGCTCGGCCGCGAGTCGCAGCATGTCGTGCGCGCCCACCGGGACGGCGTGGACCGCTATGTGGCCATCCACCACGGCGATCCCGGGTGCGCCCCCGACCGCGTCCGGGTGCTCGCCCTGGAGAACTGCCGCACGGGGAGGGTGCGCTGGCACAAGAGCACGGGGGTGCTCGTCGCCGAGCTGCTCTTCGACGCCCGGCTGCGCGCGGGCGACACGCATCTGTTCGGCTACGGCTTCGAGGACGGCACGGCCGGAGCCGCCACCGAGTACATGCGCGGCTTCACCTACGCGGGCGGGCAGTACGCGTTGCAGATCCGGTACGACGACACGGCTCTGCCCGTACGCTGCCACCGCTTCACCCAGCACTCGGCGGCGGCCCCGCGCGGCGGCCGCCAGGAGCTGACGCTGAGCGGCAGCCACCGGTCGGTGCACATGGTCGAGCCGCAGGTACGGGCGGGGATCCTGGGGATCGCGTGGGACTGGGAGTGAGGTCCGAACGGTCGCCGGGGCTTCTCAGGCCTTCTTCGCCGGACCCGCGATGATCTTGCCGTTCGCCACCTTCACCGGCACCTCGGGGAGCGGCTCGACGGCCGGCTCGTGCAGCACCTTGCCGTTGGTGGCGTCGAACTCGCTGCCGTGGCACTGACAGATCAGCTTGTGCCCCTCCAGGTTCTGGATGGGGCAGCGCGCGTGGGTGCAGATCGTGCTGTACGCCTTGTACTCGTCGTCGGAGATCCGGCTGACGACGACGTTGCTGTCCTTGTACAGCTTCGAGGCGCCCACCTTCACGTCGTCGGCCTTCCCGAGGTCCACCGGCGCCGTCGGCGCCGACCGGTTCGACCCGTCGCCGGACGAGCAGGCGGTGAGCCCGAGTCCGACGGCCGGGACGAGAGCGGCGGCCCGCAGCACGGTACGGCGGGCGTGGGGGGTGCCGGACATGGTGTCTCCACAGGTCAGGAGGGCATCGGTGACGGATCAGACCATACCGGTGCACCGCGCCCCGACCGGGTCGGGCACGACCGTGCCCGAGTCCTGCCCGGTCCCGCACGCGGCGCCGCGCACGGCCTAGCCTGGGCGCGGCGAGCCCACCCGGACGGTGCCCGAGAGGAATGACCCGTGATTGTCGTCGCAGGAGAGGCCCTGATCGACCTCGTACCGCAGGACGGGGAACCGGAGAGCACACCGCAGGCCGGTGCGGACGGCGGCGCGGGGCTGCCCGCGCTCGCGCCGCGCCTCGGTGGCGGCCCGTACAACACCGCCGTGGCGCTCGGCAGGCTCGGCTCCCCCGTGGCCTTCTGCTCGCGCGTCTCCCGGGACGCGTTCGGCGAGGCGCTGCTGGACGGCCTGCGCTCGGCCGGTGTCGACGTGACGCCCGTGCAGCGCGGCCCGGAGCCGACGACGCTCGCCGTCGCCTCGATCGGCGCGGACGGCTCGGCGGGCTACTCCTTCTACGTCGAGGGCACGGCCGACCGGCTCTTCGCAGCGCCCGACCTGCTCCCCGACGGGGTGCGGGCGATGTCGTTCGGCACCTGCTCGCTCGTCCTGGAGCCGGGCGCGAGCGCGTACGAGGAGCTGATGCGGCGGGCGGCGGCGGACGGCGTCTGCACGGCGCTCGACCCGAACGTACGCGCGGGTCTGATCCCCGACGCGGACGCCTACCGCGCGCGCTTCAAGAGCTGGCTGCCGTCGGTGACACTGCTCAAGCTGTCGCAGGAGGACGCCGACTGGCTCGGCGGCACCCCGCACGAGTGGCTGGCCGCCGGGCCCGCGGCCGTGGTGGTCACGCGCGGCGGGGACGGTCTTTCGCTGTACACGCGGGACGGTACGGAGCTGCGCGTGCCGGGCGAGAAGGTCGACGTGGTCGACACGATCGGCGCGGGTGACACGGTCAACGCGGCGCTGCTGCACGGCCTGCGCGCGCGGGACGCGCTGTCGGACGGGGCGCTCGCCGGTCTCGGCGCGGAGGGCTGGACCGACGTGCTGCGGTTCGCGGCGCGCGCGGCGGCGCTCACGTGTTCCCGGGCGGGCGCGGAGCCTCCGTACGCGGCGGAACTGGCCTGAGCGCGAAGAGCTGAGCGGCACCCGGTCGGCCGCCGGCGGCCGCGTCCGTCAGCGCCCGTTGAACGCCCCGTGCCGCCCCGCCCCCGCCGCGAACCGTGCCGCCCCTTGTGCCGCCTCGGCCAGGGAGTGCAGGCCATGGTTCAACTCGCCCGCCATCGCCTCCTCCTCCGGCCGGCCGCTCTGTTCGAGGACGGAGAGCCGGTCGCGCCGCATGCAGGTCTGCGGGAACGCGGCGATCTCGGCGGCGAGGCGCTCGGCCGCGGCGCGTGAGGTGCCCGGGGGCACGGTCCGGTTGACCAGACCCATGCCGAGCGCTTCCGCGGCGCCCACCGGGCGACCGGTCAGGATCAGGTCCAGGGCGCGGCCCTCGCCGATCAGCCGGGGCAGCCGCACCGTCCCGCCGTCGATGAGCGGGACGCCCCAGCGTCGGCAGAACACGCCGAGGACGGCGTCCTCGTCGGCGACGCGCAGGTCGCACCAGAGGGCGAGTTCGAGGCCGCCCGCGACGGCGTGGCCGGAGATCGCCGCGATGACCGGCTTCGTCAGGCGCATCCGGGTGGGACCCATGGGCCCGTCCCCGTCCTGCGTGACCTCGTTGCCGTCGGGGGTGCCGATGGCCTTGAGGTCCGCGCCCGCGCAGAAGGTGCCGCCCTCGCCCCACAGCACGGCGACGGAGGCGTGCGGGTCGGCGTCGAAGTCGCGGAAGGCGTCGGCGAGGGCGCGGGCGGTGGGCCCGTCGACGGCGTTCCGCGCGGCAGGGCGGGACAGGACGATGGTGGTGACGGGGCCTGCGCGTTCGCTGCGTACGGGCATGGTGCAAGCCGACCATGGGAACGGGGCGCCGGACAAGGTGTGTTCGGGCCGCCACTCCCCCGCGTACGACGACGCGCCCCGTCCCTGGTGAGGGGCGGGGCGCGTCGTACGGGAGCGTCGGCCGGGGGCGGCCCGCGGAGGGCGGAGCGCTACCGGCCGGGCCCCCTACCGGTCAGGCCTTGCGGGCCCGCGTCGTCTTCTTCGCGGCCGTCTTCTTGGCGGCGCCGGTCTCCTTGGCGGAGGCGGCCGACTTCGTGGCGGCGGTCTTCTTGGTGACGGCGGCCTTCTTGGCGGCGCTCGCCTTCTCGGCGGCGGCAGCCTTCTTGGCCACCGTGCCCCTGGCGGCGCCCACGTTCACGGCCGCCTTGGCCGCCGTCTTCCGCGTGCCCTCGGCGCTCGCCGCCACCACCTTCTTGGCTGCCGACTTCTTCGCGGCGGACTTCTTGGCGGGAGCCTTCTTCGCCGCTCCGCGCCCCCGTGAGGGCACCGCGTCGCTGATCCGGTCCGCCGCGATGATGTCCCGCAGGAACTTGCCGGTGTGGCTGGCCGGGACGCCCGCGACCTCCTCGGGCGTGCCTTCGGCGACGACCAGACCGCCGCCGTTGCCGCCCTCGGGGCCCATGTCGACGACCCAGTCGGCCGTCTTGATCACGTCGAGGTTGTGCTCGATGACGATGACCGTGTTGCCCTTGTCGACCAGGCCGGAGAGGACCGTGATCAGCTTGCTGATGTCCTCGAAGTGCAGACCGGTGGTCGGCTCGTCCAGGACGTACACGGTCCGGCCCGTCGACCGCTTCTGGAGTTCGGACGCCAGCTTCACGCGCTGGGCCTCGCCTCCGGAGAGCGTCGGCGCCGACTGCCCGAGGCGCACGTACCCGAGACCGACGTCGTGGAGCGTCCTCAGGTGGCGGGCGATGGCGGGGACGGCCTCGAAGAAGCCGAGCGCCTCCTCGATGGGCATGTCGAGGACCTCGGCGATGGACTTGCCCTTGTAGTGCACGTCCAGCGTCTCGCGGTTGTAGCGCGCGCCGTGGCAGACCTCGCACGGCACGTACACGTCCGGGAGGAAGTTCATCTCGATCTTGATCGTGCCGTCGCCGGAGCAGTTCTCGCAGCGGCCGCCCTTGACGTTGAAGGAGAAGCGGCCGGGCAGGTAGCCCCGGACCTTCGCCTCCGTGGTCTCCGCGAAGAGCCTGCGGACGTGGTCGAAGACTCCGGTGTACGTCGCCGGGTTCGACCGCGGGGTGCGGCCGATGGGCGACTGGTCGACGTGCACGACCTTGTCGACCTGATCGTCGCCCTCCACGCGCGTGTGGCGGCCGGGGACGGACCGGGCGCCGTTCAGCTCGCGGGCCAGGTGCGTGTACAGGATGTCGTTCACGAGCGTCGACTTGCCCGAGCCCGAGACACCCGTGACGGCGGTCAGGACGCCGAGCGGGAAGGAGACGTCGATGTCCTGGAGGTTGTTCTCGCGGGCGCCGTGCACCGTGAGCTGCCGGGACGGGTCGGCCGGGCGGCGCACGTCCGGCACCGGGATGGCCTTCTTGCCCGACAGGTACTGCCCGGTGATCGACTTGTCGTTGTCGAGCAGCTCCTTCATGGAGCCGCTGTGCACGACCTTGCCGCCGTGCTCGCCCGCGCCGGGGCCGATGTCGACGACCCAGTCGGCGACCTTGATCGTGTCCTCGTCGTGCTCGACGACGATGAGGGTGTTGCCCATGTCGCGCAGGCGGACGAGGGTCTCGATCAGGCGGTGGTTGTCGCGCTGGTGGAGGCCGATCGACGGCTCGTCCAGGACGTAGAGAACACCGACCAGACCGGAGCCGATCTGGGTGGCCAGACGGATGCGCTGGGCCTCGCCTCCGGAGAGGGTGCCCGCGGCGCGGTTCAGCGAGAGGTAGTCCAGGCCGACGTCGACCAGGAACCGCAGGCGTTCGTTGACCTCCTTGAGGACCCGCTCGGCGATCTTCTTGTCGCGGGCGCCCAGCTTCAGCTCGGCGAGGAAGTCCGCGCAGTCGCTGATGGACATCGCGGAGACCTCGGCGATGGACTTCCCCATGACCGTGACGGCCAAGACGATCGGCTTGAGGCGGGTGCCCTCACAGGTGGGGCAGGGCACCTCGCGCATGTACCCCTCGAAGCGCTCGCGGCTTGCGTCGCTCTCGGCTTCGCTGTGGCGGCGCTTGACGAAGGGGACGGCGCCTTCGAAGGCGGTGGTGTAGACCCGCTCGCGGCCGTACCGGTTGCGGTAGCGGACCTCGATCTGCGTCTTGTGGCCGTTGAGGAGGGCCTTCTTGGCGCGCTGCGGGAGTCCGGCCCAGGGCATGTCGGTGGAGAAGCCGAGGGCGTCGGCGAGGGCTCCGACGAGCCGGCCGAAGTATTCCTTGGTGTGGCCGTGCGACCAGGGGTGGATGGCGCCCTCGTCGAGGGACTTGTCCTCGTCCGGGACGATCAGCTCCGGGTCGACCTCCATGCGCGTGCCGATGCCGGTGCAGTCCGGGCAGGCGCCGAAGGGCGAGTTGAAGGAGAAGGAGCGGGGCTCCAGCTCTTCGAAGGACAGGTCGTCGTACGGGCAGTAGAGGTGCTCCGAGTACATCCGCTCGCGCTCGGGGTCGTCCTCCGCGAGGTCGACGAAGTCGAGCACGACCATGCCGCCGGAGAGGCCGAGGGCGGTCTCCACGGAGTCGGTCAGGCGGCGCTTGGCGGAGTCCTTCACCGTGAGGCGGTCGACGACCACCTCGATGGTGTGCTTCTCCTGCTTCTTGAGCGTGGGCGGCTCGGAGAGCTGGATCGTCTCGCCGTCGACCCGCGCGCGGGAGTACCCCTTCGTCTGGAGGTCGGCGAAGAGGTCGACGAACTCGCCCTTGCGCTCGCGCACCAGCGGGGACAGGACCTGGAAGCGGCTGCCTTCGGGCAGCTCGAGGACCTTGTCGACGATGGCCTGCGGCGACTGCCGGGAGATCGGGCGGCCGCACTCGGGGCAGTGCGGCTTCCCGATGCGCGCGAAGAGCAGGCGCAGGTAGTCGTACACCTCGGTGATCGTGCCGACCGTGGAGCGCGGGTTGCGCGATGTCGACTTCTGGTCGATGGAGACCGCGGGCGAGAGGCCCTCGATGAAGTCGACGTCCGGCTTGTCCATCTGGCCGAGGAACTGCCGGGCGTACGAGGAGAGGGACTCCACGTACCTCCGCTGACCCTCGGCGAAGATCGTGTCGAACGCGAGCGAGGACTTGCCCGACCCGGAGAGTCCGGTGAAGACGATGAGTGAGTCACGCGGGAGGTCGAGCGAGACGTTCTTGAGATTGTGCTCGCGCGCGCCACGGACGATGAGACGGTCGGCCACGCCGGTCCGCACCTTTCTAGAGAGAAGAGACAGGGGGCAGAACCCCCGTCATTCACAGACTAGGGCGAGCCACTGACAACGCCGGGCCGCTTCCCTGGTTCCACAGGCACAACAAACCCGGACCTTCAAGAATGCCCGATGCCACACTCGACCATATAGCACGCGTATTCGATTTGCGGCCGGACCGAGAGCCCTTCACCCGAACGTGTGGCGCAGCTATCGTCGACCGCATGATTGATCATGTGCGCGACCTGGCGTCTGTACGTGACGCGACCGACCGGCTGCTCAGCGCAGCGGCGAAACTGAACAACGATTCGACTGCCGAGCCGTCACGGCTCCCCGGCTGGAGCCGCGGCCACGTCCTCGCCCACCTCGCGCGGAACGCGGACGCGCTGGTGAACGTCCTCACCGGGCGGCCGATGTACGAGAGCGCGCAGGCCCGGGACGCGGACATCGAGCGGGACGCCCCGCGGCCGCTGGACGCGCAGCTGGAGGACGTGCGCGAGAGCGGCGCCCGCTTCCTCGCCGAGGGCGAGCGGGACGCCGACTGGTCCCGCACCGTTGAGCTCCGCAACGGCGTCACGGACGCGGCGGCGCGGGTGCCCTTCCGGCGCTGGGTCGAGGTCGAGCTGCACCACGTCGACCTCGGCATCGGGTACGAGCTCGAGGACCTGCCCGCGGAGTTCGTGCGGCGGGAGATCGCGTTCCTGACGGCACGCTTCTCGGGGAACCCCGACGTCCCGCCCACCTTGATCAAGGACGGCACGCACGCGTGGAGCACCGGCCGGGAGGGCAGTCCCGAAGTCACCGTCTCCGGGTCCGCGCCCGACGTGGTCGGCTGGCTGGCGGGCCGCCGCGACGGCACCGCGCTCACGGCCGAAGGGGGCCTCCTGCCCGCCCTGCCCCCGCTATAGGCTGGCGCACATGACGTACAGCGGAGCGGTGAAGGTCGGCGGGCCCGCGGATGTGCACGAGCTGCCGGACCTGATGATTTCGAAGGTCGCGGTCGGGCCGATGGACAACAACGCCTACCTGTTGCGCTGCCGGGCCACCGGCGAGCAGCTGCTGATCGACGCGGCGAACGACGCCGAGACGCTGCTGACGCTGATCGGTGACGACGGCATCGCGTCCGTCGTCACCACGCATCAGCACGGCGACCACTGGCAGGCCCTCGCGGCCGTCGTCGGGGCCACGCGGGCGCGGACGTACGCGGGCCGGGAGGACGCCACGGGCATCCCCGTCCCGACGGACGTCCTGGTCGACGACGGCGACACGATCACGGTCGGCCGCGTCACGCTGACCGCGCGGCACCTGGTGGGCCACACCCCGGGCTCGATCGCGCTGGTCTACGACGACCCGCACGGCCACCCGCACGTGTTCACCGGCGACTGCCTCTTCCCGGGCGGCGTCGGCAACACGTGGAAGGACCCGAACGCCTTCGCGAGCCTCATCGACGACGTGGAGACGAAGATCTTCGGGGCGCTGCCCGACGAGACGTGGGTCTACCCCGGCCACGGCGGCGACACGACGCTCGGCGCCGAGCGTCCGCACCTCGCCGAGTGGCGCGCGCGGGGCTGGTGAGCCCGAGGGGTACGCGTCACGCCTGACCGGCGGCGGACACCAGCGCCGCCACCCGCTCCACCGCGAACGCGTACCCCTGCACACCGCATCCCGCGATGACGCCGTCGGCGCGCTGCGAGACGTAGCTGTGGTGCCGGAACGCCTCGCGCTGGTGGATGTTGGAGATGTGCACCTCCACCACGGGCACGCCGTCACAGGTGTTGAGGGCGTCCAGGATCGCGACGGACGTGTGGGAGTACGCCGCGGGATTGATGACGATGCCCGCGTGGTGCTCGCGCGCCTCGTGGATCCAGTCCACCAACTCGCCCTCGTGGTTGCTCTGTCGCAGGTCCACGGTCCCGCCGTGCGCGGCCGCCGCCTCGGCGCACAGCGCCTCGACGTCGGCGAGGGTGTCCGTGCCGTAGATCTCGGGCTGGCGGCGGCCCAGGAGGTTCAGGTTCGGGCCGTTCAGGATCATGATCGGGGCGGTGGCGAGGCTGCGCGTCATAGGGGAGGTCTATCACGCCCCCCACGCGCGCGGGAGGCCGTGCAACTCGGGCCCCACGCGCACGGGAGGAGGGCGGACATCCCAGACTCGATCGCGAAGCGTTACAGCTCATCACTATGGGTAGTTGACGCGGCATGCACCGAACCGCACCACCCTCACTGCCGCGCCTCGCGGCCGCCTCGCTCGCCGGGACCGCCATCGAGTTCTACGACTTCTTCATCTACGGCACGGCGGCGGCACTGGTCCTGGGACCGCTGTTCTTCCCCACCTTCTCGCCACTCGCCGGAACCCTCGCCGCCTTCGCGACCTTCGGAGTGGGGTTCGTCGCGCGCCCGCTGGGCTCCGTCCTCTTCGGGCACATCGGTGACCGGCGCGGGCGGCGCCCCGTCCTCATCGCGTCGCTGCTCCTCACCGGCGTCGCCACGGTCGCCGTCGGCTGCGTCCCCACATACGAATCGATCGGGATCGCCGCCCCCGTACTGCTCCTCGTCCTGCGCTTTCTGCAGGGCCTCGGGCTCGGGGGCGAGTGGGGCGGCGCCGTGCTGCTGACCGCGGAGCACGCGCCGCCCGAGCGGCGCGGACTGTGGGCGAGCTTTCCGCAGGTCGGCCCGTCGGTCGGGTTCCTGCTGGCCAACGGCATCATGCTGGCCCTGTCCGCCACGCTCACCGAGGCGCAGTTCGCGGCCTGGGGGTGGCGGGTGCCGTTCTGGATCGCGGGGCTGCTCGTGGCGGTGGGCCTCGCACTGCGCAGCTCGCTCGCCGAGAGCCCGGACTTCCTGGGCGTGCGCGAGCACGCGCGCGTGCCGCTCGCCGAAGTGGTGCGCGGGCACTGGCGGCTCGTCCTGCTGACGGCGGGCGCGCTCGCGGTCGGCTATGCGGTGTTCTACGCCGTGACGACCTGGTCACTCTCGTACGGCGTGGAGGAACTCGGCGTGAGCCGTACCGTCATGCTCGGCTGCATCATGGCCGTGGTGGTGGTCAAGGGCGCCCTGACACCGGTGGTCGCCGTGCTCGGCGACCGTTACGGGCGGCGGCCGCTGTGCCTGTTCGGGTGCGCCGCGACGGCCCTGTGGATGTTCCCGATGATCGCGCTGCTCTCGACCGGGCAGCCGCTGCTGATGTTCACCGGGTTCCTGGTGGCGATGCTGGCGTTCATTTCGATGTTCGCGGTGATCGGCGCGTATCTGCCGGAGCTGTACGAGCCCCGGATGCGCTGCACGGGCGCGGCGGTCGGCTACAACCTCGGCGGGGTGGTCGGGGGCGCGCTCACCCCGATCGTGGCGACGGCGGCGGCGCAGGGGGGCGGGACGCCGTGGGGCGTGGCCGCGTATCTGACGGGCATCGCTCTGCTGAGCCTCGGCTGCTTCGCGCTGCTGCCGGAGACCCGCCCCGCTACGGTCCCCGATCCGGCTGCCGCTACGGGGTGACGGCGAGCTCCAGGAACGCCGCGAACAGCACCAGATGGACGCCGCCCTGCAGCGGTGTGGCGCGTCCGGGGACGACCGTGAGCGTTCCGACGATCACAGTGAGCGCGAGCAGCACCATGTGGGTCGAGCTCAGCCCCAGCACGAGCGGTCCCGACAGCCATACGGAGGCGACGGCGACGGCCGGGATGGTCAGCCCGATGCTGGCCATCGCCGAGCCGAGGGCGAGGTTCAGGCTGGTCTGGACGCGGTCGCGGCGGGCGGCGCGCACGGCCGCGATGGTCTCGGGAAGCAGTACGAGCAGCGCGATGATCACACCGACGACGGCGTGCGGCATGCCGGCGCTCTCCACGCCCGACTCGATCGTCGGGGACACGCCCTTGGCCAGGCCGACCACCCCGATCAGCGCGAGCCCGAGCAGCCCCAGGCTCACCATCGCCGCCTTGGAGGAGGGGCCCTTGGCGTGGCCGTCGGTGTCGATGACCTCGCCCTGCTCGGTCAGAGGCAGGAAGTACTCGCGGTGCCGCACGGTCTGGGTGGTCACGAAGATGCCGTAGAGGACGATCGAGGCGATCGCGGCGAAGGTGAGCTGGGCCGTGGAGAACTCGGGGCCCTGCTTGGTGGTGGTGAACGTCGGCAGGACCAGGCAGAGCGTGGCGAGCGTCGCGACGGTGGCGAGGGCGGCGCCGGTGCCCTCGGGGTTGAAGACGGCGACGCGGTGCCGGAGCGCGCCCACCAGGAGGCAGAGTCCGACGATGCCGTTGCAGGTGATCATCACGGCGGCGAAGACGGTGTCCCGCGCGAGCGTGGAGCTCTTGTCGCCGCCGTCGGCCATGAGGGTGACGATCAGCGCCACCTCGATGATGGTGACGGCGACCGCGAGGACGAGCGAGCCGAAGGGTTCACCGACGCGGTGCGCGATGACCTCGGCGTGGTGGACGGCGGCGAGCACCGCCCCGGCGAGGACCAGCGTCACCACGGCGACCACCACGCCGGGCAGGTTCCGCCCCCAGGTGAGGGCGAGGAGAACGATGGCGAGGACCGGCACCACGGCCGTCCACTGCGTGCCGAGCGCCCGGAGCCGAGTGACCATGACTCGATGCTGCCCCGGGCGCTCTGGTGCCGCTACTCGGTGCCTCCCGCCCGGTACCGGGCGGGAGGGGTGCCGTCAGGCCTCGACGCTGTCCTTGCGGGCGTCGTCGCCGCCCTCGGCGGCCGCCTGCTGCTCCTGCTTCTTGGAGGCGATGAGGCTGGTGATCGTGGTGATCACCAGGACGCCGCAGATGACGCCCAGCGAGACGGGGATGGAGATCTCGGGGACGTGCACCCCGTTCTCGTGCAGGGCGTGCAGGACGAGCTTCACGCCGATGAAGCCGAGGATCACCGACAGGCCGTAGCTGAGGTGGACCAGCTTCCTGAGGAGTCCGCCGATGAGGAAGTACAGCTGGCGGAGGCCCATCAGGGCGAAGGCGTTGGCGGTGAAGACGATGTACGGGTCCTGGGTGAGGCCGAAGATCGCCGGGATGGAGTCCATCGCGAAGAGCACGTCGGTGGTGCCGATGGCGAGCATGACGACCATGAGCGGCGTCATGATCTTCTTGCCGTTCTTCCTGATGAACAGCTTCGTGCCCTCGTACCGGTCCGAGACGCCGAACTTCTTCTCGATGGACTTCAGGAGGCGGTTCTCCTCCCAGTCCTCTTCCTCGTCGTCGGCGCGGGCCTCCTGGATGAGCTTCCAGGCGGTGTAGATGAGGAACGCGCCGAAGATGTAGAAGACCCACGAGAAGTTGGCGATGACCGCGGCGCCGGCGGCGATGAAGATCGCTCGCAGGACCAGGGCGATCAGCACGCCGAACAGCAGCACGCGCTGTTGCAGGTGGGAGGGGACCGAGAACTTCGCCATGATCAGGATGAAGACGAAGAGGTTGTCCACGGAGAGGGACTTCTCGGTGATGAAGCCGGCGAAGAACTCGCCGGACGCCTGGCTCTCGCCCGCGAGGAGCAGGCCGAGTCCGAAGAGCGCCGCGAGGACGATCCAGACGACCGTCCAGATTCCGGCTTCCTTGATCGACACGTCATGGGGCTTGCGCCCGATGAAGAAGTCGACCGCGATCAGGGCACACAGACCGAGAACGGTCGTTACCCACAGGGTCATTGAAACGTCCACTGCGCCTCCGGCGTCGTACGGCTACTGATCAGCGTCGTCGCTGCCGGAGGTCTCTTCCACCCGAGGCGGTTGCCGCCATGTGTCGGGCCGACGCCCCGGGACCGATGGCGGTCCGTATTGACGGGTACGTCGCAGCCGGGAGTACTCCCCTCCGCAGGTAGAAGCGTACGCGAAGTACCAAGCATTGGTAAAGGAGACGGCAAACAAGAGCCAAAAGCCCTGGTCAGGGCGGTACAAAAGTCGCTTTGGCGTCAACGTCCGCCGGTGCGTCGGGCCGTGGCGACCCGGTCGAGGAGCTGCCGCAGGATCTGGCTGTTCGACGGGATCACCGGCGGGTCGTACGTCCACGTGTGCCCGACCCAGGGGTCGGCGAGGTGGTCGTCGGGCACCGGCGTCAGCCGCAGCAGCGCACGCCACAGGGGGTCGAGCAGCGGGCCGTACGCGGCGGCGTCCTCGCGGTCGGCGACCATCATCAGGTGGACGCCGACGGCCGGGCCCTCGTCCGCGAGGTAGCGCAGCTGGGTCACGGCGCGATCGTCGAAGCCGTGCGGGAAGTCGTTGACGATCAGGAGCTGCTCGGCGATGTCCAGGTCCGGCGGCAGCGCGTCGGCGGCGGCCCCTCGAACGGCCATCTGGACCAGGTCCACGCGCTGCGTGAGCCCGCCGAGGACGTCCGCGACACCGGCCGCCCCGGTGGCGGGCGGCCCGGCGAGCACACCGGCCGTCACCAGCGGGGCGAGCGAGGCGGCGGCGGCGCCCGCCGCGTCGATGACGTGCACCTGGAACTCGCCCGCCGGATAGGCCGCGAGGAGCCGCGCCGCGTGCGCGACGGCGGTGTCCATGGCCAGCCTGCGCAGCTCGGCGGAGTCCGTGAAGGTGTTGGTCAGGGCCTTGCCGCTGTCGATCCACAGGCCGCGCTCCAGGGGCAGCCGCACGAGCATCGGGATCCGCAGGTCGACGCGCTCGGGCAGGTGGAGGTCGCCGAGACGCAGCGCCATGGGGATCTCCATCGGCGCGCGGTACGCGTGCCAGGCGGGGCTGCTCCACGACGCGTACGCCGGGGGCAGGGCGGGCTCGACGACCTCGGCCTCGGCGGCGAGCTGGGCCAGGTCGCGGTCGAGGGCGGCCCTGGCCCGGGCGACGAGGTCGGCGTGTTTGGCGCGGGCGCTCTCGCGCGCGGCGTCACCGGCGCCGCCGATGCGGCCGCGCGGGTCGGAGAGGACCTTGTCGAGCTCCTGCTCCATGCGGGAGTCGGCGAAGTCGACGGCGCTGCGGTACGCCGCCGTGGTGCGGGCCAGGTCCTCGAACATGCCCCACACCTGGTTGTAGAGCCGCTCCTCCATGGACCAGCCGGTGGCGTCGCCCGCTACCGGCCGGGCGGGCTCGCCGGGGCGGGCCGGGGGCACGGTGGGCGCGGGCGGCGGGGGTGCGGTGGTCCGGCGGCTCGGGTGCGCGTAGTTGACGGGGCCGCCGCTCGGCCGGTCGGCGGGGGCGAGGGGGGTGTCGTCGCCCGGCTGCCGTGCGGGGCGGGCCTGTGCGACGTCGGGGCGGTCCTCGGGCGGCGGGGCGGGGTGGCCGTCCTGGCCCTGGGACGCGGTGCGCACGCGGGTGCCGTCGGCGGGGCGGGGCGGCGGAGCGGCCACGGAGCGGGCCAGGCCCTGGGCCACCGCTTCGTTGATCGCGGCGGCCAGCTCGCGGGCCTCCGGCAGGCCCTGGTCGGTGAGCATGTCGGCGAGGCCGCCCGCGTACCCCTGGCCGACGGCGCGGACCTTCCAGGCGCCCTGGCGGCGGTAGAGCTCCAGGGCGACGACGGCGGACTCGGCGTCCAGATCGGTGAGGGTGTAGCTGGCGATCTCGGTGCCGTCGAGTCCGGTGACCGCGACGAAGGGGGCGGCGAGGGCGCGGAAAGTGGCCGGGCCCTCGACGCCGACGGGCAGCGCGAGCAGCACGCTGACGCGGTGAACGGTGTCCTGGAGTGCGCCGAGGTCGACGGCGAGGCGGTGGTCGGCGGCCGCCTGTTTGGACACCTCGAGGCCGGGGAGGGTGGGCGAGCCGGGGTGGGCCACCCATTCCACGCCGTGGACCCGGCCCCGGTCGTCGCCGAGCGTGGCGCCCGCGACGACGGGTCGGCCTGCCGACACGCGGATCTCCAGGCGGGTCCCGGGAAGCGGGTGGTTCTGCCCCCGCACCAGCTCGGCCGTCATCGCGTTCGTTCCCCCTCGTACGTACGGATGGTGCTTGTGGTGCCGGTGGTGCTCGTGGCGCCCGTTACTGCTTGTGGTGCTTTACAGGTGCGGCAGGATCGACGGCATCAGGTCCTGGAAGGTGCGGCCGTTGGCCGGGGTGCCGATGGCCGTCATCTGCCAGCCCGCGCCCGCACGGTGGACCTTCGCCATGATCTGCGCGGTGTACTGGCCGCCGCCGTCGAGGGTGTAGCGCGCGAGTTCCTGGCCGTTGGTCTCGTCGACCAGGCGGCAGAACGCGTTCTGCACCTCCTGGAAGGTCTGGCCGGTGAACGAGTTCACCGTGAAGACGATCTGGTCGATGTGGACGGGGATCCGCTGGAGGTCGACGAGGATCGCCTCGTCGTCCCCGCCCGCACCGACACCGCCCACGAGGTTGTCGCCGGTGTGCCGCACCGAGCCGTCGTCACTGACCAGGTGGCGGAAGAACACGACGTCCACGGGCTGCTTGTCCGCGAACAGCACCGCCGAGGCGTCCAGATCGACCTCACGGGTCCGCGAGCCGAACAGACCGCGGCGCGGAGCCGCCTGCCACCCGAGTCCCATGCGCACCGCGGACAGGGCGCCCCCGTCGTCCTTCTGCAGGCTGATGGCCTGACCCTTGGTCATGTTGACCGTCACGCGCTGTCCCCTCTCGAACTGCCTGGGCAACCGCCTCTTGCGGTTGCCCAGCACCTTATGCACTCCGACCTGCGAAGCAGCACTCCGGGCCGTACATTGTGGCGGTCTTGCAACAGACCGGGCAGTACGCCGTTTCCCGGGCCTCAGACGTGTTCTCCAGGCCCTTCCGTCACGCTCTCAGGTCGACCTCAGGCCTGGCCCGCCTCCCGCATCTGCCGCAGTTCCTTCTTCATCTCCGACACCTCGTCGCGCAGCCGGGCGGCGATCTCGAACTGCAGGTCGGCGGCGGCCGCGCGCATGCGCTCGGTCATCTCGTCGATCTGCTCGGCCAGTTCGGCCGCGGGGCGGTCGGTCGGGACGGTGTCCGCGCCCTTCTTGCCCTTCGCCTTGCCCTTGGCGGGCGCGGCGGCCTTGCCCGCCTTGGCCGCGTCGCCGCCGAGCGAAGGCACCGGGGCCTTGCCGGCCTTCGCCTTGCGGTAGTCGGAGCCGAGGAGCTGCTCGGTGTCGACTTCCTCGCGGGCGATCTGCGACACGATGTCGTTGATCTTCTTGCGGAGGGGCTGCGGATCGATGCCCCTCTCCTTGTTGTACGCGATCTGCTTCTCGCGGCGCCGGTTGGTCTCGTCGATGGCCTTCTCCATCGCCGGAGTGATCTTGTCGGCGTACATGTGGACCTGACCGGACACGTTGCGCGCCGCGCGGCCGATGGTCTGGATCAGGGAGGTGCCTGAGCGCAGGAAGCCCTCCTTGTCGGCGTCGAGGATCGCCACGAGGGAGACCTCGGGGAGGTCGAGTCCCTCGCGGAGGAGGTTGATGCCGACCAGGACGTCGTACTCCCCCGCCCGCAGCTCGCGCAGGAGCTCCACGCGGCGCAGGGTGTCGACGTCGCTGTGCAGATAGCGGACCTGGATGCCGAGCTCCAGGAAGTAGTCCGTGAGGTCCTCGGCCATCTTCTTGGTGAGCGTGGTGACCAGGACGCGCTCGTCCTTCTCGGTGCGCGTGCGGATCTCGTGCACCAGGTCGTCGATCTGGCCCTCGGTGGGCTTGACGACGACCTCGGGGTCGACGAGGCCGGTGGGTCGGATGATCTGCTCGACGAAGCCGTCGCCGCGCGAGAGCTCGTACTTCCCCGGGGTCGCCGAGAGGTAGACCGTCTGGCCGATGCGGCCGAGGAACTCCTCCCACTTCAGTGGGCGGTTGTCCAGCGCGGAGGGCAGCCGGAAGCCGTGGTCGACGAGGGTGCGCTTGCGGGAGGCGTCGCCCTCGTACATCGCGCCGATCTGCGGGACCGTGACGTGCGACTCGTCGAGGACCAGGAGGAAGTCCTCCGGGAAGTAGTCCAGGAGGGTGTTCGGGGCGGTGCCCGGGGCGCGGTCGTCGAAGTGCATCGAGTAGTTCTCGACGCCGGAGCAGGAGCCGATCTGGCGGAGCATCTCCAGGTCGTACGTCGTGCGCATGCGCAGGCGCTGGGCCTCCAGCATTTTGCCCTGCTTCTCCAGCTCGGCGAGGCGCTCGGTGAGCTCCTTCTCGATGCCGGTGACGGCCTTCTCCAGGCGCTCGGGACCCGCTACGTAGTGCGAGGCCGGGAAGACGTACAGGTGGTCGTCGTCGCTGATGACCTCGCCGGTGAGCGGGTGCAGGGTGGAGAGCGCCTCGATCTCGTCGCCGAACATCTCGATGCGCACGGCCAGCTCTTCGTAGACCGGGAAGATCTCGATGGTGTCGCCGCGGACGCGGAAGGTGCCGCGGGTGAACGCCAGGTCGTTGCGCGTGTACTGGATGTCGACGAAGCGGCGCAGGAGCTGGTCGCGGTCGATCTCCTCGCCGACCTTGAGGGGGACCATGCGGTCCACGTACTCCTGCGGGGTGCCGAGGCCGTAGATGCAGGAGACGGAGGCGACCACGACCACGTCGCGGCGGGTCAGCAGCGAGTTCGTGGCGGAGTGGCGCAGGCGCTCCACCTCCTCGTTGATGGAGGAGTCCTTCTCGATGTACGTATCCGACTGCGGAACGTACGCCTCCGGCTGGTAGTAGTCGTAGTACGAGACGAAGTACTCGACGGCGTTGTTCGGCAGGAGCTCGCGGAACTCGTTCGCCAGCTGGGCGGCCAGTGTCTTGTTCGGCGCCATCACGAGGGTGGGGCGCTGGAGCTTCTCGATCATCCACGCGGTGGTGGCGGACTTGCCGGTGCCGGTCGCGCCGAGTAGGACGACATCCTTCTCACCCGCACGGACGCGCCGCTCCAGGTCGGCGATGGCGGTCGGCTGGTCGCCGCTGGGCTGGTACGGACTGACGACCTCGAAAGGTGCCACCGTGCGTTCGATCTTGGATACGGGCCGCATGGAATCAACCGTACGACCCCGCACTGACAACGGGGCGGGACCGGCCGTCCGGCGGCGCTCCGGTTCGGTCCTGCGGGGCGCCGCGGGGTGCGCCCGTGCTCACCAGTTCTGCGGGGTGCGGGAGCCGGGGCGGGTGCGGGAGCGGGGGCGGGTCCTGCGGCGGGAGACGGGCACGTGGCGGTCGCCGGAGCGCGGGACGGGGTAGGACTGCCGGGTGCGGTTGCCGTTCGCGGGGTTCCTGACGTCCGCCTGGCCGCCCATCACCATGAGCGGGTCGAACATCACGATGACGCCCGCGAGGAGCAGGAAGGCCAGCGGCCCGATCATCATGGGCGCGAGGATCTCGGCGGGCGAGTCGCCGGGCGGGGCGGCGCCCGAGCCGTGCAGATGGACGCTGAGGCCCGCCATGCCCATGTAGTGCATGCCGCTCACGGCCAGCCCCATGACGAGGCTCGCGCCGAGGCTCCACAGGATTCCCCTGACCTGCCCGGCCGCCCAGAGCGCGGCGGTCGCGGCGACCATGGCGATCACCACGGACGCGGCGACGGTCAGCGTGTTGTACTCCAGCGTCCCGCGCAGACGCATACCGGCCATTCCCAGGTAGTGCATGGTGGCGACGCCGAGTCCCGTGATCGTCCCGCCGGTGAAGAGGGCGGTGCCGGTCGCGCCGCGGTAGCCGACGATGAAGATCCCGATGCCGACCATGACGATGGCGACGGCGAGACTCGCGAAGGTCAGCGGCTTGTCGTAGTGGATCGGGGCTTCCTCGACGGTGAAGCCCATCATCGCCACGAAGTGCATGGTCCAGATCCCGGAGCCGATCGCGGCCGAGCCGAGTGCCAGCCAGCCGGGTCGCCAGGAGTGCTCGACGAGGAGCGATCTGGTCGTGCAGCGCAGCCCGAGCGCCCCTCCCAGACACGCCATGAGGTAGGCCACCACCGGCGTGACGACTCCGTAGCTGAACCCGTCGACCGTGCCCTGCATGCCCGGTAGCCCTTCTGCCTGTGGTGACCAAATGCCCTGAATACGCCCCATACACCCCCTGCCGACGGACATCTGAAAGGCCGTCGGCTGAGGCTGAGAGTAAAGCTCAGCCCGGAACGTAAGAACGATTTTCCGGCAAAGAATCGCCATCCCCACGCGCGGGGTCCTTGTCCTTGACGACTCCGTTCAACCTGTGGCCATCCTGCACCTGTCTCCCGTTGGCCGTGGACTGTCACTCTCGAGCGGTCCGCGATCACACGACGCGAGGAGTACCCGTGTACGCACGTGCTGCCGTCACCACCGCTGCCCTCCTGGGAGCCGGTGCACTCGTCCTCCCCACCGCCACCGCCGGCGCGCAGACCCCGGCGCCCAGCGCTGTCCAGCACGACCAGCCGCTCGTCGTCGCTCACCGCGGCGCCTCGGCCTACGCCCCCGAGAACACCTTCGCGGCCATCGACAAGGCCCGCGACATGGGGTTCCGCTGGGTCGAGAACGACGTCCAGCGCACCAAGGACGGCGAGCTGGTCATCATGCACGACGACACCCTGAAGCGGACGACGAACGTCGAGGAGCTCTACCCCGACCGCGCCCCCTGGAAGGTCAAGGACTTCACGGCGGCCGAGATAGCCAGGCTGGACGCGGGCAGCTGGTTCAGCAAGAAGTACGCCGGTCAGCGCGTGCCGACCCTGAAGCAGTACATGCGGCGGGTCTCGCACAACCACCAGAAGCTGGTCTTCGAGTTCAAGAAGCCCGAGCTGTACCCGGGCATCGAGAAGCAGGGCCTGCGGATCCTGCGCAATGAGGGCTGGCTCGACAAGCACCACGTGAAGAGCAAGCTCGTCATCCAGAGCTTCAGTGCGGACAGCGTGAAGACGGTGCACAAGCTGCGGCCCGACGTGAAGACCGGCTTCCTCGGCACCCCCGCGGTCGCCGACCTGCCCGCATACGCGCGCTTCGCGGACCAGATCAACTCGACGCACACGTCCATCTCGGCCGCGTACGTCTCCGCGATCCACTCCCTCAAGGGCCCGCACGGCAAGCCGCTGGAGATCTTCACGTGGACCGTGAACGACGCGCCGAACGCCAAGCGGGCCGCGGGCTTCGGCGTGGACGGGATCATCACCAACACGCCGGACGTGGTGCGCAAGGCGCTGCGCGACGGCTGACGGCGCCGGCTGCCGTCGCCTGAGGGCGTTGTCAGTGGGCGGTCGTACGGTGTCGCTATGAACGCCACTGCGCAGGACCGGCGTACGGCCGCCGTGTGGGCCGTCGTCAACAGCGACATCGGCCCGCTGCTGCTCGCCGCGACCGACGACGGACTGGTCACCGTGGGCTTCCATGCCAGGGAGGCGGTGCGCGAGAAGACCCTGGACCGGCTCGGCTCCCGCTTGGGCGCCGAGCCGGTCCACGCGCCGGACTCGCCCCTGCTCGCCGGGCCGACGGCGCAGCTCCGGGAGTACTTCGCGGGCGAGCGGCACGACTTCGAGCTGCCGCTCGACTGGTCCCTGGTCACCGGCTTCAACCGTCAGGTGCTGCGCGAACTCGCCTCCGGCGTGCCGTACGGCGCGGTGGTGGGCTATGGGGACCTCGCCCGCCGTGTCGGCAGTCCGGGCGCGGCCCAGGCCGTGGGTCTCGCGATGGGTGCCAACCCGCTGCCGGTCGTGGTGCCGTGCCACCGCGTGGTGGAGAGCGACGGCGGAATCGGGGGCTTCGGAGGCGGCCTGGAGACCAAACGACAGCTGCTCGCTCTGGAAGGGGTGCTTCCCCAGCCACTGTTCTGACCGGAGCCTGTCCGATCCGGCGAGAGCCTGGCCGACAGTTCTCTGTTTCGGACGTGCGAACGCCCTGGCACACTGCGTCAGTGACTTCGACCGTCGACGCCCCTGACATACCCGGCCCGGAGGCGCTCGCCGCCCTGCGCCGCCGCACGAACGCGGTACTGATCGCCAGTCAGATCCTGGGTGGCCTCGGAGTGCCGATCGGCATCGCCCTGGCTCCGATGCTGGCCACCGACGTGAGCGGGACGGAGGCACTGTCCGGCCTCGCGCCGACGGCCTCCGTGGCGGGCACGGCCGTCCTCTCCCTGCCGCTCGCCGCGCTGATGAACTCGCGCGGACGGCGCGCCGGACTCGTCCTCGCCTATGTGATCGGCGCGCTGGGCGCGGGACTCGTCGTGCTCGCCTCGGTCACCGAGAGCTTCGCGCTGCTGCTGCTCGGCATGGCGGCCTTCGGCGCGGGCTCACTTGCGACACTGCAGGCGCGGTTCGCCGCGGCCGACCTCGTGGAGCCCGACCGGCGCGGGCGCGCCATCTCGCACGTCATCTGGGCCACGACGATCGGCTCCGTCCTCGGTCCGAACATCTCCGCGCCCGCGAGCCGGGTCTTCACCGACACCTCGATCCCCGAGGAGGCCGGTCCCTTCCTCTTCGCCGCCGGGATCTTCGCGGCCGCCGCCGTGGTGGTGGCGGTGCTCCTGCGGCCCGACCCGCTGCTCACGGCCCGTGCGCTGGCGCCCCAGGAGAGCGGGACCGCGCAGAGCCGCTCGCTGAAAGCCGGCATCGCGGCGGTGGCCGCCTCTCCGATGGCACGTCTCGCCCTCGTGACGGTGGCCGCCTCGCACACCGTGATGGTCTCGATCATGGTGATGACCCCGGTCGACCTCGGGCACCACGGGGCCAGCCTGCAACTGGTCGGTCTGGTCATCAGCGGCCACATCGCGGGCATGTACGCGTTCTCGCCGGTCATGGGGTGGCTCGCCGACCGGTTCGGCAGGCTCTCCGTGATCGGGCTCGCGGTGGGGCTGCTGTGCTGCGCCGCGCTGCTCGCGGGCACGGCGGGGCCCAGCCACGGCCAGACCGCGGCCGGGCTCTTCCTGCTGGGCCTCGGGTGGTCCGCGGGCCTGGTCTCCGGCTCGGCGCTGCTCACCGACTCGGTGCCGCAGCCCGCACGGGCGGCCGTGCAGGGGCTCTCGGACCTGACGATGAACGCGGCGGCGGGCATCGGCGGTGCCGCCGCGGGTCTGATCGTCGCGCGCGCCAGTTACGGCTGGCTGAACCTGATCGGCGTCTGCGTGCTGCTGCCGATGGCCGCGCTCGCCGTGCGCAGGTCGCTCAAGAAGGCGTGAGGCGGGAGGCCGGGGCGTGCGAGGCGGTCACGGGAGCGTGATGTGGTACGCCTTGCGCAGCGTCTCGTGCACCGTCCAGGTGGTGCGGTCGCCCTCGCGCAGCACGGCCGCGTCGCCCGGGCCGATCTCCAGGGTGTCGCCGCCCTCGACCGCGACGGTGGCGCGGCCGCTGACGATCACGAAGAGTTCGTTGGCCTCGGTGTCGGTGACCACGCCCGGTGTGATCTGCCAGATGCCGCGCAGCTGCTTGCCGTCGGCGGACTCCCACAGCACCTTGCCGGTCACGACCGGGTCTCCGGAGACGATCTGCGCCGGGTCGAGCGGCTCGGCCTCCAGCTCAACATCCGGAATGTGCACGGCAAAAGACGAAACAGTCTGATCATTCGTGGTCATGGCCGGTCACCCTAGCCGCGGCCGGGAGGCCCCTCGGCAGCGGGGGTTTGACGCGAGGCAGCGCCCGCCAGGGATGAGGGGGAGACCCGACAGGCAGGAGGCAGACCCGTGCTGGTGGTGTCCGAAGAGGTGCGGACGGCGGTCGCGGAGCAACGCCCCGTGGTGGCCCTGGAGTCCACGATCATCGCGCACGGCCTGCCGCGGCCGCGCAATCTCCAGGTGGCCGAGGAGCTCGAAGCGGTCGTACGGGACGAAGGCGCCGTACCCGCGACGATCGCCGTACTGGACGGCGTCCCGCGCGTCGGCCTGACCAAGGACCAGTTGCAGCGCGTCGCGAACGACGACGGCATCCGCAAGCTGGGCCACCGCGATCTGCCCCTCGCCGTCGCGACGGCCGCGAGCGGGGCCACCACGGTGTCGGCGACGGCGCTGCTCGCCGCGCACGCGCGCGTGCGGGTGTTCGCCACGGGCGGGCTCGGCGGAGTGCACCGGCAGTGGACGCAGGCGCAGGACGAGTCGGCCGACCTCGGGCTGCTCGCCCGCACGAGGATCGCGGTGGTCTGCGCGGGCGTGAAGTCGATCCTGGACGTCGGGGCGACGCTGGAGCGCCTGGAGACGCTGGGCGTCGCCGTGGCGGGGTACGGGACCGACCGCTTCCCGGGCTTCTACCTTGCCGACTCCGGGCACCCGGTGGACTGGACGCTGCACACCCCAGGTGAGGTCGCCGAGGTGATACGGGCCCAGGACGCGCTCGGCGGGCCCGACTCGGCGCTCATCGTGGCCAATCCGGTGCCGCGCGCCGAACAGCTCGATCCCGTGCTCCACGCGCGCGTGCTCGCCGAGGCGCTGGCGGCGTGCGAGGAGCAGGGCATCACGGGGCAGGCGATCACGCCGTTCCTGCTGGGCGAGTTGGTGCGGCGGACCGGGGGCGCGTCCCTGGAGGCGAACCTCGCGGCGGTCCGCGGCAACGTGCGGCTCGCGGGGCGCGTGGCGGCGGCCTGGACGGGGCGTTGAGCGTACGGGCGGCCGGGGTGGGCCTGGGCGGCGCGCTGCTGGTCGTGGGGGACGTCGTCACCGACATCGTGGCCCGGCACCGTACGGCGCTCGCACCGGGCACGGACACGGTGGCGGCGATCCGTACCGTGCCGGGTGGCGCGGGTGCCAACGTGGCCTGTTGGGCCGCGCATCGGGGCTGTCCCGATGTACGGCTCGTCGGCCGGGTCGGTGCGGACTCGGCGGCGTGGCACGAAGCGGCTCTCACGCGCGCGGGGGTACGTTCCCGGCTCGTCGTCGACGCCGGGGCGCCGACGGGGACGGTGATCTGTCTGGTGGACGGAGGCGCCGCGGCGGAGCGGACGTTCCTCACGGACAGCGGCGCCGCGCTGCGGCTCTCCCCCGCCGACTGGTCACCCCGGGACCTCGACGGCGTGGCCCTGCTGCACCTCTCCGGCTACCTGTTCTTCGCGGAGCCGAGCCGGGCGGCGGCCCGAGCGGCGCTGTCGGCGGCCCGCGCGCGTGGGGTGCCGGTGAGCGTGGATCCCGCGTCGGCGGGGTTCCTCGCGGAGACCGGCCCTGAACGGTTCCTGTCGGCGGTGGACGGAGTGGCGGTGCTCCTGCCGAGCCGCGACGAGGCGCGGCTCCTGACCGGCCTCCTCGACCCGGCCGACGCGGCGGCACAGCTGAGCCGCCGCTTCCCGGCCGTGGTGGTCAAGCTGGGCGCGGACGGAGCGCTGGTGGCCCGGAACGGCACGGTCCTGCACCGGCTCCCCGCACCCCGCGCACGGGCCCGCGACTCGACGGGCGCGGGTGACGCCTTCACCGGCGCATTCCTGGCCGCCCGCCTGACCGGCGCGGATCTGCGTGAGGCGACGGCGGAGGGGTGTGACGCGGGGGCCCGAGCGGTGGAACGGACCGGCGGCAGACCTCCGGACCCGGCGACGGCGGCGTAACCCCGTACACCCCGAAGAGCCCCCCACCTGCCCCTACGCCTTCTTCCCCCAAGCCGAGATCAGCGGTGCCGTCGTCACGTCCAGGGTGCCTGTTGCCACCGTCGACACGTGGTCGTCGATGTCCTCCGGCGTGGCCAGGCCCGACGCGGTGAGGTCCGGGCGCAGGTGTTGGAGCGTTGCTGTTTCCAGGGCCGCGGCGGCCGGGGAGGCCAGGGGGAAGTACACGTCGGACGCCACTTGGCGCAGGCCCGCGTCGCGCAGGAGGCGGGGCAGGCGGCGTCCGTACGTGAGGTCCGTGCCGCGCTCCGTGAGGAGGGCGTGCACCCCGTGGCGCAGCCGGTTCGCCGCCTCCTGGGCGGGACCGTGCTCATCGGGGCAGGCCAGCGGCTGGAGCGCGGGATCGGGTTCCTCGATGAGGAGCCTGCCGCCGGGCCGCAGCGCCCTGAGCATCGAGGCCAGCGCCCGCTCCCGGTCGGCCACGTCGGCGAGGACGAGCCGCGCGTGCACGAGGTCGAAGCCGCCCGCGGGCGGCGGGTCGGCCGCGACGTCGTGGATCCGCACCTCCAGGGGCGAGCGCGCGGCACGCGTCTGCCAGGAGATGTCGATGTCGGTCGCAAGGACCCGCCCCGTGGGCCCGACCCGCTTGGCGAGCCAGGAGATCACGGACGTGCCGCCCGCCCCGACCTCCCAGCAGCGCCAGCCCGGCCCGATGCCGAGGCGCTCGACGTGGCCGAAGGTCGTGGCGTCGAAGAGCGCGGCGAACGCGTCGGAGCACGTCCGCGCCCCGGACGACCGGGAGTCGGAGAGCTGACGGTGGTCGGAGAGCTGACGGGGGCCTGCGTACTGCCGGGGGTCGAGGAGATGACCGTCGATTCGCGTCATGCCGCGATCATCCCAAGTTGTCCTGCTTGCTCCTGGGAGGCAGAACCGGACAATCCGGAACGGAGTCCTCCGTTCCCCCAGGCCTTGGCGAGCCGTCGCACCGTACTGGCAGACTGGCACGCCAAATCGTCGGTGCGAGGAGACCACATGTCGATGGCAGGCAATCTGCGCAAGGTGACCGGCCTGCGCAAGGTCGGCGGCCTGCGCGGGGTCGGCGGCCTGCGGAAGGTCGCCCGGCTGGCCCGCCGCGGCACACGTGTCGACCTGAGCCACCCGGCCCGCTCCCCGCTGGGCTCGTCGGTGGTGAACTGCGTGACGTATCGCGAGGGGGTGCGCCAGCCGCCGGGCCGCGACCTGGTCGACTCCGTGAAGCGCATCCGCAAGACCGGTGACGGCTTCGTCTGGCTGGGGCTGCACGAACCGACGGAGGACGAGTTCGCCGACATCGCCGACCTCTTCGGCCTGCACCCCCTGGCCGTCGAGGACGCGGTCCACGCACACCAGCGCCCGAAGGTGGAGCGGTACGACCAGACGCTGTTCGCCGTCTTCAAGACGGTCTGCTACGTGGAACACACCGAACTGACCGCGACCAGCGAGGTGGTGGACACCGGCGAGATCATGGTCTTCGTCGGCCGGGATTTCGTCATCACGGTCCGGCATGGCAGGCACGGCTCGCTCGGCCCGATGCGCGAGGAGCTGGAGTCCTCACCCGAGCAGCTCGCCCAGGGCCCGGCCGCCGTGCTGCACGCCCTCGCGGACCACGTCGTGGACGGTTATCTCGAGGCGACGGACGCCGTGCAGTCGGACATCGACCAGGTCGAGACCGCCGTGTTCGCCCCGGACGGCGCCCGGACCGACCCCGGCCGCATCTACCAGCTCAAGCGCGAACTGCTCGAACTGAAGCGGGCGGTGGTGCCGCTGGGCCGCCCGCTCCAGGTGCTCGCCACCCAGCCGATGCGCGTCATCGCCCCGGAGATACAGGCGTATTTCCGGGACGTCGACGACCACCTGAAGCGCGCCACCGAACAGATCGCCGCCTTCGACGAGTTGCTGAACTCGATCCTCCAGGCGCACCTGGCCCAGGTGACGGTCGCGCAGAACGAGGACATGCGGAAGATCACCGCATGGGCGGCGGTCATCGCGGTGCCGACGATGGTCTGCGGCATGTACGGCATGAACTTCGACCACATGCCGGAGCTGCACTGGCAGTTCGGCTATCCGATGGTCATGTCCTTGATCGCGGTGGCCTGTGTGGCGCTGTACCGCGGCTTCCGGAGGAACGGCTGGCTCTGAGGCGTCGCCCCTGGCCCGGCGAGCCGCCGACGTCACCCCTTGGCGTACACGCTCTCGACCCAGCCCGCGAGCTGGTCGTCGGTCAGGTGGACGGCCAGATCGGCCTCGCTGATCATGCCGACGAGCCGCTTGTTCTCGATCACCGGCAGCCTGCGGATCCGGTGGCCCTCCATCTCCCGCAGGACCGCGTCGACGTCGGCGCTCGCGTCGATCCAGCGCGGGGTGCCCTTGGCCATGTCGCCCGCGGTGATCCGGGACGGGTCGTGGCCCTTCGCCACACAGCCGACGACGATGTCGCGGTCGGTGAGGATGCCGCAGAGCCGTTCGTTCTCGTCGCTGATGGGCAGGGCGCCCACGTCGAGTTCACTCATCAGCTGCGCGGCGCGGTCCAGGGTCTCGTGCCTGGGTATCCACTGGGCACCCCGGTGCATGATGTCTCCGGCGGTGGTCATCACTACCTCCCGTTGCCGGGCAGTGTCCGGAGCGGCGACGCGAGGGCGCGCCTGGTCCCGGCCCTCCCCATTGTTGCGGCGGGCCGACCCGCACGCATCCGGAGTCCCCCTCACCCCGCTCGCCCGCTCCACGCCGGATGCCGCGGGTCGTCCGCGCGTACGACCACATCAGCCGTCGCCGCGGGGTCGACCTCCGACTCGTACCGTTCGAAGGCCGGCAGGGTCCACCGGTCACCCTCCGGCGTGCGCCGCGCCAGGGCCCCCGGCGAGAGCCGCACGTGCAGGGTCAGGTCGAACGGGAACCAGTGGCCGAGCAGCAGCGGGCCGTGCAGCAACAGCAGGCCGCCGGGCGGCAGCCGCACGTACGGGCTGCGGGTCGCCCGGTCGGCCACCGGGTCCCACAGGTCGGGCAGGACCCGCCCCGTGCCGCCGGGGTCGAGCGGCCCGAAGACCTCGCGCCAGAGCGCGCCGGTGTCGAACCAGCCGCTGTAGTACGCCTCCACGTCCTCGTGGCCGTACTCGAACCGCAGCGACGCGGGCCGCAGGAAGCCCTCCGTGCCGACCACGAGGGCGCTGCGCCCCCGCACCCGCAGCGCGTCGGCCACCCGGCGCGCCAGCTCACCGGTCCCGCCGATGCCGCCCGCGCCACCGGCCGGTGCCCCGTCGAAGGCGATGCGCGGCCAGGAGCCCCCGTCGGCCGTCTTCAGGCCGAGCAGTCGGTCGGCGAGCGTGTCGGCCAGTCGTTCCCAGGTGATCGGTTCGAGTCGCACGGGCCCATGATGCCGCGCGGGAGCGGAGCCACGGCTTCGCGGGGAGCGGGGCCGCTTCGTCGGGCGCGGTCCCGGGGATGAACAGGACATGGCAAGACCACCCGGCACTTCCGCCGCCCCCACCGGCCCTGCCGCTCCCACCGGCCCCCTGGTCGTCCAGCCGTTGAAGCGGCGGCGCTGCGCGGAGTGCGGCGCCGGACCGCTCGCGCTGCTCGCCCTGGAGGGCGGCGAGCCGCGCTGCCTGGACTGTGCCGACCTCGGACACCTCGTGTACCTGCCGCGCGGCGACACCGCGCTCACCCGGCGCGCCCGTGAGGGCAGCGGCCTCTCCGCGGTCGTCGTCCGCTTCCACCGGCGCCGCGGCCGGTACGAGCGGCAGGGCGTCCTCGTCGAGGAGGCCGCGCTCGCCCGCGCCGAGGAGCGCTGCCTGGCGGACGCGGAGGCCCGGGCGCGGCGCCGGGCCCGCGACGCGGCGCGCAGGGCGGCGGAGGACGTCCGGTTCAGGGAGGCGTTCGCCGCGGAGATCCACCGGCTCTTCCCCGGCTGCCCCCTGGACCGCGCCGAGGCGATCGCCGCGCACGCGTCGGTGCGGGGCAGCGGTCGGGTCGGGCGCAGCGCGGCGGGGCGGGCCCTGTCGAAGGGGGCGGTGACAGCGGCGGTCGCGGCGGCGGTACGTCACACGGCCACGCCCTACGACCAGTTGCTGATGGGCGGAGTGCCCCGCGGGGAGGCGCGGCGACGGATCGCGGCCGCGGTCGAGTCGACGCTGCGCGGCTGGCGCGCACCGTGAGACGCGGGCCCAGGCCCGGACAGCGTGGGAGACGACGGCGCATGCGGCCGCGAGCGTCGCGTATGGCGTGCGTGAAGCTGCGGCAATTGACTTGTGGTGACGGGGTGAAGCTTGCAGGATCACTCGCCCCGCCCACTATCCGGCGCAACCGCCCCAGGCCTCACGGGAGTTGTCATGATCGACGGACCGTACTTCGTGCTCACCGTGCTGGGGGCGCTGGCCTGCGGCCTCGCCGCCGGAGTCTTCGCCGCGTTCTCGACCTTCGTGATGAGGGGTCTCGCGGCGCTGCCCCCGGCCCAGGGCATCGCCGCGATGAACCGCATCAACGTCGCCGCGGTCGCTCCCGCCTTCATGGTCATCTTCCTGGGGGCGACGGGCCTCTGCGTGGTGCTCGCCGTCGTGACGTTCGTGCTCTGGCCCGACGAGGGCACCTTCGAGCTGCTGTTCGGCAGCGTGCTCTTCGTCGTCGGCTCGTTCGGGGTGACCGTCGTGGCGAACGTTCCGCGCAACGACGCCCTCGCGAAGATCGACCCGGAGAGCGCGGAGGGCGCCGCGTACTGGCGTACGTACGTCAGTGAGTGGACCGTGTGGAACCACGTCCGCACCGGCGCGTCGCTCGCCGCGACGGCGGCGTTCGTCCTGGCGCTGACCTGACGCCCGCGGTCACGACAGCAGGAAGTCCGCCTCGCCCGCCTTGGCGCCCTGGATGAACGCGTTGATCTCCCCGTACGTGTAGATGAGCGCGGGACCGTCGGGGTCGGCGGACTGGCGCACGGCGACGCGTCCGTCGGCCAGCTTCATGGCTTCCAGGCAGTTGCCGCCGTTGCCGCCGCTCCAGGGCTTGTGCCAGCCCTCCGTGCCCAGGTCGCGGGCGGGCATGCCGTTGTAGATCCGGGACTCCCTGACCTCGCTGCGCGAGTCGTCGCGGGCCCCGGGTGAACGCGGACCGGCAGGGCGCGTTCCGGATCGGTGTCGGTCCATGTCACAGCTCCTTGCGGAGGTCCCGGAGGATCTCCTTCGTGCGTTGTGCGGTGGCGGCCTGCGCCGCCATGCGGTCCATGACCTCCAGGTGGGTGGCCACCTCTGTGCGCGCGTCGAGGTAGACGGCGCCGGTCAGGTACTCGCTGTAGACCATGTCGGGCAGCTCCGCCATGGCGAAGCGGAAGAGCACGAACGGTCCGAACGTGCCGGGATGCGGGCCCGCCGCGAAGGTCGCGACCTGAAGGGTGACATGCGGCAGTTCGGCGGCTTCGAGGAGCCGGTCGATCTGGTCCCGCATCACGTCCGCGTCGCCGACCGGCCTGCGCAGCGCGGTCTCGTCCATGACCACCCACAGGCGGGGCGCGTCCTCGCGGGTGAGCAGCGCCTGACGCTCCATCCGGAGCGCCACGTACCGCTCGATGTCCGCGGGCCGGGTCTGGCCGATGGCGCCGGAGCGCATCACGGCGCGCGCGTACTCCTCGGTCTGCAGGAGCCCCGGCGCGAAGTGGGGTTCGTACGACCTGATGAGGCTCGCGGCCCCTTCCAGGCTGACGTACATGCTGAACCAGCCGGGCAGGATGTCGTGGAACCGCTGCCACCAGCCGGGCTTGTTGGCCTCCTCGGCGAGCATGACGAAGGCGTCGGCCTCGTCGTCCGCGACTCCGTACGACTTCAGGAGCAGTTGGAGGTACGGGATCTTCAGCGCGACCTCTGCCGTCTCCATCCGCCGGACGGTGGCGGGGGCGACGCGCAGGATCTTCGCCGCCTCCTCGCGTTTCAGACCCGCGCCTTCACGCAGGTCCTGAAGGCGACGACCGAGAACGACCTGGCCGACGGTCGGCGCGGACCGCGGTTCGCTCACGTCTCCTACCTCCACCTGACTCCGCGTCGCTTCAACTCACACCGCACCGCGAGCTGTAGCGAGCAGTGTGCCATGTGCCGTCTCGGAGGAACACGCCACTGTGCACTTTTCAGAGTGGGTCTTGCCAAGGTGTTCGGGGCGGGGCGATAGTGGAAAGCGTGACTCCGCCCGCGCCGTTACGAACCGAAGCCACCGAAGGCCGTCCTGGCGATCTCGCCGAGGCGTCGCCCGAGGGCGCCGAGGTCTGCGTCAGTTTCGCCCTCGCACCTCGTCCGGGCTCCGTCGCACAGGCCAGACGCCTGATGCGGACGCAGCTCGACGGGTGGGCGGTGCGCGACGACGACGCCTGCGACGCGGCGGCACTCGTTCTCTCCGAACTGGTCACCAATGCCGTGGTGCACACCGCGAGCCGGCGGATCATCTGCGAGCTCTGCGCGGATTCGGAGAAGCTGCGGATAGCCGTACGTGACGAGGGCTGCGGTTCAGGGATGCCGCGCCCGGCGCACAGGGGGGCCGACGATGAGCACGGGAGGGGATTGCTTCTCGTCGACGCGGTGAGCAGCGCGTGGGGCGTCCACGAAGCGGGGCCCGATATCGGGCGCACGGTGTGGGCGGAGTTGCGGCGGACGGCGTCATCGGTGACGACGACAGCGACGGCGTACGCGTAGAGGCACAGAACGGAACGATCGAGCGTGGCAGTTGCGGTGGCGGTGGCAGTGGCTGCGGAGGCAGTGGCACGGGCGGGGGGCATGTGAGCGCGGGTACGGTGCGGCCGTTGGACTTGAACACCTTGGTCCGTCTGTCGCGACGGCGGCAGCGTGCCGGGAGACGACCGGTACCGCGGCCCCTGCGGCTCGACCTGCCCGAGGGGATGACTGAGCCGCTCGGCTGCGACGCGGTGGCGGTGCCCGCGGCGCTGGGGCCCGGACTGATGTCCCGGCTGCCCCGGGTGGGTTGCGTGTACGAGGACGGGGCGCGGTGGTGGTGGATCGTGCCGGCCGACTCCGACGTGGCCATGGAGTGGCCCGCGCAGGTCGCCTACTCGGCGGGGGCGGTGGTGCGGGACGCGGACCGCAGCCCGGTGCTCATCAACCGCCCCGCGGACGACGTTCCCTATACGCCGCCGATTCCGCTGTATCTGGCGCTCTGCCGGGTCACGGGGACGGTACCTGGATGGTCCCGGGCCCTCACGGCGTGAGCGGTGCCCGGCGCGCGCGTCGCGGTCAGGCCGCTGCCACCGCCAGGGTCTCGCCGGGTTCGCGCACGATCACCAGGAAGGCGTCCGACGCGAGGTCCATGACGACCTCGGCGGGCTGACCCTCCTGCCGCCGGTCCCGCGCGAAATCCTCCGCGGGCCACGAGCCGCGCGGTCCGCCCGCGGGAAATCGTTCCAGTACCAGTCGTCCGTTCATCATGATCCCTGTCCCCCGTCGTCGTTCCGTTGCGCGCGCCGTCGTCGCGTGCGCCGTATCGAAGAGAACGCGTGGGACGGCCCCATGGGTGCGCGACGTGACGGAATCGATACGGAGTCGGGGCATTTCCCAGGGTTCTCCCTGGGACCGTCGTCCGGATGCTCAGTCGTCGTACTCGTCGTGGTACCGGACCCGCGCGCTGCCCGCCGACGCCCCGAACACCGACGCACGCCCCGTCGGCTCCTCCCACTCCTCCTGACGGCCGAGCGCGGTGAGGTCGAGGAGGCTCGTGGTGGAGCCGATGCCGTCCAGGCCGCGGGCGAACGTCGCGTACGTGTGGAAGATCCGGTCGCCGTACCGCAGGAAGCAGTTGATCGCGGGCACGTCGTGCGGCTCGTCGGGCGAGGACGCCAGGAAGTCGTGGTTGAAGTCGCCGCCGTTCGTCGAGTACCAGGGCACGGTCCAGCCCATCCGTGCCTTGAACGTCAGCAGCTTGGTGAACGGCGCGCGGGACACGGCGACGAAGTTCGTGTTGCGGGCCCGCAGGTGCGCGAGGTGCCCGATCTGGTCCAGGAACCCGGAGCAGCTGCGGCAGCCCGCGTCCCATTCGGGGGCGAACATGAAGTGGTAGACGATCAGTTGGTCCCTGCCGTCGAAGAGGTCGAGCAGGGTCGCCTTCCCGTCGTAACCGTCGAAGTAGTACTCCTTGTCGACCTCGACCATCGGCAGCCCGCGCCGCTCGGCGTTGAGCGCGTCGCGTGCGCGGGTGACGGCCTTCTCCTCGGCCAGCAGCTCCGCACGCGCGGTGAGCCACTCCTCGCGCGTGACGATGTCCGGAAGTCCCATGGTCTGTCTCCTCCACCCGTCGGGCGCGTACGTCCTCGATGCGTCTTCGGTACGTCTTCGATACGTCTGCGAAGGGTGGACCGGCGGGCTTCGCGGAACTCATCGCTGGCGGGCGAAGAAGTTCCGGAGAACTTTCAGAGGGGCAGGGAGGTCAGGGTCACGGGGAGTTCGCGCAGTCCCCTGGAACGCATCGAAGGGCGCCACCGGATCTCGTCCCTGGGGACGGCGAGGGCGAGGCGCGGGAAGCGTTCGACGAGGGCGCCGACCGCGATCTCGGTCTCCAGCCTGGCGAGGGGCGCGCCGAGGCAGTGGTGGATGCCGTGGCCGAGGGCGACGTGTCCCGCTGTGGCGCGGTCCAGGTCGAGGCGGTCGGGGTCGGGGAAACGGCCGGGGTCGCGGTTGGCGGAGCCGAGCGAGAGCAGCACGGTCTCGCCCGCGGGCACGGTGACGCCCGCGATCGTGATGTCCTCCACCGGGAAGCGGCGGATGGCGAGGGGCGCGGGACCGTCGTAGCGCTGGAACTCCTCGACGGCGGCGGGGAGTCGGGCGGGGTCGTCGCGCAGGGCGGCGAGCTGCTGCGGGTGGTCGAGGAGGGCGAGGACGGCGTTGCCGATGAGGTGGACGGTGTTCTCGTACCCGGCGATGAGGATGAGGAAGGCGAGCGACATCAGCTCGTCCTCGCTCAGCCGGTCGCCCTCGTCCCGCACCGCGATCAGGTCGGAGAGGAGGTCGTCGGCGGGGTGCTGCCGCTTGTCGGCGAGGAGCCCGGTGAAGAAGCCGAGCATGGCGACGACGGCGTGCTTTGCCTTCTCCGGGTGTGCGGGGTCGGGTGAGAGGAGGGCGTCGGTCCACTCCCGGAAGTCCCTTCGGCTGGCGTCCGGCACGCCGAGGAGGTCGCAGATGACGGTGATGGGCAGCGGTGCGGCGTACGCGGCGACGAGGTCGACGCGGCCGAGCGGTTCGACAGCGTCGAGGAGTGCGTCGGCGGTACGCCGGACGGGAGCGCGCAACCGCTCGACGCGGCGCCGGGTGAAGGCCCGGCCGACCAGGCTCCGGATGCGGGTGTGGTCCGGCGGGTCCATGTTGAGGAGGTTCGCGTCGAGGGCGGGCGGCAGCGCGAGGCCGCGGTAACCGCCGGGCAGGGCGTGGCTCTTGTCGAGCGAGAGCAGCGGGTTCGCGAGCGCCTCGCGGACGTCGTCGTACCGGGTGACGAGCCAGGCGGGCTTCCCGTCGGTACCGGCGATGCGGTGCACGGGGGCGGTGTCGCGGAGCCGGGCGTATGTGCCGTACGGGTCGTCGGCGATTCCCTGGGCGGGGTCCTGATGTGCGGGCTCTTCCTGGGGTTCCGGGACCGAGGTCGGAGTCGGGGTCGGGGTCGGGGTCGAATTCGGGGTCCGGTGGGTGCTCGTCGCCATGCGTCCCACTCTAGGCAGGCGCCCACCCCTCGTACTCCTGTACTCCTGTACTCCTGGATCTGCATCCCGCGTCCGCGGACGACGAGTTCGGGCAGTGGTCATCGGCGGGTGGCGCGGGTGGGCCGTCCCCCCCCTGACGCGGGAGGCGGCGTCATCTCTTCGAGGTAGGACGAGTGCGCATCCGGCAGCCCTGTCGCGGGGACGGTTTCGCGAGCACGCTGGCCCTACCCGCCGATCGGCCGAGGGGACACGGACCAAGGAGTCCGACGAGGGAGTCGACGATGATCATCGGCACGTGGAACCTGGAGAACCTCTACCGCCCCGGCGGGCAGTTCGGCCCCAAGGACAAGGTCGCTTACGAGGCGAAGCTGGCCTCGCTCGCGGCGACGATCACCACGTTGCGGCCGAGCGTCCTCGGCGTGCAGGAGGTCGGCGACCCCGCGGCGCTCGAAGATCTGGCGGGCCTGCTGGAAGGCACCTGGCACGTCACGCTCTCGCAGCACGCTGACGACCGGGGCATCCGGGTCGGCTTCCTCACCAGCCTCCCCGTCTTCATCGTCGCCGACGAGGCCGGCTTCCCCGAGCCGGTGCGGCCGGTGCAGATCGACGACTCGGGCCGGACGACCGCGCGGGCCGGGCGCGGCATCCTCGCGGTGACGGTGTCGACGCGGGCGTTCTTCTTCGACGCGGTCGTCTGCCACCTCAAGTCGAAGCTGCTGTCGTACCCCGGCGGCCGCTTCTTCCCGCACGACGAGGGCGAGCGCGCGCGGTACGGCGCGTACGCCCTGTGCCGCCGCGCGGCCGAGGCGACCGCGGTCCGCGCGATCGCCGACCAGCGGCTGCGGGGCGACGGCCAGGAGCACAGGGTCGCCGTGCTCGGGGACCTCAACGCCGAGGTCGGGGCCGCGACGACGCAGATCCTGCTCGGCCCGCCCGGCTCCGAGATCGGCACGCCGGGCTTCGACCGCCCGGACAAGGGCGACGCGACGCGGCTGTGGAACGTCGCACCGCTGATCCCGGCCGACCAGCGCTTCTCCCGCATCCACGCGGGCCGCCGCGAACTCATCGACCACGTGCTGGTGAGCCGTGGCCTGATGGACCAGGTCCGTGGCGCGGGCACGGGCGCGCCGGGCGCCGCGGCGAGCGCGCTGCCGTCGGTGGAGGACGGGGACCCGGCGGTACGGAGGGAGGCGTCGGGGTCGGACCACGCGCCGGTGTGGATACGGATACAGCCGTAGGGGTGTTGGGGGTGGCTGGGGTGGTTTAGGTGGTGGGGGGGTGAGGCCCCAGGGGGGTGGGAAGGGTCGGGGTGACGCGTGCGGGTTGGCCGGGTACGCGCGTGGGTTGACCGGGTACGCGCGCCCTAAGCTTCGTCCCGTCACCTCACCCGTCGCCCCGCCCCCAGGAGCCCCCACCGTGTTCGACCCCGCGCCGGAGCACCCCTACCCGTACCCCGAGAGCCACAGCCCGGACGCGGCGACGCCCGCCCCGCACGCGCTGCTCGCGCCCGTGCTGGGACTGCTGGGCCGGTGGCGCGGCACGGGCCGGGGCGAATACCCGACGCTGCCCGCGGACTTCACGTACGCGCAGGAGGTGACGTTCAGCCACGACGGGCGGCCCTTCCTCCGTTACGAGGCAAAGGCCTGGCTGCTCGACGCCGACGACGCCCCGCTGCGTCCCGCGGCGCGCGAGAGCGGCTGGTGGCGGCTGCAGCCCGACGGGCGGGTGGAGGCGCTGGTCACCCAGCCCACCGGCATCGCGGAGATCGCGGTCGGCCACGCGGCCGGCGGCACCATCGACCTCGCCACGCACGACGTGGCGCTCACCCCCACCGCCAAGGACGTCACGGCGACCCGCCGCCGCTACACGCTGACCGACGACGGCACGCTGACCTTCACCCACGACATGGCAGCGGTGGAGCAGCCGTTGCAGCACCACCTCTCGGCAGTCCTGCGCCGCACGCAGTGAGCACGGAGACACCCGAACGCGCGGAGGAAACCGGGGCGGCGGACTCGCACGGCTGGCCCGACCTCCCCGGCGACACGGCCCTGACGATCCGCATCCCCGAGGCGAACCCGCTGGTGCGGGCCGCCTTTCCCGCCCACGTGACCGTGCTCTACCCGTTCCTCAACGAGTCCCGCTTCACCCCGAGCACCCACGCCGACCTGACGGCCCTCTTCGCCGCCCGGCCCGCGTTCACCCTCACGTTCAGCGAATTCCGCCGCTACCCGGGCGTCCTGTACCTCGCCCCGACCCCCGAGACCCCCGTGAGCGCCCTCACCCGGTCCCTCACGGACCGCTGGCCGGAGGCGCTCCCCTACCGCGGCATCTTCACCCCGCCCCTGACACCCCACCTCACCCTGGCGAACGACGAGGGCCCGGACACCTGCGAAGCGGCCTACGACGCCCTGGAGTCGGAGCTCGCCCCGGCCCTCCCCCTGACCAGCCACGTGAGCACCGTCCACCTGATCGTGACGGACGGCCCGGGGAAGGGCTGGCGGGACCTCAGGGCCTACCGGCTGGGAACGGGCCGTGTGGCACGCCCCCGTGCGAACTACGAGGGGCCAAACAGGCCATAACGCAGGAAGAAGGGCATCGGACGCGCCCGGGTCCGCTACGGTTTGCCGCCGTCACGGATCTACGACTCCCTGCCTGCACGCGTACGGGCGTACGCAGGGAACCGTAACCGGCGCCCTCAACCTGCTGCTCGGAAAGGGACCCCATGGCCCCCACCCTCCCCCGCCTCTCCGGCACCCGCCTCGCCGTGGCCGCCGCGGCGACCACCGTGCTGGCCGTCGGCGCCCCGGCCGCCTACGCCTCGCTGGACGACGGAGCGAAGACCACGCCGTCCACGTCCTCGTCGGCCGCTGTGTCGACCGTCGCCCGCGGCAAGCCCTTCACCGAGACGCGGCTCTTCTTCGGCACGGAACGCCCCGACGGCGGGCCCGCTGTGACGGACAAGCAGTTCATGGCCTTCATCGACAAGGAGGTCACGCCGGGCTTTCCCGACGGGCTGACCATCCAGAACGGCCGCGGGCAGTGGCGCGACTCCAACGGCAGGATCGAGCGCGAGCGTTCGTACGAGCTGATCCTGCTGTATCCGACGACCGAGGCGCACCGGCGGGACGTCCAGATCGAGGAGATCCGCAGCGACTACGAGAAGAAGTTCGCACAGGACTCGGTGGCGCGGCTGGACGAGCGGACCCGGGTGGACTTCTAGAGATCACACTGGATCAAGGCTCAAGGGGCGCGGACCACGGATCACGGATCACGGATCACGGATCACCGTCACCCTTCCGTCCGGGCGAAATTCGCTGGCGCGTCATCACTGGCGGCTGCACGCTGATCTCCTATGAACCACCGGATCCGCGCCCTGCACACCGACACGACCATCACCGTCTACCAGGCGTACGCCCCTGAACTCGGCGTCCCCGCGGCCCGCACCGGGCGGTTTCCCGCCGCCTGGAAGCGGGACCGCATGACGTGGATCAAGCCGTCCTTCCTCTGGATGATGTACCGGTGCGGCTGGGGCACCAAGGAGGGCCAGCAGACGGTCCTTGCCGTCGAGATCACCCGTGAGGGCTTCGACTGGGCGCTGCGCCACGCATGCCTCTCCCACTACGTGCGCGGTCTCCACTCCGACCAGGCCGCGTGGAAGCGCGAGTTGCGGCGCTCCCCCGCCCGCGTCCAGTGGGACCCGGAGCGCGACCTCCATCTCAACGCCCTTCCCCACCGCTCCCTGCAACTCGGGCTGTCCGGTGAGGCGTCCCGCTGTTACGCGGACGAGTGGACGGTCTCGATCACCGACGTCACCGATCGCGCGCGGGAGATCCACGGGCTCGTCAGGGACGGGGACGAGGCGGCGGCGGCGCGGTTGCTGCCGGAGGAGCGCGCGTACCCGGCGGGTGACGAGCTTCTGTCCCACCTCCGGGCCTGAACTACGCCTCCGTCACACCGGCCAGCGCCCCCACCGGGTCGATGTCCGCCTCTCCCTCGGGCCACCAGTCGCCACCGCCCGGCTCGCTCCGGTACGGGTACCAGCGGCCGTCCGTCCCGTAGCGGAGCTGGAGCGTGCCCTCCGCGTCGGTGAGCTGGTTGCGGTGGATCGTCATCCGGGGCAGGTCGGCCGCGACCAGGGCGCCGCGGGCCCGGTCGAAGGGGCCGGCCGGCGGGTCCCAGGGGGTCTCCAGAGCCGCGAGGCCCGCCTCGCCGCCCTGCCGCCAGGCCGCGGCCGCGCGGGAGAGGTCCGCGGCGGTACGCCCCACCGACCTGGCCAGTTCGCCGAACTGGCGGCTGAAGGTGCGGCGACCCGTGAGCCCGGGGTGCGAGGCCGCGAGGCGGACGGCGTCGTGCCAGGGTGACGCGTCCACGGGGAACGGGTCCGCGTCCGCGACCGCGGTTGCGCTCGCCGTGAGGAACGTGTGCGCCCTGCGCGCCGCGTCCGTGATCAGGAACTCCAACGCCGTCGGGTCCGGGGCGCCGGGAAGGACGGGGAGGACCGGGGATTCCCCCGGGTACGACGGGGGCGGAAGCGGCGCGGGCAACGGCGACCGGTACGCCGCGCCAAGGGCCTCACGGGCCAGGACGCCGGGGAGGACGGGGGCGCTGGTCGGGGGCGACTGTTCTCCGTCGCCGAGGACGGGACCGCTGGCCGGGGACGGCTGAACGTCGCCGGGCCGAGCGGAAACGCTGTCCGGGGGCGGCTGCTGTCCTCCGGACGGGACAGGACCCCCCTCCAGCGGCGACTGCTGTCCGTCGCGGAGCACAGGGCCTCCGCCCGTAGGCGGCTGAAGTTCGTGGGGCGACGGCTGCTGGTCCTCCTCCGCCCCGCGGACCTCACCCGCCGCCCCCGCCCCGCGCAGCGACTCCGCCGCCTCCGCCGCGCCCCTTCGCGCGTTTCTCCGCGAGAGTTCGTCCAGGAGGTCCTGTTCCTCGCCGCCGCGCAGCAGCAGGAGTACGAAGGGGTCGGCGTCCAGGAGGCGGGCTGTTTGGTAGGCGAGGGCGGCTGCGTGTTTGCAGGGGTGGCCGCGGTCCGGGCACGTGCAGGAGGGGGTCAGTTCGCGGGCGCCGGGGAGGAGGGGGACGTCCGCCCGGTCCGCCGCGGCTGCCAGCGCGTGCGGCATCTCCTTGTCGAGCAGCGCGGCGATGCGCACGGGATCCGTGGCGACGACGTCCAGGAAGCGGTCCCAGTGCTCGGGCAGCATCGTCCGCATGCGGATCTCCGCGCGGTACGGACGGGGACGGCTGCCGTGGACGTACGCGACGATGCGGCCCGGCGCGACGGTGATCGTGTCGACCGCGCCCTCGCGCGCATACGTACGCCCACGGGCCAGCCGCGCCTGGTCCAGCGCGCTCTCCTCCAGCGCGTCGATCCACGCGTTGCCCCACCACGAGGTGGCGAAGGGCGCCCCGGGATCGGGGTGCTTCGGCAGGGCGGGGAAGACACGGCCGCTGCCCATGCGGCTCGTCTCGCTCATGCCGCTGGCCCACCCCAGACCACCGCCCCGTCGCGGCCCGCCCCGCGGCGTCATGCCGCCCTCCTCAGTGCGACCAGGTCCGCCAGTTCCGCGTCGGACAGTTCCGTGAGCGCCGCCTCGCCGCCGTCGCCGAGCACCGCGTCCGCCAACGCCTGCTTCGCGGCGAGGAGTTCCGCGATGCGGTCCTCGACCGTGCCCTCGGTGACCAGCCGGTGGACCTGGACGGGCTGCGTCTGACCGATGCGGTACGCCCGGTCGGTGGCCTGCTCCTCGACCGCCGGGTTCCACCAGCGGTCGTAGTGGATCACGTGGCCCGCCCGGGTCAGGTTCAGGCCCGTACCGGCCGCCTTCAGGGAGAGCAGGAAGACCGGGACCTCGCCCGACTGGAAACGGTCCACCATCTCCTCGCGGCGCGCGACCGGCGTACCTCCGTGCAGGAGCTGGGAGGCGATGCCGCGCGCGGTGAGGTGCGCCTCCAGGAGGCGTGCCATCTCCACGTACTGCGTGAAGATCAGGACCGCACCCGCGCTCTCCGACTCGGCGAGGATCGTGTCGAGGAGCTCGTCGAGCAGTTCGAGCTTGCCCGAGCGCGGGCGGCCCGACCGGGTCGTGAGCATGCCGTCCTTCAGGTACTGCGCCGGGTGGTTGCAGATCTGCTTGAGCGCCATCAGCAGCTTCATGACCAGGCCGCGGCGCGCCATGCCGTCCGACGCCTCGATGCGCGCGAGCGTCTCGCGCACCACCGCCTCGTACAGCGAGGTCTGCTCGCGGGTGAGGGTCACCGGGTGGTCGGTCTCCGTCTTCGGCGGCAGTTCCGGCGCGATACCGGGGTCCGACTTCTTGCGGCGCAGGAGGAAGGGGCGGACGAGGCGGGCGAGGCGGTCCAGCGCGTCGTCGTCCGCGCCGGTCCCCGAGGGGTCCCCGCCCTCCACCAGGCGTGCGTGGCGGGCCCGGAACGCCTTCAGGGGGCCGAGCAGGCCCGGCGTCGTCCAGTCGAGCAGCGCCCACAGTTCGGAGAGGTTGTTCTCGACGGGGGTGCCGGTGAGCGCGACGCGGGCCGGGGAGGGGATGGTGCGCAGCGCCTTCGCCGTCGCCGCGTACGGATTCTTGACGTGCTGTGCCTCGTCCGCGACGACGAGACCCCACTTCTGGGCGGCCAGTTCGGGCGCGCTCGTACGCATCGTGCCGTACGTGGTGAGGACGAAGCCGCCGGTCAGGCCGGTGAGGGTGCGACCCGTGCCGTGGAAGCGGCGGACCGGCTCGCCGGGCGCGAACCGTTCGATCTCGCGCTGCCAGTTGCCGAGCAGCGAGGCCGGGCACACCACGAGCGTCGGCGCGGAACCGCCGTCCCGCGCGCGGTGCAGGTGCAGCGCGATGAGCGTGATCGTCTTGCCGAGGCCCATGTCGTCGGCGAGGCAGCCGCCGAGGCCGAGGGAGGTCATGCGGTCGAGCCAGGCGAGGCCCTTGAGCTGGTAGTCCCGGAGGGTCGCGTGCAGGCCCGGCGGCGGTGTCAGTACGTCGAGGTCGCCCGTCACGCGCTCGCGCAGCCGCGCCAGCGCGCCGAGCGGCACGGCGGGCACCTGCTCACCGTCCACCTCGGCCGTGCCGGTCAGCGCGACGGAGAGGGCGTCCACCGGGTCGAGCAGGCCGAGGTCCCGCTTGCGCGCCTTGCGGACGAGTTCGGGGTCGACCAGGACCCACTGGTCCCGGAGCCGGACGACCGGGCGGTGCGCCTCCGCGAGGAGGTCGAGCTCAGCCTCGGTCAGCGGGTCGTCCGCCTGGTCGCCGAGCGCCAACTGCCAGCGGAATTCGAGGAGTTCCTCGGTCTTGAAAAAGTCGAAGTTGTCGGCGGCGGTACCGGGGGCGGGGCGCACGACGGCGGTCGCGGTGAGGCCGCGAGTGAGCTCCCTGGGCCAGTGGACGGCCACGCCCGCCGCGGCGAGCCGTCCTGCGGCGGCGCCCAGCAGGTCGTACAACTCCTCTTCGCCGAGCGGCAGCACGTCGGGGCGCGGCCGCTCCAGGAGCCTGCCGAGCGGGGGCCACACGCGGGCCGCGCGGCGCAGCGCGAGCAGCGTGTCGACGCGAGCGCGCGGCCCGAAGTGGTCCGTACCGGCCCAGAGCTCCGGCACGTCCGCGACGAGCGCCGGGTCGGCGAGACTGTGCACCTGCACGACAGCGGCGGCGGGACTGGCGACGGCGGCGCGGACCTCTACAGAGGCATCGGCATCGGCATCACTCTCTTCGGCGGAACCCTCACCCCCGTCGAACACCTCGTGCGCCCTCAGGTCGAGACGGAGTGACACGCGTACCCCCGCGTCCATACCCGCGGCCACCTCGGCCGCCCACTCCCGGGCACCCGGCAGGTGTTGCGGCTCGCGCGCGGCGAAGGGCGCACCGACCGCGTACGCGGCGGCCGGGGTGCGGGGCAGGGCGTCGAGCACCGCGTCCACGAAGGCTCTGATCAGGGCGAACGGCTGAGGGAGCAGCAGGGGGCCCGACCCGCGCCCCGGCAGCGGCACCGCGTGCGCCTCCGCGGGGAGTGCCGCGGCGATGGCCCGCAGGTGGACGACGTCGGCCTCGTCCAGCGGGCCCGCCCGCCACGCGTCCACGTCCCCCGGCGTCAGCCCGGGCAGCATCCTGCCCCGCGCCGCCAGATGCAGCGCGTGCCGGGCGGCGGCGCCCCAGCAGGCCACCGCGGGGTGCGGACGCTCGGCGTGGAGCAGCAGCGGCACCGCCTCGGCGACCGTCAGGAACAGCGCGGGCACGGTGCGGCTGCGGGCGCCCTTGCCGTGCAGGCGGGCGATGACCAGGTCACCGCGTACGCCGACGACTGCCTCGGCGGGCCCGCCCTCCGGGTTCGGGTCCCAGAAAGCGACCCGCCCCTCCCGCGGCACCTCCGCCGGAAGGAAGACGGCGGCACAGGAACGTACGAGCGCCGCACGGGAGCGTACGAGAACGGCGTCGCCGTCCCCCGGCACCTCGGCCCCCATCCTCATCACCGCCTCGCTCAGCCCCAGCTCACGCACCTGCCACTCGTGCTCGCCACCCTAGGCGAGGCCACTGACAACACCGTCACAACGACCGCCGCACCGCCACCGCGCACCAGTAGCCCCACAAGTCCCAAGCGCCACACCCACCCCATATGAACACTGGAAGGAAACTTTCCTAACAATAATTCACCCCAAGTTATTGACGCGCACATGCCGCATCGCCAGGATTCCGGATTGACGGTTCGGCACCCCCCACGCCTCCCGAGGAGACGGACATGCCGCACACCCCTCGCACCACGACCTCCCGCAAGACCCGCCTCGGCATCCCCCTCGCCGCCGGCGCCTCGCTCGCCCTCGTCGGCGGCGTGCTGCTGTGGTCCCCCGCCGGGGAGGCCGACGCCTCACCCACCGCCGCCGCCCGCGCCGGGTTCACGGCGGTCGCCGCCGGTGACATCGCCGAGCAGTGCACGGCGAGCAGCAGCAGCTGCAAGCACCCCAAGACCGCCGCTCTGGTCAAGCAGATCAACCCGTCCTTCGTGATGACCATGGGCGACAACCAGTACGACGACGCACGCCTGAAGGACTTCCAGAAGTACTACGACAAGACCTGGGGCGCCTTCAAAAGCAAGACGCGGCCCGTCCCGGGCAACCACGAGAGCTACGACCCGGCGGGCGCGTTCAAGGGCTACAAGTCCTACTTCGGGTCCGTCGCCTACCCCGACGGCGAGAGCTATTACAGCTTCGACCAGGGCAACTGGCACTTCATCGCCCTCGACTCCAACAACTTCGACGACGACGAGCAGATCGACTGGCTCAAGGACGACCTCGCCGCCAACTCCAAGAAGTGCGTGGCCGCGTACTGGCACCACCCGCTCTTCTCCTCCGGCGAGCACGGCAACGACCCGGTCGGCCGCCCGGTCTGGAAGCTGCTCCAGGCCAACAAGGCCGAGCTGGTCCTCAACGGCCACGACCACCATTACGAGCGGTTCGCCCCGCAGAACGCGGACGGCAAGGCCGACTCCAACGGCATCGTCGAGCTGCTCGGCGGCATGGGCGGCGCCAACCCGTACGACATCGAGGAAGTCCAGCCCAACAGCCAGAAGCGGCTCACCGACACCTTCGGTGTCGTGAAGCTGAACTTCACCGACACCGGTTTCTCCTGGAACCTCGTCGGCACGGACGGCTCCACGAAGGACACCAGCCCGTCCTACAGCTGCCGCTGAGCCGGACGAACGCGAACGCCATGTATCTGGCCACCACCGACGCGGTCGCCAAAACCTCGGACCAGGAACGGTCCGGAGCCCGGCGCGGCCGCGTCGCGGGACCCGTCCTCGCGCTCGGCGCGGTCAGCCTGGTCACGGACATCTCCTCCGAGATGGTCACCGCCGTCCTGCCGCTCTACTTCGTCCTCCAACTCGGCCTCTCCCCGCTCCAGTTCGGTTTCCTCGACGGGCTCTACAACGGAGTCACGGCCCTGGTGCGCCTCGCCGGCGGGTACGCCGCCGACCGCGGCGGCCGGCACAAACTGGTCGCGGGCGGCGGCTACGCCCTCTCCGCCCTCTCCCGCCTCGGCCTGCTCCTCGCGGGCGGCGCCACCGCGGGGATCGGCGCGGCCCTCGCCGCCGACCGCATCGGCAAGGGCGTACGCACCGCGCCGCGCGACGCCCTGATCTCGCTGAGCAGCCCGCCCGACACGCTGGGCCGCGCCTTCGGTGTGCACCGGGCGATGGACACGACGGGCGCGCTGCTCGGGCCGCTCGCCGCGTTCGCGCTGCTGTGGGCGACGGCGGACGCGTACGACGCCGTGTTCGTCGTCAGCTTCTGCTTCGGGCTGCTCGGAGTGCTGATGCTGGTGGCGTTCGTGCCGGGGCACTTGTCGCAGACCACACCGCGACCACGCTCCGCCACCGGACAGAACCACCCCGCCGCCCCACGTCCTCGCGCCCTCAGCCTCCTCCGCGTCCCCGCCTTCCGGCGCGTCCTCGGCGCGGCGGCGCTGCTCGGCGCCGCGACCATCGGCGACGCGTTCCTGTACCTCCTCCTCCAACGGCGGCTCGACTTCGCGATCTCGTGGTTCCCGCTGCTGCCGCTGGGCGCCGCCGCCGTCTACCTGCTGCTCGCCGTCCCGACGGGGCGGCTCGCCGACCGCGTCGGGCGCCGCGTGCCGTTCCTCGCCGGACACGTCGCCCTGCTCGGCGGTTACGTCCTCCTGCTCGCGCCCACCGACGGCTGGCCGCTCCTCATCGGCGTACTGCTGCTCCTAGGTGTCTTCTACGCGGCCACCGACGGCGTCCTGATGGCGCTGGTCGCCCCCGTGGTCGCCCAGGAGCGGCGGGCGAGCGGCATGGCCGTCCTGCAGACCGGGCAGGCCCTCGCCCGGCTCGTCGCCGCGGCCGGGTTCGGCGCGGCGTGGACACTGTGGGGCGTCGAGACCGCGCTGACCTGCGCGGTGCTCGCACTGACGGCGGCGGTCGCCGGGGCGGCGGCGCTGCTCCCGCGGTCGGACACATCTTCCGGAGGCCTCACGTGAAGCCGCAGTCCCCCATGAAGCCCCAGTCCCCCATGGAGCCGCAGTCACCCTCCCTGCGCTCCCGCGTCGTCGCCGTGGCCGCGGCGGCGGCCGTCCTCGCGGGCGTCGCCGTCACGTACACGCTGCACGCGGCGGAGCGCGCCGAATCGGCCGACGCGACCTCGGAGTTCGGCCTCGACCGGGACAAGCTCTACTTCCGCAGTACGACGGAGGCGGCAGGCCGGGTCGCACGCGTCCCTGCCTCCGGGGGCGGGGGCGGCGGCGCACGCACCACCGGCGGCCCGTCCTGCGAGCGCTTCTACGCCGCCGCGGGCACGGGTCTCTGCTTGCAGCGCAGGTCCGGCATCCCGCCCAAGTCGTACGCGGTCGTCCTGGACGACCGGCTCCGCGAGAAGCGCCGCATCGCCCTGACCGGCATCCCGAACCGGGCGCGTGTCTCGGCGTCCGGCCGGATGCTGTCCTGGACGATGTTCGCCACGGGCGATTCGTACGCGGGCTCGTCTTTCTCCACCCGCACGTCGATCCTGGACACCCGTACGGGATACCTCATCAAGAACATGGAGGAGATCCCCCTCACCCTCGACGGCCGCCGCTACCACTCCCCCGACGTCAACTACTGGGGCGTGACCTTCGCGAAGGACGACAACCGCTTCTACGCGACGGTGTCGACGAAGGGGAAGACGCACCTGGTGCGGGGCGACATGGCCAAGTGGTCGGCGACCACCCTGCGTTCCAACGTCGAGTGCCCCTCGCTCTCCCCCGACAACACGCGCATCGCCTTCAAGAAGCGGGTGCGGAAGGGGACGCGCGACCCGTGGCGGCTGTACGTCCTCGACCTGCGCACGATGCGCGAGCACCCGCTCGCCGAACGGCGCAGCGTCGACGACCAGGCCGCCTGGCTGGACAACGACACCCTCGCGTATGCCCTGCCGAGCGAGGGCGGGAACAGCCGCAAACAGGATGTCTGGACGGGCCGGGCGGACGGCGCGGGGAGCGCCACGTTGCGCATACGCGGGGGAAGTTCACCGGCGGCGGTGCGGTGAACCGCACCGCCGTACCCGGCCGGGGCCGGGCCCTGCCCCTAGGCCCTAACCCTGGGCCCGCCTGGCCAGGCCCAGGGCGTACTCCGGCCACCACTGGCCCGCCCGCGGGCCACCCCGGCACGTTCCGTCCGACTCGCCGGGACGTTTGATCCACAGGTAGGCGTCGAGGGCGGGGTCGCCGGTTTCGGTGGTGGGTGGCGTGCCGAGGGCGCGGCCGGGTGGGTTGCACCAGGACTGGGGGCCTTGGAACGGGCCGTTTCCGTTGCGGCTGGTGTCGATGACGAAGTGCTTTCCGCCGCCGAGTTCCTTGGCGAGACGGTGCGCGTACGCGGTACTGGCCGCGGTGGTCTGGTAGTTCGACGTGTTCAGGGCGAAGCCGTCGGCTCCGGCGATGCCTGCCTTGCCCAGCGGGGCGACCAGGCGCCGTTCGTCGGGGATCCAGCCCGCGTTGCCCGCGTCGACGTACACCTTCGTGTTCGGTTGCCGCTTCAGGCGCTGGACGGCGTGCGTGAGCAGCGCGTACCGCTCGGCCGCGTCCGCGCGCGGGCAGCCCGCCACGAGCTGGGCGACGGCGTCCGGTTCGACGATCACGTACGCGCCGCCCGTGCCGAGGCTCGACGCGAAGTCCTCGATCCACCGGCGGTACTGCGCGGCGTCGCGGGCCCCGCCCGCCGAGTACGCGCCGCAGTCCCGGTGCGGAATGAAGTACGCCACGAGCACCGCCGTGCGTCCCGCCTTCGCCGCCGCCTCGACGTGCGCCCGCACGACGGCGCCGGCTCCGTCGCCGTGCAGCCACACCGCCTGGGGCTGCACCGCGATGCGTTCGATGAGCCGGGCATCGTCCGCCCGGCCCGCCCGCCGCCACTCCGCGGCCTGACGAGCGGCGGAGCTCTGCGGGTCGACCCAGAACGCACCGGCGGCAGCGGTGGCAGGGGCGTCGGCCGGGGTCGCGTCGGAGGGCCCGGCTCCTACTCCGCCCAGAAGCAGCGCCGCAGCGAGGGCACTTCGCAGGCGGGGCCTGTGGGGAGAGAGGGAGGAGAGGGAGGAGGGGGAGGAGGGGGAGGAGAGGAAGGGGGAAGAGAGGCGCGAACGGAGGCGGCGGAGGGGCGACGGGGACACCGGGCGGCTCCAGTGGCTCGGCGCCGGTCCGGTCCGGCGCTTTCCCGGAGTCTGGGGTCGACCCGCCCCCACGGCACCGCACACCCCCGCCGCCGCGACCACGGTTCACCCATAAATCACTCCGACGGCGGCCGATCAGGGTGATGACACAAGCTCTCAGGGCTGACGGAACCTGTCCGTCGCCACCGTCAGCTCGTCCGCGATGCCGCGCGCCCCCGCGTTGTGCCCCGCGAGGTCGACGAGCACCAATTCGCTCTCCGGCCACGCCTGATGAAGCCGCCACGGGATGCCGAGGAGGTTCCCGAAGTCCAGGGTGCCCTGCACCATCACGCCGGGAATCCCCCGGAGGGAATCCGCGTCCCGCAGGACGACCTCGTCGCCGCCCAGCCAGTGGTCGTGGGCGAAGTAGTGCGTGACGGTACGCGCGAAACCGGCCCGGAACACCGCGTCCTCGTAGCGCGGCACGGACCGCGGCGGCGCCGGTACGCACGCCGTCTCCCAGTCCGTCCAGGCCCGCGCCGCGGCGGCCCGCACGTCCGGGTCGGGCGACTCCAGGAGGCGGTTGTACGCGGCGGCCAGGTCCCCGTCCCGCTCCGCCTCCGGCACGCCGTCACGGAACGCCTCCCACGCCTCGGGGAAGATCCGCCCGAGCCCGCGCGTCAGCAGGTCGACCTCGGCGCGGCTGCCCGTGGCAATCCCCGTGAGGACGAGTTCCGAGACGCGGTCCGGGTACGTCTGCGCGTAACGGAGGCCCAGCACGGACCCGAACGACACGCCCCACACGAGCCATCGCCCGATGCCGAGGTGGCGCCGCAGCAGCTCCAGGTCGGCCGTCAGGTGCTTGATCGTGTTGACGCCCATGTCGGCCGCCGGGTCGCTCGCGTGCGGCGTGGAGCGGCCGGCGCCGCGCTGGTCGAGCAGGACGATCCGGTACGCGTCGGGGTCGAAGTACCGGCGGAAGAAGGGGGTGCAACCGGAACCGGGGCCGCCGTGCAGCACCACGGCCGGCTTGCCGTGCGGGTTGCCGCAGGTCTCCCAGTACACGCGGTTGCCGTCGCCGACGTCGAGCATGCCGTGGTCGTAGGGTTCGATATCCGGATAGAGAGCCATCGGGGCAGGGTAACGGCGCCCGGTCTCACTCCGCCTTCGCGTTTCGCATGCGCCCGTAGGCGTACACGCAGCCCGCGAGCGCCAGGTCGGAGAGGAGCATGAAGCCGATGGAGTACGAGTCCTTGGCGCTGTAGATCGCGCCCATGACCAGCGGCGGCAGGAACCCGCCGAGACCGCCCACCGCGCCCACGATGCCGGTGACGGAGCCGACCTGCGGCTGCGGTGTGACCTGGGAGACGAGGGCGAAGACGCTGCCGCTCGCGGTGCCGAGGCCCGCCGCCATGAACAGGAAGCAGATCGTGCCCATCGGGTTCAGCGCCGGGTCGAAGGCCTGCAAGACGGCGAAGAGCGCGACGACGGCGAGGGCGACCGTGGTGACCGTGGCCGGGTGGATCCGGTCAGAGAGCCAGCCGCCGATGGGCCGGAAGATCACGGTGACGAGCGCGAACCCGGCGGCCTTGGTGCCCGCGTCGGTGGGTGAGAGGTCGTACCAGGTCTTCAGGTACGTGGGCAGGTACACCCCGAAGGCGACGATGCCGCCGAACCCGATCGCGTAGAGGGCCGAGAGCTCCCACGTCACCCTCAGCCGTCCCGCCTGCCCGAGACGGGTGCCGAGGGAGCTGGTGGGAACGGGCCGGTCGGGGCGGTCGGTGATGAGGAAGAACGCGAGCACCGCGAAGGCGGCGAGCGCGATCGCCACGACGACGAACGGCAGGTTCGCGCCGTGCTTGGCGATGCGCGGGGTGAAGTAGCCGGAGAGCGCCACACCGCCCATGCCCATGCCGAAGACGCCGAGGGCGAAGCCCCTGCGGGCGGGCGGGAACCAGGAGTTCACCAGCGGGATGCCGATGGCGAACGTCGTCCCGCCGAGGCCGAGCAGGAAGCCCACCGCGATCATCGCCCCGAAACTGTGCCTCGCCGGAATGATCAGCAGCACCGGGATGATGGTGAGCGCCGAGACCAGCGGGAACATCTTCCGGGCGCCGTAGCGGTCGGTGAGCGCGCCGACCGGGACGCGGCCCAGCGAGCCGACGATCACCGGCACGGCGACCAGGAGCGACTGCTCGAAGGAGCTCAGGTTCAGCCGGTCCTTGAAGTCGCTGCCGAGCGGCGCCACCAGCGCCCACGCCCAGAAGGTGAGCGTGAAGCCGATGGTCGCCATCACCAGGTTGCGGTAGGCGGCACCGGAGGGCTTGTCCGCCGACGTGCCGGAGGGCTTGTCGGCCGACATGCCGGAGGGCTTGGCTGCGCGAGTCTCGTCCACGTCCTCACGCTAGGAATCAGCGCCCGGCGCGGCTCACTCTGCTGGGCCGTTCGGGTGCAGCCCCGCCTCGAAGGCCGCCGTGCGCAGCACCTCCCGCAGCATCTCCGGGGTGAGGCGCCCGGTGAACGTGTTGCGCTGGCTGACGTGGAAGCAGCCGAAGACGTCGAGGGGCTCCTGTTCCGGGCGTGCCGGGTCGCCCGCGAGCCGTACGTGCGCCCCGTGCCCGAACGTCGGGCGCGGCCTCGGCACCTGCCAGCCCGCCGCGGCGAACGCGGGGAACGCGGCCTGCCAGCCGAAGCCGCCGAGCACGACGACCGCCCTGAGCGTCGGCGCGAGCAACTGCATCTCGCTCACCAGCCAGGAGCGGCAGGTGTCACGCTCCTGCGTGGTGGGTTTGTTGGCGGGCGGCGCACAGTGCACGGGCGAGGTGATGCGCGTGCCGTACAGGGTCAGGCCGTCGTCGGCGCTCTCCGCCGTGGGCTGGGAGGCGAGCCCTACGTCGTACAGCGCCGGGTAGAGGAACGCGCCCGAGCGGTCGCCGGTGAACATCCGTCCTGTGCGGTTGGCGCCGTGCGCCGCGGGCGCGAGGCCGACGATGAGGAGCGCGGCGTCGTGCGGCCCGAAGCCGGGCACGGGCCGCCCCCAGTAGTCCCAGTCCTCGAACGCGGCGCGCTTGGTGCGCGCCACCTCCTCGCGCCACGCGACGAGACGGGGGCAGGCGCGGCACTCGGTGATCCGCTGGTCCAGTTCGCTCAGGCCGTCCATCCCCCCACCGTACGTACGCGCACGCGCGCCGCGCCGCGCCGGGCCCGCTCAGGTCGCCACGGCCCCCAGCGCCACGAACCCGCAGATCAGCACGGCGAGGACGGCGAGCAGCGGCCACACGAACCGCAGGTACTTGTCGTAGCCGACCTTCGCCAGCGCCACGCCGCCGATGGTGACGGCCGTCGTCGGCACCCACAGGTTCATCCAGCCGCTGGCCGCCTGCCACGCCGTCACGACGACCGCGCGCGAGACGCCCGCGAAGTCGGCGAGCGGGGCGAGGATCGGCATGGCGAGCGTGGCGTGGCCCGAGGTGGAGGGGATCAGGAAGGCGAGCGGCAGGTTCACGAGGAAGACGATGACCGCGAAGAGCCCGGACGAGGTGCCCTTCACGACCCCCTCGATGGAGTGGAGCACGGTGTCCGTGATCCTCGAGTTGTTCATGATGGTCGTGACGCCGCGGGCGAGCAGGATGACCAGCGCGGGCGAGACGAAGTCGGCCGCGCCCTGGACGATCGTCGAGCTGAGCCGGGGCTCCCCCATGCGCGCGACGATCCCGACGAGGACCGCCGCGCAGAGGAAGAGCGCGGCCAGCTGCGGGAAGGACCAGCCGAGTTCGAAGCCGTACGGTGTCGCGTCGGCCTTGCCCGTCAGCGCGCTCGCCCAGGGCACGACCGAGAAGATCATGAACGCGAAGACGAGGCCCGTGGTGACGAGCACGGCCTTGTGCAGACCGGTGAGTTGGGGCACGTCGGAGGCTTCCTCAGCATCCCGGTCGCCATCCCGGTCGCCGTCCCGGTCGCCATCCCGGTCGCCGGGCAGGAAGCCGGAGAGGGAGCGCTCGGGGTCGCGTCGGACGCGTTGCGCGTAGCGGATGACGTACGCGACGGTGACGCCGGTCAGCACGATCCACATCGCGGCGCGGAGCACGATGCCGTCGCCGAGCGAGATGCCCGCGGCGGACGAGGCGACGCCCGTCGCGAAGGGGTTCACCGTCGAGCAGAGCACTCCGACGCCCGCGCCGAGAATGATCACGCCGACCGCGGTCATGCGGTCGTACCCGAGGGCGAGCATCAGCGGCACGATCAGACCGTAGAAGCCGAGCGTCTCCTCGGCGAAGCCCTCGACCGTGCCGAGCAGCGAGAACACCACCATGACACCCGCGATGAGCAGCGCCCCGCGCTCGCGCAGCCGGTGCGCGAGCCGTCCGATGCCGCGGTCGAGCGCGCCGGTCGCGAAGACGACGGTGATGAACGCGCCGATGGCGAGGACGAAGAGGACGACACCGGCACTGCCGTACAGCGAGCCGGTGTTGTCGGGCGCGACCAGCGAGGTCTTGTCGTCCTGAATGCCGTAGAGCCCGTTGACGGGTGACAGGAAGAGGTCGTTGAGGCGGTCGACGAAGGACTGCCCGGAGTCGACGCGGTGGTAGGTGCCCTCTACGGGGGCGCCCGCTTTGTTGCGGTCGTACTGTCCGGACGGGACGAGGAAGGCGAGCAGCCAGACGGCGACGGTGACGATCGCGAGGACGGTGAGGGCGCTGGGAAAGGTGAACTTCGCCTTGTCGGACGGCTTCTCTTCCAAAGGTGCCTGCGCCGTACTCACGCGGCACCGCCACGCGACTCTCCCGGCTGCCCGCCGAAACCGGCCGCGTACTCCCGTACGAAGGCACACATCGCGATGACCGTGCTGCGCAGCTCCGAGAAGAGGACGCGCTCGTTCGGGGCATGCAGATTGCACATGCTGTCCTGCGCACCGAACAGCAGCACCTCGGCGCCGGGTGCCGCCTTCGCCAGCCCGTTGACGAGCGGAATGGACCCGCCGGTCGCCACGTACGAGGCGTCCTGCCCCCAGCCCTCGCGCAGCGCGACGAGTGCGGCGCGGTAGGCGGGTCCGCCGGTGGCGGCCTCGAAGCCGGGCCCGGTGTCGCCGGGTGTGACGGTGAGCGGAACACCGAAGGGCCTGAGGGAACGCAGGTGTTCCACGAGCCGACTCTGCGCCTCCCTCGGGTCCTGCCTCGGGTGGAAGCGGAGGTTCAGCCTGGCTCTCGCGGAGGGCACGACGGCGGAGGCGGCGTGCTGCACGCTCGGGGCATCCAGGCCGATGACGGTGATCGCGGGCCCGCTCCACAGCCGCTCGCCGAGGCTGCCGCTGCCGATGAGCGGCACGCCCTCGCGCACGCCCGCGAGCGAGCGGAACTCCTCTTCGGTGTACGAGGTACCGGCCCACTCCTCGCGCCGCAGCCCTTCGACGGCGACGTCCCCGTGGACGTCGTGCAGGGTGGCGAGGGCCTTCAGGAGGACGAGCAGCGCGTCGGGCGCCGCTCCGCCGAACTCGCCGCTGTGGCGCGGCTCGTCGAGGGTGCGGACCTCGACGGTCACCTCGGCGGCGCCGCGCAGGCCGGTGGTGAGGGTGGGGGTGCCGGGGCGCAGGTTGCCGAGGTCGGCGATGACCATGGCGTCGCAGGCGAACCGGTCCGGGTCGGTGGGCGGGTAGTCGTCGAAGGCGCCGCCGTACTCCTCCTGCCCCTCGATGACGATCTTGATCCCGACGGGCGGCCGTCCCCCGTACGCCCGGACCATCCCGAGGTGCGCGATGACGTTGGACTTGTCGTCCGCGATGCCCCGGGCGCGCAGCCCGCCCTCGACGGGTGTCGGCTCGAAGGGCGGCGACTTCCACAGCGACGCGTCGCCGGGCGGCTGTACGTCGTAGTGGCCGTAGAGCAGGACGGTCGGCGCGTCCGGGGACGGGGGCGGGATCTCCCCGTAGATCACCGGGGCGGTGTCCGGCAGGTCGAGCCGCTCGACGTGCGGGACGCCCGCGTCCCGCAGCAGCCCGGCCACCAGGTCGTGCGCTTCCTCGACGGGCTCGGCGGGGAACCCGGGGAACGCGATCGAGGGGATCGCGGCGAGCCGTTCCAGGTCGGCGCGGAGTCCGTCCATCAGACCGTCGACGGTGGCTTCGAAAGACGTCATGGGCAGCACTCCCGGGATTCGCGTGGCACGTCCGCACGTCCGGGCCGAGATGTCCGGACCGATTTGATGCGATCAGTCCGAATTATCGACGGCCGAGGTCAGCGGATTCCGGACGGCTCGCCGTGAGACGAACAGCCCACCCCGAAGCCGCACTAAGGTCGACACATGGCTTCGGAGACTTCAGGGGACGGCGGCCGGGGCGGCATGTCGGATGGCGGCTTGAGGATGGGGCTGGGCGGCGGCTCGGGCGCCGGGCTGGGCGGCGGGTCGGGCGCCAGGCTGGGTGCTGGCCCTGTCGCCGGGCTGGGTGCTGGCTCAAGCAGCGGCGCGGACGTCGGTCCGGGAAGCGGCGCGGGCGTCGGTCCGGGAAGCGGCGCGGGCGTCGGGTCGCGCACCGGTGCGGACACCGGGTCCGGCGGTAGGCCGAGCGGCAGGCCGGGCAGCGGTTCGGGCGACAGGCCGGGCGACGAGCTAAGCAACAGGCCGGGGGCCGGGCCGGGCGACGGCCCGGGCGCCGGTCCGGGCGTCGGGTCGCACACCGGCGCGGACACCGGGTCCGGCGGTGAGCCGGGAGGCAGGCCGGGCGGCAGGCCAAGCAGCGGTTCGGGCGCCGGATCCGGTGGAGATCCGGGGAGTGGGCCGGGCAGCGGTGCGAGCGACGGGCCGGGTGGCGGTGCGGCGGGGGAAGGATCCGTGCGGGTCGACAGTTGGATCTGGTCGGTCCGGCTGGCCAAGACCCGCTCGGCGGGCTCCGCCGCGTGCAAGGGCGGTCACGTCCGGGTCAACGGGGAGCGCGTCAAGCCCGCGTACGGCGTCCACGTGGGCGACGAGGTGCGCGTGCGGCAGGCCGGCGGCCGGGAGCGGATCGTCGTCGTGAAGCGCCTCATCCGCAAGCGCGTCGGCGCACCCGTCGCCGTCGAGTGCTACGTCGACAACTCCCCGCCTCCGCCGCCCCGCGAGGCCGTCGCCCCCGCGGGCATCCGCGACCGCGGCACCGGCCGCCCCACGAAGCGGGACCGCCGCGAGATGGACCGGCTCCGCGGAGCGGAGGGGTAAGGACCGGAAGGGTGAGAACCGGAGAGGTAAGAAGCAGAGGAGTAGGGAGCGGAGGAGTAGGGAGCGGAGCGGAGGGTTAAGGGGCCACCGGCACGGCCCGCACCCACGTGCCGTCGTCCGTGAGGTACTCCTCGACCTCCAGGTCCGCCTCCGCGAGCGCCGCCTCGAACTGCTCCCTGTCGAGGGGTCTGGCCCGGAACGTCTGGGTCCATTCGGCGTCCGGGAACACGTACTCCGCGCGCACCTCGTTCACCCCGTCGCCGACCGGCGTCGCCGAGACGATCCGCACCGTATAGCCCCCCGGGTCGACCCGCTCCCTCGGCAGGTTCGTGTGGTAGTCCGCACCCTCCCGCTGTATGAGCACGCAGCCCTGGTCCGTGACGTGGTTCCGGCAGGCGCGCAGCATCCGGCGCCGCACCGCCGTGTCGCCGTTGTGCACGAGGAACGACGCAAGCATGACCACGGGGAACTTCTCGTCCAGGTCGAGCTTCTCTATGGCACTGCGAACCGTCCGCACCCCGCCGTCGAGCACGGCGACCTTCTCCAGCATCTCGGCGGACTCGTCCACGGCCGTCACCCGGAAGCCCCGCTCCAGGAGCGGACGGGTCACCCGCCCCGCACCGCAGCCCAGTTCCAGGATGTGCGCCCCGGCGGGCACCGCGGCCTCGATGACATCGGGCTCGTCCCCGACGGACAGGCGCGTGTACAGCTCGACCGCGCACCCGTCCGGCGTGATCGCGCCGGGCCCTGTCCCCTCGTATCCCTCACGCATCTCCACGCTCATGCCCGCCCAACGAAGCGTGCGACCCCCCGGTTCCCCACCCCCGCACCACCCCGCCGACTACAGCGGGAACCAGCCATGCCCCACGTACCAGTGACCGCCCGCCCGCAAGTGGTCGCCCACGGCCCTCTCCACCCGCGTTCGCCTGGGAAGTTCGGCCACGGGGAGGTCCCGGTCGCCGAAGACGAAGGCGATGGGGTCACCGTCCGACGGCCCCTCCCCGTACCTGTCCGCCTGACGGAATCGCCGCTGGAAGCGGACGATGTTCGAGTCATCGGGAAGGTACGTCCGCAGCTGCGGGTCGAGCAGCCAGGAGTGGCAGACGGCTGTCTCGAAACGTTCCTCGGGGAAGTGGCGCGCGAAGAACTCCCGCGCCAGGAACAGCGACCGATCACAGGCCTCGGGCGTCAACGCGCCCCGGAAATCGGTGATGTGGACGTTCAGGCAGGGGTCACCCGGCCCCGCCCGGTGCCCGGCCGCCGCGACCGCGCCGCCCATGCGCCCGCCCAGCACGGCACGCTGGAACTGCAGCCGCCCCAACTGGAACAGCTCACCCCGGAAGTGCAGACCGAGCCAGTCAGGCACGAGGAGCCCCCGGCTGCCGCGCGCCCTGTGGTGCACCGCCAGATGGCGCCCGAGGTCGGCGAGGGTGTGCCGCGAGACGTCGTCGGGAATGCCGCGGCCGCGATGGTAGGCACGCACGTGCTCCAGCGCCGCCACGTACACGAACACGAAGAAGCAGCGCCCGAGCTCACCCCACGCCTCCGGCAGCACGGGTGCACGCCCGCCGCCGACCTTCCCCATGTCGCGCACGACGGCGTCCACACAGCGGTCGAGCAGCCAGCGCGCCTCCGGATCGGCCCACAACCGACCGCGCAGCGCCACGAGCGGATTGATGTCCTCGTGCGGCACGGCGAGGTCGAGGAGCACCTCCGGCAGCGCGTCGGCGTCCGGCAGAACCGCCGCGGCCCGTGGCTCCCCCGCGTCTTCCAGCTCCCTCAGCCACGCGGCGAGGTGCTCGTCGGCCCTGAGCGCTTCCAGCACGTTCTCACCCTCTTTATCCTGTAAGGGAGGATCCTGTAAGGGAGGAATCCCGTAAGGGAGGAGATGACCTCCCATGATGCGTACAGGCAGTGAACCGGTGACCGCACGCAGTCCCCTGCGGATGCGTCTTTGGTTCAGCGTATGGGGCCTGGCCTGGGCCGTCTTCGGCACCGTGGCCTTCGCGCTCGCGGACCGGCCGGGGTGGGCGGCGGTGTGCGGCGCGCTGGTGGTCGTGATCGCCGTCGACATGGCGTGGGTCGTACACCGGATGCGACAGGGCTCGCACTACCAGCCGGGCAGGAGCGTACCCCCGTACGAACCGCCGAACGCCCGGTAGCCACCGGACGCCCACAACAGTGCGCGCCTGCCCCTCTACGCCTCTACTCCTCGTCGAAGCGGGCCGCCGCCACGTACTCCGGCTGCGGGTCGAGGGCGGCCGCGAGCCGGAAGTGGCGCCGCGCCTGCTCGGGCCGCGCACCGCGTTCGTAGGTGCGGGCCAGCGCGAAGTGCGCGAACGCGTTGTCCGGCTCGCGCTCCAGGACGGTGCTGAACTCCAGCTCGGCGGCGCGCAGTTGTGCGGTGGCGAAGAAGGCGCGGGCCCGCAGCAGACGGGCTGCCGTGTTCTCGGGGTGGGCGGCGATGACGGTGTCGAGCAACTTCACCGCGCCGCGCGGATCCCGGGCGGCGAGAAGCTGCTCGGCCGCTCGGAAATCGATGACATGGGTCTCCGGAGTGATGTCGGGCACGCCGGGCTCCTTCCCTCGCTCCCCCGCCTCAACGCCCGCCACACCCCGGCCTATTCCGCCCGCGCGTGAACTCGTGCCCCACGCGCGCGTGAACCCGCGCCCTACGGGTGCCCTACGCGCGCACCCTACGGGCGTGCCCTGCGCTCCAGGTCTGCCCAGACCTCGCCGACCCGCTCCGGGAGGCCTTCCAGGGGGCCGTCGTTGTCGACGACGATGTCCGCGATCTCCAGGCGCTTCTCGCGGGTGGCCTGCGCGGCCATCCGCGCGCGGGCGTCCTCCTCGCTCATGCCGCGCAGCCGCACCAGGCGGTCCATCTGCGTCTCGGGGCTCGCGTCGACGACGATCACGAGGTCGTAGAGCGGCGCGAGGCCGTTCTCGGTGAGGAGGGGCACGTCGTGGACGACGACGGCGTCGTCGGACGCGGCCTGTTCGAGCTCGGCGGAGCGGGCGCCCACCAGGGGGTGCACGATCGCGTTGAGGGCGGCCAGCTGCTCGGCGTCCGCGAAGACGACCGCGCCCAGCTTCGGCCGGTCCAGCGAGCCGTCCGGGGCGAGGACATCCGTCCCGAAGGCCTCAACGACGGCCGCGAGACCGGGCGTTCCGGGCTCCACGACTTCCCTCGCGATCTTGTCCGCGTCGATCAGCACCGCTCCGGACGCGACGAGCAGCCGCGACACCTCACTCTTGCCGGCACCGATGCCGCCGGTCAGGCCAACTTTCAGCATGCCGGGAAGCTTAGAGCCTGGCGTTACGCGTCGCCCTCGCGCTCGGCGAGGAAGCGTTCGAAGTCACGGCCGATCTCGTCCGCCGACGGGATGTCCAGCGGCTCGGCGAGCATGTTGCCCCGCTCCTGCGCGCCCGCCGCAGCGTCGTACTGGTGCTCCAGCCCCTGAACGAGCGCGACGAGTTCCTCGTCGCCCTCCTGGATCTGCCGGTCGATCTCGGTCTGCGTCCGGTGCGCCTCGGTGCGCAGTCCGTGGGCGACGGTGGGCAGCACCAGGCCGGTCGCGGCCGTGATGGCCTCGAGGACCGTGAGGGCCGCGTCGGGGTACGCGGAGCGCGCGATGTAGTGCGGCACGTGCGCGGCGACGCCCAGCACGTCGTGGCCCGCCTCCAGGAGGCGGTACTCCACGAGGGATGCCGCGCTGCCCGGCACCTGCGCCTCGTCGAAGGGGCTGCGGTGCCCCGGCACGAGGTCGGTGCGGTTGCCGTGCGGCGTGAGACCCACGGGGCGCGTGTGCGGTACGCCCATGGGGATGCCGTGGAAGTTCACGGAGAGCCGCACACCGAGCCGCTCAACGATCTGCTGGACGGCCGCCGCGAACCGCTCCCACTCGACGTCGGGCTCGGGCCCGGAGAGCAGCAGGAAGGGCGCGCCGGTGGCGTCCTGGACGAGGCGGACGTCGAGCGTCGGCACCTCGTAGTCACTCCAGCGGTCGCGCCGGAAGGTGAGCAGCGGGCGGCGGGCGCGGTAGTCCACGAGCCGGTCGTGGTCGAACGTGGCCACCACCTGCCCGGGGAGGCCGTCCGTGAGCCGCTCGACGATCTGGTCGCCGGTTTCGCCCGCGTCGATGTATCCGTCGAAGTGGTAGAGCATGACAAGTCCGGCCGACTCCTGGGCGAGCGCCATGTCGACGACGGCGAGGCCCTTCGGCTCCCATGCGTACAAACCCTGCGGATCAAGCACTGTGACCGCTCCTCCTCGTGTTCGTAGTGGAGAACACGCGCAGCGTCACGGGCATTCCCGGCCGTCCTTGCGGAGCCACGGAGTTGGAGAGCTGATCCTCGCTGGTCCATACCTTGACGCGGACATGCTCCCGCTTCTACGTTCATAGGCGCATCCAGTGTTCATGTACGAGAACGACTGACAACGTGCGAGAACACATCCACGAACCCACTCCGGACCACGCCGACGGGAAGGCCACCCCCCATGCGCACCCGACGCCCCCTGCTCACCGCCCTGTTCGCCACGACAGCCGCCACCGGCGTGCTGGCCACACCCTCGTTCGCGAGCACGTCACCCCTGTCGGCCCGGACCATCGAGGTCTCCACGGCCGCCGAACTGAAGGCGGCGCTCGGCGACGTCTCCCCCGGCGACACGATCCACCTCGCCGACGGAACGTACTCCGGGAACTTCAAGACCTCCGTGGCGGCGAACACCAACGCCCGCATCACACTGACCGGTTCATCGAAGGCGGTGCTCAAGGCGGGCGGCGGCTACGGCCTCCATCTGAACGGCGCCGCGTACTGGACCGTAAAGGGCGTCACCGTCACCGGCGGCCAGAAGGGCATCATGATCGACTCCGCGCGCGGCGTCGTCGTGGACAGCGTCACCGTCCACGGCCTCGACATGGAGGGTGTCCACTTCCGCAAGTCGAGCAGCGACGGCGTGATCAGGAACTCGCGGATCTTCGACACCGGGAACGACGATCGCGGCATGGGAGAGGGCGTCTACGTAGGCACGGCCAACACGCTCTCCGACAAGAGCGACCGTGTGCAGATCCTCGGCAACACGATCGGCCCGGACGTGGGCGGCGAGGCGGTCGACCTCAAGGAGGGCACCACGGGCGGCAAGGTCTCGGGCAACACGTTCGACGGCAGGGGCCTGACCGGCAACCACTACGACGACTCGTGGATCGACGTGAAGGGCAACAACTACGTCATCGAGAACAACACGGGCAAGAACACGACGAACAACGGCTACGAAACCCACTCCCAGCAGTCCGGCTGGGGCTGCGGCACGGTCTTCCGCGGCAACAGGTCCACCCTGACGGGCGCGACGGGCGACAAGCAGCTGGCGATCAACGTGACGAACTACAGCGGCAGCTGCAAGACGACGGTCTACGCGAGCAACACGGTGACGGGCGGCAAGGGCCTGACGAACATTACGGTGACGCCGTAGGAGCGGGTCCCGAAGGGACAAGCTTCCAGGGGCGCGGGGAACTGCGCGCCCAGCCCCCACCGATCCCGCACCCGATCCCGATCCCGATCCCGCCCTCGAACCCGATCCCGCACCCGAAAACAAAGAAACGGGCCCGCACCTCCGAAGAGGTACGGGCCCGCAACGTTCAACTACCGCCTAGAGAGAGCGACGCGAGGTCAGCTCTGACCGCCGGCGAGCTTCTCACGAAGCGCGGCGAGCGCCTCGTCCGAAGCAAGGGCGCCGGAGTTGTCGTCCGACTCCGAGGAGTACGAACCGCCGCCGCCGCCACCGCCGGTACCGGCGGACGGGGCCGCGCCGGCCGGAGCCGCCGCACCCTCGGCCTCGGCCTGAGCGTCGGCCTCGCGGGACTTGATGACCTGGGCCTGGTGCTGCTCGAAGCGCGTCTGCGCCTCGGCGTACTGACCCTCCCAAGCCTCGCGCTGGGTCTCGAAGCCCTCGAGCCAGTCGTTCGTCTCGGGGTCGAAGCCCTCGGGGTAGATGTAGTTGCCCTGGTCGTCGTAGGACGCGGCCATGCCGTACAGGGTCGGGTCGAACTCGACGGCCGACGGGTCGGCGCCGAAGGACTCGTTGGCCTGCTTCAGCGACAGCGAGATCCGGCGACGCTCGAGGTCGATGTCGATGACCTTGACGAAGATCTCGTCGTTGACCTGGACGACCTGCTCCGGGATCTCCACGTGGCGCTCGGCCAGCTCGGAGATGTGGACCAGGCCCTCGATGCCCTCGTCGACGCGCACGAACGCACCGAAGGGAACGAGCTTGGTGACCTTACCGGGAACGACCTGCCCGATCTGGTGCGTGCGGGCGAACTGCTGCCACGGGTCTTCCTGCGTCGCCTTGAGCGACAGGGAGACGCGCTCGCGGTCCATGTCCACGTCGAGAACCTCGACGGTGACTTCCTGGCCGACCTCGACAACCTCGGAGGGGTGGTCGATGTGCTTCCAGGACAGCTCGGACACGTGCACGAGACCGTCGACGCCGCCGAGGTCCACGAACGCACCGAAGTTGACGATCGAGGAAACGACGCCGGAGCGGACCTGGCCCTTCTGCAGGGTCGTGAGGAAGGTCTGGCGGACCTCGCTCTGGGTCTGCTCGAGCCAGGCACGGCGGGACAGGACCACGTTGTTGCGGTTCTTGTCCAGCTCGATGATCTTGGCCTCGAGCTCCTTGCCCACGTAAGGCTGGAGGTCGCGGACGCGGCGCATCTCGACGAGGGAGGCCGGCAGGAAGCCACGGAGGCCGATGTCGAGGATGAGACCACCCTTGACGACCTCGATGACGGTACCGGTGACGATGCCGTCTTCTTCCTTGATCTTCTCGATCGTGCCCCAGGCACGCTCGTACTGAGCGCGCTTCTTGGACAGGATCAGACGGCCTTCCTTGTCCTCCTTCTGGAGAACCAGGGCCTCGATCTCATCACCGACGGCGACGACCTCGTTCGGGTCGACGTCGTGCTTGATGGAGAGCTCGCGGCTCGGGATGACGCCTTCGGTCTTGTAACCGATGTCGAGCAGGACCTCGTCCCGGTCGACCTTCACGATGACGCCGTCGACGATGTCGCCGTCGTTGAAGTACTTGATCGTCTCGTCGATCGCGGCGAGGAAGGCTTCCTCGTTACCGATGTCGTTGACCGCTACCTGCGGAGTGGTGGCGGTGGTCTCGGTGCTGCTCGTCATGTGGGTAAGGGCTCCGGTACGGACATTGAAGTCGTAGGTACTGCAACGCGCCGGAGCCGATTTCGCTCTGAAGAAGCCGGACAGCCTAGGAAGCGCGACTTCCGCGAAACGGAAGGCGCCTCGACAACCGAGGGGACATACAACAGACGCGAGCGCAGCCTGCTATGTCTGAGGAGCGCAGGCTCGCAGCGCAACTTGTAGCATACGGGGGCAGCCGGACAGGGTCAATGCGCGAAGGCGCACACCCGGGGCGGATCGCCTCATACCCGGCACAAAACCTGTCGCATGAGGCCACACGGGCCGTACCGCGCCCCCTTCGCGACGAGGTTTCGACGGAAGACACGGAAGAGTACGACGATGGAGCCGATCATCCAAGAGTCCGAACTGCCCGAGCCCGAGGCCACCCGGCGTGACGCGAACGTCACGGAGAGCAGCCGAGCCAATCGCGGCTGGTGGGACCGGAATGCCGACGAGTACCAGATCGAGCACGGCACGTTCCTCGGGGACGACCGCTTCGTGTGGGGTCCCGAAGGGCTCGACGAGGTGGAAGCGGAACTTCTCGGTCCGCCTGAGGAGCTCAAGGGCAAGGACATCCTGGAGATCGGCGCCGGCGCCGCGCAGTGCTCGCGCTGGCTGGTCTCGCAGGGCGCCAGGCCGGTCGCGCTCGACCTCTCGCACCGCCAGCTCCAGCACGCGCTGCGGATCGGCGGAAACGTTCCCCTGGTGCAGGCCGACGCGGGGGTGCTCCCCTTCAAGGACGCCTCCTTCGACCTGGCCTGCTCCGCCTACGGGGCCCTGCCCTTCGTCGCCGACCCCGTGCTCGTCCTCGAAGAGGTACGGCGCGTGCTGCGGCCCGGCGGCCGTTTCGTCTTCTCCGCGACGCACCCCATCCGCTGGGCGTTCCCGGACGAGCCGGGTCCGGAGGGCCTCTCCGTAGCGGCCTCCTATTTCGACCGCACTCCTTATGTCGAGCAGGACGACGACGGCAACGCCGTATATGTGGAGCACCACAGGACGATCGGTGACCGGGTGCGGGACATCGTGGCCGCCGGACTCCGGCTCGTCGACATCGTGGAGCCGGAGTGGCCCGCCTGGAACACCCAGGAGTGGGGCGGCTGGTCCCCGCTGCGCGGAAACCTGATCCCGGGGACGGCCATCTACGTGTGCGTACGAGACTGACGTACGTGATCGGTCTCCGTAACGAAGCGCTGGATCTGCCCGTACGCGACGCGCTGCCCGCCCTCCGGTCCGCTCTGGAGGGGCCGGGCAGCGCTGTGCTGTGCGCCCCGCCGGGGACGGGCAAGACGACGCTGGTGCCGCTGGACCTGGCCGGGCTGCTCGATGCCTCGCGGGGGTCACGTCGTGTCGTCGTCGCCGAGCCGCGGCGGATCGCGGCGCGGGCGGCGGCCCGGCGGATGGCGTGGCTGCTCGGCGAGAAGGTGGGCGACAGCGTCGGCTACACGGTGCGCGGTGAGCGCGTGGTGGGCCCGCACGCGCGCGTGGAGGTCGTCACGACGGGTGTCCTGCTCCAGCGGCTCCAGCGGGACCAGGAGCTGGCCGGTGTGGACGTGGTCGTCCTGGACGAGTGCCACGAGCGGCATCTGGACGCGGACACCGTGGCGGCGTTCCTGGTGGACGTGCGGGCGGCGCTGCGGCCCGAGCTGCGGCTGGTGGCGGCGTCCGCGACGACCGACGCGGAGGGCTGGGCGCGGCTCCTCGGGGACGCGCCCGTGGTGGAGGCACACGGGACCGCGCACCCCGTGGAGGTGGTGTGGGCGCCGCCGCCGCGCGCGGTGCGGCCGCCGCACGGGATGCGGGTGGACCCGGCGCTGCTGTCCCACGTGGCGTCGGTGGTGCGGCGCGCGCTGGCCGAGCGGGAGGGGGACGTCCTCTGCTTCCTTCCGGGGGTCGGCGAGATCGCGCGGGTCGCCGGGCAGCTGACGGGCCTCGGCGACGTGGAGGTACTGCGGGTGCACGGGCGGGCGCCCGCGGCGGTGCAGGACGCGGTGCTCGCCGGGTCGGCGGGCCGGCGGGTGGTGCTCGCGACGTCGGTGGCCGAGTCGTCGCTGACGGTGCCCGGGGTGCGGGTCGTGGTGGACGCGGGGCTCGCGCGCGAGCCGCGGGTGGACCACGCGCGCGGGCTGAGCGCGCTGGCGACGGTGCGGGCTTCGCAGGCGGCGGGGCGGCAGCGGGCGGGGCGTGCCGGGCGTGAGGCGCCGGGGGCCGTGTACCGGTGCTGGGCCGAGGCGGAGGACGGGCGTCTGCCGCGTTTTCCCGCGCCGGAGATCAAGGTGGCCGACCTCGCGGCGTTCGCGCTGCAGGCGGCCTGCTGGGGCGATCCGGACGCCTCCGGGCTCGCGCTCCTCGATGCTCCGCCGGGCGGCGCGATGGCGGCGGCCCGTGAGGTCCTCGTGGCGGTCGGCGCGGTGGACGCGGGCACGGGCCGGGCGACGGAGCGGGGGACGCGGATGTCGCGGGTGGGGCTGCACCCGCGCCTTGCGCGGGCCCTGCTGGACGCGGCGCCTCGGGTCGGTGCCCGCCGTGCGGCGGAGGCGGTGGCGCTGCTGAGTGAGGAGCCGCCGCGCGAGTACGGCGACGACCTGGCGGGCGCGTGGCGGGCGGCGCGCGGCGGCAGGGACGCGTACGGGGCGCGGTGGCGGACCGAGGCGAGACGCCTGGCGTCGGCGGCGCCCGCCGGGGCGGCCGAGGAGGACGGGAGCGACGAGTACGTGGCCGGTCTGGTGGCGGCCCTCGCGTTTCCGGAGCGGGTGGCACGGAGCGTGGGCGGCGGAACGTATCTGATGGCGGGCGGGACCCGGGCCGAGGTCCGGCAGGGGTCCGCGTTGTCCGGGGCGCGGTGGCTCGCGGTGGCCGTGGCCGACCGTCCGGTGGGCGCGGGCCACGCGCGCGTGCTCCTGGCCGGGCACGTCGACGAGGACGCCGCGCGTGCCGCGGCGGCTCCGCTGTACTCCGAGAGCGACGAGGTGGCGTGGAGCGGCGGCGACGTCGTGGCGCGGCACGTGGAGCGGCTCGGCGCGGTCGAGCTCGCGGTGCGCCCCTTGAAGAAGCCCGCTCCCCGGCTCGTGCGGGAGGGACTGCTCGCCGGGCTGCGGGAGGAGGGCACCCGGCTCCTGAACTGGTCCCGGAGCGCCCGGGAGCTGCGGGAGCGGCTCGCGTTCCTGCACCGGCACCTCGGGGCGCCCTGGCCCGACGTATCGGAGAACGCGCTCCACGCGCGCGTGGACGAGTGGCTCGAGCCCGAACTGTCCAGGGCCCGGCGCCGGGCCGACCTGGCGAGGATCGACGCCGGGCAGGCGCTGGCGCGGCTGCTGCCGTGGGCGACGGGCGAGGCGACGCGCCTCGACGAGCTCGCCCCGGAACGCCTGGAGGTGCCGAGCGGGTCCAGGATCCGGATCGACTACTCCGACCCCGGACAGCCGGTGCTCGCCGTCAAGCTGCAGGAGATGTTCGGCCTCGCCGAGACCCCGCGCATCGCCGACGGCGCCGTCCCCGTCGTCGTCCACCTCCTGTCCCCCGCGGGGCGCCCCGCGGCCGTCACCGCCGACCTGGCCTCCTTCTGGCGGTCCGGCTACCGCGCGGTCCGCGCCGACCTGCGCGGCCGCTACCCGAAGCACCCGTGGCCGGAGGACCCGGCGACGGCGGAGCCGACCCGCTACACCAAGGCCAGGCAGGCCGCGCGGGGTTCCGAGGGCCAGGGCCCCGGCGACCGGTCCCCTAGGCGTTGACGGGCTCCGGTTCGGGGTCGGTCTCCGCCGTGGGGGTCGGATCGCCCGGCCTGCGGCCGCGGGCCTCCAGCCAGAGGGAGAGGGCCAGCAGGAGGATGCCGAGGGTGAGGAAGCCCCAGGGGAGGTACGAGGTCAGCAGGAGGACCAGGACGCGCTGGGACTTGACCAGGTCGACGGTGTCCTTGATGTAGTCCTCGCGCATCTTCACGTGTCCGGAGAAGACGGTGACCTTGTCGCGGTCGCCGAGGAGGGTGCCGCCGCGGAGTTCGTTGTTCTGGATCTCCTCTCCGTAGACGGGCGCTCCGGTGGTGGGTTCGACCCAGAACTTGCGGACGGTGGTGTACCAGCGGGTGGTGCCCGTCTTGGCGAGGGACTCCGGAGTGATGCCTTTGACGGGCATCGTCTTGGGGAAGGGCACTTTGGTCCAGGGGATGGTCTGCTCGAAGTAGTAGACCTCCAGGCCGCGGAAGTTCTGGGTGCCCTTGTAGTGGATGGGGCGGGTGATGCGGGCCTGTGCGTCGAAGTACTCGTAGTCCCGCTTCTCGGTGAGGAAGGGCCACTTGAACTCGATGCCCTCGCGTTTGACGGGGTCCCCGTCGACCGCTTCTCCCGTGGCGTGGACGGGTTCCTGGCTGTGCGCGTCGAAGATGTAGCGCTCGGGGATCTTGGAGACCATCTTGCCGTCGGCGTCCTGGACGTAGGAGAGGGCGTCCCAGACCACGACGTCGCGGTCCGCCGTCCTCTCGATCCTCTCGGAGGCCTCGACGTTGCCCTTGAGGGTCTGCACGATGGTGACCTTGTCGATCTTCTCGGCCTTCATGGAGCCGTAGTCGATGAGGGTCGGGTCGTCCGCCTCCAGGACCGCCTCCTGGTACTGGCTCGGCGGGATCTTCGCGAGCCGCGGGAAGGCGTACCAGCGCATGAGCGGGGACATGGCCGTGCAGAACACGGCGAAGGCGAGCAGGACGAGGCTGGCCTTGCGGCGCATCGCGGCGGCCCTCCCTACGTCTATGGGTGCTTGGGGACAGTGGTGAGGAGCGGCTCGGGGGACGTCTCGCCCGGTGGGGCGCCGATCGCCGTGATGGTCAGGACCAGGGCGAGCGCGACGGCGAGGCCTGCGGCGGCGGCGATGAGGGCGCGCATGCGGGGCCTCCCCATTTCGGCGTACGGCCGGAACTGATTGGTCGTCAGGTCGGGCACCGTAGCAACGGCAGAGCGAGATGAGAACACGTTGCACAACACAGGACCGCCCCTCCACCGGGTGGGCGGAGGGGCGGTCCTGTGGAGTCGCGGGGCCGACCCGGGCGGGTCTGGGCGGGCCCGCCCGGTCAGACGCCGGGAGAAGCGCTCGTGGAGGCGCTCGGAGACGTGCTCGGCGTGGCACTGGCGGAGTCCGACGGCGACGGCGTCGTGTCGGGCTCCGGCGCGGTCACCTTCAGCTCGACGGTCAGCGTCGCGCCGCCCTCCGTGACGATGCGCAGCAGGTACGTGCCCGCCGCGCCGTCCGCGTACATCTTCGGGAGCTTCAGCACGCCGTTCGCACCGGTCTTCAGACCCGTCAGAGTGCGGACCGGCTTGCCGTCCGCGCCCTTGAAGTACGGACCCTTGTCGTTGGCGGACGCGTCCGTCGCCGACTTGATCATCGTGGCGGTCGCCGCGACGCCGTCCGCGACCTTGCCCTTGTGCGTCGCCCTGACCTCGACCTGCTCGGCGAACTCCTTGCCGGGCTCGCAGACCAGCGGCTTGGCGCTGGTCCTGGCGAGCGCGTCGGCGACGCGTGCCACGGTCTGCGCCTCGAAGTCGATACGGGACGCCGCGTGGCCCAGAACCCGGGCCTGCACGACGAACTCGCCGGCCTTCTGCCCTGCTTCGAGCACTGGCGCGGTGGCCTTGCCCCGGGAGTTCGTGGTGACGGTGACACCCCGCACGCCGCCTTCGAAGCGGGCGTCCGTGTCGCCGGACACGGTGAACCGCACCTTCACCTTGGGCACGAATACGCCCGACTCGGTCAGGGCGCGCACCGCGACACGCTCGCTGAAGGCGTTGCCCGTCTTCGCGACGAGGTCGCCCGTCCCCGCGTTCGCCAGCGCGTCGACGTCCGCGGGCGCGGGCGGCTTCTGCGAACCGCCGTCGCCCGGCGGCTTCGGCTTGGAGCTGCCGCCGCCGTTGTTCCCGGGCTTGTCGTCGTTGCCGGGGTTCGGCTTGGGCTTGGGCTTGGACGACGGCGAGTGCGACGGCGTCGGGTCCGGACGCAGGCCCGGGTAGCGGGTGTCGCTGCGGTCGTCCGGCAGGACACCCTTGCCGTCGGGAACCTCGTGGGTGCCCTTGCGGTAGTACTCCAGCCACGACAGGACCGTGTTCAGGTACTCCGTCGACCGGTTGTAGCTCAGGATCGCCTTGTGCAGGTCGGCCTCGACGGACAGGTCACGGCCGCCCGCGCACAGGTAACGGCCCGCGGCGAGCGCCGCGTCGTAGATGTTGTTGGGGTCCTTCTCGCCGTCGCCGTTGCCGTCCTGGCCCCAGGACGCCCACGTCGACGGAATGAACTGCATCGGGCCTACGGCACGGTCGTGCGTGCTGTCCCCGTCGTACGCGCCCTTGTCGGTGTCGGTGATCTTCGCGAAGCCGTCGCCGTTCAGGACCGGGCCGAGGATCGGCTTGAGCGTCGTACCGTTCGCGTCGACACGGCCGCCGCGGGCCTGGCCGGACTCCACCTTGCCGATGGCGGCGAGGAGTTGCCAGGGCAGGTTGCAGCCGGGCTTGTCCTTGCTGAGGGACGCCTCGGCCTTCTTGTACGCGTCGAGGACCGTGGCCGGCACGCCCGCCTCATCCTCTTTGTCGCCGCCGTTCGGGGCGGTCGGCGGGACGGGACTCTGCAGGGGCGGCAGATCGGTGAAGTACGGGGAGTCGCCGGTCGCGGAGTCACCGGACGGCGGCGGGGTGTCCGCCGCGCCTGCCGCCGGACCCTCGCGCCCCACGTCCGTCACGCCCGGGGCCTGCGACGCGGCGAGGGCCGCCACCGCCGCCGCGGCCACCGCAGCGGTCACCGTTCCTCTGCGCAGCCGCCTGCCGATTACCGGCGCCATGCCGAGCCACCCCTCCCCATTGACGACTGTTGCGCGTCGCCCCACCCCCGGTGCACGCTGGTTGACAGCCGCGCAGCAGTCCTGCGCGTTCACGCCTGCCTTCGCACGCGCGTGCTCTCAGTGGATCGACTCAGCCGACACTACGACAACTTGACGCGCCCAGGCACCCGTTCGTGCCCGGTTTTTACCGGTTGGCGGGTCCGCCGCGACAGGTCTGTTACGCGACTGCGGCACGTGCCGGGACTCCCGGGTGGTCCGCCTAGGGGCGCGGGGAACCGCACCCGGACACGGACCCGCCGCGGCAACCCCCCGAACCCCCGCCCGGGAGGGCAGCCCGCTCCCCCACCCGGGAGGGCTAGTGCGCCGCGGACTCCCAGTCGGGGCCGACCCCCACCGAAACATCCAGCGGCGCCCGCAGGGACACCGCCCCCGCCATCTCCCTGCGCACCAGCTCCTCCACCTTCGCCCGCTCGCCCGGCGCGATCTCGAGGACGATTTCGTCGTGGACCTGAAGCAGCATCCGGGAGTCGAGCTTCGCCTCCGTGAGCGCCCTGTGGACGTTCAGCATGGCGATCTTGACGATGTCCGCCGCCGTGCCCTGGATCGGCGCGTTCAGAGCCATCCGCTCCGCCATCTCACGGCGCTGACGGTTGTCACTGTTGAGGTCGGGCAGGTAACGCCGACGGCCGAGCATCGTCTCCGTGTAACCCGTCGCGCGGGCCTCGTCGACCGCGCGGCGGAGATAGTCACGTACCCCACCGAACCGCTCGAAGTACGTGTCCATCAGCGCCCGCGCCTCACCCGCATCGATGTTCAGCTGCTGCGAGAGCCCGAACGCGGACAGCCCGTACGCCAGCCCGTACGACATCGCCTTGATCTTGCGCCGCATCTCCGCGTCGACGGCCGAGCCGTCCACGCCGAACACCTGGGAGGCGACCGTCGTGTGCAGGTCCTCGCCGGAGGAGAACGCCTCCAGGAGGCCCTCGTCCTCGGAGAGGTGCGCCATCACGCGCAGTTCGATCTGGCTGTAGTCCGCGGTCATGAGGGACTCGAAGCCCTCACCGACCACGAAGCCGCGGCGGATCGCCCGCCCCTCGTCCGTGCGGACCGGGATGTTCTGCAGGTTCGGGTCCGTGGAGGAGAGCCGGCCCGTCGCCGCCACCGTCTGGTTGAACGTGGTGTGGATACGGCCGTCCGCGGCCGTCGTCTTGATCAGACCCTCGACCGTGACCCGCAGCTTCGCCTGCTCGCGGTGGCGCAGCATGATGACCGGCAGTTCGTTCTCGGTCTGCGCCGCGAGCCACGCCAACGCGTCCGCGTCCGTCGTGTACCCGGTCTTCGTCTTCTTCGTCTTGGGGAGGTTCAGCTCGCCGAAGAGAACCTCCTGGAGCTGCTTGGGCGAGCCCAGGTTGAACTCGTGGCCCGCCGCCGCGTGCGCCTCCTTCACGGCCTGCTGCACCGCGCCCGCGAACTGCTGCTCCATGGCCCGCAGATGCTCGCGGTCCGCCGCGATGCCGTGCCGCTCCAGGCGGGCCAGGAGCGCGGACGTCGGCAGCTCGATGTCGGCGAGGAGGTCGCTCGCACCGACCTCCGTCAGCTTCTCGCCGAAGGCGGTACCGAGGTCGAGGACCGTGCGGGCCTGCGACATCAGGAAGTCGGCCTCGGCCCGGTCGTCCTCCTCCGTACCGAAGGCGAGCTGCCCGTCGGCCGCCGAGGCGGGCGCCAGCTCACGGCCCAGGTACTCCAAGGACAGCGCGTCCAGAGCGAAGGAACGACGGCCGGGCTTCACCAGATACGCGGCGAGAGCCGTGTCCATGGTGACGCCCGCCACCGCCCACCCGTGCTCGGGGAAGACCCGCATGACGCCCTTGGCGTTGTGCAGGACCTTCGGCTTCGTCGGGTCGGCGATCCACGCGGCGAACGCGTTCTCGTCGGCCTCGTCCAGCGTCGCCGGATCGAACCAGGCGGCAGCGCCACCGGCCGCGGCGAGCGCGACCTCGGTAACCGTGCCCGTACCCAGCTGCCAGGTGTCCACCGTGGCGACGCCCAGGACCGCCTTGCCGTGCTCCGCCAGCCACGGCGCGAGCTCACCCGCGCCCAGCACCGACCCGTCCAGCTCCACACCCGGCTCGGCCGGAGCCTGCTCGGCCTCCTCCGCACCCGGGTCGACGGCCAGCAGCCGCTCCCGCAGCGACGGGTTGCGGATCTCCAGGGTGTCCAGGACCATCGCAAGCGCCGTACGGTCGTACGGCGCGCGCTCCAAGTCGGTTACCGTCTTGGGAAGTTCGACGTCACGCACCATCTCGGTCAGGACCCGGTTGAGCTTGACCGACTCCAGGTGGTCGCGGAAATTCTGCCCCGCCTTGCCCTTGACCTCCTCGGCACGCTCCACGAGGTCGGCGAACGAACCGAACTGGTTGATCCACTTCGCGGCGGTCTTCTCACCGACACCGGGAATACCGGGCAGATTGTCCGACGGGTCGCCGCGCAGCGCCGCGAAGTCGGGGTACTGACTCGGCGACAGCCCGTACTTCTCCTGGACCTTCTCCGGCGTGAAACGCGTCAGCTCCGAGACGCCCTTCGTCGGATACAGCACCGTCACATGGTCGGTGATCAGCTGGAACGAGTCACGGTCACCCGTGACGATCAGCACGTCAAAGCCCGCCGCCTCCGCCTGCGTGGCCAGCGTGGCGATGATGTCGTCCGCCTCGAAACCGTCGACCGCGAAACGCACCGCGTGCATCGCGTCGAGCATCTCGCCGATCAGCTCGACCTGACCCTTGAACTCGTCGGGCGTCTTGGAACGGTTCGCCTTGTACTCCGGGAACTCCGTGGACCGCCACGTCTTGCGCGACACGTCGAACGCCACCGCGAAGTGCGTGGGCGACTCGTCGCGCAGCGTGTTCGCCAGCATCGACGCGAAGCCGTAGATCGCGTTCGTCGGCTGGCCCGTCGCGGTCGTGAAATTCTCCGCGGGCAGCGCGAAGAACGCCCGGTACGCCAAGGAGTGCCCGTCCATGAGCATCAGACGCGGGCGCTGCTCACCACCGGCCGACCCGCCCTTCGTCGCCGCGGTCTCGGACTTCTTCTTCGCTGCTGTTTCTGCCACGTCCCCGATCCTGCCACGCCCCACTGACACTCCGGCTCCACCCGGCCCCGGCCCCCGGCAATGTCACCGGCGCGTGGGAGGATCGGAGACGTACCTCACGTACGTGCTCGAAGGGGAGCCGACCATGGCAAGCAAGCCGCCCAAGGGCGATCCGGTCCAGGACGCACCGCAGGTCGCCGAGGTCCAGCACGCGGCCGCCGGCCTGCCCGCCATCGGTCACACCCTGCGCATGGCACAGCAGCAGATGGGCGTGCGCCGCACCGCCCTCACCCTGCTCCGCGTCAACCAGAAGGACGGCTTCGACTGCCCCGGCTGCGCCTGGCCCGAGCCGGACCACCGCCACAAGGCGGAGTTCTGCGAGAACGGCGCGAAGGCCGTCGCCGAGGAAGCCACACTGCGCCGCGTCACCCCCGACTTCTTCGCCGAGCACCCCGTCGCGGACCTCGCCACCCGCAGTGGGTACTGGCTGGGCCAGCAGGGCCGCCTCACCCACCCCATGTATCTGGCGGAAGGCGCCGAGCGGTACGAGCCCGTGTCCTGGGACCGGGCCTTCGACATCATCGCCGAAGAGATCACCGCCCTCGACTCCCCCGACGAGTCCGTCTTCTACACCTCGGGCAGGACCAGCAACGAAGCCGCGTTCCTCTACCAGCTGTTCGCCCGCGAGCTCGGCACGAACAACCTCCCCGACTGCTCGAACATGTGCCACGAGTCGTCCGGCTCCGCACTCACCGAGACCATCGGCATCGGCAAGGGCAGCGTCCTCCTGGACGACCTCTACAAGTCGGACCTGATCATCGTCGCCGGGCAGAACCCCGGCACGAACCACCCGCGCATGCTCTCCGCCCTGGAGAAGGCCAAGAACAACGGCGCGAAGATCATCACGGTCAACCCGCTGCCCGAAGCGGGCATGGAACGCTTCAAGAACCCGCAGACCGCACAGGGCATGCTCAAGGGCACCGCCCTCACCGACCTCTTCCTCCAGATCCGCCTAGGCGGCGACCAAGCCCTCTTCCGCCTCCTCAACAAACTCATCCTGGAGACCGAGGGCGCCGTAGACAAGGAATTCGTCCGCGAGCACACCCACGGCTACGAGGACTTCGTCACCGCCGCACGGGACGCCGACTGGGACGACACCCTCCGCGCCACCGGCCTCGACCGCCAGCGCATCGAAGAAGCGCTGCGCATGGTTCTCGCCTCCAAGCGCACCGTCGTCTGCTGGGCCATGGGCCTCACCCAGCACAAGCACTCCGTGCCCACCATCCGCGAAGTCGTCAACTTTCTGCTGCTGCGCGGCAACATCGGCCGCCCCGGCGCAGGCGTCTGCCCCGTCCGCGGCCACTCCAACGTGCAGGGCGACCGCACCATGGGCATCTTCGAACGCCCCGCCCCCGCCTTCCTCGACGCCCTGGAGAAGGAGTTCGGCTTCACACCGCCCCGCCACCACGGCCTCGACGTCGTCCGCGCCATCCGTGCCCTCAGGGACGGCGAAGCCAAGGTGTTCTTCGCCATGGGCGGCAACTTCGTCTCCGCCTCCCCCGACACCGACGTCACCGAAGCCGCGATGCGCCGCGCCCGCCTCACCGTGCACGTCTCCACCAAACTCAACCGCTCCCACGCCGTCACCGGCGCCCGCGCCCTGATCCTGCCCACCCTCGGCCGCACCGAGCGCGACGTCCAGGGCAGCGGCGAGCAGGTCGTCACCGTCGAGGACTCCATGGGCATGGTCCACGCCTCACGCGGCCGCCTGGAACCCGCGAGCAAGCAGCTCCTCTCCGAACCCGCCATCGTGTGCCGCCTCGCCCGCCGCGTACTCGGCGAGACGTCCCGCACTCCCTGGGAGGAGTTCGAGAAGGACTACGCCACCGTCCGCGACCGCATCGCCCGCGTCATCCCCGGTTTCCAGGACTTCAACGCGAAGATCGCCCACCCCGGAGGCTTCGCCCTGCCCCACGCACCCCGCGACGAACGCCGCTTCCCCACCGCCACCGGCAAAGCCAACTTCACCGCGGCCCCCGTCGAGTACCCCACCGTCCCGAAGGGGCGGCTACTGCTCCAGACCATCCGCTCCCACGACCAGTACAACACCACGATCTACGGCCTCGACGACCGCTACCGCGGCATCAAGAACGGCCGCCGCGTCGTCCTCGTCCACCCCCAGGACGCGGCCGACCTCGGCCTCGCCGAAGGAACGTACGCCGACCTCGTCAGCGAATGGCAGGACGGCGTGGAGCGCCGCGCCCCCGGCTTCCGCATCGTGCACTACCCGACGGCACGCGGCTGCGCCGCCGCGTACTACCCCGAGACCAACGTCCTGGTACCGCTCGACGCCACCGCGGACACCAGCAACACCCCTGCCAGCAAGTCCGTCGTCGTCCGCCTGGAACAATCAGCCTCCGACTGAGCGTTCGCTCAGCGACAGGTGCGACGACGAACGAACGGAGCCGGGCCCCATGGGTGAGCAGCACAGCGTGAAGTTCCCGCAGGAAGTCCTCGACGAGTACGCATCGCTCGGGGTCGACCTGCCCTCCCTGTTCTCGGCCGGGCACCTCGGCACCCGCATGGGCGTCCAGGTCCTGGAGGCCTCCGCCGAGCGCGTCGTCGGCACGATGCCGGTCGAGGGCAACACCCAGCCGTACGGACTCCTCCACGGCGGCGCGTCCGCGGTGCTCGCGGAGACCCTCGGCTCGGTCGGCGCGATGCTGCACGGCGGCGCGCAGAAGCTCGCCGTCGGCGTCGACCTGAACTGCACCCACCACCGCGGCGCCCGCTCCGGCCTGGTCACCGGCGTCGCGACGCCCGTGCACCGGGGCCGCTCCACGGCGACGTACGAAATCGTGATCACCGACGAGCACGACAAGCGGGTGTGCACCGCACGCCTGACGTGCATGCTGCGGGACGCGCAGAACGCCGCGGGCTGACCCCGCAGGGGCGCGGGGGCGCGGCGAGGAGCCGCTGAGGGCGCGGGCGCGACAAGGAGCCGCCGAAGGCGCGGGCGCGACGAGGCCCGCATGCGGCATTGTCGGGGCGTAGAGCTTCGGTCTAGCGTCACTTCATGAGGCACCGGATATCGCTCTGTGCGCTCGTCCTCGCCGCTCTCACCGCCATCACCGGATGCGGTGATTCCGGATCCGCCGAACCGGATGCGGCCCGCAGCCCCTCCCAGGGCACCACGTCCCCCGCCGACCTCTGCACCATGATCATCACCACGTGGGCGCGGAAGATCTACGACGCGGGGGACAAGACCTACGGCGACTACCAGTCCATGGGCCTGTCGAACGGGCAGTACCTCATCCTGCGCGACATCCTCGACACCGCACGCGCCGAGCGCAGGCGTGAAAACGCCGCCGCCGGACGGGAGTTGATCGACCGGCAGGCCCGCCACAGGTGCGCCGAGCGATACCGGGACGGCGGCCCGAGCGGCGGGCCGTGGACATGATGGCCATCGGACCGGTCGAGCCGGGCGAGGACACCTACGACCACGAGTCCGCACCCCCTCGCCGCGCCCGCCCGGGCCCCCTCCGCTTCCGCCGCACCGCCCTCGCCGCCACCACGGCCGCGGTCATCGGCGCCGCCGCGATCACCTTCCACGTGACGCGACCGGAACCACCACCCCCACCGCCGCCGCCACTCCGGCCGTCACAGAGCGTCTCCGTGACGTACGAGGGCGACATGTCGCGCCCCCGCGCCGGGGACCGTACGTTCACCTTCGCCGTCGCGTTCGCGCAGGAGTCGGGACCGCCCGCGACCGTCCGCCAGGTCGGCCAGCCCTCCGCGGCCCTTTCGGTCAGCACATCCCCTGTCACCCCTTTCGAGGTCAAAACGGGATCACCCCGGAAGTTGATCATTACGATGCACATTCGCGAATGTGGAGAAGTACCCCGGAACGCAGGACTCCCCTTTCTCGAAGTAACGCTGCGTAATGCGCGCGCAAACGAGAAGCAGAGTTACATCCTGGGTCCGGAATACGCGAATGATCTTTCCGCCGCCCTGACCGCCGCATGCCCACGAACACCACTGTCATGAGTCAAACCGCATAACAGTCCTGCAAGTTGCCCTGGGGATTCTCAGCATGCGGATACGTCGAGATCCACCGAACAAGGCAATATTCAGCCCCAACCGCCCCCCGCGTTCCAGCCCGGAATACTCCGTGGCATAACAAGAGCGTCACAGCCTTGGTCCGACCACTCCACCAAGAACAAAGGCGCCCTTAGAGTCACGGCCAGTCACCGCGCCCACCGGATTCCTGTCAGTTCGGTTCCGCGCTCGACTCGGCATCCCAACAAGGGACAGCCGTGCCAGGGGAAAGGACTGATCGTGCGTCAACGTTCGCTCATAGCCATCACCGCTGCACTCACCGCGGGGGCTCTCACCCTCACCGCCTGTGGCTCGCGCGACGACAAGGACGACGGAGACGAAGCCGGTGGCGGCACCACCGTGGTCATCGGCGTCGACGCGCCACTGACCGGCGAACTCTCCGCGCTGGGCCTCGGCATCCGCAACTCCGTCGACCTCGCCACCAAACAGGCCAACGCCAAGAAGTACGTCGACGGCGTCACGTTCAAGATCGAAGCCCTCGACGACCAGGGACAACCCTCGTCCGGCCAGACCAACGCCACCAAACTCGTCGCCGACAAGGACGTCCTCGGCGCCGTCGGCCCCCTGAACTCCAGCGTCGCCGAATCGATGCAGAAGGTCTTCGACGACGCCAAACTCGTCCAGGTCTCCCCCGCCAACACCAACCCCGCCCTCACCCAGGGCCCGGACTGGAACGGCGGCAAGAAGGCCCGCCCCTACAAGTCCTACTTCCGCACCGCCACCACCGACGCCATCCAAGGCCCGTTCGCCGCCCAGTACCTGTACAACAAAGCCAAGAAGAAGAAGGTCTTCGTCGTCGACGACAAGAAGACCTACGGCGCCGGACTCGCCGCCACCTTCAAGGACGAGTTCACCAAACTCGGCGGCAAGGTCGTCGGCACCGAACACATCAACCCCGACACCAAAGACTTCGGCGCCGTCGCCACCAAGATCCGCAACAGCGACGCGGACCTCGTCTACTACGGCGGCGAATACCCCCAGGCCGGACCCCTCAGCAAGCAGATGAAGCAAGCCGGATCCAAAGCCCCCCTCGTCGGCGGCGACGGCATCTACAGCGCCGACTTCATCAAACTCTCCGGCAAACAAGGCGTCGGCGACTACGCCACCTCCGTAGGCCAGCCCGTCGAAGAACTCCCCTCAGCCAAGGAGTTCATCGCCAACTACAAGAAGGCCGGCTTCAAAGAAGCCTACGAAGCCTACGGCGGCTACTCCTACGACAGCGCATGGGCCATCATCGAAGCCGTCAAAAAGGTCGTCGACGACAACGACGGCAAACTCCCCGACGACGCCCGCACCAAGGTCATCGACGCCATGAAGGACGTCTCCTTCGACGGCGTCACCGGCAAGGTCTCCTTCGACGAATACGGCGACGCCACCAACAAGCAGCTCACCGTCTACCAAGTCAAGACCACCGACCCCAAGAGCGGCTGGAAGCCCGTCGAGTCCGGCACCTACACCGGGAGCAACTGACCCCGGCCCGTAAGCCCACACGACAACCCCCCGCGCGGGGCGCCGCAAACAAGCGCCCCGCGCGGCGTCGCATCCGTCGCACGAAAGACTCGGAGGACTGCGGTGCACGAACTGCCGCAACAGCTGGTCAACGGCCTGCTACTGGGATCCATGTACGGCCTCATCGCCATCGGCTACACAATGGTCTACGGCATCGTCCAGCTCATCAACTTCGCCCACGGCGAGATCTTCATGACCGGCGGATTCGGCGCCCTCACCGTCTGGCTCTGGCTCCCCGCCGGCACCAGCGTCTGGGCCGCCCTGCCCCTCATGCTCATAGGCGCCATCTTCGTCTCCACCACCATCGCCATCGGCGCCGAACGCTTCGCCTACCGCCCCCTGCGCGGAGCACCACGCCTCGCACCACTCATCACCGCCATCGGCCTCTCCCTCGCCCTCCAACAAGCCGTCTGGGCCTGGTACCCCGAAGCCAAATCCGCCCGATCCTTCCCCGAACTCCCCGGCGGCTCCATCCACATCGGCTCCGTCACCATGCAACCCGGCGACGTCTTCCTCCTCATCACCGCCCCCATCTGCATGATCGCCCTCGGCTACTTCGTCATGAAGACCCGCATCGGCCGCGGCATGCAAGCCACCGCCCAAGACCCAGACACCGCCAAACTCATGGGCATCAACACCGACCGCGTCATCGTCGTCGCCTTCGCCATCGGCGCCGCCTTCGCCGGCATCGCCGCCGTCGCCCGCGGACTCAAATACGGCCAGATCGACTTCCGCATGGGATTCATCCTCGGCCTCAAAGCCTTCACCGCAGCCGTACTCGGCGGCATCGGCAACATCTACGGCGCCATGATCGGCGGCGTCGTCCTCGGCCTCGCCGAATCCATGGCCACCGCCTACATCAACGACGTACCCGGCATGGACAAGCTCGGCGGCCAGTCCTGGGCCGACGTCTGGGCGTTCGTACTCCTCATCGTCGTACTCCTCGTCAGGCCCCAAGGCCTCCTCGGCGAGCGCGTCGCGGACAGGGCGTGACACCAATGACCACACACACCACCCAGGCCGACAACCCCCAGCCGCACAAGGAAAAGCCCCCCACCGGGCTCATCCCCATCCCCACCGGCCCCGCCCGCGCCCTCACCACCGGCGGCGGCATCCTCACCGTCATCTCCACCTTCATGGCCTGGACCTGGACCACCAAATTCCCCGGCGACCTCACCGTCTACGGCTACCCCGGCGGCCTCCAAGTCCTCGTCCTCATCGCAGGCGCCCTCACCACACTCCTCGGACTCGCCTCCTACGGAACAAAAGGCCTCCGCACCATCGCCCCCGCCGGCACCGACGCAGCCCTCAAATACGCCGCCCTCGCCGCCTTCACCACCGCCTGGTACACGATCTACGCCATCAGCGACACACTCGGCGGACTCGCCAACCTCGAACCCGGCGGCTGGGTCGCAGCCATCGCCACCCTCACCGCCCTCACCGGCGCCCTCGCCCTCCCCTTCACCCGACCCCACACCTACCCGGTCGACGAAGAAGACAGCACCTGGGAACAGTTCAAACACCGCACACGCAACGCCAACACCATCATCAAAGGCGCCTTCACCGCCGACACCACCCCGGCACCACCCCGCAAACTCAACTCCTACCTCGAAATCCTCGTCATCATCGCCGCCCTCGCCGTCGGCCTCCTCGTCTTCACCTACGGCATCGGCACCGAATACGACGAACTCTTCATCGGCTTCCTCCTCACCGTCGGCTTCTGCTTCGCCGCACTCGCCAAAGCAGGACTCGTCGCACAGGTCTCGACGTATACGGCCCGCCACCGCAACGTCACCCTCACCGGCTCCTTCCTCGCCGCCGCCGCATTCCCCTTCACCCAAAGCGACGACCAATACGCCACCATCGGCGTCTACATCCTCATCTTCGCCACCGTCGCCCTCGGCCTGAACATCGTCGTCGGACTCGCAGGACTCCTCGACCTCGGATACGTCGCCTTCCTCGGCGTCGGCGCCTACGCCGCATCCATGGTCTCCGGAACCCCCTCATCCCCCTTCGACATCCACCTCCCCTTCTGGGGAGCCATCCTCGTCGGCGCAGGCGCATCCCTCATATTCGGCGTCCTCATCGGCGCCCCCACACTCCGCCTCCGCGGCGACTACCTAGCCATCGTCACCCTCGGATTCGGCGAAATCTTCCGCCTCGCCGCCAACAACTCCGACGGCTCCTCCGGACCCGACATCACCAACGGATCCAACGGAATCTCCTCCATCCCCAACCTCAAAATCTTCGGCTTCGACTTCGGCGTAGAGCACAGCATCCTCGGCCAGACCATCGGCCGATTCGCCAACTACTTCTTCCTGATGCTGCTCATCACCCTCGTCGTCGTCCTCGTCTTCCGACGCAGCGAAAACAGCCGCATCGGACGCGCCTGGGTCGCCATCCGCGAAGACGAAACCGCGGCACTCGCCATGGGCATCAACGGATTCCGCGTCAAACTCATCGCCTTCGCCCTCGGCGCCTCACTCGCAGGCCTCGCAGGCACAGTCCAGGCGCACGTCACATACACCGTGACACCGGAGCAGTACCAATTCGCCAACTCGGTACCGCCCAACTCCGCCTTCCTCCTGGCAGCCGTCGTCCTCGGCGGCATGGGCACCATCAGCGGACCCCTCGTCGGCGCCGCACTCCTCTACCTCATCCCCAACAAACTCCAATTCCTCGGCGACTACCAACTGTTCGCCTTCGGACTCGCACTCGTCCTCCTCATGCGCTTCCGCCCCGAAGGCCTCATCCCCAACCGCCGCCGCCAACTCGAATTCCACGAGGCCGAACTCAGCCCCGGCGAGACGCCGCCACCCGCAGCCCTCAGCAAGACAGGGGTCTGACCCATGACCACCAACACCACCAAAGAGGACCACACCCCCGCCACCCCGACCGGCGAAAACGTCCTCGACGCCCGCGGCGTCACCATGCGCTTCGGCGGCCTCACCGCCGTACGCTCCGTCGACCTCACCGTCAACACCGGCGAAATCGTCGGCCTCATCGGCCCCAACGGCGCAGGCAAAACCACCTTCTTCAACTGCCTCACCGGCCTCTACATCCCCACCGAAGGCGAAGTCCGCTACAAAGGCGACATCCTCCCCGCCAAATCCTTCAAGGTCACCGCGGCAGGCATCGCCCGCACCTTCCAGAACATCCGCCTCTTCGCCAACATGACGGTCCTCGAAAACGTCCTCGTCGGCCGCCACACCAGAACGAAGGAAGGCCTCTGGTCCGCCCTCCTCCGCGGCCCCGGCTTCCACAAGGCGGAGGCGGCGTCCAAGGCCCGCGCCCTGGAGCTCCTGGAGTTCGTCGGTCTCGCCGACAAGGCCGAACACCTCTCGCGCAACCTCCCCTACGGAGAACAACGCAAGCTCGAAATCGCCCGAGCCCTCGCCAGCGAACCCGGCCTCCTCCTCCTCGACGAACCCACCGCCGGCATGAACCCGCAGGAAACCCGCGCCACCGAAGAACTCGTCTTCGCCATCCGCGACATGGGCATCGCCGTCCTCGTCATCGAGCACGACATGCGCTTCATCTTCAACCTCTGCGACCGCGTCGCCGTCCTCGTCCAAGGCGAAAAACTCGTCGAAGGCACCAGCGAAACCGTGCAACAGGACGACCGCGTCATCGCCGCCTACCTCGGCGAGCCCTTCGAGGAGAACAACAAATGACCGCACTCCTTGAGGTCGAGGACCTCCGCGTCGCCTACGGCAAAATCGAAGCCGTCAAAGGCATCAGCTTCAAAGTCGACGCCGGAGAAGTCGTCACCCTGATCGGCACGAACGGCGCAGGCAAGACGACGACACTCCGCACGCTGTCGGGCCTGCTCAAGCCGGTCGGCGGCTCCATCAAATTCAACGGCAAGCCCCTCCGGAAATACCGCGCCGACCAAATCGTCGCGCAAGGCCTCGCCCACTCCCCCGAAGGCCGCCACATCTTCCCCCGCATGACCATCGAGAACAACCTCCGCCTCGGCGCCTACCTGCGTTCCGACAAGACGGGCATCGAGAAGGACATCAACCACGCCTACGAACTCTTCCCCATCCTCGGAGAACGGAAGAAGCAAGCCGCGGGAACCCTCTCGGGCGGCGAACAGCAGATGCTCGCCATGGGCCGCGCCCTCATGTCCCAGCCCAAGCTCCTCATGCTCGACGAACCCTCCATGGGCCTCTCGCCGATCATGATGCAGAAGATCATGGCGACGATCTCCGAGCTGAAAGCCAACGGCACGACGATCCTTCTCGTCGAGCAGAACGCGCAGGCCGCGCTCTCCCTCGCGGACCACGGCCACGTCATGGAAGTCGGCAAGATCGTCCTCTCCGGGACGGGGGGCGACCTCCTGCACGACGAGTCCGTGCGGAAGGCGTACCTCGGCGAGGACTGAGCCGCACACTCAGTCCCACGCCGCCGACACGACGAGGCCCGCACCCCCCGAACGGGATGCGGGCCTCGTCGTACGTATGCGCCGGAGCTAGCCCTTCGACGCCTTCTTCTCCTCGGCGTCCTCGATGACCGCCTCCGCGACCTGCTGCATCGACAGACGACGATCCATCGACGTCTTCTGGATCCACCGGAACGCGGCGGGCTCCGTCAGGCCGTACTCCGTCTGCAGAATCGACTTCGCCCGGTCCACGAGCTTCCGCGTCTCAAGACGCTGCGAAAGGTCCGCGACCTCCTGCTCCAGCGCCTTCAGCTCCGTGAAGCGGGACACGGCCATCTCGATGGCCGGGACGACATCGCTCTTGCTGAACGGCTTCACGAGGTACGCCATCGCGCCGGCGTCCCGCGCCCGCTCCACGAGGTCGCGCTGCGAGAACGCGGTCAGCATCAGTACGGGGGCGATGGACTCCTCGGCGATCTTCTCGGCCGCGGAGATGCCGTCCAGGACGGGCATCTTCACGTCCAGGATCACGAGGTCCGGCTTGTGCTCGCGGGCGAGCTCGACGGCCGCCTGACCGTCACCGGCCTCGCCGACGACGCTGTAGCCCTCTTCCTCGAGCATCTCTTTGAGGTCGAGCCGGATCAGGGCCTCGTCCTCGGCGATGACGACGCGGGTCGTCACCGGAGGCACGTGCGACTTGTCGTCGTCCGACGCGTCGGTGGGCTGGGGCGACTCGGGGGCGGTCACGGGGGCTCCTCGTTCATGGCAGGTGCGCTGCCCCTGCAGCCTACCTAGCTGCGTCGCCACCCGGTGACCCGGTACACTTCCGGCAGCGCCTGGCCGGGTTGGTGGAACGGTATACACGGAGGTCTCAAACACCTCTGCCTGAGAGGGCTTGCGGGTTCGAATCCCGCACCCGGCACCGCCGTAAAGCGGAGGTCCACGTTCTCGTGGACCTCCGCTTTTTGCTGCTCACGGCGACGGGCCGTGACTCAGAGTGGCCGTATGAATTTCCACGGCACAGAGGTGCGACAGCGAGCCTTGACGTTGCTGCGCAACGGGACCAAGAACGCGGACGTCGCCCGAACGCTCGATATCCCGCTCGGGACCATCAGCTACTGGAAGCACGAGGACCGGGCGAGACGCGGGGAGTGTCCCGGCAGACCGATTCCCAGTTGCCCCCGCTGCGACGGCCGTGCTCTGGACACGAGCGCGTACGCCTACCTGCTGGGGCTCTATCTCGGCGACGGGCACATCATCCAGTACTCAGCACACCGCGTTCCCAGCCTCATGATCACCTGCGACAACGCATGGCCGGGCCTCAAGGACAACTGCGAGCGGGCCATACGGGCGGTCTTCCCGGATAACTCCGTCTGCCGGGTCCGCAAGACCGGCTGCCAGAACATCAAGGTCTACTCGCGGCACCTGTGGTGCATGTTCCCCCAGCACGGGCCCGGCAAGAAGCACGACCGGAAGATCGCCCTGGAACCCTGGCAACAGGAGATCGTCGACGCCCACCCGTGGGACTTCGTCCGCGGGCTCATCCACTCCGACGGTTGCCGCATCACCAACTGGACCACCCGCGTCGTCGCGGGCGCACGCAAGCGCTACGAATATCCCCGGTACTTCTTCACCAACGTCTCTGACGACATCAGGGAGCTCTTCACCCGCACCCTCGACGCGCTCGGCGTCGGCTGGACGCACTGCACCCGCCACGGGAACCCGTACAACATCTCCATCGCCCGAAAAGCCGACGTGGCCCTCATGGACGTCCACGTCGGCCCGAAACACTGACCACCCGACCCGCTACTTCGGGCTGTCGTCCTCGCCGATGTGGTGGATGCGGACCAGGTTCGTGGAGCCGGGGACCCCGGGCGGGGAGCCGGCCGTGATGACGACCGTGTCGCCCTTCTGGCAGCGGCCGATCTTGAGGAGGAGCTCGTCCACCTGGTCGACCATCGCGTCCGTGGAGTCCACGTGCGGGCCGAGGAGGGTTTCCACGCCCCACGTCAGGTTCAGCTGGGAGCGCGTCGCCTTGTCGGGGGTGAAGGCGAGGAGTGGGATGGGTGAGCGGTAGCGGGAGAGGCGGCGGACCGTGTCGCCGGACTGTGTGAAGGCGACCAGGAACTTCGCGCCGAGGAAGTCGCCCATTTCCGCTGCCGCGCGGGCGACGGCGCCGCCTTGGGTGCGGGGTTTGCTGCGTTCGGTGAGCGGGGGCAGACCCTTCGCGAGGATGTCTTCCTCTGCCGCTTCGACGATGCGGCCCATCGTCTTGACCGTCTCGATGGGGTATTTGCCGACGCTGGTCTCGCCGGAGAGCATCACGGCGTCCGTGCCGTCGATGACGGCGTTGGCGACGTCGCTCGCTTCGGCCCTCGTGGGGCGGGAGTTGTCGATCATGGAGTCGAGCATTTGCGTGGCGACGATGACCGGCTTGGCGTTGCGCTTGGCGAGTTTGATGGCGCGCTTCTGGACGATCGGGACTTGCTCCAGGGGCATTTCGACGCCGAGGTCGCCTCGGGCGACCATGATGCCGTCGAAGGCGGCGACGATGTCTTCGATGTTGTCGACGGCCTGGGGCTTTTCGACCTTGGCGATGACGGGGAGGCGGTGGCCTTCTTCGTCCATGATGCGGTGGACGTCTTCGATGTCGCGTCCGCTGCGTACGAAGGAGAGGGCGATGACGTCGACGCCTGAACGCAGGGCCCAGCGGAGGTCGTCCTGGTCCTTGTCGGAGAGGGCGGGGACGGAGACGGCGACGCCGGGGAGGTTGAGGCCTTTGTGGTCGGAGACCATGCCGCCTTCGATGACGGTGGTGGTGACGCGGGGGCCGTCGACGGAGGTGACTTCGAGGGAGACTTTGCCGTCGTCGACGAGGATGCGTTCGCCGGTGGTGACGTCGTCGGCGAGGCCTTCGTAGGTGGTGCCGCAGAGTTGGCGGTCGCCTTCGATGCCGTTTTCGACGGTGATGGTGAACTCGTCGCCGCGTTCGAGTAGTACGGGTCCTTCGCGGAAGCGGCCGAGGCGGATCTTCGGGCCTTGAAGGTCGGCGAGGATGCCGACGCTGCGTCCTGTCTCTTCGGAGGCCTTTCGCACGCGCTGGTAGCGCTCCTCGTGTTCGGCGTGGGTGCCGTGGCTGAGGTTGAAGCGTGCCACGTCCATTCCGGCTTCGACCAGGGCCTTGATCTGGTCGTACGAGTCGGTCGCGGGTCCCAGGGTGCAGACGATTTTCGCTCGGCGCATGGTTCGACCCTAGGCCTTACCCGTGGGTAGAGAATTGGTCGGGGGTGACTACTCAACAACCTTTGCATGAAGGGTTATTGACAAGTGTTGAATTGTGCGGGGCGCCGCTCCTATGAGCGTTTCGGAGGTTACGGCGTGAGTCGTGGTGGGGTCATCGTGAAGCGGGCGTTGACGGTTGCGTAGACGTGTTGGCGTTGGGGTTCGAGGTCGAGGGGCGGGGCTTCGGTGAGGTCGGGGGCGCCTCCGTAGGCGGCGGCTGCGCGCATGCCGCCGGCGAATCCTCCGTAGGTGGGGGGCTGGGGGTTGTCGGCTCCGATGTCGGCGAGTTCGACGAGGGCGGCGAGTCCGGTGCCGAGTGCTTCGGCGTATTCGCGGGCGCGTTGGACGGCTTCGCGGACGGCTTGCTGCCTGGCGTGGCGGTGGGTGGGTGAGTCGGGGCGGAGTGCCCACCAGGGTCCTTCGACTTGGGTGAGGTCGAGGTCGGCGATGCGGGTGGTGAGTTCGCCGAGTGCGGTGAAGTCGGTGAGTTCGGCGGTGGTGTGGACGCGGCCGTGGTAGGCGCGGATGCGTTCGCCGCGGCCGTGTTTGGTGAGTTCGGGGCTGATGGAGAAGGTGCCGGTTTCGATTTTCTCGACTGCTTGGCCGTAGGTCTTGATGAGGTCGAGGACGGTGGTGTTGCGGTGGGTGAGGTCGTTGAGTGCGTCGCGGCGGTCGGTGCCGCGGGCTTGGACGGTGATGCCGATGCGGGCGATTTCGGGGTCGACTTCGAGGTGTGCTTCGCCGCGGACGGCGAGGCGGGGGGCGTCGGGGGTGCCGTAGGGGGTGGCGGGGGCGGGGTGCGGGTCTGTGTCCATGTGGTCACTCTCGCATCGCGTGGGCGTACCGGACAGTCATCGGATCGCAACCTGTGGGGTCTGTTGTCCGTGTGGGTGCCGGGGACAGAATCTACGCGCGTTAACCATGTGCGTTGAGTTGAGTGTGGCCCTGTGGCCCTAGCGAGGAGTTCAGAGATGCCGTTGAACCGCAGGAAGTTCCTGGGCACGTCCGCCGCGACCGGGGTGGGGGTGGCGGTGACGGGTGCGGCGGTCGCTCCGTCGTCCGCGTCGGCGCACGGGTCCGGGAAGGGCTCGCGGCGTACGCGGCGGTACTCGTTCACGGTGCTCGGTACGACGGACCTGCACGGGAACGTCTTCAACTGGGATTACTTCACGGACAAGGAGTTCGACGACAAGGACCACAACGATGTGGGTCTGGCGAAGATCTCCACGTTGGTGAACCGGATCCGTGAGGAGAAGGGTCGCCGGAACACGCTGCTCATCGACGCGGGCGACACGATTCAGGGTACGCAGCTGTCGTACTACTACGCGAAGGTCGATCCGATCACGGCGAAGCGTGGTCCGGTGCATCCGATGGCGCAGGCGATGAACGCGATCGGGTACGACGCGGCGGCGCTCGGCAATCACGAGTTCAATTACGGCATTCCGGTGTTGCGGAAGTTCGAGGAGCAGTGTGATTTCCCGCTGCTTGGGGCGAACGCGCTGAACGCGAAGACGCAGAGGCCCGCTTTCCCGCCGTATTTCATGAAGCGGCTCCGTACGCCGCACGGCCGTGATGTGAAGGTGGCGGTCCTGGGTCTGACGAATCCGGGGATCGCGATCTGGGACAAGGCGAACGTGCAGGGGAAGATGACGTTCCCGGGTCTTGAGGAGCAGGCGGCGAAGTGGGTCCCGAAGCTGCGGTCGATGGGTGCGGATGTGGTGATCGTGTCGGCGCATTCGGGGTCGAGTGGTACGTCGTCGTACGGGGATCAGTTGCCGTATGTGGAGAACGCGGCGGGTCTGGTGGCGGAGCAGGTGCCGGGGATCGACGCGATTCTGGTGGGGCATGCGCATACGGAGATTCCCGAGTACTTCGTGGAGAACAAGAAGACCGGGAAGAAGGTCGTCCTGTCGGAGCCGTTGAAGTGGGGGCAGCGGCTGACGTTGTTCGACTTCGATCTGGTGTGGTCGAAGGGCTGCTGGACGGTGGAGAAGGTCGGTGCGAAGGTCCTGAACTCGAATGCGGTGGCGGAGGACAGGAAGGTGACGCGGCTGCTTGCGGACGAGCACGAGAAGGTCGTGGCGTACGTGAATCAGGTGATCGGTACGTCGACGGCGGCGATGAGCACGGCCGAGGGACCGGTGAAGGACGTCGCGATCATCGACCTGATCAATCTCGTCCAGCGGGAGACGGTCGTGGAGGCGTTGAAGGGTGGCGCGTACGCGGCGCTGCCGGTGTTGTCGCAGGCGTCGTGTTTCTCGCGTACGGCGCAGATCCCTGCGGGTGAGGTGACGATCCGGGATGCGGCGGGTCTGTATCCGTTCGAGAACACTCTGGAGGCGCGGCTGCTTACGGGTGCGCAGGTGAAGGAGTATCTGGAGTTCTCGGCGCGGTATTACGTGCAGACGCCTGCGGGTGGTCCGGTGGATCCGGCGAAGCTGACGAATGCGGACAGCATTCCGGATTACAACTATGACGCGGTGAGTGGTCTGACGTACGAGATCGATGTCGCGAAGCCGGTGGGTTCGCGGATCGTGAAGCTGGCGTTCGAGGGCAAGGAGTTGGATCCGAAGGCGGAGTTCGTGCTCGCGGTGAACAATTATCGGGCGAGTGGTGGCGGTAACTTCCCGCACATCGCGAAGGCCAAGCAGTTGTGGGCGAATTCGGAGGAGATCCGGAACACGATCATTGGTTGGGTGAAGGTGAAGGGGACGGTGGACCCGGGTCAGTTCGCTTCGGTGGACTGGAAGCTGACCCGGGACGGTACGCCGGTGTTCTAGATCTTGAGGGTGGCGAGGTCGACGGAGTCGGCGAGGGCCTTGGCTCCGGCGTCGTTGACGTGCAGGCCGTCGCCGCTGTCGTAGTCGTCGTGGATCCGGTCGGGGTCGGCCGGGTCGGCGACGGCGGCGGCGAAGTCGGCGTAGGTGTCGAAGGGGCTGTCGGTGCCGCGGAGCCAGTCGTTGACCTCGCGGGCGACGGCGACGCCTTCGGGGGTGGAGTAGCCGTCGTAGATCGTGTCCTTGTAGGGGCCGACGGTGGTGGCGGTGGCGGTGAGTCCGGCCGCGTGGATGCGGTCGGCGAGGGTGGTGAGGCCCGCGATGAGGTCGGCGGCGGTGGGGATGGGGGCGGGTTCGGGGTAGGCCTCCTGGCCGGGGATGCCGAGGTCGTTGAGGCCGAAGTGGATGAGGACGTGGGTGACGCCGGGTACGTCGAGGGCGTCGCGTTCGAGTCGGGCGAGGGCGTGTTCGCCGATTTCGTCGGTGAGGAGCCGGTTGGCGGAGATGCCTTGGTTGACGACCCAGCCGTTGCTTCCGGCGTCCTGTAGGCGCTGGTTGAGCAGGTCGGGGAAGCGGCGGTCGGTGTCGTTGGTGGTGCCGGTGCCTTCGAACCAGGAGTCTCCGAAGGCGACGGCGATGCGGGTGCCTGCGGGGGCGAGGACGTCGGCGCCGGTGATGTAGTGGCGGGTGGCGAGTTCTTCGAGGCCTTCGGTGCCGTCGAGGGTGTCTGCGGTGAGGGCGTTGCCGGGGGCGGCGTATCCGGTGCGGAGGGGGACGGCGGAGTAGGTGGAGGGTCCGGTTTCGTCGGGGAGCCAGAGGGTGAGGGCGAGTTCGTCGCCCGCGGCGACGGGGCCGTCGACGGGGTCGCTGACGAGCTCCTCGCCGACGGGGATGGTGAAGTCTTCGGCGCCGGTGAAGCGGAGGGGGGTGTCGCTGCCGCTGTCGATGCCGCTGCCTTCGGTGCGTCTGGCGAGGTGGGCGCCACCGATGTGGAGGGGTTCCTTGCCGTAGCGGTTGCTGAGGCGGATGCGGAGGGCGGTGCCGCCGCCGTCGAGGCGGATGATCTGGCGGAGGGTGTGTCCGTCGAAGCCGCGGCGTTCGAAGAGGTCGATGGTTTCGTACGGGCTGACGAGGGCGGAGCGGAAGGCTGCGGTCCAGGCGGCGGTGGAGTCTGTGGTCATGGTGGTCTGAACCGGGGCGCGGGGGCTGTTATTTCGCTGTCATGCCCTTTTGGTGAAGGAATATTCGGGGGCGTCGGGGCGCTTGGGGCCGGACAATTCAGCCCATGAATGAGGAACTTGCGACGGTGCTCGGCCCGGTGCTCCGCGATCTGAAGGCGACGTGTGCGGTGCGGATGAAGGTCCGCGAGGAGTGGGACGCCGCGGTCGGTGATCTGGTGGTGCTCTACGGGCCGGACGGTTCGGGTGCGGGGCTTGTACCGCGGTTCGGTTCGAGTGCGGCGGAGCGGGTGGCGGACTTCGCGGATCAGGCGCAGGACTGGGCGGTCGAGGCGTTGTGCGCGGAGTTGAGGCCGGCTGTGTGGCCGGAGTGTCCTGAGCACCCCGACGCGCATCCGTTGGCGGCCGGGGTGGTGGGGGGTGTCGCGGTGTGGTCGTGTCCGAGGTCGCGGCGGGTGGCGGCTCGTATCGGTGAGTTGGGTGCGCCGGTCACGTCTTGAGGCGTACGAGGTTTCCGCGTTGTTCGCCGATGCGGCCTGTGGTGTTGGTGGGTTGTTCGGGGGTTTGGAGGCCGAAGCTGGTGAAGGCGGTGCGTTGTGGTTGGGGGTAGGGGGTGCGGCCGGTGAGGTTGTTGAGGATGGTGGCGCTGCGCCAGGCGGCGAGGCCGAGGTCGGGGGTGCCGACGCCGTGGGTGTGGCGTTCGGCGTTCTGTACGTAGATGGAGCCGGTGACGGAGGGGTCGAGGACGAGTCGGTATTGGTCGTCGATGCGGGGGCGGGCGGAGGAGTCCTTGCGGATGTAGGGGTCGAGGCCGGCGAGGAGTTGGTCGAGGGGGCGTTCGCGGTAGCCGGTGGCGAGGACGACGGCGTCGGTGGTGAGGCGGGAGCGGGTGCCTTGTTGGAGGTGTTCGAGGTGGAGTTCGACGCGGGTGGTGGCGACGCGGCCCGCGGTGCGTACGGAGACGCCGGGGGTGAGGGTGGCGTCGGGCCAGCCGCCGTGGAGGGTGCGGCGGTAGAGCTCGTCGTGGATGGCGGTGATGGTGTCGGTGTCGATGCCTTTGTGGAGTTGCCATTGGTGGGGGACGAGGCCGTCGCGTACGGCTTCGGGGAGTGCGTGGAAGTAGCGGGTGTAGTCGGGGGTGAAGTGTTCGAGGCCGAGTTTGGAGTACTCCATGGGGGCGAACGCTTCGGTGCGGGCGAGCCAGTGGATTTTTTCGCGTCCGGTGGGGCGGGCGCGGAGGAGGTCGAGGAAGATTTCGGCGCCGGACTGTCCTGAGCCGATGACGGTGATGTGGTCGGCGTTGAGGAGTTGTTCGCGGTGGTCTAGGTAGTCGGCGGAGTGGATGACGGGGACGTTGGGGGCTTCGGCGAGGGGTTTGAGGGGGTCGGGGATGTGGGGGGCGGTGCCGATGCCGAGGGTGATGTTGCGGGTGTGGGTGCGGCCCAGGGCTTCGGCTTCGCCTTCGGTGTCGAGTTGGGTGTAGTCGACTTCGAAGAGGTCTCGTTCGGGGTTCCAGCGGACGGCGTCGATTTGGTGTCCGAAGTGGAGTGCGGGGAGGTTTTCGCTGACCCAGCGGCAGTAGGCGTCGTATTCGGCGCGTTGGATGTGGAAGCGTTCGGCGAAGTAGAAGGGGTAGAGGCGTTCGCGGGTTTTGAGGTAGTTGAGGAAGGTCCAGGGGCTTGTGGGGTCGGCGAGGGTGACGAGGTCGGCGAGGAAGGGGACTTGGAGGCAGGCGCCTTCGATGAGGAGTCCGGGGTGCCAGTGGAAGGCGGGGCGCTGTTCGTAGAAGGCGGTGTCGAGTTCGGTGAGGGGGTGGGCGAGGGCGGCGAGGGAGAGGTTGAAGGGGCCGATGCCGATGCCGACGAGGTCTCGGGGGTGTTCGGGGGTGGTGGGTGGCGGCTGGGGTCCGGGGGGGTCGGGGGTGCCGGGGGTGCCGGTCATCGGGGGGTGGTTCCTTTCGTGTGTGCGGTTTTGGCCTTTTCGGGTTCGGTTTCTTCAGCTTCTTCGGCTTCGTGGACGAGTTTGAGGAGTGCGGTGAGGTCGGCGGGGCGGGTGTGGGGGTTGAGGAGTGTGGCCTTGAGCCAGCGGCGGCCGTCGAGGTCGGCGCGGCCGAGGACGGCGGTGCCTTCGGTGAGCAGGCGGCGTCGTACGTGGGCGATGTGGTGGTCGGTGGCGTCGGTGGGGCGGAACAGGACGGTGCTGATGGCGGGGGTGTCGTAGAGCTCGAAGGCGGGGTGGGCGTCGATGAGGTCGGCGAACTGCTGTGCCTGGTCGCAGACTTGGTCGACGAGGTGGCCGAGTCCGGTGCGTCCGAGTGCTTTGAGGGTGACGGCGATTTTGAGTACGTCGGGGCGTCGGGTGGTGCGCAGGGAGCGGCCGAGGAGGTCGGGGAGTCCTGCGTCGGTGTCGTCGTCGGCGTTGAGGTAGTCGGCGCGGTGGTTGAGGGTGTCGAGGTCGTGGGGGTCGCGGACGGCGATGAGGCCTGCGGCGGCGGGTTGCCAGCCGAGTTTGTGGAGGTCGAGGGCGACGGTGTCGGCGCGTTCGATGCCGTGCAGTTGTGCTTTGCGGGTGTCGCTGAAGAGGAGTCCTCCGCCGTAGGCGGCGTCGACGTGGAGGCGGGCGCCGTGGGCGGCGCAGAGGTCGGCGATGTCGTCGAGGGGGTCGATGAGGCCGGCGTCGGTGGTGCCTGCGGTGGCGGCGACGAGGAAGGTGCCCGGGGGGCCGCCGAGTTCGGTGAGGGCGTCGTCGAGTGCGGCGGGGTCGAGGGTGCCGGCGGGGGCGGGCACGGTGACGGGTTCGGGGAGTCCGAGGAGCCAGGCGGCGCGGGTGAGGGAGTGGTGTGCGTTGGCTCCGGCGAGGAGGCGGACGGGGCCTCGGGTGGTGGGGGCTTCGCGGGCGAGGAGGAGGGCGAGCTGGTTGGCTTCGGTGCCGCCGGTGGTGATGAGGGCGTCGCCGTTGTCGTGGACTTCCGCGGCGAGGGCGTGGGTGACGAGGGCTTCGAGTGCGGTCGCGGCGGGGGCCTGGTCCCAGGAGTCCATGGAGGGGTTGAGGGCGGACGCGGCGAGGTCGGCGGCGGTGGCGACGGCGAGGGGTGGGCAGTGGAGGTGGGCGGCGCAGAGGGGTTCGGCGGGGTCGGCGGCGCCTTGGGTGAGGGCGTGGATGAGGGTGCGGAGCGCTGTTTCGGGTCCGGTGCCGTGGTCGGGGAGGACGGGGTGGGCTGCGGCGTGGAGGTGTGCGGCGACGGCTTGGGGTCCGCCGGCGGGTAGGGGTCCGCCGCGGGCGGTGGCGCCTGTGCGGAGGGCGCCGAGCGCGATGTCGAGCAACGGCTCCAGGGCATCGGCTCCTTGGGCGCCTCCGGCGAGGGGCGGTGGGGTGCGCGGGGTACTCATGGGGCTGTCCTTCGGGTGCGCGTACAGGGGCACCAGCCTGTACGCCGCGTGGGCGGTTCGTGCGAGTACCGCGGCGAAGGGAACCCGAAAGTGGTACTGCCGTGCGGAGAAAACGTGTTGGGGGTGCGGGGGGTGCTAGGGGTGCCCCTCCGGGGGCGGGGCCGCGATCTTGGGGGCTTCGGCTCCGGGCCGGGTGGGGCGGAGTGGGGTGGGGTGGGGTGGGGTTCTGGCCCCGGCTCGGGGGCAGGGGAAGAGGGACCCGGCGGCCCGGCGGCCGGGGGGCTTCTGGCCTCGGCTCGGGGCCGGGCCCCGGACCCCGGGCCCGGAAGGCAGAGGGCCGGGAACTCAGGGTCGGGAGGGGGCCGAGGTCTGGGGGTCGGCAGGGCACGTGATGGGAGGCCCGGGGCGGGCTGGGGGGCCGAAGGGCAGGGCATTGGCTGGCGGCGCCCGCCGGGCCGTTCCCGTTCACCCCGACCCGTGTCAGCCCAGCTCGTCCCCCACCCCCTGCGTCAGCCCAGCTAGCCCTCCCCCGCCTCAGCCCACCTCGTCCCCCCTGGCCGTCCCGCTCTCCCGTACGCATAGTGCTCGTGCGAGGTCGTCGAGTTGATCGATGAGTTTGCGGCGTAGGGCCGGGGTGGGGTCGGTGGCGTCCAGGCAGCGTTTGCCGAGGTGGAGGGTCTCGGGGTCGACCAGGGGGGCGGGGAAGGCGTGGCGTCCGGCGGCTTCGGCCATGGCGGTCCCGCGGCGTGCGGCGAGGGCGACGGCGTCTTCGTAGTAGCGGGGGACGTATTCGCGTACGAGGTCGGCTTGTTCGGGTTGCCAGAAGCCCTGTGCGGTGGCGGTGAAGAGGTAGTTGGAGAGGTCGTCGGAGCCGAACATGGCGTCCCAGGCGGCTCGTTTGGCGGCGGCGTCGGGGAGTGCGGCGCGGCAGCGGGCGGCGCCTTCCTGGCCGGTGGCGCTGGGGTCGCGGTCGAGTTCGGCGGTGATGGCGGTCTCGTCGGTGGCGTCGAGGACGGCGAGGCGGGTGAGGGTGCGCCAGCGGAGTTCGGGGTCGAGTTCGGGTCCGCCGGGGACGGTGCCTTCGGTGAGCCAGGCCTGGAGGGGTGCGGGTTGGGTGGCGACGTCGATGAAGCCGCGGACTGCGGTGAGGCGCAGGCCGGGGTTGGTGCCGTCCTCGGTGCGGCGGATCAGGTCGCGGCAGAGGTCGCCGAGTACGGCGAGGGCGGCGGGCCGTTCGTCGGGGGTGGCGGTGCGGTCGGCGATGTAGGTGGTGGCGAAGGTGAGGACGCCTTGGACGATGGCGAGGTCGGTTTCCTCGGGGAGGTGGGTGCGGGCGGCTTCGAGGTAGGTGGTGCCTTCGAGTTCGCCGTCGCGGACCATGTCGCGGAGGCTGTTCCAGAGGACGGCGCGGGTGAGGGCGTCGGGGACGCCGGAGAGGTCGCGCAGGGCGGTTTCCTCGGAGGCGTCGTCGAGGCGGATCTTGGCGTAGGTGAGGTCCTGGTCGTTGGGGACGATCAGGGCGGGGCGGCCGCCGTCGCGGGGGGTGTCGGTGCCGGTGGCGGGGATGTCCGTTTCGAAGCGTTCGCGCAGGACGAGGCCGGGGCCGCCGGAGAGGTCGCGGTCGTAGACGCCGACGGCGATGCGGTGGGGTCGTCCGTCTTCGTGGCCGGGGCCGCCGTCGCGGTCGACGGTGAGGGTCCAGGTGCGGCCGGAGTGGGTGACTTTGGGGGTGAGGGTGTCGACGCCGGTGGTGCGCAGCCACGCTTCGGCCCAGGCGTGGACGTCGCGGTCGGTGGCGTGGGCGAGGGAGTCGATGAAGTCGGCGAGGGTGGCGTTGCCGAATTTGTGGCGGGCGAAGTGGGTGTTGATGCCGGTGAGGAAGTCCTTTTCGCCGAGCCAGGCGACGAGCTGGCGGAGGGCGCTTGCTCCCTTGGCGTAGGAGATGCCGTCGAAGTTGAGCATCGCGGACGCGGTGTCGGGGACGGCGTCGGGGTCGGGGGCTACGGGGTGGGTGGAGGGGCGTTGGTCGGCGTCGTAGCCCCAGGTTTTGCGGGCGATGCCGAAGTCGGTCCAGGGTCCGGTGAAGCGGGTGGCTTCGGCGGTGGTCTGGAAGCCCATGTATTCGGCGAAGGACTCGTTGAGCCAGATGTCGTCCCACCAGCGGAGGGTGACGAGGTCGCCGAACCACATGTGGGCCATTTCGTGGGCGATGACCATGGCGCGGGTCTGGCGTTCGGTGTCGGTGACGGCGGAGCGGTAGATGAATTCGTCGCGGAAGGTGACGAGTCCGGGGTTCTCCATGGCGCCGGCGTTGAATTCGGGGACGAATGCCTGGTCGTAGGAGTCGAAGGGGTAGGGCTCCTCGAACTTCTCGTGGTAGCGGTCGTAGCAGGCGCGGGTGATGTCGAGGATTTCTTCGGCGTCGGCGTCCAGGTGGGGGGCGAGGGAGCGCCGGCAGTGGATGCCGAAGGGCAGGCCGCGGTGTTCGGTGCGGACGGAGTGCCAGGGGCCTGCGGCGACGGCGACGAGATAGGTGGAGATGAGGGGGGTGGGTGCGGCCCGCCATTTTCCTTCGCCGAGGTGTTCGGTGATGCCGTTGGCGAGGACGGTCCATGTGTCGGGGGCGGTGACGGTGAGCTCGAAGACGGCCTTCAGGTCGGGCTGGTCGAAGGCGGCGAAGACGCGCTGTACGTCTTCCATGAAGAGCTGGGTGTAGAGGTACGTCTCACCGTCGGTGGGGTCGGTGAAGCGGTGCATGCCTTCGCCGGTGCGGGAGTACCGCATCGTGGCGTCGACGCGGAGTTCGTGTTCGCCGGGGGTGAGGTCGTCGAGGATGAGCCGGTTGTCGGTGAGTGCGGTGGGGTCCAGCGGGTGCCCGTCGAGGGTGACGGAGCGCAGCTCGGCGGGCTTGAGTTCGACGAAGGTGGCGCCTTGGGTGCGGGCGCTGAAGCGGATGACGGTGTGGGAGTCGAAGGTGTCGCGGGCAGGGTCGGCCGCCCGGGTCAGATCGAGCTCGACCGTGTACCGGTGGACGTCGATGAGCTGGGCTCGGGTCTGCGCTTCGTCGCGCGTCAGTACGGGCATGGGGCCATGCTGCCCGATGGGGTGGGCGCGGGTGTAGGGCCGTCCTCCGGGAGCGGACCGCCTGCCCGCCGGGGGGTGGCGGGGAGGCGGTCCGGCACAGGCCCTAGGGGGCGACGCAGCCGGGCAGTTTGGCCCGTGCGGACTCGGCGACCTTCTGGCCGTTGACGTACATCTCGCTGTAGATGCCGCGGACGTGGACGAAGCCGTTGTAGCACTCCCCTGCCGCGTCCAGGGAGCCCACGGAGAAGAACTGCTTGTTGTGGCCGAACTGCTTGTCCGGGTTCCAGGAGATGTCGGACCAGATGCGGATCTCGACGGTGGCGTTGCCGCAGCCGCCGCCGCGGCGTTCGACGGTGGCCTTGGCCCTGCCGGGTCCGTCGCTGACGGGGATGTGCGCGGTGTTGGTGCACGGCAGCGAGCGGGGTGCCTTGGAGGGGCGGTGGGTGTCGGTCGGCGCGGAGTGCGCGGGTGCGGCGACGAGGGCGGGCAGGACGAGGAGCGCCGCTGCGGCGAGGCCGCGCAGCGAGGTTTTGGTCATGCAGTGGTGATAGCGGTCCCTGCGGGGCGCTGAACAGCGGAGCGGCTGCCGGTCACTCGCGCGGGCGGATTAGTCGTACGGGAGAAACGACACGGCAGGCAGCTGCGGGTGGGGGCGGCTTTGCCGCTGGTCAGGGGCTCGTCTGGGGCTGTTCGGCGATCTGCTCGTGGTGCCTGATCACCTCGGCGATGATGAAGTTGAGGAGTTTCTCCGCGAAGGCCGGGTCGAGTTTGGCGTTCTCGGCGAGTTCGCGGAGGCGGGCGATCTGGCGGGACTCGCGGCTCGGGTCGGCGGGCGGCAGGTGGTGCTGGGCCTTGAGGTGGCCGACCTGCTGGGTGCACTTGAAGCGCTCGGCGAGCATGTGGACGACGGCGGCGTCGATGTTGTCGATGCTGTCGCGCAGGCGGGACAGCTCGGCGCGCACGGCCTCGTCCGCGGCGGGTGCGGGGGGCGTGGTCCGTGCGGAGCCCGCGGCGGGTGCGGGGGTCGTGCCGTTCACGTTGTCGTCACTGGTGTGGCTGGTGGTCATGGTCCCCGAGCCTACGTGGCCGGTCCGGGGCCGCTACCGGCGGAAGAGCGCAAAATGGGTGGGTGCTCGGGGTCGGGTATCTGGTGGGACCAGCCGCCGGGTACGGCCCTTCCTTGCTGGTCGCGGAAGCGTACGGGGGCCATGCCGACCCGGCGGGTGAAAAGGCGTGAAAAGTATGCGGGGTCGTCGTAGCCGACGCGGCGGGCGATGGCGGCGACGGGGAGTTCGGTGGCGGCGAGGAGTTCCTTGGCGCGGCCCAGGCGGATGCCGAGGAGGTAGTCCTTGGGGCTGCATCCTGCGCCGCGTCGCACGGCGGTGCGGAGTTCGGCGGGGGTCATGCCGTGTCGGGCGGCGTGTTCGGCGACGGACAGGGGTTGGAAGGCGTCGCGGGCGAGGGCCTGGAGGACGGGGTCGCCGTCGGGGGCGATGTCGGCGCGGGCGCGGCGCAGGGCGACGAGGAGTTCGTGGACGGCGGCGCCGGTCTCGACTTCGAGGAGGGGGTTGCCGCGGCGGGCGGCGCGGGCGATGCGGGCGACGACGGCGCGGGCGCCTGCCGCGTCGGAGAGGGGTACGACGGGGCGGGTGGGTTCGATGTAGCCGAGTTCGGTGTAGGTGGCGGTGGCGGGTCCGGTGAAGTCGACGAAGCACTCGTCCCAGCCGGTGTCGGGGTCGGGCCCGTAGTGGTGGCGTGCGCCGGGGGTGAGCCAGATGAGGGCGGGTGCGGTGATGGTGGTGCGGCGTCCGTCGGGGCCGCGGAACCAGCCGCCGCCGGAGCTGATGACGACGGCGACGTGGTGGTCGAGGGTGCGGGGGCCGACGGTCGGCAGGAGGCCGTGTTGGAGGCCGACGCCGAGGCAGGCGAGGCCGAGTTTGTGGTGGGCGGGGCTGGGGGTGAAATACCGCATCCACGTGTGGTACATCCGCGTGCGTCCCTTTCATCCGGGCGCTGGCCCGCTCCTTGCGTCCAACCGGGCTCGATCTTTGTCCATGGACCCTGTGCCCCGCCAGAGGTGATCGTGGGCGGGACGTGAGCGAGAGGACGCGATGAACGGGTTCAGGGTCGGCGAGGATGATTTCGAGGTGGACGGACGGCCGGTGCGGCTGCTGTCCGGCGCCATGCATTACTTCCGGGTGCATGAGGCGCAGTGGGGTCACCGCCTTGCGATGCTGCGGGCGATGGGCCTGAACTGTGTGGAGACGTACGTCCCGTGGAATCTGCATGAGCCGCGCCCGGGGACGTACCGCGATGTCGAGGCGCTGGGCCGGTTCCTGGACGCGGCGCGGGAGGCGGGCCTGTGGGCGATCGTGCGGCCGGGGCCCTATATCTGTGCGGAGTGGGAGAACGGTGGGCTTCCGCACTGGTTGACGGGTGCGGTGGGGGTGCGGGCGCGGACGCGTGACGAGGAGTACTTGGGGCATGTGAGCCGCTGGTTCCGGCGGCTTCTGCCGCAGGTCGTGGGGCGGCAGTGGCACCGGGGCGGTCCGGTGATCATGGTGCAGGTCGAGAACGAGTACGGGAGTTACGGCTCGGACGGGGTGTATCTGCGGCGGCTCGCGGATCTGCTGCTCGCGGAGGGTGTCGAGGTGCCGTTGTGCACGTCGGACGGGCCCGAGGACCACATGCTGACGGGGGGTTCGGTTCCGGGGGTGCTGGCGACGGTGAACTTCGGGTCGGGTGCCCGTGCGGGGTTCGGGACGCTGCGCAGGCACCGGCCGAAGGGGCCGTTGATGTGCATGGAGTTCTGGTGCGGCTGGTTCGACCACTGGGGTGCGGAGCATGTCGTGCGGGACGCGGAGGACGCCGCGGGGGCGCTGCGGGAGATCTTGGAGTGCGGTGCGTCGGTGAATCTGTACATGGCGCACGGCGGGACGAACTTCGCGGGGTGGGCGGGTGCCAACCGGGGTGGTGGTTCGCTGCACGACGGGGAGTTGCAGCCGGACGTCACGTCGTACGACTACGACGCGCCCGTCGATGAGTTCGGCCGGGTGACGCCGAAGTTCTGGGCGTTCAGGAAGGTCCTCGCGGAGTACGCGTCCGCTCCTCTGCCCGACCCGCCCCCGCGGCTGCCGTCGCTGGGCGAGCCCGCGGCGGCGGCCCTGACCGACTGGGCGCCGCTGGACGCGGTCCTGGACGCGCTCGGCTCCCCGGAAGCGGAGTACGCCGTTCCGCCCACGTTCGAGGAGCTGGACGTGGACCGCGGTCTGGTGCGGTACGCGGTGACGGTGCCGGGTCCGCGTGAGCCGTATCCGCTGAGTGTGCGGGGGCTGCGGGACCGGGCGGTGGTGTACGTCGACGGGGAGCGGGCCGGTGTCCTGACGGAGGGCACGCCGACGCTGCTCGACCCTGTTGCGGGGCACGCGCGCGTGGAGCTGTGGGTGGAGTCCCTGGGGAGGGTCAATTACGGGCCGCGGACGGGTGAGGTCAAGGGGATCACCGGGGGCATCCTGCATGAGCGGCAGTATCTGCACGGGGTGCGGACGCGGGCGCTGCGCCTGGACGCGTTCGACGTGGCGTCGGCGGTGCGGGCGATCCCCGCGGCGGGCGAGGGTGCGGGGCGGCCCGGGCTGTACCGGGGGACGGTCGACGTGTCCTCCCCCGGTGACGCGTCCCTGGGTCTGCCGGGGTGGACCCGTGGCTTCGTGTGGGTGAACGGCTTCAACCTGGGCCGCTACTGGTCGGCGGGTCCGCAGACGACGCTGTACGTGCCGGGTCCGGTGCTGCGGGCCGGGGCGAACGAGGTGTGGGTCCTGGAGCTGGAGGGGGGCGGGGAGGCGGTCCGGCTGGACTGAGGCTCCCGCTGCGACCGGGCCCGCCCCCTCCAGGAGTGAGGGGGCGGGCCCGTTCAGCGCGTCAGTTCAGTTCAGTTCAGATCAGATCAGGTCAGGTCAGGTCAGGTCAGGAGAGGAGAGGACCTCAGACCTCCCTCACCTCGAACGCGTCCAGTACGAACTCCGCCTTGCCGTCGTCGCCGGTCTTGCGCAGGCCCACCCAGGCCTCGCCCGTGGCGGGGGCGGTGAACTCGTAGGTGAGCGTGGTGGGTCCGGTGGCGACCGGCACGTCCTTGCGGTCGAGTTCGCGGGGTGCCGGTTCGTCGACGGCGGTGATCCAGGCGTACTGGGCCGCCTTCTCGTTCTCGTACCGGAAGGAGACGCGGTACCGCTTGCCGGGCTCGAAGCGGACGGTGTGCGGGACCGTGCGGTACACGAGTCCGGTGTTCTCGCCGCGTGACTTCAGCGAGTTCGCGCCGTCGATGACGTCGTCGATCGCTTTGCCGTTCCAGCCGCGCTGCGTGTATGGGGCATGGCGCTGCGCGATGTGGGTGCGCGGGTCGGTGACGTCACCCGCGTCGCCCTTCACGAAGGGGCCCCAGCCCTGGGGGACGTGTTCGAAGTCCTCGTGGACGAGGGTGGCGCGCGGCAGCCTGGCGGGACGCGGGGTCGCGACGACGCGTACGTTGTCGTAGCGCACGCGCGCGTCGCCCGCTCCGGTGCGCAGTGTCAGTTCGGCCGTGCCGCCTCCTTCGGGGACGGTGAAGTACGTGAACATGCGCTGGAAGCGGGTGCCGTGCTTGCGGTCGGCGGCGACGTAGTTCCCGGCGGTGGACGTCTCCGTGGAGTTGGTGGCGGTGATGCCGTCGGCGGTGCGCACCTCCAGGGTGGCCGTGCGCCGCTCCCCCGGTTTCGCGCCGACCTCGACCTGCACGGATGCGACGTAGGTGCCGGCTTTGAGGCGGGCGAGCCGCTGTCCTACGGAGGCCGCGCCGCCCGCGCCGATGATCAGTTCGTGGTCGCCGAGGTCGCTGAGCTCGACGGAGGCGGGGCCGCTGACCTTCCACTTCTTGAGGGACCCGGAGTGGAAGCTCGGGTCGTGCAGTGGGGTGCCCTGGCCCCACTGCGGGTCGGGCAGGGCGGCGGTGCGCTCGCGGTAGAGGACGTAGGGCTGCTTCGGCTCGGCCTTGAGGGTGACTTTGCCGCCCGCTACGGAGACGTACGACTCGAAGACGCGCCCTTGGTCGGTGAGCCGGTGGAGAGCGATGCGGGAGCGGCGGGCCCAGCCGCGGGGCAGCTGCCAGGTGCTGGTCCCTCCGGAGGGGTTGTAGTGGTAGAGCTTCGCGGGGTCGTGTGCCTTGCGGGGTTCCCAGGGGAGGAGATAGCGGCCGTCTTCGTAGACGACGTTTCCGTCCGTGGTGATGCGGCGTTTGCCGGTGGCGTCGGAGACCGTGGTGTCTGCCGCGGACCGCTTGTCTCCGTAGAAGGTGATTTCGTGCTCGTCCCACGTCTTGATGGGGTACGCCTGGAGGTACTTGGCGGGCAGTGAGTGGGTCCAGATCAGGTCGTAGAAGGCGTGCCAGTCGGTTTTGCCGACCCAGCCCTCGAAGTTGCCCATGCGGGCGACGCCGAGGAGGGTGGGCCACTTGTCGGCGAAGACGTCCTTCTGGTGGTTGCGGACGAAGCGGATGAGGCGGGAGTTGATGCCGCGGGAGGTGTCGCCGCCGTAGTCGGTCTCGGTGGCCCAGTGCGACCAGATCGCGGAGCGTTCGAAGCCGTGGCCCCACTCCGAGGTGATGGTCCAGCCCTGTTCGCGGAAGGCGCGCTGGAGGCGGTCGGAGGTCCATCCTGACTCGCGGAACACGTCGATGTAGAGGGCGTTCAGGCCGGGGTGGGTCTGGGCGCGCAGGTCGGCGAAGCGTTTGATGATGTCTCCGGAGACCAGGTCGCGGCGCTGGTCGATGCGGTAGCTCTGGTCGAGCCAGTCCCACTGTTCGTTCTTCTTGTCGACGAGCTTGTCGGAGAACGCCTTCGCGACGGGGTACGACTCTGTGGCGTTGACGTGCACGCTGAAGTCGCTGTTCCACTTCTTGCCCTCGCGGACCAGGGTGTTGAGGTCGTCGAGGCCGCCCGCGCGCGTGTTGTAGTTGTCCGCGTAGTCGGGGTGGGCGGAGTCGTGGCCCTCGGACTGGTAGCCCTTGAGGAGTGTGTACTGGCGCAGGCCGTCGGTCGCCAGGTGGATCCGCTTGACGTTGTCGAGGGTGGCGAGGAACGGGTTGGTGGCCTGCGAGGCGAAGTTGAAGGGGATGTGCGGGACGACCCGCAGGTGCTGCTCGTCGGCGCCGAGCGGGGTGACCATGATGTCGCGGAAGGCGGTCGCGGCGTCCTGCCAGTCGACCTTGCCGTCGCCGTTGCGGTCGCCGGTGATGACGACGGTGGCGTACGGGAGGGGTTCGGTGGCGTCGACGGGGGCGGTCGCGGCGCGGTGCGTCCACTGTCCGGGGCTCAACCGGGCCTCTACGTAGTCGGCGTTTACGGTGGGGCGTACCGTCTCGCGCCACAGGCGGCCGTTCTCCCAGGTGGTGCCCGCCTCCAAGGTGGGCTTGTCGTAGACGGTGTTCGTCTCGACTGCGCCGCCGAGCCGGTCGTGTGCGACGACGGCGTACGCGCATCCGGTCGGCGCCTGCGCGGGCGTGTCCTTCGCAGGTCGTACGAGGGTGTCGCCGCTCTTGGCCTTGTCGAGCTGCACCTTGGCGGCGAGGAGGGCGGCGCCGGGCTGGTCGCTGCGCACGGAGAGCAGGGTCAGTCCGGGGATGCGCAGGGTTCCGACGCGCAGCGCGGCCGTGTCCGCGATCTTCGTGACACGCCAGTGGACCTGCCTGCCCTCGACCGTGATCTCGACGTCGATGCGGGTGCCGCCGTCGAAGGCCAGGACGTACGCGGCGCGCGAGCGGCCCGTCGTGACGGTGACCTTCGGGGTGTGCTCGGCGTCGTCGATGAGGACGGTGGCGGGGGCGTCCGCGCGGCCGTGCAGCAGGGCGCCGCTCGCGCGGTCCGTGTACGAGACGACGCTCGGGAAGGCGGTGGCGACGCGTACGTCCAGGTCTTTCGAGCGCAGGACCACCTCGTCGGCGTGGGGCCCGGCGGGGGCGCCCCGGCCCTTGGTCGCGCCCTGGGCGAACGCGCTGCCGCCCGCGCCGAGCGCGGCCCCCACCCCGGCGATCGCGCCGGTGGCGACCACGACTCGACGGCTCGGCCCTGACCTGTCTGACGGCGGCATGCGGCACCCCTCCACGGGACGGAATTCGTGCCGCTCACCATGCGTCGGGTGGGGCGGACGCGCCCATGGACAAAGGAGGGACAGGTCTTGGACTAACCGTCGGGACCTCACGGCGTGGCATGAGGTCCCGACGACGTGCGGCCTCAGAGCTGTGCGGCCGCCGTGGCTATGGCGCTCGCGAAGGTCGACACCTCGGTGTAGACGCCGGGGTACTGCGGCCGCGCGCAGCCGTTGCCCCAGCTGACGATGCCGACCTGGATGTACGCGCCGGTGTCGTCCTTGCGGAACATGGGGCCGCCCGAGTCGCCCTGGCAGGTGTCCACGCCGCCCTGGGCGAGCCTGCCCGCGCAGATCTCCTCGCCGGGCGTCAGCTCGTTGCCGTAGGCGGCCTGACAGTCGGCGTCACTGACGAACGGGACGGTCGCCTTCATGAGGTAGCGCTGCTGGGCGCCGCCTTCCCTGGTGGCGCCCCAGCCCGCGACGGTGAAGTCGCCCTTGTTGTACGTGGTGTTCTTGGCGATCTTCAGCGTGGGCAGGTCGATCGGCTTCGCCAGCTTGATGAGCGCCCAGTCCTTGCCCTTGCCGTTGTAGCCGGGGGCCTGGAGGACCTTGGTGGACTTCACCTTGATCGCGGAGCTGCTCTGCAGGTCCACGGTGCCGGCGGTCGCGGTGATGCTGGTGTTGTTGCCGGAGCCGTCCACACAGTGGGCGGCGGTCAGCACGATGTTCTTCGCGTACAGCGCGCCGCCGCAGCCCATCGAGAGACGGACCATGAACGGGAACTCGCCCTGCTGGGCGCGGGTGCCGCCGACGACGCTCTCACTCGGCTGCGGGCCCGGGTGCGGGGCCGCCTGGGCGGCCACGGGCTGAAGGCTGACGGTGGCGAGCGCGATCGCTCCGAGGGTGGCGGCTCTCTTGACTCCACGCATCTTGGTCTTCAACTGACTCTCCTTGGTGGGGGGTTCGCGGGGCGGGGCACGCGTGACGAACCCTGCCGTCCCGGTCGCGCCGTCGCCGGAATGCGCGTGGGTGACATGTGCCCGCCAAAGCGTTGTTGCGGATTATGGAGATCGGTGTCCGCTCAGGACAAGGGGCCTTTTCCGGCCAGACCTGTCGAGCGGGGCGGCCCGCGACGCGCACGAGGCCCGTACAACAAGGCGCGACGCCCGTAGAGTGGTGGGCGAGTCGCAGTGTCCCGGTGGAGTCCTCAGGGGGGTGCGGATGTGACGGTCACCGGCGGTCCCGTCGTGCACGGCTACCCCCATCTGGAGACCGTGCGCGCAGCCGTCACGGCGCTCTACAAACGCCTCTCCTACGACACCGTGCACTCCTTCGGGACCAGCGTGGCCCCCGCGGACGTGGCCTTCGGCGACCAGGACGACCTGCACCTCGGCGCGCAGCGGGTGGCCCGCGAGATGGTGCGGCACCTGCATTTGCCCGACGCCCGGATGATCGTCGGCTTCCGCGAGATGCGGCACGCCGCGTCCGTCGAACTCGCCGCGGGGCCCGAGTACTTCATCGAGCTGAACGACCGCTTCCGCACGCATCGCAGGGACATCGGCGCGGCCCTCGCCCACGAGATCATGCACGTGTATCTGCACCGGCTCGACCTGTCGTTCCCCGGCACGCGGGACAACGAGATCCTGACCGACACGGCCACCACGTACCTGGGCGCGGGCTGGCTGCTGCTCGACGCCTACCGCGAGGACGGCGCCTCCTCGCAGAAGTTCGGCTATCTGACCCCGGAGGAGTTCGGGTACGTCCTGGCCAAGCGGGCGTTGGCGTTCGGCGAGGCACCGGAGACGTGGTTCACCAGCGCGCAGGCCTACACGGCGTACACGAAGGGCCTCGCCCAGGCCCGCCGCGACGAGCAGCAGCCGCCGCTGACGGCGGCGGGGTGGGCGGGACGTCGGCGGTACGCGAAGGACCGGCGGTACGCGCGAGAGCACGGGTCGGCGGTGCGGGGCGGGGCGGCTGGGGCGAACGGGGGCGGCGGGGCGTCCGGGGCTGGCGGCGCTGGTGGGCCCGGCGGGGCGTACAGCTTCTCCGGTGACGGTCTCGGTGCGCTGCGCGTGACGTTTTCCTGCCCCACCTGCCACCAGCGGATCCGGGTTCCCGTGCGGGGGCGGATGCGAGTGCGGTGCACGCTGTGCCGGACGGTGCTGGAGTGCGACACGTAGCCACTCGTAGCCACTCGTAGCGGCACGTAGCGGCACGTAGCGGCACGTAGCGGCACGTAGCGGCACGTAGCCACACATAGCGGTGCGCTACGAGAGGCTGTGCGGCCCCGTTAGTCCTGCGCCCAGTGCCCGGGGCGGCGGAGCGCGCCGGGAAGCTTCGTGCGGTCGTCGCCCTTGGCCGCGTTGACCTGCGACTGGGTGAGGAAGAGCGCGCCGGTCAGGTCGGCGCCGCGCAGGTCCGCGTCGCGGAAGTCCGCGCCGATGAGGTCGGCCGTCCGCAGGTCGGCGTCGCGCAGGTCGGCGCCGATGAGGTAGGCGCCGCGCAGGTCGACGCCCTTGAGATCGGCGCCCTTGAGCCGCGCACCGATGAGATCGGCGCCCCTGCGGTCCTTCTTCTTGGCACCCTTGCCGCCCTTGCCTCCGCGACCGCCCTGGCCGCGGTGCTCGGCGCGGACGAGTTCGCTGGTGCGCAGCAGGAGCGTGTTGACGACCTGGCGGTGGGCCGCGACGTCCGTCCCGGCGACGGCGTCAGGGGTGCCCTGCGCGAGGCGCTCCGTCTCGGCGAGGACGCGCTCCAGGTCGGCGGCGATCGTCCGGGTCTGCGGGTACGTGAGCGCCTCGGTCAGGTACCAGAGCAGTTCGTGGATCTGCCGCATGAGCGGGAAGACCTCGAACATCTGCCGTGCGGTGGCCGGATCCCGACGCCAGTCGCGCCCTTCGAAGGTGCCCTGGGAGACGCGCTGCCCCGCGCCGAAGCAGTCGTACACGGTGCAGCCCCGGTACCCCTTGTCCCGCAGGTCGCGGTGGATGCCGCACCGGAAGTCCGCCGCCAGGTTGCCGCAGGGCTTCCCCGCGTCCTTGTGCACGGGGAAGTCCGAGGACTTGGAGAAGGTGAGGGCCACGCAGCACAGCCCGGAACAGCTGCCGCAGTCGGCGCGCAGCGCGGCGCGGTCGTCGTCGAGCAGGGGCAGGGCGACGGGTTCGCGCTCCGGTGTCATCGGGCGGGCTCCTTGTTACGCCCGCAGCCTCAGTGAGGGGCTGCGGGCGGCTCTCTCGTACCGGTACTGCTGGAAAGTGGGGTCACGCCGCGGAGCGGCGGCCTCCCTGCGCCCCGCCACCGGCGCGGCCGCGGCGGGCACGACCGCCGCCACCGCTGCCGCCGGTCCCGGCGGAACCGCTCCTGGCCTGGCCACCCTGACCCTGGGCGCTCTGCCCCTGGCCCTGGCGGGGAACCCTGCGCTGCCCCTGACTCTGGCCCTGGCCCTGACCTGCGGCTGCGCCACCGGCGCCGCGGGGACGCCGGCGCCGCTGCGCGCCACCCCGAGCGGCGGGCTGCTGCTGCGGCTGCGGCACCTCGATGACGACCGGCACGCCGGAGGGCTCGCGCGCCCCGGTGATCCGCACCAGCTCCTCGTCGGAGGAGGAGACGCGGGCCGTGTTCGGCCGGATCTCGGCGTCGGTCATGAGCCGCGTCATCTCGCGCTTCTCGTCGGGGAGGACGAGGGTGACGACGCTGCCGGACTCGCCCGCCCGCGCGGTGCGGCCGCCGCGGTGGAGGTAGTCCTTGTGGTCGGTGGGCGGGTCGACGTTCACGACGAGGTCGAGGTCGTCGACGTGGATGCCGCGCGCCGCGACGTTCGTCGCGATCAACGCGGTGACCTGGCCGGTCTTGAACTGGTCGAGCGTACGGTTGCGCTGCGGCTGCGAGCGTCCGCCGTGCAGTCCGGAGGCGCGGACGCCGTTGGCGAGGAGTCGCTTGGTGAAGCGGTCCACGGCGCGCTTGGTGTCCAGGAACATGATCACGCGGCCTTCGCGGGCGGCGATGCGCATGGCGACGGCCTTCTTGTCCGTCTCGTCGGCGACGTAGAGCACGTGGTGCTCCATCGTCGTCACCGCGCCCGCGGACGGGTCCACGGAGTGCACGACGGGATCGGTCAGGAACATCCGCACGAGCCGGTCGATGTTCTTGTCGAGCGTCGCCGAGAAGAGCATCGTCTGGCCGCCCTGCTCGACCTGCTTGAGCAGCGCCGTGACCTGCGGCATGAAGCCCATGTCGGCCATTTGGTCGGCCTCGTCGAGGACGGTGACGCGGACCCGCGACAGGTCGCAGTCGCCGCGCTCGATGAGGTCCTTCAGGCGGCCGGGGGTGGCGACGATGATCTCCGCGCCGCGGCGGAGCGTGCCCGCCTGCCGGGTGATGGAGAGACCGCCGACGACGGTGGCGAGGCGGAGGTTGACCGACGTCGCGTACGGGGTGAGCGCGTCCGTCACCTGCTGGGCCAGCTCGCGCGTGGGGACCAGGACCATGGCGAGCGGCGACTTCGGCTCGGCGCGGTGGCCCGCGGTGCGGGCCAGGAGGGCCAGGCCGAAGGCGAGGGTCTTGCCGGAACCGGTCCGTCCGCGCCCGAGGATGTCGCGGCCCGCGAGGGAGTTGGGGAGCGTGGCGGCCTGGATCGGGAAGGGGTCGGTGACTCCCTGGGCCGCCAGCGTCTTCAGGAGGGCCTCGGGCATGTCCAGATCGCCGAAGGCCTCGACGGCGGGCAGGGCGGGCGTGATGCTCTCGGGCAGGGCGAATTCGCCGCCCTGCACCGGCTTCGGCCTGCGGTTGCCGGACTTCTTCGCGCCGTGCGCGGAGCCCTTGGCCTGGCCGGACGGCCGTCCCCTGCCGGCCGCGCTGCCGCCTGCGTTTCCGCCGGAGGTGGCGGGGCGCTTGCGGGCGGGGCGTGCCGGGCGTTCGGAGCGGTTCATGCAGTAGTGCCTTCCTGGTCGCTGGACTTCCGGACCTCTGAGCCGGTGCGGCTCTGGGCCCGGTAGGGCCCGATGACAGCGCAAGCCGAGGCCCGCACCTTCCGGTGCGGGCCTCGGCTGTGAGGTTCGCGCGCTGCGACGATCAGGCAGGAACGATGTTCTCGGCCTGCAGGCCCTTCTGGCCCTGCGTCACCTCGAAGGAGACCTTCTGGCCCTCGAGGAGCTCACGGAAGCCGGAGGACGCGATGTTCGAGTAGTGGGCGAAGACGTCGGGGCCGCCGCCGTCCTGCTCGATGAAGCCGAAGCCCTTTTCCGAGTTGAACCACTTAACGGTGCCGGTTGCCATGTCAATCTCCTCAACAGGGGCAGTGAATGGAGGCACACCGAATTGCGTGACTCCAGCGCTGCATTGACCCCCATACCGGAGAGAACCGGAAAAACAAACATGCGCCCTCGGAGCATTCCCGTCAGGCGCACATAAAGTTCATGGGTACCAAAACTGCAACACATAACCCTAACATGCTCACGGTCCTGTCCGCACGGCACCTCCTCGCGCATGCCCCTTCCCCCCTCAAGATCACATCGCTACCTTCGGCCGAACAATCGCTTGGTAGGCCGTTGGGAAGGCGGACCGATGCGTATCTCCCGAGCCCGAGCCCGTACCCGTACCCGTACCCGCGCCCGTACCGCGACCGGGCTGGCGGTCTGCGCGCTCGCCCTGGGCACACTGCCCGCCTGGGCGGCCCCCTCGGAAGCCGCGGCGCCCACGGCGCCCAGCCACACGGTCGCCGCCCCCGAGACGGCCGCCCGCCACGTCCCGCTCCAGGGCGCGGTCAACGTACGAGACGTCGGTGGCTACCGGACCTACGACGGGGAGCGCGTCCGCGAAGGGCGGGTCTTCCGTGCCGACGGGCTCAGCAAGCTCACCGACGCCGATCTCGGCACGGTCGCCGGGCTCGGGCTGAAGAAGGTCATCGACTTCCGGGTGCCCGCCGAGGTCCGGTACGACGGGGTGGACCGGCTGCCCGCCGGGCTCTCCCCCACCTCGCGTCCGATCACCGACAACGGCCTGTTCACCCAGCTCCTCACCGCCATCGGCTCCAGGGACCCGGTCAAGCAGGAGGAAATGCTCGGCAACGGGAAGGCGGCCGCGTTCATGCGCGACGTCTACCGCACCTTCGTCACCGACGCCGCCAACCGGGCGCAGTTCGCGGCCACCCTGCGCGACATCGCCGCCAGCCGCTCGCCGCTGCTCTACCACTGCACCTCCGGCAAGGACCGCACCGGCTGGACGACGTATCTGCTGCTGCGCCTCGTCGGCGTCCCCGAGCGGACCGCGGCCGGCGACTACCTGGCCTCCAACACCTACCGGGCCGCGTACGACGCGAAGGTCCGCGAGGCGCTGAAGCAGGGCGGGCTGATGCAGAACCCGGACCTGATCATCCCGCTCCAGGAGGTCCGCCCCGACTACCTCGACACCGCCCTCACGGAGGCCACGCAGCGGTACGGCGGCTTCCAGGATTACCTGACGAAAGGGCTCGGCCTGGACGCCCGCACGATCCTGAAGCTGCGCGACCGCATGGTGGGCTAGCCGCCCGCCGGGGTGACGATCCCGGCCGCCCGCGCCGCCGCGAGCCACGCGGGGAACTCCCCTACCAGCCGGTCGTAGAGCTCGTCGTCCGGCACCGCGAGCGGGTCCTCCCCCGCGTGGAAGAAGCCCGCGTTGTCGACCGGGCGCTTGGCGGGAACGGCGAGTTCGTCGAGCTTGCGCAGGTAGTCGAACTGCTTGCTCGTGGGGTCGCCGAAGCCTATGAACTGCCAGAACAGCGGAAGCCTCGCCGCCTTGCACAGATAGCGCTCGGCGGCGAGCTTGTTGATGGGGCCTCCGTCGGTCTGGAAGACGACGAGGGCGGGCGCGGTGGGACCGTCGGCACAGCTGTCTACGTAGTGGTCGATTACGGCGTCCATCGCAAGGTGGTAGCTGGTCTTGCCCATGTGTCCGAGCCCGGCGGCTATCTCGTCGACCCGGCCGCGGTGGTTGTCCAGCGCGATGTCCGTCACCGCGTCGACGTCGGTCGAGAAGAAGACGGTGGGCACGACACCGTCGTCGTCCAGGTGCGCGGAGAGGCCGAGCACGCGGTCGGCGAGGGCCTGGACGCTGCCGTCCTTGTAGTAGGGCTTCATGGAACCGGAGTAGTCGACGACGAGGTAGACGGCCGCCCGCGCCCCGTCCAGGCCGTGTTTGCGCAGGGAGACCCCGGCGCTCTTGTACAGGCTGACCAGAGCCGGCGCCGAGTCCTCCACCTTGCGCAGACTGATCGCGGATCCCATGTCCCGCCCCGCCCTTCCACCTTGCACATATGACTGCTAGACACATGCCGATTCGGCACGTACGGACGTACGGAGGATGACATGAACCACGGCCTGGAAGGCAAGGTCGTCCTCGTCACCGGGGCGGGCCGCGGACAGGGCGCCGCGGAGGCACGGCTCTTCGCGGCGGCCGGGGCGCGGGTCGTGGTGACGGACGTACGGGAGGAGGAGGGGCGCGAGGTCGCCGAAGCCCTGGGCGGGCAGCGCGGGCGGGGGTTGTTCGTACGGCACGACGTCTCCGACGCGGGGAGCTGGGCGTCGGCCGTGGCGGCGGCGCTCGGTGCGTTCGGGCGGCTCGACGTCCTCGTGAACAATGCCGCGCTGTGGCGGACGGCGTCCGTGGAGGACGAGACGTACGAGAACTTCGAGGAGCTGGTACGGGTCAATCTCCTGGGGCCGTTCCTGGGCATCCAGGCGGTGCTGCCCGCGCTGAAGGAGGCGGGCGGCGGGTCGGTCGTGAACGTGTCGTCGACGGCGGGGCTCGTCGGCATCCCGGGGCACGCGGCGTACGGGTCGACGAAGTTCGGCCTGCGGGGGCTGACCCGCTCCGCGGCGCTCGACCTGGCGAAGTACCGGGTGCGGGTCAACTCCGTACATCCGGGGGCGGTCGACACCCCGATGATCTCCGCCGCCTCCGCCGGGCGGGACTGGTCGCATCTGCCGCTGGGCCGGATGGGCCGCCCGGAGGAGGTCGGTGAGCTGGTGCTGTTCCTGGCGTCGGACGCGTCGTCGTACGTCACGGGGGCGGAGTTCACCGTGGACGGCGGGTCGACGGCGGGGTGACCGCGCGCCGGTCCCGCCGGGTCTCAGTGGCGGCCGGTCAGCAGCACCGAGCGCAGCTTGAGGCGGTCGGTGGCGGGTTTGCCGTGCGGGCGCAGCGTCCAGGAGTCGCCGGTGCAGTCCGGCTCGGTGAAGACCGTCGCCCACTCGTCGGTGTTGTTGTGCGGGGCGAACGCGGGCTCGGTGGAGCCGGGGTCGGCGACCTCGGCCAGGGGGATGCAGCCGGGGCTCGGCGGGTTGTGGAAGGTGACCTTCCGCGGGTGTCCGTCGGGGCCGGCGAACTTGTAGGAGAAGTCGCCGGTGGCGGCGGTCGCGGAGGTCGGCAGGGTGATGACGAGGGCGAACGCGCCGAGGGCGGCGGCGAGGGTGTGGCGAAGGCGCATGGGGTCCGTTTCGGTACGGGCGCCGGACGCGGTGGGCGTCCGGTGGCTGGGGGTGTGCCGGGCCCGCCGCACGTGGCGGGCCCGGCACCGCCCTCCCCGCCTGCCGAGCCGTGCATGCACGGTGTCACCCGCGCGGGGCAGCCGAAACGATCCTTCGCCCGCCGGGTGGACTACCGTGCGCCGGGCCGCGACGGACGACGGTGACACGCGAAGAGGCGCCGGGCGGCGCGCTGCGGCCGCCCAGCGCCTCCTTGCGAACGGTCACCCCTTGACGGCCCCCGCCGCCAGGCCCGAGCCGAGCTTCCGGTGGACGATCACGAAGAAGATCATCACCGGCACGGTCACCAGCGTGGAGCTGGCCATGACCGGGCCCCAGGCCGTGGAGTTCTCGCCGAAGAACTGGTAGATGCCCACGGCGGCCGTGTACTTGTCGCTGCCCTTCATGAACGTGTACGCGAACACGAACTCGTTCCACGCCGTGATGAACGCGAAGATCGACGTGGCGACGAGCCCCGGCGCGACCAGCGGAAGCAGCACGGACCAGAACATCCGCGGCCAGGACGCCCCGTCGATGTACGCGGCCTCCTCGACCTCCTTGGGGACGGTGGCGACGAAGCCGCGCAGCGTCCAGATCGCGAAGGGGAGCGAGAGGGCGATGTAGACGATGCTGAGGCCCAGCAGGGAGTTGAGCATGTCGTAGTCCCGCATCTGGATGAAGAGCGGGATGACGAGGGCTTCGAGCGGCACCATCTGCACGATCAGGATCATGATCAGCACGGAGGTGCGGAAGCGGAACTTGAACCGCGCCACCGCGATGGCGGCGAAGAGCGAGAGCAGCGCGGCCGCGACGATCGTGGCGAGCCCGACGATCGCCGAGTTCAGCAGGTACGTGCCGAAGTTGCCCTTGTCGAAGACGAACTCGAAGTGCTCGAAGCTGATGCCGCTGGGCAGGACGTCCGAGCCGCGCAGCGACGCCTTGGGGTCCAGCGCGGTGGAGACCATCCAGTAGACGGGGAAGAGCGTGAAGAGGAGGAGCCCGACGACCGCGGCGGGCAGGCCGATGCGTGAGGCGAGCGTGGTGCGGCGGGTCGTCACAGGTCCTCGTCCCCCTGGCGGAACAGTGTGCGGATGTAGACGACGGTGATGGCCAGGAGCAGCACGGTCAGCAGGACCGCGGCCGCGGCGCCCGTGCCGTAGTCGTTCTTGGCGAAGGCCTGGATGTACGAGAAGACGCCCAGGTTGTAGACCTCTTCGTTGGAGCCGTCGCCGCCGGGTTGCAGGTACACCTGGGTGAAGACCTTGAAGTCCCAGATCGTGGAGAGGATGGTCACCACGAGGAAGACGGGCTTGATGGTCGGCACGGTGATGTTCCAGAACCGCTGCCAGGCGTTGGCGCCGTCCAGTTCCCCGGCTTCGTACAGCTCCTTGGGGATGGTCATGAGTCCCGCGAGGACGGTGATGGCGACGAACGGGAAGCCGTGGTGGACGACGTTGAGCGTGGCGATGGCGTAGAACGGGCCGCGTTCGGTGAACCAGTTGGTGGTCTCCGGGTCGATCAGGCCGACCGAGCCCGCGATCTGGCTGACCATGCCGTCCTGCGGCTGGAACAGCCAGATCCATACGTACGTTCCTGTCACCGCCGGCATGGCCCAGGCGGCGAGGATCGCGATGGAGCAGATCATCCGCCAGGTGGTGCCGAGGCGGTTGAGGAGCAATGCGACGAGGGTGCCGAGTGCGACGGTGATGCCGACGCAGGCGAAGGCGAAGAAGACGGTGTTGGGCAGGACCGTCTTCCACAGCAGGCTGCTGGAGAGCAGGTCGCTGTAGTGGTCGAAGCCGGTGAACGTGCTGACGCCGCCGCCGAACTTGACCTCGTAGTCCTCCATGGAGAGCTTGCCGACCTGGATCAGCGGCCACAGGAGCAGGCCGGCGAGGACGACGAGGGAGGGCGCGAGGAGGAGCCAGGGGCGGGTGAGTGTGATGAGTTTCTTGCGACGGCGGGCCGCTTCGGCGCCGCTGTCGGGGGGCCGGGGGCCGCGGGGGGCCGGGATCTTCGACCCCCCGCTGACGAGCGTGTCTTTCACGGTAAGTCCTTCACAGTGCCGAACTCGCCCTTTTCTACTCGTCCTTGGCGAAGATCGCGTCCATGTCCTTGGCCGCCTTGTCCGCCGCTTCCTGCACGGACGACTTGCCGGTGAGGATCGACTGGACCATGCCGGGGATGACCTTGGAGGCCTGGATCTCGCCGTACGACTTGGTCTTGGGGACGGTCGCGCCGGCTTCCAGCATCTGCTTGGCGAAGGGCTCGACGAGCGGGTCCTTCTTCGCCTCGATCTTCTTCAGTTCGGAGTTCTGGCCGGGGAAGTAGTTGGTCTCCTCGGCCCACTTGGCGGCGAACTCGCCGGTGGTCACGAGCTTCACGAACTCCCAGGCGAGGTCCTTCTTGTCCGTGTTGAACGTGGACAGGTAGGAGCCGCCGAGGAAGGACTTGCTCATGCCGCCGTTCCGGCCCGGGATCGGCACCGCGCCGAGCTTGCCCTTGAGGTCCGGGTTGGCGTCGATGATGGCCTTCGGGGTCCAGTTGCCGCCGATGGCCATGGCGATCTCGCCCTTGTTCCAGGCGTCGCCGACCTCCTTCTCGGTCCAGGTGTTGACCTTGGCCGGGGAGACCTTGTCCTTGGTGGCGAGGCCGGTGTAGAACTCGATGCCCTTGATGGCGTCGGGCGAGTTGATGCCGGACTTCCACTTGCCGCCGGACTCGGTGGCGAGTTCGCCGCCCGCGCCCCAGATGAAGGGGGCCGCGAACATCTCCGCGCCGCCCGCGACGGGGAAGGAGACGAGCTTGGGCTCCTTCTCCTTGAGCGTCCTGGCGGTCTCCTGGAGCTCCTTCCACGTGGTCGGGGGCTTCAGGTCGTGCTTCTCGAAGATGTCCTTGCGGTAGACGATCGAGCGGACGCCCGCGTACCAGGGCATGCCGTACTGCTTGCCGTCGAGCGTGCCCGCGTCCGCGAGGCCCTCGACGAGGTCGTCGTTCAGGCCCGACTTCTTCACTTCGTCCGTGACGTCGACGAGGGCGTCGGTCTCGGCGAACTGGGGCACCCAGGTGGTGCCGACCTCCGCGACGTCGGGTACCTGGTCCTCGCCGCCCTCGATGGCGGTCGTGAACTTCTTCTGGGCGCTGGCCCACTGCTGGTACTCGACCTTGATCTTGGCACCGGTCTTCTTGGTGAAGGCCTTCTCGGCCTCCTCGAAGAACGGGCGTGCGTCGGGGTTGGTCCCCTCCATGATCCACACGGTGAGGGTCTTGCCCTTGCCGTCGGTGGCCTTGTCGCCCGAGTCGCCGTCATCCCCACCGCACGCCGTGGCGGTCAGTCCGAGACTCATGGCGATACAACCAGCGGCGATGACGCGTCGATTCATGCCGGCCCCCTCCAGGTTCCGATTGGTGGGAGCGATTGTGGTCACACCAGACGGGGGCGGTCTAGACCCATTGGTATAAGCGGCCGAACCGTAATGAGGGTTGCGGGTGACGCAACATACGCTCATAGCATTGCGCCCCATGCAACGCACTGGTTGCACAAACGGCCGCAAACGCCACGACGCCCGCCTCAGGTCCGGTCGGGGACGAGGCGGGCGTCGCTCAGTTCCGTACGCCGTTGTACGGGACGTATCAGGGGTCGTACGGGATCAACCGTACGGGTCGGTCCGTCAGGCCGTGAGGGCGCGGTCCGTGGGGCGGATCGGGGCCGGCAGGTCGCTCGCGCCGGTCAGGAAGCGGTCCACGCCGCGCGCCGCCGAGCGGCCCTCGGCGATCGCCCACACGATGAGCGACTGGCCGCGGCCCGCGTCACCGGCGACGAAGACACCGGGGACGTTCGTCTGGAACTCGCCGTCGCGTGCGACGTTGCCGCGCTCGTCGAGCTCGAGGGCGAACTGGTCCACGAGGCCGTTGTCGCGGTCGGTGCCGGTGAAGCCCATCGCGAGGGTGACGAGCTGCGCGGGGATCTTCCGCTCGGTGCCGGGCTTCGGGGTGAGCTTGCCCTCGATGAACTCCACCTCGACGAGGTGCAGGAACTGGACGTTGCCGTCCTCGTCGCCCTCGAAGTGGGTGGTGTTGACGGCGTAGACCCGCTCGCCGCCCTCCTCGTGCGCGGAGGTGACCTTGTACAGCATGGGGAAGGTCGGCCACGGCTGGTGCGGGGCACGGTCCTCGCCCGGCTTCGGCATGATCTCCAGCTGCGTCACGGAGGCCGCGCCCTGGCGGTGGGCGGTGCCCACGCAGTCCGCGCCCGTGTCACCGCCGCCGATGACGACGACGTGCTTGCCCTCGGCGGAGACGGGCGTGGTGACGTAGTCGCCCTCCTGGACCTTGTTGGCCAGGGGCAGGTACTCCATCGCCTGGTAGATGCCCTTGAGTTCGCGGCCGGGGACGGGCAGGTCGCGGGCGGTGGTGGAGCCCGCGGCGATGACCACCGCGTCGTAGCGCCTGCGGAGCTTCGCCGCGTCGATGTCGCGGCCGATCTCCACGCCGGTGCGGAACTTGGTGCCCTCCGCGCGCATCTGCTCGATGCGGCGGTTGATGTGCCGCTTCTCCATCTTGAACTCGGGGATGCCGTAGCGGAGCAGGCCGCCGATGCGGTCGGCTCGCTCGTAGACGGCGACGGTGTGGCCGGCCCGGGTCAGCTGCTGGGCGGCGGCGAGGCCCGCCGGGCCGGAGCCGATGACGGCGACGGTCTTGCCGGAGAGCCGCTCGGGCGCCTGCGGCTTGACGTCGTTGGCGTCCCACGCCTTGTCGATGATGGAGACTTCGACGTTCTTGATGGTGACGGCCGGCTGGTTGATGCCGAGCACGCACGCCGCCTCACAGGGCGCCGGGCACAGGCGGCCCGTGAACTCCGGGAAGTTGTTCGTGGCGTGCAGCCGCTCGGAGGCCGCCGACCAGTCCTCGCGGTACGCGTAGTCGTTCCACTCCGGGATCAGGTTCCCCAGCGGGCAGCCGTTGTGGCAGAACGGGATGCCGCAGTCCATGCAGCGCGAGGCCTGCTTGGAGATGATCGGGAGGAGCGAACCGGGAACGTAGACCTCGTTCCAGTCCTGGACGCGCTCGCCGACCGGGCGGGTCTGCGCGACCTCGCGGCCGTGGTTAAGGAAGCCCTTGGGATCAGCCATTGGTCGCCGCCTCCATCATCTTCTCGGTGATCTCGGTCTCGGAGAGACCGGCTCGCTCGGCGGCGTCCTTGGCGGCGAGCACTGCCTTGTACGTACTGGGGATGATCCGGCTGAAGCGGTCCACGGTCGTGTCCCACTCGGCCAGGAGCTTCTCGGCGACGGTGGAGCCCGTCTCCTCCTGGTGGCGGCGCACGACGTCGTGCAGCCACTGCTTGTCGGTCTCGTCCAGCGGCTCGACGGCTGCCAGGTTCCCGGCGTTGACGTTGTCGCGGTCGAGGTCGATGACGTACGCGATGCCGCCCGACATGCCGGCCGCGAAGTTGCGGCCCGTCTCGCCGAGGACCACCGCGTGGCCGCCGGTCATGTACTCGCAGCCGTGGTCGCCCACGCCCTCCGAGACGACGGTCGCACCCGAGTTGCGGACGCAGAACCGTTCGCCGGTGCGGCCGCGCAGGAACAGCTCGCCGCCGGTCGCGCCGTACGCGATGGTGTTGCCCGCGATCGTCGAGTACTCGGCGAGGTGGTCGGCGCCCCGGTCCGGGCGGACGATGACACGGCCGCCGGAGAGGCCCTTGCCGACGTAGTCGTTGGCGTCGCCCTCCAGGCGCAGCGTCACACCGCGCGGCACGAACGCGCCGAAGGACTGGCCCGCCGATCCGGTGAAGGTGATGTCGATGGTGTCGTCGGGCAGGCCCGCGCCGCCGAACTTCTTCGTCACCTCGTGGCCGAGCATGGTGCCGACCGTGCGGTTGATGTTGCGGATGGCGACCTGCGCGCGAACCGGGTGGGCGTCCGTCGCGCTGGACGCGGCGAGGGCGTCGGCGGCGAGCTTGATCAGCTCGTTGTCGAGCGCCTTCTCCAGGCCGTGGTCCTGGACCGCGATCTGGTGCCGGACGGCGCCCGCGGGCAGCGACGGCACGTGGAACAGCGGCGCCAGGTCGAGGCCCTGCGCCTTCCAGTGGCTGACGGCCTTCTCGGTGTCGAGGAGTTCGGCGTGGCCGACGGCCTCCTCGATGGAGCGGAAGCCGAGCTCGGCGAGGATCTCGCGGACCTCTTCGGCGATGAACTCGAAGAAGTTGACGATGTACTCGGCCTTGCCGGAGAACCGCTCGCGCAGCGCCGGGTTCTGCGTGGCGATGCCGACCGGGCAGGTGTCCAGGTGGCAGACGCGCATCATGACGCAGCCGGAGACGACGAGCGGCGCGGTCGCGAAACCGAACTCCTCGGCGCCGAGCAGCGCGGCGATGATCACGTCGCGGCCGGTCTTCAGCTGGCCGTCGGTCTGCACGACGATGCGGTCGCGCAGGCCGTTGAGCAGCAGGGTCTGCTGGGTCTCGGCGAGGCCGAGCTCCCAGGGGCCGCCCGCGTGCTTCAGGGAGGTCAGCGGGGAGGCGCCGGTGCCGCCGTCGTGGCCGGAGATGAGGACGACGTCCGCGTGGGCCTTGGAGACGCCCGCGGCGACCGTGCCGACGCCGACCTCGGAGACCAGCTTCACGTGAATCCGCGCCTGCGGGTTCGCGTTCTTCAGGTCGTGGATCAGCTGGGCGAGGTCCTCGATGGAGTAGATGTCGTGGTGCGGCGGCGGCGAGATGAGGCCGACGCCGGGCGTCGAGTGGCGCGTCTTGGCGACCCACGGGTAGACCTTGTGGCCGGGCAGCTGGCCGCCCTCGCCGGGCTTGGCGCCCTGCGCCATCTTGATCTGGATGTCGTCGGCGTTGACGAGGTACTCGCTGGTCACACCGAAGCGGCCGGAGGCGACCTGCTTGATGGAGGAGCGGCGCGCGGGGTCGTACAGGCGCTCGGGGTCCTCGCCGCCCTCACCGGTGTTGGACTTGCCGCCCAGCTGGTTCATGGCGATGGCGAGGGTCTCGTGCGCCTCGCGGGAGATCGAGCCGTACGACATGGCGCCGGTCGAGAACCGCTTGACGATCTCCGAGACGGGCTCGACCTCGTCGATGGAGACCGGCCGGCGGCCCGACTTGAAGCCGAAGAGTCCGCGCAGCGTCATGAGGCGCTCGGACTGCTCGTTCACGCGGCCGGTGTACTGCTTGAAGATGTCGTAGCGGCGGCCGCGCGTGGAGTGCTGGAGGCGGAAGACCGTCTCCGGGTCGAACAGGTGCGGCTCGCCCTCGCGGCGCCACTGGTACTCGCCGCCGATGTCCAGGGCGCGGTGCGCGGAGGGGACGCCGGAGGCCGGGTAGGCCTTGGCGTGCCGGGCGGCGACCTCCTGGGCGATGATGTCGAGTCCGGCGCCGCCGATCTTCGTCGTCGTACCGCTGAAGTACCGCTCCACGAAGGCCGCTTCGAGACCGACGGCCTCGAAGACCTGGGCGCCGCGGTAGGAGGCGACGGTCGAGATGCCCATCTTGGACATGACCTTCAGGACGCCCTTGCCGAGGGCGTGGATCAGGTTGCGGATGGCCTGTTCGGCGCCGCCGTCGACGGACTCCAGGAACGTTCCGGCGCGGACGAGGTCCTCGACGGACTCCATCGCGAGGTAGGGGTTGACGGCCGCGGCGCCGAAGCCGATGAGGAGGGCCACGTGGTGGACCTCGCGGACGTCGCCCGCCTCGACGAGCAGGCCCACCTGGGTGCGCTGCTTGGTGCGGATGAGGTGGTGGTGGACGGCCGAGGTGAGCAGCAGCGACGGGATCGGCGCGTGCTCGGCGTCGGAGTGCCGGTCGGAGAGCACGATCAGGCGGGCGCCTGCCTCGATGGCGGCGTCGGCCTCGGTGCAGATCTCGTCGATGCGGGCGGCGAGGGCGTCGCCGCCGCCGCTGACGCGGTAGAGGCCGGAGAGCGTCGCGGCCTTCATGCCGGGCATGTCGCCGTCGGCGTTGATGTGGATGAGCTTGGCGAGCTCGTCGTTGTCGATCACCGGGAAGGGCAGGGTGACGCTGCGACAGGACGCGGCGGTCGGGTCGAGCAGGTTGCCCTGCGGGCCGAGCGAGCTGTGCAGCGAGGTGACGAGCTCTTCACGGATGGCGTCCAGCGGCGGGTTGGTGACCTGCGCGAACAGCTGCGTGAAGTAGTCGAAGATCAGCCGCGGGCGGGCGGAGAGGGCCGCGATGGGGGTGTCCGTGCCCATGGAGCCGAGCGGCTCGCCGCCGGTCTTGGCCATCGGCGCGAGGATGATGCGGAGCTCTTCCTCGGTGTAGCCGAAGGTCTGCTGGCGGCGCGTGACGGAGGCGTGCGTGTGCACGATGTGCTCGCGCTCGGGCAGGTCGGACAGCTCGATCTCGCCGGCTTCCAGCCACTCCTGGTACGGCTTCTCGGCGGCGAGGCCCGCCTTGATCTCGTCGTCCTCGACGATGCGGTGCTCGGCGGTGTCGACGAGGAACATGCGGCCCGGCTGGAGGCGGCCCTTGCGGACGACCTTGGCGGGGTCGATGTCGAGGACGCCGACCTCGGAGCCGAGGACGACGAGGCCGTCGTCGGTGACCCAGTAGCGGCCGGGGCGCAGGCCGTTGCGGTCGAGAACGGCACCCACCTGCGTGCCGTCGGTGAAGGTGACGCAGGCCGGACCGTCCCAGGGCTCCATCATCGTGGAGTGGTACTGGTAGAAGGCGCGGCGGGCCGGGTCCATCGAGGCGTGGTTCTCCCAGGCCTCGGGGATCATCATCAGCACGGAGTGCGGCAGCGAGCGCCCGCCGAGGTGGAGGAGTTCGAGCACCTCGTCGAAGGACGCGGAGTCGGAGGCGTCGGGCGTGCAGATCGGGAAGATCCGCTCGAGCTTGTCCGCCTGGCCGTCGGCGCCGAAGAGCTCGGAGGCGAGCTGCGACTCGCGGGCCCGCATCCAGTTGCGGTTGCCCTTGACGGTGTTGATCTCACCGTTGTGCGCGACGAAGCGGTACGGGTGCGCGAGCGGCCAGCTCGGGAACGTGTTCGTCGAGAAACGGGAGTGGACGAGCGCGACGGCCGTGGCGAAACGGCGGTCGGACAGGTCGGGGAAGAAGGGCTCCAGCTGGCCGGTGGTCAGCATGCCCTTGTAGACGATGGTGCGGGAGGAGAGGGAGGGGAAGTACGTCCCCGCCTCGCGTTCGGCGCGCTTGCGCAGCACGAACGCCTTGCGGTCCAGCTCCAGGCCTTCGGTGTCGCCGTCGGCGACGAAGATCTGCCGGAAGACGGGCATCGTCGAGCGGGCGGTGGCGCCGAGGAGTTCGGGGGCGACGGGGACGTCGCGCCAGCCGAGGACGGTCAGGCCCTCTTCGGAGGCGATCGTCTCGATCTGTGAGACGGCGCCGTCCGTGGTGCCTGCGGTGTCGACCGGCAGGAAGGCGATGCCGACGGCGTAGGCGCCGGCCGCGGGCAGCTGGAATCCGGCCACCTCGCGCAGGAAGGCGTCGGGAACCTGGAGCAGGATGCCCGCACCGTCACCCGAGTCCGGCTCGGAGCCGGTGGCGCCGCGGTGCTCGAGATTGCGCAGTACGGTCAGCGCCTGTTCGACCAGTTCATGGCTGGCCACACCGGTAAGAGTGGCCACGAATCCGACACCGCAGGCGTCGTGTTCGTTGCGGGGGTCGTACATCCCCTGGGGGGCGGGGCGACCGTCCATGGGCGACCAGGCGTGGGTACGCATCGGCACTCCCGTCGTCGTCGGGGCAACTACATGTGGCAAGGGACGACGTTGGCCCTGGCAAAATTTCGTGCAGATTACATGATGGAACGCTTCTCGAAAAGCGGATAGCTGGTTCCACCATGTGGACACCGCTCGTGGAGGTGGGAGCGGTTCGAGGGGGACCTCTGCGGGCAGATCCATGACCGAAGGCCCGGCGCGGCACAGGCCTCATTGCCCGCAGCGCTTACGGCTCATGCCCCGTGATCACGGTGTCGAAACCGCCGAGTAACGGCTACTTATGCAAGGTCCCGCATAGGCCTGCAAGGGCTCATCCTACGGCGGTACCGAACAGACTGCCCAGGACGTACGTCACACCGGCGGCCGCCCCACCGAGCGCCAGTTGCCGCAGACCGCTGAACCACCAGGACCTCGCGGTCACCTTGGCCACCACCGCACCGCAGGCGAAGAGCCCGATGAGCGCGAGCAGCAGGGCGGGCCAGAGCACGGTGGCACCCAGCAGATACGGCAGTACGGGGAGCAGGGCGCCCAGCGCGAACGCGCCGAAGGACGACACCGCGGCGACGGTCGGCGAGGGCAGGTCGCCCGGGTCGATGCCGAGTTCCTCGCGGGCGTGGATCTCCAGGGCCTGCTCGGGGTCCTTGGACAGCTGACGGGCGACCTCGCGGGCCAGGCCGGGCTCGACGCCGCGCGACGCGTACAGCTCGGCGAGCTCCCGCTCCTCGTCCTGCGGATGCTTGCGCAGCTCGCGCCGCTCCACGTCCAGCTCGGCCTCGACGAGCTCGCGCTGCGAGGCCACGGAGGTGTACTCGCCCGCCGCCATCGAGAAGGCGCCCGCGGCGAGCCCCACGAGGCCGGTGATGACGATGGTCTCCCGCGACACCGCGCCGCCCGCGACGCCGGTCATCAGCGCGAGGTTGGAGACGAGCCCGTCCATCGCCCCGAAGACCGCCGGACGCAGCCAGCCGCCGTTGACATCGCGGTGGGTGTGGTTGTCGCGGTGCGCCTCGTGCAGTGCCGCTTCGGTTTCGATGATCGCCATGGTGAAGCCCCCTCGTGCGTGTTGGACGATCTCGAAAGTACGCGCGAAAAAAATCTCCCGCCAGCAAGGAAGGCCGTACTTACCTGCGAAAACGCGCCGCGGAGGAGGGCGGGAGGAGCCGGGAAAGGGTCCACCCGAACACAGCGGTCCGCACCCCCGGGAGGCGCGAAGGGGTGATCTGAGCTCACACATGCTCTTTTGAGCGCCCGGCGTGGCAGGGATGCACCAAGCACCGCATCCAGCGGTACGCCCCCAGTCCGCGGCCCGTCGTGGTCCGCACACAAGGGAGGCACGGCATGGCGTCCATCGCATGTGTTCCCTCGGTCCCGGCGCCCGGTGACGCCGACGACCTCCGCGAGCGGGCGCGCGGCGCGCTGCTCGGCCTCGCGGTCGGCGACGCGCTCGGCGCGCCCGCCGAGAACATGAAACCGTCCGAGATCCGCCGCCGCTGGGGCCGCATCACCGGATACGTCGCCGAACACCCCGCGGGCACGGACGACACCGAGTACGCGATCTTCTCCGGCCTGCTGCTCGCCCGGCACGGCTCCGCGCTCACGGTCGCGCACGTCGAGACGGCGTGGCACCAGTGGATCGCCGACCTGGACGAGGGCCCGTTCCGCGGGGCGGGCTTCAGCGAACGCGGCACCCTCGAAAACCTGCGCAGAGGCCTCGCCGCCCCGATCTCCGCCCAGCACCGGCACGCGTGGAGCGACGGCCTGGCGATGCGGGCCGCGCCCTTCGGCGTCTTCGCCGCGGGCGACCCGCACGAAGCGGCCCGCCTCGTCGCGATCGACGGCTCCGTCAGCCACGACGGCGAGGGCATCTACGGCGGGCGTGCGGTGGCGGCGGGGGTCGCGGCGGCCATGGCCGGCGCGCCGGTGGAGGCCGTGGTGGAGGCGGGCCTCTCGGTCATCCCCGAGGACTCCTGGACGTCCCGCTCACTGCGCCGCGCGGTGGCGGTCGCCGACCGCGGCGAACGCGCGGTGCGCTCCGCGGTGGTCATCGGCGGCTACCCCTGGACGGACCTCGCACCGGAAGCGGTGGCCCTCGCGTTCGGGGCGTACGCGGCGGCGCGCGGGGACTTCGGCGACGCGGTGCTCTGTGCGGTGAACATGGGCCGGGACGCGGACACGACGGCGGCGGTCGCGGGCGCGCTCTCCGGCGCGACGTGCGGCGTGGCGGCGATCCCGCTCCCCTGGTCGACGGCGATCGGCCCGGCACGGGGCAGCTGCTTGCCTTCGATGCGGGGGCACCACGTTCTGGACGTGGCGGATCTCCTGACCCCGGATCCCGAGCCGGTACGAGTGGGGGCCTCGTGACCACTGAGGACAAGCTCGCCGCTACCGCTGCGGACGATCGGGCCGCAGGACGATGGGGGTCCCCCCTGGTCGAGCGGAGCCGAGAGCTTGAGGGAGGGTGGGCACAGCCCCCGGTGCCGGGTGCGCCATACGGGGACGCCCGGGAATGCGACGCCTCCCGAGCCGAGGGGCTTCTGCTGGGCCTGGCCGCAGGCGACGCCGCGGGGTGGCCCGCCGCCCGCCACAGGGCATCCCGCATGCCCGAGTGGACCCGCCGCCTCACCCGCGAACTGGACACCTTCGCCGAGCAGAACGCCACGACCACCCTCCCCGTCCCCATCGCCCTGAACCAGCCCCCGGAACCCCTCCGCCTGGGCCCCTCCGACGACGCGGAATGGGCGGCGTTCACCGCGGAGTCCGTACTGCGCGCCGGACCGGGCAACCACCACCTGAAAGTACGGACCGCACTCGACCTCGCCTGGACCACCCTCGCCGCCGAGATCGCCGCCGCCGCGGACCGTGCCCCCGAGGTCGAGTCCGCCGTACTCCCCCTGCGCGCCCGCATCTCCGTCCGCGCCGGTCTCGGCAACCTCGCGACAGGCCTGCGCCCCCCGGCCACCGGCCACGACAACCCGCACTACTTCGACGACGCGGCCTGCGTACGGGCCTGCGTGCTCGCCCTCGTCCACCCCGGCGACCCCGAACGCGCCGCCGACCTCGCGGAGTTCGACGCCCGCTACACCCAGGACGGCGACGGCGTGCACGGCGCCCGCGCCATGGCCGCCGCACTCGCCGCCGCACTGGGGAACGCCGACGTCGACACCGCCGTGGACCACGCACTCGACCAGCTCCCGGAACACACGGAGATCGGCAGGAACGCCCGGCACGCCGTGAAGACGGCCCGCGCCCAGCCGGAGGGGGACGGCGCCTTCGCCCTCGTACCGTTCCTGGAGCACCAGATCGTCGACCACGTCTACAGCTACGGCATCGCGGCCGCCGAGACCGTCCCGGTCGCCCTCGCCCTGGCCACCGCCGCCCGGGGCCGTATCGGCGAGGCGGTGCCCGCGGCCGCGTGCCTGTCGCGCGTCGCGGACTCCGCGCCCGCGCTCGCCGGGGCGCTGACCGGCGCCCTCGGCACGGCGGCCGCGATCCCCGCCGCCTGGCGCGACGCCTGCCGCACCCTGTCGGGCTGCGCGCTCCCCCGGCTCGCCGGTACCGACCTGGTGGAACTCGCCGGGCGCCTGGCAGACACGGAACGGGCCACCCCAGGTGGACAATCCCGACATGACGTACATGACGGCTACGACAGCCACAACACGCCCGAAGGGAACGACGGCGCTCCCTGACCCCTCCCTGTCCGACCGCATCACCGGCAGCCTCATCGGCGCCGCCGTGGGCGACGCGCTCGGCGGCCCCGTCGAGGGGTACGCGCCCGAGCAGATCGCCGAGCGGCACGGCGGCCGCGTGACCGGCATCGTCGGCCCCTGGAACGGCGACCGCTGGCGCACCGCCCGGCCCATCGCGCCGTTCCACAAGGGCGACGGGCACGTCACCGACGACACCTTGCTGACCCACGCGCTGGTCCGCGTGTACGCCACCGTCCGCGACCACCTCGACGCCTACGCCATGGCCGACCACCTGGTCCCCGACCTGATGACGACCCCGCGCTGGATCCCGGAGCTGGAGGCCGACGCGCTCCCCCTGCACCGGATCTTCCTCGCCGAGAAGTGGCTCGTCGCCCGCCTGCACTACGGCCACGTCGACCCGCGGGAGGCCGGCGCCGGAAACATCGTCAACTGCGGTGCCGCGATGTACATGGCGCCGGTCGGCCTGGTCAACGCGGCCGACCCGAGGGCCGCGTACGCCGAGGCCGTCGACATCGCGGGCGCCCACCAGTCGTCGTACGGCAGGGAGGCGGCCGGTGTCTTCGCGGCGGCGGTCGCGGCGGCCTGCACACCCGGCGCCACCGCGGAGTCGGTGGTCGAGGCGTGCCTCGCCCTGGCCAAGGACGGCACGCGCGCCGCGATCGAGGCGGTGACCGAAGTCGCCGCGCGGCACGGGGAATTCGAGTCGGCGCTGGCCCCCATCCGGGCCGCGGTCGAGCCCTTCGACACCGTCGGTCCCGACTACCGCTCCCCGTCGCTCGGCGCCCGCCGCCCCTCCCGGCTGCACTCCATCGAAGAGCTCCCCGTCGCCCTCGGCATGCTCCTGGTCGGCGGGTCCGACTACCGCCGCACCGTGCTCGGCTCCGTCAACTACGGCCGCGACTGCGACTCCATCGCGACGATGGCCGGGGCGATCGTGGGCGCGCTGCACGGCGAGGAGGCGGTCCCCGACGACTGGTCCGTACAGGTCGCCGGGGCCAGCCGCCTCGACCTGCGCGCTCCCGGGGTGGTCCTCACGGAGGTGGCGCGGGAGATCTTCGCCCGTGACACCGGGCGCCGCCGCTCCCATGAGGCGGCGTTCGCGGCCCTGACGGCCGTCACCCGCTCCGAGGCCGCGGCCGGGGCCGGACGGTGATCCGCCTGAGCTGGGTCCAGCCGGAGGACCTCGTCGGCCACGAGCTGCGCCAGGCCGAGCTGGAGGGCCGCGACGTGGCGGCGGTGCGGTGCCGATGGCTGACGGCGGGCGGCGAGACGGCCCCGGCGACCGCGGGCGCGTCCCCCGCTCCGGCACCGGCCCGCCTCCGCCTCCTCGCCGAGCGGCTCCTGGACGAGCTGCGGCCGCCCCCGTGGCACGGCGGGCCGAGCATCCCGGAGACGGCGCCCGACCCCGCGGCCGGGCCGCCGGACGCCGTCGGACTGCGCGACCGGCTGCACGCCGCCTGGCTCGGCAGGGCCGCGGGCTGTGTCCTCGGCAAACCCGTCGAGAAGCTCCCCCTCGACGGCATCCGAAGCCTCGCGAAAGCCACCGGCAACTGGCCGCTCACCACCTGGTTCACGGAACGCGGCGTCCCGCCGAAGCTCAGGGCCGCGTACCCCTGGAACCGCCGCTCCGCCCCGACCTCCCTCGCCGAGAACATCGACGGCACGCCCGAGGACGACGACCTCAACTTCCCGCTCCTGAACCTCATCCTGCTCCAGCGCCACGGCAAGAGCTTCACCACCGACGACGTGGCGCGTCTCTGGCTGGACGAGCTCCCCGCGGGCCGCACCTTCACCGCCGAACGCGTCGCCTACCGCAACCTCCTCCAGGGCATCGAACCCCCGCACACCGCCACCCACCGCAACCCGTTCCGCGAGTGGATCGGCGCGCTGATCCGCGCCGACGTGCACGGCTGGACCAACCCGGGAGCGCCAGGGGCGGCCGCCGTACAGGCCCGCCGGGACGCCGTCCTCAGCCACACGGAGAACGGCGTGTACGGCGCCATGTTCACCGCGGCCACCATCGCGGCGGCAGCGGGCGGCCGCGCCGACGTCCACGCCTGCCTGGACGCGGGCCTCTCCGTCGTACCGGCCGCATCGCGCCTCTCCCGCGCAGTCCGCCACGCCGTCCGACTCGCGCACGACACCCCGGACTTCGACGACGTCGTGGACGACCTCCACGCGCGCCACGGCGCCCACCACTGGGTCCACGTCGTCCCCAACGCCGCCCTGCTCGCCGCCGCGCTCACCCACGCCGACGGCGACTTCACCGGCTCCATCACCCGCGCGGTGTCCGGCGGCTGGGACACCGACTCCAACGGCGCGACCGCGGGCTCCGTCGCCGGGCTGCTCGCCGGCCGCGCCGACGCGCTCCCCGACCGCTGGACGGCGCCCCTCAAGAACCGGCTCGCCACCTCCGTGGGCGACTTCAACGGCACCGGCTTCGACGCCCTGGCAGACCTCACCACCGAACTCTCCACCCGGGAGGTACCCCCCTCATGACCCCCACGCCCCACATCGCCGTCCTCGGCAGCGCCAACATGGATCTCGTCGCGTACGTCGACAAGGCCCCGCGGCGCGGCGAGACCGTGACGGGCCGCGAGTTCCGTACCGTCCCCGGCGGCAAGGGCGCCAACCAGGCCGTCGCGGCGGCCCGCGCGGGCGCCACCGTCTCGATGATCGGCGCCGTCGGCAACGACGCGTACGGCGCGCGGCTCAGGGCCGTCCTCGAACACTCCGGCATCGAGACCGACTCCCTGCGTACGGTCGAGACGCCCACCGGCACCGCGCACATCGTCGTCGACGACGACGGAGGCAACGCGATCGTCGTCATCCCCGGCGCCAACGGCACCGTCACCTCCCTCACTCCCGGCGACGAGGGCCTGATCGCCTCCGCAGACGCGCTGCTGCTCCAGCTGGAGGTGCCCCTCGAAGGAGTGCTCGCCGCCGCACAGGCCGCCCGGCGCCACGGCGTCCGCACGATCCTCACCCCCGCCCCCGCACAACCCCTGCCACCCGAACTCCTCGACTCCGTCGACCTGTTGCTTCCCAACGAACACGAGGCCGCCACCCTCACCGGCATCACCGACGACCCGCACGCCGCCGCCCGCGCACTGCTCTCCCAGGTGCCCGAAGTCGTCATCACCCTCGGCTCGCGCGGCAGCCTGTACGCGTCGCGCGACACCGAACCCGTGACGGTGCCCGCCCGCCAGGTCGCGGCAACCGACACCACGGGTGCGGGCGACACCTTCGCGGGCACGCTCGCCGTGGCACTCGCCGAGGGCAACTCCGTCGCGGACGCGCTGGGTTGGGCGTCGTCGGCGGCAGCGCTCTCCGTGCAGCGCGCGGGGGCGTCGGCCTCGATGCCGTACCGCAAGGAGATCGACGAAGAGGCGGGCACGACGTCATGACCCCTCCTGAGACGGCCCCCAAGACAGCGACTGCGCCCCTCACCGGCCTCCGCGTCCTCGACCTCGCCACGCTCTTCGCGGGCCCCCTCGCCGCCACGATGCTCGGCGACTTCGGCGCGGAGGTCATCAAGGTCGAACACCCCACGCGCCCCGACCCGTCGCGCGGCCACGGCCCCTCCAAGGACGGCGTCGGCCTGTGGTGGAAACTCCTCGGCCGCAACAAGCGCACGACGACCCTCGACCTGTCGGCACCCGGCGGCCGCGACACCCTCCTGCGCCTGGCCGCCACCAGCGACGTGATCATCGAGAACTTCCGCCCCGGCACGCTGGAGAAGTGGGGCCTGGGCTGGGAGGAACTGAGTGCGGCCAACCCGCGCCTCGTCCTCGCCCGCGTCACCGGGTTCGGCCAGTTCGGCCCGTACTCGCGCCGCCCCGGCTTCGGCACACTCGCCGAGGCGATGAGCGGCTTCGCGGCGATCACGGGCGAGCCGGACGGGCCGCCGACCCTGCCGCCGTTCGGCCTCGCCGACTCGATCGCGGGCCTGGCGACGGCGTACGCGGTGATGACGGCCCTCGCGGCGCGCGACCGCACGGGCGAGGGCCAGGTCGTCGACATGGCGATCATCGAGCCGATCCTCACGGTCCTCGGCCCGCAGCCTCTCTGGTACGACCAGCTGGGCCACGTACAGCCCCGCACCGGCAACCGCTCCACCAACAACGCGCCCCGCAACACGTACCGCACGGCGGACGACAAGTGGGTCGCCGTCTCCACGTCGGCCCAGTCGATCGCGGAACGGCTCATGCGGCTGGTCGGGCGCCCCGACCTGATCGCGGAACCGTGGTTCGCGACGGGCGCGGACCGGGCCCGCCACGCGGACGTCCTCGACGGGGCGGTCGGCGCGTGGATCGCGCAGCACACCCGCGCCGAGGTGATCGAGGCCTTCGAGAAGGCGGAGGCGGCGGTCGCCCCCGTCCAGGACGTACGCGACGTCATGACCGACCCTCAGTACGCGGCCCTCTCCACCCTCACCACGATCGACGACCCCGAACTCGGCCCCCTGCGCATGCAGAACGTCCTCTTCCGCCTCTCCGCGACCCCGGGCGCCATCCACTGGGCGGGCCGCCCCCACGGCGCCGACACGGAAGCGGTCCTCACAGAACTGGGCCTGACCCCCGACGAGATCACGACCCTCCGCAAGGAGGGCACCCTGTGACCACCCCACTCGTCACCACCGCCGCCCCCCTCACCTGGCTCTACGCCCCCGGTGACCGCCCCGAAGTCGTCAGCAAGGCCCTCCTCGCGGGGGCCGACGCCGTGATCGTCGATCTGGAAGACGCCGTCGCCCCCGACCGCAAGGCGTACGCGAGGGCGGCGACCGCCGAGTTGCTGTCCTCGCCGCAGCCGCTGCCCGTCCACGTGCGTGTGAACGCCCTGGACGGGCCCCTCGCCGAGGACGATCTGCGCGCCGTCGCCCCGCTTCCCGGCGTGGCCGGGCTGCGTCTGCCCAAAGTGACCACCCGCGCCGAGGTCATCCGCGTCGCCGAACGCGCCGTCCCCGCCGACGGCGGCGCCCCCGCCCTGCACGCCCTCGTCGAGTCCGCGCTCGGCCTGGAGCACGCCTTCGCCATCGCCACGGCCCACCCCGCCCTGCGCGGCATCTCCCTCGGCGAGGCCGACCTCCGGGCGGACCTGGGCGTACGCGACGACACCGGGCTCGACTGGGCCCGCTCCCGCGTCGTGGTCGCCGCACGGGCGGCAGGACTCGCGCCGCCCGCGCAGTCGGTCCATCCGGACATCCGCGACCTGGCCGGTCTCGCCGCGTCCTGCTCCCGGGGCCGCGCCCTCGGCTTCCTGGGGCGCGCGGCGATCCACCCCCGCCAGCTCCCGGTGATCGAACGGGCCTACCTCCCCACCCCCGCGGAGATCGAGCGGGCGGAGGAGGTGACCAAGGCGGCCGCGACGGACGAGGGTGCCCTGGCCCTGCCGGACGGCCGCTTCGTGGACAAGGCGGTGGTGGAGGGGGCGCGGCGGGTCCTCGCGCTGGCCCGCAGGAAATGACCGTGCCGTGCCGTGGCCGGAGAGCGCGAAGGGCCGCCGGATCACACGACCCGGCGGCCCTTCGACGTACGCCCGATGAGCGTCAGCTCTTCTTGGCCGACTCTGCTTCCTCGTCGGAGGCAGCGGCCTTCCCCTTCGAGGCGTCGGCGTCCTCAGCCTTACCGGCAGCCTTGTCCTCGGACTTCGTGAGCTTCGGGGATCCGGTGGCGCTCCCGGCGGCGTCCGGGGACGACTCCTCCCCCGGCTCCACGATCTCCTCGCGCCCCGGGTGCTTCTTCGCCGACACGACCAGGTACGCGACCGCGAGCAGGAACACCACGATGGCGGTCCACACGTTCAGGCGCAGGCCGAGCACGTGGTGCGCGTCGTCGACCCGCATGTACTCGATCCAGCCGCGCCCCGCGCAGTACGCGGCGACGTACAGGGCGAACGCCCGGCCGTGGCCGAGCTTGAAGCGGCGGTCGGCCCAGATGACCAGGACGGCGACGCCGATGCACCACAGCGACTCGTACAGGAACGTCGGGTGGTACGTGCCGGGGACCCGGCCGTCCTCGGCCGACGTGATCTTGAGCGCCCAGGGCACGTCCGTGGACTTGCCGTACAGCTCCTGGTTGAACCAGTTGCCCCAGCGGCCGATGGCCTGGGCGAGGGCGATGCCGGGGGCCAGCGCGTCGGCCCAGGCCGGCAGCGGGATCCCGCGGCGGCGGCAGCCGATCCACGCGCCGACCGCGCCCAGCGCGATCGCGCCCCAGATGCCGAGGCCGCCCTCCCAGATCTTGAAGGCGTCCACCCAGTCACGGCCGTCGCTGAAGTACAGCTGGTAGTCCGTGATCACGTGGTAGAGGCGTCCGCCGACGAGGCCGAACGGCACGGCCCACACGGCGATGTCGGCCACGGTGCCTGACCGGCCCCCGCGAGCGATCCACCGCTTGTTGCCGAGCCAGACGGCTACGAAGACGCCGATGATGATGCAGAACGCGTAGCCGCGCAACGGGATGGGTCCGAGTTCGACCACACCGCGCGACGGACTGGGAATGAAGGCAAGGTCCATGACACGACCGACGCTACCGTGCCGGGCATCGGGGACGGCAACCGGTCCGGCTACGGGTCCATAACAGCCCGTGCCGTTCCGGTCGCCGCTCCGGTCGCCCTCGGCGCGTCAGTTCCGGTTCGCCTCTTCGACCTTCTGCTTCAGTTTCTGCGGCGACAGCGGGTTGTTCTGGTCCCCGAAGATGTCCTTGCCGTTGAGCCGCACCGTGGGCGTGCCCCGCAGCTTCGCGTCCTGGAACGCCTGGTTGGACTTGTCGACCCAGCTGTCGTGCTTGCCGTCCTCGACGCACTTCTTGAAGGAGTCGCCGTCCAGGCCGTCGACCTGCCCGGCGAGCTCGATCAGCTTGCTGTTCTTGCTGAACGCGTCGTCCGCTTCACCGGGCTGGTTCTTGAACAGCACGTCGTGGTACGGCAGGAACTTGCCCTCGTCCTGGGCGCAGGCCGCGGCGTTGGCCGCGCGCTTGGAGCCGCTGCCGCCCATGTTCCCGTCGATCAGCGTGGCCAGGTGATACTCGACCTTGAGCTGCCCCTTGTCGGCGAGCTCGTGGATCGTCGAGCGATAGCCGTCCTCGAATCCCTTGCAGGCCGGGCAGCGGAAGTCCTCCCAGATGGTGAGGGTGGACTTGGCGCTCTTCTTGCCGACGGGGATCGCGGGCCCGTCCTTGTCGCTCGCCCCCTTGGGCGTGACCACCGGGCCCGCCGTGTCGCTCTTGTCGTCGCCGGAATTGGCGGCGAGCAGCCCCACCACGGCGGCGAGGCCGAGGACGCCGACCACCGCGGCGCCCACGATCAGTGCCCGGCGCTGCTTGTCGCGCGCCTTCTGCCGATCTCGCTCTTCCGCCAGCCGCTCACGGGCCGATCGTTTTCCCTCACGGTTCTTCTCGCTCACACCCCGCCAAACGAACCGGGGAGGCACGAGCGTGCCTCCCCGGTCCAGGTCCACCCGTACGAGTTACGCCTTGCCGCGGACCCCGTCCGCGAGCTCACCGGCGAGCGCGCGCACGGCGGCGAGCCCGGCGGCCTCGTCCGGCGCGTCGAGCATCCGCTGCACGAACGCGGAGCCGACGATCACTCCGTCGGCGAAGCCCGCGACCTCGACGGCCTGGCGCGCGTTGGAGACGCCGAGGCCGACGCAGACCGGCAGTTCGGTGGTGGCCTTGGTGCGCCGCACCAGGTCCTGCGCCTGTGCGCCCACCGATTCACGGGTGCCGGTGACGCCCATCAGGGACGCCGCGTAGACGAAGCCGGAGCCCGCCGCGGTGATCGTGGCGAGCCGCTCGTCCTTGCTGCTCGGCGCGACGACGAAGACCGTCGCCAGGTCGTGCTTCTCGGCGTGCTCCCGCCACAGCGCGGACTCCTGGACGGGCAGGTCCGGCAGGATGCAGCCCGCGCCGCCCGCCTCGGCGAGCTCGGCGGTGAAGCGCTCCACTCCGTAGCGGTCGATCGGGTTCCAGTACGTCATGACGAGCACCGGCTTGCCGGTCGCCGCGTGGGCCTCGCGGACGGTGCGCATGACGTCGCGGATCTTGAGGCCGCCGCGCAGCGCGATGTCGTCGGCGGTCTGGATGACCGGGCCGTCGAGCACCGGGTCGGAGTGCGGCAGGCCGACCTCGACGACGTCGGCGCCGCCTTCGAAGACCGCCTTGACGGCCGCGATGCCGCCGTCGACGGTCGGGAAACCCGCGGGCAGGTAGGCGATGAGGGCGGCGCGGCCCTCGGCCTTGGCGCCGGCGAGGGCGTCGTTCAACAGCTGGATGTTGCCGCTCACTTGGCGTCCCCCTCGATCTCCGCGCCGGTGCCGGGCTCGTCGGCCTCGACGACGGCGTCCGTGTCGTACAGGCCGAAGTAGCGTGCGGCCGTGTCCATGTCCTTGTCGCCGCGCCCCGACAGGTTGACGACGATCAGGCCGTCCTTGCCGAGCTCCTTGCCGACGTCCAGGGCTCCGGCGAGGGCGTGGGCGCTCTCGATGGCCGGGATGATGCCCTCGGTGCGCGACAGGAGGCGCAGGGCCTGCATCGCGGCGTCGTCGGTGACCGCGCGGTACTCGCCGCGGCCGCTGTCCTTGAGGTAGGCGTGCTCGGGGCCGATGCCGGGGTAGTCGAGTCCCGCGGAGATCGAGTAGGGCTCGGTGATCTGGCCCTCCTCGTCCTGGAGGACGTACGACCGCGACCCGTGCAGGATGCCGGGCTCGCCCGCGGTCAGGGTGGCGGCGTGCTCGCCGGTCTCCACGCCGTGCCCCGCGGGCTCGCAGCCGATGAGGCGTACGTCCGCGTCGGGGATGAAGGCGTGGAAGAGGCCGATGGCGTTGGAGCCGCCGCCGACGCAGGCGACGGCGGCGTCGGGCAGGCGTCCGGCGCGCTCCAGGATCTGCCGCCTGGCCTCGACGCCGATGACGCGGTGGAAGTCGCGCACCATGGCGGGGAAGGGGTGCGGTCCCGCCACGGTCCCGAAGAGGTAGTGGGTGCGGTCGACGTTGGCGACCCAGTCGCGGAACGCCTCGTTGATGGCGTCCTTGAGGGTGCGGCTGCCGGACTTCACGGCGACGACCTCGGCGCCGAGCATCCGCATGCGGGCCACGTTCAGGGCCTGGCGCTCGGTGTCGATCTCGCCCATGTAGATGGTGCATTCGAGGCCGAAGAGCGCGCAGGCGGTGGCCGTGGCGACGCCGTGCTGTCCCGCGCCGGTCTCGGCGATGACACGGGTCTTGCCCATGCGCTTGGTGAGCAGGGCCTGGCCGAGCACGTTGTTGATCTTGTGCGAGCCGGTGTGGTTCAGGTCCTCGCGCTTGAGGAAGATACGGGCGCCGCCGGCGTGCGTGGCGAAGCGGGGCACCTCGGTGAGGCTGCTGGGCCTGCCGGTGTAGTGGACGAGCAGGTCGTCGAGCTCGGCGGCGAAGGCGGGGTCGCTCTTGGCCTTGTCGTACTCGACGGCGACCTCGTCCACGGCGGCGACGAGGGCCTCCGGGATGAACTTGCCGCCGTACGCGCCGAAGTAGCCTTCGGCGCTGGGAATCCGACCCTCCGGGTCGGGGATGAAGTACTCACTGGGCATGACAGATCCTTGTCAGAGCTGACGATGAGAACGGGTACCGGCGCGCCCTTCAGGGGCGCGGGGAACTGCGCGACAAGCCCAAGACGGGCCGCGGTCGCGGCGAAACCCTGGCCGACAACGGCGCGGGTCTCTTCAGTTCAGGCGCCGCCCTGCCATCGCATCCCGGGAATCTGGCCGGGCTCAGAGCCGATGTGGTACCGCACCCGCCGGCCCCGCACGCGCCGCGCGGGCGCCCGGCAGCCGCGGGGGCGGCAGCCGGGTGCGAGGCGGGCGGAGATCGGCATGGGGAGGGTCAGCTCCGTCCGTGCCGGAGCGCCGGGTGCGTGCCCGCCGCGACGAGGTCGGAGACCGCACCCTTCGGGTCGCGGCCGGTGACCAGGGACTCGCCCACGAGCACCGCGTCGGCGCCCGCGTTGGCGAACGCGATGAGGTCGTGCGGCCCGCGCACACCCGACTCGGCGATCTTGACGACGTCGTCCGGCAACTCGGTGGCGACGCGCTCGAAGGTGGAGCGGTCGACGTTGAGGGTCTTGAGGTCGCGGTTGTTGACGCCGATGACCCGGGCGCCCGCGTCGACGGCGCGCTCGGCCTCGTCCTCGTCGTGGACCTCGACGATCGGCGTGAGGCCGATCGACTCGGCGCGCTCGATGAGGGACTCCAGGGCGGGCTGCTCCAGGGCGGCCACGATCAGCAGGGCGAGGTCGGCGCCGTACGCCCTGGCCTCCCACAGCTGGTACGAGGTGACGATGAAGTCCTTGCGCAGCACCGGGATGTCGACCTTGGCGCGGACGGCCTCCAGGTCGGCGAGCGAGCCGCCGAAGCGGCGCCCCTCGGTGAGCACGGAGATGACGGCGGCGCCGCCCGCTTCGTAGTCGGCGGCGAGACCAGCCGGGTCGGCGATCGCGGCGAGCGCGCCCTTGGAGGGGCTGGAGCGCTTCACCTCGCAGATGACCTTGACGCCGTCGCCGCGCAGGGCCGCCGCGCCGTCCTTGGCCGCGGGAGCCTTGGCCGCACGCTCCTTGAGCTCGTCGAGGCTGACGCGTGCCTGCCGCTCCGCGAGGTCGGCACGGACTCCGTCGATGATCTCGTCGAGCACACTCACGCGAGCGGCCCCCTTCCTGACGGTTGAGCTGACGTTCAAGCTGGTCACTGCGATGGTATCCGCCGGAGGGCGAAGGGCTCGCATCCGGTTGACGCCCGTCCCACGACCTGGACAGGCGTCAAGCCCGCTGCCTGCGGTTTCAGGGATGCAGCCATGACCCGAACGGCAGATTGCGCGTCAGGGTGAAAACCGTCACGAGGGCGCCGACGCCCCACAGCTGAGCCGTCCCCAGCGCGATCCGCAAGGGCCGCCCGCGCACCGTGCGGATCACCCACACGGTCCACAGCGCGGCGAAGAGGACGTACCCGGCGACGGCGAGCGCGTTGGCGCCGAGGGCCGTCGTGAGGTCGCCGTGGATGAAGGCGTGCGCGCTGCGCAGGCCGCCGCAGCCGGGGCAGTAGATGCCGGTGAGGCGCAGCAGCGGGCAGGCGGGGTAGTGGCCGGGTTCGTTCGGGTCGACGGCGCCGACGTAGGCGAAGGCTCCGGCGACCGAGGCGAGCAGGCCCGCGGGGACGAGCAGACGGGTCAGGAGGGCGGGCGCGGCGCTCCCGGGTTCGGCGGTCACCCGTGCATTGTGCCGCGTGGCCGGGCGCGTCGCCCGGTGGCCCGCCCGGAGAGTCCGCATGCGGAAGAGGCGGCCCCGGCACCTGCCGGACCGCCTCTCGTCACCCACCTCGTACGGCTCGTACGGCGCGGTCAGCTCCGGGCGCTCGCCGCCTGGCGGTGCGGACGCTTCTCCTGGCCGAGGCCCGCGAGGCGCATGGCGCCGCCCACGGCAGCACCGATGAGGGTGAGCGCGATGCCTGCCCAGAAGCCGGGCACGTTGGCCATCACCATGAAGACGCCCGCGACGCAGAATCCGACGAAGGCGATGATGGAACCGGTCCAGGCAGCCGGGGTGTGTCCGTGGCCGTGCGCCATGAAAGTGCTCCTTGTTGCTGTGTGCGCGGCGGTTGCTGGGGAGCCCGCCGCGCTGCGGACGCTCGCTGTCATTGTCCCGTACCCGCGCGTATGCCCCGAGCGCGGGGGGTCATGTTCCGCGCGTCGGGTCCTCGCCGCGGTCGAGGGCCTTCCACAGCTCCTCGGGCCGCTCCGGGTCCGGGGCGCGGCGCGCCTTGCGGGGGGTGGGCGTGCCGTCGCGTTCGTAGCGCCCCGACATGGCGGGCCACGAGCGGCCGTAGGTGAGGGCGAGGAGGCCCGCGAGGAAGATCAGCGCGCCCGCGGCGGCCGCGGCGTAGGGCCAGCCGGTGTGCGAGAGGTCGCCGATGGTGGTGGCGGCGTCGCCGGACGCGGTGGCGGCCTTCTCGTCGAGGGCGCCGCTGTCGTCGGCGCCGAGGAGGGCGGCGGCCACGATGCCGCCGCCGCTGAGCGTGAGCAGCAGCGAGACGAGGAAGCGGCCTGCGCGGCGGACCGCGAAGACCGCGACGAGGGCGGCGAGGCCCACGATCGCGAGGGCCGCGGGCACGCCGGTGACGTCGCTGCCCTTGGCGGTCAGCGGCAGCTCGCCGCCGGCCACCGACGCGGTGCCGTGGGCCCAGGCCTGGCGGGAGGCGAGGAGCGCGAGGGCCGCGCCGACGGCGCCGAGCAGCAGCGCGACAGCGATGCTGCGTCTGCTGCTGCGCTGGGCCGGGCTCTCGGACGTGTCCTCGGTACGGGGCGGAGGTACGGCTGAAGTCACCTGTCCACTATCCCTCACCGCTCGAACGGTCGTGCAGGCGGTTCGCCGTGTGGATGGCGCGGAGCACCGCGGCGGCCTTGTTGCGGCACTCGGTGTCCTCGGCGACGGGGTCGGAGTCGGCGACGACCCCGGCTCCGGCCTGCACGTATGCCGTGCCGTCGCGGAGCAGGGCGGTGCGGATGGCGATGGCGGTGTCGGAGTCGCCGGCGAAGTCGAGGTAGCCGACACAGCCTCCGTAGAGCCCGCGGCGGGACGGTTCCAGCTCGTCGATGATCTGCATGGCGCGGGGTTTGGGGGCGCCGGAGAGGGTGCCCGCGGGGAAGCAGGCGGTGAGCACGTCGAAGGCGGTGCGGCCCTGGGCGACCTGTCCGGTGACCGTCGACACGATGTGCATGACGTGGGAGTACTTCTCGATCGACATGAAGTCGACGACCTCGACGGAGCCCGGCTCGCAGACGCGGCCCAGGTCGTTGCGGCCGAGGTCGACGAGCATCAGGTGCTCGGCGCGCTCCTTGGGGTCGGCGAGCAGTTCGTCGGCGAGCGCCTGGTCCTCCTGCGGGGTGGCGCCGCGGTGCCGGGTCCCCGCGATGGGGTGGACCATGGCGCGGCCGTCCTCGACCTTGACGAGGGCCTCGGGCGACGAGCCGACGACGTCGAACCCGTCGAAGCGGAAGAGGTACATGTACGGCGAGGGGTTGGTGGCGCGCAGGACGCGGTAGACGTCCAGCGGGGTTGCCGTGCACGGGGTCTCGAAGCGCTGCGAGGGGACGACCTGGAAGGCCTCGCCGGCCCGGATGCGTTCCTTGATGTCCTCGACGGCTTCCTGGTACTGCTCGCCGCCCCACAGGGCGGTGCAGGCGGGAAGCTCGGAGGGCGGCAGGGCGGCCGGGGGCTGGGAGACGGGCCGGGAGAGGTCGGTCTCCATGGCGTCGAGGCGGGCGACCGCGTCGGCGTACGCCTCGTCGATCCCCGTCTCCAGGTCGTTGTGGTTGATCGCGTTGGCGATCAGGAGCACCGAGCCGTCCCAGTGGTCGAGGACGGCGAGGTCGCTGGTGAGGAGCATGGTCAGCTCGGGGAGTCGCAGGTCGTCCCGCTCCCCCGGGCCGATCTTCTCCAGGCGGCGCACGATGTCGTAGCCGAGGTAGCCGACCATGCCGCCGGTGAAGGGCGGCAGGCCGTGGGCGCTGACGACGTCGCGGGGGGTGTGCAGTATGTCGATGGTGGCGCGCAGTGCGGCGAGCGGGTCGCCGGAGGTGGGTACGCCGACGGGCGGGGTGCCGAGCCAGTGGGCCTCGCCGTCGCGGACGGTGAGGGCGGCGGCGCTGCGGACGCCGACGAAGGAGTACCGGGACCACGATCGGCCGTTCTCCGCGGATTCGAGGAGGAACGTGCCAGGGCGCTCGGCGGCGAGTTTGCGGTAGAGGCCGACGGGGGTGTCGCCGTCCGCGAGGAGCTTGCGGCTGACGGGGATGACGCGGCGGTCGGACGCCAGCTTGCGGAAGGTCTCGAGGTCCATGGCAGCCGACCCTACTGACCGGGGGCGGGCTCGCCGGGCACGGGCAGGACGGGCAGCACGTCGGTGTCGAAGCAGGTGCGGGTGCCGGTGTGGCAGGCCGCGCCGATCTGGTCGACCTGGACGAGGACGGTGTCCGCGTCGCAGTCGAGCGCGACCTCCTTGACGTACTGGAAGTGCCCGGAGGTGTCGCCCTTGACCCAGTACTCCTGGCGGCTGCGGGACCAGTAGGTGCAGCGGCCGGTGGTGAGGGTGCGGTGCAGCGCCTCGTCGTCCATCCAGCCGAGCATGAGCACCTCACCGGTGTCGTACTGCTGGGCGATGGCGGGGACGAGTCCGTCGGCGCTGCGCCTGAGGCGCGCGGCGATGTCCGGGTCGAGGTTGCTGCTGGGCGGGGGCACGCTGGTCATGGGCCCATTGTGCCGCGCCCGGCGGGCCGTCCCCGGCGGCGTCCACTGTCCGGACCTCGCGGCCGGTCGTAGGGTGGCTGCATGTCGACCCATGCGAAGCGTGAACGACTTCTCCTTGCCGATCTGTTGGAAGCGGAGGGTCCGGAGGCGCCCACCCTGTGCGAGGGCTGGAGGGCGCGTGACCTGGCGGCGCACGTGGTGGTGCGGGAGCGCCGCGCGGACGCGGCGGGCGGGCTCCTGATCAAGCAGCTCGCGCCGCGCCTGGAGCGGGTGCAGGCCGAGTTCGCCGCGAAGCCGTACGAGGAACTGATCCAGCTGATCCGTACGGGTCCGCCACGGTTCTCCCCCTTCGCCCTCAAGCAGATCGACGAGCTGTCGAACGCCGTCGAGTTCTACATCCACACGGAGGACGTGCGCCGCGCGCGGCCCGACTGGACGCCGCGCGAGCTCGATCCGGTCTTCGCGGACACCCTCTGGTCCCGCCTGGAGCGCTCGGCCCGCCTGGCGGGCCGCAAGGCCCCGGTGGGCCTGGTGCTGCGCCGCCCGGACGGTCAGACGGCGGTGGCGCACCGGGGCGCGCCGGTGGTGACGGTGACGGGTGAGCCGTCGGAACTGCTGATGTACGTGTACGGCAGGCAGGACGTCGCGGACGTGGAGCTGGACGGCGACAAGCAGGCGATCGCCACGCTGCACGATTCGAAGCAGCTGGGCCTGTGAACCGCTGCGCGCAGCGCGGGAGTTCAGCGCGGGAGTTCGGCGCGGCGCAGGGTGCGTGAGCAGAGACCGATGACGCCGCCCGTCGCGCTGAGCGCGGCGCACACGGCGTACACCGGCTCGACGCCCCACGTCCCGATCGCGGCGCCGACGACCGGATAGCAGAGCGGCGCGAAGCCCATGGTGAACAGGGTGACGACGGAGGTGACGCGCCCCAGGTAGGCGGGGTCGGCGGCGGTCTGCGTCAGGGCCGCGATCAGGGCGCCGCCGAGCCCGGTGCACAGTCCGACGCAGAGCGCGGCCGCGGTGGCCACCGCGGCCGAGGGTGCGAAGCCGATGCCCGCCAGGGCGACCGATCCCGCGATGACGCCCACGGACTGCACCGCTCCGGCCCGGGGTATCCGTCCGCGTACGGCGAGCAGGAGGGCGGCGAGCCCCGCGCCGACGCCGAATCCCGCGATGATCCAGCCCATCCCCGTGGCGCCCCAGCCGCGCCGGTCGGCGAGGAGCACCAGGCCGATGTTGGCGGGTCCCGCGAAGCCGAGTTCCATCACCGCCGCGACGAGTGTCAGCGGGGCGAGGAGCCGGTGTCCGCGGATGTACCGCAGTCCGTCGGCGAGCTGCCGCACGGCCGAGTCGCCGTGCGCCGTGGCGTCGTCGGCGGGCAGCGGGCGCAGGCGTACGGCCGCGAGGAGCACCAGCGAGACGACGAACAGCGCGCCGCCCGCGGCGAACGCGGCCGACGGTCCGCCGAGCGCCACGGCGAGGCCGCCCAGCGGTGCCGCGACGACGGTGGCGACGCGTTGGGCCAGGCCGCGCATGCCCTGGACCCGTCCCAGCTGGCCCGGCGCGGTGATGCGGGGCGGCAGCGCGCCGACGCTCGGCAGGAAGAGGGCGTCGACGGCGCCGAAGACGAGGGCGAGGCAGGCGAGCAGCCAGATGCCGGGTGAGGAGACGAGGAGCAGCAGGGCGGCCGCGAGGAGCACGGCGCAGCGGACGGCGTCGCTGCCGATCACGACGCGGCGGGGGCCGAGGCGGTCGGCGACGACTCCCCCGCCGAGCATGAGGGCGGCGCGGGGGACGGCGCCGACGGCGAGGACGAGGCCCGCCTGGCCGGGGCTGCCACTGCGGGCCGCGGCCCAGGACAGCGCGACGAAGTAGATGCCGTCGCCGACCATGGACGTGGTGTAGGCGCCGAGCCAGCGCAGGACGTTGGCGTCGCGGTGGGCGGGGAGCTCGGTGGTGAGGGGTGCGGTCGCGGTGGCCATGGCGGTGCCTCTCAGATCCGGAACGGGAAGCTGGCCAGGTGTACGGCGACGTTCTCGCGGCCCTCGGTGTCCCCGGCCGCTTCGGCGGCCTTGCCGCGTTCCGTGTACGTCTGGACGAGGGCGTGGATCTCGGCGTTCAGGGCCGTGAGTTCGGCGGGGTTGAGGCGGGCGAGGAAGTCCGACTGGTCGGCCGCCTTGCGCCACTCGGCGCCCCAGGCCGCCTGCTGGTCGAGGTACGTCTCGTACTGCTCCCTGCGGTGCGCGATCAGGCCGCGGACGACGGCCGCGTGCGTGGCCGCCCCTTCCGGTGTGTCCTTGAAGTCCTCGTGGCGGAAGCTCAGCGTGTCCTGCGCGGCCTGCCACCACCGCTCCCGCGCGTCCTCGCTCTGTGCGTCGGCCTCCTCGATGAGGCCGTGCTCGGCGAGCTTGCGCAGGTGGTAGCTGACGAGGGAGACGGCCTCGTCGACCTGCGCGGCCAGGTGCGACGCGGTCGCGGGGCCGCCCACGCGCAGGGTGCTGTACAGCTTCATGCGCAGGGGGTTGCCGAAGGCCTTGAGGGTGCCCAGATCCGTGATCCGGCGACGGTTCTCCATACTCCCACCGTAGATACGAAAGAAAAGTTGCACAACAAATATTGCGCAACTTTCCCTTCCTACCTGCCGAAGAAGAAGCCCCGGCCACCCGCACAGGGTGACCGGGGCCCAGGCGAACCCGCCGCTAGCGGACCGGGTGTCCCGCCCCTCGCAGGGTCTCCTTGACCTCGCCGATCCGCAGATCGCCGAAGTGGAAGACCGACGCCGCGAGCACCGCGTCCGCGCCCGCCGCGACCGCGGGCGGGAAGTGCTCCAGGCGGCCCGCGCCACCGGAGGCGATCACAGGAACGGTCACGTGCTTGCGTACGGCCGAGATCATCTCGATGTCGTAGCCGTCCTTCGTGCCGTCCGCGTCCATCGAGTTGAGCAGGATCTCCCCCGCGCCGAGCTCCGCGGCCCGGTGCGCCCACTCGACCGCGTCGATCCCGGCGGACTCGCGGCCGCCGTGGGTGGTGACCTCGAAGGAGCCGGACGGAGTCCGTCGCGCGTCCACGGAGAGGACGAGCACCTGGCGGCCGAACCGCTCCGCGATCTCGCGGATCAGCTCGGGGCGCGCGATCGCCGCCGTGTTGACGCCGACCTTGTCCGCGCCCGCGCGCAGCAGCTTGTCGACGTCCTCGGCGGTGCGTACGCCGCCGCCCACCGTGAGCGGGATGAAGACCTGCTCGGCGGTGCGGCGGACCACGTCGTACGTCGTCTCGCGGTTGCCGGACGACGCGGTGATGTCCAGGAAGGTGAGCTCGTCGGCGCCCTCGGCGTCGTACACCTTGGCCATCTCGACGGGGTCGCCCGCGTCGCGCAGGTTCTGGAAGTTGACGCCCTTGACGACGCGGCCGTTGTCCACGTCCAGGCAGGGGATCACGCGTACGGAGAGAGTCATTCCGCACCTCCCAGCGCGGCACGCGGACCGTACGCCTCCACCTCGACCTCGACGACCAGGCTGGGGTCGACGAAGCCGGAGACGATCAGCATCGACGCCGCGGGGCGCACGTCGTCGAAGAGCTCCTTGTGGGCGCGGCCCACCTCCTCCACGTCCCGCGCGTGCGTGAGGTACATGCGGGTGCGGACGACGTGCTCGCGGCCGAGGCCCAGCTTCCTCAGCGCGTCGAACGCGGCCCGGAAGGCGTTGACCGTCTGCTCGTACGGGGTGCCCGCGTCGATGACGCCGTTCACCACGGAGGTGCAGCCGGACACCATGACGAGGCCGTTGGGCAGCTCGACGGCGCGGGAGTAGCCGATGGCGTCCTCCCACGGACCGCCCGAGCTCACCCTGCGAATGGCGTCCCTCATGACGACGCCACCGCGGCGAGCGCCTCTTCGAGAGTGAACGCCTTCGCGTACAGCGCCTTGCCGACGATCGAGCCCTCGACGCCCTGCGGGACGAGCTCGGCGATGGCGCGCAGGTCGTCGAGGCTGCTCACCCCGCCGGAGGCCACCACAGGACGGTCCGTCGCCGCGCAGACGTTCTTCAGGAGCTCCAGGTTGGGGCCCTGCAGCGTGCCGTCCTTGGCGATGTCCGTGACCACGTAGCGCGCGCAGCCCTCGGCGTTCAGGCGCTCCAGGGTCTCGTACAGGTCGCCGCCGTCGCGGGTCCAGCCGCGGCCGCGCAGCGTCGTGCCGCGTACGTCGAGGCCGACCGCGATCTTGTCGCCGTACTCGGCGATGACCTTGGCGACCCACTCCGGGGTCTCCAGGGCGGCCGTGCCCAGGTTGACGCGGGTGCAGCCGGTGGCGAGGGCGGCGGCGAGCGTGTCGTCGTCGCGGATGCCGCCGGAGAGTTCCACCTTGATGTCCATGGCGCCCGCGACCTCGGCGATCAGGGCGCGGTTGTCGCCGGTGCCGAACGCGGCGTCCAGGTCGACCAGGTGCAGCCACTCGGCGCCCGACCGCTGCCAGGCGAGGGCGGCCTCCAGCGGGGAGCCGTAGGAGGTCTCCGAGCCGGACTCGCCGTGGACGAGGCGTACGGCCTGGCCGTCGCGGACGTCGACGGCGGGAAGGAGTTCGAGGGTGCTCACAGGGTTCCGATCCAGTTGGTGAGGAGCTGGGCGCCGGCGTCGCCGGACTTCTCGGGGTGGAACTGGGTGGCGCTCAGGGCGCCGTTCTCGACGGCCGCCACGAAGGGCTCGCCGTGCGTGGACCAGTGCACATAGGGGGCGCGCATCGCCGGGTTCACGACCTCCAGGGACCAGTCGTGGACCGCGTAGGAGTGCACGAAGTAGAAGCGCGCTTCGTCGTCCAGGTCCTTGAAGAGCGGGGATCCCGCCGAGGCCTGGACCGTGTTCCAGCCCATGTGCGGCACGATCTCGGCCTTCAGCGGCTCGACCGTGCCGGGCCACTCGTCGAGCCCCTCGGTCTCCACGCCGTGCTCGATGCCGCGCGCGAAGAGGATCTGCATGCCGACGCAGATGCCCATCACGGGGCGCCCGCCGGACAGGCGGCGGCCCACGATCCAGTCGCCGCGCGCCTCCTTGAGCCCCTGCATGCAGGCGGCGAAGGCGCCGACGCCCGGCACGAGCAGGCCGTCGGCGTTCATCGCCCTGTCGTAGTCACGGGTGATCTCGACGTCGGCGCCCGCGCGCGCGAGGGCGCGCTCGGCGGAGCGCACGTTGCCGAAGCCGTAGTCGAAGACGACGACCTTCTTGGGAGTGCTCATGTGCGTACGCCTCCCGTCAGTTCCAGTAGTCGAGGCGGAGGATGCCCGCGGCCAGACACATCACGGCGGCGATGGAGAGCAGCGTGATGAGGCTCTTGGGCATGCCCTGCTTGACGAAGGAGATGATGCCGCCGATCAGGAAGAGGCCGACGACGATGAGGATGGTGTTGAGCCCGGTCATGGGTTACAGCGCGCCCTTCGTGGAGGGAAGGATGCCTTCGGCGCGCGGGTCGCGCTCGGAGGCGTACCGCAGGGCGCGGGCCAGGGCCTTGAACTGGCACTCCACGATGTGGTGGGCGTTGCGCCCGTACGGCACGTGGACGTGCAGCGCGATCTGGGCCTGCGCGACGAAGGACTCCAGGATGTGCCGGGTCATCGTCGTGTCGTAGGCACCGATCATGGGCGCCATGTTCTCGGGCTCGGTGTGCACGAGGTACGGGCGGCCTGACAGGTCGACGGTCACCTGGGCGAGCGACTCGTCCAGCGGGACGGTGCAGTTGCCGAAGCGGTAGATGCCGACCTTGTCGCCGAGCGCCTGCTTGAAGGCGGCACCGAGGGCGAGCGCGGTGTCCTCGATGGTGTGGTGCGAGTCGATGTGCAGGTCGCCGTCGGTCTTGACCGTCAGGTCGAAGAGGCCGTGGCGGCCGAGCTGGTCGAGCATGTGGTCGTAGAAGCCGACCCCGGTCGACACGTCGACCTTGCCGGTGCCGTCGAGGTCGATCTCGACGACGACGGAGGTCTCCTTGGTGGTCCGCTCGATTCTTCCGACACGGCCTTCGCGAGTCATGCGCTCTGCTCCTTCTTGAGTTCGCGTACCGCATCGAGGAACGCGTCGTTTTCGTCGGGGGTCCCGGTGGACACGCGCAGCCATCCCGGCACGCCGTTGTCCCGCACCAGGACGCCCCGGTCGAGGATCTGCCGCCACACCTCATGGGAGTCGGTGAACCGCCCGAACTGCACGAAGTTGGCGTCGGAGTCGGTCACTTCGTACCCCGTCGCGCGCAGTTCGGTGACGATGCGGTCGCGCTCGCCCTTGAGTTGCTCGACGTACTTCAGGAGCGTGTCGGTGTGCTCCAGGGCGGCGAGCGCCGTGGCCTGGGTGACGGCCGACAGGTGGTACGGCAGGCGTACGAGCTGCACCGCGTCGACGACCGCCGGGTCGGCGGCGAGGTAGCCGAGGCGCAGCCCGGCCGCGCCGAACGCCTTCGACATGGTGCGGGAGACGACGAGGTTCGGGCGCCCCTCGATCAGCGGGAGCAGCGAGTCGCCGTGGCTGAACTCCACGTACGCCTCGTCGATGACGACGAGGGACGGCTTCGCGGCCTGCGCCGCCTCGTACAGGGCGAGGACGGCGTCGGCCGGGACCGCGTTGCCCGTGGGGTTGTTGGGCGTGGTGATGAAGACGACGTCGGGGCGGTGCTCGGCGATGGCCTTCGTGGCCGCGTCGACGTCGATGGTGAAGTCGTCGTGGCGCGGGCCGGAGAGCCAGCCGGTGCCGGTGCCGCGGGCGATGAGGCCGTGCATCGAGTACGACGGCTCGAAGCCGATGGCCGTGCGGCCGGGTCCGCCGAAGGTCTGAAGGAGCTGCTGGATGACTTCATTCGACCCGTTGGCCGCCCACACGTGGGCGCGCGTCACCTCGTGCCCGCCGGTGCGGGTGAGGTAGCGGGCGAGTTCGGTGCGCAGCTCGACGGCGTCCCGGTCGGGGTAGCGGTTGAGGTCGCGGGCGGCCTCGCGCACCCGCTCGGCGATGCGTTCGACGAGCGCTTCGGGCAGCGGGTAGGGGTTCTCGTTGGTGTTCAGGCGTACGGGCACGTCGAGCTGGGGTGCGCCGTAGGGGGACTTGCCGCGCAGCTCGTCGCGCACGGGCAGGTCGTCGATACGTACGTCGCTCACTGCCCCGGCACCTTCCATCCGAACCGTGCCTTGACGGCCGCGCCGTGCGCGGGCAGGTCCTCCGCCTCGGCGAGCGTCACGACGTGGTGCGCGACGTCGGCGAGGGCGTCGCGGCTGTAGTCCACGATGTGGATGCCGCGCAGGAACGACTGGACGCTGAGCCCCGAGGAGTGGCAGGCGCAGCCGCCGGTGGGCAGGACGTGGTTGGAGCCCGCGCAGTAGTCGCCGAGGGAGACGGGCGACCACGGGCCGACGAAGATCGCGCCGGCGTTCTTGACGCGTCCCGCGACGGCGGCCGCGTCACCGGTCTGGATCTCCAGGTGCTCGGCGCCGTACGCGTCGACGACCTTGAGGCCCTGCTCCAGGCCGTCGACCAGGACGATCGCGGACTGGCGGCCGCTGAGCGCGGGCACGATGCGGTCCTCGACGTGCTTGGTCGCCGCGACCTGCGGTGCCAGCTCCTTCTCGACCGCGTCGGCGAGCGCGAGGGAGTCCGTGACGAGGACGGCGGCCGCGAGCGGGTCGTGCTCGGCCTGGCTGATCAGGTCGGACGCGACGTGCGCCGGGTCGGCGGTGTCGTCGGCGAGGACGGCGATCTCGGTCGGGCCCGCCTCGGTGTCGATGCCGATGCGCCCGGTGAAGTAGCGCTTGGCGGCCGCGACCCAGATGTTGCCGGGCCCGGTGACCATGTTGGCGGGGGCGCAGCTCTCGGTGCCGTACGCGAACATCGCGACGGCCTGGGCGCCGCCGACCGCGTACACCTCGTCGATGCCGAGGAGCGCGCAGGCGGCGAGGATCGTCGGGTGCGGAAGGCCACCGAAGTCGGCCTGCGGCGGGGACGCGAGCGCCATCGACTCGACGCCCGCCTCCTGGGCGGGGACGGCGTTCATGATCACGGAGGAGGGGTAGACGGACCGGCCGCCCGGTGCGTAGAGCCCGACGCGTTCGACGGGGACCCACTTCTCGGTGACGGTGCCGCCGGGGACGACCTGCGTGGTGTGCGGGGCGCGGCGCTGCTCGCGGTGGACGGTGCGGGCGCGGCGGATGGACTCCTCAAGCGCCGCGCGCACGGCCGGGTCGAGGCCGTCGAGGGCCTCGGTGAGGGCGGCGGCGGGGACCCGGACCTGGTCCAGGCGCACGCCGTCGAACTTCTCCGCGTAGTCGATCAGGGCCGCGTCGCCACGATGATGCACGTCCTCGCAGATGGGCCGCACCTTCTCCAGGGCGGCCGCGACGTCGAAGTCGGCACGGGGCAGCAGGGCGCGCAGGGCGGGACCCGACGGAAACTCCGTGAGGGCATCGCCGCGCAGATCGATTCGAGAGATCACACGGCCAATTCTCTCAGACCTTCATTCGACGCAGGACGCGCGTATCACTGGCTGATATGAACCCCGCCGGATCTCGTTGACCACTAGGGTCTCGCTGGCTTTCAGCCGGTCACCGAGCGGGCATGAAACAGGTGTACGAGAGTCGTGCGCCGCAGGACGGGGGGCAACAGCAGTGGTCGACGACGCCGGCACCGGCGATCCGCCGGACGGGCTGACCGCCGCGGAGATCGGCATGTGGCAGGCCTTCCGCAACGGCAGTGTGTACGACCTCAGATCGGGCGATCCGGCCGTCGACGATCCGCACGGCGGGCACCCCTGGGGTCCCGACCGGAGCGTGCGGGCCCGCATCGTGTGCTGGCTGCTGCTCGACGGCCCGCCGGCGCTCGCGGGCCGCGTGTCGTCCCTGAAGCTGGCGGGCGTGCAGATCACCGATCCGCTGGACCTCGCGGGCGGCACGGTCGTCCCGTATACCGAGATGAAGCACTGCCGCTTCGAGAAGGAGGTCCTCCTTCCCGAGGCCCGCTTCGCGACGCTGCGGCTCGTCGACTGCTCGATCCCGCGCGTCGAGGCGGCCCGGCTGCACACCGAGGGCGACCTGCACCTGCCGCGCTGCCGCATCCACAACGGCATCCGCCTCACCGACGCCCACATCGGCACCGACCTGCTCCTGAACCAGGCGGTGGTCTACCGCGACCGGCGCAGCCACTCCATCACCGGCGACGGCCTCACCGTCGGCCAGGACCTCCAGGCCGAGATGATGGAGTCGCACGGCGAGCTGAGCCTGCGCGGCGCGAAGATCGGCGTGTCCCTGAGCCTGCGCGGCAGCAAGCTGGTGAACCAGTACGGCAGGCACGCGCTCAACGCCCCGCAGATGACCGTCGAGCGCACCCTGTACCTGACCCCGGCCGCCGTCGGCAATCCCCCGCAGACCAGCGGCACCACACCGGCCCGCGGCACCCGCGTGCAGCGCTTCGAGTGCGAGGGCGGCATCCGCCTCGACGACGGCCGCTTCGGCGACGCCATCGACTTCGCGCACGCCCGCTTCACCCTCCAGAACGACCAGGAGATCTCGCTGCGCCGCGTCCAGACGCCCGAGCTCCGCTTCCTCGGCGAGGCCCCGCAGCGCGGGAAGGTCGTCCTGTCCGGCGCCCGGGTCGTCAACCTCATCGACCGTGCGTCGAGCTGGCCCGGGCCCGGCGGCCTCCAGATGGGCGGTTTCACGTACGAGAACCTCGTGCCGCAGGGCACCTTCCCGCTCTCCCGGCGGCTGAGCTGGGTGATGGCCGCGACGGCCGAGTACAACCCGGAGCCGTACGAGAAGCTCGCCACCGTCCTGCGCAACGGCGGCGAGGACGCCGACGCCCGCGAGGTGCTCCTCGCCAAGCAGCGGCGGCGCCGCGAGACCCTGCCCCTCGCGGCGAAGCTCTGGGGGTACGCGCAGGACTGGACCGTCGCCTACGGCTACCGGCCCGGGCGGGCCGCCGTCTGGATGGCGGTGCTGTGGGCGGTCAGCGCGGTGGCGTTCTCGCGCGCCGAGCATCCCGCGATCAAACCCGGCGAGCACCCGAACTGGAACCCCGCCCTGTTCTCCCTCGATCTGCTGCTGCCCGTCATCAACCTCGGGCAGGACACCTACTGGCAGCTGAACGGCGGCTGGCAGTGGTTCTCGACCGCGCTGATCCTGCTCGGCTGGATCCTGGCGACCACGGTGGCGGCCGGGGCGACGCGGCTCCTGCGGCGCAGCTGAGCCAGGCGTGCCGTCCGCGCCGCCCCGGCGTCCCTGAGTCGTCCCGCCGCGGCCGGAACCCGTGGTCCCCGGCCGAACCGTTACGTGACCGCAGGCAACCATCGCCCGCCGTCGGCCGTCATCCCTGCGACCGACGAACAACCACAACGGTGACCGGCGGTGCCGCGCGAGCGGCGCCGGTCGATGCGCAAAGGAGGGCACGGTGCTGCGTGCCTTCATCCGTACCGCCCGCATGGTCCGGCACACCCCGCGGCTCGCCGCCGGGCTCCCGCCGGACGACGAGGTGCTCCTCGACGTGCCCGACGAGCGGCTCGCCCCCGCTCTGGTCGCCGCCGGACGCGGCGACTACGGCCCGGCCTCGAAGCTCCTCGCCACCACCCGCGAGGCCGCCGAGTGGGAGAACCGCGACCGCTACACCACACGGCTCGCCGCCTTCGCCCGCTCCCGCCCCGAGTGGTTCGACGACTGGCTCGGCGCGTCCCCGCACGACCCCGACGCCCTGCTCGTCAAGGCGGAGCTCGCGGTGGTGCGTGGCTGGGAGTCACCGGCCCGCGCCGAGCTGCTGCGCGAGTCGGGACCGCTGCTCACCGCGGCCGCCGAGGCCGACCCGCGCGACCCGGTGCCGTGGCGGATCGCCCTCGACCACGCCCGCGGCACGCACGCCTCGCACACCGTGTTCGAGCAGCTGTGGGAGGAGGCGGTGCGCCGCTCCTCGTACCACTACGGCTGCCACGCGTCCGCTCTGCAGTACCTGTCGGCCGCCTGGTACGGCTCGCACCGCGAGTGCTTCGACTTCGCCGAGCGCGCCGCGGGCGACGCCCTGCCCGGCTCGCTGATACAGGTCCTCCCGGCACGGGCCGCCTTCGCCTACCTGACGAGCCCCTCGGGGAACCTGCCGCGCCGGCGCCTGGACGCGGCGGCCGACCTCGCGATCGCCCTGTCACGGGAGTACGCGGCGGGGGACCCGTGGCCCGCCGAGGTCCGCAACCTCCTCACGTACGTCCTGGTCCGCCTGGAGCGGTGGGACGACGCGCTGGAGCAGCTGCGCCTGATCGGGCCGTACGCCACGTCGTTCCCCTGGGACCGGATGGCCGACGATCCGCTCGGCCAGTTCCTGGAGCTGCGCGACGGCGTGCGCATCGAAGTGGCATCACGGACTCCGCTGCGCGGTCCGCGGGGACGCGACCGCTCCGGCGACCATTAGGCTTGCCGGTCGTGACCACCCGGCTTCCGCTCTTTCCGCTCAACTCGGTGCTGTTCCCCGGCCTCGTGCTGCCGCTGAACGTCTTCGAGGAGCGATATCGCGCCATGATGCGCGAGCTGCTCAAGACCCCCGAGGAGGAGCAGCGCCAGTTCGCCGTCGTCGCGATCCGCGACGGCCAGGAGGTGGCGCCGAGCGCGCCAGGACTCCCCGACCCGACGGCGCTGCCCGAGCACGGCCCCTCCGCGGGGTTCGGCGACGATCCGCTCAAGGCCTTCCACGGCATGGGCTGCGTGGCGGACGCCGCGACGATCAGGGAGCGCGACGACGGCGGCTTCGAGGTCCTCGCGACGGGCACGACACGGGTGCGCATCACGTCGGTCGACGCGTCCGGGCCGTTCCTCACCGCCGAGGTCGAGGAGGTGCCCGAGGAGTCCGGCGAGGGTGCGGGCACGCTCGCCGAGGGCGTCCTGCGCGCCTTCCGCTCGTACCAGAAGCGGCTGGCGGGGGCGCGGGAGCGGTCGCTGTCGACGGGCGCAGAGCTGCCCGACGACCCGTCCGTCGTCTCCTACCTGGTCGCCGCCGCGGCCGTCCTCGACACCGGCACCAAGCAGCGGCTCCTGGAGGCGCAGGACACGGCGTCGCGGCTGCGGGACGAGCTGACCCTGCTGCGCTCCGAGACCGCGATCATCCGCAACCTGCCCTCGCTGCCCGCGACGGAGCTGACGCGCGGGACGACGAGCCTCAACTGACGCGGGCCCCACAGCCCGTCTTCGCACCGACGTAAGGCACGAGCACCTTGGCGAAGAAGCAGAAGAAGCAGACGGCACAGGCCGCGGGGACGCCCGCGACGGTCGCGCTCACCGCGGCCGGGGCGTCCTTCACCGTCCACTCCTACGAACACGACCCGTCCCATCCCTCGTACGGCGAAGAGGCCGCCGAGGCGATGGGCGTGTCGCCCGACCGGGTCTTCAAGACGCTGGTCGCCGAGGTCGACGGCGCGCTCACCGTGGCGGTCGTCCCGGTGGCGGGCTCCCTCGACCTGAAGGCGCTGGCCGCCGCGGTCTCCGGCAAGAAGGCCGTGATGGCCGACCCGGCGGCCGCCGAGCGCACCACGGGCTATGTACGGGGCGGCATCTCGCCGCTCGGCCAGCGCAAGAAGCTGCGCACGGTCCTGGACGATTCGGCGTCGGCGCACTCCACGATCTGCGTCTCGGCGGGCCGCCGCGGCCTTGAGGTCGAGCTGGCGCCGGGCGACCTGGCGTCGCTCACGGACGCGGTGCTGGCGCCGATCGGCCGGTCCTGAAAGTGCCCTCGACACCTGTCCCGGACGGGACTAGTACCGAGGGCATGTCGAAGAAGACGCGCATGCGGAAGTGGCGGGCCAAGAAGCGCAAGGCCAACCACGGCAAACGTCCCGCCTAGGATCCCGTAGATCCCGTAGCTCCCGTAGTTGCTGCGGATGCCTCAGATCCCGTGCCCAGGGCTCAGGGTCCTGGGTACGGCTCCGGGTCCCGCGGGCCGAACAGTCCCGTGAGGCCGAGATGCACGGCCAGCGCCGCCACCGGCCAGGCGAGGACCGTGCCCATCGCCTTGAGTTCCAGCGGCGCGTCGAAGACGACGCCCTTGCCGAGGGACTTGGCGTGCGCCACGACGTCCGTCTCGGGGCCCAGCCAGATGCCGACCCGCCACGCGAGCAGCGCGCCGAGCAGGCTGCCGACCGCCAGCCCCGCGACCAGCGGGATCCCGCCGCGCTTGCGGAGCAGGAAGACGACGACGCCGCTGACCAGGCCGAAGCCGAGCGACAGCAGGGTGAACGTTCCGTCTATTCCGATGGCCTGCTCGCCCTCGGTGTCCTTGAGGTACACCGCCTTGCCGTCCGAGACGAGCGGCACCCGCGGCGCCAGCCACATCCACAGCGCGCCGAGCAGCACACCGGCCACGGCCACCGCGACCACGATCACTGCGGCCTGCACCACTTCGGCCCGCAGGCCCGCACCGTCCCGCTCGTACCCGTCGGGAGACCCGTAGGGAGACCCGTCGGGGGACCCGTAAGGAGACGTCGCTCCCGAGGGCTGCTCGGGGGTCTGCCAGGGGTCGTGCGGGGGTTGTTCGTCCGGCGGTTGGGAGGGAGTCAACGGTGCGGTCACCCCCACATCGTGCCAGCACACCCTGTGCGGCGCGTCACCGGACGGCCGCCCGGCGGAACGCCCACGTGGCGACGGCCAGGGAGACCACGCCGACGCCCGCGCAGACCGCGAGGTCCAGGGCGACGACGACCCAGTCAGGATCAGGACCGAACGTATGGGCGAAGGCCTCCACGCCGTACGTCGACGGCAGCAGGTCACGCGCGTACTGCAGCACCGTCGGCATCCGGTCGGCCGGGAGCACGCCGAGCAGCAGCGCCGCCGACATGCCCATCTGACCGAGCAGGGTGGCCAGTTCGGGGCGTGGCGCGAGCAGGCCGAGGGCGGCGCCGAGTCCCGCGAGGGCGGCACCGGCCAGCGGGATCACCGCGAGCAGCACCCACAGGTGGGTGAAGGGCAGCCCGAAGAGCCCGCACCCGACGATCGCCGTCACGAACGTGCCGGGCACCGTGAACGAGGCGTACGCGGCCGCGGCCCCCAGGACCACGGCGGCGGGCGGCACGGGGAGCGTGGCGTAGTGGTCGAGCCCGCCGTCGGAGCGGAGCTGCCCGAAGTACTGGGCGAGCAGGTTGAGGGCGACGAACGCGACGACGAGCACGGAGGACCCGGCGACGACGGCCCGCGCCTCACCGCCCCCGTCGACGACGCCGCGCATCAGGATCATGATGCCGACGGACTGGAAGGTCGCCACGAAGAGCAGCGGGATGCGGGCGACCCTGGCCCGCGAGAGCTGGGCGCGGTAGACGGCCGAGAGCGCCGGCAGCAGCCGGGCGGGCGGCCCGAGGGGTGCGGGGCCCGGCGCGGCCGCCTCGGCCCGCCCGTCGGCCCGCACCACGGCTTCGAGGGGAACGGCACTCACCGGGCAACCCTTCTGTCGCTGTTCCTACGCACTGTGCTCGGTGTCATGCCTTCACCAGCCCCCGTCCGCTCCCGCCCAATGCCAGGTAGACGTCCTCCAGGCTGGGCGTGGCCAGCGTGAAGTCGTCCAGCGCGGCGAACGCGGCCCCGCCGGTGACCGCCGCGACGGCGGCCCGCGCCTCGTCCGGGGCGAGCCGCAGGGACCACCGGCGCCCCGACTCCACCGCGGAGGACCGCAGCGCGGCCACCTCGGGCACGTCGAGCGGCGCCCGCTCCCGCCACACCAGTTCCACCCTGACCTCGTCCGCGACCTTCTCCTTGAGTCCGGCCGGGCTGTCGCAGGCGATGACCTTGCCCTGGTCGAGCACGGCGACCCGGTCGAGGACCGTCTCGGCCTCGATGACGTTGTGGGTCACGAGGACCACCGTGGTGCCGCGCTCGGCCCTGCGCCAGTCGATGGCCGCCCAGACGGCGCGCCGCGCGACCGGGTCCATGCCGGTGGTGGGTTCGTCGAGGACGAGCAGCTGCCGCTCCCCCACCAGCGCGGTGGCGAAGCAGGCGAGCCTGCGCTGCCCGCCGGAAAGCTTCTTCAGCGGCCGTCCGGCCAGCGAGGTGAGCCCCAGCTCCTCGAGGACCGCGTCCCGCTCGTACCGCGCGCGCGGTACGTCGAGTCCGCGCAGCCGTCCGGTCGTCTCGACGGCGAGCGACACGGTCAGCTCGTCGAGGGCGGTGGACTCCTGGCCCAGGTAGGCGAGGATCCGCGCGGCCCGCTCGGGGTGGCGCACGATGTCGTGGCCGAGGATCTCGACGCTGCCGCTGTCGGGCCGCATCAGGCCGGTCAGCTGGCGTACGAGGGTGGATTTGCCGGCGCCGTTGGGGCCGAGCAGACCGAAGATCTCGCCGCGTCCGACCGTCAGGCGGATCCCGTCGGTGGCGCGGACCTCGGGGGTCGCGGGCCTGCCGCGCCGGGCGCGGGCGGCGGGATACGTCTTCACCAGGTCGCGCACCGCGCAGACGGCGTCGTTGCCGTGTTCCTGACGGAGTCCCTGTCGGACTGCCGGTGTCGGGCGCGTACTCACGAAGGACGAGCCTACGGGGTCGGCGGGCGCGGAGTGCGCCCGGGGCGCCCCGTACGTCCTGTGTCAGTCGCCTGCCCGGTCGCCCGCGGGCGCGTGCTCCGCGGCCGTGCGCCCGTCGACCTCGCGCCAGAAGCCCGCCCTGATCGCGTACCGGTCGTGCTCGTCGATCTGGTCGTCCTTGTGCGCGAGCAGGCCGAACCGTGCGGCGTAGCGGAGCAGCTCGCCGTCGACGCGGTGCGGGATGCGGGGGTACATCGTGGACAGTTTCTGCAGGTTGTGCTGTTCCGGGAGCCGCGCCATCCAGCGCCGCGCGAACACCTGACCGACCTCGAAGGGGTCGCCGCCGACGGTGGTGATGTCCTCCTCGCGGTCGGCCCAGCGCTGTTCGGCCGTGGTCAGCTGGGCGAGGGTGGGCAGCGCGGCGGCCTCGGCGGCCTCCGGGGCGCCGCCCGGGCGCTCGACCCAGCCCTTGTCGGAGGACCAGCGCAGCGTCGCGTTGGTGGGGTGCTGCGCGGGCTGGGTGCCGGGGGCGCGCAGGGCGGCCAGGTCCTTGGGGGTGGGCACGCCCTTGCCCGGCGGCATGCGGTGCTCGTCGGGCTGCCTGCCGTTGGCCGCGGGTTCGGGGTGGTGGTCCTGGGCCTCTTCCTCGGCGTGCTGCGCGGCGGCGGCGAGCGCGGACTCCGGGAGCGGGGCGGAGAGGATCGCGGCGATCTCGGGGCGCGGCACGGGCGGGGGCGCGCAGATGCCGGTGAGCTCCTTGGGGCGGACGGCCTTGGTGATCCAGGCGCGGTCGAGGACGCGCCGCTCGTCGGCCTCCGCGACCAGGTCCTCGGACTGGTTGTAGTCCCCGTCGGCGGCCTGTACGGCCCACAGGTGGACGGCGACGCCGTGTTCCTTGGCGGCCATCATGCCGGGCAGCAGATCGCCGTCGCCGGTGACGAGCACGACGTCGGAGCAGGCGCGGTTGCGGGCCAGCTCGGTCAGTTCGGCGTGCATCGCGGCGTCGACGCCCTTCTGCGCCCAGCGGCCGTCGCTGCGGGTCAGGGCGCCGAGGCGGACGGTGACGCGGGGCATGACGCGCAGTCTGCGGTGTTCGGGCTGGGGGACGCGGTCGGGGGCGCCGTCGAACCAGTAGATGCGCAGGAGGGGGCGCTCGGTGTCGGCTTCCGCGCGTTCGCGCAGGCCCTGGATGAGGGCGGAGTGATCGACGGTGATCCGGGACCTGGACGGTTCGCCCGCGAGGAGACTCGCGGCGGCACCCAGCAGATAACCGGCGTCCACCAGGACGATGCAGCGATCCACGCGGTCCACCCTCTTTCCCTGGAGGTTCCCTGACGTGCCTGGAGGTTCCAGGACAGTGCTACGTGCCTGGAGGTCTCTGGACGTTCCCTCGAAGGCCCACGAAGACACCCTGTCCGGCCAACGAATCAGGGGTGCGGGTCCGCGTCGGGTTCCCTTCGAGTCTGCCCGACCCGGCGGAGGTTAACGGCCGGAACTCGATCTTCGGCGTGGCGCATCGGCGAATCGCTCCCCGACAGGCCGTATGACGCACGGTAATTATCCGAAATGCGCGCTTTGCCGCCATATGTGAATCTGGTCGCGTCCTGGCCCCCAGATCCCCCTCAGGAGGAAGATCACCATGGCCAAGAACAAACACCGCAAGCAGGGCGGCCAGCAGAACCGCTCCTCGCAGGCCGAGCAGGCGCAGGAGGAGGCCAAGTCGACCGCCGTCGACGCCCAGACCTCGATGCAGCCGCAGACGCAGGCCCAGGGCAGCCCTGCTGATGTTGCACGTAAGCACCAGCGGCGCTTCGGTCACAACTGACGCGCGCGCAGGCACACATGGCACGCATGAGGGGCGCACCCGGTCCGGGTGCGCCCCTCATGGCAGGTGTCGGTCGGTGACCGGGGGCCGGATCAGCCCGCCAGGCAGGACGGGCCGAGCAGCACCTTCAGGTCGCCGAAGAGCGCCGGGTCCGGCTTCACGCGGTGCCGGTCGAGGCGCAGCACGGTGGTCTTCTGCGCTCCCTGGAGCTTGATCCGCACCTCGCTGTTGCCGCGGTGGTGGCTGAGGACCTCTCCGAGGCGGGTGATCATCGGCGGGCTCACCTTGACCGTCGGGATGGTGATGATCACGGGCGCGTTGGTACCCGCGTTCGACAGGTCGGGGACCTGCATCTCCATCGCGACGAGCCGCGGCACGTCCTCGCGCTTGTCGAGGCGTCCCTTGACGAACACCACGGCGTCCTCGACCAGTTGCGTCGACACCAGCTGGTACGTGGCCGGGAAGAACATGCACTCGATGGATCCCGCGAGATCCTCGACGGTGGCGATCGCCCAGGCGTTGCCCTGCTTGGTCATCTTGCGCTGCAGGCCCGAGATGATGCCGCCGATGGTGACGACCGACCCGTCGGAGAAGTCACCGCCGGTGAGCTGCCCGATGCCCGCGTCCGCCTTGTCGGACAGGACGTGCTCCAGGCCGAAGAGCGGGTGGTCGGAGACGTAGAGACCGAGCATCTCGCGCTCCTGGGCGAGCAGGTAGGTCTTCTCCCACTCGTCCTCGGAGAACTCCACGTCCAGGCCGAAGCCGGGCTCGTCGCCGCCGGTCTCCTCGCCCATCCCCCCGAAGAGGTCGAACTGTCCCTCGGCCTCCTTGCGCTTGACCGCGACCACGTTGTCGATCATCGGTTCGTACTGCGCGGTGAGGCCCTTGCGGGTGTGCCCCATGGTGTCGAAGGCGCCCGCCTTGATCAGCGACTCCGTGGTGCGCTTGTTGCAGGCGGTGGCCTCGACCTTGTCCAGGTAGTCGGGGAAGGAGGTGAACTTCCCCTTGGCCTTGCGGGACCGGATGATCGACTCGACCACGTTCGTGCCGACGTTGCGCACGGCCTCCAGGCCGAAGAGGATCTCGTCGTCTCCCTGGGCGGCGAAGTTGTGCACCGACTCGTTCACGTTCGGCGGCAGCACCTTGATGCCCATGCGCCGGCACTCGTTCAGATAGACGGCCGACTTGTCCTTGTCGTCCTTCACCGAGGTGAGCAGCGCGGCCATGTACTCGGCCGGGTAGTTCGCCTTCAGGTAGGCGGTCCAGTAGGTGACCAGGCCGTACGCGGAGGAGTGCGCCTTGTTGAACGCGTATCCGGCGAACGGGACCAGGACGTCCCACAGGGCCTGGATCGCCTCGTCCGAGTACCCGTTCTTCTTCGCGCCCTCCTGGAAGAGGACGAAGTTCTTCGCCAGCTCCTCGGGCTTCTTCTTGCCCATCACGCGGCGCAGGATGTCGGCTTCACCCAGCGAGTACCCGGCGACGATCTGGGCGGCCTTCTGCACCTGCTCCTGGTACACGATGAGGCCGTAGGTGAGGCCGAGCGTCTCCTTCAGGGGCTCTTCGAGCTCCGGGTGGATCGGCGTGATCTCCTGGCGGCCGTTCTTGCGCTCGGCGTAGTTGATGTGCGAGTTCATGCCCATCGGGCCCGGCCGGTACAGGGCCGAGACGGCGGAGATGTCCTCGAAGTTGTCGGGCTGCATCTGGCGGAGCAGCGAGCGCATGGGGCCGCCGTCGAACTGGAAGACGCCGAGCGTCTCACCGCGGCAGAGCAGTTCGAAGGTCTTGGGGTCGTCCAGTTCGAGGGAGAGCATCTCCAGGTCGATGCCCTTGTCGTTCCGCACCATCTTGACGGCGTCGTCCATGATGGTGAGGTTGCGCAGGCCCAGGAAGTCCATCTTGAGCAGGCCGAGCGACTCGCACTGGGGGTAGTCCCACTGCGTGATGGTCACGCCGTCGGTGTGCCGCGTCCAGAGCGGGGCGTGGTCGACGATGGGCTCGCTGGACATGATCACGCCGGCCGCGTGCACACCCATCTGCCGGACCAGGCCCTCGACGCCCTTGGCGGTGTCGATGACCTTCTTCACGTCGGGCTCGTTCTCGTACATCCCCCGGATCTCGCCCGCTTCGCTGTAGCGCGGGTGCTTGGGGTCGGTGATGCCGGAGAGGTCGATGCCCTTGCCCAGGACGTCGGCGGGCATGGCCTTGGTGAGGCGGTCGCCCATCGCGTACGGATATCCGAGCACGCGCGCGGAGTCCTTGATCGCGTTCTTCGCCTTGATCTTGCCGTACGTGCCGATCATGGCGACCTTGTCGGCGCCGTACTTCTCCGTCACGTACCTGATCACCTCGACGCGCCTGCGCTCGTCGAAGTCGATGTCGACATCGGGCATGGAGACGCGCTCGGGGTTGAGGAACCGCTCGAAGATCAGGCCGTGCGTGATCGGGTCGAGGTCGGTGATGCCCATGGCGTACGCCACGATCGAACCGGCCGCGGAGCCTCGGCCCGGGCCGACCGCGATGCCGTTGTTCTTGGCCCACATGATGAAGTCGGCGACGACCAGGAAGTACCCCGGGAACCCCATCTGGATGATGATGTCCATCTCGTACTCGGCCTGCTTCTGGCGGTCCTCGGGGACGCCGCCCGGATAGCGGCGCTCCATGCCGCGGCGGACCTCCTCCTGGAACCAGGTGACCTCGGTGAAGCCCTCCGGGATGTCGAACTTCGGCATCAGGTCGCGCTTCTCGAACATGCCCGTGGTGTCGATCTGCTCGGCCACCAGGAGCGTGTTGCGGCAGCCCTCCTGCCACGCCTCCGAGGAGTCGATGGCGTACATCTCGTCCGTGGACTTCAGGTAGTAGCCCGTGCCGTCGAAGCGGAAGCGGTCCGGGTCGGAGAGGTTCTTGCCGGTCTGGATGCACAGCAGCGCGTCGTGCGCCACGGACTCGTGCGCGTACGTGTAGTGCGAGTCGTTCGTCACCAGGGGCGGGATGCCGAGCTTCTTGCCGACCCGGAGCAGGTCGTCACGGACCCGGCGCTCGATGTCGATGCCGTGGTCCATCAGCTCCAGGAAATACCGGTCCTTGCCGAAGATGTCCTGGTAGTCCGAGGCCGCCTGCACGGCCTCGTCGAACTGTCCGAGCCGCAGCCGCGTCTGCAGCTCGCCCGAGGGGCAGCCGGTGGAGGCGATAAGACCCTCCGACCACTGGGAGATGGTCTCCTTGTCCATGCGCGGCCACTTCTGCAGCCAGCCCTCGGCATAGGCGTCCGAGGACAGCTTGAAGAGGTTGTGCAGGCCCTTCTCGTTCGCCGCCCAGATCGTTTTGTGGGTGTAACCACCCGAACCGGACACGTCGTCGCGCTTCTGGTGCGGCTGCCCCCACTTGATCTTGCGCTTGTTCCGGCGCGACTCCGGCGCCACGTACGCCTCGATGCCGATGATCGGCGTCACGCCCGCCTTCTGCGCCGAGTGGAAGAAGTCGTACGCACCGTGCAGGTTGCCGTGGTCGGACATGGCGATATGCGTCATGCCCATCTCATTGGCCGCGTTGAACATGTCCTTGAGCCGCGCGGCACCGTCCAGGAGCGAGTACTGCGTGTGGACGTGCAGGTGCGTGAAGGGCGGCTTGGTCACGGTGGAAGGCCTCCGGCGAACGAGGGGTGACAGGCTGCGGGCAGTCTGGGGGGACAGCGTGGAAGTCTAATCCGGGGCGCTGACAACCGGTGGGCACTCGGGAGTACGGTCGAGCGTTGGAAGGGGCGGAACACCTGCCCCGAGGGGCGGAAGATCCCCCTGTCCCCGGAGGCGGAGCGTCCGCCCCCGTGTCACGCACCACCCCTGTACCAGGAGGCACCCAGCGATGTCGGTCCCGCAGCCCACGGCTGAGCAGCGCGGCGAGGAGATCCTCGCCGTCTTCGACACCGCGTTCGGCGAGCTGCTCGCCGCGGACCCCGCCGCGTTCCGGGTCAAGTTCCGGAAGATGGCCTCCTCCGCCTTCGCGTTCTACCGCGGCACGGCCTGCCTGTTCTACGGCGACCTGGAGCGCGAGCAGCACGGCGGGCCCTACCTCGACGACCGCACGGGCCGGGTGTGGATCCACGGCGACCTGCACGCCGAGAACTTCGGTACGTACATGGACGCGCAGGGCCGCCTGATCTTCAACGTGAACGACTTCGACGAGGCCTACGTGGGCCCCTTCACCTGGGACCTGAAGCGCTTCGCCGCCTCCGTGGCCCTGATCGGGTACACGAAGGCGCTCGGTGACGACCAGATCACCGACCTCGTGCGGACGTACGCGTCGGCGTACCGCGAGCGGATCCACGACCTGGCGACGGGCGCCAAGAGCGACGAGGTGCCGCCCTTCACGCTGGACACCGCTCAGGGCCCCCTCCTGGACGCCCTGCGCGACGCCCGCTCCCTGACCCGCTTCGGGCTGCTCGACTCGATGACCGAGATCCGCGACTTCGAGCGCCGCTTCGCGGACGGCGGCGGCTCCATCGAGCTCGACGCCGCCACGCGGTACAAGGTCCTCGCCGCGTTCGACGGCTATCTGGAGACGCTGCCGGAGTCCTCGCTCACCCGCCCCGACTCGTACCGCGTGAAGGACGTCGTGGGCCGTCGCGGCATCGGCATCGGCTCCGCGGGCCTGCCGTCGTACAACATCCTCCTGGAGGGCAACAGCGACGCCCTGGAGAACGACGTCGTGATCTACCTCAAGCAGGCGCAGACCCCCGCCGTCTCGCGCCACATCACGGACCCGGCGGTCCGTGGGTACTTCCAGCACGAGGGCCACCGCACCGTCATCTCGCAGCGCGCCCTCCAGGCGCACGCCGACCCGTGGCTCGGCTGGACCGAGCTGGACGGCGCGGGCCAGCTGGTCGCCGAGGTGTCGCCGTACGCCGTGGACCTGGACTGGTCGGACATCGACGAGATCGACGAGATCTCCGCCGTCGTCGCCGACCTGGGCCGCGCCACGGCCACGATGCACGCCGCGGCGGACGACGAGAGCGGCCACTCCGACCTGGTGCCGTTCTCCACGGAGCGCGCCATCGACGCCACGATCGCCGCGGACGAGGACGGCTTCGCGGACCTGCTCGTCGACTTCGCGCACTCGTACGGGGCACGCGCGCGTGCCGACCACCAGATCTTCGTCGACCTGTTCCGCAACGGCAGGATCCCGGGCCTGTAGGCGTCGCCCACAGGAACACATGGCACACTCCTCCGCGATGGACATATCCGGGATGCAGCTCAGAGTGGTGCGCGCGGCGCTCTTCACGGCACTCGTCGTGACGCTGTCCGCCGCGTCGCACGTGCTGCTGTCCCGCGTTCCCCTGCCGCTGACCACCGTCGCGGCGATCGCCGCCGCCGTCTTCGTCATCGCGTACGCGACGGCGGGGCGCGAGCGCGGGTACGGGCGGATCGCGGCCCTGCTGATCCCCCTGGAGCTGGCAGCCGACACGGTGTTCACCGCGGGGCAGCACGTCTGTTACGGCGAGGCGGGCGGCCCCGTCGCGGGCCCGCTGCGCGCCGTCGGCTTCGACGTGCTGTGCGGCGGGGCGCCCGTGGGGACCCCGCTGGCCAGGATGACCGCCGAGGGGCACGGCGCGGCCGCGCTCCTCACCGACGTGGATCCGGGCGCGGCCTGGCTGCTGCTCGGTGCGCACGTCGGGGTGGGCCTCCTCGCGGCGGCCTGGCTGCGGCGCGGCGAGCGGGCGCTGGCCCAGCTGCTGCGCGCGGTCGCCGCCGCGACGTTCCGGCCCCTGCTGATCGCGGTCGCCGCGGTCACCACCTCCCGCAGGCCCGTACGCCGCCTGCCGCGCCCCGCGCGCCGGGTGCGGGCGGCGGCGCGCACGCGGCTCCTCGTGCACTTCGTGGGACGGCGTGGACCGCCGTGCTCGGCCGTCATCGCCTGAGTACAGCTCCCCCACGCAGTTCGTCCACACGGAGAAAAAGATCATGAGCAAGCGCAACAGCCAGGCCGCCAAGTCCGCAGCGCGCGAGCGCATCCGCGTCCAGCAGGAGGCCGAGCGCAGGCGCGAGAAGCGCAAGCGGGGCGCCATCGTCGCCGGCGCGATCGTCGGCGTCCTCGCGATAGCCGGCGGCGTCGGCTACGCCGTCATGCAGTCCAACGCGCCCTCGAAGTGGGAGGAGGCCGCCGACGCCAAGGTGGTCGTCCCGGCGAACACCTCCGGCAAGGACGGCACCACGGTCACGATCGGCAAGTCCGACTCGAAGAACAAGGTCCACCTGTACGAGGACCCGCGCTGCCCCGGCTGCGCGGCCATGGAGCAGTCCATCGGCTCCGCGGTCGACAAGGGCATGAAGGACGGCGACTACAAGCTGACCTTCACCATCGGCACGTTCCTCGACAACAACCTCTCGGGCGAAGGGTCGAAGAACGCCCTGAGCGCGCTCGGCGCCGCCCTGGACGTCAGCTCCGACGCGTTCCTGGAGTACAAGACCGCGCTGTACTCGTCGAAGTACCACCCCTCGGAGTCCGCCGACGACTTCGCGAAGGACGAGTACCTGATCAAGGTCGCGAACACCGTGGACGCCCTCAAGGGCAACAAGAAGTTCAAGAGCGCCGTCGAGAAGGGGAAGTTCGACCCCTGGGCCCTCAAGATGAGCGACTCCTTCCAGTCGGCCGAGGGCGTGGACTCCACCCCGACCATCAAGATCAACGACAAGGCCATCGAGACGCCGAAGACCCCGGACGACTGGAAGGCCGCCCTGAAGAAGGCGGGCGTCACGAAGTAGCGGACTGATCATCCCGATCAGTAGTGGGCTGATAGCTCCGCCTGGGTAGCGGGCTGATCACCCAACAGGGGGGCGGACTTAACGCGTTCGCCCCCCTCGTGCGATTACCGCTCAGTATCGTGATCGCCTGTGACCAGTCGAAACGATCTTCATTCGTCGCTCAACTCCCCGGCGCCCAGCCGCCGTACGGTCGTCAAGGCCGCGGCCGCCACCGCCGTACTCGGCGCCCCCCTCGCCGCCATACCCGCCCACGCGGCCGAGAGACCCGCCTTCCACCACGGCGTCGCCTCGGGCGACCCGCTGCCCGACGGCGTCCTGCTCTGGACCCGTGTGACGCCCGCCCCGGACGCCGTGCCCGGCTCCGGCAAGGGCCCCGACACCGAGGTGACCTGGCAGGTGGCCGAGGACAAGGGGTTCACCCGGGTCGTCGGCCGCGGCAGCACCACCGCGCGGGCGGAGTCGGACCACACGGTGAAGGCCGACGTAAGGGGCCTGCACCAGGCGACCACCTATTACTTCCGCTTCTCCGTAGGGGATGTGCACTCCCCCGTGGGGCGTACCCGCACCACCCCCGCGCACGACGCCTCCGCGCACGGCGTCCGCTTCGGAGTGGTGTCCTGCGCCAACTGGGAGGCCGGTCACTTCTCCCCGTACCGCCACCTCGCGGCCCGCACCGAACTCGACGCGGTCCTCCACCTCGGCGACTACATCTACGAGTACCGGAGCGGCGAGTACCCCTCGGCCGAGAACGTCGTACGCCAGCACGAGCCGAAGCACGAGATCAGGACGCTCGCCGACTACCGCACCCGGCACGGCGTCCACAAGACCGACCCCGACGCGCAGGCGATGCACGCCACGCACCCCGTCATCGCGATCTGGGACGACCACGAGTTCGCCGACAACGCCTGGTCGGGCGGGGCCGTGAACCACTCACCGGAGACCGAGGGCGACTGGGCGGGCCGCATGGCGGCGGCCAAGCAGGCGTACTTCGAGTGGATGCCCGTGCGCGCCTCGACCGCGGGCACCGTCTACCGCCGCGTCCGGTTCGGCAGGCTGGCCGATCTGCACCTGCTCGACCTGCGGTCCTTCCGCTCCGAGCAGGCCGGGTTCGGCAGCGGCGAGGTCGACGACCCGGACCGCACGATCACCGGCCGCGCGCAGCTCGACTGGCTGAAGTCGGGCCTGGCCGCCTCGGACGCCGCCTGGAAGCTCGTCGGCACCTCGGTGATGATCACGCCGGTCGCCTTCGGCTCCCTGCCCGCGCATCTCCTGAAGCCCCTCGCGGAGTTGCTCGGCCTGCCCGGCGAGGGCCTGGCCATCAACACCGACCAGTGGGACGGCTACACGGACGACCGCAAGGAACTCATCTCCCACCTGCGGGACAACAAGATCCACAACACCGTCTTCCTCACCGGCGACATCCACATGGCCTGGGCGAACGACGTGCCGGTCAAGGCCGCCACGTACCCGCTGTCGGCCTCGGCCGCCACCGAGTTCGTGGTCACGTCGGTGAGCTCCGACAACATCGACGACATGCTCCACGTCGCCCCGCACACGGTCTCCCTCGTGGCGGCGGCCGCCCTCAAGGCCGCCAACCGGCACGTGAAGTGGCTCGACATGGACTCGCACGGCTACGGCGTCCTCGACGTCACCGCCGAGCGCTCGCAGATGGACTACTACGTCGTCTCGGACCGGACCGACCCGGCGGCCACCTCGTCCTGGGCCCGTTCGTACCGCACGCTGAGCGGCACGCAGAAGGTCGAGCGCGTGCACGCCCCGGTCCGCTGACCGCCGATCCCCAGGGGCAGGCTCTAGAGGGTCTCCAGGAAGCCGAGCGCCGTGCGCCACGTCGCCTCCGTGGCCTCGGCGTCGTAGTCGTCGAGGTCCGGGTCGGTGAAGAGGTGCCCGGCGCCCGCGTACCGGTAGATCTCCACGTCGGCGCCCGCCCGGCCCATCCGCAGGTACCAGGCGCTCAGCCAGTCGTCGGACTCGAACGGGTCGGGCTCGGCGACGTGCAGCTGCACGGGCAGCTCGTCCACGGCCGCGTTCTCCGCGAGGTCGGAGGTGCCGTGCAGGAGCAGCAGCCCGCGCGCCTTCTCGTCGCCGAGGGCGAGGGTCTGCGCGGTCGCGGCGCCGAGCGCGAAGCCCGCGTAGACGAGCCCCCGCTCCGAGTAGGGCGCTGCGGCGAGGATCGCGCGCTTCAGGATCTCGTCCTTGCCGAGCTCGTTCTGAAAGGTCCTGCCCTCCTCGACGCTGTCGAAGACGCGGCCCTCGAAGAGGTCGGGGGTCCACACCTCGTGCCCGGCGGCACGCAGCCGGTCGGCCGCCGCGTGCACCGCGGGCCGCAGGCCGTACGTCGAATGGAAAAGCACGATGTTCATGGGGCCATCGTGCCATCCGGGCCGTACCCCTACCCTCGGAGGCATGGAGAACGTACTGCGTCCGTTGATCGTGGTCGGCGGCTCGGTCGTGCTCACGGTGGTCGTCGGCTATCTGGTCGACGTACTGCTGCGCCGGGCCGACGAGCGGCACCACGACACACCGCTGTGGGGGCTGCTGCGCCGCTGCCGCATACCGCTGCAAGTCGTCCTGTGCACCGCCATCTTGAGAGGCTCCTACGCACAGACGAAGATCGCCAAGGACCACTCGGCGGACATCAGCCGCACGCTCACCCTCGTCCTCATCGGCTCCACCGCCTGGCTCGTCGTGCGGATCGCGGCGGCCATAGTCGAGTCGTCGTACGCGCGCTACGCGGCCATGCACCGCGACCCGGCCCGCGTCCGCCGCGTCCGCACACAGGTGACCCTCATCCAGCGGGTGGTCACCGCGATCGTCGGTGTCGTGGCCGTCGCCGCGATGCTCCTGACCTTCCCCGCCATGCAGGCCGCGGGCGCCTCACTGCTCGCCTCCGCCGGCATCCTCGGCATCGTCGCCGGTGTCGCCGCCCAGTCCACCCTCGGCAACCTCTTCGCGGGGCTGCAGATCGCCTTCGGCGACATGGTGCGACTCGGCGACACGGTGGTGGTGGACGGCGAGTGGGGCACGGTCGACGAGATCACGCTGACCTTCCTGACCGTCCGCACATGGGACGAGCGCCGGATCACCATGCCCGTGTCGTACTTCACGTCGAAGCCGTTCGAGAACTGGTCGCGGGGCGGCGCCGAGATGACCGGCACGGTCTTCTTCCAGCTGGACCACTCGGCGCCGATCGCGCTGATGCGCGACCGGCTCCACGACATCCTGCGGGACTGCGCCGCGTGGGACGGCAGGGACTGGGGCCTCGCGGTCACGGACACCACGCCGACGACGATCCAGGTCCGCGCCCTGGTCACCGCGAAGGACGCGGACGACATCTGGACGGTGCGGGTCACGGTGCGCGAGCAGATGGTCCGCTGGCTCACCGAGCACCACGCCTACGCGCTGCCGCGGGTCACCACCGGCACCGCCGAGTCGGCGTCGAACGGCCACCGCCCGCACTTCGAGCAGTTCACGCCGGACGCGCCCCGGACGGGACGCGGCTGAGCCGAGTCACCGCAGACTCCGTATGTCGAGGTGGTGCAGGACCCGGTCGACGACCTCGGGGTCGGCGCCGGGTTCGCTGCGGGCGGCAAGCACTTCGTGCCGGGCGGCGGACATCATCTCGCGCTGGATGCGCTGGACGGCCTTCCACCGGTCGACGCGCTTGGCGTACCGCTCGCGGCGCTCGTCGTCGACCAGGTCCGGGCTGATCCTGGCCCCGATGTCGAACGCCCCGCGCTGGAGCCGCTCGGTGACGTCCTCGGGGAGCTCCTCGACCTCCTCGATCTCCTTGAGGCGTCGCTTGGCGGCCTTGGCCGCCCGCAGGGCGAGCGTGCGCTCCAGCTCGCGCTCCTTGTCGGCGTCGGCGCGCACCCCGAGCCTGCGCACCAGCCAGGGCAGGGTGAGACCCTGCGCGATGAGGGTCGCCATGATCACGCAGAACGCGATGAAGATGATCTCTTCGCGGGCCGGGAACGGAGAACCGTCCTCCGTCTTGAGCGGAATGGCGAGCGCCAGCGCCACCGACGCCACGCCCCGCATCCCCGACCACCACATGACGACGGTCTCGCGCCAGGTGGTCGGGATCTCCTCGTCGACGTCGCGCAGCTTGTGCAGCCGCTTGGCCAGCCACGTCGCGGGCAGCAGCCACAGCAGGCGTACGCCGACGACGACGGCGACGATCGCCGCGCCCCAGCCGAACATCTCCCACTGGCGGCCGCTCGCGATGCCGAAGACGTTGTGCAGCTCCAGGCCGATGAGGCCGAAGGCGATGCCGGTGACCAGGGTGTCCACGATCTGCCAGAACGTCTGCCCGGTGATCCGGCCGAGCACGTCGTCGGCGTCGACGGCGTTCTCCGCGAGGTAGAGCGCGGTGACGAGGACCGCGAGCACACCGGATCCGTGCAGCTCCTCGGCGAGCACGTAGCTGACGAACGGCACGAGGAGGGTGAGACCGGTCTGCAGGGTGGCCTCGCCGAGGAGCCCCATGAGCTTGTTGGTGAGCCAGCCGAGCACGAGGCCGACGACGATGGCGACCACGGCCGACAGGACCAGGAGCCCCACGGCGGAGGGCCAGGAGAAGGAACCGCTCACCGCCGCCGTGATCGCCACGTGGTAGAGCACGATGGCCGTGACGTCGTTGAAGAGGCCCTCGCCCTCCAGGATCGAGACGAGCCTGCGCGGCAGCCCCAGCGACCCGGCGACCGCGGTCGCGGCGACCGGGTCGGGCGGCGCGACGAGCGCCCCCAGCGCCACGGCCGCAGCGATCGGCAGCCCCGGCACGAACGAGTTGGCGACCGCCGCGACCGCCGCGGTCGTCACGAAGACCAGCGCCACCGCGAGCAGCAGGATCGGGCGGATGTTGGCCGTGAACTGCCGCCACGACGTGCGCTGCACGGCGGCGTAGAGCAGCGGCGGGAGCACCAGCGGAAGGATGTAGTCCGGCGGGATCTCCACATTGGGCACGAACGGCAGCAGCGCCATGCCGATGCCGGCCAACGTCATCAGGACCGGCGCGGGCAGCCCGAGCCGGTCCCCCAGGGGCACCGTGACCACGGCACCGAGCAGCAAGATGAGCACCAGCGCCAGTTGATCCACGTGTGCACTCCGGCGGTCGAGACTTGGACGATCAAGACCTCAACCCTGCCACGCCCGCACCACCAACCGGAGCAGCGCGCTCACTGGGCTCGCTGGGTGAGTGACTTCCGCATGGCGCGGTGCGGGATACCGGCGTCGGGGAACTCCGGCCCATACACCTCGTACCCGAGGCGTTCGTAGAAGCCCAGGGCGTGGGTCTGCGCGTGCAGGTCGACCGCGCTCAGGCCACGCGCGCGTGCCGTGTCCTCGATGGCCCGGACCAGGGCGGCGCCCACGCCGAGCCCGCGCGCGGCCCGCGTCACCGCGAGCCTGCCGAGGGCGCCCACGGTGGTGTCCCCGCCGTTCTTGGCGGCCGCGGCGGATCCGGTCAGGAGGCGGCCCGTGCCCAGCGGGACGCCGTCCGCACGGACGGCCAGGACGTGCACCGCCCGGGCGTCGTACTCGTCGTACTCCAGCTCTTCGGGGACCTGCTGCTCGGCCACGAAGACGTCCTTGCGGACGGCGAAGCAGGCCTCCACGTCGTCGGTGTTCTCGGCGACCCGGACCGTCACTCCGGTCACGAGCTCTCCGCCCGGACCCGGTCGAGCGCCTTCTGGAGGTCCTCGGGGTAGCCGCTCTCATACTCCACCCACTGGCCGTCGCCCGGGTGCTCGAAGCCGAGCCGGACCGCGTGCAGCCACTGGCGGGTGAGGCCGAGACGCTTGGCGAGGGTCGGGTCCGCGCCGTACGTCAGGTCGCCCACGCACGGGTGCCGGTGGGCCGACATGTGCACGCGGATCTGGTGCGTGCGTCCCGTCTCCAGCTTGATGTCGAGCAGGGAAGCGGCGCGGAAGGCCTCGATGAGGTCGTAGTGCGTCACGGAGGGCTTGCCCTCGGCCGTGACCGCCCACTTGTAGTCGTGGTTCGGGTGGCGGCCGATGGGGGCGTCGATGGTGCCGCTCATCGGGTCGGGGTGGCCCTGGACCAGCGCGTTGTAGCGCTTGTCGACCGTACGCTCCTTGAACTGGCGCTTCAGGGAGGTGTACGCCCGCTCCGACTTGGCGACGACCATCAGGCCGGACGTGCCGACGTCGAGGCGGTGCACGATGCCCTGGCGCTCGGCCGCGCCGGAGGTGGAGATCCGGTATCCGGCCGCCGCGAGGCCGCCGATCACGGTCGTGCCGGTCCAGCCCGGGCTGGGGTGCGCGGCCACGCCGACCGGCTTGACGATCACGACGATGTCGTCGTCGTCATGCACGATCTCCATGCCCTCGACGGGCTCGGCGACGATCTGCACCGGAGCGGGCGCCTGCGGCATCTCGACTTCCAGCCAGGCGCCGCCGTGCACCCGCTCGGACTTGCCGACCACCGAGCCGTCGACCGAGACCTTCCCCGCCGCGGCAAGCTCGGCGGCCTTCGTACGGGAGAACCCGAACATGCGCGAGATGGCGGCGTCGACGCGCTCGCCCTCCAGGCCGTCCGGCACGGGCAGGGTACGGATCTCGGGAATCGTGCTCACCCATTGAGTATGCAGGAGCGCACCGACACTCCCGCACCACAGGGTTCCCGCCCGCGTCCGGAAGGTCGGCTCTCAGGCTCTCAGTCCTTGTGGACGGTGCCGTCCGGGTCCAGGCCGCGGAAGGAGAGCAGCACGATCAGGATGCCGCCGCAGACGATCGCCGAGTCCGCGAGGTTGAACACCGCGAAGCCCTTGGGGGCGATGAAGTCGACGACCGCGCCCTCGAAGACGCCGGGCGTGCGGAAGAGGCGGTCGGTGAGGTTGCCGAGGGCGCCGCCGAGGAGCAGGCCGAGCGCGATCGCCCACGGCAGGCTGTACAGCTTGCGGGCGAGCCGTGCGATCACCACGATGACCGCCGCGGCGATGCACGTGAAGATGATGGTGAAGGCCTCGCCGAAGCCGAAGGCCGCGCCCGCGTTGCGGATCGCGGAGAGGCGGAGCCACTCGCCGACCAGCTCGATCGGCTCGTGGTGCTCCAGCTTGGCGACCACGATCATCTTGCTGATCAGGTCGAAGGCGTACGCGACGACGGCCACCGCGAAGAGCACGGCGATCCTGCGCTTGCCCTTGCCGTCGGCGGTCCCGGCCTCGGCCTCGGCGTCGGCCGCGCCTTCGGCGTCGGGCTCGGCCCGCTGCCCGTCCTGCTCGGCCGCCGCCGACTCCCCGGAGTCCGGACCGGACTGCTCCGGCCCGTCCCCGGCCGCCTCAGGGATGTCCGGCGTACCGATGATGCGCTCCGCCTCTGCCACGTGAGTCCCTCAACCTAGGTACCTGACTGGGGACGAGAGTACGGCACACACGTACGGTCCCCGGTGCCCAGGCCGTGCTCAGTAGCGCCGTTCCTGCTTCTGCTTGCACTCCACGCACAGCGTCGCGCGCGGGAAGGCCTGCATCCGTGCCTTGCCGATCGCGTTGCCGCAGTTCTCGCAGAGGCCGTACGTCCCCGCGTCGAGGCGCTCCAGGGCGCGCTCGGTCTGCAGGAGCATCTCGCGCGCGTTGGCGGCGAGCGCCATCTCGTGCTCCCGCGTGATGTTCTTCGTGCCGGTGTCCGCGTCGTCGTCGCCCGCTCCGTCCCCGGAGTCCCGCATCAGCCCCGCAAGGGCGTCCTCGGAGGACGCGATCTCGCTGCCGAGCCGCAGCACCTCGCTCTGCAGCTCCGTGCGGGCCTCGGCGACCTCTGCCGGGGTCCAGGGGTCCTCCCCGGGCCGGACCGCGAGCTCACCGGGCTCCGCGGCGGCGGCGCGCGCCTTGGGCACCGCCGTCGGCTGCTTCGCTGCTGTCGCCGTGCCCGGAGTCTTCTTCGCAACCACCGTCGTGGCTCCCGTCGTCTCCGCGGCCTCAGCCGCACCCTCGGCCGCGGACGCGGCCGTCTTCTTGGCCGTGCTCTTCTTGGCGGTGCTCTTCCTGGCGGTGCTCTTCTTGGCGGCCGCTTTCTTCACCGGGGCGGCTTCGCCCTCGGTACCGGAAGCATCCGCCTCGACGGCGGTCTTCTTGGCAGCGGTTTTCTCGGCCGCCACCTTCTTGGCCGCCGTCTTCTTGGCCGCCGTCTTCTTGCCGACGGCCTTCTTGGCCGCGGACCCACCCGCCGGGGCCTTCGCCGCGGTCGACGTCGTGGTCGGTGCCTTCTTCGCCGCCGTCTTCTTGCCGCTCACATCCTTGGCCGTCCCCGCGGCCGCGGGGGTGGATCTGCCGGACGCCGACTGCTGTACGGCGGTCTTCTTCGCCACCATGGCCGCGGCCCCTTCACATATTGTGATCTTGCTCGCGAATCGTGCTGGGACGATAAATCGACTCCAGGCCCGCGGCAACGGGGCACGCCGCCCGATCCCCCGCCCCACGGGTGCCGCGAGGCGAGTCTGCAAGCGTTGTGCCCAACTCCCCGGCGGGTAATCCGCGGGACAGGACACGCCCGGAACCGCTCGCCCCGCATGTCGCCATTCGGGTCAGCCGAGGCCTCCTCCCCCACCCGCCCCGGGACTCCCGGAAAACCGGTCGGAGTACCCTCCCCGCGCGCCGTACACTGGACGGCAGCGAGAAGCGTGGATGGGGACGAGTAGCGGCGTACGCAGCCATGAGCGACCCGGGGACGGTGAGAGCCCGGGGGCCGGCGCGACGTGAAGATCACCCCGGAGCCGCCGGAAGAACGCCGAAGCGCCACAGCCGAGGCCAGTAGACCCGGTATCGCGACCCCAATGAGGGGGCTCACCGGTGCGAACCCCGCGCCGGAGGGCCAAGGAGGGTGGTACCGCGGGAGCGCGCCGCACCAGGCGCACACGGCTCTCGTCCCTCCGACGGAAGGCAGCACATCCGCCGGAGGACTCGTTGAATACGCCGCCGCAGTACCGTCAGGTGCCCGCCCAGGTCGACCTGCCCGCCCTCGAGCACGCCGTGCTCGACTTCTGGCGCGAGCAGAAGATCTTCGCCCGGAGCCTCGAGCAGTCCGAGGGCCGCCCCGAGTGGGTGTTCTACGAAGGCCCGCCCACCGCCAACGGCATGCCGGGCGCCCACCACATCGAGGCCCGCGTCTTCAAGGACGTCTTCCCGCGCTTCCGCACGATGCGGGGCTACCACGTGGCCCGCAAGGCCGGCTGGGACTGCCACGGCCTCCCCGTGGAGCTCGCGGTCGAGAAGGAACTCGGGTTCAACGGCAAGAAGGATATCGAGGCGTACGGCATCGCCGAGTTCAACGCCAAGTGCCGCGAGTCCGTGACCCGGCACACCGACGCCTTCGCCGAGCTCACGACCCGCATGGGGTACTGGGTCGACCTCGACGACGCGTACCGCACCATGAACCCCGAGTACGTCGACTCGGTCTGGTGGTCGCTGAAGGAGATCTTCAACAAGGACCTCCTCGTCCAGGACCACCGTGTCGCCCCCTGGTGCCCGCGCTGCGGCACGGGCCTCTCGGACCACGAGCTCGCGCAGGGCTACGAGACGGTCGTCGACCCTTCCGTCTACGTCCGTTTCCCCCTCACCTCCGGTCCTCTCGCGGGCGAGGCCGCCCTCCTGGTCTGGACGACGACCCCGTGGACCCTCGTCTCCAACACCGCTGTCGCCGCGCACCCCGACGTCACGTACGTCGTCGCGACGGACGGCAAGGAGAAGCTGGTCGTCGCCCAGCCGCTCGTCGAGAAGGCCCTCGGCGAGGGATGGGAGACCACCGGCGAGACCTTCACCGGCGCCGAGATGGAACGCTGGAACTACCAACGTCCCTTCGAGCTCGTAGAGTTCCCGAGCGCCGGCGAGGGGACCAATGGGCACAGCCCGGCCCCGGCGCACTACGTCGTGAACGCCGACTACGTCACGACCGAGGACGGCACCGGCCTCGTCCACCAGTCCCCCGCCTTCGGTGAGGACGACCTCAAGGTCTGCCGTGCGTACGGCCTGCCGGTCGTGAACCCGGTCCGCCCGGACGGCACCTTCGAGGAGGACATCCCGCTCGTAGGCGGCGTCTTCTTCAAGAAGGCCGACGAAAGCCTGACCAAGGACCTCGACGACCGCGGCCTGCTCTTCAAGCACATCGCCTACGAGCACAGCTATCCGCACTGCTGGCGCTGCCACACGGCCCTGCTCTACTACGCGCAGCCGTCCTGGTACATCCGCACCACGGCCATCAAGGACCGCCTCCTCCAGGAGAACGAGAAGACCAACTGGTTCCCGGAGTCGGTCAAGCACGGCCGCTTCGGCGACTGGCTGACCAACAACGTCGACTGGGCCCTGTCCCGCAACCGCTACTGGGGCACCCCGCTGCCCATCTGGCGCTGCGAGGAGGACCACCTCACCTGCGTCGGCTCGCGCGCCGAGCTCTCCGACCTGACGGGCACCGACCAGTCGGGCCTCGACCCGCACCGCCCGTACATCGACGCGGTCACCTTCGCCTGCCCGCAGGAGGGCTGCGGAGCGACGGCCACGCGCGTGCCGGAGGTCATCGACGCCTGGTACGACTCGGGCTCGATGCCGTTCGCGCAGTGGGGCTACCCGCACAAGAACAAGGAGCTCTTCGAGAGCCGCTACCCCGCGCAGTTCATCTCGGAGGCCATCGACCAGACCCGCGGCTGGTTCTACACGCTGATGGCCGTCGGCACCCTGGTCTTCGACAAGTCGTCCTACGAGAACGTGGTCTGTCTCGGCCACATCCTCGCCGAGGACGGCCGCAAGATGTCCAAGCACCTGGGCAACACCCTGGACCCGGTCCCGCTCATGGACCAGCACGGCGCCGACGCGGTCCGCTGGTTCATGGCGGCAGGCGGCTCCCCGTGGGCGGCCCGCCGCGTGGGCCACGGCACCATCCAGGAGGTCGTCCGCAAGACCCTCCTCACGTACTGGAACACGGTCGCCTTCCAGGCGCTCTACGCCCGTACGTCGAAGTGGGCCCCCAGCGACGCCGACCCGGCGCCCGCCGACCGCCCGCTCCTGGACCGCTGGCTGCTCAGCGAGCTGCACGCACTGACCGACCAGGTCACCCAGGCCCTGGAGAGCTACGACACCCAGCGCGCGGGCAAGCTCCTTTCCGTCTTCGTCGACAACCTCTCGAACTGGTACGTCCGCCGCTCCCGTCGCCGCTTCTGGCAGGGCGACAAGGCGGCGCTGCGCACCCTGCACGAGGTCGTCGAGACGGTCACGCGCCTGCTGGCCCCGCTGACGCCGTTCATCACGGAGCGCGTCTGGCAGGACCTGATCGTGCCGGTGACGCCCGACGCCCCGGAGTCGGTGCACCTCTCCACCTGGCCGGAGGCGGACCTCTCCGCCATCGACCCGGACCTGTCCCAGCAGATGGTCCTCGTACGCCGACTCGTCGAGCTCGGCCGCGCCACGCGCGCGGAGTCGGGCGTCAAGACCCGCCAGCCGCTCTCCCGCGCGCTGATCGCGGCGACGGGCTTCGAGTCCCTCAACCCGGAGCTGCACGCCCAGATCACCGAGGAGCTCAACGTCTCCTCGCTGGCGTCGCTCTCCGAGGTCGGCGGTTCACTGGTCGACACCACCGCCAAGGCGAACTTCCGGGCGCTCGGCAAGCGGTTCGGCAAGGGCGTCCAGGCGGTCGCCAAGGCCGTCGCCGACGCGGACGCCGCCGCGCTGTCCCTCGCCCTGCGCGAGGGCACGGCCTCCGTCGAGGTCGACGGCGAGACGGTGACGCTGGCCCCGGACGAGGTCATCATCACGGAGACCCCGCGCGAGGGCTGGTCGGTGGCGTCCGAGTCCGGCGCCACGGTCGCCCTTGACCTGGAGATCACCGAGGAACTGCGCCGGGCAGGACTGGCCCGCGACGCGATCCGCATGATCCAGGAGGCCCGCAAGAACAGCGGCCTGGACGTCGCGGACCGGATCGCCCTGCGCTGGACCTCGACGGACGAGGCGGTGTCCACCGCCCTGGCCGAGCACGCCGGTCTGATCGCGGACGAGGTCCTCGCCACCGACTTCGCCCGGGGCGAGGCGGACGACACGTACGGAGAGCCGTTCACGGACGACTCCCTGAAGCTGACGTTCCGCCTCCGCAAGGCGTAAGCACTCGCGCGAAAGGCCCGGTCCCCATGGGGCCGGGCCTTTCGCGCACCCCACCTCCCGAGGTACACAAAAGGGCCGGGCCCCCAGAAACTCTGGGGGCCCGGCCCTGAACGCTGCCGACGCCTAGGGCGTGGTCACGCCCGTCAGTTGTCGTCCTCGTCGATGAGGAAGCCGCGCATCGGCGACGGAGCCTGCTGCATCGGGGCGGGGCCCTGCGGCCGCACCGGCGCCATCGGCTGGGTCATCGCGGGAGACATCTGCTGCTGGCCGCCGTAGGACGGGCCGCCGTTGGGCTGGTTGTTGCCCATCGACTGGTTGCCGCCGTAGGACGGGGCACCCGCACCGGCCGGAGCCATCGACGGCGCCGGGGACGGCGGCAGCGAGGCGGTGGCCGGAGTGCGCGGGGGCGCCAGCGAGTCGTCGGCCTGGGTCTCCAGCTGACGCAGCTGCGACTCCAGGTACGACTTCAGACGCGTGCGGTACTCGCGCTCGAAGCCGCGCAGGTCCTCGACCTTGCGCTCCAGCGTGGCGCGAGCGGACTCCAGGGAGCCCATCGCGACGCGGTGCTTCTCCTGCGCGTCCCGCTCCAGGGCGTCGGCCTTGGCACGGGCGTCACGCTCAAGACCCTCGGCGCGCGAACGGGCCTCGCCGACGATCTTGTTGGCCTCGGAACGGGCCTCCGCGATCGCCTGGTCGGCGGTCTGCTGCGCAAGGGAGAGCACACGGGCGGCGCTGTCGCCACCGGGGCCCTGACCGGGCTGCGGCATCTGCGGGCCGCCCATGGGACCGCCGCCCATCGGACCGCCCATGGGGCCGCCCATCGGACCCTGCCCCATCGGGCCCGGACCCTGCTGACCGCCCTGCGGACCGTGTCCACTGGGACCTGCGGGCAGCTGCGGAGCGCCGCCGGGCAGCTGCGGCGGGCCGCCCATGGGGCCACCCATCTGCTGCTGCGGCGGGACCGGCTGCGGACCCGATATAGCGGCGGGCACGGGGGCGCCGGGACCGCGCTGGTCCTGCGGGCCGGGGCCGCCGTCGGGGCCCTTGCGCATCCCGCCCTGCTGCTGGTTCTGCGCGGCGGCACGGGTGGCCGCGGCGAGCTTGGCGCGCAGGTCCTCGTTCTCACGGAGGAGCCGCGTCAGTTCGGCTTCGACCTCATCGAGGAAGGCATCGACCTCGTCCTCGTCATAGCCTTCTCGGAGGCGGACGGTCGTGAACTGTTTGTTCCGCACGTCCTCGGGGGTCAACGGCATCTCTTCACCTCAACGTAGTCGTCGGCATTCGGCAAGACCGTATTAGACATCGCACTCACAGCTGACTCACGATGTGGATCAGGATGTAGACGATGATCATCAGTACGAAGAAGGACAGGTCGAGCGCCACGCCCCCGAGACGCAGCGGCGGAATGAACCGCCGCAGGAGCTTGAGCGGTGGATCAGTGACAGTGTAGGTGGCCTCCAGAACGACCACCATCGGCTTGCCTGGTTGCCATGAGCGGGCGAACTGGAAGACGTAGTCCATGACCAGCCGGAAGATCAGCACGATGAGGAAGCACATCAGCGCGACATAAAGCACCTGCACGACCACGCTCATGTTCGCGGTTCCCTCTCCCCTGTTACTCGTACTTCGTCGTTCCGGTACTGCGTCTACGGCAACTACTGCATCACTGCGTCTCAGCTCTGGTTGAAGAACCCGCCCTCTGCGATGCGAGCCTTGTCCTCCGCCGTTACATCGACGTTAGCAGGCGACAACAGGAACACCTTCTGCGTCACTCGCTCAATGCTGCCATGCAGGCCGAAGACCAGACCGGCGGCAAAGTCGACAAGTCGCTTCGCGTCCGTGTCGTCCATCTCCGTCAGATTCATGATCACCGGAGTGCCTTCACGGAAGTGTTCCCCGATGGTACGGGCCTCGTTGTAGGTCCGGGGGTGCAATGTGGTGATGCGGTAGGGCTCCCGCTCGGACACGACCTTGGGCATGATCACCGGTGCGTTCTTCTCCAGGCTCTGGCGTTCAGGTGTGATGGATGCCACGGGGGCGATTCGTGCCGGACGTCCGGATTCCGCGGCTGGCGAAGCGGAATGGGGCGCCGGCTCGCGCGGGGCGGGCGGCTGCACCACTCGTACCGATTCGTCCCTTTGCGACTGGTGGGACTGGTGCGACTGATGCGACGGTTCGTGCCTCCTGCGGTCACGCTCGGGCTCCGGCTCGGGTTCGAACTCGTCATCGGGGTCGAACCCCGGACCGTCGTACCCATCGTCCTCCACGAGGCCGAGGTAGACCGCCATCTTGCGCATCGCGCCGGCCATGCTCTGAGTCCTCCGCTCTGTGGTGGATCGGCTGTCGTCACCAACTGCTCGCGATCCACGAGGTATCCCCGCCCAACAGCGAGAATGACCATATTTTCTGCTGTGGTCCGACTTCTTGGCGACGTTACCCGAGCCCGGGTCGGACTCCGAGTACCGCCGTTCCGACGCGCACATGTGTCGCCCCGGCCGCAACAGCCTGTTCGAGGTCCGCACTCATCCCTGCCGACACCATGTTCGCAGCAGGATGAGCCGCGCGCATGAGGGTTGAGAATTCCATCAACCGCTCGAACGCCGCCTGTTGCCGGCCCGCGTACGGTCCGGTGAGCGGCGCCACGGTCATCAGACCGTCGAGCCGCAGCCCCGGCGCCCCGGCCACGAGGCCGGACAACTCTTCGATTCCGCCCGGGCCCACGCCCCCGCGCTCGCCCCGCCCGTTCTCCTCCGCGTCGAGCGCGACCTGGATCAGACAGCCGAGCTCGCGCTCCGCGCGCACCGCGGCCGCCGACAGAGCTGTGACGAGCTTGGGACGATCGACGGACTGCACCACATCGGCATAACCGACCACGGAACGGACCTTATTGGTCTGCAACTGACCCACGAAGTGCCAGGTGAGAGGGAGGTCCGCGCACTCCGCCGCCTTCGGCGCCGCGTCCTGGTCACGGTTCTCCGCGACGTGCCGCACACCGAGTTCGGAGAGAATCCGCACATCGCTCGCGGGATAGGTCTTCGTGACCACGATCAGGGTCACTTCTTCCCGCTTGCGCATCGCCGCGGCGCACGCCGCGGCGATGCGCTCCTCGACCTGCGCGAGATTCGCTGCGAGTTGGGACTTTCGCTCCGTCATGCCCTATCAGTCCAGCCAGACATAGCCCGCGAGACGACCGGTGGTCCGGTCGCGGCGGTACGAGAAATGGTCACCGGATTCCAGGGTGCACACCGGCGACTGCTCCCGGTCGCACACCCCGAGCCGCTCGAGCTGCGCGTGCACCCCGGCGGTCACGTCGACCGCGGGCGTGCCCCAGCTCGTCTCGGCGTGCGCCGCGGGTTCGACCGCGGCGGCGTCGGCGCGCATCGCCTCCGGCACTTCGTAACAGCGCCCGCAGACCGCGGGGCCGGTGCGGGCGACGATGCGGCCGGGCTCCGCGCCGAGTTCCACCATGGCCTCGACGGTGGCGGGAACGACGCCCGCCAGCATGCCGGGACGGCCCGCGTGCGCCGCGGCCGCGACACCGGCGACGGGGTCGGCGAGCAGGACGGGCGTGCAGTCGGCGGTGAGGACCGCGAGGGCGAGGCCCCTGCGGGCGGTCACCACCGCGTCGACGGCCGGGATGTCGGCGTCGGGTCCCCAGGGACCCTCGACCACCGCGACATCACGGCCGTGCACCTGGTTCATCCAGACGACGCGGACCGGATCGAGGTCGAGGGACTTGGCGGCGAGCGCGCGGTTGGTGCGCACGGCCTCGGGGTCGTCCCCGACCGCGCCGCCCAGGTTGAGCTCTTCGTACGGAACGGCGCTCACCCCGCCCCACCTGTCGGTGAAGGCGAAGTGCGCGCCGCTCACGGTGCTGTGCGTGCTTATCACTTCAAGAAGTCCGGCACGTCCAGCTCCTCGGCCTGGCTGTCCTGGTAGGGACGGGCCGGCGGAACCTGCGGCGGGGCCGAGGGCGCGGACGGGGCCTCGCTCACCGCGGCCGACTCCGCGGGCTCCGGGGCGGCGGGCTCGTCGCGCGGGGTGACGGAGCCGAGGCCGCCGAAGGCCGGGCGGGACGATTCGGCAGGGCGGGCGGGCGTCGCGGGCTCTTCCCGCTTGGCCTGGCCGGATGAAGCCGAACCGAGGACGGTGTCGCGCTTCGACGGCGGCTGGCCGCCGTCGAAGCCCGCCGCGATGACGGTGACCCTGACCTCGTCGCCGAGCGCGTCGTCGATGACCGCGCCGAAGATGATGTTGGCCTCGGGGTGCGCGGCCTCGCTGACCAGCTGGGCCGCTTCGTTGATCTCGAAGAGGCCGAGGTCCGAACCGCCGGAGATGGAGAGCAGCACCCCGCGGGCGCCGTCGATGGACGCCTCCAGGAGCGGCGAGGAGATCGCCATCTCGGCGGCGGCCACCGCGCGGTCGTCGCCGCGGGCCGAGCCGATGCCCATGAGCGCCGAACCGGCCTCGGACATGACCGACTTGACGTCGGCGAAGTCGAGGTTGATCAGGCCGGGCGTGGTGATGAGGTCGGTGATGCCCTGGACACCGGAGAGCAGGACCTGGTCCGCCGACTTGAAGGCGTCGAGGACGGAGACCTGCCGGTCCGAGATGGACAGGAGCCGGTCGTTGGGGATGACGATGAGGGTGTCGACCTCTTCGCGCAGCTCCGCGATGCCGTCCTCGGCCTGGTTGGCGCGGCGGCGGCCCTCGAAGGTGAAGGGCCGGGTGACCACGCCGATGGTGAGGGCGCCGAGCGAGCGCGCGATGTTGGCGACGACGGGTGCGCCGCCGGTGCCGGTGCCACCGCCTTCGCCGGCGGTGACGAAGACCATGTCGGCCCCCTTGAGGACCTCCTCGATCTCCTCGCGGTGGTCCTCTGCGGCCTTGCGGCCGACGGCCGGGTTGGCGCCGGCGCCGAGTCCGCGGGTGAGTTCACGGCCCACGTCGAGCTTGACGTCGGCGTCGCTCATCAACAGGGCTTGCGCGTCGGTGTTGATGGCGATGAACTCGACGCCCTTGAGACCGACCTCGATCATCCGGTTGATGGCATTGACACCACCGCCGCCGACACCGATGACTTTGATGACTGCGAGGTAGTTCTGCGGTGCTGCCACGTCGAAGGCCTCTCGCCTCGAGTTACGTGTCGCCGTTTCGCATGGATGCGATACGGCGACTGATGCCGAATGGGACGGTCCGAACGCCGACCCGAACCCTAACGCTGAAGTTTAGGGTTACCAGTGTGTCTGTTCCTTGGACTCTTCCGAACAGGACACTAAGTCGACAAGTGGCGCACGTTCAACGAACACGCCGAACCTCCCGTTTTTCTTTTCACCCTATGTGATCAGCCGTAGCGCTGCCGAACCAGGGTGCTGGCCTGCGACGATATGCGTCAACTGCCCGACGATGCGGGGGCGGTGGGGACGCTCACGTCGAAGTGCCCTGCCTTGGGTGCCGCTTTCATGAGCGCGGTGAGGGTAGTGGCCTTGGAACGCCCCTTCTCGCCGCTGCCCCACTCGACGGTGCGCCCGCCCTTCAGCTCCAGGGAGATGGAGTCGTACGAACGGACCTTGACGTTCCGGGTATCGCGGGCGACCCCTTCGGGCAGGTCACCGGCGACCCGGACCGCCTCGCGCAGCAGCCGGTCGGCGCCGAAGCGGCGCAGGCTGGCCGCCGCACTGTCCCGGTCCACCCGCATTTCGAGCTTCGGGACTCCCCCCGGCGCGCGTCCGACCGTGGCGAATCGCACTCCCTTGGCGTCCACTTCGACGAACTTTCCGCCCTTTTCGATGAGGAGAACCGGCTTGCGTTCCGTCACTTTGAGTCCGATTCCGTGCGGCCAGGAGCGGACGACGTCAACCGAGTCAATTCGGGGCAATTTTGAGCGCAGCCGGTCTTCGAGCGCATCCGTATCGACCGAAATCAGTGGTGCCCCGACGGGGGCGTCGGCCGCCTCGCGGACTTCTTCGGGCGTCAGGACGCGGGTTCCCGACGTCTTCACGTGTTCGAGACGCAGCCATGGCGAGCCGTAGAGCATCCAGACCGCCCCGGCGCCGAACAGCACGGCGAGCACCGACATGATGATCACAGTGCGCGAACGCGGCAGCCGGAGGCGGCGGATGCGCTGCGGGCGGGGCGGGCCGGACTTCTTCTGCTGCCGTTCGGCGGTGGTCGGTCCGGCCACGGTCCCCTGCCTTCTCACGCGTTGCGGCGTGACGCAATCGCCTCGTACACCATGCCGACGAGCAGCTCGTCGGCGTCCCTGCGGCCGAACTCCGAGGCCGCGCGGGACATCTCGTACAGCCGGTGCGGGTCGGCGAGGACGGGCAGGACGTTGCCCTGGACCCACTCGGGCGTCAGTTCCGCGTCGTCGACCAGCAGTCCGCCGCCGGCCTTGACCACCGGCTGGGCGTTGAGCCGCTGTTCGCCGTTGCCGATCGGCAGCGGGACGTAGGCGGCGGGGAGCCCGACGGCGGAGAGTTCGGCCACGGTCATCGCGCCCGCGCGGCAGAGCATCATGTCGGCCGCGGCGTACGCGAGGTCCATCCGGTCCACGTACGGTACCGGGATGTAGGGGGGCATCCCCGGCATCTGCTGTACCTGCGGCAATTCGTTCTTCGGGCCGACCGCGTGCAGGATCTGGATGCCCGCGCGCTGCAGGACCGGAGCGATCTGCTGGACGACCTCGTTGAGCCGCCGGGCGCCCTGCGAGCCGCCGGAGACGAGCAGTGTCGGCAGGTTGGGGTCGAGACCGAAGGCGGCGCGCGCCTCCGGGCGGACCCTGGCCCGGTCCAGCGTGGCGATGGTGTGCCGCAACGGAATGCCAATGTAGCGGGAGTTGCGCAGCTTGCTGTCGGGCGTGGCGACGGCCACCCCGGAGGCGTATCGCGAACCGATCTTGTTGGCGAGGCCGGGGCGCGCGTTGGCCTCGTGCACCACGATCGGCGTCCCGGTCCGCTTGGCCGCGAGGTAGCCGGGCAGGGCCACGTAGCCGCCGAAGCCGACGACGCAGTCCGCCTTGGTGCGCTCCAGGATCTGCTCGGCCGCCTTGATGGTGCCGCGCAGCCGCCCCGGGACGGTGATCAGTTCAGGGGTTGGCTTGCGCGGCAGCGGGACGGCCGGGATCAGCGCGAGTTCGTAGCCCCGCTCGGGTACGAGTCGGGTCTCGAGTCCACGCTCCGTGCCCAGGGCCGTGATGCCCACGGTCGGGTCCTGCCTCCGCAGGGCGTCCGCGAGGGCGAGCGCGGGCTCGATGTGGCCGGCGGTCCCCCCGCCGGCGAGTACGACATGCACCGAAATTCACCGCTCTCCGGACGAACGCGCCTTGACGCGCCGTCGCATCGTGTTCCATCTCACCCGAGGTTGCCGCATGGCCAGGGCCGCCTTCGCCGCCGGATCCGACCGCGCGAAGGCGATGAGGAGTCCGATGGCGAACATGGTCGGCAGCAGGGCCGAACCCCCGTAGGAGAACAGCGGGAGCGGGACACCGGCGATCGGCAGCAGACCGAGCACCGCACCGACGTTGATCACGGCCTGCGCCGTGATCCAGGTGGTCACGCCTCCCGCGGCATACCGTACGAAGGGGTCCTCCGTGCGTCCGGCCACGCGGATACCCGCATAGCCTAGAGCCGCGAACAGGGCGAGCACCGACAGTGTCCCTGCCAGGCCGAGTTCCTCCCCGGTGATGGCGAAGATGAAGTCGGTGTGCGGTTCAGGCAGTTGACCCCATTTTTCCACACTCGCGCCGAGTCCGGAACCGAAGAATCCACCGGAGGCCAGGGCGTAGATGCCGTGCACGGCCTGCCAGCACTGGTCGCCGGGGCCCGGATCCGTGGCGCCGATGCAGCCGAGCCTCGCCATGCGGTTGGGGCTGGTCTTGATGAGGATCACACCGAGGACCGCCGCGATGCTGAGCACCCCCGCGAAGAGGCGGGTGGGCGCTCCGGCGAGCCAGAGCAGGCCGAAGAGGATCGCGGTGAGGATGATCGCCGTGCCCATGTCGCCGCCGAGCATGATGAGTCCGAGCAGCATGAAGGCGACGGGGACGAGCGGCACCAGCATGTGTTTCCACTGGGCGAGGAGCCGCTTGTCGTGCTTGCGCGCGAGCAGGTCGGCGCCCCACAGGACCAGGGCGAGCTTGCCGAACTCGCTGGGCTGGAGCTGGAACGGGCCGCCGAGGTAGATCCAGTTCTGGTTGCCGTTGACGCTGCGCCCTATGCCCGGGATCTGTACGAGGGCCATCAGGAAGACGGTCACCGCGAGGATCGGGTAGGCGAGCGCCCGGTGCAGTTTGATCGGCATCCGCATGGCGACCAGGAGCAGGATCGTGCCGAGCACGGCCGCCACGAACTGCTTGCGGAAGAAGTACGAGGCGGGCAGGTTCAGCTGCAGCGCCTGGATCATCGAGGCCGAGTAGACCATCACCAGGCCGAGCACGGTGATCAGCAGGCTGCTGCCGAAGATCAGGTAGTACGCCGTGAGCGGCCTGTCCCAGGCCTTGCGCGCCCTGTTGTAGAGCCGCCTCGGCCCGCTCTCGCCCGGGGGCTGGGTGGCTCCCCTGGCGCGTACCGGAGCCGGTCGCCTTGCGACCCGCACGGAAGACCTGGCCACGTTCCCCTCCCAAGGGTGTGCCCGGCGCCCCGCCGGGCGGTAAGCCCGGTCAGGCGCTCGTGGAGCCGAGCTCGCGGACGGCGTCCGCGAACGCTTCACCACGCTTGTTGTAGTTGGTGAACATGTCCATCGACGCGCAGGCCGGAGCCATCAGCACGGTGTCCCCCGGCTGGGCCAGCTCTGCCGCCCGGCGTACCGCCTCGGACATCGCCCCAGTGTCGGTCCGGTCGAGGTCGACGACCGGGACCTCGGGCGCGTGTCGCGCGAGGGCTTCGCGGATCAGCTCGCGGTCGGCGCCGATGAGGACGGCGCCGCGCAGCCGCTTCGCCGCGTTCTCGACGAGTTCGTCGAAGGTGGCGCCCTTGGCGAGGCCGCCCGCGATCCAGACGATCGACTCGTACGCCGCCAACGACGCCTCGGCGGCGTGGGTGTTGGTGGCCTTGGAGTCGTCGACGTACGCCACGCCCTCGACGTCGGCGACGTGCTCGATGCGGTGGGCGTCCGGGCGGAAGGCCCGCAGGCCGTCGCGGACGGCCGTCGCCTGGACGCCGAAGGCGCGGGCGAGGGCGGCCGCGGCCAGCGCGTTGGCGATGTTGTGCGGCGCGGGCGGCTGGACGTCGGAGATCTCGGCGAGCTCCTGGGCCTGCTTCTGGCGGTCCGGCACGAAGGCACGGTCGACCAGGATGCCGTCCACGACGCCCAGTTGCGAGGGCGCGGGCGCATTCAGCGTGAAACCGATGGCGCGGCAGCCCTCTTCGACGTCGGCCTCGCGGACCAGGTCCTCGGTGGCCCGGTCGGCGACGTTGTAGACGCAGGCGATCGTGTTGCCCTCGTAGATACGCCCCTTGTCGGCGCTGTACGCCTCCATGGAGCCGTGCCAGTCCAGGTGGTCCGGCGCGAGGTTGAGGACCGCCGCGGAGTGGGCGCGCAGCGAGGGCGCCCAGTGCAGCTGGTACGAGGAGAGCTCGACGGCGAGCACGTCGTACGCGTCGTCGCCCTCCAGGATCACGTCCACGATCGGGGTGCCGATGTTGCCGACGGCCGCCGTGCGCAGGCCGCCCGCCGTCAGGATCGAGGCGAGCATCTGGGTGGTCGTGGTCTTGCCGTTGGTGCCCGTGATGGCGAGCCAGGGTGCCGCGTCGGGGCCGCGCAGGCGCCAGGCGATCTCGACGTCGCCGATGACGTCCACGCCCGCGTCCGCGGCCGCCGCGAACAGCGGCGAGGAGGGCTTCCAGCCGGGCGAGGTGACCACCAGGTCGGTGCCCGCGGGGAGCGTCTGTGCGTCTCCGAGCCGTACGGAGATGCCCTCGCCCTCCAGGGAGGCGGCACGTTCCTGGTGCGCCTCTCCGGAGCCACCGTCCACGACGGTGACCGTCGCGCCGAGGCCGGCCAGGGCGCGGGCGGCGCTGATGCCGCTCACGCCGAGACCGGCGACGGTGATGTTCTTGCCCTGCCACTCGGACACAGTGGTCACTTTTCGGCTGCCCATCCCGCGTAGAAGAGTCCGAGACCGACGATCACGCACATGCCCTGGATGATCCAGAAGCGGACCACCACAAGGACCTCGGACCACCCCTTGAGTTCGAAGTGGTGCTGGAGTGGCGCCATCCGGAAGACGCGCTTGCCGGTGAGCTTGAACGAGCCGACCTGGATGACGACCGACATGGTGATCATCACGAAGAGGCCGCCGAGGAGCGCGAGGAGCAGCTCCGTGCGGGAGCAGATCGCGAGGCCGGCGAGCGCGCCGCCGAGGGCCAGGGAGCCGGTGTCGCCCATGAAGATCTTGGCGGGCGAGGTGTTCCACCACAGGAAGCCGAAGCAGGCGCCCATGAGTGCGGAGGCGACCACCGCGAGGTCGAGGGGGTCCCGTACCTCGAAGCACGCCTGGGGGTTGGTCAGGGTGACCGCGTTGGCGCAGGACTCCTGGTACTGCCAGACACCGATGAAGGTGTAGGCGCCGAAGACCATCACGGAGGCGCCGGTGGCGAGGCCGTCCAGACCGTCGGTGAGGTTCACGCCGTTCGACATCGCGAGGATCATGAACAGCGCCCAGACCACGAACAGGACCGGGCCGATCGACCAGCCGAAGTCCGTGACGAACGACAGCTTGGTGGAGGCCGGGGTCTGGTTGCGGTTGTCCGGCCAGTTCAGCGCGAGCACGGCGAAGCCGATGCCGACGATCAGCTGACCGGCCATCTTCGCCTTGGCGCGCAGACCGAGCGAGCGCTGCTTGACGATCTTGATGTAGTCGTCGAGGAAGCCGACGAGGCCCATGCCCGCCATCAGGAAGAGCACCAGGAGGCCGGAGAGCGTCGTCTCCGTGCCGGTGATGACCTTCGTGAGGAAGTAGGCGATGAGCGTGGCCAGGATGAAGGCGATACCACCCATGGTCGGCGTACCGCGCTTGCTGTGGTGCTCGCGCGGGCCGTCGTCCCGGATGAACTGGCCGTAGCCCTTGCGGGCCAGGAGCTTGATCAGCAGCGGGGTACCGACCAGGGTCAGGAAGAGCCCGATCACACCCGCGAAGAGGATCTGCCTCATCGGCCGGAGACCTGCCCCTCAGAAGACACCGCGGCGTCGTCGAGAAGCGCCGTGGCGACCTTCTCGAGACCGACCGATCTGGACGCCTTCACCAGTACGACGTCTCCTGCGCGCAGCTCGCTGCGCAGCAGGTCGATCGCCGCCTGTGCGTCGGACACGTGCACCGACTCCTCACCCCACGAACCCTCGTTGTATGCGCCCAGTTGGAGCCAGGACGCTTCCCTGCCCCCGACTGCCACGAGCTTGCTCACGTTGAGCCGGACGGCAAGGCGTCCGACCGCGTCGTGCTCGGCGAGCCCCTCGTCCCCGAGCTCGGCCATGTGGCCGAGCACCGCCCACGTACGACGCCCCTTGCCCATGGCCACGAGCGCGCGCAGGGCGGCTCGCATGGACTCGGGGTTCGCGTTGTAGGCGTCGTTGACGACCGTCACGCCGTCGGGGCGCTCGGTGACCTCCATCCGCCAGCGGGACAGCGTGCCCGCCTCGGAGAGCGCGAGGGCGATCTCGTCCACGGACATGCCCAGCTCATGGGCGACGGCGGCCGCGGCAAGCGCGTTCGACACGTGGTGCTCACCGTACAGCCGCAAGGTCACGTCGCTGCACCCGGAGGGTGTGTGCAGCGTAAAAGCAGGCTGTCCGTTCTCTGTGAGCCGGACATTTTCCGCCCGTACGTCGGCGTCGTCGGACTCCCCGAAGAGGAGGACGCGTGCCTTCGTGCGGGAAGCCATGGCGCGGACGAGCGGGTCGTCGGCGTTGAGGATCGCGGCCCCGTCCGCGGGCAGCGACTCCACCAGCTCACCCTTCGCGACCGCGATCTGCTCGCGGCCGCCGAACTCGCCGATGTGGGCGGTGCCGACGTTCAGGACGAGCCCGATCTTCGGCGGGGTGAGACCGGCGAGGTACCGGATGTGGCCGATTCCGCGCGCTCCCATCTCGAGGACGAGGAAGCGCGTCTCGTCGGTGGCGCTGAGCGCGGTCAGCGGCAGGCCGATCTCGTTGTTGAGCGAGCCCGGCGTGAAGACCGTGGGCGCCTTGCGCTGGAGCACCTGCGCGAGGAGGTCCTTGGAGCTGGTCTTGCCGACCGATCCGGTCAGCGCCACCAGCGTGGCGCCGAGCCGCTCCACGACGTGGCGCGCGAGGGCTCCGAGGGCCGCCTGCACATCGTCGACGACGACGGCGGGCACGCCGACGGGCCGCGAGGCGAGCACGGCGACCGCGCCCGCCGCGACCACGTCGGCCGCGTAGTCGTGGCCGTCGACGCGCTCGCCGACGAAGGCGACGAAGAGGCTGCCGGGCTCCACCTCACGGGAGTCCCGGACGACGGGTCCTGTGACCTGGACGGCCGGATCCGGTATGTCGTACGTCTGCCCGCCGACGACGGTGGCGATCTCGGCGAGGGAGAGGGCGATCACAACTTCATCCCTGGGTTTGCTGGATAGCTTCGCGAAGCACCTGGCGGTCGTCGAAGGGACGCACCACCCCGGCGATGTCCTGTCCCTGCTCGTGGCCCTTGCCCGCGACCAGGACGGTGTCGCCCGGCCTGGCGCGGACGACGGCGGCACGGATGGCGGCGGCCCGGTCCTCGAAGACGGCGACGTCGCCGCGCTCGTGGGCCGGCACGTCGGCGGCGCCGGCGAGCATCGTGGCGAGGATCGCGAGGGGGTCCTCGCCACGCGGGTTGTCCGACGTCAGTACGGCGGTGTCGGCGAGGCGGGCCGCGGCCGCGCCCATCGGCATCCGCTTGGTCTTGTCGCGGTCGCCGCCGCAGCCGAGCACGATGTGCAGCTTGCCCTCGGTGACCTTGCGCAGGGCGCGCAGGACCGATTCGACGGCGTCCGTCTTGTGGGCGTAGTCGACGACGGCGAGGTAGGGCTGGCCGGCGTCGATGCGCTCCAGGCGGCCGGGGACGCCGGGCACCGCGGCGACGCCGTCGGCGGCCTGCTGCGGGTCGAGCCCGGCGACGGCCAGCGAGACGATCGCGGCGAGGGTGTTGGCGACGTTGAAGGGGCCCGCGAGCGGCGACTTGGCGTTGATGCGCTCGCCCTTGGGTCCGACGGCGACGAACGTCGAGTCGAGCGGCCCGACCTCGACGTCCTCGGCGCGCCAGTCGGCGTCGGGGTGGCCCTCGGCGGAGAAGGTGGTGACGGGCACCTCCGACTCGGTGATGAGCCTGCGCCCGTACTCGTCGTCGAAGTTGACCACGCCGACGCGCGAGCGGTGCTTGGTGAACAGCTGCGCCTTGGCCTGGAAGTAGTCCTCCATGCCGGAGTGGAACTCCATGTGCTCCGGGCTGAGGTTGTTGAAGACGGCGACGTCGAAGACGCAGCCGTCCACCCGGCCGAGCACCAGCGCGTGGCTGGAGACCTCCATGGCGACCGCCTCGACGCCGCGTTCGCGCATCACCGCGAACAGCGCCTGGAGGTCGGTGGCTTCGGGGGTCGTGCGCTCCGACTTGATGCGCTCGTCGCCGATGCGCATCTCGACCGTGCCGATGAGACCGGTCGAGCGCACGCCCTTGAGGCCGCCCTCGATGAGGTACGCGGTCGTGGTCTTGCCGGACGTGCCGGTGATGCCGATCTGCAGCAGGTCGCGTCCTGGGTGGCCGTAGACCGTCGCCGCGAGCTCGCCCATGCTGCCGCGCGGGTCGTCGACGGCCAGGACCGGCAGGCCGGTGGCGGCCGCGCGTTCGGCGCCCGTCGGGTCGGTGAGCACCGCGGCGGCGCCGAGGTCGGCGGCCTGCGCGACGAAGTCGGCGCCGTGCATGCGGGCGCCGGGCAGCGCGGCGTAGATGTCGCCGGGACGGACGGCGCGCGAGTCGTGCGTGATGCCCGTGATCTGCGCGCTGCCCGGGTCGGCGAGGCCCAGCTGGCCCGCGAGCTCGGTCAGCGAGGCCGGTGAGACCCGGTCCGGCCGCGGCGGTCCCGGATATGTCACGGGAGCGCCCTTCTGGGTGGTTTGGGACTGATCAGCGTGTGGCACGGCGGTGAGCGTACCGGGCGTACCCCTCTCGGAGCGAAGTGAGGGGCGTGCCGGGGGGCGGTTCCCCGGGTCGGGGGTGATCGTTGTCACGGGTGGTTCCTGGTCGGTCTCAGGGCTTGAAGGTCACCGGCAGACGGGCCGGGCCGCTTCCGGTGGGCGGGACTTGGAGCGTCTTGAGGGCGAACTCCATGACCTCCTTGTAGATGGGGCCGCAGATCTGGCCGCCGAAGTAGCTGCCCTTGGTGGCGTTCTGGATGGCGCAGTAGACGGTGACGCGCGGTTTGTCGGCGGGCGCGAAGCCGGCGAACGACGAGGTGTAGCCCTTGTAGCGGCCGGTCTCCGGATCGACCCGGTTGGCCGTACCGGTCTTGCCCGCGACGCGGTAGCCGGGGATGCGCGCCTTGGTGCCGGTGCCCTCCTCGTCGTCGACGACGGACTCCAGCATCTGCGCCACGGTCTTCGCGGTCTTCTCGCTGACGACGCGGTTCTTCTTCGGCCTGGGCGCGGGCGTGAAGCGGCCGTCGGGACCCTTCGTGCCGCGCACCAGGGTGGGTTCGACGCGTACGCCTCCGTTGGCGATGGTCGAGTAGACGGAGGCGGCCTGCATGGCGTTGAGGGAGAAGCCCTGGCCGAAGGGGATCGTGAACTGCTGCGAGGTGGACCACTTGGCGGGGCGCGCGAGGATGCCGGACGTCTCGCCGGGGAAGTCGAGCCCGGATTCCTTGCCGAGGCCGAACTTGCGCAGGTACGAGTAGAGGACCTTGTTGACGTCCTTCTGTGTCCTGCCCAGCTCCCCGGTGGCGAGGATCGTGCCGATGTTGGACGACTTGGCGAGGACGCCGTTGAGCGTCAGGTGCCAGGTGGGGTGGTCGATGTCGTCCTGGAAGAGGCGGTCGCCGCGGTGCAGCCGGTTGGGCACCGTCACGCGCGTGCCGGGGGTGGCCACCTTCTCCTCGAGGACGGCGGCCATCGACATGACCTTGGCGGTGGAACCCGGTTCGAAGGCGTCCTGGAGGGCGGCGTTGCCGAGGGCCGCGCCGTTGGCCTGCGAGAGGTCGTTCGGGTCGAAGCCGGGGGCGTTGGCCATGGCGAGGACCTCGCCGGTCCGGGTGTCCTGCACTATCACGTAGCCCCGGTCGGCCCTGGACTTCTTGACCTGCTCGCTGATGGCGTTCTGCGCGGCCCACTGGATGTCGCGGTCGATGGTGAGCTCGACGTCGGAGCCGGGCACGGCGGGCGTCTCCGTGGAGCCCGCGGTCGGCACCTGGCGGCCACCGGACTGCGCGTAGCGGATCTTGCCGTCCTCGCCCGCCAGCTGCTTGTCGAGCTGCGCCTCCAGGCCGCCCGCGCCCTTGCCGTCGGAGTTGACCCAGCCCAGTATCCCGGCGCCCAGCTCGTCGTTCGGATAGACCCGCTTGCTGCTGGGGTCGGCCAGGACGCCGGCCAGGACGTTCGGGGAGGCCGGGTCGGCGCCCGCCCGCTCGGCGAGCGCGCCGCGCAGGTCCTTGATCTGCTTCCACACCTGGGGTGTCTGGCGGCGGGCGAGCAGGACGTAGCGCGTGTCGGGGGTCTTGAGCTTCTTGGTGAGCTCGGCGGTGTCCTTGCCGAGGATGGGGGCCAGGAGCGCGGCGGCCTGTTCGGGCGCGTCCTTGGTCTTGGCCTCCTTCGGCGCGAAGAGCGTGGGGTCGGCCGTGATGTCGTACGCGTCGACGCTGGCGGCCATCTCGACGCCGCCGCGGTCGGTGATCCGCCCGCGCTCGGCGGTGAGGGTGTGGGTGAAGTAGCGGTTCTTCTCGGCCTTGGCGGCGTACGCGCTCGCGTCGACGGCCTGCACCTGGAGAAGCCGTACGACGAAGGCCAGCATCACCAGCGTGAGTCCGAGGCTGACCATGCGCAGGCGCGGCCGGGGGCTGCCCAGGCGGATGGTGCGGGCCTTGCCCTTTCCCTTGGCGGCGGGGCGGCGGGCGGCGGGGCGGCCGCCCTGGGCAGGTCGGCGGGGCGCGCCGGGCCGTGCGGGCCTGACGGGCTTCGCCGGTCCTGGCACCCGGCGCCGCGGGGGTTCCCTGTCGGACACTTGCGTCACCTGCCGGAGGTCGTCGTGGGCCGGGGAGTCGTGGGGGCCTGGGCAGCGTGGCTGTCGGCGGGCTGCGCGGGCGGCGGTGGGGCGGCCGGGTCCGGGGCCGCGGAGGACGGCGGGGGCGTGGCCGGGAGGGAGACGGTGGCGGCGGGGGACGCGACCTCCTGCGGGCGGGGCGCGGGGTACGACAGCGAGGAGGGGCGGGCCGCGGTGCCGGGGACGCCGCGGACGGTGCCGTCGGGGTTCAGGAAGGCCGGGTCGCCGCCGGGGACCATGCCGAGCTCCTGGGCGCGGCGCTGCAGGGCGTCGGGGGCCGCGTAGCCGTCGACCTCGCGCTGGAGCTCCTGTTCCTCCTCGGTGAGGTCCTTGGTCTCCTTCTTCAGCTCGCTCAGCTGGAACGAGCCCTCGTTGAGGGAGGAGTTCAGGATGAGCAGCGCGATCAGGCCACCGCCGAGGAGCAGGACCACGAGGAGCACGAAGGGGGTCCGTGCGGCCTGGCTCGGGCCCTGGGGCAGCAGCCGCGCGAGGCGGGCGGCCCTCCCCCGCAGCTCGGGCTTCTTGCTCATGGAGCCTCCTCGCGGCCTCTGATCAGGGGTTCTGCGCGGGCAGCGGCTATCCGACGTCTTCGCGGATGCGCTGGGCGCCCCGCAGCCGGGCCGGTGCCGCCCTGCGGTTCTCGGCGATCTCTTCCTCGGTGGGGAGTTCGGCACCCCGGGTCAGGAGCTTGAGCCGTGGCTGGTAGCGCTCGGGTACGACGGGCAGGCCGGGCGGCGCGGTCGTCGCGGCGCCGGCCGCGAGCACCTGCTTGACGAGGCGGTCCTCCAGCGACTGGTACGACAGGACGGCGATCCTGCCGCCGACGGCGAGCGACTTCACCGCGGCGGGGACGGCCTGCTCCAGGACGCTCAGCTCGCCGTTGACCTCGATGCGCAGGGCCTGGAAGGTGCGCTTGGCGGGGTTGCCGCCGGTGCGCTTGGCGGCCTGCGGCAGGGAGTCGCGGATGAGTTCGACGAGTCGGGCGCTGTTGCTGAACGGCTCCTTCTCGCGCTCGCGCACCACGGCGCTCACGATGCGCTTGGCCTGCTTCTCCTCGCCGTACGCCCGCAGGATCCGCACCAGTTCGCCCGGCGCGTAGGTGTTGAGCACCTCGGCGGCGCTGACTCCGGTGGTCTGGTCCATGCGCATGTCGAGGGGGGCGTCCTGGGCGTACGCGAAGCCGCGGTCCGCCTCGTCGAGCTGCATGGAGGAGACGCCGAGGTCGAAGAGGACGCCCTGGACGCGTGGGATGCCGAGGCGGTCGAGTACGTCGGGGAGTTCGTCGTAGACCGCGTGGACCAGGGTGGCCCGGTCGCCGTAGGGGGCGAGGCGTTCGCCGGACAGGCGCAGCGCTTCCTTGTCGCGGTCCAGGGCGACGAGGCGGGCGGAGGGGAAGGTGGTGAGGAGGGCCTCGCTGTGGCCGCCGAGGCCCAGGGTGCAGTCGACGACGACGGCGCCCGGCTCGGCGAGCGCGGGGGCCAGCATGTCCAGGCATCGCTGAAGCATCACCGGGACGTGTCGGCTGTTGTCGCTCAAGGGGCCCTCTCAGGTCCGGCGCGGCGTGCGTACGCACCGCCGGGTCCCCACCCGCTCCGTGAAGGGGAATGGACTGCTGGCGCCGGGGAAGTGGCGTCAGCCGACCGGGAGCGGGAGGAGGCCGAGCCGTACGTACGCGCCGCGCACGTGGGGGGATTCTGGGAATCCCCGGGATGTGCGGTCCAGTGGGGAGCAGGTCACGTCTCCCGCTTCGCGTCACTTTAGTCCACCGTGTCTCGCGGTCAATCAACCGGCCTGCGCGTCGCGCACGGGTCGCGGGCGGGGGTCTCGAACCGGCTGGTTCACCCGTTCAGCTGCATCTTCGGGACCCCCTGTGGGTTAGCTCACAACAAGAGTCTTTGACGTTCTTTGTCCCTCCTCACAGCGGGCCCGGACGATCAGCGCGCATTAACGTCGTAGCCATGTCGACTTCCGCAGCCTCCCCGGACCGCACGCCCGACACGACCGGCGCCATAGCCGTCGGAGGCGTCACCGACCGCCTCGTCGAAGCCAACGGGAAGTACGCCTCCCGGTTCACCGACCCCGGCATGGACGCGCGGCCCGTCCTCCAGGTCGCCGTCGTCGCGTGCATGGACGCCCGTCTCGACCTGCACGGCGCCCTCGGTCTCGACCTCGGTGACTGCCACACCATCCGCAACGCGGGCGGCGTGGTCACCGACGACGTCATCCGCTCCCTGACCATCAGCCAGCGCGCGCTCGGCACCCGCAGCGTCGTGCTGATCCACCACACCACCTGCGGCCTGGAGTCCCTCACCGAGGAGTTCCGGCACGACCTGGAGATGGAGGTCGGACAGCGCCCCGCCTGGGCGGTGGAGGCCTTCCGGGACGTGGACCAGGACGTACGGCAGTCGATGGAGCGGGTGCGGACCTCGCCGTTCCTGCTGCACACCGACGACGTCCGGGGCTTTGTCTTCGACGTGAAGACGGGTCTGCTGCGGGAGATCGACCCTGCGTGACCGACAAGGGGCGTGACTGACAAAGGGCCGCAAGGCCCGACAATTCGCCGCCAGTTATCCACAGGCGAGTGACACGACCCGGTATGCCCAACAACAATGCGGGGGTGGCATCACGCGGAACCATTCCCGCGTGCTGCCGATGAATTCTGGGTGGACCGGGTCGTGCGCGCGAGCGTCCGGCCCGGACATGGGGTATCCCCTGCTCCTCGTGAGCTCGGGGAAGGGCCGAGGAGGGCCGGGTGACGACCTATGACGATCGAGCGAGCCTCACAGATCTGACCACGACCGCGGAGCGTGTCCGCAGGTCGGTGGAGGGTGTGATCGAGGGCAAGCCAGAGGTCGTACGGCTTTCGCTGACTGTGCTCCTGGCGGAGGGGCACCTGCTCATCGAGGATGTGCCGGGCGTGGGCAAGACCATGCTCGCCAAGGCACTCGCGCGGTCCATCGACTGTTCCGTGCGGCGGATCCAGTTCACGCCGGACCTGCTGCCGTCGGACATCACCGGGGTGTCCATCTTCGACCAGCAGCGCAGGGATTTCGAGTTCAAACCGGGCGCGATCTTCGCGCAGATCGTGATCGGCGACGAGATCAACCGCGCGTCTCCGAAGACGCAGTCCGCGCTCCTGGAGTCCATGGAGGAGCGCCAGGTCACCATCGACGGGCAGACGTACGAACTGCCGAGTCCTTTCATGGTGGTGGCCACGCAGAACCCCGTCGAGATGGAGGGGACCTATCCCCTGCCCGAGGCGCAGCGCGACCGCTTCATGGCGCGCGTCTCGATCGGCTATCCGGCGCCGGAGGCCGAGTTGCAGATGCTCGACGTCCACGGCGGTGTCTCACCCCTGGACGACCTCCAGCCGGTGGCGCACGCGCACGAGATCGTGAAGCTCATCGACGCGGTGCGCACGGTCCACGTGGCCGAGCCCGTGCGGAGGTACGCGGTGGACCTGGTCTCCGCGACCCGCAACCACCCGGACCTCAGACTTGGGGCGTCCCCGCGCGCGACGCTGCACCTGCTGCGCGCCGCCAAGGCCTCCGCCGCCCTGAGCGGCCGTGAGTTCGCCCTCCCGGACGACGTGCAGGCCCTGGCCGTCGCGGTCCTCGCGCACCGCCTGCTGCCCACGGCACAGGCCCAGTTGAACCGGCGCACGGCCGAATCCGTCGTCCTGGAGATCCTGCAGCACACCCCGGTGCCCGCCGCGGCGCAGCCGGCTCCGAACGCCTACTTCAACCAGCAGCCGCCCGGCGCCCGGAGGCTGTGATGACGGCCGGGGGGAGGCCGGCGGGCCCCGCCGAGGGCGAGAAGGGCGGGGTGCGCACGGCTCTCGCGGGACTGACCACCCGCGGCCGTTCCTTCCTCGCGGCCGGTGTCGCCGCCGCCATCTGCGCCTATGTTCTGGGCCAGAGCGACCTGCTGCGCGTCGGGCTGCTGCTCGCCGTGCTGCCCCTGGTGTGCGCCACCGTCCTGTTCCGCACCCGGTACCGCGTGGCGGGCAGCCGCAGGCTGTCCCCCGCGCGCGTGCCGGCCGGTTCGGAGGCCCGCGTCCATCTGCGGATGGACAACGTCTCGCGGCTGCCCACCGGGCTCCTGATGCTCCAGGACCGGGTGCCGTACGTGCTGGGGCCGCGACCCCGGTTCGTGCTCGACCGCGTCGAGGCGGGCGGGCGGCGCGAGGTGTCCTACCGCGTCCGCTCCGACCTGCGGGGCCGCTACCCGCTGGGCCCGCTGCAGCTGCGCCTGACGGACCCGTTCGGCATGTGCGAGCTGACGCGTTCCTTCTCGACGTACGACACCCTGACGGTCATCCCGCGCGTGGAGGCGCTGCCTCCGGTGCGGCTCACCGGTGAGGCGAAGGGGTACGGCGACGGGCGCAACCGCTCGCTTGCCCTGGCCGGCGAGGACGACGTCATCCCGCGCGGCTACCGGCACGGCGACGACCTGCGCCGGGTCCACTGGCGCTCCACGGCGCGCTACGGCGAGTTGATGGTGCGCCGCGAGGAGCAGCCGCAGCGCGCCCGTTGCACGGTGCTCCTTGACACCCGGGCCGCCGGGTTCCGGGGCGCTGGACCGGACTCGGCCTTCGAGTGGGCGGTGTCGGGCACGGCGTCGACCCTGGTGCACATGCTCGAACGGGGCTTCTCGGTGCGTCTGCTCACCGACACGGGCGCCTCGGTGCCGGGTGAGGGCTCGGACGGCTTCGCGGGGGCCAGCCAGGAGTCGGCGGACGCGGCCGGACTGATGATGGACACGCTCGCGGTGGTCGACCACTCGGACGGTGCGGGGCTCTCGCGGGCGTACGACGTGCTGCGCGGCGGGAACGAAGGCCTCCTCGTCGCCTTCCTCGGCGACCTGGCGGAGGAGCAGGCCGCGGTGGTCGCCAAGATGCGCCGACGCAGCGGCTCCGCGGTCGCGTTCGTGCTGGACAGCGCGGCGTGGGCGCAGGGTCCCGGCGCTCTGCCGTCCGGTGCCGGTGAGGCGCGCGTGCAGATGCTCCGCGAGGCGGGGTGGGCGGCGCTGATGGTGCCGCCCGGGGTGGGCTTCGCGGACCTGTGGCGGCAGGCGGACCACGCCCGCGCGGCCGCGGGGCCCGCGGCCGCCGCGGGCACGACCGGGGGTTGGGCATGAACGGCCGGGGCCGTTGGACCGTGAAAGACAGTGTCGTGAGGGTCAGTGACGTGGGGGTCAGGGACGTGGGGGCCAGGGACGTGGGGGAACTTTCATGAGCGGACGCGCGCGGCTCGCGGTCTGCGCCACGGCGGCCACGCTGATGGCGTCGGGCTCGCTGCTGCCGCTCGTCGATCCGGCGACGTGGTTCTTGCAGGCGATCGTCCTGCTCGTGCTGCAGAGCGGGGTGGGCGCGCTGGCCCGGCGGGTGCCGCTGGCCAGGCCCCTGACCGTGGCGGTGCAGGCCCTGGTGTCGCTGTTCCTGCTGACGCTGGTGTTCGCCCGCGAACAGGCGCTGGCCGGGATCGTGCCGGGGCCGGACGTGTTCCGCAGGTTCGGGACGCTTCTGGAAGCGGGCGGCAACGACGTCAGCCAGTACATGATCCCGGCGCCGCTCAGCGACGGCATCCGGCTGATGCTGGTCGGCGGCGTGCTGGTGATCGGCCTCGCGGTGGACGCGCTCGCGGTGACCTTCCGTACGGCGGCCCCCGCCGGACTCCCGCTGCTCGCCCTGTACTCGGTCGCGGCGGGGCTCTCCGACGGCGGCGCGGGATGGCTGTGGTTCCTGCTGGCGGCCGCCGGATATCTGCTGCTGCTCCTGGCCGAGGGCCGGGACCGGCTCTCGCAGTGGGGCCGTGTCTTCGGCGGCGCGGCGCGCGCGCCGGGGCGGGTCAGCGCGGGCCTGGAAAGCGACGGCGGGGCACTCGCCCCGGTCCGCACGGGGCGCCGCATCGGGGCCGTCGCCCTGGGCATCGCCCTGGTGGTGCCGCTCGCGCTGCCCGCCCTGGACGGCGGTCTGCTTGACGGCTCCGGCGGTGCGGGCGGTGACGGATCGGGCGGCGGCGGAACGATCTCGGCGGTCAATCCGCTGGTGGCGCTCCAGGACAGCCTGAACCAGCCGGAGGACCGCGAGGTCCTGTCGTACCGCACGAACGCCGACACGACCGACGGGATGTATCTGCGGATCGTCTCCCTCGACCAGTTCGACGGCACGACGTGGAAGACCACCGTCCGGCGCATCCAGGACGTGCCGTCGCCGCTGCCGACCCCCCAGGGGCTGCGCCCCGACGTCCGCAGGACCGAGATCCAGACGAACATCGGGGCCGCCGACAGCTACGCGCAGAACTGGCTCCCGATGCCGTTCCCCGCCAGCCAGGTGGAGATCGACGGCCGCTGGCGGTACGAGCCGGTGGGCCGCGCCCTCGTGGGCGACCGGGGCCAGACCACGCGGGGTGCGCAGTACAAGGTGAAGAGCCTGGTCGTGGAGCCCACGGCCGAGCAGCTCGCGGCCGCGCCCGAGCCGCCCGACGATCTGCGGCGCGAGTTCACGAAGGTGCCGGACTCGCTGCCCCAGCTGGTCGCGGACCGGGCCCGTCAGGTCACCAAGGGCGCCGGGAACCCGTACGAGCAGGCGGTCAAGCTCCAGGACTACTTCGCGTCGGACGGCGGGTTCACGTACAACACGCAGGTGCGCGCGGGCAGCGGTCCCTCGGCGATCGAGCGGTTCCTGAAGCAGAAGGAGGGCTTCTGCGTCCACTTCTCCTTCGCGATGGCCTCCATGGCACGGACGCTGGGGATACCGGCCCGGGTCGCGGTGGGTTTCACTCCGGGCACGGCCGAGGGGGACGGTTCGATGTCGGTCGGGCTGCGGGACGCGCACGCCTGGCCCGAGCTGTACTTCGAGGGCGTGGGCTGGACCCGTTTCGAGCCGACGCCGAGCCGCGGCACGGTGCCGGACTACACCCGCGCGGACGTCCCGTCCGGCGACACGGACGACCCGGACACCCCGGAGCCTTCCACCTCCTCCGAGCCCTCCACGGCGCCTTCCGCCGCGGACACCTGCCCGCCCGACCAGAAGAAGCAGGGCGGCTGCGCGAGCATCGCCCCGGCGATCGCGGGTGGTTCGGGCGATGACGGGCCGCCCGTCGCGATGATCGTGGGCATCGGTCTGGCGGCGCTGCTCGCCCTCACCCTGCCTCTGCTGCCCCTGCTGTGGCGGACCAGGGTCCGGGCCGCGCGCCTGGGTTCCGGCGGCCGCACCCCGCGGGACGCGGCGGCGCGCACGCTGGCCGCCTGGCTGGAAGTGACCGATACGGCCTGGGACCACGGCATTGCGCCGGACGAGTCACAGACCCCGCGGAAGGCCGCCGCGCGGATCGTCCGCGTGGGGCAGCTGGCCAGTGGTCCCGCGGAGGCCGTCCATCGGGTGGCGGCCGCGGTGGAGCAGGTGCTCTACGCTCCGCATCCGCAGCCCGCGGCGGGCCTCGCCGAGGACGTCCGGCGCGTCCAGGACGGCCTGAACGCTTCGGTGGGCCGGACGACGCGACTGCGGGTGACGCTCGCGCCGCGTTCGGCCGCGCGGGTGGTGTGGGCGGCCTCGGACCGGTGGGCGGCGTTCGGGGAGCGGTGGCGCGAGCGGACCGCCAAGCGGTGGTCGGCGCTCGCACGGAAGCTGCCGCGCCGGGCCGGCCAGGAGAACTGAGGCGCGGGTCCGTACATGTGTGAGGGGCGGCCACCCAGTGGGTGGCCGCCCCTCACACGTACCTACGTCTGTTCGGTCAGGCGTGAGCCGCTGGGCTCACTGACCGCCCTGCTGTTCGTCGCGGCGACGCTGCCACCGCTGCTCGATCCGGTTCATGACGGAGCGGCGCTGCCTCGCCGGCCGTGGGGCCGCTGCCCCACCTGGCGCGGCGGCCGTGCCCGAAGCCTGCTCGCCCGGTTTCGGCGCTTTGCGCCAGCCGGTGACGGCGAGCACCGCGCAGCCCAGCATGACGAGGAACCCCACCACGCTGATCCAGATCTGCTGGGCGACCATTCCGGACATGAGAAGGGCGATGCCCACAAGGAAGCCCACGACCGCTTGGTAGACCCGCTTCCGGGTGTACGTGCGCAGCCCGCTTCCCTCAAGCGCTGTCGCGAACTTGGGATCTTCGGCGTACAGCGCTCGCTCCATTTGCTCGAGCATGCGCTGCTCGTGCTCCGAGAGCGGCACGGAGTCCTCCTCATCGTGCAGTCGCCGGGGCGACCGGGGGTCCCCTTCAGGATAGGCAGGGAATCGCCCCCGTGAAACCCGCCCCTCTACGCCAACTTCGCCAAACCGGACCTTCACTCCGCTCCGGCTCGCTGAAGCGTGCATTCCCCAGCGGCCGAACCGTCATGCAGAACGGTGTCCCTCGATCATACGGCGCCCGTAGCCCGTTCGGGGGGCCTGTGGCGTACTCCATGTGCGGCTGCGCCCCTGATCAGCCGGTGAGCCACGGGAGCAGCTCAGGTCGCGGACGTCTCCCGTGCCTCGCCGAGCACGTGCAGCTGGGTGGCCACGGCATGGAAAGCGGGCAGCTCGGCCGCGGCGGCCTCCAGCTGGAGGAGGGCCTCCATGGCGCCAGGCTCGGTGTCCACGAGGACGCCGGGGACCAGGTCGGCGAAGACGCGGACGCCGTGCACCGCGTCGACGCGCACGCCCGCGGACTCGACGAGCGCGGTGAGCTGCTCGGCGGTGAAGCGGCGCGGCACGGGGTCGCCTGCGCCCCAGCGGCCCGCCGGGTCGGCGAGTGCGGTCTGCGCCTCCTTGAAGTGCCCGGCGAGGGCGCGGGCGAGCACGGCGCCGCCGAGGCCCGCCCCGAGCAGGCTGAGGATGCCGGCGGGGCGCAGCGCGTCGACGGCGAGGCGGACGCCCTCGGCGGGGTCGTCCACGTACTCCAGGACGCCGTGGCACAGGACCGCGTCGAAGCCGCCCCGCTCGACGACGTCGAAGAGGCCGAGGATGTCGCCCTGGACGCCGCGGACCCGGTCGGCGACGCCTGCTTCGGCGGCGCGGCGCTCCAGTGCGAACAGCGCGTTCGGGCTGGGGTCGACGACCGTGACGCGGTGGCCGAGCCGGGCGACGGGCACGGCGAAGTTGCCGCTGCCGCCGCCGGTGTCGAGCACGTCGAGTTCGGTGCGCGACTCCCTACCGGTGGCCTTGACCCGGCGGTCCAGGGCGTCCTTCAGGACGTCCCAGACCACTGCTGTACGAAGAGAAGCGCGGGGGCGCATCGGGTCCGACACGGCAGGTGACTCCTCGGCGCGTGGGGTGCGGATATGGCTCCACCCTATTGCCTGCGCCGTGGTGCCAGGGCCACGTGTCCCACCGTGCGGACGCGCCGGTCAGCCCGCGTCCGGCGGCTCCCGGCCCGCGTCCTGGGACTCCTGCCGGGGCTGGGGCAGCACGGGCTGGAGCACGAGCATCCGCTCGACGATGCGCAGGAACATCGCGACGTCGCGGAGCAGGTCGTCGGCGTCGCGGGTGGTGGCTGCGGCCGCTATGCCCGCCTCGGCGCGGGCCCGGCGGGCGGCACCGGAGGCGAACAGGGCGCTCCACTCGGTCAGTTCGGGGGCTATTTCGGGGAGGACTTCCCAGGCGCTGCGGATGCGCTGCCTGCGGCGCGCGGTCGTCTCGGGGCGGCCGCGGGCGGCCAGGACGGCGGCGGCGGTGCGCAGGGCGGCGAGGTGTGCGGTGGCGTAGCGCTCGTGCGGGGCTTCCAGGCGGGCGGCCTCGTCGATGCCGGCGCGGGCCTGGGCCAGCAGTTCGAGGGCGGCGGGCGGGGCGGTCGCGCGGCGCAGGACGGGGTGGACATCGCTCGCCGGGCCGGTCAGTGAGGGAGCAGGGCCGACGGCGCGGTGCCGGTGGGCGGCTGCGGAAGTGCTGGCCATGACGAACCTCCTGTCGTCGTGTGACGGCGCAGTGGCCGTATGTGCCCATCGTGGAGTACGCCACTGACAATCGGCTCTGACCTGGGCCTTTGCCTCGGCCGGGGGTTCGGGCTTACTTTTGTACTGACCAGTCAGTTCAAAAGCCGGTGCGGGTGCGCCCGGCGCGATGAAGGGGCAGGGGGGGACTGTGGACGGTCCGACCGATGGCGCGCGGGGAGCCGCCGTCACCGCCGAGGACTTCGGGCTCAAGGGTCCGCGCGGCTGGGCGTTCCGCGGCATCGGGATCCGTGCGGAGCCCGGGTCGCTGATCGCTCTGGAGGGCCCTTCGGGGTCGGGCCGCACTTGTCTTCTGCTCGCGCTGACGGGACGTATGCGTGCCACTGAGGGCCATGCGTCCGTGGGGCGCTTCCGCCTGCCGAAGCAGCTGGCCGCGGTGCGCGGGATCAGCGGGCTCGGGCCCGTGCCCGGTGTCACCGACCTCGACCCTGCCCTGACCGTCGGCGAGCACCTGCGCGAACGCGCGCTGCTGCAGCGGCGGTTCGGGGGTTCGCTGCGTGGACTCCTGCGGCCGCGCGGCGAACGGAGGAACGAGGCGCGGCTGCGCGTCGACGCGGCACTGGCCGCCGCCGGGCTCGACCCGGAGACGCTGCCCAAGGGGCGGCGGACCGCGGTGCGCGATCTGGAGCGGCTCGAAGTGCTGCGGCTCTCGGTGGCGCTGGCCCTGATCGGCCGCCCGCGCGTGCTGGGCGTCGACGACACCGACCTGAAGCTCTCCGACGCCGAACGGGCCGAGGCCTGGGGAATGCTGGCGTCCCTCACGGACCACGGCATGACCGTCGTGGCGGTGTGCAGCGAGGCCCCCGAGGGCGCGGTCGTGGTCCGCACCGGCTCCCGCCCCGACGAACGTTCCGAAGCCCGTGCCGACGCACGTCCCGACGACCGATCCGACGACCGCTCCGACGACAAGGAGGCGGCGGATGCGCTCGCCGAAGCTCGCCGCGCTTGAGCTCAGGCGCTTCGGCAGGGGGAAGCTGCCGCGCGCCGCGCTCGTCGCACTCCTGCTGCTGCCCCTGCTGTACGGAGCCCTGTACCTGTGGTCCTTCTGGGACCCCTACGGCCGCCTCGACCGCATCCCCGTGGCACTCGTCAACGACGACAAGGGCGCCACCGCGCAGGGCAAGAAGCTCGCGGCGGGCGACAACATCGTCGAGGGGCTGCGCGACAGCAAGACCTTCGAGTGGCACGAGGTGAGCGACGCCGAGGCGCGCAGGGGCGTCGAGGACGGCACGTACTACCTGTCCCTGACGATGCCCACGGACTTCAGCAAGCGCATCGCGTCGAGTTCGGGGGACTCCCCCGAGACGGGTGCCTTGCGGGTCCGTACGAACGACGCCAACAACTACATCGTCGGGCAGATCTCGCGGACGGTCTTCTCCGAGGTGCGCTCCGCCGCGTCCACGAAGGCCTCGCGCTCGTTCCTCGACAAGATCTTCATCTCGTTCTCCGACATCCACGGGGCCACGCAGAAGGCCGCCGACGGCGCCGACAAGCTGGACAGCGGCATCGGCAAGGCGAAGAAGGGCTCCAAGGACCTCGCGAACGGCCTCGGGGACGCCAAGGACGGCAGCGGCAAGCTGTCCAGTGGCGTCGAGAAGCTCGACAAGGGTGCGGGCAGGCTCCAGACCGGCTCGAAGAAGGTCGCGGACGGTACGCAGAAGCTGGCCGACAAGGTCAACGGCACGGCGGACCAGGTGCGGCCCTTCCTGAAGGACAACGGCAAGACGATCGGGGACACGGCGCAGCTGGTCGCCGACTCCTCCAAGGCGATGCGCCGCAACCTGTCCACCTGGGTCGAGCTGGCGCCCGTGGCGGCCGAGGGCGCCAAGGACGGCTCCCGGGTCATCGGCGACTTCTACCGCGAGCGGTGCGAGAAGGCCCCCGTCCCCGATCCCCACTGCGCGCGGTTCAAGAAGGCCAGGACGGCCGCCGAGGACGTGTCGACCATCGCGGACGACATGAACACCGTCATCAAGGACCAGAACAGCGACGTCAAGAAGCTCGACAAGCACCTGGCCGCGCTGGAGAAGAAGTCCCAGGCGCTCGCCGACCGCGCCCCGCACCTCGACGAGGACCTGAACACCGCCGTCACCCAGATCAACGACCTCAACAAGGGCGCGGGCGAGGTCGCCAAGGGCGCCAAGAAGATCCACACCGGCCTCGGCACCGCGAGCACCGGCGCCAACGACCTCGACGAGGGCATCGGCAAGCTGGAGACCGGCGCGAGCGACCTCAAGGGCGGCATGTTCAAGCTCGCCGACGGGTCGTCGAAGCTGTCCGGCGGACTGCACGACGGCGTCAAGAAGATCCCGGACTACGACAAGAAGGACCGTGACGAACGTACGGGCGTCATGTCCGACCCCGTGCAGCTCGCCTCCCAGTCGCTGCACAAGGCACCCAACTACGGGACCGGATTCGCCCCGTACTTCATCCCGCTCTCCCTGTGGGTCGGCGCGATGGTGGCGTACATGTTGATCCAGCCGCTCAACCGGCGCGCGCTCGCCGCGGGCGCCTCCGCGTGGCGCATCGCGCTCGCGGGCTGGCTCCCGGTGGCCGCCCTCGGGGTGCTCCAGACGGCGGCGCTGCTCTCCGTACTGCACTGGGGCATCGGTCTGCAGATGGAGCGGGCGGCCGGGACGGTGGGCTTCCTGTTCCTGGTGACGGCGTGCTTCGCGGCGATCGTGCAGTGGCTCAACGCCCGCTTCGGAGCGGCCGGACGCATCCTCGTCCTCGCCCTGCTGATGCTGCAGCTGACGTCGGCGGGCGGCACGTACCCCGTTCAGACGAGCCCCGGCTTCTTCAGCGCGATCCACCCCTTCCTGCCGATGAGTTACGTCGTCGAGGCTCTCCGGAGACTCATCACGGGCGGCGGCCTCGGTCCCGTCTGGCAGGGCTGCGCGGTGCTGACCGCCTTCACCCTGGGCGCCCTCGCCCTCACCGCGCTCTCCGCACGCCGCAAGCAGGTGTGGACCCTCGACCGGCTGCACCCGGAGCTGACGCTGTGAGCGGCGCCCACTCCGTGCGCACGACGGGGCCGGGCGGCCCGGCGCGACCTGTGAGAATCAGGACCATGGACAGCAGTGCAGGCAGCACCCGCCGCGAGGCCACCCGGCAGAAGCTCTACGAGGCCGCGGTCACCCTCATCGCGGAACAGGGCTTCTCGGCCACGACGGTCGACGAGATCGCCGAGCGGGCCGGAGTCGCGAAGGGCACCGTCTACTACAACTTCGCGAGCAAATCGGTCCTCTTCGAAGAGCTGCTGCGGCACGGTGTCGGCCTGCTGACCGCCTCCCTGAAGGAGGCCTCCGAGGAGGCGGCGAGGAGCGGCGGCAGCACGGTCGACGCCCTCGACGCGATGATCCGGGCCGGCCTGGTCTTCATCAACCGCTATCCGGCCTTCACACAGCTCTACGTGGCCGAGCTGTGGCGGACCAACCGCGCGTGGCAGTCCACCCTGCTCGTGGTCAGGCAGCAGGCCGTCGCGGTGGTCGAGGACGTACTGCGGGCGGGCGTGGAGAGCGGTGAGCTCAGCGACGAGATCGACATCCCGCTGACGGCCGCGGCGCTCGTCGGCATGGTGCTGGTCGCCGCGCTGGACTGGCAGGCCTTCCAGCCGGAGCGCTCGCTCGACGACGTGCACGCGGCACTGTCGCGGCTGCTGCAGGGCCGGGTCAGCGGCACGCGCGCGTAGACCTGCTTCTTCGATCTCTTTCGATCTCTCCAGGACGGCCAAGGGCGCGGCGCGGTTCCGCCGCCCCGTGTCGGCGGTACCGGCGCCGCGCCCTTCTCCGTGCCCCACACTCTTCCGTCTCCGCAGGTGGGAGCCCATCCGTGCGGGTACTCATCTCACTCACTGAGTACGGATACTCAGTCGTCCGTGTTCATCCCCAGGCCGATACGTTCACAAATGGTTACGATCACGTCCGTGTCCGTACTCCCCCTGGTGTTCACCAGCGGCTGGGCGAGCGGGATCAACGCGTACGCCGTGGTCCTGCTGCTCGGCGTCTTCGGAGCGACCGGTGTGAGCGACGAGGTTCCCGAGGCGCTCCAGCGGCCCGATGTCCTGATCGCGGCCGGCGTGCTCTTCCTGTGTGAGGCCGTCGCCGACAAGATCCCGTACGTCGACTCGGTCTGGGACACGGTGCACACCGTGATCCGGCCGGTGTCGGGCGCCGTGGTGGGGGCGCTGCTCGCGGGCCAGAGCGGGTCGCTGTCGGATCTGGCGGCGGGCGCGGTGGGCGGGTCGACCGCGCTGGCCAGCCATGCGGTGAAGGCCGGGACGCGGATGGCGGTCAACACCTCGCCCGAACCGTTCAGCAACGTCGTGATGAGCACGGCCGAGGACCTCGGGGTCGGCGGCCTCATCAGCTTCGCGATGTTCTATCCGGAGGCCGCGGCGATCATCGCCGCGGTGCTGCTGGTGATCGGCCTGTTCCTGCTGTTCTTCCTCGTCTCGCGGATCCGCCGGTTCTGGCGGCGCAGGGCGCAGCGGCGCGAGGAGAAGCGGCTCGCGGAGCGGGTGGGGGCGCCGCCGCCGTGACTGTCAGTGGCTGCCGATAAAGTCCCTGGCATGGCACGGATTGTGGTGATCGGCGCAGGTCTCGGCGCGATGTCGGCGGCCGCCCGGCTGGCCGTCGCGGGCCACCGGGTGGTGGTGTACGAACGCGGGGAGACGTTCGGCGGCGCGGTGGGCCGCGTCGAGCGGGACGGCTTCTCGTTCGACACGGGCCCGGGGCTGCTGCACCTCCCCGCGGTGTACCGCGACTTGTTCGTCAAGACGGGCAAGGAGCCCCTGGAGAAGTGCGTCGAGCTGTCCCAGGTGGAGCCCGCCGTGCGCCACGTCTTCGCGGACGGCACCACGGCCGACCTGCCGAACGCCTCACGCGCGGGCGTCGGCGAGGCCCTGGACACGGCTCTCGGCGCGGGCGCGGGCGCGCGCTGGTCGGCGTTCATGGACCGCGCGAGGGAGGCCTGGGACCGCACCCGCCGCCCCCTCCTCGAAGAGCCCCTGTGGCCGAACTGGGAGGTGCTCGCCGACCGCGAGCCCTACCCCTCGGTGCCTCACAAGCGGCTGCTGCGCCGTGAGCGCAGGGCGGCCACGCTCAGCGAGGTCGGCGAGCTGGAGCTGGGCGGTGACGCGCGGCTGGTGGCGCTCCTGGAGCAGTTCGCGCTGGCGCAGGGCCTGGATCCCCGTGCGACTCCGGCGAGCGCCGCGGTCCTGCCCTATCTGGAGCAGACGTTCGGCACCTGGTCGGCGCGGGGCGGCATGCGCGCCCTGGCCCGCGCGGTGTACGAGCGGTGTGTGGCCCGGCGGGTCGAGTTCGTGTTCGGCGCCGCGGTGACGCGGATCGTCGAGAAGGACGGCAGGGCGGCGGGCGTGGAGCTCGCGGACGGCACCACCGCGGACGCGGACTTCGTGGTCGCCGGGGTCGCCCCCTCGGTCCTGGACGGGATGCTGTCCGGTGTGAACATACGGGCGGAGGGTGACGTTCCGGCGCGTTCCGGTCTGCCGAGCCGTCTGACGATCTTCCTGGCCCTGTCCGGCGCGCGCCCCGAGGGCACGCCGCTGCGCACGGTGCTGCATTCGGCCGACCGTCAGGACGAGCTGGACCGCCTCTTCGGAGAGCGGCCCGGACTGCCCGCCTCCCCCACGCTCGCGGTGCTCCGCCCCGACGACCCGGAGCTGACACCGGACGCAGCACACGAGGCGGTGACGCTCACGGCGACGGTGCCCGCCCACCTGGAGGTGACGGCCGAGGACGTGGCGCGGGTGATCACCCGCGCCGAGGACGTGGTCCCGGAGCTGCGGAGCCGTCTGCTGTGGCACGAGGTCCGCACCCCGGCGGACGTCGCGGAGGCCACCGGCGCGCACGGCGGCGCCGTTCCCGCGCCGGCGCTCGCCGCGGCCGCCGGGGGGCTCCTGCAGCCGTCCAACAGCACGCGTCTGCCGGGTCTCTTCGCGGTCGGCGGCTGGGCCCATCCGGGCGGCGGTCTGCCCCACGCGGGCATGTCGGGCACGCTGGTGGCGGGGCTGATCGTCGAGGGGCCGGAGTTCCGCGGCTCCCAGTGAGTGTCCGGGCCCCGCCGGACTCGGCGGGGCTCAGACCGGATCGGCAGGGCTCGGATCCGCTCGGCAGGGCTCAGTAGCGGTACTGCTGCTCGTTGTAGCCCGAGCCGTCGTGGTGGTCGCCCGGGTGTCCGCCCTGGTAGGGGTAGGGCTGCTCCGGCGGCAGTTCGCCGCTGTACTGGTCGTCGGTGCTGCGCTGCTGCGGCACCCAGACGCCGCCGGGCGGCGTGTCGGTGTACGTGCTGTCGCTGTACGTCCCGCCGAGCCCGCCGCTGTACGTGTCGCCTCCGTAGGGGGCGTACTGCTGCTGGTCGCCGTAGGTGTCGTAGCTCTGCCGGGCGCCGTAGGTCTGCGTGCCGATGTACGGGTCGGAGTAGGCGGCGTACTGCTGGCCGCCCGTCTCGTCGTAGCTGTAGTTCTGCTGGTCGTAGCCGCCGAAGGCCGCCGCGTCGTAGCCGTAGCCCTCGCTCTGGTGGGCGTTGCCCGCCGCGGGCGGGGCGTGGGCCGCGTCGTTGTACACGCCGTACTGACCGGTGTCGTCGGGCATCGGCTCCGGCGCGTACACCCCGCCCCCGGGAACGTCGGGGACGTCAGGGATGTCGGGGCCGTGCGCGGGGGGCGGCGGGACCTGCTCGTACTCCAGGTCGGAGACCTGCAGCGTCGGCTCCTTGGCGGCGGCCCGCGCCGGTGCCCTGCGGCGCTTGCTCAGGCCCGGCCGTCCGCCGAGCGCCCAGCCGGTGGAGAAGCCCTTGCGGAACGACAGCGTCACGTACGTCTGGCCCGTGGCGAAGGCGATGGCACCCAGCCCGATGATCCACACCGACGGAATCAGCACGCCGACGACGACACCGAGGAAGCCGACGAAGGCCAGCAGGCGCCAGCGCAGCCTGGCCTTGTACTGCAACAGCACCTCGCCGAGCAGCCACAGCGCGACGAATGCGAACGCGATGTAGAGGACCGTCCAGCCCATGTACGCCCCTCTCCCCTGCGGCCGCCCGCTGGTACGGGTACGGGTACGACCGCTTCAGGCCTGGTGGTGCAGGCCCAGATTCTCGTAGATTTCCAGCGTCGCCGTGGAGTTGTTGAGCGTGATGAAGTGCAGCCCCGGCACACCTTCGGCCAGCAGCCGCGCGCAGAACTCCGTCGCGAACTCGATGCCAATGGAGCGTACAGCGGCGGGATCGTCCTTGACCGCGAGGATCCTCTCTTTCAGCTCGGCCGGGAACACGGCGTTGCTGAGCTGAGGCAGCCGGTCGAGCTGGCGGACGTTGGTGACCGGCATCATCTCGGGGATGATCGGCGTGGCGCAGCCCGCCGCCTCGACGCGGTCGCGCAGCCGCAGGTACTCCTCGGGGTCGAAGAACATCTGCGTGATCGCGTAGTCCGCGCCTGCCCGGCACTTGTCGATGAAGTGCCGGGTGTCGGTCTCCCAGTCGGGCGAGCGCGGGTGCATCGCCGGGAAGGCGGCGACGCCCACGCAGAAGTCGCCGGACTCCTTGATGAGTTCGACCAGTTCGGCGGCGTAGGTGAGGCCCTCGGGGTGGGCGATCCAGTCGCCGAGCGGGTCGCCGGGCGGGTCGCCGCGGACCGCGAGCATGTTCCTGATGCCCGCGTCCGCGTACTGCCCGATGATGTTGCGCAGCTCGGCCACGGAGTGGTCGACCGCCGTCAGGTGCGCGACCGGCGTCAGCGTCGTGTCGGCGACGATCTGCTGGGTCTCCTTGACCGTGCCGGTGCGGGTGGAACCACCCGCACCGTAGGTCACGGAGACGAAGTCCGGGGCGACCGCCTCGACCCTGCGCAGCGCGTTCCAGAGGTTCCGCTCCCCCTTCGGGGTTTTCGGCGCGGAGAACTCGAACGAGAACGTCGTCTTACCGGTCGCGAGCATGTCGCGAACCGTGCGCGCACGGTCAGTCCTGGTCGAAGCTGTGCCTAGGGCCATATGGGCAGGTTAGCCAGGCCCGGGCGGTCCCCCAACCGGGGCCGGAAGTTTTGGCCGGTTTGCCGGTTTCTTGTCCACGGATCGGACACTCCCGGGCCACGCCTCACCCGGCGTCGCGCAGCCGCTTCGCGAACTCCGCGGCCGCCGCTCCGGGGTCGTCGGCCTCGGTGATCGCCCGTACGACGACGACGCGCCGCGCGCCCGCGTCGAGGACCTCGTCGAGGTTGTCCGCGTCGATGCCGCCGATGGCGAACCAGGGGCGGTCCGTGCCGAGCGAGGCCGTGTACCTGACCAGGTCGAGGCCCGGGGCATGGCGGCCCGGCTTGGTGGGCGTGGGCCAGCAGGGTCCCGTGCAGAAGTAGTCCACGCCCTCCTGGACGGCGGCCGCGGCGGCCTCCGACTCGGCGTGCGTGGAGCGGCCGATCAGCACGTCGGCGCTGCCGCCGAGGATGGCGCGGGCCGCGGGGACGGGCAGGTCGCCCTGGCCGAGGTGCAGCACGTCGGCGCCGATGGCGTGGGCGACGTCCGCGCGGTCGTTCACGGCGAAGAGCTTGCCGTGCCTGCAGGCGGCGTCCGCGAAGACTCGGAGGTGCTCCAGCTCCTCGCCGGCCTCCATGCCCTTGTCGCGCAGCTGCACGATGTCGACGCCGCCCGCGAGGACGGCGTCGAGGAACTCGGGGAGGTCCCCCTGGCGCCTGCGGGCATCCGTGCACAGGTAGAGCCGGGCGTCGGCGAGCCGGTCGCGGCGGTCTGCGGCCATGGAGAGGTCCCCCCGTTGTCGGTGGTGTGCGGGCCGCGTGGGATCAGCGGCCCGCACACCGGACGATGTGTTCAGGTCAGACGGCGAGCGCCTGGGCGCGGCGCTTCACCTCCGTGCCGCGATTCTCGCTCAGCGCCTGCGCGGGGGTGCCGGGCAGGCTCGGGTCGGGGGTGAAGAGCCATTCGAGCATCTCTTCGTCGGAGAAACCGTCGTCCCGCAGGAGCGTCAGGGTGCCGCTGAGGCCCTTGACGACCTTGTCGCCGTCGATGAAGGCGGCCGGCACCTGGAGCGCCCGGTTCTCCCCGCGGCGCACGGCGATCACCTGGCCCTCCTTGACCAGCTGGCGCACACGGGTCACCTCGATGTCGAGCATCTCCGCGATGTCGGGGAGGTGCAGCCACTCGGGGACGAGAGCATCGGTCTTTGCGTCAATCTCGGTCACGGGTCAAGCGTATCTCCGGCCACTGACACGCACCGGGTGGCACCGCCCCACCGGCGAGCGGCCCGCTACAGCACCGCCTTCTTCAGCGGAATCGACGGGTCCGCCGTCAGTGCCGGGTCGAGGCGCGCACCCGACTCGATCAGCCGACGGCCCTGCGCCAGGTCCCTGGGGCGGCCCACGGCGAGAACCGCGACCAGGGCGCCGTCCCGCAGCCAGCACACCGACCAGGCCATGCCGTCCGGGTCCCCGCGCCACACCAGCTCGTCGGCCCCGGCGTGATGTCCCGCGTACTGCACGAAGCGGCCGAACTGCTCCGACCAGAAGTACGGCACGGGGTCGTACGCGGCCGGCGTCTCACCGATGATGTTCGCCGCCACCGTGCGCGGCCCCTGGAGTGCGTTGTCCCAGTGGTGCACGAGGAGCCGCTCGCCGTACCGGCCGGAGGGGAACGAGGCGCAGTCCCCGACCGCGTACACGTCCGGCGCCGACGTGCGCAGGCCCTCGTCGGTGACGACCTCGCGGTGCGTGCCGAGCTCGATGCCGGAGCCGGTGAGCCAGCCCGTCGCGGGCCGTGCCCCGATGCCGACGACGACGGCGGTCGCGGGCAGCGTGGTCCCGTCGGACAGGACGACGGCGCCGGGTTCGACGCGCTCCACGCGCGCGTGGGTGCGCAGGACCGCTCCGGAGTCCGCGTACCAGCCCGCCATGGGGGCCGCGACCTCCTCGGGGAGCGCCCCCGCGAGCGGCCTGCCCGCGGCCTCGACGACGGTGACGGAGCAGCCCGCCTCGCGCGCGGCGGTCGCGAACTCCGCGCCGATCCAGCCCGCCCCGACGACCACCACGTCGTGCTGCCCCGCGAGGACCGGGCGCAGCCGCGCGGCGTCGTCCAGGGTGCGCAGCAGGTGCACGCCGGGGATGTTCTCGGTGCCGGGCAGGCGGATCGGTTCGGCGCCGGTCGCGAGGACCAGGACGTCGTACGTGAGGGCCCCGTCGGCGGTGTCCAGCTCGTGGTCGGCGGGGCGCACGCCGGTGACCTCGCGGCCCAGGTCCAGCTCGATGCCGAGCGCCGGGAAGTCGATGTCGAAGGTGGAGCCCTCCGCCTTGCCGAGCAGCACCGCCTTGGACAGCGGTGGCCTGTCGTACGGCGGGTGCGGCTCGGCGCCGACGAGGGTGACCCGGCCCGTGAAGCCCTGCTCGCGCAGGGCCACCGCGGTCTGCACGCCGGCCATCCCGGCGCCGACGACCACGACGTGCCGCTCCGCCTGTCGCCGCTTCCCGCTCTGCTGCTGCTCGCTCTGCCTCTGCTGCTCGCTCACCCGATCACTCTAGGGCGGTTGTCGAGGGCGCCCTCAGGTGTGGTCGGGGAGATCTCTGACACAACGTCACCGCCCATACCCGGACAGCTCCCCTACTGCCGCACGAAGCGACGGGCTAGGGTGGCCCGTGCAGAGCACTCGCGGGAGCCCGGACGCACCGGGCTGAGAGGGAGGCTGGGACGGCCTCCGACCGTACGAACCTGATCCGGGTCATGCCGGCGAAGGGAGGGGCTGGACGCCCATGCATCCACGTACGACATCACCATCCGCCACCTCTGACGTCCTGATCGTCGGAGGCGGCATCATCGGCCTGGTCACGGCCTGGCGGACCGCGCAGCGGGGGCTCTCCGTGGCGGTCGTGGACCCCGAGCCGGGCGGCGGCGCCGCCCAGGTCGCGGCGGGCATGCTGGCCGCCGTCACCGAACTCCACTACGGCGAGCAGACGTTGCTCGGCCTCAACATCGCCTCCGCGCGGCGCTATCCGGCGTTCGCCGACGAGCTGACCGAGGCGAGCGGCCACGACCTCGGCTACCGCGCGTGCGGCACGCTCGCCGTCGCGCTGGACTCCGACGACCGTGCCCACCTGCGCGAACTGCACGCCCTGCAGCAGCGTTCGGGCCTGGAGTCCGAGTGGCTGAACGGCCGCGAGTGCCGTCGCCTCGAACCGATGCTGGCGCCGGGTGTGCGCGGCGGCCTTCGGGTCGACGGCGATCACCAGATCGACCCGCGGCGGCTCGCGGGCGCGCTCGTGGTGGCCTGCGAGCGGGCCGGTGTGGTCTTCCACCGCGCCTGGGCCGAGCGTCTGTCGGTCGTACGCGACCGTGCGCACGGCGTCGTCCTCGCGGACGGCACCGAGCTGGGCGCGGGTCTGACGGTCCTCGCGGCGGGCAGCCTCAGCGGGCGCCTCGCGGGCGTCCCCGACGACGTCCTGCCGCCCGTGCGCCCCGTCAAGGGCCAGGTCCTGCGTCTTACGGTGCCCGGGCCCTACGCCCCGTTCCTGAGCCGCACCGTGCGGGCCGTGGTGCGCGGCAGCCACGTCTACCTCGTGCCGCGCGAGAACGGCGAGCTCGTCGTCGGCGCGACCAGCGAGGAGCTCGGCTGGGACACCACGGTCACCGCGGGCGGCGTGTACGAACTGCTGCGGGACGCGCACGAGCTCGTGCCCGGCATCACCGAGCTGCCGCTGACCGAGACCCGCGCGGGTCTGCGCCCCGGCTCCCCCGACAACGCGCCGATGCTCGGCCCGACACGGCTCGACGGGCTCCACCTGGCCACCGGGCACTTCCGCAACGGCGTCCTCCTGACGCCCGTCACGGGCGACGTCATGGCGCACGCCCTGACCACGGGCGCGCTCCCGGAAGAGGCGCTCCCGTTCACCCCGCGCCGCTTCGACGGCGCGTCCCCCGAGATCTCCGCCCCGGCCCGCACGCAGCACGACACGGAGCAGCCCGCATGAGCACACCCTTCGCCGTCTCCGTCAACGGGGAGGAACGCGAGGTGGCCTCGGGCACCACGCTCGAAGCCCTCGTGGCCACCCTCTCCTCGGCGCACTCCGGTGTCGCCGCCGCCCTCAACGAAACCGTCGTCCCGCGCGCGCAGTGGCCCACCACGGCCCTCTCCGCGGGTGACCGCGTCGAAGTACTCACCGCCGTACAGGGAGGCTGAACACCATGGCAGACGACCCCTTCGTCATCGGCGGGCTCACCCTCTCCTCGCGCCTGATCATGGGCACGGGCGGGGCGCCCAGCCTCGACATCCTGGAGCGGTCCCTCGTCGCGTCCGGCACGGAGCTGACCACGGTCGCGATGCGCAGGCTCGACCCGGGCGTCCAGGGTTCCGTGCTCTCCGTGCTCGACCGGCTCGGCATCCGCGTGCTGCCCAACACCGCGGGCTGCTTCACGGCGGGCGAGGCCGTCCTCACCGCCCGGCTCGCACGGGAGGCGCTCGGCACGGATCTGGTGAAGCTGGAGGTGATCGCCGACGAGCGGACCCTGCTGCCCGACCCCGTCGAGCTCCTGGACGCCGCGGAGACGCTGGTGGACGACGGCTTCACGGTCCTGCCGTACACCAACGACGACCCGGTGCTCGCGCGGAAGCTGGAGGACGTGGGCTGCGCGGCGGTCATGCCGCTCGGGTCGCCCATCGGTTCCGGTCTCGGCATCCGCAATCCGCACAACTTCCAGCTGATCGTGGAGCACGCGCGCGTGCCGGTGATCCTCGACGCGGGCGCGGGCACGGCGTCCGACGCGGCGATCGCGATGGAGCTGGGGTGCGCGGGCGTGATGCTCGCCTCGGCGGTGACGCGGGCGCAGGAGCCGGTCCTGATGGCCGAGGCCATGCGGTACGGCGTGGAGGCCGGGCGCCTCGCGCACCGGGCGGGCCGCATTCCGCGTCGGCACTTCGCGGAGGCGTCCTCGCCCGCGGAGGGCATGGCACGCCTCGACCCGGAGCGGCCCGCGTTCTGAGCAGTCCCCCCAGGGGCTCCGCCTGTTACAGCTCGGCTGCAGTCCAGCCGTGAGGGCGCCCGCCCGGGACGAGGTGTCGGCGGCGGCTCGTAGACTCCCCTGCGTGGACACGACCCTTCAGGACCCGCTCGTCGGGCAGCTGCTCGACAGCCGTTACCGCATCGACGGGCGCATCGCGGTCGGCGGGATGGCCACGGTCTACCGGGCCGTGGACACCCGCCTCGACCGCGAGCTCGCGCTCAAGGTGATGCACCCGACGCTGGCGGCGGACGCCTCCTTCGTCGACCGCTTCATCCGCGAGGCCAAGTCGGTGGCCCGCCTCTCCCATCCGAACGTGGTCGGCGTTTTCGACCAGGGCACGGACGGGTCGTACGTCTATCTGGCGATGGAGTACATCGCGGGCTGCACCCTGCGCGACGTGCTGCGCGAGCGCGGGGCCCTGCAGCCGCGGGCGGCGCTCGACATCCTGGAGCCGGTCCTCGCCGCGCTCGGCGCCGCGCACCGCGCGGGCTTCGTGCACCGCGACATGAAGCCGGAGAACGTCCTCATAGGGGACGACGGCCGTGTGAAGGTCGCCGACTTCGGGCTGGTCCGCGCGGTGGACACCGTCACGAACACGACGGGCACGGTCCTCGGCACCGTCTCCTACCTCGCCCCCGAGCAGATCGAGCACGGCACGGCGGACACCCGCGTGGACGTGTACGCGTGCGGGGTCGTGCTCTACGAAATGCTGACCGGCGCCAAGCCGCACTCCGGGGACTCCCCCGCCCAGGTCCTCTACCAGCACCTCAACGAGGACGTGCCGCCCCCGTCGGCGGCCGTCCCCGGGCTCGCGTTCGCGCTCGACGAGCTGGTCGCCTCGGCCACGGCGCGCCATCCCGACGTCCGTCCGTACGACGCGGTGGCGCTGCTCGCCCAGGCCAGGGAGGCGCGTGCCGCCCTGACCGAGGAGCAGCTCGACGCGGTGCCCCCGCAGGCGCACCCGGCGGACCACGACGGCTCCGAGGACCGTACGAGCGTGATCCCGCGCGCGGCACGCTCCGTCCAGCTCCCGCTGCCCGCCGAGGGTGAGCGGAGCGGCGAGGACGCGTTGAACCGCACCAGCGTCCTGGCGACCCCGCCGCCGGGACCACCCGCTCCGCCCGCCCCCGCCCGGAGCTCCCGCAGGCGGTTCGACCCACGCCGCCGCACGCTCGTGGTCATAGCCGGCGTCCTGCTCGTCCTCGGCATCGGCACCGGCGTCTGGTACATCAACTCGGGCCAGTTCACGGAGGTCCCGCCGCTCCTCGCGAAGACCGAGGCGCAGGCGAAGCAGCGGCTCGACGACGCCGGGCTCGACGTGAAGGACATCAAGCGCACCTACAGCGACACGGACAAGCGCGGCACGGTCATGAAGACCGACCCCGCGTCCGGCGACCGCATCCGGCAGAACGACGGGGTGACGCTGACCATCTCCCTGGGCCCGGAGACCGTGAAGGTCCCTGACCTCGAGAACATCCCGCTGGCCAAGGCGGAGAAGGAGCTCAAGAACTCCGGACTCGCACCGGGCATGGTCACCAAGAAGTTCGACGAGTCCATCGACAAGGGCTCCGTGATCAGCACGGACCCGCGGTCCGGCTTCACCCGCAAGGCGGGCTCGGCCGTCGCCCTGGTCGTCAGCAAGGGCCGCCCGGTCGAGGTCCCCGACGTGACCGGCGAGTCCGAGGACGACGCGAGGGCCGATCTGGAGGACGCCGGGCTCAAGGTCGGGATCGCCCCGTCGCGGGTCAACTCCGACGAGGACAAGGGCGACGTCGCCAAGCAGTCGCCCGAAGCGGACGAGACGATCGCCGAGGGCGACACGGTCGAGCTGACGATCTCCAAGGGTCCGCCGATGGTCGAGGTCCCCGACGTCACCGGGATGAGCGTCGACGAGGCCAAGGAGGAGCTGGAGGGTGCGGGCTTCGAGGTGGACGAGGACCGCGGGCTGCTGGGGATCTTCGGGGACACGGTGAAGAAGCAGTCGGTGGACGGCGGCGACACGGCGCCCAAGAACTCGACGATCACCATCACGATCCGCTGAACCCGCGCGTCGAGTCCCGCACGCCGAGCCCCGCGCCCGGGCCCCCGGACGGGGCACCCCCGGGCGCGTGCCACCCTTGATGGCGTGAGCAGCAACATCTCCCCCAGCACCACGTCCCGCAACCCCGTGGGCGGTCACGTCCCGGTGGCCGGCGGACTCGCCTCCGTCGGCCTCTCGTACGCCAGGGACCTCGGCGCCGAGGCCGTCCAGGTCTTCGTCGCCAACCCGCGCGGCTGGGCCACCCCGCCCGGCAACCCGAAGCAGGACGAGGAGTTCCGCGCGGCCTGCGCCGCCGAGAGGATCCCCGCGTACGTCCACGCGCCGTACCTGATCAACTTCGGCTCGCACACCGAGGCGACCGTCGACAAGTCCGTGGACTCCCTGCGCCACTCGCTGCGCAGGGCGCGTGAGATCGGCGCGCTCGGCGTCGTCGTGCACACCGGGTCCGCGACCGGCGGCCGGGAGCGCGCCGTCGCCCTGGAACAGGTGCGCGAGCGCATGCTGCCGCTCCTCGACGAGCTGACGCATGACGACGACCCGTTCCTGCTCCTGGAGTCGACGGCGGGCCAGGGCGCCTCGCTCTGCTCCCGCACGTGGGACTTCGGCCCGTACTTCGAGGCGCTCGACTCGCACCCCAAGCTCGGCATCTGCCTGGACACCTGCCACATCTTCGCGGCGGGCCACGACCTGACGGGCCCGAGCGGCATGAAGCAGACCCTCGACCTCCTCGTCGACACCGTCGGCGAGGGCCGCCTGAAGCTCGTGCACGCCAACGACTCCAAGGACGTCGTCGGCGCCCACAAGGACCGTCACGAGAACATCGGAACCGGCCACATCGGCGAGGAGCCCTTCCGGGAACTGATGCTCCACCCCGCCACCGAGGGCGTCCCCCTGGTCATCGAGACACCCGGCGGCAAGGAGGGCCACGCGGCGGACGTGGCGCGCCTGAAGGAGCTGCGGAGCGTCTAGCCGCTCCAGCGGGAACTGCTCAGAGCTCGGGGCCGTCCCCGGGCTCTTCCTGGTACGAGTAGCGCTGTTCCAGCCAGGGGTCGCCCAGGTTGTGGTAGCCGCGCTCCTCCCAGAAGCCGCGGCGGTCCGCCGTCATGTACTCGACGCCGCGGACCCACTTGGGGCCCTTCCAGGCGTACAGGTGCGGCACCACGAGGCGGAGCGGGAAACCGTGTTCCGCGGTGAGCAGTTCGCCGCCTTTGTGCGTGGCGAGGATCGAGCGGTCGGAGGCGAAGTCCGCCATCCGCATGTTGGAGCTGAAGCCGTACTCGGCCCAGACCATGACGTGGGTGGCGTTGGCCGCGGGCGGCACGATCTCCAGGAGCTTGCGGGCCGGGAGCCCGCCCCACTCCGCGCCCAGCATGCTGAACTTCGTCACGCAGTGCAGATCGGCGACAACGCTGTCGTAGGGCAGCGCGGAGAACTCCTCGTGCGACCAGCAGTGCTTCTCGCCGTCCGCCGTGGCCCCGAAGACCCTGAACTCCCAGCGCTCGGGCCGGAACTTCGGCACCGGTCCGTAGTGCGTGACCGGCCAGCCCCGCTGCAGCCGCTGACCCGGCGGAAGCTCCGGCTCCGCTGCCTGTCGAGATGCGCGTTCCGCCGGCTGACCCATGGCTCCATCCTGACAGACCCGGGGCGGTGGACGTGACCAGCCGGAGCCCGGGTGGCACCGATCGGGGCAACTCCTACTAAGCGTGCACTTACTGGACGCCCTCCGAACACCGGTGCAAGGATGCGCGCTACCTGCCCAGTCACTCGTGCGGAAGGAGCCTCTGCGATGCAGGGCGACCCCGAGGTCATTGAATTTCTCAACGAGCAGCTGACCGCCGAACTCACGGCGATCAATCAGTACTTTCTCCACGCCAAGATGCAGGAAAACTTCGGCTGGACGAAGCTCGCGAAGTACACCCGTGCCGAGTCGTTCGACGAGATGAAGCATGCGGAGGTGCTGACCGACCGGATCCTGTTCCTCGACGGTCTGCCCAACTACCAGCGGCTCTTCCACGTACGCGTGGGCCAGACGGTCACCGAGATGTTCCAGGCCGACCGGCAGGTCGAGGTGGAGGCGATCGACCGCCTGAGGCGCGGGATCGAGGTGATGCGCGCCAAGGGCGACATCACGTCCGCAAATATCTTCGAGTCGATCCTCGCGGACGAGGAGCACCACATCGACTATCTCGACACACAGCTCGAGCTCGTCGAGAAGCTGGGTGAGGCGCTGTACATCGCGCAGCTCATCGAGCAGCCGGAGGGCTGAACCGAGCAGCCGACGGGCTAGGCCGCCTCGGGAAGTTCCGCCTCGGGAGCCAGCGCCACAGCCGGTTCCCCCTGGTCCACGAGGTCACGGCGGGGGCAAGCGCCCCGGCCGAGCAGCGCCTGGATGCGGCGTACGCACGAACCACAGTCCGTGCCCGCCTTGCAGGCCGACGCTATCTGGCGGGGGGTGCAGGCACCGTCCGCCGCGTGCTTCTTCACCTGCGCCTCGGTGACCCCGAAGCAGTTGCAGACGTACACGCGGTTTCACCTCCCGGGCAGGACTCATCGGTAGCGCCGTCCCGATTGATCGGTGAGGCTAACCTAACCTTACCCGCGACGTCCTGCACACAAAAGCCCCGGATACGCCGGTGGGGCGCGGATCACATGGATCCGCGCCCCACGCGCGCGTACGGACGGGAGAACTACTGGTCGCGGTACATCTCCGCCACCAGGAACGCCAGGTCGAGGGACTGACTGCGGTTGAGCCGCGGGTCGCAGGCCGTCTCGTAGCGCTGGTGCAGGTCGTCGACGAAGATCTCGTCGCCGCCGCCCACGCACTCGGTGACGTCGTCACCGGTGAGCTCGACGTGGATGCCGCCCGGGTGGGTGCCGAGGGCCTTGTGGACCTCGAAGAAGCCCTTGACCTCGTCGAGCACGTCGTCGAAGCGGCGGGTCTTGTGGCCCGATGCCGCCTCGTAGGTGTTGCCGTGCATCGGGTCGGTGATCCAGGCGACGGTCGCGCCGGACGCGGTGACCTTCTCGACGAGCTCGGGCAGCTTGTCGCGGACCTTGTCGGCGCCCATGCGGACGATGAAGGTCAGCCGGCCGGGCTCGCGGTCGGGGTCGAGGCGCTCGATGTACTGCAGCGCCTCCTCGGCCGTCGTGGTCGGGCCGAGCTTGACGCCGATGGGGTTGCGCACCTGGGCGGCGAACTCGATGTGCGCGTGGTCCAGTTGGCGGGTGCGCTCACCGATCCAGACCATGTGGCCCGAAGTGTCGTAGAGACGGCCGGTGCGGGAGTCGGTGCGGGTCAGCGCCGATTCGTAGTCGAGGAGCAGCGCCTCGTGCGAGGCGTAGAACTCGACGGTCTTGAACTCCTCCGGGTCCGTGCCGCAGGCCTTCATGAAGTTCAGCGCGTTGTCGATCTCGCGGGCCAGCTGCTCGTACCGCTGGCCGGAGGGGGACGACTTCACGAAGTCCTGGTTCCAGGCATGCACCTGGTGCAGGTCGGCGTAACCGCCGGTGGTGAAGGCGCGCACCAGGTTGAGCGTCGAGGCGGACGCGTTGTACATCCGCTTCAGGCGCTCGGGGTCCGGGATCCGGGCCTCTTCGGTGAAGTCGAATCCGTTGACGGAGTCGCCCCGGTAGGTCGGGAGCGTCACGCCGTCACGGGTCTCGGTCGGCTTGGAGCGCGGCTTCGAGTACTGCCCCGCGATGCGGCCGACCTTCACGACGGGCACGGACGCCGCGTACGTGAGGACGGCGCCCATCTGGAGCAGCGTCTTCAGCTTGTTCCGGATGTGATCGGCGGACACGGCGTCGAAGGCCTCGGCGCAGTCGCCGCCCTGGAGGAGGAACGCCTCTCCCTTGGCGACAGAGGCCAGTCGGGCGCGCAGCTGGTCGCACTCGCCCGCGAAGACGAGCGGCGGATACGACTCGAGGTCCGCGATCACATCGCGCAGAGCCTCGGCATCGGGGTACTCGGGCTGCTGCGCCGCGGGCAGGTTTCGCCAGGTGTTGCCACCGACAGCGGTGGTCTTAGCGTTCACGGTCACCTCGTCAACACTACGGGGTGATGCGCGCCGTCCATTCACCCGCTCACGAAGTGAGACGGAGCAGACACGGCGGAGTGACCGGTTCCCGTCGCCCGCTCGGCGGCGGTCGGTGCCGCGAGGGCGAGCCTCCGGTGCACGCGGCGGAGCATCGTGCGGGCCATGAAGGGGTGGACCCTCTTCACGACGCCCCAGTAGAGCCGGGAGCGCACGGTGTCCGCGCGGACGGCCGTGCTGAGCGTGACGTGCCGCTCGTCCACCAGGATCGAGGCGCGCGCCGTGAGGCCTGCCGTGTTCACGTCCATCAGCAGTTCGCCGCCCTCGCGGGCGACGACGGGGAAGGCGTCGCGCAGGACGCCGGTCCACGCGGTGGGGTCGCGCGGCAGGCCGGGGCGCAGCTCCATGCGGTACGCGTCCCGGTAGCCGGGCCGTTCCACGGAGGCCCGGAGCAGGCGGGCCTCCCGGGGCACCTCAACCGTCTCGGGCCTGGGCCACCAGAGCCGGTTGAGCAGCCGGATCCGGGGTGACCAGCGGACGGGGTCGGCGCAGCCGCCGGCCGCCGCTCGCTCGATGTTGTCGAAGAGCTCTTCGAGCATCGTGTCGTGCACGGGCCGCACGGCCGTGGGCCACAGCAGGCGGTCCATGCCGGACTGCCGCATTTCAAGGACGTGCCGCACGAGGCAGCGTCCGTCGCCGCGCGGCTCGACCGTCATCTCGTGGAAGCCGTCGCCCGGCGGGGTGAAGGCGAAGCGGACGCGGCGGCCCGGTTCGTACTCCGTCACCGAGTACCGGATCGGGCCGTGGCCGCCCGTCGCGCCCACACCCAGCGGGCGGTCGAAGGCCATCGGCGCCCAGGCCGGGACGGGGAAGACCGGGTCGTCCTCGGCGGACAGGCGGTCGAGCAGGGCTCCGACGACCTCCGCCGGAGCTCCGACGACCCGCTCGTGTTTGTTGCGCACGATTCCCACGACGTACCTCCATACGCTGGCGTACGGTCGACCGTACGGTAGCGTATGGACATGGCGCAACGGCAGCAGAAGAAGTCCCCGGTGAAGCCCCGGCTGACCGCCGACGACTGGGCGGACGCCGCCCTGACGGCGATCGGCGAGGGCGGTCTCGCGGCCGTCGCCGTGGAGCCGCTCGCCGTCCGCCTCCGCACCACCAAGGGCAGCTTCTACTGGCACTTCGCGAACCGCGACGCGCTCGTCGAGGCCGCCCTCGACCGCTGGGCCGAACTCCACACGGAGGGGATGATCAGCCACGTGGAGGCCGAGCCCGACCCCCGCGAGCGGATCCGGCTGCTCTTCGCCGAGGCGATCACCGCCGCCGCCTCCGGCCCTCTCGAGGTGTCCCTGCTGGCGACCGCCGGGCATCCGCAGGTCGCCGCGGCCCTGCGGAAGGTCACCGAGCGCCGGGTGGCGTACGTGGCCGGGCTCTTCGCCGACCTCGGCTTCCCCCCGGCGGAGGCGCGTCGGCGCGGTCTCCTCGCGTACAGCGTCTATCTGGGCCACACCCAGCTCGGCCACGCGGTGCCCTCGGTCGTGCCGTCCGACGCGGAGCTCGGCGCGTACCTCGACGAGAGTCTCGATCTCCTGATGATGCGCTAGGGTGCGGGACATGCACGCGCAGACGACGACTCGTAACTGGTGGTGGCCCGCTCATCCGGCGACCCACTGACTCTGCGCGCACACAGACTCGCGAAGGCCGCCCGAGGGGCGGCCTTCAGTGTTTTCCGGCCTTCGCCGGGAGCGGGCCGTTCCTCTCCGAGTGAGAAGGAACAGCCCCATGCAGCCAACACAGCAGCCAACACAGCAGCCGACACAGCAGCTGACCGACCTCCTGTCCGACGATCGCCCCTTCGCCCTGCTGCGCCGCCGCACCCCGGGCCTCGACCACGACACGGTCGAGGTCCTGACCGGCCCGACGGGCACGTACGAGCGGCTCGCGGACATCCCCGAAGGGCTCGCCCTCGTGCCGTTCCGGCAGATCAGGGAGCGCGGCTTCGATGTCCGTGACGACGGCACGCCGCTGACCGTCCTGACGCCCGAGGAGCGGTACGAGGTGCCGCTCGCCGACGCCCTCGCGGCGCTGCCCGCGCACGACGTGCGGGTCGAGGGCGGGGCCTTCGACGTGGACGACACTGCGTACGCGGACATCGTGGAGCGGGTCCTGCGCGAGGAGATCGGGCGGGGCGAGGGCGCCAACTTCGTCATCCGTCGGACGTACGAGGGTGAGATCCCGGGGTTCGGACGTGCGGACGCCCTCGCGCTCTTCCGGCGGCTGCTCGTCGGCGAGCGGGGCGCGTACTGGACGTACGTCGTGCACACCGGGGACCGGACGCTCGTCGGGGCGAGCCCCGAGGTGCATGTGCGGATGTCCGGCGGGACCGTCGTCATGAACCCGATCAGCGGCACCTACCGCTACCCCGCCGAGGGCCCCACCGCCGACGGCCTGCTGGCCTTCCTCTCCGACGGCAAGGAGATCGAGGAGCTCTCGATGGTCGTCGACGAGGAACTCAAGATGATGTGCACGGTCGGCGACATGGGCGGAGTGGTGATCGGGCCTCGCCTGAAGGAGATGGCCCATCTCGCGCACACCGAGTACGAGCTGCGGGGCAAGTCGTCGCTGGACGTGCGGGAGGTCCTGAAGGAGACGATGTTCGCGGCGACCGTCACCGGGTCGCCCGTGCAGAACGCCTGCCGTGTCATCGAGCGCCACGAAGCGGGCGGCCGCGGGTACTACGCGGGCGCCCTCGCCCTCATCGGCAGGGACGCGGGCGGCGCGCAGACGCTGGACTCCCCCATCCTCATCCGCACCGCCGACATCTCCCCGGCAGGGCGGCTGCGGGTGCCGGTGGGCGCCACGCTGGTGCGCGGCTCCGACCCGATGAGCGAGGTCGCCGAGACGCACGCGAAGGCCGCGGGTGTGCTCGCCGCGCTCGGCGTACGCCCGGGGCGCCCCCGCGAGGAGGACGCGCGGCCCGCGCTCGCCGACGATCCCCGGGTGCGGGCGGCGCTCGACGGGCGGCGCGCGGCGCTCGCGCCGTTCTGGCTGCGGATGCAGGAGCGCGCGGACGAGCTGGCCGGGCACGCGCTCGTCGTGGACGGCGAGGACACGTTCACGGCGATGCTCGCGCACGTCCTGCGCTCGTGCGGCCTGGAGGTGTCGGTGCGGCGGTACGACGAGGAGGGGCTGCGTGAGGCCGTGCTCGCGCACGAGGGGCCCGTGGTCCTCGGCCCGGGTCCTGGTGACCCGTCCGACCTGGCCGACCCGAAGATGCGGTTCCTGCGCTCGCTGGCGGCGAACGTGATCCGTACCCACGGGCACGGCGTGTTCGGCGTCTGCCTCGGGCACGAGCTGATCGCGGCCGAGCTGGGTCTGGAGATCGTGCGGAAGGAGGTGCCGTACCAGGGCGCGCAGACGGGCATCGACCTGTTCGGGCGTACCGAGACCGTCGGGTTCTACAACAGCTTCGTGGCGCGCTGCGACGACGACGCGGCGGTGGAGCTCGCCGCGCACGGCGTCGAGGTCAGCAGGGATACGGCGAGCGGTGAGGTGCACGCGGTGCGCGGGGAGTCCTTCGCGGGCGTGCAGTTCCACCCGGAGTCGGTGCTTACGCTGCGTGGCGCCGGGATCGTGCGGGAACTGCTCGGTCAGCTCTTGTCCGGTGCCGGGACGAGGACGTTGTCGGAGCGGCGGCCCGCCAGGTAGTCCAGGACGTTGCGCACCGTGGTGTCGATGATCTGGCCGACGGCGTCCACCGTGTAGTACGCCTGGTGGGAGGTGACCACGACGTTGGGGAAGGTGACGAGGCGGGCCAGGGTGTCGTCGGCGACGACCTCCAGGGACTTGTCGAGGAAGAAGAGGCCCGCCTCCGCCTCGTACACGTCCAGGCCCACCCCGGTGAAGCGTCCCGCGCGCAGCTCGCAGACCAGGGCCTCGGTGTCGATCAGGCCGCCGCGGCTGGAGTTCACCAGGATCGCGTCGTCCTTCATCGTCCGCAGCGCCTCGGCGCCGATGAGGTGCTGCGTGGACGGGAGCAGCGGTACGTGGAGGCTGACGAGGTCGGCCTCGGCGAGGAGTTCGGCCTTGTCCACGTACTTCATGCCGAGTTCGACGCAGGCGGGGTTCTCGGCGACGTCCCAGCCGAGCAGGCGCATGCCGAAGCCGTGCGCGATGCGGGTGAACGCCTCGCCGATCTTGCCGGTGCCGAGCACGCCGACCGTGCGGCCCCGCAGGTCGCGGCCCATCAGGCCGTCGAGGCGGAAGTCGAAGTCGCGGGTGCGGTTGCTGGCGCGGACGATGCGGCGGTTGACGGCCATCGCGAGGGTCCAGGCGAACTCGGCCACGGAGTAGGGCGAGTAGTACGAGACGCGGGCGACGGTCAGGCCGAGGCGCTCGGCGACCAGCAGGTCGATGTTGTTGAACCCGGTGGACCGCTGCGCGATCATCTGCGTCCCCCCTGCGGCGAGGGTCTGCAGGACGCGGTTGTTGAGCGTGGCGTTGACGCTGGAGGAGACGATCTCGTAGCCCGCGGCGATGGGGGCGGTGTCCTCGTTGAGGAAGACGTCGACACAGCGGACGTCGTGGTGTCCCTGGAAGGCCTTCTCGATCAGCGGCTTCTCGTCGGACTGCACGCCGAACGCGAGGATCTCCATGGCCGCCAGTCTAGGGAGCACCTCCCAGGACGGCACCCGGAGCGGGCGCCGTCCCAGGAGGGCCCGGATCGGCCGGGTTCCGGATCAGCCGAAGAACACCCCGACCTCTTCGTACAGCGCCGGGTCCACCGTCTTCAGGCGGGCCGTGGCCTCGGCGATGGGCACCCGCACGACGTCCGTGCCGCGCAGCGCGACCATCTTCCCGAAGTCGCCGTCCCGCACGGCCTCGATCGCGTGCAGCCCGAACCGCGTGGCGAGCCAGCGGTCGAAGGCGCTCGGGGTGCCGCCGCGCTGCACGTGCCCCAGGACGGTGGTGCGCGCCTCCTTGCCGGTGCGCCCCTCGATCTCCTTGGCCAGCCACTCGCCGACCCCGGAGAGCCTGACGTGCCCGAAGGAGTCCTGCGTGCCGTCCTTGAGGACCATCTCGCCGTCCTTGGGCATCGCCCCTTCGGCGACGACGACGATGGGGGCGTACGACGCCTTGAAACGCGAGGTCACCCAGGCGCAGACCTGGTCGACGTCGAAGCGCTGCTCCGGGATGAGGATGACGTTCGCGCCGCCCGCGAGCCCCGAGTGCAGGGCGATCCAGCCCGCGTGGCGGCCCATGACCTCCACGACGAGGACGCGCATGTGCGATTCGGCGGTGGTGTGCAGACGGTCGATCGCCTCGGTGGCGATGCCGACGGCGGTGTCGAAGCCGAAGGTGTAGTCGGTGGCGGAGAGGTCGTTGTCGATGGTCTTGGGGACCCCGACGACCGGGACGCCGTACTCGTCGGTGAGCCGCGCGGCGACGCCGAGGGTGTCCTCGCCGCCGATCGCGATGAGGGAGTCCACCTCGTACTTGGCGAGGTTCTCCTTGATGCGGCGCACCCCGTTCTCCGCCTTGAACGGGTTGGTGCGCGACGAGCCGAGGATGGTGCCGCCGCGCGGCAGGATGCCGCGGACCGCGGGGATGTCGAGCGGGACGGTGTCGCCTTCCAGCGGACCGCGCCAGCCGTCCCGGAAGCCGATGAAGTCGTAGTCGTACTCCTGCACGCCCTTGCGGACGACGCCGCGGATCACTGCGTTGAGCCCGGGGCAGTCGCCACCACCGGTCAGTACGCCGATTTTCTTGGCCCCCATAGGAGCAGTCCCTTCGCCTCAGTGACCTGATGCGAGTCACGCTAATGGTGATCCAGGTCACTGCGGCACGGTGCGGACGGTCAATTCCCTTGCCATGCTGGGGAGTTGATCATGCACGTTCACCCGTACGAGGGTCAGGCGCTGTCGATGCCTCGCTCTATCGCGTACCGCACGAGCTCGACCCTGTTGTGCAGCTGGAGCTTGCCCAGGGTGTTCTGTACGTGGTTCTGCACGGTGCGGTGCGAGATGACCAGGCGCTCGGCGATCTGCTTGTAGCTGAGGCCCTTGGCGACCAGGCGCAGGACCTCCGTCTCGCGGTCGGTGAGCCGCGGGGCCTTCGGGTCCTCCGGGGTGCCGGCCACGGGCTCGGTGGCCAGGCGGCGGTACTCGCCGAGGACCAGGCCCGCGAGGCCCGGCGTGAAGACCGCGTCGCCGACCGCCGTACGGCGCACCGCGTCGATCAGCTCCTCGGTGGACGCCGACTTCAGCAGGTAGCCGGTGGCGCCGGACTTGACCGCCTCCAGGACGTCGGCGTGCTCGCCGCTCGCCGAGAGGACCAGGACGCGCAGCGCCGGGTTGGCGGCGACGAGCTCCTTGCAGACCTGCACGCCCGGCTTGAGCGGGAGGTTCAGGTCGAGGACCAGGACGTCGGGGGCGGCGGCCTGCGCGCGGCGCACCGCCTGCTCGCCGTCGCCCGCCGTCGCGACCACGTCGAGACCGGCTTCCGCCAGGTCACGGGCCACGGCGTCGCGCCACATGGGGTGGTCGTCGACGACCATGACCTTGATCGGGTCCGCCACCCGCCCGGCCCCGCCGGGACCCGTGGCCCCGGTGGCCGGTTCCTGTCGCTGCTGCTCGCTCATCTCGCCTTTCCCGCCTTCCCCCGTGTGTCCCGCGCCTGTACGCGCGGCACTCTCAGTTCCACTTCCGTGCCCTGGCCCGGCACCGAGATCAGCTCGGCCGTTCCCCCGATGTCCCGCAGCCGCCCGCGAATGGACAGGGCCACCCCGAGGCGCCCCTCCCCCTCCGCCTCCACGAGCCGCCCCTCCGGAATCCCCGGACCGTCGTCCCTGACGGTGACGATCACCTCGCCCGGCTCTTCCTCGACCAGGATCCACGCGCGGGCCTGCGCACCGGCGTGCCTGCGGACATTGTCCAGGGCCGCACCGACGGCGGCCGCCAGCTCCCTCGCCGCCCCCGGCACGAGGAGCACCGGCGCCCCGGGCTCGGACAGCGTGACCTTCGACCCCGCGTGCGAGGCGAGGAGTGGGCGCAGATCGCAGGGTGCCGCGTCGTCCGGCTCGTCGTCCGGCACCTCGACGGCGCGGACGACGGCGCCCTGCGCGATGTCCTCCGACGCGTGCGAGGCGGGCACCATGCCACCGGCGACCAGGGTGCGCAGGGCGACCTCCTGCTCGCCCGCGAGGCGGCCGAGCTCCGCGGCCTCGCCGCCGATGGCGGTGCCGCGCCGCTGCACCATGGCGAGGACCTGGAGGACGCTGTCGTGGATGTCGCGGGCGAGCCGCTCGCGTTCGCGGGTCGCGGCCTCTATCTCCAGGGCGCGGGCCAGGGTGCGCTCGGAGGCGCGGGCCAGCTCCACGACGTAGCCGATGGCGATGGAGGCGATGCAGACCAGCAGGACGTTGTGCAGGGTGTCGCGGCTGAACGCGCCGCGCTGCACCACGTTGGCGACGCCCACCAGGAGGGACGCCGATGCCGCCCAGCGCCAGCCGCCCTTGATGGCGAACGCGAGCACGGAGCCCGCGGTCCATATGGAGGGCAGCGTCGGGGAGCCGTCGACGATGCGCTGCTGCGAGTCGGCGAGCGGGGTGAGGAGGATGCCGACGATCGCGACGGTCAGGTCCGCGAAGAGGAACCGCCGGGTGCAGCTCGCCGCGTTCGCGACGCGGGGCAGGGTCGCCAGGGTCCAGGGGGCGAGCACCGCGTAGTAGGCGACGGCCAGCCAGGGGCGGTCGAGCTTCTCGTGCGCCGCCACGAAGAGCCCGATCGCGTACAGCATCGTCAGGACGCGGTAGGCGGTGAGCGCGCGCCACAGCGGCTGCTCGACCGACATCCTCATGACTTTCTCGCGCTTGGCCATGTCCCCCACCGCCGCCCGTGTGCCCACCCCTGAACGGACGCGGCTAGGAGCCGGCCCGTTCCTTGTCGCCCTTGTCCGCCGTCTTGGCGGCCTTCGCCGCCTCGGTGATCTGGCGCTTCGCGGCCGTCGCGTAGATGTCGACGTACTCCTGGCCGGAGAGCTTCATGATCTCGTACATGACCTCGTCGGTCAGCGCGCGCAGCACGAAGCGGTCCTGCTCCATGCCCTGGTAGCGCGTGAAGTCGAGGGGCTTGCCGATGCGGATGCCGGGACGCATCAGCTTGGGCATGACCTTGCCGGGCGGCTGGATCTTCTCGGTGTCGATCATCGCGACGGGGAGCACGGGCGCGCCGGTGGCGAGCGCCACGCGCGCGAGGCCGCCGGGCTTGCCCCGATAGAGGCGCCCGTCGGGCGACCGCGTGCCCTCGGGGTAGATGCCGAAGAGCTCGCCGCGCTCCAGGACCTCGATGCCGCTCTTGATGGCCGCCTCGCCCGCGCCGCGGCCGCCGGAGCGGTCCACGGGCAGCTGGCCCACGCCCTTGAAGAAGGCCGCGGTGAGCTTGCCCTTCACGCCGGGCGAGGTGAAGTACTCCGCCTTGGCGATGAAGGTGACCTTGCGGTCGAGGACCGCGGGAAGGAAGAAGGAGTCCGAGAACGAGAGGTGGTTGCTCGCGAGAATCGCTGGGCCCTCGGCGGGGACGTTCTCAAGGCCCTCCACCCAGGGCCTGAAGCCGAGCTTCAGCGGCCCTCCGATGGCAACCTTCATTGCGCCGTAGATCAAACCGAGTGCCTCCTGTGTCTGTGGATCAGACCTTAACCCGGGGTACGGCCAATGGGCCCGACGACCCTGGTCGGTGTCAGTCCGGTCGCGTACGGTGAAGTACTCCCACCTCTCACGAAGGAGACCGAAGTGCCGGTCCTCCCCGGAGCCGAGCCGTACCGCCGCGAAGGCGGCGAGGTCGGCGTCCTCCTCTGCCACGGCTTCACCGGATCCCCGCAGTCGCTGCGCCCCTGGGCCGAGTACCTCGCGGAGCGCGGCCTCACCGTCTCGCTGCCGCTGCTGCCCGGCCACGGCACACGCTGGGAGGACATGCAGGTCACGGGCTGGCAGGACTGGTACGCGGAGGTGGACCGCGAGCTGCGGTCGCTCCTCGAGCGGTGCGAGCGGGTCTTCGTCTTCGGGCTCTCGATGGGCGGGGCGCTCGCGCTGCGCCTGGCGGCGAAGCACGGGGACGCGGTCGCCGGTCTCGTCCTGGTCAACCCGGGGAACAAGGTGCACGGCCTCGCGGCGCACGCGCTGCCCGTCGCCCGGCACCTCGTGCCGAGCACGAAGGGCATCGTCAGCGACATCGCGAAGCCCGGCTCGGAAGAGGTCGGGTACCACCGGATCCCGCTGCACGCCGCGCACTCCCTGCGCCGCTTCTTCCGCGTGGTCGACGCCGAACTGCCGCAGGTGACCCAGCCGCTGGTGGTGCTGCACAGCCCGCGCGACCACGTGGTGCCGCCCGCCGACTCGGCCCGGATCCTCAGCCGCGTCTCCTCCACGGACGTCGCGGAGATCCTGCTGGAACAGAGCTACCACGTCGCGACGTTGGACCACGATGCGGACCGGATCTTCGAGGAGAGTTACGCGTTCATCGCCCGGCTCGCCCCCAGCGTCGGTAAGGAAGGGACGGCCACCGGTGGCTGAGCACGAGGCGGACCGCGAGGACAGCCGCGAGCCCGAGAAGAGCAAGGTGCCCGCGGACGGCACCCCCGTGGACGGGACACCCGCGGACGGCGTGCCCCTGGACGAGGACGCCGCCTGGCGGGCAATCGTCGCGGGGTACGGCGAGGAGCCCGCGGATCCGCCGGGCGCCAAGCCGTTCAAGTCCATCGAGGACCTGGCGCTCCTGGAGACGGAGACGAACGGCCCGGCGGGCGACCCGGACGTGACGACGGACGGCAAGTCCGGCATCGACAAGTCGAGACCGGGCAAGAGCGGCCCCGACAAGCCGCTCGGCAGCTCCGTCTCCTTCGCGCCCGGCGTCGGCTCCGGCACCGGCGGCCCGCGCGACTACAGCACGCCGGAGCCCTCCGAGAAGGACTTCGACGCGGACGACGAGGGCCACTTCGTGCCGCCCGAGCCGCCGCCGCTGCCCGACGCCGACGTGACGGCCAAGTTCGCCTGGCTCGCCGTGCTCGGCGGCCCGCTGCTCGTCCTGCTTGCCGTGCTGTTCGGCTGGCAGATGACGTGGTGGCTGACCACGCTCGGCATCGGCGGCTTCCTGGGCGGATTCGCCACGCTGGTGATGCGGATGAACAGCGGGGACGACGAGGAGGACGACGACCCGGGACGCGGCGCGGTCGTCTGAGCCCTCACCTCACCCACAGCCTTCGGGGCCCGTCCGGAACCTCTCCGGGCGGGCCCTCACGCATGTCGCGCACCCCGGTGGAACCCGATCGGCCCGAGCGGCGAAGGAGAGGTGAACCACCGAACGAGCCCAAGCCTTCACGGCGTTCAGACGAACGAAAGGAGCCCCGATGACCGTCGACCCCGGCGGCCCCCTTCGCACGGGGCAGCGCCCCTGCGAGAAGAGCGACGCCTGGTCCATCGAGCGGTCCCGGGATGAGCCCGAGCAGTTCGCCGCCCTCTTCGACCGGCATGCCGACGCCGTGTACCGGTACGCGGCCCGCCGGCTCGGCCCCGAGGCGGCGGAAGACCTGATGTCCGACACCTTCACCACCGCCTTCAAGGAGCGCCACCGCTACGACCTGGCGCGGGCCGACGCCCGCCCCTGGCTGTTCGGCATCGCGACCAACCTCGTCGGCCGGCACCGCAGGGCCGAGGCCCGCCGCTTCAAGGCGCTGGCCAGGGTGCCCGCGCCGGTGCCGCACGACGAGCCGGTCGCCGACCTCGCGGTCGCCCGCGCGGGCGCCGAGGGGCTCCGCGGCGACCTGGCCGCGGCCCTGGCCGGGCTCTCGGCCAGGCACCGCGACGTGGTGCTGCTCGTGGCGTGGGCCGACCTCAACTACGAAGAGGCGGCGCAGGCGTTGGGTGTGCCCGTCGGCACCGTCAGATCGAGGCTGCACCGGGCCCGCAGCACATTGCGCGAAGCACTGGGCGGATCCGATCCGACAGCTTTCCAGGAGGCACACGCCCATGAATGAGCTCGATGAACTGCGCGACTGGGACGCGGGGGCTCCCCCGCTGGACGACGACACCCGCCACCGCGCGCGGGTGCGCCTGTTCGCCGCGATGAACGACGAACCGGCCGCGCCGGTACGCCCCCTCCGGCGCCGCCCCGTGCTGCGCGTCGCCGTCGCCGGGACCGTCGCGGCCGCCGTCGCGGGCACCGTGCTGGTCGCGGTGAACACCGGAGGCGACGACGAGGTCCGCGCCAAGCCGCCCGGCGACAGCGCGCCGTCGATGCGCAACGTCAGCGCCCGGGCCGTGCTCAACGGCGCCGCCGCCTACGAGCGCAAGCACGAGAGGACCGTCGCCCCGCGCGACGACCAGTACATCTACACGAAGGAGATCATCGAGGAGACCGAGAAGGACACGGGCCGGGTCGAGCGGCATGTCGACGAGAACTGGCGTTCCGTGGACGGCTCCAGGCGCTCCTGGGTGATGGAGATCGGCAAGGGCTGGTGGTCGGAGCCGCTCAAGGAGAACGAGGGGATGTGGCCTCCGCAGGACTGGGGCACCTTGAGGAAGCTGCCGACCGACCCGGAGAAGCTGATCCTGTCGCTGCTGCACAAGTCGGGGCCGAACGACAGGAACGACTCCCTGGACGAGGTCACCGACCAGGAGTGGACGGACATCCACTTCAGCCTCGCCGGTCTCCTGAAGCTGGTCCCGGTGATGCCGAAGGGCCTGCGCCCGGCCGCGTACGAGGCGCTGGGCATGGTGCCCGGGGTGAAGGCGGTCCCCAACCAGCAGGACGCCAAGGGCCGCACGGGGGTGGCCATCACCTACGACGACCCGACGCAGCAGGGCCCGTCGTTCGGCGGTCACTTCATCTTCGACCCGAAGACGTACGCGTTCCTGGGCTTTCGTGACACGCGCACCACGGGTGACGACACGGACCCGAAGACGTACACCCAGCTCTCGTACCTCGACAGCTGGGCGATCACCGACAAGGTGAAGCAGCGCCCTTAGTGGCTCAGGACGTCACCGCGGGGATTCTGAGGGCGGCCAGGACCGGCAGGTGGTCCGTGGCCGCCCTCAGGTCGTCCCCGCTCACCCCGGGCAGGTCCAACGGCACGCCGCAGCCGAGGACTTCGATGCCGGAGGTCGCGAAGAGCGCGTCGATGCGCTGGTGCGGGTCGTCCGGCGTGGAGGTGTTCTCGCCGCCCCACGGCCTGGCCGTCCAGCAGTCCTGGAGTCCGGCGGCGAGCTTGCGGAACGTCCGGCCGCCGGGCCGCTCGTTGAGGTCGCCGCCCGCGACCGCGTGGTCCACGCCTATCCCCGCGAGCCGGTCGAGCAGCATCCCGCCCTGGTCGTACCGCTCGTCGGCCTGGAGGCTCAGGTGGCAGCTCAGGACGCCGAGCCTGGCGCCGCCGAAGCGGACGACGGCGGTCGCGAAGCCGCGCCGGTGCAGGCCGGGGGTGAGCGGGAGCAGTACGTCCTCGGTGCGCTCGACGGTGGCGCGCAGCGAGCAGAGCAGCGCGGGTCCTGCCGCGGAGCCGCCGCCGGAGAGGATCACCAGGTCGGCCGCGCGCGCGAGGCGGGCCAGCTTCTTGCGCCAGCGGAAGAACCGCGGGGCCTCCTGGATCAGGACGAGGTCGGGGGCGCAGGCGGAGATGGTGCGGGCGAGCGCGGCGGTGTCGTCGCGCATCGAACGGATGTTGTAGCTGAGCACCCGGATGACGGCCGAACCGTCGGGTTCGGTGCGGGAGTTGGGGAGCGGTTCGCTGACCATGGCGATCAAGATACGACAGCGCCCGCCGCTCCCCGAAGGGACGCGACGGGCGCCGCCACACGTGCCGTACCGATGTCACATGACCGGGTCGGGTTCCCGCGCCAGGTCCGCCGCGCCGACCATGCCCGCCTTGTTGCCCAGCTGGGCGGCGATGACCTGGGCCTCGGGGCGCCAGGCCGCGCCGACGAGCCATCGCTTGAAGGACTTGCGGATCGGGTCGAGGACCAGTTCGCCCTCGTCCGAGAGGCCGCCGCCGACGATGAACGCCGACGGGTCGAAGAGCGACGCCAGGTCGGCGAGGCCCGCGCCCGCCCAGCGGGCCAGCTCGCGGTAGGAGTCGATGGCGACGGCGTCGCCCTGCCGCGCGGCCATCGAGATGTGCTTGCCCTCGACGCCCTCGGGGGTGCCGTCGCCCAGCGAGAGCAGGTACTCGGCGTTCTCGGGGGTGGCGTTGGCGCGCTGCTTCGCGTACCGCACGAGGGCGCGTCCCGAGGCGTACTGCTCCCAGCAGCCCTGGCTGCCGCAGCCGCAGAGCAGGCCGTCCGGCACCATCCGGATGTGGCCGAACTCGGCGGCGACGCCGAAGTGACCGCGGCGCAGCTTGTTGCCGATGATGATGCCGCCGCCGAGGCCGGTGCCGAGCGTGATGCAGATGACGTTGCGGTGACCCTTGCCGCCGCCGAAGCGGTACTCGCCCCAGGCCGCCGCGTTCGCGTCGTTCTCCACGACCACGGGCAGGCCGACGCGCTTCTCGACCTCTTCCTTGAGCGGTTCCTGGCGCCAGTCGATGTTCGGCGCGAAGTAGACCGTGGAGCGCTGCCGGTTGACGTACCCGGCGGCGCCGATGCCGACGCCGACGATGTCGTGCCCGGCCCGTGCGCCCGCCACGGCGGAGGCGATCGCGTCGACGATGGCCTCGGAAGTACCAGGGGTCGGCACCTTGAAGGTCGAGAGGATGTTGCCGTCCTCGTCGACCACTCCGGCCGCGATCTTGGTGCCGCCGATGTCGACGCCGATGGTGAGTCCCATGAATCCCTCAGTTCGATCGAGCCCCGCTACGGCCCACCGTACCCGAGGGGGATCAGTCCAGATCGATGTGTTCGCCCGCGGAGGAGCCCCCGTCACGGCGGTCCTTGCCGGGTGCGTCGTCCTTCGTGACGTCGTCCGTGCCGTCGTCCGGGCCGTCGCCGCGGGTCCACCGGCTCTCCTGGCCCTCGACCGCCGAGCGGTAGGCGGCGAGCAGCTCGGAGCCCGCCGCGGCGAGGTGGTCGAAGACGTCGGGGTTGCGTTCGACGACCGGCTCGACGACCGCCTTCGCCTCCTTGGCGACCTGCCGGAGCGTCTGCTCGACGGCGCCCTGCGCGACCGCGCCGAGCAGCGGCGCCTGGAGTCCGGAGAGCTTGTCCGAGACGGCGTCGAAGAGCTTGCGCAACTCCTCGGCCGCGGAGCCGGGCGGCGGCCCGTACTGCGCGCGGCGGCGGGCCTTCTCCGCGGCGAGGTCCTCGGCGCACGCCCGCTCCCAGGCGTCGGCGTGACTTTCCTGGGGTTCCGGGGCTTCCGGGGCTTCGCGCCCGGTGGCATCGCTCATGCCACTCGACGTTACCCGAATGGAGGTACGGCGTTCACCGCTCTCGCGGCCACAGGTCCGGGTCGGGCGCGAAACGCACCCTGAGCTCGCCCTCGCGCAGCCCGGCTCCCGCAACGGTGCAGCGGCGCAGCGCGGACGGCAGGGTGACGATGCGGCGGTAGGGGCCCGCGGTGACGACGAGCTCGTCGCCGCGCCGGACCAGGCCGAGCTCCTCGCGGGTGACGGAGGGGAGCGGGATGTGCCATACGTACGTGTGGCTCCCGTCGTCCTCGGGGGCTTCGGTGACGGGCCAGGCGGCGGGGGCGGGGGCCGCTGCGGGCGCGGTCAGGCCGAGGGCTTGGAGGTCGTCGGTGCCGCGGGGGTCGCGGCCGAGGTGCGGGACCCTGACGACGTGGTCGTACGTCGACTCCCACGCGTCGAGCGTCTTGTGCTGCTGGGCGCCGAGCCCGGCGAGCCAGGTGTCGGGGCTCGCGTCCGGCAGGATCCGGTTGGCGACGAGGAGGTCGGTGCGCAGGCCGTGCAGGGCGAGGCCGGTGGCGGCGGTACGGACGGCGTCGGCGCCCGCGGGGCCGGGTTCGGCGACCAGGCGGACGGTGGTGCCGGGGGCCTCGATCACGCGCTGGACGGCGGCGAGTTCGTCCTCCCTGTCGGCCGCGGTCTCGTACAGCCAGGCGGCGGGCATGGGGACACCGGCGAGGCGGCCGAGCATGGGGCGCAGGGCGCGGGCCGCCTGGCGCTCGGGCGGGAGCAGTCGGCGCAGGTAGCGGCGGAGCTGCTCGGGCAGGGCGAGGGTCGCGAGGGCCTTCGGGGTGGGCGGCAGGTCGACGACCACGGTGTCGTACGTGCCGTCGCGGGCGGCGTCGCGCAGGGCCCGCAGGAGGGCCAGCTCCTCCGCGCCGGGCAGCGGGGTCAGCTCCTCTCCGTCGAGCCGCTCGGCACCGAGCAGGTCGAGGGCGGAGGCGGCACGTTCCTGCAGGGCGAGCAGGTCGTCGCGGAAGCGGTCGTCGGGGGCGAGGCGGAGGGTGGTGAGCGCGGGATGCGCGGCCTGGGGGCGGAGTGCCTCGCCGAGTGCCGTGCCGAGGGTGTCGGCGCGGTCGGCGGAGATCACCAGGGTCCGGTGGCCGGCCCGCGCCGCGGCGAGCGCGGTGGCGGCGGCGACGGTGGTACGTCCGGAGCCGCCGGGGCCGGTGAGGAGGAGGGTGCGCATGGGGGTGAACGGTACGTCAGGCGCGGGGCGCCGGGGCGGGGGCGCCGGGGCGGGGGGCGCCCACTCGCCGTAGGGGGCTGCTTCGTTCGCGGCTGCCGGTTGGTCGTGGCTGGTCGCGCAGTTCCCAGCGCCCCTGAAAGCAGGGGCTGCGCCCCGCTTTCCCTGAGGCCCCTAGGCTTCCTTCGACTCGACTCGCTTCTTCAGGCCTGCCAGGGCTCGGTCGATGATGACCTTTTCTGCCTTGCGCTTGATCATGCCGAGCATGGGGATCTTGACGTCGACGGTGAGGCGGTAGGTGACCTCGGTGCCGGAGGCGGTGGGGCGGAGCAGGTAGGAGCCGTCCAGGGAGCGGAGCATCTGGGACTTCACGAGGGTCCAGCTGACCTCGTCGTCGCCGGTCCACGTGTAGCCCAGCGTCTGGTCGTCCTTGATCGCGCCCGCGTCCATGACGAGGCGGACCTGCTCGGCGCGGCCCCGCTCGTCGGTGGCGAGCACCTGGGCCTCCTTCACCTCACCCGTCCAGTCCGGGTAGCGAGCGAAGTCGGCGATCACTCCCATGACCTCGGCCGGTGCCGCCTCGATCGTGATGCTCGAGCTGGTGTGTTCCGCCATCGCTGTGGCTCCTCCAGATGCGGTCGTCCGGGATGGGGTGGTGTGTACCGCGTGAAGGCTACCGCGCGCGGCGAGGTCACCACTCCAGGGCCCAGGGCCTGGACGTCCCGGCGAAGTGCCCGACGTTCACGCACTCCGTCGCGCCGACGCGCCTGCGCCGGACCAGCGGCTGGTGGACGTGGCCGAAGAGGGCGTACTTGGGGCGGGTCCGGTGGATCGCGTCGAGCAGGGCCCGGCTGCCCCGCTCGAAGCGGCGCGCCACGGTGTCGTAGAGGAGCTCGGGTACGTCCGGCGGGATGTGGGTGCACAGGACGTCGACCTCGCCGACGGCCTCGATCTTGGCGGCGTACTCCTCGTCGGAGATCTCGTAGGGCGTACGCATCGGGGTGCGCAGGCCGCCGCCGACGAAGCCGAAGACGCGGCCGCCGATCTCGACGCGCTCGCCGTCGAGGACGGTGGTGCCCGGTCCGGCGTACTCGGGCCACAGGGAGGGGATGTCGACGTTGCCGTAGGTGGCGTAGGTCGGGGTGGGCAGGACGGCGAACATCTCGGCGTACTGCTTGCGGACGGCGCGCTCGATCACCGCGGCCCGGTCGCTGTCGACCGTCGCCCACAGTTTTCGGCCGAATTCCCTGGCGTCGTCAAAACGGCGTGCGGTACGCAGCTCCACCAGCATGGACGCGTTCTCGGCGCCGAACAGGTCGGGGAAGATGCCGCGCGAGTGGTCGGCGTAGTCGAGGAAGAGCACGAGGTCGCCGAGGCAGACCAGCGCGTCCGCGCCGTCCCCCGCACGCGCGAGCGCCTCGGTGTTGCCGTGCACGTCACTGACCACGTTGACCCGGAAAGCTGGCATGCCGATCACCCTAGGACGGTCGTCCCGAGGGCGGTAGAGGCCCGGTCCAGCGGCCGGACCTGCGGTTACTTCCGAGTCGGGAAGACGGTGGCGTACTGTGCGATTCAGACCACGACGACGTGTGACGCACCGAACATCTGGGCCCGCCCCCCTACCGAACCAGCCATACCGATGGGTAACGTCCGGGCAGTCCAGTAGTGCTCAGCCCCCCACTCGACTGAGCACCTGCCCGATCTTGGACCGCACCGTCGCAGCACACAACGTCGTGGCGCCGGCGCCCTATGTAGGAGCAGCAGTCTTGCGCGAGTTCAGCCTTCCGGCCCTGTACGAGGTCCCTGCGGACGGCAATCTGACCGACATCGTCCGTAGAAATGCCGCGCAGCACCCCGACGTCGCCGTCATCGGCCGCAAGGTCGAAGGACGCTGGCAGGACGTCACGGCCAAGGCCTTCCTCGCCGACGTGCGCGCCACCGCCAAAGGCCTGATCGCCGCCGGAGTGCGTCCCGGCGACCGCGTCGGCCTGATGTCCCGCACCCGGTACGAGTGGACGCTCCTCGACTTCGCCATCTGGAGCGCCGGCGCGGTCACCGTCCCCGTGTACGAGACGAGCTCCGCCGAGCAGATCCAGTGGATCCTCGGGGACTCCGGCGCCGTGGCCTGCGTCGTCGAGCTCGACGCGCACGCCGCGGCCGTCGCGTCGGTGCACGAGGCGCTGCCCGCCCTGAAGCACGTCTGGCAGATCGACGCGGGCGGCATCGAGGAGCTGCACGGCGCCGGCGCGGAGGTGCCGGACGCGACCGTCGACGAGCGCAGCGGCGCCGCGAAGGCCGACGATCCGGCCACGATCGTCTACACCTCGGGCACGACGGGCCGCCCCAAGGGCTGTGTCCTCACCCACCGCAGCTTCTTCGCGGAGTGCGGCAACGTGGTGGAGCGACTGAAGCCGCTGTTCCGTACGGGCGAGTGTTCGGTCCTCCTCTTCCTCCCCGTCGCCCACGTGTTCGGACGCCTGGTCGAGGTCGCCGCGCTGATGGCGCCGATCAAGCTCGGCCACGCGCCCGACGTCAAGAACCTCACGGACGAGCTGGCCTCCTTCCGGCCGACGATGGTCCTCGGTGTGCCGCGCGTCTTCGAGAAGGTCTACAACTCGGCGCGCGCGAAGGCGCAGGCCGACGGCAAGGGCAAGATCTTCGACAAGGCGGCGGACACGGCGATCGCGTACAGCCGCGCGCTGGACACGTCGTCGGGCCCGTCGCTGGGCCTGCGCCTCAAGCACGCGCTCTTCGACAAGCTGGTCTTCAGCAAGCTGCGCGCGGTCCTCGGCGGGCGTGGCGAGTACGCGATCTCCGGCGGCGCCCCGCTCGGCGAGCGCCTGGGCCACTTCTTCCGCGGCATCGGCTTCACGGTCTTGGAGGGCTACGGCCTCACGGAGTCCTGCGCGGCCACGGCCTTCAACCCGTGGGACCGCCAGAAGATCGGCACGGTCGGCCAGCCGCTGCCCGGCTCGGTCGTGCGGATAGCGGACGACGGCGAGGTCCTGCTCCACGGCGAGCACCTGTTCTCGCACTACTGGAACAACGAGGGCGCGACGGAAGAGGCCCTGGCGGACGGCTGGTTCCACACGGGTGACATCGGCACGCTCGACGAGGACGGGTATCTGCGGATCACCGGGCGCAAGAAGGAGATCATCGTCACGGCCGGCGGCAAGAACGTCGCGCCCGCCGTCATCGAGGACCGCATCCGCGCGCACGCGCTGGTCGCCGAGTGCATGGTCGTCGGCGACGGCCGTCCGTTCGTGGGCGCGCTGGTGACCGTCGACGACGAGTTCCTCGGCCGCTGGGCGGCGGAGCACGGTAAGCCCGCCGACTCCTCCGCGGCCTCCCTCCGCGACGACGCGGATCTCCTCGCGGCGATCCAGAGCGCGGTGGACGACGGCAACGCGGCGGTCTCCAAGGCGGAGTCCGTCCGTAAGTTCCGGGTCATCGGCTCCCAGTTCACGGAGGAGTCGGGGCACTTGACTCCGTCGCTGAAGCTGAAGAGGAACGTGGTGGCCAAGGACTACGCGGACGAAATCGAGGCGATTTACCGCGGGTAGCGTTGGCGGTTTCGCCCACGCGCCGTGGGGGCGCCCCGCCGTCGGCGCCGCCCGCCACGCCGTGGTTGCTCGCGCAGTTCCCCGCGCCCCTGGGGCAGGGGCTACGCCCCGCCCCTCCCCGCCGCACCCTGCGAGGCGGCAAAGCCGCCTTTCAGCGGCGCGGGGAACTGCGCGAGCAACCCCCACCGGCCGCCAGCCACACAGCAAGCTCCCCCGGGCAGGGGCGCAGGCGGGTTTTCAGGGGCGCGGGGAACTGCGCGAGCGGCCCGCACCGGCCAGGACGTCCTGCGCTACAGGAGCGACTTCAGGTTTTCCGCCAGCGTGTCCCAGCGCCACCGCTCCTCCACCCACGCCCGCCCCTGCTCCCCCATCCGGGAGCGAAGCTCCGCGTCGCCGAGCAGGGCGACGATCCGGTCCGCCGCCTCCTCGGGCGCGGCACCCCGCACGACCCACCCCGTCTCCCCGTCCCGCACCGCATCCGGCGCCCCGCCCGAGTCCCCCGCGACAACGGGAAGGCCCGTCGCGGACGCCTCCAGGTAGACGATGCCGAGGCCCTCGACGTCCAGGCCCCCGCGCCGGGTCCGGCAGGGCATGGCGAAGACGTCGCCCGCGCCGTAGTGCGCGGGCAGTTCCGACCAGGGCACGGCCCCCGTGAAGCGGACGGAGTCCGCGACCCCCGTCTCCGCCGCCAGCCGACGCAGGTCCTTCTCGTACGGCCCGCCCCCGACGATCAGCAGCACCGCGTCCGGCTCCGCGGAGAGAATCCTCGGCATGGCGAGGATCAACGTGTCCTGGCCCTTGCGCGGCACGAGCCGCGACACGCACACCACCACGGGCCGGTCTGTGAGGCCGAGCCGCGCCCGCACCGCGTCACCGCCCGACCCCGGGTGGAACGTCTTCTCGTCGACGCCGGGCGGAAGTTGGACCATACGGCCCGCCGCCGCAGGGCTCAGCGCCGCCGCGATCCGCGAGCGCGTGTACTCGCCGAGATAGGTGATCGTGTCCGTCGAATCGCCGATCCGGCGGAGGAGTTGGCGGGAGGCCGGAAGCTGCGCCCAGCCCGCCTCGTGGCCGTGCGTCGTCGCGACCAGCCGCGTCGCCCCCGCCTTGCGCAGCGCGGGCGCCATGAGCCCGAGCGGCGCCGCCGCCCCGAACCACACCGACGTACAGCCGTGTTCACGCAGGAGCGACACCGCGCGGCGGGTGACGCGCGGGGTCGGCAGCAGCATCGTCGTGGAGTCGCGTACGACCTGGAAGGGCTGCTCGGCGTCGAACGCGGCCGTCGCCTCCGCGCCCTCGCGGCCCCGCTTCCACGTGGAGGCGTAGACGACGAGGCGTTCGGGGTCCAGGCGCAGCGCCATGTTGTGCAGGAACGCCTGGATGCCACCGGGCCTGGGCGGGAAGTCGTTCGTGACGATCAGGGTCTTGTGCATCGCGCACGACAGTACCGAAAGTTGACGGCCCCGCCTCTTCGCCCGCCCCCACCCCGCCCGGCATCATGACCCCTCGAATCACAATGAAGTATGTGAAAAGGGGCGAGGCGCTCATGGCACGCATCCTGACCGTCTGGGGGCTGACCAGGGGCCTCCTCATGCTCTTCGTCCTGCACGTGCTCACGGCCCCCGGACCCGACGTGACCAGCGACGTGTCCGTCATCTACCAGGGCTGGTACGAGATTCTGCGCACCGGTACCTTCCCCCTCGACGACGTCACCTGGCAGTACCCGCCCGGCGCCGCCCTCGCGGTCCTCTCCCCGGCCCTGCTGCCTTTCCTCGGATACGCGCCCGCCTTCTTCGTGCTGTGTCTGCTGTGCGATGCGGCGGTGTGTGCACTGCTCGTGTACGCCGGTCAGCGGCCCGGGAAGTCGTTGCGGGGTGCCTGGGTGTGGGTGATCGGCGTGGCCCTGCTCGGGCCCACCTCGTACGCGCGGTACGACGTGATGGTTGCCGCCGTCGCGGTCGCCGGGCTGCTCGCAGGGGCGCGGCAGCCGCGCACGATGGGGGCGCTCGCGGGGTTCGGCGCGCTGCTCAAGGGGTGGCCGGTGCTGCTGCTCGTCGGCGCGCCGCGCGGGCGGGCGACGCGGCGGTCGTGGGTCGCGGCCGCGGGTACGGCCCTTGTGCTCGCCCTGGCGTTCCTCGTGACGATGCCGGGCGCCCTGGCCTTCCTCACCTTCCAGCGCGACCGCGGCACCGAGGTGGAGTCGCTGGGCGCCCTCGTCTTCCACCTCGCGCGCCACTTCGGCTGGCAGGGCGAGGTGCGGCTCAATTACGGCTCGGTGGAATTCCTGGGGCCGTACGTGCCGCTGGTGAGCACCGTCGCCCAGGGGCTGTCGGTGGCCGCCTTCTGCTGGTTGCTGGTGTGGCGGCTGCGGGCCCGGGCCCGGGCGGCGAGTACCCCCGCGGACGCGGCGTTCGTGGCGGTGCTGCTCTTCACCACGACGAGCCGGGTGATCAGCCCGCAGTACATGCTGTGGCTGGTCGGGACGGCCGCCGTGTGCCTGGCGTTCCGTGCGAGTCCCATGGTGGTGCCGGCGCGGCTGGTGCTCGTGGCCACGTTCGTGACGTTCCTGGAGTTCCCCGTCTGGTTCTCGCACGTGGTGGCCGGTGATCCGCTGGGCCTGGTCCTGCTCCTCGTACGCAACGGCCTGCTGGTCGCGGCGACCGTGCTTGCCTGCCGGAACCTGTGGCGCCGGACGGTGTCCGCGCCGCGCGGGGCCGCGTCGCGCCCGGTGCCGGAGCAGATCAGCCAAGCTCCGCGCGCAGATACGTACGCCAGCGCGCCGTGAAGTCCTCGGGCGTGGTGTCCAGGACGCCCCGCAGCGAGCCCTCGACCGCGCCGTCACGCCCCTCGTGGGCGCCCACCGCCTCGTAGAAGTCCGTGAGCTTACGCTCGCCCCACTGCTCGGCGATCATCCGGCAGGCCAGCCACGCGCCCTCGTACGCCCCCGCGAGCTTCGTGGCGTCCCCGCCGAAGCCGAAGTCCTCGTCCTCGGGGAGCGCGGCGGGCAGGTGGCTGCGCTGCACCGCGCGGCGCAGCTCGGGGGCGGCCTGTGCGGCGGTGCGTCCGGTGCCGCGGTAGCCCACCCAGTCGGCGAAGCCCTCGGAGAGCCAGAGCGGGGTCGCCTCGGAGGTCTCCGTGCGGGTCGCGACGTGCGTCGCCTCGTGGGTGAGGACGACCCGCTTGCCGAAGTCGCCGAGCACGCCGTACGCCTCCGGGTTGACGATGATCCGGTCGGCGGGGGCCTTTCCCGACCCGCCCGTCTCGCCGGTGGTGACCGCGGCGATCCCGCGGTAGCCGGACGCGGGCGCCCCGAGGAGCCCCGCCATGCCGTCCAGCGACCGGGGCACGAGGACGACGATCCGCCCCGGCCACTTCCCCGGCCAGGCGTCCCGCACCGCGGGCACCGCCCGGTCGGCGAGCTCGCGGTGGGCGCGCAGGTCGGCGGCGCTCTGCCCGACGCCGAGTACGAGGCTGCGCTCGCCGCGCTCGGCGGTCACGCGCCCCTGGTCCCAGAGCTGTTCGCCGGTCTTCTTCGCGGGCCGCTCGTCGGTGACGTACCACTGCCCGCCGGTGCGCCTGAGCGTGAGCGTGCGCTCGGCGGTGACCGGCGCGCGGTCGTAGCCCTTGATGCGGTAGTGGAGTTCGGCGCTCGCCGTGGCCCTGGCACCGTCGCGGTCAAGGGCGGTCAGCCGGTAGTCCCAGGAGTCCAGCGGGACGGCGCGCAGGCGCCCGAAGAGGTCCTCGGCGCCCTTCGCGGGGCGCTCGGTCCCGTCGTACGCCCTCTCGTTCCCGTCGAGGACGGCCGCCGCCCGCCGGTCGAGGACCTTGCGCACCTCGCCCGCGGCCGCGTCCGGGACGGGGTCGCGGCCGCCGCATCCGGTGAGCACGACGAGACAGAGGGCGCAGCACAGCGCCACCAACCATGACCCACGTCCGTGACCTGCCACCTTCCCGATCGTACGGGTCGTGTGCGGCGGGCCGCCCGTCAGATCCGCGTCACGGACGAGACCGGCATCATGCCGACGGGGTCGTAGCGGACCGGCGCTCCGGGGTAGGGGGCGTGCACCACCTGGCCGTTGCCCATGTACATCCCGATGTGGCTGGCGTCGTCGCGGTAGGCGACCAGGTCACCGGGCTGCGCCTCGGACAGGGACACCTGGCGCCCCGCGTACCGCTGGGCCTGCGAGGTGCGCGGCAGGCCCACCCCGGCCTGGGCGTACGACCACTGCATCAGGCCGGAACAGTCGAATCCGGAGGGCCCGTTGGCGCCCCACACGTAAGGCCTGCCGATCGCGGACCTGGCGGCGGCGATCGCGGCGGCGGCGCGCGAGGACGACGGGGCGCCGCCCAGTTCCGGCAGACCTTCGCGCCCGCCGGACCGCGAGGACCTGTCGTACGCCGCGCGGTCCTTGCCGGACAGCGAGTTGAGCAGCTGCCTGGCCTTGGCGAGCTTGTGTTCGACGGTGCGCTTGTGACGGGCGACGGTGGTGCGGCTCTTCTCCAGCTCGGCGAGTTTGCGGCCCGCCTCGGCGCGCTGCTGCGCGAGGGTGCGCTGCGCCCGCTGGAGGTCGGCCAGTTCGCCGGCCTGGCGGGCGCTGACGCGGTCGAGGACCGAGGCCCGCTCCAGGTAGCCGTCCGGGTCGGAGGAGAGCATGAGGGCCAGTGCGGGGTCGATGCCACCGGCGCGGTACTGCGCTCCGGCGAGGGCGCCGAGGGCGCCGCGCATCCGGTTGATGCGCTCCTGGCCGCGCGCGACGCTGTCCTTGACGCGGGCGACCTGCCCCCGCAGCTTGTCGGCGCGCTCGTCGGCCTTGTTGTACGACTCGGTCGCGTGCTCGGCCTCTTCGTAGAGCCGGTCCACCTTGGCGCGCGTGTCGGACGGCTTGTCCTGCGGCGCGGCACCTGCGGGCGCGGCAGCGAGGGCCGCCGCCGCGGTGGCCGCTGCCGCTGAAAGGACGGTCACGCGCGTGCTCCGGGCGGGGCCGGGCTGTGCGGGACGGCGATGGAACCCCACGGGACGCCGCTCTCCCTTCCGCTGACGAACCCCGGGCCGTCCCGGGGAATGCGCGCCGACAGTAGCCGTGCGCGAACGGACGGCCAAAGACCCGAACGGGTACGGAAGGGGCGCGGACAGCCCGACGCCCCGCTTCAGACGCAGGTCATCAACGGGGCGTGGGGTCAGCGGGAGTTGCCGGAATTCGCCCGTTCGGACGGTGTCGGCAATTCGTTGACGGCGGGCGTCAACGGTGGGTCGTCAGACGCGGACGCCGAACTGGAAGGTGCCGAGGTAGGAAATCGACTCGTAGCGCACGGAGGCGCCGGGGTGCGGGGCGTGCAGCACCTGGCCGTTGCCCGCGTAGAAGCCGACGTGCGCGAGGTTGTTGAAGAACACCAGGTCGCCGGGCTTGAGCTCGCTGCGGCCGATCCTCGTACCGTCGTTCTGCTGGGTGTACGTGGTCCGGGAGATGTGCACGCCGGCCTGCGCGAACCCCCACTGGGTGAGGCCGGAGCAGTCGTAGGAGTTCGGTCCCGTGCCACCGGAGACGTAGGGCTTGCCGATCTGGGTGGCGGCGGCGGCCATGGCGGCGGCGCCGCGACCGGACGCCGGGGTCTCGTCGCCGAGGTCCACGCGCTTGTCGGCGGCGCGGCTCGCGCGCTTCTGCTCCTTGGCGTCCAGCGCCGCCTTCTCCTTGGCGGTCAGCGTGTTGAGGAGCTTCTGCGCCTCGCCGAGCTTGCCCTGGACTTCCTTCTTCTTCTTGCCGAGCTCCGTGCGGGTGTCGGCGAGGTCGTCCAGCTTGCCGGCGGCCTCCTTGCGCTGCTGCGCGAGGTCCCGCTGCTTCTTCTGGATCTTCTTGAGCCCGTCGACCTGCTGGCTGCTCAGCTGGTCGAGGGTGGACGCCTTGTCGAGGTAGTCGTCCGGGTCGGAGGAGAGGAAGAGCTGCAGGGAGGGGTCGATGCCGCCGGAGCGGTACTGGGCGCTGGCCATCGAACCGAGGCCGTCGCGCAGGTCGTTGAGCTCCTCCTGGCCGCGGGCGACCTTGTCCTGGAGGTCGCCGATCTGCTTCTCGAGCTTCTCCTGCTTCTCCTTGGCCCCGTTGTACTTGTCGGTGGCCCGCTCCGCGTCTTCGTAGAGCTTGTCGACCTTGGACTTGACCTCGTCCTTGCTCGGCTTCGGCGCGGCCTGGGCGGCGCCCTGCGAGGTGAGGGCCACGGCAGCGGCGGCGGTTGCGGTGAGCACGGTCACGCGGGTGCGGCTCGGCTGCTTGGGTCGACGGTGGGACGCCACGAAGGCGGCTCCTTCTTCCTCCAGCCGCCTACCGAGACCCGGTGGGCGGGTACCGCCGCCGTCACCCCGGATGGGTGATCAACCGAGCGGAGGTTCGAGGTGACATTAGTGACCTTCTTGTGATCAGTTCAAATCACACTGACAAAAAATCGTTTCTGGAGTTCATTCTTTACTCATGACGCACGGTCAGTGATGATCTTCTGACGCTACGTCGCGTGAGGGACGCCTCAATTCGGGCATAGGGCACAGGAGTTACCGAGTGCCGCTTAGCCCACCGAAAGCCTCGCCCTCAGCCGCGCGAAAGCCTCTTCAGGAGGACCGCCGAAGCCACCGGCCGCGCCCCCGCCTTCGCGATCCCGTCGGCCACCTCGCGGTCGGTCGAGACGACCACCACGGGCCGCCCCGGCGGCTCCGCCCGCACCAGCTGACGGATCAACTCGTCAGCCGTGACGCCTGGCTTGGAGAACAGCACCCGCACCCCGCGCGGCGGCGCGAGCAGCACGGGCGCGGCCAGCTCCGCGCCGTCGAAGACGCAGGTGACCTCGGCGCCCGACTGCAGGGCGAGCTGCGAGAGCGAACCGAGCAGCCGCAGCCGCTGCTTCTCCAACGGCATGGTCGGATAGCCGGTCTTGGTGACGTTGTAGCCGTCCACCACCAGGTGGGCCTGGGGCAGCGCGAGGAGCTGGTCCAGGATCGCCGGGTCGTTCTCGGAGAGCGCGCGGGCGGCGATGTCCTTGGGCGACATCCGCCCCGGCTCGACGGCGTCCACGGTCTCCGCGGGCCGCACGGAGACGGGCGGCAGGGCGAGCTCGCGCCGCAGCCCCTGCGCCGCGTCGAGGACCGTGTCGAGCAGCAGGCGCACCCGCATGTCCTCGACGCTGCGCCCCTCGCGCGCGGCCCTGCGGCTGGCCTCGAGGGCCGCCTCGGTCTCGCCGAGCCGCGCCTTGAGCCGCCGCGTCTCGCTCTCGGCGGCGGACACCTGCGCCTGCCCCTCGGCGCGCACGGCCTCGGCCTCCGCCGCGGCCTTGCGCAGGGCGGCCTCGCCGCGCTTGACGTCGCTGAGCGCGCCGCGCAGCTTGCGGTGCATCGATTCGGCTTCCCTGCGGGCCGATTCGAGCTCGGCGCGCAGCCGCTCGGTCTCCGCCTTGGTCTGGCCGCGGGCCGCGACGAGCTCTTCGCGCAGCCGCTCCAGCTCGGCCCTGGTCTCGTCGTCGACGCGTTCGGCGTCGGCCCGCTGGGCCTCCTCGCCCGCGGCGGTGACCAGCTTCACCCAGCCGGTGGGCCGCAGCACGTAGGCCGCGGCGGCCACGTCCAGGGGGTCGGCGGCGGGGGGCGGCGAGCCCGCGTCCAGGGCGCCGGCGAGCTCGGGCTGGACCTCCCTGAGGCGTTCGCCGATGCGCTGCCGGAAGAGGGTGTCGTTCTCCACCGCGGCCGCCATGGCGTTGGCCGCGAACTTCGCGCGCCGGGTCGGCGTGAACCGCGCGTACTGCCGCAGCTGCGCGGGCAATTCGGCCAGGGTGAGGCCGCCGAAGCCGTCCGAGACGATCTGGACGACCCGCCGCCGCACACCGTCGGGCAGCGGACGGTCGAGCACCTCAGCGGCGCCGTCGTCCGGCTCCCCGCCTGCGCTCTCCACCATCCGTCACCCCACTAGCTGTGCGGGCCCCGCTCCCTCAGGAGTCGGTGCCCGGCCTGTCCACGAGTTCCACCTGATCCACCGCGTTGCACCAGCGGCAGCGCACCGACTCGATGGTCTCACTGACCACCTCGCGTTCCTCGACGTTCGACTCTCCGGCCAGGTCGAGATGGACATACTCGACGACCTTCGAGCTGCGGGTCACGTCGAAACGCGTGAGATTGCCGCACAGCGTGCAGCGCCACCGGGTGGTGTCCGTCGGCAGGGGGACCGTCATCGTGGCTGCTTTCCCTCGGTGTCCTTGGTGCGTATTGCCCGTAACCCTAAGGCCTGTAAGGGGCACCACGCGGCGGCCTCCACAGCGGCATGGCGGTCTGTGCGGGAAGCGCCCGTTACGTCATGCTCTGTTCATGATCGCCACATGGGGTACGAAGGCGGCCCGGCTGCTCAGGGGCCAGTCCGCCACGGTGACGTACGGACTGATCGCCGTCTGCTGTGTGATCTTCGTGATCTCGCCGGTGTCCGGGTTCAACCCCTCGTACGGCAGGGGCAACGAACTGCTCGCCGCGCAGCAGGCCTACTTCGAGCGGTGGGGCGTCGTCCCCGTCGAGCTCTTCAAGGGCGTCCCCGACGCCGCCCTCGGCCCGTTCACCGCTCTGTTCGTGCACGGGAGCTGGCTGCATCTGCTCGGCAACATGCTGTTCCTGTACGTGTTCGGGGTCATGGTCGAGGAACGCATGGGGCGCCTCCTGTACGCGTTCTTCTACGTCTGCTGCGGCTACTTCGCGCTGCTCGCCTACGCCGCAGCCCACGCGGGCTCCGACCAGACGCTCGTCGGGGCGTCCGGGGCGATCTCCGCCGTCCTCGGCGCCTTCCTCTATCTCTTCCCTGAGGCGCGCGTCACCAGCCTCTTCCCGTTCCTCTTCTTCCTGCCGCTGCGCTTTCCCGCGTGGGTGGTGCTGCCGTTCTGGGTGGCGCTGCAGTGGCTGGCGGCGGGGCAGGGCGGCAAGGGCACGGGAGTGGCCTATCTGGCGCACCTCGTGGGCTTCTCGCTCGGCTTCCTCTTCGCGTGGGGGTGGAGTCTGCGGAGGACTAGAGTGCATGGGAAAGGCAGCGCACCGGCCACCGAGGGAGACAGCCAGCCGTGATCACCGCGATCGTGCTCATCAAGACCAGCGTGGACCGGATTCCGGAGATCGCCGAGTCGATCGCCGCGCTCGACTCGGTCAGTGAGGTCTTCTCCGTGACCGGTACGTACGACCTGATCGCGATGGTGCGCGTGCCCCGCCATGACGACCTCGCGGACGTCATCCCCGGCCGGATCAGCAAGATCCCCGGCGTCGAGGGCACGGACACGCACGTCGCCTTCCGTACGTACTCGCAGCACGACCTCGAAGCAGCCTTCGCGATCGGCCTCGACTCCTGAGCAATGCCTCATGAGGATCTCCCGCGCATGAGGATCTCCTCCGCATGAGGATTTCTTCATCCGCGCCTCATCCGTGCGGTGCGGTGCGTCGCGCACCCTCGCAGGCATGGTCTTCTCCCACCGCATGGCCGCCCTGGCCGCAGTCGTCGCGATCCCGCTCGGCATCGCCACGACCAGCTACCTCCTGACGGACAGCCCCGAGCAGCCCAAGGCCCCGCCCAAGGTGGAGCTGGAAAGCGACTCGCCGTCCTCGAAGCCGGCCCCTCCACGGCCCGCCCCGAGTGACGAGAAAGTGTCCCCGCCGCCGGTGAGTGAGAATCCCTCGAACGATGACAGCGGAAACAGCGGAAATCACGGAACCAGCGACGAAGACGCCGCCGACGACAACGACGACGGCAGCGGCGGCCGGGGCGACCAGGACGACGACGGCCCCGGCGACGACGGCTGAACCCCGGCACCGCTGGATAACGGCCCGGGTCCGCATCCTGCTGTGGCTGCTCGTCGTGATGACGGTCGCGCTCACGGCGGTCGCGGCCACCACCCGCTCGGTCCTGCTCCGCGACGTCGACCACCGCATCGACGCGCTCCTCGCCCAGGAGACCGCGGAGTTCACCAACCTCGCGCGCGAGGGCGTCGATCCCCACACGGGCGAGAGGTTCACCGACCCCGACCCGCTCCTGCGGCTCTTCCTCTCCCGGCAGTACGCCGATCCCGACGAGGAACTCCTCGGCCTGGTCGGCCGCCCCGGCACGGTGCCCGCCAAGAAGGAGCAGTCGCGCGAGGCCCGGATCGACCACCCGCTGGCCGAGGACCCCCACGCGCTGCGTACCGTCTTCGCCTCACCCGACGCGACCGGCACGGTCCACCGCGAGCTGGGCGAGATCCGCTGGGCGAAGGTGGAGATCGGGGCGGGCACCGGCCGTCCGGCCGCCGCGTTCGTCGTGGCGTTCCACCCCGCGGGCGAACAGGCCAAGGCCGGTGACGTGTTCACCATGCTGCTCGCCATCTCCGGCGTCGCGCTCCTGATGACGACGGGCATCGGCTGGGCGGTCGCGGGCCGCATCCTCAGACCGGTGCGTCTGGTGCGCACGACCGCCGCGCAGCTCACCGAGCAGGACCTGACGCGGCGCATCCCGGTCCAGGGCAGGGACGACATCGCGGCGCTCGCCGAGACGTTCAACGGCATGCTTGACCGGCTGGAGCGGGCGTTCGCCGCACAGCGCGAGTTCGTCGACGACGCGGGGCACGAGCTGCGCACGCCCATCACCATCGTGCGCGGCCATCTGGAGCTGATGGGCGACGGTCCCGGCGAACGCGAGGAGACCGTCCGCATCGTGACGGAGGAGCTCGACCGGATGAGCCGCATCGTCGAGGACCTGCTGCTCCTCGCCAAGGCCGAGCGGCCCGACTTCGTCACCCCGGAGCCCGTGCAGCTCGCCGAGCTGACCGCGGACGTCTTCGTCAAGGCGCGGGCGCTGGGCGACCGTGCCTGGCGGCTCGCCGAGGTCGCCGACGCCGAGGCGGGGCTCGACCCGCAGCGCATCACCCAGGCGATGGTGCAGCTGGCGCAGAACGCCGTCCAGCACACCGCCCCCGGGCAGCGGATCGGCATCGGCTCACGGCGGTGCGCGGGACGCATCGAGTTGTACGTCGCCGACAGCGGGCCCGGCGTACAGCCGCAGGACACCGGGGTCATCTTCGAGCGGTTCCGGCGCGGCACCGCACGGCGCGGCTCCCGGGCCACCGGGGCGGGCCTCGGTCTCGCCATCGTCAAGGCCATCGCGGAGAGCCACGGGGGCGGCGTCGAGCTGCGCCCCACGGACGGCGGCGGCGCCACCTTCGTACTCGTACTCCCCGAGGGGCAGCAGGAAGGGGCGGAGCGGCAGTGCACCGGATACTGATCGTCGAGGACGAGGAGCGCATCGCGTCCTTCGTCGAGAAGGGTCTGCGCGCCAACGGCTTCACGACCACCGTGGTCGCCGACGGCGAGAGCGCCTACGACTACGCCCTGACCGGCGGCTTCGACCTGATCGTGCTGGACATCGGCCTGCCGGGCAAGGACGGCTTCACGGTCCTGCGGCAGCTGCGCGAGGCCCGGGTGACCACGCCCGTCATCGTGCTGACCGCGCGGGACTCGGTGCGGGACACGGTGGCGGGTCTGGAGGGCGGCGCGGACGACTGGATGACCAAGCCGTTCCGTTTCGAGGAGCTGCTTGCCCGGGTGCGGCTGCGGCTGCGCACGGCGGCCGGGGCGCCCGAGGTGACGGTGCTGCGCAGCGGTGAGGTCACGCTGGACCTGCGGACGCGCAGGGCGCGTTCGGCGGGGCGCACGGTGGACCTGACGGCGCGTGAGTTCGTACTCCTGGAGCTGTTCCTGCGCCATCCGGGGCAGGTGCTCTCTCGGGAGCAGATCCTTTCGCACGTGTGGGGGTACGACTTCGACCCCGGGTCCAACATCGTGGACGTATACGTGCGGGCGCTGCGCAAGAAGCTGGGGTCGGAGCGGGTCGAGACGGTGCGCGGGATGGGGTACCGGCTGCCGGAGTGACCACCGGCGCGAGGTGACCACCGGTTCGGGTGAACTTTCCTTCATCTGCGCCTCATCGAAGGCTCACGGCCCGGCACCACGCTGAACGGCGTGACCCTGAACCTGCGGCAAGCCGTGACCCTCTGCGCGGCGCTCAGCATCTGCGCCCTGCTCGCGGTCCCCGGGAACTTCCCGGGCCTCGGCGGCGACGCCCGGCTCACCCTTGCCGTCTTCGCGCTGGCGACCTGCGCCTGGATCGGCACACCGGTCGACGACACGTACATCGCGCTCGGCGCGGGCCTCGCCCTCACCGCGACCGGCGTGATCAGCAGCGACACCCTGTTCGGCACCCTCGGCGACGAGACGGTGTGGCTGCTGATCTGCGCCTTCGTGCTGGCCGCGGCCGTGGCGCGCAGCGGGCTGGCGGGGCGGGCCGCGGCGTTCCTGGTCAGCGGGGCGGGCAGCGTACGGCAGTTGACGCATCTGACGACGGCGGCGCTGGTCGTGACCGCCTTCGCGGTGCCGGCGACCTCGGGGCGCGCCGCGCTCGCGCTGCCCGTCTTCGTCGCGCTCGCCAAGGTCCTCGCCGACCGGAAGCGACTGGTCGTGATGCTCGCACTGCTCTTTCCGACCGTGATCCTGCTGTCCGCGGTCGCGACTCTGATCGGTGCGGGGGCACATCTGATCACGGTGTCGGTCCTGTGGGAGGCGACCGGTGACCGGATCGGCTTCGCGCAGTGGCTGCTGCTCGGGTTGCCGCTCGCCATGACTTCATCCCATCTGGCGGCGGAGGCCGTCCTGTTGACGACCACCCGGCGCGCCGACCGCGAAGGCCCGGTCCGCATCACCCTCGACCAGCTCCAGGCACACAGCGAACAGCCCGTCACCGGCCCCTGGGAGCCCGCCGAGACGCGCTGCGCCCTGCTCCTCGCCACCGTCGTCGCCCTGTGGTGCAGCGAGCCGCTCCACCAGGTGCCGCCCGCCGTCGTCGCGCTGATCGGAGCGGTCGTGGCCGCCTCACCCGCGCTCGGCACCGTCGGCCTCAAGGACGCCCTCAGGACGGTGCCTTGGGCGCTGCTCCTGTTCATGGCGGCGACGATGGCGATGGGGGTCGCGCTCGCCGACTCCGGGGCGGCGCGGTGGCTGGTGTCCGGGCTGCCCCTGGACCTTCCCGCGTGGCTGTTCCTCGCCGTGGTCGTCGCGGTCAGCACGGCCGCGCACCTCGTCCTGCAGTCACGTTCGGCCCGTTCCTCCGTCCTGGTCCCGCTGGTCGTGGCGGCGGCTGTCGGCGCGGGCGTCAACCCGGTCGCCGCGGCGCTCGCCTCCACGGCAGCGGCCGGGTTCTGCCACACCCTGCCCGCCTCCGCGAAGCCCGTCGCCCTCTTCGCCGACATCCCGGACACCCCCACCTACACCCCGCGTGACCTGCTGCGGCTCTCCGCGGTCCTCGCGCCGCTGACCGCCGCGCTGGTCCTGCTCTTCGCCGTGACGCTCTGGCCGCTGCTCGGCGTCCCCGTCCGCTGACCCTCCGCGTCCACCTGGAGACCACCGTGCTGACCCGTTTCGCCATCGCCCCCAGCGGCTTCAAGGAGTCGCTGTCCGCGAGCTCCGCGGCCGAGGCCATCGCCGCGGGGGTACGCCGTGTCGTCCCGCACGCCGAGACCGATCTGATCCCGCTGGTGGACGGCGGCGAGGGCACGGCCCGCGCGCTGGCCTCCGCGAGCGGCGGCCGCCTCGTCGCGCTGCCCGCGACCGGCCCCGTGGGCCAGCCCATCGGCACCCACTTCGCCCTGCTGCCCGACGGCACGGCGGTCGTCGAGATGGCGGCCGTGGCCGGTCTCTCGCTGGTCCCCCGCGATCTGCGCGATCCGGGTGCCACCACGACGTACGGCGTCGGCGAGCTGATCCGCGCGGCGCTCGACACGGGCGCCCGCCGCATCCTCGTCGGCTGCGGCGACTCGGGCACCTCGGACGGCGGCGCGGGCGCCCTGCAAGCCCTGGGCGCCAGACTCCTGGATCTCGACGGCTGGGAACTGCCGCGCGGCGGGCGGGAGTTGACGCGCCTGAACCGCATCGACCCGAGCGGCATCGATCCGCGCATCGCGGACACCGAGATCCGCGTCGCCTGCAACCCGTACAACGTCCTGTGCGGCAAGCACGGCGTCGCCCGCGTCTTCGGGCCCCAGAAGGGCGCGACGCCCCTCCAGGTCGAGCGGCTGGCCGCCGCCCTTGAGCACTGGGCCCACCTCCTCACGCGGGACCTCCACGTGCGCGCCGACCTCTTCGAGGGACCCGGCACGGGCGCGTCGGGCGGACTCGGCGCCGGGCTCGCCGCTCTCGGCGCCGCCCTGCTCCCCCGCTTCGACGTCCTGCTCGACCGGATCGACCTCGACGCACGGCTCGCCCGCGCCGACCTCGTCATCACCGCGGAGGGCGCCCTCGACCACCAGACGCCGCGCGGCAAGGTCCCGGCCGAGGTGGCCCGCCGCGCCAAGCTGTCGGGCAGGCCCGTCCTGGTGCTCGCGGGCACGATCGGGGACGGCGCGCACACCGTGCGCTCCGTCGGCGTCGACGCCTACAGCTCGATCCTGCCCGCCCCGATGTCGATGACCGAGGCGCTCGGCAGGGGCGGCGAGTTCCTCACCGACGCGACGGAGCGGGCCCTGCGAATGATCCGGCTCGGCTCACGCCTGCCCACTCATGCGGCGGCGCCGGTGTCCGGCACGCAACGCCCGTCCTCTGTGCGGTAGCTCCAGCGCGCACCGTCCGCCACCAGTTCCTTGACGGCGCGCACGAAACGCTCGACGTGCTCGTCGGGGGTGCCCGCGCCGAAGCTCACGCGGATCGCGTTCAGCGACTTCTCGCCGGGCGCGGCCTCGGGGGCGCCGCACTCGCCGGGCTCGTCGGGCTCGCTGTCGAGGAGGGTGCGCACCAGCGGGTGGGCGCAGAACAGGCCGTCGCGTACGCCGATGCCGTACTCGGCGGAGAGCGCGGCGGCGAAGTGCGAGCTGTTCCAGCCGTCCACAACGAAGGAGATGACGCCCACGCGCGGCGCGTCGTCGCCGAAGAGGGAGAGGATCCGCACCTGCGGCACCTCGGCGAGGCCCTCGCGGACCTCCTTGATGAGGTGCTGCTCGCGGGCGACGAGCTCGTCGAAGCCCGCGTCGGTGAGCGCCTTGCAGGCGGAGGCGATGGAGTAGACGCCGATGACGTTCGGGGATCCGGCCTCGTGGCGGGCGGCGGTGTCGTGCCACTCCACGTCCACGCCTCCGTCGGCACGTCGCGCCACCTTCCGCGAGGCGCCGCCGCCCGCGAGGTAGGGCTCGGCGTCGCGCAGCCAGTCGGAGCGGCCCGCGAGGACCCCGGAGCCGAACGGCGCGTACAGCTTGTGCCCGGAGAACGCGACCCAGTCGACGTCCAACTCGGCGATGGAGACGGGGTGGTGGGGCGCGAGCTGCGCGGCGTCGAGGACGATGCGGGCGCCGTGCGCGTGGGCGGCGGCGGCCAGCTCGCGCACCGGCCACAGCTCGCCGGTGACGTTGGAGGCGCCGGTGACGCAGACGAGGGCGGGGCCGTAGGGGTCGCGGTCGGCGAGGGCGCGCTCCAGGGTGTGTACGGCCTCCTCGGGGGTGCGCGGCGCGTTGAGGTACGTCACCCGCGCGTCCCGCCACGGCAGCAGCGAGGCGTGGTGCTCGGTCTCGAAGACGAAGACCTGGCAGTCGGCGGGCAGGGCGGAGGCGAGGAGGTTCAGGGAGTCGGTGGTGGAGCGGGTGAAGACGACCTGGTCGCCCTCGCGGCAGCCGAGGAACTCGGCGACGGTCTTCCGGGAGTTCTCGAAGAGGTCGGTCGACAGCTGCGAGAGGTACCCGGCGCCGCGGTGCACGCTGCCGTAGTACGGGGCGTAGGCGGCCACGTCGTCCCAGACGCGCTGCAGCGCCGGCGCGCTCGCCGCGTAGTCGAGCGCCGCGTAGCTCACCTCGCCGCCGGTGACCAGCGGGACGGTGACGTCACGGCCGAGGACGGCGAGCGGGGCACAGACGGACGGGTCGACGGCGACACTGGAAACAGACATGGCGAACTCCCGTAAGAGACAAGTGAGTTCACTGCGACGACGGCCGCGCTCGATCCATGCGGCGGTGCAGTGATGAAGAGAAGAAGGGTGCGCGGAAAGGGGCCGAAGGCCCTAGCACATTCGCTTGCTCACGAGACTGCTCCCTTGAGGACCAGGACCCCAGGGCTGTGACATTCACCGATGTCCAGGGGTCCGCGCTTGCCATACGCCTCGCTGCGTACGGCCTGGTCTTCACCCGGGGCACCCCGCCACGGACGGAGGGTTGCCGGACAGCGGGCCGGGGCCGTAGTCGCTGTCACTCATGACCTGTGCAGCATCCTGCCACACGATCTTCGGAGCGCAAGGCGCAGTCCAGATTCCGGACTGCGCCGTGCGTCACATCCTCAGCGGTTGCTGGCGGCCACCCAGCGCTCCAGGGCCCGCTTCGCGGCCCCCGAGTCGATCGCCCGCGCCGCCTTCGCCATACCGGCGCCGATCTGCTCCACGAGGGGCTGACCGGTGGGTGCGAGGGCGACCAGCGCCGCCGCCGAGTTCAGCAGCACCGCGTCCCGCACCGGCCCGGTCTCCCCGTCCAGGAGCCGCAGCGCGACCTCCGCGTTGTACGAGGCGTCGGCGCCCCGCAGCGCCTCGACGGGCACCAGGTCGATCCCGACGTCCCGCGGGTCGAACGCCTCCTCGCGCACGGCACCGTCCCGCACCACCCAGATCCGCGAGGTCGCGGTCGTCGTCAGCTCGTCGAGCCCGTCGTCGCCGCGGAAGACCAGCGACGAGTTGCCCCGCTCGGCGAAGACCCCGGCCACGATGGGCGCCATCCGCGGGTCGGCGACACCGACCGCCTGGGCGCGCACCTTCGCCGGGTTGGTGAGCGGGCCGAGGAGGTTGAAGACGGTACGGATGCCGAGCTGGCTGCGGGCGCCGCCCGCGTGGCGCAAAGCGGGGTGGAACTTCACGGCGAAGCAGAAGGTGATGCCCGCCTCGTCGGCGACCTCGACCACCCGCTGGGGGGTGAGGTCCAGGTTGACGCCGAGCTTCTCCAGGACGTCGGAGGCGCCGGACGCGCTGGAGGCGGCGCGGTTGCCGTGCTTGACGACCTTCGCGCCGGTGCCCGCGACGACGATCGCGGACATGGTCGAGATGTTGACGGTCTTGGCGCCGTCGCCGCCGGTGCCGACGATGTCGACGCTCGGGCCCGGCACGTCGATGACGTTGGCGTGCGCGTACATGGCGCGTACCAGACCGGAGATCTCCTCGACGGTCTCGCCCTTGGCCCGCAGCGCGACCACGAAGCCCGCGATCTGGGCGTCGGTGGCCTCACCGCGCATGATGCGGTCCATGGCCCACGCCGTGTCGTCGGCGCTCTGGTCGCGGCCGTCGAGCAGGCCGTTCAGTACGTCGGGCCAGGAACGGTCCGCCGCGGTGTCGCCTCCTGCGGGGGTCACAGCGTTCATAGCCGCTCCTGGTTTTTTTCGTCTGCGTATGTAGGAAACACCCCTACACGTAGGGATGGGACCACCCTATCCAGCCGCCAGGACGGCAAAGAGCCCCGTCCATGCAATGGACGGGGCTCTTGCCGTGGCGACCAGGTGGTCAGTGCTTCAGAGCGTCAGCTGATCAGTGGTGGCCGTGGCCGCTCGTGATCTCCTTGTACTCGTCGGCGGTGGGCTTGGGGATCTGACCCTCTTCCCCGTAGTAGCCCTTGGAGAGCTTCGCCCGGAGCTTCTGCGAACCGGACAGCTTGCGCTCGACACCGTTCTCGTCGACCGACGGACCGAGCTCGACCGGCTTGTACTGCTCGTGCGCGGTGAGCGTGTGCAGCTGCTCCTTGCTGAGCGGCTCGTGGACCTCGATGAACTCACCGTGCGGCAGCCGCTTGATGAGACCCGACTCGCGGCCGTGCAGCACCTTGTCCTTGTCGCGCCGCTGCAGACCCAGGCAGATCCGCTTGGTCACGATGAAGGCGATGACCGGTCCGGCGAAGAAGGCGATCCGGACGAACCAGGTGATCGCGTTCAGCGACAGGTGGAAGTGCGTGGCCCACAGGTCGTTGCCACCGCCGACCAGCATGACCATGTACGCCGTGATCCACGCGACACCGAAGGCCGTACGGGTCGGGGCGTTGCGCGGGCGGTCCAGGATGTGGTGCTCGCGCTTGTCGCCGGTGACCCAGGACTCGATGAACGGGTAGACCGCGATGGCCACGAGGACCAGCGGGAAGACCACGACCAGCGGGATGAACACGCCCAGGGCGAGCGTGTGGCCCCAGAGGTTGATCTCCCAGCCCGGCATCACACGGATCAGACCCTCGGCGAAGCCCATGTACCAGTCGGGCTGGGCACCGGTGGACACCTGGTCCGGCCGGTAGGGACCGATGGCCCAGATCGGGTTGATCGAGGCGATCGCCGCGATGACCGCGATGACACCGAAGACCAGGAAGAAGAAGCCTCCGGCCTTGGCCATGTAGACCGGCAGCAGCGGCATGCCGACGACGTTCTTGTTGCTCTTGCCGGGGCCCGCGAACTGCGTGTGCTTGTGGTAGAAGACCAGGATCAGGTGCGCCACCACGAGGCCGAGCATGATGCCCGGCAGCAGCAGGATGTGGACCGAGTAGAACCGGGCCACGAAGTCGCCGCCGGGGAACTCGCCGCCGAACAGGAACATCGACAGGTACGTGCCGACGATCGGCATCGACAGGATGGCGCCCTGCATGAAGCGGACACCGGTGCCTGAGAGCAGGTCGTCCGGGAGCGAGTAACCGGTGAAACCGGTGAACATGCCGAGGACGAACAGCAGGAAGCCGAAGACCCAGTTGACCTCGCGGGGCTTGCGGAACGCACCCGTGAAGAAGACGCGCATCATGTGCACGAACATGCCGGCGAGGAAGATCAGCGCCGCCCAGTGGTGGATCTGCCGGATCAGCAGACCACCGCGCACATCGAAGGAGATGTGCATGGTCGAGTTGAACGCCTCCGACATCAACTGTCCCTGCATCGGGATGTAGCTGCCGTGGTACTCCACCTCGTTCATCGACGGGTGGAAGAACAGGGTCAGGTACACACCCGTGAGGATGATGATGATGAAGCTGTACAGGCAGATCTCACCGAGCATGAAGGACCAGTGGTCCGGGAAGATCTTGCGCATGTTGGCCTTGGCGAGGGAGTAGATCCCCAGCCGGCCGTCGGCCCAGTCCGCTACCCGCTCACCGGCGGGCGCCTTCTGGCGGTTGTCGTTCGATGATGTCGTGGTGGTGCTCATCCGCGCTCCCAGAAGGCAGGACCGACGGGCTCTTCGAAGTCGCCGAGCGCCTCGAGGTAGCCCTTTTCGTTCACGCCGATGCGCAGCTGCGGCAGGGCGTGGCCGGCCGGGCCGAAGATCACTCGGGCACCGTCGGAGAGATCGAAGGTGGACTGGTGGCACGGGCAGAGGACGTGGTGCGTCTGCTGCTCGTACAGGGAGATCGGGCAGCCCACGTGGGTGCAGATCTTGGAGTACGCCACGATGCCCTCGTGCGACCACTCCAGCTCGCGCTTGTCCTTGATGTTCTCCGGCTGGATCCGGACGATCATCAGGGCGGCCTTGGCGATCTGGGTCTGGAAGTCGTGGTCGTGCTCGGACATGCCCTCGGGCATGGCGAAGGTCAGCGAACCGACCGCCACGTCCGCGGGCCGCAGCGGCTCGTGGGTGTTCATGTTCACGAGCATCTTGCCCTTGGCCCACTTGGTGTGCCGGAGCTTGTCCTCGGGCAGCGGCCCGAGGTCGCGCAGCAGGACGACACCGGAGAGCGGGACCAGGGCCAGCGCGCCGAACATCGTGTTCCGGATCAGCTTGCGCCGACCGAAGCCCGACTCCTCGGCACCCTGCTTGAAGTCCGCCATGACCTTGGCGCGGACCTCGGGCTCAGCCGCGATCTCGTGCCGCTCGTCGGTCATCTCGACGTCGGACATCAGGGTGCGGGCCCAGTGGACCGCGCCCGCGCCGATGCAGAACAGCGCCACGCCGAGGGTGGTGCCCAGGGCGAAGTTCAGGCCGCTGATGTGACCGATCGGCCAGATGAAGACGCTCTTGTCGGCGGGGATCGCCACGTACGAGGCGATGAAGCCGACCGTCGCGATCATCGACAGCGTGAACATGAAGGCCACGGCACGCTCGGACCGCCGGGCGGCCCGCTCGTCGATGTCCTGGACGCGGTGCTCGTGGGGCGGCAGCCCCGGGTCGGCGAACGGGTTCTCTTCCGTGGTCGCCACCGAGCCGTGCTCGGTCTCCTGCTTGCTGGGCAGGTTCTCTTCTGGAATCTCTTGGCTACTCATGACTTCTTGGCCTTTGCGGTCCGAGCGGCGACCCACACGGCGACCGCGATCAGCGAGCCGAGACCGAAGATCCAGCCGAAGAGGCCTTCACTGACCGGACCCAGACCACCCAGCTTGAGACCGCCAGGGCTCTCGGTCTTCTCACCGTTGACCGCGTCGAGGTACGCGATGATGTCCTTCTTGTTCTTCTCCGGCATCGTCGTGTCGGGGAAGGACGGCATGTTCTGCGGGCCGGTCTGCATGGCCTCGTAGAGGTGCTTCGGAGAGACACCTTCGAGCGACGGCGCGAACTTGCCGTGCGTCAGCGCGCCACCTTCACCGGTGAAGTTGTGGCACTGGGCGCAGTTGGTGCGGAACAGCTCGCCACCCTTGGCGATGTCCGCCCCGTCCGGGCTGTACTGCTTCTCGGTCGGGACCGAGGGACCGGCACCCAGCGACGAGATGTACGCCGCCAGCTGGTCGATCTGGGCCTGGTTGTAGATGACCTTCTTCTTGGGCGCCTGGGCACCCGGCTGCTGGAGCGGCATACGGCCGGTGCCGACCTGGAAGTCGACAGCGGCGGCGCCCACGCCCACCAGGCTCGGACCGTCGGAGGAGCCCTGACCGCCGGTTCCGTGGCAGCTGGAGCAGCCCACGGCGTAGAGCTTCTTGCCCTCGTCGATGGCGAGGGACTGGGCGGTGTCATCGGCCTGCGCCTTGTCCGCCGGCGCGAACGCGGCGTACAGCCCCCCGGTGGCCGCCAGCGCGAGGAGTAGGACGACGACCGCCGCCAGCGGATGGCGTCGTCGTGCGGAGAGCTTTTTCACGGATTACCCCGGTGTCAGGATCTTCTGCGTCGATGCTTCTGGAATGTTTCGGATTGCGTCGCGTGAGCGACCTCCGCTTACTTGATCATGTAGATCGTGGCGAAGAGGCCGATCCAGACCACATCGACGAAGTGCCAGTAGTAGGACACGACGATGGCTGCGGTCGCCTGTTCGTGGGTGAACCTCCTGGCCGCGTAGGTGCGGCCGAGGACCAGCAGGAAGGCGATGAGGCCGCCTGTCACATGCAGTCCGTGGAAGCCGGTGGTCAGGTAGAAGACCGAGCCGTAGGGGTCGGACGAGAGCGAGAGGCCCTCGTGCTTGACCAGCTCGGTGTATTCGTACACCTGACCGCCGATGAAGATCGCACCCATGATGAAGGTGACGATGAACCACATCCGGAGCTTCTTCACATCCCCGCGTTCAGCTGCGAACACGCCCAGCTGACACGTGAGGGAGGAGAGCACCAGGATCGTGGTGTTCGTCGCCGAGAACGGGAAGTTAAGGGCCGAGGCCATTTCCTTCCAGTGATCAGGACCTGTCACCGATCGCAGGGTGAAGTACATCGCGAAGAGGGCCGCGAAGAACATCAGCTCGGAACTCAACCAGATGATGGTTCCGACGCTGGTGAGGTTCGGTCGATTGACCGGCGGGTGCGCGTGCCCGGTATCTACTGTCGTTGCTGTCGCCACGACCGACATTATGTCGGTCGCTTATCCCGCCCTCACCCCGGGGGGTGCCGTTCGGAGTGTCTACGGGGTGTGTCCTGCCCGGATGGCCCATCGGAGGCCTGTCCGAAGCGCTGTTGACGGGGTGTCGGGAGGAGTAGCATCCGCGCATCGGTTCCCGATCCCATGACGGCACAGCTCAGCTCGACGCAACAGCTCGACGTATCGGAGGAACAATGCAGCCGACCGCCACGGTGCTGGTCTACAGCGACAACGCGAGCACCCGCGAGCAAGTCAGGTTGGCCACGGGCCGCAGGCCGGCCACGGACGTTCCCCAGGTCCAGTTCATCGAGTGCGCGACGCCGCACGCGGTCATCAAGGAGCTCGACCGGGGCGGCATCGACGTCTGCGTCCTCGACGGCGAGTCGGCGCCCGGCGGCATGGGTGTCTGCCGTCAGATCAAGGACGAGGTCTTCCAGTCGCCGCCCGTGCTGCTCCTGATGGGGCGCCCGCAGGACGCCTGGCTCGCCACCTGGAGCCGGGCGGAGGCCGCGGTGACCCTGCCGGTCGACCCGGTGGAGTTCGCGAGCGCGCTGGCCGGGCTGCTGCGCGGCAGGACGGCCGTCGAGGCCTGAGCGGCGCTCCAGCGGTTCACGAGCGGCGCACCTGATTCACCGAGAGGGGCCCACGCCACGGCGCGGGCCCCTCTCGTGCGTCTCTGACAGCCTCTCTGCCGGTCCGTCAGACGTGCGGCCGCAGCCTGGCCGCGTCGGCCGCCGCGGGGCCCTCCTTGGCCCCGGAGAGCAGCGCGCTGCCCTTGCGCCACTTCTTCCAGCTCAGGTTCCAGTCGCCGAGTCCGTTGCCGAACGCCGGCATGTCCTCGCCGTAGCTGTTGATGACCGTCACGAGGTCGCCCTGCCGGACCGTCTCGTAGAACCAGGCGGCGTTCCCGGTGCTCATGCCGGTGCAGCCGTGGCTGGTGTTCGCGGCGCCCTGCGAACCCACCGACCAGGGCGCGGCGTGCACATACTCACCCGAGTCGGTCACCCGTGTCGCGTAATAGACCATCTTGTCGTAGAAGTCCGATGCGCCGATGCTGGCACTGGTCATACGTACGGAGTACTCCTTGCCCAGCACCACCTTGACGCCGTTGCGCGTCGAGTAGCCGGGCTTGCCCGTGGTCACGGGCATGGAGTTGATCTCCTCGCCGTTGCGGTAGACCGTCATGTAGTGCGATCCGGCGTCCGTCACGGCCTCGACGCGGTCGCCGATGGTCAGCTTGAGCGGCTTGGCCTCGCCGCCCCACAGCTTGTCCTTGACCTTGAGGCCCTCCAGGTTGCTGGAGACGCTGACGGTCGCGCCGGCGGGCCAGTACTCCTTCGGGCGGTAGTGCAGCGTCTCGCTGTCCACCCAGTACCAGGAGCCCTCGGTGGCGGGCGCCGAGCGGACCTTCAGGGCGCGCTCGACGACCGCTCTGGCCTCCTTGCCCTTCACCGGCTTGCTGAGCGAGGCGGTGACGGGCTGTCCGACGCCGTACTTGCCCGCGTCGGGGCCGAAAGTGACCTTGAGCCGCTTCTCCTTGGAAGGCAGGTCGGTGTCGAAGGTCAGGACCTTGCGGCCCGGCGCCCCCTCGTCGTCCTCCGCACTCACCCGCACGGTGTAGTGGGCGCCTGCCGCAAGAGGCGTGGTGCTGTGCCACCGGGCGCCGTCGGCCGAGAGTTCGCCCGCCACGTACCGCCCCATCGCGTCGGTGGCCAGCACGTCGGTGATGCGCCCGTCCTCGCCCTGAGCCGTGACCTCTAGGGGCTTGTCCGGATCCGCCTTCGTGCTGCCCACCGGGCCGTTGAAGGCGATCTGGTCCGCCGCGTCGTACGGCTTCGCCGAGAGCGGGTGGTCGGAGCTCCCGCAGGCCGTGGCCCCCGCACCGAGTGCGGCCACCAGCATCGTGCAGCTCAGTACCGTGCGAATTCGCGGAGAGTGGCTCATAAACACACGGTATGAAGGTTCATCACGTCCGGCGCGGCGAGTGACCCGTCCGTGGGATGTCGGTTACGCCGAAGGGCCCCGGCGCTCCTTACGGAGTGCCGGGGCCCTTCGGATGCGGGAGGACTACCGACTCACTGGGTCTGGTTCTCGCCGCGGTAGTACTCGAACACCCAGCCCCACAGGCCGATCAGGAGGATCGGGGCCGAGAAGTACAGCAGCCACCAGCCGAAGACGACGCCCATGAAGGCGAGCGCGCCACCGACGGCCAGGGAGAGCGGCTGCCAGCTGTGCGGGCTGAAGAAGCCCACCTCGCCGGCCTCGTCCGCGACGTCGGCCTCCTTGTTGTCCTGTGCGGAGGCGTCGACACGCCGGGCCGTGAAGGCCAGGTAGTAGCCGATCATGATGCACAGGCCGAAGGCCAGGAAGAGCGCCGTGGTACCGGCGGGCTCCTTCGACCACACGCCATAGACGATCGCCATGGCGAGGACGAAGACGCTCAGCCAGATGAACATCTTGCCCTGGATCTTCACTTCGCGGCCTCCTTGTCGCCGCCGAACAGCGCGGTGTCCTTCTGTCCGTCGTTCTCGAGGTGGCCGATCGCCGCGATCTCAGGGTGATGCAGGTCGAACGCCGGCGATTCCGAGCGGATGCGCGGCAGGGTGAGGAAGTTGTGCCGCGGGGGCGGGCAGGACGTCGCCCACTCCAGCGAGCGGCCGTAGCCCCACGGGTCGTCGACCTCGACCTTCTTGCCGTACTTGGCGGTCTTCCAGATGTTGTAGAAGAACGGCAGGATCGACAGGCCGAGCAGGAACGAACAGATCGTCGAGATCGTGTTCAGGGCCGTGAAGCCGTCGGCGTGCAGGTAGTCCGCGTACCGGCGCGGCATGCCCTCGGCACCCAGCCAGTGCTGGACGAGGAACGTGCCGTGGAAGCCGATGAACAGCGTCCAGAAGGTGATCTTGCCGAGCCGCTCGTCGAGCATCTTGCCGGTGAACTTCGGCCACCAGAAGTGGAAGCCGGAGAACATCGCGAACACCACGGTGCCGAACACCACGTAGTGGAAGTGCGCCACCACGAAGTACGAGTCCGAGACGTGGAAGTCCATCGGCGGCGAGGCCAGGATGACGCCCGTCAGACCACCGAAGGTGAAGGTGATCAGGAAGCCGACCGCCCAGAGCATCGGGGTCTCGAAACTCAGTGACCCCTTCCACATCGTGCCGATCCAGTTGAAGAACTTCACACCGGTTGGCACGGCGATCAGGAACGTCATGAAGGAGAAGAACGGCAACAGCACGCCGCCGGTGACGTACATGTGGTGGGCCCACACGGTCACGGACAGACCCGCGATGGCGATCGTCGCGCCGATGAGGCCCATGTAGCCGAACATCGGCTTGCGGGAGAACACCGGGATCACTTCGGAAATGATTCCGAAGAATGGCAGGGCGATGATGTACACCTCTGGATGGCCGAAGAACCAGAAGAGGTGTTGCCACAGCAAGGCGCCGCCGTTTGAGGCGTCGAAGATGTGGGCGCCGAATTTACGGTCCGCCTCCAGGGCGAACAGCGCGGCGGCCAGGACCGGGAAGGCCAGCAGGACGAGCACCGCGGTCAGCAGCACGTTCCACACGAAGATCGGCATGCGGAACATCGTCATGCCCGGAGCGCGCATGCAGATGATCGTGGTGATGAAGTTGACCGAGCCGAGGATCGTACCGAAGCCGGAGAACGCCAGACCCATGATCCACATGTCCGCGCCGATGCCCGGCGAGCGGACCGCGTCCGACAGCGGGCTGTACGCGAACCAGCCGAAGTCGGCCGCACCCTGCGGGGTGAGGAACCCGCCGACCGCGATCAGCGAGCCGAACAGGTACAGCCAGTAGGCGAACATGTTCAGCCGCGGGAAGGCCACATCGGGAGCACCGATCTGGAGCGGCATGATCCAGTTCGCGAAACCGGCGAACAGCGGCGTCGCGAACATCAGCAGCATGATCGTGCCGTGCATCGTGAACGCCTGGTTGAACTGCTCGTTCGACATGATCTGCGTGCCGGGACGGGCCAGTTCGGCGCGCATGAAGAGCGCCATGACGCCGCCGATGCAGAAGAACGCGAACGACGTGACCAGATAGAGCGTGCCGATCGTCTTGTGGTCAGTGGTGGTCAGCCACTTGATCACGACGTTTCCCGGCTGCTTGCGCCTGACCGGCAGCTCGTCCTCGTACGAGTCTGCTGCCGCGGCACCCTGGGGTTCGTTGAGGATGCTCACAGGTTGTTCGTCTCCCGGTTCTTCTCATGGCCCGTCTGCTCGATGCCGGCCGGGATGTAACCGGTCTGGTTCTTCTTCACGAGGTCCTCGAGGTGCTGCTTGTAGCGCTCGGGAGAGACGACCTTGACGTTGAAGAGCATCCGGGAGTGGTCGACGCCGCAGAGCTCGGCGCACTTGCCCATGAAGGTGCCCTCCTTGTTGGGAGTCACCTCGAAGGCGTTGGTGTGACCCGGGATGACGTCCTGCTTCATGAGGAACGGCACCACCCAGAAGGAGTGGATGACGTCACGCGAAGTCAGAACGAAACGGACCTTCTCGCCCTTGGGGAGCCAGAGGGTCGGCCCGGGGTTGCCGTTCTGGGGGTTCCGCTCGCCGGGCGTACCGACTTCGTAGACACCGCCGGCGTTGGCCGGGAAGTCCTTGCGGAAACGGTCCGGAATGGCGTCCAGGTCCTTGGACGTCTTGGCGTCGCCCTTGTCGGAACCGGGCACGTCCTCGATGTAGTTGAAGCCCCAGCTCCACTGATAGCCGACCACGTTGACCGTGTGGGCCGGCTTGTCTTCGAGCTTGAGGAGCTTCGACTCGTCACGTGCCGTGAAGTAGAAGAGGACCGACACGATGATGAGCGGAACCACCGTGTACAGCGCCTCGATGGGCATGTTGTAACGCGTCTGCGACGGTACTTCCACCTTGGTGCGGCTGCGCCGGTGGAAGATGACGCTCCACAGGATCAGGCCCCATACCAGCACGCCCGTGGCGAGCGCTGCCGCCCACGAGCCCTGCCAGAGGGAGAGAATCCGCGGAGCCTCTTCCGTTACCGGGGTGGGCATTCCAAGGCGGGGGAAATCCTTGTATGTGCAACCGGTGGCGGTCGCCAGGATCAGGCCCGCAGTCAGCACCTGCGGCAGCTTCCGCCGCATCGGGCGCCGCGACGAGCGGTCGGAGCCGTTGGGACTCACGTAGCGCCTTCCCGAGAGTCTCGCCCGCGCGGTCGGCTGCGGCCTCCACGCTGGTCGGTCGCCGCCCTGCGGCGGGCAGGGGTTTGGATGTTTATGCGGACCAAACCCTACTGGACGCTATTTGGGGTCGCGCGGGGAGGGTGCCTAACGCGCCGCGGGTCACTCCGAAGGGTGGGACCAGGCTCCCTCGGCCGCTTTCTGACGGAGGGTCGGGACGCCTCCGAGCTCGGCGGAATCTGCTGGTCCGGGGGTGCGGGTGGCCGGTGGCTGAGCGCGCAGTTCCCCGCGCCCCTGGGGAGCGGCCCCTGCGGGGCGCTCCCCCCTGACCGGACGTCTTAGCGTGGGGGTGTGGCCTACTTCGATGTTGCTTCCTCCGCTCCTCTTCATCCCGTTGCACGGCAGGCGCTGCACGCGTCGCTGGACGAGGGGTGGGCCGATCCGGCGCGGCTCTACCGCGAGGGGCGGCGGGCGCGGCTGCTGCTTGATGCCGCGCGGGAGGCGGCCGCCGAGGCCGTGGGGTGCCGGCCCGACGAGCTCGTCTTCACCTCCTCGGGAACCCGTGCCGTGCACTCCGGGATGGCCGGGGCGCTGGCCGGGCGGCGGCGCGCCGGACGCCACCTGATCGTGTCGGCCGTCGAACATTCGTCGGTACTCCATTCGGCCGAGGCCCATGAGGCCGACGGCGGGGCGGTGACGGAAGTCGGGGTGGGCCGGGCCGGGGCGGTGGACCCGGAGGCGTACGCCGCGGCGCTCCGGGACGACACCGCGCTCGCCTGTCTGCAGTCCGCCAACCACGAGGTCGGCACGGTGCAGCCGGTCGCCCGGGTCGCGGAGGTGTGCCGGGCCGCCGGGGTGCCGCTCCTGGTGGACGCGGCGCAGTCGCTGCCCTGGGGGCGTGTCGACGGGGACTGGTCGCTGCTGACCGGGAGTGCCCACAAATGGGGCGGTCCGGCAGGAGTCGGGCTTCTCGTCGTGCGGAAGGGAGTGCGCTTCGCCGTGCAAGGGCCCGTCGACGAGCGGGAGTCCGGGCGTGCCGTCGGCTTCGAGAACATTCCGGCGATCGTGGCGGCGGCCGCCTCGTTGCGGGCGGTGCGGGCCGAGGCGGACGCGGAGGGGGTACGGCTGCGGGAGCTGACGGAGCGGATCAGGGCGCGGGTGCCGGGGCTGGTGCCGGACGTGGAGGTGGTGGGCGATCCGGTGCGGCGCCTGCCGCACCTCGTCACCTTCTCCTGTCTCTATGTCGACGGGGAGACGGTGCTGCACGAGCTGGACCGGGCCGGTTTCTCCGTGTCGTCCGGGTCCTCGTGCACCAGCTCGACGCTGACGCCGAGCCATGTGCTGCGCGCCATGGGGGTGGTCAGCGAGGGGAACGTACGGGTGTCGCTGCCGTTCGGGGCCGAGGAGGCGGAGGTCGAGCGGTTCCTGGAGGTGCTGCCCGGGGTCGTGCGGGGGGTGCGGGAGACCCTGGGCGCGCCGGTCGGGGGCGGGGCCGGGGACGCGGAGGCCGTGACCGTCGACGCGCTGGGGATGAGCTGCCCGCTGCCGGTGATCGAGCTGGCCAAGGCGATCGGGCGGGTACGGGTGGGCGGCACCGTCACCGTCCTCGCCGACGACGAGGTCGCGGCCGTGGACATCCCCGCCTGGTGCTGGACGCGGGAGCAGGAGTACGTGGGCGAGCGGCCGGCGGACCGCGGTGTCGCGTACGTGGTCCGCCGGAGCTCGTGACCGGCTGAGCGTTGGGCCCCTAGGCCAGGTGGGGCTCGACCTCGGCGGCGGCCTCGTCGCCGTACGCCTTGGTGAAGCGGTCCATGAAGTTGCTGCGGCGCAGCTCGTACTCCTGCGTGCCGACGGTCTCGATGACCAGGGTCGCGAGCATGCAGCCGACCTGCGCCGCGCGCTCGTGGGAGACGCCCCAGGCGAGGCCCGAGAGGAAGCCCGCGCGGAACGCGTCGCCGACGCCGGTCGGCTCGACCTTCGCCTCCTCCTCCGGGACGCCGACCTCGACCGGGTCCTTGCCGACGGCCTCTATGCGGACGCCGTTCGCGCCGAGGGTCGTCACGCGGTGGCCGACCCGCGAGAGGATCTCGGCGTCGGTCCAGCCGGTCTTGGACTCGATGAGCCCCTTCTCGTACTCGTTGGAGAAGAGGTACGTCGCCCCGTCGAGGAGCGTGCGGATCTCCTCGCCCTCCATCCGCGCGATCTGCTGCGAGAAGTCCGCGGCGAACGGGATGCCGCGGGAGCGGCACTCCTCGGTGTGGCGGAGCATCGCCTCGGGGTCGTCGGCGCCGATCGAGACGAGGTCGAGGCCGCCCACGCGGTCCGCGACGGTCTTCAGTTCGATGAGGCGGGCCTCGCTCATCGCGCCCGTGTAGAAGGAGCCGATCTGGTTGTGGTCGGCGTCCGTGGTGCAGACGAAGCGCGCGGTGTGCAGCGTCTCGGAGATGCGGACCGAGGCCGTGTCCACGCCGTGCCGGTCGAGCCAGGCGCGGTACTCGTCGAAGTCGGAGCCGGCGGCGCCGACCAGGATCGGGCGGGTGCCGAGCTGCCCCATGCCGAAGGTGATGTTGGCGGCGACACCGCCCCTGCGCACGTCGAGGGCGTCGACGAGGAAGGAGAGGGAGACCGTGTGCAGCTGATCGGCGACCAGCTGGTCGGCGAAGCGGCCGGGGAAGGTCATCAGGTGGTCGGTGGCGATGGAGCCGGTGACTGCGATACGCACGGCTGGATGCTCCTGTGGAGGAGAGGCGAGGATTGACAGTTCACGCTACCGGGTCGAGGCACCCCGCCTGAAGTGCCAAAACTACCCGATAGTAGGGCTTTTTTCGTGAGCGTCCGGATGCATACGGTGCCGTTATGACCGTTATCCCGAAGGATGTCGTCCTGAAGCGTCGCGCCACGGCCACCGAGGGCGCCGAGAGCATGGAGTCGCTGCGCGGCGACTGCGCCCGCATGGTGCCGCACTGGGCGGTGCCCGCCGCGGCCGCGGCCGCCCCCGTGCCGCCCTCGCTGATCCACGGCATCAGCGTCCCGCCCTCCTCCGCGCGCCTGATCGGCGAAATGTCGGAGTACGGAGACTGAGGGAGACTGATCGCAGGGTCCCGGCGCGTGCCGAAGGGAACCGTGCGCTCCCCTCCTGCGTCCCATCGCCGTCCCCCGTAAAGGGGAACTGGGATACGACGAAGCCCACCGGTGGCAGTCACCCGTGGGATGTCCGGGACAGCAGTGCAGTCGAAGGAGCGATGCGGTGAGCACCGAGCGATCCGATCAAGAGGCGTCCGAGCCGCAGCGGCGGCGGTCCCGCCTGGCCGTCGCCTCGGTCGCGGCCACCGTGCTGCTGGTCGGCGGCGGTGGGGCGTACTTCGCGGCGTCCGCGTCCGGCGGTGGCGGCAACGGCGGCGGTGACGGGGCACCCGCGGGGGACGGCGGCAATCCGCCGCCCCTCGCCCTGGACGGCTATCCGGCCGCCGACCGGCAGGGCGACAGCAAGAGCGGCACCGGCGGCACCGGCGACTCCCCCGGCATCGCGCCCGGCGAGCCCGACCCGAACGGCGCGCGCTACAGGGCGACCACCAAGCTGCCCGAAGGACCGGAGTCGGCCTCGGTGTACCACGCACGCGGTGAGGTCACCGCGGCCGAGGTGAGCAAGCTCGCGAAGGCCCTGGGTGTGGAGGGGACGCCGACGTCGCAGGACGGCACCTGGAAGGTGGGGCACTCCAACGACGGTTCCGGGCCCTCGCTGCAGGTGAACAAGGAGGCGCCCGGCACCTGGACCTACGCGGGGCACGGCACGGGCGGCACCGACAACTGCTCCCGCGGCAAGCCCTGTTCCAAGAGCTCCGTCGCACCGAACGGCGAGACGGGCGACGCGGTCGGCGAGCAGGCGGCCAAGGACGCCGCGGCGCCCGTCCTGAAGGCCCTCGGGCAGGACGACGCGAAGCTGGACGCGACCCAGCTGATGGGTGCCGTACGGGTGGTGAACGCCGACCCGAAGGTGGACGGCCTGCCGACGTACGGCTGGTCGACCGGCATCCAGGTCGGCGCGGGCGGCGAAGTGGTCGGCGGCAGCGGCCAGTTGAAGGCGCCGGAGAAGGGGGCGAAGTACCCCGTCATCAGTGCCCAGAAGACCCTGGACCAGCTGAACGCGGCGGGCGGCGGCGGCCGCGTCGGCATCGGCGGCTGCGCGACTCCGGTGCCGCACGCCGACGACGAGACGAAGAACGAGGGCGGCAGCGGCCCGAAGCAGGCCCCCTGCAAGCCGTCGTCCGAGGCGGCGAAGCCGCAGCCGGTCTCCGTCAGCGGCGCCACGTTCGGCCTCGCGACGCACTTCGTGGACGGCAAGCAGACCCTCGTACCGTCCTGGCTGTTCGACGTGAAGCCGCAGGGCGCGCAGGACACGTTCACGGTGACGCACCCGGCGGTCGCGCCCGAGTACCTGACGTCGCCGAGCACGCCGGGCACCCCGACGCCCACGAAGCAGCCGGGCGACAAGGGTGACGGCAGCGATCAGGGTGGTACCGGTACGGACAAGACGCGCCTCACGTCCTACAGCGCCGACGGGAAGTCGCTGACCGTGCACTTCTGGGGCAGCGCCTGCAGTGAGTACGCCGCGTCGGCGCAGGAGGACGGCGACCGCGTGAAGGTCGCGGTCAAGGAGACCGGCAAGACCGGTGACGTCTGCATCATGATGGCCAAGGACCTCAAGAAGAAGGTCACCCTGGACAAGCCGCTGGGCGACCGCGAGGTCGTGGACTCGGCGGGCGACACGGTCCGGCGGAAGTAACGCGGCACACACCGCGAGCAGCACACACCGCGAGCAGCACACACGAAGGCGGCGGCCCCCTGGGAACTCAGGGGGCCGCCGCCTTCGACGTGGGTGCCTCGCAGCCTCAGCTGAAGGAGTCGCCGCAGGCGCAGGAGCCCGTGGCGTTCGGGTTGTCGATCGTGAAGCCCTGCTTCTCGATGGTGTCCACGAAGTCGATGGAGGCGCCGCCCAGGTAGGGAGCGCTCATCCGGTCCGTGACGACCTTCACGCCGTCGAAGTCCTTGACGACGTCGCCGTCGAGCGTGCGCTCGTCGAAGAACAGCTGGTAGCGAAGGCCCGAGCAGCCGCCGGGCTGAACGGCGACGCGCAGCGCCAGGTCGTCCCGGCCCTCCTGCTCCAGCAGGCCCTTCACCTTGCCCGCGGCGGCGTCCGACAGGAGGATGCCGTCGTTCACGGTGGTGGTCTCGTCCGATACGGACATCTGCTTCTCTCCCGGGTTGTACGGAGACTGCTTGCCGACGGTTGCAACCGGCGGGGCCGCGGATTCATTCCGGGCCGAGCGCTTACGTCTTACCCCTTCATGCTCGCACATGGCACGGCGAGGAACAGCGGGCCGCCGGACGGCGAATGCGTCACATCGACACTATGGCCATCGTCAAAGTGACACGAAGCGGTTATGATAGATAACGTCAATTAGACGAAAAGGATCGTCTGCAGAGTCAGAAAGGGTGCGTGTTGTGACCACCGCCCAGTCCCCCGCGGACAGCGTGACCCTCGATGTACAGCCCACGCCCCTCGCCCTGCTGCTCCTCGGCCGCGAGGCCGACCCCAGGAGCGAGCGCGGCGTGGAGTGCCCCGGCGATCTGCCGTCCCCCTCCGACCCGGACCTGGTGGAGCGCGCCCGCGCCGCCAAGGAGAGGCTCGGGGGCAAGGTCTTCGTGCTGGGCCACCACTACCAGCGCGACGAGGTGATCCAGTTCGCTGACGTCACCGGTGACTCCTTCAAGCTGGCGCGTGACGCGGCCGCGCGGCCGGACGCCGAGTACATCGTCTTCTGCGGTGTGCACTTCATGGCCGAGTCCGCGGACATCCTGACGACGGACGACCAGAAGGTCGTACTGCCCGACCTGGCCGCGGGCTGCTCGATGGCCGACATGGCCACCGCCGAGCAGGTCGCCGAGTGCTGGGACGTGCTGACCGAGGCCGGCGTCGCCGAGCAGGTCGTGCCCGTCTCGTACATGAACTCGTCGGCCGACATCAAGGCGTTCACGGGCAAGCACGGCGGCACGATCTGTACGTCGTCGAATGCCAAGCGCGCCCTTGAGTGGGCGTACGGGCAGGGGGAGCCCGGTTCGACGAAGGTGCTCTTCCTGCCGGACCAGCACCTGGGCCGGAACACCGCCGTGCGCGACATGGGCTTCTCGCTCGACGACTGCGTCGTCTACAACCCGCACAAGCCGGGCGGCGGCCTGACCGCGGAGCAGCTGCGCGACGCGAAGATGATCCTGTGGCGCGGGCACTGCTCGGTGCACGGGCGCTTCTCGCTGGAGAGCGTGGAGGACGTCCGCGCGCGCATCCCCGGCGTGAACGTGCTGGTGCACCCGGAGTGCAAGCACGAGGTCGTCGCCGCGGCGGACTACGTGGGCTCCACGGAGCACATCATCCAGACCCTGGAGGCGGCTCCCGCCGGTTCCAAGTGGGCGATCGGGACCGAGCTGAATCTCGTACGCCGCCTGGCGAACCGTTTCGCCGCGGAGGACAAGGAGATCGTCTTCCTCGACAAGACGGTCTGCTTCTGCTCGACCATGAACCGCATCGACCTGCCGCACCTGGTCTGGACGCTGGAGTCCCTCGCGGACGGCAAGCTCGTCAACCGGATCGAGGTGGACCGGGAGACCGAGCAGTTCGCGAAACTGGCGCTGGAGCGGATGCTGGCGCTGCCGTAGGGCGGCTGTCGTGATCAACCCGGAAGGGGCGCCCCTCGTCGTGACGAGGGGCGCCCCTTCCGGGTTCGTGCCGGGTGTCAGGGCTGGGACGGCTCCGGGGTGTGGGGCCGGGCCTCGGACTCGGACTTCTTCGTCCGCCTCGCCTCGCGCTTCGCGCGCCTGCGGTCCTTGCGGAGTTCCACCATCGCGTAGAGCGTCGGGACCAGGAGGAGGGTGAGGAGGGTCGAGGTGATGAGGCCGCCGATGACGACCACCGCCAGCGGCTGGGCTATGAAGCCGCCCTCGCCCGTGATGCCCAGGGCCATCGGGAGCAGGGCGAAGATGGTCGCCAGGGCCGTCATCAGGATCGGGCGGAGTCGGTGGCGGCCGCCTTCGATGACCGCCTCGACCGTGCCGTAGCCCTGTCCGCGGTACTGGTTGATGAGGTCGATCAGCACGATCGCGTTCGTGACGACGATGCCGATGAGCATCAGCATGCCGATCATCGCCGGGACGCCCATCGGTGTGTCCGTGGCGACCAGGAGGCCGATCGCGCCCGTCGCCGCGAACGGGATGGAGACCAGCAGGATCAGCGGCTGGACCAGCGAGCGGAACGTCGCGACCAGGAGCATGAAGACGATCGCGACGGCTGCCAGCATGGCCAGGCCCAGCTTGGCGAACGCCTCGTCCTGGTCCTCGGAGACGCCGCCGATCGAGGCCGTCGCACCGTCGGGAAGCTTCAGCGCGTCGAGCTTCTTCGTGAGGTCCGCGCTGACCGCACCCGTGTTGTCGCCGGTCGGCTTCGCCGTGATCGTCGCCGCGCGGGCACCGTCGATGCGGGTCATCGAGACCGGCCCGTCGACCAGTCGGACGTCGGCGATGTCGCCGAGCCGCACGCCGGGGCGCAGGGTCAGTTTCCGCAGCTCGTCGAGGGTCTTCGCCGGTTTCGACGACTTGATCACGACATCGCGCTCGGTGTCGTCGAGGATCGCCTTGCCGCTGGTGGTGCCGCGTACCGACTGGGCGACGGCCTGGCCGAGGGTCGTCTCGTCGAACCCGGCCGCGGCCGCCTTGGCGGTGCCCTTGACCGAGATGCGCGGGACGCTCTGCGCCAGGTCGCTCTGGACGTCGGTGACGTCGTCGAGCTTCGCGACCTCGTCCCGTACGTCGTCGGACGCCTCGCGCAGCACCTTCGCGTCGGCGGCCTTCACCACGACGCTCAGATCCTGGTTGCCGAAGCCGTCACCGGCGGAGACGGTGGTCCTGCCGATCCCGGAGAGCTTGCCGAGCTCCTTCTCGACGAGGTCCTGCGTCGTGTCGTAGGAGGACTTGTCCTTGAGCGTGAGGGTGTACGACGCCTGGTTCGTGTCCGTGCCGCCGCCGAAGGCCGCCATGAAGCCGGAGGAGCCGACCGTGACCTGGTAGTCCTTGATCTCGTCGATGCCGGAGAGCATCTTCTCGACCTTCTTCGCCGCTGCGTCCGACGCCGACAGGCTCGTGCCGGGCTTCAGCTCCTGCTTGATGGTCAGGACTTCCTGCTCGCCCTGGTCGAAGAAGTTCGTCTTCAGGAGCGGCGCCATGCCGAACGTGCCGACCAGGATGACGAGCGCGATGCCGAGGCTGGTGAGGCGGCGGCGCGTCGCGAAGCGCAGGACGGGGACGTACATCCGCTGGAGCCTGCTGCGGCTCTCCTTCTCCTCGGCCTTGCGGCGGGCCTCCTCCGGGTCGACGCCCTGGATCGCCTTCGGGGCGCGCAGGAACCAGTACGAGAGGACCGGCACGACGGTGAGCGAGACGAGCAGGGAGGCGAGGAGCGCCGCCGTGACCGTCAGCGAGAACGAGCCGAAGAGCTCGCCCACCATGCCGCCGACGAGGCCGATGGGGAGGAACACCGCGACCGTGGTGAGGGTGGAGGACGTGACCGCGCCCGCCACCTCACGGACCGCCTTCAGGATCGCCTGCTCGCGCTCCTCGCCGTAGCCGAGGTGGCGCTTGATGTTCTCCAGGACCACGATCGAGTCGTCGACGACGCGGCCGATCGCGATGGTCAGCGCGCCGAGCGTGAGCATGTTGAGGGAGAGGTCGCGAGTCCACAGGACGATCAGGGCGAGGACGACCGAGAGCGGGATGGAGACCGCGGTGACCAGCGTCGAGCGGACCGACGCCAGGAAGACCAGGATGATGACGACCGCGAAGACCAGGCCGAGCGCGCCCTCCGTGGTGAGGCCCTCGATGGACTTGGCGACGGCCGGGCCCTGGTCGCTCGCGACCGTCAGGGTCGCGCCGGAGCCGAGGTCCTCGCGCAGGCCGGGCAGCTTGTCCTGGACCGCGTCGGAGATGGCGACGGCGCTGCCGTCGTGGTCCATGGTGACGGCGACCGCGAGGCTCGGCTCGCCATCGGTGCGCGTGATGGACGTCGCGGTGGACGGCCGCTGCTCGACCGTGGCGACGTCGCCGAGGCGCACCGGCTTGCCGGGCCGCTCACCGGGCGTGGCCTCGGGCGTGACGCGCAGGTCCTCGATCTGCCGCAGCGAGGTGTAGCCGCCGCCGACCTGCACGGTGCGGTTCTTGCCGCCCTCGTCGAAGGAGCCCGCGGGCAGGGTGGCGCCGCCCGCCTGGAGCGCCTTGCCGAGTGCGGCCGGGGTCAGCCCCGCCTTCGCCAGCCTGCGGTCGTCGGGGGTGACGTCGACCTGGAGGTCGCGCACGCCGTCGACGGTGACCTGGCCGACGCCGTCGATGTCCTTGAGGGACGGCACGACGGTGCGGTCCAACTGGTCGGCGAGGGCCTGCTGGTCCTTGTCGGAGGTGACGGAGAGGACGACGGTGGGGATGTCGTCGGTGGAGCCCGCGACGACCTGCGGGTCGACGTCGTCGGGGAGTTCGGCGCGGGCGCGGTTCACGGCCTGCTGGACGTCGGCGACGAGCTGCTTGGAGCCGCTGCCGTAGTCGAACGAGGCCATGATCACGGCGTTGCCCTCGCTCGCCGTGGAGGTGACGCCGGTGATGCCGTCGACCGCGTCGATGGTGTTCTCGAGCGGCTCGACGACCTGCTTCTCGACCACATCGGGAGACGCACCCTGGTACGGGGCGAGCACGGACACCATGGGCAGTTCGATGGAGGGCAGCAGCTGCTGCTTGAGCTGCGGTATCGCGATGGCGCCGAAGACGATCGCGATGATCGACATCAGCCCTATGAGTGCCCGTTGGGCAAGGCTGAACCTGGAAAGCCAGGACATGGTGGTCTCTCTCTGTGGCATGCGCGGCGGGGGGAGGCGGGCGGGGCCGGGCCCGGAAAGTGGGTGCCTGCGGCAAGCTTCGCCCGTCCCTCACACTCTCAGCCACGGCCGGTACGCGACGCCCCGCTCAGAGGACCATTTCGTATGCCACGCATACTGCGCCCGCAGTACGCCGCCCCACGCGTCACTCCACCCGTGGACGCACCAGGCCCGATTCGTACGCAATGACGACGAGTTGGGCCCGGTCGCGTGCGCCGAGCTTCGCCATCGCGCGGTTCACGTGGGTCTTCACGGTGAGCGGGCTGACTTCGAGGCGCTCGGCGATCTCGTCGTTCGAGTGGCCGCCCGCGACCTGTACGAGGACCTCGCGCTCGCGTCCGGTGAGCGCGTCGAGCCGCTCGCCGCGCGCGCGGCCGTCACCGTCCTGACCGTCGCCCTGCGCGAGGAACTTGGCGATCAGCCCTTTGGTGGCCACCGGCGAAAGCAGCGCCTCGCCCGCCGCCGCGACGCGGATGGCGCCGAGCAGTTCGTCGGGCTCCGCCCCCTTGCCGAGGAACCCCGAGGCACCCGCGCGCAGCGACTGCACCACGTACTCGTCGACCTCGAAGGTCGTCAGCATCACCACGCGGACGTGGGCGAGTGAGGGGTCCGCGCTGATCATGCGGGTGGCGGCGAGTCCGTCGGTGCCGGGCATCCGGATGTCCATCAGGACCACGTCGGCCCGCTCCGACTTGGCGAGTTCGACCGCCTCCGCCCCGTCGGACGCCTCGCCGACCACCTCCATGTCGGACTCCGAGTCGACGAGCACCTTGAACGCGCTGCGCAGCAGCGCCTGGTCGTCGGCGAGCAGTACGCGGATCGTCACGCGGTCCCTCCCTTTGCCGTGGTGACGGGCAGGATCGCATGGACGCGGAAGCCGCCTCCGTAGCGGGGCCCCGCGGAGCAGCTGCCGCCGAGCGCGGTGACGCGTTCGCGCATGCCGAGCAGGCCGTGGCCGCCGCCGTCGGTGTTGGGTCCGTCGCCCTTGGCGTGGCCGGGACCGTCGTCGATGACGGTGACCTCGACGTTCGGGCCGACGCGGACGACGCTCACCTCGGCCTTGGCGTCCTGCCCCGCGTGCTTCTGCACATTGGTCAGGGCCTCCTGGATGATCCGGAACGCGGCGAGGTCGACGGCGGCCGCGAGGTCGAGGCCGACTTGGCCGAGGGCGACCTCCACGGGCAGGCCCGCGTTGCGGAACGTCTCGACGAGTTCGTCGAGGCGGTGCAGGCCGGGGGCCGGCTCGGTGGGCGCCTCCGGGTCGCCGGTCTGCCGCAACAGGCCGACGGTGGCGCGGAGTTCGTTGAGGGCGGAGCGGCTGGCGTCCCGTACGTGCGAGAGGGCTTCCTTGGCCTGGTCGGGCCGCCGGTCCATGACGTGCGCCGCGACGCCTGCCTGCACGTTGACCAGGGCGATGTGGTGGGCGACCACGTCGTGCAGGTCGCGGGCGATCCGCAGCCGTTCCTCGGCCACGCGGCGCCGGGCCTCTTCCTCCCTCGTACGTTCCGCACGCTCCGCGCGCTCCCTTATGGCGTCGACGAAGGCGCGGCGGCTGCGCACGGCGTCGCCCGCGGTGGCGGCCATGCCGGTCCAGGCGAAGATGCCGAGGTTTTCCTGCGCGTACCAGGGCAGGGGGTCGCCCGAGAGCATCGCGATGCCGGTGAGACCCACCATCGTGACCAGGCCGATCCGCCAGGTCGTGGAACGGTCCGTGCGGGCGGCGACGGTGAACAGCGCGATGACCGCGCACATCACGACGGGCGCGCGGGGCTGGCCGGTGAGCAGCTCGACGATGGCGGCCGCGCAGGTCGCGGCGAGTACGCACCAGGGGGCGCGGCGGCGGAAGACCAGGGCGAGCGCGCCGAGCGTCATCAGAATGAGGCTGGGGGCGTCGGGGGTGCGGGTGCCCCAGGTGGGGCCGTGCTCTCCGTTCGGCTCGGCGAAGGAGCCGACGACCATGCAGACGAGGACGGCGGTGGCTAGCGCGGCGTCCACGGCGAGGGGGTGCGTTCGGGCCCAGCCGCGGCCTCGTACGAGAGTGGTCACGCGCTTAACGTTACGGGGGCCGGCCGGGGGCCTCGGGCGGATCGGGGTTGTTGCGTTGTGCGTTGGCCTCGGGCCGGTGGGGGCTCGGCGCGCCCGCGCGGCGGAGCCGCACATGTCACAGCCCCGCGCCCTCAGGGGCTGCGCCCCCGCGTCACGTCAGCCTGGGATCAAGCCGTCGTCCGAGAGCATGTCCTTGACCTCGGGGAGGGTTGCGTCCGCAGACGGGAGGATCAGTTCCGAGGGTTCCAGGGCGTCGTCCGGAAGGGGCGTGCCGAGTTCTCGGACCTTGTCCAGGAGGGCGTGGAGCGTACGGCGGAAGCCGGGCTCGTCGCCGCTCTCCATCTCTTCGAGCAGCTCGTCGTCCAGCTTGTTGAGTTCGGCGAAGTGGCTGTCCGCCAGCTTCACCTGCCCCTCCCCCATGATCCGTACGATCATGTCGTCCTCCTCAGGACGTGCGTAGGGCTACTGCTTGTCCAAGCGCGGGGTGTCCTGGGGCTGCTGCGAGTGCGGCTGGGACTGGCCCTTGCCACCCTCGATCGCCTGCTGCCCACCGCTGGAGCCTCCGGCGAGTTCCGCCTTCATGCGCTGCAGCTCCAGCTCTACATCTGTACCACCGGAGAGCCGGTCCAGCTCGGACTGGATGTCGTCCTTGGCCAGTCCGGAGGAGTCGTCGAGCGCCCCGGAGGCGAGCAGTTCGTCGATCGCACCGGCCCGCGCCTGGAGCTGCGCGGTCTTGTCCTCGGCGCGCTGGATCGCCATGCCGACGTCGCCCATCTCCTCGGAGATGCCGGAGAAGGCCTCGCCGATGCGGGTCTGCGCCTGGGCCGCGGTGTACGTGGCCTTGATCGTCTCCTTCTTGGTGCGGAAGGCGTCGACCTTGGCCTGAAGCCGCTGCGCCGCGAGGGTGAGCTTCTCCTCCTCGCCCTGGAGGGTCTGGTGCTGCGTCTCCAGGTCCGTCACCTGCTGCTGGAGCGCCGCACGGCGGGACAGGGCCTCGCGGGCCAGGTCCTCACGGCCGAGCGCCAGCGCCTTGCGGCCCTGGTCCTCCAGGGTCGAGGACTGCTTCTGGAGCTGGGTCAGCTGCAGTTCGAGACGCTTGCGGGAGGTCGCCACGTCGGCGACGCCGCGGCGCACCTTCTGCAACAGCTCCAGCTGCTTCTGGTACGAGTAATCGAGGGTCTCGCGCGGGTCCTCGGCCCTGTCGAGGGCCTTGTTCGCCTTCGCGCGGAAGATCATCCCCATACGCTTCATGACACCGCTCATGGGCTTCGCGCGCCCCCTTCTGACGGACTTCCAGCTCCAGGTACCTGCTCAGAACCACAGTACGGGCCCTGCATCCATTACCGCACTGTTCGCGTGCCGATGCGCTCATCCCCAAGGACGACTGCGTCCGGCACCGCTCCGGCGTAAGGAGTAGGTGCACCCCTGTGAGCCGACCCCGGGAAGAGCGAGAGGCAGGCGCCGGACCGGGCGCTTACCGCCTGCTACGTCCCATTGGGCACGTAATCAAGACGCCCGGCGTTGCCGGATCGTTCCCCTCCGGGCGGACGTCCATGTCCCCGCACCCCGTACCCTTGGATTTTGTGTTCCGTAGCCGATCCAAGGAAGAGAAGGCCCCGGCTGTCCAGGCGCCGGTGACCGACTCCAACCAGCCCCGTGACCCGCAGGCCCCCAAGGGCCGCCCGACCCCCAAGCGCGCCATGGCCCAGTCCCAGCGCCGCAGCGTGACCAACACGCCGACGACGCGCAAGGAGGCCGCCAAGCGGCAGCGCGACGAGCGCCGCACGCAGATGGCGAAGCAGCGCGAGGCGATGGCGAGCGGCGACGAGCGGTTCCTGCCCGCTCGTGACAAGGGTCCCGTGCGCAAGTTCGCGCGCGACTTCGTGGACTCGCGTTTCTGCGTCGCCGAGTTCTTCCTGCCCCTCGCGGTGATCATTCTCGTCCTGAGCATCGTCCAGGTGCCTCAGCTGCAGAATGTCGCGCTGCTTGCCTGGCTCTTCGTGATCGTCCTGATCATCGTCGACTCGGTCGTCATCGTGTTCCGCCTCAAGAAGCGCCTGAACGAGCGCTTCCCGGACGAGAACAAGAAGGGCGCCGTCGCCTACGGCCTGATGCGTACGCTCCAGATGCGCCGGCTGCGTCTGCCGAAGCCTCAGGTCAAGCGCGGAGAGCGGCCCTGAGCGGATTCACCGGCGGGGCCGGCGCCTGGCTGGAGAAGCTGGGCGGCCTGCGCAACGCCGTTCGCCAGGAGCTGGTGGCGCGCCAGCTCGACGAGCAGATAATCGGGCGCTTCCCCGTGGGGCAGCGGCTCCGCGTGCTCGACGTCGGCATGGGCCAGGGCACGCAGGCGCTGCGGCTCGCCCGTGCCGGTCACAAGGTGACGGGCGTCGAGCAGGACTCCGCCATGATCGCGGCGGCCCGCGCGGCGCTCGCCGACGAGCCCGAGGGCATCCAGGGGCGGGTGCGGATCGTCGAGGGCGACGGGCACCAGACCGGGGTGCACTTCCTGCCCGGCAGCTTCGACGTCGTGCTCTGCCACGGCGTACTGATGTACGTGGAGGAGCCCGACGCGCTCCTCGCCGGGCTCGCCCGGATGCTGGCGCCCGGCGGGCTGCTCTCGCTGCTGGTGCGCAACGCGGAGGCGCTGGCCATGCGGCCGGGGCTCGCCGGGGACTGGTCGGGGGCGCTCGCCGCGTTCGACTCCGCGACGTACCGCAACCGGCTCGGGATCGACGCCCGCGCGGACCGGCTCGACGTGCTGACCTCCGCGTTGGCGGGGATCGCGGCGCCGCTCCAGGCCTGGTACGGCGTGCGGGTCTTCACGGACACCGTGGCCGACGGTGCGGCGCTGCCCCCGGAGTGGGAGCTGGAGACGCTGCTGGCCGCGGAGGAGCGGGCGGGGCGCACCGATCCGTACCGGCGGGTTGCCGCGCTGCTGCATCTTTGCGGAGTGCGGGACTAGCGGGGCGAGGGGGCCGCGGCAGGCCGAGGGGGCTGAGGGACGACGCCTGTTCGGCCCCCTAATTCAGGGCGGCCCCGGACGACAAATCCGACACTCGGGGCATGACTGCCTCCCGTAAGCCTGATGTCTCCCGTAACCCCGCCGCCTCCGTGGCGTGCGTCGCCGCCCTCGCCGCTCTCGTCCTCGTGGGCGGATGTTCCTCCTCCGGTTCCAGCGACTCCGGCAGGTCCACCACACAGGCCGCACCGGCCGCCGCGAGCGATCTGCAGGACGACTACCAGAAGGTGATCAAGGACGTCCTGCCGTCCGTCGTCCAGATCGACGCCTCCGAGGGCCTGGGGTCCGGGGTCGTGTACGACGACAAGGGGCACATCGTCACCAACGCCCATGTCGTGGGCAAGGAGAAGCGCTTCAAGGTGACGACGGCGACCGGCGAGCAGGCGCTCACCGCCGACCTGGTCGCCTCCTACCCGGAGCAGGACCTGGCCGTCATCAAGCTGAGCGACGTACCGGACGGGCTGAAGGCCGCCGAGTTCGGCGACTCCACCAAGGCCGAGGTCGGGCAGATCGTGCTGGCCATGGGCTCCCCGCTCGGCCTGTCCTCCAGCGTCACCCAGGGCATCGTCTCGGCGACCGGGCGCACCGTCAGCGAGGGCCGTTCGGGCGGCGGGACCGGGGCGACGATCGCCAACATGGTGCAGACCTCCGCGGCGATCAACCCGGGCAACAGCGGCGGCGCGCTCGTCGACCTCGACGGGAAGGTCATCGGCATCCCCACGCTCGCCGCGAGCGACCCTCAGATGGGTGACAGTGCGGCGCCCGGCATCGGCTTCGCGATCCCGTCGTCGATGGTGAAGACCGTCGCCGACCAGATCGTCAGGAGCGGCAAGGTCACCGACTCGGGCCGGGCGGCGCTCGGCATCACGGGCCGCACGGTCCTCGGCGACGACTACCGGCCCGCGGGCGTGGCCGTCGTCGAGGCGCCCGAGGGCGGCCCCGCGGCGAAGGCGGGCCTGGCTGCCGGGGACATCATCACCCGGCTCGGCGACGACGGGATCAGCACCATCAACTCGCTCTCCGAAGCGCTCGCTTCGGACAAGCCGGGCCAGAAGACGAAGGTCACATACGTGCGGGACGGGGACGAGAAGACCGCCGACGTCACCCTCGGAGAGATCTAGCCGCAGCGGCCGCGCGTACGGCGGGGGGCAGCCGCCCCCCGTCGTACGCGTGCCGCCCGTCAGGCGGAGGCGTCCTCGGACTCCTCGGCGCCCTCCATGTGCAGGCTCATCGGCCCGTAGATCTCCCGCGTGTCCTCGAAGAGGGTCACCTGGTCGGCGCCGCCCTCGGCCAGCGCCTTCCAGTACTCACCGACCCAGGACTCGGCGTCGCCCTGTGTGGTGAACTCCTCGGGCTGCACCGCGGGCTGGACCTCCGTCCCGTCCGCCTTCTCGAACCGCCACGTCCATGCCGCCATGTCAGCCTCCCGAAGGTCCCGTAGCGGTGTGTGAACCGCTTGAATCCGTTTGCAGCCTAGGGCCTGTCCGGCGGATCAGGGCGCGTGAGGGTGGCATTCCACCCTTGCGGTGCAGGTGAGCGGGGTCTGGCGCGTCCAGCTGCAAGGCGGAGGAGGGCGTCAACGCGGAGCGTTGGCAACCGACGACAACGCCGCAGATGGGCGTGCCAGACCCCGCGTCCGCGCCCGGATCCGCCGGACAGGCCCTGGGCCGGGCGCGCGGCACTGGACGTGACGCGGGAGGATCTTCGTGTGGAACTGACTCTGCTCGGCACCGGCGCCCCCGGCGGACTGCCGCTCCCCGACTGCCCCTGTGCGCCGTGCGCGACCGCGCTCGGTCCCGCGGCGCGCGCCGCCACCGCGCTCCTCGTGGACGGCGTCCTGCTGCTCGACCTCACCCCCGGTGCCGCCTTCGCGGCCGCCCGTGCCGGGCACTCGCTGGGCGGGGTGCGCCAGGTGCTCCTCTCGCATCCGCACGACGGGCCCGCCGTCGAGGTGCCTGCGGGGCTGCCGCAGCCGGGGCGGGTCGCCGACGGGCGGGAGCTCGCGCTGCTGACCGGGCACCGGGTGCGGGCGGTGGCGCTGGACGCGCCGGGGTCCGGGTACGAGGTGACGGGTCCTGACGGCGAGCGGCTGCTGTACCTGCCGCCGGGCGGGGCGCCCGCCGGGCTCGGTGAAGGGAACGGGGGCGTGCAGGGGAACGGGGGCGTGCAGGCGCACGGCAAGCGGTCCCCGTACGAGATGGTCGTCGCCGATGTCCTGGGGCGCCCGGACGGTCTCGCCCGGCTGCGGGCGGCCGGTGCCGTCGGGCCCACCACCGACGTGATCGCGGTGCACATCGGCCACGAGGCGCCGCCGGGTCCGGAGCTGACGCGCCGTCTGGCGGCCGCCGGGGCGCGTGCCGTGCCGGACGGGTCGACGCTCGTGATCGGCGCCTACGAGGACGTACCGGACGTGCCGCGCCGGACGCTGGTCCTCGGCGGGGCGCGGTCGGGCAAGTCGGTGGAGGCCGAGCGGCGCCTCGAGGCCTTTCCCGAGGTGCTGTACGTGGCGACGGGCGGGACCAGGAACGGTGACACCGAGTGGGCGCGGCGGGTGAGCGTGCACCGTGAACGCCGCCCCGGCTCGTGGCGTACGACGGAGACCTGCGACCTCGTACCGCTGCTCGCCGAGGACGGTCCCCCGCTGCTCGTCGACTGTCTTTCGCTGTGGCTGACCCACGTCATGGACGAGGTGAAGGCGTGGGACGACGACGAGTGGGCGAGCGGCGGGGAGCGGGAGCTGCGGCGGCGGGTCGTCGAACTCGCGGAGGCGGTGCGGGCGACCCGGCGCACGGTGGCCGCCGTGTCGAACGAGGTCGGCTCCGGGATCGTCCCCGCGACCGCGTCGGGCCGCCGCTACCGCGACGAACTGGGCCGCCTGAACACCCTGTTCGCCGCCGAGTGCGAACACGTGCTGCTCGTGGTGGCGGGTCAGGCGCTGGCGCTGCGGGGCTGACCCTCCCGCACCTCCTGAGCGCCCCTGCGCGCGATGACCCGGTAGGTGTTGGAGAAGCCGGTGCGGGTGAGCAGGGGGCTCAGGAGCGTGTCGAGGGCGCGGGCGAGGAGCAGCAGCGGCACGGTCGCCCACCAGGCGGCTCGGCGCAGTCTCAGCCGGAGCGGGGAGACGGCCTTGGCGCGCCACGGCACGTCGGGGCCGGGGATGCGGCCGTTGACGAACAGCGCGACGGCCGAGGCGAGGTCGAGCGGTACGTGCGGTGCGCGGCGTTCGACGCCGACGACCGTGAAGCCGAGCTTCTCCAGCTCCACGCGGAGGTTGGCGAGTGGCACGAGGTGCAGGTGGCGCGGCTGGCCGTAGGAGGCCCACCACTTGCCGAGCAGCTTGGCGTAGCGGCACTGGGGGTCGGGGGTCTCGATCATCAGGTGGCCGCCGGGGCGCAGCACGGTGCGCGCGGCTCTGAGCTCCGCGCGCGGGTCGGGGGCGTGCTGGAGGGTGTGGAACATGCTGAGCGCGTCGTAGCGGCCCGCGAGGGGGCCCGCGAGCGTGGTGAGGGAGCCGCGGTGGCCCTCCTCGATGCGGCCGCGCCGCAGCCCCTCCAGGACGCCGGCGCCCGTGTCGAGGCCGTCGAAGGCGGTGTACGGCAGGACGTGCCTGGCCAGGGCCGGGAAGTGCGCCGTACCGGTGCCGACGTCCAGCCAGCACTCGGGCTCGTCGAGGGCGCCGAGCGCGCGGGCCCGGACGTGGGCGCGGGCGCGGATGCGGGCGCCGGAGAGGCGGGGCAGCACGGGTGCCTCGCGGGCGTCCCTGCAGTAGAAGGCGAGGCCTTCGGGGGTGAGCCGGGGGTTCTGGAAGGAGTGGCCGCAGTCGCCGCACCGGTCGAGTCTGAACCTGCCCGGCTTGTGCTGGACCAGGTCGGCGGTGCGCAGCCGTGCCCGCAGGCGCTCGGAGCCGCACCAGGGGCAGTCGGTGCGGCGGGGCTCGTGGAACCGCTCGGTGCCCTGGGCAAGTTCGGCGAGGTAGCCGGAGCGCCGGGCGGCGACTCGTCGGGCGACGGCATCCGTGGTCATGGTCGCACTCCTGGAGGAAGCCGGGACAAACGGGAAAGTAAAGGTGCGTAAGGGACCATTCCCGCGTTTGCGGTGCTGTCATGCGGTGATGCCCCGCCCGACGTGGCTCGCAGGGCCGTTCGAGCGACATCCACCCCGCTCCCGGTACTGTTCGGCGAATGAGCTCGCTGAATCTCGACGACTTCACCGACCTGATCGAGCGGCCCGACGGCGGGGTGCGCCGCGACGCCGAGGAACGCCGGGAGCGGCAGCCCGTGCCACCCGGCTCGCTGGGCCGTCTCGACGAACTCGGCGAGTGGCTCGCGGCGGCCCAGTCCTCGGTCCCGGTGCGGCCGGTCGAGCGGCCGCGCGTGGTCCTCTTCGCGGGTGACCACGGCGTCTCCGAGCTGGGTGTCTCGGCGCGGCCCGCGGGGAGCGCCGCCCGGCTCGTACGGTCCGTGCTGGCCGGTGAGACCCCGGCGGCCGTCCTCGCGCGCCGCCTGGAGGTGCCGGTCCGCGTCGTCGACATGTCCCTGGACTGCGCCCCGGAGGAGCTGCCCGCCGAGGTGGCGGGGCACCGGGTGCGGCGCGGTTCCGGCCGGATCGACATCGAGGACGCGCTGACCGCCGAGGAGGCGGAGCAGGCGCTGCGTGCGGGCATGGCCGTCGCCGACGAGGAGGCGGACTCGGGCACCGACCTGGTGGTCCTCGGCGATGTGAGCGTGGGCGGCACGACGCCCGCCGCGACGCTGGTCGCCGCGCTGTGCGGGACCGACGCGTCGGTGGTGACCGGGCGGGGCGGCGAACCCATCGACGACCTGGCGTGGATGCGCAAGTGCGCGGTCGTACGGGACGCGCTGCGGCGGGCCAGGCCCGTACTCGGCGACCAGTTGGAGCTGCTCGCCGCGGTGGGCGGCGCGGACGTCGCGGCGATGACGGGGTTCCTGCTGCAGTGCGCGGTACGGCGTACGCCGGTGATCCTGGACGGCGTCGTCGCTTCGGCGGCCGCACTGGTGGCCCAGCGGGTCGCCTTCCGGGCGCCGGACTGGTGGCTGGCGGGGCACGACAGCGGTGAGCCCGCGCAGACCAAGGCGCTCGACCGGATGGCGCTGGAGCCGCTGCTCTCGCACGGCGTGAAGGTCGGCGAGGGCGCGGGCGCGCTGCTCGCCCTGCCGCTGGTGCAGGCCGCGGCCGCGCTGGCGGCGGAGCTGCCGGAGCGGAAGCCGGAGACGGCCGAAGCGGCGGCGGAGGCGCTCGCGGAGGGGTAGGGCACGACCGAGTCGTCCGGCGGGAGCGAACAGGACAGAACCCGCCGGATCATCTCCATTGGCCCGCGGCCCATATGATCCCTTTTCATGGGAGATGAGCAGGTCGTCGCCGGGCGACAGAAATCACGCACCGTCATACAGCGCCGCGCCGCGGGGTTCGCCGTCTGGTACCTCCGGGCCGTCACGTTCATCAACTTCCTGAGCGCGGTCTGGGTCTCCTTCGGCCAGGACCTGCGCCAGCACAACACGGCGAACTACTTCACGCCGTACATGCTGACCGCCGGCTTCGCGTCGGGCGCGTTCACGCTGTTCCTCGCGATCACCATGCGGCGCCGCAAGCGCGCCGCATGGATCCTCAACCTCGTGCTCGGCGGGCTCTTCCTGCTGCTCTTCGCCTTCGCGATGCTCTTCCCGGAGATCCGCGCGTACGCGCAGAACTGGATCTCCCTGACCCTGACCGCCGCCTTCGTCGCCGCGCTCGTCGTCGGCCGCCGCGAGTTCTACGCCAGGGGCGACCGCTCCAACCCGAAGCTGGCATCGGCCGTCGCGGCCGGTGGGCTCCTGGTGACCTCGCTGATCGCCGCGCTGCTCGTCACCGTCACCAACACCGCCCACGACGACCACCGCTCGACGTTCCTCGACCGCTGGCGCTACGGCACCATGCGCCTGGTCTCGCTGGCCGCCGACGACCAGCGCTTCGAGGGCATCGCCACACCCGGCTGGGTCGACGTCGCCATCAACATCCTGAGCGCGCTGCTGCTCTGCGCCGTGCTGTACGCCGCGTTCCGCTCCCGCCGGGTCGTCGACCCGCTCACCGAGGACGACGAGGAGAAGCTGCGCGCACTGCTCGACCGGCACGGCGACCGCGACTCCCTCGGCTACTTCTCGCTGCGCCGCGAGAAGAGCGTCGTGTGGTCCCCCACCGGCAAGGCGGCCGTCGCCTACCGCGTCGTCGGCGGTGTCTCCCTGGCCTCCGGCGACCCCATCGGCGACCCCGAGGCCTGGCCCGGCGCGATCGAGCCCTGGCTGACCGAGGCCCGCGAACACGGCTGGATCCCCGCCGTGATGGGCGCGAGCGAGGAAGCGGGCACGATCTACGCCCGGCACGGCCTCGACGCCCTGGAGCTGGGCGACGAAGCCATCGTGGAGATCAAGGAGTTCACGTTGGAGGGGCGGGCCATGCGCACCGTCCGGCAGGCCTACAACCGCGTGAAGCGCGCCGGTTACACGGTCCGCATCCGCCGCCACGAGGACATCCCCGCCGACGAGATGGCGACGCTCCTCGAACGCGCCGACGACTGGCGCGACGGCGCCACCGAGCGCGGCTTCTCCATGGCCCTCGGACGGCTCGGCGACCCGGCGGACGGCCGCTGCGTGATGCTCGAATGCACGGACGGCGACGGCGTGCTGCGAGCGCTGCTCTCCTTCGTGCCGTGGGGGCCGCACGGGCTCTCCCTCGACCTGATGCGGCGTGACCGCGACGCGGAGAACGGCCTGATGGAGTTCATGGTCATCGAACTCCTGCAGCGCGCCCCCGAGATCAAGATCACTCAGGTGTCGCTCAACTTCGCGATGTTCAGGTCGGTCTTCGAACGTGGCTCGCGGCTCGGCGCGGGCCCGGTCCTTCGCCTGTGGCGGTCGCTGCTCAGCTTCTTCTCCCGGTGGTGGCAGATCGAGTCCCTCTACCGCGCCAACGCCAAGTACCGGCCGATCTGGGAACCCCGCTTCCTTCTCTTCGAGAAGAGCGTCGACCTGCTGCGCATCGGCGTGGCCTCCGGTCGCGCGGAGGGCTTCCTCGAGGCGCCGGGGCTGCCGAAGTGGCTGCACCGCAAACATCTGGAGTCGAGACGATGAGCACCCTGGCCCGCCGCGCCCGCGCCGAGTGGGGAGCACTCCTCTCCACCGTGCGCGGGGCGCTCGCCGCCCGAACGTGGCGGGCCGTGCCCATGACGCTGGCGGCGGTCTGCCTCACCGCGCTCCTCCAGTACGTGCAGAACCAGTCCTGGGGCTACCAGTTCGTCCAGAACATCGGCTGCGTTCGCGCGGAGGACCCGCTCCCCCTCGCCCTCATCCGCACCCCGCTCTCCCTCTTCGTGCCCGCGCTCGACCTGCCCGTGTGGGGCGCGCTGGTGCAGATCCTGCTCGTCTTCGGGATCGCGGAGATCTGCCTCGGCTGGTGGCGCACGCTCCTCATCGCGTACGTGGCCACCCTCGCCGGGACGCTCTACGCGCGCGTGGGCATCGAACTGGGCGCGGCGAACCCGATCGGTCTGCCCGCGTCCGACGCGCACGTCGTCGACACGGGACCGTCGGCCGCAGTCGTCGGCCTCGCCGTCCTCGTGTGCTGGCGCTACCGCGCGTACTTCACGGCCGCCCTGGTCACCGCCCTGATGGTCGTCGAGGTGCTGTTCAAGGACAACCTCGCGGGCAAGGAGCACCTGGCCGCCATCGCCGCCGTGCTCGTGCTGTGCGCGGTCTCCGCGCCGCGTCACCGGGGCGGCGGCAGCCGGTCCGACGTGAAGCCGCCGATCCAGTCCTGAATCCTGCGGCGCGGCCCCGCCCAGCGGCGGTCGTGCCGGAACGCCCGCAGCCCCGCACGCGCGCGTGTCCGGTGCCGGTTGCGGTAGAAGCGCCGCGCCCACGCCGACCCGGGCCGGGCGAGGCGGATCGCGCCGACCAGCGCCACGAACGGGACGACCATGCCGATCAGGGCCGTGCGCAGCTTGCCCTTGAGGAGCGCGATGAGGGAGAAGGCGCAGTTGATGCCGACGTTCAGCGCGAGCAGCGCCCTGTTGTGCCGCTCCATCGGCGTCAGGTCGTTCACCCCGAACGGTGTGAAGCCGGTGAGCACGAGCACCACCAGGGCGGCCGTGAGCATCACGACCTCCACGCTCTTGCGGCCCTGCTCGCTCCAGTACACGTCGTCGAGGTGGAGGATCAGCGCGAACTCGTCGAGCACGAGCCCGGCGCCGATCCCGAAGATGACGGCGGCGTACAGCGGCCCCACGCCGTGCCGCCCCGCGGCCACCGCCCAGAACCCGCCGACCAGCATGAGGAAGATGCCCGGCACGACGTGGTGGATGTGCACGTCGCCCGTGCTGATGTTCCTGAACGGTCCCTTGCCCGCCCTGATCAGCCGCGTGATGGTCCTGGTGACCAGGAACGACCCGACGAACGAGAGCAGCGCGAGCAGCAGCGGCAGCTTTCCCGGCTCGACGACGTTCCGGTACCACCAGTCGTTCATGCGGCCCGCCAGACGTCCATGCGCCCATCCTCCGTCCCGGAAGAGTGATCCGCAGGCCGGCACGTTCCCGCGGGGTAGCCTTCCGCGGTGTCCAGAACCTCCCCCGCCGACGGCATGCGTTTCGCCTTCGGCACCCTCACCGCACTGCCCGTCCGCGTCACCCGCTGGGACCGCGGAGCCGCCCGCTCCGGCATGCAGTGCGCGCCCCTCGCGGGACTGGTCGTCGGCGTCTGCGCGGCGGGTGTCGGCGGCGTCCTGACGGCTCTCGGCGCGGGCCCCCTCCTCGCCGCCACCGCGACCGCGGCGGTCCCCGCCGCCCTCACCCGCGGCCTGCACCTCGACGGTCTCGCCGACACCGCCGACGGCCTCGGCAGCGCCAAACCCGCCGACGACGCGCTGCGCATCATGAAGCAGTCCGACATCGGGCCCTTCGGCGTCATCACGCTGCTCTTCGTGCTGCTCGCGCAGGTCGCCGTGCTCTTCCAGCTGTACGAGCAGTCGTGGGCCCGCGGCGCCTTCGCCGCCGTCGTCTCGGCGACCGCCGCACGCCTCGCCCTCACCCTGGCCGCCCGCGACGGCGTGCCCCCGGCCCGCCCCGAGGGGCTCGGCGCCGCCGTCGCCGGAGTGGTCCCGCGCGCCCGTGCGGCAGGGGTCGCCGTCCTCGTCGTGGCCGCCGCCGCGGCCGCCGGTCTGCTCTTCGGCACGGCCGGTGCCGTGCGGGGCGCGGCGGCCGTCGTCCTCGCGCTCGGCGCCGCGGAGTTGCTGCTCCGGCACTGCGTACGGCGGTTCGGCGGGGTCACCGGCGACGTCTTCGGCGGCCTCGCGGAGACGGCGGCGACCGGCGCGCTGGTCGTACTCGCCCTGGGCTGACGCCCCCTCCCCCCGGGCTCACACCGCGCCGAACACACACAGTGAGGCGCACCGCAGCGCTCACGGGCGTAGGCTCGCGACGGGCTCACCACCCCACAGCCCGACGAAACTCACTGAAAGAGGACCTCACCACCGTGACTGCTCTGACTCTCAGCACCGCCGCCGCGACCGGCCTGCGTGCCGACGCGATCGTCGTCGGTGTCGCCAAGGGCGCTGGATCCAAGGGGGGCCTGGTCATCGCCCCCGGCGCCGAGGCCGTGGACAAGGCGTACGACGGCAAGCTCGCGTCCGTCCTGGAGACCCTCGGCGCCTCGGGCGGCGAGGGTGAGGTGACGAAGCTTCCCGCGCCGTCCGGCTTCAAGGCCCCGGTCGTCGTCGCGGTCGGTCTCGGCGAGGTCCCGGAGAAGGACGAGACGTACGGCACGGACGCCCTGCGCCGCGCCGCCGGTGCTGCCGCGCGCGCCCTGACCGGCTCGAAGAAGGCCGCGTTCGCGCTGCCCGTCGAGGACGCCGCGGACGCCGGCGCGCTGGCCGAGGGCGCCCTGCTCGGCGCCTACTCGTTCGACGCGTACAAGAGCATCGCCGACGCCAAGGCCACGAAGAAGAACGGCAAGGACGCCAAGGCGCCCCTCGCCGAGGTCGCCCTGCTCGGCGGCAAGCCCCGCGACAAGGCGTACAAGGCCGCCGTCGAGCGCGCCATCGCCGTCGCCGAGGAGCTGAACCGCGCCCGCGACCTGGTGAACACCCCGCCGAACGACCTCAACCCCGAGGCGTTCGCCGCCGTCGCCCAGGCCGCGGCCAAGGAGCACGGCATCAAGGTCCAGGTGTTCGACGAGAAGGCCCTCGCCAAGGGCGGCTTCGGCGGCATCCTCGGCGTCGGCGTCGGCTCCGACGCCCCGCCGCGCCTGGTGAAGCTCTCGTACACGAGCTCCAAGGCAGGCAAGAACACGAAGCACCTCGCCTTCGTCGGCAAGGGCATCACGTACGACTCGGGCGGCATCTCGCTGAAGCCCGCCGGTCACAACGAGACCATGAAGTGCGACATGGCCGGTGCCGCCGCGGTCTTCGCCGCCGTCGTCGCCGCCGCTCGCCTCGGCCTCGAGGTGAACGTCACCGGCTGGCTGGCGCTCGCCGAGAACATGCCGTCCGGCTCCGCGACCCGCCCCGGCGACGTCCTGCGGATGTACAGCGGCAAGACCGTCGAGGTCCTCAACACCGACGCCGAGGGCCGTCTCGTCCTGGCCGACGCCATCGCCAAGGCCTCCGAGGACCAGCCCGACGCGATCGTCGACGTGGCGACGCTGACCGGCGCCATGATGATGGCGCTCGGCAACCGCACCTTCGGCATCATGGCCAACGACGACGCCTTCCGCACCTCGATCCACGAGATCGCCGAGGAGGTCGGCGAGCCGTCCTGGCCGATGCCGCTCCCCGCCGACCTGCGCAAGGGCATGGACTCCCCCACCGCCGACATCGCCAACATGGGCGAGCGGATGGGCGGCGGCCTGGTCGCCGGTCTCTTCCTGAAGGAGTTCGTCGGCGAGGGCATCGCCTGGGCCCACCTCGACATCGCGGGCCCGGCCTTCCACGAGGGCGCCCCGTTCGGCTACACCCCCAAGGGCGGCACCGGCTCCGCCGTCCGCACCCTGGTCCGGCTCGCCGAGCACACCGCCTCGGGCGACCTGGGCTGATCGCGTACGAACCGAGGGCCCCGGACCCGTCTGGTGTCCGGGGCCCTCGGTGATTTCGCCCTGAACGAAATCCGTACGTTCGTACGCAAGAGATGGCCCTGAAGACGGTCGATCCGACGTCTCACAGCCTGGCCCGGCGTCCCGTCTCCCGCCGACAAGTGCGAAGATGGGTTCTCGGCAGGACAGGGCCCCCACCAAAGGGCCGAAACAAGAGCGGCCGAATACCAGCCGACCGACCGGTCGTCCCCCGCGCAAAGGGGTCCGGCGTACGGCGCACATGCATGGAGGACGTGACGTGGCGAACGACGCCAGCACCGTTTTCGACCTAGTGATTCTCGGCGGCGGTAGCGGCGGTTACGCCGCGGCCCTGCGCGGAGCGCAGCTGGGCCTGGACGTCGCACTGATCGAGAAGAACAAGCTCGGCGGCACCTGCCTGCACAACGGCTGCATCCCCACGAAGGCGCTGCTGCACGCCGGCGAGATCGCCGACCAGGCGCGCGAGGCCGACCAGTTCGGCGTGAAGGCCACCTTCGAGGGCATCGACATGGCGGCCGTCCACAAGTACAAGGACGACGTGATCTCGGGGCTCTACAAGGGCCTCCAGGGCCTCGTGGCCTCCCGCAAGGTGACGTACATCGAGGGCGAGGGCAAGCTCTCCTCCCCGACCTCGGTCGACGTGAACGGCCAGCGTGTCCAGGGCCGCCACGTCCTCCTCGCGACCGGCTCCGTGCCGAAGTCGCTGCCGGGCCTGGAGATCGACGGCAACCGCATCATCTCCTCGGACCACGGCCTGACCCTGGACCGCGTGCCGAAGTCCGCGATCATCCTGGGCGGCGGCGTCATCGGCGTCGAGTTCGCCTCGGCGTGGAAGTCCTTCGGGGCCGACGTCACGGTCATCGAGGGCCTCAAGCACCTCGTGCCCGTCGAGGACGAGAACAGCTCCAAGCTTCTTGAGCGCGCGTTCCGCAAGCGCGGCATCAAGTTCAACCTCGGCACCTTCTTCGACAAGGCCGAGTACACGCAGGACGGCGTCCGCGTGACCCTCGCCGACGGCAAGACCTTCGAGGCCGAGGTCCTCCTGGTCGCCATCGGCCGCGGCCCGGTCTCGCAGGGCCTCGGTTACGAGGAGCAGGGCGTCGCCATGGACCGTGGCTACGTCCTCGTCGACGAGTACATGCAGACCAACGTGCCCACCATTTCGGCCGTGGGCGACCTGGTGCCGACCCTCCAGCTCGCGCACGTCGGCTTCGCCGAGGGCATGCTGGTGGCGGAGCGCCTGGCCGGTCTCAAGACCGTCCCGGTCGACTACGACGGCGTGCCCCGGGTGACGTACTGCCACCCCGAGGTCGCCTCCGTGGGCATCACCGAGGCCAAGGCCAAGGAGATCTACGGCGCGGACAAGGTCGTCGCCCTCAAGTACAACCTCGCGGGCAACGGCAAGAGCAAGATCCTCAAGACCGCGGGCGAGATCAAGCTCGTCCAGGTCAAGGACGGTGCCGTGGTCGGCGTCCACATGGTCGGCGACCGCATGGGCGAGCAGGTCGGCGAAGCCCAGCTGATCTACAACTGGGAAGCGCTGCCGGCCGAGGTGGCCCAGCTCATCCACGCCCACCCGACCCAGAACGAGGCGCTCGGCGAGGCCCACCTGGCCCTGGCGGGCAAGCCGCTGCACTCCCACGACTGACCCTCGGTCATTCGGGCGCGACGAGACGACCAGACTTCCGCAATTCTGTAAGGAGCAACTGAAACCATGGCGGTTTCCGTATCCCTTCCGGCGCTCGGCGAGAGCGTCACCGAGGGCACTGTCACCCGTTGGCTGAAGGCCGAGGGCGAGCGCGTCGAGGCCGACGAGCCGCTGCTCGAGGTGTCGACCGACAAGGTCGACACCGAGATCCCCTCCCCGGCCGCCGGCATCCTGGCATCCATCAAGGTCGCCGAGGACGAGACCGTCGAGGTCGGCGCCGAGCTCGCCGTCATCGACGACGGCTCCGGCGACGCGGGCGGCTCGGCCGCTCCGGCGCAGGAGGAGGCCCCGGCCGCCCCCGCGCAGGAGGAGGCCCCGCAGCAGGAGGAGGCCCCGGCCCAGGCCGAGGCGCCCGCCGCCCCCGCCCCGTCCGGCGGTTCCGCCGAGGGCACCGATGTCACCCTGCCCGCGCTCGGCGAGTCCGTCACCGAGGGCACCGTCACCCGCTGGCTGAAGGAGGTCGGCGAGGAGGTCGCGGCCGACGAGCCCCTCCTCGAGGTCTCGACGGACAAGGTCGACACCGAGATCCCCTCGCCGGTCGCGGGCGTGCTGCTCGAGATCGTCGTCGGTGAGGACGAGACCGCCGAGGTCGGCGCCAAGCTCGCCGTCATCGGTGCGCCCGGTGCCGCTCCGGCGCAGGCCGAGGCCCCGGCCCCGGCCGCCCCGGCCAAGGAGGAGGCCCCGGCTCCGGCCCCGGCCGCCCCCGCGCAGCCCGCGGCTCCGGCCGCCCCGGCCGCCCCGGCCGCCGCCCCCGCGGCTCCGGCCAAGCCCGCCGCTGCCGCCCCGGCGCCGGCTCAGCCCGCCGCCCCGGCCCAGTCGGCTCCGGCCGCGCCCGCCGCCCCGGCGCAGGCCACCCCGGCCGACGACGGTGCGTACGTGACGCCGCTGGTGCGCAAGCTCGCCACCGAGAACGGTGTGAACCTCTCCGAGGTCACCGGTTCCGGTGTCGGCGGCCGCATCCGCAAGCAGGACGTCATCGCCGCCGCCGAGGCCAAGAAGTCGGCCCCGGCCCCGGCCGCCGCCGCCCCGGCCGCCGCTTCGAAGGCCCCGGCCCTCGAGGTCTCGCCGCTCCGCGGCCAGACGGTCAAGATGACCCGCATGCGCAAGGTCATCGGCGACAACATGATGAAGGCCCTGCACTCGCAGGCCCAGCTGACCTCGGTCGTCGAGGTCGACATCACCAAGCTGATGAAGCTGCGCGCCAAGGCGAAGGACTCCTTCGCGGCCCGCGAGGGCGTCAAGCTCTCGCCGATGCCGTTCTTCGTCAAGGCCGCCGCCCAGGCGCTGAAGGCCCACCCGGTCATCAACGCCCGGATCAACGAGGACGAAGGCACGATCACGTACTTCGACTCGGAGAACATCGGCATCGCCGTGGACGCCGAGAAGGGTCTGATGACCCCGGTCATCAAGGGTGCGGGCGACCTCAACATCGCCGGTATCTCGAAGAAGACCGCGGAGCTGGCCGGCAAGGCCCGTGGCGGTGGCCTCACCCCGGACGACATGTCCGGCGCCACCTTCACGATCTCCAACACCGGTTCGCGCGGCGCCCTGTTCGACACGGTCATCGTGCCGCCGAACCAGGCCGCCATCCTCGGCATCGGTGCCACGGTCAAGCGCCCGGTCGTCATCAACCACCCCGACCTGGGCGAGACCATCGCGGTGCGGGACATGACGTACCTGTCGCTCTCCTACGACCACCGTCTGGTGGACGGCGCGGACGCCGCCCGCTACCTGACCGCGGTCAAGGCGATCCTGGAGGCCGGCGAGTTCGAGGTCGAGCTCGGCCTGTAGTCCTGCGGCCCCCGCGGCTGTAAGACTCGTCTCATCAGCGCGTACGCCCCCGTTCGGAGGTTTCCGGACGGGGGCGTCGCCGTATTGTCTAGGGGTCACAACGCCCTGGGGCGCTGCCCCGCCGGAGGAGCCCACATGACCGCGCCCGTTGTTCACTCGCTGCGCGAACAGATCCGCGAGCACATCGTGGAGGGGATCGTCAGCGGGCGCTGGAAGCCGGGCGAGCGCATCGTGGAGCGCCGGATCGCGGTGGAGCTCGAGGTCTCCCAGACCCCCGTCCGTGAGGCGCTGCGCGAGCTGGAGACGCTCCGGCTCATCGAGTCGGCGCCCAACAAGGGTGTACGCGTACGCAACTTGACCGCCGCCGACCTGGAGGAGAGCTACCCGGTCCGTGCGGGCCTGGAAGCCATCGCCGCCGAGCTGGCGGCCGGACGGCTCGCCGAGGACTGCTCGGCCCTGGAGCCCCATGTCGCGGCCCTGTACGAAGCGGACAGGGCCTCCGACGGCACCGCCCAGGTGCGGCACACCGTGGGTTTCCACCGCGAGCTGGTGCGCGCCGCGGACAACTCCGTGCTGCTGCACACCTGGGAGGGCCTCGGCATCGAGGTCTTCACGGCGCTCTCCATCCGCTGGCTCGGCACGGTCCAGCAGTCGTACGCGGAGGAGCACGAGGCCCTGGTCTCCGCCTTCCGGCGCCGTGACCCGGCCATCGCGGACCTGGTCAAGTCCCACGTCCTCGGGTGCGCACCGCGTCCGTGACACCCACGCTCATCCGTGGCGCCTTGACTGCAAACGTGCTCTCACCTGCGTAAACCCTTCAAATCGAAGGCACCGCGTGCCCGCTTTGCTGGCACCGGATGCCTACTTTCTCGGTGTGGAGAGGTTTTCCGCTTCAACCCTTTGATCGATCATCGATCACGGAGTTACAGTCTCCGACGGGCTCTCACCAGAGCTTCACGCCCTGTCCTGCCAAGAACCGGGCACCCCCACCCCTTACCGAACAGGGGACCCCCTCCGACTCAGGAAGGCGGCGACATGACCGACCCCTCCGCAATCCAGCCGAGCGAGCTCGACCAGCTCCCGGACCGCGACCCCGAGGAGACCGCCGAATGGCAGGCCTCCCTGGACGCCGTCACCGAGGCGGCCGGGCCGCATCGTGCCGCATACCTCATGCGCCGCACGCTGGAGCGCGCCGAGGGCGCGGGCCTGGCGCTGCCCAAGCTGCTTGAGACCGACTACGTCAACACCATCCCCACCTCCGCCGAGCCGGCAGTCGACGGCGACGAGGAGATGGAGCGCAAGATCACTGCGTGGAACCGCTGGAACGCGGCCGCCATGGTCACGCGCGGCTCCAAGCACGGTGTCGGCGGCCACATCGCGACCTTCGCGTCCGCGGCCTGGCTGTACGAGACCGGCTTCAACCACTTCTTCAAGGGCAAGGAGGGGGACGGTTCCGGCGACCAGCTGTACATCCAGGGCCACGCCTCCCCCGGCATCTACGCCCGCGCCTTCCTCGACGGCCGCCTGAACGAGGCGCAGCTCGACAACTTCCGGCAGGAGGCGGGCGGCAACGGCCTGCCCTCCTACCCGCACCCGCGCCGTCTGCCCTGGCTGTGGGAGTTCCCGACCGTCTCCATGGGTCTGGGCCCGCTCTCCGCCATCTACCAGGCGCGCTTCAACCGGTACCTCACCAACCGCGGCATCAAGGACGTCTCCGCCTCGCACGTGTGGGCGTTCCTCGGTGACGGCGAGATGGACGAGCCCGAGTCGACGGCGGCCCTCGCACTGGCCGCGCGTGAGGGTCTCGACAACCTCACGTACGTCATCAACTGCAACCTGCAGCGCCTCGACGGCCCGGTCCGCGCCAACTTCCGCGTGGTCCAGGAGCTGGAGGCCCAGTTCCGCGGCGCCGGCTGGAACGTCATCAAGATCATGTGGGGCAACGCCTGGGACGAGCTCTTCCAGCTCGACACCACCGGCGCCCTGGTCCGCCGCCTCCGCGAGGTGCCGGACGCGCAGTTCCAGACGTACGCGACGCGCGACGCCGCCTACATCCGTGAGCACTTCTTCGGTGCCGAGCCCGCGCTCGCCGAGATGGCGAAGCTGCTCAGCGACGACAAGATCAGCGAGTGCTTCCACCTCTCGCGCGGCGGCCACGAGGCCCGCAAGGTCTACGCGGCCTACCGCGCGGCGCTCACCCACAAGGGCGCGCCGACCGTGATCCTCGCGCAGACGGTCAAGGGCTTCACCCTCGGCAAGGGCTTCGAGTCCAAGAACGCCAACCACCAGATGAAGAAGCTGACGGTGGACGAGTTCAAGGACATGCGCGACCTGCTCGGTCTGCCGATCCCGGACAGCGACTTCGTCGACGGCCAGGTGCCCTACGGCCACCCCGGCGCCGACTCCCCCGAGGTCCGCTACCTCCAGGAGCGCCGTGCCGCGCTCGGCGGTCCGGCCCCGGCCCGCCGCACGCAGCCGCTCGCCCCGCTGCCCGCCGCCGCGGACAAGACCTTCGCCTCCTTCGACAAGGGCTCGGGCTCGCAGTCGGTGGCGACGACCATGGCGTTCGTACGCCTGGTCAAGGACCTCGTACGCGACAAGCAGACCGGCAAGCGCTGGGTGCCGATCGTCCCCGACGAGGCGCGCACCTTCGGCATGGAGTCGCTCTTCCCGTCGCTCGGCATCTACTCGCCGAAGGGCCAGACGTACGAGCCGGTCGACCGCGACCAGCTGATGTACTACAAGGAAGCCAAGGACGGCCAGATCCTCAACGAGGGGATCACCGAGGCCGGTTCGATGGCGGACTTCATCGCCGCGTCCACCGCGTACGCCACGCACGGCGAAGCGATGATCCCGTTCTACATCTTCTACTCGATGTTCGGCTGGCAGCGCACGGCCGACCAGATGTGGCAGCTCGGCGACCAGCTCGGCCGCGGCTTCCTCGTCGGCGCCACCGCGGGCCGCACGACGCTGACGGGTGAGGGTCTCCAGCACGCGGACGGTCACTCGCCGGTGATCGCCGCGACCAACCCGGCCGCCCTGTCGTACGACCCGGCGTTCGCGTACGAGATCGCCGCGATCGTCAAGGAGGGTCTGCGCCGCATGTACGGCGAGGCCCACGAGGGCGAAGACCAGAACGTCTTCTACTACCTCACCGTCTACAACGAGCCCATGCCGCAGCCCGCGAAGCCCGCGGGTGTCGACGAGGGCATCGTCAAGGGCCTGTACCGCTTCAACACGGCGGAGTCCGCGGGGCTCTCCCCCGCGGCCAACGCCTCGCGCATCCAGCTGCTCGGTTCGGGTACGGCCATCCACTGGACCCTCGCCGCGCAGAAGATGCTCGCCGAGGAGTGGGGCGTGGCCGCCGACGTGTGGTCCGCGACCTCGTGGACGGAGCTGCGCCGCGACGCGCTGGAGGCCGACGAGGCCATCCTGCGCGGCGAGGAGCGCGTCCCGTACATCCGTACGGTGCTCGAGGGCGCCCAGGGCCCGGTCCTCGCCGTCTCCGACTACATGCGTCAGGTCCCCGACCAGATCGCGCAGTGGGTCGAGCAGGACTACTCGTCGCTCGGTGCGGACGGCTTCGGCCTGTCCGACACGCGTGACGCCGCCCGCCGTCACTTCGGCATCGACGCGGAGTCGATCGTCGTCGCCGCGCTGGCGCAGCTCGCCCGCCGCGGCGAGGTGCCTGCCTCCGCGGTGAAGGAGGCGCGGGCCAAGTACGGCCTGTAGCCCTCCGGCTCGACATACGGGTGCGGCCCCTGCCTGACGGTGGGGGCCGCACCCGTATGCGCGCGGCGGCGGCATCATGGAGCCATGCGCGCCGCCCGTCTCATCAAGATGGTCCTGCTGCTCCAGGCCAGGCCCTCCATGACCGCCGCCGAACTGGCCGCCGAGCTGGAGGTCTCCGAGCGGACGATCACGCGCGACGCGCAGGCGCTGTCGGAGGCGGGCGTTCCCGTCTACGCCGACCGGGGCCGCACCGGCGGCTACCGGCTGATCGGCGGCTACCGCACCCGTCTCACGGGGCTCGGCCGCAGCGAGGCGGAGGCGCTGTTCCTGTCCGGGGTGCCGGGCGCGCTGCGGGAGATGGGACTCGCGGACGCGGCGTCGGCGGCCCGTCTGAAGGTGTCGGCGGCGCTGATGCCGTCGCTGCGGGACGCCTCGCAGAACGCGTCGCAGCGGTTCCATCTGGACGCGCCCGGCTGGTTCAGGGAGACGCCCGCCCCCGAGCTGCTGCCCGCCGTGGCGGACGCGGTGTGGGACGACCGGCGCGTGACCGCCCGCTACTGCCGCCAGGACACCGAGGTGGAGCGGGAGTTGGAGCCGTACGGGCTCGTCCTGAAGGCCGGTGTCTGGTATTTGTGTGCGCGGGTGCCCGAATCGGGGGTGTACCGCGTGTACCGCATCGACCGGTTCACCGCGGTCGTGGCGGGCGAGGAGCGGTTCGCGCGGGACGAGGAGTTCGACCTGCCGGGGTTCTGGGAGGAGCGGGCCGAGCAGTTCGCGCGGGCGATCCTGCGCTCCGAGGCCGTGGTGCGGCTCTCGGAGGCGGGCGTACGTCAGCTGCCTTACGCCACCGACCGCGCCGTCGCACGGGAGGCGATGGGGACGGCGGGCGAGCCGGACGCGGCGGGTCGGGTGACGGTCACGCTGCCCGTCGAGAACGAGGACGTGGCGTACGCGCAGCTCCTGTCGCTCGGCCCGGAGGCGGAGGTCCTCGGGCCGCCGGGTCTGCGCGCACGCTTCGCGGAGGCCGCCGCGCGGGCGGCCGCGCTCTACCGGTAGCCGGTGACGTCCGCGGTCCTGCTCTCCTGGTCGACCTCCGTGAGGTAGCGCCAGGCGTCCGGCGCCGAGCCGTCCACGTCCGTGAAGCCGTACTCCTCGGCGAGGCCGCCGCTGGAGAGCGACGTCCCGTTGTGGCGGGCCACGTCCGGGTCACCGGCGAGGGCGACGAGCGCGCGGCCCACGAACGTCGGGGTCTCGGAGATCGCGAAGTGCGGGTTCTGCTCGGTGCCCGCCAGCCAGTCGTCCTCGGTCACCTTGAAGTAGGTGTCGAGCATCGCCTCGGAGCGCAGCCAGCCCGGGGTGAGGCAGAGCGCGGTGCAGCCGTACTCCGTCAGCTCCTCGGCGAGGTCCCGGGCCATGCGCAGCGGGGCCGCCTTGGCGAGGTCGTAGAAGAAGGGCTTGCGGTAGTTGGGACCGTTGTACTCGGCGGTGCCGTCGGTGACCTCGACGAGGAGGCCGCCGGGGTTCCTGGTGAGCAGCGGCAGCGCGTGGTGACTGGTGATGATGTGGGTCTCGATGCCGAGGCGCAGGATGCGCAGCCCCTTGTCGAGGTCGTGCTCCCACATCTTCTTGTCCCACTCGACGTGGACGTCACCGCCCCAGATGTCGTTGACGAGGATGTCCAGGCGGCCCTGCTCCCGGTCGATCCGTTCGACCAGGGCGGCCACCTGGTCCGCCTCCAGGTGGTCGGTGGGGACGGCGATGCCGTGGCCGCCCGCGGCGGCGACGAGTTCGGCGGTCTCCTCGATGGTCTCGGTGCTGCGGCCGGTCTCGCTGGTGTGCGCGCGGGTGGTGCGGCCCGTGACGTAGACGGTGGCTCCGGCGCGGCCGAGCTCCACCGCCATGGCGCGGCCCGCGCCACGGGTGGCGCCCGCGACGAGGGCGATCTTTCCGGTCAGGTTCTGCGTGGTCTCCATGTCCTTGAGGCTTCCACCGAAAGCCGACAACCCCTGTCGCCTTTTCCACGGGCATGTGCACGCATAACGAGACAGCCGCATTCCGGCGCACTCCGCGTGCGCCCCCACCCCGCAGGACCGATGCTGGACCCGTGATGGACGAGACGGAGTTCTGGGAGATCGTGGACAGCACCCGCGAGGCCGCCGGCGGCGACCCCGAGGACCACGCCGAGCTGCTCGTCGAGAGACTGCTGCAGTCCGACCCGGACTCGGTCCTCGACTTCGCCCGTCACTTCGAGGCCCGCTACAACCGCGCGTACCGCTGGGACCTGTGGGGCGCGGCCTGGGTGCTGCTCGGCGGCGCGAGCGACGACGCCTTCGACTACTTCCGGTGCTGGCTGATCGGCCAGGGGCGGGAGGTCTTCGAGGGGGCGGTGCACGACCCGGACGCGCTCGCCGACCTCCTCGACGACTTCGACGAGGAGCTCGACGGCGACGGCGAGGAGCTCGGCTACGCGGCGGACGAGGCCTATGAACAGCTCACCGGCGTCGTCGCGCCGGAGCTCGGCGTCGCCCCCGCCCCGGCCGAACCGGAGGGGACGCCGATCGACTTCGAGAACGAGTCGGTGATGGCGCAGCGCTATCCGAAGCTCTGGGACCGCTTCATGGAGGACTGACGGGGATAGGCTGCCGGGGTGTCCGGAAGCCCACAGAGTCAGGCCCCTGAGCGGGCAGAAGTCGTGCTCGTCGCCGCGTCGGCCGGAGGCATCGGTGCCCTCAAGGCCGTTCTGGGCGGGCTGAGGGGGACCCTTCCGGTGCCCGTCCTCGCGGCCCAGCACCTGCGGCGGTCCCGCGAGAGCCCGATCGCCTCGATCCTGTCCCGCGCGACCCCGCTCGACGTCAAACTGGCGGAGGACGGGGAGAGCCTGCGGGCCGGGACGGTGTACATCGCGCCGCCCGACCACCATCTCTGTGTGCGGAACCCGAAGGAGCTCTCCCTGAGCAAGGCGGGCCCGGTCAACTTCGCGCGTCCGGCGGCCGACCCGCTCTTCGAGTCGGCGGTGCGGGCGTACGGGCCGCGGGTCATCGCCTGCGTGCTCACCGGAGCCGACAGCGACGGAGCCCTGGGCGTGGCGGAGGTCAAGGCCGGGGGCGGCACGGTCATCGTGCAGGACCCGGCGTCCGCCGAGTTCCGCGGCATGCCCAAGGCCGCCGTGGATACGGGCTTCGCGGACTTCGTGCTCGACCTCGCGGACATCGCGCCGACCATCAACAGGCTGCTGCGGGCCCCCTGACGGCCGGTGGTTCAGAAGTGGGTGCCGCCGTCGACGCGGACCTCGGTGCCGGTGATGAAGCGGCCGTCGTCCGAGGCGAGCATGGCGACGACGGAGGCGACGGTTTCGGGGCCCGCGAAGCCCTGACCGAGGGCGGGCGCGAGCTTCACGAACAGGCTCATGTCGGCGTCGGCGGGCAGGCCGGGGCCGACGCTCTGCCTGCTGGCGCCGGAGCCGTCGGTCATTCCGGAGGAGATGGAGCCGGGCTGCACGGCGGTGAACCGGATGCCCTGCTTGCCGTACTCGGCGGCGAGGGCGTGCGTCATGGACTGGATGCCGCCCTTGCTCGCCGCGTACGCCGCCATGTACGGGTGGGCGAACACCGCGGACGTCGAGCTGAAGTTGACGACGGCGGGGCCGTTGCCGCCCAGGAGCGCCGGGATCGCCTCGCGGATCATCAGGAACGTGCCGGTGAGGTTGACGGCTATGACCTGGCTGAAGGCGTCGAGGGTGGTCTCGTGGGTGTGCGAGGAGCGCAGGATGCCCGCGGCGTTCACGAGGACGTCGAGGCCGCCGAGCGCGTCGGTGGCCGCGGCGACGCCCGCGCGGACCGAGGCCTCGTCCGCGATGTTCACGACGAGGGTGGTGAGGCGCTCCGCGTCGGCGCCCGCCTTGGCCACGGTGTCCCGCAGCCCGTCCTCGCTGACGTCGGCGGCGACGACGCGGCCGCCCTCGGCGAGCATGCGCAGCACGGTCGCCTGGCCGATGCCGGAGCCGCCGCCGGTGACCAGGGCGCGGCGGCCTTCGTAGCGGTTCAGGGTCTGCGTGGCGGTGGTGGTCATGGCGGTCATGGCGGTCTCCGAGTCTCTCAGGGGGTGATGCGCGGCGTGTCGCGCTGTCCGGCGTTCACCGTACGCCCGGATGGCACGTTGTGCCACATTGTCGTGACGTGCAGGCCTGGCGTACTCGACGTAGGCTTCCCGGGTGAACCGCACCCCACCCCTCTCCCTCACGGAGCGCCGCAGGCTGGCGACCCAGCTGGAGATCGCCCGCGCCGCGGCCGAGCTCTTCACCACGCACGGGACCGACGCCACCACGGCCGAGGCCATCGCGGTCCGGGCCGGGGTCGCGCTGCGCACGTTCTACCGCTACTTCCGCACCAAACAGGACGCGGTGGGCCCGCTGCTCGCCGTCGGCGGTGACCGCTGGCGCGCGCTCCTCGCCGGGGCCGATCCTGACGCGCCGCTCCCCGACGCCCTGCGAGGCGCGATCTCCGAAGCGCTCGCCGTGCCGGACGAGGCGGCGGCCGACGGGCTGCGACAGGCCCGCGGGCTGCTCCGCGCGGCCGCGGGCGACCCGGCGCTGCGGGCGGTCTGGTACCGCGTCAACCAGGAGTCCGAGGACAGACTGCGTCCGGTCGTGGCGGAGCTCATGGGCGCGGGCGCGCGGCCCCTCGACGTCCGCCTGGCCGCCGCGGCGGCGACGGACGCGATCCGCATCGCCCTGGAGACCTGGGCGGAGACGGACGCGGACGTCACGGGCCCGGACTCCCCCGCGGACCTCGCGGTGCGGTGCCTGCGGGGACTCACGGGCGGAGCGGGCGGAGCGGGCTGAGCGGGCGGAGCGGGCTGAGGCGGGCTGAGGCGGGGCTCGACTACGAGCGGTCCGGCCCCGGATCCGCCTTCGCGAGCGGCCCCGGTGCGAACACCATCAGCGTCACGTCGTCCCGGACCCGCCCCGCGTAGTCGAGCACGTCCGCCCACACGCGCTCCGCGAGCCCTCCCGGCTCCCGGGGGTCCGTGTCCGCCTCGAGCATCCCGGTCAGGCGCTCGACCAGCGGATAGAACGTGCCGGACGCGTCCCGCGCCTCACACACCCCGTCGGTCAGGCCGAGCAGCAGGTCACCGTCGAGCAGCGGCACCGTGAGGCCCTCGGGCGGGGCGAGCCCGGCGATGCCGAGGCCGAGCGGCGCCCCGGACGGCACGTCCAGCTCGGTGACCTCGGTGCCGCGCAGCAGCAGGGGCTGCGGGTGCCCGCAGGACACGACACGGACCACGGAGGCGTCGTCGGGGAACTCCAGCAGCACCGCCGTGGCGAACAGCTCCGTGTGCTCCTGCCCCGCCGAGTCGACGACGAGCCTGCGGTCCAGCTGGGCGGCGACCCCCTCCAGGTCCGCCCGGTCGAGGACCGCCTCGCGGAACGCCCCGAGCAACGCGGCGACCGTGCCGACCGCCGCGAGCCCGTGCCCCTGCACGTCACCGATGAGGGCACGCACTCCGGAAGGTCCTCTGCGTACGTCGAAGAAGTCGCCGCCGACCAGCGTCTCGTGCTGCGCCGCCTCGTAGAGGCCCGCGCACCGCACCCTGCCGATCTGCTCCGCCAGCGGCGGCAGGACCGCGAGCTGGGCCGCCTCCGCGACCGTGCGGACCGTGACGAGCTGTGCCTCGCGGCGGCTGCGCACCCAGGCGAAGAGCACGCTGAGCAGCGCGATGAAGCTGATGGTCAGCTGGTCGCTGTTGCCCGGGTGGCCGAGGTCGAAGACCGGCAGGGAGAGCAGCGCGAGGACGACGGCGCCGACGAGGGCGGTCAGGGCGGGCCCGTACGACAGGGCGGCGAGCGGCGGGACGGCCGCGATCAGGAAGCTGAGGTCCAGGGTCCTCGGGGTGAGCAGCTGGACGAGGGTGATCGCCAGCAGGAGCAGCGGTGGGGGCCAGCGCACCCAGGGCGGGGGTGGCGTACCGCGCAACAGCCAGTCGCGCTGGTCCGCCTCGCGCCGTCTGGCCTCGGCCCTGATCATTTCTTCACGCTCCTACGCGTACGGCACCCCCGCACGCCGGGCCGGTCCGTCGGGTGCCGTACCCCCTGTGGGCCGTGCCTACCCGTGGCAGTTCAGAGGGGTCGCCCCATGAGGACGTCGTCGACGTACGCGCCGTCGAGGAGGAACTCGCCGGGCAGTACGCCCTCGATGACGAAGCCCTCCGCCTCGTACAGCTTGCGGGCCGGAGTGTTGTGGCCGAGCACGCGCAGGGTGATGCGGACCGCGCCCTGGCGGCGGGCCTCGTCCATGGCCGCCCGGATCAGCCGCCTGCCGACGCCGTGGCCGCGGACCTCCTCGGCGACGAGGAAGCCCTGGATCTGGCGCACGTGCGCGTTGGCGAGCAGGGGGGTGGGGTAGCCGAGCTTCACATAGCCGACGATGCGCCCGTCCACCTCGGCGACCAGGTGGTCGCGGGGGCCGAACCGGTCGTTGAAGAAGGGGTCGTAGGGCGGCTGGGGACGGGGCTGGACCGCGTGGAGCGTGGACCAGGTGGCGCGGTCGAGACGGGCGAGCGCGTCGTCGTCCTCGGGCCGTGCGGTACGTATGTGCATGTCCGGCATGGCGCCACTGTACGGCGGGCGGGGTGCGCGCCCGGCCCGTCTCGGCGGCGCAGGCGCGTTCCCCGTTCCACGGGGCAGGATGGGAGTCATGGACACCACACAGTCGCGCGTCGCCGTGGCCGGCGCCTCCGGGCTCATCGGTACGGCGCTCACCCGCTCCCTCGCCGCCGACGGGCACGAGGTGGTGCGCCTGGTGCGCAGGGCGCCACGCGGCAAGGACGAGGTGCGCTGGGACCCCAAGAAGGGGTACGTCGACACGGCTGGGCTCGCGGGGTGCACCGCCGTGGTCAATCTCGCCGGTGCGGGCATCGGCGACCACCGCTGGACGGACGCCTACAAGCGGGAGCTGCGGGACAGCAGGGTGCTCGGCACCAAGGCGCTCGCCGCCGCCGTGGCGTCGCTCGACGAGCCGCCGCGGGTGTTCGTGAACTCCAGCGCCATCGGCTACTACGGAGACACCGGCCCGCGCGCGGTCGACGAGAGCGCCCCCGCGGGGCACGGGTTCCTGCCCGAGCTGTGCGTGGAGTGGGAGGACTCGGCGGCCGCCGCGCGGGACGCCGGCATCCGTACGGTCCTGGCCCGCAACGGCCTGGTGATCGGCCGCGAGGGCGGCGCCTGGGGCCGTATGTTCCCGCTCTTCAAGGCGGGGCTCGGCGGCCGCCTGGGCAACGGCAGGCAGTACTGGAGCTACATCTCGCTGCACGACGAGGTGGCCGCGCTGCGGCACCTCATCGACACGGAGACGCTGTCCGGGCCCTTCAACCTGACGGCGCCCGATCCGCGCACCAACCGCGAGATCACGGCCGCGATGGGACGCGTGCTGCGCCGTCCCGCACTCCTGCCCGCGCCCGCGCCCGCACTGCGCCTGGTGCTCGGCGAGATGGCGGGGGACGTCCTCGGCAGCCAGCGCGTGCTGCCGACCCAGCTCCTGGGCTCGGGCTTCTCGTTCGCGTACCCCGGCATCGACGAGGCGATCAGGGCGGCCCTGCGGTGAGGTGAGAGCCTGAGAATCGTGCGACCTGCGTGCGACCGTGCCCGGTGCATGCGCGACTGCCGCTGACCGGAACCGCTCCTACCCTCGTGACCGACGCGGGTATTCCGGAGCCCTGTTGGGGGCATCAGCACCCCATCAGCCGCGCGACCTCGGGAGGGGCACGTGCCAGAGCATGCGCACCATGCGGACGTCGTCATCGTGGGAGCCGGGGCCGCGGGCCTCTCGGCAGCGCACCGGCTGACCAGCGCCGGTGTGACGACCGTCGTCCTGGAGGCCGCCCCGTGCGTCGGCGGCCGGATGTCGACGGAGAAGGTCGACGGGTTCCGGCTCGACAGAATCGGGCAGCTCCTCACCACCTCGTATCCGGAACTGCGCCGCACCCCGGGGCTCGACTCGCTCGTGCTGCGCCCCTTCGCGCCGGGCATCCTCGTGCACAGCGACGGCCGCCACCACCGGGCGGCCGAGCGCCTGCCCGCACGGAGCGCGAGGGGCGCACTCACCACGGCGCGCGCCCTGGCGAGCGCCCCCCTCGCGCCGCTGGCCGCCCGCACTCCCACGCGGAGCGCCTCCGGCACGCCCCCGGGCTCCACCCCTCGCTCCTCCCCGCGTTCCACCCGCTCCACCCCCCTCGGCACGCCGCTCGACCAGGCACGGCTCGGCTCCGCCCTGGCCCGGATCGCCGCGACGCCCGTCGACCGCCTCCTCGCCCGCCCCGAACTCCCCGCGGCCGACGCGCTCTCGGCCCGCGGGCTGCCCTCCCGCACCATCGAGGGTTTCCTGCGCCCCCTCCTCTCCGCGCTCCTCTGCGACCCCGGCCTGACCACGTCGAGCCGGTGCGCGGACCTGGCCCTGCACGCCTTCGCACGCGGCCGCCTCTGCCTGCCCGAGGGCGGCGCCGAAGCCCTGCCCGAACACCTCGCGGCCGCCCTGCCGCCCGGCGTCGTCCGCACCGGCGTCCGTGTCACCTCGGTCTCCACGAGCTCCGTGGGGACCGCGGAGCACGGCGAGTTCACGTGCCGCGCCGTCCTCCTCGCCACCGACGCGCGCGCTGCCGCCGAACTCCTTCCCGGCCTGCGCGTACCGCCCTTCCACGAGGTGTCCGTCGTCCACCACGCCGCGCCCGAACCGCCGCTCGACGGGCCCGCGCTGCTCCTGGACGCGGACCGCGCGGGCCCGGTCGCGCACACCGCGGTCATCAGCCAGGTCGACCCGTCGCGCGCACCCGTCGGCCGCGTCCTGGTCTCCTCGACCGTCCTCGGCCCGCCGCCGGAGGAGTCCGCCGTCCGCACCCACCTCGCCGCGCTGTACGGCACGCCGACCGACCGCTGGGAACGCCTCGCCGTCCACCACACCCGTGAGGCCGTGCCCGCGATGTCGCCGCCGCACGACATCCGGCGTCCCGTACGGCTGCTCTCCGGCCTCTACGTCTGCGGGGACCACCGCGGCACCAGCACGGTCCAGGGCGCCCTGCACTCGGGACGGCGCGCGGCCCACGCCGTGCTCACGGACTTCGGCATCACACCGTCGTACACCGCGGAGACCTTGCCCGCGGCCGCCTGATCCGGCATCGATCCCACCACCGATTCCCACTTGGGCGGTACGCCGCTGCATTCAGGTCGGCGCGCGGGACGGCGCGCCGTACCGCGACGCGGATCACAGCTTCGACCACACGCTGCCGCTGGACCGCTGTACGCCGACGGGGAGCGGGTGGGGTCCGTCGCGGCCTCGATCCCCCTCCCCCTGCGCTCCATCGGCACGGAGCAGGCGAGCCTGCGGGGCGACCTGGACGACCTGGTCACGTGGGACGAGGCGGTGAGCCCCGCCGAGGTCGCGCGCCTGGAGTGAGCGACCTCGGCGGGGCGCGCCCTCAGCCGAGTGCCGCGACCCTGTCGCGGTACCCGCGCACGGGCGCCGCGTCCCGGTACGGCTCCAGGCGGCGCTCGAACTCGCGCACGTATTCGTACGCCCGCGCGGACCGCATCTCGCCCGCCGCCTGCGCCGCCTCGGAGCCCAGCTGACAGGCCGTCTCCAGCTCGCCGAGGCCGAGCCGCGCGGTGGCGAGCACCACCCGGCAGAAGAGCCTGCTGCGCGCGAAGGCGGGGGCGCGCAGCTGGAGCGAGCGCTCGGCGTGCTGGGCCGCGGCGCGGTACTGCTGGAGGTCGCGGTAGCTGTGCCCGAAGTCGTCCGCGAGCTGCGCCTCGTCGAAGAAGCGCGCCCAGTGCGGCACGTCGTCGCCGGGCCGCGCCGCCTCCAGGGACCGTTCGGCCCGCACGAGCGCTGCCGTGCAGGCCCGCACCTCGCCGAGCACTCCGTGGCCCCGCGCCTCCGCGGCGTACAGCAGCGACTGCACGACGTGCGGCGCCGCGGAGCCGACGCCCTGCTGGGCCACCCGCGCGAGCTGCACGGCCTCGCGCCCATGGCCGAGGTAGACGGCCTGTCGGCTCATCGTGACCAGGACGTACGAGCCGTACGCCCGGTCGCCCGCCGCCTGCGCGAGGCGGAGCGCCTGGACGTAGTACCGCTGGGCGAGGCCGTGGGCCGCGATGTCGTACGAGGTCCAGCCCGCGAGGCGGGTGAGGTCGGCGGCGGCTCCGAAGAGCCTGCGTCCGGCCTGCTCTCCGTAGACCCCGCGGAGCATCGGCTCGGCCTCGTGCTCCAGATAGCGGACGAGGGCCTGCCGGGCGTGCCCGCCGCCGTACGCGTGGTCGAGGGCGCGGAACAGCTCGCCCACGGAGCGCAGCGCCGCGATGTCCCCGTTGCTGACCCGCAGGCCGGGGCCGCGCTCGGAACCCTGCCGCTGCCGGGGCACGACGGGGCGGCCCTGCACGGGGACGCGGGTGTGGGGCGGGTGGACGGCGTCGCCGTGGCCGACGCGTTCGTCGGCGCGGCCGATCAGCCAGTCCCGGCTCGGCACCACGAGTCCGGCCGGGGTGAACGCGATCTTCCGCAGCTCCGCGTGGCTCCCGGAGTCCTTGCGCCACAGCCCGCCGACGATGTCGACGGCCTCCTCGGGGGTCGCGGCGAATTCCAGTCCCGCGTAGACCGGGGCACACGCGTCGAGCCCGAGGTCCTGGGCGGAGAGCCGGCGCCCCAGCCTCCTGGTGAAGACCTCGGCGATCAGGGCCGGTGTGGTGCCTCTGGGCTGCTGGCCGCGGAGCCAGCGGGTCACGGACGTCTTGTCGTAGCGCAGGTCCAGGCCGTGCTCGAGGCCCAGCTGGTCGACGCGGCGGGCGAGGCCCGCATTGGAGAATCCGGCTTCCGAGATGAGCGCGGCTAGCTGGCGGTTCGGGGTGCGCTGCGGGGGTCGTTCCGTCATCGGCTGTGCGGTCTCCTGCCTTTCGGGCCTGCCTTGAGCAGCCCTTATGGCCTCGTGAACGGCGTGAATGTAGCGGCCGTGGCAGCCCGTGTACGCACCTTGCGGGGCCTTTCATCCGATCGTGTGAGGAACCCGGGCCGAGGTTGCCGCCGGAGGGGGCCCGTACAGTGGCAGGGGCGCGATATGTGCACGGTGAACGTTCAGGGAGGCACCTGCCGTGAGTGAGTTTCGGTTCGTCCGGCTGGGCTTCGGCCCGGACTCCGTGGAGTACCAAGAGGCCTGGGACGAGCAGCGCCGCGTGCACGCCGCCCGCTTCGCCGACGAGGTCCCCGACACCTGTCTCCTCCTGGAGCACCCGCCGGTCTACACGGCGGGCCGCCGCACCGCGGACAGCGAGCGCCCCCTCGACGGCACCCCCGTCGTCGACGTGGACCGCGGCGGCAAGATCACCTGGCACGGCCCCGGCCAGCTGGTGGGCTACCCGATCCAGAAGCTGCCGCGCCCGGTGGACGTCGTGGCGCACGTACGCCGCCTGGAGGAGGCGCTCATCCGCACCTGCGCGGAGTTCGGCCTGGAGACCACGCGCATCGAGGGCCGCAGCGGCGTCTGGGTCCTCGGCGACCCGGTGGAGCAGCGCCCCGCGCTCGGCGGTCTCTCCCTCGACTTCGACCCGCGGCTGCGGGACGACGAGTTCGACGCGCGGTTCAACGGTCCCGAGTACGCCCCCTCGAACGCGGGCCAGCGCCGCGAGGACCGCAAGATCGCCGCGATCGGCATCCGCGTCGCCAAGGGCGTGACGATGCACGGCTTCGCCCTGAACGTGAACCCGGACAACACCTGGTTCGACCGGATCATCCCGTGCGGCATCCGCGACGCGGGCGTGACGTCCCTCTCGTACGAGCTGGACCGCGAGATCACCATCGCCGATGTGCTGCCCGTCGCGGAGCGGCAGCTGCGCGACGTACTGGAGAACGCGGAGCTGAAGCCGCGTGAGGTGGAGCGAGCGGTGGAGCCCGCCGTGGCGTCCGCCGCGGAGCCCGCCTCCGCCTAGGTCGGCACAGGTCGATACCGGCCTTGGGGAATGCACCCCCTTGGCCAGAGGTTGGCCAGAAGTAAGCCCAACGACATCACGGGCGTACCCTGGTGTGCGCCGAAGAATCGAAGCTACAGGGAGCCGATGTGTCCGCAGTCGCACCCGACGGACGCAAGATGCTGCGCCTGGAGGTCCGGAACGCCCAGACCCCCATCGAGCGCAAGCCCGAGTGGATCAAGACCCGGGCGAAAATGGGCCCCGAGTACAACGCCCTGCAGAAGCTCGTGAAGACCGAGGGCCTGCACACGGTCTGCCAGGAGGCAGGCTGTCCGAACATCTACGAGTGCTGGGAAGACCGCGAGGCCACGTTCCTCATCGGTGGTGACCAGTGCACCCGGCGCTGCGACTTCTGCCAGATCGACACCGGCAAGCCGCAGGCCCTCGACCGCGACGAGCCGCGCCGCGTCGGCGAGTCCGTCGTCACGATGGACCTGAACTACGCCACGATCACCGGCGTCGCCCGCGACGACCTGGAGGACGGCGGGGCCTGGCTCTACGCGGAGACGGTCCGCCAGATCCACGCGATGACGGCGGAGCGCGCCGAGGGCTACACCAAGGTCGAGCTGCTCATCCCGGACTTCAACGCCGACCCCGACCAGCTGGCCGAGGTCTTCTCGTCCGAGCCCGAGGTCCTCGGGCACAACGTCGAGACGGTGCCGCGCATCTTCAAGCGGATCCGCCCCGGCTTCCGGTACGAGCGCTCCCTCGAGGTGATCACCAAGGCCCGCGAGGCCGGTCTGGTCACCAAGTCCAACCTGATCCTCGGCATGGGCGAGACCCGCGAAGAGGTCAGCGAGGCGCTGCGCCAGCTGCACGAGGCGGGCACGGAGCTCGTCACGATCACCCAGTACCTGCGCCCCACCCCGCGGCACCACCCCGTCGAGCGCTGGGTGAAGCCCGCCGAGTTCGTGGAGCTGAAGGAGGAGGCCGAGCAGATCGGCTTCTCCGGTGTCATGTCGGGCCCGCTCGTCCGCTCCTCGTACCGCGCCGGACGCCTGTACCAGATGGCGATCGAGAAGCGCGGTGCGTACGTGGCGTCGCAGGCGGTGTGACGGTCGGCGCCGTCGGCGCCGTGACGCGGGCACATGCCGCGCAGCCGCCCACTGTGTGAATCGGCGCACAAGCTCCTACCACCCAGTAGTGGCCGTAATGACGCGGCCCGTACGATCCCCGCAGGTGAAGGGGACCGTATGGGCCGCGTCAGCGTTTTGGGGCCGCGCGTCAACGTTTCATCGGCGTTTGACCGCCCGGTCACGCCCTGGTAACACCAATCAGTGACCCTGGTACTACCGCACGTACAGCCCTACCCATAGCCGTACGCACTGCCTGACCCCTAGCCGTACGCACTGCCTGACCCATAGCCGCTCCCCCCGTCTCGAGCCGCTCTCCAGGAGGGCCCCATCATGCAGGCCGCGCCCGTCCGCGCCACGCAGGTCCGCACGACCGCCACGCCCGTCCGCGCCACCCCGATTCCGTCCGTCGCCGACGCCCTGCGGGCCGTCGAGTCACTGCTGATGAGCGGCGGCCAGCGCACGGCACGGCGCAACGCCTGGACGTCCGTCCTGGAGGATCGGCGCCGTGCGAAGGACCGGGTCGAGGCGCTGCGGGTGCTCGAAGAGGCCGGGACGGCAACCCGCACGTCGTAGCCGCCGCCGGGGCCACGTAGACTCATCGCATGGCGAGGAAGGAATCCACCGCGGCGGATGCGGCCGCGGAGCCAGGGCGACTCAAGCAGATCGCTCTGACCTACAAGATGACCCGGCGGGCCGACTCCAAAATCGGCCTCATCATCGCGGCTGTGGGAATCGTCACCTTTGGTGTCTTCCTCGCAATCGGCTTCTGGGTCGGGCACCCGATCTACCTGGGCATCCTCGGCTTCCTGCTCGCCTTCCTCGCGATGGCGATCGTCTTCGGACGCAGGGCCGAGCGGGCCGCCTTCGGTCAGATGGAGGGCCAGCCCGGCGCGGCGGCCGCGGTGCTCGACAAGATCGGCCGCGGCTGGACGACGACCCCCGCGATCGCGATGAACCGCAGCCAGGACGTGGTGCACCGCACCGTCGGCAAGGCCGGCATCGTCCTGGTCGCCGAGGGCAACCCGAACCGCGTGAAGGGCCTGCTGGCCGCCGAGAAGCGGAAGATGGCCCGCATCGTGGCGGACGTCCCGGTCCACGACGTCATCGTCGGCACGACGGAGGGCACGGTCTCCCTCAAGAAGCTCCGCACGACGCTCCTGAAGCTCCCCCGCGTCCTCACGGGCCCGCAGGTGACGGCGACGAACGACCGCCTGCGCGCGATGGGCGACCTCATGTCGAACATGCCGCTGCCAAAGGGTCCGATGCCGAAAGGTATGAAGGGCGTTCGCCCGCCCAAGTCGTCGCGCTGAAAACTCCGGACCCAGGCCTCTGGGCCCCAGGCCCCGCCTTCTCCCGTCATCTCTACGGACGGGAGAAGGCGGGGCCTCGCCGTTGCTGCGCGTCCGGGTCGCCTCCGCAGCCACCTCCAGTACCCGGTTGTGCGCCGGAGGACGTTCGACGTCGGCCGAGTTCGTTGAATCATTCCCGCGCTCGCTGAATCGAGTGCCATTGCCGCGCTTCACCATTGGCCGTACAGACGGCGGGAAAAGGAGGGAGGACGACAAGAGTCGGGGTGAATTGCAATTCTCGTACCGTCGGTACTGATGGCGACGGTACGCAGGAATTCACTCTGACCGGAAGGAGGGAAAATGCGCAGAGCCGCACTCACTGCGGTCGCGACGCTGATCCTGCTGGGGAGCGTGCAGGCGCCCGCCGTAATTGCCGCGGCGGCGGATTCGACCGCCACGCGGCCCGCGGCCACCGGTCCGGCGGCGACGAAGGAGCAGAACCAGTTCCCCTACGCCACGTGTCGCGGCCACACCGTGGCCTTCGGCTACGAAGGCGTACAGAGCACAGGCAATGACTGGTACGGCCTCTACTGGGCAGGCGCGCAACCGACCCCGAGGGAGCCGTACCGCGGCATGGTGGCCGTCAGGGGCGACTATGGCGGCTACCACTGGATGTGGCAGTGGGCGAGCAAGGCGAAGGAGTGGAGGGCGGACGGCATCAGCGGAGGCAAATTCGACGTCCTCTACTGGTCGTACAGCTTCGAGCAGGAGCGCTATTACGTCGCTGCTCGCAAATCCGTGGAGCTCCGATGCTGACTCCTGTTGCACCCGGACATGGCGCGCGATGAACCGGGTCACGGTGAGGGCCCCGGAACCGGTCGGTTCCGGGGCCCTCACCGTCGTAGCGGAATTACTTCTAAACCCGCACCTGCACGGAGCGGGAGAGGCGGTCGTGGAGGCCGCGGCCGTCGCGGTCCCAGATCAGGGCGGGGATGACGAGGCACAGCAGGATGCTGCGGACCAGGACCCAGCCGGGGGCGAGGCGGCCGCCGCTCTCCGAGATGACGCGGAGCCGGAAGAGGGCCTTGCCCGGGGTGCAGCCGACCGTACCGATGGTCAGCACGCTCATGACGAAGAAGATCCCGAGGGCCCAGTTGCCCATGGCCTGCTGGTCACCGCCCGCGAACAGACCGTATGCGATCACCATGCACAGGCCCCAGTCCACGGCGATGCCGCCCATCCGGCGCCCGGGGCGTGCGATCGATCCCGGCCCTTCCTCGGGAAGCCCCAACTGCTGGCCCCGGTATCCGAAGTCGACTCCGGCGTCCTCGGCGGCGGCGCGGGGGCCGGACAGCCACGATCCGATTGCTTGCCTCTTGTCCACCCGTCCAAGGTACTGCGCGGCTTGTCCCCCAGGGGCGGCCGGGGTGGGACAAGGGGCGGCAACGGGTGCATGCCACACCCGGCTCGGTTAACTTCGACGAAACAAATGGGTCACGCTTGAGAAATCCCCCGTCCTTATGGTCGGGTCCCAGCGTGTGCCACCGCACCGGCCGCACAACGAGCTGCAACCCCGTCCCGCCTCGGGCGGGAGTAGGAGGAGTTGGATGTTGTTCCAGAACGCCGACGACGCAAAGAAGTACATCGCGGACGAGGACGTGAAGTTCGTCGATGTCCGATTCTGCGACCTGCCCGGTGTGATGCAGCACTTCACGATCCCGGCGGCGGCGTTCGACCCGGACGAGGAGCTGGCCTTCGACGGTTCGTCGATCCGCGGCTTCCAGGCCATCCACGAGTCCGACATGGCGCTCCGCGCCGACCTGTCGACGGCTCGCGTGGACCCGTTCCGCCGCGACAAGACCGTCAACATCAACTTCTTCATCCACGACCCGATCACGGGCGAGCAGTACAGCCGTGACCCGCGCAACGTCGCGAAGAAGGCCGAGGCGTACCTGGCCTCGACCGGCATCGCCGACACGGCGTACTTCGGCCCGGAGGCCGAGTTCTACGTCTTCGACAACGTCCGCTTCCAGACGTCGGCGAACGAGAGCTTCTACCACATCGACTCCGAGGCGGGTGCCTGGAACACGGGCGCCGTCGAGAACAACCGCGGCTACAAGGTCCGCTACAAGGGTGGTTACTTCCCGGCCCCGCCGGTCGACCACTTCGCGGACCTCCGCGCGGAGATCTCCCTCGAGCTGGACAAGAACGGCCTCCAGGTCGAGCGCCAGCACCACGAGGTCGGCACGGCCGGCCAGGCGGAGATCAACTACAAGTTCAACACGCTGCTCGCCGCGGCCGACGATCTGATGCTCTTCAAGTACATCGTGAAGAACGTCGCCTGGCGCAACGAGAAGACCGCGACGTTCATGCCGAAGCCGATCTTCGGCGACAACGGCTCGGGCATGCACGTCCACCAGTCCCTGTGGGCCGGTGGCGACCCGCTCTTCTACGACGAGCAGGGCTACGCGGGCCTGTCGGACACCGCGCGCTACTACATCGGCGGCATCCTCAAGCACGCCCCGTCGCTGTTGGCGTTCACCAACCCCACGGTGAACTCGTACCACCGCCTGGTCCCGGGCTTCGAGGCCCCGGTCAACATGGTCTACTCGCAGCGCAACCGCTCCGCGGCCATGCGTATCCCGATCACGGGCTCGAACCCGAAGGCCAAGCGCGTCGAGTTCCGCGCGCCGGACCCGTCCTCGAACCCGTACCTCGCCTTCTCGGCGCTGCTCCTCGCGGGCCTCGACGGCGTCAAGAACAAGATCGAGCCCCCGGAGCCGATCGACAAGGACCTCTACGAGCTCGCCCCCGAGGAGCACGCGGGCGTCGCCCAGGTCCCGACCTCCCTCCCCGCGGTCCTCGACGCCCTCGAGGCGGACAACGAGTACCTCCAGGCCGGCGGCGTCTTCACGTCCGACCTGATCGAGACGTGGATCGACTACAAGCGCACGAACGAGATCGCCCCGATCCAGCTGCGGCCGCACCCGCACGAGTTCGAGCTCTACTTCGACATCTAAATCGCGTAAATCGCGCAGCGAAGCCCCGTCACTCTCCACGGCGAGAGCGGCGGGGCTTCGTCGTGTGCATAGGCCTGATTCCGGCTCAGGGGTAGGTGACGGTCGAGTACAGGTAGTCCGCGGGTCGGCGAGCTCCTCCTCCGTCCAACCCCACGGCGGCGTCTGCCGCTCAGTCCTCAGGCCGCGGCCGCAGCGACGCAGAACTCGTTGCCCTCCGGGTCGGCCATCACGATGTGGTGCCCGGCGGACTCACTGAGGACGTGGCCGCCCGCCTTCAGCAGGCGCTCGGCCTCCGCCTTGATCCGTGCCCACCGCTCATCGGAACTGCCATGCCCCTGAACCCGGATGTCGATGTGCAGACGGTTCTTCGCGGCTTTCGGTTCAGGGACCTTGAGAATGGAGAGCCGGGGGCCGACGCCATCGGGATCGCACAGCCACGCGGCGTCGTCCACGGTCTCGCCATCCGGGAGGTCGAACTGCGCGAGCCACTCCTCGCGGGAGTTGAAGGGGGCGGGCGGCGGCTCGTCGACATACCCCAGGGCTGTCTTCCAGAACTCGGCAAGGAGCAGTGCGTCCGTGCAATCAAGGGTCAGATCGATTCTGGCTGTCATGCCAGGACGGTACTGCGCACCTCTGACAGTCAGGCCGTGCTCGGCCTCTTCGAAGGGCTCCGACGTGGCGGCGGGCCCGCCCCGTCGTCCTCGCAGACACGCACACCATCCGGCGAGTGAACGGCTCCGATTCAGCCGTGTCGAGGCGATCGACCTGCCCGGCACCGTCACCGTCCGGAACCCCGACCCCGTGGTCGCTCACATGGCCTCCTACCAGGCATGGGCGGACCAGCACGACGTACCCTTCGCAGCCACGATCGAGCGGGCCCGGGCCATCCTGGGCGCACACATCGCCCGGCATGGAGCGTTCGAGATCCACTGTCTCGGTGACATCCTCGTCTGCCGCCGCTAGCGGCGACGCCCCTCCCTCCCCCGGGCCGGGCCTGGGGTCGGCTGTTCGGGCAGAGGCCGGTCGTGGACCACGTTCTTCATGACCAGGGTCGAGGTCAGGCGTTGGACTCCTGGGAGTTTCGCGAGTTGCTGGTCGTAGAGCTGTTGGTACGTCGTGAGGTCAGCCGTGGCCACGCGTAGGAGGTAGTCCGGTTCGCCGAACAGGCGTTGCGCCTGGATCACGTGCGGGACCGCAGCCACCGCCTCCTCGAACGTCTCCACCGTGTCCCGGTCCTCCCAGCGCAGCGTGGCGAAGACCAGGGCCTCGAAGTCCAGGCCGACGGCCGCGGGGTCGACCACCGCGCGGTAACCGCGGATCGCGCCCGCGCGTTCGAGGTCCCGCAGGCGGCGGTGGCAGGGCGAGACGCTCAGTTTCACCCGCGCCGCCAGCTCCGTGACCGTGAGGCGGCCGTCCAGCTGTAGCTCGGTAAGAATTTTCCTGTCCATGGCGTCCATGGGGAGATTCTCCCCCGGAACGGCCGCATACCGGGTAAATGCGGGAACACTTTTGGGGGCTTCGCGCCTAATCTCCCTCTTGGAGTCAGAAGCTTTGAGGGAACGGGACACAGGTATATGGATACGGCGACGGTGGCGGCCTTTCTCGCGGTGGATCTGCTGCTGATCTTCACGCCGGGCGCGGACTGGGCGTACGCCATCACCGCGGGGCTTCGGGACCGGTCCGTCGTTCCCGCGGTCGCCGGGCTCATAGCCGGATACGCGGGGTACACCCTCCTCGCCGTCGCCGGGCTCGTGGTGATCGTGGCCAGTTCGGCTACCGTCCTCACCGCGCTCACCGTCGCCGGGGCCGGGTATCTGGTGTGGCTGGGGTGGGGGGTCGTCAGGGCGCCCGTCGCTCCGGCGGCGGATACGGGCGCGGGGGCGGGTGCGGGGGCGGCCCCTGGTGAGGGCGCGTCCTCGGCGTGGCAGGTCGCCCTCAAGGGGGCCGGGACCAGCGGACTCAACCCGAAGGCCCTACTGCTGTACTTCGCGCTGTTCCCGCAGTTCATCGACTCCGCCGGCGATTGGCCCGTCGCCGCGCAGACCGGGCTGCTCGGCACGCTCCACATGACCGCCTGCGCCGTCGTCTACCTCGGTGTCGGCGTGCTGGCGCGGACCGTGCTGAAGGCCCGGCCGTCCGCCGCGCGGGTGGTGACCCGGGCCTCCGGTGCCATGATGATCGTCATCGGCGGGTTCCTGCTGGTGGAGCAGCTCGCCGGTTGATTAGCCCGCACGTATCGCGTATCGCGCATCGCCCATCGCGCATTGGCCGCAGTCTTATAATCTTGCTTTCTCAATTCGCCGCCAGGGAAGCGGTGTTGATTACGGTCATCGGCCCGGCTCTTGTTAATTTGACTCCCCCTGCATCAGCGGATCAGCGCGTCTGTGCGTCTGTGCGTCTGTGCGAAAGCTTTGGAGGAGTCCTTGGTTCGAGTCTGGGCGGCGGGCGGCGGGCTCGCTCTTGTCGCCGCCACGTGCACCTACGTCGCCCTGGGGCCCGCCGGGGTTGCGCAAGGGCAGGGGGACGAGAGAGAGCCGATTCCTACTCTCTTTCTCACGCAGGAACCACACGACGCCCAGATCCCTTCCTCTGACGCCGACGACGACGCGCGCGCCGTCATCGCCTCTCGGTTCACCGTCAAGGACCGTGCCGGTGCGACCGTCGGTGGGGCTTTTGAGACCTGCGCCAAGGAAATGGCCGGGGGGCGTGCGGTCACCGCGTACTGCTCCGGGATCATCGAGATCGAGGGCAAGGGGAAGATCGGCTTTCAGGCGTCTCGTGCGGTGTCAGGCGACCCCACGGATGACCACGCCCTCGTCACGGGTCTCGTCACCGGCGGCACCGGCGCCTACGACGGTGTCGACGGCGAGATGGACCTCACCCCGCCCGCCACCGCCGACGGCACCTGGAGGGCGGAGTTCCACTGACTCCGGTGGCCGTCACGGCGCATGTGACGGCACTACGACGGCGCAGTCGCCGAGCCGTCCGCATGACAGTGCCTCTCGACCTGAACTACGATGCCTACCAGGGAAGTTGGGGGGCTCCCAGGATCCGCCTCCCACGTGAAGGCGGGTGGGAGGCCGAGGTGATCGCGGCGGAGCGGCTGCACCGTTCGGAAGCCACCGAGCAGTCCGAACCGGATGCCCTGGAACTGCGCCGTGCGCACGCGCCCGCCGACGTCAGCGGCAACCCGCACACCGAGGAGCGCACAGGCGTTCCGCCCCACGCCGTGGCCGCCGCCCTCTCCATCGCTCCCCCGGCGGGGATGGACAATCTGCCGCAGAGCACGACCGACGTGTTCGTCGGCCGGTCCGACGACCTGGTGAGCATCCGGCGGTCCCTCGGCATGGGTGAAGGCGTCATCACCCAGCCGCAGACCCTGCACGGTCTCGGCGGCGTCGGGAAGACCGCTCTCGCGCTGCGTTACGCGCTGACGCATCGGCACGGCTACAACGTCATCTGGTGGATCGGCGCCGACAGCCGCGAACAGGTCGATGCCGCCCTCGCCGACCTCGCCGTCTTCCTGCATCCGGGCTGGGCGCTCACCGCCCTGCCCAAGCAGCAGACGGAGTGGGCGCTGCTGTGGCTGCAGGCGCACAGCGGCTGGCTCCTGATCTTCGACAACGCCGAGGCGCCCGCCGATCTCAACCCCTACCTCGGCCGGCTGCACGGGCACGGGCACCAGCTCGTCACCAGTCGCCGCGCCGACGGCTGGCACACCAGCGCGCAGCCGCTGCCCCTCGACGTCCTGGCCTCCGAGTCGTCGGTGAACCTGCTGTGCGGCCTCGCGCTGGCCCACCGGGCGCACGGTCAGGTACCGGTCGATCCGACGCAGGAGGAGCGGCGGCAGGCCGCCGAACTCGCGGGTGAGTTAGGGCACTTACCCCTGGCCTTGGCGCAGGCCGGCGCCTATCTGCGGCAGACCGGTACGTCGTTCGCCGCCTACCGCGCCCTGCTGCGGGAATCTCCCGCTACGGTGCTCGACGCCACCGCGGCGACCGGCGACGCCACTCGTACGATCGCCCGCATCTGGCGGACCACCCTGCGCGCCGTCGACCGGACCGATCCGTCGGCGGTCACCCTGCTGCACACCCTGGCCTGGTACGCGCCCGAGGCGGTGCCGCGCGACGCGCTCTCCGCGCTCAGCGATGTGCTCGGCGATGCGCTTAGTGATGCGCTGGGTGACCTGGGAGTGGCGCCGCCCGGTGGCTCCCCCCGCATCGACGCCGCCCTGCGTCTGCTCGCCGACTACAACATGATCACGCTCACCGGGCAGACCGTCACGGTGCACAGGCTCGTACAGACCGTGCTGCGTACGCCCGCCCTGGCGGACGGTTCCTCTCCGCGGACAGCAGGCCGCGCGGGCCGCGCCTGGGCCGAGGCCGTCATGGTCCGGGCCCTGCCGGACGGACCGCGCGCCGAGCGCGAGGTGCAGGCCCGCTGGCAGGAACTGCTGCCCCACATCCAGGCGTTGGCCGCCACCCGCCCCGTCGGCGTACGGCCGGAGGAAGCCTCCGTGCGGCTGTACGCGCGGGCGGCGGAAGAACTCGTCGCGCGCGACCAGAAAGTGCTCGCCGTCCCCCTGCTGGAAGCCGTCGTCGACGGGCACGTCCTGCTCCACGGGAACGACCATCCGGCCACCCTCGACAGCCGCGACGCCCTCGCCGACGCGCAGAGCAGGGACGGTGACCCGCACCGGGCCGTGGAGTTGTGCCGCGCGCTGATCGCCGATCGCGGGCGGGTGTTCGGGCCCGACCATCCGACCACGCTGGCCAGTCGTCACACGTACGCGCACGCGCTGCGGAAGGCGGGCGAGCATCAGACGGCGGTCCGGGAGTTCGAGGCCGTCGCGGCGGACCGGGCCCGTGCCCTCGGACCGGAGCACCGCGACACGCTCGACAGCCGCGACGGTCTCGCCTACGCGCGCCAGATGGCCGGTGCCCACCAAGCCGCTGTCCAGGAGTACGAGGCCGTCGTCACCGACCGGACGCGGCTCTTCGGGGCCGATGATCCGTCGACGCTCACCAGCCGCAACAGCCTCGCCTACGCCCGTCGTACCGCGGGCGACTACGCACGCGCCATAGCGTTGTACGAGGCGGCGATCGCGGACCGCACGCGAGTCCTCGGAGCCGATCATCCGGACACGCTCACCAGCCGGGGCTGGCTGGCGCACGCCCAGCGGGTGGCCCGGGACCGCCGCGCGGCCGTGGACGGCTTCGCGGCCATCGTGGCGGACCGCACCCGGATCCAGGGGGGTGATCACCCCGACACCTTCGACAGCCGGGCCGATCTCGCGTACGCACACCAGAGCGCCGGGGACCCGGCTGCCGCCGTACGGGAGCTGAGTGACCTCGTCACGGACCGCTCGCGCGTCCAGGGCGCCGACCACCCCGCGACGCTCGACGCCCGCGAGGGCCTGGCGGGGGCTTGCCGGGCCATGGGTGACCACCGGCGCGCCATCAGCCTCTACGAGTCCGCGCTGGCGGACCGGGTCCGCGTCCAGGGTCCGTCCCATCCGGCGACCCTGGACTGCCGGGAGAACCTCGCCTTCGCCTGTTCCGCGGCCGGCGAGCACGCCCGCGCGGTCCGGCTCTTCACGGCCTTGGTGTCGCGGCACACCCGGACCCGGGGCCGTCGGCACCCGGCCACGCTCAAGGCCCGCGACAACGTGGCGTACGCCTACCGTGCCGCCGGTGATCACGCGCGGGCGCTCGCCTGGTGCGAGCCCGTCGTCGCGGACTCCATCGAGCAGCTGGGCCCCGAGCACCCCGCCACCCTCGACAGCCGGGAGCAACTGGCGGTCATCCGGCGTCTGGCACAGCAGTACACCGTCGCGGTCGCGGAGTTCGCCGCCCTCGTCGAGGACCGCACCCGCATCCAGGGGCCGGATCATCCCGACACCCTCGGCGCCCGCATCAGCGTCGCGTCCGCCCGCAACCACGCCGGTGGTCCGGCAGAGGCTGTGCGCGACTTCGAGGACCTGCTCGCCGACCACATCCGGCTGTACGGCCCCGACCACCTCGACGTGCTGAACATCCGGTCCTGGCTGGCCCTGACGTGCCGCCACGCGGGGTCGTACCGACGGGCGATCGAGATGTACGAGCAACTCGTCCTGGACCGCGCCCGCATCCACGGCCCGCGCCACCCGGAGGTCCTCGCGACCCGGTACTTCCTCGCTCTCGCCTGGAATGTCGAGGGCGACTACCGCCGGGCCGCGGCCCTGCTCAGAGAGGTTGCCGCGGAGCGCGCCGCGGTGCTGGGCCCGGACCACCCGGACGTACTCGCCACCCGCAGGAGTCTGGCCGACGCCGTCCGGAGCGCCGGGGAGTACCGGCACGCCACCGCCCTCTACCAGCAACTGCTCGACGACTACGTACGTGTCTGCGGGCCGACCCACCTCTCCACCTTGGCCTGTCGCAACGAGCTCGGCTTCACACGGCAACGGGCGGGCGAATACGCGGCCGCGGTCCGGGACATGGAAGAAGTCGTCGCCGACCGCACCCGCATCCAAGGCGCCGACCACCCCGCCACCCTGATCAGCCGGGTCAACCTGGCCTACGCCTGCCGCGACGCGGGCGAGCACGCACGTGACATCCGCCTCTGCGAAGAACTCGTCGTCGACACGGTGCGGCTGCGCGGCCCGGAACACCCCGCCAGCTTCGCGCGGCGCCGTGAATTGGGGCGTGCGGTCTGCGCGGCCAGGCAGTACACCCGTGGCGTGCAGCTCTACGAACAACTACGGCACGACCAGCAACGCGTGCAGGGCCCGGAACACTGGAGCACGCTGCTCAATCGGGAGCTTCTGGCAGGCGCCCGACTGGCCGAACGGCGGTTCCGCGAAGCCCAGGAGGAGTTCGACGCGCTCGTCGCCGACCGCACCCGGATTCAGGGCCCTCACCACAGGGCAACGCTGGCCGGCCGGTCCTACGCCGCTCACAGCTGCCTGCGTGCCGGGGACCACCAACGCGCCATGTCCCTCTACGAACAGCTCGTCGCCGACCGCGTCCGGGTGCAAGGTCCGGAGCACCCGCAGGTGCTCGCCGCCCGCGATGACTTCGCCGGTGCTGTCCGGGCGGCCGGGGGCCATCGACGTGCGATCGCCCTGTACGAGCAGCTCTTGGCGGACTACGTACGCATCTGCGGCCCGGAGCACCTCGATACCCTGGCCTGCCGCCGTGCTCTCGGCTTCGCACGCCAACTGGCGGAACAGCACACGGCGGCACTGCGGGACGCGGAAGCGCTGGTCGCCGACCGCACCCGCATCCAGGGCGCCGACCACCCCGCGACCCTCGCCAGTCGGGCCGGCCTCGCCTACGCCTGCCACGGCGCGGGCGAACACGCCCGCGCCGTACAGCTCTACGGAGAGCTCGTCGCCGACAGCGTCCGGGTGCACGGCCCGGACCATCCCCTCACCTTCGGCAGGCGCGAGAACCTCGCCGACGTCCACGGCTATTCCGGTGCTCACGGCTCCGCGGTCGCACTGTACGAGGCGTTGGCCGCGGATCGGGCAAGGGTGCTCGGCGCCGATCATCCGGACACCCTCAACACCAGGCGGTGGCTCGCCTGGGCAGTCAAAGGGGCTGGGGATTACCCGCGCGCCATCTCCCTGTTCGAGGCGGCGCTCTCAGACCTGAGGCGCGTGCAGGGACCGGAGCACATCGACACCCTGTCCTGTCGCAACGGCCTTGTCTTCGCGTGGCAAGCGGCCGGTCACCCCACGACCGCACTGCGGGAGGTGGAGGCGCTGGTCGCCGACCGCATCCGCGTCCAGGGCCCCGACCACCCCACAACCCTGGCCGGCCGGGACGACCTGGCGTACGCCTGCCGCTACGCGGGCGAACACACCCGCGCCGTTCAGCTCTACCGGGAGCTCGTCGCCGACCGGTCCCGCGTGCTGGGGCCGGATCACAGTGACACCCTGTACAGCCGCGGCGCCCTGGCCCTCGCCTCCCTCCCCGTCCGCTCCGCCGAGCACGTGATCGCCCTGAGCGAGGCACTCCTCGCCGATCACGTCCGGGTGTTCGGAGCCGACCACGCGAAGACCCTCGCCTGCCGCGAACGCCTGGCCTACGCCTGGCTGCGGGCCGGCGACAGCCATCGTGCGATCAACCTCTTCGAAGCCGTCATCGCCGACCGCTCCCGCAACCCGGGCCCGGGCCATCCGGACACGTCGGCCGGCGTCGCGGCCGCCCACCGGCAAGGCCAGGACGCCTTGCCGACCGTGGTGACGTACTGGAACCGGCTGCAGGACCGTACTCATCCCACCGCCATCGACGCCCTCGCACAGGCGTACAGCGACGCGGGCGACCACGAACGCGCCATCGCGCTGTTCGAAGCGGTCGCCTCCGGCCGGGAGCAGATCCTCGGCGAGGGGCACCCAGCCACCCTCGACAGCCGCACCGGCGCGGTCTTCGCGCGGGCCGCCGCGGGTGACGTACAGGGCGCCTCCGCCGCCGGGGATGATCTGCTCGACGACGTGGAGCGGCTGCTCGGCCCCGACCACCCCCGGGCCCACGACCTCCGTCGGCGGATGACCGCGCTGCTGCCCACTTGGGCGCTGCGGCTGCGGCTCCTCGACGACGAGGTGCGGGCGGGAGAGACCGTACGCGTCGAGGTCCGCATCGAGCGGTCCGGGCAGCACGACACGTCTCCCGCGTCCGAGGCCCCGCAGCTCCCCCCACTCCTCCTCGTCGCCGCGACCCGCTCCGCCGCCACCGTCGAGCCGCCCCTCGCCGAGTACGTCACCGGAGTAGAGCCCGCCGTCTTCGAGTTCACGGCGCCGGAACCGGGCGCGCACCGCCTGCGGTTCACCGTGTACGACCGCGATGTCGGCGTCGTCCTCCAGGACTTGGAGACCAGCATCGACGTCGTGGCCGGCACCCCTTCTCTTGTCGGTGAGGCCCCCGGACCCAGGAGGAACTGAGCAGGTGTCCAAAGAGCTCGTGGCGGACGTGATCCAGAATCCCTCGCTCGACTTCACTGCGCTTCCGCCGCGTCAGCGTCGTCCGGAGAGCCCGGCCCGTACGAAGGAACCGCTCGACCTGGTCGTGATGCTCCGTCAGCACGGCGCGCTGCTGCACATATCCGCCATCATCCCCGGGCAGCGCACCCCGAAGAACGGAACAGCGCACGCCTATCTCACCGTCACCGCCGACGACATCCTGCAGAAGGCGGCGCGGCTGCGCACGGTCTGGCGCGACCGGCTGGTGCACCACCAGCCGTGCGACGCCGACGGGATGCCGCTGGGCGGCCATCCGTTCAGCGACACGGTCGACCTGTCCGCCCACGCCAAACCCTCGCAGCAGCTGACGGACGATCTCGCCGACGAAGGACAGCATCTCCTCGAAGCGTTGCTCTCGGGCACGGACGAGCAGATGTCCACCTTCCGGGCCTTCCTGCTCGGCGTGCTCGCCGGTGAGGAAGGGCTGCGCATCACCTTCGACTCGGACCTGCACCTGCCCTGGCCGATGCTCGCCGTGGAGCTGCCCGCCGGCGCCGATCCGCGGCACGGCTTCCTCGGCTACCGGCATCAGATCGAGCAGACGGGCGCGTCGGCCTATCCGGCCGCCGCCCCGGCAGCCGCCCTCGGTCGGCAGCTTCCCGCGACGAGTCTCAACACGGACTCCACGCTCGACAACGTCGGCCGGGCCGCCGACGTCCGCAAGCTGCTGGAGGAGCGGTCCCACCTGGTCATACGCACCGAGTCCGAGACCCTTCTCGAAGATCTCGCCGCTCCTCTGCTCAACGACGACGTCATGTACTTCTGGTGCCACGGCGCCTTCGTCGACAACGGGTCGCCCCACCCGCACCTCGCGGTCCGGCTCTCCGACGACCGGCCCATTGACGCCGACCTGGTCATGCGCAAACGCCGTCGGCACCGGGGCTCCGCCGACGCGGTCTTCCACCCCTTCGTCCTGCTCAACGCCTGCCACACCGGTCAGACCGCGCCGGGGCCGGGGCTCAAGCACCTCGGCGGGGTGCTGGTGAACCTGGGGGCGGACGGGGTCCTCGGGCCGCAGATCGAGATACCTCAACTCTTCGCCTCCGAGTACGCCTTCGCCTTCCTGGACCACTATCTCGGCGGCGACAGTACGGCCGGTGAGATCGCGATGGCGCTCGCCCGCGAGTACACCGACCGCTTCCACAATCCGCTGGCGCTGGCCTACTCGCTGTACTGCGGCATCGACAGCAGGCTGGAGATCTCCCTGTGACGGCGAAGCCGTTGAAGCGGCGCACGTCGTCCGGGAAGGTCCGCGACAGCGCACCCGTCTCCACGACCGTCGTCCGGCTCGACGAACAGGGACGGCTCTGCGCACCCGGTTCCGACGCCCCCGTCCGTCCCGACCGGCTCTCCGAACACCTCGGTCGCGTGCTCCGCGTCCCCGACCGGGCGACCGACATCTACGTCTACGTGCACGGCTGGCAGACCGAGCCCGACAGCGCCGTCCGCAGCGCGGGCCGGCTGCTGCGGCAGGCCAGGGAGCTGGCCGCGGCCCGGCCCGAGGCGTACGCCGGTCTGTCCGGCGGCTACCGGCCCTGGTGCGTCGTCGTCTGCTGGCCTTCCTCCAGCCTGCCGTCCCTGGCCGGTTACCGCCGCATCCGCGACCGCGCCCACGCGATGAGCGCGCCGGGAACCGGGCACGCCGCGCACGTCATCGGGCATCTTCTCGGCTATCTGGACAAGAAGCGGGCCGACCCCCGTGACCCCGCCGTGCTGGCCAACCGCCACGGCCAGTACCTGCATCTGGTCGGGCACTCCTTCGGCGGGCGGTTCCTCTGCGAGGCGGTGCAGTGGGCCGCCGACCCGCCCCGCGGGCCGCGGGTGCTCAGCTGGAGCACCGCGGTGGATCCGCTGCGGCCCTTCACGGTGGACAGTGCCCTCGTCTTCCAGATGGCGGCGCCGCGCGACAGCTTCGACGAGATGTTCCCCGCGCTGTTCCCGCGCGCCGGGCGGCCCGCCGCTCCCCTGCGCGGGCCGCTCACCCTGACCCACTCCCGGTGGGACCGCGCCACCGGGTTCTGGCACCTGCGGGCGGAGGCGGCCCCCGGTATCGGTCACTCCGGTGTGGGCAGCGCGCCTGTGCCGCAGCACTCCACCCCTTTGCTGACGGTCGACGAGCCGTACGCACTGGACGTACTCGACCATCGCATCGTCAACGTCGACGCGGGGTGGCGCTACCGCGGCGGGCGGGCGCGGCGGCTCTCCCTGACCGGCGCGCACTCCGACTTCCACCATGCCGAGTCCGCGCACCTGCTGCTCAGCCTGTCCGCCCTCTCGCGGTGACCCGGCAACCCGTCCCTCAGAGGATGACGGGGCGGTAGTGCGTCGTCAGGCGGCCCGTGTCGTCCAGGACGTGGAACGCGACGGCCGGGGGCAGGTCGCTGTGGACGTGGTGGGTCGGGTGGGACTGGGGTTCCCAGGGGAGGCGGAGGGTGGAGACCACTCCGGGGGCCACCAGGAGGGGGCGGTTCGCGAACGTTGTCGCCGCGGGAGTGTGCGCGTGGCCCGCCAGGAACGCCGTGACGTTCGGGTGGCGTGACGTCAGGTCGGCCAGGCGGTCCTCGTCGAACTGGCGGATGCCGTCCACGTAGGGCGTGTTGAGCGGGACCGGCGGGTGGTGGAAGCCGATCAGGACGGGTCGGGTGGGTGGGGTGTCGGCGAGGAGCGCGGACAGCCAGTTCAGGGTTTCGTCGTCCAGGCGTCCGTGGTCCTCGTTCGGCACCGATGTGTCGCAGAGTGCCAGGGTGAAGGTGTCCGTGGCGTGGGCCGTGTTGATCGGGGCCGTGCTCGGGGGCTCGCCCAGCAGGTGTTCGCGGTACGCCGGGCGCGCGTCGTGGTTGCCGGGGCAGGTCAGGAGCGGGTGCCGGGTGGAGAGGAGCTTGCGGGCCGCCTCGTACTCGGACGGGGTCGCGTGGTCGGCGATGTCGCCGGTGGCTATGACGGCGTCCAGTTCGTACGGGAGGCTGTTCAGGTACTCCATGACCGCCCGGGTGCGGTCGACGCTGCGTCCGCCGTCCGCCGGGCCGGTGTCGATGTGGGTGTCGCTCAGGTGCGCGATCACGATCATGGCAGGAGCCCTCTTCTGTCTGTCGGTGCCTCGTACGCGGTCAGTCTCCGTTGTCGCGCTGACTTCGCGGAACCATTTACGGCCGCAGGAAGCGCACCGAGGGGCGGCCGCCCTCCGGGACGCCGCCCAGGCCCGCGTTCTCCTCCGGCGTCACCACCGCCCTCACCCCGTACACCTCCGCGATCAGCTTCTCCGTGATGACCTCCGCCGGTGTGCCCGACGCGTACGCCGTGCCCTCCTTGAGGATCAGCAGCTGGTCGCAGAACATCGACGCCAGGTTGAGGTCGTGCAGCGCGATCACGCTGGTGACGGGGAGTTCGGCGACCAGGGACAGCAGGTCCAGCTGGTGCTGGATGTCCAGGTGGTTGGTCGGCTCGTCGAGGAGGAGTTCGCGGGGCTCCTGGGCCAGGGCGCGGGCGATCTGGACGCGCTGGCGTTCGCCGCCGGAGAGCGTGTGCCAGGCCTGGGCGGCGCGTTCGGTGAGTCCGGTGCGGGCGAGGGCCTCGCGTACGGCCCGCTCGTCGTGGGGCGTGGGCGTCGACCAGGCGCGGCGGTGCGGGATGCGGCCGAGGCGTACGACGTCCCGTACGGTCAGTTCGACCTGCGTCGCCGCGTGCTGCTCCACCACGGCGATCCGCCGGGCCACCGCTCGGCGTCCCGTGTCCGACAGGGTGCGGCCGTCCAGGGTGACCACCCCGGACGCCGGGGCCAGGACGCCCGCGAGCAGGCGCAGGAGCGTGGACTTGCCCGATCCGTTGGGGCCGAGGAGCCCGACGGTGGCGCCGGTGGGTGGGGCGAGGCTGACGCCGTCGACGATGAGACGGCCGCCCGCCTCCCTGCTGACCCGGTCCGCTCGCAGGCCCGTGTCGACGGTGCTCGGAGAGGTCACGTCGTCCTCCTCGTCCTGTACAGCACCGCCACGAACGCCGGTACGCCGATGAGTGACGTCACCACGCCGACCGGGACCTCCTGCGGGTCGAGCGCCGTGCGGGCCAGCGTGTCCACCCAGACCAGGAAGACCGCTCCCGCGAGCGCCGTGACCGGGAGGAGCCTGGCGTGCCCGGAGCCGACGACCGCGCGGGCCGCGTGCGGCAGGACAAGGCCGACGAAGCCGATGGCGCCCGCCGAGCTGACCAGGGCCGCCGTGAGCAGCGCCGTCGTGCAGAGCAGGACGAGCCGGGTGCGGGCCACCCGGACGCCGAGCGCCGCCGCGGCCTCCGGGCCGAACGCGAAGGCGTCGAGCGTACGGGCGTGGCCGAGGCAGACGACCAGCGCGGCCACGAGCACCGCGCCGCACAGCCACACGTCGGTCCAGCCGACTCCGCTGAGCGAGCCGAGGAGCCAGAACAGCACGCCGCGTGTCGTCTCCGCGTCGCCCGCCGTGAGGACGACGAACGACGTGAGCGCGGAGAAGAGCTGCATGGCCGCGACGCCCGACAGCACGACACGGTCCGTGGTGTCGCCGAGGGTGTGGCTGAGGAGCAGGACGAGTGCGAAGGAGCAGAGCGCGCCCGCGAAGGCGCCCGCGGAGACGGACACCACTCCCCCGCCGACGCCGAGGACGACGACCGCGACCGCTCCCGTGGACGCCCCGGACGACACCCCGAGCACGAAGGGGTCGGCGAGCGGGTTGCGGAGCAGGGACTGCATGACCGCCCCGCAGACCGCGAGGCCCGCGCCGCAGACGGCGGCGAGCACGGTGCGCGGCATCCGCAGGTTCCAGACGATGCCGTCCCTGATCGGGGTGAGCGGGCTGTCGCCCCAGCCGAGGTGGGCCGCGACGGTCGACCACACGTCGGGCACGGAGATGTCCGCGGGGCCGATGGTGACGGCCACGGAGACGGAGAGGACGAGCGCGGCGACCCCGGCGAGCCACAGCAGCGCCTGCCGCACGCGGGCGACCTCCGTCACTTGACCAGCCCGAACTTCCGCAGACCCGCCGCTACTTGCTCGATGCCGTCGACCGTGCGGATCGTGGGGTTCATGGCCTGGCCGCTGAGCAGGACGTACCGCTTCTTCTTCACGGCCGTCAGGTTCTTGGTCGCCGGGTTGGTCTCCAGGAACTTGATCTTCGCCGCGGCGCTCTCCGCGGACTGCGACTTGCGGGTGAGGTCACCGATGACGAGGACGTCGGGGTCGCGGTCGGCGACGGTCTCCCAGTTGATCTGGGGCCATTCCTCGTGGGTGTCGTCGAAGACGTTCTTCGCGCCGAGTTCGCGGGTGATGATGCCGGGGGCGCCGCAGCAGCCCGCCAGGTACGGGGCGTCGGAGTTGGCGAACCAGTACAGGAGCGTGGCGTCGGAGGCGTCGATGTCCTCGGTCGCCTTCGTGACGCGGCTCTTGAGGTCGGCGACCAGCCGTTCGCCGCGCTTCTCGACGTGGAAGACCTTCGCCAGGTCGCGCACCTCGCCGTAGACGGTGTCCATGGTGAGGGTCTTGACGCGCTTGCCGTCGCCGCCGCCGTCGTTGTCCTTGCCCGCGCAGTCGCTGGGCGAGACATAGACCGGGACGTTGAGCTCGTCGAACTTCGCGCGGTCGGCGACGCCTCCCTTGCCGACCGTGTAGAGGAAGGACGCGCTGACGAAGTCCGGCTCCTTGGAGAGGACCTTCTCCAGCGACGGGTAGCGGTCGGCGAGCCGCTCGACCTTCGCGTTCTCCTTCTCCAGGTTCTTCGGTACCGGGTCGGTCCAGGTACCGGTGCCCACCATGCGGTCGGCGAGGCCGAGGGAGAGGAGGATCTCCGTGGAGCCCTGGTCGAGGGAGACGGCGCGCTGCGGCGGTGCCGGGACCTTCGCGTCCTTGCCGCAGGAGGTGACCGTGACCGGGAAGCCTTCGGCGCTCTTGTCCGCCTTGTCCGCCTTGTCAGCCTTGTCGGTGGACTCCCCGGTCTTCTCCGTGGAGCCGCCGCACGCGGTGAGCGCGAACAGGCAGGCGCAGAGGAGGGCGGATATACGGGCTGTCGAGGACACGTGATCCCTTGAGTGTCACGGCTCATACGCGGAGCCTGGCCTGCGTCGGACCCCCGCCGCCGGGTGGGCGGCCGGAGGGCGCCAGCAGGTCTTCGGACTCGGGGATCGGCCGGGCGGGGCGCCTTCCCGGGCGTCTCGCGACACCCAGTGGCCGTGGCCCCGCCCGTCCCCCTCACCGCTGCGCGTCAGTTCCGGATTCGCACCGGATTCCCTGGCCCAGGTGTGGGTTTGACTGGCTTGCGCAAGTTATCACGCGGCTTGATGGGCCCGGCCCGCCGCCTTACGGGCCGGGCGTGGACGTCGGCGCGGGCCGCGGCTCACCCCGGTACGTACCGAAGGACCAGCGGTTGCCCTCCGGGTCCTCGATGCCGAATTCGCGGCTTCCGTAGGGCTTGTCCTCGATCTCACCGGTGACCTTCACGCCGGCCTCCACGAGTCGTCGGTACAGGTCGTCCACGTGGTCGGTGACGACGTAGGCGCCCGCACCGCCGGGCCTGCCGCAGGTGGCCTCGTCGGCCGGGTCGTACGAGCCGAGCATGACGCCGCCGCCCTCGGGCCAGTCGAGCTGGGCGTGGGCGACGCGGCCCTCGTCCTCATAGACGGCGGTCCGCAGGAAGCCGACGGTGCCGACGAGGAAGTCGATCAGGGCGGGGGCGTCCTGCGCCCGGAGGCCCGGCCAGATCGCCGGGGCGGGCGTGCTGAGCTGCTGTTCTGTCGTGGTGTTCCGGTTGGTGTCCATGCCTCTACTCTTCGCTCCTGGCGTGCGCCCCGGCTTGGATATTCCGGCACTCTTCGGCCAGCCAGCGGGTGGGGGTCTCGCCGGTGTACTGCCGGAAGTCGCGTACGAGGTGGGAGTGGTCGTAGTACCCGGTGTCGGCCGCGACCCCGGCCAGGTCCGGCGGGGCGCCCGCCGCGACGGCGCGGGTCACGGTGGCCTTGGCGTGCTGGAAGCGCATCAGGCGGGCGGCCTGTTTGGGGGTGAGTCCCGTCTCGGCGCGGAACAGCGCGGTCATCCTGCGTTCGCTGAGCGCGACGTGCCGGGAGAGGCCGCCGAGGGTGCCCGCGCCCCGGTGCCTGGCCAGCCACGCCCATGCCTCCGCGACCTCGGGGCGGACGGATCCGGCGGCGCGGTCCGTAGCCGCGCGCCGCCTCAGATAGGCCGACAGGAGGGCGAAGCGGTCCTCCCAGCGGTCCAGCTCGCACAGCCGCTCGCGGATCTCCGCGGCCGGGTCGCCGAGCACGTCCGTGCCGCCGACGACGAGCTGCCCGGTGAGCCCGGCGGCGGGCAGGCCGAGGAGGGCGCGGGCCGCGAGGGGATGCACGGCGAGCTGGATGCCCGCCTCGTGCTCGGGCTGGACGACGTACGCGGGGCTCTGGTGCAGGCCGCCCACGATGATGTCGGTGCGCGTCGCGTCCGGTCCCGTCGCCCGGTCCGGGGTGCTGCCGGTGGCGATGGTCCCGTCCAGGGAGAAGATCACCGTCAGATACGGCGAAGGGAGCCCCCGGTGCAGCCCTGGCCGCTGCCCCGCGGTGCGGTAGCCGACCGCGGAGACGACCATGCCGTCGAGCCGTGGAGCGGCGCGGACGAACTCACGGGAGTCCATGGGCCCAGTATGCGCGGAACCCCTCCATTACCCCTGTTCACCCGCCCCATGCCACCGCGCCACGGTGACTTCGATCATGGGAAATGTGGGTGCCGCCCCATAGCATTGCGCGCCGCTCCGGTCGGGGCGCACATCGCTCGCAGGGAACGGCAGGGACGTAGAGACATGGCAGTACGGGCAAAGAGCAAGCTGGCCGTCATCGGCACCACGGGCGCGCTGGCCGCCGCCGTCCTCGCGGGCGGCGCCCTGTGGCCGACGGAGGAGGCGAGCGCCGCCGACACCTCGGCGGCCACCGCCCGGGAGCTGTCCCACTGGCCGAAGCCCGTCGCGAAGCAGCTCGGCAAGGTCATCGCGAAGAACGACCACAAGGGCGCGTACGCCGTCTTCGACGCGGACAACACGACGTACCGCAACGACCTGGAGGAGTCGCTGCTGCCCTTCCTCGAGATGAAGGGCGTCCTCACCCGCGAGACCATGGACCCGTCGCTGAAGGTCATCCCCTTCAAGGACAAGGCCGGGCACAAGGAGAGCCTCTACAGCTACTACAACCGGCTGTGCGAGGTCGACGACCAGGTCTGCTACCCGTGGGCCGCGCAGATCTTCTCCGGCTTCACGCTGAAGGAGCTGAAGGGGTACGTCGACGAGCTCCTGGCGTACAAGAAGCCGATCCCCGCCGAGTACTACGAGGCCGGGAAGCTCACGAAGACCGAGGTGAAGCCGCCGGAGTTCTCGCGCGGCATGCGGCAGCTCTACAAGACGCTGCAGGCGCACGGCATCGAGGTGTACGTGGTCAGCGCGGCCAGCGAGGACCTGGTGCGCATGGTGCTCGCCGACCCGAAGTACGGCTACGGCGTGAAGCCGCAGAACGTCATCGGTGTCTCCATGCAGCTGAAGGACCGCAGGACCGGCGAGGTCACCAGCTCCCGCAAGGAGATCGCCGAGGGGCGCTTCGGCGAGAAGGACCGCGCGAAGCTCGCGAAGCGTGAGCTGACGCCGAACCTGTGGGCGCCGCTGACCTGGTACGAGGGCAAGCCCGCGGCGATCAACACGTACATCGACGAGTGGCGGAAGCCGATCCTGGCGGCCGGTGACACGCCGGTCAGCGACGGGCCGATGCTGTTCCACTCCGCCGATGTCGCGCACGGCGGTGTGCGGGTGTGGGTCAACCGCAAGGACTCATACATGAAGCAGCTCGACGGGATGAAGAAGAAGAACGCGGAGCGGCAGCGCGAGCTGGGCCACAAGGTGACCGCCGACAAGCGGTGGCTGACGGTCACGCCGGACCAGATCGGCTGACCGCTCAACACGTGCTCGGCACGTGCTCAGCATGCGTTCAATATGCGTTCAACGTGCGGAAGGCGTCGGCCACTTGGGTGTGGTCGGCGCCGTCCGCGAGCAGGGCGTGCAGGAGCAGTCGGGCCTTCGGCGCGTCCAGCGGCCCGGCGGAGAGCAGGCCGCGCCCGAGCATGTCGTACTCCGAGCCAGGGCCCTTGTACGTCTCGCTGAGCAGCGGGCCCGCGCCCGTGCGGGAGGCGAGGACGACCGGCATACGGGCGGCGAGGTCGGCCAGCGGGTCGACGAGCCACGTGGGGACGTGGCCCGCGCCGAACGCCGCCACGACCAGACCGCCGAACCGTTCGTCGACCGCTTCGAGGAGTTCCCCGCGGTCTCCGAGGGCGAGCGTGACCAGGGCGACCCTGGCCGTACCCCGCAGGCTCAAGGGGCGCTCGGTCACCGGCCGGGCGGGGCGGAGCAGGATGCGCGGCCTGCCTTCGACGACCCGGCCGAGCGGGCCCGCGCCGGGCGACGCGAACGTCGCGACGGACGTGGTGTGGGTCTTCCTCACATGTCGTGCGGCGTGGATCTCGTCGGCGAGTACCGCGACGACGCCGAGTCCCGCGCAGCCGGGGTCGGCCGCGACGGCCACGGCGGCTGCGAGGTTCGCCGGGCCGTCGGCGCCCGGCAGGTCGGGCCGCCGCATCGCCCCGGTCACGACGACGGGGGCGCGGCGCGCACAGGCGAGGTCCAGCAGGAAGGCGGTCTCCTCCAGGGTGTCCGTGCCCTGCACCACGACGACACCGTGCCCCTCGGCCGTCGCCGCGTCGACCCGCCCGGCGAGGTCGGCCACGTCCTCGACGCTCAGGGAGGAGCTGGGCAGCCTGCGCACGTCGTGCGCCTCGACCTCGACGCCGGGCGGCACGGCGCCGAGGGACGCGAGGATCCGGGCGCCGGACAGCCGGGGTGAACTGCCGCCGCCCTGCGCGGAGATGGTGCCGCCGAGGGTGAACACGGACACGGTCGTCGTCGCCATACGCCCCATCTTCCACCTCGGCCCCGGCGGGACGGAGGATGGGTGGCATGACTCAGGACCTCACGACCTCCCCCCACGCCCTCCCCGCGACTCCGTCCCCTTCCACCCTGACCTGCGACGGGGAGACGCTCAGCTGCACCGAGGCACTGCCCGGCGCCGTACGGGCACCGGCGACCACGGTCGTCCTGCTGCACGGTGCGGGCACCGGCAGCAAGGCACGCCTGGCCGCCCTCCAGGGCGACTTCGCGGCACGCGGCTGCCGGGCGCTGGCGCTCGACTTCTCCGGGCACGGCGAAAGCACGGGCTCCACAAGGGAGTTGAGTCTCGCGCGACGGTACGCGCAGGCGGTCGCCGTGGTCGAGGAGCGGGTGCCCGCCTCCGACGACCTGATCCTCGTCGGGTTCAGCATGAGCGGGCAGACCGTGGCGGACCTGGTGGCGCACTTCGGCCCGCGGGTCACGGGCATCGGCCTGTGCGCGCCCGCCGTGTACGCGAACGAGGCGTGGCCGCTGCCCTTCGGTGACGGGAACGGCCGCTTCACCGAGATCATCCGCACGCCGGACCGGTGGCGGGACTCGTCCGCGCTGGACGTCTACCGGGGTTTCGGCGGGCGGGCGGTGCTCGTGGTGCCGGGCACGGACGCGGTGATCCCGCCGTCGGTCACGGCGGCCGTCACCGAGGCGCTGGCCGCGCGCGCTCGGTTCACACGGCTCGAACTGCGCGACGCCGACCACATGTTGGGGTCCTGGCTGCGGGACCACGCGGCGGACCGGCGACGGTTGGTGAACGCACTGCTCGACTGAGGGCGAGGGCCGAGGGCCGCCTGCCCTCACCTCCCCCGGCCGTCCAGACGCCGGAGGTCGCCGTGATCGTGGTGGGTGGCCAGTGCCAGGGGGCGTGGGGGCTTGTCGCTCGTCCATGCGGCCACCCACTTGGCCAGCGGGGCGCCCGCCCGGGCCCACGCGAAGTGGTCGAGGGGGGCGTCCGCCTCCTGGGCCGTGTAGTGGCGGCGGGTCAGGCGCGCCTCCGGGACCTTGCCGAGCAGGTGGTCCAGGGACGAGGCGGGGGCGTAGGTGTCGTCGTCGACGGAGACCGCGAGGACGGGCAGGGTCAGCGTGGCGAGCGCCGCTTCGTAGTCGAGGGCGGAGCCCGTGGCGCTGTATCGGCCCGTCCGCACCTGTCGCGCCCAGTCGCGCATGACGCCCTTGGGCTGGTTGCCGCCGAACCCGAGCCGGGTGCCGGGCCAGCGGCCGAGCACGGTCGCCGTGCCGCCGATCAGCAGCTGCACCAGGAGCAGTCCCGCACCGCGCAGCGGGCCGAACGCACGGAACCAGACCGAGCCCGTGGCGACCACCGCCACCCCGTCCACGTCGGGGCGTCGCGCCGACGCCGCGTACACGAGGCCGAGCTGGCCGCCGAGGCTGTGGCCGAGCAGGAACAGGGGCGGTTCCGTGCCCAGTTCGTCGCGGATCGCCGCCACGACCGCGGGGAGGTCCTCCTCGACGATCGCCCGGTACCCGTGTCCCGGCGCGCCGCGCCCCGCCGCGGACGACGTCGCCTCGCCCTGCCCGCGCAGGTCGACGGTGAGCACCGTGAGGCCCTCGTCATGGAGTTGGCGCGCGAAGCGGCGGTAGAAGCGGGCGGGGACGCCCATCGCGGGGAGTATCAGCACCACGGGGGCCGGGGGCGGGCCCGGCGCGGGGCCCGAGCCGGACGGCAGGAAGCGTTCCGGCTCGGGAGAGCAGAGCGCACGCACGGGAAGCCGCGTGCCGTCGGGGAGTTCGGCGGTCGTCAGGAGCGGCAGTTCGCCGACGGGTTCCTGCTGGGTCATGTGGCTCAGCATGTCCCATCGCACACGTGAACGCACGGGATCGCGCGCGGAAACGGGCACCTGGAGGCCAATTCCCTCCAGGTGGCCCGCAGTTGCCTCAGCGGCTGTACCGCATGAGGGCCCGCACCATGTGACAGGTGATGTCGGACGGCGGATGGATCCCGACATCCTCCGCCATGCGCCGGATCGTGCTGTTCTTCGCCTGGTTCGGCAGATGGACGCCCGAGTCGAGCAGGGCTATGGCCAGCCGCATGGCCTTCAGTCGGCGGTTGTGGTTGACGTACCACTCGCGCGGGCGCCCGGCGGGCAGCGCCTTCTTCTCCAGTGGTACGTACGGCAGGTCGATCAGGACGGGCTGGGAAACGGACTTGGACACACGCTTCGTTGTGAGTGCGGCAGCGGGCACAGGCATCCTCCTGTCGCGGTCAGGACCCCCGTCGGGCGCCCTCGAACACTACTGTGATTCTACTGCGCGGCACTGACAATCGCCGCTGGCCAGACCGGCTTTGAGGTAATCGAACAAACCTCTGCCGAGCGGCCTGCGACGGGTGGTTCGCAGGTAGCGTGTGGGCATGGAGATCTGGATCAACCCCGCCTGCTCGAAGTGCCGCAGCGCGCTCACGCTGCTCGACGCGGAGGGCGCCGACTACACGGTGCGGCGCTACCTCGACGACGTACCCACCGAGGACGAGATCCGTGCCGTCCTCGACCGGCTCGGCCTCGAACCCTGGGACATCACCCGCACCCAGGAGCAGGCCGCCAAGGACCTGAACCTCAAGGACGCCGAGGCCTGGCCGCGCGACGCCGCGGGCCGCGACCGCTGGATCAAGGCCCTCTCCGACCACCCGAAGCTGATCCAGCGCCCGATCATCACGGCGGACGACGGCACGGCGGTCGTGGGCCGCACGGAGGAGGCGGTGCGGGACGCGCTCTCGCGCTGAGCACCCGGAGGCACAGTCGCCCGCCGACCGATGGCTCAACTCCGGCAAACCGTTACATACCCCCGCCTAGCGTGGAGTGCTCCAGACACCGAGAGGAGCGCGCCGTGCGGAACTGGATGTCCGGGGGCGTATACGGAACGGTCCTCGCGAGCGCGCTGCTCGCGGCGCTGCAGTCGCAGGGGGACACCTACACGCCCTACTACGACGCGTCCTGGGTGATGGTGACCGCAGGCACGGCCGCCCTCGCCCACGGCTACGCGCACCACATGTCGACGCACCGGCCGGGCCGCGGTACGCACCGCTGGCGTCAGCTCGGCTGGGCGCTCGTCGACGAGTGGCCGGTGATCGTCGCGTGCTGGCCGACCGTGCTGCTGCTCGTCCTCGCCGGCGCCTTCGGCTGGCCCGAGAGCCGCGTGACGTACGGCGGACTGCTCCTGAACGCGGCCCTCCTCTTCGCCTGGGGCACCGTGGCCGCCGCGCGGGTCGGCTACCGGCGGCGTTCGGCCGTGCTGATCGGCGGCGCCGACGCGACGATCGGGCTCGCGATAGCGGCCGCCAACGCGGTCATCAAGTGACGCACGATCGTGACGTGAGCCACACTCACCCCAGGTAACACGGGGTTCACATAAGAGCAACGGCAGGGAAATCGCCGGTTGCCAGTCTTCCGGTCATCACCACGGCACCGCAGCACCCGCACGTTCTGCGCCGTACCGAGCGTTATGAGGATGAGGCCCCGTGACCTTCAAGGCTGAGTACATCTGGATCGACGGCACCGCGCCGACCGCCAAGCTCCGTTCCAAGACGAAGATCCTTGCGGACGACGCGAAGGGCGCCGAGCTGCCGCTCTGGGGCTTCGACGGATCCAGCACGAACCAGGCCAAGGGCCACGCCTCCGACCGCGTCCTCAAGCCGGTCTTCACCTGCCCGGACCCGATCCGCGGCGGCGCGGACGTACTCGTCCTGTGCGAGGTCCTCAACACGGACATGACGCCGCACGAGTCCAACACCCGCGCCGAACTGGCCGAGGTCGAGGCCCGCTTCACCGCGCAGGAGCCGATCTTCGGCATCGAGCAGGAGTACACGTTCTTCGAGGGCGACCGCCCGCTCGGCTTCCCCGTCGGCGGCTTCCCCGCCGCGCAGGGCGGCTACTACTGCGGTGTCGGCTCGGACGAGATCTTCGGCCGTGACGTCGTCGAGGCGCACCTGGAGCACTGCCTCGCGGCGGGTCTCGGCATCTCCGGCATCAACGCCGAGGTCATGCCCGGCCAGTGGGAGTTCCAGGTCGGCCCGCTCGCCCCGCTGGAGGTCTCCGACCAGCTGTGGATCGCCCGCTGGCTGCTCTACCGCACCGCCGAGGACTTCAAGGTGTCGGCCACGCTCGACCCGAAGCCGGTCAAGGGCGACTGGAACGGCGCGGGCGCGCACACCAACTTCTCCACCAAGGCGATGCGTGAGGGCTACGCGCCGATCATCACCGCCTGCGAGTCCCTCGGCGAGGGCTCCAAGCCGCTGGACCACGTCAAGAACTACGGCGCGGGCATCGACGACCGCCTCACCGGTCTGCACGAGACCGCGCCCTGGGACGAGTACAAGTACGGCGTCTCCGACCGCGGCGCCTCGGTCCGCATCCCGTGGCAGGTCGAGGTGGAGCAGAAGGGCTACATCGAGGACCGCCGCCCCAACGCGAACGTCGACCCGTACGTCGTGACGCGGCTCCTCGTCGACACGTGCTGCACCGCGCTGGAGAAGGCCGGCCAGGTCTGATCCCGGACCCGTCACCGAAGGGTCGCCCGCCATTACGGTGGGCGACCCTCTCTTCATCTGATTCAATGGAGCCATGGGCAGCCACCAGATCACCGCGACGGGTCGTCATGACCTCGAGCCCTTCTGGCCCTCCCGTCAGCACCACGACTTCGACCGGGTGTGTTGCCGCGCGACGAACGCGCGGGCCCTCTAAAGCCGTTCACCCGGCCTTCGCCTGACGCGCACGACGTACGTCTCGTTCTCGACGTTTCCCTCTTCGCGCGAAAGAGCTGACATCCCATGGCGAACTCCCGTTCCTTCACCGCCTCCGCTCCCTCCACCCTCACCCCTCCCCCGGTGCCCGGCCGCGGCCGACTGCGAGCCGTCGCGCCCGACGAGGTGGTGCAGATCAGCGACTTCCTGCCGCCGGGCGCCACCTGGCTGCCCGCGCCGCAGCACACCCTGCCGACCCTGCCGGGCCAGCCCCCGATGGTCGGCTACCTCGTCCTCGTACCGGCAGGCCAGGAGCCCGTGACCGCCGCCGCCACCGCCACCGCCGAACCCGTACTGCCCGTAGCGCCGCACGCCCCCGCACCCACCCCCGGCCCCATCAGGATCGACGCCGTGCGGCGCGCCGCCGAGGTCGAAGGCCGCGTCCTCGACCTCACGTACCTGGAGTTCGAGCTCCTCGCCCACCTCGTCGCGCACCCCCACCGGGTGCACACCCGCGACCAGTTGGTGACGACGGTGTGGGGGTACGGACACGTGGGCGACGGCCGTACCGTCGACGTGCACGTCGCGCGGCTGCGCCGCAAGCTGGGCGCCGAACACCGCAGGACGATCCAGACGGTGCGCCGCGTCGGCTACAAGTACGCACCCCCGACCACCCGCTGAGCTGCGGTTCCGCGCTCTGCCCCGAGCAGAAACCGGTTCACAGGACCGGGGTCGCCGGGGCAGAGTCACCGCCATGAGACTTCTGATGCTTGGCGGTACCGAGTTCGTGGGGCGCGCGGTCACCGAGGCGGCCCTCGCCCGGGGCTGGGACGTGACGGTCTTCCACCGCGGTCACCACGCTCCGCCCGAGGGGGCCCACGCCCTGCACGGCGACCGCACCGCCGAGGGCGGCCTCGACGCGCTGGCCGACGGCGAGTGGGACGTGGTGGTCGACACCTGGTCGGCGGCGCCGCGGGTGGTGCGGGACGCGGCCCGGCTCCTCGCGGGGCGCGCGGGGCGGTACGTGTACGTCTCCAGCGCCTCCGTGTACCGCTACCCGGGCGAGGCGGGATCCGACGAGAGCTTCCCCGTGGTGGACGGCGACCCGGACGCGGACGCGACCGCCTACGCGGAGGACAAGCGGGGCGGCGAACTCGCCGCGGTCGCCGCGTTCGGGGAGGAGCGGACGGTACTCGCGCGGGCCGGTCTCATCCTCGGTCCGTACGAGAACATCGGGCGGCTGCCGTGGTGGCTGAACCGGGTGGCGCGCGGCGGGCCGGTCCTCGCCCCAGGGCCGCGGGACCTCGACATCCAGTACGTCGACGTGCGGGACCTCGCCGAATGGGTCCTCGACGCGGCGGCCGACGGGCTGCACGGCGCGTACAACCTGGTGAGCCCCATGGGGCGGATCACGATGGGCGAGCTCCTCGACGCGTGCGTGGAGGTGGCGGGCCCGGAGGCGGCGCTCCGCTGGACGGAGCCGCAGGTGGTGCTCGACGCCGGGATCGAGCAGTGGTCGGAGCTGCCGGTGTGGCTGGCGCCGGGTGAGCTGCACGACACGATGCACCGGACGTCGTCGGAGAAGGCGGTCGCCGCGGGGCTGGGGACCCGGCCCGCCGCAGAGACGGTGCGCGACACGTGGGAGTGGCTGCGGTCCATCGGCGGCTCGGCGCCGCAGCGGCCCGACCGGCCGGTAGTCGGGCTCGCCCCCGAGAAGGAGGCGAAGGCGCTCGGTTTGTGAGGCACGGCCTGTGACGTGAACGGCCTGTGTTCCCGGTGCGGGCGATGCCGCGCCGGGAACACAGGCCGTGCCCCGCGAATGTCAACGCCCGCTGGGCACCCGCGTGTTGTACGGCCCGGCCTGCGGCCGCGCGGTCGGCTCCGCGTCCTCGTGGGAGATCTTCGGCAGCCACCGCAGGTACCGCGGCGTGTGCCAGTTGCGCTCACCCAGGAGCGTCATCAGGGACGGCAGCAGGATCATGCGGACCACCGTCGCGTCCAGCAGGACGGCCACGCCCAGGCCCACGCCCATCTGCTGCATGTCCTGCATGGACAGCGTGCCGAACACCGCGAAGACCGCCACCATGATCACGGCCGCGCCCGTGACGGCACCCGCCGTACGCATGATGCCCTCGCGGATCGCCGCGCGGTTGTCCATGCCCCGGTCGCGGGACTCGCGGATCCGGGAGACCACGAACACGTGGTAGTCCATCGAGAGACCGAAGAGGACGACGAGGACGAACAGCGGCATCCAGTTCTCGATCGCGCCGACCTTCTCCGAGCCGATCAGCTCCGCGCCCCAGCCGTGCTGGAAGACGGCGGTCATGACGCCGTAGGCGGCGCCCACCGACAGCAGGTTGAGCGCGATCGACGTCACCGCGATGACCACCGAGCGGAAGCTGAAGAGCATCAGGAGGAACGTCACCGCCGTGATGAAGGCGAAGACCGGCACGATGCCCTTGCCGAGCTGGTCGCCGAAGTCCTCGGACGAGGCCAGGTCCCCGCCCACGTACGCCTCGACGTCCATCCCGTCGAAGGCCGCCGGAACCGTGTCGTCCCGCAGCTCGTACAGGGCCTTCTTCGCCTCGGCGTCCGTGCCGTCGCCCGGCAGCGGCACCGCGATCTCGGCGACGCCCGACGCCTTGTGCACGGTGAGTTCGGCGCCGTCACCGGCCTTGCGGGTCAGCGAGTCGAGCGCGTCCCGTACGGGCTGCGCGGCGATGTCGCCGGCGTTGTCGGCCTTGACGACCACGCGGGCCGGGGCGGGCCCGCCGGGGAACTCCTCGGTGATCTTCTGGTACGCGACGGACAGCGGCGCGTCGGAGCCGAACTGCTTCTCCAGACCCAGCTGTTCGGTCTTCATGCCGAGCGCGGGCGCGGCGAGGGCGAGCAGCAGGACCGCCGCGCCGACGGCGAAGAACTTGGGACGGGCGAGGACGGGCCGCAGCACCTTGCCCGCCAGACCGCCACTGGCGTGCGCGCCCTTCTTGGACACGCCCTTCTCGGCGCGGCGGTTCAGGAACGGGATGCGGCCGGCGTCGATCCGGTCGCCCATCCCCGCGAGCAGTGCGGGCAGGACGGTGACCGAGCCGAGCATCGCCACGAACACCACGAGGATCGTGGCGACGGCGAAGCCCTTGAAGAGGAGCAGCCCGGACAGGAACATGCCCGCCATGGCGACCATCACAGTGAGGCCGGAGACGAGGACGGCGCGTCCGCTGGTGGCCGCCGCGATCCGCAGGGCCGTCTCCGCGTCCCGTCCCGCCGCGCGCTCGTCCCGCTCCCGACGCAGGTAGAAGAGGCAGTAGTCGACGCCGACCGCGAGGCCCATCAGGAACATCACGGAGTACGTCGTCTCGAACAGGTGCAACTGGTGGCTGGCCAGCGAGAGCAGCCCGAACGCCGCCACGCACGCGGTGAGCGCGAGCCCCACGGGCAGCAGCGCGGCGACCACCGCGCCGAACGCGATCAGGAGGATGCCGAGTGCCAGCGGCACCGCGGTGAACTCGGCCTTCTTCAAGTCGTCGGCGAGCAGGTCGGACAGTTCCTTCTCGGAGCTGGCGTCGCCGAACTGGTGGACGGAGATGCCGCGTCCTGCGCCGTCCTGCCGCGCTTTCGCCACGGCGTCGAGGACCGGCTGGACGCGGTCGGCCGCCTCGTCCGACGGACCCTCGATCTCGAAGCGCAGCAGCGCGTCCTTGCCGTCGGCGGAGGGCAGCGGCGCCTTGAGGCCGCGTACGTCGCCCGTCGCGTCCAGGGCCTTCGAGAGGTCGGCGGCCGCGTCCCGCCACCCGTCGGCGGTCCGCGCGGTGACCATGACGAGCTCACCGGCCGGCTCGTCGATGCCCGCGTCCTTCAGGATCTCGGCGGCACGGCCCGAGTCGCCGACCCCCATCTCTTCGTCGGAGGCGGTGACCGTGCCGGTGGCCCCGCCGATGACCGTGGCCAGGACCACGAAGACCAGCCAGCCGAAGATGGCCGCCTTCCGGTGGTGTGCGCTCCACACACCGAGTCGTGCCGCGAGGTTCCGCCTCATGGCGCTTCGCCCCCATCAAGTCTGCGTGAGTATGCGTCGGATAAGACGTGACTCACGCTAGAAATCGGAGGCCTTGCGCCCCAGCCGCCGAGGCCCCCTCTGTCCGGAGCGCAGGGCGAGGCTCCGGGGTGTCGTCAGGTACACCCCCGCCCGGGTGCGGGACCCAGTGACCCGTACCCCCGTGACCAGGGAGACTGTGACTCAGACAGGCGGCCTGAGGAGAGGGACATCATGGGGACATCACGGGTGGGCAGGGCCGTGATAGCGGGTGCGCGCGGCCTGTATCTGGCGATCGTCTCGCTGGCCGGCGGGATCATCTACTTCGTCAACGCGGTCCTCGCGATCGCCTTCATCCCTCTCGGCATCGGCGTACTCACCACCCCGGTGGTGCTGACCGGCCTGCGCAAGCACGCCAACCTGCGCCGCGCCCAGGCCGGTGCGTGGGCCGACATCCGCATCCCGGTGCCGTACCGCCCCTTCCCGCCGGACATGCGCCGGGGACTCATGGGGCAGGCCGACCGCTGCCAGCTCATGCTGAAGGACCCGGCGACCTGGCGCGATCTGCAGTGGCTGCTCGTCGACATGACCGCGGGCTTCGTCGTCGCGCTGCTGGCACCCTCGCTGCTCCTCTACACGCTGTACGGCTGGGTGCTCGCCTTCGGCGTGTGGGAGCCCATCTACAACGCGGGCGGCGGCGAGTGGTACGGCTTCATCCACGTCACCTCGCAGACCGACGCGAACTACGCGGCCGCGCTCGGCACGGGTCTGCTGGTCGTCGGGCTCCTCGTGAACCCCTGCCTCATCCGCGCCCACTTCGGCCTGGCGCGTACGCTCATCGCCCCCACCACGAGCATGCGTGAGCGCGAACTCGTCCAGCGCGTCGACCACTTGACGGAGACCCGGCACGACGCCGTGGACACGTCGGCCGCAGAGCTGCGCCGCATCGAACGCGACCTGCACGACGGCGCGCAGGCCCGCCTGGTCGCCATGGGCATGGACCTCGGCACCATCGAGGCGATGATCGAGACCGACCCCGCCAAGGCCAAGGAGCTGCTCGGCAAGGCCCGGCAGAACTCCGGCGAGGCGCTCACCGAGCTGCGCGACCTGGTCCGCGGCATCCACCCGCCGGTCCTCGCCGAACGCGGTCTCGGCGACGCCGTCAAGGCCCTCGCGCTGCGGCTCCCCGTCACCACCGAGGTCGACGTGGAGCTGCGCGGCCGGGCCGAGGCGCCGGTCGAGTCGGCGGCGTACTTCGCGGTCAGCGAGACCCTGACGAACGCCATCAAGCACGCGGGTGCCGAGCGCGTCTGGGTCGACATGCACCACGCCGACGGCATGCTGCGCATCGCGGTCACCGACAACGGCAAGGGCGGCGCCACCGTGGGCACCGGATCCGGGCTGAGCGGCATCGAACGCCGACTCGGTACATTCGACGGCGTACTGGCCGTCAGCAGCCCGGTTGGCGGCCCGACCATGGTGACCATGGAGATCCCTTGCGAGTTGTCCTAGCCGAAGACCTCTTCCTGCTCCGTGACGGCCTGGTGCGGATGCTGGAGGCGTTCGACTTCGAGATCGCGGCCGCGGTGGAGAGCGGGCCCGAACTGACGAAGGCGTTGGAGGAGTTGCAGCCGGACGTCGCCGTGGTCGACGTCCGGCTTCCGCCGTCCCACACCGACGAGGGGCTCCAGTGCGCGCTCGCCGCGCGCCGGGCCAAGCCGGGCCTGCCGGTCCTCGTCCTCTCGCAGCACGTGGAGCAGCTGTACGCGCGCGAGCTCCTCGCCGACGGGAACGGCGGCGTCGGCTATCTCCTCAAGGACCGGGTCTTCGACGCGGCACAGTTCATCGACGCCGTGCGCCGGGTCGCGGCGGGCGGCACCGCGATGGACCCGCAGGTCATCCAGCAGCTCCTGTCCCGGCGCTCCGCCGCCGACGAACCGCTGGGCGCGCTCACCCCGCGCGAGCGCGAGGTCCTCGAACTCATGGCGCAGGGCCGGTCGAACGCGGCGATCGCGGCGCAGCTCGTCGTCACCGAGCGGGCCATCGCGAAGCACACGTCCAACATCTTCGGGAAGCTGGACCTGGCGGTCTCCGACGACGACAACCGCCGGGTCCTCGCGGTCCTCGCCTATCTGGACCAGGGTCGCTGAACGCATCGGGTCGCTGATGCGTATGTAGCCCCATGGGACGTACCTCACGAAAACGATCAAGGCTGGCGCGGCGCGTGGTCGCCGCGTCCGCAGCGGTAGTCATGGGCGGCGGCGGCCTGGTCGCCGTGAACGTCTACGCGAACGCCGAGGAAGGCGCGGATCAGCCTCCGCCGCGGAGTGCCGGGCAGCAGGCGTCGACCATCAGCTGTCCGGACGTCGGCAATCAGCTGCCGGAGGTGCCGGACGCCGCACGCGGCGAGGTGGACCGGCAGCTCGCCGATCTGGACAGCCAGATCACGGACGCGTACGGGCAGTTCGAGCAGACCCGGGACAAGGAGTCCCTGCTCGGGCCCCTGGAGGAGAAACGCAGGGAGACCCTGGGCGGCATCTCGGACACGCTGGACCGGTCCGGCGCCCGGCCCGAGGACCTCGGCAGCATGGCGCCCTGCACGGTGCGCGCCGACGACCAGGAACAGGAGCAGGGTCAGGAACAAGAGCAGGGTCAGGAACAAGAGCAAGAACAGGAGCAGGGCCGGTCCACCAACGGGCCCGAAGCCGGGGACTTCGTCGAGATCCGGTCCGTCCGGCCCAACGTCAACCGCCCCCGCAACGGCCGCGACGCCTCGCGCGGCACCTTCACCACCCAGTGCGGGCGCAACGAGAACGGCAAGTTCAACCCGGACAACGTCATCGTCGCGCCCGGCGTGAGCAACGGCGCCCACCACATGCACGACTACGTGGGGAACCAGGCCACGGACGCCTTCTCCGACGACAACGACCTCGCGAACGGGCGGACGAGCTGCCGCAACCAGGGCGACAAGTCGACGTACTACTGGCCCGTCCTGCGCCTGCAGAACGGTGAGGCCGAGGATGACGCACAGGCCGACGGCGGCGGCAAGGACCAGAACGTCGGCGAGATCCAGACACCCGCTTCCGTGTCGCTGAAGTTCGCCGGGAACCCGGTGAGCAAGGTCGTCGCGATGCCGCGCTTCCTGCGCATCATCACCGGCGACGCCAAGGCGTTCACCAACGGCGACGCCAACGCCAACGCGTCGTGGAGCTGCACCGGCTTCGAGAACCGGCAGCTGAAGGAGAAGTATCCGATCTGCCCCGAGGGCAGCAAGGTGGTCCGTACGTTCAACTTCCAGAGCTGCTGGGACGGGCAGAACACCGACAGCGCCAACCACCGCACCCACGTCGCCTTCGCCGACCCGCGGACCGGCGCCTGCCCGGGCGGCTTCCGTGCCGTGCCGCAGCTGGTGCAGCGCATCGTGTACGACGTGCCGCCGGGCCCCGGTTTCGCCGTCGACTCGTTCCCCGAGCAGCTGCACAAGCCGGTCACCGACCACGGCGACTTCATCAACGTCTTCGACGAGCGGCTGATGCGGCGCGTCGCCAAGTGCGTCAACTCCGGTCAGCGCTGCACCTGACCGCGGTCCCCCGTTCGGCCGCGGCGCCGCGCAGAGCCTGTGTCATAACCCCGGTCGGATCAGTGGGCGTCGTCTGGTGCGTGCGATCGCAAGGCGCCGGAGCGTCCTCGTAGCGGAGCTACTAGGGCGGTTCGGCAACGCGGCGAGCGTGCGTGCCAGACGGCGACCACCCGGCCGGGGTTATGACACAGGCTCTCCCCCCTCGTGGTGGCCGTGGTGGTCCCCGCCGTGCCTCCCCGCGGCGTCCACCACGGTCCCGCCGAGGCGGTCGTGCAGCGCCGCGATGTCGTCGGCGGCGCCGACCGCGACCCAGCTGCTGCCGCCGACGAGGTACGTACCCCCGTAGTCGTTCGCCTCGTCGAGCCATTCGGCCTGGCCACGGGCGTTTGTAAAGGTTACGAGCACGTAGCGCCGGGCACCGTTCTGACAGGTGGCCTGGCGCAGTTCCGCCGCGTCCGTCCGGACGTCGGGCCTGCACCCCGCCTCGGCCGCCAGCTGCTCAAGGCTGCCGCTCGCCGTGCGTGGTGTGTCGTCACCCCCCGAGCCGCATCCCGACACCATCATCAGGGCTCCCACAGCCATGCCCGAAAGCGCGTACCGCGCCGCACCGACCGTCCTCATCGTCGTCCCACCAGCCTCTTCCGGCGAGCCGAACCCGCCTGTCTCGTATGCACCGTTGATGGAGTTCGGCCGCCCGGATACCGTGCGCCGCAGCCTTCACCCCAGGGGGTACACATGTCCGAACCGTCCAGACGTACCGTGCTAGGCACCGCGGGAGCCCTCGGCCTCGGCGCCGCCGTCGGCGGCCTACCGCTGCCGGCCCACGCCGCCGACCGGCCCGCCGGTACCGCCGCGGGCCCCGCCTTCGATACGGATTCCGCGCGCTCGGCGCTCAACAGACTCCTGCCGCATCACGCGGAACAGTTCCGGCTCAGACTCCTCCCCGCGCGCGGCCGCGAGGACCGTTTCGAGGTCACGGGCACGACCGGCCGGATCGAGGTGTCCGGCACGACACCCGCCGTGCTGCTCACCGGCGTCCACTGGTACCTGAAGTACGTGTGCGGGGCCCACATCACCTGGAACGGCAACCAGCTGAACCTGCCGCGCAGGCTGCCCGCACCGGCCAGGACGCTCAGGCGGAGCACCTCGCTCCCCCACCGGTTCGCCCTGAACGACACGAACGACGGGTACACCGCGCCGTACGCCGACTGGGCGTACTGGGAGCGGATGATCGACGTACTCGCCCTGCACGGGTGCAACGAGGTCCTGGTGATCGCGGGCGCCGAAGCGGTGTACCGGAAGGTGCTCACCGAGTTCGGCTACTCCGACGCCGAGGCCAGGGCGTGGTTGCCCGCGCCCTCGCACCAGCCCTGGTGGCTGCTGCAGAACCTCTCCGGGTACGGAGGGCCGCTCTCCGACCGGCTCATCGCGGACCGGGCCGGGTTGGGGCGGCGCATCGTGCGGCGGCTTCGCGACCTCGGGATCGCGCCGGTCTTTCCCGGCTACTACGGGCATGTCCCCGACGGGTTCGTCGAGCGCAACGGCGGTGACGCGCGCGTCGTCCCGCAGGGCGTCTGGCACGGGTTCAAGCGGCCCGACTGGCTCGACCCGCGCACCACGGCGTTCGCGAAGGTCGCCGCCGCCTTCTACCGCCACCAGGAAGACCTCTTCGGCCCCGCCGACCTCTTCAAGATGGACCTGCTGCACGAGGGCGGCACCGCGGGTGACGTGCCCGTGCCCGCGGCGGCGCGCGGCGTGGAGGCGGCCCTGCGCAAGGCACGGCCGAACGCCACGTGGGTGATCCTCGGCTGGGAGGCCAACCCGCTGCCCGCGCTGCTCGACGCCGTCGACAGGAAGCGGATGCTGATCGTCGACGGCGTCTCCGACCGGTACGCGAAGGAGCCGGACCGGGAGAAGGACTGGGGCGGCACCCCGTACGCCTTCGGCACCATCCCCAACTTCGGCGGCCGCACGACGATCGGCGCCCGCACCCACCTGTGGAACGAGCGGTTCTTCGCCTGGCGCGACAAGGCGGGCAGCGCCCTGACCGGCACCGCGTTCATGCCCGAGGCCACGGACCGCGACCCGGCCGCCTTCGAGCTCTTCTCCGAACTGGCGTGGACGAAGGCACCGGTGGACCGGGCCGCCTGGTTCTCGTCGTACGCCGACTTCCGGTACGGCGGGCGGGACGCCGACGCGCGGTCCGCGTGGCGCACCCTGAACGCGACCGCCTACCAGCACACCGCCGTCGAACGCAGCGACCCGCACGACTCGCTCTTCGCCGCCCGCCCCGACCTCGCGGCGGCGCGCGCCGCGGAGTACGCGCCGCGGGCGCTCACCTACGACCCCGGGCGGTTCGACGCCGCCCTCACCGGCCTCCTCGGCGTGGCGGGGCCGCTGCGGGACAGCGCCGCCTACCGCCACGACGTGGTCGACGTCGCCCGGCAGGCCCTCGCCCACCGCAGCCGCCAGCTCCTGCCGCAGCTGCGGACGGCGTACGAGCGCAAGGACCGGCAGACGTTCGGCACGCTCGCGGAGCTGTGGCTGCGGCTGATGCGGCTCACGGACGAGGTGACGGGCACGCACCCGGCGTTCCTCCTCGGCCCGTGGACCGCGGCCGCCCGCCGCATGGGGACGACCGAGGCGGAACGCGCCGAGTTCGAGCGGACCGCGAAGGTCCTGATCACCGTGTGGGGCGAGCGCGCCACGGCCGACGCGGGTCGCCTGCACGACTACGGGAACCGCGAATGGCAGGGCCTCGTCGCCGACCTGTACGTGCCGCGCTGGCAGACGTGGCTCGACGAGCTGGCCGACGCGCTGGCGGCGGGGCGGGCGCCGAAGCCGGTGGACTGGTTCGCGATGGAAGACAAGTGGACGCGGGAGCGCAAGGACTATCCGCAGCGCCCGCAGGGAGCCTCCTCGTACCGTGTCGCCTCGCGCGTCCGGGACGTCCTGGCGCGGGCGCCCTACCAGGGCAGCCTGGAGGTCACCGCCGACCCTCCCGCCGTCCCGCCCGGCGGCCGCTCCCTTCTGACGGCCTCCTTCCGCAACGTCAACGGCCTCCGCGCCACGGGCCGCGTCGACTTCGCGTTGACGGGCATCGACGCGGAGCCGACGGGACCCGTCTCCCTGCCACGGGTGCCTCCCGCGGGCACGGGAAAGGTGACGTGGCGGGCCGCCGCCCCTGACACCCCGCTGGACCGGCCGCTGCGCCCGCTCCCCTACGAGATCACCGTGCGGTACGGGCCCGCGGGCGAGCGGCGGGTGCGGGCCGTCCATGAGGGCGTGCTGTACGAGGCGGGCCCGGTGGACGACGCGTGGAGCTCCTACACGAACAACGCCGCGGTGTTCGGGCAGTTGGGAGAGCGGTACGCGATCGACGGGGGCGGCGCCGACCTGTGGAAGGGCACGGCCGAGTTCGGGACGCTGTACCGGAAGGGGGCGCTGCGGGACGGGGTGTCCGTGACGGTGCGGGTCGACGGGCAGGCGAACACGGGCCCGTGGGCCAGGGCGGGCCTCATCGCCCGCAACTCCCTCGCGACGCCGCTGTCCCCGGGCTTCGTCGACCTGGCCGTGACGCCTGCCAACGGAGTGGTCCTCTCCTACGACACGAACGGCGACGGCACGCTCGACACGTACAAACGCATCACGGGCGTCACGGCGCCGGTGCTGCTCCGGCTCTCCCGTACCGGGGACTCGTTCACGGGCGCGTGCTCGACGGACGACGGCGCGACGTGGCGGACGGTGGCGACGGTGCCGGTGCCAGGGGCCGCGGCGGCGCAGGACGTAGGGCTGTTCATGAGCGCGACGAACGGGGGTGACGGGGCCCGCGGGACGGTGGAGTTCAGCGGGTGGAAGCTGGCGTAGGCACGTCCTCCCGCCCCACCCCTCTGTTGCGGGTGGGGCGGGAGGTGCCAGGGTGTGGCCATGGATGCTGAGTGGGAGAAGCGGATCGCGGCGGCCTGGGCGACTTTGGACTCCTATGGGGAGGACGGGGGCGCGGAGTTCCGGGCCGTGATCGACGGGCTCGCCGCGGAGTTGCCCGACGGGGACCCCGTGGGGCTCTTCGAGCGGGCCGGTGCCTTCGACTCCACCGGGCACTCGGACCGCGCCGTGCCGCTCTACCAGGAAGCCCTGGACCGCGGCCTCGACGGATACCGCAGGCGGCGTACGGCCGTACAGCTGGCGAGTTCGCTGCGGAACGTGGGCCGGGCGGAGGAGGGCGCCGCGCTGCTCACCGCCGAACTGGAGAAGGGGCCCGGCGAGTTGGAGGACGCGTTGCGCGCCTGTCTCGCGCTGTGCTACGCCAGCCTCGGCAGGGAGCGCGAAGGCCTCGCCCTCGTGCTCGAAGCCCTCGCCCCGCACCTCCCCCGCTACCAGCGTTCCATGGCCAACTACGCCCGCGCACTCGTGGCGGACACCCCGGCATGAGGTGACCAACCGACGATTCGCTCGTTCTGCTGAACGTGTCGTCGAATGTGCAGTCTCCGTCGAAGTCCCCGAAGTCCAGCCGCCCCACCCCGGTGGTCGACGTGGAGCAGGCCGAGGCCGCCCTCGTCGAGCACTATCCGCGGCTCGTCCGGCTCGCCTATCTGGTGCTGCCACCCAGTCTCGGCCGCAACCGCCGGGTCCTGACCGCCCACGCCCTCACCCAGCGCGCCCTGCCGCGCAGCCGCAGAACGGGCGAGGGAGCCGTCCCCGGTCAGCGGGGAGGGGGCGGCGGCCGGGCCGGTGAGGGCGGCAAGGCGCGGGCCCTCGGCGACCCCGCCTACGCGTACATGCGGCTCCAAGTGCTGTGCGGCGCCCTCGACGCCGGCGTCCCCCTGCGGTGGAACGCCTGGCCGAAGCGGGCCCAGCTGCCGCCGTTGCTGCCGCAGGTGCGCGGCCTTCGGCTCTTCCCGCGCTCGGGCGGCGCCGACGAACTCGCGCTGGACCAGCGGCTGTCCGCCCTGTCGGGCGCCGCCCGCGCCGCCTACGTACTGCGGGGCCTCGAAGCGCTGGACGACGGCGGTGTCTGTGCCGTGCTCGCCGCCGCGGGCTGCGAGGACCCCGAGGACGCCCTGGACGAGGCCGACGAGGTCGAGGCGCGGTACGACCTGCTCGCGTCCCCCGAGTTCGACCCCTGCTCCTTGCAGGCACGGCCGACCGACCTGATGCGGCGCAGGCAGCACATGAAGGCCGCGGGTGTCGCGGCCGCCGCCGTCCTGGTGTGCGGGGCGCTCCTCGGCCTGCCGGGCGACGGATGGGGGCCCGACGGAGCCGCCGCGCCGCCCTACGCGCAGAACCCCGCCGGACAAGCCGCGCTCGATCCGGGGCAGTTGACGACGGCGACCGCGGGGGCGTGGAAACGTTCCGCTCGGACCGACTTCTCCATGTGGCCCGCGCGCGGCGGCCTCGTCGGCGACAAGGACTTGCTGCGCCGCGCCCTCGCCGTATGGGCACGGCCCGGCGAGTCCGTGCAGGTCTCCGCGACGCCGGGCACCGCGGCCGGTGCGCCGCCCGGACCCGCCCGGCTGCTCTACGCCGGGGAGGTCGACTCCGCGCGCGTGGTGCTGCTCTACGACGGACTGCGCATCGTGCGGTACGCCGAGCCGAAGGAGGGCACCGGTGGCGCGGCGCTCGACTTCGCCCGGGTGGACGGCGCGACCGGTACGGAGGCGAACGCCGTCGTCGTCGACCGCGCCGACGGCAACATCCGCTATCTGACCGCTCCGTGGATCAAGGCCGTGGGCGTGCAGGACCTGCTGAAGCCCGCCGCGAAGGCCGTCGCGCTGCGGCGGTCGGCCGACGGTGTCACCGCCCCGTTCGCGGGCCCCGTGCAGACCGGCGCGTGCACGTCGTGGAACGCGCTGCGGCTGCGCGACCACACTGGTGCCACGCGTCTGACGACCGACCTCGGCGAGCTCGTCCCCGCCCATCTCACCGCGGGCCGCCCGCAGGCCCCGCGCGAGGCCTCGCCCGCCGAGTGGACGAAGTCCGCGTGCTCCCTCGCCACGGTCCGCTCGCACGGCGTCCGCTCCGTGAACGCGTGGACGTACGCCCGTCAGGCCCTGCCCGAGGCCAACGGCGCCGCCGACTGGGTGTGCACCCGCGCCGACACCTGGCGCGGCGAGGGCAGCCGGATCCTCGCCCAGTTCCAGACCGCCGACGGGCCCACGGGCGCCGTCGCCGCCAAGGCCGAGGACGTCCCCGCCTGCGGCAGCCGCGACCCGAAGGTCCTCGCGGGCGTCCTGTGGAAGTCACGGGCGGGCTCCTGGTACCTCCTGGGGGCGGGCAGCAAGAACGTCACGTCCATCACCGGGTCCGGCGGCGAGCGCACGCCGGGCAACGTCCTCGCCGTACGGACCGATCGGTCCACGAAGGCGCGGCTCACCGGCGCGCTGGCCGACGGAACGAAGGTGAACACGCTCCGCTGACCGAACTCACCGGCGCAGACCCCTGTACCCCCGAACTACCCATCAGTACATTGACGCCATGTCTAATACGCAGAGCCGGGCGCCCGAGCCCGTCGCGTCCGAGCACATAGCGCTCAAGGCACGCAACGTCTCCTTCTCGTGGGAGAGCACCCCGCTCCACTGGCTCCCGGACGACCCGTTCACCACGCACACCATCAACGTGCTGCATCTGCTGCTGCCCGCCGGTGAGCGCTGGTTCGTACACGTCTACAAGCAGGTCCTGCCGCTGATCCACGACGAGAAACTGCGCCAGGACGTCATCGGGTTCATCGGCCAGGAGGCCATGCACGCCCAGGCCCACGACGAGGTCCTGCCGCACCTCAAGGAGCAGGGCCTCGACCCGACGCCGTACACCGCGCAGGTCGACTGGCTCTTCGAGAAGCTGCTCGGCGACCGGACGCTGCCGCCCGGCAAGGCGCGCCGGTGGTGGCTGATGGAGCGCGTCGCGATCATCGCCGCCATCGAGCACTACACCGCGTTCCTCGGCAACTGGGTCCTCAACGCCGAGGAGCTGGACCGCAGGGGCGCCGACCCCACCATGCTCGACCTGCTGCGCTGGCACGGCGCGGAGGAGGTCGAGCACCGCTCCGTCGCCTTCGAGCTGTTCATGCACGTCGACGGCGGCTACCGGCGCCGGGCAAGGACCTGGGCGACCGCGTTCACCGCGCTGGTCTTCCTCTGGCAGCGGGGGGTGCGGTTCTTCATGGAGAACGACCCGACGCTCGTCGACGGCCGGGCGTCCTTCAAGGACTTCCACCGCAGCGGCAAGGCGGGCACCCTGCCCTCCACCGGCGACATGATCCGCTCCATCCCCCGCTACCTCAGCCGGGCCTACCACCCCTCGCAGGAGGGCAGCACCGAGCAGGCCGCCGCCTATCTCGCCGCCTCGCCCGCGGCCGTCGCCGCGCTCGCCGCCGAGAAGGGGGCCGCCTGACATGCCCCGCATCCGCACCGTCGCCCTCGCCGCGGGCGTCGCCCTGCTCACCCGGCGTGCCCTGCGCCGCCGCATCGCGGTCTCCCCGCTGTGGCCGCTGCCCGCCCTGGAGGAGCCCGTCTCCGGGCAGCCGCGCTCCCGGGCGCTGCGGCTCCGCGTCGCCCGGCACGAGACGGTCGCCGACGGCGTCGTCCAACTCCGCCTGGAAGGCGCGGGGTTGCCCGGCTGGGAGCCCGGCGCGCATCTCGACCTCGTGCTGCCTTCGGGGCTCGTGCGGCAGTACTCGCTCTGCGGCGACCCCGAGGACTCCTCCTCGTACACCGTCGCGACCCGCCTGATCGCGGCGGAACAGGGCGGCAGGGGCGGCTCGCGCGAGGTGCACGAGCAGCTCCGCGAGGGTGCCGTGGTCGAGGTGCGCGGGCCGCGCAACCGCTTCCCGCTGGCCGGAGCGGCGTCGTACGTCTTCGTGGCGGGCGGCATCGGGATCACACCGATCCTGCCGATGCTGCGGGCCGTCGAGGCGGCGGGCGCGCCATGGCGGCTGCTCTACGGCGGGCGGTCGCGGGCGTCGATGCCGTTCCTCGAAGAGGTGGAGAAGCTCGGCGGCGCCGGGCGCGGCCGCGTCACCGTGGCCGCACAGGACGAGGACGGGCTGCCGGACGTCGCCGCCTTCCTCGACGGGACGCCGCCCGGCACCGCCGTCCACGTGTGCGGGCCCGAGGCGCTGATGGACGCCGTCGCCGCCGTCCTGCCCGACGGCTGCTCCCTCCACTTGGAAAGGTTCACGCCACGCACCTCCACGGACGGCAACGCCGCTTTCGAGGTGGAACTGCGGCGCAGCGGACGTACGGTGGCGGTCGCCGCGGACACCACGGTGCTCGCCGCGGTCCGCGCGGAGCTGCCCAACACCCCGTACAGCTGTCGGCAGGGCTTCTGCGGAACGTGCCAACAGCGCGTCGTGGAAGGGGAGATCGACCACCGCGACGAGCTGCTCACCGACGACGAGCGGACCGGCTCGATGCTCATCTGCGTCTCGCGGGCGCGTGGCGAGCGGCTCGTCCTCGACATGTGAGACGGACGCCGGGAACGGACACGGACCGGCCGGTATCGGGGCCGGTTCTGCTCGGTAAGGTGTTCGCATGACAACCGGGGTGCGCCGCAGGATGGGTGTCGAGGAGCGGCGGCAGCAGTTGATCGGGGTCGCCCTCGACCTGTTCAGCAACCGCTCGCCCGACGACGTGTCCATCGACGAGATAGCGGCGGCCGCGGGCATCTCGCGCCCGCTGGTCTACCACTACTTCCCCGGCAAACTCAGCCTGTACGAGGCGGCGTTGCGCCGGGCGGCGGACGACCTGGCGGGTCGGTTCGTGGAGCCCCGCGAGGGGCCGCCCGGGGCCAGGCTGCTGCGGGTGATGGGCCGCTTCTTCGCCTTCGTCGACGAGCACGGGCCCGGCTTCTCCGCGCTGATGCGGGGCGGCCCCGCGGTCGGCTCCTCGACGACGAACGCGCTGGTCGACTCGGTGCGCCAGGCGGCGTACGAGCAGGTGCTGTTCCAGCTCGACGTCACCGAGCCCTCCGCGAGGCTCGAACTCGTCGTGCGGTCCTGGATCTCCCTCGCCGAGTCGACGGCGCTGATCTGGCTGGACGGCCGGCGCATCCCGCGCGCGGAGCTCGAACTCCAGCTGGTGCACGACTTCGCGGCGCTCGCCGCGGTGAGCGCCGCCTACGACGAGGGCATGGCGACGCTGCTGCGCGAGGTCCTCGCGTCCGAACCGCCCGACGGCCCCTTCGCGGAGCTCCTGGAACGGCTTGCCACACTGGCCCCATGACAGCACAACTGACTGTCCGCCGCGCGGACATCGGCGACGCGGCGATCTTGGCGGGCCTCTATGAAGACGTGGTCCGCAGGATGCTGGCACGCGGCATCGACCAGTGGAAGTCCGGCGCCAAGGACGAGCGGCACTTCGAGCGGGTGATCGGCTCCTCCACGGCGCAGGCATGGCTCGCGTACGACGGGTCCGGCGCCCTCGGCGCGTACGAGCTGTGGTGGTCCGACGAGCAGGCGTGGGGCGCGCGGCCGCCGGTCGCCGGGTACGTGCACCGGCTGATGACGCGGCCCGGGGCGCCCGCGGGGACGGGCCGGGCGCTGCTGCGGGACGCCGAGCGCCGGATCGCGGCGGCGGGCCGTGAACTGAGCCGTCTGGACGTCATGGTGACCAGCCCACGCCTGCGCACGTACTACGAAGAAGCCGGTTACGCCGTCGTCGGCGAACTCACGGACAAGATCGCCGCGGACGGCACCCCGTACGGCGTACTGCTCATGGAGAGGCCGCTCGGCTGAGGTCCGCTCTACCGCAGCCGCAGGGCGAGGAGTGCGATGTCGTCCTCGCGGTTGTGGCCCAGGCAGGCGAGCAGGGTGTCGCAGAGGGCCGTGACGCCGAGGGGCGCTCCGGCCGCGACCGTGCGCAGGTGCTCCATGGATTCGGCGAGGTCGGTGCCGCGGGTCTCGATGAGCCCGTCGGTGACCATGAGGAGCCGGTCGGTGCGGCGCAGGACCGTCTCGGTGGGCGGCGGCCTGTCCAGGCCGAGGCCGAGCAGGGGGCCCTTCGCCCGGAGGTAGGTGGCCGTGCCGTCGTCGGTGACGACGAGGGGCGGGATGTGTCCGGCGTTGGCGACGCGGGTGCGTCCGGTGGCGGGGTCGACGAGGGCCAGGCAGAGGGTGGCGGTCACCTCGGGGTGGTAGCGCTGCAGCATGCCGTCGAGGCGCCCGGCGAGCGTGCGCGGGTCGGGGTCCTCGATGCAGTAGGCGCGCAGCGCGTGCCGGATCTCGACCATGACGGTCGCGGCGTCCAGGGAGTGGCCGACGACGTCGCCGATGCCGGTGAGGAGCCCCTGCGAGGTGGCGAGCGAGGCGTAGAAGTCGCCGCCGATCTCGGTGTCGCGCGATGCGGGTTCGTAGCGGACGACGACTTCGGTGCCGGGGGTCTGCGGGACGTGCGCGGGCAGGAAGCTGCGTTGGAGGGTGAGGGCGATGTGGCGTTCCATCTCGTACATCAGCAGTCGCTCGGCGGCGACGGCGGTGGCGTGGGCCAGGCGCCCCACGAACCGTCCGGTGCCGGGTGCGGGTCCCCGGTCGTACACGGGCGTGGCGAGGCAGACGGGCGCGGACCCGTCGCGGGCACGGGCCAGGGTGAGACGGGCTCCGACGGGGCGGCCCGTGCCGTCGGACGGCTCGGCGTGGAAGAAACCGGCGGGCCACAGGGGTGCGGGCACGACGAGGTCACGCACGCCCACTTGGCCCGTCGTGCCGCTCTCGATGAGCCGGGCCACTGTGTGGTGCGCGCCCTCGTCGGGCAGGGAGGCGGCGGCCCTGCGCCGGGACAGGCTGCGGTGGAGCTCGCCGTCGTCGCCGATGACGAAGGCCGCGGCGGGACCGTCGGTGAGGCGGGCCGTGCCGGCCGCGGCGGCCTCGGCGAGTTCGCGGGGGCAGCGGGCGGACTGCACGTCGAGGATCGTCTCGGCGAGCCGGGTCAGGTGTCCGGCCTGCGCCTCGGCATCGCTGCGGTGGCGTGCGCCGCGGGCCGCGGCACGCACGACGGCCTGGATCTCCTCCGGTTCGGCGGGCACCGTCAGATAGGCCTCGCCGCCCGCGTCGAGGCCCAGGCAGCGGTCGGCGGGGGCTACCCGGGCGGCCGAGAAGTGCACGACGGGCAGGGCGGCGAACGGTGGTGTCTCCTTCAGCCTGCGGCAGAGCTCGAAGCCGCTCATGTCGGGCAGGCCGACGTCGACGAGCGCCACGTCCGGCAGTTCACCGGCGCGTCGGCGCACGTCGAGCTCGATGAGGGCCTCGCCCGCGCTGGCGGCGAGGACGACGCGGTGGCCGTCCCTGCGCAGGACCGCACCGAGGGCATATCTGCTGGCGGCGACGTCGTCCACCACCAGGATCGTGCAGCCTGCCTTGGCGTTCACGCTCACGCGGGGCCCCTTTGGGGCTGGTGGGGCAGGCCCCCCGCGGGCCTGCCCGACCAAGTTAGCGCCCCGGAGCGCGTGGCGGGAGATGATGAGGCCGCTCCGACCGGGATCGGTGAAGATCCAGGAACTTTCCTCGCGCGAAAGGACCTTGGCGATAGAATCTCCGGCCCGCCCCCCGGCCCTGGTGCACCCTCGTGACCTTCACGTTCCGCCGGGCGTTCTCACCGGAGAAGCCGACCGCCGCACCCGTCCTGAGGGACTCCATGACCCAGAACGTCACCTCCGCGCCCGCCACCGAGTCCTCGTCCGCCGGGGAGTGGTGGCGCGAAGCCGTCATCTACCAGGTCTATCCGCGCAGCTTCGCCGACGGGAACGGCGACGGCATGGGCGACCTGCCCGGCATCACGGACCGTCTGCCGTACCTGCGCGACCTGGGCGTGGACGCCGTGTGGCTCTCCCCTTTCTACGCGTCGCCGCAGGCCGACGCCGGGTACGACGTGGCGGACTACCGCGCGGTCGACCCGATGTTCGGCACCCTCACCGACGCCGACGGCCTCATCGGTGAGGCGCACGCGCTCGGGCTGCGCGTCATCGTCGACATCGTGCCCAACCACTGCTCCGACCGGCACGAGTGGTTCGGGCAGGCGCTGCGCGAGGGCCCCGGTTCCGCGGCCCGCGACCGCTTCCTGTTCCGCCCCGGCCGGGGTGCGGACGGCGAACTCCCGCCGAACGACTGGGAGTCCGTCTTCGGCGGCCCCGCCTGGACGCGGGTCGAGGACGGGGAGTGGTACCTCCACCTGTTCGCGCCCGAGCAGCCCGACTTCGACTGGGAGCACCCGGACGTCCACGACGAGTTCCGGTCCGTCCTGCGGTTCTGGCTCGACCTCGGCGTCGACGGGTTCCGCATCGACGTGGCGCACGGCCTGGTCAAGGCGGCGGGTCTGCCGGACATCGGCCACGCGGAGCAGGTCAAGCTGCTCGGCAAGCAGGCCGTGCCCTACTTCGACCAGGACGGTGTGCACGAGATCTACCGCGACTGGCGCCACATCCTCGACGAGTACGGGGAGGACGGCGGGACACGGCGGGTCGCCGTCGCCGAGGCGTGGACCCCGACGGTCGAGCGCAGCGCCCGCTATCTCCGCCGCGACGAGCTGCATCAGGCCTTCAACTTCGAGTATTTGACGACGGGTTGGGACGCCGAAGCGCTGCGCGACGTCATCGACCGCTCGCTGGCCGCGATGAACGCGGTGGACGCGCCCGCGACGTGGGTGCTCTCCAACCACGACGTCGTACGCCACGCGACGCGCTTCGCGGACGGCGACGAGGCACGGGGGCTGCGCCGGGCGCGGGCGGCCACGCTCCTGATGCTGGCGCTGCCGGGCTCGGCCTACCTGTACCAGGGCGAGGAGCTGGGGCTGCCGGAGGTGACGGAGCTGCCGGACGAGGTGCGGCAGGACCCGGCGTTCTTCCGCGGGTCGGGGCAGGACGGCACGCGGGACGGCTGCCGGGTGCCGCTGCCGTGGTCCGGGGAGCGCGCCCCGTTCGGCTTCGGGCCGCGCGAGGGCGGCCCGAGCTGGCTGCCGCAGCCTGCCGCCTGGAAGGACCTGTCGGTGGCCGCGCAGTCGGGCGACCCGGCGTCGACGCTGGAGTTCTACCGGCGGGCGCTGGCCGTGCGCCGCGCGCACCCGGCGCTCGGCGCGGGCCGCGACATCACGTGGCTGCCGGCGCCGGAGGGCGTGCTCGCGTTCCGCCGCGCCACCTCCGCCGGTTCGTTCGTGTGCACGGTAAATCTCACGGAGTCACCGGTCGCGCTGCCGACGCCCGGCACGCCGCTCCTGGCCAGCGCGGAGATCGCGCCGGGCGCGGGGCGGACGGTGCTTCCGGCGGATTCGGCGGTCTGGTGGGCAGCCTGAGGGGCGACCGGTACAGTCCAATCCTGTGACCGCACGGCTAGCCGACATCGCAGCCCAGGCGGGGGTCAGCGAAGCGACAGTGAGCCGCGTGCTCAACGGGAAGCCGGGCGTCGCCGTGGGCACCCGTCAGTCCGTGCTGGCCGCGCTCGACGTGCTGGGCTACGCACGGCCGGTGCGGCTGCGCCGGCGCAGCGAGGGTCTGGTGGGGCTGATCACGCCGGAGCTGGAGAACCCGATATTCCCCGCGCTCGCGCAGGTCGTCGGGCAGGCCCTGACCCGGCAGGGGTACACGCCGGTGCTCGCCACGCAGAGCCCCGGCGGTTCCACGGAGGACGAGCTCACGGAGATGCTCGTCGACCGGGGGGTCGCGGGGATCATCTTCGTCTCGGGGCTGCACGCGGACACGTCCGCCGACACGCACCGTTACGAACAGCTGCGGGCGCAGGGCGTCCCCTTCGTCCTGGTGGACGGCCACGCGCCGAAGGTGCAGGCGCCGTCCATCTCGCCGGACGACCGCGCGGCGATGCGCCTCGCGGTGACCCACCTGGTCTCCTTGGGGCACACACGCATCGGGCTCGCGCTCGGCCCGAAGCGGTTCGTGCCCGTGCAGCGCAAGATCGAGGGGTTCGTCCGCACGATGCGGGAGCAGCTGGACCTCTCCCCCGACACGGTCGAGGCGGAACTGGTCCAGCACTCCCTGTACTCCCTGGAGGGCGGTCAGGCCGCGGCCTCGGCACTCCTCGACCGCGGCTGCACGGCGGTGGCATGTGCCAGTGACATGATGGCGCTGGGTGCGATACGGGAGGCGCGGAGGCGCGGCCTGGAGGTGCCGGACGACGTCTCCGTGGTCGGCTTCGACGACTCGCCGCTGATCGCGTTCACCGACCCGCCGCTGACCACCGTGCGCAAGCCGGTGCCCGCCATGGGCCGGGCCGCGGTGCGCACGCTCCTGGAGGAGATCGGCGGCACGCCCGCGCCGCCCGGCGAGTTCGTCTTCATGCCCGAACTGGTCGTCCGGGGTTCAACCGCCTCAGGTCCCAGGCGTCCCTAGCGCCACTCGTGGGACGCGCGCTCCTTCCAGCGGCGTAGAGAATGCGGTCCGAACCCGACCAGGGGATGATCGGTCGAAGGGTGGGGATCTGGCAGACTCTGTCCCTATGGGTGAGACCACCGTGACGACACTCGAAGGCCAGGAAAGGGCCGGCGCATCACCCATCGCGGACGAGAAGAACGACCGCAATGGGCGGACCGCGCTGCGTCGTTTCCGCCGCCTCCGCACGCCCCGCCGCCCCCGCCTCTGGTTCGAGATCCTCCTCATCGGCGTCAGTTACTGGACGTACTCACTGATCCGCAACGCGGTGCCGGAACAGAAGTCCAAGGCGCTGCGCAACGCGGACTGGATCTGGCGCGTCGAGCACGATCTGGGCATAGCGGTCGAGCGGAGCGTCAACCACGCCGTCGACTCGGTGACCTGGCTCATCGTCGGCATGAACTACTACTACGCGACCCTGCATTTCGTGGTCACGCTCGGTGTCCTCGTCTGGCTCTTCCGCAGGCATCCGGGGCGGTACGCGGCCACGCGCCTCGTCCTCTTCGCCACGACAGCGGTCGCCCTGGTCGGCTACTACTTCTACCCGCTGGCCCCGCCGCGCCTGATGAACGGCACCAGTTTCATCGACACGGTGATCGTCCACCAGACGTGGGGCTCGATGGCCTCCGGCGACCTCAAGAACATGTCGAACCAGTACGCGGCGATGCCGTCGATGCACATCGGCTGGTCGCTGTGGTGCGGCCTCACGATCTTCGCCCTCGCGTCGGTGCCGTGGGCCAAGGTGCTCGGCCTGCTCTACCCCGTCACGACCCTCGTCGTCATCGTGGCCACCGCCAACCACTTCTGGCTCGACGCGGTCGGCGGCATGATCTGCCTGGCCTTCGGCTTCGCGGTCGCGCGGCTCTGGTACGGCTCGATGCCGTACGCGCTGCCGCGCGACGTGCCCGCGCGGGACCGCCTCCCTACTTGAACGAGTCGTCCCCGTCCCAGTTGACGGTGACGACCTCCGGGGCGAGGCCGTGGATGACGGCGCGGCCGACGTCCTTCTTGAAGCGCTCGATCAGGTCCTCGATGCCGCCGTGCGGGTACCTGGAATCCAGGGCCGCCAGGAGCGTCTCACGCGGTACGTCGACGGCGTCGGCGAGGATCTGTGTGTTCTCGGGACGGTTGTTCCAGCCTCCGGCGTTGTTCCGGCCCACGTGGATCGACTCCATGGCCGTGAGGCTGGACGCGCCCGCTTCATGGATCAGGTTCTGGCCGGCCAGCGGGCGCGCCGTCAGGTGGAAGAGGGAGCCCCTGATCGCCGCCGTGGACGCACCGGTCTTGCGGTTCTGGACCTCGCCGCCGCTGGTCAGCATCACGTTGAGGTGGACGGCGAGCCGGGCGGTGGTGCCGCCCGCGGCGACGGTCACCTCCACGGGCCGGGAGATGAGGTTGTTGCCGCCGTTGTTCCGGCACTCGGGCCCGAACTGGAAGCCGGCGAGCGTACGGTCCTGGCCGACGATGATGTTCAGGAGCCGGTCCCAGTCCACGCGGGGAGCGGTCTGGGTCTGGGTGCCGGGGACGCGCTGTACGGCGGTCTCGGCGTGGTCGGCGTGCTCGTGCCCGTGCCCGGCAGCCTCGGTGTGGGCCTCGGGCGCCGGGCCCGAGAGGACCCGGTGGGCGTTGGCCTCGGCCTCGCGCTCGAACCGGTCGGACGGGTCGGAGACCTTGAGGCCCGAGCCGTTGTCGGTACCCGCGACGGGTCCGTTGCGCTGCTGGATGACGTGCGTCAGCTCGTGCGCGAGCGTGTGCCGGTCCGCTCCCCCGTCGCCGATGACGACGTGGCTGCCGGAGGTGTAGGCGCGGGCGCCGACCTCCGCCGCCGAGGCCTTCGCGGCGCTGTCGTCGTGCACGCGGACGTCCGAGAAGTCCGCGCCGAGGCGGGCCTCCATGTCCGTACGCGTGCCCGCGTCGAGGGGGCGCCCGCCGCCGCGGAGCACGTCGTGCACGGAGGACCGCTGCACCGCACGGACGACGGCCGCGTTGCCCGCGCTGCGCTGCAGGGCGTGGATCTCCTGCGCGGTCATGCTGCCCTCCGCGCGCGACGGCGACGCGGCGCCACGGGCCGGTACGCGGCCGGCGCGCTCCCCCTCGGCGGGTCGGGCGGTTTCACGGGCACGCATGGGGCCTCCAGGCAGACGGACTCGAACTCTTCCTGAATACGCCATGGGGTGCCCGCCGGGCCAGGTGCGCGGGGGCAGTGTTCCGCGTCTGATGGGGCAGCGGGGACGGCGCCCGCGTACCTCGGGGCCGCACTTCACCCCCCGTAGAACCGCTCCTCCACGACCGCCCGCGCCCTGCGCGTGATGCGCCGGTAGTCGTCCAGCATGTCACCGACGTGGCCCGTGTCGTAACCCAAGTAACGGGCGACCGCCGCCAGTTCGCGGCCGTCGGAGGGGAACGTGTCGCCCGCCCTGCCGCGCACCAGCATGACCGCGTTGCGGACGCGGGCCGCCAGGACCCACGCCTCGTCGAGGGTCGCCGCGTCCTGCGTCGGGATCAGCTCCGCCGCACAGGCCGCGGCCAGGGCCTCGCGGGTACGGGTCGTGCGCAGTCCCGGTTCGGCCCAGCCGTGCTCCAGCTGGAGGAGCTGGACGGTCCACTCGACGTCGGAGAGGCCGCCGCGGCCCAGCTTCGCGTTGAGGGTCGGGTCGGCGCCGCGCGGCATGCGCTCCGCCTCCATCCGGGCCTTGAGACGGCGGATCTCGCGCACCGCGTCCTCGCCGAGGCCCTCCGCCGGGTAGCGCAGTGGATCGACGAGGTCGATGAAGGCGCGCCCGAGCTCGTCGTCGCCCGCGACGGGTTCGGCCCGCAGCAGCGCCTGGGACTCCCAGACCAGGGACCAGCGGCGGTAGTACGCCTCGTACGAGCCCAGGGTGCGCACCAGCGGGCCGCTCCTGCCCTCCGGGCGCAGATCAGCGTCGATGAGCAACGGCGGGTCGGCGGAGGGGAGTTGCAGGAGTCGGCGCATCTCGGCGACGACCTTCGCGGCCGCCTTCGCCGCTTCCTGTTCGTCGGCGCCCTCGCGCGGCTCGTGCACGAACAGGACGTCCGCGTCCGAGCCGTAGCTCAGCTCGTGGCCGCCGAAGCGGCCCATGCCGATGACGGCGAAGCGGGTGGGCAGCGTGTCGCCCCAGCCCGCGCGGACGACGGCGCGCAGCGTGCCCGCGATGGTGGCGGCCGTCAGGTCCGACACGGCGTCGCCCACCCGGTCCACGAGCGTGCCGGGGTCGGCCTCGGCGGGGCTCTCCTCCGTGCCGTACGAGCCGATGAGGTCACCGGCGGCGGTGCGGAACATCTCGCGGCGCCGCACGCCGCGCGCCACCGTCACGGCCTGCTCGGCGCCGTCCGCGCGGCGCACCGCCGCCAGGACCTCCTGGTCCAGGTGGGCGCGGCCGCGGGGTTCGAGGCCGCCCTGGTCGCCGAGGAGGGCGACGGCCTCGGGGGCGCGCAGCAGCAGGTCGGGGGCGAGGCGGCCGGCGGAGAGGACGCGGGCGAGGTTCTCCGCCGCCGCGCCCTCGTCCCGCAGCAGCCGCAGGTACCAGGGGGTCTTGCCGAGCGCGTCGGACACCTTGCGGAAGCCGAGGAGACCCGCGTCGGGGTCGGCGGAATCCGCGAACCAGCCGAGGAGGACCGGCAGCAGGGTGCGCTGGATCGCCGCCTTGCGGCTCACGCCGGACGCCAGCGCCTCCAGGTGCCTGAGCGCCGCGCTGGGGTCCGCGTAGCCGAGCGCGACGAGGCGTTCGCGGGCCGCCGATGTGCTCAGCCGCGCCTCGCCGGGGGCGAGTTGGGCGACGGCGTCGAGCAGCGGGCGGTAGAAGAGCTTCTCGTGGAGGCGGCGCACCACGGAGGTGTGCCGTTTCCAGGCGCGGCTCAGCTCGGTGATCGGCTCGGTGCGCATGCCGAGGGAGCGGCCGATGCGCCGCAGGTCCGGCTCACCCTCCGGCACGAGGTGGGTGCGGCGCAGTCTGTAGAGCTGGATGCGGTGTTCGAGGGAGCGCAGGAAGCGGTACGCGTCGTCGAGCTGGGCGGCGTCCACGCGTCCCACGTAGCCGCCCGCGCCGAGTGCCTGCAGGGCGACGAGCGTCGAGCCGCTGCGGATCGACCGGTCGCTGCGGCCGTGCACCAACTGGAGCATCTGCACGGCGAACTCGACGTCGCGCAGTCCGCCGGGGCCGAGCTTCAGCTCCCGGTCGACCTCGCCTGCGGGAATGTTCTCGACGACCCTGCGCCGCATCTTCTGCACGTCGGGCACGAAGTTCTCGCGTTCGGCGGCCTGCCAGACGAGCGGTGCGAGCGCGTCGACGTACTCCTCGCCGAGCGCGAGGTCGCCCGCGACGGGGCGGGCCTTGAGCAGCGCCTGGAACTCCCAGGTCTTCGCCCAGCGCTGGTAGTACGCGACATGACTGGAGAGCGTGCGCACGAGGGGGCCGTTCCTGCCCTCGGGGCGGAGGTTCGCGTCGACCGGCCAGATGGTGCCCTCGACGTTCGTGTCGGAGCAGATCCGCATCATGTGCGAGGCGAGGCGGGTCGCGGCCCGCATCGCCTTGTCCTCGTCGGTGCCCTCGGTGGCCTCGCCGACGAAGATGACGTCGACGTCGGACACGTAGTTCAGTTCGTGGCCGCCGCACTTGCCCATCGCGATCACCGCGAGCCTGCACTGCGCGGCGTCGCCGGGCGCGGCCGCGCGGGCCTGGGCGAGGGCCGCCCGCAGCGTCGCCGTCGCGAGGTCCGCGAGTTCGGCCGCCGCCTCGGCGACGTCGGTCGTACCGCACACGTCGCGGGCCGCGATGGAGAGCAGGCAGCGGCGGTAGGCGACGCGCAGCGACTCCGGGTCGGCGGCGTCGGCGAGGCCCCGTTCGAACTCCGCCACGCCGGGGTGCAGGTCTACCGACTCGTAGGTGACGAGGACACGCCAGTCCAGGGGGTGCCTGGCCAGGTGGTCGGCGAGGGCCTCGGAGGCGCCGAGCACGCCGAGGAGGCGATCGCGCAGGGGCTTGGCGGTCACGAGGGTGTCGAGCAGCTCGCGCCGCCCGAGGTCGTCCCCCTGCGCCTCCACGAGCCGGACCAGGCCGAGGAGGGCCAGGTCGGGGTCGGCGGTGGCGCCGAGCGCGTCCAGGAGCAGCGGGTCGTCGCGCAGGGCGCTCAGCGCGGGGTCGTCGAGGAGCCGCTCCGCGGCGGACGGGTCGGTGAAGCCGTGCCGCAGCAGCCGCGTAAACGTACTGCTCCGTCGCCCTTGCGGCACCGTCATGCGAGCCTCCGTTCGATCACTCCTCGGCCCGAGCCTAAGGCCTCCCCGGCGAACCGGCGCCCGGCCGCCCCGCGACACCCTGCACGAGGCCGCTGACAGGAACTCAACTCCCTGGTGTACTGCGGGCCATGGAATACACACTCGAAGTGATCCCGCTCCCGGTCAGTGACATCGACCGGGCGAAGCAGTTCTACAGCGACAAGCTCGGCTTCCACGTCGACATCGACACGGAGGTCATGCCGGGCATGCGCATCGTCCAGCTGACCCCGCCGGGGTCGGGCTGTTCCATCGCGCTTGCCGACACGCTGTGGGACACGATGGACGGACCGACCCCGCCCCCCGGCTCCTACCAGGGCCTCCAGCTGTGCGTCGCCGACGCCAAGGCCGCACACGCGGAGCTGGTGGCGCGCGGGCTCGACGTCTCGGAGCCGGTGCAGCACGCGCCGCAGGACGGCGGCACGTTCATGTACTTCAAGGACCCGGACGGCAACGGCTGGGCGATCCAGGAGTACCGGGTGCGGGCGACGACGCCGCTGCGGGAGGCGATCACGGCGCAGGACTGACGGCCGCCGGGCGGGGCGGGGTGGGGAGGGTCAGGGAGGGGCCGCGGGCGCGCCCCTCAGAAGGGCGTGTCCCCTAGAAGGGCGGTTCGTCGCTGACCCACCCGCTGGAGCTCTCCAGGGCCGGGAGCGACCCGCCCGCAGGGCGCTCCGCCCACGGGTCCTTCGCGAGCCAGGCACGTTGCGGGGGCGCTTCCGCCGCAGGCGTGGCGACTCCGAGGTGGCGTACGACCTCGTGTCTGAGGCGCCTCACGTACGCGTCGACGGTCGCCTCGTCGTAACCGGTGTCCCAGTGCTCATCCGCGAGGACGGGCGTGAAGGATCCGGCGTGGGTCAGCACGAAGACGGACAGCTCCGCCATGTCCTGGAGGGCCAGCTCCTTGACCTTCCCCAGGAACTCGTCCACCTCGGGGACGTGCACCACCCTGGCGGTGAGCCCCGAGACGACGGGGAAGTCGGCAGGTCCGACCGTCGCCAGGAACTGTGCTCCTTGCTGGCGGCGCGACTGCCGGGCCCAGTCGTTCACCCCGTCCGCCTGCACCGGCGTCCGTGCCTGCGCGCGCGCCACGGTACTCAGGCCGTCGACGACCGTTTCCAGCTCCTCGACCCGTGCGCGCAGCGCCTCCACCTCGGCGGCGAGATCGTTGGACGACGGCCGCCGACGCTCCGAATACGCCCGGACCCACGCCTCGTGCCACGGCTTCCACGGTTGGCCGCACCCCTCGGTGATGAACCGCTCGAAGGTGTCCTCGCGCGGGCAGGACCGCCCCTTGAACAGCCCCGAGATCGTGCCCTCGGACAGCTCGCTGCGCTGAGCCACCTGATTCTGCTTCAGCCCGAGCGCCGCGACGAGCGCCTTGGCCGCGGCCGCGAGTCCCGCCACGGACGACACCGCGGCCGGGTCTGGCAGCTGCCCCCGCTTCATCCCCTGCACTCCCGCACCCACGCCCCTCCGGAGCGCCCCGCTTCAGAGCACTCCACTTCAGAGTTCAAAGCTTCACCACTCTAAAGTGAATCCCTCTTCTGAGCAGGCGTTTCACCCAGGATCGTCGCAACTCCGAAGCTGCCGTTCAGGTAGCCCCATGAACTCTCCCGTTCCTGATGAAGTCATCGGAACGAAGCGATCGACACGGAGGTTCTCGGTGCACGAGGAAATGAGCTTGCGAGCCCTGGTCCTGCTCCTGGTGGGAGCACTCGGGACGTACGCGGCCCTGCACAACGCGGAGCTGGGGTCGGCACTGGTCGTCGGCGCGAGCCTGGTGACCGTGCTCGTCCTGATCATGCGCCGGTGAGCGCGGGCCCCTCGCGGGGAGCGGGACTCCTCTAACTCGGCTTCCAGGCCGCATCGACCCTGAAGGAGACGACAGTGCCACCGAAACGGCTGGGGCCGGCGCACCACGAGTCGGACAGCGCATCGACCAGGAGCAGACCTCTCCCATGCGCGTCATCCGCGTCGGGGTCACGTCGCCTGACGTCAGCCGGGAACCCCGGGTTGTGTACGTCGACACCTAGGGCTTCTCCCGCACGCCACCATTCGACGCGCACTCTCCAGGACTCCTCGGCCTCGCCATAGAGGACGGCGTTCGTCACCAACTCCGAGAGCATCAGGAGGCAGTCGTCGATCGAACACGTCAGGTCGTACGAGGCTGTGAACTTGCGAAACCATCGCCGTGCCCGAGCCACGGACTCGGGCACGGGATACAGGGTCATGCCCCCGAGCGGGCAAGCCTCCTCCGGACGACCACACACATCCGTCATGAGCACCACTCCTTTGTGAAGTGGCCTTAGCCACTTACTGGATAGTGGCATTGGCCACTTGAGGCCACAAGCGGTTGGCGCCGAGGGACGGGATTCTCTAACCGATCGGGTAACCCTGCTCGAACGCCCAACGGCCTGGCGGGTACGTGGCCTCGGCGAACTCCAGGGGGCGATCCTGCACGTCATAGACAACGTGTCGGCAAACCAAGACAGCGGAGTCAGCCGCGAGTTCGAGGTCCGAGACCTCGCCCTCGGTCGCCAATCGAGCGCACATCCGATCCTGCGCGTAACTCCCCCGGCGGCCCGTCATGTTCTCGACGTACATGAGGGTGCCCTCCTGAATGCGTTCAGGATCGAGGAGCTTGGGCGCGCCTTCACCTACATCGCCGCTGAACCATGAGCTGGAGATCGCGATCGGCCCGGACGCGTCCTTGGTCACGCGGCGACGATGAACGACCCGGGACCCAGGCGCCAGGCTCAGCGCCTCGACGACATACTCCGGGGCCTCCAGCCAACCGGCCGAGGTGATCACCGCGTATTCACCTGGCGTGTAAATCTTGCCGGTCTGCCTCGCGCGCCCGTAGAGCTCCCGAGCCCGGCGATTGACGGCGAGACCGCGGACGTAGGTACCCGACCCCTGCCGCTTCTCGACCAGCCCCTGATGGCTCAGCACCTCCAGCGATCGAGCAGCCGTGGGCCGGGATACCGTCCAGGCGGCGGCGAGTTGCCGCTCGGACGGAACCTCGTCACCGGGCCGCAGGTCGCCCCGCAGGATCTGATCGCGGATGTGGTGCGCGATCTGGAGGTACTTGGGCTGGGCCTCTGCGATCTGCGGCATCGGATCTCCCCTTGCTAAGTGGCTATGGCCAGTTGCCACTATAGGGTGAGTGGCCACTACGCGAACGCCTACGCTGACGCGGATGACACGCCTGATCGTGGCAGCCGGAGGAGGGGGCGACGCCGTCGCCGCCACAGTGGTCGACGCAGCCCTCTATGGGGGCAGCGGAAGTCCAGCGGTGATCCTCACGTACGCGTGGGACCGGCTGCTCGTCGACCCGGTGCCGGGCCCCCGAGGGCCGGACGATTTCACCGGGCTGGCCCCTCTTACGCCAAGCGTGCGGACGGTCCCGCCGACCGCGAGACCGATCGCACCGGCCGGCTCCACGCTCCCCCGGCTGGCGAACGAACTCCCCCACACCTTCGCCCTGCTCGACCCCCAGCACGGCGCCGAGGGCATCGCGCACCAACTGGACGCACTAGTGCACCACTTGAACCCCGAGTCCATCGACCTCTTGGACGTCGGCGGCGACATCCTCGCCAGGGGAGACGAGCCCACGCTCCGCAGCCCCCTCGCAGACGCACTCACGCTCGCAGCATGCTCCCAACTCGGCTCCCGAGTCCGGCTCTTGATTGCCGGCCCGGGTCTGGACGGCGAGATCCCGGCCGAAGACTTGGCCGACCGCATGGGACCGCCACTCCTGACGTTCACGAGCAAACACATCGAACCGATCAGCCCGGTACTGGAATGGCATCCTTCCGAGGCAACAGGCATGCTGGCCGCCGCAGCCCGAGGAGTTCGCGGACTGTGCGAAGTCAGAGGCGCCGGCCTCCCGGTTCCACTCACCGAACACAGCGCCACCCTCCACGAAGCGGCCCTGAACCAGGCGTTGCACCGCAATACGCTGGCCCGCGCTCTCCTCACCACGAAAACCCTCGCTGAGGCGGAGCAGCGCAGCCGAGAGATCTGCGGCTACTCGGAAATCGATTACGAGCGCACCAAGGCGAAACGGCTCGCAACCCAATTGCCCCACGAGATCGACCCCACCCGCACACTCCACCGCCTCGACGAGTTCGAGGCAGCCGCCCGCCGACGCGGCATCACGCACACGACCTTCCGCAGAATCACCGAAGCCCTGGGCTTCGACGGCAAACACCGCCAGGATCTCCGAAAGTTGCTGATCACCCGCCGCCCATTCCAGTACGAAGCACCTCTCTGGCGCATCTCACGCGGCGCCTGAGTTGCAACTTTGTCCACTGGTTCAAAGGCCGTCTGCGCTCCGCTCGCCAGGCGCGCTTTCGGCTCCGCCGCCCAGCACGCTCGTGCCTTCGGCTCGCGCTTCGGGCGCTACGCCGAAGCGCGCCCACGAATAGATGAGTGGTGATCACCCTCGAACGCAGCCACGGTCACTGAGAGGCCTCCGGCAGGGGGCGATACGACTCGGGACAGCGGGGGCGCCGCTATCGGGTGCTGGGCGAGCGGGCGTGCGTGGCGAGCTCCCATCCCGCCCAGCACCAACCCAGGCAAAGCCGAGCAGACGCGGCCCAGTGCGTCAAGGTCGCTCGTACAGTGGCGCGCTCCAACTTGACGCCCTGGGCCACACCCGCTCCACGGCGTGCGGGTCGACGACGGACGGAATGGGAGCTGACGTGAGTGGTGGGTCGGGGAGGTATGTACGGTCCCCTCCGACGAGCAGGGGAGGGACCAGATGTCGAGTGATCTCCAGTTCAGTTGAAGTGTGGTCGGATCAGGTTGGGCAACACGCCAGATCACTGATGGTGAGTCGGAGCACAAGAGCAGCCCGAGCTACTACACCAACGCCCTTGCCAATCTACTCACTGGCGTTGCAGGGTGTACGGTTCCGCCGCTGTTCAGCGGTACTCGTTCGAGCTGGAGCCCGCAGAAGTAAGGGGCTCCTCAGCAGCCGCGAGGCAGCCATCGAGATCGGCATCTACAAGTTCCCTGACATGCACAAGAGCTTCGATTTGCCGGATGCCGACGTCACCCGTGAGTGGAGCTCAAGCAGTCGTGCACCGCCTTCAGGCGCAAGATGTTCTACGGCTGCACGGCGAAGACGGGTACAGGAAGAAGCGAGTACAGAGTTGCAGGCTTCGGGCTGAGCCGGGCCTCTCGCGTGCCCGATAGACCGGGAAACCACAGAGAACAGCGGGCACACGCGGGCAGTCGGCATAGCGAAGGCCCCCGACCGACTTTCCTGGTCAGGGGCCCTCAACCTGCGCAGAGGTGTGGGGTACGGACCCACGGTGACTTGCGCCACGACGGTTCTTTTCAAGATCGATGTCACGATGGCGCACGCCGTTCGCCTGAGGCGAGACGCCGTAAGGGTGCATCATCGGGTAATGCTTACGAGTCTACTACCAGGGTTCCGTCATGTCAGAACTCCATTCGCAATAGGCGTCCTGTGTGCATTTCAATTATGGATGCTATTTGGGGATGCCATCCCTACACAAGAAGAGGCGAACGGACTAATGGAGCGAGTATACTCACTGACGGAACTTACGGGGCGGCCAATCATGACATCTGCTGTCGCCTTCATGTTATATCTGCTGGGTGACATTCTGAAGCTACCGGCTGCAGCAACGGCTAGGTTCGTCGCGAGTCTGGCAGCCCTTCGCCTACGGCTGGGCGGAAACTGGAGCCGCCTGGACCGCAATTTGGTACCCATAACGCCCCGGACTTACCACATCATGCACGAGTTGGCGGATCGCATTCGAGAAGACGGTGGTGGGTTCCCTAAAGAACTTATGATCAATATGGAACGCGAGCTGCCTGAAATTCGCATGCGGCTAATCGCAGACCACTTAGACGTATACCTGGAGCACGACCGACTTTCCTCAGAGGCGGAGTTCCGAATAAATGTCGGGATATTTTCGGTGCCCCTATGGGGATCCCTGTCGGCCATCTGGTCACCTTGGGCCCTAATTGGGATCACGCTTTCCGCAGTGTTGTTTTTGCATGGAGTGCGAGCCCTCCAGGACTCAAACACGGTACTCGTTCAAGGAATTTCAGCTGGCATCGTGGAGTCGCGTGCATACAAGGACCAAGAGAACAAGGTGCAGCCGCAACCGCATGATCCTTGATAGGGGCCCGTGCCACATCCGTGCCAGGTTGGGCGGGGAAGCACGGGGCACGGCGGGCAACAAACCGTCGCCATCTAGAGCAGTCAGGCCAACGCCCCCGCTGACAGGGCCCCCAAATCCCCCTGGATGAACCGAGCTTCCCAGGATCAGCGCTCAGAGTCACTGGGCTCAGGTCCGGTTTGGTAGCTCGAAGCGGCTAGACGGTCGAGCCGCAGGCAGACAGCCGAGAGGGCCCACGGTCGGCGACCGTGGGCCCTCTCGGGGAAGTTAGCGAGAAGCGCTCTGACCTGCGCCTACAGCACCGGCAGGTTCTTGCGGAGTTCGAAGGCCGTGACCTCGGAGCGGTACTCCTCCCACTCCTGCTTCTTGTTGCGCAGGAAGAAGTCGTAGACGTGCTCGCCGAGGGTCTCGGCGACCAGTTCGGACTTCTCCATGAGGGCGATCGCCTCGCCCAGGTTCTGCGGGAGCGGCTCGATGCCCAGTGCGCGGCGTTCGGCGTCGCGCAGCGCCCATACGTCGTCGTCGGCGCCCGGCGGGAGCTCGTAGCCCTCCTCGATGCCCTTGAGGCCGGCGGCGAGCAGTACCGCGTAGGTGAGGTAGGGGTTGGCGCCGGAGTCGATCGAGCGGACCTCGACGCGCGCGGAGCCCGTCTTGCCGGGCTTGTACATCGGGACGCGGATCAGCGCGGAGCGGTTGTTGTGGCCCCAGCAGATGTACGAGGGGGCCTCGCCGCCCGCGCCCGCGGTGCGCTCGGAGCCGCCCCAGATGCGCTTGTACGAGTTCACCCACTGGTTGGTGACCGCGGAGATCTCCGCGGCGTGCCGCAGCAGGCCCGCGATGAAGGAGCGGCCGACCTTGGAGAGCTGGTACTCGGCGCCGGACTCGTAGAACGCGTTGCGGTCCCCCTCGAAGAGGGAGAGGTGGGTGTGCATGCCGGAACCGGGGTGCTCGGAGAACGGTTTCGGCATGAACGTGGCCTGCACCCCCTGTTCCAGGGCGACCTGCTTCATGACCAGGCGGAACGTCATGATGTTGTCGGCCGTGGAGAGCGCGTCGGCGTAGCGGAGGTCGATCTCCTGCTGGCCGGGGGCGCCCTCGTGGTGGCTGAACTCCACCGAGATGCCCATGGATTCGAGCATCGTGATGGCCTGGCGGCGGAAGTCCATGCCCACGTTCTGCGGGGTGTGGTCGAAGTAGCCGGAGTTGTCGGCGGGGGTGGGCCGCGAGCCGTCCAGCGGCTTGTCCTTCAGCAGGAAGAACTCGATCTCGGGGTGGGTGTAGAAGGTGAAGCCCAGGTCGGAGGTCTTGGCGAGGGCGCGCTTGAGCACGTAGCGCGGGTCCGCGAAGGACGGGGAGCCGTCCGGCATCAGGATGTCGCAGAACATGCGGGCCGTGCCGGGGGCCTCCGCGCGCCAGGGCAGCACCTGGAAGGTGGACGGGTCCGGCTTGGCGATCATGTCCGACTCGTACACCCGGGCGAAGCCCTCGATGGCCGAGCCGTCGAAGCCGATGCCCTCGTCGAAGGCCTGCTCCAGTTCGGCCGGGGCCACGGCCACCGACTTGAGGAAGCCGAGGACGTCCGTGAACCACAGGCGCACGAACCGGATGTCGCGCTCCTCCAACGTACGGAGCACGAATTCCTGCTGCTTGTTCATCTTCCGCTTCCACCCATCCTTGCTGGTCAGGCCACCTGCATTCGCGCCCAGGGACACACCGGGCACACGAGCATCCCATTCCTTGGTTTCGTGCGCGTTGCGGGCCCCGTGCCGCGGTGTGCGAGCCGTTTCTCTTGCCGCTCTGTGCCCATAGTGCCTGCTGCACCGGCCGGCCGTAACGGCGGCGGGGCCCCGGGGGCGTGTCCGGCGCCAGTCGGCCTCTCGACCCGACCCCCGTCGCCATAACTTGCATCTGAGATGCTAATTTGAGGATCGAAACGGACAAGGGGGGCGCAACCCTCCCTTACCGAGTCATGCTCATCGTCACCAGGCACTGAGGAGCCCACGTTGCTGTCAGAACAGTCAGCCGCGACCGTCCGCGCCACGCTTCCCGTCGTCGGAGCGGCGATCGGTGAGATCACCGAGCGCTTCTACGACCGGCTCTTCACCGCCCACCCCGAGCTGCTCAGGGACCTCTTCAACCGCGGCAACCAGGCGGCGGGCACTCAGCGGCAGGCCCTGGCAGGCTCCATCGCCGCCTTCGCGACGCACCTGGTGGAGCACCCCGACGAGCGGCCCGACGTGATGCTGAACCGCATCGCCCACAAGCACGCCTCGCTCGGCGTGGCCCCCGACCAGTACGCGACGGTGCACCACCACCTCTTCGCCGCCATCGTCGAGGTGCTCGGCGACGCGGTCACGCCCGACGTCGCCGCCGCCTGGGACGACGTCTACTGGCTCATGGCCAACGCCCTCATCGCCATCGAGGCCCGCCTCTACGCCGGTCAGGGCGTCACGGCGGGCTCCGGCGAGGCCACGTGGCGCGAGTGGGAGGTCGTCGGGCGCGTCGAGGAGACGGAGGACGTCGCCACGTTCCGGCTGCGGCCCGCCGACGGGGCGGCGGCGCCGGGGTTCCGTCCGGGGCAGTACGTGTCCGTGCAGGTGCAACTCGCGGACGGGGCGCGGCAGATACGGCAGTACAGCCTCACCGGGGCGGGTAGCGGTGGGTCCGGCTCCGGTGGGTCCGAGGTGCGGCAGATTTGTGTGAAGCGGGTGCGGGGAGAGGTGGGCACGCCTGACGGGGAGGTTTCGAATCACCTGCACGCGCGCGTGCGGGAGGGGGACGTCCTGCGCGTCTCGGCGCCGTACGGGGACCTCGTCCTCGGCGGGACGGGCGCGCATGCGGATGCGGATGCGGATGCGGATGCAGACGCTCCGCTGCTGCTCGCCTCCGCGGGGATCGGCGTCACGCCGATGATCGCCATGCTGGAGCAGCTGGCCGCGTCGGGGCACCGGGCGCCCGTCACCGTCGTACACGCCGACCGCTCCCCCGCCGAGCACGCGCTGCGGGCCGACCACGAGGCGTACACCGCCAAACTCCCGAACGGCAGCGCGTACTTCTTCTACGAGCGGCCGGAGACGGGTCACCCCGCGGAGCTCACGGGGTACGCCGATCTCGCGGCCCTGCCCGCGATCCCGGCCGGCACGCGCGCTTACCTGTGCGGACCGCTGCCGTTCATGCGGGCGGTGCGGTCCCAGCTCCTCGAACGCGGGGTCGCCGCGGCCGACATCCACTACGAGGTGTTCGGGCCCGACCTGTGGCTGGCCCGGAGCTGAGCTGATTCGTCGCTGATGTGTCAGGTGGCGGTGCGGGTCGTGATGCCCAGGAGGAGCGGGCCCGTCGGGCTCGCGACCATGTCCGCCACCGTCAGAGGGTCCAGCGAGGCGTAGAACGCCTCCTGCGCCTTGCGCAGCGCGTCACGCAGGCGGCATGCCGAGTTCAACGGACACGGCATGCCGCTTTCGCAGTCCACGACGTCGCCGGTGCCTTCGAAAGACCGCACCACCGCGCCGACGGACGCCCGGCGCCCCGCCTCGGTCAGCGCGAGCCCGCCGCCCCTGCCCCGGCGGGCCTCAAGGAGCCCCATCTTCTGGAGCTCGGCGACGACCTTCGTCTCGTGCGTGTACGGCACCGCCATGTCGGCGGCGACCTCACGCGTCGTGGGGGTGTCGTCCGCACCGTCCACCACGGCCAGGCGCATGAGGGTGCGCAGTGCCAGGTCGGTGGAGCGCATGAGCCGCATACGGTCGAGCGTAGGGAATGCGCAGCGGTGGCTCAAATTGTTCCGTCGAACTCTGTCGAAATCCGTCAAAGTCTTTCGAACTCCGTCGAACTTCGTCGCGCCGGTTGAAGGACGGAGTCGGAAGGACCCTCTGTAGTACGGCCCTTCCTCCGATTACGATCAGCGGACTCGTTCGTCGTCCCGTCCGTCCCTTTCCGCAGAAGGACACACCATGGGTTCCGCCAAGAACACGAGCAACGCTTCCCGCAAGGCCCGGATAGAGGAGATGCGCCGGGCGGAGCGCGCACGCGACCGCCGGGGCCGGGCCCTGACGATCACGGTCAGCGCGGTCGTCGTCGCGGCGCTCGGCGTAGGCGGCTACTTCCTGGTCGACAAGGCCTCCGACGACTCCGGCTCCGATTCGAAGAGCAGCGCGAAGGACTGGCCGAAGTACAAGGTCTCGGCGGACGGCGAGAAGGTCTGGGGCAAGCTCGGCCGTACGCACGTCACGAAGACGGTGGACTATCCGATGACGCCGCCCGTCGGCGGGGACCACGATCAGGTCTGGATGAACTGCAACGGCGACGTCTACAAGAAGGAGCTCCCGGAGATGAACGCCGTGCACTCCCTGGAGCACGGTGCCGTCTGGGTCACGTACAACGACAAGGCGAAGCCGGCCGACCTGAAGAAACTGGAAGCGAAGGTCAAGGCGACGCCGTACTCGCTGATGAGCCCCGTGAAGGACCAGAAGGACCCTGTCATGCTGACCGCGTGGGCGCACCAGCGGACGGTCACGGGGGCGGACGACCCGAAGGTCAAGGAGTTCTTCTCCACGTACGTCCAGGGCAAGCAGACGCCGGAGCCGGGGGCGGCGTGCACAAGCGGGCTCGGGCAGTGAGTGCGGTGAGTGGCGCGGGTTCGGTGAGGTGGGGGTCGGCGTGAGGCGGCGTACGAACTGGATCGTCGGCGGGGTCGTTGCGGCGGTCGTCGCCGGGGGCGGGATCACGGCGGCGGTGGCCGCCACGGACTCCGACTCGGGCGGCTCGCCCGCGACCTCGTCCGCCGACGCGGGGTTCGCCCGCGACATGGCGGTCCACCACCAGCAGGCCGTGGAGATGTCGTACATCGTGCGGGACCGGACCGAGGACGAGGACGTGCGGCGCCTCGCGTACGACATCGCCCAGACGCAGGCCAACCAGCGCGGGATGCTGCTCGGGTGGCTGGACCTGTGGGAGCTGCCGAAGGTGCCGGAAGGGGCGCCGATGGAGTGGATGGGCATGGGCGACATGCCGCCGGGCAAGGACGGCGCGCTGATGCCGGGGATGGCGACGGGGGCGGAGCTGAAGCGGCTCGGCAAACTCAGCGGCAAGAAGGCGGAGATCCTCTACCTGCAACTGATGACCCGGCACCACCGGGGCGGGGTGCACATGGCGCAGGGCTGCGTGGACCGCTGCGAGGTGTCCGCGGAGCGGAGGCTGGCAGGGGGGATGGTGGAGTCGCAGGAGTCGGAGATCGCGCTGATGTCTTCGATGCTGAAGGCGCGGGGGGCGTGACTGGCGGGGCGGTGACTGGCGGGGCGCCTTGGGCGGGGCGCCTTGGGTTGATCTCTGGGTGAGTTTGGGCGCGGGTGCGGGCCGGTGGGGGGCGGGTGCGCCTTGGGTCCGGGCCGCGGGTGGGGGTGGGTGCGCCTTCGGTTCGTCTGTGGGGGCGGGGCCGCGCGGGTATGTACGTACTCGCTATCCCTGCGCCGCGCCCGACATTCCCGGCCGTGGGGGTGTGCTCGGTGCTCCGTGCGCACATACCCCCACGTCCCCTCCGGCGCGCTCGCGACTGCGGCCCGGTGGGACCGCAGCCCCTGCCCCTACTCCCGCTGGACGTCGCGGGGCAAACGGGCGGGCGGGTGGGGAACATCCGCCGCGAAGCGGCGGTCTTGATGCCCCTACGGAACGGGACGTCGCGGGGTGAACGGGCGGGCGGGTGGGAGTGATCCGCCGCGAAGCGGTGGGCTCGGCGCTCCTACGGAGCGGGACGTCGCGGGGCAACGGGCGGGCTTGCGGATCCTGCCCGCGCGGGACGGGATCCGGTCGAGGCCCAGGGGCCAGGTCACGCCAGGCGGGCCAGGTCCGACCGGAGGAGTCGTCCGCGCAGAGGGCGGCCGGTTACGTACCGCTCGACCTCCCCCACCGCGTACTCCCCCAGCCTCCGCACCTCACTCCCCTGCGCGCCCGCGATGTGCGGGGTCACCAACACGTTGGGAAGGCGGAGGAGCGCGTGCCCCGGAGGGAGCGGCTCCGGATCCGTGACGTCGAGATACGCGTCCAGGCGCCCCGCCCCGCACTCCCGCGCCAGCGCCTCCGTATCGACCAGTGACCCCCGGGCCGTGTTGATGACGACCCCGCCGTCGGGGATGAGTTTCAGCATGTCGGCGCTCAAGAGACCCCGCGTCTCGGGGAGTTGCGGCGCGTGGATCGTCACGATGCTGCTGCGCCCGCACAGCTCCGGGAGCTCCACGAGTTCGACGCCGAGCGACGCCGCCTCCGCGGGAGCCACGTACGGGTCCGTGAGGAGGATCCGGCTGCCCGCGTCCGACGCCCGGAGCGCCGCGATCACCCGCCGCCCGATCCGCGACGCGCCGACGACGCCGATCGTGCGCGCGTCCGCGCCGGTGCGGTCGGTGAAGGACGGCCACCCGGAGGCGTAGCCGGCCGCCGCCGACAGCGCGCCCTTCGCCGCGAACGTGATCGCCGCGAGGGTGAAGGCCACCACGGGGTCCGCGTTCGCGTCCGCCGCCGAGGAGACGACGACGCCCCGGTCCCAGACCGCGTCGGTGACCATCGGCTTGACGGAGCCCGCCGCGTGGACGACCGCGCGCAGGCGGGGTGCGGAGGAGAGGATCTCGCGGGTCAGGGGCGGGCACTCCCACCCCGTGACCAGGATGTCCGTCTCGGCGAGCACCGCCCGCGCCTCGGGCGTCGTCAGCGGCCCGGACAGCAGGCGCGGGGACAATTCCACGCTGCGGGCGAGCCGTTCGCGGAGGTCCGGGGCGAAGACGCGGGCCGCGACCTCGACGCCCATGGCCAGTGCCGCGAACGGCGGCCCGTCCCCGCTCCGCTCCCGCCGATCCGACCGCTCTGCCTGATCTGCCACGCGTGACCGTCCCTCGTAGTAACCGGTTACCAACCAGCGCCTGGAGGCTAGGACCAATCCGGGAGAGCGGTCAAGAGAACACGGGGTGAGGGGGGTTGACCGGGCGAAGTAACCGCTTTAGATTCCGGGCACCTTATTCCGACGACGGAGGGGTTGCCGTGCCGACGGTGACGAAGGAACGGGCGGGAACCGAGGCGGTGAAGCCGCCCGGGAGAAGTAATAACGGGTCAACCAATGCCAAACCGGGGCGTGGTGAGCTGTGGAAACGGTTTCAGCGCACGCGTGTCCTCGTGCTGCTCATGGTGCCGGGCCTCGTGTACTTCCTGGTCTTCCACTACGGCGCCTTCGTCGCCAACGCGGTGGCCTTCAAGGAGTACGTCCCCTTCGACGGACTGTGGGCCAGCCCGTGGGTGGGGACCGAGAACTTCTCGCGGATGTTCGGCGATCCGGACTTCTGGCACGCGACGTGGAACACCCTGTTCATCGCCGTGCTGCAGCTCGTCTTCTTCTTCCCGGCACCGCTCGCCCTCGCGCTGCTCCTGCACAGCCTGACCTCGGATCTGCTGCGTCGTTTCACGCAGTCCGTGATCTACCTGCCGCACTTCCTGTCGTGGGTCGTCGTCGTGGCGCTCTTCCAGCAAGTGCTGAGCGACACGGGTGTGTTGAACACGTTCCTGAGTGACTCGGGGCTGCACACCGTCGACATCATCGGCAACCCGGACGCGTACAAGCCGCTCGTCGTCTTCGAGGTGATCTGGAAGGACGCCGGGTGGGGGACGATCATCTTCCTCGCCGCGCTGATGCAGGTCGACGAGCAGTTGTACGAGGCCTCGGCGATCGACGGGGCCGGCCCCTGGCGCCGCTTCTGGCACGTCACCCTGCCCAGCATCCGGCCCATCGTCATCCTGCTGCTGATCATGCGGCTCGGCGACATCCTCTCCGTCGGCTTCGAGCAGATGCTGCTGCAGCGGCAGTCCGTGGGTCCCGAGGTCGGTGAGGTGCTGGACACCTTCGTCTTCTGGCAGGGCATCGTCGGCGGCGACACGGGATACGCCGCGGCCGCGGGTCTGTTCAAGGGCGTCGTCGGCGCGGCGCTCGTCTTCACTGCCAACCGGATCGCCCACCGACTCGGCGAGCAGGGGGTCTACAAGTGAGTGTCATCGGCGGCAGCAAGCACGTCACCCGTCCCGCCTGGATGGAGAAGCCGCGGGTCGCCACCAAGGCCGCCAAGGCCGTCGCGGTGGCCGTCGTTCTCGCGCTCGTGCTGATCCCGTTCCTCGTCATCGTCTCGACGTCCCTCGCCTCCAACCGCGAGGTCGTGGACAACGGCGGCTGGGTGCTGTGGCCGAGCGATCCGACCCTGCGCGCCTACCGGACGATCCTCGACGGCGGCATCGTCACCAAGGCGCTCGGCGTCAGCGTCGGCCTCACCGTCCTCGGCACGCTCTTCTCGCTCGCGTGCACCACGTTCCTCGCGTACGCCCTGGCCCGCCCCGGCGTCTTCTGGGGTAAGCCCGTGCTGCTGCTCATCCTCTTCACGTTCCTCTTCCCGCCCGGCATGATCCCCGCGTTCCTGCTGGTCAAGGGCATGGGGATGATGGATACATACGCCGCTCTCGTCGCGCCCGTGCTCATCAACGTCTTCAATCTGATCGTGCTGCGCGGCTTCTTCCAGGGGATACCCGAGGAGTTGTACGAGGCGGCCAGGCTCGACGGCGCCGGTGACTGGCAGATCCTGTGGCGGATCGTGCTCCCGCTCTCCAAGGCGGCGCTCGCCGTGGTCTCCCTGTTCTACGCCGTGAGCTACTGGAACGCCTGGTTCCACGCCTCGATCTACATGGAGTCCGGCCACTGGCCGCTGTCGCAGGTGCTGCGCACGTACGTCATCGGCGGCTCGCAGATCGCCGACACCGGCCTGAGCGAGGCCGGTATGGTCTCCGCCCCGCAGACGACGCAGATGGCCGTCCTGGTGATCGCCACCGTGCCGATCCTGGTCGTCTACCCCTTCCTGCAGAAGTACTTCACCAAGGGCGTGCTCACCGGCGCCATCAAGAGCTGATACCTCACCTCGTCGTACAGAAGGGCTCCTTCACGTGTCCGGTTCCTCGATGTCGCGCCGCACGCTGCTCCGTTCCATAGCCGTCGGCGGCGCCGCCCTGGCCGCCCCCACCGTCCTCACCGCCTGCTCCACCGGGTCGAGCGGCGGCGGCAACGTCTCCAACGCCGGCAAGAAGGCGGCGCCCTGGCCGACGTACACCCCGGCGAAGGGCCCCACCCCCGACCTCGCGCCGACCGCGGAGGGCGTGCAGCCCGGGTACACGAAGTACCCGGAGAAGCTGGTCCGTGCGACGGCCGAGAAGCCGGGCACCGGCAAGCAGAGGATCAGGGTCATGACGATCACGTACGGCACCCCGCCGAAGCCGGTCGGCAGGAACGAGTACTGGCAGGCCGTCAACGAGGCGCTGGGTGTCGAGGTCGAGTTCACCGTCGTGCCCGACGCGGACTTCCGCGCCAAGATGTCCACGCTCATGTCGGGCGACGACCTGCCCGACATGATCAACTTCGGTGGTGGGTACGTACTGCCGCGCGAGTCGCAGTTCGTGAAGTCCCGGTGCGCGGACCTCAGCGACCACCTGTCCGGCGACGCCGTCAAGGACTACCCCAACCTCGCCAACATCCCCACGTACGCCTGGGAAGGCATGGGACGTATCGCGGGGCGCATCTACGGGCTGCCGATCGAGCGGGCCAAGGTGCAGGGCGCGATGTTCGTCAACCGGGAGGCGTTCGACGCGGCCGGGTACCGGCCGGGCATGTCCGCGCCCGACTTCCGCGCGATGGCCGCGGAGGCCTCCCAGGGCAAGAAGTCCGCCCTCGGCGCCTCCACGGTGAGCTTCTTCGGGTACCAGTACCACGCGATGTGGCACGGCGCGCCGAACCAGTGGCAGATCAAGGGCGGCAAGGCCACCGACATGTACGGGACGGACGCGTTCAAGGCGGCGCTGGAGCACATGGCGAAGCTGCGCGAGGCCGGTGCGTACAACCCGGACGCCACGTCGATCTCCCAGGTCGACCTGAAGACCCAGTTCTACAACGGGACCGTCCGCTCGATGACGGACGGCTGGGGCGCGGTCATCGCCAACGCCCAGGGCATCAAGGACGAGTTCACCCTCGACGTGGCGGAGCCGTACAAGGTCGACGGCGTGACGCCCGTCTACCAGCAGAACCGCGGCTGTTTCGGCTACACCGTCGTCAAGAAGGCGTCCAAGGAGCGTGTCGAGCTGATGCTCCGTGTACTGAACTGGCTCGCCTCGCCGTTCGGTACGAAGGAGTACGAGCTGATGCACTACGGAGTGGAGGGCGCCCACTTCACGTACGACAAGGACGGCGATCCGGTCGCCACGGAGACCGGCCTTATCGACTCCAAGACCAACCTGCCCTTCCCCTACCTGATGGACGCCCCGCAGCCGCTGTACTTCCCCGGCTTCCCCGACCTCACGAAGCGGCTGCACGCCTGGGAGGAGAAGGTCGTCCCGCTCCTCGTGCCGGACGACCACTGGGGGCTCATGTCGGAGACGTTCAACCGGCAGGGCGCCACGATGCAGCAGATCATCGAGGACGGCGTGACGGCCATCGTCTCCGGCCGCAAGAAGCTCTCCGACTGGGACGGCATCCACCGGAAGTGGCAGTCCCAGGGCGGCAAGCGGGCCGCGGAGGAGTTCCTCCAGGAGTACGAGGCCGCGCACTGACCCAGGGGTACGGGGACGGGATACGGTCGGCCGATGGGCAGGAGAGGGAGACACAGTGGGTGAGCGGGTCACCATCCGCGAGGTGGCCGCGCGCGCGGGCGTCTCGGTAGCGACCGTCTCGCGGGTCCTCGCGGGCAACTACCCGACGTCCACGGCGTCGCGCGCCAAGGTGCTGCGGGCGGTCAAGGACCTGGACTACGTCGCCAACGCGCACGCGCGGGCGTTGGCGGGCGTCGGCCGCAAGACGATCGCGGTCCTCATGTTCGACGTGGTGGGCGCGTTCTACGCGCAGGTCGCGCAGGGCGTCGAGATGGAGGCCGCCCAGCACGGCCGGCTCACCCTGGTCGCGTCCACGGGCAGCGATCCGGCCCGTGAGCTGGCCCTGGTCCAGATGATGCGCGAGCAGGCCGCGGAGGCGGTGATGCTGGTGGGCGGTGTCGTGCAGGACGACGAGTACCGGCAGCGGATGGCGCGCTACGCCGAGGCGCTCGCGGCGGCGGGCTCCCGCCTCGTGCTGTGCGGACGCCCGGCGCCGACGCCCGACGTGCCCGCGCTGGTCGTGGAGTACGACAACGAGGCGGGCGCCCACGCGGTGACCAGCCACCTGCTGGGCGCCGGGCACCGGCGGATCGCCCTGCTCGGCTACGAGCCGGGCAACACGACCGGCGAGGACCGCCTCGCCGGGTACCTCCGTGCGCTGGACGACCACGGGGTGCCGCGCCGCGACGCGGTCCTCCATGGGACGGGCTTCGGGCAGAACCACGGCTACCGGGCGATGCGCGACCTCCTCCAGAAGGCTGACGGCGGGCCGGACGGCAAGCCGGACTTCACGGCGGTCTTCGCGGGTGACGACCGGGCGGCCGCGGCGGCGATCATCGCGCTGCGGGAGTACGGGCTGCGGGTCCCGGAGGACATGTCGGTGGTCGGCTACAACGACGACCCGGTGGCCGGTGACATCACGCCCGGCCTGACGACGGTCCACATCCCCGCCGAGGAGATGGGCCGCACGGCCGTACGCCGGGCGCTCTCCGGCTCCCCGCGGGCGGGCCAGGAGCGCCATGTCCTGGGCACGCACATCGTCATCCGGGACAGTGTGCGGCGGGTTCGGGGGGCTGGGGCGTAGGTCCTGCGGTGAGCACCGCTCGCGCCACGTCCGCGGGGCGGTCGCGCATCACCAGGTGGCCCGACGGTGTCGTCACGTGGAAGGACGCGTCAAGGGCGTGGGCCAGTTTCCGCTGGTGGTCGAGCCAGCGGCGGCGCGAGCCGCCCTCGCATGCGGCGAGCACTGTCACCGGGACTCCCCGCGGGAGCGGCAGACGGCGCCGGAGCGCGGCGAGTTCGCGGGCCGCGTCGCCGTACGTCACGTACTCCATGAGCGCCGCCCGCCACACCCTGCTGCCTCCGTAGAGCCACGCCCACGGCGTCGGCGCCGCCAGCCGCCGCAGGGTCGGCCCCACCGCCCGCGGCAGCCCCGTCGCGCACAGCAGCGCGCCGCACGCGCGTGTGGCCGCCACCCGCACCCCGCGCGGCAGGAGCGTGCGCGGCCGTTCCTCGACGCTGGAGTCGACGAGGACGAGCCCTTCCGTGCGCTCCGGGTACAGCCGCGCGAACGCCTCCGCGTGGAATCCGGCGAGCGAGTGCCCGACCACCGTCACACGCTCCCCGCCGAGCCCCACCGCGTCCAGGACTCGACGTATCCGCTCCGCCTCGCCCCGCAGGGTGGGCGCCACGCGCGCGTGGCCGCTGAGTCCGAGGCCGGGCCGGTCGAAGCGGACCACGGTCCGATGCGGGGCCAGCAGCGGCACCACCGGGTCCCAGTCGAACCAGCCGAGCCCGAGCCCGGCGCCGAGCACGCACACCGGCCCGCTGCCCGTCACCGCGACGTGGTGCGGCACTCCCCCGACCCGTACGAGCATCCCCACTACTCACTCCCGCCGCGCCTCCGTGGCCGCCGACCACGCGAGGACGACGAGCCACACCGCGATCACCAGCACCTGCAGCCGCTGCCCGATCCCGAGGCCCCACGTCCCCCGCCCCGCCTCGAACGCGGCGATGGACGCCAGGACCCAGCAGGTGGCGGCCAGTTCGAGGACGACGAGGACAGGTCCTGTGCGTGCGAGGGCGGGCCACGCCCCGGCACGGCGTCGCGCGACCGCGGTGAGCAGCACCATCCCGACCAGCGCCCCGGTGACGGCGAGGCCGCTGCTGACCGCGTGGGCGGAGTGCGTCCAGGGCACGCCGCCCGCCTGCTCCCGCGCGAGGCAGTCGGGGTCGGCGGTCGCCGCGCAGCTCAGCGGCAGCCGTGAGTCGGCGACGGTGGCCGCGCCGAACAGCGCGAGCCCCGCCCAGCCGACCGCGGAAAGCCCCGCTCCCCGCGTGCCGCGGGCCACCGGCGCCCACACCGCGCCCGCGAGGACGAGGAGCCCCGCGAGGAGGTCGACCGTGCGGAAGAACGTCCCGTACGGCTGGTCCTCGGCTGCGAGTTCACTGACGTACGCCGTGCGGGGCGAGAGCCCGGTCGGCAGGAACACCTCGACCGACCAGGTGCTGTAGGCGAGGGCGCCTGCCATCAGGAGGCCCGCGAGGACGCGTGTGGCGGTGGAGCGCGAGGTCAGGGTGGGCCGCTGCCCGGCCCGCGGCCGCTGTCCGGCGCGCGGCAGGTGTTTCGCCATGGGGGTGGTTGCCGTCGCGGGAGACGGCATCGGCGTACAGGCGCTATCTCGGCTCATGTGTCGCCCTGTGGTCGGGGTGGATCCAGCCGGGTTTGCGGTACTTGAGGAAGGCTGCGGGCGCCAGGACGCCGAGTACGAGCAGACCGCCGCCGACGATCAGCAGATAGCGCCACAGCGGGCCCTTGCCGAACTGGTCGGGCGGTACGAAGCCGATGGCGAGCGCGGCGAGCGACGCGACGAATCCGACGGCCGCGACGACCTTCACCGCGGGGACCACGAAGCCGCGCGGCACCTCGGGCTGCGACGCGCGCAGCCGTACGACGGCCACGAACATCAGCAGGTACGCGATGAGGTAGATCTGCACGGTGATGACGGAGAACATCCAGTACGCGCTGGAGACGTCGTCACTGAAGGCGTAGAGGACGCCGATCAGCGTGGTGACGACGCCCTGCGCGACCATGATGTTGCGCGGGACGCCCGCCTTGTTGAACTTCTGCAGGACCGGCGGCAGGTAGCCCTCCTGCCGGGAGAGCGCGACCAGCCCCTTCGCGGGCCCGGCGAGCCACGTGAGCATGCCGCCGAGCGCCGCCATGACGAGCATGATCCCGACGACCTTCGTCAGCCAGCCGACGTGGAAGTGGTCGAAGAACGCCTGGAAGGCCTGCATGAGACCGGCCGTGAGGCTGAGCTCCTCCGACGGCATGACCCAGCTGATGGCCAGGGCCGGAAGGATGAAGATCAGCAGGACGAGGCCGGTGGCGAGGAAGATCGAGCGCGGGTACTCGGCGCGGGGATGACGCAGCGACGAGACGTGGACGCCGTTCATCTCCATGCCCGCGTAGGAGAGGAAGTTATTGACGATGAGGACCAGGCTGGCGAGGCCCGTCCATGGGGGCAGCCAGTGGTCGGGGCTCATGGGCGCGGCGGACGCGTTGCCCTCCCCCAGGAAGATGATGCCGAGGACGACAAGGACGACGCCGGGGATGAGGGTGCCGATGATCAGCCCCAGGGAGGAGAGCCCGGCGACCGTCTTGGTGCCCCGGCAGGTGACCCAGACGCCCGTCCAGTAGATGACGACGATGACGAGCGCTACGTAGGGGCCGTTTTCGGCGAGGCTGGGATGGATGACGTACGCGAACGTCGAGGCCACGTAGGCGAGCAGGCTCGGGTAGTACGCGATGGTCATGGCGAACTGGCACCACACGGCGACGAACCCCAACGGCTTGCCCAGCGCCTCGCTCACCCACCGGTAGATGCCGCCGGACCACCCGGAGGCGAGCTCGGCGCCGACGAGGGCGGTGGGGAGCAGGAAGACCACGGCGGGCAGGAGGTAGAGGAAGACGGCGGCGAGCCCGTAGATGGCCATCGCCGGGGACGGACGCAGGCTGGCGACGGACGCGGTGGTCATCAGGGCGAGCGTCACCCAGGAGATGAACTGCCGCGGAATGGCGGGGTCCGGCTCGGGCAGGCTTCCAGCCCGGGTTTGCACCGGTTCGTCCGTGTTCGTCATGCGCACATGATCGTCGGAGTGACGCGGGGCCGCGAGTCGCCGCACACCCGGCGGGGGCCGTTCGCCGACCCGACGTCGATGTGACACCCCGGGCATCGCCTCGTGGACACCCGCCCGGAGGCGCCGCCCGCGCTCCCCGTAAAAGTGGGCACTCCCGGCGGGAAGAGGGACAATAGCGACATAAACGCGACGTAAACACCCGCAGGCCGTCACCTGACCTGCCCCTTCCCGAAGGGGCCCTCCCATGACCAGCCCCGACACCCCTCCCCCACCACCCGGATGGGGGCAAGGGCCACCCCCGCCCTCACCACCACCACCGGCGCAGCCGCTCCGCAACGGCCTCGGTGTCGCGTCCCTGGTACTCGGCATCATCGGCGTGCTGTGCGGGCTGGTCCCGCTGTTGTTCTGGGCCTCGGGGATCCTCGCCGTCCTGGCGCTGGTCTTCGGCTGCGTCGGCATCGGGCGCGCCCGCAGGGGCCAGGCCGACAACAAGGGCGTGGCGATCTGGGGCACCTCGCTCGGCGGGGTCGCCGCGATCCTCGCGGTGGTCGGGCTCGTCATCACGGTCACGGTCGTCAACGACACCGTGGACGAGCTGCACGGCACGGGCGGCAAGCAGGAGTCGTCGGCGGGGAAGGTGTCCCGCTCCGACGCGCTGCGGTTCGGGGAGGCGTTCACGTACGACGACGGCGTGAAGGTGACCGTGTCCCGCCCCGCCTCCTACCAGCCGGGCACCTACGCGCTGGGTCATGCGGAGGGCAACAAGGCGCTGACCGTCAAGATCACCGTCGTCAACGGCTCGGACGAGTCCGTCGACCTGGATCTGACCACCGTCACCTTCAAGGACGCCGACGGCGCCGAGGCGGATCAGGTCTACGACGGTGACCTGCCGAGGGAGCTCGCCGGGCATCTGGAGTCCGGCAAGCAGGCCGTCGCCACGTACGCCGTCAGCCTTCCCGGCGACGCCTCGCGCACCCTGGACGTGCAGGTCGAGCCCGGCTTCCTCCACTACAAGAGCGCCACCTGGTCCGGGACCACGCCTTGACGGCACGGGACCCGCCCGACAAGCCATCGCGTCGGTCTGACGATTACACTGAATCCGTGCCTCAACTACGCCTCGCTCTGAATCAGATCGACTCGACCGTCGGCGATCTCGCCGGGAACGCCGAGGCGGTCGTCCACTGGACCCGGCACTCCGCCGAGCAGGGGGCGCATCTCGTCGCGTTCCCCGAGATGGTACTGACCGGATATCCCGTCGAGGACCTCGCTCTGCGTTCGTCCTTCGTCCAGGCCTCCCGGGACGCGCTGCGCGCGCTCGCCGTGCGGCTGCGGGACGAGGGGTTCGGGGAGCTGCCGGTCGTCGTCGGCTATCTCGACCGCACCGAGGAGGCCAAGCCGAAGTTCGGCCAGCCCGCGGGGGCCCCGCGCAACGCGGGCGCCGTGCTGTACCGCGGCGAGGCCGTCCTGACCTACTCCAAGCACCACCTGCCCAACTACGGCGTCTTCGACGAGTTCCGCTACTTCGTGCCCGGCGAGACGCTGCCGGTCGTGCGCGTGCACGGCGTCGACGTCGCGCTCGCCATCTGCGAGGACCTCTGGCAGGACGGCGGCCGCGTACCGGCGACCCGGAGCGCGGGGGCGGGGCTGCTGCTCTCCATCAACGCGTCGCCGTACGAGCAGAACAAGGACGACGAGCGGCTCGAACTCGTGCGCAAGCGGGCGCAGGAAGCCGGCTGCACCACCGCCTACCTCGCGATGATCGGCGGGCAGGACGAGCTGGTCTTCGACGGTGACTCGATCGTCGTCGACAAGGACGGCGAAGTCATCGCGCGGGCCCCGCAGTTCGCCGAGGGCTGCATCGTGCTCGATCTGGAGCTCCCGGCCGCCGCGCCCGTGCCGCCGTCCGGCGTCGTCGACGACGGGCTGCGCATCGAGCACGTGACGCTGTCGGAGGAGCCGCTTCCCACGTACGAGGGCGAGCTCACCGGCGGGTACGCCGAGCGGCTCGACGACGACGAGGAGGTGTACTCGGCGCTGGTCGTCGGCCTGCGCGCGTACGCCGCGAAGAACGGTTTCAGCAGCGTTCTGATCGGGCTGTCGGGCGGCATCGACTCCGCGCTCACCGCCGCCATCGCCTGCGACGCGCTCGGCGCGCAGAACGTGTACGGCGTCGCCATGCCGTCCCGCTACTCCTCGGACCACTCCATCGGCGACGCGGAGGAGCTGGCGCGGCGCACCGGCCTGAACTTCCGTACCGTGCCGATCGCGCCGATGTTCGACGCGTACATGGGTTCGCTCGGGCTCACCGGTCTCGCCGAGGAGAACCTCCAGTCGCGGCTGCGCGGCACGATGCTGATGGCGCTCTCCAACCAGGAGGGGCACATCGTGCTCGCGCCGGGCAACAAGTCCGAGCTCGCGGTCGGCTACTCGACGCTCTACGGCGACTCCGTCGGCGCGTACGGCCCCATCAAGGACGTCTACAAGACGGCGATCTTCCGGCTCGCCGAGTGGCGCAACCGCGCGGCCGAGGAACGCGGGCAGACGCCGCCGATCCCGGAGAACTCCATCAGCAAGCCGCCGAGCGCGGAGCTGCGCCCGGACCAGGTCGACACGGACTCGCTCCCCGACTACCCGGTCCTCGACGCGATCCTGGAGCTCTACGTCGACCGGGACCAGGGCGCCGACACGATCGTGGCCGCGGGCTACGACCGTGAGCTGGTCACGAAGACGCTGCGGATGGTGGACACCGCGGAGTACAAGCGGCGGCAGTACCCGCCGGGGACGAAGATCTCCGCGAAGGGCTTCGGCAAGGACCGCCGACTGCCCATCACCAACCGCTGGCGGGAGTCCGCCGCCGGCTGAGGCCGACCACCCGCCCACCCGCTTTCAGGACCGCGGGTGGGCGACAGGTCATGGGTGACAGGTCAGTGGTGGACCGTCTCGCGCTGTTCGGGCGACGAGGACGCCACCACCCGCTCCGTACCCGGCACGGGACCGCGCCGCAGGTCCACCACGTACGCCAGGCCCGCCACCGCGAGGCCGAGCACCGCGAGGACCGCGCCGGTCACCGCCGGGGACGTCGTACCGAAGCCCGCCGCGAGGGCGAGACCGCCGATCCAGGCGCCGCCCGCGTTGGCGAGATTGAACGCGCCCTGGTTGGCGGAGGAGGCCAGGGACGGTGCGGCCGCCGCCTTCTCCATGACCATGAGCTGCAGCGGCGAGCCCGTCGTGAAGGCCGCCATGCCGAGCAGTGCGACGCCGACCGCCGCACTCCACGCCGCGGTCATGAGCAGCGGGAAGAAGGCCAGGACCACGGCGAGCGAGACGAGCCCGCCGAGGAGCGTGCCGCGCAGGGAGTGGTCGGCGAGGCGGCCGCCCAGGAGGTTGCCCGCCGTCGCGCCCACGCCGAACAGGGCGAGGAGGAGGGTGACGCTGGACTCGGCGTAGCCGGCCGTGTCGGTCAGCATCGGCGTGATGTAGCTGTACGCGGAGAACAGCGCACCGAAGCCCGCGACGGTCGTGCCGAGCGCCAGCCAGACCGGGACGCTGCGCAGCGCGCGGAGCTCGCCGCGCAGTCCTGCCGCGTCACCATGGCCGTGGTCGGCGGGGACCAGGAGGGCAAGCGCGGCGATGGCCGCGAGCCCGATGGCGCTGACCGCGAGGAACGTGGCGCGCCAGCCGAGCTGCTGGCCCATGGCCGTGGCGACCGGCACGCCCACGATGTTGGCGACGGTCAGGCCGAGGAACATCAGGGAGACCGAGCGGGCCTTGCGCTCGGGGGCGACGAGCCCGGTGGCGACGACCGCGCCGACGCCGAAGAACGCGCCGTGCGGCAGTCCGCTGAGGAAGCGGGCGGCCATGAGCAGGTGGTAGTCGGGGGCGGCCGCCGACAGGGCGTTGCCGACCACGAACAGCACCATGAGGCCGATCAGGACGCGGCGGCGCGGGAGCTTGGCGGTGAAGGCGGCGAGCAGCGGGGCGCCGATGACGACGCCGAGCGCGTACGCGGAGACGAGGTGTCCGGCGACAGGGATGGATATGTCCAGGTCGTCGGCGACGTTGGGCAGCAGGCCCATCATCACGAACTCGGTCGTGCCGATGCCGAAGGCGCCCACGGCGAGGGCGAGCAGGGCCAGGGGCATGAAGAAGTACCTTCCACGGATGCGGGGGCAGTGGGGGGAATGTGGGGAGTGGGGGGCTTACGGAGAACCCGTAAGTTTACTTGCGGAACAAAGCCGCGCCCGCCACGTATTCCGCCCCGTGCCCTACCGCGTCACGACGAGAGGTCGACCCGTGCCGCGATCGGCAGGTGGTCGCTGCCCGTCTCCGGCAGCGTCCAGGAGGAGACCGGCTCGACGCCCTTGACCATGATCTGGTCGATGCGTGCCATCGGGAACGACGCGGGCCAGCTGAAGCCGAAGCCGTCGCCCGCCGCGCCCTGCGTGGACCGCAGCTGCGAGGTGACCGCGTTCAGCGCGCGGTCGTTCATCGTGCCGTTGAGGTCGCCGAGCAGGATGACCTTGCCGATCTTCTCGTCGGCGATGGCCTCGCCGAGGGCGTCGGCGCTGTTGTCGCGCTGGTTGGCGGTGAAGCCCGCGTCGAGCTTCACGCGCACCGACGGCAGGTGCGCGACATGGACGGCGACCTCGCCCTTCGGCGTCGTCACCGTCGTACGCATCGCGCGGACCCAGCCCAGCTTGATGTCGACGGGCCGGGTGTCGGACAGCGGGTACTTGCTCCAGAGGCCGACCGTGCCCTTGACCGCGTGGTACTTGTACGTGCCTGCCAGCGCCTTCTCGTACACGGGCACGGCGGACGGGGTGAGCTCCTCCAGGGCGACCACGTCCGCGCCGGACGCGGCGACGTCCTTGGCGGTGCCGGTCGGGTCGGGGTTGTCCGCGTTCACGTTGTGCGTGGCGACGGTCAGGTCACCGCCCGTGCCCGACTTGCCGGTGATCAGGCCGCCGAACGAGTCGACCCAGATGATCACCGGGAGCAGCAGCGCGATCAGCGCAGTGGCGGACTTGCGGACCACCGCGATGACCAGCAGCACCGGGACGAAGAGGCCGAGCCAGGGCAGGAAGGTCTCCGTCAGGGAGCCGAGGTTGCCCACGTTGTTGGGGATCTGCGCGTGGAACAGCATCACCAGCGCGAGGAAGACGGCGATGCCCGCCGTCACGAGGCCGCGCCGCCAGATGTCCGGATCGCCCCGCCAGCCGTCGAGCAGGCGTCGGAACCGGGACCCCGGACGCTCGGGGCCCGAGCCGCCGCTGCCCGTCTCCGTCTTGTACGCCTGCGCCATGCTCTCGTCGCCTCACTGCTGCCGTGCACACCGTCTGTCCCGCCCAGGAAACCCTAGGCGATGATCCGGTGTCGTCCCTGCCGTCCACGACGGCCGTACAGGCTCCAGGACGAACAGTGCGCCGCGAGGGGTTCCTGATCAGCGGCGGAGAGCTGCCTCTGTGACGAAATGCGCATAACCACGAGTCAGCGTGGCGGGGGCCGCAGCCCCTCGATCACCGTGTCGACGATCCGCTCGGCGAGCCGGTCGTCGAGCGGCGCGCCGGGCCGCAGGATCGTGCGCAGCAGCATGGGTCCCACGAAGAGGTCGTTGGCCATCTCCAGGTCGATGTCCGCACGCAGTTCGCCGTCGGCGACGCCCCGGCGCAGCACGTCGATGATGATGCGGCGGCGGGGCGCGACGACCGTCTCCTGGTACGCCTCGGCGAGCTTGGGCAGGGTCTTCATCTGGGCGAAGACGTTGTGCAGCAGGGCCGAGGAGCGCATGGTCAGGCCGCGGCGGCGCAGGCTCTCCAGGACGCAGACGAGGTCGTCGCGCATCGAGGTGCCCGGCCGTTCCAGGTCGGGCTCCTCGAAGGCGCGCAGGACGTCGACGAAGAGGGCTTCCTTGCCGTCCCAGCGCCGGTAGATGGTGGCCTTGCCGACGCCGGCCGTGCGGGCGATCCGCTCGATGGAGAGCTCGGTGAGGGAGACGCCGTCCTCCAGGAGCCGTACGACGCCCTCGATGATCGCCTGCTCGACGGCCTCGCTCCTGGGCCGTCCACGGCCGCTCCTGGGCAGGGGCGGCCCGCCCGCACCTATGGGGCCACCGTCGTCCGCGACGTCACCGCCGTCGATGACGTCACCGCCGTCCGTGACACTCGCGCCCTTGTGGACCACGTCGTCCCTCCTTCGCTGCCCGACGACCGCCAGGCCGATTCTCCCTCAGAGCCTGTCCGCCCCCACCGGCTCACCCGTCTCCTCCACCGGGCCCGCCTCAGGCGGCGTACGTCCCGGCAGGAAGAGGAAGACGACCAGCGCGCCGAGCACGGCGACGCCCGCGCCGCACACCGCCGTGACGTGCATGGCGTGCAGGAAGGAGTCGTTGGCCGCGGAGACCAGCGGCTCGCCCTTGGGGCCGAGCTTCGCGGCGACGCCGAGGGTCGCCTCGATGGACTCGCCCGCGGTGTGCCGCACCCCTTCGGGCAGCACGGTCAGCTCGTCCTCGACTCCGTTGCGGTAGGCCGTGGACAGCACCGAGCCGAGGACCGCGATGCCGAGGGCGCCGCCGACCTGCCGGAACGTGTTGCTGAGCGCGGACGCGGAGCCGGCCTTCTCGCGCGGCAGGGCCTGCATGATGACGACGCTGGTGGGCGTCATGACGTGCGCCATGCCGGTCCCCATCAGGAAGAAGACGACTTCCAGGAGCCAGATCGGCGTGTCGGCGTCGAGGAGGGTGAAGGCCGCCAGGGTCGCCGTCAGGAGGAGCAGTCCGCCCGTGCACACGGCCCGTACGCCGAAGCGGTCGACGACGAGGCGGGCGCGCGGCGCGAAGATCAGCTGCGCCACGGCGAGCGGCAGCATCAGCAGTCCGGTCTGGAGCGGCGAGTAGCCCCGCACGCTCTGCGTGTAGAAGACCGAGAAGAAGGTGACGCCCATCAGCGCGAAGAAGACGAGCGCTATGGCGCAGATCGCCGCGGAGAACACCCGGTTCTTGAAGTACGTGATGTCGACGGAGGGGTGGTCGCTGCGCTTCTCGTACAGCACGAACGCGATCAGTACGGCGACGCCCGCGAGGACCGTGCCGAGGACGGCCGGGTCGGTGAAGTCGGCGAGCTGGCCGCCCTTGATGATGCCGTAGACGAGGAGCACCAGGCCGACGACGGAGAGCGCGACGCCGAAGAGGTCGATGCGGCCGGGCGCGGGGTCGCGGGAGTCGGGCACGAGCCAGACCATCAGTGCCAGGGCGACGATCACGATCGGTACGTTGATGAGGAAGACCGAGCCCCACCAGAAGTGGTCGAGCAGTACGCCGCCGGTGATGGGTCCGATGGCGATGGCGAGGCCGACGCCGCCGGCCCAGATGCCGATGGCCTTGGGCTGTTCGTCGCGTTCGAAGACGTTCATGAGGACGGCGAGGGTGGCGGGCATCACGAAGGCGGCGCCGAGGCCCATGACGGCCCGGAAGGCGATGAGCTGGAGCGGTGAGCCGGACATGGCGGCGAGCGCCGAGCCGATGCCGAAGACGACGAGGCCGCCGAGGAGGACCTTCTTGCGGCCGAGCCGGTCGCCGAGCAGGCCCGCGGTGAAGAGGAGGCCCGCGAAGACGAGCGTGTAGGCGTTGATCGCCCATTCGAGCTCGCTCTGGGTGGCGCCGAGGCCGGTCGGTTCGGGGGTGGAGATCGTCTTGATGGCGACGTTCAGGATCGAGTTGTCGAGTACGACGATGAGCAGGCTGAGCATCAGCACCCCGAGGATCACCCACCGGCGCCGGTGGACGGCTTCCGGTATGCGGGGCGGGGTGGGCATGGCAGGGGAGGACATGCGACCAGCGTAGAACAATTTCGATACGGGACCGTCTCGTATCGAAAGTATGGGACATCCTTGCCGAACGGTAGAGCCGCGCTTTACCCGATCGGCGTCACAGGGCACCGCACTAGGGCCTGTGTCGGAGGTCCCGTCGTCCGCCCGGAGGGCGGGCCCCGCGGCGTCCGGTGCGTGCGATCGCAAGGCGGAGGGTCGCCCCGATACTGGTTGTATCGGGGTGTCCCGACAACGCCGCGAGGGCGCGTGCCGGACGTCGCGGGGCAGGCGGGACTTCCGACACAGGCCCTAGCCGCGGAGCGGCACGTGGTGCCACCATGGAGGGGATCCGGGGACGCCGTCAGGGCGCCTCGAGATGACAGAAGGAGCCGTTGCGATGACGCAGCTTTCGGCTGCCCAGAAGAGCGCCGACGCCCCGCAGAGCCCCGACAGCAGCAAAGCGCTGTACGGCGGCAAGGGCACCCGGCGCATCACTGTGCGCGACATCACCGCCGCCAAGGAGCGCGGCGAGAAGTGGCCCATGCTGACCGCCTACGACGCGATGACCGCGTCCGTCTTCGACGAGGCGGGCATCCCCGTCATGCTCGTCGGCGACTCGGCGGGCAACTGCCACCTCGGGTACGAGACGACCGTGCCCGTCACCCTCGACGAGATGACCATGCTGTCCGCGGCGGTCGTACGGGGCACGAGCCGCGCCCTGATCGTCGGCGACCTGCCGTTCGGCTCGTACCAGGAGGGCCCTGTCCAGGCGCTCCGGTCGGCGACCCGCCTGGTGAAGGAGGCGGGCGTCGGTGCGGTGAAGCTGGAGGGCGGCGAACGCTCCCTGGCCCAGACCGAGTTGCTGGCGCAGTCCGGCATCCCCGTCATGTCCCACCTCGGCCTGACCCCGCAGTCCGTGAACACCATGGGCTACCGCGTGCAGGGCCGCGGCGACGAGGCCGCCCACCGGCTCCTCAACGACGCCAAGGCGGCGCAGGACGCGGGCGCGTTCGCCGTCGTCCTGGAGCTCGTCCCCGCGGAGCTGGCGGCCGAGGTCACCCGCTCCCTGCACATCCCGACCGTCGGCATCGGGGCGGGCTCCGACTGCGACGCCCAAGTCCTGGTCTGGACGGACATGATGGGCCTGACCGGCGGGAAGATGCCGCGCTTCGTGAAGCAGTACGCGGAGCTGCGCAACGTCATGGCAGGCGCCGCGAAGGCGTTCGCCGAGGACGTCGTCGGCGGCGCGTTCCCGGCACCCGAGCACGCGGTCCACTGATGACCGCCTGAGTCCACCGCGGCACCACGGCAGCCCGCCGAACTTCCCCCGTCGGCGGGCTGCCGCTTTCGTGTGCCGGGGGGGCGTCAGGCGTCTGTCGGTCGGCTGTCGGTGGTTTGTCGGTGGGCTCTGACATCTTGTAGCCATGAAGCGAATCGACATGAACCCCGGCGGCGCAGGGAGCGCGGTCACCGTAAGGGGACTGGTCAAGCACTACGGCGAGACCAAAGCACTGGACGGCGTGGACCTCGACGTGCGCGAGGGCACCGTCCTCGGCGTCCTCGGGCCCAACGGCGCGGGCAAGACGACCCTCGTGCGCTGCCTGTCCACCCTCATCACCCCGGACGCGGGCTCCGCCCTCGTCGCCGGGTACGACGTGGTGCGTCAGCCCCGCCAGCTCCGCCGCGTCATCGGCCTCACCGGGCAGTACGCGGCGGTGGACGAGAAGCTGTCCGGCCGCGAGAACCTGTACATGATCGGGCGGCTGCTCGACCTGTCCCGCAAGGAGGCGAGGTCCCGTGCCGACGGTCTCCTCGAGCGGTTCTCGCTGACCGAGGCGGCCAAGCGCCCCGCGAGCACGTACTCCGGCGGTATGCGCCGCCGCCTCGACCTCGCCGCGTCGATGATCGGCAGCCCGTCCGTCCTCTACCTGGACGAGCCGACGACCGGCCTCGACCCCCGTACCCGCAACGAGGTGTGGGCCGAGGTCAAGCGCATGGTCGGCGACGGCGTGACCGTGCTGCTCACCACGCAGTACATGGAGGAGGCCGAGCAGCTGGCCTCCGAGCTGACGGTCATCGACCGCGGCAAGGTCATCGCCAACGGCGGCATCGACGAGCTGAAGGCGAAGGTCGGCGGCCGCACCCTGCGCATCCGCCCGGCCGACCCGCTGGAGCTCGGCCCGCTCGCGAGCGCCCTCGACGACCTGGGCCTGACCGGCCTCGCCACCACGACGGTGGACGCCGAGTCCGGCACGGTCCTCGTCCCGATCCTCAGCGACGAGCAGCTGACCGCCGTCGTCGGCGCGGTCACCGCGCGCGGCATCACCATCGGCTCGATAGCCACCGAACTGCCCAGCCTGGACGAGGTGTTCCTGTCCATCACCGGCCAGAAGGCCAGTGCCCCGCAGGACGCACGCCCCACGGAACTCGAGGAGGTCGCCGTATGAGCGCCACCACACTCACGGCCGCCCCCCTCAAGAAGGGCGAGGCGGACGCCCACATCGGCCTGCGCGGCCACGTCCGGCACACCGGCGCGCTGGTCCGCCGCAACCTGCTGTGGATCCGGCAGGACCCGGAGTCGATGTTCGACGCGGTCCTGATGCCGATCGTCTTCACGCTCCTGTTCGTGTACGTCTTCGGCGGCTCCATCGGGCAGGCGCTCGGCGGCGGTCAGGACCAGTACGTGCAGTACGTGGTGCCCGGCATGATGGCGATGATGAGCATGAACATCGCGATGGCCGTCGGGACCGGCTTCAACCAGGACTTCCAGAACGGCATCATGGACCGCTTCCGTACCCTGCCGATCGGCCAGGGCTCGGTGCTCTTCGCCAAGATCGTGGTGGAGCTGATGCGGCTGCTCATCGCGACGACGATCATGATGATCGTCGGTGTCCTGGTGGGCTTCGACATCACGAACTGGGGCGGCCTGTTCGCCGCGGTCGGGCTCTCCGCCCTGTTCGGCACGTCCATCATGTGGATCTTCCTGGTCCTCGGCGTCTCGATGAAGAGCGCCCAGTCCGTGCAGGCGATGGGCTTCCTGGTCCTGATGCCGCTGCAGTTCGGCTCGTCGATCTTCGCGCCGACCCAGTCGATGCCGGGCTGGCTCCAGGGCTTCACCGACTACAACCCGCTGTCCGCGCTCGCGGACTCCGCGCGCGGCCTGATGGTCGGCGGCCCCGTCGCCCACGACGTGTGGGTGACGGTGGGCTGGTCGGTGGCGCTCACGGTGGTCATGGCGCCGATCGCGATCCACAAGTTCCGCACGAAGAACTGATCACGGGCCGCCGCGGCCCACACGGATCACAGGGCCGCTTCGGCCCACACGGCGCACAGGGCGGCGGCCTCCTCCAGGGAGAGGTCGCCGCCCTTCGCGTACGCCGCTTCGTACGGGCCGTCCCCGAGCGCGGCGCGGCACCGCTGCTCCGCGCCCTCGCGGATCTCCCGCTCCATCGTGTTCACGAAGTGCCGCGGCGGCAGCTCCCGGTCCGCGAGCGCGAGGAGCCGCGCGGCGTCGTGCGCGTGAACGCCGTCGCCGTACGCGGCCGCCGCCATGGCGACGACGGACAGATGGACGGAGGCCATCTGCGGGGCGACGATCCGCGACAGCGGGTCGAGGGCCTTCTCGAAGGCCTCGCACGCTCCCGCGAGGCTCTCGGCGTGCCGCCCGTCCAGCGCGTCGAGCCAGGCCGTGATGCCGAGCACGGAGCTGTCGAAGACCGCGTATCCGACGCCGCTGAACTCCCGGCGCAACAGGTGCAGTTGCTCGCGCGCCTCGTCCAGGCGGCCGCTGCGGCCCAGCGCCAGGGCGAGGAAGAGCCGGGCGGCGGGCATCGCATCGCCCGAACCGTGCCCTCCGGGGCTGTCGAGGACTTCCCGCAGCAGCGCCTCCCCCCTCTCGAAGCGGTCCCGCCGCTCGAGCGAGTCCGTCAGGATCGAGCCGAGCCTGGCCTTGAGCAGGGCCACCTGACTCTGGGCGCCGAGCTGTTCGGCGTACGGGACCGCGGCCTCGTAGTCCTCCATGGCCGCCACGTACTCGCCGCGCCGCTCGTGCGATTCGCCCCGTGCGGCGAGTGCCTCGGCGATGCCCCAGACGTCACCGAGCCGCCGGAACCCGTGCAGCGCCTCGTCCGCGTCGCGGATGGCGTCGCCGGCCCAGTCGGTGCGGTTGGCGAGGATGTTGGCCCGGGTCTGGAGGGCGGCGGCCAGCTCCCACTCGTACCCGAGGGCGCGGCAGGCGGCGACCGTCTCGGCGAGGGTGACCCGGAGCGCTTCCATGCCGCCGCCGAGCAGCACGGCGAAGAACCAGAGGTTGCCGGGTGTCCGGCAGGTCTGCGGGAGGCCGGGGCGGTACGCGCGCCTGATGCCCTCCAGCTTCGTCGCCGCCTCCGGCGACTGCCAGTCCTGCATGTCCATCTCCATGCAGGAGAGCAGAAGCAGGTGCACCCCGCGGCGGGCCTCCGCGAGGACCTCGGGGCGCATCGGCGGGGGCGCGTCCGTGCACGACTCGTAGAGCGCGGGCGCGGGGGCGACGGGCGGGGCGAACGGGTCGGGGCCGAGGGCGGCGACGTCGCGGGACCAGTTGCGGGTCTCGAGGCGCAGGCCGCGGATCTGCCAGTACCAGCAGAGGGACAGGACGAGGCAGAGGGCCTCCTGCTCGTCCCGTGCGGCGACCGCGTGACGCAGGGCGGTGCGCAGGTTCTCGTACTCGGCCTCGAGACGCTCCACGGCGGCGCGCTGCCCGCGGCCGCGCAGTTCGGGGTCGGTGGTCCGCGCGACCTCGCGGTAGTGCAGCAGGTGGGCCCGCGCGGCGGCGGCCCGGCCCCCCGTCTCGTCGAGCCGCTCGCCCGCGTACTCCGCGACGGTTTCGAGGAGCCGGTAGCGCATGCCGCCGTCGGAGAGCGGCGAAGGGGCGGCGACGACGAGGGACTTGTCGACGAGGGAGCCGAGCAGGTCGGCGACGTCGTGGGGACGGCCGGGGACCGCGCACACCTCTTCCGCCGCGGTGAGGTCGCAGCCGCCCGCGAAGACCGAGAGGCGCCGCAGGACCGTCCGTTCGGCCTCGTCGAGGAGGTCCCAGGACCAGTCGACGACGGCCCGCAGGGTCTGCTGGCGGGGCAGGACCGTGCGGGCGCCGCTGGTGAGCAGCCGGAAGCGGTCGTCGAGGCGGTCGGCGATCTGGCGCGGGGTGAGCATCCGCAGGCGGGCGGCGGCGAGTTCGATGGCGAGCGGCAGGCCGTCGAGGCGACGGCAGATCTCGGCGGCGGCCGCGGGGTCCGCCCCGACGGTGAAGTCCGGCCGGGCCGCGGCGCCGCGCTCGGCGAACAGCCGCAGCGCGACGGGCTCGGGCAGGGGTTCCACGGGCCGCAGCAACTCGCCGGGTACGCCGAGGGGTTCGCGGCTCGTGGCGAGGACCGTGACGCCGGGGCAGCGGGCGAGGAGTTCGTCGGCGAGGCGGGCGGCGGCCTCGACGACATGCTCGCAGTTGTCGAGGACGATCAGCATGTGGCGCGCGCCGCAGTGCTCGACGAGCCGGGCGACGGGGTCCTTGCCGTGCCGCTCCGACATGGCCCGCATCTCCTCGGCGCCGGCGCCGCGCAGCACGGTCTCGCGGGCGCCGAGTGCGGTGAGGACGGCGGCGGGGACGTCGGCGGGGTCCTCGACCGGGGCGAGTTCGGCCAGCCACACGCCGTCCGGGAGGCCTGCCGCGACGGCTTCGGCGGCCTCCTGGGAGAGCCGCGTCTTGCCGGCGCCGCCGGGTCCGAGGAGCGTCACGAGCCGCGAGTCCGCCAGGTCCTGCCGGAGCGCGTCGATGTCGGCCTCGCGTCCGACGAAGGAGGTGAGGCGGGCGCGGAGGTTGCCGGGGGTGCGGTCGCGGGCGGAAGCGGGGGCGGCGGGCGGTTCCCGCAGCAACTCCTGGTGCAGAGAGCGGAGTTCTGGTCCGGGGTCGGCTCCGATGCGGTCCGCGATGCCGCGCCGTACCCCTTCGTACGCGGAGAGCGCCTCCGCCGCGCGGCCCGTGTCGCGCAGGGCGCGCAGCCGCAGGGCTTGCAGCGGTTCGTCCAGGGGGTATGTGGCGCAGAGCTCGGCGAGCTCGGGCAGGACGCGTTCGCCGTCGCCCAGGGCGAGGGCCGCGGCCATCCTCGCGCGGCGGGCGTCGATGTGGCGGGCCTGCCAGCGGGCGGCGTCCGCGGTGCGTTCGGGGAGGTCGGCGAGGGGTTCGCCGGTCCACAGGTCGAGGGCGTCGTCCAGGGCCGCGGCGGCCTTCGCCGCGTCGCCGTCCGCGAGGGCGCGGGTGCCGTCGCCGACGAGGCGGTCGAAGCGGAACACGTCCACGTCGTCGGGGCGGGCGCGGAGCCGGTAGCCGCCGTCCGCCGAGGCGACGGCGTCCGCGCCGAGCGCCCTGCGGAGCCGGGCCACCAGCGCTTGCAGCGCGCCGTTCGCGTCCGCGGGGGGTTCGCCGGTCCATACGTCGTCGACGAGGGCCTGTGCGGGGACAAGGGTGCCGGGGCGCAGGGCGAGTGCGGCGAGGAGGGCGCGCAGGCGGGCGCCGCCGACGGGAACGGTCGTTCCGTCGGGGCGGGTGGCTTTGGTCGTCCCCAGCACGCTGTATCGCACCGGGCCATTCTCCCTGACCGGGGTCCGGGGGATTTCGAGCCCGCCGCTGCGCGGCGGATCACTCCCACCCGCCAACCCGTTCCCCCCGCGACGTTCAGCGGGAGCAGGGGCCCGGGATACCCTCGCGGCGCGAAGCCGTGCCGAGGCGACGCCCCTGCTCGGCCTACTCGACGACCTCCAGCGCCACCAGCACCCCCGTCTCCTCCCGCCGGAGCTTCTCCCCCGCGGCCGCCCTGCCCACGTGCGCGAACCGCTTCGGGCACCTGTCCACCGGGCGGAGCCGCCGCTCCCCCGGGACCAGGTTCTCCTCCCGGTAGCCCTGGCTGACCACCTGGATGCCGCGCACCACCCCCGTCGTCCGCGGCCACTTGCCGCCGTGCCGCTCCACCTTCAGCAGGCCCTTCAGGTGCAGCCGCGGAGGCCACGCCCCCGTTCCCGTCCACGGCACCGTCACCCCGCCCGAGGACACCACAGGGCCGCCGCCCGCCGACTCCACCGGACCCTCGATCACGGCGAGTTCGGCCGCCCACTCACGCTTGGACGCCGTCGCGTCGACAAGGAGCTGCCACGTCACCTCGTCGCCCACCGCGAAACGGTCCCCGCAGCACTCCAGCTGCCAGTCCTCGTACATCACATTCCATACGGTCATGCCCCCAGCCTCCCCGGAACCCGGCGCGTCGTGCGAAACGTTTTAGGTACGGTCGGCACGCCCGGCCGCCGCCGCCAGACCCCTGGAGCACCGCCCCATGACCACCGCCCCCATCCGCCGCACCGACCGGCGGATCAGCCCCGTCTTCCTGGGGATCGCCGCCGTCACGGCGGTCTCCGGCTGGGCCGCCTGGACCGGTTTCGCCGACAACCCCGGACTCGCCGTCTTCCTCTTCGTGACGGCCGCCTGGATCGTCTCGCTCTGCCTGCACGAGTACGCGCACGCGCGCACCGCCCTGCACAGCGGCGACATCTCCATCGGCGCGAAGGGCTATCTGACCCTCAATCCGCTCGCGTACACGCACGCGCTGCTCAGCATCGTGCTGCCCGTTCTGTTCGTGATCATGGGCGGCATCGGCCTGCCCGGCGGCGCCGTCTTCATCGAGCGCGGCCGCATCCGGGGCCGCTGGCGGCACAGCCTGATCTCGGCGGCGGGCCCGCTGACCAACGTGCTGTTCGCCGTCGTCTGTACGGCGCCGTTCTGGCTTGACGCCCTGGACGGCGTCCCGCGCACGTTCCGCTACGCGCTCGCGTTCCTCGCCCTGCTCCAGGTGACCGCCGCGATCCTGAACTTCCTGCCCATCCCGGGCCTGGACGGGTACGGCGTCATCGAACCGTGGCTCTCGCACGGCATCCGCCGCCAGGTGGAGCCGTTCGCGCCGTTCGGACTGATCGCGGTCTTCGTCATCCTCTGGATCCCGGAGGTCAACCACGCCTTCTTCGACGCGATCGACGCGGTCCTGCGCGCCCTGGGCGTCGCCGAGGGGGACACCTACTGGGGCCACGAGCTGTACCGCTTCTGGGAGGGTTCCCAGGAGATCCCCGGGACCTAGGGCCTGTGTCGGCCGGGCGCTACGCCTGCGCCCGCTGCGCGTCCCGCTCCACCTTCGCCCGCCGCAGGTAGAACCAGGCCATGTTCGACGAGAGCCCGGCGAGCAGCACCCACACGATGCCGAGCCAGCTGCCCTGCACGAACGAGATCACGGCCGCGGCGACGGCGAGGGCGCAGACGACGAGGGCGTACACGGCGAGGCGGGGCATGGGGGTCGGCTCCTGTCGGGGGAAGCGTGCTGACGTACGCGTCCAGTGTCCCCCATGCCCCGCCCCGGCCCCGCACCCGTCTCCGGAAGCCCCGGCGGTTCCTATACGTCCGTGACGCGCAGCCCCGCGTGCGCCTTGTAGCGCCGGTTCACGGAGATCAGGTTGGCGACCAGCGACTCGACCTGGTGGGCGTTGCGGAGGCGGCCCGCGAAGACGCCGCGCATGCCGGGGATGCGGGCGGCGAGGGCCTGGATCGTGTCGGTGTCGGCGCGGCTCTCGCCGAGCACCATCACGTCCGTGTCGATCTCCTCGATCTCCGGGTCCTGGAGCAGTACGGCCGACAGGTGGTGGAAGGCGGCGGTGACGCGGGAGTCGGGGAGCAGCGCGGCGGCCTGCTCGGCGGCGCTGCCCTCCTCGGGCTTGAGGGCGTAGGCGCCCTTCTTGTCGAAGCCGAGCGGGTTCACGCAGTCGACGACGAGCTTGCCGTTCAGCTCCTCGCGGAGCCCTTCGAGGGTCTTGGCGTGGCCGTCCCACGGCACGGCGACGATCACGATGTCGCTGCGCCGCGCGCACTCCGCGTTGTCCGCGCCCTCGACGCCGTGGCCGAGCTCGTCGGCGGCGGCCCGCGCGCGGTCGGCGGCGCGGGAGCCGATGATCACCTTCTGGCCCGCGCGGGCGAGGCGGTAGGCGAGCCCCCGCCCCTGGTCGCCGGTGCCGCCGAGGACGCCGACGACGAGCCCGGACACGTCGGGGAGCTCCCAGGGGTCCTTGGCGGGGGCCTTCTGCACACTGTCGGTAGAGGTCATACGGCGACCTTACTCAGCCGTACGTCACGTCAGTTCCGCGACCGGTATCCGGCGGAACGTGATCGTCTCGTACGCGCTGAAGCCACCGGTCTCGTAGAGCAGTCCGACGGTCGCGGCGTCGAGGCGGGTGAGGTCGGAGTAGGCCGCCGGGAGCCCGTCGACCGTGTGGGCGGCCTGCCAGGTCGTGCCGCCGTCGGTGGAGCGGCGCACGGTCATCAGCGCGCGGAAGCCCGGGTCGGCGGGGCCGGAGAAGAGGAGCACGTCGGGGTCGCGCAGCTGGAGGACGCTGCCCTCGACGACGGGGCCCGTGAGTCCGGCCTGGGGGCGGAAGGGCTTGGCGAGGGTGCGGCCGCCGTCGTGGGAGTGGGCGTCGCCGCGGGTGCCGGGGGCCGGGGAGTCGTTGCGGGTGTTGAGGTAGACGCGGCCGTCGGGGAGTTCGGCCGCGGTGGTCTCGTTCACGTTGATGTAGCCGTTGGTGTTGTCGTCGACGTAGCCGATGCGCCAGGTCGCGCCCGCGTCGTCGCTGAGCAGGCAGTGTCCGCCGTTGTACTTCCCCTCGGTGCCGTTGTCCGCTCCGGAGGGCGGCAGGGAGTGGTTGGCGGGGACCAGCACGCGGCCCGTGGTGAGCTGCACGGCGTGCCCGGGCGTCGTCGCGTACCACCGCCAGTTCGCCCTCTTCACCTGTCCGGTGATCTCGCGCGGCGTGCTCCAGGTGAGGCCGTCGTCGTCGCTGTGCTGCACCCAGACGCGGCGCCCGGCGGCCGCGGAGACCTGGCCGCGGCGGATGGCGTCCTCGGTGGCCGCGGCGGCGTTCCTGACCTGGACGAGGAGGACGCGTCCGGTGTCGAGGACGACGGGGGCGGGGTTGCCCGCGAGGTCGGGGCCGTTCTTGCCGACGATCTGGAGCGGGCCCCAGGTGCGGCCGCCGTCGGCGGAGCGCTTGAGGACGATGTCGATGTTGCCGAAGTCGTCCTGGGAGCCGACGCGGCCCTCGCAGAAGGCGAGGACGGTACCGGCGGCACTGGTGACGACGGCGGGGATGCGGAAGCTCGCGTAGCCCTCGCGGCCCGCTCGGAAGGGAACAGATGTCTCAACAGTCATCCCCCGCCCTTCCCCTGCGCGGGGGAATTCCGCGTGAACGCCCGGTGACGAGTGGCCTGTTGCCGGAGGATGCGACGCCATGGACGCCGTACGGGTCGCGCTGCTGCGCGAAGTGCTCGCAGGGACCGAGTGGCTGGGCGCCACCCGCCGCTTCGCCGGGACGCTGCGGACCTCCGTCGTGCCGCACGGCGGCGGGCTGCTGCTCGTGGGCACGGAGGCGTACGAGCCGTGGCACCTGGCCGCGCACCTCGTGGACGAGGCGGCCTGGTCGGGCACGCCGGAGCTGACCCCGACGCTCGTGCGGCACCGGGTCCTCGCCACCGACCCGGCCCACCTGTCGACGGGCCTCGGCCGCATCGAGGCGGCCCGGCGCGGCGAGACGCTGCTCGTCGTGGCGCCGGACGCGCCGGACGCGGAGCTCCTGACGCGGGTGCACGACGCGCGGCGGGCGGGCGCGACGGTGCTCGCGCTCGACTCCGGCGACCGGGACCTGGCCGCGCTCTCGCACGAGGCCCTCGCCGTGCCCGAGACGCCGGAGCTCGACCTCGACACGGTCCAGCACCTGGTGAGCGCGGCGGCAGGGGAGAACGCGCTGCCCGGGGCGCGGGGCCGCAGACGCCTGCGCGACCGCCTCTCCCGGCTCGCCGACCAGCTGACGTCGCCGCCGCCGACGCGGTGGTGACGGGGGGGACGCGGTGGCGGCGTAAATCGGTTGCTCGCGGCACCGGTCTGCGCTGAGCATGGCTTCTCGTGCCTCTCTCCGCAATACTGCCCGACCTCTCCCCCTGGCGATCCACCCGTGACTTCCGGTTGCTGTGGGTGCAGGGGGTCGTCACCACGTTCGGCAGTTTCATGGCCCTGGTCGCCCTGCCGCTCCAGATCAAGGATCTGACGGACTCCCCGGTCGCGGTCGGCGCGATGGGTGCGGTCGAGCTGGTGCCGTTGATCGTCTTCGGGCTGTACGGCGGGGCGCTCGCCGACGCCGTGGACCGGCGCAAGGTGATCCTCCTGACCGAGGCCGGGCTCGGGCTCCTCGCCGTCGTCCTCCTGGTGAACGCGCTGCTGCCCGAGCCGCTGCTGTGGCCGCTGTACGTCGTGGCGGCCGGTGTCTCCGCGCTCGCCGGGCTCCAGCGGCCCGCCCTCGACTCCCTGATGGCGCGGATCGTGCCGCACGACCAGCTGACCGCGGCCGCCGCGCTGAACTCGCTGCGCTGGAACGTGGGCGCCATCGCTGCGCCCTCCCTCGCGGGCATCGTCGTCGCCTACGCGGGCCACGCGTCGGCGTACGGGGTCACGGCGGTCTGCTTCGTGCTCTCCGTCGCGCTGTGCACCCGCCTCTCCCCCGCGCCCGCCGCGCACGACGCGGAGAAGCCGTCGCTGAAGGGGCTCGCGGAGGGCGCGCGGTACGCGTGGTCGCGGCCGGTGCTGCTCGGCACGTACGCGATCGACATGGCGGCGATGTTCTTCGCCTTCCCGAACACGATCTTCCCGTTCCTCGCGGACGACCTGGACGCGGAGTGGGCGCTCGGCCTGATGTACGCGGCGGGCGCGGTCGGCTCCCTCGTGTTCAGCCTCACCAGCGGCTGGACGTCACGGGTGCGGCGGCACGGGCTGCTCGTCGTGTTCGGCGCGGCGGGCTGGGGTCTCGCGATCACCGCGGCGGGCTGGTTCTCGAACGTCTGGGTGGTGCTCGGCTGCCTCGCGTTCGCGGGCGCGGGGGACATGGCGAGCGGGCTCGGGCGCTCCACGATCTGGAACCAGACCATCCCGGACGGGCTGCGGGGGCGGCTCGCCGGGATCGAGGTCCTGTCGTACAGCGTCGGCCCGCAGCTCGGCCAGGTCCGCGCGGGCACGGCGGCGGGCTGGACGGGTACGCGGCCCGCGATCTGGTCGGGCGGCCTGGCCTGTCTGGCCTCGGTCGGCGTCCTGGCGGCGGTGCTGCCGAAGCTCGTCTCGTACGACGCGACGACGGACCCGGACGCGCGGCGGCGCAGGGAGCGGGACGGGGAGAGGGCGGCGGGGCGCAAGGACCCTGACGCCGCCCCCGTCTAAGACCCCGCCCGGATGCCACCCCCGTCCGGGACCTCGCCCGGATGCCACCCCCGTCCAGGACCTCGCCGTGTGCCACCCCCGTCCAGGACCTCGCTTCGACGCCTCCCCCGTCCAGCACCTCCCCCTGCCGCCCGGTCCTACTCGCCCTCGCCCTGTGCCCCCTTGTCATGCCACTTGGGGTCGGTCTCCCACTCCAGGTTGCGTTCCTCGGCGGTCCGCATCGCGCGCTGCGCCTCCTCGCGCGAGCCGTAGGGGCCCATGCGGTCCTTGCCGGGGCAGTCGGGGCCCTCCTCGACCTTTCCGTGCTCCAGGCAGTAGAACCACTCGCCCGGCTTGCCGACCGTCCGCTTCTTGAACAGCGCCATGCCCCGCTCCTTCCGTCCCCGATCGGGTACCGCTCTCCGAGACCATGCTGCCCCACGACGGCTGGCTAGACTCGCTGGCATGTCTGGCCAGTCACTGCTCGTCCCGGGGGAGCTCTCTCCCCACCGTTCCGTCCCCGGCTCCATCCGGCGCCCGGAGTACGTGGGGAAACCCGCGCCGACCCCGTACTCGGGACCCGAGGTGCAGACCCCCGAGACCATCGAGCTGATGCGGACCGCGGGCCGCATCGCCGCCCGCGCCATGGAAGAGGCCGCGAAGCACATCGCGCCGGGCGTCACCACCGATGAGCTGGACCGCGTCGCGCACGAGTACATGTGCGACCACGGGGCCTACCCCTCCACGCTCGGCTACCGCGGCTTCCCGAAGTCGCTGTGCAGCTCGGTCAACGAGGTCATCTGCCACGGCATCCCGGACTCGACCGTCCTGAACGACGGCGACATCATCAACCTCGACGTGACGGCGTACATCGGCGGCGTGCACGGCGACAACAACGCGACGTACCTCGTGGGCGACGTCGACGACGAGTCGAAGCTGCTCGTCGAGCGGACGCGGGAGTCCCTGAACCGCGCCATCAAGGCGGTCAAGCCCGGCCGCCAGATCAACATCATCGGCCGGGTCATCGAGTCGTACGCCAAGCGGTTCGGCTACGGCGTGGTGCGCGACTTCACCGGCCACGGCATCAACACGTCCTTCCACTCCGGCCTGATCGTCCCGCACTACGACAGCCCGCACGCCACGACCGTCATCCAGCCCGGCATGACGTTCACGATCGAGCCGATGCTGACGCTCGGCACGCACGAGTACGACATGTGGGAGGACGGCTGGACCGTCGTCACCAAGGACAGGAAGCGGACCGCTCAGTTCGAGCACACGCTGGTGGTGACGGACACGGGGGCGGAGATTCTCACGCTGCCCTGAGCCCCGCTGGGACGCTGCCCTGAGGAAGATTCTTTCCGGGAGGTTCCGAGGGCTGTGAGCGGGTAGCGTTTTTACCGACAGGGTGTCGGGAACCGGTTGACTTAGGTAAGCCTAACTTGCATGATCTGCAGAGGGCGCACTGGTTCCCGCCGTTCCGTCAGCTCTCGGCCCCCGGAGGCACCGCATGGTCACGCCGCACTCGCCGCTCACTCCGTTCTCGACGGTCATCCGCACCGCGTCCCACGAGCAGCACACCGAGGCGGAGGCCTCGTCCTTCATGAGCGACCTCCTCGGCGGCAGGCTCGGCGTCGACGCGTACACGCGGTACACGGAGCAGCTGTGGTTCGTGTACCGCGCCCTGGAGGACGGTGCGCGCACCCTGCGCGAGGACCCCGTCGCGGGACCGTTCATACGGCCCGAGCTGGCCCGCGTCGGCGAGCTGGAGCGCGACCTCGCCCATCTGCGGGGCGCGGACTGGCGCGCGGGCCTCACCCCGCTGCCCGCCACGGAGGCGTACGCGGCCCGGGTCGAGGAGTGCGCCCGCACCTGGCCCGGCGGTTACGTGGCCCACCACTACACGCGCTACCTGGGCGACCTCTCCGGCGGCCAGATCATCCGCGGCAAGGCCGAACAGACCTGGGGCTTCGCCCGCAAGGGAGACGGCGTGCGGTTCTACGTCTTCGAGGGCATCTCCAACCCCGCCGCGTTCAAGCGGAGTTACCGCGAACTGCTCGACGGAATCGACGCGGTGGTCACGGACGACCTGGAGAAGAAGCGCATCGTCGACGAGTGCAAGCGCGCCTTCGCCCTGAACACGGCGGTCTTCCGTGAGCTCGGGGACGAGTTCCCGCTGACCGCCTGACGCCGCGCCGGGCCCGGGGGGCGGCACCCCCGGGCCCGGGCATCGAAGCGTCACACCGTCACACCGCTTCGGAGCCCCGGCGCCGTCGTGCCGCGACCACCGCGCCCGCGCCCGCCGCCAGGGCCACGCCCGCCACGCCGAGCAGTGCCGTCGAGGGGACGGAGGAGCCGGTGGCCGCGAGTGCGGCCGTGCCGCCGACCGTGTTCCCGCCGCCCACCGAGCCGGAACCGGTCGTGCCGGAACCGGTCGTGCCGAAGCCGGTCATGCCCGTGCCGCCCGGCTGCCCGTCGCCGGTCTCGCCGCCTGCCTCCGGAAGGGTGGCGCCCGCTTTGGAGGAGAGGGCGACCGTCACCGGGTCGAGCTTCTCGCCGGGCTCGTACGGGGAACCGTTCGTGTCGTTGGCGAACTGCTCCGCGCCCGCCGCCGTGAGCGTCGCGGGCACCTTGGCGAGGTGCACGACGTCGTTCTTGGGCTTGTAGGAGACCCCGGAGAGGTCCAGCGCGGCGAACTTCACGTCGTTGTCGGTGCCCTTGGGTGTGGTGACGTCCGCGAGCAGCGTGCCCTTGGCGCCGGTCGCCCGCACCTTGAGGTCGCTGAACTTCATGTCGATGCCGTGCGCCTTGTACGTGAAGCGGACGCTGCCGCCGAAGGAGGCGTCGACCTTCTTCGCGTCGGAGTCCAGGTCCGCCTTGGCGTACGGGAACCGGAAGCCGGTGGAGATCTTCTTCGCGCCGCCCGCGACGGTCGCCTCGCCGCCCCTGGAGATGTACTTGCGGAAGGACTCCTTCAGCCCCCAGGACAGGGAGCCGTCGACGACACCGGCCGGTGCGGTGGCCTCGGGGCGCTTGGGAGGCTCGGAGTGGTTGGGGTGCTTGGGGTGGCTGGGCTGCTTGGGGGGACTGGGGTGCTTGGGGGGCTCCGCGGGTACGGTCGGCTCCTCGGGCACGGGCTCGCCCGGCGTGACCGTGAGCGTGGCCGGGTCCAGCTTCTCGCCCTTCTCGTACATGCCGTCGAACGCCTTGGCCCCCTTCTCGGTGAGCGTCGCCGGTATGTCCTTGAAGACCATCGCGCCGCCTTCGCCCCCGCCCTGTCCGGAGCCGGCCGCGCTCAGGTCGAGCTGAGCGAAGTCGATGTCGTTCTGCACGGCGCCGTTGAGCGTCACGTCGGCCCGGATGGCGCCGGTCTTCCCCTTGGTGCGGACCTTGACGTCGGCGATGCTGATGTCGAACTTGTGGAGCGTGGACGTGAAGCGGACGCTGCCCTTGAAGGCGGTGTCGGTGGCGTGCGTGCCGGGGTCGTACGTCCCCTTGCCGTCGGAGAACGTGAACACCCCGTTCTCCGCGGCCTGCGTGGCGCCGCCCGCGGCCTCGATCCTGCCGCGGGCCATGCCCGTGACGTACTTGCGGAAGGACTCCTTCACACCCCACTGGAGCGTGCCGTCCTTGAGCTCCAGCTTCGGCGACGCGGGCCGTTCGACACCGCCACCGCCTCCATCGGCGGCGAGCGCGGGCAGCGTCAGGACGCTCGCGCCGAGCGCGACTGCGGTCGCGGCGGCTGCCGCGAGGGTCATGGGACGACGGGTGGCGGCCATGATCAGGCTTCTCCTTGGTGAGAGAGGGGGGTGCCAGGGGGGACGGTGCAGGGGGTCAGGAGTCGTCGGCGGTGGACGTCGACGTGTCGGCCGCCGCCCGCCTCTTGCGTACGACCCCGAATGCGACCGCCGCGGCGAGCAGGACCGCGACGCCCGCGCCGACGCCGATGGGCACGGCGTTCGACGAGGAGTCGGCGGATTTCGCGGCGTTCTCGGTCTTCGGCCGCGCGTGCTTCTCCGGTGCGGGCTCCGGTGCCGCGGACGAGCCGAGGTCGGGCAGCGCGGGCAGCTTCGCCCCGCCGTCGAGGGCGACGGCGAGCGACAGGGGGTCCATCGCGGAGCCCGCCTTGTACATGCCGCCGAACGCCTTGGCTCCCTCGGCGGTGAGCTTCGACGGCACCTCGGCGAGGGAGACGAGGCCGTCCTGTGGCCTCAACTCCTTTGCCGCCGCAGGGAAGGTGATCAGTGGGGCGTCCTTCAGGGTGGTGCCGCGGTCGCCCTTGCTCTCGACGTCCGCCGAGAGCGTGCCCTTGCCGCCCTTCACCTCGACGGCGATTCCGGCGAGCGTCAGGTCGAGGCCGTGCGCGCCGGTGAAGCGCACGGACCCGGCGAAGTCCGCGGCGAGGGTGTGCTTTTTCTCGTCGTACGTGCCCTCGCCCCGCGGGAAGCGGAAGAGCGCGCCGCCGTCCTGGGCGCCGGCGGACAGTTTCCACTCGCCCTTGGCGATGGGCCCGGTGACGTACTCGCGGAAGGTGCGGCGCACGCCCCAGTCGACGGCGGCGTTCTCGATGCGCCCCGCTGCCGACTCCCTTTTCCCCTCGCCGGATTCGGGCTTGGCCTTGGACTTGGGTTCGGACTTGGGCTTGGGCTCCGACTTGGGCTCGGACTTCGCGACGAGGTCCGTCGACAGGCTCACCGGATCGAGCGCGGTGCCCGCCGCGTAGTACCCCGCGAACGCCTCGGCACCCTGTGACGTGAGCGTCGCGGGCAGGTCGTTGAGGGCGACCGGGCCCGCGCCGCCCTTCATGTCGATGCCGGAGACGTTGAGCGAGGCGAGCGGCACCTGCGGGGTCGAGGTGACCTTGCCGGTGCCCTTCTCCTTGCTGACCATGTCGGCGTAGAGCGTGCCGGAGCCGCCGGACACCTTCACGGTGGGGCGGCTGATCGTGAGGTCGAGCTCGTACGAGCCGCCCTTCTTGTGGCCGGTGAAGCGCACCCCGCCCGAGAACCCGGCACTGAACGCCCCGCTGTCCGGGTCGTACGAACCCTTCGCCGAGTGGAAGCGGAACTGGCTGCCGCCGACCGTGGCGGCGCCCCCTTGGAGCGTCGAACCGCCGTGGGCGATGGGCCCGGTGACGTAGCTCTGGAAGGAGGACTTGATGCCCCAGTCGAGCCTGCCGCCCCGGACCGTGCGGTCGTCGGCGTGCGCGACGGCCGCCGGGAGCAGGGCTCCGGCCAGTGCGGTGAGCGCGGCCACGGTTCCTGCGCGGCCGATGGCGCGCGCCTGTCCGGACGACGGCATGAAGGGCTCCTCCAGGTCTGACAGGGCCTAGCTAATTAGGTAAGGCTAACCTAAACTACGATCACTCCGGACTGGAAGACCACAACCGGAATCCGGCCGGACCCGGTCACGGACACAGACCTCAACTACGCGACAGGACGGTGGACTTCGGTGCGTAGGGCGCGCTCACTCCGTATCGCCGGCGCATGGGCCGCCGTGCTCGCGCTCGGCCTGGCCGGGTGCGGGACATCGGACGACGGCGGAGGACGGGCAGGCAAGGCGGACGCCGAGGCGGCGGCCGCCGCACCCGACCGGATCGAGCCCCTCGCGGCCCGGCCGAAGGCCGAACTCCCCGCCACCGTCACCTCCGCCGACGGCCACCGGGTGACGGTGAAGGACACCAGCCGCATCGTGCCGCTCACCGGCAGCCTGAACGAGATCGTCTTCACCCTGGGACTCGGCGACAACGTCGTCGCGCGCGACATCACCGCCACCTTCGAGCAGGCGGAGAAGCTGCCGGTGGTGACGCGCGCGCACGACGTCTCGGCGGAGAGCGTGCTGTCGCTCGAACCGACCGTCGTCCTCGCGGACTCGACCACAGGACCCGCCGAGGCCGTCGACCAGATCCGCGACGCGGGCATCCCTCTCATCGTGTTCGACCCCGCGAAGGGCCTCGACGACGTGAGCCCGCGCATCGAGGCGGTCGCGAAGGCCCTGGGCGTCGAGAAGGCGGGCACCGAGCTGACCGCGCGCACCGAGCGACGGCTCGACGCGGTCCGCGCGGACATCCCCGCGGGGACCCGCGAGAAGAAGCCCCGGGTCGCCTTCCTCTACCTGCGCGGCACCGCCTCCGTGTATCTGCTCGGCGGCCGCGAGTCCGGGGCGAGTTCGCTCCTGGAGGCGGCGGGCGCGGTCGACGCGGGCAAGGAGTCCGGGCTGCGGAAGGACTTCACCGCGATCACCAGCGAGGCGCTCGCCGAGGCCGCACCGGACGCGATCCTCGTGATGACGAAGGGCCTGGACTCGGTGGGCGGCATCGACGGACTCCTGAAGGTGCCGGGCGTCGCCGAGACGCCCGCGGGCCTGGACCGCCGCGTCGTCTCCGTCGACGACGGCGTGCTCCTCAACTACGGGCCACGGACCGACCAGGTCCTCAAGTCCCTGGTGAAGCAGTTGTACGCGGGCGGCTCCGCGTCATGAGCCTGCTGACCGGACCCGGGACCCGGAGGACCTCTCCCGTGACCACGCGGGAATCCCCCCGGACCCGCCGCGCCGCCGCCGTCCCCCTCACCGTCGGCCTCGTCGCCGCCCTCGTCGTCCTGTGCCTGGTCTCCGCCGGTGTCGGCGCGTACGACATCCCGCTCGGCGACGTCGTCTCCTCCGTGCGGCACCGCATGGGTCTCGGCGGGTCCGCGCTCGACCGGGTCGGCGAGAGCGTGCTGTGGAACGTGCGGCTGCCGCGCGTCGTGCTCGCCCTCCTCGTCGGCGCCTCGCTCGGCTGCGCGGGTGCGCTGATGCAGGGCGTGTTCGGCAATCCGCTCGCCGAACCCGGCGTCATCGGGATCTCGTCGGGCGCCGCCGTCGGCGCCGTCGCCTCCCTCGCGCTCGGCTTCTCCTTCTTCGGGAACTGGACCGTCACCGTCTGCGCGTTCGTCGCCGGGCTCGCGACGGTCCTGCTCGTGTACGCCATGTCGCGCGAAGGCGGCCGTACGGAAGTCGTCACGCTGATCCTCACCGGCATCGCCGTGAACGCCTTCGCGGGCGCCCTCATCGGCCTCTGCATCTTCTTCGCGGACAACGCGCAGATCAGCCAGATCACGTTCTGGCAGCTCGGCTCGCTCGCGCAGGCGACGTGGCCGAAGGTCCTCGCCGTGCTGCCGTGCGCGCTGCTCGGTCTCGCCGTCGCGCCGCTGTACTCCCGGAAGCTGGACCTCCTCGCGCTCGGCGAACGGCCCGCGCGGCACCTGGGCGTGGACGTGGAGCGGCTGCGGTTCGTACTCGTCCTCGTGGTGGCGCTGCTCACCGCGGCGGCCGTGTCCGTCGCCGGGATCATCACCTTCGTCGGCCTCCTCGTCCCCCATCTGCTGAGGATGGCCGCAGGCCCCGGGCACCGCTTCCTCGTGCCCGGGAGCGCGCTCGGCGGAGCGCTGGTCCTCGTCGCGGCCGATCTGGCCGCGCGTACGGTGGCCGCGCCCGCCGAGCTGCCGCTCGGTGTGCTGACCGCGCTCTTCGGCAGCCCGTTCTTCTTCTGGCTGCTGCGCAGGACCCGTCGCAGGCAAGGGGGTTGGGCATGATCGGGGAGTTGGGCAGGAGGCTCTTCGCGGGCCGTGAACGGGCGCTGCCCGCGCCGGTCGCCCCGGGTGACGTCCTCGCCGAGACCGAGGGGCTGCGGGTGCGGCTCGGGGGGCGGGAGGTGCTCGGCGGGGTGCTGGGCGGGGTGTCGCTCGTCGCGCGCGCTGGTGAGGTGCTCGCCCTTGTCGGGCCCAACGGGGCCGGGAAGTCGTCCCTGTTGGCCGCACTGGCCGGTGACCTGCCGTCCGCCGACGGGATCGTACGCGTCTGCGGCAGGCCCGCCGCCGACTGGCCCGCCCCCGACCTCGCCCTGCGCAGGGCCGTGCTGCCGCAGTCCGCCGCGCTGTCCTTCCCCTTCCCCGTCGAGGACGTCGTCCGCATGGGCCGCGCGCCCTGGGACGGGACACGGCGGGCGGACGACGACGACCGGATCGTGCGCGAGGCGATGGCGGCCACCGAGGTGACGGAGTTCGCCGCGCGCCCCTTCGCCGCGCTCAGCGGCGGCGAGCGGGCCCGGGTCGCGCTGGCCCGCGTCCTCGCCCAGCGCGCCCCGCTGCTGCTGCTCGACGAGCCGACCGCCGCCCTGGACCTGCGCCACCAGGAGCTGGTCCTGCGGATCTGCCGGGACCGGGCGGCGGCCGGTGACGCGGTCGTGGTGGTCCTGCACGATCTGGGGCTCGCGGCGGCGTACGCGGACCGGGTCGCGGTGCTGCGCGGCGGGACGATCGCGGCGGAGGGCACCCCCGGCGACGTATTCGGGGAAGCGCTGCTCTCCGAGGTGTACCGGCAGCCCGTCGAGGTCTTCCCGCACCCGCGCACCGGCGCCCCCGTGGTCGCTCCGCTACGGGACCCGCGCACCCCTGCTTGACCGTTGCTTTGCCTGGTCATGGGCCCTCCATCAGGCAGCTGTGATCGGGCCGTGAGCGGTGGTGGACCGTGAGAGCTGAATCACGGAACGGGCGGGTATTACCGAGGTAAGGCTCAGTTAAGTTAGGTCCGCCTCGCCCGCCTGTGGCGTGGCCGGCGCCTGCCGTGAACCGTCTTGGAGCCACCTATGCGACCCGTGCGACCCGCCCGTGTCCCCGTCGTCACCGCCGTCGTCGCCGCGGCGGCCCTGACCGCCGTCACCGGCTGCACGGAGAAGAGCGACGCCAAGGGCGGCGGGGCGAACAGTGTCAGCGTGACCGCCACCGACGACAAGTGCGAGGTCTCCAAGAAGGAGCTCACCGCCGGACACGTCGAGCTGGCCATCGAGAACAAGGGCTCCAAGGTCACCGAGGTCTACCTCCTCTTCCCCGACGACCGCATCGTCAGCGAGCGCGAGAACATCGGCCCCGGCACGAAGCAGAAGCTGACCGCCGAGGTGAAGGCGGGCTCGTACGACATCGCCTGCAAGCCCGGCATGAAGGGCGACGGCATCCGCCAGAAGGTCACCGTCACGGGCGGCGGGAAGTCGGTCAAGCGCGACCCGCGGCTGGACAAGGCCGTCGCCGAGTACCGGGCCTACGCGCAGGCGCAGGCCGACGAGACGCTGCCCGCCACGAAGACCTTCACCGACGCCGTGCGCGAGGGCGACCTGGACGCGGCGAAGAAGGCGTACGCCCCCTCACGCATCGGCTGGGAGCGCACCGAGCCGGTCGCGGAGTCCTTCGGCGACATCGACCCGAAGGTCGACGTGCGCGAGGACGGCCTCGAAGAGGGCCAGGACCTGGAGAAGGACTGGACGGGCTGGCACCGTCTGGAGCGCGCGCTGTGGAAGGACGAGAAGACCGGCAAGCGCGAGAAGGCGCTCGCCACGCAGCTCGACAAGGACCTCCTCGACTGGCAGAAGCGCGTCGGCAAGGCGGTCATCACACCGACCTCCATGGCCAACGGCGCCAAGGAGCTCCTCGACGAAGTCGCCACCGGCAAGGTCACCGGCGAGGAGGAGCGCTACTCGCACACCGACCTCGTCGACTTCAAGGCCAACGTCGAGGGCGCCCAGAAGTCGTACGAGCTCCTGAAGCCGGTCGCCGCCGAGAACGACCCGAAGCTCACCAAGGAGCTCGACAAGCAGTTCGCGGCGCTGAACAAGCTCCTGGAGAAGCACCGCGAGGGCGGCGCGGGCTCCTACACGTTCACGTCGTACGACAAGGTCGGCAAGGCGGACCGCAAGGAGCTGCACGACGGCGTCAACGCGCTGGCCGAGCCGCTGTCGAAGCTCGCCGCCGCCGTCGCCGTCGCCAAGACCAAGTAGTGACTGGGGGGAACGATGGCTGAGTCGACCACCTCAAGGCGTGCCGTGCTCGGCTGGGGCGGTGCCGGGCTCGCGCTCGGCGCGGCCGCGGCCGGTGGCGCCGTGGCGATGGCCCGCTCCGGCGACGCCGTGGCGCCCGCCGCCGAGCCGGGGGCCGCCGTCGCCTTCCACGGCGCGCACCAGGCCGGTATCGCCACCGCCGTCCAGGACCGGCTGCACTTCGCGGCGTTCGACGTGAAGACGGCCGACCGGGACGAGTTCGTGCAGCTCCTCAAGGACTGGACGGAGGCGGCGGCGCGGATGACCGCGGGCCACGCGGTCGGCGAGGGCGCGTACGGCGGGCTCGCCGAGGCACCGCCGGACGACACCGGCGAGGCGCTCGGCCTCAGGCCGTCCCGGCTCACCCTGACGATCGGCTTCGGCCCGTCCCTGTTCGGGAAGTTCGGGCTCGGCGACCGGCGCCCCGAGGCGCTCGTCGACCTTCCCAAGTTCCCCGGCGACAACCTCGACAAGGCCCGCAGCGGCGGCGACCTGTGCGTGCAGGCCTGCGCGGACGACCCGCAGGTCGCGGTGCACGCGATCCGCAACCTCGCCCGCATCGGCTTCGGCAAGGTCGCCGTGCGCTGGTCCCAGCTGGGCTTCGGCAAGACGTCGTCGACGACGCCGGACGCCCAGACGCCGCGCAACATGATGGGCTTCAAGGACGGCACGCGGAACATCGCGGGCACCGACGCCGCCGCGCTCGACCGGCACGTGTGGGTCGGCGAGAAGGACGGGCCCGGCTGGCTGACGGGCGGCTCCTACCTGGTGGCCCGCCGGATCCGCATGAACATCGAGACGTGGGACCGGACCTCGCTGCAGGAGCAGGAGGACGTCTTCGGCCGCGACAAGGGCGAGGGCGCGCCGGTCGGCAAGGCCAAGGAACGCGACGAGCCGTTCCTCAAGGCGATGAAGCCGGACGCGCACGTCCGCCTCGCCCACCCCGACACCAACGACGGGGCGACGATCCTGCGCCGCGGCTACTCCTTCACGGACGGCACCGACGGCCTGGGCCGCCTGGACGCGGGCCTCTTCTTCCTCGCGTACCAGCGGGACGTCCGCAAGGGCTTCATCCCGGTGCAGCGCAGCCTGTCGCGCTCCGACGCGCTCAACGAGTACATCCAGCACGTGGGCTCCGCGGTCTTCGCGGTCCCGCCGGGCGTCCGCGGCAAGGACGACTGGTGGGGCAGGGGCCTGTTCACCCGGGAGGCGTGAGCCGATGTTCGGCAACTATCTGATCGGCCTGCGCGAGGGCCTGGAGGCCAGTCTGGTCGTCTGCATCCTCATCGCGTACCTGGTGAAGACCGAACGGCGGGACGCGCTCGTCGCCGTCTGGGCCGGCATCGGCGTCGCGGTGGCGCTCGCGCTGGGCTTCGGCTGCGCGCTCACCTTCGGCTCGCAGGAGCTGACGTTCGAGGCGCAGGAGGCACTCGGCGGCTCCCTGTCGATCGTCGCGGTGGGCCTGGTGACGTGGATGGTCTTCTGGATGCGGCGCACGGCACGGCACTTGAAGGCCGAGCTGCACGGCAAGCTCGACGCCGCGCTCCGGATGGGCACCGCCGCGCTGGTCGCGACGGCGTTCCTCGCGGTGGGCCGTGAGGGCCTGGAGACGGCGCTGTTCGTGTGGGCGTCGGTACGGGCGTCCAGTGACGGCTCGCACACCCCGCTGATCGGCGTGCTCCTCGGGCTGCTCACCGCGGTCGCGCTCGGCTGGCTGTTCTACCGGGGCGCGGTCCGCATCAACCTCGCGAAGTTCTTCACCTGGACCGGCGCGATGCTGGTCGTCGTGGCCGCGGGCGTCCTCGCGTACGGCGTGCACGACCTCCAGGAGGCGCGGTTCGTCGGCGGGTTGAGCGACAAGGCGTTCGACGTCAGCGCGACGGTCCCGCCGGACAGCTGGTACGGCACGCTCCTGAAGGGCGTCTTCAACTTCCAGCCCGACCCGACGGTGCTGCAGGTCGTGGTGTGGCTGCTGTACCTCGTCCCGACGCTGGCGTTCTTCTTCGCCCCGACGCGGCCCCGCGCTTCCACTCCGCGGAAGGCGACGCCCGAGAGGGCAACAGTTCCGGAACAGGGTTGATCGCGACTCGTCAAGTTGCAAACGGTTGTGCCTATGATCGGCGCGTTCATCAACCGATCAACCTACGGGGAAGCTCCATGCGTAACTCCCGGTTCGGGAAGAGCCTTGCCACGCTGACCGCGGTGACCGCGGTGGCACTCGGCGCCTCGCTCATCACCGCTCCCACCGCCTCCGCGGTCGGCGGCAGCGCCTGCACCAAGAACGTCAAGAACCACAACATGATGGTCATCAACGTGGGCGCCACCGCGTACTCGGGCCCCGGCACGAGCTACAGCAAGCGCAAGCGCCTCGAGTGGTTCGACAACGTCTACGTCCGCTGCTACACGGTGAAGCGTGGCACCCAGTGGTACTACGGCGACCTGCCCCGCACGAGCAAGCGCGGCTGGGTCAACGCGATGCTCCTCCAGGAGATCTGACCCGCACCACGCACCCCTTCCCGGGCCCGATAAGGTTCGGGCCCGGGAAGGGGTAGGTGAGGGAATTCCGATGAGCAACGTTCGCAGGGCCCGACGTCTCCGCGGGCCCGTCATGGCGTCGGCGGCGGTGACGGCACTCGCGCTCGCGGCGAGCGGATGCGTGACCGTCCACGGTGAGCGGGAGATCGTTCCCACGGCCACCAAGTCGGAGGCGGAGCGCGCCCTCAGAGACTTCCTCAAGGCGTACAACGCGGCGGACAAGGCGTACGACCCGGCGCTGGACGCGGCCCGCATCACCGGACCTCTCGGCGCCATCAACCAGGGCGGTCTGAAGTCGCGGCACGTGCAGCACCCGGACGGCAACGCGGGGCACGTACCGCTCGAACTCACCGACGTGACGTACTCGATCCCCAAGAAGGCCGGCTGGCCGCGCTGGTTCATGGCCGACACGAAGGCCAACCGCCGCTCCGACCTGCGCTGGCTGTGGGTGTTCACGAAGAGCGGCCCCGACCAGCTGTGGCGGGCCACCTATCTGAACCTGGTGTCGCCGCAGAAGATGCCGAAGCTGAAGAAGGACGAGGACGGCTGGGCCGTGCCGGTGGCGCCGACCGCGAAGAACCTCGCGATGGCCCCCACGGACCTCGGCGAGAAGTACACGACGTACCTGAAGTCGGGCGGCGAAGGCTTCGCGCCGGGCGATCACACGACGCGCTGGAAGGCGTTCCGCGAGCGGAACAGCAAGCGGGCCGGTCTCGCCGTGCAGTACGTCGACGAGCCGCGCAACGACGGCGCGTTCGCACCCCTCGGCCTGCGCACCGAGGACGGCGGCGCGCTCATGTTCTTCTCCACGCACCACTACGAGAGGCAGACCGCGTTCAAGGGCCTGAGCCCGAAGGTCGACGCGGACGCGAAGGCCCTGCTCAAGGGCGAGGTGCGGCAGACCCTGCTGCTGGAGCGGGTCTCCAACCAGGTGGTCGTCGACCCGAAGAAGGGCGCGGAGGACACGGACGGCGGCGAGGTGGCGTTCCTGGGCCGCATCCAGGGCCTGACGGGCGCGAAGGGCGAGTAGAAGCCCGCCGCCCTGCCCCTCGGTCCCGCTCCTCGATCCCGCTCCTCGGTCCCGCTCCTCAGCCCCGCAACGGCCAGGCGGCGATGTCCTGTTGGGGCTCGCCCGCGACCCGGGCGCACTCGTCGGTGAGCGTCGCGAGGAGCGTCAGCGGGTCGGGCAGCGGGTGCTCGGGGCCGCGCAGCCAGCGCACCTCCAGGTCACCGGGGAGCCGGGCGGGCGGCACCAGGACGTAGGAACCCCGGCAGTGCCAGCGCAGGCCCGGATGCTCGTCCATCGTCTCGGGGTGGCAGTCCAGCTCGCAGGGCCACCACTCGTCCTCGTCCTCGGGGGTGCCGCGGGTCGCGGTGAAGAAGAGGAGCCTGCCGTGTCCGTTGCTGCCGCCCGACTCGGCGACGGGGCCGACGTCGATACCGGCCGCGAGGAGCCGCTCCAGCGCTTCGAGGCCCGCGTCCAGCGGTACGTCGAGGACGTCGTGGACCATGCCGGTCGCGGTGATGAAGTTGGCCTGGGGCTGGTGGCGTGCCCACCGCTCGATCTGGCCGCGGTCGGTCGTCGACTGCGTCTGCCAGGCGAAGGAGACGGGGTGCCGGGCCGGTGTGGGGCAGCCGATGCGGTCGCACGAACATCGGTACCCCGACGGATACGCGGCGGGCGCGAGAGGCAGCCCGGCCCCCGCGGCCGCGAGGAGCAGGTCCTCGCGGGCCCGGTCATCCGCCGATGTGTCCTTGGGACCCCGTCGGAGCCACTGGGAAATCCTGCTCCGCCCGCCGGACCGGCTGCCGAACTCCGCGCCCATCTAGCCCCTCACCTCGCCGTTGTGCCGAAAGCATGACCCATGGTCCCACCATCCTGCGCCTCGGGGGGCCGGAGCCCACATCCGGGGTCCACGGGGGTGATGCCAGCCTGTGGGTGACATAGCCGTCTATTTCAGTGCAAGGAGTGATGTACCGGCCTACCGTGGGCGCCATGGTCATTAGGACTGTGCTGACGGGCCTCACGGCGCTCACCCTCACGGCACCGAACGGCTTCCTCGGCCCGATCGAGTGGGGCGGCGGGCCCCTGACCGTGGACGCGCTCCCCCGCGTCGTCTACACGGCGCACCGCGGCGGAGCCCTGGAGGTGCCGGAGAACAGCATGTCGGGCCTCCGGACGGCCTACGAACGCGGCACGGCCCAGGTCATCGACTTCGATACGCGGATACTGCGTGACGGCACGCTGGTGGTCATGCACGACGAGACCGTGGACCGCACCACGTACGCGTCCGGCTCGGTCCGCACCATGGACCGGTGGGACTGGCTGACCGTCCTGCTGCGGCCGGGGGCCGCGCTGCCGGGCGACTGGCAGCCGGAGCGGCCGCCGACGGTCGCGGAGGTCCTCGACCGGTTCGGCGGGAAGATCATGCTGATGCTGGAGGCCAAGGACCCCAGGAGCCTGGAACCACTCGCCCGGCTGATCCGCTCGCGCAAGCTGACCCGCTCGGTGTTCGTGAACACGAACGACCCCGCGGTCGCCCGCCGCGCCCATCGGCTGGGGCTGCTCGCCCAGCTGTGGCGCTCCAAGCGGCAGATGCTCAGCGACCGCCCGGAGGGGTGGGCGGCGTTCGTGGACGTCCTTGACGTGGACTACAAGGCGCGCGACGGCGACCTGCTGCGGGCGGTCAACTCGGGCATCCCGCGAGTGTGGGCGCACACCGTGACCACTCCGAAGCAGCGCGACCGGGTGCTGTGGCTGGGCTGCAACGGCGTGATCACGGACGCCCCGGGCCTGCTCTCGCGCACACCGGTCAAGAAGTACAAGCCGGTGCGGGCGGGCGGGCCCGTCAGGCGCTGAGCCGGGTCAGGAGGTCCGAGGGCGCGGGGTGATGCCGTAGAGGGCGTACTCGACGAGTGTGTCGGCGTAGGCGTGGGTGAGCGGGCCCGAGCGCATCATCCAGCGCTGGGCGAGCGGGCTGGCCCACAGTTCCAGGGCGATGCGGGGGTCGACGCCGGGGGCGACCTGGCCCGCGTCGCGGGCCTGCTCCACGCGCTTCACGTAGAGCTGGAGCTGCGGCTCCAGGAGCTTCTCGACGAATTCGGCGCCCAGCTCGGGGTTGAGCAGCCCCTCGGCGGCGAGCGCGCGGTAGGGGGCGTCGTACTTGGCGTCATTGAACTCGTCGACGGTGGCCCGCATCACGTACTTGAGATCGGCCTCCAGGTCGCCCGAGTTCGGGATCTCGGTCTGGAGCTCCGTCCGGCCCGCGTTCTCGCTCGCGGCGCGGGCGGCCTGTTCGCCGAGGTCGAGGAAGGCGTCGAGCAGGACGGCGCCCTTGGACGTCCACCAGCGGTAGATCGTCTGCTTGCCGACACCGGCGCGGGCGGCGATGGCCTCGATCGTGAGCTTGCCGTAGCCGACCTCGGTGACGAGGGCGAGGGCGGCGTCGTAGATCGCGCGGCGCGAGCGTTCGCTGCGGCGCGTGGAGTCGGGGACGGTCTTCTGGGCCATGCCGTCGAATGTAGCAGCGACCGAACCGAGACGTCCCGTCTTGACAGGACGCAGCGTCTCGTCACGGGCCATCGGTGTCGCGAGACGCGCGCAGGACGTGCTCCATGGCACGAGTGGTGCGGTGACCATCCCCGTAACCACCCGTTCGGTTCACAGCGCGGAGCCTCCTCACACCGCACTATGGGCATCAACTGCCCCACCATGGGCAGCACATGACCCTGCGGTACGTGAGGAGCCTTCTTTGTCCCGCAATCCTCGCTCTCCTCGGCGCGCCACACCCCGGCGCTATCTGATGTGCCCACCGGCACACTTCAAGGTCACCTACTCCATCAACCCCTGGATGGACCCCGCCAAACCGGTCGACGTCCCGCTCGCCATCGCCCAGTGGGAGGACCTGCGCGACCGTTACCGCTCGCTCGGCCACACCGTCGAGGAGCTCACCCCCCGGCCCGGCCTGCCGGACATGGTCTTCGCGGCGAACGGCGCGACCGTCGTCGGTGGCCGCGTGCTCGGCGCCCGCTTCGCCTACGCGGAGCGCGAGCAGGAGGCCGTGGCCCACCTGGAGTGGTTCCGCGCCCACGGCTTCACCGAGGTCCACGAACCCGTCCACATCAACGAGGGCGAGGGCGACTTCGCCGTCACCGCCTCCTACGTCCTGGCCGGACGCGGCTTCCGGGCCAGCCCGCTCTCCCACGGCGAGGCACAGGAGTGCTTCGGCCGCCCGGTCATCGGCCTCGACCTCATCGACCCCCGCTACTACCACCTGGACACCGCGCTCGCCGTCCTGGACGACGCGGCGGACGACGTCATGTACTACCCGCCCGCCTTCTCGCCCGGCAGCCGCGCGGTCCTGCGGCGGCTCTTCCCCGACGCGCTGATCGCCGAGGAGCCCGACGCCGTGGCGCTCGGGCTCAACGCCGTCTCCGACGGGCTCCACGTGCTGCTCCCGCAGGCCGCGGTGGGGCTCTTCGGGCCGCTGCGCGAGCGCGGCTACGAACCCGTCCCGATGGATCTGAGCGAGCTGCTCAAGGGCGGCGGCAGCGTGAAGTGCTGCACGCAGGAGCTGCGGAGCTAGTTCTTCCGCAGGTCGGCCGGGCAGATCCTGCGCGGCTCGTCGTCGCCCTTGAGGCGGGCGTCGACGCAGCCGCCCGGCAGCCCGGCGTGCGCCTTGGTGCCGAAGTTGGCCGTGACGGTCAGCGTGCCCCCGCCGAACACCGTGCGCTGGACCGAGTGGTCGGCGGTCAGGCGCCGGTAGGAGGTGAGGGGCTCGGTGCCCGCGGCCTTGTGCAGCGGTGCGAAGTACTTCTGGAGCGCGGCGAGTTCTGTGCCGTGCTTCTTCAGTGACGGGCCGTCGAGGACATAGTTGAGGGGGGTGTTGTAGAGCATCGCGGTCAACGCCCGGTCCTTCTTCTGCCGCGGCAGCTTCTCGTACGAGAGTTCCCAGCGCTCGGCGTTGACGAGCGAGCCGTGCAGCGCGGTCTCGTAGAGCGGTACGCGGTAGCGCGGGTCGTACATCGCCGTGGCGAGGTCGGCGGGCAGGTCGACCGGCTTGAAGAAGATGCCGGGCGCGGCCTCCGGGTAGTAGCCGCCCCACTTCTCGCGGTCCTTCTGGAGCTTCCAGAGGCCGTCGGCGACCGGGGTGCCCGCGCCGTGGTCGAAGGCGAGCGCCTGGTTCGCCCAGGCCCCGGCGGTCTCCGAGCCGAGGACGAGGCCGCCCTTGCCGTGCTCCGCGATGCGCTTCATCCGCGCGAGGCGGTTCGTGCGGTCCTTCGCCTTGGTCATGCGGTGGCCCTCGGCGTGGTCACGGAAGAGTTCGCCGGTGGCGTCCACGTCGAGGAAGTAGCTGTCGGAGCCGTTGGCGACCATGGAGCGGGTGCGGTCCGCGAGGTGGTGCTCGCGCGGTTCGGACCGCTCGAAGGCCTGGGAGCTGAGGTAGCAGCCGCGGCCGCCGAACCCGGTCTCGGGCTTGCCCTTCGCGTCGCGCACGCAGTAGTCGGGGTAGACGGTGCCGGGCCAGGCGGAGGTCGGGCTGTCGGCGCTCTTCGGGTCCTGGCCGTTGGCGAAGGAGTCGTAGGGGCCGACGAGGTACCCGGCCTTCTTGGCGGCGCTCACCGCGGCCTTGTCCATGGGGCCGGGGCCCGCGTCGTAGCCGAGCCACATCCGGTCGACGCCGAGCTTGCGGAGCTGCCGCACGCCCTCCGCCTTGCGGGCGGTGCCCCAGGTGTAGGCGTGGAAGGCGCCGAGGAGCTTCTCCGTGGCCGGGTTCTTCGCGATCTTCCGCTTCAGGCTGCCGAGGCGGCCGCGCTCGGCGAGGTAGGAGCGGTAGTCGGCGGCGGGCGCGACCGCGTTGCCGTCGGTCAGGGCGAGCGTGACGGTGTAGTCGCTGGTGCCCTCGCCGCGGTCGAAGGTGTGCTCGGCGGTGGTGCGCAGCCGCCCCTTGTCGGTGGTGAAGGCGAGATGCGTGCCGATGTCGGTGGGGGTGAGATAGCTGACGCCGGTGCGCTTGCCGAGGGAGTAGCCCCACAGGGGCAGGGTCAGGCCTTCGCTCATGTCGACTGAGCTGCTGCCGAGTTGGCCTCCTCCCGCCGTCCAGAAGGCGTCCTTGACGGGTATGTCCAGGCCTTCACCGCGGGGCAGTTGCAGGGACGACGCGGTGGCGTCGGTGCCGGTGACGGGCCAGCTGAGCCTGGTGTCGCGGTGCGCCTTCATGCTGATGGAGAGGCGGCCGTGGTCGGTGCGCGCGGTGACGTCGATGCCGCGCTCGGGGTAGCTCCAGCGGGCCCGGCCCGTGCCGGTGCGGGTCACGGGGCCCGGCTTGCCGAGGTCGGTGGCCGCGGCGTCGGAGAGGGTGAGGTCGTGTCCCGCGCGGGTGCGGGCGCGGACGGCGAGCGTGGCGGTGTCGACGACGGCGGTGCCGCCGTCGAGGGAGAGTTCGACGTCGCGGCCGTGCGGCTCCTCCGCCCCGGCGGTGAAGGCGTAGGTGGTGGCTCCGGCGGCGGCGACCGCCAGGGTGATGGACAGGGCGAGGAAACGGGTCTCCGACCGCCTGCGGGCGTGGCCGGGAGAACTGCTCTTGTTCGGCATGGAGTAGTGGATAGTCGCCGCCTCTAAGAACGTTTTAAGAACAGCGGCGGGTCGGCCACGGACAGGGGTGGTTCAGCCATCTGGCCGACTTCGTGCTAACAATACGAACGCAACACCACAACCAAAAAGTTGGGCCCACCAGGGCCCAGGGGGAAGAAGAGGTATCAGCGCAGTGAACCGCATGCGCACGTCCGCCGCTGTTCTGGCCACCGCGGGGGCGCTCACCGCCGCTCAGCTCGGCCTGGCCGGGTCCGCTTCCGCGGCGCCCAAGTCGACCGTCAAGGCATCGCCGCGCGTCGTCAACGGCTGCCCGATCGACATCGTCTACCCGAAGCGCTTCTCGTACGACCGGTACGGGAACGTGACCAACGGTGGCCTGTACTTCGGCATCAAGAGCAAGACCACGAAGAGCATCAAGAAGGTCACCTTCACGGTGACCAACACGAAGAACGTCCGCTTCAAGAAGGCGACGCCGACGGGCGGCAAGATCACCCGTCGCACGACGAAGACGGTCTCCGTCCACGACACGACCTTCAAGGGCAAGCAGAAGCTCGGCTTCAAGGTGCAGACCCGGCTGCTCAACACCCGTTCGTTCGGTGTGAAGTTCACCCTGCGCGGGTCCGGCTGGAACTGCTCGGTGAACCAGGGGACCTGGGGCCCGAGGTAGTTCACTCCGCGGACGGGGGCGGCCAGGCGTCGCCCCAGTCCGCGTCGCGCGCCGCGCGGTAGAGGGGGCCGTGGCGCTTGGTCACGGTCTCCCTGCGCAGCGCCTCCTCGGCCTCGCACAGGTCGAGGAGGACCTGGCCCTTGCGGATCTGCGGGCGGCGCACGACGCGCGAGGGCGCGGGGTCGGGGTCGAAGCGGACCGCGGCGACATAGCTGAACTTCTCGTCCTCGTACGCCAGGGAGCCGCCCTTGACCTTGCGGTGCAGGGACGACCTGCTGACCCGGGCGGAGAAGTGGCACCAGTCCGTGCCGGGCTCGATGGGGCAGGCCGCGCTGTGCGGGCAGGGCGCGGCGATCCGGTAGCCCGCGGCGATGAGCCGGTCGCGTGCCTCGATGACGCGCAGGTAGCCGTCGGGGGTGCCGGGCTCGATGACGACGACGGCCTGCTCGGCGGCGTCGGCGGCAGCGTCGACGACGGACCGCCGGTCGGCCTCCGTGAGCTCTCCCAGCACATACGACACGGTGACGAGATCAGTGCTCTCGATGGCGAGCGCCGCTCCGATACGAGAGCGCCGCCACTGGACGCCGCGCAGCTGAGGCGCGCCGCCGGCCAGTTCCCGCCCCAACGCGAGCGCGGGCTCAGCCCAGTCCAGGACCGTCACGGGCCGCTCCCCCGCCCAGGCCGCCGCGACGGCCCACGTCGCCGCGCCGGTCCCACCGCCCACATCCACGTGACTCTTCGGCGCCCACCCCTCCGGCGCCGCGTCCGCGAGCGCGCCGAGCGCGGCCCGGACGGCCTCGAACGTCGCGGGCATCCGGTACGCGGCATACGCGACGACATCCGCCCGGTCCCGCAGGATCGGCGCGTCGGTCGGGGTCCGCCCCCGATAGTTCGCGATCAGCCGCTCGACGGCCTGAGCCGCCTGCCGCGGCGGAAGACCGTCCAGAAGCCCGGCGAGGGCGGCGCGCAGGGTCTCGGCGGGAGAGGCGGCCGTGGCCTGGGGGGTGGGGGCGTTCACCCGGTGATTCTACGGGGCACGGTGCGTCTGCCCGGCTCGGGCCGTTCAGCGGGTGCGGGCCCGTCGTGGCCGCTCGCGCAGTTCCCCGCGCCCCTAAAACACCCCCGGCACCGCCGGCAGGGGCTGCCTGGGGGCGCGGGGAACTGCGCACAGCCCCGCAGGGGCTGTTTGGGGGCGCGGGGAACTGCGCGACCAGCCACCTACGGCCCGCAGCCGCCGACGCTGCCCAGCCGGGCAGACGAGCCCGCGGCACCGCCTCCGAGCAAGCGCAGCGCTACCGCCCCCGCGCCGCCCGCGCGAGCCGCGTGGCCGCCGCGGCCCGGGGCGCGTTGTCCGCGGGGCGGCGGCGCGGATGGACCGTGTTGGCGAGGAGGACCAGGAACGTGTCCGTCGACGGGTCGAGGACCAGCGACGTGCCGGTGAACCCCGTGTGGCCCGCCGCGCCGCGCCCCGCGAGCTCGCCCATGAACCACGGCTGGTCGATGCCGAAGCCGAGGCCGGACCCCGCGAGCATCAGCTCGACGAAGTCGGGGCCGAGGATGCGCGCCCTGCCGTACGACCCGCCGCACAGCAGCGTGCGGCAGAGCACCGCCAGGTCGCGCGCGGTCGAGAAGAGCCCGGCGTGCCCTGCGACGCCTCCGAGCGCCCACGCGTTCTCGTCGTGGACGGTGCCGCGCAGCATCCCACGGTCGGCCTTGGCCCAGGGCCTGCGCTGGTCCTCGGTCGCGGCCGCGTCGGGGCGCGGCCCGAACCCGGTGGCGGTCATGCCGAGCGGGCGGGTGATGCCCTCGCGGATGAGGTCGTCGAGGGGGCGGCGGGTGAGGCGCTCCAGGATGTGCTGGAGCAGCAGCATGTTCAGGTCGGAGTAGACGTAGTCGCCGGGTTCGGTGGCGGGGGCCTCGGCGCGCAGGGCGGCGAGGCGTGCCGCGGCGTCCGGGCAGTCGTACAGCGGCAGCTCGGGCCGCAGCCCGGAGGTGTGGGTGAGCAGCTGGCGCACCGTGATGCGGTGCTGAGCCGCGGCCGTGAACTCGGGAACGTACGCCCCGACGAGCGCGTCGATGCCGAGCGTGCCGCGCTCCAGCTGCTGCACGGCGGCGACCGTCGTGAAGAGCTTGGTGAGCGAGGCCAGATCGAAGGGGGTGGTGGTGCGCATCGGCACCCGCCACTCGGGGGGCAGCTCGACGCCGCGGTCGGTCGCCGGGTCGTACGAGGCGTACCGCACCGCCCACCCCGCCGCCTCCTCCGCCGCGATGACGGGCCCGCGGCCGACGAGGACGACGGCGCCCGCGCACCAGGGCCGCGGCCCGCGCGTCAGGTCGGCCACCTCGGCGACGAGGCGGCCGATCTCGTCGGGGTCGAGGCCCGCGCGGTCCGGGGTGCCGGGGCGCAGGAGTCTGGGTGCGCTCAGTGGTCCGCCTCCGTCGCGTGCGTCGTGGGTCCGTGCTGCCAGGGGCGGCACAGTCCTACGAAGCATGCGATGGCTGCCAGTGCGCAGGCCAGTTGGACGACGGCCATCGGGACGGCCGTGTCCTCGCCCGCGATGCCGACGAGCGGTGAGGCGACGGCGCCGACGAGGAAGGAGGAGGTGCCGAGCAGCGCGGACGCGGAGCCCGCGGCGTGCGGGGTGCGGATGAGGGCGAGGGACTGGGTGTTGGGCAGGGTGAGGCCCATCGACGACATGAGGACGAAGAGCCCGGCGGCGACGGGGACCAGGCCGACGTCGCCGAAGACGCCGGTGGTCATGAGCAGCAGCGCCACCGCGGCGACCGTGACCATGGCGAGGCCGACGGCGAGGACCTTGTTGAGGCTGGTGCGGCCGACGAGGAGCTTGCCGTTGATCTGGCCCGCGGCGATCAGTCCGACGGAGTTGACGCCGAAGAGGAGGCTGAAGGTCTGCGGGGAGGCGCCGTAGATCTCCTGGATGACGAAGGGCGAGGCGGAGATGTACGCGAAGAGCGCGGCGAACGCGAAGCCGCCCGCGATCATGTACCCGGCGAAGACGCGGTCGGCGAGGAGCGACTTCATGGTGCGCAGCGCCTCGACGGTGCCGCCGCTGTGCCGCTTCTCGGGGGCGAGGGTCTCGGGGAGGCGGCGCCAGACCAGCAGGGTCAGGGCGGTGCCGACGACCGTGAGGACGACGAAGATGCCGCGCCAGTCGGTGAAGCGGAGGACCTGGCCGCCGATGAGGGGCGCGGCGACGGGGGCGACGCCGGAGATCAGCATGAGGGTGGAGAAGAAGCGGGCCATCGCCACGCCGTCGTACAGGTCGCGGACGATCGCGCGGGCGATGACGATGCCGGCGGAGCCCGCGAGGCCCTGGAGCAGGCGGAAGCCGATGAGGAGTTCGGCGGTGGGTGCGAAGGCGCAGGTCGCGGTGGCTATGACGTAGACGAGCAGGCCGATGAGGAGCGGGCGGCGGCGGCCCCACTTGTCGCTCATGGGGCCGACGACGAGCTGGCCGAGTGCCATGCCCATGAGGCAGGCGGTCAGGGTGAGCTGGACGGTCGCGGCCGGGGAGCTCAGGGCGTCGGTGACCTCGGGCAGCGCCGGCAGGTACATGTCCATGGAGAGCGCGGGGACGGCGGTGAGGCCGCCGAGCACGAGGGTGACCAGGGCTCCGGTACGGCGGAGGGCGGCGGGGCCCGATGGCTCCGCCGCCTTCGTTATCGGATGGTCTTCGGTGGCCTGCCCGAGCTCAGGCATCGCGCCCCTCCCAGTCGCTGCGTTTCGCCTCTGCGGCTTCTATCGTCGCAGCTGTGGGTGGGTGGTACGGACCGGTTTCCGCTGTGCCGGGGTGCTACGCCGGGTACAGGCCCGGCTTTCCCGCCTCCGTGACGAAGGACGCCGCCGTGCTGATGGGGGCGCCCGGCTTGCTGATCATCGGGACCGTCTTGAAGTCGGCGAGCGCGGAGTCGCGGTCGAGTGTGACGGTCACGTAGCCGCGGCGGCCGTTGTAGAACTTCATGTGCGGGTTGGCCTTCGTGAGCGTCTCCCAGTTGGCCGGCTTGTCCGCGCCGTCCTTGCCGCTCGCGATGGACGTGGTGACGATTTCCGTGCCGACGTTCTTCGAGGACGGGTCGTCGAAGTCCTCCTTGATGTCGAAGGCGTAGCCGACGTGTACGTCGCCGGTGAGGACCATGAGGTTGTCGATGCCCGCGGCCTCGGCGCCCGCGAGGACCCGCTTGCGGGAGGCGCGGTAGCCGTCCCAGGCGTCCATGGAGAGCTTCGCCCGCGCGTTGAGGTCGAGCCTGCGCTCGGAGAAGGTGACCTGCTGCGGTACGACGTTCCACAGGGCGTTCGAGCGGCGCCAGCCGTCGATGAGCCAGCGCTCCTGGGTGGCGCCGGTGATGCTGCGCGCCGGGTCGTCCGACTCGGACCCCGGGACGTGGGCCTTGTCGCCGTAGGCCTGGTCGGAGCGGTACTGGCGGGTGTCCAGGATGTCGAACTGGGCGAGCCTGCCCCAGGTGAGGCGCCGGTAGAGCTGCGCGTCGGGCCCGCTCGGCAGCTGCGAGCGGCGCAGCGGCTGGTTCTCCCAGTAGGCGCGGTAGGCGGCGGCGCGGCGGAGCAGGAACTCGGCGGGCGGGTCGTCGTTCTCGGAGATGTCGTCGGCGTAGTTGTTCTCGGCCTCGTGGTCGTCCCAGGTGACGACGAAGGGGTGCGCGGCGTGTGCGGCGCGCAGGTCGGGGTCGTGCTTGTAGAGGGCATACCGCAGGCGGTAGTCCTCCAGGGTCTTCGTCTCCTTGTTGAAGTGCGCGGGCAGCGTGCGGTCGGTGTAGTCGCGGGCGCCGCCGACCGCGTTGACCGCGTACTCGTAGAGGTAGTCGCCGAGGTGGAAGACGACGTCGACATCGTCCTTGGCGAGGTGCTTGTACGCGGTGAAGTACCCGTCGTGGTACGCCTGGCAGGAGACGGCGGCGAGGGTGAGGCTGCCGGGGCGGGAGACCAGGAGGGGCGCGGTGCGGGTGCGGCCCGTCTCGCTGATCCAGCTGCCGGTCCTGAAGCGGAAGTAGTAGGTGCGGCCCGCGTGCAGGTGGTCCGCCTCCACGTGCACGGTGTGGCTGAACTCGGGGTGCGCGGTGACGGTGCCCCGTCTGGCGACGCGCCGGAAGCGGGCGTCGTGGGCGACCTCCCACTGGACGGTGACGCGCTGGCGCGGGAGGCCGCCGCCGGGCTCGTAGGGGGCGGGGGCGAGGCGGGTCCAGAGCAGGACCGAGGTGGGCTGCGGGTCGCCCGATGCGACACCGAGGGTGAAGGGGTTCTCCGCGATGCGGCGGGCGTCGAGCTCGGCGGCGCCCGCGACACCCGCGGTGGGCAGGTTGGTCGCGAAGGCGAGCGCGGCGGCGGCGCCCGTGACGGTGAGGAAACGACGGCGGCCCAGGTGCTGGGCGGCGGCCCGGATATCGGGTGCGTGCTGCTGGCCTGCGTTGGTCATGTGGCCCTCCCCTGACGATTGGTGTCAGGGGCATGGAAGTGGTGGGGGACGACGCGCGACTGTCGCGTACACAACACCCATATGGCGGGCGGATGATGTCCGCGTGGACGCCCCTCCCGTACGCTGCGGGGCCATGAACGCTGAGCGAACTGCCCCATCGAACGGGTCGGGGACCACCCCTTCCGCAGCCTCTTCCAAGGTCGCGGTGGTGACCGGAGCCGGGTCCGGAATCGGCCGCTCCGTCGCCCTCGAACTGCTCGCCGCGGGCTGGACCGTGGCGCTCGCGGGCCGCCGCACGGAGACGCTGGAGGAGACGGCCGCGCTCGCGGCGGCCGAGTCGGGCGCGCGGGACGACGCGGTCGTCTGCGTCCGCACGGACGTGTCGCGCCCCGAGGACGTGGCGGCCCTCTTCTCCCGCGTCGCCACCGACTTCGGCCGCCTGGACCTCCTCTTCAACAACGCGGGCACGTTCGGCCCCGGCGGCGTCCCGGTCGAGGAGCTCCCCTACGACGCGTGGCGCCACGTCGTCGACACCAACCTCAACGGCGCGTTCCTGTGCGCGCAGGCGGCGTTCCGCCAGATGAAGGAGCAGACCCCGCAGGGCGGTCGCATCATCAACAACGGCTCCATCTCGGCCCACGCCCCCCGTCCGAACTCGGTCGCCTACACGGCGACGAAGCACGCCCTGACCGGCCTGACGAAGTCCCTCTCCCTGGACGGCAGGCCGTACCGGATCGCGGTCGGCCAGATCGACATCGGCAACGCCGCGACCGACATGACCGAACGCATGCAGTCCGGAATCCTCCAGGCGAACGGCGAGTTGGCGAGCGAGCCGGTGATGGACGTGACGGACGTGGCCCGCACGGTACGGCACATGGCGGAACTGCCACTGGAGGCGAACATCCAGTTCGCGACGGTGCTCGCGACGAACATGCCGTACGTGGGGCGGGGCTGAGGCCGTGGGGCGGGACTGAGGCGACGGCACGGCCGGGGGTCGGCGTGAGATCTCCACAAGTGGAATAGGAAGTACCGCATCAATCCAGGTCAGTGCTCCCCTTATGCTCAGTTCCTCTCCACGAGAACTTCACACTTGGAGCACTCCTTGCGCATACGCACCACGGCCCCCGCCGTCCTCGCCGCTGCCGCCCTGTCGGTGTCGCTGCTCGCCGCGTCTCCCGCCTCGGCGGCGACGGCTCGTCACCAGGGCGGGCTGCACCTCGGCACCATCCAGTACGACAGCCCGGGCCGGGACAGCCGTTCGAACTCCTCGCTGAACGCGGAGTGGGTGAACATCCACAACAGCGGCCGCTCGGCGGTCCAGCTCAAGGGCTACAAGCTGAAGGACAACACCGGCTACACGTACACCTTCGGCAGCTACAAGATCGGCGCCGGCAAGACTGTCAAGGTCCGCACCGGCAAGGGCTCCAACGCGTCCGGCGTGCGCTACTGGGGTCGTACCAACTACGTCTGGAACAACACCGGCGACAAGGCCCGCCTGATCAAGCCGAGCGGCTCGCAGCTCGACTCCTGCTCGTGGGCGCGGACCGGCTCGGGCTCCATCAGCTGCCACTGACCACCATCAGGGGGAGGGGGAGGGCGACCGCTCCGCGGCGAGGGGCCCGCGGTTGGGGCCGCGGGAGCGACTCGCGCCGCGGAACGGTCGCCCTGCGACGGATGCAGCCGGAGCCGGTCCGTCAGGCCTGGCCCGTTTCGAAGCGGGTGATCTTTCCGTCGTCGACGGTGAAGTACCACTTCGTCCGCATCTCGCCCCACGTGTCATTGCGGTACGAGGCCGTCAGCACGCGGCCCCCGTCCGACTCCGAATCGACGTCCATGTGGCCGTTGCACGAGAAGATCTCGCGGTCCGCCCAGTCGGCGACGTCACGGTCGGTGCCGTCGTCCGCCATGGTCGCGCCGGACGCCAGCAGGGCGTCGAAGGCTGCCTTGTCGTGGGAGTTCACCGCGGTCACGAAGGCGCGGACCGTGGGGTCGGCGAGCCGGTTCACCTGGATGCTCATGGGTTCACGGTCACACCGGGCCGCGCCCGTCGCCACCGGTGCCCCGCCGGACGGGCGTCACCCGTACGGCCCCTGGGGCCGGGTGCACGGAGCCGGTCCGGTGGACGGTGGAGGCGGACGCGACCGCCACCCCGCCCAGGGGCCGAACCAGGAGTTCCCATGACCACCTGCACGTGCCTGGACCGCCGAGACCTCGGGCTGCTGCTGCTCCGCGCGGGCACCGGCGGGGTGCTCGCCGCGCACGGCGCCCAGAAACTGTTCGGCTGGTTCGGCGGAGGCGGACTCGCGGGCACCGGCGCCTTCATGGAGTCCATCGGGTACGCGCCGGGCCGCCTGAACGCCATCGTGGCGGGCGTCTGCGAGGCGGGCGGCGGCGCACTCCTCGCCCTCGGCCTCGCGACGCCCGCGGCGGGCTCGGCGGCGGCGGGCGCGATGGCCGGCGCGGCCGCCGTGCACGCGCCGAACGGCTTCTTCAGCCAGGGCGGCGGCTACGAGTACCCCGCCTTCCTCGGCATGGTCTCCGCGGCCCTCGCCGTCACAGGCCCCGGCCGCTACTCCGCCGACCACGCGCTCGGCCACTCCCTCAACCGCGCCTGGATGGTGCCCGCCGCACTCGCGGGTACGGCGGTCGGGGTGCTCGCGACGATCGGCGCCAGGAACAAGAACGTCCGCGCGGCGGCGGAGGGCGACGACGCCACCTGACCGGGCCGTAGCCTGCGGGGCATGGACGACGAGCGGACACGCACCTCAGCCGACAGCCCCGTAAGCCCCGTCAGCCCCGTCAGCCCCGTCAGCCCCGACGATCCCTGGGGTATCGTCGAGCGGCTCTGCACCTGGCTCGACGCGCATAATCAGCAGGCGCCCCAAGCAGCGCTGCTGCTCCGCATGTTGAAGCTGTCGGAAGAGGTCGGCGAAGTCGCGCAGGCGGTCATCGGCGCCACGGGGCAGAACCCGCGCAAAGGCACCACGCACAGCTGGGACGACGTGCGGGCCGAGCTCTGCGACGTCATCGTCACCGCCATGGTCGCCCTGCGCACGCTCACCCCGGACGCGGCGGCCGTCCTCGCCGACCACCTGCGCCGCGTCGACGAGCGTTCCACGGCAACGGGCGGCGCCAAAACCGCTGTTCCGCCCGGGGAACGGCAGGCTAGCGTGCCGGTCCATGACCACTGAGACCGCTGAGACCAGCGAGGACAGCGAGAACTCCAACGACGGCGATCAGCCGCCGCGCCTCACCCGCCTCACCTTCCACGGCCCCCTCTCCGAGACCCGCGCGCAGCGCATCGTCGAGCGCCTGACGGCGTCCGGGCCCCGTACCGTGCTCGATCTGGGCTGCGGATGGGGCGAGTTGCTGCTCCGCATCCTCGAAGCCGCCCCCGGGGCCACCGGCATCGGCGTCGACATCAAGGGCGAGGACCTGGACCGCGGCCGCGCCGCCGCGAAGGAGCGCGGGCTCGACGGGCGGGTCCGGTTCGTCGAGGAGACGGCGAAGGACACCGCTCGCGGCCCCGCCGACGTCGTCCTGTGTCTCGGCGCGAGCCAGGCCCTCAGCTCGGCCGCGCCCGCCCGGGCCGCCGCCGAGGCGCTCCGCGCGCTGCGCGGCCTGGTCAACCCGGGCGGTCGTGTCGTACTCGGCGAGGGCTTCTGGGAGCGCGAACCCACCGCGCGGGAGCTGGCCGGGATGTGGCCGGACGCCGACGCCGGTGATCACCTGTACCTGGGCGACCTCGTGGACGCGGCGGTCGAGGCCGGGTTCCGCCCGCTGTGGGTGGAGACCGCGGGCGTGGACGAGTGGGAGGAGTTCGAGTCGGGCTACCGTTCCGATGTCGAGGAGTGGCTGGCCGCGCACCCCGACCACCCGGAGGCCGCCGGGACCCGCGCGCGCGTGGACGCCCAGCGTGCGTCCTGGCTGCGCGGCTACCGCGGCGTGCTCGGCATCACCTATCTGACCTTGGCACCCGTGGGCTGACGCGGGTTAGGGTCGTCGCATGGGCGCCACGGTCACTGCGGTCAGCAGCAACGGAACGTACTCCTTCACCAAGCCGAACCGTGAGAGCGTCACGCTGCTCACGGGCCTCGGCGTCGAGGGCGACGTACACGCGGGTACGAAGGTGAAGCACCGTTTCCGTGTCGCGCAGAACCCCGACCAGCCGAACCTCCGCCAGGTCCACCTCATGCACGAGGAGCTCTTCGACGAGCTGGCGGAGGACGGCTTCACCGTGGCGCCGGGCGAGCTCGGCGAGAACGTCACCACGCGCGGCATCGACCTGCTCGGCCTCCCCACCGGCGCCCTCCTGCACCTCGGCGACGAGGCGGTCCTGGAGATCACCGGCCTGCGCAACCCGTGTCGCCAGATCGACGGCTTCCAGGCCGGTCTGATGAAGAGGGTCGTCGGCCGTGACGCGTCGGGGGCCGTCTTCCACAAGGCGGGCGTGATGAGCGTCGTGCGCCGGGGCGGCGAGGTCCGGCCCGGCGACGCGATCGACATCGTCCTGCCGGAGGGCCCGCACCACCCCTTGAAGACCGTCTGACGGCGCCCTCGCCGGGGCGGGCGGGCCGTAGGTTCAGAAGCGGGTCGCAAGTGGGTCAGAAGCGGGTCAGGAGCGGGTCAGAAGACGAACGGTCCCGGTGACTGCGCCGACGTCGCGTTGCACGTCACCGTGAGGCCGAAGACGACGATCTTCAAGGACTTGCCCTCCAGGCTGTCGCCCGCGGCGACGGTCCCGGTGAGCGGTCCCGTGGAGACGGCGCCACCGGCCGGGATGGCCGGGTTGGAGTTGCCGGTGAAGTCGGTCGTCCCCGTGCCGTTCTTCGCCAGCGTGAGCGTCGAGTTCACGGCGCCCGCCCCGATGTCGATCGGCGCGGTGATCGCCGAGGTCGACAGCGCGATGGTCGCGCTGGTGCCGTCCTGACTGGCGGTGAGTGTCGCCGTACCCGAGCCGTACGTTCCGCAGTCGAACGAGAGCGTGGCGCTCTGCGGTTCCACGGCGCCTGCCGCGGGCGCCATCGCGAGTGCGCCGACGGCGAGCGCGCCTGCACCGAGAGCCGTACCGATTCCTGTGCCCAGTCCTATGCCGCGACCTGTGCCGAGTCTGCTGTTCCGCATGGGGGGCCTGCCTTTGTGGGGTGGGGTGGGGGGAGCGAGGGGGGATACGCCCGCGCGGCGCCGGGCCTGCCTGTGACGGCACTTCTGACGGGTAGTCAGCAGCCCGGCTCGCCGCCCATTGAGGCACAGGGACCTTGGAGTGACAAGGCAAGGCCTCAAGATCCTTGCCATGTCACGACCAATTCCGGCCGCGGCCCCCGAGCTCACCCTTCGCCCCGGAGCGCCTCCCCCACCTCCCTCGCCAGGAGTCGGCCGTACGCCTCGGTCCAGGCCTCGACCGTGGAGCGGTCCCACAGGTCGGTCGAGTACTCCAGGTACCCGGAGAGCACGTCGCCCGTCGGGATCAGCCCGAAGTTGAACTCGGAGCGCGCGCCCGGGACCGCGAGGTCCTCCACCGCCGTGACCAGGCCCGGCAGCTCGACCTCCGTCTCCAGTGAGCTCTGGTACTGGAAGCCGAGCGGCAGCCGGTCCGGCACCTCCGTGCCCAGCACCGCGCTCACGTCCGCCGCCACCGCGCGGAGCGGCGCGGCGTGGTCGATGGCGCCGACGGAGGTGCGCGCCACCTGGTCCACCAACGCCCCGAACGACGCGGCCGCGTCACCCCGTATCCGCAGCGTGAAGGACGACACCGTGCAAGCGGCCAGCGCCTCGAACTCGCGCCGCTCGCGGTTGGCGTGGGAGATGCCGAGCACGACGTCGGGCCCCTGCTCCCCCACCTCCGCGACCAGCCGCGCGAACGCGGCCGCCGTCACCACGAAGGGCGTCGTACGGTGCCGTCGGGCCAGCTCCTCCACGTCGGCGCGGGCGCCCTCGCCCACCGTGAACAGGACCACGTCACCCGCGCCGCTCAGCTCCGCGGGGCGGGGCCGGTCAAGCGGCAGCGGCATCCCGAAGCGGGCACCCGCCAGCTCCCGCGCCCAGTGGGCGACGAGGCGGTCCTTGTCCTGCGTACGGCTGTGCTCGCGCTGCCAGCGCGCGTACTCGCCCTGCTGCGGGAGGGTGTCGGCGGCCGGCAGGCCGTGCGGAGCCCCGGTGGCCTCGGTCCCGTACAGCGCCGCCAGTTCGCGCAGCAGCAGACTGACCGACCAGCCGTCGCAGGCCGCGTGGTGCAGGACGAAGAGCAGCACCCAGCGGTCGTGGTCCACGCGCATCAGGCGCAGTACGGGGGCGAGTTCGGCCTCGATGTCGTACGGGACGGCCGCCGTCTCCCCCGCGAGCCGATCCGCCTCCTCGGCCGCGGCGTCCGCCGAGCCGTGCCGCGCGAACAGGTCCTCTTCCGGCAGCTCCACGGGCCGCGCCCGCAGCGCTTCCTGCCACCACTCCCCGTCGCCGTCCGCCACGAAGCGGGTCCGCAACGCCTCGTGCCGGGCGATGAGTTGGGTGAACGCGGTGCGCAGGGCCGGCACGTCGAGCGTTCCCGTGAGGGTGAGTCGCATCGCCACGTTGTAGATCTGCGGGCGGGGGTGGGTGCGGTGGCGGGTGAGGAAGGCGGACTGCTGGGCAGTGAGGGGGGCGCGGGCGGGCGTGTCGCCGGGTTCCGCGACCTCGCCGCCCGCCGCGCGCCGGACGGCCTCCCCGTCCCCCGCCCGCCGGACGGTCGCACCGTTCACCGGCCGCTGGACGGTCGCACCGTTCACCGCCAGGTAGGCGGCCATCGCCCGGAACGTGGGCTCCTCGTAGAAGCGCGCCACGGGGTACTCCGTGCCGAACTCCTCCCGTACGCCGTTGGCCAGCCGGATCGCCGTGAGGGAGTGCCCGCCGAGCTCGAAGAAGGACACGTCCGGCGTGATCGCCGACGCGTCGATGTCGAACTCCTGGGCCCAGAGCCGCTTGAGCCGCGCCTCGACGGACGACGGCCGCGCCGCGGGGTTGGTCACGATGCCGGGCGCGGGCAGCGCGGCCCGGTCCAGTTTGCCGTTGCCGGAGAGGGGCAGCGCGGGCAGGACGGCCCAGGCGCGGGGCACGAGGTGGTCGGGCAGCCGTTCGGCGAGTTCCGCCGTCAGACGGTCGCTGAACCCCTGCGCCGACAGGTCGGGCGCGGGTACGTCGGGGTCGTGCACGTCCTCCTTCCGTACGACGTAGGCCACGAGGCGGGCGTCGCCGTGGTGGTCGCGGCGGGCGAGGACGACGGCGTCACGGACCCCGGGGAGACCGTTGAGCGCGCGGGACACCTCTTCGGGCTCGACCCGGTAACCGCGCACCTTCACCTGATCGTCCGTCCGGCCGCGGAACTCCAGCGCGCCGTCGTCGTTCCAGCACACCAGGTCGCCCGTGCGGTACATCCGCACATCGGTCCCCCGGGGATCGCGGACGAAGCGTTCGGCGGTCAGCTCGGGCCGTCCCAGGTACCCGGTGGCCACGCCGGGCCCGCCCACGTACAACTCCCCGACCTCGTCTCCGGAGACTTCACGGCCGCCCTCGCCGAGCACGCGGAGGATGACGTTGTGGACGGGCCTGCCGATCGGGATCGGCAGGTCGGGCCCCTCCGGGGCGCGCGGCCCGACCGTCGCGGCCGTGCACAGCACGGTCACCTCGGTGGGCCCGTACACGTTGACCGTCTCGTACGGCGCGCCGGGGCGCGGGCGGGTGCGCATCACGTCGCCGCCGAGCAACAGGTGCCGCAGGGGCGGCTGTTGGCTGACCGGGAGCGCGAGGACCGCCTCGCCGAGAGCGGTCGGCAGGATCGAGAAGGTGACGCGCCGCTCCGCGTACCAGCGGGCCAGCGCGGCCGGGTCCTTGCGGACCGTCTCGTCGGCCACGACGACGGTGGCGCCCGCGGTCAGCGCGGGCCAGATCTCCAGCGCGGCGGCGTCGAAGCCCTGGCTGCACACGGCGGCACTGCGGTCGTCCGCGGTGAACCCGAACCGCTCGTGATGCCACTGACAGAGATCGACGACGGCCCGGTGCGGAATGGCGACGCCCTTGGGGGTGCCGGTGCTGCCGGAGGTGTAGATGGCGAAGCAGAGGGAGTCGGGGGCGGTGGGCGACCTGTCGGGGGACGTGGTCGCGCGGGTGGGCGCCGGTGCCGTCACGTCCACCGGCACCGTTCCGGCCGGGGCCTTCGGTCGCGGGCCGGTGTCCCCGGCCGCGCTTCCGTTCGTGACCAGGATCCGCGCCCCGCTCTCCGCGAGGATGGTCTCCGCCCGTGCCGTGCCCTGGGCCGGGTCCAGTGGGACGTAGCCGCGTCCCGACTTGAGGGACGCGAGCATCGCGACGATCAGGTCGGCGCCGCGCGGCAGCCACAGGGCGACCGGGGCACCGGCTCCCTCACCGACCGTACGGAACACCGCCGCGAGCCGTTCCGCCCGGGCCTCCAACTCGGCGTACGTCAGCTCGCCTTCGTCACTGAGCACCGCCGTCCGGCCGGGAGCCACCTGCGCCCACCGCGACGTCAGCGAGTGGACCGTGCTGCTCGTCCGCTGCCGGACCGGGCCGTGGCTCCACTCCCCCGACTCCGGCACCGGCACCGGCACCGCGGCGGCGGCGACGTCGTCCGCTCCCACCGCCGCCGCGAGGATGCCCCTGAACGTCCCGAAGAGCGCGTCGACCGTCGCCTCGTCGAAGAGGTCGGTGTGGTACTCCAGGTGGCAGCGGACGCCGTCCGGCAGGTCGGTGAAGTAGACGCTGAGATCGGTCAGCGCCTTGTCCGGGCCCGAGTCGAGCGGTGTCGCCCGCACCCCGGGCAGGTCGAAGCGGAACGGGTCGCCCGTCTCGAACTCGGCGAGTGTCTGGAAGACCGGCGTACGGTCGAGGGCGCGCGGCGGCGCCAGCTCCCGCACGACCGCCTCGAAGGGCACGTCGGCGTGGTCGTACGCGTCCAGGGCCACCCCGCGCACCCGGTCCAGGAGCGTGCCGAAGTCCGGGTTCCCGGTGAGATCGAGGCGCAGCGCCAGCGTGTTGACGAAGAAGCCGACCACGTCCTCGTACTCGGGCTTGCGGTCGGACATCGGCGTGCCGATGACCAGGTCGTCCTGGCCGGTGACGCGGTGCAGGGCGGCCGCGTACCCGGCGAGCAGGGTCATGAAGAGGGTGCTGCGGCGGGCACGGCTGAATTCCCGTACGCGGGCGGACAGTTCGGCGTCCAGCGTGCGGAACAGGGCACGGCCGTTGGACGTCATGACCGTCGGCCTCGGCCGGTCGGTCGGCAGGGCCAGGACGGGCAGGTCGCCGTCGAGCGCCTTCTTCCAGTACGCCAGGTCCTCGGCCGCCTTGGGGCCGCCCAGCGAGTCGAGCTGCGCGCGGGCGTGGTCCGCGTACGTGCGGGGGAGGGCCGGGAGGTCCGCCGACCGCTCGCCCGGCAGCTGCGCGCGGTAGAGGGCGGACACGTCGCGGGCGAGCACGGCCGCCGACGCCGCGTCCATCACGATGTGGTGCAGGGACAGCACGAGGACGTGCCGCCGCTCGCCGAGCCGGACGAGGCGCGTCACGAACAACGGCCCCTCCGCCAGGTCGAAGCGGCGCGCGCTCTCCTGCCTCAGTACGGCGGCGACGGCGTCCCCGTCTCCCCCCGTACGGTCGGCTCCCGTACCGTCGCCTCCCGTACCCTCGACAATCTCGAAGTCCACCTCGCCCGGCGGGCGCGTGAACTGGCGCGGTTCGCCTGCCACGTCGCGGAAGACCGTGCGCAGCTGGCCGTGGCGCGCGGCGAGAGCGCGGAGCGCGGTCCGCAGCGCCGGAACGTTCAGCGGGCCTTCGAGCTCGATGGCCTTGGTCTCGTTGTACGCGGTGCGGCCGGGCAGCATCCGCTCCAGGAACCAGACGCGCTGCTGGCCGGGCGAGAGCGGAGCGCCCTGGTGGTCGGCGGATATGTGGGCGGCGGCTAGGTGGGCGGGGGCCGGTTCCGGGGCCTTCGGAAAAGCCGCAGGAAGAGCCGTCGAAAAAGCCGCAGGAAGAGCCGCAGGAGTCTCGTACGCGCCCCGCAACCCGTCGAAGTGCCGCAACCCGTCCCGCAGCGCCGCAGGGTCCACGCCGAAGTCGACGAGCCCGACGATCTCGTCCGCGCCCGCCGCGCGCACCGCGTCCACGACGGGCCGCACGCTCTCGGGGCTGCCGATGAGGGCGCGCTGGTCGCAGTAGCGGTCGTAGGCGCGGCGGAAGACCACGTCCAGGTCGTCCTCGGTCATCGTCGACATGTCGATCTTCTGGCCCAGGCTGTTCGCCACGTTGCCGAACAGGGACAGGGACGAGCGCATGTACCGGGCCAGGGGGTCGCGGGCGACGGCGCGGGCCGCCGCGTGGTCCTCGGCGAGGTAGGTGTGCAGCAGCACGGCCACGTGCCCGGCGTCCGGGTCCAGGCCGCACTCGGCGCGCGTACGGCGGTAGAGCGCGACGTTGTCGCGGAGCTGCTCGACGCTCTGGGTCATGAGGTTGGTGACGATGCCGACGTCGTTGCGCGCGGCCAGTTCGTACGACGCGGGGTTGCCGACGACCGCCGTGTACATGGGCGGCGCGTCCTGCACGGGGCGGGGGAACAGCCGCAGGTCGCTCTCGCCGTTCCCGGTGGTGCGGCGCACCGGCTCACCGCGCCACAACTTCCGCACCTCCGCGACCTGTTCGTACATCTTCTCCTTGTGGGTGCCGAAGCGCTCCGGGAAGAAGACGAAGTCGTTGGCGTGCCAGCCGCTCGCGCAGCCGATGCCGATCCGGCCGCCGGAGAGGTTGTCGACCATCGACCACTCTTCGGCGACACGGATCGGATCGTGCAGCGGCAGCACGACGGAGCCCGCGTTGATGCGGATGCGCCCGGTCTCGCGGGCGAGCGCGGCGGCGAGGACGACGGGGTTGGGGAAGAGGCCGCCGAAGGAGTGGAAGTGCCGCTCGGGGATCCACAGGGAGTGGAATCCGTGGCGGTCGGCGAACCGGGCGGTCTCCAGGAGGTGGTCGTACTTGCCGTGCCGGGACGTCGCCTCGTCGTCCTGCGGGTAGTCCCCGAAGAAGTAGACGCCGAAGTCGAGGGAGCGGGGCTTCTGTTCCACCCGCTCCGGTCGCTCGGCGGTCGCGGCCGCCGCCCGGTTCCAGGCCATGGCCTTCGGCTTCGCCGCGGGGACCACCGCCTTGTTCGCTGGCTTGTTCGCCCGCTTGTTCGCTGGCTTGTTCCCGAGCGGGAAGCCCGCCCCGCGCAGCTCCCGCAGGGAGTCCTTCACCGCGTCCACGATGAACTCAACGTCCCCGTCGGTGTGTTCGGTGGACAGGAAGAAGTTGCGCCACTCCCACACGTGCACGCCGCGCAGCATCAGGTGGTGGTAGAGCAGTTCCATGTCCGCGCGGTGTTCGAAGCGGAACATCGAGCCGAAGTGGCTCATGCTCAGCGCGTATCCCTCGTCCTCGAAGAAGGAGTTGAGCGTGGTGGCGAGGTCGTCCGTGCGGGCGTTCAGCCGCTCCTGGAGACGCGGGCTGTGCTCCTTGAGGTGGGCGAGCACGGCGCGGGTGGCGACCATAGACACCGGGTGCTGGATGTACGTACCGCCGAAGAACGTCGTGTCGGCGGCCGGATAGCTGGCGTCCCCGTAGCTCCAGTGGCCGCCGTCGATGCCGTCCATGATGTCGGCGCGGCCCGCGATGGCACCGATGGGGAAGCCGCCGCCGAGCAGTTTCCCGTACGTGGCGAGGTCGGGCGTGACCCCGTAGAGCTCCTGGGCGCCGCGCGGCGCGGGCCGGAAGCCGGTCAGCATCTCGTCGAAGAGCAGCACGATGCCGTGCCGACGGGTCAGCTCGCGCAGGCGGCGTACGAAGTCGGCGGGCCGGAGCGACGGATGGCGGCTCTGCACGGGCTCGACGAGGACCGCGGCGATGTCGGCGGCCTGCTGCTCGATGACGGCGAGGCTCTCCTCGCCGCCGTACGGCAGGACGAGCAGGTCGGCGACGGCGTTCGGCGGGACGCCCGCGGACATCGGGACGGTCGTCAGGCCCTCGCCGCCGGTGCGCGGGGAGCGGCCCAGCACGTTGTCGTTGTGGCCGTGGTACGCGCCCTCGAACGTGATGATGCGGGAGCGTCCGGTGGCGGCGCGGGCGAGCCGGATCGCCGCGGAGTTCGCCTCCGTACCGGAGTTGGCGAAGGCGACGCGCTCCATGCCGGTCAGCTCGGCGAGCAGCTCGGCGGCCTCGCCGGTCTCCACGTTGCGCGGGCCGAGCTGGATGCCGCGCGAGAGGTGCTCGCGGACCGCCTCGGTGACGAAGTCGGGCTCGTGGCCGAAGAGCAGGACGCCGAAGCCCATCGTGATGTCGACGTACCGGTTGCCGTCGATGTCCTCGAGCCACGACCCCCGCGCCCGCCGCCCCGCGATCGGGTACAGCATCTCCTTCGTACTGCTGCGGAAGCCGACCGCCGCCCTGCTGTCGGCGAGCACGCGCCGGTAGCGCTGGGCGATGCTCTTGGACGTGGGCGTCTTCGCGGTGTAGCGGCGCACCAGGTCGTCGAGGTGGGCCCGCTGGGTGTCGGAGGCGTTGCCGCGGAGCATGCCGGAGCCGCGGGCGACCTCCGGGCGCGGCCCGTGCTGGGCGGCCCGGGGTGCCGGGGAGTCCGCCGCCTCCTCCTGGGTGCCCATCTGCCGGGCGATGCGCTGCGACAGCTCGGCCATCGCCGCGAGGTCCTGGTCGACGGCGGCGGATACGGTGTCTGCTCCCCCGGTCATCGGCCCGCCTGCGCGGTGAGCAGCTGGGAGAGCTGTCCCATCAGCTGGAGCTGCACCTGCGTGAGCTGCTGGAGCTGCCGCCGGAGCTCTTCGACCTCTTGACGAGTGGCGTACGCGTCATGACGCGTGGCGTCCACGGCGACAGGCGGAGTCTCGCGGGCGGCCGGACGCTCCTCAGCCGCCGCAACGGGGGCGGGGGCCGCAGCAGGGGCCGGAGCCGCGGCGGGGGCCGGAGCCGCCTTGCCCGCGATGATCACCGCGAGCCCGCGCGCCGTCCCCGCCTCCTCGAAGAGCTCCCGCATCGAGACCTTGACCCGGTGCTCCTCCTCCAGCTCGCGCAGCACCCCGATCATCTGCAACGAGTCCGCGCCGAGGTCGAAGAAGGACGCGTCCTCGGCTATCTCGCTGGTGTCGTAGCTGAGGTGCTTCGCGGTGACCTTGATGATGTGCTGGAGCACCCGCTCGACCGCTGCTTCGTCCTGTGCCACTTCCGCCCCATCCCTGATCGGTTGTTCGGGTTGTACGTGCTGTACGGGTTGTTCGGGTCGTACGGGCCGGGGAAGGTAGTTCTCCGGCCCCGTCCAGTAGTCCTTGTGCTGGAAGCGGTATCCGGGCAGCGGGATCCTGCGGCCGCCCACCCCATCCACGAGGGTCCGCCAGCCGACCGGCGCCCCGGCCCGGTACAGTCCGGCGGCCGCGTCCCACAGCGGTGCGAGCCCCGCACCGCGCCGCAGTGTCGGATGCGCGGCCCGGCCCGGGAGCGCCTGGCGGGCGAGGCTGCTGAGGGTCGTGTGCGGGCCGATCTCGACCAGCGTGCCAACGATGTCGTACGAGACGCGCAACTCCCCGAGCACGTCGGCGAACCGGACCGGCTCACGCGCCTGCCGTACGAGATAGTCGGCGTCCGGTACCCATCCGGCCGGGCGCGTACGCCCATCGAGACCGCTCACGAACGGCACGCGGCTCCCCCGCCGCACCACCCCGCCGACGAGCTCCCGGAGCCCGTCGAGTGCCGGGTCCATGAGGGCCGTGTGGAAGGCGTGCCGCACCGGGAGTTCACGTGCGTGGATGCCGCGCTCGGCGAGGAGTTCCGTCAGCCGTGCCATGGCGGCCGCCGGGCCCGCGAGGACCTGGCTGTGTTCGCCGTTCGTGACGGCGAGCTCCACGCCGGGCACCTCCGCCGCCAGCTTCCGCGCCGTGTGCGTGTCCGTCGGGACGGCGACCATCGCGCCGGGCGCGCACCGCTCCCGCATGAGCCTCCCCCGCCCCGCGGTCAGCCGCAGCCCGTCCTCGGCACTCAGCACACCGGCGGCGTACAGCGCGCCGTACTCCCCCACGCTGTGCCCCGCCACCACGTCCGGCTCGATCCCGGCCTCCCGCCACAGGCGGACGAGTGCGCACTGCAACGTGAAGAGGGCGGGTTGCGCCACCTCGGTGTCCAGGACCGGCTCGCCCGTGTCCGCGCCCCGGGGGTCACCCAGCAGCGCGTCGAGGAGGCCGCCCCCACCGGTGAGGTCCGCGAACTGCCGCTCGCGGGCGTCCAGGGTTTCGCGTACGACGGCGAACCGCTCGTACAGGGGACGGGCCGCGCCCCGGTGCAGGCTGCCCTGCCCCGTGAAGAGGAACCCGGCACCGCCCCCGCCCGAAGGCCGTGCCCCCGCCCGTGACCGCGGCCGCGTGAGCCAGTCGTCCAGCGCCCCGCTCAGCGCCGCCACCGTGTCGCCGCGCACCGCGAGCCGGTGTCCGCGGTGGGAGCGGCCCAGGGCCAGCGTGGTCACGAGGTCGGCGTGGTGCGTGGCGGGGTGGGCGCGCAGGTGGTCGCGGAGGGCCGTGGCGTTGTCGGCGAGCGCCTTCTCCGTGTGGCCGGAGACCACCAGGACGCCCGGGGGACTCGGAAAGCCCGGCTCGTCGGCGGTCGCCCGGGGCGCGGGCGCGGGGGCCTCCTCCAGGACGACGTGGACGTTGGTGCCGCCGACCCCGAACGAGCTGACGCAGGCCCTGCGCGGCCCGTCGCCCGCGGGCCACGGGCGCGCGGCCCCGGGGATGTAGAACGGGCTGGCCGCGAGGTCAAGGGCGGGGTTGGGGCGGCGGAAGTTGGCCATCGGCGGGATGACGCGGTGCCGTAGCACCAGGAGCGCCTTGACCAGGCTCGCCAGGCCCGAACACACGTCGAGGTGACCGATGTTGGCCTTGACCGAGCCGAGCGCGCAGTAGCCCGTGCGGTCGGTGTCGGCGCGGAACGCGGCCGTGGCGCCCGCGAACTCGATGGGGTCGCCCTTGAACGTGCCGGTGCCGTGCGTCTCCAGGTAGCCGACCGTGCCCGCGTCGACGCCCGCCCGGTCGAGGGCCCGGCGGATCGCCCCGCGCTGGCCGGCCGCGCTGGGCGCGCTGAACGCCTTCTTGTCCGCGCCGTCGTTGTTGACGCCCCAGCCCCGGATGACGCCGTGGATGTGGTCGCCGTCCGCGAGGGCCCGGTCGAGGCGCTTCAGCACCAGCGCCACGACGCCCGTACCGCCGACGGTCCCGTCCGCGTCGGCGTCGAAGGGGCGCAGGCGGCCGCTCTTGGAGAGGATGGACCCCTTGACGTACTGGTACCCGATCACCTGCGGCACGTGCAGGGCGGTGGCCCCGGCGACGGCGATGTCGCACTCGCCCGCGACCACGGACTGCGCGGCGAGGTAGGCCGCGGTGAGCGAACTGGAGCACGCCGTCTGGACGTTGACCGCGGGCCCTGTCAGGCCGAGCCGGTAGGCGGCGCGGTTCGCGGTGAAGTCGGTGAAGTTGCCGATGGTGACCTGGAGTCCGGCGACCCAGTCCGCGATGCCGCCCTGGAGGACGTTGTTCTGGAGGTAGGTCTGGAGGGAGTAGAGGTGATAGCCGGTACTGGCGTACACCCCCACGTCACGGGCACCGCCATCCGCTCCCGGTTCACCCGCGTACCCCGCGTTCTCCAGCGCGTGGTGGACGCACTCCAGGAACAGCCGCTGCTGCGGGTCGGTGATCCGCGCCTCGTGCGCGCTCATCCCGAAGAACCCCGCGTCGAACCCCGCGATCCCGTCGAGCACCCCGCTCGCCCCGACGAACTCCTCGGCCCGGTACACCTCCTCGGGCACCCCGGCGGCGGCGAGTTCGTCCTCCGTGAAGCGGCGGATGCGGTCGGCGCCGTCGTGAATCGTGCGCCAGAACTCCTCCGGGGTGTCGGCGCCGGGCAGCCGAAAGGACATCCCGATGACGGCGACGGCGTCACGTGCAGGAGCGGAGGCAGGGACAGGAGCAGGGACAGGAGCGGGGGCAGGGGCAGGGGCTGTGGTCATCGGGGGGCCTCGCTCTCGCGCTCCACGGACACGTCGCCGCGCCGGTGCGGCGGCTCCTGCGCCACCGGTAAGGGTTCGCCGGACACCGCTCTCCGCCCTTGCCGCACCAGGACGACGAACATCCCGAAGCACAACGCGATGGCCAACCCGTGCAGCAGCCCCACGACTTGGAACGGCGAGAAGCGGTCGAGCAACGCACCGCTGACCAGCATGCCGAGGCCGAACCCGGTGTTCTCGACCGACGCGGAGAGCCCGAACAGCCTGCCGCGCTGCTCGTCGGGGGTCGCCTGGAGGCGGGTCACGTAGGCGATCTCGGTGAGCCCGTCGGCCATGCCCGCCACCAGCGCGGCCACGACCGCCACGTACGTGGGCAGCCCCGCGAAGACCACGATGAACGCGGCCGACATCACGCACGCCCCGACCGCGAACGCCTGCTCCCCCGGCCCCTGCCGCCCGCCGCGCCCGGCCCACCGCCCGCACACCTGCTGCATGACGATGTTGCCGATGGCCCACGTCGCCCAGAACTGGCTGACGAACGTGGCCGGATGGGACGGGTCGAGGTCGCTGGAGTAGACCGGCAGGGCCACGTTGTGGGAGGAGGAGCCGAGGCCGTCGGCGGCCCTGAGCGCGATCATCACGGCGAGGACGGGGGCGGCCCGCAGCAGAATCATCGCACCGACGCCACGCCCCCCGGAGTCCCCCTTCGCCTCGCCCTTCTGAGCGCCCCCGTCCTTCTCCCGCGTACGGATCGGCAGGGAGAGAAGGACGCACGCGGAGACCGCGAACGTGGCGGCGTCGAGGGAGATCGCGGCGACGTAGCCGAGCTGCGCGACCACGACACCCGCGGAGGCGAAGCCCGCGATCATGGCGAGCGAACGGCCCGTCGCGAGCAGCGAGTTGGCGCGCAGGCGCAGGTCGCCGCCGACGATCTCGGGGATGCTGCTGCGCAGCGAGACGCCGGAGAGGGTGGAGCAGAAGCCGGTCACGACGGCAAGGACGTACAGCAGCCCGGCACGGCCACCGTCGGGCGCGATCAGCAGCGCTATCATGGCGGCGCACTGTGTGAGATCGGCGCCGACCATCAACATCTTCCGGTCGTACGCCGAGACCAGCCGTCCGCTCACAAAGCCGGAGACGACACTGGTCAACAGGCGTACGGCCATGAAGATTCCAGCGGCCAGGGCGCTGTCGGTCACCTCGTAGATGAAGACGTTGAGGGCGACCATGTTCAGGTAACTGCCGTACGCCGATATGCCGTTGCCCACGACGAGCAGGCGAAAGTGCCGCAAGCTATCCCCCTGGTCCACGCGCCGGGCTGCCTTGAGAACGTGCACGGCCGCGCTCAGCCGAGGCCGTCTTCACACTCACCCGCGCCGAAGCGCGCCCACAGTCCCTCGAATTGGGGACTTGACACCGCCCGTCGCGCTCAGTAGCGCCGCGTTTCCCCTGGGTACGCGGGGTTTCCTTTCTGTTTCTTCACAAGCGTGGTTAGATCACGTTGCGGCTACAGCCGTCGTACGTGTTGACAGTCCCTCCCGGAGGGAAGATGCCAGTAAGCAGCCGCCCACCGAACCCGCCGGCGTTGTCCCACAGGGAGCGTCAGGTGCTGGCCCACATCGCGGCAGGCCTCTCCCACAAACAGATAGCCCGGCGTCTGGGCATCAGCGTGCACACCGTGAGCACGTACTTGCGCCGCATCCGGAGCAAGCGCACCGCGCCCACGGTGGCCCATCTGATCCACCTCAGCCACACGGAAGACTGCTGACGGCCCTCCGGTGAGGGGGCCTGGGCCTGCCCGGGGTCAGCCCCCGCGCCGCACCCGCGCCGCCCTGCGGGCCTCCGCGAGCTTGCGGGCCTCCGCGGACTTCCGCGAGGGCGACTTGCCGCCGCCCCCCTTGCCGCCCGAGCCGCCGGGGCTCTCCTTGGTGCTGCCGAGGCCGCGGAAGGGCGCGTTGTGGTTCTTGGCGCGGCCCGCGGCGGTACCGCCGTCGAGCGGGGTGCCGGAGGGGGCCTTCGCCCCGGTGATCCGGGACAGCTCCGCCTCGCCCGAACGCACCTTGGTCGTCTTCGGCTCGATGCCCGCCTCGGCAAGCACCTGGACGGTCTCGCGCCGCTGGCCGGACAGCACCAGGGTGACGACGCGGCCGGACTCGCCGGCACGCGCGGTGCGGCCCGCACGGTGCAGATAGTCCTTGGGATCGGTCGGCGGGTCGACGTTGACGACGAGGTCGAGGTCGTCGACGTGCAGGCCGCGGGCCGCGACGTTGGTCGCCACGAGCACGGTGACCTGGCCGTCCTTGAACCGGGCGAGGGTCCGGGAGCGCTGCGGCTGGGACTTGCCGCTGTGCAGGGCCTCGGCGTGGACGCCACTGTCCCGCAGGTGTTTGGTGAGGCGGTCGACGGCGTGCTTGGTGTCGAGGAAGAGCAGGACGCGGCCGTCGCGGGCGGCGATCTCGGTGACGACGGCGTACCGGTCGGGGCCGTGGACGACGAGGACGTGGTGGTCCATCGTCGTGACGGCACCCGCCGACGGGTCGACGGAGTGGACGACGGGGTCCTTCAGGTAGTCGCTGACCAGCTGGTCGACGTCGCGGTCCAGGGTGGCCGAGAACAGCATCCGCTGCCCGTCCGCGCGCACTTGGTCGAGGGCCTCGGTGACCTGGGGCAGGAAGCCCATGTCGCACATCTGGTCGGCCTCGTCGAGGACGGTGATCCTGACCTGCCCGAGCCGACAGCCCTTGCGGTCGATGAGGTCGTGCAGACGCCCGGGGGTGGCCACGACGACCTCGGCGCCGTCGCGCAGCGCGGCGGCCTGGCGGCCGATCGAGATGCCGCCGACGACGGTGGCCATCCGCAGCCGCATCGCCTCCGCGTACGGCGTGAGTGCCTCGGTGACCTGCTGGGCCAGCTCACGGGTGGGCACCAGGACCAGCGCGAGGGGCTGCTTCGGCTCGGCGCGCCGCCCGGCGAGGCGGGCGAGCAACGGCAGAGCGAAGGCGAGCGTCTTGCCGGAGCCGGTACGGCCACGCCCCAGGACGTCCCGGCCCGCGAGGGCACTGGGCACCGTGGCGGCCTGGATCGGGAAGGGCTCGGTGACGCCGAGTTCGTCGAGCTTCCGCAGCAGCGCGGCGGGCAGTTCGAGATCGGCGAAGGAGGAGACGGAGACGGTGGGCAGACCGGCGTCGGCATCGGTGCCGGTGCCGGGGCGGTCGTCCTGGGGTGTCGGGGTCATGGCGAGCCTTCCGCATCGGGAGCGTACGCGCGTACCGAGGAAGGCCCGGCAGGCTGCGGCCCAGCGGGCGCGGGCCGGGGTGGTGCGCCGCGCCGGGCGGGCCGGAGCGGGTGGGGCAGACGAGTCGGGCTGTACGCCGGGTTCTGTACCGCGGGTCCTCGCGGACGTCGCGGTGACGGCCATCCATCTAGGGCCGGCATTGCTGCCGGCCTCGTGCGGTCTACCCGCGGACTCGGGCGGGCAGCCCTCGATCATCCGCGCAGAAGCGCCTTTTCCTGGGAAGAGGCGCTTCCTCTTGACCTTGCTCCAGGTGGGGTTTACCTAGCCGCCTGAGTCACCTCAGGCGCTGGTGGTCTCTTACACCACCGTTTCACCCTTACCGAGGGCCTTGCGGTCCCCGGCGGTCTGTTCTCTGTGGCACTGTCCCGCGGGTCACCCCGGGTGGCCGTTAGCCACCACCTTGCCCTGTGGAGCCCGGACGTTCCTCGGGAAGGGCCCCCGAAGGGGTCTTCACGCGGCCGCCCGCCCGGCTCGTCTGCCGTGCCGACCATGGTACCCGCCGGTCCCCCCGGCTCGGCGCCGCGGCCGCCGTCGCCGTCGCCAGGACCGATCCGGCGAGGATCAGGGTGAACGCCGCCACGACGTCGCCCGTCAGCGGCTCGGAGAGGAACGTGACGCCCGCCGCCACCGCGACGGCCGGGTTGACGTACGTGAAGACGACCGCGCGGGTCGGTCCCGCCTCCCTGATGAGTTCGAGGAAGACGACGAAGGCCAGGGCCGTGCAGATGACGCCGAGGCCCGCGAGGGAGGCCAGGGTCGGAGTGTCGGGCACGGCGGCGGGCCGGGACACCACAGCGGCGGGGGCGTAGACGAGCGCGGCCAGGGCCAGGCAGGGCGCGATCAGTTGCAGGGTGGGGACGTCGCGGAGGTGGCGGGCCACGATCAGGGGGGCGACGGCGTACCCGAGGGCGGTGAGCATGACCTCCGTGAGGGACCAGGCGTCGCCGCCCGTCAGGTGGGGCACGGTGAGGACGGCGACGCCCGCGAGGCCGAGGCCGAGACCGGTGAGGCGGCGCGCGCCGAGGCGTTCCGTGTCGCCGAAGAAGCGGGCGAGGAGGGCGCCGATGATCGGGACGGCGGCGATGAGGAGCCCGGCCGTGGAGCTGGAGATACGGCGCTCGGCGTCGGTCAGCGTCCACCACGGGCCGAGGATCTCCACGCAGGCGAACGCGAGCATGGGCCGCCAGTGCGTCCTCAGTACGCCGATGAGTCCGCCCTGCCGTACGGCGAACGGCAGCAGCAGGGCCGCGCCGAGCGCACAGCGCGTGAAGACCACGAACGACGGCGACAGATCGCTGTCGACCGCCACTTTGATCATGAGGTAGGGGATGCCCCACAGGACACCCATGAGGGAGAAGAGGAACCAGGCGCGTGCCGTCATGCGGGCAGTTTCGGCCGCGTCACCGGCCGGTGTCTTGAACGCTGTTGCGACGTACGGTGTTGCTACGGACGGTGCTGCTGCGGACGCCGCTGCTCCGGATGCTGGTGCGGTACGCCGCCGGGGTCACCCCGAGCACCCTGCGGAACCAGCGCGTCAGGTGCGCCTGGTCGGCGAAGCCCACGAGCGGGGCCACCGCGGACGGGCGCAGGCCCGCTTCCAGGTGGGCGCGGGCCAGCGCCACGCGGTGCTGGGCGAGCCAGGCGTAGGGCGGCATCCCCGTCGACGTACGGAAGGCGCGCAGGAGCTGGTAGCGGGAGAGGCCCAGCGGGGCGGCGAGTTCGGCGAGGGTGGGCGGGGTCAGGAGCTCGTCGGCGAGGCGCCCGCGCACGGTGCGGGCGATGTGGTCGGCGCCGGGAACGCGGTCGTCGAGGGGGCGGGCGGTGCCGTGCCGCCGGGCGAGTGCGGCCAGCAGCCACGGAACCCGGGACTCGGCCTCCAGCGGGTCCGCGTGCGCGCTCAGCTCGGTGTGGGCGGCGCGCAGGGCGGCGGCGAGTTCGGGGTCGTCGACCACGGGGTCGCGGAAGTGCGGCGGGGCGGCGGTTCCCTCGGCGAGGAGGGGCGGTGCGGGATACATGGCGCGGTAGGCGTAGCCACCCGTCGCGCCGGGACCGCCGGTGTGCACCTCGCCGGGGGCGAGGACGACGATGGAGCCGGGCCCCACGTCGAGCCGTCCGCCCCGGTAGTCGATGACCTCCCAGCCGTCGACACAGACGCCGACGCTGAACTCCTCGTGGAAGTGCGGTGCGTAGCGGTGCCGGTCGAAGCGGGCGGTGAGGAGGTCCAGGGGCGGGTTGCGGGGACCGAGCGGGGCGCGGGCCCAGACTGCGTGTTCGCGGGGGTGGCTGGGGCTGCTGGGGCGGCTGGGGCTGCTCGCCCTCGTGGTTCCGTCATCCATGCGCTGCCTGTCCGTTCCCCCTGTGGGTCGCCGCTCGTACGACCCCATGCGGCCTGTGCCGTCCTACCGGTCCAACGCCCGCGTGCCCCTCTTCCATGCCGCTCCGAGGTCCACGCCGTCCGGAAACCGTCCGTGGATCTCCAGGATGACCATGCCGTGCGCGAACGCCCAGGCGGCGCGGGCCAGGTCGGTGTCACCGCCGCAGACCCGCATCAGGGGGGCGGCGGCCCGTTCCTCCAGGCCCCGCGGCAGGGCCTGGCGCGGGAGGGGTCGTTCGGTGGCCAGGCGGTAGAGGTGGGGGTGGCGCAGGGCGTAGGCGCGGTAGGCCTCGGTCAGGGCGTCGAGGGAGCCGGGGTCGGCGGTCTCGGCCGCCTCGCAGGCCGCCGCGGACTCGTCGAGCATCTGGACGACGAGCTCCACCTCGACCGCGGACTTGTCGGGGAAGTGCTTGTAGAGGGAAGGGGCCTTGATGCCGAGCCGGTCGGCGAGCGAGCGCATCGTGAGCTTCTCGGCGCCGGACTCCTCCAGGAGGCCGCGGGCGGCCGCGACGATCTCCCTGGCGCGGGGGGTGAGGCGCTCGTTCTGGTCAGACACGCTGGAAGCCGTCCTTCGTCCGCAGTCCATAGCCGAAGGCGCGATCGTACGAGATGTGGGCGAGCCACCCGCACAGAGCGGCGAAGGCGGGCGCCCAGACGACGGGCGTGAAGGTGTAGAGGGCGATCAGCGCGACGGGGAGCAGCGCGCGGTGGGCGGCGTTGTAGTACGGGACGGCGCGGGTCGGCAGCTGGCCCTTCGCCATGTGGCGCACGTCCCGTACGGCCACGAGGAACGTCAGGTCGGGGGCGATGAAGAACGCCCCGGCGAGCAGGCCCGCGAGCCAGCCGTGGTTGACGCCTTCGAGCACGGCGAAGGCGGACCAGAAGAGCGCGCCGGCGAACCAGGCGGTACGCCGGGTGACGGCGAGGGCGCGCTTCGCGGGGGCGGCGGGGGTGGTGGCGGGGGCGGTGCGGGTGGTGTGGGTGGTGTGGGTCAGGGTGCTCATGGGGGCCTCCTCCTAGGTGCGGGTTCCGGCTGGAGCCTTGCTGGCTAACTTTGTTAGCTCGAACGTATGGCTAACGGTGTTAGCCGTCAAGGGTCGCAGCGAAAGCCCCCGTGGAGTCCCCGCCGTCCCCGGCCTCGTCGGCGTCACCACACGCGCCATCAGGCACTACCACCGCCAAGGCCTGCTGCCGGAGCCCGAGCGGCGCCCCAACGGCTAGCGCGCGTACGGGCCGCGAGCTCGCCGAGGTCCTCGGCGAACCGGACGCGGACCTCGCACGGCAGGAGGCAGCGATCCGCGAGCGCAGGGAACGGCTGCGGTCGCTGCTCGACGAAGCGGGGCGCGGACGCCTCTCACTGGCCGAACCCGTCACCGCCGTGGGCTTCCTGGGGAAGCGGCGCGAGGTGACGAAGGTGCGGCTGCACGCGGACGAGCCGGAGCGGCTGTGTGAGGCGTTGCGGGAAACTCTGGCCGCCCGCACCACCGGCCCCTCTCACGCGGGCGCGAACTGAACCTTCGCCGCGCCCGGGTCCGCCTGGGTGAGCCGGACCCGCAGGCGCTCCCCGAGGGGCAGCTTCGCCGAGCCGCCCTCGATCCGGGCCACGATCGCGGGCTCCGCCAACTGCACGGTTCCGACGGCAGGTTCGCCGTCCTTGACGTCCACCACGACCGCGTCGAACATCTCGCCGACCCGCCCCTGGAGCAGGGCGGCCTCGACGATGTCCACGCACTCGCGCTCCACGGTGTTGCCGCGCCGCGTGCCGTCAGCCATCTCCTTGGGCAGCTCGTCCAGGGCGGCGAGCGCCCACTCCGGGGGCGGCGCGTCCGCGCAGGCGGCGAGGCAGAGCTCGGCGGCGTAGCGGTCGACGAGGCGGCGCAGGGGGGCGGTGCAGTGGGCGTAGGGCGCGGCGACGGCGGCGTGGGTGGTGAGCTCGGGCAGGTCGCCGTCGCGGAACGCCGTGTAGCCCGCGCCGCGCAGCAGCGTCGTGCACTCCTGGAGGAAGGCGGCGTGGTGCGGCGTACGGGGATCGAGGGAGCGTACGAGCTGCGCGTACGACACGTGGTGCGGCCAGTCGATGTGCAGCGCCTGCGCGGTGCGGCGCAGGCGGCCCACGGCGCCGTCGGGGGCGGTGGGCAGCGTCCGCAGGATGCCGACGCCCGAGGCGAGCATGAGTTCGGCTGCGGCCATGCCGGTGAGGAGGGAGATCTGCGCGTTCCAGCCGTCGGCGGGGAGCGGGGCGCGGAAGCCGAGCTCGTACGTTCCGTCGCGCTCGACGACCTCCTGCTCCGGTACGTCCAGGGAGATGCCGCCGCGCTCGACCTCCAGCTGTTCGCGCAGGCGACCGATGTCCCGCAGCAGCGCGAGGGGCTCCTCCGCGGTGCCGCCGTCGATGGCGGCCTGCACGCCTTCGTAGTCGAGCTTGGCGCGGCTGCGGACGAGGGCGCGCCGCACGTCGGTCCGCTCGGCACGGCCGTCCCCGTCCAGGTCGATCGTCCACAGGACGGCCGGGCAGGTCTGGCCCGGCAGCAGGCTGGCGGCGCCCTCGCTGAGCGCGGTGGGGTGCAGCGGGACCTTCTCGTCGGGGAAGTACAGGGTGGTGACGCGGCGGTGCGCCTCGGTGTCGAGGGGGCCGCCGGGGGTGACGTACGCGGCGACGTCGGCGATCGCGTACGACACCCTGAACCCGCCTCCGCCCCGCCTTGCCAGGTGCATGGCCTGGTCCAGGTCCACGGAGGTGGGCGGGTCGACGGTGAAGAGGGGCAGGTCCGTGGCGTCGTACTCCGGGAGCCTCGGTGACGCGGCGGCGCGGTCCGCCTCCGCGAGGACGTCGGCGGGGAACTCCTCGGGCACGTCGAGTCGCGTACGCAGATCACGCAGCGCGGCCCGCAGCGGGGCATCGGCTGCGCCGGTCACGCGGAAGTGGCGGCGGGGCATGGATCGAGCGTAGCGGGGGCGTGCCTGGCTTGGGCGGTTATGCGGTGCCCTGTGCCGTCCCGCACGGGTAGGGGCGACAAGCCCGCCGCTTCGCGACGGATCACACCCTCCCACCCACCCGTTCGCCCCGCACCGCCCCGCTCAGGCAGGAGCACCGAGCCCGCCGCTTCGCGGCGGATGCCCCCCCACCCGCCCGCCCGTTTACCCCGCGACATCCTGCGGGAGGAGGCGCCGGGCGGGGCTGCGTCGGGTGTACTGCACGCCCCCGTACCCTTTCGCAGGGGCCGCACCCCTCCCCCCGTACCCCCTGAAGGAGTCCCACCGTGCTCGTCCTGCTGCCGCCGTCCGAAGGCAAGGCCTCCTCCGGCCGTGGTGCGCCGCTCAAGGCGGAAGAGCTGTCGCTGCCGGGTCTCACCCCGGCGCGGCAGGCCGTTCTCGACGAGCTCGTCGAGCTGTGTGCCGCGGACGAGGACAAGGCCCGCACCGTGCTCGGTCTCAGCGAAGGTCTGCGCGGCGAGGTCGCGAAGAACGCCGGGCTGCGTACCGCCGGGGCCCGCCCCGCCGGGGAGGTCTACACCGGCGTGCTCTACGACGCCCTCGACCTCGCCTCCCTCGACACCGCGGCCAAGCGCCGCGCCACCCGCTCGCTCCTCGTCTTCTCCGGCCTGTGGGGCGCCGTCGGCGTCAACGACAGGATCCCCTCGTACCGCTGCTCGATGGGCGTGAAGCTGCCGGGCCTCGGCGCACTCGGCGCGTACTGGCGTACGCCGATGGCCTCCGTCATGCCCGAAGCCGCCGGTGACGGACTCGTCCTGGACCTCCGCTCGTCCGCGTACGCCGCCGCGTGGAAGCCGAAGGGCGAGGTCGCCGAGCGGACCGCGACCGTTCGCGTGCTGCACGCGCAGGTCGACGACAAGACCGGCACCGAGAAGCGGTCCGTCGTGTCGCACTTCAACAAGGCGACGAAGGGCAGGATCGTCCGGTCCCTGCTGACCACGGGGGCCAACCCCAAGAACCCGGCCGAGCTGGTCGAGGCGCTGCGCGACCTGGGGCACGTGGTGGAGGCGGAGGTGCCGACGAAGGCGGGCAAGCCGTGGGCTCTGGATGTCGTGGTGCGCGAGATCCACTGAGGCGGGGACTGATCCTCGCCACCACAGCCCGTTGCAGCATCCGCAACGGGCTTTGCGCATGCTGCGCACCTGGGTGCAGGATGCCCCCATGACCTCCTCCGCCTCCTCCGCCTCCTCCGCCTCCTCCGCCTCCTCCTCGTCCCCCGCCTCCGTCCTCGACCTCGCCCCCGTCGTCCCCGTGGTCGTCGTCGCGGACCTCGACGACGCCGTGCCGATGGCGCGCGCCCTCGTCGCGGGCGGGCTGCCCGCGATCGAGGTGACCCTGCGGACGCCCGTCGCGCTCGATGCGATCTCCGCCATCGCCGCGGAGGTACCGGACGCGGTGGTCGGCGCGGGCACCGTCATATCCGCGCGGAACGTCTCCGAGTCCGTGGAGGCGGGCGCCCGGTTCCTCGTCAGCCCGGGCTGGACGGACACGCTGCTCGACGCGATGCAGGGCTCCGGCGTGCCGTTTCTGCCGGGCGTCTCGACGACCTCGGAGGTCGTGGCGCTGCTCGAACGCGGCGTACGGGAGATGAAGTTCTTCCCGGCGGAGGCCGCGGGCGGCACCGCCTACCTGAAGTCGCTCGGCGCCCCGCTGCCGCAGGCCCGGTTCTGCCCGACGGGCGGCATCACCCCGGACTCGGCGCCTTCGTACCTCGCGCTGAAGAACGTCGGCTGCGTGGGCGGCAGTTGGATGCTGCCCGCCGACGCCGTCGCCGCGAAGGACTGGGCCCGCGTGGAGTCCCTGGCCCGCGAGGCGGCGGCCCTGCGCTAGCGAGACGGACCCGCGATGGCGCGGCGGCCCCACGTCAGCACACGGCCCTGCGTCAGCACGACGGACCCGCGCCAGCACGACCGCCCCACGCCAGCACGACCGCCCTGCGTCAGCACGACGGCCCAACGCCAGGGCGGCGCGTCAACGCACGGCCCTGCGTCAGCACGACGGTCCCGCGTCAGCACGACCGCCCCACGCCAGCACGACCGCCCTGCGCCAGCACGACGGCCCAACGCCAGGGCGGCGCGCCAGCACACGGCCCTGCGCCAGCACGACGGTCCCGCGTCAGCACGACCGCCCCACGCCAGGGCGGCGCGTCAGCGCAGGTGCGACGTGTCGTTGAGGAGGCGCAGCGACGCGTTGCCGTCTGCGTAGTACGCCACGGCCGACACCGATGCCGCCGAGAGCTCCATGCGGAACAGGGCCTCCGGCGGAGCGCCGAGCGCGAGCCGCGCCAGCGTCTTGATGGGCGTGACGTGCGTGACGAGCAGGACGGTGCGGCCCGCGTAGGCACTGGTCAGGTGGTCGCGGGCGGCCGCAACGCGGCGCGTGACCGCGTCGAACGACTCGCCGCCCGGCGGCGCCGCGTCCGGCGAGGCCAGCCAGGCGTTCAGCTCCTCCGGGTGACGCTCGCGCACCTCGCCGAACGTCAGCCCTTCCCATGCCCCGAAGTCCGTCTCGCGCAGCCCGTCTTCGAGGTGTACGTCGAGTCCGAGGCGGGCGGCGACGGTGTGCGCGGTCTCCTGGCAGCGCTTGAGCGGTGAGGAGACGATCGCCTGGACCGTGCCGCGCGCGGCGAGCGCGGCGGCGACGCGTTCCGCCTGCTCACGGCCCACGTCGGAGAGGGAAGGGTCGGATCCGCCGCTCCCGGAGAACCGCTTCTCGGGGGTCAGCGCGGTCTCACCGTGCCGCAGCAGCACGAAGGTCGCGGGCGTGCCCAGATCGGCGGGGGCGGCCCAGCCGGCCCGCGGGGCCCGCGTGGCCTGCGTGGCCTGCGTAGCCCGCGTGGCCCGCGTGGCCTGCGTCGCGTTGTGAGCCGCGCGCGTGTCTGCGTCCTCCGCCACCCCGCCATGCGAAGAGGCCGCAGAAGAGACCTGGGGAGAGGCCGCAGAAGAGGTGGCGGACGAGACCTCGGGAGAGACCTCGGGAGAGACCTCGGGAGAGACCTCGGGTGAGACCTCGGCAAGGGCAGCACCGCCACCCCGCCCCGCGCCCGCCAGCGCCGCCCGTGCCCGGGCCGCGCCCGCCGCCGCGTCGCCCGGCGGACCGGCCGGAGCCTCGGCGGCCGACCGTGCGGCCCGCGCGTCGAACTCCGCCGTGGACGCCGACGGCGACCACTGCTCCCCCCGCTTGCCCGCGTCCATCGCCTCGTTCGCGAGCCGGTCGGCGTGCTTGTTCTTTTCGCGGGGGATCCACTCGTACGTCACCTGGGACGAGGGGAAGACCCGCGCCGCCTCCGCCGCCAGCGGCTTCATGTCCGGGTGCTTGATCTTCCAGCGGCCCGACATCTGCTCGACGACGAGCTTGGAGTCCATGCGCACGTGCACCGAGGCTTCGGGGTCCAGCTGATGGGCCGCCTTGAGGCCGGCCACCAGGCCCTTGTACTCGGCGACGTTGTTCGTCGCGACGCCGATGTACTCCGCGGCCTCCATCAGAGTCTCCCCCGTGGCCGCGTCGATGACGACCGAGCCGTAGCCCGCGGGCCCCGGGTTGCCCCGGGAGCCGCCGTCGGCCTCGACGATGAACTCGCGCATATCCAGGGAATCCTTACGCCCTTACAGGCCGGACTCGGACGTACGGACCAGGATGCGGCGGCAGTTCTCGCACCGCAGCACCGTGTCCGGGGACGCCGCCTTCACTTCGTTGACCTCGGTGATGTTGAGCTCCAGGCGGCAGCCCTCGCAGCGCCGCTGGTAGAGCTTGGCGGCGCCGACGCCGCCCTCCTTCTCGCGGAGCTTGTCGTACAGCTTGAGCAGGTCGGCCGGGACCGAACCCGCCACGACCTCGCGCTCCTTGCCGACCGTCGCGGTCTCGCCGTCGAGCTCCTCGAACGCGGCGTCGCGGCGCGCCGTCGCGTCGTCGATCTTCGACTGGACCGAGGAGACCCGGCCGGTGAGCTCGGTGACCCGCTCCTGCGCGGACTCGCGCCGCTCCATGACCTCGAGGACGACGTCCTCCAGGTCGCCCTGGCGCTTGGCCAGCGAGGTGATCTCCTTCTGGAGGTTCTCCAGGTCCTTCGGCGACGTGACGGCGCCGGAGTCCAGGCGCTGCTGGTCGCGGACCGCGCGCTGGCGCACCTGGTCGACGTCCTGCTCCGCCTTGGTCTGCTCGCGGGCGCAGTCGCTCTCCTCGGTCGTCGCGGCGACGAGCAGGTCGCGCAGCTGCGTGAGGTCCTTGTTCAGCGACTCGATCTCGGCGTGCTCGGGCAGCGACTTCTTCTTGTGCGCGAGCTGCTGCAGGCGTACGTCCAGGGCCTGGACGTCGAGCAGTCGGATCTGGTCGGCGGGCGCGGCGTTCAGTTGGGGGCTCCAGTTGAGTCGTGAGGTGCGGCCGCGTGGGCGGTCCAGGGGTCGGTGACCGTCTTCGAGACGTGGACGCGCAGTCCCCATCCGTGACGGTCGGAGATTTCGTCGAGCTGCGCGGCGGCCAGTTCGCACCACGGCCACTCGGTGGCCCAGTGCGCGGCGTCGAGCAGCGCGAGCGGGCTCTGCGCGCGGGCCTCCGACACCGGGTGGTGGCGCAGGTCCGCGGTGAGGAAGGCGTCCACGCCCGCGGCGCGTACGTCGTCGAAGAGGCTGTCGCCGGAGCCGCCGCTGACGGCGACGGTGCGGATCAGTCCGTCGGGGTCGCCCGCGACACGGATGCCCTGCGCGGTGGCGGGCAGCCGCTTCGCGGCGCGGTCGGCCAGCTCGGCGAGGGTCACGGGGTGGTCGAGCTCGCAGATCCTGCCGAGGCCGCGGCGGCCCCGCGGGTCTGCGGGGTCCGGCACGAGCGGACGGACGACACGGAGGTCGAGCGCGCCCGCGAGGGCGTCGGAGACGCCGGGGTCGGCGCGGTCGGCGTTGGTGTGCGCGACGTGCAGCGCGACGTCGTGCTTGATCAGGTCGTGGACGACCCGGCCCTTGAAGGTGGACGCCGCGACCGTCGTCGTACCCCGCAGGTAGAGGGGGTGGTGGGTGACCAGGAGCTGGGCTCCGAGCGCGACGGCCTCGTCGGCGATCTCCTGGACGGGGTCGACGGCGAAGAGGACCCGGGAGACCTGCGCTTCGGGATCGCCGCAGACCGTGCCGACCGCATCCCAGCTCTCGGCCAGATCGGCGGGCCACAGGACGTCGAGCGCGGCGATGACTTCAGACAGACGGGGCACGGAGAAAGGCTACCTTCCCGCTGCGCTCGGCATGTCGTGCGTCACGTACCGCTACGGGGGCGCTACGGAGGGCCCCCGCGTGGGGCGGGCGGAGGCACTGCGCGAGCCCCTGACGGGGCGCCCTGACGGGGCCCCGCCCCGTCTCACAGCACACCCGCCCCTGCCCTCTCAGGCGAATCAGGACATCGCCACCCTTCTGTGTGAAGCGGACGCCCGTCGGTGCCTCGCCAGTGCGGACGAAAACTAGCTTCGGGGCCGGAGGTGACACTCACGATGACAGCGCCACCAGCACCGACGGCTCCCCCGGCGCCGCCGAAGCCGCCGCCACCGGTCCGGGCCCGCATCCGGGTCCCCGCACCCGCCCGCACCGCGGGCTGCACCATCTCGGCGGACGGGGCGTACGCGGCACGCCTCGCCCGCGCCGCCGGATCGCCGGACGCCTGGTATCCCGAACGCTGGACCCTCGGCTCCGCCGAGCCGTACGCGGTACCGCTGCCCGGCAACCAGCCCGAGGAGCCGTCCACGGAAGTGCTCCCGATGACCGATGGCCGCGTCCTCATCCACCGCGTGGTGGGCGAGCGGCACGTCTTCACCCTGCTGTACCCGACGGGCCCCGGCACGGGCGAGGTACCGCTGGGGGCCGTGGAGTGCGGGGAGTTGACCCTGCTGCCGCCCGCGCCCGGCGGCACCCGCGCCTACGCCGTCGCACCCGGCACCCGCTCCTCGGACATCTGGCTCGTGGCGGGCGGCGCCTTCGGCCCCGAACACCTCGCCGCGGTGCCGGGGCGCTGCTCGGGCGGGGTCTGGCTGGACGGCACCGACCGCATGCTGGCCCTCGACCGCGAACTGGACGGCCGCACCAAGACGGTCGCGGTGGACCTGGAGCGCGGCGGCGAGGTCTCCCCGCTGCTGCAGATCTCCGAGGACAGCGACGACCGGCTGCTGCTCGCCGACGCCGACAGCGGCCTGCTCCTGATCCGCTCCGACGCGCCGGGCGACGACCGTCTGGGCTGGGGCGTCCTCGGCGGTACGCGGCCGGTGCGTTTCCCGGAGAGCCTGCGCCTTCCCGGCCTCACCGTGACGCCGTTCGCGATCCAGCCGGGGCAGGTCCTGACGCCGGAGGCGTGCGGGGTGGCGCTGCGGATCGACGGCCCCGCGGTCCCCGGCGGGGCGGGCAGCTGGCTCGGACTGTGGCGGCCCGCCGCCCGACAGGTGCTGCAACTCGCCGCGCCCGCGGGGTGGTTGACCGGCTCGGGGTGGTGGACGCGGGACGGCGACCTCTGTCTGCCGTACGCGACGGGGGCCGCGCCGTACGGGGTGGCGAGGGTGCCGGGACCGACCGCGCCCCCGGCGACTCCCCCGGCCACACCTCCAGCCCCACCTTCAGCCACACCTTCGGGCGCGCCTCCAGCCCCACCTTCAGCCACACCTTCGGGCGCGCCTCCAGCCCCACCTTCAGCCACACCTTCGGGCGCGCCTCCAGCCCCACCTTCAGCCACACCTTCGGGCGCGCCTTCAGCCACACCTTCGGCCACACCTTCGGCCGCGCCCCCGACCGGATCCCCGGCCGACTCCCCGACCGCATCCCCGGCCGCACCTTCGGGCGTGCCTTCGACCGGCCCCCCGGCCGACTCCCCGGCCGCACCTTCAAGCGCACCCCCGACCGGCCCCCCGGCCACATCCCCGGCCGCACCTTCGGACGTGCCCTCGACCGGCTCCCCGGCCACACCCCCGACCGCACCTTCGGGCATGCCCTCGACCGGCTCCCCGGCCACACCTTCAAGCGCACCCCCGACCGGACCCCCGACCGACTCCCCGCCTACCGAAGCGCCGCAGGACGACGTCCTGCCCGCCCCTCCGCCACCTTCACCGGATCCCCCGAAACCCTCCGCGACACGCCCGGTTCCCTTGCAGCAGGCACCCCTCGGCGGGCGGGCGGCGGGCGGTTAGACTCGCCCGGCTGTACGAACGATCTTCATTACGGGGTGAATGGCTTGACTACGACCGAGACCGTCACGGAGACACGGCAGAACACCGCACCGATGATGTCGGCGACCGCGCCCACCGGCGCGGGCAGGCACCGGGGCCCGGTGTCCGAGCACGACGAGCAGGCGGCGCCGCGTGGGCGGCACCGCAGGCAGGACGAGCAGTCCTGACCCGGACCGCCCGCCACATTGCAGAAACGTCTCGCCCCCGCGCCGCCACGAGCAGCGCGGGGGCGAGACGCATGAGGAGCAGGGGTACGCATACTTCCCCCCTCGGTCCGAGAGGGCGCGGGATGAGGTTCAAGGAGGGGCTTCGACTGGAGGCCGTGCGACGAGCCCCGGCGGCTCGGGGCTGAACAACCCTTGCGGCAAGGCGGCAAAGGGCAGCGCCTCCGGCCGCAGCGGCCGTGGATCAGGCCGGGTAGGTACCCTCGGCTCCGTGCCCCGTCATCCGAGGAAGCCCCGACGGCTGATCGCCGACGGGTGCGCGTACCTGTGGACGCTCCGTCACAGCCACAGCCACAGCCACAGCGTGGCGGACAGCGGCCGGTCATGCTGCGAGACCCTCACGCTGTACCCGCAGCCCCCCGGCACCGGCGGCCCCCTGCGCATCGTCTTCACCGAAGGCCCGGACCGGTACGTCCCGGGCGGGGCTCCCCTGGGCTCCGGCGACGTGGGGTACATCCGGGGCGCCTCCCTGAACCTGCACGAACCCGGCGCCGTCCGAGCCCTGCTCGACGCGGCGTCGACCCGCGGATGGCCCCCGGAGGGACGGCGGGCGCTGGAGATCGACGGCTGGTCCCTGCTGGCTGCGGCAGCCGCCGCGCGGGCCGGAGCGACCGGCCCCGCACCGCCCGTCTGCGGCGACTGAGGTCATGTGACCCAGCTGTCGGCGAAGAACTCCACGTCGAAGGCGACCCCGGTGAAACCGGGAGCGAACGGCCGAGCCGTCCGCCGCTCAGAATCCGTCCTACGGTCCGGCTGAGGGTTCGAGCCGGGTCACCCCCGCTTGAGGCCCAGCACCTCCGCCGCCGCGAACGTCTCGTTCGGCGGGCGGTCCGCGTAGTACGGGGAGAGTGCCTCGTCCAGCTCGTCGAAGGTGAACGCCTCCTTCGCCGAGTCGAACTTCGCCGCCACCTTCGGCCGCTCGACGACCGCGACCATGCCGCCGTGGACCACGAGCAGCTGCCCGTTGACCCGCCCCGCCGCGGGCGAGGCCAGATACCCGACGAGCGGCGAGACGTGCTCGGGCGCCAAGGGGTCGAGCCGCCCCTCCGAAGGCTCCGCGAAGCCCGCGAAGACGTCCTCCGTCATCCGCGTACGGGCCCGGGGACAGATCGCGTTCGCCGTCACCCCGTACTTGGCGAGTGCCAGCGCCGTCGACGTCGTCAGGCCGACGATGCCGCCCTTCGCCGCCGCGTAGTTCGGCTGGCCCGCCGACCCGGCGAGGAAGGCCTCGGACGAGGTGTTGACGATCCGGCCGTACACCGGGCCGCCCGCCGCCTTGGAGCTCTCCCGCCAGTGGGCCGCCGCGAAGTGGGTGGTGTTGAAGTGGCCCTTGAGGTGGACGTGGATGACCGAGTCCCACTCGGACTCGGTCATCGAGAAGATCATCCGGTCCCGCAGGATGCCCGCGTTGTTGACGAGAATGTCGAGTTTCCCGTACGTGTCGATCGCCAGCCGCACCAGCTCGCGGGCCTGTTCGTGGTCCGCTACGTCACCGGTGTGGGCGACGGCCCGGCCGCCCGTCGCCCTGATCTCGGCGGCGACCTCCTCGGCGGGCGCCGCCGACGCCTCGCCCGATCCGTCGCGGCCCGGCTGCCCGAAGTCGTTGACGACGACGGCCGCGCCGAGCCCGGCCAGTTCCAGCGCCTCGGCGCGGCCGAGCCCGCGGCCCGCGCCGGTGACGATCGCGGACAGGCCCTCAAGTGGCAGTGACATCGAAGTCCTTTCGGAACGGAGCCGGAACGAAGCCGGAACGGAGCTGGACGGCGGGTCAGCGGCGCCGCAGGTCAGATCTCGATGCAGGTGCGCAGGGATACGCCCGTCCGCATCTGGTCCAGCGCCTCATTGACCTCGGCGAGCTGCACCCGGTGCGTGATGAGGCCCTCCAGGTCGATGCGGCCGGCCCGCCAGAGGGCGATGGCCCGCTCGTACGAGGTGAGGACGTCGCCCCCGCCGTACATGGACGGCAGGATGCGCTTCTCGTCGAAGAAGAGCTCGAACATGTTGAACTGCAGCTGGTCGTCCATGGCTCCGGCGCCGACGACGCACATCGTGCCGCCGCGGCGCGTCGTCTCGTACGCCGTGCGGGCCGTGGCCGACTTGCCGACGACCTCGAAGACGTAGTCGAAGCCCTCACCCGCGGTGACCCGCTGCTTGGCGTCGGCAAGCTCGTCGGGCGACACCGCTTCCGTGGCGCCGAACTTGAGCGCCGATTCCCTGCGCGACGCGACCGGGTCGACCGCGACGATCTGCGCCGCGCCCTTGAGGCGGGCTCCTTGGATGGCCGATATGCCGACGCCGCCGCAGCCGATGACGGCGACCGACGAACCGGCCGCCACGTCCGCCGTGTTGATGGCGGCGCCGAGCCCCGTCGTCACGCCGCAGCCGATGAGCGCCGCGATGTCGAAGGGCACGTCGTCGGGGATCGGCACGGCGCATCCGGCGTCGACGACGACCTCTTCGGCGAAGGTGCCGGTGCCCGCGAAGCCGAAGACGTCACCGCCGGGGCGCTTGAAGTTGGGGGTGCCGGCGTTCATGAACCCGGCGAGACAGAGCTGGGTCTGCCCGCGCTTGCAGGCGGGGCAGATGCCGCAAGCGGGGAGCCAGCAGAGGAGCACCCGGTCGCCCTCGGAGAGTCCGGTCACGCCGTCGCCGACGTCGATGATCTCGCCGGCGCCCTCGTGTCCCGGGATGAAGGGGGCGGGCTGCGGGAGCACGCCGTTCATCGCCGACAGGTCGGAGTGGCACAGTCCGGTGGCCCGGACCCGGATCTTCACCTTGCCGGGACCGAACCCCGCGGTCTCGATGTCGTCGAGGACTTCGAGCTTCTCCTGGCCTGTCTCGTGCAGTACGGCTGCGCGCATGGTGCGGCTCCTCTCGTACGGAGTGCGGAGTGCGGAGATGTGGAGATCGGAGGTGTGGAGATCGGGGCGGGGGCGGGCCGGTCGGGGCCCGGGGTGGCTCAGGCGTGTTCGACGACCGTGTCGGCGAGGACCGGTGCGTCGTCCCGCTCGGCCGCCGTGACCGTGGCCTGCACGCGGCCCTCCCCGCGCCACATGCGGATCCGCAGCGTCTCGCCGGGGAAGACGACGCCGGTGAACCGGGTGCTGTAGCCGCGCACCCGTGACACGTCGCCGTCGAGCTGGGTGTCGACGACGGCCTTGAGTGTCATTCCGTAGGTGCACAGGCCGTGCAGGATCGGCTTGTCGAATCCGGCGAGCGCGGCGAACTCGGGGTCGGCGTGCAGCGGGTTCCAGTCGCCGGAGAGGCGGTAGAGGAGGGCCTGGTCCTCGCGTACGGGACGTTCGACCTCCAGGTCGGGGTCGCCCTCGGGTGCGGGGAGGCGGGTGGAGGGGCCGCGGTCGCCGCCGAACCCGCCCTCGCCGCGCACGAAGATCTGGGCGTCGCTCGTCCACAACGGCCCGTCGTCGTCGGCCACTTCGGAGCGCAGGACGAGGATCGCGGCCTTCCCCTTGTCGTACACCGCGGCGACCCTGGACGTCGTCACCGCCTTGCCCTCGACCGGGATCGGGCGGTGCAGCGTGATGCTCTGGCCGCCGTGCAGGACGGCGGCGAGGTCCACCTCGACGCCGGGCGCGGAGAGGCCGCCGACGACGCCCATGCCCGCGCCCGCGACGGTGGCGAAGCTGGGCAGGACGTGCAGCCGTGACTCGAGGGTGTAGCGCAGTTCGGCCGGGTCCGTGGCGGGCAGTCCGGCGCCGAGGCCCAGGTGGTAGAGCTGGATGTCCTTGTGGTCCCAGGCGATCTCGGCGGACCGGGGCTCGGCGGCCACGGCCTTCTCGGCGTCGATGGGCATCGGGTGGCAGCTCCTTGGGCCGACGGGAGAAGACCTCGGTGCGACCGTCCGCACCGTCGGCCGCACCGAGGTCGCAACAGGGCCGGAGGCCGGTGACGCGAACCGTCCCGCGGAACCGGCCGGTTCTAGAACGCGTTCCAGTCCGGCGATCCCATGTATAGCCGAGGCCCCAGCACTTGTGAAGCCTCCTGACGCGACGTCAGATAGGAGTCCGCGCGGGAAGCGGTGACATTTGTACCGGCCGGGTCCGTACGGTCGACTCTGCCGCCGCCCCGCCCCGGATTCGTAGCGTCATAGCCATGCCGAAGACAGTCAGCCTGCCACCTCGGACTCGCCGTGCTCGGCGGCCTCTGGTTCCCCGTCGCGCTGTTCCCGGAGTGGCTGCGCGCCATCGCCGACTACACGCCCACTCACCGGTTCGCGGACCTCGGAACGTCGGTGACCGAGCACAGCGCGCCCGGCCTGGTCACGGTGGCGGTGCTGCTCTGCTGGCTGCCGGCGTTCGGTTCGTACGCTGTGGTCTCGTACCGGCGCGCCGCGCGGACCGCGTGAGACGAAGTACCCATAGGACGAGGTACCTGGACATGTCCTGGAAGAACAGGGTCAGTTGCCGGATGCAGGAGCGGCGGGACGCGCGTTCCGACCGGAGGAACGCCCGCGCCGAGTGGAAGGGCGAGCACCGGCGCATCAAGGAGGAGTGGCGGGAAGGCCGCAGGACCGGCGGCAGAATCGAGCACCTGGGCCCGCCGCCCAACGGATTCGCGCTCCTGCCCTGGCTGCTCATGGGCCTGGGCGCCATCTCCCACCTCCTCAAGGGCGAGACCTCCAACCCCTGGATCGGCGCCCTCGGGGTTCTCCTCTTCAACTCCCTCTACGTCTTCATCGCCTTCCGCGCCTTCAACAAGTACACCCGCGAGGCACGCGCCACGAGGTTGGCGCTCGTCCTCCTCGGCCTGCTGACCGTCGCCCTCGCCGTCGCGTACGGCGGCAACTGGCTCCTCTTCTTCCCGCTGCTCGGCCTGGCCGTCGGGGCCATCGTGCGCGGGCGCCGTCTCGGGCCGATCAGCCTGGCCCTGAGCGTCCTCGTGGGCGTCATCGGCGGGTTCAGGGAGGGCTGGACCGGCCTGAACGTCGCCTACGGCACGTTCCTCTCCACCATGGTGACCGCCGCGATCCTCTCCCTCTCCGAGGCCGTACGCGAACTCCGCGAGACCCGTGAGGAACTGGCCCGCACCGCCGTCGAGGCGGAACGCCTCCGCTTCTCCCGCGACCTGCACGACCTGCTCGGCCACACGCTCTCCGTGATCGTGGTGAAGGCGGAGGCCACGCGCCGCCTGGCCCCACGCGACCTGAACGCGGCGCTCGGCCAGGTCGCCGACATCGAGTCCGTCGGCCGCCAAGCACTGACCGAGATCCGCGAGGCCGTCACGGGCTACCGCGAGGGCAGCCTCGCCACGGAGCTCGACCGCGCCCGCGACCTCCTCGAGGCGGCCGGTGTCGGCACGGTCGTCCGCCAGTCGGGGCCGCCCCTCGCCCCGCAGACGGCGGCACTCCTCGGCTGGGTGGTGCGCGAGTCCGCCACCAACGTCGTACGCCACTCCGGCGCCGCCCACTGCCGGATCGAGGTCACGGGCACGCCCGACGAGACGCGCCTGGTCATCACGGACGACGGTCGCGGCGAGGGCTCGGGCCCGCCCGGCAGCGGCCTGAAGGGCCTGACCGAACGCCTGGCCGCAGCAGGCGGCTCCCTCACCTCGGGCCCGTCCCCCCACTCCGGCTTCCGCGTCACGGCGACCCTGCCGGCAACCGAGATCGTCCCGACCCCGGACGCCCCCCAACACCGGTGCCCACCGCAGCGGCCTCCCGCGCCGGACACGAATCTGAGGCGGTCTTGACGCGTTCGTCCGTAGGCGTGATGGTCGTGCACATCCGTGCGACACACTCGGTGGAGGAGCGCGTCGTGGCCCTAAAGTTCCTCGGCATCTGGCCCAACACCCCCGACGACGGTTCGCCCACGATCTGGCTGGACGACACGACCGGCGACCTGATCATCCAGTCATGGACCGCGGATGATGCAACTGTCCGTCAGGCTCGCGAGGTTGGCTCGATCCCCGGTCACTCCACGGACGTACCGGACCACGAGAGCGTGATCCGTCTGCCCGCGAACATGCTCCAGTTCATCCCCCGCCCGGACAGTGAGGTCAACGACGGTGGCAACAGCGGTACGTGAAGCACTCGCCAAGGCGCAGCGTTCAGCCCTGCACCTTGAGATGCGGGACAGCTACATGCGGGACGACCCGGAGTTCATCCGCTGGCAGGAGGGGCACCGGTACGACCCGGCCGACCGCGAGTCATGGTGGCGGTCGTGGCTGGACGTGGTGGCCGAGACAACCGGCCGAGGGGTCCACATGCGCCGTCTGCGCGTCGTCTCAGAGCCGCTGAGTGACTACATGCGCTATGAGTACGACGGCACGTTCACGAACATTGCAGCGGGTGAGGACGTGCGTTGGCTACCTCGCTCGCTGACGCGCGGTCTGCTACTCCCCGCGCTGGACGGCTGGGTCATGGACGAACAGACCGTGATCCTGCACCACTTCAGCGGCGAAGGCCAGTGGACCGAACCCCGCATGGAAGTCGTGCACGACGCCGCGCTAGCCGAGCTGTACGTCAGCGCGTACGAGGCAGCGTGGAAACGTGCCGTCCCGCACGAGGAGTACCGGCCCGCCTGACGCACCATGGCTGTCTCCCCGTCTTCCAGCGCGCAGCAAGCCCGGCAGGCTCTGGCGGATCGTCTCGCTGAGCTGTGCCGGGATGCTGGCCTGACTGGCTCTGATCTCGCCGAGCGCTGCGAGTGGAGCCGGTCCAAGTCGTCACGGATCATGAACGGCCGTACGCCCCCCAGCGCTGACGACATTCGGGCCTGGTGCCGGGCGACCTGCGCGGAGGAGCACACAGAGGACCTGATCGCCTCGCTGCGGGCCGCCGAGGGCATGTGGGTGGACTGGCGCCGTATGGAGCGCGCAGGCCTGCGACGGGCGCAGGAAGCTCGTTTGCCGCTGTATGAGCGCACCCGCTGGTTCCGCTCGTACTCCTCCTGGCTGGTGCCCGGGCTGATCCAGACGTACGGGTACACCGAAGCGGTCTTGCGCGCTGTTCAGCGAAGGCGGGTACCGGTCGATGACGTGGCCGATGCTGTGGCCGCCCGCATGGACCGTCAGCGCGTGCTCTACGAGGGACGGCGACGCTTCGCGTTCCTGGTCGAGGAGTCCGTGTTGCACAACGGCTACGGCGACGAGGAGACACAGGCCGAACAGCTGGAGCGGCTGCGCTCCCTCGCTGACGGCGAGTTGGCGCATGTGAGCCTGGGTGTGGTCCCTTCGCGGCTGGCCCGCTCGCGTATGCCTGTCGAAGGATTCTGGCTCTACGACAAGGCGCAAGTCAACGTCGAGTTGGTCAGCGGGTACCTCACGATCACGCAGCCCAGCGAGATCAAGGCTTACGCCGACACGTTCGCGGAACTTGCCGATACGGCGGCCTACGGCGCGAAGGCCCGCGCGCTGATCGCCCAAGCCCTGGCCCCCCTGCTGTAATTGGCGTGCAACATCGTGCACTCTGCTGTGAGTTGAGGGCCCGGCGTTCCTAGCGTGGTGGAGAACGGACCACGCGAGGGGACTGCACCGATGACAGCGAAGACCGATGCGCCCGCGACCGACCCGATCAACGGGGAAGCTGGGTACGTCACGTTCACTGAGGACAGACCTGGCTGCCCATGAACCGCCTAGGCCGTTGGGCGCTGCGGGCGTTCCTCATCAGCGCGACCCTGCTCACCTACGCGGTGTGCGGCTACCTGCGCACGGATCCGTCCCACCTATAGACCGCTCGCCCCTCTCGCAGACGATGAACCGAATGAGCCTCCCAACCCCACGGAAGGCAACCCGCATGAGGGGCGGGCATCAAGTCCCGTCCGGCCTCACGCCCCGTCAAGCGGAGAGGCCGGGCGGGTCAGCACGCTGAGACCCCGCCCCCGGTTGGTGGAAACCCTGGACAGGTCGGCAACCGGGGGACGGGCCACACATCAGGGAGACACGCACATGAACCATGTACGCGACTTGCTCACCCCTGACGGGTTTGGGGGTGTCGTCGCAACAGTGCGCGACAACAACCCCGACATGCCCGACGCTACGGCACAGCGAATCGTGGTGGAAGCACTCAAGTTCGTTGTCGCTGCTGCCCAGTTCCCTACGGTCAAGAGCACGCCGTCCAACGTGGTGGACGAGGGATGGCACGCGCTGATCTTGCATACGAACCTGTACGCCAAGCTGTGTGAACGACTTGGTCGGTTCGTGCACCACTGGCCGGAGCGTCCCGACGAGGAGCGCCACGACCCGCACACGCTGACTCGCACCGTGGCGCTGATCGAACAGGCCGGGTACAGCGTGGACGGCGAGCTGTGGACGGGGCCGACCAAGGCTCTGGTTGCCGTGGCCGCGAATTGCTCGCACACACCGAAGCCGGGAGGGTGTGGGCCTATCAATCCCGGCAAGTGCGCGTCTCACTGCTCAGGGGGTGGGGGCGGCGGTAGCTAGGCTGCCCCCACGTACGGCTGAGAGGTGAGGGCATGGACGCGGAACAAGCCCGGCAGGTCGACGCCACGTTGAGGCGTCTGGGCATCCCTGGTGTGGTCGCGCCGGTAGATCCGGAGAACCCGGCGGGGGCGTGGCGCGTGTACGACAGCGCCGATCCTGCGACCCGTGAGGACACGACCGCTGACGCGCTGGCATCCGTTGGGGCGAAGTTCCGCGAGATCAGCCCCGAGCCCCCGGAGAAACGGCAGCAAGGCCCGACGCGGGGGTTCGTCTTCCCGCCTGCCGACGACTGAGCCCCTGTGGCTGCCCCGGTCGGTGTTCCCCGGATTCTCCGGCTCTGACCGGGGCCTTTTGCTGCTACGAGTTGGGGTGCTCGCCGTACTCTGACCCCCATGAACGAGATGCCCCGAGACCACCGCCCGGCGAAATCCGTAAGAGTTCTCCTCGCCGAGGACCAGGGCATGATGCGGGGTGCGCTGGCGTTGTTGCTCGGGCTTGAGGAGGACATCGAGGTCGTCGCTCAGGTCGGCAGGGGCGACGAGATCGTCGACGCGGCGCTCAACGCCCGGCCGGACGTCGCGCTGCTCGACATCGAGCTGCCGGGGCGCAGCGGTCTGGATGCCGCTGCCGACCTCCGTGAGGAGTGCCCCGACTGCCGGGTGCTGATTCTCACGACCTCCGGCAGGCCCGGGTATCTGCGGCGCGCCATGGAGGCGGGCGCGGTCGGGTTCCTGGTCAAGGACGGGCCCGTGGAGGAGCTTGCCGAAGCGGTCCGGCGGGCGTTGCGGGGCGAGACGGTCATCGATCCGGCGCTCGCCGCGGCCGCGCTCAGTGCCGGGCCCAGCCCGCTGACCGGCCGTGAGGCGGATGTCCTCAAGGCTTCCGTGGACGGGGCCACGGTCGCCGACATCGCGGGCACGCTGCACCTGTCGGAGTCGACCGTACGGAACTATCTGTCGGCGGCGATCGGCAAGACGGGGACGCGGAACCGGATGGAAGCGGTGCGGGAGGCCCGGCAGCAGGGGTGGTTGTGAAGCAGGCGGCCTGCGCGGCCGTGGCGTGGCGGGCCGTCAGTCCTCCTGCACTGTCGTCACCACCTTGTCCTCGCCGTAGAGCCGGGTGGACAGCAGCTTGCCCGAGGGGCCCGGCTCGCCCTCCTGCCGTGTGAACCACAAGTACGCGGAGCCCGCCGCCTCGTGGAGTTCCGGCTCGGACGTGCCGTGCTCGTACTCGTACTCCACACGCTTCGTCCCCGGGCCCACGTGCCCGACAGTGAGGGTCCTGCCCTTCACCTCGAACTCCACCGAGGCGAAGCTCAGGCCGTCGTCTCCGCCCGGCTCCTTGTCCTGCAGTCCAAAGGACGCCACCTTGTCCTTGCCGTCGGCTCTCACGACGATCGCGTACCAGGGCCGGTCGGCGTCCGGGACGGGGTCCGTCGTCCGCTCGTCCCACACGCCTGCCTCCGTCATCGCCTTCTTCTGGCCGCGCGCCTCCGCGTCGTCACGCGGCGCGCCCCACACCTCCAGCTCCACCCGCGCCACCGGCGTTCCGGAGCCGTCCCGCACCTCGGTCAGGGGGGTGACGTGAGGGGTGTAGACGTGCCGGGTGCGGGCGGTGCCGTGTTGTGCTGCCGCCCGTGTGTCGTCCCTGCCGTCCACGACGGCCAGTGCCAGCGAACCGGTCGAGGCTACGATCGTGGCGGCCGCCAGGGCGCCGAGGGCCCAGCGGCGCGTCTTCCTGCGCCGGCCGCCGCGCAGCACCGCCTGGTACGGGGCCGCACCGATCTCGACCTCGTCCGCCGCGTCCGCGAGGCGGTGGGCGATGTCACCGTGCGCGTCCGCGTCCACGTCCACGCCCACGTCGAGCCGCGCCGGGTCCTGGTCCCTGGTCATTACTTCTCCCCTCGGCTTCCGACCTTCTCGGTCAGTTCGGGTATGGCGCGCAGCTTGGCGATCCCTTTGGCGGCGTTGCTCTTGACCGCACCGACCGAGCAGCCCATGGCCTCGGCGGTCTGCGTCTCGCTCAGGTCCTCCCAGTACCGGAGGACGACCGCTTCTCGCTGGCGGGTGGGCAGTTGGGCGAGGGCGTGCAGCAGCGCGGCGCGGTCGTCCGCCTGTGCCATGCGGTCGCCGTGCTCGGGTCTGTCGAACACCGGGCCCGAGTCCTGCAACGACAGGAACTCCTTGAGCTTGCGGCGGTGCTTGCGCGCGTGGAGGTTGATCATGATCCGGCGCACATACGCATCCGGGTCACCCGCCGCGCTTACCCTCCGCCACGACACATACGTCCGCTCCAGGGACGACTGCACCAGGTCCTCCGCGGCGTACTGCTGCCCCGTGAGAAGGAACGCCGTGCGCATCAGGTGCGACCAGCGGCTCGTGACGAATGCCTGGAAGTCGTTGTCGGACGCCCCGTCGAACCCGCCCACTTCAACAGTTTGCTCTTGCTCCCCCATGAATGCCTCCTTGCACATTGGAGTCCATGGAGGCCGCAAACCGTTGCCTCAGTCGGTGTCCTGATCCCGGCCCCGGCGTCCCGGCATCCACACCAGCAGCACCGCCACCCCCGCCAGCAGGATGAACGCGCTGGTCCGGAACGCCATCGCGTAGCCGTCGGTGAGCGCCTGCGGCGACGTCGAGCCGCGCATCTGTGCCGCCGCCACCGTGGAGAGGACCGCGAGTCCGAGCGCGCCGCCCATGGTGCGCGAGGTGTTGACCAGGCCGGAGACGAGTCCCGCGTCGCCCGGCCGGGCACCCGACGTGGCGAGCGAGGCGAGCGGCGTCGTCGCGAGGCCCGCGCCGAACATCATCACGAGGCCGGGCAGCAGGATCGCGGTGACGTACGCGCCGTCGACCGTCATTGTCGACTGCCACCCGAAGCCCACGGACGCCACGACGATGCCCACCACGGACACGGTCTTCGGCCCGAACACCGGCATCAGGCGCGGCGCGAGCATCGAGCCGAGGACGACGGTGAGCGAGGACGGCATGAGGGCGAGGCCCGCCTTGAGCGGGGAGTACCCGAGGACGTTCTGCGTGTAGAGCGTCATGAACATCCACATGGCGAACATGCCGCCGCCGCACACGAACATCGCGGCGTTCGCGGCCGACACCGTCCGCACCTTGAACAGCTTCAGCGGCATGAGCGGCGCCTTCGTACGCGACTCCACCACGAGGAACGCCGCGAGCAGGGCCAGTCCCGCCGCGAGGGGTACGAGGGTCGCGGCCGCCGTCCAGCCCTTCTCCTCCGTCTGCACGATCCCGTACGCGAGGGTGGCGAGACCGGCCGTCACGAGCACCGCGCCCGGCACGTCCAGACGCCGGGTCCGGTCGGCCTTGCTCTCGGTGAGCCAGGCGATGCCCGCGACGATCACCAGGGCGCCGACCGGCACGTTGATAAGGAGCACCCAGCGCCAGGAGAGCAGGTCGGTCAGGACCCCGCCGACCAGGCCGCCCGCCGCGCCGCCGCCCGCGCCGACCGCCGACCAGACGCCGATCGCCCGCGCCCGCGCCGGGCCCTCGGGCACCGCCGACGTGAGGATCGTCAGGGTCGAGGGGGCGAGGACCGCCGCGCCGAGACCCTGCACGGCGCGCGCCGCGAGGAGCTGCCACTCGGCCTGCGCGAGGCCGCCGCCCAGCGAGGCGGCGGTGAACAGGCCCAGGCCGACCAGGAACATCCGCTTCCGCCCGAAGAGGTCCCCGGCGCGCCCGCCGAGCAGCATGAATCCGGCGAAGGCTATGGAGTACGCGTTGACGACCCATTGCAGGCCGACCGCGCTCATGCCCAGGTCGGACCGCATCGACGGCAGCGCGGTGTTCACCACGGACACGTCAAGGACGACGAGGAACTGGCCCGCGCACGCCGTGAGCAGTACGGCCCACACCGGGACGGATCTCTTCCGGGCGGGCGGCGCGGCCCCGGAGGGGGTTGAGCTGTCCACGGAGGACGAAGAGGGCGAGGGGAACGACTGGGGCGACTGGGGCGACTGGGGCGACTGGGGCGACTGGGACGAGTAAGTGGTGGAGGGCGTCTGGACCATGACAGCCATCCTCTCAAGCGAAACTCGAGCGACGCATCGGAAATTCGCTCGACGGGACCTCGGCCGACAGGACTAGGACCTCCCTCCCCGCCCCGCCCCCGCCCCGCCCCTGCCCACCAGGCCTTACGGCCTCCGCAGCACCGTCATCACCGCCGCCCCGCCCAGCCCGATGTTGTGCGCGAGCCCCACCCGCGCCCCCTCGACCTGCCTCGCCGCCGCCTCCCCGCGCAACTGCCACGTCAACTCCGCGACCTGCGCGATGCCCGTCGCGCCGAGCGGATGGCCCTTGGAGATGAGGCCGCCGGAGGGGTTCACCACCCACCGTCCGCCGTACGTCGTCGCGCCGCTCTCGACCAGCTTTCCCGACTCGCCGGGCGCGCACATGCCCAGCGCCTCGTACGTCAGGAGTTCGTTGACGGAGAAGCAGTCGTGCAGCTCGACGACGTCCACGTCCTCGATGCCGAGCCCGGACGCCTCGTACACCTGGCGCGCCGCCGCCCGCGACATCGGCTGCCCGACGGCGTCGATGCACGACCCGGAGTCGAAGGATTCGCCGGTGTCGGTGGTCATGGCCTGGGCGGCGATCTCGACCGCCTTCGGCTCCAGCCCGTGCCGCTCCACGAACCGCTCCGAGACCACCACCGCCGCCGCCGAACCGTCCGACGTCGGGGAGCACTGGAGCTTGGTGAGCGGGCGGTGGATGGTCTTGGCGGCGAGGATCTCGTCGACGGTGTACGCGTCCTGGAACTGCGCGTACGGGTTGTTCGTGGAGTGCCGGTGGTTCTTCGCGCCGACCGCGGCGAGCTGCGCCTCGGTCGTGCCGTACTTCTCCATGTGCTCGCGGGCCGCGTTGCCGAAGATCTGCGCGGTGGGCGGGGTCATCTCGAAGCCGTGGCGGGCCGCCATGATCCCGTAGTGCCGGGCCACGGGTGACGTCTTGAAGTCTCCCCCGTCGCTGCCACCGCTGCCGCCTCCCAGCGCTCCCCGCGCCATCTTCTCGAAGCCGAGCGCGAGCACGCAGTCGTTCAGGCCGCCCTCGACGAACTGGCGCGCCATCATCAGGGCGGTCGACCCGGTCGCGCAGTTGTTGTTGACGTTGTAGACGGGGACGCCCGTCAGGCCGAGTTCGTAGGCGGCGCGCTGGCCTGCCGTCGAGGCCTGGAAGCAGTACCCGACGGGGACCTGCTCGACCTGGTCGTACGCGATTCCGGCGTCCTCAAGGGCCTGGGTGCCCGCCTCCTTCACCATGTCCCAGTACTGCCAGTCGCGCGTCTCGGGCTTCTCGAACTTCGTCATGCCGACGCCCACTATGTACGCCTTCATCAAGGTCCCTTCAGTCACGCGGCAGGCCGAGAATGCGCTCGGCGACGACATTGAGCTGGACCTGGGTCGTGCCGCCCGCGATCGTCAGGCAGCGCGACATCAGGAAGCCGTGCAGCGCCCGCTCCGCCGCGCCTTCGCGGACCGCGCCCGCCGCGCCGAGGAGTTCGAGGGCGAGCTCGGCGACCTTCTGCTGGTGCGGGGTCTGGACGAGTTTGCGTACGGCGGCGCCCGCGCCCGGCTCCGCACCCGCGACCTGCCGGATGGTCGTACGCAGGCCGATGCAGGCGAGGGCGTGCGCCTCGGCGGCGAGCGCCCCGATGCGTGCGCGGTAGGCGCCGTCGAGTTCACCGGCCCGCGCGATCAGCGCCTCCAGGCCGGTGTCGAACGTCAACTGGTCCGCCATGTGGACGCGTTCGTTGCCGAGGGTGTGGCGGGCGACCCGCCAGCCGTCGTCGATCACGCCGACGACCGCCGTGTCCGGGAGGAAGACGTCGTCGAAGTACACCTCGTTGAAGAGGGCGTCCCCGGTGATCTCCTTGAGCGGGCGGACGTCGATGCCGCGCGCCGCCTTCATGTCGACGAGGAAGTACGTCAGCCCCTTGTGCTTGGGCGCCGACGGGTTGGTGCGGGCGAGGAGGATGCCGTGGTCCGCCCACTGGGCCGCGCTCGTCCACACCTTCTGCCCGTTGACGCGCCATCCGCCGTCGACGCGCTCGGCCCTCGTACGCAGGGAGGCGAGGTCGGAGCCCGCTTCCGGCTCGCTGAAGAGCTGGCACCAGAGCAGCTCGCCGCGCAGGGTGGGCGGGAGGAAGCGTTCGCGCTGCTCCTCGGTGCCGTACGCGATGAGGGAGGGGATCACCCAGGTCGCGATCCCGAGGTCGCTGAGCTTGACCCCGGCGTCTTTCAACTCCTCCTGGATCACCAGTTGTTGTACGGGGCCTGCGCCCAGTCCGTGCGGTGCGGGGAGGTGTGGGGCGGCGTAGCCGGTGGGGGCGAGGGCCTTGCGGGCCGCGGCCGGGTCGAGTCCGCGGGCGGGGGCGATCGCCTCGCGGGCCCGGGTCCGGTGGTCGTACGTTGCCACCTCCTCCGGGAGCTCCATGCGCAGCACGCGTCGCGCGCCGCCCTCCGCGAGCCGCACGGCGCGCAGCCGGTGCGCGTCGCCCGCGCCGAGCAGTTGCCGCGCGACGACCGCCCGGCGCAGGTACAGGTGCGCGTCGTGCTCCCAGGTGAAGCCGATGCCGCCGAGGATCTGCACGCAGTCCTTGGCGCAGGAGTACGCGGCGTCCAGGGCGGTACCCGCGGCGAGCGCCGTGACCAGGCCGCGCACGTCGCCGGGCAGGTCGGCGGGCAGGTGGGGCACGTCAGTGGGCACATCGGGCATGTCGGGCTCGTCCGCCGCGCGGGCCGCGTCCCAGGCCAGGGCCCGCGCCTGCTCCACGCGGACCAGCATGTCCGCGCAGAGGTGCTTGACGCCCTGGAACCGGCCGATGGGCCGCCCGAACTGCTCGCGCACCTTGGCGTGTTCGGCGGCGGTGTGCAGCGCCCACGCGGCGGTGCCGCAGGCGTCGGCGGCGAGTACGGCGGCGGCCAGGTCGCGGACGGTCGCGGAGTCCACGGCGAGCACCCGGTCGGCGGGGACGTGGACACCCCGTGCGCTCACTTCGGCGGTGGGGCGGGTCGGGTCGGCGCTGTCGTGGGTACGTACGGTCAGCGCGGCGGCGTCGACGGCAAGCCAAACCGGCCCCGCGACCGATGCCACCGCCGCACACGACGCGTCCGACGCGCCCGCCGCCCCCGCCGCCCCCGCCGCCCCCGCCGCCCCCGCCGCCAGAATCAGCACATCCGCCTCCCCGCCGGAGAGCACGGGCGGCGCCACCCCGTCAAGGACGTACCCGTCCGGCCCGGCGACGGCCGTCAGCGTGCCCGCGTCCAGCGCGACCGCCCCGATCCGTACGCCCCGCGCCAGTTCGGCCGCAAGATCGTGCGCGCCCGCCCTGCGCAGCACCAGCGAGGCGAGGGAGCTCGCCGCGAACGGCCCGGGAAGCGCGGCCCGCGCCGCCTCTTCGAGGACCACGGCCAGGTCGAGGAGGTCGCCGCCCCCACCCCCGTACTCCTCGGGCAGGTGAACACCGAGGAGTCCCTGCTCCGCGAGCCCGTCCCAGTGGGCGGGACGGCCGCCGCCGGGTGGTCCGTCCAGGAGCTTGCGCGTCTCCTCGGGCGGCACGGCGCGCGCGAGCCAGCCGCGAACCGCCGACGCCAACTCCCTCTGTTCCCGCGTGATTCCGATCCCCATGGACACCCTCGCCGGTAGCAGCTGCCGGGACGGCGACAGAGTAGAACACGTTCCATTCTGACGGAAGGTCAGGTGACTGCGGAGTGCCGCCGCGGCAGAAGACCCGCCTGATGACTCGGTTAACAAACGGTCAAGAATTCCCCTCGTACGACATCCGTCGGAATAGTCGCCCAGGGAAACAGGTTCGACCTACACACACGTTCCCGCTCCTGCCGAGCCCGACCTTCCGCCCGGAGGCCCCAAGCAATGTCGATGTCGATGTCGACGAACCATCCACGCGGCATACGCGGGGTCGTCCCCGTGCTCGCCTTCTCCGGCATCGTCGTCGCGGTGATGCAGACCCTTCTCGTGCCGGTCATCAAGGACCTGCCCGAGCTGCTGAGCACCTCGCCGTCCAACGCCACCTGGGTCATGACGTCGACCCTCCTCGCCGGCGCCGTCTCCACGCCGATCATGGGCCGCCTCGGCGACCTGTACGGCAAGCGGAAGATGCTGCTCAGCAGCCTTGCCGTGATGGTCGTGGGCTCGCTGGTCTGCGGTTTCACCGACGATCTCGTCGTGATGATCGTGGGCCGCGCGCTCCAGGGCTTCGCGATGGGCGCCATCCCGCTCGGCATCGGCCTGATGCGCGACGAGCTGCCCCGCGAGAAGCTCGGCTCGGCGATGGCCCTGATGAGCTCCTCCATCGGCGTCGGCGGCGGCCTCGCCCTGCCCGTCGCCGCGCTGACCGCGCAGCACGCCGACTGGCACGCCCTGTTCTTCGGCGCCGCGGGTCTCGGCGTCGTCTCGATCGCACTGACCCTCGTGTTCGTCCCCGAGAGCCCGGTCCGCGCCCAGGGCACCTTCGACGTGCTCGGCGCGATCGGCCTCTCCGCCGGACTCGTCCTGTTCCTGCTGCCCATCACCAAGGGCAGCGACTGGGGCTGGAGCGACCCCACCACTCTCGGCCTCTTCGGCGCCGCGGCCGTCGTCCTCGTCCTGTGGGGCGTGATGGAGCTGCGCGTCAAGGCCCCGCTGGTCGACCTGCGCACCACCGCCCGCCGCTCGGTGCTCTTCACCAACCTCGCCTCGATCATGGTCGGCGTCGCCTTCTACGCCGTCTCGCTCGTCCTGCCCCAGCTCCTCCAGCTGCCGACCGCGACCGGCTACGGCCTCGGCCAGTCGATGGTCGTGGCGGGCCTGTGCGTGATGCCGCTCGGCCTGACCATGATGTTCACCGCGCCGGTCTACGCCCGTCTGTCGGCGAAGTACGGCCCGAAGGTGACCCTCATCCTCGGCATGCTGATCATCGCGATCGGCTACGGCGCCGGGCTCGGCCTGATGAGCGCCGCCTGGCAGACCATCGTCATCTCGGTGCTGCTCGGCGCGGGCATCGGCCTCGCCTACTCCTCGCTGCCCGCGCTCATCATCGGCTCGGTCGACCCGTCCGAGACCGGCGCGGCCAACGGCCTCAACACCCTGATGCGCTCGATCGGCACGTCGGTGTCGAGCGCCGTGATCGGCATGGTCCTGGCCAACACCGCTCACCACGTCGGTGGCGTCGCCGTACCGACCATGCACGGCTTCCGCGTCTCGTTCCTGATCGCCGGTGGCGCGGTCGTCGTCGGTCTGTTCTTCGCGCTGATGCTGCCCTCCGCGCGCCGTCCGGCCACCACGCAGCTGCGGGCCAGCAGCGAGGAGGACGCGAACCTGGAGCGCGCGGTCCAGGTGCTCGCGGGCTTCCACGGGCAGGTGCGGGGCGCGGACGGGACGCCCGTCCCCCGCGCCAAGGTGACGCTGATCGACCGCAGCGGCCGTCAGGCGGGCGCTGCGCTCACGGACGACGGCGGGCGGTACGAGCTGGCCGTGCCCGGCGACGGTTCGTACGTCCTCGCCGTGCGGGCCACGGGCCACGGCCCGCTGGCGTCCGCGGCGGCCCACCCCGGCCAGGACCGCCCGGTCGAGCTGGACCTGTCGCTGCCGGGCAGCAGCGACGTACCGGCCTGAACGGACCAGCACCTGAACGACCAGCACCCGAACCACGAAGCACGCACCCCCGTCACGCCCGTGGCGGGGGTGCCGTGCATCATGGGCGGCCATACCCGCGTACGACCACCTGACCCGGAGGAACCCCCATGGCCGCCGTCGCCGAGCCCGCGCCCGAGCCGGAGATCCTCGCCGCCTTCGAGGCCGCCAAGGGCTTCATGCCGCGCGGCGAGGGGCTCGCGCTGTACGCGGCCGCGACGGAGGCCGCCGCGCTCGGGCTCCCGCTCCTGGAGGTCGGCACGTACTGCGGCCGCTCCACGATCCTGCTCGCCGACGCGGCGCGGCGGGCCGGGGTGACCGCGATCACCGTCGACCACCACCGCGGCAGCGAGGAGCAGCAGCCCGGCTGGGAGTACCACGACCCGGAGACGGTGGACCCCGAGGTCGGCCGGATGGACACGCTGCCCACCTTCCGCCGCACCCTGCACAAGGCAGGCCTTGAGGACCACGTGATCGCGGTCGTCGGGCGCTCGCCGCAGGTGGCGAAGGCGTGGGGCGGCGCGCTCGGCCTGGTCTTCATCGACGGCGGCCACACGGACGAGCACGCCACGGCCGACTACGAGGGCTGGGCGCCGCACGTCGCCGAGGGCGGGCTGCTCGTCATCCACGACGTGTTCCCCGACCCGGTCGACATCATGACCGGGCAGGCGCCGTACCGCGTCTACCTCAGGGCTCTGGAGTCCGGTGCGTTCACGGAGGTCGCGGTGGCGGACTCGCTGCGCGTGCTGCGGCGCACGGCGCCGGGGATCTGACCCCAGCGGGAGCGACGGGTATCCGACCTCAACAGGAGCGAGGGGCCCGGCCTCGCGGATAGGCTCGCCCTCGTGTCGTACGTAGGTCCGGAATTCGATCCCTCCCAGCCGCCCCGGCGCAGCGTCCGCCGACCGCTGACGGTGGCCGTCGCCGCGCTGGTCCCGACCTGTCTGGCGGGCTATCTCGTCTACCAGGCGACAAGCGGGCCCGACGGGAACGAACCGGCGAGATCGCTGCCCGCATCGTCGAGCGCGTCCACCGACCAGGACGCGCCGTCCGCCTCCTCCTCTTCCGGAACCAGCCCCTCCGACAAGGCCAAGGAAAAGGACAAGAACGACAAGGACGGCAAGAGCGGGGACTCCGACGACAACGATTCGGCCACGAAGCCGTCCGGTGGCCGTCCCGCCGCCAACGGCCCCCTCAAGGGCAAGGTCGTCGTGATCGACCCCGGCCACAACCCCGGCAACTTCCGCCACGCGTCGGACATCAACCGGCAGGTGGACATCGGGACGAACCGCAAGGAGTGCGACACGACGGGCACGTCCACCAACCACGGCTACACCGAGGCGAAGTTCACCCTGGACGTCGCGCACCGGCTGCGGTCGCTGCTCGAGAAGCAGGGCGTCACGGTCAAGTTCACGCAGGACGGCGACCGCCCGTGGGGCCCGTGCGTCGACGAGCGCGCCCGCATCGGCAACAAGGCGCACGCCGACGCGGTGGTCTCCATCCACGCCGACGGCTCGGGCGCGGGCAACCGCGGCTACCACGTGATCATGCCGGGGAAGGTGCGGTCGGGTTCGGCCGACACCTCGGCGATCGTCGCGCCCTCGAAGGAGCTGGGCGAGCGCATCGCCGGGAAGTTCGTGAGCGTGACGGGCAGCGCGCCCTCCAACTACATCGGCGGCGGCACGGGCCTGGACACCCGCACGGACCTCGGGGGCCTCAACCTCTCCACGGTTCCCAAGGTGTTCATCGAGTGCGGGAACATGCGGGACGCGAAGGACGAGGCCCTGCTGACGAGCTCCGCGTGGCGCCAGAAGGCGGCGCAGGGGATTTCTGAGGGAATCGCGGGGTTCCTGCGGAAGTAGGGGCGTAAGCGGAGGTGAACGTCTTCGCCATGAAGCGTGGACGTCTTTATCCCGAGCAGACACCCCGCACGTCCGGACGATATTGTCCTCCCTACGATGAGGGGCCACCCCCGCGCTTCGCGCACCGCGACACGACCGCGACTACGGCGACAGCGACGCCTCCACTGACGAGACGACTGACGAAGGACCCTGAAGTGAATTTCCGCTCCCTCACTCGAGGCGACGGCGTGGTGATCGGAGCAGCGGTGTTGCTCTTCATCGCCTCGTTCCTCAACACCCTCGACATCGACGGCCTTCCCGATGACAAGCTGCCGAACGCCTGGGAAAACGGCAACCTGCTGCTGAGCGTGTACCTGCTCGGCATCATCGGTGCGGCCCTCATCGTCGTCGGCCGCGCGCTGCCGCAGCAGCGCAAGGTCGCGGGCCTCGACCTCGGCCAGCTCGGCGTGGCCTTCGCCATCGCCTCCGCGTGGAGCTCGCTCGGTGCGATCTTCGACACCGACCAGTCCTACAACTTCGTCTTCGACAGCTCGCTCGGCCGCGGAGACTCCCCGGACGCCGGTGTCGGCCTCATCCTCGGCCTGATCGGCGCCCTCGTGCTCGCCGCCGGTGCGGTCGCCGGGCTGATCGTTCCTGCGCTGAAGGCTCCCCTCATGGGCGGCCCGAAGCCGATGGCCCCGCAGCCCTACGGCGGTCAGCCGCAGGGTGGCTACGGCTACCCGGGCGCCGGTGCGGGTCAGCCGCAGCCGGGTGCCCCGTACGGCGCTCAGCCGGGCCAGCCGCAGGGTCAGTCCTTCGGTGGCCAGCCGCAGCCGCAGGCCGGGCAGACCCCGCCGCCCGCGCAGGCGCAGCCCGCCGGTGACTTCTCGCCGTTCTGGTTCGCCGTGCCGGTGCCGCGTCCGCTGTACGCGGAGGACGGCTCGCCGACGCCGATCGCCGAGCTGGCGCCGGGCACCTGGTACCTGGCCGTCGAGCAGCGCGGTCCCGGTCTGGTGGCCCAGACGCAGGACGGCCGTCGCGGCGTCCTGCAGGACACCACGGGGATCCAGCGCGGCTGATCCCCCCGCACTCGCGGTACCGCGGCCCCTCGCCCTTCCGGGCGGGGGGCCGTTGTCGTACAGTCCCTCCCCTACGGACCACCTGACACACCATCAGTTCGCCAGGGAGGCAGGCCTATGCGGCTCGGGCTCGCACTCGGATACTGGGGGCGCGGCCCCGACCCCGGGCACGTCGCCCTGGCCCAGGAGGCCGAGCGGCTCGGCTACGACTCCGTGTGGACCGCCGAGGCCTGGGGATCGGACGCCTTCACGCCGTTGACCTGGATCGCCGCGCAGACCTCGCGGATCAAGCTGGGCACGGCCGTCGCGCAGATGGCGGCGCGCTCCCCCGTCACCACCGCCATGCACGCACTCACCCTTGACCACCTCTCCGGCGGGCGGATGATGCTAGGGCTCGGGCTGTCCGGGCCGCAGGTGGTGGAGGGATGGTACGGGCGGCCGTTCCCGAAATCGCCGCTGACCGCGACCCGCGAGTACGTCGAGGTGATCCGCCAAGTCCTGCGCCGCGAAGGGCCCGTGGAGGTGGCGGGCCGCTTCCACTCCCACCCGTACGGCGGGGATGACGGCACCGGTCTCGGCAAACCCCTCAAGCCGATCACCCATCCCCTCCGCGCCGACCTGCCCATCCTGCTCGGCGCCGAGGGGCCCAAGAACATCGCGCAGACGACGCGGATCGCGGACGGCTGGCTGCCGCTGTACTGGTCGCCGCTGCGAACCGATGTGTACGAGGCGTCGCTCGCCGACGTCCCCGAGGGGTTTCTCATCGCCCCCATGGCCCGCGTGAAGGTGTGCGACGACGTCGCCGAAGGTCTGCTCCCCGTCAAGGCCATGCTCGGCTTCTACATCGGCGGGATGGGGCACGCCGCCCGCAACTTCCACGCGGACCTGATGGCGCGCATGGGGTACGAGGACGAGGCCCGGCACATCCAGGAGCTGTTCCTCGCGGGCCGCAGGGAGGAGGCGGTGCTCGCGGTACCGGATGCCTTCGCGGACGAGATCTCGCTGGTCGGGCCGCGTGCCCGCATCGCCGAACGCCTTGAGCTGTGGCGCAAGGGGCCGGTGACGGACCTGCTCGTGCTCGCGCCGGACCCGCACACGCTGCGGGTCCTGGCGGAGCTCAACTCGTAGGCAGAGACGCGCCCTTGCTCATCCCTTGGTGAGCTCGCCCGCCGACGGCACCTTGTCCTTGACGTCCGCGCCCGCGCTGCTGCCCGCGCCCTTGACGTCCTTGATGATGTCGTCGAAGGAGTTCACCACCGAGTCCGTACCCTCGCCCTTGCGGAGCTTGGACGGCAGGTCCTTCAGGGCGTCGATGCCGGATGTCAGGGGGGCCACCGCCTTGGAGAGGGTCGGGTCGCCCTTCGCGTTCTTCGTCGCGGCCTTCAGCCTGTTGTACGTGAACGCGCCCGCGAGGCCCGCCTTGATGAGGGCGAACTTGCGGCCGCCCGCGCCCTTCTTGAACTTGCCCGCGCGGTACGGCTTCACGATCCACTGGTACGTCGCCCCGGCCGCCAGGCCCGCGTTGGCGACGAAGCGGGTCTTGGCGAACTTCTGCTTCTCGGCGCTGCTGCTGGTGGACGGCGCCGACGCGGCGGCGGTGTCCTCGCCGCTGCCGCCGCAGGCCGTCGCACCGGCCAGCAGGGCGCCGCAGAGCGTGAGGGAGACCGCGGCACGGCGGACGGGTACGGGGCTGGGCACGACGGGGCCTCCAGACGGGAGCTGAGCGGCCCGCGGGAGTACGCGGACCTCTCCCGCAGCCTCACCCCGGCGCCCGTGCCCCGCCACCGGGATGCGCCCGTCCGGGTTTCAACGGGGCGTTCCCAGGTATCCGGGCTCTATGTCTCCCACGCGGAACTCCCACAGCAGCACTGCGGCGCGAGTCATCGTCATCGTCGCCGACGTCATGGCCGCGATCCTCGGCCTGTGGATCCTGATGTACCTGCTGGACGCGAACCGCGCCAACGACCTCGTCCAGTTCATCCACGACGTGGCCCGCTGGCTGGCCGGCTGGTCCCACGACCTCTTCACCTTCGACGAGGACTGGGCGCGCGTCGTGGCGGGTTACGGCCTCGCCGCGATCGTCTACCTCCTCGTCGGCCACGCCCTGGCGGGCCGCCTGCGCCGCTACTGAGGCGGTTCGCAGCACTCCGGGTCCAGGCCAAGCGGCAGGTGGTCGCCCGAGAAGACCGCGCAGGTCGCCTCGTCGCCGCCGAGTGCCGCCACGGCCAGGAGGAGCGAGCCCGCAGTCCAGGTGGTGAGTTCCTCGGGCCAGACCGTCCTGTCGTCGAAGACGTAGCCCGTCCAGTACAGGCCCGACTCCGGGTCGCGCAGGTGCTGGATGGACTGGAGGACTTCCAGGGCACGGTCGGACTCGCCTATCACCCAGAGGGCCAGGGCGAGTTCGGCGCTCTCGCCGCCGGTGACCCACGGGTTGGGCACGACACAGCGCACCCCGAGGCCGGGGACGACGAAGCGGTCCCAGCCCTCCTCTATGCGGGACTTGGCGGCCACGCCGGTCACCGCCCCGCCCAGGACCGGGTAGTACCAGTCCATCGAGTAGCGGTCCTTGTCGAGGAACCGCTCGGGGTGGTGGCGGATCGCGTGCGCGAGGGCGCCCGCGGCCAACTCCCAGTCGGGCTGGGCCTCTTCGCGCTCCTCGGCGATGGCGAGGGCGCAGCGCAGCGCCTGGTGGATGGACGAGGAGCCGGTGAGGAGTGCGTCGGTCACCGGCGTGCCGTCCTGCTCCCGCTTCCAGCCGATCTGCCCGCCGGGCTGCTGGAGCGCGAGCACGAACTCGACGGCGGCGACCACGGCGGGCCACATGCGGTCCAGGAAGGCCTCGTCGCCGGTGGAGAGGTAGTGGTGCCAGACGCCGACGGCGAGGTAGGCGCAGAAGTTGGTCTCGCGGCCGCGGTCGGTGACGTCGTGCGGGTCCCCGTCGGCGTACGCCGCGTACCAGGAGCCGTCCGGGTTCTGGTGGCGTACGAGCCAGTCGTAGGCGCGCTCGGCGGCCGCGTGCTCGCCCGCCGCGTCCAGTGCCATCGCGGCCTCGGTGTGGTCCCACGGGTCGAGGTGGTGGCCGCGGAACCACGGGATCGCGCCGTCCTCGCGCTGCACGGCGAGGATGCCGCGTACCGTCGCGATGGCCTGATCGGCCGTCAGGACGCCGGGCAGGACGAGGTGTTCGGTCCGCTCCGGGCTCGTCACTTGGCGGCCGCCGCGGCGTCGACGCCTGCGTCGGCGGAGGCCTTCGGGAGGTGCGGCTTGGTCGCGTACGCCACGAAGCTCTTGCCGACGACGGGGTTGAGCAGCTGCTCGGCGACGCGCGTCGCGAGGGGCTTCTTCATGATGTCCCAGACGAGCAGCTTGTGGTACGCCCGCACGGGCAGCGCCTTGTCGTTGTCGACGCCGAACGCGCACTTCAGCCACCAGTACGGCGCGTGCAGGGCGTGCGCGTGGTGCGTGCCGTACGGCTTGAGGCCCGACTCCCGCATCCGTTCGAGGAGTTCGTCCGCCTTGTAGATGCGGATGTGGCCGCCCTCGACCTCGTGGTAGGCGTCGGACAGGGCCCAGCAGACCTTCTCCGGGCCGTAGCGCGGGACGGTCACCGCGATGCGGCCGCCCGGCTTGAGGACGCGCACCATCTCGGCGAGGACGCCCTTGTCGTCGGGGATGTGCTCCATGACCTCGGAGATGATGACGACGTCGAACGACGCGTCGGGGAAGGGCAGGTTGAGCGCGTCGCCCTCCATCGCGGTGGCCGTGGCGCCCGCGGGGGCCTCACCGGCCTCCTTCATCGCGGCGAACCACTTGGCGACCTCGCGGATTTCCTCGGCGTTCCGGTCGAGGGCCACGACCTGCGCGCCGCGCCGGTAGCACTCGAAGGCGTGCCGGCCCGCGCCGCAGCCCAGGTCCAGGACGCGGTCGCCCGCGGCGAGCGGGAAGCGGGTGAAGTCGACGGTCAGCATCAGCGATGGCTCCCGGAGTACGTCGTGGTGGCCGCGGCGCGGCCGGGATGCGTGGTGGCGGAGCGGTCCATCGCCGCGCGGTACAGCTCCGCCGTGCCCTGGGCGGCGCGGGCCCAGGTGAACTTGGCGAGGACGCGTTCGCGCCCCGCCGCGCCGAGCCTGGCCCGCAGGTCGCCGTCGCCGAGCAGCCGGTTCAGGCCGTGCGCGAGCGCGCCCGCGTCGCCCGGCGGTACGGCGAGGCAGGTCTCCCCGTCGGGGCCCGCGACCTCCGGGATCGCGCCGCCGGTGGTGGCGAGGAGCGGCGTGCCGGTGGCCATCGCCTCCGCCGCGGGGAGCGAGAACCCCTCGTACAGCGAAGGGACGCAGGCGACCTGCGCGGAGCGGACGAGGTCGACGAGTTCGGCGTCGGTGATGCCCTTGACGAACTCGACGGCGCCTTCGAGGCCGTGCCGCTCGATGGCCTGGGCGACGGGGCCGTCCTCGGCGCGCTTGCCGACGACGACGAGGTGGGCGCCGGGGTGGTCGGCGCGGACCTTGGCGAGCGCCTCGACGAGGTGGATCAGGCCCTTGAGCGGTACGTCGGCGCTGGAGGTGGTGACGATCCTGCCGGGCACTTCGGGGACGGCGGGGTCCGGTGAGAAGAGGCCGGTGTCGGCGCCGATGTGGACGACCTCGATGCGGTCCGCGCGGACGCCGAGGTGGTCGACGATCTCCTGCCGGGACGTGCCGGAGACGGTGAGGACCGAGGGGAGGCGGCGCGCGACGCGCTTCTGCATGCGCGTGAACGCGTACCAGCGGCGGACGGAGGCGCGGCGCTTCCAGTCGGGCGCCGCGTCCAGCTCCAGCTGCCGGTCGACGGTGATGGGGTGGTGGATGGTGGTGACGAGGGGCGCGCCGAGGTCGCCGAGGAGGCCGTACCCGAGCGTCTGGTTGTCGTGCACGACGTCGAAGTCACCGGTCCGGGCGCGCAGGTGCCGCCGGGCGCGGAGGCTGAAGGTGACGGGCTCGGGGAAGCCGCCGGTCCACATCGTCGCCACTTCGAGGGCGTCGACCCAGTCGCGGTACTCGTCGCGCTTGGGGGTGCGGAAGGGGTCCGGCGAGCGGTAGAGGTCGAGGCTGGGGAGTTCGGTGAGCTTGAGGCCCGTCAGGTCCTCGCCCTCGTCGAGGACGGGGTAGGGCTGCGCGCCGATCACTTCGACGCTGTGGCCGAGCCGGGCGAGTTCGCGGGAGAGGTGACGTACGTAGACACCCTGTCCCCCGCAGAACGGGTTCCCCTTGTACGTGAGGAGCGCGATGCGCAACGGGCGCTCGCCGTCGGCGCCGGAACCCTTTCGGGGGCGTGCCTCCATGGCCTCAGCGGTCACTCTCGGGCCCCCTTCTCCCTGCAGTTCTCCGCGAGGTTACGCCGGGACGGTAATCTAGAACAAGTTTCAGACTGGATCGCTGAATGATCGCTGAACGAGCTTTGAATCTACCGGCAGGTAGGCGAGGTGTACGGCCCGGATCAGGTGATTCGCGCCACGACGGGCTCCCTGCCATGCTGTGCGATCTCGCGAGGCGTAGCGGAGGGGCATCGACATGACAGCGGAAGCCAAGGCGGCGAACCCTGCGACGCCCGCCCTCACCGAGCGCCAGGAGGCGCGCCGCCGCCGCATCCTGCACGCGAGCGCGCAACTGGCGAGCCGGGGCGGCTTCGACGCCGTGCAGATGCGGGAGGTCGCCGAGGCAGCGGGCGTCGCGCTCGGCACGCTCTACCGGTACTTTCCCTCCAAGGTCCATCTCCTGGTCGCCACGATGCAGGACCAGCTCCAGCACATGCACACGACGATCCGGAAGCGTCCGCCGGCCGGTGAGACGCCTGCCGAGCGGGTCGCCGAGACGCTGATGAGGGCTTTCCGCGCGCTCCAGCGCGAGCCGCACCTGGCGGACGCGATGGTGCGGGCGCTGACCTTCGCGGACCGGTCGGTGAGCCCCGAGGTCGACACGGTGTCGCGGCTGACGACGGCGATCATCCTGGACGCGATGGGTCTTGAGGAGACGCCGACCGCACAGCAGCTGTCGGCGGTGCGGGTCATCGAGCACACCTGGCACTCGGCGCTGATCACCTGGCTGTCGGGCCGGGCCTCGATCGCCCAGGTGAAGATCGACATCGAGACGGTCTGCCGCCTCATCGACCTGACGGCGGAGACCGGCGCGTAGCCGGACCGCACCGCGCCCTCCTCCCGGCATCCGGACTGCGGCGCTCCCACATATAGCCGAGAGCGAAGCCCTGCCCATAACCTGTCGGTCGAGCCTTGCCCATAGCCTGACAGCGGGGTTCTGCACATAGCCTGTCGGCGCCCCCAAGCCCATAAGTCGTCCGTCACCTGCCCGACGCACGGGGGGCGCACAGTCGTATGGCAAATGCGCCCCCGCCCTCCTCGTTGGCCAGTTCTCTGCGTCACGACCGGGGTACTCACCGCTATGAATGGCAGCGTGCTTGAACGGAGCAACCGGGGCTGGAAGCTGAAGGGGCAGAGCGTGATTCGGGTTCTTCTCGTGCACGACGCCTGTCTGTTGCGAATGGCTCTGGCGGAGCAACTCGCCCGCGAGCCGGATCTGGAGGTGTTCCACGCGCCGTGGTCCCATGCGCGCGGAAGGCAACGGAGCGTACGACCGGACTTATGCGTGGTGGACCTCGACGACGAGGCCACCTACGCACAGGCTCCGCTCGGCGAACTCACCGGGCCTTCCGCGTTGGGGAGGGGGTGCCGGGTGCTCGTGCTCGCCACCGCCAACCGGCCCGGCCAGCTGCGGCGGGCCGCGGAGGCGGACGCGCTCGGCTATGTGAACAAGGCGAGCCCGCCGGAACGGCTGCTCGCGGGGATCAGACAGGTGGCGGCGGGCCGGCGGTTCGTCGACGAGTCGCTGGGCTTCGGCTTTCTCAAGGCGGCACAGATGCCGCTCACCCGGCGCGAGTTGAGCGTGCTCTCACTCGCCGCCGGGGGCGCGTCGGTCGCCGAGATCGCCAACAGTCTCCATCTGTCCAACGGAACGGTGCGCAACTACATGGCCGCGATCACCCGGAAGACCGGGGCGCGGAACAGGATCGACGCGATACGGATCTCGCAGGGAGAGGGGTGGGTGTGACGCGGCGACCTCGTCGTCCGGGGCCGCACCCCACTCTCCCGCTCCGTTGAGGTCCCGGTAGAGAGGGGAACGTTCCATCAGCTCGTCGTGCCGTCCGCACAGGGCGTGCGCCCCGTCCATCACCAGGACGCGGTCGGCACGGCGGGCCGAGCTGATGCGGTGGGCGATGACCACCAGCGTGCCGCCCGGACGGGCCGCGAACGCGCGCTCGGCGCGGGACTCCGCGACCGGGTCGAGGTGGCAGGTCGCCTCGTCGAGGATCGCGAGCGGGGCGTACGACAGGTAGGCGCGGGTCAGCGCGATCAACTGCCGCTCCCCGGCCGACAGTTCACCCGGGGCCAGTTCGGCGTCCGGACCGCCGAGCCGCTCTACGAGCGGGGCGAGGCCGACGGCGTCGGCGGCGGCGAGCAGTTCCCGCTCCGGGACGGGGTCCTCCCGGAGGTAGCTCAGGTTGTCGCGCAGCGTCCCGGTGAAGACGTACGCCTCCTGGGGGATGAGAACGCGCCGACCCACGGCACCCGCCCCCCGCACGGGAAATCCGTCGACGCGCACGTCCCCCGCGTCCGGTTCGAGCAGTCCCGCGACGATTCCGGCCATTGTGGACTTGCCGATCCCACTGGGTCCGACGACGGCGAGGTGCTCACCCGGGGCGACGGTGAGGTCGAGGTCCTTCAGGACGGGTTCGGCGTGCGGGCCGTAGGCGAAGGTGAGGGAGGAGAGGCGGAGGGCGGGGGTGGGGGTGGGGGTGGGGGCGTGGTCGGGCGCCTGGTGCTCTCGGGTCTCGCCCTCGGGGGCCTCCGGTGCATCCGGTACCTCCGGAGCCTCCGGCGCGTCCCACACCAGGCGCCGCAGGACGATCGCCAGGCGGGAACCGCTCGCGCCCAGGCCGTGGACCAGGTTGTGGAGGGCGGGAAGCAGGGCTTGGGTGACGTACGCGAGAGCGCCCACCAGCGCGCCCGGCGTCACCCCGTTGTCCAGGAGCCAGGGGCCCGCGGCGAGGAGCAGCACCAGCGGGAGCTGGCCGCCGACCGCCAGGGACGCCGTGCGCAGGATGCCCCAGCGGGCGAGGGCACCGGCCGCCGCGTACTCCGTGGCGACACCCCGGTCCAGATCCTCGGCCACGTCCTGTTCCGCGCCCGCCGCGGCCACGTCCCGCAACCCCGGCGCGACCACGCCCAGTTGACCCGCCAGCTCCTCGTCCGCGACCAGGAACTCCTCCTGCCTGCGGGCCAGCGGCCGCAGCGTCGCCACGAACAGACCGATCCCGGCGAGCAGCGGCGGCGCGACCACCAGGAGCAGGAGCGGGTCCAGCGAGAACAGACCGACCAGCGCGCCCACCGCCGTGAAGACGAAGGAGCGGGAGACCATCACCAGGCCCGCGAAGGTGTCCCTGGCGATCTCCACCTGCTGGGTGAGGCGCGACACGGCTGCACCGTCCGCCTCCCGCAGCCCGCGCCCGACGACCTGCCGCACCAGGGAGTCCCGCAGCGGTTCCACCAGGTCGGCGACCGCGCGGTACACCCGCCCCGTGCCGTACGCGGCGACCAGCACGCCGAGCGCCGCCGCGCCCAGCCAGCCGAGGCCCACCGCCTCCTGCCCGTCGAGGAAGCCGTCGTCCAGCGCGTGCGCGAGGGCGTATCCGGTGAGGAACGTCTGCCCGGTCTCCAGGACGGACCAGAGCGCGAGCCGCACCACGACCGGCCACCTGCGCCGCAGGAAGCGCACGCCCCTGCGGTAGGGGCCCGCCTTGGCCGATGTGACCTGGGTAGACCGCTTCACGCGCCGAACACCTCCCGGTACTCCGCCCGTTCCCAGAGCTCCGCGTGCGTGCCGACCGCCCGGATCCGGCCCTCGTGCAGCCAGGCCACCGTGTCGGCGCGGGCCGCCGTCGCCGCGCGGTGGGCGATGATCAGGCGGCTGCGGTGCGGGGTGTGGCGGAGCAGGGCCTCGGCGATGTGGTGCTCGGTGACCGTGTCGAGGCTGGACATCGCGTCGTCGAGGATGAGGAGCCGGCCGCCGCGCGCGAACGCCCTTGCCAGGCCGAGGCGTTGGGCCTCGCCTCCGGAGAGGGGTGCTTCGGCGCAGGGCGTGGCGTAGCCGTCGGGGAGGCGGGTGATGAAGGGGTCGGCGCGGGCGGCGCGGGCCGCCTCGCGGACGCGGTCGGGTGCCGGGCGGGGGGTGCCGAAGCCGATCGTGCCCTCCAGGGTGCCGCCGAGCAGTGCGGGCCGCTCGAAGGCGTAGCCGACCTCGCGGCGCAGCTCCTCGCGGCTGAGCGAGTCGAGGGGGACGCCGTCGAGGCGTACGTCTCCTTCGTCGGGGTCGGCGAGACGCCCCGCGAGGGCGGCGAGCAGGGACTTCCCCGCGCCGGACCGGCCGACGACGGCGACGGTGGAGCCCGCGGGGACGGTCAGGTCGATGCCGTCGAGCACGGCGCGTCCACCGCGGCTCGAACGCACGCCACGCAGCTCCAACAGGCCGCCGGTGGAGGGGAGTTCAGCCGCCCCGTGTTCCGTCCCGGGTTCCGCGAGCACCTCCCCCAGGCGCCGTGCCGCGGCGCGCGCCCGCACCAGGCCGCCCAGCTGTCCGACGAGCATGCCGACGCCGGTGGCGAGCACCGCGTACCGAGAAGCGGCCAGCAGGTCGCCGACGCTGATGCGCTCCTGGAGCACGAGGTGGCCCGCGACCGCGGCGACCGCGATCTGGAGGAGCGGTGCGACGGCGACGGCCTGCGCCTGGGAGCGGCCCTGCACGCGCCACATCCGGTGGCCCTGGCGGGAGAGTTCGGGCAGCGTCCGCAGGACCCGCGCCGACTCCTTGTCCTCGGTGTGCGCCGCGGCGATGGTCCGCGCCCCGCCGATCGCCTCGCTGAGTCGGCCCGCGATGTCGCCCTGGACCTGCTGGTAGCGGGCCACGCAGTCCGAGGAGACCCGCACGAACGCGCGCAGCAGGAAGAAGAGGACGGGTGCGCCCACGATGAACACGACGGCGAGCCAGCCGTCGATGAGGGCGAGGGCGACCACGGCGCCGACGGGGGTGACCAGGGCGGCGATGAGTGCGGCGGCGGTGGCGGGTGCGATGCCCGCGTGTGCCGCGTTGTCGATGAGGCGTGCGACGAGGTCGCCGGGGGCGAAGCGGGCGGTGGTGCGCGGTCCGACGGCCAGTACGTGGCGGACGACGCGGCCGCGCAGCCAGGCCGTGGTGCGGGCGTTGGTGGTGCCGGTGAGGACGCCGTCGAGGGCGTCGAGGAGGGCGCTGACGCCGATCAGTGCGGCGCACGCCCAGACCCAGCGGGTGCCGCCGCCGGTCAAGAGGGCGTCCAGGGCGTGGCCGATGGCGAGCGGCAGGAGCAGGGCGGCGCCCGACCCCGCGACGGCGCAGAGGGCGAGGACCGTGCAGCGGGCGGCGCTGTACCGGGTCGCGGCGCCCAGCAGGTGCGCGGGTGGCGTGGATCGGTCGGGCCGGGTGGTGGTCGTCGCCATGCGGTAAGGGTCTCCGTCGCCTCGTCGTGTCCCTAGGCGTTGGCAGGTGGCAGAGATGGCAGGGGTGAGCCCGGGCGGGCCCCTCGCGGGGTGCCGCCCGGGCCTTCAAATGCCTAGCCGTTCAGCTGGGGCAGATGTCAGAGGCAGAGCACGATGCTGGCGTCGCTCCAGCAGAGGAGCAGGCTGGCCTGGCTGCCGCCGCCACCGTGGCCGCCGCCCGTCATCTCGTCGGATTCCATGCTCTGCAGGTCGAGGAGTGCCATGAAACTTCCCTCTCTTTTGGGGGAGTTGCTTTTCGCATTTCCCTATGGGGGTTGTGTCACGACCCCGCTGTGAAGCGGGACCGGCTCTGGGGCCGCCGCAGGGGCGGCAGGAAGGGGACGTGCGCTCCGTCGTCGCCGAGGGCGCCGGCGAGTGCGAGGAGGCAGCCCGCCGTCCCGGTGTTGAGGTCCATGGACAGCCGCAGCATCTGGTGTCCGGGGAAGGCCAGCTGACCCGCGTACGCCATGGCGAACCAGCCGAGTTCCTCGATCTGCTCCGCGACGTCCTCGGGGGTGATGTCCGGGGTGGTGCTGCGGTTGACGTGGGCGAGGAGTCCGGCGCGGCCCTGGAACAGGCCGGGCTGTACGCAGAAGCGTGAGCGCGCGGAGGCCAGGATGCCCGGGCGGGCCGCCTCGAGGTCCGCGTCGTCCCGGTGGGCGAGGTAGTCGTCGATCACCATGCCGATGCCGACGCTGCCGTCCCCGAGGTAGGGCATGGTGCGCCAGCCCTCGTTGACGGCGAGACTGCCGTCGCGTTCCTGGGTGACGCACTGGGCGAGGTCCGCGCGCAGGGCGCGGGCCGCGAGGTCGAGGAGGGCGGGGTCGCCGTTCCGCTCGTACAGGCGCAGGAAGAGCAGTGCGGGTCCGGTGGCGCCGCGCAGCAGTCCGGCGCGGCGGCGTTTGCCCTGGTCGGCGGCGCTGTCGGCGGTGAGGCGTTCGCCGAGGAGTTCGGCGGCCCGCAGCGCGTGGTCGGCGAGTTCGTGTTCGCCGGTGCTGTGGGCGAGGGAGTCCAGGGCGAGGCCGAGGCCCGCGAGCCCGCCGAACAGGTCGGAGGGGAGCCGTTCCCACTTCTCCTGGAGGACGAGGCCGGTGAGGTCGAGGGCGCGGGTGCGGTGGCCCAGGCGGTCCAGTACGTGGGCGATGCCCGCGAGGCCGTCGTACAGGCCGAGGGGTGTGCCGCGCGGGATGGGCTCCGTGTGCTTGAGGAGCCAGTGCTCGCCTTCCTCGTAGCGTTCGGCGCCGCTCTCCGCGAGTGCGTACAGCACCCCGGCCGCGCCGTGCGCGAGGCCGAGTCCGCCGCCGTCGGAGAACTGTGCGATGTCGCCGGGGAAGAGCCGGTCGTCGCGTTCGGGGGTGGCCGAGGCGAGGATGGCCTTGACCATCGAGTCGCGGCTGTACGGCCAGTCGGCGGGGTCGACCAGGGGCGCGGTCGCCCCGGCCGTCCGACGGGTGGCGCCGGTCCGGTCCCCCATGAGGACGCCCCCCACCGGGGCCTCCGTGTCTCCCGCTGCGCGGACCGGCGCCCGCTCGTGTTCCCCGGCGCGGCCGCGTGGCCCGTGTTCGATCTCGGCCACGGCTTCGGCCAGGAACTCCGCCGGTACGCCGGGGAATTCGGCGGCGATCACCTGGGCGAAGTGGGCGGCCTTGCCGCGGTCGATGGAGAGCAGTGACGTGATCGGCAGGAAGAGGGCGAGGCGCAGGCAGGCGAGTGCGTAGCGGTCGACGTCGGTGCCGGTGCGGTCGGGCGGTGCGAGGAATCCGGGGTGCGCGACGACCTGCCGGCCCGCGTCTCCGACGGCTGCCGCCGCCTCGAAGTCGAGGAGGGAGACGGACTGTTCGTCGGGCGCGACCATGATGTTGAAGAGGTGCAGGTCGTTGAAGACGACGCCTCGTTCGTGCACGGCGGTGACGGCGTCCTCGACGGCGCGGTACATGCGCAGCGCCCACGCCGTGTACTCGGTGATGGCTGCGGGGTCCGGCCTGCTGGTGCACAGCGGGTGCCGGTGGGCGAAGAACGAGTTGAGGGTGGCCCCTTCGAGGAAGTCCATGACGAGGAAGCGGTGGCCGTCCAGGAGGAACCAGTCGCGCACCTCGGGGGCCACGCCGAGTCCGGAGAGTGTCTCCAGGGCGGTCTTCTCGCGTTCGAGGCGGGCGACGGCGTCGGCTCCGTCGGCGGCGAGGCCCGCGTGCGGGCGGCCTTCCTTGAGGACGACCTTGCGGCCGTCGCGGGTGTCGGTACCCGCGTAGACACCGCCGCCGTTGGAGAAGTGCAGGGCCTTCTCGATGCGGTACGGCAGGTCGGTGACGGTCGTCGTGTTGCGGGCCGCGAGCGCCGGTTCGAGGAACGACGGCAGCGTCACCCAGGCGGGCACCTTGAAGGCGGGGTCGCGCGGGTCGGGGACGAGCTGTCCTTCGCCGTCCTCGATGGCCGGCACCATCGTGCCCTTGCCGTTGTCGCACATGCGCCGGGTGAAGGCGCCGTACCTGACGTACAGCGGGCCCTGCCGCCAGCGCAGGTCGGTGAGGATGTACGGGCCCTCGGTGCCCTCCAGGCGGTCGCCGAGGTCGTCGAGTATCTCCTGTAGCTGTGCTTCGTCCGCGGGGTAGACCGTGACGGCCTTGCCGCTGTGGTCGCGGCCCGCGTACTTGCTGTTGCGCAGGTGCAGGAGGTGTCTGCCCGGCACGAACTTGAAGGGGATGCGGCGGGGCACGCAGTAGTCCCAGACGGCCGAGGCGACGCGGTCCGCGTTCTCGAGGGTCGCGGAGACGTGGATCTTCCAGCCCTGCTGGGGCGCGGGCAGCGCGGCTCCCTCGTCGTCCACGGGGACGAGGGAGAGCCAGTCGCCGACGCGTCCGGAGCGCCATCCTTCGGGGACGGGCCTGCCTGCCACCGGGAACTCGGTGGCGCCCGGGGCGCCTTTGGACGACAGCCGGTCCGGGGTCTCGTAGAAGTGCCTGTCGGCCAGACAGTAGACCTCGTACCGCTTGTCCATGGCGTCCCCTCTCTGCTCGGCGTGGCACAGAGATTTCCAGGGCGCCAGGGGACGGAACAGTCACGACTGTCATCACATCGCCGTGCGGAACGCATGGGTAAAGTCACGTTCGCTCATGTTCGAGAGCACAGAATATCCGCGTCCCGGACAAATGGCGACACCCGCGCCGCCATGAGGAGGAACGGGGCGCGGGTGTCAACGAGTCGGAAACGTGCCCGGTCACTCCTCCGGGACGGTCCGGGTCACTCCTCGGGCGGGAACACGACCTCCCCGCCGTGCGCCAGCGTGATCGTGATCGCCTCGACCGGGCAGCCCTCCGCGGCCTCCAGGACCTTTTCGTTGGCGTCGGTCTCGGACGCGGTGGGGTGCGACTGGCGGGCGGTGTCCAGTGCGAAGCCGCCGGGCGCGGTGAGCACGCACATTCCGGAGCCGATGCAGACCGCCCGGTCGACCTCGACGTGCCAGCGGTCTCCCATCAGGCACCGCTCCCCTCATAGCCGTTGGGGAGGTGGATCATCTTGTGCTCGAAGTACTCGCCGTATCCCTCGGGTCCGAACTCGCGCCCGAGGCCGGAGTTCTTGTAGCCGCCGAAGGGGCCGAGCATGTCGAGGCTGAAGGTGTTCACGGAGTACGTTCCGGTGCGCACCCTGCGCGCGATGTCGATGCCGCGCTCGGTGTCGGCGGTCCAGACGCTGCCGCTGAGTCCGTAGTCGGAGTCGTTGGCGATCCGTACCGCCTCGTCCTCCTCGCCGTAGGGCAGCAGGCAGATGACGGGGCCGAAGATCTCCTCGCGGGCGATGCGCATGGAGTTGTCGACGCCGCCGAAGAGGGTCGGCTCGACGTACCAGCCCTGGTCGAGCCCGGCCGGACGGCCGCCGCCCGCGAGGATCTTGGCGCCCTCCTCCTGGCCGATGCGGATGTAGTCGAGGGAGCGCTGCTGCTGCCGCTGGGCGACGAGCGGGCCGAGTTCGGTGGCGGGGTCGAGGGGGTCGCCGACCTTGAGGGCACTGGCGGCGGCGGAGAATGCCTCGGCGAACTCGTCGTAGCGGGTGCGGGGCACGAGGATGCGGGTCTGGGCCACGCAGGCCTGGCCGTTGATCATCCAGGCGAACGGGGTGATGCCCGCGACGGCGGTCGCCGCGTCGGCGTCCGGCAGGATGACGGCGGCCGACTTGCCGCCGAGCTCGAGCGTCACGCGGGTGAGGTTGCGGGCGGCGACCTCCATGACGCGTTTGCCCGCGGCGACGGAGCCGGTGAAGGACACCTTGTCGACGTCGGGGTGCCCGACGAGGTACTCGCTCACCTCGCGGTCGGCGCAGACGATGGAGAGCACGCCTTCGGGCAGGCCCGCGTCGGCGGCCAGTTCGGCGAGTATGTAGGCGTCGAGGGGCGCTTCCGGGGAGGTCTTGAGGATCACGGGGCAGCCGGCGAGCAGGGCGGGCGCCAGCTTGGCGGCGGCGGTGAACTGCGGGACGTTCCACGGTACGACGGCCGCGACGACGCCCACCGGTTCGCGCCGGACGAGCAGCTTGCCGAGGACGCCGTCCCGCTGCTCCTCGTACGGGAAGTCGCGGGCGACGGTGATCGCCGCGTCCCAGACCATCAGCGCGGCGAGGGCCTGCACCATCACGCTGGAGGTGTAGGGGGTGCCGTTCTCGGTGCTGATGACGCGGGCGATCTCCTCGTGGCGGACCGCGAAGCCGTCCTTGATCTTCGTGATGACCTCGATGCGCTCGTCCACGGTCATGCGCGGCCAGGGACCGTGCTCGAAGGCCTTGCGGGCGGCGGCGACGGCGCGGTCGATGTCGGCGGGCGCCGCGTGCGGCACGCGTGCGAAGACCTCTCCGGTGTGCGGGGAGACGATCTCGATGACGTCCTTGCCGAGCGGGTCGACCAACTCCCCGCCGATGAACAGCTGTCCGTGTTCCACGAGCTCGGTCATGGCTGACTGCCTCCTGCGGAGCGTTTCCCGGCACTGTTTCCCGACACTGTTTCCTGACACGGTTTCAGAACTGATACCAGTTCTAGTTCGTGGAGTCCACGGACGGAAGGGGCAACACAGCTTCCAAGCAGTCGACTTGGGCGACTATTGGAACTAGTTCTAGTTATAGTGATGACCCCCGGCGAGGGGACCGGCGACGAGAGACGAGGCCCCCATGACCCCGCAGCTGACGGACCCGCCGGTGACCGAGCACGGCGGCGGCGTCTGGAGCATCAAGGTCCCCATCCCCGACAACCCCCTCGGCTTCACCCTCGTCCACCTCCTGGACACCGACGCGGGACCGGTCCTCGTCGACACCGGCTGGGACGACCCGGCGTCCTGGGACACCCTCGTCGCCGGGCTCGCCGCGTGCGGCGTCGCCGTCGCCGACGTGCACGGCGTCGTCATCACCCACCACCACCCCGACCACCACGGCCTCTCCGGCCAGGTCCGCGACGCGTCCGGGGCGTGGCTCGCCATGCACGACGCCGACGCGTCCGTGGTCCGCCGCACCCGCTCGAACCCGCCGGACCGCTGGTACGCGTACCTGGTGGACAAGCTCACGGCCGCCGGCGCGCCCGCCGACCACGTCGCCCCGCTGATCCGGGCCCGCGACGAGGGCCGCCCCCACAAACTCCCCGGCCTCGCCCCCGCCCTGCCCGACCGCTCCATCACCCCCGGCGAACTCCTCGCCCTGCCCGGCCGCCGCCTGCGCGCCATCTGGACCCCCGGCCACACGCCCGGCCACGTCTGCCTCCACCTGGAGGAGGACCACCCGGCGGGCCTGCGCGGCAACGGCCGCCTCTTCTCCGGCGACCACCTGCTGCCCGGCATCACCCCGCACATCGGCCTGTACGAGGACCCCGAATCGGAGACCGTCACCGATCCTTCCCCAAGCTCTCGGCTTCGCTCGAGCGGGGGAGACCCCCTCGGCGACTACCTGGACTCCCTGGAGCGCGTCGCCCGTCTCGACCCGGCCGAGATCCTCCCCGCCCACCAGCGCACGTTCACCGACGCGCCCGCCCGCGTCCACGAGCTCCTGACCCACCACGAGGAGCGCCTGACCGGACTCCTCACCCTGCTCGCCGAGCCCCTCACTCCCTGGCGGATCGCCGAGCGCATGGAGTGGAACCGCCCCTGGGACGAAATCCCCTACGGGTCGAGGACCATCGCCGTCTCCGAGGCGGAGGCCCATGTGCGGCGCCTGGTGAAACTGGGGCGCGCGGAGGCCGTGCCGGGGAGCGATCCGGTCGCGTTCGTGGCGGTGTGACCCGAGAGGTGCGCGGACCGGCCGGTAGAGTGAGGGCGTCGTCCTCACGTCCGCCAGGGGGAAGCCGGTGCGATTCCGGCGCTGACCCGCAGCCGTATATGCCACTGAGCGTGGCAAGCCGGAATGCCCGGCGCGGAACGTGACCGGCTCGCTTCATCGGCCCCCGATGAGCGGCACCGTCGAGGTATACGGAGCCGGAGCCGCCCGGTAGCCGTGCTCGCACGGTCCGTGCCGCCCCGCTCCCCGCAGGGAGAGGCAACCCGCCCCATCATGAACGTTCGTCGCAGCGCAGCGGTCCTGGCCGCCGCCGTCGCCGTGTTCGGCTCGGCCGCGGCACCGGCCGCCATCGCGGACGACGCGAAGCCGTCGCCGTCGGCCGCCCTCCCCTCGGGCCTCTACGGCAAGACCGACCCGAAGTTCGACGGCGTGTTCCGCCAGTCGTACGCCCTGCTCGCCCAGCACACCGAGGGCGTCGAGCCCGCCGCCAAGGCCGTGGACTGGCTGACCGGCCAGCAGTGCGCGAGCGGCGGCTTCGCGGCGTACCGCGCGGACTCCACCGAGCCGTGCGACTCCAAGACGGCGGTCGACAGCAACTCCACGGCCGCCGCCGTGCAGGCGCTCGCCGCGCTCGGCGGCCAGGACAAGACGGTCAAGAAGAGCGTCGACTGGCTGAAGTCCGTGCAGAACAAGGACGGCGGCTGGGGCTACAACCCGGGGCTGCCCTCCGACGCGAACTCCACCGGCATCGTGGTCGGCGCGCTCGTCGCCGCGGGCCGCAACCCCGCCGACGTGAAGTCCCAGGACGGCAAGTCCGCCTACGACGCGCTGCCGAAGCTCGCCATGGACTGCGGCAAGGACGGCGGCGCCTTCGGTCTCGCCGACATGAAGTCCGGCAAGCTCGCGCCGAACGCCGACGCCACCGCCGCCGGTGTCCTCGGCAGCCTCGGCAAGGGCCTCGTGGTCTCCGCCCCCAAGAAGTCCGAGGACGCCGCACCCAAGTGCGCGAAGCCGGACACCGCCACGCGGGCCGCGAGCAACGGCGTCGGCTATCTGCTCGACACCCTCGGCAAGACCGACGACCACCTGATGTCGTCGATGCCGGGCTCCACGGACCAGCCGGACTTCGGCAACACCGCCGACTCCGTGCTCGCCCTCGCCGCCGCCGGACAGAGCGAGCGGGCGAAGAAGTCCGCCGACTGGCTGGCGGAGAACTCCGCGGACTGGGCGAAGCAGTCGGGTCCGGCCGCGTACTCCCAGCTGATCTTCGCCGCGCACGCGGCAGGCCTGGACGCCCGCGACTTCGGCGGCACCGACCTCGTCAAGCAGCTGAACGCCACGGGCCCCGCCCCCGAGAACTCCGCGAAGTCGTCGTCCGCGTCCGACGCGGACGAGAAGAAGGACGACGACGGCGGCGTCAGCGTCTGGTGGATCATCGGCGTCGGCATGGTCGCGGGCATCGGCATCGGCTTCCTGTACAGCGGCAACCGCAAGAAGAAGCAGCCGTGACGCGGGGCCGTGCGCGGCGCGGGCGCCTGGCCGTCGGGGTCCTCCTCGCCGCGCTCCTCGGCGTCCTCGCCGCCGCGCCCGCCCAGGCCGCCGGCTACCGCTACTGGTCGTTCTGGGAGCGGGACGGCGCGCAGTGGACGTACGCCAGCCAGGGTCCTGGCACCGCGCGCCCCGAGGACGGGGACGTGCAGGGCTTCCGGTTCTCGGTCTCCGACGACTCGAAGGACTCCGCGAAGCCGCGCGGCCCCGTCGACTTCGACGCCATCTGCGAGGACACCCCGGCGAAGGACGGCCGCAAGCGCGTGGGCCTCGTCGTCGACTTCGGTACGGCGGGCGACGCCCCCGGCGGCGGGACGCCGCCGAAGCGGCGGACCGCCTGCGCGCAGGTCGGCGAGGACGCCACCAGCGCGGAGGCGCTCGCCTCCGTCGCGAAGCCGCTGCGCTACGACAGCAAGGCGCTGCTGTGCGCGATCGACGGCTACCCGAAGACGGGCTGCGGCGAGCAGGTCGCCGGCGACGGTACGTCCACGAAGACGCAGCCGGAGTCGGACAACACGGTCGGAGGGGGTGACGGCGGCGACGGTGGACCCTCCGTCGGTCTGATCGCCGGGATCGCCGCCGTCGCGCTGCTCGGCGGTGCCGGGATCTGGCAGGCCCGCCGCCGTCGCGGCTGACGCGCGGCTCGTACGGACAACGGACACGACACGGACAGCACCATGACGGACCACGGCGGCGGCGCGCCCGCCCTCCTGCGGCGCCGCCTCGCCCCCGAGGCGCACCGCGGCAACGCGCTGCACCCGGGCGCGTGGTGGGTGTGGGCCATCGGCCTCGGCACCGCGGCGTCCCGCACGACCAATCCGCTGCTGCTCGGCATGCTGGTCGGCGTCGCGGGCTATGTGGTGGCGGCGCGGCGGACGTCGGCGCCGTGGGCGAAGTCGTACGGCGCGTTCGTGAAGCTTGGGCTGGTGGTCATCGCGATCCGGCTCGTCTTCGCGATCGTGCTCGGCTCGCCGATCCCCGGCACGCACACCGTCGTCACGCTGCCGGAGGTGCCGCTGCCCGACTGGGCGAGGGGCGTGCGGATCGGCGGCCGGGTGACGGCGGAGGGCCTGACGTTCGCGCTCTACGACGGCATCCGCCTGGCCGGCCTGCTGATCTGCGTCGGCGCGGCGAACGCGCTGGCCAGCCCGGCGCGGCTGCTGAAGTCACTGCCGGGCGCGCTGTACGAGGTCGGGGTGGCGGTCGTCGTGGCGATGACGTTCGCCCCGAACCTGGTCGTGGACGTACAGCGCCTGCGTGCCGCGCGCCGCCTGCGGGGACGTCCCGACCGCGGCATCCGCGGACTCCTCCAGGTCGGCCTTCCCGTCCTGGAGGGCGCGCTGGAGCGGTCGGTCGCGCTGGCGGCCGCGATGGACGCGCGCGGTTTCGGCCGCACGTCGCCCGTCCCGGCGGGCGTCCGCAGGGCGACGTCCGCCCTGACCCTCGGCGGTCTCATGGGCGTCTGCGTGGGTACGTACGGACTGCTCACCGCACAAGGCACGTCCTACGGCCTGCCCGCCCTGACCGCCGGCCTCCTCGCCGCACTCGCGGGCCTGCGACTGGGCGGCCGCCGCTCGGTACGCACCCGCTACCGCCCCGACCCGTGGGGCGTCCGCGCCTGGCTGGTCGCCGGGTCCGGGATCGCGGTGGCGGCCCTGACGATCTGGGCGGCGTCGCACGACCCGGCGGCACTGCACCCGGGAGTCGTCCCGCTGGTGGCCCCCGAGCTGCCGGTGTGGCCGGCGGCGGCGGTCCTGCTCGGCCTGCTCCCGGCGTTCGTGGCACCGGTACCCCCTGAGAACACCCGGCCCACCGCCGCTGGAAACACCCGGCCCACCGCGCCCGAGAGCACGCCGCCCGCGAGGCCCGGGCCCGCACCGTCCACCTCGCGCGGGACCGCCCCCCACTCCGGGGATACGCCACCGACGACACCCACCCCACGCGGCACCGAGCCTCCCGCCTGCGCCGCCCAAACGCCCCCCGCGCCCGAGACGGCCGAGACCACCCCCACCGCCCCCACTCCCCGGACGCAGCCCTCACCCGCCGCCTGGCGCATGCCGCCGCCCGGCGCCGAGCCGAAGAACCCGGGCCCGGGCCCCTCCCCCACTTCCTCCGAGGAGACCTCATGATCCGCTTCGAGGACGTCTCGGTCACCTACGACGCGGCGCCCGGCCCCACCGTCCGGGGCGTCGACCTCACCGTCCCCGAAGGTGAGCTCGTGTTGCTCGTCGGGCCGTCCGGGGTCGGGAAGTCGACGTTGCTCGGGACCGTCAGCGGGCTCGTGCCGCACTTCACCGGTGGCACCCTGCGCGGCCGCGTGACCGTGGCGGGGCGCGACACCCGTACGCACAAGCCGCGTGAGCTCGCCGATGTCGTCGGCACCGTGGGCCAGGACCCGCTGTCGCACTTCGTGACGGACACCGTCGAGGACGAGCTTGCGTACGGGATGGAGTCGCTGGGGCTCGCCCCGGACGTGATGCGGCGGCGCGTCGAGGAGACCCTCGACCTGCTCGGCCTCGCCGACCTGCGCGACCGCCCCATCGTCACCCTCTCCGGCGGCCAGCAGCAGCGCGTCGCCATCGGCTCGGTCCTCACCCCGCACCCCCAGGTCCTCGTCCTCGACGAGCCCACGTCCGCCCTCGACCCCGCCGCCGCCGAAGAGGTCCTCGCCGTACTCCAGCGGCTCGTGCACGACCTCGGTACGACGGTCCTGATGGCCGAGCACCGCCTTGAGCGGGTCGTGCAGTACGCGGACCAGGTGCTGCTGCTCGCCGCCCCGGGCGAGGTGCCCGTCCTCGGCGACCCGGCCGCGCTGATGGCCCGCTCCCCCGTCTTCCCGCCGGTCGTCGCCCTCGGCCGTATCGCGGGCTGGTCGCCGCTGCCGCTGACCGTGCGGGACGCGCGGCGCAGGGCGGGTGACCTGCGGGAGCGGTTGGCGGGCGCGGAGCCGCGGAGGGACGTACCGGCCGAGCCGGTCGCGGAGCCGGGCGGCGGGCGCCGGTGGCCCAGGCTGCGCAAGGAACGTACGGCATCGGCGGCACAGCAGAAGGCGGCCGCCGTCGCCTCCGTCGAAGAACTCGCGGGCGCAGGGCGCAGGCCACCGAAGCTGCGCAAGGAACGTACGGCATCGGCGGCACGGCGGGACGCGGCCGTCGCCTCCGTCGAGCGTCTCGCCGTGCGCCGCGGCCGCGTCGAGGCGCTGCGCCGTGTCGACCTCACCGTCACACCCGGTGAGACCGTCGCCCTGATGGGCCGCAACGGCGCCGGGAAGTCCACGCTCCTGTCCGCCCTCGTCGGCCTGCTCGAACCCACGTCGGGCACCGTCCGCGTCGGCGGCGCCGTCCCCCACCGCACGTCCCCGCGACAGCTGATCCGGCACGTCGGCCTGGTCCCGCAGGAACCCCGCGACCTGCTGTACGCGGACACCGTGGCCGCCGAGTGCGCGGCCGCCGACCACGACGCGGACGCGGCGCCCGGCACCTGCCGTGCCCTGGTGGACGAGCTGCTGCCGGGCATCGCGGACGACACGCATCCCCGGGACCTCTCCGAGGGCCAGCGTCTGACGCTCGCCCTGTCCATCGTCCTGACCACGCGCCCGCCCCTGCTGCTCCTGGACGAGCCGACCCGCGGCCTCGACTACGCGGCCAAGACCCGGCTGGCCACCGTCCTGCGCGGGCTCGCCGCCGAGGGGCACGCCATCCTGCTGGCCACGCACGACGTGGAGCTGGCCGCCGAGATCGCCCACCGGGTGGTGATCCTCGCGGACGGCGAGGTCGTCGCGGACGGCCCGACCGAGCAGATCGTCGTGTCGTCGCCGTCCTTCGCGCCGCAGGTCACGAAGATCCTGGCGCCGCAGGAGTGGCTGACGGTCACAGAGGTGCGCCGGGCCCTGGACGCGGTCGGAGGCGAGCCCTCGTGACAGTCGTCCCGAAGACCCGCGGCCAGGCCAGGCCGATCCGCCTCGGCCCCCGCTCGGTCGCCGCGCTCGCCCTGGTCAGCGCCGTCGGCGTCGCCGCCTTCGGGTGGCCGCTGCTCGCCGCGGGCGACTCGGGGCTCAGCGAGCACGCGCAGGACGCGCCCTGGCTGTTCGCCGCGCTGCTTCCGCTGCTGCTCGCCGTCGTCGTGGCGACCATCGCGGACGTCGGCCTCGACGCGAAGGCCATCGCGATGCTCGGCGTGCTCGCCGCCGCGGGCGCCGCGCTGCGGCCGCTGGGCGCGGGGACGGCGGGCATCGAGCCGATGTTCTTCCTGATGGTGCTGAGCGGGCGCGTGCTCGGTCCCGGCTTCGGGTTCGTGCTGGGGGCGGTGTCGATGTTCGCGTCGGCGCTCCTGACGGGCGGCGTGGGGCCGTGGATGCCGTTCCAGATGCTGGCGATGGGCTGGGTCTGCATGGGCGCGGGGCTGCTCCCCGGCCATGGCAGCCTGCGCGGGCGGGGCGAGCTGTGGCTGCTCGCGGGCTACGGCGCGGTGGCCTCCGTCCTGTACGGCACGGTGATGAACCTCCAGGGCTGGCCCTACCTCGGCGGTCTCGCCACCGGCGTCTCCTTCGTGCCGGGCGACCCCCTCGCGGAGAACCTGGGCCGGTTCGTCGCGTACTGCCTGGCGACCTCGCTGGGCTGGGACCTGCCGCGGGCGGTCGTCACCGTGCTGCTGAGCCTCGCGCTCGGCCCCGCCGTCCTGAAGGCGCTGCGCCGGGCCACGCGCCGGGCCGCGTTCGAGGCGCCGGTCACATTCGAGGCGCCGAAAGCGTAGGGAGACCGACGCGCTCCGTTACGTCGAGGGCCTTCCCGAGTGAGGCGGCCCACAGGACGTTGGTCCTCTACGAAGGAGGCCCGTAGATCACGACCGTTGACGTACATGCATCAATCACCGCGCTGACCTGCGCATTGAGAACCAGGTCACACGAAGGACATTCGTCTCGGATGCGACTTCCACTAGTAAATAGGGTCATTGCGGCGGCGTAACAGCCCTGCTTCTCTGGATGAGTCGCAAGGCGCCGACAGCCCATCCGGGCCTCGGCGCCGCCGCATGTCCCCCACACTTCCGTGCCGGACGGCGTGCACCGCGACAGCCCCGTTCCCCACCGGAAGGTCCTCTGTGTCCGCCTCGCTCATCCGCCGCATCGCTTCCCCGAAGAAGGCCATCACCGGCGGCCTCGTCGCCGCCGCCGCTTCCGGCATGGTCTTCGCCGCGGCCCCGGCCCAGGCAGCCACCCCGACCACCACGAAGGCCGCCGCCCCGGCCGCCGCTCCTGCCGCGGCCCCCGCGTCCGCCAAGGCGATCGCCAAGAAGAAGATCGCGGACCCGGCGCAGTTCGCCGCGTTCGACAAGATCGTCTCGCACGAGAGCGGCTGGAACCCGAGCGCCACCAACTCCTCGTCCGGCGCCTACGGCCTGGTCCAGGCCCTGCCCGCCTCGAAGATGTCCTCGGCGGGCGCGGACTGGAAGACCAACCCGGAGACCCAGATCGAGTGGGGTCTCAAGTACATGAACGACCGCTACGGCAGCCCCGTCGGCGCGTGGAACCACTGGCAGGCGAACGGCTGGTACTGAGCAGCCGGCGCGAACCGCCACTGAGGACCGCCACTGAATGAGGCGGCGACCCCCACGGGGTTGCCGCCTCTTTCGCGTATCGCCGCCGCCTACGACCCCGCCGTCGCGAACCACCGAGCGATCTTCGGCGCCGCCTTCCCCAGGGACTCCATGTGCGGCACCCCGCCCTGGTCCAGGACCGGTGCCCGCACCCCGTGCGTTGCCAGGGTCGCCGCGCAGCTGCGGGCGTTCTGGATGGGTACGTCGGTGTCGCCGCGCGCGGCGTAGAGCCGTACGGGAGCCGCGGGCTTCCAGTCGCAGAAGCCGTCGTTCGCGGCCAGCGCCTCCTTCAGGCCGCCCGTCGGGTGCTGCGTGCGCTCGTAGAAGGCGGGCGTGAGCAGTTCCTTCAGCGTCTTGGGCAGCGCGGGCAGGACCTCCTCCTCGCTGTGGTGGCTGTCGAAGAGCTGCTCGACCCGGTCCGCGTAGGGGGCACGGAACACGTCGGACGGGTCCTTGTAGATGGAGTGCAGGCGGTTCTGGGCGACCAGGAAGTACGAGAGGTAGAAGACGGCGCTCGTGTCGTTGACCCTGCCGTCGAAGAGGGCGGGCATCTCCTCGCCGGACAGGTCGTAGGGGCCGCTGACGGGGGCGACGGCGCGCACCGTGAACCCGGCGAGCCCGCGCTTCGCCTCCCGTGCGAGGGCCATCGTCACCTGGCCGCCCTGCGAGAACCCGGTGAGGTACAGGTCCTCGGAGAGCGTGCGCCCCTCACGGTGCGCGGCGGTGCGGGAGGCGCGCAGCATGTCCTCGGAGGCGGTGACCGCCGAGCGCGCGTCCATGTACGGGTGGACGCCGGGGCCCTTGCCGAGTCCGAGGTAGTCGGGGGCGGCGACGGCCTTGCCCGCGGCGGCGTGGAGGTAGGGGATGAGCCGTCCGAAGTCCTCGGTGACCGAGGGGGCGTAGTCGCGGTGGACCATCGTGCCGTGGGCGTCGGAGACGAGGCCGAGGGCGCGGTGTCGCTCGGTCTTCGGCAGCACGAACAGGCCCGTGGCGGTGGTGGGGCGGCCCTGGGTGTCGACGGTGCGGTAGGTGAGGCGGTACGCCCGTACGCCGTACCGCACCGTCTCCGTGCCGAACTCGCCCTTCTTCAGGAAGGCGGCGACCTCGGCACGGCTCAGGTCGGCGACCGGGGTGATGTCCAGGAGGGCGCCCCGGGCGGAGTGGGGTGCGACGGCAGCCGGTCGGCCGTCGGCGGTCCCGGCACCCTTGGCACCCTCGGCGCCCTGTGCGGCGGGTGCGGCGGTGAGTCCGGTGAGTCCCGCGAGCAGCAGCGCGGCGAGGGCGGCTCCCCCTCGTCGTACGGAACGGGCGTGACGGGGAGTGGAGTTGGTGTCGTTCGTGCCAGGCGTGGAGTCGGCGTCGTTCGCGCTCTCGGCGTTCATGGGCATGACGTTACGAGGAGTCACCGGCGGGCCGACATCCGAGCACCCCCCGGCCACGGGGTGTACTTGACGCCACCCACCCCGGGGGCCTGTGACCAGGGCTTCAGAGCCGCTGAATGATCGTCCCCGTCGCCACCGCCCCGCCCGCGCACATCGTGATGAGTGCGAACTCCTTGTCCCTTCGCTCCAGTTCGTGCAGGGCCGTCGTGATGAGCCGCGCCCCCGTCGCCCCGACCGGATGGCCGAGGGCGATCGCGCCGCCGTTCACGTTGACCTTCTCCAGGTCCTGGCCGAAGACCTGCGCCCAGCTCAGCACGACCGACGCGAACGCCTCGTTGATCTCCACGAGGTCGATGTCCTTCAGGGACATGCCCGCCTTGCCGAGCACCGCGCGTGTCGCGTCGACCGGGCCGTCGAGGTGGAAGTGCGGGTCGGCGCCGACGAGCGCCTGCGCGACGATGCGCGCCCTCGGTTTCAGCTTGAGGGCCCGCGCCATCCGCTTGGACGCCCACATGAGGGCCGCCGCGCCGTCCGAGATCTGCGAGGAGTTGCCCGCGGTGTGCACGGCGGTCGGCATGACCGGCTTGAGCCTGCCGAGGCCCTCCATCGTGGTGTCGCGCAGCCCTTCGTCGCGGTCGACGAGCCGCCACATGCCCTGCCCCGCGACCTGCTCCTCCTCCGTGGTGGGCACCTGCACGGCGAACGTCTCGCGTTTGAAGCGTTCCTCGGCCCAGGCGACGGCCGCCCGCTCCTGCGAGATGAGGCCGAGCGAGTCCACGTTCTCGCGGGTGAGACCGCGCTTGCGGGCGATGCGCTCGGCGGCCTCGAACTGGTTGGGCAGGTCGACGTTCCACTCGTCGGGGAAGGGTTTGCCGGGTCCGTGCTTGGACCCCGAGCCGAGCGGCACCCGTGACATCGCCTCGACGCCGCAGCTGATGCCGACGTCGATGACGCCGGCCGCGACCATGTTGGCGACCATGTGACTGGCCTGCTGGGAGGAGCCGCACTGGCAGTCGACGGTGGTCGCCGCGGTCTCGTACGGCAGGCCCATCGTGAGCCAGGCCGTGCGCGCCGGGTTCATGGACTGCTCCCCGGCGTGCGTCACCGTGCCGCCGACGATCTGCTCGACGCAGTCGGCGTGGATTCCGGTGCGGCCGAGGAGTTCACGGTAGGTCTCACCGAGCAGATAGGCGGGGTGGAGATTGGCGAGCGCTCCTGAGCGCTTCCCGATGGGCGTGCGTACTGCTTCGACGATGACGGGTTCCGCGGCCATGGCTCGTCCTCCCTCTCCACATCCCGCGAGCCGTCCCGGCGGCTCGCGAGTGGAACTAGTACGCGTTCTAGTTCCGCCTTGCAGTCTGCTGAGCGGGACCGGGGTGCCGCAAGGGTCTTGCACGCATTGCGCGCGGGACCCGCACACAACCGGGCCCGCTCTGGCCCTTGCCTCTTGTAGAACCCGTTACTACCTTGCGAGGCAACTGTCCTGATGGCCCGTCAGAAATATGTGAGAGCCGACAGAAGGACACGTGAGACCCGACCGTCGGAAATCAGCCCACGCCTGGAGTTGCCGATGCCCTGTCCCGCGCTGCCCGACGGGTTCGACTTCACCGACCCCGACCTGCTCCAAGAACGCGTACCCCTGCCGGAGTTCGCACAGCTGCGGCAGGCGGAACCGGTGCGCTGGATCGCCCAGCCACCGCGCATATCCGGCTACGACGACGCGGGCTACTGGGCCGTCACACGGCACGAGGACGTCAAGTACGTGTCCACGCACCCCGAGTTGTACTCCTCCAACCTGAACACCGCGATCATCCGCTTCAACGAGACGATCACCCGTGATCAGATCGAAGTCCAGAAGATGATCATGCTCAACATGGACCCGCCCGAGCACACCCGGGTCCGCCAGATCGTGCAGCGCGGCTTCACCCCGCGCGCCATCCGCTCGCTGGAGGACGCGCTGCGCGCCCGCGCCGGGTCCATCGTCGAGACGGCGCTCGCGAACGCGGCCCCCGACGGCTCCTTCGACTTCGTGACGAACGTCGCCGTCGAGCTGCCGCTCCAGGCCATCGCCGAGCTCATCGGCGTGCCCCAGGCGGACCGGACCAAGATCTTCGACTGGTCCAACAAGATGGCGGCGTACGACGACCCCGAGTACGCCATCACCGAGGAGGTCGGGGCCGAGGCGGCGATGGAGATCGTCTCCTACGCGATGAACCTCGCCGCCGCCCGCAAGGAGTGCCCCGCCAAGGACATCGTCAGCCAGCTGGTGGCGGCCGAGGACGAGGGCAACCTCTCCTCCGACGAGTTCGGCTTCTTCGTGATCCTGCTCGCCGTGGCCGGAAACGAGACCACCCGCAACGCCATCACCCACGGCATGCACGCCCTCCTGACCCACCCGGACCAGTGGGAGCTCTACAAGCGCGAGCGCCCGGCCACCACCGCGGAGGAGATCGTGCGCTGGGCGACCCCCGTGGTCTCCTTCCAGCGCACCGCCGTCCAGGACATGGAGCTCGGCGGGGCGCGGATCAAGAAGGGCGACCGGGTCGGCATCTTCTACTCCTCGGCCAACCACGACCCCGACGTGTTCGAATCGCCGGAGAAGTTCGACGTCACCCGCGACCCCAACCCGCACCTCGGCTTCGGTGGCGGAGGCCCGCACTTCTGCCTCGGCAAGTCCCTCGCGGTTCTGGAGATCAACCTCATCTTCAACGCCGTCGCCGACGCGATGCCGGGCCTGCACCTGACCGGTGACCCGCGCAGACTCCGCTCCGCGTGGCTGAACGGGGTCAAGGAGCTCCAGGTCAGCACGCGGCCGTGACGAGCAGGGCGTGAGGAGCAGGGTGTGAGGAGCAGGGCCGTGCGCCGATAGAGCGGCATAAGGCGACCTATCAGGTCAATTACATTTACGGAACCAACGTTTCCGTTGCATCCGGCGTCTGGGGAAGTGAACCTTGCCTTTCCCGGACTCGAACGGAAACGGTGGCCGTGGCCTCTGCCGACGTAACGCTCGCCCCGTCCGACGGCACGTCCACGGGCCGGAACTCACCCTTCCGGCCCTTCTTGCGGCGCCACCGCGTCCCCCTCCTGGCCACGCTCCCCACCCTCCCCCTGTACGTCGTGTGGGCGGCGTTCCTCGCCACGGGCGGCGGTGACCTCGCGGCGCAGGAGGCGTGGGCGCGGTTCGCCTCCGAGCACGGCACGGCCGCGTACAACCTCTTCTGGTACGGCGGCATGCACACCGCCAACTACAGCCTCATCTCGCCGTACCTGATGGCGGCGCTCGGCGTGCGGACCGTCACGGTGGTCTCCGGGGTCGCCGGTGCCTGGCTGGTCGCCGCCCTCATCGCGCGCTCCGGCATCCGAAGACCGCTGTGGCCCGCCGTCCTCGCGTCGCTCGCGATCTGGTGCAACGTCGCCTCGGGGCGTACGACCTTCGCGCTCGGTCTCGCCTTCGCGCTCGCGGCCTGCCTGGCCCTGGTGCGGCGGCGGCGCACGGTGGTCGCGGTGGCGTGCGCGGCGCTCGCCACCATGGGCTCCCCGGTCGCTGGGCTCTTCCTCGTCGTGGCGGGCGCGGGCTGCTTCTTCGTACGCGACTGGGTGCGGTCGGCCGCGCTGATCCTGCCGCCGGTCCTGGTCGTCGCGGCGACCACGGTGCTGTTCCCGTTCACCGGCGAGCACCTGATGCCCTTCGACCGGATCTTCCCGCCCGTCCTGTTCAGCCTGGCGCTCATCGTCGCGGGCCCGCGCGAATGGCGGGTGCTGCGGTGGGGCGCGGGCGTCTACGCGGCCGGGACCGTCCTGACGTACCTCATCCCCTCCCCCATCGGCACCAACGTCGAGCGGCTCGCGGAGCTCGTGGGACCGGCCCTGCTGCTCGCCGCCCTGCTGGTGCCGGGCCTGACCCGGGTCCGCAGGATCATCCTCACGGTGGCGCTCGTGCTGTCCTCGGCGTGGGTGACGCAGAAGACCTTCGACGACCTCGTGGTGTCGACGAAGGTGCCGAAGTGGGCGGTCGACACGCACGGCGTGGTGGGGGAGCTGGAGCGCCTGGAGGCCAATCGCACCCGCGTCGAGGTGGTCCCGACCCGCAACCACCGTGAGGCGACCGCGCTCGCCCCGTACGTGAACATGGCGCGCGGCTGGAACCGTCAGCTCGACATCGAGCGCGGCCGGCTCTTCTACGACGGCTCGTTCTCGGCCGCCACCTACCGCGCGTGGCTCGACCGGTGGGCCGTCGGATACGTGGTGCTGCCCTCGGGCAAGCCGGACGGCTTCGCCGAGGACGAGGCGGCGCTGGTGGCGAGCGGGCCCACGTGGCTGAAACCGGTGTGGAAGGACGCGCACTGGCAGATCTTCAAGGTGAAGGACCCCGTCCCGCTGGTCTCCGCGCCCGCGGCCGTCGTCCGCTCCACCGGGTCGAACGTGGTGGTGCGGGTGCCGAAGCGCGGGTCGGTGACGCTGCGCCTGGTGTACTCGCCGTGGCTCAGGGCAGAGGGAGCGTGCCTGAAGCCGCACGGCGAGTTCACGCGCCTGTCGGTGCCGGCGCCCGGCACGTACGAGATCAGCTCGGGGTACGGTCCTTCGCGGAGCCGGCCTTCGACGTGCCGGTGACGCGCCCGGCACCCGTGGCCGGTTTCTGCGGCTGCCGCAGCGGCTGCCGCACCCGCGGCCCCGACAGGAGATAGGTCAGGCCGAAGCCCGCGCCCACGACGGCCGCGCCGCCCACCGCGTCGAGGACCCAGTGGTTGCCGGTGCCGACGATCGCGCAGACCGTGAAGAACGGATGCACCAGACCGAGCGCCTTCATCCACCACCTCGGCGCGATGACCGCGATGACGAGACCGCACCACAGCGACCAGCCGAAGTGCAGCGAGGGCATCGCCGCGTACTGGTTGGTGAGCTGCGTCAGCGTGCCGTAGTCCGGCTGGGTGAAGTCCTGCACGCCGTGCACGGTGTCGATGAAGCCGAGCTCCGGCATCAGGCGCGGCGGGGCGAGCGGGTAGGCCCAGAACCCGACGAGCGCGAGGACCGTCGCGAAGCCGAGCGCGGAGCGCGCCCAGCGGTAGTCGGCGGGCCTGCGGACGTAGAGCACGCCCAGGACGCTCAACGGCACCAGGAAGTGGAACGACGTGTAGTAGAAGTTGAAGAAGTCCTCCATCCAGCCGGTCCGCGCCGTCAGATGGTTGAACCAGTGCTCGACGTCGATGTGCAGGAACTGCTCGATCGCGTGGACCTGCGCACCGTGGTGCTCGGCGTCGGCCCGCCCCCCGGAGATCGTGCCGCCGGTCGCCGCGAGCCTGACCTGCTGGTACGCGGAGTAGCCGACGCGTATGAGGAGCAGTTCGAGCAGGAGGTTCGGGCGGGCGAGGACGCGCCGCCAGAACGGGACCAGCGGGACGCGGCTCCAGCGGGCCGGGACGGGCTCGGCGTACGCGGTGGGGATGGGCTCGCGGTACTGCGGGTGGGACCGGGACAGGAACGGCACGACGACGGCCGCGGAGAGCGCCGCGAGCAGCACGATGTTGTCGCGGATCGGCGCGGTGACCGACATGTTCGGCAGCATCATCTTGGCGGGCAGCGTCGACACGAGGATGACGGCGACCGGCCACATGTAGCGGTCGGACTGCCGTTTGCCGACCCGGCCGACCACCGCGAAGAGCACCCACAGGAGCTGGTGCTGCCAGGTGGTCGGCGACACCGCGACGGCGACACAGCCGGTGATGGCGACGGCGAGGAGCAGCTGCCCGTCCCGCGCGTAGCGCACGGCGCGGCGCAGGCCGAGAGCGATGACGGCCGCGCTCAACGCCAGGAAGACGGCGATCTCCAGCGGGCCTTCGAGACCGGCGCGGAGCAGCATGCCGTGCAGCGACTGGTTGGCGTTGGCGTCCGGGTCGGCGCCGAGACCCGTACCGGCGAGGTGGTGGATCCAGTACGTCGTCGAGTCGCTCGGCATCGCGGCCCAGGCGAGTGCGGTGACGGCGGCGAAGGAGCCACCGGTGGCAGCGGCGGCCGTCTTCCGGCCGGTGAACCAGAGCGGCACGGCGAAGAGCAGCATGGTGGGCTGGAGGGCGGCGGCGACACCGATCAGCACACCGCAGCCGCGCTGCCCGCGGACCGCGAAGAGCCCGAGGAGAACGAGGAGGACCGGCAGGATGCTGGTCTGGCCGAGGTACAGGGTGTTGCGGACCGGCAGCGACAGGATGAGCAGGCTGACCGCCACGGGGGCGGCGAGCAGCGAGGTGCGTCGGGTGACGGGCTGCGGCAGGGCGCGGGCGGCGACCACGCCGAGCACGACGACGAGTCCGAGGGTGCCGAACGTCCACCCCCAGCCGAGGGCCTGCTCTCCGGCGCGGGTGAGTGGCTTGAGGACGAGTCCGGCGAACGGGGTGCCGGTGAACTTGTCCGCGTCGTAGAAGGATCCGTTCACGTGCAGGACGCCCTCGGGGCCGATCCACGTCTCCAGATCCGTCAGCCGGTCGCCTTCGGGCGTCCGCAGGACGACGGCGATCTGCCGGATCGCGAGGACGGCGGCGACCAGCCAGAGGACGATGCGGACCGCTCCCGTATGCGCCCCGGGTCCACCGGCCTGCCCGGCTCCCAAGACATCGCCCGGTCCCCTGTGTTCAACGTTCGCCACGCCCCGTCGACCCTCCCGCCCGCGTCAGTCCCCGCCTCTGATGTGAAGTTCTCGTCCCTGTTGTGGGGACGCACGCAACCACCATTTCACCTGGCAGCCACATCGCTTTCTATCGCCTTTGTCCCTGCCGCCCAACAGGGCCTCCACCCGGCGACGGCGGTTCCCGGCCCCGGTCAGGGGCGTTTCCGCACCGCGGGCGGCCACGGTTGCAGTCCTCGGCCGCGACAAAGATCACATCGGTGCATAACCCCCGCCACCTGGGGAAATGCCGTTTGACCTGCATAGCAGCGGTTTTGCGTCACTGTGCGGCCGACCGGACACCGACCGTAATGATGGCGTGTGCACCTATGGTCGCTTTTCGGGCCGCCCCGGGTGACCGGGTGCGGCCTCGTCCTTGTCGTCGACCGAAAGCAGGCGAGCGAACCCTTGGCGAGCGCCACCCCCGTCGCACTACGCAAGCCGGAGCCGTCGGACGCACCCCTGCCGGGGCAGCGAGGCGAAGCGGCCACCGACCGGGCCACCACCACCGACACCGGTACGGGCGCCGACGCCCCCACCGACATCACCGTCACGGACCCCGTGATGGTGAAGCGGGCGGTGAAGGCGGCCGCTCTCGGCAACGCGATGGAGTGGTTCGACTTCGGCGTCTACAGCTACATCGCCGTCACGCTCGGCAAGGTCTTCTTCCCCTCCGGCAACCCGACGGCGCAGCTGCTCTCCACGTTCGGCGCGTTCGCGGCGGCCTTCCTGATCCGGCCGCTCGGCGGCATGGTCTTCGGCCCACTCGGCGACCGCGTCGGCCGCCAGAAGGTCCTCGCGCTCACCATGATCATGATGGCGGCGGGCACGTTCGCGATCGGCCTGATCCCGTCGTACGCGTCGATCGGCGTCTGGGCGCCGGTGCTGCTCCTCGCGGCGCGCCTGGTGCAGGGCTTCTCGACGGGCGGCGAGTACGCGGGGGCCTCCACGTTCATCGCCGAGTACGCCCCCGACAAGAAGCGGGGCTTCCTCGGCAGCTGGCTGGAGTTCGGCACGCTGGCGGGGTACATCGGCGGCGCGGGCCTGGTCACCCTGATGACGGCCCTGCTCTCCTCCGACGACCTGCTCTCCTGGGGCTGGCGCATCCCGTTCCTGATCGCGGGCCCGATGGGCCTGATCGGCCTCTACCTCCGCATGAAGCTGGAGGAGACCCCGGCGTTCGCGGCCGAACTGGAGAAGGCCCACAAGGACGAGCAGACCCGAGCGAAGGTACGGCTGCGCGACATGGTCACGGGCCAGTGGAAGGCCCTCCTCCTCTGCATGGGCCTGGTCCTCGTCTTCAACGTCACGGACTACATGCTGCTGTCGTACATGCCGAGCTACCTGACCAGCGAGCTCAAGTACGACGAGACGCACGGCCTCCTGGTCATCCTGGCCGTCATGGCCGTGATGATGTGCGCCCAGCCGTTCATGGGGGCGCTCACGGACCGGGTGGGCCGCCGCCCGGTCATCGCCGCGGGCTGCGTCGGCTTCTTCCTGCTCTCGATCCCGGCGCTCATCCTGATCCGCGACGGCTCCCTGTGGGCGATCGCCCTGGGCCTGGGCGCGCTCGGCATGCTCCTGGTCTGCTTCACGGCCTCCATGCCGTCGGCCCTTCCCGCGCTCTTCCCCACGAAGGTCCGCTACGGCTCCCTCTCCATCGGCTTCAACATCTCCGTCTCGGTCTTCGGCGGCACGACCCCGCTGATCGTGACGGCACTGATCGGCGCGACGGGCGACAAGATGATGCCCGCGTACTACATGATGGCGGCGGCCGTGATCGGCGGCATCGCCGTCTGGTACATGACGGAATCCGCCCGCAAGCCACTGCCGGGCTCGCCTCCGGCGGTGGAGACGGCCGCCGAGGCGAGGACGATGGCTCTGCGCGGGACCAGGTGACTCCCGCGGGCCGGGACGGGGTTTCGCCCCTGCGGGGCGGGGCGGAGTTTCGCCTCTGCGGGCCGGGACGGGGTTCCGCCCCTGCGGGGCGGGCGGAGTTTCGCCCCTGCGGGGCGGAGCGGGCTGCCCGGCGGGGGCGGCCGGTTGTGTGTCGTCTGCGCGCCGGGCCTGGCTGGTCGCGCAGTTCCCCGCGCCCCTAGGTGGTCCTGGCCGTCGCCCCCGTTCGGTCCTGCCACCCTGCCGTGCGTGGTGCGTAGGCCGGGCTCCCCAGGGGCGCGGGGAACTGCGCGACCGGCCGAGCCCGAGCCGCAGACGACACACAACCGCCCACCCCGCCCAGGGGCACCTCGCTGAGCGACGGACACGAACCGGACCGCCCCGCCCAGGGGGCACCCAGCTGAACGGGGAGCGTAGGGCCAGGCTCCCCAGGGGCGCGGGGAACTGCGCGACCGGCCGAGCCCGAGCCGCAGACGACACACAACCACCCACCCCGCCCCGGGGCACCTCGCTGAGCGACGGACACGAACCGGACCGCCCCGCCAAGGGGACGCTCAGCTGAACGGGGAGCGTAGGACCGGGCTGCCCAGGGGCGCGGGGAACTGCGCGACCGGCCGAGCCCGAGCCGCAGACGACACACAACCGCCCACCCCGCCCCGGGGCACCTGGCTGAGCAGGGGACGCGAGCCGGATCGCCCCGCCAAGGGGGCACCCAGCTAAACGGGGAGCGTGGGCCGGGCTGCCCAGGGGCGCGGGGAACTGCGCGAACAACCCCCACCGCCCCGCAGGGATCACGCTTTGGGCGGGCCCCCGNCGGCAACCCGACCTGCGAGACTGGCCGGACAGTCGCACAGTCCGACCATCGCCCAGCCGAAGGGAACGTCCGGACACATGACCCAGGAACAGCACGAACAGTGGGACTCCGTCGACGACTACTTCACCACCCTCCTCGCCCCCGCCGACGAGACCCTGACCACCGCCCTCCGCGACAGCGACACCGCAGGCCTCCCACGCATCGCCGTCGCCCCGAACCAGGGCAAGCTGCTCCACCTCCTCGCCCAGATCCAGGGAGCCCGCCGCATCCTGGAGATCGGCACCCTCGGCGGCTACAGCACCATCTGGCTGGCCCGCGCCCTGCCCGCCGACGGCCGCCTCATCACCCTCGAACACAACCCCGCGCACGCCCACGTGGCCCGCGCCAACATCGCCCGCGCCGGGCTCGACAAGATCGTCGAAATCCGCGTCGGCCCCGCCCTGGACTCGCTCGCCGTGCTCGGCGCCGAGCACGAGGAACACGCGGAACACGCGGAACGCGCCGCGCGCCCTGAAGCCTTCGACCTCGTCTTCATCGACGCCGACAAGGTCAACAACGCGCACTACCTGGAGTGGGCGCTGGAACTCACCCGCCCCGGCAGCCTGATCATCCTCGACAACGTCGTACGCGGCGGCGCGGTGACCGACGCCACCAGCACCGACCCGGCCATCCTCGGCACCCGCTCCGCACTCGAACTCATCGCGGAACACCCGAGGTTGACCGGCACAGCGGTACAGACGGTGGGCACCAAGGGCTACGACGGCTTCGCCCTGGCCCGCGTACTCGCCTGAGGCCGCACAAGAAACGTCACCCCAGCCACAGCAGACTGCCCCGCCCTCAACCCTCGTGGAAATACCCGACGTTCACACTCCGCGGCCCGGACCGGTCCAGGATGACGACCTCACCGGAGCCACCCCGGGGCAACGGCGCGATCCCTCCGTACACGAGGGCCCGCGCCGTATCGCCGGACACCAGCCGCACCTCGGAGGCCGGATCGGGGTGGGAACCGCGCAGCCAGCTCACGGACCAGACCCCGTCGGGCCCGCAGCGGAACTCCAGGTGCGTACGGGAGACGAACAGCCAGTCGTCGGGCGTCACCAGACGGCACACGTTCCGGTCCCGCCCCACCCGCAGCACCGCGCCCGGTTCGCTCGGCGACTCGGCCATGAGCATGCCCGCGGTGGCGCCCGCGTCCGCCCCGGACACCGAGGCCATGGTCAGTTCCAGCACGTAGATACGCTCCTTCAACTCACCACATCACGCACCTGATTGACGGTTCACGCGCTGCCGCATCCTATGGGCGGCCGGGCGGGTGCACGACCTTCCTGCGACAAACGCCACCCAGACCGAGGACCGAGGACCGAGGCTCACACGGCCCCGTTTGGCGGCCCGATTCCGGGCAACTCGTTCCGGGGAACGGGTGTCGGGGCCCCTACCGGGCCCCGCGCCCCAGGCCGATCCCCGAGCCGAAAAGGGCACCCACCCATGTCCACACTCATGATCATTCTGCTGATCGTGGCCGTCGTAGTACTCGCCGTCGCCGCCTTCGTCGTACTGAACCGCAGGCAACAGGGTGCGGGCGGCAGGCGTGGTCTGCAGCGCCGCTTCGGACCCGAGTACGACCGCGCGGTCGCCCGGCACGACGGCGACACCAAGGCCGCCGAGCGCGACCTCGGCGAGCGTGTGAAGCGGCACGGTTCCCTGCACGTGCGGCCGCTGGACCCCGCGGCGCGCGAGCAGTACACGGCCCGCTGGACCGTCGCCCAGGAGCGCTTCGTCGACTCGCCGCGCGAGGCCGTGGCCGAGGCCGACCGCCTGATCGCCGAGCTGGCCGGCGCCCGCGGCTTCCCCGACGCCGGGCACTACGAGGACCAGATCGACGCGCTCTCCGTCCACCACGCCCACCACGTCCACGGCTACCGCAAGGTGCACCGCGCCGCCCTCGGCACGACGGGCACCATGGGCACGGACCCGATGGGCACGGAGGCGACGGGCGTGGAGCGGACCGGCGGCGCCGGCACCGAGGAGATGCGCGCGGCGCTGCTCGAGGCGCGCGGGCTCTTCGAGGCGCTGGTCGCGGAGCACCGCTCCGACGCCGACGCGACCCCCACGACGGGTCGCCACGACACCCACAAGCACTCGACCGGCATCACCCACAAGGGAGTTCAGCATGGCTGACGTACATCCCGAAGGGACCGCTCTCTTCCCCATCGACGCACGCGACAAACTGGCGCTCCGCCTCCAGAACGCGGTCAACGGTTTCGTGGACGGCCCGCGCGCCGCGGTCGAAAACGCGGACCGCGTCCTGGAGGAGGCGATAGCCGACCTCACCCGCACCCTGACGGAGCACCGAAACGCCCTGCGCACGACGTGGCAGTCCCACGCGGCGGAGGTCCCCCCGGGCGACCCCGGCACCCCGACCACCCCGGCCACCCCGGCCACCCCGGCGCAGACGCCCCCGGCAGGCGACACGGAACAACTCCGCCTGGCCCTGCAGGACTACCGCGAAACAGCGGAACGCCTCCTGCGCCTCTAACCACACCCCTCCTCCCCCGCCCCCGGACCGAGCCCCGGGACCCCACCCGCCGGACCTCCGTGACATCCGGCCCGGGGCCCCGGGGCTCACGCCGCTCCGACGCCCCCGTACGGCAGGATGGCCGTATGAGCGTAGTCAAGATCAACGTCCTGACCGTCCCCGCCGACCAGCGCGAAACCCTCGAAAAGCGCTTCGCCTCCCGCGCCGGCGCCGTCGAGAACTCGGACGGCTTCGAGTGGTTCGAACTCCTCCGCCCCATCGAGGGCACCGACGACTACCTGGTGTACACGCGCTGGCGTGACGAGGAGTCGTTCCAGGCCTGGATGGAGGGCCCGATGAAGTCGGCCCATCAGGGCGGCGGCGACCGCCCGAAGCCCGCCGCGAGCGGCTCCTCGGTCTGGTCCTTCGAGGTCGTCCAGCAGGCAGCGCCCAAGAGCGCATAACCCACACCGTGCGTGCCCCTGTACCCGTGGCTTGGGTGCGGGGGTACGTCTGTCTGTCACCCAAGAGAAGCACTGCGGCTTGACCGAGCCTGTCACCGTGGCTCCCGCCGAGGACGCCGCCCGCGCGCTCGGGGCCGGGCGCGGCGCGTCGTCCTCGGCACCCGGACCGATCTCGTGGGGGCCTGCGCGCCGTACGCGCGACACGGGTGCGTGGAGACTGAACCGTCGCCACCGGCGACACCCGGGCGACGCCGGGGAAAGTCACGCCGCGCGTACCACCGTCGCGCCGCCACCCCCCGGCCGCTCCGACTCCGAGCCGCACAGCTCCGAGCTGAGCTCCCCGACCAGCTGGGTCAAGTCCGTGGGGCGGTCCGGGTTCCACCAGTCGCCGAGCAGCTCCGACAGGGACTCCTCGCGGGCCTTCGCCAGCGTGGCCGCGACCTCGTGGCCCCGGGGAGTGAGCACCATCTCCACGCCGCGCCGGCGCGCGAGGCGGCGTTCCTCGACCTGGCGGGCGGCCGCCGTGATGACGGCCAGCGGCACCGTGGTGCGCTCCGCCAGCTTGCCCGGTTCGACGCAGCCGTGCCTCGCGATGCGCAGGAGAAGCCAGCTCGACGCGGGCAGCAGGTCGTGGCCGGCCCGTGCCGTGATCTTCTCGTAGATCTCGCGCCTGCCCTCGCGCGTCCCGAGCACCGAGAGGGCCCGCGCGCACTCGTCGTGCGAGGAACGTTCCACGGGATTGCTGGCCAGCGTCTGCGTCGGGTCGGGTGCCGTGACCGAGGCGCGCAACTTGTCCTCGCGCAGGAACCAGGCGAGGACGAAGGCGGCGAAGGCGACCGGTGCCGCGTAGAGGAAGACGTCCGTGATCGATGAGGCGTATGCGTGCAGGGCGTCGGGGCGCAGGTCGGCAGGGAGCCGTGCGATGCCGCGCGGGTCCGCCTTGAGGGTGCTCACGCTCAGGCCCGGCGGGAGCTGCTGCCCCGCGAGCGCGTCGGTCAGTTTGTCGCCGAGCCGGTTGGTGAAGATCGTGCCGAAGATCGCTACGCCGAAGGAGGCGCCGATGGAGCGGAAGAACGTCGCGCCGGACGTGGCGACGCCCAGATCCTCGTAGCTCACGGCGTTCTGCACGATGAGGACGAGGACCTGCATGACGAGGCCGAGTCCCAGGCCGAAGACGAAGAAGAACACGCTCATCTCGGCCGTGCCGCTGTTCTCGTCCAGCTGGTGGAGGAGGATCAGGCCGATCGTGGTGACGGCCGTGCCCGCGATCGGGAAGACCTTCCAGCGGCCCGTACGGCTGACGATCTGCCCTGAGGCGGTCGTGGAGAGGAGCATGCCCGCCACCATCGGCAGCATGTGGACGCCCGACATGGTGGGCGTGACCCCCTGTACGACCTGCAAGAACGTCGGCAGGTACGTCATCGCCCCGAACATCGCGAAGCCCACGATGAAGCTGATCACGGCGGACAGCGTGAAGGTGCGGATCCGGAAGAGTTTGAGGGGGAGGACCGGTTCCGCGGCCCTGCGTTCCACCGCCACGAACGCCGCGGCGAGCACCACGCCGAGTACCGCGAGCCCGATGATCTGCGCCGATCCCCAGGCCCACGTGGTGCCGCCGAGCGAGGCGACGAGGACCAGGCAGGTGGCTACGGAGGCGATGAGGAACGTGCCCAGGTAGTCGATGGTGTGCCGGGTGCCGCGTACCGGGATGTGCAGGGTGGTGGCGATGACGACGAGCGCGATCACGCCGATCGGCAGGTTGACGTAGAAGACCCAGCGCCAGCTGAGATGCTCCGTGAAAAGGCCGCCGAGCAGCGGTCCGAGGACGCTGGTCGCGCCGAAGACCGCGCCGAACAGGCCCTGGTACTTGCCGCGTTCGCGCGGTGACACGAGGTCTCCGACGATCGCCATGGACAGCACCATCAGACCGCCGCCGCCGAGTCCTTGCAGTGCGCGGAACCCGATGAGCTGCGGCATGTTCTGCGCCATGCCGCAGAGCGCCGAGCCGACCAGGAAGATCACGATCGCGGTCTGGAACAGCTTCTTGCGGCCGTACTGGTCGCCGAGCTTGCCCCACAGCGGGGTAGCGGCCGTCGCGGCCAGCATGTACGCCGTGACGACCCAGGACAGATGGTCCATGCCGCCGAGGTCGCTGACGATCGTCGGCAGCGCGGTGGAGACGATGGTCTGGTCGAGCGCGGCGAGCAGCATGCCGAGGAGCAGCGCGCCGATGGAGATCAGTACGCCTCCGGGCGGGTGCCCGTTGGCGGCGTGCCCGCTGCCTGCGCGCGCGCCGCCTCCGCGTATCGGGACGGGGCCGGGTCCCTTCCCCGTGGGGTGGGCGCTGACATCCTGTGACATGGACACCTCCTGAGAGGTCCGCGTTCTCATTCCATCCTGGTCCGTGTCTCCCGTTATGGCCTGTTGAAGCGGGGCTCTGCATAATCTCTGGTGCTTCGGGGGCGGGCGGGACGGCGGGGCGACGGGTCGACGGGTCGTACGAGGGGAGGGGCGGCTGTGGCCGGACAGGGAGACGAAGAAGCAGTTGCGGGGGACATAGGGGGCGACGCGGGGAAATCGGTGGATCGGGCGCGGGACCGGTCCGCCGCCGGTGCGGCCGCGGCGGACTTCGATCCGCTACGGATACGGCCGTACGTTTCGCTGCCCGATCCCGTCGGATCGCCTGCCGAGTCGTCCGGGGGCGAGGACAGGAGCGGCGACAGGGGTGCGGGTGCGGACCGTCCTCCGGTCGCGGCCTCGGACGTACGCCATGTCACCGCGGACAGCGCGGACAGCGCGGACACCTCGGACGCGGAAGCAGGTGCCGCTCCGTACCAGGACTTCGCGCCCCCCGAGACGCCCCCTGAGAAGCGGGGCCTCCGTAAACGCCCCCTCGTACTGCTCGCCGGAGCCGGAGCCGGCACCGTCGCCGCCCTGACCGCCGCCACCGTCTTCGTGATCGGGATGCTCTCCGCGGCCTCGGACGGGCCGACCCGGGACCGGGCGGTGCCCGACGACCTCGCGTCGGCCCACGCGGACCCCACGAAGCCCGCGGCGCCCTCCGCGAACCCGCCCGCGTCGTCCTCGCGCACTCCGTCCGCGCCGCCGAGCGACCTGCCCTCACAATCGACGTCGCCCCCTGCCCGGTCCGCGTCTCCGTCCCCGTCTTCGTCTTCGTCCGAAGCGCCGTCCACGGGGCGTGCGACGGAATCGGCCGGGGCGTCCGCGTCACCGCCGCGCAGGACGGCCGACGCGACGTTGCGGCAGGGGGACAAGGGAGCGCGGGTCACGGAGCTGCAGGGCAGGCTGGCGCAGCTGTACCTGTACGTGGGTGAGCGGGACGGCTCGTACTCGTACGAGGTCGCCGCCGCCGTACGTCGCTACCAGTGGGCCCGAGGTCTCAGGGACGACGCGCAGGGCGAGTACGGACGCGAGACGCGGCGCAGCCTGGAGTCGGAGACGACGGAACCCTGAGAAGAGCCCGAGGCGCGAGCACTCAGAGCGCGCGAGCCTCGGCTCAGCCGAACATCAGAACATCAGAACGCCGAAACGTCAGACCGTCAGAACGCCGGACCGTCAGAACGTCAGCCGTATCGACCCGTCACCCGCATCGGCGACCCCCACCGCCGTCAGGTCCTCGACGTGCACCGTGGGACCGAACCGCGCGGCGCGCGGGCCCACGCCCACGACGCGCATACCGGCCGCCTGCCCCGCCCGTATCCCCGCCTCGGAGTCCTCGAAGACGATGCAGTCCGCCGGGTCGAAGCCGAGCGCGGCCGCGCCCTTGAGGAAGCCCTCGGGGTCCGGCTTGCTCGCGCCGACGCTCTCAGCGGTCACCCGTACGTCCGGCAGGGCGAGCCCGGCCGCGGCCATCCGTCCGGTGGACAGCGGCACGTCGGCGGAGGTCACGAGCGCGTGCGGCAGGCGCAGGGCGGTCAGCGACGCCAGGAACGCGGGAGCGCCCGGCACCGGGACGACGCCCTCCATGTCGGCGGTCTCGGCGGCGAGCATCTCGCGGTTCTCCGCGTAGTTCTCCTCCATGGACCGCTCGGGCAGCAGCACCGCCATGGACGCGTAGCCCTGCCGTCCGTGGACGACCTTGATGACCTCGTCGAAGTCGAGGCCGTGCCGCGCGGACCAGCGCTGCCAGCAGCGTTCGACGACGGCGTCGGAGTTGACGAGGGTGCCGTCCATGTCGAGGAGGACGGCCCGGGCGGTCAGGACGGGTGCGACAGGGTCGGCGGTCGTGGCCGTGGCCGTCATCGGGATGCTCCAGAACGCAGAGGCGGCGGAAGATCAAGGCGGCCCCGCCCGCCGGTCAGGGAGTACGGGCGGAGCCACTTTGTTCCTGCACGGTACAAAAAGCGGGCCACAAAAGCCAACGCCGCAGGTCACACCGCCCAAGCGTCCCAAATAGGACGACTGCCAACCAGGCCGCCGACCCGACTCGACACGCCCCGCTACGCCCGACACACCTGATACGCCCGGCACGCCCGGCGCCCCCGGGGGACATCACTCGGAACGCCACCCGGGACGTCACCCGGGACCTCACCCGGGACGCCGCCCGAGACGTCACCCAGCAATCGCCTCGTAAAGGCTCCACACCCCGAGCCCCAGCATCAGCAGCGCCGCGATCTTCGTGATGAGCGCCAGCGGCACCCGCTTCATCAGCGCCTTGCCGCCGACGATGCCGAGCCCGGCGACCGCCCACAGCGCGAGCACCGCGCCGAGGCCCACGGAGAGCGGGTCGTTGTAACGGGCGGCGAGGTTCGCGGTCATGATCTGCGTCAGATCGCCGAACTCGGCGACCAGGATGAGCATGAAGCCCGCGCCGGACACCTTCCAGAAGCTCTGGTTCTCGGGCTGCTTGATGTCTTCCTCGTCGTCGCCGCCCTTGAGCAGCAGCATCGCGGCACCGGCCAGGAAGAGGACGCCGGTCAGTGCGTGGACCAGCTGCTGCGGGAGCAGGGTCAGGACGCTGCCCGCCGCGACGGCGAGCACCACGTGGACGGTGAAGGCGGCGGCGACACCGGCGAAGACATAGGAGGCGCGGTAGCGCGTGCCGAGGACGAGACCGGCCAGTGCCGTCTTGTCCGGCAGTTCGGCCAGGAAGACGACGCCGAAGACGAGCGCCATCACGCTGAAGCTGATCAAGGGTTCCTCAATCGGTCGGGGCCGCCCCACCGAGAGTGTTCCACCATTTCGCGTACGACACCTCGGCACGGCAGCGCACACGGACGCACACGGGTGTGGACGTCTGGACGTACACGGGTGTGGACGTCACGACGTACGCGCCATGAGCTCGTCGCGTACGTCTGCACTGCTTGCCGAAGGTCTCGCTGGCCTGCCCCGTGGGGCCTGCCTCCGGGCGCCGGCTCAGACGAGCTGAGCAGTATGTCGACGGTCCGGCGAAGAGCTACTCCCCTTCTGCGCCGTCCATCCTACGGGACGGCGCACGGGTCGCGACCAGGGACTTTCGGTCCGCGCCGGAGTGACCTGGATCACGGACCGCGCGGAAACACACGGGGAATGCACGGGAATGCAACTTCCCTCCCGCCCAATGCACTTGACGCCGCGCCAGAACCCTTGAAGTCGGCACCTCTTTGACGCGACCCTGTCACTAGACGCACATCCATCCGTAACCCCCACCCGCGACTCTGGCCGCCCCTCCGGTCAATCACCCCCCACATCAAGGGAGTTCGCATGTCCGCTGTCTACGCGCGTCGAAGCACCCAGCACATCCGGAACACCCAGCACACCCAGCACACCCAGCACATCCGGCGCATCCGGCCCGTCCGCCGCACCCGCGCCGCCTTCGCCGCCGCAGCCGTCGCCCTGGCCGCCGCCGCCACCCTCGTCACCGGCACCCCCGCCCAGGCCGCTCCTCCGGCCCCGGTCAGCGCCGCCACCGCCCGGACCTACCTCGGCGGCCTCACCGTCAAGGCCGAGGGCTCCTCCGACGGCTACAGCCGCGACAAGTTCCCGCACTGGAAGACGCAGTCCGGGGCCTGCAACACCCGCGAGGTCGTCCTCAAGCGCGACGGCACGAACGTCGAGCAGGACTCCAGCTGCGCCGCCACCTCCGGCACCTGGAAGTCCGCCTACGACGGCGCGACCTGGACCGTCGCGTCCGACCTCGACATCGACCACGTCGTGCCGCTCTCCGAGGCCTGGAAGTCCGGCGCGAACAGCTGGACCACCGCGCAGCGACAGGGCTTCGCCAACGATCTGACCCGGCCGCAGCTGATCGCCGTGACCGACAACGTGAACCAGGCGAAGGGCGACAAGGACCCGGCCGAGTGGATGCCGCCCACCGCCTCGTACCACTGCTACTACGCCCGCATGTGGGTGGACGTGAAGCACCACTACAAGCTGAGCGTGAACACCGAGGAGAAGAGCAAGCTCTCCTCGATCCTCAACGGCTGCTGAATCGTTCTCGCGGAACCGGCCCGCCCTCCCCCGTCGTTCCGTACCGTACGGGGCGACGGAGGAGGGTGATCATCTGTGGCACGGCTGCGCCTGGGTCCACTGCTGAGGTACGTCGACGGTTCCACGGCGACCGTCTGGGTCGAGTCCGACCGGCCCTGCACCGCCGAGGTGCGGTGCGCGGACGGCGCGGGCGGTACGGCGCGTACCTTCCAGATCGCCGGTCACCACTACGCGCTCGTCCCGGTCACCGGACTGACACCGGGCACGGAGACGGCGTACGAGGTGCGGCTCGGCGACGGCGCGGAGGCCGCCGTATGGCCGCTGCCCGATTCGCCCTTCCCCGCGAGCACCATCCGCACGCCCCCGCGCCCCGGCAACGGCGGTGAGGGCAACGACAGCGAGGGCAGCGGCGGCGAGGGCGACGCGGAGCTGCGGGTCACGTTCGGCTCCTGCCGGTGGGCCGCCCCGCCGTCCGGTGAGCACGACCCCGTGGGGCCCGACGCGCTGGACACGCTCGCCGCCCGCATCGCCGCCGACCCGGACGCCGAACGCCCGGACGTCCTGCTGCTCCTGGGCGATCAGGTGTACGCGGACCAGACCTCCAAGGCCACCCAGCGCTGGCTCGCCGCCCGCCGCGACCTCACCGAGGCGCCGGGCATGCAGGTCGCGGACTACGAGGAGTACACGCACCTCTATTACGAGTCCTGGCTCGACCCCGAGGTGCGCTGGCTCCTGTCGACCGTCCCCAGCAACATGATCTTCGACGACCACGATCTCGTCGACGATTGGAACACCAGCGCCGCCTGGGTCGCCGAGATGCGGGCCACGCCCTGGTGGCGCGAGCGCATCCTGAGCGGCCTCATGTCGTACTGGGTCCACCAGCACCTCGGCAATCTGCCGCCCGACGAACTGGCCCACGACAAGCTCTACGCCTCCGTGTGCGCGGCCCCGGACGGCACGGACGTGCTGCGCGCCTTCGCCGCCGCGGCCGACGCGGACGCGGGTGCCGCCCGCTGGAGCTACCGGCGGGACTTCGGGCGGGTCCGGCTGCTGATGGTGGACACCCGCGCGGCCCGCGTCCTCGCGGAGGGCGAGCGCGCGATGCTCGACGCCGCCGAGGCGGAGTGGGTGCGCGAACAGGCCCTCGCGGATCCGGGGTCGTACGACCATCTCCTCATCGGCACCTCGCTGCCCTGGCTGCTCCCCCACCTCATCCATGACGCCGAGGGGTGGAACGCCGCGCTGTGCCGCGGTGAGCGCGGCGAGCGCTGGGCCCGGTTCGGGGAGAACCTGCGCCGACGCTCCGACCTGGAACACTGGGCCGCCTTCCCCGCCTCCTTCGAAGCGCTCACCGAACTGATCGCGGAGGCGGGCTCGGGCCCGGGGGCTCCCGCGACGGTGTGCGTGCTCTCCGGCGACGTCCACCACGCCTACGTCGCCGAGCCGAGCTGGCCCGCGGGCGCGGGACCCGACGCGCGGGTGCTCCAGCTGACCTGCTCCCCCGTCCACAACTCCATCCCCGCGTCGATCAGGCTCGGGTTCCGCTTCGGCTGGAGCCGGGTGGGGCGCAGCCTCGGACGGCGGTTCGCCCGGCACGCCAAGGTGTCGCAGGCGGGCATCGACTGGCGCAGGACGGGCGGGCCCTGGTTCGGCAACCAGCTCATGACCCTGACGCTGCGCGGCCGTTCGGCCCGGCTGCGGCTGGATCAGGCGCGGGCGGTGCGGGGTGGGGGCGTGCGGCTCGAGACGGCGGAGGAGACGCGGCTTTCGTAACGCGTGGGGTTCGGCGCGGCGGGGGCAGGGGGTGTGCGGCCTACCACCTGATGCGCAGTCAAGGCCGCGGTCACCCGGTCCGCGCCCCGAGCGAACCGAAGCGGAACTTCCGAATGACCGAATGTTGAACTTGCAAGCACTAATTAGGTTGCCCTAATCTTGGGCCTCCGCTCGGTTACCGTCCCCCAACCGAAGGAGTCCCCCACCATGACTGGACGTCTCAACAACGCCCAGCCCTACGCCCTCGGCCTGTTCCGCATAGTGATCGGCCTGCTCTTCGCCTGCCACGGCGCCGCGTCCCTCTTCGGCGTCCTCGGCGGCGCCGCGGGCGGCGGCACGATCGACGTCGGCACGTGGCCCGGCTGGTACGCGGCCGTCATCCAGCTCGTCGGCGGCATCCTGGTCCTGCTGGGCCTCGGCACCCGCGCCGCCGCGTTCATCTCCTCCGGCTCGATGGCCTACGCGTACTTCAAGGTCCACCAGCCCGAGGCCCTGTGGCCCATGGAGAACGGCGGCGAGAGCGCGGCGATCTTCTGCTGGGCGATGCTGCTCTTCGTCTTCACCGGATCCGGTGCACTCGGCCTCGACCGGCTCTTCGCCTCACGGAGCGAGAGCGGCGACAAGGAGGACGCGGACGCGAAGCGCACGCCGGTCGCGGCCTGACGGCCCGACGGCCTGACCCGCGCCGCACGCTCCGGCTCACCTGACGGCGCTCTCTCCCTCGTACGCACTACGTACGGGGAAGGGGGCGCCGTCGCCGTACGTACGCCGCATCGGGGGAGGCAGCCGGGTGAACGTGATGTAGGGAACATCTAAGCCCCAGTGGATCTCTACGCCCCGCATGCGGCGTACGCTGTACAGCTGTCACCAAGGCCGCCCCTGCCGTTCTCCGCGACAACAGCGGCAACGCGCTGCCGATCGGGGAGTAACGGGGAGTTACGGTGCTTGAAGTTGTGGGGGCGTTGACCGGCAGTCCGTGGATTTACGCGGTCGTGGCCCTGTCCGTCCTGTTCGACGTCTTCGTACCCGTCCTGCCGAGCGGGGTCATCGTCATCATGTCGGCGACCGCGGCCGCGGCGGCGGGGACAGGGGCGGCGGGGCAGGTCCCGCACGCCGTGCCCGACATCATGATGCTCACCCTCTGCGCGGCCACCGCGTCCGTGCTCGGCGACATGGTCGCCTTCCGGCTCGCCTGGCGCGGCGGCGAACGGCTCGACCGCGCGATCGCCCGTTCCCGGCGGCTGACCACCGCGCAGGAACGCCTCGGCACGGCGCTCGCGCGGGGCGGTGGCGTCCTGGTCGTCATCGCCCGCTTCGCACCGGCCGGCCGATCGATCGTCTCCCTCGGCGCGGGCGCGGCCCACCGCAGGGTGCGCGAGTTCCTCCCGTGGTCCGTCCTGGCGGGCGTGGCCTGGGCCGGCTACAGCGTCGCCCTCGGCTACTTCGGCGCACAGTGGCTCGGCGCGACGTGGCTGGCGACGGGCGTCTCGCTGCTGGCGCTGTTCGCGGCGGGCGCGGGGGCGGCCTTCCTGGTACGCCGCCCGAAGCCGACGACGACACCCGGCTGACGGACCACCGAAAGCCGGCCAGGGCGGCGTTTCAGCGCTGCCCGCCACCGGCTCGCGGCGCTCGGCGCTACGGCGCTACGGCGCTACGACACCCTCGCCGCAGTCGACGCAGTCGCCGCAGTCCCTCGTACCTCCAAGCCCGCCAGCAGCTCCGCCGTCGCCTTCGTGACCGCGTCCACCGCGTGGTCGAACACCTCGCGGTTGTGGGCGGCGGGCGCGCGGAAGCCGGAGACCTTGCGGACGTACTGGAGCGCGGCCGCGCGGATCTCCTCCTCGGTGGCGTCCTCGGGGATCGCGGGCGGGCGGAGCGTCTTGATGCTTCGGCACATGTCTCCAGCTTGCCACCGCGGCTCGTTCCCGTACCCGGAGAAGTCGGCTCGATCGTTCGCACGCTTCACTCGCACACGTAATTCGAACAGGAGTACCATTACGGTGTGCCTGCCACCCCAGCCCCCCATGACTTCCCGAGCGACCTCCTCGCCGGCCAGGAGGAACTGCACCAGGTCCGCTCCGTGCTCCTGGCGCTGCTCAAACGTCTGCCCTGGTCGGTGGAGCCCCACGACGGGTTCAGCGACTCCACCGGCTGGCGCAGAACGGAACGCCCCGCGTCCCCCGGATGGACCCCGGAAGAGCAGGCCGAGGTGGAGGAACTACGCGCCAAGGAGCGGGAGTTGTCGGTCTTCGTGACGTGCCACGAGTACTGGGAACAGGTCACGGGACCGGACAACGTCGCCGCGCGCGCCGCACTCAAGCACGCCCACGAGAAGCCGGACGACTCCCTCTCCTCCTAGGCATTGACAGCCGCAGGAGGCGGGCGTTGACTCGCTATCAGCCACGCACGAGAGCCCCCTTCGAGCCACGGAGGTGCAGCCTTGAACGTCCTGATAGTCGTCGCGATCCTGGCCCTCTTCGGCCTGGGCTTCAGCCAGCCACTGCTCTGGCTCGCCGCGGCGGCACTCGCCTTCTACCTGGTGCGCTTCTACGAGGGCGGCTCCGCGTCCAAGAAGAGCAGTCCGGGCAGCGGCGCCGCGAACAGCAGCGGAGGCATGGGCGCAGGCGGCGGCAGCTCAGGTGGCGGTGGCGGCTACCCGAAGACGTACCGCGACTACCGCATCCGCAAGGAGCGCCAGGAACGCTGGGACCGCAGGTACCGCAGAACGCACCCGGGATCCGGCCGCTGACCCGCCCCTGACCCCGTAACGCAGCCGCCCACACACCCACAATGCGGCCGCCACGCGGCCGCCACGGGACAGGCGAAGGCCCCCGCCGAGATCGGCGGGGGCCTTCGCACCGGCACCGCAGCAGCGTTGCCCTGCCCTCGGGGGGCAGACCACGTCAGTGGCGCGGGCCCTGCTTCCGGTCACGCCAGCCCTCGCCCTTCGCGCCGCGCTCGCCCTTGGCGCGGTCGTACTCGATCTGCTCCTTGCGCACCGTGTCCGAGACCTCTTCCGTCTCGGTGACCTTCTCGGTCTCCAGCCGCACGCGCTCGACCGGCACGGACTCCTTGCGGACGACCGCCTTCTCGGCGTGCAGGGTCACCTCGGCCTCGGCCTCGCCGATGTTCGCGCGCGTGCCGTCGCCCTCGCGGATGGGCTCGCGGACGACGCGGACCTCCTCGTGCGAGAGCGGCACGGACGTCTTCACGTCCTCCGTGACGACGACCTTGCGCAGCCGGGCCTGCCCGACCACTTCCTCCTCCGTGCCGACCCGCAGCCGCTCCTCGGAGCGGATCATCTCGTCGGACCTGGTGTCGTCACGTCCCATGGAGCGGCTCGCGGCACCCGCTCCGGCCATACCGGCGCCCGCGCCCGCACCGGCCATGCCCTCACGGTCGCGCATGCCCTCACGGCCGCGCATACCGGCAGCCGGCGCGCCACCGGCCGCACCGCGAGTGGTCGCCTCGGGCCGGGTCAGCCCGTAATGGGCGTAGAGCTCGTGCTCCTCGCCCGGCTCGATGTGCTGGTCGGCGTCGATCCGGGGGGCGTCCTTCACTGCTTCCTTGGTCGTCGCCACGTGCAGCTGGTCGTCCTGGCGACGGGCTCCGGCGAGCGGGACGAAGCTCTGCTTCATGCCGAAGAGTCCGGTCTTGACGGTGACCCACTCGGGGCGGCCGCTGCGGTCGTCGAGATAGACCTGCTCGACGCTGCCGATCTTCTCGCCGGTCCGGTCGTAGGCCGTCAGACCCGTGAGCCCGTCGGGGTTGGTGAAGCCTTCGCCCTGCGTCATGGGTGATCACTCCCTCGGAGCGCGCGACGGGCGATGTCGTTACTCGCCACGGCAGACGCACGCTTCCCCTCCATCGCGCGCCGCGTCGCGGCACACCGCAACCAGGAAAGTGACGGAACGTACGCGGAGTGCGCTCCGAAGGCCCTTCAGCGGCGCGCCTGAGGCGATCCACCGGATCTGGCGCCTCACCAACCGATTAGCCCATTCGAGCTACCCGCTTGATCGATCTTCCGGAACTCTCCCGGAACCGTTCCGGAGCTCTCCCGACCGATCGCAGCGGAGCCCCTCACCATGACTGGTGAGGGGCTCCGCTGTCTGTTCAACCCGGTGGGCGCGGACGGTTTCGAACCGCCGACATCCTCCTTCTCGATCGGGAGCCGCAGGTAGTCCGGGTGCTTCGTGATGTTCGTTGCGGTGCCAGGAGATGAGCGGCCGGGTTGATACTGATCCACTTCCCCAGGGTGACCTTGCCGCGCTCGGGGCCGCGGCACTGCCATTCGCGTACGGCCGTGCGGGTCTTGTCGAGGGATGCTTCGGCCGCGGCCTTGCCGCCGTCCTCGGGAAGTTCTTCGACTTCTGCTTTCCTGTCGGATCGCGGAAACGTGCCTGTCACGAACCGATGCAGTCGCGCCGCGGTCGGCGGTCGCCGTGCTCGTCGGCTGAATACTCCTCAATGCACCGCTTGCAACCGCAGCTCTTGCTGGGGATCTGCCGTGGGTTGTTCAGCGCCCTACGCGCGCCATGCTTGATCGCCTGCCCGCTCCTTCGCTGGGTGGGTACGCGGGGCAGCACCGAGACGGGCGTGTGCGTAGCTGAGGGAGCCCGAAAGGACGATGACGCCCTTGGAGGCATCGAAGGGTGCTGGCTCACCCTGAGGCGAAAATCGAATGCGGACGCACACAGGAAACCACCGGTTCGACCATGGGCTCGTGTGGCAATGCGGAAATCGCATCATCGGGGGGCCGTCGCAGAAAAGGCACCGCAGAGAAAGCGTCGTATACGTTGCTTAGCGATCTACTCAGCCGTCGCCCTGACCGCGGGGATCGCAATTCTGGGGCTGGCGCTATGGGCCGCCCCATCTGAGACCACGACTGCCCCGATGCCCCCCTCCACTCCGCCCGCGCCTACCGCCCCGGCTTACTCCGGGTCGCACGGTCGCCGACGCACGGTGATGACCCAGGCCCAACGCAGCCCACCAGCACGGCCGGGACCGCCCCCACGCCAGCGCCCACCACCGCATCCCCATCTGCCTCCAGGCCCCAACCCGGCGCCTCAGCTTCACCCACACCGCCAAGCATGAGCGGGGACGCGACTGGCACCCCGGAGGTACTCGCAGCCGTGACAGGGTTGATCTCCGCGCTTGGAGGTCTGTGCGGCGCCATCACCAGCGTGATCATGCTTGTGCGGACGCCTCGCCCCCCTCCGGCGCCTGATGACTCCGTGCCGCCCCCGCATCCGAGTAATGCGGTGCCGCGCCAGCATGATCGAAAAGGATCGTTTTCTGTGGAGCTTTGTAATTAACTGTCAAGCGGGTACGATTTAGCTAAATCAGCGCCACGCGAGACCGCGGCACAGAAGGGACTCGACCCCAGGGGCCTCACCCCCCAGAATCGAGCCCTCCGTTCAAATTTCTCACACGCGCCACTTACCGCAGATACGTCCCCACGCACGCGGTGATCGACACGAACAGTCCGAGCACTTCGATGATCAACATCCCGCTAGGGTGCCACGGTCGTTTCATTCGTCACCTCCTTCCCGTTTGCATGATCGACCGCACCGAGGCCTATCATCAAATCCTCAACAATGCGGCAAGTTCGATTGGATAGGACATTCGCAAGCTTACGCGAATAACAATCCGCCATTGGTGAGCGAGATGAGCCCGAGGCGAATGGGAAATAAGAATTAGGTAAGCAGTGGCAGTTGGGGAATGCCTCGGGCATATCGCTTTTATCAACAGTCGCTCGCTTAACAGGCGCCTCAGTATCGTGACCCCTGGGCTGATATCCCCCGAGTGCTCACCCCACGGTCGTCGCGCATTCGCCCGAGGCCGCAGCCTCTGCCGTTGTCACCCCGGCCGGCCCTAAGCGTCGTTGCACTCAGCGTCGCAGGCGCGTGAGGGAGATCTGGCACTGCCCGGGTGTGCGGCTCCGTCCCGTGCACAGGGAACTAGCAGCGAGACCTCCGCGCGTGAGGGAAATGGGAAGACATGGGAGACGTTGACCACGCAGCCGCCGACCGGCTCTGGCAACACGGACTGCACGAGGACAACGTCCGCTACCAGCAGGGCAACCTCTTCCTCGTCGCGCAGTCCTTACTGGCGGTGGCCTACAGCACGATCCTGACTGCGGGCAACGGAACCCAGCCCGCCCGGGTGATCGCGGCGTTCGGCGTCGCGCTCACGGTCATCTGGGTATATGTCGGGAACCGCCACCGCATGTACGCTGCCGCCCTCCAATGCCGCATCAAGAGCGCGGTTCCTGACTATGCAGAAACGACCGCTGCTTGTGCACCCCGAGGCATTGGCACCACTGCCATGCTCGTCTATGTACTGCCGTCACTCGCCGCCACCATGTGGCTGGTACTACTCGTGATCTCTTGATCGGTCCCTTGACTGACGCCACTTATCCGATGAGAGACAGTCGAGCCAAGCCGCTTCACTGTCTACAGAGAGCCGGGATTGCATTCTCGCCGATCATCCTCCACACAGAGCCCGCAGATCCGGCACGCCCGGAAACAACAGGCCCGCCCCGTGCGGGCCTTCGTCACCTCACTGGTCTGGCCTCGCTGACAACTCCTGCTCCAGCCGCTCCAACCGCCGCACCTCGCGTACTCGTGCGTCTAGCGGCTGCAGCGGAGCCCGGAGTAGACGGATCATGGGGGGAGTGGCCATCCCGTACATGCCGACGATAAGGGTGATCAAGCAGTAGATGGCCTGGCCCGTAGCGGGCTCGTGTTCTGGCTTAGCGAGCCAACCAAGCGACAAACTCTCAGCTACGACGAGCGCGAACACAAGAATGATCCAAGTAATCGCCTTGAAGTAGGTGCGCATCGACCTGGTGGTCCGTTGGCTTGCCTCGAGTGTCAGGGCTTCAAGTCGAGCCCGTGCTGCGCCCACTTGCTCTCTCGTTGGCTGTGCCGGAAGGGATTCCAGTACGGAGCGACACTCCTCCGAGGTGGCAGCCAAAGAGGCACCGAGAGCTTTGCGGTTCTGGTCCACCTCCACGACACCCACGAGCAAAATCACTGGGGCGACCGCAGCCACCGTCGCGGCGAATGTCTCCGTCATGTGCATAGAGCGAGACTTCCCCGCTTCGTCAAAACCAGCCCACCGGTAGACCGGCCCGCCCCCCCCTGTGAGTGGTCGGGCCTTCGGCGGGCTCATGACGCGCGGACAGATCCGGGCCGCGGAACGCCGCTGGCGCCGCAGCGACATCTTCGCCGTCCTCGGCGCGGTCGTGCTGGGTGTTGCTGTCGCCTGGATCGTCTTAACGGTTCAGGCGATGGCGGACGACCTGCGCACGGCGAATCAGGCGCGTGACCAGCTGGGGCGGCAGGTCGAGCAGATGGGGGGCACGCCGGTCGCTGGGCCACCCGGGTCTCGTGGGGAACCCGGCGAGTCGCGGCCCGGTCCTCAAGGAACGCAGAACAGCCCCTTCGGGCGGGAGGGGGCCTTTCGTCGTGCCCTCGGCTTGCCCAACTAGGGTCGCCGCATGATCCGTACCATCGCATTCGACGTAGGCGAAACCCTCGTCCGTGACGACCGCTACTGGGCATCGTGGGCCGACTGGCTCCGCGTACCGCGCCACACCGTGTCAGCACTCGTCGGCGCCGTGGTCGCCCAAGGAAAGGACAACGCCGAGGCGCTCCGCCTCCTCCGCCCCACCATCGACATCGCCTCGGCGTATCAGGCCCGAGAGGAAGCGGGGCGGGGCGAATACCTCGACGAGACGGACGTGTACGAGGACGTCCGCCCCGCCCTCGCAGCGCTGCGCGACCAAGGCGCCCGCGTCATCATCGCGGGCAACCAGACCGTGCGCGCCGGTGAGCTGCTGCGTGGCCTCGACCTGCCCGCCGACCTGATCGCGACGTCCGGGGAGTGGGGTGTCGCCAAGCCCGCTCCCGCGTTCTTCGAGCGGCTCGTCACAGAGGCTGGCGTCCCAGCGGCAGAGGTTCTCTACGTGGGGGACCACCCGCAGAACGACACGCTGCCCGCGCATACGGCCGGACTGCGCACGGCGCACCTCCGGCGCGGCCCGTGGGGGCATCTGTGGGCGGATGACCCGCGGGTGATCGAGGCGGCGGACTACCGAGTCGACTCGCTCACAGATCTCACGGCAGCGCTCACGCGCTGATCAGCGAACAGAACGGCCCCACCTGCGAATGGCAGGCGGGGCCGTTCGCGCACCAGCGCGTTACCGCGCGGGTACGGTTCGAAGTGGACGCCTCGAACTGGAGCCAGTATGCCCGCATTTGGTGATCATGTGGGGCGGCGGATCGCCACCACCCGTAAGACGAAGCACATGCGGCAAATCGATCTGGCCCGTAAGGCGTTCCTGTCCCTGGCCACGATCAAAGGGATCGAGCGGGGCGCGCGTCATCCGAGTGACTCCGCTCTCGAAGCGATCGCTGCGGCGCTCGGCGTCGACCCGACTCGGCTCTTGGCCTCCTTCACCGGTACCGAGCGCCGCGTGCATGGCGCCCTGCCGGGGATCTCGGCGAGTATCGCTGGCTACGACGTCCCCCTTGATCCGCCCCGTCGCAGCCTCGACGAGTTGCACACCGCAGCAAGCGACGCCGTCACCTGGCGGCTCGGCGCCCAATACGGCCAGATCGCGCAGCACGCCCCGGCTCTCCTAAGTGACGCGCTCGCCGCCTTCCACACCGCACCGGACCGGCGGGCCGCGGCCCGACTCGTGGTCGGCGCCGCCCGCTCCGCCGATGCGGTCGCATACAAGTACGGCGCCCGCGACCTCTCGGCGCGCCTCATCGACCTGATGCGGTGGGCCGCCCCTCATACCGAAGACCCGCTCCTGACCGCGTCGGTGGCGTACGTACGAACCGAGATCTTCTTCATCGCGCGCGCCCATGAAGCAGGCGTCAAAGCCCTGGAAGCGGCCGTCGACGCAGCACCTGCCCCGACCGACCCTGAGGCCTCGGCAGCACGGGGCACCCTGCACATGCGAGCCGCCGTCATCGCTGGCAGGGCCGGAGACGCAGACGCTGCGGATGAACACCTGCGAGAAGCACGTCAACTGAGCGAGGACGTACCGGAAGGCACGTACCTGGGGACAGCATTCGGGCCGGAATCGGTACGGGTGCATGAGGTGTCGGTGGCCGTGAGCCTTGGCAGCGACCACATCCACCGCGCCTTCTCCATCGCCCGGGAGTGGGCTCCGTCCGATGATCTGCCGGCCGAACGACGCTCGGGATTCTGGATCGAGTTGGCGCGCGCCCAACTCTGGGGCAACAGGTTCGACGACGCCTTTGAGTCTCTGAAGGTGGCCCGGCTTATCGCTCCCCAGCACACGCGCGAGCACCCGTGGGCCCGCGACACAGCGGCTACCCTGCGTCGGCTGAAACGGGCGGACGCAGAGTCACTCGACAACTTCGTGGGGTGGCTCGGCGCCACCTGACAAGCAGTTTCGGGGATACAAGGTGTAGCCCTTACCGCCTCTTCCAACGCTCATGATCTGTGCATCGACGCCGACAGGTCAGGGGTCCACGATGACTGATACGACTGTCGAGGAGACACTCCTCGGATCCGTGGTGCAGGTGAGCATCGCACGCCTGCACGGGTTGGTGTGCTGGGACTGTGGCGCAGTCACGCGCACCCTCGTCGAGTGCGGGTCCGTGCGTGACGAGCACGGCCAGGTGCGGCCCAAGAAGACGTGTGGGTGCGCTGCGGGCTCCTCGGGCCCGACGCTTCCTGCGGCGGTGTCCTGATGACCACACCAAGAGGTGTCCCGGCGGCCATCGACTGGCTCGCCTGCGCTCAGGCAGAGCCGCACCAGGCCCATCAGGAACGGGCGGCGGGCGGAGCCGCGCTGTTGCCCCTTGGCCGACGGTTCAGCGCGGTGTGCCTGTCTGGCCGAATCGTGTACGCGGCGGTCGGGACGACCGACCTCGACACGGTCACCGCGGCACTGGCCGAGCTCCACGGCCCTGTGATCCACAACAGCCTCCTGCACACGTACCACGCGCTCATCACCCCGTACCCGCCCGCCCGGTGGGCCTACGGCGAGATCGCGCCCATGCTCAGCAGTGGCCAGTTCCTCAGCGTGCCCGCCGCCGACCTCACCGGACCGACCGGCCTGCGCTGGGCAGTGCGACCACACAGTGCCGGCGTCCTGTGCTCCGTACCGGCCGTGGCCGCGCTCGTGGCCCTCAGCCTGCGGCCAGGGGGCTCCCGATGAAGCTCACCGACCGCCTCGCGGCGCCTCTGCTGCCCTCACCAGGGCTCCTGTCCGACGGGCAAGTCCGCGGACAAGACTGCGTGTTCTGCGTAATCACCTTGACCGACGACGCCGTCGAACTCGGCCGCCAGGACGCAAAGTGCCTCGGCGCGGTCGTGAGCTGGTACCCCCGCGCCTGCCGCGACTGTGCAGCTGGCGGATACGTCGACCACCTCCTCAGCGCGGCGTTCTCCGCCTGCCGGGACCTGCCGCCCCCGGAGCAGTTGCTCGACCTGTACCTCCGCCTGCGGCACGAGGTACGCCGACGCCTCCCGACCGTCGAGCAGGCTGCCGCCACCGCCGGTCAGGGCACGATGAGCTACCACGCACACCAGCGGATCGTGGATGCCGCCACCGACGTGCTACTCGACACGGTGGGTGACGACAATCCCAGCCCCCTCGTGCTGGCCATGCGCTGCTCGGAGCTCGGCCGCCGCCTGCGCGACCTCATTCCCTACCAGCCATGTGCGCAGTGAGCGCGCGCGTTCGCGTCCCGTGCCCGCCCTGCTTGCGGGCGATGCTGCGGAAGGCGCCCGCCGAGCCGCACGACTGCCAGCTGACGACGGCAGTGGCCATTGAGGGGGCCCACCTTGTCGTCGGGCCCATCACGGACTGCCCGTGCCGGTGCCCGGTCGTGCAGGAGAGCGAGGCGCTGCAAACGGCGCGCGCTCAGGCCCGGCTCGCGTCAGGCCCGCAGGGCTGACCACCCCAGAACCTCCTGCCGCGCACGCGGCAGGTGACCCAGCCCTGGCCCGGCCAGGACCTACCCCAAGGAGACGCCCCATGGGCACGCTCACCAACGGCAGGACCACGATCCCCTTCGACAACTGGTCTGCGCCCCACCTCGACTGGCGTAAGGCGGGCCGGACCGACCTCGACCCGATCCTGAAGGACTGCGTGATCCTCGCCGCGGCCCCGGACGCCAAGGGCCATCCGCACCACAGCATCCCGGACGGGACGCGCATGGTCGCGATCAGCGACGACAAGGACCAGGAGTCGCCAGTGCTGTACATGAGCCGACTCGAGATCAGTAAGTTCTTCGACGGGGTGATCGCGGGTGAGTTCGACGAGTTCCGGGCGAGCGAGAGCGAGCTCGAAGCAGCTGCCGCCACAACCTGACCCGGGCGGCGAGACGCCGCGCGACAACGGGCGCTCGCTGGCGAGCGGTCCGATCTGTACGGAGCACGACGGGCCGCCGATGCGTACGATCCGCAGCTCGGCGGGGTCCAGCATCTGCCCTGTCTGTACACCCCTCGGTGCGACGCCGGCGCAGACGGCCTTGATCGTGCATAGGCAGAACGCGATTCTCGACGGCCCGTACTGGCGTGCGGGCGGACGGGCCACCTGACCCGCCATCCCTACCTGACCGCGGCCTCGGCCGGTTCCCCCGATCCGGCCGAGGCCGCTCTGCACGAGGTCGCGCAGCGGGATGTCGAGTGCATCGGCGATGACGAGTAGGTGATCGAGCAGCGTGGAGTGTGTGCCGCGTCTCATGATCGACGGGGGATGTGGACTCTTAGTGGACTCCGACCTCAAAAGGGCCCCCTAGCCGATCACGACTAGGGGGCCCTAAAACAGGCTCTCACCTGCTACTTACTACCCGGTGGGCGCGGACGGTTTCGAACCGCCGACATCCTCCTTGTAAGGGAGGCGCTCTACCCCTGAGCTACGCGCCCGGGAACGAGTGGACAGCCTACCTTGCCGCAGGCAGTGCCCCGCAAACCCCTTTTGCGCCGCCCCGAGGGAAGGCGGCATGCGGGGGTTAACCCCACCCCGGATTCTGCGGCGGCCTGGATCCCCCCGTCGCGGGCTGTTCCGTAGAGTCTGCCGGAGAGAACAAGATCATTTCTGGGGGAGTCCGTCATGACCGTCGTCCGCGTCGCCCGCGTCGTCCGCACCCACCGTCCACGCGCAGCCCGCGCCACCCGCGCCCTCGCCGCCGTCGGCGGAACCGTGGCCGTTGTCCTGCTCGTCGGCGCGTGCGGGGCGGATGCCGACGACGACACCGAGCCGGAGCACCGGACGTTCGCCCTGGCGGGGAAGACACTGACCGTCGAGGCGAGCGACACCTCGCTCGAACTGGTCCCGGCGGGCCGGGGCGCCAAGGGCGTGCGGGTGACCCGGTGGTTCGACGGGGAGACCATGCTCGGCGGCGACCCCAAGGTGACGTGGGAGATGGACGGGGACCGACTCAAGCTGGACATGTCGTGCTCCGGAGTCATCGCCAACTGCTCCGCCAAGCACCGCGTGGAGGTGCCCCGCGGAGTCGCCGTGAACGTCGAGAGCAAGGACGGCCGGGTCACGGCCGGCGGGTTCCGGGATGCGATGAAGGTGCGTACGTGGGACGGCTCCGTCACCGTCAAGGACGCCGGCGCCGCGCTCGACCTGCACAGCTCCGATGGTTCGATCACCGTCGACGGAGCCGAGGGCGACCTCGACCTGCGCAGTTCCGATGGGGCCATCACCGCGCGGGACGTGACATCCCGGCGCGTGGGCGTCGACGCCAAGGACGGGTCCGTACGACTTGAGCTGGCCTCCGTGCCCGACCGTGTCGAGACGCGGAGCAAGGACGGGTCCGTCGACATCGCGGTGCCGGGCTCGAAGGACGGCGAGCGCGTCCGGTACGACGTGCGGACCGAGACCTCCGACAGCGCCGTCGACGTGTCGGTGCCCAAGGACGACAGCAGCCCCCACCACGTCTCCGTCCACAGCACCGACGGCAAAGTCACCGTGCGCAGCGCGAACTAACAGGCCCGTGTATTCGTCCTTAACCGGTGGGAGAATGTGACACCGGGCAGGGCGGATGACAGCACGGGAGAGGGACAGTGACGGCGACACCTTCGCAGCCGTGCACACCGGGCAGTAGAGCAGGAGTGGGGAGCGCGACCGAGACGGCAGACGCGGGATCCGAGGCGGCAACCGGGCCAGCTGGGGCGGCCAGGGCGGGTGTGGTCCCTGTGGCTTTCCGGTCTTCCCGCGTGCGCGTACGCCGCGGGCACCTGCGTGGCACCCTCGCCCTGGTCACCGCCGTCACCGTCTCCCTGCCACTGCTCGCCCTCGCCGTCCCGGCCGCCTTCGCGGGCGGCGGCACCCGGCGCTGGTTCGGCGGGCGCGGCGAGAGCCAGCGTGCCGAGGCGCAGGCCGCGAAGGACGCCGCCGCCGCGGCCTTCTACGAACTGGACACCGCCCAGCGCGACCTCCGCATCTCCATCGAGACGATCGTCGCCGTCGACTCCTCGCCCGCGGCCCGGCGCGCCGTCTCCGACTTCGAGGCGATCGGGCACCGCATCGACGAGGTCAGCCGCCAGTACATCAGCGCGGTGGACGCCCACGACCTGGACCGGGACGACCTGGAGTCCTCCGTCGCGGCCCGCGCGAGGACCGAGCTCACCGCCGCGAAGACGGAGCTCGGCAAGGCCAAGCAGGACCTGGAGCGCTTCCAGCAGGGCCTCGGGCCGCTGCTCGACAAGGCCGAGACCCAGCTCGCCCGGCTCGCCCCCGCGGTGGAGCGGGCCCGCCAGACCCTGCTCGCCGCGAGCAACGCCCTCGACTCCGTGCGGGCGGCCGGCCTCAAGGCCGACGACCTCGCCGCCCGCCTCGCGGCCCTCGGCCCCGAACTGACCAAGCTCAACCAGGGCGCGGGCCGCCACGGCGTGCCGGAGACGCTGCAGCGCGCCGACCGCGTCCTGCGCGACGCCGAAGCCGTGCGCGCCGAGGCCGAGCGGCTCCCCGAGCGGGCCGCCGAGATCGACCGGCGCCTGGTCTCGCTGCGCACCCGCGCACAGGCCCTGACGACCCGTACGGGCCAGGTCGACCCGGTCCTCAGCGAACTGCGGCGCCGGTTCGCCGCCGCGTGCTGGCAGGACCTGCAGCACGTCCCCGACCAGGCCGCGGAGAACGTGCGCCAGGCCGAGTCCAAGCTGAAGGAGGCCCAGCAGGCGCGCGACGAGCAGCGCTGGCCCGACGCCACCTCGCGGCTCTCCACGGTCCGGGCGCTCCTGAACACCACGGACGAGGCGGTCTCCGCGGCCGGCGACCGCCTCCAGCGGCTCAACGCGGTGTCGAAGGACCCGCAGCAGGAGATCGAGCGCACCCGCTTCGCGATCCGGGACGCGCAGCGCCTGGCGATGGCGGGCCGGCAGACGCCCGAGCAGCGCCACGCCCGCCCGCTCGACGAGTCCGTGGCCCGCCTGGACCGCGCGGTGGCGTCCCTGGAGGGCCGCCACCCCGACTACTGGCACTTCCTGACCGAGACCGAGGGGGTCCGCACGACCGTGGCCCGCGTGGTCGCGCAGATACGGGAGGAGCGGGGGCAGGGCGCCTGACGGCCCCGCCCCGAGGGCCGCGTGCGTACGTGCCCGCCCCCCTACTGGAAGGCGCGCCACCCGGATCCGTCCGGCTGAAACGGCTGTGCGAATGTGGGGAGATGCTCGACTCTCCCCCGGCCTTCCCCGCGGCTCTCCGGGCGCGGCGCCTCGTCGCCATCGTGCGCGGCTCCGACCCCGACGCCTCTTTCCGTACGGTCATGACGCTCGTGGAGTCCGGCGTCCCCCTCGTCGAGGTCTCCCTCAGCGGCGCCGACGCGCTCGGCGTGCTGCGGCGGGCGCGGGCCGAGCTGGGCGCGGGCGCGTGGCTCGGCGCGGGGACGGTGCTCAGCGCCGACGACGCCCGCCGGGCCGCCGACGCGGGCGCCAACCTCATCGTGACGCCCGGCCTCGGCGCGGGAGTCGACGAGGCCGTCCGCCTGGGCCTCCCAGTGCTCGGCGGCGTCCTGACGCCCACCGACGTCATCGCGGCCCGGGCGGCGAACGTGACGGCGCTGAAGATCTTCCCCGCGTCGGCGATGGGCGGCCCCACCTATCTCAAGGCGTTGCGCGCCCCGTTCCCCGACGTCCCGTTCGTGCCGGTCGGCGGCGTAGACGCGGTGGCCGCGGAGGCGTACCTGGAGCTCGGAGCGGTCGCGGTGGGCGTCGGCTCACCGCTGATCGGCGATGCGGCGGACGGCGGCGACCTGGACGCGTTGCGCGCGCGGGCGGCGGAGTTCGTGCGGGTGGCGGAGAAGGCGACGCCCCGATGAACACCGTCCCCGACACCCTTGCCACCCCCACCGCCCCGGACGTCCCGGACGTCCCGGACGTCCCGGACGTCCTCACCCTCGGCGAGACCATGGTCGCCCTGCGCGGCAGCGGACCCCTCAAGCTGGGCGGGACCATGGCAGTCTCCGTCGCCGGGGCCGAGAGCAATGTCGCCATCGGCCTGTCGCGCCTCGGCCACGCCGTCCGCTGGGCGGGGGCGGTCGGCGACGACGAGGCCGGCGAGCTGGTGCTGCGCACGCTGCGCGCGGAGGGCGTCGACGTCGCCGCCGCCACGCGGGATGCGTCGGCGCCGACGGGTCTGCTGCTCTTCGAGCCGCGACTGCCCGATGTGACCCGCGTGCACTACTACCGCGCGGGCTCGGCCGGTTCGCGGCTGACTCCCGCCGCGGCGGACGCGGCGTTCGCGGCGGGGCCGCCACGCGTCCTCCACCTCACCGGCATCACCCCGGCCCTCGGCCCGTCGGCGGCGGAAGCCTGCCGACGCGCCCTTCACCTCGCCCGTGAGCACGGTACGCAGGTCTGCCTGGACGTCAACTTCCGCTCGCGCCTGTGGAGTTCGGACGAGGCGGCGAAGGAGCTGCGCGGGTGGCTCCCGTACGTCGACGTACTCATCGCCTCCGACGACGAACTCCCCCTGTGCCTCCCGTCCCGGCCCTCGTCCTCGGGGACCGAGCCGGAAAAGTCCCTCCTGGCCGAGGGAATCCGCGAACTCGTGGTCAAGCTCGGCGCCCGGGGAGCCACCGTCCACACCGCCGACGACACGCTGCACTCCCCCGCACGGCAGGTCCACGCGGTGGACGCGGTGGGCGCGGGCGACGCGTTCGTGGCCGGCTACTTGTCGGCGCTGCTCGACGGCGCGGACGTCACGACGCGCCTGGACCGCGCCATCATCACGGGCGCGTTCGCGGTGACCTCCCGGGGCGACTGGGAGGGAGCCCCCACAAGATCGGAGCTGGGCCTGCTGTCGGCGGGGCCGGGGACGGTGGTCCGCTAGCTACGGGGCCACGGCTGAGACGCAGGCCGGGGCGGACCACCTAGGGGTGCGGGGAACTGCGCGACCAGCCACGACGCGCCCGCGGAGGAACACGACCGCGCGCCCCCCAGACCTCCCCCAAGGACGACCTCAGCCGCAGCAACCGCCCCCACAGCATCCGCCTCCGCCCGCCGCAGGCGAGGGCGCGGACGAGGACGACGCGGAACCCCCCACCGCCACCGTGGACAACAGCTTCACCGTGTCCTCGTGCCCCGCGGGGCACGACGCCGGCGCCCCCGACTCCGCCATCGGGCGCGACAGCTCGAACGTGTCACCACAGGACCGGCACCGGTACTCATAACGAGGCATGGGCCCAGGTTACTGGGACCCCACCGCCGACAGGAACGCCCCGGCGATCTTCTCCCCCGCCGCGATCCCCCGCTCCGGCAACACCGTGAGTCCCGCCGCCACGAACCCCGTGTCCGCGAGCTCCCCGTGATCCGGCCGCCACGAGCGGTCCGCCGCGAGCAGCAGATCCGCGTCGAGCAGCGAATCGCCCGCGGCGAGGATCTCCTCCGCCCCGGCCCGCCGCGCGACCTCCCGCACGGCCGCGCTCTTGGTGAGCGGCTTCGGCACGGCGTACAGCTTGCGGCCCTGCAGCGAGACCGTCCAGCCGCGCTCCTCCGCCCAGACGGCGAGCTCCTTGACCCACGCCTCGGGCAGCAGCGCCCGCTCGACGACGAGGTACGCGAAGAGGTCCTCGGCGACGCGTTCCTTGAGCAGCCAGGCGGGGTCGGCGGTGCGCACGAGGTGGGCGCGGACCTCGTCGAGCGTCGCGCACTCCGCGGCGAGACGGCGGGCGACCGCCGTCTGCCAGTCGGGGTCGGAGACGCCGTCGACGAGCAGGTGCCCGCCGTTGGCGCAGACCGCGAACTTCGGCGCGGGGCCGGGCAGATGGATGCGTCCGTACTGTTCGCGCGTACGCGTCGTGGTCGGCACGAAGACGGCCGTGCGGGCCAGCTCGTCGAGGAGCCCGGCGGCGGTCTCGGTGACGTACGACAGCGGCTTGCCCTCGTACACCTCGACGCAGAGCAGTCGCGGCGCCGCCGCGTCCGGCATGGTGAGGCCGAGCGCGGCGGCGGAGTAGATGAGGGTGCGGTCGAGGTCGCTGGCGACGATCCTGGTCACGGTCATCGGGACACCACCGCCTTGCCGTCCGCGCCCGTCGCGCCGCGCGTGTACTGGGGGTGGATCAACCCGACGCAGGTGTACGGGAGTTCGTCGACCTCTTCCACCGGCACGCCTCGCTGCTCGGCGAGCAGACGTACGTGGTCGAGGTCCGCGCCCGCGCCCTTGCGGGCCAGGATCTTCCAGGGGACGCGGCGCAGCAGCACGCGCGTCGTCTCGCCGACGCCGGGCTTGACGAGGTTGACGTCGTGGATGCCGTACTCCTCGCTGATCCGCTCGACGGCGGCCCAGCCCTCCCAGGTCGGCGCGCGGTCGGCCGAGAGCAGTTCCTTGACGCGTACGTCCACCGCCCCGGTGACCTCGTCGAAGCGCGCGGCGATCGCGTCGACGAAGTGGTTGGACACGTCGGCGTCGGCGAGTTCGCGGTAGAACTTGCCGCCGTGGAAGTCGTCGGGGCCGACGAGGTCGGCGCGGAGCACCGTACGCGAGACCAGCCCGGACACCGTGGAGTTGAGGCAGGCGGAGGGGATGAGGAAGTCCTCGCGGGTGCCGTAGGTGCGGACGCACGAGCCGGGGTCGGCGAGCACGGCGATCTCGGGTACGAAGCCGACGGGGCCGCCCGACTCCTCGAACTCCCGTACCGCGTCGGCCAGTTCGCGGGTGATCGCGCCCTTGCCGGTCCAGCCGTCGACGAAGACGACGTCGGCCGGGTCGTGGTGGGCGGCGAGCCAGCGCAGGGCGTTGGCGTCGATGCCGCGGCCTCGGACGATCGAGACGGCGTAGTGCGGCAGGTCGAGGCCGTGCCGGTGGGCGGCCCAGCGGCGCATCAGGACGCCGACGGGGGTGCCCGCGCGGGCCAGGGAGACCAGGACCGGGCGCGGGGACCGCTCGGTGAGCACGGTCTCGGTGACGGTTCCGACGGCCTGTGCGATACGGGCGGCGGAGGTGTCGAGGGCGGCGCGGAACAGGTCCTGGTAGCGCTCGCTCGGCTGGTACTCGACGGGCAGCGACTCGGCATAGTGCGCGCCACCGCTCTGTATCGCCTCCTCGCGTTCCTCCGTGGGCGCTTCGAGCGTCACGTCCGAGAGGTCCTGGAGCAGCCAGCCGACGTCTTCGGGCGCGTACGAGGAGAAGGCGGGGCCACGGAGCGGCTCGGGAAGCATGCGGGACCTTTCAGGGACGTGCTCAGGGACGTACTCGGGTACGTACGACGGGACCACGGCCAGCAGGACGCGTCCGGTGTGTGCGGACAGCTGCGCCAACAGCCCCCCGTCGGCGTGCAGTTCGGGCGTGTCGGCGACCGAGTCCACGACGGCGACGATCGCGTCGAAGCCCGCGCCCGCGACGTTGTAGGCATACCGCGTGCCGGGCCCGTCGGCGGGCTCGTCGTGCGCGGGGAAGGCGAGGCGGGTGCGGATCGCGTAGCCGGGGTCGTCCACGGCGAGGACGGGCGAGCGGGTCGTGGTGGAGAACCGCACCTCCGCGCCGGTACGCCGTTCCAGTTCGACGCCGAGCGCCAGTGGGGCGTACATGAGCTCTTCGAAGCCGAGGACGAGCACGCGGCCGGGGCCGCGGCGGGCGCTGTCGGGCAGGGCCTCCGCGATCCGGGCCGCCATGCCCGGCAGGGCCGCGTCGAGGGCCGCCCGGTGCGCGGGCGTGAAGCCGTGCCGTCCGCCGTCGGGGACGCCCGCGGGCCAGCCGAGGTCGACGCGGTCGACCGGACCGCGCTCCCCCCGCGGCTGGGGGACGGGCAGAGCGGCAGCACCCTCGTGACCCTCGTACTCGGCGACCAGCGCCTGCCCCTTCTCCAGGACTCCGTCGGGCAGCCGCACCGTGCCGGACGCGGCCGCGACCAGGTCGACGCGCGCGCCGATCTCGCGGGCGAAGTCGGCGAGCCGCCCCTGGTCCTCGGGGGAGCGCATGTCGACGAGCGCCACGATGACGTACCGCTCGCGCGGGTAGCGCTCGTGGAGGGCGCGGACGGTGTTCAGGACGGTGTTGCCGGTGGAGAACTCGTCGTCGACGAGGACGAGCGGCCCTTCCCCGGCGAGCAGCCGGGGGTCCTCGGGGAGCAGCAGGTGCGAGGTGGCGTGCGAGTGGGACTCCTCGAAGCCGCCCGCGCGCTCGACGCCGTCCACGGGGCGCCGGGTGGAGTGCAGGTAGGGGGCGAGGGCGACGCCGTCGGCGACGGCGTGACCGAGGCCCGTCGCGGTCTCCGCGTAGCCGAGGACGACGGCGCGGCCGGCCGCCTCGTCGCCGAGGAGGTGCCGGACCCGGACGCCGAGGTCGCACCCGGCCGCGTACACGACCGAAGGGAGCTGCGGGACGTGCTTGCCCAGGACGTTCGACACCAGGAGGTGGGCCCGCTTGGGGTTGCGGCGCAGGGCGAGGCCGAGCATGCCGCGCAGCGCGTCCGCCTCGTCGCCGTCGAGGCCGACCCCGAGCCGCTCGGCGACCCAGGTCCCCGACCACACCGACGTGTCCGGCACCGCGTTCTCAGATATGTGCGTCATGTTCCTCTTGTTCATCAGCCGGGCAGGCCCGCTGTCAGCAGTTCCACGAAACCGACGTCCTCCCGGGCGACGCCGAAGACCTCGGCACGGCGCAGGGTCCGCTCGGCCCAGGCGCGGTGCGGCTTCACCTCGTTCATCTTGTTCGTGTACGAGGAGCGCAGCACCCCGCCGCCGCCCCGCTCCGGGCGCAGGATGTCCTCGGCGTCGCTGAACTCCTCGTGGCTGACCACGGAGAGCGCGTGTACGGGCAGCACGTGCGAGGGGTGGATGCAGGTCTTGCCCTGCAGGCCGTTGGCGCGGTCGAGCTCGATCTCGCGGAGCAGGCCGTCCATGTCGTGCTCGATGAGGGCCTGGCGGAGTTCGTCGGCACGGCCCTCGAGGAAGGGGCTGCGGCGCAGCTGCGGCTTGAACATCCGCTCCTGTACGCGGAAGTACTCCCAGACGGGCCCGGTCACGGTGAAGCCGGTGCCGTCGGCCCTGCCGAGGACGTTGACCACGTCGGCGATGACGGAGGCGACGATCTGCACGTCGTACGCCGTCATGTCCGGCGGCCTGCGCAGTCCGTACGCCGAGCAGAAGTCGGTGACGCCGAGGCGCAGCGCGAGGATCCGGTCGCGGTACTTGTCGACGGTGCGGGCTATGCCGGAGAGGGTCTCGCCGCGGCTCTCCAGGTGGAGCAGCTCGGGGGACTCCAGGACAGGCATGGCGAAGAGCCGCCGCGCCCGGCCGTCATGTCCGTCGCGTCCCTCCGGCCCCGGCGGAAGCTCCGCCTCCGCGGCCACGAGCGCCTCCAGGAACGGAGCGCCCCGCTCCTCGGTGAACTTGGGCAGTACGAATCCGGACAGCAGCCGGACGCTCGGGCCGAGCCTGCGGACCAGGTCGGGTATCTGCTCGGCGGCGCGCACCCGGATGAAGAGCAGGGGCGGCTCGACGCCCCGCTCCGCCAGGTCGGCGAACTGCCGGACCAGGTTCTCCTCGGCGTCGGCGACCTCGGCGTCGTCGATGGAGTCCTCCAGGCAGACCACCATGGACACCACGCCGCGCCCGGCCTGTTTCAGGATGTCCTCGGCAAGCCGGGGACGGGTGGCCGGGCTGTAGAGCGTCGCACCCAGGGCGGGCGCGAGCAGGTGGGGCGGGGAGTCCGCGGTGAAGGCACACGGCTCCCGGTGGAAGAGGCGGTGCCGCACCTCTGGGGCGATATGCCCGAAATGACGCATGTGATTCCCTGCTATCGCCTGTTTCGTCGACGTGGGCCGTTCCGATGTGGCCGGTAATAGTACGTAGAGACGGGTGCCGGGGGTTCCCTCCGGGCATGAACTTCAGGTAACCCGGCCATGTCACACATGCTCACCACACCACCGTCGCACGCTCGCACCACCCGCAGGTCAGGAGCATGATGACGCGGCCGGGACTCCGGGCCCCCCGCGTTGTCCCACCCCTGCGGGGGAAGGCAGGATAACCGCATGACGCACGCGATGTTGAAGGGGTCGAACGTCCCTCTCGAAGCCTCGGCCGTCCGCGCCGTGCTGCGCTGGACCCCCGGACAGGGCGTTCCCGACGTCGACGCGTCGGCGCTGCTGCTCGGCGGCGACGGGCGGGTGCGCTCGGACGAGGACTTCGTCTTCTACAACCAGCCGCGCCACCCGGCGGGCAAGGTCTGGCGGCTCGGCAAGAAGCGGACCGCCGAAGGCCTGACGGACACCATCCAGACGGACCTGGCGGGCATGGACCCGGCCGTGGGCCGCGTGCTCCTTGCCGCGTCGGCGGAGGGCATCGCCTTCGAGCGCGTGCCCGCGCTGCGGATCCTGCTGTACGACGCCACCGTCGCCGACGGCGAACCGCTCGCCTACTTCGACATCACCCCGCAGACCGGCGAGGAGACGGCACTGATCTGCGGCGAGCTCTACCGCCGCGGTGAGGGCTGGAAGTTCCGCGCACTCGGCGAGGGGTACTCCAACGGCCTGGAGGGCCTCGCCTCCGACTTCGGCATCTCGGTGGACGAATCGGACTCCGCGGCTCCGGAGCCCGCGCCCTCGGCGTCCTTCCCGCTGCCGCCGCAGCAGCCCATGCCGCAGCACCAGCCCGCCCCGCAGTCGCCGCCACAGCCGTCGTACGGCTATCCGCCCGAGCCGCCCCGGCACCCGGCACCCCAGCCCTCCTACGGCTATCCGCCGGCCGCGCCCACCCAGCCGACCCCGATCGTGCAGCCGGCCCCGGTCGCCCAGCCGTCGTACGGCTATCCGCAGCCGGTGGCCCCGATGCCGGACCCGAACTTCCGGCTGCCTCCGCAGGGGCCGCAGTTCCTGTCCCGCTGACGGGGCCCGCACCGGGTCAGCCCACCTTGGTCTTGTAGCCACGGCCCCACTGGAGCCCCCAGCCGTACAGCCGGTCGAGCTCGGCCTGGAAGCCGTAGACGAACTTGACCTCGCGGCGCACGATCAGCTCGTCCTTGACGTTCTCGACGGAGACCACGGCGCACGAGCGGGCCTGCGGCTGCCGCTCGTCCAGGTCGATCTCGATCCGGGGGCCGTTGCTGGGATAGAGCGTGACCTTCGCGTGGGTGCGGTCGAAGGCCGGCGTCTGGTCGTAGATGTAGACGAAGATCAGCAGCCGCTTGATCGACTCGCGGTGGTCGAGGTTCACGTAGAGCGTCTCGCCCGAGCCGGAACCGAACCGGTCGTCGCCGCTGCCCTTCACGTACGGCGGCGAGTTGAGGCTGCCGAAGAAGTTGCCCAGCGGCTGCACCACGCCCTTGTCGCCGTCGGCCAGCTCGTACAGACAGCCCAGGTCCAGGTCGACGTTGACCATGCTCTGGGTGTGCGCCTGGACCGGCTCGGGCCGGAACATCTGGAAGGGGTGCCGCAGCAGACCGCCGCCGCGCGGCTTGCCGATGAGGTCGGACGTCCGCATCTGCCAGGACAGGTTGACGCGCAGGTTGCCGGTGGCCGCGCCCTGTTTGGAGAGCGAGACCGTCGGGTGCCGTTTGGTCAGTTCGATGGAGTTGGTGGCGGCGCTGCCCGACTCGTAGTCCATCGAACGCCCACGCCACAGACCGTCCCAGAAGGACATTCCGCCCCCAAGTGCCCTTGTGCCGCCTACGAATACCGACGGGGCGGCCATGAGGACATCTCCTCGACGGCCGCCCCGCACAGAGCGTTCCTCACCCTGGCCGTCGTCACACTCCGGGGACCGGAATCGGACAGCGCGGCGAGGGAATCAGTCAGCCTCAGACGCCTGAGGAGACCTCTGCTTTATCTCCTGAGCTGCCTTGCCCCTCGGCCGCGGCGAGCCGCTTGTTCCTGATCACCGACGAGATGAAGGACCAGGCGATCAGGATGACGCCGACGGAGCCGGTGATGACCTCGTGGATCTCGTACTGAATGGTGATCAGGAGGATCACGGCGAGGGCACCGATCGCGTAGTGCGCGCCGTGCTCCAGGTACACGTAGTCGTCGAGGGTGCCCTGGCGGACCAGGTAGACCGTGAGGGACCGGACGTACATGGCGCCGATGCCGAGGCCGAGGGCCATCAGCACGATGTCGTTGGTGACGGCGAAGGCGCCGATGACACCGTCGAAGGAGAAGGACGCGTCCAGGACCTCGAGGTAGAGGAACATGAAGAACGCGGCCTTGCCGGCCAGGACGACCGCAGGAACCTTCTTGCCCGACTTGGCGGCCGCTTCCTCCTGCTCGTGCTCGCGCTCCTCCTCTTCCTCGAGCTTGTTCTCGAAGTATCCGGAGAGGCCGCCGACCACGAGATAGGTGATCAGACCCGCGATGCCTGAGATGAGGACGGTCTGTGCCTTGTCCACATGGGCGCCGCCGTGCTGGTGGGCGTGGGTGGCGACGGTCATCGCGGAGACCAGGAGCACGACGAGCGCGATGCAGACCGAAAGCATGTCGACCTTGCCGAGCTTGGCGAGCGGACGCTCCAGCCAGCCCAGCCACTTGATGTCCCGGTCCTCGAAGATGAAGTCCAGGAAGATCATCAGCAGGAACATGCCACCGAAGGCGGCGATCGACGGGTGGGCGTCGGTGACCAGCTGCTGGTACTGGTCCTTGTCGTTGAGCGCGAGGCGGACGGCCTCGATCGGGCCGATCTTGGCGCTGATCGCCACGATGACGACGGGGAAGACCAGCCGCATGCCGAAGACCGCGATCAGCACGCCGACGGTGAGGAAGATCTTCTGCCAGAAGGCATTCATCTTCTTCAGGATTCCGGCGTTGACCACGGCGTTGTCGAAGGACAGCGAGATCTCGAGGACGGACAGGATCGCCACGACACCGAAGCCTGTCCACCCCCCGTAGAACACCGCGGCGACCAGGCCGAGCGCGGTAACCGCGAACGACCAGCCGAAGGTTTTCAGAAGCACTGGCTACCCAATCGTGTGTGTACGGGCTCCCGTGTAGCGGTCTCCCCCGCGCCGGTCCCCTGCTTTACGAAACGTTGACCCCGAAGTCTAGAGCGATACCGCGCAGACCGGACGCGTACCCCTGCCCGACTGCACGGAACTTCCACTCTCCCCCGTACCGGTACACCTCGCCGAAGATCATCGCTGTCTCCGATGACGCGTCCTCACTGAGGTCGTAGCGCGCGAGTTCCTGGCCGTCCGCCTGGTTCACCACGCGGATGAACGCGTTGCTGACCTGGCCGAACGTCTGGCCCCTGTTGTCCGCGTCGTGGATCGAGACCGGAAAGATGATCTTGTCGCAGTTCTCCGGGACCTTGGAGAGGTCGATCAGGAGCGACTCGTCGTCGCCGTCACCCTCGCCCGTGAGGTTGTCGCCGGTGTGCTCGACGGAGCCGTCGGGGCTCTTCAGGTTGTTGTAGAAGACGAACCACTCGTCGCCGAGGACCCGGCCCGCGTTGCACAGCAGCGCGCTGGCGTCGAGGTCGAAGGGGGCGCCGGTGGTGGAGCGCGCGTCCCAGCCCAGGCCGACGAGGATCTGGGTGAGGTTCGGTGCGGCCTTGGAGAGGGAGACGTTGCCTCCCTTGGCGAGCGTGACGCCCATGGTGAAGTCCTCCCCGTGGTGACGGAAACCCCCGGGCAGCGGAGACTGCGCCCGGGGCGGTGAGCGCGTCCGGCGCCGCACCTCGGAACTGTGCGGCGCCGGACGGAGAGCGCTGGGGCGTGCTCGGCTCAGACGTTGACGCCGAAGTCCTGCGCGATGCCGCGCAGGCCCGAGGCGTAGCCCTGGCCGACCGCGCGGAACTTCCACTCGGCGCCGTGGCGGTACAGCTCGCCGAAGACCATGGCGGTCTCCGTCGAGGCGTCCTCGGAGAGGTCGTACCGCGCGATCTCCGCGCCGCCCGCCTGGTTCACGACGCGGATGAACGCGTTGCGCACCTGGCCGAACGACTGCTGACGGTTCTCGGCGTCGTAGATCGACACCGGGAAGACGATCTTCTCGACGTCGGCGGGGACCGCGGCCAGGTCGACCTTGATCGCCTCGTCGTCGCCCTCGCCCTCACCGGTGGTGTTGTCACCGGTGTGCTCGACGGAGCCGTCGGGGCTCTTCAGGTTGTTGAAGAAGACGAAGTTCTGGTCACTGCTGACCTTGCCCTCCGCGTTCGTCAGGATCGCGCTTGCGTCGAGGTCGAAGTCCGTACCGGTAGTGGTGCGGACGTCCCAGCCGAGGCCGACCAGAACCGCGGTCAGGCCCGGCGCCTCCTTGCTCAGCGATACGTTGCCGCCCTTGCTGAGGCTGACTCCCACGAGTCCTCCCAATTGGTGTCCAGGGGCGGGGAGCCCCAAGCGTTGCGTTGCCATCGGATCAACGTGTGGATCCTAGTGACCGGTTCCCGGCCGCGAGCGAAAACAGGGCTCGCTCAGAGCGTTTCGAGCGCTTCGACGTACTCGTTCAGGTCACGCGCGTCGGGCAGACCGTTGACGACGGTCCAGCGCACCACGCCCTCCTTGTCGATGATGAAGGTGCCGCGCACCGCGCAGCCCTTCTCCTCGTCGAAGACGCCGTACGCCCGCGAGACCTCGCCGTGCGGCCAGAAGTCGGAGACCAGCGGGTACTCCAGACCCTCCTGGTCGGCGAAGACGCGCAGCGTGTGGATGGAGTCGTTGGAGACCGCGAGCAGCTGGGTGTCGTCGTTGACGAACTTCGGGAGCTCGTCGCGGAGCGCGCAGAGCTCGCCGGTGCACACGCCGGTGAACGCGAACGGGTAGAACAGCAGCACCACGTTCTTCTCGCCGCGGAAGTCGGACAGCTTCACGGTCCTGCCGTGGTTGTCCTTCAGCTCGAAATCCGGGGCCTTGGTGCCGGCCGCGATTCCATCGAGCGCCATGTGTACGCATCCCTTCGACGGGTCCCCATCGGGTGGGGCTGTTCGGGTGAGTCCACCCTACGTCCGCACCATCCGCACGGCCCGTACCCCACGCATGCGCGAGGCTCCCCGCCGACCCACAGGTCGGCGAGGAGCCTCACCAGCACTCGTTCCGGCGGAGTGCTATCGCTTCTTGACGGCCGCCTTCGGCGTATTGAGACGGCTGCCGTTCCAGTCTTTGCCTGCGTTGATGCTCTTCGTCTGGGACAGGCCCGCGGTGGTGGCCGCCTCGCCGATCTCGCTCGGCTCGACGTAACCGTCACGACCGGTCTTCGGAGTCAGCAGCAGAATCGCGCCGCCGTCCTCCATGTACGCGATGGCATCCACCAACGCATCAGTCAGGTCCCCGTCGCCCTCACGGAACCAGAGCACCACGGCATCAGCCACGTCGTCGTAGTCCTCGTCGACGAGCTCTGTGCCAGTGGCCTCCTCGATGGCCTCGCGGAGCTCCTGGTCGACGTCGTCGTCGTAGCCGATCTCCTGGACCACCTGGTCGGGCTGGAAACCAAGCCTTACGGCAAGGTTCGTCTCCGCGTGGTCCGCGGTCGCGCTCACGGATTGCCTCCTGATCATGTTTTTGGGAATGCCTGTCAGCCACGCGCGTGCGCGGGGCGTTGGCCGTAGTCCACACGGGCGGGACCGATCGCGCAAGTACCCGGCCGCCGAGACCGCCGAAACGGTGACGTTCCCGACCGTGTCGCCGCAACTGCCGCCACATCCGTACGAGACCGAACGGCTCTGCGAAGCGGTTAGGCAGGATGGGCGTATCGTTGCGATTTGGGCCGAGCCTACCCCAGGGGCGGCTGTCGGAGCGTCTCGGTTACCTCTCAGTAGACATGACGTTTGCTTCCGCGAGGTACACGATGGGGAGCGGTGCACGGCCAGGCATGACCCAGGCGAAAGCCCCAACAGCGAAGGAACAGCGTGGCTTCCGGATCCGATCGCAACCCGATCATCATTGGCGGCCTGCCGAGTCAGGTCCCGGACTTCGATCCCGAAGAGACCCAGGAGTGGCTCGACTCCCTCGATGCCGCGGTCGACGAACGCGGCCGTGAGCGGGCCAGGTACCTGATGCTCCGGCTCATCGAGCGCGCGCGGGAGAAGCGCGTCGCCGTGCCGGAGATGCGCAGTACGGACTACGTCAACACGATCGCCACCAAGGACGAACCGTTCTTCCCCGGCAACGAGGAAATCGAACGCAAGGTCCTGAACGCCACCCGCTGGAACGCCGCGGTGATGGTCTCGCGCGCCCAGCGCCCCGGCATCGGCGTCGGCGGCCACATCGCCACCTTCGCCTCCTCCGCCTCGCTCTACGACGTGGGCTTCAACCACTTCTTCCGCGGCAAGGACGAGGGCGACGGCGGCGACCAGATCTTCTTCCAGGGGCACGCGTCCCCCGGTATCTACGCCCGTGCCTTCCTTCTCGACCGGCTCTCCGAGCAGCAGCTCGACGCGTTCCGGCAGGAGAAGTCGAAGGCCCCGAACGGCCTCTCGTCCTACCCCCACCCGCGCCTCATGCCGGACTTCTGGGAGTTCCCGACCGTCTCGATGGGCCTCGGCCCGCTCGGCGCGATCTTCCAGGCCCGCATGAACCGCTACATGGAGGCGCGCGGCATCGCCGACACCTCCAAGTCCCATGTCTGGGCCTACCTCGGCGACGGCGAGATGGACGAGCCCGAGTCGCTCGGCCAGCTCTCCATCGCCGCCCGCGAGGGCCTGGACAACCTGACCTTCGTCGTCAACTGCAACCTGCAGCGCCTCGACGGCCCGGTGCGCGGCAACGGCAAGATCATCCAGGAGCTGGAGTCCCAGTTCCGCGGCGCCGGCTGGAACGTCATCAAGCTGGTCTGGGACCGCAGCTGGGACCCGCTGCTCGCGCAGGACCGCGACGGCGTCCTGGTCAACCGGCTCAATACGACGCCTGACGGCCAGTTCCAGACGTACGCGACCGAGACCGGTTCGTACATCCGCGAGCACTTCTTCGGCGACGACCACCGGCTGCGCGCCATGGTCGAGAACATGACCGACGAGCAGATCCTGCACCTGGGCCGCGGCGGTCACGACCACAAGAAGGTCTACGCGGCGTACGCGGCGGCGAAGGCCCACAAGGGCCAGCCGACGGTGATCCTCGCGCAGACGGTCAAGGGCTGGACCCTGGGGCCGAACTTCGAGGGCCGCAACGCCACGCACCAGATGAAGAAGCTGACGGTCGACGACCTCAAGGGCTTCCGCGACCGTCTGCACATCCCGATCACGGACAAGCAGCTGGAGGGCGGCGCCCCGCCGTACTACCACCCGGGCCGCGACTCCGAAGAGATCCAGTACATGCACGACCGCCGCCAAGGTCTCGGGGGCTACGTCCCGACCCGCGTCGTGCGCTCCAAGCCCCTCCAGCTTCCGGAGGACAAGGCGTACGCGGCCGCGAAGAAGGGCTCGGGGCAGCAGTCGATCGCCACGACCATGGCGTTCGTCCGCATCCTGAAGGACCTCATGCGGGACAAGGAGATCGGCAAGCGTTTCGTGCTGATCGCCCCCGACGAGTACCGCACCTTCGGCATGGACGCGTTCTTCCCGAGCGCGAAGATCTACAACCCGCTCGGCCAGCAGTACGAGGCCGTGGACCGCGAGCTGCTCCTCGCGTACAAGGAGTCGCCGACGGGCCAGATGCTGCACGACGGCATCTCCGAGGCGGGCTGCACCGCGTCCCTCATCGCGGCCGGTTCGGCCTACGCGACGCACGGCGAGCCGCTGATCCCCGTCTACGTCTTCTACTCGATGTTCGGTTTCCAGCGCACCGGCGACCAGTTCTGGCAGATGGCCGACCAGCTCGCGCGCGGTTTCGTCCTCGGTGCGACCGCCGGACGCACGACGCTGACCGGCGAGGGCCTGCAGCACGCGGACGGCCACTCGCAGCTGCTCGCCTCCACCAACCCGGGCTGCGTCGCCTACGACCCGGCGTTCGGCTACGAGATCGCGCACATCGTCAAGGACGGCCTGCGCCGGATGTACGGCCCCGACAGCGAGGACGTCTTCTACTACCTCACCGTCTACAACGAGCCGATCCAGCACCCGGCCGAGCCCGCCGACGTGGACGTCGACGGCATCCTCAAGGGCATCTACCGCTTCAAGGCGGGCGAGCAGGGCGCCATCCCGGCGCAGATCCTCGCGTCCGGCGTCGCGGTGCCGTGGGCGGTCGAGGCGCAGCAGATCCTGGCCTCGGAGTGGAACGTCAAGGCGGACGTCTGGTCGGCGACCTCCTGGAACGAGCTGCGCCGCGAGGCGGTGGACGTGGAGCGCCACAACTTCCTGCACCCCGAGGAGGAGCAGCGCGTCCCGTACGTGACGCGGAAGCTGTCCGGCGCCGAGGGTCCGTTCGTGGCCGTCTCCGACTGGATGCGGAGCGTCCCCGACCAGATCTCCCGCTGGGTGCCCGGCACGTACCAGTCGCTCGGCGCGGACGGCTTCGGCTTCGCCGACACGCGTGGCGCGGCCCGCCGCTTCTTCCACATCGACGCGCAGTCGATCGTGGTCGGCGTGCTGACCGAGCTGGCGCGTGAGGGCAAGGTGGACCGCTCCGTACTGAAGCAGGCGGTCGACCGCTACCAGCTTCTCGACGTCGCGGCGGCCGACCCGGGTGCTGCGGGCGGCGACGCGTAGCACGTCAGGCCCGACAGGGCGGTACGAGCCGGAGGGCGACGGGATCGGATCCCGTCGCCCTCCGGCTTTCCCGCGGCGTCCGCGGGCCCGTCGGGACATGTCGTGCGTCGCGCGATCCGGCCGGTTCCGCGACCCCGTACGGCCGCGTGAGCCGGGGAGCTTGCGCGTGGTGCGTCCGGGGCCCGCCACCGTCCGGGTACCCGTCTCCGGCTCGCTCAGACCTTCCTCAGCTCTCCCACACCTTCCTCAGCTCTCCCAGACCTTGAAGGCCCGGACGCGGTACGGCGATGCGGGCGCCCAGGTGCCGCCGCCCGGGTATGTGTCGAACTCGCCGGTCTCCGCGCACTCCGCCGACTGGTACGTGGTGACGGGGCGTCCCGTGCGGTTGGCGAGGGCTTGCGCGCTGCTCCCCTCCGGCAGCGCGGTGCAGCTCTCGATGTCGATGTCCGACAGCTCGTACACGTGGCGGGCGCCCTTGAAGTCCGCCTTCTGCCAGAGACAGAGCTCCCCCGGGCCGCAGGGGCGCAGCGTCGGCGGGGCGGCGGCTCCGGCGTGTGCGGGTGTGAGGATGACGGCGGCGAGCGCGGCTGCCGTGACGGTCGTGGGCATGGTCTTACGCATGTGCTGAACCCCCGTGTGCTGCGGATCTTCTGACTGCACTGTGGACCCGGCCGCCGGGGCGTCGGAAGGGGTACGAATGCCGCTCATCCTGATAGGCGAAAGCCCCCCAGGATGTCCCTGAGGGGCTTTCCCCGATACGCGTCATTCAGATGTGCGGCTCAGATGTACGGCTCAGATGTGGCCGACGCCCGCGCCCGCCTCGGCGTTGTCGCCGCGCTTGGTCAGGAACGCGACGAACACCGCGACCACGGCGACGCCGGTGGCGACCAGGCAGGCCATGCCCATGCCCGACATGAAGGTGTCGTGCGCGACCGAGGTGATCTGGTCGGCGACGGACGGCGGAGCCTTCGGCGGCACCGGCGCCACACCGACCTGGACGGCCTCCGCCGCCTTGTCGAGCTGGGCCTCGCTGAGCGGCGGGAGCTTCGCATCGGCCCAGTTGTCGGGGAGGTCGCTGTCGACCTTGGAGGCCATGACGGCGCCGAGGACGGCCGTGCCGAGGCTGCCGCCGATCTGCATCGCGGCCTGCTGGAGGCCGCCGGCGACGCCGGAGAGCTCCATCGGCGCGTTGCCCACGATGACCTCGGTGGCGCCGACCATGACGGGGGCGAGGCCGAGGCCGAGGAGGGCGAACCAGATAGACATGAGGCCGCTGCCGGTGCCCGCCTCCAGCGTGGACATGCCGTACATGGCGATGGCCGTGCAGAGCATGCCGCCCGCCAGCGGGATGCGCGGGCCCATCTTGGTGATCATGGCGCCCGCGAGGGGCGACCCGATGATCATCATGCCGGTGAGCGGCAGCAGGTGCAGACCGCTGTCGACGGGGCTCATCCCGTGCACGTTCTGCAGGTAGAAGGTGACGAAGAACAGTCCGCCCATGAACGCGATGGCCATGAGCACCATCAGGACCACGCCCGCGGACAGCGGCACCGAACGGAACAGGGCCAGCGGGATGAGCGGTTCCTTGACCTTCGACTCCCAGACCGCGAAGAGCGCGAAGCTCACCACGGAGACGACGATGAAGGTCCAGGTCATGCCCGCGCCCCAGCCCCACTCCGGGGCCTTGATGAGCGCCCAGACCAGGCAGAACATGGCCGCCGAGAGCAGCACGATGCCGACGACGTCGAAGGACTTCGGCGCGTTCTCGGCGCGGTGGTCCCTGAGGATGACGATGCCGAGCACCAGGGCGATGATGCCGACCGGCACGTTGATGAAGAAGACGGACTGCCAGCTGACGTGCTGGACCAGGAGACCGCCGAGGATCGGGCCGCCGGCCGTGGAGGCACCGATGACCATGCCCCAGATGCCGATGGCCATGTTGAGCTTCTCGGCCGGGAACGTGGCCCGGAGCAGGCCCAGCGCGGCGGGCATCAGCAGGGCGCCGAAGAGCCCCTGGAGCACGCGGAAGGTGACCACCAGCGCGATGCTGTCCGAGAGGCCGATGGCTCCGGAGGCGGCGGCGAAGCCGACCACGCCGATGAGGAAGGTCTGCCGGTGGCCGAAGCGGTCACCCAGCTTGCCGGCGGTGATCAGTGCGACGGCGAGCGCGAGGAAGTAGCCGTTGGTGATCCACTGGACGTCCGCGAAGGTGGCGCCGAGGTCCTTCTGGATGGCCGGGTTGGCTATCGCCACGATGGTGCCGTCGAGGGCGACCATCATCACGCCGATCGCCACGGCGAACAGCGTCAGCCAGGGGTGGCCACGGAGCCCCTTGGCCGGGGCCGGAACGGGTGCGGGCTCCGGCGCCTCGTCCGCCTTGTCGACGGTGATCTGACTAGTCATGCGAGGAGATTAGTGACAGCGACTGACAGTTGACAAACCATTTCACAAGTCGGTAACTGTCACGTAGCTCACAGGTATGGTGAACTGGGAAAACGCGAGGAAGAGGGCCACGGTGTGAAGACGACCCAGCCGGCGACGGGACTGCGCGAACGCAAGAAGCAGCGCACCCGGGACACCCTCCTGCGCGTGGCACTCGAACTCTTCACGACCAAGGGGTACGAGGAGACGACCGTCGACGAGATCGTCGAAGCGGTCGACGTCTCGCAGCGCACCTTCTTCCGGTACTTCGCCAACAAGCAGGAAGCCGCCTTCGCCGTCCAGGAGATGATCGAGGCGCGCTTCGTGCAGGCCGTGCGCGACCGCCCCGCCCACGAGGCCCCGCTGGAGGCGCTGCGCGGCGCCGTCCTCGGCACCTGGGAGGCGATGGGGCAGTCCATCGAGGAGGTCGTCCCGGTCGAGCTCCACATGCGCACCTACCAGATGATCGAGTCGACGCCCACGCTGCTCGCCGTCCACCTGCGCCGCTCCATCGAGACCGAGGACGAGGTCGCCCGTGTGATCGCCGAGCGCGAGGGACTCGACCTGGAGACCGACCCGCGGCCGCGCGTGGCGGTGGCCGCGTTCAGCGGGGTCATGCGGATCACGGGGCGCCAGTGGGGCGCGGGCGAGGACACCAGCCCGGAGTCGATCCGCGCGCTGACGGAGACCTACCTCGACCACCTGGGGCCCGCCCTGGCGGAGGGCTGGCGCACCCCTCACGGAGCGTGACCCGGCGGCAGCGGATGCGCCCGCTATGCCTCAATTCACCCATCAGAAACGTGATCTGCACCACGCGATGCACGGTAAACATCACGGTTCTCCTAGGGTGTTCCGTAGTGACTTCCTTCGACTCCTCCCCTCAACTCAACGCATGGCGCGCTCTGCTCGCGCTGGCCGTCGTGTTCGTCATGCTGGCGACCACCGGCTGGACCGCCGTGCGCCACAACAGGGGCGACGCGTCGCCCCTCCAAGCCGCGCTCTCCGCCTGGGAGCGGGGAAGCATCGACGGGCGCGCCCTGCCCGACCCCGATGCCTCCGCAGGCCGGCTCGCCCGTTTCTTCGCCTCCCTCGACGGACACCAGCGCAACCGGCTCGCCGGCCGCTACCCGCTCGCGGTCGGCAACATGAACGGCGCACCCACCACGCTCCGCTACCGCGCGAACCACATCGCACTGGGGCAGGCCCGCAAGGTCGAACGTGAGCGCATGCACGACAAGCGCCTCTCCCCGCTCGGTCAGCAGGAGGCCGAGCGCAGGATGAAGCGGTTCGGCGTGATGATGCGCCCGGGACGCCAGGTCCTCGCCTTCGACCCGATGGGCTCCGGACGCATGGCGGAGGTCTTCGGGGACCTGGACAAGGCCCGCCGCGTCTCCGTCGTCGTACCGGGTGTCGACACCAACGTGCTGACCTTCGAGCGGACGTTCCGCAAGTACTCGGCGCCGGTGGGCATGGCGAAGTCGCTCTACCGCGCGGAGCGCGCGGTCAGCCCCCGCGCGCGTACCGCCGTGATCGCCTGGGCCGACTACACCGCGCCCGTCGGCATCGGCGTGGACGCGGCCACCGCCATGCGCGCCGAGGACGGGGCGACCCGCCTCGAAGCGATGGTGCGCGGCCTGCCCGGTCGTACGCCGGTCGCGCTGTACTGCCACAGCTACGGCTCCGTGGTGTGCGGTGTGGCGGCGCGCGACCTGCCCTCGCGGGTCAAGGACATCGCGGTGGCGGGGAGCCCCGGCATGCGGGCCGACTCGGCTTCCCAGCTGGGCACGGGCGCCCGGGTCTGGGCGACCCGGGACGGTGACGACTGGATCCAGGACGTCCCGAACATGGAGTTCGGCGGGCTCGGCCACGGCGCCGACCCGGTGGCCGCGGGCTTCGGTGCGCGCGTGTTCTCCGCGGCGGGCGCTCGCGGCCACACCGGCTATTTCGAGCCGGGCACGGAGAGCCTGCGGAACTTCGCGGAAATCGGGACTGGTTCGTACCACGCCGTGCGGTGCGCGAGCGAGGACGGTGCCTGCCGGAAGAATATTTCCGGCGGGGCAGCGGCCTGACGCGCGTAGAAATCGATGAAACAGCGGACCGCCGCAGGAGGGACGGAGGCGCGCGTGCCGCCTACGATGAGCCGCATGGGTGATGTTCTGGCCGGATTTCATGCCGCCTGGGAGTTCGAGTCCGACTCTGTGCTCATCCGCTTCGAACGGGGAATCCGCACGCCGAAGCTGTTCCAGGCGCTCGGCGAACGGCGCATCCCCCATGAGGCGATCTCGGCGGTGACGCTCTCCCCCGGCAAACGCGGGACCGTGGTGCTGCACGCCGTGCCGAGACCGGGCGCCGATCCTCTGATGGAGGCCGCGGCGGGTCAGCTCAAGGAGAGCTGCGACCCGTACCGCCTGGTGCTGCCCGCGGAGCGGGAGACGCTCGCCGAGTACTACGCGGACGAGCTGCGGGCGCAGCTGCCGCCCGACGACGGCGAGAGCGCGGACCGCTTCCTGGTGGCGCCGCCCGAGGCGCCGCTGCAGTTCAAGGCGTACGACGGGAAGGCGTCCTTCGACGGGAAGCTGGTGTCGTTCCGCTGGTTCTGGACGGGGGCGTCCTCGGCGAAGTGGAAGGCCGGTGACCAGAGCTTCCTGGTCACCGACCTGAGCGGCATCGAGTGGCGCTCCCCCGAGGTGTTCGAGGGTCATCTGCGGCTGCTGCGGCGCGAGACGCCGGTGGCGCAGCCCGCACAGGCCGACCAGGACCCGGCGGCCGTCGTCTTCGGCCTCGGCTACGGGCCGGTCCACGAGTCGCTGCCGTTCGCCGCGTCGGTCCTCGCCGCGGTGCGGGCGTCGGGCCCGGCACCGAACTCCGACGGCATGAGCACCGTCGCCGCCGTGGCGCCGGCCGTGCGGCGCGACCCCGCGGACATCGCGGAGCGCATCCGGCACCTGGGCGAGCTGCACCGGGCGGGCCTGCTCACGGACGACGAGTTCACGGTGAAGAAGACCGAGCTGCTCGCCGAGCTGTGAGCTGCCGGGCAGGAGCTACTCGCGTCCCGCCGACGTGAAGGTCATGTCGGCGTAGCGGTCGCCCGCGACGGCGGCGGCGATCGGTTCGAGGGCGGCGAGGTCGTCCTCGGTGAGGGTGATGCGGGTGGCCGCGGTGTTCTCCTCGACCCGGGTGGCCTTGCGGGTGCCGGGGATCGGGACGACGGGCAGGCCGTGGAGGTCCGCCTGCTGTTGTACCCAGGCCAGCGCGACCTGGCCGACGCTGGCTCCGTGCGCCTCGGCGACGGAGCGTACGGGGGCCAGGAGGGCGGCGTTGGCGGTGGCGTTGGCGCCGGTGAAGCGGGGCTGCTGGCGCCGGAAGTCGTCCTCGCCGAGCTCCTTGTCGGCGCTGACGAACGAGCCGGTGAGGAAGCCGCGGCCGAGCGGGGAGTAGGGCACGAGGGCCACGCCGAGGTCGGCGGCCGCGGGGACCACGCCGCGCTCGATGTCGCGGCTGAAGAGCGACCACTCGGACTGCACGGCCGCGATCGGGTGCACGGCGTGCGCGGCGCGCAGTTCGTCGCCGGTGACCTCGCTCAGGCCGATGTGCTTGACCTTGCCCGCGGCGACGAGCTCCGCGAGGACGCCCGCGGTCTCCTCGATCGGCACGTCCGGGTCGCGGCGGTGCATGTAGTAGAGGTCGATGACGTCCGTGCCGAGGCGGCGCAGGCTCGCGTCGATGCTGGCGCGGATGTACGCGGGGCTGTTGTCGATGCGCCGCTTCGTCGGCTCCGCCGGGTCGATGCCCAGGGCGAACTTGGTGGCGATGACGATCTCGTCACGGTGTGCCTTGACGAAGGGGGCGAGGAACTTCTCGTTCTCGCCCATGCCGTAGACGTCGGCGGTGTCGTAGAGGGTGACGCCGAGGTCCAGGGCGCGGTCCAGGGTGGCGCGGGCCTGCTCGGTATCCGTGGGGCCGTAGGCGAAGCTCATGCCCATGCAGCCGAGCCCCTGGACGCCGACCTCGGGGCCGCCCGTGCCGAGCCGCACCTTCGCGATTGCCTTGTCCGTCATCAGTCAGGGCCTTTCCGACGCCTTGCGGGCGCACGCATAGTTGTCGATCTTGTAGTCGAGGACGGCGAGGGTGTCCTGCAGCTCGGTGATGCGCGCGCGGACGTCGCGCCGGGTCCGCTCCAGGAGTTCCTGGCGCTGCGGGAAGGTGTGCTGTCCTTCGCGCACCAGCTCCGCGTACCGGACCATGTCCGCCACGGGCATCCCGGTCAGCCGCAGCTTGCCGACGAAGGCCAGCCACTCCAGGTCGCGGTCGCGGTAGCGGCGCTGGCCCGTGTGGGAGCGGTCGATGTGCGGCATCAGGCCGATCCGCTCGTACCACCGCAGGGTGTAGGCGGAGAGACCGGTGCGGTCGACGACTTCACTGATCGTGTAGTGGTCCTGTCCGTCCGGTTTCGCCTGGGCGCTGATCTCCGTCACCGTCATGACCCTCACGCTAGAACCTTGGAGTGCACTCCAAGCAAGCCGGTCGGGAAGAAATTCGGGAGACGTCTCAGCCCCTGGTCACTACGGTCCCCCGCATGAGTCCCGTACGCCGTGCCACGCCGGAAGACGCCGCAGAACTGCTCAGACTGAGGCAGGTGATGATCGACTCCGTGTTCGCGGGCCGCTCCGCGGCCGCCGGGGGCGCCGCCGGGTCCGACACGAGCTGGCACGCCGAGTCCCTGCCGACCGTACGGCGTCGGCTCGCGGAGCCCGAGGGTGACTTCGCGGCGTTCGTCGTCGATCATCCGGAGCGCCCCGGCGGGCTCGCGGCGCTGGCCGTCGGCACGATCGACTACCGGATCGGGCGCGCGGGCAATCCGCACGGCCTGACCGGCTCCGTCTTCAGCGTCGCGACCGACCCGGACCAGCGGCGCAAGGGGTACGCGCGGGCGGCCATGGAGGTGCTGCTCGACTGGTTCCGTGAGCGCGGGGCGGGCAGCGTCGACCTCAACGCGTCGGTGGACGCGGAGCCGCTGTACGCGTCGCTCGGCTTCGTCCGCAAGCCGGACCCCTCGATGCGCCTCAACCTGTGAGCCGCTTAGGCTCGGGGCATGCAGAGCCTCGCGATGATCGAGAACTGGCCGGTCCCCACCGCCGCCGCGGCCGTCGTCCGGGCGGACGGCACCGTCGTGGGGGCGCACGGCCCCACGGACCGGCGGTTCGCGCTCGCCTCAGTCACCAAGCCCCTCGCGGCGTACGCGGCGCTCGTCGCGTACGAGGAGGGGGCGATCGAGCTCGACGAGCCCGCGGGGCCCGAGGGGTCGACGGTGCGGCACCTGCTCGCGCACACCAGTGGCCTCGCGTTCGACGAGCACCGGGTGACGTCGGCGCCGGGGACGCGGCGGCTGTACTCCAACGCGGGGTTCGAGGTGCTCGGCGACCACATCGCCAAGGCGACCGACATTGCCTTCGAGGAGTATCTGCGGCAGGCGGTGCTGGTGCCGCTGGGAATGACCGGCACCGCGCTGGAGGGCGGTCTTTCGCCCGCCAAGGACGGCGTGTCCACGGTCGATGACCTGGTGCGGTTCGCGGCGGAGGTGCAGGCCCCGCAGTTGCTGGACGCGCGGACCGTGGCGGCGGCGATGACCGTGACGTACCCCGGGCTGAAGGGCGTCCTTCCCGGGTACGGGCATCAGAACCCCAACGACTGGGGGCTCGGCTTCGAGATCCGGGACTCCAAGACGCCCCACTGGACCGGCACCTCCTCGTCTCCCCGGACCTTCGGGCACTTCGGGCAGGCGGGTACGTTCCTGTGGATCGACCCCGACGCGCAGGCGGCCTGCGTCGCGCTCACCGACCGGCCCTTCGGACCGTGGGCCGCCGAGGTGTGGCCCCCGTTCACCGACGCGGTGCTCGCCGACCTCCGCGGCTGAGGCCCGGGTCAGGAGGCGCTCGTCATCTCCCAGATGAGCACCTCGGCCCCGCCCGACGCCTCCCCTTCCAGCGCCGGCTCCGCGCCGATCCGCGCGGAGTCCCCCGGCCTCAGCAGATCACCCGCGAGCGACAGCGCGCCGCGCACCACGTGGACGTACACGAACGGCGCCTCCGGGACGGCGAGACGCTCCCCCGCCGCCAGATGCCGCACGTGCAGGAGCGCCCCCGCGCCCGGCACCGCGTACGGCGTCGAGTCGGCGATCCCGCGCACCACCTCGTAGGACGGGTCGCCGCCCGGGGCGAGCGGGGCCAGCCACATCTGGACGAAGACCAGCGGGTCGGGGCCGTCGTTGCGTTCCACGTGGCGGACGCCGCCCGCGGCGGAGAGGTGCTGCACGTCGCCGGGGCGGACCAGGGACGAGTGGCCCTCCGAATCCCGGTGGGTGAGCTCGCCCTCGACGACCCAGGTCACGATCTCCGTGTGGCTGTGCGGATGCTCGTCGAAGCCCGCGCCGGGCGCCAGGCGCTCTTCGTTGCAGGCCAGGACCGCGCCGAAGCGGAGGTTGTCGGGGTCGTAGTGGGGGCCGAAGGAGAAGGCGTGGCAGGACTCGATGCCGGCCGCGGTCTCCCCGCCGCGGTACCGGTCGCCGGAGCGCCGTACATCAATCACGCTCCCCACGGTAGGACAGGTCCCGGCCCCTGCACCGCATGTCCCCGCCCCGATAAGGCAGTCTTGTCCCGTGCCCGAACCTTCAGCGAACGCAGCCCATCAGGACGCCCGCCGGTCCGCCCACGCCCACGCCGCGACCCTGAAGCGCCTGGAGAAGTCGTCCGGGAGCCTCGCGGCGCAGGCCATCGCGCGCATGGACGAGACGCTGTCCTGGTACCGGGCGATGCCGCCGGAGAACCGCTCCTGGATCGGCCTGGTCGCCCAGGCCGGTATCGCCGCGTTCACCGAGTGGTTCCGGCACCCGGACGCCCCCCAGGCCATCTCCACCGACGTCTTCGGCACCGCCCCCCGCGAACTGACCAGGGCGATCACCCTGCGCCAGACGGTGGAGATGGTGCGTACGACGATCGAGGTGATGGAGTCGGCGATCGACGAGGTCGCCGCGCCGGGCGACGAGTCGGTGCTGCGGGAGGCCCTCCTCGTCTACGCCCGCGAGATCGCCTTCGCCACCGCGCAGGTCTACGCGCAGGCCGCCGAGGCACGCGGTGCCTGGGACGCCCGGCTCGAATCGCTCGTCGTGAACGCGGTGCTCTCCGGCGAGGCCGACGAAGGCGCCGTCTCGCGTGCAGCCGCCCTCGGCTGGAACTCCCCCGACCACGTCTGCGTGGTCCTCGGCACCGCCCCCGACGGCGACAGCGAACTCACCGTGGAGGCCATCCGCCGCGCCGCCCGGCACGCGAAACTGCAGGTCCTCACGGGTGTCCTCGGCAATCGCCTGGTCGTGATCGCGGGCGGCAACGACAATCCGCTGCACGTCGCGAAGTCCCTGATCGGGCCGTACGCCGCCGGTCCCGTGGTGGCCGGTCCCATCGTCCCCGACCTGCTCGCCGCCACCCGTTCCGCGCAGGCCGCGGCCGCCGGACTCAAGGCCTCCGCCGCCTGGCAGGATGCCCCGCGGCCCGTCCTGGCGGACGATCTGCTGCCCGAACGCGCGATGGCGGGGGATCCGGCGGCGCGCGAGCAGTTGGTGGAGGAGATCTACAGACCGTTGGAGGAAGCGGGCTCGGCGCTCCTGGAGACGCTCAGCGTCTATCTGGAACAAGCCAGCAGTCTCGAGGGCGCGGCCAGAATGCTCTTCGTCCACCCCAACACCGTGCGATACCGGCTCCGACGTGTGACTGACGTCACCGGTTGGTCACCTTCCGATGTGCGCTCCGCCTTCACGCTGCGGATCGCGCTGATCCTGGGGCGGCTGGCCGACGGCGATCCTCAGTCGTAGGGTTTGTCGGCGGGTTTGTCGGCCTCCTACAAATCCCCCAGCGGTTCTTCGTCCCTGTCCCCACGGGCGTGCCCCACCGTCCACAAGAGAGAGTGTAAGAGTGCTCGTACTCGTCGCTCCCGGCCAAGGCGCTCAGACGCCCGGCTTCCTGACCCCCTGGCTCGACCTCCCCGGTGCCGCCGACCGCATCGCTGCCTGGTCGGACGCCATCGGGCTCGACCTCGCCCACTACGGCACCCAGGCCGACGCGGACGCGATCCGCGACACGGCGGTGGCCCAGCCGCTGCTCGTGGCCGCCGGACTGCTCTCCGCCGCGGCACTCGGTGACATCACGCCGGGCGCCGTCGCCGGGCACAGCGTCGGCGAGATCACCGCGGCCGCGTACGCCGGTGTGCTCGGCGAGGACGACGCGCTGCGCCTCGTACGCAAGCGCGGGCTCGCCATGGCCGACGCCGCCGCCGTCACGGAGACCGGCATGGCCGCCCTCCTCGGCGGCGACCCCGACGTCACCGTGCCGCATCTGGAGAAGCTCGGGCTGACCCCGGCGAACGTGAACGGCGCGGGCCAGATCGTTGCCGCAGGCACCCTCGACCAGCTCGCGGCGCTGCAGGAGGACAAGCCCGAGGGTGTCCGCAAGGTCGTCGCCCTCAAGGTCGCGGGCGCGTTCCACACCGAGCACATGGCGCCCGCGGTCGCCGCGCTGGAAGAGGCCGCCAAGGACCTCACCGTCGCCGACCCGCGCCTCACCTACGTCTCGAACCGCGACGGCAGGACGGTCGCCGACGGCGCCGAGGTGATCTCCCGCCTGGTCGGGCAGGTCGCCAACCCGGTCCGCTGGGATCTGTGCATGGAGACCTTCCAGGAGCTCGGCGTGACGGCGCTGATCGAGGTGTGCCCCGGCGGCACGCTGACCGGTCTGGCCAAGCGCGCCCTCAAGGGCGTCCAGACGCTCGCGGTGAAGACCCCCGATGACCTCGACGCGGCCCGCGCGCTCGTCGCCGAGCATTCCTGAGCCGACGACAGACAAGGAGCCGTAGCGCATGTCGAAGATCAAGGCCGCACAAGGCCATCCGTACGCGCGGATCATGGGCGTCGGCGGCTACCGTCCCACCCGGGTCGTGCCGAACGAGGTCATCCTCGAGACGATCGACTCGTCCGACGAATGGATCCGCTCCCGCTCCGGCATCGCGACCCGCCACTGGGCCTCCGAGGAGGAGACCGTGGCCGCGATGTCCGTCGAGGCGGCGGGCAAGGCGATCGCCGACGCCGGCATCACGCCCGAGCAGGTCGGAGCCGTCGTCGTCTCCACCGTCTCGCACTTCAAGCAGACCCCGGCCATCGCGACCGAGATCGCGGACAAGATCGGCGCGGGCAAGCCCGCCGCGTTCGACATCTCCGCGGGCTGTGCCGGTTTCGGCTACGGCCTGACCCTCGCCAAGGGCATGATCGTCGACGGTTCCGCCGAGTACGTCCTGGTGATCGGTGTGGAGCGGCTGAGCGACCTCACCGACCTGCACGACCGTGCGACGGCGTTCCTCTTCGGTGACGGCGCGGGCGCCGTGGTCGTGGGCCCCGCCAAGGAGCCGCGGATCGGCCCGACGGTGTGGGGCTCGGAGGGCGACAAGGCCGAGACGATCAAGCAGACCGAGTCGTGGGACGTGTACCGCAACGGTGGCGCCCCCGCCAAGTACCCTGCCATTACGCAGGAGGGCCAGGCGGTCTTCCGCTGGGCCGTGTTCGAGATGGCGAAGGTCGCCCAGCAGGCGCTGGACGCGGCCGGAATCACCGCGGACGACCTGGACGTCTTCATTCCGCACCAGGCCAACGAGCGGATCATCGACTCGATGGTGAAGACTCTGAAACTGCCGGAACATGTCACGGTCGCCCGTGACGTGCGCACCACCGGGAACACCTCGGCCGCCTCGATCCCGCTCGCGATGGAGCGGCTCCTGGCGACCGGCGAGGCGAAGAGCGGCGACACCGCCCTCGTCATCGGCTTCGGGGCGGGTCTCGTCTACGCCGCCACGGTCGTTACCCTCCCCTAGGCGTCACCGTCCGGATCTTCCGATCCGTACAGCTGTGCCCAGCCTGCCGCTGCCGCGGCGGGTGCCCCACCCTCTGGATACACAAGAAGGAGCGCCAACATGGCCGCCACTGAGAAGGAGATCGTTGACGGTCTCGCGGAGATCGTCAACGAGATCGCCGGCATCCCGGTCGAGGACGTCGAGCTGGGCAAGTCCTTCACCGACGACCTGGACGTCGACTCGCTGTCCATGGTCGAGGTCGTCGTCGCCGCCGAAGAGCGCTTCGACGTGAAGATCCCGGACGACGACGTCAAGAACCTCAAGACGGTCGGCGACGCGACCAAGTACATCCTCGAGCACCAGGGCTGACCTGCCCCGTGCTCTGTCGCCACCCGGCGGTGGCGCCGCTGATCCCCTCAACACCGTGGAGAATTTTCCTGTGAACTCGACCAATCGCACCGTGGTCGTCACCGGTATCGGCGCAACCACACCGCTGGGTGGCGACGCAGCGTCGACGTGGGAGGGCCTGCTCGCGGGCCGCTCCGGCGTCAGCGCGCTGGAGCAGGACTGGGCAGCCGAGCTGCCCGTCCGCATCGCCGGTCAGATCGCCGTGGAGCCGGGCGAGGTCATCCCCCGCCCGCAGGCCCGCAAGCTGGACCGGTCGGCGCAGTTCGCGCTGATCGCGGCCAAGGAGGCCTGGGCGGACGCCGGATTCACCGCCAAGGCGGGCGAGGACACGTCCGTGGACCCGCACCGTCTCGGCGCGGTCATCGCCTCCGGCATCGGCGGCGTGACCACGCTTCTGGACCAGTACGACGTGCTGAAGGAGAAGGGCGTACGCCGCGTCTCCCCGCACACCGTGCCGATGCTGATGCCCAACTCCCCGGCGGCCAACGTCGGCATCGAGCTGGGCGCCCGGTCGGGCGTCCACACCCCGGTGTCGGCCTGCGCCTCGGGCGCGGAGGCCATCGGCTACGCGATCGAGATGATCCGCACCGGCCGCGCCGACGTCGTCGTCGCGGGCGGCACGGAGGCGGCGATCCACCCGCTGCCGATCGTCGCGTTCGGCAACATGATGGCGATGTCGAAGAACAACGACGACCCGCAGGGCGCCTCGCGTCCCTACGACGCGGACCGCAACGGCTTCGTGCTGGGCGAGGGCGCGGGCGTGATCGTCCTCGAGTCCGAGGAGCACGCCAAGGCCCGCGGCGCGAAGATCTACGCGGAGGCCGTCGGCCAGGGCATCTCGGCCGACGCGCACCACATCACGCAGCCCGAGCCGTCCGGCAACGGCATCGCCGCGGCGCTGCAGAACCTGATCGACACGACGGACCTCAAGCCCGCCGAGATCGTGCACGTGAACGCGCACGCGACCTCGACGCCGCAGGGTGACGTCGCGGAGATCAAGGCGCTGCGCAAGGCGTTCGGCGACGACGTGGACCACATGGCGATCGCCAGCACCAAGTCGATGACGGGTCACCTGCTCGGTGGCGCGGGCGGCGTGGAGACCGTGGCCACGGTCCTCGCGCTGAAGCATCGGATGGCCCCGCCGACGATCAACATCGAGAACCTCGACCCCGAGGTCGACGCGGACGTCATCCGTGACGAGGCCCGCGCGCTGCCCGAGGGCAGGATCGCGGCGCTGAACGACTCGTTCGGCTTCGGCGGCCACAACGTCGTCCTGGCGTTCCGTACCGTCTGAGTCACCCGCAGCACGTACGCGAAGGGGCCCCACCGCTCGGTGGGGCCCCTTCGCGCGTGTCGGACGTCTTCTCAGACCACCTGGTGGAGCCACCGCACGGGCGCGCCCTCGCCCGCGTACCTGAACGGTTCGAGTTCGTCGTCCCAGGGCTTGCCGAGGAGCTTGGCGAGTTCCGCCTCCAGGTCGCTCTCGCCGCGCTGTGAGCGGGCCAGCGCGGCGCGGAGCCGGTCCTCGGGGATGAGGATGTCACCGTGCATTCCGGTGACGGCGTGGTAGATGCCGAGCTCGGGCGTGGCGCTGTACCGCTCGCCCTCGGCGCCGGCGCAGGGCTCCGCCGTGACCTCGAAGCGCAGCAGATCCCAGCCGCGCAGGGCGGAGGCGAGCTTGGAGGCGGTGCCCACCGAGCCCCGCCAGGAGAATTCGGATCTCCAGGTGCCCGGCGCCGCGGGCTGCCTGATCCAGTCGAGGCTCACGCGCGCGCCGAGCACGCCCGCGACGGCCCACTCGACGTGTGGGCACAGCGCGCGCGGAGCGGAGTGCACGTACAGAACTCCACGTGTCGTCACCGGGACCTCCAGTGTGGGTCGAGGTTCGCCTTCCCCAGCGGCCTCGCGCCCGTGCCGAGCTGTTTTCCCCAAATACTAGATAAACCTGGGAAAAGGGGACAGATGTGACGTGATGTAATTTAGCGGAACCACTAGAGCGATGCGCCACCGGGTGGCTCACCCGCCCTGTCGCTGCCGTGACAGCAGGGGCCCGGCGGCTATGGGCCGAGGCTACCGTGCGGCGGCGCAAGGAGTGTGACGTACCGTCGGTCCGGAGGCCAGGAAACTCCGACCTTTCACCCGGCGGGGCGCAACCCCGGCCACGCGCACGACGTCACGTTGAACGACTGAGGGGAGCAGGGGATGCGGAACCGCAGGCGCCGGTCGCGCGCCGTCGTCGCCCTCGCGACGGCGGCCCTGCTCTGCGGCGGGGCGCTGACCGCGTGCGACGCGCAGGGCGGGAACTCGGGTGCGCCGGGCGGCTCGTCCGCCCCTCGCAAGCCGTCGCCGAAACCCACCCCCGCGTGGGACACCTCGCCCCGCTCGCTGGCCGCCGTCGGCGACTCCATCACGCGCGGCTTCGACGCCTGCTCGGTGCTCTCCGACTGCCCCGAGGCGTCCTGGGCGACCGGCACGGACACCGAGGTCGACAGCCTGGCGACGCGGCTGCTCGGGAAGGGCCGGGCCGCGTCGCACAGTTGGAACCACGCGAAGACCGGCGCCCGGATGGAGCACCTGACCGGGCAGGTCGAGGAGGCCGCGGCGGACCGTCCGGAGCTGGTGACGGTGATGACGGGCGCCAATGACGCGTGCCGTCCGACGGCCGCCTCGATGACGCCGGTCGGCGAGTTCCGCGCCGACTTCGAGCGGGCGATGCGCACGCTGCGCCGCGAGCTGCCGAAGGCGCAGGTGTACGTGGCGTCCGTGCCCGACCTCAAGCGGCTCTGGTCCCAGGGGCGGACGAACCCGCTGGGCAAGCAGGTGTGGAAGCTGGGCATCTGCGCCTCCATGCTGGCCGACCCGGACGACCTGAACGCCACGGCGACGCAGCGGCGCGCGTCGGTGCAGGACCGCGTGGTCGCGTACAACGAGGTCCTGGAGGACGTCTGCGACAAGGACCGCCGCTGCCGTTACGACGGCGGGGCGGTCTTCGACTACCGCTTCGACGGCGACCAGTTGAGCCACTGGGACTGGTTCCACCCGAGCAAGAACGGCCAGGCGCGGCTCGCGGAGATCGCGTACCGGCAGGTGACGTCGAGGAAGCCCGTGGCGTAGGTCTTTCCGGCGCGGGTACTGGCGGCGGCGTCCGCGTAGGGTCTCGATCATGCGTAGTGAACTCTTCGGGACGCTTCCCGACGGCAGCCCCGTCCACCGCTGGACATTGGAGAGGGCCGGGGTTCGGATACGCGTCCTGACCTACGGCGGCATCGTGCAGTCGGCGCACGTGCCCGACCGGGCGGGACAGGTGGCGTCGGTGGCGCTGGGGTTCGACGAGCTCGCGGGGTATCTGGCGCACCCGGGGCCGTACTTCGGGGCGCTGGTGGGGCGGTACGCGAACCGGATCGCGGGCGGCTCCTTCTCCCTCGACGGGCGTGCGTACCGGCTCGCGCGGAACAACGGGCCCAACGGGCTGCACGGCGGCGAGCGCGGCTTCGACAAGCACGTGTGGGACGCGGAGCCCGCGGGCGACGGTCACGGGGTGCGGCTCTCGCGGGTCTCCCCCGACGGCGAGGAGGGCTATCCGGGACGGCTCGCGGTCTCGGTGACGTACACGCTGGACGAGTCGGGTGCGCTACGCATCGCCTACGAGGCGACGACCGACGCGCCGACCGTCGTGAACCTCACCAACCACACGTACTGGAACCTCGCGGGCGCGCGGGCCGGGACCGCGCTCGGGCACGACGTGCGGATCGCCGCCTCCCGCTACACCCCGGTCGACGGCGACGGTGTGCCCACCGGGGAGTACGCGGACGTGGCGGGGACGCGGTGCGACTTCCGCACGGCGCGTGAGGCCGGGCCGGGCTTCGACCACAACTACGTCCTGGACAAGGGCGTCACCGCGGAGCCGGTCGAGGTGGCCGAGCTGCGCGACCCCGTCTCCGGCCGGACACTGACCGTCGCGACGACGGAGCCGGGGCTGCAGCTCTACACGGCGGACCACTTCGCGCCGGACCTGCCGTTCGCGCCGGGCGCCGGGATCGCGCTGGAGACCCAGCACTTCCCGGACTCCCCGAACCGGCCGGAGTTTCCCGCGACGGAGCTGCGGCCGGGCGGGGTGTACCGGTCGGAGACGGTGTACGGCTTCTCGTGGTGACGCGGGGCGTCCCCCTCAGGCGATGAGTGTCTCGTCCAGCCGGAGGTCGGCCACGGAGCGACCTGCCTGCACTTCGTACGAACCACTTTGGTACGCCCAGGAGTTGGCGTCCTCGTCCCAGGTCTCGAAGGCGCGGCGCGGGATTTCCACGGTCACTTCGGCACGCTCCCCCGGCGCCGCCTCGGCGCCCGCGAACCCGGCGAGCCGGCGGGCCGGGCGGTCCGGGTCTCCCGTGGTGGGAGCCAGATAGACCTGGACGACTTCGCGGCCCGCGCGGTCGCCGGTGTTGCGGACGCGGACGGTGACGGTCGTGCCTTCGACGGTGAGTGATTCATACGTCCAGTCGGTGTAGCCGAGGCCGTGCCCGAAGGCGTAGGAGGGGGTGGCGCCCGCCTTCTCCCAGGCGCGGTAGCCGATGAACACGCCTTCGGTGTAGTCGAGTTCGCCGCCGTCGGGGGTTACTCCGGTGACGGGGGCGGCGGTCAGGTCGCCCCAGGTGGTGGGGAGGCGGCCGCCGGGCTCCTCGGCGCCGAGCAGGACGTCGGCGAGGGCGGCGCCACCCTCCTGGCCGGGGAACCAGCCGAGCAGGACGGCCGCGACGTCATCGCGCCACGGCAGCTCCACCGGGGAGCCGGAGTTGACGACGACCACGGTCTTGCGATTGGCGGCGGCCACCGCGCGGACCAGGTCGTCCTGGCGTCCCGGCAGCTTCAGGTCGCGGCGGTCGAAGCCCTCGGACTCGACGCGTTCGGTGGTGCCGACGACCACGACGGCGGTGTCGGCGGCGCGCGCGGCCTCTACGGCCTCGGCGATCAGTTCGTCGGGGTCGCGGCGCGGGCCGAGGTGGACGAGGGAGAACACGACGCCGGGCAGCGGCGCCGCGGGCTGCTTGCCGAGCGGGTGGCGCAGGGAGATCTCGACGGGTTCGCCCGCGGTGAGCCGCACCCTCCCGCGCTCGACGGGCGAGCCGAAGAACGCCTCGAAGGGGTCGGAGGCCGGGCCCATCTCCTGGACGCCGTCGTACAGGGTCTCGCCGCCGACGGTGAGCGTGAAGGCGCCGAGGCCGCTCGTGCCGAAGACGTGCTCACCGCTCTCGCGCGGGGTGAAGGTGCCGACGACGTCGATGCCCGCGAGGGTCTCGTGGGTGACGCCTTCGGGCAGGTCGTCGCCGATCCACTGGACGTGGCCGGAGGGGAGGCTGCCCTCGCCGAGGACGGCGCCGGTGGCATCGCGGCAGATCGCGCGGAGCGTGAATCCCTGCTCCGCGGCGGCGAGTTCGTCGCTGGGGTCGGCGCCGACGGCGTAGGTGAGCGCGCCGTCGGGCAGGGCGGCGGTCAGGCCGTCGAGCGGGGAGACGACGTGGGCGGGGAAGACGGTGGCGGAGCCGCCGCCGAGGATGCGGGCGTCGCGGGCGGCGGCGCCGATGAGGGCGACGGTGCCCGCGTTCGCGCCGCTGCCGTCGGGGCTCAGCGGGAGGGCGCGGTTCTCGTTGCGTACGAGGACGAAGGCGCGGCGGGCGATCTCGCGGGCCAGGGCCTCGCCGTCGACCTCGGCGGGGAGGTCCGCCGGGGCGACGACCGGTTCGGCGCCTTCGAGGATGCCGACGCGGGCGGCGAGGCGCAGGACGTTGCGGACGGCGGCGTCGACGGTCTCCTCGGCGACCTCGCCCGCGCGGACGGCGGCGGCGAGCGGCTCTCCGTAGACGGTCTTCGGGCCCGGCATGGCGACGTCGAGGCCGCCCTCGATGCCGCCGGTGGTGGAGCGGACGGCCATCCAGTCGGAGACGTTGCAGCCGTCGAAGCCCCACTCGCCGCGCAGCACGTCCTCGACGAGGTGCCGGTGCTCGGTCATGGTCACGCCGTTGACCTGGTTGTACGCGGTCATGATGCCCCACGGGTGGGCGCCCGCGACGATGGCCTCGAAGGGCGCCAGGTACAGCTCGCGCAGGGCGCGCGGGGGCACCTTGTTGTCGACGGTGAAGCGGTCGGTCTCGGCGTCGTTGGCGACGAAGTGCTTGACGGTCGTACCGACACCGCCGGACTGCACGCCGCGCACGTAGCCGGTGCCGATGACGCCGGTCAGGTACGGGTCCTCGCTGTACGCCTCGAAGTGCCGGCCGCCGAGCGGGGAGCGGTGGAGGTTGACGGTCGGGGAGAGGAGTACGTGCACACCTTTGCGGCGGGCCTCCTGCGCGAGGAGCGCCCCGGCGCGGCGGGCCAGGTCCTGGTCCCAGGTGGCGGCGAGGGCCGTCGGGGAGGGCAGCGCGATGGACGGGTCGTCGGCGGTCCAGCGGGTGCCGCGCACGCCGATCGGGCCGTCGGACATCACGAGGGACCGGAGGCCGACCTCGGGCAGGGCGTGCAGGGCCCACATGGTGCGGCCGCCGAGGAGGCGGGCCTTGGCGTCGAGGCCGAGCTCGCGGAGCGCGGCCTCCACAACTGTCTCGCGTGCCTGGTCCTGGTCGCGCTCGTGTCCCTGCTCGGTGGGCCCGGTCTCCGCCATGGCGGTGCCTCCTCGTTCGGCGCCTCGGTCTTGTTCCGTCCGTCCCGTACTCGTACCTCCATCGTGCACCTGGTACCTGTAGAGAGGTAGGTTTTGTTATCTTGCTGTTACTTTGAGGCCTCCGTTCGCCGCTGTCTGTCGTACGGTCCTCCGAGCGGCGACGTAGCACGGAAGGGGTGCGGGCCATGGCGGCCAGGGCCAGGAGCGAGGAGCGGCGCGCGGAGATCCTGCGCGCGGCGTTCGAGGTGATCGCCGAGCGCGGCTACCGGGGCGCGAGCCTGGGGGCGGTCGCCGAGCGCGTCGGGCTCACGCAGCAGGGCCTGCTGCACCACTTCCCCACGAAGGAGGCGCTGCTGGTCGCCGTCCTGGAGGCACGCGACCAGTGGGACGCGGTGCCGCGCGGCGAGTGGCGCCTGGACCTGCTCGGGTCGCTGGTGGAGTACAACGCGATGCGCCCCGGCATCGTGCAGACGTTCTCCGCGCTGCTCGGTGAGAGCGTCACGGACGGGCATCCGGCCCGCGGGTTCTTCACCACCCGGTACGGGGCGGTACGCGAAAACTTCGCGGCGGTGCTGCGCGCCGAGTACGGCGACAGGCTGCCGGGCGGCCTCAGTCCGGAGGCGGCGGCGCCGCTGATGGTGGCGGTGATGGACGGGTTGCAGTACCAGTGGCTGCTCGCCCCCGACGCGGTGGACATGCCGGGGGCGTTCACGGACTTCCTGCGGCTACTGGGTACTGGTGCGGGCTCCCCCGGTGCCGGGGAGGGCGGCGACGACCTCGACCTCGACCAGCGCCCGCGGCGGGACGAGACGTGAGACGGCGACGGTGGTGCTGGTGGGCGGGGTCGCGGTGAGGAACTCCTTGCGTACGGCGGCGTAGTCGGCGAAGCCGTCCATGTCCGTGAGGTACGTACGGATGTTGATGATGTCGTCGAGCCCCGCGCCGTGCGCGGCGAGCAGCCGCTTCAGGGCCTCGAAGACGCCGCGGGACTGGGCGGCCATGTCGTCCCCTTCCGCGCACTGCCCGGAGACGTACAACAGGACGCCTCCGTCGGCGTGTTCGACGCGGGCGACCTGCGAGTAGGGCCCGAAGGGCTGCGGGGCGTCGGCGGGGTTGCCGATGGATATCTGCATGTCTGTCCGGTACTCCTCAGTTGTCGCGGCGGGTGTGGGCGCGGATGTGGGTGACGGCACGGGCGACGTCCTCGTGGACGACGTCGGGGTCGGCGGCGGCTGCCTGGAAGTGCCGCAACACGGCTTCCATGGCGGGGAGTCGGGTGGTGCGCGTCGCGAGGGAGACATCCTTGACGGCGAGGTCGCTGCCGAAGTGCACGTCGGTCGCGAAGGCGCGGGCGACGGCGCCGCCGAGCGGGCCCGCGGCGAGGGCGTCCCTGGCGGTGCCCTCGTCCAGGCCGAGCGCGTCGGCGAGCTTCATCGCCTCGGCGACCAGGGCGACGCCGCCGATGACGGCGGTGTTGACGACGAGCTTGAGCGCGGCGCCCGAGCCGAGGGGGCCGGTACGGGTGACCGGCCCGAAGTGGGTGAGTACGTGCTCGACGCCGCTCGCGTCACCGCCCGCCAGAATGCCGAGCCGCCCCGCGGCGGCCTTGTCCGTGCTGCCCATGACGGGGGCGTCGACGAGGGTGACACCGTCCGGCACGCGCCCCGCCAGCTCCTTCACGGTGTCCGGTCCGACGGTCGACATCTCCACCCAGTACGCGCCGGGGCGCAGCGCCGGAACGATGGCGTCGGCGACTTCGCGTACGGCGTCGGGACCGGCGAGCATGGTGATGACGACGTCGGCGTCGCGGACGGCGTCGGCGGGGCCGGGGGCAACAGTGGCACCCTCGGCGGCGAGCCGTCGGCTTTCGCCGGGGTCCGGTTCCAGACTACCAACGGATGCTTGGCGGCGATTAGTTGACGGGCCATCGGCACACCCATGTGTCCCAGACCGAGGAATGCGATCTTTTCCATGGGCCCGACGCTAGGCCCGGCCACGGGATGCGACAAGCGAATGTCTAGCATGCGAGCCATGCCGAACCCGCATGCCGTACAGCCCTCCTCCTCCCTCAGTGCGGGGGCCGCGCCGCCCGACCTGTCGACCGTCTGGCTCCGGACCTTCCTGGACGTGGCCCGGCACGGGTCGTTCACGGTGGCGGCGCGGGAGCTGGGCTGGACGCAGTCCGCCGTGTCGCGGCAGATCGCCGCGCTGGAGGCGGCGCTCGGCGGGGCGCCGCTCTTCGACCGGCGGCCGCGCGGGGTACGGCCGACGGCGCAGGGCAGGGCGCTGCTGCCGCACGCGGAGGAGGTCATGTCCCGACTGCGGGTCATGGCACGGGAGTTGACCGCGCTGCGGGACGCGGCGGGTGGGCTGCTGCGGGTCGGGGCGTTCGCGACGGCGGACGCGGGGCTCGTGCCGAGGGCGATCGCCGGGTTCCGTACCCGGCACCCCGGTGTGACGCTCACCCGCGAGGAGGGCCTGACACCCGCGCTTCTCGCCCGCCTCGTGGAGGGCGAGCTCGACGTGGCGGTGGTGTCGACGACGGGCGGGGCGCTGGCCGGTCCCGGCGGGGACGTCGGCAACGGCGCGCGCGGGAGCATCGAGAAGGCGGCGTACGAATTGCACCATCTGCTCGACGAGAAGCTGTACGTCGCGCTGCCCGCGGGACACGCGCTGGCGGGCGAGCCCGAGCTGCCGCTGCACACCCTCGCCGGGGAGGACTGGATCTCCGGCAGCCCGCGCGTAGAGGGCTCCCTGCTCGACCCGGCCCTCCACCTCGGCTTCCGGCCGCGCGTCGCGCACGTCGTCGCGGAGTGGACGGCGAAGCAGGGGTACGTGGCGGCGGGCCTCGGCGTGGCCCTCGTCCCCGCGCTGGCGGCGGAGGGCGTCCGGCCGGACATCGCGCTGGTACCGGTACGGGACGAGGATGTACCTGCGCGCGCGGTGTACGCGGCGACGGCGCGGGGGCGGGTACCGGCGCCTGCGGTGGGGCCGTTCCTGGGGGCGCTGCGGGGGGCGGCGCGGGGGGCTGGGGCTGGGACTAGGACTGGGGCTGGGGCCGGGGCTTCTGGCTACGCCACGGGTGGGTGCTAGGAGCTGTCCCGGCGATCACCAAGTCCGGTTACCTTCTCGATGGGACCCAGCGCAGTGCGGCCCTGCATGACGACGGCCGTCATGACATGCATCTGCACGCCCGAATCCGCGGCTCGTCCACGCGGACGTGCAGGTGGCCCTCGCCCGGACAGTCGGGCGGGAAGGGCGGGAGCGTGGAGTGGAAGGCGGGCCCCTCCGGGCGTCCGACGAGGGAGAGTTGTGGATACGGGGAAGATGCACGCCGACGAAGTCGGCATCGACGAGGCGCTGGTGCGTCGGCTGGTCGAGGAGCAGTTTCCGGCGTGGGGCGGGCTTTCCGTGGAGCGCGTCGGCTCCGCGGGGACGTCCAACGCCATGTTCCGGCTCGGGGCGGACATGGTGGTGCGGTTGCCGCGGCTGCCCGGCTCCGCCGAGGACGTCGAGCGGGAACACCGGTGGCTGCGCGCACTGGCGGACGCGCTCCCCGTTCCCGTCCCGGCGCCGCTCGCCACGGGCGGGCCGGGCGAGGGCTATCCGTACCCGTGGTCCGTATTCCGTTGGCTCGACGGCGAGACGCCGGTCGCGGGGCGGCCGCTCGCCGAACCGGAGTTGTTCGCCAAGGACGTGGCGGAGTTCATCACCTCCCTGCGTGCGGTCGACGCGACCGGCGCCCCCGCCGCCTACCGCAGCGATCCTTTGGCGTCGCGCGACGCCGCCACCCGCGAGGTCATCTCGGGGCTGCGCGGCGTCGTCGACGCCGACACCGTCACGGAGGTGTGGGACGCCGCGCTGCGCGCCACCCCGTGGCAGGGTCCCGGTGTCTGGGTGCACGGGGATCTGCAGCCGGGGAACGTACTGGTCCACGAGGGACGGCTCGGTGCCGTCATCGACTTCGAGTGCATGGGTACGGCCGATCCCGCCGTCGACCTGATCGCCGCGTGGTACCTGATGGATGACGAAGCCCGTCCGGTCTTCCGTGCCGCTCTCGGCCCGGCCGTCGACGACTCCGCGTGGGAGCGCGGGCGTGGCTGGGCCCTCACCATCGCCCTCACCGAACTCTCGTACTACCGGGAGACGAACCCGGTGATGGCCGGTACGGCGCGGTGCGTGATCGGGCGGCTCACGGGGGGCGACAGGTGCTCACCAGCAGGTGGGCCGCGAGGCCTGTGATCAGCGCGCTCGACGTCAGCGCGGTGGCCACGCGGCCTTTGCGGCTCGTCAGGACCCGGCCCAGGAGTGCGCCTCCGCCCGCGAGGAGCTGCTCCGTTTCGATCACGTCCGTGAGTGAGGCGCCGCCCACGGGCATGGCGATGCCGTAGCCGGTCAGCAGGCCCGCGATCAGGCTCCCGCTCATGAGCGGGAGCCTCACGGAAGCGGGGCGTAACCGGTTTACGCGCGCAGGCCCTCCGCATAACCCCTCAGCAACCCCCGCGCCCCCTCCGGCGACTGGTGGCCCACCAGGACCAGGGACGTCAGGCCCTCCGTCAGGGCCAGCAGCACCCTCGCCTCCGCCTGCGCGTCCAGCCCCGGGCGCAGCTCCCCCGTCGAGCCGCCGTAGTCGAGCAGCCAGACCAGGAGTTCGTGGAGCTTCGCGTACGTGTCGCGGAGTACCGTCGCCAGGTCGTCGCTGACCGCCGCCTGCGCGACGAACGCCCCCCAGACCTGTGCCTCCGTCCTGTCCTCCGGCTCCAGCAGCGCCAGCGCCGCCAAGGTCCGGTCCAGCAGTGTCAGTGCCGACTCCGGCGTGCCCGACGCCTCGATGCGGGAGCGCGCCCGCTCCCCGATCCGGTCCGAGATGCCCTCCAGGGCGAACAGCAGCATCTCGTCCTTCGTGCGGAAGCAGCGCTGCACCGCCCCCATCGACACCCCGGCCTCGGCCGCCACGTCCCGCAGGCTGACGGACTCCATGCCGGAGCGGGCGATCAGGTGGCAGACCGCCTCGGCGATACGGCTGCGGCGGTCCTCGTAGTCGACCTGCTTGGGCATGCGGGGAGCACCCTTCCTTTCCGATGCGGTTGCATCATATCGGAGACCCGTGCATCATCTGATGCGTCCGCATCAGAACGTACGGAACGGGTACCTGCACATGACCACTCAGACCAAGAAGTCCTTCGCCGGGCTCCTCGCCCTCTTCGGGGTCATCCTGCTCGTGCAGGGGTTCGGCTCCGCGATCACCGAGGCCGGGTGGGACACCTCGTTCGGCGTCTCCGCCGTGCTGCGGGAGGCGGGCGCGCCCGCCTGGGTGGATCTCGTCGTCGGAGCCGTCGGCTGTGCGCTGCTCGCGGCCGCGGCCCGCACCCGCGGCCTGCGCAACGCGCCGTAGCGCTCACCCCTCCCGCCCCGCGATACTTCCGCCACCTCACCCGTCACGGAAGGACTCGCGTGCTCTCACGACTTGGCGCCCTCGGCGCCCTCGGCGTCGCCGCCCTGCTGGCCGGGGCCGGTGTCCCGGCGTCCGCGTCAGCCGCCGACACCGGACGCACCGCCACGCCCGCCGCCACCGCCCCCACCGTCGAGGAAGCCCGGCTCGACCGTGCCGCCCCGCAGGAGATTCTGCGGCGCAGTGGATTCGACTCCGTGGCGCCGGAGTTCACCGCGGCCCTGAAGAAGGCCCGCTCCTACGACCACGCGCGGCGCCTCGTCGTACGCGAAGGCCGGTCCCTGTGGCAGCGGGCCGTCGACCGTGCCCAGGGCAAGCAGCAGGCCGACATCAGCGACACCAACGGCATCAGCGGCATCAGCAAGGACGACGATCGGCCGCTGTACTGGGCCCGGCTCGGGATGACGCGTGAGCTGCGGCAGTGGGAGCCGGATCGTTTCGCCCTCTCCCCGGAGCGGCGGGAACGGCTCATGGGGGCCCTTGAGCGGTCGTCCCGCGGGCAGGACTCCGTCGACCACCGCCCCGGCGAACGCGGGCACGGGCACGGGCACGTCAAGCGCATCCTCGTCACCGGCTTCGATCCCTTCACCCTCGACCGCGACGTCCGCATCAGCAATCCGTCCGGCGCCGCCGCCCTCGCCCTCGACGGCACCACCATCCGGACCGCCGACGGGCCCGCGCGCGTCGAAGCGGTCGTCTTCCCCGTCCGGTGGGACGACTTCGCCGACGGCGCCGTCGAGCGGGCACTGCGCCCGTACCTGCCACGCGTCGACCTCTTCACCACCATCAGCCAGGGCCGCGTCGGCAAGTTCGACATCGAGCGGACCAACGGCGCCTGGCGCGGCGGCTTCGGCGACAACGAGAACCTGTCGCGGACCGGCACCGTGCCGGTGGGCGATCCCGCCTCGCAGCCCCAGTGGACGTCGACGACCCTCCCGTACAAGGAGATCGCCGCCGCGAGGACCGGGCGCTTCCCGGTGTACGACAACACGTCGGTGACCGAGATACCCGCGGGCGGCGGCGAGCCCGTGGTCCGGCCCGACGGGCCCACCGAGGGGTCGACGGCCCGTGCGGGCGGCGGCGGGGACTACCTCTCCAACGAGATCGCCTACCGTGCGACCCTGCTGCGCGACCGGCTCGGCCTGCACGACCGGCTGCCCGGCGGCCACGTCCACACGCCGGTGCTCCAGTTCGGCGCGGACAACACCGACCCGGCGACGGGCGACGTCACCGATCCCGAGTTCGTGCGGAACCGGCTCGACATCATCGCCCAGGTGCGGGGGATCCTCCGCGTCGCCGCGGCATCGTCCTCGGACGTGTCCCGAGAAGTGCGGCCCTAAGCACCGGCCACCGCGGCACGTGCGCCGTCGCCGTCGCCGTTCCCGGTACGTTCGTCGTTCTCCCCCATCAGATCCCGCGCCATCAGCGTCGCCCCCGCGACCGCGCCCGGCATCAGGAACACCGCGACGAACGGCACCAGGAAGGCGACGGCGAGCGGGGTCCCGAAGCCCCAGGCGAGCGTCTTGCGGGAGCGCAGCATGGCGAGCCGGTCCCGCAGTTCCACGCCCCGGCGCTGCAACGCCACCGCCGTGAGCTCCTCGACCAGGAAGAAGCCGGTCACGCAGAAGCCGATCACCGGGACGACCGTCTGGCCGACGACGGGGATGAAGCCGAGGGCGAAGAGCAGTACGCCCCAGATCAGCGCGCGCACCACGATGCGCAGGCTGTCCCGCGCGGAGATCCACAGGTCGCGCCAGAGCGGCAGGCCCGACTCGGGGGCGTGGCCGCCCTCGGAGATGTCGACCTGCTCGGACAGCGACTCGTAGAACGGCTCACCGATGAGCAGCGTCACCGCGGTGAAGGTGAGGACGGACAGCAGCAGCGCGAGGGCGAAGAGGAGAGCCGTCAGAAAACCGCGGAAGACGCCCTGCCAGGGCGAGGACCAGTCGTCGGCGAACGGCGTGGCCCAGCCGACGAGGTCGCCGCCCCACAGGGCGAGCGAGACGAGCGCCGCCGCGTAGAGGACGAGCGTGATGAGGCCGGGCAGCAGCCCCCATCCGTACTGCTTGCCGTGCTGGGCGACCCAGCGCTGCCCCTTCATCAAGTAGCCGAAGCCCACACCCAGATCGCGCATGCGGCACACCTTAGCCGCAGGTCGACGGGGGTTTGTGCGGGGTCACGTGCCGGGACTGTCACGGGTAGGAAACACGGCCCCCTTGAACACTCCCTTGATCGCTCCCGTGATCGCTCCCTTGAACGCCCTCTTGTTGATGGGGAGTTGAACCGGTAGACCCTCGCGTACCGATCTTCCGGAGGTACGTATGGCACGTATGGGTATATCCCGTCCGTTCAGACCCGTTCCGCTCACCGTGACCGTCGCGGTCGGCGCGGTCGGCGCGCTGGTCCTCACCGCGCTCGCGCCGGGCAGCGCGACCGCCGACCCGACGCCCCGCCCGGTCACCCGCGAGGAGGCGCCGCTCGGCGCCGACCGGGCCGCCACGTCCCCGGAGGCCGCCGCCGAACGCGCCCTCGGGGATGCGCCGTCCCCCGCACCGGGGGGCAGCGGCGACAACGGCCGCGGGTATCCGCGCGAGCGGAAGCTCGACCTCCCCCCGGCCAACCCTGCCGACAAGTCGATAAAACTGGGGCTGACGCCGTACCACGGCATAGCCCCGAAGCTGAACGCCCTGCAACGCATCGGCGACCGCGTCAGCGTGGAGGTCGCGGGCCGTTCCACGGGCGGCCACCAGCTCTACCTCGTGACCGTCACCGCACCCGAGTCCGCGCGCGAGACGGCCCGGCAGACGCGGATGCGGGAGCGGATCGAGAGCGACCCCGCGCGAGCCGCTAAGGACGGGGCGATCAAGTCCTCGTACAAGACGCCCGTCTTCGTCAACAACAACATCCACGGCAACGAGTGGGAGGGCACCGACGCGGCCCTCCAGCTCATCGAGAGGCTCGCGAAGGCGAAGGACAGGGGCAGCCGGGACCTGCTCGCGCGCAACCGGCTCTACTTCAACATCACCACCAACCCCGACGGCCGCATCGCGGGCACCCGCGCCAACGCCAACGGCTTCGACCTGAACCGCGACTTCATCACCGCCTCGCAGCCCGAGGCCCGCGCGGTGCGGCGGATCGCCATCGACAAACAGCCCGCGGTCATGATCGACCTGCACGGGTACGTCAACGGCACGCTGATCGAGCCGACCACTCCCCCGCACGGCGAGAACTACGAGTACGACCTCTTCCTGAAGAACTCCTACGCCAACGCCCTCGGCATGGAGGCCGCCATCAAGGACCTCGGCTACACCGAGGAGAAGGACGGCGTGCGGCCGCCCGTCATCCCCTTCCGTGACCAGCAGGAGGGCTGGGACGACTGGCCGCCGATCTTCACGCCGCAGTACATGCCGTTCCACGGCGCGGTCGCGGCGCACACCATCGAGTTCCCGATGCAGGTGAACAACGGGGAGTACGAGTCGCAGCCGGCCGCCGAGCTGCGCCGCAGGGCCGCCATCAACGTGGACATCGCGGGCGCCGCGATGCGCGCCACCCTCGACTACACCGACCGCCACCGCACCTCCGTGATCGCCGACCAGATCGAGGTCTTCCGACGGGGCGCGACCGGCGCCGAGCAGGTGCCGGTGTCGGAGGAGACCGTGCCGGGGGTGCCGGGGATCGGCCCCGAGGACGTGTACACGACCGAGTTCCCGCGCGCGTACGTGATCCCGGCGAGCGGTGGTCGTCAGCGGTCGGCCGCGGCCGCAGCGCGGCTCGTGGACCACCTGGTCGCCAACGACGTGCGCGTGGAGCGGGCGGGCCACGGCTTCCGGCTCGGCGGGCGGACGTACCCGAAGGGCTCGTACGTCGTCGACATGCACCAGCCGAAGCGGGGCCTGGCCCATGTGATGCTCGCCGACGGGCGGGACATCAGCGACAAGGTGTCGACGATGTACGACATCTCGGGGTGGAGCCTCGGACGCCTGTGGGGCGCCAGTGTGGACTCCGTGGAGCGCGGGGGCCTGGGTGGCGTGCACGGTCGTACGGTGCGTGCCGCGTCCCGCGTCGGGTACGTGGCGCCGCACGGGAACCTGCGTCTTCGCCTCGACGACCCGCGGGAGATCGCGGCTCTCAACTCCCTTCTGGGCCAAGGTGTTTCCATACGGCGTGACCGTGACGGGAGCGTCGTCGTGCCGTCGTCCGCGCGCCGTGCCGCGGCCGTCGCAGCGAAGAAGTACGACGTCGCCTTCGACGCCACGAAGGCGAAGGGCGGTGCGGCCCTGCACCGGACGCGGGTCGCCGCGGCCGTCACGCCGGGTGAGCTGTTCGCGCTGCGGGAGATGAACTTCGACGTGGAGCCCGTGTCGACCGCCGTGCTCAACTCAGGCTTCGACTGGAGGACGGCGGACGCGCTCTTCGTATCGGCCGGGCTCGACCGGAGCAAGCTGAACGCGGCGGCCAGGGCCGGGCTCGACCGGTTCCTCGCCGGGGGCGGCGGTCTGGTCGGGCGGGGCAGAGCGGGCGCCGCGCTCAACGCCGACGCCGGGCTGCTCGCCGTCGAGGCGGTCCAGGGCAACGGCGACGCCAACGGCGTGGTCCGCGTGGTGAACGCGGGCGGCACGGTCACGGGCGGAGCGCCCGGCCACAGCTTCGTCTACGCGCCGTCGTGGTTCACCGACCTCGGCCCCGGGGTGCGCGCCGAGCAGAAGTACGGCGGCGGCAGCCCTCTCGTCTCCGGGCACTGGCGGGCCATGGAGGACGGCTCCGGCGGGCCCGCGGACGCGGCGGGCCGGGCCTCGGTCGTCAGCGGGTCGGCGGGCGGCGCGGACGTGGTGCTCTTCGGCACCGAGCCGCTCTTCCGCGACCACCCGAAGGGGGCGTTCCCACAGGTCGGGCGAGCGCTGCTCAGCGTCGGCCGGTAGCGGGAATGTGTGGTGGGGGCGCGGCTGTTGATCACGTCACTGTCACACCGCCGCGCACCCGGAGGTTCCGCCGCCATGACCCGTGAGATCCGCGTACAGGGAACGGTCGCCGACGGGTACGAGGCGGTGCGGGAGGAGTTCACCGACGTACTCGCGAACGAGCTGCCCGAGTACGAGGGTCAGCTCGCCGCCTACGTACGGGGGCGCCGGGTCGTCGATCTGTGGGTGGGCCCGGACGTCACCGCCGAGAGCCTCTACGGCGTCTACTCCTCCAGCAAGGGCGCCGCCCATCTCGTCGTGGCCCTGCTCGTGCAGGACGGGGTGCTCGACCTGGACCGCGCGGTCGCCGCGTACTGGCCGGAGTTCGCCGCCGAGGGCAAGGGCGCGGTGACGCTGCGGGAGCTGCTCGCGCACCGGGCGGGCGTCGCGGGCTCCGACTCCGGTTTCTCGTCCGAGGAGCTCGCGGACGACCGGGCCGTCGCCGCGCGTCTGGCCTCCCAGCGCCCCTTCTGGCGCCCGGGGGCCGCCTTCGGCTACCACGCCTTCGCCATCGGGGCCCTCGCCGGAGAGGTGGTGTTCCGCGCCACCGGGCGGACCTTGCGGGAGGTGTACGAGGAGCGGGTGCGCGCCCCGTTCGGGCTCGACTTCTTCCTCGGGCTGCCCGAGGAGCAGGAGGGGCGGTTCCGTTCCGTGCAGCCGATGGCGCCCACGCCCGAGCAGGCGGCCCTGCTCGCCGCGGCGCCGCCGCAGCCGCAGAGCCTCGGCTCCATCGCCTTCAACCGCCACATCCCCGAGCCCACCGACCTGGAGGCGCTGCCCAACTCCCGGCTCGTACGCGCCGAAGGGCCAGCGTCGATCGGCGGAGTGGCGTCCGCGCGAGGGCTCGCCGGGATGTACGCGGCGGCGGTCACCGGCATCGGCGGCCGGGAGGCGCTGCTCACGGCGGACACCGTCACCGGGTTCGGGCAGGTCCAGTCCGTCGGGCACGACCTCGTGTCGGGCACCGTCAAGGCGTTCGCGGTCGGCTTCCAGGCGACGTCCGTGTACGTGTACCCGTTCCTGGGCGCGGGCACGATCGGGCACAGCGGCGCGGGCGGCTCGCAGGCGTTCGCCGATCCGCGCAGCGGGCTCGCCTACGGCTATACGCGGCGGCGGTTCGCCTACCCCGGCGGCCCGGCCGTGGAGAACGAGCGGCTGGTCAGGGCCGTCCACGAGGCGGCGCTCGGGGCGGGCTGAGCCGCCGCGCACGCGTGAGGGCCGCACCCTGAACGGGGTGCGGCCCTCACATGCGTACGTCCGTACGGCCCGCGGTCAGGCGGCCGAGACCTCGACCTTGATGTTGCCGCGCGTGGCGTTCGAGTACGGGCACACCTGGTGCGCCTTCTCGACCAGCGACTGCGCGGTGGCCGCGTCCACGTTCGGGATGGAGGCGGTGATCGCGACCTCCAGGCCGAAGCCGCCGGCCTCGTTCTGGCCGATGCCGACCTTGGCGGTCACGGTCGAGCCGGAGATGTCGGCGTTCTCCTTGCGGGCGACGACGCCGAGGGCACCCTGGAAGCAGGCGCTGTAGCCGGCGGCGAAGAGCTGCTCCGGGTTGGTGCCGGCGCCGCTGCCGCCCATCTCCTTCGGCGGGTTCACGACGACGTCGAGCTTGCCGTCGTCGCTGGCGACACGGCCGTCGCGGCCGTTCTCCGCGGTGGCCACGGCGGTGTACTTGACGTCGATCTTCTGGATGGACATAACTGCTCTTTCCTCCTGAGACATGACGTGGTGCGCGCCCACAACCACGGTTTGTGGAATTAGGTTATCGGATACCGGAAGTGACCCGACGGGTCCGTTCAACCGAGCGAGACGATCATCTTTCCGGTGTTCTCGCCGCGGAGCATGCCGAGGAACGCCTCCACGCCGTTCTCCACGCCCTCGACGACCGTCTCGCGGTACTTGAGCTCGCCGGAGCGGATCCAGCCGCCGACCTCGCGCACGAACTCGGGCTGGAGCGCCGCGTGGTCCTGCACGAGCATGCCCTGAAGGCGCAGGCGCTTGCCGATGACCAGGGCGAGGTTGCGCGGGGCGGGGGTCGGCTCGGTGTCGTTGTAGCCCGCGATCATGCCGCAGATGGTGACGCGGCCGTGCACGTTGAGGCGGCTGATCGCGGCCTCCAGGTGCTCGCCGCCGACGTTGTCGAAGTAGACGTCGATGCCGTCGGGGGCGACGTCCTTGAGCTGCTCGGCGACGGACTTGTCGTCCTTGTAGTTGAAGGCCGCGTCGAAGCCGTACTCCTCGACCAGGAGCTTCACCTTGTCGTCCGAACCGGCCGAGCCGACGACGCGCGAGGCGCCCTTCAGCTTGGCGATCTGGCCGACCTGGCCGCCGACCGCACCGGCCGCGCCGGAGACGAAGACGGCGTCACCCTCCTTGAAGGAGGCCACTTCGAGCAGTCCGGCGTACGCGGTCAGACCCGTCATGCCGAGCACGCCGAGGTAGGCGGAGAGCGGCGCGGCCTCCGGGTCGACCTTGGTGGCGTGCTGGGCGGGCACGGAGGCGTACTCGCGCCATCCCGCGAAGTGCAGGACGTGGTCGCCCACGGCGAAGCCCTCGGCGTTGGACGCGACGACCTCGCCGACCGCGCCGCCCTCCATGGGACGGTCGAGCTGGAACGGCGGTACGTACGACTTCACGTCGTTCATCCGGCCCCGCATGTACGGGTCCACGGAGAAGTACAGGTTGCGCACGAGGACGCGGCCCTCGGCGGGAGCCTCCACGGGAACCTCGCGCAGCGCGAAGTCCTCCGGGACCGGCCAGCCGGACGGGCGCCGCACGAGGTGCCATTCGCGGCTCACGGAGGGGAGCTGCTGCTCGGGGGTGACGGTCATGGGGGCGTCCTCCTACTGCGGGTCAGCGATCTACTGCGGGTCAGCGATGAGCCAATTACTTGAGGTTGTAAAACAACCATGCTCCTGAATATTTCATGATGTCAAGTAAAGGGGTAGCCTGGTGAGCATGGCCACCAGTAGCTCCAGCGACCGCGTACCTCGCGACCGCCCACCTCACACCGACCCGCTGACGCTCGAAGTCGTCGAGCTCATCGGCACGGTCGTGGCGCGCTACCACGAGGAGTACGAGGAGGCGGCCGCCGGGCACGCGCTGACCGGGGCGCAGGCACGCGTCCTCGGGCTGCTCTCCCTCGAACCTATGCCCATGCGCCGCATCGCGCAGAAGCTGAAGTGCGAGCCCTCGAACATCACCGGCATCGTCGACCGCCTGGAGGCACGCGGACTCGTCGAGCGGCGCCCCGACGCGACCGACCGCCGGGTGAAGCTGGCGGCGCCCACGGCGGAGGGCGCGGAGGTCGCCCGGAGCCTGCGGGAATCCCTGGACTTCGCTCGCGAGCCGCTGGCGGAACTGTCACGCGAGGAGCGGCTCGTCCTGCGGGGGCTGTTGCGGAGGATGCTGGGCGAGGAGCTGATCTGACCGGTTGGTCCGCTGCTTACGGGGTTACGCCTTACGTGCACCACCACAGGAAGCGGTCGCACGTCTCCGTGGGCTCGGGCTCGGGGGGACGCGTCGGCTTAGGGTCGTCCGCGGGCGGCGGGGACGTCGGGTCGGGGGTGTCCGGGGTGCCGCCCCGCGGCGGGGGCGCGGTGGAGGTGGGCGTGCCGGGGCCCTCGTCCCCCTCGCCCGTCCCGCTCCCCCCGCCCTGCTCACCCTCGCCGCTGCCGTCGCCCTTGGCCTTGTCCTTGCCCTTGTCGTCGTCTCCGTCGTCTCCGTCGTGTACGTCCCGCTTCTTCTCGCCCTTGCCGTCCCGTCCCTCGGCGTCCTTCGACTCGTCCGCGTCCGGACGGGACGACGTGGCCGCCGCGTCCTCGGCCGTCGCACCGCCGGGACCACTCCCGTCCGCGTCCGGCGACTCCGACGAGGACGGGTCCTCCGCCCCGGCGTCCGACGCGGAGGCCGCCCGGTCGGCGGAGTTCCCCTCCGTGCCCAGTTCGGCGAGGCTCAGGCCGCCCGCCGCGAGTGCGAGGCCCGCGGTCACGAAGAGGATCTTGCGGCGCCTGCGCCGGTGCGCCCTGCGAGTGCGCTCCTTGCGGCGGCCGCGGCCGCGGGTGCGCGGGGACGACTCCTCGTACGCGTCGTCGTGGGCGTCGGGCTCCTCCTGCGACGCGGCGACGGACTGCGCGTACTCCCGGCAGGCTTCGGCCGGGGTTCCGCACCCCGGGCAGGCGAGGGCGCCGTTGAGGTGCCTGCGGCACGGGTGGCAGTAGTCCATGAGGCATGGAGGCTAAGTGCCGTGCCAGTAACAGCGGAAGCCACCGCTGTGAAAGTTGTGTGCGGAATCGAGCAGTCCGGCCCATTCCGGGCACCGGCCTGCTCACGCCCTTCCCAATTGTCCCCTCAACCTGCGGGCCCGCAGCACCAGTTCCAGCTCGAAGCGCCGGTCCGGGTCGTCCACCTCGTCGCCCCAGAGCTCCCTTATCTGACGCAGGCGGTAGCGCACCGTCTGAGGGTGTACGCCGAGCCGGGCCGCCACCTCGGGGGCGCCGCCGCGCGTCTCCAGCCAGGCGAGGAGGGTCTCGGCGAGACGGCGGCCGTGGGCGGGGCCGCAGTGTTCCAGGGGGGCCAGGCAGCGGCGGGCCAGGTCCTCGATCAGCTCCTCGGGCTGGAGCAGCACCAGCGCCTCGGTGTGCTCCGTGCAGTGCAGGACCTCGCCGGAGGGCAGCAGTCCGCGTTCCATGAGGCGTACCGCCGCCTCCGCCCAGCGCAGCGACTTCGCGGCGTCGGCGAGGGCCACGGGCGGGCCGATGGCGCCGGACCAGCCGGTCATGGCGCGGCGCAGGAGTTCGGGGCGGCCCGCCGCGTCGGGGTCGGGTACGACCATGCGGGGCTGCTCCGCCTCCATGTCGAGCAGGACGCCCTCCCCGACGGCGGGCGCGACGGCCTCCCGCGCGGGGCGCAGCAGGACACCGACGGCGACGCGCTCGGGCAGCTGCCAGCCGACGCGGGCGGCGCGCTCGCCGAGGCCGTTGCCGAGGGCCGCGGCGCCGGTGCCGGGGCCTGAGCCATGACCCGAGCCGTACGACGTGTTCGGTGTGCTGTCGGAGCGCCGGTCCGACAGCAGCAGCTCCATCAACTTGCGTTGCAGGCGCAGCCGTTCGCCCGCCTCGCGGGCCGCCGCTTCCGCGTAGCCGCGCACGGACTGGTCCACGAGGCCGTCCAGGTACTCGAAACCCGACTCGGCGAGCTCGTACATGGCGGGCGGCGGGATCTCGATCTGCTGGCCGATCTCGGCGAGGCGGCGCCAGGCGAGTCGTACGCCCAGGCGGTAGATGGCCTGGAGCGAGTCGAGGCTGCGGCCGTGCAGGCCCTCGCCGCGGCCGAACTCCTGGAAGACCTCCAGGTGGTAGCGCGGGCGGCCCTCCTGGGACGCCAGCTGCTGGACGAAGCCCTCCAGGGCGCGGCGGATGCCGATGAGCGCCATCGGCTCGCCCGAGTCGTCGAGGACGACGGGCAGGCCGGGGTATTCGGCGCGGATCTCGCGCAGGATGTCCTGGGCGAGCGCGGGCACCTCCTCCAGGGCGAGCGCGGCGAACTCCCGCACCTGCCGGGGCGGTACGTCGCGCCACGCGGAGCGGAAGGGGGCGCGGTCGCCCTGGGCGCGGTCGTCCCGGGCTCGGTCGGCGTCCGGCGCGTTGTCGTCCGGGAAGGCGCCGTCAGCCGTCAGGTCGTCGGACGCCTGGGCGTGGGTCGCGGCCACGGTCGCTCACTGCCCCTGGGCCGGAGCCTCGTAATGCACGAGCGGCGTATTGGGCTGGTCCGGCGTGGCGCCGAGGAGCGCGACGATGCCGAGCGCCGCGCCCACGGCGAGGAGCGCCCCGGCGGCGACGGTGAGTGAAGCGGCGAGCAGTCGGTGCATTGCGAGGGTCAGCCTCTCTGTCGGAGGTCGTCCCCACCCCGGTCGCACAGTCCCGCGGCCGGTGGCACAGCTCCGGCCACGAAGTCCTGGTCGCACAGCCCGCGCCGGCCCCGCCCGGCAAGTCCTCAGTCTCTGCAATCCATTGACACTTCGTCAAGGGTGCGCCTACGGTTCCCGGCCCATACGGCTCGGTAACACTTCTTCCGCCCTCGCCCAGGAGTGACCCAATGCGCCGAATGCGCCGCACCGCCTCTCCTCTGTCGCTGATCCTTCTCGGGCTCGGCGCGTTTCTTCTGGTCCTGGCACCGATGCTGGCCTGGTACGTCGAGCCACGCGCGAAACGCACGCCCGTGGATGTCGACATCACGACCGTCTTCAAAGGCAAGGGAAGCTATTTCGACACCGAGAAGATCAAGACGGTCCACGACAAGGACCTCACCATCACCCGCCAGGTCCGCGGCGACGTGGCCGACAGCGAGGACAGCGGGCGGGCGATCTGGGACGTGTCGACGTCGGTGGATCCGGACAAGTCGCTGCCCGCGGCCGACCCGCACGACTCGCTCCAGTGGACGCTGGAGCGCTGGGTCACCGACCGGAGGACGAACGCGCCGGTGCACTGCTGCGGCGAGGAGCCGTACTTCGAGGGCGAGGCGTACCTGAAGTTCCCCTTCGACGTGGAGAAGCGGTCCTACACCTGGTGGGACAACACGCTGGGCGCGACCGTCCCGCTCACCTACCGCGGCACGAAGAAGATCCAGGGGTACGAGGGGTACCGGTTCACGGCGACGGTGAAGCCCACCAGGACCGGGACGCGTCAGGTGCCGGGGCGGATGGTCGGGCAGCCGAGGAAGAGCCAGGTCATCGCCGACGAGTACTACGCCAACCACGGCATCGAGCTCGTCGCGGACCAGCGCACCGGCCGGATCATCTACGCCGCGATCGGCCCCCGCAAGACGCTGCGCGCGCCGGGGTCGGAGAAGGACGCGACGGTACTGCTCGACAGCGACCGGATCGCGTTCACGCCGGCGACCCAGAAGGCTCAGGTGAAGCTCGCGGACGACGACAGCAGTCGGCTTGAACTCGTCGGCGAGACGCTGCCGTTCGGTGCGTGCGTGCTGGGCGGGGTACTCGCCGTGGCGGGAATCGTGCTCGTCGTGCGAGGGCGCCAGGACGACGGGGCGAACGGTCCCGGACGGCACGGTGACGGGGCGGAGCCGGACAGTCCGAATCCGGCCGCGTCGCCGACCGCCCTGCAGCCCAGCACGATGTGATGAGACGTCAGCTGTTGAAAGCGCAGAAATTGTCACTTCAGTGAGTAGCCGCGCGGTACGGGTCGGCGAAAACTATCCACCCCACCCGCGCACAGTCCCCGCACCACCCCGCACTACCCCGTACGAGCACCACCGCTCCACCCCGTACACGCACCGCCCCGCACCGCACCGCCCCGCAGAACCCAGCAGGACCGTTCCGTCCGACCGGACCCCCCACAGTTCCGCACCCTGAGACGAGTTGGAGCACGCATGCCCCAGCACGTACCGTCCTCGCTGCGCGCGGCCGCCCCACGCCGCGCGGAGCGTGTTCCGGCGCTTCCCCCACAGCCGCGCCGGATCGTCTTCCTCGCCCACCGCGACCTCGGCAACCCGGCCGCGGGCGGCTCCGAACTCCTCGTCGACCGGCTCGCCGACGGCCTCAGCAAGCAGGGCCACCAGGTCACCTTGCTGTGCGGCGGCCCCGCCGCGTACCGCGACTACCGTGTCGTCTCCGCGGGCGGCGACCTCGGCCACTACCTGCGGGCCCGCACCGCGTTCACCCGGCAGGTCGGCGACTGCGACCTGCTCGTCGAGGTCTGCAACGGCATGCCGTACCTGGCGCCGCTGTGGCACCGCGGGCCCACCCTGTGCCTCGTCAACCACGTCCACACCGACCTGTGGGGGATGCGCTTCCAAGGCGCCTTGGCCCCCGCGGCCAGGATCGGCCGCAGACTCGAGCACTGGGCGCTCTCGGGCGCGCAGCGCGGCAACCTCCTCGTGGCCGTGTCGCCGTCGACGGCCACGGCGCTGCGCGCGATCGGCGTCGACCGGGAGCGCATCCGCATCGTGCACAACGGCGTCGAGGAGCCGGGGCCGCTGCACGCCCGCTCCGACGAACCGATGTTCCTGGCGATGGGCCGGCTCGTCGAGTACAAGCGGATCGATCTGCTGCTGCGGCTGTGGGAGCGCGTCAGACCCGTCACGGGCGGCAGGCTCGTGATCGTGGGCGACGGTCCCGAGCGCCAGCGCCTCGAACAACTCGCCGGTCCCGGCGTGGAGTTCAAGGGGCACGTCTCCGAGGCGGAGAAGCACCGGCTGCTCTGTGAGGCGTGGATGCTGCTGCATCCGTCGGCCGTGGAGGGCTGGGGGCTCGTCATCACCGAGGCGGCGACCCGTTCGACGCCCTCGATCGGCTTCGACGTGCCGGGCGTACGCGACTCCGTGGAGGACGGCGTGACCGGTCTCCTCGCCCGGGGCGAGAGCTCCTTCGCCGCCGCCTGGTGCACCCTGGCGCTCAGCGCCGAGCGCCGCAGGGCCCTCGGCAAGGCGGCCGGGGAGCGGGCCGTGCAGTTCCGGTGGGGCAACACGGTGCGGCAGTTCCAGGCGGTGGCGGCCGAAGCGGTCGCCGCACACCAGGTGTCACAAGGACCCCCGACCCCCCAGAGGTCTGCGTGAAGGACCCTTCGCTGCGCCGCTCCGCCACCCTCTTCCGGGCCTTCCTGCGCGAGCAGCAGGAGCCCGAGCGGTGCTACACGCTCCTCGCCCGTGACGCCGCCGACCAGGTCGAGGCGTACGTCCCGGTGAAGGACCGCGTCGTCGTGGACATCGGCGGCGGTGGCGGCTACTTCACGGAGGAGTTCCGGCGGCGCGGCGCTCAGTCCTTCCTCTTCGAGCCCGACCCCGCCGAGCTGGGGGACAAGCCGCCCGAGGGCGCGGTCGTCGCCGACGGGTACCTGCTGCCGCTCGCGGACGGCGTCGCCGACGTCACGTTCTCCTCGAACGTCCTGGAGCACGTCGACGACCCGCAGACGTTCCTGAGCGAGATGGTCCGGGTCACCAGGGCCGACGGACTGATCTACGTCTCCTTCACCAACTGGCTCTCGCCGTGGGGCGGTCACGAGTGGGCGCCCTGGCACTACCTGGGCGCCGAACGGGCCAGGGCCCGCTACGAACGACGTACCGGCAAGGCCGCGAAGCACACGCTCGGCGAGAACCTCTTCGTCCACCACGTCGGGGCGACGCTGCGCCAGGTGCGCGGCCGTGACGACGTGGAGATCGTGTCGGCGCGCTCCCGCTACTGGCCGTTCCTGGCCGGGGCGATCACCAAGGTGCCGGGTGTGCGCGAGATCGCGACCTGGAATCTCCTCCTCATCCTCAGGCGGTGTCCATGACCACGGTCCAGGCCCCACCCCCGGCGGCCGCAAGACCCACGACCGCAGCCCCTGAACCCGCCCGGGGGCCGCGCTCGCGGCGCTGGCTCCTGGGGTTCTGGGCCGTGGTGTTCGTGTCCTTCCTCGCGGTGAAGCCGGGGCGGATGACGTTCGACACCAAGCTCGGTGTCGCCGTCGACCCCTGGCAGTTCCTCTCCGACCTGGGGCAGCTCTGGCACGACAGGGGCGGCTTCGGCGGCATCCAGGACCAGTACGTCGGCTACGCGTTCCCGATGCTGCCGTTCTACGGCCTGGCCAAGCTCGTGCAGCTGCCGGTCTGGCTGGCGGAGCGGCTCTGGTTCTCGCTGATCGTGGCGGTCGCGTTCTGGGGTGCGCTGCGGCTCGCCGAGCGCCTGGGCATCGGCAGCCGTCACAGCAGGCTGCTGGGCGCGGTGGTGTACGCGCTGTGGCCGACGTTCACCGTGGTCATCGGCTCGACGTCGGCGGCCGCGCTGCCCGGCGCGTTCCTGCCGTGGGTGCTGCTTCCGCTGGCCGACGACCGGTTCGGTGCGCGCATCGCCGCGTGCCGTTCGGCGCTGATCATCCCGTTCATGGGCGGGGTGAACGCGGCGGCGACGCTCGCCTCGCTGCTGCCGGTGGGCCTGTACCTGCTGTCCCGCCCGAACGGCCCGCGCAAGCGGAAGCTGATCACGTGGTGGGTGCCCGGTGTCATCCTCGCCACCGCCTGGTGGGTCGTACCGCTCCTGATGCTCGGCATCTACGGTGAGAACTTCCTGCCGTTCGTCGAGGACTCGGCGACCACGACCGGCACCATGTCGGCGACCGAGGCGCTGCGCGGTGCCGGCAACTGGGTGGCGTATCTGCACTTCGGCGAGGCCTGGCTGCCCGCGGGGTGGACCGTGGCGACGGCCGTCGTGGCCGTCGTCTGCTCGGCGCTGGCCGCGGCGCTCGGCCTCGCGGGTCTGGCGCGGCGCGATCTGCCGGAGCGGCGCTGGCTGGTCCTGACCGTCCTGTCGGTCGTCCTGGTGACCCTCGCCGGGTACGGCGGCGCGTTCGGCGCCCCCTTCCACGGCACGGTCCAGTCGTGGCTGGACGGCGGTCTCGTCCCCTTCCGCAACATCTACAAGTTCCAGACGGGTCTGGCGCTGGCGCTCGTCCTCGGCCTGATGCACCTGGTGGGCGTCGCCGCGCAGGCGCGCGGGGCGCGGCGGGTGCGCGGCAGGCGGTACGCGCCGCTGATCGCGGCGGTCCTGGTGCTGCCCGGCCTCGCCCTGCCCTACCTCAACGGCTCGATCCTGCAGCCCGGTTCGTTCCAGAAGCTGCCCACGTACTGGCAGACGACGGCGGACTGGCTGGAGAAGTACTCGCCCGACTCGCGCGCCCTGGTCGTGCCCGCGACCGCGCACGGCATCTACACCTGGGGCTCCCCGATCGACCAGCCCCTCGACGTGCTCGCCGACTCCCGCTGGGCGCAGCGCGACTACGTGCCGTTCGGCGCCCCCGGCAACCGGCGCGCGATGGACGCCGTCGAGCAGGCGCTGATGACCGGCGCCGAAGTGCCCGGACTGCGCGACTACGTGACGCGGGCCGGTCTGTACTACGTCGTCGTACGCAACGACCTCGACCCCGACCAGGTCGGCAACGTGCCCACCGCGACGGTCAAGCGCACCTTGGAGGAGTCCGGTTACCGGCGCGTCACGGGCTTCGGCCCGCAGACCACCGGCGGCATCATCCCCGACGACACCCCGATCCAGGTGGAGGGCCTCTACCCGCGCCAGCGCGCGGTCGAGATCTACGCCCCCGCCGAGGGCGCCGAGCGCCCCGGCCAGGCGGGCCTGAAGCCGGTGTCCAACACGGCGGTCGTCAGCGGCGGCCCCGAGTCCCTGCTGCCGCTCTCCGCCGACCCGTCGATGCGCGACCGCCCCACCGTCCTGACCGGCGACAACCACCCGGGCGTCGGAGCGCCGGGCCTGCAAGCGGTCGGTGACGGCATGCGCCGCGCCGACACCCGCTTCGGGCTCGTCAACTCCAACACCTCGTACACGTACGGGCGCGACGAGCGGAACGCGGTCGACGCGCTCCAGAACCCGGACGGGAAGCCGCACCAGATCCTGCCGAGCAAGGGCATCGACCACCAGACGACGTCGGAGCTGCGGGGCGCCAAGTCGGTGTCGGCGTCCAGCTACGGCAACTGGCTCTTCCACCTGCCGCAGTACGACCCGGCGAACGCCTTCGACGGGAACCCGGCCACGGCCTGGGCGGAGGGCGACGCCGAGTCGGCGGACGGCGAGTGGATCAAGGCCGAGTTCCACTCGGAGGTCGCGGTGCCGTCCTCCTTCCGCGTCACGCCGCTGCCGCAGAACGGCACGCGGGCGGCGCCCACCCGGATCGAGGTGGAGACGGAGCACGGCAGCATCGTCAGCACCCTCCAGCCCAACGGGCAGCCGCAGCGCGTCAGGGCTCAGTCCGGCGCCACGGACTTCGTCAAGATCACGATCCTGGACACGCAGGTGGCGCGGCCCGGTCTGACGGGTGCGGGCTTCTCGGAGATCTCCATCCCCGAGGTGCGGGTCACGCGGCTCCTCCAGCTCCCGAAGGACGCGGAGAAGTCCACCGACGCGAAGGCCACCACGTACTCGCTGCACCGCACGGCCGACCCGGGCGCCTTCTCGCAGGTGGACACCGAGTCGGGGCTGCACCGCCGCTTCACGACGACGGCGGAGGGCGCGTACGACGTGAAGGCGAGCGCGGTCGCCGTACCGGGCCGTGAACTCGACGAGCTGCTCTACAAGGTGGCGCCCGAGCAGGAGCAGCAGATCATCGCGACGGCCGACTCCACCGCGAAGCTCGGCAGCGGCCTCTCGCCGCGCAACCTCACCGACGGCGACCTGACGACGGCGTGGATCGCGGGCAGCGACAACCGGCCCGTCATCCACCTCAAGTGGCCGGGCAAGCAGCCGGTGGGCGAGATCGTGCTGCCCGCGGCGGGCGGCCTCTCCACCCGGCCCGTGAAGATCGAGATCAGCTCGCCGGACGGCGCGGCGACCGCGGGCGTCGACGAGAACGGCAACGCCCGCTTCGCGCCGATCACCACCGACGAGATGGACATCACCATCACGGAGACCGCGCCGCTCACGGTCCACAACCCGGTGGCGGACGACGACCTCCAGCTGCCCGTGGGCCTCACCGAGGTGTACGTCCCCGCGCTCGACAAGTACCGCACCGAGCAGCCCGACCCGAAGGACCGCTTCTCGCTGCCGTGCGGGCAGGGCCCGGTGATGTCGATCGACGGCGAGCTGTACGAGACGAGCGCCGAGGGCAGGGTCCAGGACCTCACCGACCGGCGTCCCGTCGACATCACGCTCTGCCAGGAGGGCGAGAAGTCCCCGTCGGTCCGCCTCGACGCGGGGGCGCACAGCGTGGAGACGGGTGACGCGGGCCCGCTCGCCGTCATGGACGCGTCCCTGACCACCGGCACGCCGGCGGCGCTCGACACGACCGCCCGCGAGCTGAAGGTGAAGGACTGGCTCGGCGACCGCCGCGAGGTGACGGTCGGCTCGGGCGCGGCCTCGTACCTCACGACGTACGAGAACGTGAACGACGGCTGGAAGGCGACCCTCAACGGCAAGGAGCTGACCTCCGTCCGGCTCGACGGCTGGCAGCAGGGCTGGCTGGTGCCGAACGGTGAGGGCGGCACGGTCAAGCTGACCTACGAGCCGTCGCAGCTCTACGAGATCGGCCTGATCCTCGCAGGTGTCGGCGTCCTGGCCCTGGTGGCACTGGTCCTCGTGCGGCGGCGCGACCCCAACACCGACGGCCCGTCCGCCGCGCCGCCCGCCCCGGGTGTCGTCCTCGGCACGGTGGCGCTCACGCTGGTGGCCGCGGTGATCGCGGGTCCGTTCGCGCTGCTTGTTCCCGCGCTCGCCCTGCTCGCCCGGTGGCGGCACGCGCTGCTGGTGCCGATCGCGTTCCTCGCCATGGCGGGGGCGGGCATCGCGGCGGCGACGGGTGCGGGCGAGCCGGTCGCGTCCGACGAGGGCGCGTTCGGGCATGTGGCACAACTCCTCGCGCTCGTGGCGCTGTTCGCGGCGCTGGTGACCGTGAAGGAGGCGCGGCCCCGCGCCGTGGACACGGTGAAGTACGGCCCGGACACGGTAGGCGGCCCTCCGCCGCACGCCCCCGCGCCCGCTCCCGCTCCCTCACCGGGCCCCGGCCCGGCGACGCTGCCGCTCGGCCCGGACCGCGATCCGGCCGCGCACACGCCTCCGCTGCCCCGCCGCAAGCGCGCCGGGGACGGCACGGACGGCGCACCGGAGGCGGCCGCGGGCCCGACCGTCTCGGCCCGCGGCCCGGCATCGGCCCAGCCGGAGCCCGCGCCGCCGGGCCGCAGGACAGTGCGCTTCCCGCGCCGCAGGCGTCCGACCACGACAGGAGAAGGCACCCAGCGATGACCGCACTGGAACACCCGGCACGGCGCGCGGAAGGACCCGGGCGGCCGCCCGCCCGCGTGCCGTTCCCCGTCGTCGACGAGGTCTCACGGCACTGCCTCCAGGAGGAGGAGCCGGAGACCGTGCACATCGAGGTGCACCTGCCGGGCACGCCCGACCCGGACCGCCTCCGCGCCGCCTTCGCCGAGGCCCTGCGCCGCCACCCGCGCATCCTGATGCGGGAGGCGCGGGGCCCGTGGTACCGCCGCCGCTACGAATGGGAACTCACCCCGGACCCGGACGTGGAGGTGGTGACGTTCCCGCCGCCGGAACCGGACGCGCTGAAACGCGCCCGCGAACGGGCCCTGGCGGAGGCGCCACCGCTGACCTCCTCGCCCCCGATCCGCCTGGAAGTGGTGGCGCGGGTCCCGTCGGACCACGACGCGACGCCGGAGGAAGGTGAGGGAAGTACCCCTGCGAAGGACCCCGGCTCCGTCCTCTTCCTCACCATCAACCACACCGCCCTCGACGGCCCCGCCTGCCTCCGCGTCCTCGCGACCGCCGCCGAGCTGTACGGCGGCAAGGACAACTCACCGGCGGCGCCCCCTTCCCGCGCCCCCGCCGCGCAACAAGCGGCGGAGGAGCCCCCCGCCGACGCGCCCTCGGGCCTGGCGCCGCCCGCCCGGGTCGCGAAGGGGGCGCCCGAGCCCTCCCCCGGCAACGGCATGCTCGTCGCGGAGCTGCCCGTGCCGAAGCGCCCCAAGGGCTCCCCGTTCACCGTGAACGACCAGCTGATGGTCGCCACCGCGCTGATGATCGCCCACTGGAACCGTGAACACGGCGCCCGCCCGCGCCCGTTCCGCATCACGATGCCCGTGGACGACCGGCCCCGGGACGCCACCATGCCGATCGGCAATGGCACCCGGCTCGTCGAAGTACCTTTCAGCACGGAGGAGTTGGCCGCGCGCGACTGGTCACCGGAGGACATCCGCGACCTCCTGCGCCGCACCTCCGAGCGCACCCGTGCCCTCAAGGCGCTCTCCCGCCCCCAACTGGGCCACGGCGCGACGCTCCTGACCGCGCCCGTCCTGCCCGTCACCCTCCGTGCCGCAGTCACCCGTGGCCTGCGCAAGGCCGCCGCGCCCTGGACGTCGACGACCCTCCTGAGCAACATCGGCCGCGTCCCCTACGCCCTGGACTTCGGCGACGCGGGCCGCGCGCACGCCGTCTGGTTCTCCGCGCCCGCCCGGCTGCCGCGCGGCCTCACCGTGACCACCGCGTCGACGGCGGGCCGCCTGCACCTCGCCCTGCGCTGGTCGAAGACGCTGCTCAGCCACGGCGACGGCGCCCACCTGCGCGACCTGTTCGAGCACTACCTCCACGCGACGGAACACACCGAACCCCACGAGACCCACGGGGGGTCCACGTGACCACCGCCCCCACGAACACGTCCACGACCACTACCGCCGCCACCCAACGCCCCAGAGGCCTCCGGGACTTCTACGAGAACCCGGCCGTCCCCGTCGCGTCCGGCGACGCCCGCTCCATCCGTCAGGCCCGCGTCCTCGCCGCCGCGCTCGGCCCCGCCACCACCCGTACCGCCACGGTCCTGGACATCGGCTGCGGCGACGGCACGGCGGCGGCGACCGCGGCGCCGCTCCTCGCCGGGCACCGCGTCGTCGGCGTGGACTGGTCGCAGGACGCCCTGAAGCGCGCCCACGCCCGCCTGCCGTACGTCGTACGCGGTGAACTCTCCGACGGGGGGCTCCCGTTCGCCGACGGCGCGGCCGACGCCGTGCTGTTCAGCGAGGTCGTCGAGCACCTCGTCGACCCGGACAGCGCCCTGGACGAGCTGAGAAGGGTGCTGCGGCCCGGCGGACACCTGATGCTGTCCACCCCGAACCTCGCCGCCTGGTACAACCGCGGCCTGCTCCTCGCCGGTGTGCAGCCCGTCTTCTCCGAGGTGAGCCTGCGCGGCATCCACGGCAGGCCGGGCAAGGAGGTCGTGGGGCATCTGCGGCTGTACACGGCGCGCGCCCTCCGCGAGTTCGTCGCCGCGTCCGGCTTCGAGGTCGTACGCCTGTCGGGGGCGCCGTTCCACGGTGTGCCACGCCCGCTGCGCGCCCTGGACCGGCTGGCCTGCGCCGTGCCGAGCGCGGCGTCGATCCTCCTGCTGCACGCCCGAAAGGCCTGACCATGTGGTGGGGCGTGGCCGCGGCACTGCTCGCGAACCTGCTCTACAGCACCGGATTCGTCCTGGAGAAGCGGGCGTTGACGGCGATGCCGTCGGTGAGCGTCCGCAACCCCGCCCGGCTGCTCCGGCAGGTGCTCGGCAGTCCGCTGTGGATCGGCGGCTCGCTGGCCCTGGCGGCGGGCTTCGGCGCGCAGCTCGCCGTCTACCGCACGCTGCCGATCGCCGCGGCGCAGGGCATCTTCGTGTCCGGCCTGGTCCTCCTGCTGCTGCTCTCCTCCGTCCTGCTCGGCGAGCGCACCTCTGGCCGCGAGCGGTACGCGGTCGCCGGAATCCTGATCGCGCTGCTCATGGTGGTCCTCTCGCTCAGCGAGGACAGCGACACGGTCGGCCACGGCGCGCCCGTGCCGCTGCTCCTCATGGTGTGCCTGCCGTCGCTCGCGGCGGGCGTCTGGCTGTACGGCTCCGCGGAGCGCCGCGCCAAGCACCGGCACCGGATGCCGACGGCGGGCGTCGAGTACGGCGTCGCGGTGGGGCTCCTGTACGGCGTGAGCTCACTCGCCATCAAGGGCGTGTCCAGCTATCTGACGACGGAGGACATCGGCGGCGCGGTCGGCGACCTGCTGCGCTCGCCCTACCCCTACTTGCTGCTCTTCACCGGCGCGTTCGGCCTGGTCATGTCGCAGGCGGCCCTCCAGCGCTGCCGGGCGTCCCTCATCGTCCCCGTGTGCACGACGGTGACGTCGCTCTTCACGGCGGTGCTGGGGACGCTGGCGTTCGGCGAGGCGCTGCCGCACGAGCCGGTGCGCCTGACGCTGCGCATCGCGGGCACGGTCCTCGCTGTCTCCGTCCTCCTCGCCATGCCGAAGCACGACGACACCTCTCCCCGGCCCTCGACCGCTCCCAAGGAGTTGACCAGCGGATGAACCCCGAAGACCCGCTGCTGAAGATCCTCGCGTGCCCGCTGGACAAGGGACCGCTGCACCTGCTCGCCGCCGATGAGCCCCTCGTACCGGAGGAGTCGCTGTACAACCCGCGGCTGCGGCGCCGCTATCCGGTACTCGACGGCATACCGCAGCTGCTGCCCTCCTCCGGCGAGCAGGTCCCGGAGGAGGAGCACGAGCAGCTGCTCAAGCGAATGTCCCCGTCGCCGACGTCTCCGTAGCCGACGTCCCCGTAGCGAACGTCCCCCTAGCGAACGTCCCCGTGACGAGAGGGTCCGCATGACTTTCGCCGCCCGCGTGGCGCCCTATGTCCCCGACCGCCTGATCGCCTCCCTGGCCCGGCTCGTCTACCCGCGCTTCGAGCCGGAGCTCGCCCGGCTCGCCGACCTCTGCCCGCCGGGCTGCGGCACCGCGGTGGACGTCGGCGGCTGGTACGGCCCATGGTCGTACCGGCTCGCCTCGCGCGCGCGCCGCGTGGTGACCGTCGAGCCGGTGCCGCAGCTTGCGCGGCTCCTCGCGTCCGGCACGCCCCGCAACGTACGGGTGATCCAGGCCGCCGCGACGGACCGGCCCGGCACGGCCAGGCTCTGGCTGCCGCGCGGCGACCGCGGGGAGCGGGGCGTGTCGTCCCTGGTCCGCCGGGACATCCACGACGTGGCCGTGGACGTGCCGTGTCTGACCCTGGACGGCCTCGGCCTGCGGGACGTGCACTTCGTCAAGATCGACGTGGACGGCAACGAGCTGCGGGTCCTGCGCGGCGCGCGCGAGCTGATCGCCCGCGACCGCCCGGCGATCTTCCTGGAGCTGGAGTCGCGCATCCAGCCGACCGCCCCGATCGTGGAGCTCCTCACCGGCCACCACGGCTATCGCGGCTGGGTGCTGCCGCACGACACCTGGCTGCCGCTCGACGCGTTCGACCTGGAGACACACCAGTCCGGCACGTCGTACGTCGTGTCCCAGGGCCTGCTGCGCCGGGTCCTCACGCCACGACCTCCCCGGTACGTCAACTCGGTCCTGTTCCTCCCCGACGGACACCGCCCGGGAGCGCTCGCGGTGCGCGACGATGGGGTGCATGCCCGCTAGCTCCTCGCCCGCCCCCGGCCCGTTCACCGCGCTGGACTTCCAGCTGGTCCTGCTGCGCCGCATGGCCGACCACAACGCCGACCTGGTGGAGAGCGCACGGCACGCGCTGGGCGTCTCCGTCGCCGACATGCGGGAGGCCAACCGTCGCTGGCAGGCGATGACCCGGTCCTCGCGGTCGCGGGGCGCCGTCTCCCGGTACCGCTCGGTCCTCGGGCCGCCCGAGGCGACGGTCCGCCGCCGGATCGGCGACCTGGAGTGCGAGGCGCTGCTCTGGCCGGTGCCGCTCTGGCCCGACCTGCGCTTCGAGGTGCTGCGCGCGCCGAACGGGGCGGTGTGGAACGAGTGGCTGGTACGCGCGCCCGACGCGGCCGGACCCGAGCTGCGCACGCTCGCCGACCTCACGCCCTGGTCCTGCACGGTCGACGAGGCCGCCCGCGCCTTCGCACCGGCCCGCCCCATGGAGGGGACGGCGCCGACGCGGTGGGGCCTCGCGTTCGAGGCGGTGGACGGGGGCGGGGACGGGGGCGGTGCGCGATGGCACTGCGTGGCGGAGTTCACGTGGGGGCTGTTGCAGCGGGTGGAGGTCAGGGAGGCCGCCGGGTGACCCGGAGCCTTGACCACGCGCGCCCCGCCGCCCGCCCGGCGCCCGCCCGGCGCGCGCCCCACTTGCCGCGGGGGCAAAAGCCCGTACGCGGACTTGTTCGCCACCTCCAACATCTGCTTATGATTCGGCGGTGTTCGATTCGCGGCACATCAAGACGTTCCACGAGGTGGTCCGGGCCGGTTCGTACTCGGCGGCCGCCCGTTCCCTCGGCTATACCCAGCCGGCGATAACCCAGCAGATGAAGGCCCTCGAACGGTCCGTGGGCACCCCGCTGTTCACCCGCGTCGGCCGCCGCATGCGCCTGACGGAGGCCGGTGAGGCGCTGTCGCGGCACGCGGGGATCATCCTGGACGACATCTCCGCCGCCCAGCAGCAGATGAACGCGATCACGCGGCTGCGCTCGGGACGCGTGCGGGTCTGCGCGTTCCCCAGCGCCAACGCGACGCTCATCCCGGAGGCCCTGGCCCGGCTCGCCTCGGGCCACCCCGGCGTGCGCGTGGAGCTCCTGGAGGACGAGCCGCCCGAGTCGCTGCGGCGAGTGGTGCGCGGCGAGTGCGACATCACGCTGGCCTTCACGTATCCCGGGCTGCACGACGAGGTGCCCGACGAGCTGGCGGAGATCCCGCTCCTGGAGGATCAGCTGACCGTGCTGCTGCCCACCGGGCACCGCCTGGCGCGCCAGCGTTCGGTCAAGCTCGCCGAGCTGGCCGAGGAGCGGTGGATCGCGGGCTGCCCGCGCTGCCGCGCGAACTTCCTGCACGAGTGCGCCGAGCTTGGCTTCGCGCCCGAGATCGCGTTCACCACCGACGACAACCTGGTGGTGCAGAGCCTGGTCGCCGAGGGGCTCGGCATCGCGATGATGCCGGGTCTCGTCCTGAACTTCCTGTGTCACCGCAAGGTGACCGGCCGCGCCCTGGACCCGGCGTCGCGGCGCCAGGTGTCGGCGTACGTCCTCAAGGACCATCTGCGGATCCCGGCCACCGCGCTGGTGCTCGACGAGCTGAAGACGGTGGCCGCCAACCGCGTCGGCTGCTGATCACCACCGCTTCCGCCGCCACTTCCACGGGGCCATCCATAAGCGGAAGTTGGGGGGTGGCCAAAAGACTGTCGTTGGACGTGATGGATCGGGCGGCGCGACGCTGCCCGTATGAGCACTCCGACCGCGTACCGGGCCGCCCGGACCACAGAGCGCCTCGACACCCTCGTCGCCGACGTGCGCGAGGCCGTGGGGCGCGGCCTGCCTCCCGACCTGACCGCGTACCTGGTCGGCGAACGGCTCGCCCCCCACCTCGGCTCCACCGACCTGCTCACCGACGAACAGCGCGAGGGCGACCCCGAGCGCTACCGCCAGCACGTCCTGCACGCCGAGCACGACGGCAGCTTCTCGATCGTGGCACTGGTCTGGCTGCCCGGACAGCGGACCTCCGTCCACGACCACGTGTCGTGGTGCGTCACGGGCGTGCACGAGGGCGAGGAGCAGGAGCGGCGCTACCGCCTGGTGCCCGCCGCGGGACCCGGCGGCGCGGCCCGCCTCGTCGCCACGGAGGACGTCGTCAATCCGCAGGGCTCGGTGTGCGGTTTCGCGCCGCCCGGCGACATCCACCGGGTGTGGAACGCCTGCGGCACGCTCGCGATATCGATCCACATCTACGGCGCGGACATAGCCCGCCTGGGCAGCAGCGTCCGCCGGGTGTACGAACTCCCGGCCGACCGGTAATGGCACTGCTCGGGGAGCGCACCGGCAGGTCCCGCGACCACCGCCCCGTCACACCCGCGGCGCCCCCGCGGCGCACCCCGGGGAAGCTGCCGGGCCTGGCGCTCGCGGCGACAGGCGTCGCCGTCGCCTGGGGCGTGCACCACCTCGTGCCGGGCGTCCCGATGCTCACCGTGGCCGTGGTCCTCGGCATCGCGGCGGCCCATGTGCCGGGCGCGGCGCACGCGTTCGTACGCGGCTCCGGCAAGGCGGGACTGACGTTCGCGGGCAAGCGGCTGATGCGGGTCGGCGTCGTGCTGCTCGGCCTGAAGCTGAGCCTGGACGACGTGCTGGGGCTCGGCTGGGCGTCGGTCGGGATGGTGCTCTGCGTGGTCGCGGTCACCTTCCTCGGCACGTGGTGGCTGGGCCGCAGGATGGGGCTGCGCGGCGACCAGCCGCTGCTGATCGCCACCGGCTATTCGATCTGCGGCGCCTCCGCGATCGGCGCGGTCAGCGAGGTGTCCGAGAGCGACGAGCGGGACACGGCCACCTCGGTGGCTCTCGTGACCCTCTGCGGCACGCTCGCCATCGCCGTACTGCCGCTGCTGCAAGGCCCGTTGGGGCTCAGCGACGCGGAGTTCGGGCGCTGGGTCGGGGCGAGCGTGCACGACGTGGGCCAGGTCGTGGCGACGGCGCAGACCGCGGGTGCGGGGGCGCTGGGCGACGCGGTCCTGGTCAAGCTGATGCGGGTCGCCCTGCTCGCGCCGCTCGTCGCGGCGGTGGCCCTCTCGGTACGGGCGCGCCGGCAGGGGCGCGGCTCGGCCGAGGAGGTCGCGGGGGCCTCCGGGACGACTGACGCGGACGGGACGGCCGGGACCAAGCGGCCGCCCCTCGTGCCGCTCTTCGTCGTCGGCTTCCTCGCCATGGTGGCGCTGCGCACGACCGGGTGGCTGCCGGGCGGGGCGATCGACGCGGCGGGGACGGTGCAGGAACTCCTGCTCGCCACCGCGCTGTTCGGCCTCGGCAGCGCGGTCGACCTGCCGTCCCTCACGCGCACGGGCGGACGGGTCGCGGCGCTCGGTCTCGTCTCGTGGGGTGTGATCGCGGGGATCTCGTACGTGGGTGTGGTGCTGACGTACTGAGGGACGCATCACCTGAAAGCCCCCGTCGGACGTCACCGGCACCGATCGCAGCGACGCCGTCTCCCCCGTCCCAGGGGAGGCGGCGTCGCCGTATGTCGCGTCTGCCCCCTCATCGGCGTAAGACTCTCCTGACACCCGGTGCAGATGACGACAACGAGGAGTACGAGACGTGGATCCCCTCTTCCCGGCCCTGGACACCGCGCACGGCGAGGCCCTCCGGTTCGGCGACCGCTCACTGACCTACCCCGAACTGGCTTCGGTCGCGGGCCCCTTGGCGCTGAGGCTGCGTGACGTCGGCCGGGTCGCCGTGTGGGCGACGCCGTCCCTGGAGACGGCGGTGGGCGTGGTCGCGGCGCTGCTCGCGGGCGTACCGGCCGTGCCGCTCAACCCGAAGTCGGGTGACTCCGAACTCACGCACATCGTGCGCGACAGCGCGCCGACGCTGGTGCTGGCGGAGGCGGGGGCGGAGCTCCCGCCCGCGCTGGCGGCCTTGGACCGCCACGACGTCGACGTCGACGCCCACGCCCATGTCCACGTACGCGAAGACGACGGCCCCCACCCCACCCCCTCCCTTGCCGCCGAACCGGCCCCGGAATCCCCCGCCCTGATCGTCTACACCTCCGGCACCACGGGCCCGCCCAAGGGCGCCGTGCTGCCCCGCCGCGCGATCGCCGCCACCCTCGACGCCCTGGCGGACGCCTGGCAGTGGACCGGTGACGACGTCCTGGTGCACGGCCTGCCCCTGTTCCACGTGCACGGCCTCATCCTCGGCACGCTGGGACCGCTGCGACGCGGCGGCTCCGTGCGGCACCTGGGCCGGTTCGGCACCGAGGGCGTGACGCGCGAGCTCGGTGCGGGGGCGACGATGCTGTTCGGGGTGCCGACGATGTACCACCGGATCGCCGAGGCCCTGCCGGACGACCCGGAGCTGGCGAAGGCGCTGGCCGGGGCGCGCCTGCTCGTGTCCGGCTCGGCGGCGCTCCCGGTCCACGACCACGAGCGCATCGCCGCCGCCACGGGCCGCCGCGTCATCGAGCGGTACGGCATGACGGAGACCCTCATGAACACCAGCGTCCGCGCGGACGGCGAGCCCCGCGCGGGCGCGGTCGGCGTGCCGCTGCCCGGCGTCGAGCTGCGCCTGGTGGACGAGGCGGGCGACGAGGTGACGGCGGACGACCCGGAGGCGGTCGGCGAGATCCAGGTACGCGGCCCGAACCTCTTCACGGAGTACCTGAACCGCCCGGACGCGACCGCGGCGGCCTTCGCTCCCGGCGGCTGGTTCCGCACCGGCGACATGGCGGTGCGGGACCCCGACGGCTACGTGCGCATCGTCGGCCGCAAGGCCACCGACCTCATCAAGAGCGGCGGTTACAAGATCGGCGCGGGCGAGATCGAGAACGCGCTCCTCGCCCACGAGGGAGTACGCGAGGCCGCGGTCACCGGCGAACCGGACCCCGACCTGGGCGAACGCATCGTGGCCTGGGTGGTACCCACGGACGCCGCCACCCCGCCCGCCGCGAAGGACCTGGCGGACCACGTGGCCACCTCCCTCGCCCCGCACAAGCGCCCGCGGGTCGTGCGCTACCTGGAGTCCCTGCCGCGCAACGACATGGGCAAGATCATGAAGCGGGCGCTGACGCAGCAGTAGAGCCTTCCCGTGGAGCCCGCGGAGCCCGCGGAGCCCGTGGGGCCCCGCGTCGGTCGGCGATCGACACGGGGCCCCACCGCAGGGCTACTTCACGCCCACCGCCCGAATGACCTCCTGCGAAACGACTCCGCCCCGGTCGTCGCCCGCCGAGGCCCGCAAGGACACGGACCGGGCGTCACGGGGCACCGTCACCTCACCTTCCCAGGCCGCGCCCTTCCCGCCGTCCCGGTCGAGGCGTACGTCCCGCCAGGTCACCCCCTCGTCGTACGAGACGGATAGCTCGCCGCCCCCGATGGCGCCCGTGTCCGCCGCCCCCTTCACGTACTCGGCGAAGATCCCGACGTCGAGGGTCCGGCCGCCGCGTACCGCTCCCGCGAGGTCCGTGTCCACGTCGAAGCCGAGGTTGAGCAGCGGCAGGAACGTCTTCTTGTCCGCGGGGGTCTGCTTCGACTTGAAGGTCCACTCGGCGTGGCCCTCCGTCGCGAGCTGCCAGCGCTCAGGGGTCAGCGTCGTGTCGGTGACGACCTTGTACGTGTGCTCCGCGGGGTCCGCGTCCCACACGTACACGCCGGAGCTCTTGCGCCGGTCGGCACTCACGCCGTCCACGAAGACCTCGCTGACCTGCGTCATCGAATCCTCGTTCCAGACATCGCCGAAGCCGGTGTGGTCGGGTCCCGAGTCGCCCCAGCCGGGCACGTTGAACGCCAGGTCGTTGCCGCTGCGCGTCTGGCCCCAGCCGAGCCCGGTGCCGAGCCAGGGGTGCAGGACCGGCTTGAACCAGTCGAGGCCGGTGCGCTTGCCGCCCTTGTAGGCGACGAGGCCGCTGCGCTCCTCCAGCGCGCCGGGCCCGGTGGACACCGACTCGTGCCACAGCTGGTCCCGGCCCGTGGAGACGTACTCCGTGCGCTCCGCCGGGAGGTCGATCCTCTCCTGGAAGCCGAAGCCGATGGGGAAGGTGTCGGTGATGGAGTAGCGGTACTCGCCGCCCGCCGCGGGCTTCACCGCGTGGAACTCTGCGTCCAGCGTGGCGAGTTCGCGCTTCGTCGGCTCGTACGTGAGGTCACCCTTCGGGACGGCGCCCTCGTGCCCCTCGGAAAGGTCGTACACATAGGGGGTGTTGGGGGTGCCGGTGCTCGCGATCCGCTTCCCCGCCTTCGCGGCCGCGATGAGCCGGGCCCCGTCGGCGGCGTCGACCGTGGCGATCATCAGCGGCCGTTCACCGTTGTCGTCCGTGCCGAACCAGGCGTTGAGGCGCCCCGGACGGTCGTCCGTCACGAACAGCGCCTTCGCGCCCGCGTCCTGCGCGGCCTGCCCCAGCCGCGCCGGGGTGACCGCGTCCGTGCGGCGTACGACGACGGCCTTGCCGCGGACGTCCTTGCCCTCGTACGCGCCCGGGGTACCGTCGCCCGCGTCCACCAGCGCCCACGTCCGCCGCCCCACGGCGATCGTCCCGCCGGGCTGGGCGACGGCCTCGCGCAGGCCCTTGACGTCCACGAGCGGCTTGCCGAGCCGCCACACGGTGCGGTACTCGAAGCTGCCGTCGGTGACCTTCGCGGTGGGCGCGGCGAAGACGCTGTCGTACTTCACGGGCACCTGGACGGCGCCCATGAGGTCGGCGCCGCCGGCCTTGCGGTCGTACTCCATGAGCAGCTGCCGGGTCTCGGTGCGCCGGTCCACGTCGGCCTTGATCTCGCGCAGTTTCCGCCCGTCCAGGGTGATCGCGCGGTCCCGGTCGAGGCGGATCTGCGGGTCGGCGAGGAAGCCGAGGCCGAGGGAGTCCTCGCCGTGGCTGCCGCGTACGTCGAGGAAGGTCGACAGGGCGTACGTGCCGGGCTTCAGGCGCAGCTTCAGGGTCCCGGATCCGTCGACGGCGGCCGGGAACGGCTCGGTGCGTTCGGCGAGTTGCTGTACGACGAGATCGGCCGGGGCCGCGGCGCCGTCACGGTCCTTGACGTGGACGGTGAGGGTGTACCGCTCCTCCTCCTTGACCATGCCGAACGCGGTGCGCGCCACCTCCTTGCCGCCCGGGTCCGCGCTCGCGACGACGGCGCCACTGGTGTTCCCGACGGACGCCTTCGACCCGTCGCCGGTGACGGTGGTCGACGCGGTGCCATGGGCGGGGACGGTGAGGGTCGGGTCGGCGAGCGTGACGACGCCGTCGGCGGCGCCCCGCGTGGCGAGGCTCAACTCGATCGCGCTGCTGGAGTGGTTGCGGTAGGTGAGGGTTCTCTCGACCGGCTTGTTGTCGTCGTAGGGCCAGCCGTAGAAGCCGAGGTCGGCGCTGCCGGTGGCGGTTACGTGGGCGTCGACGGCGTCGGGCACACTCACCCGTCCCGCCCCCACCTCATAGGCGGGCGCGTCGAGTTGTTTCGAGGTGGACATCAGTGCGTCCTTGAGCTGCGCGCCGGTCCAGTCGGGGTGCCGCTCGGCGAGGAGGGCGGCGACGCCCGCGACGTGCGGCGTCGCCATCGACGTACCGCTCATCTCGGTATAGAAGCCCTCGCCCTCGGTGAGCTGGGAGCGGGCGGCGAGGATGTCGACGCCGGGCGCCGACAGGTCGGGCTTCAGCGCGTGGTCACCGGCGCGCGGGCCCTGGCTCGTGAAGTACGCGGCCTCGTCGGTGGAGTCGACGGCACCGACGGTCAGCGCGGCGTCGGCGGCGCCGGGCGAGCCGATGGAGGAGGGGGCGCCCGTGTTGCCCGCGGCGATGACGAAGAGGGCGCCGGTCTCCTTGGAGAGGGAGTTCACGGCGGCGGCCATCGGGTCGGTCCCGTCGCTCGCCTCCGACGAGCCGAGGCTCATGGAGACGACCTTGGCGTCGATGTCCTTCGCCGCCCACTCCATGCCCGCGATGATCTCCGACTCGCTGCCGAAGCCCTCGTCGCTGAGCACCTTGCCGACGGCGAGGGAGGCGCCGGGTGCGACACCCTTCTCCTTGCCGCCCTCGGAGGCGGCGCCGCTCCCGCCGACGGTGGAGGCGACGTGCGTGCCGTGCCCGTTGCGGTCGGCGACCTCCTCCCCCGGGACGAAACTCTTGCTCTCGCCGACGCGCCCCTTCAGGTCCGGGTGCCCGACGTCGACCCCGGTGTCGAGCACGGCGACCTTGACGCCCTTGCCCGTGAGCCCGGCGTCCCAGGCCTTCGGGGTGCCGATCTGCTCGTTGCTCCGCGCCATGTCGGCCTCGACGCGCCCGTCGAGCCAGACCTTGTCGATGCCGGACGACTTGGCGCGTACGGCTTGCCAGAGGGCGGCGGGACGGTCGGCGCTGACGGCGAGGCCTTCTACGCTCCTGAGGGCGCGCACCTTTGTGGTCCCGTGGGGCAGTTGGCGGGCGTTCCGTGGCTTCTTGTCTCGGTACGTCACGATGAGGGGCAGCTCGGCGGTGGCCCCGCCCCGGTCCGCGAGCCCCTGCCGGATCAGCTCGGTCACGTCGAAGAGGCGCTCGTCGAGGACGCCGGAACGCAGGTACGGCCGCGCTTCGTCCGGTACGACGGTGACGTGGCCGTCGACGACCTGACTGCGCACGGCGCCTCGCGCCCCGCCCGCTCCGGCGGGCCGGTCGACGGTGACGGTCCGCCGACCGCCGGGGAGCGGGGTGACGGTGACCTTGTGCCCGGTGAGCAGGGTGACGGTGTGGGAGAGCGGGGCCTTTGGCGCGGGCTTGGGAGCGGCTGAGGGCGCGGCTGAGGCGGCGGCTGCGGGCGCGTCGTCGGCGACGGCGCCCGGCCCGGCGGGAAGCAGGGCGAACGCGAGACCGGCGGCGGCCACGAGCACGGCTCTTCGCCGCGCGGGGGATCTGGTCATGGGGCTGCCTCTCTTCGTCGGACCCGGGCGGGGGCGGGAGGGGGCGGGAGATGGTGCCCGAGTGCTGCGAAGGGTGGCAGGAGCCTTGTGGTGCGCGGCAGTTGGCGGAGGTGGCGGGAAGCCGCCAGAGTGACAAACCGCCATGGGTGCCCGTCGCGCCGGGGTCCGTACTGTCCGGGGTGCTGTCCGGCGTACTGTCCGGCGTGCTGTTGGCGTGCTGTCGGCATCACGAAGGCACTGACAGCCGCACACGCCGTCCGCGAGAATACGGAGGCCGGGTCCCGGGCGACCGGTCCACGGCGACCGCACGGGCGCAACGGGGGTAGGACCATGGGGAGTTCGACGCGTGCCGCGATCAGGCAGGCACGTACACCATCCCGCACACCAGCACGTACACCAACCCGCACGCCATTCCGTACGCCATGAAGAACACCTCCTGGCACGCCCGCATCGACTGCGGCGGCGAGGTCGGCGCGGGCTTCCTCGTCTCGGCGCGGCACGTCCTCACCTGCGCGCACGTCGTCAAGGACAACCCGAGCCACCCCGTCACCGTCACCTTCCCGCACCACAGGGAGCTCACGCCCGTGTGCGCCACGGTCACCGGCCACGGCGGCTGGCAGGGCCGCCACGACGACCCCGGCGACCTCGCCGTGCTGGAACTGGAGCGTTCGGTGCCGGTCGCCCCCGCCGAGTTCGCGGCGCCCGACGACGCGTACGGCGAGCCGCGCCCGCGCCTCATCGTGTACGGCTTCCCGCTCGGGTACGACGAGGGCACGATCGCCGAATACCGGGTCACGGCCGCCCAGTTGATCGCGGGCGAGTGGATCCAGCTGGAGGCGTGGAGCGCCCACGGCCAGCGGCTCGCGCCGGGGTTCAGCGGTGCGGCGGTGGCCCTCGCCGACACCGGCCGCGTCGTCGGCATGCTGTCCGCGGCGGACGGTACGCCCGACATCCTCAGCGGCCGAATGCTCCCCACGTCCGTCATGTCCCGCTACTGGCCCCGCCTCGCCGGACTGGTCCGCACGCCCTCGCACGAGCCGAGTACCGCGGAACGACTGCGCGAAGTCGTCGGGAAGGCCGCCGACACCGAGTTCGCCCGCAATCCGGAACGCCTGTACCTGGACGCGGCGGGACCGTTCGGACCGCCGGTGCCGGAGGGCGGCTTCGACTCCCTGTGGGCCGCGGCCTGGTATCTGCTGTGGGAGGTCGGGGAACCGGAGGCCGCGACCCGCTTCGCCGACCGGCTGACCGCCCTGCTCGACACCCGGCTACGCCCCGGGGCGGACCCCGCCCGCGCGGCACCCGGCCACGCGCCTCACCGCACGGTGCCCGCCCCCGCCAGGCCGGAGCCTTCCGCCGCGGGCCCGGCCTGGGCGCCGATCCTCATCGAGATAGAGCACAGCGGCGGCGACGCCGACCAGGTCCTCGTCACGGTCTCCGCCCACCGCGAGGGCCGCCGCCACCCCGTCGACTCGCGCACCCTGCACAGGAGCGAGGTGCGGACCCACGTCCAGGAGCACATCGAGGAGGCGTTCTGGCACCTCCCGCCGGGCGCCGACGAGTTGATCGCCTTCGTACTGCCCCGCGAGTGGCTCAACGAGCCGGTCGCGAACTGGCAGCGCAGCGCCGACGATCCGACGCCGCTCGGCTGCTCGTACCCCCTCGTCGTGACCGAACGCACCCGCCGCACCGGCGGCCTGCGCCACCAGCTCGCCCGCAAGTGGGAACGGCTCGGCGGCAGGACGTCGGCGACCCTGCACCGCGTCGAGTGCGGCACCAGCGAGAAGCCGAACAGGCTCCGCTTCCTGCTCCGCCGCGACGAGGCGGACCTGGCGGGCTTCGCCGCGGCCCCGACCGCACCCCGCGTCCGGCCCCACTTCGAGGCCTCCCTGAACGCGCCCGCGCCCATCCTCGTGTGGCCGCGCACCGGCTGCGAGCACGGCGACCACGACGAGGCACAGGCCTGCGCCGGTACGGACTTCCTGGACCGGCTCGCCGCGTACCTGGACGGCCTGCCGCCCGCCGAACTGCCCCGCCACGTCCTCGCGCTGCGCGAGAGCGCCGAGGCGTCCGACGCGCCCGAGCGGCACTGGGCCAGGGACGTCCAGCTCCTGTGGGACGACCCGCGCTGCTTCCCCGACGCGACCGCGGCCCCGCGGCTCTCCCCGGTCACCCTTGCCCCCTCTGCCCTCTCTGACCCCTCTGCCTCCTCTGCCTCCTCTGCCTCTACGGGCTCCCCCTGCCTCCCCCGCCCCCTCCGCCTCCCTCTCCTCTCTCATCGCCCCCGCCCCTCCTGTCACCCAGCACTCCCCGTCATCCGCTGAGCGCACGCACCCCACCGGAGAACCCACATGAGCCAGTGGCCCGTCTACACCGGCAGGACAGCGCCTCACGACGGCATCACGGACCTGCCGCCGCCCCCGCCCTGGCGTGCCTTCGACGGTGGCCCCGCCCTGGAGACCCCCGTCGACGACGGGGCCACCACCAGCCCCGACCGCGCCCACCGGGCCCGCACCTACCGCGCCACGGACGAGGCGGTGCAACTCGTCAACGCGGCGCTCTACTTGCGGCGCCCGCTGCTGATCACGGGCCCGCCCGGCAGCGGCAAGTCGAGCCTGGCGTACGCCGTCGCCCGCGAGCTGCGGCTCGGTCCGGTACTGCGCTGGAACATCACGAGCCGCAGCACGCTGCACGACGCGCTCTACCAGTACGACCCGCTGTCGCGGCTGTACGCGGCGGGGCGGGCCGCGCGGGACGAGATCGTCCGGCCCCGCACGCGCGCGCAGGGTGCGTCGCACGCGCCGGGCACACCGGTCGCCTCACGCGCACCCCACGGCCCAAAGGCCCCGCAGTCCCCGCCGCCCACACAGTCCCAGCACCCCCCGTACCTCCCGCACCTCCCGCAGCCCTCCCAGCCCTCCCAGCCCTCCCAGCCCTCACACGAGACCACCACCCCCGACGAAACCGCCGCCCCCGTGGACCGCGCAGGCGTGGCCGACCACCTGCGGCTCGGCCCCCTGGGCACCGCCCTCCTGCCCTACGCCCGCCCCCGCGCCCTCCTCATCGACGAGATCGACAAGAGCGACCTCGACCTCCCCAACGATCTCCTGAACGTCCTGGAGGAGGGCCAGTACGAGATCCCGGAGCTGCTGCGGGTCGCCAAGCGCACCCCGCGCGCGACCCTCCTGACCGACGGCACCGACACTCCGGTCACCGTCGAGAAGGGCCGCGTCCGCTGCCGCGCCTTCCCCTTCGTCGTCCTCACCAGCAACGGAGAACGCGAGTTCCCGCCCGCGTTCCTGCGCCGCTGCGTCACCCTGCGGCTGCGCCAGCCCCGCGACGAACACCTGGAAGAGATCGTCCGCGCCCACCTCGGCGAGCCGGACGCCTACGCCCGCGGCCTCATCACCCGCTTCCTCGAACGCGGCGCGGGCGGCGAACTCGCCACGGACCAGCTCCTCAACGCCATCTACCTGACCGGCGCCGCGGGCCTCGACGGCGACTCGCGGGACGAACTGGCGCAGCAGCTGATGCCCTACCTGTCGACGGCCACCGACACCGGCCGCAATGCCTTCTGACCGGCAACCGCAACCGCACCCCGGCGAGGTCGCACACCTCGCCGGCCTGCTGGCCGACGTCTCGGGAGGGTCCCGTCACCTCACGCCGACCGAACTGGCGGAACTCCTGTGGCTGGCATCCCACTTGCCCGCACCACCCGAGCCGAGCCGTACCCCGGACCCGTCGCCCGACCCCTCTGCGGAATCCCAGCCCGCGCCCCACCCCACAACCGACTCCGAAACCACCCACGAGCCCACCCCCAAGGACCCGGAGAAGCGCCCCCACCCCCCCCGCCCCCCCCCCCCCCGCCCCCCCCCCCCGCCCCGCCCCCCCCCCCCCCCCCCCCCCCACCCACCCCCCCCCCCCCCCCCCCCCCACGCCCCCCCCCCCCGCGCCCCCCCCCCCCCCCCCGCCCGCCCCGGGCCCCCGCACCCGTCGCGCCCCCCCACGTGCCCGTCCCGCCGATGCTCGCCCACCCGCTCGCCCTGCAACGCGCGGTGCGCCCCCTCAAGCGCTACGTCCCCTCGCCCACCGGACGGTTCCTCGACGAGGAGGCCACCGCCCACCGCATCGCCCTGCTCGGCGGACAGCCGCAAGGGTGGCTCCCCGTTCTCCGGCCGTCCCCCGAGCGCTGGCTCCGGCTCTGCGTCGTGCACGACGGCGGCGCGACGATGCCGATGTGGCGGCCGCTCGTACGGGAACTGCACGCCGCGCTGGCCCAGTCCGGCGTGTTCCGCACGGTCGAGCTGCACCGCGCGTCGCCCGACGGCACGGTCCCGGCGAGGGCGGCGTCCGTACCCGTCGATGGCCGTACCGTCGTCCTGGTGGTCAGCGACTGCATGGGTCCGCAGTGGCGCGAGGGCCCCGGCGCCACCCGCTGGCACCGCACGCTGCGACGCTGGGCGGCCCGCATGCCGCTGGCCGTGGTCCAGCCGCTCCCCGAACGCCTGTGGCGCACCTCTGCTCTGCCGACGACGCCCGGCCTGCTGTCGGCCCCGCACCCGGCGGCGCCGTCCGCGGCCCTCACGTTCACCGCGTACGACGCCCTCGACGAGCCGCACCCCGGTGACGCCCTGCCCATCCCTGTCCTGGAGCCCGCGGCGAACTGGCTGGCGAACTGGGCGGCGCTGATCACCGACCCCGGTGGTGCCCGACTACCCGGGGCCGTGGGCTGGCTTACTCCCACAACACGCATGCAGCCGTCGCACGCAGCGGTTCCGGGAGCCACCCCGCCCCGCGAGGACATCACCCGGCTCACCGCCGAGGAACTGGTGCTGCGCTTCCGCTCCACCGCGTCCCCCGAGGCGTTCCGGCTCGCCGGTCATCTCGCTCTGGGCGAACCGGTGTTGCCGGTCATGCGCCTGGTCCACCGGGCGGTGGAGAGGCAGCCACGGCCGCAGCACCTCGCCGAGGTGATCCTCAGCGGCATGCTCGCCGAGGCACCGGAGAGCCCGTCCGGCACGTACGCCTTCCGGGACGGCGTACGCGAACTGCTCCTGCGCACCCTGCCGCGCACGGCACGCGGGCGCACCCGTGAACTCCTCGCCCGGGTGGGCGGTTTGATCGACGACCGGGCGGGCGTGGCACCGGGCGAGCTGCGGGCGGTGGCCCATGCACCGGTCCCCGGCGACACGGGAACGGAGAGCAGTGCGGACAGCGCGGGTAACGCGGGTAACGCGGCCGGAGCGTTCGCGACCCTCGCCCCCGAGAGCGTCCGGCAGCTCGGCGGGGAACGGGACCACCTGCTCGGCGGCCGCTACCGCGGCGTCGCACAGATCGGCCGGAGTCCCGGCGTATGGCTCGCGGACGACCTCTCCGGCGGCGGCGAGGGCGAGGTCGTGGTGGTGCAGCGATTCCTGACGGCGTCGGACCGGCCCCGCGCATCGAATGAGGCGGCGCGGCTCGCGCGCTTCCGGCACGAGCATGTCGCCGCCGTCCGCGACCACGGCGTGGACGACGGAGTCTTCTACCTGGTCACGGAGTTCGTACCGGGCCGCAACCTCGACGAGATCCTTCTGGGGCACCCCGAAGGTCTCCCCGGTAACGTCCTGCTGGGGGTGGTGACGTCACTGGCCGACGCGGTCCTGGCCCTGCACGCCCAGACCATCGCCCACGGCGCGATCTCCGCCGAACAGGTGCGGGTCCCCTCGGAGCGCGGCCCGGTCCTGTGCGGCTTCACTCTCACGCCGTACGGCCCGGCGGCCCGGCATGCCGACCTGCTGGCGCTCGGACACGTGGTGCACGAGGCGTACACGGGCTCGGCGACGACACCGGTGGGCCGGACTTCGGGCCCCGCACGCCGCGGCGTCCTCCCCCCGGCGGTCCTGAGGGCCCTGGAGTCGGCCGTCGTCGACCTCGAAACCGGCGCACTGGATCGTCAACGGCAGGCAGCGTCCCAGCTGTTGCACCTCACAGTGCGTCCAACCATCAGCATCACCCTGATGGGTCGACTCGCTGTGCTCCTGGGCGGCGACCCCGTACCGACGGGCACGCCGGAGTGCCGGGCGGTGCTCTGCATGCTGCTCCTCGCCGAGGGCCGCCCGCTCTCGTACGCGGAGCTGGCCGAGGGCCTGTGGGGAGCCGACCGTGCCGACCCCACGGTCTCCCTCCTCGACGCCTGCCTCACCCACATCCGCGACGTGATGGAACTGCCGCTGTCCGAGCAGGCCGAGGGGTACTCCCTCCGCCTGTCGGACGACGACTCCGTCGACGTGCTCCGCTACCGGCGGCTGATCGACGAAGCCGACGCGGCGCGGGCGGCAAGGGACGCGGAGGTGGCCCACGCACGAACGCGGGAGGCTCTCGCGCTGTGGCGGGGGGAGTCCCTGGACGGGGTGCCGGGGCCGGCCGCGGCACGGGCGCGGGCGGACATCGACCGGCTCCACGAGCGCCTGCTGCGCGCAGACCCCGCCGAGGGCGGAGGGCGGCGCACCCTGGTGGCATTCGAGTGTGTCGCACCCGGCACCCGGTCCGACGCGGTCCTGGAAGCGCTGGGCAGGTGGGTCTCCGGCTTCCTGGTACACAGCGCTTTCGAGCAGTACACACTCCGCCCCTGTACGGGCGGCTGGCTGGCGGCCGTCGCCCCGGAAGCCCCTGCCCCGCAACTGCTGTCGGCTCTCCTGGGAGAGCTCCCCTCCCTCTTCGGGGATCTCCCGGGACTCACCGTCGCCGTCACGATCGCGCAGAGCACGGAACAGGCGGCTTCCGCGCCACGGTTCCCCGACGGACTGCGGCACCTGTTCGGCCGGGGCGGAGGTCGCATCGTGGTCGCCCTCCCCGACGCACTGCACAGGAGCCTCGGCCTCCGGGAACTGCCCCACGCACCCGCATTCGAGCCCATGCGTGGCACTCACCACTGGTACCACCAGATCACAGCGCCCCGCGCCCCGGCCGGACCACCGATCCTGCTCGGCTTCGACGGCGTCCTCACCCACCTCTTCCCCGGCCGCACGGCGCGTACGGCCGCGCTCTCCCTCCTCTCCGTGGTCAGCGAGTACCGCCGCCCCGAGGGCGCACTCGCAGGTGAGCCGCTCGTGGCCGCGGGCACGGCCGCGCTGCCCAGCGAGGACCGCACCCACCCCTTGGACGTACTGCGCGCGCTGGCCCATCACCAGGAGTACGCCGCGGAACTGCACGCACGCCTCACCACACTGGAGACGGACCGCGCGTCCGTCGCGGTGCCGCTCGACCAGCTCGGACCACTCCGCGCACTCCTCGCGGACCATTGGGTCTGCATCGCCACCGACACCTCGCGCGAGGCCGTGTCGACGTACCTCGCCGCGTACGGCCTCCCCGCCCCGCGCGCCGGAATCCACGGCCGCACAGCGGACGTCGCGCGCCTGATGCCGGACCCCGACCGCCTGACCCGGGCCCTGGCCGGACTCGGCGACCCGCCGGACCGCTGCCTGATGCTCGGCGCATCCCCGCACGAGGCGGTCGCCGCCCGCACCCTCGGCATCCCCTTCATCGGCCACGCCCCCGACAAACGGTCCGCGGAGGGACTCCGGTCCGTAGGGGTCTCCCGTACCGTCACATCCCTGCGCGAGTTCGTCGACCTCGTCCGCGCGGAAGACGGACGACAGGGCATATGAAATCCCGTCAGATAGGCGAGTACGCACCTTTTCGGTAGCAACCCCTCCGGGTCCACTGGAACCACCGCACCGTTCGCCGGAACCACCGCACCGCCCGCGACGCCCTCAACACCACCCGTGCGGCGGCACCCCGCCCGGCTCAGCCCAGCGCGCGAGCCGCGTCCGGCCGCCGCACGATGCGAGACAGGACCGTCGTCCGACGGTCCGTACGGTCCGCGCTCTCGGGAGGATCTGCCATGACCGTCAGTCTGGAGCAGTTGCGCCGCTGCCACATCGCCGTCGACCTGGGAGCCGCGAGAACCCGCGTGTACGTGAAGGGGGCGGGCCTCGTCGTCGACCAGCCGAGCGCCGCCGCCGTCAACACGCGCACCGGCGCGCTCATCGCGGTCGGCCAGTTCGCCGAGCAGATGACGGGACGTACGCCCGGCTACATCCGGGTGGTCCGCCCCGTCTCCGGCGGCACCGTCGTCGACATCGAGATGGCCCAGCGCATGCTGCGCCACCTGATCGGCGAGAAGCTCCGCCGCACGCTGCGCCGCAAGCCCCGGCTGCGCGCCGCCGCCTGCACGCCGCACGACGCGGACCCGCTGGCCCAGCGCGCCGCCGTCGAGACGATGGTCGGGCTCGGGGCACGCCGCGTGGAACTGGTCGACACGCTCATCGCGGCGGCCGTCGGCTGCGGGCTGCCGGTGGAGCGTCCCGAGGCGACGATGATCCTCGTCTGCGGCGCCGCCACCACGCAGGTCGCGGTCCTCTCCCTCGGCTCGATCGTGACCGCGGAACGCATTCCCGTCGGCGGCGAGGCCATCGACAACGCGATCGTGCAGCACCTGCGCCACCACCACGAACTGATGCTGCCCTCCCAGTCCGTACGCCCCCTCCAGCTCGCGCTGCGCGGCAACGGCCTCACCCCGCAGGGACCGGAGTCGACGGAGATCCACGGCAGGGACGTCGCGACGGGTCTGGCCCGCTCCGTCCAGGTCGACACGGCCGCGGTCCGCGACGCCATCCACACCCCGCTGACCGCCGTGCTCGACGGCATCGGCAAGGTACTGCGCGACTGCCCGCCGGACCTGGTGGCCGACCTCGCGGACCGCGGAATCATGATGGTCGGCGGCAGCGCGCTGCTGCCGGGTCTCGACCAGATGCTGCGGGACGCAACCGGCATGCCCGTACATATCGCGGAACGACCGGATGTATGCGCTGTACTGGGACTTGGTGCGATGCTTGAGGGCAAGATCCAACCGCTGGCGCTGGCGCCCCTGTCCGGCTGAGCCGAACGGCCGACGCGTGCCCTCACCTCGACCATGGAGTACGTCGTACGTGACCGAGATGCCCGAAGGCGCAGGCGCAGGCGCCGACGCGAGCGAAGGCAGAGGCACGGAGCCGCAGCAGCCCTCGATGCAGCCGATCCTCGAGGCGGTCCTCAGCGTCGGCACGGACCTCGAACTCCGGGCGACGCTGCAGCACATCGTGGACAGCGCGGCCCGGCTGACCGGGGCCGGGCTCGGCACGCTCGGTGTCGACACCCCCGGCCACGGGGGCCCCGCCGAGCTGTTCGTGGCGGGCGGACCCGGGCGCTACCCCGACGGCGTGCCGTGCGTACGCCCGACCGCGGACGGCACCGTCATCGACGTACCGATCCACGTCCACGACGATCCGTTCGGGACGCTGCTGCTCGCCGAGAAGGACCGGGGCGGCGCCTTCACCGACGAGGACCGCCAGCTCCTTCGGGTCCTGGCGAGCCAGGCGGGCATCGCGATCGGCAACGCCCGCCTGTTCGAGGCGGCCCGGCAGCGGGAGCGCTGGATCGAGGGCGCGGCGGCGGTCACCACGGCCCTGCTCACCGGCGAGGCGGCGGCGGACGCGCTGATGACGGTGGCGGACCGGGCGCGCGTCCTCGCGGGCGCGGCGGCGGGCGTGATCCTGCAACCCACGGACGCGGGCGGCATGCGGATCGTGGCGGCGGCCACGGACGGGGAGCCGCACGGGTGGGGGTCGTCGGCACACAGGCGCCGCCCGGTTGACGGCACGTCACGCCCCGCAGGGCCCCCCGCGGACGTACCTCGCTCAGCCGCACGCACCACTGGCAGCAGCAAGCACACCCACCACAACGACCTCATCGGCACCACCATCGAGCCCGGCAGCGCGGTCCTCACCCAGCTGCTCGGCGGTGAACCCGTCTACATCGACGACTCGGCGACCGACCCCCGTATGACGACGCACGTGCGCGCCCGCTTCGGCCCGAGCATGATGCTGCCGTTGCAGGCGGGCGGCCGCCTCATCGGCACGCTCGCACTCCCCCGCAGGCGCGGCGCCCCCGCCTACACCTCCGCCGAACGCCTGCTCGCGACCCAGTTCGCCTCACAGGCCGCGCTCGCCCTCGTCCTCGCCGACGCCCAGCAGAGCCGGCAGCGTCTCGCGGTCTTCGAGGACCGCGACCGCATCGCCCGCGACCTGCACGACCTCGTGGTCCAGCGCCTCTTCGCGACCGGCATGATGCTGGAGGGCACGCGCCGCAAGGCCAGGTCGACCCAGGTCGAGTCGACCCTGGACCACGCCGTGGACGAGCTGGAGTCCACGATCCAGGAGGTCCGCACCGCCATCTTCGCGCTCCAGCAGCCCCCCGCGGACGCCCCCGCCACGTTCCGGGGCAAGGTCCTGCGCGAGACGGCGGGCGCGTCGGCGATCCTCGGCATCCAGCCTTCCGTGCACTTCGCGGGCGCCGTCGACACGCAGGTCACGGAACCGGCGGCGGGCCGCCTGCTCGCCGCCCTGCGCCGCGCCCTGGCCGCGGCGTCCCGCCGTACGGGCGTCACGCGCGTGGACGTCGCGGTCGACGCACGGGCCACGCTGCCGGACGGCCGCGCGGGCGTACGGCTGACGGTGTACGACGACGGGGACACGGACGGCGTGGAGGCGGGAACGACGACGACGTGGCAGGCGCCGCTCTAGGACCTGTGTCGGAGGTCCCGCCTGCCCCGCGACGCCCGGCACGCGCCCTGGCGCGAGCTACAACCCCACCACCGAGACCTCCGTAGCCTTCACGCTCGTCCACACCTCGGCTCCCTCCACCAGCCCCAACTCCACCGCCGCCTGCGGAGTGATCTCGGCGACCAGGTCGGGCGCCTCACCCGAGGTGACGAGGACGCGCAGCCGACTGCCCGCCGTGGTGATCTCCCGTACCGTCCCCGGCCACACGTTGCGCGGGCTGCCCCCCGGCTTCTCGCAGTGCAGGGACACCGCCTCCGGCGCGATGACGGCGAGCGCCCGCGCGCCCTCCTCCAGCGGGTCGGCGACGACCAGGCGCCCCTCGCCCGCCAGCGCGAGCGTCCCGTCGGCGGCAGCGGTACCGGGCCAGGCGTTGCGGCCGAGCATGCGGGCCACCCAGGGCGAGCGCGGATGCCGGGTGACCTCGGCGGGCGGCGCGTCCTGCAACGTACGCCCTTCGTCGAGTACGAGGACCCGGTCGGCCAGCGACACCGCCTCGACGGGGTCGTGGGTGACGATGAGGCAGACGCCGCCGAAGCCGTCGAGGTGGCGGCGCAGGGTGTGCCGGACGTGGGCGCGGGTGGTCTGGTCGAGGGCGGCGAGCGGCTCGTCGAGGAGCAGCAGCCGGGGGCGGGCGGCCAGCGCACGCGCGAGGGCGACCCGCTGCGCCTGCCCTCCGGAGAGCTGCGCGGGCCGACGGTGGGCGAGGTGCCCGACGCCGAGCCGGTCGAGCCACGCCTGCGCCTCGCGCCGGGCATCGGCACGCCGTACGCCCTGCGCGCGCAGCCCGTACGCGGTGTTGCCGAGCGCGTTCAGGTGCGGGAAGAGCGCACCTTCCTGAGGCACCCAAGCCACCCCGCGCCGGTGCGGAGGCAGACCCGTGACGTCGCGTTCGCCGAGCCGAAGCTCCGCGTGGGCGCGCGGAGTGAGGCCGAGGAGGGCACGCAGCAGCGTCGTCTTGCCCGCGCCGTTGGGCCCGACGACGGCGATCGTGGTGCCGGGCCCGGCGTCGAGGGTGAGCTGGTTGTACCCGGTGACGTCGGCGTGCAGCCCCCACTTCTCGTCCGCCCCGGCGACCTCCACGGGCGGAGCGAACGCCCCCACCTGATCCTCCTCGCCGCCGCGCACAGGCTCCCGTACCCGCGCCGGACCGCCCCCCGCAGCCCCCGCGGTCCACCGCCCCCGCAACCCGACCAACACGGCCATGGCGATGGCGAGCAGCAACAACGACAACGAAGTCGCGGCCTCCGGCGAGTCCTGCAACAGCAGATACACCTGGAGGGGCAGGGTCTGCGTGGTCCCCGGCAGGTTGCCCGCGAAGGTGATCGTGGCGCCGAACTCACCGAGCGCCCGCGCCCAGGTCAGCGCGGCGCCGGCGGCGAGTCCGGGGGCGACCATCGGCAGGGTGACGGTGAGGAACACCCGTACCGGAGACGCCCCCAGCGACGCCGCGGTCTCCTCGAACCCGGGCCGCAACCCACCCAGCGCGCCCTCCAGACTGATCACGAGGAACGGCATCGCGACGAACGTCGCCGCGACCACCGCACCGGACGTATGGAAGGGCAGCACGATCCCGAAGGTGTCCTCCAGCCACGGCCCGAGCAGCCCGCGCCGCCCGAACCCGAGGAGCAGCGCGACACCGCCGACGGTCGGCGGCAGCACCATCGGCAGCAGCACGAGGGACCGTACGAGCGCCTTCCCCCGGAACTCCACCCGCGCGAGCAGCCAGGCCAGCGGCACTCCGAGGAGGAGCGAGAGCCCGAGGGCCCAGAGGGACACGAGCAGCGAGAGCCGCAGGGCCTGGGTGACCCCGGGAGTCGTCAGATGGCTCCCGAGGTCGCCCCACTCGGTCCGGGCGAGGATGCCGACGAGCGGCATGAGCAGGAACGCGACGGCGAGCGCCGCGGGCACGGCGAGCGTGAGCGGCGCGCGGAACCGCGCACGCGCTCGCGCGCGAGAACGAAGACGGGGCCGGTTCATTTACTTGTTACGGCTTCTGGAACCCGGCGTCCCGCAGCATCTTCTGTGCCTCGGGCGTGCTGAGCCACTTCACGAACGCGGCGGCGGCCTCGCCGTGCTCGGAGTTCTTGAGGGTCGCGGCGGGGTAGGAGGCGACGGCGTTCTGCGCGTCGGGAATCTCGACGGCGTCGACCTTGCCGGGGGCGGTGGCGGCATCGGTCTTGTACACGATCCCGGCATCGGCCTCCCCCAGCTCGACCTTGCTGAGCACGGACCGCACGTTGGCCTCCTTGGAGACCGGCTTGACGTCGACGCCCTGCTTGTCGAGGACCTGCTTGCTGTAACGCCCGACGGGCACGGTGTCATCGGCAAGAACGACCTTCAGCCCACTACGGGCAAGATCCTTGAGCCCCGCAACCTTCTCAGGATTGCCTTCCCGGGTGGCGATGACGAGCCGATTCCTGGCGATGACGGTGGGCTCGCCGGTCTCGCCCTTGAGCCCGTCCATGGTCTTGGTGTCGGCGGTGACGAGCACGTCGGCAGGCGCCCCCTGCTTGACCTGCGCGGCAAGCTCCTGCGACCCGGCGGCGGAGACGGTGATCTTCGTCCCCGGGTGCTCCTTCTCGTACGCCTTCTCAGCGGTGGCGAAAACATCGGTGAGGGAGGAAGCGGCAAGAACGGTAAGACTCACGTCCTTCTTCCCGTCACTGTCACCGTCGCTGTCACTGTCGCCCCCGCAGGCGGCGAGCGGAACGAGCAGCGCGGCGGTGACGGCAGCGGCGGCGGTACGGCGAACGGCGGTACGGCCGGTGAACTTCGGGGACATGGCACGGCTCCTAGCGAATGGAGAACACGACAAGCGACGCACTGAGGCACTTCTGAAGCACTACGGCACTACCCGGGCACTGCTCACGCACGGTCGATGTGAACGCTGGTGGACTTGACCCGAGCAGTGGCCTCCACGCCGACCTGGAGGCCGAGCTCCTCCACGGCCTCGCGGGTCAGCAGCGAGACGAGCCGGTGCGGCCCGGCCTGGATCTCGACCTGCGCGGCGACGTCACCGAGCTTCACGGCGGTGACGATCCCGGGAAAGGCGTTACGAGCAGAGGTATAAGAAACATCCTCGTCACCCCCACCGGCCCCCGCCCCCGCCCCCTGCCCGACCTCAACAGCGAACGCGGCAAGATCCCGCCCGTCGATGAGCCGCCGCCCGCCCTCATCCCGAAGCGTGGCGACCCGCCCGGCATCGGCCCAACGGCGAGCGGTGTCGGGACTGACCCCGAGCAGACGGGCGGCCTGCCCGATTGTGTAGGACTGCATATGCGACAAGATATCCGCGTTCACCTCGCATTTGTAAAAGTTGATGCGCATATCCATGGCAGATGCGCCTACGCGCCCCCGTACCTGGAGGAACCTCCAAGCCGCACCCCGCACCGCCCCGAGCAGGCATAGGCAGCCCGAACCGGAGAACTCGCCACGTCATGGCACTCTTCGACGAGGACAAGCACGCGCGGGACAAGCACACGCCGGACCAGCACACGCGGGACGAACCCGAACCCGCCCTCGGTACCGGTCCGGACCCGGAGGTCGAGCGGGCCGCGCCCGACGAGCCCACCGAACTGCCCGCCCGCTCCTGGTGGGCGGTCCTGCGGCGCACCGGCAAAGAGTTCATGGACGACGAGCTCCCCGACCGCGCCGCCGCCCTCACCTACTACGGCGTCCTGTCCCTCTTCCCCGCACTGCTGGTCCTCGTCTCGATCCTGGGCGTGATCGGCGAGTCGGCGACCCGCACGGTCCTGGACAACCTCCAGGACCTGGCGCCGGGCCCGGTACGGGATCTGCTCGGCGACTCCGTACGTCAGCTGCGGGACAGCAGCGGCACCAGCGGGGTGATGGCGATCGTCGGCCTGGTGCTCGCGGTCTGGTCGGCGTCCGGATACGTGGCGGCGTTCATCCGCACCTCCAACGCGGTCTACGACCTCCCCGAAGGCCGCCCGGTCTGGAAGCTGACCCCGCTCCGCATAGCCCTGACCGTGGTCCTGATGGTCCTGCTCGCCATCAGCGCGCTGATCGTCGTCTTCACGGGCCCACTGGCGGAACGCGCAGGTGACGCGATCGGCGTGGGCGACGCGGCGCTGACGGCGTGGTCCATCGCGAAGTGGCCGGTCCTGCTGGTCCTGGTGATTCTGATGATCGCCCTGCTCTTCTGGCGGGCCCCCAACGTCCGCGGCCCGGGCTTCCGCTGGCTGAGCCCCGGCAGCGCGGTGGCGGTCCTGCTCTGGCTGCTGGCCTCCGGCGGCTTCGCCCTGTACGTCGCCAACTTCGCCTCGTACAACAAGACGTACGGCACCCTCGCGGGCGTAGTCGTCTTCCTGATCTGGCTCTGGCTGTCGAACCTGGCGATCCTGCTGGGCCTGGAATTCGACGCGGAACTCGCCCGCCAGCGGGCGATCTCGGGCGGCATGCCGCCGGAGGAGGAGCCGTACGTGGAACCCCGCGACACCCGCAAATGGCCCCGCCGCCGCAAGGCGCGCGCGGCGCGGAGGGCCTAGGTGCCGCCCGGACTTCGCCCGAACGGGCGCCCCTCGGAGGTTTGCGCCGTTGACGCAGGTGGAAACGTTCCTGCGGCCTAGCGCTGTGGTGGGGCGGGTGGGACTCGAACCCACGGCCGACGGATTATGAGTCCGCTGCTCTAACCGGCTGAGCTACCGCCCCTAACGGCGCGTCGCGCACATTTGTGCGCGCCGTCTGCCGCAGCATAGCCGCTCATACGATCTCCTGCTTCGGATGGTCGGCTTCGCTCGACCATGAGGACCGCAGGGCTGCCCGGATGGTTCCATCAGGCGCGGAACACATACGAAAAAGGACCCCCGAGAGGCATCTCAGGGGTCCTTCGTCACAGCTCTCCCGACTGGACTCGAACCAGTAACCTGCCGGTTAACAGCCGGCTGCTCTGCCAATTGAGCTACAGGAGACCGAGCTCCCCCGACTGGACTCGAACCAGTAACCTGCCGGTTAACAGCCGGCTGCTCTGCCAATTGAGCTACAGGGGATCGTCTCGTTGCATCGAACGCACCTACCTGGGAACTCTCCGGGCGGCGCGCGCTCGCTGCGACACATACATTAGCGCAAGCAGGGGGGTGCTCCGCCAATCGGTATCCCCCGGTGGATCAGCAGGCGAGCGACAGACGCGTGACAGACGTGCGACAGACGTGCGAAGCCGACGCAAGTGAAGGGTGGCAGCCATGCGGTACCGGCTCACATTCGTGGCGGGACTGGCCCTCGGGTACGTGCTCGGAACCCGGGCCGGACGCGAGCGCTATGAGCAGTTGAGGAAGTCCGCCCGCGAGATCTCGCAGAACCCGGCCGTGCGCAACACCGTCGAGTCCGCGACGCAGCAGGGACGCGAGGTGGCGGGCAAGGCCTTCCAGACCGTCTCCGAGCGGGTCGGGGACAAGATGCCCGACTCGGTCGCCGAGCGCGTCCGGTCCCTGCGTGAGAAGGGGCAGGGAGGCGCCCAGGACGACTGGGGCACCAGCAACACCTAGCGAAGCGGATCACGGAGAGCGAACAGGGGTACGGGACACCGGCCCCCGTGCGGCAGAATTCCAGGCATGGGGATAGTCGCAGGGTTGGACAGTTCGCCCGATTTCACGCGCATCGTGGTCTGTGACACGGACACGGGTGCCGTACTGAAGCAGGGGTACGCCCCGCATCCGCTGGAGAACACCGAGGGCGGCGGGCGGCCCTCCGACGTGGATCCACAGGCCTGGCTGCTCTCCCTCGGCGAAGCCGCCGGGGGCGGGCTGCTCGAAGGCGTGCAGGCCATCGGCGTGTCCGCCCAGCAGAACGCGCTCGTACCGCTCGACCAGCACGGCAACACCGTGCGGCCCGCGCTCGTCGGCAACGACCGGCGGGCGCAGGTGGCCGCCGTCGACCTCATCGACGGACTCGGCGGCCGCGAGGCCTGGGCGCAGTCCGTCGGATGCGTGCCGCAGGCCCCGATGCCCGTCACCAAGCTGCGCTGGCTGGCGAAGAACGAGCCCGAGGCGGCGCGGCGCACCGCCGCTCTGCTGCAGGCGCCGGACTGGCTCGTGTGGCAGCTCCTCGGCCGGCCCGCCCGGCGTACGACCGACCGCGGCGGGGCCTCGGGCACCGGGTACTGGTCGGCGGCGAGCGGAACGTACCGCCCGGATCTCGTCGAGATGGCCCTCGGGCACCAGGCGATACTGCCCGAGGTGATCGGTCCCGCCGAAGCCGCGGGGACGACGCCCGAGGGGCTCCTGATATCGGCCGGTACGGGCGAGACGATGGCCGCCGCCTTCGGGCTCGGCGTCCAGCGGGGCGACGCCGTGGTGTCGCTCGGCGCGTCGGGCTCCGTGATGGCCGTGCACCACGAGGCGCTCGTCGACGCGGCCGGCAACATCACCTCCCTCGCGGACGCCACCGGCATGCACCTGCCGGTCGTCCACACCTCGAACGCCGTCCGCGTACTGCGCGGCTCCGCCGAGATGCTCGGGGTCGCCGACCTGGAAGAGCTCTCCGCGCTCGCCATGAAGTCGACGCCCGGCGCCCACGGCCTGGTCCTCCTCCCTTATCTGGAGGGTGAGAAGACGCCGAACCTGCCGCACGCCGCGGGGACTCTGACCGGGCTGCGGCGCGAGTCCATGAAGCCCGAGCACCTGGCGCGCGCCGCCTTCGAGGGCATGCTGTGCGGGCTCGGCGACGCGCTCGACGTCCTGCGGGGGCGCGGAGTGGAGGTCCGGCGCGTGTTCCTGCTGGGCGCCGCCGCCGAGCTGCCCGCCGTACAGGCCGCGGCTCCCATGCTGTTCGGTACGCAGGTCGTGGTGCCGCAGCCCGCGGACTACGCGGCGATCGGTGCGGCGCGGCAGGCCGCGTGGGCGCTGACCGGGCAACTGCCGTACTGGCAGGGGGCCGCCGCGCAGGTCTTCGAGCCGGGCGAGGAGCTCGCGGTGGGACAGGCGGTGCGGCAGCAGTACGCGACGGTGCGGGAGCAGTCCCACCCCGGGGCCTTCGCCGTATAGCCCGGCCGCGGCTCTCGTGATTCTTGAGTGAGGCCAGTTCTTGACCCGGGCTGAAATTTGACCGGGTCATGGGTTAATCGGTTGCACGGTCATGGGCCCGGTGTCGGAGTATGGGGGCGGCCTTGCCCGCCGCCCCCGCCTCGCCGACGCCCGACGCCCGACATCCGACTCCTCGAGAGACCGAGCGTGCTCATACGACTCCTGCGGACATACCTGCGTCCGTACCAGAAACCCATCGTCCTGCTGGTGCTGCTGCAGTTCCTGCAGACCTGCGCCGCGCTCTACCTGCCCAGCCTGAACGCCGACATCATCGACAACGGTGTCGTCGTGGGCGACACCGGCTACATCCTCGGCTTCGGCGGCATCATGATCGCCGTCACCGTCGTGCAGATGGTCTGCAACATCGGCGCCGTCTTCTACGGCGCACGCACCGCCGCCGCCCTCGGCCGCGACGTGCGGGCCGCCGTCTTCGACCGGGTGCAGTCGTTCTCGGCGCGCGAACTGGGGCAGTTCGGTGCCCCGTCGCTGATCACGCGGACGACCAACGACGTCCAGCAGGTGCAGATGCTGGTCCTCATGTCGTTCACGCTGATGGTGACCGCGCCCATCATGTGCGTCGGCGGCATCGTCATGGCGCTCGGCCAGGACGTGCCGCTCTCCACCGTCCTGGTCGCCGTCGTGCCCGTACTCGGCATCAGCGTCAGCCTCATCGTGCGGCGGCTGCGGCCCCTGTTCCGCACCATGCAGGTGCGGCTCGACACCGTGAACCGCGTGCTGCGCGAGCAGATCACCGGCAACCGCGTCATCCGCGCCTTCGTCCGTGACGACTTCGAGAAGGAGCGGTTCCGGAAGGCCAACGCCGACCTGACCGAGGTCTCCCTCGGCACCGGCAAGCTGCTCGCGCTGATGTTCCCGATCGTCATGACCGTCGTGAACATCTCGTCCATCGCGGTGGTCTGGTTCGGCGCGCACCGCATCGACAGCGGCGGCATGCAGATCGGCGCGCTCACCGCGTTCCTCGCCTATCTGATGCAGATCGTGATGTCCGTGATGATGGCCACCTTCATGTTCATGATGGTGCCGCGCGCGGAGGTCTGCGCCGAGCGCATCGAGGAGGTCCTGGACACCGAGAGCAGCGTGGTGCCCCCGGCCGCCCCGGTGCACGAACTGCGCAGCCACGGTCATCTGGAGATACGGGACGTCGGCTTCCGCTACCCCGGCGCCGAGGAGCCCGTCCTCAAATCCGTCCACGTGGTCGCGCGGCCCGGCGAGACGACCGCCGTGATCGGGTCGACCGGCAGCGGCAAGTCGACGCTGCTGAGCCTCGTACCGCGACTGATCGACGCGACGGAGGGCGAGGTCCTGGTCGGCGGCGTGGACGTGGCCACCATCGAGCCCGCGCTGCTCGCGAAGACGGTCGGCCTCGTGCCGCAGAAGCCGTATCTGTTCGCCGGGACCGTCGCGTCCAACCTGCGCTACGGAAACCCGGACGCCACCGACGACGAGCTCTGGCACGCGCTGGAGGTCGCGCAGGCCAAGGAGTTCGTCGAGGGGCTGGAGGAAGGGCTCGACGCACCCGTCTCGCAGGGCGGAACCAACGTCTCCGGTGGTCAGCGGCAGCGTCTGTCCATCGCGCGCACGCTCGTGCAGCGCCCGGAGATCTACCTCTTCGACGACTCGTTCTCCGCGCTCGACTACGCCACCGACGCCGCGCTGCGCTCCGCGCTCGGCCGGGAGACCGCGGAGGCGACCGTCGTCATCGTCGCCCAGCGCGTGTCGACGATCCGGGACGCCGACCGCATCGTGGTCCTCGACGAGGGCCGCGTCGTGGGCACTGGACGCCACAACGAGCTGATGGAGAGCAACGAGACCTACCGGGAGATCGTGCTCTCCCAGCTGACGGAAGCGGAGGCCGCGTAATGCCCCCTGGTGGCATCGGTGGACCCATGCCGGGTCCCGACTCCCGTTCGATGGACTTCAAGGGCTCGGGCAAGCGGCTGCTCGGGCACTTCCGGCCCGAGCGCGCCACGATGTACGCGATGCTCGTCGCCGGGGTCCTGAGCGTCGCCCTGTCCGTGGTCGGCCCCAAGATCCTCGGGCGCGCGACCGATCTGCTCTTCGCGGGCATCGTCGGCCGTGACATGCCCGAAGGCGTGACGAAGGAACAGGCCCTCGACCGGTTGCGCGACAAGGGCGACGGCGGCATGGCCGACATGCTCTCCGGCGTCGACTTCACGCCCGGCAAGGGCATCGACTTCGGCGCGGTCGGCGAGGTCCTGCTGCTCGCGCTCGGCACGTTCCTGGTGGCGGGCCTGCTGATGGCGGTGGCGACGCGTCTTTCGAACCGCGCCATCAACCGGACCGTCTTCCGGATGCGTGGCGACGTACAGGCGAAGCTTTCGCGGCTCCCGCTGTCGTACTTCGACAAGCGGCAGCGCGGCGAGGTGCTGAGCCGCGCCACGAACGATCTGGACAACCTCAACCAGACACTGCAGCAGACGATGGGCCAGCTCATCAACTCGCTGCTGACCATCATCGGCGTCCTGGTGATGATGTTCTGGGTGTCGCCGCTGCTCGCGCTGGTGGCTCTCGTGACGGTGCCGCTGTCGTTCTTCGTGGCGACGAAGGTCGGCAAGCGGTCGCAGCCGCAGTTCGTGCAGCAGTGGAAGACGACGGGCGCGCTCAACGCCCACGTGGAGGAGATGTACACCGGGCACACCCTGGTGAAGGTCTTCGGGCGCCAGGAGCAGTCGGCGAAGGCGTTCGCCGAGCAGAACGAGCAGCTGTACGAGGCGTCGTTCAAGGCGCAGTTCAACAGCGGTGTCATGCAGCCGTTGATGTTCTTCATCTCCAACCTGAACTACGTCCTGGTGGCCGTGGTGGGCGGGCTGCGGGTCGCCTCGGGGTCGCTGTCCATCGGTGACGTGCAGGCCTTCATCCAGTACTCGCGGCAGTTCTCGATGCCCCTGACACAGGTCGCCTCGATGGCGAATCTGGTGCAGTCGGGTGTCGCGTCCGCCGAGCGGATCTTCGAGGTCCTCGACGCGGAGGAGCAGGAGGCCGACCCGGTGCCCGGCGAGCGGCCCGAGAAGCCGCGCGGGCGCGTGGAGATGGCGCACGTCTCGTTCCGCTACGACAAGGACAAGCCGCTCATCGAGGACCTGTCGCTGGCCGTCGAGCCGGGCCACACCGTCGCCATCGTCGGGCCCACCGGCGCGGGCAAGACGACGCTGGTCAACCTGCTGATGCGGTTCTACGAGGTGACGGGCGGGCGGATCGCCCTGGACGGGGTCGACATCGCGGCGATGTCGCGCGACGAGCTGCGGTCCGGGATCGGCATGGTGCTCCAGGACACCTGGCTGTTCGGCGGCACCATCGCGGAGAACATCGCGTACGGCGCGCCGAAGGACGTCACGCGCGAGGAGATCGAGGAAGCGGCGCGCGCCGCCCACGCCGACCGCTTCGTACGTACGCTCCCCGACGGGTACGACACCGTCATCGACGACGACGGCACGGGTGTCAGCGCGGGCGAGAAGCAGCTCATCACCATCGCGCGGGCGTTCCTGTCCAACCCGGTGATCCTGGTCCTCGACGAGGCGACGAGCTCCGTCGACACCCGTACGGAGGTGCTCATCCAGAAGGCGATGGCGCGTCTCGCGCACGGGCGGACGTCGTTCGTCATCGCGCACCGGCTCTCCACGATCCGGGACGCGGACACGATTCTGGTGATGGAGAACGGGTCGATCGTCGAGCAGGGTTCGCACGACGACCTGCTGACGGCGGACGGGGCCTACGCGCGGTTGTACGCGGCCCAGTTCGCACAGGCCGTGGCCGAGGTGGACTAGGGCCTGTGTCGGACTTCAGTCCAGGTAGCCCCTGAGCTGGTCCGCGAAGGCGTGGTCCCGCAGCTTGTTGAGGGTCTTGGACTCGATCTGGCGGATGCGTTCGCGCGTCACGCCGAAGATCCGGCCGATCTCCTCCAGGGTGCGGGGCCTGCCGTCCGCGAGGCCGTAACGCAGCTGGACGACTTTGCGTTCGCGTTCGCCGAGCGTCGACAGGACGGCTTCCAGGTGCTCGCGGAGCAGCAGGAACGCCGCGGACTCCACGGGACTCGTGGCGTCGCCGTCCTCGATGAGGTCGCCGAGCGCGACGTCGTCCTCCTCGCCGACGGGCGCGTGCAGCGACACGGGTTCCTGGGCCAGGCGCAGGACTTCGCTGACACGCTCGTGCGGGAGGTCCAGGTGGGCGGCGACCTCTTCGGGCGTCGGCTCGTACCCCCGCTCCTGGAGCATGCGGCGCTGGACGCGTACGACCCGGTTGATGAGCTCCACGACATGCACGGGGACACGGATCGTGCGGGCCTGGTCCGCGAGGGCGCGGGACATGGCCTGGCGGATCCACCAGGTCGCGTACGTCGAGAACTTGTAGCCCCGGGCGTAGTCGAACTTCTCGACCGCCCTGATCAGGCCGAGGTTGCCCTCCTGTACGAGGTCGAGCATGGTGAGCCCGCGCCCCACGTACCGCTTGGCGACGGAGACGACCAGGCGGAGGTTGGCCTCGATGAGGCGGCGCTTGGCCATCCGGCCCATGACGACCAGCTTGTCGAGGTCCAGGGCGAGTTGGGAGTCCAGGTCGGGGGTGTTGCTCAGCTTCTCCTCCGCGAAGAGGCCGGCCTCCACGGCGCGGGCGAGTTCCACCTCCTCCGCGGCGGTGAGCAGCGGGATCCGCCCGATCTCGCGCAGGTACTGGCGGAACAGGTCGGAGGACGGGCCGCCGGTGTCGGCGCGGCTGCGGGGGGCGGGCAGCTCGATGGTCTCGGGGGCGAGGGCTTCGGGAGCGTCGGGGGTCTCGGGGACGTCCGGGGCCTCTTGGGCGTCGTCCCGCGCTGCCGAGGCCTCGGGGTGCCGGGTGGCTCGGCTCTGCGGCGGGACCGACTCCAGGACGTCCGTATCCGCATCCGCGCGCGGGGCGGTGTCGGTCTGGGTGAGGGTCTGGGTCTGCACGGGGGCGACCTCCAGGGTGATCGCATCTGAGGCGTGCGGCAACGGGAGAGGGACGACGGCCTCGCCGCTGTCCGTCCCGATCACGAATTGTGGAACCGCGGGGGTGTCGGACCCGCTGTCGGCGGGTCGGCCGCGCTCCGAGGACTCAGGCACCGGAACCCAGTGTGGGGTACGACACACGGCCGCCACGAGGGGCGTGCGGTGACTTTTTGAGTCCGGTCCGTAACCGCGTGGTTACCCGCCGGGTAACCCCGGTTCCGGGAACTCAACCGTCCGTGAGCCAGGTGAAGCGCCTCAGAGCGCGTCCGCGCCCCGCTCGCGGAGCGCCTGGCCGTACTGCTGCAGGACCCACAACTCGTTCTGTACGGCGCTCAGATGCTGCGGGTCGCCGCCCGCGCCGACGCGGGCGAGGGTGCCCTGGACATCACGGATGCGCCGGTCGACGGCGCGCAGCCGGACCTGCACGAGCTGGATGCCCGCGTACATCTCGTCGACGGTCTTGCGCAGGATCGCCTCGACGGCGAGCTCGGTGACCATCGCGCGGACCGCGTCGTCCGGCGCCGCCTCGCGGACCCGTACGAGGTACTCCTGCGGGTCCTGTGCTCCGTACTCCGTGCCGCCCGCCTCCTCGATGGCGCGGCGCACCGCGGCGTAGGGCGGGGCGGTGAATTCGTCCATGCCGTACGCGTCGAAGGCCGGGGAGACCAACTGCGGGTACTGCAGGGCCAGTTTGATCAGCTCGCGCTCGGTGCGGTGGGCGGGGCTGCGCAGGTTGAGCGCGGGGCCGCTGAAGCCCTGCGGCGCGGCGTCGTACCCCGGAGCGGAGCGCTGGGCGGCGGGGGCGGGGCCCCTGCCGCCGCGGTCGCGGGCCCAGCGGGCCAGCTGGGCGACGCGCTTGACGACGAACTGGGTGTCGAGGATGCCGAGCATCCCGGCGAGCTGCACGGCGACCTCGTGCTGCGCGCCGCTGTTCTTGATGCGGGCCACCACGGGGCCCGCCTCGTCCAGGGCGGCGGCGCGGCCCGCGGGCGTCTCCAGGTCGTACCGCGCGACGATCTGGCGCAGTGCGAACTCGAAGAGCGGTGTGCGCGGTTCGACGAGCTCGGCGACGGCCGCGTCGCCCTTGGCGAGCCGCAGGTCACAGGGGTCCATGCCGTCGGGGGCGACCGCGATGTACGTCTCCGCGGCGAACTTCTGGTCGTCCTCGAAGGCGCGCAGGGCGGCCTTCTGGCCCGCCGCGTCACCGTCGAAGGTGAAGATCACCCGGGCCGAGCCGTTGTCCATCAGGAGGCGGCGGAGGATCTTGATGTGGTCGCCGCCGAAGGCCGTGCCGCAGGTCGCGATGGCGGTGGTGATGCCGGCCAGGTGGCAGGCCATCACGTCCGTGTATCCCTCGACGACGACGGCGCGGCTGGACTTGGCGATCTCCTTCTTGGCCAGGTCGATGCCGTACAGGACCTGGGATTTCTTGTAGATCGCCGTCTCGGGCGTGTTCAGGTACTTCGGGCCGTTGTCGTCGTCGCGGAGCTTGCGCGCGCCGAAGCCCACCACGTCGCCGCCGATGTCGCGGATCGGCCACATGAGACGGCCGCGGAAGCGGTCGATGGGGCCGCGGCGGCCCTCCTGGGAGATGCCGGAGAGGGTGAGCTCCTTGTCGGTGAAGCCCTTGCCGCGCAGGAAGCGCGTGAGGTGGTCCCAGCCTGCCGGGCTGTACCCCACGCCGAAGTGCGCGGCCGCGGCCTGGTCGAAGCCGCGCTCGGCGAGGAACTTCCGGCCGATCTCGGCCTCGGGGCTCTCCAGCTGGTCCACGTAGAACTGCGCGGCGATCTTGTGGGCCTCGACGAGGCGGATCCGCTCGCCGCGCTGGTGCGCGGGGTTGTACCCACCCTCTTCGTAGCGCAGCGTGATGCCCGCCTGGGCGGCGAGGCGCTCGACCGTCTCCGAGAACGTGAGGTGGTCGATCTTCATCACGAAGGCGATCGTGTCGCCGCCTTCCTGGCAGCCGAAGCAGTGGAAGAGACCCTTGCTCGGGCTGACCTGGAAGGACGGGGACTTCTCGTCGTGGAAGGGGCACAGGCCCTTGAGGTTTCCGCCCCCCGCGTTGCGCAGCTGGAGGTAGTCGGAGACCACGGCGTCGATCGGGACCGCGTCCCGAACCGCCTTCACGTCTTCGTCATTGATCCTGCCTGCCACGTAGGAATACTACGGCTCGCCTGTGACACTCCTGCCCGGCCGGTCACCCCAGGAGCGACGCCAGGGGGGTCGACGGGTCCGCGAGGGCGTCCGCGTCGGGGCGTACGCCCTTGCGGATCAGCTGCTGGATGGGTTCCGTGACGTCCCACACATTCACGTTCATGCCCGCGAGGACCTGCCCCTCGCGCAGCCAGAACGCGATGAACTCCCGCTTGGCGGTGTCGCCGCGCACCACCACTTGGTCGTACGTCCCCGGGGGCGCCCAGCCCGAGTACTCCAGGCCGACGTCGTACTGGTCCGAGAAGAAGTACGGCACGCGGTCGTACGTGACGTCCTGGCCGAGCATCGCGCGCGCGGCGGCGGGGCCGCCGTTCAGGGCGTTGGCCCAGTGCTCGACGCGCAGGCTCGTGCCGAAGAGCGGGTGGCGGACGGCGGCCACGTCGCCCGCCGCGAAGATGTCGGGGTCGGAGGTGCGCAGTGACGCGTCGACGGCGATGCCGCCGCCGTCGGCGCGGTCGGCGAGGGCAAGGCCCGCGGACTCGGCGAGGGCCGTGCGGGGGGCCGCGCCGATGGCCGCGAGGACGTCGTGCGCCGGGTGCTCCTCGCCGTCGTCCGTGCGGGCGGCCAGGACCATGCCGTCCTGGCCGGCGATCTCGGTGAGCCGCGCGCCGAAGTGGAAGCGGACGCCGTGCTCGGCGTGCAGGTCGGCGAACATCTGGCCGACCTCGGGGCCGAGGACGGCGTGCAGCGGAGTCTGCTCGGCCTCGACGACGGTGACCTCCGCGCCGTACTCCCGAGCGGCCGCCGCGATCTCCAGGCCGATCCAGCCCGCGCCCGCGATCACCAGGTGGCCGTTGTCCCTGCCCAGGGAGGACAGGACGTTCCGGAGGCGGTCGGCGTGCGCGAGGCGGCGCAGGTGGTGGACGCCTGCGAGGCCGGTGCCCGGGACGTCGAGGCGGCGGGGCTCGGCGCCGGTGACCAGCAGGAGCTTGTCGTAGTGGATGACGGCGCCGTCGCCGAGGCGGACGCTCTTCGCCTCGCGGTCGATGGCGACGACGGTCTGGCCCAGGTGCAGTTCGACGTCCGCCTGCGCGTACCACCCCGGTTCGTGGACGAAGACGCTGTCGCGCTCCTCCTTGCCCAGGAGGTACCCCTTGGACAGGGGCGGGCGCTCGTAGGGGTGGTCACGCTCGTCGCCGATGAGGATCACCCGGCCGGTGAACCCTTCGGAGCGAAGCGTTTCGGCCGCCTTGGCGCCGGCCAGCCCTCCTCCGACAATGACGAACGTCTGATCCGCGTCGACCACTTGATGCCTCCTTGCCCGGGGTACCGGGGGTGTCCCCGGAAGAAATCAGTCTTGCCACACTTGCCAACTGGGCTTGCCGCCACTGGGAGCGTCCCGCACGCGGCGTGATGGGGGAAGGGGGCCCGCCCCCGACCATCCACATCACGTCACACCTTCTCAGGGCCTCTCAGGGCCTCGCGGTCAGGCGGGTGTGCAGGGCGCGGGCCGCGGCGTCCGTCAAGGACGCGATCTGGTCGATCACGACGCGCCGCGCGGCACGGTCGTCGGGCGCCTCGTCGAACAGCGCGCGGAACTGCGGGTCGAGTCCGTCGGGGGCGCGGGCGGTGAGCGCCTCGGCGAGCTCGGCGACGACGATGCGCTGGTCCGCGCGGAGCCGCTCCTGTGCGGGGCGCTGCATCACGTAGCGATCGGCCACGGCTTTGAGGACCGCGCACTCGTGCCGTGCCTCGCGGGGCACGACGAGCTCGGCGGCGTACCGCGTGAGAGGGCCCTTGCCGTACCGCACGCGCGTGGCCGTCTCCGCGGCCAGACAGAAGCGGCCGATGAGCTGACTGGTGGCGTCCTTCAACCGGGCCTGGGCGACGGCCGATCCGTCGTACCCGTGCGGCCACCACTCCTGCTCCAGGAGGCGGTCCAGGGCCTGGGCGAGCTCTTCGGGGTCGGTGTCCGCGGGAACGTACCGCCCCAGTGCCACGGCGTAGATGTCCTGGCGCTCGGGCTCGGCGTGCAGCGCGTTCGGGTCGATGTGCCCGGCGTGCAGGCCGTCCTCCAGGTCGTGGACCGAGTACGCGACGTCGTCCGACCAGTCCATGACCTGCGCCTCGAAGCAGGTGCGCTGTCCGGGGGCCTCTTTGCGGACCCAGTCGAAGACGGGACGGTCGTCTTCGTAGACACCGAATTTCACGGACGACGGGTCGGTGGGGTGCGAGCCGAGCGACCAGGGGTACTTGGTGGCGGCGTCCAGCGCGGCACGCGAGAGGTTGAGCCCCACGCTGACGAACTCGTCGGTGGCCTCCGAGCGGATGAAACGCTTCGGTTCGATGCGGGTCAGCAGCCTCAGCGACTGGGCGTTGCCCTCGAAACCGCCGCAGTCCTGCGCCACTTCGTTCAGCGCCTGCTCGCCGTTGTGCCCGAACGGCGGGTGGCCGAGGTCGTGGGAGAGACAGGCCGTCTCCACCAGGTCGGGGTCGCAGCCGAGCGCGGCACCGAGTTCGCGGCCCACCTGGGCGCACTCCAGGGAGTGCGTCAGACGCGTACGGGCACTGGCGTCCCAGGCCTGGCTGCGGGTGCCCGGCGTGACGACCTGCGTCTTGCCCGCGAGGCGGCGCAGGGCCGCGGAGTGCAGGACGCGCGCGCGGTCGCGCTGGAAGGCCGTGCGCCCCGGCCTCTTGTCGGGCTCGGCGGCCCACCGCTCCACGGCTGCTTCGTCATAGGCGCTGTACGCCTCGTATCGCGCGTTCGGTGCTGTGCCTTCCATGCACCGACAGTAGACGCAAGCACTGACAAACAGGGATCTGGCCTCATGGATTCGGCCTCCGTCAGACGCTGCTGAGGGTGCGTCGGAAGACTGCTGCGGGGGCGTTGCGTGCCTGGTCGTAGCGGAGGAGGACGAGGCGGGCGAGTGCGGCGTGGGGACCGAGGGGGGCCGCGGCGATCCAGGGGGCAGCGCCCGCGCTCTGGGTGGCGAAGCGGCCGGGCGCGGTGAAGTAGGAGGCGACTGCGGTACGCGTCCGCCCTTCCGCGGCCAGCGCCGCGAGCGCTTCCGGGACGCCGCGGGGGCAGGCCGGGGTGGGGGCGGCGTAGGCGGGGACGACGGGGACGCCGAGGCGGTCGGCGAGCAGCCCGGCGGCGGTCTCCGTGTCGGCGGCGGACTCCGGGTCGCGGGAGCCCGCGGCGGCGAGGACCACGGCGTGCCCGCGCCGCGCACCGGCTCCGGACCCGGCCCCGGCAGGCCGCTCGGGCCAGCCGGCCTGGACGAGCCGGGCGTGCAGCGTCTCGGCGAGCAGCGGGTGGGGGCCCAGCGGGGCGGCGACCCGGGTGCCGAGGTCGGGGAAGCGGGCGGCGGCCGCGGGGATGTCGCGCTTGACGTGCTGACCTCGGCCGAGGAGGAGGGGGACGAGGACGGCGTGGCCCGTGAGCTCGTGCAGCACCTCGGTGAGCAGGGGTTCGTTCAGCTCGATGTGGCCCAGCCGGACGGCGAGTCCGGGGCGCTGCTCGCGGACGCGCTCGGCGAGGGCCGTGACGGTGGTGAGGGCACGGGGGTCGCGGCTGCCGTGGGCGACGAGGACGAGGGTGGGGCGGGGGTCGCGGCGGGATGCGCGGCGGCGGGTGCCGTCGGGTGAGACGAGGCTGAGCTGGGTGCCGAGCTGGCTGGAAATGCGGTCCATGATCTGCGCCGTACTGTCGAGGTGAGTGCTGCCGGACTCGTCGCGAAGAGGGTTCGACGGCGTCATGAACCGAGGATGGCCGGGACGTGTTGCGGGGGCGTTGCGCGGCGGTGACGACTGTTTTCCCCGGGCTCACGGCGGGGGGCGGGGCGATGTCAGGGGCGGGTCGGGGTGGTGTGGGGGGCGGCGTGGGGGACGGTGTCGGGGGTGTTTCGGGGGCACGGGTCGCTGACGTGGTCGGCGGGGGCGGCTTACCGTTGAGGCATTGATCGGATCGGGGGAGATCCGGCGGGGCATGGGGGCGGATCACCGATGAACGGACGTGGGGACCGGACGGCGCGATGGGCGGCACGCTGGTCGGGGCGATGGGCGGGGCGGCGGATGGGGCGGCGGTTGGGGCGACTCCGCAGACCCGCGTGGCTGCGGCTGCCGCGCACGCGGAAGGAGCAGCGGCGGACGATACAGGCGGTGATGGCCCTGTGCGTGCTCGCGCTGCTGCCCGCGACCTGGCTGTTCGTGTCGACGGAGGACAAGATAGGAACGGTCGCGGAGGCGCCGCGCGCCCGCGTGGCCGTGGTCTTCGGCGCCGGACTGTGGCAGGGCGAGCCGTCGCCGTATCTGGCGCACCGGCTCGACGCGGCCGCGGAGTTGTACCGCACGGGCCGCATCGAGGTCGTGCTCGTCACGGGTGACAACAGCCGGGAGGAGTACGACGAGCCGGACGCCATGCGCACCTACCTGAAGAAGCACGGCGTCCCGGACCGACGGATAGTGAGCGACTACGCCGGGTTCGACACCTGGGACAGCTGCGTGCGCGCCAAGAAGATATTCGGCGTGGACCGGGCGGTGCTGGTCAGCCAGGGCTTCCACATACGCAGGGCGGTCGCGCTGTGCGACGCGGCGGGCGTCTCGTCGTACGGGGTCGCGGTGGACGCCAAGCACGACGAGACCTGGTACTACGGCGGGGCACGGGAGGTCCTCGCGGCGGGCAAGGCGGCGGTCGACGCGGCGTTCCGACCGGACCCGCACTTCCTCGGGCCGCGGGAGCCCGGCGTGGCCCGGGCGCTGGACGCGCCGCGCTGAGGCACGGGCTGCTCGCGGCAGGCGGCGACCGGCCACCGGGAGGGCCCGCCTCACCGTGGGTGCCCGGCTCACAGTGAGGTGCGGTCCTCGCTGAGGTCGGCTTACCGCGTGCGTAACGCGATCGGGTCGGGGCGTGTAACAAGTCCGGTGGAGTCTGGACCGCATGCACTCCACGGCGACACCGGCGGCACCCGCGACACCCTCGACGTCCGCGACACCCGCGACCTCGACCCACTGTCCGTACTGCGCGCTGCAATGCGGGATGGACCTGGTCACGGGCCCCCAGGGGGTGGAGGTCGTGGAGCGGACCGGGTTCCCCGTGAACAAGGGGGCCCTGTGCGGCAAGGGGCGCACGGCACCCGCGGTGCTCTCCTCGCGGGTGCGGCTGACGGAGCCGCTCATCCGGTCCCGCGCCACGGGCGAGCTCACGCCGGCCACCTGGGAGGAGGCCCTCGACCGGATCTCCGACGAGCTGATCCGCACACGGACGGAGTACGGCGCGGACGCGTGCGGGGTGTTCGGCGGGGGCGGTCTGACCAACGAGAAGGCGTACGCGCTGGGCAAGTTCGCGAGGGTCGCGCTCGGCACGTCGCAGATCGACTACAACGGACGGTTCTGCATGTCGTCGGCCGCGGCCGCCGGTCAGCGGGCGTTCGGGCTCGACCGGGGGCTGCCGTTCCCGCTGGAGGACATCCCGCGCACCGGGTGCGTGATCCTCGTCGGGTCGAACCTCGCCGAGACGATGCCGCCCGCGCTGCGGTATCTGACGGAACTGCGGGAGAACGGCGGCACGTTGATCGTCGTGGACCCCCGGCGGACCCGGACCGCCGAGCAGGCGGACCTGCACCTGGCGCCGCGTCCCGGCACGGATCTCGCCCTGGCGCTCGGCCTGCTGCACCTGATCGTGGCGGAGGGCCGCACGGACGACGCGTTCATCGAGGAGCGGACGAGCGGCTGGGAGGAGGCAAGGGCGGCGGCGATGGCGCACTGGCCGGAGCACGTCGAGCGGATCACGGGTGTGGCGGTGCCCCAACTGCGGGACGCCGTGCGGCTCTTCTGCGGTGCCGACGCGGCGATGGTGCTGACCGCGCGCGGTCCCGAGCAGCACTCCAAGGGCACGGACACGGTGGGGGCATGGATCAACCTGTGCCTGGCCACGGGGAACGCCGGACGGCCGTTGTCCGGGTACGGGTGCCTGACGGGCCAGGGCAACGGGCAGGGCGGCCGGGAGCACGGGCAGAAGGCGGACCAGCTGCCCGGTTACCGGAAGCTGACCGACCCGGCGGCGCGGGCCCATGTGGCGGGGGTATGGGGAGTGGACCCGGACTCCCTGCCGGGCCCGGGCAGGTCGGCGTACGAGCTGCTGGACGCGTTGGGCGGGGACATCAAGTCGCTGCTCCTGATGGGGTCCAACCCGGTCGTCTCCGCGCCGCGGGCCGCGCATGTGGAGGAGCGGCTGCGGTCGCTGGACTTCCTGGCGGTGGCGGACGTGGTGCTGTCCGAGACGGCGCGGCTGGCGGACGTGGTGCTGCCGGTGACGCAGTGGGCGGAGGAGACGGGGACGGTGACGAACCTGGAGGGGCGGGTGCTGCTGCGGCGGCGCGCGGTGGCGGCGCCGTCCGGGGTGCGCAGCGATCTCGACGTGCTGCACGGGCTCGCGGCGCGGCTCGGGCACGGAAAGGGGTTCCCTGCCGAGCCGGAGGAGGTCTTCGAGGAGCTTCGCCGGGCGAGCGCGGGCGGGCCCGCGGACTACTCGGGGATCAGCTACGAGCGGCTGAGGGAGGACGACGGGGAGGGGGTGTTCTGGCCGTGCCCGGCGGGTGTGGAAGGTGTGGCGGCCGAGGGGACGCCGCGGCTGTTCCTGGAGCGGTTCGCCACCGAGGACGGGCGGGCGCGGTTCGTGCCGGTGGTGCACCGGGACGCGGCGGAGGAGCCGGACGCGGAGTATCCGGTGCTGCTCACGACGGGACGGGTGCTCGCGCAGTACCAGTCCGGGGCCCAGACGCGGCGCGTCGACGAGCTCAACGCTGCGGCTCCGGGGCCCTTCGTGGAGCTGCATCCGCGGCTCGCCGCGCGTCTGGGGGTCGAGGAGGACGATTCGGTCGCCGTCGTCTCACGGCGCGGCCGGGCGGTGGTGCCGGCACGGGTGACGTCGGCGATCCGCGCCGACACGGTGTTCATGCCGTTCCACTGGCCGGGCGAGGGTCGCGCCAACACGCTGACGCATCCCGCGCTGGATCCCGTGTCGCGGATGCCGGAGTTCAAGGTGTGCGCGGTGCGGGTGGAGCGGGCGTGAGGCCCAGCGGAGCGGGCCCGGGGTGGAGGCCCGGGCCCGCGGCCGTACGGAGAGGAGGTCAGCAGGTGCGGCCGATGTACCAGGCGCCGTCCACGTCACCGGCCTTGCCGATCCAGGTGACGCCCGGGCCCACGCACCTGGTCGTGTTGGGGCCCCAGTCGTCGATCTCGATCAGGATCTTCGAGCCGTCGCTCGTGCAGTGGTTGTAGTAGGCGTCGGTGTGGGTCTCGTAGAAGCCGCATGGGTTCTGGATGGCCGCCGGGGAGGCGGAAGCCGAGGACGTCAGGGACATTCCGAGACCGAGGGCCAGGGCGCCGATGACGGCCGGGAGGGAACGACGAACGGGCATAGGGCGATTCCTTCAGGGACAGGGTGCTGACGCACCACCGCGCACACCAGCAGGTGTACACGCAGAGCTTGGCGTCGCTCACTTTGCGTAGTCGCGCCAACTCGCTCTCACGAGTGATTCAAGTCACCGGTTCGGGTGCGTGAGCGTTTGAGCTGCGTATTGCGGTGTGCGGCCCAGTCGCCGGTGCCTATGACCGAGCCGGAGGTGCGGAGCCCGGCGGCGATGCGCGGGGCCGCTACGTAGACCCAGGCGCGGACGGAGTTGCCGGTCCGGTCGAGTACGTCGCGCACGACTCGTTCGTAGAGGTTGTGCGGGTCGCCCGGGGTGTACTCCTCCAGGAGGTCCAGGGCGGCGAGGAGGGGGGCGTAGGCGGTGGGGAGTGCGGTCAGGAGTTCGCCGTGGACGGGGCCCTTGCCGGGGTGCTCGACGGCGTACGGGTAGCCGGGACCGTCGTAGAGGAGCGCGTCCGGCAGGAGGGCGGGCTTCTCCGTCGCGGTCCTGCCGTGCAGGTGGACGGCGTGGTTGGGCTCGCCCGGGCGCAGCGTGCCGTACACGAAGAACGGCAGCCGGGGCGTACCGAGTTCGTCGTCGCTCATACGGCGATTGTCCACAGTCGCGCGGCGAAGGCTCCGTGCGGGGCGTGCCGGGGGGGCCGGGCCGAGCGGCCTGGGCTTAGGTCCCGTGCGTCCAGGTTTCAGCGAGCTTAGGGGTAGTTGTTACACAACCTCCTGTTTTCCGTGATGGAGGGTTCCTACCTTCGAAAGCGGTGGCCGGTCCCCCTGCCGAATCCCCGGCGCAGCCCTGGACCGGCCACCACCAGCGCCCCCCACGTGACGGTCAGCCACCCATGAATCCGATGCCCCGCCGCCTGCTCCTGCCGGGCGCCGCCCTCTTCGCCGTACTGGCGGCCCTCGTGCTGACGGGGTGTGCCGGTACGGACGGTCTCGGGCACGGCGATTCCGCGCCGTCCGTCTCCGTGCAGCCGCGCCCGGAGGCGGTCTGGCCCGCCTGGGCCGGCCGGACATCGCGGGCGCCCGGCGCCGAGGCGTCCACGCGCCAGCCGCCCCCGCGGCCGTTGCGCGGCGTGGAGGTGGGTTCGGGCGGGCTCGCCTCGATGGACGTCCACGCGATCCTGCGGGCCGACCCCCGCACGAGACCGCTCGCCGACCGCGGGATGATCGACCGCCCGGGGCGGGCCGGGATACGGCCGCCGATGTTCCTCGACCTCACCGGCGACAAGAAGCCGGACATGCTCGTGGCCGCCGATACGGAGAGCGGCCGGTCGATCCTCGTCGTCTACACGGAGCGCGGCGGCAAGATCTACCCGATCCTGTTCACCTCCGGCAGGAGCGTGAGCGTGGAGACGGTCGGCCCCGATCTGCTGGTGCGCACGCCGTGCTCCGAGGGCGGCGAGCAGGCGGTCCGCTTCCACTGGGACGGCGCGCGGATGTCCACGGTCAGCGACATCAAGAACTACAAGCGGTCGCCCCGGCCCAGTTCCGACGGCGTCTCCAGCGGGTCGCCCTCCGATTCACCCTCCGACTCCTCCTCCGACTCGCCCTCCGGCTCCCCTTCCCCATGGGGCCCTTGATGGCGCGCAGGCCCGGGACCCGGGTCCGTGCCGCGCTCAACAGTCTCGGGCTGCGCTGGAAGATCGCCGCGCTGCTCGCCGTGGGCTGCGCGGTCGTCGCCATCGCCATCGGGCTGCTCGTCCACCACGCGCGGCTCGACCAGATCTCGTCGGGCGCCCGTTCCGGTGCGATCGCCCAACTCGTGCGCGTACGGCAGCTCTACGAGCTGACGGGACAGGTCGACCAGGCCGACACGGACGCCGGTGTCGACGACCCGCAGGTGCCCGCGGCGCTGCGCAGGGCCGCGTTGGCCGGGCAGCGCACCACCTACCTGGACATGACGTCGGACGATCCGTGCGTGTGGGCGGCGCGGCCGGTCGGCGACAACCCCCGCCACGTCCTGTCCATCCGCGAGCCGCTGCACGGACAGGCCGACGACATGGCCGACTTCGACCGGCAGCTGCTGGTTTCGGGTGCCGTCGTCGTCGGGCTCGCGGCGCTGGGCGGGGCCGGGCTTTCGAGCAGGCTGAGCCGCGAACTGCGTACCGCGGCGGCCATCGCGCGCCGCATCAGCCAGGGCGACCTCGACGCCCGCATCGACCATCCCCGCCCGCCGGGCACCCGGCACGGCAAGGACGAGGTGGCCGAACTCGCCACCGCCGTCGACACGATGGCCGCCTCCCTCCAGCAGCGCCTGGAAGCCGAGCAGCGCTTCACCGCCGACGTCGCCCACGAGCTGCGGACCCCGCTGACCGGACTGCACACGGCGGCCGAGCTGCTGCCGTCGAGCCGCCCGACCGAGCTCGTGCGCGACCGGGTCCGCGCCCTGCGCACCCTCACGGAGGATCTGCTCGAAGTGGCGCGCCTCGACGCGGAGGTGGAGAAGCCCGACCTGGTGGTGCATCCGCTGGGGCCGCTCGTCGAGGCGATCGCGGAACGCGCGGACGGGTCGGCGGCGGAGTTCACGGCGGTGGGTGCGGAGCGCGCGTACGACACGTTCGTCCGTACCGACGCGCGCCGACTGGAGCGCATCTTCACCAACCTCGTCGGCAACGCCCGTAAGCACGGCGGCGATCCGGTCGAGGTGCGGGTCGACGGCGTCGAGGTCACGATCCGCGACCACGGGCCCGGCTTCCCCGGCCACCTCCTCGACGACGGCCCGCGGCGCTTCCAGACCGGCGCGAGGGAGCGCGGCCAGGGCACCGGCCTCGGGCTGACCATCGCGTGCGGGCAGGCCCAGGTGATCGGCGCCCGCGTGGAGTTCTCCAACGCGGCGGACGGCGGGGCGGTGGCGGTGGTGCGCCTGCCCCGGGCGTGACCCGCGGCGGCTCCACACGGCCGCTTGCGCCCGCTCACTACGCTGACCGCATGACGCACCGCCTCGCACCGAAAGCCAAGGAAGCCACCATCGGCGAGCTCGCAGCGCGCAGCGGGGTCGCCCCCTCCGCCCTGCGGTTCTACGAGGCCGAAGGACTCATCAAGTCCCGCCGCACCTCCGGCAACCAGCGCCGCTACAGCCGCGACACCCTGCGCCGGGTCGCCTTCATCCGCACCTCGCAGCAGCTCGGCATGCCGCTCGCCACGATCCGCGAGGTGCTGGCGCTGCTCCCCGAGGACCGTACGCCGAACCGCGCGGACTGGGCGAGGATCTCGGAGTGCTGGCGCGAGGACCTCGACACCCGGATACGGACCCTCCAGCGGCTCCGCGACAACCTCACCGACTGCATCGGCTGCGGCTGCCTCTCCCTGTCCAGGTGCGCGCTGTCCAACACGTGGGACACGCTGGGGTCACGCGGCCCGGGCCCGCGGCGCCTCGTGGAGAAGGAGGTTCCGTGCGCGACCGGATCCTGCGGGGCGGCCGCTTCGGAGAACCAGGACGAAGCCGCTTCGGAGAGCGACCAGGAACAGGAAGACGTGTCCGTATGACCACCCCCGTCCCCTCCCCCGTCCCCGTCTCCGCCCTCACCCCCACCTCCGCTCTCGCGCAGCGCATCGAGGTCGACGGGCGGCCCGCGACCGCCGAGACCCTGCTGTGGCCGGCCCTCGTCCAGACCGGGCACTTCACCGCGATGCAGGTCAGGGGCGGCAAGGTGCGCGGCCTCGGCCTGCATCTGGCGCGGCTCGACACGGCCACGCGTGAGCTGTTCGGGCACGGGGTCGACGGGGAGCACGTGCGCGTGCTCGTCCGGCACATCCTGCGCGACGACATCTCCGACGCGTCCGTACGGGTCTACGTCCACGCCCCGGGCGGGCAGCCGTCCCACCTGGTCACCGTCCGGCCGCCCATGGAGCTGCCCGCCACGATGGAGGGCCGGGCACAGTCGCTGCGTTCCGTGGCGTATCAGCGGCCCTTCGCCCACATCAAGCACCTGGGCGGCTTCGCGCAGGCCCGCCACGCTGAGCTCGCGCGGGGCGACGGGTTCGACGAGGTGCTGCTCACCGGTCCCGGCGGGGAGGTCAGCGAGGGCGCGGTCACGAACATCGCCTTCTTCGACGGCACGGAGGTCGTCTGGCCGGACGCGCCGCACCTGGCAGGCATCACGATGCAGCTCGTCCGGTCGCGCCTGCCCGCCGCCGGGCTGCCCACCCGGCACGCTCCGGTGACCCTCGCGGACCTCCCCTCGTACAGGGCGGCCTTCGTCACGAACGCGTGGGGGGTACGGCCCGTGCGGCGGATCGACGACGTCGCGTACGGGGTCGACGAGCAGCTGATGGCGCGCGTGGCGGGGGCGTACGAGGACGTCCCGTGGGACACCGTCTGACGGCCGGAGTCACCACCGCGCCCGGTCGCACCACGCCCCAGGTCACCCATTCACAGCCGCGCCGCGCACCCTTCGAACACGGGCCCTCGGCACGCCGGTGACCTGCTGGAACGTTCCCTCCGCCGCGTCAGGAGCAGTCCGCCTCGCACCTTTCTGATGCCCCATCAGGAGGCGTCGGCCGCCGAGTGCCACTTACCTCGGTAGAGCGGGGTTCGACCGACGCAGCGGCACTTGGGGGTGCCGCGGGCCGTGCCCGTACGTAGGCCCTCGGAGGAACGACCACATGCGCTACGCCCGTCTGCTGACCGGTACCGCTCTCGCCGTGGCGGCGGGCGCTCTGGCCGTCCCCGCCGCCGCAGCTCCCGGCACGCCCGCAGCTCCCGGCCCGCCCGCCGGGAGCCTGGAGATCCGCCCCGCCACCGTCACCCCCGGCTCCACCGTCACCGTGCACACCACCGCCTGCGGCTCGGGCGGGACGGCGACCGGCGACGCGAGCGCGGTCGGCGCGGGGTCGTTCACGATGGCGCCGGGCACGCGTGCGGAGGGCGGCGAGACCGCCGCCGGGCGGTTCGAGGTGCCGCCGTCCGCGCAGCCCGGCACGTACGAGATCGTCGCGAAGTGCTCCGGGTCCGGCGGCTCCGGTGCGAAGAACAAGCGGATCGCGGGCGATCTCATGGTCACGATCACCTCCACCGCCGCTGCCGCGGGTGAACGGCCGCAGCAGCAGCTCCCCAAGGGGCATGTGAAGACGGGGGTCGGCGGCGCACTCGGCCCCGACCCCGTGCAGACCGCGGCGGGAGTGGCGGCCCTGGCCGTCGCCGCCGCGGGCGGTACCTGGCTCCTGCATCGCCGGGCGAGAGGCGACAGGATCTGACGGACACCCTCCGCTGTCCACCGGTACCGCCGCCCCCGCCCCCTCCCTGCCCGTGTCCCCTCGCGGGCGGGGAGGGGGACGAGGGAACCGGCCCGCCCGATCCGAGGAGGTCGCCGTATGCGCCGCACGGGAACCGGTACGCGACTACGTACGCGGCTTGAGGAGCGCCTGCGTACGCGACTCGGTGAGCGCCTGCGTACGCGCCTCCGCGCACGGTCACGTACGCGATCCCGCGCGGGCCGCAGGACCGGCAACGCCGTCATAGGCACGGTCACCGCCGTGGCGCTGTGCTCCGGGGCGTGGCTGCTGAGCAGCGGCACCGCGTCACATCCGCCGCCCCAGCCCTCCGCCGCACAGGCCGCACAGGCCTCGCAGGCCGAACAAGCCGAACAAGCCGAACAAGCCGAACAGGCCGCCCGCGCCACAGACCCCTCGACGACCGGTCACGGTACGGCCCCCCTCCCCCCGTCCCCGCCCGACCGCGTGCGGATCCCCGCGATCGGCGTCGACACGCCCCTGATGGGCCTCGGCCTGACCGGACAGGGCAGCCTCGACGTGCCGCCGCCCGAGCGGAAGAACCTCGCGGGCTGGTACGAGGCGGGCACCACGCCCGGCGAGCGCGGCACCGCCATCGTGGCGGGCCACGTCGACAACAAGGAGGGGCCCGCCGTCTTCTACGAGCTGGGCGCCCTGCAGAAGGGCCGCACGATCGAGGTGGAACGCAGGGACGGCAGCGTCGCCGTCTTCACCGTGCACGCGAACGAGGTGTACGACGCCGAGGACTTCCCCGACGAGAAGGTGTACGGCGCCGCGTCGCGGCCTGAGCTGCGGGTCATCACCTGCGGCGGGAAGTACTCGAAGCAGACGGGTTACCAGGGCAACGTGGTGGTCTTCGCCCACCTCACCGCGGTCCGCTGAGGTTCCCTCGCGCGCCGCACACCGCTCACGCCAGCCACTGCTCGTACGCCATCTTCACCACGAGCCCGAAGACGGTCGTCAGAAGCACGACACGGACGAAGCCACTGCCCTTCTTCAGGGCCGTGTGCGCGCCGAACATGCCGCCCGCCAGGTTGAAGACGGCCATGAGACCGGCCAGCTGCCACAGGACCGCGCCCTGCCAGGCGAACATCGCGAGGGCGCCCGCGTTGGTGCAGCAGTTCACGATCTTCGCGGTCGCGGACGCCGAGACCAGGTCGAGGTGGAGCACGGCGGTCAGGGCGAGAACGAGGAACGTGCCGGTGCCGGGGCCGATGAGTCCGTCGTAGAAGCCGATGCCGAGGCCCGCGAGGCCGATCGCCGCGAGGATCCGCTTCGGGGACGCGGGGCCGGTGGCGGGCGCCGTGCCGAAGGCGGGCTTGAGGATCACGAAGGCGCCGACGGCGAGCAGCACCACCATGATCACGGGCTTCAGGACGTCGGTGCTCATCCCGGCCGCGAAGAACGCGCCACCCATCGACCCGGCGAGCGCGGCGAGGCCGATGCGGACGGCTGTCGGCACGTCGACGGGTGTCTTCCTGACGTACGTCACCGCGGCGCCCGTCGTCCCGACGATCGCGACGGCCTTGTTCGTACCGAGGGCGTGCGCGGCCGGGGTGCCGCCCGGCAGACCGAGCAGCAGGGCGGGGAGCAGCAGCAGTCCCCCGCCGCCGACCACGGCGTCGATCCAGCCGGCCGCGAGGGCGGCGAGGCAGAGGACGACGACTGTGGTCATGGATATGTCAGGCATGATCGCGAGCCTATCCCGCGATCAAGGGGCGGCCTGTGGTGCCGGGACGCCCGCCGAGGGGCGGTCGGGGGCCGGGGGCGCCGCCGGGTCGACCGCGACGGCGAGGGCCGCGGCGACGAGCGCGCTCGCCCCTGCCAGCCCCGCGGCGAGCTTCCTGCGGGCCTGGCGGGTGGGTCCCTGGGCGGGGGCGAGGGGTCTGCGGTGGCGTCCCATGACCTGCTTTCTCGAACTCGGGGGGGGGAGAGAGATGAAGGGCGCGCCCAGAACGTGCAGCACTCGTGCTCTCAGAACGTGAAGCACTCCGCGTGGATGCGGTCCTCCGGAACGCCCGCCCGTACGAGCGCCGTGGTCGCCATCGCGGACATGCCGGGCGGCCCGCACAGGTACACGTCGTGGTCGGCGAGGTCGGGGACGAGGTTGCGCAGGGCCTGCGGGGCCAAGGGGTCGAACGAGGCGTCGGAGCGGCCCAGCAGGTAGTGCAGGCCTGCTTGCCGCGTCCGCGCGATGGCCTCCAGCTCCTCCTTGAGGACGAGTTGTTCGGCGCTGCCCGCGCGGTAGAGCAGGGTGAGGTCGCCGGGGCCGCAGGGCAGCGTCTCGAAGAGCGCCCGCATCGGGGTGATGCCGACGCCGCCCGCGAGGAGCAGCACCTTGCGACGGGTGCGCCGGTGCGCGGTGAGCGCGCCGAAGGGGCCGGTGGCGAGGACGCGCGTGCCGGGCCTGAGGCGCCGGATGCGGCGGGTGTGGTCACCGGCCGCCTTGACGGTGATGCGCAGCGTGTCGTCGCGGACGGGTGCGGAGAGCGAGAACGGCAGCGCGGTGTGCCAGAGCCTGCGCCGCAGGAACCGCCACCTGAAGAACTGTCCGGGTTCGGCGCGCAGTTCGTCGACGCCGATGCCCTGCACGGCGACGGAGACGACACCGGGTCCTTCGTCGCGCACGCCGATGACGCGCAGGCTGTGCCGCAGCGCCTGCCGTACGGGTACGACGAGGCGGTACCAGACGAGAAGGACGGCGACGGTGGCGTGCAGCAGCGACCAGAGGCCGAGGGACAGGACGCCGCCCGCGATGTCGGGACCGGCGAGCTGGTGCGCGAAGGCGAGGGCGGCGCCGACGTAGGTCAGCAGGTGGACTGCCCGCCAGGTCTCGTGGCGGATGCGGCGGCGCAGGGCGCGGGCGGAGGTGACGCCGACGGCGGCGAGGAGGGCGGTGCCCGCGGTGGCGGCGGCGAGGCCCGGGTAGCCGAGCAGGTCGAGGGTGGCGTGCAGCAGGTCGGTGTCGGCGTGGACGGCGTAGCCGCAGAGGGCGAGGAGCGCGTGGGCGGCGCAGAGGCTCAGCACGTACCGGCCGCCGAGTGCGTGGAGCCGCGCGAGGCGGTCGGCGCCGACGCCGTGTTCGACCGCGGGGACGCGGGCCATCAGGAACAGCATGACGAGGATGCCGTATCCGGCGAGCAGTCCCGTCAGGTGCGCCCCGGTGGCGAACAGCACGTCGAGCCGGGCGGAGGGCTCCGCCTGCACGGCCCACATCGCGGTGACGCCGAGGGCGCCGTTGACGATGGCGGTGTGCAGCGTGCGGGGCGCGACGCGGAGGGGCGGGGCGGGGGTGGCGCGCGGGGCCTCTCGGGTCCGGCGCGCCTCTCGGGTCCGGCGCGCCTCTCGGGTCCGGCGCCGCCCGCCGCCGGGAGTGTGGGGCGTGCGGGGCGTGCGCGGCGGCTCCTCGGGCATCGGCGGAATGCCCTGGTCCAGCGGGGCGTCCATCTGGCGCAGGTACGCGGCGAGGGCCGGGTACGCGTCGAGTCGGGGGGCGGCTGCGTCGGTGGTCACGGCGGCACACTAGGCGCGGTGAGGGCCCGGAAGCCGCTGGTCAGCGGCGCCCCGCCGTTCTTTAAGGCAGCCTTGAGGATCGGCTCAACGGCGGTTAAGCCACGGGCCCTCACAGCCGTCCACGGCCCTCGCTGAGGGCAGCGTTCCTCCGGGGAAACAGGGCCGATCCTGCCGGGTAACACCGGCACCGCAGGCTTCTCGGCATGACCTCCTCAGCGCAGCCGACAGCCGCCGGCACCGCCCCCGGCGCCGTACCGGCCGACGGTGTGGTGGTGATCGGCACGGGCCTGGCGGGCGCCCGAGTGGCGCAGCGCCTCGGCGCGGGCGCGGGCACAGGCACAGGCACAGGCACAGGCACCGTACTGATCGGCGAGGAGAACCACACCCCGTACAACCGTGTGCTGCTCGCCGAGGTCCTCGCGGGCCGGTACGGGCCCGACGTCATCGCCCTGCCGACCCCGCAGGGCCCCGTCCTGCGCACCCGCGCGGTCCGCGTCGACCGCGCCGAGCGTCGCGTGCACTGCGCGGACGGCAGCGTCGTCCCGTACGGCACTCTCGTCCTCGCCACCGGCTCGAACCCCGTGCTCCCGCCGCTGCGCGGCCTGTTCGCACCCGGCGCCCGTGAACTTCCGGGCGGCGTGCACGCGTTCCGGACCATGGACGACTGCCTCGCCCTGTCGGCGGCGGTCGGCCCGGGCGTCCGCGTCGTCGTCATCGGCGGCGGCCTCCTCGGCGTCTCGGCGGCCCGCGCCCTGGCGGTGCGGGGCGCCCAGGTCGTCCTGACCCAGCAGGCCGAACGGCTCATGGAGCGGCAGCTCGACCCGGCCTCGTCGGAGCTGGTGCGGCGGCACCTCACGGACCTCGGCGTCGAGGTGCACACGGAGTGCCGGGTGCGCGGGGTCGGCGTCACCGACGGGGCCGTGCGCCGCGTCGAACTCGCCGACGGGTATCTGCTGGACACCGATGTGACGGTCCTCGCCTGTGGCGTGCGGCCCCGCACCGGTCTCGCACAGGCCGCGGGGCTCGATGTGCGCCGTGGCGTCGTCGTGGACGACCTGCTGCGGACGTCGGACCCGAACATCCGGGCCGTCGGGGACTGCGCGGAGCACGCGGGCCGTGTGTACGGCCTTGCGACGCCCGCCGTCGAGCAGGCCGACGCGCTCGCCGCAGCGCTCATGGCGGAACGTGTCGCGGCGCCCGGTCACACCCCGGCCGACGAGGCCGCCCCGCGCCCCTACACCGGCACCCGCACCCTCACCCGCCTCACCCTGCCGGGCCCAGGGCCGCTGGACCTCGCGGCGTTCGGGGACCCGGAGCCGCGCCCCGACGACGACGTCGTCCAGCTGGCCGACGCCACGCGCGGCACGTACCGCAAGGTCGTCGTCCGCGGCGGCCGCCTCGTCGGCGGAGTGCTGCTCGGCGAGCTCGCCGCGGTCGGCACGCTCGCCCGCGCCTGGGAGGCCGACGACCCGCTGCCCGACGACGACAGCCCCTTGCTCCACCTGCTCTCTCATCCCCAAGCTCTCGACTTCGCTCGACCGGGGGAGACCCCGACCGGAGGCCGCTGACATGCCAACGAACCCGCTCCCCCGCCCCACCCTCGTGCTCGTCGGCCACGGCATGGTCGGCCAGCGTTTCCTCGAAGCCGCCGCCGCGCAGGGCCTCACGTCGAGCCACCGCGTCGTGGTGCTGTGCGAGGAGCCGCGTCCGGCCTACGACCGCGTGCAGCTCACCTCGTACTTCTCGGGCCGCACCCCCGACGACCTCTCCCTCACCGACCGGGAGTTCCTCGACGAGCACGGCATCGAGCTGTACGTCGGCGACGCGGCGGAGAGCTTCGACCGCGAGGCGAGGACGGTCACCGCGCGCTCGGGCGCCGTGTTCGCGTACGACAAGCTCGTGCTCGCGACCGGCTCCTACCCGTTCGTGCCGCCGGTGCCCGGCAAGGACGCGACGGGCTGCTTCGTCTACCGCACCATCGAGGACCTGCTGGCCATCGAGGAGTACGCGAAGCAGCACGCGACGACCGGCGCGGTCGTCGGCGGCGGGCTGCTCGGCCTGGAGGCGGCGGGCGCCCTGAAGGGGCTCGGACTCGCCACGCACGTCGTGGAGTTCGCGCCGCGCCTCATGCCGGTGCAGGTCGACGAGGGCGGCGGCGCCGCGCTCCTGCGGACCATCACCGGCATGGGCCTGAGCGTGCACACCGGCACCGGCACGCAGGAGATCGTGACCGGCGAGGACGGCGCCGTGACGGGCATGAAGCTGTCCGACGGGAGCGAACTCGCCACGGACCTCGTGGTGTTCTCGGCGGGCGTGCGGCCGCGTGACCAGCTGGCCCGCGAGCACGGTCTCGCCGTCGGCGAGCGCGGCGGCATCACGGTCGACGAGCAGTGCCGCACCAGCGACCCGGACGTGTACGCGATCGGCGAGTGCGCGCTGGCGGCGGACGGCCGCGTCTACGGTCTGGTCGCACCCGGTTACGAGATGGCGCAGACCGCGGCCGCCGACATCGCCGCGCAGGAGGCGAGCTTCACCGGCGCCGACCTCTCCACCAAGCTGAAGCTCCTCGGCGTCGACGTCGCGTCGTTCGGCGACGCGCACGGCGCGGCGGAGGGCTGCCTCGACGTCGTCTACACGGACTCGCGCTCGGGAACGTACAAGAAGCTGGTGATGTCGCCCGACGGCGAGCTGCTCGGCGGCATCCTCGTCGGCGACGCGGAGCAGTACGGGGTGCTGCGGCCGCTCACCGGATCCGTGCCGCCGGTGCCCGCCGAACAGCTGGTGCTGCCCGCGGGCGCGGGCGCCCCCGTCGCGCTCGGCCCGGAGTCGCTGCCCGGCTCCGCGGTGATCTGCAACTGCCACAACGTCACCAAGGACGCCATCTGCGTCTGCTCCAGCCTGCCCGAGGTGAAGAAGTGCACCAAGGCGGGGACGGGCTGCGGCAGTTGTCTCAAGGTGATCGGGCAGCTGCTGCCGAAGAGCGGTGACGACGGGCTGTGCGGCTGCTTCGCGCAGACCCGCCAGGAGCTGTACGAGATCGTGCGCGCCCTGCGCGTCACCTCCTTCCGCGAGCTGCTCGACGGGCACGGCCGCGAGGGGGCGCGCGGCGGTGAGGGCTGCGACGAGTGCAAGCCCGCGGTCGGCTCGATCATCGCGTCGCTCGCGCCGTCGATCGGCGCGAAGGGGTACGTCCTGGACGGTGAGCAGGCCGCGCTGCAGGACACCAACGACCACTTCCTCGCCAACCTCCAGAAGAACGGCTCCTATTCGGTGGTGCCGCGCATCCCCGGCGGCGAGATCACCCCGGAGAAGCTGATCGTCATCGGCGAGGTGGCGCGGGACTTCGGGCTCTACACGAAGATCACCGGCGGCCAGCGCATCGATTTGTTCGGCGCGCGCGTCGAGCAGCTCCCCATGATCTGGACGCGCCTGGTGGACGCGGGTTTCGAGTCGGGCCACGCGTACGGCAAGGCGCTGCGCACCGTGAAGTCCTGCGTCGGGCAGACCTGGTGTCGCTACGGCGTGCAGGACTCGGTCCGCATGGCCATCGACCTGGAGCTGCGCTACCGGGGCCTGCGCGCCCCGCACAAGCTGAAGTCGGCGGTGTCCGGGTGTGCCCGCGAGTGCGCGGAGGCCCAGTCCAAGGACTTCGGCGTCATCGCCACGGCGAGCGGCTGGAACCTGTACGTCGGCGGGAACGGCGGCGCGACCCCGCGCCACGCGGACCTGCTCGCGCAGGACCTGAGCGACGCCGAACTGGTGCGCCTCATCGATCGGTTCCTGATGTTCTACATCCGCACCGCGGACCGCCTGGAGCGCACCGCGGCCTGGCTCGACCGGATCGACGGCGGCCTCGACCACGTGCGCGACGTCGTCGTCCACGATTCGCTGGGCATCTGCGACGAGCTGGAGTCGCTGATGGCCGCGCACGTCACGCACTACCGCGACGAGTGGGCCGAGACCCTGGACGACCCGGAGCGGCTCGCGCGCTTCGTCTCCTTCGTGAACGCGCCGGGCGTGCCGGACCCCACCGTCGGCTTCGTCCCCGAGCGCGACCAGATCAAGCCCGACCTCCCCCTTCTGTCCATCGGCCCCCGCCCCCTGGAAGGAGCCACGCGATGAGCGGCTCGACCTCCGTAAGGATCCAACTCCGCCTCGACGAGAACTGGTTCGAGGTCTGCGACCGTACGCAGCTGATGCCGGGCCGGGGGCTCGCGGCCCTGCTGCCCGACGGCCGGCAGGCCGCGCTCTTCCTCGACCGCGAGGGCCGCGCGTACGCGATCGACAACCGTGACCCGTTCACGGGCGCGGCGGTCCTCTCCCGGGGCCTGCTCGGAACGGAGCAGGGGCGGCCGTTCGTCGCCTCGCCGCTCCTGAAGCAGCGCTTCGACCTGGAGACGGGGCGGTGTCTGGACGACGAGGAGGTGTCGGTGGCGGTGCACCCGGTACGAGTTGCTTGACCGATCGTTCCAGAACGGCGTAGCGTCCTCCCCGTGGCCAGGACCAAGGAATTCGATCCGGACGCCGCGCTGCAGTCGGCCCTGGAGCTGTTCTGGCGGCGCGGCTACGAGGCGACGTCGATGGCGGACCTCGTCGAGGCGCTCGGCATCGGGCGCGCCAGCATCTACGCGACCTTCGGGAACAAGCACGAGCTGTATCTGAAGGCGCTGGAGCGGTACGCGGCGCAGCAGAACCCGCTCCTGCTCACCGAGCTCTCCCGGCCGGGCCCCGCCCTGCCCGCCGTCCGCGCCCTGCTGCACCGCTTCGGCAGCGAGACGTCCACCGGCGACGGGCGCCTGACCGGCTGTTTCATCACGAACACGGCGGCCGAGCTCGGTCCGCACGACGAACCCGCGGCCCGCTGCGTCGAGCGCAGCTGGGAGCACATGGAGACGCTGCTGCACTCCGCGCTCGTCCGGGCGCGGGCGCAGGGCGAGCTGCCCGAGGGCCGCGATCCGCTGACGCTCGCCCGCATGCTGCTCGTCCTGATGCAGGGCCTGCGGGTGGTCGGCAAGGCGTCCAAGGACCCGGCGCGGGTGCGGGACGCGGTGGAGCAGGCACTGACCCTGCTCGACTGACGGCCCACCCGCCGTTCCTTACGACCCCGTACGCGCAGCCCACTTTTATTTGCCCTCATATTGAACCGATCGGTCAAGAAAAGAGTCCGTCATGACTGCTCACGCTCCCCGCACCCGTTTCGCGGGCCGCACCGCCCTCGTCACCGGCGGCGGCTCCGGCCTCGGCCGTGCCATCGCGCTCGCCTTCACCGCCGAGGGCGCGAACGTCGTCGTAGCCGGACGCACCGAGGGCCCCCTGAAGGAGACGGCGGACCTCATAGAGGCGGCGGGCGGCAAGGCGCTCGTCGTCACCGCCGACGTCTCCCGCTCCGCCGACCTCGCCTCGCTCGTCACCGCCACCGTCGACCGCTTCGGCTCCCTCGACGTCGCCGTGAACAACGCGGGCGTCCTGCGCGCCGGACAGCCGGTCGCCGAGCTGCCCGAGGAGGACTGGCGCACGATGCTCGACATCAACGTCACCGGCGTACTGCTAGCCCTCCAGGCCGAGGTCAAGCAGATGCGCACGCAGCCCGCGGGCGGCGCCGTCGTCAACATCGGCTCCACCCTCGGCGCGCACACCAGCACGCCGGGCACGGCGGCCTACGGAGCGACCAAGGCGGCCGTCTCCGCGCTGAGCCGCGCGGCCGCCGCCGAGCACATCCGGGACGGCGTCCGCATCAACACCGTCAGCCCCGGCTCCTCCGACACCACCATGTCGTTCCGCCCCGGCGAGACCGAGGCCGACCGCGCGGCCCGCATGCGGAAGGCGACGCCGCTGGGCCGCGTGGTGACGACGGAGGAGGTCGCCGCGGCGGTGCTGTACCTGGCCTCCGACGAGTCCGGCTCGGTGGTCGGCGCCGATCTGGTGATCGACGGCGGCGCCGCGGCCTGAACGGCGGCGCCCTGCCGTAGGCTCCGTCCCCCGCTTACGGTTGGTGAGCAACGGTGGACGAGAGCCGACGACGAGGAGCCCTGTTATGGCGGCGTGGACCGCGCACGACATCCCCGACCAGAGCGGCCGCACCGCCGTGGTCACCGGCGCCAACAGCGGCATCGGCTACGTCACGGCGCGTGAACTCGCCCGCCGCGGCGCCCGCGTCGTCCTCGCCTGCCGCAGCGAGGAGCGCGGGGGCGTGGCGGTAGGGCGGCTGCTCAGTGAAGTGCCCGGCGCCCACGCCGAGTTCCGCGCCCTCGACCTCGGGAACCTGGCGTCCGTACGGGAGTTCGCGGACGCGTTCGACAGCACGCACCTCGACCTGCTGATCAACAACGCGGGCGTGATGGCACTCCCCTACCGCCGCACCGCCGACGGCTTCGAGACCCAGTTCGGCGTCAACCACCTCGGGCACTACGCCCTCACCGGGCTGCTGCTCCCCCGCATCATGGAGACCCCGGGGGCGCGCGTCGTCACCGTGTCGTCCGGCCTGCACGCGCTCGCCAACATCGACATCGGCGACCTCAACAGCGAGCGCCACTACCGCCGCTGGATCGCCTACGGGCGCTCCAAGACGGCCAACCTCCTCTTCACCCACGAGCTGGCCCGCCGCCTGGCCGCGACCGGCGCCGACACCGTCGCGGCCGCCGCCCACCCGGGCTACGCCTCGACCAACCTGCAGAGCGCGGGACCCAGGATGGAGGGCCGCAGGGGCGCGGAACGCTTCGCGGCGCTCGCCAACCGCGTCGTCGCGCAGCCCGCCGCGGCCGGCGCACTGCCCACGCTGTATGCGGCGACGGCGCGGGGCATACGGCCCGACTCGTTCACCGGACCCGGCCCGCTCGGGTGGCGCGGGTCGCCGACACGGTCCTGGCGGGCGAAGTGGACGCGCAACGATGTGGCGGGTGAGCGGCTGTGGGCGGCGTCCGAGGGGCTGACCGGGGTGCGGTACGAGGGCCTGAAGGACTGACCTCCGGACCGGTGGTGTGGGTCAGGCCGCCCCGCGCAGTCGCAGCGCCGCCAGCGGGACGAACCCGGGGCCCTCGCCCTCGGTCGACGCGTCCCTGCCGCCCAGTCGGCGCAGCAGGGCGACCGCGATCCGCTCCCCCTGCGCCTTCGCGCGGTCCGCGTTCGGCCCCCGGTGCAGTCCGTCGACCGTGGCGTGCCACAGCTGCACCCAACGGCCGAAGTGCTCGGCGGTGAGGGGGCGGGCGGAGTACAGCACGGCGTGCGGCGCGAACGCGTCGCGGCGGTACTCGGCGGAACGGAAGAGCGCGCGCTCCCAGAAGTCGGTGATGCGCGGCATGTGCACGTCGAGGTCGGTGCCGGCGATCTCCGTGAAGAAGGGGCCGATCAGCGGATCGGCGAAGGCCGCCGTGTAGAAGCGGCGCAGGAGCACGTCGAGGTCGGCGCGGGTCGTGATGTCCACACGTACGACTGTGACACGGGCGGCGGGTGCCGTGTCCACGGAATACGAGATGTCCATGGTCCCACGGTCCACCCCCCGCCCGACCGCTCCCAGGGCCGAAGGTCCCGCTCAGTGCAGGTCGGACGCCTCGAAGACGCCGCGCGCCGTCGTGTTGTCGGCGCGCTCGGTGAGGCGTCGCAGCTCGACGTGGCCGGTCCGCAGCAACCCCGCTTCCAGCGCGGAGCGTGCCCCCGTGTCGAGGCGGTGCAGGAGCAGCGGGTTGTCGACGAGGACCTGCGGGTCGAGCTCGACGCGGTTGCCCAGCGAGTCGCACAGGACGAGGCGCGCGGCGACGCCCTCGTCGTACCGCACGGCGGTGAGGAGGCAGGTGCAGACGTGCTTGCGGCGGCCGAGTCCCCGTACCGCCAGCCAGCCGGGGCCCGCCGTCACCCGCACCGGGTGCAGCACCGCGTACAGCAGTACGGAGAGCGGCACCCAGAGGCAGGCGGCGCGGACGAGGCCGAGCGTGCCGTTGGCCCAGTCGATGAGGAGGACGAGCCCGAAGAGCGCGAACGCGCAGAAGACGCCGGATCGTACGTCGTGCGCCCAGTTGCGGTCCGAGACAGTCGCGTACGGGGTCTCGGCTCCGTACGGCTCCCCCGCCCCCGTCCGTACGACGCCCTGTCTCGTCCTGTTGTGTCCCATGTGCGGCACCGTAGAACGTCCGCGGAGCCTCGGCGTCGTCCTTGACGTGGTGCATACACACGATGGGTCCTCCTTTACGCGGCACTGACGGATTCACGGCGTACGGGCGGGTCGACACTCGGCCGCAACACCCCTGTCGTAATCCCTCTGCATGGTTGATCGTTGGGCCCGGCACACACCTACGTCACGCAGGGGGACGACCAGCATGGCCATCAGCCGCAGGACACTTCTCGGGACGGGTGCGGCGGGCGCCGCCCTCGGGCTGCTCACCGCGTGCGGGTCCAACACGGGACGCGACGGCGGCGGCTCGGGCGGCAAGGGCCCGCGGCTCGCGCAGTGGTACCACCAGTACGGCGAACCGGGCACCGAGGACGCCGTGAAGCGGTACGCGGCGGCGTACAAGAAAGCGAACGTCAGCGTCCAGTGGCGCCCCGGCAACTACGACGAGCAGACCGCGGCCGCGCTCCTCACCGACTCGGGCCCCGACGTGTTCGAGGTCAACGGCCCGTCCCTGGACCAGATCAGGCAGGGCCAGGTCGTCGACCTCACCGAGCTGTTCGACGGCGTGAAGGACGACTTCAACCCGGCGGTCCTCGCCCCCAAGACGTACGACGGGAAGATCTGGGCGATCCCGCAGGTCGTCGACATGCACCTGCTCTACTACCGCAGGAGCCTGCTCGACGACGCGGGCGTCGAGCCGCCGAAGAGCCTGGACGAGCTGGTCGACGCGGCGAAGGCGCTGACCACGAAGGACGTGAAGGGCCTCTTCCTCGGCAACGACGGCGGAGCGGGCGCCCTCGGCGTCACGCCCCTGTACGCGGCGGGCCTGTCCTCCGTCACCGAGGACGGCGAGGTCGGCTTCGACGACCCGGCGGCCGCCCGCGCCCTGGGCAAGCTGCGCCAGCTGTACGCCGACAAGTCGCTGCTGCTCGGCGCGCCCGCCGACTGGTCGGACCCGTCGGCGTTCGTGCAGGAGCTGTGCGCCATGCAGTGGTGCGGTCTGTGGGCGCTGCCCGCCGTGCGGAAGGAGCTGGGCGACGACTTCGGCGTGCTGGCGCTGCCCGCCGACGGCACCGACGGGAAGCCGTCGCTGCCCGTGGGGTCGTACGGCGCGGCGGTGAGCGCCCGCAGCGACCACAAGGAGCAGGCGAAGGACTTCCTCAAGTGGCTCTGGATCGACAAGTCCGACTACCAGGAGGACTTCGCGCTCTCGTACGGCTTCCACATCCCGGCCAGACTCTCCCTCGCGAAGAAGGCCGCCAAACTGAAGGAGGGCGCGGCGGCGGACGCGGTGCGCTACTCCACCGAGTACGGCTACTCCGAGCCGCTGCTGTGGACCCCGGCGAGCCGCACCGCGTACCAGGACGCGCTGAGCCGGATCATCAAGTCCGGCGCGAACCCGGAGAGCGAGCTCAAGTCCGTCGTACGCAAGGTGCGGGCGGAACTGGACCGGGTCAAGAAGGACTCGTGAGCCGACTCCTGGGCAGTCAGAACCGCACCCTCTGGTTCTGGGTCTTCGTCGGGCCGTTCGCGCTGGGCCTGATCCTCTTCACGTACGTGCCGCTCGCCTGGAGCGTCTACCTCAGCTTCTTCGACGCCCACAACACCGTCTCGCCCGACGACTTCATCGGCTTCGACAACTACACGTCGATGCTGCGGAACGACGCGTTCACCGACAGCCTCGTCACCTTCGCGGTCTTCTCGGCGTTCATCGTCCCCACGACCTTCGTCCTGTCGCTCGCGCTCGCCCTGATGGTGAACCGCCTGCGCCGCGCCCAGGCGTTCTTCCGCTCGGTCTTCTTCCTACCGGCGGCGTGCAGTTACGTCGTGGCGGCGATGATCTGGAAGCTGTCGATCTTCAACGGGGTGCGGTTCGGGCTCGCCAACACCGTCCTCGGCTGGTTCGGCGTCGACCAGACGGCATGGCTGTCGACCACGGAACCGCCCTGGTACTGGCTGGTCATCGTCACCGTACGGCTCTGGCTCCAGGCGGGCTTCTACATGATCCTGTTCCTGGCGGGCCTGCAACGCATCTCCCCCACCCTCTACGAGGCGGCGGCGGTGGACGGCGCCCGGCCCGGCTGGCAGGTCCTGCGCCACATCACGCTCCCCCAGCTGCGCGCGACCTCCGTCGCCGTCACGCTGCTGCTCGTCATCAACGCGTTCCAGGCCTTCGACGAGTTCTACAACCTGCTCTCGACCTCCAGCGGCTACCCGCCGCACGCCCGCCCGCCGCTCGTCTACCTCTACTACACGGCGCTCGGCCGCGAGCAGAACCTCGGACTCGGCAGCGCGGGCGCCGTGCTCCTCGCACTGATCATCGCGGTGGTGACGATCGGCCAGGCGCGCTGGTTCGGCCTGGGCAGAAAGGAGGACTGACCCCCATGACCGCACCCGTCAAACGTCCCGCGACCGCACCCGCAAAACGCTCCGCGACCGCACCCCGCAACAGGTCGACGGACGACGCCCTGGTCAGAGCGGGCCGCGCCCTGCGCGTAGCCCTCCTCATCGCCCTGGCACTCCTCTTCCTGATCCCCTTCTACCTCCTCGTACGCAACGGCCTGGCGTCCGAGGACGACATCACGTCCCCCGACTGGACGTTCTTCCCCTCCACGCTGCACTGGTCGAACATCACCGAGCTCTTCGACGACCCGACGGTCCCGATGGCCAGGGCCCTGCTCAACTCCTCGCTGATCGCGATCGCGACAACGATCGGCACCCTGCTCCTCGCCTCCCTCGCGGGCTACGGCCTGGCCCGCATCCCCTACCGCTACGCCGACCACGTCTTCTACGCCATCCTCGGCACGATGATGGTCCCGGCGGCCGTCGCCTTCGTCCCGAGCTTCGTCCTGGTCTCGTCCCTCGGCTGGGTCTCGACCCTGCGCGGCCTGATCGTCCCGACCCTCTTCTCGGCCTTCGCGTGCTTCGTCTTCCGCCAGTACTTCCTGGGCTTCCCGAGGGAACTGGAGGACGCGGCACGGGTGGACGGCCTGGGCTACTGGCGTACGTACTGGCGCGTGGTCGTCCCGAACTCCCGCCCCGCCTTCGCCGCCGTCGGCACGATCGTGTTCATCGGCGCGTGGAACTCCTTCCTGTGGCCCCTGGTCATCGGCCAGGACCGCGACGCCTGGACGGTCCAGGTCGCCCTGGCCACGTTCACGACGTCCCAGGTCATCCGCTTGCACGTGCTGTTCGTAGCGGCCGCGGTGTCGATCGTGCCGCTGCTCGTGGTCTTCCTGTTCTTCCAGCGGTGGATCGTGGCGGGGGTGGAGAGGTCGGGGATCGACGACTGAGATCGCCGAGATCTGTCCGGAACTCCGTTCCCTCGCCGCCGTCGGCGAAGCACTCCACCGCACTTCAGGGAGCCCGGACCGCCCGCAGGCCGTCCACAGGGGGTCCGGATGCTGACATCGGGCCGCTTGAAACGGCGTGATTCTCGCCACCCCTGATAGGGGTTGCGCTCAGATGAGCGCTTCGTGCGCGGCTGCACTTCTCCAAGGGGTGGCACTCAGTGCCACTGCTCGATCATTCACGACGTGAACTCACATCTGAGTTCTAGCCGCTCATCTGAGCGTTTAGTGGGTAACGGGGAGGGTGAGCGTTCAAGACTTAAACACATGATCGAGATCTCGGCTACCGCCCAGTCACTTTCGATCTAGCGGCGGACGGGTGGTTACGGCCGCATGACGCACAAGTGGACGTACCCAGGTGCCTTCGATCTGGGTATGTTCCTCGCCGTCAGGGCAGCCACCGAGCTCTCGAGGAGTCGAGACCCGTGTCGGAAAACAAAGATCCCCACGTAGCTCACACGAGCGAGAGCGTGAAGTTCGTCTACGACTTCACCGAGGGCAACAAGGACCTCAAGGACCTTCTCGGCGGGAAGGGCGCGAACCTCGCCGAGATGACCAACCTCGGGCTGCCCGTCCCTCCGGGCTTCACGATCACCACCGAGGCCTGCAAGACGTACCTCGACAGCGGCGAGGAGCCCGTCGAGCTGCGGGACGAGGTGAGTGCGCACCTCGACGCCCTCGAGAAGAAGATGGGCAAGAAGCTCGGCCAGGCCGACGACCCGCTGCTCGTCTCGGTCCGCTCCGGCGCCAAGTTCTCGATGCCCGGCATGATGGACACGGTCCTGAACATCGGACTCTCCGACAAGTCGGTCACCGGCCTCGCCAAGCAGTCCGGCGACGACCGCTTCGCGTGGGACTCCTACCGCCGGCTCATCCAGATGTTCGGCAAGACCGTCCTCGGCGTCGACGGCGAACTCTTCGAGGACGCCCTGGAGAAGGCCAAGGAGACCAAGAAGGTCACGGTCGACACGGACCTCGAGGCCGCCGACCTGAAGAAGCTGGTCACCAAGTTCAAGAAGATCGTCAAGACGGAGGCGGGGCGGGACTTCCCGCAGGACCCGCGCGAGCAGATGGACCTCGCGATCCGTTCGGTCTTCGAGTCGTGGAACACCGACCGCGCCAAGCTCTACCGCCGCCAGGAGCGCATCCCCGGCGACCTCGGCACGGCCGTCAACGTCTGCTCGATGGTCTTCGGCAACCTCGGCCCCGACTCCGGCACGGGCGTCGCGTTCACCCGCGACCCGGCCAGCGGCCACCAGGGCGTGTACGGCGACTACCTGCAGAACGCGCAGGGCGAGGACGTCGTCGCGGGCATCCGCAACACGGTCCCGCTCGCCGATCTGGAGCAGATCGACAAGAAGTCGTACGACCAGCTCATGCAGATCATGGAGACCCTCGAAACGCACTACAAGGACCTGTGCGACATCGAGTTCACCATTGAGCGCGGCCAGCTGTGGATGCTGCAGACCCGCGTCGGCAAGCGCACCGCCGGTGCCGCCTTCCGCATCGCGACGCAGCTCGTGGACCAGGGCCTCATCGACGAGGCCGAGGCCCTCCAGCGCGTCAACGGCGCCCAGCTCGCGCAGCTCATGTTCCCCCGCTTCGACGAGGGCGCGTCGGTCGAGCAGCTGGGCCGTGGCATCGCCGCGTCACCCGGTGCCGCGGTCGGCAAGGCGGTCTTCGACTCGTACACCGCGATCAAGTGGTCGCGTTCGGGCGAGAAGGTCATCCTGATCCGCCGCGAGACCAACCCCGACGACCTCGACGGCATGATCGCGGCCGAGGGCATCCTGACCTCGCGCGGCGGCAAGACCTCCCACGCCGCCGTCGTGGCGCGCGGCATGGGCAAGACCTGTGTGTGCGGCGCGGAGGACCTGGAGGTCGACACGAAGCGCCGCCGGATGACGGTGGGCGAGACCGTCGTCGAGGAGGGCGACGTCGTCTCCATCGACGGCTCGACGGGCAAGGTCTACCTGGGCGAGGTGCCCGTGGTCCCCTCCCCCGTCGTGGAGTACTTCGAGGGCCGCATGCACGCGGGCGCCGACGACGCGGACGAGCTGGTCGCCGCAGTGCACCGGATCATGGCGTACGCGGACCGGGTACGTCGGCTCCGTGTCCGCGCCAACGCGGACAACGCCGAGGACGCTCTCCGTGCCCGCCGCTTCGGCGCGCAGGGCATCGGCCTGTGCCGCACCGAGCACATGTTCCTCGGTGAACGCCGCGAGATGGTCGAGCGCCTGATCCTCGCGGACGCGGACGGCGAGCGCGAGGACGCGCTGAAGGAACTCCTCCCGCTCCAGAAGCGGGACTTCGTGGAGCTCTTCGAGGCGATGGACGGCCTCCCGGTCACGGTCCGCCTCCTCGACCCGCCGCTGCACGAGTTCCTCCCCGACATCACGGAACTCTCGGTCCGCGTCGCCCTCGCCGAGTCCCGCAAGGACGCCAACGAGAACGACCTGCGCCTGCTCCAGGCCGTCCACCGCCTGCACGAGCAGAACCCGATGCTGGGCCTGCGCGGCGTACGCCTCGGCCTGGTCATCCCCGGCCTGTTCACCATGCAGGTCCGTGCGATCGCCGAGGCCGCGGCCGAACGCAAGAACGCCAAGGGCGACCCGCGCGTCGAGATCATGATTCCGCTCGTCGGCACCGTCCAGGAGCTGGAGATCGTCCGCGAGGAGGCCGAGCAGGTCATCGCCGAGGTCATCGAGACGACCGGCGTCGACCTGAAGCTGGCGCTCGGCACGATGATCGAGCTCCCGCGCGCGGCCCTCACGGCCGACCAGATCGCGGAGGCCGCGGAGTTCTTCTCCTTCGGCACGAACGACCTCACGCAGACGGTCTGGGGCTTCTCCCGCGACGACGTCGAAGCCTCGTTCTTCACGGCGTACCTGGAGAAGGGCATCTTCGGGGTCTCCCCCTTCGAGACCATCGACAAGGACGGCGTCGGCAAGCTGGTCCGCGACGCGGTGGCGGCGGGCCGGGCCACCCGCCCCGACCTCAAGCTCGGCGTCTGCGGCGAGCACGGGGGCGACCCGGAGTCCGTGCACTTCTTCCACGAGGTGGGCCTGGACTACGTCTCCTGCTCCCCGTTCCGCATCCCGGTGGCCCGCCTGGAGGCCGGCCGCGCCGCGTCCCACTCCACGGGCAGCGACCACCGATAGCCCGCCGGTAGACCACCGGTAACCAAACCCCGGGACCGCCGCCGTGTCCCCGACCCTCAGTACCGATGCGGCGGCGGTTCCGGTTCGCGATGAAGGGGCGGCATCCTGTGCGGGGGTGCCGCTTCTTCCTGCGTTACACGCGTTGCTCGCGTTGCTCGCGGGTCAGGCCTCGTGCAGCGCGACGAGTTCCGCCAGGTCGTTGCCCACCATGACGTGAGCGAGCCGTCCGGCGACGGCCACGACGTCGGGCCAGGAGGCCGCCATGAGGTGCTCGGCATCGGTGTCATGGGGCGCCTCGCCCGCGGCCGTGTTGAGTGCCGCGCCGAGCTCCCGCATGAGGGTGACCTCCTCCTGCGTCCGCAGACTCGTGCCGAGGTAGCGCTCGGGTTCGTCGGCGTCGCAGAAGTCGTCGAAGAGCACGTGGAAGATGTGGTCCAGGTTCTCGAACGTCGTCGGGTCGAGCCAGACGTCCCGCTGCCAGGGCGGATTGGCCAGCGACAGCACCGCCGGCACCAGGTTGACCCGGGAGTTCGCCAGGCATCGCGCATCGTCGTTCATGGCCCCAGCCTAGGCAGCCGACAGGGCGGTGACTCAGGCACCGCGGCAGCGATCAGTGGGCGGAGCTCGCCGCGGTCCGTGGGCAGCCGGGTCCGCGGCGAGCGGGTGACCCGTGGGAGGGGCTCAGTTGCCGGTGAGGGAGATGGCCAGGTCCGTGATGTTCAGGGGGAACCTGGACCCGAGGGCGTCGGACACGGGCGTGGCCTCGCCGGTGAAGAGGTTGATGCTGTAGAGGGAGGGTCTGGTGGCGCCGGAGGCGGTGAGAGTGGCGTAGGCGGCGTTGCTGACCGTCTTGCCGCCCGACGGGCTGCTGAAGATGTCCAGGCCCGCGTTGGTCTGCGCGTCGATGCCGAGGCTGCCGGTCGGTGCCAGCGTGCCGTTGTTGGCCGGCGACTGGATGACGATCTGGTCGCCGGCCGTGTTGACGTCGAAGAGCGTGGTCCCGGTGGCCCCGTTGAGGTCGTTGTTCGTGTAGGCGGCGGCGGAGACGCCCTTGGTCGTGCCCTCGGCCGGCGGGGTCGTGAGGTTCAGGTCCTGGATGGTCGTGTGGTCGTTGAGGTTGTGCCGCAGGTTCTGGCCGTTGTCGCTGACCACGCGCAGCCGGTCGGCGGCCGGGTTGAAGTCGACGCCGAAGTTCGTGCCGTGCAGCGAGTACTGGAGCTGGGACACCTTGGTGATCACGACGTCGGGGGTGGCGGGCGGGGTCTTGATCGTGTAGATGCCGCCCTTGTCGCCGACGCCGTACATGAGGCCGTTCTGCACCCGGAAGTCGATGCCGATCAGAGCCGTGTCGCCACTGAGGCCGACGATGTCCCTGACCCAGTCGAGCACATTCGGCCGGTCGGTGGTGAACGTGGCCATCTGGGTGCCGTCACCCGTGATCCCGAACGCGCGGAGGCCGGGAGCGGCGGCGGGGGCGGCCGAACCGCTGCCCGGCGCACTCAGCATGAGTGCTGTCGACGTGGCCATGACCGCTACCGCCGCCGCGATTCTCTTTCTCGTTCCTGCTTTCATCGGTGTTTCCCTCCCGATTGAGCAAGCACCATTGAGTGGCGCGCAGATAAGAGATTTACGTACCGATACGCGGTTCCAATTAATGCCGGTCCGCAGTGCCTCCACAAGGAGAACAGGCGATGGTTATGCTCCGATCAAGGGATTTTGCGCACTGTGACAAAGCGCCCCAGACGTGGTCGTCTCCGATGTGCGCAGAGTGATGAATGCCGTCTGGATTTCCCCTGGGGCTTCTTCGACCGGAATGGCATGCTCGCGCCCATGGAGAGCCTTTTCGCCGAGTTGGCCCGGCAGGCGTCGGCCAACGCGCGCCGGGAGGTCGAGGCGTACGCGCGCGAGATCGCGGAGCTCGAGTTCCTGGACACGAACTCCCGGGCACGGGCCGAGACGCTGGAGTACGCGTTGTGGTTCCGCCGCCGTACGATCGAACTCTCCCCGGACAACAGCGAACTGAGCGACGACGACCTCGGCTACATCGCCGCGATCGGCGAGACGAGGGCCGCGGCGGGGATGTCGCTGGACGCACGGCAGCGGGTCCTGCGACTGCACACCTCACTCATGCTGCGCGAGATCAACGAAGCGACCGACGCTCAGCGCGGCGTCGGAGTCGGCGTCGGAGTCGGCGAACTCATGCGGATGATGCACTGGTTCGCCCCGCAGGGAGAACGCGGTATCCGTGCCTACAGTCAGGGATTCGTGACGGCGCTGCGACACCGTCTGCCGTACGTCGAACAGGCCGCCCTGCTGGCCAGGTCATTGCTGAAAGGAGACCCCATATCGGCGGGACTCGCCTCGGCCCTGGGCATAGAACTGCCCGAGCACTGCGCGGTGACGGTGATCCGGGTGCCGGACCGTCCCGTCGGCGATCGCGACCTGGAGAGCGAGATCGAAGTGCTGGTGAAAACCCACCACGCGCCGATCACATGGTGGCCGGGCAAGGGAAGCAGGAGCGGTGAGCTGATCGCCTTGATTCCCTTACGTCCCGCCGCACCCCCGGCGTCTACGGGGTCCGGTAACGCCGAGACCGTACAGCCGCACTCCGTGCCCGACCCGGTATCCGATCTCGTACGGGACTTCGCCCAGGCCCTGGGTCGCCCCTGCGCCGCCGGCACCGTCACCTCATCGCTGTCCGAGGTTGCCGACGCCCTCGACCTGGCCCGGCGGGTCAGCAGGGCGGCGCCGCTGCGACGGGCGTCCGCTCGGCCGCGGCCGCACACCATGTCGGACGTGTTCGTGGAACTCGCCGTCGCCGACGCGCCGTTCGTCGACGCATGGCTCCGCGCCGTGGGCCGGAGCCTGCGGCCCGGTCCGGACCTCGTTGTCACGCTTGACGCGTACTACCGCCACGACATGCACCGCGGCGCCGCGGCGGCGGCCCTCAACGTCCACCCCCGCACCCTGGACTATCGCCTCCGCCGGGTGCGGGAGCTCACCGGCATCGATCCCGGCTCGACGCGCGGCGTGCGCATTCTCAGCTCGGTCGTCACGCGGCGCCTGTCGGAAGCGTGGCACTGAAGCCCGCATGTCGGCTGATGCGGACCGTCGTCATGGGGACGTGACGAGGCAGCACCCGGCCAGAGGTGCTGCCCCTTCCGCATACCTGTGCCGGGTCAGACCACCGGCTCCGGCAGCGTCATGAGGTGGGCGCGGTGGCGGGCTGCCGCGGCCGCTGCCGAGGGGCCGCCCAGCGCGGCTACGCCGATGAGGCGGGCGCCCTGGTAGTAGGCGTAGAGGAGGTCCCCTTCGGGTGCGGCGGGGTCGCCTTGGAGGAGTTCGCAGCGGTCGGCCAGTGCGGGTTGGCCGAACGATTGGAGGCGGAGCGTGAACTGGTCGCTCCAGAAGGAGGGGAGCGGGGCGCAGGGCGCCGGGTCGCGGGGGGTGTCCGTGAGGGCCGCGACCAGGGTGCGGGCCGCGTGGCGGGCCGTTTCGCCGGGGAGCGACCAGTGCTCCACGCGGCGTGGCACGGGACCGTAGCGCGGGTTGGGGAAGCGGGCGACGTCGCCCACCGCCACCGCGTGCGGGATGCCGCCTATGCGCAGGTGGGCGTCGCAGAGGATGCCGTCGGTGAGGTCGAGGCCGGGCGTTGCCGCCAGCCATTCCGTGTTGGGGAGGGAGCCGATCGCTTCGACGAGCAGGTCCGCCCGTAGTTCGGTGCCGTCGTTCAGGAGGCAGCCCTGTGGGGTCAGTTCCGTCGCCAGGCAGCCCATGCGGAAACGTACTCCCCGCGCCTCGTGGCGGTGGCGCAGCGCCCGCGCCAAGTGCGGGCCGAGCGCGAGCACCATCGGTTCCGTCTCCGGCGCGACGACGGTCACCGCGCACCCCGCCGAGCGCGCGGTGGCCGCCACCTCGCAGCCGATGAAACCCGATCCGATCACTAGCACCCGGGCGCCCGCCGCCAGTCCGGCGGCCAGGGCCGCCGAGTCCTCCAGCGTGCGGACGACGTGCCGGGGCGGGCCCCCGGGCATCGGGAGTCTGCGTGGCCGCACCCCCGTCGCGGCCACCAGACCCTCGTACATGTGGACCGATCCGTCGGTCAGTGTGAGCGTGCGCGTCGTGAGGTCCGCGGCCGTGACGGCTGAACCGAGCCGCCACTCGACGTCCTCGACGCTGGGGCGCCTGCGCAGTTCCGTGCCGGCCGCGGGCGCGTGGCCCGCGAGTACGGCCTTGGAGAGCGGCGGGCGGTTGTACGGGAGATGGGGCTCGTCACCGAAGAGGGTGATCGGGCCGTGCCAGCCCGCGGCGCGGAGCTGTTCGGCCGCGCGCAGTCCGCCGAGCGACGCGCCCACGACCGCGATGCCGTGCGTCTCGTCGCCGCGTGGCCTCTGCACGGTGCCCGTTCCCTCCATGTCTCAGCCCTCGACCCGGATGGCCTGCAACGGGCATACGTCGGCGGCGTCCTCGGCGTCGGCGCGCAGCGCCGCGTCGGGCGCGTCCACGTAAGCGAGGCGGCCCTCGTCGTCGAGCCGGAAGATGTCCGGCGCGGCGAAGACGCACTGCCCGTGGTCCTGGCAGACGTCCAGGTCGACTATCACCCTCATTTAGCTGATCAACTCCTTTGATGGGTTGCCCTTTTGGGTGTGGGTTCGCTCAGCGGCGCGGCGGTCTGACGCCTCGGAACTCCCAGTCGCCGCCCAGCGCCGTGGAGAGGACCTCCTCGGACTCCGTGGGCTGGGCCCCGACATCGGGACGGATGGCCGTCGGGCCGGTGACGATGTGGTTGGTGAGGCGTCCCAGGCCCTCCGCCTCGACCTCGACGACGTCGCCGGGGCTGACCGGGCGGGAGCCCGCGGGTGTTCCGGAGAGCAGGACGTCGCCCGGCTCCAGGGTGATCGTGCGGGCGATGTCGGCGACGAGGTAGTGCATGTCCCACTGCATCTCGTCGGTCGAACCGTCCTGCGCGAGCTCGCCGTTGACGTACGTGCGGAGGTGTTTTCCGTGGAAGTCCCAGCCGGTGACCAGGCCCGGGCCGAGTGGGCAGAGCGTGTCGGAGCCCTTGACGCGGAGCATCGAACCGGCGTCGGTGTCGCGGAAGTCGTGCAGGCCGTAGTCGTTGGCGACGGTGAAGCCCGCGATGTACGCGGCGGCTTCGTCCGGCGCCACGTTGCGGCAGGTGCGGCCGATGACGATGCCGATCTCGCCCTCGTAGTTGAGGTACTTGCAGCCTTCGGGGCGTACGACGGCGCCGCCGTGGCTGTTGAGGGCGGAGACCGGCTTGTGGAAGTAGGTGGGTGCGGGTGGCAGCGTGGCTCCGAATTCCTCGACTCTGCTGCGGTGGTTGAGGTGGACCGCGATGACCTTGGACGGGCGTACGGGCGGGAGGTGGTGGGCCTCGGACGTCTTGACGCGGCGGCCGTCCGCGGCGATCAGTTCGTCGCCCTCGCGCACGACCTGGACGGCGGACCCGTCGAGCAGGATGCGGCGGTATTCCGTCGCGGTCGCCCTCATGCCGTCGCCTCCGCTTCGGGGGTCGAGCCGGTCCAGCCGGACGCCGGGCGGTCGAACCACAGGTGCATCTGTCCCGTGCCGATGGAGTTCTCGTACGCGCTGTAGGCCCGCCCGGGCGCGGTGCAGCGCTCCTCGCCGAGGGCGCCGATCATCATCAGGTAGTGCCCGAACCGCGCTTCCGGCTTGTGGGTGAGGAACTCCGGCATCGTGCGCAGGACTTGGGCGTGGTCGCCGCGTTCGAGCCATTCGATCCGTGCGTGGTCGGCCGCGCGTGCCTCGGGCGTACGGATGTGGGCGGGGTCGCTGGACTCGTGGGCGCGGAGTTCGCGCAGCGGCCAGAACGTGTGCGAGAGGGCGCCGGACGCGATGAGCAGGACCCTGCGTCCGGGCAGCGCGCCGATGCCGTCGGCGAGCGCCCGGCCGAGCCGCAGGTGGTCCTCGGCGTCACCGGTCTGGCAGACCCCGATCGAGACCCACTTCTTCGCGGGGAGGCCGTGGCCCAGGTACGTCCACAGGTTGATGGTGGCGTAGTACACGGGCAGGAAGGGGTCGTCGATCGGGGTGATCCAGGTGCCGTGCTTCTCCGCGAAACGGGCGACGGAGGCGGCGAGTTCGGGGTCGCCGGGGTAGTCGTACGGCATGCGGCACATGCCGCGCGGCAGCTCTTCGGAGGTGAAGAGGCCTGCCCGGCGGGGCTGCGCGGAGATCACGAACTCGACGGTGGTCGCCCAGTGCGAGTCGAGGACGACGACGGTGTCGTAGTCGAGCGTCTCGAAGACGTCGGCGCGCAGCTTGCGCAGGCCGGGGACGAGGCTGATCTCGCGGCCCTCGTTGAGCTCTTTGCGGGTGGACTCGGGCAGCACGATGGTGGGGACGTGGGCGAGGAGCCCGGCTCCGACGATCTCACCCATGGTCGGCCCAGCCCTTCGGCGCGGTCACGGTGTTCTTGAGGTCGCAGTAGAAGTCGAAGGACCAGTCGCCGCCCTCGCGCCCGATGCCGGAGCGGCGTGCACCGCCGAAGGGTGCGGAGAGGTCGCGTACGTAGAAACAGTTGACCCAGACCGTGCCCGCGACGAGCCGAGCGCCGATCCGCGCCGCGCGTTCGCGGTCCCCCGCGACGAGGGTGGCGGCGAGCCCGAAGCGGGTGCCGTTGGCGAGGCGCACCGCCTCGTTCTCGTCGCCGTCGGGGAAGGTCTGGAGGGTCAGGACGGGTCCGAAGACCTCCTCCTGGACGATCTCGGAGTCCTGGTCGACGTCGGTGAGGAGGGTGGGGAGGTAGTAGTTTCCGCCCGGTGCGTCGGTCGGCCCGGGGCCGCGGGCGCCGCCGATGACGGCTGTGGCGCCCGCGGCCAGTGCGCGGCGCACGAATCCGTCGACGCGCTCCACGTGCCGGGGGTGGATGCTGGGCCCGATGTCGGTGGCCTCGTCGCGCGGGTCGCCCTGGGTCAGCTTGGCCGCGCGGTCGAGGAAGCGGCCGAGGAAGGCGTCGCGCACGGATTCCTCTACGAGGATGCGGGTGGCGGCGAGGCAGATCTGGCCCGCGTTGTCGTACTGCTCCACGGCGAGGTCCGCGGCCAGGTCCAGGTCGGCGTCGGCGAGGACGAGCAGCGGTGACTTGCCGCCGAGCTCGAAGCCGCACGGGACGAGGTGCGCGGCGGCGGCCGCGGCGATGCGGCGAGCGGTGGGCACGGAGCCGGTGAAGCTGATGCGGCGCACGTCGGGGTGGGCGGTGAGGGCCGCGCCGGCCTCGTCCCCGTATCCCTGCACGACGTTGAAGACCCCGGGCGGCAGCCCCGCCTCGTGCGTGATGTCCGCGAGGAGGGAGGCGGTGAGCGGGGTCCACTCGGAGGGCTTGAGCACGACGGTGGAGCCCGCGGCGAGCGCGGGGGCGATCTTCCAGCTGGACAGCATCAGCGGCGCGTTCCACGGCGTGATGAGGACGGCGGGGCCCGCCGGGTCCCAGCTGACGTGGTTGGTGTGGCCGCGGGTGTCGAAGTCGTCGTGGGAGAGGGCGAGGAGGCGGTCGGCGAAGTAGCGGAAGTTGTGGGCGACGCGGGGCAGTACGCCTCGGCGGTGCGAGCGGAGGAGGGCGCCGTTGTCGGCGGTCTCCACGGCGGCGAGCTCTTCGGCGCGGGCGTCGACGCCGTCGGCGACGGCGTGCAGCAGCGCGGCGCGCTCGGCGGGGGGCGTCGCGGCCCAGCCGGTCCGGCCGGACCCGCCGGTGAAGGCGGCGTCGGCGGCGGCCACGGCGGCGCGGGCCTCGGCGGCGGTGCCGCGGGCGATCCCGGCGAGCGGGGTGCCGTCGATGGGCGAGTGGTCGGTGAAGGCGGCGGGCGAGGCGACTCGGGTGCCGTCGATCCAGTGGCGGGTGTCGACGGGCACGCCGGCGACGGTCGCGGTGTGCGGCGGGTGCCCCGTGGGTGCGGGGGTGGGAGGAGCCATCACTGCCTCCAATTCGTTTGAACCCAAACAACATTAGGGAGGGGTTGGGGTGGGGTCAACCCCTCGTAGCGGGTTCGGTGTTGAGTTATTGTTTGAATCCAAACGAGTTTGTACCCGCACGACAGGTCCGCTTCCGGGAGCCAGCCATGCCGATGCCCCGGCCCGCGCACGCTCGCCCCCTCATCGCCCTCCCCCAGCGGTACGCCGCGACGACCTCCGCCCTGCGCTACGCCGCCGTCGTCACCGCGCGCGCCCTCGCCGACGCGGTGGTCCGCGCGGGCGGCGAACCGTTCATGATGCATCCCGGGCCACCGGACGAGGCGGCCGACCGGCTCTCACGCTGCGCTGGGCTGCTGCTCCCCGGCGGCGGGGACGTCGCGCCCTGGCGGTACGCGGCCGAGGCCGGTGCGCAGGTCGAGGCCGATGCCGAGGTCGAGGTGCACGGCGCCGTGTACGACGTCGACGACGCGCAGGACGAGTTCGACCTCGCGCTCGCCCGCTGCGCACTGTCGCGCGGGCTCCCGACCCTGGCGGTCTGCCGGGGCATGCAGGTGGTCAACGTCGAGCTCGGCGGCACGCTGCGCCAGGACATGGGCGGCCCGGCGGCGGAGCACCGGCACAAGGTGCATGCGGTGCGGGTGGCGGCGGGGTCGGTGGTGGGGCGGGCGCTCGGTGCCGCGCAGACGGACGTGTCCTGTTACCACCACCAGTGCGTGGAGCGGCCCGGGCGAGGGCTCGTCCCCTCGGCATGGGCGGACGACGGGACGGTCGAGGCGCTCGAACTGCCGGAGGCGCGGGGGTGGTTCGCGGCTGTCCAGTGGCACCCGGAGGACACGGCGGCCGTGGACGGGGGACAGCAGGGGTTGTTCGGGGGGTTGGTCCAGGCTGCGGAGGCGTGGGCGGGGCGGGGGGCGGGGGTGGGGCTGTTGGGTTAGCTGACCGGGCGAGGCTTGCGGCCGCTGCGGCGGGGGGTGGGGGGTGCGCCGTTCAGGAGGTTCTGCCTGCGGTCGTCGCCCTTCTCCTCCGTCCGTACGACGATCTTGCGGAGCAGGTCCGCGAGCGTTTCGCACTCCGCGTCCGTCAACCCCTCCGTCACGAACGCCTCTTCCGCGTTGAAGGCGGGGAAGACCTCTCCCATCATGCGTTCCCCCTCGTCCGTGAGGCGGAGCAGGACGAGCCTGCCGTCCTCCGGGTGCCCCCGGCGCTCGAGCAGGCCCCGGCCCATGAGCGTACGGGCGACACCCGTCAGCGTGCCCTTGGAGATGCCCGCCTCCTCGGCGACGTACCGCGTCTCCATCTCGCCCCAGATCCAGACCACATAGAGCACGACGAACGACGTCCACGTCAGTTCGGCGCCGCGCAGGACGGAGTTCTCGAAGTGCTGGCGGACGGCCGCGGCCGCCCGGTAGATGTTCGACACGGCGGCCATCTGCTCGTACGCCATGGGTGTGCCGCCGAGTTTGGCCCTGACCGCCTTCTCGGTCTCGTGGATGGTGCGATCGCCCGTCACGTCCGTGTCCCCCTCTTGCCGCGGTGCATGCGCCTCCGTACCATCGGCGCCACTCGAATTTCGTACGGGCTCAAACGATAACGCGTCCCGAGCGGATGCGCCCACCTCTCAACGGAGTTCGGCATGGCCCTCGACTCCCCCGCCACACCCACACCCCCCACTCCCCCCACCATGCCCGCTTCCCCCACCGTCCCCGAACGCCGCATCGGCGTCGCGGGCATCGTCTTCGTCGTGATCGCCGCGTCCGCGCCGCTGACCGTGGCCGCGGGCGGCGTCCCGCAGTCCCTCGGCATCACGGGCATCCTCGGGATACCCCTCCTTTACCTCCTGACAGCCGTCGTACTCGCGCTCTTCAGCGCCGGATACGCGGCGATGAGCCGCCACATCACGGGTGCCGGGGCGTTCTACGCGTACACCGCCCGCGGTCTCGGCCGCATCCCGGGCGTCGGCGCGGCCTTCGTCGCGCTGCTCTCGTACAACGCCATGCAGATCGGCATCGCGGGCCTCTTCGGCGCCACCACCGCGGAATTCATCGACGCGCGGACCGGGGTGGAGATCCCCTGGTGGGTCCTCGTGCTCGCCTGCACGGCGGTCGTCGGAGCGCTCGGCTACCGCCGCGTCGACGTGGGCGTACGGGTCCTCGCCGTGCTGCTCGTCCTGGAGTTCGGCACGGTGCTCGTCTTCGACATCGGCGCGTTCGCCCACGCCCCCGAGGGCGTCTCGGCCGCGCCGCTCACCTGGGGCGCCGCCACGGACGGCTCACTCGGCGTCGCGCTGTGCTGCGTGTTCGCGGCGTACATGGGCTTCGAGTCGGCCGCGCTGTACAGCGAGGAGTGCCGGGATCCGCGCCGCACCGTGGCGCGCGCCACGTACATCGCCGTCGGGCTCATCGGCGTCTTCTACGCCGCCACGGCCTGGGCGATGGTCAGCGGCGCGGGGACGGGGCGGGCTACGCGGGTCGCCGCGGAGCAGGGGCCGCAGATGATGTTCTCGCTCAGCGACTCCAGTCTCGGCACGGTCTTCTCCGACCTCGCCCAGTTCTTCCTGATCACCAGCCTGCTCGCGGCGCTGCTCTCCTTCCACAACGCCGTCGCGCGGTACGTGCGTTCGCTCGGCCGGGAAGGTGTCCTGCCGCGCGGCCTCGGCGTCCTCCACCGGCGGCACTCCTCGCCGCACCGTGGCTCGCTCCTGCAGACCGCGGTCACCGCCACCGTCATCGGGGTCTTCGCCCTGGCCGGGCGCGACCCCGTCGCCGACGTCTTCACCTGGCTGACCAACCTCGGCGCGCTCGGTGTGATCCTGCTCCTGTTCGCCACGTCGGCGTCCGTCGTCGCGTACTTCGCGCGCCGGCCCGAGCTGGGCGAGCCCCTCTGGCACCGGCTGATCGCACCCGTCCTCTCGGGCGCCGCACTCGCCGTCATCTTCTGGCTCGCCCTCACCAACTTCAGCGTCCAGCTGGGGGTTTCGTCGGACAACCCACTGCGGTGGATCCTGCCGGGGCTCATTCTGGTCGCGGCGGGGGTGGGGGTCGGGTGGGGAGCTTGGCTGCGGGTCGAGCGGCCGGAGATCTATGCGGGGGTCGGGGAGGGGGAGGAAAGGCGCGTCGTGGGTGGCTAGAGGTTTCGCTCCAGCAAGGTGCCGCCGTTCCATGTGACGCCCACCTGGCGGTAGTACGCGCCGATGGGCTCGTCGACCGTGAGCTCGGCCAGCTCCTCCGTGGGCGCGTCGAAGAGGGCCAGGTCCGCGTCGCCCGACCACGCCTGACCGCCCTCGAACGCGGCGGCGCCCGACGCGATCAGCTCGTCGAGGGCGAGCCCCTTGCCGTCGATGGCGGGAAGCTGGCGGTGGTGGGCCATGGGATGCGCGTTCACGAACCCGTTGGTCTCGGACGGCTCCCGCAGTGTCACCACGGCCTGGGCGAGGCGGCGGTCGGCGGCGGCGAGCGTGGCACCGAAGGCGGCGCCGGGCTCGATGCGGGGGGCGGGGCCGTAGGGGTGGGGCCGGGTGAGGTGGATGGAGCCGAGCTTCTTCGGGTAGCCCTGGTGATTGCCGCGGGCGACGGCGAAGTCCTTGTCGACCCAGATGTACACGCAGCGGGAGTAGGTGCGGGCGCGGTAGGCACAGCGGACCACCGCGAAGCACTCCTTGTACTGGGCGCGGACGGGGTCGAGCAGCTCCGCCCTGTCATCCCCGCACGACTGCCAGTCGGCCCAGATGAGGGCGACGGCGCCGGGGTCCTCGGGGGCCGGTTCCAGCGGCTCGGGGAGGAGTTCGCGGACGCGGGCGGGGTTGGTGCGGTACTCGATGGTGAGGAGGTCGCCGGAGTAGCGCCAAGGGGGTGCGGGGATCAGGGAGGAGCGGCCGGTGGCGCTCTTGGGCGGATAGAACCCACGGACTCCGATCATGATCGGCGCACCCCCATTCGGTGTCGTTTGAGGCCGTACGATACGCCGGGGGGCGGGGGGCTGTCACGGTTTCTGGCGGGGGCGCCTCGGGCGGGGTCTGCGCCTCGGCCCGCCGGGGGGCGGGGGGAGCGGGGGGCTGGGCGGCGCGGGTATGTACGTACTCGCTGTCCCTGCGGCCGCGCGCACATACCCCTGTGTCCCCTCGCGTCTCGCGGGTCGGTGCGGGTCGGTGGGGGTGGGTGCGCCTTCGGTTCGTCTGTGGGGGCGGGGCCGCGCGGGTATGTACGTACTCGCTATCCCTGCGCCGCGCCCGACATTCCCGGCCGTGGGGGTGTGCTCGGTGCTCCGTGCGCACATACCCCCACGTCCCCTCCGGCGCGCTCGCGACTGCGGCCCGGTGGGACCGCCGCCCCTGCCCCTACTCCCGCTGGACGTCGCGGGGCAAACGGGCGGGCGGGTGGGGAACATCCGCCGCGAAGCGGCGGGCTTGGCGCCCCTACCCGCACACGGCGTCGCGGGGTGAACGGGCGGGCGGGCGGGAGTGATCCGCCGCGAAGCGGCGGGCTCGGCGCTCCTACCCGCGCAGGACGTCGCAGGGGGTCACGGCAACAAACCCACCCGCACAGACACTTGCGGCCCCGCCCCGCCCTCCCTACCGTTTGGAGTCAAACAAATCGCGCACCGCGCCCCCGGAAAGGCTGGGACACGGGTGAGTGAAGCGAGCGCACCATCACAGGGCAAGGCGAAGACCGTTCAGGCCACGGCCACGGTCACCGTGGAGAACCTCCGAGCCACCGGCACCGACGTCGTCCGCGTCGTCTACCCCGACCTCCTGGGCGCCGACCGAGGCAGAGACGTCCTCCTGGGCCAGCTGCCGAGCGCCTGCACACACGGCCTGACCTTCTGCAGGGCCGTCTACCACACCACCCCGCGAGGCGACGTCGTCCCCGTCGCGGGCGGACTCGACGCGGGACTCCCCGACATCTGCGTACAGCCGGACCTCGCCACCCTGAAGCCCCTGCCGTGGGAGCCCGGCGTCGCCTGGTGCCTGGGCGACAGCCTGGACCCGCTCACCGAAGGACCCGTACCGGAGTCCCCACGCGCCCTGCTGAAGCGCGTACTCGCGCACGCCGACGACTACACCTCAGGACAGGAAGGCACCGTCGGACACCCCGGCCTCGCCGCGATCGTCGGCCCCGAGCTGGAGTACTTCCTCTGCGACTCCTCCCCCACCGCCCCCTCCGGCTGGACCCCGTACGGCGCCGCCACCGGCAACGTCTACAGCGCCGGACGACGCGGCGACCCGGACGGCCATCTGCTGCGCACGCTCCGCCAGTTGGAGGCACTCGGCATCGGCGTCATCGCCGGTAACCACGAGTTCGACGGCGGGCAGTTCGAGATCAACCTCGACCACTCCGGCGCCCTGGACGCCGCCGACCGCGCCTTCTTCTTCAAGGCCGCCGTCAAGGAGACCGCCCGCCACGAGGGGCGCCTCGCGACCTTCATGGCCAAGCCGTTCAACGGGCTCGGCGGGTCGGGGTTCCACGTGCATCTGTCGCTCGTCGACAGCGACGGGCGGAACGTCTTCGACGATCCGCGCGCCGAGTACGGGCTCTCCGCCACCGCCCGGCACGCCGTCGGCGGCGTCCTGCGGCACGCCCCCGCGCTGGCCGCCCTGCTCAACCCGACGGTCAACTCGTACAAACGCTTCGGGCCCGACACCCTCGCCCCCTGGCTGATCGACTGGGGACTGGACAACCGCAGCGCCATGGTCCGCATCCCGCCCGAGCGCGGCACCGGAACCCGCCTGGAGCTGCGCCTCGGCGACGCCTCCGCCAACCCCTACCTCCTCGTCGCCGGCACCGTCGCCGCCGTCCTGCTCGGCCTGCGCGACCGCCCCGAACCGCCCGCCCCGCTGGAGGGGTACGGCTACGACGAGTCCTCCGCACCCCGCCTCCCCGCCACGCTCCCCGAGGCCCTCGACGCCCTGGAGGCCGACGAGGCGCTCACCGGCCTCCTCGGCGCGGACTTCACCCGCGCGTTCCTGACGTACAAGCGCAACGAGGTCGAGCGGTACCAACAGGCCGTCACGGACTGGGAGTTCGAGGAGTACGCACTCCTCATCTGACCGCCGGGCGCCGGGTCGACACCCCCGAGCCCCGAAAGCCCGAACCCGAGCCTCGAAAGGGAGCATCCCCATGCGTACGGACACCCCGCCCCTCCCTCTCGCCGACGTCGACCTCGCCGACAACGACCGGTTCACCGACCGCGAGCTGCCCTGGCGCATGTTCGACGTGCTGCGCCGCGAGGACCCCGTCCACTGGCAGCCCGAGCCCCCGCCCAACTCCGGTTTCTGGGCGGTCACCCGGCACGCCGACATCGTGCGCGTCGACCGCGACCCCGAGACCTTCACCTCCGAGATGTTCACCAACCTGGAGGAGGTGGACGACGACTACATCGCTGTGCGCCGGTCGCTCCTCGAAACCGACGGGCTCCGGCACCGGGCGATGCGGCTCATCCTGCAGAAGCGGTTCACGCCGCGCGCCGTCGCCACGTACGAGACGTTCCTGCGGGGCCTGACCGCCCGTACGCTCGACGCCGCCCTGCCCAAAGGCACGTTCGATTTCGTGCGTGAGGTGTCCGCGGACTTCCCCATCAACGTGCTCGCCCGCATGCTCGACGTCCCGGGAGGCGACACGCAGCAGCTCATCGACTGGGGCAACCGCATCATCGGCAACACCGACCCGGACTACGCCGACGTACTCCTGGAGAGCGAGGAGAGCGGGCAGTACCGCAATCTTCCCTTCAGGTCCCCCGCTTCCCTCGAAGTCTTCGCGTACGGGCGGGAGTTGGCAGCCCGGCGGCGGGGCGGGGGCGGGAACGACCTCGTGACGGCGCTGGTGAACAGCTCACCCAAGGACGGCGTGCCGCTCTCCGCCACCGACTTCGACAACTACTTCCTGCTGCTCGTCGTCGCCGGCAACGAGACGACCCGGCACGCCATTTCGCACTCCATGCTCGCACTGATCGAGCACCCGGAGGAGCGGGAGCGGCTCGTCCGAGACCCCTCGCTCATACCGAACGCCGTTGAGGAGTGCCTGCGTTGGGCCTCGCCCGTCTACCACTTCCGGCGGACGGCGACGTGCGACGTCGAGCTCGGCGGGAAGCTGATCAGGGCGGGCGACAAGGTCGTCATGTGGTTCGCCTCCGGCAACCGCGACGAGGACGCCTTCCCGGACCCGTACCGCTTCGACGTCACCCGCGAGAACAACGACCACGTCACCTTCGGCAAGGGCAGCCCCCACTTCTGCCTCGGCAACTCCCTGGCCCGCCTGGAGATGCGGATCATGTTCGAGGAGCTGCTGCCGCGACTCGCGGACATCCGCGTCGCGGGTGAGGTGCGGCGCGTACGCTCCAACTTCGTCAACGGGATCAAGGAGCTTCCCGTGACGGTGACACTCACTTAGGCCTGAGGACCTCAATCTCAGACCTGAGGACCTCAGCCGCCCGACGTATCCAGTTCCGCTTCCTCGCTGATGCCCGCGCAGTCGTAGGGGTCCTTCAGCCAGCCGTCCGGCAGCACGACGCGGTTGTTCCCGGAGGTACGTCCACGGGGACCGTCGGCCCCGACGGGCCAGGCCTGGTCCAGGTCCAACTCGCCGAGCCCGTCCTCCAGTTCGGCGAGCGAGGAGGTGATCGCGAGACGCTTGCGCATCTCCGAACCGACCGCGAAGCCCTTCAGGTACCAGGCCACGTGCTTGCGGAAGTCGATGACGCCCCGCGCCTCGTCGCCGATCCACTCGCCGAGGAGCGTCGCGTGGCGCAGCATGACGGCGGAGACCTCGCGCAGGGTCGGCGCCTTGGGCGCGCCCGTGCCCTCGAAGGCGGCGACCAGGTCGCCGAAGAGCCAGGGGCGGCCGAGGCAGCCGCGGCCCACGACGACGCCGTCGCAGCCCGTCTCGTTCATCATGCGGACCGCGTCGGCCGCCGACCAGATGTCGCCGTTGCCGAGCACGGGGATCTCGGGGACGTGCTCCTTGAGGCGGGCGATGGCGTCCCAGTCGGCGGTGCCGCCGTAGTGCTGGGCGGCCGTCCTGCCGTGCAGGGCGATCGCCGTGACGCCCTCCTCGACCGCGATGCGGCCCGCGTCCAGGAAGGTGATGTGCTCGTCGTTGATGCCCTTGCGCATCTTCATCGTGACGGGCAGGTCCCCGGCGCCGCTGACGGCCTCGCGGAGGATCGCGCGCAGCAGCGGCCGCTTGTACGGGAGCGCGGAGCCGCCGCCCTTACGGGTGACCTTGGGTACGGGGCACCCGAAGTTCAGGTCGATGTGATCGGCGAGGCCCTCTTCCGCGATCATGCGGACGGCCTTGCCGACGGTGGCGGGGTCGACGCCGTACAGCTGGATCGAGCGGGGCTTCTCCGTCTCGTCGAAGTGGATCAGCTGCATGGTCTTCTCGTTGCGCTCGACCAGGGCGCGCGTGGTGATCATCTCGCTGACGAAGAGGCCCTTGCCGCCGCTGAACTCGCGGCACAGCGTCCGGAACGGCGCGTTCGTGATGCCCGCCATGGGGGCGAGCACGACGGGCGGCTGCACGGTGTGCGGGCCGATCGACAGGGGCTTCGGCAGGGACGGCATCGATGATCTCCGGGACGGACGACGGGACCCTCTATTGTCCCTCACGCGCGGACCGCCCGTTTCCCCCGGTACCGACGGCCGCCCCGCCCTCCCCCACTGGCAGCTTCGGCGGCTCCGACAACTCGGCCAGCCTCTCCAGCCGCTCCTCGGTCGCGTCGTCGGCGGGGACGTACGCGATCAGGCGGTACGACTGCACCAGCGGGGCCATCCACAGCATCCGGTGCTCCAGGCGGAGCAGGCCGACCTTCGGGTGCTGGTAGCGCTTGACGTGCGGCGACATCGTCGCGACCTCGTGCCGCTCCCACAGCTCGCGGAACTCCGCGGACGCCCCGACGAGCCGGTCCCGCAGCTCCTTCCACGCGGGCTCGGCGCCGTGCTCGGCCATGGAGCCGCGGAACTTCGCGACGAGGTCGCGCAGCATCTCGTCCCGGTCGAGGAAGGTCTCCCGCCAGCTCCCGCTGGTGGCGAGGAGCCACAGGCAGTTGCGATCGCGCGGCTCCATCGCGTCGAAGTCGCCGAAGACGTGGGTCCAGGAGCGGTTGTACGCGAGGACGTCGTAGCGGCCGTTCTGCACGGTGGCCGGGTAGGGCGTGAGGCGGCGGAGGAGTCGCCGCACCTCCGCGGAGAGGGCGTTGCACTCCGCCTCGGGGCGCGTGTCGATGGCACCGGCGAGTGCGAAGAGGTGCGCGCGCTCGCTGGGGTCCATGCGCAGCGCCCGCGCGATCGCGTCGATGACCTGCGCGGACACCTTGATGGGCCGGGCCTGCTCCAGCCACGTGTACCAGGTGACGCCCACGTTGGAGAGCTGCGCGACCTCCTCGCGCCGCAGCCCCGGAGTGCGGCGTCGGGTCCCGCGGACCAGCCCCACCTGCTCGGGCGTGACGCGCTCGCGGCGGCTGCGGAGGAATGCGGCGAGCTCCTGGCGGCGGATGTCGGCGGCGGGCTCAGCGGGATCCGTCGCCCCGGCCCCTGAGGTCCCCGTTGTAATAGTCACCGTTCAAGACTGACCCATACCGCAGCCTGTTTCCAGGTGCGCCTGCTACCAGGATAAAGAGACTCTGGTACCCCCCTGGAGGCCCGCCCCACCCTCATACCCGTGACTCTCACACCCCCTTCCCTCGCCGCCCCCACCCCCACCCGCCCCCCGTCTCCCCTCACGACCCCCGGCCTGCTCACCCTCCTCCTCGGCGCCTCCCTCTCCAGCATCGACTTCTTCATCGTCAACGTCGCCCTGCCCAGCATCGAGCGCGACCTGCACGCCTCCCCCGCCACGCTGGAGATGGTCGTGGCGGGGTACGCGGTGGCGTACGCCGTGCTGCTCGTGCTCGGCGGCCGGCTCGGCGACACGTACGGACGCAGGAAGCTGTTCCTGTGGGGCGTGGCAGCCTTCGGCGTGACCTCGCTGGCCTGCGGGCTCGCGCCGGGCGCGTGGTGGCTGGTCGGGGCGCGGGTGGCGCAGGGCGCCGCGTCCGCGCTGATGCTGCCGCAGGTCCTCGGCACGCTGCACGCGACGACGCGGGGCGAGCGCCGGGCCCGGGCCGTCGCGCTGTACGGCGCGGTGAGCGGCATCGCGGGCCTGCTCGGCCAGGCACTCGGCGGCGCCCTCGTCGCCGCTGACCTGGGCGGCACCGGCTGGCGGGCGGCGTTCCTCGTCAACGTGCCGGTCGCGGCCGCGGCCCTGCTCGTCGGGGTGCGGGCGGTGCCCGACAGCCGCGCGGAGCGGCCCGCGCGGGGCGACGTCCTGGGCACCGTCCTGTTCGCCGCCGCGCTGACCGCGCTCCTGCTGCCGCTGACGGAGGGGCGTACGACGGGCTGGCCGCTGTGGTCCGTGCTCCTGCTGCTCGCGGCGCCGCTGCTCGGCTGGGCGTTCGGGGCGGTGGAGGGCCGCGCCGAACGTACCGGCGGCAGCCCGCTACTGCCCCCGTCGCTGCTGCGCGAGCCCGCCGTACGCAAGAGCCTGGCCCTGGGCCTGCCGATCTTCGTCGGTTTCAGCGGCTTCATGTTCTGCTTCGCGATCGTCCTCCAACAGGGCCTGCGTTACGGGGCGTTGAAGGCGGGCCTGACCGTGATCCCGATGGGTCTGACGCAGGTCCCGGCGGCGATGCTCGTGCCGCGGTTGGTGCGGCGCTGGGGTACGCGTGCGATGACGCGCGCGGCCCTGGTGCACGCCGCGGGCCTGACGGTCCTGGCCCTGACGGTGCGGTGGTCCACCCTCCCTCCGCTCGCCCTCGCCCCCGGGCTGCTCCTGTGCGGCCTCGGGCAGGGCGTGCAGCTGGCCCTGTACTACCGGATCGCGCTCTCGGCGGTGCCTGCCGCGCGGGCGGGCGCGGGCAGCGGTCTGGCCGCGACGGTGCAGCAATCATGCCTGGCCCTGGGCGTGGCGACGGTCGGCTCGCTCTTCCTGGCACTGGTGCCGGACATCGGCATGCGGGACGCGTTCGTGGGCGCGCTGGGGGTGCAGCTGGTGGGACTTCTGGGGCTTGCGGGCCTGAGCCTGCGGTTGCCGCGAGCAATGACCTGAGCGCCGGACACGTGACCGGTATCAGATGACGGATGACAGATAACGGATGACAGATATTGAAATCTGTCATCCGTCATGCCATGGTGAAGGCATGCGTACTCTCACTCTTGGAAACACCGGCCCCCGGACGTCCGCACTCGGCCTCGGCTGCATGGGCATGTCCGCGCTCTACGGGGAAGCGGACCGCACGGAGTCGATCGCGACGATCCACGCCGCGTTGGAGGCGGGCGTCACGCTCCTCGACACCGGCGACTTCTACGCGATGGGCCACAACGAGATGCTGATCGGCGAAGCCCTGCGCTCCGCCCCGGCGGCCCGCCGCGAACAGGCGCTGACCAGCGTGAAGTTCGGCGCGCTGCGCGACCCGGCGGGCGGCTGGTCGGGTTACGACGGCCGCCCGTCCGCGGTCAAGAACTTCGCCGCGTACTCGCTCCAGCGCCTCGGCGTCGACCACATCGACGTGTACCGCATCGCTCGCATCGACCCGGACGTACCGGTGGAGGAGACGGTGGGCGCCATCGCGGAACTGGTCGAGAAAGGTTACGTACGGCACATCGGCCTCTCCGAGGTCGGCCCGGGCACGATCCGCCGGGCGGCGGCCACGGCACCGATCTCCGACCTCCAGATCGAGTACTCCCTCATCTCGCGCGGCATCGAGGCGGAGATCCTGCCGACGGTCGCGGAGCTCGGCATCGGCGTGACGGCGTACGGGGTCCTCTCGCGCGGCCTGATCTCCGGCCACTTCACCCGCGACCGCAAGCTGGCCGCGAACGACTTCCGTTCGATGAGCCCCCGCTTCCAGGGCGAGAACCTCGACCGCAACCTCGACCTGGTCGACGCGCTGCGGAAGATCGCCGACCAGAAGGGCGTGAGCGTGGCGCAGACCGCGATCGCCTGGGTCCTGGCGCAGGGCACCCGGCACGGCGGCGCGTCGATCGTGCCGCTGGTGGGCGCTCGTACGCGCGCCCGCCTCGAAGAGGCACTCGCCGCCCTGGACGTAACGCTCGACGCCGCCGACCTGGCCGCGATCGAGGCAGCGGTCCCCGCGGGCGCGGCGGCCGGAGCCCGCTACCCGGACTCCCAGATGGCACACCTCGACAGCGAGCACTGATCGCCCCCGGGTACGGTCTAGCCATGGCAGCAACCGCGGCTCCCCTGACCCCCGAGCGCATCCTCGAAGCGACCGAGGAGGTGCTGCGCAGGCACGGCGCGGCCAAGGCCACGGTGGTCGACGTGGCCCGCGCGCTCGGGGTGAGCCACGGCACGGTGTACCGCCACTTCCGCACGAAGGCGGAGCTGCGCGGCGCGGTGACGCGGCGCTGGCTGGACCGTACGTCGCAGACGCTCTCCACGATCGTCACCGGCCCGGAGTCCCCCGAGGCGAAGCTCCGCCTGTGGCTGGCGGGCCTCTTCGCCGCGAAGCAGCACAAGGCGGGCGACGACCCCGAACTCTTCGCCACGTACTCGGTCCTGGTCGACGAGAACAGCGAAGTGGTGGACGCGCACATCGCGGACCTGACGTCCCAACTGACGTCGATCATCCAAGAGGGCGCGGAAACAGGCGACTTCACGTCTGTTGACCCCACCCTCTCGGCCCGAGCGGTCTTCGACGCCACGTCCCGCTTCCACGACCCGTGCTACGCGCCCCACTGGTCCCGCCCCGGCATCGAGGACGCGTTCACGGCGGTCCTGGACCTCACCCTCCGCGGCCTGCGGGCCTGAGTAGAGGTCCCGCCGCGGCGGGCGGCCATCACCGCCGAACAGCGGTAAACCCCCCGCATCACCCTCGGCGCATCAGCAGATGCCCCCGCCTGAACCGCTCCCCCTCCCCCGGCTCCCGCAGCATCCGCCCCAGTTCCGTGAAGCCCGCCTCGCGGGCGAGGCCCGCCAGGTCGTCGATCGGCCAGCGGTACGCCGTTGTCACCCTGTGGTCGAACGGGGTGAGCGGGGCGTTCTCCGACTCGAAGAAAGCGAGCACGAGGTGGCCGCCGGGGGCCAGAGCCCTGTGGAACTCCGCGAAGTATGAGGGGAGTTCCTGTGGGGGCGTGTGGATCAGGGAGTACCAGGAGACGATGCCGCCCAACTCCTCGCCGGGCAGGGTCAGCGCCTCCGTCGAGCCGACCTCGAAGCGGATGTCCGGGTAGGCCTCTCGGGCCAGGTCGATCATCGCCGGGGAGAGGTCGATGCCGAACGCGTTCAGGCCCAGGTCCCGGAGGAGTGCCGTCACCGGGCCCGGCCCGCAGCCGAACTCCGCGACGGGGCCCCCGCCTTCGGCCCGGACCCGTTCGGCGAACGCGGTGATCCACGCGTGGTCCAGCGAGGGGGATCGCAGGTCGTCGCGGGGCAGGCCCGCGTACACCGTGGCGATGGAGTCGTAGGCGTCTGCTGTCTGCGTGAGGTGTGTGGAGGGAGTGGTAGTCACGAGTGGACCCTAGGGGCTGCCTCTGACAAGCACCCCTACAGGCCCCCCTACCGGCCCTTTTACAGGCCCTCCTACAGGCCCTCCTCCGTCGGCCTGTGCTCCACGTACTCGATCACCGTGCCGTCCCGGTGGCGGGCCGTGAAGCCCGAGCCCGTGGGGACCCGGATCAGGGGAGCCGTGATCTCCGCGCCTTCCGCCGCAAGGCGCGTCAGGTACGTCTGGGCCGAGTCGACCAGCAGCGTGCCGTCGACGGCGCGGAAGGGGGACAGGGTTTCCTCCGTGCCCTCTATCAGGAGGAACGCTCCCACTACCGCCAGGTTCAGTCCCTTCTCCGGGTACGCGAACCACATGTCCCGTTCCATGTCGAGCAGGCGCTCGTAGGACGACGCCAGGGAGTCCAGCGTGCCGGGCGGTGTGTAGACGCGGATGAAGGGGCGGGGCTCGGGCAGGTTCGTGGAGTCGGTGCGGCGACGCCACATCGTCGGGGTCTCAGTCATGGGTTCAGGCTCGCCCTCCACAACCGCACCGACCAGTCGGTGATTTATGGGGGTGCCCCCAGGTCATACCCTGAGGTCATGGCAACCATGAAGGCGGCCTCGGAGCTGCGACTGGGACTCGGCGGGTTCCTGCGCGCCCATCGCGAGCGCCTCTCCCCCGGTGACGTCGGGCTCCCGGACACCGCCCGCCGCCGCGCGAAGGGGCTGCGCCGCGAAGAGGTCGCCGCGCTCTCGGGAGTCTCCGTGGCCTGGTACACCTGGCTGGAACAGGGCCGCGTGGACACGTCCAGGCAGGTGCTCGACGCCGTGGCCCGCACCCTGCGCCTCGACGACACGGCCCACCGGCACGCGCTGGCCCTCGCCGGGTTCGCCCCCGGCGAGGCGGCGGCGGCCGACGTCCCGGCAGTGGTCGAGCCGGGGTTCGTCGACATGATCGACCGTTGGTCCGACAGCCCCGCCGTCGTCCTCGGACCCGCCCTCGACCTCCTCGCCTGGAACCGCGCCTACGTCGACGTATGGCCCGATCCGGCCGGAGTCCCCGCAGACGGTCGGCGTAATCTGCTGCTCCTGCTCGCCGGTGACGAGGCTCATCAGCGCGTGCTGAGCGAGTGGGAGCCCGTCGTCGTCGATCTGTACCGGCAGCTGCGCAGCCGCGCCGACCGCCGTCCCGGAGACGAGGGGTTCGAGCGGCTCACCGCGCGGCTGCGGAGCGCCCGGCCCGAGCTCGACGACTGGTGGGCCTGCCGATCCGTCGGGGACTTCGCCCCGCGGACCGTCCGGCTCACCTCTCACCGGGGTCGTACACCGCGCTCGTACGGCATGAACCTGCTGCTCACCCCGCAGGGGCCGGAGGGCGCCGTCATCCTCGTCATGACCCCCAAGTCCCTTACGGAACCGGCGACGAAGGATTCACCGTCGCCTGATGCTCCAGCGTCAGGTGTTCCTCGGCCTTGAGCCACGGCAGGAACTGCGCCTTCCTGCGCCACCCGCAGGTGTCGCAGCTCAACTGGCGCAGCACACCCGCCTTCTGGACCTGGACGACGTGCTCACGTCCGTGCTGGTCCCATCGTCTGACCTTGCTCGTGGTCGTGGGCGTAGACATGCGCTCAGTGTGCACGCACGGAAGCCCCCGGTTCCAGGATTCGGAACCGGGGGCTTCCCGCCGAGTCACACGGTCACCCAGTCACACGGTCACCCCGTCACGCGGTCACTCGGTCGAAGCGTCAGCAGCCCACGAGGCGCGTCGCGAGGTAGCCCTCGATCTGGTCGAGAGACACCCGCTCCTGCTTCATCGTGTCGCGCTCCCGCACCGTCACCGCGTTGTCGTCCAGCGTGTCGAAGTCGACCGTCACGCAGTACGGCGTGCCGATCTCGTCCTGGCGGCGGTAGCGGCGGCCGATGGCGCCCGCGTCGTCGAACTCGATGTTCCAGTTCTGGCGGAGGGCCGTGGCGAGGCCCTTGGCCTTCGGGGAGAGCTCCGGGTTGCGGGAGAGCGGGAGCACCGCGACCTTCACCGGCGCGATGCGGTGGTCGAAGCGCATGACCGTCCGCTTCTCCAGCTTGCCCTTGGCGTTGGGGGCCTCGTCCTCGATGTAGGAGTCGAGGAGGAAGGCGAGCATGGTGCGGCCGACGCCCGCCGCGGGCTCGATGACGTAGGGGGTCCAGCGCTCGCCGGCCTCCTGGTCGAAGTACGACAGGTCCTGGCCCGACGCCTTGGAGTGCGCGCCCAGGTCGTAGTCGGTGCGGTTGGCGACGCCCTCGAGCTCGCCCCACTCGCTGCCGCCGAACTGGAAGCGGTACTCGATGTCAGCGGTGCGCTTGGAGTAGTGGGAGAGCTTCTCCTTCGGGTGCTCGAACCACCGCATGTTCTCCTCGCGCAGGCCCAGGCCGGTGTACCAGTTCCAGCGCTGCTCCATCCAGTATTCCTGCCACTTCTCGTCCTCGCCCGGCTTGACGAAGAACTCCATCTCCATCTGCTCGAACTCGCGGGTCCGGAAGATGAAGTTGCCGGGCGTGATCTCGTTGCGGAAGGACTTGCCCATCTGCGCGATGCCGAACGGCGGCTTGCGGCGCGAGGTCTGCTGGACCTGGGCGAAGTTGGTGAAGATGCCCTGCGCGGTCTCGGGGCGCAGGTAGGCGACGGAGCCGCTGTCCTGCGTGGGGCCGAGGTGCGTGGCGAGCATGCCGGAGAACTGCTTGGGCTCGGTGAACTGGCCCTTGGTGCCGCAGTTGGGGCAGTTGATGTCCGCGAGGCCGTTGGCCGGCGGGCGGTTGTGCTTGGCCTCGTAGGCCTCTTCCAGGTGGTCGGCGCGGTGGCGCTTGTGACAGGAGAGGCACTCGGTGAGCGGGTCGGAGAAGGTCTTGATGTGGCCGGAGGCCTCCCAGACCTCGCTCGCCAGGATCACCGAGGAGTCGATACCGACAACGTCCTCGCGCGAGGTGACCATGTAGCGCCACCACTGGCGCTTGAGGTTCTCCTTCAGCTCGACGCCCAGCGGTCCGTAGTCCCAGGCGGCGCGCTGACCGCCGTAGATCTCACTGCAGGGGAAAACGAAGCCACGGCGCTTGCTCAGGCTGACGATGGTGTCGATCTTGTCGGCGGCCACGGTGCTCTCTTCATTACGACGGCGGACGAAGCAAGTGCTGCTGGAGCAACGGCTTCGGGAGCGAATGCTTCAGGTTACCGGCGGCCTTACCCCCCTAATCAAATCGGTTCCCCGTACCCGTCCCCGCGGACGTCCCCGCGCACGCCCGCACAGAGACCTCACAGAGACCTTGTTGACAATCGTTTCCATATTTGTTGAAAATGAGTGTCATGAACGTACGACGACGCCTGATACCCACCGCCGCCCTCGCCTCCGCCACGGTCCTCGGCCTCACCGCCCTGACCGCCTGCTCCACCTCCGCCGCGGACGACAAGGACGGCAAGCTGGACGTCGTGGCGTCGTTCTACCCGATGCAGTACCTCGCGGAGCAGATCGGCGGCGACCACGTCTCCGTCACCACCCTCACCGAGCCCGGCCAGGAGCCCCACGACCTCGACATCTCCGCCCGGCAGCGCGGCGAGCTGGAGGACTCGGACGTCGCCCTCTACCTCAAGGGCCTGCAGCCCGCCGTCGACGACGCCATCGACCAGTCCGGCATCAGGACCAAGGTCGACGCCGCGTCGCTGACCAGCATGGAGAAGCACGGCAACGAGGTCGGCGGGCACGCCGAGGAGCACGACCACGCCGAGGACGAGGAGGGGCACGAGGGACACGACCACGGCCACTCCCACGAAGGCGCCGACCCCCACATCTGGCTGGACCCGGTGAAGTACTCCGAGGTCGCCGAGGGCGTCGGCAAGGCCCTGGAGAAGGCCGACCCGGAGAACGCGAAGACGTACGAGAAGAACACCGCGGCCCTGGTGAAGAAGCTCGGTGGCCTGAACAAGTCGTTCGAGGACGGCCTGAAGAACACCGACTCCAAGGTCTTCATCACCACCCACGCCGCCTTCGGCTACCTCGCCGAGCGCTACGGCCTCACCGAGGAGGCCATCAGCGGCCTCGACCCCGAGGGCGAGCCGAGCAACAAGCGCGTCACGGACCTCCAGAAGATGGCGAAGGCCGACGGCGTCACCACGGTCTTCTACGAGACCCTCGTCAGCGACAAGACGGCACAGACCCTCGCCAAGGACACCGGCCTGAAGACGGACGTGCTCGACCCCATCGAGGGCATCACCGAGGACTCCAAGGGCAACGACTACATACAGGTCATGGAGTCCAACCTCAAGGCCCTGCAGAAGGCCCTGGGCGCCAAGTGACCCCCACTCCCGCGGCTACGGAGGCACGAGCCATGAACAAGAAGGCCGACACCGGCGACGCCGTCATATCCCTGCGCAAGGTGACGGCCGAGCTCGGCTCGCGCCCCGTGCTGCGCGGCATCGACCTCACCGTCGGCCGCGGCGAGGTCGTCGCCCTCCTCGGCGCCAACGGCTCCGGCAAGTCCACGGCCGTCCGCACGGTCATAGGGCAGGTCCCCGTCACCGGCGGCGACGTCGAGATCTTCGGCACCCCGCGCCGCCGCTTCCGCGACTGGGCCCGCGTCGGGTACGTACCGCAGCGCACCACCGCCGCGGGCGGCGTCCCCGCCACCATCAACGAGGTCGTCACCTCGGGGCGGCTCTCGCGTGCCCGCCTCGGGATCCTGCGCAAGGCCGACCGCGAGGCCGTCGCCCGCGCCATCGACCTCGTGGGGCTCTCCGACCGCGCCAAGGACTCCGTCGACGCCCTCTCCGGCGGTCAGCACCAGCGGGTCCTCATCGCCCGCGCGCTGGCCTCCGAGCCGGAGCTGCTGATCATGGACGAGCCGATGGCGGGCGTCGACCTGGCCAGCCAGGAGGTCCTCGCCGCCACCCTGCGCCAGCAGGTCGCGGCCGGTGCCTCCGTCCTGCTCGTCCTGCACGAGCTCGGCCCTCTGGAGCCGCTGATCGACCGTGCCGTGGTCCTGCGCGACGGCTGCGTCCTGCACGACGGCCCGCCGCCGCGCGCGGTCGGCCAGCACGCGCTGCCCGGCCACGACCACGTCCACCCGCACACCGCCGACGCGGAGCCGGTCCGTACCGGCCTGCTCACCTGAGCCTGAGGACGCGAGAGTCAGTCATGGAACTCCTCAACTACGCCTTCATGCAGCGGGCCCTGCTCGCCGCCGTCCTGGTCGGCATCACCGCGCCCGCCGTCGGCATCTACCTCGTCCAGCGCCGCCAGGCCCTCATGGGCGACGGCATCGGCCACGTCGCGATGACCGGCGTCGGCCTCGGCTTCCTGCTCTCCACCTCCCCCGTGTGGATGGCGACGGCGGTCGCGATCGTCGGCGCCGTCGTCATGGAGCTGATCCGCTGGTACGGCAAGACGCGCGGCGACATCGCGCTCGCGATGCTGTTCTACGGCGGCATGGCGGGCGGCGTCATGTTCATCAACCTCGCCCCCGGCGGCTCGAACGCGAACCTCCAGTCGTACCTGTTCGGCTCGCTCTCGACGGTCTCCGAGGAGGACGTCTCGGCGATCTGCCTGCTCGCCGCGTTTGTGGTTCTCGTCACGGTCGGGCTGCGCCGCCAGCTCTTCGCGGTCAGCCAGGACGAGGAGTTCGCGCGGGTCACCGGCCTGCCGGTCCGCGCCCTCAACCTGCTCACCGCCGTCACCGCGGCGGTCACGGTCACTGTCGCGATGCGCGTCGTGGGCCTGCTCCTGGTCTCCGCGCTGATGGTGGTGCCGGTGGCGGCCGCCCAGCAGCTCACCCGGAGCTTCGCGGCGACGTTCGCCGTCTCGGTGGCGATCGGCATCTCGGTGACGCTCGGCGGAACGGTGACGTCCTACTACCAGGACGTGCCGCCCGGCGCGACGATCGTGCTGCTCACCATCGGCGTCTTCATCGCCCTCACGGTCCTCGCGACGCCGCTGGCCAGGCGCAGAGCGCGGGCGGCGGCCGCGGCGGAGGCGGCCGGTGATCCCGCGGAGTGCTCGGTACCGGCCCAGCCGGTGGCCAAGACCTGACCTGCGTCCAGGCCGACCTGGCACAATGGCCCGGCAGGCCCAGACCAGAGCGCAGACGCGAGGAGGCAACCGTGGGAGCCCCGGTTCGAGGCAGGTCTACCCGCCAGCGTGCGGCGGTGGCCGCGGCACTCGACGACGTGGACGAGTTCCGCAGTGCGCAGGAGCTGCACGACATGCTCAAGCACAAGGGCGACTCGGTCGGTCTGACCACGGTCTACCGCACCCTCCAGTCCCTCGCCGACGCCGGTGAGGTCGACGCGCTGCGCACGAGCGAGGGCGAGACGGTCTACCGCCGCTGCTCGACCGGCGACCACCACCACCACCTGGTCTGCCGCGTCTGCGGCAAGGCCGTCGAGGTGGAGGGCCCCGCGGTCGAGAAGTGGGCCGAGGCGATCGCCTCGGAGCACGGCTTCGTGAACGTGGCGCACACGGTGGAGATCTTCGGGACGTGTCGGGAGTGCGCGAACAAGTAGCGGTACGCAGGTGTACGTGAGAGGGGCCCGCACCGTCGGTCTGACGGTGCGGGCCCCTCTCACGTACGAGCTACGAGCATCTCTAACTGTTGGCGATCTGCTCCTCGTTGGGGATCGCGCCGCCGAAGCGGCGGTCGCGCGAGGCGTATTCGAGGCAGGCGCGCCACAGGTCGCGCCGGTCGAAGTCCGGCCACAGGACGTCCTGGAAGACCATCTCGGCGTAGGCGCTCTGCCAGAGGAGGTAGTTGGAGGTGCGCTGCTCGCCGCTCGGGCGGAGGAAGAGGTCGACGTCCGGCATGTCCGGGTAGTACAGGTACTTCGCGAACGTCTTCTCGTTGACCTTGGACGGGTTGAGCCGCCCCGCCTTCACGTCCTCGGCGAGGGCCTGGGCCGCGTCAGCGATCTCGGCGCGGCCGCCGTAGTTCATGCAGAAGTACAGGGTCAGCTTGTCGTTGTCCTTGGTCTGCTCCTGGGAGATCTCCAGCTCCCGGGCGACCGACTTCCACAGCTTGGGCATCCGGCCCACCCAGCGCACGCGTACGCCCAGGTCGTCCAGCTGGTCGCGGGTCTTGCGGATGAAGTCGCGGTTGAAGTTCATCAGGAACTTCACCTCGTCCGGGGACCGCTTCCAGTTCTCGGTGGAGAAGGCGTAGAGCGAGATCGCGCCGACGCCCATCTCGATGCTGCCCTGCAGTACGTCGAGGACGCGCTCGGCGCCGACCTTGTGCCCCTCGGTGCGCGGCAGGCCGCGGTCCTTGGCCCACCGTCCGTTCCCGTCCATGACGATCGCCACGTGCCGCGGGACCAGTTCGCCGGGGATCTTCGGCGGTCGCGCGCCCGAGGGGTGCGGCTCGGGCAGCTGGTACTCGCGGCGGGACCGTCCGAGGATTCCGCGTCGTGCCATGGGGGGTCTCTCTCCTACCTAGCTGTTCACGTGCTTTTCTCTACGTAACGCAATGAGCGCAGTCCGCGCTCCAGGTGCCAGTGCAGATAGGCGGAAACAAGCCCGCTGCCCTCCCTGGCGTGCCGCGCCTCGCACGCGTCCGCCGTCTCCCAGTCGCCGGTGAGCAGCGCGCCGAGCAGCGTGAGCGTCTCCGCCGACGGGACGACGCTGCCGGGCACCCGACAGTCGACGCAAATCGATCCGCCCGCGGCGACCGAAAAGAACCGGTTGGGGCCCGGCATGCCGCATTTCGCGCAGTCGGTGAAGCTCGGCGCGTAGCCGTTGACGGCGAGGGAGCGGAGCAGAAAGGCGTCGAGTACGAGGTGGGGCTCGTGCTCGCCCCTCGACAGGACGCGCAGGGCGCCGACGAGCAGCAGGTACTGCTGCACGGCGGGCTCGCCTTCATGATCCGTGAACCGCTCGGCGGTCTCCAGCATGGCCGTACCGGCGGTGTAGCGGGCGTAGTCGGTGACGATGCCGCCACCGTAAGGAGCGATGGTCTCACTCTGCGTGCAGAGCGGCAGCCCCCGCCCGACGAGCTCGCTCCCCCGCGCGAAGAACTGCACGTCGACGTGGGAGAACGGCTCAAGGCGGGCCCCGAACTTCGACTTGGTCCGCCGCACACCGCGCGCGACGGCGCGGACGCGGCCGTGACCGCGGGTGAGCAGGGTGATGATGCGGTCCGCTTCGCCTAGCTTCTGGGTGCGCAGGACGACACCGTCGTCCCTGAAGAGGCTCACCGCCTGCCACCCCGGGTGTCCGGTCGGTGGTACGGGGGTGGCCCCCCGGGAGACAGCGGCATGATGCGGTCCGCTTCACCCGGCTTCTGGGTGCGCAGCACGATGCCGTCGTCGCGGAACAGACTCATGGGGTCCATTCTCGCGTATGCCGCCGGGTCGCCGGGCCCGGGTGCCCGACCGGGACCGGTTCGCCACGTACGCCCTCCGCGTCCCGCGCCGGACGCCCCCGTGAGCGCACAGCCCATTCGGGACGCGGCGGAAGCGGAGGCCGGTCCGTGACCGGCCGGTACGGCTGACCGTCAGGGCACCTCGCCCCGGCTCCTCGCGTTCGCGTACGCCGTCGCCGCGCGCAGCCGTTCCGCGGTCGTCGCCGTGCGGACCGCCTCCGGGGCGCAGTCCCACTCCCGGCCGCCCCCGTAGGGGCGCAACTGGACGTACGGGCCCTCGTGGCCCATCACCCGGCCCACCTCGCCGCTCCGCGTATCCACGACGTACGCCCCTACGGGCGGGTTCAGCGGAAGGTCATTCATGGCGCACTCCTCAGCACGGCGGCGAGTCGTGCCGTCGCGTCGACCGAACAACCTCCCAATTCGATCCTCGGACACGGGATTTCCCTCGCGAGCGACGAGGGGTCCATCCTCAGCGACGGCAGGGTAATTCCCACCCGTGCGAGTGCGGCGCGCAATTCCTTCACGGTGTCCTCCGCCTGTTCGATACATGCCACTGCGTGCTGCTTTCCGTCCGCCTTCACGTGGCTCCCCTTTACCTTCGGATTTCACTCTTCTCGCCCCTACGGTGACGCACTCGACCTACACTCGGCAGGAGTCTGCCCTCTACAACTGCGAGGCAGCGAAAGGCGGTTGGCCATGGCCAATGGTTCGAGGCAGGCGGCGTGGGAATTCTTCGGCGCGGAGCTGAAGCGGAGACGGGAGGACGCGGGGCTCAGCCAGTCGGCGCTGGGCCTCCGCGTATTCGTTTCCGGCGGCTACATCGGCCAGTTCGAGCAGGCGATTCGAAAACCTCAGCTGGATGTGGCTCAACGTATTGATGAGGTGCTACAAACCGATGGTTTTTTCGAGCGAATGTGCCGGAAACTGATCGATGACAAACGGTACGCGGATTACTTCGCGGCGGTCGTCGAGCTGGAGGCGCTGGCGACGCGGATCTGCGAGTTCGCGCCGACGTTGGTCCCGGGCCTGTTGCAGACCGCCGCGTACGCGCGAGCGGTGACGCTCGCGGCCAATCCGTTCGTCACGGACGCGTACGTCGAGGAGATCGTCACCGCTCGACTGGAACGGGCGGGAGTCCTGAAGGACGCGACGAGGCCCGAGTACTGGGTCGTCCTGCACGAGAACGTGCTGTACATCCCGGTGGGCGGTTCAGCGGCGATGGCCGAGCAGCTGGACCACGTGGCGGCGCTGATGCGGGAGCGGCAGGTACTGGTGATGCTGCTTCCGTACGGGGCAGGGGCGCACGCCACGATGGGCGGGATGCTGACACTCATGGGGTTCGAGGATGCGCCGCCAACCGCCTATACAGAGACCTCGTTTTCGGGAACTCTCGTCGACGAACCGGCTGTGGTGATGCGCGCGCAGCGCGCATACGATCTGCTCAGGGGAGCCGCGCTGTCGCCGGAGGCATCCCTCGCCATGGTCGAGTCGGCGGCGGAGGACTACAGACGATGCACGAGTACGACCTGACCAACGCCCGCTGGCGCAAGAGCAGCTACAGCAACGGCGAGGGCGGCAGCTGCGTCGAGGTCTCGTACGACTTCGTGGGCGCCGCCCGCTGGCGCAAGAGCAGCTACAGCAGCGGCGACGACAGTGACAACTGCGTCGAGGTCGCCGACGGAGTCCCCGGCGTCGTCCCCGTACGGGACAGCAAGGTCGTCCAGGGCCCCGCCCTGGTCATCGGCGCCGCCGCCTGGACCGCGTTCGTCGCACACGCCGCCGCTACGTGTACGCGAGCGCGTTGAACTCCGGGGACTCCTCCGGCTTCAGCGCCGGCGGTCGACGCAGCGCGAACGTCACCGTGCCGACCAGCACGAGCGACAGCAGCCACGCCGCCGCCCGCGTGGGCCCGCTCCCGGAAGTCGACATCCCGCCCGTACGGATACGTCTCCCACACCCGCCGCTCGGCATCGGTCAGTTCGTTGTCCTCCACCGGCGCGACGCTAGGAGAACCCGTCCGCCAACGCCTGCGTCTCCGCGTACGAGGGGACGTCCTCGGCCGACGGAAGGCTGCCCGCGCCGTCCGCCACGGACCGCGCCGCAGTCACCGCCGCCCCCAGCGCCGCCCGGAAGAGCAGCGAGCCACAGCTGACCCGGCCCACCCCCGCCTCCGCCAGTTCCGGCATCGAAGGTCCGTCAGGGGCGTGGAGGACGTTGAGCGGGGTGTCGCCCGACGCCGACGTCAGCTCCGCGATCACCCGCAGGTCCCCCAGCCCCGGCACGAACACCCCGTCCGCGCCCGCCCCCCGGTACGCCTCCAGCCGCTCCCCCGTCTCCGAGGCCGCCTTCCCCGCGCCCCGCAACCAGTACGTGTCCGTCCGCGCGTTCACGAACAAGCGACCCTCCACCGCCTCCCGTACCGCCGCCAGAATCTCGACCTGGTGCCCGGTATCCCGCAGCGTGCCGTCCGCGCGGCCGTCCTCGATGTTGATGCCGACTGCGCCCGCCTCCGCCAACTCCGCCGCCAGCGCCGCCACGTCCCCCGGCTCGTCGCTGAAGCCGCCCTCGACGTCGACGCTGATCAGCGCGTCCAGGCGGGTCAGGCCGCGGGCAAGGCGCACCGTCTCCGCCCGTGTCGCGCCCGTACCGTCGGGGAGGCCCGCCGCGGCCGCCACGCCCAGGCTGGTCGTCCCCACCGCGCGGAACCCGGCGGCGGACAGAGCCGCGGCGGACGCGTGGTCCCATGCGTTGGGCAACAGCAGGGGCGCACCGGCGCGGTGCAGGGCGCGGAATTCCTCGTAGGGGAGTCCGTCGTACGCAAGCGTCGTCATGCCACGACCGTAAGGGCAGGACCCTTCGCCGCCCGCCGACATGTCTCAACCCTCCCCGCCCAGCGGGAAGTACTGCCTCGGCGTCAGGCCCACCACCTCGTGAAACGCCGCCGCGAACGAACTCGCGGAGGCGTAACCCACTCGCCGCGCCACCGCCTCCAACGGCAGGCCCTCGGCCAGAAGCGGCATGGCCGCGCGCATCCGCAGGCGCCGGCGCCACTGGCCGAAGGACAGTCCCGTCTCCGTGGCGAAGAGCCTCGCCAGCGTTCGGGCGCTCGCGCCAACCCCCGAACCCCACGCCGACAGAGCCCTGCCGTCCGCCGGGTTCGCCGCCAGCGCCCGTGCCACTCCCCGCGCCCGCACGTCCTTCGGTTCCGGTGCGGACACGTCCGTCACCGGCACCGGGCTCAGCACGTCGAAGAGCACGTCCTCCGCGCGGGCGCGTGCCTCCGGCGCCAAGTCGTCGCGGATCAAGTGGTCGAGGAGCGCCCGGAGGAGAGGGTCGGCCGTCAGGACCGTCGGAGCCTGCCAGGACGTGGACGCCGGGCAGCGCTCGGGGCGCAGGTACAGGCTGCCAAGCACCGCGTCGCCCTCGGACTCCGGCGCGTGCGCCACGCCCGCCGGGATCCACAGGGCCAGGGACGGCGGGAGCAGCCAGGAGCCCAGGTCCGTGCGGATGCGGAGCAAGCCGCGTGCGGGCCACGCCAGTTGGTGGGACGTGTGGCGGTGCGTGGGGAGTGCGTGGCCGCGTGGCATGGGGAAGTCGCCGATGAAGAGCGCGGTGACGGTCGGGGCGATCGGGAAGATCGGGACGGTCGGGCCTGCCTGCTCGGGCGGCCTCCGCTGTCCGTTGCGCGACATGGGTCGGCAGCCTAGCCCGTGGCGGCCCGTACGGGACCGGGCGCAGCATCGACGTATGCCGATGAACTTCGCACACCGGAAATTCTGCAGCTCCGAGAAATGGGCGCGGATGGTCGAGGAACACGTGCTGCCCTGGGCACTTGAGGGTGTCCTGCTCGGTGACGAGACACTGGAGATCGGGCCCGGGTACGGGGCCAATCTCCGCGCGCTCGTCGAGCTCACGCCCCACCTCACCGCCGTCGAGATCGACGCGGAGACCGCGCGGCTCCTGGAGCGGCGCTGGGGGCACCGCGCACGCGTCCTGCACGCGGACGGCGCCGCCATGCCGCTGCCGGGCGAGGCGTATTCGTCCGTCGTGTGCTTCACGATGCTTCATCACGTCCCTACGGACGAACTCCAGGACCGCATCTTCGCCGAGGCGTTCCGCGTGCTGCGGCCCGGTGGCGTCTTCGCAGGCAGCGACGGGCAGCCGAGCCTCGCGTTCCGGGTTCTGCACATCCGCGACACCCGGAACACTGTGGACCCTGCCCGGCTCCCCGACCGGTTGAAAGCCGCGGGGTTCTCGGACGTCGCCGTCGGTCTGCATCCGCGCAGCGGTGCGCTGCGCTTCCGCGCGCACAAGGCGTAGCTGCTTCCGCGCGCTCAAGGCGTAGCTCAAGATGTGGACATGAAGAGTGACTTGTTCTCCAGCGACCACATGGCCCAGCCCGCCCACGCGCCCGGCATGACCCTCCAGAGCGCCAAATCCATCAAGTACGCGGTCAGCGGCGAGATGCACGCCCGGCAGGGCGCGATGATCGCCTACCGGGGCGACCTCCAGTTCGAGCGGAAGAGCCAGGGCGTCGGCGGGATGCTCAAGCGGGCGGTGACCGGCGAGGGGCTGCCGTTGATGGCCGTGCGCGGGCAGGGCGAGGCGTGGTTCGCGCACGAGGCGCAGAACTGCTTCATCGTCGACATCGAGCCCGGCGACGTCCTCACCGTCAACGGCCGCAACGTCCTCTGTTTCGACGCGACCCTCTCGTACGAGATCAAGACGGTGAAGGGCGCGGGCATGACCGGCGGCGGCCTGTTCAACAGCGTCTTCACCGGCGCGGGCCGCCTCGGCCTGGTCTGCGAGGGCACGCCGCTGGTGATCCCCGTGTCGCCGCAGCAGCCCGTGTACGTCGACACGGACGCGGTGGTCGGCTGGACCGCCCACCTCTCCACCTCCCTGCACCGCTCGCAGTCCATCGGCTCGATGATCCGCGGCGGCTCCGGCGAGGCCGTGCAGCTGAAGCTGGAGGGTGAGGGGTACGTCATCGTGCGGCCGAGCGAGGCGACTCCGCAGAAGGCGCAGCAGCACTGAGCGTCCACCAGTAGCCGCCGGGGCCGCCGGGGACCGCCGGTGCGCAGGCGGTCACCTGTGGCAAGTACCTTTCGTCTCATGGTTCTTGACCAAGGCAACCAGCGGAAGCAGGATCTGCGGCTGCGTCCGCCGCGCCATCCCCTGGACCGACGCGCCGTCGCCTGGTGGCGTACGCAGCTGCTGCTGACGGTGGCCGCACCCGTCGCCGTCCTCGGCCTGCTCGGCGCGCTCATCGCGCCGGCCCGCTTCTGGCTGCTGCTGCCCGCCGTGGTCATCGCGGTGCCGGGGCTGCTCGTCGGCGTGCTGCTGCCGCTGTGGTGGTACAGGGTCCACCGGTGGGAGGTCACCGACAACGCGGTGTACGTAAGGACCGGGTTCTTCTGGATGGAGGGGCGCATCGCGCCGATGTCGCGGTTGCAGACCGTCGACACGATGCGCGGGCCCGTCCAGCGGATCTTCGGGCTGACCACGGTGACCGTGACGACGGCGTCCGCCCGGGGGGCGTTGAAGGTCAAGGGGCTCGATCACGCGACGGCCACCGAGCTCGCGGAGCGGCTGGCGCTCGTCACCCAGGCGACGCCGGGGGACGCCACGTGAGCGGGCTCGCGGCCACGAAACCGGCGGCGGAACCGGATGGCCCGGACGGCCCGGGTGGCCCGGACGCCGCCGAGGACGTGCGCTGGCGGCGGCTCGACCGGCGTTCGCTGCTCGTCACCGTCCAGATGACCGGCGGCGTCGTGACGGCCATCGGTGTGCCGATCACCCTCAGCTTCCAGGGGTGGGTGGCCATGGGGCCCGTGATCGCCTGGGCGGTGGGCATCGGCCTGTTCGTCATCGGGAGCGGCGTCGGCATCGACGCGCTGCGGCTGCGCCACAGCCGGTACCGCGTCGGGCCCGAGCGGGCCGAGCTGCGCAGCGGCATCCTCTTCGTCAAGCACCGCTCCCTGAGCCGGGAGCGCATACGCTCCGTCGACCTCGTCGCCCACCCGCTGCTGCGCCTCCTCGGTCTGGTGGAGGTCCGTATAGGCACCGGCGAGCAGAGCGCGGGCCAGGAGGCCACGCTCGAACTGCGGCCCGTGCGCAGGGCGGAGGGCGAGCGGCTGCGGCGCGAGCTGCTCAGCCGGGCGGCGACGGGCGGCGCGTCCGACGCGGAGGGCACGATCGCCTCCCTCGACCCGCGCTGGATCCGGTACGCCCCGCTCTCCTTCGTCACCTCCGCGCTCGCCGCCGCTGCCGGTGGCGCGGTGATGCAGGTCAGTGAGTGGTTCGGGGTGCAGGAGGACGTCATCGAGTGGGTGGGTGACGTGTTCCGCGGGATGTCCGTGACGGGGATGGTGCTGGCGCTGATCGGGATCGGGCTTGCCGCCGGGTCGGTGGGGGCGCTCGGGCTGTGGATCGAGATGTGGTGGAACTACCGGCTGGAGCGGGAGCCCGGCGGGACGCTTCGGGTGCGGCGCGGGCTGCTCACGACCCGCTCGATCTCCCTGGAGGAGGCGCGGCTGCGCGGTGTCGACGTGGTGGAGCCGCTGGGCCTGCGGCTGTCGGGCGCGGCCCGCGTGGACGCGGTCGCCACGGGTCTGTCCCACCGCGACGAGGAGGACCAGGCGGGGCCGAGCACGCTGCTGCCCGCCGCGCCCCGGCGGCTCGCCGACGAGGTGGCGGCGCGGGTCCTGCGGGAGCCGGTGACGCCCACGGCGGTGCCGCTCGCGCCGCATCCGCGGGCGGCGCGGGCCCGCCGCATCCGGTGGGCGGTGTCGGCGGCGCTGGCGCCCGCGCTGGTCCTGCTGCCGCTCGGGGCGCTGCTCGACTTGGCCGTCCTGACGTACCTCGGGGCGGGTACCGCGGTCGTGCTCCTGCCGGTCGCGGTGGCGCTCGCCCGCGACGCGTACCGCAGCCTGGGACACGCGCTCGACGCCGACTATCTCGTCGTACGGTCCGGGACCCTGCGCCGCTCCACGGTGGCGCTGCGGCGCGGCGGGGTCATCGGCTGGACCGTCAAACAGTCCGTGTTGCAGCGCCGCGCCGGTCTGGTGACGCTGAGCGCGACGACGGCGGCGGGCGCGCAGGCGTACGCGGCGTACGACGTGGGGGAAGCGGAGGGTCTCGCCTTCGCGGAGCAAGCGGTACCGGGACTGGTCGGCCCGTTCCTGGTTCGGGGCCCGAGCCCTGAAGGGGCGCGGGGAACTGCGCGACCGGCCACGACGGGCCCGCACAGTTCCCGGCACACGTCCGGTTGAACCTAGCGGGCTGCCTGAGCCTGCTTCTCGTACCCGACGAGACGCACGCACACGGTGAGCCCCTTGATCGCCTGATCGAGCTCCGGGAGGCCGGGGTAGCTCGGCGCCACGCGGATCACCGCGTCGCGCGGGTCGTTGCCGTGCGGGTGGGTCGCGCCGGCCGGGGTCAGCACGATGCCCGCCTCGGCGGCGCGGCGCACGACCTCCTTGGCGCAGCCGTCCGGGACGGTGAGGGTGACGAAGTAGCCGCCCTTGGGGGAGGTCCAGGTCGCGAGGCCCGTCCCGCCGAGTTCCTCGTCCAGGATCCGGGCGACCGTCTCGAACTTGGGCTGGAGCAGGGCGCGCTGGCGCTCCATGTGGGCGCGTACGCCGTCCGCGTCCTTGAGGAACATGACGTGCCGCAGCTGGTTGACCTTGTCGGGGCCGATCGACCGCTTCTGGTTGTTGGCGAGCAGCCACTTGACGTTGGCGGGCGACGAGCCGAAGAAGGCGACGCCCGCGCCCGCGGAGGTGATCTTCGAGGTGGAGCCGAAGACGAACGCGCGGTCGTCGTGCCCGGCGGCGGCGCAGGCAGCCAGGAGGTCCGCGATCTCGGCGGGCTCGTCGGTGAGGTGGTGGGCCGCGTACGCGTTGTCCCAGAAGATCCGGAAGTCGGGGGCGGCGGTGGGCATCGCGGCCAGGCGCGCCACGGTCTCGTCGCTGTAGACGACGCCGTCGGGGTTGCTGTACTTCGGCACGCACCAGATGCCCTTGACCGCGGGGTTCTCGGCGACGAGCCGCTCGACCTCGTCCATGTCGGGTCCCGCGGCCGTCATCGGCACGGGGATCATGTCGATGCCGAACCGCTCGCAGAGGCCGAAGTGCCGGTCGTAGCCGGGCACGGGGCACAGGAACGCGATGCGCTCCTGATCCACCCAGCGCGACTCGGCGCCGGGCAGCACGCCGAGGAGGGCGTGCACGATGCAGTCGTGCATCAGCTCAAGGCTGGAGTTGCCGAGGGCGAGCAGCTGGCCGGCGGGCACCTGGAGCAGCTCGGCGAAGATCTCGCGGAGCTCGGGGAGGCCCTGGAGCCCGCCGTAGTTGCGGACGTCGGTGCCGTTGGCGGCGGTGTGGCGGGTGCCGGGCAGGCTGAGGAGTTCCTCGGCGAGGTCGAGCTGCTCGGGGGCGGGCTTGCCCCGGGTCAGGTCGAGGGAGAGCCCGCGTGCGGCGAGGGCGTCGTAGTCCTTCCGGGCCTGCTCCAGCAGGCCGTCGAGGGCCGGGGCGTCGGGGCTCAGCTCGGTGGTCATGGTGATGCCTCTCGCAGGTGCCGCTTCTTCGGCGGACGTCGTGGACTTCGGGTCGTGGACTTCGGTGGGTGGAGCGTGCCGAGGATACGTACCGGCGCGGGAACGCGCCGCGCACGACCGCACCGCGAGACCCCGGCTCCGCTGCGCTGCTACCCGCGTGCGGGGGTCGGACGCCGTGTGTGGGGGGTGATGAGGAGCACAGGGGCGAGGGCGCCGGGCCTCCGACGCCGTGAACGCCCCCCCGGTCGCATCATCCGACCTTTACTCCGCCAGAACTCCCATCCCTGCCGCTGCGGCGCCCCGTACACCCGTACCCGTCAACCGTGTTGGCCTTCTCGCACCCCATCCGGCCCAGTACTGCTGGGACGCCGTGCCGGAGACCTTGACCGGCCCTCCCGCCCCTCTTATCGTCGCCTCGCCACCCATGACGTAGGACGTGGGACCTCTTAGGTAGGCAAGGGAGAAACAGTGACCGATCTGCCCTCTCTGCACACGTGCCGTGCCGTCCTGCCGGACCGCCGGTCCTTCCTCAAGTACACGGGGGCGCTGGGCGCGGCCGCCGCCGTCACCTCCACGCTCTCCGCCTGCTCCTCGGGGCCCGAGTCCACCAACGAGACCGGGGGCGGCGGACAGGGCGGGAGTGCGACGCTGACCGCCGTCATCGGGTACGGGAACGACGGGAGCTGGGATCCGACCCAGACCGCGTCCGCCTTCGCGATGGCCGGGAACGAGCACATCTACGAAGGGCTCCTCGGGACCGATCCGATCAGCCGCGAGCCGTACGCCGCGCTCGCCACCGAGCTCCCGACCGACCTGAAGGCGACGACGTGGAAGTTCACGCTGCGCCCGGGGGCGAAGTGGCACGACGGCAAGCCCGTCACCGCCGACGACGTCGTGTTCGTCTTCGAACGGATCCTCGACCCCAAGACCCAGACCCTCGCCAAGGGGTTCTTCGAAGGGTGGCTCAAGGAGGTCAGGAAGGTCGATGCCACCTCCGTCGAGCTGATCCTCGAATTCCCGTTCCCCGACGGCGCCGCCCGGCTCTCCCTCGCCAAGATCATGCCGAAGCACGTCTTCTCGAAGCCGGGCGCCTGGGACGACGCGACCAAGGGGAAGGCCGTCGGCTCGGGACCGTACAAGATGGCCTCGCACCACCCGAAGTCGAACACGACGTTCGAGGCCTTCGGCGACTACAACGGCCCGCGCAAGGCCGCGTTCAAGAAGATGAACTGGCTGACCATCGTGGACGCCGCACCCCGCGTCGCGAAGATCTCCGGCGGCAGCGCCGAGGCGGAGATCTCCGACAACATCCCGTACGCCAACATCGGGCAGCTGAAGAAGAGCGGGATGAGCGTCGAGGGCGGCGCCGGGATGAACAATCTCTTCCTGCTGTTCAATACCGCCCACAAACCGTTCGACGACGTCCGCGTCCGGCAGGCCCTGCACTACGCCATAGACCGCGAGAAGATGATCCAGGCCGCCCTCAGGGGCCACGGCAGGGCGGCGACCTCGTTCCTCAACGAGTCCAACCCCACCTACCGGCCCGCCAAGACCGTGTACGGGTACGACCTGGACAGAGCGAAGAAACTGCTCAAGGACGCCGGCGTCGGCAAGCTCAGCGTCAATCTCATGGCCGTCAACGTGAGCTGGATCGTCGACTGTCTGCCCACCATCCAGGACGGCTGGGAGAAGCTCGGCGTCGACGTCACCCTCGACCCGCAGGAAACGACCGCCGTCTTCACGAAGCTGGACCAGAAGAAGGACTTCCAGGTCGTCGCGGCCGCCTCCAACCCCAACCAGTTCGGGCTCGACGCCGACCTGATCATGCACTACAACTACGGCCCCGGGAACATCTGGATGGGCTACGCGCGCTGGGCCGACAACGCTGTCGCGAAGAAGCTCTTCAGGGACATGGACCAGGCCACCCGCGAACCCGAGGCCTCGAAGAAGCGGGCCATGATCCAGGACTACGTCGACACCGTGGCGCAGCAGGCCGTGCTCTATCCGGTCGTGCACAACGAACTCATGACGGCCTGGGACCCCAAGAAGATCACCGGCGTCAAGGCCCAGCCCTACCCGGGGATCAACCTGTTGCAGGCCAAGTGGGTATGACAGAGCGCGAGTTCAGGAGCCGCACCCCGTGACAGCTGTCCTCAGAATCCTGGCACGCCGTGTCGCCCTGCTCGTGCCGCTGCTGCTCGGCATCGTGCTCTTCGTCTTCCTCGTGATGCGCTTCTCCGACGTCGACCCGGCGTCCGCGTTCTTCCAGGGCGCCAACCCCACCCCCGAGCAGCTGCATCAGTTCCGGGAGGAGAACGGGCTCCTCGACCCGCTGCCCGTCCGCTACCTCGCGTTCGTCGGCGACCTGCTCCAGGGCGACATGGGCATCAGCGTCCTCAACCGCTCCCCCGTCGTCGACCAGATCGCCACCGCGCTCCCGCTCACCATGCAGCTCACCTTCCTCGGTCTCGGCATCGCCGTCGTGCTCTCCCTCAGCCTCGGCGTCACCGCCGCGATCTACCGCGACCGGCTGCCCGACCAGCTGATCCGCGTCGTCTCCCTGACCGGCGTCGCCGCGCCCGGCTTCTGGCTGGCGCTGCTGATGATCCAGTACCTGGCCGTCGACCTCGGCTGGTTCCCGACCGGCGGCTACATCAACCCCGCCGACTCCTTCACCGGCTGGCTCAAGACCATGACGCTGCCCGCCCTCGCGCTCTCGCTGCCCGTGGCGGCGGGCCTCACCCGCATCATCCGCACCGCCGTGGTCGAGGAGCTCGACAAGGACTACGTCCGCACGGCCATCGGCAACGGTCTGCCCCCGGTGGTCGTCGTCGGCCGCAACGTCCTGCGCAACGCCCTCATCAACCCGCTCACCGTGCTCGGCCTGCGCGTCGGCTACCTGCTCGGCGGCGCGGTCGTCATCGAGACGATCTTCTCGCTGCCCGGCATGGGGAAGCTGATGATCGACGCCGTGAAGAACGGCGACCCGGCCGTCGTGCAGGGCGTCGTCATCACCACCGCCGTCGGCTTCGTGGTCGTGAACCTCGTCATCGACGTCCTCTACCTGCTGGTCAACCCACGTCTGAGGGGGACGAGTTGACGGACATCCAGCCACGGTCGCGTAAGGCGCTCGCCGAGCGGCTCTCCGTGCCCGGCATCCGGCTCCGCTCCCTGCGCAAGCTCCCCATCCTGTCCCGCATCGCGGTCGGCGTCGTCTCGCTCGTCGTCCTCGTGGCGCTCTTCGCGCCGCTGCTCGCCCCGCACGACCCGCTCGACCAGCAGCCGCAGGTCGGCGGCACCGGCGCGCCCTCCGCCGACCACTGGATGGGCCAGGACAGCCTGGGCCGCGACATCCTCAGCCGGCTGATGTACGGGGCACGCTGGTCGCTCGCCATCGGGCTCGGCGCGACGCTGCTCGCGCTCGTCGCGGGCGCCGTCATCGGCGCGGTCGCCGCGACCTCACGCAAGGCCGTCGACGAGACGCTGATGCGCTGCCTGGACGTCGTCATGGCGTTCCCCGGTATCGCGCTCGCCGCCGTGCTCGTCGCGGTGTTCGGCGGTGGCATCACCGTCCTGATCTGCGCCATCGCCTTCCTGTTCACCCCGCCGATCGCACGGGTCGTACGGGCCAACGTCCTCGACCAGTACGGGGAGGACTACGTCGTCGCCGAACGCATCGTCGGCGCCCGCACCCCGCACATCCTCATCCGGCACGTCGCCGTCAACTGCGCCGCGCCCATCCTCGTCTTCTGCACCGTGCAGGTCGCCGAGGCCATCGTCTTCGAGGCGTCGCTCTCCTTCATCGGCGCGGGCGTACGGCCGCCCGACCCGTCCTGGGGCAGCGTCATCGCGGACGGCAAGAACATGGTCCTGATCGGCGGCTGGTGGGCGACGGTCTTCCCCGGCCTCCTCATGCTGATCACCGTCCTCGCCCTGAACGTCCTCTCCGAAGGCGTGTCGGACGCGTGGGCCGCCCCCTCCACCCGCGACGTCACCGGCACGGACCGCGCCCAGGACCGCCTGGAGGCCCCCGAACCCGGCAGCGGCCGCGTCCTCGAACTGCCGGGCCTGACCCGTGCGGCCCACCGCCTCCGCTCCCGCGCCCGCCCCCTCCCCACGGGCACTCCGGTCCTCACCGTCACCGGCCTCACCATCTCCTTCCCGCAGCGGCACGCGGGCGTGGACATCGTCGACGGGATCAGCTTCGACGTACGGCCCGGGGAAGTCCTCGGCCTGGTCGGCGAGTCGGGCTGCGGCAAGTCGCTGACCGCGCTCACGGTGATGGGCCTGGAGCCGAAGGGCGCCCGGGTCGGCGGCCGCGTCACCTTCGACGGACAGGACCTGACCAGCCTGCCGACGCGCGCCCGCCGCAAGCTGCTCGGCCACGACATGGCGATGATCTACCAGGACGCCCTGTCCTCCCTGAACCCCGCGATGACGGTCCGCTCGCAGCTCAAGCAGGTCGTACGGCGAGGCGGCCGCCGCACGGCGTCCGAACTCCTCGAACTCGTCGGCCTGGACCCCGACCGCACCCTGCGCAGCTACCCGCACGAACTCTCCGGCGGCCAGCGCCAGCGTGTCCTGATCGCCATGGCCCTCTCCCGCGATCCGAAACTGATCGTCGCGGACGAGCCGACGACCGCGCTCGACGTCACCGTGCAGGCGCAGATCATCCAGCTCCTGCTGCGGCTGCGCGAGGAGCTGGGCTTCGCACTCATCCTCGTCTCGCACGACCTCGCACTCGTCGCCGACGTCACCGACCGGGTGGTGGTGATGTACGGCGGACAGATCGTCGAGACGGGCGTGACGGCGGACCTGGTGGAGTCCCCCGCACACCACTACACGCGGGGCCTGCTCGGTTCGGTGCTGTCCCTGGAGTCGGCGGCGCAACGCCTCACACAGATCAAGGGCGTGGTGCCGTCCCCGGCGGACTTCCCCCAGGGCTGCAGATTCGCGGACCGCTGCCCACTGGCGAGCGAGGTGTGCCGCGAGACGCCGCCGCGGCTGGCGGGTGCGCCAGCACACTCCACGGCATGCCACCACCCGGCGGAACCGGCAAGTGCCCCAGGGGCGCCCCCGGGGGGCTTTTCAGGGGCGCGGGGAACCGCGCGACCGGCCACAACAGACCGAGAGCCGAAATGACACCCTCCAAGCCTCCCATCGTGGCACTGGACAACGTCCACGTCGTGCACAAGGCCCGCTCGGGAGGCCTGCTCTCCCGCGACCACGTGTACGCCCTGACAGAAGCGACCGTGGCCCTCGCCCCCGGCGAGACCGTCGGCATCGTCGGCGAATCCGGCTGCGGCAAGTCGACCCTGGCCAAGGTCCTCGTCGGCGCCCAACGCCCCAGCGAGGGCACCGTGTCGTTCCGCGGCCGCGACCTGTGGACGATGCCGCCCGCCGAACGGCGGACGTCCATCGGGACCCGGGCCGGGATGATCTTCCAGGACCCGTCGACCGCCCTGAACCGCCGCCTCCCGGTGAGCCGGATCCTGCGGGACCCCCTCGACGTACACAGACGAGGCAGCCCGAGGGAACGGGACGAGCGCGTGCGGGAGTTGATGTCGCTGGTCGGCCTGCCGAAGAGCCTCGCCGACGGGCTGCCGGGACAGCTGTCCGGCGGGCAGCGCCAGCGCGTCGCCATCGCCCGCGCCCTCGCGCTCGAACCCGACCTGGTCGTCGCCGACGAGCCGACGAGCGCCCTCGACGTGTCCGTACGCGCCCAGATCCTCAACCTGCTCCTCGACCTGAAGGAGCGGCTGGGGCTCGCGCTCGTCTTCGTGTCCCACGACATCCAGACCGTCCGCAGGATGAGCGACCGCGTCGTCACGATGTACCTGGGCCGGATCGTGGAGGAGGCACCGGCCGGGGAGAGCCTGACCCGCGCCCGTCACCCGTACACGCGCGCCCTGTTCTCCGCCACGCCCGGGCTGCTCGACCCCATCGACCCGATCCCGCTCGTCGGCCCCGTGCCGTCGGCGACCCGGCCGCCGAGCGGCTGCCCGTTCCGCACCCGCTGCTGGAAGGCGGACGAGGCGTGCGCCACCGCCATGCCGGAGAACCGGTCGGCGGGCGAGGGACACCGGTTCCGCTGTTTCCATCCCGTGGCCGAGGGGGAATCGACCCACGACCTCGTCACCCAGGCCGCCGCCACGGCCACCGCCCCTGTCCCTCACAGCGGCGCCACCCCCAGGGAGCATCCATGACCATGCCCGCCCCGCTGACCGGTGTCGTCCCGCCCGTCTGCACCCCCCTGACACCGGACCGCGAGGTGGACGTCCCCTCCCTCACCCGGCTCGTCGACCACCTGGTCACGGGCGGCGTGGACGGTCTCTTCGTGCTCGGCTCGACCTCCGAGGTCGCGTACCTGACGGACCGGCAGCGCACCCTCGTCGTCGAGACGGTCGTCCGCCACGCCGGCGGACGGCTCCCGGTCCTCGCCGGAGCCATCGACATGACCACACCCCGGGTACTCGACCGTGCGCGGGCCGCCACCGAGGCGGGCGCGGACGCGGTCGTCGTCACCGCGCCCTTCTACACCCGCACCCACCCGGCCGAGATCGCCCGCCACTTCCGGCTGGTCGCCGAGGGGTGCGGGGTGCCCGTCGTCGCGTACGACATTCCCGTGGCCGTACACACGAAGCTGCCCACCGAGCTGGTCCTCGAACTGGCCGTGGACGGCGTGCTCGCGGGCCTGAAGGACTCCAGCGGCGACGAGGGCTCCTTCCGGCGCGTGGTCCTCGGCAAGCGGGCGGAGCCGGGGCTCGCGGGGTTCGGTGTCCTCACCGGGTCGGAGCTCACCGTCGACTCGGCGCTCGCGATGGGCGCGGACGGCGTCGTGCCGGGGCTCGGGAACGTCGACCCGGAGGGGTACGTACGGCTCCACCGCGCCTGCCGGGACGGTGACTGGGCACGGGCGCGGGCCGAACAGGAGCGGCTGTGCGGGCTGTTCGGGATGGTGACAGTGGGCGATCGGACGCGGATGGGTGGCAGCTCCGCGGCGCTCGGCGCGTTCAAGGCGGCGCTGCACCTGCGCGGGGTCATCGACTGCCCGGCCACGGCGGAGCCGCAGATCCCGCTGTCGGCGGCGGAGACCGAGCGGGTGGGCAAGCACTTGGCCACAGCCGGGCTGCTGTGAGGCACGCCGCGATCGCCCTGGGCCGACGGCCGTGAAGGACGCCCCTCAGGGCGAGACCACCGAACCCGGCGCGACCAGGCCCGACTCGTACGCGATGATGACGAGTTGGGCCCTGTCGCGTGCGCCCAGCTTGCCCATGATGCGGCTGACGTGCGTCTTCGCGGTCAGCGGGCTGAGGCCCAGCGTGTCGGCGATCTCCTGGTTGTTCAGACCGCGCGCGACGAGCCGCAGCACCTGCCGCTCCCGCTCCGAGAGCCCGTCGGGCCCGCCCGCGACCGGCACATCGGTGTCCGGCGCCCGCAGCACCCGGGCGATCAGCCGGGCCGTGGGGCCCGGCGACAGGAGGGAGTCACCCGCCGCCACCGTGCGGATGGCGTCCAGGAGTTCGGCGGGTCTGGTGTCCTTGACCAGGAAGCCGGACGCGCCCGCGCGGAGCGCGTCGACGACGTGCTCGTCCGTGTCGTACGTGGTCAGCATGAGGACCTTCACGCCCGCCAGGTCCTCGTCGGCGGCCAGCAGCCGGGTCGCCTCGATGCCGTCGAGGTCGGGCATGCGGATGTCCATGACGACGAGGTCGGCGCGTTCGGAGCGGGCAAGGTCGATCGCCGCGCGCCCCGTCCCCGCCTGCCCGACGACCTCCATGTCGGGCGCCGAGTCGACGAGCATCGCGAACGCGGCCCGCACCAGCGTCTGATCGTCGGCGAGCAGTACTCGGACCGGCACCGTCACGACAGACCTCCCAGGGAAACGGGTGCGAGCGGAAGCACCGCGGACACCAGGAAACCCCCTTCGGGCCGCGGGCCCGCGTCCAGGGTGCCACCGACCGTGCGGGCCCGCTCCCGCATGCCGAGAAGCCCGAACCCCGGCGCGTGCCCGTCCCCTTGGGAGCGCGCGCCCCTCCCGTCGTCCGCGACCCGCACGCACAGCGCCGCGTCCTCGGCGCGCACCGACACCCGCACGGTGCTGCCGGGCCCCGCGTGCCGTACGACATTGGTGAGCGCCTCCTGCACGATGCGGTAGGCCGCGGCGCCCACGGCGGCCGGTGCCCGGCACTCCGCCACCGCGAGCTCGACGCGGGCGCCCGAGGTGCGGGCCGCGTCGGCGAGGTCGGGCAGGCCGTCGAGGCCGGGCAGCGGCCCGCGCGCCTCGGCCGCGCCCGCCCCGTCCTCGTCGTCGTCGGAGCCGGACCGCAACACCTGGAGTGTGGCGCGGAGTTCGCCGCGAGCCGTACGGCAGGTCTCCGCGACGTCGTCGAGCGCCTTCGCGACCGCGGCACGGTCGAGCCGGTCCGGGTCGGCGGACAGGACGTGCGCGGCGACGGACGTCTGGACGCCGACGAGCGTGATGCTGTGCGCGAGCAGGTCGTGGAGGTCGCGGGCGACCCGCAGCCGTTCCTCCGCGACCCGGCGGCGCGCCTCCTCCTCGCGGGTGCGTTCGGCGCGCTCGGCCCGCTCCACCACGGAGGCGACGTACTGCCGGTGGATGCGCACGTACACGCCGAGCAGCAGGAACGCGACGATCCAGCCGGAGATCCGCAGGGACTCCGCGCCCTCGGCCATGCCTTCGCTGAACTTCACGCTCAGCATGATGCCCATGACGCCGATGCCGATGAGGAGCGTGTTGCGGGGCCGGGTGCGGGAGGCCACGGTGAACAGCGCGGCCATCGACACGGCCATGGGCGCGGTGTGGTTGTTGTCCAGGGAGTGGTAGGCCAGCAGGATCGCCATCAGGGTGACCATGACGCGCACCGGGGCGCGGCGCCGCCACACGACGACGACGTGCGCGACGAGCAGCAGCGCCCAGCCGAGCACGTCGGGCGTCCGCCCGTTGTCCCGCACCACCTGCACGACCACGACGGCGCTCACGGCCATCGCGAGGGCGAACACCGCGTCCGTGCGCAGCCGTTCGCCGGGGGCGGCCGGGCCGAGTACGCGCTCGACGAGAGATTCCACCGCACCATCTTCGGGCACGCGGGTGCCCCTCCGGGAGAGGAGGGGCACCCGGAACGACCGGCTCAAGGCGAGGGGACCCGGACGGGCTCGGCCTCGTGGGCCGGCGGCGGCGCGGCCGCGGCACGCCGGGACAGCGGTCCGGGCCACCACACCTTCCTGCCGAGTGCGACGCTCGCGCTCGTCACCAGGTACGTGCGGACCAGGAAGGTGTCGAGCAGGACGCCGACGGCGATCACGAAACCCAGCTCGACGAGTTGGACCAGCGGCATGTTGGTCAGCACCGCGAACGTGGCGGCGAGGACGAGTCCCGCGGAGGCGATGACGCCGCCGGTGGTGCGCAGCGCGGTGAGCGCGGCGGCGCCCGGTTCGGCGCCGTTCAGGCACTCCTCCCTCATCCGGTGCATCAGGAAGATCCCGTAGTCCACGCCGAGTGCGACGAGGAAGACGAAGGACAGCAGCCCGAGGCCCGGGTCGGTGCCCTCGAACCCGAAGAGCGGCTCGAGGACGAGGCCCGCGATGCCGAGCGAGGCGCCCCACACCGCGACGACCGCGGCGAGCAGCAGCAGCGGCGCGACGATGCTGCGCAGCAGGGCCACGAGAACGAGCAGGACGGCGCCGAGGACGAGCGGTACGACGATGTTCCGGTCGCGGACGTTGGTGTCCTGCAAGTCGAGTTGCTGGGCGCTCGGCCCGCCCACGTACGACCCGTCGAGCCCGTCCCGCAGCGCCTCGATGGTCGCGGTCTCGCCCGCGGACTCGGGCGCGGACGCCGCGGTGACGGTGATCTCGGTCCAGCCTTCGGCGGTACGTCCCCGCTCGGCGCCGCCGACGCCCTCCGTGTCGCGGATGCGCGCCAGGGATTCGCCGGCCCGCCCGTCCGGGGTCATCACGGTGATGGGCTGGGTGCCCTGCTCGGGGTAGGCGGTGGCGAGGGTCTGCACAGCGGAGACGGACTCGGGGGTCTTGGTGAAGGAGTCCTCCTGCTTGAGGGCGCCCGGCAGGTTGAACGCGCCGAGGGCGAGCGCGCCGAGCAGTACGGCTCCGCTCGCGAGCACGGTGAGCGGCCTGCGCCCCGCGGAGCCGCCCATCGCGGCGAAGAGGCCGCGCCGCTGCTTGGGGGTGCTGCCGAAGGCGGGCACGAGCGGCCAGAACACGCGCCGTCCGAGCAGGACGAGCACGGCGGGCAGCAGCGTCAGCATGGTCACGAGCGCGCACAGCACGCCGACGGTGCCGAGCGGGCCCATGCCGCGGCTGCTGTTGAGGTCGGCGGCGAGGAGGCAGAGCAGTCCGGCGGCGACGGTGCCGGAGGACGCGAGGACGGCGGGCCCGCAGCCGCGCAGGGCGGCGACCATGGCGTCGTAGGGCCGCTCGACCTTGCGCAGTTCCTCCCGGTAGCGGGAGACGAGGAGCAGCGCGTAGTCCGTGCCCGCGCCGAACACGAGGATGGTCATGATGCCCGAGCTCTGTCCGGTGACCGACGTCCCGAAGCCCTGGTTCAGGCCGTACGCGACGCCCATCGCCAGATAGTCGGCGACGCCCGCGACGGCGAGCGGCACGAGCCACAGGAAGGGACTGCGGTAGATGACGATGAGGAGCAGCGCGACGACGCCCGCGGTGGTGTAGAGCAGGGGTCCGCCGAGCGAGTTGTAGACCTCACTCGCGTCGGTGTCGAGGGCCCCCGCCCCGCCGACGTCGACGCTCAGCCCGCCCTCGCCGTGCGCGATGTCCCGCACGCCGTTGACCAGCGCGTCCCGCTTGTCCTCGTCCTGCCCCGGCTCGGTGCTCGCGACGGGGTACATGAGGGTGGTGCCGTCCTCGGAGGGCACGGCCTCGGGCTTGCCCACGAGTTCGTGGGCCTCGGCGACCTCGGCGACCTGGTCCGCGGCGGTCCTCCGGTCGGCGGCGGTGAGACCGCCGTCCCGGTGGTACACGAGCACGAGCTCGGTGGCCTCGCCGCCCGGCAGCTTCTCCTGCAACCGGGCGACTTCGGTGGAGGACGCGCTCGCCGGAAGGTAGTCGACGGCCCGGTCCTTCTGGACGTCGGCGAGCTTCGACGCGAACGGTGAGGCGACCGCGAGCACGACGATCCACAGCCCCAGAAACACCCAGGGCACGGCGCGCCGTCGCCGCGCCGGTGCGGCCTTGGTCCGTACGGCCTCCATGACGGGCCCCCTTCGGCAGAGTGACAGGTTCACGCTCCACCCTTCCGCCGGGCGGCGGCCTTTCCGTCGGGCTGGGGGGCGAGTTGGGGGCTACGGCGGAGGGATGCGGGTGGCCCGGATTACTCCCCGCGGAGTATGCGCAGGGCCTCCCGGAGGCGGTTCCAGCGCCCGGTGCCGAGGCAGAGGAGGACGTACCGCCGCCCGACGGTCCTGACCTGGAGGCTGCGGGGGCCGAAGATGCGGGTGGCGTCGTGGAGGAGGACGCCGTAGCGGTCCCCGGCGCGGCGGGGGTGGAGGGACCAGAGCAGGGCGTACGCGTGACTCGTGCGGGCCAGCCAGGTCCAGGCGTGGTCCGGGCCGTGCAGGCGCTCGTGGTCGGCGACGAGGGCGGCGAGCTCCGTCACAGCGGTGTGGCCGCGGCCGGTGCGGCGGGCCATCCGGCCGAGCTCCAGGCGGGCTTCGAGGGTCCACCGGTGCTCGGGGCCGTGGAGCCGCTCGTAGTCGGCGACGAGTTCCCGCATGACGGTCAGCGCCTCACGCCAACGGCCGGAGTGGCGCAGGGCACTGGTCGCCCACCAGTTCCGCTGGGCGAGCGTCCACGGGTGACCGGGGCCGAACTCCTCGGTGAGGTCGTCGAGCAGGCGCCGCTGGAGGGTGACGTTCTTCCACACCAGGCCTACGGAGACGTAGGCGGCTCCGAGGCTGCGGCGGGCGGCGACGGCCTCCCCGCTCAGGGGGCCCGAGTGGCGTTCGTACGCGGCGAGGACCCGTCTGCGGACGGTGAGTGCTCGGATGCGGCGCTGGCGTCTGCGGAGGAGGTACGCGGCCCTGCTGAGCGCGTTGACGGTGTAGGGGTGGTCGGGGCCGAGGATGCGCAGGTAGGACGCGTGCAACCCACGTGCGGCACGTCGCATCTCACGCCACTTCGCCATCCTGGCGAGGGCCGACGCGTACTCGCCCCTGACGGCGAGCGTCACGGGGTGGTCCACGCCGTACACCCGCAGACTCTCGGCGAGGGATTCCTTCAGGAGCTCCGCCTGCTCCGGGTAGCGCCACAGCGTTTCGTGGGCCCAGGCCAGGCTGCGGCGCGCCATGAGGGTTTCGCCGTGGTCGGAGCCGCGCAGCCGCATCATGTCGTCCAGTACCCGGCGGTGCAGCGCCAAGGCCTCCTCGTACCGTCCGCACTCCCCGTAGGAGACAGCGAGAGCGCCGCGCGACCGCACCGCCTCCACATCGTCCTCCCCGTACAGCCGGGTCAGCTCGGTGACGTTCTCCTCCCGCAGCGCGCAGCTCTCCGTCCAGCGGCCGAGGCCGCTCAGGGCGCGGGCGAGATGCGCGCGCACCCGCAGGGCCTGCGGATGGCCGGCGCCGAGGGCCCGCGTGGTGTCCACCAGCGCACGCCTCAGCAGCGTGACGGCCTCCGCGCCCCGCCCCTCGACGACGAGCACCGCGGCGAGGTCGAGACGGATGGCGAGAACGCGGCGGTGCGTGGGACCGAAGACGGCTTCCGCGTCGGCGAGCACCTCCCGCGCCATGGCGACCGCCTCCGCGGTGCGCCCCACCGAGGCGCAGCCGTCGATGTACTGGGCCCGCGCTTCGAGGGTGTCCGGATGGTCCGGCCCCAACAGGCGCGTGCAGTCGGCGAGTACGTCGCGGTGGACCTGGTAGGACTCGCTCTCGTGCAGTCCCTTGTCCAGGGCACGCGCCAGGTTCAGCCGCGCGGAGAGGACACCCCGGTGGTCCGGGCCGAGCAGCTCGGTCAGGTCTGCCACGATCCGCCGGTGCAGGTCGATGGCCTCCTCGTCGTGGTCCAACCGCAGCAGACAGAGCGCGACGGTGTCCCTGATGTCCGCGGTGTCCTCGGCGACGTCGCCGAAGACCCGGACGGCGTCGGCCGCGGCGCGCCGGGCCTCCGTCAGCGCCTCGTCGTACCGGCCCGCGGAGATGCAGTTCAGGGCGAGGGCGTGCCGGGCGTGGACGGTCTCGGGGGCGTCCTCCCCCTCCGCCTGCACGCGCTCCGCGAGGAACTGCCGGAGCAGCGACACGCCTTCCTCCGCCCGGCCCGCCGATCCGTAGGCGTCCGCGAGCGTCCGCCAGGGCCACAGTTCCCGGGCGCTGTCGGGGGCGGCTCCCGGCGAGGCGTCGGCGCGGACCCGTTCCGTGAGCTCGGAGCGCAGGCGTTCGGAGAGGGCGATGGCGTCGGCGAGGCGGCCCGCGGCGGCGTAGGAGCGCGCCAGATGGCCGCGGACGGAGAGGGTGACCGCGTGCTGGGGACCGAACAGCCGCTCGGCGTCGCGCACCACGGTCTCGTACAGGGACACCGCGGGTTCGAAACTGCCCGCCGCCCGGCAGGCGTCGGCCAGGTCCTCACGGGCCAGGCAGACCTCGCGCTCGTCGGGGTCCGCCGCGGCCTCCAGCAGTTCCAGACGCCTGCGGCGGACCGTGACGGCCTCTGTGACGCGGCCCGCCCGCGCGCAGACGTCCCCCAGGGTGTCCAGGGCGGACACGGTGACCGGCCCGGCGGCGTCCGGGGCCGCGTCGCACACGGCCACGATCTCCCTGGCCTCGCGCAGCGCCCGCGCCAGGTCGCCCACCTCGACGAGGTGCTCCGCGGCCACCCACCTCCGCAGGTCGATCAGCGGCTCCATGGCGCCCGCGCCGCGCGCCGCCACCTCCGGCCGCAGCGCGCTCCACAGTGCCTCGATCTGATCGGCGAGCTGTCGTCCCCGCTCACGCAGCCGCCACGCGTCCACCGACGGCACCAACCGGTCGTCGAGGTACTCCACGACCAGATGGGCCGCCCGGTCCAACGTCCCTTCCTGCCGCGCCCGCTCCCGCAGCACCCGCTGCACGAGCCGGTGCACGGCGACCGCGTCGCCGCCGACGCGCGTGATGAGCGACGCGTCGACGAGCGCGCCGAGGACGTCGTCAACCGCCCCGGGGTCCCGGCCCCCCACCGCCCCGGCGAGCAGCTCACGCGGCACCCCGTCGGGCGACAGCACGGACAGCGCGTCCAGCAGCACCCGGACGAGCCCGTCCCCGCGCCGCCCCTCCGCCCCCTCCACCGCCAGCAGAATCGCCTCCCCCACCCGATGCGGATACCGGTCCCCCGGCGCTCTGGCCAGCACCTCCCGTACGGGATAGGCCCGCAGCCGCTCCAGATACCCCCGGTATCCGACCCCCCTCCCCCGGATCACCTCCGCGGCCTGGGCGAGGGCCAGCGGCAGGCAGCCGAGCTCGGCGGCGAGTTCCGCCGCCCCGTCCGGCGACCCGCACTCCGACCGCTCGCGCAGGAAGTCCAGCGCCTCCTCCTCCGTGAACACGTCGACGTCGACCAGCGCGCCCGCGATGTTCCCGAAGGACCGCACCGTCGTCGTCACGACGACCTGCGCACGCCCCGCGACGGGGAGCCATGCGGCGACCTCGTCGGGGTCCGTCGCGTTGTCGACGACGATCAGGCAGGGCAGGTCGGGGTGGGCGCCGATCCAGCCGAGGGAGGCGCGGGCCGCGGCGGCCACGTCGTCGCCGGGGGCGCGCACGCCGAGCCGGTCGGCGAGTTCGGCGAGGCCCGAGGCGAGGCGGCCGCCGCTCTCCGCCGCGATCCACGCGACGACGGGCCAGCCCTCCACGATGCGGCGCCGCGCGTAGGCCGCGGCGAGCTGTGTCTTGCCGACCCCGCGCGCGCCGGTGACGGCGTGCACGACGGTGAGGCCGGGTTCGTCCGCCGCCTGCTGGAGGCCCGCGAGGAGGTCTTCGCGGGGCTGGAAGCCACGGGGGCGGACGGGTAGTTCACCCATGCGGACGAGCACATCGGTGGGGCTCGGCTCGGGGCCGGACTCGGGGTCGGGTCGCGGCGCCGCGATGTGCGCGCTGTCGACCACGGCCCGCCCCACCCACGCCGCCCCCGCCGTCCCCCCGATCGTCGCCACGACGGTCGCCGCCGCGACGCCGACGGCGATCCGGCCCTCCTCCGCGGCGGGCAGCAGCGGCACGCGCGTCGCGTAGAACAGGACGAACACCCCGGCGAACGCCAGGGTGTCCAGGAGGATCACGGTCGCCCAGCGGGCCCCGTCCTTGGGCACGGCGCGCGCCGGGATCGGCTCAGGACGGGGTCCGTGCCGTCGCGAGGAGCCGGGTCACGTCCTCCGAGCAGATCGTGAGGGCGCAGCCCGCCGTGCTGAGTACGTCGCGTTCGGCGGGGGTGTAGGGGCCGTCGGCGAGGGCGATGCGCGCGCCCTGGAGGAGCAGCGCGTCGCGGCCCGCGGGGGCGAGGTGCGGGGCCAGCGGGCCGAGCGCCTCGTGGAGTTCGATGGCGAGGCCGGGACCGCAGTCGGGCTCGGTGGCGCGCCCGGCGTCCATGGCGAGTGCGTCGACGAGGGCGACGAGCCGGTCCTCGGTGCAGTCCTCGTGCCCCGCGCCCTGCAACGCGCAGACGGCGGTTTCGAGGACCGGGCGCGAGCCCGTGCCGCCCGTGGAGAGGACCGCGAGGACGATCGTGTGGACGGCGTCGCGGAGCATCGCGGAGAGCCGGGTGGTGGTGGGGTGGTCCAGGACGTCCGGGTCGAACAGGTCCTGGCAGGCGGCGCACTGGATGACGGGGCCGCGGGTGCCGCGCGGCACGACGGGCACGCCGAGCAGGACGAAGCGGCGCCGGCCCGTGAGGCGCTGGTAGTTGCGGTCTCCGCCGCACGCCGGGCAGAAGAACTCGCCGTCGCCGACGGCGTCCCAGGCCGTGTTCATGCCGATCACGCTCCTGCACAGCGCTCGCCCGCGTGAGACCGGCTTGGCGGGGATGCGGGAATTCCGGCCGTTTCGTCCCCGATCTGGCAGCATCACGCACCTCCGTAACTCCCCGGCTGCATTGCCGCGTTGGCGTGATGTTAGCCACATCGATGATGTGGCGTCAGCACCTCGCACAGGAGAGCGGCCCCGACATGGCCGGGAGATGACGCGGCCCCGCCCGCCGGAAGGGCGGACGGGGCCGGGCGGAGCCGGTGCGGCGGACTAGCGCGCCGCGCGGTTGACGGCGGAGACGACGGCCTTCAGGGAGGCGCGCGTCGTGTTCGCGTCGATGCCGATGCCCCACAGCACCTTGTCGCCGATCGCGCACTCGATGTACGAGGCGGCCTGCGCGGACGCGCCCTCGCTCATCGTGTGCTCCTGGTAGTCCAGGAGGCGCACGTCGATGCCGATGCCCTGCAGCGCGTCGAAGAAGGCGGAGATCGGGCCGTTGCCCGTGCCGGTCAGGACGGTGTCCGCGCCGTCCAGCGTGGCGTCGACGGTGAGGCGGTCGACGCCGTCCGTGTCGGTCGTCGTCTGGCCGTTCTTGACCTGAATCCGCCCCCAGGGATTCGCGGGGTTCGGCAGGTACTCGTCCTGGAAGACGCTCCAGATCGCACCGGGCGTGACCTCGCCGCCCTCGGTGTCGGTCTTCGCCTGGATGATCCTGGAGAACTCGATCTGCATGCGGCGGGGCAGGTCCAGCTTGTGGTCGTTCTTCAGGACGTACGCGATGCCGCCCTTGCCGGACTGCGAGTTGACGCGGATCACGGCTTCGTAGGACCGGCCGACGTCCTTGGGGTCGATGGGCAGGTACGGCACGGCCCACTCGACGTCGTCGACGGTCTTGCCCGCGGCGGCGGCCCGGGACTCCAGCGCGTCGAAGCCCTTCTTGATGGCGTCCTGGTGGGAGCCGGAGAAGGCGGTGTAGACCAGGTCGCCCGCGTACGGGTGGCGGGGGTGGACCTCCATCTGCGTGCAGTACTCGTACACGCGGCGGACCTCGTCGATGTCGGACAGGTCGATCTGCGGGTCGACGCCCTGCGAGAAGAGGTTCATGCCCAGCGTCACCAGGTCGACGTTGCCGGTGCGCTCGCCCTGGCCGAACAGGCATCCCTCGACGCGGTCGCCGCCGGCCATGACGGCCAGCTCGGCGGCGGCGACGGCGGTGCCGCGGTCGTTGTGCGGGTGGATGGAGAGGCACACGTGCTCGCGCCGCGACAGGTTGCGGGACATCCACTCGAAGCGGTCCGCGTGGGTGGAGGGCGTGGAGCGCTCGACCGTGGCGGGCAGGTTGAGGATGATCTCGCGGTCGGCGTCGGGCTGCCAGACGTCCATGACGCCCTCGCAGACCTCCAGGGCGAAGTCCAGCTCGGTGTCGGTGAAGATCTCGGGGCTGTACTGGTAGCCGAAGGTCGTACGGTCGTCGAGCAGCTTGTCGGCGTACTCCATGACCAGGCGCGTGCCGTCGACGGCGATCTGCTTCACGGCGTCCCGCGAGCCGCGGAAGACCACATCGCGCCACACGGGAGCGGTCGCGTTGTAGAGGTGGACGGTCGCGCGCCGGGCGCCCTTCAGGGACTCCACCGTGCGCTCGATGAGCTCTTCGCGCGCCTGCGTCAGGACGGAGATGGTCACGTCCTCGGGGATCGCGTTCTCGTCCTCGATGATCGACCGTACGAAATCGAAGTCCGTCTGGCCCGACGAGGGGAAGCCGACCTCGATCTCCTTGTAGCCCATGCGGACCAGCAGGTCGAACATGGCGCGCTTGCGGGCCGGGGACATCGGGTCGATCAGCGCCTGATTGCCGTCGCGCAGGTCGGTGGAGAGCCAGCGGGGAGCGACCGTGATCCGGTTGTCCGGCCAGGTGCGGTCGGGGATGTCGACCTGCTCGTACTGCCCGTACTTGTGGATCGGCATGGAAGTGGGGCGCTGGAAGTTCGGCATGTGCGGGGCTCCTCGGAAGTGTCCTGAAGGACGGCCGACGGTCTTAGCGCAACGCCGAACTCCGCGGGGAGGGGGTCGGCCTCGTCTACAGGCCCTCGCCGCGGCAGCTAAGGAGAAGCAGCCCGAATCGCATGATGTGCCGCAGCCTAGCCGAGCCGCGCTCGATCGCGCGGGCCCGTATCAGTATGCGGGACCGTGGCCGGATAAACCCCTAGTGCCGATCAATCCCTCTATTTCAGCAATCATGGTTGCAGGTAGTGACAGCGGCATGACCCAGTGCCACATTGCCGCCATGACCGTCAACCCACGAGCCTTCGAGCCCGTCTTCTGCACCATCGTGCCGCCCCACGTCCTGGACACGCTCGCCCAGAGCCAGGACCCCGCGCTCGCCTCGCCCGCCCGCCGCACCCTGGAGCGGGACTCCATCGAGCGCACGCACCGCCGCCTGACGACCGTCATCGGCGCGCCCTCCGTCTCCGCCCCCAAGGAAGCAGCGGCGGGCAAGCCGCACCGCACGATCTACGACGCCAAGCACCGCACCGAGCTCCCGGGCCGCAAGGTGCGCGGCGAGGGCGACAAGCCCGGCAAGGACGCCACCGTCAACCGTGCGTACGCGGGTCTGGGTGCGACCTTCGAGCTGTTCCAGAAGTCGTACGAGCGCAACTCCATCGACGGCAGCGGCCTGCCGCTGACCGCGACGGTCCACTACGGCGAGGAGTACGGGAACGCCTTCTGGAACGGCGAACAGATGGTGTTCGGCGACGGCGACAACGAGATCTTCCTCGACTTCACCATCCCCGTGGACGTCATCGGCCACGAGCTCACCCACGGCGTGGTCCAGTACACGGCGAACCTCACGTACTTCGGCCAGCCGGGCGCCCTGAACGAGTCGATGGCGGACGTCTTCGGCTCGATGATCAAGCAGTACACGCTGGGCCAGACCGCCACCGAGGCCGACTGGCTGATCGGCGCGGGCCTGCTCGCCCCGCGCGTCACCGGCAAGGCGCTGCGCTCCATGAAGGAGCCCGGCACGGCGTACGACGACGACGTGCTCGGCAAGGACCCGCAGCCCGCCGACATGGACCACTACGTGCGCACGGGCCGCGACAACGGCGGCGTGCACATCAACTCCGGCATCCCCAACCGCGCGTTCTTCCTGGTCGCCGACGCCCTCGGCGGTCACTCGTGGGAGCGGGCGGGACAGATCTGGTACGCGGTCCTGACCGGCGGCGAGCTGGCGCAGGACGCCTCCTTCACCGACTTCGCGAAGCTGACGGTGGCCGCCGCGCGCACGAAGTACGGCGACGGGGACGAGCTCAAGGCCGTCATCGACGCGTGGTCCACGGTCAAGGTCCCCGCGACCGACTGACGACGTCCTACCGGCCGCCCGCCCGGTGGAGTAGACAGGACCCATGCGTATCCAGGTGAAGCGGACCGGAGGATTCGCGGGCATCGACCGGCACGCCGAGGTGGACACCTCGGAGCTGGCCGATGCCCCGGAATGGCACGCCCTGGCCGAACAGGCCGTGGCCGAGGGACGGAGCGCCCCGCCCATAGGGGTGCCGGACGGCTTCAACTACCAGCTGACGGTCGACGGGCAGACGGTGTACTGCTCGGACCCGCGACTGACGGAGCCGCAGCGGAAGCTGATCTCACGAGTGCTGAAGGAGGGCTCGTAGAACGGTTCGGAGGACGGCTCGGGGGACGGTTCGGGGGACGGCTCAACCAGAAACTGAGGGTTGTTCACCTTTTCCGTGCGCGGCCATTGACTTCCGTACTCGCCGGTACGGAAGATCCAGCCCATGGCAGCGAGCGCGGCACCGGCGAGACCACCGTTCCCTGAGTTCCCCCGCGACTTCCTGTGGGGCGTCTCCACATCGGCCCACCAGATCGAGGGCGCCGCCGACGAGCGCGGCGCCTCCGTCTGGGACGCGTTCACGGCCGTGCCGGGCAACGTGAAGGACGGCTCGACGGCAGCGGTGGCCTGCGACCACTACCACCGCTACCGCGAGGACGTGGCGCTCGTCCGCGACCTCGGCGTCGACGCCTACCGCTTCTCGGTCTCGTGGCCGCGCGTGCTGCCCACCGGGGCGGGCGCGGTGAACCCGGAGGGCCTCGACTTCTACGACCGCCTCGTCGACGAGCTGTGCGCGGCCGGCGTACGCCCCGTCCCCACCCTCTTCCACTGGGACACCCCGCTCGTCGTCCAGCAGGCGGGCGGCTGGCTGAACCGGCGCACCGCCGAACGCTTCGCCGAGTACGCGGCGGTCGTCGCGGCCCGCATCGGCGACCGCGTCACCAAGTGGATCACCCTCAACGAACCGGCGGAGCACACCCTGCTCGGCCACGCCCTCGGCGGGCACGCCCCCGGCGAACGGCTCCTGTTCGACGCGCTGCCCGCCGCCCACCACCAGCTCCTCGCGCACGGCCTCGCCGTACGGGCGCTGCGCGCGGCCGGCGCCCGCGACATCGGCATCGCCAACTCGCACGGCCCGACCTGGCCCGCCTCCGACGCCGAGAACGACACGGCCGCCGCGGACTTCTACGACCTGCTCCTCAACCGCCTCTTCGCGGACCCGCTGCTCCTCGGCGCCTACCCGGAGGGCATCGGCGAGCTGATGCCCTCGCAGGACCTCGCGGCGGACCTGAAGGTGATCTCCGAGCCGCTCGACTGGTACGGGATCAACTTCTACCAGCCGACGAAGGTGGGAGCGCCGCTCCCCGAGGGCACGGCGGCGGAGTTCGCGGGCATCACGCTCCCACCCGAACTCCCCTTCTCACCGCGGCGGATCGACGGCTTTCCCGTCACGGACTTCGGCTGGCCGGTCGTCCCCGACGCCCTCCCCGAACTCCTCACCGCCTTCCGCGACCGGTACGGCGACCGGCTCCCGCCCCTCGTCATCACCGAGAACGGCTGCTCGTACGACGGACTCGACGACCAGGACCGCATCGCCTACCTCGACGGCCACCTGCGGGCGCTGCACCGGGCGCTGGAGGCGGGGGCGGACGTGCGGGGCTACTTCATCTGGTCGCTGATCGACAACTTCGAGTGGGCGGAGGGGTACCGGCAGCGGTTCGGTCTCGTCCACGTCGACCACGCCACGCAGGTGCGCACTCCGAAGGCCTCGTACCACTGGCTGCGCGAGGCCCTGCGGGCGCGGTGATCGACCGAGCCCCGTGAATCCCGCTCAGAACCCGAGCTTGCGCAGCTGGCGCGGGTCCCGCTGCCAGTCCTTCGCGACCTTGACGTGCAGGTCCAGGAAGACCGGCGTGCCGAGGAGCGCCTCGATCTGCTTGCGGGACTTGATGCCGACGTCCTTGAGCCGCTTGCCCTTCGGGCCGATGATGATGCCCTTCTGGCTGGGCCGCTCGATGTAGACGAACGCGTGGATGTCGAGCAGCGGCTTGTCGGCGGGACGGTCCTCGCGGGGCAGCATCTCCTCGACCACGACCGCGATGGAGTGCGGCAGCTCGTCCCGCACGCCTTCCAGCGCCGCCTCGCGGATCAGCTCCGCGACCATGACCTGCTCGGGCTCGTCCGTGAGGTCGCCCTCGGGGTAGAGCGCGGGGCCCTCGGGCAGCAGCGGCACGATGAGGTCGGCGAGCAGGCCGACCTGCTGGTCGCCGACCGCCGACACCGGCACGATCTCGGCCCACTCGAAGCCGAGCTCCGTGCCGAGCTGGTCGATGGCGATGAGCTGCTCGGCGAGCGTCTTGCTGTCGACCAGGTCCGTCTTGGTGACGATCGCGATCTTCGGCGTCTTCTTGATGGAGGCGAGCTCCTTGGCGATGAACCGGTCGCCGGGGCCGAGCTTCTCGTTCGCGGGCAGGCAGAAGCCGATCACGTCGACCTCGGCCCACGTCGTGCGCACGACGTCGTTGAGCCGCTCGCCGAGCAGCGTGCGCGGCTTGTGGAGCCCGGGGGTGTCGACCAGGATCATCTGGGCGTCGGGCCGGTGCACGATGCCGCGCACCGTGTGCCGCGTGGTCTGCGGCTGGTCGGCGGTGATCGCCACCTTCTTGCCGACCAGAGCGTTCGTGAGGGTGGACTTGCCCGCGTTGGGGCGGCCGACGAAGCAGGCGAAGCCGGCGCGGTGGACGGCCTCGGACGGCTCGGCTGAAGACGGGGTACGAACGCTCATGGCGCCCATTGTCCCTGATCCCCGGAGCCCCGCCGCACCGCCCGGCCCGAAGAGGGGTGGGGCGAGGGGCTCAGCCCGCCTCGACCCGCGCCCGGACCTCGCCGTCCGCCCCCGCCAGGAACACCGGCGTCCCGGCCCCGCCCAGGTCCCGTACTGCGGCGAGATCCTCGTCGGCGACCGCGTCCGACCCGGAGACGACCGCGGCCGCCTCCAGCGATTCCGCCCCGGACGCCACGGCCATGGCGACCGCCGTCCTCAGCGCGGACAGCTTGAGGGAGTCGAGAGCGACCGTTCCCGCCACATACGTACGTCCCGTCTCGTCCCGCACCGCCGCCCCCTCGGGCACTCCGTTGCGGGCCCGGGCGGAACGGGCCAGGGTGACGATCTTGCGGTCCTCGGGGTCAAGCGCGGCGCTCTCAGTCATGCCCGCAGCATACGGAGCACACCCCCCGGGACCGTCACCGGATGGACCGGCTACCCCACAACCGGATCGATCCCTACCCGGCGACCGGATAGATGGACCCGCGCCGCCCCTCGGGCGAGGCCAGCCACGCCAGCTTGCCCGCCGTGTCCACCTCGGCGTCCGGCATCGGCGTGTGCAGCACGATCGTGAGGTCGGGCCTGGCCGGCACCTTCAGTTGCGTCGACTCGAGGAACAGCGTTCCCACCACCGGGTGCTCGATCTCCTTGGCGACCTGCCCGCCGGGCAGGATGTCCCGCCGCTCCCACAGCTCCACGAACTCGGAGCTCACCGACTTCGCCCCGGCGATCACCGCGGCGAACCCGTCGTCGTCGGGATGCTCCGAGCACGCCGCCCGGTACATCGCCACGACCTGCGGCGCGTTCCGCTGCCAGCTCCGCGCGCGGGCCCGGTAGATGGGGTCGGTGAAGAAGGTGAGCAGACAGTTCTCGGACGTCTCCGAGCGCATCCCGAGCACGGACGCGGCCGCGTCGTTGTACATGACGCAGTTCCAGTACGCGTCCATGATGTGCGCGGGCTGCGGCATCCACGTGTCGATGAGCCGGTGCAGCCCCTCGCACATCTCCTGGTCGTCCCTGGCGACCTCGGGCCGCGGCGGGTTGAGCCCGGACAGTACGTACAGATGGCGCCGCTCGGCGCCGCTCAGCTTGAGGACGCGCGCCACGGAGTCGAGGACCTGCGGCGACACGGAGATGTCACGGCCCTGCTCCAGCCACTGGTACCAGGACGCCCCGACCCCGGCGAGCACGGCGACCTCTTCACGGCGCAGACCCGGCGTGCGGCGGCGGGCCCCGCCGTCCGGAAGCCCGGCCTCCGCGGGGCTGACCCGCGCGCGCCTGCTCATCAGGAACTCCCGGAGCTCCCCGAGCCGCCGCGCCTTCGAGGCGTCCGCGTCCGACGTGACCGGCACTGCTGCTGCCATATGGCGCTCCCCCAAGCCCTGACTGGTGTTCCGACCACCAGCATAAGTTCCCGCTCCCCACGTCTATTCCGGCCGGAGCAAGCTCTTGACCATGGCGATAGACACCCCCACTGCCCCGTCCCCCCAGGCCGCACCACCGGCGCCGCAGCCGCGCGGCCCGAAGCTCTCCACCCGCGACAAGCTCGTCCTCTTCGTGCTCTGCGCCGCGCAGTTCATGGTCGCGCTCGACTTCTCCGTACTGAACGTCGCACTGCCCGTGCTCGGCCCCGACCTCGGCATGAGCCACTCCGCGCTGCAGTGGGCGGTGACCGCCTTCGCGCTGCCGTCCGGCGGCTTCCTGCTCCTGTTCGGCAGGACCGGCGACCTCTTCGGACGCCGCAAGCTGTTCCTCGCCGGACTCGCGCTCTTCGGCCTGGCCTCGCTGCTCGCCACGTTCGCGTGGAACCCGACGTCGTTCCTCGCCGGACGCGCGCTCCAGGGCGTGGGCGCGGCGGCCATCGTGCCGACCGGCATGTCCCTCCTGACGACCACGTTCCCCGAGGGCCCCCAGCGCGACCGGGCGCTCGGCATCTCCGGCACGCTGCTCTCGCTCGGCTTCACGGTCGGCATGGTGCTGGGCGGCGTACTGACCGACACTCTCGGCTGGCGTTCCACGATGGGCCTGCTGACCCTCTTCGCCCTGATCGTGCTGCCGCTCGCGCCGGGCCTGCTGCCCGAGTCCCGTACCCCGGACCGCCCGCGCCTTGACATCCCCGGCGCCGTGACGGTCACCGGCGGCCTGCTCTCCCTGATCTACGCACTCTCCACGGCGGCCCAGCGCGGCTTCGGCGGCACGGACGTCATCGCCACACTCGTGGCGGGCGTGCTCCTGCTGGCCCTCTTCGGCTACGTCGAGTCGCGCGCCGCGTCTCCGCTCGTCTCCCTGCCGATGCTGCGCCGCCGCACGGTGGCGTGGGGCAACCTCGGCGGTCTGGTCACGTTCTCGATGATGACGACGGTCGTCTTCGTGCTGACCCTCTACTTCCAGGAGGTCCTGCGCCTCTCGGCCTTCGAGACCGGCCTGGTCTTCGGCGTGCAGGGCGTCCTGTCGGTGGTCGCGGGCGTGTACGCGTCGAGGATCATCGGCCGCTTCGGCGCCCGCCGCACGCTGGTCGGTTCGCTGGTCGGGCAGGGCGTGCTGGGGGCCGCGCTGCTCGGCATCGGCGAGGGCGGCTATTCGGTGTGGCTGGCCACTGCCGCGGTGTCGGTGGCGAGCATGTTCCACCTGGGCGCGATCGTGTCGTACGGCGTGACGGTCACGTCGGGCGTCCCCGACGAGGAGCAGGGCCTGGCGACGGGCCTCGTCACCTCCACCCAGCAAGTGGGCCTCACCATCGGCATCCCGGTCCTCGGCGTCCTCGCGACGACGGGCTCGGACCTCCTTTCGGGCACGCGGACGGTGCTCGCGATCGACGCGGCGGTGGTGCTCGTGACAGCGGCCGCGGTGGCGGTGGGCCTCGGCGGACGACGCAAGCGCGCGTGAGCCCCGCGGGGCGGCGCGGTACGGCCCGGCCCCGTCAGGGCCGGGCCGCCGTCACGTCACGCGTGGGGACACGGGACACCGAGGCGAGGAAGACGTCCCTCTTCCAGGATAACGGCGCGCCACACAGATCTGAACGACCGCATTCCCGCCAAGGTCCCTTGTTGCGGCGGAGTTTGAAGAAGCGTCAGGCTGCTTCGGCGGGCGCCAGGAGCCTCTCCGGATAACGTCCGCTCTCCTCAGGCGCGTTGGTGCTGTACGAATCGCCGCGCGGGTTCTCCAGGGATGCAGAACACCTCGCGGTCGCCCGACGTCAGCATGTCCTGGCGGGAGAGCCGCACCTCGATGGCCCGCTCGAGTTGCAGGCCGGCTGCGGCGGACGTCATCGCACTGTTGGGACACTTCGCCGGGTGCGCTGCCGCACCGCGTGCCCCCACCGCGTGCGCCCCTCAGGGACGGTCGAGCCGCAGCCGCTCCGCCCGGGGCAGTTTCGCCACCACCAAGTCGTACGAGTCCTCGATGAGCTCCCGGACCTGCCGGTCGGGCAGGCCGCCGTCGACGGTCACCGTGTTCCAGTGGCGTTTGTTCATGTACCAGCCCGGCACGATCTCCGGGTGCGCCGCCCGCAGCCGGTCGGCGATGTCCGGCTCGCACTTCAGATTGACGGTGAGCGGACGCCCGTCGAGGGCCGTGAGCGCGAACATCTTCCCCGCCACCTTGAAGACCGACGCCTCCGGACCGAAGGGGAACTCCTCCACCGCGTCATTGAAGGAGAGGCAGAACGCGCGCAGGTCCTCGGGCGTCACCCTGTCTCCCCCGGCTTCTCCTGCTCCGCACCCGGCTCGGGGTGGGCGCCGGAGTCGTCCGTCACGGGCTCCACGAGCACCGTCATGATGCGGTTGCGGCGGCCCGCCGCGGACTCCGCGGTGAGCTTCAGCTCGCGCGCGTCCGGCAGCGGCACGGTCGCGGAGGCGCCCGCGATCGGGACGCGGCCCAGCTGCTTGGCGAGGAGGCCGCCGACGGTCTCCACGTCCTCGTCGTCGAACTCGTCGAACCCGAAGAGCTCCCCGAGGTCGCCGATGTCGAGGCGGGCCGTCACGCGGTAGCAGCCGTCGGCCAGCTCCTCGACGGGCGGCAGCTCACGGTCGTACTCGTCGGTGATCTCGCCGACGATCTCCTCGAGGATGTCCTCGATGGTGACGATGCCCGCCGTGCCGCCGTACTCGTCGATGACGACGGCCACGTGGTTGCGCTCCTGCTGCATCTCGCGCAGCAGGTCGCCCGCGTTCTTCGTGTCCGGGACGAAGGTGGCCGGGCGCATCGCCGTCGACACCAGCTCGGACTCGCTGTCGCGGTTGATGTGCGTCTTGCGGGCCAGGTCCTTCAGGTAGACCATGCCGACGATGTCGTCCTCGCTCTCACCCGTCACCGGTATGCGCGAGAAGCCGGAGCGCAGGGCGAGGGTGAGGGCCTGGCGGATCGTCTTGAACCGCTCGATGGCGACCAGGTCCGTGCGCGGGACCATGACCTCCCGTACGAGCGTGTCGCCCAGCTCGAAGACGGAGTGGACCATGCGCCGCTCCTCGTCCTCGATCAGCGACTCCTTCTCGGCGAGGTCGACCATCGCGCGCAGCTCGGCCTCGGAGGCGAACGGGCCGCGCCGGAAGCCCTTGCCGGGCGTGAGCGCGTTGCCGATGAGGATCAGGAGCGGCGGGATCGGGCCCATGATCCTGGCGAGCGGCAGCAGGACGTAGGACGCGGCGGTCGCCGTGTTCAGCGGGTGCTGGCGGCCGATCGTACGGGGGGACACTCCCACGGCGACATAGCTGACCAGGACCATCACGCCGATGGCGACCGCGAGGGCGTGCCAGGTCTCGGCGAACTCCTGGAGGCAGGCGTACGTCACCAGGGCCGACGCGGCCATCTCGCACGCCACCCGCACGAGCAGCGCCACGTTGAGGTAACGCGTCGGGTCGGCGGCGACCTGCGCGAGCTTCGCGCTGCCGCGCCGCCCGGAGCGGACCGCCTCGTCGGCGCGGAAGCTGGAGACGCGGGCGATGCCCGCCTCGGCGCACGCCGCGAGCCAGGCCACGACGACCAGGGCGACCGCGCCGGCGATCAGCTGAGGATTCATGGCGCTACGAGACCGTGGGCGCCGGGGACGGGCCGGTCAGGCCCCTCTCGGCGCGCCAGCCGTCGACGATCGCGGCCTGCAGGCCGAACATCTCGGCCTTCTCGTCGGGCTCCTCGTGGTCGTACCCGAGCAGGTGCAGGACGCCGTGGACGGTGAGGAGCTGGAGCTCCTCGTCCATGGAGTGCTCCGTCGGGGCGTCCTTGCCCTGCTTGGTGGCGACCTCGGGGCAGAGCACGATGTCGCCGAGGAGGCCCTGCGGGGGCTCGTCGTCGTCCTTCATGGGCGGCCGCAGCTCGTCCATGGGGAAGGACATGACGTCCGTGGGCCCCGGCAGGTCCATCCACTGGATGTGCAGCTGCTCCATGGCGTCGGTGTCCACGACGATCACCGAGAGCTCGGAGAGCGGGTGGATGCGCATCCGCGCGAGGGCGTAGCGGGCGATGTCGAGGATCGCCTGCTCGTCGACCTCGGTTCCGGACTCGTTGTTGACGTCGATCGACATGGTGCTGCTGGTCTACTTCCCGTTGTCGCGGCTGTCGTGCTTCTCGTACGCATCGACGATACGGCCGACCAGCTTGTGCCGGACCACGTCGTGGGACGTGAGCCGCGAGAAGTGGATGTCCTCCACGCCGTCGAGGATCTTCTGCACCTCGCGCAGGCCGCTCTTGGTGCCGCCGGGCAGGTCGACCTGGGTGATGTCACCGGTGATGACGATCTTCGAGTCGAAGCCGAGGCGGGTCAGGAACATCTTCATCTGCTCGGCGCTGGTGTTCTGCGCCTCGTCGAGGATGATGAACGCGTCGTTCAGCGTCCGGCCGCGCATGTACGCGAGGGGGGCGACCTCGATGGTGCCCGCGGCCATGAGGCGCGGGATGGAGTCGGGGTCGAGCATGTCGTGCAGCGCGTCGTAGAGCGGGCGCAGGTACGGGTCGATCTTCTCGTACAGCGTGCCCGGCAGGAAGCCGAGCCGCTCGCCCGCCTCGACCGCGGGACGCGTCAGGATGATGCGGTTGACCTGCTTGGACTGCAGGGCCTGCACGGCCTTGGCCATGGCCAGGTAGGTCTTGCCGGTGCCCGCTGGCCCGATCCCGAAGACGATGGTGTGCTTGTCGATCGCGTCGACGTACCGCTTCTGGTTGAGGGTCTTGGGGCGGATGGTGCGGCCGCGGGACGAGAGGATGTTCTGCGTGAGGACCTCGGCGGGGGTCTCCTCCGCGCCGTTGCCGTTCTCGTCCGCCCTCAGCATGGCGATCGAGCGTTCCACTGCGTCCTCCGTCATCGGCTGACCGGTGCGGAGCACCAGCATCATCTGGTCGAACAAGCGCTGGATCAGAGCGACTTCGGGCGCGCTGCCCACGGCGCTGATCTCATTGCCCCGGACGTGGATGTCGGCCGCCGGGAAGGCCTTCTCGATCACCCGCAGCAGGGCGTCGCCGGAGCCGAGAACCGTGACCATCGGGTGGTTCGCCGGGACGGTGAAGTGGGCTCGGGCCCTGTCCTGCGCGTCGGTGTGAGTCGTGGGTGTCTGAGTCATGGGCCGGCTCTGTAGGCCTGCTCATCCTCCTCGTGCGGGGCTTGGTGGCCGCTCGACAGCCTTGCTCCCCCAAGAGTACGACGCGGCACCCCACGGGCCGTAGGCCTTTTCCTCCCTTCTGTCTCAGCTCTCTCCCGCTATGCCGACCGGAACCCGATCGTCGGCACCGCCCTGCGCAGCGGCCACGGGCGGGCCGCTGCGGGCAGCAGGGTCTGGAGGAAGGCGTAGCGGCGCAGGGCCAGAGGGTCCTGGTCGTCGAATTCGCGGACCCGGCGCCACCACGCGCCCACTTCCGCCCAGCCGGGCGCCGACAGGGAGCCGCCGAACTCCTGGACGGAGAGGGCCGCGGTGAGGCCCGCGAAGGCGAGGCGGTCCGCGAGGGGCCACTCGGCGAGGGTGCCGGTGACGAACCCGGCGACGAAGACGTCTCCGGCGCCGGTGGGGTCGAGCGCCTCGACCTCGATGGCCGGGACCTCCGCCGTCTCGCCGGTCCGCCCGTCCACGGCGTACGCGCCCTCGGCGCCGAGCGTCACCACGGCGAGCGGTACGTGATCGGTGAGGGCGCGGGCCGCCTCGCGGGGGCAGGACGTGCGGGTGTAGCGCATCGCCTCCTCCGCGTTCGGCAGGAACGCTTCGCAGTGCTCCAGGTCGGCGAGGCCCGCGAGGTCCCAGCGGCCGGTGTCGTCCCAGCCGACGTCGGCGAAGATGCGGGTGCCGCTGCGGGCGGCCTGGGCGATCCAGGGGGCGCGGGTGCCGGGGGTGAGGGAGGCGACGGCGGCACGCGCGCGTGGCGGGCAGGACGGGGCGCCTCCGTCGGGGGCGTCGGCGTCCGGGGGCGGCTCGTGGCCGTGGCTCACCATGGTGCGTTCGCCCTCGTACGCCATGGAGACGGTCACCGGGGAGTGCCAGCCGGGGACGGTGCGTGACGGGGTGAGGTCGATGCCCTCCCCTTGTTCGAGGGCGTCCCAGCAGTACTCCCCGTAGTGGTCGTCCCCGAAGGCCGCGGCGAGCGAGGTGTGCAGGCCGAGGCGGGCGAGGGCGGTCGCCATGTTGGCGACGCCGCCGGGGCTCGACCCCATGCCGCGGGCCCAGGACTCGGTGCCGCGCACGGGGGCGGAGTCGAGGCCGGTGAAGATGATGTCGAGGAAGACCGTGCCGGTGAGGTAGACGTCGCAGTCCGGGTCCCCGGCTCTGCGGGCCGCTTTCAGCGGGTCGACGGTGATGGGCTGTACGGGTACGACCATGCAGGCAACGTAACGGACGATGCCTGCCGGGGCTCGCGGTTACCGGCCGTGGACCTACCAGCGTGGCACGGTCGGCGTCGTCCAGTCCGGGTCGGCGGCCCGCATCGCCGCCGCGTCGTCGCGCTCCCGCAGGGCGCGGAAGTCGTCGTCGAGCCAGCGCGCGTGCAGGGCGGCGAGCTTGTCCCGGTCGAGCTCGACGCCGAGGCCCGGGGTGTCGGTGACGGTGACCTTGCCGTCGCTGAACCGCAGCCGGGAGGTCAGGACGTCCTCCGCCTGCCACGGGTAGTGCGAGTCGCAGGCGTGGTGCAGGCCGGGGACGGTGGCCGCCACGTGGGTCATCGCGGCCAGGCTGATGCCGAGGTGCGTGTTGGAGTGCATGGACACGCTGACGCCGAACGTGCGGCAGACGGCGGCCAGTTCGCGGGTGCGCCGCAGCCCGCCCCAGTAGTGGTGGTCGGAGAGCACGACCCGCACGGCTCCCTTCGCGAAGGCCTCCGGTATCTCCTCGAAGGTCGTCACGCACATGTTCGTGGCGAGCGGCACCGGCGTGCCCGCGGCGACCCGCGCCATGGCGGGCGTGCCGAGCGCCGGGTCCTCCAGGTATTCGAGTACGTCGCCGAGTTCCGCCGCGACCTTCAGCGACGTCTCCACGGACCAGGCCCCGTTGGGGTCGAGCCGCAGCGGCAGGCCGGGGAACGCCTCGGCCAGGGCGCGGATCGCGGCGACCTCCTCGTCGGGCGGGAAGACGCCGCCCTTGAGCTTGAAGGAGGTGAAGCCGTACCGCTCGGTGAAGAGGCGGGCCTGGGCGACGATCCCGGCCGGGTCGAGCGCGGCGCCCCACCCCTCGTCCTGCTCGCTCGCGACACCGGCCGGGTGCTCGGCCCACTTGTAGAACAGGTACGCGCTGTACTCCACGGCGTCGCGCACCTTGCCTCCGAGCAGCGCGTGCACGGGCAGCCCGAGCGCCTTGCCGAGGGCGTCCAGGCACGCGACCTCGAACCCGGAGACGACGGAAAGGCGCAGCTTGTCGGCGGTCTGCACGCCGCGCAGACCGCCGACGTCCACGGAGTCGTCGATCCGCGCGGCGTCCACGGCCACGTCGTCCGCGAGTGTGAACAGCCCGTTCAGATCGGACACGTCGTGCCCGACGAGCCGCCCGGCGAGGGGCCGGGCGAGCTCCAGGTACTTCGAGTCCCCGTACGTCTCCCCCACCCCCGTCACTCCGCCCGCGGTGACCACCTCGATGATCAGGCGGGGCGTGTAGGGCTGATGCACGCCCTGGGTGTTGAGCAGCGGCGGATCGGCGACGAGGACGGGAGTGAGGCGGACATCCGCGACGACGAGACTCTGTCCATACATGAGAACGGAGACTAGGTACGCGAACAGCGACCGTCAATGGCGGGCGCGGAGCCCTACAGCTCGGCCTCGATCAGGTCGGCCGCACGCACGGCACCGCCCTCGGCGCGTACCTGCTCCCTCAACTCCGCGCACCTGCGCGCTACCTCGGGATCGGAGGTCAGCTCGTGGAGCGCGGCCCGCAGCACCTCACCGGTCGCGTCCGCCGTGTCGATCCGCCGCGCGACACCGAGCTCCACGAGCCGGTCCGCGTTCATCGGCTGCTCCGCGCCCTGCGGCACCGCGATCATCGGCACACCGGCGTGGAGACCCTCGCCGCTGCTGCCCATCCCGGCATGCGTGACAAAGGCGTCGGCCTGCTCGAGGACGGCCAGCTGAGGTACCCATGAACAGACTTCGACGTTGCCGGGCACGTCACCGCCGAGCTCCGCCGGATCCACGTGCTTGCCGATCTGCAGCACGACGTGCCACCCCGGCAGATCCCCGAAGGCGGCCACGCACTGCCGGTAGAACTCCGGCTGCACGGTGTACGCCGAGCCGAGCGAGGCCAGCAGCACCTTCTCGGCGTCCGAGGGCCGCGCCCAGCTCTCCCGCGCGGCACGGTCGCCGAGGCAGGGCCCGACGAAGTCGACCCGCGCGGGGTCGACCGTGTCGGCGTGCGGCTGCATGGCCCGCGGAACGGTGGCGAGGGCCCGCGGCGGCATACCGGAGAACTCCGCGACGTCCAGTGTGGTGGCCCCGCACCCGGCGAGCCACTCCTTGAAGCGGGCCTCCAGGGCGTCGGCGCCCGGCAGTTGGGCGAGGAGCGCGCCGACGTCCTCCTGATAGCTGCCCCACGCCACGAAGGTGGGCGACAGCTGCACGAACGGCCGCCCCTGCGCCTCGGCGAGCGCACGGCCGACGTACCCGCCGATGTCGTACAGGTACAGGTCCGCGGGGTCGTCGTCGTACGCCGCGTGGAGCTGCGGGAGCACCGCGATCGCGTCGTCGAGGAAGAGCGCACTGGCCTCGATCGGGTCGTCGGGCCAGATGTTGTCGCGGAACGGGAGCGTGGACTCGTACGCGACGAGTTCGGCACCGGTGGGCTCGATGAGCCCGGCGGTCGCGGGGTCGTTGGCGTACGTCACGCGGTGGCCGCGCGCCACCAGTTCACGGATGACTTCGAGTCCGGGCAGCACGTGGCTGACCATCGGGACGCCGACCATGGCGATGTGGGCAGGGCGGCGGGAGAGCCGACGAGGCATGGGTGTTCCTCCAGGAACAGAGAGCTACGGCTAGGGGAAGACACGGCGGCCCGCCGCCTCGGCCCTGTCGGGCGGGCGGGGGCCTGCTGGGGTCGTGTCAGCCGTAGATCTGCGCGATGGAGTCCATGCCGGGGACCTTAGCCCGGCGCCCGGCGCTCGGTCGAACGAATATCAGTCGAAGGAATAGGCGTCGACCTCGGCGAGGTACTTCGCGCGGAGCGCCTCGTCCGCCGCGTCCCGGTCGAGGAAGCTCGCCAGGAAGGAGTTGCGGGCCAGCGTGCGCAGCCGCTCCCGGTCGAGTCCGAGAGCCTCGCGCACGGCGTGGAAGTTGTCGTCCGCGTACCCGCCGAAGTAGGCGGGGTCGTCGGAGTTGACCGTGCACATGAGGCCCGCGTCGAGCATCCGCGGCAGCGGGTGGTCCTCCAGGACGTCGATGGTGCGCAGCCGGACGTTGGAGAGCGGGCAGAGCGTGAGCGGGACGCGGTCGCGGACCAGGCGCTCCACCAGGGCCGGGTCCTCCATGCAGCGCAGCCCGTGGTCGATGCGCTCGACGTGCAGCACGTCGAGGGCCTCCGTGATGTACGCGGGCGGGCCCTCCTCCCCCGCGTGGGCGACGAGCCGCAGCCCGCGGGCGGCGGCGGCCTCGTACACCTCCTTGAACTTGGCCGGCGGGTGGCCGACCTCGGCCGAGTCGAGGCCGATGCCGATGATGCGGTGGAGGTGGGGCTCGGCGGCCGTCAGGGTCTCCAGCGCGGAGTCGGCGGACTGGTCGCGCAGGAAGCACATGATGAGCCGCGTGGAGACGCCGTGCCGCTCCTCGCTGCGGTCCAGGGCGCGGGCGAGCCCTTCGACGACGGTGCCGATGGGGACGCCGCGCGCGGTGTGGGCCTGCGGGTCGAAGAAGATCTCCGCGTGCCGGACGCCCTGTGCGGCGGCGCGGGCGAGGTAGGCGTCCGCGAGTTCCTCGAAGTCGGCCTCGGTGCGCAGCACGGCCATGAGGCGGTAGTAGAGGTTCAGGAAGGTCTGGAGGTCGTCGAAGAGGTAGGCCTTGCGGAGCTCTTCGGTGTCGGCGTAGGGCAGTTCGACGCCGTTGCGTGCGGCGAGCGCGAAGGCGAGCTCGGGTTCGAGGGTGCCTTCGATGTGGAGGTGGAGTTCGGCCTTGGGAATCGGCATGGTGCGGTCTCGCTCAGGTTCGTTTGGGGAGGGGCACGCGCAACAGGTCGCGGGCGACGGTGAGTTCGCCGTCGTATCCGGCGGCGCGGGCCTGCTGTTCGTAGAGAGTCGGGTCGGGGTAGCGCTGGCTGAAGTGGGTGAGGACGAGGTGGCGCACGCCTGCCTCGATGGCCACGCGGGCGGCCTGCCCGGCGGTCAAGTGCCCATGGTCGGCGGCGAGTTGCTCGTCCTCATCGAGGAAGGTCGACTCGATGACGAGCATGTCGCAGCCTTCGGCGAGGGCGTGCACGCCGTCGCAGAGCCGGGTGTCCATCACGAAGGCGAACCGCTGCCCGCGCCGCACCTCGCTGACCTCTCCCAGGGTCACGCCGCGCAGGCTGCCCTCCTTCTGGAGGCGGCCGACGTCGGGCCCGCCGATGCCGTGCTCGGCGAGGAGCCCGGGCAGCATGCGGCGTCCGTCGGGCTCGGTGAGGCGGTAGCCGTACGACTCGACGGGGTGGGAGAGCTTCATCGCGTCGAGGGTGTACGCGGGCGTGACGTCCAGGGGGCCGTCCTCGGCGACCGGCGCCTCGGTGAGCCGCACGGTCTCGCGGTAGGCCGTCGCGTACCGCAGCCGGTCGAAGAAGCGCTGCCCCGACGCCGGGTAGTGGGCGGTGACGGGGTGCGGGACCCGGTCGAGGTTGATGCGCTGGATCACCCCGGCCAGGCCCAGGGAGTGGTCGCCGTGGAAGTGCGTGACGCAGATCCGGTGCAGGTCGTGGGCGGCGACCCCGGCGCGCAGCATCTGGCGCTGCGTGCCCTCGCCGGGGTCGAACATGATGCCCTGGCCGTCCCAGAGCAGGACGTAGCCGTTGTGGTTGCGGTGCCGGGTGGGGACCTGGCTGGCGGTGCCGAGCACCACGAGTTCACGTGCGGACAAGGGGGACGGTCCCCGCTATCCGGGCGGCCACTGGAGGCCGCGGCCGCCCAGGACGTGCGCGTGCGCGTGCCAGACGGTCTGGCCCGCGCCGGACCCGGTGTTGAAGACGATCCGGTAGCTGTCGGCCGCCTCCTGGGCGGCGACCTCGCCCGCTTCCCGCAGCACGTCCGCGGCGATCGTCGGCTCGGCGGCGGCGAGCGACGCGGCGTCCCGGTAGTGCGCCTTGGGGATCACCAGGACGTGGGTCGGCGCCTGCGGGTTGATGTCGCGGAAGGCCACGGTCGTCTCGGTCTCGCGGACGACGGTGGCCGGCACCTCACCCGCGACGATCTTGCAGAACAGACAGTCGCTTTGCGCTTCGCCCGCCATGGGCCGCCTCCTGGATCGGGAAAGATCAGTACGTTCCGCATGCTATCGGCCCGGCGTCGCGGGGTCGGGGCGAGGCCGCCGGGGAGAGGTCACTCCGTGCCCGGCAGTCCCGGGGGTGTCTTCGCCGGGGTCTCCGCCAGTGCGGCCAGCGCGATCCGGATCGCCTCGTCCAACTGCGGGTCGCGGCCCGACGCGTGGTCGTCCGGGGTGGTGACGACCTCCACGTCCGGATCGACGCCGTGGTTCTCGACGCCCCAGCCCTCGCCCTCCAGCCAGAACGCGTACTTCGGCTGGGTCACCAGCGTCCCGTCGACCAGGCGGTAGCGGCTGTCGATGCCGATGACGCCGCCCCACGTGCGGGTGCCCACCACGGGCCCGATGCCGAGCGCCCTGATCGCGGCGTTGACGATGTCGCCGTCGGAGCCGGAGAACTCGTTGGCGACGGCGACGACCGGGCCGCGCGGCGCGTCCGCCGGATAGCTGAACGCGCGGGAGTCGCGGGGCAGGTCCCAGCCGACGACGCGGCGCGCCAGCTTCTCCACGACGAGCTGCGAGGTGTGCCCGCCGCGGTTCTCCCTGACGTCCACGACCAGGCCCTCGCGGGCGACCTCGACGCGCAGGTCGCGGTGGATCTGCGCCCAGCCGGGCGCCTGCATGTCGGGCACGTGGAGGTAGCCGAGGCGGCCTCCCGAGTGCTCGTGGACGTACGCCCGCCGGTCGGCGACCCAGGCGTGGTAGCGCAGCGGCTCCTCGTCGTCGAGGGGGACGACCACGGCGTGCCGGGCGTCGCCGCCGCCGGACGGCGAGATCGTCAGCTCGACGGCCTTGCCCGCGGTGCCCACGAGGAGCGGGCTCGGGCCGGTGACGGGGTCGACGGTCCTGCCGTTGACCTCGACGATCGCGTCACCGGGGCGCACCGCGACGCCGGGCGCGGCGAGCGGCGACTGCGCGTCGGGGTCGGACGTCTCCGAGGGCAGGATGCGGCCGATGCGCCACAGGCCGTCCTCGCCGCGCGCGAGGTCCGCGCCGAGGAGCCCCTGCCGGTGCGATCCGCCCCCGCCGCCGCGCGGGGTGACGTAGGCGTGCGAGGTGCCGAGCTCGCCGTGCACCTCCCACAGCAGGTCGACGAGGTCGTCGTGGGTGGCGACGCGGGCGAGGACGGGGCGGTAGCGCTCCAGTACGGCGTTCCAGTCGACGCCGCCCATGTCGGGCCGCCAGAAGTTGTCCCGCATGAGGCGGCCCGTCTCGTCGTACATCTGGCGCCACTCGGCCGCGGGGTCGATGGTGTGGCGGATGCGGGTGAGGTCGACGGTGATGTTCGACGCGCTGTCCTCGTCGCCGGAGGCGCGCCGGTCACTGGGTACGACCTTCAGCTTGCCGTCGGTCCACAGCAGGATCCGCTTGCCGTCGCCGGTGACCGCGAAGTGGTCGGCGTCCGAGGAGAGTTCCTCGACGCGGCGCTCCACGAAGTCGTACCGCTCCAGCTCGGTCCTCGGGTCCGGGTCGTGCGGGGTGGCGCGGGAGGCGCCGAGGACGCCGCGCACCGGGTGGCGCAGCCACAGCAGGCCGTCCTTCGCGGCCCGCAGCATGCTGTAGCGGGCGGCCTCGACGGGGAACGGCACGATGCGGTCGGCGAGCCCGTCGAAGTCGATGCGGGTGACGGGCGCGCCCTCGCTGTCGGGGGTCTCCGCGCCGTCCTGCGCGTCGAAGGGCCTGCCGTGGCGCTGCGGCCCGAAGGGGGACGGCGTGGTCGCGGCGAGCGTGATCAGGTACGGCCGTGAGCCGCCGACGAAGGCGAGGTCGAAGACGTGCTCGTCGTAGACCGGGTCGAAGGCGCGGGCGGAGAGGAACGCGAGGTGCTTGCCGTCGAGGGTGAACGCGGGCGCGTAGTCGCGGAAGCGCAGCGGGGTCGCCTCGGCCACCGACAGGTCGGCGGTGTTGGCGAGCTTCAGCTGCCGCAGCGGGCGCGGTCCCGGGTGGGACCAGGCGAGCCAGGCGGAGTCGGGCGAGAAGACGAGCCCGGTGGCCTCGCCGTCCTCGCTGCGGTCGACCTCACGGACCTCTCCGCTCTCGCGCTCGACGAGCAGCACGCGCCCGTCGTGCGAGGCGACGGCGGCGCGGGAGCCGTCGGGGGCGACGGCGAGCCCGAGGACCCGGCCGAGCTGGCCGACCGCGAGCCTGCGCGGGGTGGCGCCGGGCGCGGAGCCGGTGGCGGGCGCGAACTCCAGGGCCTCGTCGCCCTCGGCGTCCGTGACCCACACGACGTGCTCCTCGCCCTGCACGCGGAACGTACGCGGCAGCCTGGCGCGCACTCCTTGCTCGGCGGCGAGCGCGCGGGCGGGGCCTTCGCGGTGCGTGACCCAGTGGACGGAGCCGCGCACGGAGACGGCGCTGCCGCGTCCGGTGTGGTCGGGCGCGGCGGCCCCGAACCAGCGGGCGGCGCTCACGGGATGCGGTTGCAGGTCGGTGCGCTGGCCGCCGAGGCGCAGGTCGACGCGGCGGGGTTCGGCGTCCGACAGGTCGTCCAGGAGCCAGAGTTCACCTGCGGACACGTAGACGACGCGGGTGCCGTCGGTGGCCGCGTGGCGCGCGTAGAAACCGTCGAGCGGGGTGTGGCGGCGCAGGTCGGAGCCTTCGGGCAGGGACGAGTAGAGGGCGCCGACGCCTTCGTGGTCGGAGAGGAAGGCGATGCGCTCGCCGACGAGGAGCGGGTACTCGATGTTGCCGTCGAGCTCTTCGTGGACGCGTACGAAACGGGGCTCTCCGTCACCGGGCGCCGCGCCGTCCGCGCCGGTGCGCCGGATCCACAGCTTGCCCGCGGTGCCGCCCCGGTACCGCTTCCACCAGGCGGCCTCGCGGCCCATCGGGGCGGAGAGCAGCAGGACCTGCCCGTCGGGGCCGTGGGCGGCGTCGCCGACGGGGCCGTACGGCAGGGTGGTGGCGGGGCCGCCGTCGAGCGGCACGGCCCGCGCCCAGCTGCGGCGCAGGGAGGCCTGTCCCGTCGCGCTGACCGCGAGGACCTGCCCCTCGGGGGTCCAGCCGCGCACGGCGGTACGCCAACTCCCCCAGTACGTCAGCCGCTTGGACGGGCCGCCGTCGACGGGGGCGATGTGCACCTCGGGGGCTCCGTCGCGCGTGGAGGTCCAGGCGACGGTCGTGCCGTCAGGCGATATCCGTGGGTGGTTCACGGGCATGTTGTCGGCGCTGACCCGCCAGGCCCGGCCTCCGTCGAGGGGCGCGACCCAGACGTCGTCCTCCGCCGTGAAGGTGAGCAACTCGCCGTGGAGGTGCGGGAACCGGAGATATGCGTGCTGCGCTGCCTCTGTCACACCGACCAGCCTAAGCAGGCTCCGCGCGGGCCGACAGGGGCACGAACGATCATTTCCCGGGCACGCAGTCGCAGGTCGGCCGGGGCGGCGGCGGGTCGGCGGTGACGGTCACGGTGACGGTGGGGGTGGGCGCGGGGTCGGGCTCCTGGTGGGTGGGCGGGGTGGAGGGCTGCTCGCCCCCGCCGTTCCCGCCGTCTCCGTTTCCGTCTCCGTTCCCGTCTCCGTCACCATCCCCGGCCTCGCAGTTGCCGAGCACATCGACGCGGAACCACTGCTCGCCGCCGACCTTGGCGGTGAGGTTGCCGCGTACGCAGGCCCCGTCGACGACGGAGCTCACCCGGCCCTTGACGCTGATGTCCGTGCCGTCGTCGGTCTCGCCCTGGCAGTCCACCTCGATCACGGACTCCGTCGCGGCGGACCCGCTGTGCGGCGTGACCTTGTCCTTGAAGCTCGCGGTGCAGCTGAGCCAGGACACGTCGGCGCCCTGCCGCTCCAGCTCCTTGGTCCCCGTCTCGTCCACGGTGAGCGCGACCGCGGAGGTGTTCATACCGCTGGCCACGGGGTCGCACGCGGTGACTCCCAGCGCGGCGGCGCCGGCGAGCCCGACGGCGTACAGGATCGTCGTACGCCGTGTCCCCGACACCCGGCCGCGTAACCGCCTCAATGCCCCCATGGGCGGCAGAGTGCCACCGCGCACGCCGGTGCGGTAGACCGCTTGCGGCCATGCTCAGGTGCGCAGCAGCAGCCACTCCTGCAACTCCACGAGGTTGCCCTCGGGGTCCTTGAGGTGGGCGACCCGCATGCGCTCCGTCATGGGCGCGGGCCCGTGCGCGAGGACCGCCCCGCGTCCGACGATCTCCGCGCAGTACGCGTCCAGGTCGTCGACCCTGAGCACCACCAGCGAGCGGTGCCCGGTCGCGGCGTCGGCCAGCTCGCCGAGCAGCCCCGCCATCATCGCCCGGTCCTGGAGCGCGATGCCCGCCGAGCCGACGGCGGGACTGAACTTCTCGTACGGTCCGTCCTGGGCGCCCGACTGGGGCTTGAGGCCCAGCACTTCGCCGTAGAAGCGGTAACAGGCGGGGAAGTCCGCGACGAGCAGACGCACCTGGGCGAGTTCCAACGCATCCCCCGTGGGGTTCGGTCAGGACCAGCGGCCGGTGCGTCCGAGGAGCAGCGCGGTCGCCGCGGTCCCGGCGGTCGACGTGCGCAACACGGTACGCCCGAGCCGGTACGGCTTCGCGCCCGACTCGGCGAACGCCGCGAGCTCCTCCGGCGATACGCCCCCTTCGGGCCCGACCACCAGCACGATGTGCCCGGCCGGGGGGAGTTCCGCCGTGGCCAGCGGGTCACTGCTGCCCTCCTCGTGCAGGACGGCCGCGAAGTCGGCGTCCGCGAGGAGCGCGGCGACCTGCTTGGTCGACGCGGCGTCGGCGACCTCCGGGAAGCGGGTCCGGCGGGACTGCTTGCCCGCCTCGCGCGCGGTGGCCCGCCACTTGGCGAGGGCCTTGAGGCCGCGCTCGCCCTTCCACTGCGTGATGCAGCGCGACGCGGTCCACGGCACGACGGCGTCGACGCCGGTCTCCGTCATGGTCTCCACGGCGAGCTCGCCGCGGTCGCCCTTGGGCAGGGCCTGTACGACGGTGATGCGGGGCGACTCGGCGGGTTCGTCGGCGACGGAGTCCATGTGGACGATCAGCCGGTCCTTGCCCTCGGTGTCCACGACCACGCACTCCGCCCAGCGTCCGGCGCCGTCGGTCAGGACGACGTCCTCACCGGCGCGCAGCCGCTTCACGGAGACGGCGTGCCGACCCTCGGGCCCGTCGAGCACATAGCGCCCGCCCTCACCCGCGTCGAAATGCTCGACGACGAAGACCGGGGCGGTCATGCGGCACCCCCCGAAGCCGACGCGGCCTTCGCCCTCGCCTCGGCGAGTTCGGCGGCGAGGACCTCGACGAGCTGTCCGGCGGGCAGCTCGCGGGCGAGCCGGTGGCCCTGCCCGGCCCAGAGCGCCATGGCCTGCGCGTCCCCGGCCTTCGCGGCGGCCTTGCGCACGGCGCTGGTGAGGTGGTGGACCTCGGGGTAGGCGGCGGGGGCGTACGGGCCGTGCTCACGCATGAAGCGGTTGACGAGGCCGCGCGCGGGGCGCCCGGAGAACGCCCTGGTCAGCTCGGTCCGCACGAAGAGCGGGTTGGTCATGGCCTGCTTGTGGAGCGGGTTCGCGCCCGACTCGGGGGTGACGAGGAAGGCGGTGCCGAGCTGCGCGGCGTCGGCGCCCGCGGCGAGCACGGCGGCGATCTGCGCGCCGCGCATGAGCCCACCGGCGGCGACGATCGGAATCTGCACGGTCTCACGCACCTGCGTAATAAGTGAGAGCAACCCGATCCCGGCCCCATCGGCCTCCGGATTGTCCTTGTGTGTCCCTTGGTGCCCGCCCGCCTCGATGCCCTGCACGCACACGGCGTCGGCGCCCGCCCACTGGGCGGTCTGGGCCTCTTCGGCGGTGGTGACGGTGACGACGGTCAGGGTGTTGACGCGGGCGAAGGCGTCGAGGACGTCACGGGTGGGGCAGCCGAAGGTGAAGGAGACGAGCGGCACGGGGTCGTCGAGCAGGATCGCCAGCTTGGCGTCGTACCCGTCGTCGCGCCCGCTGTCCGGGTCGCCGAGCTCCGTCTCGTACCAGGTGGCTTCGCCGGCGAGCTGATTCCGGTACACCTCGATGGCCGCGGCGTCCGCGGTGTCGGGCTGCGGCATGAACAGGTTGACGCCGAACGCGCGCGAGGTGAGCCCCCGCAACTGTTTGATCTCCTGGTACATCCCGTCGGCGGTCTTGTACCCGGCAGCGAGAAACCCGAGCCCCCCTGCCTCGGCCACGGCCCCGGCCAGCGCGGACCCGGAGGCACCGCCCGCCATGGGGGCCTGCACGATCGGAAGACGACAGAGCTCGGTCAGTGCGGAGGACATGACGGCATCGTGCCACGCCCTACATCCCGCACCGAATCGCGCACCCCGCACCGGGCGTGCGCCGCCCCGTCCGCCCCCTGCCCACCGTCGGCGTCTGCGGCCCGTCCCGGGTTGCTCGCGCAGTTCCCCGCGCCCCTGAAAGGCCCGTCCCGGGCCCCTTCAGGGGCGCGGGACGGGTTGCTTTTAGGGGCGCGGGGAACTGCGCCACCAGCCCCCACGCACCCGCGGACGACGACAGAACCCCCGGCAGCGGAACGAACCGTCGCCGGGGGCCGAAGTCACCGCTCAAGGCGCTACCGCCCGTTGAACGCGTCCTTCAGGCGGGAGAACAGGCCCTGCTGCCCCGGCTGGAACTGCCCCGTGGGCCGTTCCTCACCCCGCAGCTGCGCCAGCTCCCGCAGCAACCGCTCCTGCTCGGGTTCGAGCTTCGTCGGCGTAAGGACCTCGACGTGCACGATGAGGTCACCGCGACCGCCGCCCCGCAGGTGCGTGATGCCGCGCCCGTGCAGCGGCACGGACTGCCCCGACTGCGTGCCGGGCCGGATGTCGATCTCCTCCAGGCCGTCGAGCGTCTCCAGCGGCACCTTCGTGCCGAGGGCCGCCGCGGTCATCGGGATCGTCACCGTGCAGTGCAGGTCGTCGCCGCGCCGCTGGAAGACGGCGTGCGGCAGCTCGTGGATCTCCACGTACAGGTCACCGGCGGGGCCACCACCGGGGCCGACCTCGCCCTCGCCCGCGAGCTGGATCCGCGTGCCGTTGTCGACACCGGCCGGGATCTTGACGGTCAGCGTCCGCCGCGAGCGGATCCGCCCGTCGCCCGCGCACTCGGGGCACGGCGTCGGCACGACCGTGCCGAACCCCTGGCACTGCGGGCAGGGCCGCGAGGTCATGACCTGGCCGAGGAAGGACCGCGTGACCTGGGACACCTCACCGCGACCGCGGCACATGTCACACGTCTGGGCCGAGGTACCGGGCGCGGCACCTTCACCACTACAGGTCGTACAGACGACAGCCGTGTCGACCTGGATGTCCTTGGTGGTCCCGAAGGCGGCCTCGTCGAGGTCGATCTCCAGACGGATCATGGCGTCCTGGCCGCGACGCGTGCGCGAGCGCGGTCCGCGCTGCGACGCCGTCCCGAAGAACGCGTCCATGATGTCGGAGAAGTTGCCGAAGCCGCCGGCGCCGAAGCCACCCGCGCCTCCGCCGCCGCCCGCCTGGGACAGCGGGTCGCCGCCGAGGTCGTAGACCTGCTTCTTCTGCGGGTCCGACAACACCTCGTACGCGGCGTTGATCTCCTTGAAGCGCTCCTGAGTCTTCGGGTCCGGATTCACATCCGGGTGAAGCTCACGCGCCAGCCTGCGGAAGGCCTTCTTGATTTCGTCCTGGGAAGCGTCGCGGCGCACGCCGAGTACGGCGTAGTAGTCCGTGGCCACTTACGACTCCGCCAGGATCTGTCCGACGTAACGTGCCACTGCGCGTACTGCTCCCATCGTTCCCGGATAGTCCATGCGGGTCGGTCCGACCACGCCGAGTTTGGCGACTGCCTCGCTTCCCGAACCGTAGCCGACCGAGACCACGGACGTGGAGCTGAGCCCCTCATGGGCGTTCTCGTGACCGATCCGTACGGCCATGCCCGAATCCTGCACTTCCCCAAGCAACTTGAGGAGCACGACCTGCTCCTCGAGGGCTTCGAGAACGGGCCGGATGGTGAGGGGAAAGTCATGTCCGAAGCGAGTGAGATTGGCGGTGCCGCCGATCATCAGCCGCTCTTCCGTCTCCTCCACGAGCGTCTCGAGGAGGGTGGACAGGACCGTCGCGACAGTGCCGCGGTCCTCGGCCTCGAAGGCCTCGGGCAGGTCCTGCACCAACTGTGGCACATCGGCGAAGCGCCGCCCCGCGACCCTGCTGTTCAGCCGGGCCCGCAGGTCCGCGAGCGCACTCTCGCCGAACGGCACCGGGCAGTCGATCATGCGCTGCTCGACCCGGCCCGTGTCGGTGATCAGTACGAGCATCAGCCGGGCGGGAGCCAGCGAGAGCAGCTCCACGTGCCGCACCGTCGACCGCGTGAGCGACGGGTACTGCACGACGGCGACCTGCCGGGTGAGCTGCGCGAGCAGCCGCACCGTGCGTCCCACGACGTCGTCGAGGTCGACGGCGCCGTCGAGGAAGTTCTGGATGGCGCGCCGCTCGGGCGCGGTCATCGGCTTGACCCCCGCGAGTTTGTCGACGAAGAGGCGGTAGCCCTTGTCGGTGGGGATGCGCCCCGCGCTGGTGTGCGGCTGGGCGATGAACCCTTCCTCCTCCAGCACCGCCATGTCGTTGCGGACGGTGGCCGGGGAGACCCCCAGACGGTGCCGCTCGGTGAGCGCCTTGGAGCCGACGGGCTCCTCCGTCCCCACATAGTCATGGACGATGGCGCGCAGCACTTCGAGCCTGCGTTCACTGAGCATCGCGCACACCTCCAGCTGTCTCCGTCGTTCACGACGGGCCCCGGTATGCCCCGAGCCCCCTCGCCTGGCACTCCCCGCGGGCGAGTGCCAGCACTTCAAAAGGTCAGTGTACGGCCGTCGGGTACGGGCCGGGCAAGACAGCGGCTGCCGAACACCGCCCGTACGGATAGCGTCACCGTATGAACGTGACGCCGGCATGGGAAGCGGCGGGCTGGGAGCGGCTCGCCCCGCGCGTGGGACGGTGCCGTCTGCCCGTCTGGGACTGCACGGCGGGGCTCGTCGTCGGCGACGACGCGGCCCTCATGATCGAGGCGGGGTCGAGCCTGGCCGAGGGCGCGGCGCTGCGCACGCAGGCCCGGCGGATCCTGGGCGGCGACCGCAGGGTGACCCATCTCGCGCTCACGCACCCGCACTTCGACCATGTACTCGGGGCTGCGGCGTTCGCGGGCGTGGAGGTGTACGGGGCGGTGGGCATCGACACGGTCTTCGCCAGGGGCCGCGACTCGCTGCGCGAGGACGCGGTGCGGCACGGCCTGGACCCGGACGCGGCGGCGGAGGCGGCCGACCTCCTGGTCCGCCCGCACCACCTGGTGTGCGGGGAGTGGACGCTCGACCTGGGCGGCGGTGTCCAGGTGCTGCTGGCCAACATCGGGCCCGGTCACTCCGGCCACGACCTGGCGGTCCTCGTGCCGGGTACCGACGGCGGCCGTGAGGTCGTCTTCTGCGGCGATCTGGTGGAGGAGTCGGGTGAGCCGCAGGCGGGCCCGGACGCGGCGCCGGGCCACTGGCCGGCGGCGCTCGACCGCCTCCTGGATCTGGGCGGCGAGGACGCGCACTACGTACCCGGGCACGGAGCGACGGTGAATGCGGCTTTTGTCCGTGCCCAACGCGCCACACTGGCAACCCGCTTCGGCGTGTCGTGACGCGTGACGCCTCCGCTCTTCCTATCGTCACCAGAATGCGCCAGTACTCCGCCGACCTCACGCCCCCTTGGAAGAAGCCGAAGCCCGTACCGGAGGTGGCGGCCGACGCCGGCCTCGTGGTCGAGGAGCTGAGCACCGGTTTCTGCGGGGCGGTGATCCGCTGCGAGAAGACGGCGCAGGGCCCGACGGTGACGCTGGAGGACCGCTTCGGCAAGCACCGCGTCTTCCCGATGGAGCCGCGCGGTTTCCTGTTGGAGGGCCGCCCGGTCACCCTGGTCCGCCCTTCGCGGGCCGCGGCCCCCGCACGTCCCTCCCGCACCGCGTCCGGCTCGGTGGCCGTGCCCGGTGCGCGGGCCAGGGTCGCCCGCGCGGGACGCATCTACGTGGAGGGCCGTCACGACGCCGAACTGGTCGAGCGCGTCTGGGGCGACGACCTGCGCATCGAGGGCGTCGTCGTGGAGTACCTGGAGGGCGTCGACGACCTCCCCGCGATCGTCGCCGAGTTCGACCCGGGGCCGGACGCCCGCCTCGGCGTCCTGGTCGACCACCTGGTCCCGGGCTCCAAGGAGTCCCGCATCACGACGCAGGTCACCAGCGCCCACGCCCTGGTCGTCGGCCACCCCTACATCGACATCTGGGAGGCGGTGAAGCCGTCCTCGGTCGGCATCCCCGCCTGGCCCCGCGTCCCCCGTGGCCAGGACTGGAAGACGGGCGTCTGCCACGCCCTGGGCTGGCCGCCCAACACGGGGGCGGCCTGGCAGCGCATCCTGGAGTCGGTCCACTCCTACAAGGACCTGGAGCCCCCGCTCCTCGGCCGCGTGGAAGAACTCATCGACTTCGTCACGCTCCCGTAGGCACCGGGGCCGGGTGGCCTGGTCAGTCCACCAGGTCCCGCACCACGGCGTCGGCGAGCAGCCGCCCCCGAAGCGTCAGGACGGCGCGCCCCTCCCCGTACGGTCCGGCCTCGAGCAGTCCCTCGTCCCTGGCCCGTACGGACGCCGCGAGGCCCGCCTCCCGCAGCAGCGACAACGGGCAGCCCTCCCGCAGCCGGAGCTCCAGCAGGATCCGCTCTACCCGCCGATCCTCCGCGGACAGCACCTCACGCCCGGCCCCGGGCGAGCCACCGCCCGCCAGCGCCCCCGCGTAGGCCCCGGGATGCTTGACGTTCCACCACCGCACGCCGCCGACGTGGCTGTGCGCGCCGGGCCCGGCGCCCCACCAGTCGGCGCCGCGCCAGTACAGCTCGTTGTGCAGGCAGCGGCCGCTGTCGGACGTGGCCCAGTTGGACACCTCGTACCAGGAGAAGCCCGCGTTCCCGAGCACCTCGTCGGCGATCAGGTACCGGTCGGCGTGCACGTCGTCGTCGGTCATCGGCACTTCGCCGCGCCGGATGCGCCGCGCCAGCTGCGTGCCCTCCTCCACGATGAGCGCGTAGGCGCTGACGTGGTCGGGGCCCGCGCCGATCGCCGCGTCGAGCGTGGCGCGCCAGTCGTCGTCCGTCTCGCCGGGCGTGCCGTAGATCAGGTCGAGGTTCACGTGGTCGAAGCCCGCGGCGCGTGCCTCGGCGACGCACGCCTCGGGGCGCCCGGGTGTATGCGTACGGTCGAGCACCTTCAGGACGTGCTGCTTCGCGCTCTGCATGCCGAAGGACACACGGTTGAAGCCACCCTCCCTGAGCTCGCTCAGGTACGCCTCGTCGACCGACTCCGGGTTCGCCTCGGTCGTGATCTCCGCGTCGTCCGCGAGCCCGAACTCGTCCCGCACGGCGGCGAGCATCGCCACGAGGTCGCGGGCGGCGAGCAGCGTCGGCGTGCCGCCCCCGACGAACACGGTCCGCACGGGCCGCGGGTCGTCGCCCAGGACCTTACGGGCGAGCCGCACCTCGTCGGAGAGGGTCTGCGCGTAGTTGTCGCGGGAGGCGAGGACGCCGCCGGAGCCGCGCAGCTCGGTCGCGGTGTACGTGTTGAAGTCGCAGTAGCCGCAGCGCGTGGCGCAGTACGGGACGTGCAGGTAGAAGCCGAGGGGGCGGGAGGCCGCGCCGTCGAGGGCGGACGCGGGCAGCGCGCCGTCCTCGGGCATGGGCTCACCATCGGGCAGTGCGGAGGGCATGCGGCCAATTGTCCCCCACCCGAGACCGCACCCCGCTCGCCCTGCCTCGCCGGGCCGCGCCTCACCGCGCCCGCAGCACCAGCAGTGCCAGGTCGTCGTCCGGAGGGCGTTCCGAGAACTCGTGGACGAGGCGCTTGATCCGTTCCGCCACCAGGTCCGCGTCGAGCCCCGCGCAGCTCGCCAGCGCCCGTGCGAGGCCGTCGCCGTCGTCGAACTGGCGTCGGCCCGTCCGGCGCTCGGTCACGCCGTCCGTGACGCACAGGAGCGTCTCGCCGGACCGCAGGTCGAAGCTCTCACTCTTGTACGTCTCGTCGTCGACGACCCCGAGCAGCATCTGCGGAGTGGCCGCCTCCCGGACCTCACCGGCGGCGGACATGACGAGCGGCAGCGGATGCCCGGCGCAGGCGAGGGTGATGCGCACTCCTCCTTCGTACGGGACGATCTCCCCGTACAGGAGCGAGAGGAACCGCGACGTGGGGCTGTCGGGCGGCGCGCCCTGCCCGCCCGCCGCCGCGACGACCGCCGCCGCCGCGTCCGCCGCCTCGATCGCGTCGTCGAGGAGCAGCTGGTTGAGACGGTCCATGACCTCCGCGACCTGGTACCCCTCGCGGGCGAGCAGCCGCAGCCAGGGGCGGGCGAGGCCGATGACGACGGCCGCCTCGGGCCCCTTGCCCTGGACGTCGCCGAGCGCGAAGCACCAGCGGCCGTCGCCCGCCTGGAACACGTCGTAGAAGTCACCGCCGGGGCCGCCCTTGTCCCGCGGTTCGTAGACGAGGCCGCTCTCGACGCCGGGGATGTCCGCGACCTTGCTGGGCAGCAGTCCGCGCTGGAGCACCTGGCTGATGTTGGCCTGGCGCTGGTAGCGCCGGGCGGTGCTGATGGCGAGCGCGACCCGGCGGCTGAAGTCCTCGACGAGTCCGGTGACTTCGTCGGGGAAGCGGACGAGCCCGGACCGGCCGATGACGAGCGTGCCGAGGGCGCGCCCGCCCGCGCTCAGCCGGTACGCCAGTGCCGCGCCGGGCGCCCCGCCCGCCAGCGCCTCACCGGGCCAGGGCAGCGGGAAGGCGCCGGAGCCCGCCGTGTCGGGGACGCGGGGCGGTTCCTTCTCCAGGACACGGCGCAGCTCCTCCATCCGGTGCTCGCTGGTGTGCCACACGCGGGCGAGCCGTGCACCCTGCACGCCCAGGGAGTCGTGGACGGCTCCCTGGGACATGTCGTCGAGCCAGATCGCGCACCAGTCGGCGAGGCGCGGCACGAGCAGCTGTCCGGCGAGTGCCGCCACCAGGTCCTCGTCGAACTGTCCGGCAAGGAGGTCGGACGCCTCGGCGAGGAAGGTGAGCGCGCCCCTGTTGACCCACTCCGTGTCCTGCGAGGCGCGATTGGGCAGCGGCGCGAGGATCTCGGCGGCGCGCAGTCCGCGCAGCAGGGCCTGTTCGCTCGCGTACGACTCGATCCCGGGGCCGGCCTGGACGCCCTCGACGGGCAGTCGGGCCCAGACCGATTTCGTGCCGGTGCGGTAGGTGATGCCCCAGGACTCGGAGAGGGTCGCGACGAGGTGGAGGCCGCGGCCGTACTCGGGAGTGCCGGAGGACGGCGGGCGGTGCTCGCCGCGGACGGCGCGTGCGGGGTGGTGGTCGGCGACCTCGATGAGGAGGGTTTCCGTGTTCTCGTCGGGGAGCACCTCGTCGAGGCGGCACATCAGCTCGACGGCCGTGCCCGCGTGCACGACGGCGTTGGTCACCAACTCGCTGACCAGCAGCACCGCGTCGTCGGCGAGCCGGTCGGTGATGCCGGCGGCGGCGGGCACGCCGAGCTCGGTCCAGTCGGCGAGCGCCGCCCGCACGAATCTCCGCGCGGCGGCGGGCGCCAGTGGGTTTCCGGGCAATGACGTGCGCACCACCGCCGGTGGCCCGGGTCGGCCCGGGTCCATGGCGGAGGCACGAATATCGGCCTCCAGTTGCATCGGAATGGACCCCACGGTGCGGCTCCTGAGCAGTTCGGGCGAATACGCCTCAGGCGACATCGACAGAGTGACAGACTGGCCACGCTCATAAGCACCGAGTTACCGAAGTGGGCCGTTATGAGTGAGAACAGTGCTATGCCTGTGCTTGGAAAAGACCGGGTTCCGGTCCCGACGCAGAGTGGCGAGGCCGGTACGGATCCGGCCAACTGCCAGCTGCGCCCGCTCCTCGCCGCCATGAGGGCCGCACGGGACGGTGACTTCACCAAGGTGGCGCCGGTCGGCGACGGCCTGGCCGCGGAGCTGTATGTGGTGTTCAACGAAATGCTGGACCGTTCGCTGCACTTCGACAGCGAGCTGATCCGCGTGCGGCGCGAGGTCATACGGCACGGCCGGCTGGACGAGCGGTTCGCCGCGAGCCCCGGTCAGGGCCGGTGGGCGGCCCGCGTCTCGGAGGTCAACACCCTGCTCGACGCGCTGGTCGCACCGGCGGCGAACGCGACCCGGGTGCTGAACGCGGTGGCGGGCGGCGACCTCACGCAACGTGTCGACCTGCACGACGGCACCCGTGAACTGCGGGGTGATTTACGCCGTCTGGGCCGGGCCGTCAACACGATGGTGGATCAGCTGTCCCTCTTCACGGGTGAGGTCACGCGGGTCGCCCGTGAGGTTGGCACGGAGGGGCGTCTCGGCGGGCGCGCCAAGGTGCGGGGGCTTTCGGGCAGCTGGCGCGACGTGACGGAGGCCGTCAACACGATGGCGTCCCGGCTCACCGCGCAGGTGCGGGACATCGCGCTCGTGACGACGGCGGTGGCGCAGGGCGACCTGACGCGCACGGTGACCGTCGAGGCGACGGGTGAGCTCCTCGAACTGAAGCTGACCGTGAACACGATGGTGGAGCAGCTCTCCGCGTTCGCTGCCGAGGTGACGCGTGTGGCGCGCGAGGTCGGCACGGAGGGGCAGTTGGGCGGCCGCGCCCAGGCGCGCGGGGTGTCGGGTGTGTGGAAGGACCTCACCGACAACGTCAACTTCATGGCGTCGAACCTCACCTCGCAGGTCCGCAACATCGCCCAGGTCACCACGGCCGTCGCCAACGGCGACCTGAGCCAGAAGATCACCGTCGACGCCCGGGGCGAGATCCTGGAGCTGAAGTCGACGGTGAACACGATGGTGGACCAGCTGTCCGCGTTCGCCGACGAGGTCACGCGTGTCGCGCGCGAGGTCGGCACCGAGGGCAACCTGGGTGGGCGTGCTCAGGTGCGGGGCGTGTCGGGTGTGTGGAAGGACCTCACCGACAACGTCAACTTCATGGCCGACAACCTCACCTCCCAGGTGCGGAACATCGCACTCGTGTCGACGGCCGTGGCCCAGGGCGACCTCGGCAAGAAGATCACGGTCGAGGCGAAGGGCGAGATCCTGGAGCTGAAGTCGACGATCAACACGATGGTCGACCAGCTGTCCGCGTTCGCCGACGAGGTCACGCGTGTCGCGCGCGAGGTCGGCACCGAGGGCAACCTCGGCGGTCAGGCGCAGGTCCGCGGGGTGTCGGGCGTATGGAAGGACCTCACGGACAACGTCAACTTCATGGCGTCGAACCTCACCTCGCAGGTCCGCAACATCGCCCAGGTCACCACGGCCGTCGCCAACGGCGACCTGTCCAAGATGATCACAGTCACGGCGCGCGGCGAGATCCTGGAGCTCAAGGACACCGTCAACACGATGGTGGAGCAGCTGCGCGCCTTCGCCGACGAGGTGACCCGCGTCGCCCGCGAGGTCGGCACGGACGGCAGGCTCGGCGGCCGCGCGCAGGTGCTCGGCGTATCGGGCGTGTGGAAGGACCTCACCGACAACGTCAACTACATGGCGGACAACCTCACGGGCCAGGTCCGCAACATCGCGCAGGTCGCGACCGCGGTGGCCCAGGGTGACCTCTCCAAGAAGATCGACGTCGACGCGCGCGGCGAGATCCTGGAGCTGAAGACCACCATCAACACCATGGTGGACACGCTGTCCTCGTTCTCCTCCGAGGTCACCCGTGTGGCCCGCGAGGTCGGCTCCGAGGGGCAGCTGGGCGGCCAGGCCCGGGTCGAAGGCGTGTACGGCACGTGGAAGCGTCTGACGACGAACGTGAACGAGCTGGCACTGAACCTCACCACGCAGGTCCGCGCCATCGCCGAGGTGGCCTCCGCGGTGGCCCAGGGCGACATGACCCGCTCCATCACGGTCGAGACCCGGGGCGAGGTGTCCGAGCTCAAGGACAACATCAACCTCATGGTCTCCAACCTCCGTGAGACCACCCGCGCCAAGGACTGGCTGGAGTCCAACCTGGCCCGTCTCGCCGGTCTGATGCAGGGACACCGGGACCTGATGGAGGTCGCCGACCTGATCCTGCGCGAGCTGACCCCGCTGGTGAACGCGCAGTACGGCGCGTTCTTCCTGGCCGACCCGGACACCGCCGAGTCTCCCGCGCCCAGCCAGGTCACCGCCAAGGGCCTCGCCTTCATCGCCGGGTACGGAGCGGCGCAGGGCTCCGTCGTCGACACGGGCGGCATGCCCGCACAGGGTCTGGTGCGCCAGGCCGCGCTGGAGAAGAAGCGCATCCTCGTCGAGGAGGTCCCGCCGGACTACATCAAGATCCACTCGGGGCTCGGCGACGCGGCACCGGCCACGGTCGTCATCATCCCGATCCTCTTCGAGGACAAGCTGCTCGGCGTCATCGAGCTGGCGACGTTCTCCCGCTTCTCCGACGTCCACCTGGCGTTCTTCGACCAGTTCGTGAACACCATCGGCGTCGCGATCAACACCATCATCGCCAACTCCCGCACGGAGTCGCTGCTCGGCGAGTCGCAGCGCCTGGCCATCCAGCTCCAGGAGCGCTCGGACGAACTCCAGCGCCAGCAGGCCGAGCTGCGGCGGTCCAACGCGGAGCTGGAGGAGAAGGCCGCGCTGCTGGCCACGAGCTCCCAGTACAAGTCGGAGTTCCTCGCGAACATGTCGCACGAGCTGCGCACCCCGCTCAACTCGCTGCTGATCCTCGCGCGGCTGCTCTCCGACAACCCGGACGACCACCTCTCCGACCAGGAGGTGCAGTTCGCGACGACCATCCACCGCTCCGGCTCCGACCTGCTCCAGCTGATCAACGACATCCTCGACCTGTCGAAGATCGAGGCGGGCCGGATGGACGTACGCCCCAAGAAGCTCCCTCTCATCAAGGTCCTCGACTACGTCCACGCGACGTTCCGCCCGCTCACCCTCGACCGCGGTCTCGCCTTCGACGTATCGGTGGGCGAGGACGTGCCGCGCGAGATGTTCTCGGACGAGCAGCGCCTCCAGCAGATCCTGCGCAACCTGCTGTCGAACGCGGTCAAGTTCACCTCGGCGGGCAGCGTCGAGCTGCGGGTCAGCCGCGTCAAGGAGTCCGCGGGCGACCGGCTGCTCCACGACAACGAGGACCTGCTGTGCTTCGCCGTCAGCGACACCGGCATCGGCATCCCCGCCGAACAGCTCCCGGTGATCTTCGAGGCGTTCCAGCAGGCCGACGGCACCACCAACCGGAAATACGGCGGCACGGGCCTCGGCCTCTCCATCAGCCGCGAGATCGCGGGCCTGCTCGGCGGCCGTATCACCGCGGAGAGCCGCCCCGGCCAGGGCTCCACCTTCTCGCTCTACGTCCCGGTGGTGCACCCGGGCCACGGCGCCGCCGCCATCGCGTACGCCGCGGCGCACATCCAGCACCTTCCGGAGCCGATGGAACAGGCGGCCCTGCGGCCGCACACCGCACTCGAACCCGACGACAGCTGGCCCACGCCCACCAAACTGGAGGAGTGGAAGGAAGGGCGCGCGGGCCGGATACTGCCGGGCCGCAGGGTGCTCATCGTCGACGACGACATCCGCAACGTCTTCGCCCTCACCCATGTCCTCAGCCGCGTCGGCATGCCCGTCCTGTACGCGGAGAACGGCCGCGAGGGCATCGAGACCCTGGAGCGCAACCCGGATGTCGACATCGTGCTGATGGACATCATGATGCCGGAGATGGACGGCTACGAAACCATGGTCGCGATCCGTCGCAGCCCCCGCTGGCAGGGCCTGCCCATCGTCGCCCTCACCGCCAAGGCCATGCCCGGAGACCGCGAGAAGGCCATCTCCCAGGGCGCCACCGACTACGTCCCCAAACCCGTGGACGTGGACCAACTGCTCGGCGTCGTCTGTGCCCTCCTGGACCCAGCCGGCTCGTCGACCGACGAGCAATCCACAACCCCCGATCCAGAGACCGTCGTTCAGGAGCAGGACAGTGTTCAAGGAGAGAGCGCTGTTCCGCCGACGACCGAGTGAGGCACCGTGACCATGAGTGCAGAGGCCGCCACCGACAACCGCGCGAGCATCCTCCTAGTCGACGACATGGAGGACAACCTGATGGCGCTCGAAGCCGTCCTCGGATCACTGAACGAGCCCCTGGTGCGGGCTCGTTCGGGCGAGGAGGCCATGAAGGCGATTCTGCGGCAACGATTCGCCGTGATCCTTCTGGACGTCCGCATGCCCGGCATGGACGGCTTCGAGACCGCGTCGAACATCAAACGGCTCGACCAGACCAAAGACGTGCCGATCATCTTCCTGACGGGCACCGACAACGACTCCGGCTACGCGTTCCGTGGCTATGCGACGGGCGCGGCGGACTACCTCACCAAGCCCTTCGACCCGTGGGTGCTGCGCGCCAAGGTCACCGTCTTCCTCGAACTGCACCGTAAAAACAGGCAGTTGGAGCGGATACTGGCCCGTGAGCAGCGCCAGTTCGACGAGCTGGCCGCGCGTCTGTCGGCGATCGAGACGCATATGGCGGCGAGCAGCCTCAAGGACGTCCTCGAACTGCGCCGCCACGTGACGCACATGGAAGAACTGGTGCAGGAGATGTGCCGCGGCCGGGGCGTGTAGACCGGCACCCCGACCGCGTGACGAACAACGGGTGGCCCCCTGGACCCAGGGGCTCCGAGCCGACGGATCAGGCCTCGCGCGACCCCGCGTACATGTCCTCGATCAGGTGCTTGTACTCCCGCTCCACCACCGGGCGCTTCAGCTTCAGGCTGGGCGTCAGCTCGCCGTGCTCGACGTCGAGGTCGCGCGGCAGGAGCCGGAACTTCTTGATGGTCTGCCAGCGCTGCAGGCCTTCGTTGAGCTCGCGCACATAGCCCTCGATGAGCTCCACCGTCGCGGGAGCGGCGCACACCTCCGCGTACGACTTGCCCTCCTGGCCGTTCTCCTTGGCCCAGTCGAGGATGGCGGGCTCGTCGAGGGAGATGAGGGCGGTGCAGAAGTTCCGGTCGGCGCCGTGCACGAGGATGTTGGAGACGTACGGACAGACGGCCTTGAACTGGCCCTCGACCTCGGCGGGCGCGATGTACTTGCCGCCGGACGTTTTGATCAGGTCCTTCTTGCGGTCCGTGATCCGCAGGTAGCCGTCGACGGACAGCTCGCCGATGTCCCCGGTGTGGAACCAGCCGTCGGACTCCAGGACCTCGGCGGTCTTCTCCGGGAGGCCGTGGTAGCCCTCCATGATGCCGGGGCCGCGCAGCAGGATCTCGCCGTCGTCGGCGATGCGCACCTCGGTGCCGGGCAGCGGCTTGCCGACCGTGCCGGTGCGGTAGGCCTCGCCGGGGTTCACGAACGACGCCGCGGAGGACTCGGTCAGGCCGTACCCCTCGAGGATGTGGATGCCGGCGCCCGCGAAGAAGTAGCCGATGTCGGGGGCGAGCGCGGCGGAGCCGGAGACGGCGGCGCGCAGCCGACCGCCGAAGGCCTCGCGCAGCTTGGAGTAGACGAGCGTGTCGGCGGTCTTGTGCTTGGCGCGCAGCCCGAAGGGCACGGACGCGGTGCCGGTCCTGCGGAAGTTGTCCTGGCTGACCTTCGCGTACTCGCGGGAGACGTCGGCGGCCCACTGGAAGATCTTGTACTTGGCTCCGCCGCCGGCCCGCGCCTTGGCCGCGACGCCGTTGTAGACCTTCTCGAAGATGCGGGGAACGGCCGCCATGTACGTCGGCTGCACCACCGGCAGGTTCTCGATGATCTTGTCGACGCGGCCGTCGACGGCGGTGACGTGCCCGAGCTCGATCTGCCCGGAGGTCAGCACCTTGCCGAAGACGTGGGCGAGCGGCAGCCACAGGTACTGCACGTCGTCGGGGCCGAGCAGACCGGTCGCCGCGATGGCCTTGGCCATGTACGACCAGTTGTCCTGCGGCAGGCGCACACCCTTGGGGCGGCCCGTGGTGCCGGACGTGTAGATGATCGTGGCGAGCTGGTCCTTGGTGATCGCCGCGATGCGCTCCTTGACGAGCCCCGGGTTCTTCTCCAGGTACGCGGCGCCGCGGGCCTCCAGGTCGGCGAGGGTGAGCACCCAGCCCTCGGGGTCGCCGTCGGCGGGCGCCGCGCCGTCGGGGTCGAGCACCACGACGTGCCGCAGCTCGGGCAGGTCGGCGCGCTTCTCGCGCGCCTTGGCGAGCTGCGCGGCGTCCTCGGCGATCAGCACGCGGCTGCCGGAGTCGGACAGGATGTACGCCGACTCCTCGGCGTTGGTCTGCGGATACACCGTGGTGGTGGCCGCGCCGGCGCACATGATGCCGAGGTCGCAGAGGATCCACTCGACGCGCGTCGACGAGGCGAGGGCGACGCGGTCCTCGGCCTGGAGCCCCAGCTCGACGAGGCCCGCCGCGATGGCGTCGACGCGCTCGGCGGCCTGCGCCCAGCTGAGCGTCTTCCAGTCGTCGGGGCCCTCTCCGGACGCCGCCGGGACGGGGTAGCGGTAGGCCTCGGCGTCCGGGGTGGCCGCCACGCGCTCCAGGAAGAGATGCGCCACGGAAGGCGGACGGTTCTCGATCAAGGTCTGTGTGTCGCTCACGACATCCTCCGGGCCCACGACAGTGCGGCGAACTGGCTGGCGGCTGCTTCTTACATCCCTCAGGGCTACTTGTTTAACTTGCGAGTAACCTACGAGTGGTGATCAGAGTAGAGCGCCGACGCCCGGTGCGTAAGGGGCATCTGCCTGTCACTTCCTACAGACACCCAAACGGAACGGGCAGGCCCGCCGCAACGCGCCGCGGGCCCGATGCGTGTGCGCACCGGGCCCGCGTGACCGCGGCGGAGCCGCGATCGGGGGAACTGCTTCCTGCCTACTTCTTGGCCTTGCCGGGGCCGCTGTCGTCGCTGGACAGCACGGCGATGAAGGCTTCCTGCGGCACCTCGACGGAGCCGACCATCTTCATGCGCTTCTTGCCCTCCTTCTGCTTCTCGAGCAGCTTGCGCTTACGGGAGATGTCACCGCCGTAGCACTTCGCGAGGACGTCCTTGCGGATGGCGCGGATGGTCTCGCGGGCAATGACCCTGGACCCGATCGCGGCCTGGACGGGCACCTCGAAGGCCTGCCGCGGGATGAGCTCGCGCAGCTTGGCGACGAGCCGCACGCCGTACGCATACGCCTGGTCCTTGTGCGTGACCGCCGAGAACGCGTCGACCTTGTCGCCGTGGAGCAGGATGTCGACCTTGACAAGCTGGGCGGACTGCTCGCCCGTGGGCTCGTAGTCCAGCGAGGCGTAACCACGCGTCTTGGACTTCAGCTGGTCGAAGAAGTCGAAGACGATCTCGGCGAGCGGCAGCGTGTAGCGGATCTCCACGCGGTCCTCGGAGAGGTAGTCCATGCCGAGCATCACGCCGCGCCGGTTCTGGCACAGCTCCATGATCGAGCCGATGAACTCGCTGGGCGCGAGGATCGTGGCGCGCACGACCGGCTCGAAGACCTGGTCGATCTTGCCCTCGGGGAATTCACTCGGGTTGGTGACCGTGTGCTCGGCGCCGTCCTCCATGATCACGCGGTAGACCACGTTGGGGGCGGTGGCGATCAGGTCGAGCCCGAACTCGCGCTCCAGGCGCTCGCGGATCACGTCGAGGTGCAGGAGGCCGAGGAAACCGACGCGGAAACCGAAGCCGAGCGCGGCCGAGGTCTCCGGCTCATAGACGAGCGCGGCGTCGTTGAGCTGCAGCTTGTCCAGGGCCTCGCGCAGGTCCGGGTACTCCGAGCCGTCCAGCGGGTACAGGCCCGAGAACACCATCGGCTTGGGGTCCTTGTAACCGCCGAGCGGCTCGGTGGCGCCCTTGTTCAAGGAAGTGATCGTGTCACCGACCTTGGACTGACGGACATCCTTCACGCCGGTGATGATGTAGCCCACCTCGCCGACGCCGATGCCGTCGGCCGGCGTCATCTCGGGGGACGAGACACCGATCTCCAGCAGCTCGTGCGTGGCGCCGGTGGACATCATCCGGATCCGCTCGCGCTTGTTGAGCTGGCCGTCGACCACACGCACGTACGTCACGACGCCGCGGTACGAGTCGTAGACCGAGTCGAAGATCATCGCGCGCGCCGGGGCGTCCTTGACGCCGACCGGGGGCGGGATCTCGGCGACGGCCTTGTCGAGCAGCGCCTCGACGCCCATGCCGGTCTTCGCGGAGACCTTCAGGACGTCCTCGGGCTCACAGCCGATGAGGTTCGCGAGCTCCTCGGAGAACTTCTCCGGCTGGGCCGCGGGCAGGTCGATCTTGTTGAGTACGGGGATGATCTTGAGGTCGTTCTCCATCGCCAGGTAGAGGTTGGCGAGAGTCTGCGCCTCGATGCCCTGGGCCGCGTCGACCAGGAGGATCGTGCCCTCGCAGGCCGCGAGCGAACGCGAGACTTCATACGTGAAGTCCACGTGGCCCGGGGTGTCGATCATGTTGAGGATGTGGGTACTGCCCTCGTTCGGGCCCTCTGTAGGGGCCCAGGGCAGACGCACCGCCTGGGACTTGATCGTGATGCCGCGCTCGCGCTCGATGTCCATGCGGTCGAGGTACTGGGCACGCATCTGCCGCTGATCCACCACACCGGTGAGCTGCAGCATGCGGTCGGCGAGCGTGGACTTGCCGTGGTCGATGTGCGCGATGATGCAGAAATTGCGGATCAGAGCCGGGTCGGTACGGCTCGGCTCGGGCACATTTTTAGGGGTCGCGGGCACGCAGGGTCCTGTCTCTTGAGGCGCCTGTCGCCTCGGGTCGGATCTATACGTAGGTTCCATCGTCCCATGGGTGAGCCACTGCGCTCGGTTTGGGCCGGTGGGAGGGCGACTGGTACCGTGGACAGCTGTGTCTCGTAGCCCTCTCAAGCTCGAGGCGCGTGTCATAACACTCAGCTGCAGTCACCTCTGCAGTACCTGAACCTGAAAAGGCTCTTTCGTGGCGAACATCAAGTCCCAGATCAAGCGGATCAAGACCAACGAGAAGGCGCGTCAGCGCAACAAGGCGGTCAAGTCTTCGCTGAAGACCGCGATCCGCAAGGCCCGCGAGGCCGTTGCCGCCGGTGACACCCAGAAGGCCGCCGAGCTCACGCGTGAGGCCACGCGTCAGCTGGACAAGGCCGTCTCCAAGGGCGTCATCCACAAGAACCAGGCCGCCAACAAGAAGTCGGCGCTTGCTTCGAAGGCCGCGTCTCTCTAAGGGCTGATGCCCTTGGCCCCGGTTCGCCGGGGCGCTGATCAATCCTCCCGCGAGGGTAATTCGAGCCCTCTACCTCGAATCGCGGACAGACCACGCAGTACGCCACGCTGCGACGATGCCCCCGGACCCACTCCGGGGGCATTGCTGTGTCCGGGGGCGTTGCGGGGACGCAGGGCCCCCGGTGAGTTACCGGCGGGACCGCGCCGCACGGGCGATGGCGACGACCGCCTTCTCCAGCGCGTACTCGGGGTCGTCGCCGCCACCCTTGACGCCCGCGTCGGCAGCGGCCACCGCGGTGAGCGCCGCGGCCACCCCGTCCGGGGTCCAGCCACGCATCTGCTGACGCACGCGGTCGATCTTCCAGGGCGGCATGCCCAGCTCACGGGCGAGGTCGGCGGGGCGTCCGCCGCGCGCGGAGGAGAGCTTGCCGATCGCCCGGACACCCTGCGCGAGGGCGCTGGTGATCATGACGGGGGCGACGCCGGTCGCCAGCGACCAGCGCAACGCTTCGAGCGCCTCGGCGGCCCGGCCTTCGACGGCCCGGTCGGCCACCGTGAAGCTGGAGGCCTCGGCACGGCCCGTGTAATACCGCCCCACCACCGCTTCGTCGATCGTGCCCTCGACGTCCGCCACCAGCTGGGAGACCGCGGAGGCGAGCTCACGCAGATCGCTGCCGATCGCGTCGACGAGCGTCTGGCAGGCCTCCGGGGTCGCCGAACGGCCCGTGGCGCGGAACTCGCCGCGCACGAACGACAACCGGTCCGCGGGCTTGGTCATCTTGGGACAGGCCACCTCGCGCGCACCCGCCTTGCGCGCGGCGTCGAGCAGGGCCTTGCCCTTCGCGCCGCCCGCGTGCAGCAGGACGAGGGTGATCTCCTCGACCGGCGACCCGAGATACGCCTTCACGTCCTTGACCGTGTCGGCCGACAGATCCTGCGCGTTCCGCACGACGACGACCTTGCGCTCGGCGAAGAGCGACGGGCTGGTCAGCTCGGCGAGCGTGCCGGGCTGCAGCTGGTCGGGGGTGAGATCGCGCACGTCCGTGTCCGCGTCGGCGGCGCGGGCGGCGGCGACCACCTGCTGCACGGCGCGGTCGAGGAGGAGGTCCTCCTGCCCCACGGCGAGCGTGAGAGGAGCGAGCGGGTCGTCGTTTGCTGTCTTCCTGGCCATCGCGGTCAAGCATCCCACGCGCCACTGACAGCCCGTCCCGTACGGCCTTGCCCTGGGTCTCCGCCCGTATCGGAGAATGGTCGGGTGACCGACGTACGACATGTCCTGGTGCTGCCCGACCGCGATGCCGCGGAGGTGGTCGCCGAAGAGCTCCCCGACCGTTTCGGCGTGGCCGAGGAGCCCCAGCTGGTCCGCGACGCCCTGGCGGGCGAGGACGACGCCGAGGACGCCCAGTGGCTGGTCGTGGTCGAGGACCCCGACTCCCGCCTCGACCCGTCGGCGCTCGACGCGCTGGCCGCGGAGCACGAGGGCTGGCTGGAGGCTCCGTAACCCCGCAGCTCCGCAGCTCCGCAGCTCCGTAGCTCCGTAGAGAACCGTCAGCCGCTCTTCGGTATGACCTGGATGTCGAGGTCGATGGTGATGCTGTGCCCCACGGCGGCGATACCGCGGGCCAGCATCGTCTGCCAGGTGATCGTGAAGTCGTCGCGGTGCAGTTCGGTGGTGGCGCGGCAGGCGACGCGCGTCTCGCCCTCGAGCCCCTTGCCGACCCCGAGGTACTCCGTGTCGAGCGTGACCGTCCGCGTCACACCGTGCAGCGTCAGGCCGCCGGATACCGCCCAGCGGCTGCCGCCCTTGTGGACGAAGCGGTCGCTGTAGAACTCCATCGTCGGGAACCGCCCCACGTCGAGGAAGTCACCGGAGCGCAGGTGGTCGTCGCGCATCTGGACCGCCGTGTCGATGGAGGCCGCGTCGATGACGACGTGCATCGCGGAGTCCTCCATCCGCTCGCCGATCCGGATCGCACCCGCGAAGCTGTTGAACCGGCCACGGATCCGGGCCAGCCCGATGTGCCGCGCGGTGAAGCCGACCGAGGAGTGCAGCGGGTCGACCTCCCAGTCACCGGGCTCGGGGAGCGTCGGAGGTTGGGCGACCTGAAGCGTGACGTCACCCAGCGAGGCGTGCGCATCCTCCGCCACGGTGGCGCTCGCCCGGTACGGAGTGAACCCTTCCGCCGACACCGCCAGGCGGTAGTCCCCCGCCGGAACAGCCGTGACGAACGAGCCGAACGGATCGGTTCCCCCGCTGACTATCTTGCGCCCCATGGCGTCACTGACGGCGAATTCCGCGTTCCGCACGGGTTCGTTGACCGGGTCGAGCACCCGGCAGCTGAGCACCCCCGCACTCGACGGGACCGTGAGCGCCGACAAGGCCCCCACCCGCCCGGTCCGATTCGTACGGTTTCCCAGCCAGCGGCCGAACACGCGCGACACACCCCCGCCTTACTTGACAACACCTGCAAACTACAACGAAGAGGCATTCGATCACCGTTGCGGCTTTCGATGCAACACGGGCCCAGATCACGGGAATGCTGCCGATGCGCCGCGAACTGTCGCGACTGGCCCGAAATGGCCGGGACGGGGGTAGGCGGTGGGGTTCGGTGGGTGGGTGAGGGGCTCGGCGGGGGGGCTCGGCGGGGGACGGTGGGGGCGGTGGGGTGTGACTGTGGCGGGGCGGGTCGTGCTCACGGCGGGCGTGTGACCACTTCCAGCCTGGGCGCCGCCCGGGGACTCGCTCCCACCCCGGACCTGGCCCCCGCACCCCTTCCCGTCCTCCCCATCACCGCGATCGCCCCATCCGTGTCCGTGCGCAGCACCTGCGCTCCCCCGGCCCGCAGCGCCGTCAAAGTGAGCGGCGACGGATGACCGTACGAGTTGTCGGCGCCGCACGAGATCAGTGCCAGCCGCGGCGCCGCCCTGCGCAGCAGCCCCGGATCCTGATGAGCCGAGCCGTGATGCGCGACTTTCATCACGTCCACGGAAGCGAGCGATGCCGCGGCCGGGCTCCGCAGCAGGGCCCTCTGCGCGGGCGGCTCCAAGTCGCCGAGCAGCAACATCGACAGCCCACCCGTCCGCACGAGCAGCGTGACGCTCGCGTCGTTCGGCCCCTCCGGTCTCGGCACCGGGTCCGCCGGAGGCCACAGCACCTGCCAGTCCAGTGGCCCGGCCCTGCGCCGCTCCCCCGCCACGGCCGACACCACCGGCACCCGCGCGGCGGCCGCCTGCTCCCGCACGAAGTCGGCCTGCTCCGGCGGCTCCCTGAACCCCGTCGTCTGGATCTCCCCCACCTCGCGCCCTCGCAGCACCCCCGGCAGCCCCGCGACGTGGTCCGCGTGGAAGTGCGTGAGCAGGACGAGCGGTACCCGTCTGATCCCCAGCGACCGCAGACAACGGTCTGCCGCCAGTGGATCGGGCCCCGCGTCGACCACCACCCCCGCGCCATCACCCGCCGCCAGTACCGTCGCGTCGCCCTGCCCGACGTCACACATCGCAAGCCGCCACCCCGGTGGAGGCCACCCCGCGATCACCCGCGTGACGGGTGGGGGCTGGACGACCACCAGGAAGAACAGTGCGACACAGGCCACGACCAGCCAAGGGTGCCGCACGATCCTGCGCCCCACCAGGACGAGCAGCACGGTGACCCCCGCGAGCACGAGTCCGCCACGCCAGCCACCCGGCCAGTCGACCCCGTTCCCCGGCAGCGCCGCCCCCGTGCGAGCGATTCCCGCGATCCACTCCGCGGGCCAACTCGCGCCCCACGCCAGCACCTTGGCGACCGGCATCGCGACCGGCGCCACCGCAAGCGCCGCGAACCCGAGCACCGTGGCAGGCGCGACGGCGAACTCGGCGAGCAGATTGCACGGCACCGCGACCAGACTCACCCGGGCCGCGAGGACGGCGACGACGGGCGCGCAGACCGCCTGAGCCGCGGCCGCGGCGGCCAGCGCGTCGGCCACCCTCCCCGGCACGCCTTTGCCGCGCAGCGCCTCACCCCAGCGCGGCGCGAGGGTGAGCAGGGCACCCGTGGCCAGGACGGAGAGCAGGAAGCCAGGACTCCGGGCCAGCCACGGGTCGTACAGCACGAGCACCAGCACCGCCGTCGCCAGCGCCGGAATGAGTGACCTGCGCCGTCCCGTGACGATGGCGAGCAACACGATCAGCCCGCAGGCCGCGGCCCGCAACACGCTCGGGTCCGGACGGCAGACGATGACGAACCCGAGGGTGAGCGCCCCACCGAGCACCGCGGTCGTGCGCAGCGGAATCCCCAGCCTGGGTGCGATCCCGCGCCGCTCGGCCCGCTGGGCGAGACCCGGCGGCCCGATGAGCAGGACGAGGACGATGGTCAGATTCGCACCACTGACGGCAAGCAAATGCGTGAGGTCGGTTGCCCGGAACGCCTGGTCCAACTCGGCCGGCACGCGAGAGGTGTCCCCGACGACGAGCCCGGGGAGCAGCGCGCGGGCATCGGCGGGCAGCCCATTCGTGGCCTCCCGCAATCCGCCCCGCAACTTCCCGGCGACCTGCTGCGCCCCGGAAGGCGCCCCTACCGTCCGGGGCGCCTGCTCCCCGTCCACCCGCAGCACAGCCGCGACCTGCCCCCCGTCCGACAACGGCGGTGCCAACCGCCCCTGCACCCGCACCCGCGTCGACGGCAGAAGGCCCGTCCAGGAGGGGGCGGCGGGGCGAGCTGATTCTTGATCGGGGGCGGCACCCTCTGCCCCGGCGGCTTCCCTCGCCTCTGTGGCCTCTGTGGCCTCTGTGGCCTCTGTGGCCTCCGTGGCTTCCGTGACCTCCGTGGCCTCCGCGGCTTTCGCTCCCTCCGCGGCTTTCGTCCGCACCACCACCAGGACCGGTGTGCGCGTCTCCGTCGACGTGCCGTCCGCCTGCGTGACGCGGCGGACTTCCGCGTCCAGGAGCACAGCCGGCGGCATCGCATGCGCGCTCGCCGTGCGGGGGCGGGTGCGCCGAGGGTCGGACGTGACCTCCAACTCCGCCTCCACCCGCGCGTACTCGCCCGCCAGAGCCGGAACCGGGCCACGGCGCAGATCCGCCCCGTGCAATGCCGCCGACGCCGCCGCCCCGGCTGCGCAGAGCAGAACTGCGGCGACTGTGACGCGTCCCCATCGTCGCGGCCTCCTCAGCCCGGTCTGAATGTGACCGCTGCTTCCGGCTCCTCGAACCGTCCACGTCACCAACAGAACTCCGGCCCCCAGCACACCGACCGCCACTACTGCGATCGCCCAGCGCGGCGGTGCGTCCACCATCAGAGCCGCCGATCCCCAGGCCGCCAGCGCGGGCGGCACCAGTCGCAGGTCCGGCGGGCCCTCCTGCTGCGGATTCGAGGCACCGAGGCGGTGGCCCGACGCGGCGTGAACTGCCAGGCGCGTCATGGCCGTACGAGACCCTGGAGATCGGCAAAGCGCCGGTCACCGATGCCGTTGACCTCACGGAGCTCATCGACGGAGCGGAATCCGCCGTGCTCCGCGCGGTAGTCGAGGATGTGCTGTGCCAACACGGGGCCGACACCGGGGAGTTCGTCGAGCTGTTCGGCGGTGGCCGTGTTCAGGCCGATCGGCCCAGCGCCGCCCGGACCTGTCGCCCCCGGCCCTGTCACTCCCGGTCCTGTCGCCCCCGGCCCCGTGGCATTCGGTCCCGCCGCCCCGGCTGACCCGGCCCCCGTACCAACCCCACTCGCCCCGCCCACCACCACCTGCTCGCCGTCCACGAGGAACCTCGCGCGATTGAGGTCTCCCGTCTTCGTGCCCGGCCTGACCCCACCGGCCGCCCGCAGCGCGTCAGCCAGCCGGGATCCGGCGGGCAACCGATGGACGCCCGGCCGACGGACCTTCCCACTGACGTCCACCACGATCACGCCGGCGGCGCCATCGCCTCCCGCACCCGCCGACGTCCGCCCCGCCTGCGCCGCGGGCCCCGGCGACGGAGCCGGCGCCGCACCCCGCTCGGCGACGGCGCCCGCCTCACGCACCACATCCGGTGGCCGCACGGGCTGGGCCCGCCCCGTCCAGAAATGCTGGCCCGCGAAGACGGCGGCGACGCCAAGGATCAGGACGAGCGCCACCACAGCTCGTCGTTCGAGACCGCACCGCTCCTGCACCCAAATCGGCAGCCGCTCCCGCACGGCAAGCCCCAGCCGCTCCTGACGCGAGACCCCCGCCCGCGCCTCCCTCTCCTTCTCCCTCTCCCTCTCCCTCTCCTTCTCCCCCTCCCCCGAGATGGGCCGCTCCTCCTCTACCTCTCCCGCAGGCCTCGCCTCTGTCCCCTCTGTCCCCTCTGCCCCCTCCGACTCCCGTGCCCACCCGGGCCGACGCACGCCCGGCCCGGACACGCCTGCCGCCCAGCTCCCGTCCACCAGCGCCGCATCCGGCCCCGCCACATCAAGCCTTGGCGACGAAGAAGACGAAGACGGCGAAGAAGGCAAAGACGGCGAGGATGACGAAGGCCCCGCGGGCCAAAGGGGCGGCGGCGCCTGCGGCTCCCCGAACAGGCTCTCCGCCCGCCGCCTGACCACCTCCCCCGACGCACGTCGACGCCGGGCCCGCCCGCGAGCGGCGTACCGACTGCCGTTACCGACGCGGCCGTCGAGCACACGCCCATCGGACGCCGGGCCGCGCCCGGGCCCACTCGTCGCGGAAACCGTCCGAGAATCTGATCGAGTCGTCATGCCGACGACGCTACGCACCGTCACCACAACTTGTTGATCTTGCTCAGTTTCCGTGGATTACCCGGCAGTTGTGGATAACTCCGTCACTCGTACGTGGCCCCAACCACGTCAACCACGTCAGCCGTGTCTGGACGTCCGGACGTCCGAACGTTCGGACCCAGCAGCGCCCTCGCCTCACCGAGGCGAGACCACGGCCCCCAACAGCCCCGGCCCCGTGTGCGCCCCGATCACCGCTCCGACCTCGCTGACGTGCAGTTCCCCGAGGTCCGGCACCCGATCCCTGAGCCGCTCGGCGAGCGTCGACGCCCGGTCCGGGGCCGCCAGGTGGTGCACCGCGATGTCGACCCGGCCGGAACCGGCACGCTCGACCACGATCTCCTCGAGCCGGGCGATCGCCTTCGACGCCGTCCGTACCTTCTCCAGCATGTCGATGCGACCGCCGTCCAGCTTCAACAGGGGCTTGACGGCGAGCGCGGAACCGAAGAGCGCCTGGGCCGCGCCGATGCGGCCACCCCTGCGGAGGTAGTCGAGGGTGTCGACGTAGAAGAACGCGGACGTGCCCGCGGCCCGCTTCTCCGCGGCGGCCACCGCCTCCTCCGCCGAGTCCCCCGCCTCCGCGGCCTGCGCCGCCGAGAGCGCGCAGAAGCCGAGCGCCATCGCCACCATGCCGGTGTCCACCACGCGCACCGGCACCGGCGACTCCTTCGCGGCGAGGACCGCGGCGTCGTACGTACCGGAGAACTCGGCGGACAGGTGGAGCGAGACGATATCGGTCGCGCCCGCCTCTGCAATCTTGCGATAGGTGTCCGCGAAGACTTGCGGGCTGGGCCGGGACGTGGTCACCGACTTGCGTTTCTGCAGGGCCAGGGCGAGGGAGCGGGCCGAGATCTCGGTGCCCTCCTCCAGCGCCTGGTCTCCCAGGACCACGGTCAGGGGCACCGCGGTGATGTTGTGCCGCTCCATCGTCGCCTGTGGCAGGTAGGCCGTTGAATCCGTGACGATCGCGACATGGCGGGACATGAGCTGGAGGTTACCTGTCTGCGCCGTCGGGTGGCAGTCCGGGCCCTCCCCGTCCCGGTGCCCCGGCGCCGGGCGGATCAGGTCGTGCTTTCGGGCTTGGCCTTCTTCTCCCACGGATACGGCACCCGCACACCGGGCGGAGTGATCGCGGGCCGCGTCGGCTCCTGGCCTGCACGACGAGCGGCCTCGGACTCTTCCGGCGCGGGCTCGGGCCATGCGGCCGGGGTCCGGTCGGGCGTCGGCTCCGTCGTCCAGTGCCGCAGGGCGCCCGCCTCCATGTCGATCTGTGTGCTCAGCGAGTCCAGGTCGTCGTCGGCGAACCGGCGGGCCCGGTCGCGCGCCGACCAGCGCAGGGAGTCGGCGGCCTTCTTGATCTGCTCCGTGCGCTCCCGCAGCCCGGGGAGCCGCTCGGCCAGAGCCGCCTTGTCCGGGTCGCGCTCGAGGCGACGGAGCTCGTCGTCCAGCTCGTGTCCGTGGACGCTGAGCCGGTCGAACAGCTGCAGGGTCTCCTTCAGCGAGGCGTCGTCGGCGGCGCCCGCCTGGAGGACGTCCTGCGTGGCGCGCATCGACGTGCGCAACGAGAGACGCAGCTGGGCCAGTTCACCGGAGCTGCCCGCCTGCGCGAAGCTCCTCGCCCGCAGCGTGGTGTCCTCGACCGTCCGGCGGGCCTCCGAGATGGTGCGGTCGACCCCACGCTTGGCCGCACGGACCGCCTTCACGGTCACGTACACACCCAGCACCAGGAACAGCACGACAAGCAGCGCCACGATCGCGCCCACGGCTTCCATGACGCTCCTCTCCGCATTCGGTCGGCTCGGCCCGCTCGGTCCGCTCCATCGGCCTCTTCCACCGTAAACGGAGAAGGCAGGTCGGAGGTTCCAGCGGAACCCCCAACCTGCCCGTAAGGGAAGACCCCTATACCGCTCCCTCAGAACGGTCCTGCGCGAATCCTCGGAACGGTCCTGAGCGAACCGTCACGCAGGAACGATGTTCACCAGCTTCGGCGCCCGCACGATCACCTTGCGGATCCCCGCGCCGTCCAGCGCCGCCACGACCCTCTCGTCGGCCAGCGCCACCTTCTCCAGCTCGGCGTCGGAGATGGCCGGGGAGACCTCCAGGCGCGCCTTGACCTTGCCCTTGATCTGCACGACGCAGGTCACGGACTCGTCCACGACGTACGCCGGGTCGGCGACCGGGAAGTCCCGGTGGACCACCGAGTCGGTGTGGCCCAGCTTGCGCCACAGTTCCTCGGCGATGTGCGGGGCCAGGGGCGCGATCAGCAGCACCAGGCGCTCCGCGACCGACTTCGGCACCGAGCCGCCCACCTTCGTCAGGTGGTTGTTCAGCTCGGTGATCTTGGCGATCGCGGTGTTGAACCGCATGCCGTCCAGGTCTTGGCGCACCCCGTCGATGGCCTTGTGCAGGGCGCGCAGGGTGGACTCGTCGATGTCCGCCTCGGCGACGTCGGCGACGGTGACCTCACCGGTCGACTCGTCGACGATCAGGCGCCACAGCCGCTGCAGCAGGCGGTACTGACCGACGACCGCGCGCGTGTCCCAGGGACGCGACACGTCCAGGGGGCCCATGGCCATCTCGTACAGGCGCAGGGTGTCCGCGCCGTACTCGTCGCAGATCTCGTCCGGCGTGACGGCGTTCTTCAGGGACTTGCCCATCTTGCCCAGCTCGCGCTTGACCGGCTCGCCCTCGAAGAAGAACTTGCCGTCGCGCTCCTCGACCTCGGTGGCCGGCACCGGGAAGCCGCGGCTGTCCCGGTAGACGTAGGCCTGGATCATGCCCTGGTTGTACAGCTTGTGGAACGGCTCGGCGGACGAGATGTGGCCCAGGTCGAACAGGACCTTCGACCAGAAGCGCGCGTACAGCAGGTGCAGTACCGCGTGCTCGGCACCGCCCACGTACAGGTCGACGCCGCCGGTCGGCTGGCCTTCGCGCGGGCCCATCCAGTACTGCTCGACGGCCGGGTCGACCAGCTGCTGGTCGTTGCGCGGGTCCAGGTAGCGCAGCTCGTACCAGCACGAGCCCGCCCAGTTGGGCATGGTGTTGGTCTCGCGGCGGTAGGTGCGCGGGCCGTCGCCCAGGTCCAGGGTGACGTGGACCCAGTCCTCGTTGCGGGAGAGCGGCGTCTCCGGAGAGGTGTTCGCGTCGTCCGGGTCGAAGGTGCGCGGGGAGTAGTCGTCGACCTCCGGCAGCTCCAGGGGCAGCATCGACTCGGGCAGCGCGTGGGCGACGCCGTCCTCGTCGTAGACGATCGGGAAGGGCTCGCCCCAGTAGCGCTGGCGGCTGAACAGCCAGTCGCGCAGGCGGAAGTTGACGGTGCCCTCGCCGATGCCGCGGGTGGCCAGCCAGCCGGTGATGCGGGCCTTGGCGCCCGTGACGTCCATGCCGTCGAGGGAGATCTCCTGGTTCGCGGAGTTGATCAGCTTCGCCTCGTAGGAGGAGAAGGCGTCGTCCCACGTCCTGGTGTCGGTGCCGCGGTCGTCGGAGGGCTCCACCACGCAGCGCATCGGCAGGTTGAAGGCGCGCGCGAAGGCGAAGTCGCGGCTGTCGTGCGCCGGGACGGCCATGATCGCGCCGGTGCCGTAACCCATCAGTACGTAGTCGGCGATGAAGACCGGGACCTGCTCGCCGCTGACCGGGTTGGTGGCGTAGACGCCGGTGAAGACGCCGGTCTTCTCCTTGGCGTCGGCCTGGCGCTCGACGTCGGACTTGGCGGCGGCGAACGCGCGGTACTTGGCGACGGCCTCGGCCGGGGTGGCGTGCCCGCCGGTCCACGTCTCGTGGGTGCCCTCGGGCCAGGTGTCCGGGATGACCGTGTCGACCAGGTCGTGCTCGGGCGCCAGGACCATGTAGGTCGCGCCGAACAGGGTGTCCTGGCGGGTGGTGAAGACGGTGATCCCGTCGCCCTCGATGCCCACGGGGAAGCGCACGCGGGCGCCTTCGGAGCGGCCGATCCAGTTGCGCTGCTGCAGCTTGATGGCCTCGGGCCAGTCCAGCGCGTCCAGGTCGTCCAGCAGGCGGTCGGCGTACGCGGTGATGCGCATGTTCCACTGGCGCAGCTTGGACTTGAAGACGGGGAAGTTGCCGCGCTCGGAGCGGCCGTCGGCGGTGACTTCCTCGTTGGCCAGGACGGTGCCCAGGCCGGGGCACCAGTTGACGGGCGCGTCGGAGGCGTAGGCCAGGCGGTACTGGCTCAGCACCTCGGCGCGCTCGACGGCGTCCAGCTCGCTCCACGCGCGCGTGGAGTCCGGTACGGCGCGCTCACCGCTCTCGAACTGGGCGACGAGGTCGGCGATCGGGCGGGCCTTCGCGGCGTCGGCGTCGTACCAGGAGTTGAAGATCTGGACGAAGATCCACTGGGTCCACTTGTAGTACTCGGGGTCGATCGTCGCGAACGAGCGCCGCTTGTCGTGGCCCAGGCCCAGCGCGCGCAGCTGGGCCTTCATGTTCTCGATGTTGGCCTCGGTGGAGACCCGCGGGTGGGTGCCGGTCTGCACCGCGTACTGCTCGGCGGGCAGGCCGAAGGCGTCGAAGCCCAGGGTGTGCAGGACGTTGTGTCCTGTCATGCGCTGGAAGCGCGCGAAGACGTCCGTGGCGATGTATCCCAGGGGGTGGCCGACGTGCAGGCCCGCTCCGGAGGGGTACGGGAACATGTCCATGATGAACTTCTTGGGCTTGGCGACCAGCGCGGCCTCCGCCTCGTCCCGCGCGGCCATGTCGCCGTTCGGGTTCGGCGCCTCGTAGGTGCCGTCGGCGTCCCAGAAGTCCTGCCAGCGTGCCTCGATGTCAGCGGCCAGAGCGGCCGTGTAGCGGTGCGGCGCGGCCACCTCGGAGGGGGCAGCAGAATTCGTCTCGCTCATGATCCTCAAAGCTCCATCGATCGTCTCTGCCTGCGGAATTGACCGTGCTGGTCAAACAAAAATGCCCCTCGCACAGGAGGGGACGCCGCGCCGATTCCGACCGCGATTCACCGGCGGTCGGGACTGATCAGCGCGGCCCGCTAAGCAGAAGGCGTACGGCACGCATGGCGCCAGGGTACCGCAGCCCTCCCGCGGCCCGCGACGAGCTTCCGCGGCCCGGCATGCGGACGCCACCACTCCCAAGCATTGGCCAAGGGTTACTCCGCGTACCGCCCACTATCGGGGCAACACCAAGATCGTGTCGCACTTTGATAACAACGCAATAACTCAAACCCCGTACCCACCGGTATGGAGCGACTTAGCATGCGGCGGACCGAACCATCTCGGAGCCGCCCCCATGAACCCTCTGCACCCGCACCGCAAGAGCCGTTCCCTCCCGCGTTCCGCCGCCCGGTCACCCGCTCCACGGGCCCTGGGCATCGGCGCACTGCTCCTGATACCCCTGCTCGTCTTCGCGGGCGGTGACGCCCTGCGGGCCGCCATCGACTTCACCGCCGGCGTCCTCTCCCTGGTCTCACTGACCGCCGCCGTGGTCTGGGGCCTGGTGGCCACCGACCGCCTGTTCCTGCACTCCCGCCAGCGCCTGCTCGCCCAGGCCGTGCACCGCGCCACCGCGATCGCCTCCGTCGGCTTCCTGCTCCTGCACGGCACCGTCAAGGTCGCGCTCGACCACGTGTCGCTGTTCGGCGCCCTGATGCCCTTCGGGCTCGGCGTCACGGGCAGCGCCGGACTCATCGGGCTCGGCTCGCTCGCGGGCCTCCTGATGGTCACCACGGCCGTCACCGGAGCCCTCCGGAGCGCCTTCGCCTCTCCCGCGCGGATCGCGTCGCGCTGGCGGGCGATGCACATGCTCGCCTACCCCGCCTGGTGCTCGGCGCTGATCCACGGCCTGTACGCGGGCCGTGAGCCCAAGCCCTGGGTGGTCACTCTGTACGCGCTGTGCCTGGTCGCGGTCGCCGGAGCGGTCGCCCTCCGCGCGGCACCGCCCCCGGTCAAGCGGAAGGTCGCCGCCCGCGTCCTCGCCCTGCTCGAACCGGAACGCGCCGCCCCGCGCCAGGAAGAGCCTCCCGCGCGGGACACCCTCTCCGCCCCGCTGCCCGGCACCAACGCCCCCGCCCCCGCCGCGGACCCCGTGGTCGGCATCTCCGCGGCCTACCGCGCCCTGACCGTCACCGCACCCCCGCCGCCCCGCGCCGACCCCGCGGGGCGCTGGCCCGCGCCCTCCCCGCCGCTACCCGCCGAGTCCCCCTACGTCGCACCCCAGCCGACGTACGACACCACGCCCCAGCCCGTCTACGACCCGTCGTACGACGCTCCCCTCGACCCCGCGTACGACAGCGGCCCCGCCACCGAACCGCTGTACCGGCCCTTTCAGGCCCCCAGCACGGGCGAGCCCTGGAACGCCGCCACCGGAGGCCACCCGTGAACGCCTCGCTCCCCGACGTCCCCGAAGTCCGCGTCGTCGGCCTGCCCCTGCTCACCTCGGGCTTCGACCTCGTCGAACGCCTCGACCTCTCCATGCACCTGAAGGTGCACGGCCCGCTGGAGCCGATGGCGGGCGAACCGCTCGCCCGCCTCGCCGAGGACATCGCGCTGCGGGGCCGCGGCGGCGCGGGCTTCCCCTTCGCCCGGAAGCTGCGGTCCGTCGCCGACGCGGCGATCCGCCGCGGCATACGCCCCGTGGTCGTCGTCAACGGCAGCGAGGACGAGCCCGCCTGCCGCAAGGACACCGTCCTGATCAACCGCGCGCCGCACCTCATCCTCGACGGCGCCCTCCTCGCCGCCGAGGCGATCGGGGCGCGCACCCTGGTCGTCGGTGTGACCCGTGACTCGACCGAGGCGTCGATGCGCACCGCACTGGCCGAGCGCGGACTCGGCGACCGGCGCGGGTCGGCCCTCCGCGCGCGCGTGCAGCGCAATCCGGTGCGCATGGTCACCGGGGAGTCCTCCGCCCTCGTCCGCTCGGCGGACGGCGGACCGCCACTGCCGCCGGGCCGCAAGGTGCGGACGTCCGACTCCGGAGTGGGCGGCGCCCCCACCCTGCTCTCCAACGCGGAGACCTTCGCCCAGCTCGCCGTCGCCGCACGGACCGGCGCCGACCGCTACTGCCGCACCGGCCTGCGCGACGAACCCGGCACCGTCCTGCTGACCCTCTCCGGGGCGGTCGCCCGGCCGATGGTCGTCGAGGTGCCCACCGGAGTGCCTCTGCAGTACGTCCTCCAGCTCGCCGGCGCACCGGCCCTCCCCCAGGGAGTGCTGACGGGCGGCTATCACGGCAGGTGGCTCGACGGGATGACGGCCCACGACGCCGTGGTCTCCCGCGCCTCCCTGGACGCGTGCGGGGGCGCGCTCGGCGCGGGCGCGATCCTGCCGATCGGCGAGGGCACCTGCCCGCTGGGCGAGTCGCTGCGGATCGCGCACTGGCTGGCCGCCGAGAGCAGCGGACAGTGCGGCCCCTGCTACCTCGGCCTGCCCGCGGCCGCCCGAGGTCTCGCCGACGTCCTCCACGGCGGCGGGCCGACCGCTCTCGAAGCGCTGCGCGAGGTGACCCGGGCCGTGAAGCGGCGCGGCGCGTGCAAGCACCCGGACGGCTCGGCGGCCTTCCTGGAGTCGTCGATCTCGGCGTTCACGGACGACCTCGCCGCGCACGTCCTGGGCGGCGGATGCGGCCGTCCCGTCGAGGGCGTCCTCCCTCTCCAGGAGGACACGCCGCCGACAGAGGCCCCCAGTGGCCGCACGCTGGCCGTCGACTGGACGCTCTGCCAGGGGCACGGTCTCTGCGCGGACATCGTCCCGGAGCTGATCCAGCTGGGCCCGGACGGCTTTCCTTCGGTAGCGGAGGCGTCCGTACCGCGATACTCCGAAGCGCGCGCCACCCGGGCCGTGCGGCGCTGCCCCGCGCTCGCCCTGCGCATCGAGGAGGCAGCGAAGGAGGCTTCCCCGTCCCGCACGACATTGCCCGCGGCGGTCCCGCCGGGCCGAAGTCGTCGCGCACTCGGCAGCGGACGGCAATAGGAGACGACAAGGCATGAAAAAGCGGGCCACCCGATTCGGGTGGCCCGCTCATATCCTGTGGAGCTAAGGAGAATTGAACTCCTGACCTCCTGCATGCCATGCAGGCGCTCTACCAACTGAGCTATAGCCCCTTGCCTGTCCGCCCGGTTTCCCCGGCGGCTTCGCCAACATTACACGGTCATACCCGTGCTCCACCAAATCGTTTCCGGTCTGCTCCGGTCTGGGTGGTTACGGGCGGTACTGTCAGCCTTCGTGACCGTGCTCGCGCTCCCCGCCGCCCGCCGCCGCGTGCCACTGGCCGCCGGGGCCTGCCTGCTCTCCTTCACGGCCTTCTGGCTCGCCCAGCGCGCCGCTGACGTCTCGATGATCGACCTCATGGTCTACCGGGCCGAGGGCGAGACCGTGCGCGCGGGCGGCGACCTCTACGCGCTGCGCACCACCGAGGCCCATCTGCCCACCACATACCCGCCGTTCGCCGCGCTGCTCTTCACGCCCCTGACCCTGCTGGACACGGCGGTCATGCGGACCCTCGCGACGCTGGGGAACCTGGCGCTCCTGATCGCCCTCGTGCACCTGTCCCTACGGTTGGTCCACGGCGAACGGCACGCGCGCGTGGAGAGCGTTCTGTGGGCGTCCGCCCTCGTCGTGTGGTGCGAGCCGGTGTGGACGACGCTGCGCTACGGCCAGATCAACCTGCTGCTCGCCGTCCTCGTCCTGTGGGACCTGTCCCGGCGTCCCGGGCACCGCTGGGCGGGCGTGGGCATCGGCGTCGCGGCGGCGATCAAGCTCACGCCCGCGCTCTTCGCGGTCCTCCTGCTGCTCACCGGGGCCGCCGAGGCCGTGCGGCGCGGGCCGTGGCGGGCGGCCGTGCGGCACGCGTGCGTGGCGGCCGTGGCGTTCGCCGGGGCGACGCTTCTCGCGGCCGTCGTCCTGCCGTACGACTCGCGGCGGTTCTGGACCCGGATGGTCTTCGAGGCGGGCCGCGTCGGGCTGGCCGAGGACACCGCGAACCAGTCGCTGCGCGGCGTCCTGGCGCGGCTCCTGCACACCGGGGAGCCCGGCACCCCCTGGGCTCTCGCGGCCGCCGCGGCCGGCGCGCTCGGCCTCGCGGTGGCGGTGGCCGCCGCGCTGCGCGGGGAAAGGGCCTGGGCGGCGCTCTGCTGCGCCGCCACGGCGCTCCTGGTGAGCCCCGTGTCGTGGTCGCACCACTGGGTGTGGTGCGTGCCGATGGTGCTGCTCCTGCGGGCGGAGGCGGTGCGCGGGGGCGAGCGGGCGAGGCGGACGGCGGTCGGGGCCGTGTACCTGGTGTTCTGCTCGTACGCCCTGTGGTGGGTGCCGCATGGAGTGGGGCGGCTCGAACTCGACCAGAACTATGGCCAGATGACGCTGTCCGCCCTCTACGTAGTGACCGCTTTTGCGTTCTTGTGTGCTGCCGTCACGCGGTGGCGAACGAGTAGAACCGCTTGAGGGTGCAGTGCTCGTCGAGGAGCCTGCCGTAGATCGGCTCCCCCTCGAGCTCGCGGTACGTCTCGATGGGGTCGCCTTTTATGATCAGCGCCCGTGCGCATTCCTCGCACCAGTACTGGTAGTCCGGGTTGACCGGTTCCATGTCGCGGACGATCGGCGTACCACTGCCGCACCAATCGCATTTCCGCCGGTGTGCACCCATCGATCAGCTCCAGCTGTGGCCGCAGGCGGTGCACACGTACGAGACTCCGCCGTTGTCACCGAGTACTTGGGCGACGTGGGACGAGCCGCAGGAAGGGCAGTCGAGGAGCGTGCGGAGCGCGGACCGTTCTCGTACCGCCGCCGCTTCGGAGGGGTGGTCGACCTCTCCGAAGATGCTCGCAGGCATCGCTCTCTCCCTCCCGTCGGGCGTCCCCTTCCGGCCGTCCGATTCTGCCACGGTCTGCGCGGCCCGGGGGGAGGAGGTCGTGGCGGAGCGCACAGAAAAATCCCGCCCCCTGATGGGGACGGGATTTCCGGGACTGTGGAGCTAAGGAGAATTGAACTCCTGACCTCCTGCATGCCATGCAGGCGCTCTACCAACTGAGCTATAGCCCCTTGCGTTCTTCCCGCTCGGCGGGCGAACAAGAAGAACTTTAGCCTGCGACCAGCCGGAATGTGAAATCCGGGTCCGGGCGCTCACCGGCAGGCTCAGTCGTCGTCGCCGAGCACCGGTTCCGGCAGCGTGCCGGCGTTGTGCTCAAGCAGCCGCCAGCCCCGCGCGCCGCGGCCGAGGACCGACCAGCAGCAGTTGGTGAGGCCGCCGAGCCCCTCCCAGTGGTGGGGTTCGAGGCCGAGGAGACGGCCGATCGTCGTACGGATCGTGCCGCCGTGGCTGACCACCACCAGCGTGCCGTCCTCGGGCAGCTTCTCGGTGTGGCGCAGGACAATGGGGGCGGCCCGGTCGGCGACCTCGGTCTCCAGCTCGCCGCCGCCGCGGCGCACGGCCTCGCCGCGCTTCCACGCGGCGTACTGGTCGCCGAAGCGAGCGATGATCTCGTCGTGCGTCAGGCCCTGCCACGCCCCCGCATACGTCTCACGGAGCGCCTCCTCGTGCGTGACGGGGAGGCCGGTGATCGCGGAGAGCTCACCCGCCGTGGCCGCGGCGCGCTTGAGGTCGGAGGCGACGATGGCGTCCGGCTTCAGAGACGCGAGCAGCCGGGCGGCGCGCTTGGCCTGGGCGACGCCCGTCTCGGTCAGCTGGATGTCCGTGGAGCCCTGGAAGCGGCGCTCCAGGTTCCACGCCGTCTGCCCGTGCCGCCAGAGGATGATGCGCGGGCCGCGGTGGGTCACCGCAGCTCACCGTCCAGGTCGGCCTCCTCCGCGGCCTGCTGCTCGGCGTGCTCGGCGGCCTTGCCGCGGGTCGACTTGGCGTCCTCCGGCAGGTCGATCTCGGGGCAGTCCTTCCAGAGGCGCTCGAGCGCGTAGAAGACACGCTCCTCGCTGTGCTGGACGTGCACCACGATGTCCACGTAGTCGAGGAGGATCCAGCGGGCGTCGCGGTCGCCCTCACGGCGGACCGGCTTGGCGCCGAGCTGCTTGTTCAGCTGCTCCTCGATCTCGTCGACGATCGACTTGACCTGGCGGTCGTTGGGTGCGGAGGCGAGCAGGAAGGCGTCCGTGATCGACAGCACGTCGCTGACGTCGTACGCGATGATGTCGTGCGCGAGCTTGTCGGCCGCCGCCTGGGCGGCGACGGTGATGAGCTCGGTGGAGCGGTCCGTGGCGGTCACTAGTGAGCTTTCCTTCGGCTGGTGGATACACCCCAAGGGTCTCACGGACCGCCGACAGCGCCCCAGACGATTACGTCACCGCTCCGGCGCGGGCCGTCAGGCACCGCCCGCGCCGACCGCTCTCACCCGGTCCTGTAGTCCTGTCCGAGCACTACGGAGACGTCGGCGTTGCCCGCCGTGCTCCCCTTGCGGACCGCGCTCACCGGCAGGCCGAGGGTCTTGGCGACCTCGGTGGCCTGCTCCTTCTTGTCCGCGTCGGCGTAGGTGACCTGCGATGCGGGCTGGGCCGCCGGGCCCGCGCCGCCGTCGATGAAGGTGTAGCCGCCGTTGACGAGGGAGACCCGGGCGTGCTGGGCCGCGCCCTTCTTCCCGGAGGCGTTCTTCACGCCGACCCGTACGGCCGCGTCCTTGTCCGGACTCCGCACCGCACCGCCGAGCACCTCCTTGACCACGGCCTCCCCGGCGCCGTCGGTCAGCGTGCCGCCCTGTCCCACCGGCAGCAGCGTCGTCTTGTAGTCGCCGCCCTTCGCGCGGTCGGCGAGCTTGGCCAGGAAGGCGCCGAGGTCCTTGTCCTCCAGCGACGGGTCGAGGATCTGGGCGAGCGACTGCACGGTGGTCGTGGCCGCCTGCGGGTCCGACGACAGCTTGCGCAGCACGCCCTGCATGACCGCTCCGAAGCGCTGCAGCTGGTCGGCCTCCCGCTCGCCGGACGCGCGGTAGGTGGCGTAGGCGACGGCCATCCGGCCGCTCAGGGTCTGCTGCTCGCCCTTCTTGACGAGGGGCGCCTCGCCGTTCTTGGCCTTGGGGTCGGGCACGTCGGCGTTCGTGTCGATGTCGATGTTGCCGACGAGTTCGACGAGGTTCTCCAGGTACGGGGTGTCAAGCCGCCACGTGCCCTCGACCTGGGTGCCGAGCACCGTGTCGATCGCGTCGCGGGTGCCGGTCGAGCCGTCGTCGTCCACGGACTTGCCGAGCGTCGTCGGCGTCCCGTCGTCGTCCGACACGGCGAGGGTGTTGGGCAGCAGGACGGTGGCCCCCCGCTCCGTGGTGGCGTTGTTCACCAGGAGCGCGGTCGAGGTGCCGCCGCCCTTGGTGTTGTGCAGGTGCAGGACGATCACGTCGCGCTTCTGCGGTCCTGACGCGGCGGCCGCGCCGCCTTCGCCGCCGGACTGGCCCGGGAGCTTGCCCGCGAACCACAGGTAGCCGACACCGCCGGCGATCACCAGGGCGAGGACCACGACGAGCGCGACGACCCGGGAACGCCCGCGCCGCTTGGCCTCCTCGCGCCGCTCGGTGCGGCTCTCGGTGAACTTCAGCCAGTCGATGACGTCTTCGGATTCTTCGTCCGGCTCCTCGATGAACGAGAACTGCTCGGTCTTGTACTCACCGGGCTGCTCGCGACGGGGCGGGGACGGGGGTGTGGGAGCGGGAGCGGGCGCAGGCTCCGGTGCCGGTGGCTCGGGTTGCTGCTGTTGCTGCTGCTGTTGCTGCTGTTGCTGCTGTTGCTGCGGAATCCAGGCGGTGTCCTGGGGAGTGGCCGTCCCGTAGGGGCTGCCCGTGTTGTCGTACGAGGTCCCGGCACCGCCGTACACGTCGTACCCCTGCTGCCCACCCGCGTACGGGTCGTACCCGTACCCCTGGGACTGCTGAGGCACCTGCGGCTGCTGCGACTGCTGGGGCTGCTGAACCTGCTGGTACACCGGCCGCCCGTACTCGTCGTACCCGACGACCTGGTACTGGTCGGCCGCGTACTCACCCGCGTACTCACCCGCGTACTCGCCCGCATACGGGTCACTGCCCGCATAAGGGTCGTACTGTCGGTCGTTCACCGGTGCCCCTCTCGGCTCATTCGCCGCGGTACAGCTCACGCTTGTCGATATAACGCACCACGCCGTCGGGCACCAGGTACCAGACCGGATCGCCCTTGGCGACCCGGGCGCGGCAGTCCGTGGACGAGATGGCCAGGGCGGGCACCTCCACCAGGGAGACACCGCCCTTGGGCAGCCCGGGGTCGGCCAGCGTGTGGCCCGGCCGGGTGACCCCGATGAAGTGCGCGAGGGAGAACAGCTCTTCCGTGTCGCGCCAGGTGAGGATCTGGCCGAGGGCGTCGGCGCCCGTGATGAAGAAGAGGTCCGTGTCGGGGTTGAGGGCACGCAGATCGCGCAGCGTGTCCGTGGTGTACGTGGCCCCGCCGCGGTCGAGGTCGATGCGGCTGACCGAGAACTGCGGGTTCTCCGCCGTCGCGATGACCGTCATCAGATAACGGTCCTCGGCGGGCGAGACCTGCTTGTCGCTCTTCTGCCACGGCTGGCCGGTCGGCACGAACACCACCTCGTCGAGGTGGAATTGCGCGGCGACCTCACTGGCCGCCACGAGGTGTCCGTGGTGGATCGGATCAAACGTTCCGCCCATGACGCCGAGGCGGCGCTTGCCGTTGCTCACCGGACCGGTCTCCGGACCGGTAGGCATGTCCTGCTCTCCCATGCGTGCAGACCCTACCGGCCCGGCGGACGGGCTCTGTTTCAGCGGTCCCGGTTGAAGCGGGTGGTGATCCACAGGAGCAGCAGGAGGATCACGAACGCGCCTCCGCCGGTGATGAGGGGGCTGAGGCTTTCGTGGTTGCCGCCGTGCTCGCCGCCCTCGGAGGCGAGAGTGACCAGCTGGGCGGCGTTGCTGTGGAGACTCATCTCAGGCAGGACCTATCCGGAGGTGGGATGGACATAAAGACTTCCGGCCCATCGTAAGCGGCAGGCCCGTTCCGCCTTACGCCGACTCAGCCGTTGCGGTGGTCGGCACCCTTGTCGGCGTCCTCGGCCGCACCCTTCTCGGTGTCTGTGTCGGCACCCTTGCCGGCGTCCTCACCGACGTTGTCGTCGGCGCCCGCGCCCCCGGCCCCCTGCCGGTACCCCCGCAACAGGAACCAGCCGACCAGTACGCATCCGACGACCATGACGATCAGCACGATCCGCAGCAGATTGCCCGGCCCCTGCTGCTCCGCGGCCTTGGCCGCCTCCGTGAGCCAGTCGGCCCCAGGGTTGTGCTCCATGACGGAAGACTCCTTCTGTGTGCTGCCCTGTCACGGTATCTCCGCCTAGGCTTGGCCCCACCTCGGGGGCACGAGAGGACGAGACATGGGGGATGCGGCATGACCGACGACAACCAGCACGGCGGGGGCGGCGAGGGCCACGAGCGGGTGCCGAGCCGGCAGCGCAGGCGCTTTCCCGGCATCTCGTCGCGGGCCTACGAGCACCCGGCGGACCGCTCGGCCCTGGTGGCCCTGCGCAAGCTCAGCGGCTTCGACACGGTCTTCAAGGCCCTCAGCGGCCTGCTCCCCGAGCGGAGCCTGAGGCTCCTGTTCCTGTCGGACTCCGTGCGGGTGTCCGACGCGCAGTTCGCGCACCTCAACACCATGCTGCGGGACGCCTGTTACATCCTGGACCTGGAGAAGGTCCCGCCGATGTACGTGAACCAGGACCCGAATCCGAACGCGATGTGCATCGGCCTCGACGAGCCGATCATCGTCGTGACCACGGGCCTGGTCGAGCTGCTCGACGAGGAGGAGATGCGGGCGGTCGTCGGCCACGAGGTGGGCCACGCCCTCTCCGGCCACGCCGTCTACCGCACGATCCTGCTGTTCCTGACGAATCTCGCCCTGAAGGTCGCCTGGATCCCGCTCGGCAACGTCGCGATCATGGCGATCGTGACGGCGCTGCGCGAGTGGTTCCGCAAGTCCGAGCTGTCGGCGGACCGGGCGGGCCTGCTGGTCGGACAGGACCTGAAGGCCTCGATGCGCGGCCTGATGAAGCTGGCGGGCGGCAACCACCTGCACGAGATGAACGTGGACGCGTTCCTGGAGCAGGCCGAGGAGTACGAGGCCGGGGGCGACCTGCGCGACTCCGTCCTGAAGATCCTCAACGTGCTGCCGCGCACGCACCCCTTCGCCGCGGTCCGTGCCGCCGAGCTGAAGAAGTGGGCCGAGTCCCGCGACTTCCAGCGGATCATGGACGGTCACTACCCGCGCCGCGACGAGGACAAGGACACCTCGGTCTCCGACTCCTTCCGGCAGTCGGCCTCGTCGTACGCCGACGACGTGCGCGGCAGCAAGGACCCGCTGATGAAGCTGGTCAACGACCTCGCGGGCGGCGCGGGCGACCTCGGCGGCAGGCTCCGCGGCAAGTTCTCAGGACAGAGCGGCACCGGACAGAGCGGCACCGGCCGGAGCGACAACGGCGGTGCCCCCGAGGACAAGCAGCCGTAGGTCCGCTCAGGACGCGGAGAGCGAGGGCTGGGCCGACGCCGCGAGAGAGCCGCAGAGCGGCGTCGCGCCCCCGGTCGCGTACGGATCGGTGCCCGCCGGGCCGCCCGTCTTCGCCTTCTGCCCGGCGAGCAGCGGCCGCAGGTGGCTCGCCGACTCGGCGGCGCAGGCGAGCGGGCCCGCCTGCGTGGCGGAGGTGAACACCTCGGCGCGGTGCATGCGCAGGTCGTCGCGGTCGAAGCGGAAGTGCAGCTCGCGGCGGACGGTGAACAGCGACGTCCGCGCCCGCTCGTCATCGGCGCCCTTGGCGCGCTCGGCGCCCCCGCGGTCGACCTCCCGCAGCGCGTACACGAACGTGTGGTCCGAGGTCACCTCGAGCGTGTTCTTGTCGGTCTCGACGATCCGCAGCGTGCCGTCGGTCCGCACCCGGTGGTCGGCGAGCGCGGCCCGCGCCGGGTCGAACCGCACGAGCCAGCCCGTCGCCGCGTGCCGCCCGTCGGCCGCCGGACGGTTGAAGCTCCGGTCGAACTGGGCGTACTGCTGCGGGTCGATCAGGAGGCGTACGTCGCGCGGGGAGCCGCCCGCGAGCACGTCCGGGTCGAGCGCGGACTCGACCAGGTAGTCCTTGGCGGTGACGAGCGCCCCCATCACCTGACTGTCCGAGAAGTGCGAAGTGCGGCGCGCGGGCGGGAGGTTGATGCCGCCCGCGCCCACGCGGAACTCGGCGGCGGGGCTGTGTGCGTAGAGGTCGGAGACGCTCTTCGAGCCGGGCACGCGGCCGGCCGGGGCGAGGGGCGTCACCGTCATGCGCAGGGGTTCGGGGCGCTTGGCGGCCGGGGACTGGTACGGGCTGCGCAGGCCCATGTAGATCGCGGTGCCGAAGGCGACGGCGATCAGCACGACGAGGATCAGCAGCTGGCGGGAGAGCGTGCGGTGCAGCCCGGGGCGGCGGCGCACGGCGCGCGTGTGGTCGCCCATGCGCTCCTGCGCGGAGAACTCCTGGAGGCGGGCAGCCCGCACGAACGACTCGTCGAAGACAACCGCTCGGTACTCGTCCTCGCCGCCACCGGCAGCGCCCTCGGGTGTCCCCGCGGGTGGATCTCCTGGCCCGCCCATACCTTCAGAGTAGGTCTCCGGGCCGTCAGGTAAACGCCCTGGTACACGACAAGTTCTGACAACTCATCACGCTGTGCGCCTCAGGGCGTACGTGGCGTCGCGGGCACCGCGGACTGGCTGAACTCGGCGGAGACGGAGGGGCTCGGCGACGTTTCGCTGTCGGCGCTCTGCCCGACCTCGGTGGAGGCGGGCGCGGGCACCTGGCCCTGGCCGCCCGACGAGGCCCCTCGGTAGACGGCGGTGAAGGCGAGGGCGACCATGCCTATGCCCATCAGGAGGGCGAGCATCCAGGCTATGGGGCGGTGCCAGCGGACCTGTCCGGGGTGGCGGCCCGGGCGGCCGTACCCCCCGCCCGGGAGGTCGCGTTCGTAGGCATCGTCGAGGTCGTCGTCGCGGCCGAACTCGGTGCCGTCGTCGGGGCCGAAGCCGTCCTCGAAGAGCTCGTCGTCCGCCGCGTCGTGGCTCCGGCCGCGGGTGCGTGCCCGGCGGGCCTCCGCCTCGGAGGCCTCGGCGCGCGCCTCGGCAGCGGCCAACAGCCGCTCCACCGCGGTCGGTTCATGGACCTCCGCGGCTCGCACGAAGTCCTCGTCGAAGACCACGGAGGCGAACTCTTCGTCCGCACCCCCGCGGTCGCGGTCGTCGTCGGGCTCCCAGCCGTCAGGGAACGACGGCGTGCCCCCCACGTCCTCCGGCACCCCTCCAGCCTAGACCTGGAAGGGTCAATTTGGGCAGGGCGCAGGGGAATTCAGCGGATGTGACCGTCGCCCGTGACGATGTACTTGGTGGAGGTCAGCTCGGGCAGCCCCATGGGGCCGCGCGCGTGCAGCTTCTGGGTGGAGATGCCGATCTCGGCGCCGAAACCGAACTGGCCGCCGTCGGTGAAGCGTGTCGAGGCGTTCACGGCGACCGTGGTGGAGTCGACGAGCTGGGTGAAGCGGCGGGCGGCCTGCTGCGAGGTGGTGACGATGGCCTCGGTGTGCCCGGAGGTCCACAGCCGGATGTGCTCGACGGCCTGCTCCAGCGTGTCGACGACGGCGGCCGCGATGTCGTACGAGAGGTACTCGGTCTCCCAGTCCTCGGTGGCCGCGGGGACGACGGTGGCCTTGCTGCCCTCGGCGTACGTGATGACGCGCTCGTCGGCGTGGACGGTGACGCCGGCCTCGGCGAGGGCGTCCAGGGCGCGCGGCAGGAACGCGTCGGCGATGTCCCGGTGCACGAGCAGGGTCTCGGCGGCGTTGCAGACGCTGGGGCGCTGCGCCTTGGAGTTGATGAGGATGTCGACGGCCATGTCGATGTCGGCCGCGGCGTCCACGTAGACGTGGCAGTTGCCGGTGCCGGTCTCGATGACGGGGACGATGGACTCCTCGACGACCGTCTTGATCAGCGAGGCGCCGCCGCGCGGGATGAGGACGTCGACGAGGCCGCGGGCCCGCATGAGCTCGCGCACGGACTCGCGGTTCTCGCCCGGGACGAGCTGGACGGCGTCGGCGGGCAGCCCGGCGCCGTGCACCGCGTCGCGCAGGACGCGCACGAGGGCCGTGTTCGACGCGTACGCCGAGGACGAGCCGCGGAGCAGGACGGCGTTGCCGGACTTGAGGCAGAGGGCCGCCGCGTCCACGGTGACGTTGGGGCGGGCCTCGTAGATGATCCCGACGACGCCGAGCGGGACGCGGACCTGGCGCAGGTCGATGCCGTTGGGGAGCGTCGAGCCGCGGACGACCTCGCCGACCGGGTCGGGCAGGGCGGCCACGTCGCGCACGTCGGCGGCGATGGCGCGGACCCGCTCGGGGGTGAGGGTGAGCCGGTCGACGATGGACTCGCCGGTGCCGGCCTCGCGGGCGCGCTCCGTGTCCTTGCCGTTGGCCTCGACGATCTCGGCGGTCCGCACCTCGAGCGCGTCGGCGATCGCGAGCAGCGCGTCGTCCTTGACGGACCGCGGCAGCGGGGCGAGCGTGGCGGCGGCGCCGCGGGCGCGGTAGGCGGCCTGGGCGACCGGCGAGAGGTTGTCGTAGGGCGAGACGGGAGAGAGCGACGTCATGCCCGCAGGGTAATCCCCGCGCGTGGGGCGTCCACCCGGTATCCCATTCCCCGAGACCGGTCCGTCCGGTGCCCCGTGGGACTACGGCTCAAAAGGGGTGCACGCCGACGGGGGCGGCCGGTAACGGTCCGTAACCCTCCGCGATGCGTTGGTGATAAGTGTCGCGTCCGATCACCTCGAGCCCCACGATCTCCCACGGGGGCAGCTGGGCGCTCTGCCGGTGCTCGCCCCACAGGCGCAGGGCGACCGCGGCCGCGTCGTGCAGGTCGCGGGCCTCCTCCCAGTAACGGATCTCCGCGTGGTCCGGCGCGTACCTGCTGGTGAGCAGAAAGGGATGGTCGTGGGCGAGCTGTTCGAGACCCCGCCTGACCTCGTCCAACGGCGCTTCGGTGCCCGAGACGCTCAGCGTGACGTGCCACAGGCGGGGCGTCTCCACCGGATCGCTCTCCCGGTTCTCGCCCGCGTCGGCCACGCGTGATCCGTGCGGATCGCTCTCGTACGCCGTCCCCGCGGCGACGCTCGTCAGCGTCCGCTCAGCCGAGCCGCGGGACGCCGCCCCAGGGCGCACTCGTCTCACGACGGCCTCCTTACGCAATGGTGTGCCGATACGCAACGGTCGTGCAGAACTGTCTTCAACAAAGTTGAGCAGGCCAAGCAGTGCCGCGGGGCGGTTTTGGGGAGTTTCACCTTCCGCGGGAGGGTCGGCGGGGGCCGTGCGCGATGGTTTTCAGCCGGGGCGTACGAGGCGTGCGGGACGGACGGTCCGACGCGACCTGGGACTTTTTCCGAGCGCTAGCCGGGCAGCAGGACGAGGTCGTCCCGGTGCACGACTTCCCGCTCGTACGCAGGTCCGAGTTCCTTGGCGAGGTCCCGTGTGGAGCGCCCGATGAGCAACGGGATCTCCTTGGCGTCGAAGTTCACCAGCCCGCGCGCCACCGCACGGCCCGCGGCGTCCCGCAGCTCGACGGGGTCCCCCGCGGTGAACTCCCCCTCGACGGCGGCGATCCCGGCGGGCAGCAGCGACTTGCGCCCCTCGACGACCGCGCGCACCGCCCCGTCGTCCAGGGTGAGGGCACCCCGCGGCTCGGAGGCGTGCTGCAGCCACAGGAGACGGTCGGCGGAGCGGCGTCCGGTGCGGTGGAAGTACGTGCCGGTGGCGCGGCCCGCGAGGGCGTCCCCGGCGTGGCTCGCGGACGTCAGGACGACCGGGATGCCCGCGGCGGCGGCGATCCGGGCGGCCTCGACCTTGGTGACCATGCCACCGGTGCCGACGCCCGCCTTGCCCGCGCTGCCGATCTCGACGTGCGCCATGTCGGCGGGGCCCGTGACCTCGTCGATGCGGGAGGTGCCGGGCTTCGCGGGGTCTCCGTCGTAGAGGCCGTCCACGTCGGAGAGGAGGACGAGGAGGTCGGCGTGGACGAGGTGGGCGACGAGGGCGGCGAGCCGGTCGTTGTCGCCGAAGCGGATCTCGTCGGTCGCCACGGTGTCGTTCTCGTTCACGACGGGCAGCGCGCCCATGGCGAGCAGCTGGTCGAGGGTGCGCGAGGCGTTGCGGTGGTGGGCCCTGCGGGCCATGTCGTCGGAGGTGAGGAGCACCTGTCCGACACGTACGCCGTAGCGCGCGAAGGACGCGGTGTAGCGGGCCACGAGCAGGCCCTGGCCGACGCTGGCCGCGGCCTGCTGGCGGGCGAGGTCCTTGGGGCGGCGGACGAGGCCGAGCGGGGAGAGCCCCGCGGCGATGGCGCCGGAGGAGACGAGCACGATCTCGCGCGTGCCGCCGTCACGGCTCTTGGCGAGCACATCGACGAGGGCGTCGACACGGTCCGCGTCCAGGCCCCCCGATGCGGTGGTCAGGGACGACGACCCGACCTTGACGACGACCCGCCGCGCCTCTGCCACTGACTGCCTTGCCGATGCCACGCTGTTCCCCAAATGATCCCGATGCCCCGGACCCGTGGTCCCGGACCTGCAATCTACGTGAGGCCGCGGGGCGGGCGCCTGCCCGTTCCGAGGCGCGGACCAGGGGTCGGGTCAGCTGGGCGTATTCCCGTGAGAGGGGAAAAACACCTTCGAGGTTCAGTCCCTTTGCCCCTTTATCCGGTGATTGACGTCACGGAAGATTGCTAGGGACCCACTGCGCGTCATACGGTCAGTGGTCGACTTTCGACTCATCTCGGATTTCCCCCCATCCCCTCTTCATCCCCGCCAGGAGCCAAAGCCCGTGCCCTCTGCCGGACTCGCCCCCCGACGCATCGTGCAGCTGTCAGCGCTGTTCGCGATGTTCGCACTGTTCGCGACACAGCTCGCGACCGCGCTGATCCCCTACGTCCCGGTGTTCGTCGCCGCGGCCGCCGCGAACCTCGCGCTCGACATCTATCTGCAGTACAAGCAGCCGGGCCTCCTCTCCCTCCTTGGCAAGATCCGCTTCGACGTCACGGTGCGCCAGCTCCTGCGCGACATGCTGATCGTGGTCGGCCTGCTGCGCATAGACGGCATCGAGCCGCTGGCCGAGCAGTCACCGCTGACGATCGGGCTGCTCACCTTCTACGCGCTGCACTTCGGCTGCCAGGCCGTCGCCGTGCTGGTGCGCCGCACCCGCTCGCTGCCGATCGTCACGCGCAACATCGACACGTCGAAGCTGCACCTGACGGCCGCGCCGCCGCGCATCCTCTCCCGCCGCCAGGCCCACCGCCTGCTGACCTTCTCGGTCCCGACGACGGTCGGCCTGCTGGTCACGGCGGCGACCACCGACGCGTACTGGGGCGGCATCGGGCTCGCCGTCTCCCTCGTCCTGATCGGCGCGGGCGCGCTCTACCTGGCCACCTGGCTGCTTCCGAAGAAGCGGGCGAAGAACGACCAGAAGGTCATGGAGTGGCTCGACGCGTGGCTCGCGGACTACAAGCCGAGCGTCGCCATGTACTTCTCCGGCGGCACCACGTCCGCGTACCAGGCGAACATGTGGCTCTCCACACTCTCCGAGCTCGACGGCAAGCCGCTGATCGTGCTGCGCGAGCGCTTCATGGTCCAGAAGATCGACGCGACGGACGTCCCCATCATCTGCTTCCCGAAGGTCGCCACGATGTTCTCCCTGGAGACGTCGACGCTGAAGATGATGCTGCACCCGGCGAACGCCGCGAAGACCTCGCAGGTCCTGCGCATCCCGACGATCAAGCACGCCTTCATCAACCACGGCGAGAGCGACAAGCTCTCCTCCTGCAACCCGTACGCGAAGGCGTACGACGAGGTGTGGGTGGCCGGTCCCGCGGCCCGCGACCGCTACCAGCTCGCGGACATCGGCGTCGAGGACAAGGACGTCGTCGAGGTCGGCCGTCCGCAGCTGTCGCCGATCCGCCCGTACGTCGGCGCGCCCACCGGCGCGTACACGACCGTGCTGTACGCCCCCACCTGGGAGGGCTGGGACGGCAACCCCGGCAACACCTCGGTGGTCCTGGCCGGCGAGAACATCGTCCGTGAGCTCCTCGCGGACCCGGGCGTGCGCCTCCTCTACAAGCCGCACCCGATGACCGGCTCGCAGAACCCGGAGGCGGGCGCCGCGAACGAGCGCATCAAGGCGATGATCCTGGCCGCCAACGCCAAGCGGTCCGGCGCCCGCCCCGGCGCCGACGCCGCGGCCGAGCTGGTCCGCCGCACCGCGGAGCTGGACCGGCTGACCGCGCGGTCCTTCCGCAAGAGCGCGGACGAACAGGAGCGCATGATGCTCCAGGGCGCCCCCGAGGGCGGCCAGCAGGCGGCGGTGGCTGCGGCGACGGCCGCGTGGGAGACCGCGTTCTGGGCGTCGTTCCCCGAGTGGGAGCACCAGGTCATCACCACCGCGCGTCCCGCGATCTTCACCTGCTTCAACCAGGCCGACCTGCTGATCAGCGACGTCTCCTCGGTCGTCTCCGACTGGCTGAGCAGCGAGAAGCCGTACGCGGTCGCCAATACGGCGGGCATGTCCGAGGCGGAGTTCCGGGCGAGCTTCCCGACGGCGTCCGCGGCGGCGATCCTGACCCCCGAGGCGGACGGCGTGGCTGCCCTCCTGAAGGCCGTACGCGCCCCGGAGCTGGACTCCCACGCCGAGTCCCGCGCGGAGCTCAAGGAGCACCTCCTGGGCCCCTCCGAGCCGCCTTCCCTGGTCCGCTTCAACGCGGCCGCCCTCGCCCTGAGCGCCAAGGCGGACGCCCGCCGCGCCCGCATGGCCACCCGCGTCGACGCGGACATCCCGGGCCAGCGCGTCGCCGAGGAAGCGGCGGAGGAGATGGCACAGGACCCGTCGGAGTCGAACGGCGCGGAGGACTCGGTCACGGCGTGACGGTCTGAACGCACAAGAGGTCTGAACGCACAAGAGAGGGGCCCCGGAGCTCGAAAGCTCCGGGGCCCCACTCTTGTGTGCTTACGGCGGTTCAAGCAGGAGTACTAGAAGGGCTTGAAGTCGTCGTACTCCTTCTGCGCCTCGTCCCGCTCCGCCTCGCGGTCCCTGCGGCGCTGCGCGGCCGGGCGGGGCGCTTCGAGGCGGTGGTCCTCGCCACGGCGGCCCAGCATCTCCGCGCCCGCCATCATCGTCGGCTCCCAGTCGAAGACGACCGCGTTCTCCTCGGGGCCGATGGCGACGCCGTCGCCGTTGCGGGCGCCCGCCTTCATCAGCTCGTCCTCGACGCCGAGGCGGCTGAGGCGGTCCGCGAGGTAGCCCACGGCCTCGTCGTTGTTGAAGTCGGTCTGGCGCACCCAGCGCTCCGGCTTCTCGCCGCGCACGCGGTACAGCGGCTCGCCGCCGATCTCCTCGCGGGTGACCGTGAAGCCGCTGTCGTCCACGGCCTTGGGCCGGATGACGATGCGGGTCGCCTCCTCCTTCGGCTTCGCGGCACGCGCCTCGCCGACCAGCTCGGCGAGGGCGAAGGAGAGCTCCTTGAGGCCCTTGTGCGCGACGGCGGACACCTCGAAGACGCGGTAGCCGCGCTCCTCCAGGTCGGGCCTGACCAGGTCGGCGAGGTCCTGTCCGTCGGGTACGTCGATCTTGTTCAGGACGACGATGCGCGGCCGGTTCTCCAGCCCCGCGCCGTACTCCCGCAGCTCGGCCTCGATGACGTCGAGGTCGGAGACGGGGTCGCGGTCGGACTCCAGGGTCGCCGTGTCGAGGACGTGGACGAGGACGCTGCAGCGCTCGACGTGGCGCAGGAACTCCAGGCCGAGGCCGCGGCCCTGGCTGGCGCCGGGGATGAGGCCGGGCACGTCGGCGACCGTGTAGACGGTCGAGCCCGCCGTCACCACGCCGAGGTTGGGGACGAGCGTCGTGAACGGGTAGTCCGCGATCTTCGGCTTCGCCGCGCTCAGCACGGAGATCAGCGAGGACTTGCCTGCGCTCGGGTAGCCGACGAGGGCGACGTCGGCGACGGTCTTGAGCTCCAGGACGACGTCCCGCTCCTCGCCGGGCACACCGAGCAGCGCGAAGCCGGGGGCCTTGCGGCGGGCAGAGGCGAGCGCCGCGTTGCCGAGGCCGCCGCGGCCGCCCTGGCCCGCGACGAAGGTGGTGCCCTGGCCGACCAGGTCGGCGAGGACGTTGCCCTCCTTGTCGAGGACGACCGTGCCGTCCGGGACGGGCAGGACCAGGTCCTGGCCGTCCTTGCCGGAGCGGTTGTCACCGGCGCCGGGCTGGCCGTTGGTGGCCTTGCGGTGCGGGCTGTGGTGGTAGTCCAGGAGTGTGGTGACGTCCTGGTCGACGACCAGGATCACGTCACCGCCCCGGCCGCCGTTGCCGCCGTCGGGGCCGCCGAGCGGCTTGAACTTCTCACGGTGGACGGAGGCACAGCCGTGGCCCCCGTTACCCGCGGCGGCGTGCAGCTCGACGCGGTCCACGAAGGTGGTCATGGTTGGTGCCTCCAGAAAGATACGGAAATGTCTTAGCTCTAACACGCGAAAGGCGGACCCGCTTCCCGATCAACGGGAAGAGAGGTCCGCCCTCGCAGAACTCGCTCGACGAGCGCCTTGATCAGTCAGAAAGACGGATTCAGGCGGCCGGAACGATGTTCACGACCTTGCGGCCACGGTGGGTACCGAACTCCACCGCACCGGCGTCCAGCGCGAACAGGGTGTCGTCCTTGCCGCGGCCGACGCCCGAGCCCGGGTGGAAGTGGGTGCCGCGCTGGCGGACCAGGATCTCACCGGCGTTGACGACCTGACCGCCGAAGCGCTTCACGCCGAGCCGCTGAGCATTGGAGTCGCGCCCGTTCCGAGTGGACGATGCGCCCTTCTTGTGTGCCATCTTGTCTCAGTCCCTTACTTCGCAGCCGTGGGGATACCGGTGATCTTGATCGCCGTGTACTGCTGACGGTGACCCTGACGACGGCGGTAACCGGTCTTGTTCTTGTAGCGAAGGATGTCGATCTTCGCGCCCTTGTGGTGGTCCACGACCTCGGCCTGGACCTTGATGCCGGCCAGCACCCACGGGTCGCTGGTCACAGCGTCGCCGTCGACAACGAGCAGGGTCGAGAGCTCGACCGTGTCGCCAACCTTGGCAGTGGAAATCTTGTCAACCTCAACGATGTCGTCGACAGCAACCTTGTGCTGGCGACCACCGCTGCGCACGATGGCGTACACGCGGATCTCTCTCTCGCTCGGAACGGGACCCCCGCAGTCCAGCCGCCCACAGAAGCGGAACAGCCTCTCTCGCAGCCGGGGCCACGAGAGGAAAAAGGGTTTACAGGGGGCGGGCGTGCATAGGAACACGCCGACGGTCAAGGTTACGGGGCCGCCCCGGAAGGGTCAAACCGGCCCCGCACCCCCCGTCACGTGACCGGCTTCTCACCGTCCGGCGGCAGCGGCTTGACGCCCTTGCACAGGTCCGTCTTGTCGGCGCTGCCCGGCCAGGCCACGGCCCGCGTGCGGTCGAAGTGCGAGCGGTACGTGTCGTGCACCGAGTCGTCGTCGATCTTGACGATCGCCTCGTCGTTCTCGCGCAGCGCCGGCGCCGTGTAGTTCTGCGAGCCGGTGAAGGAGACCTTGTTCCGCTTGCCGTCGTACACGCCGTCGACCAGCAGGTACTTCGAGTGGATGATGTACGGCGTGGTGAGGCGGGTGCCGGGGTGCAGCGGGTCCCTGTCGTCGTTGTAGCAGCGCACCGAGGGGCCGCCCGACTTGTGCAGCTGCTCCCAGGTGCCCGGGGTGCCGCCCTGGCTCTTGGCGCTGTCCGTCTCCGCGTACAGGATGCTGACCGAGCAGCCCGCCTTCTTCAGCGAGACGAGCTTGTCGGCGATCTGCTTCCGCGTGATCTTGAAGATCGCGGCGCGGACCTTGGTGTGCTGCGTGACGCCCGCGGTGTCCTTGTACGTGCACTTCACGTTGTTCAGGACCGAGTACATGGTGTCGGTCTCGTTGACCGTGCCGTTGCGCGGGAAGAAGTACGCCTTGTAGCGGCCGCTGCTGACCGTGCGGTAGTCCCAGTCGGCCCAGCGCTTGCCGAGCATGTCGGTGAAGTAGTCCGCGTACGCGTCGTACATGGCGGGGTTGTTCGGCAGCAGCAGCGCGTCGTTGAAGAACTTGGTGTGCGCCGACGGCGTCGAGTTCGAGGTGGTCTGCACGACCACGTCCTTGGCGCCCTCGACCTCCGAGAACAGCCAGAACTTGTTGTGCATGATCGACTTGCCGTACCTCGGGTCGCCCAGGCAGGACTTCCCCGTCGGGCAGAGCGACACGAAGGACGTCTTGGTCTTGTCCGTGCCGAGCGCCGTCTTCAGCGTGTTGTACGAGGTGTTCGTGGGCCGGTCGCTCTTGCTGGTCTCGTCGAGCAGCATCTGCACGTGGACGCCGCGGTTCTTGGCGTCGACGAGCGCGTTGACGACCGAGGCCTCCCACACGTGGTAGACCGCGACCTTGATCGTCGAGCCCGGCACGGCGGAGTTCGTCAGCTCGATCAGGCGGGCCCTGATCGCGTACTGCGCGTCGACGTCGCCCTTCGGGTCGTTGAAGATCGGCCCTTCCGTCCAGGTGGGCCCGGGGTCCGCCGACGCGGTCCCCACGGACCCGGCGGCCTGGATCCCCGCGGCCGAAAGGACCGTGGCCAGCGCCACCGCCTGGCGGCCGCCCTTGACCGGTTTCACCGCACGGTGTCGTCCCGTGCCTCGCAGGCGCGCATGCGCCATCAGTCATCCCTCCCCCGGACGCGACCACGCCGTCTCCCCACACGCGTGCTCACGCCCCTGTTCACTTATCAGACCTCATGAGTTTTACAGGTGCTCTCCTGTGCTCCAAGACCGGGGCGGCGCCTTCACACTTTCGGGGCGTAATGACGTGTTTGCCGGACACAGCGGTGCCCCCTGCCCGGCGGGAGACCGCCGTGCAGGGGGCACCGGTGTGCGAAGGGGTCAGGCCTCGTCGGCGCTGGCGGAGACGCCGGACGGCGTCTGCTCCGCCGCCGCGGCCTTCTTTGCCGTCGCCTTCGTCGCCTTCTTGGCCGTCGTCTTCTTGGCGGCCGTCTTCTTGGCCGCGGTCTTCTTGGCGGCCGTCTTCTTCGCGGGCGCCTTCTTGGCCGCCGTCTTGCGCGCCGTCTTCTTGGCCGGAGCGGCGGCTTCCTCGGCGGGTGCCTCGGACTCCGTCGCGGCCTTCTCGGCGGGCTGCTCGGCGGTCTTCTCCACCGGCTTCTCGGCCGACGGGACGACCATGACGGCCGCCTCGGCGGACGCGGTCGGCGCGGTGGCCTTGCGCACCGCACGGCGGCGCGGACGCGGCGGCGCGGCGTCGGCGACGGGCGCCTCGGCGGCGCCGGTCACGGGCTCGGCCACCGGCTCGGCGACCTGCTCCGCCTTCGGGGTCTCCGCCACGACGACCTCGGTGGCCTCGGGCTCGGCGGCCTTCGGCGAACCCGCGGGCGACGTCGCCTTGCGGACGGCACGGCGGCGCGTACGACCCTTCGGCGCGGCGTCGTCCACCGGCGCCTCGGTGACCTCGGCGTGGGCCTCCTGCGCCGCCTCGACGGCCGCGGGGCTGCCCACCATCGGGTCCTCGACGGCCGGGGCCTCGGTGCGGGCGACGTCGGACTCGACGACCGGAACCTCGGCGGCCTTGGCCGCTGCCTTCGCGGCCCGCTCCGCCTTCTCGGCGGCCTTGGCCCGCTTGCCCGACTTCCTCGCGCCCTTCGGAGCCTCCTCCTTGGAAGCGTCCGTCTGCGGAGCATCGGCCCGCGGGGCCTCCTCCGCGGGAGCGGCCTCCGCGCGCGGAGCGCCCGCCGGGGCCGACGCCCGGCGCGTCGCACGCCGCCGCGAACGGCCACGGGACGACGCGGCGGCCTCGGCCTCGGCCGCACTGCTGTAGAGCTCCTCGTCCGGGACGAACTCGGGCTCGGGCAGCGCCACCGGAGCGGCGACCTCGGCCGCGACCTCCGCCGCGGTCTCGTTCTCCGGCTCGGCGACGTCCGCCGACTCCACCTCGTGCGTGTGCTCGTGACCGTGGTCCTGCTGGTCCGAGCCGCCGCGGCCGCGCTTCTTGCGCTTGCCGCCGCCACCGGCGGAGGTGGGCTGCTCCATGTGCACGATGACGCCGCGGCCGTTGCAGTGCACGCAGGTCTCGGAGAAGGACTCCAGGAGGCCCTGTCCGACACGCTTGCGGGTCATCTGGACCAGGCCGAGCGAGGTGACCTCGGCGACCTGGTGCTTGGTCCTGTCCCGGCCCAGGCACTCCAGGAGGCGCCGCAGGACCAGGTCCCTGTTCGACTCGAGGACCATGTCGATGAAGTCGATGACGACGATGCCGCCCAGGTCGCGCAGGCGCAGCTGACGCACGATCTCCTCGGCCGCTTCGAGGTTGTTCCTCGTCACGGTCTCTTCGAGGTTGCCGCCCTGGCCGGTGAACTTGCCGGTGTTGACGTCGACGACGATCATCGCCTCGGTCTTGTCGATCACCAGCGAGCCGCCGCTCGGCAGCCAGACCTTGCGGTCCAGGGCCTTGGCGAGCTGCTCGTCGATCCGGTACGTCGCGAAGACGTCGACCTCGGACGTCCACCTGGAGAGGCGGTCCGCGAGGTCGGGGGCGACGTGCGAGACGTAGCCGTGGATGGTCTGCCACGCGTCGTCGCCGCTGACGATGACCTTGGAGAAGTCCTCGTTGAAGATGTCGCGGACGACCCGGACGGTCATGTCCGGCTCGCCGTACAGCAGGCCCGGCGAGCTCGTCGAGGCCGCCTTCGACTTCTTCTGGATGTCCTCCCACTGCTGCTGCAGACGCTCGACGTCGCGGCGCAGTTCGTCCTCGCTCGCGCCCTCGGCGGCGGTGCGCACGATGACGCCCGCGTCCTCGGGGACGATCTTCTTGAGGATGGTCTTCAGACGCGCGCGCTCGGTGTCGGGCAGCTTGCGGCTGATGCCGGTCATCGAGCCCTCGGGCACGTAGACCAGGTAGCGACCCGGCAGCGAGACCTGGCTGGTCAGACGGGCACCCTTGTGGCCGATCGGGTCCTTCGTGACCTGCACGAGGACCGACTGGCCGGACTTCAGGGCGGACTCGATGCGGCGGGGGCCGTTGGCCATCCCGAGCGCCTCGAAGTTGACCTCACCGGCGTACAGGACGGCGTTGCGGCCCTTGCCGATGTCGATGAACGCGGCCTCCATGGACGGCAGCACGTTCTGGACCTTGCCCAGGTAGACGTTGCCGACGTACGAGGTGGCCTGCTCCTTGTTGACGTAGTGCTCCACGAGCACGTTGTCCTCGAGGACGCCGATCTGGGTGCGCTCGCCGTTCTGGCGGACGACCATCACGCGCTCGACGGCCTCACGGCGGGCCAGGAACTCGGCCTCCGTGATGATCGGGACGCGGCGGCGGCCCTGCTCGCGGCCCTCGCGGCGGCGCTGCTTCTTGGCCTCGAGGCGGGTCGAGCCCTTGATGGACTGGACCTCGTCGGCGCCGGTGCCGAGCTCGCGCTCCTCCTTCTTGCGGGGCTCGCGGACCTTGACGACCGTGCGCTCCGGGTCGCCGTCGCCCGGCTCGCCCTCGGCGGAGTCACCGGCGCGGCGACGGCGGCGACGACGGCGACGGCTGCTGCTGGACCCGGCACCGCCGGACTCCGCGGCGTCGTCGGCCTCGGTGTCGTCGGACTCGTCGGCGTCGTCGGACGCGCCCTCGTCGGAGGGCTCCTGCTGCTCGGCGTCGGTGTCGTCGGAGTCGCCCGACGCGTCGTTCTGCTCGCTGTCCTGGTCGGCGGAGTCACCGCGGCGGCGACGGCGGCCACCGCGACGGCGACGGCGGCCCTGGCGCTCGCCGGACTCCTCCGTGTCGTCGTCGGAGTCGGCCTGCTCGGCGGCGGCCTCCTCGGGCTCCTCGGCCTGCTGCTCCTCGACCACGGCGGCCTTGACCGGCTCGCGCTCCTCGGCGGCGGGCTGCTCGTCCGCGCCGCGACGGCGGCGGCGACGGCGCGGGCCCGTCTCCTCCTCGGCGACGGGGACGGCGGGGGCGGGCGTGGGCTCGGGCTCGGGCTCGGCGGGCGTGTCCTCGGCGGCCTCGGCGGCGGCCGCCGCGGCGGCGCGCTCCGGGGTCTGGAACATGGGCTCGGCGAACACCGGGGCCTGGAAGACGGCGACGGCGGGGCGCGCGGGCTTGCGGCCGTCCTCGTCGGACTCCTCGGCGCGCTGGGCCTTGCGGGCCTTGTGCGCGGGCGGGGCGGAGAACCCGGTGGCCGCGGTCTTACGGGTGGCACGGCGGCGACGGCCGCGGGGCGCGTCGTCCTCGGCGGTGTCGGCGGCGGCTTCGTCGGCCGGAGCCTTCTCGGCGGCGGCAGGCTGCTCGGCGAGCTTCGCGGCCACTTCCTTCTCGGCGTTCTGCGGCGCCCCGGCGGGCGCGGAGGCACCACGGGTCGCACGGCGGCGAGCACGGCCCTTGGGGGCGTCCTCCTCGGCGACCGGCTCGGCCTGCGCCTGAGCCTCCTCGACGGCGGCCTGCGGCTCCGCGGCGGGAGCAGCGGCACCACGGGTGGCACGGCGGCGCGCACGGCCCTTGGGCGCGTCTTCCTCAGCGACCGGCTCGGCCTGCGCCTGAGCCTCCTCGACGGCGGCCTGCGGCTCCGCGGCGGGAGCAGCGGCACCACGAGTCGCACGACGGCGCGCACGACCCTTGGGCGCGTCCTCCTCGGCGACCGGCTCGGCCTGCGCCGGGGTCTCCTCGGCGGGGGCCTGCGGCGCGCCTGCGGGGGCGGAGGCACGGCGGGTGGCGCGGCGGCGCGGGCGCGCGGCGGGGGCCTCGGCGGCCTCCTCCCGCGGAGCGGCTTCCGGCGCTGTCTCCGCGGCGGGCGCGGGTGCGGCGGCGGGCTCCGTGGCCTCGGCGGTCTGCGGTGCGCCGGCCGGGGCGGAGGCGCGGCGGGTCGCACGGCGGCGAGCACGCGGCGCGGGGGCCTCGGCGGCCTCGGGCGTCCGCGGGGTCTCCTCGGCCGCTGCCGCGGCGGGGGCCTCTTCGGTGGCGGGGGTGGCCGGTATGGCCGGAGCCGCGGCTTCGGCGGCGCCGTTCGGCGGGCCCGCCGGACGCGATGCGGCGCGGCGCCTGCGGCGCGGCGGCAGGGTGTCGCTGGGGGTGTTGTTGTCCGAGCCCTCGGTGGGTTCGTTCGGCTCAAGCATGCGGGCGGTTCTCCCGTCACGCTCCCGGGCGCCGCGCCTGGTCCGGTGATGTCGCGGCTCGCGCTGTGCGCGGGGCCGCCATCCGGGGGCGTGGGCGCCGCACGGGAGCTCTATGTCTTGTCTCGCCGGTTCCGTACGCCCATGTGCGGACGGCCTGGCGAAAGTCTCGGTCAGTGCGCTGCCCGACCCAGGTGGCTCCCGAGTACGAGGGCTGCGCGGTGACGTACGTCCTTACCGGGGACCTTCCGGCGCCGGCGCCTTCGCGGCGGCAGGTACGGCGGCCGTGGGTGAAGCGGCCGTGTCTGCCTCGCGGTCGGGCGCGAGCGGGTCGGTCACCGTGCCGGTCTCTTCATCGAAAAGCCCCTGCGCCAGCCTGGTCACCGCTGCGGGGACCGGCGGCGCCAGGTCGGCCACAGCTCGGAGACCGGACAGGACGTCGTCAGGTCGTACGGCAGGTGTCACGTGCCGAACAACCAGCCGCAGTATCGCACAGGGCTTGTCGCTCGGCCTATCAGCATCGTCGGCGAGCGGTCCGCCGGCGACCGTCGCGAGGCTCACCACGGCCTCGCGTGCGTCGAAGGTCCGCATGCCGTTCTTCGTACGGCGCTGGACCTCGACCTTCTCGGCCGCCGTGAACTGCTCGGCGGCCGACTGCGCCGCCGCGGGCGCCACGCCGTCCAGGCGCAGCTCCCAGACGGAGGCCGTCAGCCGGTCCGCGAGTCCCGAGGTGCGGGACTCGACGGCGTCGACGATGTCGAGCCCGGTGGGCATCGACTCGTCGAGGAGCTCCCGGAGCTTGTCCGGGTCGCGCGGTGCGGTGAGCGCGATCTCCAGGTACTCGGCCTCACTGCCCGTGCCGGTGGGTGCGGCATTGGCGTACGACACCTTGGGGTGCGGGGTGAACCCCGCCGAGTACGCCATGGGCACCTCGGCGCGGCGCAGCGCACGCTCGAAGGCGCGCTGGAAGTCACGGTGGCTGGTGAACCGGAGGCGGCCGCGCTTGGTGTAGCGCAGGCGGATGCGCTGCACCGCGGGTGCGGGCGGCGGGCCTACGGGCTGTCGCTTGCCCAGTGTCGTCAGTCCTTCATGAGTGCGGTCGTACTGTTGCCTAGAGTACGTGTGTCGGGCGTGTCGGGTTCCCGCCGGGCCACCGGAACCGCCTCGCGCGGCGCTCCGAACAGCATGCGCCGTACGTCGGCGCGCGTCTGGCGGACGGTGTCCCTGGCGGAGGTGAGCGCCCGCCGCGTGGTGCGGCCGACGGCCCGGGCGGCCGCGGCGACGGGGTTCCAGAGCACGTCGCGGATGACGTGTCCGACGGGCGTGAGGACCGTGCGGTACGCCCACCGCACCGGCTCGACGAAGATCCACCGAAGGAGTGTGCCGAGGAAGCGGCCCACGGCGAGGGAGATGTGCCCGGCGATGCGCCAGGCGTGTCCGAAGGCGTCGGAGATCTCCCGCGCGACGACGGCGATCGCCCTCCCTGTGGGGGCGAGCACCCAGCGCCACAGGGCGACGAGGGGCACGACGAAGATCCAGCGGAGCAGCGTCGTGACGCCGTGCCCGACCGGGGTGAGCACGGCCTTGTACAGCCACACCACGGGCACCACGATCAGCGTCCGGACCAGCCAGGCGATCGCGATGCCGACCGGCACGACCACGTACCGCCACAGGCCCACCCACGGCCACACGAACACGGCCTTGCCGAGCCAGCCGAGGCCGACCAGCAGGGCGCGTCCGATCGGCGTCAGCACGCGCGCGTAGAGCCACGTGGCCGGGATGACGAGGAGGACCCGGCCGAGCCAGGCAATGCCGTGTCCGACGGGGGTCAGCACGCGCGCGTAGAGCCACGTCGCGGGGATGACGAACAGGCCGCGGCCCAGCCAGCCGAGGCCCTTGCCGACCGGCACGAGCACGTACCGCCACAGGCCGACCCACGGCCACACGAACACGGCCTTGCACAGCCATGTCAGTACGGCGCCGATGCCACGCCCGACGGGACGCAGCACGGAGCGGTGGAGGAAGCGGCCGCACACGGCGAGCGCGTCCCAGAGCAGGCGTACGGGGACGACGAGTACGAGTACGACGATCCGCACCGGGATGCGGATCGCGACGGCGAGACAGCCGTCCGCCTGCGCGGGCGCCACGGGCTGCGCGGGTGCCACCGGCCGCGTGGGCGTCGCAGGGTGCGCGACCTGCTGGTCGGGCCGTTTTTCCAGGTCCATGTCGTCCTAGACGCGCGCGGCGCCGGTTCGGATCCAGTACCGCAGTTTCCCGCTGCGTTCGTCCTCGAACGTGCCGCCCGCCGCCTCGATGACCTTGCGCGAGCCGATGTTGTCGGTGTCGCAGGTCACCAGGACGGTTTCCAGGCCGAGTCCGGCGGCGTGCGGGAGGCAGGCGCGCAGCATGTCGGTGGCGTGGCCGCGGAGCCGGGCGGTGGGGCGGACCTCGTAGCCGATGTGGCCGCCGTACTCGCGCAGGAAGCGGGTGGCGATGGTGTGCCGGACGGTGATCCTGCCGAGGTAGTCGGCGCCGTCGACGTACCAGAAGGTCGTGACGGGGACGGAGTGTGCTTCGGCAGGGTGTGCGGCGGCGCGGACCTCGGCGACGTACGCCGCGAAGACCGCCGGGTCGCGCCAGCGCGGGCCGTAGTCCCGGAGGGTGGCGCCGAGCGTCGTGTCGTCGTCGGGCCCGCCGCGCCCCTCGGCCCGGAACTCCTCCATCGCGGCGATGTAGGAGCGGTGCACCAGGCCGGTGGGCGGGGCGAGTTGAGGCACTGTCAGGTGTCTCGGTTACTTCACGACGGTGAGCGGCAGGAGCTTCTTGCCGGTGGGGCCGACCTGGATGTGCGTGTCCATCTGCGGGCAGACGCCGCAGTCGAAGCACGGCGTCCAGCGGCAGTCCTCGACCTCGGTCTCGTCGAGCGAGTCCTGCCAGTCCTCCCAGAGCCAGTCCTTGTCGAGACCGGAGTCCAAGTGGTCCCAGGGCAGCACTTCCTCGTAGGTGCGCTCGCGCGTGGTGTACCAGTCGACGTCGACGCCCATCTCGGGCAGCGTCTTCTCGGCGCACCGCATCCAGCGCTCGTACGAGAAGTGCTCACGCCAGCCGTCGAAGCGGCCGCCCTCTTCGTAGACGGCGCGGATGACGGCGCCGATGCGGCGGTCGCCGCGCGAGAGCAGGCCCTCGACGATGCCGGGCTTGCCGTCGTGGTAGCGGAAGCCGATCGAGCGGCCGTACTTCTTGTCGCCGCGGATCTTGTCGCGGAGCTTCTCCAGGCGGGCGTCGGTCTCCTCGGAGGAGAGCTGCGGGGCCCACTGGAAGGGCGTGTGGGGCTTCGGCACGAAGCCGCCGATCGACACCGTGCAGCGGATGTCGTTGGAGCCGGAGACCTCGCGGCCCTTCTGGATGACCTTCGTCGCCATGTCGGCGATCTGGAGGACGTCGTCGTCGGTCTCGGTGGGCAGGCCGCACATGAAGTACAGCTTCACCTGGCGCCAGCCGTTGCCGTACGCCGTCGAGACGGTGCGGATGAGGTCTTCCTCGGACACCATCTTGTTGATGACCTTGCGCATGCGCTCGGAGCCGCCCTCGGGGGCGAAGGTCAGGCCGGACCTGCGGCCGTTCCTGGTCAGCTCGTTGGCGAGGTCCACGTTGAAGGCGTCGACGCGGGTCGAGGGGAGGGACAGGCCGATCTTGTCCTCCTCGTACCGGTCGGCGAGGCCCTTGGCGACGTCGGCGATCTCGCTGTGGTCGGCGGAGGAGAGCGAGAGCAGGCCGACCTCTTCGAAGCCGGTCGCCTTGAGACCCTTGTCGACCATGTCGCCGATGCCGGTGATGCTTCGCTCCCGCACGGGGCGCGTGATCATGCCGGCCTGGCAGAAACGGCAGCCGCGGGTGCAGCCGCGGAAGATCTCCACGGACATGCGCTCGTGGACGGTCTCGGCGAGCGGGACGAGGGGCTGCTTGGGGTAGGGCCACTCGTCGAGGTCCATGACGGTGTGCTTGGACACGCGCCACGGCACGCCGCTGCGGTTGGGGACGACGCGGCCGATGCGGCCGTCCGGGAGGTACTCGACGTCGTAGAACCGGGGGATGTAGACCGATCCGGTCCTGGCCAGGCGGAAGAGGACTTCCTCGCGGCCGCCGGGGCGGCCCTCGGCCTTCCAGGCGCGGATGATCTCCGTCATGTCGAGCACGGCCTGCTCGCCGTCGCCGATGATCGCGGCGTCGATGAACTCGGCGATCGGCTCGGGGTTGAAGGCGGCGTGACCGCCGGCGAGGACGATCGGGTCCTCGACGGTGCGGTCCTTGGCCTCCAGCGGGATGCCCGCGAGGTCCAGGGCGGTCAGCATGTTCGTGTACCCGAGCTCGGTGGAGAAGCTCAGGCCGAAGACGTCGAAGGCACCGACGGGGCGGTGCGAGTCGACGGTGAACTGGGGGACCTGGTGCTCGCGCATCAGGGCCTCCAGGTCGGGCCACACGCTGTAGGTGCGCTCGGCGAGCACGCCCTCGCGCTCGTTGAGGACCTCGTAGAGGATCATGACGCCCTGGTTGGGCAGACCCACCTCGTACGCGTCCGGGTACATGAGCGCCCAGCGGACGTCACAGGATTCCCACGGCTTGACGGTGGAGTTCAGCTCACCGCCGACGTACTGGATGGGCTTCTGCACATGCGGGAGCAGAGCTTCGAGCTGTGGGAAGACCGATTCGGCAGACATCGCGGACCTTCATGAGCTGGCAGGGGTGACCATCAAGCGTACCCCGGCGTTCAGCTCCCCAGTGCCGACCGCACTTTCGCCCGGGACGCCTCGGCCCACACCTCCGGCAGTTCCCGCTCGCGGTCGTTGCCCGCCGCCTCCTCCTGGCCGTACAGCAGGCCCCAGGTGAACGCGGACTCCCCCGCCAGGTGGGCCTGGATGGCGAGGGCGCGCAGGGCCTCGCGGGCGACGACGCTGTCCTGGTGGTCGCCGAGCACCTTCTGGACGGACTTCATCCGCTTGGCGAACTTCTTCGCGGGCTTGCCGAGCGCGGGGGTCGCGGCCTCGCCCGCGTACCGGGCGCGCTTGGCCGCCTTGCGGGCGTCGTGCAGGGCCACGTCGCGCTCCTGGCCCGGGGGCAGGTTCAGGGCGTGCTCGACACGGGTGGCGAGGCGGGCGTAGTCCTTGAGGGCCGCCTTGACGAGCGCCTTCTCGGGCGGCTTGGCCGCCGCGGGGCGCAGCGGCGGCGCGGCGAGCAGGGCGTCGAGGCTGTCCAGGAGGGCGAGGTAGCGCTTGCTCTCCAGGGCGGCGACCGTCCTGCGCCGGGAGCCCGCGCTGCGGGCGACGGTCCAGATGCGCAGGCGGCCACGGACCGGTCCGAGGAGGAGGGTCCTGGGCAGTGCGCCGATGCGGTCGGTGAGCCGTTCGGTGAGGACTTCCTGGTCGCGGTCGACGCCAAGCTCGGCGGCGAGCCACTTGAGTTCTTCGCCGACGGGGTCGGTGACCGTGCGGTCGAGGACCTTCCCGTACGACTTGAAGGCGCTGCGCAGCCGCCTCGTGGCGACCCGCATCTGGTGCACCGAGTCGGGCAGGTCGCGGCGGACGGCGGGGTCGAGCGCGAGGAGGGCGTCGCGCTGGGTGCGGAGGCGGGCGAGGACGTGGTCTCCGGAGGAGACGGGTGTGTCGTCCTCAAGGCGGACGACGGCGTGGCCCGTGCCCTCGTCGTCGGTCCACTCGGTCTCGGGGTCCATCGGTGCTGTCGTGCGCAGGGCCCGGTTCAGCTTCGAGGACCACATGGAGCGCTCCACGCCCGCTTTGCGGAGCTTCTTGTCGACCTTGTCGAGCAGTTGCGGGTCTCCGTCGTCGGCGAGCTCGACCTCCAGCTCGGACCAGCCGATGCGCTCACCTCCGGGGGCGCACCGCTCGGCGTGCACCGTGTCGAGGCTGACCTCGGCGAGCATGGCGCCGTCCGCGTCGACGAGGTGCCGCACGTGCCGGGTGGTCTCCAGGCGCAGCAGCGGCACCAGTTCGGCCTCGCGCACCCGGGCACGTACGAGTCCGAGCAGGGCGCGCGGCACCGTGTCCGAGAGCGGCGCGTGGATCTCGTCGCGCACGCCCTCGGCGAGTGACACGGGGAGTTTCAGGTGCCAGCCCGCGTCGTGGCCTCCGGTGCGGCGCCGCAGCGTGATGGAGGCGGCGGCGAGCCGCTGGTCGGGGGTGTCCCAGTAGACGGCGTCCAGATCCGCCGTGCCTTTGTCGACGACGCCCGTGACCCCGGTGACTCTGGAGAGGTCGGGCAGCTCGGTGCCCGCAGTGACGTCGTACTTCCGCTCGATCTCGCGCTTCGTCTCCGCCATGAATTGAATCTAGACGCGAAATCGGACGGCAAACATGCCTGCGGCGGCCCCGGGCGCCGACTAGGCCGACATAGGCCGTTGCACCTTGATCGACTGGAGCAGTCCGACCGCCACCCAGACCGCGAACATCGAGGAGCCTCCGTACGAGACGAAGGGCAGCGGGAGGCCCGCGACCGGCATGATGCCGAGGGTCATTCCGATGTTCTCGAAGGCCTGGAAGGCGAACCACGCGATGATTCCGGCGGCCACGATGGTGCCGTAGAGCTCGGTGGTCTCGCGGGCGATGCGGCAGGCGCGCCACAGGACGACGCCGAGCAGGACCAGGATCGCGCCCGCGCCCACGAAGCCGAGTTCCTCGCCCGCGACGGTGAAGACGAAGTCGGTCTGCTGCTCGGGGACGAACTGGCCTGTGGTCTGCGAGCCCTTGAAGAGGCCGGTGCCGGTCAGGCCGCCCGAGCCGATCGCGATGCGCGCCTGGTTGGTGTTGTAGCCGACGCCCGCCGGGTCGAGGGCGGGGTTGGCGAAGGCGGCGAAGCGCGCGATCTGGTAGTCGTCGAGGACGCCGAGCTGCCATATGGCGACGCCGCCGGCGACGCCCGCGCCGAGCAGTCCGAACACCCAGCGGTTGGAGGCGCCGGAGGCGAGCAGCACGCCGAGCACGATCATCGCCATCACCATGACCGAGCCGAGGTCGGGCATGAGCAGGACGATCATTATCGGGACGGCGGCCAGGCCCAGGGCCTGGAGGACGGTGCGGTGGTCGGGGTGGTCGCGGTCGCCCGCGTCAACGCGGGCCGCGAGCAGCATCGCCATGCCCAGGATGATCGTGATCTTCACGAACTCGGAGGGCTGGAGCGAGAAGCCGCCGCCGAGCACGATCCACGCGTGCGCGCCGTTGATCGTCGCGCCGAGCGGGGTGAGGACGAGCAGGACCAGGAAGACGGAGATGCCGTAGAGGATCGGCACGGCCGTGCGCAGGGTGCGGTGGCCGAGCCAGACGGTGCCGATCATCAGGGCGAAGCCGATGCCGGTGTTCAGGACGTGCTTGAGCGCGAAGGAGTACGGGTCGTCGCCAACGAGCTCGGTACGGTTGCGGGTCGCCGAGTAGACGAGCGCGGTGCCGATCCCGGAGAGGGCGATCGCCGCGATCAGCATGACCCAGTCGAGCCGGCGCACTATCGAGTCGCGGGCCATGAGCCGCGACACCCCGGAGCGTTCCGGGCCGTACCCGGAGACGGAGAAGCCGTTGCCGGTCATCAGTCGCGCCTCCAGTCGGCCGGCGGCGGGCCGGCCAGTTGCTGCTCGGCCGGGGGCTTGGGGGCCGCGGGCTTGTACGGCTTGATCTTCGGGGAGTGGATGGAGCCGTCGGGCTTGATCTTCGGCAGGTTCTTCTGCGGCTCGGGCAGGAGGGCCTTCTTCGGGTCCTGCTTGCCCTCGTCGTCCAGGCCGTAGATCGCGTTGTAGATCTGGCGGACGGCGGGTCCCGAGGCGCCGGAGCCCGTACCGCCCTGGGCGATCGTCATGACGATCGTGTAGTCCTTGGTGTACGTCGCGAACCACGAGGTGGTCTGCTTGCCGTAGACCTCGGCGGTACCGGTCTTGGCGTGCATCGGGATCTTGTCCTGCGGCCATCCCTGGAACCGCCAGGCCGCCGTGCCGCGCGTGGCGACGTCGGCGAGTGCACCGTCTATGTCCTTCTGCGTCTTGGCGTCGAAGGGCAGCTTGCCGTGCGACTTGGGCGCGATCTCCTCGACCTGGCGGCCGTCGGCGCTGACGATGGCCTTGCCGACGGTCGGGTCGTACAGGGTGCCGCCGTTGGCGATGGCCGAGTAGATCGTGGCCATCTGTATGGGCGTCACGAGGGTGTCGCCCTGGCCGATGGAGTAGTTGACGGAGTCACCGGCGCGCATCTTCATGCCTTCGAGGCAGTTCTCGTAGGCGATGCGTTCGGCGTAGTCGCCGCCGCTCTTCTTGCCCTGCTTGCACCAGGCGTCCTTGTTGGCCTTCCAGTAGTCCTTCTTCCACTGGCGGTCGGGGACGCGTCCTGTGACCTCGTTGGGGAGGTCGATGCCGGTCTCCTTGCCGAGGCCGAACTGGTGGGCGGTCTTGTAGAACCAGTCCTTGGGGTCCTTGACCGGCTTGTTGCCGCCGTCCTTGCGCCACTGGTCGTGCGACAGCTTGTAGAAGACGGTGTCGCAGGAGACCTCGAGTGCCTGGCCGAGGCTGATGGAGCCGTGGCCCTTGGACTCGTAGTTCTTGAAGGTCTGACCGCCGATGGAGTACGAGCTGGGGCACGGGTAGCGGCCGTTGAAGTCGTAGCCCGCGTTGACCGCCGCGGTCGTCGGGATGACCTTGAAGATGGAGCCGGGTGCGGCCTGGCCCTGGATGGCGCGGTTCAGCAGCGGGTAGTTGGACTTCTTGCCGGTGAGCCGGGCGTAGTCCTTGCCGGAGATGCCACCGACCCAGGCGTTCGGGTCGTACGACGGGTTGGAGGCCATGGAGACGACGCGTCCCGTCTTGTTCTCCATGACGACGACGGCGCCCGCGTCCGCCTTGTAGTTTTCGTTGGTGTTCTTGTCGAACTCCTGGCGGGCCTTCTTCATCGCGTCGTTCAGCCAGTACTCGGAGACGGCCTGCACGCGCGCGTCGATGCTGGTCACGACGTTCGCCCCGGGCCGCGCGTCGTCCGCGTCGGCCTCGCCGATGACGCGGCCGAGGTTGTCCACTTCGTAGCGGGTCACGCCGGCCTTGCCGCGCAGCTGCTTGTCGTACGTGCGCTCAAGGCCGGAGCGGCCCACCATGTCCGAGCGCAGGAACGGCGAGTCGCTGTTCTCGGCCTTCTTGATCTCCTCGTCCGTGACGGGCGAGAGATAGCCGAGGACCTGGGCGGTGTTGGACTTGCCGGGGGCCGCGTAACGCCGGACGGCGGTGGGCTCGGCGGTGATGCCGGGGAAGTCCTCGGAGCGCTCGCGGATCTGCAGCGCCTGCTTGGGCGTCGCCTCGTCGGTGATCGGGATGGGCTGGTACGGCGAGCCGTTCCAGCAGGGCTGCGGCGTCTTGGCGTCGCAGAGGCGGACCTTGCCCTCGACCTCTTCGGTCTTCATGTCGAGGACGTCGGCGAGCTTGGCGAGGACCGCCTTGCCGTCGTCCTTCATCTTCATCAGGTCGGTGCGGGACGCGGAGACGACGAGGCGGGTCTCGTTGTCGGCGATGGGTACGCCCCGTGCGTCCAGGATCGAGCCGCGCACGGCGGGCTGGACGACCTGCTGGACGTGGTTGCCGGAGGCCTCCTCGGCGTACTCGTCGCCGTTGCGGACCTGGAGGTACCAGAGGCGGCCGCCGAGGGTGAGCAGGAGGGAGACGACGAGGATCTGGATGATGACGAGACGGATCTGGACGCGTGGGGTCCGTCCGGTCTCGGGAATGTTGGTCACAGGCGCTTGACCCCCTTGATGCGTCCGGCGCGGGCGACGCGGGCCTTGGCCGCCTTCGCCCGCAGGCCGCTGCCGCGCTGGTTGCCGATGCTCAGGCCGGTGCCGGACGAGAGCCAGCCGGAGGAGACGTCGGTCGCCTTGTTGGCGGGTCCGTTCTCCCCGAGCGGGTCGTTGTCGGCGCGCCGGGCCAGCGCGATGATCAGCGGCACGGTGAACGGCGCGAGCAGCAGGTCGTAGAGCGCGGCGGTGAACAGGAGCCCGACCAGGCCCACATGGCGGGCGGCGGTGTCGCCGACGAGGGAGCCGACGCCCGCGTACAGCAGCGTCGATCCGATGGCGGCGCTGACGACCACGACGAGCGCTCCGGTGGCGGAGCGGAGGCGGCCGCCGTCGGGCTTGGCGAGGCCCGCGAGGTAGCCGATGACGCAGAGCACCAGCGCGTACCGTCCCGCGGCGTGGTCGGCGGGCGGCGCCAGGTCGGCGAGGAGACCCGCGCCGAAGCCGACGAGGGCGCCGCCGACGTGGCCGTAGACCAGGGCGAGGCCGAGGACGGTGAGCAGGACGAGGTCCGGGACCGCACCCGGCAGCTGGAGCCGCGCCAGGACGCTGACCTGGATGACCAGGGCGACGACGACGAGGGCGGCGGACAGCAGGATTCGGTTGAAGCGCATGGGTCCGGTCTCCTACTGCTCGTCGTTGCCGGCGTCGGCGCCGTCCACCGGCCTGCCCGACGGGGTGGCCGTGACGGTCACCGTCGGCGTCGGCTTGGGCTTTTCGGGCTTCTTCGGCAGGACCGTGTCGCGCGGGTCCTCGCGGGGCGCTTCGACGACGACGCCGACGATGTCGAGCTTGGTGAACCCGACGTACGGCTTCACGTAGACGTTGCGGGTGAGGTCGCCGCCCGACGGGTCGACGCGGACGATCTCGCCGACCGGGACGCCCGGCACGAACGGCTTGTCCTTGCGCGAGCCGAAGGTGACCATGCGGTCGCCCTTCTTGACCTCGGCCTTGCCGTTGAGCAGCTGGACGGAGAGCGGGCGGTCGCCCTGTCCGGTGGCGAAGCCGAGCTCGTCGCTCTTCTCCATGCGGGTGCCGACGGTGAAGTCGGGGTCGTTGGCGAGCAGGACGGTCGCGGTGCTCGGGCCGACCGTGGTGACGCGGCCGACCAGGCCGTCGCCGTTCAGTACGGTCATGTCGCGCTTGATGCCGTCGTTGGCGCCCGCGTCGATGGTGACGGTCCAGGAGAAGCCCTGGGCCGCTCCTATCCCGACGACCTCGGCGCCCTTGATGCCGTACTGCCCGGCGCCTGCTGTCTTGAGCATGCTGTCGAGCTGGCGTACGCGGCTGCGGTTGCGGTCGTCGCTGCCGAGCTTGGCCTTCAGCGCGGCGTTCTGGCGCTCCAGTTCGGCGATGCGGCTGTGGCGTTCACCGGAGTCGCGCACCGCGCCGATGGCGTTGCCGATCGGGTCGACGGCGGAGGACATGCCCTCCTCGACCGGACCGAAGACGGTGGCGGCGGCCTGGCGGGCACCGTCGACCGGTGAGTCCTCGCCGCCGCGGATGTCCACCGTGATCAAAGCGAACGCGATGGCGACCAGCAGCACCAGGAGCAGCCGGCTCTCTCGTGTGTCCCTCACGTGCGGCGGCGTGCCTTCCTCAATCGGATTCCGTGGAAACTGCGGGTTCCACGAGGTTCTGGGGAATTGTCGTGCCTTAGGGGAATTGCGTGTCTTGCCTCTATATCAACGATCCGCCGCACGAGTCGGCAGGGACTCGTACGGCGGATCTTCGCGCGTCAGATCATCTGCGCGGCTGGGCGTCAAGCACCTGCTGCAACGCCTCGAACTCCTCGACGCACTTTCCGGAGCCGAGCGCCACGCTGTCCAGCGGGTCCTCGGCGATGTGGATCGGCATGCCGGTCTCCCTGCGCAGCCGCTCGTCGAGGCCGCGCAGCAGGGCGCCGCCACCGGTGAGAACGATGCCGCGGTCCATGACGTCACCCGACAGCTCGGGCGGGCACTTGTCGAGGGTGGTCTTGACCGCGTCGACGATCGCGTTGACCGGCTCCTCGATGGCCTTGCGGACCTCGGCGGCGGAGATGACGACGGTCTTGGGCAGCCCGGAGACCAGGTCCCGGCCGCGGATCTCGGTGTGCTCGTCGGCGTCCATGTCGTACGCCGAACCGATGGTGATCTTGATCTGTTCGGCGGTGCGTTCGCCGAGGAGGAGGGAGTACTCCTTCTTGATGTGCTGGATGATCGCGTTGTCCAGCTCGTCGCCGGCGACGCGGATCGACTGTGCCGTGACGATTCCGCCGAGGCTGATGACCGCGACCTCGGTGGTGCCGCCGCCGATGTCGACCACCATGTTGCCCGTGGCCTCGTGGACCGGGAGGCCGGAGCCGATGGCCGCGGCCATGGGCTCCTCGATGATGTGCACCTGGCGCGCGCCGGCCTGCGAGGAGGCCTCGATGACGGCGCGGCGTTCGACGCCGGTGATGCCGGAGGGCACGCAGACGACGACGCGCGGACGGGCGAGGTAGCGCCGCTTGTGGATCTTCAGGATGAAGTAGCGGAGCATGCGCTCGGTGATCTCGAAGTCGGCGATCACGCCGTCCTTCAGAGGGCGCACCGCGACGATGTTGCCGGGCGTGCGCCCGATCATCTTCTTCGCTTCTGCGCCGACCGCGAGAATGCCACCGGTGTTGGTGTTGATCGCGACGACGGACGGCTCGTTGAGTACGATCCCCCGACCCCTGACGTACACCAGCGTGTTGGCGGTCCCGAGGTCGACAGCCATGTCACGGCCGATGAACGACATGTTGTTCCCCATGAGGATGCGTCTGGCCTTCCCTAGTGGAGCGTGTGATGGCTTTTTAGGTAGGCGAGGTGGGTGCTGTGTGGCAGTGGAGGCTTCCATCGTAGTCTCGGCTGCGCGAACACGGCGCTAGGGTCTTCGCCATTGTCAGCAGATGATGGGCCGCCTCGCCCTTGGAGACGTGCCATCGGAGGCACGGGTTCCCCCAATTGGGGCGCATATGCCAAAGGACGGCCGAATTCCTTCGGCCGTCCCGGGCTGAAAACAGCACGCTCCTGACGCGGAGTCAGAAAATAATGTGTCGGGCTGATCGGACCAGGGCCCGTTGTCCTAGACGACGCCCGGGAAGAAGATCTTGAGCTCGCGCTCCGCGGACTCCTCCGAGTCCGAGGCGTGGATCAGGTTCTCCCGGACGATCGTGCCGAAGTCGCCGCGGATCGAACCCGGCGCCGCGGCGATCGGGTCGGTCGGCCCGGCGAGCGCGCGCACACCCTCGATGACCCGCTCGCCCTCGACGACGAGCGCGACGACGGGACCGGACGACATGAAGGCGACCAGCGGCTCGTAGAAGGGCTTGCCCTTGTGCTCGCCGTAGTGCTGCTCCAGGGTCTCCTGATCCAGCGAACGCAGCTCCAGCGCGGAGATCGTCCAGCCCGCCTTGCGCTCGATGCGGCCGATGATCTCGCCGATCAGGCCACGACGGACGGCGTCGGGCTTCAGCAGGACGAGGGTGCGCTGGCTCATGTGCGGCTCCAAGAGGTGTTCTTGCGATCTCTGCGATCGGGTGGGATTGGGCCGCACGATACCGGGGTCGGCTACGCCGCGTTACCTCCGGCCTCCGGCTGCCCCTCCCCCATGGCCGCGAAGCGGGCCTTCGCCTCGTCGATCTTGCGGCCGAAGTGGACCGAAGCCCACCAGATGGCGGCGAACACGGCGCCCAGGAAGAACATCGTCGGCACCACGAAACCGCTCGCGATCAGCGCGACCTGGAGGGCCCAGCCGAGCTGCACCCCGCCGGGCCGGGTGACCATCCCGCAGAGCAGGAGACTCACCAGCATCGCGATGCCGCAGACCGTCCAGACCGTGCCCATGGACAGGTCGTCGTCCTTCATGGCGACCAGACCCGCGAAGCCGATCACGAAGAACTCGCCGATCAGCGTCGAAGCGCAGAGCGTACGCACAGGATTTCAGCCTCTCCCCAGGAGCAGTCGGGCCTCGCCGACCGTGATGACGGAACCAGTGACGAGGACGCCGCCGCCCGCGTACTCCCCCTCTTCCTCGGCGAGGGTGATCGCCGCCTCCAGCGCGTCGTCCAGGCGCGGCTCGACCTGCACGCGGTCGTCGCCGAAGACCTCGACGGCGAGCCCGGCGAGGGTGTCCGCGTCCATCGCACGGTGGCTGGAGTTCTGCGTGACGACGACCTCGGCGAAGATCGGCTCGAAGGCTTCCAGAAGCCCCTTCACGTCCTTGTCGTCACTCGCGCCGACCACACCGATGAGCCGGCTGAAGTCGAAGACCTCGCTGATCGCGGCGGAGGTGGCGCGGGCGCCCGCCGGGTTGTGCGCGGCGTCCAGGACGACGGTGGGCGAACGGCGCACCACTTCGAGCCTGCCCGGCGAGGAGACCGTCGCGAACGCCTTGCGGATCGCGTCGATGTCCAGCGGGCGCGCGTGCTGCGAGCCGATGCCGAAGAACGCCTCGACGGCGGCGAGCGCCACCGCGGCGTTGTGCGCCTGGTACTCGCCGTGCAGCGGCAGGAACACCTCTTCGTACTCCCCGCCGAGCCCGCGGAGCGTCAGGAGCTGGCCGCCGACCGCCACCTGACGGGCGACGACACCGAACTCCAGGCCCTCGCGGGCGACCGTCGCGTCGACCTCGACGGCCTTCTTCAGCAGGACCTGCGCGGCGTCCACCGGCTGCTGCGCCATGATCACCGTGGCGTCCTGCTTGATGATGCCGGACTTCTCCTTGGCGATCTCGCCGGGCGTGTCGCCCAGGCGGTCGGTGTGGTCGAGGTCGATGGGGGTGACGACGGCGACCGAGCCGTCGATCACGTTCGTCGCGTCCCAGCTGCCGCCCATGCCGACCTCGACGACGGCCACGTCCACGGGGGCGTCCGCGAACGCCGCGTACGCCATGCCGGTGAGGACCTCGAAGAAGGAGAGGCGGTACTCCTGCTGGGAGTCGACCATCTCCACGTACGGCTTGATGTCCTGATACGCCTCCACGAAGCGCTCGGCCTCGATGGGGGCGCCGTCCAGGCTGATCCGCTCGGTGATCGACTGGACGTGGGGCGAGGTGTACCGCCCCGTGCGCAGGTCGAAGGCGGAGAACAGGGCCTCGATCATGCGGGCCGTGGACGTCTTTCCGTTCGTGCCCGTGATGTGGATCGAGGGGTACGCACGCTGGGGCTCGCCCAGGACGTCCATCAGCGCGGCGATGCGGCTGACGGACGGCTCCAGTTTGGTCTCGCCCCAGCGGCCCGCGAGCTCCGTCTCCACCTCGCGCAGCGCCCGGTCCACCTCCGGGTCGGTGGGTCGCGCGGGGACACCGCTCTCGGGCGGGCCCGCCTGGGTGCGCAGGGTGCGGCTGCCCGCCTCGATCACGGCGAGGTCGGGGTCGCGGTTGGTTTCGGCATCGACGATGTCCTCGAAGGCGTCGTCCGGGTCGGCGGGGCGGTCGGCATGGTCGTCGCGCGGGGGGAGATCACTCACGTACGCCAGTCTACGGAGCGGCACCGACAGCCGTCGTCAGGACCTGTCGGAACCCGCCCGGGTCCTTCGTCAGGACCTTTGGCCCGTCCGATTCGGGACCTTGGTCCCTCCGCTTCGGGAAGCCGTTGGGCAAACTTGGCGATCATGGACATAGGTATCGACCTCGGCACTGCGAACACCCTCCTCTATGTGCGCGGCAAGGGGATCGTGCTCAACGAGCCGTCGGTGGTCGCCGTACGGGCGGACAAGGGCGGCAAGAGCGGGGTGCTCGCCGTGGGGACGGAGGCCAAGGAGACCATCGGGCGCACGCCCGGGTCCATCACCGCCATCCGGCCGCTGCGCGACGGCGTGATCAGCGACTACGAAGCGGCCGAGGAACTGATCCGGCACTTCGTGCGCAAGGCCGTACCGGGGCGCCGCCCCCGTACGCGCATGGTCGTCTGCGTGCCGAGCGGCGTCACGCCCGTCGAGCGGCGCGCGATCGTGCACGCCTCCCAGCGGGCCGGGGCGCGCGCCGTCCACCTGATCGAGGAGCCCATGGCGGCGGCCATCGGCGCGGGGCTCCCGGTCGCCGAGCCCCGCGGGTCGATGGTCGTCGACATCGGCGGCGGGACGACCGAGGTCGCCGTGATCTCCCTGGGCGGCATCGTCACGGCCCAGTCGCTGCGGGTGGGCGGCGACCGGCTCGACACGGCCATCACCGACTACGTCCGCAAGGAGCACGCGCTCCTCATCGGCGAGCGCACCGCGGAGGACATCAAGGTCGGCATCGGGTCGGCGTGGCCGGTGCCGGGCGAGGACGCCCTGGAGATGCGGACGTTCACCGTGCGGGGCCGCGAGAAGGTGGGCGGCCTCCCGAAGACCCTCGACCTGACGGCACGTGAGGTGCGGGCCGCGCTCGACGAGCCGATCGAGCAGATCATCGCGGCGGTCAGGACGACGCTGGAGGAGTGCCCTCCGGAGCTCTCCGGCGACATCATGGAGCACGGCATCGTGCTCACCGGCGGCGGCGCGCTGCTCCCCGCCCTCGACCTGCGCATCGCATCGGCGACGGGCATCCCGGTGTTCGTGGCGGACGACCCGCTGGACAGCGTGGCCATGGGGTGCGGCAAGTGCGTGGAGGACTTCGACGGTCTTGAGCGGGTGATGTCGGCGGCGTAGGGGCGCCCGGCCCGGGGGCGTTGCGCGTCAGGCCGTTTCGCCTGTCGAGAGCGTCGCGCGGACCTCGTACGCCGACGCCCGCGGGCCCGCCTCGAACGTGCCGCCCACCGCTCTGATCCGTTCCGCCATGCCCGTGGTGCCGGTGCCCGCGGAGACCGGGGCGGCGGGTGGTGCCGCGGTGGGGAGCGGGTTGGTGACCGTGATGTGGAGGCGGCCGCCGTCCAGGGTCACGCGGACGGAGACCCGCTCACCCGGTGCGTGCTTCGCCGCGTTCGTCAGGCACTCCTGGACCACCCGGTGCACGGCCGCCTGGCGCAGCGGTGAGAGGGAGTGGGCCGCGTCGTCGACCACGAGGTCGACGGGGCTGCCCGCGCGGCCGCTGCGCTCGGCGAGCTCGGGCAGCGCGGCCAGGCCCGGCGTCGGAGCGCCGTCCGTGCCGCGCTGCACGATGATCTCGTTCAGCATCCGGTGCGCGCTGCGCGCCGTCTCCGAGAGCTCCTCGAAGCCGTCCTCGAAGGGTCCGCCCCCGGCCCTGCGCGCAAGGACCTGGGAGCGCACGCTCAACAGCGTCAGCTCGCGCCCCACGAAGTCGTGCACGTCCCGCGCGATGCGGACCCGCTCCCGCTGGACCGCGTGCAGCGTCTCCGTCTCCACGCGCCGCGCCTCCAGGGCCCGGACCAGGTCCTGCCGGTTCGCGGCGACGCCGACGCCCGCCGCGAGCACGCCGATCGGGACGACCAGGCTGGAGAACTCGCCGAGCGTGTCGCCCCGGTGCACCGGCCAGCCGGGCAGGTTGAACATCACGTACGCGAACGCGACGTACCCGACGACACCGACGGCCCCCGCGAGACGGCCCCGGTAGCGCCCCAGGGAGTACAGCGCGAACTGGGCGAGCGTCAGCTCGTGCAGCCAGCCGAGGAAGCAGAGCGCCACCGCGTACGTCAGCCAGGGCGCCCTGCGGCGCACGAGGAGCGAGCACGCGCCGCCCGCGAGGGCCAGCGCGGCGAGCGGGCCGTTCAGGGAGTTGTCCGCCTCGGCGAGGCCGGGCACGTCCAGGCTCATCAGCGCGAACGCGCTCAGGGCGGTGAGGACGTCCAGCGCGCGCGGCTCCCTCGACCAGCGCCCGCCGAGGCGGCCGGCCGTGGCCGCCGCCTGGCGAATCGCCTGGACGGCGGGCAGGGTGCGCATGCTCTCCATCATCCAAGGTCTTTTGACCCGTTCCACCGGACTTACGTCCCTGATTTGGTGATTTGCCGCACGCCTGCGCTTTGCGGATGAACACGGTCGAACCACGTGTGCGTGCACACAACGGGTGTACTTTCGGCGCGGCTGCCCGCTCTCAGCGCGCGCCGGGGGTCAAATCGGACCATGTGGTATGCCCAGAATCCCGCCAGGCGGACCCATCAGCTCGCCGGTGACGCCGGGGTCCTCCTGTGGACCGCGCTGTGGGCCTTCGCGGCCGTCGTCACGTACCGGCTGGCCTGTCTGCTCGCCCTCCCCCGCGCCCTGCAACAGCACAACGCGCCGCTTCCGCTGGTCGGCGGCCGCGTCGACATCGCGCTGCGGCGCATCGCGGCCGTCATCGACGCGATGGACCCGGTGACCGTACGGACCGCTGTCGCCGTGGGCGCCGTCGCCCTCTTCGTCGTCCCGGTCGGCCTGGTCCTGAACGCCTGGCTGCCGCGCAGGCTGCGGTGGATCCGGCAGGCGGGCGCCGCCCGTGACCTCGCGGCCTCCGACGACGGCCGTGAACTGCTCGCCCTGCGCTCCCTGCTCAGGCCGCTGCACGAGGTGGCCCTCACCGCGTCGGAGATCCCGGACGCGACGCCGGGCAGTCTCGCCTGGGGCTGGCGGCACGGTGATCCCGAGACGCTGGACGCGCTGGCCGAGGCGGAGCTCGAACGGCTCGGGCTCGACTTCACGCCGCTGGGGCCGATGGTGCCGCCGTCATCGGCGCAGGCAGTGCCCGAGGCTCTCGTGCGGCCGGTTCCGGCGCAGGGCGCGGAGGCCGTGGAACCGGAGCCGGTCGCCACGGAGGCGTAGGCCTGGGCGATCGAGCACGCGCGAAGGCCCCGGGACCGTAACGCCCTACGGTCCCGGGGCCTTCGTCCACGTACGTCCAAGAGGCATTACGCCGTCGGCAGTGTCTCCAGCTGCGCCTGCAGCCGTGCGATGTCGGCCTCCGCCTTCGTGAGGCGGCCGCGGATCTTGTCGACCACGTTGTCCGGCGCCTTGGCGAGGAACGCCTCGTTGCCCAGCTTCGCCTCGGCCTGCGCCTTCTCCTTCTCGGCGGCGGCCAGGTCCTTGGCGAGGCGCTTGCGCTCGGCCGCCACGTCGATCGTGCCGGACAGGTCGAGCGCGACCGTGGCGCCCGACACCGGCAGGGTCGCCGTCGCCGTGAACGCGTCGCCCTCCGGCTGGAGGCGCAGCAGCTGGCGGATGGCCGCCTCGTGCGGGGCGAGGGCCGTACCGTCCAGGGTCAGGCGGGCCGGGACCTTCTGGCCCGGCTGGAGCCCCTGGTCGGCGCGGAAGCGGCGGACCTCGGTGATGACCTGCTGGAGCGTCTCGATCTCGCGCTCGGCGGCCGCGTCACGGAAACCGCTGTCCGAGGGCCAGTCGGCGATGACGAGCGACTCGCCGCCGGTGAGCGCGGTCCAGAGCGTCTCCGTCACGAACGGGACGATCGGGTGGAGCAGGCGCAGCGTGACGTCGAGGACCTCGCCGAGGACGCGGGCCGAGACCTTCGCGCCGTCGCCGCCCGCCATGAACGTCGTCTTGGACAGCTCGACGTACCAGTCGAAGACCTCGTCCCACGCGAAGTGGAAGAGGGCGTCCGAGAGCTTGGCGAACTGGTAGTCGTCGTAGAGCGCGTCGACTTCGGCGACCGTCGCGTTGAGGCGGGACAGCACCCAGCGGTCCGTGGCGGACTGCTGCTCGACCGGCGGCAGGTCGCCCTCGATCGTCGCGCCGTTCATCATCGCGAAGCGCGTAGCGTTCCAGATCTTGTTGGCGAAGTTGCGCGAGCCCTGGACCCAGTCCTCGCCGATCGGCACGTCGGTGCCGGGGTTGGCGCCGCGGGCGAGCGTGAAGCGCAGGGCGTCAGAGCCGTACTTGTCCATCCAGTCGAGCGGGTTGACCGCGTTGCCGAAGGACTTCGACATCTTCTTGCCGAACTGGTCGCGGACCATGCCGTGCAGCACGATCGTGTGGAACGGCGGGGTGCCGTCCATCGCGTACAGGCCGAACATCATCATCCGGGCGACCCAGAAGAAGAGGATGTCGTAGCCGGTGACCAGGACGGAGTTCGGGTAGAACTTCGCGAGCGAGTCGGTCTGCTCGGGCCAGCCCAGGGTGGAGAACGGCCACAGGCCGGAGGAGAACCACGTGTCGAGCACGTCGTTGTCCTGCGTCCAGCCCTCGCCGGTGGGCGCCTCGTCGTCGGGTCCGACGCAGACGACCTCGCCGTTCGGGCCGTACCAGACCGGGATGCGGTGGCCCCACCAGAGCTGGCGCGAGATGCACCAGTCGTGGAGGTTGTCGACCCAGTCGAAGTACCGCTTCTCCATCTCCTGCGGGTGGATCTTGACCTTGCCGTCGCGGACCGCGTCACCCGCGGCCTTGGCGAGCGGGCCGACCTTGACCCACCACTGCATCGACAGGCGCGGCTCGATGGTGGTCTTGCAGCGCGAGCAGTGGCCGACCGAGTGCGTGTACGGGCGCTTCTCGGCGACGATGCGGCCCTCGGCGCGCAGCGCGCCGACGATCGCGGAGCGGGCCTCCAGGCGGTCCAGGCCCTGGAAGGGGCCGGGGACCGTGATGACCGCGTGCTCGTCCATGACCGCGATGTTCGGCAGGGAGTGGCGCTGGCCGATCTCGAAGTCGTTGGGGTCGTGCGCCGGGGTCACCTTGACGGCGCCGGTGCCGAACTCGGGGTCGACGTGCTCGTCGGCGACGACGGGGATGGTGCGGTCGGTGAGCGGCAGCTTGATCTGCTTGCCGACCAGGTGCTTGTACCGCTCGTCCTCGGGGTGGACGGCGACGGCGGTGTCACCGAGCATCGTCTCGGCGCGGGTCGTGGCGACGACGATGGTCTCGTCGCCCTCGCCGTACTTCATGGAGACGAGCTCACCGTCGTCGTCCTGGTACTCGACTTCGATGTCCGAGATCGCCGTGAGACAGCGCGGGCACCAGTTGATGATGCGCTCGGCGCGGTAGATCAGCTCGTCGTCGTAGAGCTTCTTGAAGATCGTCTGGACGGCCTGCGAGAGGCCCTCGTCCATGGTGAAACGCTCGCGCTCCCAGTCCACGCCGTCGCCGAGGCGGCGCATCTGTCCTGAGATCTGGCCGCCGGACTCGCCCTTCCACTTCCAGACGCGCTCGATGAAGTCCTCGCGGCCCAGGTCGTGGCGGGACTTGCCCTCCTTGGCGAGCTCGCGCTCCACGACGTTCTGGGTGGCGATGCCGGCGTGGTCCATGCCGGGCTGCCAGAGCGTCTCGTGGCCCTGCATGCGCTTGCGGCGGGTGAGGGCGTCGATGAGCGTGTGCTCGAAGGCGTGGCCCAGGTGGAGGGCGCCCGTGACGTTCGGCGGGGGGATGACGACGGTGTACGGGGGCTTCTCGCTCTTCTCGTCGGCCGAGAAGTAACCCCGTTCTACCCAGCGCTCGTACAGCGGCCCCTCTACCTCGGCCGGCGCGTACTGGGTCGGCAGTTCGGGAGTGGTCGCTGTGGGCTGCTGCTGAGCGTTCTCGGTCACGCGGCCAGTTTAGGGGGGCCGGGGAGCGGTGCCGAAACCGGAATCTTCGATAACGGGTTCGGTATCGTTGTCATCTGCCGTCCCCACCGCGCTGTGGCGTCGTTCAGGATGTCCCGAACACATCAGCGTTTCCAAGGGGGGCTCTCAGCATGAGCCACACCCAGCCGGGGCCGTACGGCGGACAGCAGTCGGGGCCATACGGACAGCAGCCGCAACCGCAATCGGGGTACGGCTACCCACAGCAGGGCGCTTACAGCTACCTGCAGCAGCCGGGTCCCTACGGGCAGCCGTCCCAGGCCCCTTACGGGCAGCAGCCGCAGGCCCCCTATGGGCAGGTCCCGCCGCCCCCGCCTCCGCAGGGCGGCGGCAAGAAGAAGACGGGGCTCGTCATCGGTGGCGTCACGGTGGTTGCGGCCATCGCCGTCGGCGCGTACTTCGTCCTCGGCGCAGGCGGCGGCACCACCGAGGTCAAGGACGACGGGGCACACAAGCTGGTACTGCCCGCCTCGGTCGGCGCGTATGAGAAGAGCAGCTCGGGGTCCGCCGACGGCGGCCCGGTCGGCGCGAACGACAAGGAGAAGGCCGCGGCGCTCGGCGTGCAGAACGCCAAGCAGGTCGGCGGCTCCTACATGAGCGGCTCGCTCGCCAACGCCAAGCGGATGGGTTTCAACGGGCTGTACGGGAAGATCGACGACCCGGAGCAGGCCATCGACAACGGCTTCGACAACGCCCACAAGGACGCCGCCAAGGGCGGCGACGACAACGTCGGGGACAGCGAGAAGATCACCTGGGTGGGCAGCCCCGAGACGGTCGAGCCGGGCGGCCTCGACAACGCGATCATGAAGTGCCAGACCGCCGAGATGAAGAAGGGCGACAAGACCGCTCACCTGCCGATCTGCGTGTGGGCCGACCACAGCACGTACGGCGTCGTCTTCGGCGTCGACATGGCGGCGATGCAGAAGGAGAGCGGCGGCATGGCCCAGGACGACGTCGCCGAGTTCGCGGCAGACCTGCGCAAGGCGGCCCGCACCAAGGCGTAAGCGCGCGTGCCTCGCGTACGAGGATGAAGGGCAGCCCCGCAACAACCCGCGCATCGATCGAACCCGGACGTCCCACCGCCCCCACCCATCCGCGAGGAAGCTCGGAACGTGTAAGCATCGGGAGGGAACCGTTCCAAATCAGTGAGCGGGAGTGAGTCTTGGACTCCAACCGGCTCAACTGGTGCATTCCGAACGGTTTTGGATGCACTGGTTGCCCGCGTTCCTGTCGCGTCCGGCTGCACGCATCGGGTGCGTGGTCCGGGGACGCGGGGGCGGGTTTCCTCACGCTCCTGGCCACGCGGTCCGGCCTGGGCGGTCCGATGCCCACGACGATCACTCTGGTCGTCGTGGGGCGGTGCCGTCCGTCGCCGGATCGCATGCTCGAGGGCGCGCCTACCGATCGCCACCGAGGCGGCGGCGTGTCGGGAAGTCTTCCTGGTCTTGCTGCGGCTTTTCCCAGTGCTCCGCGCCCCACACAGAGGTGTGGGCGGGATCGACGGCGATCACGCTGATACCGGCCTCGGCGCACATCGCCAGGAGCCGGGCGCGGAGTTTGCCGGTGGGGATGCCGGAGACGAGCTGCCGGAACTTCTTGTTCCGGCCGTGCTTCTCCCGGGTTTTGGAGTCGGTGAAGTCGAAGTCTTCGATCGCCATGGCCTGCAACCCGCACGTCTCGGCCCAGTGCAGCAGGCGGGTGAGGGCGTGGCGGAGCTGGGTGTCCCGATGCGGGGCGTTGCCGGTCAGGCCGTAGTCGAAGCGGCGGGGCGCACCGATCGGGTTGCCGTGCTCGTCCAGCAGCCAGGCGGCCAAGTGGGCGGCGTTGGTGTCCACGCCGAACACGCCCTGGGCCCGACCTTCCCGAGCTCGACGGCGCCGTCCTCAAATGCCACGAGATCAAGGTCAACGTCGGCGCCGGTACGGGTACCACCGGCTCCACGAGCGGCTCTTCGAGGCCGAGCTTGCTTATCGGCGGCACCCTGCATCCGGGGCGACCCCAGTACCCTGGGCTACGTCGTCAGCACGGACGTGGCGGGCGCGCTGTCCGGCGCGTCCGCCGACCTCGACGAGCCCACGGGGTCGACGGCCAAGTTTCGCAAGGAAGTCCGCGTCAAGTCCTGATTAGACGCTTCCTGGAAACCTCGGTGTTTGCCCGGTTCGAGATGCCGGGCAAACACCGAGGGAACGGCGCCAGACCAACGCGTCCGCGTAAGGCGCTCTCTACGCCCTATTGCACGCCACACTCGCAATTCCGCCCGACACCCCGGCTTGCACCAGGAGGCTGTAGCAGGCGGGGTTCATGATTTTATTACCCAATGGGCTGACTATTCGTCCCTGGTTGCAAGCCCTCTTCACCTTAGGGCCGATGTCGTAATTCATGGCTGCCACGTAAGCCCGGCAGGAGGACGCACTGGCAGACGCGGGAGCAGCCGCGACCAACGGTAGAACGCCGGCCGCCGCAGTCACGCATGTTGCAACTAGCAAACTCTTACCCTTTGAGAGCTTCATGTTCGTTCCCCTCACCCTCAGTTAAACGTCACTACGGTCGCCGCAAGTTGATCATGGAGGATGTAGTTAGGGCAAGCGGCTACAAGATCCCGGCAGGCCAGGACAGCAAGGGCGGCGGCCCGTCGAGCGTCGCGGACGGTGGCGTCAAGGACGACGGCCCGCACAAGCTGACCACGCCGCAGACCGTCATGAGCGAGTACGAGAAGAACGGGGAGGGCGACGGCGCCCCGAGCAGCATCGACCTCGACAAGGCCGAGGCGGCCGGGGTGAAGAACCCCAAGGACGTGCAGGCCAGTTACAAGTCGGGCAGCGAGGACAACCCGATGTCGCAGAAGATCCTGAGCTTCGGCGGCGTCTACGGCGACATCGAGGACCCGGAGGGCGTCGTGGACCACATGTTCACGAACGCCAAGGAGAAGGACGGCTCGTCGTCGGAGAGCGGCGGCCGCAAGATCACGCTGGTCGGCGAGCCGAAGCAGTACGAGCCCGCCGAGCTCGACGGCGCGGTCCTGAAGTGCCAGGAGATGAAGATCGCCATGGGGTCCGGCACGGGCTCCACGGACACCTCCGCCGACGCGGCCGGCCCGAGCGAGATGTCCGCGGCGACCTGCATCTGGGGCGACCACAGCACCATCGGCTACGTCGTCACGACGGACGTCGCGGGCGCGGTGTCCGGCAAGTCCGCCGACCTCGACGAAGCCGCGACCACCACGGCCAAGTTCCGCGGCGAGGTCCGCGTGAAGCTCTGACGCCGCGCGGGACGGGCCCCTCCCCCCGTCCCTCACACACCTGACACCTCAGGTCCACGGGGCCCGGTCATCGGACCGGGCCCCGTTGCGTCAGGATGTCAGGAACACATAAGCATTTCGGAGGGGGAACCCCATGAGCCACAACCAGCCGGGCCCGTACGGCGGGCAACCGCCCCAGCAGCCCGGGCCGTACGGGCAGTCCCCGCAGGGTGTTCCGCCGCAGCAGCCCGGCCCCTACGGCCAGCCGCCGCAGGCCCCCCAGCCCGGTTACGGCTACCCGCAGCAGGCTCCCCCGCCGCAGCCCGGTTACGGCTACCCCCAGCAGGCCCCGCAGCCCGGCCCTTACGGGCAGCCGCAGGCCCCGTACGGACAGCCGCAGGCCCCCTACGGGCAGCAGGCCCCGTACGGGCAGTTCCCGCCCCCGCCTCCCGGTGGCGGGAAGAAGAAGACCGGGCTCATCATCGCCACCGTCGCAGTGGTCGCCGCGGCGGCGGTCGGCGGCTACTTCGTCCTCGCGGGCGGTGACGACGACAAGGGCGGCAAGAAGGACGCCTCCTCGAACGTCGCCGACGCGGGCATCAAGGACGACGGGCCGCACACCCTCACCACCCCCGCCACCATCCTCGGCGACTACAAGAAGAGCGACGACGACAGCGGCGGCTTCAACGCCAGTGACCTGGCGGCCGCCGAGAAGGCCGGTGTGAAGGACCCGCAGGACGTCAGCGCCGCCTACCAGTCGGGGGACGACAGCAACCCCCTGGGACAGAAGGCCATTCAGTTCATGGGCGTGTACGGGGAGATCGAGAACCCCGAGAAGGTCGTCGACGACATGTTCGCCAAGCTGAAGCAGGACTCACAGGGCAAGGCCTCGGAGACCGGTGAACTGGTCGGCAGCCCCAAGGACTTCAGCACGAGCGCCGCGGCCCTCAAGTGCCAGGAGTCGGTGATCCAGAACGACAACGCCGGCTCCGGCACGTCGTCGGGGCCGAAGGAGATCCACATGCCGGTCTGCATCTGGAGCGACCACAGCACCCTCGCCGTCGTGGTGCCCGTCGAGGTCGTCGAAGCCATGGCGGGCAAGGTGTCGTTCGACAAGGCCTCGGTTACGACGCTCAAGGTCCGCAAGGAAGTCCGCGTCAAGGCCTGACCGACGGGCCGACGAACCCCGCATACGCCGAAGGGGCGCCCCGCGATCACTCGCTGGGCGCCCCTTCGACGTACGGGTCGAACTGCCTTACGGCTAGGCCGACTTCTGTTCCCCGGCGCCGCCGCCCCGCGCCTCGCGCGGCACCAGCGTCGGGTTCACGTTCGAGCGGACGACGTCCGCCGTGATGACGACACGGGCCACGTCCTTGCGGGACGGCACCTCGTACATCACCGACTGGAGGACTTCCTCCATGATGGCGCGCAGACCGCGCGCGCCGGTCTGCCGCAGGATCGCCTGGTCCGCGATGGCCTCAAGGGCCTCACGCTCGAACTCCAGCTCCACGCCGTCGAGTTCGAACAGGCGCTGGTACTGCTTCACCAGCGCGTTGCGCGGCTCGACGAGGATCTGGAGCAGAGCCTCACGGTCGAGGTTGTGGACCGAGGTGATCACGGGGAGGCGGCCGATGAACTCGGGGATCATCCCGAACTTCACCAGGTCCTCCGGCATGATGTCCTCGAACTGGTCCTTCTCCTCCATCTCGCGCTTGGAGCGGATGGTGGCGCCGAAGCCGATGCCCTTCGCGCCCGCCCGCGACTCGATGATCTTCTCGAGGCCGGCGAAGGCGCCGCCCACGATGAAGAGCACGTTCGTCGTGTCGATCTGGATGAACTCCTGGTGCGGGTGCTTGCGGCCGCCCTGCGGGGGCACCGACGCCGTCGTGCCCTCCAGGATCTTGAGGAGCGCCTGCTGGACGCCCTCGCCGCTGACATCGCGCGTGATCGAGGGGTTCTCGCTCTTGCGAGCCACCTTGTCGATCTCGTCGATGTAGATGATCCCGGTCTCGGCCTTCTTGACGTCGTAGTCAGCCGCCTGGATCAGCTTCAGGAGGATGTTCTCGACGTCCTCCCCGACATAGCCCGCCTCCGTGAGCGCCGTCGCGTCCGCGATGGCGAACGGAACGTTCAGCATGCGCGCCAGCGTCTGCGCGAGGAGCGTCTTGCCGGAGCCGGTCGGGCCGAGCAGCAGAATGTTGGACTTCGCGAGTTCGATCGCGTCGTCACGGCCCTGCGCGCCGCCGTTCTCTCCTGCCTGGACCCGCTTGTAGTGGTTGTACACCGCTACCGAGAGGGCCTTCTTCGCGGGCTCCTGGCCCACGACGTAGCCCTCAAGGAATTCGTAGATCTCGCGAGGCTTGGGGAGTTCCTCCCAGCGGACCTCGCTCGTCTCCGCGAGCTCTTCCTCGATGATCTCGTTACAGAGGTCGATGCACTCGTCGCAGATGTACACACCGGGGCCTGCGATGAGCTTCTTGACCTGCTTCTGACTCTTTCCGCAGAACGAGCACTTGAGCAGATCGCCGCCGTCACCGATGCGTGCCACGAGGTGCTTCCCCTTCGCCTGGGAGACGCCACGTTCAGCGGCTCCTGGTGCCTCTATCCGACGGTACCTTGCCGGGCCCCCCGTTCGGGCCCCCCTTGGCACGGTTCACTTCGACGCGAGTCGTACGCGAACCATGCCAAGGAGCGGCAGATGCTACAGCCCTGCGTCAGGCAACCGAGGCATTGTTCATCTTCCGGGTGGAGATGATCTGGTCGATGAGACCGTACGAGAGCGCGTCCTCGGCCGTGAGGATCTTGTCGCGCTCGATGTCGTCGCGGATCTTCTCGATCGGCGTCGTCGAGTGCTTGGCCAGCATCTCCTCCAGCTGCGAACGCATCCGGAGGATTTCGTTGGCGGCGATCTCCAGGTCGGAGACCTGACCGCGGCCCGTCTCGCTGTAGGGCTGGTGGATCAGCACGCGCGCGTTCGGCAGGGCCATGCGCTTGCCGGGCGTGCCCGCCGCGAGGAGCACGGCGGCGGCGGACGCGGCCTGGCCCATGCACACCGTCGAAACGTCCGGCTTCACGAACTGGATCGTGTCGTAGATGGCCGTGAGCGCGGTGAACGAGCCGCCCGGGCTGTTGATGTAGATCGAGATGTCACGGTCCGGGTCCATCGACTCCAGGCACAGGAGCTGCGCCATGACGTCGTTGGCGGACGCGTCGTCGATCTGCACGCCGAGGAAGATCACGCGCTCCTCGAAGAGCTTCGCGTACGGGTCGTACTCACGCACGCCCTGCGAGGTGCGCTCGACGAAGCGCGGGATGATGTAGCGGGACTCGGCGCGGGCGCCGGTGAACTCGGCCTGGCCGCTCTCGGCCTGCGTGCGCTCGTAGAGGCCGCTGCCGGGGAATTTGTTCATCTCTGATTCTCCTGAGAAGGGAGGGGCTGAGGTAGTGGCTTCGGGGCGCTGAGCACGGGGCTCAGGCTCCGGTGCCGCCCCCGCCCGGCATGCTGGCGGCGCTGGACATGATGTCGTCGATGAGGCCGTACTCCTTGGCCTCCTGCGGGTCGAACCAGCGGTCGCGGTCCGAGTCGCGGGTGACCTGCTCGACGGTCTGGCCGGTGTGGAACGCCGTCAGGTCGGCCATCTTCTTCTTGGTGAGCAGCAGCCGCTCGGCGTGGATCTTGATGTCCGACGCGGAGCCCGCGAGGCCCGCGGACGGCTGGTGGATCAGGATCTCGGCGTTCGGCAGCGCGAAGCGCTTGCCGGGCGTACCGGCGCTGAGCAGGAACTGGCCCATGGAGGCCGCCATGCCCATCGCGATCGTCACCACGTCGTTCTTGATGTACTGCATGGTGTCGTAGATCGCCATGCCGGCCGTGATCGAGCCGCCGGGGCTGTTGATGTAGAGAAAGATGTCCTTGTCCGGCTCTGCGGCAAGAAGCAGCAGCTGCGCGGTGATCTTGTTGGCAATGTCGTCGTCCACGGCCTGGCCGAGGAAGATGATCCGCTCGCCGAGCAGCCGGTTGTAGACCTGGTCGCCGAGGCCACCACCGATGGAGGGGTCGCCGGCGGCGGAGGGCATCAGATTCGTCACGTATCCACCTGCTCGTCTTACGACGGCGCCGGGCCGTCTCACGTCTTCAGCTGGGGCCGGGGCACCCGTGTGCTCGCCGCTCCGGGGCGGCTCCGGGGACTCCCCTGCCCTCGTATTCATGGACCCTAACGCGCGGGGTCCCTCCGGGAATCCCGGAGAACCAACTGTTCGCTGTGAGCGCAGGTCGTGCCCCGTAAGGGGCGCGGGGAACTGCGCGGCCAGCCCCCGCCGGGGCCGCGGTCGCGTCTGCCGCGGCGGGCTCCACGGCGGGTGCGGCTTGTACGTGGTTGCTCGCGCAGTTCCCCGCGCCCCTGAAACGGCACCGGGGCCCCCGGGACCGTTAAGTCCTGAGGGCCCCGGTGTACGTTCGGCCGAGCGGCAGCGCTTACGCCTCGGTCTTCTCCTCGGCGGAGTCGGAGGTCGCCTCGACGGTCTCGGCCGTCTCGTCCTCGTCGTCGTCGAGGTCCACGACCTCGCCGTTCGTGTCCTTGACCGTCGCCGCCTCGACGACGACCGCGAGGGCCTTGCCGCGGGCGACCTCGCCGACGAGCATCGGGACCTGGCCGCCCTCGACGACGGCCTGGGCGAACTGGTCGGGGGACATGCCGGAGGACTGCGCGCGACGCATGAGGTGCTCGGTGAGCTCCTCCTGGTTCACGTTCAGCTTCTCCTTGTTGACGAGCTCGTCGAGGACGAACTGCGTCTTGATGCCCTTCTCGGCCTGATCCTTGGTCTCGGCGTCGAACTCTTCCTCGGTCTTGCCCTGGATCTCCAGGTACTTCGCGAGGTCGAGGCCCATCTGGCCGAGCTGGTGGTTCACCAGGTTGTGCTTGCGGGTCTCGATCTCGTCCGCGAGGAGCTTCTCGGGGACGGGGACCTCGACCAGCTCGAGCAGCTTCTCCAGGACGCGCTCCTGGGCCTGCGTCGCCTGGTCGTACTGCTTCATGTTCTCGAGGCGCTTGCGGCTGTCGGCCTTCAGCTCGTCGAGGGTGTCGAACTCGGAGGCGAGCTGCGCGAAGTCGTCGTCCAGGGACGGCAGTTCGCGGGCGGCGACCTGGGTGACCTTGACGGTGACCTCGGCCTCCTGGCCGGCCGCCGAGCCGCCCTTGAGCTCGGAGGTGAAGGTGGCCTCGCCACCGGCCTCCAGGCCCTTCACGGCGTCGTCGATGCCCTCGAGGAGCTCGCCGGAGCCGATCGTGTAGGAGACGCCGGACGCGACGCCGTCCTCCAGGACCTCGCCCTCGACCTTGGCCTCGAGGTCGATCGTCACGACGTCGCCGTCCTCGGCGGCACGCTCGACCGGGGACGTGGAGGCGAAGCGCTCGCGCAGCTCCTCGACGGCCTTGTCGACGTCCTCGTCGCTGACCTCGACCGCGTCGACCTCGACCTCGATGCCGGAGTAGTCCGGGATCTCGATGGTCGGGCGGACGTCGACCTCAGCGGTGAAGTTGAGGGTCTCGTTGTCCTTCAGCTCGGTGATGTCCACCTCGGGCTGGCCCAGGACGTTGAGCTCGGCCTCGTTGACGGCCTCGGTGTAGAACTTCGGGAGCGCGTCGTTGACGGCCTCTTCGAGGACGGCGCCACGGCCGAACCGCTGGTCGATGACGCGGGCCGGGATCTTGCCCTTACGGAAGCCCTTCACCGTGACCTGCTGGTTGATCTTCTTGTAGGCCGCGTCGAGGCTGTCCTTGAGCTCCTCGAAGGGCACCTCAACAGTGAGCCGAACCCGGGTCGGGTTCAGGGTCTCCACGGCGCTCTTCACGGTTCGGTCTCCTTGGGGCTGACTTCTTGGGATTCTGCCCGGCTCAGAGACACACGGGCACACAGCTTGCATAGTAACGGCAAGCAGGAGCCGAGCCACAATGCGATCTTGTGAGGGTGGTTTCGTTGGTCGGGGTGGCGGGATTTGAACCCACGGCCTTCCGCTCCCAAAGCGGACGCGCTACCAAGCTGCGCCACACCCCGTCGGTGCGACACGTAGGGTACATGCCCGCAGGCAGTGCGGCTCCCGGTTAAACCTGGCCGGTTCCGGGGGGCACGTGCGGCGAGGGCCGGGGACCCGCTACGATGCGTGTCGTGCCGCGGCTTCCGCTCGTGGCGCGATCTGTGCGGGCGTAGCTCAATGGTAGAGCCCTAGTCTTCCAAACTAGCTACGCGGGTTCGATTCCCGTCGCCCGCTCTCATACGGAAACCCCAGGCCCGACCGGCCTGGGGTTTCCGCGTTCATCCCCGGGCCCGGGATCGCGCGTCAGAAGCTGATCGAGTTGATGGTCTCCGCCACTTCGTTCAAGAAGCGGTTTATGGAAGGTGCCATACCCGTGGAGGCGAGGAAGAAGCCGAAGAGCACCGCGACGATCGCGGGCCCCGCTTTGAGGTTCCCCCCACGGATCAGCACCACGAGGATGATCGCCAACAGCAGCACCACTGACAGCGAAATGGCCACACTGATCACACCCTAGGTCGATCGCTCTCCCGGCCCGGGGGGTACGACCCCGCACACCCCCGCCACCGACCATCGTGCCACCAACAGGCCTCCTCCATGCGGCCGGTGACGCAACGTCGGCCAACACCTGACGCCCCCCGCGCGCAAGGGCGCCCAGGGGGCGCATGGGCAGCGCATGGTCGTACAGCAATTCGAGGCCCCGCGGCCATCGGAATTCGACTTGACCGTTGCCATCGCCACACACGACGTTCGCAGGAAATTCGAATTGTCACGGAGGGCACATCCGGCATCCATTAATCGGACATTCCACCGGAGTCGCCCCCGGGTGGTATGCACCATTTAAACCGGATGAGTTGTGACGTACTGGACAGGATCCAGTCGCGAGCCATCACATCTCTTTGTCGACCACCGGCATTCACTGACGTGATTGTCAGGGATTGAGTCGAGAGAAGTGACGGGGGTTTTACGAATACGCCGGAGCGACGCTAGGGTGCCTCAGATGTTCCACGCTGCCACCACCCCCGTAGGCGCAGTGCGGTCCCGGGTCGTCTCGCCGAGCTCTTGGTGGGAGGGCCTGTGACCAACTCGGTGCACCCGCACGGACGCCACCGGGCGCCCCTCCCCCCGGCCCAGGTGCCGGCGGCCGGAGTCCCCACTCCCCGCGCCCCCCACCCGCCCCCGCAGGCCGCCCCCACAGCTCCCCCCACCCCGGCCGGCCGCAGCACCGCCCACAGCGGGCCGAAGCCCGCCAAGCAGCGCGACGCGTTCTTCGACAACGCCAAGTACCTGGCGATCGTCCTCGTGGCGATGGCCCACGCATGGGAACCGCTGACCGATCACAGTCGTACCGCCGAAGCGCTGTACATGACCGTCTACACCTTCCACATGCCGGCGTTCATCGTGATCTCCGGCTACTTCTCGCGCAGTTTCGACATGCGGGCCGACCGCCTCAAGCGGCTCGTGACCGGTGTCGCCGTGCCGTACGTCCTCTTCGAGATCGCGTACACCTTCTTCAAGCGCTGGGCCGACGACGACCCCGGCCAGCCCATCAGCCTGCTCGACCCCTGGTACCTCACCTGGTTCCTGGTCGCGCTCTTCGTGTGGCGGCTCACCGTGCCGCTCTGGAAGATCGTGCGCTGGCCGGTGCCGCTCGCCCTGGCCATCGCCACGCTCGCCGTGATCTCACCCGACATCGGCGACGACCTCGACCTGCAGCGCGTCCTGCAGTTCCTGCCGTTCTTCGTACTGGGCCTCTTCATGAAGCCCGAGTACTTCCAGCTGGTGCGCCGCCGCGAGGTGCGTCTCCTGTCGATCCCGGTCTTCGCGAGCGCGCTGCTCCTGGCGTACTGGGCGGGTCCCCGGATGACCTCGGCCTGGTTCTACCGCCGGGACAGCGCCCAGGAGCTGGGTGCCCCGTGGTGGGCCGGTGTGGTGATGACGCTTGCGCTCTTCGGCTGCTCCGTCGTCCTCACCGCGTGCTTCTTCGCGTGGGTGCCGCGCCGCAAGATGTGGTTCACGGTCCTCGGCGCCGGCACGCTGTACGGCTACCTGCTGCACGGCTTCCTCGCCAAGGGCTCCCGTTTCTGGGGCTGGTTCGACGACTACGAGTGGCTGCACCAGCCGCTCGGCGAGATCTTCGTGTCGGTGGTCGCCGCGAGCGTGGTCACCGCGCTCTGCACGCCACCGGTGCAGCGGATGTTCCGGTTCGCGATGGAGCCCAAGATGGAGTGGGCGTTCAAGCGGGACGCGGCGCAGCTCGCCCGCGAGCGGGCCAGGTCGACGTAGCGGAATCGAGCGGATCCGGTTCTACCGGAGCCCCAACAGGGCGCGCATGGTGGCGTACTTCGCCGTCAGGCGCGCCCTTGTCGTTGCGTCGAGGACCGCGAGGCGGGCCGGGTCCGCGTTGTGCGCCAGGTCCGCCTCTTTCACGAGGCGGGCGCCCGGGGTGGCGAGGATCCGTTCGGCGTACGTCTCCGGGGGCTCGCCCGTGCGTTTGGTGAGGGCGAGGACGATGTCCTTGGTGCGCGGGGTCAGCGGGGCGTCCGTGAGCCACCGCTCCGACAGGGCGTCGTCCTCGACGGAGTCGTGCAGCCAGGCCGCCGCGATCTGCTCGTCGTCGCCGCCCCGCCGCCGCACGCCCTCGGCCACGGCCTGGAGGTGTTCGGCGTAGGGGCGGCCCGCCTTGTCCTGCTGGGCGGCGTGCGCCTCGCGGGCGAGGGCCTCCACCTCGGACAGGGACAGCGGTTCGGCGGAGCGGCCTGCGGGCGTCATGCGGCCGACCTCAGCGCCGCCCTCGCCGGGATCGTCGCCGAGGCGAGGCCCATGATCAGGACCGCGCCCACGAAGGAGCCGTACACCAGCGGCGGTACGTACGGGGATTCGCCGGTCAGGCCCTTCATCATCGGGATGAGCGTGGCGAACGCGATGGCCGAGCCGATGACGATGCCCGCGCAGGCCACGAGCAGCGCCTCCCAGCGGATCATCCGCAGGACCTGGCGTCGGGTGGAACCGATCAGGCGCAGCGTGCCGAGTTCGCGGCGGCGGTCCAGGACCGTCATGACCAGGGTGTTGATCGCGGCGATGGCCGCGAAGCCGCCGAGTACGGCCGCCATCGTGGTGTTGGCCCAGGCGTTGAGCTCGTTGTCCATGGACTGTGCGGTGGCGTAGCCGTCGCGGTCCTTGAGGGCGCCGAGTCCGGCGAGCGCCTGCGGGGAGCCGCCGCGGGTCCAGATCTCGGTGGTGAAGGCGGAGGTGAGGTGCTGTTTCAGGTCGGCGGCGGGCATGGTCACCTGGGAGAGGCCGAGGCCCCTGCCGTACGTCGCCACGACGGTCGGCGAGGCCTTGGTGCCGTCGGGCAGGCGGATGCCGAGGCGGTCGCCGGTCTTCACGTGGGCGGAGTCGGCGAGGGTGGCGTCGACGGCGATCTGCCCCTTGCCGAGCTTCAGGGTGCCCGTCTCGACCTTCAGGTCCTGGACCTTCGAGAATGCGGCGGCGGTGCCCGTGACGCCCTGCGTCGACGCGGTCGTCAGATAGCGGTCGCCGCCCGAGCCCACCGGCACGAGCACGGAGGACTTGAGCAGGCCGACGGCGGAGGTGACGCCCTTCGCGTCGGCGGCCTTCGCCAGTGTTCCCGGGGCGAGGCCGCCGTCGGAGGTGACGATGTGATCGGCGGTGATGCCCGCGCGCTGCTGGTCGGCGGCGACTCGCTCCTCGCTGGTGTGCATGAAGACGAGGACGGAGGAGAAGGCCATGGCGAGCACGATCGGGGTGATCGCGGAGGCCAGACGGCGGGCGTTGGAGCGGGAGTTGGCGGCGGCGAGCGAGGCGGACGCGCCGGCGCCGCGCAGCGGGAGGCCGAACAGGGCGGCGCAGCCGCGGGCCAGGAGCGGGCCGAGCAGGGCGACGGCGAGCATGAAGAGCATGACGACGCCGAGCGCCGCGTTCGCCGCGTCGTCGCCGGAGTTGTTGGCGGCGACCCCGGCGAAGATCGCGCCGCCGACGGCGGCCGCGATGCCGAGCGGCGTACGGATCCAACCGAGCGGCACCCGCTCCACGGCGGCCTCGCTGAGCGCCTGGCCCGGCTTGATGCGGGAGGGGCGGCGGGCGGCCATGTAGCCGGCGCCGAGCGCGGTGAGGACGGCGACGCCGACGGCGCTGACGAGCGGGATGAAGGAGACGGACAGGTCGACGCCCTGGGGGATCGCGCCCTTCTCCTTCAGCTGCCCGAACCACCAGCGGGCCAGGGCCATGCCGGGCAGCAGGCCGACGGCCGCTGCGGCGGGGGCGACGAGCAAGGTCTCGGTGGCGATGGTGCGGCGGATCTGGCGGGGGGTGGTGCCGATGGCGCGCAGCAGTGCGTACTCGCGGGCGCGCTGGCCGACGGAGAGGGCGACGGTGCCCGCGGCGGTGAAGACGGCGGTGAGGGCGGCGATGCCGCCGAAGGAGCCGCCGAGGCCGGTGAGCAGTTCCTTGGCGTAGGCGAGCGAGGAGCCTTCGGCTTCGCTGCGGTCGTCGCCGGTGTGGACCTCGGCCTTGTCGCCGAGGGCGTGCGCCACCCGGGACTTGAGGGTGTCGACGGTGACGCCCGCCTCGGGCAGGACGGCGATGGCGTCGACGCGTCCGGGGTGGCCGGAGATGCGGACGGCCTCGGAGTCGGCGAACCAGGCGGTGGGTGCGGTGTCAGCGGCGCTTGCGGTGCCGGAGACACGGAAGGTGCGCGGCCCCTCCGCGGTGGTGAGGGTGGTGCGGTCGCCGACGGAGGCGCCGGGGGCGGCGAGGACGACCTCGCCGGAGTGCGGGGCGCGGCCCGCGGTCAGCTTCTCGCCGGTGAAGGCGGTGGAGCCCCAGCCGTGGGCGGTGACGTCCTTGTCGCCGGACTTGACGGGGAAGGTGACGTCGGGGACGGCGGTGCGGGCGCCGGGCACCGAACCGGCCCTGGTGACCAGGGAGTTGTCGACGCGGGCCTGGTCCGGCAGGGGTGTGTCGGACTCGGACTTGCTGTCGCCGCTGCCGGCGACGAAGTGGACGGACTGCTTCGCGGCGGCGACGACGGGGGCGCCCGCGTACCGCTCGGACGGCACGGAGGCGCGTAGCCCCGTCTCCAGGAGGATTCCGCAGGCGGCGACGATGAGCGAGGCCATCATCAGGGCGACGAAGGTGCCGGCGAAGGCGGCGGGTTTGAAGCGGACGGCCGCGCGGGCGAGGCCGTTGGGTACGTACGCCATTACGCTGCCACCCCCGCGTAGGCGGGCGCGGTCAGGGTGGTCATGCGGGCGGCGATCCGGGCGGCGGAGGCGCGCTCCAGGCGGTCGACGAGGCGGCCGTCGGCGAGGAAGAGGACGCGGTCGGCGTGGGCGGCGGCCGCGGGGTCGTGGGTGACCATGACGACGGTGGCACCGAGACCGTCGACGGCGGAGCGCAGCAGGCCGAGGATCTCGCCGGCGGTGGTGGTGTCGAGGGCGCCGGTCGGCTCGTCGGCGAAGATCACGTCAGGCTCGGTGACCAGGGCGCGGGCGATGGCGACGCGTTGCTGCTGGCCGCCGGAGAGCTGGCCGGGGCGGCGGCGGCCCTTGTCGCCGAGGCCGACGCGGGTGAGCATCTCGGCGGCCTTGCGGCGGTCGGGACGGTGGCCGGCGAGGCGGATGGGGAGGACGACGTTCTGCTCGACGGTGAGTGAAGGCAGCAGGTTGAAGGCCTGGAAGACGAAGCCGAGGCGGGTGCGGCGCAGGGCGGTGAGCTTGTTCTCGCTCATGCCGGTGATCTCGGTGCCGCCGAGGTGGACGGTGCCGCCGCTGGGCCGGTCGAGGCCTGCGGCGCACTGCAGGAACGTCGACTTGCCGGAGCCCGAGGGGCCCATGACGGCGGTGAAGCTGCCGCGGGGCAGGGCGAGGTCGATGCCGGCGAGGGCGTGGACGGCGCCGGAGCTGCGGCCGTACTGGCGGCGGACGCCGCGCAGTTCGACGGCCCAGTCGCCGGGTGTCCCGCCGAGAACGCGGACGTCGTCCTCGACGACTCGGTTCTTCTTCCGCCGCAGCCCCATGTGTGTGTCCACCTCTCCGTACGAATTCGACCCCTTGAACCTACGGAGAGGGGGGTGGTGTGGACCATGAGGGCGGCTGGCGGACCCGGGGTGGGGAGAACCCCACCAAGCACGTTCAGGGACGCCTCGCCGATCGTTTGGTAACCTAACTATTGACGCGTTCTTGACGCTCTCTTTGCCATTCTCCTTTTTGCCACCCCTACGTGAGGAACGGGCCCATCGGACACGCAGACACCTTGATAGCCATGGGCGGCGCCTTTCTCGCCGCCGCCGTCCTCGCCCGCCTCGGCGGCCGCATCGGACTCCCCACCATTCCGCTCTTCATCCTGGCCGGGATCCTCCTCGGCCCCCACACCCCCGGCGTGGTCCTGGTCTCCGACCCCCACGACCTGGAAATGCTCTCGGCGCTCGGCCTTGTCCTGCTGCTCTTCTACCTCGGCCTCGAGTTCCACATGGACGACCTCAAGACCGGCGGCCGCAAGATGGCCATCGCGGGAGGCACGTACCTCGCCCTGAACGTCGGCGCCGGCCTGGGCTTCGGATTCGCGCTCGGCTGGGGCACCTCCGAAGCGCTGGTCCTCGCCGGAGTGCTTGGCATCTCCTCCTCGGCGATCGTCACCAAAGTCCTCGTCGACACCGGCAGGCTCGGCAACCCCGAGACGAAGCCGATCCTCGGCATCATCGTGGTCGAGGACATCTTCCTGGCCCTCTACCTCGCGGCGCTCCAGCCCATCCTGTCCGGCGCGGACAGTCTCGCCGCGGCCGTGATGGACGGCGGCAAGGCCTTCGGCTTCCTGCTCCTGCTCGCCCTCGCGGCCCGCTACGGCACCAAGCTCGTCGGCCGCCTCATGGACACCCGGGACGACGAACTCCTCGTCATCTCCTTCCTCGGCGTCGCTGTCCTCGTCGCCGGAGTCTCCGAATGGTTCGGCGTCGCCGACGCGATCGGCGCGTTCATGGTCGGCCTGATGCTCGGCAGCACGGCGTCCGGCGACCGCATCCGCACCCTGGTCCACCCCCTGCGGGACGCCTTCGGCGCGATCTTCTTCTTCGCCTTCGGCCTCTCCATCGACCCCGGCGACCTGCCGGTGGTCCTCTGGCCGGTCCTCGCCGCGGTAGCGGTCACCCTCCTGATGAACGTCCTCGCAGGACTCGGCGCGGCCCGCGTGTACGGCTTCGGCCCCAGCCCCGCGGCGAACATCTCCACGACACTCCTGGCCCGCGGCGAGTTCGCCCTGATCCTCGCCACGATGGCAGCAGGCGCAGGCCTGGACGAACGCCTCTCCCCCTTCATCGCGGGCTACGTCCTGCTCCTCGCGGTCCTCGGCCCGCTGGCCGCGGGACGGTCCGAGTGGCTGGCACGGATATTGCCGGGCGGGAAGGACGGAGGTGGCTACGGGGACGGCGGGCCGGGCTCGTCGACCGGTCTTTCGCGGAGTTCGGCGAGCAGTACGGCGTGACGGCCGTACGAGCTCACGCCTCCCGGCAGATGAGCAGCAGTGCCCTGTCGTCGTTGACGTCCTTGGCGACTGCCTCGATGAGGTGCCAGGCCGCCCCGTGGAAGCCGCCCGCCACGTAGCGGTCGGCTTCGCCGGTCAGGCGGTCCATGCCCTCGGCGATGTCGCGGTCGGAGGTTTCGACGAGGCCGTCGGTGAAGAGCATCAGGACGTCGCCGGGGCGCAGGACGCCTTTGACGGGGTCGAACTGGGCGCCGTCGTAGACGCCGAGGAGCGGGCCCTGGCCTGTCTTCTCCTCCCAGCGGCCGCTGCCCGCACTGAGCTGGAGGCCGGGCGGGTGGCCCGCGGAGAAGAGTTCGTAGTCGCCGGTCTCCAGGTCGAGGACCAGGTGGATGGAGGTCGCGAAGCCCTCGTCCCAGTCCTGCCGGAGCAGGTAGCCGTTGGCGGCGGGCAGGAAGGCGTGCGGGGGCAGGGAGCCGAGCAGGCCGCCGAAGGCTCCGGAGAGGAGCAGCGCGCGTGAACCCGCGTCCATGCCCTTGCCGGAGACGTCGGTGAGGACGGCCTCCAGGGTGCGGCCGCCGTTCGTGCGGGCCGCGACCACGAAGTCGCCGGAGAAGGACTGGCCGCCCGCCGGGCGCAGCGCCATCTCGCGGTGCCAGCCGCGCGGCAGCTTCGGCAGCTTGCTCTGGACGCGGATGCGTTCGCGCAGGTCGAAGAGCATGGTGCCGCCGCCGCGCCAGGGCACGCCGACGCGGCTGCGGAACTGGGCGATGAGGAGTCCGAAGAAGCCGCAGGCGGCGACCACGAGGACCGTGCCAGGGGTGACGCGGGCGGCGCCGTCCGTGTACGGGCCGAGCCGGACGGACTCCACGATCAGGGCCACCGCGGAAGCGGCGTACAGGCCCAGCAGGCTGGCGGGGCGCAGCAACAGGCCGCCCGCGACGATGGGCAGGACGAGCGCGGACGGTGAGAACCACTCGTTGTTGATGATCGTGCAGGTGGTGATGACCGGGATGGTGAGGAGCAGGCCGGCCAGGGCGACCCAGTCGGAGCCGTCGCCGCGGAAGTAGTCGACCCCGGATTTGCGCAGCACGATGCGGACCCGGTGCACCCTCTTCTTCATCCGGGCCGTGAACGTGTCGGCTTCCGCGCGTACCTCCATTGCTCGTGGACCTTATCCAGCGGGCCGTGTACTTCGCACGGGAGGTCCCGGTTGTCCCCCGTCAGGGGCATGCCCCGCGCGGTCGGGGAAGGGGTGCGGACGGGGTCAAGGGCGGGGAAAAACCCGTCGCACCGGGCGGTACCGCGCTGATAGGCATGGCATATGACAACAGACTTGCGGGTGCTCGCGAAGGGCGACTGGGACGCGTGGTACCGGACGTTGGAGCTCGCGTTCGGCGGGGTCGCCGAGTCGGACGAGGAACGTGAGCTGTGGAGCGACCTCATCGAGTGCGACCGCTCGATCGGCGTGTGGGACGGCGCGGCGTGCGTGGGGACCGCGGGGGCGCTCTCCTTCCGTGTGGCCGTGCCGGGCGGTGCGCTGGTGGACGCGGCGGGCGTCACGACGGTCGGCGTCGCGGCCACGCACCGGCGGCGCGGGATCCTGACGTCGATGATGCGGCGGCAGCTGGACGACGTCCGCGCGGCCGGCGAGCCGATCGCCGTGCTCACCGCGTCCGAGCCGGCCATCTACGGCCGGTTCGGGTACGGCGCGGCGACGCGGCAGATGAAGGTCGACATCGACACGACGCGGGTGTCGCTGTCCCTGCCCGCGGGGACGGACGACGTACATCTTCGGTACGAACGGCCCGCCGACGTCCACGAGGCCTGCGAGGCCCTGTACGCACGACAGGTGACGGAGCGTCCGGGCATGACCGCCCGGCAGCCCGGCTGGGAGCGGCTCGGGCTGCTCGACCCGCAGAGCGAGCGGAACGGCGCGTCGCCGCTGCAGTGCGTGGTGGCCGAGCGGGCGGGTGAGCTCGTCGGGTACGTGCGGTTCGCCGTGAAGCCCGACTGGGAGTGGCGGGGCCCGAAGGGTTCGGTCCAGGTGCGCGACATCGACGCCCTGGACCCGGCGGCGTACGCGGCGCTGTGGCAGTTCCTGTTCGACATCGACCTGACGTCTTCGGTCGTCGCGCGCAACCGCCCGGTGGACGACGCGCTGTTGCAGCTGGTCTCCGACGTCCGCCGCTGCGACGTCTCGGTACGGGACTCGCTGTACGTGCGGCTCGTCGAGGTGGGCGCGGCGCTCGAAGCACGGACGTACCAGACGCCGGTGGACGTGGTGTTCGAGGTCGAGGACGCGTTCTGCCCCTGGAACGAGGGCCGCTGGCGCCTCACCGGCGACGCGAAGGGCGCGTCGTGCGAGCGCACGGCCGACGCGGCCGACCTCTCCTTGTCGGTACGTGAGCTGGGCGCCGGCTACCTCGGCGGTACGTCCCTCACGTCACTGGCGGCCGCGGGCCGCGTCCGGGAGCTGCGCCGGGGCGCGCTGACCGAGGCGTCGGTGGCCTTCGGGTCGGATGTGGCGCCCTGGCTGTCGCACGGGTTCTAGGTTCCGGCCGGGGGCTCAAGCGGGGCGTTGGCACGTGGGGCACCAGAAGAGGTTGCGGGCCGCCAGGTCCGCCGTGCGGATGTCGCCGCCGCAGAGGTGACAGGGCTGGTTCGCCCGCCGGTAGACGTAGACCTCGCCGCCGTGGTCGTCGACGCGCGGCGGGCGTCCCATCGCCTCCGGGGTGTGCTCGGGCCTGACGGTGTCGATGCGGTTGAGGCGTACGCCCTCGTGCATCAGGTCGACGAGGTCCGCCCAGATCGCGGTCCACTGCGCCTCGGTGACGTCCTTGCCCGCCGTGTACGGGTCGATGCCGTGCCGGAAGAGGACCTCCGCGCGGTAGACGTTGCCGACGCCCGCGATGACCTTCTGGTCCATGAGGAGCGCGGCGATCGTGGTGCGGCTGCGGGAGATGCGGCGATAGGCCTTCGCCGGGTCGTTCTCCGGGGCGTCCGCGGGGCGCAGCGGGTCCGGGCCGAGCCGGTCGTGTATCGCCTGCTTCTCCTCGTCCGTGATGAGGGCGCAGGTGGTGGGGCCGCGGAGGTCGGAGTGGTACGCGTCGTTCAGGAGCCGGAGGCGGACGGTGTCCGTGGGCGGCGGGGCGGGGGTCTCCCCCAGCGTGTACTTGCCGAAGAGGCCGAGGTGGATGTGGATCCATCCGGTGTCGGCGAAGCCGAGGAAGAGGTGCTTGCCGTGCGCCTCGGCGGTCTCCATCACCTGGCCGCTCAGGAGGGCGGCGCTGTCACTGAACTTGCCCTGCGGGCTGCGTACGGTCGCGGGGCGTCCGGCGAACCGTGCGAGGTGGTCCTGAGCGAGCCGGTGGATAGTGTGCCCCTCAGGCACGGGGTCCCTCCGAGAGTGCGTGCGGAGGGGCTGTGGAGTCAGCCCCTCCGGTGTGTGAGGAGCGGGGTCCGGGGCGGCGCCCCGTGAGGCCCGCTACTGCTGAGGGTGCCCGGCGGGGATGGGGGGAAGCTCGCCCGACGTCTCGTACCGCGACAGCATCTCGATGCGGCGCGTGTGACGCTCCTCACCCGAGTACGGCGTCGCCAGGAAGATCTCGACGAACTTCGTCGCCTCCTCCTGCGTGTGCATGCGGCCGCCGATCGAGATGACGTTGGCGTCGTTGTGCTCACGGCCGAGCGCCGCCGTCTGCTCGCTCCAGGCCAGGGCCGCCCGTACGCCCTTCACCTTGTTCGCGGCGATCTGCTCGCCGTTGCCGGAGCCGCCGATGACGATGCCGAGGGCCTCCGGGTCCGCGGCGGTCCGCTCCGCGGCGCGCAGGCAGAACGGCGGGTAGTCGTCCTGGGCGTCATAGATGTGGGGCCCGCAGTCGACGGGCTCATGGCCGTGGCCCTTGAGCCATTCGACCAAGTGGTTCTTGAGTTCGTAGCCGGCATGATCCGAGCCGAGGTACACGCGCATGGGTCCGAGTGTGGCACGTCGCGGGGTGGGTAGCCGCGACCGGGCAGGATGTTGATCTCCCTGGTCGGGACCTTGGTCCAGGCCTAAAGCCCGGAATACAACGATCCGGATTCAGGACTTCCGTCCCGTTCACCCCTGGGCTTGAATGCGGGGGCTCGTGACCCGAGAACTTAAGGATTCGTCCATGACCTCGCAACCCTCCCTTGCGAAGGCAGACAGCACCCCCAATCCCCCTGGGGATCCGCGGTCTGGCGACAGTGGTGACACCGGCGACGGCCTGAAAGCGGGTCTCAAGAACCGCCACCTCTCCATGATCGCCATCGGCGGCGTGATCGGTGCCGGTCTCTTCGTCGGATCGAGCTCCGGCATCGCCGCCGCGGGGCCCGCGATCCTCGTCTCGTACGCCCTCGTCGGCACGATGGTCGTCCTCGTGATGCGGATGCTCGGCGAGATGGCCGCCGCACGGCCCGCGTCCGGCTCCTTCTCCACCTATGCGGACCAGGCGCTCGGCCGCTGGGCCGGCTTCTCCATCGGCTGGCTCTACTGGTTCTTCTGGGTCGTCGTGCTCGCCGTGGAGGCCACCGCGGGCGCCGTGATCCTCAACGGCTGGATACCCGCCGTCCCGCAGTGGGGCTGGGCGCTCATCGTGATGGTCGTACTCACCGCGACGAACCTCGTCTCGGTGGGCTCCTACGGCGAGTTCGAGTTCTGGTTCGCCGGGATCAAGGTCGTCGCCATCGGCGGCTTCGTGGTCATCGGCCTGCTCGCCGTCTTCGGCGTGCTGCCCGGCTCCGACAACCCGGGCGCCGGATTCGCGCACCTCACCGACGCGGGCGGCTTCATGCCCAAGGGCGCGGGCGCCATCCTCACCGGTGTGCTGATGGTCGTCTTCTCCTTCATGGGCAGCGAGATCGTCACGCTGGCCGCCGGTGAGTCCGAGGACCCGCAGCGCGCCGTCACCAAGGCGACCAACAGCGTGATCTGGCGCATCGGCGTCTTCTACCTGGGCTCGATCTTCGTCGTCATCACCCTCCTCCCGTGGAACGACAAGTCGATCACCAAGGACGGCAGTTACGTCGCCGCGCTCAACTCGATCGGCATCCCGCACGCCGGTCAGGTCATGAACGTCATCGTCCTCACCGCCGTGCTCTCCTGCCTCAACTCCGGGCTCTACACCGCCTCCCGCATGGCCTTCTCCCTCGGTCAGCGCGGCGACGCGCCCAAGGCGTTCGCGCGCACCAACACGCGGGGCGTCCCGCAGGCCGCGATCCTCGGCTCCGTCGTCTTCGGTTTCGTCGCCGTCTGGTTCAACTACCAGTGGAAGGACACCGTCTTCGACTTCCTGCTCAACTCCTCGGGCGCGGTGGCCCTCTTCGTGTGGCTGATCATCAGTTTCACGCAGCTGCGGATGCGCGGCATCATCCTGCGCGAGGAGCCGGAGAAGCTCGTCGTGAAGATGTGGCTCTTCCCGTACCTGACGTGGGTCACGATCGCGATGATCTCGTTCGTCCTCGTCTACATGCTGACCGACGAGACCGGCCGCAAGCAGGTACTGCTCTCGCTCCTGGCCGCCGCCTTCGTGGTCGTCTTCTCGCTCGTACGGGAGAAGATCCGGCCCCGGAACCCGGACGGAATTCCGGTGGAGTCTCGGAAGAGTTGACGTCGGGGCGGTCCGCCGGTGCGTAATGCTCTCCGTGTCGAACGAGACGACGGAGGCACCTGTGGACCACACCGCCCAGCGACGCGTGTTCCGGCCGGATGACGCCGGATACGCAGAGGAAATCGCCGGCATGCAGACCGGCTTCGCGACGCGGCCCGACCTCGTCTTCGGCGCGGAGAACGCCGACGACGTGGTCGCCGCCGTGACGCACGCGACCGGGGCGGGCCTGCCCGTCGGCGTGCAGGCCACCGGGCACGGCGTGCCGGGAGCCTCCGAGGGCGGCGTCCTCATCAGTACGCGGCGCATGGACGCCGTGCGCATCGACCCCGGCGCGCGCACCGCCGCCATCGGCGCGGGCGCCCGCTGGGGTCAGGTCGTCGAGGCCGCGGTGGAGCACGGCCTCGCCCCGCTGAACGGCACGGCACCGAGCGTGGGCGCCGTCGCGTACACGCTCGGCGGCGGACTCGGCATCCTGGGCCGGGAGTTCGGCTACGCGGCCGACCACGTCCGCGCGGTCGACGTCGTCACCGGGGACGGCGTCCTGCGCCACGTGACGCGGGACAGCGACCCGGAGCTCTTCCGGGGCCTCCTGGGCGGCGGCGCGCAGCTCGGCGTGGTCACGGAGCTGGAGATCGGCCTGGTGCCGGTGGCGCGTCTTTACGGCGGCGCGCTGACGTTCGACGGCAGGGCGGTCGACCCGGCCGCGGTGCTGCGCGGCTACGAGGAGTGGACGCGGACCCTGCCCGACGAGGTGACGTCGTCCCTCGCCGCGCTCGTCTACCCGGACCTGCCGCAGCTCCCGCCGCACCTGCGCGGCAGCTATCTCGTCCTGATCCGGGTCGCGTTCACCGGTTCGGAGGCGGAGGGCGAGCGGCTCCTGGCGCCGCTGCGGGAGCTCGGGCCCACGGTGTCGGACACGCTGCGGGAGATGCCGTACGCCGACAGCCCCACCATCCACGGCGACCCGGACTTCCCGCACGCCTACTACGGCGACAACGCCGTCCTGAGCACCCTCGACGTCGAGGCGGCCGCCGACATCCTCACGCTGACCGGGCCCGACGCGGCCGCGATGCACATCCTGCAGCTCAACCACCTGGGCGGCGCACTGGCACGACCCGCCGGAAACGCGGACAACGCCGTGCCCTACCGCGAGGCGGGCTGGCTGCTGCGGATCCTGTCGCCGCTGGACGGAACGGATGTCGAGGCCCACCGGAAGGTGCACGCGCAGGCGTTCGGGCTCGTGGCGCCGCAGACGCTCGGGCGGTCGCTCAACTTCGTCTTCGGCGGCAACGACAGGCCGGAGGGGCTGTACGACCCGGAGACGCGGAAGAGGCTCGCCGGGTTGAAGGCCACGTACGACCCGGCGAACCTCTTCAGGCGGAACTACAGCGTCAGCTGACCCGCTGTCAGCGGTCCAGGAACTTCCAGGCCGTCGGCAGGGCGCCCATCGCGAGCGCGGCCTTCAGGGCGTCACCGATCAGGAACGGCGTGAGGCCCGCGGCGACCGCCTGGGTCATCGACATGCCGGTGGCGGCGGCCAGGTACGGGACGCCGACCGCGTAGATGATCGCGGAACCGAGGACCATCGTGCCCGCCGTGCGCAGCACGGAGCGGTCGCCGCCGCGGCGGGCCAGGGCGCCCACCACCGTGGCGGCGAGCAGCATGCCGAGGACGTAGCCGAGGGACGGGGCCGCGGCGCCGGAGCCCGCCTGCGCGAACCACGGCATGCCCGCCATGCCCACGAGGGCGTACAGGGCGAGGGAGAGGAAGCCGCGGCGGGCGCCCAGCGACGTGCCGACGAGCAGCGCGGCGAAGGTCTGTCCGGTCACCGGCACCGGGGAGCCCGGCACGGGCACCGCGATCTGGGCGGCGATTCCGGTGAGCGCGGCGCCGCCGAGCACGAGCGCCGCGTCCTTCACACGGGACGCGGGCAGCAGGTCGGCGAGGACCTGGCCGGGGCGGGTGGTGGCAGCGGCGATGCTCATCGGGGACTCCGCGGGGACGTGGGCAGGTGGGAACGCGTCGACGCTATCCCAGGCGGCGCGGCGGCCACACGGTCATCGGCCGACAACCCGGGGGCAGGGCCTTGGTGGGCTCCGTACAAAGAGGTTCGCGTACACCTCGGCCGGCGTGATGCTCGTCACGGAGGTCGGCGGGTGGGTGCCCCGTTTTGCGCGAGGGGCCGCACCCCGGGGAGACTGTGGAGTCCCGCCAAAGTCTTTGTGAGCCCCGAGAGCAGCCTGAGCACCATGCACGACGCACCACCGGACAGCCTGCCCGCGACGGGGGCCGGACCCGAGCCCCTGGGCGGCGGTCTCAAGCAGCGTCACCTCACCATGCTCGGGCTCGGCGGTGTCATCGGCGCCGGGCTCTTCGTGGGGTCGGGGGCCGGGATCTCGGTGGCGGGCCCCGGCATCGTCGTCTCGTACCTGATCGCGGGCGCGCTCGCGATGTGTGTGATGCGGATGCTCGGCGAGATGTCGGCGGCGATGCCCGCCTCGGGTTCGTTCTCGGTGCACGCGGAGCGCGCGCTCGGGCGCTGGGCGGGGTTCAGCGTCGGCTGGCTCTACTGGTTCCTGCTGGTCGTGGTGCTCGCCGTGGAGGCGACCGGCGCCGCGCAGATCGCCAACGGCTGGGCGCCCGCGGTGCCGCAGTGGGCGTGGGTGCTGATCTTCATGGTGGTCTTCACGGCGGCCAACCTCGCGTCGGTGAAGAACTTCGGCGAGTTCGAGTTCTGGTTCGCGACGCTCAAGGTCTGCGCGATCATCGCGTTCCTGGTCCTCGGTCTGCTCGCGGTCTTCGGCGTGCTGCCGGAGACCGATCCGGTGGGCATGACGAACCTGACCGGGCAGGGCGGGTTCCTGCCGCACGGCTGGTCGGGGGTCGTCTCGGGCGTCCTCGCCGTCGTCTTCGCGTTCGGCGGCCTGGAGGTCGTGACGATCGCGGCCGCCGAGTCCGACGACCCGGTGCGCTCGGTCGCCCGCGCGGTGCGCAGCGCGGTCTACCGCATCCTCTTCTTCTACGTCGGGTCGATGCTGGTCATCGTGACGGTGCTGCCCTGGACGGCGCAGAAGGCGGGCGCCAGTCCGTATGTGACGGTCCTCGACTCGATCGGGGTGCCGTCCGCCGGGACGATCATGAACATCGTGGTGTTCGTGGCGCTGCTCTCCGCGCTGAACGCCAATCTCTACGGGTCGTCCCGGATGGTCTTCTCGCTGGCCGAGCGCGGCGAGGCACCGAAGGCGCTGCTGAAGGTGGCCGGGGGCGGGGTGCCGCGGCGCGCGGTCCTCGCGTCCGTCGCGTTCGGCTTCGTGTCCGTGGTCCTCAATCTGAAGTGGCCGGACTCCGTCTTCCTCTACATGCTCAACTCGGTCGGGGCTGTGCTGCTCTTCGTCTGGGCGCTGATCGCGGTGTCGCAGCTGCGGCTGCGCCGGCGCATCGAGCGCGAGGCGCCGGAGCGGCTCGTGCTGCGGATGTGGGCGTTCCCGTATCTGACGTGGGCGGCGCTGGCCGCGATGGCCGCCGTGCTGGCGCTGATGCTGACGGACGCCGACGCGCGGCCGCAGCTGCTGTGGTCGGCGGGGGCGACGGCGCTCGTCCTGGCGGTCGCGGGGCTGCGGGAGTGGCGCGACACGCGCACCAAGAGGCTTACATGAACAACAGGTGAACTTGTTGTGCGTGATTCTTCACAACGTGTGAGCGTCGTGTCCGTATAGCGGTCAAGTGTTCCCTGTCAGCGGTACCGGACCTCAGACTGTGGGCCGCTCGCTCCCCCGTCTCGGCTACTGAACAGGGCACGCCCATGTCTCGGACGTCCACCCACCAGGACGCAGCACCCGACGAAGCACCGAAGGCCGACTCCCCGCTGGTCCACGGCCTCAAGCAGCGGCATCTCTCCATGATCGCGCTCGGTGGCGTGATCGGCGCCGGGCTCTTCGTGGGCTCCGGAGCGGGCATCGCCGCGGCCGGTCCCTCGATCGTCCTCGCCTACGCCGTCTCCGGCGCACTTGTCATGCTCGTGATGCGCATGCTGGGTGAGATGTCGGCCGCGAACCCCGCGTCGGGCTCCTTCTCGGTCCACGCCGAGCGCGCCATCGGCCCCTGGGCGGGCTTCGCCGCGGGCTGGGGCTTCTGGTTCCTGCTCTGCGTCGCCGTCGGACTAGAGGGCATCGGCGCCGCCAAGATCATGGTCGGCTGGTTCCCCGACAGCCCGGAGTGGGCGTGGGTCGCCCTCTTCATGCTGGTGTTCTGCGGCGCCAACCTGACGGCCGTGAAGAACTTCGGCGAGTTCGAGTTCTGGTTCGCCGCCCTCAAGGTCGGCGCCATCACGCTCTTCCTCGGCATCGGCGTCCTCGCGATCCTCGGCATCCTGCCCGGCTCGGACACCTCGGCCCCCGGCCTGGAGAACCTCACCGGCGAGGGCGGCTTCATGCCGAACGGCACGGACGGCCTGATCATCGGCCTCCTCGCCTCCGTCTTCGCGTACGGCGGTCTGGAGACCGTCACGATCGCCGCCGCCGAGTCCGAGAACCCGGTCAAGAGCGTCGCGAAGGCCGTGCGCACCGCGATGTGGCGCATCGCCGTCTTCTACGTCGGCTCGATGCTCGTCGTCGTGACGCTGCTGCCGTGGGACAACAAGGAGGTCGTCGCCAAGGGCCCGTACGTCGCCACGCTCGACCACCTGGGCATCCCCGGCGCCGGCGAGATCATGAACGTCATCGTCCTGGTCGCCCTGCTCTCCGCGATGAACGCCAACATCTACGGCGCCTCGCGCATGTCGTACTCCCTGATCGAGCGCGGCCAGGGCCCGAAGGCCCTCGGCAAGGTCTCGGGCGGCGTGCCGCGCCTCGCGGTGCTCGCCTCCTCCGTCTTCGGCTTCGTCTGCGTGCTGCTCAGCTACTGGCGTCCGGACGACGTCTTCCCGTGGCTGCTCAACATGATCGGCGCGATGATCCTGATGGTCTGGGTCTTCATCGCCGTCTCGCAGCTGATCCTGCGCCGCAGGACCGAGCGCGAGGCGCCGGAGAAGCTCGTCATCCGGATGTGGGCGTTCCCGGTCCTGACATGGGTGGCACTGGCCGCCATGGCCTACATCTTCTACCTGATGACCGACCAGCCCGACACGCGCAAGCAGCTGCTCGCCACGGGCGGTCTGACGCTGGCGCTCGCCGTGATCGGCTTCGTGCGGCAGAAGATGGCGGAGAGGCGGGCGGCTGCCGCCGTCTGAGCGGCGATTCCCGCAAGAAGCCCCGGACCGGGTGGTCCGGGGCTTCTTCCGTGCGCCGGTACGCCCATAGGCGTACGCGGGTATTCCCGTGCGGACCTAGGACGAAGGGCTGATCAACTTCTCCCAGTAGCTGCTGCTAGCCTGCACTTGCGAAGGACTTGCAATAACTTGAGAATCACAGCAGAGCAGCAGTCGGAGGGCTCGGATCATGGCCATTTACACGCTTCCTGAACTTCCGTACGACTACGCGGCACTCGAACCTGTCATCAACCCGCAGATCATCGAGCTGCACCACGACAAGCACCACGCGGCGTACGTGAAGGGCGCGAACGACACTCTTGAGCAGCTGGAGGAGGCGCGCGACAAGGAGACGTGGGGCGCCATCAACGGCCTGGAGAAGAACCTCGCGTTCCACCTCTCCGGCCACATCCTCCACAGCATCTACTGGCACAACATGAACAGCCCGAAGGACGGCGGCGGCGGCGAGCCGCTGGCCGCGGACGGCGTGGGCGACCTCGCCGACGCGATCACGGAGTCCTTCGGCTCCTTCGCCAAGTTCAAGACCCAGCTGACCAAGGCCTCGGCGACGACGCAGGGCTCCGGCTGGGGCGTGCTCGCCTACGAGCCGCTCAGCAACCGCCTCATCGTCGAGCAGGTCTACGACCACCAGGGCAACGTCGGCCAGGGCTCGACGCCGATCCTGGTCTTCGACGCCTGGGAGCACGCCTTCTACCTGCAGTACAAGAACCAGAAGGTCGACTTCATCGAGGCCATGTGGCAGGTCGTCAACTGGCAGGACGTGGCCAAGCGTTACGCGGCCGCGAAGGAGCGCGTGAACAGCCTCCTGCTGACTCCGTGACGCAGCACCCCGTAGGAAAGCGTCCTGCCTCGTGATCGTCTTCTCAACTTTCGCCGAGGCAGGCGGATGAAGGAAAGGCCCCCGTGAGGACGTGACTCACGGGGGCCTTTCTGTGCGTGCCGGTCCTCCGGGGCGTCAGTCGAAGACCGGGCCCTGGGTGCGGGTCCGCTTGATCTCGTAGAAGCCCGGGGTCGAGGCCACCAGCAGCGTGCCGTCCCAGAGCTTCGCCGCCGCCTCGCCCTTGGGGGCGGGGGTCACGACCGGGCCGAAGAAGGCGACCTGTGAGCCGTCGGCGCCGGGGACGGCGATGACCGGCGTGCCGACCTCCTGGCCGACCTTGTCGATGCCCTCCTTGTGGGAGGCGCGCAGCTCCGTGTCGTAGGCGTCCGAGTCCATGTAGTCGACGAGGTCGGCGGGCAGGCCCACGTCCTTGAGGGCACCCACGACCGCCTCACGGGTCAGGCCCTCGCCGCGGTTGTGGATACGGGTGCCGAGCGCGGTGTAGAGCTTGCCGAGGATCTCGTCGCCGTGCTTCTGCTGGGCGGCGATGACGACGCGGACGGGGCCCCAGGCCTTCGTCTCCATCATCTCGCGGTAATCAGCGGGGAGATCGTCGAGCTTGTCCTCGTTCAGGACGGCCAGGCTCATCACGTGCCAGCGGACCTCCACGTCGCGGACCTTCTCAACCTCGAGCATCCAGCGGGACGTCATCCAGGCCCACGGGCACAGCGGGTCGAACCAGAAGTCGACGGGGGTCTTGCTGCCGTTCTCGGACATGTCTCTCCCTAGGGAATCCGTTCGCATCTGGCCGGGAAAACGTCCGGGGCGCACCGGGGCATTCCCGGATGTCGGCCACACAGGGCACATGCGAGGATCGTAGACATTCGTACGAGTCATGCGAGTCACAAAGGAGTGCCGCCCGTGCCCGGTGAGAATCTGTCCCGCGACGAGGCCCGCGAGAGGGCCGCGCTGCTCTCCGTCGACGGTTACGAGGTCTTCCTCGACCTGCGCTCGGCGGTCGGCGAGAGCGGTCAGGAACCGCGCACGTTCCGCTCGGTGACCACCATCCGGTTCCGCAGCGCCGAGCCGGGCGCCGCGACCTTCGCGGACCTGATCGCGCCGAGTGTCACGGCGGTGTCGCTCAACGGCAAGGACCTGGACCCCTCCGAGGTCTTCGACGGCACCCGGATCGCGCTGGAGGAGCTGGCCGAGGAGAACGAACTGGTGGTGGACGCCCAGTGTGCGTACAGCCGCACCGGTGAGGGCATGCACCGCTTCGTCGACCCCGAGGACGGCGAGGTCTATCTCTACACGCAGTACGAACCGGCGGACGCCCGCCGCGTCTTCGCCAACTTCGAGCAGCCCGACCTGAAGGCGCCCTACCGCTTCGCGGTCCAGGCACCCGAGGGCTGGACGGCGTGGTCCAACGGCGCGGGCGAGCTGACCGACGGCGTGTGGAAGTTCGCAGAGACCAAGCCGATCTCGACGTACATCACGGCGGTCGTCGCGGGCCCGTACCACTACGTGACGGACTCGTACACGCGCGTGCTCGACGACGGCACCCGCCTGGAGATCCCCCTCGGCGCGATGTGCCGCAAGGGCCTCGCCCCGCACTTCGACGCCGACGACGTCTTCCTCGTCACCAAGCAGGGCCTGGACTTCTTCCACGACACCTTCGACTACCCGTACCCGTTCGGGAAGTACGACCAGGCGTTCGTGCCGGAGTACAACCTCGGTGCGATGGAGAACCCGGGCATGGTGACCTTCCGTGAGGAGTTCATCTTCCGCGGCAAGGTGACCCAGGCGTCGTACGAGCGCCGGGCCAACGTCATCCTCCACGAGATGGCGCACATGTGGTTCGGCGACCTGGTCACCATGCGGTGGTGGGACGACCTGTGGCTCAAGGAGTCCTTCGCCGACTTCATGGGATCCTTCTCGATGGTCGAGGCGACACGCTTCACCAACGGCTGGATCACCTTCGCCAACAACCGCAAGGCATGGGCCTACCGCGCCGACCAGCTGCCCTCCACACACCCCGTCACGGCCGACATCCGCGACCTGGAGGACGCCAAGCTCAACTTCGACGGGATCACGTACGCGAAGGGGGCCTCGGTCCTCAAGCAGCTCGTCGCGTACGTGGGACGGGACGCGTTCCTGGACGGCGCCCGGCGCTACTTCAAGCGGCATGCGTACGGGAACACGGTCCTCGGCGACCTGCTCTCGGTCCTCGAGGAGACCTCCGGGCGCGACATGGCGTCCTGGTCGCGTGCCTGGCTCCAGACGGCCGGCGTCAACTCCCTGACCCCGCAGGTCATCCTGAACGCGGAGGGCCGGATCACCGAGCTCTCCGTCCTCCAGGAGGCCGCCGAGTCCCACCCCGAGCTGCGCCCGCACCGCGTGGCCGTCGGGCTCTACCGCAGGTCGGCGGGTGGCGACCTGGAGCGGTACGCACGCGCGGAGGTCGACGTCGACGGGCCGCGCACCGTCGTGGCCGAGCTCGCCGGGGAGACGGCGCCCGAGCTCGTCCTGGTCAACGACGACGACCTGACGTACTGCAAGATCCGCTTCGACGAGAACTCCCTCGCCACGCTGCGGGACCACCTCGGCGACATCACCGACCCGCTGGCCCGCGCCCTGTGCTGGTCCGCGCTGTGGAGCCTCACGCGGGACGGGCTCATGCCCGCGCGGGACTTCATCGGGCTCGTGCTGCGCTTCGCCGGGCAGGAGAGCGACATCGGCGTCCTGCAGATGCTGCACGCGTGGACGAACTCCGCCCTCACGCATTACGCCGCGCCCGAGTGGCGCGAGGAGGGCACCAGGTCGCTCGCCGAGGGCGCGCTGCGGGAGCTGCGCATCGCGGCGCCGGGCAGCCAGCACCAGCTGACGTGGGCGCGGTTCTTCGCCTCGGTGGCGTCGTCGGCGGCCGACCTTCAGCTGCTGCGGGGCTTCCTCGACGGCAACGCCAAGATCGACGGCCTGACGGTCGACCAGGAGCTGCGCTGGGCGTTCCTGAGGCCGCTGACCGCGCACGGCGCCGCCGACGAGGAGGCGCTCGCCGCCGAGCTGTCCAGGGACGACACCGCTTCCGGCAAGCGGCACCAGGTGCGGTGCCTGGCCGCGCGGCCCTCGGCGGCCGTCAAGGCGCAGGCGTGGGCCGCCGTGGTGGAGTCCGACCAGCTGTCCAACGCGCTGGTCGAGGCGACGATCGCGGGGTTCTCGCAGCCGTCGCAGCGGGAGCTCGCGGCGCCGTACGTGTCGAAGTACTTCGCGGCGATCGAGCGGGTGTGGGCCGAGCGGTCCATCCAGATCGGCATGGACGTGGTGCGGGGCCTGTTCCCGCACCTCCAGGGCGACACGGCGACACTGGCGGCGGCCGACGAGTGGCTCACCGCGCACGAGTCGTCCGCACCGGCCCTGCGCCGCCTGGTCCTCGAAGCGCGCGACGACCTGGCGCGGTCGCTGCGGGCACAGGCGTGCGACGCGGGCGCGGCGATCTAGCGCGGAGTGAGGCACTGGCCTGTGCCGTCGCCGGGTGGCGGCGCAGGTCAGGGGGTGTGCAGGGGGCCGGAGATCCTCGGCAGTCGAACGCCCGTGCTTTAGGGCGAGGTTGTCCTGGTTTGTCGACGGGCCTGTAACAGCGGTTAGCGGGGCGAGGGGGCGCGGGAACGACCGGGTCATGAACCACAACGCCCCGCTCTCCCCCCTCCCCCTCGCCCACCTCGCCCGCCTCGCCGACGTCCAGCCGCGCGTCATGAGCACGGCCCAGCTCGGCGAGCACGGCGTCTCCGTCGCGGACGTCGGCGCGCACTGCCGCCCGGGCGGACCCTGGCAGCAACTCCTGCCCGGAGTCTGCCTGTTGCACCCGGGACCGCCGACCAGTGAGGAGCGGCTGCACGGTGCGCTGCTGTACGCGGGGCGGCTGCCCGCACGCGAGGCCAGGGCCGTGCCCTCCCAGCCCCGCGCGGGCGAGCCGCACGCCGCGTACGCCGACGCGATGATCACGGGGCTCGCCGCGCTGGCCCTGCACCGCTTCTCGTCCGCTCCCCCGCTGCTCTCCCAGGACCGCATCGACGTCCTGGTCCCCCGCACCCGGCGCCTGCGCTCCGTGGGCTTCGCCCGGCTCGTGCGCAGCTCCGCGCTGCCGACTCCCCAGCAGATCACGGGAGTTCCGGTCGCGCCCGTGCCCCGCGCGCTCGCCGACGCGGTGGCGCAGCTCGCCGACGCGGGTGCGGTGCGGCGGCTGCTCAGCGAGGCGGTGCGCGGCGGCCACTGCGAACCGGCCGCCGTCGTGCGGGAGTTGACGCAAGCGCGACTGCTGACCCGCCCGCACGTGGTGGACGCCGTCGACTCCCTGATCGCCGAGGGGCGGGCCATCGCCGAGGACCGGCTGTACCGCATGGTCGCCGAGCACGGCCTGCCCGACCCCCTGTGGAACGTCGACCTGCGGCTGCCCGGCGGCCCGCACCTCGGCGGTGTCGACGCCTACTGGCCCGACCAGGCCGTGGCCGTGGAGCTGGACACGCGGGCGCCCCGGCACGGCCTCAGGCAGGAGGACGACGAGGTGTGGTCCGAGTACGTCCGCAAGCGCGAGCACCTGGAGCGGCTCGGGATCACCGTCGTCCACATCACCCCGCGGAAGCTCAGGGACTCACGGGAGCAGCAGGCCACCGTGGTGCGGACGGCGCTGATGGCGTCGGCGGACCGCGATCCCGCGGCGTACGTCGTGGTGCTGCCCAGCTGACGCCTCCCCCTCTCCGATCGCCCCTCTCCGGTCACCCTTTTCCGGTCACCCCTCTCCGGTCACCCCTTTCCGCAGAACTCCGCGTCGAGCACCGGCTGCACTTCGCCCCCGGGGCCGTTGAAGTTGACCGCGAGCGCGTGGCGGCCGTCCGCCGTCGCACCCGCACCGGACGCCGAGCCGTGGATGTCGCCGCCGTGGCCCCAGACGACCGTGCCGCACGTGGTCCTGAAGGGTTCCAGACCCAGTCCGTACCGCTGGCCCGGCCGATTGTCGCCCTTCGGCACCGTGGTCCTCATCTCGGCGAGCTGCTTCGCGGGCAGGAGCCTGCCCCGCAGCAGTGCCGCGTAGAAACGGTTCAGGTCGGCCGAGTTGGAGATCATCCCGCCCGCCGCGCCCGCCACGGTCGGGTTCAGCTCCGTCACGTCGTGGTTCTTGGCGTCGGGGGCGTCGGAGAGCTTGGTGTACGCACGCGAACCGGGCTTGGGCATGGTCGGGTCGGTGCCGGGGACCGAGGTGGCGTGCAGGCCGAGCGGCTCGATGACGCGCCGCCTGATCTCCTGAGCGTACGGCTTGCCGGTGATGCGCTCGATGAGCTTTCCGGCGACGACGTAGTTGGTGTTGGAGTACTTCCAGCCGGTGCCGGGCGCGAAGTCCGGCTTGTGGCGCATGGCGATGGCGATCTGCTGCTCGGCGGTCCAGGTGTCGTAGCGGTGTTCGAGGAACTCCTCGCTGAACACCTTGCGTTGCACCTCGTCGTCGGACGTCACGTCGAAGATGCCGCTGGTGTGGTTGAGGATCTGGCGGACCGTGATCCGGTCGCCGTCGTGGCCGTTGCCCTCGACGACGCCCGGCAGCCACTTCCCGACCGTGTCGTCCAGGTCGAGGCGGCCCTCGGCCTCCAGCTGGAGGAGGACGGTCGCGACGAACGTCTTGGTGATGCTGCCGATCCGGTAGTGGTCGTGGGCGCCGCGCGGGGTGTGCCGGGCGAGGTCGCCGGTGCCCGCGGCGGCGTTCCAGGGGCCGTGCCGGTCCTTGGCCTGCACGGTGACGCCGGGGGCGTCCTCGTTCAGGGCGGCCTTCATGGCGCGCAGGGTCGCGCGGTGCCCCTCGCCGGAGCCGTCGGTACGGCCGGGTGGCGCGGCGAGTGCCGGGGCCGCGAACGCCCCGGCCGTCACCGTCACCGTCATCGCCGCCGTCACGGCGAGTGCGACCGTCCCCCCTGCCCGTCCTGCCCGTCCTGCCCGCCCTGCCCGCCCTGCCCGTCCTGCCCGTCCTGCCCGCCCTGCCCGCCCTGCCCGTCCTGCCCGCCCTGCCCGTCCTCTGCGCACTGTCATGTCCTGCCCCTCCCGGCCCCGCGGTCCCGGAACGTCGTCCGGCTGTCGTCGGCCGGGTGGACCCGGGGCCCGGTGCGGAGGGTTGAGCGGTCCGCCGGGGTTGAGCGCGATTCAGCCCTTTCGCAGCACGAGTTCCGTGTTCCGGTCGCCCGCGTCGCCGCCCAACGCGGGCCTGGCGCCGGGTGCGTTGAAGGACAGCTCGCGGTACAGCGCGGCAAGACCGGTCTGGGAGAGGTCGGCGAAATCCGTGCGGTTCGGGGCGGCGGACTCGATGAGGGTGGTGAAGAGAGAAATCGTTCCGTCGTGGTTGTCCGTGAGCTCGACCACCCGCGCCAGCTGCGGGAAGTCGACGTGCGACGCGGTGGAGACCTCCCAGAAGGCGCCGTGCGGGGTGCGGTGCGGGGTGATGGCGTTCTTGTGGCTGTGGCCGTTGACCCAGGCGAGGACCGAGGGGTACCGGCCGAGCAGCTCGACGATCTCGTCGCCGCCGTGCCGGGCCTCCTCGGGGCGGGCCGGGTCGTGACGGAGGTTGCGCATGGACCTGCTGGTGTGGTGGCTGAGGACGACGACGTACGAAGGTCCGCCGTCGCGCCGCTCGTTGGCCTTCAGTTCGCGCTCCAGCCAGCGCAGCTGGGCGGTGCCGAGCGAGCCCTCGTAGTGGCCGCCGGGGTCGGTGCTGTCCAGGCTGATGCCGAGCACGTCGTCGCTGATGCGGAACGAGTAGTGCTGGGTGGCGGCGGCGAGGTTCTCCTGGGTGTAGCCGTGGCCGATGGGGCCCGGGCCCGCGTGGGCGGGGTCGAGGTGGGCCTGGAGGTACTCGGCGGGGGTGAAGGGGGCGCGGGACGCGTCCGGCGTGACGGACCGCATGCGCCGCTTCTCGCCCTTGAGGATCTCCTTGAAGCGGGCGCCCTTGGGGTCGTGGCCCTTCTTGACCGCCTTCCAGAGGGCGGCGCCGCGCGTCTCGTCGAGGGACATCAGCTTCTTGCCGCCCGTGGCGAACTCGGTGAAGTACGGGTCGCGGGGCGCCCAGCAGCCGCCGGGCAGGGCGTCGTGGTTGCCGACGGTGGAGTACCAGGGCAGGCGGAGCCCTGGGCTGTTGACCTCGCGGATGGCGGCGTCGAGGAAACCGTGCAGGTGCGGGAAGCCCAGGCGTTTGTCGGCGTCGCGCAGGGGGTCGTCGGGGTGCCAGTACAGGCCGAGGCCGCTGGCCTGCACGCCTTCGTAGCGGCGCGGGTCGCCGGTGTTGGGGGTGATGCGGCCGCCGCTCATCACCTGGAGGAACCAGTCGAGTTCGGCGCGGGAGTTGTTGTCGGTGTTGTCGCCGGTCGTCACGACGCAGTGCAGGGGCGCACCGGTGGCGGGCGCGCCGTGCAGCGCGTTGACCCGTTCGACGAGGGCGACGGCGCCCGCGACGGACAGGGACTCGTGGGGGCGCCAGGCGCTCGCGGTCTGGGCGCGCAGGTACTCGTACCGCAGCGGGTTCTGTACGTCGACGAGGTGCAGGTCGGTGAATTGCACGAAGGCGGCGAGCGCGGTCCTGCGCTCCTCGCGGCCCGGCTTCGCCGCCGCGAGGTCGCCGCGGACGACGCGTGGCCAGGCCGGTCCGTCGCCGAGCCGCCGGTAGCCGGTGGTGCCGTGCGGGGCGGCGGCGGTGAGCAGGGTGGTGCCGTTCTTGTACGGCATCCGGGGCGCGGCGGGTGCGGCGGGTGCGGCGTGCGCCGGGCGGGAGCGCGGGACGGTGGCGCGGTCGGCGGGTGCGGCGTTTCCGGCTCCGGCGCCGGGGCCGAGGGCGTAGCCGATGCCGGCGGAGAGGGTGACCGCTCCGGTGGCGGCGAGGAGGGCGCGGCGGTCGAGTCCGGCGGCGGCCGCGGCGGTTGCGGTGGCGGCTTCGGTGGCGACAGAGCGTATGCGCTGCATGTACTGGATCGTTGGCAGCGGGAGTGGCGTGCGCGTGAACGAGACCGCAACGGGCAGCGCCGATCACCGTACGTGAATCAGTCGGCACCCTGTGCAGTCACGCACCCCTCGCCCGGCGGAGGGGAGGCGGTCACTCCGCGTTCACCTTTCGGGGAAGAGTGCGTGGCCGTCGGCCGGGCGGGTGCGCCACAGCTCCAGGCCGATGTCGACGAGCCCGACACGGTCGAGGTCCGGCACGGCGTCCAGGGGGTGCCAGGCGGCGAGGTCGGTGGACCCGTCTGTCTCGTGGCGCAGCGCGCCGCCGGTGACGCGTCCCTCGTACACGATCCGCAGTCCGTGGAAGTCGGCGACGGCGCCGAGCCTGCGCGGGTAGCGGCGGCGCAGGGAGTCGACGCCGAGGAGGGCGACGGGGTCGACGACGTAGCCGGTCTCCTCGTCGGCCTCGCGGATCACCGTGTCGTAGGGGTCCTCGCCGTGGTCCATGCCACCGCCGGGCAGCGTCCAGCGTTTGCTGCCGTCGCCGGCGACCCAGCGGGCGAGCAGCACCTGTCCGTCGCGTACGCATACGGCGTAGGCCGCCACCCGGAGTTCTTTGTGCACGGGTTGACGCTAGGCGGTTCCCGCCACTCACGGGGCGTTCCGGGAAACCATGTCCCCTTATACAGCGCCTTGTCCGCCATGGCGTATGGCGGAATTGCGTCACGCCCTGATCACAGCTCGGACAACTCTCCCCAAACACCTGTCACTTACGTAAGGCTGAGCGGTCATCCGGCCCCGGATTCCGGACCTTCCCGGAAACCGGACCGTATCGACCCTCCTTCCCGTCCTTCACGCACAGGGATGCCGATGCCCAGATCCAGTTCCAGCGCCAGACGCGCGCCCCGTCTCGCGATAGCCGTCGGTCTCACCGCCGCGCTCTGCGCGACCGGGGCCGCCCCTCTCGCCTTCGCGGCGGACGAGACGCCCGTGCCCGCCCCCAAGTCCGCGGGCGGCAAGCTCGGGTCGGCCGACGCCGACCTGCTCGCCGACGCCAAGGCGGACGGCGAGAAGACCGTCACGATGATGGTCGCCACCGCGCCCGGCGCCACCGAGCAGGTCGCCGACCAGCTCGACGCCGTCAAGGGCGGCTCGGTCGGCCGCACCTACGACAAGCTCGGCTACGTCCGCGCGACCGTGCCGACCGCCAAGGCCGACGCGGCGATCAAGTCCGCGACGAAGCTGTCGTCCGTGCACGCCATCGACCTGCGGCACGAGATCGAGCTGGACGACCCGACGCCCGCCGCCGACCGTGCCAAGGGCGCGAAGGCCGGGGCGAAGGGCACATACCCGGGTCCGGGCAAGAGGACCCCGGCGGACAATCCGTACAACCCGTCCGCCGAGACCGGCGCCGTCGACTTCGTGAAGAAGCACCGCAAGGCGGACGGCCGCGGCGTCACCATCGGCATCCTGGACTCCGGCGTCGACCTCGGTCACCCGGCGCTGAAGAAGACCACCACCGGCGAGCGCAAGATCACCGACTGGGTGACCGCGACCGACCCGATCGTGGACGCGGACGGCACCTGGCGCCGGATGACCAACCCGGTCACGGGCCCCGTCTTCACCTGGAACGGCGAGACGTGGCAGGCCCCGGCGGGCTCCTTCCAGGTCAACCGATTCCTGGAGTCGGCCACCGCGGGCGGCGACGCCAAGGGCGACATCAACCGGGACGGCGACACCACCGACAGCTGGGGCGTGCTCTACGACCCGGCCGCCGGAACGGTCCGCGTCGACCTGAACAACAACAAGGACTTCACCGACGACAAGCCGATGAAGCCGTACAAGGACGACCACCAGGTCGCCTACTTCGGCAAGGACGACCCGGCGACCGACGTCGTCGAGCGCGTCCCGTTCGTCGTCGAGATCCGCAAGGACGTGCCGACCGACCCGTACGGCGGCGACTGGGTCGGCAAGAAGGCCGACTTCGTCAACATCGGCGTCATCGAGTCCGAGCACGGCACGCACGTCGCGGGCATCACCGCGGCCAACGGCCTGTTCGGCGGCAAGATGAACGGCGCCGCGCCCGGCGCCAAGCTGGTCTCCTCGCGCGCCTGCACCTGGACCGGCGGCTGCACCAACGTCGCGCTGACCGAGGGCATGATCGACCTCGTCACCCACCGTGGCGTCGACATCGTGAACATGTCGATCGGCGGCCTGCCCGCGCTGAACGACGGCAACAACGCGCGCGCCGAGCTCTACACGCGCCTCATCGACACCTACGGCGTCCAGCTGGTGATCTCCGCGGGCAACTCCGGCCCCGGCGCGAACACCATCGGCGACCCCGCTCTGGCCGACAAGGTCATCTCGGTCGGCGCCGCCATCTCCAAGGAGACCTGGGCCGCCAACTACGGCTCCGAGGTCGAGCGCGAGTACGCGATGATGCCGTTCTCCTCGCGCGGCCCGCGTGAGGACGGCGGCTTCGCGCCGATCATCTCGGCGCCCGGCTCGGCCATCAACACCACGCAGACCTGGCTGCCGGGTGCCCCGGTCGCCGAGGCCGGCTACCAGCTCCCGGCCGGCTACTCGATGCTGCAGGGCACCTCGATGGCGTCCCCGCAGGCCGCGGGCGCCTCGGCGCTGCTGCTCTCCGCCGCCAAGCGCGAGAAGATCGAGCTGCCCCCGGCGAAGCTGCGCACCGCGCTGACCTCGACCGCGGACCGCATCCGCGGCGAGCAGGCGTACGCGCAGGGCACCGGCCTCATCAACATCGTGGACGCCTGGGAGGCCATCGAGGACGGCGCCAAGGCCCACGCGTACACGGTGAAGGCCCCGGTCGACACCGCCCTTGAGCAGGAGCTGAAGAAGCCCGGCACCGGCATCTACGACCGTGAGGGCGGCCTGAAGACCGGCCAGAAGCGGACGTACGACGTCACGGTCACCCGCACCTCGGGCCCGGACCGGAACGTCCGCCACGAGCTGGACCTGGTCAACAACCACGAGTCCACCTTCAAGCTGCTCGGCGACGACGAGATCACGCTGCCGCTGAACAAGCCGGTGACCGTCAAGGTCCAGGCGAAGGCCAAGTCGGCCGGTCTGCACAGCGCGATCCTGACGGTCGACGACGAGCGCACCGAAGGCATCGACCAGCAGATCATGTCGACGGTCGTCGTCTCGGCGCCGCTCGCGAAGCCGTCGTACACCTTCTCGGCGTCCGACTCCACGCAGCGCAACACCCCGAAGTCGTACTTCGTGACCGTCCCCAAGGGCGCCAAGTCCCTGGAGGTCTCCCTCGGCGGCCTGAAGGACAAGAGCCAGACCCGCTTCATAGCGATCCACCCGTACGGCGTCCCGGTCGACTCGACGTCGTCGATCGTCTGCTACCCGAACTACGAGAACCCGGCCAACACCTGCCGCCCGGACCTGCGCGCGTACGCGGAGCCGCAGGCCGGGGTCTGGGAGATCGAGGTCGAGTCGCGCCGTACGTCGCCGCTGCTCGACAACCCGTACAAGTTGAACGTCGCCGCGCTCGGTGTCGACTTCGACCCGGCCGTGCAGACGCTCCCGGAGGCGAAGGTCGGCACGCCGGCGCCCGTCTCCTGGAAGGCCACGAACAACTTCGCGGCCGTCGACGGCAAGCTGAAGGGCGGCTCGCTCGGCTCGTCCAAGTCGGCGCGGCCCAGCATCAAGCAGGGTGAGACGCAGACCACCGAGGTCGTCGTGCCCGCGGGCGCGGAGCGTCTCGACGTCGCCATCGGCTCGCCCGCGGACATCGCCGCGGACCTGGACCTCGCCGTGAAGAAGGACGGCGCGGTCGTGGGCTCGTCGGCGGAGGGCGACTCGGAGGAGTCGGTCAGCCTGAAGAAGCCGGCCGCCGGTACGTACACGATCGAGGTGACGGGCTACTCGGTGCCGTCCGGTACGACCGCGTACGACTACCGCGACGTCTTCTTCTCGGGCGCGCTCGGCCAGGTCACCGTCGACGAGTCGAAGACGGTGAAGCTCGCCAACGGCGCGTCGGCGCAGGTCGACGCCAAGGTCGAGGCGAAGGCCCCGGCCGCGGAGGGCCGTGAGCTGTTCGGCGAGGTGTCCCTGCTGAACGCGGGCGGCACGGTCGCGGGCAGCGGCAGCGTGAAGGTGGAGAAGGTCACGCCGTAACGGACCGCCACTTTCTTCGGGCGCCGGACGGGCTCAGCGATGAGTCCGTCCGGCGCTTCTCTGTCGCCGAACCGCTCCGGGTCCGCTCCCGGTCCGATCCCGGTCAGCCGTCGCACCTGATCTTCTTCGAGTCCGGCAGGGCCTTGAGGATCATCGTGCGCAGCCGGTCGCGTTCCTTGCCGACGGCCCAGTTGGCGGGCTCCGCGGCGCCCTCGTCGATGGTGACCAGGACGCGGTCGCCCGTCTTCAGGCGCGGCTCCACGGCCCGGTCCATGGGGAACGTGACCGTGGGCTTCCCCGACTCCGGCTTCAGGTGGCGCGTCACGTCGACCGTGATCCGGTCCTGGAGTCCGCCCGGCACCGGGTCGACCGCCGTGACCGTGCCCTCCACGATGAGCCGCGAACACGCCACGAACCCCTCGGCGCTCAGGTCCGCGTCCGCGTCGCCGCTGCTCGGCCTGCTCTTCGCACCCGACGCCGTGTCCGCCTTGTCGGCGCCCCCCGCCCCCTGCCCCGCGTCCACCGCGAGCCAGGCGAGCCCGCCGACCATGGCGGCGGCCACCGTCGCCGCGACCGCGCCGAGCACGACGGTGGAGCGGCGCCGGGCCGCCCCGCGCGGGGACCGGAGCGGCACCACGCGCTCCGGCGCGGTGGCGGTCCCGGGCCCGTCGGCGGCCAGCGCGTCGCCCACCGCCCCGAGCCGCTCCCGCAGCAGGGCCACGTCCGCCACGGCCGCCGCACGGGCCGCGGCGAAGGCGGGGTCGTCGAGTGCCTCCTCCGGCACCGGCTCGTCCGTGATCGCCGTCATCAGCGCGTCGAACTCCGGGTCCCGCAGCACCTCACACCACCTCCCCTTCGTGCAGCCGCGCCCGCAGGAGCCGTACCGCCGTGTGCAGTCTGCTCTTGACCGTTCCCTCCGGAATGCCCAGTTCGTCCGCTATCGCGCGTACCGGAAGATCCGCGTAGAAGCGCAGCACCACCACCTGCCGCTGGGCGTCCGGCAGCGCGCCGAGCCCCTCGGCGACGGCCAGCGAGGTGGCCCGCTTCTCCGCGCCGTCCTCGTCGGTCGCCTCCCGCCACAGCACCTGGAGCCGCTCCCCCAGCCGCTCCTGCCTGCGCCGCGCCCGGTGCCAGTCCATCGCCAGGTTGGAGGCGACGACGGCCGCCCACGCGGACACGTCACGCGGCGCCTCACGCCCGTCAGCGGCCCGCTCCAGGAGCTTCAGCCTGACCTGCTGCACCCCGTCGGACAGGTCGGCGTGCGGCACCCCGCCCAGCGCGAGCACCGCACGGACCCGGTCCTCCTGGGCCGCGTCCAGCGGGTCGGCGCCCCCGGCGCCCGTCTGCGCGCGGCGCGCTTTCCTGCGCAGCAATGTGCCCCTCCCGTCCCCGCGTTTCCCCTACGACGCCCGGGGCGCCCGAAAGGTTCACGGCCGCGCCCGGGAAATGTGGCGTCCCGCACCTCGGACAATGGATTGGACAACGCGGCACTGGAGAGACGCATCATGGAACCACCCCCCACAGACCGGCCGAGGTCACGAGGCCGCACGCACATATGGAGGAAGTCCCTGTGAAGGTCGGAATCGTCGGAGCCACCGGTCAGGTCGGCAAGGTCATGCGCAAGATCCTCGCCGAGCGTAAGTTCCCGGCCGACGAGCTGCGCCTCTTCGCCTCGGCCCGCAGCGCGGGGAAGGTCATCGACGGCGTGACCGTCGAGGACGCCTCCACGGCCGACTACACGGGCCTGGACATCGTCCTGTTCTCCGCGGGCGGCGCCACCTCCAAGGCCCTCGCCGAGAAGGTCGCCTCGCAGGGCGCCGTCGTGATCGACAACTCCTCCGCCTGGCGCCGGCACCCCGAGGTCCCCCTCGTGGTCTCCGAGGTGAACCCGCACGCCATCAAGGACCACCCCAAGGGCATCATCGCGAACCCGAACTGCACCACCATGGCCGCGATGCCCGTCCTGAAGCCGCTGCACGCCGAGGCGGGCCTCGAAGCGCTCGTCGTCGCCACCTACCAGGCGGTCTCCGGCTCCGGCCTCGCCGGTGTCGAGGAGCTGTACCAGCAGGTCGCGAAGGTCGGCGAGGACGCACCCAAGCTCACCCACGACGGTTCGGCGGTCGACTTCCCCGAGCCCGACAAGTACGTCGCGCCGATCGCGTACAACGTGCTGCCGATGGCGGGCTCCGTCGTCGACGACGGCCTGAACGAGACGGACGAGGAGCAGAAGCTCCGCCACGAGTCCCGCAAGATCCTGGAGATCCCCGGGCTGAAGGTCTCCGGCACCTGCGTGCGCGTCCCGGTCTTCACCGGCCACTCCCTCCAGGTCAACGCCCGCTTCGCGCGTCCGCTGAGCCCCGAGCGCGCCACCGAGCTGCTTGAGGCGGCCGAGGGCGTCGTCGTCACGGAGGTGCCCACCCCGCTGCTCGCCGCGGGCAAGGACGACTCGTTCGTGGGCCGCATCCGCAAGGACGAGACGGTCGAGAACGGCCTGGCGTTCTTCATCTCCGACGACAACCTCCGCAAGGGCGCGGCGCTGAACGCCGTCCAGATCGCGGAGCTCGTCGCGGCGGAGCTCAAGGGCTGATCCCGGCCCGTACGTCGACGGGGGCGGTCACCTTTCGCGGGTGGCCGCCCTTTTCGCGCACGCCACGGCCACCATCGACAGCCCCGCGAGCCCGCCGCCCAGCCAGAGCACCGCACCGGCCCCGCGGCTGTCCGCGACCCGCCCCCCGGTGAACGCGCCGAGCGCGATCGCCACGTTGAAGACGCCCGCGAAGAGCGCCGACGCCGCCTCACGGGCGTGCGGCGCCGCGGCCATCACCCAGTTCTGCGCGGAGACCGAGACCCCTCCGTACGCCAGGCCCCACGCCACGAGCAGCGTCACCGACGCGGCGAGCGACGCGCCCGCGGGCACCATGAGCAGCACCACGGCGGCGAGCCCCGCGCATATCGCGAGCAGCGCCCTGCGCGGGTCGCGGGCCGCGACGGCGCCGCCCGCGAAGTTGCCGACGATGCCAGCCGTCCCGTAGGCGAGGAGCAGTCCGCTGATCAGGCCCGCGCCGATGCCGGGCACGCGTTCCAGGACGGGCCGGATGTACGTGTACGCGGCGAAGTGGCCGGTGACCAGGAGCGTGACGGCGAGGAGTCCGGCCCGCAGTCTGCCGATGCGCAGGAGCGCGGGAAACGCGCGGAGCCGGACGCCCTCGTCCGCGGGGAGCCGGGGCAGCACGGTGACGAGGAGCCCGGCGACGGCGAGGGCGAGGACGGCGAGCGCCGCGAACCCCCAGCGCCAGCCCGCGAGTTCACCGAGGAGTGTGCCCGCGGGCACGCCGAGCACCGACGCCACCGCGATGCCGCTGAAGATGACCGCGGTGGCGCGGCCCGCGCCCTCGGCCCGGACGAGCCGCACGCCGAGCCCGGCCGCGATGGCCCACACGCCGCCGATGCAGACGCCGACCAGGACGCGCGCGACGAGCAGGACGGCGAAGACGGGCGCCAGCGCGGAGACGACGTTGGCGACGGCGAGCAGCGCCATCAGGAGGGCGAGGACCGGGCGCCGGTCGGCGCGGCGTACGGCGACGGGCAGCAACAGGGCGGCGAGCGCGGCGACGAGACCGGGCAGGGTGACGGCGAGGCCCGCGGTGCCGTCCGAGACGCGCAGGCCGGAGCCGAGGGAGGTGAGGAGTCCGACGGGCAGCATCTCCGTGGTGACGACGGAGAAGGTGGCGGCGGCGACGGCGAGGACGGCGAGGCGGCCGCGCGGGGGCGGCAGCGCGACGGGCCGCGCGGGTATTCGTGTGCTCTGTGACATGGCATCCACCCTGTGGGGGTGCCCGCCCGGGAACAACGCGGATGATCTCATCCTTGAATGAGCCGGGTTCATCGATACGAGTCGATCCGGCGGAACTGGGCGATCAAGGAAAAGGGACCGCGCGCCATGAGCGGGAACGGGCTGGAGATCCGGGAACTGGAGTGCTTCCTGGTGCTTGCCGAAGAGCTGCACTTCGGGCGGGCCGGCGAGCGGCTGTACATATCGCAGAGCCGGGTCAGCCAGTTACTTGCCGCCTTGGAGCGGCGGATCGGCGCGCGCCTGCTGGAGCGTACGAGCCGACGGGTGTCCCTGACTACTCTCGGGGAACGTTTCCTGACCGAACTCAAGCCGTCCTACGCCGAGTTGGCGTCGGTCGTGGCGCGGGCGAGGGCGGCGGCGCGGGGTGTGGAGGGCACGCTGCGGATCGGGTTCCAGGGCACCGCGGACGACCGGCTGATGCGGGCCATCGAGGTGTTCCAGGAGCGGCATCCGGCCTGTGCGACGGAGATCGTGGAGATCCCCTTCGCCGATCCGTTCGGGGCGGTGCGCGAGGGCGGCGTGGACGCGGGGATCGTGCTGCTGCCGGTCGCCGAGCCCGACCTGGTTCTCGGCCCGGTCTTCTCCAGCGAGCGGCAGACCGTCGCCGTGTCGGTGCGGCACGCGTTCGCGGGGCGCTCCTCGCTCACCGCCGCGGAGCTCACCGACACGCCGCTGATCGCGGCGGCCGGGCCCGCGCCCGCCTACTGGCGTGCGGCGCAGGCCCCTTCGGGTCCGCCCGCGCCCACGGTCCGTACGCTCCAGGAAGGGCTGACGCTGGTGGCGGCGGACCGGGCGGCAATGCTGCTGTGCGGTCCCACTGCGGAGTACCACGGGCGCAGGGACGTCGTCTTCGTGCCGGTCGACGGGCTCCCCGACTCGGTGCTGGGAATGGTGTGGCAGCGGGGCGGGGAGACCGAGCGGGTACGGGAGTTCGCGCGGGCCGTGGCCGTGGCGGCGGGCGAGGGGTGACCGTCAGGCCGTGTCCTGCCGCCGCACCTCGAAGTGGAAGCAGCCGTACTCCACGGCCCTGACGTGCACGAGGGCGACCCGCGGGTCGGCGAAGGCCTCGGCGAACGCGGCGTCGAAGCCCTGCTCCTCGTCCTCCGGGATCTCCAGCAGGCGGCCGCCGACGATGTGCCCCTCGGCGCTGTAGCGGCGGACCGTGCGGAGCGCGCCCGCCCGCGAGAACGGGTAGCCGCCCGGTGCCTCCGTCGGGCCCGCACAGGGGTCGGCGTGGATGAAGACGGGGCCCTGCTCGTCGTAGGCGCCGGGCGCCGCGCCCGTCTCGGCGGCCCAGCGCCGCAGGGGCGCGTACGAGACGAGGGCGATGCGCTCGCCGGGGGCGACGGGCCGCAGGCAGCAGCGGAGCGGGTGGCCGCCCTCCTGGTCGACGAAGGGGACGCAGGGCCGCCCGGCGTCGTCGCGGTCGCGGAGCTGGGCGAGGGCCGCGGGGGCGATGGGGAGCGGGGTGTGGGCGGTGTGCGTGCGCGTGTGCGTGTGCGTGTACGGGGTGGTCATGGGCCGAGCCTCGCGCGTGGGGGCGGGTCGGGGCTGGCGGATTCCGGACGTCGCGCTACGACCCTCCCCCGACCTGCCTCGCTGCGACCCGCCCCGGCTTAGTCTCGCTGTGCCCCGCCCCGGCTTAGTCTCGTAGCGCCCCACCCCGGCCCGTCTCGTAGCGCCCCGCCCCGGCCCCGCTCACCCCACCCCCCAGGACCCCCGCTCGTTCAGTTCCGCCACGTCCGTACCGGTCGTCCTGCGGTACGCCGCGTGCAACTCCCCCAGTTCCTCCGGGGTCAGTACGTCCTCGACGTGGTCGAAGCCATCGGGGGCGCGCTCGGCGACGGCGTGCAGGATGCGGTCCGCGGGCATGTCCCGGTTGGCGAGGACGACCGCGTTGGCCGTCTCGCGGCGGACCCCCTCGTACGCCCGCAGCCCCGCCTCGCGGTCCGGCGCGGTGTGGGCGAGACAGCGGGCCAGGACGCGCGCGTCGAGGATCGCCTGGGAGCCGCCGTTCGACCCCACCGGGTACATCGGGTGCGCCGCGTCGCCGAGCAGCGTGACCGGGCCGTGGCCCCACCAGGGCAGCGGGTCCCTGTCGACCATCGGGTACTCCAGGATGTGCCGCGTGGCGGCGAGCACCGCGGGGACGTCCAGGTCGCCGATGCGCCACCCGGCGTAGTGCGGCAGGACGTCGGAGAGCCGCCCGGAGCGGTTCCAGTCGGCGGGCCCGGCGTGACCGTGGTGGTGCGTGGGCGGGAACCGCACCTCGGCCACCCAGTTGAGCAGCGCCCTGCCGCGCTCCTGGTAGGGCCGGGAGATGGGGTAGACGACGAGCTTCGCGGCGGTGTTGCTGCCCGCCACCGCGACGGTCCGCCCGCCGAGCACCGGATGCCAGTCCGCTGTGCCGCGCCACATCCGGATGCCGTTCCACAGCGGAGGCCCCTCGCCGGGGTGCAGCACGGCCCGCACCGCCGAGTGCAGCCCGTCGGCGCCGACCAGCGCCCCCACCCGTACGCCGTACTCCCTGGCCCGCGCCATGTCCCGCAGGATCACCCGCTGTCCGCCGCGCTCACGGTCGGCGAGCCGCACGAAGGCGGTGCCGGTGCGGACGGCCCGGTCGCCGAGCCGGTCGCGGACCGCGTCGAGCAGGAGGAGCTGGAGGGCGCCGCGGTGGACGGAGTACTGCGGCCAGCGGTAGCCCAGGGCGAGGCCGCGCGGCTCGGCCCAGATGCGGTTGCCGTGCCGGTCGAAGTGGACCATCGCGTCGGGCGCGACGGCGGTCGCCGCGAGCTCCTCGCCGAGCCCCAGCTCGGTCAGCTCCCGCACCGCGTACGGCAGCAGGTTGAGGCCCACCCCGACGGGCCGCAGCTGTTCGGCGGCGTCCACGACCCGGACGCCGATGCCCGCCTCGTGCAGGCTGAGCGCGGCCGTGAGCCCTCCGATGCCCGCGCCCGCCACCAGTACGTCGGTCATGGCCGTCGTGCGGCCGGGCCGGTGTCGGCCGGCCTCTCGGTCCCCAGCATCTCCCGCGTCCCCCTGTGGTTCCTGACCGCCCTCGTGGCCGTGGTCCGCGGCCTGTGCGGTCGGGTGCGAACGCGCGGAGCGTAACCGCACGGCAGCGGGAGAACAATGGGCCGGGCGGCCATCCGACGGGGCATGGAAGGATGGCCGGAAACACCACAAGTCGCACCCGAGGAGATGACCGCGTGCCCGGCACCAATCTGACCCGCGAAGAGGCGCAGCAGCGGGCGAAGCTGCTCACCGTGGACTCGTACGAGGTCGATCTCGACCTGTCCGGCGCACAGGAGGGAGGCACCTACCGGTCCGTGACCACGGTGCGCTTCGACTCCGCGGAGGAAGGGGCCGAGACCTTCATCGACCTGGTGGCCCCCGCGGTCCACGAGGTCGTCCTGAACGGCCACGCGCTCGAGGTCGGCGCGGTGTTCCGCGACTCGCGCATCGCGCTGCGGCACCTTCGGGCCGGTACGAACGAGCTGAAGGTCGTCGCCGACTGCGACTACACCAACACCGGTGAGGGCCTGCACCGCTTCGTCGACCCGGTCGACCAGCAGGCGTACCTGTACACGCAGTTCGAGGTGCCGGACGCGCGCCGCGTCTTCGCGTCCTTCGAGCAGCCCGACCTGAAGGCGACGTTCCAGTTCACCGTGAAGGCGCCGAGCGGCTGGACGGTGATCTCCAACTCGCCGACGCCGGAGCCGAAGGACGACATCTGGACGTTCGCGCCGACACCGCGCATGTCGACGTACGTGACGGCGCTGATCGTCGGCCCGTACCACTCGGTGCACTCGTCGTACGAGGGTCCCGGCGGCCAGTCCGTGCCGCTCGGCATCTACTGCCGCCCCTCGCTCGCCGAGTTCCTCGACTCGGACGCGATCTTCGAGGTCACCCGGCAGGGCTTCGACTGGTTCCAGGAGAAGTTCGACTACGCGTACCCCTTCGCCAAGTACGACCAGCTCTTCGTGCCGGAGTTCAACGCGGGCGCGATGGAGAACGCGGGCGCGGTGACCATCCGCGACCAGTACGTGTTCCGTTCGAAGGTGACGGACGCGGCGTACGAGGTGCGGGCGGCGACGATCCTGCACGAGCTGGCCCACATGTGGTTCGGCGACCTCGTCACCATGGAGTGGTGGAACGACCTGTGGCTGAACGAGTCGTTCGCCACGTACGCCGAGGCCGCCTGCCAGGCGTACGCGCCGGGGTCGAAGTGGCCGCACTCGTGGACGACGTTCGCCAACTCCATGAAGACGTGGGCGTACCGCCAGGACCAGCTGCCGTCCACGCACCCGATCATGGCCGACATCCGTGACCTGGACGACGTCCTGGTCAACTTCGACGGCATCACGTACGCGAAGGGCGCGAGCGTCCTGAAGCAGCTCGTCGCCTACGTGGGCGAGGACGAGTTCTTCCAGGGCGTCCAGGCGTACTTCAAGCGGCACGCCTTCGGCAACACGCGCCTGTCCGACCTCCTCGGCGCGCTCGAGGAGACCAGCGGCCGCGACCTGAAGACGTGGTCGAAGAAGTGGCTGGAGACGGCGGGCATCAACGTCCTGCGTCCGGTCGTGGACGTCGACACGCGGGGCGTCATCACGTCCTTCGCCGTCAAGCAGGAGGCCCCGGCCCTGCCCGAGGGCGCCAAGGGCGAGCCGACGCTCCGCCCGCACCGCATCGCCATCGGCTTCTACGACCTCGACGACGCGTCCGGCAAGCTGGTCCGCACGGACCGCGTGGAGCTGGACGTCGACGGCGAACTCACGGCCGTGGACGCGCTGGTGGGCAAGGCGCGCCCCGCGGTCATCCTCCTCAACGACGACGACCTGTCGTACGCGAAGGTCCGCCTGGACAGCGAGTCGCTCGCCTACGTCACCGACCACATCGGGGACTTCGAGGCGTCGCTGCCGCGGGCGCTGTCGTGGGCGTCGGCGTGGGACATGACGCGCGACGCGGAACTCCCGACGCGCGACTACCTCTCCCTGGTCCTTTCGGGCATCGGCAAGGAGTCCGACATCGGCGTCGTGCAGTCGCTGCACCGCCAGGTGAAGCTGGCGCTCGACCTGTACGCGGCGCCGGCGGGGCGGGACGCGGCGCTGGAGCGGTGGACTTCGGCAGCCCTCTCCCACCTCCGCTCGGCGGAGCCGGGCAGCGACCACCAGCTGGCGTGGGCCCGCGCGTTCGCGGCGACGGCCCGCACGGACGAGGAACTCGCCCTCCTGGAGGGCCTGCTGGACGGCTCGGAGTCTGTGGACGGCCTCGCCGTCGACACGGAGCTCCGGTGGGCGTTCGTGGCGCGGCTCGCGGCGACGGGCCGCCTCGACGAGGCGGGCATCGCGGCGGAGCTGGAGCGGGACAAGACGGCGGCGGGCGAGCGGCACGCGGCGTACGCGCGGGCCGCGCGGCCCACGGAGGAGGCGAAGGCGGCGGCGTGGGCATCCGTCGTGGAGTCCGACTCCCTGCCGAACGCGATCCAGGAGGCGGTGATCGGCGGCTTCGTCCAGACCGACCAGCGTGAACTCCTCGCTCCCTACGCGGAGAAGTTCTTCTCGTCGGTCAAGGGGGCGTGGGACTCGCGCTCCCACGAGATGGCGCAGCAGATCGCCGTCGGGTTGTACCCGTCGCTGCAGATCTCCCAGGGGACGCTGGACGCGACGGACGCGTGGCTTGCTTCGGCGGAGCCGTCGGCGGCGTTGCGGCGACTGGTCACGGAGTCCCGTGCGGGTGTTGATCGCGCCCTGCGGGCACGGTCGGCGGATCTTTAACCCCCGCCGGACGGGGCCGCGCAAGGCCCACACCTTGCCCGGCCCCTCCCGCCTGCGGGCGGCGAGCGGCCGCTCGCGCCGCAGTACCCCTGAACCACCACCGCCCGCCCCTCACCTGCGGGCCGTGGGTGGCCGCTCGCGCAGTTCCCCGCGCCCCTCAACCACCACCGGCCGTCCCTCACCTGCGGGTGGTGTCTTGGTTGCTCGCGCAGTTCCTCGCGCCCCTGAACCACACCGGCCGTCCCCCCTCTCCGGGTTGGGTGTGGTTGCTCGCGCAGTTCCTCGCGCCCCTTAACTGCCCCGGCCCCCGGGTATCGGGGAATGGGTGGGTGGGTGGGGAAGCGCCGCGCGGAGCGCGGGGACCGGGGCTGGGCGGTGCCGGGGGAGTTGTCACCCGGCCCGACGAGGAACCGCTTCGCGCAGCGCCGCGAGCACACGCGACACCGCCGCCCCCGTCGCCGCGCCGCGGCGGACCGCGGCGATCACGTGGCGGGTGGGGTGGTCCTCGGAGAGTTCTCGCATGGTTACGCCGTCCCTGCGTACCGCCGCCATGCGGGGCACCAGGGCCACGCCCATCCCCGCCTCCACCATCGCGAGGATCGACGTCCAGCCGGAGGCCGAGTGGGCCTGGGTCGGGGTGAAGCCCGCCGCTTCGCAGGCCGCGCGGGTGATCTCCGACCAGGGCCCGCTGCCGCCGAAGATCCACGGCTCGCCCGCCAGGTCCGCGAGCCGCAGCCCCGGCGCGGACGCCAGGCCGTGGTCGCCGGGCAGGGCCACGTCCAGCCGGTCCGCGAGCAGGGACTCGCGGCTGAACCTCGTGTCCGCGTCCACCGCCGCCGGTGCCTGGACGGCCAGGGACAGGGCGATGTCCACCTCACCGGCCGCGAGGAGTTCGTACGCCTGGGCCGCCTCCGTCTCCCGTACCCGTACGGAGATGCCGGGCGCCGCCTCCCGCAGCGCCCGCACCGCGGGGACGACCAGCGCGGGTACCGCAGTCGAGAACGCGCCGACCCGCACCTCCCCCGCCTCCCCCTGCACGTACGCCGTCAACTCCGCGTCGGCTCGCTCCAGTTGCGCGAAGACCGCCTCCGCGTGCCGCAGCACCAGGTGCGCCGCGTCCGTGAGGCGGACCCGGCGCCCGTGCGCCTCCAGGAGCGGTACGCCGAGCTGCTTCGCGAGGTTGGACAGTTGCTGCGAGACCGCCGACGGAGTCATCCGCAGCGTGTGCGCCGTCGCCGTCACGGTCCCCCGCTCGCTCAACGTGCGCAGGATCTGCAGCTTCTTGATGTCCCACTCGCTCATGAGCCCAACGTACCGACTGGTCAGGAGCATCACTTCGTGCGGGCCGCGCCGAGCACCACGCCGCCCAGGATCAGCCCCATGCACAGCACCTGCAGCCACCCCATCGCCTCGCCGAGCACCGCGAAGGAGAGCAGGGCGACGCAGACCGGCTGGAGGTAGTAGATGACCCCCGCGCGGGCCGCGCCGATGACCGAGATCGCCTTGTTCCAGGCGAAGAACGCGACCGCCGAGGACACCACGCCCACGTAGAGGAGCGGGGAGACCGTGTCGGCGGTCGGCTCGAAGCCGCCCTGCACGGCGTAGCTGGCCACGAAGACGGGAAGCAGCATCAGCGCGCCCAGCACGAACGTCGAGAGGAGGAAGGGGAGTCCGCCGATCTCCTTGGGCTTGCGCTTGAGCAGTGCGCTGTACGAGCCGAAGGAGAGCGCCGCCGCGATGATCCAGAGGTCGCCGACCGCGAAGTCCATGTCGAGCGAGCCCTTGCTGACCAGCAGCAGGACCCCCGCACAGGCGACGAGCATGCCGGTGACGCGCCGCGCGCCGAGCCGGGCGCCGCCGAGCCGTTCGTAGACGGCCATCAGGACCGGCGACGCGGCCATGATCATGCCCATGTTGCCCGCGGTGGTCGTCATACCGGCCTGGTTGACCAGGGTGTTGTAGACGGTGACGCCCAGCAGGGACGCGACGAGCAGGAACTTGAGGTGCCGGCGGAGCAGTTTCCGCTGCCGCCAGGTCTGCCGTGCCGCGAACGGCGCGACCGCGGCGATGGCGATGATCCAGCGCCAGAACGCGTGCTGGATGGGCGGCACGCTGTCGTGCAGCGCACGGGAGGTGACGAAGCTGCCCGACCAGACGACGGTGGCGAGAGCCGCGAGTGCGAGCCCGATGCCGACGGGGCGCGCGGCCGCCTTCGCGGCGGCCGGTGCGGTGCGGGTGGTGGGGGTCTGGTCCAGGACTGCCACGGGGTATCCCTTGCCTCTCTCCCCGTCCGAACGGGGACTCGGTGCGTTGCGGGACTACCGTGACACCTCCCCACCCATCAGGTCCATCGAATCTTTTCGCCGTATTGCTTCAGGGAAACCGAACAATCTGTTCCCTCCTCCGCCGCCCACGCCACGTACCCGTCGGGGCGCACCAGCACCGTCGTACGGCGGGCGCTCGCCCAGTGGGCCTGGACCGCACGGCCCGTCTCGCTCTTCTCGCCCCGGGGCGAGATGAGGACGAACTCGCCTGCGCGCAGGGCCTCGTAGAGGCGGCCTTCCTCGAGTGCGACGTCCGAGATGCGGCGGCCGACCAGCGGGTGCGCACCCTTGGGAGCCGGGTACTTGATACCGATGCCGGTGATCTGGCCCGCCGCCTTGGCGCGCACCGCGGGCACCGCGTCCGCGAATACGGCGAGGGCGGCGCGGACCGCGCGCGTCCACGGGCGCTTGGCCATCGCGAGCCTGACGAGCCCGCCGCTGCTGCGGAGCACCGCCTTGCCGACCGGGTGCCGCTCGGCCTCATAGGTGTCAAGGAGGCCGTCCGAAGCGCGGCCCTGGACCGCGGCGGCCAGCTTCCAGCTCAGGTTCGCGGCGTCCTGCAGCCCCGTGTTCATGCCCTGGCCGCCCGCCGGGGAGTGGACGTGCGCGGCGTCCCCGGCGTGGAAGACGCGGCCCACGCGGTAGGCGGGCGCCTGGCGCTCGTCGCTGTGGAAGCGGGACATCCAGCGGGCGTCGCGCATGCCGAAGTCACGGCCGAGCGCCTGCCGGACGATGCCCTTGACCTCGTCGAGGTCGAGCGGCTCGCTGTCGGGGACGTTGCGCGAGCGGTCCCAGCCGATGACGCGGTGGTAGCCGTCGGCGAAGGGCGCGATGAAGGCGAAGGCGTCACCGTTGGCGTTGACGGTGAGCAGCGACTCCGGGGGCTCGGCGAGCCGGACGTCCGCGAGGACGAGGGAGCGGATGACGGACCTGCCGGGGAAGGGCAGGCCGACGGCGGCGCGGACACCGCTGCGCAGCCCGTCGGCCCCGACGACGTACGCGGCGCGCAGCGTGCCGGATCCGACCTCAGCACCGGCACCGGCACCGGCACCGACCCCGGGGCCGCGGAGTTCGAGCGTGACGCCGTCCGCGTCCTGCGTGAGGCCCGCGACCTCGGTCTCGTACGCGAACCGCACCCCCGCCTCGACCGCCCGGCGTTCCAGAACGCGTTCGACGTCGTACTGCGGGAGGACAAGGACGTGCCGGAACCGGGAGTGGAGCTGGGTGAGGTCGAGGGCCAGGCGGCCGAAGAGGCGCAGGTCGGCGAGCGGCTCCCCCTTGGCCTCCAGCTCGTCGGCGAGACCGCGCGCGTCCAGCTGCTCCAGGGTCCGGGCGTGCACGACCATCGCCCGCGACAGGTTGCTGATGCCGGGTGCGCGCTTCTCGACGAGGGTGACGGGGACGCCCGCGGTGGCGAGGTCACCGGCGAGGAGCAGTCCGGTGGGGCCCGCGCCGACCACTACGACGGCGCTGTCGGTCGTACGGGAACTGGTCATGACCGCCTCCTGGTGTGAGCTGTTGCCAACGCTTGTTGGTCAACGCTTGTTGGCCAACGTAGAGCCGTAACCATAAGGTGTCAACGGTTGTTGGCCCACACATGTTGACCTACGCTTGTCGGCATGACGGAGAGAGTCACAGACCAGTCCCCCCGCCGCTCGGACACCACCCGCGCCGGCATCCTCACGGCGGCCCGCGAGCGCTTCGCGGCGGACGGGTACGAACGGGCGACGATCCGCGCCATCGCCAAGGACGCGCGCATCGACCCGTCGATGGTGATGCGCTACTACGGCAACAAGGAGGGGCTGTTCGCCGCGGCCACCTCGGTGGACCTGCGGCTGCCGGACGTCGGCCGGGTGCCGCGCGAAGAGGTGGGGAGGGTGCTCGTGCGGCACTTCCTCGCCGTCTGGGAGGGCGACGGGGTACTCACCGCGCTGCTCCGCGTGGGCATCACCAACGACACGGGGGCCGAGCGCATGCGGGCCGTCTTCGCGGAGCAGTTGCTGCCGGTGGCGCGCGAGGTCTGCCCCGACCCCGCCGAGGCGCCGGGCCGGGCCGCGCTCTGCGCGTCACAGCTCCTCGGGCTCGCCCTGACGCGGTACGTGCTGCGGTTCCCGCCGTCCGCCGCGCTGTCCGGCGAGGAGATCACGGAGTGGCTCGCGCCGACGCTGCAGCGCTATCTGACGGCTGAGCGGCCGTGAGCCTGTGCGGCCGTGAGCGTATGCGGACGCGAGCACGCCGAGGGCACCCTGCTACGGCGTACGTACGGACGTACATGCGTACGCGACAGGGTGCCCTCGGCGTGAAGTGGTGCGTCGGAGCGAGGGCCGGTCAGCCCTGCTTCTGCTGCTTCCGGGACTTGTCGCCGACCATCACGAGGCCCGCGATCACCAGGAACAGCACGATGGGCGCGGCGACGTACAGGCCGAGCGTGTCGATGACGCTCAGGCCGGGGCCCGGGTCGTCACCGTCGTCGCGCGCCGCGAACGCGGGGGACGACATGAGCAGCATCATCAGCGTCGTGCCGGAGGCCAGGGCGCCGGCGCGCAGTGCGTTCTTCTTGTCCACGGTGCCAACGTAGCGAACTCCTAAACGGGGTGCGCGCCCGGGGGTGCCGTACGGGCGCACTCACCGTCGCGGAACACCGCCATGAGGGCGTGCAGACGCGGAGAGGCGGCGAGGTCCTCAAGGGTGACGGGGCGTCCGGCGGCATCGGCGACCGGCAGCCGCCAGTTGGGGTACTGATCCCAGGTGCCGGGCAGGTTCTGCGGGCGGCGGTCACCGACGGCGTCGGGGAGCCAGATGCCGATCATGCGGGCCGGGGTGGCGAGCAGGAACCGGTGCACGGCGCGGATCTCGTCCTCCTCGCAGCCGATGCCGCCGGACAGCATCCCGAGCCGGGAGAGCGCGCCCAGCCATTCGCGCACGTCCGCTGCGGCCTCCGCCCGCTCCTGCGCGAGGGGCCGGGTCAACAGGCCGAGGTCGTGGCGGAGTTGCACGTGCTCACCGGTGAGGCGGGCGGCGGTCGGAGGCAGGTCGTGCGTGGTGGCGGTGGCCACGCAGTCGGCGCGCCAGGCGTCGGCGGGCAGCGGGCGTCCCGTGCCCTCCCAGTCCCGTTCGAACCAGAGCACGGAGGTGCCGAGCACGCCGTGTTCGCGCAGGGTCTCGCGGACGCCGGGCTCGACGGTGCCGAGGTCCTCGCCGATGACGAGGGCGTCGGCGCGGCGTGCCTCCAGGACGAGGACGGCGAGCATCGCCTCGGCGTCGTAGTGGACGTACGTCCCCTCGGTGGGCTCGCGGCCCTCGGGGATCCACCACAGCCGGAACAGGCCCATGACGTGGTCGATGCGGAGCGCGCCCGCGTTGCGGAGCAGGCCGCGCAGGAGGGCCCGGTACGGGGCGTAGCCCGACTCGGCGAGGCGGTCGGGGCGCCAGGGCGGCAGGCCCCAGTCCTGGCCGCGCGCGTTGAAGGCGTCGGGCGGGGCGCCGACGGACATGCGTGGGGCGAAGTGCCGCTGCTGGGCCCAGGCGTCGGCGCCGCCGGGGTGCACGCCGACGGCGAGGTCGTGCACGAGGCCGGTGTCCATGCCCGCTTCCCGCGCGGTGCGCTGGGCGGCGGCCAACTGGGTGTCGGTGAGCCAGGCGAGGCGGCAGTGGAAGTCGACGCGGTCCATCGCCTCGCGGCGGGCGCGGGCGGTGCCGGGCGAGGCGGGGTCGCGGAGGACGGCGGGCCAGGAGTGCCAGTCGGGGCCGTGGGTCTCGGCGAGGGTGTTCCAGGTGGCGTGGTCCTCCAGGGCGGTGCCCTGTTCGGCGAGGAAGGCGTTGTAGGCGGCGCGGCGGCCGGGTCCGAGGGGCACCTCGTGGAGCAGCAGTTCGAGGGCCTCGCGCTTGAGGGCCCAGACGGCGTCGCGGTCGATGAGTGCGTTCTGGTGGAGCACGGAGTCCCGCAGCAGCGCGGCTTTCCGGCCCAGCTCGTCGACCCGTTCACGGGCGTCCCCGGTGAGGTACGCGTACTCGGGGACCGCCTCGACGCGCAGGTGCACGGGGTCGGGGAAGCGGCGGGAGGAGGGGCGGTACGGGGAGGGGTCGCCGCCGGGGCCCTGCGGCGGGCTCGGCACGGCGGCGTGCAACGGATTGACCTGCACGAAGCCGGTGCCGAGGGTGCGCCCGGCCCAGGCGGAGAGCTCGGCGAGGTCACCGAGGTCCCCCATGCCCCAGGAGCGCCGGGAGAGCAGCGAGTAGAGCTGGACGAGGAGGCCGTGCGTGCGCCGCGCCGGGGTCTTTACGCGGCGGGGGGCGACGATGAGGTAGGCAGTCTCGCCCGCACTGCTGAGGCGCCCCGCCTCGCCACTGCCGTCTGTATCCGTACCCGTTTCCGTACCCGTACCCGGCCCCGGAGCCGTACCAGGACCCGGGTCCTGGCTCCGTACGTGGAGCCGGTGGACGCCGGTGGGCAGGGCCTCGGGGAGCGTGTCCGTGGGCGTCTCCCACTCCACCGCTCCGCCGCCCTCCTCCACCTCCACCCGCACCCGCGTCCCCGGCGGCAGCGCCGTGAGGGACGGGGGCAGGGGGCCGTCCGTCCATGCCACCACGGTCGGCGGCAGCGGACGGGCGGCCCGCTCCGCCTCGCGCGCCGTCAACGCCGCCCGGACCGCCTGCGGGGTGCTCGCGTCCACACCCAGCGCGGCCAGGGCGGCGATCACCGCGGTGTCGGTGGCGGGGACGGTGCGCCCCGGGGACGGGGAGTAGGAGGTGGCCACGCCGTACGAAGCGGCCAGCCGGGAAAGGGGCATCAGACCCCCATGAAGTCCAGGCCCGACGCCGTGCCGGTGGAGGTCGGCTCGCTGGTCAGCGGGGCGGCGTCGGCGAGGGGCGGCTCGCTGGTGAGCGGCGCCGCGTCGGCGAGCGGGGGCTCGCTGGTGAGGGGCGGCTCGATGCAGCCGCAGGAGCAGGAGCCGTCGAGGCCCGAGTCGGGGTGGGACACCTGTTTGGAGAGCGCGGACAGCAGAAGATTTGCGGAAGCGGCCACGTGGGAGCTCCTTTTCAGGGGGCAGGTCTCGGCAGCCCTACCCAGTGCGCGGGCGCGCAGACGTATACGTTGCCACAACGTGACTCTGGTCACACCGCTTTCCCGGTACGGAAGTTGTTCCACCGGGGTCGAGCCCGCCCCGGAAGATCGCGCTCCAGGCCCGCGGCTGCCGGGAAGATGTCCGCGCCGACGGAAGACGCCCCCCTACACCCTCCATCCCCCGATTCGCGCAGGTTCCGCGAAGAATCCCCCGCGCGACACCCGCTCCCGTTGACACCCCGTCGCCTCAGTGGTGGGCTCACTGGCACATGTGACGCAAGGGGCCACAAGGGCTCCGGGGGCAGAGACAGGGGCAAGAGCCGTGCAGTTGCGGCGCAGGAAGGGCGCGGCCGCCGTCGCGGTCGCCGTGATCGCGGGCGCGCTCGGCGGCGCGCCCGGCGCCCTCGCGGACCCGGGGGCGCCCGGCGGGCCCGGCGCCCCCGTCACCCTCCCGGACGACGACGCCACGGCGGGCGCCTCCCGCCTGCCGCCCGTCTGGCCCCGCCCCCAGTCGATGACCGCCGCGGGCACCGCCGTCACGATCGGCGACGACGTGGTCCTGGTCGTCCCCCGCAGCGCCGACGGCGACCACGACCCGTACGCCGTGAAGGCCCTCCGCGACCTCCTCCACGACACCGGCGCCCGGCACGCCACCGAGGTGCGCGACGGCGACCCGCTGCCCGCGGGCGACGCCCTCGTCGTACGGGCCGGAGGCACCGGCGCCGACCGGGCGCTGCGCTCCCTGGGGGCCCGCGAGCGCGGCGACCTGCCGAGGGGCGGGTACCGACTCGCCGTGGGACGTGTCGAAGGACGGGCCACCGTCGCCCTCGACGGCACCGGCGACGACGGCCTCTTCCACGGCGTGCAGACCCTGCGTCAGCTCACCCGCACCGGCACCCCCGGTGCTTCCCGCACCGTCCCCGGCGTACGGATCCGCGACTGGCCCGGCACCGCCGTGCGCGGCCTCACCGAGGGTTTCTACGGCACGCCGTGGACCCGCGAGCAGCGCCTCGCCCAGCTCGACTTCATGGGCCGCACCAAGCAGAACCGGTACCTCTACGCCCCCGGCGACGACCCCTATCGCCAGGCCCGCTGGCGCGAGCCCTACCCCGCCGACCAGCGCGCCGACTTCCGCGCCCTGGCGAAGCGGGCCGAGGCCAACCACGTCACGCTCGCCTGGGCCGTCTCGCCGGGCCAGGCCATGTGCCTGTCGTCCGACCGGGACGTCAGGGACCTCACCCGCAAGATCGACGCGATGTGGGCGCTCGGCGTGCGCGCCTTCCAGCTCCAGTTCCAGAACGTCAGCTACAGCGAGTGGCACTGCGAGCAGGACGCCGAGACGTTCGGGTCGGGCCCGGAGGCCGCGGCGAAGGCGCAGGCCCGGGTGGCCGACGCGGTCGCCGCGCACCTGGCGGCCCGCCACCCCGGCGCCGGGCCGCTCAGCCTCATGCCTACGGAGTACTTCCAGGACGGTACGACGGAGTACCGCGCGGCTCTCTCGCGGGCCCTCGACCGCCGGATCGAGGTGGCGTGGACGGGTGTCGGCGTGGTCCCGCGCACCATCACGGGCCGCGAGCTGGCGGGCGCCCGCAAGGCGTTCGGCCCGCACCCGCTGGTCACGATGGACAACTATCCCGTCAACGACTTCGCGCAGGACCGTATTTTCCTGGGCCCCTATACGGGCCGCGAGCCCGCCGTCGCCTCCGGCTCGGCCGCCCTCCTCGGCAACGCCATGGAGCAGCCCTCCGCCTCCCGCATCCCCCTCTTCACAGCCGCCGACTACGCCTGGAACCCGCGCGCCTACCGCCCCCACGAATCCTGGCTCGCCGCCATCGACGACCTCGCGGGCGGCGACGCGAAGGCGCGGGGCGCGCTGCGGGCCCTCGCGGGCAACGACGCGTCGTCCGTGCTCGGCGCCGACGAGTCCGCGTACCTACGGCCGCTCATGGACGGCTTCTGGGCCGCCCGTGCGACGACGACTGGTGCGACTACGACTGGTGCGACGACGACTGGTGCGACGACGGACCGGGCACGCGACGAGCGCGCCGCGAAGGCACTGCGCGCCGCCTTCACCGTGATGCGGGAGGCCCCGCGGCGCCTGGCCGACAGCGAGCTCGACGGCGAAGTGCGCCCCTGGATCGAGCAACTGGCGCGCTACGGCGAGGCGGGCGAGACGGCGGTCGACCTGCTTGCCGCACAGTCCGCCGGGGACGGCGCGGCGGCCTGGCGGGGCTCGCGCGCCCTGACGAAGCTCCAGAAGGAGCTGAGGCGGAGCGGCGTCACCGTCGGCGAAGGCGTGCTCGACCCGTTCCTCGCGCGGACGCAGAAGGCGTACGCGGCCTGGGCGGGCACCGGAGAGAACCAGGCATCGTCGTCGCGCGGCGCGACGGCCCGCTTCGACCGCGCCCGCCCGCTCACCGCGGTGACGGCGCTGACCGACCCCGGCACCGAGGGCACGGTGGAGGCGCACGTTCCGGGCAAGGGCTGGCAGCGAGTGGGCGCACTGGCACGAAGCGGCTTCACCGAGCTGAACCTGCACCGCACAAAGAAGCACAAGGACCTGCGCGCCGACGCGATCCGCATCAACGCCCGGGGCGACTCCGTCCGCCACCTCGTCCCCTGGTTCGCCGACACCCCCGACGCCCGCCTGTCCCTGTCCCGCACGGAGGCCGACGCGGAGATCGGCGGAGGCCCCCTGCGGATCTCGGCGAAGCTGCGTTCGCTGCGCCCCGGCGACGTCACCGGCACGCTCCGCGCGAAGGCGCCGAGGGGCATCGAGGTGAAGGTCCCCGGCACGTCGACGTCGGTGCCGCGGGGAACGGAGGTCGACGTGCCGCTGGAGATCACGGTCCCGCCCGGCACGCGCGCGGGAACGTACGACATCCCCCTGACCTTCGGAGCCTCCGAGGACTCCGGGGCCTCCGGCGACGAGCCCCGCACCCACACCCACACCCTCTCCGTCCGCGCGTTCCCGCGTACGGCGGGCCCCGACCTGGCGCGCGGCGCGAAGGCGTCGTCGTCGGGCGACGAGACGAAGGACTTCCCCGCGTCGGCGGCGGTGGACGGCGATCCGGAGACCCGCTGGTCGTCGCCGGCCGAGGACGGCGCGTGGTGGCAGGTGGAGCTCGCGGAGCCGGTGCGGCTCGGGCAGGTCGTGCTGCGCTGGCAGGACGCGTACGCGGCGGGCTACCGCGTGCAGACCTCGGCCGACGGCAGGACCTGGCGCACGGCGGCGACCGTGCGGGACGGCAGGGGCGGCCGCGAGTCGGTCCGCATGGACGCGCGGGACACCCGCTTCATCCGCGTACAGGGTGACAGGCGGGGCACGCGTTTCGGCTACTCGCTCTGGTCCCTGGAGGCGTACGCGGTCGCCGACAAGTAGCGACCGCCACGCGTCCGCCGTACGCGCACTCCACGTACAGCACCGTACGTACGCGCATACAACAAAGGCCCGGATCGTTTGCTAGGCAGAAATGCCGTCGATCCGAGCCATCGCGTCGTCCGCGCCGAACGGCTGCAAGTACGGCAGCCAGCGCGGATCCCTATGTCCGGTCCCGATGATGCGCCACGCGAGGCCCGAGGGCGGCGCGGGCTTGTGCCGCAGCCGCCAGCCGAGCTCCATGAGGTGCCGGTCGGCCTTGACGTGGTTGCAGCGGCGGCAGGAAGCCACCACGTTGTCCCAGGCGTGCTGGCCGCCTCGGCTCTTCGGAATGACGTGGTCGACGCTGGTTGCGACGCCACCGCAGTACATGCACCGACCGCCGTCGCGGGCGAACAACGCCCGCCTCGTCAGCGGGACGGGCCCTCGGTAGGGGACCCGGACGAACCGCTTGAGGCGGACCACGCTGGGTGCGGGGACGGTGCGCGTTGCGCTGTGCATGAAGGCGCCGGATTCCTCGAGGCAGAGAGCCTTGTTCTCCAGGACGAGGACGAGCGCGCGGCGGAGCGGTACGACGCCGAGGGGCTCGTACGACGCGTTGAGGACCAGGACATGCGGCACGGATGCCTCCTATTACGCCGGCGGCGCGTGGCTCGCGCCGGGACGATCTGCTGCCAGTCTCCCCTCATGCCTGGTCGTAGCGCCAGCATGTCCCCGTAACGGCCTTGAAGTGTTTTCGACCACAGGGGGCGCGGCACCGGGACGGCGATCGGCTCTCCTGGGTACTTCCCCAGGTGAGCACCGTGGTGACCACTGTCTCTCCCCCGAACATCACAACGATCCACACACGATGCCCCGTTAGTGTGGTGAGTCTGCCCGGTTCCCCCCGTTCCGCTTCGATGGCGGTTCTTCGTTCGCCGGGCAGGCCGCGATACCTGGAGGTACCTGCCGTGTTCCTGTCCGTCCTGACGGCAGCCGGAACGGACCCGGACGACCCGCAAAAGTCCAAGCCGCCCACGCTCGAGGACGCTCAGGAGAGCGCCGGGAACGCGGCGAGCTGGGTCGAGCAGAACTGGTCCACATGGCTCGGCATCGGTCTGCGCATCGTGCTGATCGTCGCGATAGCGGTCGTCCTGCGTGTCATCGTCCGCCGCGCCATCACCAAGCTGATAGACCGCATGAACCGCACGGCGCAGGCCGTGGACGGCACCGCGCTCGGCGGGCTCCTGGTGAACGTGGAGCGCCGCCGCCAGCGTTCCCAGGCGATCGGCTCGGTCCTGCGCTCGGTGGCCTCGTTCCTGATCCTCGGCACGGCCGGGCTCATGGTCCTCGGCACCTTCGAGATCAACCTGGCACCGCTGCTCGCGTCCGCGGGTGTGGCGGGCGTCGCGATCGGTTTCGGCGCGCGCAACCTCGTGACCGACTTCCTCTCCGGTGTCTTCATGATCCTGGAGGACCAGTACGGTGTCGGCGACTCGATCGACGCGGGCGTGGCCTCGGGTGAGGTCATAGAGGTCGGCCTGCGCGTCACGAAGTTGCGCGGCGACAACGGCGAGATCTGGTACGTCCGCAACGGCGAGGTCAAGCGCATCGGCAACCTCTCCCAGGGCTGGTCCACGGCGGGCGTCGACGTGACGGTCCGCCCGGACGAGGACCTGGACAAGGTGAAGGCGACGCTGGCGGAGGTCGGCGAGGCCATCGCGAAGGACGAGCCGTGGAACGAGCGGCTGTGGGGCCCGGTGGAGATCCTGGGCCTGGACAGCGTCCTCCTCGACTCGATGGTGGTCCGCGTCTCCGCGAAGACGATGCCGGGCAAGTCCCTGGACGTGGAGCGGGAGCTGCGCTGGCGCATCAAGCGGGCGTTCGACGAGGCGGGCATCCGCATCGTGGGCGGTCTGCCGTTGGCGGTGCAGGAGGACCCGGCGGACCCCTCGGCCGGCGTCTCGGCTCCCTCCGCCTACGCCTCGGCGACGTCCCCCCAGTCCCTGGCGGCGTCCCCGATACCGCCGCCCCCGCCGAACCTGGCGAAGTAACACCTACGCGAAGGGGGCACCCGGAGAATCCTCCCGGGCGCCCCCTTCACGTATGCCTGTCATCGCCCTGTCATCGCCCTGTCATCCGAACCAACTCCCCTGCACCACCACGATCCGCTCTCCCCACGTTCCACTCCGCGTACACCGTTTTCCCGGCGGCGCACGGCTCGCACCGCCAGCGGTCGGACAGCGCGCCCACCAGGAGCAGTCCGCGCCCGAACTGGTCCTCGCCCTCCGCCGTACGCGGCTCCGGCAGGCGCTCGCCGCGCGGGTCGGTGACCTCGACGCGGAGGGCGTCGGCGCTGAGGGCGATCCGTACGCGGATGAGGCGGTCGTGGCGGCTGCCGTGGAGGAGGGCGTTGGTCATCAGCTCGGATACGACGAGGGCGGCGTCACCGGCGAGGGCGGCGTGCCCCCACTCCGTGACGAGGCGGGCGGCCCTGCGGCGGGCGAGGCCGACGCTGCGGGCCTGCGGGGTGTAGTCGAGACGGTCCTCCAGGAGTACGGCTGGCTGGGGCGCCGGGTCCGAGCGGGCTGGTTCGGCCATGGTGACGCGCACCTCCTTGTGCGGTCGGGGGCGACGGTGGCTCTGCCGTCCCTGCGGGTCCCTTGCAGGGGGCGGGACGGTGCGCTTCCGCCACATCGTGCCGCTGGGTTAGCGGCTGAGTGCTGAACGTAGCGGCTCTCGCATCGCGGGCTCAAGTGGCTCGGAGACAATTGTCCCCGAAAGAGGAAGGCTGTCGACCGGCCCGCGCCGACGAGGCGACAATGTCGCCGTGAACCGATCAGCGAACCTCGGCAACCGGGCGTCGACTGTCCTGGGGCGCAAGCTCGGCGGCGAACTTCTGCGGCTGCGCGACGCCTCCGGGAAGACCCAGCACCAGGCTGCTCAGACCATCAGCGCGACCAACTCGAAGATCGTGAAGATGGAACAGGGCTGGGTACCCATACGGGACCCGGACATCCGAGTGCTGTGCGAGTTCTACGAGGTGCGGGACCTCAAGTCTGTTGCCCGGCTCCTGGAGTTGGCACGACTCGACCGGGAGCGCCGCAAGGCCAAGGGGTGGTGGCAGCACGCGCCCCAGGCGGGGGCGATGGCCGAGTACATCGCGATGGAGGACGTCGCAACCAGAGTACGAACATGGCAACAGGCCCTCGTACCAGGGCTGCTGCAGACGCCCGAGTACACGAGGGCACTCGCCGTGAGCGAAGGTCTGTGGGAGGACCCGGACGAGATCGAGGGACTCGTCGATGTGCGCATGAAGCGGCAGGCCCGCTTGTCAGGGCCGGAGCCGCTCCAGTTCTACGCGGTGATCGGGGAGTCCGCGCTCCGACAGCAGGTAGGGGGCCCCGACGTCATGCGGGCGCAGTTGCAGCACCTGCTGACGGCGGCCCAACTCCCCAACGTCCATGTCCAGGTGCTGCCGTTCCGCGCGGGCAGTCACGCATGTATCGCGGGGTCCTTCAGCATCGTCTCCTTCGCGGAGACGGAGGCGATGGACGTCGTCCACGTCGACAGCATCGCGGCTACCGTGTGGATCGAGAACGACGCCGAGAGCGCCATGTACAGGACGTTCTTCGAACGCACGGCACGCCTGAGCCTGGCCCCGCGGGACTCACTCAGCCTGATCGAGACCATCAGCGAGGACATGCACCGATGAACAGCTTCGACTTCATGAAGTCCAGCTACAGCACGGCGAGCGGCGAGTGCGTCGAAGTAGCGGTCAATGTTCCCGGAACTGTTGCCATACGCGATTCCAAGGATCCCGACCCCGACGCACCGATACTTCGCCTGGCCCCTGCGGCCTGGGCCCTCTTCACGGTTGCCCTGCGCTGAAGCGGTTGGCGACTTCGGTGGGCCGGTGGCGTTGATGGTCACCGGGGCCGCCCGGGGTTTTGCGGAGTGTGGCGGTTCCGGGCCGGGAGTAAAGGGCGCTCCGCTGCGCTGCGCGTCGGCTGCGCCGATTCCGCTTCGCTCCACCCTTGACTCCCGCCCCTGCACCGCAGTTGGGCATTGGCCCGGACGGCCAGGGGTGAGGCGGCGGACTTCTCTGGTCGGGTCATCACCTCTCGTTGCCGGGTGCGGACCGGCCCAACGTGAGGCGTCCCCACGGTTCGGGGTGGGTCATCCGCTCTCGTTGCAGGGTGCGGACCGGTCCAACGTGGGTGGGAGTGATGGTCGGACTGCCAAAGGACTGCCCGGGCCGTCCCCTCCGGCACCTACTTCGGGAAAGTTGCGAATCGGCTGGCCGCGCGCCCCCTCGGCAGAGTGAATGCGCCCCCCGGCATGTGGGATTGCTGGCTCGGCTGCGTGAGAGCAGTGCTCTGGGCGGCGGCGTGCGGGGTGCGCGGGCGGGGCGGCGGTTGGGTCGGGCCGCCCCCTCTCCGGCACCTACTTTGGGAAAGTTGCGAACCGTCCCGGCGCGCGCCCCCCTCCCACACCCCGCACGCCCCCACCCATGCCGCTGATCTCGCGCATCCGGCGCGGCAAATTCCGCATGCCGGGGGGCGCATCCGTATCTGCTGGGGGGCGCGCGGCGAAGGCATTCGCAACTTTCCCAAAGTAGGTGCCGGAGGGCGCCCGGGGCCGGGGGCGGTGGCGCTTCGATGGCGCTTCGGTCTGCCCGGGGTGGTCACCCCGCGCACGACGTACCGACCCCACCCCCCGACCATGACCATGACGGCGACGGCGACACGCGATGGACCGGTCCGCACCCGGCCGCGAAAGCCGATGACCCGACCGGCGCACCGCGCGGCTGGCGGCGCCGCAACCGGGGCGGCGATACACGTTGGACCGGGCCGCACCCAGCAACGAAAGCCGATGACCCGCCCCGAACCCTGGGGACCACTCACGTTGGGCCGGGCCGCAGCAGGCAGCGCAAGCGGATGACCCGAGCAGCGCAGCCGCGCAGCTGGCGGCGCCGTGACCGGGGCGGTCGGCCACGTTGGACCGGGCCGCACCCGGCAGCGAGAGCGGATGACCCACCCAGCAGTCCCCGCAGCCCCCACCCCTGGCCGTCCGGGTCAATGTCCCACTGCGGTGCAGGGGCGGGAGTCAAGGGTGGAGCGCAGCGGAATCGGCGAAGCCGACGCGCAGCGCAGCGGAGCGCCCTTTACTGCCGGCCCGGAACCGCCACACTCCGCACAACCCCGGGCGGCCCCGGTGACCATCAACGCCACCGGCCCACCGAAGACGCCGCCCAACCCGCCACCCACCCCGCGCACCCCGTGCAACACCCCACCCCCACAGGTAACGACTTGGTTGCCGGGGCGGTGTCCGCTATTGACGCCTCATTCACGCCAGCCGTACGGTCCTCACCAATTGGAAAGTTTCCTAACAGTTAGCGGCGACCGTTACCGTACGGGCGGCTGAGAGGCAGGTGTCGTGATGGCGACAGGCAGCATCCCGGGCGGCGCTCCGGGCACCCCCCGCGTCCTGCGTGCCATGAACGACCGGGCCGTTCTTGATCTCCTCGTCGTACACGGACCCCTCACCCGCACCCGCATCGGCGAGCTCACCGGGCTCTCCAAGCCGACCACCTCGCAGCTTCTCGGCCGCCTCGAAGCCGCCGGGCTCGTCCACACCACCGGCAGCCTCAGCGGTCGGCCCGGGCCCAACGCTCAGCTGTACGAGATCGACCCGGGCGCGGGACACGTCGCCGCCCTCTCCGCCGATCCCACGGGAATCACCGCTCTCGTCGCCGACATCACCGGCACCGTGCTCGGCAGGGAGCGCGTGGAGGCAGACGCCGTCGCCGAGGACGTGCGCCACCGCACCGCCCAGCTCGTCACCGAGGCCGTCGACGGTGCCCTGCGTCAGGCGGGGCTCGGGCACGAGGACCTGCGGGCCGCCGTCATCGGCACCCCGGGCGCCATCGACCCGCACACCGGCCAACTGCGCTACGCCCCGCACCTGCCGGGCTGGCACTCACGGACGCTGCGCGACGACCTCGCCGCCGTCCTCGGCACACCCGTCGACATCGAGAACGACGTCAATCTGGCAGCCGTCGCCGAGCAGTACGAAGGCGCCGCCCAGGACCACGACAACTACGTGCTGACCTGGCTCGACGACGGCGTGGGCGCAGCCATCGTGCTGGGCGGCACCCTGCTGCGCGGCGCGACCGGCGGCGCGGGCGAGATCGGGTACATGCCGCTCCCCGGCGCCCCGCTGGCGCACGGCGGCCCGGAGGCGACGCGCGGCCCGGACGGCGGAGGCGGATTCCAGAGCCTCGTCTCCGCGCCGGTCGTCCGCGAGCTCGCCGGTCCCGCGGGGACGCTGGACGCCGCCTTCGCCGACGACGCCGTCCTCGGCGAGGTGGCCCGCCGCCTCGCCACCGGCATCGCCGCCGTCGTCGCCGTCGTCGACCCCGAACTCGTCGTACTGTCCGGCGCCGTCGCCCAGGCGGGCGGCGACAAGCTGCGGCTGCGCGTCGAGGAGGAGCTGACCGGGCTCGCCCTGCCCCGCCCGCAGGTCCGCATCAGCGAGCTCGACGGCGACCCGATCCTCACCGGCGCACTCCGCCAGGCCCTCACCCAGGCCCGCGACCAGGTCTTCGATACCGCCTGACCTCGCCCCGCCCGACCACATCCCCGACTCCCCAGCCACCTCCCCCGTAAAGGAAGTCCGCCATGCCGCGATGGCGCATGCCCATCTGCGCGTCCGCGACGCTCGCCGCAGCCGGTCTGCTGCTCTCCGGCTGCGCCAACCCGAGCGTCGGCAGCGCGAACGACGATCCGACGAAGCCGGTCACCATCAAGTTCTGGCACGGCTGGGCCACGCCCGGCGAGGTCAAGGCCGTCAACGACAGCATCGACCGGTTCGAGAAGCTGCACCCGAACATCCACGTCAAGGCCACCGGGAACGTCTCCGACGAGACCATCAACCAGGCGTTGCGGGCGGGCGGCGACAAGGCGCCGGACGTGGTGTCCTCGTTCACCACCAACAACGTGGGCCAGTACTGCGACTCCGGGATGTGGGCGGACCTCGATCCGTTCATGAAGAAGACCGGCCTCGACAAGCACAAGACGTTCCCCAAGACACTCCTCGACTACACGAGCTACCACGGCAGCCAGTGCGCGCTGCCGCTGCTCGCGGACGCCTTCGGGATGTACTACAACAAGGACGCCTTCGACGAGGCGGGCATCGAGCGGCCGCCGCGCACGATGTCCGAGTTCGAGGAGGTCGCGAAGAAGCTGACCGTGCGGAGCGGCAAGAGGTCGTACAAACGGGTCGGGTTCATGCCCAACTTCCGCTTCTACCAGAACAGCCCTGACCGGCTCTTCGCCCAGTGGGGGCCGGGGTACTTCGACGCGGACGGCGACTCGCGGCTCGCCGATGAGCCTTCGACTTACAAGTTCTTCAAGGCCGCCGGACAGCTCGCGGATGCGCAGGGTGGGTTCGACGATCTCGAGCGGTTCCGGATGACGTTCGGGGACGAGATGTCCAGCCAGAACGCCTTCCTGACCCAGAAGGTCGCCATGCACCTGGACGGCGAGTGGCGCGGGCTGATGCTGAACGAGGCGAAGGCCAAGTTCAACTGGGACGTGGCGCCGCTGCCCGTCCCCGACGACCAGGCCGAGACGTACGGGCGCGGTTTCATCACCGGCACCGTCGCCGGCATCGCGCACAGCAGCAAGCACCAGAACGCCGCCTGGGAGCTGGTGCGGTTCCTGACCGCGGACACGAAGCAGGTCGTGAACTTCGCGAACGCCATCCACAACGTGCCCTCCACGTACGCGGCGCTCAAGTCGCCCGACCTGGACGCCGATCCGACCTTCCGGACGTTCTTCGACATCCTGGAGAACAAGCACAGCAAGGCCCTGCCGCCCTCCGTCAACGGCGGTGCCTACGTCGTCGCGCTGATGGACTTCGCGTACGGCGTCGAGGCCGGGCGCGTCTCCGACCTGCGCAAGGGGCTGAAGAAGCTCGACGAGCAGATCGACGCCGACACCCTCCAGTCGAAGAGCTGAAGAGCTGAAGAGTTGAAGAGCTGAGGACTCTGACCCATGGCATTGAACCTGTCCAACCCCGCGCGCCGCCGACTGCGCACGCTCGGGTTCCTGTCCCCCTGGCTGGTCGGCTTCAGCGTCTTCTTCGCGTACCCGCTGATCGCCACCGTCTACTTCTCCTTCATGCACTACAACCAGATCAAGGAGCCCACCTTCGTGGGCCTCAGGAACTGGACGTACGTGTTCGAGCAGATGCCCCTGTTCGGGCCCGCCCTGCGGAACACCCTCTGGCTCGTCGTGATCATGGTGGCGGTGCGGGTGGTCTTCGGGCTCTCGCTCGGGCTGCTGATCACGAAGATCAAGACGGGGGCGGGGTTCTTCCGCACCGCCTTCTACATCCCGTACCTCGCGCCGCCCGTGGCCGCCACCGTCGCCTTCGTCTTCCTGCTCAACCCGGGCTCGGGGCCGGTGAACGAGATCCTCGGGGCGGTCGGGATATCCGGACCCAACTGGTTCAACGATCCGGACACCGCCAAGCCCTCGCTCGTGCTGCTCTCCCTGTGGGGCATCGGCGACCTGATGGTGATCTTCATGGCCGCGCTGCTCGACGTACCGAAGGAGCAGTACGAGGCCGCCGAGCTGGACGGTGCGGGCGCGTTCGCCAAGTTCCGCTACGTGACGTGGCCGTCGATCACGCCGATCGTGATGTTCGCGGTGGTCACGGGCGTCGTACAGACCATGCAGTACTACACGCAGGCCCTGGTCGCGGGGAAGGTCGCCTCCGGCGTCAACATCGGGCCCGGGTCCGTCATCCAGCCAGGATACCCCGACCACTCGACCCTCACAGTGCCCCAGCTCGTCTACCAGATGGGCTTCCAGAACTTCAACACCGGCGCCGCGTGCGTGCTCTCGCTCGTGCTCTTCGCCATCGCCATGGCCGTGACGATGCTCCTGATGCGCAAGCGCTCCGGGCTGCTCTCGGCGGAGGACTGAGGACTTCGATGACTTCCACGACTCTCAGCGCGCCCGCGTCGCCGTCGACGCCCGAACGGACCTCCCCGAACCGGGGGCCCGCCGCCGCCCGCGCCCGCCGCAAGCGGATCCTGCACTGGATCGCCGTGCACAGCGTCGCGATAGCCGTCGCGCTGCTGTTCGTCCTGCCGTTCGTCTTCGTCTTCCTGACGTCGGTGATGAGCGACTCGCAGGCCATGAGCGGTGACCTGTGGCCCGACTCCTGGCACTGGTCCAACTACAAGGCCGTGTTCGAGACGCCGGGCTTCCTCGACTGGTGGCGCAACTCGCTCATGTACGCGGGGCTCGGCACCCTCTTCACGGTCTGCTCGGCGATCCCCGTGGCGTACGCGCTCGCCAAGTTCCGTTTCCGGGGCCGGCGCACCGCGATGCTGCTCGTCATCTCGACGATGATGCTGCCGCCGCAGGTGATCGTGATCCCCATGTACTTGGTGTGGGCCCAGCAGTTTCATTTGTCCGGCACCCTGTGGCCGCTGATCATTCCGATGGCTTTCGGTGACGCGTACTCGATCTTTCTCCTCCGGCAGTTCCTCCTCACCATTCCCAAGGAGTACATCGAGTCGGCGAAGGTCGACGGGTGCGGGGAGTTCCGCACCATGGTGAAGATCGTGGTGCCGATGGCCAAGCCCGGCATCGCCGCCATCGCGCTCTTCCAGTTCTTCTACTGCTGGAACGACTACTTCGGCCCGCAGATCTACGCGGCACAGAACCCCGGCGCGTGGACGCTGAGTTACGGCCTGGAGTCGTTCAAGAGCGCGCACGCCGTCAACTGGAACATGACCATGGCCGCGACGCTGCTCGTCATGGCCCCCGTCATCATCGTTTTCTTCTTCGCACAAAAGGCCTTCGTCGAAGGCGTCACCCTCACCGGAGTAAAGGGCTGAGAACCGATATGAAGCTCGCAGTGGTCGGCGGAGGGTCGACCTACACACCCGAACTCATCGACGGATTCGCGCGGTTGAGGGACAGCCTGCCGATCGAGGAGCTCGTCCTCGTGGACCCGGCGGCCGACCGTCTGGAGCTGGTGGGCGGCCTCGCGCGGCGCATCTTCGCCAAGCAGGGCCACCCCGGCCGCATCGTCACCACGTCCGACGTCGCCGCGGGCGTCGCGGACGCCGACGCCGTGCTGCTCCAGCTGCGCGTCGGCGGCCAGGCCGCCCGCAACCAGGACGAGACGTGGCCGCTCGAGTGCGGCTGCGTCGGCCAGGAGACCACCGGCGCCGGTGGTCTCGCGAAGGCGCTGCGCACCGTCCCCGTCGTCCTCGACATCGCCGAGCGCGTGCGCCGCACCAACCCCAACGCGTGGATCATCGACTTCACCAACCCCGTGGGCATCGTCACGCGGGCCCTGCTCCAGGCCGGACACAAGGCCGTCGGCCTCTGCAACGTCGCGATCGGCTTCCAGCGGAAGTTCGCGAAGCTCCTCGACGTCGCGCCGGGCGAGGTGCACCTGGACCACGTGGGCCTCAACCACCTGACGTGGGAGACGGGCGTACGTCTCGGAGGTCCCCAGGGTGACGACATCCTGCCCAGGCTGCTCGCCGAGCACGGGGACGCCGTCGCCGAGGACCTGCGCATGCCGCGAGCGATCGTCGACCGGCTCGGCGTCGTCCCCTCGTACTACCTGCGCTACTACTACCAGCACGACGCCGTCGTCGAGGAACTGCGCACCAAGCCGTCGCGCGCCGCCGAGGTCGCCGAGATGGAGAAGCAGCTCCTGGAGATGTACGGCGACCCGGCGCTCGACGAGAAGCCGGAGCTGCTCGCCAAGCGCGGCGGCGCCTTCTATTCGGAGGCGGCCGTCGACCTCGCCGCGTCGCTGCTCGGCAACGGCGGCAGCCCGTACCAGGTGGTCAACACCGTCAACAACGGCACGCTGCCGTTCCTGCCCGACGACGCGGTCATCGAGGTGCAGGCCTCGGTGGACGGCTCGGGGGCGAAGCCGCTGCCCGTGCCGCAGCTCGACCCGCTGTACGCCGGGCTCATCGCGAACGTCACGGGCTACGAGGACCTGGCACTCCGGGCGGCCGTGCACGGCGGCCGCGAGCGGGTCTTCAAGGCGCTGCTCGCCCACCCGCTGATCGGGCAGTACGCGTACGCGGAGCAGCTCACCGACAGCCTGATCGCACACAACCGGGAGCACCTGGCGTGGGCGTAGGCACGAGCGTGCTCGCGATCGACGCGGGCAACAGCAAGACCGACGTCGCGGTGGTCGCGGCCGACGGGCGGATCGTCGGCACGGCCCGCGGCGGCGGGTTCCAACCGCCGCGGGTCGGCGTCGAGACCGCGGTGGACGTCCTGGCGGAGGCGGTGACGCGGGCCCTCGCGGAGGCGGGCACCGACTCCGTCGGGCATGTGTCCGCCTGCCTCGCCAACGCCGACCTGCCCGTGGAGGAGCGGGAGTTGGCGGACGCCCTGCACCGGCGCGCGTGGGGCCCCTCGGTCGACGTGCGCAACGACACCTTCGCCATCCTGCGCGCCGGGCTGCGGGAGGACGCCGAGCCGCGCGGGGTCGCCGTGGTGTGCGGCGCGGGCATCAACTGCGTCGGCATGCTCCCGGACGGACGCACCGCCCGCTTCCCCGCCATCGGCCGGATCTCCGGCGACTGGGGCGGGGGCGGCCACCTCGCCGAGGAGGCGCTGTGGTTCGCGGCGCGTGCCGAGGACGGCCGGGGCGAGCCGACCGCGCTGCGCGAGACGCTGCCCGCGCACTTCGGTCTGGAGTCCATGTACGCGCTGATCGAGGCACTGCACCTGGCCCGCATCGCCCCGGCGCGGCGGCACGAGCTGACGCCCGTCCTGTTCGCCACCGCGGCCGCCGGCGACGCCGTGGCCCGCTCCGTGGTGGACCGGATGGCCGAGGAGGTCGTCGCCATGGCGACGGTGGCCCTCGACCGGCTCGGCCTGCTCGACGAGGAGGCCCCGGTACTGCTCGGCGGCAGCGTCCTCGCCGCGCGCCACCCGCAACTGGACGACGGCGTACGGACGTTGCTGGCCGAGCGGGCGCCCAAGGCGGTGCCGCAGGTCGTCGTCGCACGTCCCGTACTCGGCGCGGCGCTCCTCGGCCTCGACCAGGTCGCGGCGCCGGCCGAGGTGTACGCGCGCGTGCGGACCCATTACGAGGACGGCGCGCGCGGCGAATAACGTGCTTCCCGCCCGCGCCGTGCGCGCGGGCGGGAACCGAACACCCCCCAATCTCGTGTTCCACAGCAGGGATACGCACAAGATCGAGTCAAGACCTGTGCGGATGTCGGTCCCTGCGGCAATACTTGCGGCCGTGCACTTCCCGCTCCGCGCGCGCCGGGCGGAGACCAGCGTCCGATGACCGAGGGGGAGGTCGAGGCAAGGTGACACATCCGCCGAACGGCGGCGCGGTGCCGTCGGGCCCGCCCGCGCAGGCACCGGCAGTGCCCGCGCAGGCACCCGCCGTGCCCGCGCGGGCTCCGGAGCGGCCCGCGCCGACGCTGCCGACCGTGCCGCCCCAGACGCCGGGCGCCCCGGCCGCGCCGCCCCCCGCCCCGCGCCGCACCGCCTGGTCCGAGGGCGTCGACAGGCTGCGGGCCGCGGCGACCACGGAGCCGGGCAGGCTGCGCATCATCGGCGCGATCCTCGCACTGCTCGTCGTCGCGTTCGGCGCGGTCACCACCTGGCAGATGACGGAGCGCTCGGCCGCCGCGGACGACGTGCTGGGCCGCAGCCAGCCGCTGAGCGCCGACGCCGCCGCCATCTACCGCTCGCTGGCCGACGCCAACACCGCGGCGTCCAGCGGGTTCCTCGCGGGCGGCCAGGAACCGGCCGCCGTGCGCGCGCGGTACGAGAAGGACATCGAGCGGGCCTCGGAGAAGCTGGCGACCGCCGCGTCGAACGCGGGCGCCGACTCGTCGTCGGCGACGGCGGTGGGCAAACTGAACAGGCTGCTGCCCGAGTACACGGGCCTGATCGAGCGTGCCCGCGCCAACAACCGACAGGGCCTGCCGCTGGGCGGCGCCTATCTGCGGTACGCGAACGACAAGATGCAGACGCAGATGCTCCCGGCCGCCGAGAAGCTCTACAAGGCGGAGAACGAACGTCTCAGCGACGACTACGGCAACGCGAAGCCGTACCCCTGGTTCGCGATCGCCCTCGGCGTCCTCGCCCTTGCCGCGCTCGGCTGGGCGCAGCACCGCAACTACCGCCGTACGAACCGGGTGTTCAACCACGGTCTGCTCGCCGCGACCGCGGCCGCCACGGTCGTGCTGCTCTGGCTCGTCGTCGGCCACACGTTCGCGCGCTCGGGGCTCAACGACTCGTACGACAACGGGGTGCGTTCCCTGAACGTCCTCAACGACGCCCGGATCAGCTCCCTGAAGGCGCGCGGCAACGAGAACCTGACCCTGGTCAGCCGCGGCGCCGAGACCACCGAGGTGGCAGGCAAGTCGGAGGACAAGTTCGACGTGGCCTACCGCGCGCAGATGAAGCAGCTGGGCGGCGCCGACAGCGGACTGCTCGGCAGGGCCGCCGACCTCGCCGACGACTCGGAGGGCGGGAATCCGGTCGCCGAGGCCGCGAAGAACGTGGGGGTCTGGAAGGACCGCCACCAGGTGGCCCGCTCCAGCGACGACTCCGGTGACTACCAAGGGGCGCTCGACAAGGTCATCGGCGCCAAGGACGACGAGCCGACCGGCGAGTGCTTCGACAACGTGGACGCGGCCCTCGACCGGGCCCTGGCACACGAACAGCGCGAGTTCCAGCAGGCGGCGAAGGACGGCAGGGGCGCCATGAGCGGCCTCGCCGTCGGCGCCGCGGTCCTCGCGGTCCTCGCCGCGGCGGGCGCCGTCCTCGGCATCGGCCGCAGGCTTTCGGAGTACCGGTGACGGGGCCGGGACCGGTGACGGGTTCAGAGGTGAGAGGGGGCGCGCAGACGATGCGGACGCGACGCGGCACGGCCAGGCTGCGCGGCTGGGGCGGGGTGGGCGCGATGGGTCTCGCCTGCGCCGTCGCGGGATCGCTCGTCCTGGTCCTGCCGGACAGAGGCGGCGCGGGGGACGACGCCGTACGTCAGGGTGGCCCCGGCTCGACCGTGGCCGCGCCCGCGCGTGCGGACGCCGCCGACTGCAACGACCGCAGCCTGAGCCCCTCCCCCAAGGACGGCCCGACGATCGAGAAGATCAGGAACCGCGAGGTCAAGAAGCTGATCGTCGGCGTCGACCAGAACAGCTACCGGTGGGGCTACCGCGACCCGAACAAGAAGGGCGGCGAGCTGGAGGGCTTCGACATCGACCTCGCCCGCGAGATCGCCGAGGAGATCTTCGGCGACCGCGACGCCGTCGTCTTCCGCGCCATACCCACCAACGAGCGCATCCCCGCGATCCAGAGCGGCCAGGTCGACATGGTCGTCCGCACGATGACCGTCAACTGCGAGCGCCTGAAGGACGTCGACTTCTCCACCGGGTACTTCGAGACGGGCCAGCAGGTCCTCGCCCCCAAGAAGTCCGACATCACGGGGTACGACCCGTCGCTCACCGGCAAGAAGATCTGCAGCGCCTCCGGCTCCATCGCCGAGGACGAGCTCAAGAAGAAGAACTACTCCGCCGACATCACCACCACCGTCCCCAACCAGCTGGACTGCCTGGTACGGCTCCAGCTCGGCGAGGTGGACGCCGTGGTGACCGACAGCGCCCTCGCCGCGGGCCAGGCCGCCCAGGACCCGACGGTCGAGCTGAAGGGCGAGGAGCCGTTCACCACCGAGCACTACGGCGTGGCGATGAAGAAGGGCTCGGACGACTTGGTGCGCCGGGTCAACAAGGTCCTCGACGACTACCGCGAGGACGGCGGCTGGCAGAAGTCCTACGACAAGTGGCTGAAGGAAGGACTCGGCAAGTCCTCGGGCCCGCCGGACGCCGAGTACCGGGACTGACCCCGAGTACCGGACTGACCCGGAGCCGACAACCGACCTGGTACGACTGGAGAGTTACGACGGGCCCTCAACTACCGAGAACCCGGGGCAACGCAGAGCGGAGAGGTGATCGATGAGCGTCGCGGGACCCCCCGGTCCGTTGATGGACCGGGACGAGGTGGACCGTGCGCTGGCGCGGCTCGACGCCGAGCACGAGGCGATCGAGACCTCGCTCCTCGCCCTCCAGGACCACGCGGGCCGCCGCCTGCTCGAAGGCGCGCGGCTCACCGGCGTCACCGAGGAGCGCTGGACGGCCACGGAGGCCAGGATCACCCTCCTGTGGGCGTACTTCGACGCGTACGCGGGCGCCCTGCGCACCGCACGCGACGTGCGCGAGCGCAGACGGTGGCCCAGCAAGGACGACCTCGTCGAGCTGACGGAGCTGCTGCGCGGCGAGGCCGTGACCGTCGCGGGCGGCTCGTCGTCCGGTGCGTCGCCCTCGCTCACCGGGCCCGCGAAACTCACCGAGCGGTTCACCCTCGAAGCGCTCGTGACGCGCATGAACGATTTGTACGCGGACTCCCTCGACATGGTCGTCGCCGCCGACGCGGTGTGGTCCGCGCTGCCCGCCCGCATCGACCTGCTCGCCGCCGAACTCCACCGCACCCGTCAACTCGCGCACTCCGTCGGCGTACGCCCTGGGGAGCACCCTTCCGGCGACGACCTGGAGCGCATCACCCGAACCCTGACCGCGCTGCGCGAGCAGGTGGTCTCCGATCCGCTCGCGTTCTGGCAGCGCGCGGAGGGCAGTTCGGCGCCCGGCGGCGGCCGTCCGCACACCGAGCGGTACGACCGGGAGGCCCGCGCGCTCGAAGAGGTGCGCCGCGAGATCGATGCGGTGCTCACCGTCCGGCAGGACGCGGAGGTCCGCCTCGGCAGGCTCCGTGACGTGCTGTCCCGCGCGGACCGCACCCTCTCGGAGGCACGCTCCGCGCGCGGCGAGGTCCTCGCGAAGATCGCCGCCTCCGAGGTGCCCGCCGTCAGCGGCCCGCCGACCGCGCTCCAGGAGCAGCTGGCGATGGCGTCGGAGTACCGCAGGCACGCCCAGTGGCACCGCCTCTCGCCGCTCCTGGAATCGTTGGAGGAGAAGGCCGAGGACGAACTGCTGCGTGCCCGCGAGTCGTTGACGGCCGTCACCGCGCCCCTCGCGGTCCGCGCCGAACTGCGCGGGCGCCTGGACGCGTACAAGGCGAAGGTCGCCCGGCTGGGCCACGCGGAGGACCCGTTCCTCATCGAGCGGTACGACGCGGCGCGCCGCATGCTGTGGAGCGCGCCCTGCGATCTGCGGGTGGCCGAGCAGGCGGTCCTGCGCTATCAGCGGGCCGCCGCCGAAGCGCTTGCGCCGAGGGTTCCGCAGCAGGGCGGGCCCACCGACCGGACGGGGGAATCATGAGCCGGCGTGAATGTCAGCGGCCCAAGTGCAGCGGAAGCTACGACGACTTCGGTGGCGGTGAGCTGTACTGCGACACGTGCGGCCTCGCCCCCGTCGTCGCGCCGGACGGCAGGGTCTCCTCGCCGCCGACCGGTCTCACGGCCGGTGGCAAGGGCTCGCGGGGCTCGGGGAGCTCCAGCGGCCGCTCGTCGTCGCGGTCCTCCAGTACGTCCCGTTCGTCGCGCTCGCAGTCCTCGCGCAGGTCGGTGTCCGGGCGGCTCTCCCGGTCCCTGTCCGGCAGTTCGACGTCGCGGTCGGTGTCGGTGCGCAGCTCGGGCTCGGCGACGGGCTCCTCGGCGCGCGGGCGGCTCGGTGTCGGTCTGGTCGCCGTGCCGGACGTGCCGCGTCCCGATCCGCGTGGGGCCGTGCAGGAGAACCCCGAGGTGCCCGAGCGGAAGCGGTTCTGCTCGCGCTCCGACTGCGGGGCACCGGTGGGCCGTGCGCGCGGCGAACGGCCCGGCCGCACGGAGGGGTTCTGCACCAAGTGCGGGCACCCCTACTCGTTCGTGCCGAAGCTGCACCCTCGCGACATCGTGCACGGCCAGTACGAGGTCGTGGGGTGTCTGGCGCACGGCGGGCTCGGCTGGGTGTATCTGGCCATCGACCGTGCGGTGTCCGACCGGTGGGTGGTCCTCAAGGGGCTGCTCGACACGGGTGACCAGGACGCGATGGCGGCGGCCATCTCCGAGCGGCGCTTCCTCGCGGAGATCGAGCACTCCAACATCGTCCGCATCTACAACTTCGTCGAGCACCTCGACCAGCGCACCGGCTCCATGGACGGGTACATCGTCATGGAGTACGTCGGCGGCAAGTCCCTGAAGGAGATCGCCAACGGCCGCCGCACACCGGAGGGCAGACGCGACCCGCTGCCGGTCGAGCAGGCCTGCGCGTACGGCATCGAGGCCCTGGACGCCCTCGGCCATCTGCACAGCCGCAAGCTCCTGTACTGCGACTTCAAGGTCGACAACGCCATCCAGACCGAGGGCCAGCTCAAGCTCATCGACATGGGCGCGGTCCGCAGGATGGACGACGACGAGTCCGCGATCTACGGAACGGTGGGCTATCAGGCCCCCGAGGTCGCCGACGTCGGCCCGTCTGTCGCCTCCGACCTCTACACCGTCGCCCGCACCCTCGCGGTCCTCACCTTCGACTTCCAGGGCTACACGAACGTGTTCGTGGACTCCCTGCCCGACCCCGACAACATCGAGGTCTTCCGGACGTACGAGTCCTTCTACCGCCTCCTGGTCCGTGCCACGGACCCGGACCCGGCCCGCAGGTTCGCCTCCGCGCAGGAGATGGCCGAGCAGCTGACGGGCGTCCTGCGCGAGGTGGTGGCGCTCCAGACGGGGCTGCCGCGGCCCGCGCTCTCGACGCTGTTCGGGCCCGAGGTGAAGGTGCCCGACACGGAGCTGTTCGCCGAACTCGCGGGGGAGGTGTCGCGGCTCGGGGCGCGGGCCGAGCTCACCGCCGGGGAGAACGGCCACGCGCTGCCGGAGAGCACCGCGACCGCGGGGATCGTCCGCGGGCTCGACTCCGCCGCGACCGCCCTCGCGCTGCCCGTGCCCCTGGTGGACCCGAACGACGCGAACGCCGGGTTCCTCGCCGGTCTCATCGGGGCCGCGCCCGCCGAGCTGATCACCGCGCTCGGCACGGCGCCCGCGGACTCCCTCGAACTCCAGTTGCACGGCCTGCGGGCCCGGCTCGCCATGGGGGAACTCGCGCCCGCCGCCCAGGCCCTCGCCGCCCTCGAACAACAGCACCCGGACGACTGGCGGGTGGTCTGGTACCGGGGCGTCGCCGCTTTGGCCACCGGCGACTTCGAGAACTCGGCGCTCTCCTTCGACGCGGTCTACGACGCGTTCCCCGGCGAGCCCGCGCCGAAGCTGGCGCTCGGCGTCATCGCGGAGGTCCTCGGCCAGCTGGACAACGCCGCCGAGTACTACCGGCTGGTGTGGACGACCGACCCGAGCTATGTGAGCGCGGCGTTCGGCCTGGCCCGCGTGCGGCTCGCGGCGGGCGACAGGGCCGGTGCCGTGCGCACCCTGGAGTCGGTGCCGGAGTCCTCCATCCACTACACGGCGGCCCGGGTGGCGGCGGTGCGGGCGAGGCTGCGTCAGCGTATGACGTCGGACACGGCAGCCCCTTCGGGCGTCGCCTTCCTGGACGAGCTGACAGCCGCCGCAGGGCAGATCGAGGCACTTGCCGGATTCGGGCTCGACGCGGTGCGCAGGGAGCGCCTGTCGACCGAGGTTCTGGGGACGGCGCTCGACTGGGTACTCTCCGGTAGGCACTCTGGTCACGTTTCCGCGCCACCGGGCACTCCCGGGACGCGGGCCGTACTGCTCGGCAGCGACCTGGACGAGCGCGGCCTCCGGTTCGGCCTGGAGCGTTCGTACCGGACACTGGCCCGGCTCGCTCAGGGTGGCGAGGAGAGGATCGAACTGGTGGAGCGGGCCAACCGTTTCCGCCCCCGGACGTGGGTGTGAGTATGTCGCAGATGCCCCAGCTGTCTGCCTGCCCCAGCTGTGAGGAGCCGCTGGAGTCGGGTGACCTGTATTGCGGTGCGTGCGGGTTCGACCTGTCGGCGGTGCCACCGCGGCCGGACGTGTCCCCCAACGGATCCGCCGGGTCCGTACGGGGCGCCGCCGCGGGCGGGGAACCCTCCGAGTGGCCGGTCGCGCCGGAGGTCGACAGCACCGACACGCCGGTTCCGACGCACCTCCCGACGGACCTGCCGGGCACGGACTCGGCGGGCGGCGAACTCCCGGAACGGCCGGACGCCGTCTCTGCGACGCCGGATGCCGCGACTGCCGCGCCCGATGCCTCATCTGCCGCGCCGGGTGCTGAATCGGTCACTCCGGACGCGTCCGTAGAGCCGGACGAGTACCCGCTGCCCGCCCCGGACGCCCCCGGCTCCCCCGCCGCCCCGGCCGCCGACCCCCGTACGGCCACGCCCCCCGCGGGCACCAAGCTCTGCGTGGCGTGCCGGTCGGGCCGCGTCGACCCGGACGGGTACTGCGAGAACTGCGGGCACGCCCAGCCCCGCGAGCGCGACCACATGGAGCAGGAGCTCGACACCGTCGCCGCCGTCAGCGACCGCGGCCTGCGCCACCACCGCAACGAGGACGCCTTCGCGATCTCCACGGCCGCACTGCCCGACGGCTCGCCCGCCGTCGTCGCGATCGTCTGCGACGGAGTCTCGTCGGCGACCCGCCCGGACGAGGCCTCGCTCGCCGCGACCCGCGCCGCCAACGAGTCACTCCTCGTCTCGCTGCCGCGCGGCACACACCCGCAGCAGGCCATGCACGAGGCGATCCTCGCGGCGGCCGACGCCGTCAACGCGCTCGCCGCCGAACCCGCGTCGGCCCGCGAGCACAGCCCCCACCAGAACGCGCCCGCCTGCACCCTGGTCGGCTCGATCGTCGCGGGCGGCCTGCTCGTCGTCGGCTGGGTCGGCGACAGCCGCGCCTACTGGGTCCCCGACGACCGGGAGGGCCCCACCGTGCGCCTGACCGAGGACGACTCGTGGGCCGCGCAGATGGTCGCCGCGGGCCTGATGAACGAGGCCGAGGCGTACGCCGACGAGCGCGCGCACGCCATCACGGGCTGGCTCGGCGCGGACGCGTACGAACTGGAGCCGCACACCGCTTCCTTCAAGCCGGACCGTGCGGGTGTAGTGGTGGTGTGCACGGACGGCCTGTGGAACTACGCGGAAGCCGTCGAGGAGATGGCCGACGCGGTGCCCGCCGACGCCGCGGACCGGCCGCTGCACAGCGCCCAGGTCCTGGTCGGCCACGCTCTGGACGGCGGGGGCCACGACAACGTAACAGTGGCCGTCGTGCCGTTCCCGTTCGTGCCGCAGGGGGCAGGATCGGCCTAGAGCCCGGCGGGGGGACCGTACCGGGCCGTGTGGTCTTGAGGTTATGAGGATCTGAGGGGGAGCAGTTCCATGGCCAATTTCTCGAAGTCGAACGTGCCGCAGTTCTCTGTGGACGTCTACCAGAACGAGTACCTGCCGGAGGGCGGCCGCGAGGTCAACGCCATCGCCACGGTCACCTCGACCGGCGGCGGAACGATCGGGGCCGCGGTCGGCGCACCGCACCTGTACGCCGCCGGGCAGAGCCCGGACGCCGCCGTCGCGATCATGGTGGACTGCTCCGGTTCGATGGACTACCCGCCGACGAAGATGCGCGGTGCGCGGGACGCCACCGCCGCCGCGATCGACGCGCTCCGCGACGGCGTGCACTTCGCCGTGATCGGCGGCACCCACATCGCCAAGGAGGTCTACCCGGGCGGCGGGCGGCTCGCCGTGGCGGGACCGCAGACCCGCGAGCTGGCCAAGCAGGCGCTGCGCAGGCTGAGCGCGGGCGGCGGCACGGCGATCGGCACCTGGCTGCGCCTGGCCGACCGTCTCCTGGCCTCCGCCGACGTGCCCGCCTCGGCGGTGCGGCACGGCATCCTGCTCACCGACGGCCGCAACGAGCACGAGTCGCCCGAGGACCTGCAGGCCGCCCTGGACTCCTGCGCGGGCCGGTTCACCTGTGACGCCCGCGGCGTCGGCACGGACTGGGAGGTGAAGGAGGTCACAGGGATCGCCTCCGCGCTGCTCGGCACCGCCGACATCGTCGCCGACCCGGCCGCCCTCTCCGCCGACTTCACGCAGATGATGGAGGCGGCGATGGGCAAGGAGGTCGCCGACGTCAGTCTGCGGCTGTGGACGCCGGTGGGCGTGGAGATCAAGTTCGTGAAGCAAGTGGCGCCCACGGTCGAGGAGTTGACCGGACGTCGCACGGAGGCGGGACCGCGTGCCGGGGACTACCCGACCGGGTCCTGGGGCGACGAGTCCCGCGACTACCACATCTGCGTCCAGGTGCCCGGCGCCGAGCTTGGCCAGGAGATGCTCGCGGCCCGTGTCTCGCTGGTCGTACCGCAGGAGGACGGCAGCGCGCAGACGCTGTCGCAGGGCCTGGTGCGGGCCGTGTGGACCGACGACATGTCGGCGTCCACGTCGATCAATCCGCAGGTCGCGCACTACACGGGACAGGCGGAACTGGCCCAGGTGATCCAGCAGGGACTCGACGCCCGCAAATCGGGAGATGTCGACGGAGCGACGGCCAAACTGGGCCGCGCGGTGCAGCTCGCGAGCGCCTCGGGCAACGCGGATACGGCGAAACTGCTTTCGAAGGTGGTGGACGTCGTGGACGCCGCGGCAGGTACTGTTCGATTGAAGGCGAAGGTCGCGGAGGCGGACGAGATGACACTCGAGACGCGGTCCACGAAGACTGTTCGCGTGAAGAAGTAGCCAGTACGTGTACGGCCCTCGGGCCGGAGAAGGAGAGGGGGAAGCGCCGACATGCCGACCTGCCCTAACGGACACCAGTCGGGTTCCGATGACTGGTGCGAGGTCTGCGGTCACCGCATGGCCGGTGCCGTACCTCCGCCGCCCCCGCCGCCGCCCGCGGCGGGGTACGGCTATCCTCCGCCGCCGCCCGGCCAGGACCCGGGCTTCCCGCAGCCCGCGCCGGGGCGCCCGCATCTGGCCGCCGTGCCGGATCCGGCTCCCGAGGCGGAGCTCTGCCCGCAGTGCCGCACGCCCCGCGAGGCGAACGCGCCGTTCTGCGAGGAGTGCCGCTGGAACTTCCTGACGAACACGGCGACGTCGTACACCCCGGCCGCGCCGAACCCGCCGCTGCCGGGCACGCACGGCGGTCCCGGTGGCGGCCCCGGAAGGCCGCCGGGCCCGAACCCGGCGCAGCAGTTCCAGCAGCCCCCGCCGGGTTACGAGTACCAGGGCTCGCGTCCGTCGCAGATGAACCGTCCCGCCGAGCCGATCCCGCCGTTCGGCAACGGGCACGGGCAGCAGGGTCCGGGTCCTGGCGGCCCTCAGGGTCCGGGTCAGCCGTTCCCGGGTCAGCCCGGCGCGCAGGGTCCCGGTCAGCCGTTCCCGGGTCAGCCCGGTCCGCAGGGTCCGGGTGGTCCGCAGGGTCCGGGTGGTCCGCACGGCCCCGGTCCCGGTCAGGCCCCGCCCGGCGCGCCTCAGGCCTTCCAACAGCCGGGTCCGCCCGCACCGCCCGCGTTCCCGCAGGAGAGGGGCGCCCCGCAGGGCCCGCCGCCTCCGCCGCCGCCCGGCCCCGGAGGACCATCCTTCGGTGGCGGTGCCGCCGACGACTGGGTGATCTCGCCTCCGTCGGCCCCGGCCCAGCAGGAACCGTTCCAGCAGCAGGAACCGTTCCAGCCCCAGGAACCGTTCCAGCCGCAGGAGCCGTTCCAGCAGCAGCCGCCCCCGCAGCCCCAGGGCCCCGGCACGTGGACGGTGACGATCGCGCCCGACCGCGAGTACTTCATGGCGATGATGCAGCGCAGCGGGCCCGAGGCCTCGGGGCTCAACCTGCCCGCGTACTCGCCGGAGCAGCAGCGTCCGCTGGCCGGCAACCAGCTGACCATCGGCCGCCGCAGGCACTCCACGGGTGACACCCCGGACATCGACCTGTCCGTGCCGCCGGAGGACCCGGGCGTCTCCCACCAGCACGCGATCCTGGTCCAGCAGCCGGACGGCACCTGGGCGGTCGTCGACCAGAACTCCACGAACGGCACCACGGTCAACGGCGGCGAGGAGCCCATCCAGCCGTTCGTGCCCGTCCCCCTCCAGGACGGCGACCAGGTCCACGTGGGCGCCTGGACGACGCTCACCATCCGCCGCGACTGATCACAGGCGAGACGGGCCGGTTCAGAGAGGCCAGACGTACGGCCCCTCGGGGTCGTCCAGCCAGGCCCACTCGTACGGCCCGCTCGTCGTGACACCGAAGCGCTCGCGCACCGGCTGCCCCTCGCGCTGCCACAGCGCGAGCGCTTCGTGCGGATCGAGGCTGCCCGCGGTCAGCTCCAGGAGGAAGCGGAAGAGCTCGCTCTGCAGGGCCCTGCGCGGCAGCCCTCCGGCGTGGTGGTCGTACGGAGTCCTCGCGTCTCCCCCACGCAGCGGTACGAAGTAGGCGGGCGTGTGCAGGAAACGCCCCTCGGCGTGCTCCGCGTCCCGCACGGTCAGCGCGATCAGGCCGGTGGCCAGCGGCGCGAGGATGCGCGCGCCGGGCCTGCACTGGCCGAGCCACGCCTTCGGCACCGAGCCCAGGGTGCAGGTGGCGATGATCCGGTCGTAGGGCGCCCGCTCGGGGCAGCCGGCGGCGCCGTCGCCGGTCACCACGGCGGGGCGGTACCCGGCGGCCGCCAGGTGCTGCCGGGCGGACTCCGTGATCTCCGGGTCGAGGTCGACGGTCGTGACGTGGTCGTCGCCGAGCCGGTGGGCGAGCAGCGCGGCGTTGTAGCCGGTGCCCGCGCCGATCTCCAGGACGCGGTCTCCTGGGCGCACGTCCAGTTCGGCGAGCATCTTCGCCATCAGGGACGGCTGGCTGCTGGAGGAGAGCAGGTCCCCGTCGCGCACGCGGGTGGCGAGGGGAGCGTCCGTGTAGGCGCCGCGCAGCCAGCGGGTGCGGCGTCCGTCGTCGGGGTCCTCGCCCCACAGCCGCTCGTACCCGCCGCTGACACCCACGTAGTAGTAGGGCACGAAGAGGTGCCGCGGCACGGCGGTGAACGCCGCCCGCCAGGCGGGGTCCTCTCGCAGGGCCCCGCTCGCCTCGATCTCCCGCACGAGGCCGGCCCGGACCTCGGCGAGCAGTACAGGATCGGGTTCCATGGGTCCACTGTGCTGCGCCGCGGCCTCCTGTGCGAGTGGCGGAACCGCCGCCACCGTCCCCGGCGCGGACCCAGGTGATCGGCGATGGTCCTAAGCCTTCCGTACTAAGCCGCCCCGTCTGAGACCATGGAACGCGTGAAAGAGATCCCGCACGGCACGCTTCAGGAGCAGACCTACTACGAGCAGGTCGGCGGCGAGGAGACCTTCCGACGCCTGGTGCACTTCTTCTACCAGGGGGTCGCGGAGGACCCGCTGCTGCGGCCGATGTACCCGGAGGAGGACCTCGGGCCCGCCGAGGAGCGTCTCGCGCTCTTCCTGATGCAGTACTGGGGCGGCCCCCGTACGTACAGCGACAACCGCGGCCACCCCCGGCTGCGCATGCGGCACGCGCCGTTCACGGTCGACAGGGCCGCGCACGACGCCTGGCTGAAGCACATGCGCACGGCGGTGGACCAGCTCGGGCTCTCCGAGGAGCACGAGCGGACGCTGTGGAACTACCTGACGTACGCGGCGGCTTCCATGGTCAACTCCGAGGGGTGACGTCGGAGTTCCGGAGCACGGTGGCGCCCGCTCTCACGCGGGCGTGACCGTGAGCCCTCCGACACCGGCGCGGCGCACCGCGACGGACCCGTAGGCCGTACGCAGCCGCAGCCACGGTCCCGAGGACAGCAGCGTCAGTGCGTCGCCCCGCAGGAAGCCGAGGGACTGCGCCGCGTGTGCCGCCCGTACCGGCAGTTCCGTGTCGGCGACGGGACGGGACCAGATCTCCCGCCCCACGCGGTCGAGTTCGGCGCGCACGCGCCGCTCGGCCGGCAACTCCTCGACCCGCGACCTGAATTCGGCGACGGCCCGCTTGACCAGGGACCGCATCGCCTCCGGAGCCGGAAGGCCCGGTTCCTGCCGCCAGCCGCCGCGCGGCGGCAGCACACCCGCCCACGGCGGTCCGGTGACGGCCGCGGGGACGTCGGCGACTCCCGCCGCCTCCACGGACTCCACCGATTCGCCGACGCGTTCCAGGAACTCGCCCGCGGAGACGGTGACGTCGAGCGTGGTGTCGAGCCCGTACTCGTACGGCTTGGCGAGCCGCGCCGTACGGATGACGAGCACCTCGAACGACGGCGGCCGCCCGAACACGGCGAGCGTGTACCCGGCGGCCTGCAGCCGCACCGCGGCCGCCTTGTCGTAGTGGATCAGCCGGGCCAGGAAGGCGGCGAGGTCCGCCGCCTCCCCGGCATCGGCGAAGTGGAGCCGCGCGGTCATGCGGCGAGCGCCCCCGAGCCACTGTCGGGGCCGCCCGCGCTGTCGTCCACGTACTCCTCAAGGAACGAGCGCTCCTCGGCCGAGATCCGCCGCGGACGCTGCGCCTCCAGGTCGAAGGGCACGACCACGGTGGAGGCCCGCACGTACACCTGCTGCGCGTCCTTGATCTCGTACGCGATGGTCAGCGAGGCCGCGCCGATCTTCGTCACCCACGACTCGATGGTGACCGGCTCGTGCCGGTGCACCAACGGCCGTACGTAGTCGATCTCGTGGCGTGCCACGACCGAGCCGCCGGAGAACGACGGCGAGCCGTCACCGGGCGCGAGCCGGAACATGAAGTCGATCCGCGCCTCTTCCAGGTACCGCAGGAAGACGACGTTGTTGACGTGCCCGAAGGCGTCCATGTCCGACCAGCGGAGCGGGCATTGGTATATGTGTCGAGCCACGGTCGCCTCAGCCCCGGGTGAGCTTCTTGTAGGTGGCGCGGTGCGGACGGGTCGCGTCCACGCCGAGGCGCTCGACCTTGTTCTTCTCGTACGACTCGAAGTTGCCCTCGAACCAGTACCACTTGGAGTCGCCCTCGTACGCCAGGATGTGCGTGGCGACCCTGTCGAGGAACCAGCGGTCGTGGGAGATCACGACGGCGGCACCGGGGAACTCCAGGAGCGCGTTCTCCAGGGAGGACAGGGTCTCGACGTCCAGGTCGTTCGTCGGCTCGTCGAGGAGGAGCAGGTTGCCGCCCTCCTTGAGGGTCAGCGCCAGGTTGAGGCGGTTGCGCTCACCACCGGAGAGCACGCCGGCCGGCTTCTGCTGGTCCGGGCCCTTGAAGCCGAACGCGGAGACGTACGCCCGCGAGGGCATCTCGACCTGGCCGACGTTGATGTAGTCCAGCTCGTCGGAGACGACGGCCCACAGCGTCTTCTTCGGGTCGATGTTGGCGCGGCCCTGGTCGACGTAGCTGACCTTGACCGTGTCGCCGACCTTGATGCTGCCGGAGTCCGGCTGCTCCAGGCCCTGGATCATCTTGAACAGCGTGGTCTTGCCCGCGCCGTTCGGACCGATGATGCCGACGATGCCGTTGCGCGGCAGCGAGAAGCTGAGGTCGTCGACGAGGACCTTGTCGCCGAACGCCTTCGACAGGTGCTCGACCTCGACGACGATCGAGCCCAGACGCGGGCCCGGCGGGATCTGGATCTCCTCGAAGTCCAGCTTCCGCATCTTGTCCGCCTCGGCGGCCATCTCCTCGTAGCGCGCCAGACGCGCCTTGGACTTGGCCTGCCGCCCCTTGGCGTTGGACCGCACCCACTCGAGCTCTTCCTTGAGCCGCTTGGCGCGCTTCTCGTCCTTGCGGCCCTCGACCTTGAGACGGGTCTGCTTCTTCTCCAGGTACGTGGAGTAGTTGCCCTCGTACGGGTGGGCGCGACCGCGGTCGAGCTCCAGGATCCACTGGGCGACGTTGTCCAGGAAGTACCGGTCGTGGGTGACCGCTACGACAGCACCGGCGTACTGGGAGAGGTGCTGCTCCAGCCAGTTCACCGACTCGGCGTCGAGGTGGTTGGTGGGCTCGTCGAGGAGCAGCAGGTCGGGCGCCTCGATGAGGAGCTTGCAGAGCGCGACGCGGCGCTTCTCGCCACCGGAGAGGGTGGTGACGGGCCAGTCGCCGGGCGGGCAGCCCAGCGCGTCCATCGCCTGCTCCAGCTGGGCGTCCAGGTCCCACGCGTTGGCGTGGTCCAGGTCCTCCTGGAGCTTGCCCATCTCCTCCATGAGCGCGTCCGAGTAGTCCGTCGCCATGAGCTCGGCGACCTCGTTGAAGCGCTTCAGCTTGCCCATGATCTCGGCGGCGCCGTCCTGCACGTTCTCCAGGACCGTCTTCGACTCGTCCAGCTGCGGCTCCTGCATGAGGATGCCGACGCTGAACCCGGGCGACAGGAACGCGTCACCGTTGGACGGCTGCTCGAGCCCGGCCATGATCTTCAGCACCGTGGACTTACCGGCGCCGTTGGGGCCCACGACACCGATCTTCGCGCCAGGAAGGAAGCTCAAGGTGACGTCGTCGAGGATCACCTTGTCGCCGTGCGCCTTGCGCGTCTTGCGCATGGTGTAGATGTACTCAGCCAAGAGAAACCGTCCGGCAATCAGTGAGTGGGCAGATACACCCCATCTTGCCTGACGGCCACCCCCCGGAGGAAACCGGATAGTGGGGCGCCGGTTCCTCTCCTCGCGCGCGGTAGCCGTACGACTACCGCGCGCCCCTCCGTCACCGGCCGCCTATTCGCCTACTCCTCGGTGGAGGTCTCCGCCGGGGCGTCCTTCTTGCGGAGGAAGAACACCGCCGCGCCGCCGACCACGACGAACGCCACCGCGATGCCGACGATCAGCGGGGTGTTGCTGCTGCTGCCGGTCTCGGCCAGGTCGCCGCCGCCGACGGTGCCGCCCGCCGAGGCGGGGCTGGGCTGCGAGGCGGGCTGTGCCTTGCTCGTTATCGTGTCGCCCGCCGTGCGGCAGTCGAGCACGCCCTTGAACCGCTTCTCGAAGCCGCTCGGCCCGTTGATCGTGAAGTCGTAGGGCTGGTCCTCTTGCAGCGGGATCGTCACGGTCTGTGACGCGCCCGCCTTGATGGTGTGCTTGAAGCCCATCAGGCGGAAGGTGAAGGGCTTGTCGCCCTTGTTGGTCGCGGTGATGTCCACACCGCTCTTGGCGCAGTTCTTCTCGGCCGAGAGCGCGGGCAGCGCTCCTTCGGCGGCCCAGTTCGCGGTCGCCGCTGCCGACACCGTCGACTCGCTGGATCCGGCGAGGATCTGCGTCTGGCTCCTGGTCTCGGACGCGAAGGCCCGGCCGACGGGCACGGTGGTCGACGTCTGCACGGACAGCGCGGCCGCGCCGTCGGGTGCGTCCTTCGGCACGTCGAAGTAGAGGCGGCTGCCGTCGCGCGCCGACTTCACCGGCTTGCCGTTCTTGCCGACGACCTTCACCCCGCTCGCCTCGGAGTCCGCGGGCGGCGTGACCGTCACCGACTCGGCGTCGGTCCGCACGGTGACCGGCCCGAGCCTCTTCCCCGCACGGCCCGACACGGCCGACGGCTCCAGCGTCAGCGACGCTTTGGGCTCGGCGCTGTTCCGCGCGCTCTTGTACAGATAGTCGGCGAGCTTCTCGGCCTGCGGGTCGACGGCGTCGACCTTCGCGCCGTCGGAGTACCGCCAGATCGCCACCTGGGTGCCGGCCGCGGCGGTCTGCGCGGTGAGGGACCGCGCACCCGCCTTGCGGGCCAGCGCGGCGAGGTCGTTCACCTGCGGGTACGAGTTCTGGAGGATCCAGCGGATCTTGCCCGCGTCCCGGTTGCCGTTCAGTGAGGTGCCGCTCCAGGGGGTCTCCTGGTACTTGGCGTCCTTCTGCGTGGGGTTGAGGATGTCGATGCAGTACGTCTGGAGGGTGCCGCCGCCGTCCACGGACATCTCGAAGAGTCCCGCGGGCACCTGCTGCGAGGTGCCGTTGTCACGGATGACGGCCTGGCCGAACGTCTGCAGCCCGCCCAGCGTCGCGACGGCTCCGCCCCGGTGCGCCGGGGCCTCCTCCGCCGCGGCCGCGCCCGCGAAGGTCACCCCGCCCACCAGGGCCAGCCCCGCAGCCGCGGTCACCGCGGCGAACCGGGCGACACCTCGGCCGGGCCCGCGTCTACTGCGACTGCGGTCGCGGTCGCCGCTGTGGCCGCGTTCGCCACTGTGGCTGCGGTCACCACTGTGGCTGCAGCTGCGACTCCGGCCTCGGCTACGTATGGACAACGCAGAAAACACTGAATTCCCCTCCGGGCGGGACCCGTTCACAACGTTGGGGGGTGGTCCCGCCAGCAGACTGAAAGGGGCAGGTTCACCTGCCACCTGCGTGGCATCACCTGCCGACTGCCCCGTGAGCTACGTCCGGCATCCTAAGGAAGCGCCGCATCACGAGCCCTACGGAGATCACCGGACGGCGGATCCGACTCGGAATCGTTATCCCCAACCACCGCTCCGAGCTGGGCTTATCGATAAATCAACGGCACCCATTCGCCGATATGCCGCACTTCGGTCGCGTGCGTGCTGCGGTTCCCGGCACCTGGCTACGGCGTGCCTGACGCTGCGTCACCCCACCGGCTCCGGCTTCTTCTCCCACAGCCCGGACACATCCTGTCCCTGACCCGACGCTTGCCCCGACGCTTGCCCCTGCGCTTGCCCTTGCGTCGGCTCCGTCAGCGTCGGGTTGCCCCTGCCCACCCTTCTGAACGCCGCCGTGCCGCGCGTCAGATCGTGGCCGATGGCGACCGCCTCGATGTCCGCCGACGTCCAGTGCTGCCCACCCCGCTCCTCGTCGCGCACCTTCAACCTGCCCTGCACGATGACCGGTTCGCCGACGGACACCGACCCCTGCACGTTCGTGCCGAGCGCCCGCCACGCCCAGACCGTGAAGAAGTTGGTGTGCCCGTCGGTCCATGTGCTCTTCGCCCCGTCGTAGTACCGCGCCGTCACCGCGAGCCGGAACCGCGCCACCGGTCCCGACGGCAGCTCCCGGTACACCGGCGTCGTCGCGACGTTTCCCACTACCGTCACCAAGGTCTCGTTCATCGCCGAACCCCTCCCCCGCTTCATCTGTCTCGTCGTCTGCCTCGTCGTCCGCCTCGTGCAGCTGTCTCGTACAGCGGCCCCGCGGCGGTGATCTCAGATTGCACCGGTCGGGCGGATCCCGCTGAGCCCTGTGGACCACCGCCAGGTTGTGGAAAACTCCGTCACCCGATCGGGGAACGGGCGGCCCCCGACAGCTCCCCCGACACCCGCACGTACTGCTCCCTGACCTCCCGGTACCGCAGCAGCTCCGCCGCCACCGGATCGAGGACTCTCGCCCGCCCGCACCCGGCCGCCGTCTCCCGCAGCCGCCGTTCCGCCTCGTTCCCGTACCGGCGCGCGGGCCCCCGCGCCGCCATCCGGCTCGCCCACTCCACGCACGGGCCGCCCACGATGCCCGCCAGCATCAGCAGCACCGGCACGCCCAAATTCGGCGTGGCGAGGCCGATGATCTGGCCCAGCAACCAGATCCCGCCCACGACTTGCAGCAGCGTCATCGCGGCCTGCGCCAGGACCGCGACGGGCCACCAGCCGGGGCGCGGCGGCCGTCCACCCGGCACGCCCGCCATCACCCCCGCCGTCACCGCCAGCTCGTCCAGAGCCTCCGGAAGCCCCTCGGCGCCGCGCACCGCGGCCTCTCGCACGGCCTGCCCCCAGGGCAGCGGCAACCCTCTCGCCGCCTCGTCGGCCACCGTGCGCACGGCGTGCTCCACCCGCTGGCGTGCCGTCGCCTCCTCGTCCACGGGCGCGAGGGCGACCGGCGTCGGCACGCCCTGCGAGAAGCGCCGCGCTTCGTACCAGCGCCACAGCCTGAACCACGGGTCCCCGCACGCCTTGCCCGCGTGCCTGCGCCAGGCCCGTTCCGCGGCGTCCCCCGCGGCGGCCGCGCCCACGGCGTCCGCGAGCCGGTCGGCGAACTCCTCGCGGGCCTCCTCGCTGAGCCCGATCCGCCCGCGGTTGCGGCCGGAGTGCCCCCCGCTGACGTACACCGGACGCAGGCGTTCCGCGGCGGCGTCCACGTCCGCGGAGATACGGCGGGCCGCGGCACCCCTCTCCTGGGTGAACTGTCCCAGTGCCTCACGCAGTTCGCCGATGCCCTCACCCGTCAACGCGGAGATCGCGAGCACCGTGGCGCCCGGCTCCCCGTGCTCGCCGAGCGCGACGCCGTCGTCGTCGAGGAGGCGCCGCAGGTCGTCGAGGACCTGGTCGGCGGCGTCTCCCGGCAGCCGGTCGATCTGGTTGAGCACCACGAAGGTGACCTCGGCGTGGCCGGCCATGGGGCGCAGATAGCGTTCGTGGAGCATCGCGTCGGCGTACTTCTCCGGGTCGACGACCCAGATGACGGCGTCGACGAGGGCCAGGATGCGGTCGACGTGCTCGCGGTGCTCGCCGACCGCCGAGTCGTGGTCGGGCAGATCGATCAGGACGAGCCCTTGGAGCTCGTCGGCACCGGGCCCCTGAAGCGGGCGGCGGCGCAGGCGGCCGGGGATCCCGAGCCGGTCGAGGAGGCCTGCCGCGCCGTCCGTCCAGCTGCACCCGATGGGCGCGGCGGTGGTCGGCCTGCGCACACCGGTTTCCGAGATCATCACTCCGGCGAGCGAGTTGAAGAGCGTCGACTTGCCGCTGCCGGTGGCCCCGGCGATGGCGACGACGGTGTGCCGTTCGGAGAGCCTGCGCCGGGCGGCGGCCTCGTCCAGGACGCGCCCGGCCTCGGCGAGCGTGCCGCTGTCGAGGCGGGTGCGGGAGAGCCCGACGAGTTCGCGCAGTGCGTCCAGGCGGGTACGGAGGGGGCCTTCGTAGGAGGGGGTGGGGCCCGTGGAGGGAGCGGAGGGGGTGGAGGGGATGGAGGGTGGGACTGGGGCGTACGAGCGGGCTGCGCTGTTGATGACCAGGTCCGCGCCCCCGCCCCCGCCGCTGCCGCCCCCGCCCGGGGACCGTTGCGCGTCTTCGACTCGGCGGGCGATGAGGCCGTCGTCCCAGGGGCGGCCGGGACGGCTGTCGGTACGTTCGGCGTGGCGGTCTCGGCGGGCGCGCGTGGCGTCGGCGTCGGTCTCGGCGTCGGCGTCGGCGGCGGACGCGTCACGACTCCGGTCACGGACCCGGTCACGGACCCGGTCACGGTCACGTTCCTGGTCACGGTTGCGCGCCCGGTCGGCCGGGTCAGCGGGGTCGGCGGGATCGGCGTGATCAGTGACGGCGGTCACCGCGGTCACCTCTCCTTCTGGAGTACGGACAGGGCGGCGATCAGCTCGGCCTGGGGTTCGGGGTGCACTTCGAGGGCGTACAGGGGGGCGAGCCTGCGCTCCCGTTCGGCGTTGAGGACCTTCTCCAGGTAGTCGACCAGCAGGCGCCCGCCCCGGTCGCGCAGCCGGACGGCGGCCTGGGCGCCGATCCGCTCGGCGAGGACCTCCCCGGCCGCACGCGCCCGGCGCCCGCCGAGCAGCGCCGTGGCGAGCAGCGCGGCGACGACCTCGGGGTCGGGAAGGACGTTCTTGTCGACCCGTTCGAGGCAGCGCACCTCGTCCTCGGCGTACTCCTCCATCTCGCGCCGCCACCTGCGTACGGCCATCCCGATACGGTGCTCGGCGCTCTCGGTCTCCGGATCGCGCCCGGCCAGGGTCGGCGCTCCGGCGGCGGGTTCGCGCCGCCAGGCGTCGTCGATGTGCTCGTCGGCGGCGGTGACAGCGCACAGCAGCAGCGCCTCCAGGCTCTCGGCGATGGCGTCGAGGAGTTCACCGGCTCCGCAGTCGAGCGGATAGCTGCGCCAGCGCTTCAGGGCGCCTCCGGCGAGTACCCCTCCGGCCCGCAAACGCCTCTCCACGCGCGCGTGCTCGTTCTCGTACGCCTCGTCGACGGCGGAGGTGAGCCGTAGCGCGGCGGCGTACTGGGCGGCGACGGCGCCCGCGAGTTCCGGCATGCGCGAGTCGAGGGACCCGAGGACCCCCAGGGCGGTGCGGGCGACGGCCTGCTCGCGGACGGAGGGGTCTTGGGCTTGGTGGGTGAGCCAGGCGCGCAGGGGCGCGACGGCGGTGGCGGGGAGCAGCCCGCCGCCGCCCGCGGACTCGGGCAGTTCGGGCACGGTGAAACGCGGTACGTCGCCGAGGCCAGCCTTGGCGAGCAGCGCCCCGTACTGGCGCGACACCTCGGTCACCACCTGGTGCGGTACGCGGTCGAGGACCGTGACGAGGGTGGCGTCGTGCTCCTTGGCGGTGCGCAGCAGGTGCCAGGGGACGGCGTCGGCGTAGCGCGACGCGGTGGTGACCATCACCCACACGTCGGCCGCGGAGATCAGTTCGGCGGCCAGGACGCGGTTGTCGGCGATGAGGGAGTCGATGTCGGGTGCGTCCAGGAGGGCGAGTCCGCGGGGCAGGCTGGGCGCGGTCTCGATACGTAGCGCGCGCTCCTCCTCACCGACGAGGGCCGCCGCGTCCCCGCCCGCGTCTCCCTCCCCTTCGCCCTCCTCCTCACCGGGGTCCTGGCGTGGCACCCACACGCGCGTGAGGTCGGGCAGGATCCGCATCCCCGAGAACCAGTGGTGGTCGTCCGGATGGCAGACGAGCACGGGAGTGCGGGTGGTGGGCCGCAGCACACCCGCCTCACTGACCTGTCGCCCCACCAGGGAATTCACGAGGGTGGACTTGCCGGCCCCGGTGGATCCGCCGATGACGGCGAGAAGGGGCGCTTCGGGGGCCTTGAGCCGGGGCACGAGATAGTCATCGAGCTGTGCCAACAGCTCGTCCCGGTTGGCACGCGCGCGGGGCGCCCCTGGCAGGGGGAGCGGAAAGCGTGCGGCGGCGACACGCTCGCGCAGGGCGGAGAGTGCGTCAAGCAGCTGAGGCCGTACGTCCAAGGTCACCACATGCGAAGAATGCCCAATTTTGGCGTCTTTCTGAAGCATATGGGCGCCTCTGCGCGCCGATCGGACGCAGGTGAGGGAAGGGGCGGTCGGGGCGCAGGCATAACGAGTGCACAACACCCGGGGCGTGAGACGCCAAAAGCGATGCGAGATTCGCACCTGCCTGCGATTATCAGGATCGCTTCACCGAACCTCCACATCGCGGCGCGGAGGCGAAGCGCCAGGGGCAGGGACCCGGGAGCCCTATCCTTGTCCCCGGCAAGGTCACGGATCACCCCCACATCCGGCCCCGTGCCACCCGGCCACACCCGGCCCCCGTAGCTCAGTGGATAGAGCAGGCGCCTTCTAAGCGCTTGGCCGCAGGTTCGAGTCCTGCCGGGGGCGCAAACAGCCTCTCACCTGCGAAGACGCGTGAGAGGCTCTTTCGTGTCCGGATGCACATCGCTCCGACAGCAAGCGCCTTCGCCTTCCCGCGATCGCGGGACAGACAAACCTCGCGCCGAAAAACCCCGCGCCATGGCGACAACGCCCCTCGTCTGCGAAACGCGATGTAGCACCGGGTAGCACACTTCCGCTACCGTGGACAGCATGCCAGCGCAGCCGGAGATCACTCAGCGCGATCTGCGCACCCGCTCCAAAGAGATCATGGATGCCGTCCAGGGAGGACAGGCGTTCACCGTCACACGCGACGGACACCTTCTCGGCGAGCTGATCCCGCTCCGCCGCCGTCGCCGCTTCGTTCCCCGTGCCGAGTTCGCGGCCATGTCACGCACCGCCCCTGACATTTCCACGGACGCCTTCCGCGACGACCAGGACGCCCTCGTCGAGCAGGAGTTGGACGACCCATATGCCCGTTGAGCACGAGCAAGGGCTGCTCGATACCAACATCATGATCCTGCGCAAGTGGATCGACACCGACGAGTTGCCCGCCGAGATGGCCATCAGCGCCATCACCCTCGCGGAACTCTCAGCGGGCCCCCATCAGGTACGCGGCAGCGACGAGCAGAGCGGCTACGACGAACACGCCGAGCGGGCCCGCCGCATGGACGTCCTACAGCGCGCCGAGAACGAATTCGACCCCATCCCCTTCGACGTGGAGGCCGCGCGTATCTACGGCAGGATCTGCGCCGCCGTCGTCTCCGCAGGCCGCAAGCCCCGTCGCCGTGTGGCAGACCTGATGATCGCCGCCACCGCAGCCGCCGAGGAGCTACCCCTCTTCACCACCAACCCCGACGACTTCAAGGGCCTCGACGACTTGATCACCATCGTGCCCGTAACCAGGCCCGAGACCCTGCACGACCGGTAGCACCGAACATGAGTGACCGCTCGGCCCGTGATGAGCCGGGCAGTTCCCAGCCGATGAGCGCGTGAAGTGACAGCAAGCGCCTCGACGGGTTTCGTTCGCGAACGGCCCGCGAGCAATCCCGGCGGGAGATTGGCTCCTTGCCCGATGTGCATAACGGGGTATATCGGCATCCAGGTTGAGGGAACGGTTGATTCCGCACCATCCTTACGGGCATGGCTGCTGCTGTCCTCTCCTCCGCCCTCGACCTCTCCGACCTGCGTGACTACGCCTTCGACTGGGCGCTCGTGGATGTGGAGACCTCGGGGCTCGTCGCCCGCAGGGACCGCGTGCTGTCGATCGCGGTGGTGACCATCGGGCGCGACGGCGTGCAGACCGGCGAGTTCTCGACGCTGCTGAATCCCGGGTGTGACCCCGGGCCCGTGCACGTCCACGGTCTGACCGCCGAGCGGTTGCGCGGGGCGCCGTCCTTCGAGCAGGTGGCGGAGCAGCTCGGCGCGTTGCTGCGGGACCGGGTCCTCGTGGCTCACAACGCACAGTTCGACTACGACTTCCTGGCCCACGAGTTCGCCCGTGCCCGCACGTACCTGCCCGTCTCGCAGCGGCTGTGCACCCTGGCTCTCAACCGGCAGGTCGATCTGCCGGTCGAGGACATGAAGCTGGGCACGCTGGCCGCCCACTACGGCGTAGCGCAGACCCAGGCGCATGACGCGCTGGACGACACCCGGGTCCTTTCCGGGATCTTCCGCGCCACGTTGCGGGAGGCGGCGCGCCTCGGCCTGCCACTGCCGCTGGTGGCCTGTCCGCCCCGGCAGGATTCCCAGTTCGCGCCCAAACCGCCGAAGACACCGTGCGCGTACCGCAATCCGGGGCGGTTGCAGCCCGGCGGCCCGCTCCTCCAGGGCATGAAGATAGCCATCACCGGGGAGACCGCGACCTCGCGGGCGGAGCTGGTGACGCGGTCGGTCGCCGCCGGTCTGAACATGGTGTCCTCGGTCAGTCGGCACACCAGCGCGCTGGTCACCAACGACTCCGCGTCGGGATCGGCCAAGGCCCGGCGGGCCATCGCCGAGGGCGTGCCGGTCATCGACGAGTCCGCCTTCCTCGAACTGCTCGCCGGAGTTCAGTCCGGGGCGCTCCACCAGGCACCCACGCCGGAGGCCGCCGCCCCGGCACCGGAGAGGGTTGTTCGGGCGCCGGAGGCGGTTGTTCCGGCCCCCCGGCCGTCGGAGCCCGACAAAGCCGCGTCGACGGACAAACCGCTGACCGGGCAGCGGGTACTGGTCCTCGGCGGTACGCACGCGGACGCGGTCGTGGCCCGTAGCCGCATCGTGGAGCTGGGCGGCTCTGCCGCCGTCAACCTCTCGTTCAGCGTCACCGATGTCGTCGTCCTGGCCGGAGGTGAATACGACCGCCGCAGGCGCCGGATCGCGGACCTGGGGCTGCCTCTGCATGACGAGAACTGGCTCAGCGCGCCAACAGCGGTCCGCAGCGATGAAGATGAGGCCGCGGATGAGCAGAGGGATGAGCAGAAGGACGAGCAGAAGTCGGCTGCGGCCCGGCCGTCTGCCCCTCGCGTACTGCCGCGCGGCGGTGTCATCGACCTGCCCGCACCGCCCTCCGGAACTCCCGCGCCCCCCTGGCACGTCACCGCGAGCTGGGTGCCACAGGACCACTCCGAGATCGACGTCGTCGCATTCGCCCTCGACGAGGACGAACAGGTCACCTTCGACGAGGACTTCGTCTTCTACGGCGCCCCGGAGAACCCGGCGGGCACGGTGCGACTCCTCACCGACGGCCCGGCCGAGCAGACCATCACCATCGACCTGGCCTCCCTCCCGCCCGCCTCGCGCAAGGTCGTCATCGCGGCCGCCATCGACGGGGAAGCGACCTTCGGGGACGTCGGAGCGGTCCAGGTGGCCGCCGCGCCGGACGACAGTGCCGCGGCGTTGGCACTGGCCACGATGGACGCGGCCACCACGGAACGGTCCCTGCTCCTCGCCGAGATCTACCGCCGCGGCTCCGTCTGGCGTTTCCGCGCGGTCGGACAGGGACACGACCACGGACTCGGTGACCTCGCACGCGGGTACGGCGTCGCTGTCGACGACTGACCTGTCTCCCCGGCTGGTGATCAGGCGCCGCGTGACTCGATCAGGGCGAGCGGGTCACTTCTGCTTGACCGGCGGGCACGTGCCGGTGTCCTCGCCGATGGAGTTGATTTCCGCGTTCGAGCGGGAGTCGCCCGCGTAGTCGACCTGGTCCGTGCACTTCGTGTCGGGGTCCTTCGGCGTCCCCGCCGACTTGTCGGGCTTCTGGACCGGCGGGCAGGTGCCGGTGTCCGCGCCGATCGAGTTGATCTCCGCGTTCGAGCGGGGGTCACCGGCGTAGTTCAGCTGGTCCGTGCACTTCGTACCGGCCTTGGCGGGCGTGCCCGACGCCTTGTCCTTCGTGGCGTCGGGCTTCGACGCGTCGGACTTCGAAGCGTCGGGCTTCGAGGCGCTCGCGCCCGACGACGATGCGCTGCTCTCGGAGGAGGACGCGTTGTCGGCGCCGCCGTTGTTGCATGCCGTCAGTGCCAGACCGAGGGCCACTGCGGTCATGGTCAGTGCCGAGATCTTCCGAGTGCGCATTCTGGTCTCTGTCCTCTGCGTGGGGGCCATCGCTGCTGGGGAGCGGCGGGCGAGTGAACTGGGCGCGGGCTGTTCGTCCGTGTCGCTTTCTGTTCCAGGAGACAGTCAGCGTGGTTGCCGCAGTTGCATCTTGATCGTTCTCGGGACACGTTCGTGACATGACAGGGGTCGTGTCGTGAAGTCCCCAGAGAGGTTCCGTCGGGCTTCGTGGGGCTTCGCCGAGCTTTCGTGGGGCTTCATCAGGCTTCATCGGGCTTCATCGGGGCCGTATCGGGGTTCCCGGAAGCGACGTGTACTCGTACCGTGAGCGGATGGCGACGATCAAGAAGTTCCAAGTCACCTTCGACTGCGCCGAGCCCGAGCGGCTCGCCCGGTTCTGGTGCGACGTATTGGGCTATGTCGTACCGCCGCCGCCGGACGGGTTCGCCACCTGGGACGACTTCAAGCAGGCGCAGCCGCCCGAGCAGCGGGACTCCTGGTTCGCCTGCATCGATCCCTCAGGCATCGGGCCGCGGCTGTACTTTCAGCGCGTACCCGAAGGGAAGGTCGTCAAGAACCGGGTCCATCTCGACGTGCGGGTCGGCACGGGGCTCGTGGGTGCAGAGCGGCTCGCCGCGCTCGAGGCCGAGCGCGATCGGCTGGTTCCGCTCGGGGCCGTGTACGTGCAGACGCTGTACGACGGCAACGATTCGTGCATTCCGATGTTGGACATCGAGGGCAACGAGTTCTGTATCGATTGAGAGGCCGACGGGTCCCCCTACGGGGCCGCACCCGCCGTCACCACCACGACGACCCCGCCCCCCCTACGCGCCGTACAAGTCCTCGATCTCCGCCGCGTACGCCTCCGTCACCGCATGCCGCTTGATCTTCAGGGACGGGGTCAGCAAGCCGTTGTCCTCCGTGAACTCGCCGCCCACTATGGCGAACTTGCGGATCGACTCCGCCTTCGAGACCGCCGCGTTCGCGTAGTCCACCGCCCTCTGGACCTCCGCGATCATCTTCGGGTCCCGCGCCAGCTCCGCCGGTGGCGTGTCCTTGGGGCGCTTGCGTACCGTGAGCCAGTGGGCGACCGCCTCGGGGTCGAGGGTCACGAGCGCGCCCACGTACGAGCGGTTGTCCCCCACGACGATGCACTGGCCCACCGGCGAACGGCTGCGCAGCCTGTCCTCCAGGATCGCGGGCGAGACGTTCTTGCCGCCCGAGGTGACGAGGATGTCCTTCTTGCGGCCGGTGATCGTGAGGTAGCCCTCGGCGTCCAGCGCCCCCAGGTCCCCCGTGGCGAACCACTCGTCGGCCAGTACGGCGTCCGTCGCGGCCGGGTTGTTCCAGTACGAGCCGAAGACGATGCCGCCCTTGATCAGCACCTCGCCGTCGTCCGCGATGCGCACCGACGTTCCGGGCACGGGCGGCCCGACCGTCCCGGGGCGGGGCTTGAGCGGTGGGGTGATGGTGGCGGCGGCCGTGGTCTCGGTCAGGCCGTACCCCTCGTAGATGATGATCCCGGCGGCGTAGAAGAAGAGGTTGAGGTCGCGGTCCAGGGGGGAGCCGCCGCTGATCGCGTAACGCAGGCGGCCGCCGACCTCCTTGCGGATGCGGCGGTAGACGAGCAGCTCGTAGAGCGCCCAGCCCGCGCGGAGGGCGAGTGACGGGCCCGGGCCGCTCCCGTCCAGGAACCTGTTCAGGTGCGCCTCGCCGAAGCGCACCGCGATCCGTTCGGCCCGGTCGAACGAGGCGGCGCGGCCGATCTTCTCCGCGGTCGCCCGGCCCGTCTCGTGGATCTTCTCGAAGAGGTACGGGACTCCGACGAGGAACGTCGGCCTGAACGCCCGCAACTCCGGGCGCAGTTCGTCCGGCTTGATGCTCGGGCAGTGGCCGAGTTCGATGCGCGCCATCATGCAGGCGATCTGGATGCTGCGGCCCAGGATGTGGGCCAGCGGCAGGAAGAGGAGCGTGGAGGCGACCTGGCCCGTGATCTCCTTGAAGACGGGGTGCAGCAGGTCGACGGTGTTCGCCGCCTCCGCGTGCAGGTTGCCGTGCGTCAGGACGCAGCCCTTGGGGCGGCCCGTGGTGCCCGACGTGTAGCAGAGGGTCGCGATGGAGTCCGGGGTGAGCGCGGACCTGCGTTTCGTGACCTCCTCGTCCGACACGTCGGCGCCGAGTGCCGCGAGTTCGGACATCGCGCCGCCGTCGATGTGACGGATGCGTGGCCGCTCCTCCAGCCCGGCCACGGCCGGTTCCGTCGTCGCCGCGTTCTCCGCCGTCTCGACGATGACGAAGCGCGCACCCGAGTCCCGGACGATCCACTCGATCTGTTCCGCCGACGACGTCGCGTAGATGGGGACGGTCTGGCCGCCCGCCGCCCAGATCGCGAAGTCCAGGACGGCCCACTCGTAGCGCGTACGGGACATCAGGGCGACGCGGCCGCCGGGTTCCAGGCCGTCCGCGATCAGGCCCTTGGCCGTCTCCGTCACCTCGCGTGCGAACGCGGCGGCGGTGACGGGGTGCCACTCACCGGCCTTCTTGCGGCGCATGACCACGGCGTCAGGGGCCTCGACCGCGTTGGTGAAGGGGATGTCCGCGGTGCTGCCCGCGGTGGGGCGGGGTACGAGGGGGGCGGTGCGCGCCTCACGTACCGTGCCGTATTCGTCCTTGATGAGTTCGACCTCGGCTCGTTTCGCCAGGTCACTGTGGCGCTGTGCCCTCTTCAGATCCTTGCGTACGCCCATGACGGCTCCCCGGCTTCCGGTTCCCAGCTGATGTGCAGGCGATCGGCGCGCGTACTTACTCGTGGGTCAACTTACTGGCACGTAAGAAAAATTCAAGGGGAGCGGGCAGTAATCCACCCTCAGTCCGTCGTCGGCTGCCAGGCCTCCCCCTCCAGCACCCGGCCCATCCCGACCCACACCATGTTCATCAGCCGGAGCGTCACCCCCTCCGGGGACTGGTCGGGGTGCCGGGCCATCCAGTCCGTCAGCGAGTCCGCCGCACCCACCAGCGCGTGCGCCACGAAGTCCGCGTCCTCGGCGGTGAGTTGTGCCGCCGGGCCCGCCTCCGCGATGCCTGCCCGGACCAGCCCCGCCACCTCCGCCATCACCGCGACACGGGCCTCGGCGACGGCCGCCGCGATCGCCACGCTCAGCTCCGACGCCTGGCGGTGCAGCACCACCCAGCTGTCGCGGTGCTCGGCGACGAACGCGAAGAACGCGCGCAGCCCCGCGTACAGGCGGAGTTCGGGTGTCGCGCCGCTCGCCGTCGCCGCGCCCTGGAAGGCACCGACCAGGCGGTCCGCCTCGCGCCGCAGGCAGGTGAGGAAGAGGCCCTCTTTGGAGTCCAGGTACAGATACACCATCGGCTTGGAAATGCCCGCCAGTTCGGCGATCTCGTCCACCGACGCGCCGTGATAGCCACGCTTGGCGAAGACCTGGACCGCCACATCGACGATCTGCCGCTCCCGCTCACGGCGCGGCACCCGGCGCCTGCGCGGGGCCCGCGCCTCCCTCGGCTCCGGTGCGTCTTCGGATGTGCCGCTCACCCTTGTCAGCCTCCCTGGCGACGATTACCTTACCGTTTAGTAAGTTTACTTCAGGGTAAGGAGTTTGACGTGGCCGACGACATCAGCGAGATCGCCGAGCTCGACTTCGCCGGCGTCACGCCCGAGGAGTTCGCGCGGATCGTGAAGGGGCTCTCCAACAAGCAGTTCGCCGAGCTCGCCGAGGACGGCACGCTACGCGGACGCATCCTCCAGGAAGTCTTCGGGCGGATGGAACGACAGTTCAAGCCCGAGGCCGCAGCATCGGTGACCGCCCTCATCCGCTGGAAGATCACCGGCAGCGGCGGCAACGAGGACGTGGTGTACGAGACGGACATCGCCGACGGTACGTGTGTCGTACGCGCGGGACAGTCGGAGTCGAAGCCGCGGGTCACGCTGATCCTCGCCGACGCCGAGTTCCTCAAGCTGGTGTCCGGAAACGTGGGTCCCGTCGCGCTGTTCATGATGCGCAAGGTGCGGGTTGTGGGTGATGTGGCGCTGGCGGCGGGGCTCACGCGGTACTTCGACATTCCCAAGGTCTGACGTCCCATTGCCGAGGCCTGCCCCCTCCGCTCTCTCAAGCCGTCGCCAACCTGCGCCGATGTAGTGATCATGACGACGTCCGCGTACACCTCCGTCCGTGACCCCGAAGCCGCCGCCGGGCCCTCCCCCGGAGCGGGAGCAGGAGCGCGCACGCCCGGCCGATGGCGGGCCCCCTGCCGGCTCGGAGCCTGCCTGCTGCCCGCGCTCGTCATCGGCCTCGCCGGCTTCCAGAGGCGGTGGATGTCCGACGACGGGCACATCTACGTCCGTACGGTCCGGCAGGTCCTCGCCGGCAACGGGCCCGTGTTCAACGCGGGCGAGCGCGCCGAGTCGTCCACCGGCACCTTGTGGCAGTGGCTGCTGGTGGCGGGCGGGGCGATGGGGGGTGATGTCGCGACCGTGGCGATGTACGGGGGGCTGCTGTGCACCGTCGCCGGGTTCGTGCTCGCGGGGGTCGGGGCGGTGCGGCTGCGAGGACGGACCGGCCGGGGCGGGCTCCTCGTACCCTGTGGCGCCCTCGTCCTGCTCGCCCTCCCGCCCGTCTGGGACTTCGCCACCTCCGGCCTGGAGACCGGGCTGGCCACCTGCTGGATCGCGGGCGCCTGGCTCGCGCTCGTCGCGCGCCCCCGTTCACTCGTGACCTGCGCCGTGCTGGGGCTCGGACCTCTCGTACGGCCCGACCTGGCGATCGTCTCGGTGGTCTTCCTGGCCGCGCAGTGGGTGACGGTACGGCCCTCGTGGCGCGGGGCGCTCGCCGGAGCGGGCGTCGCCGGTGCGCTTCCCGTCGCGTACGAGATCTTCCGCATGGGCTACTACGGGCATCTGGTGCCGCTGCCCGGCGTCACCAAGGAGGCTTCGCGGAGCCTGTGGGGGCGAGGCTTCGACTACCTCTGGGACTTCACGGAGCCGTACGCGCTGTGGGTGCCGGTGGTCACGATCGGTGCGGTGGTGCTGTACGCGCGGAGGTCAGGCGTACGACAGATGCGCGACGCCGGCATCGTGCGGGACTCCGCCCCGATCGCCGCTCCCCTCCTCGCCGGCGCCCTCTGCTGGCTCTACGTCATCAAGGTCGGCGGCGACTTCATGCACGGCCGGATGTTCCTGCCGGGGCTGCTTCTGATGTTGCTGCCCGTCTTCCTGGTGCCCCTCACGCGCGCGTGGGGCGTCGCCGCGGTCGTGGTCGGCGTGTGGGCCGTGGCGTGTGCGGGCGTGCTGCGGGTGCCGTACGAGGGCCGGATCGGCGGCGTGGGCGGGATCGCGGACGAGCGAGGCGTGTACGTACGTCAGAACGCCTCCCCCCACCCCCTCCACCACGACTTCGCGGGCCAGCCGGGCAACAGGGCGTACGCCGCTCTCGTACGGGAGCGGGCGCGAGCCGGCGCCCCTGCCCTGCTCCTCGCCCGGACGCCCGTCGCGGGCGGTGCGCCGGGGGTGACGGGGGTGTACAACACGCTCGGCTTCAGCGGAGCCGTCGTTCCGCTCTCCGGCGCGGCCCTCGACCCCATCGGGCTCGCCTACCCCTTGGCCGCCCACTCCGAAGGCATCGTCAACGGCCGCGTGGGACACGACAAACGGCTGCCCGACGAGTGGATCGTCGCCGAGCGCGGCGCCGCCGAGGTGCCCGAAGGCCTCGACCCCGCCCGGGTCGACGCCGCCCGCCGTGCCCTGCGCTGCGGGCCACTCGCGGAACTGCGGGCCGCCACCCGCGCGCCGCTGACCGTCGGCCGCTTCTGGCGGAATGTGATCGGGTCCGTGGAGCGCACGTCCTTCCGTTTCCCGAACGATCCGGTGCGGGCGGAACGGCAGTTGTGCGGGCGCTAGGGACTGTGTGACTCCCCGCTCAGGCGCGCCGCCGCGTCGATCGACGACGTCAGCTCACGCACCTGCTTCGTGCGGGTCGGCAGCGCGTGGGCCCGCGCGGAGAGTTCCGTGAGGGAGGGCGTGGCGGGCACGGGTCCGGGGAGGTCACGGTCCGTGTGGCTGCCGGGCGGGGCGGCCGCGCGCAGGCCGTCCGCGAAGTACGCCGCCACCGCGGTGACCTGGAGGCCCGCGTCCGCCTCCCGTAGCGATCCGTCGAGGTCGGCCGTCTCGATACGGCCCGACTCCTCGTGCGGCGCGCGGCTGTCCGGGTCGAGCCAGCGCACGCTCGCCGTGGCCAGGTGACCGCCCGCGCCCGGCTTGGTCCGCACCGCGTACAGCGCCGTCACCGTGTGGCCGGGGCCGATCTCCCCGCCGTCCACGGAGTCGTCGCGGAAGTCGTCGTCGGCGACCTCCCGGTTGTCGTACCCGATGAGCCGGAACTGTTCGACCGTCTCCGGGTCGAAGGACACCTGCGCCTTCGCGTCGCGGGCCCGCAGCTCGACGTGGGCGGGGAGCTGCTCGCAGAACACCTCGCGCGCGTCCTCCTCGTTCGACACGTACGTCGTGTGGCCGTCGCCCTTGTCGGCGAGCCGCTCCATCAGGGCGTCGCCGTAGTCGCTGCCGACACCGACGCCGAAGAGGGTGATGCCGTGCTCGCGGCGGGCGTCGGAGATACGGTCCAGGATGCCGTCCGCGCTGGTCTCCCCCGTGTTGGCGAGGGCGTCGGAGAGCAGGACGACACGGTTGGTGGCGCCGTCCCTCTTGCCGCGCACCGCCGTGTCGTAGCCGGTGGTGATGCCCGCTTCGAGGTTGGTGGACTGGGTGGGCTCCAGGCCCGCGACGGCCCGGTGCACCCGCGTACGCCCCTCCCCGCCGTCCTCGCTGTCCCCGAGGCGCGTCATCGGCAGCACCGTCTTGGCCGTGTCGCTGAAGGTGACGAGGGCGATCGAGTCGTCGGGGCGCAGCCGGTCGGTCATGAGGTCGAGGGAGTGCTTCACGAGGTCGAGGCGGCCCGGTTCCGCCATGGATCCTGACACGTCGATGACGAAGGTGAGGGCGGCGGGCGGACGTTCGGTGTCCGCAGCTTCGCCGCGGGTGGCGAGGCCGACCCGGACCAGTGACCAGCCGTCGTCGTCCGTGCGGGCGCCGTCCACGCTCACGGAGAAGCCGTCGCCGTCGGGCCGCGGGTAGTCCTGCCGGAAGCTGTTGACGAACTCCTCGGGCCGGACCGTCGACGGATCGGGCAGGCGCCCTTCGGCGAGGGTGCGGCGCGCGAAGCCGTACGAGGCGGTGTCGACGTCGAGGGCGAACGTGGAGAGGTAGTCGGGCGCGAACTCCCGCCGTCCGTCGTCGCCTTGCTCGCCGGGCGCCTGGCTCGCGCCACCGTTCGGCAGTGCGGGCGCGGGAGCGGGCATCGGCGCGCTGTCACGCTTCTCGCCGCCGTCACTGGTCGCCCGGTGGACATCGCTCCCGCCACCGCCCGAACACCCGGTCAGCGCGAGACCCCCCGCCACAGCCACGGCGAGCACCCCTTGCCGCACCCTCCCGCCCCGCCCGGCCGGCCCGGCCCGCCTTGGCCCCGCGACCCGCCCGCTCCACCGAGTCCCCATCCGGTCCCCCTCGCGTCGTCCGCTCACATGACTGTGACGCCGGAGGGCCTTCGAACGATCGCTCGGAACCGTTGCGGAAGAGTCTCGATGCGGCCACGGCCCCTACGACACCACGTCCTTCCGCGCGAACCCCCGGAACGCCATCGCGAACAGCACCAGCGCGTACGACACCGAGACCGCCGAGCCCTGGATCATGCCGCCCCACTCCGCCTCCGGCTGGATCGCGTCGGCCCAGGCGAACTGCCAGTGGGCGGGGAGGAAGTCGCGCCAGTCGCCGAGTGCCGTCACCGCGTCCAGGACGTTGCCGACGATGGTCAGGCCGACCGCGCCGCCGACCGCGCCGAGCGGGGCGTCCGTCTTCGTGGAGAGCCAGAACGCCAGGCCCGCGGTGACGAGTTGGGAGACGAAGATGTACGCGACGACGACGAGGAGGCGTCGGGTCGCCGTGCCCGCGGGGAGCGTGCCGCCGGTCGGGATCTCCAGCGGGCCCCAGCCGTACGCCACCGCGCCGACCGCCAGCGCGACGAGTGGCAGCAGCACCATGGCGGCGGCGCTCATGCCGAGTGCGACGGCCATCTTGGACCAGAGCAGCCGGGCCCGCGGCACGGGCGCGGCGAGCAGGTAGCGCAGCGAGGACCAGCTCGCCTCCGAGGCCACGGTGTCGCCGCAGAACAGCGCGACGGGGATGACGAGCAGGAAGCCCGCTGACACGAACAGGCATGTCGCGGCGAAGTTCGCCGCCGAGGACGTGGCCGTGTCCATCAGGGTCACGTTGCCGTTGCGGGAGCCCGGCGAGCCGCCCGCGACGGCGAACGCGATGGCGAGCACGATCGGCAGGAGCGCCATGATGCCGCCCATGACGAGCGTGCGGCGGCGCTTCAGCTGGCGGACCGCCTCGACCCGCAGGGGCAGGGTCCGCCGCGCGCGGTAGCCGGGCGCGGTCGGGTGCTCCAACGTGGGCGCGCCGCTCGGGGTGCCGGAAGCACGGGGGGCGGTCATGCGGTGGTGCCTCCGATCAGGGTGAGGAACGCGTCCTCGAGGCGGCGGTGCGGGCCCATGGACTCCACCGGCACGTCGAGGCGCACCAGTTCGGGCAGCAGGCGTACGGCGCTCGCGTGTTCCGTGCCGTCGAGCCGCACCAGCAGGCCGTCGTCCGCGCGGACCGCCGACGCGACGCCGGGCAGCGCGGCGACCTTCTCCACGAGTGGGTCGGGGATGTCCTCCGCGAGTCCCACGAGGAGCGTGTCTCCGGAGCCGACGATCTCGGCGACCGGGCCCGCCTGGACGAGGCGGCCGCGGTCCATGACGACCAGGTGCGTGCAGGACTGCTCGACCTCGGCGAGGAGGTGGCTGGAGACGATGACCGTACGACCGCCGCGCGCGTACCGGATCATGACCTCGCGCATCTCGCGGATCTGGGGCGGGTCCAGGCCGTTGGTCGGTTCGTCGAGGATCAGCAGGTCCGGGAGGCCGAGCATGGCCTGGGCGATGGCGAGGCGCTGCCGCATGCCCTGGGAGTACGTCCGCACGGCGCGGGCGATGGGGTCTCCCCTGTTCGAGCGGAGCCGAGAACTCGGGGAAGCGTCGCCGAGGCCCGCGATCTCCAGGGCCTCGTCCAGGTGGGCGTCCTCCGCGGGGCGGCCCGTCGCCTTCCAGTACAGCTCCAGGTTCTCCTGGCCGGAGAGGTGCGGAAGGAAGCCCGCGCCCTCGACGAACGCGCCGACGCGGGAGAGAACGGGCGCGCCGGGCCTGATGGCCTGCCCGAAGACGCGGATCTCGCCCGCGTCGGGGCGGATGAGGCCCATGAGCATGCGCAGCGTCGTCGTCTTGCCCGCGCCGTTCGGCCCCAGGAGGCCGAGGACCTGGCCCTTCTCGACGGTGAAGGAGACGTCACGGACGGCGTACCGGTCGCTGGACTTGGCGTAGCGCTTGCTCAAGTCGGTGATGTGGAGCGGGACTTCGGCCAGGGCCGGGTCGGGGGCGGGTGCGGTGGTGCGCCTGCGTGCGGTGATGAGCAGGCCGAGGGCGAGGACGGCGCCGGCGGCGGGCAGCCACCACACCCAGCCGGGCAAGGGCGCGGCCGCGGTGTCCACGCCGGGCGCGGTCGGCACCTTCAGGTCGCCCTTCAGGGAGACGGTGTACTTGGCGGACTTGTACGGCGACGCGTAGCCGAAGTCGGTCGAGGAGAGGGCGAGGCGCAGGCGGTGGCCCTTCTGCACCTTGTGGTCGACGGCGGGCAGCCGCAGTTCGACGTCCTTGCCCTGCCGCGCGTCGGCCACGCGGACGGGTGAGACGAGCTGGGAGGGCAGGACCTGCTGCTTGCCGTCGGGGCTGACGTCGTACACCTTCGCGAACAGCACCGCGTCCTCGCTGGACGATTTCACGTGGGCGCGGACCGTGGGCGAGCCGGTGATCCGGAAGTCGTCGCGGACCCGCGCCGAGTCGAACTTGGCGAACTGTCCCGGGAAGTCCACGGAGATGCCGACGCCGAGCGAGGCGAACTGGGAGAGGCGGCTGCCGCCGACGCCGGGGAGCCCGGAGATGGCGGGCGGGCTTGCGCCCGCCGGGTTGTCGAAGGTCTGCTCGCGGCCGCGCAGCGGCACCGCGCGCGTGCCGCTCTCCAGGCCCGGGTACGCGTCGGCGCTCGCGCCGCGTTTGCGGGCGGCGCCGTCGGTGGAGTCGACTCCTCCGGTGCGGGTGACGCGGAACGCGGGTCCCGTGTCGGTGCTCTTCCGGTCCTTCAGGTAGCGGTCGAACCAGTCGTTGACGCGGCCCTCGACGCGGTCCTGCTCGCGGTCGCCGCCGTCGTGGCCGCCCGCGATCCAGTCGACGGAGACGGGCGCGCCGTTCGCGCGGACCGCCTTCGCGATGGCGTCGCCCTGGCCGAGCGGGAAGAGGGAGTCGGTCTGCCCCTGGGCGAGGAACGTCGGCACCTTGATGCGGTCGCCGACGGCCGCCGGGCTGCGGTCGGCGAGCATCTTCCGCGCCTCCGCGTCGGGCTTGCCCGCCTCGGCGACCCGCTCGTACATGGCGCACAGCTGCTTCTCGAACTTCTCGCAGCCGCCACCGGTGTTGATGAAGAGACCGGCCCACAGCTTCTTGAAGACGCCGTCGGGGAACAGGGCGTCGGCGAGGTTCCAGTACGTGATCTGGGGGGCGACCGCGTCCACCCGCCGGTCGTACCCGGCGGTGAGCAGGGACACCGCTCCCGCGTACGAGGCGCCGGTCATGCCCACGCGCGGGTCGCCGTCCTTGTCGAGCCGCACTTCGGGGCGGGTCGCCAGCCAGTCGATGAGCTTGCGGGCGTCGGCCACCTCACCCTTGGGGTCGTTGAGCCCGATCTTGCCGGTGGACTTCCCGAAGCCGCGCGCGGACCAGGTCAGGACCGCGTACCCGTCCTGGGCGAGCTCTTCGGCCTGCTTGCGCACGTCCGCCTTGCTGCCGCCGAAGCCGTGCCCGATGAGGATCGCGGGGCGCTTGGTGTCCGGGTCGCCCGCCGTGAAGTACGAGGTGTCGATCCGCGCGCCATCGGTGTCCATCATGCGGTCGGTGCGCCGCACGGCAGGAGCGTCGTCCTCCGAGGCGACCGCCGACCACGTGCCCACACCGGCGAGCACCGCGACGGCGGCCGCGGCGGCGATCAGCCTGCGCGGACCGCGCGGCACGGACATCCTTGGCCTGGGCAGTCGTAGATCCATACCGTCAAAGGTACGGGCGCCCACCGACAACCGGGGCAGCCGCCGGTCTGAACCCGCACGCCTCCCCCGGGAGTAGACTCCGCGCCCGCGTACAACGACCGTGGTAGGCAGGGAGATCCGCCTCGGTCAACTGGGATCCGGACGCGACGCCCGGCCACGGATGAGGAACGCGACCCGGATGACGGGGAGCATGCAGACGGTCTGCGTCACCGTGTACCAGGGCGGGCAGACGCCCGGAATCAGGTCGACGGCGATGATGGCGATCGGCATGACGACGGCGAGGGTGCGCACGCGCTCGAAGGCCCGGCGGGATCCGCGGGAGGCGGCGACGGTCATCCGGTGCATCAGCACGGCGACGACGGGCAGCAGGACCGCGCGGACCCACATGAACGTGTTGACCTGGTGTCCGGCGCCCGCCACCGCGACGACCGCCAGGAGCGCGACGGCGCTGAGCGCAACGTAGCCCTTGATGCAGACCTTGATGCTGTTCTCGACCCTGGTGAAGGCTTCTCGGGTTTCCATGCCGTCGACGTTATGAAGGGTCCGTCGGGACGGGTATGCGGCTGGGCGTACACAGGGGTGGGTCCAGCCCCACTCCCCTGTCGGCCGGGGCTGCGGCAGGCTTTGTTGCGTGCGGGGTGACCGTACGGAGTGCGGCGCGAGCGGCGGAGGAAGAGGCATGCGGCAGCTGGGTTCTTGGATGGGGCGCGTCGGCACGGGGTTCGTGCGGGCGTGCGTCGTGGCGGTTGTCGGCATGCTGATCCCCGCCGTGTGGGCCGCGGCCGTGACGCTCGGAATCCTGTGGGGTCCCGGCAACCCGTGGTCGTGGCTCGCGCCTCTCGTGCTGGTGTGTGTGGGCACGCTCGGGCCGGCGAGGCCCGTGTGCCGGACAGTGCGCGGTCTGGTCGCCCGGTGGACGGGCACCATGATCCCCGACGGGTACCGACGGGCCGGTCCTGTGACGCGAATGTCCACCGGGTACTGGTGGAACGGCTTCGGCTACGAGCGCACCAGCCGCGACGCCCTCATCGACCAGAAGTGGCGGGTGCGGTGGGGCGATCCCGCCAACTGGCGCGACCTGCGGTTCACGGCGGTCGTGCCGTTCACCGCGGGCCTGGTCGCCTGCCTGCCTCCGGTGGGGGCGGCCGCCGCGGTCGTCGGGCTCCTGCAGCCGGGGGCCGTCGCGCGCCTGGTGGGGGTGCTCGGCGCGGTGGTGGCCGTCGCCTGTGCGCCGTACGCCTGGCGGCCCCTGGTGCCGGTGGCGGTACGTTTCCTGCGCCCGTCACCCGCGATGGCGCTGGCCGAGCGGGTGGACGAGCTGACCGCACAGCGCGCGGACGCGACGGTCGCGCAGGCCTCCGAGATCCGCCGCATCGAGCGCGACCTGCACGACGGGGCGCAGGCCCGCCTGGTGGGTCTCGGCCTCTCCCTGGCGACCGCGGAGAAGCTGCTGGCGTCCGACCCCGAGCAGGCCAGGACGCTGATGCGGGAGGCGCGGGTCGGCGCGGCCGCCTCGCTGGCCGAACTCCGCGAGCTGGTCCAGGGGATCAGCCCGCCGGTGCTCACCGAGCGAGGGCTCGTGGCCGCCGTCCGCGCGCTCGCCCTGGACGTTCCGCTCGATGTGCGGGTCGGCGCCGACGACGGTCTTCGCCTGGATCCGCCGGTGGAGGCGGCCCTCTACTTCGGCGTCTCCGAGCTGCTCACCAACGCGGTCCGGCACGCCCACGCGTCCCGGGCGCACGTCTCGCTCCGTCACGACGGCGTCGGCACCGTCGTCGAGGTGGAGGACGACGGCCGGGGCGGGGCGGACGCGCGGGAGGGCGGCGGGCTCGCGGGCCTGCGCCGCAGGCTGGCGGTCTTCGACGGCACCGTGGAGATCACCAGCCCGGTGGGCGGCCCGACGGGTGTGAGGATGGCGGTGCCATGCGCATCGTTGTAGCCGAGGACCTCTACCTCCTGCGCGACGGGATGGTCCGCCTGATCGAGGCCTGCGGGCACGAGGTGGTGGCGACCGCCGCCACCGGACCCGAGACCCTCGCCGCGCTGCGGAAGTGGCGTCCCGACGTGTCCGTCATCGATGTCCGCATGCCGCCGACCCAGTCCGACGAGGGGCTGCGTGCGGCCCTCGCCGCCCGCCGCGAGATGCCCGGACTGCCGGTCCTCGTACTCTCCCAGCACGTCGAGCAGTTGTACGCCCGGGAGCTCCTCGCCGACGGTTCGGGAGCCGTCGGCTACCTCCTCAAGGAGAGTGTGTTCGACGCCGACCAGTTCATCGGTGCCCTGGAGCGCGTCGCGGGCGGCGGGACCGCCATGGATCCGGCCGTCATCGCGAAGCTGCTGTCCGCCGGGTCTTCGGGGCGCGGGCTGGAGCGGCTCACCGAGCGGGAGCGGTCCGTGCTGGGTCTCATGGCCGAGGGGCTGTCCAACCAGGCGATCGGGCGGCGTCTGTTCCTCAGTGACAGTGCGATCAGCAAGTACACGACGTCCATGTTCGGCAAGCTCGGCATCAGCGATGACGACGACAGCAACCGCCGGGTCCTGGCCGTACTCGCCTACTTGAACGCCCCCTCCGCCTGAGGGTGCGGAACCCTCAGGAGTCCTCCGGCACGCTCACCAGCCACCGCGTCTCGCGCCGCGGCCGCAGGTACAGCGCCCAGTACAGCGTCGCCACGACCACGATGCCGCCGGTCCAGCCGAGGTAGGGCAGTTCCTGCCGGCTGAGGATGTAGGCGAGCACCGCGATCAGCACCACGGGCACCGCGGGCCACAGCGGCATCCGCCAGGCCGCGCCGGTCCCGTGGGAGCCGCGGCGGGCGAGCAGGGCCGCGACCGCCACCAGCAGGTACATGCCGGTCACGGAGACGCCGGTGACGCCGTACAGGGTGTCCAGGTTGACGAAGCAGAGGAGCGCGCCGGGGACGCCGACGAGGAGCGTCGCCACCCAGGGGGCGCCGGACGCGCCGAGCTTGGAGAGGGCCTTGTTGACCGGGCCGGGCCAGGCCTTGTCGCGGGCGGATGCGAACAGGACGCGGGAGTTCTGGATGACCATGACGATGCCCGCGTTGATGATCGCGAGAGCCACGCAGAGGCTGACGAACGTCCCGACCGCGGAGTTCGACCAGGACGTCACCATGGCGCTGATGTCGCCCTCCGTGAGGGCGGTCAGGCTCTCGGCGCCCATGGTGATCGCGACGACCGGCACCAGGATGATCACGGAGGAGATGGCGAGGGTGGCGAGGACGGTGCGCGCGACGTTACGGCGCGGGTTCTCCATCTCCTCGGAGAGGTACACCGCCGTGGAGAAGCCCTGCGTGACGAAGAGGGCGATGGCGAGGCCGGAGACGATCAGCATCGCGGTGACCGTGTCGCCGCCGCCGGGCCCCGAGCCGGAGCCGGACGCCACCGTGAGGTCCGTCAGGCTGCCCGGGCCCCGCTCGGCGTGCGCGAAGCCGAGGACGGCCACGACGCCCGCCGCGACGACCTCGAGGACCAGGAAGATGCCGGTGATCCACGCGTTGGCCCGCAGGTCGAGCAGGCCCGCGAGGGTGGCGCAGATCATCACCCCGGCGCCCGCGTAGGACGGGTCGAGGTGCACGACCGGCGCCAGATAGTCGGCCGTGCCCATGGCGATCACGGGCGGCACGATCATCACGACCAGGAGGGAAAGGACGAAGACCAGCCAGCCGGCCAGGCGGCCCGCCATCGTCGAGACCATCGCGTACTCGCCGCCCGCGCTGGGGATGAGCGTGCCGAGTTCCGAGTAGCAGAACGCGACGCCCACGCAGAGCAGCGAGCCGATCGCGATGGTGAGCGCGGTGGCGGTGCCGAGGGAGGAGAAGAGGTCGGGGACGACGACGAAGAGCGTGGAGGCGGGCGTCACGCACGACAGCGTGAGGAGGGTGCCGCCGACGACGCCGATGGAGCGCTTGAGCTTCTGGGGATCGCCCGGGACGGCCACCGGTGCTGGGGGTTCCCCGGTGGCGTCGGACTGGAGCGGGCGAAGCGTATCGGTCATGGAGCGCGGTTCCGATCGACTCGTGCGGCAGGAGTACGGCGGGAGCGCTATCGCCTCCGAGCGCTGTTGAGCTGGTGTTTCGGGGGCTCCCGGCGCGTCATCGAACCCCGGCGGCAACCGGAACGTCAACGGTCATTCACCTACGGAATCCGCAGCGGCACTGATCCTCAAGTCGCCTCGCTTTCCCAAGAGTTTGCTCCCTTGGGTCGCAATGAACATGCCGTCGGCGAGTATGACCTTCGTATTGCAGGCGTATGAACGCGCTGGGTTTAGCTGCCCGGATTGCGCCCTGCGCACGGGAACCGCAAGGACCGCGTCAAAAAAGAATCAGGGCCGTCCGGAATCCGGACGACCCTGCTCCACGCTCGGTGACGGGGCGGCTCCCGTCGGTGCGTCGGCCCCCGGTCAGTGCGTCCCGTCAGTGCGTCGGGTGCAGCCGGTACGAGGGGTCGAGGTCGCGGACCTCCACCGAGCACGTCGTGCCCTCCACCCCGGACAGGTGCTTTCCCAGCAACGCGAGCACGTCGTCGGAGAGCGCCGCCTTCACGCCCTGCGTGCGCCCCTCCAGCAGCCCCACGGTGACGTGCACGAAGGCCGCGCCCGGCCTGCCGTCCACGAAGGCCGCCGAGGGGCGGCAGAACGTCTTGCCGACGCCGACCGAGTCCACCCGCTCCACGACCAGGGGATGCAGCTCCGCCACCAGGGCGGGCAGATCCAGGGTGCCGGACAGGGTGTCGGCGTAGTCGATGTCGATGTGCGGCATGGCTCACGGCCTTTCATGTAGTGCACACACATCGTAGAACGGTGAACCAACGGCGAAGCCCCCGGCCGGAGGGGGGAGGCCGGGGGCTTCGGGAGCCGCGGGGGCGGCTCAATGAGATGGGTCAATGAGATGGCTCAATGAGGTGGCTCAGTGGTTGCGCGGGAACCCGAGGTCAACGCCGGACGGCGCGTCCGACGGGTCGGGCCAGCGCGTGGTCACGACCTTGCCGCGGGTGTAGAAGTGCGTGCCGTCGTTGCCGTAGATGTGGTGGTCGCCGAAGAGCGAGTCCTTCCAGCCCCCGAAGGAGTGGTAGCCCACCGGCACCGGGATCGGCACGTTCACGCCGACCATGCCCGCCTCGATCTCCAGCTGGAAGCGGCGGGCCGCGCCGCCGTCCCGGGTGAAGATCGCGGTGCCGTTGCCGAACGGCGAGGCGTTCATGAGGGCCACGCCCTCCTCGTACGTGTCGACGCGCAGCACGCACAGGACCGGGCCGAAGATCTCGTCCTGGTACGCCTTCGCGGTGGTCGGCACGCGGTCGAGCAGCGAGAGGCCGATCCAGTGGCCGTCCTCATGGCCCTCGACCGTGTAGCCCGTGCCGTCGAGGACGACCTCGCAGCCCTCGGCCGCCGCGCCCGTCACGTACGAGGCGACCTTGTCGCGGTGGGCGGCCGTGATGAGCGGGCCCATCTCCGAGGTCGGGTCGTTGCCGGGGCCGATCTTGATCTTCTCGGCGCGCTCCTTGATCTTGCCGACCAGCTCGTCGGCGACCGAACCGACGGCGACGACCGCCGAGATGGCCATGCAGCGCTCGCCCGCCGAGCCGTAGGCCGCGGAGACTGCGGCGTCGGCGGCCGCGTCGAGGTCGGCGTCCGGCAGGACCAGCATGTGGTTCTTGGCGCCGCCGAGAGCCTGCACGCGCTTGCCGTTGGCGGAGGCGGTGGTGTGGATGTAGCGGGCGATGGGGGTGGAGCCGACGAAGGAGACGGCCGCGACGTCCGGGTGCTCAAGAAGGCGGTCCACGGCCACCTTGTCACCGTGCACGACGTTGAAGACGCCGTCCGGCAGGCCCGCCTCGCTCAGCAGCTCCGCGATCTTCATCGACGCGGACGGGTCCTTCTCGCTCGGCTTGAGCACGAACGTGTTGCCGCAGGCGATGGCCAGCGGGAACATCCACATCGGCACCATGGCGGGGAAGTTGAACGGCGTGATGCCGGCGACGACGCCCAGCGGCTGGCGGATGGACGACACGTCCACGCGCGACGCCACCTCCGTCGACAGCTCGCCCTTCAGCTGCACCGTGATGCCGCACGCCAGATCGACGATCTCCAGGCCGCGGGCGACCTCGCCGAGCGCGTCCGAGTGCACCTTGCCGTGCTCGGCGACGATCGCCTCGGCGATCGCGTCGCGGTTGGCGTCGAGCAGCGCGCGGAACTTGAAGAGGATCGCGGTGCGCTTGGCGAGCGACGACTTGCCCCAGGTCGCGAAGGCCTCGCGGGCGGCGGCTACGGCCGCGTCCACCTCGTCGACGGATGCGAAGGCGACCCGCGTCGTGGCGGCGCCGGTCGCCGGGTCGGTGACCGAACCGTACGTACCGGACGCGCCCGCAGCCTGTTCGACGGACTTTCCACCGATCCAGTGGTTCACGGTCTTCGTCATGACAAGCATCCCTCTTCTCACAGGTGGCGGCGTCGGGCAGTGACGTGCCGGTCGTACTCTTCCCTGGCCTTGACCGCGGACACCCGGGTCGCCGTCTCGGCCACGGGCACATCCCACCACGCCTGTGCCGGGGGCGGGCCCGACACTGTGTCTGCCGTTTCCGTCTCCACATAGACACATGTGGGACGGTCTGCGTCGCGCGCCTCGCGCAGCGCCGCGCGCAGGTCGCGGACGCTTTCGGCGCGCAGCACCCGCATGCCGAGCGAGGCCGCGTTCGCGGCGAGATCGACGGGCAGCGGGCCCTCGGTGTACGACCCGTCGGCCGCCCGGAAGCGGTACGCGGTGCCGAATCGCTCGCCGCCCACGGACTCGGAGAGGCCGCCGATGGAGGCGTAGCCGTGGTTCTGGAGGATGACGACCTTGATGGGCAGGTTCTCCTGGACGGCGGTGACGAGCTCCGTCGGGTTCATCAGGTACGTGCCGTCGCCGACCAGCGCCCACACGGGCCGCTCGGGTGCGGCGAGGGCGACGCCGATGGCCGCCGGGATCTCGTATCCCATGCAGGAGTAGCCGTACTCGACGTGGTACTGCCGCGGCGACCGTGCCCGCCACAGTTTGTGCAGGTCGCCGGGGAGCGAACCGGCGGCGTTGATCACGACGTCCTCGTCCGTCACCACCTCGTCGAGGAGGCCCACGACCTGCGCCTGGGTGGGGCGCACGTCCGCCTCATCCGCCCGGAACGCCGCCTCGACGCGCCGCTCCCACCGCTCCTTCCCGTCCCCGTATTCGGCGACGTACGCGGGCTCGACCGCGTGACCCCGCAGCGCCTCCGTGAGCGCTTCGAGCCCCGCACGCGCGTCGGCGATCAGCGTGGCGCCCGCCATCTTGTGGCCGTCGAAGGGCGCGATGTTCAGGTTCAGGAAGCGCACGTCCGCCGCTTCGAAGAGCGTGCCGGACGCGGTGGTGAAGTCGCTGTAGCGGGTGCCGACGCCGATCACGAGGTCGGCGGTGCGGGCCAGTTCGTCGGCGGTCGCCGTGCCGGTGTGCCCGATGCCTCCGACGTCCGCCGGGTGGTCGTGGCGCAGCGAGCCCTTGCCCGCCTGGGTGGAGGCGACGGGGATGCGGGTCGCGTCCACGAACTCCCGCAGCGCGTCCTCGGCGGCGCTGTGGTGGACGCCGCCGCCCGCGACGATCAGGGGGCGCCGGGCCGCGCGCACGGCGGCCCCGGCGGCGGCCAGTTCGCGCGGGTCGGGGGCGGGCCTGCGTACGGTCCACGTCCGTTCGGCGAAGAACTCCTCCGGCCAGTCGTACGCCTCCGCCTGCACGTCCTGCGGCAGGGCGAGCGTGACGGCGCCGGTCTCCGCGGGGTCGGTGAGGACGCGCATCGCGGCGAGCGCGGCGGGGATCAGCGCCTCGGGGCGGGTCACGCGGTCGAAGTACTTCGAGACGGGGCGCAGGCAGTCGTTGACCGACACGTCACCGGCGTACGGGTCTTCGAGCTGCTGGAGGACGGGGTCGGCGGGCCTGGCGGCGAAGATGTCGCCGGGGAGCAGGAGGACGGGCAGCCGGTTGACGGTGGCGAGCGCGGCGCCGGTGACGAGGTTGGTGGCGCCGGGGCCGATGGAGGTGGTCACGGCGTGGGTGGAGAGGCGGCCGCACTGCCGGGCGTACCCGACGGCGGCGTGCACCATGGCCTGTTCGTTGCGCCCCTGGTGGAAGGGCATCTCATCGGCGTACTCCACGAGGGCCTGTCCGACCCCGGCCACGTTGCCGTGTCCGAAGATGCCCCAGGTCGCGCCGATGAGCCGCTGCCGCGTGCCGTCCCGCTCGGTGTACTGCCGCGCGAGGAAACGGACCAGGGCCTGGGCCGTGGTGAGCCGGGTCATCGGTATCCCTCCGTGTGGTCGGGGTGGAAGCAGATCCGCCACTCCCGCTCCTGGCCGGGTCCTGCCATCACGTTCAGGTAGTACATCGCGTGGCCGGGCTGCGCGACGGACGGGCCGTGCCAGCCGTCGGGCACCAGCACGGCGTCCCCCGTACGGACCTCGGCGAGGACGTCGGTGCCGCCCTCCCTCGACGGGAAGACCCGCTGGTAGCCGAAGCCCTCGCGGTCGCCGTGCGCCTCGATCTCGAAGTAGTAGATCTCCTCCAGCTCCGCCTCGATGCCCGGGCGGTGCTCGTCGTGCTTGTGCGGCGGGTACGAGGACCAGTTGCCGCCGGGAGTGATCACCTCGACGGCGATGAGCCGGTCGCACTCGAAGGCGTCCGCGGACGCGAAGTTGCGCACCTCGCGTGCGCAGCCGCCGCTGCCGCGGTTCTCGACTGGTACCTCCGGCGCGGAGCCGTAGCGGGCGGGGAGTCGACGCTCGCACTTCGCTCCTGCCAGGGCGAAGCGGCCTCCCGCGCCGGAGGCGATCTGGATCCGGGCGTCGCGCGGCACGTAAGCGAAGTCGGAGACTCCGCTGAACACGCTGTCGCGGCCCAGCAGTTCGATGATCCCGTCTGCTGTCTGCACCGTACAGCCGCCGGTCAGCGGGAGCACGATCCATTCACTCTCTCCGGTGGTGAAGGAGTGGGTACCGCCCGGTTCGAGCTCGACGACGCGCAGTTGCGCGTAGCTCCAACCGGCCCGTTTCGGATCGATGGCGAGGGCGTACGGACCGTCGGCCGCACTCCCTTTCGGTACGTACGTCATGTGGGGCCTCCCGGGCCTGTCCGCATCGCCGGTGCAACAGTCCTGCGCTCGCCTACAACAGTCCTACGGCCGTGTCGACCGCCCCCGCCACGTCCCCGTCGGGCGGGTACAGCAGTGCCCTGCCCACGACGAGCCCCTGCACGGTGGGAAGTTGCAGGGCGCCGCGCCACTTCTCGTACGCCGCCTCCTGGTCGCCTCCGGTGTCGCCGCCCAGCAGGACGGCGGGGAGCGTCGAGGTCTCCATGACGCGGGCCATGTCGTCGGGGTTCTCGGTGACGGGGACCTTCAGCCAGGTGTACGCGGAGGTGCCGGCGAGCCCGGAGGCGATGGCGATGGAACGGGTGACGGCCGCGGCGCTCAGGTCGTTGCGGGGCGGGCCGCCCGACCCGTCGCGTGCGGTCAGGAACGGCTCGACGAAGACGGGCAGCCCGCGCTCGGCCATGCCGTCGACGACGCGGGCGGTGGAGTGCAGGGTCCGCAGCGAGCCCGGGTCCTCGTAGTCGACGCGCAGCAGCAGCTTGCCCGCGTCGAAGCGGAGCCGCTCGACGTCCTCGGGCCGGTACCCGGTGAACCGGTCGTCCAGCTCGAAGGCGGCGCCCGCGAGTCCGCCGCGGTTCATCGACCCCATGACGACCTTGCCGTCGAGGGCGCCGAGGAGCAGCAGGTCGTCGAGGACGTCGGCGCTGGCGAGCACGCCGTCGACGCCGGGCCGCGACAGCGCGAGGCAGAGCCGTTCGAGGAGGTCGGCCCGGTTGGCCATGGCGAACGGGTCCCGCCCCACGCCGAGGGAGCCCCGGGCGGGATGATCAGCGGCGACGATCATGAGCCGCCCGCTGTCCCCGAGCAACTCCCGCCGCACGCGCCGGGCGGCGGCTTCGGCGATGGCTTCGGGATGCCGGGCACGGGTCCGGCTGAGGGCGCCGACGTCCACTGGGTTCAGTCCCTTCGGCGACAGATTCAGCCCCTCCGGCGTTCGAGCAGCGAGGTCCGGGCCGGAGCCCCGAGGACGGTGCCCACCTCGGGCGTGCACGCTCACGTGACGGCCCCCGACTCCACCGCCGAGGCGACCTCGCCAGGAAACGGCATGGCGGACGAGCACTCCAGCCGCGAAGCCACGATCGCCCCCGCCGCGTTCGCGTACCGCATGATCCGTTCGAGGTCCCAGCCCGCGAGCAGCCCGTGGCAGAGCGCCCCGCCGAACGCGTCACCCGCGCCTAGCCCGTTGAGGACCTTGACCGGCAGGGGCGGGACCTGCGCCGCCTCCCCCGCCCGGTTCATGGCGAGCACTCCCTCGGGTCCCTGTTTCACGACGGCCAGCTCGACGCCCGCGTCGAGCAACGCCCCTGCCGCCGCCAGCGGTTCGCGTACCCCCGTCGCGATCTCCACCTCGTCGAGGTTGCCGACGGCGACGGTGGCGTGCGCGAGCGCCGCCTCGTAATGGGGCCGCGCCTCACCGGGGTCACCCCAGGCTGTGCTTTTCCAGAACATGGGTCGCCAGTCCAGGTCGAAGACGGTGGTCCCGTTCCGAGCCCGGTGCGCGAGCGCCGCCAGCGTCGCCGTGCGGCTGGGCTCCGCGCACAGCCCCGTGCCCGTCATCCAGAAGATCCGCGCCGCGGCGACCGCGTCGAGGTCGAGCTCGTCCTCGTGGATCTCCAGGTCGGGCGCCTTCGGCAGCCGGTAGAAGTACAGCGGGAAGTCGTCCGGTGGGAAGATCTCGCAGAACGTCACCGGTGTCGGCAGGCCCTCGACCGGGGTCACCCAGCGGTCGTCGACGCCGAAGTCCCGCAGCGCGCTGTGCAGGTACTCCCCGAAGGGGTCCGCGCCGGTACGGGTGATGACGGCGACGCGGCGGCCGAGACGGGCCGCGGCGACCGCGACGTTGCTGGCCGAGCCGCCGAGGAACTTCCCGAACGCGGTCACCTCGGCGAGGGGCACCCCGCTCTGCAACGGGTACAGGTCCACCCCGATCCGCCCCATCGTGACGACGTCGTACGGATCACTCACCCTGTGCGTCCCTTCGCCGGACCCGACGATCGTGTGCCCCCAGGTCTAATCCCGCCCCCGGAACCCTGTCAACATTTTGTCCTTACATTCGGACCACTGCTTGACACTCTTCCGAGGCGGCCTGGACGCTGGCTGGCATGACGACGCTGTCTCGTATTCGGATCGGTTCGGCGCCCGACTCGTGGGGCGTGTGGTTTCCCGAGGACCCGCGGCAGGTCCCGTGGCGCCGCTTCCTCGACGAGGTCGCGGAGTCCGGGTACGAGTGGATCGAGCTCGGACCGTACGGCTACCTGCCCACCGACCCCGCCGAACTGACCGCCGAGACGGCCCGTCGCGGCCTCAAGGTGTCCGCGGGCACGGTCTTCACGGGGCTGCACCACGGGCCCGCCGTCTGGGAGAAGACGTGGGAGCACGTGGCGGACAACGCGGCGCTCGCGCAGGCCATGGGCGCCGGGCACCTCGTCGTCATCCCGTCCTTCTGGCGGGACGACAAGACCGGCGACGTCCTGGAGGACCGCGTCCTCACGCCCGCACAATGGCGCGAACTGACCACCCAGACCGAGCGCCTGGCCCACGAGGTCCGCGAGCGCTACGGCCTGCGCGTCGTGGTCCACCCGCACGCGGACACGCACATCGACAGCGAGGAGAACGTCACCCGTTTCCTCGACGCCACCGACCCGGACCTCGTCTCGCTCTGCCTGGACACCGGGCACTACGCGTACTGCGGCGGCGACAGCGTCAAGCTCATCGAGACGTACGGCGAACGCATCGGCTATCTGCACCTCAAGCAGGTCGACCCGGCGGTCCTCGCCGAGGTGCGGGCCGACGAGGTGCCGTTCGGGCCCGCGGTGGCGCGCGGTGTGATGTGCGAGCCGCCCGGCGGGGTGCCGGCCCTGGAGCCCGTTCTGACCGCGGCGCAGAAGCTGGGGGTCGAGCTCTTCGCCATCGTGGAGCAGGACATGTACCCGTGCGACCCCGGCAAGCCGCTGCCGATCGCCCGCCGCACCCGCTCGTTCCTGAGGTCGTGCGGCGCGTAGGACCCCCTGCGTGGGGCCCTGCGTGGACTCACCGCATGGACTCACCGCATGGACTCACCGCATGGACTCACCGCATGGACTCACCGCATGCGTCGCTTCTGTCACAAACAATCCTGTCCTGTCACACATGTCTCACGTTCGCGGGTCTTGCGTCACAGGAGTACGACAGTCGCCCCTCAGTGGTCACTCTGCGTCGTTCACCGGGCACAGGCTGAGTGATCGCCACGCGCCGCACCCAGCTCCCCCGTCGGCCTCTCCGGCCGCCCTGGGTGCACGCAGGGAGGTACCACTGATGACCGACCGCAGGCTTTGGTCGTACAAGGAGATCGCCGCGCACATCCGTGTGCAGCCCGACACGGTCCGCTCGTACCGCAAGCACGGGCTGCTGCCCGACCCCGACCACGTGGAGGGCGGCAAGCCCTACTGGTACGCGGACACCGTGCGCGCCTGGGTGGCGGCGCGGCCCGGCAACCGGGGACGCAGAGGCTGACGCCGCGACCGCGCCGCGCGGCCCCACCACGTTGAAGTCATACCCCCTAGGGGTATAGTCTCAAGTGCGTCAGGAGGTCGCCGGGGTTCCCGGGCCCCCTCAAGCACGCTACGCCGCATACGTACACACCCCCGAGGAGAACGACATGAGCGCCCAGACCGAGCTCCCGCAGGCCGCATCCGAGACGACCGTGTACGAAGTGACGGGCATGACCTGCGGGCACTGCGAGGGTGCGGTGTCCGAGGAGATCTCGGAGATCGCGGGCGTCACCTCCGTCAAGGCCGTCGCCGCCACGGGCCTGGTCACCGTGGTCTCCGAGGCCCCGCTGGACGAGGCCGCGGTCCGCGCCGCCGTCGACGAGGCGGGCTACGAGCTCGTCGGCGTCAAGGCCTGACCCTCCCGGGCCGCGCCGCACGAACGGCGGCCGGCCGGGTACCCGGGCCCTGTGGTGTCGACACCGACACCGCAGGGCCCGCAGCCGTCCCACGACCCCGGAAGCAGTACGGAAGAGCCATGACCGAAGTCGAACTCGCCGTCGGCGGGATGACCTGTGCCTCCTGCTCCTCGCGCATCGAGAAGAAGCTGAACCGCATGGAGGGCGTGACCGCCACGGTCAACCTCGCCACGGAGAAGGCGAAGGTCTCGTTCGGCGAGACCGAGGACGGCACGGCGGTCGAGGTCGCCCAACTGATCGCGCTGGTCGAGAAGCTGGGCTACACGGCCGAGGAGATCGTGCCGCCCCCGCCGGAGCCCCTCGACGGCCCTCCCGGCGGCGGCCCGGCCCCCACCACCGCCGACATCACCGAGCCGGACACCCTGCGGCAGCGCCTGATCGTCTCGGCGGTCCTCTCGCTGCCCGTCGTGCTGCTCGCGATGGTCCCCGCGCTGCAGTTCGACTTCTGGCAGTGGCTCTCGCTGACGCTGGCCGCGCCGGTGGTCGTGTGGGGCGGTCTGCCGTTCCACCGTGCCGCGTTCACCAACCTGCGGCACGGCGCCGCGACCATGGACACGCTCGTCTCCGTCGGCACGCTCGCCGCGTTCGGCTGGTCACTGTGGGCGCTGTTCGTCGGGGACGCGGGCATGCCGGGGATGCGGCACGGCTTCGACTTCACGGCCTCGCCGGGCGACGGCGCCTCGACCATCTACCTCGAAGTCGCCGCGGGCGTCGTCACGTTCATCCTGCTCGGCCGCTGGCTGGAGGCCCGCTCCAAGCGGAAGGCGGGCTCGGCGCTGCGCGCGCTGCTCGAACTGGGGGCCAAGGACGTGGCGGTCCTGCGGGACGGCACCGAGCAGCGCGTGCCGGTGGGCCGACTGGTGGTGGGGGACCGGTTCGTCGTACGTCCCGGGGAGACCGTCGCGACCGACGGCACCGTCGAGGAGGGCGCATCCGCCGTCGACGCCTCGATGCTGACCGGCGAGTCCGTGCCGGTCGACGTGGGCGCCGGAGCCGCCGTGACCGGGGGCACCGTGAACGTCTCCGGGCGCCTCGTCGTGCGGGCGACCCGGGTCGGCTCGGACACCCGACTCGCCCGGATGGCGCGGCTCGTCGAGGACGCGCAGACCGGCAAGGCGCAGGTGCAGCGTCTCGCCGACCGGATCGCCGGCGTCTTCGTGCCGGTGGTGCTGCTCATCGCGGTCGGTACGCTCGGCGGCTGGCTGGGCGCCACGGGCGACGCGACCGCCGCGTTCACCGCAGCCGTCGCCGTCCTGATCATCGCCTGCCCCTGCGCGCTCGGCCTCGCCACGCCGACCGCCCTGATGGTCGGCACCGGCCGGGGCGCCCAACTCGGCATCCTCATCAAGGGCCCGGAGGTCCTGGAGTCCACGCGTCGCGTCGACACCGTCGTCCTGGACAAGACGGGGACGGTGACGACGGGCCGCATGGAGCTGACGGACGTCCACGTCGCCGGGGACACCCAGGAGCTGCTCCTGCTCCGCCTCGCGGGCGCCCTGGAACACGCCTCCGAGCACCCGGTGGCCCGCGCCGTCACGGCGGGCGCCGCCGCGCGCCTCGGCATCGACGCCGGGGAGCTTCCCACGCCGGAGCGGTTCGAGAACGTCGCCGGGGCGGGAGTGCGCGGCACGGTGGACGGGCACGAGGTGCTGGCGGGCCGCGAGCGGCTCCTCGCGGAGGCCGGGGTGACGGATCTGGAGACCGTGGCCAAGCTGCGGGACGACGCGGAGGCCGCCGGGCGCACGGCTGTCCTGGTCGCCTGGGACGGCGCCGCACGCGGCGTCCTGGCTGTCGCGGACGCCCTGAAGGAGACCAGCGCGGACGCGGTGCGGGAGCTGCGGGCGCTCGGTATGACGCCGGTGCTGCTCACGGGCGACAACGAGGCCGTCGCGCGGACGGTCGCCGACGCGGTGGGCATCGCGCCGGACGCGGTGTTCGCGGAGGTCCTGCCGCAGGACAAGGTCGACGTCGTACGGCGGTTGCAGGGCGAGGGCAAGGTCGTGGCGATGGTCGGGGACGGCGTGAACGACGCGGCCGCGCTCGCCACCGCCGATCTGGGGCTCGCGATGGGCACCGGCACGGACGCGGCGATCGAGGCGAGCGACCTGACATTGGTGCGCGGGGACTTGCGGGTCGCGGCCGACGCCATCAGGCTCTCCCGGAAGACCCTCGCCACCATCAAGGGCAATCTCTTCTGGGCCTTCGGCTACAACGTCGCCGCACTGCCGCTCGCCGCCGCCGGTCTCCTCAATCCGATGATCGCGGGGGCCGCGATGGCCTTCTCCTCGGTCTTCGTGGTCACCAACAGTCTTCGTCTGAGTACGTTCAGATAACGATCGCGGGCGCTCACATACCGTCTTCACAAGGTCGTTTCAGCACCCACACCCCTTTCCCGAGATCCACATATCGGGGATCTTGCGCATGTACTGGACATATGCAAGAGACGCAGATCACAGTGTTTGCAACGTAACCATTGAGGGGGGTCGCGAGTCTAATGGGGCGATGCAGGAAGATGTCTTGGGGGACGTCTTCCGACATCGAGGGACATCTTGGGGGATGTTCCTGGATATTGCGTTGCCGGGGCACGTGCACCGGGGAGCTTTGAGCGGCCCTCCCGTACGTACGCGTCCCGGCAGACCGCAGGGCCGCCACAGACGCCCGGCCGGATCCCGTGGGGGGAATCCGCACCGGGAAAAAGGGAAGCGCCCCGACCGTCGACCCGTGGGGGGATCGGCGGCGGGGCGCTTTCCGCTCTGCGGAGCGTTGCCGAGGTGCGACCGGGAAGGTCAGCGGCCCTCGACGGGGACGAAGTCGCGGAGGACCTCACCCGTGTAGATCTGGCGCGGGCGGCCGATGCGCGAACCCGGCTCCTTGATCATCTCGTGCCACTGGGCGATCCAGCCCGGCAGGCGGCCGAGGGCGAACAGGACCGTGAACATCTCGGTCGGGAAGCCCATCGCGCGGTAGATGAGGCCCGTGTAGAAGTCGACGTTCGGGTAGAGCTTGCGCTCGACGAAGTAGTCGTCGGCCAGCGCGTGCTCCTCCAGCTTCAGGGCGATGTCCAGCAGCTCGTCGGACTTGCCGAGCGCCGAGAGGACGTCGTGCGCCGCCGCCTTGATGATCTTCGCCCGGGGGTCGAAGTTCTTGTAGACGCGGTGCCCGAAGCCCATGAGCTTCACGCCGTCTTCCTTGTTCTTCACCTTGCGGATGAAGGTGTCGACGTCGCCGCCGGACGCCTGGATGCCTTCGAGCATCTCCAGGACCGACTGGTTGGCGCCGCCGTGCAGCGGGCCCCACAGGGCCGAGATGCCGGCGGAGATCGAGGCGAACATGTTCGCCTGCGAGGAGCCGACCAGACGCACGGTGGACGTCGAACAGTTCTGCTCGTGGTCCGCGTGCAGGATCAGGAGCTTGTCGAGCGCGTTGACCACGACCGGGTCCAGCTCGTACTCGGCGGCGGGCACCGAGAACGTCATGCGCAGGAAGTTCTCGACGTAGCCGAGGTCGTTGCGCGGGTAGACGACCGGGTGGCCCTGCGACTTCTTGTACGCGTACGCCGCGATCGTCGGAAGCTTGGCGAGAAGGCGGATCGTCGAAAGGTGACGCTGCTTCTCGTCGAACGGGTTGTGGCTGTCCTGGTAGAACGTCGACAGCGCGCTGACCACGGACGACAGCATCGCCATCGGGTGGGCGTCACGCGGGAAGCCGTCGTAGAACCGCTTGACGTCCTCGTGCAGCAGGGTGTGCTGCGTGATCTCGTTCTTGAAGGTGGCCAGCTCGTCGACCTTCGGCAGCTCGCCGTTGATCAGGAGGTACGCCACCTCGGTGAAGGTGGAGCGCTCGGCCAGCTGCTCGATCGGGTAGCCGCGGTACCGGAGGATGCCCTGTTCACCGTCGAGATAGGTGATGGCGGATTTATAGGCGGCGGTGTTGCCGTAGCCGCTGTCCAGGGTCACCAGACCGGTCTGGGCGCGGAGCTTCCCGATGTCGAAGCCCTTGTCGCCGACGGTCGACTCGATCACCGGGTAGGTGTACTCGTCATCGCCGTACCGCAGTACTACACCGTTGTTAGCGTTCTCGCTCACGTCATCCCTCACCGACGTTGTGCCTCTTCTTCGAGGTGCCCTGACTGTCTCTACCATCCCCCATTTGGCCCTGGAGAGTGCACTCGGGGTCGACCATTGGGCCTATTGGCGGCACTCAGTGCCGCCAACCTGCTCATCCTGCCCCCTTCGCCCCGGTTCCGGAAGTCCTGTGTGAGGTTTCCTACTCGTTTGATCGATCAAAATATCCAGGGCCTGCTCCGCGGCGCCCGGGAAGCCCGGAAAGCCGGAAGTCCAGGGCCGTGCAGCGCCTGCCCGCGGAGACCGTGCGCACTGCCTGCCCCAGAGCCTTGCGCGAACCGACCAGGACGACCAGCCTCTTGGCGCGTGTCACGGCGGTGTAGAGCAGATTGCGCTGCAGCATCATCCAGGCGCCGGTGGTGACCGGGATCACCACCGCCGGATATTCACTGCCCTGGGAGCGGTGGATCGTCACCGCGTAGGCATGTGCCAGCTCGTCCAGTTCGTCGAAGTCGTACGGCACTTCCTCGTCCTCGTCCGTGCGGACGGTGAGCCGCTGCTCGTCGGTGTCGAGCGCGGTGACGACGCCAACCGTGCCGTTGAAGACGCCGTTCTGTCCTTTCTCATAGTTGTTACGGATTTGGGTGACCTTGTCGCCCACGCGGAACACCCGGCCGCCGAACCGCTTCTCGGGCAGGTCGGGTCTGGCGGGCGTGATGGCCTGCTGGAGGAGGCCGTTGAGGTTCCCCGCGCCGGCGGGGCCGCGGTGCATGGGCGCGAGGACCTGCACGTCGCGCCGCGGGTCGAGACCGAACTTCTTGGGGATGCGGTGCGCGGCGACGTCCACCGTCACGCGGCCCGCGTCCTCGGTCTCCTCCTCGACGAAGAGGAAGAAGTCCTTCATGCCCTGGGTGATGGGCGGGACACCGGAGTTGATGCGGTGGGCGTTGGTGACGACGCCCGACTCCTGGGCCTGCCGGAAGATGCGGGTGAGGCGGACGGCGGGGATCGGGCTCTCGTCGCTGAGCATGTCCCGCAGCACTTCTCCGGCACCGACGCTGGGCAGCTGGTCGACGTCGCCGACGAAGAGCAGGTGGGCGCCGGGCGGGACGGCCTTCACCAGCTTGTTGGCGAGCAGCAGGTCGAGCATCGACGCCTCGTCGACGACGACCAGATCGGCGTCGAGCGGCCGCTCCTTGTCGTACGCCGCGTCTCCCCCGGGTCTCAGTTCGAGCAGCCGGTGCACGGTGGAGGCCTCGGCTCCGGTGAGCTCGGCGAGGCGCTTGGCGGCGCGACCGGTCGGGGCGGCGAGGACGACCTTCGCCTTCTTCGCGCGAGCCAGCTCGACGACGGAGCGGACCGTGAAGGACTTGCCGCAGCCGGGTCCGCCGGTGAGGACGGCGACCTTCTGCGTCAGGGCGAGCCTGACCGCCTCCTTCTGTTCGGGCGCGAGCTCGGCGCCGGTGCGGGCCGCGAGCCAGGCGAGCGCCTTGTCCCAGGCGACGTCCTGGAAGGCGGGCATGCGGTCGTCGCCGGTCTTCAGGAGCCGCGACAGCTGCCCGGCGAGGGACAGTTCGGCACGGTGGAAGGGGACGAGGTAGACGGCGGTGATGTCGTCGCCCCCGTCCGGATCGGGCAGCGCCTCGCGGACGACGCCCTCCTCCTCCCCCGCGAGTTCGGCGAGGCAGTCGATGACCAGGCCCGTGTCGACCTGGAGCAGCTTCACCGCGTCCGCGATGAGGCGCTCCTCCGGGAGATAGCAGTTTCCCTGGTCGGTGGATTGCGAAAGGGCGTACTGGAGACCGGCTTTGACGCGCTCGGGACTGTCGTGCGGGATGCCGACGGACTGCGCGATGCGGTCGGCGGTGAGGAAGCCGATGCCCCAGACGTCGGCGGCGAGGCGATAGGGCTCGTTCTTCACCACGGAGATCGACGCGTCCGCGTACTTCTTGTAAATACGCACGGCGATGGAGGTGGAGACGCCGACCCCCTGGAGGAAGACCATGACTTCCTTGATGGCCTTCTGCTCCTCCCAGGCGGCGGCGATCATCTTCGTCCGCTTGGGTCCGAGCCCGGGCACTTCGACGAGGCGCTTGGGCGCGGTCTCGATGATGTCGAGGGTGTCGACGCCGAAGTGGGTGGTGATGCGGTCGGCCATGACGGGGCCGATGCCCTTGATGAGGCCGGAGCCGAGATAGCGGCGGATGCCCTGGATGGTGGCGGGCAGCACCGTCGTGTAGTTCTCGACCGTGAACTGTTTTCCGTACTGCGGGTGGGAGCCCCAGCGGCCGTGCATGCGCAGCGATTCGCCCGCCTGCGCGCCGAGCAGCGCGCCGACGACGGTGAGCAGGTCACCGGAGCCGCGGCCCGTGTCTACGCGCGCGACCGTGTAACCCGTCTCTTCGTTGGCGTACGTGATGCGTTCGAGGACCCCCTCGAGCACCGCCATCGCCGCAGCTGGACTCGACATGATCCGACGCTACCGCCCCGCACCGACAGCGCGGTGAGCCTGTGGACAACTTGCGCGCCGCGGACGGCGGCGGCCTGTGGACAAATGCGCGCCGCGGACGGCGGCGGCCGGAGAACTTCGAAGGGGCCTGGCCTCCCAGCCAGACCCCCTCGGGTTTTCCCTCCCCTGTCAGAACTCGCGATCCCCCCGGATCCCCCGGATCCCCCCAGATCCTGGTTCCCCCCTCATAAGCCCTGACGCCATATACGACACGCGTCGTGCCCGGAGGGTTGCACCGTGTTGCCAATTTTTTTTGCCCGGCTCCAGGTGCTGACAAAGCGGGGCAGACGTAGCGTTTGTCGCATGAGCGATGATTCCCAGGCCTCCGAGTCCCGGTCCTTCGAGCAGGACGTCCTCGACGAGCTCGGCGACGACCGGCTCCAGGAGATCGCGGGTGTGCTCGGCACGGACGCGTCCGGCGCGCAGGACGTCGTGGGCACGACCGTGTCCGCGCTCTCCGGCGACATCCAGGGCCGCGCCGCCGACCCCGCGGAGGCCGACGAGGTACGGCAGGCCTTCAGCGAGGTCGGGCCCGCCGATCCGACCCTGCAAGGGGTGGCCACCCTCGGCGGCCTCGGCGGCCTCGCCGGGGGCGGGATGATGGCCGGCATGCTCGCCAAGATGAGCAGGCCGGTGGCGAACGCGGTCTCCAAGAAGACCGGCATCCCCGCGCCGCAGGTCACCCGCGTGATCGAGATGCTGATCCCCGTCGTGCTCGCGGTGGTCTCCAAGAGGGCGGCGCGGACCAAGGGACCCGGTGGTGCACCGAACGGGTCGGCGGCCTCCTCCGGCGGCGGGCTCGGCGACCTCCTCGGCCAGATCCTGGGCGGCAGGAAGTAGACAGGCGGACCTTGGGCCCTACGCGTGCGTGCGGAACCGTTCGGCCGTCTCCCTCAACACCTCGCCCCCGTCCCGCGCCCACAGCTCCTCGTTGAAGATCTCCACCTCGATCGCGCCGCGGTACCCGGCGGCGTCGACGGCCGCACGGAAGGCCCTGAAGTCGACGCTGCCGTCCCCCAATTGCCCGCGCCCCAGGAGCACGCCCGCGGGCAACGGCGTGATCCAGTCCGCGAGTTGGAAGGCGTGCAGACGGCCGTCGCGGCCCGCCCTCGCGATCTGCGCGGGCGCCTGGTCGTCCCACCACACGTGGTAGGTGTCCACGACGACGCCGACCTGGCGCGCGGGGAAGCGTTCCGCGAGGTCGAGTGCCTGGCCGAGGGTGGAGACGACGCAGCGGTCCGAGGCGAACATCGGGTGGAGCGGCTCGATGGCGAGGCGCACGCCCCGCTCCTCGGCGTAGGGCCCGAGGACGGCCAGCGCGTCCGCGATGCGCTCGCGCGCCCCCGCCAGGTCCTTGCTGCCGGCCGGGAGGCCGCCCGAGACCAGGACCAGGGTGTCCGTGCCGAGCGCCGCCGCCTCGTCGACCGCCGCGCGGTTGTCGTCGAGGGCACGCGTGCGTGGCGCCCCCTCGATGTCCGTGAGGAAGCCGCCCCTGCACAGGCTCGTCACCGTGAGCCCGGTGTCCCGCATGAGGCGGGCGGTGCGCTCGACCCCGTACTCCTGGACGGGTGCGCGCCACAGGCCGACGGCTCCGATGCCCTCCTTGGCGCAGCCCTCGGCGAGTTCGGGCAGGGACCACTGCTTGATGGTCTCCTGGTTGATGCTCAGCCGCGACGACGGCACCGGCTCGCTCATTGGGGCACTCCGTGGACGGTGAGCAGGGATCGCATACGGTCGGCGGCGAGGCCCGGGTCGGGGAACAGGCCGAGTGCGTCGGCCAGTTCGTAGGCGCGGGCCAGGTGGGGCAGCGAGCGGGCCGACTGCAGGCCGCCGACCATCGTGAAGTGCGTCTGGTGCCCGGCCAGCCAGGCGAGCAGGACGACGCCGGTCTTGTAGTAGCGGGTCGGGGTTCGGAAGAGGTGCCGGGAGAGCTCGACGGTGGGGTCGAGGAGGGCGCGGAAGCGCTTCACGTCCCCCGTGTCCAGGGCTCGCACGGCCTCCGCGGCGAGGGGGCCCAGCGGGTCGAAGATGCCGAGCAGGGCGTGGCTGAAGCCGTGGTCGTCCCCGGCGATCAGTTCGGGGTAGTTGAAGTCGTCGCCGGTGTAGCAGCGCACGCCCTCGGGGAGGCGGCGGCGCAGGGCGATCTCGCGGTCGGCGTCCAGGAGGGAGACCTTGATGCCGTCGACCTTGTCGGGGTGGGCTCCGATCACCTCCAGGAAGGTGTCGGTGGCCGCGTCCAGGTCGGCGGCGCCCCAGTAGCCCTCCAGGGCGGGGTCGAACATGGGGCCCAGCCAGTGCAGGATCACGGGTTCGGAGGCCTGGCGCAGGAGATGGCCGTACGTCTCCACGTAGTCGTCCGGCGACGTGGCCGCGGCGGCCAGGGCCCGGGAGGCCATGAGGATCGGCTGGGCGCCCGCCGCGTCGACGAGGGCGAGCTGCTCCTCGTAGGCGTTCCTGACCTGCGGCAGGGTTGCCGGGCCCGCGAGTTGGTCGGTGCCGACGCCGCAGGCGATGCGCCCCCCGACGGCCTTCGCCTCGGCGCTCGACCGGCGGATCAGCTCGGCCGCTCCCGCCCAGTCCAGGCCCATGCCCCGCTGGGCGGTGTCCATGGCCTCGGCGACGCCCAGGCCGTGCGACCAGAGGTGGCGGCGGAAGGCGAGGGTGGCGTCCCAGTCGACGGCGGCGGGGCCGTCCGGTGACACGTCGGCGAACGGGTCGGCGACGACGTGCGCGGCGGAGAAGACGGTGCGCGAGGTGAGCGGGGGGCCATCGGCGGTCGTGGGCGGCGGTTCGGCGCGCGGTGTGTACGCGCGCGTGCCGCCGCCCACGACGGGGAGCAGGAGGGTGGTCACAGCGCGATCTCCGGTACGTCGATGCGCCGTCCCTCGGCGGACGACTTGAGCCCCAGTTCGGCGAGCTGCACGCCGCGTGCGCCCGCGAGGAGGTCCCAGCGGTAGGGGCCGTCCGCGTAGACGTGCTTGAGGAAGAGCTCCCACTGTGCCTTGAAGCCGTTGTCGAAGTCGCCGTTGTCGGGCACCTCCTGCCACTGGTCGCGGAAGGAGTGGGCGGCGGGCAGGTCCGGGTTCCAGACCGGCTTCGGCGTCGTACCGCGGTGCTGCACCCGGCAGTTGCGCAGGCCCGCGACGGCGGACCCCTCGGTCCCGTCGACCTGGAACTCCACGAGCTCGTCGCGGTTGACGCGCACCGTCCAGGACGAGTTGATCTGCGCGACGGCGCCGCCGTCCAGCTCGAAGATGCCGTACGCGGCGTCGTCGGCGGTGGCGTCGTAGGGCTTGTCGCGCTCGTCCCAGCGCTGCGGGACGTGCGTGGCGGTGAGCGCCTGGACGCTGCGCACGCGGCCGAACAGCTCGTGCAGGACGTACTCCCAGTGCGGGAACATGTCGACGACGATGCCGCCGCCGTCCTCGCTCCGGTAGTTCCAGGACGGGCGCTGGGCGGGCTGCCAGTCGCCCTCGAAGACCCAGTAGCCGAACTCGCCGCGCACCGACAGGATCCGCCCGAAGAAGCCGCCGTCGATCAGCCGCTTCAGTTTGCGCAGGCCCGGCAGAAAGAGCTTGTCCTGTACGACCCCGTGCTTGATGCCCGCGGCCTCGGCGAGGCGTGCCAGGCCGAGCGCGGCCTCGAGCCCGGTGGCGCTCGGCTTCTCGGTGTAGATGTGCTTGCCCGCGGCGATGGCGCGCTTGAGTGCGTCCTCGCGCGCGGAGGTGACCTGCGCGTCGAAGTAGATGTCGACGGACGGGTCGGCGAGGACCGCGTCGAGGTCGGTGGAGTACTCCTCCAGGCCGTGCTGAGCCGCGAGGGCGCGCAGCGCGTGCTCCCTGCGGCCGACGAGGACGGGCTCGGGCCACAGCACGGTGCCGTCGTCCAGATCGAGGCCTCCTTGTGCACGGAGGGCGAGGATCGAGCGGACCAGATGCTGGTGGTGGCCCATGCGTCCGGTGACGCCGTTCATGGCGATGCGCACCGTCTTACGTGTCACGAAAGTCCCCTCCGTAGATGCGTAGCAAGCGCTCTCGATCGCGTAGCAAGCGCTTTCTACCTGGAGGCAAGCTAGCCTGCCGCACAAGGTTCGGACAAGGGCTTCGGTCGAGAGCGGTGACCGGGCGGGACAAACGGGTGACCGGAGGACGATGAGATGACCGTGACCCTTGCGGACGTGGCGGCCCGCGCGAGGACGACGACGTGAGCGTGACCCTGGCGGACGTGGCGGCCCGCGCGCAGGTCTCTCCCGCCACCGTCTCCCGCGTGCTGAACGGCAACTACCCGGTGGCGGCCGCCACCCGCGAACGGGTCCTGCGCGCCGTCGACGAGCTCGACTACGTCCTCAACGGTCCCGCGAGCGCGCTCGCCGCCGCCACCTCCGACCTGGTCGGCATCCTCGTCAACGACATCGCCGACCCCTTCTTCGGGATCATGGCGGGCGCCGTGCAGTCCGAGATCGGCGGCCCCGGCGGACGCGCGGGCGGCGAGCGGATGGCCGTCGTCTGCAACACGGGCGGCTCCCCGGAACGCGAACTCACCTACCTCACGCTCCTTCAGCGCCAACGCGCCGCCGCGGTGATCCTCACCGGCGGCGCGATCGAGAACGCCGAGCACGCCGACGCGATCGCCGGGAAGCTGCGGCGCCTCACGGAGGCGGGCACGCGCGTGGTGCTCTGCGGCAGGCCGCCGTCGCCCGACACCGACGCGGTGGCGCTCACCTTCGACAACCGCGGCGGCGGGCAGCGGCTGACGGACCACCTGCTGCGCCTCGGCCACCGCCGCATCGGCTACATCGCGGGCCCCGAGGAGCGCACGACCACCCGCCACCGACTGGAGGGCCACCGCGCCGCACTCGCCACCCGCGGCGTCCCGGACGACCCCGCGCTGACGGTCCACGGCCCCTACGACCGCCGCTCCGGCTACGACGCCACGGACGAACTCCTGCGCCGCGCCCCCGACCTGACGGCCGTCGTCGCCGCCAACGACACGGTGGCGCTCGGCGCGTGCGCGGCCCTGCGCGACAAGGGCCTGCGCATCCCGGACGACGTGTCGGTGGCGGGCTTCGACGACCTGCCGTTCAGCATCGACGCGGTGCCCGCGCTCACGACGGTGCGGCTGCCTCTCCACGAGGCGGGCGCCCGGGCGGGCCGCATCGCGATGAGCAAGGAGAAGCCGCCGCCCGGGGGTGTGGCGACGGTGCACGGGGAGTTGATGGTGCGGGGGTCCACGGCGGGGCCTCGGTAGCGACGGCCCCCTCGCCTCACCCCTCGCGCACCAGGCGCCCGAGCACCGCCACCCCCTCGGCGATCTCCGTGGGTGTGCTCGCCGCGTAGCCGAGGACCAGGCCCCGGGCGTGCGGGAGTTGCGTGTGCCAGGACAGGGGATGCACCTTGACACCCTGTCCGAGCGCGGCGGTGGCGAGGGTGGCGTCGGAGCCTTCGTACGCGCCCCTCTGGAAGGTGATGGTCAGGTGCAGGCCCGCCGCCGCGCCGTGCACGACCGCCGTCGGCAGGTCCGCCCCGATCGCCGCGATCATGGCGTCCCTGCGCCTGCGGTGGTGCCTGCGGATCAGGCGGAGGTGGCGTTCCAGGTCGCCGGAGTCCATGAGGTGGGCCAGGACCAGTTGGGGCAGCGCCGCCGTGCCGAGGTCGGTGAGGCGTTTGGCGTCGAGGAGCGCGTCCCGGTACGCGGGCGGGGCGAGCAGCCAGCCCAGGCGCAGGGCCGGCGCGAGGAGCTTGGAGACGCTGCCCGCGTAGCAGACGTGTTCCGGGAGCAGTGCGCGCAGGGCGGGGACCGCGGGCCGGTCGTAGCGGTGTTCGGCGTCGTAGTCGTCCTCGATGACGAGGCCGCCGTCGTGGACCCACTCCATCAGCTCGCGGCGGCGTTCGCCGCCGAGGACGACGCCGGTGGGGAACTGGTGGGCGGGGGTGAGCAGTACGGCGCGTGCCCCGGTGGCGCGCAGTGCGTCGACGCGGATGCCGTGGGCGTCGACCGGTACGGGCGGCGTGCCGAGCGGCCGCAGGTGCTGCCGTACCCCGAGCGACCCCGGCTCCTCGACCGCCACCTCGCGGACCCCGTCGGCGTGCAGTACGTCGACGAGGAGCCGCAACGCCTGGGCCGTACCGTTCACGATCATCACGTCGTCCGGGTCCGCGCGGATTCCGCGGTTCCGGGAGAGCCAGTGGGCGACGGCGGTGCGCAGGACCGGGGTGCCACGCGGATCCCCGTACCCGAAGTCCGACGGGATGAGCCCGGCCAGCACGGAGCGTTCGGCGCGCAGCCAGGCCGCTCGCGGGAAGGCGGCGAGGTCGGGCAGGCCGGGCGAGAGGTCGATGCGGGCGGGCGCGGCGCGGATGGCGTCGAAGACGCCGAGGTCGTCGGGCGGGACCGTGAAGAGAGCTGCGCGACCCTTACCAGCCGCTGTACACGCGGGAGTTGGCGCGTTCGGCGCGGGACCCGGCGTATGCGGTACGGGAACCGGCGTGCGCGGTACGGCCACGACGACCGTTCCGCCCCGCCCGCGCCCCGCGACATGGCCGTCCTCGGTGAGCCGCCGGTAGGCCTCCGTGACGACGCCGCGGGAGACGCGCAGGTCGGCGGCGAGCGTACGGGTGGCGGGGAGTCTGCCGCCGACGGGGAGGCGGCCGTCGGCGATGGCGTGCCTGACCTCTCCCGCGAGCCAGTCGGCGAGACCGCCCCTGGGGGCGTCACCCGTGTCGAGCTGGAGGAAGTCGGAGACTCCGCCTCCCCGTACGGGCACAGTCCGCGCGGTCGTTATGGACCTGTGGGAAGGAGATCCAATGGACCTGTTCATGGAGCCATTGTGGCGCCAGTGTCGGGGGCATGGAATTCCTCCTCACCTCCCTCGTCGTCTGCGTGACGCCCGGCACCGGCGTCCTGTTCACGATCGCGGCCGGCCTCTCGCGCGGCACCCGCGCCGCGGTGACCGCCGCCGTGGGCTGCACGCTGGGCGTCGTCCCGCACATGGTGGCCGCGATCACGGGGCTCGCGGCGCTCCTGAACACCAGCGCCGTCGCCTTCCGGACGCTCAAGTACCTGGGCGTGGCCTACCTGCTGTACATGGCGTGGAGCACCTGGCGGGACAAGAGCGAGCTCACCGCGGAGCGGGAGAGCGAGCCGCGGTCGGCGGGCCGCACGATCCTGACGGGCGTACTGATCAACATCCTCAACCCGAAGCTGACGCTGTTCTTCTTCGCGTTCCTGCCGCAGTTCGTGAGCACCGACGAGCCCTACGCCTTCCTGCGCATGACGGAGCTGAGCGCCTACTTCATGCTGATCACGTTCGTGGTCTTCGTGGCGTACGGCCGGTTCGCGGCGGCCATGCGCCACCACGTCATCTCACGCCCGCGCGTGGTGGCCTGGATGCGCCGCACCTTCGCGGTGGCGTTCGCGGCGCTGGGAGCGCGTCTGGCTTTCCTCTGACGACAGGGCTACCGTTGACTCAGTCAAGGGTAATCCGGAGTGATGCACAATGGCGACAACAGCGACGACGTCGACACCCATCCACGAGATGCGCGCCTTCAACCGCTTCTATACGAACCTCATCGGCGCGCTCGACTACAGTCGGCACCTGTACGTCCCGTACACCCTCACCGAGTCGCGCGTCCTGTACGAACTGGCCCGCTCACCCCGTACCGACGCCGCCGACATCCGCTCCGAACTCTCCCTGGACGCGGGCTACTTGAGCCGCCTCCTCGCCAAGTTCGAACGGGACGGGCTCGTCGAGCGGGCCCCCTCCGCCGACGACTCGCGACGTCAGCGCATCACGCTCACCGCGCGCGGGCGCGACGCCGCCGAGCTGCTCGACGAGCGGTCGCGGGAAGCGGTCGGCTCCCTGCTGGCCGATGTGCCCACCGCCGACCGGTCCCGGCTCGCGGCGGCCATGCGCACGGTGCGGGAGATCCTGGAGGACGGCCGCGGGCGGGATCGCGGGCAGGGGGGCCGCCGCGGGCGCCGCGCGGACGTGACGCTGCGGGAGCCCGGGCCCGGCGACTTGGGGTGGATCGTGCAGCGCAACGCCGCTCTGTACGCCGCCGAGTTCGGCTGGAACGCGGACTACGAAGGCCTCGTCGCCCGTATCGTCGCCGACTTCGCCCAGGACCACGACCCGCACCTGGAGCGGGTGTGGATCGCCGAGGCCGACGGGCGTCCCGCGGGGTGCGTGATGTGCGTACGGGACGAGGCGCCCGGCACGGCACGGCTGCGCCTCCTGCTCGTCGAGCCCGACGCGCGGGGGCTCGGCATCGGGGACCAGCTGGTCGCCGCCTGCGTGGAGTTCGCGCGGGGTGTCGGCTACCGCGAGCTGACGCTGTGGACCAATGACGTACTGCAGTCGGCGCGCGGCATCTACCGGCGCCACGGGTTCGTCCTCGTCGCGGAGAAGCCGCACCGCTCCTTCGGCGTCGACCTCGTCGGGCAGGACTGGCTGCTTCCGCTGCACGAGCGGCCCGAGTGAGTCCGGCGGGTCCCGTCGTCGCGGCGGGGTTGACCGCGGTCGTACGCCGCCTACTGTCGGGGCCATGAGATTCGCCTTCTCCACGCTCGGCGTGCCCGGCCTGCCCGTCCCCGACGTGCTGCGGCTCGCCACGGCCCACGGCTACCACGGCGTCGAGCTCCGCGCGCACCCCGAGGAGCCGGTCCACCCCGGCCTCGGACTCGTCGAACGGGCCGACGTGGCGGCCGAGTTCAAGGCGGCGGGCGTCGAGATCCTGGGCATCGCCGGGTACGCGCGCGTGGCGGCGCCCGGCGACGACGGGCCCGTGCTCGACGAGATACGTTCCCTCGTCGCGCTCGCCCGTGACCTGGGCGCCCCCTTCGTCCGCGTCTTCCCCGGCGGCGGCACCGAGCAGGGCGCGGCCGAGGCCGACGCGACGGCCGCGCGGCGGCTCGGCACCGCCGCCCGCTACGCCGCCGACGCGGGCGTACGCATCCTCCTGGAGACCCACGACTCGCACCGCACCGGCGCCGACACCACCCGCATCCTCGGCATTGTCGGGCACCGCCGGGTCGGCGCCCTGTGGGACCTCATGCACACCTGGCTCGGCGGCGAGTCCGTCACCGAGACCTTCGCCGCGCTCTCCCCGTACCTCGGCTACGTACAGGTGAAGGACATCGTCTCGGCCGACGACACCACACCCCTGGCCCTCGGCTCCGGAGTGCTGCCGCTGGAGGAGTGCGTGGCGCGGCTCAGCGCGGAGGGCTGGGAGGGGTGGCTGTGCTGGGAGTACGAGAAGCGGTGGTACGAGGATGCGGTGCCGTTGCCGGGGCTGTTGGGGCCGGGGCGGGAACTGTTGTCCCGGCTGGTGAGCCGCTCGGGTTGAGCGGGACCGAGGCGGAGGCCTTCCCGAAGGAGGCCAGCGCGACGCCTCCCACGAGCAGCGCCGCCGCGCACCACCGCAGCCCGCTCACCGACTCGTCGAGGACCAGGGCGGCCGACGACATTCCGAAGACGGGGACGAGCAGCGAGAAGGGGGCGACCGTCGACGCGGGGTGGCGGCGCAGCAGGTACCCCCAGGCGCCGAAGCCGAAGACCGTGGTGACCCAGGCGACGTAGACGATGATGCCCGCGCCCTGCCAGTCGAGGGAGCGGAGGGCGGCGAGGTCCCGGGACGGCCCCTCGAAGAGCAGGGAGAGCGCGAGCAGCGGCAGCACCGGGACCGTACTCACCCACACCATGAAGTTCAGGGAGTCCGGCGGGGACGCCTTGCGGGTCAGGACGTTGGAGACGCCCCAGCAGGCCGCGGCGCCCATCAGCAGCGCGAACGCGGTCAGCGGGCCGGTCTCCCCCTCGTCGACGGCGGCCACGGCGATCCCGCCGAGGGCGATCACCATGCCCGCGACCCGTACGCCGCCGGGCCGCTCCCCCAGCGCCAGGAACGCGAAGAACCCGGTGAAGACGGCCTGGACCTGCAACACCAGGGACGACAGACCGGCCGGCATCCCGGCGTCCATCCCGATGAAGAGCAGCCCGAACTTGGCCACGCCGAGGACGAGCCCCACCCCGACGATCCACTTCCACGCCACCTTCGGCCGCCCCACGAAGAAGACGGCGGGCAGCGCGGCGACGAGGGAAGCGGAGGGCGGAGAAGAGCAGCGGCGGGAAGTGGTCGAGCCCCACTTCGATGACGACGAAGTTGACGCCCCATACGGCGGCGACGAGGACGGCCAGGCAGATGTGTGCGGGTCGCATGCGTCGAGGATCACCCGGCGTGAATGTGTAGCACCAGCGCCGATCTCTGCATGGTTGAATGAAGCGGCGCTACATGGTCGTGTGTCCGGTGCGGTTCAGTGCCGTCCGGTGAAGTCCGGTTGCTTTTCTTGGGGGCTCTCGTGCTCGATCTCGGTCGGCTCCGCGCGCTGCACGCCGTCTCCGTGCACGGTACGGTCGGCGCGGCCGCCACGGCTCTCGGCTACACGCCGTCCGCCGTCTCCCAGCAGATCGCCAAGCTGGAGCGCGAGACGCGGACGACCCTGCTCGAACGGCGGGGTCGCGGGGTCGCCCTCACCGAGGAGGCGCTCCATCTCGCCGATACGGCGCGGCAGTTGCTGGCCATCGTCGAGCGTGCCGAGACGGAGCTGGAGGAGCGGCGTGGGGTGCCCGCGGGGCGGCTCACGATCGCGGCGTTCGCTTCGGCGGCGCGGGGTCTCATGCCGGCGGTCCTCGCGGACCTGGCGCGGCGTCACCCTTCGCTCGACACCCGCATGACGGAGATCGATCCGCACCTGTCCATCGACCTCGTGGCCAAGGGGGCGGTCGACATGGCCGTCGTCCACGACTGGGACATCGCGCCGCTTCCTGCGCCGCCGGGGGTCGAGCAGGCGGTCATCGGCGACGACCTCTGCGACCTCGTCGTACCGCACGACCATCCGCTCGCGGGGCGGGAGTCCGTGCGCCGCGAGGAGCTGAAGGCCGAACGGTGGATCACGCAACCTCCTGGGCTCGTCTGCCACGAGTGGCTCATCCGGACGCTTCGGGAGGCGGGGTGCGAGCCGGACATCGCCCACCAGGCGGAGGAGAACCCCACGTTGGTGGCGTTGGTCGCGGCGGGACTCGGGGTCGCGCTCATCCCGCGCCTCGGGCGCGGGCCGGTCCCTTCCGGGGCGGTCACGGTTCCCCTCGCTCCTGTGCCGGTACGCCGCCTGTACGCGCTGTGGCGGACCGGGGCGTCCCGTCGGCCCGCGATCGCCGAGACGGTCCGCACGCTGCAGTTGCACTGGGCTCCGTAGGGGCGGCCCCGCCGACCCGTACCGCGAAGGGAACCCCCCGCCGCCCCCGCCCGTCCAACCGGCACGCTGTCGGTGAGTCTCCGCAGGGCGGTGTCGGCATCGCTGCTGGCTGCGAACGCCGACCACCCTCTCCGCCGCCTGTGGCCGACAGCTCGCCGTCACCGGTGCGCCCCCCTTCCAACAGCGCCGGTGACGGCCCCATCCCTTGACCGGCAGAAATCTTCGGGATATCCGTTGCTCCTGAAACTAGTCTTCAGCCCGCAGGAGCACCTCTTGTCCGCATCCGTCGAGCGCGACCCCGACCGCCCGCTCCGCGCCCTCCTCCGCACCCTGTCCCTGGAGGACAAGGTCGGCCAGCTCTTCGTGATGCACGTGTACGGGCACACCGCCACCGACCCCGACCAGGCGGACGTCGACACCAACCTCCGGGAGCTCGGCGTGCGGGACGCCGCCGAGCTCATCGACCGGTACCGGCTCGGCGGCATCATCTACTTCGGCTGGGCCCACAACACCCGCTCCCCGCACCAGGTCGCCGAGCTCTCCGAGGGCATCCAGAAGGCCGCCCCCGCCATCCCCGTCCTGATCTCCGTCGACCAGGAGCACGGCGCCGTCGCCCGTATCGGCGCGCCCGCGACCCTCCTCCCCGGCGCCATGGCCCTCGGCGCCTCCGGGTCGCACGAGCACGCCCGCGAGGCCGCCCGGATCGCCGGTGCCGAGCTCCGCGCCCTCGGCATCCGCCAGGACCACGCCCCGGACGCCGACGTGAACGTCGACCCCGCCAACCCCGTCATCGGCGTACGCTCCTTCGGCGCCGACCCCGACGCCGTCGCCGGATTCGTGGCCGCCCAGATCGAGGGCTACCGGAGCGCGGGCATCGCCACCGCCGCCAAGCACTTCCCCGGCCACGGCGACACGACCGACGACAGTCACACCGAGCTGCCGCACATCCACCACACCCGCGAGGAGTGGGACCGCCACGACGCGCCCCCCTTCCGCGCCGCGATCGCCGCAGGCGTCGACTCCGTCATGACCGCCCACATCGTGGTGCCCTCCCTCGACCCCTCGGGCGACCCCGCCACGCTCTCCCGCCCGATCCTCACCGGCATCCTCCGCGAGGAGCTCGGCTACGACGGTGTCATCGCCACCGATTCCCTGGCCATGCGCGGCGTCCGCACGAAGTACGGCGACGACCGCGTGGCCGTGCTCGCGCTCAAGGCCGGTGCCGACCAGCTCCTCAACCCGCCCCGCCCGGACATCGCCTGGAACGCCGTGCTCGACGCCGTCCGGAGCGGTGAGCTGACGGAGGAGCGCATCGACGAGTCCGTCCTCCGCGTGCTCCGCGTGAAGGCGCGGGTCGGCCTCCTGGACCAGGTGCTGAACCAGGATGGGACACCGCCGACGCCGAGCGCTTCCACCCCCTCCGTCGACGCCACCGTCGGCAGCCCCGCCCACCTCGTCGCCGCCGACCACATCGCCGACGCCACCACGACCCTCCTGGTCAACACCGACGCGCTCCTCCCCCTCTCCCCCGCCACCCACCCCCGCATCCTCGTCGTCGGCGCGGACCCCCGTTCGCCGTCCGGCACCACGGGCCCGCCGACCACCGTCCTCGCGGGCGCCCTCAACAGCCTCGGCTTCCAGGCCGTCGCCCTGCCCACCGGAACCGCGCCCGACGAGGCGACGATCGAGAAGGCGGTGGCGGAGGCCCACGGCCGGGACGCCGTCCTCGTGGCCACGTACAACGTCACCACGCACGCGACCACCAAGGACAACACCCAGGCGGCGAACACCACCTTGGAGCAGACCCCGAGTCCGCACGCCCGCACCCACCAGGCGACGGACCCGAGCGACAGCAACGGCACCGAGCACGGGCAAGTCGGTCTCGTCTCCGCCCTTCGAGCCACCGACCTCCCCGTCATCACCCTCGCCGTGCGCAACCCCTACGACGTGGCACACCTGCCCCCCGTCGACGCCGCCCTCGCCTCGTACTGCTGGACGGATGTCGCACTCCGCGCCGCCGCACGGGTGATCGCTGGCCGGACCACCCCGCAGGGTCGGCTTCCCGTGCCGGTGCGGCGGGCGGACGATCCCGCTCAGGTGCTGTATCCGATCGGGCACGGCCTGACGTACTAAGAGCCCCAAAGCCCCCGCACGCCTGGCGTGCGCCCGCAGCGCCGGGTCACGCTGGGTGCACGTATCGGGGGATGGTCATGATTGCCTGCGACTCGGGGTGGCCTCGTACGGCCGGGCGGGCCGTCTGTGCCCTCCTGCTCGCCGTCACCGCGACCGTGACAGTGACCGGTTGTCAGAAACCGTCCGGAGCAGAGGGTTCCGCCACACCCTCCGCCGCACAGCCCTCCGGCTTCGGCGCCGCCTTCCTCGCCGTCGACGAGTGCAGTTCGCGGGGGCGCGAGTCCTTCACGGAGGTGCCGTGCGGCAGCGAGCGGGCCGCCGCGCGGGTCATCGCGCGCTACGACGGCAAGGTCAAGCAAGGTCCCGCCTGCCCCGCCCGTACCGACTTCGTGCTGCACGTCAGCGAGAGCAGGCCCGCCGTCGACGAGGACGGCGACGGCGAGGTGCCGCAGGGGTACGCCTGCATGCGGAACCTGGAAGCACCGCATCCCGGCGACCCCGGGCGGGGCGGCGGTCCACGGACGGTCGTCGGCGACTGCGTGTACGGCGCGGGGCGCGGCGAGGTGCGGGAGACCGCCTGCGACGGCTCCGGCGAACGGGCCCCGGAGTACCTGGTGTCGTCGGCGGTGCGGGAGCGGGCCGCGTGTCCCGCCGCCACGCGGCTGTACGTGACGCTGGACGGTGCGCGTCCTGTGGGGTGCGCGGTGCGGATGTGACGGACGCGGGCGCTGAAGAACCGGACCGGTCCTCCAGCGCCCGTCATGTACCGCGTGTACCGAGTCAGCGCCTCACGGCCGCAACGTCTGCTCCTTGCGCACGTCGCGCCGGTCCAGCTTCTTGTCGTACGCGGCCAGCGGCTTGCCCGAGGACGAGGACACCCCGGCCCACGCCTGGATCCGCTGCGTCGCCTTCGCCTTGTCGGCGGCGACGAGCTGCGCCACGTTCGCGCCGTGGTTGGCACCGGGCGCCGTGAAGACGTGCGAGTCGTGCTTGGCGCCCCGGGCGGGGCGGAACGGCTCGGCGCCCCACGGGTCGTACTCGCCGTACACGTACATCATCCGGTGCGCGTTGTGCCGCACCCAGCGGTCGACGTCCCGCATCGCGTGCGGCTTGAACTTCATCGGGATGTCGCGCGGCACGAAGTTGCGCGGCGGCTGGTAGCCGTAGCGGCTGAGGTCGCCGAGCCAGGGCTGGCCGATGGTGGGCGCGCCGAGTTCCGTGCCCGCCTGGTAGTAGTACGGCGTGTAGGGCTCCAGGCCCTGGTCGGTGTACGAGGACCAGCCGCCCACCGAGTCGACGTAGTCGAAGATCTCCTGGTCGGTCGCGGTGGCCGCGGTCGGGATCTTGCCGCAGGCGGTGGCCGCCGGCTGGTACTGCCAGAAGCCCCACACCAAGTCCATGACGACCGCTTCGAAGGCCTTGTCGAGCGTGCCGACGGTCTTGAAGGTGTAGCCCTCGGCCTCGGCGTGGGCGGCGAGCTTCGCGGACAGCGGCTCCCTGCGCACCAGCGCCTCGCGCTGCACGTCCTGGATCCGGGTGCGGCACTCGCGCGGTCCGACGCCGGCGAGGAACCTGTCGTACGCCGAGTCCTCCTTGTCGACCACGTCGTTGGGGGCGACGTACGCGACGACGCCGTCCATGTCACGCGGGTAGAAGCGCTCGTAGTACGTGGCGGTCATGCCGCCCTTCGAACCACCCGTGGCCAGCCACTTCTTGCCGTAGATCGGCTTCAGCGCCTGGTGGATGCGGTGCTGGTCGCTCGCGGCCTGCCAGATGTCGAGCTTGGACCAGTCGGCCGGCTGGGGGCGCGACGGCGTGAAGTAGCGGTACTCCATGGAGACCTGATTGCCGTCGACGATCTGCGTCGGCTCGCGGCGGCTGGGGCTCGTGGAGACGCTGTAGCCGCTGGTGTAGAAGACCGTCGGGCGGTTGGTGTCCTTGTGCAGCACGGTCAGGCGCTGCTTGAAGGTGCCCTTGGACGGGTGCCGGTGGTCCACCGGCTGGGTGTAGTCGAGTACGAAGAAACGGTAGCCGGGGTACGGCTTCTCCTCGATCAGGCTCATGCCGGGTACGGCGAGCAGCCTGTCCTTGATGTCGGTGCTGTCAGCACGACTATTGGTTCTCGTGTGGTCCGCGGCCGTCGCCGTCCCGGTCGTCGCTCCGGCCACGCCCACGGTGCCTATCAGCACCACGAGCGACAGCACCCATCTGAGCGCCTTACGCATGCACCCTCCCCTGTCGACACAGCAATGCCCCGGAACCTAACGGAGCAACTGGGTCCGCACCAGGGGGAGTTATCGGGACATCGTGCGGTCACAGACCGGACGTCAGCAGAGAATCCAGCCCGAACTGACCCCGCGGCCGCTGATGTTCCCCTTCACCCACACGCAGCGGTGGCCCGCGTGGACCGTCACCGGGCCCGCGTGGTGGCTGTAGTGGCCCTTGTCGCGGGCGGGGCGGCCGCCGCGTGCCTTGACGCTGACGGACATCGACTTGCGGGCGCCGGTGCGCTTGGCGACGACCACGGCGCAGACGTAGCCGCGGGACTTGAAGACGTCGACGCGACCGGTGCTGAAGGGCAGGGTGCGCACCTTGCGGCCTGCGCAGAAGCCGTCGACGGCCTGCGCCGAGTACGTGCCGGGGCCCGCGAGGGCGAGGAGTACGGCGGCTGCGAGCACGGCCGTGCCGAGCATCAGCCGCCGTCGTATCCGACCAGTGCCGCGCCCGCGCCCACTGCTCACGATTGCCCCTCCCGCCACTCCTGCCTCAACGTTCTGAGGTACGGACGCAGTGCGCGGCCCGTGCGGTTGCGGGATCCCCGCCCCTTTTTCCGGCACCCTTCTCCCGGCACCCGTTCAGGCCGTTCAGGCCGCCTCCACCGGCTCCCCCACGAACGTCCGCCACAGGCGCGCGTACCGCCCGTCCAGCGCGAGGAGCTCGTCGTGCGTGCCGTCCTCGGCGACCCGGCCGTGGTCCATCACGACGACGCGGTCGGCGCGGGCGGCCGTGGTGAGGCGGTGGGCGACGACCAGCGTGGTCCGCTTGCCCGCGATGCGGTCGGTGGCCTGGTTGACCTGCGCCTCCGTGGCGAGGTCGAGGGCGGCCGTCGCCTCGTCGAGGAGCAGGATGTCGGGGTCGACCAGTTCGGCGCGGGCCAGGGCGATCAGCTGGCGCTGTCCCGCGGAGAGGTTCCGGCCGCGCTCGCTGACCTCGTGGAGGTAGCCGCCGTCCAGGGTGGCGATCATGTCGTGGGCGCCGACCGCGCGGGCTGCGGCCTCGACCTGGGCGTCGGTGGCGTCGGGGCGGCCGTAGGCGATGGCGTCGCGGACGGTGCCCGCGAAGAGGTACGCCTCCTGCGGGACGACACCGAGGCGGTGGCGGTACGAGGTGAGGTCGAGGGAGCGCAGGTCCGTGCCGTCGACCGTGACGCGGCCGCCCGTGGGGTCGTAGAAGCGGGCGACGAGCTTCACGAGTGTCGACTTGCCCGCGCCGGTCTCACCGACGAACGCGACGGTCTGTCCGGCGGGTATCCGCAGGCGTACGTCGCTGAGCGCCTCCTCGGGGGCGCCCTCGCCCGTGGCCGCGTACGCGAAGTCCACGTCCTCGAAGGCGATCTCGCCGCGCAGGGAGAGCACCTCCATGGGCTCGTCGGCGTCCTTCGTCGACGTCGGCTCCTGGAGCAGTTCCTGGATGCGGCCGAGCGAGACGGACGCCTGCTGGTAGCCGTCGAAGACCTGGGAGAGCTGCTGCACGGGGGCGAAGAACAGGTCGATGTAGAGGAGGTACGCGACGAGCGCGCCGGTCGTCAGGGTGCCCGCCTCGACCCGGCCCGCGCCGACGATCAGTACGGCGACGACGGCGACGGACGACAGGAGCTGCACGAACGGGAAGTACACGGAGATCAGCCACTGGCCGCGGATGCGGGCCTGCCGGTAGCTGTCGCTGTTCTCGGCGAACCGCTCGGCGCCCGCGCGCTCGCGCCGGAAGGCCTGCACGATGCGCAGCCCGGCGACGGACTCCTGGAGGTCGGCGTTGACGACGGACACGCGCTCGCGCGCCAGCTCGTACGCCTTCACGCTCGACTTGCGGAAGAAGTACGTGCCGACGATCAGCAGCGGCAGGGTCGCGAAGACGACGAGGGCGAGCTCCACGTCGATGACGAGCAGGGCGACCATGATGCCGAAGAAGGTGACGACGGAGACGAACGCGGTGACGAGCCCGGTCTGCAGGAACGTGGAGAGCGCGTCGACGTCGGTCGTCATCCGGGTCATGATGCGGCCGGTGAGCTCCCGCTCGTAGTAGTCGAGCCCGAGCCGCTGGAGCTGCGAGAAGATCTTGAGCCGGAGCGAGTACAGGACCCGCTCGCCGGTGCGCCCCGTCATGCGTGTCTCGCCGGTCTGCGCCGCCCACTGCACGACGACGGCGGCGAGCGCGAGCCCGGACGCGGTCCAGACGGCGCCGAGCGCGAGGTCGCTGACGCCCTCGTCGATGCCGTGCCGGATCAGGACGGGCAGCAGCAGCCCCATGCCCGCGTCGACGGCGACGAGGAGCAGGCTGAACAGCAGCGGCACGCCGAATCCGGCGAGCAGCCTGCGCAGCCCGTACGACTCCTCGGGCGTGACGGCCCGCGCCTCGTCGATGCCGGGGGTGTCGGTGGCCGGGGGCAGCGCGTCGACCTGGGCGAGGAGCTCGGGCGTGGACGGCATCCCGGCGAGGGCCGGATCCTTGACGCTGCCGGCGTCGCGGTCGCCGGTCCACAGGGCGGGCGTGATGCCGCGCTCCGCGTCGAACTCGGCGTCGAGCTCCTCGCGTACGGAGGTGTCCTCGGGCAGGTCGGCGGGGAGGGCGTGGCCCGGGGATACGCCGCCGAGCTCGTCGGGGTCGGTGAGCAGCCGCCGGTAGAGGGCGGAGCGCTCCTCCAGCTCCTCGTGCGTGCCGAGGTCGGCGAGGCGCCCTCCGTCGAGGACGGCGATGCGGTCGGCGAGGCCGAGGGTGGAGCGGCGGTGGGCGATGAGGAGGGTGGTCCGGCCCGCCATCACGCCTCGCAGCGCCTCGTGGATCTCGTGCTCCACGCGCGCGTCGACCGCCGATGTGGCGTCGTCGAGGACGAGGAGGCGGGGGTCGGTGAGGATGGCGCGGGCGAGCGCGATGCGCTGGCGCTGACCGCCGGAGAGGGTGAGGCCCTGCTCGCCGACCTTGGTGTCGTACCCCTCGGGCAGCTCGGATATGAAGCCGTGGGCCTGGGCGGCGCGCGCGGCGGTCTCGATCTCTTCGCGGGTGGCGTCCGGGTGGCCGTAGGCGATGTTGGCGCCGACGGTGTCGGAGAAGAGGAAGGAGTCCTCGGGGACGAGCCCGATGGCGGAGCGCAGGGAGTCGAGGGTCAGCTCGCGCACGTCGTGGCCGCCGATGAGGACGGCGCCGTGCGTCACGTCGTAGAAGCGCGGCAGGAGCAGCGAGACGGTCGACTTGCCGCTGCCGGAGGAGCCGACGACGGCGAGGGTCTCGCCGGGGCGGATCTCGAAGGAGAGGCCGTCGAGGACCGGGCGGTCGTCCTCGTAGGCGAAGCTCACGTCGTCGAACTCGACCGTCGCCGGGGCGTCGGCGGGCAGCTCCTTGCGGCCGTCCGCCATGCTCGGCTCGGTGTCGATCAGTTCGAGGACGCGCTCCACTCCGGCGCGCGCCTGCTGGCCGACGGTCAGGACCATGGCGAGCATGCGCACGGGTCCGACGAGCTGGGCGAGGTAGGTCGAGAAGGCGACGAAGGTGCCGAGGGTGATGTCGCCCTTGACGGCGAGCCAGCCACCGACGGCGAGCATGGCGACCTGGCCGAGCATGGGGACGGCCTGGAGGGCGGGGGTGTAGCGGGAGTTGAGGCGGACGGTCCGCAGCCGTCCGGCGAAGAGCTTGCGCCCGACCTCGCGGAGCTTCCCTGTCTCCTGCTCCTCCTGTCCGAAGCCCTTCACCACGCGTACGCCGCTGACGGCGCCGTCGACCACTCCGGCGACGGCGGCGGCCTGCGCCTGCGCGTACCAGGTGGCGGGGTGGAGGCGGGAGCGGGAGCGGCGGGCGATGACCCAGAGGGCGGGGGCGACGGCGAGGGCGACGAGGGTGAGCGGCAGGGAGAGCCACGCCATGATCACGAGTGAGATCACGAAGAGCAGGATGTTGCCGATGGTCATCGGCAGCATGAAGAGCAGGCCCTGGATGAGCTGGAGGTCGCTGGTAGCCCGGCCGACGACCTGCCCGGTGGACAGCTCGTCCTGGCGCCGCCCGTCGAGCTTGGTGATCGTCCCGTACATCTCGGTCCGCAGGTCGTGCTGGACGTCGAGGGCGAGGCGGCCGCCGTAGTAGCGGCGGATGTAGGTGAGGACGTAGACGACGAGGGCGGCGCCGATCAGGGCACCCGCCCAGGGGCCCATGGAGCGGCCGCCGCCCTCCCCGTCCTGACCTATGACGTCATCGATGATCACCTTGGTGATCAGCGGTACGAGCGCCATGACGGCCATACCGCCGAGCGAGGAGCCGAGCGCGAGCACGACGTCCTTCGGGTAGCGCCATGCGTACCCGGTGAGTCGTTTCGCCCAGCCCCGTTGCTCCGCCACGTGTTGCCTCCCGTCGACCTGACCTGCCGAGAGGCCCAACACGGCGGGGGGCGGATTTCATCCCGTCGCAACAAATGCTTCCCGGGGCGAATCGGTCGGGACGTACCTGTTCACCGACGAGGCGCGGGGCGCGAGGTCCTTGTGGACCGCCTTGGCCACGCCCTGGATCGTGGCGACGCCGTAGTTCATCGTGCTGTTGCCGTGGGTGAGCACGGAGATCGTGTAGTCGTGGCCGCCGCCCTTGAACGCGCCGATGCTGTGCACGCGCCATCCGTGCGTCGACCGCTGGAGCCAGCCGTTCTTGACGTGGATGGAGACTCCGGAGGGCGTGCCCGCGGGGGTGCCCCAGCGCTGCGAGGGGGTGACCTTGCCCATCAGCTTGAGGACGTAGGCGCGCGCGTTGTCGCTGAGGACGGAGTTCTTGGCCGTGATCAGCGCGAGGAGCTTCTGCTCGTCGGTCGCGTTGATCCTGGTCAGGCCCCAGTAGCCGCCGGACCCGGGCACGGTCTTCGTCATCTTCGCGGCCTTGAGGAACGCCTTGATCTTCCCCGTGCCGAGCTGCCGCCAGAGCTTGCTGGTCGCGTCGTTGTCCGACTTGGTGATCATGGCGTACGCGAGGTCCGACTCGCGCTCGGACAGCTTCCGGTCGGTCTTCTTCGCGTCCCACAGGAGCGCCGCGAGCACGGTCACCTTGACGACACTCGCGGAGTCGAAGGAGGTGCCCGCGCGCAGGGTGCAGGTGGTCTTGGTGGTGCGGTCGTGGACGCCGACCGCGACGGTGCCCTTGCGGTTCTTCAGCGCCGCCGTGATGTCCTTCTTGAGCTTGGCGGCGAGGCCCGCCTGTCCGGAGGTGCAGGTGACCTGCGGTGCGGGCGCGGCGGCGGCGGGCGCGGCGGTCGCGACCGCGCCGAGCGGCACGAGCACCCCGGCGGCGAGTCCCGCCGAGAGCACGCGGGCACGCCTGGATATACCGGATGTCCGGTGAGTCATGGAGCTTCCCATCCCCTGTGTGCGAAACGAGCGCGCCCCCGGCGCACTCGCCCCTCATGACTCGCCGGTACCGGTGAATGGTTGCACGACTTGTACGAAAATCTGCTCGGATCAGTCCAGATGCGTGGGCGCGAACATCCGCAGCAGCGCCGGAAGCACCACCACCGAAGGACCCGGCTCGCCCAGCGCCTTCGCGAGGTCGTCCCGGAGCGTCTCCGGGGTCGTGAGGACCCCCGGCACCCCGAAGGACTCCGCGAGCGCCACGAAGTCCGGCCGCGCCAGCTCCGTGGCCGTCGCCTCGCCGAAGGCGTCGGACATGTACTCGCGCAGGATGCCGTAGCCGCCGTCGTCGACGATCAGCCAGGTCACGGGCAGGTTGTACTGCCTGGCCGTGGCCAGCTCCGCGATCGAGTACATCGCGCCGCCGTCGCCCGAGACGGCGAGCACCGGCTGGGAGGGGTCCGCGACGGCGGCGCCGAGCGCGGCGGGGAAGCCGTAGCCGAGGCCGCCCGCGCCCTGCGCCGAGTGCATGGTGTTGGGGCGCCGCGCGTCGAACGCCGACCACGCCCAGTACGCGAGGATCGTCATGTCCCAGAAGGACGGTGACGCGTCCGGCAGAGCCTCGCGGACGGCGGCGAGGATCCGCTGCTCCAGGGTGAGGTCCTGGGCGTCGATGCGCGCGCGGACCTTCGCCAGGACGGCCGCCACCCGCTCCGGAGCCGACGGGTCCTCCCTCGGCTCCTCGATGGTCTCCAGGAGCGCCGACAGCGCCGTCCGCGCGTCCGCGTGGATGCCGAGCGCGGGGTGGTTGGACTCCAGCTTCCCGGCGTCCGCCTCGATCTGGATCACCCGGCCGCGGGGAGCGAACGTGTGGTAGTTCGAGGAGAGCTCGCCGAGGCCGGAGCCGACGACGAGCAGGACGTCCGCGTCCTCAAGGAAGTCCGTGGTGTGGCGGTCCTCCAGCCAGGACTGGAGCGAGAGCGGGTGCTCCCAGGGGAAGGCGCCCTTGCCGCCGAAGGTGGTGACGACGGGGGCGTTCACGAGCTCGGCGAGCGCGCGCAGCTTGCCGGAGGCGTCCGAGCGCACGACGCCGCCGCCCGCGATGATCGCGGGGCGCTCGGCGCGGGACAGCAGGTCGGCGGCGACCGCGGTGAGCTCGGGGCGCGGCACGACCTCCTCGGGCGTCGCGTCCATCGCGGTGACGACGGGCAGTGTCGTCTCCGCGAGCAGCACGTCCTGCGGGATCTCCACCCAGACCGGGCCGTGCGGCGCGGTGAGCGCGGACTCCCAGGCCGCGGCGACGGCGGACGGGATCTGCGAGGCCGTACGGACCGTGTGCACGGACTTCACGACGTCCCTGAACGAGGCCTGCTGGTCGCGCAGCTCGTGCAGATAGCCGTGGCGGCCGCCGCCGAGCCCGGCCACCGGCACCTGACTGCCGATGGCGAGGACCGGCGATGAGCCCGCGGCCGCCTCCTGGAGCGCGGCGAGCGAGGTGAGCGCGCCGGGCCCGGTGGAGAGCAGCAGCGGGGCGACCTCGCCGGTGATGCGGCCGTACGCGTCCGCCGCGAAACCCGTGTTGTTCTCGACGCGGAATCCGACGTACGAGAGCGAGGAGCGCCGCAGCGCGTCGAACATGCCGAGCGCGTGCTGGCCGGGCAGGCCGAAGACGGTGGTCGCGCCGAGGCCGGCGAGCGTCTCCATGACGAGGTCGCCGCCGTTGCGCCCGGGGGGCGGGTCGAGGGCGGCCTCGGTCTGGCGCGGCGTGGGGCGCAGTACCAGGTCGTGGTCGTGGGTCATGCGGCGTCTCCTCCGTCTCGTCCGGGCTACGGCCCGGCAGGCGCTCCGACCGCCGGGCCGTGTACGGCCCGGCGGGCTCGGGCGCCCAACAGCCTTGCGGCCGCGGTCACTTCGTGCTCTGCTCCGCGCCGCGGGCGGCGGCGATCTGCCTGCTCATGATCGTCGTCAGTTCGTACGCCGTGTGGGAGGCGGCGACGGCGGTGATCTCCGCGTGGTCGTAGGCGGGGGCGACCTCGACGACGTCGGCGGAGACGAGGTTGCAGGAGGCGAGGCCGCGCAGGATCTCCAGGAGCTCGCGGGAGGTCATGCCGCCCGCCTCGGGGGTGCCGGTGCCGGGCGCGTGGGCCGGGTCGAGGCAGTCGATGTCGATGGAGATGTAGAGGGGACGGTCGCCGATGCGCTGGCGGAGCTGGTCGGCGACCTCGTCGGCGCCGCGGCGGTAGATGTCCGCGGAGGTGACGATGCCGAAGCCCATCTTCTCGTCGTCGGTGAGGTCCTTCTTGCCGTACAGCGGGCCGCGCGTGCCGACGTGGGAGAGCGCCTCGGTGTCGAGGATGCCCTCCTCGACGGCGCGGCGGAACGGCGTGCCGTGCGTGTACTCGGCGCCGAAGTACGTGTCCCAGGTGTCCAGGTGCGCGTCGAAGTGGAGCAGCGCGACCGGGCCGTGCTTCTTGGCGACGGAGCGGAGCAGCGGCAGCGCGATGGTGTGGTCGCCGCCGAGGGTCATCATGCGGGCGCCGGAGCCGAGGAGGTCGTCGGCGGCGGCCTCGATGGTCTCCACGGCCTCGTTGATGTTGAACGGGTTGGCCGCTATGTCACCAGCGTCCGCGACCTGGGCGAGCGCGAACGGCGAGGCGTCCTGCGCCGGGTTGTAGGGGCGCAGGAGGCGGGAGGCCTCGCGGATCGCGTTGCCGCCGAAGCGGGCGCCGGGACGGTACGAGACGCCGGAGTCGAACGGCACGCCGACCACCGCGACATCCGTCCTGCCGCCGACCTCGTCGAGGCGGGGCAGCCGGGCGTACGTCGCCGGGCCCGCGTAGCGCGGGATGCGGGAGGAGTCGACGGGGCCGCGGGGCGTCTCGTTGCTGCTCATGGAATGCCTTCCTTTTTACGCTTCGACGCGCTTTGTGGGCGCTTTCTGACTTTACTGAGGTGTGGGGGCCGGTTCCGCCACGGGCTGTGCCGCGACGGGTTCGGCGCCGCGCCCGGCGAGGCGTTCGCGCCAGGCGGCGAGGACCGCGGCGTCGGTGGGCTTCGTGGCGAAAGAGACCACTACGTAGACGGCGAGTGAGGTCAACAGGCCGTAGTAGACGGGCTCGTTGGCGAGGATCCCGTACCACCACATGAGCCCGATCACGGACAGGCCACCGGCGGCGACCGCCGCGAGCGCGCCCGCCGCCGTCCCGCGCCGCCACAGCAGCCCGCCGAGGATCGGCACAAGGAGCCCGCCGACGAGCAGGTTGTACGCGACGGTCAGGGCCTCGACGACGTCGTTGAGCGCGATGGCGATGACGACGACGGCGACGCCCATGACGAGGATGAAGGCGCGGTTGCCCTTGACCTCGTCGTGCTCCTCCCCGGCCGGCTTCCCCATCGCGCCCCGCAGCCGCGACCAGATGTCGTTGTTGGCGACGGTGGCGCAGGCGATGAGGGCGCCGGAGGACGTCGACATCACGGCGGCGAGCGCCGCGGCGAGGACGAGGCCGCGTACACCCATGGGCAGCTCGTCCTTGACGATGGTCGCGAAGGCCGCGTCGGCGCTCGGCAGCTTCGGGTACATGACCTTGGCCGCGGTGCCGATGACGGCGCCCGCGATCGCGTAGACGAGGCAGTACGTGCCGGCGACGGTGCCTCCGTAGCGGGCGACCTTGTCGCTGCGGGCGGTGAAGACGCGCTGCCAGATGTCCTGCCCGATGAGCATGCCGAACGTATAGATCAACACGTACGTGAAGATCGTCTCGCCGCCGACGCCCAGCGGGTCGAAGTACATCGGTGGGCAGCTTGGCCTTCATCTCACCGAACCCGCCGGCCTTGACGACGGCGATGGGCAGCAGAAGCAGCAGCACACCGATCGTCTTCACCACGAACTGCACCATGTCGGTGAGCGTGATGGACCACATGCCGCCGAGCGTCGAGTAGGCGACGACGATCGAGCCGCCGATGACGATCGCCACGGTGCGGTTGAGGTCGAAGAGGACGTCGAAGATCGTGGCGTACGCGATGGTCGAGGTGACCGCGAGCATCAGCGTGTACGCCCACATGACCACTCCGGAGACGACGCCCGCGCGCCCGCCGTAGCGCAGGTCGAGCATCTCGGAGACGGTGTAGACCTTCAGGCGCGCGATGCGGGCCGAGAAGAACACGCTCAGCGCGAGCAGCCCCAGGCCGATGGTGAAGACCATCCAGGCACCGGAGAGCCCGTACTGGTAGCCGAGGCCGACGCCGCCGATGGTGGAGGCGCCGCCGAGGACGATCGCGGCCATGGTCCCGGAGTACATCCAGGGCCCGAGGCGGCGACCGGCGACCAGGAACTCACTCTTGGACTTGGCGCGGCGCATGCCCCACCAGCCCATGGCCAGCATCCCGGCGAGATAGACGACGATCACTGTGTAGTCGACGGCCATGGGGGGCCTCCTTCGCGCACCTCGGTGGCGTGTCGTGCAGATGGGGTGAGGACCGGCCGCGGGGACATCCGCCCGTACCCGCGGCCTCCGGTCGGCACGACCTTAGGTGGCCGGAAAGCAACGCTGAAGTGTACGTTTCCTCTACTCTCCGCGTTCTGCACGGATGGATTGTCCATATGCCCGATCCCGCGCCCCCTCCCGCTTCTCCCACGGCTCCGCCACCCACCCCACCCACCCCGCCGGTACCGCTCGCCGCGCTGCTCGCCCGGGAGGACCTGGGCCTGCGGCAGGTCGCCGGGCCCGACGCGCGGGCGGCGGGCACGGCCGTGCAGTGGGTGCACACCTCGGAGATGGCGGACCCGTATCCGTACCTCCTGGGCGGCGAGCTGCTCCTCACGGCGGGCGTGCACATCACGGACCCGGCGGATCCGGCGGACGCGGGAGGCTCCCTCGACGCCTATGTGGCGCGCATCGTCGCGGCGGGCGGCGCGGCCCTCGGCTTCGGCGTGGCGCCCGTGCACGACACGGTGCCGGACGCCCTGGTGGCGGCCTGCGACCACTACGGCCTGCCACTCGTCGAAGTCCCCCGGCGGACCACGTTCAGCGGCGTCGCCCGCGCGGTGTGGCGGCTGATGGCCGAGGCGCGCCACGCGGAGCTGCGCCGGGTCACGGAGGCGCAGCAGGGCCTCGCCACGGCGGCGGCAAGGACGGACCCGGTTCCGGCGGTCCTGCGCCAACTGGCGTCGCGGCTGAGCGGGACGGCGGTCCTGTACGGCCCTGACGGCACGGAGCTCCAGTCGGCGGGCCTCATGCGGGAGGCGGCGCGGGACGCACTCCGCGACCTGACGGGCGTAGTACGCCGCGCGGCCCCCGCCGCCCCGGCCTCCGCGGCCGACACGGCGGGCGCCACGCATCTGGCCGCGTACGCGCTGGGCGGCGGCCGGGGCTTCGCGCTCGGGGTCGCCACGGACCGCCGCGAGCCGGGCGACCACACGATCGCGGGCGCGGCGGTGGTCCTGCTGTCGCTTCTGACGGGCGAACACCAGAGCACGTCGGAGGCGGCGCGGTCGACGGCGCTGGTCCGCCTGCTCCTGGGCGCACCGGCACACGAGGTGGGCACGCTCCTGGGGAGCGACCTGTGGACCGTGGTGCACGCGCGCGGAGAACAGACCACTCCCCTGTCGGCGTCCGCGCTCGCCGCGGCGCTTGGCACGGCGCTGGTCGACCCGGGCGAGCACGCCGTACGCCTCCTCGTCCCCGCGGACCGCGAACTCACGCCCCTGGAGGGCTGGACGCTGGGCGCCTCCGCACCGGCCCCGGCGGCGGGCCTGGCGGCAGCCGACGCACAGGCGGCCCGCGCGTTGCGCCGCGCGGAGGCCACGCGGGTCCCCCTGATCCGCCAGCACGCCAACGGAGTCGCCGACCTGATCGCCCCCGAGGAGGCCGACGCCCACGCGCGCGTGCTGCTGTCCCCCCTGTCGGACAACGAGCCCCTGCTGTCCACCCTCCGCACCTGGCTCTCCCTCCACGGCAGCTGGGACCGGACGGCGGTGGCCCTGGGAATCCACCGCAACACGGTCCGCCAACGCATCACCCGCTGCACGACTCTGCTGGGCACAGACCTGAACGACCCGGACGTCCGCATGGAACTCTGGTTCGCCCTGAGCAGAGCCCACTGAGGGAATCCCGTAAGGGGGGGCGGCGCAGGCTGAACAAACCCGCCCCCAGCGCAAAGCACTCGTCCCGCAGAATAGGAGGCATGCCAATACCCAGCCGCGCCGCGCTAGTCGATCACCTCGTCCGCACCCGCATCGCGGGCGACGTAGCCACGCCCCGCGACAACAACCTCAGCCACTACAGGAAGCTCGCGAACGGCGACCGCCACTACTGGCTGGGGCTTGAGCTCGGCGACCGCTGGACGGACGAGCAGGACGTCCTCGCGGTGATGGCCGAGCGTTGCGGCGTCATCGACGACCCGGAGCACCGGTACGGCCAGGACACGATCGACCCGGAGCTGACGGTCGACGCCCTGGAGCGGATGGCCGCCCGTCTGCGGAAGGCGGCCGCCGGCAAGGAGAGGGTGCTTTTCGCCACGGGTCACCCCGGAGGACTGCTCGACGTGCACCGCGCGACGGCCGCCGCGCTGCGCGCCGCGGGCTGCGAGATCGTCGTGATCCCCGAGGGCCTGACGGCCGACGAGGGCATGGTCTTCCAGTTCGCGGACGTCGCGATGCTGGAGCGCGGCGCGACGCTGTGGCACACGCACTCGCCGGAGCCGATGAACGCGATCCTGGACGGCCTGGAGCGCGAGGGACGCCCGCACCCGGACCTGGTCGTCGCCGACCACGGCTGGGCGGGCCGCGCGGGCCAGCGCGGCGTGGACTCCGTCGGCTACGCGGACTGCAACGACCCCGCGCTGTTCATCGGCGAGGCCGAGGGCACCGTGCAGGTGACCGTGCCGCTCGACGACCATGTGACGAGCCCGCGCCACTACGACCCGATGACGGCCTACCTGCTCGCCGCGGCGGGGCTGACGCCCGGCTCCTGAGCGGGGCCCGGCGTCGGGTCCAGGTAGACCCTGCGGACCGCGGGGAAGCGTTCCTGGATGCGGAGGGCCATCCGGTCGCAGGCCCGCTCGATGTCCGCCGCGCTCGACATGTCCCGAAAGTCGACCTTCGCGGCGACCAGGGCCTCCTTGGGCCCCTGAAGGAGCGTGGTCAGCTCCAGTACGTCCACCACGTGCGGGTCGGCGAGGAGTTCGGCGCGGACCGCGGCCCGCATCTCCGGGGGCAGCGGGCGTCCGATGAGGAGCTCGGAGTTGGCGTGTCCGAGGACCCAGGCGACGTACACGAGGAGCACGCCGATGCAGAGCGAGGCGATGCCGTCCCACGCGCCGGACCCGGTGAGCTGTCCGCCGAGGAGTCCGGCCGCGGCGAGCACGAGGCCGACCAGCGCCGCGGAGTCCTCCATCACGACGGCTTTGACCGCGGTGTCGGGGGTGTGGCGCAGGTAGCGCTTGATGTGGACTCCGAAGCGGTCGGCCTCGCCGCGCGCCTGCTTGAGGCCGGTGCGCAGCGAGTAGCCCTCCAGGAGGAAGGCGATGCCGAGCACGATGTACGAGATGAGGGGGTCCCCGGGGTCCTCGCCGTGGGTGAGGGTGTGGATGCCGTCGTAGACGGCGAAGACGCCGCCGCCGACGAACGTGGCGACGGAGGCGAGGAGCGCCCAGATGTAGCGGGCGCCTCCGTAGCCGAGGGGGTGCTCCTCGTCGGCGGGCTTGTCACTGGCTTTCAGGGAGACGAGCAGCATCAGCTCGGTGACGGTGTCGGCCACGGAGTGCGCCGCTTCGGAGAGCATGGCGCTGGAGCCGCTGATGACGCCCGCGACGGCCTTGGCCAGCGCGATCCCGAGGTTGGCGACGGCGGCGACGATGACGGTGAAGGTGCTCTCGCCGCCCGCCTCGGAGGGTTGCTCACTCATGTATCGGACGGTATGTCCGATCAGCGAGGAACGCGAACGACGCCCTCCTGGATGACCGTCACCGCGAGCCGCCCGGCCTGTGTCCAGATCCGCGCCTGGCCGAGGCCGCGTCCGCCGGAGGACGACGGCGACTCCTGGTCGTAGAGGAGCCATTCGTCGGCCCTGAAGGGGCGGTGGAACCACATGGCGTGGTCGAGCGACGCGCCGACCACGTCGCCGACGGCCCAGCCGCCCCTGCCGTGCGCGAGCAGCACCGAGTCGAGGAGCGTCATGTCGGAGACGTACGTGGCGAGGCAGACGTGCAGCAGGGAGTCGTCGGCCAGCTTGCCGTTGGCGCGGAACCAGACCTGGGAGCGCGGTTCGCGGGGCTGTCCGACGGTGGCCCAGGGCGGCTCGTCGACGTAGCGCAGGTCGACGGCGGCGCGGGTCTCAAGCAGCCGGTCGGCGACGTCTCGCGGCAGGTGGCGCGGGAGCGTCTCGGCGGCGGTGGGCAGCGTCTCCGGGTCGGGCGCTTCCGGCATGCCGCTCTGGTGCTCCAGGCCCTCCTCGTACGTCTGGAAGGACGCGGAGAGGTGGAAGATCGGGTGCCCGTGCTGGACGGCGACGACGCGGCGCGTGGTGAAGGAACGGCCGTCCCGGATCCGGTCGACCGTGTACACGATGGGCGCGCCGGGGTCCCCGGGGCGCAGGAAGTACGCGTGCAAGGAATGGGCGGGACGATCGTCGGGGACGGTGCGTCCGGCGGCGACGAGGGCCTGTGCGGCGACCTGGCCGCCGAAGACGCGGGGCACGAGCGCCGAGCGGCTCACGCCCCGGAAGATGTCCTCCTCGATCTGCTCCAGGTCGAGCAGATCGAGGAGGGCTTCAAGTGCCTGGTTCATGAAGGTAGTTCTACAGGCGTCCTACAGGCCCATGTTCTTCGCGATGATCATCTTCATGACCTCGCTGGTGCCGCCGTAGATGCGGTTGACGCGGTTGTCCGCGTACAGGCGGGCGATGGGGTACTCGTTCATGAAGCCGTAGCCACCGTGCAGCTGGAGGCACTTGTCGATGACGCGGTGCGCGACCTCGGTGTTGAAGAGCTTCGCGGAGGCGGCCTCGGCGGCGGTCAGCTCGCCCGCGTCCAGGGCCTCAAGGGCGCGGTCGGCGACGGCCTCGGCGGCGTCGACCTCGGCCTGGCAGGCGGCCAGCTCGAACTTGGTGTTCTGGAAGGAGGCGACCGTCTTGCCGAAGACCGTGCGGTCCTGGACGTACTCCTTGGCGAACCGGACGGCGGCCTTGGCCTGTGCGTACGCTCCGTAGGCGATGCCCCAGCGCTCGGAGGGCAGGTTGCTCCCGAGGTAGTAGAAGCCCTTGTTCTCCTCGCCGAGGAGGTCCTCGACGGGCACCTTGACGTCGACGAACGCGAGCTCGGCGGTGTCGGAGGTCTTCAGGCCGAGCTTGTCGAGCTTGCGGCCGATGGAGTAGCCCTCGGACTTGGTGTCGACGGCGAAGAGCGAGATGCCGTAGCGACGGTCCTCGGCGGTGGGCGCGGAGGTCCGGGCGCAGACGATCACGCGGTCGGCGTGCACGCCGCCGGTGATGAAGGTCTTGGAGCCGTTGAGGAGGTAGTGGGTGCCGTCCTCGGAGAGCTTGGCCGTGCTCTTCATGCCCGCGAGGTCGGAGCCGGTGCCCGGCTCGGTCATCGCGAGGGCCCACATCTCCTCGGCGGAGACGAACTTCTCCAGGTAGCGCTTCTTCTGCTCGTCGGTGGCGAGCGCCTTGATGTAGGGCAGGGCGAGCAGCACGTGCACGCCGGAGCCGCCGAAGGTGACGCCCGCGCGGGCGGTCTCCTCGTACTGGATGGCCTCGAACTTGTGGGTGTCCAGCCCGGCGCCGCCGAACTCCTCGGGGACGTTGATGCCGAAGAGGCCCAGCTCCGCGAGCTTGTAGTAGAACTCGCGCGGCACCTGACCCGCGGCGAACCACTCGTCGTGGACGGGGACGACCTCGGCCTCGATGAAGGCGCGCAGGGTCTCCCGGAACGCCTCGTGGTCCTCATCGAAAACGGTACGGCGCACGGAGAACTCCTTCTGCCTGCATCTGCCTGTATCTGCTTACATCGACTAAGCGCTTGCTCAGAGGAAGGTTACCCGGCAGTCACCAGAGCGTCCAGAGATACGTGTCACTCTGCGGCGGCCGCGAAGGCCCCCCGGGCCAGGCGGTGCAGGAGTTCCGCCATCGCCGCCCGGCTGGGCAGCATGTCGCGACGGCTCAGGTGCGGCGTGGAGTTCAGCAGCCCGAAGACCGCGTGCACGGCCACGCGCGCGGCGTTCTCGGCGAGGTCCGGGTAGACCTTGCGGACGACGTCGACCCAGATCTCGACGTACTGCCGCTGGAGCTGACGGACCAGCTTGCGGTCACTGTCCCGGAGCCGGTCGAGCTCACGGTCGTGCAGGGTGATCAGGGAGCGGTCGTCGAGCGCGAAGTCGATGTGCCCCTGGATGAGCGCGTCGAGAACCCGTTCGGGTGATCCGCCCACATCGGCCACGCAGTGCTTGCCGCCCGTCAGGAGCTGCCCGCTGATACCGACGAGCAGCTCGGCGAGCATTGCGTCCTTGCCCGCGAAGTGCCGGTAGAGCCCGGGGCCGCTGATGCCGACGGCGGCTCCTATCTCGTCGACTCCGACTCCGTGGAAGCCCCGCTCGGCGAAGAGCCGGGCGGCCTCCTTGAGGATCTGCTCGCGCCGGGTGGGGGCGTCGGTTCTCGTGGCCATGGAATTGATTCTAGACAGGCCGGTTAGCGCTCGTTAACCTGAAGGAAACGCGTTAACGGTCATTAACCGGTCCGGGAGTCGATCCGCCGGACCCGGTGCGACCGAATGGACCCAGCAAGGGGGCTCGACTGATGCGGCAGGCACCAGTGCTGACGAGCGCGGCTGACCCCGCGTCCGAGGCATGGCGGGCGAACGAGGCGGCGCACACCGCCCTCGTCGACGAGCTGCGGGCCAAGCTCGCGGCGGCCGCGCTCGGCGGCGGGGAGCGGGCGCGGGCCCGCCACGTGGCGCGCGGCAAGCTGCTGCCCCGCGAACGGGTGGACACGCTCCTCGACCCCGGCTCGCCCTTCCTGGAGCTGGCCCCGCTCGCGGCGGACGGGCTGTACGGCGGGGGTGCCCCCGCGGCCGGCGTCATCGCGGGCATCGGCCGGGTCTCGGGCCGCGAGTGCGTGATCGTCGCCAATGACGCCACGGTCAAGGGCGGCACGTACTACCCCATGACCGTGAAGAAGCACCTCCGCGCCCAGGAGGTGGCCCTGGAGAACCGCCTCCCGTGTCTCTACCTGGTCGACTCGGGCGGCGCCTTCCTGCCGATGCAGGACGAGGTCTTCCCCGACCGCGAGCACTTCGGACGGATCTTCTACAACCAGGCGCGGATGTCGGCCGCCGCCGTCCCGCAGATCGCCGCCGTCCTCGGGTCCTGCACGGCCGGCGGGGCGTATGTGCCCGCGATGAGCGACGAGGCGGTGATCGTGCGCGAGCAGGGCACGATCTTCCTCGGCGGCCCGCCCCTGGTGAAGGCCGCGACCGGCGAGGTCGTCACGGCCGAGGAGCTGGGCGGCGGCGAGGTCCACTCGCGCACCTCCGGCGTCACCGACCACCTCGCGGAGGACGACGCACACGCCCTGCGCATCGTGCGCACGATCGTCTCGACCCTCCCCGAGCGCGCCCCGCTGCCCTGGCCGGTGCAGCCCGCCGAGGAGCCGAAGGTCGACCCCCTGGGGTTGTACGGAGCGGTGCCCACGGACTCCCGCACCCCGTACGACGTGCGGGAGGTCATCGCGCGCGTGGTCGACGGCTCCCGCTTCGCCGAGTTCAAGTCGGAGTACGGGACGACGCTGGTCACCGGCTTCGCCCACATCCACGGCCACCCCGTCGGGATCATCGCGAACAACGGCATCCTGTTCTCCGAATCCGCCCAGAAGGGCGCCCACTTCATCGAGCTCTGCGACCAGCGCGGCATCCCCCTGGTCTTCCTGCAGAACATCTCCGGCTTCATGGTCGGGCGGGACTATGAGGCGGGCGGCATCGCCAAGCACGGCGCGAAGATGGTGACGGCCGTCGCCTCCACGCGCGTGCCGAAGCTGACGGTCGTCGTCGGCGGTTCGTACGGAGCGGGCAACTACTCGATGTGCGGCCGGGCCTACAGCCCCCGCTTCCTGTGGATGTGGCCCAACGCCAAGATCTCCGTGATGGGCGGCGAGCAGGCCGCCTCCGTCCTCGCCACGGTCAAGCGCGACCAGCTGGAGGCCCGCGGCGAGCAGTGGAGCGCCGAGGACGAGGAGACCTTCAAGGACCCGATCCGCGCGCAGTACGAGGAGCAGGGGAACGCGTACTACGCCACGGCCCGCCTCTGGGACGACGGCGTGATCGACCCCATGGAGACCCGGCAGGTGCTGGGTCTCGCCCTGACCGCGTGCGCGGGCGCCCCCTTGGGTGAGCCCGGCTTCGGCGTCTTCCGGATGTGAGGAACGAATGACGATGTTCGACACGGTTCTGGTCGCCAACCGGGGCGAGATCGCGGTCCGCGTCATCCGCACGCTGCGCGAGATGGGCGTCCGCTCGGTCGCCGTCTTCAGCGACGCGGACGCGGACGCCCGGCACGTGCGCGAGGCCGACACGGCGGTACGGATCGGCCCGGCCCCGGCCGCCGAGAGCTATCTGTCCGTGGAGCGCATCCTGGAGGCGGCGGCGAAGTCCGGCGCCCAGGCGGTCCATCCGGGGTACGGCTTCCTGGCCGAGAACGCGGAGTTCGCGCAGGCCTGCGCCGACGCGGGCCTGACCTTCATCGGCCCGCCCGCCGCGGCCATCGCCCTCATGGGCGACAAGATCCGCGCCAAGGCGACCGTGCAGGCCGCCGGGGTGCCGGTCGTGCCCGGCTCATCGGGCAGCGGCCTGACCGACGCCCAACTGGCGGACGCGGCACGCGAGATCGGCACCCCGGTGCTGCTCAAGCCGAGCGCGGGCGGCGGCGGCAAGGGCATGCGCCTGGTCCGCGACGAGGCGCTCATCGCCGACGAGATCGCGGCGGCCCGCCGTGAGGCCCGCGCCTCCTTCGGCGACGACACGCTGCTCGTGGAGCGCTGGGTCGACCGCCCCCGGCACATCGAGATCCAGGTCCTCGCGGACGGCCACGGCAACGTGGTGCACCTCGGCGAGCGCGAGTGCTCCCTCCAGCGCCGCCACCAGAAGATCATCGAGGAGGCCCCGAGCGTCCTGCTCGACGAGGCCACGCGCGCGGCGATGGGCGAAGCCGCGGTCCAGGCGGCCCGCTCGTGCGGGTACGCGGGCGCGGGCACGGTCGAGTTCATCGTCCCCGGCGGCGACCCGTCGTCGTACTACTTCATGGAGATGAACACCCGCCTCCAGGTGGAGCACCCCGTCACGGAGCGCATCACCGGCCTCGACCTCGTCGAGTGGCAGCTGCGCGTGGCCGCGGGCGAGCCGCTGCCGTTCGCCCAGCACGACATCACCCTCACCGGGCACGCGGTGGAGGCCCGCATCTGCGCCGAGGACCCCGCGCGCGGGTTCCTCCCCTCGGGCGGCACGATCCTGGCGCTGCACGAGCCGCAGGGCGACGGCGTGCGCACCGACTCCGGCCTCAGCGAGGGCACCGAGGTCGGCAGCCTCTACGACCCGATGCTGTCGAAGGTCATCGCGTACGGCCCGGACCGCGCGACGGCCCTGCGCAAGCTGCGCGCCGCCCTCGCGGACACGGTCACCCTCGGTGTGCCGACGAACGCGGGCTTCCTGCGCCGCCTCCTCGCGCACCCGGCGGTCGTCGCGGGCGACCTGGACACGGGCCTCGTGGAGCGCGAGGCGGACGGACTCGTCCCGGACGGCGTGCCCGACGAGGTGTACGAGGCGGCGGCCGCGGTCCGCGAGGACGCCCTCAAGCCCGTGGGCGGCGGCGACGGCTGGACCGACCCCTTCTCCGTGCCGAACGGCTGGCGGCTCGGCGGCACCCCGGCGCCCGTGACGCACTGGCTCAAGGCCGCGGGACTCGAACCCGTCACCCACCGCCTCCGCGACACCGGCCGCACCGTCACCGCCGACCGCGTGCGCGTCACCGTCGACGGCACCCTGCACACCTTCCGCCGCGCGGGCGACTGGCTGGGCCGGGACGGCGACGCCTGGCACGTCCAGGACCACGACCCCGTCGCCGCCTCCCTCACCGGCGCCGCGCACGCCGGGGCCGACGCGCTCACCGCCCCCATGCCCGGCACCGTCACCGTCGTGAAGGTCTCCCCCGGCGACACGGTGGCCGCGGGCCAGAGCCTGCTCGTCGTCGAGGCGATGAAGATGGAGCACGTCATCTCCGCCCCGCACGCGGGCACCGTCACCGAACTCGACGTCACCCCGGGCACGACCGTCGCCATGGACCAGGTCCTCGCCGTCGTCACCCCCGAGGAGGAACAGGAATGACCAGCACCGACCCCCTTGAGCTGGCGTCCGCACCGCTCCCCATGGTCGTGCCGACCCGCGGCCTGCCCACCCGCGTCCGCATCCACGAAGTGGGCGCACGCGACGGCCTGCAGAACGAGAAGACGGTCGTCCCCACGGAGATCAAGGCGGAGTTCATCCACCGCCTCGCCGACGCGGGCCTCACCACCGTCGAGGCGACCAGCTTCGTGCACCCCAAATGGGTGCCCCAACTGGCCGACGCCGAGGACCTCTTCCCGCTCCTCGGCGACCTCCAGGGCGTCCACCTGCCGGTCCTCGTACCGAACGAACGCGGTCTGGACCGCGCCCTCGCGCTCGGCGCGCACCGCGTCGGAGTGTTCGCCAGCGCCACCGAGTCGTTCGCCCGCGCCAACCTCAACCGCACGGTGGACGAGGCCCTCGCGATGTTCGCTCCGGTGGTCGCCCGCGCCCGTGAGCAGGGCGTGCACGTGCGCGGCTATCTGTCGATGTGCTTCGGCGACCCCTGGGAGGGCGCCGTCCCGATCTCCAAGGTCGTCCGCGTCTGCCGCGCCCTGCTCGACATGGGCTGCGACGAGCTGAGCCTCGGCGACACCATCGGCGTGGCCACGCCGGGCCACGTCTCGGCGATGCTCGCCGCGCTCAACGCGGTGCAGGTGCCGACCGAGCGCATCGGCGTCCACTTCCACGACACGTACGGCCAGGCGCTCACCAACACCCTCGCCGCCCTGCAGCACGGCGTGACGACGGTGGACGCCTCCGCGGGAGGCCTCGGCGGCTGTCCGTACGCGAAGAGCGCCACCGGCAACCTCGCCACCGAAGACCTCGTGTGGATGCTCCACGGCCTCGGCATCGACACCGGGGTCGACCTCGTCCGTCTCAGCGCCACCAGCGCCTGGATGGCCGACCAGTTGGGCCGGCCGAGCCCGTCCCGCACCGTCCGTGCCCTCACGGCCCGCTCCCACGAAGAGCAGACCGCCGTCCCACAGGAGCAGTGAACAACGATGGACCACCGTCTGAGCCCCGAGCACGAGGAACTGCGCCGCACGGTAGAGGCGTTCGCGCACGACGTCGTCGCCCCCAAGATCGGCGACTTCTACGAGCGCCACGAGTTCCCGTACGAGATCGTCCGCGAGATGGGCCGCATGGGCCTGTTCGGCCTGCCCTTCCCGGAGGAGTACGGAGGGATGGGCGGTGACTACTTCGCGCTGGGCATCGCCCTCGAGGAACTCGCGCGCGTCGACTCGTCCGTGGCGATCACCCTGGAGGCGGGCGTCTCCCTCGGCGCGATGCCGCTGCACCTCTTCGGCACGGAGGAGCAGAAGCGGGAGTGGCTGCCGCGGCTGTGCGCGGGCGAGGCCCTCGGCGCGTTCGGCCTGACCGAGCCGGACGGCGGCTCGGACGCGGGCGGGACGCGCACGACGGCGGTGCGCGACGGCGACGAGTGGGTGATCAACGGCTCCAAGTGCTTCATCACCAACTCCGGCACGGACATCACGGGCCTGGTCACGGTCACCGCCGTCACCGGTCGCAAGGACGACGGGCGCCCGCTGATCTCCTCGATCATCGTGCCGTCGGGCACGCCCGGGTTCACGGTCGCCGCGCCCTACTCGAAGGTGGGGTGGAACGCCTCGGACACCCGCGAGCTGTCCTTCTCCGACGTCCGCGTCCCTGCGGCGAACCTGCTCGGCGAGGAGGGCCGGGGGTACGCGCAGTTCCTGCGCATCCTCGACGAGGGCCGGATCGCGATCTCCGCGCTGGCCACCGGTCTCGCCCAGGGGTGTGTGGACGAATCGGTGAAGTACGCGCGGGAGCGGCACGCCTTCGGCAGGCCGATCGGCGCGAACCAGGCCATCCAGTTCAAGATCGCCGACATGGAGACGCGGGCGCACATGGCGCGCGTGGGGTGGTACGACGCGGCGTCGCGGCTGGTCGCGGGCGAGCCCTTCAAGAAGCAGGCGGCCATCGCCAAGCTCTACTCGTCGACGGTCGCGGTGGACAACGCCCGCGAGGCCACGCAGATCCACGGGGGGTACGGCTTCATGAACGAGTACCCGGTCGCCCGCATGTGGCGGGACTCGAAGATCCTGGAGATCGGCGAGGGGACGAGCGAGGTGCAGCGCATGCTGATCGCCCGGGAACTGGGCTTCGCGAGCTGATGTCAGCTACTGAGTCAGCTGATGCCCGCTGAGGCAGGCTGATCGGGAGTCGTACCGCGAGGGGGCGCAGGACCCGGAGTTAGCTTAGGTTAGCCTAAGCTCTAATTCCGGCCAGCGGCCCCGCCGCCGTACGTCACGAAAGCAGAGACCCCACATGCGCCAGGTCCGCCTCCCCCAGCCGTCCCGCCGGGGCATCCTCGCCGCCGGCGGCGCCCTCGGCCTCACCGCCGCCCTCGCGGCCTGCGGCAGCGAGAAGAAGGACGGGTCGGGCAAGACCGAGGGCGGCGGCAAGACCGGCCCCTGGAGCTTCAAGGACGACCGCGGCACGACCGCGAAGCGCGACGCGACGCCGAAGAACATCGTGGCGTTCACCGGTGTCGCCGCCGCCCTGTTCGACTACGGCATCGAGGTCAAGGGCGTCTTCGGCCCGACGAAGACCAAGGACGGCAAGGCCGACGTCCAGGCCGGCGACATGGACATCAGCAAGCTGACGATCATCGGCAACGAGTGGGGCCAGTTCAACATCGAGAAGTACGCGGGCCTCGCCCCGGACGTGCTGATCTCCACGATGTTCGATGACAAGGGCACCCTCTGGTACGTCCCGGAGGAGAGCAAGGACAAGATCCTCAAGCTCGCCCCGAGCGTCGGCGTCAGCGTCTACGACCGCCAGCTCACGCACCCGCTCCAGCGCATCCAGGCGCTCGCCGAGTCGCTCGGCGCGGACGTGAAGGCCGACAAGGTCGTCAAGGCGAAGAAGCGCTTCGAGGACGCCTCCGAGCGGCTGCGCAAGGTCGCCAAGGCGCACAAGGACATCAAGGTCCTCGTCGGCTCCGCGAGCCAGGACCTGTTCTACGTCTCCGGCTCCAACCTCTCCGTCGACCTGGAGTACTTCAAGGCGCTCGGCGTGAACCTCGTCGAGCCCCCGGAGCAGGCCAAGAAGGAGTCCGGCGGCTGGTTCGAGAACCTGAGCTGGGAGAACGTCGACAAGTACAAGGCGGACGTCATCATGATGGACAACCGCTCGTCGGCGATCCAGCCGGCCGACATCGCCAAGCCGACCTGGAAGAAGCTGCCCGCGGTCAAGGCCGGACAGGTCATCCCGCGCATCGCGGAGCCGATCTTCTCGTACGACAAGTGCGCGCCGATCCTCGAGGACCTGGCCGACGCGATCGAGAAGGCGAAGAAGCTCAAGTAACGACACGTCACCCGCCGCCCCCTTCATGCCCGGAGGGGGCGGTTTCGTTTTCCGGCTCCCGGCCTCCACACGGAGTCGAGATTAGGTTAGGCTTGCCTAAGTTAATCCCTCACCCGGAGGACAACCCATGCGCTCGCACCTGCTCAACGGCACCACCGCGGAGCGGTACCGCACCTCCGTGACCGCAGGAGTCGCGTCCGTCGACCTGGACGAGCCCTTGTACGACACCCTCGCGGCCCTCGACGAACTCGACGAGCTGCATGTGGGGGACGCCGTACGCCCCCACGGCCCCCGCCACCTCGGCACCTGGGACCAGCCGCCCGGCGCCCCGCTCATCGAGCGCCGCCTCATCGACTGGACCGCCGAGCGCATCGGCCTCGGACCGGCCGCCGGGGGAGCGTTCACCGACGGAGGCGCCGACGCCGAACTGCAGGCGCTGCTGCTCGCCCGCGAGGAGGCCGCGGACCGCGACCCCGCCGCCCTGCGCGTCTTCGTCTCCGAGGCCGCCCAGACCGGCGTCCGGCGCACGGCCCGGCTGCTCGGACTCGGCGACGAAGCCGTCGTGACCGTCCCCACCGACCGCGACAAACGCCTGCAGACCGTGGCCCTCGCCCGCGCGCTGGAGCGCTGCGCACGCGACGACCTCTCCCCCATGGCGGTCGTCGCCACCGCGGGCACCGCCGACTTCGGCTCCATCGACCCGCTGCCGGAGATCGCCGGGCTCTGCGCGCAGTACGGCACATGGCTGCACGTGGACGCCTCGTACGGCTGCGGGCTGCTCGCATCGCGCCGCAACCGGCACCTCATCGACGGCATCGAGCGCGCCGACTCCGTCACCGTGGACTTCGACAAGTCCTTCTTCCAGCCGGTGGGTTCGTCCGCCGTCCTGGTACGGGACCGGGCGCTTCCCGAGCCGCGGACGAGCCGCCGCTTCGACGCGCTGAAGCTGTGGATGACGCTGCGCGTGATGGGCGCGAACGGCATCGGCGACCTCTTCGACGAGGTCTGCGGCCTGGCCACCCGCGGCTGGGAACTGCTCCTCGCCGACCCGCGCTTCGACGTCGTGTCCGAGCCGCAGCTCTCCACGCTCGTCTTCCGCTACATCCCCGCGACGATCTGCTCGCCCGCCGCGATCGACCGCGCCAACCTGTACGCCCGCAAGGAGCTCTACACCTCCGGCGACGCGGTCGTGGCGACCACCCGGGCGGGCGGCCGCCAGTACCTCAGGTTCACCCTGCTCAGCCCCGAGACGACCACCGCCGACATCGAAGCCGTCCTCGACCTGATCGCCGGCCACGCCGAGCAGTACCTGGGAGAGCACCTTGACCGCGCTTGCTGACCTCCACCTGCCCACCGCCCGCCTCGACTGCGCGCTCCGGCCGGTCGATCCCCTCACCGACGCCGAGCTGGTGCACGCCTGGGTGACGCACCCCCGGGCGGAGCACTGGATGCCGCGGAACGCCACCCTGACCGACGTCGAACGCGCCTACATGGCGATCGCGGCCTCCAGCCACCGCGAGGCCTACCTCGGGCTGCGCGAAGGCGTGCCCTCCTTCCTCATGGAGTGGTACGACTTGCGGGAGCTGTCGGCGGGCCAGGGCACCTGCGGCGACGCGTAGTAGCCGATGCCCAGCGCGTCCCAGCGCGGGGCCTGCGCGGCGAGCCGCACCTTGTACGTGTCCCAGTCGTGCGTGGCGGCCGGCGACCAGCCGAGCTCGGCGATGCCGGGCAGCCGCGGGAACGCCATGTAGTCCAGGTGGGCGGGGGTCGAGAGGGTCTCCGTCCACAGCGGCGCCTCGACGCCGATGACCGCGTCCTCGGGCGCGCCCTTGAGGTAGGTGGCCGGGTCCCAGTCGTAGGAGCGCTGCACCTCGACGTAGCCCGCCCACGAGAGGCCGAGCGGCGTGTCCTTGGTGTACTTGTGGTCGATGTAGGCGCGGTCGGCCGGTGAGAGCAGCAGCTTGGTGCCGTTCTTCGCGGCGTTCACGACCTGTTCGCGCTCGGCGGCGCCTGTCCTGTCGTAGCCCCAGTACTGCGCGACGGCGCCCTTGGCCGGATTGGCGCCTGCCAGCTGGTGCCAGCCCATCACCGTCTTGCCGTACTTGGCGACGATCGGCTGCACCTTGTCCATGAAGGCGACGAAGTCCTCGTGGCTGGTGGAGTGCGCCTCGTCGCCGCCGATGTGCAGGTACTTGCCGGGCGTCATCGCGGCGAGCTCACGGATCACGTCGTCCACGAAGTCGTACGTGACGTCCTTCTTGACGCACAGGGAGCTGAAGCCGACCTCGGTGCCGGTGTAGAGCGGCGGGGCGACGCCGTTGCAGTTCAGTTCGGCGTACGAGGCGAGGGCGGCGTTGGTGTGTCCCGGCATGTCTATCTCGGGGACGACTTCCAGGTACCGCGAGGCGGCGTAGTCGATGATCTCCTTGTACTGCGCCTTCGTGTAGTAGCCGCCCTTGCCGCCGCCGACCTGCGTGGAGCCGCCGTATGTCGTGAGGCGCGGCCAGGAGTCGATGGCGATGCGCCAGCCCTGGTCGTCGCTCAGGTGCAGGTGCAGCTTGTTCATCTTGTAGAGGGCGGCCTGGTCGATGTAGCGCTTGACCTGGTCGACGGTGAAGAAGTGCCGTGACACGTCGAGCATCGTGGAGCGGTAGCCGTAGCGCGGCATGTCCTTGACGGTGCCGCCCGCGATCCGCCAGGGGCCGCGCTGCTTCGTCCTCTTCTCCACGGCGGCGGGCAGCTGCTGCCGCACGGTCTGTACGCCGTGGAAGAGACCGGCGCCGCTCCAGGAGGTGATCGTGAGGGAGCCGCGCGCGGAGATCACGCGGTATCCCTCGTCGCCGAGCGCCTTGTTCGCCGGTTCGGCGCTGATGCGCAGCCGGATGCCGTCGGATCCCTTGTCGGTGGTGACGGGGAGCCGGTAGCCGGTGGAGGGGCGGAGGACCTCGGCGAGGTATTCGGCGACGCGGCGCTCCTCGGCGTTGCCCTTGCCGACGCGGATGCGCGTCTTGGCGGTGATCTCGTATCCGGTGCCACCCGGCTCGGCGGCCAGGGGCGCGGGCACGACCTGGCCGAGCGGTGTGGCGGCGGGGGCTCTCGCCTCTCCCGGGGCGGGCGCTGCGGCGAATGAGGAGATTCCGGCGGCCGCCACGAGCAGCAGCGAGCCGAGAATGCGTGTCGTTCTTCTGTGCGATCTCACAAGCGGGTCCCTTCGGGCGCATATGTGGTGCATCGCAATCGAACGGTCCTCATTGGTAACCCGGCCCCCACAAGGGGTCAAGGGGTGTAGACCATTTGTCCAAGGGCTCGGTGCGAGAATCCTCGTATGGCGGAAATCATCCAGCGCGACGGGACCTGGACCTTCGACGGGGAGACGCTGCGCCTTGTGCCGGGCCACGACAAGAACGTGTCCCTGCTGCGCAAGACACTGGGCGAACTGACGGTCCCGCTGGCGGCGTTGGCGGGTATCGCCTTCGAACAGGGGAAGAAGTCGGGGCGGTTGCGGCTGCGGTTGCGCGACGGCTCGGACCCGCTGCTCCAGGCGACGGGCGGAAAGCTGACGGACTCCGCGGACCCGTATCAGCTGACGGTCGAGCCCGACCGGTACGGGGTGGCGGAGTATCTGGTCGACGAGGTGCGCAACGCCCATCTGATCGAACAGGTGCCGGTGACGCCCTGCGACACGTACCTCCTGACGGGCCCTTCCGTGCCGCTGTCCGTCTCCGCGGGGGACGGCACCGCGAGCTTCGACGGGGAGACGATCCGTCTGGAGTGGAACTGGAAGACGGAGGAGGCGAAGACGGCGGCGGGCACGCGGTCGCTGGCGCTCGCGGACATCGCGGCGGTGGAGTGGCAGCCCGCGGCCGGTCTGGAGAACGGCTGTCTGCGGTTCACGGTGCGCAACGCGCCGACCAAGGCCCCGCCGAAGTACGACCCGAACTCCGTGGAGCTGTGGGGCTTCAAGAAGGACCCGCTGATGGCGCTGGTGGCGGCCGCTGTACAGGCCCGCCTGCCGCACCCGTTGGCCCCCGCCGCCCCGAAGACGCTGACGGGCCCGGCTGCCGACGGGTCGCAGGACGGTGCGGCGCGGCCCACCGCCGACGACCACGACGCGCTCCTGCGCCGCCTGCGGGAGCTGGGCGAGCTGCACCAGGCCGGGATCCTCACGGACGACGAGTTCACGACGGCCAAGCAGGCGGTCCTGCGCCGCATGTGAGCGCCGATCGCGCCCACGGATGACCCGTTCGACACGCCCCTGCCCGATTCCGGGCAGGATTCTTGCGAAAGGGTGTCCGATACCCCAGGATCAACGAATGCACGACGACCTGGTGGATCACCTCACCCGCAGCACCCCGCTCCAGCGGGGCGAAGCGCTGCGGGTCGTCCAGGACGTGCTCGCCTACTTCGACGAGACGACCGAGCAGTTCGTCCGTCGCCGCCACCGCGAGCTGCAGGGTCAGGGCCTGCTGAACGCGGCGATCTTCCAACAGATCTCGGCGGATCTCGAATACCGCGCGGTCGCGCCACCGGAGCTCACCCTCAGGCAGCTGCGCCGCATCGTCTACGGCTAGGACACCCTTTATGTGCGGAATCGTCGGATACATCGGCAAGCGTGACGTCGCCCCGCTTCTCCTCGAAGGCCTGCAGCGCCTGGAGTACCGCGGTTACGACTCCGCTGGCATCGCCGTCACCTCCCCCAAGGCCGGCGGCCTGAAGATGGTCAAGGCCAAGGGCCGCGTCCGCGACCTGGAGGCCAAGGTCCCGGCCCGCTTCAAGGGCACGACCGGCATCGCCCACACCCGCTGGGCCACCCACGGCGCGCCCTCCGACGAGAACGCCCACCCGCACCTCTCCGAGGACGGCAAGGTCGCCCTCGTCCACAACGGCATCATCGACAACGCCTCCGAGCTGCGCGCCAAGCTCACCGCCGACGGCGTCGAGTTCCTCTCCGAGACCGACACCGAGGTCCTCACCCACCTCATCGCCCGCTCCCAGGCCGACAAGCTGGAGGAGAAGGTCCGCGAGGCGCTGCGCCACATCGAGGGCACGTACGGCATCGCCGTGCTGCACGCCGACTTCAACGACCGCATCGTCGTCGCCCGCAACGGCTCGCCCGTGGTCCTCGGTATCGGCGAGAAGGAGATGTTCGTCGCCTCGGACGTCGCCGCGCTCGTCTCCCACACCCGCCAGGTCGTCACCCTCGACGACGGCGAGATGGCCACCATCAAGGCCGACGACTACCGCACCTACACCACCGAGGGCTCGCGCACGACCGCGTCGCCGACCACCGTGGAGTGGGAGGCCGAGTCGTACGACATGGGCGGTCACGACACGTACATGCACAAGGAGATCTTCGAGCAGCCCGACGCGGTCGACCGCGTCCTGCGCGGCCGCATCGACGACCGCTTCTCCACCGTGCACCTCGGCGGCCTGAACCTCGACGCGCACGACGCCCGCAAGGTGCGCCGCGTCAAGATCCTCGGCTGCGGCACCTCGTACCACGCGGGCATGATCGGCGCCCAGATGATCGAGGAGCTGGCCCGCATCCCCGCCGACGCGGAGCCCGCGTCCGAGTTCCGCTACCGCAACGCGGTCGTCGACCCCGACACCCTCTACATCGCGGTCTCCCAGTCCGGCGAGACGTACGACGTGCTCGCCGCCGTCCAGGAGCTCAAGCGCAAGGGCGCCCGCGTCCTCGGCGTCGTGAACGTGGTCGGCTCGGCGATCGCCCGCGAGGCGGACGCGGGCGTGTACGTCCACGCGGGCCCGGAGGTCTGCGTCGTCTCGACCAAGTGCTTCACCAACACCACGGTCGCCTTCGGCCTGCTCGCCCTGCACCTGGGCCGCATCCGTGACCTGTCGGTCTCCGACGGCAAGCGGATCATCGAGGGCCTGCGCAAGCTGCCCGGACAGATCTCGGAGATCCTCAAGCAGGAGGACGAGATCAAGAAGATCGCCAAGCAGTACGCGGAAGCCCGCTCCATGCTCTTCATCGGGCGCGTACGCGGCTACCCCGTCGCCCGCGAGGCCTCGCTGAAGCTCAAGGAGGTCTCGTACATCCACGCCGAGGCCTATCCCGCCTCCGAGCTGAAGCACGGCCCGCTCGCCCTCATCGAGCCCGCCCTGCCGACGGTCGCGATCGTCCCCGACGACGACCTCCTGGAGAAGAACCGCGCCGCCCTGGAGGAGATCAAGGCCCGCAGCGGCAAGATCCTCGCGGTCGCGCACCAGGAGCAGGAGAAGGCCGACCAGACCATCCTCGTCCCGAAGAACGAGAACGAGCTGGACCCGATCCTGATGGGCATCCCGCTCCAGCTGCTCGCCTACCACACGGCGCTGGCGCTCGGCCGGGACATCGACAAGCCGCGCAACCTCGCGAAGTCCGTGACGGTGGAGTAGTCACCGCACACACCCTCCACATGTGAACGACCCCCTGTGCGTGCCACCAGCACACAGGGGGTCGTTCCCGAAGGGCCGGGGTCGCCCATTACCCCGACCCGCGCTCGCCTCGTCCGATGGCCGTCACCCGCCGGTCCGAGACGCCGTTGTGACCCTTATGTACCCTTCCCCGGGGCCCGAACCACCTCTACGCGCGAGTAGATTTATCTGTCCACAAATGCACTACACAAGGCGAGTTGGGCCCCACGCGCCCCAACTGCCGGGGCGTGGACGGGCGTTACGGAATGACGACGACGGGGCGCTGCGCGCGGCGCGCGAGACGGCCCGCGACGGAGCCGAAGATGCGCCCCACGATGCCGTGCGTGGAGCCGACGACGATCGCGTCCGCGCTGTACTCACGGCCGACCTCCTCCAGCTCGTGGCAGATGTCGCCGCCGCGCTCGACGAGGATCCACGGCACCTCGGAGAGATACTCCGCGCAGGCCAGTTCGAGTCCGAGCACTTCCGTACGGTGATCCGGTACGTCGACGAAGACCGGAGGCTCGCAGCCCGCCCACACCGTGGTGGGCAGCCGGTTGGCGACGTGGACGATGATCAGGCCGGACCCGGAGCGGTGGGCCATCCCGATCGCATAGGCGAGGGCCCGCTCACTGGAGGTCGAGCCGTCGAAGCCGACGACGACACCGTGCAGGAAGGCGGGATCGCAGGAGTGACGCGGTTCTTCCGCCGCTCGGGGGGTCGCTGTGGGATCGGCGACCTGCCGTTTGCGGTCCGCTGGTTCGGAGAATTCGTGACCGGCCATGGGTGTCTCGGCGAAGGAGTCCTCTGTGGGAGGGTCGGCTTTTTCAAGTGCTGCAACGTTCAGGACCTGGAAGGTCGTCCGGGAATCATCTTCCCAACCCCATACCCCCAAGGGTACGGCGACACTCCTCCTCTGCCCAGAGCCTGCGAAGAGCCCCGGTCGGGGCCCGTTCCGGACCCTGTAAGGGCCTCCCGGCGTTCACCGGAGCATGCATGAGCCGCGCCCGTATGGCAATGGTTGCTGCCTCCTACAGGCGTTTTGCCCACCCGTCCGGCGCCACCCGCGGGCTCCCGCAGTGACTCGCCGACGTGCCCCGCGTTGGACAGCGCTGGACCGTCCTACGCCATATGTCACAGGGAGCACGCCGTGCATGGACCTTCGACCGCGTCCCCACCCTCCACCCGCTTCCCTTCTTCACCCGAGTCTTCACCCGAGCAAGGGACACCGGAGCAGCACCCCCTCGCGACGCACCGGCAGCGCACCCACGAGCAGCCGTCCGCACCCCCGCAGGACTCGGCGAGCGACGTGGTCCGCTGGGCCGCGTTCAGCTGCGTCCTGGTCCCCGTCGTCCTTGTCGGGTACGGGGGCTCGCTGGCCGGCGCGACCGGCGCGGCGCTCGGGCTCGTGGCCGTCACCGGGGTGTGCCGGGTGCTCCTGCGGCAGTCGGAGCGGGGCGCCGCGCGACTGCTTGCAGAACAGAACAGAGGACATCGCGGACGACACGGCAGGACGGGCGTGGGGGCACACAGGGGCACCCGTCAGAGTGCCGATGGTGCACCGTTGGACTGACCAATTCACACACACGATCCCGTAGGTTTTCAGCCAACTTCCGGGGGCCGTCGATTTCTTGGCCGAACGCCCCCTCAACCCCCTTCCGACCAGGGCTGAAAGCCGCGCTCAGGCCGCCCGCACCCTACGGGGACCGGCCATGGAGCGGAGGCGCACTTCCCAGCAAGCCGCACGAGTGCAACGCTTCGTGATCGAATGCTTCACGCCAAGTTGCCATGTCGACAATCTGCCGAGTGATGAACTGGTCACCCCGGCAGCACGGGACGCAGTAGATTCGATCTTGACTGTATTACGGCGGGGGACTGGTGGAGGACCGAGGGGAAACGTGCAGGAGCGACAAGCGAGGCAAGCGCGTCAAGCACGTCAAAAACGTCAAGCACGCCAGGAACAAGGAGCCGCGACGCCCGAGGGGGGTTTAGCACCATGAGCCACGACTCCACTGCCGCGCCGGAGGCCGCGGCTCGGAAACTCTCGGGGCGGCGCCGCCGGGAGATCGTAGCGGTGCTGCTGTTCAGCGGCGGACCCATTTTCGAGAGTTCCATACCGCTCTCCGTGTTCGGCATCGACCGGCAGGACGCGGGTGTCCCCCGCTACCGGCTGCTGGTCTGCGCCGGCGAGGAGGGCCCGCTGCGGACCACCGGCGGACTGGAGCTCACCGCACCACAGGGCCTGGAGGCGATCGGCCGGGCCGGCACGGTCGTCGTGCCCGCCTGGCGGTCGATCACGTCGCCACCACCACCCGAGGCGCTCGACGCGCTGCGTCGCGCGCACGAGGAGGGCGCCCGCATCGTCGGGCTCTGCACGGGGGCGTTCGTGCTCGCCGCCGCCGGGCTGCTCGACGGCCGCCCGGCGACCACCCACTGGATGTACGCGCCGACGCTCGCGAAGCGTTACCCGTCCGTCCACGTGGACCCGCGCGAGCTCTTCGTCGACGACGGGGACGTCCTGACGAGTGCCGGCACCGCCGCCGGAATCGATCTCTGTCTGCACATCGTGCGCACGGACCACGGCAACGAGGCGGCGGGCGCGCTCGCCCGCAGGCTCGTGGTGCCACCGCGCAGGGCCGGCGGCCAGGAGCGCTACCTCGACAGGTCTTTACCCGAGGAGATCGGCGCCGACCCGCTCGCCGAGGTCGTCGCCTGGGCGCTGGAGCACCTCCACGAGCAGTTCGACGTGGAGACGCTGGCCGCGCGCGCGTACATGAGCAGGCGGACCTTCGACCGCAGGTTCCGCTCGCTCACGGGCAGCGCGCCGCTTCAGTGGCTGATCACCCAGCGGGTGCTCCAGGCGCAGCGGCTCCTGGAGACCTCCGACTACTCGGTGGACGAGGTCGCGGGCCGCTGCGGCTTCCGCTCGCCGGTGGCGCTGCGCGGGCACTTCCGACGCCAGCTGGGTTCGTCCCCCGCTGCCTACCGGGCCGCCTACCGCGCCCGCAGGCCGCAGGGCGAGCGGGCGCTGGAGTCCGTGCCCGCGACGGCGCAGGCCATGCCCACCCTGGTGGAGACGGGTCCGGTGCCGTCCCAGTCACGGCGTACGGCTGCCGCGAGCGCGCTCGGCCCCTCGACCTCGGTGCCGACCGATCCCGGCAAGCCGAACTCGGACATGTACGCACCAGGACGTGCTCCTCTGCCCGGCCAGAGGAGCGCGCCGTAGGGTAAGACGCATGAACGATCGCATGGTGTGGATCGACTGCGAGATGACCGGGCTCTCGTTGACGGACGACGCACTTATCGAGGTGGCCGCACTGGTCACCGACTCGGAACTGAACGTGCTCGGCGAAGGTGTGGACATCGTGATCCGCCCGCCGGACGCGGCGCTGGAGACCATGCCCGAGGTGGTGCGCACCATGCACACCGCCTCGGGGCTCCTCGACGAGCTGGCCGGCGGCACCACGCCGGCCGACGCCGAGGAGCAGGTCCTGGCGTATGTACGTGAGCACGTCAAGGAGCCGCGGAAGGCCCCGCTGTGCGGAAACTCCGTCGGCACCGACCGCGGCTTCCTCGCGCGGGACATGCGGACGCTGGAGGAGTACCTCCACTACCGCATCGTCGACGTCTCCTCCATCAAGGAGCTGGCCCGGCGCTGGTATCCGCGGGCGTACTTCAACAGCCCGGACAAGAACGGCAACCACCGCGCGCTCGCCGACATCCGTGAGTCCATCGCGGAGCTCCGGTACTACCGCGAGGCGGTCTTCGTCCCGCAGCCGGGACCGGACTCGGAGACGGCGCGGACGATCGCGGCCAAGCACGTCCTGCCTGCGGAATAGCCCAGGCGGGAGCCCTGTGTACGGGGTCGGGAAAACGTGTGCGCGAGCACCCCTCCAGACCCTGTACACTTTTTCTCGGCCGGTCGGAAGAACGACAAAAGACCGGGCATGGTGGGTGTAGCTCAGTTGGTAGAGCACCTGGTTGTGGTCCAGGTGGCCGCGGGTTCAAGTCCCGTCACTCACCCTGATTGATCAAGGCCCGGCCTGCGAAAGCAGGCCGGGCCTTCGTCATGCCCGAGACCGGCCCGCTCCCCTGCCGGGCGCGGACGCTTCCCTGATCGTGACATCACGAAACAGCCACGCCCCCCTCACATGCCCCACACATCGGCGCATGATGCGCTGAGAACGCACAACCGCAGGGGGGACCCATGAGTAACACCATGCCGCCACCGCCGCCCATGTATCCGCCGCAGCCCCCTCCCCCGAGGCGGGGGCCCAGTAACGCGGTCGTCATCGGTTCGGCCGCCGCGGTCATCGCGGCCGTCGTCGCGACGGGCATCGTCGTCGTCAACAGCGGTGACGACGACAAGAAGCCGGAGAAGACCGCCGGTGCCGCCGCCTCCGCGCCGGCCGACGACGTGGTCGCGGACGAGGAGGAGCCGGTCGACGAGCCCGAGCCGGAGTCCGACCCGCAGAGCGCCGAAGGGGAGGTGTCCGGGCTCAACGACACCGTGGAGTACGGGAACGACGTCCAGCTGGGCCTGTCCAAGTTCGCCCGGGGCACGTCCGGCTCGTACGGATCGCCGGAGAACACCCCGTACCTCAAGTTCGGCGTCGAGGTGAAGAACAACGGCAAGTCGACCGTCGACACGTCGATGTTCACCGTCAGCTGCTCGTACGGCAAGGCCGGCAAGTCCAGCGAATCGATCTTCGACTCGGAACAGGGGCTGAACGGCGGGCCCGACACGAAGCTGCTCGCGGGGCGGTCCATCACGGTGACGTGGGCGTGCGCGCTGCCGAAGGCCGAGAAGACGATCCAGATCGAGGTCTCGCCGGACATGGACATGGAGACGGAGCCCGCCATCTTCACGGGCGACGTGAAGTAGCGGGGGAGGTCAGCGGGCCGTCAGCCGGTGTCGGGCGCGCGGCACCAGGCGCCGACACGGCTGTCCGTCCAGCGGGCGCGGGGGTGCGTGCAGTCCGGGCCTACGGGATGCCGGTCCAGGTAGACGTGGTGCGCCCGCACCGTTCCCATGTGCCCTTCGCACACGAAGGACGTTCTGATCTCGTCCGGGCCCTCGTGTTCCCACGCGATGTGCCACGCGCCCGGCGCCGCGCACCGGACGGCGGTGCCGTCCGGGTGGTGGTCGACGACACCGCAGCCGTCGCCGTCGCCCGGACCGCCGTACTCGGGAAAGTTCATGTGCCAGGTTCCTCGGCCGTGGGTGCGGGGGCCGTATCGCGCGCTCGGGAGGCGGCAGACGGAGCATACTGCCGTCATGGGAACCGATCCGCAGAGCAGCCCCTCGGCCCGGGACGACCGCGAGCGCCGGGAAGCGGCCGACGCCCGGGACCGGCTGGCCGACGCGCGCGAGCGCACGGCCGACGAGCGGGAGCGGAGCGCGGACGAACGCGAGGAGACCGCCGACCGGCGGGAAGAGGACGCGGACGACCGGGAGCGCCATGTCGCGGACTGGGAGACGGAGGTCGACGACAGGGAGCGTGCCGTGGGCGCGACTTCCCCCAGCCGGCGGGAGCGCTCGTACGAACAGATCGACCGGTCCCACAAGCTGCTGACGGCGAGCCAGGCGCGGCTCGACCGCAGTGAGGCGGCGCTCCGGCGCACGGACGCCGGTGACGCGCGGGAGCAGGGCGCCGTCGACCGGGAGGCAGCCGCCTCCGGCCATCAGCGGGCCACCGGCGGCTCCGCGAAGCGGGCCGACCTGGAGGCGCGGGTGCACCGCATGCAGGAGCAGTCCGCGACGGCTCTCGACGCCCTGGCCGACGCACAGGACAGCCTGGCCCATGACCACGGTGAGCACGGCCGGGCGCGGCGGGCCACCGAGCACCGGCGCCATGCCCAGCTGGCCCGCGAGATGGCGCAGACCCTGCGCGCGAGCGCTGTGACCGAAGACGGGCAGGACGGAGCCGCGGGGTAGGACGGAGCCGCGGTTCAGGAAGAGGCCCGCTCCACCAGCTGCGTCGGGAGCACCAGCTGGCGCCGCTCCAGGCGCCGGGCGGCGGCGGGGCGGCTGTCCGCGATCTCGGCGAGGAGAAGGTCGATCATCGCGCGTCCCATCTCCTCGATGGGCTGGCGCACGCTCGTCAGCGGCGGGTCCATGTGGCGGGCGATCGCCGAGTCGTCGAAGCCGACGAGCGCCACGTCGTCGGGTATACGGCGTCCCGCCTCGCGCAGCGCCTGACGGGCACCGGCCGCCATCACGTCGGAGCCCGCGAACACCGCGTCGATGCCGGGGCGGGCGGCGAGCAGCTCCCGCATCGCCCGGTGGCCGCCCTCCTCGGTGAAGTCGCCCGGCGCGATCAGCCGCTCGTCGACCTCGCGGCCCGCCTCCCGCAGCGCGGCGCGGTAGCCGTCCAGGCGGCGCTGCGCCCCGTACACGTCGAGGCGTCCCGTGATGGTGGCTATGGCGGTGCGGCCGCGGGCCAGGAGGTGTTCCACGGCCGAGCAGGCCCCCGCGTAGTTGTCGGAGTCGACGGAGGGCAGGGCTTCCTCGGCGGAGCGGCGGCCGCTGATGACGGCGGGGATCTCCAGCTGGGAGAGCAGGTCGGGCAGCGGGTCGTCGGCGTGGACGGAGACCAGGAGGACGCCGTCGACGCGGTGGGCGGCGAGGTACTGGGCCAGGCGCTGGCGCCTGCGGTCGTTGCCCGCGAAGATCAGCAGCAGCTGCATCTCGGTCTCGCTGAGCTCGGCGCCGACGCCGCGCAGGACGTCGGAGAAGTACGGCTCGGCGAAGAAGCGGGTCTCGGGCTCGGGGACGACCAGGGCGATGGCGTCCGTGCGGTTGGCCGCGAGAGCGCGCGCCGCGGTGTTCGGTACGTACCCGAGCTCGGCCACGGCGGCCTCGACGGCGGTCCTGGTCGCCTCGCTCACCCGCGGCGAACCGTTGATCACGCGGGAGACCGTGCCCCGGCCGACCCCCGCCCGCGCCGCCACCTCTTCCAGAGTGGGCCGTCCGCCGCTGCGGCCGCGCGCCGCGTGAGCTGCCATAGTCCCGCCTCCCGTCACACTTCCCCCGGCGAGGAATGTAACAGCCCGATCTTCACCGGGCTCCCGGGCCGATTCCACCGGCGTCCCGTAACGGCCCGATAACCGAAGACATAACTCCCTGTCCGGTCCCTTGACACCCCCGGCGCCAGCCACGAGTCTTCAACTCATCACTTGTGGGAGCGCTCCCACACTACCTGACACGTACACAACCCGCACGTTCCCCGCCCGAGCCGCAGAGTGAACCAACGGGCCCAGCAGTGCAGTTGGCCGGGGGGTCGGCACGTCAGGCAACAGGAGGACGTCATGCGAAGCAGCACTTTCCGCCGGTCCCGCAGGTCCCGTCGGTTCGTCGCCTGCGCGGCCACCGCCGCGCTGGCCACGAGCCTGCTCGCCGCTTGTTCGAGCGACGACGAAGGCGGCTCGGCCGGCGACGGCAAGATCACGCTCAACGTCGGCACGTTCGGCGTGCTGGGCCTGAAGCAGGCCGGTCTCTACGACGAGTACGAGAAGTCGCACCCGAACATCACGATCAAAGAGAACGTGATCGAGCGGAACGACGCCTATTACCCGAAGCTGCTCACCCAGCTGCAGTCCGGAGCGGGCGTCAACGACGTCGCGGCCGTGGAGGTCAGCAACATCACCGAGGTCGTGCAGACGCAGGGCGCCAAGTTCGAGGACCTCGGCAAGGCCAAGGGCGTGGACAAGTCGACGTACCTCGACTGGAAGTGGGACCAGGCGACGACCGAGGACGGCAAGACGATCGGCCTCGGCGTCGACATCGGCCCGACCGCCCTCTGCTACCGCAAGGACCTCTTCGAGAAGGCCGGGCTGCCCACCGACCGCGAGAAGCTCGCGAAGGAGTGGGAGGGCGACTGGGACAAGTATGTCGCGCTCGGCAAGAAGTACATGGACAAGGCGCCCAAGGGCACCAAGTTCGTCGACTCCGCCTCCAGCGTCTACAACGCCGTCTTCGCCGGTGCCACCGAGCGGTACTACGACAAGGGCGGCAAGGAGATCTACGAGGACAGCCAGGGCCGCAAGAACGCGTGGGACGCGGCGATGAAGGTCGCGCAGGGCGACATGTCCGCCAAGCTCAAGCAGTTCGACCCGACGTGGGACCAGGGCTTCGCCAACGCCAAGTTCGCCACGGTGGCCTGCCCCGCCTGGATGGCCGGGTACATCCAGGAGAAGGGCGGCGCGGAGGGCAAGGGCCAGTGGGACATGGCCAAGGCGCCGACGGACGGCAACTGGGGCGGCACGTTCCTCGGCGTGCCGAGCGCGGGCAAGCACAAGAAGGAGGCGACCGAGCTCGCCGTCTGGCTGACGCGGCCCGAGCAGCTCGCGAAGGTCTTCGCCAAGCAGGCGAGCTTCCCGTCGACCCCGTCGGCGTACGACACGCTGAAGCCGTCGGCGGCCACCAAGGCGTACTTCAGCGACGCGCCCATCACGGAGATCTTCGCCGACATCGCCAAGAACACGCCCTCGGCGGTCTACGGCATCAAGGACGCCCAGATCGGCCAGTCCATCACGGACATCGGTGTGCTCCAGGTGGAGCAGCAGGGCAAGTCTCCCGAGGAGGGCTGGGACGCGGCCCAGAAGGAGATCAAGGATGTTCTGGGACAGTGACGCACGTGTCCGAGACCGCTGAGTACGCCGAGACCGCGTCCCCCGGCGAGGGGGACGCGGCCCCGGCCGCGACCGGGAGCAAGGCCTCCCGCACGCCGTCGCCCTGGCGCAGCCGCCTGTACCGCTGGGACATCAAGGCGTCGCCGTACGTCTTCGTCGCGCCGTTCTTCCTCTTCTTCGGCGCCTTCGGCCTCTTCCCGCTCCTCTACACCGGCTGGGCCTCGCTGCACCGCCTGGAGCTCACCAACCTCGACGACAGCACCTGGCTGGGCCTGGACAACTACACCAACCTGTTGCGGAGCGAGTACTTCTGGAACGCGCTCGGCAACACCTTCACCATCGGCGTCATCTCCACCGTCCCCCAGCTGGCCATCGCGCTCGGCATCGCGCACCTGCTCAACTACAAGCTGCGCGGCTCCACCCTGTGGCGGGTCGCGATGCTCGCCCCGTACGCGACGTCCGTGGCGAGCGCCTCGCTGGTCTTCACGCTGCTGTTCGCGTGGGACGGCGGCATGGTCAACTGGCTGATCGGCTCGGTCGGCTTCGATCCCGTCAACTGGCGTGAGTCGTCGTGGGGTTCGCAGTTCGCCGTGTCGTCGATCGTCATCTGGCGGTGGACCGGGTACAACGCGCTGATCTATCTGGCGGCGATGCAGGCCGTGCCGCACGACCTGTACGAGTCGGCGGCGCTGGACGGCGCCTCGCGCTGGCAGCAGTTCCGGCACGTGACGATCCCGATGCTGCGGCCGACGATCCTGTTCACGGTGGTCGTCTCCACGATCGGCGCGACGCAGCTCTTCGGCGAGCCGCTGCTGTTCGGCGGCACGGCCGGGTCCAAGGGCGGCGCCGACCACCAGTTCCAGACCCTGGGGCTCTACCTGTACGACCAGGGCTGGATCAACGGCCACCTGGGGCGCGCGTCGGCCGTCGCCTGGCTGATGCTCGTCATCCTGCTGCTCATCGCCGCGGTCAACATGCTGATCGCCCGACGCCTGAGGAAGGACCGATGAAGAGCAAGGCGCGCCCCCTCGGCCGGAAGGCGGCGGGCCGGACGATGCACGCGGGCCCGTTCACGTACGCGGTACTCGCGCTGTTCACGGCGGTCTCGCTGGCGCCCCTGATCTGGACGGCCATCGCCGCCTCGCGCACCAGCGGACGGCTCGCCCAGACTCCGCCGCCCGTATGGTTCGGCGGCAACCTGTTCAAGAACCTCGAACGGGCCTGGACGGAGGCGAGCCTCGGCGACGCGATGCTGAACACCACGATCGTGGCGGGCAGCATCACCATCGGCACGGTCCTGTTCTCCACCGTCGCCGGTTTCGCCTTCGCCAAGCTGAAGTTCCGGTTCAGCGGCGCGCTGCTCCTGCTGACCATCGGCACGATGATGGTGCCGCCGCAGCTCAGCGTCGTACCGCTGTACCTGTGGGTCGCGGACCTCCAGTGGACCAACCAGCTCCAGGCGGTGATCCTGCCGACCTTCGTGAGCGCCTTCGGGGTCTTCTTCATGCGGCAGTACCTGCTGCAGGCGCTGCCCGGCGAGCTGATCGAGGCGGCGCGGATGGACGGGGCGAGCAGCCTGCGGATCATCTGGCACGTCGTGTTCCCCGCGGCGCGGCCCGCGATGGCGGTCCTCGGCCTCCTGACGTTCGTCATGGCGTGGAACGACTTCCTGTGGCCGATCATCGCGCTGAACCAGTCGAACCCGACGGTGCAGGTGGCACTCAACTCACTCGGCACGGGGTACATCCCCGACCGGGCCGTGATCATGGCGGGCGCGCTCCTCGGCACGTTGCCGCTGCTGCTCGCGTTCATCCTGTTCGGCAAGCAGATCGTGAGCGGCATCATGCAGGGCGCGGTCAAGGGCTGAGCTCGCCGAACGTCGATGTACGTCGCTGTACGTCGCTGTACGTCGCTGTACGTCCGGGAAGCCTCCGGGGGCCGGTGGGCTCCCGGACTCCCCCGCCCCTCCTTTCTCCTCCACGCCTCTTCCTCTACCCATGGGAGCGCTTCCATGCCTGAACCCATTACGTTTCCGGCCGACTTCCTCTGGGGCGCGGCCACCTCCGCGTACCAGATCGAGGGCGCCGTGCGCGAGGACGGCCGTACCCCCTCCATCTGGGACACCTTCAGCCACACGCCGGGCCGCACCGCCGGTGGCGACACCGGTGACGTCGCCGTCGAGCACTACCACCGCTACCGCGACGACGTGGCGCTCATGGCGGACCTGGGCCTGAGCGCCTACCGGTTCTCCGTCTCCTGGTCCCGCGTGCAGCCCACCGGACGCGGCCCCGCCGTCCAGCGCGGCCTCGACTTCTATCGGCGCCTGGTCGACGAGCTGCTCGCCCGGGACATCAAGCCCGCCCTGACCCTCTACCACTGGGACCTGCCGCAGGAGCTGGAGGACGCGGGCGGCTGGCCGGTGCGCGAGACCGCGTACCGGTTCGCCGAGTACGCGGGCATCGTCGGCGAGGCGCTCGGCGACCGCGTCTCCTCCTGGATCACGCTCAACGAGCCCTGGTGCAGCGCCTTCCTGGGGTACGGCTCCGGTGTCCACGCCCCCGGCCGCACCGACCCGGCGGCCGCCCTGCACGCCGCCCACCACCTGAACCTCGCCCACGGCCTCGGCACGCAGGCGCTGCGCGCCGTCCTGCCGACCCGCGCCCAGGTCGCGGTGAGCCTCAACTCGGCTGTGGTCAGGGCGGTTTCGGACGACCCGCGGGACCAGGACGCGCGGCGGCGCATCGACCACCTCGCCAACGGCATCTTCCACGGCCCGATGCTGCACGGCGCCTACCCGGACGGCCTGTTCGCGGACACGGCCCGGGTCACCGACTGGTCCTGCGTGCGCGACGGCGACCTGGCCGCCGCGCACCAGCCGCTGGACGCGCTCGGCCTCAACTACTACACGCCCGCGCTGGTGTCGGCCGCGCCGGAAGGCCCTGGCAGCCGGCGCGCCGACGGGCACGGGGCGAGCGACCACTCCCCCTGGCCGGGCTCCGACGACGTCGCCTTCCATCAGACGCCGGGCGACCGTACCGAGATGGGCTGGACCATCGATCCGACCGGGCTGCACGAGCTGATCATGCGGTACGCGCACGAGGCGCCGGGGCTCCCGCTGTACATCACGGAGAACGGCGCGGCGTACGACGACAAGCCCGACCCGGACGGCCGCGTCCACGACCCGGAGCGCATCGCCTACCTGCACAAGCACCTGGCGGCGGTCCGGCGGGCCATCGCCGACGGCGCCGACGTCCGCGGCTACTACCTCTGGTCACTCCTGGACAACTTCGAGTGGTCCTACGGCTACGGCAAGCGCTTCGGCGCCGTGTACGTCGACTACGACACGCAGGTCCGCACGCCGAAGTCGAGCGCCCACTGGTACGCGACGGTCGCGGGCGCCGGGGAGCTGCCTTCCGAGTTGCCGTCGGAGCTCGTCGTGGACTGACCTGGTGGACTGACCCGGTGGACTGACCTACTTGTACGCGGCGAACGCCTTCGTGAACGCCAGCGGCTGCTGCTCGATCGACGAGCACGTCGGCTGCGCGGAGCCGGACGCGCCGCCCTCGCAGGCCTTGTCGCGGGTCGAGGACCACATCGAGAGCCAGGCGAGGTCCTTCTCCTCGGCGAACCGCACGAGCTCGGCGGCGTCGTCGGCCTTGAAGACCTCCGTCGTCACGTCGTTGACGCCGATCATCGGGGTGACGGCGACGGCCTGCCAGGCGGCCTTGTCGGAGAGGCCGAGGGCGGTCCTCATCTGCTTCTGCGTGGCGGTGGCGGCCTGGACGGCGTACTTGCCCATGTCGCCGCTGTACGAGGGTCCGTAGTCCATGGCCATGATGTTCACCGCGTCGACCTTCACGCCGTTCTTCTTCGCGTTGGCGAGCAGGTCGACGCCGGGCTGGGTCAGGCCCTCGGGCATCACGGGCAGCGTGAACGACACGTTCAGGTCCGGGTGCCGCTTCTGGAGCTGCGCGATCGCCTGGGAGCGGCGGGTGTTGGCCGCGGTGTCGGGCAGCGCGGCGCCCTCGATGTCGAAGTCGACCTTGGTCAGCTCGTACGCGTCGACGACCTTGCCGTAGGCCTCGGCGAGGGCGTCGGTTCTGTCGCACTTGAGGCCGAGTTCGGAGCCCGCGGCGCCGCCGAAGGAGACGCGGACGTCGCCGCCCTTGGCGCGCAGGCCGTCGATCTGCGCGGCCACCTTGTCGTCGCCGAGGCCGGTGGCGCCGCCCCAGAGCGGCTCGCAGCCGCCGCCGGAGGTGACGAAGGCGAGGTTGAACTCCTTCACGCCGGTCTTCTCCGCGGTGCCGAGGAGGTCGTAGGCCGGGGCGAGGGAGGTGTCGACGAAGGGGGCGAACTTGGCGGGGGCGGCGGGGGCCGCGGCCTTGCTGGGGTTCTCCGCCGGGGCCTTCGTCGCCAGCGCCGTGCCGGAGAAGAGGAAGGCGCCGCCGCCGACGAGGGACGCGGCGACGAGTCCGCCGATGACCTTGGTCCGGGTGCTCACCGTGCGCCGGTGCGTGCTGCTCATCGCGTTCCTGCCTTAGCTGTACGGGGGTGGGGGCGTGTGGGGTGCGATCAAGCTAGCCCCGCCGGAAACGACAAAACGGTTATCCGGGCGCCGAGTTGAGGTTCTTAGGGTGCGCTTAAGGAAGGGATGGGGGCCGATTAAGGGCCCTGCGCCGAGAGGTGGCGAAGCCGCCCCACCCTTAACGTAAGGATGGAAAACGTCGCATTACCGGCGAATTGCACCCGCTGCGCCGTCGGCAAACGGAGAAAGGGAAACATGACTGGTCCGTACAGCAGGGCACTGGTCCCGGGAATCGTTCTCCTCGTGACGCTCCCGGCCTGCCCGCCGACGCCCGCGTGGGCCTCATCCGCACCCGTACCTGCACCCGCGCCCACCCAGTGGCGCCCCCGCGCCACCGCCCTCGTCGACGAGATCAACCGGCGCAGAGCCGGGGCCGGATGCCGTCCCGTACGGCTGCGGATCACCCTCAGCAAGGCCGCTCAGCGGCACAGCGCCGACATGTCACGCCACAAGCGCCTCAGCCACACCGGATCCGACGGCAGCCGCCCGCCAGGACGCATGCGGGCCGCCGGGTTCCGGGTGGGCCCCACCGGCGAGGTCATCGCGTCGGGACCGGACACGGCACGCGCCGCCGTACGGACGTGGCTGCGCAGCCCGTCCCACCGGACCGTCGTCCTCACCTGCCGCTACACCGACGCGGGCGTCGGCGTGGCCCGTGGCCCCGGCGGCCCGTGGTGGACGCTGGACCTGGCCGCACGCCGCTGAGCACCGGCCCGGAACCCAGCGACTCAGGCCGCGCCGGTCGGGCGCTTGCGGCGGCGTACCGCGGGGCCGCGGTGGCCCCGGCGCCCCTCTCCGGGGCGGCGCGCGTCCAGCTGTATCCAGAGGCGGACCTCTGTGCCGCCGAGGACCGAGCTGCCGATGCGGAGGTCGCCGCCCGTGGACTCGGCGAGGCGGCGCACGATGTCGAGGCCGAGGCCCGTGGAGCCGTCCTCGCCGGAGCCCGCGCCGCGGGCGAGCGCGGCCTCGGGGTCGGCGATGCCGGGGCCCGCGTCGGAGACGAGCACGATCACGGCGTCCTCCCCGTTGTGGACGTCCACCGAGAACGCAGTGCCCTCGGCGGTGTGCCGGAAGACGTTGCCGAGCAGCGCGTCGAGGGCGGCGACCAGTTCGGGGCGGGCGACGGGGATGCGGACAGGACGGTCGACGCCCGCCACCCGGACCTCGCGCCCCTCGTCCTCCGCGAGCGCCGACCAGAAGGCCATCCGCTCCCGGATCACCTCGGCGGCGTCGCAGCCCGTGCCGGGCCCTGCCGTCGCCGTCTGCGGTTTCGCGTCGCGGGCGGTGCGGATGATCGTGTCGACCTCGCGCTCCAGCGTCTCGACGGCGGTACGGGTCTGTTCGGCCGCCGGGCCCTCGCCCAGCGACGCCGCGTTGAGCCGCAGCACCGTCAGCGGGGTCCGCAGGCGGTGGGAGAGGTCGGCGGCGAGCTCCCGTTCGTTGGCGAGGAGTTGGACGACCTGGTCGGCCATCGAGTTGAACGCCACCGCGGCGAGCCTCAGTTCGGTCGGCCCCTCCTCCGGGACCCGCGCCCCCAGCTTTCCCTCGCCGAGGTCGTGCGCGGCGCCCACCAGCCGCTTGGCGGGCTGCACCATACGTACGCCCAACCGGTCCGCGACCGCCACCGAGCCGATGATCAGGGCGACGCCGACGCCCGCGAGCACCACCCACGCGGTGGTCACGCCGTTGCTGACCTCGGCCTCGGGAACATAGATCTCCACGACGGCCGTGCCCGAGCTGAGCGCGGTCGGCTGGAGCACCACGAAGCCGCCGGGGACCCCGGTGGTCCTGGCCCTGCCCTCCTTGCGGGTGGCCTCGACCGCGCGCGCCCCGGCCCGCGGGTCGCCGACCTCGAACGCCTCGGTGTCCCCGACGGCCGGCACGTACACGGCCATCCGTCCGTCGCCGCCCGCCTCCGACGAGGCGACGGCCCGGGTGAGCTCCGCGCGGTCGGTGGTGATGGAGAGGGTGGGGCCCATGCCCGCGCCGTGCCGTTCCGCGTTCGAGATGGCGCGGTCCCTGGCCATCTCCTTCACGACGAGCCCGAGCGGTACCGCGAAGGCCACCACGACCATCGTGGTGACGGCGAGGCAGACCTTGACCAGGGCCCATCTCACAGCTGTGGCTCCGGCACCGGCGGCTCCAGCTTCACGCCGACGCCGCGCAGTGTGTGGAGGTAGCGGGGCCGGGCGGCCGTTTCGCCCAGTTTCCTGCGCAGCCACGACAGATGTACGTCGATGGTCTGGTCGTCGCCGTAGCTCTGCTGCCAGACCTCGGCGAGCAGTTCCTTGCGCGGTACGACGACGCCGGGCCGCCCGGCGAGGAAGGCGAGCAGGTCGAACTCGCGCCGCGTCAGGTCGAGCCGCGCGCCGTCCAGCTCGGCCTGGCGGCGCAGCGGGTCGATGCTGAGCCCGCCGACCTGGAGCACGTTGCTCGGCGGCGCCTCACCGGCCGTGACGCGCGCGCGGCGCAGCACGGCGGCCATGCGGGCCGACAGGTGCTCCACGGAGAACGGCTTGGTGAGGTAGTCGTCGGCGCCGTCGTTGAGGAGCCGGACGATCTCCGCCTCGTCGTCCCGCGCGGTGGCGATGATCACGGGGACGTCCGTGATGCCGCGGAGCATCTTCAGCGCCTCCGACCCGTCGAGGTCGGGCAGCCCCAGATCCAGGATCACCACGTCGAAACGGAAATGGGCGACCTCCCGCAGCGCCTCCAGGGCGGTGCCGACGCTGCGCACGGTGTGCGATGCCTCGGTCAGATGCCGGATGAGAGCGGAGCGTACGAACTGGTCATCCTCGACGACGAGCACACTTGCCATGGGCGGCACCGTACGCCATACGGCGGAACGTGGTCTTCCCCGGGAAGCCTCCCCGGAAGTGTGCGGCGTGGTGCAGTATGGCCCGCGATGCACAGAGGACTCGTACACGGAATCGCATGGTCGCTCGCCACGGGCGCGGCGGTCACGCTGTCCTGGTGGGGCGTCCACACGGTGATGGCGGGCACGGCGTACGACCCGCCGCGCGCCCTGCCCCTGGCCGCGGACGACGGCGGCGGCCAGGACCCGGCGGAGCCGCTCGCCTCCTCGACGCACCGCCGCCCCGAGTCCTCGCCGTCGAGGAAACCCACGAAGTCACGGACTTCGCCGAAGCCGTCGAGAACACCCACGGCGTCCGGCACCCACTCCGAGAAGCCGCCCCCGCCCGACCCGACGAACTCCGGCACCGGCACCGGCACGGTGAGGAGCTACAGCACCCCGGGCGGCCGGGTCGTCTTCGACCTCGGCAAGGACGCGGCGACGCTGGTCTCGGCGACCCCGGCGACGGGCTGGTCGGTCCAGACGTGGAAGCAGGACAAATGGATCCGCGTGGAGTTCACGGGCGGCGCGGCGAGGGTGTCGGTGTTCTGCACGTGGCACGACACGGCGCCGCGGGTGGAGATCGACAAGTACTGAACGCGCCGGTTCTGCCTGCTCAGCGGAAGACCGACGGTGGCGGCGCGGGTGACGCGACGGCGGCGGCGTCGGTGACGGCTGCTGCTCCCCCGCTGAAGTCGAGGAGTCCGCGGCCGTGTTCGACCCGGCCGGGGTGCGGGTCGCCCGCACAGCGCCGGGTCAGTTCGGCGACGGGCAGCGCGCGGTCGGAGGCGAGCAGCACGGCGTTGCCGAAGCGTTTGCCGCGGAGCACGGCGGGGTCGGCGGCGAGTGCGAGTTCGGGGAAGAGCGCGGCGGCGGTGGCGAGCTGGCCGCGCAGGTGCGCGAGCGGGGGGCCGTCGGCGAGGTTCGCCGCGTAGTACCCGCCGGGTTTCAGGACCCTGCGGACGTCGGCGAGGAATTCGGTGCTGGTGAGGTGGGCGGGGGTGCGGGCCCCGCTGAAGACGTCGGCGATGACGAGGTCCGCCCAGCCGTCGGTGACCTTGGCGAGGCCTTCGCGGGCGTCGGTGCCGCGTACGCGGACGCGCGTCTGGGGGTCCAACGGCAGTTCACGGCGGACGAGTTGGACGAGGGCGGTGTCGCGCTCGACGATCTGCTGGGTGGAGCGGGGGCGGGTCGCGGCGACGTAGCGGGCGAGGGTGAAGGCGCCGCCGCCGAGGTGCAGGGCGTGGACGGGCTTGCCGGGCGGGGCGACGAGGTCGGCGATGTGGCCGATCCTGCGCTGGTACTCGAAGTCGAGGTACGCGGGGTCGTCGAGGTCGACGTGGGACTGCGGCGCGCCGTCGACGAGCAGCGTCCAGGCGCGGGCCCTGTCCCGGTCCGGTATGAGCTCGGCGAGCCCGCCGTCGACTTCTTCCACGACGGCTTCCCGCGCTTCCCGGGACCGCTTGTTCCTTGCCATCAGCCCATTATCGGCGCACTGGGACGGCGGGGCCCGCCGGAGGGCCGATCACGGCAGGTGATCAGCGGCAGTTGTCCGCCGCTTCGATCGTGCGGGCCGCCTGGCCCAGCGCCGCCCGCAGGACGGCCGGATCGGTGACCGGGTCGTTCTCGCCGTCCGGGGGGAGCAGCCAGCCGGTGCCCGCGACCGGCGGGTCCGGGACGACGGGTCCCGTGGGGCCCGGCTCCGGGTCCGCGTACACGCTCATGCCACGCCCGAACGTCTGCGTACACGCGCTGCCCGGCAGGTCCCAGCCGTCGGCGGTGCCGGGCGGCACGAGGAAGCCGAGGGTGTCGCAGCCGCCGTCGTGCAGAACGGGGCCGATCGTGTCGGCCGCGCCGCGGCGCAGGATGTCGACCGCTTCGAGTCCCTGCCTCGCCGGGACGGTGACCAGGTCGCAGCACTCGTCGTCGCAGGGCTCCGCGCCGGGGGGCGGGGCGCTGCCCTCCGGGGTGGGCCAGTGCCGCGCGGTCGTGCGGGACGCCTGGGGTGTCCGGGACGCCCGGGGCGCCGCGGACGGGCCGCTCGCGCCGCGCCCCGTAAGGGAGTCGTTGTTCTCCGTGCCGATCTCCAACAAGGAAACCCCTCCTCGCCCGTGCGGCAGCAGCCCTGCTCCCGCTCGTCATGGTTCAACGCGGCGAGACGTCGACGGGCACTGCGGCGCGCCGCCGCAAAGGATGGCAGATCATGGCGGATCGCGGGCGAGATATCCGATTTGTAGTCAAACCCTGCGTGGTGGTCCCGTCACAGAGGGTACGTTCGTGCTCCGCCGGAACAGGGGCAGCCCGCGAGTAATCCCGTGCGCGGGCGCGGCGTGCCCGTGCGCGAGCGTGCACCATCCGGCACGATCCGGCACGATCCGCACGAGAGGGTCCGGCCATGGCGTCGTCACCGATGACATCGTCAACTCAGTCCCCACGACCGAACCTTGTTTTCCGGCAGCTCCGCGGACAGCGCTCGCCAGGCGAGTTCGCGGCGGCGGTCCGGCGCGCCGCCCGCGAGATCGGCGAGCGTGTCAGCTGCGACGCGCGCTACGTGGGGCGCGTGGAGGCGGGCGAGATCCGCTGCCCCAACTACGCCTACGAGCGGGTGTTCCTGCACATGTTCCCCGGCCGGACCCTGGCGGACCTCGGGTTCGCCCCCCGCGCCCTGGTGCGCGGAAGGGGGGCACGCGCAGAGCCGGAGCCTCACCGGGCCCCGCAGCCCCAGCAGCCCCCACAGTCCCAGCAGTACGCGGTCCAGACCCACGAGGAGAGCGACGTGCGGCGTCGCGCGTTCATGACCGGCTCGACGGCCACCGTGGCCGCGGCCCTGGGGCCCATCGGCCTCACCCTCGGCGACCCGGCGGAGGCGGCCGCACGGCACGGCCGACGGGTCGGCGAGGCAGAGGTCCACGCGGTCGAGGAGGCCGTACGCAGGATCAGGCTGCTCGACGACCGGCACGGCGCCGGCGGGCTCTACCGGCGCGCGGCCGCGCCCCTGCGCGCCGCGTACGCCCTGCTCGACGCGGGGACGACGACCCGGCAGACCACCTCGGACCGGCTGCACGCGGGCGCCGGGGAACTGGCGATCTCCGTCGGCTGGCTCGCGCACGACTCGGGCCGCATCGACGACGCCCGCTCGCACTACGCCGAGGCCCTCGCGACGGCCCGCGTCTACGGTGACGCCGCCCTGGAGGCACACGCCTTCTGCAACACCGCCTTCCTCGCACGCGACGCGGGGCGCCCGAGGGAGGCGGTACGGGCCGCGCAGGCGGCCACCCGTGCCGCCCGCCACCTCGGCTCGCACCGGCTGAGCTCCCTCGTCGCACTGCGCGAGGCGGGGGGCTGGGCGGGGCTCGGCGACCGCGCGGGGTGCGAGCAGGCGCTGTCCCGCGCCCACGGCCTCTTCGACCGGGGCGCCGGGGACGACGATCCGGAGTGGATGAGCTTCTACGGCCCGGCCGAGCTCGCGGGCCTCGAGGCGCAGTGCTGGTCGGCGCTCGGCGAGTGGGGGCGGGCCGCGGGACACGCCCGGCTCGCCTCGTCCGTCGCGTCCTCGCAGACCCCGCAGTTCACCCGGAACATCGCGCTGTACACCGCGGAGCTCGCCGACGACCTGGCCCGCTCGGGCCGTCCCGACGAGTCGGCGGAGGCGGGGCTGCGGGTCCTCGCGCTCCTCGGCGAGGTGCAGTCCTCACGCATCCAGTCGATGCTCGCGACGACGGCGCGGCTGCTCCTGCCGCACCGCAGCGCCACCGGGGTGAGCGAGTTCCTGGAGCAGCACGCGGGCCTGCGGGGCGCGGGGTGACCCCGTGTCGTGGGGTGACCCCCTGTCGTGGGGTGACCCCGTGTCGTGGGGTGACCCGTCTACGCCAGGTGGCCCGTCTCGTTCCACGCCTCGATCGCGGGCTCTCCATAGGCCCAGCCCAGGACCGAGAGGGACGTCGGGTTGAGGCGGATGCGGGCGGCGAACTCGATGCCGAAGCCGAGCCAGCGCGCTCCGATGACCCGCAGGATGTGGCCGTGCGCGAAGACCAGGACGTCGCGGTCGGCGCTCCTGGCCCACTCCACGACCTCGTCCGCGCGCGCGGAGACCTGCGTGAGCGTCTCGCCCTCCGGCACGCCGTCGCGCCAGATGAACCAGCCGGGGCGGACCGCCTGGATGTCGGCGGGCGTCATCCCGTCGTACTGGCCGTAGTCGAACTCCATGAGCGCGTCCCACGGGGTGGCGCGGTCACCGAAACCGGCGATCTCGCAGGTCTCCCGCGCGCGGGACAGCGGACTCGTGCGCACTTCGACATCCGGTAGGCCGTCGTAGGGCGCACGGTGCAGCCGCTCCCCCAGGAGCTTCGCGCCGCGCCGGCCCTCTTCGAGGAGGGGGATGTCGGTCCTGCCGGTGTGCTTCCCGGACAGCGACCACTCCGTCTGTCCATGCCTGGCCAGCAGGATGCGGGGTGCCATGGGGATCTCTCCAAGTCGTACACATGCCGTTCCGGCCACGGACGCCGGTGACACTTTTGATGCTATTTACGGACAGCGGGCGACTGCCCCCTCCATCATCACCCACCCGCGGCAGCCGACCGGCCCCGCCTGGCAACCCGGTCGCCGATCTCTGCGTCTAAGACGACCGGGGGATGCCTCGACCACCCTGGCGTGCGCCGTAAAGTGAGGCCGCGGTATATGCCGCATGAACAGAGACGATGGGGGACCTACCGGATGCCGAAGACCGACATGCCGGGCACCACGGGCATAACCGGGCACCGGCTCCGCTGGTGGACCGAGCTGCCGCTGATCGTGCTGGTGTACGCCGCGTACTCAGCGGGCCGGCTGATCGTGCGAGGCGATGTCGCAAGCGCCATCGACCACGGTGTGGGGATCCTCAAGGCCGAGCAGTTCCTGCGTCTCAACGCGGAGAGCCCGCTGAACCGCCTGTTCACCGCCAACGCCTGGATCGGTGTCCCCGCGGACTTCTGGTACGCCTCGCTGCACTACCTCGTCACGCCCGCCGTGCTCGTCTGGCTGTTCCGCAGCCGCGCGGTGCACTACCGGGCCGCACGCGCGTGGCTGATGATCTCCACCATGATCGGCCTGATCGGCTTCACGCTCCTGCCGACCTGTCCGCCCCGGCTGCTCAGCAAGGGGTACGGCTTCGTCGACACGATGGCGCAGTACAGCGACTTCGGCTGGTGGGGCGGCGAGGCGAGCGCGCCGCGCGGCCTCGGCGGGATGACCAACCAGTACGCGGCGATGCCCAGCCTGCACGTCGGGTGGGCGCTGTGGTGCGGCGTGATGCTGTGGCGGTGCGGGCGTTCCCCGCTCTCCAAGGTCGCCGCCGTCGGCTACCCGCTGATCACGACGATCGTGGTGATGGGCACCGCCAACCACTACTTCTTCGACGCGCTCGCGGGCGCCGCCGTGATGGGTGTCGGACTGCTGCTCGTGCGGCCCGTGCAGCGGCTCACGGAGCCCACGATGAACCGCCTGCGGGCACGCTTCCTGCAGAGCCCCGAGGCCCCTTCCGCCACGGAGTCCTCGATTGTCGGTGCCGGATGCCAGACTTCGACAGGTGAGCGAATTCCCCGACAGCGCAAGCAGAGTGCCCCCCAAGGCGCCGAGTCGAGTGCCCGCCCAACCGGGGCAGGACACCCGGCCGACGTCTCGGGGGACGGCGCTCCGGCACCGGCTCACTGAGCTGCGGGGGCCGGATCTGCCCGCACGTCCCCTGGACGCGCGGGCGCTGGCCGCCCTCGCCGCCAACCCCGGGTGCCAACGCCGTGCGCTGCTCGACGGCGCCGGCGTGGACAAGACGGCGCTCGCGGAGTCGCTGGGTGCGCCCTCCGGCTTCGGGCAGTCCCAGTTCGCGTTCATGCGGGGCAACGCCTTCGAGGCGCGGGTCAAGGCCGACGGCGGCGCCGAGCTGCTGCGTCTGACGCACGGGAAGCTGGGCGGCGGGCCCGAGCCGGTGCCGGGTGAGGCCGCCGTGCCCGATCTGTCGGCGGCGGGCCCCGAGGGGCGCGCCGCGCGGACCGCGCTCGCGCTGCGGGAGGCGACCGCGTCGGGCGGCTGGACTCTCCTGGACCACCCGATGCTGGCGCTCGACGTCGCGGGGACGCCCGCGTTCCTTGAGCCGGACGCGGTGGTGGTCCATCCGGACGGCGGCTGGACGGTCGTCGAGATCAAGTCGTTCCCGATGATCGACGGCTCGGCGGACGCGGCGAAGGTCGGCGGGGCGGCGCGGCAGTCCGCGGTGTACGCGCTGGCGCTGGAGCAGGTCGCCGCGCGCATGGACCCGGCGCCCCTGGTGCGCCACCACGTCCTGCTCGTCTGCCCGAAGGACTTCTCGAACCTGCCGTCGGCCTCCGCGGTCGACGTCCGCAAGCAGCTGTCGGTGACCCGGCGCCAGCTGGCCCGCCTCACCCGCGTCGAGGACATCGCCGCGGAGCTCCCGGAGGGCACGACGTTCGACGTGCGGCGCCCCGCGGCGGAGCTGACGGCGGCGGTCGAGTCGGTTCCCGCGACGTACGCCCCCGAGTGCCTGGCCGCCTGCGAGCTGGCCTTCCACTGCCGGGCGCGGGCCCGCCAGGAGGGCGAGGTGACGTCCCTGGGCCGCGCGATCCGCGGCGAGCTGGGCGGCCTGACGTCCATCGGCGACGTCCTCGCGGCGGCGCGCGGCGAGGCGGGCGATCCGGACGACCCGGCGGTGGCCACGCTGCGCAGGGCGGCGGGGCTGCGCGAGGAGGCGCTCGCGGGGGTGGGTTCGCGCGACGGCGGGGCGGACCCGCACGATCCGCTGACTCCGGCGACTCCGGCGACTCCACTGGCTCCGGCGACTCCGGCGACTCCGCCGACGAAAGAGGGGCAACCGTGTCGCTGATCGACAGTCTCGCCCGGCTGGAGGCGGTCACCACCGGCCGCGCCCAGCCGCGGGCGACCGTGCGGCACCGGCACATCTCGCAGCGCCCTCTGGTCCTTGTCCCCCTGACCACCGCAGGTGAGGCGGGCGCGCCGCTCGGCGCACTCGTCGGGACGGAGCGGACCTCCCCGCGGCTCCTCGTCGTGCCCCAGCCCCGCGACCGCGACCTGCGCTTCGCGTTCCTGGCGCAGCTCGCCGAGATCGTCCTGCCGTACGTCGACGCGTACGGCGAGGACGTCGAGGCCGCCGAGCGCAACGAGACCGACCCGGAGACGGGCAAGCGCGTCAAGGTCGAGGTCGAGCTCTGCGCGGACGCCCCGCAGCTGATCGTGCCGAGTCGCGCGGGCATCGACTTCGTCCGGCTCCTCGGCCGCTCCACGCGCTTTCGGCGCACCGCGGAGCAGGACCCCGAGGCGCCGTATCCCGCGCCGCCCCGGGTCCCCCTCCTCGGCCGCTGGCTGACGCACTTCGGGGAGCGCGCCCGCGTCCCCGGGTCTTCCCTGCTCACCGCCATGACCGAGCTGCTGTCCCGGCACTGGGCGACGGGCCAGTCCAGCCTGGAGGACCAGCACCTCGGCGCCCTGCTCGCCTGGATCGAGGCCCCGGAGGGCACGTCCGGCGCCGAGGCCGCGCTCCGCGCCGAGCTGGGCCGCGACGCGGCCGGACAGCTGTTGTGCCCGCCCGCGGGCCCTGCCACGGACCCGGCGTTCGACAACGACCTGCTGGCCCCGGCCATGGAGCGGTACGACCGCGCGCGCAGCGCCCTCGCGGCCGCCGAGGACGGCGTCCAGGCCGACGAGCGGCTGGCGCTGCTGACCGCCGCCGAGCGGGAGATCCACGCCCTGATCGAGAGCAGGACCCGCCCCACCTGGGACGCGGTGTGGCGCGGCCTCGACGCCCTGTGCACGCTGCCCGAGGCCCCGCACGCCGCGGACCGGTGGACCCGCGACCGCTGGTCGTTCACCGCGCACCGCGACCGCGTCACGGCCGGGGAACCGCCGCAGCCGCGCGTCGACGACGCGGTCACCGCGGCCAACAAGCTGGCCACGCGCGAGCGTGAGCAGGCCCGCCTGGACGCGCAGGAGGCCCTCGACGACCCGCTGGTGATGGCGGGCCGCCGCCTCGCGGGGGAGGCCTTCGTCGGCGAGGTGACGGAGGTCGTCATGGCGTACAGCGAGGCGAAGAGCCCGCGGCCGCGGCCCCTCGTCACCGTCCGCACGGACGACCACCCGCACCTCGGCGAGCGCACGAAGGTGTACCGCGCGCTGGGCGGCAAGCCGCAGACCGCGGAGTTCGTGGCGTACGAGGGCGAGGGCGAGGGCGGCAAGGACACCGTCGTGCTGCGGATCACCGACAAGATGGGCCGCGGCAAGGAGCCCGAGCCGGGGTCCGTGCCCGGCAAGGGCGACCGGATCTGCTGGACGCTCTTCGAGCACGAGCAGCGCGGCGGCCCCAAGCTGCCCGACCCCGAGGAGACGCCGTGGACGCACGGCGGGCCACCCGCCGGCAACGCGGCCACCGCAGAGAGCCCCGACCCCGTGACCGCGGAGGACACCCTGTGATGCAGCTCGCCCCGCCCGCGGGCGCCTCCTTCGACCCCGGCGCCGAGGCCGCGCGCGCCACGGAGGCGATCCTCCACGACACGCTGCACGGCACGCACCGCGGCGTCGTGGTCGACTCGCCGCCCGGCGCGGGCAAGTCGACGCTCGTGGTCCGCGCGGCCCGTGAGCTGGCCGCGGCGGGCCGCCCACTGATGGTCATCGCGCAGACGAACGCGCAGGTCGACGACCTCGTCCTGCGGCTCGCCGAGAAGGACCCCGAGCTTCCCGTGGGCCGGTTGCACAGCAGCGACCCCGATCCGTACGACAAGGCGCTCGACGACCTGGCGAACGTCCGCACGTCGACGAAGGCGGGTGACCTCGCCGGTCTCGACGTCGTCATCTCCACGGCCGCGAAGTGGGCGCACGTCAAGGTCGACCAGCTCGACGCGCCGTGGGGGCACGCGATCGTCGACGAGGCGTACCAGATGCGGTCGGACGCGCTGCTCGCCGTGGCGGGGCTCTTCGAGCGGGCGCTGTTCGTGGGCGACCCGGGGCAGTTGGACCCGTTCTCGATCGTCGGCGCGGAGCAGTGGGCGGGGTTGTCCTACGATCCGTCGGCCTCCGCGGTGGCCACGCTCCTCGCCCACAACCCCGACCTGCCGCAGCACCGCCTGCCGGTGTCCTGGCGGCTGCCCGCGTCGGCGGCGCCGCTGGTCTCGGACGCGTTCTACCCGTACACGCCGTTCCGCAGCGGAACGGGCCACGGGGACCGGTCCCTCCGCTTCGCGGTGGAGTCGGACGGGTCGGGACCGGACCGGGTGATCGACGAGGCGGCGGAGGCGGGCTGGGGTCTGCTCGAGCTCCCCGCGCGCAACACGCCACGCACGGACCCGGAGGCGGTGCGTGCGCTGGCCCGGGTGGTCCGCCGCCTCCTGGACCGGGGCGGCGCGGCGACGTCGGAGCGCGGCCCCGACCCCACGCCCCTCACCGCGGACCGGATCGCGGTCGGCACGGCCCACCGCGACCAGGCGGCGGCGGTCCGCGCCGCGCTGGCGGACCTGGGCGTCCTGGACGTCACGGTGGACACGGCCAACCGTCTCCAGGGCCGGGAGTACGACGTGACGGTCGTCCTGCACCCGCTCTCGGGCCGCCCCGACGCGACGGCGTTCCACCTGGAGACGGGCCGCCTCTGCGTCCTGGCGTCCCGGCACCGCCACGCGTGCATCGTGGTCTGCCGCGCGGGCGTCACCACGCTCCTCGACGACCACCCGTCCACGGAGCCGGTCCAGCTGGGCGTCACGGTCAAGTTCCCGGACGGCTGGGAGGCCAACCACGCGGTCCTGTCCCGCCTGGCGGAACACCGGGTGGCCTGGCGACCCTAGGGCCTGTGTCCGCGGCCCTTCGCCCCCTTGTGCGGCAAGGGACAATAGGAGACGGCCGGCAACGCACCGTACGAGGAGGAACAACCATGGCGGAGCCCGAGCGGCCCCGGACCGAGCAGCGCATGCGCCCGGCGCCCCTGCTCTTCGAACCCGCGGAGGCCGGTGCCGATCCGGAGCACTTCTTCGACCTGGAGTCGATAGAGGATCCGCGTGAGCTGCTCGACCGCGCCACCGAGCTGACGCACGCGTTCCGCGCCGCCACGGACCGGTCCGTCGAGTTCCAGGCCATCGCGGCCGCCCAGCTCGCCGACCCCCGCCGCTTCGACCGGCTGACGCCCGCCCTGATCGCCGAGCGCGCGGAGTGGACCGAGGACTACGCGAAGAAGATGGTCGAGTTCGGGCGGGGTCTGCTGCGGGGCGGCGCCGAGCGCCCGTAGGGGAAGGGGACGACGGGCACACCTGGCATATGCCGAGGGGGCAAGGTACCCGACCTCACCCCCCGCCGTCCCCGTTTCCGGCAACCCCCGGAAATGGAACCCCCACCGCCGGTAGACGTACCTGCCATGAGCAGTGCATCCCTCCACATCACCCCGTCCCCCATCCCCGGCGCCCCGTCCCCCACCGGGCCCGCCCACGACTCCTGCGACGGCGTCACCGCCGAGGGAGCCGCCTGGCTCGCCTCCGCCGAAACGTATCCGCGGAGCGCCCTCACCCACTGGCGCAGCCGGCCCAACGCCCCCGCCGTCCTCCCCTGCGGCTCCGCGTTCGACGTGGTGAGCGTCCCCGCCGTCTTCGGCCGGCGGATGCTCGACCGGTTATGGGACGAGGGCCCCGGCTCGGGCCCCGTCGCCGCGCACCGAGGCCGCGTCCTGCTCTTCGCCGCCCCCGGCACCGCGCAGCGCCTGCCCTCCCTCCTGGAGTGGGAGGAATGGGGCGGCGGCGCGGAGGCCCCGCCGGTGCTCTGTCACGGCACGGGCGACGCGGTGACCGTGCCCCCGCTCACCGCCCCCGCACCCTGTGACCGCCTGGAAAGCCGCTGGCTGGTCGCCCCCGGCACCCGGCACCCCTGGCTCCCTGGACCCGAGGTCGTCCTCTGGGCCTGCGTCCGCGCGGCCCGCTCCGCGGCGTCGTCCGCCGTGCGTATATCGATTTTTCCTGGTGGCGATCAGAGTGCTAAGGTCTACGACGTCAGCAGGCGCCGCTAGCTCAGTTGGTTAGAGCAGCTGACTCTTAATCAGCGGGTCCGGGGTTCGAGTCCCTGGCGGCGCACAGACGGTGAGAAGCCCCTCGCGGAAGCGGGGGGCTTCTCGCGTACGTGGAGAGTACGTGGAGACGTGCACACGGGGGGGCTCAGCCCCTCGTCACCTGCACCGTCCACGACCCCGACGCCGTCCGCCCCGCCACCTCCACCCGCACGTCACGGTCCGGCACCGTGAAGCTCTCCCCCGTCCGCACCGGCGCGTCCGCCAGCTGCGGATACACCGAGTCGCCCCAGCAGGCCTCGGTATCCGGGTGGGCGTCGACGACCTCGACGGGGCCGCCGCCCGACGCCGTCCCGTTCCGCACCTCGTAGACGAGTACGCCCTCCGTGCACGTCGCACGGTCGTTGCCCACGGAGCCGCGTGCCTCCAGGGCGAGCACCGTGTCGCGGCCCGTGCGGAGCACCGCGAGCCGGGTGCCGCCGAGGGCGCCCGGCGCGAGGGGGGCCGCCAGTGGTTCCAGGGTGAGGCGTTCCGTGCCCGCGCCCACGCACCGCACCTGCCGCGGCTCCAGCCAGCCCAGCTTCCACTTGTGCCAGCCGAAGAGGTCGGGGGCGAGCCCGAACTGGCTGCCCATGAGGTCCCAGTCGCCGACGTGGGTGTCCCAGTCGCCCTTGCCGTCGGTGGGGCGGTGGTAGAGGTCGGGGAGGTCGAAGACGTGGCCCGTCTCGTGGGCCAGGACGTTGCGGTCCGGCGGGTGCCGTTCGAAGACGGTGACGATGCGCCGGATGTCCGTGCCGTCGGCCCTTATCGGCCGGTCGAAGTTGACCACCTTCGTGGCGTCCGAGTCGACGCCGGGCGCGTCCGGGTCGGCGACGAAGTACACGACGTCGTACCGGGAGAAGTCGACATGTGGATCGGCGGCCGTCACCGCGTCGCGCAGGTAGGCGGCGCGGCGCTTGGGGTTCCAGTCGCGCTGTATGGCGTACGAGAGTGAGTCGTGCGGCATCTCGACCCACTCGCGGCGCGGGTGGGGGCGCAGCGCGAACTTGCCGTACGAGGCGCGTTCGAAGAACTGGCTGGTGGCGGGGAAGTAGTCGGCGGTCAGCTCGTCCGGGGTGGTCTGCGGCGGGGAGTCGGGAAAGGACAGGAACACCATCACCGCGTTCAGGGTTCTGGCCGGGCGCGGGTAGGCGGTGTTCCAGGTGTCGAGGCCCTCCGAGTGGTGCGCGGTGGTGCGGCGCAGGGCGCACGGTCCCGCGGTGGACTCGGCGATCGCGGGGCCCGCGACCAGTGAGGTGGCGGCCAGGGCGGTCAGTGAGGTGACGAAGGCGGCGGTGCTGCGCAGGCGGGAATTCTCCCCTCCACGGGTGAGTCCCCAAGGGGGGAGCTGACGCGGCACGTCGACCTCCGGGTGCGGAATGCGGGACACCCCACCCACCTTGTGATGATCTGTTGAAGTTCGCCCTGTTTGTCTGGCCCTTCCGAGTGAGTACGGGACAAGGGCGCGACACCCCGACCGCTCACGGAACGTCACAAGCGATCGGGTCGCATCGGAACCAGTTCAGGGCCGAGCAGAAACGATCTGCCGAGGGCGGTGCGCCCCGCCCGGAGCGGTGATACGGCTGGAACGGGCCTCTGGCCAGCCTCTATGATCGGCACACTTTCCTGCGCGGGCCCGGTCCCCCCATCGCCGCCCGCCACCTGCACGCCGCCCGACGAGACCTGTTCGGCAACAAACTGCACTGCGGGAGCAAGCGGTGAACGGAACGTCCGAAGGGCCCGCCTCCACGGTCACAGCGCCCGACCGAACCCGTACCGACGTCACGGAGCGTCGCCGGGCCGACGCGCCCGACCCCCGCGACGCGTCCGACTACCGCGGCGCCTTCGCGGCCGCGCCCCTGGCTCTCGCTGTCGTCGACGGCGAGGGCCTCGTCATCAGCGCCAACGACGCCCTGGCCGCCCTGTTCGGCGCGGCCCCCGGCGCGCTCACCGGGTGCGTCGCCGCCGACCTGATCGATCTGGCATCGGACGCCCGCACCTGGCACGCGTACCGCGAGGTGCTGCGCGGCAGGCAGGCCAAGCTGCGCTGCACGCGGCGCCTGAAGCACCCCGACGGACACTCCCTGTGGGTGCAGATCACGGTCTCGCCGATGCCGGAGCCCGCCGACCGGGACGCGGGCGGGGCGGTCCTGCTCGCCGCGTCCGACATCAGCGCGCGCCGCGAACTGCAGGCCCGGCTGCGCCACGTGCAGATGCACGACCCGGTGACCCGGCTGCCCAACCGGAACCTGTTCTTCGAGCGCCTCGCGACGGCGCTGGAGGCGGGGACGTACGACGACACGAGCACCGGCCGCATCGGGCTCTGCTACCTCGACCTCGACGGGTTCAAGGCGGTCAACGACACCCTCGGCCACCGCGTCGGCGACCGGCTGCTCGCCGCCGTCGGGGAGCGGCTCACGCGCTGCGCCGACCGGGCCGGGTACGGCAGGGCGTCGGCGCCGCTGGTCGCGCGGCTCGGCGGCGACGAGTTCGCGCTGCTCGTCGAGGACTCCACCGGTACGGACCAGCTGGCCGAGCTCGCCGACACGACGCTGAAGGCCTTGCAGGAACCGTTCGACCTGTCGGGGCAGCGCCTCTCCGTCTCCGCGTCCATCGGTGTCGTGGAGCGGCGCGCCGCGGGCACCACGACGACGGGGTTCATGCAGGCCGCCGACACGACGCTGTACTGGGCGAAGACGGACGGCAAGGCCCGCTGGACGCTGTTCGACCCCGAGCGCAACGCCCACCGCATGACTCGGCAGGCCCTGTCCAGCTCACTGCGGCCCGCGGTCGAGCGGGGCGAGTTCGTCCTGGAGTACCAGCCGCTGGTGGGGCTCGACGACGAGGGCCTGCACGGGGTCGAGGCCCTGGTCCGGTGGCAGCATCCGCAGTTCGGGCTCCTGACGCCGAATCGGTTCATCGGACTGGCCGAGGAGGACGGTTCGATCGTGCAGCTGGGCCGCTGGGTGCTGCGGAGCTCCTGTCTCCAGGCCCGGCGCTGGCAGCTGGAGCACCCCGAGCGGGAGCCGGTCTTCGTCAGCGTCAACGTGGCGGTGCGCCAGGTCTGGGACTCGGACCTGGTCGCGGACGTCGCGGAGATCCTCGCCGAGACCGGCCTCCCGGCCCGCCTCCTCCAGCTCGAGCTCACCGAGTCGGCCGTGATGGGTTCGGCGGGCCGCCCCCTCCAGGCGCTGCAGGCGCTGAGCGACATGGGCGTGCGCATCGCCATCGACGACTTCGGCACGGGCTACTCGAACCTGGCCTACCTCAGCCGCCTCCCCGTCTCCGTCCTCAAACTGGACGGCTCCTTCGTACGGGGATTCCAGTACGAGGAGGGCGAGGAGCGCACCAACCCCGCCGACGAGGTCATCGTCGAAGCGATGATCCAACTCGCCCACCGCCTGGGCCTGACGGTGACGGCCGAATGCGTGGAAACAGCAGCCCAGGCCACCCGCCTGCGCAGCATCGGCTGCGACACGGGCCAGGGCTGGCTCTACTCCCGCCCGGTCGCGGCGGATCGTATCTCCCTACTGCTGGAGGGGGCGGCCTGAGGACTGCTGGAGAGGGCCGCCTGAGGCGCGCCGCTACGCCTCCGGCAGCCCGTATGCGCTCGCGATCAGGTCGTAGCTGTGCAGGCGGGCCTCGCTGCTGTGGGCGTTGGCCGTGAGCATGAGTTCGTCGGCGCCTGTGCGCTTGGCGAGGTCGTCGAGGCCGGTGCGGACCTGGTCGGGGGTGCCGTGGACGACGTTCGCGTTCCAGGACGTGATGAAGTCCCGCTCCATCTCCGTGAACTGGTGTGCTTCCGCCTCCTCGGGGGTGGGGACCAGGCCGGGGCGGCCGGTGCGCAGGCGGACCATGTTCAGGGCGGCGGCCATGACCTGGCGGCGGGCCTCCTTCTCGTCGTCGGTCGCGAGGGCCGAGACGCCGATGACGGCGTACGGGGCGTCGAGGAGCGCGGAGGGCTTGAACGACTCGCGGTAGAGGTCGAGCGCCGGGATCGTGTTCTGCGCGGAGAAGTGGTGCGCGAAGGCGAACGGCAGGCCGAGGGCGCCGGCGAGGCGGGCGCTGAAGCCGGAGGAGCCGAGCAGCCAGACCGGCGGGCGGTGCGGGGACTGGACGCCGCCGGGCGAGGTCGCCTGCACGGGGCCGGGGACGGCGTGGATGCGGCTGTAGGGGTGGCCGTCGGGGAAGTCGTCGTCCAGGAAGCGGATGAGTTCGGCGAGTTGCTGCGGGAAGTCGTCGGCGCCGTCCCCCAGGCGTTCGGTACGGCGCAGGGCGGCCGCGGTGGCGCCGTCCGTGCCGGGGGCGCGGCCGAGGCCGAGGTCGACGCGGCCCGGGGCCATCGCCTCCAGGGTGCCGAACTGCTCGGCGATGACGAGCGGCGCGTGGTTGGGCAGCATGACGCCGCCGGAGCCCAGCCGGATGCGCTCCGTGTGGGCGGCGAGGTGGGCCAGGATCACGGCCGGGGACGACGAGGCGACGCCCGGCATGGAGTGGTGCTCGGCGACCCAGTAGCGGTGGTACCCGCGGGCCTCGGCCAGCTTCGCGATGTCGACGCTGGTGCGCAGCGCGTCGGTGGCGGTGCGCCCCGCGCCGACGGTGACGAGGTCGAGCACGGACAGGGGCACGGGGGCGGTGCCGTGCCGCTCGCCGCGGATGCCGTCGTCGGTCGGGTCCACTGTCACTTGGGTGCCTCCTGCACTGCGTACGTACGTCATGGTGTAGCCAGTCCTGCCGTAGCCCGTCATGTCGTGGCTACGGAGACTCGGAACAGGAGGGTGGCTCCGTTTTATTCCCGCAGGACCTCAGCGCACTCGGCGCGTCGTCGCCCCCGCACGACTACCGTGCTGGCCATGGCTGATCCCCTGAAGACCCTCGTCGACGGAGTCGAGGTCGAGGTGCCCAACACCCTCCCCGACATCCGCGCCGCCCTGCCGGCCCACCGGCGCGCGGAGTTCGACCGGGCCATCAACGCGGCGGGCGTCGACGAGATCCACGCGGTGATGCGGCACTGGATGCTGGAGGCCGTACCCGATCCGGAAGCCGAGGCCCGCCTCGCCCGGCTCGCCTCCGACGAGGCCGAACGGCGGTCCACCACGTGAGCCCCCGCCACCGCAAGGCGCACCGCGTCACGTACGCGCCGCCCGCCGACGACACCCTCGGCAAGATGGGTGACGCCGACGCGTTCCGCGCCGTCCTCTCCCGCACGATCGGCCGGGATCCGTACGGCCACGGCTCCACACCCGTACGGGACGACCCCGACCGCAGGGAAGCCACGGTCGACGGCGCCATCGTCCTCTACTACGTCTCCGGATCGGTCCAGACGTTAACGGTGGTGAGACTGATCCTCAGCCCGTGACTCCTCAGCCCGTGACCGGCGCCTGGACCAGCGGTTCCTTCGTGAACAGGGCGCCCAGCGCCGGCGCGTTCACCCTGCGCTCGGCCAGCCGCAGCGCCTCCCAGAGGGTGACCTGGTTCGCCGTCAGGACCGGCTTGCCGACCTCCGCCTCCAGGTCGCGGACGTACGCCGCCGTGTGCAGCGCCGTGTCCGGCAGGAGCAGCGCCTCCGCGTCCGGGTGGTCGCCCGCGCGGGCCAGCGCGAAGACCTCGTCGCGCCCCCACGTGCCCACCTCCGCCGCCGTGATGATGCCGCTCCCCCTTGCCGCCACGACCTCCACGCCGCCGTCCTTCAGGAAGGCGGCGAAGTGGCCCGCCACGTCCTCCGGGTACGTCGCCGCGACCGCGACCCGCGTGGCCCGCACCTCGCGCGCGGCGTGGGCGAAGGCGAACGACGTCGACGAGGCGGGCAGGCCTGCCGCCATGGCCAGCTTGCGCACCTGGTCGTGTGCGCCCTCCCAGCCGAAGACGAAGCTGGCGCTGGTGCACGCCCACACCACCGCCTCCGCGCCGGAGAGCCGCAGCTCCTCGACGCCCGCGGCGAGCCGGTCCGCCGAGCCCATCTCGAGCAGCGCGTCGACGCGGTGCGCGTCCTCACCGATGTCCGTGTGGACGACCTGCAGCCGGATGTCGCTGCCGAGCATCTGCTCCATGCGGGGGTAGTCGTCCTCTGCCGAGTGCCCCGGGTAGAGAAATCCGAGTGCCGTCACGTCCAGCCTCCTCCTTCTGCGGGTGGTACTTCGGGCAGGCCCTGGGGCGGAGCCGGCGGGTTCAGCGGACTCGCGCCCGGCCTCGCCGTCGGATCGATCAGTGCCTGATAGGGCCCTACCGCACGGGTACCCAGCCGACGCAGTGCGGACCACATCGTCACCTGGTTCGCCGAGATCACCGGCATCCGCAGTTCCGCTTCCAGTTGCGGAATGACGTCGTACGTCGGGAGGTTCGTGCAGCTGATGAAGAGGCAGTCCACGCCTCCCTCGCTGCCGAGGACCGCGCGGCGCGCCATGTCGGCCACGTCCCGGTAGGGCACCTTCCAGATGTGCCGGGTGAGGCCGAGGTAGGCGCGGCCCGTGACGGACACCCGCGCCTCCGCCAGGTACTCCTCCAGGGACTGCGTGACCGACCACGTGTAGGGGGTGACGAGCGCGATGCGGCGCGCGCCCAGTTCGTCGAGGGCTTCCAGGAGCGCGCCGGACGTGGTCACCGAGGCGACCGCGCCCTCGCGGGTCATGGCCTCGCACATCGCGCGTTCACCGGGCGTGCCGCCGACGAAACTGCCCGACGTACAGGCGTACGCGAGGACTTCGGGCTCGGCGGCGGTCAGTGCGCGGACCGCCTCGGCGAGGGTCTCGTGCTCGCTGACCAGGCGTGCGAGGTCGAGGCTGACCTCCACGGGCACGTACGGCGTCCGGGTCAGATGGAGGGAGACCTCGTCCGGGATCCAGCGCCACAGTTCGCGGTCGAGGACGAAGTCGAAAGGGGCGACGACACCCACACCGCGTTGAGGGTGTGGTCCGCCGAGGAAAGAGACGTCCATGAGCAGTCCCCAAGGTCGTGCGTGTTTTCAGGGACCGGCCGGAGCCGGGGACGAGCGATGCCGGCGACGCGCCGGGACGTCGGGACGGGGATGACTGCGCGGGCGTACCACACAGCGAGTGCGATCGGCTGCACGGAGAGTACTGGTTCTTGGACAGCCGGTACAGCAGTGCCTCTGTTGACGAAGGTAGGTTCGGGTGCGAGCGTGGTCAATCCGCACATCTCAGACGGTTGAGCCGACTTGTCGACGCGGCGTGGCCGTACCTCTGACAAGGGAAGCGGAATCTCATTGCGAAACGGTGTCCCGTCGGTTTCCGAAACGACCGTCCTCGTCCTTGACGCCGAGCCACCGACCCCGCCGCCGCGCCTCGGCAGCCTGGCCGGACAGGCCCGGATCCTGCACGCCGACGAAGCCACGCTGGCCGAACAACTGCCCTTGGCGGATGTGCTGTTGGTGTGGGACTTCACCTCGGAGGCGGTGCGCCGGGCCTGGCCCGGCGAGGGTCCGCGGCCCCGGTGGGTGCACACCGCGAGCGCGGGCGTCGACCATCTGATGTGCCCCGAACTCGCGGCGTCCGACACCGTGGTGACGAACGCCCGGGGCGTCTTCGACCAGCCCATCGCCGAGTACGTGGCGGCGCTGGTCCTCGCCATGGCCAAGGACCTGCCGCGCACCCTGGAGCTGCAGCGCGAACGCTCCTGGCGCCACCGCGAGACCCAGCGGATCGCGGGCACGCGCGCGTGCGTGATCGGTTCTGGGCCCATCGGGCGGGCCATCGTGCGCACGCTGAAGGGGCTCGGCATCCTCACGGCCCTGGTGGGCCGCACGGCGCGGCCCGGGGTGCACGCCACGGAAGAGCTCGACCGGCTGATGGTCAGGGCCGACTGGGTGGTGTGCGCGGCGCCGCTCACGGACGACACGCGGGGCATGTTCGACGCCCGGCGCTTCGGTTTCATGCAGCCGTCCGCGCGGTTCATCAACATCGGGCGCGGCCCCCTGGTGGTCGAGGACGACTTGGTCGAGGCCGTGTCCAAGCGGTGGATCGCGGGGGCCGCCCTCGACGTGTTCGAGAACGAGCCGCTGCCCCCGGACAGCCCCCTGTGGACGACGCCGGGGCTGCTCGTCTCCCCGCACATGAGCGGCGACACGGTCGGCTGGCGGGACGCGCTGGGCGCGCAGTTCGTCGAGCTGTTCCAGGCGTGGGCGGCGGGTCGGCCGCTGACGAACGTCGTCGACAAGGAACGTGGGTATGTCCCAGGTCATTGATCACCTCCCGATCGATGACCCCCTCCAACCGATCACGCTCCAACCGATCACGCCCCGTCTGCTGAGGAGCCTGCATGACCGAGCTCGCGGATCTCACGGCTGTACAACTCGTCGACGGCTATCGCAAGGGCGAATTCAGTCCGGTCGACGCGACCCGGGCGGCCCTGCGCCGGGCGGAGGAGAGCCAGTCGGCGGTGAACGCCTTCGTGCGGGTCACGGCGGAGTCGGCGTTGTCGCAGGCCGAGGCCAGTGCGGAGCGGTGGCGGCGGGGCGCGCCGCAGGGTCTCGTGGACGGCGTCCCGGTGTCCGTGAAGGATCTGCTCCTCCTGCGCGGCGAGCCGACGCTGCGCGGCTCGCTGACCGTACGACCGGAGGGCAAGTGGAACGAGGACGCGCCCGCGGTCGCCCGGCTGCGCGAGCACGGCGCGGTGTTCGTCGGCCGGACGACGACGCCGGAGTTCGGGTGGAAGGGTGTGACGGACGGGCCGCAGAGCGGCGTCACCCGTAATCCGCACGATCCGTCCCGAACGTCCGGTGGCTCCAGCGGGGGCAGCGCGGCCGCCGTGGCGCTCGGCGCGGGCCCGCTGTCGCTGGGCACGGACGGCGGCGGCTCGGTGCGCATCCCCGCGGCGTTCTGCGGGATCTTCGCGCTGAAGCCGACGTACGGCCGGGTGCCGCTGTATCCCGCGAGCCCGTTCGGGACGCTCGCGCATGTCGGGCCGATGACCCGCGACGCGGCGGACGCGGCGCTGATGATGGACGTGATCACGGGCCCCGACGACCGTGACTGGTCGCAGCTGGGCCCCGTGGCGGGGAGTTTCGGGGAAGGCTTGGACGGGGGCGTGCACGGTCTGCGTGTCGCCTACTCCCCGTCCCTCGGCGGGCAGGTCGCCGTGCGTCCAGCGGTCGCGGCGGCGGTGCGGCGCGCGGTGGAGTCGCTCGCGGCGCAGGGCGCGTACGTCGAGGAGGCCGACCCCGACTTCACCGACCCGGTGGAGGCCTTCCAGACCCTGTGGTTCAGCGGGGCGGCGTGCGTCGTGCGGCATCTGACGCCCGCGCAGCGGGAATTGCTCGACCCGGGGCTGCGGGAGATCTGCGCGCGGGGCGCGCGGTACAGCGCGCTGGACTACCTCGCGGCCGTCGACGTCCGGATGGCCCTCGGGCGCCGCATGGGCCGCTTCCACTCGACGTACGACCTGCTGGTCACGCCGACCCTGCCGATCACGGCGTTCGAGGCGGGCGTCGAGGTGCCGAAGGGGTCGGGGCACCGGCGCTGGACCGGGTGGACCCCGTTCACGTACCCCTTCAACCTCACGCAGCAGCCCGCGGCGACGGTGCCCTGCGGGGTGGATGACGACGGGTTGCCCATCGGCGTGCAACTGGTGGCCGCACGCCACGCGGATCCGGTGGTGCTCCGTGCGGCGCACGCCTTGTACGAGTCGGGCAGCGCCTCCGTGACGCCACCCGCACTCGGTTGAGCGAACCTCAGGCGCGTCGGAAACTCAGCGTCTCCCCCTGCGCCCCCGTCCGCCACAGGTCGTTGCAGGCCTCTGCCATCCGGTCGAGGCCCTCGACGATCCGGCCCCAGACGATGCCGGGCACCCAGCCCACGTCACCGTTGAGGAGCAGGTTGTTCCGTTCGTAGAAGAGGGCGAGGTCGACGACGGTGGTGCCCGCCTTCACGTCGGCCTCCGCTTCGTAGCCGTACGCCTGGGTGCCCAGTTCCGTACCGGAGAAGGAGAAATAACAGAGATCTCCGGGAATGGGCGTGACGGTCGGATTCTCCAGGGGCGGCTCGCGGTCCGCGAACGCCGGGAAGAGGGCGTAGATCTCATTGCGCGCATACTTCGCGTGATAGACGTCCGAGCCGAGCGGCAGTGCCTCCCACACCGCCGCGCAGGTCACCGGAGCCCGGTCGTCGAGCAGTTTCGCCGTGCACTGAACCCCTCGCTTGGCGAGGGAGACTTCGATGAATCGCTCTGCCATGTGTCCCATGCTCCTCCCTGGGTCAAGGGCACAACGATTGCATCAGGGGCCGGAATTCGTCGGCATAACTCGCGTGGAGTCGGGTAGCCGCGCGCCCATGGCTCCACCACTTGGGAACAACGAGGGATTCATCGGCAGAGCGGTGCGCCGCCGCGCCCTGCTCACCGGAGCGGGCGGGGCGGCTCTGGGCGTATTCGGGGCGTCGGCATGCAGCCGCGTGCCCGACGAGGGGAAGGTTGAGGGGGGCGATCTGCTGGACCGCCTGCGCGACAGCGGCACGGTCAGGATCGGTGTCGCGGGCGAGGTCCCGTTCGGATACATCGATGAGAACGGCGAGGTCACGGGCGAGGCGCCGGCGATCGCCAAGGTCATCTTCCCCCGCCTCGGCGTACCCAAGGTCAAGGCGGTGCCCACGAAGTTCGGCGCGCTGATACCCGGCCTGACACAGGCACGGCAGTTCGACGTGGTCTCGGCGGGCATGTACATCAACCCGACGCGGTGTGAACAGGTCCTGTTCTCCGACCCCGACTACCTCATGCTCGACTCCTTCATCGTGAAGAAGGGCAACCCCCACGGCATCAAGGGGTACGAGGACATCGCGAAGAAGGGCCTGAAGCTGGCGAGCGGCACGGCCTACGCCGAGATCGACTACGCCAAGGCGGCGGGCGTGGAGTCCGTGCTCGTCCTGCCCGACCAGGTCGCGGGGATGGACGCCGTGGCGCAGGGCCGCGTCGACGCGTTCGCCGGCACCAACGTCACCGTGCGCACGGTGATCAAGAACAATGCGCGGGTCGAGGCGACGGAGCCCTTCCAGCCCGTCGTGGACGGCGAACCGGCGTACGGCGCGGGCGGCTTCGCCTTCCGGCCGTCCGAGAAGAACCTGCGGGACGCCTTCAACAAGGAGCTGCACAAGCTCAAGAAGAGCGGCGAACTGCTGCGCATCGTCAAGCCGTTCGGCTTCACCGCGGCCGAGATGACGGAGCTGACCGTCGAGAAGCTGTGTCCCCCGGCGAAGGGCGCCTCGTCATGATGTCGTCGGAGTTCTTCGGGAACTGGTTCCTGCCCGGCATCTGGATCACCGTCCAGGTCACGCTCTACAGCGCGGCGCTCGCCTTCGTGATCGCCTTCCCGATCGGTGTGCTGCGCACGTCGCGGCTCTGGATCGTCCGCTTCCTCGCGGGGGCGTACTTCGAGATCTTCCGCAGCACGTCGTCGCTGGTCTTCATGTTCTGGATCGCGTTCACCGTGCCGCCGCTGTTCAACATCAGCTTCCAGCCGATGTTCGCGGGCGTCCTGGCGCTCGGCATCACGTACGGCGCGTACGCATCGGAGATCGTGCGCGGCGCGCTCGCCGCGGTGCCGGCCGCGCAGCGCGAGGCGGGCATCGCCCTGAACTTCACGCCGATGCAGCGGCTGCGCCGCATCGAACTCCCGCAGGCCTGGCCGGAGATGATCCCGCCGTTCAACAACCTGCTGATCGAGCTCCTGAAGGGCACCTCGCTGGTTTCCCTCATCGCGGTGGCCGACATGACGTTCGCCGGTGACCTGCTGCGGCTCGTCAAGAACGAGAGCGCGCCGATCTACACGCTGCTGCTCGTCCTGTACTTCGTCCTCGCGTTCGTCCTCACCCGCGGCATGCGGCTCCTGGAGCGGCACGCCAAGAAACGGGTGGGGCAGACGCCCGAGAAGACAAGCCTGTTCGGCGGGTTGCGCTCCAAGTCGTCGATCGACGTCGTCGTCTCGGCCCCGGGGGGTACCAAGTGAACTGGAACTGGGATCACGTCGACGAGTTCATGCCGCTCTTCTGGGACGGCGTGGAGCTCACGCTCAAGGCGCTGCTCTTCGGCTCCCTGATCGCCTTCTCCCTCGGCCTGGTCTGGGCGGTCGCCCAGCGCTCGGAGAAGAAGTGGATCCGCTGGCCGGTCACGGTGGTAACGGAGTTCATCCGGAACACCCCGCTCCTGGTGCAGCTGTTCTTCCTGTTCTACGTGGTGCCGGAGTGGGGGCCCTCGATGTCCCCGCTCACCACGGGCATCGTCGGGCTCGGCCTGCACTACTCGACGTACACCTCGGAGGTCTACCGGGCGGGCATCGAGGGTGTGCCGGCCGGGCAGTGGGAGGCGGCGACCGCGCTCAGCCTCTCCAAGCGGCGCACCTGGACGTCCGTGGTCCTGCCGCAGGCGGTGCGCAGGGTCATCCCCGCGCTCGGCAACTACGTGATCGTCATGCTGAAGGAGTCGCCGCAGATGGCTGCCATCGGCGCGCTCGACATGCTGGGCCAGGCCCAGAACTACAGCCAGACGACCTTCACCTTCGAGGCGATCAGCGTGGTCGGTGTCGCCTTCATCGTCATCGCCTACCCGGCCTCTCTTCTTCTGCGAGTTTTGGAGCGTCGTCTTGTCCGCTGACAGCAGCACTTCCCAGGAAATCCCCAACCCGGCCGTCGACGGCAGCGAGCTGATCCGCTTCGACAAGGTCGTGAAGCGGTACGGCTCGAACGTCGTCCTCGACGAGCTGGACTTCTCCGTCGCCTCCGGCAAGCACGTGACACTGATCGGGCCCTCCGGTTCCGGCAAGACCACGATCCTGCGGCTCCTGATGACGCTGGTGAAGCCGGAGCAGGGCACGATCAAGGTGGGCGGCAAGTACCTCACCCACGAGGAGAAGAACGGCAAGCTCGTCCCCGCGGGCGAGAAGCACGTCCGCGAGGTCCGCAAGAACATCGGGATGGTGTTCCAGCAGTTCAACCTCTTCCCGAACATGAAGGTGCTGCGCAACGTCACGGAGGCGCCCGTCTCCGTCCTCGGGCTCTCCAAGGACGAGGCCGAGCAGCGGGCCCGCGAGCTGCTCGACCTGGTCGGGCTCGGGGACCGCTGCGACGCGTACCCGACGCAGCTCTCCGGCGGTCAGCAGCAGCGGGTGGCCATCGCGCGGGCCCTGGCGATGCGCCCGCAGGTGCTGCTGCTCGACGAGGTGACGTCCGCGCTCGACCCCGAGCTGGTGGCGGGCGTCCTGGACGTGCTCCGCGACATCGCGCACACCACGGACATCACGATGCTGTGCGTGACGCACGAGATGAACTTCGCGCGGGACATCTCCGACCAGGTACTCATGTTCGACTCGGGCCGTGTCATCGAGTCCGGCACCCCGGAGAAGATCTTCACGGAGCCGGAGCACGAGCGCACCCGTGAGTTCCTGAGCGCGGTGCTGTGACGGCTGGGACGGGCTGACCGTACGGGGCATGACCTGGGCATATGCCAGAGTGGCGCGTTCCTGCTGACGGACACGGAACGCGCCACCAATGTCCCCAACAGACTCTCCGAATGCGCCACTTGACAGCTATCGTGGAACCGAGCCCGACTGTCCGGAACCGTTCCACGCAGGGGGAAGCCGTGGCGTTGCAGCACGAGGAGATCACGCCGCACCGCTCCGTCCAGAGCGCCCTGCGGGTGCTCGAGACCGTCGCCCGGCACGACACCGGAGTGACCGCCGCCCGCATCGCCCGCGACACCGGAGTCCCCCTCGACCGGCTGCTCCCCCTGCTGCGCATGCTGACCAGTGAGGGGTACGTCGACCAGCTCACGGACGACGGCACCCCCGGGGCGTACGTCACGGGTGAGACCCTCAGCCGCCTCGGCTCGACCCGTGACCACGCGGAGGCGCTGCGCGAGAAGCTCCAGCGCACCCTGGACGGACTCCGCGACTCCATCGGCGCCGCGGTCTACATCAGCCGGTACGTGGACGGCGAGGTCCGCGTCACCGACTTCGCGGCGGGCCCCCGCACCCCCGCGGTCAACGAGTGGGTCGACTTCCGCTCCTCCGCCCACGCCAGCGCGGTCGGCAAGAGCCTGCTCACCCAGCTCGACGTGAACGGCCGCAGGGACCACCTCTCCCGCCACAAGATGGCCCGTCTCACCTCGCGGACGATCACGAACGAGCGGGTCCTGCTCAACCGGCTCGCGTCGCAGCCCGCCACGGTCCCGGTCCTCGACCTCCAGGAGTACGCGGTCGGCACGGTCTGCGCGGCCGTCCCCATCACCGCGGGCTCCGCCGTCGGCTGCCTCGCCCTGTCCCTGCCGGTCGAGCACGCGCACCGGCTGCGGGAGGCGGCGGACACGCTCAACCGCGGGGCGGCGCCGTTGCTGCTCTCGCTCACGATCTGACGACACCCAGGGGCGCCGGTACGCCGAAAGGGGGTACGCCGAAAGGGCGCCCCCGGAAACCGGGAACGCCCTTTCGGCATTCGCAAGTGCGCCGCCAGGGACTCGAACCCCGGACCCGCTGATTAAGAGTCAGCTGCTCTAACCAACTGAGCTAGCGGCGCCTGCTGACTCATTAATAGTACCTGGTCCCGTGGGGTGCTCCTGACAGGGTGCGGAAAACCGCACCCCCACCCGACGGCAACCCCCATACCGTCGGTGACCTGCGGTTTCTAGCGTTACTGCCATGGACCTCACGACTCTCGCCCTCCCCCAGGAGCCCGCCGGCGGCATCGCGGGCTGGGCCGCGGACCTCGTCGACACGATGGGCGCTCCCGGCGCGGGGCTCGCCATCGCCCTGGAGAACCTGTTCCCGCCGCTCCCCAGCGAGGTCATCCTGCCGCTGACCGGCTTCGCGGCGGGCCAGGGAGTGATCAGCCTCGCCTCCGCCCTGTTCTGGACCACGCTCGGCTCGGTGGTCGGCGCCGCCGTCCTGTACTGGATCGGCGTGCTCTTCGGACGCGAGCGCATGCACGCCCTGTGGGCGAAGCTGCCGCTGGTGAAGGCTGCCGACCTGGAGCGGACCGAGGCGTGGTTCGCCAAGCACGGCACGAAGGCGGTCCTCCTCGGCCGGATGGTGCCGATCTTCCGCAGCCTGATCTCGGTGCCGGCCGGGGTGGAACGCATGCGGCTGCCGCTCTTCCTCGCCCTGACCACGCTGGGCAGCCTGGTCTGGAACTCGGTGCTCGTCCTCGCGGGCTACTGGCTCGGCGACCAGTGGGACGCGGTCGAGACGTACGTGGGGCTGGTCTCCAAGGCCGTCCTGGTCCTGGTCGTCGGGGCCGTCGCCGTGTACGTGGCGGTGCGCGTACGGTCGCGGAAGGGGCCGCAGTCCACCGCCGAGGCCCGCCACCGGCGCTCCCGCTAGGGCTCGGCTAATGTCGGGCGATGTGAGGGAACCCGTAGCCGCGCCGTTGCTCATGCGGGTCGCCGGGGTGCTCGTGGGGTGCCTGACCGCCCTGCTCGGGCTGCTGTACTTCGTCGCCGCCGGGGCGGCACTCGGCGCCTTCCTGCTCTGGCCGCGCACCCGCGCCCGCGCCCACGCCCTCCTCGCGGCGGGCGCCCGCAGGCTCACCGGACTGGAGCGCCGCCGCCGCTCCCTCTTCTTCCACGACGCTTTCCCCGAGCACCGCGCCGACGACCGGCAGATCCTGCGCTATCTCGCGGCCCGCACGTACTCCGGACTGCTGTGCGCCGTCGTCGTCGGCCTCGTCGACTTCGGCGCCGTCCTCGCCGGGATCTTCGCGGTCTCGCTCACCACCCGCTCCACGATGACGTGGGTGGACGTGCTCAGCCAGGTCGTGCTCGGCGGCACCCTGCTCTTCCTCGCCGTGCAGGGGCTGCGCGCGCTCACCGAGCAGGACGCCCGGCTGGCCCGCGAGTGCTTCGGGCCCTCCGAGCGTGAACTCCTCCAGCGCCGCATCGACGAGCTGGCCACCAGCCGCGCCGCGGTCGTCCACGCGGTCGACGTGGAGCGGCGTCGCGTCGAGCGCGACCTGCACGACGGCGTCCAGCAGCGGCTCGTCGCCCTCGCCATGCTCCTCGGCCGGGCCCGCCGCGGCCGCACCCCGGAACGGGCCGACGCCCTCCTCGAACAGGCCCACAAGGAAGCGCGGGAAGTCCTCACCGAGCTGCGCGAGGTGGCCTGGCGGGTCTACCCCACCGCGCTCGACGGCCTCGGGCTCCGCGAGGCCCTCGGCGGGGTGTCGGAGCGGTGCGCGGTGCCCGTGCGCATGGAGTACGACGTACCGGACCCGCTGCCCTCCGCCGTCGAGACGGCCGCCTACTTCGTCGTCTCGGAGGCGGTGAACAACGCCGCCAAGCACGCGGCGGCCGACGAGGTCTCCGTACGCGTGGAGCAACGCGGCGCGATGCTCTCCGTCCTCGTCCGCGACACCGGCGTCGGCGGCGCGGACCCGGCGGGCAGCGGGCTCACCGGCCTGGGCAGCCGGGTCGCCGCGCTCGACGGCACCCTGCGTGTCGACAGCCCCCTCGGGGGTCCCACCACGATCACCGCGGAGCTGCCGTGCGCGTAATACTCGCCGAGGACTCGACCCTGCTGCGGGAGGGCCTGGTCCGGCTGCTCGCCGAGGAGGGTCACGAGGTACTCGCCGCCGTCGGCGACGCCGACGCGCTCCTGCGCGAGGTCGAGGCGCACACGCCCGACGTCGTCGTCACCGACATCCGCATGCCGCCCGACCACACCGACGAAGGCCTGCGCGCCGCGGTACGCATCCGTGAACTCCGCCCGGAGATCGGCGTGGTCGTCCTCTCCCAGTACGTCGAACGCAACTACGCGGCCCAGCTCCTCACGTCGAGCGCCGAACGCGTCGGCTACCTCCTCAAGGACCGGGTCGCCCAGGTCGAGGAGTTCCTCGACGCGCTGGAACGGGTGCACGCCGGGGGCGCCGCCATCGACCCGGAAGTCGTACGGCAACTGCTCATCCGCACCACCCATGTCGACCCCCTGACCCGCCTCACCCCGAGGGAGCGCACGGTCCTGGAGGCGCTGGCCGAGGGCCACACGAACGCGGCCATCGGCGAGAAGCTGCACATCTCCCTGAGCGCGGTCGAGAAGAACCTCAACGCCATCTTCGACAAACTGGGCCTGCACCGGACGACGGGGTACAGCCGGCGGGTGCTCGCGGTGCTGCGGTATCTGGAGTCCTGAGCGGGGGCCTCGCCCAAGGGGTTACGACAGGACGAACCCGTCCATGACCAGCGCCGCCGCGAGCCCCGCGGCGAGGAGCCACGTGCCGAGCCTGGTGCGGCCGCGGCGGCTCAGTTCGATCACGCCGCCGCAGAGGATGAGCAGCAGGCCGTAGACGCCGACGACGAGCACGGAGGAGCGGCTGGCCAGGCGCAGGGCGAGGACCACCGCGGCGGCGGCCATGAGCAGCGAGGCCGCGGCGATGCGGGCGCGCCGGGCGCGGGCGGCGGGGGTGGGGCCGTCCTGGGGCGTGTCCTCGTCGTGGAGGTGGTCCTGCGGCTCGGTCTGTTCTGGCGCGCTCATGGACGTGGATCGTAATCGGTCAGGAGAGCGGTCACGTGAGGAGGGCGTCGCGGCCCTGCGTCCTGTAGTGGGCCAGCAGGGTTGCCGTGTCCGTCGGCGTCAGGGGTGCGTACACGGAGGCGCCGGGCGGACGCCACCAGACCGGGTCGGCGCAGCGGAAGCCCTCGCGGCGCAGCTCGCCGCGGGCGACCTTGTTCGTCGCCGTCACCGGCATGCGCGGGACCACGCGTACGAAGCGGGGCGTCATCTTGGTGCCCAAGTCGGGTTGGGTGACGAGGAATTCGGCGAACGAGAGCGGGTCGAAGGGGGTGCCGGGGGGTGGGGTGAGTGCCGCCATCACCTGGTCGCCGGAGACCGGGTCCGGTACCGCGTAGACCGCCACGGCCGCCGCTCCCTCGTACCGGGCGATGATGTTCTCGATCATCGCCGCCGCCAGGTTCTCGCTGTCCACCCGCAGCCGGTCGTCCGTACGGCCCGCGAAGTAGAGGTAGCCGTCGCTGTCGCGGTAGAAGAGGTCCCCGGTCCAGTACCAGCCGTCGCGTCGGCGTTCCGCCTGGGCCTCGTCGTTGCGCCAGTACCCCTCGAAGGGGTTCGGGCCGCGGTTCACCAACTCTCCTATGGCCGCCCCGCCGTTCAGGAGGCGGCCGGAGGCGGTGAAGAGTGCGGTATCGCACTCGTGGCGCGTGTCCGGGTCCACCACCGCCAAGTCGTCGCCGGGTGCCGCGCGGCCGATCGCCCCGGCAGGCGTGCCCGGCGTCCGCTGAATCGCCGCGCCGCCCTCGGAGGAGCCGTACCCCTCGACGAGCCGCACCCCGAACCGCTTCTCGAAGCGTGCCGCGTCCACCGCTCCCGCCTCGGTGCCGAAGCCGACCCGTAGGGGGTTCTCGCGGTCGTCGGGCCGCTCGGGGGTGGCCAGGACGTACTGGACGGCGCGGCCCACGTAGGTGAAGTACGTGGCGTTGTACTCGCGTACGTCGTCGAGGAAACGGGACGCGGAGAAGCGGGGGCGCAATGCCACGCCCGCGCCCGCCGCCAGCGCGGGGGCCCAGTCCGCGATGACCGCGTTGCCGTGGAACATGGGCATGCAGATGTAGTGGGTGTCCTCGGCGCGCACGCCGAAGTGGGCGACCAGGGAGCGTCCTGCGGCGGCGAGCCTGCCCTGGCTGCAGATCGCCGCTTTGGGGGCGCCGGTCGAGCCGGACGTGAAGTAGAGCAGCATGCGGGTGCCGGGGCGCACGGTCGGGGCGATGGCGGGGGTGGCGTCGGCGTAGGGCGCGAGGAGGTGCGCGTAGGCGTCGGTGTCCGTCACCAGGAGGCGTACGCCGGGGAGTTCGAGGCCGTCGAGCAGATGCAGGTGGGCGCGTTCGGTCACGAGGACCGCGCAGTCGGTGTGGAGGATGTCGCGGGCCAGCTCGGGGCCGCGCCGGGTGGGGTTGATGCCCGCGACGGCCGCTCCCGCGAGGGCGGCCGCGCTCAGCCAGAGCGGGTACTCGGGGGTGTTGTCGAGCAGGACGCCGATGTGCGGTGCGGCGTGGCGCGGCAGCAGCTCGGCGAGGAGCGCGGCCCTGGCCGCCGCGCCCGCCGCCACCTGGTGGTGGGTCAGTTCACCGCCCGCGTGGCGCAGGCCGGTGCGGTGGTCGCCCCACCGCGCCTGTACGAGTTCCGCGACCGTTGCTCCGGTGGACTCCATGAGCGCGCACCATAATTGATGGCCCATCAGAAGTGGAGAGCTGCTCCAGGCGCGGCTCGGCCGGGCGGAGCGCCTGACCACCTGCGAGCGCCTCCGCGCACGCCGTGAGGTCGGCACGGCGTGCGCGGAATTCACCCGCGGGGTGAGGGGGGAAGTTCCTCAGGTCAGAATTGGACGTCCGAGCAGGCGTAGAACGCGTTCGCCGTGTCCGCGACCGTCCAGACGGCGACGATCACGTGGTGGCCGCTGCGGCCGCCGGGGATCGTGCCGCTGTGCGAGAGGGTCGCGGGTGGCTGCTGGCTGTTGTACGGGACATTGAGGAACGGCGTGGTCTCCAGGGCGGACCTGGACACCGCCTTGCTTTCGTCCCAGCCCTGCTTGGTGATGTAGTACTTGAAGTCCGTGGTGCGGTGACGCGCGGTGAACTGCCAGCGGAACGTGTAGTTCTGGCCGCCGCTCACCTTCGTCGTCGGCCATGCCGAGCCGTTCGGCGCCTTGGGCGAGTCGAGCTGGTTGAAGCCGGCGACGCCCGCCGAACAGATCTTGCCGTCGGCAGGCCCCGCGGCCGGGAAGCCCTTCAGGCCCTCGACGCTCTGTGGCTCCCACTGGATGGAGCCGCAGTTCGCCACCACGCCCTTGGCGCAGTTGATCTGCCGGCTGGCCGGCAGATCCGTGTAGCCGTGGCTGCTCGCGCCACCGGCGGAGAGCGCGAACGCGCCGACCGTGCCGAGGCCGACCATGGCCGCGTACATCTTCTTGTTTCGCATGTGCCGCTCCTGCCGAACGAGGGGGTTCCGTGAGACGTGCGCGCACTGCGGTCTAGACCAAGCATGAGGTTATTGCCGTTAGTTGAACATGTCCATACCAATCGTGGAGAGGATCCGTCCGCATCGCCGACGCGAGGTCTCCACGAGTTCACCGTTGGGCCCGTCGTTCGTCGCGAGCCACTCCGCCGCCCCCTCCGGCGTCCGCCCACCCGACAACTGCCGCTCCATCAGCCGCTGTTGACGTACCTCTCCAGGTGAGTCCACGTACCAGCACTCCCCCATCAGCGCCCGCGCCTCCCGCCAGCCGGGCAGATCGCAGGCGAGATAGTTGCCCTCGGTGATCACGAGGCGGGCGGCCGGGGCGACGAGGTGCCGGGCCGCGATCGGTTCGTTCAGCGTGCGGTCGTAGTCCGGTACGTAGATGTCGTGCCCCGGGTCGTCGAGCACGCGGCGCAGCAGCGCGACGTATCCCGCCACGTCGAAACTGGGCTCCGAACCCTTGCGACCGGTGAGGCCGAGCCGCGCCAGCTGATCGTTGGAGAGGTGGAACCCGTCCAGCGGCAGATACGCGGCGCCCTCCCCGAGCCGGTCGGCCAGGGCCCGCGCGAGCGTCGACTTACCGGTGCCGGGCGGGCCCGCGATGCCCAGGACGGCGCGCGGGACGCCGTACGTCAGCCGCCAGGCGTCGGCGGCGAGACCCGCGAGCCCACCCGCGCTCTCCACGTCGTCGGTGCTCGCCACGTCATCGGTGCTCTCCATGCCCCGTATAGAACGCCACCGTCAGGTCCTTCACCAAGGCCTTGCGCTCGCAGTCGTCCAGTTCCACGAGCCCCCGGGTGGTCAGCCGCGTCACCGTGTCCTCGACCGAGTCGACCACCGACGTCAGGACCGTGTCGCGGTGCCGCGCGTCGAGGGCGGCGACCCGGCGGCGCTGCATCACGGCGGCGACCTCGGGGGCGTACTCGATACGGGTCGGCTGCGCCGAGAAGACCTCGACGCCCACCGCCTCCGCGTCCGCGGCGAGCGCCCGGGTCAGCGCGGCACCGACGGCGTCGGCGTCGCGCAGGGTCGGGCCGTCCTCGTGGAAGGCGTCGGCGGGCAGCCGCGAGAGGACCCGGGCCGTGGTGGCCTCCACGCACTCCCGCAGGTACTCCTGATGGTCCTCGACCGCGAGCGTCGCCCGCGCGGGGTCCTTGACCCGCCACACCACGAGGAGCACGACGCGCAGGGCGACACCGCTGCGGTCCACGGCGGGCATCGACTCGCTCCGCCAGTGCCGCAACCGTACGTCGACACGGCGGCGCAGCAGCAGCGGGTTGACCCACATGAGGCCGGTGCGGCGGACCGTGCCCCGGTAGCGGCCGAAGAGGGTGAGCACCCAGGCCCGCCCGACCCGCCCGCGCGCCAGGCCCCCGAACCCGAAGAGGCCGAGCGTCCCCGACCCGGCGAGCGACGCCCACTGCGCGGCGCCGAGTCCTGTCCCCTCGTACCAGGGCAGGCCCGTCACCCGCAGCGCGGGCTCCGGCAGCACGCCCGCCCACCACAGCGACAGCGCGCACCCGGCGACACCCGCGCACCCGCCGAGCACCCCGGCGAGGCCCGGCAGGACGCGCGCCCGCCGCGCCACGAGGGCCGGGTCGACGTCGGGCACGGGCCGGGCGACCGGCGCGGTCACGTACGGAGTGCTGCGCCGCGTCACCCGCGGCTGCTCCCCGGACCCCTGCCTGCGCCGCACGACGGCGGGCGCGAGCGGTACGCCCGTCACGTCGTCCGGGTCGTCGCGGAAGAGGAGGTGGACGGGGATCTCGGTGGTGGCCTCGCTCTGGATCACCCGCGGCGAGCGCGCACCGGACTCGGCCGCCCCACCGGCCTGCGGAGGCCGGGAGGACTGGGGGGACTGGGGGGACTGGGGCTGTGAAGCTGCCGTCGCACTCATCCGTGCCTCCGCCTCATTCGGACGTCGATCTCGTACGGGCGCCGCCCAAATGCCGGAGCGGCCTCCGTGCGACTCCCCTCACACCCCGGAAAAGAATGTTCGCGCATCTGCACGTCCGCCAGTTTCGCAACTGTCCCGGAATACCGCATGTTGATGGTCCGAATGATGGATCAGGCCGCCATCACCTTCCCCGCGGCGCGCCCCCGGGCCCCGCGGACGGCCGCCGACCGGTCCTGAGCACCCCCGGACATCCGGTAGAGTTCTCCAGGTCAGCAGGCGCCGCTAGCTCAGTTGGTTAGAGCAGCTGACTCTTAATCAGCGGGTCCGGGGTTCGAGTCCCTGGCGGCGCACAGACAGCGAAAGCCCTCCGTTCACGCGGAGGGCTTTCGTCGTTCCCCCCGCGCGCCTACCGCTACCGTGTCCGCCATGGCGCGAGACATCCAGGAGCGGATCAAGAAGCTGATCATCGATTCGAGGCTGCCCTCCGGGGCCTCGCTGCCGACCGAGCCCGAGCTGATGGAGCGCCTCGGGGTCAGCAGGAACTCCGTGCGGGAGGCTCTGAAGGCGCTCCAGGCGATGGGGATCGTGGAGATCCGGCACGGTTTCGGGACGTATGTCGGTCCGATGTCGGTCGCGCCGATGATCGAGGGCCTCGCCTTCCGGACCGTCGCGGGCCACTACCGCGGCGAGGACAGCCTGCTCCAGCTCCTGGAGCTGCGGGAGGCCGTGGAGACCGGGCTCATCGCGCGCCTCGCGGGCCGTGTCCCCGAGTCCGACCTGACCGAACTCGACGCGCTCGTGGCGCGGATGGAGGCCGAGGCGGCGTCCCCGGAGGGCGAGGTGCGGGCCGAGACCGACCGCGCATTTCACGCCACGTTGTACCGCGGCCTCGGAAATCTGCTTCTGGGCGAGGTTCTGGAGGCGTTTTGGGACGCTTTCCACCGAGTCCGAACGGATCTCGTGGACGTACCGCAGGATCCCAAGGTCACCTGCCGCCAGCACCGCGAGATCCTGGAGGCGGTACGCTCTGGCGACGCCCTCCGGGCTGAGCAGGCCATACGCGAGCACTTCGGTAACATTCGAACCCGTCTGGGCTCACCAGTCCCAACAGACGTCTCAAGTCGCTCGTATGACCGGTAAACCCCTTGTATCGCCCTTGCGATCATGCCGTAAGCCGTAGAACCCTGTCCTGGAGCCATCGGCTCTCATGAGGCGGGCGATACGGGGCAGTTGGGGGCCCGGGACGCCCGCGGCGGGACAGGGACGGGGGTCCCGTCCATGAAGCGATGTCGAGGGGGGCATCATGCAACCGGAAGGTCGCCTTCTCATGTCTTAGGAGAAGGTGGCCTGCCGCTGATGCGTTCGTGACGGTTCAGGGGCACCGGAACGAACGGAACGACCTACGAACACGCGGGCGACCGCGTGCGGGGGGATGACTCATGACGTCGACGCCGACGGGCGCGCGGCAGAACGACCCGTCAGAGACGACCCAACTCCGGGTGCCGTCGCACACGACGGGTGGGTTCCGAAGAATCAAGAAGACCCTGCCGCGGTACGACTACGAGCACTACAGCCGGCTCGCGGGGCCGCTGACGCAGCCCGACCCGAGCAAGCCCTACAAGGTGAAGTACCGCTCGCTGCTCTCGCAGGAGCCGCACAAGATACGGGCCGCGCTGATGCTGGGCGCGGCCCCACTGCTCTCCCTGGTGCTGCTCGGCTGGCTGCTCCAGCCCGAGCACTGGACCGAGCGGGACTACGTGGACAACGCGTGGCTCCCGGTCCTCGACGTCGTCATGCTCATATCGATCGGTCTGATCGAGTTCTTCCGCTGCATGAACGTGCTGTCCAACGCGCACGCCACGCTCGTCGCCCGCGACCCGATACCCGTGGTGCCCGAGACGGGCACCAGAGTCGCCTTCCTCACCTCGTTCGTGCCCGGCAAGGAGCCGATCGAGATGGTGACGAAGACACTGGAGGCCGCGGTCAGGATCCGGCACCGCGGTCTGATGCACGTATGGCTCCTCGACGAGGGTGACGACCCGGAGGTCAAGGAGGTCTGCCGGCGGCTCGGCGTGCACCACTTCTCCCGCAAGGGCGTCGCGAAGTGGAACATGACGAAGGGCCCGCACCGCGCCAAGACCAAGCACGGAAACTACAACGCCTGGCTGGACGCGCACGGCGACGACTACGACTACTTCGCCTCGGTCGACACCGACCACGTCCCGATGCCGAACTACCTGGAGCGGATGCTCGGCTTCTTCCGGGACGAGAACGTCGGCTTCGTCATCGGCCCGCAGGTCTACGGCAACTACGACAATTTCGTCACCAAGGCCGCCGAGTCGCAGCAGTTCCTCTTCCACGCGCTGATCCAGCGCGCGGGCAACGCGTACGGCGCCCCGATGTTCGTCGGCACCTCCAACGCGGTGCGCATCAGGGCCCTGAAGCAGATCGGCGGCCTGTACGACTCGATCACCGAGGACATGGCGACCGGGTTCGAGATCCACCGCGCCACCAACCCGGCGACCGGCAAGAAGTGGAAGTCGGTCTACACCCCGGACGTGCTCGCGGTCGGCGAGGGCCCCAACGCCTGGACGGACTTCTTCACCCAGCAGCTCCGCTGGTCCCGCGGCACGTACGAGACGATCCTCAAGCAGTTCTGGAAGGCACCGTTCTCACTGCCCCCGGGCCGCCTCTTCAACTACACGATGATGGTCATCTTCTACCCGATGTCCGCCATGAACTGGATCCTCGCGGCGCTGAGCTGTGCGCTGTTCCTGGGTCTCGGCGCGTCCGGCGTGAACATCGACCCGACCATCTGGCTGATGCTGTACGGCAACGCCTCGGCGCTGCAGATCGGCCTGTACATCTGGAACCGCAGGCACAACGTCTCCCCGCACGAGCCCGAGGGCTCCGGCGGTGTGGCGGGCATGGTGATGTCGGCGCTCTCCGCGCCGATCTACGCCCGCTCGCTCCTCGACGCGGCCCTGCGCCGCAAGAGCAAGTTCGTGGTGACCCCCAAGGGCGACTCGGCGAGCCCCGACACGTTGTTCGGGACCTTCCGGATCCACCTGTTCTTCATCCTGGTCTTCGGCGCCTCGATGGCGGCCTCCTTCATGTACGGCCACTCCCACCCGGCGATGATCACCTGGGCGACCTTCGCCCTGCTGATCACGGCCGCGCCGATCTTCGCGTGGCGCTGGGGCATGCGGCAGGACAAGAAGAAGCCCCCGCCGCCCGCGCCGGACGCGGGACCGCCCGCGCCGCACGCAGCGCCGCACGCCGCGCCGCACCCCGCGCAGCAGAAGCCCAGCTGGGCCGCGCCCGACGAGACCATGCAGATTTCCCTTGGGGGACGTAAGAAATGAAAGACCGTTCCAGCCGCCGTCGCGCCCGCCGCATCGCGATAGGCGCGGCGGTCGTCCTCGCGCTGGCGGGGATGAACGGCCCGTGGCTGTGGCGCGTGGGCTCCGAGAAGTACCACGACTACAAGATCAACAAGCCGGAGTACAAGGCGGACAACGGCCACTGGGAGGTCCTCGACTTCCCGGAGGAGTACCGCCAGAACACCATCCACGCGGCGCTCCTGCACACGGGCAAGGTCCTGCTGGTCGCGGGGTCCGGCAACAACCAGAAGAACTTCGACAAGAAGAAGTTCGACACCCGGCTGTGGGACCCGGTCAAGAACACCATCAAGAAGATCCCGACACCCACGGACCTGTTCTGCACGGGCCACACCCAGCTGGGCAACGGCAACCTGCTGATCGCGGGCGGCACGCAGCGCTACGAGAAGCTGAAGGGCGACATCACCAAGGCCGGCGGCCTGATGATCGTCCACAACGAGGACCCGGACGAGCCGAAGACGATCCCCGCGGGGACGAAGTTCACCGGCAAGAAGAACGGCAAGACGTTCGTCTCCCAGGACAACATCCTGGTCGAGAAGGCGAAGAAGGTCTTCGACAAGCAGACCGGCGCGTTCGTGCGCACGGAGCCGGGCCTCGGCCGGGTCTACGTGGAGGCGCAGCGGAGCGGGTCGAAGCACGAGACGGGCACCCAGGACAACTACCGAATCCAGGGCCTGAAGGGCGCCGACACCCGCAACGTCTACGGCATGGCGCAGAAGCTCGCCCTGGACAAGAAGGACTTCCAGGGGATCAAGGACACCTTCGAGTTCGACCCGGTCGCCGAGCGGTACATCAAGGTCGACCCGATGAACGAGGCGCGCTGGTACCCCACGCTGACCACGCTCACCGACGGCAGGATCCTCTCCACCTCGGGCCTCGACGAGATCGGCCAGCTGGTCCCGGGCAAGAACGAGGTGTACGACCCGAAGACCAAGAAGTGGACGTACACCAAGGGCATCCGCCAGTTCCCGACCTACCCGGCGATCTTCCAGATGGCCGACGGCAAGCTGTTCTACTCCGGTTCCAACGCCGGGTACGGCCCGGACGACGTCGGCCGCAAGCCCGGCGTCTGGGACCTGGAGACCAACAAGTGGCAGGGCATCCCCGGCCTGAGCGACCCGAAGCTCATGGAGACGTCCGGCACGGTCGAGCTGCCGCCCGCCCAGGACCAGAAGTACATGGTCGTCGGCGGCGGCGGTGTCGGCGAGTCCAAGGAGTCCAGCGAGAAGACGCGGATCGTCGACCTGACGGCGGACGACCCGAAGTTCACGGACGGCCCCTCCCTGGAGAAGGGCACGCGCTATCCGCAGATCTCGACGCTGCCCGACGACACGGTGCTGATCTCCGGCGGCTCCGAGGACTACCGCGGGCGCAGCGACTCCAACATCCACCAGGCGCGGATATACGACGCGAAGACCGGTGGGATGAAGCGGGTGGCCGACCCCGAGGTGGGGCGCAACTACCACTCCGGTTCGGTCCTGCTGCCCGACGGCCGCGTGATGTTCTTCGGCTCCGACTCGCTCTACGCCGACAAGGCCAACACGAAGCCGGGCGTGTTCGAGCAGCGCATCGAGATCTACACGCCGCCGTACCTGTACCACGGCTCCCAGCCGTCGCTCGGCAAGGGCCCGGAGACGATCAGGCGGGGCGGGTCGGGAACGTTCCCGACCAAGCACGCCTCGTCCATCAAGACGGCCCGCCTCATCAAGCCGAGTGCGTCGACGCACGTCACGGACATCGACCAGACGTCGATCGCGCTCGACCTGAAGAAGTCCGCGGGGGAGGTCACGGTGACGGTCCCGAAGAACCGGTCCCTGGTGGAGTCCGGCTGGTACATGCTCTTCGTGACGGACGACCAGGGCACGCCGAGCAAGGCGCAGTGGGTGCGGGTGCCGTGATCCGTGAGGGGCGCGGGGAAGGCCCGCGCCCCTGACGGGGCGCTCCTAGGGCCTGTGTCGGAAGTCCCGTCGTCCGCCCGGAGGGCGGGCCCCGCGGCGTCCGGTGCGTGCGATCGCAAGGCGGAGGGTCGCCCCGATACTGGTTGTATCGGGGCGACCCGACAACGCCGCGAGGGCGCGTGCCGGGCGTCGCGGGGCAGGCGGGACTTCCGACACAGGCCCTAGTGGGAAGCCTCGGCCAGGTCCAACGCGTACTCGGGCCACCACTCGCCCGCCTTCGGGCCGCCCCGGCACGTCCCGTCGGACTCGCCCGGCCGCTTGACCCAGAGGTACGCGTCGACGAGCGGGTCGGACGTCTTCGTCGTGGGCGTCTCGCCGAGCGCCCGCCCCGGCGGGTTGCACCAGGGGTCCTTGCCCTTGTCGTACGGCCCGTTGCCGTTGCGCGCCGTGTCGATGACGAACGGCTTTCCGCCGATCTTCGCCGACAGCTTCTTGCCGAAGTCCGTACTGACCTCGGTGGTCTGGAAGTTGGACACGTTCACCGAGAAGCCGTCGGCCTGCTCGACGCCCGACCGCTTCAGGGGCTCCCAGAGCGAATCGGGGTTCTTCCAGCCCGCGTTGCCCGCGTCCAGGTACACCTTCGTGTTCTTCAGGGACTTGAGCTTGCCGATGGCGCCCTTGAGGAGGTCGTACCGCTCCTCGTGGAACTGCTGGGGCGTGCAGTTGTCGACCAGGTGCAGGACCGCGTCGGGCTCCAGGATCACCGTGGCGTGGCGGTCGCCGATGCCCTTGGCGACCTGGTCGACGAAGGCGCGGTACGCGTTGCCGTCGGCCGCGCCGCCGCCCGAGTACTGGCCGCAGTCGCGGTGCGGGATGTTGTAGAGGACGAGCAGCGCGTCCCGGTCGGCCTTCTCCGCCGCCGCGGTGAACCCGCGCGCCTGGTCCTCCGCGTTCTCCGGGACGAGCCACTCGGCGACCGGCTGCTCGGCGATCTTGCGGATCTGCGCCGCCTCGTCCTTCTTGCCGTCCTCGGCGTACGAGGCGACCTGCTTGGCCGCGTTCCCGTCCGGGTTGACCCAGTACGGGTCCTTGCCCTTGGGCTGCTGCTTGACGGGCGGACTCGACGTGTCGTCCTCCGAGTCACCGCCGGAGGAACACCCGGCGAGGACCAGTGCGGCCCCCGCGAGCGCGGCTCCCGTCCGCATCCCCCTGGCCGCGAGACCATGCCCGCGACCGGTGCCTTTGCGGTACATCCACTCCCCCTCGGGTGCACTGTCCGTTTCTCAATCCTGACACACGTCTTCCCTGCCCACGAGGTCCGCCCGCCCCCGCGCAGAGAGCTGTAGGAGAGCTGTTACAGCGTGCCCCGGCTGGGTAGTCGCAGTCTGCGGGGAGGGGAGGTATATGGGACATGCGGGACCGCGACAGTGAACTGCGGCTTGCGGACGTCCTGGTGAAGACCACGGACACCCTGACCGACGACTTCGACCTCGATCGCTATCTGGAGTGGCTCGCCGACCGTTGCACGGAGCTGGTCGACGCCCGGGGCGTCGGCGTGATGTACACCGGCGGTGACGACGCGGTCCGTATCGTCCCCTGCGGCCGCCAACGGGCGGTAGTGCGGGGGCTGCTGGAGATCCAGTACCTCGGGGGGCCGTGCGTGGAGAGCTTCGGCTCCGGGCAGCCGGTGCCGCCGACGCGGATCTGCCCGGAGGGTGCCGGGGCCCGGTGGCCGCGCTTCGCCGAGCGGGCGGGCGAGCAGGGCGTCGAGGAGACGTACGCGGTGCCGATCCGGCGGGGCGGCACGGTGCTCGGCGTGCTCAACATCTTCCTGGCGGCGGCCGGTGGACGGGGCGGGGTGCCGTCGGAACTCGGGCTGCGGATCGCGCAAACTCTGGCCAATGCCGCGGCCACGGGTCTCCACAACCATCGCACCCACTCCGCCTACCGGGTGCTCTCGGAACAACTCCAGACGGCGCTGGACAGCCGCATTCACGTGGAACAAGCCAAAGGTGTGCTCGCCGAGCGCTGGCAGACCGGCATGGACGAGGCGTTCGAGGCCCTACGGGGTTACGCACGCAGAGAACAGCAGGTCATCGACCTTGTGGCCACCCAGGTGGTCAGGGGGAAGATCGATGAGGAAGAGCTCCGTCGGGGTAGGTCCGCACCTTCCTGATGCAGGGCGCCCCACCTGCGGTGATCACGGAGCGACAGTAATGCGCGACTTGGCGTCATTCTGTCGACATCGCCTCTAGGCCCCCGCGCTCATTCGTTCTAAAGTCGGTTGCACGGCCCAAGCCCCCGGCCTAGTCGACCGTTCCCCAATTCGGGAATGGTCCCCGTACCTCCCGCGCCGGCGCCGGGTTTCTCCCGCAGCTCGTGCGCGCGCGGTCGAGGACCAGCCCGGTCGGCGGCTCCGGGGGGAGCGGGCCGCCGGCCGGGCCGGGTACGGAATGCGAGCACGGGCCATCCGTGGCTACGTGCCGCTCACGCCCGTCAGATAGGCGGAGACGATCACGTTCGCGGTGTAGGTGCGCGCGTTCTTGTCGAAGGTGCCGCCGCAGGTGATGAGGCGCAGCTCCGCGCGGCCGTCCTCGTGCGAGCCGTACGCCGCCTTCGCGTCGAAGCGTTCCCGGGTGACGACCTGGACGTCCTCCACCGTGAACTCGGCGGTCCTGCCGTCGCTGCGGGCCACCTCGATCTTCTCGCCGGGGCGCAGGGTGCTGAGGTCGTAGAAGACGGCGCGTTCGGTCTCCGTGTCGACGTGGCCGACGAAGAGGGCCGCGCCGGAAGCGCCGGGGCGGGTGCCGCCGCCGTACCAGCCGACGGTGCCCGAGTCGGCGAAGGGCGGCGGGTCTATCGCGCCGTCGCGGTCGAGGCCGCGGGCCGCCACGGGGGCCCGTACCTTCAGGGCGGGCACGTCGACGCGCTCGGGCCGTGCGGGTGTCAACGGTTCGTGCGCGGGCGGCAGTTCGATGCCGCCGAGGGGGCGGCCGACCGCGGCCACGTCGCCCGTGGCGGGTGCGGAGAGCCCGCCGCGCAGGCCCGTGATGTCGCTGCCCCAGAGGCAGAGGCCGACCAGGAGGACCGCCCAGGCGACTCCGGTCAGGAGCCGTCCCGGGCCGGAGGCGCGTCCGGTGCCGGACATGATGCCGTTCCGCCCGTCACTCGGAGCGGCGCCGGCGGACGCTGCGGAAGGCCACGGCGACGGCGGCGACCCCGGCGAGGACCAGGCCGATCACGGTGTGCCGGGTGCCGGGCCCCGCCTCGTTCGCCTCCTCGTCGGCCTCCGCGCTCGCGGCCGTGGTGGTCAGCTGGGCGGTGCCGCCGCCACCGGCCCGCACCGGGGAGACCGGCTCCGGGTTGTGCCGCTCGATGCGGACGGTGCCGACGCCCTGGTGCGGGTGGCCGTCACAGGTGACGGTGACGTCGTGCGTACCGGAGATGCCGCGCTTGATCTTGGCGCTGCCGTTGAGCGCGTACTTGTCGCCGTCCCGGCCGGTGAGCTGGGCGTCCCCCTCGAAGGCGCCGGATCCGGCGGTGCCTGTGGTGCCGCTGCACCCCGTCACGCTCACCTCGACGGTGGCGCCGGGCGCGGTACTGGCGGGGGTGATGGTGGCCCGTACGGACCCGTTCTCGTGGGCCTGGGCCGCTCCCGCGGGGAGGACGGCCGCCAGGACGACGGCCACCCCCGCCCCACGGACAGCAAGGGAACATATACGCATCGTGATGAACCTCCACCTACGAGGTTCACCCGCCCGGGCCGCATCCGCATCTCGATGCGCGGCAAAAGGGCGGATCAGACCCGCGTCAGATCCGTTCGACCAGGTCAGCGATGGAGTCCACGACGTTCGACGGCCGGAACGGGTGACGGTCGATGTCCGCGCGGGACGTCAGCCCGGTCAGCACCAGGAACGTCTCCATGCCCGCTTCCAGGCCCGCGAGGACGTCCGTGTCCATGCGGTCGCCGATCATCGCGCTGGTCTCGGAGTGCGCGCCGATCGCGTTCAGGCCTGTCCGCATCATCAGCGGGTTCGGCTTGCCCGCGAAGTACGGGTTCTTGCCGGTCGCCTTGGTGATGAGCGCGGCGACGGCGCCGGTGGCGGGCAGCGGGCCCTCGGTGGAGGGGCCGGTCTCGTCGGGGTTGGTGCAGATGAAGCGGGCGCCGCCGTTGATGAGGCGGACGGCCTTGGTCATGGCCTCGAAGGAATACGTGCGGGTCTCGCCGAGGACCACGTAGTCGGGGTCGTGGTCGGTGAGGACGTACCCGATGTCGTGCAGGGCGGTGGTGAGGCCCGCCTCCCCGATGACGTACGCGGTGCCGCCGGGGCGCTGGTCGTCGAGGAACTTCGCGGTGGCGAGCGCGGACGTCCAGATGTTCTCCACGGGCACGTCGAGACCCATCCGGTTCAGCCGGGCCTGGAGGTCGCGCGCGGTGTAGATGGAGTTGTTCGTCAGGACGAGGAACGGCTTGCCCGACTCGCGCAGCTTCTTGATGAAGGCGTCGGCGCCGGGGATCGGCACTCCCTCGTGGATGAGCACGCCGTCCATGTCGGTGAGCCACGATTCGATGGGCTTGCGCTCTGCCATGCGGTGCACTCCTGCGGTGTACGAGGTGGCTGGGGCGCCGGGACAGCGCTGTGCCGACGCCCACAGCCTAATCAAGCAGCGCCGATCTTGACCCCGTCGATCGTCCAGTACCGGTGGTCGCCCCCGCTGCCGCGGAAACGGACCACCACCACTCGACCCCGGTCAGCTGCCGGTCGCCGACTTCCAGTCCTCCACGTACGACCGGAGGTTCTCGGAGACGTCCGCCCAGTCCGGCTCGAAGACCTCCACGCCGTCGATGATCTTGTCGAGGGCGATGGCGTTCGCGTCGGTGGCCTTGATGTCCTTGCGCGCGGGGAACCCGCCGCCGATCTCGCTGACCTGCCGCTGCGCCTCCCGGCCGAGCAGGAAGTCGAGGAACTTCTTGGCGTTGGCGCTGTGCGGCGCCTTGGTTACGAGTCCGGCCGCGTAGGGCAGCGCGAAGGTGGTGGGCTTGTCCGGGCTCTTCGCGGTCGCCGGGAACCAGATGCCGAGGTTCGGCATGTCCTTGGACTGCGCGTAGTTCATCTGGACATCGCCGTTGGCGGCGAGCAGTTCGCCCTTGTCGACCTTGGGCGCGAGCTTGCCGGTGGAGGCGGAAGGACCGACGTTGTTGCTCTGCAGCTTCTTCAGGTACTCCATCGCCGGTTCCCTGCCGCCGAAGTCGTGCATCGCCTTGATGAGCACGGCGGTGCCGTCGCCCGCGACGCCGGGCGTGGAGTACTGCACCTTGTTCTTGTACGAGCTGTCGGTGAGGTCCTCCCACGTCCGGGGCGCCTTGTCGCCGCCCAGCTCCTTCTTGTTGTAGATGAACCCGAAGTAGTTGTTCACGACGGAGGTCCACTTGCCGTCGGCGTCCTTGCCCGCGCCGTCGACCTGGTCCGACCCCTTGGGCTCGTAGGACTGCAACAGGCCGCGCTCATCGGCCTGCTGGATGAACGGCGGCAGGGTGACGAGGACGTCGGCCTGCGTGTTGGACTTCTCGCGGACGGCGCGCTGCACCATCTCGCCGGAGCCGCCCTCCACGTAGTTGACCTTGATGCCGGTCTCGTTCTCGAAGTCCTTGAAGACCCGGTCGTACCAGCCGTCGCCGTTCTCGCCCTTGAGGCCGTCGGCGCTGTAGACGGTGACGACCTTGTCGTCGGAGGCGGCGGAGCTGCCGCCGCACGCGGTGAGGGATGCGGCGAGGACGAGGCTGCCGGTGACGGCGGCGACCGTGCGGAGGTGCGGGGCGCGGGTGAGGCGGGGCATGGCGTTGTGTACTCCTTGGAGAACCGGGTGGGGCGGGGTCGTGGTCGCGGTCATCGGTAGGAGGCGCGGGTCCGGATGCGGGAGACGGCCAGCAGGACGAGCAGCGTGGCCGCCATCAGGACCACGGCGACAGCGGCGCCGGTGAAGGTGGAGCCGCGGTCGGTGGCCGCGTAGATCCGTACGGGCAGCGGCATCCAGTCCGGCGGGTAGAGCATCATCGTGGCGCTCAACTCCCCCATGGAAAGGGCGAAGCAGAGTCCGGCGGCCGCGTTCAGGGACGGCAGCAGGAGGGGCAGCTTCACCTTCCACAGGACGTACGAGGGCCGGGCGCCGAGCGACGCGGCGGCCTGTTCGTAGGCCGGGTCGAGGCGCGCGATCGCGGCCGACACCGACTGGTGGGCGAAGGCCGTGACGAGGAGGGCGTGGGCGAGGATCACGATCCACCGCGTGCCGTTGAGGATCATCGGCGGCTTGGAGAACGCGACGAGGACGGCGAGCCCGACGACCACGGACGGCACGGCGACGGGCAGCACGAACAGGGCGTCCATGAACCTCTTGCCGCCCCGCTTCAGGGAGGCCGCGGCGAGCGCGGCCCAGGTCCCCACGGCGAGCGCGAGCAGGCTGGCGGCGACGGCGGTGACCAGGCTCGTGGTCAGGGCTCGCAGAGACTCGCCGCGGGTCGCGGACGCGTAGTGCTCGCCGGTGAAGCCGGACGGGAAGGCGCCGGACCAGTGCTCGGAGAACGACGCCATGAGGATGACGAGCAGGGGCAGCGCGAACAGCGGCAGGAAGAGCACGAAGAAGAGGACCCAAACGGCCCACTTGCCCTTGCGGCTATGCACCAACACGACGGCTCACCACCCGGTAGAGGCCGTAGAGGCCCACGGAGATCGCGATGTTGACGACGGCGACGACGCAGGCCGCCGGGTAGTCCGATTCGAGGATCGCCTTGCTGTACACGAGCATCGGGAGGGTCGTGACCCCTTTCGCCCCCGTGAAGAGGACGATCCCGAACTCGTTCAGGCACATGACGAGGACGAGGCTGCCGCCGGCGGCGAGCGCGGGCAGCGCCTCGGGCAGGATGACGCGGCGCACGATGCGGGCGGGCCGGGCGCCGAGGCTGGCGGCGACCTCGATCTGCGCGGTGTCGATCTGTGAGAACGCGGCGAGCAGGGGCCGCATCACGAAGGGCGTGAAGTACGTGATCTCCGCGAGCAGTACGCCCCACGGGGTGGTCAGGAACTGGAACGGCCCCTCGGCGGCGCCGGTCGCGTCCGTCCACACGCCGTTCGCCATGCCCTTCGTCCCGTAGACGAAGAGGAGGGCGAGCGTGATCAGGAAGGACGGGAAGGACAGAAAGACGTCGATGAACTTGGCGACGGCCTTACCGCCCGGGAACGGCACGAAGGCGATGACCAGCGCGAGCGTGAATCCGAGCACGAGACACCCGACGGTGGCCCCGACCGCCAGCCACACGGTGGTCCCGAGCGCCTCCCGGAACGCCTCGGAGGCGAACACGTCGGAGTAGGGCTGAAGGGACGTCCCTCCGGTGTCGGGCCGCACGGACTGCTGGACGACGAGGAAGAGGGGGTAGAGGAAGAAGAGGCCGAGGAGGGCGACGGGGGGAAGGGCCCAGACGAACGAGGGCAGGTCCCGATGTGCCCGCGGTGCCGAAGCGGTTGAACCTTGGCGTACGGCGGGACTACCCATCGGTCACCCCTCCGGCCAGGAGCACCGCGTCCTCGGGGGCGAAGTGCAGGGTGACCGTGGACCCGATGGCGGGCGGATCGCGGAGTTCCCGGAGGTCCGCCTTCACCCGCTCCCCGGCGACATCGACGTACACCCGATGCGTGGCGCCCCGCCATTGGACCTCGGCGACCCGCCCGGTAACGGCGTTGGGCCCCTCCCCGAGGCCGACCAAGTGCGGCCGCACGCAGAGCGTGGCCGTCACCCCGGCGGCCACGCCCCCCGTGTCGACCTTCAGCTCGGTCTCGCCGAGGAACACCCCGTCCGCCGCCACCGTCACCGCGAGGAGGTTCGCGTTGCCGACGAACGACGCGGTGAACTCCGTACGCGGCGCCCGGTACAGCTCCTGCGGCGTCCCGCAGTCCCGAAGCCGTGCCCGGTCCATGACGGCGATGCGGTCGGCGAGGGTGAGCGCCTCGACCTGGTCGTGCGTGACGTACAGGATCGACACGTCCGGCAACTCCCGGTGCAGACGCGCGAGTTCACCCAGCATTCCCGACCGCAGCTGCGCGTCGAGCGCGGACAGCGGCTCGTCGAGCAGCAGGACGTCGGGCCGGATGGCGAGCGCCCGCGCGATGGCGACGCGCTGCTGCTGCCCGCCGGAGAGCTCGCGCGGGTACCGTTCGGCGTACGAGGCCATGCCGACCATGTCGAGCGCTTCGGCGACCCGTACTCCGATGTCCCCCTTGCCCACCTTCGGCGTCTTCCGCGCCTTCCGCGCCCTCAGGCCGAAGGCCACGTTGTCCTTGACCCGCATGTGCGGAAAGAGCGCGTACTGCTGGACGACCATGCCGATGCCCCGCTGGTGCGGCGGCAGGTCCGTGACGTCGCGCTCCCCGAGGAACACCCGCCCGGACACGGGCCGCACGAACCCCGCGACGGCCCGCAGCGCCGTGGTCTTGCCGGACCCGGAGGGCCCGAGCAGGGCCATGACCTCGCCGGGCTCCACGGTCAGGTCGAGGGAGTCGAGGACGGTGTTCCCGTCGTACGCGACGGAGACCCGGTCGAAGCGGATGCCGCTGCCCATCAGCCGCCTCCCCGGAGTACGGCGGGCAGTTCGGCGACGGAGCCGAGTACGTGGGTGGCACCGGCCTCGCGCAGCGCGGCGTCACCGTGGGCGCCGGTGAGCACTCCCGCGACGACGGAGGCGCCGGATCGTACGCCGCTGAGCATGTCGTACGCCGTGTCGCCCGCGACGGCGACGTCCCGCACGCCGTCCACGGCGCCGGTCCGCAGGAAGGCGGCGAGCACCATGTCCGGGTAGGGGCGGCCGCGGCCGCCCGCGTCGGCGGGGCACAGGGTGAGGCCGACCAGCTCCCGCCACCCGAGCGCGTCGAGGATGGCGTCCTGGGTGACGCGGGCGAACCCCGTGGTGAGGACGACGGTGCGGCCGTCGTCCGCGAGCTCCTCGATGGCCTCGCGCGCCCCGGGGAGGGGTGCGATGCGGCCACCGTCGACGAGCGCCCCGTACGCCTTCTCGAAGGCGATGTTCGCCTGCTGCGCGAGCTTCTCCTCGCCGAACAGGTGCCGGAAGACGGAGATCTTGGACTCGCCCATGGTGGCGCGGACGTACTCCAGTTTCGCGGCATGGTCGGCCGAGTCGGGCTCGACGCCGAGCTCGCGCGCGGCGGCGGCGAAGGCCTGCTCGACGAGCCCCCCGTCGGCGACGGTGGTCCCGGCCATGTCGAGCACGACGAGCCCGATACGGCCGCCGTCCGCGCCGGTTCCCTCCATGTCCGTCTTCAACTTCTCCAACTTCTTCAACTACCTCACCATCCCAGCTCGTCGGCGGTCTGCTCGGCGATGGCGGGCGAGCAGGTCATGCCGCGCCCGCCGGGCCCGGTGACCAGCCACACGCCGTCGCGCACCTGCTGCCGGTGCACGACACGGCTCGTGTCGACGCACTGCGCGTACACCCCGGCCCAGCGCCGCCTGATCTTCGGCAGCGGGCGCCCGAGGAAGCCCTCGACGACCTCGGTGAGGTGGTCGTAGGGGTCCTCGACGGTGTCGAAGGCGAAGGGGTGCTCGTACTCGTGGGTGTCGCCGATGGTCAGGCCGCCGTCCGCGCGCTGCACCATGAGCAGCTGCATCTTGTGCGCGGCGGCGGTCGGTGCTTGCGCCTGCCCGGAGTTGAGCGCGTCCAGGGCGTCCGACTTGTACGCCGGGTAGTACCGGAAGCTGTCCGCGTCGGCGACGGAGGTGGTGAGCGGTTCACCGAGGGGCTCCGTCTGCATCATCTGCAGCCGTACGCGGCGTACGGGCAGGTCGGGCCCCGCGAGTTCACGGACGAGCCCGCCGAGCCAGGCGCCGGTGGCGAGGACGACGGCGTCGCCGGTGTGCACGTCGCCGTGGTCGTCGCGCACGGCGCTCTCACCGACGACGTCGCGGACTTCACGGCCGGGCAGGAAGGTGTACCGGGGCGAAGCCAACAGCGCCTCCCGCAACCTCAGTTGGGCGGTGCGCGGCTCGACGGCCGCGTCCCGCTCGCACCACAGCGCTCCGCTGAAGTCGCCCCGCAGGGCCGGGTTGTGGGCCCGCGCTTCGTCGGCGGTCAGCAGCTTGTACCCGCGGGCGGCCGCGTCCGGGCGGGCGAGGGCCGCCTCGGCGACGGCGTGCTCGCGGTCGTTGCGGACGAGGGTGAGGGAGCCGTTGGCCCGGAAGCCGAGGCCGGGGACGCGTGCGCCGATGCCCTCCCACAGCTCGCGGGCGCGCAGGGCGGTGTCGAGCTCTTCGCCGCCCGCCCGGCCGCTCACCCATATCTGCCCGAAGTTGCGCAGCGACGCGCCCCGGGCCTCGCTCTCCCGCTCGATCTGTACGACCTCGTGGCCGCGGTCCAGTGCGTGCCAGGCGTGCATGGTTCCCACCACGCCGGCTCCTACGACGATGACTCTCACGGCGGCAACGCTGCTGGGGGCCGGTGACCCGGACGGGGCGGACGGGCAACGGGACAGTGAACGGCCACCCAAGCTTGGACTAGACCCGTTATGTTCCCGTGACATAGCGACCCGGGTGCGGAGGCGGGCGGGGGCGTGCGGTGGTTCAGCCGAGGTGCGTGGTGAAGGAGAACCGGTCCCCGCGATAGAGAGTGCGTACGCGTTCGAGCGGTCGGCGGTCCGTGTCCCGGGAGAGCCGGTGGATCAGCAGCATGGGCAGCGCGGGCGGCGTCCCGATGAGGAGAGCCTCGCGGGGGGTGGCGAGGACCGTTTCGATCCGCTCGTCGGCGTCGCCGAAGGAGATGCCGAGGCGGTCGCGCAGGTACGCGTAGAAGGACGAGTCGGGTTCGAAGTCGACGTCGAGGCGGGGCACGCGGGCCACGGAGACGTAGGTGCTCTCCAGGCCGACCCGCTCGTCGTCGGCGAGCAGCACGCGCTCCATGTGCCATACGGGCGCGCCGGGTTCGGCACCGATCTCGGCGGCGAGCGGGGTGGGGCAGGGGAAGCGGTCGAGGGAGATGAGGTTGCGTCCCGGCGTACGTCCTTGCCTGCGCACGCCTTCCGTGTAACTCGCCAGCGACAGCGGCTGCTCCAGCTTGGGGCCCGCGACGACGGTGCCGCGGCCCTGCCTGCGGAGCCGCCCCTCCAGGAGCAGTTCGCGCAACGCCTGCCGCACGGTCTCCCGCGCCACTTCGTACCGCTCGGCGAGATCCCGTTCGGTGGGCAGCGTCTGCCCGTCCCCCAACTCCTCGACGAGCCCCGCGATCCTGGCCTTCACGGCGTAGTACTTCGGGATGCGCCCGTGCTCGGGAATGCCGGACCGGATGGGCGCGCCGGGAGCCTGCGTGAGCAGGTGGGCGGGGGGCTCGGGGCTGAGGTTGTCCACCCGGGGATGTTCGCAGACGTACGTGAACGGGTGGGTGAACGCGGGATGGCGGGGGCCCCGCCTCACCGCTTCCCCGCGCGCAGGCGCCGCGTCCCCACGGCGAGGGCGCCGAGGCCGAGGAGGGCGGCCCCGGCGGCGATGCCGGTGCCCAGCGGGGTACCGGCCCCCGTCTCGGCGAGCTCCTGGAGCCGTCCGGCGGAGGGGGCCGCGGAGGGGACGACCGTGCCTTCGGGCGCGATGTCGAAGGGGTAGTCGTTTGAGGCGCCGACCCAGTCGCCGTCGTCGTCCCTGCGCTGGACGAGCGCGGCGGACGCGACCACGTGGTTGGTCCCGGTGTCGGCGGCGAAGGAGAGGCGGACCTTGACGGAGACGGTACGGCCGGGCCCGACGGTGAACCCGGGGGACCCGTCGCCGAAGACGCCGATGTTCTCCCCCTGCGCGGTCCTCTGCATCCGGACGCCCCGCTGCCGCTCCCCGTCCCCGAACTCCACCCGCACGTGCTGGGGCTTCAACGTCCGCTCCTGGTCGACGAGGACGAGGATCGGGTGGATGTTCCCGCAAGTCTCGTCGGTCGAGTTGGTGAGCTCAAGCATCCAGCTCCGCGGCTCCCCGCCGGGCGCGTAGACGCCGGGGCCGGGGTGGATGCGGGTGACGAGGGGGAAGGCCGCGGCTTCCGCTGAGGCGCAGGTGGGGTGGTCGGGGGCGGCGGGGGCGGGGAGGGCCGCGTGAGGGGCGGCGCGGGGGGTGAAGGCCGCGACGGCGGCGCGCGGAGCCCGGTCGGCCACGACGGCGGCGCGCGAGGCCCGGTCGGCCACGACGGCGGCGCGCGAGGCCCGGTCGGCCGCGACGACGGCGCAGGGCGGTGCCGCCGACGTGCCCTTCGGCCATGCGCGGGCAACCGCCATCCCGCCCGGCACCCCCGCCCCACACACCCTTCCGCGGCCCCACACCCCACCCTCATCAGCCACGTCGGGCACCCTGGCAGCGGCGGTGGGCGCCAGGGCGGCGACCGTGGCGGTGAGGCCGATGAGGACGAGGGAACTCCGGAAGCGCATGCGGGACCTTTGCTGAGCGGGTGCCGGCAGCGGGGCGGGGCGGGGGACCGGCACCGGGGCGGGGTTCGGGCGGGGGCGAGAGCGGGACCGTGGGGTGGTCGGAGCGGTCGGAGTGGGGCTGTTGTCCGGGACTGAGACCCTGTCACGCTCCCTCGCCCGGGCCGCCTCGCCACCGCCCGTTAGGCCCGATCGGCCCGCCGTAGTCCCCTCAATCAGGCGAGATTCCCCGCTCAGCGGATTGCGCTCAGCCCCGACCACCGCGGCGGGCGGGAAACGCCACGTCCGCGCGGCCGAAGACGGGCGCGAGAACGAGCTGAGCCGCGCCCTCCGCGACCGCGCGTTCCCCTCCGGGGGCGAGACTCACGGGCACGGAAACGGGACCGGAAACGGGGCCGGAAAGGGGGCCGGAAAGGGGGCCGGAACCCGGACCGGAAGCGGGATCAGGAACCGCCCCCGACCGGGAAGCCACCGCGTCTCCGTCTCCGTCTCCGCCCCCACGCCGAACGCGTTCCCCCACGACCGCCCCCACCCCCCGTACGAAAACATCCCCCGCCGCGAACACCGTCCTCCCCCCGAGCAGCACGCGGTCGATGTCGAGCAGCCCGACAAGGTTCCCCGCGGCCGTGCCCAGCACCCGCGCCGCCTCCTCGAACTCGCCCCGCGCGACCGCAGCGAGGCAGAGCGCCTCGACGCACCCCCGGTCCCCGCACTCGCAGCGAGGCCCGTCCAACTGCACGACCTGGTGGCCGAACTCCCCCGCCCCCGTACGCGCCCCGCGGTGGACAGCCCCGCCGAGCACGAGCCCGGCGCCGAGCCCCGTGCCCAGATGGACGTACGCGAAGGAGTCCGCGACGCCCGCCAGCGCGAGGCCGAGCGCGGCGGCGTTGGTGTCCTTGTCGACCGTGACGGGCAGCCCGAGCCGTTCCGCGAGCGCGTCCCGCAACGGGAACCCGTCCCACTCCGGAAACCCGGTCACCCGGTGCAGCACGCCCTCCGCGTGATCGAGCGGCCCGGGCAGAGCGACCCCGACCCCGGAAACCGCCCACGCACCCCCGCCACCACCCGCCCCTTCGCCACGCGCCGCCGCACCCCCGCCACCACCCTCCGCCCCCTCATCACGCGCCGCCGCACCCAACAGCCCCCGAACCTCCCCCACCGCCACCTCCACCACGGCCCGCGCCCCCGCGCCGAAGGCGAGCGGGGCGCGGCGTTCCGCGACGACCGTGCCGGTCAGGTCGACGAGGACCGCCGTCAGCTCGTCGCGGTCGAGGTGGAGGCCGACCGCGTGGCCCGCGCCGGGCACGAGGCGCAGCACCGTGCGCGGCTTGCCGCCCGTCGACGCGCGGCGCCCCGCCTCCGCCGCCAACCCCTCCGCCCGCAGCCGCGCCGTGATCTTGCTGACCGCCTGCGGCGTGAGCCCCGTGCGCTCGGCGAGCTCCAGGCGGCTGATGCCGGTCTCGCCCGCGGCGCGCAGCAGATCGAGCACGAGCGCCGCGTTGTGCCCGCGCAGCACCGGCAGGTTCACGCCTGAGTGGCCCGCGTGGCCTGCCTGGCCTGCCTGGCCTGCCTGGCCCGCGTGGCCAAAGCTGCCCGAGTTGCTTGAGTTATCCCTGTGCACGTACGACTTCACGCCCCCATTGTCCCGCCCGCTTGCACTTTGGCAACACCGTTGCTTAAGTGGAGCGCATGACTGATACAGGCTCCTCGCGCCCCTCCCCGGGCTCCCCGCTCCGCGTCGGCCTCATCGGATACGGCCTCGCGGGCTCCGTCTTCCACGCCCCGCTGATCGCCGCCACCGAGGGCCTCGTCCTCGACACGGTCGTGACGTCGAACCCCGAGCGGCAGGCACAGGCCCGCGCCGAGTTCGGCGACGACCTGCGCTGCGCGGCCTCCGCCGACGAGCTGTGGGGCCGGGCGGACGAGCTCGACCTGATCGTCATCGCCGCACCCAACAAGACCCACGTCTCCCTCGCGACCGCGGCGCTCAAGGCGGGCCTCCCGGCCGTCGTGGACAAGCCGATCGCCGGCACCGCGGCCGAGGCCCGCGAGCTCGCGGCCCTCGCCGACGAGCGCGGGCTGCTCCTGTCCGTCTTCCAGAACCGCCGCTGGGACAACGACTTCCGTACGCTGCGCAAGCTGCTCGCCGACGGTGAGCTCGGCGACGTATGGCGCTTCGAGTCCCGTTTCGAGCGTTGGCGGCCGCAGCCGAAGGGCGGCTGGCGCGAGTCCGGCGACCCGGAGGAGATCGGCGGCCTGCTCTACGACCTGGGCAGCCACGTCGTCGACCAGGCCCTCGTCCTGTTCGGCCCCGCGGTGAGCGTGTACGCGGAGTCGGACGTCCGCCGCCCGGGCGCGGAGGCCGACGACGACACGTTCCTCGCCCTCACGCACGCGAACGGCGTCCGCTCGCACCTGTACGTCAGCGCGACGACCGCGCAGCTCGGCCCGCGCTTCCGCGTGCTCGGCTCCCAGGCCGGTTACGTGAAGTACGGCCTCGACCCGCAGGAGGCCGCCCTCCGCGACGGCAAGCGCCCGGCGACCGAGACCCCGTGGGGCGTGGAGGCGGAGTCGATGTGGGGCCGGGTCGGTTCCGGCGAGTCCCCGCTGACCGGCGGCGGCCGCCCCACGCCGACCCTGCCGGGCGACTACCCCGCGTACTACGCGGCGGTGGCCGCGGCCCTGCGCGGCGAGGGCGAGAACCCCGTCTCCGCGCACGAGGCGGCGGCTGCCCTGGACGTCCTGGAGGCGGCACGCCGCTCGGCCCGCGACGGTGTGACGGTGACGCTGTGAGCACTCCTCCCACCCCTCCTCCCGCCCCCGCGAACGCCCCCTCCATCGACGAGCTGGAGGCCCAGGAACGCCGCCTGGTCCTCCCCCACTTCACGTACGACGACGCGTGGACCCTCGGCACGCTCCTGGTGGACCTCGCCCGCGAGCGCGGCGCCCCCGTCGCGATCGACATCCACCGCGGCGGCCAGCAGCTCTTCCACGCGGCGCTCCCCGGCTCGACCCCGGACAACGACGCCTGGATCTCCCGCAAACGTCGCGTCGTGGAGCGCTACGGCTGCTCCTCCCTCCTGGTCGGCTCCCGCTTCCGCGCCAAGGGCACGACCTTCGAGGACGCCTCCCGCCTCGACCTCGACGCGTACGCGGCCCACGGCGGCGCGTTCCCGATCGCGGTCGAGGGCGCGGGGGTGATCGGCGCGGTGGTGGTGTCGGGGCTGCCGCAGGTGAAGGACCATGCGTTGGTGGTCGAGGCGCTGGAGCGCTTTCTCGCAACCTGAATGTGAATTAGTTCAGCGCATCGAGTGAACTAAATCCGCCGGAACGGTTTAAAGCGCCCTATGGATTTCCCTGACGGTCTCCATAGGGTCCCTAATTCCGTACCATGCAGCTGCCCGCATTCGTGGATCTACGCCCCATCGGCCGCTGCAATCTCAGCTGCCCCTTCTGTTTTGGACCGCGTCACGAGGTCCCTTCCATGTCATGGGACACAGCTCGGAACGTGGTCGACGTCCTACGGGGCGGCGGGGTGCAGGGTGTCGTCATCTCCGGTGGTGAACCGACCCTGCTCCCCTACCTTCCCGACCTCGTAGGGGCGCTGCGGAAGCCCTTCGACGACGGGCGGCCCGCCCCCCGCGTCGTCCTCAGCACCAACGGCCTCGCACCCCAGAAGGCCATGGATCGCGTCCTGCCCCACCTCTCCTGGATCGCCCTGCCCCTGGAGTCCGCGGACCGCAAGGAGCACGGTCTCCTCCGCACCGGCAGCCCCGCACCGCACCGCGACCGGGTGCTCGGCCTGCTCGGTGAGGTGCGCAAGAACCACGAGCACGTCCGGGTGAAGCTGGGCACCGTCGTCACCCGCCTCAACGTCGAGGGCGCCCCGCGGGTCCTCGACCTGATCGAGGACGCGTCCCTGCCCGACGTCTGGAAGGTCTACCAGATGTCCGAGACCAACTACGGGGCGGACAACCGGGACTGGCTCGCCCTCGGCGACGAGGAGTTCGAGGACGTCGTGAGCGCGTGCGAGGAGGCCGCGCGGCAGCGCGGCGTGACCCTGCGGGTGTACAGGAACTCCACCCGTACCGGCAGTTACTTCTTCATCGACCCGGACTGCGGGATCGTCGTCGTCGACGAGGGTGAGGAACGCAGAATCGGGAACCTTTTCGAAAAGCTGGCGGACGACACGCTCCGGCCCGCCGAACTGCTCACCCCAGCCAGGAACGTGGAGAACTTCGCCGGCACCTACCCGGACCCGTGAGGAGCTCCCGATGACGACGCATGTACGTGTGGGTGTGCAGGCAATCGTCCGCCGCGACGGCGGAGGCGGGGGTGGCGCCGTCGGCGACATCCTGCTCGGTCTGCGGACCAACTGCTTCGGCGCGGGCTCCTGGGGCCTGCCCGGCGGCCACCTCGAACTGGGCGAGACCCTGAAGCAGGCCGCCCGCAGGGAGCTCGCCGAGGAGACCGGCATCGAAGCCCTCGACCTGCGCGTCGCCTGCCTCACCGACCCCGCCCCCGCGGCCAACCACCACATGCAGGTCGGCGTCGAAGTCCTCGACTACGCGGGCGACATCCGCCTGCGCGAACCCGACCGCTGCCTGCGCTGGCAGTTCTGGCCCCTGGACGGGCTGCCCGCGCCGCTCTTCGTCGGCTCGGAGGGCGTTCTGATGAGCGTCAGGCGCGGCGCCCTGCACGTGCCCCTGGTCGGCTGACGACGTCACTCACTCCGTGCTCTTGCACCACCGGTCATCGGACTGCGTCGTCATCAGCGCGCGCAGCCTTTCCTTGTGCTTCTCCTCGTGCATGCCGAACTGCTCCCAGGTACTGGTCAGTTCCCACTGCGTACGGAATGCCGCAAGGCTGTCCTCGTAATACTTGCTGTCCTTGAGGAACTGGTGCTCGAACACGCTCAGGCCCCTGCGGGTGCGCTGCAACGGGTTCATGGTGATGTACGGCTCGAAGAAGCCCGCTTCCGAGGTGAGCAGCGTCGACCCCGAGATGTCGGTGGGGGTCAGCTTCAGTTCGATGTGGTCGGGGAATCGGCCGCGCAGGTCCACGTACGAATGGATCACCGGCAGGAACGTCTCCTGGTAATACGTGCTGGCCCGCACCCGGTCCACGATGTTCTGGTGGCTCACCGGTTCGGAGTCCGCGCCGTGCTGCATGAAGATCGCGAGGTTGTTCCAAGGACTGCTCAGAATCACATGAAAGTACGTGCCCCGCTCCAGGGCGCGGTGGATCTGCCAGTAGAAGATGTCCAAGTCGGCCAGAAAGTAAGAGGCGCCCGCGTGTGCCGTCAGCCGGATCACGTTCCGCTCCGCGTCGATCGCCTTCTTCTTCGCGGTGTTGCGGACGTCGTTCTCCTGCGGCGTGTACGTGCGGTCGATGCGGTACGGGAGGTCGTCCGACTGCACCGTCGCGGCCCGCAGGTGCGCCAGCGCCTCCCGTATCGCGAGGGTCTGCGCGTGCTCCCTGCCGAGGGCCTCCACGGCCATCTCCTCGGCCGATTCGAGCAGCGACACCGCCCGCCGTCTGCGCAGCAGACTTCCCGAACCGCCGCTCGCCGCCTCGAACTCGGCGACGGCGAGGGCCGCCTGGGCCACGATCGTCTCGCGGTGGGTCGCCCCGAGGAACGCCGACGCGTTGAGATGCACGATCTCCAGCTCGCTCAGCTGCCGCTCGCTGACCTCCACGTCGTGACCGGCCGCGGCCGCCTCGAACTTCGCCGTGGCCAGCGCGCGCCGCGCGGCGATGGCCGCCGGATGGTCACCGCCCTTGAGCGCGATGGAGTGCTCCGCGGACCGGTCGAACTTCTGCAGGGTGTCGAAAATTCGGTCCAGGTCGCGGTCGGCCTCGCCCCTGGCGACCTCCAGGCGCACCAAGTCCGCCGTCAGGCGCGCGTCGGGGTCGTCGCCCGGCCGCGTGTCCATCTCCTCCAGCGCCTTGTCGGCCCAGAACCCGGCGTCTCCCAGGTCGCCCTTGCGCAGGCTGACGGCTCCCAGGTTGGCGAGGATCCGGCCGCGTTCGGGAACGTGGCTGCCGCGCTCGGCCCGGCTCAGCGCGCGGCACAGGACGAGCCGTGACCGCTCGAGGTCGCCGTGCTCGGCGAGCAGGGCCCCCAGCTCGTTCCAGACGGCCGCCGCGTACACCTCGCGGTCCGCCTCCACGATCTCCATGTGCCGCAGCGTCATGTCGGCCACGGACAGGGACAGGGACTTCATGCCGAGGGCGCAGAGCAGCTTGGCGAGGTGGATGAGCTGTCCAGCGCGTAACTGCTGGTACTTGTCGGCTGGATCGGGCCTGCGGACGTGCTTCACGTAGGCCGCGAGGCGGCTCCTGTCCCGGGGGCGTGACGCTGTGGGCGCCGAGTGCATCTCTTCGAGAAGCATCTCCTCGGCGACGGCTATGGCGTCGTCCAGGTACTGCGTCGTCATGGTCCCTCCCGGGAGGTCGCCGGCCCACTGCCGGTGTGCTGGGTCAGCGGCGTATCCAGTGCACGGACACCACGGAGTCCTGCCCCGACTTCTTCAGCGCGTCGGCCACGGCGGCGTTGATCCGCAGTTTCTGTTCCGTCTCGCTCGCCTCCACCGAGTAGGGCCGCACGGAGAGCGGCCACTGGTCCCTCGCCAGATCCTCGACCCGGAACCGGAACCGGTCGAACTGTCTGACGGCCTCGCGGATCGTCCCGGCGAAGACCGTGTCCCCCGCCGTGCCCGCGTCCGCGCGCCGCTCGACGATGAGGCCCAGGACCGCCGTCGGGCGGTACGGGTCGCCGCGTTCCACCGGGCTGCCCGCGAACTTCGTGTAGTCGTCCATGCCCGCGTGGCAGTTGAGCCGCAGCGCGCAGATCTTCACGCCCTTCTGCGGGTCCCCGTACTCGTACGAGACGTCGGCCACGCTGCCGGTCAGTACGTCGTCGGTGTCGGGCGGCTGGTGCGTCGCCTTCCACACCTCGTCCTGCCGGGCGTCGTCGAAGCAGACTCCGGGGAGGCGGACGTCCTCGCCCTCGGCGAAGGTGAGGTTGAGGAGCGCGAGGTCCGAGCGCCGGTCGTAGTCCAGGACCTGCCCCATGACCTGCTTGCCGTCGGACAGGCGGAGCATGACCAGGTCGAGCCCTTTGAGTTCGCGGGCCTTGAGGCAGTGCGCGGCGGTGAGGGCGAACTCGCGGGTGAGCCGCACGCCCGAGCCGCGCCGGCAGCTGTCGCCCTGCCCCAGACCTTCGTCCTGTCGGCAGTCGGCTCCGCGACGGCATTCGACTCCCTGCCGACAGCCGCCTCGGAAGATCTCGATGAAGTGCTCGTCGTACACCACCACGGGCCAGCCCCCCGTCCGGACCCTGAGCGAACCCCCGATTTCGCCCGGAAGACGCCATGGTAACCAGAATTGGTTGCCGGGGAATGGGCCCGTGGCACATCTCAGGGAATATTCAGCCGGGGGTAATCGTGCGCGCTCTGCGGAGTTTGAGGAACCTCGAACGCTTCAGCCGCGCCAGCCACTTCTGCCCCATCGAGATCCGTTCGGGATGAATCTCCGCCCGCAGCAGCACGAGAAGCCGGTGATCGGCTTTTCTTGATTTCTTCACGGCCTTCTTGAACTCGACCCAGTACGGGTCGTTGTCGCTGATCCGCGGATTGTTCTCCCGCTGGGTGTGCCACGTCCCCCAGGCCAGTTTCCATCGCCGCCGGGCCGCGAAGGCGCGCTTGCAGGCGGCGAGGAGCGCGTCGCTGCCGTATATCTCCAGGCGGGCGAGGAGCGGGGACATGTCGTCGGCGGGGACCGTCGCGCCGGGCGGGCGTTCGGGGAAGGCGCCGGTCCTGCGGACCGTCTCCCTGAGGTCCGCCATCCGCCGGACGGCGATCATGACTTCGTCGTAGACGGCCATACGCCGGTCCCACACGCGGTTCTCGTGCTCGCGTCTGGTCGTGGCCCGCTGGATGAGCCACGCGCTGGAGAACGTGGCCAGGGCGCCGAACGCCGTGCCGGTGAGTGCCGCTACGGCCGGAGTCAGTCCCATGGCGTCATCCCCATGGCGTCATGATGACGCGCGGACGCCCCCGGCGAACCGGGAACGTCCGCGCCCACGCGTCGGGAACGTCCGCGCCCACGCGTCGCCCGGCGGGCTACGCGGCCTTCAACTCCTGCCGCTGCCGCCCCAGCCCCTCGATCTCCAGCTCCACCACATCACCGGCCCGCAGATACGGCTTCGGCTCCGGCCTGCCCATCGCCACGCCCGCCGGCGTCCCCGTGTTGATCACGTCACCGGGGTAGAGGGTCATGAACTGGCTCACGTAGCGCACCACTTCCGCGACCGGGAAGATCTGGTCGGCGGTCGTGCCGTCCTGCTTCAGCTCGCCGTTGACCCAGAGCTTCAGGGACAGGGCCTGCGGGTCGGCGATCTCGTCCGCGGTGACCAGCCAGGGGCCGAGCGGGTTGAACGTCTCGCAGTTCTTGCCCTTGTCCCAGGTGCCGCCCCGCTCGATCTGGAACTCCCGCTCGGACACGTCGTGCGCCACCGCGTACCCCGCGACGTGCGCGAGCGCCTCCTCGGCCGACTCCAGGTAGCGCGCCGTACGTCCGATGACCACGGCGAGCTCGACCTCCCAGTCCGTCTTCACGGAGCGGCGCGGCACGAGGACCGTGTCGTCCGGACCCACCACCGTGTCCGCCGCCTTGAAGAAGATGACGGGCTCGGCGGGCGGCTCGGCGCCCGTCTCGCGGGCGTGGTCGTGGTAGTTGAGGCCGATGCAGACGACCTTGCCCACCCGCCCCACCGGCGGGCCTACGCGCAGCCCGCCCGCGTCGAGAACGGGCAGGTCACCGGCGTCCGCCGCGGCCCTGATCCGGTCGAGCGCGGCCGCGTCGGCAAGCACGGCGCCGTCGATGTCGGCGACCACCCCCGACAGGTCCCTGAGGGTTCCCTCGGCGTCGAGGAGCGCGGGGCGCTCCGCGCCTGACGTACCGACTCGCAGCAGCTTCATGGTCAGACTCCATTCCTTCGGTAGCCCGGCCGATGGGTTGCGGCCATCGGAGGTTTGGTCGATCGTCCAAGGTACGCGTGCGGTATGCAATACCCGGTTCACGTACTGGACCGTTACCCAGCGGTAGCCAGCACCCCCGCTGTGCCCGGCATGTCCCGGTACAGCACGGCTCGTTCGACCGCGCTCCACGTCGTGCTGGTCACCACGTACAGCGCGGCCGCCAGCGGCACGACAGCGACCGTGAACAGAGTCATGAACGACATCAGCGGCATCACCTTCGTGATCGCACCCATGCCGGGCACCTGCTGGTCACCACCCTGGGGCAGCGGGTTGGTGGCCATCTGCGACTTCGTACGCCGGTAGTTGAACGTGGCGACGGCCGCGACGAGCAGGAACAGTCCGACGTAGACCAGCCCCTGCGCCCCGAACACTCCACCGTCCGCGAGCGCGTCCGTCCACCGGCCGCCGAGCGGTGCGGCGAACAGCGTGTGATCGAGGAGCGTGTTGGCGTCGCCGCCGATGCTGGAGCTGGAGAAGAGGTGGTAGAGCAGGAAGAACGCCGGCAGCTGGAAGAGGCTGGGCAGGCACCCGGAGATCGGCGACACCTGCTCCTCGCGGTGCAGTTCGAGGACGGCCTTCTGGAGCTTCTCGGGGTTCTTGGCGTGCTTCTTGCGCAACTCCGCGATCTGCGGGTTGAGCTTGGCGCGCGCCTTCTGTCCGCGGGCCGAGGCGCGCGAGAGCGGATGGACGAGGAGTCGTACGCAGGCGGTGAACAGCACGATCGCGGCGGCGGTCGCCGAGGCGTGGAAGAGCGGGTCGAGCAGGTCGGCGAGGTGTCCGACCAGCTCGGCGAACAGGGACATGAAAGCGGACATGGAGGAGCCCTCCGGGGGTCTCGTCGTGCCGGAAGAGAGGGCGACGGTCAGCGAGGGCTGACATCGCGTCGGCATGACGGCCCGCGAGGGGACGCTCGAAGAGCGGGAAGTGTTCCCCTACGCGGCCGTCAGGACGGGACGGCCGGGTGCTCGGGGGCGCCTGCGGCCCCTGGCGTCGGGGTCGCGTTGCGGCAGGAAGGCGGTACGCATCTCGCGGTCGCGGATGGCCGTGCGCACTCTGGTGCGGGGCACGGCGGGTGCGCAGCGCGCGGCGATCACGGAGCAGACGGCGAGCGCGGAGCCCGCGGCGGCGGTCGCGGCGAGCGCGACGGCGGAGGCGAGGCTTCCGCTGTCGACGAGGACGACCTCGACGAGGAGGAACAGGAGGAGCAGGGCCGGGCGTGCGGCCGCCTTCCCGTTACGGATCACGTCGCGCATGTCTGCCCCCTCTCCCGGTGCTCGTACGGGTACCAGTCCGACTACTGCCGTACTCCAGTGCTGCCGTACTCCAGTACTCCAATACTGCCGTTATACAGGATCGACTTCGACAGGCTGAAGGAGCCTGCGGGGCCCCGCGAGGGCGCGGCTGACCGGATCGGCGGGTTCCGGGTCGAGCCCGGGCCCCGGCACCATCTCGACGTCCCTGACGGGGACGAGACCGCCACAGGCCGGACAGTCGCCCCCGGCGCCCAGCTCGGTGCCGCACGCCGCGTGCCGGAAGTAGCGCGGCGGCTTGGTGCCGGAGATGTGGTCGCGCCCCCACGCCCCGAGCGCGCGGAGCACCGGCCACAGGGCCTCGCCGCGCTCCGTCACCACGTACTCGTGCCGCCTCGGCGCCTCGTCGCACGGCCGTTTGTCGAGCACACCCGCGGCGACGAGCGTCTGCAGGCGGGCGGCGAGGACGGCGCGCGGGATGCCGAGGTGGACGAGGAAGTCGTTGTACCGGCGCACTCCGTAGAGGGCGTCGCGGACGATGAGCAGCGTCCAGCGCTCGCCGACCACCTCCAGGGCGCGGGCCGTCGAGCACTCCTGCGCGGCGTAGTCCTTGCCGAGAGCCATGACCCCACTCTAACCATTTCTCCCGTACGAGGTTCAGTGAATGAACTCCGAATGCTACGGTCGTCGCACTCACCGAGTTCAATGACTGAACCTCGAAGGGCTCCACCATGTCCACCCGCCTCGCCCGCGCCTCCACCGACCCGACAACGACCGCTCCATCACCGACCGCCCCATCACCGGCCACTCCGGCACCGGACGTCCCCGCACCGGACACCCCCGCACCCCCGTCCGGCACCCCGCAAGCCCGCGCCACCCTCGCCGTCACCAGCGCCGCCACGGCCGTGACCCTCATGACGTACACGGCGCCGATGATCACGCTCCCCGACACGGCCGCCGCCCTGCACACCCCGCTCTCCGCCCAGGCCTGGCTGCTCAACGGCACACCGCTCGGTCTCGCCGCGGTGCTCCTGGTCGCGGGGAGCCTCGCCGACGACTACGGCCGACGGCGGATCTTCCTCTCCGGCACCGTCGCGCTCGGCATCACCACCGCGCTCTCCGCGCTCGCCGGGTCGACCTGGCTGTTCACACTGGCCCGCCTGGCCCAGGGCGCGGCGAGCGCGGCCATCCTCGCGAGCAGCCTCGGCCTGCTCGTGCACGCGTTCCCCGCGGGCGCCGGGCGGATCAGGGCGACCGGCATCTGGGGCGCATTCGTGAGCGGTGGCATCGCGGCGGGCCCGCCGGTCGCGGGGGCCCTGACGGGAGCGGGCCCGGACGGCTGGCGCTGGGCGTACGCCGCCCTCGGCGCCGCCGCCCTCGCGGTCGCCGCCCTCGCCCCGCGCGCGCTCACCGAGTCCCGCGCCGCGCGCCGCGGCCGCCCGGACCTGGCGGGCGCGGCCACCCTCGGCCTGGCCCTGACGGCGCTGGTGGCCGCGCTCACCCTCGGGCGGGACGGCTGGCTGCGCGCGCCCGTGGCGGCGCTCCTGGTCGCGGCCGCCGTACTGCTCGCCGCGTTCGTGGCGGTGGAACACCGCGTCCGGACCCCGATGCTCGACCTCGCCCTGCTGCGCCGCCCGCTGTTCCTGGCCTCGACGACGGGCGCCCTGTTCACCGGGTTCTCCGTGATCGGCCTGTTCAGCTACCTGCCGACGCTGCTCCAGCACACGCTGGGCCTCTCCGTCATGGGCACGGCCTGGCTGCTCGTGATCTGGTCGGGCACGTCCTTCGTGGCGGCGCTGCAGGCCAGGCGGCTCGCGGGCCGGGTCTCGGCCCGCCACCAACTGGCCGTCGGCTTCGCCCTGCACGCCGTCGCCGCCGTGACGATGCTGGGCGCGGCCTCCTCGGGCTCCTGGACCCGGCTGCTGCCCGGCCTCCTCGTCTCCGGCGCGGGCAGCGGCCTCCTGAACGCGGCGCTGCCACTGCTCTCGGTCGAGTCCGTGCCGGCCGAACGCGCCGCGATGGGCTCGGGCGCCAACAACACGGCGCGCTACGTCGGTTCGGCGGCGGGCGTCGCCCTGATGATCGCGGTGTCGACCTCGACGGACGACCTCGCGCACGGCGCGAACCTCGCGATGACGGTCTCCGCCTGCCTCGCCGTGCTCGCGGGAGTCACCGTGCTCCTGCTCCGGGACCGGAACCGCTCCCCCCGGCAGGCCTGACACCCCGGGCGGGCCCGGTCTCCGCCCCGTCGAACTCGTCGAACTCGTCGAACTCGTCGAACTCGTCGAGGGGATCGCGCGCGAGGACCTCGTCGTCCGGCCGCCCGTCGGCGCGGTCGGCGGGACCCGCGTACGACACCACGAGCGCGACGGCGAGATTGGCGGCGAGCGCGACGATGCCCGCGTTCACGCCGAAGACGGGGTCGTGGTCGCTGAAGACGAGCGCGCACACGATCCCCACCCCCACGACGAGCCCGCTCAACGCGCCCGCCAGCGTCAGCTTCCGCCACACCAGGCCGAGCAGCAGGATCGGTACGAGCTGGGCCATCCCCTCGTACGAGATGAGCGAGAGCCGTACGAGGGTGTTGGGCGCCCCGTACGTCATCGCGAGCGCGAGGGCTCCCGCGACGACGACCACCGCCTGCGAGGCCACCTTCTGCCGCTGCGGGGTACGCCACCGGGGCAGCAGCGACAGCACGCTGCTGCCCCACATCGTCCCGATGACCAGCATGAACACGGCCATCGGCACGATCGAGGAGAGCGCGGCGGCGACTCCGATGACGCCGACGGCCCACGCGGGCAGCGAGTCGACGACGAGCTTGAAGAGCGCGAGATTGGACTCGGCACCGACGAGCCCCGGCACGACGAAGAGCGCGGCCATGCCGAGCAGCATCGGCACGAAGAGCAGCACGTTGTAGGCGGGCAGCCAGATGGCGTTGCGCCGCAGCCCATCAGCGCTGCGCGCGCCCAGATATCCGGCGACGGTGGTCGGAAAAATAACGACAGTGAGCGCGTTGAGCAGCGAGGTCGTCGCGAACCACGCCTCTCCGTAGGCGCTGCCTCCGCTCCCCGGCAACGTCAGCCAGTCGCTCTTCTCGTCGACGATCCGGTCGAGGAAAGCCCCGTACCCGTCGAAGTAGTGCTGGGGCACGTAGATGGCGAGGAAGGCGAGCGTCCCGACGACCATCACGTCCTTGAGGACGGACACCCACGCACTCCCGCGCAGCCCGCTCACGACCACGAACCCGGTGGTGACCGCGAACCCGATGAAGTAGGCCCAGTTGAGACTGATGGCGCCGTACGAGATCGTCGACACGACCACGCCCATGCCGGTGATCTGCAACTGGATGTAGGGCAGCAGGAACACGGTGACGAGCAGCGCGACACCCGCACCGAGCCAGGGCCGCCCGTACCGGTGGGCGACCATGTCGGAGATGCTGACGAGCCCGTGCCGCCGGGCGTAGGCCCAGAGCATGGGGCCGACGACGTACCCGACGGCGTATCCGCAGGACATGTACGCGACGACGTACAGCACGGGAGCGCCGTAGTTGTACCCCCACCCGGCGGCCCCCAGATAGCTGAAGCTGGTGTACCCCTCCCCCGCCATCAGCACCCAGATGAAGACGGCCCCCAGGCTGCGCCCGCCCACGGACCACTCGGCGATCCCGCCCTGCTTGCCGCGCCCGCGGACGGCGGCGAGGCCGAGGGCGACGGTGCCGACCATGAAGACGGCGAAGACGGTGGTGGCGACGGCTCCACTACTCATGACGCCACACGCCCCTGCCGCTTCTTCTCCCGGCGGTCCCCTCTGTCCCCTCTATGGGCCATCCACACGCAGACCGGAGTGAGCACGGTCGCGCACAACAACCAGAAGAAGAGAAAAGGCAGCCCGAGGACGACGGGCCGCACGCGGTTGGCGAACGGCAGTACGCCGAGGTACAGCACGAAGGGGCCGAGCAGCCAGAGGAGATGGGGACGTCGAGCGATCACGGCCCGACCCTAGTCCCTGCCCCCGGGCTTCCCGGATCGCCCCGCACTACCTGGGCCGCATGGCCCGAAGCTTCCCCCACACGACGAGCCGGTACTTCGAGGTGTACTCGGGGGTGCAGGTGGTGAGCGTGAGGTAGTACCCGGCCCGGCTGTACCCGTACCCCTTCCGCACGTCGCTGCGCGGCACGTCACGTATGACGCCCCCGTCGTGGGCGGAGGTCCGCGCCAACGCCTTGTCGACGACGTACGTGTACACGGCCTCCCTGGTCTCCACGCGCACCTCGTCCCCGTTCCGCAGCCGGTTGATGTGGCGGAAGGGCTCGCCGTGGGTGTTGCGGTGCCCGGCGAGGGCGAAGTTGCCGCCCTGGCCCGGCTGGGCGGTACGGGGATAGTGCCCGACGTACCCCTTGTCGAGCACGCCCCCCTTACCGACCCCCTCGGCGACGGGAACGCGTACACCGATCCGCGGGATGCGGAGGACGGCGTAGGCCTGATCCCAGCGGGGCGGGGTGGGGCGGTCGGACCGCGGAAGGCCTCCGGCGCCGTCGGCATCACGCGGGCCCGAACGGCCCGCCTCCGGCGGACCCGCGCCCTCCACGGGGGAGACCCCCTCTCCCCCGCTCCCGGCCCCGGCCCCGGGCGCCCGCCCCCAATCCTCCTCAAGAGCCTCGACCTTGCGCTCGGCGGCGGCACGGGCTTGCCGATTGGTCCACCACAGCTGATGCACGACGAGAAGGAGCAACACGACCCCGAGGGTGACGGCGACCTCGGCGCTGTTCCACGCCAGCCGCGCGGCGACGGAGCGGCGACCCCGCGATCGCCCCTGCTGAACGACAGGTACCCGTACGCGCACGACGCCTCCTCGATCCGACGACCGCCCCGGCCAGCGCCCCGACCACCGCCCCGACCCCTGCCGCTGCCGCTGCCGCTGCCGCGGGGAGGATAGGCGCCGCACCCGCAACAATCCATGGCCGCCGCCGCGGCCGGACCAGGGCGGGGACCGTACCGACCCTCCTACGGAAGGCCCTCTCGGCAGTACCGTGTCCCGTATGCGCCCCGAGAAGCCTGCTGCTGCCGCTGACGTCGACGTCGACCACATCGCCGAAGCCGCGCGCCTGGAACGCACGGCCGACCTGTACCCGGAGGACGCCGAACAGCTCCTCCTCCAGGCCGCGGCCCACCTGGAACTGGCCGGCGCGCGAGACCGCGCGACGACGCTCTACGACAGCCTCCTGTCACCGTCCGCCCCGCACCCGCCCTCCGCCCCGCTCCTGATCCGCGCCCTGAAGGCGTCCAACCTGTGGGAGTACGGGCACGAGGCGGAGGCGAGGGCGATCATCGACGGCGTCCGCGCGGCCGCGCCGCGGGACCCGGCGCCATGGGTGATCGTGGCGGAGTCGCTCGAATCCCACGACGAGCTGGAGCAGGCGCACGCGGCGTTCACGGAGGCGGCGACGCTGCTCATCCCGGCCACGCCGGACCCCCCGTACGCCACGCACCCGATCCTCTTCGGCCGCCACCGCGTACGCCGCCTCCTGGGTGCGGACCACGACGACTGGGACGCGCTGGCGGACCACGTCTCCTCGGCCCCGGTCCCGCTGGACGAACTGCACGACCCGAAGCGGGTGTGGTCGCTCGGCTCGGAGAACCCGGCGGAGCTGCGCGCGGAAATCGCCCGCATCCAGGCGGAGTTGGGCTCGTACAGGGAGGCGCTCTCCCGCCCCTTCCCGGTGGCGGTACTCCACTGGCCCGCGACGGAGCTGACGGAACTCCTCACGGCGTACCCGTCCCTGACCTCGGAGTACCCGTCCCACGAGGCGCACCTGTCGACCATAGAGTCCTCCCTCCGCGAACTCTCCGCCTCCGGCACGCCGAACCTGGGCATCGTCACGGGAACGGTCCCGTCCTACGAGGCCTTCGCGGCGTCGGAGGCGTCCTCCCCGGAGGACCCGTCACTCCTCCCCCAGTACGCGACGACGCTGGCGGCGCGGGGGCGGGCGGTGTCTTGGCCGCCGGAGGGGGATGGGGTGTGTTGGTGTGGGTCGGGGGTGGCTTATGAAGGGTGCCACGGTCTGCAGTAGAAATCCCCATCACAGACGGAGACGATCAATAGTCACCCTCGCTACGCAAACGGTTCGACGGAACCACGCAGCGCCCAACATAGCTTTCATTGTTGAGCAGAGAATCAGTCATGTTGAAGGTTTCGTCGGAATTCCCTATGCCAGGGGCATACGCTGACCTCTTGGGGCGGCGTTGTCGGCACACTCGCATGAGCCGAGGCGTCGCATCCGCATCTCTGTGAACAGCGGGCACCTGATCAGGCTCGTGAGGCAAGGGCCGGGGAGACACCACAGCATGGCAGTAGAGCGCACCAACAGGGACGTCCAGACCCTCATCGCGCAGATCTCCGCAGGGGAGATCATGCTCCCTGAGATCCAGCGCGGTTACGTCTGGAAGGCCACGCAAATAGCGAAGCTAGTCGAGTCCCTGTACCGAGGCTATCCAGCGGGATCACTTCTGCTGTGGAAGACCGACGAGCCCCCTGAGACTCGCGCGGCGGCGATCGGCTCCAGCCAGCCAATCCCGAGTGTGATGCCCCTGTACTTGCTCGACGGCCAGCAGCGTCTTACCTCCCTGTACCGGGTGCTCACTGACCACGCTGACGCACAGATCGTGTTTAACATCGAGACGGAAGCATTCCAGAATCAGAGTGCGGCCACCCGCCGCAACAAGAAGTGGGTCAGGGTCTACGACGTTGTGCGCCCCGACGCGGACACCTTCGCTCTGTACAGCGAGCTGCAGTCAGCCGACCTCACTATCAGCGACGCCAAGATCAGACAGCGGCTCAAGGCACTTGAGAGAATTACTGAGAGGGACTTCCATATGGAAGTCCTCCACGAGTTCGAATACGAAGAAGTGACGCAGATCTTCGTCCGCGTCAACAGCGGAGGCCGGGCACTCAAGACTACCGACCTCGCCATGGCGACGCTGTCCGCCCGATCCCCCGGGTTTCTACGGCAGTTGGAGGAGGAGTCGGCTCACTGGGCCGAGCTCGGGTACCGAGCCATTGATGTCAACTTCCTCATCAAGGCGATCACCCTTAGCTTGTCCATATCCGGCAAGCGCACCTCGTCCGTCTCAAGGCTGACAACCGCGAGCCGTGAGTCGGTAGCGGAGGCATGGGAGCGAGTGCGGCGAGGGCTGGAGCGGGTCGTCTCGCTACTCAAGGACCGACTGCTCGTCCCCACTACCGCGCTTATTCCGTCGATCAGCGCCTTGCATCCGCTCATTGTTTTTCTGGGCCGCGAACCAGTGGTAGCGCGCATTGCACCTGAGATGGAGGACGGCCTGCTGTACTGGTTCATGGCCGCCACAGCACGTAACCGTTACGGCGGAGCAACAGACAGTTCCCTCACTCGAGACGTGAAGGCGCTCGACACCGAAGATCCGGTCCGTTCGTTGCTGGCCAACGTGGGAATCGACGGGAGCGGTCTCGTGGTGACGGCTCGCGACCTCGTCGGCCGGAACCAATCGAGCCCGTACTTCCTCTTCTGCTACCTCGCAGCCGCCCATGCAGACGCGCACGACTGGTGGGATGGCGGCCCGATTTCTGCCACCGCAGAAGGTTCCGACAAGCCCGAGTACAGCAACATTCACCCTGCACAGACGCTTCGAAGTCACCAGAACAAGTACTCGGCCGCAGATATCAACGAACTTGCGAACATCGTCTTCGTCTCGGAAGGGACTGCGAAGAACATCATCGGTAGGCGCTCCCCGGCTGCGTACATACAGCAAGTCGCCGCGAGCGATCTGACCGCGCACGCCATTCCCACCGAGCCAAGAGTCCTTGAGGCGTCCGGATACAGCCAATTTCTGGCAGCTCGCCGGATGCTACTCGCTGGACGCATTACAGGGCTTCTTAATCAGTTTCGGCCGGCTTTCCTGAGCGGGGAGACCCACGAGCAACCGCACCCGGAGGTTCAGAGGTCACTCACGCTCGTCGCGTACACCGCAGGCCACGGCACCAATCTCGTGGCGCAAGCCATACTCAATAAGCGGTCGTGGACCGGAAAAATCAACGTTGCCGAACTCGAAGCTGCTCTCGACACGGCGGCTAGCGGGATCGACAGTGACGTCACCATCGCCGGAGAGTCTTCCCCGTTGCAGACCGACGAGGACGGCGTGACGTTGCCCATTGGCCCGTTCAGGGTACGCGGCACCATTAACCAGTGGCGTGCTTCCCTGAAGGCGGTCTTCGAGGATGTCCGGCCCTCTGCTAGTGACCAAGAGGTGCAAGAGAGCCAGTGGTCGGGGGACCTAGATGAGCTCCTCCTGACGGATATCGGACGACACAGCGCATAGGCTGCGCGCGTGGTTCTGCGCGCGAATAGACGTACGCAGAACCACGCGCGAGCGTCAGTCAGCAGCAGTCCCAGCGATCTTTGCAGGGGCGTCACCCGCGAACAGCGGAAGGAGTGCAGGGATCCCCTTCTCCGGGACCTCTGGAGGCACTTCAAGCCGACAGGACTCCCAGCGCCCGTACAAGCCCGGGTCAACGGGGACCTGAGCAACGATCCACTCCCTTGGAACGGTTGCGACGGACAGTAGCGCCAGATCAGCGGTCAGGCGCACCGCGACGAGTTGCCACGCCGGATCCCGGCGCATCGTCTCGTACTCGTTTCGTGACAAGTAAAGAGTGAGTCGACCGCGTCGCATCGTGGCCTTGGCTTCTATGTGCGCTGAGGCCTTATTCGCATGCACGGCGATGTCATATCCATACCCATCGGAATGCGCTGCAACGTGCTCTATCCGCGCAGGCACCTCAGCGGTAAGGAGCTCAACAAGAGTCAGCTCGCCAGCCAGTCCGATTTGCTCGCGGCGTGCAGTGTCCACCTTTCCCCACACAGACTGGATATGAGCGAAAGCTTCGTCTGCAGTGAGCTCCAGTGCTTTGGCGGCCATCAAAGCGTCCTGGGGGAGCTCTCCAGGGTCCCGGATCAGCAGATCGGCATCTGTGAACCATGGAGAGCCGCTCTCCGAAACAGCAAGTCTGAAGACACGGTCGTGGACAGGCCTCGGATTGCGCACATCATCGAGCAGTCCATTCTTCCTGAGCCAGTTATAAGCCGCCTCGTACTGGGTTGGAGTGATGTCGCTGTACTCCGGGTGGGCAGTGAACACCGAACGGGATCGCGCGACGCCGGACGACGACAGGTGCCTCAGCCACCGGGCCGCCGCGCGGAGGACCGGGTCAGGAGGTATGGGCACGGAAGTGGCCCATCAGTGCTTGAAGGTCACGCTGGTCCAGACCGCCGCCGACAGGAGGCTCCTCATCGAGGTCGGCCAGCTCCTGGACAGCTGGGTCATCGAGAATCCTTCCCATGAACTGGAGCTTGTCGCTGAGGCGTTGATCGACGACTTCGTCGATGGTGGCCTCCGAAGCGAGAACCGATATACGGGTCTCTGCCTCTGGGTCGAGACCGAGCCGGTGAATGCGGTCGAGGCTCTGGAGAAAGCGTCCGGCCGCGAAGTCCCGGTCCACATAGACTGCGTCGTGGCAGTGGTGATGCAGACTGATGCCTTCTCCAAGTGTGGCCGGGTTCGAGAGCAGTACCATGCAGTCGGGGTCGTTCCGGAACCGTGCGATCTGTGCGTCGCGGTCCTCGGTGCCACCATGAACCATGGCAGGTGAGAACTCTCCGAGAATACGGTCCAATGTGTTAAGACTCCGAATGAACGTCGACCAGACAAGCGTCTTTCGACCCTGGGCTGCATTTTGCGCGACGACCGCAAGGGCCTCCTGGTATTTGGGCGACATCTCGTAGCTTGGCAAGTCCCGCATCAGGTCGAACAAGGGAGTACCTTCAGGGGCCTTCAAGGGAGGAACTTGGTACGCAAGCGGTTCATAGCGAGTCGTTCCTACAGTAAGCAATGCAGGGCTCGTTGCGGCCATCAACAGGTAAACGATGATTTTCCCCAGAGCCTGAAAATCGCCCTCTGACCCTGCAGCTCGGGCAGAAAAACGGCCGATAAGCGCTTCGTAGACCTCACGGTGCAAGGCCGGCATCGGCACGAGCCTCAGGCTGGTAGTCACCGGAGGCAGCCCGAGCTCCCCCTTCGTAGTCCGGGTGAAGAGCGGCCGCAGTACCTGACTGGCTTTCGCCAGATCGCCGCCGGCCACGGCTTGGGTCACCTTCTGCCGTCCGTGGCCGGGCCAGACAAAGCCGAATAGGTTCTCCAGGTCCTTTACACCGTTCGGCGCCGGAGTACCCGTGAGGATCAACCGGCGACGGGCGCGGGGCCCAAGCGCGAGACAGGCCGCCCCGTAGGTGCCCTCAGCGCCTAGCTTCATCCTATGGGCCTCATCGAGCAAAAGCAGTGAAGGCCTGGCTGTAAGCCACTGCCCGAGCTCAGCTAATGCACCATCAAGGCGCTCGTAGTTAACGATGAACGCTTCCGTGGCAGGATCAGCCGCGCGCGAGAAGACACTCATGCGCAACGGTTCCGCGAAGCAATACTGGTTCTCAGACTGCCAGGACTCGTAGCAGGACTTCGGCCCGACGATCAGGAACCGCTCGATCCCCTGCGTCTGCCGGAGGGCCTGGAAGACAGCGAGACCAACGCGCGTTTTACCAGCTCCGGGAACTGAGAAGTTCGCCCCATGGCGCAACGACAGCAGCTTGGCGATGTCCCTGCGCTGGAATGACGTCAGGTCGCCGATCCATTCCTCCCCCAGCAGGTCATAGACCTGACTGGGGTCCAGATCCTCCGCGGTGTCAGCTGGCGTCCGGTCGAGACGTTCGGCAACGGCCTGTGCATCGACTGCGGAGTCCGTGGCCAGAGTCGCCAGCTGCGGGTCCCACTGCACATCCCTCTGATGAGGCCAAGTAGACAGCGCAATTAGGTTCGTGAGCAGATCGTCAATCTCGACTTCCAACGTCCCTGACGACCGCTGCGCACTAGTGCGAAACCGCAACGCCAGCCGACGCAAGTCGTCGTGGTGGTCAGCCGCTGCTGTCAGACGAGCCCTGGTCGCACTCTCGCCAAAGCCAATCTCCAGGCTGGGCGCGGAGCTCGACGGTGGCATCAGTGCTCCTGCGTAGCGTCGAGAAGCCATGCCACACCGTCACTCGGCGAGCTGAACGTCCGCCCGGCCTGCTTGGCAAGCCGGACCAGGCTGGCTCGCAGGGTGATCAGTGCATCATCGAAAGCGTCTTCATCCAGGGCCCTCTTGGATTTGGCTTCAGCGAACTCCGCCGCACATTGGTTCACGTAGTCGGCGGCGTCTGTGAGCCTTTCAGGGACCGCCACCTGGCGCTTATGAAGCTGGGCGTTCTGCCCAGCCATCTTCACGGCGACATCGAAGGTCTTCCGCGCTGACTTGATCAGCCTGTCGGCCGACGTCACCTCTGCGGCTCCCAGCAGGTCCCCCGCCTGGGAAGCGGCCTTGGCCCGCAGGAGGGTGTCCGTGAGCGTGCGGGTAGTCTTCACCGCCGCCGTCGCGTCAGCGACCTGGACTCCGGGCAGCCCAGGGATCTGCACGGCGGTCGGCTGCTGAGCGGCCGGCCTCAAATTATCAGGCAGTCGATCGCTCAGATAGCGGGTGTGGAAGTCTGCTTCGGCAAGGCGCACAGACGTCTTCGGGTAGTTCAGCACCACCATCGCCAAGCGTGACTCCTTCAACTGTTCGGAGGCGTCAGGGTCAGTTTTGGACAGTTTCTTGTAGTCACGGTGCAGCTCCCGGAGCTTCTCCTGGTGGTCTTCAAAGTCCACCAGCCGCAGGCACACCCCGTCAGCAGTGCTGCTACGGTCTATCGCTTCCTGGATCAACTGGTAGACCCAACGGTCCTGATGAAGCGTTGTGGTCTTGATGTTGAAGTCTCGGGCGACATCTTCCTCGCGTCGACCGCTCGCAAGCTCATCCTCGATGGCTATGAGGCGGTTGATGTATGAGTACTCGCGGCGCTTGTCCCGGCGCAACTGCAGGGCTAGCTCGACGTTGTTGATGTCACGCCGCGAGGTGTCCGGCGGCAGAATGCCGACACGGATGTCCTTGACGCCCAGGTCTCTGAGTGCGGCACAACGGGTATTGCCGTCGACCAGGATCCCGTCGGGGCTGATGATCCCCGGCTCTTTCTGACCGAAGTCATCGAGTTCATCCTGCAGAGCGCTGTAGTCCGGGTCCGTCTGGTTCGGATTCGAGGGCTTACAACGCAACAGGTCGTGCAGGTACTGCTGCGCAGGCTCGCTCCAAGGCTCCTCCTCGAGAACCCGGTTGCGCTCCGGATTCAGTGTGCGCTGCGCACGGATACGGTGGGTGTCCGGGTTGAAGTAGAGCATGTCCACCGGCATGGAAATGACATGCAGGTGCCTGTGCTCCCCCCGCCACTCCACACTGATCTTGGCGCCGTTCTCAGCCATGGCCTGTTTCAGACGCTCTTCCACCAGGGAGCGAACCCTCTCACCCTCAGGCGGAACGCCGAACTTCGTAGCCATAGCCAAATCCTCCCGCTGTCTCCTGACACCCCTCTCCCTGCATCATGGCAGGAACCACCCACACTGAGCTCGCCGGTGATCCACAATCGTTGCTCCGAGCCCCCGGAGAACGGAGCAGAAGGTGTCCATGCCCACTTGGAACGATCCTGAGCTCAAGGCTGGCACCATGATCAAAGGAGCTCTGTGGCTGGTCCAGGAGGTCGGCGTAGGGGGGACGTTCACCAAGGGGCAGCTCCGCAACGCGTTCCCCGGCGTTTCCCAAGCCGACCGTCGCCTCCGTGATCTGCGTGACTACGGCTGGGTCATCCTCACGAATACCGAGGACGCGACGCTGCTGGCAGAGGACCAACGCTTCGTCAAAGCCGGAGTGCCTGTATGGGATCCAGCCGCACGGCGAGCTGCTGCGCCTCAGAAGGCGATCTCCGCGAAGGAGAAGCAGTCCGTCATGGCGCGTGACGGCTTCATGTGTACGGTGTGCGGCATTGCTGGCGCCGAACCGTACATCGACGACTCCAACCAGACCGCTGTCCTGTCCGTTACGCGCCGCGAGACGATCCTCCCGGACGGCCGCCATGAGACTCTGCTGCTGACCGAGTGCAAGCGTTGCCGCGCCGGTTTCCAGAGTTTCCCTGCCCGGGCTGACGAGGTCCTCGCCGATATCAAGGCTCTGGACCCAAGTGAGCAGCGGCGCTTGGTCCATTGGGCGAAGCGTGGCCGACGCGGTTCCACGCCCCTGGAGCGAGCCTGGAACGCGTACCGACGGCTACCCGCCGCTGCTCGTGACGAGATTCAGTCCCAACTCGAGGCCTGACCCGAACGCGGCCCCTTTGCCTCACCAGCAGGCCGCCGGGCTTTCTGGGACGAGCCTGCGGCTGCCGCTGCGATCCGCGCCCTCCCGGCGTCACGAGTGATTACGAGCCGGGATGCCGCCCAGTCGGGCGGTGGTGCTGTCAGTTGGGGCAGATAGCTTTATCGCACCCAACGATCGTCATCCCACGGAAGAGGGTGCTTTGTTGCTCCCCATCGAGGTCGATGCCTCCGCAGCCATCAACGTGCACTCCCGCCCGCTCCTAGAGGAGGACGAAGGGCTTGCCTCTGTGCGCCATCGCCTCCGTCAGCTTGACCCAGAGGGCAAGCGCTTCGCGGCGGTCCTCCGAGACACCATCGATCAGCTGCTCAACGGGGAGTCCACAGGCCGCTACGCCTGGGAGCAGCTGCGCCAGACCGAGAAGACACACGCAGGCTCCATGGTGGAGATCAACCTTCACCGCGAGTTCGATTTCGCGGACGGCGATGCGACGGACTATCGGATCGCTGGAATCGAGGTCGACTGCAAGTTCTCGCAGAAGCTTGGTGGCTGGATGATTCCACCCGAGGCTGTGGGCCACGTATGCCTGCTCGTATGGGCCAGCGACACCAGGAGCCAGTGGTCCGCGGGCCTCATGCGCATCCAGGAGCAGTTCCTCAACCTAGGTAAAAACAGAGACCGGAAGCTGACGGTCAAGGCGGAGCACCGGAAGAGAATCTTCTGGCTCTGGTACAACGCTCCCCTCCCCGAGAACGTGCTGCTACACCTTCCTGCTGAGACACGCGACCAGATCCTTCTCCAGGGTAATCGGCAGGGGCAAGCCCGCGTCATCCAACTGTTCGAGAAAGTCCAGAACAGGAAGATCGGCCGTGGTGCCGTACGCACTGCAGCGCAACAGCTTGATTACTTGGCCCGACTCCGCGAAGGCAAGGGCAGAGCTCGCACAGTCCTGCGTGAGAAGGGAATTCTCATCGCCGGGCCCTACGGAAAGCACCGGGATATCGCCGAGCGGTTCGGCGCCGAGGTGCCGGGCAGAGGCCAGTTCGTTAGTTTCCGCGTATGTGAAGCGAAACCCCAGCACGAGGACCGCCCGCGCGTCGACCTCGGCGGCAAGAGCTGGGTACTAGCCCGGCCCTCCGACCCTGACGAGCCAGGTCCTAAGCTTCCTAAAGTCACCAATGCTGAGACTGAAGCGGCGGAGTTCTGACCACCCGCCTTAGGAGGTGCGCCGCTCACTGTGCCCGAACAAGAACCGTGGATCCCCCCGGAAGGTTCGTGGGCCTCGTCCGCCGCCCGCCGACGGAACATGCAGGCCATCCGGAGCCGGGACACGAAGCCCGAGAGGCTGATCCGCAGGCTCGTGCACGCGCAAGGATTGCGCTACCGGGTCGCCGCCAAGCCTCTTCCGGGCCTGCGCCGGACCGCGGACATGGTCTTCCGCCCGGCGCGGGTCGCCGTGTTCATTGATGGGTGTTATTGGCACGGCTGCCCTGAGCACTACGTGCCGCCGAAGACGAACTCCGGCTACTGGTCGGACAAAGTCCTCCGGAACATGACCCGCGACCGGGATACCGACCAGCGCCTCACCGACGCCGGCTGGCTCGTGCTCCGCTTCTGGGAGCATGAGCCAGCCGACGATTGCGCGGCGCGGATCGCGGCAGAGGTCGAGAGGCGTCGGGCCCGCAGCCGGGACGACGACCAGGGCGCTTGATCAGCCCTTCTTTTGGTCGCGCTCGCGCGCAGCCTTGAGGACGTCCAGAATCGATCCTCCGACCGCCTTTGCCACGGGGGGCGGGAAAGCATTTCCCACCTGCCGGTACTGCGCAGTCTTTCCTCCGGTGAAATCCCACTTCCGCGGGAATCCCTGAATAATCGCAGCCTGCTCCACCGTGAGCATGGGACCGTCCGGCCTGAAGAGGTCGCGTTCCTCGGTCCCCTTCTCCTTGCACTTGTCGGCGTCGTTGGCAACGCCAACTCCCGAGACGCCGAGCTGCTTCCAGGCGGCCTTTGCCCGGCTGGGCCCCAGGTCCGCCCCACCGTGCTTCTTTGATCCGCCGACGAGAGTGGGTGCGATGCCACCACCCTTGCCCTTGAGCTCGGCATCACGCTTTGTAGCCTTGTCCAACCAACGGTCGTAGGCAGCCCGAGCCTGCTCCGCGTATTCCCCCTCGAAGTACCGCTCGTACCGCTCGTACATGGTCGGCTGAAGGCTTACGGCGACACTGACCGGGTCCTCGTGTGTCGGCGTCGGCCACTCGTACTTGACGTCCTTCAGCACATCGTTCCGGATGGCCACGAGGATGGCGCGCGGGCGGAGTTGAGGGACGCCGAAGTCGCTGGCTTCCAGGACACCCCACTTGCAGACGGTGTAGCCGAGTCCCTGGTCGTGGGCCTGCTCGCCGTTCTCCTCCAGGTACGCGCCCCCCTGAAGTCTGGCCAGGATCCAGTCGCGGTAGTCGGCGAACTTCGGGTCCATGATCCCGCGGACGTTCTCGATCATCACCGCCCGCGGGTTGAGCTCCTCGACCAGTTCCAGCATGCGCGGAAAGAGGTCGCGCTCATCGTCTCTGCCGAGCTGCTTGCCGGCGTGCGAAAACGGCGGGCACGGGACGCCGCCTGCGAGGAGGTCAAGACCGTGGCTCCGGAGCAGCTCGCCGCTCTTCTTCAGGTCCTCGGAGGGTGTGAAGTCCTTGACGTCGGCTGACAGGACGTCGCAGTACTCCCTCTCCCAGCTCCAGCCATCCTGATGGGAAATGTTCTCACCGAGAGTCGCGGCCGCATGCGCGTCGATCTCCACCAGTGCGAGATGTCTGAACCCAGCCTGATGCAGACCGATGGCCTGCCCACCTGCTCCGGCACAGATCTCCACAGAGGTGTACTCAAGCTCATTCATGTGGGCCATGCCCCCTCCTTACCGATGCGCAGCGGCGGGCACACTGCGCGCACCACCATCACAGAGGGTGACAGACCCCACTGACAACGAGACCTCCAAGTGTGCCGGACGTTGCATAGTTCGCTGAACACACCCTCCGCCACGCCGAACACTCATACGATATTGCCCATGCGGATCCCTGCGTGGACTGAGGATGAACTGGTACTGGCTGGCGCACGCGTCGTAAAGAATGGCTGGCACGAGCTGCGAACCGAGCATCCGGAGGTTCAGGAGCTGTCCGAGCTGCTGCGGTCGCTCCCCATTCATCCCGCGGAGGCTCTCGCCCTCCCTGGGTTCCGGTCTCCGGACAGCGTCAGCCGCAAGACCAGCGACTTCGCGACGAACCACCCCGCCTACAGCCGCAAAGGCACCCGCTGCGGAGAACCGACACGCCTGATGATCAAGGCCTTCATCGATCGCGAGGCCGAGATGCTTGAGGCCGCCCGGGCGATCGAGGACGGAATCGGCTCGGGGCGGCTGCAGCTCATCCCGCCCCAGCCCGATGAGATCGACGACTTCGGTTCCACCGCCATCGAGGGGCGACTTCTCGTCCGTCAGGCGCTGGCTCGCGAGCGAGACCCGAAACTCCGCAAGCTGAAGATCAAGCAGGCGCGGCAGAACGGCCGTCCGCTGCGCTGTGAAGTCTGCGACTTCGACTTCGTACGCACCTACGGCGCGCTCGGCGAGGGATACATCGAGGTGCACCACGTCACGCCCCTCCACATATCCGGCTCCCGAAGCACCAGGCTCGACGACCTTGCCTGCCTGTGCGCCAACTGCCACCACATGTGCCACAAGAACCGCCGGGGAGAATCCTGGCGCACTCCCGACGCGCTGAGGGCCCTGATTGCCGATACGGCCTCCCGCAGCCCTCACGCCGCCTCCGCCGCCGACTCGTAGCGGTCCAGCGCCAGACCCAGCACCTCGTCCGGGTCTCCGCCCTGTGCAGCGAGCCAGTGCAGCAGGTCAGCGATGGCCTCGGGGACCAGCACCCCCAGAACCACATGCCCTGGCGTGCTCATCAGGTCGGGGCCGATCATCCTGCAGTACTCGTCCAGTACCGCCGCTGCGCGCTGGACCCGCGCGCACTGCAGGGCAGGGGTCAGCAAGATCTCGCACCACACCGCCTTCCCCGTAGCCGTCACACGAGTGCCCCACTCCTCGCTCAGGGCAGCGAGGAGGTGGAGGCCCCGGCCGCATTCCGCCTCCCCGCACACCGCGCTCAGCGTCGGCACGGCCCGACTCCCGTCGTGCACCTCGACGCGGAGGCGGTCCCCGCGGGGCTCGAGTACCAGCGTCGCCGGCGCGCCCTCGCCCACGTGCTTGATGACGTTCGTCGCCAGCTCCGTCGCGACCAGCCCCACCTCATCGAGGACGCTCAGCGCACCCCACTGCTCCAAGTTGCGCTTCACCTCCAGGCGGAGGAGATGGACTTCCTTCGGTGCCGCCTCGAATGGCAGGACACAGCGCAGCCGCTGTGCGCCCTCTTCGTGCATGGACATGGAGAGGCTCCCTCCCAGGCCACGCAGCGCTGCGCCCGCCGTATCCGTACGGCTACACCGCGTAGTGAGTGGTTCGAGCATGGCACAGAGAAGTCTTGCTGTGTAACTTCTCACCGTTATCCTTCGAGTGAACTCGGTGGGGTGTCAGCCAAGTTGGCGCTTAGCCTGGTCGCGGCCCGCGGGGAGCGGGACTCCGACCCTCGGGCGGGACGGGGAGGACGAGAGGAGTCATATGTCGCTACGGACCACGACGCGTCGGCGTCAGCTGGGCGCCATGATGCGGAAGCTGCGTGCCCGTAAGGGCATGACTCTGGAGGAGGCCGGCGCTCTCGTCGGAGTGTCCAAGGCGACGGTGAGCCGGTACGAGACACAGGCCGGACCGGTCAAGTGGCTCGTGGTCGATGCCCTTTGCCGCGAGTACGCGGCTTCGGACGCCGAACGTCGGGCTGTCGTGGCGCTCGCCAAAGACGCCAAGCAGCAAGGGTGGTGGAGTTCGTTCACCGACTCGATTCCGGAGAGCATGAATCTGCTGCTCACGCTGGAGGACGAGGCCGTTCGTGAAGACCACTTCTCGTGTGTGTACGTACCTGGGCTGCTGCAGACCCGCGCCTATAGCACCGCGGTCCAGCAAGCCAACGAAGTACGCCTCGCCCCGGCCGAGATCGAACGCCTCGTGGACATCCGCATGAAGCGGCAGGAGGTCCTCACCCGGCCTACTCCCCCACGGCTGTGGGCGATTCTCGACGAGTCCGTCATCCGTCGCGTCGTTGGCTCTCCGGCGGCCATGAAGGAGCAGCTCGGCCGACTCCTCGAAGCGAACGAATCACCTGGCATCACGCTTCAGGTTCTGCCCTTCTCCAAAGGGGCCCACTGCGCGGCCCTTGGCAGCTTCGTGATCATCGGCGGCACCGAACCGACGCTCGACGTCGTGTACGTCGACCTCCACACCGGGTCGCTCTTCCTGGAGAAGGACGAGGAACTGGAGCGATACCGGCTTGCGTTCGACTACCTCCGCGCACAAGCGTTGGACATGGAAGCCTCCTCCTCCATGATTCAACGCGTCCGCAAGGAGTTGTAATGCCTGCCGTTTTGCCGCCCTTTCCTCCCTCGGCCCTCACATGGTTCAAGTCCTCCTACAGCGGCGGCAACACCACCGAGTGCGTAGAGACCGCCTTCCTCCCTGGCGCGCCCGGCGGTGTCCTCATACGCGACTCCAAGCGAGCCGACGGCCCCCGCCTCCGGGTCTCCTCCACAGCCTGGGCCAGGTTCGTCGCCGCTACGTGGCGCTGACGCGCTTCTCGGTCCTCGTACCACACCGTCATGTGTGAGACCGGCCCCGCCGTCAACCCTGTCCCCATCGGCGGCACGCCGCAATGCCGTATGACGCCGTACGAGGAGGAGACCCCCTTGCCCTACGCCCCCGAGCAGGACCACGACCGCGCGTTCCTCGACCAAGCCATCGCCCAGTCCCGCCGCTCCCTCGACCCCGGTACCAAGAAGCCCTTCGGGGCCGTTGTCGTCGTGGGTGGGGAGGTCGTGGGGGTTGGGAGCAATTGCGTTGTCGAGGACTGTGATCCGACCGCTCATGCCGAGGTCGTGGCGTTGCGGGACGCGGGGCGTCGGCTCGGGACGTTTCTCGTTGAGGGCGGCACGCTGTATTCCAGTTGCGAGCCCTGTCCCATGTGTCTTACCGCCTGTTATTGGGCTGGGATCAGTCGTCTCGTCTATGCCGCCGACCGGCACGACGCCGCCCGCAACGGGCACCCGGACCTGCAGTTCTATCGGGAGCTCGCGTTGCCGAACGGGGAGCGGCGGTTGCTGGACGAGGTGCCCGTCGAGGGGGACGTCCGGGCCGCCGCGGTCGGGGTTCTCGCCGAGTGGGCCGCCGAGCAGCCCGGCCCCGTCGAGCCGAAGCTCTGAGGGTGCCGGTCGGTGGCCCATTGCTCCGCGTTAGCCTCAGCCCATAGGCAACACAGACAATCTGGGCGTATTACCGAGAGGTGGATCAATCATGGCGAGGATTCCCGCGGCAGTCGTGGCCGTGAGTGGGCTGGTCGGGGGCTACGCCACCGCGCGGGCCACCAAGAAGCGGCCCCTCGGCGGCGTCGTGCTCGGCGCTGCGGGGGTCGTCGCCGCCCGGCAGTGGCGGGAGGCCGCGGGGGCGAAGACCGCCGCCGCGCTCACCACGGCGTACATCGCCGGGTTCGCCGGGTCGCATCCGCTCGCCAAGAAGGTGGGCGCCTGGCCCGCCGTCCTCGGTGTCGCCGGTGGCGTCGGGCTCGCCTCCTGGGTGCTCGCCGACCGCCAGAGGTAGGGAGGGCTAGCGCGGGGCGTCGCCGTTTTCCGGGCGCCCCTTCACGCGCCTTGCCACCATCGCCGTCCCCAGTGTCCCCGCCCCGAACAGCAGCGTGAACGCCGCCCACGCCAGCGGCCACACCTGTGCGTCCTGCGTGGGGTGCGTGTTGAAGGAGACGTAGAGCAGCGTCGACGGCGGGGCCGCCACCACCAGGAGCGTCCACGCCGCGCGGTCCCTGATGCCGAAGTAGGCCGCCAGGGCCACGAGGGAGACCGCCAGGAGCGTGATGCCCGTCGTCGTCACGGGGGACGTCTCGTTGAGCGCGCCCGGGGTCTCCGCGCGGTTGCGCAGGTCCCACGGCAGGCACGCCAGGTACGCCGCGGCGGCGAGGGCCGCGCCCAGGATGCGGGTCGCGTACCGGGGCAGCGGCGCGGCCTTCCGGAGCGGGGTCAGTATCGCGGTCGTGTTCGCGTTCATGTGTGCGACGGTGCCCCGCGGCGTGGGGGGCGCAACAGAGTACGGGTACTCACGCCGTACTTACCCACCCCACCCCATGCGCCCCGACCGATCCAGCCGCCCGACTGGAGGCCTGCCACAGGCCGCCCTCCGGCAGGATGCCGACCCACATTGGTTAATGTTCAACCATTTTCGGCCGCCATCCGTACAGCGAGTCGGCATCCCCCGCCAGGGCCGGCCAGCAAGAAGTCCATGCTTCGACACCCTGAACAATGGCCGATTTTCCTTTAACATTCAACTGATGTAGAGGGCATGCTGATTGGAGCGACGGAGACCGGCCCGGTCTCCGGTTCAACACCCCTGCCAATCACGGGAGATGACCCCCATGAGCCAGGCCCTGCCGCTCCGCCTCCACCACCACGCATGGATCACCGACGACCAGGAGGCCAACCGGCACTTCTACGAGGACGTCATCGGCCTCCCCCTCGTGGCCACCTGGACCGAGAGCGACGTGCTCGCCGGGGCCGAACGCGCCTACAGCCACGCCCTCTACGGCATGGCCGACGGCAGCGCGCTCGCCTTCTTCCAGTTCGCCGATCCCAAGGACCAGGAGGAGTTCAAGACGGACCTCAATGTCACGCCCCTGCGCCACATCGCCTTCAAGGTCGAGACCGAGACACAGGAAGCCATACTCAAGCGCGTCGAGTCCGCCGGTCACGCCGACGCGAACGCGCACGTGCTCGACCACGGCTTCTGCGTCTCGCTGTACGTCACGGACCCCAACGGGCTCATCCTGGAATTCGCCGTCGACCACCCCGATGTGGAGAAGATCGACGCCGAGCGGCGCGCCACGGCACACACCGACCTCGCCCGCTGGCTCGCCGGCGACCACACCAGCAACAACCACTGGCGCTGATCCCCGCCCTCGGACAGCCCCGTCCCGCGGCCGCCACGGCAACAGCGCCGGCCTGTTGCTCCACGGCTGCGGACGATCGAGGGTACGACTCACCGGCCACGCACGGCCCCTAGGGCCTCGCACCCCGGAACGTAGACCTGTACGCCCCCGGCGCCACCCCCACCGCCGCCACGAAGTGCTGCCTCAGCGACGTCGCCGTGCCGAAGCCCGCCTCCGTCGCCACGCGGTCCACCGTGTGGTCCGTGGCTTCGAGGAGTTCCCGCGCGCGGTCCACCCTGCGCTGCGTCAGCCACCGCATCGGCGTCAGGCCCGTCTCCTCACGGAAGCGGCGGTTGAACGTTCGTACGCTCATCGAGGCCTGGGCCGCCAGCTCGCCCAGCGTCAAGGGAGCGGCCAAGTGGTCCTCCGCCCACGCCCGTGCCGCGCTCGTCGTCGACATCGACTCCCGGGCCGGGACCGGGCGTTGGATGTACTGCGCCTGGCCTCCCTCCCTGTGCGGCGGCACCACCGTGCGGCGAGCCACGTCCGCCGCCACCGCCGCGCCGTGGTCCTCGCGGATCATGTGCAGGCACAGGTCCACGCCCGCCGCCTCCCCCGCCGATGTGAGGATGCGGCCCTCGTCCACGTAGAGGACGTCCGGGTCGACCGTCACGGACGGGAACGTACGGGCGAACAGGGTCGTCGAGAGCCAGTGCGTCGTCGCCCTGCGGCCGTCCAGCAGGCCCGCCGCCGCCAGCACGAACGCCCCCGTGCAGATCGAGGCGAGGCGAGTGAGGGACTCCGGTGCCGTCGCCGCGGCCAGCGCCCGCGCCAGTGGGGGTGGCAGACCGCCCGGCGTCAGCGACTCGTCCTCCTCGTGCGACGCCGGGATCAGCACCGTGTCCGCCCACTCCAGCGCCTCCGGACCGTGCTGCGCGCCCACCGGGAAGTCCGCGTCCGTGCGGATCAGGCCGGGGCCCGACAGCGCGCAGGTCCGGATCTCGTACAGCTTCTCCCCCGCGGGGCCCCTCGCCGCGCCGAACAACTGGTGCACCAGGCCCAGTTCCATCGGCAGCACGCCGTCCCGGACGAGTACCGCCACGCCGTGCGCACCAGAAGTAGCCATGATCCAGTGAATGCTCCGCCCTTACTCCGCCGCCGGCAACTACTCCGCCGCCGACAACGGCTTCGCGATGTCCTCCAGCGACCTCCGCTCCGCGTTCACCGCCAGCGCCGCCGCCACCAGGCCCGCCGCGCACATCAGACCCGCGCCGATCTGGAAGGCGAGCACCGTGTCGCCGACCACGCCCGACTCCGTCAGGTCCGCGAAGATCAGGGGGCCGCTGATGCCGCCCGCCGCCGTGCCGATCGCGTAGAAGAAGGCGATGGCCATCGCTCGCGTCTCCATCGGGAAGATCTCCGAGACCGTCAGATACGCGCTGCTCGCGCCCGCCGAGGCGAAGAACAGGACCACGCACCAGCACGCCGTGAGCGTCGTCGCGGTCAGCGAGCCGCGGCCGAAGAGCCAGGCCGTGACGAAGAGCAGGAGACCGGAGAGGATGTACGTCGACGAGATCATGATCCGGCGGCCGACCGTGTCGAAGAGCTTGCCGAGGAAGAGCGGGCCGAGGAAGTTGCCGGCGGCGATGACGGCGAAGTAGTAGCCCGTTTTGCCGGACGGTACGTCGAAGAACTTGGTCAGGATCGCGCCGAAACCGAAGGTGATCGCGTTGTAGAGGAACGCCTGGCCGATGAAGAGCGACAGGCCGAGCACCGAACGCTTCGGATACTCGCGGAAGACCGTCCTGGCGATGAGGCCGAAGCCGATGCTCTTGCGCTGGTGGATGGTGATCTCGCGGTCGGGGGGCGGGAGGCGTTCGCCTTTCTCCTCCTCGATTTCGCGTTCCACGGAGGAGACGAGTTGCTCCGCCTCCTTCCCGTGGCCGTGGATGAACTGCCAGCGCGGGCTCTCCGGGACGTGGCGGCGTACGAGCAGGATCACCAGGCCGAGTACGACGCCCAGGGCGAAGGTGAGCCGCCAGCCGAGGTCCTTGGGGAAGATGCTCGTGTTGAGCATGACGACCGAGAGCAGCGAGCCGCCGATCGCGCCCAGCCAGTAGCTGCCGTTGATGATCAGGTCGACGCGGCCGCGGTACTTGGACGGGATCAGCTCGTCGATCGCCGAGTTGATCGCCGCGTACTCGCCGCCGATGCCGAAGCCCGTCAGGAAGCGGAAGAGGAAGAACCACCAGGCGTCGAAGGAGAGCGCCGTGAGCGCGGTGGCGCCCAGGTAGACGGCGAGGGTGACCATGAAGAGTTTCTTGCGGCCGAACTTGTCCGTCATGCGGCCGAAGAAGAGGGCGCCCGCGCAAGCCCCTGCTACGTAGAGGGCCGCCGCCGTGCCGGTGACCTGGGCCGAGCTGATCGCCAGGCCGCTGCCCTCCTCGGAGAGACGGCTCGCGATGTTGCCGACGGTGGTGACTTCCAGGCCGTCCAGGATCCAGACCGTGCCGAGACCGATCACGATCATCCAGTGCCAGCGGGACCAGGGCAGCCGGTCCAGGCGGGCGGGGACTGCCGTGGTGACCGTGTTCTCCGCGCTGGGCGCGGGCGGCGGCTGGGGAGGCGTGGACGACGCGGTCATGGCAAGCGACTCCTTCCGCTGCGGCCACGTCGCCGGATGCGGTACGTGTACGTGGGCTGCGGCCCCCGCACCACCACCGGACGACGGCCACCTCGACGCCGAGGGGCCCCTCCAGAGTGCCCAGCGAACCCCCGTTCACGCGCGCTGAACTGCGCCTGCGCCGCGCGCCCACGCCCGCGCCCACGCCCCGCGCCTACGCCCCCAGCAGCCGCGACACCGTATAGATCGCCAGCCCCGCCAGGGAGCCGACCACCGTGCCGTTGATGCGGATGAACTGCAGGTCACGCCCGATGTGCGCCTCGATCTTCTTCGAGGTGTGCTCGGCGTCCCAGCCCGCCACCGTGTCGCTGATGAGCGAGGTGATCTCATCGCGGTACGTCGTCACCACGTACACCGCCGCGCCCTCCACCCAGCCGTCCACCTTCTGCTGGAGGCGTCCGTCCTTCGCCATCCGCGCGCCGAGCGACAGCAGCGAGGCCCGCACGCGCAGGCGCAGCTCGCTGCGCTCGTCCTCGGCGGCGGCCACGATCATCGCGCGTACGGCCGACCAGGCGGAGGCGATGAGGTCCTGGACCTCGTCGCGCCCGAGGACCTCCCGCTTCAGCCGCTCCACGCGCTCACGCGTGTCCGAGTCGGACTGGAGGTCCGCGGCGAAGTCGGCGAGGAAACGGTCGACGGCGCCCCGCGCCGGGTGCTCCGGCATGTCCCGCATCTCGGTGACGAAGCGGAGCAGTTCCTTGTAGACCCGCTCGCCGACGCGCTTGTCGACGAACCGCGGGGTCCAGCCGGGCGCCCCGCCCTGCACCGCGTCCATCACCGAGTCGCCGTGCTCGACCAGCCAGTCGTGCGCCCGTACGCACACCAGGTCCACGACCCGCTTGTGGCCGCCGTCCGCGACGACCTTCTCCAGCATCTTCCCCATGCCGGGGGCGATCTCCTGGGCGTCGGCGCGGCGCGTGATCGCCTCGCCGACCACGGCCTGCACGTCGGAGTCGCGCAGGACGGTGAGGGCGCCGCGCAGGGCCGTGGCCAGCTCGGCCGTCACACGGTCCGCGTGCGCAGGATCGGCGAGCCACGCGCCGAGGCGGCCGCCGATGCCCACGGCGTGCAGCCGGTCCCGTACGACATCGGCGGAGAGGAAGTTCTCCCCCACGAAGTCGCCCAGCGAGGCGCCCAGCTGGTCCTTCTTGTTCGGGATGATCGCCGTGTGCGGGATGGGCAGGCCCAGCGGGTGGCGGAACAGCGCGGTCACCGCGAACCAGTCCGCGAGCGCGCCGACCATGCCTGCCTCGGCGGCCGCGGCCACGTAACCCGCCCAGGGGCCCGCGCCGGAGTGCTGCGCCCACTTCGCCAGTACGTAGACGACGGCGACGAAGACGAGCAGGCCCGTCGCCGTGATCTTCATACGGCGGACGCCGCGCCGCTTCTCCTCGTCGGCGGGGCTGTAGGTGAGGCCACCGGGGGCGCGGGGGGCGCGAGGGGGTCGGGCTCCGGGGGCCGGGGTCCGGGGGGCTTGGGAGGCCTGAGGTTCTCGGGGGGACTGAGCTTCTCGTACCGCCGCCTTTAGGCCATTCGGGGACTCGCTCTCCTCCCCCGCGGGGGAGGTGTCCGCCCCGGCAAGGCGCCTCCCGCTTGCGGCGCCGTCCCCACGGGCATGCTCATCGCCGTGCACCTCAGCCGGTTCCTCCGCATTTGCGCGTTCCACTCACTCCACCTGGCCCGTTCACCTAGTAGCCGTCCGCACTGTTCCCCTGTCCTGCGTCCTGTCCTCTGTCCCGATTGTCCCCATCACCTGTGTCCTACGCCCCTTCCTGACCTACTCCTGGAACGGACGACAAGTTCCCGGCGTCTCAATGGACGGAGGGGGGCAGTGTCGGCCGCCTCACGGCCCATGCCGCATCATGGGGTGATCACACCGGAGCCTCGGGGCTCCCCCTGCCCGAGGAGAAAGAGCCCGCATGACCAAGCGACACGGTTATGCCCTTCTCGCCGCGGTTCTCGCGGTCATAGTGGTGATTTCCGCAGCCATATACGTCGGGGTCGCAGGCACCGACGACGGCTCGAAGGACACGATCAGCGCGGGCCCCAGCGGTCCCCGCAACTCCGCCGCACCCGCCTCCTCCGGCATCTGGGTCGGCTCCTGGTCCGCCTCGCCCGCGGGGTCCGAACCGGGCACGGAGCAGAAGGGGTTCGCGGGCCGCTCCATCCGCAACGTCGTGCACACGAGCGTCGGCGGCAGCAGCGCCCGCATCACCCTCTCCAACCTGTACGGCACGACGCCGCTCAGCATCACGCACGCGTCGATCGCGCTGGCCTCCGCGTCGAACAACCCCGCCGCCGCGGCCGGCACGCTGCGCAGGCTCACCTTCAACGGCAACACGTCGGTGGTGATCCCGCCGGGCGCTCAGGTGATGAGCGACGCGGCGCGGCTGCGCGTGCCGCACGACGCGGACCTGCTCATCACGACGTACTCCCCGACCCCGTCGGGGCCCGTCACCTACCACCCGCACGCGCGTCAGATCAGCTACGTCGCCGAGGGCGACCGCACCGAAGACCAGCTCGGCGAGGCGTACACGGAGCAGAGCCCGTACTGGCGCTACCTCTCCGCGGTCGACGTCCTCAGCAACGAGACCGACGGGACCGTCGTCGTCTTCGGTGACTCCATCACCGACGGCATCTCGTCCACGATGGGGGCGAACCGGCGCTGGACGGACGTCCTCGCCGACCGGCTCCGCGAGGAGTCGGGCGCGCCGCGCTACGGCGTCGTGAACCAGGGCATCAGCGGCAACCGCATCCTCTCCGACGGGCTCGGCAACCCGGCCGTCAACCCCAGCGGGCTCTCCCGGTTCGACCGGGACGTGCTGGACCGGACCGGCGTCAAGGCGGTCGTCATCGCGCTCGGCGTCAACGACATCCTGCGCAACCCGCACCAGAACGATCCCGACCGGATCGTCGAGGGGCTGCGCGAGCTGACCCGGCAGGCGCATACGCGCGGGCTGCGGGTCGTGGGCGCGACGCTCATGCCGTTCGGCGGGCACCGGGGGTACGAGCCCGCTCTGGAGAGCGTGCGGCAGGACGTGAACGAGGAGATCCGGTCGGGGCGGGTCTTCGACGAGTTCGTGGACTTCGACCGGGCGTTGCGGGATCCGTACGATCCGCGGAAGTTGCGGGAGCGGTACGACTCGGGGGATCACCTGCATCCTTCCGATGCGGGGTTCCGGCGGATGGCTGAGACGTTCAACCTCTCGCATCTGAAGGGCTCGGCTGCGGCCGAGCTCTGACCTTCCCCTTGGGGGGGGCGTTCGCCGCGGGCCGGTGGGGGCCGGTCGCGCAGTTCCCCGCGCCCCTGGGCGGCAACTTCCTCCAACCCCGACGTTCAGCGCGCGTTGTGCTCCTGCTCAGTCGGAGGGGTTTCGCTTTCGTTCCAGTTTTTGCTGGCGGCGTTCTTCTCGTTGGCGGAGCTTCTCCGCTCTGCGGATCTTTCTGTCCACGCCCACGCCGCCCATCAGGGCGAAGCCCTTCACGACCACGCGTGGGGAGCCCGGCGTGCCCTCGCCCGTGGCCCTGTCGTCGAAGCCGCCCATGACGCCGAAGCCGCGTACCACCACCGACATGTCGGGGGGTACGACGACCTGCATGCCGCCCATGATCGTGAAGCAGCGGATCTCGACGTCCCGGTCCGTGAAACGCGCCTCGCGCAGGTCGATCTCGCCGCCGCCCCACATCGCGAACCCGTTGAACTGCCGGCCCACCACCCAGCCGCCCTTGCGGCTGAAGCCGCTCCAGAGAGCGAAGCCGAGCTTCGAGGACGGTTCGCCCGTCACCATGCGTTCGGCCCAGTCGATGGCGACGGGGTCGGCACTCGCACCGTGTTTGACGAGGTCCGCCTTGGCGGAGACCGCCTCGTGCGACGGGAGGTCGCGGGTGAGCGGCTCCAACTCGCCGTACGTCCGCGCCTTGTACGTCGCGTCCAGGCGCTCGTCGAACTCCGTCATGTCGAGGCGGCCCTCGGCCACCGCGTCCCGGAGCTGCTCGGCGACCCGTTCCCGGTCGGCGTCGGAGGCGCGCAGGTCCGGGAGGTGGGGAGGGGTGCGGTGGTCGTCGTCACTCATAACTCCGCAGCCTACGAGGTCGGCTTCTCCGCGTACATCTTCGCGATGACCGCCTCGATGTCCGGTTCCCTGACGGAGAGGTCCAGCAAGGGGTAGCGGTCGGCGATGTGCGCCACCAGTGGTGCCGCCGACTGCGCTGCCGGGAACGCCAGCCACTGGCGCGGGCCCTCCACCTTCACCACTCTCGCCGCCGACCCCGCCTCGATCGGCGGGAGTTCGCGTTCCAGGTCCACGACCAGCGTGCGCTCGCTCTCCCCCACCTCGTGCAGGCCCGACAGCGCGCCGTCGTACATCAGGCGCCCGTGGTCGATGACCATCACGCGCCCGCAGAGCTGCTCGATGTCCGTCAGGTCGTGGGTCGTGAGGAGGACCGTGGTGCCGGACTCCGTGTTCAGGTCGCGGAGGAAGCCTCTGACCTTCGACTTGCTGATCACGTCGAGGCCGATCGTCGGCTCGTCCAGGTACAGCACCTCGGGATCGTGCAGCAGCGCCGCCGCGATGTCCCCGCGCATCCGCTGGCCGAGGGAGAGTTGGCGTACCGGTACGTCCAACAGGTCGCCCAGTTCGAGGAGTTCCACGCAGCGGTCAAGGTTCTCCGCGTAGCGGGCGTCCGGGATGCGGTACATGCGGTGCATCAGACGGTACGAGTCGATCAGCGGCAGGTCCCACCAGAGCGTCGTGCGCTGGCCGAAGACCACGCCGATGCGGCGGGCCAGGCGGGTGCGTTCACGGGAGGGATCGATGCCTGCCACACGCAGCCTGCCGCCGCTCGGCGTCAGGATGCCCGTCAGCATCTTGATCGTCGTCGACTTGCCCGCGCCGTTCGGGCCGATGTAGCCCACCATCTCGCCGCGCGGGACGGTGAACGAGATGCCGTCCACCGCTCGCACCTCGCGGCGTTCGCGCCGCAGGAAGCCGGTCTTCCTGCGGACGTCGAAGACCTTCTCCACCTCCTCCAGCTCGATGAGGGGGTCACCAGTCATGTCTGTCAGCTCCCTGTGCTGCGGTACGAACGGAGGCCCGCGCGCCAGACGACGCCCGCCAGCGCCAGCAGCGCCGCGGCCACCAGCGGCGGCGTGAACGCCACCCACGACGGCAGGTCCAGCGGATAGGGGCGCCCGAGCACGTACAGCGCGGGCAGCCAGTTCACGAAGGCCAGCGGCAGCACGAACGTGACGCCGCGCACCAGGTCCTTCGCGAAGACGGTCGGCGGATACTGGAGCAGCGTGGTGCCGCCGTACGTGAACGCGTTCTGCACCTCCGCCGCGTCCTGCGCCACGAACTGGAACGCGGCGCCGCCCACGAACACCGCCGCGAAGATCCCCGCCCCGCAGAGCAGCATCAGCGGCACCATCAGGACCTTCGGCGGAGTCCAGTCGATGTCCAGGACCACGAGGGCGTACGTGAGGACCAGCGTGCCCTGCGCGAGCCTGCCGATCCTGTGCAGTCCGAAGCGGTCCGCGGCGACCTGCGCGAGCACCGGGGCGGGCCGCACCAGGAGCGTGTCCAGCGTGCCGTCCCGCACCCGTCTGCCGAGGCGGTCCATGGAGCCCAGGGCGAGGTCGGCGAGGCCGAACGCGGTGCACGAGGCGCCGTACAGGAACGCGATCTCGGCGAGCGAGTAGCCGCCGAGGCGGTCCACCTGGGAGAACATCAGCAGGATGGCCACGAAGTCGAACGCGGTCACCGCGAAGTTGCCGAGCGCGGTCATCGCGAAGGAGACGCGGTAGGCCATGAGGGAGCGGATCCACATGGCGGAGATCAGGCGGTAGGCGCGCAGCCCTTCCCGCACCGGCGACATGTCGTCCTCGTCAGCCACCCTGAACCACCACCCGCCGCGTCGCCACGGCCTGCAACAGCCGTCCCACCGTAAGGAGCGCCGCCGCCCAGCCGAGCTGGAACGCGTACGTCCGCAGCAGCGCCGTCCCCGAGCGTTCGCCGAGGAACACGTCGGCGGGCATCTGGAGCAGCGCCGACCACGGAAGCGCGCGGGCGAACTCGCCGAGGGCGCCGGGGAAGACGTTCAGGGGCAGCAGCATCCCGGAGAAGAACGTGCCCGCGAGCATCGCCACCTGCGTGACGCCCGCGCCGTCCATCAGCCAGAAGGCGGAGAGCGCCACGAGGAACCTGATCGCGAAGCTGACCAGCACGCCGAGCACGGCGGCCACCAGGAACGCCAGCCAGCCCAGCACGTCCGGGGGCAGGGTCAGGTCGAAGACGAGCGCTCCGAAGACCATGGGGACGATGCCGCGGCCCAGGAGCTGGAAGGCCGCCCGGCCCACGTCGGCCGCCAGCCACCAGAGCTGCAGGTCGGCGGGCCGGTAGAGGTCGACGGCGATGTCGCCGGTGCGGATCCGTTCGATCAGCTCGCCCTCGAAGCCGCCGCCCATCAGCGCCATCACCGTCAACAGCGCCTGGCCGAGCCACACATAGGTGAGGGCCTGCGACTGGTCGTAACCGCCGAGGCCGGGCCGTTCGTCCCAGAGCGCCAGATAGGTGTAGGCGAGAATCAGGCCGAAAACCGTGTTCGTGAAGACTCCGGCCGCGGTCGCCATCCGATACGTGGCGTACCTGCGGAAGCTGCCCTCCGTGACGGCCGCGTACAAACGGAACCGTCCTGCGCGCACGAGCATCCCTTTCACCGTGGGCTTCGTCCCGAATGGGGCCAAAGCGCTGGAGCCTAGTGCGATAGGGGGCGACCCTGCCAGGCATTTTCGGGGCCTGGCGCGTCCCTGGTCACGAACGCCTGTGGCAACAGTGTCCAATGGGGTTGCAACGGGGTTGCAGTGAGGTTTACGAGGCGTACGGGATGTACGACGCTAACCGGGAGTTCCGCAAGACATGAGCGACGAGCCGCAGCAGCAGGGCAAGCAGGGTCCTGTCCGGCGCCCGCGCTGGGCGTCCAGGGAGCCGCAGGACACGCCCGCTGAGACCGGGGAGGCCGCTGAGGCGCCCGCTACGGCGGAGACCCCCGAAGCGGCAGGCGCGGCAGGTGCCGCCGGGGCGGCCCCCGACGGGAAGAAGAGCAAGAAACCCAAGCGGCCCAAGCGCAAGGGCTGGCGGCGGATCTTCCCCACCTGGCGCATGGTCCTCGGCGGCTTCATCCTCATCATCCTGCTGTGCGTCGGCGGCTTCATGGCCGGCTACATGCTGGTCGACATCCCGCCCGCGAACTCCGCCGCCACCAAGCAGAGCAACGTCTACCTCTACGCCGACGGCACCCAGATCGCCCGTGACGGCGAGGTCAACCGGGAGAAGGTGCCCCTCAAGGAGGTCCCTCTCCACGTCCAGCACGCCGTGCTCGCCGCCGAGGACCGCGACTTCTACGGCGAGTCCGCGGTCGACCCCAAGGCCATGATCCGCGCGGCCTGGAACACCGTCACCGGCAAGGGCAAGCAGTCCGGCTCCACCATCACCCAGCAGTACGTGAAGAACTACTACCTGGGGCAGGAGCAGACGGTCACCCGCAAGGTGAAGGAGTTCTTCATCTCGATCAAGCTGGACCGCGAGGTGAGCAAGGACGACATCCTCGAGGGCTACCTGAACACCAGCTACTTCGGCCGCAACGCGTACGGCGTGCAGGCGGCCGCCCAGGCGTACTACGGGAAGAACGTCAAGGACCTCTCCGTCTCCCAGGGCGCCTACCTCGCCACGCTCCTCAACTCCCCCAACGCGTACGACGTCGCCACGCACCCCGAGAACAAGCCGCGCGCGGCGGGCCGCTGGAACTACGTCCTGGACGGCATGGTCACCGAGGGCTGGCTCAGCAAGTCCGACCGGGCGAAGGCGGAGTTCCCGAAGCCCGACGAGGCCAAGGGCGCGGCGGGCCTGTCCGGGCAGCGCGGCTACGTCGTCAAGGCCGTCGAGGACTATCTGACGGCCAACAAGATCATCGATGAGGAAACCCTCGCCAAGGGTGGCTACCGCATCACCACGACCCTCCAGAAGGACCGCATGGACGCCTTCAAGGAGGCCGTCGACAAGCAGGTGATGTCGAAGGTCGACAAGGGCGCCCGCAAGGTCGACCGCAACGTCCGCGCGGGCGGCGCCTCCATCGACCCGGCCACCGGCAAGGTCGTCGCGATGTACGGAGGCATCGACTACACCAAGCAGTACGTCAACAACGCCACGCGCCGCGACTACCAGGTCGGCTCCACGTTCAAACCGTTCGTCTTCACCTCGGCCGTGGAGAACGGCTCCGTCACCCAGGACGGCCGCCCCATCACCCCGAACACGATGTACGACGGCACCAACAAGCGGCCGGTGCAGGGCTGGAGCGGCGGGACGTACGCCCCCGAGAACGAGGACCACGTCGACTACGGCGACGTCACCGTCCGCACCGCCACCGACAAGTCCGTGAACTCGGTGTACGCGCAGATGGCCGTCGACGTCGGCTCCGACAAGGTCAAGGACACCGCCGTCGCCCTCGGCGTCCCCGAGAACACCCCCGACCTCACCGCGTCCCCCTCGATCGCGCTCGGCCCCTCCACCGCGAGCGTCCTGGACATGACGGAGGCGTACGCGACGCTGGCCAACCACGGCAAGCACGGCACGTACACCCTCGTCGAGAAGATCAGCAAGGACGGCAGCGAGATCGAGCTGCCGGAGCCCAGGACCGCGCAGACCGTGACCCGCGAGGCCGCCGACACCACCACGTCGGTCCTCCAGAGCGTCGTCCAGGGCGGCACCGGCACGGCGGCACAGAACGCGGGCCGCCCGGCCGCGGGCAAGACCGGCACGGCCGAGAACGACACCGCGGCCTGGTTCGCCGGCTACACCCCCGAGCTCGCGACGGTCGTCGCCGTCATGGGCCAGGACCCGGAGACCGGCGCCCACACCCCGCTGTACGGCGCGCTCGGCGAGACCCGCATCAACGGCGGCGCCTACCCCGCGCGCGTCTGGGCCCAGTTCACCAAGGCCGCCCTGGAGGGCAAGCCGGTCAAGGAGTTCGACCTGGAGCTTGAGCAGGGCGCTGACGTGCCCGAGGTGCCGGACGCGACGACGGGTGGCACCGAAGAGCCCGGCACCGACGGCGGGACCGACGGCGGCCCCGACACCGGCGGCACGACCGACGGCGGCACCACCGGCGACCAGGACACCGGCGGCACCACCACGGGCGGCCAGGACACCGGGGGCCAGACAGGCGGTCAGACGGGTGGCCCGAACGGCGGCCAGACGGGCGGCCAGACGGGCGGGCAGGAGACCGGCGGCCAGAACACCGGAGGACCGACCGACGGCGGCGCCGACGGCGGGCCCACCGACGGAGGCGCCCAGGGCGGGCCGACGGGCGGCACCGATCCGGCGGGCGGGGCGGTCGACGGCGGCATGGACGACGGCGGGGGGATCGGCGGGCTGACGGACGGTTGACGGAGCGATCCGCCGCCCCGGCCCTCAGCTGTAGGTTCCCCACCGGCGCCCGATGGTGTCGTACCCGTAGCGGGGCAGGCCCTTGATGGCGCTGGTACGGAACGGGCGGCCGTCGTCGTCGATGCGCACGGTGCCCTCGCGGCCCTGCGACGACCAGTCCAGCTCCAGGTACCAGCGGCAGTCGCACGAGCTGGTCCCGGCGTTGATCAGCAGCACCTCGGGGTCTGCGGCCGACACGCGGTAGGGCATGCGCACGGCCGGAACCGGCGTGCCGGTGTCGTTCCCGGGGACCGCGCGGGCGATGGGCCGGTCCTTGTCCAGGTCCACGGCGAAGGTCCGCGGCGTGACCGCGCCGCCGCAGCCCAGGTGCATGGCGTACGCGTTGCCCTCCACCGGCGACGCGCGGCCGACCACGCGCACGCGCAGCGCCTCCAGCAGCACGGCCGTGTCGCTGCGCCCCTGCACCGACAACTGCACGAGCGTCTCGCCGCCGTGCACCGCCTTCTGCGTCGCCGCCCAGGGCGCCGCGTCCTGCGGGGCGGGGGGAGGCGGGACCTGACTCGGCGGCTTGGCGATGACGTAGTCGTGCCCGCAGCCGAGCTTCCAGGCCTGGGAGTTCGCGGTCCAGGTGAGCGGCAGCGCGGCGGGCTTCTCGCCGGGGGACGGGGTGGAGGTCGCGCCGGGCGGGTGCGCGGTGCCCGGCTCCTCCTTTACCGGTCTCCTCTTCCCCGGCTTCCTCTCGGGGGTGGCGGTGTCGGAAGGGCGCTCGGAGGTGGGGGTGCCGCCGGGGGTGCCGCTCGGCTCGGGCGGGGCGCCCCGTCGCTCCGGCGCCCCTGCGACCCGGTCGGGACCGTCGGCGGACGCCCGCCGACCGTCCGGCAGCAGGGAGAAGGCGCCGAGCGCCGCGAGCACGGCACTGGCGGAGGCCAGCCCGGCCATGAGGCGTCTTCGGCGGTACCAGGGGTGGGGCGGGGGTGACGGGGGTGACGGGGGTGAGGGCGCGTCGTTCACGGTCTCCGGCGCCGTGATGTCCGCGTCGTTCACGGTCTCCGGCGCCGTGATGTCCGCGTCGTTCACGGCTTCTACCGCCGCGGCAGTGCCCGCGCTCTCAGGCCCGCGGCCCGGTGGGGGCTCGTCGCGCAGTTCCCCGCGCCCCTGGGTAGCCCCGCCTGACGCCTCACTTGTCTCCGCCGCACGGGGCCGACGGCGGGCCGCCACCGCCAGGAGCCAGCGGCGGTGGAGCTCCAGGCGTTCCTCCGCCGTCGCCCCGCACAGCGCCGCGAAACGTTCCACGGGGGCGAAGTCGAGCGGCACCGCGTCGCCCGCGCAGTAGCGGTGCAGCGTCGAGGTGTTCATGTCCAGACGGCGGGCCAGCGAGCCGTAGCTCCGGTCCGTGCGCTCCTTCAGCTCCCGCAGCAGCGCGGCGAACTCCGCGACGTCGTCGATGCCGCCGCCGTCGATGCCGCGGCCGTTGCCCTGTGCCGACACGGGCCCCCCGTCCTCGTACGCCTGTACGCCCGTACGTCCCCACGCGGCCCGGGACGGTATCCCAGGCACCCGTGTATCTGCACGTCAGACGGGCTGGGATGGTTCCACCCCGCTCGACCGGCCGTCGACTGTTGCGCCCGGCCGCTGTGACCGCTGATGCTCTTGGTGCCGCACCGACCGGGCCGGGGCCGACCAGGCCATAGCCGACCAACCGGCCTCGCCGCGGCATCCACGTCCACGCACTCCTCCACGGGGGTAACAGCCATGCCCAAGTCCATGCCCAAGTCCAAGTCCATGCGCATCCGAACGAGCGCCTGCACCGCACTCGCCGTCGCCGCCCTCGCGGCAGGCACCGTCCTCACGGCACCGACCGCCGGCGCCGCAGAGAAGGCGGCCGTACCGAAGGCCGCCGCGCCCAAGTTCCTTTCCGCGTCGCAGCTGCCGCCGCACCCGACGTCGGCCTGGACCGCCGGGCCCGCCACCGAGGGGTTCCCGGAGGCACTCGGCGGCTGCGTGAGCACGGAAGGCGTACTCGACTACGAGTACCGGCACCGCGAGTTCCGCACCGACCTGGAGACCAACGCCGTGCAGCTGACCGTCGTGACGGACTCGGCCGCCCACGCCAAGGCCCTGGCCAAGCACTACGACGACCTGGTCCGCACCTGCGCCGACCGCATCGAGGAGTCCTCCCCCGACATCAAGGCCGAGGGCCGGGACTACGGCAAGCTGCCGGTCGAGGAGGGCGCCCGCGTCCGCGGCCTGCACACCGAGACGTCCTACGGCGCCACCGACATCTCTCTGACGTCGGTCGGGCGGGACGGCAGAACCGTCACCGTCGTGCGGTGGGCCCAGATGGGCGACTTCGGGGACGCGCCCGTGGCCGCCTTCAAGAAGACGACGACCACGGCCGTCAACAAGCTGTACTGACCCCGACCCCGACCCCGACCCCGCTTACGCGCTAGTGACCGGAGGTCGCCTTCAGACCGACCACGGCCACCAGCAGCAGGCAGACGAAGAAGATCCGGGCGGCGGTGACCGGCTCACCCAGGATCACCATGCCGAGCACCGCCGCACCGGCCGCGCCGATACCGACCCACACTCCGTAGGCCGTACCGATCGGCAGCGTCTTGGCGGCCTGCGACAACAGCATCATGCTGGCGACGATGCCCACACCCGTGAACACGCTGGGCCACAGGCGCGTGAAGCCGTCCGTGTACTTCATCCCGATCGACCAGCCCACTTCGAGCAGTCCGGCGACGATCAACAGAACCCAGGCCATGACGGCACCTCCGACGAGTAGAAACGCGAATGGGGGTGCGTCGTCTTTGCGGAATCCCGGTACGGCGCGTCTCGTCGGGTTCCTTCAAAGGTAGCAAAAGGCATGCGTGAGGGGCTGGTGACCATGGTCACCAGCCCCTCACGCAGAAGTCCTAAAAGCGCTGCACGGCTATAGGCACGGCTACAGGTACAAGCCCGTCGAGTCCTCCGACCCCTCGAACCGGTCGGCCGCCACGGCGTGCAGATCGCGCTCCCGCATCAGTACGTAGGCCACGCCCCGCACCTCGACCTCGGCACGGTCCTCCGGGTCGTACAGGACCCGGTCGCCCGGCTCGACCGTCCGGACGTTCTGCCCGACCGCGACCACCTCGGCCCAGGCGAGCCGCTTGCCGACGGCAGCGGTCGCGGGGATCAGGATGCCGCCGCCGGAGCGCCGCTCACCCTCGCTGGTGTCCTGCCGCACGAGCACGCGGTCGTGCAGCATGCGAATGGGCAGCTTGTCGTCGTGGGGGGTCCTGGGGGTCTTCTCGCTCACGCCCCAGAACCTACCCGCACCGGCAGCCGTCGCGGGCTCCCGGGTCGGCACTCAGCACCGGAACCGTCCCCGCCCCTTCTCTTCAGGCGCCGCGGCGCCGGGAGCTCACCACGAGGAGCCCCACGAGGCCCACGGCCACCAGGGCGACCGGCACGATGCGCTCGATGCGCGGCGAACCGTCCTCCGAGACGAGCTGCCCGCGCACGTCCGAGACGAAGCGATTCGCCCCTACGTACGCCCGGCCGAGCGAGTTGTCCACACCCGCGACGACCTTCGCCTTCGCGTCGCCGACGATCGTCTTCGGATGGACGCGCACCCCGATCTCGTCGAGGGTCTCGGCGAGCTGGTCGCGCCGGCGCTTGATGTCCGCCTCGATCTGCGCAGGGGTCCTGGCATCCGACACCGCGCTGCCTCCGTGGTCGTAGCTATGGAATGGGGAAACGTGTCGAGCGTGTCACGACATGGAGCCGTGCCGCTGTACCGCTTACCGCTGTACCCCACAGTCTGTCAGCTTCGCGCGCGCCGCACCCCGCGGCACCCCTATTACGCTCGTCCCCGTCACCACACTCTTTGCGAAGCACCCCTACGAGGAGACGCCCATGAGCGAGCGACTGCAGCCCGGCGACACCGCCCCCGCGTTCACCCTGCCCGACGCCGACGGCAAGGACGTCTCGCTGGCCGACCACAAGGGCCGCAAGGTCATCGTGTACTTCTACCCCGCCGCCCTCACCCCCGGCTGCACCAAGCAGGCCTGCGACTTCACGGACAACCTGGACGTGCTGGCCGCCGCCGGGTACGACGTCATCGGCGTCTCCCCCGACAAGCCGGAGAAGCTGGCGAAGTTCCGCGAGCAGGAGAACCTCAAGGTCACGCTGGTCGGCGACCCCTCCAAGGAGACCCTGGAGGCGTACGGCGCCTTCGGCGAGAAGAAGCTGTACGGCAAGACGGTGACGGGCGTGATCCGCTCGACCGTGGTGGTCGACGAGCAGGGCAAGGTCGAGCACGCGTTCTACAACGTGAAGGCGACGGGCCACGTGGCGAAGATCATCAGGGACCTGGGCGTCTGAGGCGTCCGAACGGAGCATTCCGCCGCGCGTCCCGCGTTCCCTTTCCGATGTGATGTAAGCCCCCCTCGCGGGGGGCTTTCGTTTGCATCGGCCATCTTCGAGCAAGTGATCCCACGGGGGACTTGTACGAAGAACGAAAGGAACCACTCCATGGCGGCCCAAGAAGAGCTCGAGGCCGAGGCCGACCCGGAGGCGATGAGGCGCCACCGCACCCTGTTCCGGGCGGTGAGACGGCGCAAGAACCCGCCCCTGCGCCGTACCGACATCACGGTCACGGACGAGGCCGCGGTCAAGCGGGCCGTCAAAGCGGCCTCGCTCGGCAACGCCATGGAATGGTTCGACTTCGGCATCTACAGCTACCTGGCCGTCACCATCGGCCACGTCTTCTTCCCTTCCGGGAACGACACGGCACAGCTGATCTCGTCCTTCGCCACCTTCGCGGTCTCCTTCCTGGTGCGCCCCATCGGCGGCATGGTGTTCGGCCCGATGGGCGACAAGGTGGGCCGCAAGAAGGTCCTGGCGCTCACCATGATCCTGATGGCGATCGGCACGCTCGCCATCGGCCTCATCCCGTCCTACGCGACAATCGGCTTCTGGGCGCCCGTCCTGCTGATCTTCTTCCGCCTCGTCCAGGGCTTCTCGACGGGCGGCGAGTACGGCGGTGCGTCGACGTTCATCGCCGAGTACGCGCCCGACAAGCGCCGCGGGTACTTCGGCAGCTTCCTGGAGATGGGCACGCTCGCGGGCTACACGGGCGCGGCGGGTCTGGTCCTCATCCTCAACGCGTCCCTCGGCTCGGACACGATGGAGTCCTGGGGCTGGCGCATCCCGTTCCTCGTCGCGGGCCCGCTGGGCCTGGTCGGCCTCTACCTGCGGCTGAAGCTGGACGAGACGCCCGCGTTCCAGAAGATGGAGGACGCGTCGTACCACTCGGCGTCCGAGGGAGCGTCCACCGTCGAGACGACGGCCAAGGGCGACCTGGCGAAGATCTTCCGCGACCACTGGGCGACGCTGATCCTCTGCATCGCCCTGGTCGGCGCGTACAACGTCACCGACTACATGCTCCTGTCCTACATGCCGACGTACCTCTCGGACGAGCTCGGCTACGACGACTCGCACGGCCTCCTGATCCTCATCGGCACGATGATCATCCTGATGCTGATCATCACGCAGGTCGGCAAGCTCTCCGACCGCTTCGGCCGCAAGCCGCTCCTGATGACGGGCATGATCGGCTTCCTGGTCCTCTCGATCCCGGCGTTCCTCCTCATCAAGCAGGGCAGCCTGGTGGCGGTCTCCGCGGGCATGCTCCTCCTGGGCCTCTCCCTGGTCTGCCTCCTCGGCACGATGTCGGCGACGCTCCCGGCCCTCTTCCCCACATCGGTCCGCTACGGCTCCCTCTCCGTCGGCTACAACCTCTCCGCCTCCCTCTTCGGCGGCACGGCTCCCCTGGTCATCACGTCCCTGATCAGCGTCACGGGCACGGACATGATCCCGGCGTACTACTCGATGGCGGCGGCGGTGGTGGGTGTGATCGCGGTGGCCTGCATGAAGGAAACGGCCCAGAAGCCGCTGTCGGGGTCGCCCCCGTCGGTGGAAACGAAGGAAGAGGCAGCAGAAATGGTCGAGGCCCAGGCCACGGCCCCCAAGTTCTGACCCGCTTTCCCCCTCGACGGCCCGCCCCACTCCCAAGTGAGGCGGGCCGTCTCGGCCTCGACATGTGCCCCAACTGCCACGCCGTCACCAGTACCTGGTGCAGGGGGCGGCCGCCGACGCTCCACCTAGGCAGGTGAAACCCGACCGGTACCATGGCCATGCAAGCGGCCGTGTCGTAATGGCAGCCGAGCGGCGCTTAGAACGCCGTGGGAGAAATCCCGTGTGGGTTCGAATCCCACCGGCCGCATCACCGAAGAGGGCCCGGCCCGCGTATCCCGCGCGGGCCGGGCCCTCTTCGTGCATCAGGGCTCTCAGCCCAACAACTCCCGAACCACCGGCACCAACGCCCGGAACGCCACCCCGCGATGGCTGATCGCGTTCTTCTCCGCTGCCGTCAGTTCCGCGCACGTGCGCGTCTCGCCCTCCGGCTGGAGGATCGGGTCGTAACCGAAGCCGCCCGTGCCCGCGGGGGTCGTGCGCAGGGTGCCCGAGAGGCGGCCTTCGACCACGCGTTCCGTGCCGTCGGGGAGTGCCAGCGCTGCCGCGCAGGCGAAGTGGGCCGCGCGGTGTTCCGGGGCGATGTCGGAGAGCTGGGCCAGGAGGAGGTCCAGGTTGGCCTGGTCGTCGCCGTGGCGGCCGGCCCAGCGGGCGGAGAAGATTCCGGGGGCGCCGTTCAGGACGTCGACGCACAGGCCCGAGTCGTCGGCGACGGCCGGGAGGCCCGTGGCCCGGGCGAGGGCGTGGGCCTTGAGGAGGGCGTTCTCCGCGAACGTGACGCCCGTTTCCTTGACGTCGGGGATCTCGGGATAGCTCTCCGCGCCGACGAGGTCATGCGTGAGACCTGCGTCGGCGAGGATCGCCCTGAGTTCAGTGATCTTGCCGGCGTTGCGGGTGGCGAGGATGAGGCGGGTCATGGAGCCAAGTATCGCCGCCCCCGCGCGGGCTTTCTTACGGCGTGCAGACCTTCGTCAGTTCGCCCGCCGCGTCCGTGACCGGGCTGACGTCCGGCGTCGCGTCGCCCTTGTCGACCGAGACGCGGACGTTGTCGACCGCCTTCTCCAAGTCGTCGACCGCCTTGTTCACATCCGTGTTGTCGGTCTTGTCGCCGATCTTGTCGAGGTTCTTGCCGATGTCGTCGAGCGCCCGGTCCGCCGCGGCGGGATCGTCGCCCGCCTTCTCGACGGCCTGCTGAAGGTCGGTGACGCTGTCGGCGATCGTGTCGGCGGTCTGGACGCAGTCGAGTGCCTTCGAGACGGCGTCGCAGCCGACGAGGCCGGCGCCGGCCGGGATGACGATCAGTGCCGTGATGACGGCGGTGGCGATGCGACGGTGGCGCGCGGCCATGGTTCGGTCCCCTCCCCAGGGTGCGTACGGACGCGCGGCTTCGTCCGCGCGTCCGTACTGATAACAACGCCCGGCAGGGGGTTGTTGGTTGCCTGCTCGACGACGCGGACTAGCGCGTGGTCTCCAGCGCCGCGCGCTGGTACGCCGCGAGTTCCTCGCAGCCGCCCACCGCGAGGTCGAGGAGTGCGTTGAGTTCCTTGCGGTCGAAGGGCTCGGCCTCGGCGGTGCCCTGGACCTCGACGAAGCGGCCGTCGCCGGTGCAGACGACGTTCATGTCGGTGTCGGCCTTCACGTCCTCCTCGTAGCGGAGGTCGAGGAGGGGGACGCCGCCGACGATGCCGACGGAGACGGCGGAGACCGTGTCGGTGAGGGGCTTGCGGCCCGCCTTGATGAGCTTCTTGCCCTGGGCCCAGGCGACGGCGTCGGCGAGTGCGACGTACGCCCCGGTGATCGCGGCGGTGCGGGTGCCGCCGTCGGCCTGGAGGACGTCGCAGTCGAGGACGATCGTGTTCTCGCCGAGGGCCTTGTAGTCGATGACGGCGCGGAGCGAGCGGCCGATGAGGCGGCTGATCTCGTGGGTGCGGCCGCCGATCTTGCCGCGGACGGATTCGCGGTCGCCGCGGGTGTTGGTGGAGCGGGGCAGCATGGAGTACTCGGCGGTGACCCAGCCTTCGCCGCTGCCCTTGCGCCAGCGCGGGACGCCTTCGGTGACGGAGGCGGTGCAGAAGACCTTGGTGTCGCCGAAGGAGATGAGGACGGAGCCTTCGGCGTGCTTGCTCCAGCCGCGTTCGATGGTGATGGGGCGGAGCTGTTCGGGGGTGCGGCCGTCGATTCGAGACATGGTGAGGAGCCTAGCCGCAGACGGCATGCGCGAGGGCCCCGTCCGGTTGTCCGGACGGGGCCCTCGGCGGTGGGTCGGGAACCAGGGGTTCCGAACCGGTGGGTTCCGAACCGGTGGGTTCCGAACCGGTGGGTTCAAGGACCCGTGAGTTCAGGAACTCACATCATGTCTTCGATGTCCGCGGCGATGGGGTCCGCGTCGGTGCCGATGACGACCTGGATCGCGGTGCCCATCTTGACGACGCCGTGGGCGCCGGCGGCCTTCAGGGCGGCGTCGTCCACCAGAGCCGGGTCCTTGACCTCGGTGCGCAGGCGCGTGATGCAGCCCTCGACCTCTTCGATGTTGTCGATGCCGCCGAGCCCGGCAACGATCTTCTCAGCCTTGCTGGCCATGTGTTTCTCCCTGTGTTTCTCGCGGCCGGGGGACCGCTTTGCCACGGTAACGCACGGTTGGACCATCTTCGCGGGCGGTTACGTCAGTCGTGCCCAATGATGACGATCAAGGTGCCGGCCCTCATCGGGCGGCGCTCCCACACGTACCGCAACTGGTCTACACCAGTTTTCAACGACCGCCAAACCTGGCTTGTTCCGGGAGGGACGCCGATGAGTGCCACCGCCGCAGCGGCGCCACAGAAGAAGTGGTGGAACGGCCTGTTCCAGGGCCTGCAGAAGATGGGCCGCAGTCTCCAGCTGCCCATCGCGGTCCTGCCCGCCGCCGGCATCCTGAACCGTCTCGGACAGCCCGACGTCTTCGGCGACGACGGCCTGGGCTGGACGAACGTCGCCAAGGTCTTCGCGGCGGCGGGCGGTTCGCTGCTCGACTCGACGCTGGGCCTGCCGCTGCTGTTCTGCATCGGTGTCGCGATCGGCATGGCGAAGAAGTCGGACGGTTCCACGGCGCTCGCCGCGGTCACCGGATTCCTCGTCTATTACGCGGTGCTGCGCGCGTTCCCCGACGACTGCCCCGCGGACACCACGTTCGGCGGCGCGGGCATGTGGAGCGGGGTGTGCGTGGCGGAGAGCGGGAAGGTGGCGCAGGCCGCGTACCAGAATCCGGGGGTGTTCGGCGGCATCGTGATGGGGCTGCTCGCCGCGTGGTTCTGGCAGCGCTATCACCGCGTGAAGCTGGTCGACTGGCTCGGCTTCTTCAACGGCCGCCGTCTTGTGCCGATCATCATGGCGTTCGTGGGTCTGGTCTTCGCGGGGCTCTGCGTGTGGATCTGGCCGCCCATCGGTGACGGACTGACGAGCTTCTCCAAGTGGCTGGTGGATCTGGACTGGCTGGGCTCGGGCATCTTCGGTGTCGCCAACCGCGCGCTGCTCACGGTGGGTCTGCACCAGTTCCTGAACACGTTCGTGTGGTTCCAGTTCGGTGACTTCACGAAGCCGGACGGCACGGTCGTGCACGGTGACATCAACCGGTTCTTGGCGGGCGATCCGACGGCGGGCCAGTTCACCTCGGGTTTCTTCCCGATCATGATGTTCGCGCTGCCGGCCGCGGCCCTCGCGATCACGCACTGCGCGCGCCCGGAGCGTCGCAAGGTGGTCGGGGGTCTGATGCTGTCGGTGGGTCTGACGTCGTTCGTCACGGGCATCACCGAGCCGATCGAGTACTCGTTCCTCTTCATCGCGCCGCTGCTGTACGCGATCCACGCGGTGCTGACGGGTGTGTCGATGGCGGTGACGTGGGCGCTGGGGGTGAAGGACGGCTTCAGCTTCTCCGCGGGGCTGATCGACTACGTCATCAACTGGGGGCTCGCGACAAAACCGTGGTTGATCATTCCGATCGGTCTTTGCTTCGCCGTCGTGTACTACGCGCTATTCCGCTTCGTCATCATCAAGTTCGATCTGCACACTCCGGGACGTGAACCGGAGGAGGAGGCGGAGGCGGAGGACCGGGAGCAGACGAAGGCGTAATTCGTCGCGCGGGGCGGGCTCCTCGTACCCTGTGTCAGGCCCTCGGACCTTGGATCCGGGGGTCTTTCGGCTGTCATGTCGGGATATGGCCGACCCCACAGGAATCACGGGTTCCTTACGTCACCTTCACCGTGCTACAACAGGTCTACACCACTAATTGGTGTAGACCACGCGGCCTTCTCGCCGCGTCCCCCGGAGACGCCGCCGTCCCCCACTTCCATGTCCCCAGGCGGCGCCTTGCCCACTGGAGGAAGTTGTGTCCACGACCGGCGCCGCCCCCGCGGCCGACAAGAAGAAGAAGGGCGCGGGCGTGATGGCCGTCATGCAGCGCATCGGCCGCAGCCTCATGCTGCCGGTCGCCGTGCTGCCCGCCGCGGCCCTCCTCGTCCGCTTCGGCCAGAACGACATGCTCGGCAAAGAGTCGTTCCCGACCTTCATCAACAAGCTCGCGGAGTACATGGCGGCCGGCGGTGGCGCGCTGCTCGACAACATGGCGCTGCTGTTCTGCGTCGGCATCGCGATCGGCTTCGCCAAGAAGTCGGACGGCTCGACGGCCCTCGCGGCCGTGACCGGCTACCTGGTCTTCCAGAAGGTGCTCGCCACCTTCACGGACAAGAACCTGCCGAAGGTCGCGTCCGTCGTGGACGGCAAGATCGTCATGAACGAGGCGCCGGTCAACGCCGGTGTGCTCGGCGGCGTCGTCATGGGCATCATCGTCGCCCTGCTCTACCAGAAGTTCTACCGGACCAAGCTGCCCGACTGGGCGGGCTTCTTCGGCGGCCGCCGTCTCGTCCCGATCCTGTCGGCCTTCGCGGGCCTGGTCGCGGGCATAGTCTTCGGTCTGATCTGGCCGGTCCTCGGCGCCGGCATCCACAACTTCAGTGAGTGGCTCGTCGGTTCGGGCGCCGTCGGCGCCGGTGTCTTCGGTGTCGCCAACCGCGCGCTGATCCCCGTGGGCATGCACCACCTCCTGAACTCCTTCCCCTGGTTCCAGGCGGGCTCGTACACCGACGGCGGCGTGGACTATCACGGCGACATCGCGCGCTTCCTGCACCACGACCCGACCGCGGGCCAGTTCATGACCGGCTTCTTCCCGATCATGATGTTCGCCCTGCCTGCCGCCTGCCTCGCGATCGTGCACTGCGCCCGCCCCGAGCGCCGCAAGGTCGTCGGCGGCATGATGTTCTCGCTCGCGCTCACCGCCTTCGTGACCGGTGTGACCGAGCCGATCGAGTTCACGTTCATGTTCATCGCGCCGGTCCTGTACGCGATCCACGCGGTGCTCACCGGTGTCTCCATGGCGCTGACCTGGGCGCTCGGCATGAAGGACGGCTTCGGCTTCTCGGCCGGCGCGGTCGACTTCCTGCTGAACCTCGGCATCGCGAAGAACCCGTGGGGCCTGGCCCTGGTCGGCCTCTGCTTCGCGGCGGTCTACTACGTGGTCTTCCGCTTCGCGATCACCAAGTTCAACCTGCCGACGCCGGGCCGCGAGTCCGACGAGGAGCTCGCCGAGCTCCTGAAGGCCGAGGGCAAGTAGTTCCTCGCCCGCATCCGAGTGACGTAAGCCCCTCGCCGTAGGTACCAACGGCGAGGGGCTTCGTCGTGTCCGGCGGCATACGGTCGAGGCATGAGCGACCAGCAAAGCCACCAGCAGACCCCCCGCATCCTCGACCTCGACCGCGAGCGCCTCGCCGCCCTGCGCGGCCGCGCCCTGACCTCCTCCGTCGCCGCCGCGGAGGGCCGCACGATGGTCGCCGAGGTGTTCGCCGACCGCGCCGCGCTGATCCCGATGCCGGGCATGCCGGGCGTGCACAACGCCGAGCTGGTGGCGGCCTTCGGCGCCGACATCGTCGTACTGAACCTGATCGAGCGGGCCTGGGACGGCGAGCGCCTCGACCTGCCGGGCCTCGGCACGTTCGACTCGATCGCCGACCTCGCCGCGTACATCGGCCGCCCGGTCGGCATCAATCTGGAGCCGGGCGACGTCCCGGAGATCCGGCGCGCGAAGCCCGAGTACGCCAAGCGGCTCATCGACATGGGTGCGGCGATGCTCTGTCTGACGGCGAACCCGGGCACGGGCGGGTCGTACGAGGGGCTCGCGCGGGTCACCGAGGAGCTGCGGGCCGGGCTCGGGGACGATGGGGCGCTGTGGAGCGGCAAGATGCACCACGCGGGGCATCCGGAGCGGGTCACAGTGGAGCGGCTGACGTCGCTGGTGGACGCGGGTGCCGACGGCGTCGTACTGCCGCTGCCGGGCACGTTGCCGGGTGTCACCAAGGAGCTGGCCGCGGAGGCGGTGGCGGCGGTGCAGGACGCGGGTGCGGTGGTGATGGGCGCGATCGGTACGAGTCAGGAGGGGTCGCACGCGAACGTGGTGCCGCAACTCGCCCTGACGGCGAAGGAGGTGGGCATCGACGCCCACCACTTCGGGGACTCGTTCCTGCCGGGAATGTGCGATCCGGAGGTCATGTACGACTACTCGGTGGCGATCCGCGGCCGGCGCCACACGTGGAACAGGATGGCGCTGGGCGGCCGCGGGTACCGGCGTACGGCCGAGGCCTAGGACACAGGCCCTAGATCTCGTACGTCGCGCCGGGTGCCGCGAGGGCGGTGGGGCCCTCGTAGACCGCGCGGGCGTCGGCGAGGTTGGCCTGGGGGTCCGTCCACGGCGGGATGTGGGTGAGCAGCAACCTTCCTGCACCGGCACGCCGGGCGGACTCCCCCGCCTCTCTGCCGTTCAGGTGCAGGTCGGGGATGTTCTCCTTGCCGTGCGTGAAGGCGGCCTCGCACAGGAAGAAGTCGCTTCCGGTGGCGAGTTCGTCCAGGGCGGAGCAGGGTCCGGTGTCCCCGGAGTACGTGAGGGACTTGCCGGCGTGCTCGACGCGGATGGCGTACGCCTCGACGGGGTGGCACATCTTCTCGGTGCGGACCGAGAACGGGCCGATGTCGAAGGAGGCGGGCTTGACCGTGTGGAAGTCGAATACCTCGCTCATCGAGGAGGCGGAGGGCGTGTCGGCGTACGCGGTGGTGAGGCGCTGTTCGGTGCCCTCGGGGCCGTAGACCGGGATGGGGGCGCAGCGGCCGCCCTCGTGGCGGTAGTAGCGGGCCACGAAGTACCCGCACATGTCGATGCAGTGATCGGCGTGCAGGTGGCTGAGGAAGATCGCGTCGAGGTCGTACAGACCGATGTGGCGTTGCAGCTCGCCGAGGGCGCCGTTGCCCATGTCGAGCAGCAACCGGAAGCCGTCGGCCTCGACGAGGTAGCTCGAGCAGGCCGAGTCCGCGGACGGAAACGACCCCGAGCAGCCGACGACGGTGAGCTTCATGAAGCTGGAACCTCCGCGCTGGCAGGAGTGCTGGGGAGTGTGCGGTGCGTCGAGCGTAAGGCGCAAAAGGGCCGGTCGCTCCTCCGTCGCGGGCCGTTGTGGGGGAACTCACCTGCACTGTCACCGGTTCGGGGGGCTCTTGGGGCCGGGTGGGGCGGCGGGCGGTCCGGGATGCGCGCCGGTACGGTCGTGGGTATGGACACGTCGTGGTGGCTCGCGCTGGCCGCAGTGATGGTGCTCGCGCTCGTCGTCACGGTGGTGGACGGCTGGGGGCGCGGACCGCGGAAGCGGAGTTCTCGTCCGGCGGGCAGAACGCGTCCTCCGCGGGGGCCGGGGCGGGGTCCGCGGCGGCGGCTTCCGGCGCCGCGGGCGGCGGAGATCTGGTGGGCGCGGGTGCCGTACGAGGACGGGCCCGGCGGTAAGGACCGGCCGTGTCTGGTCCTGTCGGTGCGTGGGCGGAGCGCCCGGGTCGCGAAGATCACCAGCAGGTATCACGACGAGCGTGCGGGGGTGATTCCGCTGCCGCCGGGTTCGGTGGGTGATGCGGAGGGCCGCGCGAGCTTCCTGGAGACGGACGAGCTGCGGGACGTGCCGTTGGCCGAGTTCCGGCGCAGGGCGGGGGTGGCGGATCCGGTGCTGTGGGATCAGGTGCGGCATCTGGCGGAGTGATCCGAACGCCGGAGGGGCTGACCGTGTCAGCCCCTCCGGCGTTCGGTGAGTTCGGGGCTACGCCCAGAGCTGGCCCTGCAGGGTTTCGATCGCCGCTTCCGTCGTCGTGGCCGTGTAGACGCCCGTCGACAGGTACTTCCAGCCGCCGTCGGCGACGACGAAGACGATGTCGGCGGACTCCCCCGCCTTGACCGCCTTGTTGCCGACGCCGATCGCGGCGTGCAGTGCGGCGCCCGTGGAGACGCCCGCGAAGATGCCCTCCTGCTGGAGGAGTTCGCGGGTGCGGGTCACGGCGTCGGCGGAGCCGACGGAGAAGCGGGTGGTGAGGACGGAGGCGTCGTACAGCTCGGGGACGAAGCCTTCGTCGAGGTTGCGGAGGCCGTAGACGAGGTCGTCGTAGCGCGGCTCGGCGGCGACGATCTTGATGTCGGACTTCTGTTCGCGGAGGTAGCGGCCGACGCCCATGAGGGTGCCCGTGGTGCCGAGGCCCGCCACGAAGTGGGTGATGGAGGGGAGGTCGGTGAGGATCTCCGGGCCCGTCGTGGCGTAGTGGGCGCCCGCGTTGTCGGGGTTGCCGTACTGGTAGAGCATCACCCAGTCGGGGTGCTCGGCCGACAGTTCCTTGGCCACCCGTACCGCGGTGTTGGAGCCGCCCGCTGCCGGTGAGGAGATGATCTCGGCGCCCCACATGGCGAGCAGGTCGCGCCGCTCCTGGGAGGTGTTCTCCGGCATGACGCACACGATGCGGTAGCCCTTGAGCTTGGCCGCCATGGCGAGCGAGATGCCGGTGTTGCCCGAGGTCGGCTCCAGGATCGTGCAGCCGGGCGTCAACCGGCCGTCCTTCTCGGCCTGTTCGACCATGTGGAGGGCAGGGCGGTCCTTGATGGAGCCGGTCGGGTTGCGGTCCTCCAGCTTGGCCCAGATGCGGACGTCGTCCGAGGGGCTGAGCCGCGGCAGGCGGACGAGCGGCGTGTTGCCGACCGCGGCGAGCGGGGAGTCGTAGCGAGGCATCCGGGATCGGGCCTAGACCATGCCGCCGGCGACGGCCGGCAGGATCGTGACGCTGTCGCCGTCGGCGAGCTTCGTGGAGATGCCGTCGAGGAAGCGGACGTCCTCGTCGTTGAGGTACACGTTCACGAAGCGGCGGAGCTTGCCGTCGTCGACGATGCGCTCGGCGATGCCGGCGTGCCGCGAGTCGAGGTCGGCGAAGAGCTCGGCGAGGGTGTCACCGCTGCCCTCGACGGCCTTGGCGCCGTCGGTGTAGGTGCGGAGGATGGTCGGGATGCGGACCTCGATGGCCATGCTGAGGGCTCCTGTCGGGAGTCGAGAAGTGCGTGTGGTGGGCGCGCGGCGGCACGGGGCTTGCGGTGTGGTGCGCCGGGCGTACGGAGAGGCCGCCGCGGCCCGCGGCCGTGCGTAGGACCGCGGTGGACCGGTTCAGCGGGTACAGATGGCGCTGGCGAGGCGGCACAGGTCGACGTGCAGCCGCGCCACGAGCAGCAGGGGTGCGCTCGGCGTCTCTTCGCTCACGTCATGGGGAACCATGCGGTCATCGTATCGATTCCCGGTCCGGATCCCGGAATGTGATCTCAACTGGTGGACGGAATCCGTTCAGGATGCGGGCGGCGGCAGGTAGACGACTGTCGGGGCGCCGGTCAGCGGGTGGGTGCTGACCTCGGCCGTCACGCCGTACACGGTGGCGAGGAGCTCGGCGGTGAGGACTTCTCTGGGTGTCCCGGAGGCGACGAGGCGGCCGCCGTCGAGGACGTAGAGGCGGTCGCAGTAGTACGCGGCGAGGTTGAGGTCGTGCAGGGCCAGGAGGTTGGTGGTGCCGAGGTTCCGTACGAAGGAGAGGATCTCCAGCTGGTAGCGGATGTCCAGGTGGTTGGTGGGTTCGTCGAGGACGACGAGGGTGGGCTGCTGCACCAGGGCGCGGGCGACGAAGGCGCGCTGGCGTTCGCCGCCGGAGAGGGAGGGGAAGGCGCGGTCGGCGAGGTCCTGGACGCCGACGCGGGCGAGCGCCTCGGTGACGAGTTCGTCGTCGGCGACGGTGTCCGCCTCCCAGAACCGTTTGTGCGGGGAGCGGCCCATGGCGACGACCTGCCGGACGGTGAGCTCGAACGCCGCCTGCCCGTCCTGCGGCACGGTGGCCAGGCGGCGGGCGCGGGCCTTGGGGGTCATGGTGTGCAGGTCGTCGCCGTCGAGGAGGGCGCGGCCGCCTGTGGGGCGCAGGGTGCCGTACACGCAGCGCAGCAGGGTCGTCTTGCCGCTGCCGTTGGGGCCGACGACGCCGACGGTCTCGCCGGGGTCGGCGGTGAGGTCGACGGCGTCGACGAGGAGCCGTCCTTCGACTTCGTAGGAGAGCTTTTCGGTGCGGAGCCCGCCGGTGAGCGGTGCCGTGGTCATGCCGGTGGTCGTCCTGCCGCTGCTCTTCGTGCCGGTGGTCGTCGTGCCGGTGGTCGTCATGCCGGTACTCCTTCGTTGCGCCGCCTCAGCATCCACAGGAAGAACGGGCCGCCGGTGAGCGCGGTGAGCACGCCGACGGGGATGTCCTGCGGCGCGGCGACGGTGCGCGCGGCGAGGTCGGCGGCGACCAGGAACACCGCGCCCATCAGCGCGACGACCGGGAGCAGCGCGCGGTGGGCGGCGCCGACCAGCATGCGGGCGGCGTGCGGCACCATCAGGCCGACGAAGCCGATGGCGCCGCTGTAGGCGACGAGGGCGCCGGTGAGGAGTGAGGCGAGGACGAAGACGCCGGCGCGGAAGCGGGCGGCGTCGAGGCCGAGGACGGTGGCGCCCTCCTCGCCCGCGAGGAGCAGGTCGAGGGGGCGGGCCATGGACATGAGGAGGGCCGTGCCGATGACGAGGGTGACGCAGGGCAGGGCGAGCATGTCCCAGCGGGCGGTGCCGAGGCCGCCGAGTGTCCAGTACAGGACTTCCTTGAGGTGGTCGGCGCTGTCGGCGGTGACCAGGATGAGGCTGGTCAGGGCGGTGAGGATGTACGAGACGGCGACGCCCGCGAGGATCAGTCGGCCGGTGGCGAAGCTGCCGCTGCCGCCGCGTGCGAGGGCGTAGACGAGGATCAGGGAGATCAGGGCGCCCGCGAAGGAGGCGGCCGGGATGGTGACGGTGGTCGACAGGGCGGCGCCGAGGCCGAAGACGGAGCCGAGGACGATCGCGCAGACCGCGCCGACGGAGGCGCCGGAGGAGACGCCGAGCAGGAACGGGTCGGCGAGGGGGTTGCGGACGAGGGCCTGGAGGACGGTGCCGATGACGGCGAGGCCGGCTCCGACGGTGGCTCCGAGGATGACCCGCGGGAGCCGGACGTCCAGGACGATGGTGCGGAACGGGGAGGGGCCCGCGCGTCCCGTGAGGATCTCCAGGACGTCGGCGGTCGGGATGCGGACGGAGCCGAGGGCCACCCCTGCCATGACGGCCACCGCGAGGGCCGCGCAGAGCGTGGTGATGACGGTGGCGTAGCGCATGCGCTTCACAGCTGCGCCGCCAGCTTCCTCACCGCCTCGGGTGCTCGTACTCCTGTGACCATGTCCGACAGGGGCAGCACGGCGAAGCTCTTGTTCTTGATGGCGGGGACGTCCTGGAGGGCGGGGTCGTCGAGGAGGCGCTTCTTCTTCTGGGCGACGGTCGTGGCGCCGTAGTCGAGGATGAGGATGGTCTCGGGCTTGTTCTTCACGACGGACTCCCAGGACGCGTCGCTGAAGGACTTGTCCACGTGGGCGAAGACGTTGCGGCCGCCCGCCCGCTTGATGATGTCGTTGCCGATGCCGCGGCCGCCCGCCGTGAACGCGGTCTTGTCGCCGCTGTCGTAGACGAAGACGGAGAGGGGTTTCCTGCCCTTGGTCTTCTCGGCGGTGGCGGCGAGTGCGCGCTGTGCGCCGCTGACCCACCGGTCCGCGCGGGCCCGCACCCCGAAGGTGGAGCCGACCTCGCGGACCTCGCGGTAGACGTCGTCCATGGAGACGGGCTTCTTGGCGCAGCCCTCCACGTTGAGGCGGCTCTTGATGCCGGACTTGGCGAGCGCGGAGCGGCTGCGGCCGTCGCCCGCGAGGAAGGCGCTCGCGTAGCCGCCGTAGACGAAGTCGGGGTTGGCGGCGAGCAGCTTCTCGTAGGAGGGGTACTCCTTGGCGACGACGGGCACGGAGTCGTACGCCTTCTCATACTTGGGCAGGACCTTGTCGTCGAGGTAGGCCGTGCCGGTGAGGTGGTCCTTGAGGCCGAGTTCCAGCATCACTTCGGTGGTGTGCTGGTTCATGGTGACGGCGCGCTTCGGGGGTGCGTCGTACGTCGTTCGCACACCGCAGTTGGTGACGGTGTACGGGAATCCGGCGGCCTTGGCGGCGGGCTCGGTGTCACCGCCTGCGTCCGACGAGGAGCACGCGGCGAGCGGGACGAGCAGGGCCGCGGCGGCGAGGGCGCGTATGCCGGTGTGACGGCGGGACATGGCTGAACTTCCTCCTTCAGGGGATTTCCGCGTCCCCTGCGTTGCGTGGAGAAGGGCGGCAGGTCAGTTCCTGACTCCCCCGGCCCCGGTGTCGGGGTGGGGTCACAGTGGCGGGACCGTGCCGGGTTCGCACCGGCTTCCTGGGTCCTGCCGCCCTCATGAGTAAAGCTCAGTATGCCTCGACGACCTTTACCTCTTCTTCGGTGACCTCGCCGTTCACGATCCGGTACGAGCGGAACTGGAAGGGGCCCGCGTCGTCGGTGTCCGCGGTGGAGACCAGGACGTAGTGCGCGCCGGGCTCGTTGGCGTAGGTGATGTCGGTGCGCGAGGGGTACGCCTCGGTCGCGGTGTGCGAGTGGTAGACGATCACCGGCTCCTCGTCGCGGTCGTCCATCTCGCGGTAGAGCTTGAGCAGGTCACCCGAGTCGAACTCGTAGAACGTGGGCGACCGTGCGGCGTTCAGCATCGGGATGAACCGCTCGGGGCGCCCGGTGCCCTCCGGGCCCGCGACCACGCCGCACGCCTCGTCGGGGTGGTCCTGGCGCGCGTGCGCGACGATCTGGTCGTGGAGGGCCTGGGTGATGGTCAGCATGGCAGCCAGGATAAGCAGAGGGGCCCGCGCGTACCGAAGTGTGGTACGGGCGGGCCCGAATGCTGGACGGGGGCCTTGGGGAGCCTCAGTCCTTGGAGAGGGAGTCGTCCGAGGAGGACTCGCCGGAGACGCCGACCTTCCGCTTGTTGAAGGCCGCGGCCTGCGGGTTGCGGCTCTTGAGCACCAGGTACGACACGGTCAGGATCGCGGCCCAGACCGGAGCGGCGTACAGGGAGATACGCGCGTCCTTGTCGATGCCCATCATCACGATGACCATGCCGATGAAGAGCAGGGCGAACCAGCTGGTGTACGGGGCTCCCGGGGCGCGGAAGGTGGACTGCGGCAGCTCGCCGCGGTCGGCCTTGCGACGGTAGCGGATCTGGCAGGCCAGGATCATGATCCAGGCCCACATGCCGGAGATGGTGGCGAAGGAGACGACGTAGTTGAACGCCTCGCCCGGCCACTGGTAGTTGATCCAGACGCCGACCAGCATGAACGCGGCGGAGGCCGTGGTGCCGATCAGCGGCAGGCCGTTCTTCGTGAGCTTGGTGAAGAACTTGGGGCCCTGGCCGTTCATCGCCAGGTCGCGCAGCATGCGGCCGGTGGAGTACATGCCGGAGTTGCAGGAGGAGAGCGCGGCGGTGAGGACCACGAAGTTCACGATGGCGGCGCCGACGCCGAGGCCCATCTCCTCGAAGGCGGCGACGAACGGTGAGACGCCGGGCTTGAAGGAGGTCCACGGGACGACCGACAGGATCATGATGAGGGCGCCGACGTAGAAGACGGCGATGCGCCACGGCACGGTGTTGATGGCCTTGGGCAGGACGGTCTTCGGGTCCTTGGACTCGCCCGCGGTGACGCCGACGAGCTCGACGGCGAGGAAGGCGAACATCACGATCTGCAGGGTCATCAGCGTGGAGCCGATGCCGTTGGGGAAGAAACCGCCCTGGTTCCACAGGTGGGCCACGGTGGCGGTGTCACCGGCGTCGGAGAAGCCGATGGTGAGGATGCCGACGCAGATCAGGATCATGCCGATGATGGCGGTGACCTTGACCATCGAGAACCAGAACTCGAGCTCGCCGAAGAGCTTCACGGAGATGAGGTTCGCGCCGTACAGGATGACGGTGAAGACCAGCGCGTAGGCCCATTGCGGGAATGAGTCGTGGGTCCAGTACTGCATGTACTGGGCGGCCGCGGTGACTTCGGTGATGCCGGTGACGACCCAGAAGAGCCAGTACGTCCAGCCGGTCACGAATCCGAAGAACGGGCCCATGAACTCGCGTGCGTACTCCGAGAAGGAGCCGGACACGGGCCGGTACATGAGGAGCTCGCCGAGCGCCCGCATGATGAAGAAGATGACGAGGCCCGCGATGGCGTACGCCAGGATGAGGCTCGGTCCGGCCTTGTGGATGGCCTTGCCCGCGCCGAGGAACAGGCCGGTGCCGATGGCACCGCCGATCGCGATCATCTGGATCTGTCGGGCTCCGAGCCCGCGCTGGTATCCCTCGCCCTCGCCGGACGAGCCGTGCACGACCCCATTGCCGTCGTGCCCGTCGTGGTGCTCTTCGACCTGCACTGAGGTCATGGTGACGCCTTTCTCCATGCTGATCCGCGCCCGCACATCTGCGTTGTGGCTGCGGATCAGGTCCTGATCCCCCCGGATATGGATGGAGTGCTACCGGCGGTCTGCCGGCTGAAGCGCCCTCGGTGACATGGGTGGCGTCACCGAGCGGTCGTGAAGATTTATCACGGTGGCAACAGTGAGGGAATGAGCCACCTGTGGCGCACACCACAGGAAGAAGCGGACAAAGCACCCTTGACAGAGCAAAGCAGGGCAATGACTTGACGGGATCGTTATCCGGATTTGAGGCTCCGCTGAGCGAACCACGCTCCGGGCGGGCAGAACCTGTCCACTACAACAAATTTTGCTGCATTCTGCATGAACTTCTGCCCGGAATCAGTCCAGCAACGTCCCGACCAGCGTCTCCTGCAGTCCGCCGAGCCAGAGGTAGGCCATCACCATCGGCTTGCGGGGGTCGGAGTCCGGCAGGCGGTAGAGGAGATCGGCGTCGTCCTCGTCGCTCACTTCGAGGCGCGTGCCGATCGCGAGCCGGAGGTCGTTGAGGGCCGCCAGCCACCGCTGGGACTCCTCGACCGACAGTTTCAGGACAGCTCCGCCCTCGCCCGACGCCGTCATCGAGTCGAGCGAACGGATGACGACCAGGGCGTCGTCACGCTTCTTGGCCCGCAGGTCGTTCTCCGTGAAGCGCCGGAATTCCGCCGAATACGCCCGCAGTTCGTCCGCGTCGCTCGCGCCGTTCTCGCTCCCCGGACCGCCGTACGCGTCGGGCAGCAGACGCTGCATCACCGGATCGGCGGGCGGCTCGCTCGGCCCCTCGGCGAAGATCTCCGCGAGCGGGTCGTCGGAGACCTCGCCGCCGGGACCCGGCCCGATCAGCTCCAGGAGCTGCACGGCGAGGGAGCGGATGATCGAGATCTCGACCTCGTCGAGCGCGACGGCGGCGCCGCCGCCGGGGATCGCTTCGAATTGTCCTGGCATCAGATGCGTCGCTACTTCCGGTCCGCTGCTTCCGGCCCGCTACTTGCGGTCCTGCTGAAGGGTGGCCCACAGCCCGTATCCGTGCATGGCCTGTACGTCGCGCTCCATCTCCTCGCGGCTGCCGCTGGAGACGACCGCGCGCCCCTTCTCGTGGACGTCCATCATCAGCTTCGTGGCCTTCTCCTTCGAGTACCCGAAGTAGGACTGGAACACATACGTCACGTAACTCATCAAATTGACCGGGTCGTTGTGCACGAGGGTGATCCAGGGGACGTCCGGCTCGGGGACGACGAGCGCCTCTTCGTCCGAATCCGGGCGGGTGATCTCTGCGGGAGCCGTACTCACACGCCCCATGCTGCCACCCCGAGAGGACCCTCGCACAAACGGCCTCCCGCGCGTCCACCGAAATCGTCAGAGTGACGAGATTGGGGGTAGCATCCTTCACATGAACACAGCGGACCTTGGCCTGCCGGTGGATGTTCCGTCGACAGCGCTCTTCACGGACCAGTACGAGCTGACGATGCTGCAGGCCGCGCTGCGGGCCGGCACCGGCGACCGGCGCTCCGTCTTCGAGGTCTTCACCCGCAGACTCCCCGAGGGACGGCGCTACGGAGTGGTGGCCGGTACCGGCCGGGTCCTGGACGCCGTGGAGAACTTCCGCTTCGACGCCGACGTCCTCGGCTTCCTGCGCGAGCGGAACATCGTCGACGAGGCGACCCTCGAATGGCTCTCCGGCTACCGCTTCAGCGGCGACATCTGGGGCTACCCCGAGGGCGAGGTCTACTTCCCCGGCTCGCCGATCCTGCGCGTCGAGGGGTCCTTCGCGGAGTGCGTGCTCCTGGAGACGGTGATCCTCTCCATCCTCAACCACGACTCGGCCATCGCGGCCGCCGCATCCCGCATGTCCTCGGCCGCGGGCGACCGCCCGCTGATCGAGATGGGCGCCCGCCGCACCCACGAGCTCGCGGCCGTCGCCGCGTCCCGCGCCGCGTACGTCGGCGGCTTCGCCACCACGTCGGACCTGGCGGCGGGCTTCCGCTACGGCATCCCCACCGTCGGCACCAGCGCCCACGCCTTCACCCTGCTGCACGACAACGAACGCGACGCCTTCCAGGCCCAGGTCGACTCCCTCGGCCGCGGCACGACACTGCTCGTCGACACGTACGACGTCACCGAGGCCGTCCGGATGGCCGTCGAGGTCGCCGGGCCCGAGCTCGGCGCGGTGCGCATCGACTCCGGCGACCTGCTGCTCGTCGCCCACCGGGTCCGCCAACAGCTGGACGAGCTCGGCGCGACGGACACGAAGATCGTCGTGACCTCCGACCTCGACGAGTACGCCATCGCCTCGCTCGCGGCGGCGCCCGTGGACGCGTACGGCGTGGGCACACAGCTCGTCACGGGCTCCGGGCACCCCACCGCGTCCATGGTCTACAAGCTGGTGGCCCGCGCCCACTCGGCGGACCCGGAGGCCCCCCTGGAGCCGGTGGCGAAGAAGTCGCTCGGCGCGAAGTCGTCCGTGGGCGGTCGCAAGTGGGCCGCGCGCCGTACCGACCAGTACGGGGTGGCCGAGGCGGAGGTCGTCGGCACGGGCGCCGTGCCCACCGAGCTCGCCGACCGGCAGCTCCTGGTCGAGCTGGTCAAGGGCGGCGAGGTCCTCTCCCGCGAGCCGCTCGACGCGGTCCGCGACCGCCACGCGGCGGCGCGTGCGGGGCTGCCGCTGTCGGCGACGCAGCTCTCGCGGGGCGAAGCGGTCATTCCGACGGAATACGTCTGACATCCGTCCGAGGTCGCGGGGAGGAGCGGCCCGGCCCCGGCGGGGCCCCCTCCCACAACGTGGTTGAAGTCTCTACTCTCGGTTCATCCGGCCGAGTCCCCCGCCGAGCCCTCTCCCCATCCCCGCCCTCACCCGAAGGACACCCGCCATGCGCCGCGCACTGATCGTCGTAGACGTGCAGAACGACTTCTGCGAAGGCGGCAGCCTCGCGGTCGCCGGCGGCGCGGACGTGGCCGCCGCGATCACGGAACTGATCGGCCAGGCCCCCGCGGGGTACCGCCACGTGGTGGCGACCCGCGACCACCACATCGATCCGGGAGCGCACTTCTCGGACCGCCCGGACTACGTCGACTCCTGGCCGCCGCACTGCGTGGCGGGCACGGAGGGCATCGGCTTCCACCCGAACTTCGCCCCCGCGGTGGCCTCCGGCGCGATCGACGCGGTCTTCGACAAGGGAGCGTACTCGGCGGCGTACAGCGGTTTCGAGGGCTTCGACGAGAACGGGCTCTCGCTGGCGGAGTGGCTGCGCGAGCGGGAGATCACCGAGGTCGACGTGGTGGGCATCGCCACGGATCACTGCGTGCGGGCGACGGCGGTCGACGCGGCGCGGGAGGGCTTCAGGACGACGGTCCTGCTCGACCTGACGGCCGGGGTCTCGGCCGCGCGCACGGAGACGGCGATGACCGAGCTCCGCGCGGCGGGAGTCACCCTGACGGGCAAGCCCGTCGTGTGACAGAGACGAAGCCTCCCGAGGGGCGCGGGGAACCGCGCGACCGGCCACGAAGGGCCCGCGGACGCGCGGGAGCCGTCAGAACGGCACCCCGGACCCGCTGGCATGGGGAGCGCCGCGGCCCTGTCGGCGCAGGGCTCTGATCGGGTGCCAGAGCTCCCGGACATCGTCCGGCGTCGTACGCCATATGAGGCCGTCCGGATGGTGCAGGACCGCCGTCACCTCGTCCGGCGTCGGCGGCTCCGCGTTGCCCCGCAGGTAGACCGCCCGCAGCCCCAGATTGCGCAGCCGCGTCAGCGCCCTCGCACGGTTCACGGCGTGCACGATCATCCTGACCGTACCGCCCGTCGGCGACGGGTTCGGCAGGGTCAGCGCCACCACCACGCTGCCGTTCGGCAGCTTGCAGAAACCTCCTGCGGACATGCTGGGTCACACCCCCGTGAGACGTTGCACGAGGCCCCTGGCCGGACCCCGCGTCAATAAGAAATCCACAGACGCACCTAAACACGATCGGCCGTCGCCCGCTAGAGGGCGACGGCCGATCATGGTTTGACCTGCGGAAATGCTACTTACTTCGTCGAGCGACCCACCTGGACCGTGATCGTCGAGCCGTCCTTGGGCTGCTTGATGATCTTGATCTGGGTGTTGGTGTCAGTGACCTTCACGCTGCCCGTGGGGTTCGACGCGTACCAGTAGGTGCCCTTGCGGTCGTCGAAGACCGAGACACCCTTCTGGGACTTGATCTTCAGCGCGACGTCACCGTTGTGGAGCGTGACCTTGTCGGTCGCGTACTTGCTGAAGGGCGCGTCGAACGGCTGGATCTTGTTGCGCAGAACCGTGCCGTCCTTCCACTTCAGCGGCTTCGCGTGCGCGTCGACCGGAAGGATCAGACCCTGGCCCGGGTGGGCGCTGGTGTTGTTGTCCTTCTGCGAGGTGTCCCACTGCCAGACCATCAGGCCGGTCTGGTACGGGTAGTGCTCCACCCAGTCGGGGCGGACCTTGGAGCCGAAGTTGTACGGGCCGACCTCAAGGGTCTTGTCGTACGAGACGTACTGACGGTTCTCGGCGAGGTAGTACTGGTCGTACTTCTTCGTGAAGGACTCACCGATGCGCGAGAAGCCCTTCGACGCCCAGCCGTTGTCGTCGCCCTCGGCGCCGTCCTCGAACAGCTTGGCGCCGTCCGCGGTGATCGCGAGCGCGTCGGCCGCGAAGCCCTTGCCGCCCGCGCCGCCGTCCGTGGAGTAGCGGAAGCGGACGTCGACCTTGTTGCCCGCGTAGGCGTCGAGCGGGAAGACCAGCTTCTTGTACGCGCCGGAGGCACCGGTCAACGCGGGCTTGTCGCCGGCGTCACGGGTGATCGGCTTGCCGTCCGCGGTGCCGTCGACCGGCTTCCAGTTGGCGCCGCCGTCCGTGGACACCTCGGTGTAGAGGTAGTCGTAGTTGGCCTCGATGTCCCACCAACCCTGCAGCGAGAGCTCGGCCTTGGTCTTGCCGGTGAGGTCGACGGACCGCGTCAGGGTGTTCTTGAGGTCGTCGCCCTGGTCGCTCCACCACTGCTTGGAGCCCTCGGCGGGCTTCACGACCTTGGTGGTGACGGACTTCTTCGGCAGGTCGACGACGAGCGCCTGACGGTGCCGAGTGTTGTACTCGGAGACGCCCAGCTTGTGCTCGGACGTCGTCGCGGCCTTCGCCTTGGCGTAGTCCAGCCAGCCCAGCTGGAACTTGTCCCAGGCGGTCATGTCGCCCGGCATGTCACCGATGGCGTCCTTGCCGGTACCGAGCCAGGAACCGGCCGACATCAGCGACCAGAAGCCGACCGAGTTGTCGCCCTTGCCCGTGGTGTCGTACAGGTCGGGCAGGCCCAGGTCATGGCCGTACTCGTGCGCGAAGACGCCGAGGCCGCCGTTCTCCGGCTGCATCGTGTAGTCGCCGACCCAGATGCCCGTGTCGCCGATCTGGGTGCCGCCGGCCTTGTTGTTCGAGGGTCCTGTGTTGCCCGCGTCGTTGCCGTAGGCGTACCAGCGGTGCGCCCAGAGGGCGTTCTCGCCCTCGGCGCCGCCGCCCGCCGACTCGTCCTCGCCCGCGTGGACGATCTGGAAGTGGTCGATGTAGCCGTCGGGCTCGTTGAACTCGCCGTCGTTGTCGAAGTCGTAACGGTCCCACTGGTCGTACTTGGCCAGGTCCGCCTTGATCTGCGCGTCCGTGCGGCCCTTCGCCTTCTGGTCCTTGGCCCAGGCGGTCACGCCGTCCTTGACCGCGTCCCAGACGTTCGGGCAGTTGGTGTCGCCGCAGTAGTTCGAGCCGTAGCGGGCCTCGTTGTTCTCGACCTTGACCCAGTCGGAGACCGTACCGTCGACCGAGTAACGGCCGGACGAGGTCTTCTCGTAGTAGGTCTTCAGCGAGTGCTTCGCCTTGCCCTTGGAGTCCTTGCCCTTCCCGAAGTACAGGTCCTGGAAGTGCTTCTGGTTGTAGTCCTTCTGCCAGGCCGTGCTGTTGTCCTTCGCACGGTCCGGCTTGGCTATCTTGTTGTGCAGCGGTCCCGGCTTGCCGCCGTACTTCTTGACCGGCTGCTCCGGGCCCTCGGGGCCGTCCGGGTCGTACATGGTCGTGTCGTCGACCTTGCTCCCGAACTCCACCAGGATCGTGAAGATCTTGTCGGTCTTCTCCCGGCCGAGCTCGACGTACTTCTTGTCGTCGAGCTTGACGACCTTGGAGGCGCCCTTCTTCTGGACCTTGGCGTCACCCGCGACGACCTGCTGCAGGGCGGCCTTGCGCTGCTGCGCCTGCTGCTTGCTGAACGGACCGTCCAGGTCGTGGTCGACGTGCGCCTTCGGGCGCGACGGGTCCTGCCGGTCGATGGCCGGTGCCCCGCCCGAGGCACCGTCCTCGGCGGAAGCCGTCGCTGCCGAGAACGTCGCGGCGGCCGCGGCCACCGCCACGGCCACCGCGGTGGCTCTGAAGGTCCGAGTTCTGACTGTCACTTGATGCTGTCCTCCCCCGCGCCCCGCGCGAATAGGCGGACCGAAATTCCCGGTCGGAGGAGGTCCGCGCGCGATGTACGCGTCACAAGTGACGACATTCGACCGGAAGTACAGGAGAAAAGACAGTCCTTGACTTGAACAGGCCAAGTGCACTATGCAGACGCGCGGAACCGGTATGCGGACACGGAGCACTGTCCCGCGGCGAAGGACAACGGGCGCGCCCCACCGACCACTTGGTGGACGACATGAACCCGTGCGCCCCCTGTGCTCCGGCACCGTGGGTTAGGTCACGCTTACCGCCCGTTCCCGTCGGGCATGCAGCGGAATAGAGTCAATCGACGGTGCGCTACCGCGCGGGACGGCACAACCCAAGTCGTCGCCGTCGGGCCCCCTTTGATTCGTATACAGCCGTTCACACATCCGCATCCGCCCCCATGACCACAAGCCGTGGGGGGATCCCTGCCGAGGACGGATCACGTCATGCCGCGTCCCATGCCACGTCCGACCACCGCACAGATCACCTACGGGTCGGTGACCGTCGTCTTCTCGACCCTCGCGATGCTCCTGCTCTCCCAGACCTCCTCGGGAGTCGGCATCGCGGTGATAGCCCTGGCCGCCCTCGGCCTCGGCTTACTGGTCGCCATGACGGTCCCGCTGCCCAAACAGCCCGCGGCGTCCGCGGCCCGTTCCGTGCCGGTGGAGCAGCGTGCCGCCGTGCTCGCCGACTCCGTGCGCGAACCTACGCGCTGACCACCACGGTCTTGGCGGCCTTGTCGTGCAGGCCCTGCTTGTAGGGCTTGTCGAAGAAGCTCCAGCCGCCACAGATCGCCGTCCAGATACAGGCGCAGCAGAACGCGAACGGCAGCCAGAGGACGGCCGCGCGGGCCAGCGCGGTCTGCAGGGTCGGCGTGGCCCCGTCGTTGAGGTTGGCGACCCGCATGCCCAGCCACTTTTTGCCGAGCGTCTGCCCGGTCTTCGAGATCATGAAGGTGTCGTACGCGATGTAGAGCACGGCGGCCAGCAGCGACTGGCCGAACGATTTACCCGAGTTCACGTTGTCCGGGTCGATGTCGTACTCCGACGTGCCGAACAGCCACGTCAACAGGCCTACGACGATGCCCACCAGAATCATGTCGATGATGCGGGCGAGCACCCGCTTGCCGCTGTCGGCCAGCGGAGGCATTCCGGCGAGCGGGTCCGGCCCGCCGTGGCCACCCTGACCACCGCCGTACGGGTCGCCGCCATAGGGCGGGGGCGGGGTTCCGTAGGGTGAGCCGCCGCCCGGGGGCGGGGTGTCGTACGGGGATCCGCCGCCCTGCGGGGACTGCGGGGGCGGCTGCCGCGGGGGCTGCTTCTTGAACGGGTCGTCGTCCGGCGGCGGGTACTGCGGCGGTTCGGTGCTCATGGCCCGAGTCGACCGCGACGGCCCGGGCTCCGCATCCGGCGAGCGGCCGACCGGGTTATGGCACAGCCTCTTGCCCGGCCGCCGCCGCGCTCACCCGGCCACGAACGTGTTGGCCGCCTTGTCGTGCCAGCACTGGCGCCACGGCCGGTCGAAGACGCACCACACCACGCCGACGACGCCGATCACCAGGACGCCCGGGATGCTGTACACCAGCCAGCGCTTCAGCGCCGCCCCGAACGTCGGTGCCTCGTGCTCCTCGATGTCCCGCACCTCGATGCCGCACACCTTCTTGCCGAGGGTGCGGCCCCATCTGGCGGTCGGCAGCGCTTCGTAGACGACGCCGAAGAGCAGCAGGACGGCGAGGATCAGGCCGAAGTAGCCCGCGGTGGTGCCGTCGAGGAGCCAGACCGTGGTCTTCTCGCCGGAGAGCTTCGCCGCGTCGATCTTGCTGTCGACGTGGTCGGCGGCCTTGGTGCCGAGGGGCAGCGCGGCGGCGCCGGTGACGGCGACGAGTACGACGGTGTCGATGAGCCGTGCGGCCAGGCGCCTGCCGAGTCCGGCGGGGCGGGCCGCGGCCTGTGTCTGCGCGAGGGCGAGGAACGGGTCCTCCGCGACCGGCTTCCACGGCACGACGGGCTGCCCCTCGCCCTGCTGGCCGGGGTCGGGGGCGGCGGGACTCTGTGCGAGCTGGTGCACCTGCTGGGCCCAGGAGGGCGAGCCGCCGCCGGGCCCCGAGGTGACGGGGGTGGGGACGCCGCCCTGCTGGGGGACGGAGGGCTGGGGAGCGGGTGCGGGAGAAGGCGCGGGCTGGGGTTGGGGCTGAGGCTGGGCCTGCGGCTGCCGGGTCTGGGGCGGGGTGGCGGCCTGCGGGACGTGTGGTGCCTGGGGGATTTGTGGTGCCTGGGGGGCCTGCGGTGCCTGCGGGGGCATTTGCTGCGGTACGGAGGGCTGCGCGGCGGCAGCGGTCCGGCCGCCCTGCTGGGCCGACTTGGGGCGGATCGCGCGGATCGACATCGTGCCGTCGGTGCCGGGCGACGGGGCGGGCCGCACGGGCCCGGTCGGACGGCGGAACGTCACTGTGCCCTCGCCCGCCGTCGGCTTGGCCGCCCCCGGCTCGACCGCGCGGATCGTGACGGTGCCGGGGTTGCTGTCGTCGTGCGAAGACTCGGGGGCGACGGGACCGACCGGACCGATCGGAGCCTCCGGGGCCCTCTCGGGAGCGGCATCCTCGCCCCCCGCCGAACGCGCCGCCGCGTCACTCGGCACCCGCGGATCGGGCCGCCCGGGCGCACCGCCCCAGGAGACCTTGTGGTCCGGCTCCGCGCCGATGCCGGTCTGGCGGCCCGCGTCGGCGTGCCAGGCGGAGGCGGGCTCGGGCCGCGCACCGTGCTGGTCCGCCGCGCCGCCCGCGTTCGCCCCTGGCCGCGCGGCCTCGAACCGGCCCGTCTCGGGGTCCCCCTGCTCGGACTGCCCCGCGTCCGGCGTCTCGTCGAAGAAGACGGGCCCCGTCTCCTCGGTGGCGTGAGCGGCGGCAGCGCCCGGCGGAGGCGGCAGCGGCTCGCCGTCGGACGGTGCGGGACGGCTCGTACCGGGCACCCAGGCGGCACCGTTCCAGTACCGGACATATCCGGGAATGGACGGGTCGGGGTAGTAGCCTTCGCGTGGCCTGTCGTCGCCTGGGGCCGGAGTTGGGGCGCTCATGTCCGTCGTCCCGTATCTGCTCGGGGGTCTTTTGGGGGCTCCACATCTATCAGACCTCCGTGTCCAGTAGAGCGGGTCCCGCCCTACGGACCACTTTCCGGGCACGCTCCCCACACATCCCCCGCGTCCCCCACGCCCCCTCCCGGCCACCTCCGCGAAGTCGTCCGGAGAAAGTTTCCGCAACCCGCGTAATGCTCCGGCGATGTCGTGCTCTCCACTCGTACGGGTCCGCTCCCAGGACCCCTACGTGAGCTACGAGGAGAGAGAAGGGCATCGACATGCACTCCGTGGTGGAACGCGAGCTGGAGCTGAAACTGGTCCTGTCGCCGGAGCGGATCATCCCCGTACCGGCCCGCCTCACCTACCGCACCGCCGACCCGTACGCCGTCCACATCGCCTTCCACATCGGCTCCGAGCACCCGGTGAACTGGACGTTCGCGCGGGAGCTCCTGGTGGAGGGAGTGTTCAGGCCGTGCGGCCACGGGGACGTGCGGGTCTGGCCGACGAAGGTGGAGGGGCGCAGCGTCGTCCTGATGGCGCTGAGTTCGCCGGACGGCGACGCGCTCCTTGAGGCGCCGTCCGCCGCGGTGTCGGCGTGGCTGGAGCGGACGCTGCGGGTGGTCCCTCCGGGCTCCGAGGCCGAGCAGCTCGGCATCGACGACGGCCTCGCCGAGCTGCTCGCGCCCGCCGCGGGCCGTGGCCGTGTGGACGAGCTGTGGCTGCGCGACCCGTGGCCCTCGGACGAGTCCAAGGACGGTGAGTGAACTCCACCGCCACGGGGGCGAACACGGAGACGCATTCCCGTACAGGTCAGAAGAGTTTGCCCGGGTTGAGGAGTGAGTGCGGGTCGAAGGCGGCCTTGACGGCCTGCTGCATCTCCACTCCCACAGGGCCGATCTCGCGCGCCAGCCACTCCTTCTTGAGGACGCCGACACCGTGTTCGCCGGTGATGGTGCCGCCGAGTTCGAGGCCGAGGGCCATGATCTCGTCGAAGGATTCGCGGGCGCGCCTACCCTCGTCGGGGTCCGTCGCGTCGAAGCAGACGGTGGGGTGGGTGTTGCCGTCGCCCGCGTGCGCGCAGACCCCGACGGTGAGGCCGTACTTCTCGCCGATGCGCTCGACGCCGACGAGCATCTCGGCGAGCCTGGAGCGCGGCACGCACACGTCGTCGATCATCGTGCTGCCCTTGACGGCTTCGAGTGCGGTGAGGGACAACCGCCGTGCCTGGAGCAGCAGTTCCGACTCGGCGGCGTCCTCGGCCGGGACGACCTGGGTGGCGCCCGCGGCTTCACAGAGCGCGCCGACGGCGGCGAGGTCGGCGGTGGGGTCCGGGGTGTCGAAGGCGGCGAGGAGGAGCGCCTCGGTGGTTTCGGGCAGGCCCATCCGGGCCAGTGTGTTGACGGCCTTCACGGTCGTACGGTCCATCAGTTCGAGGAGCGACGGGCCGTGGCCGCTCTCCATGATCTTGCAGACGGCGTCGCAGGCGGCCTCGACGGAGGGGAACTCGGCGGCGAGGACGAGCTGTTGGGGCGGCTCGGGCTTGAGCGCGAGGACGGCGCGGACGACGATGCCGAGGCTGCCCTCGGAGCCGACGAAGAGCCGTGTCAGGTCGTATCCGGCGACGCCCTTGGCGGTGCGGCGGCCGGTGCTCATGAGCCGCCCGTCGGCGAGGACGACGTCGAGCCCGAGGACGTACTCGGCGGTGACGCCGTACTTCACGCAGCACAGGCCGCCCGAGGCGGTGCCGATGTTCCCGCCGATGGTGCAGGTCTCCCAGCTGGAGGGGTCCGGCGGGTAGTACAGGCCGTGCTCGCCGACCGCGCGGGACAGCGTGGCGTTGACGACGCCCGGTTCGACGACGGCGATGCGGTCGACGGGGCTGATCTCCAGGATGCGGTCCATCTTGACGAGGGACAGGACGATGCAGCCGTCGCTGGCGTTCGCGGCGCCGGACAGGCCGGTGCGGGCGCCCTGGGGGACGACGGGGACGCGCAGCTCGGTGGCGGTGCGCATGACGTGCTGGACCTGCTCGACGGTGCGGGGCAGGACCACGACGGCCGGGTCGCCCGCCTCGCAGAAGCTCGCCATGTCGTGGGCGTACGAGGAGGTGACGTCCGGGTCGGTGAGGATCGCCTCGGCCGGCAGGCCGTCCTGGAGGAGTTCGACGAGAGTGCGGCTCATGATCACAGCGTCGCACCCGGGGCCATCGGTGTGAACCCGTGTGCGACGCCGTTCCGCGGGCCGGGATGTGCTCTTCGTATGGACGGCAGTGGCGCACAGTGACGTCATGAGGCCTTCGGTGAAGCGTGTGCTGATCGGCTCCGTGGCGGGGAGCGTGGTGCTCGGCGGCGTGCTGGTGCTGCTGCCCCCGGGCGGCGGCGGGAAGGCGGAACCGCCCGCGCTCGGTCCGGCCGGACGGGCGATGGCGGCCGTGGGGACGGGGGCGCCCGCCGCGCTGCCGGACCTGGCGGTGCTCATCGGTGAGCGCGAGGCACACGTGCGGGCGCATCCGGGGGACGAGCAGTCGTGGGCGGTGCTCGGCTCCGCGTATGTGGCGCGGGGTGTGCGGACGGCGGACTTCGCGGACTTCCCGAAGGCGGACCGCGCGCTGCACACATCCCTGAGGACGAACCCGGATCGGAACCCCGAGGCCCTGACGGGCCTGGCCGCGCTCGCCAACGCCCGCCGCGACTTCCGTGCGGCCCGCAAGTGGGGCGAGCTCGCGGTGAAGCAGGCGCCGAAGCGGTGGACGTCGTATCCGGCGCTGATCGACGCGTACAGCGGGCTCGGCGACGCGAAGGGCGTGGGCCGGGCCCTGGAGTCCTTGCAGGAGCTGGGTTCGGGGACCGCGGTGCTTGCACGGACCGGGCAGGTCTACCGCGACCGCGGCTGGCGCGAGGACGCGAACGCGGCGCTCACGGACGCGGCGGCGCTCGCCGCGGCACCGGCGGCGAAGGCGGTGGCGCTGCACCGGGTGGCGGAGCTCGCGTGGGAGCGGGGCGAGCCGACGGTGGCGCTGCGCTACTACGACGCGGCGCTCGCGGCCGACGCCGAGCACCACCCGTCGCTTGCGGGCCGGGGCCGCGCGCTCGCCGCGCTGGGCCGCTCCTCGGAGGCGCTGCTCGCCTACCGCTCGGCACTCACGAAGCACCCGCTGCCCGAGTACGCGCTGGAACTGGGCGAGTTGTACGAGTCCCTCAGACTCACCCCGGCGGCACGAGCCCAGTACGACGCACTCCGCACCCTGGTGAAGCAGGAGAAGACCCGCGGCATCAACAACGAACGCGTACTCGGCCTCCTTGAGGCGGACCACGGCGACGCCGAAGCGGCGGTGAAGCGGCTGACCGCGGAGTACAAGCGGCACGGCAGCCCGGAGACGGCGGACGCGCTGGGCTGGGCGCTGCACCGCTCCGGGGACAGCAAGGCGGGCCTGAAACTCGCGACGAAGGCGATGGACAAGGGTCCGCGCAGCGCTCTGTTCGCGTTCCACCGGGGTTCTATCGAGCGGGAGTTGATGTACTACGGCGCATCCCGCCGCCACCTGAACGAGGCCGTGCGCATCAACCCGTACTTCTCGCCGCTCAGCGTACCGGCGGCGAAGCGGGCGCTCGAGGCCCTGGGCGACCCGCCGGAGGGCGGCCCGGAGGAGATCTACGCCCCGGCCCCCGCCCAGCAGATCACCCGGCCCTCACCCCGGCGCCGGACTCCGGCCCCGACGCGGACCACCCCGACGCGCTAGCCCCAGGGCGCTTCGAGGGCGGCCCGCAGCGCGTCGACCGCGTCCCGGCCGATGCGCTCGGCGAGCAGCTCCTCCATTCGCGCCAGCACGGCTTCCGCCTCGCGGTGCGCGCGTTCGCCTTCCGGGGTGCGCCGGATCAGCCGCTGCCGGGCGGACGCGGGGTCGGGGGCCTGCTCCAGGAGTCCGGCACCGACGAGGCCGTGGACGGCCTGGTGGGCGGTCTGCCGGGTGACGTTCATGCGGCGTGCGAGCTCGGAGACGGTGGTGCCCTCGTCGTCCAGGACGGCGAAGAGCTGCACCTGTGTCGGCGACACGGGGGTGGCGCCCGCCGCGTCCATGGCGGCCAGCAGCCCGTCCTCGAACCAGCGGCGTGCTTCGCCGAGGAGCTGGGGCAGGTTGCGTCGGGCGGGTTCCTTCGACATTAATGTCAGGGTACCTGACACCGGGTACCTGACATTTCCGTACGAGCCTCCAGGAGCATCCGCCCATGACCATCGAGTACGCCACCCGCTACCGCACGGCGTCCCGGATCCCCCCGGAACCGGGCAAGCCCTACTTCATCGAGAAGGGCGAAGGCGACCGCGCCCATCTGTTCGGGGACCTGATCACCGTCTACGCGGGCGGCGAGCAGACCGAGAACACCTTCAACTTCTTCACCGTCGAGGGCCCCAAGGGCGACCTCATACCGGCCCACGTGCACGCCGACACGCACGAGGTCTTCTACGTCACCCAGGGCGCCGTCCGGCTCTTCGTCGAAGACACCGAAGGTGAGCAGCTGGTGAAGCTGCTCACCCCCGGCGACTTCGGCTTCGTGCCGAAGAACTGCCTGCACGCCTACCGTATGGAGCGCCACCACAGTCAGGTCGTGGGCGTCGCGGCGGGGCCGGGCAGAACATTCGAGCGGTTCTTCGAGAACCTCGGCGCTCCCACGCAGCAACACGGGTTGCCGCACCATCCGTTGATCCCGGAACCCGGCAGGTTCGGGAGCGTCCCCGCGGAGTACGACGTGCGTTTCGCGCCGGACCACACGTGGCGGACGGACCAGCGGACGGACTAGAGGTTGCCGCGCTTCTCCTGCTCGCGCTCGATCGCCTCGAAGAGCGCCTTGAAGTTGCCCTTGCCGAAGCCCATCGAGCCGTGGCGTTCGATCATCTCGAAGAAGACGGTCGGGCGGTCCTGGACCGGCTTGGTGAAGATCTGGAGCAGATAGCCGTCCTCGTCGCGGTCGACGAGGATCTTCAGCTCGCGGAGGGTCTCGACGGGGACGCGGGTCTCGCCGGCCCACTCGCCGAGCGTGTCGTAGTACGAGTCGGGCGTGTCCAGGAACTTGACGCCGGCCGCGCGCATCGTGCGGACGGACTCCACGATGTCGTTCGTGGCGAGCGCGATGTGCTGGACGCCCGCGCCGCCGTAGAACTCCAGGTACTCGTCGATCTGCGACTTCTTCTTCGCGATGGCGGGCTCGTTGATCGGGAACTTGACCTTGAGCGTGCCGTCGGCGACCACCTTCGACATCAGCGCGCTGTACTCGGTCGCGATGTCGTCGCCCACGAACTCCTTCATGTTCGTGAAGCCCATGACCTTGTTGTAGAAGCCGACCCAGTCGTTCATCTTGCCGAGTTCGACATTGCCCACGCAGTGGTCGATCGCCTGGAACGTCCGCTTGGCCGGGGGCTCGACGATCGGGTTCGCGGCCTCGAAACCGGGCAGATACGGCCCGTCGTAGTCGGTGCGCTCCACCAGGGTGTGGCGGGTCTTGCCGTACGTGGCGATGGCGGCGAGGACGACCTTGCCGTTCTCGTCCTTGACCTCGTAGGGCTCCGTGATGCCCCGTGCGCCCTGCTCGACGGCGTAGGCGTACGCGGCGCGCGCGTCCGGCACCTCGATGGCGAGGTCGACGACGCCGTCGCCGTGCTCGGCCACGTGGGAGGTGAGGAAGTGGCCCCAGTCCGTGGAGGGCTTGATGACGGAGGTGAAGACGAAGCGCGCACCGCCGTTCGTGAGGACGTAACTGGCGGTCTCCCGGCTGCCGTTCTCCGGTCCGGAGTAGGCGACCAGCTTCATGCCGAAGGCCGTGGAGTAGTAGTGCGCCGCCTGCTTGGCGTTGCCCACGGCGAAGACGACCGCGTCCATTCCCTTGACCGGGAAGGGGTCGGCCTCGCGCGCGGTGTCGGGTGTGGTGTGGGTGGTGGTCTCAGTCATGGTGTGAGGCTCCCGCTGAACCACAAGGTGCGCAATAGTTCTCGTTTTCAGTGGTCAATCTGCTCAGTAGGTGGCCAGGATGGGCGGGCTATCTGTACATCATGACCACCTTGGAGGCGTCATGGCGATCGATCATCTGGACGGCAGACTCATCGTGCTCCTGGCGCGGGAGCCGCGTATCGGGGTTCTTGAGGCGTCCCGCAGGCTCGGCGTGGCACGCGGCACGGTGCAGGCGCGGATGGACCGGCTTCAGTCCAATGGAGTCATCCGCGGCTTCGGCCCGGAGGTGGATCCGGCGGCGCTCGGCTACCCGGTGACGGCCTTCGCGACGCTGGAGATCAAACAGGGCCAGGGTGCTGACGTACGGACCCATTTGGCGTCCGTGGCCGAGGTGCTCGAACTGCATACCATCACCGGTCACGGCGATATGCTCTGCCGCCTCGTGGCCCGGTCGAACGCGGATCTCCAACGTGTGATCGACCGGGTCGTGGGCTTTGATGGCATCGTGCGGGCTTCCACGGCGATCGTCATGGAAAACCCCGTTCCGCTGCGGATCATCCCGTTGGTGGAGCAGGCGTCCGAAGACCCCTGAGAGCCTGTCCCACCGCCCTGCGTCACCGCCTTGCGTCACCGCCCCGCGTCACCGCCCGCGCGTCACTGACCTTGTGAGTACCTTCGGAAAGGCGAGGTGAGCACTTCAGTGAACTTCTGGGACTACCTCGGCAACCGCCACCAGCAACTGCTGACGGACGCGTTTCAGCACGCGAGCGCCGTCTTCCAGTGCATGGTCGTCGCCACCTTCATCGGCGTACTGATCGGCGTCCTCACGTACCGCAGCGAATGGGCGGGGAATCTCGCCACGACCGTCACGTCCACCATTCTCACCGTCCCGTCGCTCGCCATGATCGGTCTGCTGATCCCGATCGTCGGGCTCGGTGTCGCGCCGACCGTCGTCGCGCTGACCCTGTACGGGCTCCTTCCGATCGTGCGCAACGCCATCGTCGGGCTGCGGGGCGTCGACCCGTCGCTGATCGACGCCGCCAAGGGCATCGGCATGTCACGTCTCGCCCGCCTGTTCAGGGTGGAGCTGCCGATCGCCTGGCCGCCGATCCTGACCGGCATCCGCGTCTCCACGCAGATGCTGATGGGCATCGCGGCCATCGCCGCCTACGCCTCGGGACCCGGGCTCGGCAACGAGATCTTCCGCGGCATCGGCTCGCTCGGCAGCAAGAACGCGCTCAACCAGGTGCTCGCGGGCACGCTCGGGATCGTCGTCCTGGCGCTGCTCTTCGATGCCGCGTACGTCCTGATCGGCAGGCTGACCATCCCGAGGGGGATCCGTGTCTGAGACCACCGCCACCTCCGATGCGGAGACAACCGCCACCACCACCTCCGGGGCGACGATCGAGCTGGAGAACCTCACCAAGCGCTACTCGGGCAGCAGCGAGCCCGCCGTGGACAGCGTGAACATGGAGATCAAGGCGGGCGAGATCGTCATCTTCGTGGGCCCGTCCGGCTGCGGGAAGTCGACGACCCTGAAGATGATCAACCGCCTGATCGAGCCGACGGGCGGCCGCATCCGCATCAACGGCGAGGACGTCACCGACATCGACCCGGTGAAGCTGCGCCGCAAGGTCGGGTACGCGATCCAGTCCTCCGGGCTCTTCCCGCACATGACCGTCGCGCAGAACATCGCGCTCGTGCCGAAGATGGTCGGCTGGGGCAAGTCGAAGATCAAGTCCCGGGTGGAGGAGATGCTGGACCTGGTGGGCCTCGACCCGGCCGAGTTCCACCACCGCTACCCGCGCCAGCTCTCCGGCGGCCAGCAGCAACGCGTCGGCGTGGCACGCGCACTGGCAGCCGACCCACCCGTCCTCCTGATGGACGAGCCGTTCGGCGCCGTCGACCCGATCACCCGCGACCACCTCCAGGACGAGCTGATCCGGCTCCAGCACGAGCTGCACAAGACGATCGTGTTCGTCACGCACGACTTCGACGAGGCCATCAAGCTCGGCGACCGCATCGCCGTCCTCCGGGAGCGTTCGCACATCGCGCAGTTCGACACCCCGGAAGCGATCCTCACCAACCCCGCCGACGACTTCGTCTCGGGCTTCGTGGGCGCGGGCGCGGCCCTCAAGCGCCTCAACCTCACCCGCGTACGGGACGTCGAGATCGCCGACATCCCCACGGTGACCGTCGACGACCCGCTCCAGGACATCTTCGACAAGCTGCGCGGCGGCGCCACCAACGAACTCCTCCTGCTCGACAAGCGCGGCCGCCCCTACAAGTGGCTGCGGCGCGGCGACCTGATGCGCGCCAAGGGTTCCCTGGCCCGCGCGGGCACCCTCGTCCACGACACGGTGACCCGCGACGCCACCCTGCGCGACGCGCTGGAGGCCGTCCTCACGGACAACGCGGGCCGGGTCGCGGTGACCGGGCGGCGCGGCGAGTATACGGGCGTCGTCGACATGGAGACGCTGATGAACTCCGTCCACGAGATGCTGGAGGCCGACCGCCTCGAAGCGGTGGAGCACCAGCACGAACTGGAGGAGCAGCGGGCCCGGTTGACCCAGTACGAGCAGGAGGGTTACGGCGGGGAGGCGAAGGCGTGAGCGGCACCGCAGGGGGCACGCCCCGCATCCCGGACCACAAGCCGAAGCAGAGGCAGCCGGTCAGGCCCGAGGGCGAGCACGACGTCAAGGGTCTCGCCTTCCGCGACGAGGGCGAGGCCGAACTCGAAGCGCCGCCCGTGGTGCTCGCCGCGAAGCAGCCGCGCCGGGTGACCTGGCAGAAGCTGACGTTCCTGCCGGCCGTGCTCGCGGTGGTCCTGCTGGCGACGTGGTGGTGGTTCCAGCAGGCCGACCTCGACTCGATCTCCAAGAACGCGCTGGCGAACGGAAACGTCTGGCTCCGCCTGCGCCAACACATCGAACTCACGGCGATCTCCACCTTCTTCGTCCTGATCATCGCCATCCCGCTCGGCATCCTGCTGACCCGCAAGAAGCTGCGCAAAGGCGCGCCGGTGGCGATGGCGGTGGCCAACATCGGCCAGGCGACCCCGGCGATCGGTCTCCTCGCGCTCCTCGTCATCTGGCTGGGCATCGGCGAGAAGGCGGCCCTGATCGGCATCATCACCTACGCCGTCCTGCCGGTCCTCTCCAACACGATCGCGGGCCTGAAGGCGAACGACCCGACGCTGATCGAGGCGGCGCGCGGCATCGGCATGTCTTCCGTCGGCGTCCTGTCGAAGGTCGAACTCCCCCTGGCCGTACCGCTGATCCTGGCGGGCGTCCGCACGGCGCTCGTCCTCAACGTGGGCACCGCGACGCTCGCCACGTTCGGCGGGGGCGGCGGCCTCGGCGACCTGATCACGACGGGCATGACCAACCAGCGCATGCCGGTCCTCATGCTCGGCTCCATCCTGACGATCGCGCTGGCGCTGCTCGTGGACTGGCTGGCGTCGCTGGCGGAACTGGTGCTGCGCCCGAGGGGCCTGGAGGTGGACGCATGAGGAACCTCAGGATCACCGCGCGTACGACCGTGATCGCCGTCCTGGGCGGTTCGCTGCTGGCCGCCTGCGGCCTCACGAGCGGCAGCCCGATGGTGGACGACGTGAAGCCCGGCACGATCGGCAAGGGCCTCCCCCTGAAGGGCGCCGACCTCACCGTCACCTCCAAGGAGTTCACCGAACAGCTCATCCTGGGCGCGATCATGGGCATCGCGTTCGAGGCGGCGGGCGCGGACGTGCTCGACCGTACGGGCATCCAGGGCTCGATCGGCGCGCGCGAGGCCGTGAAGGGCGGCGACGCGGACGCGATGTACGAGTACACGGGCACGGCGTGGATCACCTACCAGGGCAACACCGAACCGATCACCGACCCGCAGAAGCAGTGGCAGGCGGTGCGTGACGCGGACCTGAAGAACGGCGTGACGTGGCTGGACCCGGCCACGCTCAACAATACCTACGCGCTGGCGATGAACCGCAGCAACGCGTCCAAGTACAAGACGAAGACGCTCTCGCAGGTGGCGGCCCTCTCCAAGTCGGACCCGAAGGCGGTATCGCTGTGCGTGGAGAGTGAGTTCGCCTCGCGGGAGGACGGGCTGCCCGGCATGCAGAAGGAGTACGGGATGAACGTCCCCTCCTCCAACATCACCAAGATGGACACGGGAATCATCTACACGCAGGCGTCGAAGGGGTCCTGCACGTACGGGGAGGTCTTCACGACGGACGGCCGCATCAAGGCGATGGACCTGACGACGATGGAGGACGACAAGCACTTCTTCCCCAACTACAACGCGGCCCCCGAGGTCAACAGCAAGTCACTGAAGGAGCATCCGGCGATCGCGGAGGTCCTGGGCCCCATCACGAAGAAGCTCGACAACAAGGTGGCGCGGGACCTGAACTCCAAGGTGGACGTGGACGGCCAGGATCCGCATGAGGTGGCGAAGGACTGGCTGATCGCGGAGGGCTTCGTCAAGGAGTAGCGGACCGCGCGCGTACGGAAGTACAAAGACTCCGTTGCAAAGAACCCGTTGCAACGGAGTCTTTGCATGTCTACGCTGGGCGGCATGACGGAACAGCCCAAGCCCCACAAGGTCCGCCACCTCGACGCGCGCACGCTGCGCGGCCTCGCGCACCCCTTGCGGATGCGGCTGCTCTCCTCGCTGGGCCTCGACGGTCCGGCGACCGCCTCCCAACTCGCGGCCCGGCTCGGCGAGTCGAGCGGAGCGACCAGTTATCACCTGCGCCAGCTCGCGGAGTACGGATTCGTGGAGGACGATCCCGACCGGGGCAAGGGCCGGGAGCGCTGGTGGCGCCCCGCCCAGCAGGGCATCCGCACCAACGCGGATCTCATGCGCGACCAGAGCCCGGAGGTCCGCGGGGCGCTGAGCACCGTCCTGCACGAGTACGCGACACAGCGCGCCCAGGAGGTGTCCACCTGGATCGCCACGCGGAACGAGTGGTCGGCGGACTGGGCGGAGGCCTCCAGCGTCAGCGACTTCACCCTGGACCTGACCCCTGCACAGACCTTTGAGCTGAGCCGCAAGGTCCACGAACTCATCGAGAGCTACCGGGCGTTGGCGCCCGAGGGAAACACCCCCGACGCGGCGAAGGTACGCATCCACTCCCACTTCTTCCCGACCCGCCCGGCCGGCGACAGCGACAGCGACAGCGACAGCGACAGCGACTGAGAGGACCACGAGCCCATGCACCCCGACGTACACCTGATGCTGCACGACACCCGCGCGCAGGAATTACGGCGCACGGCCCCCGCACGAGGACCCCGCTCCCGATTCCTCCGCGCTCAACTCGGCTGGCACCTCGTCGAGCTGGGCCTGCGCCTGGTCAGCAGCTCGGGACCTGCCCGCCCTTTTCCAGCGCCCGCAGCGCGTCGACCGTTCCCTTCAGCGCCGTGATCGGAACGAGCCGCAGCCCCTTGGGCAACTCGGCCTGAGCGTCCGAGCACTCGTCCTCCGGGACGAGGAAGACCGTGGCGCCGTCGCGGCGCGCGCCCTGCGTCTTGAGGGCGACGCCGCCGACCGGACCGACCTTGCCGTCGGCCGTGATCGTGCCGGTGCCCGCGATCTTGCGGCCGCCCGTGAGGTCACCCCCGCTGCCGTCGCCGTCGAGCTTGTCGATGATGCCGAGCGACAGGAACAGCCCCGCGCTCGGCCCGCCGATCTTGCCGAGGTCGGCCTTGACCTTCACCTTGTCCGTGTTGTCGACGCCGTTCGCCTTGAGGTAGTTCAGCGCCGCGTCCGTGGCGGCGTCCTGCGACTTCTTCATGTCACCGAGGTTGTGCTTCTCGACTTCCTCGACGTCGTCGCCGACGGGGTAGACGGAGTCCTTGGGCATCACGGCCCGGTCACTCCGGAACCACCCGTCGACCACGTCACCGAGATAGACGTCCATCTGCGGCCCGGTGGCCACGATGGTGGTCATCCGCAGCTCACCCCGGGTCTCCCGGGTGGGCACGCCGCTGACCTTCAGGACGGGCTTCCCCTCGTGCTCCCCGAGCACGTCCGCCGTCCCCCCGGGCTGCGCCACGGCGAACGGCAACGGCGCGAGCCCGGCAACGGCGAGCAGAGCCGCGACGGGCAGGGCGCAGAGGGCGAGGGCCTGGGGGCGCGTGAGACGAGAGAACACGGGATCAATCTACGTGACCTTTCGAACGCCGGAGTTTCAGCCCACCCGGCGCCGCCCGGCCCCGGCGCAGCAACAGCGCACGACGGGGAGTTTCAGCCCGTCCGGCGTTTGAGGACGAGCAACGGCGAAGCCGGCGACCGACCGCGCCCCGTGGCTCCCCGTTGCGCCACGGGACACCCCGTGACACCGCCCGCCCGCGCGGCCTCAGCGCACGACGGGGAGTTTCAGCCCGTCCGGCGTTTGAGGACGAGCAACGGCGAAGCCGGCAACCGACCGCGCCCCGTGGCTCCTCGTTGCGCCACGGGGCACCCCGTGACACCGCCCGCCCGCGCGGCCTCAGCGCAACGCATCGGCGACCTCCCGCGCCGCGTCCACCACCCGCGGCCCCACCCTCTCCGGCACCGCGTCCGCCAGCATGACCACTCCCACGCTGCCCTCCAGACCCGTCACGCCCACCAAGGGCGCCGCCGCGCCGCTCGCGCCCGCCTCCAGTTCGCCGTGCGTGAGCGCGTAGCCGGGGTCCGTGACCAGGCCCTGGCGGGCCGCCAGGATCGCGCGGCCCGCGGCCCCGCGATCCAGGGGGTGACGGAAACCCGTGCGGTACGCGACGTGGTAGTCCGTCCACGTCGGCTCGACCACCGCGACCGCGAGGGCCTCCGAGCCGTCGACGAGGGTGAGGTGGGCCGTCGCGCCTATGTCCTCCGCGAGCGACCGCAGCGCGGGCAGCGCGGCCTCGCGCACCAGCGGGTGCACCTGCCGCCCGAGCCGCAGCACGCCGAGGCCGACGCGGGCCCGGCCGCCCAGGTCGCGGCGCACGAGCGCGTGCTGTTCGAGCGTGGCGAGCAGGCGGTAGACCACCGTGCGGTTCACCCCGAGCTTGTTGGAGAGCTCGGTGACCGTAAGGCCGTGGTCGGTGTCGGCCAGCAGCTTGAGGACGCGCAGTCCTCGGTCGAGCGTCTGGGAAGTCTCCGCGGTCACGACGCCCACTCCTTAGGTGAGGGTCGGCGGCCCCCCTACGCGGCGGTTGCGTCGCCGGTCCCGTGGGCGACGCGCGTCAGAGGCCGCCGGTCGGAACACCGGCTGCGCTCCGCGGCGGCGCTGCCACGGGGCGTGTGCTTTGCGGGGACATTAGCGAGGCCGTCCCGCTGAGCGGAAGACTTCGTCCAGAATCCGGGCACGGGGACGCCCCTAGCGCCCCCCATTGCCCCAATACGCGGTGGCCGCCCGAGAGGCCGCGCGCACCGCGTCCGCACACGACCTCCCCACTCGGAACCCCCGGCTCCTTACTCGAACGTCACTTCATGCGGGTGGCCCACTCCTGGACCTTCTCGATGCGCTGCCGCAGCTGCCCCGCCGTGGCCTCCGCGCTCGGCGGCCCGCCGCACGTGCGCCGCAGCTCGGTGTGGATCACGCCGTGCGGCTTCCCGCTCTGATGGACGTACGCGCCGACCATCGTGTTGAGCTGCTTCCGCAGCCCGAGGAGCTCCTTGTGGGAGACGACGGGCCGCCGCTCGGCGGGCAGCTCGAGCAGGTCCGCCTCGTCGTCCGGCTTCTTCCTGCTGTGGGCGATCTGCCGGGCCTGCCGCTTCTGGAGCAGCATCTGCACCTGGTCGGGTTCGAGGAGCCCCGGAATACCGAGGTAGTCCTGCTCCTCCTCGCTCCCCGGGTGCGCCTGCATGCCGAACTCGGCGCCGTCGAACAGCACGCGGTCGAAGACGGCCTCGGACTCCAGCGCCTCGAAGGAGAACTGCTCCTGCTCCCCCGTGTCCTCGTCCTGCTCCTTGTTGGCCTCGTCCATCTCCGCCTCGGACTCGGCGTACGGGTCCTCCTCGCCCTCCTTCTTCGGCTTGTCGAGGGCGTGGTCCCGTTCCACCTCCATCTCGTTGGCGAAGGTGAGCAGGTCGGGGACGGTGGGCAGGAACACGGACGCGGTCTCGCCGCGCCGCCTGGACCGTACGAAACGGCCGACGGCCTGCGCGAAGAAGAGCGGCGTCGAAATCGTCGTCGCGTACACGCCCACAGCGAGGCGCGGCACGTCGACGCCTTCGGACACCATGCGGACGGCGACCATCCACCGGTCCGTACTGGCGCTGAAGTCGTCGATGCGCTGGGACGCGCCGGTGTCGTCGGAGAGGACGACGGTGGCCTTGGTCCCGGTGATCTCGCGGATCAGCTTGGCGTACGCGCGCGCGGAGTCCTGATCGGACGCGATGACGAGGCCGCCCGCGTCGGGGATGGCCTTCCTGACCTCGGTCAGCCGCTTGTCGGCGGCCTTGAGGACGTTCGGCATCCACTCGCCCCGCGCGTCGAGGGCGGTACGCCACGCCTGGCTGACGGCGTCCTTGGTCATCGGCTCACCGAGCCGCGCCGCGATCTCGTCACCGGCCTTGGTGCGCCAGCGCATGTTGCCGGAGTACGAGAGGAAGATGACGGGCCGCACGACGCCGTCGCCGAGCGCGCTGCCGTAGCCGTACGTGTAGTCGGCGGCGGAACGCCGGATTCCATCCGTTCCCTCCGCGTACTGCACGAACGGGATCGGGTTCGTGTCGGACCGGAACGGCGTACCGGTGAGCGCGAGACGTCGGGTGGCGGGCTCGAACGCCTCGAGGCACGCCTCACCCCACGACTTGCTGTCACCGGCGTGGTGGATCTCGTCGAGGATAACGAGGGTCTTGCGCTGCTCGGAGCGGTTGCGGTGCAGCATCGGCCGTACGCCGACACCCGCGTACGTCACGGCGACGCCGTGGTACTCCTTGCTCAGCGGTCCCGCGCTGTACTCAGGGTCCAGTTTGATGCCTATACGGGCGGCGGCCTCGGCCCACTGCTTCTTCAGGTGCTCGGTGGGCGCGACGACGGTGACCTGCTGGACGACATGGTGGTGCAACAGCCAGGACGCGAGCGTGAGCGCGAACGTCGTCTTGCCGGCGCCGGGGGTGGCGACGGCGAGGAAGTCTCGCGGCTGCTCCTGGAGGTACCTGTCCATCGCCCCCTGCTGCCAGGCTCGCAGCTTGTTGGCGGTACCCCACGGGGCACGGCCGGGGAAGGCGGGAGAGAGGTGGTGGGAGGAGTTGGCGGCGGCGCTGGTGGTAGTCACGGTCTCCGGGTTCGCGGGTCGGCGGCACGTATGACAACCGGGCCACCTTACCGGTGATGCGGTGACGTTCCACTGGGGACGAGGCGGTGCCGGGGGTGGGTGGGACGGGTCTCACACGTGGGCGCGGGGTCGCGGGGCTGCCGGTACGCACGCCCCCCTGCACGTTCCCGCGCAGGCCACCGTGTCGCGCCTCGCCGGGCCCCCTGGTGTGCCCCGCCTAGCCGTCCGCCCGCGCGTCCGTCCGTACGTCGGACGCCGTGTCCGGTGCCGTGTCCGACAGGACGTCCATGCGTACGTCCGTCACCACGTCGGTCACCACGAGCCCCGTCTCGTCCGGCGCGGGGACTTCCGCAGGGTGCTCCGTCCGCGGGCCCTGCAACCTCGTCCCCACCCAGGCCCCGGCCAGGGCGACGACCGCCATCGGCACGAAGACGGCGACGAACGCCGCCGGGTGCGAGCCGGTGGCCTCCCCCGCCCCGTGGCCCGCTCCCACCGTCCCGCCACCGAGCGCGGCGAACGCCGCACCACCCGCCGCGAGCAGCAGCACGTTCGAGAGCCCGTCCGAGATCTGGAGCGCCGCCGAGTTCGACCCCGCGTCCGCGGGCGCGGAGAGCCGCAGCAGCAGCACACTGGTCGAAGCGATCACCATGCCCATACCGAAACACCCGAAGCCCCAGGCGACGCCGACGACCCACACCGGCACGCCCTCAATGAGGACGGTCGGCGCGGCCAGGATGGACGCCGCGACGAGCACCATCCCGGACGCGACGAGCCGCGCCCTGTACGGCTCCATGCGCGGCCGCGACTGGACGTACGACCCGAGCGCCCACGTCGCCCCGCCCACCGCGAGCGAGAGCCCGGCCATGGTCGGGCTGAGCCCGCGCTGCGTGACGAGCATCAGCGGTACGAAGGACTCGGCCGCGATGAACGACCCCGCCGCGACGCCGCGCAGCAGCACGACGGACGGCAGCCCGCGCGCCGCCCGGTACGTCCCCTTGGGCAGCAGCCCGAGCACGGCGGGCACGAGGACGGCCGCACCGATCGCGGCGGGCACCAGCGACAGCCACCGCAGCTCCTGCCCCGCGTACTGGAGCAGCCCCGCGCCCAGCGAGATCCCGAGCGCCAGCCGGATCCGGCGCCGGTCGAACGCGGCGACCGGCGCGTCCGGGTCGACCGGCCCCGACGCCGTCCGCCGTATCGCGGGCAGCGCGAGCGCGAGCGGCGCGAGTACGAGGACGGGGATGCCGACGAACACCCAGCGCCACCCGAGGTGCTCGGTGACCGTCCCCGAGATCAACGGCCCCACCACGGACGGCACGACCCAGCTCGCCGCGAACGCGGCCATGATCGACGGCCGCAGGTGTTCGGGGTACGCCCGGCTGACGATCACGTACAGCCCGACGATGACCAGCCCTCCGCCGAGCCCCTGCACGGCCCGCCCCGCGATGAACAGCCACATCGCCCCGGCGGTCCCGCTCAGCAGCAGCCCCGCCGCGAACAGTGCGATACCGGTGGCGAGCGGGCCGAGCGGTCCTCGCCGATCCGCCCACTGCCCGCTCAGCACCATGCCGAAGAGGCTCGTCGTGAAGTACCCCGAGAAGGCGAAGGCGTACAGCGACACGCCGTCAAGCTCCCGGGCGGCGATCGGCATCGCCGTCCCCACGGCCGTCGCTTCGAACGCGATGAGCAGCACGACGGAGACGATGCCGATGCTCAGGGCTCGGTAGGGCTTGCTCAGTACGCCGCCGGTGTCGTCAGTCATCACGCCAGAGTAAGAGGCGTGGACTGCTTTTACCCCTGTCCCGGGGTGGGGGCTTTCTCGTCCCTTGGTCTTACGCCTCTGCGTCCTGTGAGGCGTATGTGAGGAAGTGGGACCAGGCTCGGGGGGCGAGGTCGAGGTGGGGGCCGTCGTCGACCTTTGAGTCGCGGATGTGGATGGTTTGGGGGCTGACGGCTATCTCGACGCAGTCTTCGCCGTTACTGCTGCTGCTGTAGCTGCTCTTGTGCCACTCCAAGGCGACCTCGACGCAGTCGCCGGACTCGTTGCTGTCGCTGTAGCTGCTCTTGAACCACTCCAGGGCGGAGGCGTCCCCGACAGAGGCCTTGCCGATCATGTTTCTCCCAGCACTCGCTCAATGAAGGCCCGCGACTCTCCTGGCGTGAGAGCTCGGGCCCGGATGATGCCATACCGCAGCTCGAGAATACGGAGCTGCCTCGGATCGGATACTGGACGGCCACCGAACTCGCCGTCGGAACGGCCCACTGCGGTACCGTCCCCGAACTTGAGCAGCTCGATCAACCCGCCAGTTCCGGGGTGGTCTCCGCGAGCAGTCGGCATCACCTGAATCTCGACGTTGCGCAACTCCCCCAGGTCCAGCAGGCGTTCAAGCTGCCTACGCAGAACCATTGTCCCTCCGGTCGGCCGCCGCAGCGTCACCTCTTCTTGGACAAAGCTGAGCTCCGGCGCCGGAGACCGCTCGAAGATGGACCGGCGCGCCATTCGCGCGGCCACCAATCGCTCCAACTCCTCGTCCGAGTAGGCGGGCCGCCGTGTACCGAGCAGCGCCCGAGCGAACTCCTCGGTCTGCAGAAGGCCATGGACGTTGTGGTTGCTGTACAACCCGGCCTCGACCGCCCGCTCCTCCAACTTCGCCAGTTCCCGTACCCGCTTCGGATACCGTGCCTCCCTCATCTCCTTCTTCATCGCCGAGACGAGGCCCCGTGCGTCGACCACCTCCTCCACCTTGTCCAGGTACTCGGGGCGAGGAATCCGTGCCCCGCGCTCGATCTTCCGGATCAAGTCCTCCCCGTACCCGATCGCCTCCCCGAACTCCGCGACCCTGAGACCCGCCGCCTCACGCCACCGTTTCAGCTGATGGCCGACCATCTCGACCACCGCGCTGATTTCGTCCTCGGGGTCGACATCCCAACCAGGTTCGTCCACACCATCGTTGCGTTCTTCCACCGCGCCCACCTCCGACGTACCGTCCAGGCCCAACGCGCACACGTACCCGGGCGTCACCGGGGACAGCCGGGACAGGCCGGGACAAGCGCGGGACAAAAGCGGTACGCACAGCGCGCACCGCTATCCACGCTACGCACGCCCCGCCACGCTGAGTGACGTGAACCAAGAAACCACCCCGGCCCAAACCCCCACACCCGTACACCAGTTCACGATTCTTCTCTCGGCGACGAGAAGAGGCGCGCGGCTGGCCCGGCTCCTGACGAGGGAGCAACTGCACAGCTGGGGCCGCCCGAGCGACGCTGCGGAGCACGTCGTCGCCGAGCTGGCGAACAACGCCGTGCTGCACGGCCACGTGCCGGGCCGGAGCTTCCGGCTCGGACTCCTGCTCAGCGCGGCGAACACGCTGCGTATCGAGGTGACTGACGCGCGGGCGGACCGCAGCCCACCCCTGCACGCCCGTCGCCCTTCCCCCGAGGCGGAGTCGGGGCGGGGCCTGCTCCTGATCGAGGCGCTCGCGGACCGCTGGGGCGCGGACCTGGGCCCGCTCCCGCTCCACCCCTGCAAAACGATCTGGGCGGAACTCGACGCGCTGCGCGAGCGGTAGCCGCGACTTCGGTGGGCCGGTGACGTTGCTGGTCACCGGGCCCGTACTCCTCCCGTACTCCTTGAGACGTCGTGGGGCCGGCCAAGGCGGCCAAGGCGGCCAAGGGACCACACGTTCACGTGGGCGGGATGGCGGACAGCAACGCATCCCGGTCAGGCTGCTCGAAGTGCTGCTCGACGGCTGCCCGGACCTCCGCCGGAGCCACCTTGGCCGCCTCGGCGAGTACCTTCCCCCTGAGCTCGGCAGGCGCCCCCGCCGAGGCGTAGACGAGCGTCTCGACCCACTCCGCGTTCGCGGCGGCCAGCTCCCCGCCATGGGCCCAGAGCCAGTCGGGGTCGTAGTCGCGGAACGTCAGCGGCGTGTCGCTGGGGCCGATACCGGCGAGCGCGAGCTCCTTCGTCAGGGCGAGAGTCGGCCCGTCCACGGGGGCGCCGGAGGCATCCACCGCCAGCAGCCTCTCGTGCAGCAGCAGAGCCGCGCCGCTGAGCAGGGTGGACGAGGGGCGGCGCGGGTCCGGCGTTCCCTCCAGCCACTCCCGGCGCTCAGCCACCGCGCCCGCCAGGAATTCGGCCCCCGCGGCGTGCCGCTCGTTGGTGAAGAAGTCGTACGCCGCCCTCACCAGGAGGGGGTCCTCGGCGCTCAGCAGGCCGGCCACTGCCCGGCTCAGCGCCGCCTGCTCGGCGTGGAGAAGACGGTGGAGGCGGGTGAGCCACCGGGCGTACAGCTCGACGCCGGGCGGATCGAAGGGTGGACGCAGGGCCGTCTCGGCGACCAGAGCGTCCCAGTCGGTGGCCTCGTTCAGCTCCACCCCGTCGAGTGTGGCGGGGAGTTCGAAGTCGGGGTGCCCGCCGCACACCCAGTCCGTGAACGCCGGGTGCAGGTCGTCCGATTCGGACCCGATCCGGTAGCTCCAGACCGTGTCCCGCCGATGACACCCGCAGGCGTACCGCCGACGCTCTCCGTCAGCCAGCACTTCCGACCGCACCGGTTCACCGCAGCTCGTGCAACGCAGCGCGTTGCAGCCCACGGGGGACGCCCAGCCGAACTCGAACGGCTGCGTCGGCAGCCAGAGGCGCGCGCCCACGAGCTCGGGGTAGGGACCACAGAATTTCGTCATGCCTAGTTCCCGTTCTTTCCGGCACCGGCACCGGCACCGGCACTGGCAGGCGCCGATTCCCCGGGGAACCTGCCGTCCTTGCCGCAGGCCCGCAGCTCGTCCTCGGTGAGGGGTTTCACGTTCCGGTACAGCCCCTGCGTCGGATCGTACTCACAGCCGAACGGCTCGGCCGCGGCCATGATCTCGACGAGGGTGTGGTGGCTCGCCCCGACGAGGAACGCGATGGACGCCAGCCGGGCGCCGTACTTGTCCGCCTTGAGCGCCTTGGCGGCACTCATCATCGTGTTGGTCGTGCCGGACGGTCCGCCGCCGAGCGGCAGACTGAGCTTGCGCTGCGCCTCCACCCAGGCGTTCTTCTCGTTGATCATCCAGACCTTCGCGCCGGCGAGCCACTTCAGTGCGTCCTGCTGCGCGTCCCAGCTCGGGTCGTCCTTCGTGTGCACCGCCTTTTGCCGGTCACTGAAATCGAGGCCGGTCTGCGCGACCGTGTGGTCGGTGCGTCCGGTCTCGCCGGGATCCGTTTCGGGGTTCAGAGCCTTCAGCACGTCGTTGCGGCGGACTCGCGCGTCTGCCTGGTGTTCCACCGCCGAGCCCGGGGGAACGGGCGCGATGTCACGGGTGACGACGCTCTCCGGAGTGCCGCCGGCCCGCAGCATCGCCCGTCGGCGGTCCAGCAGGAAGGGCATGTTCAGCTCGGCCTCCTTCATGCGCTGGTCGATCTCCTCCCGTTTCGCGGAACTGGCGAGGTCCCGGGCCAGTACCTCGGTGAAGAAGCGCACGACATGGGTGTACTGCTCGCTCAGCGTGCCCTGGTCGAAGACGGCCATCACATCGGCGACGGCGGTGCCGACGAAGCCCGACTTCTCGACGCCTTCCTGACCGACGGTGTTGAAGATCTCGGCCAGCCGCTGATCGGCGTGATCCCAGGCGCCGCCGACCCCGCTCCGGATGTACGCCTTGGCCTTCGTCGCCATGTCGGCCATGGCGCCCTTGGCGGAGGCGTGCGCGGAGGCCTTGGCGGCGAGCTTGCGCTCGAAAGCCATGGCCTCCGCTTCGAACGCCGGATCGGCGGCCCTCGACTGCCCGCTGGTGTTGGCGCCGAGCGTCAGCCCCTCGTCCGTACGCTGCACCGACAAGGAGCCGCTTCCTAAGTGCCCGGAACCCTGGAGCATCCCCACCACGGCTCTGTTGCCCATGCTGCGTTGCAGGGCCATCAGGCCCGGTTCGGGCCGGTCGGCACGCTGCGCCCGTTCCTGGATCGAAGGACGCCTGTCCTCGGCGCGGCCCGATCTTCCGCTGTCTCGCTCGTAACCCATGGCTCCTCTTCTCGCAGGCCGGCACGCGCACACGTAGTCGGCGACACGCTCGAACAACGTATGTCCAGGCGGCAGTTCGGGATACGGAACAACGGGCAGACTCGGGTGCCTTCGTCGGGCGGACGTCGGAGTTCAGCCCGCGACCGTGAGCACGATCTTGCCCTGGATGTACCCTCGGGCGGCCCGCTCGTGCGCGGCCCGCGCGTCCGTGAGCGGGAACGTGCTGTCGAGCGCGACCCGTACCGACCCCGCGTCGACAAGGCGGGCCAGTTCCGCGAGTTGCGCGCCGCTCGACCGGACCTGGGTGAGCGTGACCGTGATGCCCAGCTCCGCGTTCTCGGCGTCGTCGAAGTCGCCGAAGTACACGGGGAAGAGGGAGCCGCCGCGCTTCAGCGTGCGCAGGAAGCGCCTGCTGTCGGGGCCGCCGACCGTGTCCAGGACGAGGTCGACGTCGCGGACGACGTCCTCGGCGCGCTGCTCGGTGTAGTCGATGAATTCGTCCGCGCCGAGCTCGCGCAGGAACGCCTCGTGGGTGCCGGAGGCCACGGCGATGACGCGGGCGCCCTGCCACTTGGCCAGCTGGAGGGCGAGGTGCCCCACGCCGCCCGCGGCGCCGTTGACGAGGACCGTGGTGTCGCTGTCGAGCGCGATCGGGCGGTGCGTGGCCTCCTGGAACGGCGAAGGGTGGTCGTGCCCGAGCTCGATCAGGTACTGCCACGCCGTGAGCCCGGACATGGGGAGACCTGCGGCGTGCGCGTGGTCGACGGTGGCGGGCTTGCGGGCCAGGTCGGCCACGGGGGCGGTGACGTACTCGGCGTACGCGCTGCCCTGGAGAGCGGTGGGGAAGCGCAGCAGGCCGATCACCTCGTCCCCGACCGAGAAGCGGTCGGGCCCGGCGCCGATGTCGGGGCCGAGCGCTGCCACCACGCCCGAGACGTCCGTCCCCGGGATCAGGGGGAGTTCGAACGGGGGCTTCAGCTCGGGCGGTACGTCGGGCATCCCCTCACGCGCGTACCAGTCGGGAGGGTTGAGCCCGACCGCGTGCACGCGGACGAGCACCTCCCCCGGCCCGGGTGCGGGAATCGGCACGTCGTCGTAACGCAGGACTTCGGGAGCGCCGAACTCGTGCAGCCGGATCGCCTTCATCGTGGTGGTCGCCATCGTTCTTCTCCTGCTCGCGTCGCGGGATACGCTCATCCGGACCAGCGATCCACATAAGTGGATCAGTGATCCGAATATATGGACCACTGATCCGGATAGTCAAGCGAGCCGAGAGGGACAAGGGACCGATGCGGGCCGACGCCAGGAAGAACCGCGACCACCTGCTCGCCGTAGCGGGCGCCGCCATCGCCGAGCAGGGCGTCGACGTGGCCCTGCGCGACATCGCGCGCAGGGCCGACGTCGGGCTCGCGACGCTGCTGCGGCACTTCCCGACGCGCGAGGCACTGCTCGACGCCCTGCTCCGCACGGGCTTCGACGAACTGACGGAGAACGCGTGCGCGCTGGAGACGTCGGACGCGCCCGGGGACGCCCTCGTCTCATGGCTGCGGGACGGCGTCGCCTGGACGACCGAGTACCGGGGCGCGACGGTACTGATGGCCGCCGCGATCGAGGACCCCGAATCCGCGCTCCACGCGTCGTGCGTGACCCTGCGCGCGGCCGGAGCACGGCTGCTCATCCGCGCCCAGGAAGCGGGCGCGGCGCGGGACGACATCGACGGCGCCGACCTGTTCGCGCTGATCGCCATGCTCGCCTGGCTCGGCGACCAGCCCTCGCTCGCCCCCCGCGCCGACCACCTCTTCGACGTCGTCGCAGGCGCGGTCCTGACGAGCACGGTCAGCCCATGCTGAGGGCGCCGTCCAGGGACTCACGGATGATGTCCGCGTGACCCGCGTGCTGCGCGGTCTCGCCGATGACGTGCAGGAGGGTCCGGCGGGCCGACCACCGCCCACCGGGCTCAAACCAGGGGGCCTCCGGCAGGGGGTGGGACACGTCCAGGCCGGGCAGCGAGCGCACCACCTCGTCGGTGCGGATGGCGACTTGCTCGTACGCGTCGAGTACGCCCGCCAGCGTCTCGCCGGGCAGCATCCGGAACTCCGCGGCGCGCTGCGCCCAGTCCTCGTCGGTCAGGTCGGTGACGTCGCCGAGTGCCGCCAGGCCGTCCTGGATGAAGGCGGCCCACACCCTCTCGACCGAGGTGACGTGCTTGATGATGCCGCCGATACACAACTCGCTCGCGGTGGTGCGCAGGCCCGCCTGCTCGTCGGTGAGGCCGCGCGCGGTGACGCGCAGCATCGTCCGGTGGTGGGCCAGCGACTCCAGCAGGTCGGCACGCTCGCCGGTGGCAGCAGGCTGGTCGAGGGTCGTGGTGTCGGGCATGATGCGCCGCCTTCCGTGGGTTCTCGCCGAGTCGGACAGCCACAGGCTAGAACTCAACTAGGTCAGCTTCCGGCCTAGTTGGCGGCACTCGACCGGCCCGCGTCCCCTGCGGCCGGACCCACGCTTGAACGCGCCCCTTCACTTCGGCCAGTAGTGCTCCGTGAAGAGGCGGGACACCAGCTCGCCCCGGCTGGAGACTCCGACCTTGGCGAAGAGGGTCTTGATGCGGTCGCGGACCGTGTGCGGGGTGATGAACAGCGTCGCGGCGATCTCCGATGTCGTCATCCCGCGCGAGACGAGCTGCGTGATCTCCAGCTCGCGCGGCGTCAGCCCGTACGCCTCGGCGATCAGGACCGCCAGGTCGGCGGGGGCCGGAGGTTCGATGACGAGGGCCACCGGGCCCGGCCGCCCGCCGGGACCCGTGAGGCACGACGCGTGGCAGACCAGCCAGCGGCCCTCCGTGGTCCGGACGCGCACGCGCGCGTCCCCGTGGTCGCGGCCGCCGGCGACCGCGCGGGCCTGGAGCGCCGTGCCGATCACCCAGATCGGCAGCCGTACGCCCAGGGGGGAGGGGAAGGACGGGCCCCGCGGCATGGACGCGAGGTGCTGCCGCGCCTCGTCGTTGATCGACATCGCCTCGCCGGTTCCGTCGAAGAGGATGAGGCCCGGCGCGGGCACGGCGGTGCGGGGGACGGGTGCGGGCGGGCGCGCGAAGCCTCGTAGCAGCGTGGCCAGGGGGCGGGACTGGTCGGCGACCAGGGCGATCTCGTCCGGGCGGAACGGCTCGGCTTCGCGGAAGAGGCTGACCAGACCCCACGGGCGGTCGCCGATCCGCAGCACGGCCCGCAGTTCGTCGTGCACGCCCCACCCGCGCAGGAGGCGCCGGTAGCGGGCGCTGCGGGCGGGGAGGTCGCCGGTGACGTCGCGCAGCCCGGCCGCCGGGACGGCCGCGCGGGCCAACTCCCGGTACGGCACGACGGTCTCCTCCAGGAGCTCGTTCTCCCAGTACGCGGCGCAGCCCTCCCCCGAGCCGAGGTTCTGCACCAGCATCGGCGCCGTGATCAGGCCCGTCTCCGGGTCCGTGGCCCGCCACACCGCCGAGTCGAACGGGACGAGGCGGCGCAGTCCGGCCGATGCCCGCTCGAACAACTCGACTGCGTCCACTGCCCGTTCGACGCCCGGTATCGCTCCGCGCGATCGGTTCATGTGCCTCTCTCCCCCCGAGTTCCCCTTTCCCCTTTCCCCTTTCCCCTTTCCCCTTTCCCCCGGGTCAGCTTGCACGGTTCCCCGCTCGGCACCAACCCCTCATCCGAGGGGGTCGCCCGTCGTCGATTGCCCTCAGTTGCGGGGTGGGGGTGTCCGTCAGGTCGTACGAGAGTCGACGGCGACCCCAGAACACATGCATCGGACACTTCGGAGGCATTCATGGACCTCGACCTCGGCCTCAACCTCGACCCCGATCCCGACCCCGACCCCGACCTCGCCGTCGTCGGAGGAGGAGCCGCAGCCGTCGCCCTGCTGGACGCCCTGGCCACCGGGGCCACCCCTCCATCCGCCCCCGGCACCATCCGCGTCTTCGAACCCTCCCCGCACCTGTGGCGGGGGCGGCCCTACGGACCCGACCTGGACGTGGTCCGCGTCAACGTTCCGCCCGGCATCTCGTCCATCCGCCACGGCGACACCGGCCACTACGCGGACTGGCTGGGCGAGCGGGCCGCCGACCACATCGACCCGCTCCTCGGCCTCCCCGTGATCCCGCGCGCCCTCTACGGCGAGTACTTGACGCACACCGCCGAGAAGGCGGTGGCCGCGCTGGCCGAGCAGGGGCGGCCGGTGGAGGTCGTGCCCGCCCGCGTCACCGGCGTCGCCCGCCAAGGCGCACGGCTCGTACTCCGCACGGCGGACGGCCAGGAGTACGCCGCCGCGCAAGTCGCCCTGTGCGTGGGCACGGGCACTCCCCCGGACCTGTACGGCCTCACGGGCACCCCGGGCTACACCGCCGACCCCTATCCGCTGGCCGCCACCCTCGACCACGTCCCCACGGACAGCGACATCGCCGTGATCGGCAGCGGCCTCACCGCCGTCGACGTCGTCGTGGCCCTCGACGCACGCGGGCACCAGGGGCGGATCGCGCTGCACTCGCGCACCGGTGTCCTGCCATACGTCTGGCAGCGCCCGATCGAGGGACGCCGCCCCCAGCACCTCACCGCCGAACGCGTGGCGGAGCTGCACGCGACCCACGGAACCGTCACCCTCGACGCCCTCACCGACCTGCTCCGGGAGGAACTAGCGGGCAGGGGTGGCGACTTCGATGCCCTCACCGCGGAGCTGCGCACCACGACAACAACAGACCCGGCCCACCGGCTCCGGCAGCAGCTCGACGCCGTCGACGACCCCCGCGCCGGCCGCCGCGTCCTCCAGTCGGCCGCGCACGCCGTCGGCCCGTACGCCTGGCGTCTGCTGCCCGAGGCCGACCGGGCGCGCCTGCGCCACCACTTCCGTACGGCCGCCGCCGTGGCCTCCCCCATGGTCCCGGTGAACGCGTCCGTCCTGATGCGGCTGCTGGACTCCGGTCAGCTGACGATCGTTCCCGGCGACGTACGACGGGCCCTGGCGACCGCGCCTCCCCGCACCGTCGTCAACGCCGTGAACCCGCCCCCGCAGTCGATACCCGTCGGCGCCCGCCACCTCGTCGCCTCCCTGGTCGACACCGGTCTCGGCACGCTCCATCCGGCGGGCGGCCTGCTCCCCGCCGACCCGCGCGTCCACGTCGTCGGCGACCTCGCCGCCGGCGGCTCCTTCATCACGCCGAGCATCCCCGGTGTCGCCGCCCAGGCGTCCCGCACGGCCCAAGCGCTCCGCGCACCTCTTTCGTGAACGCCGTATGGCAGTCCCGTTGCGACACCCCGTGACCGCTTGAGGCGGCAACAGGGCCACGGCTACGTTCGAGAAGTCAGGTCGACGGGTTCAGTCGACGACTTGGCCGTGTGCCCGAGTGGCTCAGGGGCTGGACTGCAAATCCAGTAACGCGGGTTCGATTCCCGCCACGGCCTCTCGCCCGACAGAAGGGGTGGTCCTCAAGAGGACCACCCCTCTCGCGTGCTCCGCGGGTTCCCGTGAGGCATCTCTCGGAATCTCATGGGAACCACACGAGCACGTAACACCAACTCTCCTATTCAGTAACGGAGTTCGGTGTGCGCCCCGAAGCTCTGCATACTCCCCGGACAGCACCTCGGACGACCACGACTCCAGGGGGAAGACTTGCGCAACCACGCCAGAGGAGCGGGCGCGGCCACCGTCGCCGCGGCCGCCGCCATGGCCCTCGCGGCGGGCACGACCGGCCCCGCGTCGGCCACACCTGCCACCACCCGGGCCCCGGCGGCGGACCCCGCCCACGACCGGACCAGCCGCCTCACCCTCCTCACCGGAGACCGCGTCACCGTCGACCGCTCGGGGCGCGTCACCGGCTTCCGGCCCGCGAAGGGGCGCGAACGCATACCCGTGCGGACGCAGCGGCTGCCGAACGGCCACACGCTCGTCCTGCCCTCCGACGCGCGGCGCCTGATCGCCGACGGCACCGTCGACCAACGGCTTTTCGACACGGCCGAGTTGAAGCGAGCAAGGGACTTGAAGCTCATCGTCGGGTACGACGGACGCGCCGACGCCAAAGCCACCGCCCACGCCAAAGTCCGCATCCGCGCCGCAGGCCACACCACCGTCCGCAGAACCCTGCACGCCCTGAACGCCGAAGCCCTCACCACCCCGCCCCAGGACACCGCCGCCCTGTGGAAGGCGCTGACCAGCCGCAAGGACGGCATCAGCCACGTCTGGCCCGACGCCACCCGTAAAGCCACCCTCGACAAGAGCGTCAAGCAGATCGGCGCCGACAAGGCCTGGTCGGCCGGGTACGACGGCACGGGCGTCAAGGTCGCCGTGCTCGACTCCGGCGTCGACGCCACGCACCCCGACCTCAAGGGCCGGATCCTCGCCGAGAAGAACTTCTCCACCGCGCCGGACGCCAAGGACCGCCGCGGCCACGGCACGCACGTCGCCTCCATCGCCGCCGGCACGGGCGCCGAGTCGGGCGGGAAGTTCAAGGGCGTCGCACCCGGCGCCAAGCTGCTCAGCGGCAAGGTCCTCGACGACAGCGGCGAAGGCGACGACTCCGGGATCATCGCGGGCATGGACTGGGCGGCCGCGCAAGGCGCCGACGTCGTCAACCTCAGCATCGGCGGCTACGACACCCCCGGCATCGACCCGCTCGAAGCCGCCGTCGACAAGCTCTCCAAGGACAAGGGCATCCTCTTCACCGTCTCGGCGGGCAACGACGGCGGCACCAGGTCGGTGAACTCCCCCGGCAGCGCGGACGCCGCCCTCACCGTCGGCGCCGTCGACGACAACGACGAGCTCGCCGAGTTCAGCAGCCAGGGACCGCGGGTCGGCGACGGCGCCATCAAGCCCGACGTGACCGCGCCCGGCGTCGACATCACGGCGGCCGCCGCGCCCGGCTCCGCCATCGAGAAGGAGGTCGGCCAGAACCCCGAGGGCTATCTGACGATCTCCGGTACGTCCATGGCCGCCCCGCACGCCGCGGGCGCCGCCGCCCTCCTCAAGCAGCAGCACCCGGACTGGAAGCACGCCGAACTGAAGGGCGCCCTCACCGGGTCCACCCAGGGAGACGGCACGTACACGCCGTTCCAGCAGGGGTCAGGACGTATCGCCGTCGACCGTGCCATCAAGCAGACCGTCATCGCCGACCCCGTCTCCGTCGGCTTCGGCACGCAGCTGTGGCCGCACACCGACGACAAGCCCGTCACCAAGAAGGTGACGTACAGGAACCTCGGCAAGGACGAGGTCACCCTCGACCTGACGGTGTCCGCCACCGACCCCGAGGGCAGCCCCGCCCCCGCCGGGTTCTTCACCCTCGGCGCCAAGAAGGTCGCCGTCCCGGCGGGCGGCACCGCCTCCGTCGACCTGACCGTGGACACACGGCCCGGCGGCACGGTGAACGGCACGTACTCCGCGTACGTCGTGGCGGAAGGCGGCGGTCGGACCGTCCGCACCGCCGCCGCGGTCGAGCGCGAGATCGAGCGGTACGACGTGACGCTCAAGACCATCGGCCGCGACGGTCGGCCCACCCCGCACCACGACTCCTCGATGTCGGCCATCACCGGCGCGGACAAGGGCCTCAACCTCTTCCCGCGGGGCGGAACCGCCAAGGTGCGGGTCGCCAAGGGGAGTTACCTGCTCGACTGGTCCATCCACGTCGACCCGGACGACGCCGACAACGGCACCGACTGGCTCGTCCAGCCCCGACTGACCGTCGACAAGAACATGACGGTGACGCTGGACGCCCGCAAGGCGAAGCCCGTCGACATCACGGTCCCCGACCGCGACGCGAAGCAGGTGTCGGGCGAGCCGCGCTACCTCTACGAGGGGTACGAGTCCTCCCCCACCAACGCCACGTTCAAGGGCCTGCGCACCGCCCACCTCGGCCCGGAGGTTCCCGAAGGGTTCAGCGAGCAGTGGCTCGGCACCTGGACGAAGGGGGCCGGGACGCGCTACGACATGCTCCTCGGCGGCACGGTGAAGAAGCTCTCCACGGGCTACACCAAGCATCTGAAGCGTGCCGACTTCGCCACGGTCAAGGTGCGCACCGGCGCCTCGGCCCCGGGGCGGACGGGCTCCCTCTCCGTCGCCGGGTATCTGCCTGCGGCGGGCGGCATCTCGCGCATCTTCGAGCCGACGAAGCTGCCGCGCACCACGACGACGTACGTGACCGCGACAGGCGGCACGAAGTGGGGCATCGGCTTCGACCAGTACGGCGACAAGGACGAGGAGGGCGAGCCGATCCTGGAGGGTTACTACGAGATGGCGCCCGCGGCCTTCACGGCGGGCCGCGGCTACACGCGGACGTTCAACGTCGGCGCCTTCGGCCCGGCCCTGAACGCTCCCGACACAGGCATCTTCCGCGAGGGCGACAAACTGGGCGGCCGCATTCCCGTCGTCGCCGACGGGGAGGGACATCCGGGGTGGAGCGCGTACTCCGCCGAGAAGTCGACGCTGTACCGCAACGGCACGAAGATCGCCGAGAACGACGACCCGGTGTCCGGCGGCGAGACGTTCACAGTGCCCGCGGGCGACGCCGAGTACCGGCTGACCGCGTCCGTGCGGCGTGACCCTAAGGTCGCCGCGGCCTCGTCGCGCGTGGAGGCGTCCTGGACGTTCCGCTCGAAGAACACGACGGCCCGCACCGAGCTGCCCGTCTCCACGGCCCGCTTCACCCCGAAGCTGGACCTGTCGAGCCGTGCCCCGGCGGGCGCGACCCAGTCCGTCCCGGTGACGGTGCAGGGCGCGGCGGCGGGCCCGGGGAACCTCAAGTCCCTTGCCGTGTACGTCTCGTACGACGACGGCCGGGCGTGGAAGAGGGTCACCGTCCGGGACGGCGGGGTCTCCGTGAAGAACCCGGCGAAGGGGAAGGGCATCTCGTTCCGCGCGAAGATCACGGACAAGGACGGCAACAAGTCGTCCGTGTCGCTGCACAACGCGTACTACGGCAAGTAGCGCGCACCGCGAGGCCCGGGTGGAGTCACTTCACCCGGGCTCCGTCCGGCCCCGCCGGAGCGACCCACCCTGTGCACGTGCCGTTCTACGGCGAGGGGACGGCGACCGCGGCCTGCGGGCGGATCGGGAGGCGGTTCACCGGGCGGCCCGTCGCCGCGCGGACCGCCGACGCGATGGCCGCGGGGGACGTCACCACCGGGACCGCGCTGGCCGCCTTCGCGCCGAAGGGGGCCACGACGTCCCGCTCCTCCACCAGCTTCACGATGCGGATGTCGGGGGTGTCCAGGGCGGTCGGGAGCGCGTAGCCGGTGAGGTCGGGGTGGCGGACCAGTCCGCGGGGCGTGCGGAGGTTCTCCGTGAGGGCCGCGCCCACGCCCTGTGTGACGCCCGCCTCGATGCGGGCCTTCAGCTGGGCCGGGTTGAGGATGCGGCCCACGTCCTGTGCCACCGACAGCTCCACCACCCGTACCGCGCCGATCTCGATGTCGACGTCCACGACCGCGCGGATCGCGCAGAACGCCATGCCGACGAACGCGTCGCCCTGCCCGGCCTCGTCCAGCGGCTCGGTCGGGTGGGGGCGGCACTGGGCCGTGGCCCAGAGTTCCTTGCCCTCCAGGGCCTCCGTGACGGTCGTGGAGAGCACGCCGTCGTACGACGTGATCTTGCCGTCGTTGATCTGGAGCAGCTCGGTCGACATCCCGAACTTGTGGGCCAGCGGCTGGAGGAGCTGCGTGCGGACCATCTTCGCCGCGCGCTCCACCGCCCCGCCCGAGACCCACGTGTGGCGGCCGCGGCAGCTCGGGCCCGCGGGCGGCTGGTCGGTGTCCACGGGGGCTACGCGGACGTCCTCGATGCCCAGCGTCTCCTGGACGATCTGGCGGGCCAGCGTGGTGAAGCCCTGGCCGGTCTCGACGGCCGCGCAGATCACCGTCGCCCCGCCGTCGTGGACCTTCACCGTGGCCGTGGAGACCTCGTCCGTGCCCTCGGCGCCGAGGAGCTGGACCATGCCGAGGCCGTAGCCGACACCGCGCCGGACGGCGGACGGTTCGCCCGCGCCCTCCGGGCCGCCGGGCAGCAGCCACTCGTCCTCGGGGGTGTCCTTGGGGAGCTCGGGCAGCGGCGCGTCCCGCACGGCCGCAAGGAGTTCGGCCACCGGCGCGGGGCACGTCACCGTCTGGCCGGTGGGCAGGATGTCACCCGTCGCCATCGCGTTGCGCAGCCGCAGCTCCGCCGGGTCGACGCCCAGCTTCTTGGCGATCTTGTCCATCTGGGCTTCGTAGGCGGCGCACACCTGGAGTGCGCCCTCGCCCCGGACGTGGCCGGAGGGCGGGTTGTTCGTACGGACCGCCCAGCCCTCGATGAACGCGTTCGGCACGACGTACGGACCGCAGGCGAACGAGACCGCGGCGGCGAGCGCCTCCGACGACGTGTCCGCGTACGCGCCCGCGTCGAGCAGGATCTGCGCCTCCACCTTGACCAGGCGGCCCTCAGCGTCCGCGTGGTGGCGGTAGCGCAGGAGCGTCGGGTGGCGGTGGGCGTGACTGAGGAAGGACTCCTCGCGGGTCGCGGTGAGCTTGACCGGGCAGCCGGTACGCAGTGCCAGGAGCCCGAGCGGAAGCTGGAAGCCCGCGTCCTCGCGGTCGGCGGTCGCGCCCGGCACACCCGTGACGACGACCTTCACGCGGTCCGGGGTGATGCCGAAGCAGGCGGCGGCCCGGTCGCGGTCGGCGTGCGGGTCGGTCGAGGCGATGTACAGCTCCACTCCCCCGTCGGGCCGCGGCACCGCGAGACCCGCCTCCGCGCCGATCGGCGCCGGGTCCTGCCGCCCGATGCGGTACAGCCCCTCGACGACGAGCTCGCCCGCCGCCTCCGGGTCGCCGTGCCGCAGCGGGATGTGGCGGATGAGGTTGCCGTCGGGGTGCAGCGGTTCGGCCTCGAAGGCCTTCTCCGGGTCGGTGACCGGTTCGAGCACCTCGTACTCGACGATGACGGCCGCCGCGGCCATCCGCGCCGTGTCGGGGTGGTCGGCGGCCACGGCGGCGATGGGCTCGCCGTGGTGGCGTACGACATCGGAGGCGAAGACCGGCCGGTCCGGGGTGCGTCGGCCGTGCAGCGGCTCGCCCGGCACGTCCTCGTGCGTGACGACCGCGCGGACGCCCGGCATCTCCAGGGCGTGGCTGGTGTCGATGGAGACGATGCGGGCGTGCGCGTGCGGGGAGCGCAGGACCGCCGCCCACAGCAGGCCCTCGGCCCACAGGTCGGCGGCGTACGGGAACGTGCCCTCGGTCTTCACCCGGGACTCCGCGGACGGCAGCGACACACCGATGCCGTGCGGCGGCTGCTCGGCCGCCCGGCGGTCCGCGGCGGCGGGCGTGGTCGCGGTGGTGGCTTCGGTGCTCACGCGTGGCCTCCGTCCTGGCCGTAGGGGCCCGCCTGGTGCGGGATGCGGGCTTCGGCGTGACCGTGCCCGGGCTGCTCCTGCTGGTCGTGCTGCTCGTACTGCTCGTGCTCGTCCCGCGCGGACGCCTCGCGCTCGGCGACGACCTCGCGCACGGCGTCGAGGACACCGCGGTATCCGGAGCAGCGGCAGAGGTTGCCGCACAGGGCGCGGCGGGCCTCCAGGTCGGTGGGGGCGGGGTTGCCCTCCAGGAGGTCGTGCACGGTCATCGCCATGCCGGGTACGCAGAAGCCGCACTGCACGGCCCCGCACGCGGCGAGCGCGCGCTGTACGTCGGACGGCTGTCCGTCGGCGGCGAGGCCCTCGACGGTACGGACCTCGCTGCCCGCGGTCGTCGCGGCGGGCACGAGGCAGGACGCGACGAGACGGCCGTCCACCTGGACGTTGCAGGCCCCGCACTCGCCCTGCGAGCACCCGTCCTTGGCCCCGGCGAGACCGAGGCGCTCGCGCAGGACGTAGAGCAGCGACTCGCCGATCCAGGCGCCCGTGACGGGACGGTCGGTGCCGTTCACACGAAGGACGTAGGAGACGAGGGGGTGGTCGTCGTGGAGGGGGGTGACGTCGGGGGTTTCGGCGGCCGTCGCGTCGGCGGATTCGTCGACGGTTTCGTCGGGTGCGGGGGCCTCGTCCGGGGTGGCTGCATCGTCCGGGGCGGCCGTTTCATCCGCGTCCGGAGCGTCCGTGGGCTCGGCTTCTTCGGGGGCCTCGACGGCGGCCTCGGGGGCGAGCTCCGGGGCGACCTCGGCGGGTTCCTCGACCGGCTCAGGAGCGAGCTCCGGTTCCGGCTCGGGCGCGATCTCCAGCTCGGGCTCGGGGTCCGGCTCGGGCTCGGGGTCCGGCTCGGGTTCCGCGACCGGGGGCTCCGCGGACGGCAGCTTGATCGCACGCAGCAGCTGCGTCTTCTCGAACCGGCTCTCGGGTTCCGCCCCGGCCTCGGGCCGCGGCGCAGGGTCCGGCTGCGGCCGCGGCTGCGGCTCGGGCTCCGCGACCCGCTCCGGAGCAGGCTCGTGCAGCACCTCCTGCGCCTGCGCGCCCCACGGCGCACCCGCCCCCGCCCCGGTCGCCCAGGGCGCGGGCGCGCCGCCGGGCAGCGTCGCGGGAGGCGTGCCGCCGCCCCACTGCGCGGCCAGCGAGGACGCCGTGAACTCGCCCGATTCGTCCGGCAGGTCACCATTGGCGACGGGGATCGACCACTGGCCGGTGACGTCGGCGGGGGGAGCGGCGGGCTCCTGCCCGTACTGGTGGGCGTACTCCTGCTCGTAGGCGGGCTCGTACTCCTGCTCGTACGTCGGCTGCTGCCCCACCGGCGACTCCGCCTCGGGGAAGCTCCACTGCCCCGTGGCCCGGGGGTCGTACGCGTGCGCGTCCGCGTGCGGGTCCGCGTGCACGGGCGGCTGTTCCCGCACCGTGCCCGCCTCGGGCCACCGCACCGCGCCCGTCACCTCGGGCGGCATGACCCAGGCGCCGGTGGCGGCCGGATCGGTGGCGTCGGCGACGGTGGGGTTGACCGTTATCTGCGGCGGTACGTAACCGTGGCCGGGGGCGGCGAGCGGGGCGTCCAGCATGCCTTCGGGGAGCTGCACGAACGCCGTGGCGTCGGAGTCGTACTCCCCCTGCGGATGCGGCTGCCAGCCGCCGCCGTCGGCCGTGTTCTCTTCGTGCCGGTCGTCGCTCACGACAGCGCCCTCCCCAGTGCTCGTCGGGCCAGCGCGGCGACGGTGCGCCGCAGGTGCAGTACCGCGGGGGCCAGCGGCTGTTCCGTGCCGTCGGCCGCCGGGGGTTGGTCGGGGATGCAGGCGGTGGCGACGTACTCACCGAAGGCGGTGACCGCCTCCGGGACGAGACTGCCCCGCTCGCCGTCCCAGTCGATCAGGGAGGCCACCCACTCCTCGGCCTCCAGGGGCCGCAGCGGCATGGGCGCGATGGCGCCGACGGCGCACCGCACCCCGCGCCGGGCGGGGTCGAGGACGAGGGCGACGGAGGCGGTGGCCCGGCCGGGGCCCGTGCGTCCTGTCGCCTTGAGGAAGACCTGGGGTGCGTGCAGCAGCGGTACGCGCACGAAGCCGATGAGTTCACCGGGGCGGAGCATCTCCATGCCGGTGAGCAGGTGCGACACGGGGATCTCGCGGCGGGCGCCGCCGGGTCCCGCGATGATCAGCGCCGCTTCGAGCGCGGCGAGGACGGGCAGCGCGTCACCGGTCGGCGCGGCCGACGCGATGTTGCCGCCGAGGGTGCCCGCGTTGCGGATCTGGGGCGGTCCCGCGGCGCGCGCGGCGGCGGCCAGGGCGGGGATCAGCGCGGCGAAGTCGGGGCGGCCCATGCGGGCGTGGGTGAGACCGGCGCCGAGCAGGGCGTGCCCGTCCTGGTACTGCCAGCCGCGGATCTCGCTGATGCGGCCGAGGCCCACGAGCGCGGCGGGCCGCAGTTGTCCCGAATTGACCGAAGCCATCAGGTCCGTGCCGCCGGCGACGGGCACGGCGGCGGGCATGGCGGCGAGCGCCGCCACTGCCTCGTCCAGCGTGGCGGGCAGCTTCACCGATTGCGGTGTCTGCGCCGCCTGCGGTGCGTGCGTGGTCAAACCGGCTGCCCCTTCCCGATGTCCGGCCGCGTGCTCCACGTACATCGCGTATGTGAAGTGCTCGCCGTTTCGCGACGTGTCACCGTTACGCCTGTTCCGCCGTACGGTACGTGCTCACAACCCGGACGTGGCAACTCTGGCACATCTTCCCCGGGCCCCGGCGCGGGGGTCCACTAGGAGGCATTCGTCCGCGAACCAGGCGGATGTGGCGATTTCGCACGTCTCCGGCGGCCCGCGCTGCCTGCGCGGACCGCCGGGAGCACGCACCCGGGGTGCTGCTCACACGTTCGGGGGCGCCCCCTCCATCGGGCGTCCGAGCACACCGGGGCGCTGGTGTCGCGGCAGAGGGCCGGTCGGCGGGCGGTAGTCGACGCCCAGGGCGTCAAGGCGCTTGTAGTGGGCGGACATTCGCCGCTCGAAGTCGGCGAAGTCACGTTCGGCCGGGGCGGGCAGCTGCCGCCACGCCACCTCGCTGAAGGCCGCGAGGCGCGGGAACACCTGGTAGTCGACGCGTCCCTGGTGCTCCATCACCTCGGTCCACACGTTGGCCTGGGTGCCGATGACGTGGGCCGCCTCCTCCTCGGTGAGCTCGGCGGGGACGGGCTCGAAGCGGTAGACGTCCTCCAGGGTGCGGACGTACGCGATCGGCATCGGCTCGTCCGGGCCGCCGTCCTCCCGGAAGTTCAAGTACACCTGCTGCTCGGGACACATGACGACGTCGTGGCCCGCCTTGGCCGCGTCGATGCCGCCCCGGTAGCCGCGCCAGGAGGAGACGGTGGCGCCGTCGGCGAGGCCGCCCTCCAGGATCTCGTCCCAGCCGATGAGGCGGCGTCCGCGGTCGGCGAGCCAGCGGTCGAAGTGCCGGATGAACCAGCTCTGCAGCCCGTCCTCGTCACCGACCCCGAGCTCCTTGATGCGGGCCTGCGCGGTGGGCGACGCCTTCCACTGGTCCTTGGGGCACTCGTCGCCGCCGACGTGGACGAAGGTGGACGGGAAGAGGTCGAGGATCTCCTCGAAGACACCTTCGTAGAAGCGGAGTACCTCTTCGGTGGGGGCGAGGACGTTCGGGCTGACGCCCCAGCTGTCCCAGACGGTGAGCGCCTCGGTGTCGATGACGTCGGAGTTGCCGAGGTACGGGTAGGCGGTGATCGCGGCCTGCGAGTGGCCCGGGATGTCCACCTCCGGGACGACGGTGATGTGCAGGGAGTCCGCGTACGCGACGATCTCGCGGATGTCGTCCTGCGTGTAGTGACCGCCGTGCGGGTGCTCCTGCCAGAGCGGCGAGGCGCGGTGGCCCCAGCGGGTGCGGGAGCGCCAGGAGCCGACCTCGGTGAGCTTCGGGTGGCGCTTGATCTCCACGCGCCAGCCCTGGTCGTCCGTGATGTGGAAGTGGAAGACGTTGAGCTTGTGGGCGGCGAGCAGGTCGAGGTAGCGCAGGACGCCTTCCTTCGGCATGAAGTGCCGGGAGACGTCGAGCATCATGCCGCGCCAGCCGAAGCGCGGGGCGTCCTCGACGACGCACGCGGGGACGGAGTGCTCGGCGCCGGGCCGCAGCCGCGCCCGCCGGAAGGCGTCGGGGCCGACGAGCTGACGGAGCGTCTGGGCACCCCAGAAGACACCGGCGCCCGCGCCGCCTTGGATCTCGACGCGGTCGCCGTCGACGGTGAGCCGGTACGCCTCGGGCTCCAGGGAGTCGTCGACGCGCAGGGCAAGGGAGTTGGCGGCGCCTTCGGCGCCGGGGCGGAGGGACAGACCGAGCGCGGCGCCGAGCGCGGCCCGCAGCCACCGCTCGGTGGACTCGGTACCGGGACCTGCCCAGAGGGTCGTGTCGGCGTCGATGACGAAGGACGAGCTCTGCGTGGCCTCGGCGCGTGCGGGCGCCGGGATGAGGTGCTCAAAGGTCATGAAGCCGCAGACTGCCACGCGATTGCACAACGCAAAAGGGGCGTTGCGACAGGCGCAACGCCCCTCGGGCGAAGGGTGCTTCCAGGTGGCCGGAAGCGGCCGGAAGGCCGAGTGGGACTACGTACTACTTCTTGCCGCCGTCCTTGCCGCCCTTGTCGTTGTCCCCGCCGGCGCCCATGGACTCGTAGATCTCCTTGCACATGGGACAGACGGGGTACTTCTTCGGGTCGCGGCCGGGGACCCACACCTTGCCGCAGAGCGCGACGACGGGCGTGCCGTCCAGCGCGCTCGCCATGATCTTGTCCTTCTGGACGTAGTGCGCATAGCGCTCGTGGTCGCCGTCACCGTGCGACACCTGAGGTGTCGGCTCAACGAGGGTCCCCGTACCTGCCCCGCGCTCGGGCTCGGGCTCAAGAGTGCTCATAACGGCCAAGGGTACTCACGCGCGGCGGGTCCCGGCAGCGGCCGTCTCCATGGACCCGGTGTCGGCTGGGCGGGCGGGGGCCCTGTGCAGCAGGTGCAGGACCAGGCCCGCCGCGGCGACCGCGGCCGCCGCCCAGGGCAGGTACATGGGTGCGAGGCCCGCCGCGAGGGCGAGCCCGGCCGCCCCGGAGCCGACCGCGCTGCCCAGGTAGAGGGCGGAGTTGTTGAGGGCGAGGGCGACCGTGCCGCGTCCGGCGCGCAGGGCGAGCAGCCGGTGCTGCTGCGGGACCTGGAACGCCCAGCCCGCGGCGCCCCAGACGACGAGCGCGGGGTACGCGGCGGCGCCGAGCAGCGGCAGCAGGCCGATCGCGACGACCAGGGTGGAGACGATTCCGGTCACGAGGGCGAACACCCGTCCCGTACGGTCCACCAGCGGTCCCGCGACGACGCTGCCGAGCACCCCGCCGATCCCCCACGCCCACAGGTAGGGCGCCACCGCACCGTCGCCCACACCACCCGAGGAGGCGAGCACGGGCGCCAGGTAGGTGTACAGGCCGAGGCTCGCCACCGCGCCCAGGAACGAGACACCGACGATGGGCAGCACCTTCCGGTCGGAGAGCGCCCCGAGCCGAGCCCGCACCGGGACCGCCGGGGCCGCGGGAATGTCCGGGAGCCCCGCCGCGAGGCCGAGCAGCGCGACCGCGCCGAGCCCCGTCACCAGCCACATCGTGGCCCGCCACGAGGTGTGGTCGGCGAGCAGCACACCCAGCGGCACGCCCAGGACCGTGCCCGAACTCATCCCGCCCATCACCAGCGCGAGCGCCCGCCCGCGCCGCTCCTCCCCCGCGAGCGCGGCGGCGGCCGCGGTGGACAGTGCCGAGTAGACCCCGGCGCCGACCCCCGCCACGGCGCGCGCGACGAGCAGCACGGCGAGGCCGGGCGCGAGCGCGGTGAGCCCGTTGCCGAGGGTGAAGACGGCGAGCGCGGCGACGATGAGCACGCGCGGGCGGACCCCGGAGAGGAGTCCGGCGACGAGTGGCGCGCTCACCGCGTAGGCGAGGGTGAAGACGGTGACCATCTGCCCGGCGAGCGAGACGGTCGTCCCCAGGTCGTCGGCGACCACCGGCAGGAGCCCCGCCATCACGTAGGCGTCGAGCCCGAGCGTGAAGGACCCCACCATCAACAGCCATACCTTGCGCACGGCGTTCAACTCCCCTGATCGACGTACCGCATCGGCTGCGGCGAAGGGGAAACGTAGGCAGCCTCCGCATCCGGGGAGAAATGCGTGCGGCACGCATTTATGCTGGGGCGGCATGGATCACGTACCGCCCGGCGTCGAACTGCGCCACCTGCGAGGTTTCCTCGCCGTCGCCGACGAGCTGAACTTCACGCAGGCCGCCGCCGTGCTCCGCGTCGGCCAGCCCGCGCTGACGCGGACCGTGCGGGCGCTGGAGGACGCGCTCGGCACCCGCCTCCTGGAGCGGACCACGCGCCGGGTCGCCCTCACCGAGGCCGGGGCCCGGCTCCGCGACGAGCTGGCGCCGCTGCTGTCCCGGGTCGACGGGGCGCTGCGCGGCGCGGGCAGCGAGCCCCCTCTCCTGCGCCTCGGGTTCACCTCACTCCTGCCCCAGGCATGCGCCGAGCTGGTGCACGCGTTCAAGGCGGCGACGGGGGCGGGTGTGCGGCTCGTGCGGCGGAACGAGCCCCTCGCCGGGCTCCTCTCGGGCGCGTGCGACGTCGCGGTCGTACGGGGTGACGTGCCGTCCGGCGCCGCGGTCCGCACGCGGGTGCTGCTGCGGGAGCCGCGCGTCGCCGTCGTCGCACGCGGGGCCGCGGAGCTGGCGGGGCGGCGCGTGGTCGACTGGGCGGAGCTCGCGGACGTGCCGCTGGTGGTGAACACGGTGACCGGCACGACGAGCCCGGAGCTGTGGCCCCCGGAGCGCCGCCCCCGGCTCGCCTGCACCGCGGACAACCTCGACGAGTGGCTGGAGGCGGTCGCCGCGGGCCACGGCGTGGGCATCGCCCCGGAACCGGTGGCCCGCAGACACACGCATCCGGCACTGCGCTGCGTACGCCTGAAGAACGCTCCGCCGGTGACCGTGCGCCTGGCGATCCCGACGAGGGACCCGCACCCCCTGGCGGAGCAGTACGTGAACCGGGCCCCTCAGTTCAGCGACGCGTCGTCCGGATAGGTGGCCACCATCGCCAGCTCGCTCCGCTGGCGTCGCAGGACCGCCCGCCACAGCCGCTCCGGATCCGGGGACGAGACGTCACCCGGCTCGGACTCGACCACGTACCAGGCGCCGTCCGCGAGTTCGTTCTCCAGCTGGCCGGGGCCCCAGCCCGAATAGCCCGCGAAGATGCGGAGGGAGCCGAGGGCGGGGGCGAGGAGTTCCGGCGGGGCCTCCAGGTCGACGAGGCCGATCGCGCCGTGGACGCGGCGGAAGCCGACGGGGTCACGGGGAGCGGGCCCCCGCTTCCGGGCGCCGGGCGGCGTGCCCTCCTCGCCGGGGATCACCGCGACCCCGAGCGCCGAGTCCAGCGAGACGGGTCCGCCCTGGAAGACCACTCCGGGCGCACCGGCCAGCCGCCCCCAGCCCTCCAGGATGTCGGTGACGTCCACGGGCGTCGGGCGGTTCAGGACCACGCCGAGCGAGCCCTTCTCGTCGTGGTCGAGGAGCAGCACCACCGCGCGGTCGAAGTTCGGGTCCGCCAGGGCCGGTGTGGCCACGAGCAGCCGGCCTGTGAGCGAGGACACCTCGGTCATGGAGCACATGATCCCGCATCTTCGCCCCGCGCGGGGAGGCAATGCGCATACCGGAGTGAACGCAGCTCAGGGCCGGAAGGGGCCGGTGGAACCACCGTCACGGATGGTGACCCGGAGTGTCCGGTTCCGCACGGTTCGTGTTGTCACGAACTCATGACGTGCTTTGTGCGTCCTCGACCTTACGGAAGGGGGGTACGCGGCCATTACGCTTGGCCCTTTGGTCCCCCTGTCCATTCAATCGGAACGCGAGATTCATGACCGTCACCGATGATGTCCTGCTTGTCCACGGCGGCACTCCGCTCGAGGGCGAGATCCGTGTCCGCGGCGCGAAGAACCTCGTGCCGAAGGCCATGGTGGCCGCGCTGCTCGGCAGCGCCCCGAGCCGGCTGCGCAATGTCCCAGACATCCGCGACGTACGCGTCGTGCGCGGTCTGCTGCAGCTGCACGGCGTGACGGTCCGCCCCGGTGAGGAGCCGGGCGAGCTCATCATGGACCCCTCCCACGTGGAGAGCGCGAACGTCGCCGACATCGACGCCCACGCGGGGTCGTCGCGCATTCCGATCCTCTTCTGCGGCCCCCTGCTGCACCGCCTCGGGCACGCCTTCATCCCGGGTCTCGGCGGCTGTGACATCGGCGGCCGGCCGATCGACTTCCACTTCGAGGTGCTCCGCCAGTTCGGCGCGACCATCGAGAAGCGCGAGGGCGGCCAGTACCTGGAGGCCCCGCAGCGGCTGCGCGGCACGAAGATCCGGCTGCCGTACCCGTCCGTGGGCGCCACCGAGCAGGTCCTGCTCACCGCCGTCCTCGCGGAGGGCGTGACGGAGCTCTCGAACGCCGCGGTGGAGCCGGAGATCGAGGACCTGATCTGCGTCCTGCAGAAAATGGGCGCGATCATCGCCATGGACACCGACCGGACCATCCGGATCACCGGTGTCGACAGCCTCGGCGGCTACAACCACCACGCCCTCTCGGACCGCCTGGAGGCCGCCTCCTGGGCGTCCGCCGCCCTGGCGACCGAGGGCAACATCTACGTCCGCGGCGCCCAGCAGCGCTCGATGATGACGTTCCTGAACACCTACCGGAAGGTGGGCGGTGCCTTCGAGATCGACGACGAGGGCATCCGCTTCTGGCACCCGGGCGGCTCGCTCGACGCGATCGCCCTGGAGACGGACGTGCACCCCGGCTTCCAGACCGACTGGCAGCAGCCGCTCGTCGTGGCGCTGACGCAGGCCGCGGGCCTGTCGATCGTCCACGAGACGGTCTACGAGTCGCGGCTCGGCTTCACCTCCGCGCTCAACCAGATGGGTGCACACATCCAGCTGTACCGCGAGTGCCTCGGCGGTTCCGACTGCCGCTTCGGCCAGCGGAACTTCCTCCACTCGGCGGTGGTCAGCGGCCCGACGAAGCTCCAGGGCGCCGATCTGGTCATCCCGGACCTGCGCGGCGGCTTCTCGTACCTCATCGCCGCCCTGGCGGCGCAGGGCACGTCCCGCGTCCACGGCATCGACCTGATCAACCGCGGCTACGAGAACTTCATGGAGAAGCTCGTGGAGCTCGGCGCGAAGGTCGAGCTGCCCGGCAAAGCACCGCTGGGCTAGGGCCTGTGTCGGAGGTCCCGTCGTCCGCCCGGAGGGCGGGCCCCGCGGCGTCCGGTGCGTGCGATCGCAAGGCGGAGGGTCGCCCCGATACTGGTTGTATCGGGGTGTCCCGACAACGCCGCGAGGGCGCGTGCCGGGCGTCGCGGGGCAGGCGGGACTTCCGACACAGGCCCTAGCAGGCCCGCAGGGGGCGTACGGGCCCTCTGAAGCAGTACGGCCGCAGTACCGCACGCGAAAGGGGCGGCCACCCGAATGGGTGGCCGCCCCTTTCAGCTGCTCGGGGCTACTTGCCCTTCGCCGCTTCCTTCAGCTTGGAACCAGCCGAAACCTTGACGCTGTAACCGGCCGGAATGTTGATCGGCTCGCCGGTCTGCGGGTTGCGGGCGGTGCGAGCGGCACGGTGGGTGCGCTCGAAGGTCAGGAAGCCGGGGATGGTGACCTTCTCGTCGCCCTTGGCAACGATCTCGCCGACGGTCTCGGCGAACGCGGCCAGCACGGCGTCGGCGTCCTTGCGGGTCACCTCTGCGCGGTCGGCCAGCGCGGCCACCAGCTCACTGCGGTTCATGTTTGTACTCCCGTGTTCTTTTGCCGTTGAGGCGTGCCACGCGGCAGGGCCGCATGATGGGCACAGCGAAGACGATGCTGCCAGGGTCCTCGGACAGTCCCCGGACCCGGGTCTGACGTCAGACCCTCGCGCCCGATTACGCATCCTGCCCCCACCTGCGGCGGGAAAGCCAATCCGGTGCCCGTGGGGGTCACACGAAAAGCGTCCGCCGCCCCAGAAAAGCCGGGGGCCGGAGGGCTTGCTGCCAAGCCACTCCGAGCCACCCTAGAGGGGGCCCGCGGGGCCCGGGTCCCGCGACGCGCCGTGTCCCTAGGCCGTGGCGCCTGTCACAGCGGCCCCCGCGGCCTTCGCGGCGGTCCGCACGGCGTCGGCCACGGCGGGCGCGACCTTGTCGTTGAAGACGCTGGGGATGATGTAGTTCCGGTTCAGCTCGTCCTCGGCGACGACGTCCGCGAGGGCACCCGCGGCGGCCAGCATCATCTCCGTGTTGACCGTCCGCGACTGGGCGTCGAGGAGGCCGCGGAAGACGCCGGGGAAGACCAGGACGTTGTTGATCTGGTTCGGGAAGTCCGAGCGTCCGGTGGCGACAACTGCGGCCGTCTGACGGGCGATTGCGGGGTCGACCTCGGGGTCGGGGTTCGCGAGCGCGAACACGATGGCGTCCTGGGCCATGGCCGCGACGTCGTCGCCGTTCAGCACGTTCGGGGCCGACACGCCGATGAAGACGTCGGCGCCGACGACGGCCTCCTTGAGGGTGCCGGTGAGGCCCTCCGGGTTGGTGTTCTCGGCGATCCAGCGCAGCGGCGAGTCGGCCTCGTGGGACACCAGGTCCTCGCGGTCGGCGTGCACGACGCCGTGGATGTCGGCCACGACGGCGTTCTTGACGCCGGCGGCGAGCAGCAGCTTGAGGATGGCCGTGCCGGCCGCTCCGGCGCCCGACATGACCACGCGCACGTCGCCCATGCCCTTGTTGACCACGCGCAGGGCGTTGGTGAGGGCGGCGAGGACGACGATGGCGGTGCCGTGCTGGTCGTCGTGGAAGACGGGGATGTCGAGGGCCTCGCGAAGGCGGGCCTCGATCTCGAAGCAGCGGGGCGCCGAGATGTCCTCCAGGTTGATGCCCGCGAAGCCGGGGGCGATGGCCTTGACGATCTCGACGATGGCGTCGGTGTCCTGGGTGTCCAGGCAGAGCGGCCAGGCGTCGATGCCGGCGAAGCGCTTGAAGAGGGCCGCCTTGCCCTCCATGACCGGCAGCGCGGCCTTCGGGCCGATGTTGCCGAGGCCGAGGACGGCCGAACCGTCCGTTACGACCGCAACGGAGTTGCGCTTGATGGTGAGGCGGCGCGCGTCCTCGGGGTTCTCGGCGATCGCCATGCAGACGCGGGCGACACCCGGCGTGTAGACCATGGAGAGGTCGTCACGGTTGCGGATGGGGTGCTTCGACGCCATCTCGATCTTGCCGCCGAGGTGCATCAGGAACGTACGGTCGGAGACCTTGCCGAGGGTGACACCCTCGATGGTGCGCAGCTGCTCGACGATCTCGTCGGCGTGCGTGGTGGAGGACGCCGCGATCGTCACGTCGATCCGCAGCATCTCGTGGCCGGAGGCCGTGACGTCGAGGCCGGTGACCGAGCCCCCGGAAGACTCGACGGCCGTGGTGAGCTGGGAGACCGCCGTTCCGCTCGCGGGCACCTCCAGCCGGACCGTCATCGAGTAGGAGACGCTGGGCGCCGTTGCCATGGCCGACTTCCTCTGCTTTCACCTTGTAGCTCTTGCCGTCCGATGTTCGCACCTACCGACGAGTACGTGGTAGCCGCCCCGGATTGAGAACGTTGTGTTCACCGGCCAGTGCGCTGCATTTTTGGAAACTTGTTTCCACCATACGAGAAGTTGGGTGAAACAGAAAGAGGCCCACGTCACGTGGTGACGTGGGCCTCTCCCGTACGTTCATGACACCGACCCGCCATGCTCGCCTCGCGGCAAGTGGTCGCTCGTAGCGACTATGGTTGGGCCCGGGGGCTTGGATCGAGCCGGTGCCACATCCAAGGTAACAAACGAACCCCGTAAGGCAATTCCCGTCCCGAGAACCCGCTCGGATCAATCCCTGAGCAGGTCCGGCACACCGTCCTCGTCCGGCTCGTCGCGCTCCCCCGACAGGACCGTGAGCTGCTGCGTCGCACGGGTCAGCGCCACGTACAGGACACGCAGGCCCGCCGGGGACTCGTCCGCGATCTCGGCGGGCGAGACGACGAGCGTCGCGTCGTACTCCAGACCCTTCGCCTCCAGACTGCCGAGCGCCACCACACGCCCGCCGAGCCCCGCCAGCCAGCGCGCCGCCTGCTCGCGCCGGTTCATCGCCACGACGACGCCGACCGTCCCGTCGACCCGCTCCAGGAGCCGCGCCGCCTCCTCGCGCACGGAGGCGGCGAGGTCCCTGTCCCGCACGACGGCGAAGCGGGGCTCCACGCCCGTGGAGCGGACCGCCGAAGGGGACTCGGCGCCCGGCATCGCGAGGGCGAGCACCTTGGCGGCGAGGTCGGCGATCTCGGCCGGGTTGCGGTAGTTGACGGTCAGCTCGAAACGGCGGCGCGGGCGGCTCCCCAGGGCCTCGTCACGGGCCGCGCCCGCCTCGTCCGGGTCCGACCACGAGGACTGGGCCGGGTCGCCCACCACGGTCCACGTGGCGTGCCGGCCGCGGCGGCCGACCATCCGCCACTGCATGGGGGTGAGGTCCTGCGCCTCGTCGACGATGACGTGCGCGTACTCGGTGCGTTCCGCGGCGAGCCGCTCGGCGCGCTCGCGCTGGGACTCCTCGCGCTGCGGCATCAGCTCCTGCAGCCCGGTGAGCAGGTCGAGGGGGTCGAGTTCGCGCTTCTTCTTGGGTCGGTACGGCGTGCCGAGGAGCGCCTGGAGCTCGTCGAGGAGCGCCACGTCGTGCACGGACAGGGCGTCGCGCCGCAGCGAACGGGCGACCTTGCGGACCTCGCCCGGGTTGAGGATCCGCCGCGCCCACCGCCCGAGCCGCTTCTCGTCGCTCATCGCGGTGAGCACCCCGCGCGGGGTGAGCTCCGGCCACCAGGCGTCCAGGAAGTGGATGAAGTCGTCCTCGGACGTGATGTCGTCGTCGAAGGAGGAGCGGAGCTCGGCGGCGAGCTCGGGGTCGGTGTGGCGGCCCGCCGACCCGGACTGCGACCACAGGGCGTCCAGGAGGAGCTTGCGGGCGCGCGGGCGCAGCAGGTTGACGGGGGCGGTGCCGCTCAGGGCGTTGCGGCGGATGCGGTCCAGCTGCTCGGCGTCGAGTTCGAGGCGGCGGCCGAAGGCGACGACGCGGAGACGGGTGGGGGCGGAGGCGGGCCGGGGGCCGGCGGGCTCGTCGTCGTCCTCGCCGAAGGAGAGCTGGCCGTCCTGCGGGGCGGCGACCGGAACGTTGGCGGTGGCCGTCCCTTCCAGCGCTCCCCGCGCCGCCCTCCTCAAGACCTGAAGCATCCGCGACGAGCCCTTGGCCCGCGCCACGGCGGGGCTGTCGTACTCGGTGGCCTCCACGCCCTCCATCAGCGAGCCGACCGCGCGGATCGCGACCTGCCCCTCCTCGCCGAGGGAGGGCAGCACGCCCTCCGTGTAGGCGACCAGGAGCGGTGTCGGGGAGACGATGAGGATGCCGCCCGCGTACCGGCGGCGGTCCTGGTAGAGCAGGTACGCGGCACGGTGCAGGGCCACCGCGGTCTTGCCGGTGCCGGGGCCGCCCTCCACGTACGTCACCGACGCGGCGGGCGCGCGGATCACCATGTCCTGTTCGGCCTGGATCGACGCCACGATGTCCCGCATCGAGTGGCCGCGGGCCTGGCCGAGCGCCGCCATCAGGGCGCCGTCGCCGATGACGGGGAGCACCTCGCCGTCGAGGCGTGCGGTGAGCTCCGGGCGCATCAGGTCGTCCTCGACGCCGAGGACCTTGCGGCCCTTGGAGCGGATGACGCGGCGGCGCACGACGCGGCCCGGGTCGACCGGGGTCGAGCGGTAGAAGGGCGCGGCGGCGGGCGCGCGCCAGTCGATGACCAGCGGGGAGTAGTCCGCGTCGAGGACGCCGATACGGCCGATGTGCAGCGTCTCCGCGATCTCCGCGTACTTGCCGCTCTCGTCCTCGCGGACCGCGCCCTCCGCGGGCTCCACGGCCGTGTACGCGCCGTCGGGCCCCTTCTTGCCGTCCTTGCCCTGGAGCAGGTCGATGCGGCCGAAGAGGAAGTCCTCGAATTCGTTGTTGAGGCGGTTCAGATGGACGCCGGCGCGGAAGACCTGCGCGTCGCGTTCGGCGAGCGCGCCGGGCGTACCGACCTGGGAGCGCTTGGCCGCGTCGTCCATCAGGAACTCCGCCTCGTGGATCTTCTCCTCGAGACGTCGGTAGACCTGGTCGAGATGCTCCTGTTCGACGCTGATCTCGCGGTCGCGTGTGCCTGACGGCATTACTGCGTTGACGTCGGCCACCGGGGCCCCTTTCACACCGTGCTGCTGCTCGTACGAGCAGCCGTCCACCTTAAGCGAAAGGGGCCGGTCCCGTGCACTTGTCGTGCACCAGTCGTGCCTACACGTCGACCTTGACCAGCCGGTCGCCGTCGAACGTGGTCACCTCGAAGTGGTCGATGTCGTTGCGGTCCATGGCGGCGCCCCCGTGGACGTAGAGCGGACTGCGCGCCCATTTGTTCGAGCTGCCCTTGATGCCGTACCCCCACTCCGGCACCGACCAGCTGCTGACCGTCTCCTTCTCGCCGTCCTTGCCGACCGCGATCAGCGAGCACTTCAGCGGGCCCTTGACGTTCTTCAGCTCCAGGACGGCGTGCGTGCCCCAGGCCTTCGCCTCGGTGCCCACGGTGGCGCTGACCTTGGTCTTCGGGTCCGTGGCCCGCGCCTTCTCCGCCATGTGGTGGAAGAAGGCGTCCTCGGCGGGGCTGGTGGGATGCGGTTCGACGGCCACGTCCTCCGTGCCGCCCGTACCGCCGTCGTCGCCGGTCACCGCGAGGACCGCGAGCGGGCCGCCGACGATCAGCGCGACCGCCGCCGCGACCAGGTACAGGCCGCGCCTGCGCCCGCGCTCCCGCTTGACCGACACCTCCGCGACGAGCCGTTCGGCGAGGCGGGGGCCGGGCCGGGCGGCGAGCTGCTCGCCGATCGCGGGCACGCCGCGCGGTCCCGGGAAGTCCGCGAGGGCGGCCAGCATCGGCTCCATGCCGGAGAGCTCGTCCAGCTGCCGCCTGCAGAACCCGCACCCGGCGAGGTGCGCCTCGAACCGCGTCGCCTCCGCGTCGTCCAGGACCCCCAGGGCGTAGGCACCGACGGTCTCGTGGAGGTCGTCGTCCTGCTGCGCGCCGTGGTGGCTGTGGAACTCGGTCATGCCGTCACCCCCCGCTCCTCGAGCGCCAGCTTCATCGAGCGAAGCGCGTAGAAGACCCGTGAACGGACCGTCCCGCTGGGTATGCCCAGCGTCTCGGCCGCCTCATTGACCGTACGCCCTTTGAAGTAGGTCTCGACAAGTACCTCCCGATGTGCGGGAGTCAGGTCCTCCAGTGCGTCCGAAAGCGTCATCAGCCACAGTGCCCTGTCGATCTCGTCCTCCGCGGGGATGACCTCCAGCGGCGACGGGTCGACCTCCTGCGGCCGGGCCTGCCGACTGCGGTGGCCGTCGATGACGATGCGCCGGGCGACCGTCACCAGCCAGGGGCGTACCGAACCGGTGGCCCTGTTGAGCTGACCGGCGTTCTTCCAGGCACGGATGAGCGTCTCCTGTACGACGTCCTCGGCACGCTGCCGGTCGCCCGCCACCAGCCGGAGCACGTAGGCGAGGAGTGGCCCCGCGTGCTCCTGGTAGAGGGCGCGCATCAACTCCTCGTCCGGGCCCGGGGGCCGGCCGAGACGATGACGGTGCGGCTGCGGGCGCTCATCGGCCACGGCGGAATCCTTGCGCACGCGTACCTCCGGTGTCCGCGCTTTCGGCGGGTCGGGCGGGTCTCACGACGGAGGTACGTAGGTGGGGGGCCGGGCGTTCAATGGGGGCGTTTCGATGGGGGCGTGGGGAGGTGGGGTTGGGCGGTCGGGGTCTGCTCGGGCGGGGGCTCGCAGGGGCGGGTGGCCGGAGTCGCTTTTTGACGGGTGATCAGGGTCGGGTGGCCGGAGACGCGCTCTGACGGGTGCTCGCAGGGGCGGGTGGCCGGAGTCGCTTCCTGACAAGTGCTCTCAGGGCCGGGTGGCCGGAGTCGCTTCCTGACAAGTGCTCTCAGGGCCGGGCGAGCGCCGCCCTCCGGCGGTGTCTGGCGACCCGTTCCCGGTTGCCGCACACCTCGCTGCTGCACCAGCGGCGCCGACGCCCGCGGGACGTGTCGAGGTACACGATCGGGCAGTTGTCGCCCTCGCACTGGCGGAGCAGCGCGCGGGCCACCGGGTCGGTGAGCAGGTCGACGGCGTCCCGAGCGACCGCGGCGACGAGTGCCGCGCAGCCGGGTTCGCCGCGCAGGACACGGACCAGCGTGCCGTCGGCGGCGCGTACCGCGCAGGGGGCCGGGGGCGCCGCGGCGGCCAGCGCGTTGACGCGGTCGAGCGCGGGCGCGGCGGCGAGGGGCCGCCCCTCGATCTCGCCGCGTACCAACTGGCCCACCTGCGCCCGCAGTTCGTGGAAGGCGGCGAGCCACTGCGGCCCGGCGCCGTGCAGTAACGCTTCCGCCGGTACGAGACCCGCACCGGCGAGCCAGGCGCGCAGCCGCGCCATGGAGTCGAGCCGTTCCACGGGGTGGTTCGTCGCCACGAGGTCCAGACAGCTCCGCCCGGAGTCGAATCGCAGCTCGTACAGAGCCGGGGCCGTGCCCAACGCCATGCGCGTGTCACCGCCTTGGGGTCACCGGTGAGTGAATGCGTTGCGTACCCCTACAGTGCACTCCCCCGGGCGGGTCCGGAACCCGGCGTACCAGGTTCCCCGAGAACGCCGACCTCCGCCGCGGCGGCCCCAACCGATGTACGCGGCGGCGTCACCCCGCGTACTTCGACCCCGACGACGGGTCGAGGGCGAGCCGGTAGCCGCGCTTCACGACGGTCTGGATCAGCTTCGGCGTACCGAGGGCCGTACGCAGACGGGCCATCGCCGACTCCACCGCGTGCTCGTCGCTCCCGGCGCCCGGCAGCGCGCGCAGCAGCTCCGCGCGGGCGACGACCCAGCCGGGACGGCGGGCGAGGGCGGCGAGGAGGGCCATGCCGGCGGGCGGCACGGCGCGCAGCTCGTCGTCGACGAGGACGGCGTGCCCGCGGATCTCCACCCGATGCCCGGCAACGGTGAACGCCCGTGCCCGGGCGGGCAGTTCACGACACAGCACCTGGACGAGCGGCCCGAGCCGGAACCGCTCCGGCTGCACCGTGTCGATGCCGAGGGACTGCAGCGGCAGCGCGGTGACGGGCCCCACGCAGGCGGACAGGACGTCGTGCCGCAGGGCGGCGAGGAGTTCGGCGGTCATGCCGCGCTCCTCCGCGCGGGCGAGCAGGGACGCGGCGGCGGGAGCGCTGGTGAACGTCAGCGCGTCGACCCCGCGCCCGACGGTCGCGTCGAGCAGCCGGTCCACGGGCGTGAGGTCCTCCGGGGGCAGCCACCGGTAGACGGGCACCATGACGACCTCCGCCCCGCCGGCCCGCAGCGCCTCGACGAACCCGGGCAGCGGCTCGCCGTGCAGCTGCAGGGCGACGCGACGCCCCTCGACGCCCTCTCCGAGGAGCCGGTCGAGGACCTCCGCCATGGATTCGGAGGACGGCGACCACTCCTCGGTGAGCCCGGCGGCCCGTACGGCACCCTTGACCTTCGGCCCGCGGGCGAGCAGCTCGACACCGCGCAGACAGCGGAGCAGCGCCTCCCCGTACCCCCACCCGTCGGCGGCCTCGATCCACCCGCGGAACCCGATGGCGGTGGTGGCCACCACGATGTCGGGTGCCTGCTCGATCAACTGCTTGGTGGCATCGAGCAGTTCACTGTCGTCGGCGAGCGGCACGATGCGCAGGGCGGGCGCGTGCAGGACGGTGGCGCCGCGCCGCTCGAGCAGCGTGCCGAGTTCGTCGGCGCGGCGGGCGGCGGTGACGCCGACGGTGAACCCGGCGAGGGGGCTGGGGGCGGAGGGGTCGTTCCGGGGTGTGGCGTGCATAGGCTGCTCACGTATCTCGCGGTCAGGGGCGGACGACTGAGCGTGTCAACGGCGCGTGACGCGCCAGGTTCGCCCTGATGTCCACCGTGTTAAGCGTGACGTGTCACATGACGGGTCCCGCGTCACGTGACAGGGGCGGGTCACACGTGACGTGTCACGTGGCGGGTCACACGTCAACGTAACGGAGCGGCGACTGGTCCCGGGCCTCGGCGGTCGCGACCGTCCGGGTGACCGGCCGCCGCAGGTATACGAAGTAGGTGACCCCGGCGCACACCCCGTAGAAGGTGAGAAAGACGAGATAGGCACCGGTGCCGGAGCCCACGGTCTGGAAGGACTGCCGCAGCGCGAGGTTGATGCCGAGCCCGCCGAGCCCCCCGACGGCACCGATCAATCCCATGGCCGCACCCGACAGCCGCCGCCCCTGAGCGGCGGCGTCCTCGCCGGTGAGCCCCCGGGCCTCGGCCTTGGCCTGGAAGATCCCCGGGATCATCTTGTACGTGGATCCGTTGCCGAGCCCTGTCAGCACGAAGAGCGCGACGAAGGCGCCGACGAAGAGCGGCAGCGACTCGCGCAGGGAGGCGATGACGACGACGCCGGTCGCGGCGCCCATGCCGAGGAAGTTCCACAGGGTGATGCGGGCCCCGCCGAACCGGTCGGCGAGCCGCCCGCCGACGGGCCGGACGAGCGAGCCGAGCAGCGGCCCGATGAAGGTGAGCTGCGCGGCCTCCAGCGGCGTACGCCCGAACTGCGTCTGCAGGACGAGCCCGAAGGCGAACCCGTACCCGATGAACGACCCGAAGGTCCCCACGTACAGGAACGACATGATCCACGTATGCGCGTCGCGGACAGCGCCCTTGACGGCCCCGGTGTCGTTACGGACGGAGGAAATACTGTCCATGAAGAAATAAGCACAGACGGCCGAAAACACAACGAACGGCACATAGATCCCGAGCACGACACGGGGCCCGCCACCGGCCCCGATGACGGCGAGCCCCACGAGCTGCACGACGGGCACGCCGATGTTGCCGCCCCCCGCGTTGAGCCCGAGCGCCCACCCCTTCTCGCGCAGCGGGAAGAAGGAGTTGATGTTGGTCATGCTGGAGGCGAAGTTGCCCCCGCCGACGCCGGTGAGCAGGGCACACAGCATGAAGGTGCTGTACGAGGTCCCCGGCTCCATCACCACGAAGGCGGCGACGGTGGGCAGGAGCAGCAGGGACGCGGCGATGACGGTCCAGTTCCGCCCCCCGAACCGGGCGACGGCGAAGGTGTAGGGCACGCGGACGACGGCGCCGACGAGGGTCGCCATCGACACGAGGAAGAACTTCCCCGCGGCGTCGATCCCGTACTCGGGCCCCATGAACAGGACCATCACCGACCACAGGCTCCACACGGAGAACCCGACGTGCTCGGACAACACGGAGAACGCGAGGTTCCGCCGGGCGACCCTCTCCCCGCCCTCCTCCTTCCAGAACCTCTCGTCCTCCGGTTCCCACCGCTCGATCCACATCTCACGCCTCCAGGGGTAGTCCGCGGTCAGCGGCCAACGCCAACGCCCTAGAAGCTAGGGAGATCGCATTTCAACCCTGTGCCGCCCGATGACCACGACGGAACGTTGCTCTCACGGGGGTGGGGCGGGGGTGGTGAGGAGGTGGGAAGGCGAGGAGGCGAGGAGGCGAGGAGGCGAGGACCGGCCCGGGCGTACGAGACCCGGCATCGACACGCGCTATGCGGAAACGGTGCGTACCCCCGCGCCGGACAGCGCCCCGGCGATTTCCTCCGCCCGGGGTGTACGGACCTCGATCGAGTCTCCGGAGCGCAGGAGCAGATCGAGGGTCGGATCGAGCCAGGTCACCGTGTTGGCCATACACGCCACACCCGCGAGGTCGGCGAAGGGGATGTCCAACGCATCGCCGTTCACGCCGCGGAGTTGCACCAGCTCACCACCGACCGCCAGAGCACCGGCACGCGGCGGATCACAGTCCCAGGAGGCGGGACCGGCGGCCGCGCGCTGCCCGGTGGGCTCGCCCAGCCCGTAACGCATGGGGTGCACGACCGCGCCGGGCGGGAACGAGTTCACCAAGGTGTCCGCGGCCCGGGCGATCTCGTCCCGCTCCCGGCGACGCTTGCGTGTGACGACCGGAGCGCCGATCAACAGCACCGCCAGGGCGACAAGACCGACCAGCGCGATTCCCAGCACGTTCTTGGGGCGGGCAACGGCGAAGACCAGCGCGACGATGACGACGGGGGCACACAGCGCGATGTAGAGCAGCGCGGGACGGACCCCGGTCGGCTGGACTTCCACCACTCCGGACATCTGCCCCCGGTGCCGCTGCCGTCGACGTGCTCGTCCACGGATCACGTTCTCCCGCGAGGCCCACGTGTAGCGGTCGGCGTACTTTCGCACCGTCGCCCAAGCGAAGGCACCGGCGACGACCAGCCCCGGCAGCATCACGAGACCACTCGCATCGGACGCGTTCGCCAGCACGACGACGGCCAGCACGAAGACCAGCACCAGCAGCCCGGCCGCGTTGATGAAGCGGGAGTGCGGGGAGCCCTGCGAGCCGTACCCCGACGGAATCTCGGAGTCGCACCCTCTCTCGATGGCGGCCCACTCCCCCAGCAGCCGTCTCCGCCGCACCCCTCGGGCACGCAAGGAGCGCAGGACCAGGAGCGCCGGAAGCGCGATGACTGCCAGCAGAACACAGACCGCGACCGATACGGCGACGTCGTTGGTGTCCCCGCCTTCACCCGTGGCCGCATCCACCACAAGGACCGGGGCCAGCACGGCCACGAGGGTCACCACCGCCGCGCACACCAGAAAGGCGAGGCCACGCCCTCGCGAGAGGTCCTCACGCATGAGCGCCTTGAGCGCTTCGGCCTGGGCCCGGAGGAGAGCCGCCCGGTCCGGCCAGGCCTGCGGCGACCCGGGACCCTCAGGAAGCGGAGGCGCCCGAAACAGCGAAGCTCGCGAGGAGGTACCGGCGTTGCTGGTATTCGTCATGTCCGTTCCTCTGTCGTCCTACTGGTTACTCGGAGTCCGGGATTCCGCCGGAGCAAAGGTCGAGTTTCCGGCGATGACCGCCACCAGAGCGGCAAGCTCACGCACTTGATCTGGATTCAAGCAGGTCCCGACAACCAGCAGGCCCTTCCCTCCCTCGGGCGGGCAGGCGAGCGCACCCGCCAGCCCCGTCCGGAGATCCGCGGGAACCTCGTCCGCCCAGTCCTCCGGGACGGGAACGTCAGGCTGGGACAGAAACCCGAGACCGAGACCCATCTCGGTGGTGAATCGCTCGACATACGCCACGCGCTGCTTGAACTGCGCGTCGAACACCCTCGAAAGCAACTCTCCGAGGTCGACCTCTTCAGGGACGGCCGGAACGGCCACCACGCCCGCTTGCACCTGCCAGACGGCCTGATCTCCGGTGCTGGGCAGCGGCGCCGTGATCACGCCGTACATGAGCGCGCCATCGGCAAGGTAGCGCTCGTGGCACGCCATGAGTCCGTCGACGAATTCCTCCCGACGTTCCGGCGGAGTTTCCGGATAGGTACGGCGGATTATGTCTTCACAGCGGGCCCGAGTCGCTTCTCTGTCCGGCCCGTCGGCCATGAGGTCGAACCAGTCGGGAGGGACGAACAGGTTGACCTGCCCCGGTTCAATCGCCGTGATGTCGCCACTCCTGGTAATCGCGGAACTCCCGGAACTCACGGAGTTCAATTGGACACCTCCGGCTTCTGCGTAAGCCCCCCGAAGTCCCACTTGAAGATCTTGCCGACGGTCTCGATACTGTCGCCTCCGCCTTCGGCCGTCAGCGCGTGGCCCGCCCAGGTCACATGGAAACTGGCGGCACGCGAGATGAACTCGTCCTGACCCATGACATAGCCGGCACTTGGGGTGCTCTTGGCCAGCTGGAAAATACCGTACGGAAGTTCCTGAGCAGGCCCTATGAGCTGCGGCACCGTTCGCATCGGCGTGCCCGACAGCTGAGCTGCGGAGAGGATGCTGTCTCCCATCTTCGCTCCCAGCTTGCCGACGCCGAACCCCACGGCGTCCATGATGACGTCCTTGGTCAGCAACGCCTTGCCGAAACTACCGGTCGTACCGACTGCGGAGAGGTAGTGGGCTCCCAGAGCGACACCTGCCAGGGGGAGCGACGCGGCGGCCATGAACTGCAGTCCGGGAATGAGCGCCAGGAGACCCGTGACGGCGCTCAGGAGTCCGGCGATGTCCCCGATGAGGTCGAGCAGGGGGGCGTACTTACCCAACAGCTCGATGAGTTGGTCGTGCACCCAGGCAAGTGCGTCACCAATCTTATCGAGCACGTCCCCGATGAAATCGCCCAGGCTCTCCCAGAACCCGGGCTCATTCGGTGCGACGTCGATGGCGTCCTTGAGGCGATCGGCTGCGTTGCGCCCCTTCTCCTCGTAGTTCGACTGAAGAGTCCGGGCCCGCTTGCGCACCTCCTCGACCGGATCGGTTTCGTCGCCCGAACCGCCCGAAGGCTTCTTCGCTTCAGGTTCGGCGTCGTCCTTCTTGCCCTTCTCGGCCTTGTCCTTCTTGTCCTTCTCTTTGTCCGCAGCCCGCTCTGCCTCTGCAGCCTCCCGCTCGAGGCCACGAGCGACCTTCTGCTTGTCCTTCATGTAGTCGGCCCAGTCCTGGATCACCCCCTTCGCCCCGTCGAAGGAGTCGAAGGCATCCTCGACCTTGGGACGGAACTCGTCATCCAGGAGCTCGCGGAAGGCGATGGCCGCCTTGCCTCGCCAATCGCCGTCGTCCGCACCACGCAGGACCCTTTTGATCTCCCCCAAGGCCGTTGCCGCACTGCGGAGTGAATCGGCAACCTTGTCCACCGCATCATGGTCACCGGGGCACGGCACGAACCCCAGCGCGGGGAAGTCATCGAGCGTAGGGGCGCTCACTTCTTCTTCGCCGCCTTCGACAGTGCCGCGGCGAGATCCTCGTCCAGTTTCTCGAAGGTGTTCTCGATGTGGGCCAGCGTCTTCGCCGCCCCCTTCGAGAACTTCCTCAACTGACCGATCCCGTAACCCCACTCTTCACCGAAATCCTCCATGCGGCGCTCAAGTTCCTTGGACCCCATGGCCTTTGCGTCTATGCCGGCCATGGCGCGGATCGGCTTGCCCAGCAGGTCCTCGATGTTCCCCAGGTTGCGCCGAACCCGGCTCAGCATTTCGCCGTCGATGTACAGATCGCTCACGCGCGCTGCTCCCCTACTCGCGTCCGTTTCGGCCCCGGGTCGTTCACCTGGCCTCCCCCGCCGATCGGCGACGCACTGTGGACTCCTGGCGGGAAGGGTTTTCTGGAGTGAACCAAGCTATCCATGAGGGGAAGACGGGGTCACGTCGAGGTCAGGAACACTCTGCGCATACACGGGCAAAGGCGCGGTGCGCACACACCCCCTCCCCATTTCCTTCGCCACACGCGCCCGCACGGTGACTGGCTGCCACGGTGCGAGGCTCCCCCTCGCGGCCGGACCCATCCGCGAAAGCAACGCGACTTCCGGCCCGTTCGCTCCCGACGGCGCCGTCAGCCGAGATGTGTGTCCCCCAACGACACCAGCAACTGCCGCAGCGCCCCGTCGATGGCCGCCCGCTCCTCCGGCGACAGAGCCGCGAGCATCCGCTCCTCGTTCGCGATGTGGTCCACCACCGCGCGGTCCACCAGGTCGCGGCCGGCGTCCGTGAGGCGGACCCGGATGGCGCGGCGGTCGTTCGGGTCCGGGTGGCGTTCGATCAGGCCCTTGCGTTCGAGTTTGTCGAGGCGGTTCGTGATGGCGCCGGACGTCACCATCGCGGTCTTGAGGAGTCCGCCCGCGGTGAGTTCGTGCGGGGCGCCGACGCGGCGCAGCGTGGCGAGGACGTCGAACTCCGCGAACTCCAGGCCGTACTCGACGAAGACCCGCTTCATGCCCTTGCTCAGCAGATGGTCCGCCCTCTTGATGCGGCCGACCAGAGCCATCGCGTCCAGCTGCGCGAGGTCCAGGTCGGGACGCTCGCGGCGCCACTGGCTCCGCAGCTCGTCGATGGCGTCAACGTCATCGGTCATCGGTTCTCCATCCCACTCCTGGCGCCCACGCACAGATCAGTTGTCTCAACGTTCAGATACTTGACGTTCGCAGACCCCGGGTCCATATTTATCTCAACGTTGAGAATAACAGCGTTCAGGGGAACGACGAGGGGACCGTCATGTCCGATACCGGGATCAAGAGCACCAGCATCAACACACCGCTCCCGACGCAGGCTTACACCGTGGAACAGAGCGTGGAAGAGAACTCACCCGTACCGACCGCCCGCCCCTCAGCCGGCCCCGTGGCCGGCCTCACGGCCCGCCCCTCAGCCAAAGCCGCCGCCGGCTTCGCCGCGCTCGCCGCCATCGGCCCCGCCACCTGGGGCACGACCTACGTCACCACCACCGAACTCCTCCCCCCGGACCGCCCGTTGCTCGCCGCCGCCCTGCGCGCGCTGCCCGCCGGGCTCATCCTGCTCGCCCTGACCCGGCGACTGCCGAGCGGCGACTGGTGGTGGAAGGCGGCCGTCCTCGGCATCCTCAACTTCGGCGCCTTCTTCCCGCTCCTCTTCTTCGGCGCGTACCACCTGCCCGGCGGCGTCGCCTCGACGATCAGCGCGGTCATGCCGCTGCTCGTGGCGGGCTTCGGCGTCGGCGTACTGAAGGTGCGGCCCACCCGACGTACGTTGCTCGCGGGCCTGGTCGGCGTCGGGGGCGTCGCGCTCCTCGTCCTGCGCGGCAGCGCCACGGTCGACCTCGCGGGCATCGTCGCGATGCTGACCGCGACCACGCTGATGGCCCTCGCGGTGGTGCTCAGCAAGCGGTGGGGCCGCCCCGAAGGCGTCTCGCTGCTCGCCCTCACCGGATGGCAGCTGACCGTGGGCGGCCTGGTCCTGGCACCCATCGCCCTCACCGCGGAAGGCCTCCCGGACCACTTCACCGGGGCCAACGTCGCCGGGTACACCTACCTCGGCATCATCGGCACGGCTCTCGCGTACGCCCTCTGGTTCCGCGGCATCGAACGCCTCCCCGCCTCCTCGGTCTCCTTCCTCGGCCTGGCCAACCCCGTCGTCGCGACGCTCGCGGGCCTGGTGATCCTCGGGCAGACGCTCACCGTCTGGCAGGTGGCCGGACTCGTCCTCGTCCTCGGCAGCGTGGCGCTGGGCCAGAGCCGCCACCAGGCGCGCCGCGCATAACCCCACCTACTCCCGCGCCCACTCCCGCGCCTCACCTCCCCACCTCCCTCCCTCTTCCAGGAGCCACCATGCGCATCACCGTCTTCGGAGCAGCCGGAAATACCGGAAGCCGCGTCGTCGCGGAGGCCCTCGCCCGCGGCCACGAGGTCACCGCCGTGGTCCGCGACCCGTCCCGCTACGCGGAGCTGCACCCGGACGCCGAGCACCGCACCGGCGACGCCCGGAACGCGGACCACGTGACCGCGCTCAGCGCCGGCCAGGACGTCGTCGTCAACGCCACGAGACCCGCCCCCGGCCACGAGCGCGACCACCCCGCGATCACCAGGTCGCTCCTGTCGGGCCTGGCCCACACCGACGACGTACGCCTCATCGTCATCGGCGGCGCGGGCAGCCTGACGGTCCCCGGCACGGAGGGCCGCCTCGCCATCGACGACCCGAGGTACGTCCCCGCGCCCTGGCGTCACATCGCCGAGGCGTCCAACGCCCAGTACGAGGCGCTCCACACGGCGGACACGCGGGTGGCCTGGACGTACATCAGCCCCTCGGCCCTCTTCGAACCGGGCACGCGCACGGGCGAGTACCGCCTCGGCAAGGACGAACTCCTGGTGGACGCGGACGGCGACTCGTCCATCTCCATGGAGGACCTGGCGGTGGCGCTCCTGGACGAAGCGGAATCCCCGGCCCACCACCGCACCCGCTTCACAGTGGGCTACTGAGCCCCCGTCCCCGCTTCACGTCAACGGTTGACCGACTGGATCTCCCGTACGACCACGTCCTGCGCCGCACCGAACTCGCCCGGGGGCAGGTCGCCGCCCGGCTCCGTCGTACTCGTCCACCTGACCCTCCAGGTGAGGGTGGCCTTGAGTTCGTACGAACCGTCGCGCGACGACCGCAGGTACTTCACCCCGCACGGCGGATCCGTGTCCCCCGAGGTGCCCTTGGCCCGGGGCGTGCCGATCCGGCCGTCCTCGATCGGGCACTCGCCGGACGCGGGGTACGTCTCGGCGTCGCCCGTCCCCGGTTCGAGCTTCAGGGACACCGGCTCGGCGGTCGTCGTCGCGGACAAGCCCGTGCCGGGCAGGCTCGCGGTCACCGAGACCTTCTTGAACTTGGCCTTGTCCAGCCACACCCAGGTCGGCAGGTTGACCTTCGTCTCACCCTCCGGCGCCATCTTGATCTCGGTGCCGGGGACGGGCAGTTGGCCGTACGCGTACTCGGCGAGGATCCTGGGAGAGACCGCGAGGGGCTCCTTCGGGGTCTCGCCTTCCTGCACCCAGAACGGCAGCTTGTCGCAGGCCTTCGCGCCCGGTTCGTCCTTGCGCTTCTCGTCGACGGTGGCCGCCCAGAACTTCCCCTCGCCCTGCTTGTCGAGGTTGTAGTCCTTGTAGGGGTGCCCCTCCTTGAAGTACGAGTCGAAGATGCCGCCCACGAAGTCGCCGAGGCCGAAGAATTTCATCTTGCGGATCGCCTTGACCGTGGCCTCGATCTGCTTCGGGGAGTAGGCAGGCTCGTACCAGCAGGCCGGCGGGTCCCAGTTGCTGTTGGCGGGCGTGAGCGTGCCGGTCTTCGCGGACTTCGGGTTGCCTTCGACGGTCGTCTGGACCTTCGTCTGGACAGTGAGGTTGCGATCCTGGAGGGCGCCGTTCGACTGCTGGCCACTCCCGACGTCCGCACCGCCCACCGTGTCGCCGCCGCCGGCGTGAGCAGTGGCGGGGATCAGCACCACAGCCACGGCCAGCGCGGGCGCGGCCCACCGGAGCGCAGGCTTCCGTGCGCCCGCGATCACGGCGTGCACTTCTTGGATGCCGTCGTCGACGTGACGGAATCCGTCTGCCAGACGCCCTTGTCGTTCTTCTTCACACGGGTGTTGACGAACGCGTAGTCACTCGCGGAGCCCTCGATCGACCGGTCCACCTTGCCGGTCTTCAAGTCCTTGGGGTACGTCTTGGTGCCGTCCTTGCAGTACGACACGGCGGCGACGCCCTCCTTCAGGAAGGTGACCTGCCGGTCGTAGTACCGGATGGTGCCGACGAAACTCTTGTTGTTTTTCTGGAAACCCTGGATGTACTGCGCCGAGGACAGCAGCGCGTCGCCCGACGTGTAGAACTTCAGCCCGGGGTGGTCCTCCGCGTCGACGGTCACCGCCTCGATCAGCGAGTCCAGCCACCGCTCGTTGTCCGCCAGCACGGTGTCCTTCTTCGAGTCACCGGTCTTACCGCCTTCGAAGACGTTGTCCACGTCCTTCGGGAGTGTGACCTCCGGCCGGTCGACCCCGTCCTCCGACGCCTTCGGCGAGGGCGACTTCGACTTCTCCCCGCCCGTGTCCGCACCCGCGATCTTGTCGCTGTCCTTGGCGGAATCGCCGTCACCACCGCCTCCGCAGGCGGAGAGCGTCAGAACCGCGGCGGTCAGGGCGGCCGCTGCGAGCAAGGTGGGGCGGCGGATCACGGTCAGCTCCTGGTAGGACGAGGGTTCTCTGGAGTGAACCAAGCTATCCATGACCACTGACAGACGCCAACGTCGGGTCCACCACAGCGGCCCCGATTCGCGCGTTGACCCCGCAAACACCCACGTCCGGGCATCGCCGCTGAACGCGACGCCCGGACGACAACGGACCGACGCCCCTGCCGCACACGGCAGTTACGTACGGGCCGCCGCTACTTCCCCGCGACCTTCCACGTCACCTGCTTGCCGTCCTCCTTGGCCGACCAGCGGACCTCGAGGTTCTTCGAGCCCTCGGGGATCAGGTACGTCTCGCACAGCTCGTGCGTCTCGCCCTTCTTCCAGCCCTCGAGGTCCAGCTCGTCCTCGCAGCCCGGCGCGTCCTCGGCGGCACCGATGAGGAGGCCGCCGCGGGTGCCGTCCGCGTAGATCTCCGTCGTCTCGGCCACGTCCGGCGTGTCCGTGAGCGGGGCGCCGGCCTTGTGCGTGATCTTCATGTGGGCGGTCGCCACGACCAGGCCCTTCGCCTGCTTCGGGTCCGAGACCAGCTTCTTGGTCTCGGCCGCCGTACCGACGTCGATCTTCTGCGCGGCCACGTCGTACGTGACGGTGGCCTTGTCCTCCTTGACCTGGCCTGTGGTGGTCTCGCCGGCCTTCAGGGCGGTCGGCTCCGCGGGCTTGTTCTGCGACTTGGGGGCGTCCGCCTTCTTGTCGTCCGACTTCTTGTCGTCTCCGCCGCCACAGGCGGTGAGGGCGAGGGCGAGCACGGCGACGGGCGCGGCGATGCGCAGCGCGGTCTTCCTGTAAAGCAAAGGAACTCCTGGCAGAGGGTGGGCCCCGCCACGCGGCATGCGGTCGTCCGGCGCGTACAGCGGGGAAGAGCCGCCAGCTTAGGAGTCGGCTACACGCAGCGTCGAGATCGTTACGACCCACCGTCGGGAGTTGATTTGCTAGTGCGATTCATGAGGCTGTCGACGACACACCCCTCTCCACCTCATGCCGCGCTCCGTCGCCCACAGGCCTCATTCGCCACAGCGAATTTCACGGCCCCGTGAGGGGTTTCCGGACCACCCCCAACCGCCTCGAACGCCCCCATTTACAGCGGCATTTCAAGCCATTACGGGCACGCGTCCCCGCGTAACGTTCGCACAACGGCATTGCGTGGCCACTGTGAAGGACTCGTCATGACGCGTGCATCTGCGGCGGGAAGCCAGCTACGTGCCGGTCGCCGCAGCCATCCTTCCTCGGCGGCAAGGGACGCCGCGGCCTCCCGCAATGCGGCAACTCCCGGGTGGAGCAAGCCTTTTCGCCACACCAGTGATACGGGGGAGAGCGGGACCGGGTCCACGAGCGGTCGCAGCTCGGCTCCCGGCATGGTCGGAAAGTCCACCACCGCCAGGACCGGATTCCGATACTTCGCCATGACGCGTTCGAATTCCTCGGGGCCGACGGCGAGGGGCGCGGGCGGCGCGATTTCGATGCCGCGCCCCTCGCCACCTCGCCCCGCGATGCCCCGCCCCTCGCCACCCCGCCCCTCGAAGAGCAGCCGCGCGAGGCCGGTCCACTCCGTCGTCCTGGGATTGCCCGCCCCCGCGTACACGGTCTCCCCCGCGAGCGCGTCGAGCGGCACCTCGTCGAGCTCCGCCAGCGGATGCCCGGCAGGCAGCAGCACCGCCATCGGCTCGTACCGCACCGGCTGGTGGTCCAGCCCGGCCCGCAGTGCCGGGTCGAGTCCCGCGTACCGTCCGAAGGAGACATCGAGCCGCCCGGCGACGATCTCGGCGGCGGAACCGGCGAGGCCGCTCTCGAAGCGGGCCATCAGCTCGCACTCGGGGGCCAGCGCGCGGGCCCGCTCCAGGATGCGGCCGCAGACCAGACCGGGGCTGTTCAGGTCGACGAGCAGCGGGCGCGCCGCGCCCGAGACGGCGGCCACCAGGTCGTCCTGGGCCTCCAGGACGCGTCGCGCGTACGGCAGCAGCCGCTCGCCGTCGGCCGTCAGCGTGACCTGCCGCGTGGTGCGCGCGAAGAGCTCAGCGCCCAACTCCCGCTCCAGACGCCGTACATCGCGGCTCAGCGACTGCTGCGCCACGTACAGCCGGGCGGCCGCGCGGGTGAAGTGCAGCTCCTCCGCCACGGCGACGAAGGCGCGCAGCAGCCGGGGGTCCACATCACGGCGGTGTACGGCGACGGCGGGTGATTCCTGGGTCATCGCAGGAACTTACAAGCCGATACGAGGACTTACAACGGAGTTGCGTGAATCGGCGCCCCGCAGGTGTTGGACCCCGTCCCGCACCCCCGGTGAGGGTGTTCACATGCCCCACAACCCCTACTCCCGCCTCTTCGCGATACCCGGCGCCACCGCCTTCACCCTCGGCAACCTCGTCGCCCGGCTCCCCATGGGCATGTTCAGCGTGAGCGCCGTCATCATGATCTCCGGGGCCCGCGGCTCGTACGCGCTGGCCGGCGCCGTCACCGCGACCGGTCTCGCCGCGACCGCCGTCGTCGCGCCCTGGACGGCGCGGCTCGTGGACCGCCACGGCCAGGCCCGCGTCGCGGTCCCCGCCGCCCTGATCGCCGCGCTGGGTTCGCTCTCCCTGCTGCTGTGCGTGCGCTACGGAGCGCCCGACTGGACCCTGTTCGCGTCGTACGCGGCCACCGCCACGACACCCAACACCGGCGGCATGTCACGGGCCCGCTGGGCCCACCTCCTCAAGGGGGACGCGCGGGCCGTGCACACCGCGAACTCCTTCGAGCAGGCCGTCGACGAGCTCTGCTTCATGCTCGGCCCTGTCCTCGCCGCGTTCCTGTGCGGCGCGCTCTTCCCGCAGGCGGGCACCCTGATCGGGGTGATCCTGCTGGTGACCGGCGTCCTCGTCTTCGCCGCCCAGCGGGCGACGGAGCCCCCGCCACAGAACCATCGGAAACGTACCGACCGTGCCGACCGTACGGACACGTCGGCCGCGACGAAATCGTTGCTCCGCGCGCGCGGGATGCCCGTTCTGCTGATCGGCTTCCTCGCCACGGGTGCCGTCTTCGGGTCGCTCGAAGTCGTCACGATCGCCTACGCCGACGAACAGGGCCACAAGGCCGCCGCGGGCGCGGTCCTCGCCCTCCAGGCCGCGGGTTCCTGCGTGGCGGGCCTCGTCTACGGAGCCGCCGAACCGCGCGGGCCCCTCGGCCGCCGCCATGTCCTGTGCGCCGCCGCGATGGCGGCCGCGATGACGCTGCCCCTGCTCGCGGTGGCGGCGACCGGTTCGCTGATCGCCCTCTCCGTAGCGCTGCTGTGCGCGGGGATGGCGACGGCGCCCACCATGGTCACCGCCATGACGCTGGCCCAGCGCCGCACCCCCGAGGGGCGGTTGAACGAGGGCATGACCCTCGCCGTGACCGGCCTCCTCGGGGGCATCGCCTGCGGCGCGGCGGGCGGCGGCTGGGCGGTGGAGCACCTGGGCACCGCCGCGGGCTACGGCGTGCCGGTCGCCGCCGCCTGCTGCGCCCTGCTGCTCAGCAGCGCGCAGGCTTGCGCCACGAGCACTCGACCTCTCCGCCGCCGTCGCCCCCGTCCCGCTCCACCGCACGTGTCGAACGCGGCGTGACCAGGACGGCCTTGTCCGCGGTCGAGGAGGCGAGGGTGACGACGATGGCGTCCTCCAGGGCCTTCACCGAGGACGCCAGGTAGTTGTTCAGGATGATGCTGAAGACCAGCTCGCGCCCGTCCTTGTCCTTGACGTAGCCGGACAGCGCGGACGCGCCCGTCAACGACCCGGTCTTCGCGTGGACGTTGCGGGCGGCGGGGGTCCCGCACATCCGGGTGCGCAGCGTGCCGCCGACGAACTTGTCCGGGTCGCAGGCCACCGGCAGGGAGGTGTACCAGTCGGCGAACCACGGCTCGCTCTTCGCGGAGCGCAGCAGCTTGATGTACTGCTCGGCCGCCACGTTGTCCTTGCGCGAGAGCCCGGAGCCGTCGACCTGGCGGATCTTGCCCGGGTCGACGCCCGCGGTCTTCAGGTAGCCGCCGATGGCCGTGATGCCGTCGCCCCAACTCCCGGGCCTGCCGGTCGCCTTGTGGCCCATGGCCTTGGTGAGGCTCTCCGCGTGCATGTTGTTGGACAGCTTCATGAACGGGATCATGAGGTCCTTGAGCGGCATCGAGTCGTGCGTGGCGAGCCCGCGGGCGGTCTTCGGGGTGGCGATCCCGGTCCGGGTCGGCCCGCTCACCTTCACGCCGTGCGCGGCGAGGGCGTCGCGGAAGACGGCGGCCGCGTACCCGGTGGGCTCCCAGACGGTGACCCACTCCTTGGTGGTGGCCCCGCCGACCGGGACGGTGCCGCTGACGGTGATGACGTTCTTGCCGTGCTGCCGCTCCACGGCGACGGTGTCGGCGCCGCCCTGCGCGACGGTGGTCGCGCGCAGATCGATGTCTACGTAGTCGGTCTTCGGCGTCACGCGCACGCGCGGCTTGGCCCCGGCCCGCGCTCCGGGCTCGACCTCGACGATGACGGTCCCGGTGTCGTAGTCGGTGTCAGGTGCGACGCTCAGCGCGCTGATCTGCGCGGCGTAGTACGAGGACTCGTCGTCGCCGCCCCAGGTGTCGCCGATGCGCTTGTCGTCGAAGCGGGTGTCGTCGGCGACGAGCCGCCCGGAGACCCGCTTGATCCCCGAGTCGGCGATCTTGGCGGCGAGCTGGTCGTAGTCCTTGGCGAGCGTCGTGGGGTCGCCGGTGCCCCGCAGGTAGAGGTCGCCGCGGAGCTCGGAGCCGCGCCGCTGCGCGGTGGTGCGTACGTCGGTGGTGAACCGGTGGTCCGGGCCGAGGAGCTCCATGGCGGCGGCCGAGGTGAGCAGTTTGGTGTTGGAGGCGGGCATCAGGCGGCCGCTCGTACGGTGCTGGTACAGGACGTCGCCGGACGCGGAGTCGGCGACCACGACACTGGCCACGCCGCCCTCCATGCGCGGGTCGCCCAGGATCGTGTCGATGGCTTCGGGCAGCCCCGACCGGTCGGAGTCCGCGCCGGCCGGAGATCCGGCGGAGAGCCCGGCCGCCGCGACGGCGAGCACGGCGGGCAAGATCCAGTGGCGCATGCGGGTGGTGACGCGTCTCACGGGTCTACTCATGACCCTGGAGCATCCCGGACTCGGCCGCCCGGCAACAGACCCCACTCCGGCCGCGTGTCCCGGGGACGTACGAGATGTTCCGCCGCCGCGTCCGGGCGTCCGGGCTTCCGGGCATGGAAAAAGCCCCCTGGCCTGGGGCCAGAGGGCTTTCGCCGCACATGGGAATTGTGGAGATGGCGGGAATCGAACCCGCGTCCAACGGTGCAAAAGGAGGGCTTCTCCGAGCGCAGTTCGCTTCGATTTTCTCGGCCCCGGAGATCTCGCGAACAAGTCTCCGACGGGCCCAGTCACTGTTTGATTTCCCATCGAACCCCGTGACCGGGCTCGATGGTTTAGTTCCCTAGATTATGCCAGGATCCGGGCCGGGAACACTCCCGGGCTGACACCCTTTTAGGGTCCTTCAGTCACTGCTTATTAGGCAGCGAGAGCGAAGGACTGGGAATCGCGCTTAGAATTGGCGATTATTGGTTGCGACATATGGTTTACGAGATCATTGCCGCTTCCTCGGCTCGCTTCCCCTGCTTCGACATCCGCTGTCGAAACCGATCATCCCCATGTTGATTTTTCAAACCACCGTGCACCTGCGATGAGGTGCGGTACCCATCGTACGTGACCAACGCCCGACGATGCCAGCCAATTCCCGCGAGGTCGCGAGGTCGCGGGGTAGCGGGGTAGCGCGGCCTAGGCGCTGCGCTGGCGCCGCTTGGCCGACTCGATCGCGCGGTTCGTCTCGCGCAGGTCCTGCTTCTCCTTGAGCGCCTGCCGCTTGTCGTACTCCTTCTTGCCCTTGGCCAGCGCGATCTCGACCTTGACCCGGCTGTCCTTGAAGTACAGGGCCAGGGGCACGATGGTGTGACCCGTCTCCTGGGACTTCGACTCCAGCTTGTCGATCTCCGCGCGGTGCAGCAGGAGCTTGCGCTTCCGCGTGGCGGAGTGGTTGGTCCAGGTGCCCTGGACGTACTCGGGTACGTGGATGTTGTGCAGCCACGCCTCTCCGCGGTCGATGTGCACGAACCCGTCCACCAGGGAGGCACGGCCCAGCCGCAGCGACTTGACCTCGGTGCCCATCAGGACGAGGCCGCACTCGTACGTGTCCAGGATGTGGTAGTCGTGCCGCGCCTTCTTGTTCTGCGCGACCATCTTCCGGGCGGGTGCCTTCTCAGCGGCCTTCGCGGCCTTGCGCTTTACCTTTTCCTTCGCCATAGTGCGGCCATTTTCGCACTACGAGGGGGGTCCGAGGCCAGTCAATACTGTCTCGGCCCGCTTCTCGGCCCCGTCCTCGGCCTCCAGGTCGGGGGTGATGCCCTGTCCATCGACGGCTCTCCCCGAAGGGGTGCGGTAGTGGCCGACGGTCAGCTCGGCGACGGAACCGTCGGGCAGGCGGCTCGGCATCTGGACCGATCCCTTGCCGAAGGTCCTGGTGCCCACCACGACGGCGCGGCCACGGTCCTGGAGGGCGCCGGTGAGCAGCTCGGCGGCGCTCATCGTGCCGCCGTCGACGAGCGCGACCACGGGCCGGTCCGTGTCGCCGCCGCGCTCCGCGTGGAGCGCCTTCTCCTCGCCGCGCACGTCGTACGTCGCGACGAGGCCGCCGTCGACGAGCGCGGAGGTGGCGGTGACCGCCTCCGACACCAGGCCTCCGGAGTTCCCCCGCAGGTCGAGCAGGATCCCGGCGCCTTCGGGGGCCTCGCGCACCGCGGTCCGCACGGCCTCTCCGGAGCCCTTCGTGAACGCGTCGACCTTGATCACGACGTCGCCGTCGGACGCCTCGGTGACGGTGACGGAGTCCGTGGTGAGCCTGGCCCGGTGCAGCTTCTCGCTCCACGCGCGCGTGCCGCGCTCCAGGCCGAGGACCACCGGCGTGCCCGCGCGCTCACCGCGCAGCAGGGAGAGGACCTCGGTCACGGGTCGGCCCTTGACGCGCTCGCCGTCGATGGAGCGCAGCCGGTCGCCCTCGCGGATGCCGGCCCGCTCCGCCGGACCGTCCTTCTGGACCTTGGAGACCTCGATGTGCCCGTCGGCCGCGCGCCGGGCCCAGAGGCCGACGCCCGTGTACGCGCCGCCGAGGGCCTTCTCGAACTCCTGGAACTCCCCCGGCGAGTACACCGACCCCCAGCGGTCCCCGCTGCGGCTGACGGCCTCCTCGGCGGCGTCCTTGCCGGACTTGCCGTCGGCCATCGCCTCGGCCGCGGCGTCGGCGGCCTCGTCGGCGGTGTCGGCTTTCCCCTTCGGCGCCGCGAGGGCGCCGGAACGCACCGCAGGGGGCGGCTCATTCCGGCCGTCGTCCGCCGCGTCGCTCCACGAGCCGGTGGCCGCGCCCGTGACGAGGACGCTCGCGAAGACCAATGTCAGGGTCGCCCCGCGGCGGATGCGGCGGGGCCCGGAGAACCGCTCGGCGAACCGGTCGAGGCCTGACATGACGGTGAGTCTAGGACAACGAAGGGCGCCGTACGGCGGGTTGAACCGCACGGCGCCCTGACGCACTGAGGGCTCTTGTCACACCTTCAGGTACTTGCGCAACGCGAAGAACGCGGCAAGCGCGGGCATCAGCAGGCCGATCGCGAGCACCAGCGGCAGCTTGGCGAAGACCGCGTCCCAGCCGAGGAAGTTGATCAGGTTGATCTTCTCGGAGAGTTCGAGACCGTGGTCGATCATGAAGTACCTGCCGACGAGCAGCATGCCGCAGGCGAGGCCGCCGCCGATGAGACCGGCGACCGCGGCCTCCATGATGAACGGCATCTGGATGTAGAAGCTCGACGCGCCGACGAGCCGCATGATGCCGGTCTCACGTCTGCGGCTGAACGCCGAGACGCGCACGGTGTTGACGATCAGCATCAGCGCGACGACGAGCATCAGCGCCATCACCGCCACGGCAGCCCAGTTCATGCCGTTCAGGAGCCCGAAGAGGTTGTCCAGATAGCCCTTCTGGTCCTGCACGGCCTGCACGCCGTCACGCCCGGAGAAGGCGGTCGCGACCACCTGGTACTTCTCCGGGTCCTTCAGCTTGATGCGGTACGACTCCTGCATCTGGTCCGGCGTCAGCGAACTGGAGAGCGGGGAGTCGCCGAACTGTTCCTTGTAGTGCTTGTACGCCTCGTCCGCCGACTCGTGGACGACCTTGTCCACGACGGGCATCTTCTTCAGATCGCCGAGGATCTGGTCCTTCTGCTCGTTCGTGACGGCGCCCTTGGCGCACTTGGGGTCCTGCTCGGCGTCGGCCTTGTTGCAGAGGAAGATCGAGACGTTGACCTTGTCGTACCAGTAGCCCTTCATCGTGCTCACCTGGTCGCGCATGAGCAGCGAGCCGCCGAACAGGGCGAGCGAAAGCGCTACGGAGACGATGACCGCGAAGGTCATCGTGAGATTTCGACGGAGACCGACGCCGATCTCCGACAGGACGAACTGGGCGCGCATGGCGGCCTTTCAGTGGATCAGGTGGATCGGACGGAACGGGCGGGCCGAGCCGACGGCTCGGGCGAGCTGCGCCGTCAGTGCTGGTAGCCGTACACGCCGCGCGACTGGTCGCGGACGAGGCGGCCCTTCTCCAGCTCGATGACCCGCTTGCGCATCTGGTCCACGATCTGCTGGTCGTGGGTGGCCATCACGACGGTGGTGCCGGTCCGGTTGATCCGGTCGAGCAGCTTCATGATGCCGACGGACGTCTGCGGGTCGAGGTTGCCCGTCGGCTCGTCGGCGATGAGGAGCTTGGGACGGTTGACGAACGCGCGCGCGATGGCGACGCGTTGCTGCTCACCGCCGGAGAGCTCACCCGGCATCCGGTCCTCCTTGCCGCCGAGGCCCACGAGATCGAGGACCTGGGGCACGGACTTGCGGATCTCGCCGCGGGACTTGCCGATGACCTCCTGCGCGAAGGCGACGTTCTCGCCGACGGTCTTGTTGGGCAGGAGCCGGAAGTCCTGGAAGACGGTGCCCAGCTGGCGGCGCATGTGCGGCACCTTCCAGTTGGACAGGCGCGCGAGGTCCTTGCCGAGGACGTGCACCTGACCGTGGCTGGTGCGCTCCTCACGCAGGACGAGACGCAGGAAAGTGGACTTTCCGGAGCCGGAGGATCCCACCAGGAAGACGAACTCGCCCTTCTCGATCTCTAGGGAGACGTCCCTGAGCGCGGGGCGGGTCTGCTTCGGGTAGGCCTTGGAGACGTTGTCGAATCGGATCACGGATGCACCACGGGTTGCCGGGGGTAGGTGAGCGTGACCATACGCGAAGCCGGTACGCGAGCGCAGTCGGCGTCCTGAGTTGCGCAGATTGTCACGCCTGGCGGTGTCGGAAACCGTCACGAAGGGGCGGGCCGCGCCGAAATCCGCGGAAGCTGGCACAGTGGTAGGGGGAACGATTGGGTCCCCCCTGGCGTTGGGCAGGCTGAGACTGTGCGGGAGGAGAAGCGCATGACCCTGGATCGGTTGGTATGCGCGAACTGCGCAGCGCCCGTGAGTGAAGGCCGCTGCCCCGTGTGCCGGGCCAATCGCGAGCGCATGCAGCAGGAGGGCCCCTTCGCGGGGCTCAACCCCGCGGCACTGATAGCGCTGCTCGTGGTGCTGATCGCGGCGGTCGCGCTGCTGGCGCACCAGTCCGCGTAGAGCCGTAAGGCCTGACATACAGAGAGTTACGGCGCCGATGGTTGACGCGTCGACGCCACAGGGAAGGGCCCGGAGCTTCGTTCACAGAAGCTCCGGGCCCTTCTTCACGCGTACGTGCCGTGCGTGGCGTACGTCACCGTTGCATTGACCTCACGGGTCAGGCAGCGGCGCCGCGGTTGCCGACGAGGCGCGGCAGGAAGCGGAAGCCGATGCCGCCGGCGATCATCGTCGCGGCGCCGATCAGCAGGAACGTCGTCTCGGTGGCGCCGGTCTCGGCCAGCTCGCCCTTGTCGGCCGCCGGCTGGGCGTTGTTGCCGCCCTGCTCCACCGGCTTGGAGCCGGTGTCGGTCAGGCTGTCCTTGCCCTTGCCCTGCTCGACGGGGTTGGAGCCGCCGTCGGGGTTGTTGTCGTTGCCGCCACCGCCGCCGTTGCCGCCGCCGCCGTTGCCGTTCTCGTCACCCGGGTCGGTCGGGTCCGAGGTGGGCGGGTCGGAGGGGTCGGTCGGGTCGTCGGTGGGCTCCGGGTCCTCGGTGGGCTCCGTGGGCTCCTCGGTGGGCTCGGTGGGCTCCTCCGTGGGCTCCTCGGGGTCCTCCGGGCCCGGGATCGTCGGGTCGTCGCCCGGAGGCGTCTCGTCGCCCGCGCCCGGAACGTCCACGTCCACGCCGACGCCGCTCTCGTCCGCGTGAGCGCCCGCGCTCACACCGCCGAGGTCGACGCCGACGTCGAGGGCCGAGGCGGCACCCGCGGCGGTCAGCGAGGCGCCGGCGGCGATCACTGCGCCTGCGGCTATCCGCGCGACACGGATCCGCGTCTTCTTTGTCATCTGGCTGCTACCCCCAGTAGCTGAATCGTCAGTGAGGCAGCGTCCGGGGCTGCGTTCGACGGGGGATGACTCGATCGATTCGACCGGCCCCCACGAATCCCACGCGCCCCGGAAATACGCATGCCGCGCGCTAGCCTTTCCACTTTTCACAGCAGCGTCAAGGTCGTTGCGCGCGCGATGTCCGAAATTGGGGGAGTTGACCGGCATACGGAGATGCGACTGTGACGCAAGAGGCAACTGCCGCCCAATGGGCAGTAGTTGCCTTGTCGATAAAGCCGCTCAGCGCGGTATTTACTTCTCCTGCTGCTTGCGCCAGCGAATTCCGGCTTCCAGGAAACCGTCGATCTCGCCGTTGAAGACGGACTCGGGATTGCCGACCTCGCACTCCGTCCGCAGGTCCTTCACCATCTGGTAGGGGTGCAGGACGTACGAACGCATCTGGTTGCCCCAGGAGTTGCCGCCGTCGCCCTTGAGGGCGTTCATCTTCGCCTGCTCCTCCTGGCGGCGACGCTCGAGGAGCTTCGCCTGGAGGACGTTCATCGCGGTCGCCTTGTTCTGGATCTGCGAGCGCTCGTTCTGACAGGAGACGACGATGCCGGTCGGCAGGTGGGTCAGGCGGACCGCGGAGTCCGTCGTGTTGACGCCCTGACCGCCGGGGCCCGACGAGCGGTACACGTCGATGCGCAGCTCGCTCTCGTCGATCTCGACGTGGTCGGTCTGCTCGACCACGGGGAGGATCTCGACGCCGGCGAACGAGGTCTGGCGGCGGCCCTGGTTGTCGAAGGGCGAGATGCGCACGAGGCGGTGGGTGCCCTGCTCGACGGAGAGCGTGCCGTACGCGTACGGGACGTTCACGGCGAAGGTGGTCGACTTGATGCCGGCCTCTTCCGCGTACGACGTCTCGTACAGCTCCGTCTTGTAGCCGTGGCGCTCGGCCCAGCGCAGGTACATGCGCTGCAGCTTCTCCGCGAAGTCGGAGGCGTCGACGCCGCCGGCCTCCGCGCGGATGGTGACGAGCGCCTCACGGGCGTCGTACTCACCGGAGAGGAGGGTGCGGACCTCCAGCTCGTCCAGCGCCTTCCTGACGGCCGTGAGCTCGGTCTCGGCCTCGGCGCGGGTGTCCGGGTCGTCCTCCTCCTCGGCCATCTCGAACAGCACGCCGAGGTCGTCGATGCGCCCACGGAGCGCCTCGGCCTTCCTGACCTCCGCCTGGAGGTGGCTCAGCTTGCTGGTGATCTTCTGTGCCGCGTCGGGGTCGTCCCACAGGGACGGTGCGGCCGCCTGCTCCTCGAGCACGGCGATATCGGCCCTCATCTTGTCGAGGTCCAGGACGGCCTCGATCGACTCCATGGTCGAGGAGAGGGACTTGAGCTCTTCGGATACATCGACGACTGCCACGACCCCAGCGTAACGGCTACGGCAAGTGGGACCGGCCGGGTGGGCCCGGAGTCAGGGGGCCGGAGGGGCCGAGTTCGTGCTGCCGGAGGGGGACGGGTCCGCGTCGTCGCCCGACGTCGCGGCCCACGTGCCGATACCCGCCGCCGCGACAAGCACCACTCCCGCGACCCCAAGCGTGATCTTGCGGCGCCGCGCGGACGTGCGGTTCTTGGCGGAGCCGGGGCGGGCCGCGCCCGAGGCGCGGGGTGCACGGGCCGTGCCGCGGGCGCCGCCGGCGAGTTCGTCGGGGCCGGGGACGCGCATGGACGTGTGCGTGTCGCGGTTGGAGTCGGCGGAGGCGGAGCCGGGGACGAGCGGCACCGCGCCCCGCCGGGGAGCGGCCTCCCGGGGTTCGGGGTCGGCGTCCTCGTACGTCTCCTCGGCCGGGGAGGACTCCGTGTCGGGTTCGTCGACGTCGAGCGGCGGCATCCCCGCGACCAGCGGCAGCAGCTCTCGCAGCCGCGCGGCGAGCTCGGAGGCGCGCAGCCGGGACGCGGGCGCCTTGGCCAGGCACTGGACGAGGAGCTGCCAGAGCTCTTCGGGGATGCCGGGGAGCGGGACGACCGTCTCGGTGACGTGGCGCCGCAGGACCGCGCCGGGGTGGCCGCCGCCGAAGGGGGTGAACCCCGCGAGGAGCTCGTACAGGACCGTGGCGAGCGCGTAGATGTCGACGGCCGCGCGCGGCGGGAGGCCCTCGATGATCTCGGGGGCGAGGTAGTCGGGCGTACCGATGATCTTCGTCGCGCGGGTGCGGCGCGGGGAGTCGATCAGCTTGGCGACGCCGAAGTCGGTGAGGAGTGCGGGGTGGGAGCCGCCGGGGCCGAGGGGGCCCTGCATGTCCAGGAGGACGTTCTCGGGCTTGACGTCGCGGTGCACGATGCCCGCGGCGTGCGCGGCGGCGAGTCCGTCGGCGACGTCCGCGACGATGGAGACGGCGGCCTCGGGGGCCATGCGCCGCTCGCGGTCGAGCCGGGTGCGCAGGTCCGTGCCGCGGACGAGGTCCATGACGAGGGCGAGGTCGTTGCCGTCGACCACGAGGTCGTGGACGCCCACCACGCGCGCGTGGTCGAGGCTGAGCAGCGCCGTGCGCTCCTGGACGAAGCGGCCGACGAGTTCCTGGTCGGAGGCCAGGTCCTCGCGCAGCAGCTTGATGGCGACGGGGCCTTCGGGTCCCTCACCGAGCCACACCGTGCCGGCGCTGCCACGGCCCAGGATCTGGTGGGCGGTGTACCGGCTGCCGATCTTGCGCGTCAAGACTGCTCCTACGGATGCGTGTTGGCGACAAAACTACGCGGCCTTGCCGCCAACCTTCACTCCGGGAGCAGAAATCACCCTGCAGATGTCGACAAATCCCCAACGTCGTCCGGGGTTCACCCTCGGAGCCGTCCGGGGTTCACCTCTCGGAGCCGTCCGGGGATCCGGCTAGTTGCCGCCGATCTTGCCCATCCAGCCGCTGACCGTGTCGTACCAGTCCCGCATCTGCTCCCAGTACCCCTTCGTCGTACCGATCCAGTCCTGGAGCGGGCTGAACTCCCAGACGAGCCAGCTCGCCACGAAGAGGATGACGATCGTGAAGAGGCAGCCCTTGAGGCAGCCGAGGCCCGGGATCTTCATCGGGTTGGCGCTGCGCTGCCTCGGCTGGCGCGGCTCGCGGGGCTCCCGCGTGGGGCGCGGGGCGGGCTGCTGGGGCGGCGAAGCCTGCGGGGGCGCGGCGTACTGCTGCGGCTGGTGCTGGGGCTGGTACTGCTGCTGGGGCGCGGGCGCGTACTGCTGCCGCTGCTGCCGCTGGTCGCGCGGCTGCTGCGGCGCGTACTGCTGCGGGTGCGGCTGTTGCGGCTGCTGCGGGCGGGCGACCTGGCGCTGGGGGCGGCGGCGCAGCGGGTCCTGCTCGGGGTCCAGGTGCGCCTGGTACTGCGTCTGCTCGTTGCGGTCGCGGGCCGCGGCCATCTGGCTCTGCCAGGGGTGCGGGTCGTTCGGGTCCGCTCCGGGGCCGTTCGGCGGGACCGGCGGCATGACGGCGGTGGGGTCGGCGTTGCCACCGCGGTTGTTCGGCAGTACGGAGGTCGGGTCGGCGTCACCCGCGCCGTGGCCGGTGTTCCGCATGACGCTGGTCGCGGCGTTCGGGTCGTACGATCCCGCGTTGCTCGGCAGCACCTGCGTCGGGTCGGCCGCCCCCGGCGTCTCCGGGACGTGGGCGGGCGACGGATCCGGCATGAGCAGCGCGCCCACGCCCTCCGCGGCGGCGATCTGCGCCGGGGTGGAGTGCACGCCGACGCCCTCGGCGACGGCGCGGAGGCCGCGGGCGAGGTTCTCGGCGCTGGGGCGGCGGTCCGGGTCCTTGTCGAGGCAGCGCTCGATGACCGTCCACAGCGGGTCGGGCACGGTCGAGGGGCGGCGCGGCTCGGCGCTGAGGTGCTGGTGGAGGACTTCGAGGGCGGAGCTGCCGGCGAACGGCGGGCGCCCGGTGACGAGCTCGTACAGGAGGATGCCCGCGCCGTAGATGTCGACGGCGCTGGTCTGGGGGCGGCCCTCGGCGGACTCCGGCGCGACGTACGCGGGCGTGCCGACGAACTCGTGCGTACGGGTCAGGCCCGGGGAGTCCGCGAGGCGCGCGATGCCGAAGTCGGTGAGCATCGGGTGCATGCCCTGGCTGTCCTGCTTGAGGAGGACGTTGGCGGGCTTCAGGTCGCGGTGCACGACGCCGTCGGCGTGGCTGGCGGCGAGCGCGTCGGCGATCTGGGCGGTCAGCAGGGCCGCCGCGACCGGCGTGAACGGGCCGTTCTCGCGCAGGTAGCGGTGCAGGTCGGGGCCGTCGACGAGGTCCATGACCAGGGCGAGCAGGTCGCCCTCGACGACCAGGTCGCGCGTGCGGACGATGTTCTCGTGCGTCAGCCTGAGCAGGACGGACCGCTCTCTCAGGAAGCGCATCACGACATCCGCGTCGTTGGCGAGCTCTTCCTTGAGGACCTTGATCGCGACCGTCTCGCCGGGCTGGCCCGGGACGGCCGCCTCGGCGCCCGCGGTCTCCCGCTGGCGGGCTCGCCAGACGGTGCCCGTGGCGCCGCGCCCGAGCGGCTCCTCGAGCAGGTACTTGCTGCCTACCGGCCGCACGTCATGCGCTCCCTGCTGGTCTGGCTGGTCCCGACCCGGACGCTGGTCATGTCCGGGGGGCTGTCCGATGGTGTTCCGACCCACTGTAATGCCGTCGAACATGGCACCGGCCGGTCCGATTCCGCCCGGCCTTTTTCTTTCCGGGGCATTCCGGATCGCTGTTCGGTGGGAAGACGCTCGCCCGTGGCCATTGGTTGCCGAGTGGTTCCGAATCGGTCTCGCCGGATGGTTTCGAACCGACCTTCGGACCGGCCTCGGGGTCGACCTTCGCTCAAGAACGCCCGGAGATATCCGCAACGGTCCAAGCAGGCACTTTTCCGAGCAGAGCCGACCAATCAAGATCACTTACAGGTGGCCGCCGGGCGTGTTGTCAGTGGCAGGTGCGAGGATGCCTCCAGTACTGGCCGACGTGCCCGTGTGCGGTGGGGGGAATCACAGCGCGTGTCCCCGTGCCGGGCGCCCAGCGCAGAAGGGACCGCTGACGGCGATGCAGATCCGGCTGACCGTCCTCGGGCCGCGCAGCGGCCAGACCGAGCAGCAAGACCGCCCCACGGCGGCGACCGGGCCCCAGGGCGCCTGTGACGTCCTGGTCACCGCCCCCGCCGGGACCGCGCTCGCCGCGGTGGCCTCCGGTCTGGCGACGACCGTGGCGGGCAGCGACGCTTCCCTCGTGCTGTACGCGGGCCCGGACCGCCTCGACGCCCAGCGCTGCACCCTCGGCGAGCCCCCCTTGATCGACGGAGCGGTGCTCTCGCTCGGCACCCCCGCCGAGCCCGGCCCCGAACTCGCGGGTGCCGCCGCCCAGTTGCACGTGGTGGCCGGTCCGGACGCGGGCGGCGTCCATCTCCTGCACGGTGGCCGGATCCAGGTCGGCCGCTCCGCGGACGCGGACGTCCCGCTGGACGACCCCGACGTCTCCCGCATGCACTGCGCGGTCACGCTCACCCCGGACGGCCGGGTCACGGTCACGGACCTGGGCTCGACGAACGGCACGGCGGTGGACGGCAAGGAGGTCACCGACCGGCCGGTGCGGCTCTCCCCCGGTTCCCTGCTCCGCATCGGCGAGTCCGCGCTCCGGCTGACGGACGGCGTGGGCGGCCCCGGATCCGGTGCGGGCACGGCGCTCGCGACGGCGCCCGACGGCGAGGGCCACGTGCGCGTGCGGCCCGCCGCGACGACCCCGCCCACCCTCGTCGAGGCGGCACCCCACGGCTCCGCCGCCCACCACGCCCCGCACGCCTTCGGCCCCGCGGGTTGGGGCGGCGAGGGTGCGTACGACACGAACCACGCCCCGGCCGCGCACGGCGCCCAGAGCCCCCAGGGGGCGTACGGCGCGGCGAATGCCCACGGCTCGCGGAGCACGTACGGGGCGTACGGCACGCGGCCCGCGCCCGTCGAGCACGGCACGCCCCAAATCACCGGCAGCACAGGCAGTATCGGCAGTACAGGAAGTATCGGGAGTACCGGCGCCGAGACCCCCGTCGTGCCGCAGCAAGGCACCGCCCCCGACACCGAGCGCACCCGCACCGGCACCCCCGCGCGCGGCACGACCGTCCCCCGCAACCTGCGCAAGCGCGGCGGGCTCTCGGCGTGGGCCAGGCGGTTGACGGGTGGCCGGGACGGCGGCCAGGGCCCCGATCCGTACGACGGCCCGGACGGCCAGGGCCCCGACGAGTTCGAGGAGTACGGGGAGTACGGAGGGCAGGACGGGCACGGCGGACACAGCGGGCACAGCGGGTCCTACGGCACGTACGCGGACGGCGGCCCCGCGGGCGGCCGCGGGCCGGGACCGTTCGGCCCCTCCCCCGAGGACCTCGCCATAACCGCGGCCGCCCGCACCCCCGAGGCGTGGCCCGATCCCGCCGCCCTGCTCCTCACCGCGCTCGGCCCGGGCCCCCGCCTCTGGGAGCGCGGACCCGGCCACCCCGAGTCGCTCGCGGTGCGGCTCGGCACGGTCGACCGCGCCCTGCCCGCCGCCGACGGACGGGAAGGGCTGCTGCCCGCCGTCCCCGTCACGGTCGGGCTGCGCGAGGCCGGCTCGCTGGGTCTCGCCGGGCCGCGGGACCGGCTCACCGGCCTGGCCAGGGCGGTCGTCGCCCAACTCGCCGCGCTGCACTCCCCCGACTCCCTGGAGATCGTGCTGATCAGCACGGACCGGGCACGTCCCACGGCCGAGCGCACCGCCGAGTGGGCCTGGCTCGGCTGGCTCCCCCATCTGCGGCCCGCGCACGGCCAGGACTGCCGTCTCCTCCTCGCCTACGACCGCGACCAGGCGGCGGCCCGCACGGACGAGCTGATCCGCCGCCTGGACGACCACATCGCCGACAGCGGCACGGGACACGCGGGCACGGCCGCGACCGGCGCCCGCACGGTCGTCGTCGTCGACGGCGACCCCGGGTCCGCGACCCTGCGCGAGTCCACCGTCCGCCTTGCCGGTGAGGGCGCGCAGGCGGGCATCCACGTGGTGTGCCTCGCCGAGACGGTCGCCGCGTCGCCCGCCTCCCCGGTCCTGGACACGTACGAGGCGGCCTGCTCGGTGGCGCCCGCCTTCCGCGCGTGCGGAGCCGCCGCGCTGCTCAGCGGCGACGTCGCGACCGCGCTGCGGCTGATGCGGACGGCGGGTGGGCGGCCCGCGGGCCACGGCACCGTCGCCGCCGTGGACGCCGTGTCGGCGGCCTGGGCCGAGCGTTTCGCGCGGGCCCTCGCGCCGCTGCGCACGGACGGCACGGCGGGCGAGGGCCATGCGCGCGTGTCGGCGCCGTTGCCCCTGTCGGCCCGGCTCCTCGACGAGCTGGGGCTCGCCAGGGCCACGCCCGCCTCTCTGATGGCGCGGTGGGCGGCCGCGGGCGACGATCCCGAGGCGCTCGGCGGACGTGCCGCGGCGGTGCTCGGCGCGGGCCCGCGCGGCCCGGTCGTCGCCGACCTCGGCGCCGAAGGGCCGCACCTGCTCGCGGAGGGCCCGGCGGGCAGCGGCCGTACGGAACTGCTGCGCTCCGTCGCCGCGTCCCTGGCCGCCGCCGAGCGCCCCGACCGGCTCGGCATCGTGCTCGTCGACGGGCGGGACGGTGTCGGCGCGGGCGGGGCCGCGGGGCGGCAGGGTACGGGCCTCGGTGTCTGCACGGACCTGCCGCACGTCACCACGCACCTCGTCGCCAACGACCCGGTGCGGATGCGGGCGTTCGCGCAGTCCCTGGCCGCGGAGCTGAAGCGGCGCGCCGAGCTGCTCGGCAGGCTCGGGTTCGCCGAGTGGCACACGCAGCGGGAGGTGTCGGGGCGGATGGTGACGCAGCGGTCCCAGTCGTCCGCGCCGGGCGCCGCGGCGGCCTCCACGGCCCCGGCACGCTCCGAAGCCACGGCCTCCGCACACTCCGACACCACGACCGGCCACTCCGCACGCTCCGAAGCCACGACCTCTCCCTCCGCCCGTGCCGGAGCTACCCCCGCGACCTCCCACCCCGCACGCTCCGAAGCCACCCCCGCGCCCCCCTACTCGCCGAACTCCCCCTCCCCGGCGCCGTCCGCGGCCTCCGTACCCGCGCAGGGGCTCGACGGGGACCTCGACCCGCCGCCCAGTGCCACCATGCGGCTGCGGCCCGCCTCGGCGCGGCAGCGGATGGAGCCGGGGCCGCCGCTGCCCCGCCTCGTCGTCCTCGTCGACGACTTCGACGCGCTCCTCTCGCCCGCACTCGGCTCTCCCGGGCGGCCCGCCGCCGGTTCCGTCGTCCGCGCTCTGGAGGCGGTCGCGCGGGACGGCGAGCGCCTCGGCGTGCATCTCGTGGCGACCACCGGGCGCAGCGAGCGGGTCCTGGAGACCGAGCTCGGGCAGCGCGCGTCGCTCCGTGTGGTGCTCGACGCGGTGGCGTCCGGTCCCGAGGAGCCCGCGCCCGGGCGGGGCGAGCTCCGCTCCCCGGACGGCCGGGCCACCGCTTTCCAGGCGGGGAGGGTCACGGGACGCATTCCGCGTACGGCGACGCTGCGGCCCACCGTGGTGCCTCTGGAGTGGGAGCGGATGGGCGATCCGCCGGCCCGGCGCCCGGTCCGGGAGCTCGGCAACGGGCCGACCGACCTGGCCCTGCTGGCCAGCGCGCTGGAGCGGGCGGCCCGCTCGGTCTCCGCGGACCAGGTGCCGTCTCTGCTCTGACGCCCCCGCCCTCTGACCCGACCCCGACCCTGACAGACCGTGCGGCTCACCCCAAACCCCATGACGCCACGTCACAACGCCATCACGATCAGCGAGTTGACAGCGCAGGCCATCTTGCCGCCCCTCCCCGCGCGGGCGTAGACCAGACCGCACGGGACTCGTCAGGAAGAGAACGGGGCAGTGATGCGCAGCACTCTTCGTACACGCAGGGCACCGCTACATCGCCGTACCACCGCCAGAATCGCCTCGGCCGTCGTCGCGGGCGCGCTCGCGTTCACCGTCACCGCGTGCGGCGGCGACGACAGCGACGACGGGGACAAGGGGAACAAGGGCACGGACGACGACACCGCATCTTCGCTGCGACTGCCCGAGCTGGACGGGGAGAACGTGTCCGTGGCCGCCGTCTGGGGCGGTGCGGAGCGCAAGGTGTTCCTGAAGGTCCTCGACGAGTTCGAGAAGAGGACGGGCGCCGAGGTGTCCTTCGTACCCGCCCAGGACCCGATCATCAGCTTCCTGGAGTCGAAGGTGGCGGGCGGGCAGCCGCCGGACGTCGCGATGCTGCCGCAGGTTGGAGCGATCGAGCAGGCCGTGGCGAACAAGTGGGCCGAGCCGGTCGGCGCCGAGGCGCAGAAGCAGCTCGACAAGAACTACTCGAAGGGGTGGCAGGAGCTCGGCGCGGTCGACGGCAAGCAGTACGGCGTCTATTTCAAGGCCGCCAACAAGTCGCTGGTCTGGTACAACACCGCGGTCTTCGAGAACGCGGGCGTCAAGGTCCCGAAGACCTGGGACGAGTTCATGAAGACCGCCCGGACGGTGTACGACTCCGGGGTGCCGCCGGTATCGGTCGCGGGCGCCGACGCGTGGACCCTCACCGACTGGTTCGAGAACATCTACCTCTCGCAGGCGGGTCCGGACAAGTACGACCAGCTCGCCCAGCACAAGATCAAGTGGACGGATCCGTCCGTCAAGGAAGCGCTGACCACGCTCGGCGAGGTGTTCGGGACGAAGGGGTTCGTCGCGGGCGGCGCGAAGGGCGCGTTGCAGACCGAGTTCCCGGTCTCCGTGAAGCAGACCTTCACCGGCGGCGACCAGCCCAAGGCGGGCATGGTCTTCGAGGGCGACATGGTCTCGCTGGCGATCTCGGAGACGAAGGCGAAGGTGGGGACGGACGCCAAGGTGTTCGCCTTCCCGGAGGTCGGCGACGAGTCACCGGCCGTGGTCGGCGGTGACGCCGCCGTCGCGCTGAAGGACAGCAAGGGCGCGCAGGCGCTGCTGACCTTCCTCGGCTCGCCGGACGCGGCGAAGATCTGGGCCGAGGCGGGCGGCTTCATCTCGCCGAACAAGAGCCTGGACATGGCGGCGTACCCGAACGACGTGCAGCGCAACATCGCGAAGAACCTGATCGCGGCGGGCGACGACATCCGCTTCGACATGTCCGACCAGGCCCCGCAGTCCTTCGGCGGCACGCCGGGCAAGGGCGAGTGGAAGGCGCTGCAGGACTTCCTGCAGAACCCGAAGGACGTCGCGGGCACGCAGCAGGCGCTGGAGACCGCCGCGGCCAAGGCGTACAAGGACTGACGCGGTGGCGTCCGTGAACGCCGGGGGTGCGCCGGAGACGGCGCCGCCCCCGGTTCCGACCCCGCGCAAGAGCGTGACCGGCACGCGCAAGGCCATGGCGGTGCTCTTCCTGCTGCCCGCCCTGGTGCTGCTCGGCGCGCTCGTCCTCTACCCGATCGGGTACTCGTTCTTCCGCAGCTTCTTCGACGATTCGGGCGACTTCACCGCGTTCGGCAACTACAAGACGCTCTTCACGGATGACAGCATCCGTACCGCCATCAAGAACAACGCGATCTGGGTGGTCGTGGCGCCCACGGTCGCCACGATCCTCGGTCTGATCTTCGCGGTCCTGACCGAACGGGTGCGCTGGGGCACGGCGTTCAAGCTCGTCATCTTCATGCCGATGGCGATCTCGATGCTGGCCGCGGGCATCATCTTCCGGCTCGTGTACGAGTCCGACCCGGACCGCGGTGTGGCCAACGCCGTGATGGTGAGCGTGCACGACACGTTCTCCGAGTCGTCGGCGTTCCCGCAGGCGCATCCCAGTACCGCGTCGCCGCTGAAGAACGCGGACGGCGGCGCCTTCATCACCAAGGAGCCGGTGAAGGCAGGCACGCCCGTGGTGCTTCCGCTGACCGGCGTACCGCCCGACAAGATGCCGGACGGCGCGAAGGCGGCGCGGCCCGCGGAGGCCGACCCGCAGCAGGTCACGGGCACGGCCTGGCAGGACTTCACGCGCGGCAAGGGCCGCGGCGAGGCGAACGCCCCCGACAGTACGGAGTTCGGCTACCCCGGCATCAGGATCGAGGCGGTCAAGAACGGTGAGGTGGTGGCGTCCACCGAGGCGGCGGACGACGGGACGTTCGCGCTGCCGAAGGAGGCCGACGGCGCGCAGCTGCGGTATCCGGCGTCGAACTTCCGCGAGGCGTACAACGGCATCGACTGGCTGGGCCCCACGCTGATCACGCCGTCGATCATCGGTTCGTACCTGTGGATGTGGGCGGGGTTCGCGATGGTGCTGATCGCGGCGGGCCTGGCGAGCGTGCCGCGTGAGCTCCTGGAGGCGGCGCGGGTGGACGGTGCCAACGAGTGGCAGGTGTTCCGGCGGGTGACGGTGCCGCTGCTCGCCCCGATCCTCGCGGTGGTCCTGGTCACGCTCATGATCAACGTACTGAAGATCTTCGACCTGGTCTTCGTGATCCCGCCGGGCTCCTCGAAGGACGAGGCGAACGTGCTCGCGGTCCAGCTGTACAACTCGGCGTTCCTGGACAAGGACTCGGGAGTGGCCAGCGCCATCGCGATGCTGCTCTTCCTCCTCGTGATCCCCGTGATGCTGTTCAACATTCGGCGGATGAGGCGGGAGGCGCGACGGTGACCGCTCAGACCGAGATCGTGAAGGCCAGGCAGTCGCTCGGGGGACGCATCGCGTCCCTGCTCGGCAGCACCGCGCTGCGGGTCTTCCTGGTGCTGGTGGGCCTGTTCTGGCTGGTGCCGACGATCGGCCTGCTCATCGGCTCGTTCCGCACGTCCCAGGACATGAGCGAGAGCGGCTGGTGGAAGGCGTTCAGCGCGCCCTCGCAGCTGACCCTCGACAACTACACGACGCTCCTCAAGGACGAGACGATCACCGACTCGATCCTGTCGAGCATCATGATCACCGTCCCGGCGACGCTGCTCGTGGTGGTCATCGGCTCGCTCGCCGGATACGCCTTCGCGTGGATGGAGTTCCCGGGGCGCGACTGGTGGTTCATCGGCGTGGTCGCGCTGCTTGTCGTACCGGTGCAGGTGGCGCTCGTGCCGATCGCCGACCTCTTCGGCAAGATCGGCATCTTCGAGACCACGATCGGCGTGATCACCTTCCACGTGGCCTTCGGCCTGCCGTTCGCGATCTTCCTCCTGCGGAACTTCTTCGCGGAGATCCCGCGCGAGCTCCTGGAGGCGGCGCGGCTCGACGGTGCGGGCGAGCTGCGGCTGTTCATGCGCGTCGTGATGCCGCTCGGGGCGCCCGCGATCGCCTCGCTCGGCATCTTCCAGTTCCTGTGGGTCTGGAACGACATGCTGATCGCGCTGATCTTCGCCGACTCCAAGAAGCCGCCGATCACGGTCGCGCTCCAGCAGCAGGTGCGGTTCTTCGGCGACAACGTGCAGATCCTGGCGCCCGGCGCGTTCATCTCGATGGTGATCCCGCTGGCCGTCTTCTTCGCGTTCCAGCGGCAGTTCGTGTCCGGGGTGATGGCGGGCGCGGTGAAGTAGCGACGCGAGGCGTCCCAGCAGGCAGAGAAGGCGGCCCGGGCCAAGGAAGGCGGCCCGGGCGGGCTGACCGGGCAGCGCCGGATGGTGCAAGTTGGTGCGGTGGCCGGGGCGTCCGCAACGACATGCGGTCAAAGTCGTACACAGTGGAGAAATGGACCACTCCGCCCCACGGTTCGCCCCGCCACGCCTCGCCCGGCGACTGCTCACCACCGCGCGTAGCACCCGTTTCCGGCTGGAACGGACCGCCGCGGGCCGGGTGCGCGGCGGTGCCGGGCGGGTCCGGCCGCTCCTGGCGCCCGTGCACCTCTCGCTCCGCGACAGCCGCACCCTCAACGTCGCGCTCGCCGCCCCCCACGGGCCCGGCCGCGCCCGGCTCCTCATCACGCGCGGGCCGCGCAGGATCGCCGTCCCCCTCACGTACGAGCCGCACATCGGCGCCACCCCGCTCCTGACCGCCACGGCGACCCTGCGCGGGATGCGGGACGGCGTGTGGCGGCTGACCGTCGAGACGCGGGACGCGGACGGCCGCGTACGCCGGTACGGGCTCGCGCCCGCAGACAGCGGCGCCCCGCCCGCGACGCCGACCGCCCCGCACGCCCCCGATCCGCGCACCGGCACCCTCGTCCGGGTCGTGCGGGCCCGCAGCGGGCGGGCCGTGCTCCAGGCGACGCGGTCGCGGCCGCGCGCGGAACTGGTGCGGTTCGTGCCCTCCGGGGACGGCATCACCGTGTACGGGCGGCTCGTCGCGGGGGGCCTGCCGGGTGGGGCCGCCGAGGCGGTGCGGCGGCGGGACGGGGTGGTCGTGCCCGCCGAGGTGGCGTGGGAGGGCGACGCGTTCGCGCTGCGGGTGCCGCTCGCGGCGATGGCCGGGGCCGGGCCCGGGCAGTGGGTGTGGGACTTCCGCGTGGGGCGGCTGCCCGTCGGGCGGTGGCTGACCGACGTGCGGGACCCGTCCGCCGCCTACCCCACCCCGTTCCGCGTCCACGCGCTGCCCGGCGGGGCGCTCGTCCGGGCGCACGCCCACTTCACCAGGACCGGCGCGTTCGCGGTGACGTGCTGGGACATCACCGACGCCGTGCGGGAGTCCGACGCACCGCGGGACCTCGCGGAGGAGACCTCATGAAGATCACGTACCTGCTGGGCTGGGGCGACGAGATGGGCGGCACCGAGCTCGCCACGTACACGCAGGCCCGGCACCTCGCCGAGCGCCCGGGTGTCGAGGTCGAGGTCGTATCCGTCTTCCGCACCCGCGCCGAGCCGTTCTTCGCGGAGGCGCGCGGGCTGCCGGTGCGCCACCTCGTCGACCGCACCGGCACGCCCGAACGCCCGGTGCGGGACACCGACTTGGACGACGTGGCGTGCCGGACCCTCGCCGCGCTGCCCAGCGAGCTGATCAAACCCGCCTGGGAGGACGCCTTCGACCGGCTCTCGGACATCGAGATGACGGCCGCGCTCGGCTCCCTCGACACCGACGTGCTGGTCACCACGACGCCCGCGCTGCTCGCCGCCGCCGTGGCGCTGGTGCCCGCCCGGGTCGTCACCGTCCACCAGGAGCACCGGCCCACCCAGCGGCGCGGCCCGTCCGGCGAGCCGCTGCTGCTGCACGCGCCGCGCCTGGACGCCCTCGTCGCGCTCACCGGCCGCACCCGCGACTGGCTCGCGGAGTCCCTCGGCGCCACCGCCCCCGAGCTCGCCGTCGTCCCGAACGCCGTACCGGACGGCTTCAGGCCGCGTGCGGACGGCGAGAGCAAGGTCATCGTCATGGCGGCCCGGCTGACCGGCGAGAAGCGCGTCGACCACGCCATCCGGGCGTTCGCGCAGGTCGCCGACGCACACCCCGAGTGGACGCTGCGGATCTTCGGCAGCGGCCACCGCGAACGGCACCTGCGCCGCCTCGTCGACGGGTTCGGCCTGCACGACCGGGTGGAACTCCTCGGCCCCTGCCAGGACATGGCCGCCGAGTGGGCCAAGGCGGGGCTGAGCCTGATGACGGCCGGGCACAACGAGGCGTTCCCGCTGGTGCTGCTCGAAGCGCTCGCCGCCGGGGTGCCGGTCGTCGCGTACGACGTGCTGACGGGGCCCGCCGAGATCGTCAGGCACCGCGTCGACGGGCTGCTCGTGCCGCCCGGCCAGGTCGAGGAACTCGCCTGCGCCATGGGTGAGTTGATGGGCGACGACGAGATGCGGCGCGGTTATGCCGAGGCGGCGCGCGACGGTGTGTACGCGCGGTTCTCCTCGGCCGACGTCACCGCGCGCTGGGAGGAGCTGTACACGCGGCTCGTCGCGGGCCGCGACCACCCCGGGCGGCTGCGCGGGCGCGCGGACCGGGTGGCGCTCGGTGTCGCGTCCGGCGGCAGCGGCTTCCGGCCCACCGCCCCGCACACCTTCGACGCGGCGGCCGCCGCCGACGAGCACGCCCGCGAGGAGGAGATCCTCGCGGCGGACGAGTCGGGCCGCGTCATCCGCTCGGTGGGCCGCCTCGCCGAGCGGCGCGACGACGTCCTGGCCCCGCGGATGGCCGAGTGGAACCTGCGACTCGTCGCGGACGCCCTGGAGTCGCAGGACGTCCCCTACGTCGTCGTGCGCACCCCGGGCGACACCGCCCACACCCTGGCCGTCGCCGACGACGACCGCCCCCGCGCGCTGAAGGCCCTCGCCGGGACGCTGCGCGGACAGCCCGTCTACGCCGAGCTGGTCAACCCGCGCGACGCGGCGCCCGGCACGGTCCTCGCCGAACGCCTCGACGCCATCGGCGACCTCGCGGGCGTGAAGGTCTTCAAGCCGGTCACCACGACCACGCTGTCGCTGCGGCACGGCGCCGGGCTCGCCTGCACGGTGGGGTTCTGGCCGCGGACGCCCGAGGGCACCTTCCGCTCACCCTTCGGGTCGACGCTCGCGGGCGCCGAGCTGCCCTCGCTGACCGCCACGGCGACGCTGGACGTGGCGGAGCACGCGTACCCCACCCTCGACGTGTTCACCGAACTCCTCATCAAGGACGTCGACTTCCCCATCGACGCCGTCTACACCTGGGTCGACGACTCCGACCCCGCGTGGCGTGCCCGCCGCGAGGAGACGCTCGGCGGCGGCGACACGTCGGCCGACGGCGGGGCGGTCCGGTTCCGCAACCGGGACGAGCTGCGCTTCAGCCTGCGCTCGATCGCGATGTACGCGCCGTGGATCCGGCACGTGTACCTGGTCACGGCGGGCCAGACCCCGCCCTGGCTCGACGGCGACCACCCGGGCCTGACCGTCGTCGACCACCGCGACCTGTTCACCGACCCCGACGAGTGCCTGCCGACCTTCAACTCGCACTCCATCGAGTCGCAGCTGCACCGCATCGAAGGCCTGTCGGAGCACTTCCTCTACTTCAACGACGACATGTTCCTGGGCCGCCCCACCACCCCGGACACGTTCTTCCTCAGCAACGGCCTGGCCCGCTTCTTCTGGTCGTCGGCTTCCGTGCCCGCGCTGCCCGTCGCACCGGACGACGAGGGCTACCTCGCGGCGGCGAAGAACAACCGCGCACTGCTGCGCGAAGCGTTCGGCAGGACGACGACGCACTCCTTCTTCCACGTGCCGTACGCGCTGCGCCGCAGCATCCTCCAGGAGATCACCGAGCGCTTCCCCGAGCAGCTGGCCGCCACGGCCCGCAGCCGCGTCCGCTCCCGCGGCGACATCGCGCTGGTCTCCTCGCTGCACCAGCACTACGCGTACCTGACCGGGCGTGCGGTGCCCGCCGGCATCTCGTACGACTTCGTGGACATCGGGGACCCCGCCGACCACGCGCGGCTCGGACGGCTCCTGCAGAACCGCGACCGGACCGCGTTCTGCATCGGGGAGTCCCCCGACGGCGGGGTGACGGACGAGGAGATGGCGCTCGCCATCCGCTCGTTCCTGACCGCGTACTTCCCGGTCCGCTCGCCCTACGAGGTGCGCGACGGCTCCTGAGCGCCGGACAGGAACAGCCGCCGGACCACGCGTTCGGCGGCGCGCCCGTCGTCGTAGGGGCAGAAGCGCTGCCGGAACGCCGCCCGCAGCGCGGTCGCCTCCGGGGTGTCCCAGCCGCCGTCCCTGAAGAGCGCGGCGAGCTCGTCCTCGGTGGTGGCCACGGCGCCCGGGGTCTCGCCGGGGCGTCCGGAGAGCAGGTCGAAGTAGGTGCCGCGGGCCAGGCGGTAGGCCTGCCAGTCGGGGGCGTACGTGACGATCGGGCGGTCGAGGCAGGCGTAGTCGAACATCAGGGACGAGTAGTCCGTGACGAGGGCGTCGGCGGCCAGGCAGAGCTCCTCCACGCGCGCGTGCCCGGTGACGTCGACGAGTTGCGGGTGGGTGTCCAGGCCCGCGTCGCCGCCGTAGAAGTAGTGGGCGCGCACGAGGACGACGTACTCCGGGCCGAGCGCGTCGGCGAAGCGGCGCAGGTCCAGGCGGGGCAGGAACCCCTTCTGGTAGTCGCGGTGGGTGGGCGCGTACAGGAGCACGGTCCGCCCGTCGGCCACCCCCAGTTGCACCCGTACGCGCGCCACCTCCTCCTCGCCCGCGGTGAAGTACACGTCGTTGCGCGGGTAGCCCGCCTCCAGTGCCTGGTAGGCGACGGAGGGGTAGACGCGCTCCCAGATCTCGGTGGAGTGCGGGTTGGCGGAGAGGCTGAAGTCCCACTGGTCGGTGTGGTCGAGGACCTTCTGGAAGCTGATGCCGTGCGTGCCCGCCGGGTAGCGGCGCTGGTCGAGGCCCATCGTCTTGAGGGGGGTGCCGTGGTGGGTCTGGAGGTAGACCTGTCCCGGCCGCTTGGTGAAGCCGCCGGGAAAGCTGGAGTTGTTGACGAGGTACGTGGCCGTGGCCATCACCTGCCAGTAGCGCCGTGAGCCCTCGATGACGTACTCGACGCCGGGCGGCACCCGGTGCTTGTTGCGGCTGGAGACGACCCACACGCCCCGGACGTGCGGGGCGAGTTCGCGGGCCTTGGCGTGGATGGCGGCCGGGTTGCAGGAGACGCCGCGGTTCCAGTAGGCGCCGTAGACCGCGAGGTGCGGGTCGAGGGGGCGGCGCAGGTCGGCGCGGTAGGCGGCGCGCATGGCGCGGGCCCGCAGCTTCTTCTTCTGCCGCTTCAGCTGCCGGGTGAGGCGCAGCCGCCGCGTCTCGGCCTTGCGGAGGCCTTCGTAGGCGGCGAACGAGGCGGTGGCGAGGGCCTTTCCCTCGGGGGTGCGGGGTGAGGCGGCGTCGGTCGCGTACCGCTGGTGGAGCCTGGCCGCCGCACGGAAGAACTCGCGCCGGTCGCCGTCCTTGATCCGCCCGGGGTCGTCGAGGACGGCGAGCAGGTGGGCGGCGGCGTGCGGCAGGAGCCGGGCGCGGTCCTCGGGTCCCGCGGCGGCGAGCAGCTGCTCGTACCGTCCGATGAGGGCGAAGTGGGCGCGGCCCGGCGTCTTGGAGAAGCTGCCCGCGCGCCGCTCGCGCCAGCGCACGCAGGGCCGCTCCACGGTGGCGGTGCGCTCGCCCGCGCGGAGGGTCGCGGTGCGGACGGGCACCACGTCCTCGTACGCGCCGGAGGAGAAGGCGAGGTGCTGCTCCTGCCAGAAGCCGCGCCGGAAGAGGCGGTTCCAGGCGGCGGGGGTGGCGGCGAGTGGGTCGCCGGTGAGGTCGTCGCCGCCGGGGCGGACGTTCTCCCACCAGTCGACGCGGTCGTGCGCGCAGAGGACGACGTCCGGGTCGTCGTCGGCGGCGGTGAGCGCGGCGTCGACTGCTTCCAGGGCGCCGGGCAGGAGCAGGTCGTCGCCGTCGAGGAAGAGGAGGTGGCCGCCGGTGGCGCGGTCGGCGCCGATGTTGCGGGCGGGGCCCGCGCCCGCCCGGGCGGGGAGGCGGACGAGTTGCACGCGCGGGTCGCGCTCCGCATACTCCCCGGCGATCGCGGCGCAGGCGTCGGGCGACGCGTCGTCGACGACGAGCAGTTCGAGGTCGGCGAAGGACTGGGTGAGCACGGAGTCCAGGCATGCGCGCAGGTAGCCCTGGACGCGGTGGACGGGGACGACTACCGAGAAGCGCGTCATGAACACCGACCGTAGCCAGCGGGACACCGCCTGTCGAAGACCGAACGTCACTCGTTGGGGTGGACGAGGGAGGAGAAATTGACGCCGGGGAGCCGAGAACGGGCAAAGGGGATGAATATGCCGATATCTGCCCTATCTCTTGGCTCGAAGAAAGGCCGGTTCGCGTGCAGCCCCGTCTCAGCGTCGTCGTACCCATCTACAACGTCGAGGAGTTTCTGGAGGAGTGCCTGGAGTCGATCGCCGGGCAGACCATGGACGACCCCGGCCCACGGGGCGGCGGCGAGGCGCGCGGCGGCCTGGAGTGCATCCTCGTCGACGACGGCTCGACGGACGGCAGCCCGCGCATCGCCCGCGAGTTCGCCGCGAAGGACCCCCGCTTCGTCTACGTCCGCCAGCGCAACGCCGGACTGAGCGCCGCCCGCAACACCGGCGTGCGCAAGGCGTCCCCCACCGCCGAGTTCCTGACCTTCGTCGACAGCGACGACGTCGTGCCGCACGACGCGTACGGACGGATGATCGCCAGCCTGGACGCCACCGGCTCCGACTTCGCGACCGGCAACGTGTGGCGGCTCAACGAACGCGGCCGCTCCCAGGCGTGGCAGTACAAGTGGCTCACCGAGCCGCGCACCCGCACCCACATCGCCCGCGACCTGGACCTGCTCTCCGACCGCGTCGCCTGGAACAAGGTGTTCCGTCGCGCGTTCTGGGACCGGCACCGCTTCACCTTCCCCGAGGGCAAGCTCTACGAAGACACCCCCGTGATGATCCCAGCGCACTTCCTCGCCGCATCCGTGGACGTGCTCAGCGACCACGTCTACTACTGGCGGGTCCGCGAGGGCTCCATCACCCGGCGCCGCACCGACGTCAAGGGCGTCCGCGACCGGATCGCGGCCTGCGCGCACGTCAGCGGGTTCCTCGCACAGCACGCGCCGCAGATGAAGAAGACGTACGACGCGTCCTGCCTCCGCGACGACTTCGTGTACTTCCTGGAAGGGCTGCCGATGGGCGGCCCCGAGTACCGCACGGCGTTCCTCACCGACACGGCGGCGTTCCTGCGCCGCGCCGACCCGGCCGTCCTCGCGGAGCTCCCCGTCGACCTGCGCGTCAAGTGGCAGCTCGTCCGCGAGGCACGCACCGCGGAACTCATCGAACTCCTCGCCTTCGAGCGGGCCAACGGCACCGCCTTCCACGTCCGCGGGAAGGTGCGCCGCCGCGCCGCCTACCCCGGGGTGGGCGCACTCCCCGAAAGGATCGCCCGCATCGGCCGGGGCGAACTGCCCACCGTGGCGCGGGTCGGCGAGGCCCGGTGGGACGCCGACGGAAAACTCCGGATCACCGGATACGCGTACGTGCGCAACATGGAGGCGACCCGGCCGGGGCACTCCGTGAAGGCGGGGCTCCTCAAGGCGGTGCACAGCAAGGGGAAGTTCCGCCGCGTCCCGACGCGGACGATCGCCGCCCCCCAGGCCACGGAGAAGTCCCGGCAGCGCCTGCACTGCTACGACCTGTCCGGCTTCGAGATGACGGTCGACCCCGAGCAGCTGAGGACGAGCGGCCGCTGGCAGCCCGGCAACTGGCTGTTCGGCCTGGTCGTCGCGGGCCACGGCACGGTGCGCAGGACCGCGCTGCGGGCCGCGGAGGGCGCGTCGGCGCAGTCCGTCGTGCGCGAGCTGGACGACGGGCTGCGGCTCGTCCTCGGCTTCAGCAAGGGCCGCCTCGTGCTGCGGATCCAGGAGTACGCGGCGCGCGTGGACGCCCACCGGCGCGACGGGGACGACGTGGTGCTGTCCGGCACGCTGCCGGGCCGCGTGCGTCCGACGGCCCTCCGCCTCACCCACGCGGCCACGAAGACGGACCTGGACTACCCCGTCCGGCACACCGGCGACCGCTTCGAGGTCCGCGTCCGCCTCACGGACCTGGAGGACGTGGCGCCCGCCCCGCACCTCGCGCCCAAGGAGGTCGAACCGCCCCACGGCGACCGCTGGCAAGCCAACCTCGTCCTGCCGGGCGGCACGCTGAAGTCCCTGGCCGCGACGCTCGACCTGCCCCCGGGACGGTACGCCTCACGCGCGGGCCGCGAACTCTGCGCCACCGCCAACGACCAGGGCCGCCTCGTCGTCGAGCTGACCCGCCAGCCGGTCGCCGACCGCGTCACGTGGGACGCGGACGGCACGCTGACCGTGGAGGGCACGCTGACCCCGGCCAGCTGGCACGAGCCGGAACTGGTCCTGCGGCACAGCGGCCGCGACGAGGAGCTGCCCGTACCGACGGAGCAGGAGGGCGACCGCTTCCGGGCGGTGGTCGCGCCGGGGGGCGGGGCGTTGCGGGAGGGGCGATGGTACGTGTTCCTGCGGGACGGGGCGAGCGGGGAGAGCGTTGGTGGACAGAACGGTTCCGGCCGCGCCGAGGACGGCGTTCCCGTGCGCCTGCTCGCCTCCGCCTCCGCCACGCTCCCCCTGCACCACACCGCCCAGGGGCGGGAGTTCACCGTCGACCGGCGGTTCGGTGACCGGCTGTTCGTCGAGGCCGGGTCCGTGCTTTCGCGGTCCGAGCGCGGCGCGTACCGGCGGCACCGCCTCCGCACCGTCCACTACCCCAGCCGCCGCCAACTCCCCCTGCTCGACACCCTCCTGTACTTCGACGGGGACTCACCCCGCGCCGTCCACGAGGAACTCGTACGGCGCGGCACCGGCGTAGAGCACCTGTGGGTCACGCACGACCAGCAGACCCACGTCCCGCCCGGCGCGAAGGGCGTCGAGGAGCACAGCGCCGACTGGTACGACGCGCTGGCCCGCTGCCGCCGCATCGTCACCGCCGGCCACCTCCCCGACTTCTTCGAGCGCCGCGAGGGCCAGACCGTCGTACAGACCTGGAACGGCGCCCCGCTCAAGCGCATCGGCACCGACCTGACCGACACCCTCTACGCCGACCACGGCCACCTCGACGCCCTGCCGAAGCTGTCCCGCCAGTGGGACGTCCTCATCTCGCCGAACCGCTTCTCCACCCCCCACCTGGGCCGCGCCCTCGCCTACGAGGGTGAGGTCCTCGAAGCGGGCTCGCCCCGCAACGACGTGCTGTTCACCGAGGACCGCGACAAGGTCGCCGAACGGGTCCGCGGCGAGCTCGGCATCGCGCCGGACAAGCGGATCGTGCTGTACGCGCCGACGTACCGGGACCATCTCGCCTACTCCCCCGGCCGGTTCCGCTACGAGCCCGCGCTCGACTTCCGCGCCGCCGAGTCCGTACTCGGCGACGACCACGTCCTGCTCGTCCGCAAGCACCCGCTGACGTCGGGCCGCCTGCCGGGCGCCCGCGCCCCCTTCGTACGCGACGTGTCGTCACACCCGCGCGCCGCCGAACTCCTGCTGCTCGCCGACGTCCTGGTGACCGACTACTCCTCCCTCATGTTCGACTTCGCGCACACCGGGCGGCCGATGCTGTTCCACGCGTACGACCTGGAGCACTACCGCGACACCGTGCGCGGCTTCTACCTCGACTTCGAGACCCGCGCCCCCGGCCCGCTGCTCGCCTCCACCCACGAGGTCGTCGAGGCGCTGCGCGACCTGGACGGGATCACGTCCCGGCACGCGGAGGCGTACGCGGCGTTCCGCGAGGCCTACTGCGACCTCGACGACGGGCAGGCCGCGGCCCGCGTGGCGGAGAGGCTCATGCGGTGAGCGGGGCGCTCCTCACGCGCCGGGCCTGCCACGGCGCGACGGCGCTCGGCGGTGGCGGCAGGCGCCGGCGCCCCACCCCGTACCTCGTCCTCGGCGGGCTGTTCTGGCTGGTGATGTCGCTCGCGTACTGGCGGGTCCCGATGTGCTGCGACTTCGGCCAGCACGCGGCGGTCGTCGAGCGTCTGAAGGAGAACCTCCTCCACCCCGCGCACCCGATGGCGGACCTGCCGGGCGAGGGCAGCGCGTACTACTCGCCGTACGCCGTCGCGCAGGGCCTGTTCGCCGAGGTCACAGGCCTCGCGGGCTGGCAGGTCGTGAAGCTCGCGGGCCCGCTGAACCTCCTCGTCCTGCTGACCGGCATCGGCCGCTTCGTCCGCGTCCTGACGCCCCGCCCGTGGGCGCCGGTCCTCGCGCTGCTCGCGATGGTGCTGCTGTGGGGCACCCGGATGGCGTGGTGGAGCGGCTACCTGGGGCTCATGTCGATGACGGGGAACCTCGGGTACCCGTCGACGTTCGCGATCGGCCTGACGTTCTGGGCGTGGGCGTGGGCGGGGACGCTGACCCGCGACGCGCGGGGCGGCCTGATGCCGTACGCGGGGCTGGGCGGCCTGTGGCCGTATGTGGGGCTCGGCGGCCTGTGCGGCCTGATCCTGCTCGTCCACCCCATCTCGTCGGTGGGGGCGGTGATCGGGGTCGTCGCGTTCGCGGCTTCGGGGCGCGCGGTGGGACGCCGGGCGCTGTGCTGGACGGCGACCGCCCTCACCGCCGCCGTGATCGGTGCGGTCTGGCCGTACTACAGCGTCTTCTCCCTCGTCGGTGACGCGTCCGTCGACTGGATCCACCGCCAGCTCTACACCGAGCTGCCGCAGCGCTTCTGGCTGGCCCTGCTCGGCCTGCCCGCCCTGTGGCTGCGCTTCCGCAGGGACCGCAGGGACCCCCTGGTCCTGATGTTCGCCCTGGACTGCGCGGTCGTCGCGTACGGCTGGGTCAGCGGCCACTACACGTACGGCCGCATCCTCGGCCTGACCCTGGTCCCCCTCCAGTTCGCGCTGGCCATCGAGCTCGCGGCGCCGCGCGCCTGGGGATGGCGGCGCGGCGCGCTCGCCGGGGCGGCGGCGCTCGGCGCGTGCGTCGGGTTCTTCCAGATCCAGGCGGGCGCCGTCGTGCCGCGCGCCCTGGACCCCATCGGCTTCGACCAGCCGCCGCGCTGGCCCGGTTACGGGTGGGCGGTCGGCCACATGCACCGGGGCGACGTCGTCCTCACCAACGGCTACTACCCCACCCGTTCCGTGCCCGGCTACGGCGCCAACCTCGTCGCCCCCGCCTGGCCCGACGCCTCGCTCGACGAGGACGTACGCAACCGGCGCCTCGCGGCCGTACGCACCTACCTCGACCCCGGATCGACGCGTGCCGAGCGCACGGCGATCGTCCGCCGCTACGACGTGCGGTGGCTGCTGCTCTCCCGTGACCAGCGGGTTCCGTCCGAGGCCGTGGTCATGGGCTGGAGTCCGCGTACGGGCGAGGTGCTCGCCCGGGTGGGCGCTCCGAAAGGTGCGGATCGCGACGGGTCCACGCCCACGAATGCCCCTCTAATCGGATAATTGCCAGCAACCCCTAAAATTTCCCCTGTGGACCGCATCCTGCCTCACCCGAGTGCCCAGAACACCCCTGTCACGAACCCGTCCGTCGCCTCCGTCGTCTCTGTCGTCGTGATCGGATACAACGACGCGGCCCACCTCGCGGACGCCGTGCGCTCCGCGCTGGCGCAAGGCCCCGCCGTCCACGAGGTGATCGCCGTCGACGACTGCTCGACGGACGGCAGCGCGGACATCCTGGCCGGGCTGGCGGCCGACGACCCGCGCGTGCGCGTCATCCGCCGCGAGACCAACAGCGGCGGCTGCGGCACGCCCCGCAACGACGGAATCGACGCGGCCGCCGCGCCGTACCTGATGTTCCTCGACAGCGACGACGTGCTGCCGCCCGGCGCGGTCGACGCGCTGCTCGCCGCCGCCCGCAGGCACGGCGCGGAGGTCGCGTCCGGGCTCTGCGTGCGCCGCGAACTGCCCTCGGGGCGCGAGGTGCCCTGGCAGCCGGAGATCTACCGCAAGGCGCAGCTCGTCGTCCGCCCCGAGCTGCGCCCGCGCCTCGTCCACGACACGCTCTGCGTCAACAAGCTCTACCGCACGGCCTTCCTGCGCGAGCACGGCATCCGCTTCCCCGAAGGCCGCTTCATCTACGAGGACTTCGTCTTCACCGCGCGCATGCTGGCCGCCGCGCCGCGCATCGCCCTGGTCCCCGACACGGTCTACGTCTGGCACGTGCGCCGCGCCGCCGCCAAGCTGTCGATCTCCCTGGACCGCGCCGACATCGCCAACTGGGAAGCCCGCACGGAGGCGCACCGCCAGTCCGTCGAGATCCTGCGGGACGCGCGCGGCACCGGCGGCAAGCGGCTCGCGCGGGCGGCCCGCGCCAAGTTCCTCGACCACAGCCTGCGCATGTACACGCGCGAACTCACCGCGCGCGGCACGGAGTACCGGCGCGAGTGGTGGGGCCTCACGCGCGCCTACCTGGCGACGTTCGACGCCGCCGACCTCGACGCGGCGCCCGCGCCGGGCCGCGTCATCGCCCGCGTCATCCTCGCCTCCGACGAACCCCGGGACCTGCGCCGCCTCAACCAGGTCGCGGCCCGCCCGGCCCGGCTCGCGCCGCCGTACCCGACGATGGCCGACGGCACGCCCGTCTGGGCCTCCGACCTCCCCCAGGTCACCCTGGAGCACCTGCTCGTGCGGCCCGTGCGGCTGCTGCCCATCGCGGTCGACGGCGAGCTGCGCCCCGCGGCGGGCGGGTCGCGGCTGACGCTGCGGCTGCACGAGCTGTACGGACGGGTGGCGGACGCGGGCCCCGCAACGGTCGACGTCGAGCTGGTGCACCGTCAGACCGGCCTGCCCGGGATGCGCAGGACGGCGGCGTTCGCCGCCGAACGCCCCGGCGAGACATGGACCGCGACACTCCTCCTGGACCTCTCCTCGCTGGACACCGCCGTATGGGACATCCGCCTCCGCCTCCTCTTCGAGGACGGCACGGCGCGCGACTCGACCGCGCACGCCGTCGCGGGACCCGGGCTGCTGCGCAGGACGGTGGTGCCGAGCAGGCGGCGCGGTGTCCTGCTCGTCCAGCCGTACGCCACGCAGGCGGGGAACCTGTCGGTGCGGCTGGCCCCGGGCGTGCGGGGTGTGGCGGGGGTCGCGAAGCGCCGCCTGACCCGGCTCCTGCGCTGAGCGCCGGGCCCCGCAGGCCGCTGACGCACACCGAACAAGGCCTCTGCGAAACTGCACTCCACGCACACACGCACACAGGCACACACTCGCGACAAGACAGGACAAGACGACCATGACCTGGCTGATCACCGGCGGCGCCGGATACATCGGGGCGCACGTCGTCCGCGCCATGACGGAGGCGGGCGAGCGGGCCGTGGTCTACGACGACCTGTCCACCGGCATCGCCGAGCGCGTCCCCGCCGGGGTGCCGCTGGTGACCGGCTCGGTCCTCGACGGCGACCGGCTGATCCGCACGTTCGCGGAGCACGGGGTCACCGGCATCGTGCATTTGGCGGGCAAGAAGCAGGTCGGCGAATCGGTGGAACGCCCGCTGCACTACTACCACGAGAACGTGGAGGGCCTGCGGGTCCTCCTGGAGGCCGTGACCGCGTCGGACGACGTGGCCCACTTCGTCTTCTCGTCCTCCGCCTCCGTCTACGGCATGCCCGACGTCGACCTCGTGACCGAGGAGACGCCGTGCCGGCCGATGAGCCCGTACGGCGAGACGAAGCTGGCCGGCGAGTGGCTGGTCCGCGCGGTGGGCCGCGCGCACGGCCTGACGACGGCGTCCCTGCGCTACTTCAACGTGGCGGGCGCGGCCTCGGCGGACCTCGCCGACACGGGTGTCTTCAACCTGGTCCCGATGGTCTTCGAGAAGCTCACCGCGGGCGAGGCCCCGCGCATCTTCGGCGCGGACTACGCGACGCCGGACGGCACGTGCGTACGGGACTACATCCACGTCGTCGACATCGCCGAGGCCCACGTGGCCGCGGCCCGCGCGCTCACCTCCGCCACACCCGGCACGGACCTCACCCTCAACATCGGCCGCGGCGAGGGCGTATCGGTCCGCGAGATGACAACCCTCATCAACGAGGTCACCGGCCACACCACCCCCGCCGAGGTCACACCCCGCCGCCCCGGCGACCCGGCCCGCGTGGTCGCCTCCGCGGACCGCATCGCCACGGAACTCGGCTGGTCCGCGAAGCGCGACGTACGCGACATGATCGCGTCGGCGTGGGCGGGCTGGATCCACCAGCACCCGGGCGCGGCGCGCGGCGACCGCTGAGGGCCTGGGGGGGCGGGCTGCAGGACGGATGGTGTAGCCCGCTACACCATCGGTTCGGGTGGACACCCCATCGTGGCGGCACCGCGCCGCCGACAGAGTGGAGTCCAGGCCGCCGCACGAGGCGTCGGCCGCCCCGCCCGGAAGGCAGCACCCCATGAAGGCCCTGCTCTGGCTCGTCCTCGCCGCCGCCGTCGTCGTCAACGTCTCGACCGGCTTCGCTCTCGACGGTGTACAGCAGGTGCTGGTCAGCGTGGCTACGGGCGCCACGGCGCTGGGCGCGGGCGCGTTCCTGGTCCTGACGCACCGTCGTCGGGCATAGGCATCCGTACCGGCGCGCGGCCGGGCGGCAGGAGCCCCTGGGACCGCCGCAACTCCGCGCCCTCCTGACCGCCCCCAGAAATGGCTCTGCCACGCAGTCACGCTCAGTTCCCTGCGAGGGGCGGGTCGGGCGGCGACTTTGGTGGCCCGGTGACGTTGATGGTCACCGGGGCCGCCCGGGGTTTTGCGGAGTGTGGCGGTTCCGGGCCGACAGTAAAGGGCGCTCCGCTGCGCTGCGCGTCGGCTTCGCCGATTCCGCTCCGCTCCACCCTTGACTCCCGCCCCTGCACCGCAGTTGAACGTTGACCCGGACGGCCAGGGGTGAGGCGGCGGACTTCTCTGGATGGGTCATCGGCTTTCGCTGCCGGGTGCGGCCCGGTCCAACGTGGCCGACCGCCCCGGTCACGGCACCGCCAGCTGCGCGGCTGCGCTGCTCGGGTCATCTGCTCGCGTTGCCGGGTGCGACCCGGCCCAACGTGAGTCGTCCCCACGGTCTGGGGCGGGTCATCGGCTCTCGTTGCCGGGTGCGGACCGGTCCAACGTGCATCGCCGCCACGGTCACGGCGCCGCCAGCCGCGCGGTGCGCCGGTCGGGCCATCCGCTCTCGCTGCCGGGTGTGGTCCGGCCCAACGTGAGTCGCCCTCACCGCCTGGGGGGGGCGGCCTCGCTGCTCGGGTCATCGGCTTTCGCGGCCGGGTGCGGACCGGTCCATCGCGTGTCGCCCTCACAGTTGGGGGCGGGGATGGGGTCGGTACGTCGTGTGCGGGGTGACCACCCCGGGCAGACCGAAACGCCACCGAAGCGCCGCCCCCGGCCCCGGCCCCCCTCCGGCACCTACTTTGGGAAAGTTGCGAACCGTCCCGGCGCACGCCCCCCTCCCACACCCCACACGCCCCTACCCACGTCACCGATCTCGCGCATCCGGTGCAGCAAAGAGGACATACCAGGGGGCGCATCCGTATCTGCCGGGGGGCGCGCGGCGAAGGCATTCGCAACTTTCCCAAAGTAGGTGCCGGAGGGGACGGCCCAGGCAGCCCTTCGGCAGACCGACCACCACTCCCACCCACGTTGGACCGGTCCGCACCCGGCAACGAAAACCGATGACCCGCCCCGAACCCTTGGGACGACTCACGTTGGGCCGGGCCGCACCCGGCAACGCGAGGTGATGACCCGAGCAGCGCAGCCGCACGCATGCGGTGAGGACGCCTCACGTTGAGCCGGGCCGCACCCGGCAGCGAAAGGTGATGACCCACCCAACCGACCCCGCAGCCCCCACCCCTGGCCGTCCGGGTCAACGTTCAACTGCGGTGCAGGGGCGGGAGTCAAGGGTGGAGCGGAGCGGAATCGGCGGAGCCGACGCGACCGCAGGGAGCGCCCTTTACTGTCGGCCCGGAACCGCCACACTCCGCACAACACCGGGCGGCCCCGGTAACCATCCGGCGCGGGCCCACCGAAGGTCCCGCCAACCCCGCCCCGTGAGACCTCAGAGCGCCCGCAACCCCGCCGCCGTAACCGCCGCCAGCCTCCCCACGTAGCCCTTGGGCAGGTCGGCCCGCACCACTACTGAGCGCCAGTAGAGCGGGCCCGAGACCAGGTCCAGGGCCAGGTCCTCGTCGGCGCCGGAGCGGACCTCGCCCCGCTCCACCGCCGCCCGCACAATGCCGCTGGCCACGCCGTACTGGCCTTCGCGCAGCGCCTTCTGGAGTGCCTCCGCGATCTCGGGGTTGCGGGCCGCCTCGGCCTGGAGGTCGGGGATGATCTGCGAGGCGACGGGGTGGCGCAGGGCGCGCGAAGTGACCTCGTACAGCAGGCGCAGGTCCCCTTCCAGCGAGCCGGTGTCCGGGGCCGGGAGACCCTGGACCGCTATCGCCGACACCAGGTCGAGCACCAGGTGCAGCTTCGAGCGCCACCGGCGGTAGACCGCCGTCTTGCCGACGCCCGCGCGGCGCGCGATGCCCTCGATCGACATGCGCGCGTAGCCGACGGAGGCCAGTTCCCCGAAGACCGCGTCGCGGATCGCCTCGGTCACGTCCTCGCGCAGCACGGCGGCCCCGGCGGGGGCCCGGCGGCGCGGTTGTTCACCTTGTGGCCTGCTCGTCGTCATACGGCCAGCATAAAGCGTGACGACGATACGGTTGCGTTCCGACGTGCCGACGTCTTAGTGTCGGCGTTGCGACGATACGGGCCCGTCCCGACGTACGCCTCCAGCCTCCCCGAGCGAAAGCAACGGACGTGAGCCAGGCCCTCGACACACCGTCCCGCACGGCACACCCCGCCGACCGGACACCCGACCCCGCCGACCTCGCCGCCCTGCACGGCCTGACCGTCAGCGGCGCCCGCCCCTCCCTGCCCGCCTACGTACGGCAGCTGTGGCAGCGCCGCCACTTCATCACCGCCTTCGCGACGGCCAAGCTGACGGCGCAGTACAGCCAGGCCAAGCTCGGCCAGGTCTGGCAGGTGATGACCCCGCTCCTGAACGCGGCGGTCTACTACTTCATCTTCGGCGTGCTCATGGACACCAAGCGCGACGTCGAGGACTACGTCCCGTTCCTGGTCACCGGCGTCTTCGTCTTCACCTTCACCCAGCAGTCCGTGATGGCGGGGACCCGCGCGATCTCGGGCAGCCTCGGCCTGGTCCGCGCCCTGCACTTCCCGCGCGCCTCACTGCCGATCTCGTACTGCCTGCAACAGCTCCAGCAGCTGCTGTTCTCCATGTGCGCGCTCGTCGTGATCCTGCTCTGCTTCGGCGTCCCGCCCACCGCGTCGTGGCTCCTGGTGCTGCCCGTCCTCGCGCTGCAGTTCACGTTCAACACCGGTCTCGCGCTCGTCATGGCGCGGCTCGGCAGCAGGACGCCGGACATCGCGCAGCTGATGCCGTTCGTGCTGCGGACCTGGATGTACGCGTCCGGGGTGATGTGGAGCATCGACGCCGTCCTCAAGGGCAAGCACCTGCCGCACGCCGTGCAGGTCCTCCTGGAATCCAACCCGGCGGCGGTGTACATCGACCTCATGAGGTTCGCGCTGATCGACAGTTTCCAGCGCGACCAGCTCCCGCACCACGTGTGGGCCTGGGCCCTCGGCTGGGCCCTGCTCGCCGGCGTCGGCGGGTTCATCTACTTCTGGAAGGCAGAGGAGACGTACGGCCGTGGCTGACACTTCCCCGGAGCTGGACCGAGCTCCCACCGTCATCGTCGACGACGTCGACATCGTCTACCGCGTACACGGCACCGGCGCGGGCCGCGGCACCGCCACCGCCGCCCTGAACCGGATGCTCGGCGGGCGCAAGAAGACCGAGGCGCGGGCCGGCGTACGCAAGGTGCACGCCGTGAAGAAGGTGTCGTTCACCGCGTACAAGGGCGAGGCCATCGGCCTGATCGGCACGAACGGCTCCGGGAAGTCGACGCTGCTCAAGGCCGTCGCGGGACTCCTGCCCGTCGAGCACGGCCGCATCTTCACCCACGGCCAGCCGTCCCTGCTCGGCGTGAACGCGGCGATGATGAACGACCTGACGGGCGAGCGCAACGTACGCCTCGGCGGGCTCGCCATGGGCATGAGCCGCGAGCAGGTCCAGGAGCGGTACGACGACATCGTGGACTTCTCCGGGATCAACGAGAAGGGCGACTTCATCACCCTCCCGATGCGCACGTACTCCTCCGGCATGGCCGCCCGCCTGCGGTTCTCCATCGCGGCCGCCAAGGACCACGACGTGCTGCTCATCGACGAGGCCCTCGCCACCGGCGACCGCTCCTTCCAGAAGCGCTCGGAGTCCCGCATCCGCGAGCTGCGCAAACGCGCGGGCACGGTCTTCCTCGTCAGCCACAACAACAAGTCGATCCGCGACACCTGCGACCGCGTGCTGTGGCTGGAGCGGGGCGAGCTGCGCATGGACGGGCCGACGGCGGACGTCCTGAAGGAGTACGAGAGCTTCACGGGCGGCGGCAAGGGCTGAGCACCGGGGGCTCGGGAAGGAGCCCTGGCCAGGCCACTCAGGCCTATCCCTTTTGTCGCATCAATACGCAGATCCTTACACTATGGGAGCGTTTAGCAACAGAAGGAGTGCGCGTGCAGCCACGGCTGAGTGTTGTCGTCCCCGTCTACAACGTCGAGCTCTACCTCGACGAGTGCCTGGAGTCCCTGGCCTCCCAGACGTTCCAGGACTTCGAAGTGATCATGGTCGACGACGGGTCGACGGACGGCAGCGCCGCCATCGCCGAGGCCTTCGCGGCGGCGGATCCGCGGTTCCGCCTGATATCCCAGGAGAACAAGGGCCTGGGCGCGGCGCGCAACACGGGCGTACGGGAGATGTCGCCGGACAGCGAGTACCTCGCGTTCGTGGACAGCGACGACACGCTGCCCACGACGGCGTACGCGCTGATGATCGAGACGCTCGACGAGACGGGCTCGGACTTCGCGGCGGGCAACGTGACCCGGTTCCGCTCCGCGGGCCACGTCCAGTCGCCCGTCCACCGCGTGCCCTTCGCCGCGACCCGGCTCCGCACCCACGTGTCGAAGTTCCGGCCGCTGCTCACGGACCGCACCGCGTGGAACAAGGTGTACCGCCGCACCTTCTGGGAGCGGCACTCGTTCGCGTACCCGGAAGCCATGCTCTACGAGGACGCGCCCGTCAGCGTCCCCTCGCACTACCTCGCCGAGTCCGTGGACGTCCTGAGCGAGCCCATCTACAACTGGCGCGAGCGTGAGATCGGCGAGCGGTCCATCACGCAGAACCGCACCAACCCGCAGGGCCTGATCGACCGCGTGAAGTCGATCCGCATGGTCCGCGAGTTCATGCTCGCCCGCGTCGGGGACGACCCGATGTACGCCGAGCACCTGAAGGTGTACGACAACAACGCGCTCGCCGAGGAGATCCCCCTCTTCTGGAAGGTGCTGCCCGGCTCGGACGCCGCCTACCAGGAGGCGTTCCTGGAGCACGTCGGCCGCCTGGTCCGCGAGATCGGGCAGGACGCGGTGCGGGCGCTGCACGTGCCGCACAAGCTGAAGCTGTACCTGACCGTGCACCGGCGCATGGACGAGCTGATCGTCCAGCTGGAGTTCGAGAAGGAACACCCCGGCTCCATCCCCGTCTCCGGGACGCTGCACCCCAAGGCCGACTACCCCTTCCTCGACCCGGCCGCGCCCGTCCCGGACGCCGTCCTCCGACTCGACCAGGAACTGCGCCTGCGCAGCCGTCTCGACGACGCCGCCTGGCACGACGGCAAGCTGTGGCTGTCCGGCTGGGCGTTCGCGCGCCAGCTCGGTGCCGAGTCCCGGAGCAAGGCGCTGAAGTCACTGATCCTCAAGGAGAAGGGCAGCCGCCGCACGGTCCTCGTACCCGCGCGCAGCCACCTCGACCCCGAGGCGACGGTGGCCTCCGGCGCCGAGTTCCGGCACGCCGACTGGGCGGGCTTCGGGGCGCTGGTGAACCCGTCACGGCTGCGGCACCGCGGCACGTGGGTGGACGGCGTCTGGTACGTGCGGGTCGCGGTGGCCGGCACGGGCTCGACGCCGCGGCGCGGTCCGCTGTACGGGGCCGGTACGGGGTCCGGGCAGACGCCGCCCGCGCACTGGGTGACCGAGGACGTGCGGGTGGCCCCGCAGATCCAGGACGGTGAGCTGGCGATCCGCGTGGAGACGGCGCACGCGCGCGCCCTGGAGGTCCGCGCGGAAGGCTCCCACCTCGTCGTACGCGGCATCCTGCGCACGGCCCCCGAGGGCACGGCCCGGCTGCGCCTGCGCATGCGCGAGTCCGGCACGATCCTGACGGCGCCCCTGACCCTCGGCGTCCCGCACGAGGGCCGCGTCCCCTTCACGGCCCACGTCGACACGGCGGCCCTGACGGACGTCCGCGTCAACCACGAACGCCTCCGCCCCACCCAGGCGGAACGCTCGATAGCCCGCTGGGACATGTCGGTGGAGGTCGTCGACGCCTCCGGTGACGAACCCACGTCGACCCGTCTTGCCCTGATCATGGACGACAGGGAAGGCTTCTCGGGCGCCCAGTTCGCGCAGGCGGACGCCGACCGCACGGTCTACGCCCGCCGAAGCCCCGGCGGCTACCTCCAGTTCTGCGACCAGCCCGTCCAGCCCCTGGTCGACCACGTCTCCGTCCACCCGGACGGCACCGTCGAGCTCACCGGCAGCTACCCGGCCCAGGGCGCCCACGCCCTGGAGCTCGTACTCCGCCAGACCTGGTCGGGCCACGAGTACACGTTCCCGGCGAAGGCGGAGGACGGCCGGTTCGAGGCCCGCTTCGTGCCCGCCCCCACCCACCGCTACGCAGGCGAGACCCCACTCCGGGCGGGCTTCTGGTGGCCCTCGGTCCAGAAGCCCGACGGCTCCCGCACCGCCGTCCAGCTCGCCCCGCCCGTCCACGGCGACCTCCCCCTGGAGGTGAACGCGCACGGCAAGCGCGTCGAGCTCCAGGCCCGCCAGTACGACCAGCTCGCCCTGATGGCCCACTCCGAGCTGCGCCCCGACGAGCGCAGCCGCCACCGCCAGACCCGCCTGCGCACGGAGGCCTACCCCGCCGCCCGCCACGAGCCGCTCCGCGAGGCCGTCCTGTACGACGTCTTCGGCGGCCGCATGTACGGCGACTCGCCCCGCGCCATCCACGAGGAGATGGTCCGCCGCGCCCTTCCCGTCGACCACCTGTGGGTCGTCAAGGACGGCCAGTGCGAGGTCCCGGCCACCGCGAAGGCGGTCCGCGTGCACAGCCCCGAGTACTACGAGGCGATGGCCCGCTCCCGCTACATCGTCGGCAACACGCACTTCCCGCGCTGGCTCGAGCGGCGCGAGGGCCAGCAGATCGTCCAGACCTGGCACGGCACCCCGCTGAAGCGCATCGGCTTCGACTTCGACAACGACCACTTCGCGAGCACCCAGTACCTCCAGGACCTGGACCGCGAGCGCCACCAGTGGACGATGCTGCTCTCCCCGAACAAGTTCAGCACCCCGATCATGCGCAGCGCCTTCCGCTTCGGCGGCGACGTGGACGGCGAACTCCTGGAGGCGGGCTACCCCCGCAACGACGTACTCCTCGCCCCGGACCGCGCCAAGCGCGCCGACAAGGTGCGGCGTGCGCTCGGGCTGCCCGAGGGCAAGAAGGTCGTCCTGTACGCGCCGACGTGGCGCGAGGACAAGCAGCGCCACCGCGGCGGCTTCCTCCTCGACCTGCGCATCGACCTGGCGAAGGCGCGCGCCGAACTCGGCGACGACCACGTACTCCTCGTCCGCCCGCACGCCCACATCGTGGAGCCCGTGCCGGGCGCGGGCGACGGTTTCGTGTGGGACGTGGCGAGTTACCCGGACATCATGGATCTGCTCCTGATCGCCGACGTCCTCGTCACCGACTACTCCTCGGTGATGTTCGACTTCGCGGTGACGGGCCGTCCGATGCTGTTCTTCACGTACGACCTGGAGCACTACCGGGACCGTCTGCGCGGCTTCTACTTCGACTTCGAGAAGCGCGCACCGGGACCCCTGGTCCCCACCTCCGACGAGCTGATCGCCGCGCTGAAGGACGTCGACGCGACGAGTGCGCCGTACGCCGAGGCGTACGACGCGTTCCGCGCCGAGTTCTGCGACCTGGACGACGGCGGGGCCGCGGCCCGCGTCGTCGACCGGATGCTCGCGCACCGGGGGGCGACCACCGCATGAGCACACGAAAGGGGGGCACCGCAGTGCCCGAGCAGGGTGGAAGCACCGGACCGGCGCGGGCTGACGGGTCCGGCGCCGGACCCGGACCCGGACCCGGACCCGGACCCGAGCTGAGCGTCGTCGTCCACGGCCGCAACGTCCAGGGCCACCTGGGCGCCTGCCTCGACGCGCTCACCGCGCAGGCGTCGCCCGGCGTCGAGGTGATCGTCGCCGCGGTCGGCGCCTCCGCGCAGGCCGCCGCCGCGGACCGGCCCGGCGTCACCGTCGTACCGCTGCCCGAGGGCACGGGCGACGGCGCGGCCCGTGCCGCGGGCGCCGAGCGGGCGGGCGGCCGCTGGCTGCACTTCGTGCACAGCAAGGACAGCGTGCCGACGGGCGCGCCGCGCGCCGTCGCCGACCGCGTCACCGAGGTACCGGACGGCGTGGACGTCCTCTGCGTCGACCACGTCCGCTCCACCTGGCGGCACCAGGGCATGCCGAGCCCCGACGGCAAGCACCTCGCCAAGCAGGGCCGCCGCGACCTGCCGCTCGCGGACTGCCCGAACCTCCTGAAGGTCACCCCGCTGCTCGGCAACCGCGTGCTGCGCGCGGACTTCTGGCGGGCGCACCGCGCCGAACTGGCGGTGGATGACGAGACGTTCGCCGCGTACGCCGCACTGCTCCTCGCCGACCGTGTGGCGACGCTCGACCAAGTGTCTCTCAATGTGCGGGAGTTGAGGTCGGAGAGCCTCCCGGCGGGCGCCCCCGAGGAACGGTTCGGCGTCATCGAACGCTACGAGTCACTCCTCGCCCTCGCCGTCGACCGTGGCCTGCCCACCGCACCGCGCGCCGCGCTCTACGACGTGATGGTCGGTGACTGCCTGCGCATCGTCGCCCGGGAGCAGCTGCCGGACCCGGTGCGCAGGGAGTTCTTCCACCGCGCGTCGAAGGCCGCCGTCGCCCGGCGCCCCAAGGGCCACCAGCACCCCGGCGGCCTGGAGGGCGTGCGACGCCGCCTCCTCGAAGAGGACGCGTACACCAAATACCGCACGTTCCAGACGGCGAACCAGCAGCGGCGCAAGCTGCGCTCCGCGGTCGTCTCGCGCAAGCACAAGGTGGGCGTGAAGGTCCGCGACCTGCGCTACCGCAGGGAACTCGAGCGGCCCGTCGACCCGAACCTCGCCGTGTTCACGGCGTACTGGGATCGTGGCGTGGCCTGCAACCCCGCGGCGGTCGCCGCGAAGCTCGCCGAACTCGCCCCGCACATCCGCGCGGTGTGGGTCGTCTCGGCGGCGAACGTACCGCTGTTGCCGCCCGGCACCGACCATGTCGTGCCCGGCACGCGCCGCTACTGGGAGGTGATGGCGCGCGCCAAGTACCTGGTGAACAACGCCAACTTCCCCAACGCGATCGTGAAGCGCCCGGACTCGGTCCACCTCCAGACGCACCACGGCACGCCGCTGAAGCGCATGGGCCTGGACCAGCTCGACTACCCGGCCGCGGCCAAGGGCCTCAACTTCCACGACTTGCTGGCCCGCGTGGACCGCTGGGACTACAGCGTCTCCGCGAACGGCCACTCCACGGAGATGTGGGAGCGCGCGTACCCCTCGCACTACACCTCGCTGGACTACGGCTACCCGCGCAACGACGTGTACTACAGCGCGACCGCCGCCGACATCCGCGCGATCCGCGAGAAGCTCGGCATCGCGCCGGGCAAGCGGGCGATCCTGTACGCCCCCACCCACCGCGACTACGAGGCGGCCTGGACCCCGCGCCTCGACCTGGCGGCCCTCGCGGACCGCCTCGGCGAGGACACCGTCCTGCTCGTCCGCGGCCACTACTTCTACGGCGGTGCGGCGTCCCCGCTGGCCGGGCTGCGCAAGAGCGGCCGGGTCATCGACGTGTCGTCGTACGACCCCGTGGAGGAGCTCGCGCTCGCGGCGGACGCGTTGATCACGGATTACTCGTCGATCATGTTCGACTACGCCAACCTCGACCGCCCGATCGTCATCTACGCCGACGACTGGGAGACGTACGCGACGACGCGCGGCGTGTACTTCGACCTGATGGCGGAGGCGCCGGGCAAGGTGGCGCGCACGCAGGAGGAGCTGACGGAGCTGCTCACCTCCGACGCGTGGCGCGACGAGTCGGCGGAGAAGGCACGGCGGGCGTTCCGGCACCGCTTCTGCGAGTACGACGACGGGCGCGCGGCCGAGCGGGTCGTACGCCGCGTCTTCCTCGGCGAGAGCGAGGACTCCCTGCCGCCCGTCACCCCGGTCGACGAGCGCACCCCGGCACCGACGCCCGAGGAGGCGACACAGCGATGACCACGACTCCCGATGTCACCGTGACGGTCATCGTCTACAACGACGCGGAACGCCTGCCGCGAGCGGTCGCGTCCCTGCGCCGCCAGACGCACGCGAACATCGAGATCATCATCAGCGACGACCACTCGACGGACGACACGCCCGAGGTGGCACGGCAGTTGGCGTCGGAGGACGACCGCGTCAGCTACCTCCGCCTCCCCGAGAACAGCGGCGGTTGCAGCGCGCCCCGCAACCGGGCGCTTGAGATGGCGCACGCCCCGTTTCTCATGTTCCTGGACAGCGACGACGAACTCCCGGAGCAGGCAGTCGAGTTGCTCCTGGCCGCCCACCGCGAGCGGGAGGTGGACTTCGTGATGGGCGCGGTGGAGCGGGTACGGGTCGACACGGGCCGCACCTCCACGTGGATGCCGCACCTGGTCGCCGAGCGGCGAACGGTGGAGGGCATCGAGGCGGAACCGGCCCTGTTCTTCGAACACCTGTCGACGAGCAAGATGTACAGGAAGTCCTTCCTGGACAGGAACAACCTCCGCTTCCCGGAGGGCATCCACTACGAGGACCAGCTGTTCTCGGCGCAGGCGTACTGCCTCGCGAAGGCGTTCACGGTCATCCCCGACCCCGTCTACCGCTGGTACATCGCGCCCTACGAGGCGGCGGAGTCCGCGTCGATCTCGAACCAGCGCCACAAGCTGACGAACGTACGCGACCGCATACACGTCCAGCGCCTCATAGACGCGTTCCTGGTGTCGAGCGGCCACGAGGCCGTCCGCGAGGCCAAGGACTACAAGTTCCTGAAGCACGACTTCCGGATGTACGCGGGTGACCTGCCGTTCCGGGACGAGGAGTGGCTGACGGGTTTCGCGGAGATCGTGAACCCGTACCTGGCGGAGCTGGCTCCCGGCGCGTACGCACGGCTGCCCCGGGCGGAACGGGTCGTACTCCGCCTGGTCCAGGACGGCCGCCTGAAGGAGGCGCAGCTGGCGGCGCGGGGCCTGGGCCACGGAGTGGCACCGCGCGAGACGACCATGGACTCGGCGGGTCACGTCTACTGGGGCGCATACGTCCCCGAGTCCGTGTCCTCCCGTACGGAGCTCGACGTCACGGACCTGGGCCTGGACTCCCGCCCCTTCGCGAGCGCGCAGTTCCGCCACGAGATCACGCGCGTGGAGCGGGGCCCGGCGGCCACGGTCGTCCTGTCGGTCCGCACGTACGACCCGGGCCTGCGCCTCCCGGTGGGCCCTCAGGTGGCCACACTCCTCCTCGCCCCCGGCCGGCGCCGCATGAAGACGCCGTTCCGCCTGGACCCGGTCCGCCCCGGCGTCTTCGAGGGCACGGTCCGGCTGGACCTGGCGGCGGCCCCGCTCCCCCTGAACGGCTTCGCGGGCACGCGCCACCCGGTCCTCCAACTCACATCGGGCCAACTCCGCAACACGGCCCTGCTTTTGGCGCCCCTCACCTTCCCCACGCTGAGGGCCCGCGTCGACTACCGCGGCGGCGCGCTCCCCCACGAGGTCACGGTGGAACCGGAGGGCCGCGCCTCGGGCCGCCTCCAGCTGCGCTGGACCCCGGTGGGCGTGACGTCCCGCGTCATACGCCCCCTGGCCCGCAAGGCGGGCGCGAAGGCGGGCTCGCGCCTGCGCAAGGCGGCCCGTCTGGCAGGGGCGCTCACGCGCTGAGGCCGCCCGCGGCGGGGGCGGCCGTCCGGTCCGACGTCAAGTCACCGGACGGCCACCCTTGTTGCCGAATTCGGACAACGGTGGGGATTCGGCCCCTGGGGGGTGGGAGTGGCGGGAAGATGCCGGTGACGTGACGTCACAGGGCGTCACCGAAGGGGGGAAGTCCCATGTCCCGCGCACTCTCCAGACCTTCCAGTCCTTCTCGGCCCTCCAGAGCTTTCCGGGGGCGACGTATAACCGCTGTCATGACGGGCACCACGCTGGCCGTCGCAGGCTTGGTGGCACTCCCCACCCCGGCGCAGGCGGCCGCCGGCCCCTCGGCCTACGTGGCCAACTTCCACGGCGACACGGTCTCGGTCGTCGACACGAGCACGAAGACCATCACCGACACCATCGCGGTCGGCAACAGCCCGGTGGGCGTGGCGATCGCGGCGGCCGACGAGCGGGCCTACGTCACGAACTTCGACGAGGCAACGGTTTCGGTGATCGACACGGACACCGACGCGGTGACGGCGACGGTCCCGGTCGGCAGCAACCCCTTGAACGTGGCGGTGACTCCGTCCGGGTCCCGCGCGTACGTGGCGAACAGCGGCGGGACGACGGTCTCGGTCATCGACACGGCGACGAATTCCGTGACCGCCACGGTGCAGGTCGGGGAGGCCCCGAACGGCGTGGCGATCAGCCCTTCCGGGACGTCCGCCTACGTCACGAACAACAACGGCAACTCGGTGTCGGTGGTGGACACGGCGACGAACACGGTGAGTGCCACGGTCCCGGTCGGGGCCGCCCCTGCGGGCGTGGCGGTCAGCCCTTCCGGGGATTCCGCCTACGTCACGAACAACAACTCCGACTCGGTGTCGGTGGTGGACACGGCAACGAACACGGTGAGTGCGACGATCCCGGTCGGAGGCTCCCCGAACAGTGTCACGTTCGCCCCGTCGGGCAGCCGGGCGTACGTCGCGGACCGCAGCAGCGGTGACGTGAAGGTGATCGACACGGCGACCCGTGCGGTGACGGCGACCGTCGCGGTCGGCGACGGCCCGGTCAGGGTCGAGGCGGACCCGTCCGGTACGGCGGTCTACGCGGCGAACATCGAGGACGACACGGTCTCGGTGATAGCCCCCGGAACGAACACGGTCACGGACACGATCGCGGGCTTCACGGGTCCGTACGGCATGGCGTTCACCGCGGCGCCCTCCGCCGGGCAGGCGGACATAGACGTCAACCTGACGGCGCGGCCCTACCTGAGCATCCTGGTCCCGTACGTCACCTACACCCTGACGGCGAACAACACGGGCCCGGCAACCGCCACATCGGCAACGGTGACGGCGAAGCTCCCAAGGGGCGCGAGGGCCACGAACCTGTCCCCCGGCTGCTCAGCCTCCGGCACAACGGTGACGTGCGAGTACGCCTCCATCCCGCCGTCCACCTCCACGTCCAAAACCTTCCGAGTCCCGCTGCACCTCCTGACCCTGGGCCCGGTCAAGGTCACAGCGCAACGCACAGCCTCAACCCCGGTGGACCCCACCCCCGCCAACGACACGGCATCGGTAACCTGCACGGCAATCTCGATCATCCTGGTCACCTGCCCCTGACCCCGCCCACCGCCGCCCGGACCACCCGGGCGGCACCCCCACCCGACCGCCACCCGCCCAGCACCGCCGCTCCCCCACCGCACCGCCACCCGCAGAGCGCCCGCCTCCTCCCCACCCACCCGCCCCCACCCACCCGGTCGAGCTCCGCGAGGCACGGGCCGCACCCGTACACGTCGCCCGTCGCTCCGGGGGTGCGTACGGAGCCGACCCACAGCACTCGTACGTCTTTGCGTCGGCAATACAGCCAACAGGCACCGCTCACCCACGAGTTGCCGTCATCGACCTGCGCGACGAGCGGCCACGCGTCGCGCCACGGGCGCGCGACGGCCGGTTGAAAGGTCACGTCCCGCCCTCGGACGCACCGCCGGACGCGCGACGCGTCACCGACCCGCCCCCTCCGCGCCGCACACCGAGTCCCTGACGTGCAGGAAGCCTCCCGCCTTCTCGATCGCGCGGGCGACCTCGTCGTACTCCTGCGCGACAGGCGAGATCATCGACCGCCACGCCGTGAGAACCGCTCCCGCCTCGGCCGCCTTGATCCGGTCCAAGGCTTGCCCCAGCCCCGCACGCCCATGCGGTGGCAACAATCCGACGCGCTCCTCGATCACGTCCGTGATCTCCCAGCCGAACGCGGCGGCGTACTCCGTGCACTCCCTGCGCGGGGCCGCGATATCCGCCCCGGCGGCGCCGGACAGGTAGATCACACAGCGGAACCGCTCTATGCGTGCGACCACGGTCGATACGCCGGTCTCGCCCGGCGTGACGCCCGCCGACGCGTCGGCGAGGCCCTGCCGTCGCCTCAGCTGCCCCTCGGTACGACGAGCCGCACGCGGCTTCTGCCCCTGATCACGTTCGCTGCCAACCATGCGGATATCGTGTCGACTCGATCACCCAGAGTGAAGAGATGGGGCGTCCGACCGCACGGGGTTGCTTCGCCCGGGCTCCTACGCTCCGTACGACTACGCGATGAGCGGCATCCCGATGAGTTCGCCGATGTTACGAACCCGCGCCGTCGACACCTTCGCGAGCCGCTTGCCGATGACACCGGGCAGCGCCTGATGCCGGACCCACTCGGGGGCGTCGAGCGCCACCTCGATGAGGGTGTCCGCCGCCTGGTCGTGCAGGCCGACCGCGCACTGGGCCAAGGCGACGTCGAGCTTGTAGCGGTTGCGGGCAAGTTTGGGCATGGTGCGGGGGAGGTCAGTGCGTGCTGCCAGAGCCAGTGCTTTGCCATGGTTCCCGAGTGCCACGGCGATTCCCACCGCCTCCGTACTCGCCGCGGTCGGGCCGAAGTGCGTGCCGTGCAGCGTCACGTCACGCCCGAGCCGCGCGGCGGCCGCGTGGGCCTGGGAGAGGTAGTCGTCCGCTGCGACCGGGTCTCCCTTGCGTGACGCCGCCACCGCCGCGGAGATCATCAGCCGCCCGTACCCGAGCAGTTGCGGGCTCGACGCCTTGCTGAACGACGGCTCGATACGAAGTGCCGCGCGCTCCGCCACCGTGATCGCCCTGGACACCTTCGCGCTGCGCAAATAGATCCACGACAACGTCGACTCGATGAGCGCGACCTGCACGGAGTCGCCGGACTCCTCCGCCAGGCGCCGCGCGGAGGTCAGCGCGCTCAAGGCGAGGTCACGCTGGCCGAGCAGGACCGCCGCCGAGGAGGCGAACTGGTATGTGCCGGCGAGGACCGACCCCAGCCGTTCGCGTTCTTCGCCCGTGGCCTGCCCGTACCTGACGCTTCCCTCCAGCAGGACCTTCGCGATGAGTTCGCTCAGCTCCCCGTACGCGCCCCGCCAATAGGAGACGCATACGCGCTCATGGGCTGCCGACAGCTCGGTGAGGGAACTCGGGTCCTCGATGCCGTCCCAGTCTCCGAGGGCGCTGTCGTGCACCGCGTCGGAAAGGCGACGCAGGGCCGCCCGGGTGTCCTGGTTCGTCGCCCGCCTAGGGGCCTGCTGCCCCAGGATCACGGACACGTCCGACTTCAGCGCGTGCGCCAGCTTGAGGAGCGAGCCGATGGACAACTCCCCGCGGTCCTGCTCGGCCTTCTGCACCAGCGCCAGGGACAGCCCCGCCGCCTCGGCGAGCCCCTGCTGCGTCAGATCTGAGCCTCGCAAATGCTTGATGCGCTTACCGGTCGTCAGATCGGCCCAGTTGCTCACGATCGCCCCAATGGGTTGCTCAAGCTGCAAGCTGCTGAACTTCGATGGTAGGCCTCAACGCCCCTGCCCTCAGGGCGAACCTCTCAGCCGCCCACCACCTCATACAGAACCTGCCCCCTCGGCCCCGTAGCCACCCGCCGCAGCGCGGCGTCGTCGGCCCGCAACCCGCCGTCCCCCGGGTACTCCACGACCCACCGCACCCCGTACCTCCGCAGGATGTCCAGCCGTTCCGCCCGCGACGTGCCGGGCGCGAAGTAATCCCGTACCGCGGTGACCCGTTCCTCCTGGTCCGGCAGGAAGAAGTCCGGGTAGCCGGGGGCCACCGTGTAGGGGCCGTACGCCGGGATCTGGCGGGACGGGAACGTCCTCGCCATCACCACGTCGCCGTACCGCACCTCCTGGGCCAGCCACTTGCAACCCGGCCACGGAGGGCTGTACTTCGCGGCTACCCGCGCCGGCAACGCATCGCGCGGCACCACGTACCCGAGCGTCCCCGCCTGCGTCCACGCGCCGACGAGCAGCGCCACGCCCAGCAGCCCCGCGAAGACGCGCCGCACCCCGGCACGCTGCCCCCGCTCCAAGACTTCGAGCGCCGCCGCCAGCTGAGCCGGGATCAGGACCGCCGGCAGCACCCTGCCCCACGAGTAGTGACCGGTCAGGCCGCCCGCCGCGAACATCGCCGCGCCGAGGAGAAAGAAGAGCACCAGAGGGTCCCGGCGATCCCGGCGCCAGCGCAGCACCAGCGCCGCCACCCCCACCAGCGCCAGGCCGAAGTGCGGAAGCAGGTCACGGTAGAGGGAGCGGTGGATCTGCTCCAGGCCGCCCACTCCGAACAGGCCGAAGAAGGAGTAGTACGGCCAGAGCCACAGCAACACCACCCCCAGCGTCACGCCACCCGCCAGCCGCACCAGCACTGCCCGCGACGGCCACGGCCGCGCCCCGAGCACCATCGCGAGGCCGCCGAACGACGCCACCACACCCGTGAACTGGTGACTCAGGAGAATCACCGCCCAGAGCACGCCAAGCCCCAAGGAGACCGGCCACCCGTGCCCCTCCCCCCGCAGCGCCTTCCGCAGCAGCGCCCAGAAGTGGAAGGAGAGCCCCAGCGCGAACGTACTGGGGTAGGAGATCGTCAAGGCCAGCGAGTTCAGCCCCGGGAACCCGCTCCAGTTGAACAGCGCCGGACCCCAGAGCAGCACCAGGCACAGCAAGGCGAGGGGCGGCGCCGCCCGCCGCGCGCTGAACGTGCGTACGAGGTGGAAGACCCCCGTCACCAGCAAGCTCAGCCCCACCAGCGCCGCCACCCGCAGCACCACGAACGTGCCGAGCCCGGTCACCTTGGCCAGGCAACCGAGCAGCAGCATCCACGGGGAGTAGTACGGGCTCGGCGTGTCCGCGTCGACCAAGGGGTTGCCCGGGTCGGCCAGATGGTGGCGCAGGCGCTCGATCGTCGCCGCGTGGATGCCGAGGTCGCCCGCCCAGGGCAGGCGGACGATGACGAGGAGGAGCAGGACGAGGAGCAGGACGAGGGCGAGGGATGCCGCCGCCCGGGCGGCCCCCCGTATGACCGGTTTAGTGGCGACGCGCATCGTGACGCGCATCGTGCTGGAAGACCCACGTCCGGTAGACCAGGAAGCGGAACGCCGAGGCAAGGACGATCGACAGCGCCTTGGCGACGTTGGAGCCGAGCGGTCCGCTCATGTCCGCGCCGTGGTACGCCGCGTAGAACAGCAGACTCTCCATCGCCACGCCGATCCCGCTGAAGGCGAAGAAGAGAGCGATCTGACGCTTCGTACGGGACGCGCGGTCGCGGTACGCGAAGAAGCGGAAGCCCAGGTAGTTCGTGCCCATCGCTACGCAGCTGGCCAGCACCGTCGCCGTCATCGGGCCCGAGGACACGCCGTGCAGCAGGAGGTTGAAGACGACCAGGTTCACGGCCACACCGCTGCCGCCGACGACCCCGAACTTCACGAGCTCCAGGAACAGCCTGCGCAGGCGGGCGACGGTGAGCCGGGGGGAGGGCGCGGAAACGGGGGCGGCCCCGGAAGCGGAGTCGGGGGCTCTGGGCGCCGGCGGCGCGGACCGCGGCGCGCCGTGCGGCGCCTCGTGCAGGGTCGACGGAGTCATCCACGCACCCCCGCCCCGCGGCCACGCTCACCAGCACCCGCGTTCAACCGCAGCTTCCACGGCATGACCACCGACTCCAGCTGCACCATCAGGCTCATCTTCGACTCGCCGACCGTGCGGTCCTCGAAGTGGATCGGTACCTCCATGACGCCGAATCCGCGCCGCAGCGCCCGGTACTTCATCTCGACCTGGAAGCTGTACCCCGCGCTGTCCACGGACGCGAGGTCGATCGCGCGCAGTGCGTCGGCGCGCCACAGGTTGAAGCCGCCCGTGATGTCGCGGACGCGGGTGCCGAGGATCGTGCCCGCGTAGGCGTTGGCCCAGCGGGAGAGCAGTTTGCGGTGGGCGCCCCACGCGTCGGAGAGCGTGCCGCCCTGGACGTACCGGCTGCCGATGACGACACCCGCGTCCGTGGCGAGGGCGACGCCGAGCAGTTCGGCGGCCTTCTCCACGGGGTGGCTGCCGTCGGCGTCCATCTGGAGGACGTAGTGCGCGCCCTCGGCGACGGCCTGCGCCATGCCGGCCGCGTAGGCACGGCCGAGGCCGTCCTTCTCGGTGCGGTGCAGGACGCTCATGCGGGCACTGCCGTACCGCTCGGCGAAGCGTTCGGCGATCTGTCCGGTGCCGTCGGGGCTGGAGTCGTCGACGACGAGGAGGCGCAGGCCGGGCAGGGGGAGCGCCATGAGGGCCTCGGCCATGCCGGGGAGGTTGCCCGCTTCGTTGTACGTGGGCATGACGACGGTCAGCGGCGTCGCGGCCCACGCCTCCGGCAGCCGGGCGGCGAGACTCTCGGAGAGGTCGTTCTCGGGAAGGTTCTCGGGAAGGTTCACAGTCACTGCTCACAGCCCTTCGGTGATACGGGAACCGGTCGGCACAGGGGCACCGGGGGCACCACGGGACCCGGTCGGCACGTCGATACGGCCACGGCCCCCCGCCGCCACATCGGGCGAGAACCGCACCGCCGCATCCGGCAGCACCGCCCCGCACCACACCCGCGCCCCGGTCCGCAGTTCGTTGTCGGCCCCCACCTGCGCCCCGTCCCCCACGACCGCCCCGTGCAGGACGGTACGACGGCCGACGCGGGCACCCGCACCGACCAGGCTCAGCCGGACGTCGGCGCCCGCCCCGACCTCCGCGCCGTCGAGCACGACCGAGCCGTGCACGACCGCCCCCGCCCCGATCCTGGCACCCGCGCCCACGACGGTTCCAGCGGCGAGAACCGCATCCGCCGCGACCTCCGCGCCGGGCAGGACCAGGGACTCGCCCCGCTCCCCCGGCAGCGCGGGCGACTCGATGACTCCGCGTACGAGATCGGCCGACGCCTGGACGAGTGCCTCGGGGCGCCCGAGGTCCAGCCAGTACGCGTTCTCGACCTTTCCGTGCAGATACGCGCCCCGCGCGAGCAGCGCCGGGAAGGTCTCCCGCTCCACCGACACCACCCTCCCCCGCGGAATCTCGTCGATCACGGACCTGCGGAACACGTACGCCCCCGCGTTGATCTGGTCCGTGACGATCTCCTCGGGCGTCGTCGGCTTCTCGGTGAACGCGAGAACACGACCGTCGTCGTCCGTCGGCACGAGCCCGAAGGCGCGGGGGTCGTCGACGCGGGCGAGATGGAGCGTGACGTCGGCGTCACGGCGTACGTGCGTGTCGACCAGGTCGCGGATGTCGAGCCCACTGAGGATGTCTCCGTTGAACACGAGAACGGGTTCATCGCCCCCTTCATCGCCCCCGCACCGCAACCGCCCCGCCGCATTGCGGATGGCGCCACCCGTACCGAGTGGCTCGTCCTCGACGACGTACTCCAGTTCCACGCCGTACGCCGATCCGTCGCCGAAGTACGGCTCGAAGACCTCGGCGAGATAGCAGGTCGCCATCACGACGTGGTCGACGCCGGCCGCGGCGAGGCGGGCGAGCTGGTGTGCGAGGAAGGGGACACCGGCCGCGGGGACCATCGGCTTCGGCGTGTGGACGGTCACCGGCCGCAGCCGGGTGCCTTGCCCGCCGACCAGCAGAACGGCTTCGGTCATCGCCTCGTCGGACCTTCCCTGTGCATCGGATCTTCGGATCTCGTACCGCCATCAGACAATCTCACCCACCTTAGACCAAATGTCTGAATTGATGAGATATGGCGAGTCATGGGGAATGTCATCACCCGTTCCGCGCCACGGAGGCAACCAATCGCACCCCGATGCACTCCGTGACACGGCAAGGGACACGGCAAGGGGGCGCCCCGGGCCGAACGGCCCGGGGCGCCCCCTTGTCACCTAACAGAAACTACGAGTGCGTGCGCAGCAACGTCCTCATCGTCCGCATCGCCACCGACAGATTCGCCAGATCGAACGCGTCCGAGCTCTGGATCTCCTCCAGCGTCGACCGCGCCCGGCTCAGGATCGGCGCGTTCTTCTCCTCCCACGCCTTGAACCGCTGCTCCGGCGTGGACTGGCCGTTGCCCGCCGCGAGGATGTCCGCCGTCAGCGCCGCGTGCGCCGCGTACAGGTCCTCGCGGATGGACGCGCGCGCCATGGACTGCCAGCGGTCGGCCCGCGGCAGCTCGATGATGCGGTCCATGAGCTGCGTGATGCGGAGCCGGTCCGCGACGTCGTAGTAGACCTCGGCGACCGCCATCGGCTCCTTGCCGGTCCGGTCGGCGACCGCGACGATGTCGAGGGCCGGGAAGGCGGAGGAGAACCCGGCGACACGGCGCGCCAGCTCCTCCGGCACGCCCGCGTCGGTCAGCTCGTCGCGGATGCCCTCGTACCACTCCAGGTCGGAGCCGCGGAGCAGCTGCGGCAGCTCCGCCCAGACCTCCGTGACGCCCTTGCTGAAGAAGCCGATGGTCTCGGCGAGCTGGAGCGGCTGCGGCCGGTTGTTGAGCAGCCAGCGCGAGCCGCGCTCGACGAGCCTGCGCGAGTGCAGCCGGATCCGGGTCTGGACGTCGGCGGCCACGACGTTGTCGAGCGCCTCGACCGCGTCCCACACCTCGCTCAGGCCGAAGATCTCGCGCGCGGCCATCTGCGCCCGCACGATCTCCTCCAGCGAGGCGCCCGTCTCCTCCCGCAGCCGGTGCAGGAAGGTCGAACCACCGGTGTTGACCGTGTCGTTCACGAGCACGGTCGTGATGATCTCGCGACGCAGCGCGTGCCCGTCGACCTGCTCGGGGAACTTCTCGTGCAGCGCCTTCGGGAAGTACGCGTGCAGCAGGCGCTGCAGGTACGGGTCGTCGGGCAGCGTCGTCTGGATCAGCTCGTCCGCGGCCGTGATCTTCGTGTAGGCGAGGAGCACGGCGAGCTCGGGCTGGGAGAGGCCGCGGCCGGAGTTGAGCAGCTCGCGGATCTGCCGGTCGTTGGGCAGGAACTCCAGGCCCCGGTCGAGGTGGCCCTGCTTGCCGAGCCTGCGCATGAAGCGCTGGTGGGCGTGGAGCAGGGACGACGACTGGAAGACGGCGTTGGCCAGCGCGGTGTTCTGCGCGTAGTTGTTGCGCAGCACCAGGTGGCCGACCTCGTCGGTCATCTCGGCGAGCAGCTTGTTGCGCTGCTTGACGGTCATGTCTCCGTTGGCGACGACCGCGTTGAGCAGGATCTTGATGTTCACCTCGTGGTCGGAGGTGTCCACGCCCGCGCTGTTGTCGATGGCGTCGGTGTTGATGCGGCCGCCGGAGCGCGCGAACTCGATGCGGCCCAGCTGGGTCAGACCGAGGTTGCCGCCCTCGCCGACGACCTTGACGCGCAGGTCCTGGCCGTCCACGCGGATCGCGTCGTTGGCCTTGTCGCCGACGTCCGCGTTCGACTCGGCGGACGACTTCACGTACGTACCGATGCCGCCGTTCCACAGCAGGTCGACGGGTGCGTGGAGGATGGCCTTCATCAGGTCGGCCGGGGTCATCTTGGCGATCTTGCCCTCGATGCCGAGTGCCTCGCGGATCTGGGCGTTGAGCTGGATCGCCTTGGCGCTGCGCGGGAAGATGCCGCCACCCGCGGAGAGCAGCGCCTTGTCGTAGTCGGCCCACGAGGAGCGCGGCAGCTCGAAGAGGCGGCGGCGCTCGGCGTACGAGGTCGCCGCGTCCGGCTTCGGGTCGATGAAGATGTGCCGGTGGTCGAAGGCCGCGACGAGGCGGATGTGCTCGGAGAGCAGCATTCCGTTGCCGAACACGTCGCCGCTCATGTCGCCGACGCCGACGACGGTGAAGTCCTCGGACTGGGTGTCGCAGCCGAGCTCGCGGAAGTGCCGCTTCACGGACTCCCAGGCGCCGCGGGCGGTGATGCCCATGCCCTTGTGGTCGTACCCGGCGCTGCCGCCGGAGGCGAAGGCGTCGCCCAGCCAGAAGTTGTACGACTCGGCGACCTGGTTGGCGATGTCGGAGAACGTCGCCGTGCCCTTGTCGGCCGCGACGACGAGGTAGGTGTCGTCCTCGTCGTGCCGGACGACGTCCGCCGGGGGCACGACCTCGCCGGCCACCAGGTTGTCGGTGATGTCGAGCAGCGCGGAGATGAACGTCCTGTAGCAGGCGACGCCCTCCGCGAGCCACGCGTCGCGGTCCACCGACGGGTCGGGGAGCTGCTTGGCGACGAAGCCGCCCTTGGCGCCGACGGGCACGATGACGGTGTTCTTCACCATCTGCGCCTTCACGAGACCCAGGATCTCGGTCCGGAAGTCTTCCTTACGGTCGGACCAGCGCAGCCCGCCGCGCGCGACCTTGCCGAAGCGCAGGTGGACGCCCTCGACGCGGGGCGAGTACACCCAGATCTCGTACGCGGGACGGGGCGCGGGCAGGTCGGGGATGGCCTGCGGGTCGAACTTCATGGAGACGTAGTTGTGCGGCTTGCCGCCCTGCGACTCCTGGAAGAAATTGGTCCGCAGCGTCGCCTTGATGACGGTGAGGAAGGACCGCAGGATCCTGTCCTCGTCCAGGGACGCGACCTGGTCCAGGGCGCCGTCCAGCTCCTCCAGGAGCCCGTCGGTCAGCTCGGTCCCGGCGCGCTGGCGCTCCGGCGACATGCGCGCCTCGAAGAGCGAGACGAGCAGCCGGGTGGTGTGGACGTTGTTGCGGAGGGTGTCCTCCATGTAGTCCTGGCTGAACGTCGAACCGGCCTGCCGCAGGTACTTCGCGTACGCCCGGAGCACCATCGCCTGACGCCAGCTGAGCCCGGCCCGCAGCACCAGCGAGTTGAACCCGTCGACCTCGGCCTCACCGGTCCAGGCGGCGGCGAAGGCCTCCTGGAAGCGCTCGCGGCCGTCGTCGCCGAGGTAGTCGCCGTTGCCGTTCTGCGACTTGGGCAGGCGGAGCCCGAAGTCGTAGATCCACGCGTTCGTACGGTCCGTGCAGCGCAGTTCGTACGGACGCTCGTCGGTGACCTCGACGCCGAGGCGCTGGAGCACCGGCAGGACCGCGGAGAGCGAGACCTGGCCGCCCGTGCGGTAGATCTTGAAACGCCGCTCGCCGGGGGCGGCGCCCACCGGCTCGTACAGGGAGAGCGCGAAGTCCTTGTCGCCCGAGAGCTGCTCCAGGTGCTGGAGGTCGGCGACGGCGGCGCGCGGCGTGTGGTCCGCCTTGTACCCCTCGGGGAAGGCACCCCCGTACCGGCGGAGGAGTTCGGCGGCGCGCTCCTCGCCGCACTCGGCGGTCAGCGCCTCCGCGAAGCCGTCGGCCCAGGAGCGGGCGGCGTCGACGAGCCGCCCCTCGATGCGCTCGACATCGGCGTCGGAGAGATCGGGAACCTCGCCGCCCTTGGGAACGCGCACCACGAAGTGGATACGGGAGAGGATCGACTCCGTGTTCCAGGCGGTGAAGTCGACGCTGGCGCCGTTCAGCTCCTCCTTGAGGATGTCGATGACCCGCAGGCGGACGCCGGTGGTGTAGCGGTCGCGCGGCAGGTAGACCAGCGCCGAGTAGTAGCGCCCGTACTCGTCCTTGCGCAGGTACAGCCGCAGCCGACGCCGCTCCTGGAGGTAGAGCACACTCGTCACGATGGAGCGGAGCTCGTCGGCGGGCGTCTGGAAGAGCTCGTCGCGCGGGTAGGTCTCCAGGATCTGGAGCAGGTCGCGCCCGTCGTGGCTGTTGGCCGAGAACCCGGCGCCCTTCAGCACCTCGGCGACCTTGCGGCGGATGACGGGCACGCGCCGCACGGACTCGGTGTACGCGGCGGACGAGAAGAGCCCGAGGAAGCGCCGCTCGCCGATGACGTTGCCCTCGGCGTCGAACTTCTTCACGCCGACGTAGTCGAGATAGGACGGGCGGTGGACGGTGGCGCGGCTGTTGGCCTTGGTCAGCACCAGGAGGCGGTGCTCGCGGGCCTTCGCGCGCGCGTCGGCGGGCAGCCGGTTGAAGGACGGGCTCACCGGGTGGTGGGCGTCGCTGTCGTGCTGCGGGTCGGCGCGCAGGATGCCGAGGCCGGTGCCGGGGACGGCGGCGAGGGAGTCGTCCTCCGTGAGGTTGTACTCACGGAAGCCGAGGAACGTGAAGTGGTTGTCGGCGAGCCAGCGCAGCAGCTCGCGGGCCTCCTCGACCTCCTGGTCGGGCAGGTCGCCCGCGGTGGGCTCGGCGGGCAGCTCGTCGGCGATGCGCAGCGCGGCGTCGCGCATCTTCTCCCAGTCCTCGACGGTCTCCCGTACGTCACTGAGGATCCGCAGCAGATCGGCGGTGATCTGCTTCAGGTCGGCGCGGTCGGTCTCGCGGTCCATCTCGACGTGGATCCACGACTCGACGAGCGCGTCGTGCGGCAGCTCGGCACCGGCCTCGCGGCTCAGCACCTCCAGGAGCTTTCCGGTCACGTCACGGCGCACCACGACCTGCGGGTGGATGACCACGTGGATGCCGCGGCCCTGGCGGGACAGCTCATTGGTGACGGAGTCGACGAGGAACGGCATGTCGTCGGTGACCACCTCGACGACGGAGTGGCTGCACGTCCAGCCGTTCTCCTCGACCGTCGGGGTGTGGACCCGCACGTTGGCCGTCCCCTGGGGGCGGTTCTCGGCGAGCCGGTAGTGGGAGAAGGCGGCTCCGAAGACGTCGACCGGGTCGCGGTCGGCCAGGTCCTCGGGGGCGGTGTGCAGGTAGTAGCGCTGGAGGAACGCGAGCGCCGTGTCCTGGTCCGGCGTGGCCCCGCTCGTCGTCCCGGTCGGTGCACCGCTCGGTAGGCGCCCTCCGACCGGGCTGTTCTCAGCTACCCGGGCGGCCCGCGCGAGCAGCTCGGTCTTGGCTTCGTCCAGCTTGGTCTGCATTGTCCTCTGACTCCTGTCGCGCGCCATTGCGTGACGTAGAAGGAAGTGATGTGCCGTAACGCCGCGGCACGGGGTCTCCGGCCGACTTCGACGTTATGCCGCGGTGAGGGAAGAGCGGACAGCTTTCCGCCATTTTCAGTGGTTCCACTGACAGACGGCCTGTCCGGTCCGCTCGGCCGGTCCGGCCGCACCGCGAAGAAGCGTCAGCGAGCGCCCGGGCACGGTTGTCCACCGTTCTTCCCGGGCGCAGGACGGGGGCACCTATGCCCCCGCGGGATATCGCGCTGATCACGGGTCAAGGCTATCGCTCCGCACCGGGGAGCCGTCATGAGCCGTATGTGTACAAAAGCGGGGCCCGAACTTTGACACTCTGCACAGTGCCGTGGGCCACCCCTCCTCTTGGCAAGCGGGGACCGTGCGGGCACGTTGGCCCTTGAGGGTCCGCGCAGGCGGCCCCCGCCCGAGGGGAGCGCAGCGAAATGGCAGCCAAGATCCTGATCGTGACCGGCGACGCCGCCGAGTCACTGGAAGTCCTCTACCCCTACCAACGGCTTCGCGAAGAGGGCTACGACGTCCACATCGCGGCACCGACCCGCAAGAACCTACGCTTCGTGGTCCACGACTTCGAGCCGGGCTTCGACACGTACACGGAGAAACCGGGCTACACCTGGCCGTCGGACCTCGCTTTCGCCGAGGTCGATCCCGGCCAGTACGCCGCTCTGGTGATCCCCGGCGGCCGGGCCCCCGAGTACCTCCGCAACGACCCGGAACTCCGCAAGATCCTCAAGTCGTTCTTCGACGCGGACAAGCCGGTGGCCCAGATCTGCCACGGCCCGCTCCTCACCGCCGCGATCGGCGGGCTGAGCGGCCGCAGGGTCACGGCGTACCCGGCCCTGGAAATCGACATGCAGGCCGCAGGCGCGACGTTCCAGGACGCGGAGGCGGTGGTGGACGGCACGCTGGTCTCGGCGCGGGCGTGGCCGGACCACTCGGGCTGGATGAGGGAGTTCCTCACGGTACTGAGGGCGAAGGCACCGGCGCAGTGACGTAACTCGTCACCCATCGAGGCCCGCATCGGTATGTGTGCGGATCCGTACACATACCGATGCGGGCCGACGCCCCAGTCGGCGAGGTCAGCCCCCGCACCTCGCCCCCGCACCCCGGCCCCAGACCCCGGCCGCCCGCGGAAACCAGCTCCGGACCCTTCACGATCCAGTACCGCGATCCGCTACCGCGATTCATTACCGCGATCCACTACCGCAATCCAGTACTCGTCGCCCTCAGGCGACGAGCCGTTCGGCCACCTCGACGGCTTCCGCGAGACTGTCGACGACAGGCACCCCGGCAAGCTCCAGACTGGCCCGACTGTGCGACCCCCCGGTGTACAACACGGCCTGCGCCCCCACATGCCCAGCGGCGACGGCATCATCAACCGCGTCACCGACCACCACGACCCGCCCCACATCGAGCGGCTCGTCAAAGGCATCCAGATGCCGCACCATCCGCTCGGCCTTACCGGCGTGCGACTCGTCCGTCCGCCCGTCGATCCGCACGAAGTACTCGTGGATCCCGTGCCGACGCACGATCGGGACCAGTTGCTCGTGCGGTGCGAGCGACAACAACGACTGCGTATGCCCAGCACTCTGCCGCCCGGCCAACAGCTCGGCGGCCCCCTCGGCCAGCCCACAGACCTCGGCCCGGGCCCAGTAGTGCTTGTGGAAGACGGCGTCCATGACCCGCCACTCGGCGTCGGTGGGCAGCCGCCCCATCAGCCGCTCGTAGAACCGGGGAATCGGCACGCAGTACAGATCGCGGTACCGCTCCAACGTGATCGCTTCGAGCCCGAGCTCAGCGAATGAGGCGTTGGTCGCCTCGATCACCGCATGAATGTCATGCAGCAAGGTCCCATTCCAGTCCCACACGATATGCGCCCCGCGCAGCAGCTTCCCCATCCCAGAAACCTACCCACGACGCCCCCGGCACCCGCAACAGAGATACGCCCCCACACCCCGAGCCCGCCCCTCGGCCGCAGCCCCCCACGGCCCCGCACCCACCGGGCCGCGCCCGCGAGCGCGCCGGAGGGGACGTGCGGGTATGTGCGCACGGAGCACAGAGCACACCAAGGCGGCCGGACACATTCCACGCGGCGCAGGGATAGCGAGTACGCACATACCCGCGCGGCCCCGCCCCCACAACGCACAACAGGCGGCGCCCCCGCTCAAGGCGCCCCGCCAGGCACCGCCAGACACCTCAGGAACTACTCGGCGATCAGCCCAGGAATCTCCTGCGTCGCGAACCACAGCAGCTCATGGTCCTCGACCCCGTCCACCACGAACCGCGCATCATCGTCGCCCTGATCCGCCGCCCCCAGCGCGGAAGCCGCAGCCGTCACGTCCCCCTCCGCGTCCCCGGAGTCCACATGCACGGCCGCCGCCTTGGCCAACGGCAGCGCCTCAGCGATCCGCACCTCCCCGAGCGCCCCGCGGTCGAGCCCCCGGTCGGGGTCGGCCACGGCCGCCCCGTCCGGCACGTCCGCCGCGACGACCACCCGCCGCCGCGCCGCCCCGGGATCCCCCGCGATCAGCCGCAACGACGCCGCCGCGGCGCGATTCAACGCCGCGTACTCGAGCTCCTCGATGTCGTCCGAGACGTACCACTCCCGCAGCGCGGGGGTCACGGCGTAGGCGACCAGCGGCCCGGGCCCCAGCTCCCCCGCCTCGTGCGCCTCGGCGAGCCGGGGCAGGGTCAGAGGGACATAGACGCGCATGGCTGACCGCTTTCGTCGGTGTCCGCACGCGGGCGGATCACGCGGGCGGACCAGGTGGCTCGGAAGACCCCCAGGATACGTCCGGGAGTCCCCCATCGAGCGCCCCACCCACACCCCTCACCCGTCAACGGACACCCCACGCCTTCACCCGCCCCGCCCCCACGCTCCCAAGCATTCCAGCCCCCGGCGTCCCCCGGATAGGTGAACCCGAACCCCACCACCGGGCACCACCCGCGCCCCTTGCCTGCCCACCCCTCGCCCCCATAGAAGATCCCCAACGAAAAAGTTACCCACTGGTACAGACCCCAGCCCGAACCCCAAGCCCAGCCCAACCCGAAGCCCAGCCCGAACCCACCACCCGGCAGCAGCAAGAGGCACCCATGCGCAAGGTAATGACAAGGCCCCGCCCCCGCCCGACCACAACCCGCCCACCCCCGCCCACCCCGCACACCCGCGCCGCCCCCACCCCCCCGCACCCCCCCCCCACACCCCACCCCCCCCCCCCCGCCCCCCGCACCGCCCGCCCCACCCCCGCACGATCCCGCCCCAACCACCCCCACACCCCACGGAGATCTTCGCGGAGCGCCTCGTCCTGGTCCTCAGCGGCCAGCGCCCGATGCACTGGGTGGCCCGCCACATCGCCAACACGGCGTTCGACGAGCTGGCGCGCCTGGCGGAGCTGAGGCCGCTCTGCACGGACGGCCACCGCCCCACGATCCACCGCATCGGCCACTACCAACCGCACCCCGAGACGTACGAGGTGTTCGCCCGCATCGCCACGGGCCCGAAACTCCGCGCGCTGGCGTTCCGCCTGACGCTGGGCGCGGACAGGAAATGGCGCTGCACAGCGGTAGAAACAAGCGCTCCCACACCTAGCCGCACGTGAGCACGTCCGACCGCACACGGCACAGGCACAGGCACAACGAAAGAGGGGCCGGACAGAAAGTCCAGCCCCTCCACTCACCGCTCACCGCTCACGTCAAAGCGACAGCGACACCGCGCCTACTTCTTACGGCGCCGCCCACCCTTCTGAGCCTTGCGCCGCTCCGCCCGAGTCATCCCGTCCGACTCGGACCGGACCTCGGAGCCGTCCGTGACGAAGTCGCCCTCGTCGACGCCGCCCTCGGCGTTCGGCGCCTGGAAGTGCAGTCGGTCGGGCCGCTGAGGAGCCTCGAGCCCCTTGGCGTGGATCTCCGGCCGAGAGCCACCGGACCCCGCACCTGCCCCCGCGGGAACCGCGTCCTGCACGCCACCCTTCGACAGCGAGGGAGCCGCGTCGTCGACGGGGACTTCCTCGACCTGCTGCTCGACCTGGACCTCCAGGTTGAACAGGTAGCCGACGGACTCCTCCTTGATGCCTTCCATCATGGCGTTGAACATGTCGAAGCCCTCGCGCTGGTACTCGACCAGCGGGTCCTTCTGCGCCATGGCACGGAGGCCGATGCCCTCCTGGAGGTAGTCCATCTCGTACAGGTGCTCGCGCCACTTGCGGTCGAGAACCGAGAGAACGACACGCCGCTCCAGCTCACGCATGATGTCGGAGCCGAGCTGCGCCTCACGAGCCTCGTACTGCTCGTGGATGTCTTCCTTGATGGACTCGGAGATGAACTCGGCGGTGAGGCCCGCGCGGTCGCCCGCGTCCTCCTCGAGCTCCTCCACGGTGACCTTGACGGGGTAGAGCTGCTTGAACGCGCCCCACAGCCGGTCGAGGTCCCACTCCTCGGCGAAGCCCTCCGCGGTCTCCGCGGAGATGTACGCGTCGATGGTGTCGTCCATGAAGTGCGTGATCTGCTCCTGCAGATCCTCGCCCTCCAGGACGCGCCGCCGCTCGCCGTAGATGACCTCGCGCTGCCGGTTCAGGACCTCGTCGTACTTGAGGACGTTCTTACGCGTCTCGAAGTTCTGCTGCTCGACCTGCGACTGGGCCGACGCGATCGCGCGCGTCACCATCTTGTTCTCGATCGGCACGTCGTCCGGCACGTTGGCCATGGACATCACGCGCTCGACCATCTGGGCCTTGAACAGACGCATCAGGTCGTCGCCCAGCGACAGGTAGAACCGGGACTCGCCGGGGTCGCCCTGACGGCCGGAACGACCGCGCAGCTGGTTGTCGATACGGCGCGACTCGTGCCGCTCCGTGCCCAGCACGTACAGCCCGCCGAGCTCCTTGACCTCTTCGAACTCCGCCTTGACGGACCGCTCGGCCTTCTCCAGGGCGGCGGGCAGCGCCGCGGCCCACTCCTCGACGTGCTCGACGGGGTCGAGGCCGCGCTGGCGCAGCTCCGCCTCGGCGAGGTCGTCGGGGTTGCCGCCGAGCTTGATGTCGGTGCCTCGTCCCGCCATGTTCGTGGCGACGGTGACGGCGCCCTTGCGGCCGGCCTGGGCGACGATGGTCGCCTCTCGGTCGTGCTGCTTCGCGTTCAGCACCTCGTGCTGGACGCCGCGCTTCGACAACTGCTGGGAGAGGTACTCCGACTTCTCCACGGAGGTGGTGCCGACCAGGATCGGCTGCCCCTTCTCGTGCTTCTCCGCGATGTCGTCGACGACGGCGGCGAACTTCGCGACCTCGGTGCGGTAGATCAGGTCGGACTGGTCGGCGCGGACCATGGGCCGGTTCGTCGGGATCGGCACGACGCCCAGCTTGTAGATCTGGTGGAACTCGGCGGCCTCGGTCATGGCCGTACCGGTCATGCCGGAGAGGCCGCTGTCGTAGCCTTCGCGCTTGTAGAGACGGAAGAAGTTCTGGAGGGTGATCGTGGCGAGCGTCTGGTTCTCGTCCTTGATGTCCACCCCTTCCTTCGCCTCGATCGCCTGGTGCATGCCCTCGTTGTAGCGGCGGCCGGCGAGGATACGGCCGGTGTGCTCGTCGACGATCATGACTTCGCCGTCGATGACGACGTAGTCCTTGTCCTTCTTGAAGAGTTCCTTCGCCTTGATGGCGTTGTTCAGGTAACCCACCAGAGGCGTGTTCACCGACTCGTACAGGTTGTCGATGCCGAGCCAGTCCTCGACCTTGCCGACACCGGACTCGTGGATGGCGACGGTGCGCTTCTTCTCGTCGACCTCGTAGTCCCCGGTCTCCTCGATGCCCTTGAGCTGGTTGCCGGGCTCACCCTTGGTGAGGCGGGTCACCAGCTTGGCGAAGTCGCCGTACCACTTGGTGGCCTGGTCGGCGGGGCCGGAGATGATCAGCGGCGTACGGGCCTCGTCGACGAGGATCGAGTCGACCTCGTCGACGATCGCGAAGTTGTGGCCGCGCTGGACGAGCTCGTCCTGGGACCACGCCATGTTGTCGCGGAGGTAGTCGAAGCCGAACTCGTTGTTCGTGCCGTACGTGATGTCGCAGGCGTACTGCTCGCGGCGCTGGGCCGGCGTCATGTTGGCCAGGATGCAGCCGACCTCGAGGCCCAGGAACTTGTGGACGCGGCCCATCATCTCGGAGTCGCGCTCGGCCAGGTAGTCGTTGACCGTGATCAGGTGGACGCCCTTGCCGGACAGGGCGTTCAGATACGCCGGCAGGGTGCCGACGAGGGTCTTGCCCTCACCGGTCTTCATCTCCGCGACATAGCCCATGTGCAGCGCGGCGCCGCCCATCATCTGGACGTCGTAGTGCCGCTGGCCGAGGACGCGCTTGGCGGCCTCGCGGACCGTCGCGAAGGCCTCGGGCAGCAGGTCGTCGAGCGTCTCGCCGTCGGCGTAACGCTCCTTGTACTCCTGGGTCAGCGCGCGCAGCTCGGCGTCGGAGAGGCTGACGAAGTCCTCTTCGATGGAGTTGACCTGGTCCGCGATGCGGTGCAGCTTGCGCAGGATCTTGCCTTCGCCTGCACGCATGATCTTCGAGAGGACGGACACGGGGGTTGGTCTCCTTGCCGGTCGGGCCTGGCATGGTCGGTTTTACTCGTCGGGCAACGGCCATCGTATGCGAGGACCGGGCCGCGCCGGGAGGTGTGCCATGAGGACAACGGACGAGGAGTGCCGAAGGTGCCGGGTCGGGCCCCTGAGTGCCTCGTGCGAGGTGATCACGAAAGCCGGTAAAACGCTGGATCCGGACGCTCCGCCCCAGCAGAATCGATTGATGGAGCCCGTCACTCTCACCACCGAACGTCTGTTCCTGCGCGCCTTCGCGCCCGAGGACACCGACGAGACCTACGCGGCCTGCCAGGACCCGGACATCCAGCGCTGGACGACCGTCCCGTCGCCGTACACGCGCGTGGACGCCGACGACTTCATCAACCGCATGGTCCCGGACGACTGGCGCGACGACATCGAGTACACCTTCGCCGTACGCCCCCGGGAGGGCGGCCCGCTGCTCGCCGCCGCCAGCCTGCACCACCCGCGTTCGGGCACCTGGGAGGTCGGCTACTGGACGGCCAAGGAGCACCGCGGCCGCGGCTACATGACGGAGACCGTCCTCGCCCTCGCCCGCTGGGCGTTCACGGAGCTGCGCTGCACCCGCCTGGAGTGGCGCGCCGAGGTCGGCAACACGGGCTCGCGGGCCGTCGCGGAAAGGGCCGGGTTCACCGTGGAGGGCGTGCACCGCGCGGGCCTGCTCAACAGGGGCACGCTCCGTGACTGCTGGGTCGGCTCGCTGCTCCCCTCGGACATCGGCGTGCGGTCCCCGCACCCGTACCTGCCCGCGAGAGACCTACCGGCACGGGACCTGCCCGCGGGAGACCTGCCCGCGAAGGCGGGCGGGACCGGCGCGGGGATCTGAGAGTTCTGCTGTCAGTGCCTCCCCCTATCGTTCGGACCATGACGAGCCTGCCGAGTCCCGCCATCGACCTCTCCGCCGACGAGGCCCGCCGGATCGTCCTGCGCGCGCAGGGCTTCCTGGGCGCACCCGACCGCAGGTCCGGCGTGCGGGGCGTGCTGCGCCACCTCGGCGCGGTCCAGCTCGACACGATCTCGGTCCTGGCCCGGTCCCACGAACTCATTCCGTACGCACGCCTGGGCGCCGTCGGCCGCGACACGGTCGAGGCGGCGTACTGGACGGAGACCCACGCCTTCGAGTACTGGTCGCACGCCGCGTGCATCCTCCCCATCGAGGAGTGGCCGCACTTCGCCTTCCGCCGCCGCGCCTACCGCACCCGCCCGCACTGGCACCACGACCTGCCCTCGGGGGCGTACGACCAGGTCATCAAGCAGCTGCGCGCCGAAGGGCCGCTCACCGCGACGGAGTTGGGCGGCGCGAAGAACAAGGGCGAGTGGTGGGACTGGTCCGAGTCGAAGATCGCCGTCGAGCGGGCGCTGATGTACGGCGAGGTGGTGTGCACCGAACGCCGCTCCTGGAAGCGGGTGTACGACCTGGCGGAGCGTGCCGTCCCGAACGCGCTGCTCCACGACGACCTGGACGACGCGGAGTGCCTGCGCCGCCTGGTCCGCCTCGCCGGGGAGGCGCTGGGGGTCGGCACGCGCGCGGACATCGCGGACTATCACCGCCTCAAGGGTGAGCAGTTCGACGCGGTGGTCGCCGAATCGGGCCTGGTGCCGGTGACGGTGCAGGGCTGGGACAAGCCCGCCTGGGCGGACCCGAAGGCCCTGGAGTCGACGCCGCGCGGCCGCCACCGCACGACGCTGCTCTCCCCCTTCGACTCGCTGGTCTGGGAGCGGGCGCGCACGGAGCGGATCTTCGGCTTCACCCACCGCCTTGAGGCGTACGTGCCCAAGCCCAAGCGCATCCACGGCTATTTCGCGATGCCGCTGCTCGCCGGCGGCAGGCTCCTCGGCCGGGTCGACCCGGCGCGCGAGGGCAGCACGCTGGTGGCCAGACAGGTGTCGCTGGACTCCCCGAAGGCGATCGCACCGATGGCGCAGGCACTGCGGGAGGCGGCGACCTGGGTGGGCTGCGACGCCGTACGGGTGGAGCGCGTCGACCGCCCCGAACTGACGGCCGACCTGGTCCGAGCCCTCACCTGATCACTTCGGTGCCTGTCACCTGATTTCGAGGATCTTCTCCCGCATCGCGTAGACCACGGCCTCCATCCTGGAGTGCAGCTGCAACTTCTCCAGGATGTTGCGCACGTGGTTCTTCACGGTGTTCTCGGAGATGAACAACTCCTTGGCGATGTCCCGGTTGTTCATCCCGGTGGCGACGAGCTTCAGCACTTCCAGCTCCCGGTCGGTCAGCCTGGGCGCGGGGACGAGCCGCCGCTCGTCCGTGCGCTGGATCATCGACTTGAACTCGGTGAGCAGCTTGGACGCCATCGAGGGGCTGATCTGCGATTGCCCGTCGGCCACCGCGCGGATCGCCGTGGCCACCTCGTCCGTGGAGATCTCCTTGAGGAGATAGCCGGTGGCCCCCGCCTTGATGGCGTCGTACAGGTCGGCTTCCTCGTCGCTGATCGTCAACATGATGATCTTCGCGCTGGGCGCCACCTCCTTGATGGAGGTGCACGCCTCGATGCCGCCGCGCTTCGGCATGCGTACGTCCATGAGCACGATGTCGGGCAGCAGATCCGCCGCCTTGTCCACCGCCTCAGCGCCGTCGCCGGCCTCTCCGACGACCTGGATGTCCTCCTCGGCGGCGAGAACGATCTCCAGGCCCCGGCGGAAGAGGGCGTGGTCATCCACCACAAGGACCCTGATGGGCTCCTTGCGTGGGGCGCCCGCGTCCGTGCCGATGCCGGTGCCGTCCCCGGCCCCCTCGTGACGCATCGGTCCGAAGCTGTCCGCCATCGTTCCTCCCCCATGAAGGCCCGCGGCCTGTTGTGCCTCTGCTGCGCCAACGCCAGGCGGCAGCACACCGGTTGACCGGCTCGCCCATGATTTCATGCCCGGCGCCGGTGCGGTGCGCGCAGTGGGCGCACGGTGGTGCCCCTGGGGGCGCACAGGCGCTCCAGAGGCACCACCACGGCTGTCACAGGGGGTCGGCGGTCAGCCGCCGAGGGCCCCGCCTCCGCCACCCGACTCGACCTTGGCGACCATGGGGTCGGTGTTCAGGCGGATGACGCCGTAGTCGTACGCGTGCCGTCGGTAGACGACGCTGGGTTCCTTGGATTCGGAGTCGACGAACAAGTAGAAGTCGTGTCCGACCAGTTCCATCTCGTAGAGCGCCTGGTCGAGCGACATGGGTGCCGCTACGTGCGACTTCTCGCGGACCACGAGGGGTCCTTCGCCCTGGATCTCGAGAGAGCCGATCCTCTTGACCGGGACGCCGTCCGGCTCTTCGTCGCGCGCGATGGAGCCGTCCCCGTTGAAGGACGCAGCCTCCGGGACGCGCTCGGTGACCTCGGCGGCCGAAAGCCTGCCGTTGCCACGCCGGTTGTGGCGCTTCTCGTGCTGCTTGCGCAGTCGTGCGTCGAGCTTGGCGGTGGCCAGGTCGAGCGCCGCGTAGGGATCGGCTGCCGAGGCCTCCGCGCGGATCACGGGTCCGCGCCCGCGGAGGGTGATCTCCACCCGGTCGGAACGGTCGGCCTGTCGCGGGTTGGTTTCCTTGGACACCTCGACGTCGAGGCTGATCACCTTGCCGTCGAGCTTCTGGATCTTGTCCAGCTTCAGCTTCTCGGCCACGTGCTTGCGGAACCGCTCGGGCACCTCGGTCTTGCGGCCCTTGACGACGATGTCCACGCAGAACTCCGTTCCCGGATCGCCCCGCTTCGGCTGCGGAGCGTCTCCCTTTTGCACCAGACTCCGGTGACTCCCGGAGCCTCGGACTCGGTGACGTCCACCTCCTCCTCCCCCGCGGGGAAGATCTCCACCCCACCGGCCCGGGTGATTGCGGAAATCCCGCGGACCGGCATTCCGATATACGAGGTCTGGCGTTCGCCATTCCTCATACAACCGAACATATCTCGCCTGGGCGGATGTCGTCACCCTCTACTGACGCATACCTCCATTCAGGTGTATCAACCCTCTCACTACCTGCAACGATGCAAGTTCTCAATCAGTTCCGGTTTATTTCGAAAGAATCCGGTGGTGCGGCGACAACGGCCGCACCGATCGCGTTAACGCAACCCAATACGGGCCTTCGCACGACCCCCGTTACGGGGTCCCGCACGGCCTCCGCTCCCGTGTTCCCTTCCATGCGTAGGGCACGTAATGCGCGGGCGGCCTCCGCCAGCGAGGCACCGGTGGTCATCAGGTCGTCCACGACCACGAAGCGGCCACCACCTCCCAGCAACCGTCCGCCGCCGGCGGTCACCTCCAGGGCGCCGGCCAGATTGGCCTGCCGCTGCCGGGAGTCGAGCCCCGACTGATCGGCCACCGCACGCCGTTGACGCAGCACCACGAGCACCCGCGCCGGAACACCTGCCCGACGCAGCTCACCCGCCGCGGCGAAGGCGATCCGCCGCACCGGGTCGTGCCCGCGGGCCCGCACAGCGGCCCGCGACGAGGGCACAGGCACGAGCGACACCGGCATCACACGCCCCTGTGGGCCATCCTGTGTGCCGCCTACCCCGCTTCGCGCCCCCGTATCACCCGGAAGGCGGGTTTCGCCCCGCAGAACGGCACACACGGCTCCGGCCAGTGCCAAGCCGAGCGGCTGGGCGAGCCCGAGAGCGCCGCGTTCCTTGTGCGAGAGCAGCACGGACCTGCCGACGTCGTCGTACGGCACGGCCGCGAACACCGCCGGAAGGCCCGGCGGCGCCGGATCCGGCCGCACCCTGCGCGCCACAGCCCCGCCCAGAGCTGCACGGCACTCGGCGCACAGTGCCGTGCGAGGCCTTCCGCAACCTCCGCACTCGGTCGGCAACACCAGGTCGGTGAGGTCCTGCCACCACCCCCGCATGACCCCACTGTGCCAAGGGCGGGACGGCGCGACCACCCCTGTGGATAACTGCCTGTGGGCAACCGCCGAAGCACGTCGGACACACCCCCGGGACGGATCGAGCCTCACCCCGGACAGGACAGCGGACTCACCCCGGGCAGGACAGCGGCCTGGGACAGGACAGCGGACTCACCCCGGATAGACCGGCGCCAGCCCTTCCTTCACGACCGTCTGCCACTGCGACCCCGTCGGCAGCCGCACGATCCCGTCGTCCGAGTGCGCCACCAACGGCTGCCGCTCGTCCTCGGACGCCGCGACCTCCTGGACACCGGTCAGACCGGGCAGCGTCGTGCCAGGAAGCATCGAACCGTCGCACTGGACGTACCGGATCTGCTGGACCCCGCCGGTCTCCCGCCCGACCACCACGAGCCTGCTGCCGCCCGCCCACGACATGGCCGTGACCTCCTCCATCTGGGGCGCCGCCGGTGTCGGGTCGAGGACGGAGATCTCGGGCCGCTCCCCCTTGCGCGCATCCCGGTCGGCACGGCCGATCCACAGGGACGTCTTGTGATCCTTCTCCACCAGGAAGGCGATGCGCACGCCGTCGGCGGACACCCGCACCGCCCGGATGTGCCCGTCCAGAGCGGGCACCTCGACCTCGACCGGCTCACCCGAGCCCTGTTCGAGCCAGAGCAGCCGGGGCCGCTTCGGGTCCCGGTCGGCCACCCACAGGTTGCCCCTGCCGTCCCAACTGGGCGTGGAGAGACGGTCCTTCTCCGACTTCGCCTTGCTGCGCAGCCGCACCTTGCCGAGCGGGTCGTCGGCGAGCAGCGACCCCGTGTACAGCGACTTGCCGTCGAGGGACACCCCGGCCGCACGCTGCTCGTCACGCGAGACCGCGGCCGAGCGCAGCGGCTGGTCACCGGTGCCGAGGGCACCCGTCACCGGCTCGGGGTCGTCCGAACCCCCGAGGTTGGCCGACATCCGCACCAGCCGACGCTTCTCGTCGACGAAGTACTGGTAACCCGGCCGGTCCGTACTCGGGTGGGCCGCGACGGTCTCGGCGCGCTCCTGACTCAGAACACAGAGCATCGACCCGTTGGACCGCTGCAACGTCACCTGCTCGACCCCCGAAGGCGTCAGGTCCCTCAGCGTGAACAGCAGCTGAGCCGCCATCTCCTTGCACTTCGTCTGCCCGGTACCGTCGGACCGGCTGTTCAACTGCACGGTCAACCGGTTCTGGTCGTCCAGCGTCAGCGATTTGTCCGGGTCCTTGAGCTCCGTACCGCTACGGAAACTCGAAAGCACCACCGGCCGCAACCAGTTCGTCGGCCCCTCAAGCAGCGTCTTCACCGTCTGCGTCAACGGGTCGATGCGCTGGCGGATGTACACGGGATCCGCGACGAGCCCCGTCCGGCCGCTCACACCCGCCCCGGTGGGCCCCGCGAAGTAGTACTTGTTGACGGACCGGTAGATCCGCTGGAAATCCGACTCCCCGAGCACCACACCGGGCGGCGGCTTGTCGATCCGCCACTCGTTCCCGCCCGGGCCGCCGTTCTGGCTGAGGTGCACGGACTGCGTGTACGCCGCGTCCTCGGGCCGGTACGCGTGCTGGGCGTCGACCCGCGCGACCTGCCGACCGGTCAGGGAGTAGCGGCGGCTGCCGTCACCCTCGTTGCCCGCGTTGCCCGCGTCCGTGTTCGGACCGTCGGCGAGCACCGTCGTGGACTCCTCCGGGTCCCAGTCCCGCGACGCGTTCTTCGTCAGATACTTGCGCGCCATCGCAAACTGCGGATCATCACTGGTCAGGGCCTCAAGGAAGCCCTGCACGATCTCTATGGGCCGGGCGCCCTCGCGCGGCGGCATCGCGTAGACACGGACCTGCGACTGCGAGTCCGGCCGCTGTGAGGCGTCGACGGACTTCAGGTTCCCGCTGTCCGGCATCGAGGCACAGCCCGCCAGGAGCGCCCCGCAGCTCCCCAGCAGCAGTCCGGTGCGCAGCGGACGTCCGCGGCCCGCACGGCGGCCACGCCGCCCTTCGTGATCAGCGCCCACGGGTGTTCCCCTCTTCCCTGTCCGGGCCCGCGATCGGCCCCGACTCCTCGGCGCCGTCCCCACGCGTCCCGTTCACCTCACCCGGCTCACCGACCGGCTCGCCGTCCACCGGCCGACGCGGCACGACCCGCGACCCGTTGCCGGGCAGCGCCGTCGGATCCACGGGTCCCGCGTGCAGGAGCCGCGGCGGTATGGGCCCCTTCGCCGGCACGGGCGGCGACACCCTCTCGGACGCCGTCGCGGACGCCTGCGCGGGAACCGTGGCCAGCTTCCCGGCGCCCCCGGCGGGCAGCCCCGCGTCGTTCAGACCGCGGCGCCTGCGCGAATCGTCGGGCTCCAGTGGTATCGGCGAACCCCGCAACGGCTCGTCCGCCGTCCTCGGCAACGTAAGCCTGAACTGCGAACCCCCGCCCGGCTCCCCCCACGCCTGCAGCCAGCCGCCGTGCAGCCGCGCGTCCTCCAGTGCGATGGACAGCCCGAGCCCCGTACCACCGGTGGTACGCGCCCGCGCCGGGTCCGCCCGCCAGAAGCGGCTGAACACCCGCGTCGCCTCGCCGGGCTTGAGGCCCACTCCGTAGTCCCGCACCGCGACGGCGACCGCGCCGCCCGCGGCGGCGAGCCGCACCACGACGTCCTTGCCCTCGCCGTGCTCCACGGCGTTGACGACGAGATTGCGCAGCACCCGCTCCACACGCCGCGCGTCGGCCTCGGCGACCACGGGCTGCTGGTCCCCCACGACCCGTATGTGCGTGCCCTTGCGCTCGGCGAGCATCTCCGCACCGCCGACCACCCTGCGCACGACCTCACGGAGGTCTATCGGCTCCGCCTCCAGCGCGGCCGCTCCCGCGTCGAACCTGCTGATCTCCAGCAGATCGGCGAGCAGCGACTCGAACCGGTCCAGCTGATCGGCGAGCAACTCGGCCGACCGCGCGGTCACCGGATCGAAGTCGACCCGCGCCTCGTGAATGACATCGGCGGCCATCCGGACGGTCGTCAACGGCGTCCGCAGCTCGTGCGACACGTCGGACACGAACCGTCGCTGCATCCGCGACAGCTCCTCCAGCTGCTGGATCTTCAGCTGCAGGTTCTGCGCCATCTTGTTGAAGGCCTCACCGAGCCGCGCGATGTCGTCCTCACCGGTGACCTTCATACGTTCCTGAAGGCGCCCGGCGGAGAGCCGCTCTGCAATGCCCGCGGCCATCCGCACCGGCGTGACGACCTGTCGCACCACCAGCCATGCGATGGCCCCGAGGAGCACCACGACGAAGAGCCCGGCAGTCGCGAGGGTCGTCCTGACCAGGTTCAGCGACTCCTCCTCCTGCGTCAGCGGAAAGAGGTAGTACAGCTGGTACGGATCACCGTTGAGATCGTTGAGGCGCTTGCCGATCACCAGCCCCGACTGCGGCTCCCGGCCGTCGTCGTAGACGATCCGCGTATTGGCCTGGTAGACGCCCGTGCCGTTGTCGACCTGGCGGCGCAGCTCCTCCGGCACGCTCAGGATCGGCTCCACGCCACCCGAGGCACGCGAGCCCCGCACGCTCCCGGAGTCGCCCGCGGAGGTCGGACTCAGCGTCACGACGGCGAAGGCGTTCTGCCCACCGCTGGAGAGTTGCTCGACCAGGTCGGACATCCACACCGCGGCATTACGCCCATCAGCCGTACTGCCGTCCTGGCCCTGCCCCTGCCCCGCGCTCTGCCGTGCCGCGTTGACGCTGTCCTGCGCCGCCCTGAAGCCACCGTCGGCCTGGCTCTGCGACGCCTTCACCTTGGCCTTGAGCAGGCCGTTGTTCACCGAGCTCATGACGGCGAAACCGAGCATGAGCACCACACCGAGCGACATCAGCAAGGTCGTCGCGACGACCTTCAGCTGGATGTTGCGCCGCCACAGCCGCACAGCGGGCAGCAGTGGACGGCGCACCCAGCGCACGAAGAGCCGCAGCACAGGGCTGCCCTGCACCCCGCCCTGCAACAGCAACCCGCCGTCGACGAGCCGCCCGAACCCGGACGAGCGCCGCCCCGGTCCAGTCCGCCCCGAGCGAGCCCCCGAACCCCCGGGAGTCGTGGGAGAACTGTCCCGGGACATGTCAGCTCGGTCCGGCCTTGTAACCGACACCACGGACGGTCACCACGATCTCCGGCCGCTCCGGGTCCCGCTCGACCTTGGACCGCAGCCGCTGGACGTGCACGTTCACCAGCCGGGTGTCCGCCGCGTGCCGATAGCCCCAGACCTGCTCGAGCAGCACCTCACGCGTGAACACCTGCCACGGCTTGCGTGCCAGCGCCACCAGCAGGTCGAACTCCAACGGCGTCAGCGCGATCGACTGCCCGTCCCGCTTCACGGAGTGCCCCGCCACGTCGATGACCAGGTCACCGATGGCCAGCTGCTCGGGAGCAGGCTCCTCCGACCTCCGCAGCCGCGCCCGGATCCGGGCCACGAGCTCCTTCGGCTTGAACGGCTTGACGATGTAGTCATCCGCCCCCGACTCCAGACCGACCACCACGTCAACGGTGTCGCTCTTGGCCGTGAGCATCACGATCGGCACCCCGGACTCCGCCCTGATCAGGCGGCACACCTCGATACCGTCACGCCCCGGCAGCATCAAGTCGAGCAGCACAAGATCAGGCTTGGCCTCCCGAAAAGCAGCCAGCGCCTTGTCGCCATCAGCTACGAACGACGGCTCAAAACCTTCACCACGCAGCACAATCCCGAGCATCTCGGCCAGTGCGGTGTCGTCGTCGACGACAAGGACTCGTCCCTTCATGCCTGACATCATCCCATTAGCTAATCGTTACCTGGCGTGACCTGGCACACAGCTCGGCAAGGCCCTCTGCTGTCACAGGTGACAGAACGCCCTCTTCCGTGACGATCGCCGTCACCAACTCCGGTGGTGTCACGTCGAACGCGGGGTTGTACGCCTGCGTTCCCAGGGGCGCCACCGGTATCCCGCCCCCCGCTTCCATCCCGCTCACCGGCGCGTACGGCGCCGTGACCTCCGTCACTTCATGCCCACCTCGCTGCTCCACCTCGATGGCCGCCCCGTTCGGGGTGCCCGGGTCCACCGTCGTCACCGGCGCCACCACGATGAACGGCACGTGGTGATATCGCGCCAGCACGGCGAGCGGATAGCTCCCCACCTTGTTCGCCACCGAACCGTCGGCCGCGATGCGGTCGGCACCGATGAGCACGGCATCCACCTCTCCCGCCGCGAACAGCGAACCCGCCGCGTTGTCCGTGAGCAAGGTGTACGCCATTCCGTTCCGCGCCGCCTCATATGCGGTGAGCCTCGCCCCCTGGAGCAGCGGCCGCGTCTCGTCCACCCACAGCCTGCGCAGGCTCCCCTCGCGGTGCGCCTTGAGCGCCACCGCGAACGCCGTGCCCTCCCCTCCGGAGACCAGCGCCCCCGTGTTGCAGTGCGTCAGGATCCGATGCCCGCCACCGGGCAGCAACTCGTCGAGCAGCGCCAGTCCGTGCGCCGCCATCCTGGTGCTCGCCTCGGCGTCCTCGGCGTGCAGCGCCCGCGCCGCCTCGAGCGCGGCACCCGCCGCCCGCCGCGGATCGGCACCGCCCGCCACCGCGGTGCGGTACGCGGCCTGGGCCCGACGCGCCCCGTAGGCAAGGTTGACCGCGGTGGGCCGCGCCCCCGCCAGCGAGTCCGCCGCCTCGTCCACGTCGAAGCCCCGGGCCGCGGCCAGCGCGACGCCGTACGCCCCCGCGATGCCCAGGAGCGGCGCCCCTCGCACCGCCAGCCTCCGGATCGCGTCCACCAGGGCCGGTGCGTCGGTGCACACCAGCTCGCTCTCCTCGCCCGGCAGCCTGGTCTGGTCGAGAAGCACCAGGACGGGGCCTTCGGGTGGGTCGTCCCAGCGGATCGCGGGGACCGCGGGTATCTGGGTCGGCCGTTTGTCCTCGCCTGATTGCGCGTACTGATCAGCCATCCGCCCAGTCTGCCCCGTACCCGGCGCACAAATGAAGGTGTCCAGCCCCTACGGCGGCCGGTCACCTCGCGGGCGCCCCGTGGCACGATGGCTGGCAACCTGCCGCCGCACCCGCGGACGGGCACCTTGAAGGAGCGACGATGAACGACACTCCGGGCTGGGCCTCGCCCGGATCTGCCCCCTCCGAAGGATCCGAAGGACAGGACTCCGGCAAGCCGGACGCCTCCGGTCCCCCGGACGCCGAGCCCGGGAGCGCCGGGACCGGGGACGCCGGCCGGCAGGACGGCCCGTCCAAGTGGTCCAAGGAGCAGCCGCCGCCCGCCCAGTGGTCCCCGCCCAGCGAGCCGGTCCCTGGCCAGACACCGCCCCCGCCACCCCCGCCGCCCGGTCAGGGCGGCGGCTGGGGCTGGGGCGGCCCGCCCCCCGGCCCCGGAGGCCCCATGGGCCCCGGCGGTCCGGGCGCTCCGGGTGGCCATCCCGGCGGTCCTGGTGGTCCCGGCGGCTATCACGGCTGGGGAGCCTGGCAGGGCCCCCCGCCCGCCGCGAAGCCCGGCGTCATCCCGCTCCGCCCGCTCGGCGTCGGCGAGATCCTCGACGGCGCGGTGTCGACCATGCGTGCCCACTGGCGCACGGTGCTCGGCATCTCCCTGTCCGTGGCGGTGCTCACGGAGATCGTCGTCGTACTCCTCCAGGGCCTGGTCCTCAACGAGTCCGTCGACACCGAAGCCCTCGACGACCCGAGCGCCACCGTCGGCGAACTGACCCGCGCCCTGAGCGACACGATGCTCAGCTCCGGAGTGGTCCTCCTCATCACCCTGCTCGGCACGATCGTCGCGACAGCCCTGCTCACGATGGTCACCAGCCGCGCGGTGCTGGGTAAGTCGGTGACCATCTCGGAGGCCTGGCAGGACTCCCGCCCGCAACTGGCCAAGCTCTTCGGTCTGACCCTGCTCATCCCGCTCATCGGCGTCGCCATCGTCGCCGTCGGCACCCTGCCCGGCCTGCTGATCGCCCTGGCCGGCGCGTCCGAGGCCGGGGCCAGCCTCGCCGTACTCGGCGGCCTCGGCGCCGGCGTCGCCGCCCTCTGGGTCGTGGTCCGCCTCTCCCTCGCCTCCCCGGCCCTCATGCTGGAGAAGCAGGGCATCAAGAAGTCCCTCACCCGCTCCGCCAAGCTGGTCCGCGGCTCCTGGTGGCGGGTATTCGGCATCCAACTGCTCGCGGCGATCATCGCGAACGTCGTGGCGTCGATCATCGTCATCCCGTTCACGTTCATCGCCGGAGCGGTCAGCGGCGATGGCGTCACCGGTTTCCTCGACAGCACCGGCGAACTCGGCTGGACGTTCCTGATCGTCAGCGGCGTCGGCTCCATCATCGGCTCGACGCTGACATTCCCGATCACGGCCGGAGTCACCGTGCTCCTCTACATCGACCAGCGGATCCGCCGCGAGGCCCTCGACCTCGAACTCGCCCGCGCCGCCGGTCTCCCCGGCCACGGCCCCACCCCGCCCGGCGCCCCGGGGAGCTGATGCGGTGACCGCGGCGGGGGCAGTACTCAGAGAGTTCGGCGCGGCACCGCTCCTGCCGCGCACCGGCGACGAGCCACCGGTGACGATCCCGCGCGACCCCGCACGGGAGGCCGCCGAACGCGAACTGTCCAAGCCGATGTACCACGAGAACGACCCCAGCCTCTTCGAGCGCGCCCTGAACCGCTTCTGGGGCTGGGTCGACGACCTGTTCTCCGCCGCCTCGGGGGCCACTCCGGGCGGCGTGCTCGGCCTCCTGGTCATCGTGCTGGCCGTGCTGCTCCTGGCCGCTGCCCTGTGGTGGCGCCTCGGCACCCCCCACCGCGTCGCCACCTCGGCCCCCGCCCTCTTCGACGACCGCCCCCGCAGCGCCGCCGAACACCGCGCCGCCTCCGAGGCGCACGCCGCCCAGGCCCACTGGAACCAGGCCGTCCAGGAACGCATGCGTGCCGTCGTCCGTGCCCTGGAGGAACGCGCGGTACTGGACCCCCGCCCCGGCCGCACCGCCGACGAAGCCGCAGCGGAGGCGGGCCGCACTCTCCCCGCCCACACCGACCGACTCCGCTCCGCCGCCCGCACCTTCGACGACGTCACATACGGCGGCCGCACCGCCGACGAACCGGCATACCTCCGCCTCGCCGAACTCGACAGCGACCTGGAGAACACCAAACCGGTCCTGACGAGCACCGCCCACACCACACCGAGCAACAGCTCCCAGGGGGCGGCCGAATGACCGGCCCCACCCCGGGCACCGCGCCGGAACAGTCGGCAGCCACCCCACCTCCTGCCGCCCCGACCTCGATCTCCCCCACGCCCCGCCAGCTCTGGACCCGCTCCCGAGGTATCGTCCTCGCCCTGGTCATCCTGCTCGTGGCGGCCGTCGTGATCGCCGCGGTCCGCTCCGGCACCCAGCACGGCCGCCTCGACCCCCGCTCCGCCGACTCTCACGGCAGCCGGGCTGTCGCCGAACTCCTCGCCGACCGGGGCGTGTCCACCCGAGTGGTCACCAGCTCCGAAGAGGCCCGCTCCGCGACGGGCCCCGACACGACCCTCCTCGTCGCCAACCCCGACGTACTCACCGACCGCCAGCGCTCCCGCCTGCACGCGGCCACCAAAGCCGCCGACGGCCGCACCGTCCTCGTCACCCCGGGCGCCCGCTCCCTCGGCACCCTCGCCCCCGGGGTCACCGCGAGCGACGCGACCAGCACCGACTCCACGCTCTCCCCCGACTGCTCCCTCCCCGCCGCACGCCGCGCCGGCCCCGCCGACATGGGCGGACTCCGCTACGACACCCTCGCCCCTGACGCCGAGTCCTGCTACCTCAGCGATGGTCTGCCCAGCCTGCTGCATCTCCCCGCCCCCCACGGAAAGGGCGACACCGTCGTCCTCGGCGCCCCCGACATCCTTTACAACGAACGCCTCGACCAGCAGGGCAACGCCTCGCTAGCCCTGCAACTCCTCGGCTCCCGCCCCCACTTGGTCTGGTACCTCCCCTCCCTCTCCGACGACCGGGCGGCCACCGGATCCGAACGCCGCGGCTTCTTCGACCTGCTCCCCTCCGGCTGGCTCTGGGCCACCCTGCAGCTCACCATCGCCGCCGCACTCGCCGCCCTGTGGCGCGCCCGCCGCTTCGGCCCCCTCGTCGCCGAACGCCTCCCCGTCGTCATCCGCGCCTCGGAAGCCGCCGAGGGACGTGCCCGCCTCTACCGCAAGGTGAACGCCCGCGACCGCGCAGCCGCCGCCCTACGCACCGCCACCCGCACCCGCCTCGCCTCCCTCGTCGGCGTACCCCCCGCCCGGGCACACGCGCCCGAGACCCTGCTCCCCGCGCTCTCCGCCCGCCTGCGCACCCCCGGCCAAGACCCGCACCCCCTCCTCTTTGGGCCACCCCCCGGCAACGACGCAGCACTCATCGCCCTCGCCGACCAACTCGACGCCCTCGAAAGAGAGGTACGCCACTCATGATGGACCCGACCACTGACAACGGGCCCACCGGAGCTTCCCGCGGCCCACGCGCTTCCCTCGAAGCCCTGCGCGCCGAGATCTCCAAGGCCGTGGTCGGCCAGGACCCCGCCGTCACCGGACTTGTCGTCGCCCTGCTCTGCCGTGGTCACGTCCTACTAGAAGGAGTCCCTGGGGTAGCCAAAACGTTGCTCGTCCGCGCCCTCGCATCCAGCCTCGAACTGGAGACCAAGCGCGTGCAGTTCACCCCCGACCTCATGCCGAGCGACATCACGGGCTCCCTCGTGTACGACGCCCGCACCACCGAGTTCTCCTTCCAGCCTGGCCCGGTCTTCACCAACCTCCTCCTGGCCGACGAAATCAACCGCACCCCGCCGAAGACCCAGTCCTCGCTCCTCGAAGCGATGGAAGAACGCCAGGTCACCGTCGACGGCACACCGCGCCCGCTCCCCGAGCCCTTCCTCGTCGCGGCCACCCAGAACCCGGTCGAGTACGAGGGCACGTACCCCCTCCCGGAGGCACAACTGGACCGTTTCCTCCTGAAACTGACGGTTCCTCTCCCCTCGCGCCAGGACGAGATCGACGTCCTCACCCGGCACGCTGAAGGCTTCAACCCGCGCGACCTGCGCGCCGCCGGCGTACGCCCCGTGGCGGGCGCCGCCGACCTGGAAGCCGCCCGCGCCGACGTCGCGAAGACCGCCATCTCCCCCGAGATCACCGCGTACGTCGTGGACGTCTGCCGCGCCACCCGCGACTCCCCGTCCCTCACCCTCGGCGTCTCCCCCCGAGGCGCCACGGCCCTGCTCTCCACGGCCCGTGCCTGGGCCTGGCTCACCGGCCGCGACTACGTCATCCCCGACGACGTCAAAGCCCTGGCCCTCCCCACCCTCCGCCACCGGATCCAGCTCCGCCCAGAAGCCGAGATGGAGGGCGTCACCGCCGACTCCGTCATCAACGCGATCCTCGCCCACGTCCCGGTCCCCCGCTGATGGCCCTCACCGGACGCGCCACTCTCCTCGCGGCCCTGGGCACGCTCCCCGTCGGACTCTGGGGTCCCAGCTGGACCGGCATCCTCGCCGTGAACGCCCCCCTGGCCCTGGCCTGCGCCTGCGACTTCGCCCTGGCCACCCCGGTGCGTCGCCTCGGACTGACCCGCTCCGGCGATACGTCCGTGCGTCTGGGCGAACCCGCCGACGTCGACCTCACCATCACCAACCCCTCGGGCCGCGCCCTGCGCGCCGACCTCCGCGACGCCTGGCCTCCGAGCAGCTGGCAGCCCGGCTCGGAATACACCGCATCACGTCACCGCCTGGCCGTCCCGCCCGGCGAACGCCGCCGCGTCACCACCCGCTTGCGCCCAACGCGCCGAGGCGACCACGAAGCCGACCGTGTGACAGTCCGCTCATACGGCCCCCTGGGCCTCTTCACCCGCCAAGGCAGCCACAAAGTCCCCTGGTCCCTTCGCGTCCTTCCGCCCTTCGCCAGCCGGAAGCACCTGCCTTCCAAACTGGCCCGCCTCCGCGAACTCGACGGCCGCACCAGCGTGCTGACGCGCGGCCAGGGCACCGAATTCGACAGTCTTCGCGAGTACGTCCCCGGTGACGACACCCGCTCCATCGACTGGCGCGCCACCGCCCGCCATTCCCATGTAGCGGTCCGCACCTGGCGCCCGGAGCGCGACCGTCACATCCTCATCGTCCTCGACACCGGCCGTACGTCGGCCGGCCGCGTCGGCGACGCCCCCCGCCTCGACGCATCCATGGACGCGGCCCTGCTCCTCGCGGCCCTCGCTTCCCGCGCCGGCGACCGCGTGGACCTCCTCGCCTACGATCGCCGAGTACGCGCCCTCGTACAGGGCCGCTCGGCCGGAGACGTACTCCCCTCCATGGTCAACGCCTTGGCGACACTGGAACCAGAACTCGTCGAAACAGACGCCCGGAGCCTGACCTCGACAGCTCTCCACACCGCCCCGCGGGCTTCCCTGCTCGTGCTGCTCACCAGCCTCGACACGGCCCCCATTGAAGAGGGCCTGCTGCCCGTCCTCCCCCGTCTGACGAAACGCCACAAGGTACTGGTGGCGTCGGTCGCCGACCCTCACATCGAGGAAATGGCCGCGTCACGAGGAACAGCGGAAGCGGTCTACGACGCAGCATCGGCTGCCCAATCCCAGTCGGAACGCCACCGCACGGCAGAACAACTCAGGAACCGAGGCGTTACGGTCGTGGACGCCACGCCCCACGCTCTGGCTCCTGCGCTGGCGGACGCGTACCTGGCTCTCAAATCCGCAGGCCGCCTATAACGCTGCAAGAAAGCTGAGCAACTCGGCAAGCACAAAGAAGAAAAGGCGTCTCCTGAAAGACCCCTGGAACGCAGAAAACCCCCGCACCAATGGTGCGGGGGTTTTCCCAAAAAAAGTTCGGCGGCGTCCTACTCTCCCACAGGGTCCCCCCTGCAGTACCATCGGCGCTGTGAGGCTTAGCTTCCGGGTTCGGAATGTAACCGGGCGTTTCCCTCACGCTATGACCACCGAAACACTATGAAACTGTCAACCGCACCATGCGTGACCTTGCATGGGGTTGTTCGTGGTTTCAGAACCAACACAGTGGACGCGAGCAACTGAGGACAAGCCCTCGGCCTATTAGTACCAGTCACCTCCACCCGTTACCGGGCTTCCAGATCTGGCCTATCAACCCAGTCGTCTACTGGGAGCCTTAACCCCTCAAAGGGGGTGGGAATACTCATCTCGAAGCAGGCTTCCCGCTTAGATGCTTTCAGCGGTTATCCTTTCCGAACGTAGCCAACCAGCCATGCCCTTGGCAGGACAACTGGCACACCAGAGGTTCGTCCGTCCCGGTCCTCTCGTACTAGGGACAGCCCTTCTCAATATTCCTACGCGCACAGAGGATAGGGACCGAACTGTCTCACGACGTTCTAAACCCAGCTCGCGTACCGCTTTAATGGGCGAACAGCCCAACCCTTGGGACCGACTCCAGCCCCAGGATGCGACGAGCCGACATCGAGGTGCCAAACCATCCCGTCGATATGGACTCTTGGGGAAGATCAGCCTGTTATCCCCGGGGTACCTTTTATCCGTTGAGCGACGGCGCTTCCACAAGCCACCGCCGGATCACTAGTCCCGACTTTCGTCCCTGCTCGACCCGTCGGTCTCACAGTCAAGCTCCCTTGTGCACTTACACTCAACACCTGATTACCAACCAGGCTGAGGGAACCTTTGGGCGCCTCCGTTACTCTTTGGGAGGCAACCGCCCCAGTTAAACTACCCATCAGACACTGTCCCTGATCCGGATCACGGACCGAGGTTAGACATCCAGCACGACCAGAGTGGTATTTCAACGTTGACTCCACGAACACTGGCGTGCCCGCTTCAAAGTCTCCCACCTATCCTACACAAGCCGAACCGAACACCAATATCAAACTGTAGTAAAGGTCCCGGGGTCTTTCCGTCCTTCTGCGCGAAACGAGCATCTTTACTCGTAGTGCAATTTCACCGGGCCTATGGTTGAGACAGTCGAGAAGTCGTTACGCCATTCGTGCAGGTCGGAACTTACCCGACAAGGAATTTCGCTACCTTAGGATGGTTATAGTTACCACCGCCGTTTACTGGCGCTTAAGTTCTCAGCTTCGCACGCCCGAAAGCGCACTAACCGGTCCCCTTAACGTTCCAGCACCGGGCAGGCGTCAGTCCGTATACATCGCCTTACGGCTTCGCACGGACCTGTGTTTTTAGTAAACAGTCGCTTCTCGCTGGTCTCTGCGGCCACCCCCAGCTCACGGAGTAAATCCGATCACCAGTGATGGCCCCCCTTCTCCCGAAGTTACGGGGGCATTTTGCCGAGTTCCTTAACCATAGTTCACCCGAACGCCTCGGTATTCTCTACCTGACCACCTGAGTCGGTTTAGGGTACGGGCCGCCATGAAACTCGCTAGAGGCTTTTCTCGACAGCATAGGATCATCCACTTCACCACAATCGGCTCGGCATCAGGTCTCAGCCTTGTGTGCGACGGATTTACCTACCGCACGGCCTACACCCTTACCCCGGGACAACCACCGCCCGGGCTGGACTACCTTCCTGCGTCACCCCATCACTCACCTACTACCACCTTGGGTCGGCGGCTCCACCACTTCCCTTTGCCCGAAGGCTCCAGGACGGCTTCACGGCCTTAGCATTAATGGGCTCGATGTTTGACGCTTCACAGCGGGTACCGGAATATCAACCGGTTATCCATCGACTACGCCTGTCGGCCTCGCCTTAGGTCCCGACTTACCCTGGGCAGATCAGCTTGACCCAGGAACCCTTAGTCAATCGGCGCACACGTTTCTCACGTATGTATCGCTACTCATGCCTGCATTCTCACTCGTGAACCGTCCACCACTGCCTTCCGGCGCGGCTTCACCCGGCACACGACGCTCCCCTACCCATCCCAGCACCCGTTGGGGCTTATTGCTGGAATGACACGACTTCGGCGGTACGCTTGAGCCCCGCTACATTGTCGGCGCGGAATCACTAGACCAGTGAGCTATTACGCACTCTTTCAAGGGTGGCTGCTTCTAAGCCAACCTCCTGGTTGTCTCTGCGACTCCACATCCTTTCCCACTTAGCGTACGCTTAGGGGCCTTAGTCGATGCTCTGGGCTGTTTCCCTCTCGACCATGGAGCTTATCCCCCACAGTCTCACTGCCGTGCTCTCACTTACCGGCATTCGGAGTTTGGCTAAGGTCAGTAACCCGGTAGGGCCCATCGCCTATCCAGTGCTCTACCTCCGGCAAGAAACACACGACGCTGCACCTAAATGCATTTCGGGGAGAACCAGCTATCACGGAGTTTGATTGGCCTTTCACCCCTAACCACAGGTCATCCCCCAGGTTTTCAACCCTGGTGGGTTCGGTCCTCCACGACCTCTTACAGCCGCTTCAACCTGCCCATGGCTAGATCACTCCGCTTCGGGTCTTGAGCGCGCTACTAAATCGCCCTATTCGGACTCGCTTTCGCTACGGCTTCCCCACACGGGTTAACCTCGCAACACACCGCAAACTCGCAGGCTCATTCTTCAAAAGGCACGCAGTCACGAGGATGGAGCAAGCTCCATCCCGACGCTCCCACGGCTTGTAGGCACACGGTTTCAGGTACTATTTCACTCCGCTCCCGCGGTACTTTTCACCATTCCCTCACGGTACTATCCGCTATCGGTCACCAGGGAATATTTAGGCTTAACGGGTGGTCCCGCCAGATTCACACGGGATTTCTCGGGCCCCGTGCTACTTGGGTGTCTCTCAAACGAGCCGCTAATGTTTCGACTACGGGGGTCTTACCCTCTACGCCGGACCTTTCGCATGTCCTTCGTCTACATCAACGGTTTCTGACTCGTCTCACAGCCGGCAGACTGTAAAAGAGAGATCCCACAACCCCGTATGCGCAACCCCTGCCGGGTATCACACGCATACGGTTTGGCCTCATCCGGTTTCGCTCGCCACTACTCCCGGAATCACGGTTGTTTTCTCTTCCTGCGGGTACTGAGATGTTTCACTTCCCCGCGTTCCCTCCACACTGCCTATGTGTTCAGCAGCGGGTGACAGCCCATGACGACTGCCGGGTTTCCCCATTCGGAAACCCCCGGATCAAAGCCTGGTTGACGACTCCCCGGGGACTATCGTGGCCTCCCACGTCCTTCATCGGTTCCTGGTGCCAAGGCATCCACCGTGCGCCCTTAAAAACTTGGCCACAGATGCTCGCGTCCACTGTGCAGTTCTCAAACAACGACCAACCACCCATCACACACCACTAAGCGCAGTGCTGCACTGGGGTCGGCATTGAGGTCGGGACAAACCCGTACCCTCAGATACCCAACAGCGTGCCCGACCCGTCCCTGTCCGGAGATCGTGCTTTCCACACTCTTACGAGCAGTACTTGCAGCCTCCGGCCCAGATTCAGGCCGAATAGTCAACGTTCCACCCATGAGCAACCACCGTCGAACGTGTGCCGACGTAGTGGCCTCTGAACCAAGCAAGCTTGGCTTAGAAGTGCTCCTTAGAAAGGAGGTGATCCAGCCGCACCTTCCGGTACGGCTACCTTGTTACGACTTCGTCCCAATCGCCAGTCCCACCTTCGACAGCTCCCTCCCACAAGGGGTTGGGCCACCGGCTTCGGGTGTTACCGACTTTCGTGACGTGACGGGCGGTGTGTACAAGGCCCGGGAACGTATTCACCGCAGCAATGCTGATCTGCGATTACTAGCAACTCCGACTTCATGGGGTCGAGTTGCAGACCCCAATCCGAACTGAGACAGGCTTTTTGAGATTCGCTCCGCCTCGCGGCTTCGCAGCTCATTGTACCTGCCATTGTAGCACGTGTGCAGCCCAAGACATAAGGGGCATGATGACTTGACGTCGTCCCCACCTTCCTCCGAGTTGACCCCGGCGGTCTCCCGTGAGTCCCCAGCACCACAAGGGCCTGCTGGCAACACGGGACAAGGGTTGCGCTCGTTGCGGGACTTAACCCAACATCTCACGACACGAGCTGACGACAGCCATGCACCACCTGTATACCGACCACAAGGGGGGCACCATCTCTGATGCTTTCCGGTATATGTCAAGCCTTGGTAAGGTTCTTCGCGTTGCGTCGAATTAAGCCACATGCTCCGCTGCTTGTGCGGGCCCCCGTCAATTCCTTTGAGTTTTAGCCTTGCGGCCGTACTCCCCAGGCGGGGAACTTAATGCGTTAGCTGCGGCACCGACGACGTGGAATGTCGCCAACACCTAGTTCCCACCGTTTACGGCGTGGACTACCAGGGTATCTAATCCTGTTCGCTCCCCACGCTTTCGCTCCTCAGCGTCAGTAATGGCCCAGAGATCCGCCTTCGCCACCGGTGTTCCTCCTGATATCTGCGCATTTCACCGCTACACCAGGAATTCCGATCTCCCCTACCACACTCTAGCTAGCCCGTATCGACTGCAGACTCGGGGTTAAGCCCCGAGCTTTCACAATCGACGTGACAAGCCGCCTACGAGCTCTTTACGCCCAATAATTCCGGACAACGCTTGCGCCCTACGTATTACCGCGGCTGCTGGCACGTAGTTAGCCGGCGCTTCTTCTGCAGGTACCGTCACTTTCGCTTCTTCCCTGCTGAAAGAGGTTTACAACCCGAAGGCCGTCATCCCTCACGCGGCGTCGCTGCATCAGGCTTTCGCCCATTGTGCAATATTCCCCACTGCTGCCTCCCGTAGGAGTCTGGGCCGTGTCTCAGTCCCAGTGTGGCCGGTCGCCCTCTCAGGCCGGCTACCCGTCGTCGCCTTGGTGAGCTTCTACCTCACCAACAAGCTGATAGGCCGCGGGCTCATCCTTCACCGCCGGAGCTTTTAACCCTCTCCCATGCGAGAGTAGGTGTTATCCGGTATTAGACCCCGTTTCCAGGGCTTGTCCCAGAGTGAAGGGCAGATTGCCCACGTGTTACTCACCCGTTCGCCACTAATCCACCCCGAAGGGCTTCATCGTTCGACTTGCATGTGTTAAGCACGCCGCCAGCGTTCGTCCTGAGCCAGGATCAAACTCTCCGTGAATGTGTACCGGTAATCCGGTGACACAGCACGAGAGCGGAACGGTCGGGAGGAATAATCCCGGCCGTTCACAGCGTCCTCGCTGTGTTTTTTCAAAGGAACCTCGTCCCAGCCGATTGGCCGGAGACGGGGTTATCAACATATCTGGCGTTGACTTTTGGCACGCTGTTGAGTTCTCAAGGAACGGACGCTTCCTTTGTACTCACTCGCAGAAGACTCTCTGCGGCTTTCCTCCGGGCGCTTCCCTTCGGTGTTTCTTTTGTTCTTGCTGTTCTTGCGTTTCCGACTCTATCAGACTCTTTCGTGTCCGACTTCCTCGGTGCCTTTCCGGTTCCCGCTCCGGCCTTTCGGCTTTCGCGTTTCCCTTTCCGGCGGTTCCGACTTTATCAGAAGTTTTCGGCCGGTCTTACCGGCTTCGGATTCCGAATCATCGGGATGGCTTCTCGTATTGATGAGATTCGAGAAGCAGGAAGATATTAACTGTCGCCGCTGGACTTGTCCAACTCTAGGCAACTGTTCGAATCTACCTCCCCGGTCCTTCCGTGTCAACGGTTTTTCCGGGGCGATGAGGAGACTAGCAGGTCAGTCGGGCCGTATGCACATCAAGCGGCGAGGGGGACGGAAGCGCTGCGTTCGGTGCTGTCGAGGTCGCCGGTTTCTCCTGCTCTGGCGGCTCTTCCGCCCAGCACGTAGACGTACAGAAGGAAGGCCAGTTCGGCGCCGATTCCGATGGCGATGCGGGCCCATGTCGGGAGGCCCGACGGGGTGACGAAGCCTTCGATGGCGCCCGAGACGAAGAGGACCAGGGCCAGGCCGATGGCCATGCCCAGGGCTGAACGGCCCTCCTCCGCGAGCGCTGTGCGGCGCGTGCGAGGGCCCGGGTCGATGACGCTCCAGCCGAGACGTAGGCCCGTACCTGCCGCGACGAAGACTGCGGTCAGCTCCAGGAGGCCGTGGGGCAGGACCAGGCCCAGGAAGGTGTCCAGGCGACCGGCCGAGGACATCAGGCCGATGCCCACTCCGAGGTTCAGCATGTTCTGGAAGAGGATCCATATGACGGGGAAGCAGAGGAACGCTCCCAGGACGAGGCACATGGCTGCCGCCTGGGCGTTGTTCGTCCACACCTGGGCGGCGAACGAGGCTGCGGGGTGACTGGAGTAGTACGTCTCGTACTCACCCCCGGGACGGGTCATCTCCCGGAGGTCGCTGGGGGCGGCGATCGTGGACTGCACCTCGGGGTGCGTTGCGATCCACCAGCCGATGACCGCCGCGAGGACCGTCGACAGCAGAGCCGTGGGGATCCACCAGCGGCGGGAGCGGTAGACCGCGGCGGGGAAGCCGTGCGTCAGGAAGCGGGTCACGTCGCGCCAGGAGGCTCGTCGCGTACCGGTTATGGCACTACGCGCGCGTGCCACCAGGTGTGTCAGCCGTCCGGTGAGCTGTGGGTCCGGGGCGCTGGACTGGATCAGGGAGAGATGGGTGGCGGTGCGTTGGTAGAGGGCGACCAGTTCGTCGGCCTCTACTCCGGAGAGGCGGCGCCGGCGGCGCAGCAGGGCGTCCAGTCGGTCCCACTCGGCTCGGTGGGCGGACACGAAGACGTCGAGGTCCATCGGAAGACTGCTCCTCGTACTGCGGCGCGTGATTGTTCAGCTTGGCAGACTGGCCAGTCCTACGGCAGGGCAGGGAAGGGTGGCGGGCGGCGTGAGTGAGCTTGTGACGGGTGAGGCGGTGGCATTGGAGCTACGGCCCGCGAAGCTGCCGAGCCGGGCACTGGCCGTGCTGATCGACCTGGCCGTGGCACTGGTGCTGTATCTGGTGGTGACCTTCGGGATCATCGCCTCTACTTCTTCGTTGGACGATGCCGCGGCTGCCGCGGTCGCGGTCGCCAGCTTCGTACTCGTTCTGATCGGTATACCCATCGCTGTGGAGACGCTCAGCCATGGGCGGTCGCTCGGGAAGCTGGCGTGTGGGCTGCGCGTGGTGCGGGACGACGGTGGGCCCATCCGGTTCCGGCACGCGCTGGTGCGGGGGGCCGTCGGGGTCGTCGAGATTCTTATGACGTTCGGGGTCGTCGCGTGCATCGCGTCGCTGGTGTCGGCGCGGGGGCGGCGGCTCGGGGATGTGTTCGCGGGGACGCTGGTCGTACGGGAGCGGGTGCCTGCGGGGCGGGACGCGTTCGTTCCTCCGCCGCCGCCCTGGCTGGTCGGGCGGTTCGCCGAGCTGGACCTGTCCGGGGTGCCGGAGGGGTTGTGGCTGGCCATCCGCCAATACCTCACGCGGATGGGGCAGCTGGATCCGCAGGTGGGCGGGGCGATGGCTGAGCGGCTCGCGGGGGATCTGGTGCAGCGGACGGGTGCACCGGCACCGTATGGGGTGCCGGCTGCCGCGTATCTCGCCGCCGTGGTGCATGAGCGGCAGGCTCGGGATGCTCGGCGGGCGTTTGGTGGGGATGGGGCAGGGGCGGGATTGCGGACGGGGTCGGAGATGGACGGCGGGGGTGACTCTCGCACTGACCGTTCTCGCGCGTACGGCTCTGTGGCTGCGGCCAGTTTCGGCGCTCCCGGTGCCGCCGGTGCGTCTGCCGCTCCCGGTGCCGAGGGTGAGTTCGGAGCCGAGGGTGCGCCCGGTGCGACTGGTGCTGCGGGTGCGCCCGGTGCGTCTGCCGCTCCCGGTACCGAGGGTGAGTTCGGTGCCGAGGGTGCGCCCGGTGCTGGCGGTGCGGCTGGTGCTGTTGGTGAGTTCGGTGCTGGCGATGTGTCTCGTACTGGCGGTGCGGCTGGTGCTTCTTCTGTCCCTCGTGTTCGGGATTCCGGGTCCGGGGGGTCCGATACGGAGGAGGGGCCCCCGGCCACCGGGTTCGTGCCGCCTGCGTGAGGGGGCGTGTCAGGTGAACGTCGACGGTGGGGTTTCGAGGTGTTCCAGCTCGATTCCCGGGGCCGCCAGGACGACGTCACCGGCGATGTGGACGGCGTGCTGCTCGCCGGTGTCCAGGGCTGTGACCTGGTATTCGTCGACGGTTAGGGGGCCGTTGTCAGTGGGGTGTGCTTCGCTTTTCAGCAGGGCCCAGGACTGGTCGAGGGTGCGGGGGGCGAGGACCGGGTCCGTGAAGGCGACCAGGCGGAGTCGGGTCGTGGGGGACGTGGGGGTGAGGCTCAGGAGCCTGGCCGTCGCGATGAGGAAAGCGGGGGATGTGCCGGTGAAGGCGTGGGCGGGGGCGTTGTCTTCGGTGGCGTGCGCGCCTGTGGGGTCGGTGCGGACCCAGGTGACGCCGTTGAGGGCGGCGGCGCGGACCTGCCAGTCGCCCGCGTGGAGTTCGAGGCGGATGGGGCGGCCGCGGGCGTCGAGGGCGAGGTCGACGGAGCCTGCCGGGGTGCCTGAAGGGGTGGTTCGTTGGGAGACGTAGCGCCAGCCGGAGGGGCCGGGTGCGCAGTGGAAGTGTTCTTTACCGAGGGGAGCGTGATCGTGCGGATCATGGAGCGAATAACGGCCGCGGGGCATGGGTCTCGGTCCTCGGTCCTGTTCCTGGCGTGAGTCTCGTCGGGCGTGAGTCTCGTCCGGCGTGGTCAGTCTCGGGCGTGGGTCTCATCCGGCGCGAGTCTGGTCCGGTATGAATCTCGTCCGCGTGGGTCTCATCCGGCGTGAATCTCGTCCGCGTGGATCTCATCCGGCGTGCTGAGTCTCATCGGACGTGGGTCTCATCCGGCGTGGTCAGTCTCATCGGGCGTGGGTCTCGTCCGGCATGAATCTCGTCCGCGTGGGTCTCATCCGGCGCGAGTCTCGTCCGGCGTGCGTCTCATCGGCGCAAAGGGGCAGGCCCCCGCCGCTGGGGCGAGGGCCTGCTGAAGTGGTGCGTGCTGACCGGCGGCCGGTGGGGCGTCAGTAGCGGTAGTGGTCGGGCTTGAAGGGGCCGTCGACCTCGACGCCGATGTAGGCGGCCTGCTCCGCGCTCAGCTTCGTCAGCTTGACGCCGAGGGCGTCCAGGTGGAGGCGGGCGACCTTCTCGTCCAGGTGCTTGGGCAGCACGTAGACACCGGTCGGGTACTCCTCCTGCTTGGTGAACAGCTCGATCTGGGCCAGCGTCTGGTCCGCGAACGAGTTCGACATCACGAACGACGGGTGCCCGGTGGCGTTGCCCAGGTTCAGCAGACGGCCCTCCGAGAGGACGATCAGCACCTTGCCCTCGGGGAAGGTCCAGGTGTGCACCTGGGGCTTGACCTCGTCCTTGACGATCCCGTCGATCTGCGCGAGACCCGCCATGTCGATCTCGTTGTCGAAGTGACCGATGTTGCCCACGATCGCCTGGTGCTTCATCCGGGCCATGTCCGCGGCCATGATGATGTCCTTGTTGCCCGTCGTCGTGATGAAGATGTCGGCGCTTTCGACGACCTCGGCCAGCGTGGTGACCTGATAGCCGTCCATCGCCGCCTGCAGCGCGCAGATCGGGTCGACCTCCGTGACGATCACCCGCGCACCCTGCCCGCGCAGCGACTCCGCACAGCCCTTGCCCACATCCCCATACCCCAGCACGACGGCAGTCTTGCCGCCGATCAGGACATCGGTGGCGCGGTTGATGCCGTCGATCAGGGAGTGGCGGCAGCCGTACTTGTTGTCGAACTTCGACTTGGTCACCGCGTCGTTCACGTTGATCGCGGGGAAGAGGAGCGTGCCCTCCCGGTGCATCTCATACAGCCGGTGCACACCGGTGGTGGTCTCCTCGGTCACCCCGCGGATCTCCGAGGCCAGCTGGGTCCACTTCTGCGAGCCCTCGGTGATGGTGCGGTTCAGCAGCTGCAGGATGACGCGGTGCTCGTCGTTCTCCGCGGTCTCCACCGCGGGAACCTTGCCCGCCTTCTCGTACTCGACGCCCTTGTGCACCAGCAGGGTGGCGTCCCCGCCGTCGTCCAGGATCATGTTCGGGCCGCCGGTGGGCGTGTTCGGCCAGGTCAGCGCCTGCTCCGTGCACCACCAGTACTCCTCCAGGGACTCGCCCTTCCAGGCGAACACCGGAATGCCCTGCGGGTCCTCCGGAGTGCCGGTGGGACCCACCGCGATCGCCGCGGCCGCGTGGTCCTGGGTGGAGAAGATGTTGCAGGAAACCCAGCGGACCTCGGCGCCCAGCGCGACCAGGGTCTCGATGAGCACCGCGGTCTGCACCGTCATGTGCAGGGAGCCCATGATGCGGGCCCCCGCCAGCGGCTGGGAGGCCGCGAACTCCTTGCGGATCGACATCAGACCGGGCATCTCGTGCTCGGCCAGAGTGATCTCCTTGCGGCCGAAGGCCGCCAGGGACAGGTCGGCGACCTTGAAGTCCTTGCCGTTGATGAGAGTCATGAGTGAGCTGCTCCTCGTGGATCGATTGAGGGTGGACATGGCTGACCTGCGGCGTTGGGTACACGGGCAGACACCGAGGTGAACACACCGGTGCACCGACGCGCGCAGCGCAGTCCGTCGGAGGCCCTCTCTCCCTCGGACAGTCCGTACGCGGACCGCCCGACCGCCATCAGCAGCGACGTCTGGCTCGGTCACCAAGCTACACCGATTGGCCCAGCAAGCCCCAGCCCGCATCAGGGCACGTGATGTCTGGCGAATAGGGCGTCAGACCCGGAGGATATGGGACCTTTGCGCTTTTGATCCTGCGCTTATGTGTTGCAGGATGCCTTGAGATCGGGAACATTTGCGCGATCTTGTTAGGCGAAGGCGTTAGGAGATCCACGTGACCAGTCCGGCCGATCCCCCCATAGGCGGTGACAGCGGCGAGCGTAAGCGGCTCAAGCTGCTCGCCGTGACCGCCTGTCCGACCGGTATCGCTCACACATACATGGCGGCGGAGAAGCTCTCGCAGGCCGCGGAGAGCCTCGGCATCGACATGAAGGTGGAGACGCAGGGTTCCATCGGGGCCGAGAACGTCTTGACTGACAACGATGTCAGAGAAGCCGACGGCATCATCATCGCAGCCGACAAGGACGTGGACCGCAGCCGGTTCGCCGGTAAGCGTGTGCTGTCCGTCGGTGTGTCCGAGGGCATCAGCCGCCCCGAGCAGCTCATCGAGCAGGTGCGGAACGCGCCCGTGCACGGTGGGGGTGCGGGCGGCGGTGCCGCGGGGAGCGCCTCGACCGGCGGCGGAGCGGGTGGAGGCGGTGGCGGCGGTCGGGAGCGGAGCGTCGCGTACAAGGCGCTGATGAACGGCGTCTCGTACATGATTCCGTTCGTCGTGGTCGGCGGGCTGCTGATCGCCATCTCGCTGTCGCTCGGCGGGCACACCGACCCCAAGGGCGGGCTCGTCATTCCGGACGACTCGTTCTGGATGCACGTCAACCAGATCGGCACCATCGGGTTCACGCTGATGGTGCCGATCCTGTCGGGATACATCGCCTACGCGATCGGCGACCGGCCCGCGCTGGTGCCGGGCATGATCGGCGGCTGGATCGCGAACACCGGTGAGCTGTACGACTCCAAGGCGGGCGCGGGCTTCATCGGCGCCATCGTCACCGGTTTCCTGGCCGGTTATCTGGTGCTGTGGATCAAGAAGGTCAAGGTCCCCAAGTTCGTCCAGCCGATCATGCCGATCATCGTGATCCCCATCATCGCGACGACCGCGCTCGGGCTGTTCTTCATCTACGTCATCGGTAAGCCCATCTCGTGGGTCTTCGAGCATCTGACCAGCTGGCTCAGCGGGATGACGGGGACGAGTGCGATCCTGCTCGGCGCGATCCTGGGGCTGATGATCGCCTTCGACATGGGCGGTCCCGTCAACAAGACCGCCTTCCTGTTCGGCGCGGGGCTCATCGCGACCGGCAACCAGACCGTCATGGGCATGTGCGCCGCGGCCATCCCTGTCATGCCCCTCGGGCAGGGTCTCGCGACGCTGCTCCGCAAGCGGCTCTACAGCGAGCAGGAGCGGGAGACCGGGCTCGCGTCCTTGTTTATGGGCTTCTTCGGTATCTCCGAAGGGGCCATTCCGTTCGCCGCCGCGCGGCCCGCGCAGGTCATCCCGGCCAACATGCTCGGTGGCGCCGTCGCCGGTGCCATCGCCGGTATGGCGAGCGTGAAGGACGCGGTGCCGCACGGCGGGCCGATCGTGGCGGTCCTCGGCGCGGTCGGCGGCGTGCCGATGTTCTTCGTGGCCCTCGCCATCGGTTCGGTCGTCACGGCGCTCACCACCGTGACGCTGGTCGACCTGAGCGAGCGCAAGCGGCGCGGGGCCTCCCCCGCCGACGCGAAGGGTGCGCAGGGTGCGCGGGGTGGGCTCGGCGGGCCCGAGCCGGTGCTCGCCGGGGTCGGGGCCACCGCGAGTGGCGCGGCCGTCGACGCCGGGTCCTCGCAGAACGAGGGCCGTGCGGCGCAGAAGCAGCCTGCCGCTCCCGCCCCCGCACCGCATGCGGAGGAGCAGGCCGACGACGACGTTCTCTCCGGCTATCTCACGCGGCAGACCGTCAAGGTCCAGTTGGCCGCCGACGACAAGGAAGCGGCCATCCGGGAGATGGCGGCGCTGCTCGCCTCCACCGGCAAGGTCAACGACGTCGAGGAGCTCGTGCAGACCGCGTTGCGGCGCGAGGCGCAGGGCACCACCGGGCTCGGCGAGGAGATCGCCATCCCGCACGCCAAGACGGACGCCGTGGACTCGCCGCTCGTCGGGTTCGCGCGGTCGTCGGAGGGCATCGAATGGGGCTCGCTCGACGGTACGAAGGCGAAGCTCATCTTCATGATCTCCGTACCGGAGGCGGCCGCGGGCGATGAGCACCTGCGGATCCTCGCCCTGCTGTCGCGCAAGCTCATGGACACGGGCTTCCGTGAGCGGCTCGAGGCCGCACCGGACGACGCCGCCGTCCTCGACGTGCTGCGTGAGGTCCAGTAGGCGGTCGCGCCTTTCGAGTACGTACCCGCCTTCCCAGTAGGTACCTTCCCAGTACGTGGATGGGGCCCCGCACCTTCTCGGTGCGGGGCCCCATCCACGTATGAGCGAAGCGGACTCAGTGGCCGCCGGGTGACTTCGCCGGGTTCTCACCCGCGGCTGCCGCCGACTCGCTGTAGATGTCCGGTTCGAGGTAGATCACGCGGGCGATCGGGACGGCGGCGCGGATGCGTTCCTCCGCCGCGTTGATCGCGCCGGCGACCTCGGTGGCCGTGTCGTCGTGCTGGACGGCGATCTTGGCGGCGACGAGCAGTTCCTCGGGGCCGAGGTGGAGCGTGCGCATGTGGATGACCTTGGTGACGGTCTCGCCGTCGACCACGGCCTTCTCGATCTTGGCGACCTCCTCCGTGCCCGCGGCCTCGCCGAGCAGCAGGGACTTGGTCTCCGCGGCCAGGATGATCGCGATCAGGATGAGCAGGACGCCGATGCAGAGCGTGCCGATGCCGTCCCAGACGCCGTCGCCGGTGGCCAGGGCGAGGCCGACGCCGCCGAGGGCGAGGACCAGGCCGACGAGCGCGCCGAGGTCCTCCAGGAGGACGACCGGCAGCTCAGGAGCCTTGGCGCGGCGCACGAACTGCGTCCAGCTGAGGGCGCCGCGCGTCTGGTTGGACTCCTTGATGGCGGTACGGAAGGAGAAGCTCTCCGCGATGATCGCGAAGACCAGGACTCCGACGGGCCAGTACCAGTGCTCCAGCTCGTGCGGGTCCTTGATCTTCTCGTAGCCCTCGTAGATCGCGAACATGCCGCCGACCGAGAAGAGGACGATGGAGACGAGGAAGGCGTAGATGTAGCGCTCGCGGCCGTAGCCGAACGGGTGCTGCGGGGTCGCCTCGCGCTGTGCCTTCTTGCCGCCGAGGAGCAGCAGGCCCTGGTTGCCGGAGTCGGCGAGCGAGTGGACGCTCTCGGCGAGCATCGACGACGAGCCGCTGAAGATGAACGCGACGAACTTCGCCACCGCGATCGCGAGGTTCGCGGCGAGTGCCGCGACAATCGCCTTTGTTCCGCCTGACGCGCTCATGAGTGCGGGGTGTCCCTTCGCCTACGTATGTACCGACCACGGTGCCGGGCTTGCTTTGCCCGGCCTTTGCGGTGGGTCATTGTTGCAGCACGGGAGGGCGGTGGTGCGTCAGGCCACCACAGTGGCCCGGAAAAGCGTGCCGCCCCCGGACACTTCGGCCTTTTCGCCCGCGGGGACGAATGCGGACTGACCGGGCGTCAGGGTGAGTTCTCCGGCGCGGACCGAGCCCGCGGTGCAGAGCAGGATCTGCGGGGTGGCGGCGGTGAGGTCGTGCGGGGCGGCGCCTTCGGGCAGGACGAAGCGGGAGAGGCGGAACTCGTCGATCGGGGTTTCGTAGACCTCTTCGCCGTCGGGCGATGCCTCCGGGCGCAGCACGCCGGGGTCGGTCGCCTCGAAGCGGACGATGCGCAGGAGTTCGGGTACGTCGACGTGCTTGGGGGTGAGGCCGCAGCGCAGGACGTTGTCGCTGTTGGCCATGATTTCCACGCCGAGGCCGTCGAGGTAGGCGTGCGGGACGCCGGCGCCGAGGAACAGGGCCTCGCCGGGCTGCAGTCGGACGTGGTTGAGGAGCATCGCCGCGATGACGCCGGGGTCACCGGGGTAGTGGTGGGCGATGCCCGCGTACGGCTCGTAGGCGCCGCCGAGGCGTTGGGCGGCGGCCGTGACCTCGGTGACCGTCTCGTTCATCTGCTCGGGGTCGGCGGACAGTAGGGCCGTCAGGACCTCGCGCAGGGCGGCCTCTTCGGGCTGGGCGCGCAGCAGGTCGACGTACGGCTTGAGGGAGTCGACCTCCAGGGCCTCAAGGAGGTCGGCGGTCTCGGCGGGCGGGCGGAAGCCGCAGAGGCCGTCGAAGGGGGTGAGGGCGCAGATCAGTTCGGGCTTGTGGTTGGCGTCCTTGTAGTTGCGGTTCGGTGCGTCGACGGGGACGCCGCGGTTCTGTTCGTCCGCGTACCCCTCCTTGGCCTGCGCGAGGTCGGGGTGGACCTGGAGGGAGAGCGGGGCGCCCGCGGCGAGGAGCTTGAGGAGGAAGGGCAGACGCGGGCCGAACTTGGCGGCCGCCGCCGTGCCGAGCTCGTGCTCCGGGGCCGCGTCGATGACCTCGTTCAGTGCGCCGCGCTCGGTGCGCGAGGGTGCGCCGGGGTGGGCGCCCATCCACATCTCGGCCTGCGGCTCACCGCTCGGCTCGGCGCCGATGAGCTCGGCGATGGCGGTGGTGGAGCCCCAGGCGTAGGGGCGGATGGTGTTGGTGAGGCGGTCCACGGAGGGGCTCTCCCTTGCTTACTGCTGCGTGCGCGAGTGCGGAGGTGTGGCGGCGGCCGGTGTGGCTTTCCGAACGGTGGCCGGTGTGGCTTTGCGAACGCTGACCGGTGTCGCTTTCCGAACGGTGACCGCCGTGGCTTTGCGAACCGTGACCGGCGCGGTGGTCATGCTCCGTGCCCTGGGGCGAGCGAGAGGTAAACGGCGGCGAAATCCGTGACGGCGATCAGCTCCGCGAGGGCTTCCAGTTCGTCGCCGGTCTCCGGTTCCAGCTCGCTGAGCGCGACGTCGTGGCCGTGTGCCAGTTCGCGTGCGGCGGGGGCCGCGGTGAGGCCGCCTGCGTCCGTGGGGCGGTCGCGGAGCAGCACCACGCGCGGGCGGAGGGCCGCCGGGTCGTCGACGCGGTCGCGGAAGAAGTCGTCGGTGTCGCCGCCGCCCGTCGGGTTGCCCGCGAGGACGGCGCCGTGGGCGGGGAGTGCCTCGGGCAGTTCGGCGGCGAGCGCGGCGTGCCCGGCGAGTTCCGCGAGGGTGGCGGCGAAGCGGCGGCCCGCCGCGCCCGCGGACTGCCCTTCGGTCCAGATCAGCGGGAGCGCGTCGGTGAGTTCGGCGGCGAGCGTCTTGGCGGGGTTGCTGTACGTCGCGATGGCGGGCCCGCAGCGTTCCGCGACGTGGTCGAGGCGGTCGGCGACCTTCTGCAGGACGTCGACGGGGGCGGTGACCAGGCCGGTGCGGTCGAGGAGGACGAGCAGCGGGACGAGGAGGGCCCACAGGGTGCCGGGGGCGCCGGGGGCGGCTTCGTCCTCGACGCGGCGTGCCTCGTACGACGCGGAGCCGCGGGTCGCTTCGTCGTTGGTGCCCTCGTACGCGCCGTAGGGCGAGCTCGCCAGGGGCACGGTGAGGCCGTGGCTGCCCTCCACGCTCTCGGCGAGCGGGGTGCGGGCGGGGGCGACGGCGACGACGGTGCAGCCGCGGCGGTAGGCCTGCTCGGCGAGGAGCGAGAGGCCGGGTTCGGTGCCGTCGGGGGTGGCGATGAGCAGCAGGTCGACGGGGCCGACCCAGCCGGGCAGCGCCCACCGCAGGGCTCCGGCGGCGGGTGCGACGCCGGTCGGGGCCAGCCGGATGACGGGGCAGCCGGTGCCCACGAGGCCGTCGAGGAGGTCGGCGACGCAGGCGGCGGCGGTGCCCGGGCCGGCGATGAGGACGGCGCGGGGGCGGCCGTCGGGCTTGAGCTCCGTCAGCCCCGCCTCCGCGGCGTGCCGGACGGCGGTGCGGACGCGGGCGCCTGCCTCCGCCGCGCCGCGGAGCAGTCCGCGGCGGTCGGCGCGGGCGAGCGCCTCGGGGTCGTCGAGCAGCGACTCGTCGAGCATGGGGTCAGGTCTCCGATCGCGGGGCGCGGCTTCCTGCGGGTGCCGGTCGGCGGGCGGCGCTACGCGGGGCGGCGCGCCTCGTCGACGAGGAGTACGGGGATGCCGTCGCGGACCGGGTAGGCGAGGCCGCATTCCTTGGCGTCCGCCGTGCAGACCAGCTCGGTCTCCGTCTCCTTGAGGGGAGCGTGGCAGGCCGGGCAGGCGAGGATCTCCAGGAGGCCGGCTTCGAGCGGCATGGGGTGGGTCCCTTCGAACGGATGTGCTGGAACGGGTGTGAAGGCTGGTGCGCGCTGCTGCGGCGGGGTGTTCGCGGGCAGCGGTTTGCAGTGGTCCGCCGGGAGCCGCGCCGCCGCCGCGCAGGATGCGGCCTGGTCAGCCTACCTCCGTGCGGGGCGGGGCGTGGGGGTCGTCGCGGGGGTTCCGGTGCGGGTGGGCAGTGCCGGGGCCGGTGGTCTTGGCGCTGCCGCCCCGCTCGGGGCCGGTGGTCTTGGCACTGCCGCCCCGCTCGGGGCCGTGGGCCACGGCGCTGCCGCCCCGCTCGGGGTGGGTGTCAGGCTCGGATGATCGCCAGTGCCTCGTCCCGGACCTTGGCCATCGTCGCCCCGTCGCGTGCCTCGACGTTCAGGCGCAGGAGGGGCTCGGTGTTCGACGCGCGTACGTTGAACCACCAGTCGGCGGCGGTCACGGTGAGGCCGTCGAGCTCGTCGAGGGTGACGCCGTCCTGGTCCGCGTACGCCGTCTTGATCGCGGCGAGGCGGGCGGTCTGGTCGTCGACCGTGGAGTTGATCTCGCCGGAGCCCGCGTAGCGGTCGTACTGGGCGACGAGACCGGAGAGCGGGCCTTCCTGGCCGCCGAGGGCCGCGAGGACGTGGAGCGCGGCGAGCATGCCGGTGTCCGCGTTCCAGAAGTCCTTGAAGTAGTAGTGCGCCGAGTGCTCGCCGCCGAAGATCGCGCCGGTCCTGGCCATCTCCGCCTTGATGAAGGAGTGGCCCACGCGCGTGCGGACCGGCGTGCCGCCGTTCTCCTTGACGACCTCCGGCACCGACCAGGAGGTGATGAGGTTGTGGATGACCGTGCCCTTGCCGCCGTGCTTGGCGAGCTCGCGGGAGGCGACCAGGGCGGTGATGGCGGACGGGGAGACCGGGTCGCCGTTCTGGTCGACGACGAAGCAGCGGTCCGCGTCGCCGTCGAAGGCGATGCCGAGGTCGGCGCCCTCCTCGCGGACGCGCTGCTGCAGGTCCACGATGTTGGCCGGGTCCAGCGGGTTGGCCTCGTGGTTGGGGAAGGTGCCGTCGAGCTCGAAGTACATGGACACGAGCTCCAGGGGCAGGCCCTCGAAGACCGTGGGGACCGTGTGTCCGCCCATGCCGTTGCCCGCGTCGACGACGACCTTGAGGGGGCGGATGGCGGTCAGGTCGACGAGGCCGCGCAGGTGCGCCGCGTAGTCGGTGAGGGTGTCGCGCTGGGTGACGGTGCCCGGGGTCGCCGCGGACTCGGGGGCACCGGAGTCGCGCCAGCGCTCCACGAGGGCGCGGATCTCGGCGAGTCCGGTGTCCTGGCCGACGGGGGCGGCGCCGGCCCGGCACATCTTGATGCCGTTGTACTGGGCGGGGTTGTGCGACGCGGTGAACATCGCGCCCGGCAGGTTCAGTGCCCCCGACGCGTAGTACAGCTGGTCCGTCGAGCACAGCCCGATCTCCGTGACGTCGACGCCGAGGGCGGCGGCGCCGCGCGCGAAGGCACGCGAGAGGCCCGGCGAGGAGGGGCGCATGTCGTGGCCGACGACGATCGCGTCCGCCACCGTGACCTGCGCGAAGGCCGCCCCGAACAGCTCGGCGAGTGACTCGTCCCATTGGTCGGGGACCACCCCGCGGACGTCGTACGCCTTCACGATCTGGGACAGATCAGCAGTCACGGCCAACCCTCTCTGCAGGTTCTGCGATGTCAGCGCGTACGGAGAGTCCTCCGCGCAGCACAAAACTACCCGCTGGGACCGACAGCGGGCCGGGCTCCGGCCACGGGTCTCACGCCACGGCCACCTCACAGGAATCCCGGACGCCTCACAGAACGCCCGGACACCTCACGGCAGCATCCAGCCGAGGGCCGCCGTGCTCTGTCCCACCACGATCAGGCACATCACCAGGAGCAGGCCGAGGCTCCACGGCAGCACCTTGCGCAGCAGGTCGCCCTCCTTGCCCGCGAGTCCGACGGCGGCGCACGCGATCGTCAGGTTCTGCGGGGAGATCATCTTGCCGAGGACGCCGCCGGAGCTGTTGGCGGCGGCGAGGAGTTCCGGGGAGAGCCCTGACTGCTGAGCGGCCGTCACCTGGAGGGAGCCGAACAGAGCGTTGGCGGAGGTGTCGGAGCCGGTCACCGCGACGCCGAACCAGCCGAGCACGGGCGACAGGAAGGCGAGTCCCGCGCCGGCGGCCGCTACGTAGTGCCCGATCGTGGCGGCCTGCCCGGAGAGGTTCATGACGTAGGCGAGAGCCAGTACGGACGTCACGGTGAGGATCGCGAAGCGCAGTTCGTGGACGGTGGCCACCCATTCCCGTACCGCCACGCGCGCGTGCACGCCGATGATGGCGGCGGTGCCCACACCCGCGAGCAATACCAGCGTCCCGCCCGTGGACACCAGTGGCAGCGAGAAGACGTTGCCGCCGACCGGGTCTCCGGAGGGGTCTGCGACGTTCAGGAAGGGCCAGTCGAAGGTGCGGGTCGCCTTCGCGAGGAAGTCCTTGACGGCGGGGATCTGGGCGAGGGAGAAGACGGCGATGATGAGGGCGTACGGGGCGTAGGCGCGCAGCACTTCGGGGCGCGGGTCGTGCTGGTCGAGGTCTTCGCTGCGTACGCCGGTGAGGACCGCGGCGCGGACGGGTTCGGCGGCGGGCCTGCGGGCGTGCGGCACGGCCATGAGCGCGCCGGCGCCCGCCAGGGCCGCGCCGATGTCGGCGAGCTGCGCGGAGACGAAGTTGGACGCCGCGAACTGTGCGACGGCGAAGGCGGATCCGCAGGCCAGGGCGGGTACCCAGGTCTCGCGGAGCCCGCGCCGCCCGTCCACGAGGAACACCAGGAGCAGCGGCACGACCAGGGCGAGCAGGGGTGTCTGGCGGCCGACGACCGTGGCGACGGTGTCGAGCGGGAGGCCCGTCACCTGAGCCAGCGTCACCACGGGGGTGCCCATCGCTCCGAAGGCCACGGGCGCGGTGTTGGCGACGAGGGCGACGACCGCGGCGCGCACCGGGTCGAAGCCGAGCGCGACGAGCATGACGGCGCTGATCGCGACGGGCGCCCCGAACCCGGCGAGCGCCTCCAGGAGCGCGCCGAAGCAGAACGCGACGACGAGTGCCTGGATGCGGGGGTCGTCGGAGAGCCTGCCGAAGGAGCGGCGCAGGATGTCGAAGTGCCGGGTGCGGACCGTCATGCGGTACACCCACAAGGCGTTGACGACGATCCACAGGATGGGGAAGAGGCCGAAGAGTGCCCCTTGGGCGGCGCTGGAGGCGGTCTGGCCGAGCGGCATGCCGTACGCGAGCCAGGCGACGAGGACGGCGACGGCGAGGCCGATGAGTCCGGCCCTGTGGGCCTTCATGCGGACGGCGCCGAGGAGGACGAGGACGGTCAGGAGGGGCAGGGTCGCGATGAGCGCGGACAGGCCGAGCGAGTCGGCCACGGGCTCCAGGTGCTGCACGTACACAGGGCGCCTCCCGGCTGTGGGGTGGCGAAATCCTCAGGGCCCGGTCGAACGCGCGTCAACGATGCGGACGGAGAAGATCCGGTGAAGGCGGCGGAGGTCGTGCCTGCCGGCTCTCGGAGGGGTGGGGCTTAGTTGTCCGGTGAGCGCAGCACCCTCAGGTGACCGCGGCGCGCGACCTCCATGGGGTCGGCCCTGCGGGCGCCGCCGCCGGCCTCCGCCGCGCGCTCCTGGGGTCGTGCGGCCTCGCGCACGGCGTTGGCGAGCGCTTCGAGGTCGTCGCCCGAGGGGCGGGCCGGTCCGGAGGCGTCGGCGAGCCGGACGACCTCCCAGCCGCGGGGCGCGGTGAGGCGCTCGGAGTGCTCGGCGCACAGGTCGTAGCAGTGGGGTTCGGCGTAGGTGGCGAGGGGGCCGAGGACCGCGGTCGAGTCGGCGTAGACGTACGTCAGCGTCGCGACGGCGGGACGGCCGCAAGCGGTGCGCGAACAGCGACGTACAGGGCTCACAGCGTTGGACGGTACCGCACTCTTGAGCGGGCCGCGACGACTCTCCATGAGGTCACTCCACCGTGTCGTCGGGCGGCCCGTCCAGCGACGCGTTACCCGAACACCTGCTTGACCTGCGAAGACTCCAGTGACTGCTGGGGCGGGTGGTATTGATTCCGGTCATCACATGGCTTGGATCACGTCATTTGGCGTGAGATCGACGATCCAGGAGAGATACGGAATTGAGTCCAAGCTCGTCGGGATCGGTCAGGAAGCGACATGTCGCGCACCGCGCGGAAAGGGCGATCTCGGGTACTACGCTTCGTCAGTGATGGACGACCCCCTGCAGCCCCGCGCCGCCGACCCGAGGCCCCGCCGCCGCGACCGCCACGGCCGGGGCATGCGCGGCCCCGTTGCTCCGCCTCAGGTCCCGCTCTCCACCAGCCGCGGGGAGGCCTTCACCGACCTCGTGCAGGACTCCGTGGAGCGGCTGGAACGGCGCTGGCCGCAGCTCACGGAGATCGAGTTCGTGGTCCTCGAAGTGCCGCCCATGGGTGGGCCCGACGCGGAGTGGCAGGACGAGGTGGTGCCGCTGGGCGGCACGATCTCGGCGGCCGACGGGCGGCCCGCGCGCGTGGTCATCTACCGCCGCCCGGTGGAGATCCGCACCAAGGGGCGCGACGAGCGGGCGCACCTCGTGCACGAGGTGGTCGTCGAGCAGGTCGCGGAGCTGCTCGGACTCTCCCCCGAGTCGGTGGACCCGCGCTACGGGGACGAGGACTGAGCCGACGCCCCCCCCCCCCCCCCCCCGCGCGGGAGATGCTTTTACTTCTGGAGCACCACCCGCGCGGGAGGCGTTTCTACTTCTGAAGCACCGCCAGATCCCGCTCCGCCTTCGGCACTTCCACCGTCCCCCGGTCGTCCGGCAGCGGCTGGACGGTGAACATGGGGAGGCCCTCCTCCGGTACGGACAGCATCCGCGATCCGTAGACCGGGCCGCCGGAGACCGGCTCCACCGTGAGCGCGTACGCACCCTTGAGGCCCGCGGGTTTCGGCGGATCCGCGATCTCCAGGGTGGTGCCGCCCTTGACCGTGTACGTCTTGGTGGCCGGTGAGCCGCCCCCGGTGCCCGCGGACGCCGTGACCTTGACCTCCGCCGACTTCTCCGGGGCGACCAGCGAGAGCGTGGAGCCCTTGGCGCGGTTGTCGGCGACCGTGGCGCGCGCGCCGACCGCGGGCGTCGCCGGGATGAACGCCGTCTCCTGCTTGCTGCCCTTGCCGCGGGTGACCCGAAGGGCCGCCACCACGGGCACCGACCTGTCGGTCGGCGACAGGACCAGCGAGCCCGCTTCGCCCTTGGTGACGTCGCCGAGGTCGACGGCGGCCGTCATGCCGGACTTGACCTGGAGGCTCTCGTGCCCGGCCGGGGTGATGGTGCCGGTCGGCGAGGCGAGCTGGACCTTCAGGTCGGCGTCGTCGGAGCCGGGTGTGTAGGCCACCAGACGGGCCGAGGTGGCGTCCTTGGGAATGCCGGGCAGGACGAGGCTGTCGGCGGGGTCGGCAGCGGCGGGCAGCCAGTCGCCGCCCAGTTTCTCGTCGGAGGACTGCACGGCGGCCGCGACGCGTCCGCTGCGCGCGATCACGTGCATGGTGACGTTCGTTTCCTTCTTGTCGGCGAGCGTGGACAGCAGCACCGGGACGCTGGAGTGCGGCTGGACCTGGATCGAGTCGCCCACCGCGGACGTGACCTCGCCGTCGGGGCCGAAGAGCTCCACGTCGACGACGGCGGCGGAGTCGTCCGGGTTCGTCAGGTGGATGTAGTCGCTGCGGTCCTTGGCGGTGCTCGCGCCGGGGAACCAGAAGTCCGTGTCGGGCGCCGTGCAGTTGGTGCCGTGCATGCCGCGGCCGCTGCCCGCCGCGTACGTCGTGGTCTGCTGCACGGTCCAGCCGGGGGCGAGGCCGCCGTCGGCCGTGCCGATGAGCGCGGGTGACTCGGCGCCGGACTGTTCACCCGCGACCGGCTCGCCGGGTGCCTTCTGGGTGAGGAAGGGCTTGGCCTTCTTGTCCTTCTCCTTGGCGGCGTCCGTGAGTGCCTTGCTGACGGGCAGCAGTTCCGCCTTGCCCTTGTCCTCCGCGCCGTCCGCCTTGGGGGTGAACGCCGTGTACGACGTCTCGGCGAGGTCGGAGGAGCTGGGCACCGGGCAGAGCAGGCTGGTGCGCTCGACGGGGAGCCGCGCCGCGGCCTTCGCCCCGGCGTCGTCCGTGCCGTCCGAGCCGCCGAACGCGGCGAACCCGGTGACGGCGCCGAGCGCGACGACCACGGCGATCAGGGACTGGGTGGGGCGGTTCACTGCTGGCTCCCGTCGGGGCGCTCACTGTCGGTGCCGTGGGGCGGTCGCGGGGGCGGCGGCGGCATGGGGGGCTGCCGCTGGTCCTGGTGCTGCTGGTCCTGCTGCTGCTGATGGCGGTCGTACGACGCGTCGTACGAAGCGTCGAAGGAGTGCCCGTACTGCTGTTGCGCCCCTCCGTAGACACCGCCCGCCCCTCCGTAGGACGCGTACGGGTCGTACTGCGCGCCGTTCTGGTAGGCGTCCTGCTGGTACGCCTCCTGCCCGTACGTCCCGGACGGGTACTGGCCGCCCTGGTACTGGCCGCTTTGGTACTGCTGCCCCGCGTCGTACGCGCCCTGTTCGGCGCCCGCGGGGGCGGGGGTCTCCCACCCGTCGTAGGACTGCGACTGCTGCTGCGGGACCGCGGCGGGTGCCTCCTCCGAAGGAGGAGGCGGTACGTCCTGGCCCGCAGCCTGCGCCTCCTGCGCCGCCTGCTCGTTCTGGGCCCGCAGCCTGCGCGCCCTGCGGCCCTCGCCATCGACCGCCTGGGCGGGGACGACGGGCTCGTCGGGCAGGTCGTCGTCGACGTCGCGGCGGCGGCCCGGCAGGGCCATCACCACGAGGACGACGGCGAGGGCGCCCTGCGCCCAGAGCCAGGCCGTGTGGGTCATCGGGGGGTCGTAGGTGACGTCCAGGCGGCCGCCCGCGGTGGGCAGTTCGAAGCCCTGGGCCCAGCCGTCGACCGTGGTGCGGGGCAGCAGGCGGCCGTCGAGGGTCGCCGTCCAGCCCGGGTCCGCGGAGTCGGCGAGGCGCAGGACGCGACCCTCGTCACCGGATTCGATCTTCGTGTGGAGCTCGACGGGGCCTGCCGCGACGGGTTCCGGGTCGCCCGTCCTCGGGACGACGGCGGCCCGCGCCACCTGCCGGTCCACGCGCCACAGGGCGCTGCCGTCCTCCTGGCTGAGCCGGGTCAGGCCCGGGGTCGCGTCCAGGGTGCGGCTCATCTGGCGGGGTGCTCCGTCGCGTACGAGGACGTACCGCACCGCGTAGCCACCGAGCTGGTCGGCCTGGTCGGCGCCGGAGCCCGCGACGAGGCGGGCGACGACCTTGTCGAGCCGCTCGTCGTCGGCGGCCGCCGCGGCGAGTTCCGCGTCGCCGAGCCGGGCGCCGGAGCCCCGTACGAGCGAGTAGGAGACCTGGGCGGCGGAGTCGCTGTCGAGGACGAGGGTGCGGGCCTGGTCCTCCGTGCCGCTCTCCTCCGCGACGAAGGCGGGCACCTGCACTGGGTCGCGGCGCTCCAGCGGGCCGTCGGCGCCGCCGATCATCCAGCCCGCGGCGACGAGCAGCGGTCCCGCGGCGGCGGCGAACGCGATGAGCGCGGCGACCGGCTGGCGCCAGCCGAAGCTCTGTTCGGCGACACGCGCGCGTGCACCGTCGGCGCCGAGCGCGGCGGCGGCCAGGAGCGCGATTCCGTAGCCCAGCGTGGCGGGGCCTGCCCACGTCGAGCTGTTCGACAGGACGGCGAAGACCAGCGAGACGAGGGCCGCGACCCAGGCGGCGCGGACGGCGCGCTGCCGATCGCTGCGCAGCAGGGCGCCGAGTGCGGCGAGGACGATGCCGATGAGCAGCAGGCCGTCCACGGTGCCGGGGCCGCCGGGGCTCGCGCCGAGCAGGTCGGTGGCGGTCGCGGAGTCGGCGCCGAACTCCAGGCCCGCTTCCTTGAAGAAGCCGAAGGGCAGCAGCGTCAGGGACCAGGGGGCGAGGACGAGCAGCGGGGTGCCGAGTGCGGCGAGGAACCGCAGGCCGTACGCCGTGATGTCGCCGCGGCGCACCACCAGGAGGGCGAGGCCGAGCACCAGGGCGATCGGCCAGACGATCGGGGTGAAGGCCGTGGCGAGGGTCAGGAGCAGCGTGTACGCCCATGTGGCGCGCCAGGTGCCGCGGGTGCCGTGCGGCGCCGCGAGGCCGCTCGCCGCGATGCCCGCGCGCGCGATGAGCGGCAGCAGGACGGCGAGGACGGCGGTGCCGATGCGGCCGCCGGCGAGGGCGCCGGTGGCGGCGGGCAGGAAGGCGTACGCGATCGATGCCCAGGCGCGCAGCAGGCGGGAGGTGACGAGCGGGCGCGAGGCGAAGTAGGCGGCGAAGCCTGCCAGGGGGACGGAGCCGACGAGCAGGACCGTGACCGCGAGTCCGGTGGAGCCGAAGAAGAGCGTCGACAGGCCCGCGACCAGTGCTACGTAGGGCGGCGCGCCCTGCGTGCCACCGGTGCCGACGGGGTGCCAGACGTCGAGGTAGCGCGCCCACAGGTCCGAGGAGTCGGCGGGCGCGGGCAGCAGTGCGCCGCCGGCCAGGGCGCCGGAGCCGAGCAGGGCGCGGCAGGCGATGAGGGAGGCGAAGAGGAGCACTACGAAGAGCATCGGTCCCGGTTTGCGGGCGATGCGCTTGAGGCGGGCGAACTGCTCGATCTCCAGGAAGTCCGCGTCGTCGCCGCCGGGTCCGGACTCGACGACTCCGTGCCGTCCGGCGCCCGCGGGGGCTTCGGCGTCATTGCCCCCGACGAGGCTGCCCGCGGCCTGTTCGACGGTGGCGCGCACGGTGGCGCCGGGCGGCGGGAAGAGGGCGCGCATCTCGGCGGCGTCGGGCACGGGCTTGCCGCGCTGTTTGCGGGCGGCGAGGACGCGGCCGGGACGCAGCACGGTGGCGAGGAGCCCCGCGACTTCGTCGAGCGCCTGCACGGGCGCCTTGCCGACGAGGTAGGCGACGGTGCGCAGGAGGGTGCCGACGACGACTCTGAAGAGCACCCAGGGAAGCACGGCCGAGCGGGCGTTGACGAGCAGGGTGTACGTGGCGCCGGCCTTGTCGACGCGGTGCGGCGACGTCGCCGTGCGGCCGACGCAGTCGACGGTGCGGCGCTCGCGCGAGGAGGCCTCGGCGTGCCGGACGACGGCGTCGGGGGCGACGAGGACGCGGTGGCCCGCGGCGTGCGCGCGCCAGCACAGGTCGACGTCGTCGCGCATGAGCGGCAGGCGGCGGTCGAAGCCGCCCAACTGTTCGTAGACATCGCGGCGGATGAGCATGCCGGCGGTGGAGACGGAGAGCACGGGGCGGACGTGGTCGTGCTGGCCCTGGTCCTGTTCGCGCCGGTCGAGGCCGGTCCAGCGGCGGCCGCTGTTGGCGATGGAGACGCCGACTTCGAGGAGTTGCCTGCGGTCGTACCACCCGCGGAGCTTGGGGCCTACGACGGCGACTTCCTTGCCGAGCTCCTGTTCGTTCTCGACGACGCGGAGCATTTCGGCGAGGGCGTCGGGGTCGGGTGCGCAGTCGTCGTGGAGCAGCCAGAGCCACTGCACGGGTTCGCCGTGCGGCAGTTCCGGCATGTCATACGTCTCGTCGCGCCAGGTGCGGCTGACCGGGTCCCAGCCGCTGGGGCGCTTCAGATACGGCAGCTCTTCGGGGGTGAGCACGGCGGCGGTGCGGACGGCCTCTTCGACGGCGGTGCCGAAGCCGGAGCGGCGGGCGAGGTGCAGCACGCGGTCGGCGCCGAGGGCCTCGGTGACGAGCCGGGCGGAGTCGTCCGCGCTGCCGGTGTCCGCGGCCACGGCGTTCTGCACGGGCCGCTCCTGGCCGAGGAGCCCGGCCAGGGCGTCGGGCAGCCAGCGGGCGCCGTCGTGGGAGACGAGGACGGCGGTCACGATGTGCCGCGGGAACGCGGGCGGGTGTGTCGGGTCGAACCCGGCGGCGGCGGCCTCTTGGTGGGCTGCCGAATGGCTGTGCACGGACATCGAGGTACGGGCCCCGGTTCGATGGACTGCGGTTGACGCCTGCGCCCTGCGGGGGCGCCGGGGCGTCTCGGACGGGGCCCCACACTAACGGCTGGCACCGGAACGGCCCGCCGCCTGTGGATAACCCCTGGGCGACGGGCCGTTCGTTGCGCATTGTTTGAGGGATATGTGTGCCGTATCGGTTGCCGTACCGGTTGCCATGTCGATCGCTGTATCGGTTGCCGTATCGGTCGTGCGGCGCGTGCCGACGGGGGTTCAGACCGCGGCCTTTTTCAGTCGGCGGCGTTCACGCTCGGACAAGCCGCCCCAGATACCGAATCGTTCGTCGTTCGCGAGTGCATACTCAAGGCATTCGGAGCGGACTTCGCAGGCGAGGCAGACCTTCTTGGCCTCGCGCGTGGAGCCGCCCTTCTCGGGGAAGAAGGACTCGGGGTCGGTCTGGGCGCACAGTGCGCGCTCCTGCCAGCCGAGTTCCTCGTCCGCGTCCTCGACCAGCAGTTCCTGAACCAGCTCGGTCATGTGCGCCCCTCGTCTGTCTGTGCGTCCCCGTGGTGCTGCTGTGCCGGTTTCGGGTGAACGACACGAGTGAAATTACAAGTGTGCCGATCCGGGCCAGTCAAGCCGAGATCTGCTATTGGGCCCCTTATTCACTCTGCGGAACCAAGGCTGTGCGGAAAGTGTTCAAATCGGCCTAAACCATGACACCGTTCGGCAGCCGCCCGGCACTCCGCACCGCGTTCCCCCAAAAAGTGATCTCAGTCGGAGATCACCCGGTCGGGTCTCAACGAGAAAGACGACGAGGTTTGAGCGTCGGTTGCTGCGCCATGTGTCCGGAGCGGCGTCTGCACAAACCTTTCGCCTGACAGAACAACCGGATGAGGTGAAACATATTCCACATACTGGACACCGAGTTGACACCGGAGGTGTGAGGCGCTGTTCTGGTGGGCATGCTCGCGAACCTGGCTCTTTCGATGACCCGCACCAGCGGGTCCATCGGTGCTGCCCACGCGCGCTGCTGCTGTTCCTGCTCCAGCTGTTGAGTCCACTCCAGCTGTCGAGCCGCTTTCCGCTCCACCTCTCTGCCGCACCACCTCTCTTCTCCCTGATCCTCGCTCTCCCTCTGCGCTTCACCTTCCTTCGCGACACCCCAGCACTCTTACGTTGAGGAACCACCGCACGATGAACAGCGACAGCGACCTCCAGATCGCCGGCGACATCCTCGAAGTTCCGCACCTCCTGCAGCCCGCCCGCGAGCACCCCGCCACTGTGGCCGAGTTCGTCGGCCTCGCCCGCGCCATCGCCGCGGACCGCTCCCAGTGGGCGCACCTCGTCCAGTACGACGCCACCAGCCGCTGGTACCACCGCCTGCGCACCGGGCCCGGGTACGAGGTGTGGCTGCTCTCCTGGGTGCCCGGCCAGGGCAGCGGACTGCACGACCACGGACGCTCCTCCGGCGTGCTCACCCTCCTGGAGGGCGAGCTGACCGAACACACGGAGCGGGGCACGCGGGCGCTCGGCGCGGGCGCGCAGCGCGTCTTCGCGCCGGGGTACGTCCACGAAGTCGTCAACGACTCCCTCGAACCAGCCGTCAGCCTGCACATCTACTACCCCGGCCTCACCGAGATGCCGATGCACTCCGCCCAGTGCGCCGCCGCCGTCGCGCCGGACAGCACGGAGGATGTCGTAACCGCCTGACACGGTGTCGTAGGCGCCTGACATGCTGGGGGCCATGCGCATTGTGGTTCTGGCCGGCGGCATCGGCGGCGCCCGTTTCCTCCGTGGCCTCAAGAAGGCCGCGCCCGACGCGGACATCACGGTCATCGGCAACACCGGTGACGACATTCACCTGTTCGGTCTCAAGGTCTGCCCCGACCTCGACACCGTGATGTACACGCTCGGCGGCGGCATCAACGAAGAACAGGGCTGGGGGCGTACGGACGAGACGTTCAAGGTCAAGGAAGAACTCGCGGCCTACGGAGTCGGGCCCGAGTGGTTCGGGCTCGGCGACCGTGACTTCGCCACGCACATCGTGCGGACGCAGATGCTGGGCGCCGGATACCCGCTCAGCGCCGTCACCGAGGCACTGTGCGAGCGGTGGCAGCCCGGGGTGCGGCTCATCCCCATGTCCGACGACCGCATCGAGACGCACGTCGCCGTCACCGTGGACGGCGAACAGAAGGCCGTGCACTTCCAGGAGTACTGGGTACGGCTGCGCGCCTCCGTGGACGCGCACGCCGTGGTGCCCGTCGGCGCCGAGCAGGCCAAGCCCGCACCCGGCGTCCTCGAGGCCATCGCCGAGGCCGACGTCGTGCTCTTCCCGCCGTCCAACCCCGTCGTCAGCGTCGGCACGATCCTCGCCGTGCCCGGCATCCGCGAGGCCATCGCCGACGCGGGCGTGCCGGTCGTCGGCCTCTCCCCCATCGTCGGCGACGCGCCCGTGCGGGGCATGGCCGACAAGATGCTCGCGGCCGTCGGCGTGGAGACGAGCGCCGCGGCCGTCGCCGAGCACTACGGAAGCGGGCTGCTCGACGGCTGGCTCGTCGACAGCGTCGACGCGGGCGTGGTCGAGCGGGTGGCGGAGGCCGGGATCCGCTGCCGGGCCGTGCCGCTCATGATGAGCGACCTCGACGCCACCGCACAGATGGCCCGCGAGGCGCTGGCGCTTGCCTCGGAGGTACGGGCGTGACCCCTGTGACTCCGCCGTCGTACCGCGTGTGGGCCGTGCCCGGGCTGCCCGAGGTGCGCCAGGGTGACGACCTCGCCAAGCTGATCGCGGCCGCGGAGCCGGGGCTCGCCGACGGGGACGTCGTGCTGGTCACCTCCAAGATCGTCAGCAAGGCGGAGGGGCGGATCGTCGAGGCGGCCGACCGGGAGGCGGCGATCGACGCGGAGACCGTACGGGTCGTGGCGCGCCGCGGGACGCTGCGCATCGTCGAGAACCGGCAGGGACTCGTGATGGCGGCGGCGGGCGTCGACGCGTCGAACACGGCGGCGGGGACGGTGCTGTTGCTGCCGACCGATCCCGACGCGTCGGCCCGCGCGGTGCGCGAGGGGTTGCGGGACGCGTTGGGTGTCGACGTCGGCGTCATCGTCACCGACACGTTCGGTCGGCCCTGGCGGGCCGGGCTCACCGATGTCGCCATCGGGGCGGCGGGTGTGCGGGTCCTCGACGACCTGCGGGGTGGCGTGGACGCGTACGGCAATCCTCTTGGCGTGACGGTCGTCGCCACGGCGGACGAGCTCGCTGCCGCGGGGGACCTGGTGAAGGGGAAGGCTGCGGGGTTGCCGGTCGCGGTGGTCCGGGGGCTTTCGCGGGTCGTTGCGGGTGCGGGTGCGGGTGCCGTGGATGCGGGGGCCGTGGGTGCGGGGGCCGTGGACGAAGGGGCTCGGGCCCTTGCGCGTGGGGCTCGGGATGACATGTTCCGGCTCGGGACGTCCGAGGCGGTACGCGAAGCGGTGACGCGGCGGCGGACCGTGCGGGAGTTCTCCGACGAGGAGGTCGACCCGGGCGCGGTGCGGCGGGCCGTCGCCGCGGCGTTGACCGCGCCCGCGCCGCACCACACGACTCCGTGGCGCTTCGTGCTCCTCGAGTCCGCGGCGTCGCGGGTCGAACTGCTCGACGCGATGCGGGACGCGTGGGTCGCGGACCTGCGGCGGGACGGGAAGTCGGACGAGTCCATCGCGAAGCGGGTGCGGCGGGGGGATGTCCTGCGCAAGGCGCCCTATCTGGTGGTGCCCTGTCTGGTGATGGACGGCTCCCATACGTACGGGGACGTGCGGCGGGATGCGGCCGAGCGGGAGATGTTCGTCGTCGCGATGGGGGCGGGCGTGCAGAACTTCCTGGTCGCGTTGGCCGGGGAGCGGCTTGGGTCCGCGTGGGTTTCCTCGACGATGTTCTGTCGGGATGTGGTGCGGGATGTTCTGGGGCTGCCGGGGGGTTGGGATCCGATGGGGGCGGTGGCTGTGGGGCATCCGGTGAGTGAGCCGGCTTCGCGGGGCGGGCGGGTTGTGGAGGAGTTTGTGGAGGTTCGTTAAGGTTTTTTGCGCGGTTCCCCGCGCCCCTGGGGCTCGGTCCCCGGGCGTTGTCGGGGGCGGGAACGGTGTGGTGGGGTTACCAGAGGGCGATGTTGGTTTTCCGCATTTTGGGGTCTCTGCGGGGTGGGGTTCGGCCGCTCAGGAGGATGAGGCGGGCCGCTCTGTGGCGTTGGCCCTCGTAGGGGATGAGGAGGGCGAGCATGTCCTCGTCGGTCGCGTCTCGGTTGTTCGCCAGAGCGTGGCCGATGATGCCGGGGAGGTGGACGTCGCCCACCGTTACCGCGTCGGGCGCGCCGTTGCTGCGTTGGACCGTTTCCGCCGAGGTCCAGGGGCCGATGCCGGGGATGAGTTCCAGGCGGGTCCGGGCCTCCGGGGGATCCATCGACGCCGCCTCCTCCAGGCGGGCCGCCCGCGCCACCGCGCGCAGAATCGTGGACGACCGCTTGTTGTCGACGCCCGCCTTGTGCCACTCCCAGGACGGGATGAGGGCCCAGGTGCGCGGGTCCGGCATCACGTACATGCGGGCCTGCGCGGGAGTGGGGCCGGGCGCCGGTTCGCCGTACTTGCGGACCAGGAGGCGCCATGCCCGGTACGCCTCCTCCGTCGTGATCTTCTGCTCCAGGATGGAGGGGATCAGGGATTCGAGGACCAGACCCGTACGGGTCAGGCGCAGGCCCGGGCGGCGGTGAGCCGTCGTCGCGAGCAGGCGGTGGCGGGGGGTGAAGAGCTCGGGGTCGTCCGTCGCGCCCAGGAGGGCGGGGAGATGGTCGAGGAGCCAGGGGGCTCCTGGGCCCCACGCCTCCGCCTCCACCGAGCCACCGCGCGCGGCCACCCGTAGCGTGCCGGGGCCCAGCGGCGTACGGCTCGCGCGCCAGACCGAGCCGTCCGGCGTCGTACGGAAGGTCGGGTCCCCGGGGCCGCGGCGCAGCGGGCCCAGGGTCAGGCCCAGGTCCAGCGGGTAGGGCGGCTGCCACGTGCGGGTCTGGGGCGCGGTGACCTGACGGGGGATATGGGCGGGTACGACCGTTTCGCCCCCGCGCACAGTGGTGCGTGTGGGGCGCGGGGCGAAACGGGACGACATGTGTATGAGGGTAGGGGACATCCCCGCCGTGGGTGGGCGGGTGGGGTGGGCGGGTTGGGTGGGCGGTTGGGTGGGTGCTTCTACTGGTCCGAGGAGAAGCGGACCGCGCCTGCCGGCAGCGTCGCCTCGCACCACACCCGTACGCCGTCGCGCAGCTCGTTGTCCGCGCCGACGGACGCGCCGTCCCCGATCACCGTCCCCGAGAGCGTCGAGCGGGCGCCGACTCGGGCGCCCGCGCCGATCAGTGAGTCCGCGACGACCGCGCCCGGCTCGATGACCGCACCGGACAGGATCGTGCTGCCGGAAACCCGCGCACCCTCTCCGACCTGCGCGTTCTCGCCGATCACCGTGCCACCGGTGAGCTTCGCGCCGGGTGCGACGGTGGCGCCGGCCATGACCAGGTGCTCGCCGCAGCGGCCGGGCACCGCCGGGGAGGGCGCGCGGCCGAGGACGAGGTCCGCTGAGCCTCGTACGAACGCCTGGGGCGTTCCCAGGTCAAGCCAGTACGTCGAGTCGACCATGCCCTGGAGGTGGGCGCCGGAGGCGAGGAGGTCGGGGAAGGTCTCACGTTCGACGGAGACGGGGCGTCCCGCGGGGATCGTGTCGATGACCGAGCGGCGGAATACGTACGCGCCCGCGTTGATCTGGTCGGTGACGATCTCCTCGGGGGTCTGCGGCTTCTCGAGGAAGGCGGTGACCCTGCCGGTCGCGTCGGTGGGGACCAGGCCGTAGGCGCGCGGGTCGTCGACCTTCGTGAGGTGCAGCGAGACGTCGGCGCCGGACTCCTCGTGGGTGGCGACGAGGGCGCGGATGTCCAGGCCGGTGAGGATGTCGCCGTTGAAGATCAGGACCGGGTCGTCGGGTCCCGAGCGCAGCCGCGACGCGACGTTGCGGATGGCGCCGCCCGTGCCGAGGGGTTCGGTCTCCGTGACGTACTCGATGTGCAGGCCGAGGGCCGAGCCGTCCCCGAAGTACGGCTCGAAGACCTCGGCGAGGTAGGAGGTGGCGAGGACGATGTGGTCCACGCCTGCCGCGCGGGCCCGTGCCAGCTGGTGGGTGAGGAACGGGACGCCCGCCGCCGGAACCATCGGCTTGGGGGTGTGGACCGTGAGGGGCCGCAGCCGGGTTCCCTTGCCGCCGACCAGGAGGATCGCTTCTGTCACCTGTCGTCTCTGCTTCCTGCTGGGGCCGGCCGAACTTGAGTTGCGGCCGGCCAGTGTATGCAGATGGATGTGCAGGTCGTGCAGCCCGTGCGGGGTGTACGGGGGGGGTGCAGGGTGTACTGGGCGTGCAGGGTGTGCTGGGCGTGCAGGGTGTGCTGGGCGTGCAGGGTGTGCTGGGCGTGCAGGGTGTGCGGGGTGTTTCCTCAGCGGCCCTGGTAGCGGGCCGACGTGGTGCGGGCCTTGCCCAGTTTCTTGTACAGGCGGCCGCCTGGGCACTCCGTGGCGAATCCGTCCCGATGCCCGGAGATGACGCGGAGCCGGACGTTCCTGCCCTTCTTGTACAGGTTGCCACCGCCCGACTTCAGGTAGGTAGTCCCGCGCGGGTTGGCTCCGTACAGGCCGAGCTTCCACGCGGTCAGCCGGGCGATGGCGGTCACGACCGCCTTCGGCGGGGTGGAGTAGCTGTAGCTGCCGAGGACCGCGATGCCCATGCTGTTGCTGTTGAATCCGAGAGTGTGGGCCGCCAGGACCGGCTTGGCCACACCTCCGGCACGTCCTTCGTAGATGTTTCCGCACTTGTCGACGACGAAGTTGTAGCCGATGTCGCGCCAGCCGCTGCTCTTGACGTGGAAGCGGTAGATGCTGCGGATCGCCGCGGCGGACTGTGAGCAGCGGTAGTTGTTGCCGGTCGCGCTGTGGTGGATGAAGGCGGCCTTCACCGTCTTCGTGTACGCGAACTTCCTCTCGCGGAGCCTTTCGTCGGCGCCCCAGCCCTTGCGGGTGATGATGCGGGGGCGCGGGCCGACGTAGGGGCGTGCCTGGGCCTGCCCCGCGTCGCCGCCGCGTGTGGCGATCAGGTCGTCCTCCGTCTGCCGCTCCGAGGAGCCGGGCGGGGCTTCGTGGCGGGGGTTGTGCGGGGGTGGGTCGTCGCCCGGGTCGACGAGTTCCAGGCGGAGGCCTTCGGGGAGGGGGGTTGCGGTGGCGGCGCCTGTGGCGAGGGCGCGACTCGTGGCGGGTGGAGCTTCCGCTCGTACGCGGATCTCCACGCCGTCCGAGTCGCCCACCCACAGCGGCGCCGTCGAGCCGCGGACCGTGTCGGCGTCGTGCTCGGGGGTGCCGGGGTCGGCGGTGTGCTCGTGGTTGTGCGTCTCCACGGGCTGCCACTCCGACCAGGTGGTGGTGCCGGTCGCGCGGGTGCGGACCTGGACCGTGCCGTGCAGTTCCGCTTCGGGGTCGTTCCAGACGACGCCTACCAGGGAGAAGGGGCGGACATCGCGTCGACCCAGGCCCTGTTCCCGCGCCCCGGCCGAGCCGAGAGCGCGGTCGGAACCGAGTGGGGTGAGCGGGATGGACTCGGTGCGGCCGGGGATCCCCTCCGTTGCTGGGCCTGCGGCCGACGGTGCGCCGGGCGCCGCGGCCCGGGCGCCGGACGAGGGCAGGGTGAGGGGCAGGGCCAGGGCGGCCGCGCACGTGACGCCGATCGAGGAAGCTAGAAATCCACGCATACGTACGATCGTTGGCATAGTGGTGCTTTTCTGTCCATTGGGGAACTGACGGGGCGTCGGCCAAGTGTGGGCGATCCGGTCGTGCCGCACTCCCCCGCCACGCCGGGGGCGCGCAGTGGTCCGCGTACGCTTGCGCCCGTGAACGCCAACGACCGCACCCCTGCCGACCTGCTGCGATCCGCGCTCGCCTCGGATCCGGGCCGCCCACTGGTCACCTTCTACGACGACGCCACCGGTGAGCGGGTGGAATTGTCCGTCGCCACCTTCGCCAATTGGGTGGCCAAGACCGCGAATCTGCTCCAGGGCGACCTGGCGGCGGAGCCGGGTGACCGGGCCGTGTTGCTGCTGCCCGCGCACTGGCAGACGGCCGTGTGGCTGCTCGCCTGTTCGTCGGTGGGTGTCGTCGCGGACGTGGGCGGTGATCCGGCGTCGGCGGATCTCGTCGTCAGCGGGCCCGACTCGCTGGAGGCGGCGCGGGCGTGTTCCGGAGAGCGGGTGGCTCTTGCGCTGCGGCCGCTCGGAGGACGCTTTCCGCAGGCCCCGGAGGGCTTCTCCGACTACGCGGTGGAGGTGCCGGGGCAGGGGGACCAGTTCGCTCCGTACGCTCCCGTGGACCCGGACGAGGTTGCGCTCGTGGTCGACGGGGTGGAGCTGACGGGTTCGGAGGTCGTCGCTCGGGCTCGCGAGGATGCGGGGCGGTTGGGGGGTGGCGGTGAGGCCGGTGCGGCTGGTGAGGCTGGTGCGGGTCGTGAGGCCGGTGCGGGTCGTGAGGCCGGTGCGGTGGGAGTCCGTGTGCTGTCCGGGCTGTCCTACGGGACGTGGGAGGGGCTCAGCGCGGGGCTTTTCGCCGCGTTGGGTGGGGGTGGGTCGGTGGTGCTTTGCCGGAACCTCGAGCGGTTGTCTGAGGGTGGGCTGCAGAAGAGGGTGGGGGACGAGCGGGTGGGGGTTGTCCGACGGTAGCTGGCCCCTGGCCTTGGGCGGTTCTCCGGTGCGGGTTCGTCGTGGCTTGTCGCGCAGTTCCCCGCGCCCCTGAAAACCTCCCGGCACCGTTTTCCGCGCCCCTTGCATGCCGCCCGGCACCTGCCCCCGCAGCCCCTGGGCGGCATGTGCATTCGAGTGCGGGCTCGTCGTGGCTTGTCGCGCAGTTCCCCGCGCCCCTGAAAACCTCCCGGCACCTGCCCCCACAGCCCCTGACCGGCATGTGCATTCGAGTGCGGGCTCGTCGTGGCTTGTCGCGCAGTTCCCCGCGCCCCTGAAAACCTCCCGGCACCGTTCCCCGCGCCCCTGAAGACCCCCCGCACCGATCCCCGCGCCCCAAAAAGCCCCCCAGCCGCGCCGCCCCCCCTCACCCTGAAACCCCCGGCACCCTTCCCGCGCCCCCACCCCCTGCGCACCCGCCCCCCCATATCCCCCCGATCCCCCGTTCAGCCCAGCCCCTCCCCCGGCCCAGAGGCCCCCCGCGCCGGGGCGGGCCATGGTCGTAGTGGACGTAGTACGGAGCTGGGCAGCCGTGAGGGGTGGACGCAGACGTGGGTGAGGATGTCGGTGGGGCCTCTGGAGTCAGTCCCCGTGGGGCGGGAGACGGAGGGGGCGGGGGGAGGTATGGGCCCGGCGCGGGGGCCAGTGCCAGTGGGGTGGGGGTGGGGCGGCGGAAGCGGCGGTGGGTGCGGTACTGCGCCGTCGGGGTCGCCGTCGTCGTGCTCGGGGCCGGAGGCCTCGGGTGGGCCGCGTATCAGAAGCTCAACGGGAACATCACCACGGACACGGACGCCGCCGCCGAGCTCGCCCGGTACGACAAGGAGCGGCCCACCCCCCTCGTCCACGACGCGCAGAACATTCTGCTGCTCGGCTCCGACACCCGTGCCGGCCAGGGCAACCGCAAGTACGGCAGGGACCCCGGCACCGAGCGCTCCGACACCACGATCCTGCTGCACCTGGCCGCCGACCGGCGGAGCGCGACCGCCGTGTCGATCCCACGCGACCTGATGGTGGACATCCCCGGCTGCCGCAAGCCGGACGGCTCCCGGACGCAGGCGCAGTTCGCCCAGTTCAACTGGGCCTTCGAGATGGGCGGTACGGCCTGCACGATCCGTACCGTCGAGAAGCTCACCGACATCCGCGTCGACCACCACATGGTCGTGGACTTCGCGGGGTTCAAGGACATGGTCGACGCCGTCGACGGCGTACAGGTCTGCCTGCGGGCGCCGATCGACGACTCCGACGCACACGTGAAGCTCGCCCCGGGAGTTCGCACCCTCAACGGCGAACAGGCACTGGGTTTTGTGCGTGCCCGCAAGAGCCTCGGCAATGGCAGCGACACCGACCGGATGGACCGCCAGCAGGAGTTCCTCGGCGCCCTCGTCAACAAGGTGCAGAGCAATGACGTCCTGCTGAATCCGACGAAGCTCTATCCCGTTCTCGACGCGGCGACTTCCTCGCTGACGACCGACCCGGGACTCGCAAGTCTGCGGGGTTTGTACGAACTGGTGCGCGGCATGCGCAATATCCCCACGGAACGGGTGCAGTTCCTCACCGTGCCGCGTCAGTCGTACACGTACGACGCCAATCGCGACGAGCTCGTCGAGCCCGCGGCGAAAGAGCTCTTCACGCGGCTGCGCTCGGACATCCCCGTGGCCGTCGACCCGCGGCAGCCCGCGGAACAGGCGCGCCGGGATTCGTCGGAGTCGGAGGGCGCGTACGAAGAGGAGTCCGACTCCAAGGAGGAGTACGACTCCGACGTGGAGGAGGAAGACGAGGAGGAGGAGAACGGCGGCTTTGGTGAGGGCGGGAGCGGCGGCGACGAGAAGCCGGACGATCCCGCGGAGTCGCCGTCGCCCGCGCCGACATTCCGGGGCAACACGGCCGCGGGGTCCACCTGCGAGTAAAACGATCCCCAAGGGAAGGGCCCGCACCACAAAGAAATAGGGCGGATTGCCCAGTTGTAGGGGAGTGGAATTTGTCACCGGCGTCGTTCGACGCTGAACTGGGCGGATAGTGTGAGCGATCCGGTGCGCCAAGGCCCTCTCGGCCATGCACCGCTGAACCTGACCGAGCGCCTTCTTGAGGGGGGAAAGGCGCCGCGTGGCCCCGACGGAGGACGCAAACAACCGTGGACGCGCAAGGCCGTGGGCGGGCGGAGAACATCGACCCCGCAGACCAGTGGGTTCTCAACCCGGACACCGGTGACTACGAACTGCGACTGAGCCCCTCCGCTGGGCAGTCGTCGGTGCCAGGACCCCGTGGATCGTCACCCCGGCAGGGCGGTCGCGGCCGCTCCGCGCCGGGCCGTGAGCGCTCCCGCCCGGACGAGCGCGACGAGCGCCGCGAGGTGCCGGGACAGCGCAGGCGTCGCGTGAAGGAGCCGGAGCCCGGTTCCGGCGGGCGGCGCAAGCAGAATCCCCGAAAGTCCAAGGGGAAGGGCAAGGGCAAGCCCAAGTCCAAGGGCAAGAAGGTGATGGTCTGGACGGGCGGCACGCTGGCCTTCCTGCTCGTCGCGGGCTGCACCGGCGGCTATCTGTACTACCAGCACCTCAACGACAACATCACGTCGATAGACGATGACGGCGCGGGCACCGGCGGCTTCAGCAAGGACCGGGCCATCAACATCCTCGTGATGGGCACGGACAAGCGCAGCGGCAGCGGCAACAAGGGGTACGGCGACGAGGGAAGCGCCGGTCACGCCGACACGACGATCCTGCTGCACGTCTCCAAGGACCGTACGAACGCGACCGCGCTCAGCATCCCGCGCGACATGATCATCGACATTCCGGACTGCCCGACGAAGCAGGAGGACGGCAGCGAGAAGGTCATCCCGGGCAGCCAGAACGTCCGCTTCAACGAGAGCCTCGGCCAGAGCGACCGCACGCCCAGCTGCACCATGCGCACGGTCACCAAGATCACCGGCATAAAGATGGACCACTTCATGGTGGCCGACTTCAACGCGGTGAAGACGCTCTCCAGCGCCGTCGGCGGTGTGGACGTCTGCCTGGCCAAGGACATCGACGACCCGAAGTCGCACCTGAAGCTGTCCAAGGGCGAGCACACGATCGAGGGCGAGGACGCGCTCGCGTTCGTCCGTACGCGCCACTCCGTGGGCACCGGCGGTGACTTGAGCCGCATCGAGCTGCAGCAGCAGTTCCTCAGCGCGCTCATGCGCAAGCTCAAGTCGAACGACACCCTCTCCAACCCGAAGAAGATGTTCAGCCTCGCGGAGGCGGGCACCGAGGCCCTCACCGTCGACTCCAAGATCGCCAACATCATGAAGCTCAAGGACCTCGGCCTGGAGCTGGGCAAGCTCGACATGAAGAACCTGAGCTTCGCCACGGTGCCGGTCATCGACAACCCGGCCGAGACGGTCCACACCACGGTCGTGCCGAACCCGACCAAGTCCGAGCAGCTGTTCGCGATGATGCGTGCCGACCAGTCGCTCACCGTGGTGAAGAAGCAGGAGAAGAAGGAGAAGGCCGCGGTGGCCGCCCGCCTCAAGGGCCCCAAGGCCGACCCCGCCGAGGTGCGCGTCGACCTCTACAACGGCAGCGGAAAGACGGGCGCCGCTCAGACAACTCTCACGTGGCTGCAGAACACTGAGGGCGTGCTCAAGTCCAGCCAACTGGGGAACGCGCCCTCGGTCATCAAGAAGACGATGCTCGAGTACGCGCCGGGCCAGGCGGACCAGGCCCGTCGGCTCGCCGACATCATGGGCCTGTCCGGCGCCGCCCTCAAGCCGGGCAAGAGCGAGAAGAACGCACAGGGCCTCCCGGCCATGAAGCTGACGCTCGGCGGAGACTTCAAGGGCGCGGGGGTACCCGTTGATGCTTCTTCGAAGGCACCGAAGGACATCGACAAGGTCCAAGCGGACAAGGTTAAGTGCGCCAAGTGACCTGAAGCGGTCGTTCTGCGTCTAACAATGCGCCAAGGCGGCATGGGTCATGCGTCAAGGCGTCGCGGAACGACCGCAGTTCATGAATGGGGCGGGGAGGGGCTGGGGATGAGGCAGAACAGCGTGCGTAAGGAGGGGGCGCGACAACGCGCTCCGCACGCAAGTGATCACGGCTGGGACGAGGACACCGACGACGGGTCGGGTGAGGGCTCTCGCAGTGGTTCTCGTAGCAACTCTCGTAGCGGCTCTCGTAGTAGCTCCCGTAGTAGCTCCCGTGAGGGCGGAGGTCACTCCGCGAAGTCCTCCAAGTCCTCGAAGTCCTCGAAGTCCTCGAAAGGCGGCGACGAGCCCCCGGAGAACAGCGCCAGACACCGGCGCGGCACGCGCGGCGGGGCGCGTCCGCCGCGCCGCAAGCGCCGTGTCCTGCGCTGGTCGGCGACGATCCTGTCGGTCCTGATACTCGGGACGGCCGGCGCCGGGTACCTCTACTACCAGCACCTCAACAGCAACCTCGAGACGGACGACCTGAACCTCGGCGAGCACCGGGCCCCCGAGCCCACGCCCAACGCCGCGGGCCAGACCCCGCTGAACATCCTGCTCATCGGGTCGGACGCACGGGACTCCAAGGCGAACCAGAAGCTCGGCGGCGCCAAGAACACGTTCGGTTCCCCGCCCCTCGCGGACGTGCAGATGCTGCTGCACCTCTCGGCCGACCGCTCCAACATGTCGGTCGTGAGCATGCCGCGCGACACCCTGCTGCAGATCCCCAAGTGCACCGATCCGGACGACGGCAAGGTGTATCCGGAGACCGGCCCGAAGTACATGACGAACGAGTCGCTGGGGCGTGGTGGTCCCGGCTGCACGGTCGCCACCTGGGAGAAGCTCACCAACATCCACATCAACCACTTCATGATGGTCGACTTCTCGGGTGTGGTCTCCATGGCGGACGCCATCGGCGGCGTACCCGTCTGCGTGGACAGGAACATCCACTCGCGCGACAGCCAGGGCCACGGCTCGGGCCTGAAGCTGAAGAAGGGCACCACGGAGGTCAAGGGCGAGCAGGCCCTCCAGTGGCTGCGCACGCGGTACGGCTTCGAGGGCGGCACCGACATCAGCCGCGCCAAGGCCCAGCACATGTACATGAACGCGCTGGTCCGCAAGCTCCGCGAGAACACCGGCCTGACCAGCCCCAACCAGCTGCGCAAGCTCGCCGAGGAGGCGACGAACGCGCTGAAGGTGGACGACGGCCTCGGCACCATCAAGAAGCTGTACGACCTGGGCAACGAGCTCAAGAAGGTCCCGCCGAGCCGTACGACGATGACGACGATGCCGTTCGACTACGCCGGTGCGCGCGTCGTCCCCAAGCCCGGCGACGCGGAGCAGCTCTTCCGTCTGGTCCGCGACGACATCCCGCTGGACGGCAAGGGCAAGAAGAAGAAGGCCAAGGAGAAGGTGTCGGACGACCCGGCCGCCGCGGACGGCGACATCGCGGTGCAGGTCCAGAACGGCACCCGCAGTTCCGCCGAGCCGCCGGTCAGCGGCCGGGCGTCCGTCGTGGCACAGCTCCTCGCGGGCAAGGGCTTCAAGAAGGCGACGCCTGACACGGCGGCGGCACTGTCCGAGGAGAAGACGGTCGTCCGCTATCCCAGCGCGGATCTGGAGGGTGACGCGCAGCGGGTCGCCAAGGCCCTCGGGCTGCCGCTCAGCGCGGCGAAGAAGTCGACGGACGTGTCGGGGGTGACGCTGGTCGTCGGTGCCGACTGGCGCGAGGGCGACGCGCCGCCCAAGGCGAAGAAGAAGGACGACACGACGCCGGACTCCGCGGACGCGCTCAGCGGGTCCGACAAGAAGGCGTGCATGAAGGTCGACCCGAACTTCAGCTGGTAAGAGCCCATGTCATAACCGCACACGTCATAACCGCACACCGCACACCGCGTCAGGACGCATACCGCATCAGGACGCGCGAAGGGCCCCGGCGCGGTGCCGGGGCCCTCGTCGTGCACGTGGTCGCGTACTTGTCACGCCTCCTGCGTCGTCCCCAGGACCGCCGGGCGGCGTGAGGCGATGACGCGCTTGGCCAGCGAGCGCGGGCTGGTGAGGAAGCCCCAGCCCCACGACATGTGCATGGTCGCGAGGGCCACCGGGATCCGCAGGCGTGCCTTCAGGGGCAGGCCCTTGCCCGCGGGGACGGACCCGGCGGCGATGGCCGCGACGTAGCCGCCGGGGATCACGAAGCCCCACGGTGTGAGGGCCGCGCCGACGACGATGCCCGCGGCGATCGCGCAGACCGCGGTCGGCGGCGCGAGGTAGCGGAGGTTGATGGAGCCTTCGTGGTAGCGGGCGACGACGTGGCGCCACCGGCCGTAGTCCTTGTACTGCTTGGCGAGCGCCTTCACGCTCGGCCGCGGGCGGTACGAGACCTTCAGCTCGGGCGAGAACCAGATCATGCCGCCGGCCTCGCGGATGCGGAAGTTCAGCTCCCAGTCCTGGGCGCGGATGAACTCCTCGTTGTACCCGCCCTGCTGCTCGAGCGCCTCGCGGCGGAACACGCCCAGGTACACCGTCTCGGCCTGCTGGGCGTCGCCGCCGGTGTGGAAGGCGGCGTTGCCCACGCCGATCTTCGACGTCATGGCGGCGGCGACCGCGTGCTCCCAGGCGTTCTGTCCCTCGGCGTGCATGATGCCGCCGACGTTCATCGCGCCGGTCTCCTCCAGGAGGCGGACGGCCGTCGTGATGTAGCCGGGCGAGAGCGCGGCGTGGCCGTCGACGCGCACCACGATCGGGTGACGGGATGCCTTGATGGCGGCGTTGAGCGCCGCGGGCGTGCGCCCCGTCGGATTGGGGACCGTGTGCACTCGCGGGTCCTCGCGGACCAGCTCGGCGGCGATCTCGTCCGTGCGGTCGGTGGAGGGGCCGAGCGCGACGACGACCTCCATCTCGCCCGCGTACTCCTGCTGCAGGATCGCGTGCACCGCCTCGCGCAGATGCCGCTCCTCGTTGAGGACGGGCATGATCACGGATACGGCTGGAGGCTGCACCTCAGACTTCGCGTTCATCACGCGTCACGTTACCGCGAATGGGGGACACGGGTGCGCGCCGTCCGGGTCGCTACCCCGGGCCGCATTTCGTATGGCCTTACGTTTCTCGGGTTACCGGCTCGTCCTCAACCGGGCCACGGCCCGTCTCGCGGAGGTGCCCCGCACGTGCCCACACCGCCCCGACGCTCCCCTGCCCCGCCACCGCGCCGCCCTCGTCCACCGGCTCCGAGGGCCGAGCGGGCGGTGCGGGCCGAGCGGGTTCCCCGGAAGTCCGCAGGGCGGCGGAGACGGCCGCGCTGGGCCATGCGCGTGGCGACCGGCTTCTCCGTGACGGTCCTGGCCGCGGCCGGCATCGGGCACGCGGTCGTGACCGGTCTGGACACCGGCATCCAGCGGGTCGACGCCTTCCGGGACATGAAGAACAGGCCCGAGTCGGGCAACGGCATGAACGTGCTGCTCGTCGGCACCGACGGCCGCGACAAGCTCTCGCCCGAGGACAAGCAGAAGTACCGCCTCGGGGGCGCGCCCTGCCATTGCACGGACACGATCATGATCGTGCACATCTCGGAGGACCGGGACCGCGCCAGTGTCGTGAGCCTGCCCCGGGACAGCTACGCGGACCTGCCCGCGCACACCGACAGGAACACGCGCCAGAAGCACCACGAGCACCCCAACAAGATCAACGCGGCGTACGCGGAGGGCGGCCCGAACCTCACGGTGCGCACCGTCGAGCACATGACGAAGGTCAAGATCGACCACTATCTGGAGGTCGACTTCACCAGCTTCATGAAGACCGTGGACGTGCTCGGCGGCGTCGAGATCTGCACGGCACGGCCGCTCCAGGACTCGCACACCGGCCTGAACCTGGCGGAGGGCACGCACCTGATGAACGGCGGTGAGGCGCTCCAGTACGTCCGTTCCCGGTACGTCGACGGGGCGTCCGACCTCGGCCGCATGCAGCGCCAGCAGCGTTTCCTCGCGGCGCTCATCGCCAAGGCGACGGGCAGCGGTGTGCTCCTGAACCCGGTCAAGTTCCGCGACGTGACGCTGACGCTGCTCGGCGCGGTCCGCGCGGACAACGGTTTCGGGACGGACGAGATCCTCGACCTCGGGCGGGCGATGCGGGGCTTCTCGCCGTCGTCGTCGGAGTTCACGACCGTGCCGCTGAGCGACAGGGGGACGAACATCCCGGGCATCGGTGCGACGCTCGTATGGCATCCGCAGAAGTCCCAGAAGCTGTTCGACGCGTTGCGCGAGGACCGTCCGCTCGCGGCCCGCCACGGCAAGGGCAGGGCCACCATGGTCGGCGTCGCACCGCAGCAGATCCGGGTCCAGGTCGACAACGGCACGGGCGACCCGGAGCTCGGGAAGCGGGTCGACGAGGCGCTGCGGAAGACCGGTTTCCGCACCTCGCAGCTGCCGGGGAACGTCCCCGGGGCCGCGGCCAGGCCCGCCGAGCGGACCGTCGTCGCGTACGACCCCCGGTGGGACCGCTCCGCGAAGGCCCTGGCGACGGCCCTGCCGGGGAGCGAGCTGCGCGAGGTGCGGGGACAGGGGGCGACCTTGAAGGTCATCGCGGGGAAGGACTTCAAGGAGGTCCGGCGGGTGCGCGCGGAGGATGTGCGGCTCGGCGAGTTCGGTGCGGTCACCGGGGATCAGGTGGTCTGTCCCTGAGAGCCTGTCTTTGAACCCCCGTCGTTCGCGCGGGCGCAGGCGGGGGTTCAAAGACAGGCTCTGAGAGCGGACGCCCCGCGCCGGGGCGGAGGGCTTAGTCGTCGAAGCCCTCGGCCGCCCGGGACTCCCGCAGCTCCTTGATCGCTCGGCGGCGGGCCAGGCGGTGGGTGCGGCGGATCTGGGCCTCCTGGTAGCGGCGGCGGTCGCGGTCGGTCTCGGGGACGACCGGGGGGACCGTGCGGGGCTTGCCGTCCGCGTCGACCGCGGCGAAGACCAGGTAGGCGGAGCCGACCTGCTGGGCGGGCGTCGACTCGTTCCAGCGCTCGGCGAGGACCCGGACGCCGACCTCCATGGAGCTGCGCCCGGTCCAGTTCACCTGAGCCTTCACATGAACCAGGTCTCCGACCCTGACCGGCTCCAGGAACACCATCTCGTCCATGGACGCGGTGACCGCGGGGCCGCCGGAGTGGCGTCCGGCGACGGCGCCCGCGGCGTCGTCCACCAGTTTCATGATCACGCCACCGTGCACCGTGCCGAGGAGGTTGGTGTCGTTGTGGGTCATGATGTGGCTGAGCGTGGTGCGGGACGCTGAGGTCGGCTTGCCCGGAATCTCCGATTCCGGATTGGGAGCCTGGTCTGTCATGCCCTCCACCCTATGCCGGACGTACGACCGGGCTCTCCCCGGCCGCTTTGCATCAGCTCTGCAACAGCCGTGACCCAGATTCCCGACCGCCCTGTAAGGCGCGGCCCCGAAGACGGCAGACTGGGCCACATGAGCGATTGGCCTGACGATCAGGGTGGCGGCCGGGGACACGGCCGCGGCAGCGGCAACTCCCAGCCCGAGGGAGCCCGTGCGATGCGGCACATCCAGCGTGGCCGGCCCTCCCGTCCGGCCGGACCACCGCCCGGCGGGGTCCCGCAGCAGTCCGGGTACGACGACGGGTACGACGAGCCGCGCGGCAACGGCCAGCCGTACGGCGACGCCCGCGACCAGGTCTTCGAGCCGCGCGCCGCGCGCCAGGACCCGTACGCGCAGAACCAGGACCAGGGCTACGACAGCGGCTACAACACCGGCCAGGTCTACGGCAGGCCCGGCCCGGGCGACGGCGGCGGCGACGGACGCCCGACCCGCGCCCCGCGTCCCGCGCCGAACTGGCGCAAGCGGATCAAGTGGACCGCGATCACGCTGGTCAGCGTGCTGGTCGTGACCTCGGTCATCACGTACTTCTGGGCCGATTCCAAGCTCAAGCGCGAGGTCGACCTCTCCAAGGTCATCGAGCGGCCCGAGGGCGGCGACGGCACGAACTACCTGATCGTGGGCTCCGACAGCCGCGAGGGCATGACCGCCGAGGACAAGAAGCGCCTCCACACGGGCTCGGCCGACGGCAAGCGCACCGACTCGATGATGATCCTGCACGTCGCGGACGACGGCGGGAACACGATGATCTCGCTCCCCCGCGACTCGAACGTCACCATCCCCTCGTTCAAGGGCGCCGAGTCCGGCAAGCTCTACCCGAACCAGGGCCGCCAGACGAAGCTCAACGCGGCGTACGCGGAGGACGGGCCCGAGCTGCTCGTGCGGACCGTCGAGTACAACACCGGTCTGAAGATCGACCACTACGCGGAGATCGGCTTCGGCGGCTTCGCCAAGATCGTGGACGCGGTCGGCGGCGTCGAGATGGACATCCCCAAGGCCTTCAAGGACAAGTGGTCGGGCGCCGACTTCGAGAAGGGCAAGCAGACGCTCGACGGCCAGGAGGCCCTGGCCTTCGTCCGCACCCGGCACGCCTTCTCCAGCGACCTGGAGCGTACGAAGAACCAGCAGAAGTTCCTCGCGGCCCTGGCCCACCAGGCGGCGACGCCCGGCACGGTCATGAACCCGTTCAAGCTCTACCCGACGATGGGCGCGGGCCTGGACACGTTGGTCGTCGACAAGGACATGGGCCTGCTCGACGTGGCCTCCATGTTCTGGGCCATGAAGGGCGTGACCGGCGGTGACGGCACGTCGATGAACATGCCGATCTCGGGCTCCGCCGGCAGCAACCTCGTCTGGGACAAGGCCAAGGTCAAGCAGCTCGTCAAGGAGCTCAACAACGACGAGAAGGTGACGGTCTCGGACAACCGGTGACGCCGTTGACCGCTCACGTGTGAGAGGGCCCCGCCGATCCAGGTCGGCGGGGCCCTTTCGCGTACCGCGGCGGCCGCCCCGTACCCCGAACGCCCCGTCCGCCGCGAAGCCGTGGCCGTGCCGTGCCACGGTTTATTCGAACTGCCACCCGCCGACGTCCGGAGCACCTGCCATGGCAGACCTGCAGGAGGAATTCAGCGCCACCGCCGAGGCGGGGGCCCTCGATCAGGCCCTCGTCCCGCCCGACCCCGTGCCCGACCCCGCCCTCGTGACCGCGCCCGCACCCGCGCCCGGCGCGGAGACCGTCCGCTGCGCCTCCCCCGCGGACCGGGCCCGCGCCCTGCTCGCCGCCCACCCCGTCGCCGACGGCTACAGCGGCATGCCGTGGGCCCTGCGCGAGCTGCCCTGGCACGACTTCGAGACCGGTGACAGCGGCCTCGACGGCGACGTGCCGCGGCTGCGCGCGGGCCGGGTCGGCGCGCAGTTCTGGTCGGTGCACGTGCCCGACGGGCCGAGCGGCGACCGCACCGTTCGCACGACGCTCGAACAGATCGACCTCATCAAGCACGTCGTCGCCGCCCACTCCGACGCCCTGCGGCTCGCCCGCAACGCGTCGGAGACCGCCGACGCCCGCAACTGCGGCCGCATCGCCACCCTGATCGGCCCGGCCCGCGGCGTCGCGCTCGGCGACTCGCTGGGCACGTTGCGGGTGCTGCACAGCCTGGGCCTGTGCGTGGTCACGCTCTGCGGGACGTCCTGGGCGGGCGAGGGCGGCCTGACGCCGTTCGGCGAGGAGGTCGTCAGGGAGATGAACCGGCTCGGGGTCCTCGCGGACCTGTCCGGCACCTCCGAGGTGACGGCGCGGCGGGTGCTCGCCGTCTCCAAGGCGCCGGTGGTCTTCATGCGCTCGGGGGCCCGCGCCCTGTACGACCATCCGGCGAACCTCTCGGACGGCCTCCTCGCGGATGTCGGCGCCGCCAAGGGCCTCGTCCTCGTCCCGCTCGCCGCCGGGCGGACCGGGCCCACGGTGCGCACGGTCGCGGACCACCTCGACCACGTGCGCCGGGTCGCGGGCCCGGAGTGCGTGGGGATCTCCGGCACGCACGACACCCGTGAGGCGCACCCGGAGGGCCTGTCAGACCCGCTGGGTCACGTGCGGCTGATCGCCGAACTCGTCGAACGCGGCTGGCCCGAGGCCGACTTGGCGCTGCTCACCTGGGGCAACGTACAACGCGCCCTGCGCGGTGCGGACTTCACCGCGCGGTCGACGCGGGAGCGGCGGCCCGCGTCGACGGCGACGATAGACCGACTGGACGGGTGAGCGCCGTTGTGCCGGCCCGTCAGGGGATCTTGCATCCGTCAGGGGATCTTGCAGAGGCAGAACGGGTGCCCCGCGGGGTCGGCGTAGACGCGGAAGTCGCGCTTGCCTCCGTCGTCGTCCAGGTCGAGGGGCGTCGCGCCGAGCGCGAGCACCTTCTCCTGGGCGGCGTCGATCTCCTCGATGGTGCGCCCGGCGTCCAGGTCCAGGTGGACCTGTTGCGCGTTGACGTCGGAACGGGGCCACTCCGGCGGGCGCAGGCCCACCACCTTCTGGAACGACACTTTGACGCGGCCGGGTGACACGAGGTCGACCCAGTCCCCGTCCTCTTCGATGGTGCCGCCGATGAGGGCGGCGTAGAACTCGGCGAGTGCGCGCGGGTCCGGGCAGTCCAGGACGACGTTGCGCAGGCGGGCGATGGGTTCCGTCACGGGTTCCGTCATATCCATGTCCATGCCCCCCATGGTCACTCTTAGGCTGCGGGCCTGCCCATCGCGCGGTACGTCCAGCCCGCGGCCCGCCACGTCTCGGGGTCCAGGGCGTTGCGGCCGTCCAGGATGAGCGGGGCGGTCGCGGCGGCGGCGAGCTCCGCGGGGTCGAGCTCGCGGAACTCGCGCCACTCGGTGAGGTGCAGGACGACGTCGGCGCCGCGGACGGCGTCCAGGGCCGTTTCCGCGTACCCGAGGGTGGGGAACAGGCGGCGGGCGTTCGCCATGCCCTTGGGGTCGTAGACGGTCACCTGGCCGCCCTGGAGGTGGATCTGACCGGCCACGTTCAGGGCCGGGGAGTCGCGTACGTCGTCCGAGTCCGGCTTGAACGTGGCGCCGAGGACCGCGACCCGCTTGCCGAGGAAGGAGCCGCCGCCGAGCGCCTCGCGCGCCATCTCGACCATCTGGCCGCGCCGCCGCATGTTGATGGAGTCGATCTCGCGCAGGAACGTCAGGGCCTGGTCGGCGCCGAGCTCGCCGGCCCGCGCCATGAACGCGCGGATGTCCTTGGGCAGGCAGCCGCCGCCGAAGCCGATGCCGGCCCGCAGGAACTTCTTGCCGATGCGGTCGTCGTGGCCGAGGGCCTCCGCGAGCTTCACGACGTCGCCGCCGGCGGCCTCGCAGACCTCGGCCATGGCGTTGATGAAGGAGATCTTCGTGGCGAGGAACGAGTTCGCGGAGGTCTTGACGAGCTCAGCGGTCGGGAAGTCGGTGACGACGAACGGTGAGCCCTCGCCGATGGGCGCCGCGTACACCTCGCGCAGCAGCTTCTCCGCGCGCTCGCTGCGCACGCCGACGACGATGCGGTCGGGGTGCAGCGTGTCCTTGACGGCGAAGCCCTCGCGCAGGAACTCGGGGTTCCAGGCGAGTTCGACCTCGTCGCCCGCGGGGGCGAGCTCCGCGAGGCGGGTGGCGAGCCGGTCCGCGCTGCCGACCGGGACGGTGGACTTGCCGACGACCAGCGCGGATTTGGTGAGGTGCTTGGCGAGGGACTCCAGGGCGTTGTCGACGTACGACATGTCGCACGCGTACTCGCCGTGCTTCTGCGGGGTGTTCACGCAGATGAAGTGGACGTCGCCGAAGTCCGCGACCTCCGCCCAGTCCATCGTGAAGCGCAGCCGCCCGCTGGCTCCTTCGATGCCCGCGACGTGCTTGCGCAGGAGCTCCTCGAGACCGGGCTCGTACATGGGGACCTCGCCCCGCTGGAGCATCTCGATCTTCTCGGGCACGACGTCAAGACCCAGCACCTCGAAGCCGAGCTCGGCCATGGCCGCGGCGTGCGTGGCGCCGAGATAGCCGGTACCGATCACGGTGATCTTGGGGGCCATGCGGTGCTCCAGGGGGCTGTGGCGTCAGTGCGCTGACGAGCATAGTCCCGCGTGTCCCGGCCGCTCACCGGGCACGATTCCCGCTGTCGCGAAGCTCACGTATCCCTCGCGTGGGGGGCACCACTAAAATTTGGGTTACTTAACGGTAATTAGCGTCCTTGGAGCGTGAGAGACCTTGGCCGGATCGGCTGATTTCGACCTGTACCGCCCGTCCGAGGAGCACGACATGCTCCGCGACGCGATCCGCTCGCTGGCCGAGGCGAAGATCGCGCCGTTCGCCGCAGCGGTGGACGAGGAGGCCCGCTTCCCGCAGGAGGCCCTCGACGCGCTCGTCGCGAACGACCTGCACGCCGTGCACGTCCCGGAGAGCTACGGCGGCGCGGGCGCCGACGCCCTCGCCACGGTCATCGTCATCGAGGAAGTCGCCCGCGTGTGCGCCAGCTCCTCGCTGATCCCCGCCGTCAACAAGCTCGGCTCGCTGCCGGTCATCCTCTCCGGCTCCGAGGAGCTGAAGAAGAAGTACATGACGCCGCTCGCCGGCGGCGAGGGCATGTTCTCGTACTGCCTCTCCGAGCCGGACGCCGGTTCGGACGCGGCGGGCATGAAGACCAAGGCCGTGCGCGACGGCGACTTCTGGGTGCTCAACGGCGTGAAGCGCTGGATCACCAACGCGGGCGTCTCCGAGTACTACACGGTGATGGCCGTCACCGACCCGGAGAAGCGCTCCAGGGGCATCAGCGCGTTCGTCGTCGAGAAGGGCGACGAGGGCGTCTCCTTCGGCGCCCCGGAGAAGAAGCTCGGCATCAAGGGCTCCCCCACCCGCGAGGTCTACCTCGACAACGTCCGCATCCCCGCCGACCGCATGATCGGCGACGAGGGCACGGGCTTCGCGACCGCCATGAAGACCCTGGACCACACCCGCATCACCATCGCGGCCCAGGCTCTCGGCATCGCCCAGGGCGCCCTCGACTACGCCAAGGGCTACGTCAAGGAGCGCAAGCAGTTCGGCAAGCCGATCGCCGACTTCCAGGGCATCCAGTTCATGCTCGCCGACATGGCGATGAAGATCGAGGCCGCCCGCCAGCTGACGTACGCGGCGGCCGCCAAGTCGGAGCGCGGCGACAAGGACCTCACCTTCCAGGGCGCGGCCGCGAAGTGCTTCGCCTCGGACGTCGCGATGGAGGTCACCACGGACGCGGTGCAGCTCCTCGGCGGGTACGGCTACACCCGTGACTACCCGGTCGAGCGCATGATGCGAGACGCGAAGATCACGCAGATTTATGAGGGCACGAACCAGGTCCAGCGCATCGTGATGGCGCGCAACCTGCCGTAGCCCGCGGCGCTCGAACGGCGACGGTGCCCTCTCCCTGACTTCGGGGGGAGGGCACCGTTCGTGCCCCGAAGGGGCGCCCCTTCTCAGCCGTCCAGTTGCGTCAGCGTCGCGATCGACGGGCCCCGTCGGGAGCTGATGTCCCGGGAGACGTCCTCCGCCGCGCCCAGCACCCGTACCGCGTTCCGCCACGTCAGCTTCGCGAGGTCGGGCGTGGACCAGCCGCGGGTGAGGAGTTCCGCGATCAGGTTCGGGTAGCCCGCCACGTCGTCGAGGCCGGACGGGGTGAACGCCGTGCCGTCGTAGTCGCCGCCGATGCCGACGTGGTCGATGCCCGCCACCTCGCGCATGTGGTCGAGGTGGTCGGCGACCGTTGCGGCGGTGGCGATCGGGCGGGGGTTCGTCGCCTCGAAGGCCTCGTGGACCTTCATCGCCTCGGGCCGCGTGTCCAGGTGGTGGAAACCGTTGGCCCGCATGTTGTCGTCGGCGGCCCGCGTCCAGTCGACCGCCGCCTGGAGGACGAACTTCGGGACGAAGGTCGCCATCGCCACGCCGCCGTTGGCGGGCAGCCGCTCCAGGACGTCGTCCGGGATGTTGCGCGGGTGGTCGCAGACCGCCCGCGACGAGGAGTGCGAGAAGATGACCGGGGCCGCCGACGTGTCCAGGGCCGCCCGCATCGTCGTCGCCGCGACGTGTGAGAGGTCCACCAGCATGCCGACGCGGTTCATCTCACGTACGACCTCGTGGCCGAAGGGCGAGAGGCCGCCGACGCCCGGCTCGTCCGTCGCCGAGTCCGCCCACGCGATGTTGTCGTTGTGCGTGAGCGTCATGTAGCGGACGCCGAGCGTGTGCAACGCCCGCAGCGTGGCGAGGGAGTTGTTGATGGAGTGCCCGCCCTCGGCGCCCATCAGGGAGGCGATGCGGCCCTCGGCGCGGGCCTTCTCCATGTCCGCCGCCGTCAGCGCGCGGACCAGGTCCGCCGGGTGGCGGGTGAGCAACCGGTCGACGCAGTCGATCTGTTCGAGCGTGGCGCTGACCGCCGCGTCGCCGGTCAGGTCCGTGCGGACGTACACCGACCAGAACTGCGCGCCGACGCCGCCCGCGCGCAGCCGGGCTATGTCCGTGTGCAGGCTGCCCCGCTGGTCCGTCGCGATGTCGAGCTTGCCGATGTCGTAACCGGCCTTCTCGCGCAGGGCCCACGGCAGGTCGTTGTGGCCGTCGACGACGGGGAAGTCGGCGAGGAGTGCGCGTGCTTCGTCGAGTGCGCGTGCCGCGTCCAGTGCGTGTGCTTCGTCCAGTGCGCGTGCTTCGTCGTGGGATGTCATGCGGTCACTTTCCCGAGCCGAAGCCGAATCCGGAACCCGCTCCCTCGACCTTGGTCCGCAGCCGCTTGCCCTTCTCCGTCGCCTGGTCGTTCAGCTCCTGCTGGAACTCCCGCATGCGGCCGAGGAGTTCGGGGTCGTGCGCGGCGAGGATGCGGGCCGCGAGCAGGCCCGCGTTGCGCGCGCCGCCGACGGAGACCGTCGCGACCGGGACGCCCGCGGGCATCTGCACGATGGACAGGAGGCTGTCCATGCCGTCCAGGTACTTGAGCGGGACGGGCACGCCGATCACCGGGAGCGGGGTCACCGACGCCAGCATGCCCGGCAGGTGGGCGGCGCCGCCCGCACCGGCGATGATCGCCTTGAGGCCGCGGTCCGCCGCCTGCTCGCCGTACGCGATCATCTCGTGCGGCATGCGGTGCGCGGAGACGACGTCGACCTCGAAGGGGATCTCGAACTCGTCGAGTGCCTTGGCGGCGCCCTCCATCACCGGCCAGTCGGAGTCCGAGCCCATGACGATGCCAACAACGGGTGCACTCATTCGGTGATCGTTCCTCTGAGGTAGCCGGCTGCGTGCCGGGCGCGGTCGAGGACCTCGTCCAGATCGTCGCCGTAGGTGTTCACGTGACCGACCTTGCGGCCGGGCTTCACGTCCTTGCCGTACATGTGGATCTTGAGCTGCGGGTCGCGGGCCATGCAGTGCAGGTACGCGGTGTACATGTCGGGGTAGTCCCCGCCGAGCACGTTGGCCATCACGGTCCACTTGGCGCGCGGGCGCGGGTCGCCGAGCGGCAGGTCGAGCACGGCGCGGACGTGGTTGGCGAACTGCGAGGTGATCGCGCCGTCCTGCGTCCAGTGGCCCGAGTTGTGCGGGCGCATCGCCAGTTCGTTGACGAGGATGCGGCCGTCGCGGGTCTCGAAGAGCTCGACGGCGAGGTGTCCGACGACGCCGAGCTCCTTGGCGATGCGCAGCGCCAGTTCCTGCGCCTGGCCCGCGAGGTCCTCGGAGAGGCCGGGTGCGGGCGCGATCACCGTGTCGCAGACGCCGTCGACCTGCTGGGACTCGACGACGGGGTAGGCGACGGCCTGGCCGTGCGGTGAGCGGACGACGTTCGCCGCCAGTTCCCGCCTGAAGTCGACCTTCTCCTCGGCGAGCACCGGGACACCGGCCCGGAAGGGCTCTTCGGCGTCCTCGACGGAACGTACGAACCACACCCCCTTTCCGTCATAGCCGCCCCGCACCGTCTTCAGGATCACGGGGAAGCCGTCGCCGCCGTCCGCGGCGCCCTCGGCCGCGAAGGCGGCCGCGTCGGCCGGGTCCTTCACGATCCGGTGGCGCGGGCAGGGCACGCCGATCTCCATGAGCTTCGCGCGCATGACGCCCTTGTCCTGGGCGTGCACCAACGCGTCGGGCCCCGGACGGACGGGGATGCCGTCCGCCTCCAGGGCCCGTAGATGCTCGGTGGGTACGTGTTCGTGATCGAAAGTGATCACGTCGCAGCCCCGCGCGAACGCACGCAGCGTGTCCAGGTCGCGATAGTCGCCGATGACGACGTCGCTGACGACCTGCGCCGCGGAATCCTGCGGGGTGTCACTGAGGAGCTTGAATTTAAGGCCGAGGGGGATGCCCGCCTCGTGGGTCATGCGGGCGAGCTGACCGCCGCCGACCATGCCGACTACCGGGAACGTCACGCTCCCAGGGTATCGGCCGGTATCGGCCACCGCGGAACGGCCGGATCCCGCGCCCCGCGGCCGCTCCCGTCACAGGGGCGCCACAGTGTCCAGGTGCCCGCGAGCGCCCGCGATGGCCGCTGGTTAGCATGGCTGGGTCGACACGACCGAAACACCAATCCGTCGGCACGTACACGACCGGTACGAACGACCGGTACGGAATCGACGGGGGCTGGGGCGACACCATGACGGAACGGGGCGCGTTGCGCGTGCGGCTGGACAGGCTCGGGCGCGAAGTTGCCAAGTTCGGGGCCGTGGGGGCGGTCGGCACGCTGGTCAACTTCGCGGTCTTCAACCTCGTGCGGCACGTCACCGACCTGCACGTGGTGCGCGCGAGCGTGATCGCCACGGTCGTCGCCATCGCCTTCAACTACGTGGGCTTCCGCTACTTCACGTACAAGGACCGTGACAAGAGCGGCCGCACCAAGGAACTCACGCTGTTCCTGCTGTTCAGCGCGGTCGGCCTGGTCATCGAGAACGGCGTGCTCTACGCGGCGACGTACTGGTTCGGCTGGGACAGCCGACTCCAGTCCAACTTCTTCAAGTTCCTCGGCATGGGCATCGCGACGCTCTTCCGCTTCTGGTCGTACCGCAGCTGGGTGTTCAAGGCCCTGCCCGTGCGCGAGACGACGGTCGGGCATGCGGAATCGTTCCTGGAGGAGACGGACGCGGACGAGAAGCCCGCGGTGCGGCGCCCCTAGGGCCCGGGTCGGACGCCGCCCCTAGCGGATCGTCTTGTCGTCCGCTTCGGTGTCCGTGCTCCTCGACAGCGGCGTACGGGACAGGAAGAGCCCGAAGACCGGCGGCTGGGTCTGGAGCATCTCCAGGCGGCCACCGTCCGCCTCGGCCAGATCCCGGGCCACCGCGAGGCCGATTCCCGTCGAGTTGCGGCCGCTGATCGTCCGCTCGAAAATGCGCGCCCCCAGATCGGCGGGTACGCCGGGGCCCTCGTCCGTGACCTCGATGACCGCCTGATTGCCGGTGACGCGGGTACGCAGCGCGACCGTGCCGCCACCGTGCATCAGCGAGTTCTCGATCAGCGCGGCGAGGACCTGCGCCACCGCTCCCGGCGTGCCGACCGCCTCCAGGTGCCGCTTGCCCGAGCTGACGATGGCGCGGCCCGCACTGCGGTACGCGGGGCGCCACTCCTCCAGCTGCTGCTTGACGACCTCGTCCAGGTCGAAGGCGACGGCGGAGCCCGTACGCGGATCGCGCGAGTTGGTGAGCAGCCGCTCCACGACGTCGGTGAGCCGCTCGACCTGCGCCAGCGCGATCGTCGCCTCCTCCTTCACCGTGTCCAGCTCCTCGGTGACGGTGATCTCCTCCAGGCGCATGGAGAGCGCGGTCAGCGGGGTGCGCAGCTGGTGCGACGCGTCGGCGGCGAGGCGCCGCTCGGCGGTCAGCATCCGCCCGATGCGCTCGGCGGAGGAGTCGAGGACGTCGGCGACACGGTCCAGCTCCGGCACGCCGTACCGCTTGTGGCGGGGGCGGGGGTCGCCCGAGCCGAGGCGTTCCGCGGTCTCCGCGAGGTCGGTGAGCGGGGAGGCGAGGCGGTTGGCCTGCCGGACGGCGAGGAGTACGGCGGCGACGATGGCGAGCAGCGCGACGGCGGCGATGATCAGCAGGGTCCTGCCGACCTCGCGGGTCACGGCGGCCTTCGGCTCCTGGACGGTGACCTTCTCGCCCTGTTCGCCGGGGCGGGTGGCGCTGATGACCTCGCCGCCGGGGCGGGTGCCGATCTGGATGGCCTTGCGGCCGGGGATCTCGATGCGGGCGTACCGGTCGGAGGCGACCTGGTCGCGCAGGATGGCGCCGCTGATCTTCTCCTCGCTGATCAGGCGGCTGTCCACGATGCTGGCCAGCCGCAGCGCCTCGGAGTCGACGCGCTCCTGGGCGCTGCTGCTGATGGTCCTCGTCTCGACGATGACGAGGCTCACCCCGAACACGGCGATCACCACGAGGACGACGGCGAGGGTGGAGTTGATCAGGCGACGGCGCATCTACACAGTGTCGCGGATCCGGGTGCCCCGTCAGGGGCGCGGGGAGCTGCCCCGTCAGGGGCGCGGGGAACCGCACGAGCACCCACGTACGGAGCCGCCCCCCGCAGGAGTGCGGGTCAGCTCTTCTCGAAGCGGAAACCGACTCCCCGTACCGTAGCGATGTACCGAGGGTTCGCCGCGTCGTCACCGAGCTTCTTGCGGAGCCAGGAGATGTGCATGTCGAGGGTCTTCGTGGAAGACCACCACGTCGTGTCCCAGACCTCCCGCATCAGCTGATCGCGCGTGACGACCCGCCCCGCGTCCCGCACCAGGACCCGCAGCAGGTCGAACTCCTTCGCGGTGAGCTGGAGCTCCTCGTCGCCCATCCACGCCCGGTGCGACTCGACGTCGATCCGCACGCCGTGCGTGGCGGGCGCCTCCTTCGGCTCCGTGGCGCCGCGCCGCAGCAGCGCCCGGACCCGGGCGAGGAGTTCGGCGAGCCGGAAGGGCTTGGTCACGTAGTCGTCGGCGCCCGCGTCGAGGCCGACGACCGTGTCCACCTCGTCGGCGCGCGCGGTGAGGATCAGGATCGGCACCGTGAGCCCGTCGGCCCGCAGCCGGCGGGCGACCTCCAGGCCGTCCATGCCGGGCAGCCCCAGGTCGAGTACGACGAGGTCGACGCTCCCTTGCAGGCCTGCGTCGAGAGCGGTGGGGCCGTCCTCACGGACTTCGACCTCGTAACCCTCCCTGCGCAGGGCACGGGCCAGCGGCTCCGAGATGGACGCGTCGTCCTCGGCGAGCAGTACACGGGTCATGGAGTGATGGTAGTCCGCAGTGGACAACGTCAGGGAGGTGATCGCACAGTGTGGGGGTGACCCTGCGGCTGTGGGAAGCAATTCTGTGAAACACCTTTGAATGTGTGCCGCTGGTTGCAGCGACACCTGTGATCCATCTCTCAAGTCCTTCCATATGCATCCCTGACGTGTCGTATGGTGACCCAACGCCTGATGCACTACTCAAGGACCTTTGGCCCGCTGTGCGCGCCTTAGGTCTCTTTTATGTGCGGGCCGGCTTCGGCCAGCCTTGAAAGGAATGACCTGTGGTCGGGCCCTGCGCGCGAGGATGCGCCAGGGTGTGGATCCCGGAGTCACCGCCCCTCGCCTCTTTCGCGGGGTGAACTCCCCCTGGGCGTGGGGGTGGGCGGCCATGACGACGGTGCCGACCGCCCCCCACCGGGCGCGCTCACGCTCCTGCCGCGCGCGTCCCGAACCCACGAGGATCGACCCATGGCGTCCAGCCTGACGAAGGACTCCGCCAGTACCCCTGGCTCCGAGAAGACCTTCTTCGGCCACCCCCGCGGACTGGCCACTCTCTTCATGACCGAGATGTGGGAGCGGTACAGCTTCTACGGCATGAAGGCACTGCTCCCGCTGTATCTGATCGCCCCCGGCGGCATGAACATGAGTGCCACGACGGCGACGGCGATCTACTCCGTCTACATGTCGATGGTCTATCTCCTCGCCATGCCCGGCGGCTGGATGGCGGACCGCTTCTGGGGTCCGCGCAAGACGGTCGTCATCGGTGCGGCCGTCGTGATCCTCGGCCACATCACGCTCGCGCTGCCGAGCTCGGCCACCTTCTTCGCCGGTCTGGCGCTCGTCGCGCTCGGCTCCGGCCTCCTGAAGGCGAACATCTCCGTGATGGTCGGCCACCTCTACAACGGTCCGAAGGACCCGCGCCGTGACGGTGGCTTCACGCTCTTCTACATCGGCATCAACCTCGGTGCCTTCCTCGCCCCGCTGTCCATCGGCACGGTCGGCGAGAACGTCAACTGGCACCTGGGCTTCGCGCTCGCCGCGGTCGGCATGGCCCTGGGCCTCGCCCAGTTCATGATCGGCTCGCGTCACCTGAGCGCGCAGAGCAGCGTGGTGTCGCAGCCCGCGACGCCGCAGCAGCGCGCCTCGGCCCTGCGCAACGGCCTGATCTGGCTGATCGTCGCCGCCGCGCTCTACACGCTCATGGGCGTGACCGGCAACTTCGCCGACTGGGCCCTGATGCCGCTGATCATCGCGGGTCTGGTCATCCCGGTCACCGTCCTCGCCCGCATGAAGCGCGACAAGGAGCTCTCGCAGCTGGAGCAGTCCAAGCTGTCGGGTTACATCTGGTTCTTCGTGGTCGCCGCCGTCTTCTGGATGATCTACGACCAGAACGGCTCGACGCTGTCGATCTTCGGCAAGGGCTCGACGACGAACAACCTGCTCGGGTTCGACTTCCCGACCTCCTGGTACCAGTCGCTGAACCCGATCTTCATCATGGCGCTGGCCCCCCTGGTCGCCTCGGCGTGGCTGTGGCTGAACAAGCGGGGCAAGGAGCCGAGCACGGCCGTCAAGTTCGCCTCCAGCCTCACGCTGATCGGCATCTCCTTCGCGGTCTTCCTCATCCCGCTGATCGACACCGCCAACAACGGCGGCCGCGTCAGCCCGATGTGGCTGGTCTCGATCTACTTCATCCAGACCGTCGGCGAGCTCTGCCTCTCCCCGGTCGGCCTGTCGCTCACGACCAAGATGGCCCCGGAGAAGTACAGCGCCCAGATGATGGGTGTCTGGTTCCTCGCGGTCACCGCGGGCGACTCGGTGACGGGTCTGCTGACCTCGCCGCAGCTGGGCGTGGACCTGAACAATTCGGGGGCGGTCGCCGTCGAAGCGATCATCGCCGTACTGGCGGGTGTCGGGATCTGGTCGTCCCGCAAGAAGGTCAAGCAACTCATGGGTTCGGTCAACTGACCCAGGTGTCTTGAGGAAGGGCCGCTGCTCGGTGAGCAGCGGCCCTTCCGCGTTCTTGAAGGGTGCGAACAGAGGAACGTTCTGCCACCCGCACAGGTGGTGCGCGGAGGTTGCGCGGGAACGGACCGCCCGCGAGGTGCAACATCTCGCCATGCCCGCCATGCGTCGTACGTTGCTCAGCCTGACCCTCTGCGGGGCGCTGCTGTCGTCCAGTGCCGCCGCCCAGGCGGCCCCCGAGCCCCCGGCCGGGCAGCTCTTCCCTTACGGGACGCACCCCCGCCAGAACATCACCGTGTACGGCGACGGCGGCACTCCGCTCGTCATCGTGCACGGCGGCTACTGGTCGAAGGACACCGACTGGAGCGGGTGGGCGCGGTGGTTCGCGGCGCGCGGGTTCACTGTGTACGACACCGACTACCGCCTCACCTCGGACGCGGTCTGGCCCGCGCAGCGCGACGACGTCCTGGCGGCGCTGCACTGGGTCCAGCGGCGCGAGGACGGGCGGCGCCCCCTCGTGCTCGGCTCGTCGGCGGGCGGACACCTCGCGCTCCAGGCGGGCGCGTACGGGGCGGGGTGGGCGCGGGCGCGGGGCGTGGTCGCGCTGTCGCCGGTGGCGTCGCCGCAGCGGGCGTGGCGCGACGGGGCGAGGCCTGGGGCGTCGGCGGAGCGGCGGGCGCTGCGGAGGGCGGCGGTACGGCTCGCGGGGTGCGTGCCGGGGGACGGGGCGGGGCGGGTGTGCCGGGGGCGGTGGGCGGACCTGTCGGTCGCGTCCCACGCGTCGGGCGCGGACGACGCGCCGCTCCTCCTGATCCACTCGGCGGGGGACTTCGTGCCGCGCACGCACTCGTCGGAGCTGGCGAACGCGGAGCGCGGCGCGGGCCTGGGCGACATCACGGTCCGCACGGTGCCGGGGTCCGCGCACGGGGGCCCGCTGCTCCGGGGCCCAGGGATGGCCCAGTCGATCCTGCGCTGGCTGCGGGGCCGCGCGTGACCCTTGCGGGCGGCGGCGGATTGCTCACGCGGGTCGACCTACACGCAACGCTCCCCGCACGGAGACGCCGCTCAGGGGCGCGGGGAACGGCGCGACAGCCCCCGACGGCCCGCGGGGACCATCCGGGGCCACTCCCCGCAGACACGGCTGCCTACGGCGGGACATCGGCGGCTGCGAGCGGCGGCGGGTTGCTCACGCGGGTCGACCTACACGCAACGCTCCCCGCACGGAGACGCCGCTCAGGGGCGCGGGGAACTGCGCGACCAGCCACCGGCGGCCCGCAGAGACCATCCGAGGCCACTCCCCGCAGACACGGCTGCCCACAGCGGGACATCGGCGGCTGCGGGCGGCGGCGGGTTGCCCGCGCGGGTCGACCTACACGCAACGCTCCCCGCACGGAGGTGCGGTTCAGGGGCGCGGGGAACTGCGCGACCAGCCACCGGCGGCCCGCAGAAGAGTCCGCGCCCCGGCCGGCGCAGCGTCAGCGCAGGCCGCGCCGGCGGCGTCCAGGGAGGAACGTGAAGACCGCTCCGCCGAGAAGGATCACCGTCCCTGCGACGAGCCCGAGCGCACGCAACGTCCCGTTGTCGTCCGCCCCGGTCTCCGCGAGGCCGCCCCCCGAGGCAGCGCCACCCGACGACGCGGAGCCACCCGTCGCGGAGCCACCCGTCGCGGGCGAGCCCCCAGCCGTACCCGAACCCCCCGCCGCCCCACCCGGCTGCGCAGCCGTGTCGAGTTCGAGGGAGACCTCCGCCTTCGCCGGCGTACACGTCGTCGTCGTGCCCAGCGCCTTCACCGTCAGCACACCCGGCGACAGCGTCGACTTCCCGTCCGCCCCCGGCTTGTACGTGCCGGTCAGGTCCGGAATCGTCATCGGGTCACCCGACTTGATCGGCTCCTTGTTGGTCGGCCCCTCCACATGCACCGTCCCCTTGTCCGCGCCACCAAGCGCGACCTCCATCGACGGCTTCACGGAGTCCGCGGGGATGTCGGCCGGGCTGTCCATCACCGCCTTCTTGAACCGCACGGTCAGCCCGTAACTCCCGCCGTCCTTCTTGGCGTTGATCTGGACCGGCGAGGTCGCCTCCTTGTCGCCGATGGGCGTCTTGCACTTGTACGGGGTCTGGACCTCCTTGCCGGGGAAGTCGGTCTGCCCGCCGCCCCCACCGGTGGAACCACCGGTGGAACCGCCGGAAGACCCCGCCGACGTACCACCCGAAGACGAACCACCCGACGACGAGCCACCCGTCGAGCCGCCCGAACTGCCGCCCCCCGCCGTCACCTTGATCGTCGCACCCGCCCCCACCTGCTCCTTGGGCGCGCACTTCGTGTCCGTGGAGATCGGCTTGTTGACGTTGATGTCGTACGCGTCCGGCGTCAGCGTCACCTCGCCCGCCGCCGTCAGCTTCAGTTTGCCCTTCATGTCGGAGAGGATCATGGGGCTGTTCTTCTTGATGGGCGGGTTCTTGCGCTCACCCTCCACCTTCAGGTCGCCCGTCTGACCGCCACCCACCTTGATCGTGCCGGTCGGCTTCACCGTGTTCTCGCCGAGGTCCAGGACGTCCGGGTTCTTGGACGCGGCCTGCGTCGTCTTCCACACGACGTCGACCTCGTCACCCACCTTCGCCGTCGCGGGCGCGGTGATCTCGACCTGGGTCGTGCCCTGCACGGGCGGCAGGTTGGAGATGGGCGGCGGAATGCACTCCGTTTTGTAGGCGACCGCGGCGGCCGCGGCGGCGTGCCCGGGGCCTGCGGTCAGCAGGATGCCCGCTCCGCCCAGCAGGAGCGCGACCGAGGCCGCGCCCGCTCTCCGTCGTTGCGTGATCACGTGGTTCCCTTCGTCGGACTGTCGTCGGACGGTGCGGAGAGCCGGCCCGCGGGTGCGCCGGGGTCTGTGTCGGGGGTGAACCAGGGCAGGGGGGCGTGGGTGGAGCCGGGGGCGGTGGCTGTCGGCTCACCCGAACCACTCGTACGGCTCGCACCACTCGTACGGCTCGCACCGCCCGCACCGCCCGCACCGCCCGCACCGCCCGCACCGCCCGCACCGGCCACCCCACCCGTACCGCCCGCGCCGGGCGCCCCCGTGAAGCCTCTGCCAGGCGTACGCGCCGCATGCGACGCCCGCCCCTTCCGATCCGCGTCGACCGCCCCCTGCGGCATCCGCAACCGCGGCACACGACGCGCGAGTTCAGCGAACCGCGCACCACGGCGGCGGCCGGACCGCGAGACGCGGCGACGGTTCGGCCGGAGCCGGTCGACGACCGCCATGCCGATACGGAAGACGGCCGCGGGCACGACGACGCACAGCAGGAGCCAGAAGAGCGTGACGCCCCACGGACGCCCCACGCCCCACGGCTGCTCCGCGAGGACCTTCCCGCCGAACTTCAGCGAGACCAGGTAGTCCCCGTGCGCCCCCGCCGAAAGCTCCACCGGCAGCTTGATCTGCGCCTTCTTGCCGGGAGCGATCGTGCCGCGCCACTGCTGCTCCTCCCACTGCGGTGCGAACACGCCGTGGGACGTACCGACCTGGAAGACGGGGTCCTTCACCGGCGCCGAGCCGACGTTGCCGACGGTGAACTCGAGCGTGCGCTGCGGCGGGGCACCGAACCACGTCAGCACTCCGCCGGCCCCCTCCAGAGCGGTGTCCGTCAGAACGGACAGCTTGCCGCCGGTCGCCTGTGCGGGCAGCGCCTTCACGGGGTGGCCCGCGACCTTCAGTACCGCGTCGACCTGCTGTTTCTCGCCGGTCACCGTGGCCACGTGGACGACGCAGGGGCACGGCTCCGGCGGCTCGGCCACCGGCAACTTCTTACTGAAGGCGCCGTCGTCGTCCGTGGTGACGGCCCGCCCGTCGGAGTTGGCGCACGAGTTCGTACCGCCCACGACGCCCTTGCCCGGGGCGGACTGACCGCAGACGAGCATCATCAGGAGAGCGTCGGGCCGCCACCCCGCACCCTTCACGGTGACGGACCCGCCCTTGCCCGCCTGGGACGCCGAGAGCTTCACGGTGGGCTCGTCCTCCGCGGCGGCGGCCGCGGAGGCTTGGGGCAGCAGCGCGAGGCCGAGCAGGGCCGCCACAGCGAGCAGGGCCAGAGCGGCCCGCACAGCCCCCGCCACCACCGCCCCCACAGCTCCCACCGCTCCCGTCGCCCCCGCACGCACTCCCACATACACCGCCGCCGGGCCGGGCCAGTTCTCACCGTTCACAGTTCGTCTCCCGTCCCCGCTCGCGCCAACTCCCGCGATACGTCGCCCTGTTCGCCGCCACCGTCCGGCTCCGGCGCCTCCGTACGCCGCCGCCCCCGTCTGCGTACGAGATGAACCGCCCCGCCCACCGCCGCGGCCAGCACCGCTCCCCCGCCCACCACGACGCCCCACGGCACGAACCGCACCGAGGCCGTGGCGGTGTCGCGGGCGCCGCCCGACGCGGTGGCCGTCAGCTCGACGTCGACCGCGTCGAGCGACGGCGCGTCCGGCCACGGCTCGGTCAGGGACACCCTGCGGCCGGGCAGCAGCTCGACCGGCAGCGTGCGCGCGGGGCGGTCGAGGAGAGTGCCGAGTACACCGTCCGCGTGCACCGCGAGCTTCGGGGTCAGCACGGTGTTGCCGCGGTTGACCAGGTCGTACGAGATGCTCCCCGCGTCGGTGTCGACGTCGACGCGCTCGACGGTGAGCGCGGAGAGGGTCGGCCCGTCGACCCGCAGGTCCACGCGTACGCCCACCGTGCGGCCGCCACCGCTCGCGACTACGGCCCCCGGGTGGTCGCCGGGCGTCGCGTTCGTGGGGACGGTGAGGGTGAACGGCACCTCGGCCCGGGTCCGCGGCGGCACCTTCACCTGACGCTTCGCGAAGCTGATCCACGCCCCGGTGTCCTTCGGCGTGCCCTTGGCGGGGGTGACGGAGAACGCGCCGGAGCCGGTGTTGTCCGCGTCCGCGCCCCGCAGGGAGATCGTGCGGGGCTTCGGGCCCGGGTTGGTGACGGAGAGGGTGTCCTGGAGCACGGTTCCGGGGGTGCCCTCCGCGTAGAAGGAGGGCCGCCCGTCCTTCGCGGGCCGGGCCCCGCCGCCCGCGGAGGGCGCGGCGGACCACGCCGCCCGATCGTCACCGGCGCCACCGCCACCGCCACCGTCCGCGTGCGCGGGACCGGCGCCGATGCCGGCACCGGCGCCGAGGGCCGCCACCATCAGCGCCAGGGCAGCCGCCCGCCCCGCACCTCGCGCGGAAAACGTCATCGGCGGCTCCTGATCTTCGTACGGGATCTCACTCGCGTAGCCGTCCTACAGGCCGTACGGGCCGTTCAGGCCGCACAGGTCGCGCGGGCCGTACAGGTCGCGCAGGCCGTACGGGCCGTACGGGCCGCGCGGGCCATACCGGCCGTACGGGGCCGCGCAGGCCATACCAGCCATACCGGTCGTACGGGCCCGCCCCCCCTTACCGCGACCGAACCGCCGTCTGATTCCTGCGCGTCAGCCAGAGCGCCCCGGCCGCGCCCGCGAGCAGCACCGTGCCGCCGAGGGTGCCGAGTGCGACGGCGGAGTCCGCGGGGCCAGTCTGCGGCAGCTCGTCGCCGCCGGAGGGCGCGCTGTCGGAGCCACCCGTCGTACCCGCGCCGCCACCGGTCGTATCGGAGCCCCCGCCCGACGCACCCCCGGACCCCCCGGCCCCCTTGACGTCCAGCTCGAGGGACGGCTTCGGGTTGTTGGAGGGCGTGCACGTCGTGGTCGTACCGAGCGCCTTGATCGTGAGGACACCGGCCGTGAACGTCACCTTGCCGCTCTTCTTGGGCGTGTACGTCCCCGACAGGTCGCTGATCTTGATCGGCGTGTTGGCTGGGATGGCCTCGGCGTTCGTCGCGCCGGACACCGGCACCGTGCCGCTCTCCGCGCCGCCCAGCTTGATCACCGCGCTTGGCTTCATCGCGCCCTTGCCGAGCTCTACAGGGCTGGAGGAGACGCCCTTCTGGAAGGACATGGTGAGCTTGTAGCCGCTGCCGCTCTTGACGCTCTTGATGTCGATCGGCGAGACGGCGCTCTTGTCCCCGATCGGCGTCTTGCACTGGTAGTTGACGTCCTGGACGGTGGCCTGCGCGGCGGGGGCGGCCATCAGCACCGCTGAGCCGCCGGCCAGGACGGTGGCGAGCGCGAGCGCGGCCGATTTTTTCGTGTGCGACACCTCGTTTGTCCCCTCATGCCGGTCGTGGCGTGCCGCGGTGCGGAGTTACCTGTGTTACTGACGGCACATCAGATTGGGCGCTCAAGGTACGCCCGGGACCTTGACGAGGGAAGACAAAAGACGCGCCGGATCCGTGATGATCCGACGCGCATACCAACAGGCGGTAACCGTGGGTAACAGCACTGGGCAGAGCCAGAGCTCCTCGACCCCCAGCCCCAGCCGCAACCACAGCCCCAACCGCAACCGCAACCCCAACCGCAGCCACAACCACGGCCGCAGTCCGTGCGTGAGTGAGTGCCCGCCGCCTACGCGGGCGCCCCCACCTCCGCCCAGACCGTCTTGCCCGCGACCCCCGGGCTGCGGACGACACCCCAGTCCAGGCAGAGCCGCTGCACGATGAACATGCCGTGCCCGCCGGGCCGCCCGGCGCGGTGCGGGGTACGCGGCGCGGGCTGTCCCGTACCGCGGTCGGAGACCTCGATGCGCAGCACCTTGCCGTCGGAGGACAGCCAGAGCTCGTCGGGGCCCTCGGCGTGCAGGCAGGCGTTGGTGACCAGCTCGGAGACGACGAGGAGCACGTCCTCGGCCGCCGCGCGCCGGTCTGCGCTCTCCGCGGGGAGCCAGCCCCACGCGTGAAGCGCCTCACGTGTGTAGTCACGGGCGAGCGGGACGATGCCGCTCGCGCCGTTCAGGCTCAGTCTGCGGACCTGCCGGGCGGCGGGCGCACCTGAGGCCCGCTCCGCGGGAGCGTCCGCGACTGCGGCCTCGGACTCCGGGCCGCGGTCGCCCGGCGAGTAAGGCCGGGTGGTGCTCATCAGCGCTTCACCTCACCGACAGGAGGACTGGGGACATCGGCTGCTGCTTGCCGTTCTGACTGTTGACTCTGCGGACCGCCGTCAGTGGGATCCACGTCTCTCCTGCCCGGACGAACCGTGAGAACACCCACTAGTTCGGCACGGTCCGTGTGACGCTGGTAACGCCATGATCACACAGAGGAAACTGACACATAACTTTCGCGTGTGACCACGACTTTTCCTCGTACGACCACTTCGGAGTCACTCTCCGAGGGCCGCTTCGAGGGTGTCGTGGACGGTGAAGACCGCCTCCGCGCCGGTGATCTCGAAGACCCTGGCGACCACCGGAAGCATCCCGGCCAGATGGACGCCGCCACCGGCGGCCTCGGCCTTGAGCCGGGCGCCGAGCAATACGTTGAGCCCCGTGGAATCACAGAACTCAAGGCGTGAGCAATCGACGACAAGCCGTGCGTAGCCGTCCGTCAGGCAATTTTCGAGTGGCTCGCGCAACACGTCGGCGGTGTGGTGATCCAACTCACCCGCCGGGGTCACGACGGCACTCGCGCCCACCTTCCGGACTTCGACCAGAAGCCGGCCCCTGTGTGCGCTGCCGACCGTCCCGCGGTCCATGCCGTCTCTCTCTTCCGACCGTCGTTGCTGTTGATGACGCCCCTGAACATTACGCCCTCCTGGCGCTCCGGGGTACCCGAACATCCCCCCGAATTCGGACATTTGCCCCCAGAGCGCACTTGCGACCGAAGCGCGGAAGCGGGTAGGGGTAGAAGAGACATCAATCAACACGGACGGCTTTGGAGGCGCCGCACACCGCAGTGCACGTATTGGCATCGGCAGCCATATGCCGAGAACGATGGAGGACACCCATGTCACCCCGGCTCGACGAATCGCATACTGACCAGGCGACGTCGACACTCCCGCCGCACCGCTCCGCCACCGAGATCCCGGGTCCCGCCCACGAGTCCGTCCCGACTCAGGGTGCCCCAGAAATCGCCGAGGACACCTACGAAGGTCTCGACGGTCTCCCTGAGATCCCGCCGTACGACGAGGTGGCGCCGCTGGACGCGAGGGCCCTGTCCAAGACCCTCTTCGAGCGCCTCGAGTCCCTCGAAGAAGGCACGCACGAATACGCGTACGTCCGCAACACCCTGGTCGAACTGAACCTCGCCCTGGTGAAGTTCGCCGCCTCCCGGTTCCGCTCCCGCAGCGAGCCCATGGAGGACATCATCCAGGTCGGCACGATCGGCCTCATCAAGGCGATCGACCGCTTCGAACTCAGCCGCGGCGTCGAGTTCCCCACCTTCGCCATGCCCACGATCGTCGGCGAGATCAAGCGCTTCTTCCGTGACACCAGCTGGTCGGTGCGCGTCCCGCGCCGCCTCCAGGAACTCCGGCTGGACCTCGCCAAGGCGGGCGACGAGCTCGCCCAGCAGTTCGATCGCGCCCCCACGGTGGGCGAGCTCGCCGAGCGCCTGGGCATCTCCAACGAAGAGGTCGTCGAGGGGATGGCCGCGTCCAACGCCTACACGGCGAGCTCCCTGGACGCGCAGCCCGAGGAGGACGACTCCGAAGGCGCACTCGCGGACCGCATCGGCTACGAGGACCACGGCCTCGAGGGCATCGAGTACGTCGAGTCCCTCAAGCCCCTCATAGCCGAACTCCCCGCGCGCGACCGCAAGATCCTCTCCCTCCGCTTCGTCGCGAACATGACGCAGTCGGAGATCGGCGAGGAGCTCGGCATCTCGCAGATGCACGTTTCGCGACTGTTGTCGCGCACTCTCGTCAAGCTCCGCAAGGGACTGACGGTCGACGAGTGAGGTGCCGCTGCGCTGCGCTTGAGCGCACGAACGCCGCGGTGGGGCCCGTTCCTTGAGGGGACGGGCCCCATTGTTCGTCCCGTCACCCGCGCGCGCTGACGGCGGCATCGACCGCGGCTTCGGCGTGGAGCCGGGTGGTAGGGAACACGGGCACGGGGCTGTGCTCCTGCCCGATGAGCAGCTCGATCTCGGTGCACCCGAGGATGACGCCCTCGGCACCTCGGCGGACGAGGCTCCGGATGACCTCCTGATACGCGGCACGCGACTCCTCGCGTACGACGCCGAGGCACAACTCCTCGTAGATGACGCGATGGACGAGGCCCCGCCCCTCCGCATCCGGCACGAGCACGTCCAGCCCGTGCCCGGCCAGCCGATCCCGGTAGAAGTCCTGCTCCATGGTGAACGCGGTCCCGAGCAGCCCGACGCGGGTGATTCCTGCCCGGCGTACTGCCTCGGCGGTGGCGTCCCCGAGGTGCAGCAGCGGAACGGAGATCGCGGCCTTCACCTGGTCGGCGACCTTGTGCATGGTGTTGGTGCAGATGAGGACGAGGTCGGCCCCGGCGGCCTCAACGCCTTTGGCGGCAGCGGCGATCACCTCTCCGGCCCGCTCCCACTCCCCCTGTACTTGCAGCTGCTCGATCTCGGCGAAGTCGACGGAGTACAGCACGCACCGCGCGGAGTGCAGCCCGCCGAGCCGTTCCCGTACGAGTTCGTTGAGCAGTCGGTAGTACTCGGCGCTGGACTCCCAGCTCATGCCGCCGATGAGGCCGATGGTCTTCATCGGCTCAGGATGCCGCACGGCTCCGTTCGGGGGCGGGCGCGGAGGTAGGGCCGGGCGAGAGGGGCGCCGCTGACGTCGATGGGGCGATTCTCGGCGGCGTCGCGGGCGTAGGGGCTGCGGGGGCGGAGGTCCCGCACCCCGGGGGTGGGATGCGGCTGGTACCCCCTTGTCTCCCTCGCCGCGCGACGCGTCCCCGTGCCGGGCAGCAGCCAGGCCAGAAGGCGGCGCAGCACGTGTCTACCCCTCCCCCAGTTCGCACCAGACCGTCTTGCTGTCGGGCCCCTGCTCGACGCCCCACCGCAGCGAGACGGCGTCGAGCAGGGCGAGTCCTCTTCCCGTCTCGTCGTCGCGGCCCGCCCTGCGGAGGAGCGGCCAGGCGCGGGGGTCCGGGTCGGTGACGGCCACGCGGATGCGGTCGCGGGAGGTGGTGACGCGGACGGTGACGGGCGTCCCCTCGCCGAGGTGCCGGATCACGTTGCTCAGCAACTCGCTGACGCAGAGGTGTACGTCGGGGTGGGGGCTGCCGTAAGGGTGCTCGCTCAGCGTGCGGCGGATCTCGGGGACGGCCTTGGGGACGGCGAGCAGGGAGAGTTCGAAGGGGGGCGGGGTGGTGTGGGTTTGTGTGGGGGGTGGCTCTTGCATGGGGGTACGCCTTCCGTGCGCTCTCTGTGATGATTCGGTCACACAGTGGCGTGGAGCGGCGTAACGTGACAGGGGTTCGGGTTGCGCAGAGTAACTGGCAAATGGCGGTGGTGGGTTGTGCCTCCTCGTAAGGATCCCGACGCATCAGCGAGCGTCCCGGCGTTCTACGGCGCGGAGTTGCGTTTCAAGCGGGAGGCGGCGGGGCTCACGCTGGAAGGTCTGGCCTCGGGCAGTTTCCGGGCCGTCTCTTTCCTCAGCCAGATCGAGCGCGGTGAGCGACGCATGCCGTGCGACTTGGCCCAGCACGTCGACGCCAAGCTGGAGACGGATGGCTTTTTCCAACGCCGTTGTGAAGATGCGCGCCGCGCTCGCCAGGGCGGGCACGCCGAGTACTTCGCGGATGTCGCGGAGATGGAGCGGTTCGCGGAGAGCATCGAGGAGTGGGCGCCGATGATCGCGCCCGGCTTGCTGCAGACGCGGACATACGCGGAGACCGTCATCCGGGTCGGGTCGCCGTGGCTTCGGCCGGAAGCAGTGGAAGTACAGGTCGTCGCTCGCTTGGAACGCGCAGCGCTGTGGGAGCGCGAGGGGGGACCGCCAGCTTTCTGGGCGATCCTGCACGAGAACCTGATCCGCAGGCCCCTCCTGCCCCCTGGGGCCATGGCGGACCAACTGCACCACATCGTGTCGGTGATCCGGTCCGTCCAGGGCGTTCTGCAGATTCTTCCGGCAACGACAGCGGCTCATCCGCTCATGATGGGCATGGCCAAGGTCATGACATTCCCGGATGCCCCACCCGTGGCGTACGCAGAAGGGCTCCACAGCGGCCAACTCATCGACTTTCCACCGATCGTGAAGGACTACCGCAGGTCGTACGATCTGCTCAGGGCCGCCGCCATGCCACCCGAGGCGTCCCTGGCCATGATTGAGGCAGCGGTAGAGGACTTCCGAAATGGCGAGAAGCCACTTTGACTTCAGCCAGGCGAACTGGCGCAAGAGCAGCTACAGCAACTCCAGCGGCGGTGACTGCGTCGAGATAGCCATCGGCCTTCCCGGCCGCGTCCCCATCAGGGACTCCAAGCTGACGGCCGGCCCCACCCTCGTGTTCCCGGCGACCGCGTGGGCCCCGTTCATCACCGCCGTCGCGGCGAACGTACCAACTACCTGAGGAAGGCAGCCCATGCCGTTGGACGGCGCGGACTGGCGGCGGTACCTCGACCGCTTCGAGCGGGAGGCCTGGCGGTTCGAGGCGCAACCGACGTACACCATGCCCAGGAAGCAGGAGAACGTCGCACGATTCAATCCTCGGCAACATCGCGGCCGGAGAGGACATCCGCGTCCTGGACGTCACGCGGGAAGGCGTGCGACGGCGATCCGGCTCCGTACCGGGAGTGGAAACGCACAGCGCTGGCGCACGCCTTGCCCTTTGAGGAGTACGTGCAGCGCCAGGTCGGTTGTGCACGGGTGGACCACCCGGGTCACCGGGGATGATCCCGCCACGGTTCTATGCGACAACGTGACTGAACTGCTGAGTGCCTTGTGGTCCGGGCATGACTGTCCGTAGCTTTCTGGCTACAAGAACCGGAGGCGCTCAGTGAATGAACTGCGGATGATTGCCGGTGGCTCGTGCAGGAATGACGACGACAAGTGCGGGAACGGTGACTGCCCGACCGTGTACGAAACGTTGGACCCCGCAATGCTGGCGATCCAGGGATACGACATGACTCACCCGACCCCCGAGGGCGAATCGGTCGTACTGATCCCGGAAGACATCCTGAAGGAGGCGGCTCGTGCCCGTGGATGGCTCTAGCCCCGTGCTACTGGACGGCGACGCATGGCAGGCGTACTTCCGCGACTTCAAGCGTTCCGCTTTCCGGCTCGAAGTGCATCAGACGTACACCATGCCCGCCGAGGCCGAGACGGTCCGCGCATTCCTTGCCGGGGCCGAGAAGCCCGACGGTTTCAACACGTCGTGGCACCGCACGATCAGAGATCACGCGGCGGCCGGTCGGACGATGACACGCGCAAAGATCGTACGTCGGCCACTCACACCGTACAGCCGCTATCTGTTCGAGTGGTGCGTCCCCGGAAACGTCGCAGCCGGGGAGGACTACCACATAGTCGACGTGACGGACCGGCCGAACCCCGGTCTTCCCGAACAGGACTTCTGGATGTTCGACGAAACGACGGTCGTCCACCTCAATTACCGTCCCGACGGTACGCAGATCAACCGCGAACTCGTCCAGAACCCCGACATGGGCAAGTATCTCGCCTGGCGTGACCTCGCCCTGGAAAGCGCCATACCGTTCAGTGCCTATCGAACCTGAGAAACAAGCACGAGAACGGAAGGATCTGGCGGAGACCCTGCGGGGTCTCCGTCTCGCTTACGGTCTCAGTGGAGAACGTCTGGCGCTGCGCTGCAACATGAGCCAGACGAAGATCAGCCGCATCGAAACCGGTCGCGCGTTGCCCACGGTCATCGACGTCGAACGGATCCTTGAGGCCTTGTCCGTGCCCGACGAGGTCGCAGACGAACTGATACGACTGGCACGCAGAGCGAACGTTGATTACGCATCTTGGCGCGCATATGCACGCGTCGGCCTTCACCACAAGCAAGGGGAACTCAAAGCACTTGAGTCGTCCTCGCGAGTGATGCGGCACTTCCTACCTGCCATCCCTACCGGACTTCTGCATGTCCGCGAGTACGCCACGGAGACGCTGTCACCCACGGTTGACAGCGATCCCGCAAGGGATGTCGGCAGAGCCGTACAGGCCCGCATGGATCGGCAGGCCATCCTGGACGACACATCGCGCTCATTCTGGTTCTTGATGACCGAGCAGGCCGTGAAGTGGCGCCGGGCGAGCACCGAAATCATGGCGGCACAATGTGCACATATGGCGGAGGTCAACAGAAGACCCAACGTTGAGATCGGAATAGTCCCGCGGGAAGTGCAGGTAGCAGGCACCCCGATGAACATCTTCGTCGTATACGACGACCGCCTGGTGACGGTCGAACTCTTCTCCGGAGAGGTCGTGCTACGCGACCCGCGGGACGTATCGCAACACCTGCACCTATTCGAACTGTTCTGGTCTCACGCCATCACTGGTGACGAGGTTTCTCATTACCTCAATGACGCCGCTGAAGACTTTATGCGGTAACGAAACTGGGACTCCACATCGTCCGAACGGGGCGTCATCATGGGTTCACACAGACCCGAAAGGTCTCCCAGAAATAGGTAGGTGTGGCAATGCATAGCGGAACCGACCTGTACAGCTTCCCGCTCCCCACGTCCCTTGTGGCCAACAAGGCTTGCGGTGGCAACACTCACCCGGACGGTGAAGCGTGTGTGACCCTCGCGAAGATCGGCGAGGGCACTTGGGCCGTGGGTGACAGCAAGCGGCCCGGCGCCGAACCACTGCGCTTCACCACGGCTGAGCTGGACGCCGCCGGCATCGACCCGGCGCGGTTCGGGCTCTCCACCTGACGGCTCACGCTCCTCCGGCCGGGCTCCGCTCCCTGCACAGGGCGGCGACCGGCCGGTCTCCATATCGCTCCGTAATCCGTACTCCCCGAAGGGGACGACAGGTGCACCACCACGGATATTTGTGGGCCGGTCCCAAACAGCGATACGACGACGAGGCGCTGCGGCGGCCTCCGCCACCACACCAGCCCCCGGACGGAAGCCGCCCCGATCTCGTTCTGCGCCACCGGGAAGTGAAGGCGGCGTTCCCGATCGTGGATCTGCCACCGCTGGAAACGGCGTACTGGCTGATCAAGCCGGAAAAGCTGATCCGGGGTACGTGGGACGAGTCGAAGGAGGCCGCGGACTGGCTCGGGAAGCGACTGGTCGAGTACGCCGCCCGATTCGACTCCGAGGGTGGACGAGATCGTGGACGCCTCGACCTGCTCGTTGAATCTGCCGCCGACCGGCTCGGGCGTGGAGGGGACGTGTCCCACGGCTGCTACCTGGAACGCCCCACGTTTCTGTCGCTGGCCCTGGTGTGCTGCTCGCCCAACCGCGCCCTGCCCGCACTTCGGTGCCCCGTGGGCACTATTGCCCCGACTTGACGTGGGGATGGCTTCCCCGCCGCGTCTGTTTTTTCAACCTCCAACTCATCTGCTCTTGTGGCAAGATCGCGGAATGCTACGACTAACCGACTTCATCATCGACTGCCCGGACGCGATGAAGCTGGCAGCCTTCTACTCCGAAGTGACGGGGCTCCCGGTCAAGGCGGACAGTAACGCGCAGTGGGCCGGTATCCGACTCGGCGACATCGAGCTGGCCTTCACCCCGGTGGAGGACTACCGCGCTCCGCAGTGGCCCGACAGCGAGCACCCCAAGCAGTTCCACCTCGACTTCGAAGTCGACGACATCGAGGCCGAACAGCGCCGCGTCCTGGCCCTCGGCGCGACCCTGAAGCAGGAGTGCGTCGGCCCCAACGGCTACGGCTTCCGCGTGTACGCCGACCCCGTCGGACACCCCTTCTGCCTCTGCCGCAACAAGGGCGTCGTCTGGACCGACGAGGGTCCCGTCCGGCCCGGGCGCGACTAGCTTCGGCGTGGGCCCGGGCGCTTCCCCCAGGGCCTACGCCTTGAGCGCCGCGACCTCGCGCGCCCTCTCCGTCAGCGCCCGCACCCCGTGTGATGCCCGGTGCGGGCGCATGCTCTCCCGCATCGTGCGGAAATGATCGTCTCCGCGGACCGAGGACACCTTCTCGTACTCGTCGAGGAAACGTCCCCACGACTGGCACGCCGCGTCGACATGCCCGAGCTGTATCTGCCGCTGCGCGAGCAGGGCGTAGGAGTGCACGCGTCCTTGGCGTTCCTGCGCGGGCTGTACTTCGATGGATTCCTTCAGCGCCTTGATGGAACCGGGCAGGTCGTTCTCCTCCGACAGCACATGCGATACGTGGAACAGCCACGCCGTCCGGTCGTACCCGCCGACCGCGTCTCGGCGATTGTCGGCCTTGGACAGGGCGTTCTCCGCCTCGCGCAGTCGGCCATGGGCTTGGCGCCGGTCCTTGACCAGCGAGGCGGCGTGCGCTTGTTGCCCACGCAGGAAGGCGACCAGACGCGGCCCGGCCTCCGGAGCGGCCTCGGCGGCGGAGTCGGCGTACTCCAACCCCTTCTGCCCGTACCGCAGGCTCGTCATCTGGAGCGACATACCGCGCAGCGTCCGGCAGTACGTGACGTGGTCGTCGGCCTCTTCGGCCAGGTCGAGCGCCTTCAGGTACCAGCGCTGGGCGGCGACGTGGTCCTTTTCGTACATCGCCATCCAGCCGGTGAGGTAGATCAGGTCGGATGCCGCGGCTTTCATGTCGTTCCCCACCCGCACGGTGGCCGCTGCGCGCAGCCAGGGTGCGACGGTGTTCACGAGGTACGCAGCCGCTATGGGTCGCGCGTGGCCCGCGCCGTCCTCGTCGAGGATGTCAGCCAGGCGTCCCGTGGTGCGGCGTACGCTCTCGACCTGCGAAGCACCGATACGGGTGGTGGCCTTGCCGGGCGCGACCGGCTCGCCGGCGCGTGCGTAGGCGCTGCCGAAGACCGGGACGGCCAGCGCCGCCGAGAACACACCGGCGGCGAGCACTCCCCTTCGGGACGGGTCCATGTCGGCCCTGCCGAGGTCGAGCAACTGCTCGACAGTGCCGCGGCGTTCGCCCACCGCCGTGGACGCGGTCGCCTCCAGCCCAGCTTCTTCATGACTGATCGGACGGCCGCACTTCTCCGAGAGTGCCGCCAGCACCAAGGGCTTGACCTGGTCCCTGGGCTTGTTGGCACCGCTGATCCAGTTGGAGACAGCCTGGCCGGTCAGGTGCAGCGGGCAACCCGCGAGGGCACTCACCCGGTTGATGGCTCTCGCGAGTTCCTGCCGTTGACATCCCGCCTGGTCGAGCAGCGCGCTGAGCTTGCGGTTCGGCGTACGCGAAGTAGACGGCATGGCGCATCTCCCGACAGCTCCGACAGCTCTTTCACGGCTTTCACGATGCCCGTCTCTCCAAGGTACCCGCGGACCGTCGAGCGGTGATTACCTGAGTGTCAGAACCAGCCGTGAGTGATCGACCCAGTGGAGCAGGTACTCATGAGGGCAGGCACGCCGGAAGGCAACGCGAAGACCTGGGATGAGCTTCACCAGGAAGGTATGGGGCCGATACAGGAAGCGTTCTTGGACCTGGTCAAGGAGACCAAGGAAACCAAGCACTACTGCCCCGAGGTGATCTGGGGAAGTCTGCAGACCCCCGACTACGTGAGGGCGATGCTCACCCTTGTCGTCGACTTCCTCGAGACACCGCGGGACATCGAGGCGGGCGTCAAGGCCCGCACGGCGCGCGCGGAACTGTTCGGCAAGGACGGACGAACGTACAAAACTCTGCTGGGCGAGCAAGCTCTTCGCTGCAACATCGGCGGAAGCGATGTTATGCGCGGGCAACTCCTCCACGTTCTGGAGTCGTTCGCGCTCCCTGGCGTCACACTCGGGATCGTCCCGAGCCGCGCCCGGCTCCACGTGTTCCCGGGGAACAGCTTCGGCATCTTCGACGGGAAGCGCGTCGAGGTCGAGCTGTTCGGAGAGTCCCCGACACTCACCGACGACTCCCAGATCCGGTCCTACGAGAAGGCCTTCGGCCTTCTGGAGCGGTCAGCGGTCTATGGGGAGGACGCGAAGGCGTTGGTGCGTGCGGAACTTGCGGCGTTGGGCGCGTAGGCCTGACTCCCTGGCCCCTGACTCCTGACTCCTGACTCCTGACGTGCAGAGCTGGCCACATCAACGAGGAGAACCCATGGGCAAGCACAAGGGTGAGCCGAGCGACAAGCCGTGGACGCCGCCTCCGGAGCCGCCGAGCCCCGATGGCAGCGGCCCGAGTAAGCAGGTCGAATGAACTACCGGGCAATCGCCCGCCGGGAGTTGGAAGCCATGGGTGCCTTCCGGTCCCCATGGCTTCGGGCGGCCTTCGACGCCGTGGACCGTGAGGCCTTCGTTCCCGACGCGTTCTGGGGGTACGACACGGATGACCGCGGTCGGCATGTGGTGATCGACAGGACCGTCGACGAAGACGCGTGGCGCCGGGCCGTGTGGAATACGCATCGCTCACTCATCACGCAGATGAATGATGGTGATACAGCAGAACAGGGGCCTGTCGCAGGGGACTTCAGCTCCTCCATCTCCGCGCTGGACATCGTCTTCGAGAAACTGAACCGACTCGCGGTCGAACCCGGGCACAGGGTTCTGCACATCGGCACGGCATCGGGTTACGACTCCGCGTTGCTCAGCGAAGGCGTGGGCATCGGGAGCGGGCACCTGACGACGGTCGAGTTCGATCCGGTGTTGGCCGCGGTCGGTGCCAAGAACCTTCGTGGTGCCGGGTACACGCCGACAACGGTGTGCGGGGACGGGTTGGAGGGGTGGGCGGCGACCGCGCCCTATGACCGGGTCATCTCGACGGCGGCCGTACGGAGCATCCCTCGTCAGTGGCGCGAGCAGTGCAACGACGGCGCGGTCGTCCTGGCGCCCTTCAACACGCTCTATGCGCGCGGGGGCCTCCTGAGGCTGCGGGTGCGGGGGCGGGTCGCGTCGGGACAGTTCGTCGGCGGGGCCTGCTACATGTGGGTACGCAGCCATCGCCCCGTACATCGGCTCGCCCCGCCGGACGACAGCCGGAAGGCCGCCTCGCCCATCGACCCCACGGAGGTTCTGGGGCGTGACTGGGCTCAGGACTTCGCGCTGGGCCTGTACCTGCCGGACGTGTCCCTCTCCCACCGCGGGGAGGGCGAGGACAAGCGGGTGCAGCTCTGGGACGGGACGGGGACGTCGGTCGCGATCGTCGACTACGACGAGTGGTGGCGGGGCGATGCGGTGACCGTTTACGGAGACCGCGATCTCTGGAATGAGGTAGTCGACGCGTACAGCGCGTGGCGTCTGGCCGGACAGCCGCACTACACGCGCTTCGGGCTCACCTGCGACGAGGAGGGTGAGCACTTCTGGCTGGACCATCCGGCAGCACGGCTGCCTGGTCGCCGCGGTGTCGCGAAAGCAGTGGAGGGCTGAGCGAATGGCACGCCCACGAACCTTCGAGCCGTCGCGGCGGACCTGAGGCAACCAACGTGGGCGGGGTCGTGGGTCGTCAGCCCGGTACGTCCATGCGTTGCGTGCCGATGACCGACAGGAGGCGCATCGCCTCCTCCGAGCCCGGGGCCGCCGTGTAGATGAAGACGCGTTGGTCGCGGTCGGTGATGTCCAGGACGTCGCAGTGCACGGCCACGAAGCCGACCGTGGGGTGCTGGAAGGTTTTGCAGAGGGTGGGGCGGGTCGCCACCTCGTGGGCCTCCCACAGGTCGGCGAACTCGGCGCTCCCGGAGCGGAGTTCCGTGGTGAGGGTCTGCACCTCCGGGTCGTCCGGGTAGCGCGCCGCCGTCGCGCGGAGGTGTTGCGCCATCGTCCGGGCGAACTCGTCCGTGTCCGAGACTCCGTACAGCGGGCTGTCGTCCTCGTGCGGGCCCAGGAACGTGCGGCGCGCCAGGTTTCGGTCGCGGCGGTGCAGGAGGGAGAAGTCCTCCATGAGGGCTGCTGCCAAGTTGTTCCAGGCTATGACCTCGTACGTCGCCGACATCACGATCGCCGCCGCCTCCGGGAGTCTGTCCAGGAGTTGGATGATGCTCGGCCGCACCTCCCTCGACGGGCCCTGCGGCAGGGTGGGCGGGACGCCTGCCAGGTGGTGGAGGTGGTCGCGTTCCGGGTCCGTCAGGCGGAGGGCGCGGGAGAGGTGGGCGAGGACCTCTCGGGACGGGTGCGGGGCGCGGGCCTGTTCCAGGCGCGTGTAGTACTCCGTCGAGATGTACGCCAGCTGCGCCACCTCCTCGCGGCGCAGGCCCGGCGTGCGGCGGCGTGCGCCTGCGGGCAGGCCCACGTCGGCGGGCGCGATGCGTTCGCGTCTGCTGCGCAGGAAGTCCGCCAGGTCCCGTTCCCGTGCACGTTCCCGTTCTTGTCGGTTCACCGTGTCAGTGTGCCGGGGACGCTGCTGGTCAGCCAGGTACTGGTGGGGCCTGGATGGGGGGCCCGGGGCGGCGCAGGCTCCTCGGTATGAAGGACATGACATCCACGGAATCCAGTGCCGGACTGCTCTCCGGCAAAGTCGCCCTCGTCACCGGGGCCGGGCGTGGCATCGGTGCCGCCGCCGCTCGGCTCTTCGCCCGGGAAGGGGCCCGGGTGGTACTTGCCTCCCGTACCGAGGGGGAGTTGGAGAGTGTCGTCGAGGAGGTTCGGGGTGGTGGGGGCGTCGCCGATCATGTTGTCTGCGATCTTGGCGATGGCGTCAGCGTCCGGAGTGCGGTCGGCAGGGTCGTCGAGCTTCACGGGCGGCTCGATGTCGCCTTCAACAACGGTGCGACCGGGCAGCCGCCCGGGCCCATGGATCAGCTGTCCGAGGACGACTTCGACCGCGTGTGCGCCGTGAATCTCAAGGGGTCCTGGCTTGCCATGAACGCCCAGATCGCGGCCATCCGCGCCACGTCGAAGCGCGGCGCCATCGTCAATACGTCCAGTGTCGGGAGCCTCATGGCCAACCCGGACCTGCCCGTGTACGGGGCGACGAAGCGGGCGCTCAACAGTCTCACCGCGTCCGCCGCCGTCACGTACGGGCCCGAGAACATCCGTATCAACGCCGTCGCGCCCGGCACCACACTCACCGAGATGCTGCACGAGTGGGACGCCAAGTCGCCCGGCACCATCGACCATCTGAACTCCCAGACCCCGCTGGGGCGTGCCGCCGAGCCGGACGAGATCGCTCAGGCCGCCGCGTGGCTGCTGAGCGATCGGGCCTCGTACGTCACCGGCACGGTGCTGCGGGTCGATGGGGGGATGTGGGCGGGGTGAGCCGGTGAGCCTCTGAGCCAGTGAGCCTCTTAGCCGCCCCTCTCAAGCCACCCGCACGCCTCGGCGCCACACCTCGTTGACCAGCGGGACACCCGGGCGGTACGCCAGGTGCACGTGGCTCGGGGCGTCGAGGAGGGCGAGGTCCGCTCGGGCTCCTACCGCCACCCGGCCCACGTCGGTCCTGCGGAGCGCCTTCGCGCCGCCCGCCGTCGCCGACCAGATCGCCTCGTCCGGGGTCATGCCCATGTCCCTCACGGCCAGGGCGATGCAGAACGGCACGGAGGAGGTGAAGGACGAGCCCGGGTTGCAGTCCGTGGAGAGGGCCACGGTGGCGCCCGCGTCCAGGAGGCGGCGGGCGTCGGGCCATTCGGCTCGGGTCGAGAACTCCGCGCCGGGGAGGAGCGTCGCCACCGTGTCGCCCTGGGCGAGTGCGTCGACGTCCGCGTCCGTGAGGTGCGTGCAGTGGTCCGCCGATGCCGCGTCCAGTTCTACTGCGAGTTGTACCCCGGGGCCGTACGACAGCTGGTTCGCGTGGATGCGCGGGTGCAGGCCCTTCGCCTTGCCCGCCGTCAGGATCGCGCGGGCCTGGTCGCCGTCGAACGCGCCCTTCTCGCAGAAGACGTCGACCCAGCGGGCGTGGGGGGCGCAGGCGTCCAGCATCTCCCCCGTCACCAGGTCCACGTACGCCGCCGGGTCCTCCGCGTAGTCCGGGGAGACGATGTGCGCGCCGAGGAACGTGACCTCGTCGGTGTGGCGGGCGGCGATGCGGAGGGCGCGGGACTCGTCCTCCGTGTTCAGGCCGTAGCCCGACTTCGTCTCGAACGTGGTCGTGCCCTGGCGGAGGGCCTCGTCGAGGTAGTGGGTGAGGTTCGCTTCGAGGGCCTCGTCCGTGGCGGCCCGGGTGGCCGCGACCGTCGTACGGATGCCGCCCGCCTCGTACGCGCGGCCCGACATGCGGGCGTTGAACTCCTGCGTGCGGTCGCCTGCGAAGACGAGGTGGGAGTGGGAGTCCACGAAGCCGGGGATGGCGGCGCGGCCTGCGGCGTCGTACGTCTCGTCTGCCGACGGGGCCTTGGCCGCCGGGCCCACCCAGGCGATGGTTTCGCCGTCCAGGACTACGGCCGCGTCCGTCATGAGGCCCAGGGGGGTGCCGTCGCCCTGCGCCGGGTCGTTCGTGACGAGGCTTGCGATGTTGGTGATCAGGGTGGTGGTCATGGCATGGGTTCCTCTGCGGGTTGGTGGGGGCGGGCGTCTTGCCTCCGGCGGTTCTTTCCCCGATCCCGCCCCTTCCCGAAATCACCGGCCCCGCCGGCCACGGGGCTCGGGACATCACCGGCTTCGCCGGGTTCGTCCTCGAACGCCGGACGGGCACGGGCTGAAAGCGTGCCGTGTGGGCGACGCCCCGTGCGGCGGGGCCGGGGGCGGGCGGGGGGGGCGGGGAGGAAGCGGAGCCGGGCGGGGCGGGGCCAAGCCGCGCCACCGCGGGACGGGGCGGGGCCGGGGGGGGCGGCTAATCTCGCAGCGCTGCCACCGCCTCCGTCAGCGCCCCCGGCACGTCCTGGACCAGTGCGTGTGCGCCGTCCCGGACGACATGAACGCCCCCGACCACCGTATGGCGGACGTCCGCCGCCGTCGCCGCGAAGACCGCCGTCTCCGCCGCGAGGCGCGGGAGCGGGCCCGCCGTGCGGACCGAGTCCAGAGCAATGGTCGTCAGATCCGCCAGCGCGCCCCGCTCCAGCGTGCCCGCGTCGGGCCAGCCCAGGGCCGCGTGGCCGTCCGCCGTTGCCGCGCGGAGCAGCGCCGCCGCCGTCCAGTGGCCGCGCGTGTGGGAGCGGAGGCGTTCGTTGAGCTCCATGGCGCGGGCCTCCTCCAGGATGTCGATCACCGCGTGGCTGTCGCTGCCCAGGGAGAGCGGGCTGCCCGCCCGTTGGAGGCGGAGCGCCGGGCCGATGCCGTCCGCCAGGTCGCGTTCCGTCGTCGGGCACATGCAGGTGCCGGTCGACGAGGCGCCCAGCAGGGCGATGTCCTCGTCCGTGAGGTGGGTGTTGTGGATGCCTGTCGTGCGCGGGCCCAGGACTCCGTGGTCCGAGAGGAGTCGCGTGGGCGTGCGGCCGTGTGTCGACATGCACGCCTCGTTCTCCGCCGTCTGCTCGGAGAGGTGCACGTGGAGGGGGGCCCGGCGGGCGGACGACCACTCCGCCACCGTGGCCAGCTGCCGCGCCGGTACCGCGCGTACGGAGTGGATCGCCGCACCGATCCTGGCGTGCGGGCGGTCCTTGAGGAGCGACGCCCGCTCCGCCCACGCCTCCGTCGTACCGTCGGAGAAGCGCAGCTGGTGGCGGTCCGGGGACTTGCCCCGGTCCGCGTCGAGGAGGCCTGACGCCACGTACGCCGTGTCGAGGAGCGTGATGCGGACGCCCGCGTCCGCCGCCGCCGCGATCAGGGCCTCGCCCATCGCGTTCGGGTCCGTGTAGGGCGTGCCGCCGGGTGCGTGGTGGAGGTAGTGGAACTCGCCCACCGTCGTGATGCCGGCCAGCGCCATCTCCGCGTACACCGCCCGCGCCAGGGCGTGGTACGTCTCGGGGGTGAGGCGGTCCGCCACCGAGTACATGACCTCGCGCCACGTCCAGAACGTGCCGGAGCCGACCTGGACCGTGCCGCGCAGCGCGCGGTGGAACGCGTGCGAGTGGGCGTTCGCGAGGCCCGGGAGCGTCAGGCCGCGCAGGACCGTCGCGCCGGGCGGGGGCGCGTCGACGCCCTTGCGGACGGCGGTGATCCGGTCGCCGTCCACGTCGACCGCGACGCCCGGCTCGACGTTCGTGTCGAGCCAGGCCTGCTCAAGCCAGTAAGTCTCCGTCGTCACCTGCACGCCAGCCCTTCCAGTACGTCGGCCAGTGCGGTCACCCCGGCCAGGCAGTCGTCCTCGGCGGCGAACTCGGCCGGGGAGTGCGAGACACCCGTGGGGTTCCGTACGAACAGCATGGCGGTGGGGATCGAGCCGGACAAAATACCCGCGTCGTGTCCCGCGCCCGTGCCGAGGACCGGGAGCGGGTGCGGGCGCTCCGCGCGGCCGCGTGCTCCGAGGATCTTGGCCAGCTCGTCGCGGAGCGCGTCCTCGAACTCGATGACCGGTGTGAACGACTCGCGGACGACGTCGAGGTCGATGCCGTGGCGTTCCGCGTACTCGCGGGCCGCCTTCTCGATGCCGGTCACCACCGTGTCCAGCGTCGACTGGTCGGCCGCGCGCGAGTCCAGCCAGCCGCGTACGAGCGACGGGATCGCGTTGACGCCGTTCGGCTCGACCGAGATCTTGCCGAAGGTGGCGACCGCGCCCGCGAGTTCGGCCTCGCGGCGTGCCGCCAGGACCGTCTCCGCGTACGACAGCATCGGGTCGCGGCGGTCGACCAGGCGCGTCGTGCCCGCGTGGTTCGCCTCGCCCCGGAAGTCGAAGCGCCAGCGGCCGTGCGGCCAGATGGCGGAGGCGATGCCCACCGGGTCGCCGGAGAGGTCGAGGGCGCGGCCCTGTTCCACGTGCAGCTCCACGAACGCGCCGATGCGGGCCAGGCGTTCGGGGTCCGGGCCGATGCCGTACGGGTCGTAGCCCGCCGCTTCCATCGCCCTCGGCAGCGTCACTCCGTCGCCGTCCGTGAGCCTGTGCGCGGCCTCGACCGTCAGCTGTCCCGCGGTGAGGCGGGAGCCCACGCAGGCCAGGCCGAAGCGGGCGCCCTCCTCGTCGCCGAAGTTGACGATCGCGAGCGGGCGGCTGAACTGGGCGTTTCTTGACCTGAGTTCGTCCAGTGCCGCGAACGACGACACCACTCCCAGCGGGCCGTCGAACGCGCCGCCGTCCGGGACCGAGTCCAGGTGGGAGCCGGTGACCACGGCGTCACCGGCCGCGGGGTCGCCGAGCCAGGCCCACTGGTTGCCGTTGCGGTCCAGCTCGTACGTCAGTCCGCGGGTGTCCGCCTGCGCCTTGAACCAGGCGCGGCAGTCCGCGTCGGCTGCCGTCCAGGCGTATCGGCGGTAGCCGCGACTGCGGGTGTCGCGGCCGATGGGCAGCAGCTCCGCCCACATGCTGTGGAACGTGGAGGTCACGCTTCCCCGCCCTCGCGCATGGGAACCCGTACGCCCTTCTCGTCCGCGACGGTCTCCGCGATGTCGTAGCCCGCGTCGACGTGCCGGATCACGCCCATCCCGGGGTCGTTCGTGAGGACGCGGCGGATCTTCTCGCCCGCGAGCTTCGTGCCGTCGGCGACCGAGACCTGGCCCGCGTGGATGGAGCGGCCCATGCCGACGCCGCCGCCGTGGTGGATGGAGACCCAGGACGCGCCCGACGCGACGTTCACCATCGCGTTGAGGAGCGGCCAGTCGGCGATCGCGTCGGAGCCGTCGAGCATGGCCTCCGTCTCGCGGTACGGGGAGGCGACGGAGCCGCAGTCCAGGTGGTCGCGGCCGATCGCGAGGGGCGCGGCGAGCGTGCCGTTGCCGACCATGTCGTTGAACATGTCGCCCGCCTTGTCGCGCTCGCCCTGGCCGAGCCAGCAGATGCGGGCGGGGAGGCCCTGGAAGTGGACGCGCTCGCCCGCCATCTTGATCCAGCGGTGGAGGGACTCGTTCTCGGGGAAGAGGTCGAGGAGCGCCTTGTCCGTCTTGTGGATGTCGGACGCCTCGCCGGACAGCGCCGCCCAGCGGAACGGGCCCTTGCCCTCGCAGAAGAGGGGGCGGATGTAGGCGGGGACGAAGCCGGGGAACGCGAACGCGCGGTCGTAGCCAGCGAGTTGGGCCTCGCCGCGGATCGAGTTGCCGTAGTCGAAGACCTCGGCGCCCGCGTCCATGAAGCCGACCATCGCCTCGACGTGCTTCGCCATCGACTCGCGGGCGCGGGTCGTGAAGCCCGCCGGGTCCTTCGTCGCGTACGTCTGCATGTCGTCGAAGTCGACGCCCGTCGGCAGGTATGCGAGCGGGTCGTGGGCGGAGGTCTGGTCCGTCACGATGTCGATGGGGGCGCCCTCGGCGAGCATGCGCGGGACGAGGTCCGCCGCGTTGCCGAGCAGGCCGATGGACAGGGGCTTGCGCTGGTCGCGGGCGTCCGTCGCGAGCTGGAGGGCGTGCTCCAGGGAGTCGGCCTTCACGTCCAGGTACCGGTGCTCGATGCGGCGCTCGATGGCGCGCGGGTCGACGTCGATACAGATCGCGACGCCGTCGTTCATCGTCACCGCGAGGGGCTGGGCGCCGCCCATGCCGCCGAGGCCCGCGGTGAGGGTGATCGTCCCGGCGAGCGTGCCGTTGAACTTCTTCGCGGCGACGGCGGCGAACGTCTCGTACGTGCCCTGGAGGATGCCCTGCGTGCCGATGTAGATCCAGGAACCGGCGGTCATCTGGCCGTACATGGTGAGGCCGAGCTGCTCCAGGCGGCGGAACTCCTCCCAGTTCGCCCAGTCGCCGACCAGGTTGGAGTTGGCGATGAGGACGCGCGGCGCCCACTCGTGGGTCTGCATGACGCCGACGGGGCGGCCGGACTGGACGAGCATCGTCTCGTCCTGCTTGAGGGTCTTGAGGGTGCGGACCATCGCGTCGAAGGAGCGCCAGTCGCGGGCCGCCTTGCCGGTGCCGCCGTAGACGACGAGCTTGTCGGGGTGCTCGGCGACCTCGGGGTCGAGGTTGTTCTGCAGCATGCGGAGGGCGGCTTCCTGCTGCCATCCCAGGGCGCTCAGTTCCGTACCGCGCGGTGCCCGTACGGGGCGGGGTCCTGACATGGCGATGCCTCCTCGAAGCTGTGACCTCGTTGCTGTGACCTTGTTATTCACATCCTGGGGGCCTGAATAGAGCTAGTCAATAGCGAACGAATGCGCGAGTACGCCAGCGGGGTCCCGTCGCGGGTGATTGGCTGGATCACATGGGCCACGACGAGGACAACGACCAGACCACGGTTCTCCGCGCGGACACGGCGCCCGGGAACCCCGCACCCTCCGCTCCCGGGAGCGACGCCGCCGCCCGCCGCGACCGCGCCGTCCGCGCCGCCGTCGAGCAGGGCGTCGTCGGCCCCGCCGCCCCCGTCGCGGGCCTCCTCGACGTCACCGGCATCCGCGCGAGCGCCGCCGCCCTGCACGCCGCCTTCGAGGCCGTCATCCCGCCCGGCACCCCCGTCCTGCACGCCTTCGCGGTGAAGGCGACCCCGCTCGTCCCGGTCCTGCGGCTGCTGCGCGCGGCCGGCATCGGCGCCGAGGTGGCGAGCCCCGGCGAGCTCGCCCTGGCACGGGCCGCCGGGATGCCGCCCACCGCGACCGTCCTCGACTCGCCCGCCAAGACCGCCGCCGAACTCCGCGAGGCCCTCGCGCTCGGCATCGCCGTGAACGCGGACAACCCGCAGGAACTGGCCCGCATAGACGCCATGACCCGGTCGGCGCTGACCGGCTCCCCCATCGGCATCCGCGTCAACCCGCAGATCGGCGGCGGCGCGATCGGCGCCCTCTCGACGGCGACGGCCACGTCCAAGTTCGGGGTGCCGCTGCGCGACGAGGACGCCAGGGAGTGGGTGATCCGCGCCTTCCTCGACCGACCGTGGCTGACCCGCCTGCACGCGCACTCCGGGTCGCAGGGCATGCCCCTGGAGATGATGGTGCGGGGCGTGGCGGCCGCGTACGAGCTGGCCGAGGAGATCAACGAACGTGCCGGGCGGCAGCAGGTCGACACCGTCGACATCGGCGGCGGCCTGCCGGTCAACTTCGGCTCGGACGACGAGACCCCGACCCACGCCCAGTACGCGCGCCGCCTCAAGTCACGGGTGCCGGGGCTGCTCGACGGGCGGTACGGCATCGTCACCGAGTTCGGCCGCTCGCTGCTCGCCAAGCACGGCACGGTGCTCGCCCGCGTCGAGTACGCGAAACGGGCGGGCGGCCGGCCCATCGCCGTGACGCACGCGGGCGTGCAGGTGGCGACGAGGACCGTGTACGCGCCCGCGTCCTGGCCGCTGCGGATCGCCGCGTTCGACGTGAAGGGGCTGCCCAAGAGCGGGCCCGCCGTCGGCCAGGACGTCGCGGGCCCGGCCTGCTTCGCGGGCGACCTGCTCGCCGAGAACCGTCCGCTGCCGCTGCTCGAACCGGGTGACTACGTAGCCGCGTTGGACACCGGCGCGTATTACTTCGCTCAGCACTACTCGTACAACAGCCTCGCCAGGCCCGGCGTTCACGGGTTCGCCGCCGACGCCGACGACGTGCGCTTCGCCGTGGTGCGGGAGCCGCAGACGCTGGACGAGATCGTGGCGGAGGCGGGCGGCGGAGCGGAACGGGACGCGCTGCGGAACCTCTGAGCACCCGCCGGGGGCTGCTGAAGGCCCTTCCGACCCTCTGAGCTTCCTCAACTCCCGCATAGTGACCTGCGTCGCGGGCAATACCCTCCTCGACCCGCACTCGGTCTCGGGGGAGGCACCTGTGACGACATCCGACACGTCCACCACCGCTGCACCACCGCCACCACCGCCGCCCGCCGCGGAGGGCGCGCTGCACCGCGCCATCGGCCCCAAGCTGCTGATCCTCTTCGTGATCGGCGACATCCTCGGCACCGGTATCTACGCCACCACCGGCAAGGTCGCGGGGAAGGTCGGCGGCGCGCTCTGGGTGCCGTTCGCCATCGGCTTCGTCGTGGCGATCCTGACCGCGGCGTCGTACGTCGAACTGGTAGGCAAGTACCCGAAGGCGGCGGGCGCCGCGCTCTACACGCAGAAGGCGTTCAAGGCGCCGTTCCTCACCTTCATCATCGCCTTCATGGTGATGTGCTCCGGGCTCTCCTCCGCGAGCGCCGCCGCCCGCGCCTTCAGCGGCGACTACCTCGCCGAGCTGACCGGCGACGCGCTGCCGCCGACCCTGATCGCCATCACCTTCATCGTGCTGCTCGCGGCGCTCAACATGCGGGGCGTGTCGGAGTCCGTCAAGACGAACGTGGTGCTCACGGTCGTCGAGCTCACCGGCCTCGCGATCATCCTCGCCATCGGGGCGTACGCCGTGCTGAATGGGGACGGCGATACCTCGCGCCTCACCGAGTTCGAGTCCGACGGCACGGGATACGCCCTGATGACCGGGGTCCTCGGCGCCACCGCCCTCGGCTTCTTCGCCTTCGTCGGCTTCGAGGACTCGGTGAACATGGCCGAGGAGACCAAGGACCCGGTGCGCACCTTCCCGCGGGCGATCTTCATCGGCGTCGCGGTGACCGGCACGATCTACGTCCTCGTCGCGCTGGTCTCGTCCCTCCTCGTCGACTCCAGGACCCTGGCGGGGTCCAGCGGCCCGCTGCTCGAAGTGGTGAAGGCGGGCGGCGTCGACTTCCCGCACAGGCTCTTCGCCCTGATCGCCCTGTTCGCGGTCACCAACTCGGCACTGATCAACATCATGATGGCCTCCCGGCTCTGCTACGGCATGGCCAACGAACGCATCCTGCCGCGCGCGATGGGCCGCGTCCTCGCCGAGCGCCGCACCCCGGTCGTCGGCATCGTCTTCGTCTCGCTCCTCGCCATCGGCCTCGTCTCCACCGGCGAGATCGAGGGCCTCGGCGACACCACGGCGTTCCTGCTCCTGTGCGTGTTCGCGGTGGTCAACGTGGCGGTCCTGGTCCTGCGCCGCGACCCCGTCGAGCACAAGCACTTCCGCGCGCCGACCGTCCTCCCCGTCCTCGGCGCCGTCACGGCCCTGATCCTCGCGAGCCCCCTCGCGGACCGCCCCGCGGAGGTCTACATCCGTGCCGGGGTCCTCCTCGCGATCGGCATCGCCCTGTGGGGCGTGAACAAGGTGGTACTCCGCACCCGCGGCGAGGACTGACACCGTCCCGAGGGGCGTCTCGATCACGTGACCGGCACATTCGGTCAGCGATGGGCCGACCAGGGCCACGACCGAACGTGTCCCGTCGGGCTCGGACGCATTCCCGCGGAATATGCCCTTTCACCGCGAACTCCGCTTCCCCTGCGTACTTTCCTCTCCACCGGGTGGCGGGAGCCGCCCGGTCGGGTGGTGGGGACCACCCGGTCCCACCTGGGGAAGGGGAGGCCGCGTGCCCGGAATCGACGAGTGTCTGTACGAAGCCATGACACTGCCCGGTGCCCGTGGAGCCGCGATCGTCGACTGGACCAGCGGCCTCGCGCTCGGTTCGGTCGGCGATTCCCCGAACGGTGACTACGAGGCGACCGCCGCCGAGACCGCCGAGGTGGCCCGCGCGGCCGCCGAGTACCAGGCGTTCGCACCGGTCGACGACGCGGCCGACATGGACGGTGTGGACAGCGGCCGCGGGGTGGACGGTGCGGACAGCGGCAGCGGCGTGGACGGTGCGGACCGCAAAGGGCCCCCCGTCGAAGACCTCATGCTCACGACCCAGTCCGGCTTCCACCTGATCCGCTACGTGGAGACGACCTTCGACAGCAGCGTCTTCCTCTACCTCTGGCTCGACCGGCACACCGGCAACCTCGCCATGGCGCGGATACGGCTGCGGAGCCTCGCCGAACGGCTGGTGCTGGTGTGAACGGCCTGCGGGCCGCCGAGCCCGACGCCGTCCCGCGGGCCGTCGGCGCGCCCGCCGTCTCGCCCCTGCTCACCCGGCTCGCCACCGAGCGCGCCACCGGGGCCTTCCTGCGCGCCCAGGGCACCCTCTACCTCGTGGACGGGCGCGTCGTACACGCCGAGAGCCCGGCGGCGCCCGGCATAGACGTCCTGCTCACGGCCGGCGGCGCGCTCGCCGCGCAGGGCTGGCAGGAGGTGCTGTCCGCGGCGGGCACCCGGCACGAGGTGGGCCGCGAGCTCGTCGCCAGCGGCCGGGTCACCGCGGGCGAGCTGGAGATGTGCCACCTCGGCGCGCTCTTCGACGCCGCGTTCTTCGTCCTGGGCGCGGCGAGCGGACCCACCCGGTTCCGTTACGGCGTCGCGCACTGGCTCGGCCGGGTCCGCCCGGTGCCCGCCGCGGCCCTCGAACGCGAGACGCTGCGGCGCCGGGCGCTCCTGGACAGCATCTGGCCCCGGCCCGAGGTCGACACCGCCCCGGTCGTGCCCCGCGCGCCCGCGCCCGGCCAGACCGTCACCGTGCGCCAGCGTGCGCTGTTGCGGCTCGCGGACGGCGTACGGACGCCGACGGCCATCGCCTGGGCCCTCGGCAGGCCCTCGTTCCACACACTGATCGAGGTCAGGCGGCTGGCGGCCGCCGGACTCGTGGAGGCCCCCGGGGCACCGGAGCGGGAGCCGGTTCCGGTGGCTCTCCCCTGCCCGGCCGCGACGGAGTGCGCCGATCCCGACATCGCGCTCCTTCGCCGGGTCCGTGACGCCCTGGAGGCGCTGTGAAACTCCCCGCCGTCCCCTGGGCCGGGACCTCGACCACATGAAGTTCTTCGCGTCCTGGCGGCGCGCAGGGAGGAGAGAGCTGGTGGCTGCCGAAGCCGACGTACTCGGCGAACTGAAACGGCTGCGGACCCGTATTCCCCAGCTCCGCGGCGCCCTGACGGCCAGTGTCGACGGGCTCCTGCTGGCGCAGGACGCCTCGGACGTGGAGGCGGAGGGCGTCTGCGCGCTCACCGCGGCGGCGCTCGGTGTGGCGCTGCGGCTGTCCGACGCCACCCATCAGGGCGGCTTCCGTGAACTGATCATCCGTGGCGAACAGGGCTACGTGGCCACGTACGCGGCCGGTTCGTCCGCCGTGCTGACGCTGCTCGCCGAGCCCCGCATCAACGTGGGCCGGCTGCACCTGGAGGCCCGCCGTTCCAGCGCGCTCATCGGAGAGCTGGTCGACGCCGCCGTCGATCGAGCGGAGGAAACCTGACCCATGCCCCCCACCACACCCTCATCGTCCCCTTCACCGCGGACGCCCGGCAGACGGAAAGGAAGCACCAAGCACATGACCGACACGGAGACCGCACTCAAGGAAGCGACCACCTCGATCGAGGGCGTCATCGGCGCCGCTCTGGTCGACTACACGAGCGGAATGGCCCTCGGCACGATCGGGGGCGGAAAGGACCTGGACCTGTCGGTGGCGGCGGCGGGCAACACGGACGTCGTACGCGCCAAGCTGCGCACGATGGAGATGCTCGGGCTCAAGGACGAGATCGAGGACATCCTGATCTCGCTCGGCTCGCAGTACCACCTCATCCGGCTGATGAAGGGCCGCAACAACAACGGCCTCTTCCTCTACCTGGCCCTCGACAAGGACCGCGCCAACCTGGCGATGGCCCGCCACCAGCTCAAGCGCATCGAGACCGGCCTGGACGTCTGATGTCTGACGCCTGACGTCTGACGCCTGACGTCCGGCCGCCCGGCGGCGCCGCGCTCCCCCCGGGCGCGGCGTCGCCTTTGCGCGCCCCCTTGTTGCGGGAACTACTCCACGAAGAGGCCGCGCGCCGCCGCCCGTACGTCGAACTCCTCCAGGCGCGCCTGTGCGTCGGGGAGGTGGTCGCACATGGCCTCCAGGAGGACGCGGCCGAGCAGCATCGGGGCGCAGGCCGTGTCGAAGGCGAGGCCCGTGCCGACGGCCGCGGGGAGGAGGAGGTCGGAGTGGGCGGCTACGGGGGCGAAGGCCGAGTCGGCGACGGTGACGACGGTGAGGCCCGCCGACTGGGCGTAGGCGAGGGCGTCGACGACCTCGCGGGGGTGGCGGGGCAGGGCGAAGCAGAGGAGGGCCGAGGCACCGGCGCGGACCGCCGCGTCGACGCGGTCGGCGAGCATCGTGCCGCCCTCGTCGAGGAGACGCACCTCGGGGTGGACCTTCGCCGCGAAGTACGAGAAGCCGTACGCCTGCGACGCGGCGGCCCGCAGCCCGAGGACGGGCAGGGGCCGGGACGCGGCGAGGAGCCGTCCCGCGCGCTCGACCGGCTCCGGGTCGGCGAGGACCTCCGCCAGGTGCCTGAGGTTCTCGATCTCCGCGTCGACCGCCTGCTGGTACTCGTTGGCGGCCGTCGCCCCCGACTCCTCCGCGGGCGCCACGTCCCGCAGGTGCCTGCGCAGCGCCGGATAGCCGTCGAAGCCGAGGGCGACCGCGAAGCGGGTGACCGACGGCTGGCTGACACCGGCGAGTTCGGCGAGCTCCACGCTGGAGAGGAAGGGCGCGTCGGCGGCCCTGCGCACCATGCAGTGCGCGATGCGCCGCTGGGTGGGTGTGAGCCGGTGGCCCTCGAAGAGCACTTGCAGTCGCGCGGCAGGGCTGTCACTCATGCCGTCCCCCTCATGATGTCCGTACCCGCTGTCGTTCCGACGGTCGTTCCGACGGCCGTCCCTGCGCCGAGTTCCGACCACACCGTGGTGAACCGGTCGAGCAGGCCCGCCGCCGCCGTCACATCATCCGTCAGCGGCCGGTCCGCGAACTCCGCTTCCAGAACGGAGTCGGCGAGTCCGAAGGCGCGTGCGAGCGGTGTGTCCGGATCGAGTCGCATGTCCCGTTGCCGCAACGCCCGCACGGCGGCCACCAGTTCGCATCCCACGACCATGCGGTAAGCCTCGCAGGCGCGCAGGGTCTGGCGGGCGGCGAGCGAGGCGAAGCTCGCCTGTTCCTCGACGCCACGGGAGAGCACGGCGTGGCCGAGGGAGGCGGGGGCGGAGTAGGCGCGCAGGTCACCGAGGGCGGCGCCGGCCGCGTATTCGAGGATCATGACGCCGGACGAGGCCGGTTCGCCGTCCGCGAGGAAGGGGCGCAGGCGGGTGAAGGCGGGTTCGTTGAGGGTGGAGAGACGGGAGGTGGAGAGGCGGGCCGCCTGGGTCACGGCGAGCCTGAAGTGGTCGAGCGCTAGGGCGAGTTGGGCCAGATAGAAGCCGCCGTGGTGGTACGCGGCCAGGTCCTCGGGCGAGATCAGCGGGTTCTCCGCGGCCGCGTTGATCTCGACGGTCAGGACATCCTCCAGGGCGTCCGCCGCGTCGTGCGCGGGACCGTGGATCTGCGGCACGCACCGGAAGCCGTAGGGGTCCTGGATGCGGCCCAGGGGCGGAGTGGGTCGATCGGGGGCGCCCAGCAAACGGCGCATGCGCTCGGCGACCGCGTACGAGCCGGGGTGGCGCCGCGCCTCGTGCACGGGCAGCGCGTACGCCTCGTACGACCCGTCGACCGCCATCAGCGACAGCGCAGCGACCACCTGCGTGGCGCCGATCAGGCCGCGCAGTTCGTGCAGGGCGAGCGCGGACTGGCCGAGGGTGAGGGCGTTGCTGCTGATCAGGGCGAGGGCGTCATTGTTGTCGAGCGGCTGAGCTTCCGGGGGCCTCCCGGCGCCCTGCCACGGATGCTCACCGGCGAGCGCGAGGCCCATCTGACTGAGAGCCGCGATGTCGCCGGTGCCGACCGAGCCGAACTCGTTGACGGTGGGGTGGGCGCCGGTCTCCAGGGCCTCGCAGAGCGCCGTGACGACGCTGGGGCGCAGTCCGGCGCCGCCCGCGAGGAGCTGGTTAGCGCGAACGGCGAGCATCGCGCGGACCTGCCGTGCGGGCAGTTCGGCGCCGATGGCTCCGGCGTGCGAGCGGAGCAGTCGCAGGCCGTGGTCGGCGGCGGCCTCGGTGGGCACGTCCTCGTTCCGGTTGGCGCCGACGCCGGTGGAGCGGCCGTAGACGCGGCCCCAGGCGGCGATCTCCCTGGCGGCGTTCCAGGAGTCCTCGGCGCGCTTCATTCCGTCGGTCGCGGGGACGGGCCGGGCATCGGATTCGGCCAGACGTACGACGTCTGCGACCATCATTCCCCGGCCGTCGAGGACGACGACCGCTTTTCTGTCGTTGGCCGCGGTGTCCGCGATACGAGACGACTTCACTCGTAAAACCTCCTCAACCGGACGTTCCGTCTTGCCCATCGACCCTTTATCGCTCAGCGATTGATGCCGGTGCGCCGCGAACTATTGACAACCTATTCAGACAACGAGAACTCTGCATGACGATATACAGCCGGGCAAGGGACTCCACATGATCCAATTCGATACGGTCCACAAGCGCTTCCCGAACGGCACGACAGCGGTCCACGACCTCACCCTCGACATGCCCGAAAGCGGCGTGACCGTCCTCGTCGGATCTTCCGGTTGCGGCAAGACGACGACCCTCCGCATGATCAACCGGATGGTCGACCCGACCTCCGGAACCATCCGGGTCGGCGGCCGCGACATCCTGGAACAGGACGCGGCGGAACTGCGCCGCTCCATCGGCTACGTCATCCAGCAAGCCGGTCTCTTCCCGCACCGCACGGTCCTCGACAACGTCGCCACGGTGCCGCTGCTGCTCGGCTGGGGCCGCAGGAAGGCGCGGGCGCGGGCGGCGGAGCTCCTGGAGACGGTCGGGCTCGCGCCGGACGCGGGGCGTCGCTACCCCCACCAGCTCTCGGGTGGGCAGCAGCAGCGGGTCGGCGTTGCGCGCGCGCTGGCGGCGGACCCACCGGTCCTCCTCATGGACGAGCCGTTCGGGGCGGTGGACCCGGTGGTCCGCACGCAACTCCAGGACGAACTGCTGCGCCTCCAACGCGACTTGAACAAAACCATCGTCTTCGTCACGCACGACATCGACGAGGCGGTGCGGCTCGGTGACCGCATAGCCGTGTTCCGCACGGGTGGCCATCTTGTGCAGTGCGCCGAGCCCGCGGAGCTCCTCGCCCGCCCCGCGGACGACTTCGTCGCGGACTTCCTGGGGGCGGAGCGCGGCCTGAAGCTTCTGTCGTTGTCCACGTTGTCGGGCGTTCCGCAGGGGGCGGCGCCGGAGGGCGGATCGTGGACGCTCCGCCTGACCGCGACGGGGTCCCCTCTCGCCTGGCGCCACGTCGACGGCGACGCGCCGGACGTCCCCGTACGTCCCCTCCGCGACACGGACTCCCTCCTCTCGGCGCTGGACGAGTCCCTGTCCGCCCCGACGGGGCTGGTGGCACGCGTGGACGCAGAGGGGGTCCTGACGGGGGTCACGTCCCGAGCCGACATCCACGACCACGCCGGCGCTGCGCATGCGAGGGGGCGTTCTGTCCGCGGCCCGGTGGGGGCTGATCGCGCAGTTCCCCGCGCCCCTAGGTCGTCCACCCCACCGGCACCGGACAGGGCGGACCACCCAACGGCGCCGGACCAGGTGGACCACCCAGCGGCACTGGACAAGGCGGACCACCCAGCGGCGCCGGGCCAGGTGGACCACCCAGGGGCACTGGACAAGGCGGACCACCCAGCGGCGCCGGGCCAGGCGGACCACCCAGGGGCGCGGGGAACTGCGCAGCCAGCTAAGGACGACCCGCACCCAGCGGCGCCGGGCCAGGTGGACCAGTCAGGGGCGCGGGGAACTGCGCGACCAGCCCACGACGACCCGCAGACGAACGCGCAGGGAACACCCTCAGGGGCGCGGGGAACTGCGCAAGCAACCCCCGACGGCCCGCAGGCGAACGCGGAGTCCACCCCGTGACCGTCGACTGGTCGTGGATACGCGACCACACCGACGACCTCACCACCCTCACCCTCTCCCACCTCCAGGCCGCCCTCTCCGCCGTAGCCCTGGGGCTACTGATCTCGCTCCCACTCGCCGTCCTCGCCCACCGCGTCCGCCCCCTCCGCGGTCTCCTCCTGGGCCTCTCCAACGTCCTCTTCACCATCCCCTCCATCGCCGTCTTCGTCCTGCTCCTCCCCGTCAGCGGCCTCACCCGCACCACCACCGTCATCGGCCTGACGATCTACACCCTCGTCGTGCTCCTCCGGAACACCGTCGAGGGACTCGACTCCGTCCCGGCGAAGACGAAGGAAGCGGCCAAGGCCATGGGCACCCGCCCCCTCCGCACGCTGCTCACCGTCGAACTCCCCCTCGCCCTCCCCGTGATCATGGCGGGCGTAAGGATCGCCACGGTCATGTCGATCTCGCTCGTCTCCGTGGCGACGTACATCGGCGACGGCGGCCTCGGCCAGCTCTTCACCGACGGGTTCCAGCGCAACTTCCCCACCCCCGTGATCGTCGGCGTGGTCCTCACACTGCTGCTCGCGCTCGTCGCGGACGCACTGCTCGTCACGCTCCAGTACGTCCTGACGCCCTGGACCCGCCGCCGGAGGAGCGCCTGACATGTACGAACTCTTCAAGGACCTCGGCGCGTGGCTGGTCAGCGGCGACCAGTGGACCGGCCCCGACGGCATCGGGCACCGGCTCGCCGAGCACCTCCAGTACTCGCTGCTCGCCACCCTCATCGCCGCCGCCATCGCCCTGCCGGTCGGCCTCCTCATCGGACACACCGGACGCGGCGCGTTCATCGCCATCAACCTGTCCTCGTTCGGCCGCGCCCTGCCCACCGTCGGACTGGTCGTCCTGGTCTTCCTGGCGAGCGGCCTCTCCATGACACCCGTCTACATCGCGCTCGTCGCGCTCGCCGTCCCCTCCATCGTCACCAACACGTACGCGGGCATGACCGCCGTCGACCCCGAGGTGCGGGACGCGGCGCGCGGCCAGGGCATGCGGGCCCACCAGGTGCTGCTGCACGTCGAGTTGCCGCTCGCGCTGCCGCTGATCATGACCGGGCTCCGGCTCGCGCTGATCCAGGTCGTCGCGACGGCGACCATCGCCGCGTACGTCTCGTTCGGCGGCCTCGGCCGGTACGTGTTCGACGGCCTCGCCCAGCGCGACCTCGTCCAGGTGCTCGGCGGCGCCGTACTCGTGGCCTTCGTCGCCGTCGTACTCGACCTCGCGCTCGCGTCCCTGCAACGCGCCCTCTTCCGCCACCGCCCGGCCCAACAGGCTTAGGAGCACCCAGGACATGAACCGCAGAACTCTCCTCGGCGGACTCCTCGCCACCGCCTCCGTCCCCGCGCTCGCCGCCTGCGGCGGCGGCATCACCTCCCTCGACGGCGGGGGATCCGGCGGCGGCGGAGGCGGCTCCAGCAAGGACGGCGTCACCATCGGCACCGCCAACTTCACCGAGAACCAGGTCCTCGGCCACCTCTACGCGGCCGCACTGGAAGCGGCGGGCGTCAAGACCAACGTCCGCCCCAACCTCGGCACCCGCGAGATCCTCATCCCCGCGCTCAAGGGCGGCGACATCGACCTGCTCCCCGAGTACCAGGGCGCCCTCCTGCACTACCTGGACCCGAAGGCGAAGGCCACGGAGGAGGGCGAGATGCAGAACGCCCTGGCCATGCGCCTCCCGCGTGGGCTCCAGATCCTCCCGTACGGGCGGGCCGAGGACTCCGACGCGTTCGTCGTGACGCGCGAGACCGCGAAGGAGTACGGCCTCAAGTCCCTCGCCGACCTGGCCAAGCACAACGGCAAGCTGGTCATCGGCGCCGCCGCCGAGGTGAAGAAGCGGACGGTCGGCGCGGTCGGCCTGAAGGACGTCTACGGGGTCGAGTTCAAGGAGTTCAAGTCGCTCGACTCGTCCGGGCCGCTGGTGAAGGGCGCCCTGCGCAAGGGCGACGTCGACGTCGCGAACCTCTTCACCACCGACACCGACATCGCCGCCGAGCACTGGGTCGTCCTCACCGACCCCAAGAACCTCGTCCCCGGCCAGCACATCGTCCCGCTCATCGCCGACCGCAAGGCCGACTCGACGGTCCGCAAGGCCCTCGCCCGCCTCGGCGCCCTCCTGACGACGGCGCAGCTCACCGAGCTCAACCGCCTGGTGGACAAGGACAAGAAGGACCCGGAGGACGTGGCGCGGGACTGGGCGGAACAGCACGGCATCACAAAGAAGTAGGCGTACCAAGCAACAGCAGGCGTACCAGCATCGGGAGTTGACCGGCATGGCAGCTGAAGACCTGGTGGAGCGGCGCTCCATCGACGTCGTCCCGGACGACGAACGGCACGGCACCGCGTTCAGCCAGTTCACGCTCTGGCTCGGCGCCAATCTCCAGATCACCGCGGTCGTCACGGGCGCGCTCGCCGTCGTGTTCGGCGGCGACGTGGTGTGGTCGCTCGTCGGCCTCGTCCTCGGCAACCTGCTCGGCGGCGCGGTCATGGCGCTGCACTCGGCGCAGGGCCCGAAGCTGGGGCTGCCGCAGATGATCCAGTCGCGGGCCCAGTTCGGGGTGAAGGGCGCCGTCGTCCCGCTGCTCCTCGTCATCCTCATGTACGTCGGATTCTTCGCGAGCGGCAGCGTACTCGCGGGTCAGGCGACGGCTGAACTGACGCACACGAACGACACCACGGGCATCGTCGTCTTCGCCGTCATCACGGCGGTCATGGCGGCGGTCGGCTACCGCGTCATCCACGTGCTCGGCCGGGTGGCGAGCGTGATCTGCGCGCTCGCCTTCATCTACCTCGGCGTCCGCCTCCTGGACCGGGTCGACCTCTCGGTACTTCTCTCCGACGCCCACTTCGACCTGCCGATGTTCCTGCTCGCCGTATCGCTCTCGGCGTCCTGGCAGCTGGCGTTCGGCCCGTACGTGGCGGACTACTCCCGCTACCTGCCCCGCGCCACCTCCGCCAAAGCCACGTTCTGGTGGACCCTGTCGGGGTCGGCGATCGGCTCGCAGTGGTCGATGACGTTCGGGGTGCTCGTGGCCGCCAGTGCGGGGGACGCGTTCCTCGCCAACCAGGTCGGCTACGTCGTCGGCCTCGGCGGCACCGGCCTGATCGCCTCCTTCCTCTACTTCGTGATCGCGCTCGGCAAGCTGACCATCAACGTCCTGAACACCTACGGCGGCTTCATGTCGATGGTCACGAGCATCAGCGGCTTCCGCGGCCAGAAGGTGCTCGGGGCGCGCGGGCGGGCCGCGTACATCGCCGTGATCATGGTGGCGGGCACGGCGGTCGCGCTGCTCGGCAAGGACAGCTTCCTGTCGTCCTTCAAGGACTTCCTGCTGTTCCTGCTGACGTTCTTCACGCCGTGGTCGGCCATCAACCTGGTCGACTACTACCTGATCTCCCGCGAGCGGTACGACATCCCCGCCCTCTTCGACCCGCACGGCCGCTACGGCGCCTGGCGCTGGGACGCCCTGACCGTCTACGGCGTGGGCCTCCTCGCCCAGCTCCCCTTCCTGGTCACCCACTTCTACACGGGCCCGCTGGTCGACCCGCTGGGCGGCGCCGACATCTCGTGGATCGTGGGGCTGGTGGTGCCCGCGGTGCTGTACTGGGCCCTGGCCAGGCGGAACCCGCCCGCCCCTGGGGCTGGGCCCCGTGCGGAAAGGGGGGTTAGCCCCAGCGCCGAGAGCGCCCCGGCGTCGTAACGTAAACGGCTATGGAAGCCCGTGACGCCGAACTCAAGAAGGAACTCGACGCCACTCTGCATGCGCGCAGAGAGCTCGGCGAAGAGTACGACTCCGCCTTGGTCGACTCGTTCCTCGGGAAGATCGAGCAGCGCCTGGACGGCACGATCGACCGCCGTATGCGCCGCCACCTGGCGGAACAGCAGATGGTGGTCGCCCGCGGCGCCCGCTCGCCCGCGAACGGGGTCGACTCCTGGGGCGAGCGCTTCGGGTTCGGCGTCGTCTCGCTGATCCTCGCGGTCCCGCTCTCCGCGATCGCCGTGGTCAACGCGGGCCTGACCGGGCTCTTCGTGTCCTGGGCGGGCATCGTGGGCGTGAACGCGGTGCACTCGTTCCGCGGCCTGTCCTTCGGCGGCCGCGGGCGCGACGACCGCAAGTCGGAGTGGGACGACTGAGACGGTCTTCCCACCCGGCACCTCCCCGTGCAGGACGACCGCCCGCAGAGGGGCCGTCACCGCGAGGGCCCGCCGCACCCCCGGAAACCCAGGGGGCGGGACGACGGCGGTCCCCCGCGGAAGGACGTCGTACCGGGTCAGAGCCGGCCGCGCCCAGGCGTCCACGAACCCGGGAGCCGCTCCGGAGTTCCTGACGCCGACACCGACCAGCATGCCCGCACCGTGTTAAGCGGGTGCTGCGCACACATGACGTCCTCGTGCCGCTCGGTTACGAGTACGTCAGCAGTCAGCAGTCAGCAGTGAACAATCAGCAGTCAGCCGTCACGTCACTGCGACTGCTGCTCCGCCAGGAACGCCAGCAGGTCCTGACGGCTCACCACACCCGTCGGCTTCCCCTCGACCAGCACGATCGCCGCGTCGGCGCCACCGAGCACCGACATCAGGTCGGCGACAGGCTCACCGGAGCCGACCTGCGGCAGCGGGTCTGACATGTGCTTCTCCAGCGGATCGGAGAGCGAGGCACGCTGCGCGAACAACGCGTCGAGGAGCTCGCGCTCGACCACCGACCCGATGACCTCCGCCGCCATGACGTCAGGGTGCCCCGCGCCCGGCTTCACGATCGGCATCTGCGAGACCCCGTACTCCCGCAGAACCTCGATCGCCTCCCCCACCGTCTCCTCGGGGTGCATGTGGACGAGCGAGGGCAGCTCGCCGCCCTCCTTGCGGCTCAGCACGTCGGCCACGCGCGGCTGGTCCCCGGCCTCCTCCAGGAAGCCGTAGTCGTTCATCCACTCGTCGCTGAAGATCTTGCTCATGTAGCCGCGCCCGCTGTCGGGCAGCAGAACAACCACCACATCCTCCGGACCGAGCCGCTCCGCGACCCGCAGCGCCGCCACGACGGCCATGCCGCAGGACCCGCCGACGAGGAGCCCCTCCTCCTTGGCGAGCCGCCGCGTCATCTGGAAGGAGTCCTTGTCGGACACGGCGATGATCTCGTCGGTGACGTTACGGTCGTACGCCGTAGGCCAGAAGTCCTCGCCCACGCCCTCGACGAGGTAGGGCCGTCCGGACCCGCCGGAGTACACGGACCCCTCGGGGTCGGCGCCGACGACGGTGACGGAGCCCTTGGAGATCTCCTTCAGATACCCACCGGTCCCGGAGATCGTGCCACCCGTCCCGATGCCCGTCACGAAGTGGGTGATCTTCCCCTCCGTCTGCTCCCAGAGCTCGGGGCCGGTGGAGTGGTAGTGCGAAAGGGGGTTGTTCGGGTTGCTGTACTGGTCGGGCTTCCAGGCACCGAGCGTCTCGCGGACGAGCCGGTCGGAGACGTTGTAGTACGAATCCGGGTGCTCGGGGTCGACGGCGGTCGGGCAGACCACCACATCGGCGCCGTACGCGCGCAGCACGTTGATCTTGTCGAGGGACACCTTGTCCGGGCAGACGAAGATGCACTTGTAGCCCTTCTGCTGGGCCACGATGGCGAGGCCGACCCCGGTGTTGCCGGAGGTGGGCTCGACGATGGTGCCGCCGGGCTTCAGCTCCCCGCTCTGCTCGGCCGCCTCGATCATGCGCAGCGCGATGCGGTCCTTCACGGAACCGCCGGGGTTGAAGTACTCGACCTTGGCCAGGACGGTCGCCTGGATGCCCGCGGTCACGTTGTTGAGCCTCACGAGCGGGGTGTTGCCGACGAGGCTGATCATCGAGTCGTGGAATTGCACCGTTGTCTCCGGGCTGCGATGTAGTGCGACGAATTGGTGCGGTCAGCCTAGAGCCTCCTCATCCGTTCACCTCCGCTTGCGATTGGCCGACCGTGCTTACGGGGCAATGAGTGGATGTGCGGCCGTACGAAGCGGTACGGCACGAGGAGGTGGCTGCAGGGCATGTCGAGGGCGAGGGTGGCGCGGCGGATCGCCGCGGGCGCGGCGTACGGCGGCGGAGGCATCGGGCTGCTCGGGGCCGCCACGGTGGGCGTGGTGCTCGCCGAGGTGCAGCTCGCGAAGCGGACGGTGGGCAACGGGCACGTGGATCCGCCACGGGCCGACGGGCGCTACGGCGGGGCGTTCGCCGCGGAGGCCGCGCGGCCCACGCACGCCGAACCCGTGAGGTTCGCGATGCTCGGGGACTCCACGGCGGCGGGCCAGGGCGTGCACCGGGCCAAACAGACCCCGGCGGCACTGCTCGCCTCCGGTCTCGCCGCGGTCGCCGAGCGCCCCGTCGACCTGCGGAACGTGGCGCTGCCGGGCGCCCAGTCGGACGACCTGGACCGCCAGGTGACACTGATCCTTTCGGACCCCTCCTGGGTGCCGGACGTCTGCGTCATCATGATCGGCGCGAACGACGTGACGCACCGGATGCCGATGACGCGATCGGTACGCCACCTCTCCTCCGCGGTACGCAGGCTCCGTACGGCCGGTTCGGAGGTGGTGGTCGGCACGTGTCCCGACCTGGGCACGGTCGAGAACGTCTACCAGCCGCTGCGGTGGCTGGCCCGCCGCGTCTCACGGCAGCTGGCCGCGGCGCAGACGATCGGGGCGGTGGAGCAGGGCGGCCGGACGGTCTCGCTCGGCGACCTCCTGGGCCCCGAGTTCGCGGCACACCCCCGGGAACTGTTCGGCCCCGACCGCTACCACCCCTCCGCGGAGGGGTACGCGACGGCGGCGATGGCAGTACTCCCCACGTTGTGCGCGGCGCTGGGCCTATGGCCGGAGGAGGACCGCCCGGACGTCTCGCGCCGCGAGGGCTTCCTGCCGGTCGCGCGAGCAGCGGCCCAAGCAGCCTCGGAGGGCGGCACGGAGGTCACGGCAGCGATGCCGACGGGCCCCCGCGGCCCGTGGGCCCTCCTCAAACGCCGACGCCGCCGCCGCATCCACACCCCCGATCCGTCCCCGCTCCCCCACTGACTTCACGCCCCGGGCAGGAGCGGCGGAAATGGCGTGTCCGATACGGCGGGCCGCCTTGCCCCCAACGAACCGACCTGCGCAGCAAGACAACAGATGGGCACCCTGCCCTACCCCCATAACCCAACCCATGCCCGAATTTGCTCTATGGGACGGTCACCCACTTCCCGCCCCATAGCGGTGAGCGACACATACGAGCCAAGAGTGATCAAACGCGGTCCAGACTCTGCCGATATACACCTGTCTGCCCCCTTGCCCGCCGTCAAAGCGGCTGGTGCCCCCCACCTCACCTGGATAGCTTGGTTCACTCCAGAGAACCCCGCCCCCAGGAGCCGAAACCGTGAACCGCCGCCCCACCCTGCTCGCAGCGGCCGCCATGGCCACTGCCGCGGTCCTCTCGCTCTCGGCGTGCGGAGGGAGCGACGGCGACTCCAAGGACAGGATCGCGGGCGCCGACTCGGACGCGAGTGACAAGAAGAAGGAGTCACCGTCCCCGAAGACATCGGAGGACGACGGGATCGACCGCCCGGAGATCAAGCTGCCCGAGGTCGTGGAGAACGTCTTCGAGGGGGGCGAGACCGGGGACCCGAAGAAGGACGCGGTGCTCGCCGACAACGCGCGTCGGCTCGACGCGATCGACGAAGCGGTCACGGTCGACGCGAAGACGCACCCGGCACTGAAGTTCTACTCCTCCGGCGAAGCCCTGCTCACGGCAGCTGACTACATCCAGGGCTTCCGCAAGGAGGGCAAGAGCTTCGTCGGGACCACCCGCTACTACGACCGCCGGGTCACCTTCCTCAAGGACGACGGGTGAGCGGAAAGAGGCGCAGCAGACCACGGCCACGCGCCAGGACAAAAACCTCGGCGTACACACGCAGGTCCGGACGACGGTCGAGGGCAGTCCGGGCAACCCGGGGAGCCCCAAGTCCGCGAGGACCGGCACGCTCACCCCCGCCAACAGCAACTGGGATCCACCCGCTTGCTGGTACGAACCGGCGTACTCCCCGAAGGGGATCCAGGCCACGGTCAAGGCGATCCGGCAGATCGGCGTACTCAAGATCGGTGACTTCTTCCGCAGACACCCAGGACGTAGTCGTACACGAGATCCAGTCAGTCGCCCGCTGACCGCAAACCACATACCGCAGACCGCAGACCGCAGACCACGACCAAACAGGGAACCCGGACACCGACATGAGCGACCTTCGCCTCGACGGAACGGTCTTCGAGAACCTCAAGAAGACCTTCTCCTCGGTCAGCGACCGCATGGACGCCGCACGCAGAACCCTCAAGAACACCGACGGCTCGGTCGTCGGGGCCGAGAAACTCATCGAGGACGTGCACGAGTTCGCCGACGAGTGGGGCTACGGCGTCAAGCAGCTCGGCAAGCACACGCAGGGCGCCGTCAAGATGATCAACAAGATCGACGAGGAGTTCAGCAAACTGGACCAGGCCCTCGCCGAGTCCCTCAAGTCCGCCAAGAAGAAGAGCAAGTAGCGTGACCGGCACCAAGCGCCCCGCGCTCCCGAACATAGGCTGGGACCCCACACCCGGCAACGTCGAGGACACCCGCGACCTGGCGAAGAAACTCGGTGGGCTGGCTTCGGAGCTCGGCGCCGCGGTCCGAGACCTGGAACGCATCGAATGCGGCGCCTGGAAGGGCAAGGCGGCGCTCGCGTTCACCGAGTACATCGGCGAGGACGTCACCCCGCTCATCCGCAAGAGCCACGAATCCTTCGACAAGGCGTCGCGCGCGCTGTACCGGTGGGCCAAGGAACTCAAGGAGTTCCAGGACGAGACCGACCGCCTCGAGAAGAAGGCCGGGGAAAAACTCGACGCCCGCTCGGAGGCGAAGCCCGACAGCAAGGAGAGCGGGAAGGCTTCGGGAGACGTCGACGGGGTCATCGCCCAGGTCCACGACCTGGAGGACCGCTACGCCAAGGCGGCCGGGGCGATCAGCAAGGAACTCGACAAGGCAGGCGACATCGCCCCGGACGAGCCGGGCTTCTGGGACAAGCTCACCAAGGGCGTCGCGGACGCGTGGAAGACCGCAGGCGAGTGGATCAAGGATCACGCCGAACTGATCAAGATGATCGGCGATGCATTGAGCCTGATCAGTAGCGCCCTGGGCATCCTCGCCATTATCACGGCCCCCTTCGAGCCGATCGGTGCGATCTTCGCAGCCGCCTCTATGGTGACTAGTGGAGCGGCATTACTTACGCATCTGACCGCCAAAGCAGCAGGCGCAGAGGTGAGTTGGGTTGAGATCGGGTTTGACGCCTTCGGTGTGCTTCCAGGGGTCAAGGGCCTGCTGGGCACGGCAAAGGTCGCTAAGGGCACGAGTGCTACGGCTCGTGCCGCAAAGCTCGGAGCCGGCTATGAGGCAGGAATGAAGAGCAGCAAGCTGCTCCAGCTCTTCGGAAAGGGGAAGCCAGCTCCCGTGGTCCAACTCGCCGAAGGCGGCAGCCGTACGCGGCTCGCGGTGGAGAGCGGCCTACAGAACTTTCGTGGCGGTCAGCTGGTCGGCACCAAATCGATCAACGCGCTGGGAAGCAGGTTGCCGTTCGTCAAGAGCGACGAGCTCATCTCGCCCATGGGCCAGGGTGGGCGGGCCTTTGACGCCGCCATCAAGACAGCCTTGACCGGATACAAAGGCCACACCATCGCGAACCGAGATTACGGAAGCTGAGGGCGCCGCATGGACAGCCCAACACCTACGAGTAGTAGCGCGGTAGCCCACCCCTCGCCGGTCGTAGCGGGGGCCACTCTGCCGCCCATGAACTTCCGCTGCCCCGAGGGCATGCACACAATCGAGGTTTCGCTGGACGCCCCCGCACGTGCCCACGCCGCACACCAGCTGGTCAGAGACATCTATCCCAACGGTGAGCCCTCTCTCTGCAACATTATGGGCGCCCTGTACAGCGCGACGGCCGACGAAATGCTGACGGGCGGCGTCAGCTTCTTCGGTATTGGGCTGTACGACATCGAGAACCACGGCGGTGTCGCGCACTGTTCACTGACCATGGCGGTCTTCGAGTCCGGGGAAGCCGATCAGGAGACAGTCGCCCAGGGCATTCTGGTGACCCTCCAGTCCGACCCGCTACGGGAGGTGACCTGGATCGACCTGCCGTGCGGTCCTGCGGTGTCGGCGATCTCCTTCCGCAAGCTCCTCGTCGACGGTCAGTACACGAAGAGTGGCCAGGACGAGGAACTGGTCATGGGCCAGATCCAGGTCCATATTCCGTTCGCGACCGGCCCGTACACGGCGGTCTTCACGCTGGACACGGCTTCGATGGAACAGTGGGACGAGTTCAGCAGTGCCATGGCGGGCATTGTCGGATCGGTCGATTTCCCTGATGGAGAGATGGCGCACTGATGGATTGGCTCACCGACCCCGAAGAAGACGTCCTCATCCATTCCGCAGCCACCTTCGCCACCGGCATGGCCCCCGCCGTCTCCGGACAACGTTGGTTTCGCGACACCGGTCGCAACGACATGCAAGGGGAGTTGGTGAGCGCGGGCTGGCCGCCCGGCCCGGACAACACACCACGCACCGCCGGGAACAAGGCCTCCCGTCGCGTCGGTGGCGCCCTGGCCTCCGCCCTCGCCCTGGTCACGAGCCTCGTCCTCAACGAGAACAACGTCGGCTCCGGCGACGACAAACCCGAGGATCCGGAGAACGAGGTCGACGATTTCCCCGTCATGTGGGCCGCTCCCGGCACCCTCGCGCGCACCCTGCCGTGGCAACTGGACCCTGCACGCCGGCCGAAGAGCTACATCACGGACTTGGTCATCACCAATCACCGCCTTCTCTTCGTCGGTTCCGAGCTCGGACTGCTGGAACACGCCGACGTACTCTGCGAGCTACCGCTCGACGCCCTCGCCGAAGCCCGTCACATGCAGTTCAGCAAACTCGAAGCGGATGTCCGGCTCACCTTCGCGGACCGGTCCTGGGTGCGGCTCTTCACCGGCGCCCGCAACAGCGCCGAACGCCTTGAGCAGATGCACAGCGGAACGGTGCGCATGCTGTCGGCGAACGCGCTCACCGAGGGTCAGCAGCGGGAAGCGGCGCGCTTCTGTACCGGGAAGCCGAAGACGTCGTACCCCCCGACGTACGCCATGCTGCCGAGCGGCACTGTCCTGATGGAGGTTCGCTCGCCGTCCAAGTTCACGGCAGGCTGCTTCGACGTGGCCGTCAACTTGATGGACGAGACGGGCGGACGTACCGGGCCCCAGCCGGGGGATCCCTCCGTCCCGTAGCTCGCCGAGTCCTCTACCGACCGGAGCCCGGCGTGACCTCGGCCCACAGCAACTTCCCCACGTGCCCCGTCCCGAGGGAGTAGGACCCCCAACTGTCCGCGCACGCCCGCACGATGTGCAACCCCCGCCCACCCTCCGCCGTCTCCGGCGGTCGGCAGTCGTCGTCACGGCCGTCCTCCCCGAACCCGGGTGGGATCTCCGGATTGGAGTCCCACACGGCCACGCGGATCCCCTCCGGGGTGGAGGAGCGGAGGCGGAGGGCGTAGGGGCCGTCGGTGTGACAGTGCGCATTGTTCAGGAGTTCCCCCGCGAGGAGTTCGGCGGTGGGGGTGAGTTCCCCGAGCCCGTACGTTTCGAGTACCGCGCGGAGGGTGGCACGGCCGATTCCCGGCGCGCGGGGATCGTGGGGGAGTTGGAGGGTGTAGGTCCAGGGCGGCGATACGGTTGCGTTCATGGAAGTCTCCGTTGGGAGCGGGTAGTTGCCGGGTGGGCCCAGTGACGTTGTCGCTCCGTCGAGCGGGGTTCTTCTGGGTGGTGGCGCCACTCACAAGGTAGCGACGTCTAGTTAAGGCGTTAACCGAAACCTGATAAAGCCCTGCACAACCACTCGTGTGAGTGATGGGACATGAGGAGAGGCGAACGCGCCCGTGAGAACCAACCCGACGGGACGTCAACTGCGGCTGGGCAGCGAGCTGCGTAAGCTCCGCGAACGCGCCGGCCTGACGTCGACGGAGGCCGGGAAACTCCTCGGCGTCAAGCAGAACCAGATCAGCAACATAGAGTCCGGGCGGCTCGGCGTGAGCCCGGCACGGGTGCGCGCGCTGGCCTGCCATTACGACTGCTCCGACAAGCCCCTCATCGACGCGCTGACCGGCATGACCGGTGAACGCACGCGCGGATGGTGGGAGGACTACCGCGAAATACTGTCCGCAGGGCTGCTGGACCTCGCCGAGATCGAACACCACGCCACATCGCTGCGCACCGCGGTGACGGTGCACATCCCCGGCCTCTTCCAGACCACGGACTACGCCCGCGAGATCTTCCGCCAGGGCGTTCCCGAGCTGTCACCGCCGGACATCGAACACCGGATCTCGTACCGCATCAAGCGGCAGGCCGTGCTCTTCAGAGAGCCCCCGACACCCCACCAGGCAATCGTCCACGAGGCGGCCCTGCGCATGCAGTTCGGCGGCCCCACCGTGACCCGCGCGCAGCTCAAACACCTCATCGACATGAGCGAGCGGGAGCACATCACCATTCACGTCATCCCGTTCACTGCCGGAACATTCCCGGGCTCGGGCCAGTCGATCTACTACTCCGCAGGCCCCGTGCCCCAACTCGACACGGTCAACCTCGACCAGTCGCACGGCCCGGTGTTCCTGGACGCCGAAGCCCAGCTCGACAAGTACCGCATCCTCCTCGACCGCATGGAAGCCACAGCACTCTCACCCATGAAGTCACGCGACTTCATCCACAACATCATCCAGGACCTGTAAAGGAAGCCCACGATGCCCAAGCTCACCTGGCAGAAGTCCTCCTACTGCCAAGAAGGCAACTCCTGCGTACACATCGCTACCAGCCCCACCGGCACGATCCATCTCACCGAAAGCAGCGACCCCACCCGAGCGATACTCAGCACGACCCCCACGGCCTTCGCCGCGCTGCTCCGCTCCGCGCAGCGGCCCGCAGGCGCCGAGACGGCCTGAGGGGACGTGGAGGTATGTGCGCCCGGAGCACGGTGAGCCACGCTCCGGGGATGCCCGGTCCGAGGCCCCGCGCCGGGATGGCGAGGACGTACATACCTCCGCGGCCCCGCCCCACAGACGAAGAGAAGGCGCAGACCCAAGCCATGACCGAGACCCCCCGTATCCCCACCGACCTCGACTGGACCCGCGCCGCGCCCGAGGACGAGCAGGGTCCAGGGCCCTGGATCGAGATCGCCTTCGGTGCGGACGGCGACGCCGTCTACCTGCGTGAGACCAGCGATCCGGACAACATCGTCACGACCACCCGCAAGAAGTGGGACGCCTTCGTGCTCGGCGTGCAGGCGGGCGAGTTCGACCACTTCGTGGAGGGTGTCGAGTAAGTGGCCCCCGGGCGGCTGGCAGGGGCGCGGGAACTGCGCGGGCGACCCCATCCGCCGCGGGTGACTGCGGACCGGAAGGCCCCCACCCGCGCGGGGACCTGCGCGGGCGACCTCCACCCGCCTGCAGGTGACTGCGGACCGGAAGGCCCCCCACCCCTTCCGCCCAGGGCCCCGCGGCCTGAGCGCCCGCTTAGAAATGCGGCCGGAGTCACATCCCCCACCCGATGACCCACCCCATTACGTGCAGGTAACTTCCCAGTGAGCCCTGCCCCTTAGGCCACTGCACTTTCACCGCCACAGCCACTGGAGCCCCTGATGCCCGAAGCCGTGATCGTCTCCGCCGCCCGCACCCCGATCGGCCGTGCCTTCAAGGGCTCGCTGAAGGATCTGCGGCCGGACGACCTGACCGCGACCATCATCGAGGCCGCCCTCGCCAAGGTCCCCGAGCTGGACCCGAAGGACATCGACGACCTGATGCTGGGCTGCGGTCTGCCCGGTGGTGAGCAGGGGCACAACCTCGGCCGCATCGTCGCCGTACAGATGGGCATGGACCACCTTCCGGGCTGCACCATCACCCGGTACTGCTCCTCGTCCCTCCAGACCTCCCGCATGGCCCTGCACGCCATCAAGGCCGGTGAGGGCGACGTCTTCATCTCCGCCGGCGTGGAGATGGTGTCGCGGAGCGTGAAGGGGACCAGCGATGGGCTCCCCGATACCCACAACCCCCTCTTCGCCGACGCGGAGGCCCGTACCGAGGCCGTCGCCAAGACCGAGGGGTCCACGTGGCACGACCCGCGTGAGGACGGGCTCGTCCCGGACGCGTACATCGCGATGGGACAGACCGCCGAGAACCTCGCCCGCGTGAAGGGCGTCACCCGTCAGGACATGGACGAGTTCGGCGTCCGCTCGCAGAACCTCGCCGAGGAAGCCATCAAGAATGGCTTCTGGGAGCGGGAGATCACGCCCGTCACCACCCCGGACGGGACGGTCGTCAGCAAGGACGACGGGCCGCGCGCCGGGGTCACCCTGGAGGGCGTCCAGGGCCTCAAGCCCGTCTTCCGGCCCGACGGCCTCGTCACCGCCGGCAACTGCTGCCCCCTCAACGACGGCGCCGCCGCCCTCGTGATCATGAGCGACACCAAGGCCCGCGAACTCGGCCTGACCCCGCTCGCCCGCATCGTCTCCACCGGCGTCACCGGCCTCTCCCCCGAGATCATGGGCCTCGGCCCGGTCGAGGCGAGCAAGCAGGCGCTCCGGCGCGCCGGGCTGACCATCGACGACATCGACCTGGTCGAGATCAACGAGGCGTTCGCCGCCCAGGTGATCCCCAGCTACCGCGACCTGGGCATCGACATCGACAAGCTGAACGTCAACGGCGGCGGCATCGCCGTCGGCCACCCCTTCGGCATGACCGGCGCCCGCATCACCGGCACGCTGATCAATTCCCTCCAGTTCCACGACAAGCAGTTCGGCCTCGAGACGATGTGCGTCGGCGGCGGCCAGGGCATGGCCATGGTTATCGAACGCCTCAGCTAATAACGGCCGGTAACAGTAGAAAACCGCTGACACACAGTTCCCTCTGCTGACCCTCCGTCCCTGCATCACTTCGTGACCCAATCTCCCCCAGGATGTGACCTATCTCCTGGGGGAGATGGACATGCCCAGCTCAGAGCACATACGGGGGTAAACCTCGGGCCCTAAGTCCTGTCCCATTCGTGACGTAATGCACTGACAGCTGGATCGTGCAGGCTTCAAGCTGATGTAGGAAGTCGGGGGTCGACTTGAAACCGGGAGTACGTCAGTGAGCGCCTTGCCTCTTGCCCTGCTGCTCTCCACGGCCGCTGCCACGGCCGTGGGCGTCGCTGCCCTGCACGCCGTGCACGGCATGCGGAAGCAGCTCGCCGAGATCACAGCCCTGCACACCGAACTGGCCGCCAGAGCCGAAGCCGAAGCCGACAGCCGTGCCACGAGCGGCCCGCACCCCACGGTGCCGGCGGCCCGCGCCACCGTGGACACCGACGAGATACGCGCGGCCGTGACCGAGGCGCTCGCCGAGGAGCGCGAGCGCGAGCTCGCCGAGGCCCGCGCGTTCTGGGCCGCTCAGGAGGCCCGCGAGGGCGCCGACGGGCCCTCGCTGCTCGGCGGACTGCCCGGCCTGCCCGACGGCATCGCCGACGAGCTGTTCCTGCCCCGGCAGGCCGACTTCGCGGGCCTGGAGTCCGACAGTCTGGAGCCGGTGACCGAGCCGTTCGCCGAGTCGACGGGCACCGACGAGTTCGCCGGGGACTCCCCGGAGCTGGCCGCCGCCCGCCGCCGGCACCCCTCGCACCCGGACTTCGTGCCGGTGCAGATGCCGACACCCGAGGGGCACGGCGACCACGGCGATCACGGTGATCACGGTGATCACGAGCGCACGGTGGCGTGCCTGGAGGAGCTGGCCGACGCCCGCACCGCCCTCGCCGACGTCCGCCCCGGCCCGCTGGGCACGCTCGACGTGTACGTCTTCGCGGACGGTACGACGCTGTGCATGACGCCCGGCCACCGCGAGACCGCGGAGCTCCTGGCGACCGCGCTGCGCGAGGGCCGCACTCCGTTCCTGCTCGGCGGCTCCGGCATCTCCGGTGCGTACGCCCTGACGTTCGAGTGCGGCACCGAGAACATCTACATCCTGGCCGACCGCGTCATCGCCTCGGTCTGAGCGACGAGCAACGAGCGACGAGCGACGAGCGAACCGCAGAAGGGGGTCTAGACCCCGGCCCGCTTCTGCGCCTCCTCCACGAGTTCCAGCGCCCGCGCGAGCTCCTCGGGATCCGTCAGGACGAGGGCGAGATCGCGCCCCGCGACGGTGATCTGGTCGGCCGCGGCGAACATCCCCGCGTCCGGCATCTCCCGCGGCTGCGCCTCCGGTTCCTCGATGCGCTGGGTGCGGGCGGCCAACTCCCTGGCCAGAGCGAGCGCTTCGGTCGCCGCCCCCCGCTGCAGGCGGCTCTGCGGGGCGGCCCGCAGACGGTCGGCGAAATGGTCCACTGCGGCTGTCAAAGGCGTCGTATCGAGCACGCAGCGACCTTATGCTCCCTTCCGGGACTGTTGCCAACGCCCCAACGCTCAGGCACGGTGGCGTGAAGGACGGAACACATCGCGACGCGTCCGGAGGCGCCGATGTCCCAAGTCTTCTCCGAGGAGACCCACCGCAACATGCTCGCCCGAATCCCCCACTGCACCGGTCGTGAAGTCTCCGACTGGCTGCGCGCCGTGGAGGAAGGACCCTCCCTCTTCCGCTTCGAGGAAAAAGTCAGCTGGCTCCGCTCGGAACACAATCTCGCGTACGGGCACGCGAAGGCGATCATCCACGAGTACGACCTCAGGCGGGCCGCCCGCAAACTCCTCTGACCCCCACCCACACGGCACACGGCGAAGGGCCCGCGGACCGTCTCCGGTCCGCGGGCCCTTCTGCGACTACTGCGACAGCTACGCGTCTCAGTCGTTGCCCGAGAAGATCGCGATCAGGCGCAGGAACTCCATGTAGATCCAGACGAGCGTCATCGTCAGACCGAACGCGGCGAGCCACGCCTCTTCCTTCGGCGCTCCGTACGCGATGCCGTCCTCGACCTGCTTGAAGTCCAGGGCCAGGAAGCACGCGCCGAGCAGGATGCCGACGATGCCGAAGACGATGCCGAGGCCACCGCTGCGGAAGCCGAGGCCGTCACCGCCGCCGAAGACCATGAACAGCAGGTTCACGGCGGTGAGCAGCAGGAAGCCCATCGCCGCGGCCATCACGAAGCCGTAGAAGCGACGGTTGACGCGGATCCAGCCCGCCTTGTACGCCACGAGGACGCCGATGAAGACGGCCATCGTGCCGAGCACGGCCTGCATGGCCGCGCCGCTGGCGATGCGGTTGTCGACGACACTGGAGACGACGCCGAGGAAGACACCTTCCAGCGCGGCGTACGTCAGGATCAGCGCGGGCGAGGCCTTGCGCTTGAAGGCCTGGACGAGGCCCAGGACCATCGCGACAAGACCGGCGCCGATCGCGATGCCGTACGACTTGCTGATGTTGGCGTCGTCGACCGGCAGCAGCGCCCAGGCGATCGCGGCCGTCACCACGAGGGTGCCGAGCGTGGTCGCCGTACGCATGACGACGTCGTCCATCGTCATACGGCCCGCGGTGGTCACGGGCGCCTGGGGCGCTCCGTGCTGCAGGTCCTGCTGGGCGTACGGATTCGTGGCGTAGGGGTTGTCCGCGGGGGCCTGCTGGCCTCCGGCGTACGGATTGCCCTGCGCGTACGGGTTGCCCTGTTGGGTCTGGGTCGCGCCCGCGGGTCCCCCGGCCTGCGGCTGCCGGCCGAAGCCTGCGAAGCCGTTGTCGCGGCTGAACCCCCGTCGCGAGAAGACCGGGTTACTGCTCCTCATTTCACTCCTCCATGGCCACCGTGTGTGGCTTTGCCCTCAAGAGTAATGCGTAGGCAAAGGGATGAGCCTAGTGCTTGGGGAGGATCTTTCCCTCACTGTGATGGAGAACGCGCACGAAGGGGCCACTGTTCCCGCTTCTGTGGCGTTGCGCCGCCCGGGTGACCCCGGAGAGCGACGAGCGGTCGACGGTGAGGCACGGCGGGTGTACGGCGGATGTGCCCGGAGCCGGACTCGAACCGGCACGCCCCCGAGGGGCAGCGAGGTTTAAGCTCGCCGTGTCTGCATTCCACCATCCGGGCAGGCCATGGGCTCCGCGTCGAGGCTTCGACCCTATCGGGAGGCATCCCCCGAACAGCGGAAGGGCAGCCCGATGTTGTCTTATTTTATTGACGTCTGAGGGTGCATCAGACCCTGACACGGTCCGTTGGTACATGCCGGAGGCCTTGTCGCGGCCCCGGCCGGTCCCGTGGCGCTGTGCACGGAATGACGGAATTTAGCCGCCCGGACGGTCCCGGTCCCGCTTTCACCCCCCTTCTCCGCCTTCTCCGTCTTCGCCGTCTTCTCCCTCGGCCCCGCCTCCTCCCGGACTCAGGGATAGGTGTCATCCCCAGGTATGACAGGCCGACCTCAAGTCCGACTGGAGACGGCCCCGGGAACCGGAACAGCGGCTGACTACAGGGCGCGGATCGGCCAGGACGATGGAGTACGTCCCCACTCGTCGTCCCGACAGGAGCCCGTCCCGTGACCACCACCCCCTTCGCCGCCCGCGCCACCGCCGTGGCCGCACGCGCCACGGACCTCTCCAAGGTGTACGGACAGGGCGAGACCCAGGTGGTCGCCCTGGACCACGTCTCCGTCGACTTCGGGCAGGGTGAGTTCACCGCGATCATGGGTCCCTCGGGCTCCGGCAAGTCGACGCTGATGCACTGCGTCGCGGGCCTGGACAGCTTCAGCTCCGGCTCCGTGCGCATCGGCGAAACGGAACTGTCCACGCTGAAGGACAAGCAGCTCACCAAGCTCCGCCGGGACAAGATCGGCTTCATCTTCCAGGCGTTCAACCTGCTGCCGACGCTGACGGCACTGGAGAACATCACGCTGCCGATGGACATCGCGGGCCGCAAGCCGGACAAGCGGTGGCTGGAGCAGGTCATCGAGATGGTCGGCCTCTCCGGGCGGCTCAGCCACCGACCCACGGAGCTCTCCGGCGGGCAGCAGCAGCGTGTCGCCGTGGCCCGCGCGCTCGCCTCCCAGCCGGAGATCATCTTCGGTGACGAACCGACCGGCAACCTCGACTCGCGCTCCGGCGCGGAGGTCCTCGGCTTCCTCCGCAACTCCGTGCGGGACCTCGGGCAGACCGTCGTGATGGTCACGCACGACCCCGTGGCGGCGTCGTACGCGGACCGCGTGATCTTCCTCGCGGACGGACGGGTCGTCGACGAGATGCACGGGCCGACGGCGGACGGCGTCCTCGACCGCATGAAGCACTTCGACGCGAAGGGCCGGACGAGCTAGTGGCCGCTCGGCCTCGGGCGGGTTTTCCCTACCGCCGCTGAGGCCGGGCATGTTTCGGGACTGCGGGCCGTCTGTGGCTTGTCGCGCAGTTCCCCGCGCCCCTGGGAGGCCCCTGCGGGGCCCTCCCCCCTCTCACTTGACCCAGGACTCACACCCATGTTCCGTACCGCCCTGCGCAACGTGCTGGCGCACAAAGCACGGCTGTTGATGACCGTGCTCGCCGTCATGCTCGGCGTCGCGTTCGTCTCCGGCACCCTCGTCTTCACCGACACCTTCGGCAACGCCTACAAGAACAAGTCGGCGAAGAGCTTCGACCACGTCTCCGTCGCCATCCAGCCCGACGGCGGCTCCGACTCCGAGGACGGCGAGTCCAAGGATCCCGCACGCCTCACCGACGGCCTCCTGAAGAAGGCCGCGGCCCTGCCCGGGGCCGAGTCCGCGATCGGCTCGGTCAACGGCTTCACCGCGCTCGCCGACAAGGACGGCAAGCTGGTGGGCGGCGAGTGGGGCACCACCGGCTCCAACTTCTACCCGGGCAAGGACGGCAAGGACCCCCGGTACGCGTTCACCAAGGGCGCCGCCCCGAAGTCCGCCGCCGACATCGCCCTGGACTCCCGTACCGCCGAGCGCACCGGATTCAAGGTCGGCGACACCGTCCGCTACTCCACCGACGGCCCCGTCCGCACCGCCAAGGTCTCCGGCGTCTTCGACACCGACGACGGCAGCGTCGTCGCGGGCGGCAGCCTCGTCGTGCTCGACAACAAGACCGCGCTGAAGGCGCTGAACAAGTCCGAGTACGACGAGATCGACGTCAAGGCCGCCGCGGGCACCTCCGAGTCGGCGCTCAAGAGCTCCATCGAGAAGATCCTGCCGAAGGACACGGACGCCGTCACCGGCGGTCAGCTCTCGGACGACCAGGAGCGGATGATCGAGCAGCAGACCAGCTCCATGAGCCAGGTCCTGCTGATCTTCGCCGGTATCGCACTGTTCGTCGGCATCTTCATCATCGCCAACACCTTCACCATGCTGGTCGCCCAGCGCACCAAGGAGCTCGCACTGATGCGCGCCGTCGGCGCCTCGCGCCGCCAGGTGACGCGCTCCGTGCTCATCGAGGCGTTCCTCGTCGGCCTGATCGCCGCCGTGGCCGGGTTCGGGCTCGGCCTCGGTGTCTCGGTCGGCCTGGAGGCCCTGATGAACTCCGGCGGCGCCTCGCTGCCCGACGGCCCGCTCGTCATCGCCCCGACGACCATCGTGGTGGCGCTCCTGATCGGCGTGGTCGTGACCATGCTGGCCGCCTGGCTGCCGGGCCGCCGCGCCGCGAAGATCCCGCCGGTCGCCGCGATGAACAGCGTCCACGCGACGCCCACCACGCGCGGTCTGGTCGTCCGCAACACCATCGGCTCGCTCATCGTGGCGTTCGGCCTGGTCCTGCTGTTCATGGACGACAACTACGTGATGGCGGGCGGCGCGGCCGTCATCCTCGTCGGCGTCATCGTCCTCACCCCGCTGCTGTCCCGGCCGTTCATCGCCGCCTCCGCGCCGCTCCTGAAGCCGTTCGGCGTCACCGGCAAGCTGTCGCGCCTCAACTCGGTGCGCAACCCGCGCCGTACGGCGTCCACGGCCGCGGCCCTGATGATCGGCCTCACCCTCATCACCGGGATGACGGTCATCGCGACCTCCATGGGCAGCGCCATCAACAAGATGGCCGCGGGCTCCATGAAGGCCGACTACAGCGTCTCCATGGCGAACTTCGAGGAGCTGACCCCCGAGGTCCGCGAGAAGATCGACAAGCTCCCGGTCGTCGAGGCGAGCTCCCCGCTGCGCACCGCGTACGGCGAGGCGGACGGCAGCTACACGGTCATCAACGGCGTCGACCCGAAGTCGTTCGGCAAGCTGGTCGGCCTCGACTTCACCAGCGGCTCGGTGGACGACCTGAAGGCGGGCACGGCGCTCGTCGACACGGACACGGCGAAGGACAAGGGCCTCAAGGCCGGTGACACGTTCCCGCTGAAGTTCGACGAGGACGGCAAGACCGTCCGCCTGAAGGTCGCGGGTGTCTACGAGGGCAACGAGATGCTCAACGGTCTCTTCGCCCCCACCTCCGTCGTCGACCCGCACCTCTCCAAGCTCGTCGACAAGCAGGTCCTGGTGAAGATGAAGGGCGGCACCTCGGAGCGCGCCGAGAACGCCATCGTCGACGCCCTCGGCGACAACCCGGCCATCACCGTCCAGGACAAGGACGACGTCAGCAACGCGGTCGCGGGCGGCATCAACATGGTCCTGAACATGCTGTACGGCCTCCTCGCGATGGCCATCCTCATCGCGGTGCTCGGCGTCATCAACACGCTGGCCATGTCGGTCTTCGAACGCAAGCACGAGATCGGCATGCTGCGCGCCATCGGCCTGGACCGCGCGAAGGTCAAGCAGATGGTGCGCCTCGAGTCGGTCGTGATCTCGCTGTTCGGCGCGGTCCTCGGCATCGGCCTCGGCCTCTTCATGGGCTGGGCCGTGGGCGGCAGCATCGCCGAGAAGGTCGCCACGTACTCGATGGAGATCCCGGCCGGCCGGATCGCGATCTTCCTGGCGATCGCCGCGGTGGTCGGCGTGATGGCGGCGGTGTGGCCGGCGCGGAGCGCGGCTCGCCTGAACCCGCTGATGGCCATCAAGAGTGAGTAGCGGGGGGTAGCTGCGCGGGCTTGAGCGGTACGTGAGTGGGGCCCCGGACGTCGACGACGCGTCCGGGGCCCCACTCGTATGCCTAACGCCAATCCCTGGCCCTCAGGGGCATCCCTGAAGCCCCGCTCTCCGGGGTCTTCACGGCCAGTACCTGGTTGACGCCGATGCGGTTGCGTTCGAAGGCGAGGGCGGACGCGGCCATGTAGAGGCGCCAGATGCGGGCCCTGCCGGGTGAGGTGAGCCGCTGGCCCTCCGGCCAGTGTGCCTCCAGGTTCGCGACCCAGCGACGCAGCGTGAGGGCGTAGTGCTCGCGGAGGGTCTCGACGTCGCGGACCTCGAACCCGGCCCGTTCGAGGAGGTCCACCGTGGTGCCCAGGGGGGCGAGCTCGCCGTCGGGGAAGACGTAGGCGTCGATGAACTCGTCCACGGAGTACGCCGACTCGTCCGCCTGCGGCCGCCGCGCGATCTGGTGGTTCAGGAGCCGTCCGCCGGGCCGCAGGAGGGCGTGGAGGTCGCGCGCGTACTCCAAGTAGCGTTCGGCGCCGACGTGTTCGGCCATGCCGATGGAGCTGATGGCGTCGTACGGTCCGTCGCGTACGTCGCGGTAGTCCTGGACGCGGATCTCGATCCGGTCCGTCAGGCCCTCCTCGGCGATCCGCTTCCTGGCGTAGGCGGCCTGCTCGTGGGAGAGGGTGACGCCGACGACGCTCACGCCGTGCTCGCGCGCCGCGTGGACCGCCATGGAGCCCCAGCCGCAGCCGACGTCGAGCAGACGCATGCCTGGCTCCAGGGCGAGCTTGCGGGAGACGATCTCGAGCTTGTCGCGCTGGGCGTTCTCCAGGGTGCCGTCGGGCGACTCCCAGTAGGCGCACGAGTAGACCATCGACGGGCCGAGCACCAGCTCGTAGAAGTCGTTGCCGACGTCGTAGTGGTGGCTGATGGCGCGGCGGTCGCTGCCCTTGGTGTGGAGGTGGAGGCGGCCGGGTCTGCGCATCTCCTCCGGGGGCGGGGCGGGCGGCAGGAAGGGCGCGGAGAGGGCGACGAGGGAGCGGGCCGCGGCGCGGAAGGCCGGGTCGCGCAGGGACTGCCGCAGGCTCGCGGAGCTGTCGGCACGCTCCCAGATGAACTCCGCCATGGCGTCCAGGGCCTCGTACAGGTCCCCGTCGACGTCCAGGTCACCGGCCACCCAGGCGCGCGCGAGGCCCAGCTCCCCCGGCTTCCACACGAGGTGGCGCAGGGCGCGGCGGTTGCGTACGACGAGGGTGGGGGTGTTCGGCGGGCCTGCTTCCGACCCGTCCCAGGCGCGGATACGGACCGGTAGCGGGGCTCCCATGAGCTGCTCGGCGAGGGTCTTGAGCCGCTGTGCGGCGTCCTGCATGGCGCACACCTCCGTGGATGGGTCCAACACCACGTAAACACCAAAGGGGGTCGTGCGCAGTCCCGTTGCCACGTCATGGAAAGGCAAAATAGATGTGGGGGACACCTAGTTGGAGTGGGAAAAAGCCGAAGGGGCCACTCGCACCACGGATGGCGAGCGGCCCCTTCGGGATGGTTCTGCTGACCTCAGGAGGCCTTGGCCTTCTCCTCGGCCTTGACCGCCGGGGCGGGCTCGGCCGCGGCCGCGGGCTTCGGAGCCGGCTTGGCCGCCTCGTAGAACTCCTCGCGCGGCGTCTCCATGGCGCCGAGGGAGACGACCTCGCGCTTGAGGAACATGCCCAGCGTCCAGTCCGCGAAGACACGGATCTTGCGGTTGAACGTCGGCATCGCCATGCCGTGGTACGCGCGGTGCATGTACCAGGCGAGACGGCCCTTGAGCTTGATCTTCATCTTGCCCATGACGATCATCGCGACGCCCTTGTGCAGGCCGAGACCGGCGACCGCACCCTTGTTGGCGTGGCTGTACTCCTTCTGCGGGAAGCCCCGCATGCCGGAGATCACGTTGTCGCCGAGGACCTTCGCCTGACGCAGCGCGTGCTGGGCGTTCGGCGGGCACCAGGCGTTCTCGTTGCCGGCCTTGCGGCCGACCATGTCCGGGACCTGGGCGTTGTCGCCCGCGGCCCAGATGTAGTCGGTGCCCTGGACCTGGAGAGTCGTCTGGGTGTCGACGTGGCCACGGGGGCCGAGCGGCAGACCGAAGCGGGACAGCGCCGGGTTGGGCTTGACGCCCGCGGTCCACACGATCGTGTTCGAGTCGACCTCGAGGCCGTTGTTCAGGACGACGTGGCCGTCCACGCAGGAGTCCATGCCGGTCTTCAGGTAGACCTCGACACCGCGGCCCTCAAGGTGCTCCTTGCCGTAGGCGCCCAGCTTCGGGCCCACCTCGGGAAGGATCTTGTCGGCGACGTCGACCAGCACGAAGCGCATGTCCTCGCGCTTCACGTTGTTGTAGTACTTGGCCGCGTCGCGGGCCATGTCCTCGACCTCACCGATGGTCTCCGCACCCGCGAAGCCACCGCCGACGAAGACGAAGGTCAGTGCCTTGCGGCGGACCTCCTCGTCGGTCGTGGAGTCAGCCTTGTCGAGCTGCTCGAGGACGTGGTTGCGCAGGCCGATGGCCTCCTCGATGCCCTTCATGCCGATGCCCTGCTCGGCGAGGCCGGGGATCGGGAAGGTGCGGGAGACCGCGCCCATCGCGATGACGAGGTAGTCGAAGGGCAGCTCGTACGCCTCGCCGACGAGCGGCGCGATCGTGGCTACCTTGCGGTCCTGGTCGATGGTGGTGACCCGGCCGGTGAGGACTTCCGCCCTCGGCAGTACGCGTCGCAGCGGGACGACGACGTGCCGCGGCGAGATGCTGCCTGCGGCGGCTTCGGGGAGGAAGGGCTGGTAGGTCATGTACGAACGGGGGTCGACGACCGTGACGGTCGCCTCTCCGAAGCGCATCTTCTTGAGAATGCGCCGAGCTGCGTACAGGCCTACGTACCCACCGCCTACTACGAGGATCCTGGGACGCTCCGTGGTGCTCATGCCATCGAGTATCCACCTGCCCGTCGGGGGTCGCTCGTGCGCCCCTTCACAAGCATGCCAAGGACCTCTGCTACACTTCGCCGCCCACGTGACCCAGGTCATGGTGCCCGTGGGGAACCACAGCGTCACGCGAGTCGTTGTGCACCCCTTGTGAGCTGCACTCCGAGGCTCCGCCCCGGATGAACCAGGGCCCGGTGACACACTCCCGTCACCTGCGTGAAGCACACCGGCCACCGGCCCGAGCCTTCGAAAAGCCCCCTTTAGCCGGTCCGCGACCGACGAACCTCGCCCATCAGGGCCGTTTTCCTTGTGAAGAACTTCACGAACTTTCCCGACGGGGTGTCGCGTGGAGGCCTTCCGACCCCCCTCCCGACCGCTCAGACGCTACAGGACGCGCTCAGGCGATGGACAGCAGATGCGGCCTCGCCGGTCGCGCTGCCTTCTCTCGGCACAGTGTCCCGATCGCGTTCGAGGTCAAGATCCTGCACCCCGAGTGGAACGACACCAACGCGCAGGCCATCGACCGGGCTCCGGACGATCGTCACCTCGTGGCCGTCCGTACGAGCGTGGGACGTGCGGCGACCGAGGCGTACATGCGGACCCTGTCCGATGCCGGTATCGACCTGGTCGCCGTGTCCGGTGCGCGCCGCAGGTGCCTGTTATGTCGTTCAGGAACATGGGAAGCGCGAGGCCGCCGCCGCCACGCCCAAAGCGCAGCGCTGCCGCACGGTTCAAGGTCAGGCAGTGCAAGGCGCCATGCGCGACCACCTCGCGAGGCGACGCCCGAGCAGGTCGAGGCCGCCCGCCTGTGGTCGGACACCGAAGAGACCGCCTTCGGCTCGTCTTGCTCCAAGATGCGACTCTCCACCGCGCTACGGACGTTGGGTCATCGCGGAATGAAATTGCGCCTCCACCATGCCAACGAAAACCTTCTCCCTCTTGGAGGATGCGGCGTCCGCGAAACTCCTCCACGACATTCTATTCCTGGCCCAGTATTCCCTATTCGCACTCTCGCAAAAGAATGATTCGAGCTGCAAAGCCAATTGCTCGTCCGTCATTTCCTTGATGAGGTATACGGATTGCCACCACGAGACGACCATGTTGGCGAACAACGCCTGCCGCGCCTCCTCTTCCGAGAGACCGGAGATACTGGTACTCCGGTGACCGGCGCAGACGCAAACTGGAAGCGCCTTGTACGCCGCATGGTCCGCGTCGACGGCCGCAGAAGTGTGCAGTGGGCTTTCGGGCACCTGGCCTTGGTGTACAAGCCTTCAGTCCCCACTTGGGCTAGTCCACTCCGGCCTGAGTGCCTTCGTCCACAGAAGGTGGAGTGGCAGAGCGTGTCCACGCCTCTGAGTCCGGTGAACCGAGGAGACAGTCATGGGCGCCGAAGACAATGCGAAGAACCCGGTCGAAGACCTTGCCGACAACGCCAAGAAGACGTTCGGTCAGGCCGATGACGACGAGGACCTCAAGGCCGCAGGCCAGGGCGACCAGATCAAGACGCACAGCAAGGATGGCAAGGAGAGGACCGAGAACCTGCTCGACGAGTAGCCACGGCCCAAGAACACGTACAAGGCCCTGCGACGCCTCAGCCTCCCCGTAGCGGCCATCACGGGACGGTAGTCAGGGATACCGGCGCCTCACCTGCCGAGCAGCGCCCACAGAACGGCCCCGGTACCTACAACGAGGAACCGGGACCGCTGTGCCGCACCCTGCGTGTCCTACCAGGTCACCGCACCAGCACGAGCCTGCTGGGGCATCACCGCAGGTCAGTCCCTCTATCGGCCGCGTGCGCCTTTTCGCCCTTGACGGCCCGCCTGGGCCAGGCGCCGGCCCTCGGCAGGGTCGCCGAGTAGCGTCGCCTGATCAGCCATGCCCGCCAGGACGTGCGCGCCGAGCGGGGCGTTACGCGGCTCCTCGGCGAGGCGTAGCGAGGTACGTCTGTTCTGCGGCGGCCTCACACAGTGCGCGCCACACGCTCTCGTTGGACGTCACCGCTGACGAACGCCGCCGCGTGGGCGAGGCCACCTTCTCTGAGACGCCGATTGCGCCCCCCTCATCCCGGAGGGCTGCTCTACCGCGTCCGTCAGTCCATCGGCCCCCTGTTGTATCGCAAGTGCGAGTGCGCCTTCGACATGGGGAACTCCTGCTCCACAGTCCCCATGGGGGACGACCTCTTCAGGGTGATGGTCTGCTCGGTTGGATCCAGCCCCACCACGGTGCCCATCCACGGGGCCCCATCCCAGACGAGTTCGACGTAGTCATCGACGTAGAGGCCGTTCCACGGCCACTCGTCCTCCTCGATCACCTTCATCAGATTGAGGTCCGTAAGATCGACCGTCACGGTGAGCTCGCTGTGCCACTCGACTCCCTGCTCCTGGAGCCACTCCAGGACCAGCTTCTCAAACGGGTCGCGGCTGTGGCGGAGGTGGCTTAGGCCCGCGTCCTCGCCCGTGAGCGGTTCAGCCGTCTCCTGCTTGCAGAGCGTGATGCGTACCGTGCCCGCTTCGTAGTCGAGTTTCCGCACTCGTGCGCACCAGAAGCCGCCATGCAGCCGAAGCAGGTAGGGCTTCGTGCCGCGTTCTGGTCTCACGCGCACGATGCTGCCCTCGCTCACCGTGCTGTTCTTCCAGTCGTCGACCGTCCCCATGATGATCCTCTTCTCTCGCACACTTCCAAGATCGCTACGACTCCGAAGCTACCGAGCCCACCACTCCCAGAGACTGCTATAGCCTTCGCTTCACCCCATCGGCTTAAACGCCGCCGGAGACGGCACCGATAGGAACGCGAGGAGAGCGGGTACCTATCCTTCAGGAATGGCCGCTTCGAGGAGGAAGATATGCAGAAAAGCGATCTCTACGCCCTCGATATCTCGCACGTGACGTGGGAGAAGTCCTCATTCAGTCTCGCCAATGGTGACTGCGTCGAGGTGGCGTATCTGCCGGGGGGAGCCGTCGCTCTGCGCGACTCCAAGAACCCGCACGTTGCACCCTTGCGCTTCGCCTCCGCCGAGTGGACTGCGTTCCGTAGCGGCATCAAGGCGGATGAGCTCAAGGGCTGACCTCATCGGCTCGCAGGTTGTGCCTACCCCCGCGGAGGCAGGCACAACGGGAGTAGCCCCGGTACCTACAGCGCGGTACCGGGGCCGTCGTGCTGCATCCTGCGTGTCTCACCAGGTCACCGCACAAGCGTTCTAGAGAATCACCGCAGGTCAGTCGCCCTTTCGGCCTGCCTCGACGTCCTCTGCCACTTTGTAGGCGATGCCGTCGAGGATGTCGTGCTCGCTCACCACGACCTCGCGTGCGCCCACCCTGTCCATGATCGCCAGCAGGACCAGGGCGCCCGACGCGATGACGTCGGCGCGGCCCGGGTGCATGACCGGGATCGCGGCGCGCTCGTCGTGCGTGGCGCGGGTCAGGCGGTCCACGATGGCGCTGACCTGCTGGTACGGGATGCGGGCGTGGTGGATCGCCTGGGAGTCGTAGACGTCGAGGTCCAGGGCGATCGCGGCGACCGTGGTGACCGAGCCCGCAAGGCCCACCAGCGTGCGGGCCTCCTTGAGCGGGACCGTGCGCTCGGCGAGGTCCAGGGCGGCCTCGATGTCCGCGCGGATCGCGTCGAGCTGCTCGGGCGCGGGCGGGTCGGTGACCACGCCGTCGCGTACGAGGTGCCGCTCGGTCATGCGGACGCAGCCGACGTCGACCGAGCGGGCCGCCTCCACCCGGTCCGTGCCGACCACGAACTCCGTGGAGCCGCCGCCGATGTCCACCACCAGGTACGGCTTCGCCAGGTCGTCACGGCCTGTCAGTTCCTTGGTGGCCCCGGTGAAGGAGAACTCCGCCTCCTGGTCGCCACTGATGACCTCCGGCTCGACGCCCAGGATGTCCAGGACGCCGCGCACGAACTCGTCGCGGTTCTCCGCGTCGCGGGACGCGGACGTCGCGACGAAGCGGACGCGTTCGGCGCCGTGCTCCTTGATGACCGCGGCGTACTCGCGGCAGGCCGCGAAGGTGCGGTCCAGCGCCTCCTGCGCGAGGCGGCCCGTCCTGTCCACGCCCTGGCCGAGCCGGACGATCGTCATCCGCCGGTCCAGGTCGACCAGCTCACCCGTGGCCGGGTCCGCGTCCGCGACCAGCAGGCGGATCGAGTTCGTACCGCAGTCGATGGCGGCGACCCGGTTCACTCGGCGCCCTCGGCGGCGCACGGCGTGACGCAGGGGCCCTTGGCCCACCACTCGGGGAGCATCTCGATGGCCTCGTCGCCCAACGGGTTCACGCCGGGGCCCGCGGCCAGCGAGTGGCCGACCAGGACGTGCAGGCACTTCACGCGGTCCGGCATGCCGCCCGCGCTGGGGAAGCCCTCCAGGACCTCGATGGCGTCACGGCGCGCGATGTAGTCCTCGTGCGCCGCGCGGTACTGCTTCGCCAGCTCCTCGTCCGTCGTGAGCCGCTCCGACATCTCCTTCATGACGCCGTTGGCCTCGAGGGTGCCGATCGCGGAGGCGGCCCGCGGGCACGTCAGGTAGTACGTCGTGGGGAACGGCGTCCCGTCCGGGAGGCGCGGCGCCGTCTCGACGACATCCGGCTGTCCGCAGGGGCAGCGGTGCGCGATGGCCCGCAGGCCGCGCGGCGGGCGGCCGAGCTGCTGCTTGAAGGCCTCGACGTCAGCGTCGGTGGGCTCGGTGCGCTCAGTGGTCGGCGGGGGCGTTTCCATGCCTGTCTTCCGTGTCAGTGGTCAGGAGGGTCAGTCGTCTGTCAGGCGGGTCAGTCGTCGGGGCGGTCGGCCTTGTCGACGCCGTCCCAGACGTTCGAGTACCAGGGGCGCGTCGCCGCCCCCTGGTCCGTGCGGCGGCTCTTGAGGGCCGCGGGGTCGATCACCGTGAAGCCGGTCTCGCCGGGCATCACGTAGTGCAGGCGGTCCCGGACGCGCTGCTCCGCGTACGCGTCGTCCTGCCAGCGGGCCTTCTCGTCGCGCAGCTTCTCGACGTCCGCCCGGTGCTCGGCCTGCTGCCGGCGCAGGTCGTCGATCTCGGCGCGCTGCGACACGTACTGCCGCATCGGATACGCGAGGGCGACGACCAGGGAGCAGAGCACGAGCGCGAGGAGCGCGGCGCGGCCGGTGAGCCGGGAGCGGCGCGCCTGGCGCTTGGTCTGGGAGCGGTAGACGCGCTCGGCGGTCTGCTCGCCGAGCAGTCGCAGGCGGGTCGCGGTGGAGAACCGGTCCTTGGTCCCGGCCTTGGCCATGGTTCCGCCTCCCCAGAGCTGCGCGGCGCTTACACGTACGTACGTCCCCGCACACGGTACGGGACCGCGTGCGGGGACGTAGGTAACCACGTGGCTACGTGAGTTCAGCCCTTGCTGTGCTCATCAGTCCGTGGAGCGGAACCGCGGGAAGGCGCTCCGGCCCGCGTAGACCGCCGCGTCGTCGAGGATCTCCTCGATGCGCAGGAGCTGGTTGTACTTGGCGACGCGCTCGGAGCGGGCCGGGGCGCCGGTCTTGATCTGGCCGCAGTTCGTGGCGACGGCGAGGTCGGCGATGGTGACGTCCTCGGTCTCGCCGGAGCGGTGCGACATCATGCACTTGAAGCCGCTGCGCTGGGCCATCTCGACGGCGTCGAGGGTCTCGGTCAGCGAACCGATCTGGTTGACCTTGACGAGCAGGGCGTTGGCCGAGTTCTCCTCGATGCCGCGGGCCAGACGCTCGGGGTTGGTGACGAACAGGTCGTCGCCGACGAGCTGCACCTTGTCGCCGAGCTTCTCGGTGATGGCGTTCCAGCCGGCCCAGTCGTCCTCGAACAGCGGGTCCTCGATGGAGACGAGCGGGTACGAGGCGACGAGCTCCGCGTAGTACTCGGTCATCTCGGCGGCCGAGCGGTCCTTGCCCTCGAAGGAGTACGTGCCGTCCTTGTAGAACTCGGAGGCGGCGACGTCGAGGGCGAGGGCGATCTGCTCCCCGGGGACGTAACCGGCCTGCTTGATGGCCTCGAGGATGAGGTCGAGCGCGGCGCGGTTGGAGTCCAGGTTCGGGGCGAAGCCGCCCTCGTCGCCGAGGCCGGTCGACAGACCCTTGTCCTTCAGGACCTTCTTGAGGGTGTGGTAGACCTCGGTGCCCCAGCGCAGCGCCTCGGAGAAGGACTCCGCGCCGATCGGGGCGATCATGAATTCCTGGATGTCGACGTTCGAGTCGGCGTGCGACCCGCCGTTCAGGATGTTCATCATCGGAACGGGCAGCAGGTGCGCGTTCGGGCCGCCGAGGTAGCGGAACAGCGGCAGGTCGCTGGCCTCGGAGGCGGCGTGCGCGACGGCGAGCGAGACGCCGAGGATGGCGTTGGCGCCGAGCGAGCCCTTGTTGTCGGTGGCGTCCAGGTCGAACATGGCCTGGTCGATCAGGCGCTGCTCGGTGGCGTCGTAGCCGACGAGCTCCGGGCCGATCTGCTCGATGACGGCGAGGACTGCCTTCTCGACACCCTTGCCCTGGTAACGGTTGGGGTCACCGTCACGGAGTTCGATGGCCTCGAAGGCACCGGTGGAGGCACCGGACGGAACGGCGGCACGACCGGTGCTGCCGTCGTCGAGGCCGACCTCGACCTCGACCGTGGGGTTGCCTCGGGAGTCCAGGATTTCCCGGGCTACGACGACGTCGATGGACGGCACGAGCATCTCCTTCTGGGAGTGTGACGCGAATACGCGATTGGACAGACCGCTTCGGCCCTGCGCCTCCTGAGCCTAACCGGCTCCGGGCCTTCGGCCAGCCGACCGCCCGTCCCCTGGGACGGCACAAAGGCCATATGGCGCGGAAACAGGGCGTAAGACCATGTTCTCTACTCGCTAGTAGCGAACAAGAGGGGCGGCAGCGGCGGCGGGAACGGGTGCGGACATGACCCCGCCCCGGTGCGTACGGGGGATACGCGCACCGGGGCGGGGAGCCCGTGGGGACGGGGGGTACGGCCGTGCGTCCGCCGAGGCACGGCCGTGACCGAATGGGTCAGCTCAGGTGGAGCTGCTGGCCCGGGTAGATCATGTCGGCGTTGTCGATGATGTCGCCGTTGAGCTTGTAGACCTTGTGCCAGCCGCCCTTGACGTGCTTCGCCTCGGCGATCTTCGACAGGGTGTCCCCCGTCTTGACCTTGTACTCGCCGTCGCCCTTCTTGACCGTCTTGCCGGTCGGGGTCTCGACGGTCTTCTTGGACTCGGTCTGCGGCTGCGGCTTGGGCGCGGCCTGCTGCTGCGGGGCGGCCTGCTGCTGCGTCTGCTGCGGCTTCGGCGCGGCCTGCTGCTGCGGGGCCTGCTGCTGCGGGGCCTGCTGCTGCGGGGCCTGCTCCTGCGAGCCGCCGCTGTTGGGCGAGGCGCCCGAGAGGCCGACGCCGCAGCTCGGCCAGGCACCCTTGCCCTGGCCCGCGAGGACCTTCTCGGCGATCTCGATCTGCTGGGCCTTGGAGGCCTTGTCGGCGGTCGGCGCGTACTTCGTGCCGCCGTACGCGGACCACGTGGAGGCGGAGAACTGCACGCCGCCGTAGTAGCCGTTGCCGGTGTTGATGGACCAGTTGCCGCCGGACTCGCACTGCGCGACGGCGTCCCACTCGGAGGTGGTGGCGGCCGAGGCGGAACCGGCGGCCATCAGCGGGGCGGCGACGGCGGCACCGGTGACGCCGGCGAGCGTGACGACACGGGTGGCCTTGGACGGACGACGGTGCTTGCCCTTGCTGGAAAACAGCATGCGTAGATCCCCTCACCGACGCCTGCGAGGTGAGCTGTCGGGTTCGGGCCGATGTGGTTGCCCGGCCGCACTCCTTCGAGTGCGGCTTCACCCCTAGCCGCATGACGCGGCACTTACCTGGGTCCCCCGCTCCTGCCTACGGCGCTCAAAGCGACGACTGTTCCCGTCCGGCCGTTGGCAGGATTCGGCGTACCGACCGGCGGGGCCCACCAGTGGCGAGCGGTGACGACGGTAATCACGCATTCGCCTGAATTTCAAAGACGATCAGGGCTTCTGAGACCCATCTCTCACTTGCGCCAAACCAGACATACGGCGTGAAATCCCCACCCGACGCTTCGTCAACTTCCGTTACTTTTCGCCCAGATCGAGGCTCTGACCGGGGAGAATGAGGTCCGGGTCCGTGCCGACGGTCTTCTTGTTCTCGGTGTAGAGCTCGTGCCATCCGCCGTCGACGCCGAGGTCGTCCGCGATGACCGAGAGGTTGTCTCCGGAGCGCACGGTGTACGTCCCGTCGGCGACCTTGCCGGAGCGCTTCTCGCCGCGCGAGGCGTGGCGTCCTGACCGACCGTCGGCGCTCTCGCTCTCGTCCGCGCGGTCGCCGCGGTGACGGCCCGCGGAGGGGTCCGCGGAGGGATCCGCGGAGCCGTCCGCGTCGTCGGCCGGGTCGGTCGAGTTCTCGGGCGTGGGCGAAGTGGCGTCTTCGTCGCCCGACTTGCCGGAGTCACCCTTGTTGGCGTCGGCTTCGCCCTTGCCGTCCTTACCGCCCTTGTCGCCCTTTTCGTCGGACTCGTCGTGATTCTTGTCTCGGGAGTCCTTGCCGGAGCCGGGCGTGTCGCTCGCGTCGTCGGAGGGCTTCTCCGGATCGGAGGCGCCGTCGGAGGCGTCATCGGACGGCTTGTCCGCCTTCTCGCCCTTGCCCTCGCCCTTGTCCTTGCCGGAGGGGTCCTTGTCGCCCTTGTCGTCCTTGCCGCCCTTGTCGGAGCCCGTGGAGTCCGACGGCTCGGTGGGCTTCGGCGTGATCGGGGCGCCCGGATCCACGTCCGCCGCGGCGCCGTCCTGGGTGAGACCGGCGATCGGGGCGCAGCTCGGCCACGCGGCGGTGCCCTTGGCGTCGAGGACCTGCTCGGCGACGGCGATCTGCTGGGACCGGCTCGCCTGGTCGGCGCTCGGCGCGTAGTCCAGGCCGCCGTACGCCTCCCAGGTCTCCTGGGAGAGCTGGAGCCCGCCGTAGTAGCCGTTGCCGGGGTTGGCGCTCCACTCGCCGCCGCTCTCGCACTCGGCGAGCTTCTGCCACGTCGTGGTCTCGGCGGCGTTCGCGCTCGTGGCGCCGAGGAGCGGGATGGCGATGGCTGATCCGGTGACTCCTGCCGCGACGATGAGGGCCGGGGCCTGGCGGGGGCGTCGGTGACGACCATTGCCGGAGAGCATGCGGGTGCCTTTCACGAGACTGCAGCGACGACTTGAACGCGTGGGGCGCTCAAGTCGTCGTGAACGTAGCCGCAGTCGAACGCTTGTCACAAGTCGATGCAGCGGAGATCACGTGAACATCACAGTCGTGACGGGGCGTCAGTCGGACACCGTTGTCTGTGCGGTCGTGAACTTCACGGGCAGGGTGCGCAGTCCCCGCATGATCAGTCCGCCACGCCACCGCAAATCACCCGGTTCAGCCGCGAGTTGCAGGTCGGGAAGGCGCCGGAGCAGCGTCGCGAGGGCGGTCCGGCCCTCCAGACGGGCGAGCGGGGCGCCGAGACAGTAGTGGATTCCGTGCCCGTATCCGAGGTGTTGGTTGTCGCGACGGGAAAGATCGAGTGTGTCGGGTTCCTCGAACCGGGCGGGGTCGCGGTCGGCGGCGGCGAGCACGACGAGGACGGGGTCGCCCGCGGCGATGTCCTGCCCGCCGATGGTGAGCGGCTCCGTCGCGAAGCGCCAGGTGGCGAGCTCGACGGGGCCGTCGAAGCGGAGGAGTTCCTCGACGCCGGTCTCCAGGAGTCCGGTGTCGCCGTCCGCCAGCGCCTTCTGGAGGCGGGCGCGCTGCTCGGGGTGGGTGAGGAGCGCGTACATCCCGTTGCCGATGAGGTTCACGGTGGTCTCGAACCCGGCGAAGAGAAGGATGAACGCCATGGCGGCGGCCTCGTTCTCGGTGAGGTGCTCGCCGTGGTCCGAGGCCTTGATGAGACCGGAGATGAGGTCGTCGCCGGGTTCGAGGCGCTTGCGGTGGATGAGTTCGGCGAGGTATCCGCGCATCTTCTTGACCGACCGTGCGACGCCGCCTCGCGGGCCCCCGCCGTGCCGGATCATCATGCCCGCCCAGTCGCGGAAGTCGTCCTGGTCCTCGCGCGGGACGCCCAGAAGGTCGCAGATGGCATAGATGGGGAGAGGGAAGGCGAACTCGTGGATGAGGTCCGCGGAGCCCTCCTCTCCCTCCTCGATGAATGTGTCGATGAGCTGGTCCGTCAGCTCCTGCACACGCGGCGCGAACTCGGCTACGCGGCGGGGGGTGAAGGCCTTGGCGACGAGGCGGCGCAGGCGGGTGTGGTCCGGCGGGTCGATGTTGAGCAGATGCGTCATGAGGTTGGCGCCGCGTTCGCCCGGGATGCCGGTCTTGCGTTTCGCGTGCGCGGGCTCGTCGTGGTGGGCCGGGTTCTTGCTGAGACGTTGGTCCGCGAGGGCTTGGCGGGCGTCTGCGTAGCGGGTGACCAGCCAGGCGTCCACGCCGCTCGGGAGCGGGGTCTTCCTTACGGGGGCGTTGTCCCGGAGCCAGGCGTAGGCGGGGTACGGGTTGGAGGCGAACTCCCACGTGAAGAGTTCGGGCTCTGACTCCGGGGTGCCCCCGGGCGGCGGGGCGGGCTGTTGGTCGTGCATGGGTTGACGGTATCCGGGTGCGGGCTCGTTGTGGCTGGTCGCGCCCACGCGGTGGAGCCGCACATCGATACAGCCCCGCGTCCCTGGGCGACCTGCGCCGCCGGGACCGCGTCCCTAGCGGGCCTCCGCCGTCAGGATCGCGTCCCTGTACGCCCGCGCCGCTGCCCTCAGTGCTGCCTCCGGGTCCACCCCCTCCGACTCCGCCCGCAGCGCCAACGTCAGGAGTTCGTAGCCGACGCCCTCCCCCGGGGGGAGCGGAACCTCCAGGGACGCCGTTCGTACGCGCGAGGCGAGCTTCGCCGCCAGGGCCAGGGACGGCTGGCCCAGGGGGATGCCCTCCGTCAGTGACGTGCGGCGTTTCTCTTCCGCCTTCGTGCGGAGCCAGTGTGCGCGTACGTCCTCGGGGGTCTGCGCCGAGTCGTCGCCGAAGACGTGGGGGTGGCGGTGGATCAGTTTCTCCACGATGCCCGCCGCTACGTCGTCGATGGAGAACGGGGCATCGTCGGCCTCATCGTCGTCGTCCGAGTCACCGGGCGCGTCCTGCGCGATCCGGGCGTGGAAGACGACCTGGAGCAGGACATCGCCCAGCTCCTCGCGGAGTTCCGCCCTGTCGCCGTCCTCGATCGCCTCGACCAGTTCGTAGGCCTCCTCGATCGCGTACTTGGCGAGGCCCTTGTGGGTCTGCTGGGAGGACCACGGGCATTCGGCGCGGATGCGGTCCATGACCTGGACCAGGTCCAGCAGGCGCGCGCCCGGCAGGTCGTACGAGGCGGGGAGGAGCTCCAGGTCCGGCATGGCGACCCGGCCCGTGCCCGCGAGCCGGGCCAGGCCGTCCGTCAGCGCGCGGTCGCCCTCGGCCGTGGCGACGACCAGGACCGTGCGGCCGCCCGCGCACGCCTCGACCAGCTCCTGCGCGGTGGGCGCCGCCTGATCGACCCGTACGCCCGCCTCCCGCAGGTACGGCAGCTGCGGATGCGTCGCGTCGGCGCACAGCACCTCGTCCGCGGCGTGCAGCGCCTGCCAGGCGGGCCAGGAGAGCAGGCCGGGCGCCACCCGGTGGCTCGTGGTGAGCAGGATGACGCGGCCGACGGACGCGTCGGAGGAGTCGGCCGGGGGCTGGGGCTCGGTCTGGTTCACCTGTCGAACGTAACCCAGCCGGGGCGCGGGTTCTTACGTCGGCTGTCCCCTCTTACACCGGCTGTTCCGGTCCTACGCCGGTTGTTCCGGTCCTACACCGGCTGTTCCGGCGTCCCCGAACCCGTTTCCGCCTGCGTGACCTGCCGCACCCACGGCGTCTTCGCGTCCATGCGCTTGTTCTTGTCGACGTCCCACGTGCCGTACCGCGGGTTCAGGTCGATGTCGAGCTTCTTCGACGCGGCCGACAGCGCCTTCCAGAAGACCGCCTGGCCCTCCGGCGAGTTCATGTCCGCGCCCAGCTTCGTCGAGAGCTTCTGTGCCTCGATCTCCGTGCGCAGGCTGTCGTCGAGGCGGGCCGGGGCGACGTTGTACTGCTGCAGCCAGCCCTCCTCCAGCGCCTTCCTGCCGCCCGACTGCTGCTCCATGCCCTGGCGCATGGTCTGGATGTCGCGGCGCGTGACGCTCACCCCGGCGTCGGTGGCCGCGCGGTGCAGGACCTTGTCCAGGACCATCGTGTGGAGCGTGGCGCGGGTGAGGCCGCCGGACTTGGCGATGGCCTGCGCGTACTGCGCGTCGTCGGGGATGGCCGAACGCTGCGCGTCCCGCACCTCGTTCACCCGGCCCTCCAGCTGCGCGACCGTGATGCGGTCGTCGCCGACGACGGCGGCGGCGCCTGGGTGCGCGTCGCTGCCGCAAGCGGTCAGCAGAGGAGCCGCGGCGATCGCGGCCGCGGAGAGGATGAGCGCTGTACGACGACGGCGGTGCAAGGAAGCCTCCCGAGGAGATTGTGCGGCGGTGCACAAAGTCTTGCGGTGATCGATGTTAGGGAGTGACCGGCTTATCGGCCAGCCATTCGACACCTATTCGACCAACGACTTCCCGGGAGTTGGGGCACCCTCCCGCAGGCACCACCCAGCCGTACGGGCGTCAGCCGCGCACTTGTCCGAGCCACTGCAGGGTCCGCATGATCTCCGCGGGGAACGGATGCCCGGGCCCGTGCAGCACCTCCGCGTCGTGCAGCAGCCGCGCGAGCGTGTCGTGGGCGGCGGTCCGGTCGCCGAGGGCGAGGAGCAGGTGGCCGATGCGGCGGCGGATCTCCAGGGACTGGCGGCGGTCGTCCGTCGCGTACTGGTTCTCGTAGTAGGGGAGCAGCGAGCGGTACTCGGCGAGCGCGGCCGCCGGTTCGCCGAGCTGCTCCAGGCACTGCGCGGCCTCGTACCGGAACTGGAGCGAGTGCGGGTCCGCCTGCCCGGACTCGGCGGCACGCTCGTCGGCGAGGCGGCGCAGCTCGGGCAGGGCGCGGCGGTACTGGCCGTCGTCCATGAGCGTCGCCGCGTACTGCTTGCGCAGGGTGCGGACGACGGGTGAGTGCTCGCCGTGCTTGGCGGCGGCGGCCGGGAGGATCGCGCCGAGGATGTCGACGGCCTGGGTGATGCGGCCCTCGCCGAGGAGCCGCTTGACGTCGTCGACGGCGCGGGCGACGTCCTGCTGGGGCGCGGCGCCCGGCGGCCGGGACGGCATGTCGGGGGCGGCGGCGGGCGTCGCGGCCCGGTCCGGCCACGGCGCGTGCGGGCGCAGGAAGGGGCGGGTGGGGTCGAGCGGGCGGCCGGAGGGGATGCCGCGGGCGGGAAGCAGCGGCGCCAGTTCCTCGTAGACCTCCTGGGCGCTGCCGTGGCGGTGCTGGGGGTCCTTGGCGAGCAGCCGCAGGACGAGGGCCTCCAGGGCCTCCGGCACTTCGGGGCGCAGGCGGCGGACCGGCAGCGGCGGTTCGTAGAGGTGGCGGTGGAGGACGCCGAGCGCGGTGGAGCCGGAGAACGGGACGTCGCCGCTGAGGAGTTCGTGCAGGAGCACGCCGAGTGCGTACAGGTCGGTGTACGGGCCGACGGCTCCGCCCATCGCCTGTTCCGGCGCCATGTAGGCGGGGCTGCCGATCGGGGAGCCGGTGTGGGTGAGGCGGGTGGTGTCCGTGTCCATCACGGAGGCGATGCCGAGGTCGAGGATGCTGACGGTGCCGTCCTGCTTGACCATGACGTTCCGCGGCTTGAGGTCGCGGTGCACGATCGGTACGGCGTGGACGGCGGAGAGCACGGCACACAGCTGGGCGGCGATCGCGACGGCCCACTGCCAGGGGTAGGGGTCGTGCTCGGCGAGGTGGTCGCCGAGGTCCGCGCCGTCGACGTACTGCATGACGAGGTAGAGGTCCTCGCCCTCGCTGCCCGCGTCGTGCACGGTGACCAGGCCCGGGTGGTCGACCTGCGCGGTGACGCGGCACTCGCGCACGAACCGGCGGCGCAGCTCCTCGGCCTCGGCGCCCGCGACCCGGTCGGGGCGGAGCAGCTTCACGGCGACGCGGCGGTCCAGGCGCTGGTCGTACGCCGTCCAGACCTGGCCCATGCCGCCCTGGCCGATGAGGGTGGAGAGTTCGTAGCGCCCCGCGACGACGCGCACGGTCAGTTGCCGCCTTCCTGCTTGCGCAGGTAGTCGCTCAGCTCGTCGAGCTCGGCACGGACCTGGTCGATGCGGACGGGGGCGGGGCGCGCGGGTGCGGGGGCCGGGGCGTGCGGCGGCGGGGTGTGACCGAGCTGGTGGCCGAGTTGGTGGCCGAGCTGGGTGGGCTGGAGGTGGATCGGGCCCGGAGCGGGTGCGGGGGCGGTCTGCTGCGGGTAGCCGTACGAGGCCTGCGGCTGCTGAGGTACGTACCCCGTGTACTGCTGCGGCTGGGGCTGTTGAGACGGCTGCGGCTGGGGCTGGTGAGACGGCTGCGGCTGGGGCTGGTGAGACGGCTGCGGTCGGCGGTACGGGCTGAAGTGGCGGATGTCCCCGTACAGGTAATAGGCGACGGCGGCCACCATCGTGCAGAGCATGACCACCATGCCCGCGCTGCCCGGGCCCTGGAACTCGTCCTCCCCCGGGTCGGCGCCGACGAGGGCGATGGCCAGGACGTCGAGCGCCGTCACGACGCCGAAGAGGGCCCAGTTGTGGGCCTTGCGCGTCACGAGGGCGAGCCGCAGCATCGCGGCCCACGCCAGCAGGCCGCACGTGAGCACCGTGAGCACCACGAACATCACGCGCAGCGTCACATGCGTCCCCCTGGAAGGGGGGTGCGGGTGCTGCGGCGCATAGCCGTGGCCGTGCATGGCTGCTCCTGTTGCCTGTTGAACGAACGGGTGAGGGTTCGAGCGTATAGGCCGACCGCGACGACGGGTCCCGGGTTGTACCGAACCGTTGTCGTACTGGTCACGCGCCCCCGTGCGGAAGGGTTCCCTCCGTCAGTCCGTCGTGCATGCCGCGCACCAGGCGGTCGCCGAGCAGGGCCGCGTGGCGCACGGTGTCCTCGAACGCGGCGAGGCGGCGGAACCGCTCGCTGTACCCGCGCTGTCCGGCGAGCGGGAGGCGGGGCAGCTGGAGGCGGCGGACGTCGAGCCGGGCGGACGTCGACGCGTAGCTGCTGGCCTGGCGGTGGTTGGCGGTGCCGCGCAGGAACCCGGCGAGGAACCACGGGTCGAGCGCGGCGGGGTCCGGGCGCAGCAGGGCGAGGCCGCGGCCGAGGGCGGCGCCCGCGGTGGCCTCGTCGATCACGCGGGCGGCGGTGCCGCCGCCGAACACGGGGACGACGACGTCGCCGGGGGCGGTACGCACGGACTCGACGTCGTCCGAACTGTTGACGCCTTCGTGGGCGGTGCCCGAGGGCGCGGCGCCCGTCAGTACGTCGTGGTCGGTGAGGACGGGCGTGCCGCCGGGGCCTTCGCCGGTGCCGGTGTGCAGGGTGAGGGCGCCGGCGCGGGCCAGTTCGCCGACGGTGGTGAGGGGCGGCCTGGGGATGCCTTCGGTCCCGGCCGGGGTGAGGTCGTCCGGCGGGGGCGCGAGGTCGGCGGCCCTGCGCAGCGCCTCGCCCAGCCCGTACCGGACGGTCAGGAGCTCCGTGCCGTCCCCGGCCGCGGTGGGCGGCGGCAGGTGGCGTGCGGGCGCCAGGTCGACCTCGTCGCCGAGGAGTTCGAGCACCGGGACGCTGCGGGCGGTGCCGGGCCGCTCGTCGAGCGTGCCGTGCCGTTCGACGTGCTCCCAGGCGTCGAGCACGGCGTCCTGCACGGCGGGCCACAGCTGCTTGTCGCGCCCGTCGGCGGCCAGGACACCGCCCGCCTCCACGAGCAGCAGCTCGGGCGCTGGCCGCGCCGCCGGACCCGGCTTGCGCAGGACCCAGATGTGCAGGGGCAGGTTGTACGGGGGTGCGGCCCCGGCGGGCAGGGCGATGACGGCGCGCAGGGCGCCGCGGCGCAGCAGGTCGGCGCGGATACGGCGCCCCGAGCGGCGGGACGCGGCGGCGGGCGGCATCAGGAGGACGGCGGTGCCGCCGTCGACGAGTCGGGCCAACGCGTGCTGCACCCAGGCGAGTTCGGACTCGGAGCGGGCGGGGAAGCCGTACTCCCAGCGGGGGTCGTAGGCCAGTTCGTCGTGGCCCCAGTTGCGTTCGTTGAACGGCGGGTGGCAGAGCACGGCCTCGGCCTTGCGGTCGTCGTAGGCGTCGGCGCGCAGGGTGTCGGCGGCCATGGTGCGCACGGTCGCGTCGGAGTGCAGGGCCAGGCGCAGCGCGGTGAGCGCGGCGAGCTCCGGGGAGCTGTCCTGGCCGTACAGGTACTGGTCGGGGCGCGGCGGTACGGCGCGCAGCAGGGCGCCGGTGCCGCAGGCGGGGTCGAGGACGGTGCGGGCGGGGCCGGTGCCGGCGGCACTCCCGGCGGCTGCCGCGCTCCCGGCGATCCGTGCCATCAGCTCGGCGGGGCCCGTCGGAGTGAGCGTGTACTGGCGGGGGTTGGCGTCGGTCTGCCGACCGAGCAGGAACTCGTACGTCTGCTTGGCGCCCAGCTCGGACGCGAGCTCGGCGGCGCCGCGCAGCAGCGGGACGGACGGCAGGAGTTCGGCGGCCGTCGGAACCCGGACGGCACGCCGCCGCCGCACACCGAACCGCATCGCGACCGTCTCGTCGAGCGCGTCCGGCAGGAGCTGCGCCATCCGCTCGTCGGAGACGGCGCTCACGGCGAGCCAGTCGGTGGGCCTGTCGCGGAGCAGGAGCAGGGCGCAGCCGGTGTGCAGGAGGGCGGTGACGGGTCCCGCGGGGTGCCCCGCGAGCTGCTGCCAGACACGTTCGCGGAGGGGGACCTCGACGAGTTTGCCCTGGGCGCGCAGCCAGTGTTCGACCTGGGCGAGCGCGAAGGAGGGGCTGGTCTCGGTGCCGCCGACCGGTTTGGGGAAGTCGCCATGCCTGCGGCGCCAGTTGCTGACGGCCGCCCGGCCGACTCCCGCGAGACGGGCGATTCCGGCGGCGGTGACCTCGGTCGTGTCGTTCCGCGGCGTCATCTGGTGGCTCCCCTCGAACGCGCGGGGTCAGTCGCGCGGCGTCGAGCATACCCAGCGAACGGGCGCACGGACCGTTTCACGCCCGTTAACCCATGATCCACGATTCCTCGTGTTGACTCGGTTCACACGCACCTGGTCTGATGTTCACCACCGAACGAGTTCCCTGGGGGGATTTCCATGCGTCACCGCCGTCACCGCCGTCACCACCTGCGCCGCACCGCCGCCGTCGCGGCCGCCGTCGTCGCCGCGACCGTCGGCCTCACGGCCTGCGGCACGGAGTCGGGCAAGGCGTCCGAGTCCGGCAAGCCGAAGGAGCCCTTCGAGGGCATGAGCGGCACCGAGATCGTCGACAAGGCCGTCGAAGCGACGAAGGGCGCCACGTCGCTCCGGCTCGCGGGCGACATCGACGACGACGAGACCGGCCGCATGAAGATGGACCTGGCCCTCGACACCTCGGGCAAGTGCGCGGGCACCATGTCGATGGCCGACGAGGGTTCGTTCGACCTGATCGTCCCCGGCAACGGCACGGTCTACATGAAGTACGACGAGAAGTTCCTGCGCTCGCAGAGCAAGGGCGAGCCGGAGGACCAGACGGCGGCGGCGGTCGAGATGCTCGCCGACCGCTGGTCGAAGACGAAGGCGTCGGGCGCCGACGCGAAGGACATCGCGGGCATGTGCGACCTCGACGACCTGCTCAAGGAGTTCGAGGGCGAGATCAACTCGAACGCCCGCAGGGGCACGACGACGGAGCTCGACGGCACCCCCGCGATCAAGATCGACGCGCACGACGCGGAGGAGAAGTACACGATCTACGTCGCCACCGAGGGCAAGCCGTACTTGCTGAAGATCATCGACGCGGAGGCAACGAAGTCTGCGGGGGCTGAGAAGACCGCGCCGGAGCACCTCACCTTCAGCGAGTACGACAAGCCGGTGAAGACGACGCCTCCGGCGGGGAAGGTCATCGACCTGGACAAGCTGGGCGCGTGACGGGCCCGTCGGGCCTCAGACCGTGTGCCGCACCCACACGTTCGGCTCGACGTACACGCCGTACCCGCGCTCCGCTTCACAGTGCACGGGTACCAGCGCCCCCGGCACCTCGACCGGCCCCTCCGTGTCGAACGGCAGCCCGGTCCACTCGCGCCACTGCGCGGTCGACCCGGACACGGTCATGGAGGCGTGCGCGACCTTCTCTATGACGCCGCCTGCCCGCACGTGCACGCGCAGCCACGGGTCGTGCGGCAGGCCGTCCTCGCGGGTGCGGTACGCGTACTCGTCGATCTGCGCGTCCGGTTCGAGGTGCTTGGCGTTGGGCCGCACGGGGGCGACGACCTCGGTGAAGCCGTGCGCACGGGCGTTGTCCCGCATCGCGTCGAGCATCCGCCCGGAAAGACCCCTGCCCCGAGCCGTCTCGTCGACGGTTATCTCGATGGCGCTCACGGTGTCGGCCTCCTTGCCGTGGCGCAGGTCGGAGAAGGCCCACAGCAGGACCTGGTCCCAGCCTCCGTCGGGCAGTTCACCGGCACCGCGGGCGCGCAGCGCGAACGGCACGCTGAAGGCCCGGGCGACGACCTTGCCACCGGCGTCCTCGTCGGTGGCGACCAGGACGTACTCCGGCAGATCCTTGACGATCCGCCCGATCAGCGACCACCCGACGGGGTCGTGGAGGATGAACTCCGGCCAGTCCTCGGCCATGTTCCACAGCGGGTCCGTGAGCTCCGGTCGCTCGACGAGAGTCGTGATCTTGAGGTTCATGGGTCGGGACGGTACGGGGTCCGCGCGGCGGGCGGTAGCGGTTATTGTCCGCGGGCCCATGGGAGCCGGGCCGCAGCCCTCCGTACGGGTACGTCACCCATAGACTCCGGGGGCTACAGGGCGAGATCGCCGCATATGGCACGACGTGACGAGAGGGGATGCCATGTCGCAGACCGAGGGTGCCCGTCTGTTCCGCGCATCATGGATCGCGGGCGTGCGGAAGCACTTTCCGGGTGAGCCGAAGCCGGGCTACGTGACCCCCTGGGAAGAAACGCCGGAGTGGGAGCGGCAGGCCGCGGGGGCGGTGTACGAGCAGGTGCGGCAGTTCCTCGAACTCAGCGGAGGCCACGCCTCGCGTCTGAACCGTGAGCAGAAGAGCCGGTTCGTGGCGACGGCCTGGACGGCGCAGATGTTCAAGCACTTCGAGGACCCGAAGCCGGGTTACGTGGCCGACTGGCCCGACCTCCCCGAGTGGCAGCAGCAGACCGACGCGGACATTTTTGAAGCCATCGAGGACGCAACCGCCTGACGGCAGGCGGCGGACGGCGGACGCATGGTTGGGCTTGGGGTCAGCGGGCGTGGAAGCGGGGCGGGGCCTCTGTCGGGGCCGTGCCCGATGGGAGTTTCTCGGTCGGGCACGTCGTGAGGACCTTCCTCATGGCGTCGCGTTCCGCGCCGGTCACCCACACCCCGTACTTCTTCTTCACCGCGACCTGCCCGGCCACGTACGTGCAGCGGTAGCCCTTGTTCGGGGGCAGCCACGTCGCCGTGTCGCCATCGCCCTTGCCGCGGTTGGGGCCCGCGTCGACGGCGAGGAGGTTCAGCGGGTCGTTGGCGAACGCTATGCGTTTGGCGGGCTCCCACTGGAACGCGCCCTTCTGCCAGGCGTCGGAGAGCGCCACGAGGTGGTCGATGTCGACTTGGCTGCGGCCGCGCCGGAACGTCACTTCCTTCCCCGTGTACGGGTCGGGCGCGAGCTTCCCGGACGCCACCCGGCAGTCGCCGCCCTGGTACGTCACGTCCTTGAGGTCCCGCTTCAGGATGTCGTCCCGGGTCGGGCAGCGGTTCGAGTCCGTGTCGGCCCACGCCGTGCCGAACCGGCTCCGCTCGTAACCGGTCTTGGGGGCGCGGCCCTTGACGGTGAGCGTGTCGACGGCGGCGAGTGCGGACCCCGCCTTGGCGTCGGGGCCTGCGGCGCCGCCCTCCCCCTTCTTGTCCTTGGTGCCGGTCTCGCAGCCGGTGAGGAGCGCGGGCACGGTGAGGAGGGCGAGGAGCGCCGAAGCGGTACGTCGGTTGATGCGTCGTCGGTTCACCGGACTACCACCGTGTCGCCGAGGGCCAGCGGGGCGGGCGCCACGATGTCCGTGTGGATGCCGATGCACATGCCGCGGGCGGTGGTGAGGGTCTTCAGGACGCGGTTGTCCGCGGGGAGGCCGGGCTGGGCCTGGGTCACCATGACGCACCGTTTCACGCGCTTGCTGACGCGCAGCAGCAAGGGTTCGCGGCCCTCGCCCCCGCCGAGGGCGATCTCACAGCCCACCCAGTCCTCCTCGATCCACGGCTCGTCGGTCTCCACGACGATGTTCTTGCGCAGGCGTCGTACGTCGACGGGGCCGGGGTCGCCGAGGAGGTCGCCGAGTGCGCGCAGCGAGGCGGTGCCGACGAGGGAGACGGCGGAGACGTCCTTGTGGAAGTCGTCCCCCTCCTCACGGAGCAACTGGACGCCCTCGCCGAAACGTTCCGGGATGCGCGGGTCGCCGGGGCGCAGCTCGGCGCCGTCGGGTGCGAGGACGACGGGGGTGCCGTCACCGTCGTAGACCGCCCGGTGTTCGAGCATCCCGGGTGTCCGGCGGAACCGCTCGTGGTTCTTTCCGCTGGCCAGCTTGCCGTCGGGGTACCGCAGGGCCCACAGCCGGTCGCCGACGACGCCGGCCGCGCCGAAGTCCAGCCGGTCGTGCGCGTCGCCGAGCATCGACTTCACCGGAAACCGGTGCAGACCCACGACTTGGAACGTCACTGCGCTCTCCCCTCCCCGAAGATCATGAGAATATCTCCTGTTCCTTCCCTATCAGGAGATTCATGCTCAAGCGTCTGCCGTGGCTCACCCTGCCGCTGCTCACTGTCCTCGTCCTCGGTACCACGGGGTGCGGCGCGTCCGACAGCAAAGCGTCCGACAAGTCGCGTACTCCGTCGGCGAGCGCGCCCGCCACACCCTCCACCACGCCCAAGGGGCGCGGTCTGAAGGGACCGGCGGCGGCCCTGTACCTGAAGACGCTTCGGAAGCACTACCCGGACCTCGACCGCATCGACGACGACGCACTCGTCGCCGAGGGAGACGCGCTGTGCACGGTCCGGGGCGCGGCCATCGGCGAGCAGTTCAAGAAGTCCACGCGCCGCCTGGGTACGACCAAAGTGCAGACGTCCCGCATCATGGGCGTCGCCCACGGCCTGTGCCGCGACAAGGACGACCAGCTGTTCGACGACTGACGATCACACGATTACCTCAGCGGTAATCGACCGTCCCCCTCTCCCCCGGCAGGATCGGTCACATCAGCCGAGCGAGCCTGTCCGAGGAGAGCCCATGACCGCCGAGACCGTCGCCGACCACACCCGCTCCGTCGTCCAGGACTTCCTCCAAGCCCGGCTCGCCGGGGACACCGGGCGGATGGTGGAGCTGTTCGCCGACGACGTGGACTGGCTGCTCGCCGAGAACCCCGTCGTCCCATGGATCCGCCCCCGCTCCACCGGCGCCGAGTGCGCCGCCCAGTCGGCGGAGCTGGCGGATCACACGGTGCCGGAGGACGCGGCCGCCACGCTCGACACATTCCTGGTGGACGGCACCGACGCCGTCCTGTTCGGCCACCTCTCGGGCACCGTGCGCGCCACCGGCAAGTCCTTCGGCGGCCCCTTCGCCCTGCGCCTCACGGTGGAGAACGGCCGGATCACCCGGCACCACCTCTACGAGAACAGCCTGTCGATCGCGGCGGCCTGCACGGCAGCGTGAACGCGGCCCACGCACTCGTCACTCGTAACGGGGCAGGCCCCACCGGGTCGCGGTCCACCGGGTCGCGCACGTCCGCGACCCGGTGAGCGACCACACGGCTCGGCTCCGCGCCCTACGACCCCAGGATCGACGTGAGGAACTCCCCGACCCACCCCAGCAGTTCCCGGCCGACCAACGGCTTGCCGCCTACCTTCGCCGTCTTCGGGCGCGGGACCAGGATCTGGTTCGCGGTCAGCTTGATGACCGTGCCGGGGTAGAGGCGCTTGAGGCGGAGTTCCTGGGATTCGCGGAGGTCCACCGGGGCGAAGCGGATGTTGTTGCCCTGGAGGACGATCTCGCCGACCTCGCAGGCTCGGGAGAGCATGCGGAGACCTGCTACCAGGAGGAGGTTCTCCACCGGTTCGGGGAGCTTGCCGTAGCGGTCGGTGAGTTCTTCGCGTACCGCCTTGACGTCGTCCTCCGTGTTCGCGGAGGCGATGGCACGGTAGGCCTGGAGGCGGAGGCGCTCGCCGGGGGCGTAGTCGTGGGGGACGTGCGCGTCGACCGGGAGCTCGATCTTGACCTCCAGGGGCGGCTCCTCCTCGACACCGCCCTCCAGGGACGCGCGGTAGTCCGCGACCGCCTCGCCGACCATGCGGACGTACAGGTCGAAGCCGACGCCCGCGATGTGGCCCGACTGCTCGCCGCCCAGGAGGTTGCCCGCGCCGCGGATCTCCAGGTCCTTCATCGCCACGTACATGCCCGCGCCCATCTCCGTGTGCTGGGCGATCGTGGCGAGGCGCTCGTGGGCGGTTTCTGTGAGGGGCTTCTCCGGGGGGTAGAGGAAGTACGCGTAACCCCGTTCGCGGCCTCGGCCCACTCGGCCTCGCAGCTGGTGGAGCTGGGACAGGCCGAAGTTGTCGCCCCGCTCCACGATCAGCGTGTTCGCGTTGGAGATGTCGATGCCCGACTCGACGATCGTCGTCGAGACGAGCACGTCGAACTTCTTCTCCCAGAAGTCGACGACCACCTGCTCCAGGGCCTGTTCCGACATCTGGCCGTGGGCCGTCGCGATGCGCGCCTCGGGGACGATGTCGCGGAGGCGGGCCGCCGCGCGGTCGATCGACTCGACGCGGTTGTGGATGTAGAAGACCTGGCCCTCGCGGAGCAGTTCACGGCGGACCGCCGCGCCGATCTGCTTCTCCTCGTACGGGCCGACGAAGGTCAGGACCGGGTGGCGTTCCTCGGGCGGCGTCGTGATCGTCGACATCTCGCGGATGCCGGTGACGGCCATTTCGAGCGTACGGGGAATGGGGGTGGCCGACATCGTCAGGACGTCGACGTTCGCACGGAGCTTCTTCAGCTGTTCCTTGTGCTCGACGCCGAAGCGCTGCTCCTCGTCGACGATGACCAGGCCCAGGTCCTTGAACTTGGTCTCCGAGGAGAACAGGCGGTGCGTGCCGATGACGATGTCGACCGAGCCCTCGCGCAGCCCCTCCAGGGTCGCCTTCGACTCCGTCTCCGTCTGGAAGCGGCTCAGCGCCTTCACGCTGACCGGGAACTGGGAGTACCGCTCGGAGAACGTGCCGAAGTGCTGCTGGACCAGGAGAGTCGTGGGGACGAGGACCGCTACCTGCTTGCCGTCCTGGACCGCCTTGAACGCCGCGCGGACCGCGATCTCCGTCTTGCCGTAGCCGACGTCGCCGCAGATCAGGCGGTCCATCGGGACCGTCTTCTCCATGTCCTCCTTGACCTCGGCGATCGTCGTCAGCTGGTCGGGCGTCTCCACGTACGGGAACGCGTCCTCCAGCTCGCGCTGCCACGGCGTGTCGGGCGCGAAGGAGTGGCCGGGCGCCGCCATGCGCGCCGAGTACAGCTTGATGAGGTCCGCGGCGATCTCCTTGACCGCCTTCTTCGCCCGCGCCTTCGTCTTCGTCCAGTCGGCGCCGCCCAGGCGGTGGAGGGTCGGTGCCTCGCCGCCCACGTACTTGGTGATCTGCTCCAGCTGGTCCGTGGGAATGTAGAGCCGGTCGCCGGGCTGGCCGCGCTTGGCGGGCGCGTACTCCACCACGAGGTACTCGCGCGTCGCGCCCTGGACCGTACGCTGCACCATCTCGATGTAGCGGCCCACACCGTGCTGCTCGTGGACGATGTAGTCGCCGGACTCCAGCGTCAGCGGGTCGATCGTCTTGCGGCGGCGCGCCGGCATGCGCTGGCCGTCCTTGCCCGCCGCCTTCTGGCCCGACAGATCGGTCTCGGTGAGGACCGCGAGCTTGAGGGCCGGGTCCACGAAGCCGTAGTCGATCGAACCGCAGGACACGTGCACCAGCGACGGCGTCAGCTCCCCGAGGTCGCCGTCGAGGCGGGCCGCGATGCCCTCGCCGCCCAGGACCTCGACGGTGCGGGCCGCGGGTCCGTGCCCCTCGGTGACGTAGACGACGCGCCACTCCTCCGCCAGCCAGCCCTTCGTGTCCGCGAGGGCCTTCGCCGTGTCGCCCCGGTACGTCTCCGGGGCGTGCATGCCCAGCTTGAGCGTGTCGTCGTCCAGCTCCTCGTCGGCGGCGAACGGGCTCACCGACCACCACATCATGTCGAGCTCGCGGGCGTGGTCCCGGACGTCCGCGATGCCCCACAGGGACGCCGCGTCCACGTCGATCGGCGCCTCGCCGCCGCCCGCCGTCGCCGCCCAGCTCGCCTGGAGGAACTCCTGCGAGGTCGCCACCAGGTCCGCCGCGCGCGTCCGCACCCGCTCCGGGTCGCAGACCACCGCCATCGAGCCCTTCGGCAGGACGTCGACGAGCAGCTCCATGTCGTCCACGAGGACCGGCGCGAGGGACTCCATGCCCTCCACCGCGATGCCCTCGGCGATCTTCCCGAGCAGCTCGCCGAGCTCCGGGTGCCGCTCGGCGAGGGCGGCCGCCTTCTCGCGCACCTCGTCGGTGAGCAGCAGCTCACGGCAGGGCGGCGCCCACAGGCCGTGCTCGGCGACCTCCAGGGAGCGCTGGTCGGCGACCTTGAAGTAGCGGATCTCCTCCACGTCGTCGCCCCAGAACTCCACGCGCAGCGGGTGCTCCTCGGTGGGCGGGAAGACGTCGAGAATCCCGCCTCGTACGGCGAACTCGCCGCGCTTCTCCACCAGCTCCACGCGCGAGTACGCGGCCGCCGCCAGGGCCTCCACGATCGCGTTGAGGTCCGTGGTCTGCCCGCTGCGCAGCGCCACGGGCTCCAGGTCGCCGAGGCCCTTGACCTGCGGCTGGAGGACGGAACGGACCGGCGCGACGACCACCGAGACCGGGCCCGTCTCCGGGTCGTCCGAGCTGGGGTGCGCGAGGCGGCGCAGGACCGCGAGGCGGCGGCCGACCGTATCCGAGCGCGGGGAGAGGCGCTCGTGCGGCAGCGTCTCCCACGACGGGTACTCCGCGACGCCGTCCGGCGGCAGGATCGTCCGCAGCGCGGCGGCGAGGTCCTCGGCCTCACGGCCGGTGGCCGTCACGGCCAGGACGGTGCGGCCGGACTCGCGGGCCAGCGCCGCCACCGCGAAGGGCCGGGCCGCGGGCGGTCCGACCAGGTCGACGTGCATGCGGTGGCCGTCGGTCGCGGCCTTGGCCGCTTCGGCGAGTGCCGAGTCCTTGACGACAGCGTCGAGCAGACCGTGCAGGCTCATTGGAGACTTTCCGTCCAGATAACCGGAGTGAGTGGACAACAGACCGGAGTGAGTGGGCAACGCGAACCGCCCGGCACGTCGTACGGGCCGGGGGTCTCCAGCGTACGACTCCACGCTGATCGGCGCGGCCCGGTCGGGACGGGTCCAGGGTGCGGCGCACCCCGCGCCCTCCCGCACAATGTCCGGAAACCGGCGTCCGAGAATTCTTTCCCCCCGGGTGTAAACCGGCCGCGCTTCCCAGGCGTACTGCCATCAAGAACACCGCACGCACCAGGAGACCACTTGACCGACGAGGAGTTCGAGGCGTTCTACGCGCACTCCGTGAGATCGCTGGTCGGACAGGTCTATCTGATGACGGGGGACCTCCACGAGGCGCAGGACGTGGTCCAGGAGGCCTTCGTCCGGGCGTGGGCGCGCCGTGCCCGCCTTGAGCGGGACGCCGGGCCCGAGGCGTGGGTCAGGACCGTCGCCTGGCGGCTCGCCGTCAGCCGGTGGCGGCGGCGCGGGCGGGCCGCGGAGGCCTGGCGGCGCCACCACGGGGAGCGGGCGGGTGCCGCGCCCGCCCCGGATCCGGGGACCGTCGCGCTGGTCGCCGCGTTGCGGCAGCTGTCCGAGCGGCAGCGGCGCGTGGCCGTCCTGCACTACGTGTGCGACCTCTCCGTGCGGCAGGTCGCCGCGGAGACCGGGATCGCGGCCGGGACCGTGAAGTCCCATCTGTCCCGTGCCAGGGCGGCGCTCGCGCCGCATCTCGACGACGCCGCGTTCGACGAAGCGCCCACGTCGGACCTCGACCTCGGAGGAGCACCGTGACCGAGCCCATGCCCCCGGCGGGCGACAGCGACAGCCTCGCCGCCGCGCTGAAGCGGGCGGCCGCGTCCGGTGGCCTGGCCGCGTCGCCGGTCCCGGCCCATCAGGTGTCCGCGCGCGGGGCCCGCCGTCGGCGGCGGACGTACGCGGCGGGGGCGGCGCTCGCCGTGTGCCTGGTCTCGGGCGGGGCGGCGCTCGCCGCGGTGCAGCTGGGCCGAGGGAGTGAACCGGCGGGGCCCGCCGTGCCGCCGAGCCCGACGAAGTCGGCGTCCCTGCCGGAGTCGTCCCTCACCGATCGGTCGCCGTCGCCCGACTCGGGCTCGTCCTCGCCGACGCGTACACCGACGGGGCTGTCGGCGACGACGACACCGTCGACCTCACCGCCGCCGACCGACTCGGCGACGGCGACTTCCTCGGGGGGCTGAAATTCGGCCTGGAACGGCAACCCACCCCCCAGACGTCTCAGCGACCACACGCCACCACACCCACCACACCGGAGAGCAAAGCCACCCCATGCCCGGAGCCAAGATCGATCTCCCCGTCCAGGAGCGTGCCGACGAGCTCATACCCGGGCGGGACCGGAGTGTCTCCGTCCCCGTCGGCGACGGGACGAGACGGCTCTGGGACCGCGCCCCGCACCTGCTCGCCGCCGCGCTGTTCCTCGCCTACGCCGTCGTGTCCGTGTGCCGGTACCGGCGGCTCGAGAGCCGGTCCTGGGACCTCGGGATCTTCGAGCAGGCCGTGCGCGCGTACGCGCACCTCAACGTGCCCGTGGCCGACCTCAAGGGGCCCGGCGCCAACATCCTCGGTGACCACTTCAGCCCCGTCACCGCCCTCCTCGCGCCCGCCTACCGGGTCTTCCCCTCCCCCATCATGCTGCTCGTCGCGCAGGCGCTGCTGATCGCCGTCTCCGTCGTGCCCGTCACCCGGGCGGCGACCCGGATCCTGGGGCGGGCGTCGGGGCTCGCGGTCGGGGTCGCGTACGGGCTGTCGTGGGGGATCCAGCGCGCCGTCGACTTCGACTTCCACGAGATCTGCTTCGCGGTGCCACTGATCGCCTTCTCCCTCGAAGCGCTGCTGCGGCAGCGGTGGCGGGCCTCGCTGCTCTGGGCGCTGCCGCTGGTCCTCGTCAAGGAGGACCTGGGGGTGACCCTCGCGGCGCTCGCCGTGGTCGTGGCGATCCGGTGCCGCCGTACGGACCCCAAGGCGCTGCCGTACGCCCTCGGGGTCGCCGCGTTCGGCGCGGTCGCCACCCTCGTCACGCTCACGCTGGTCATTCCGGCCTTCAACACGGTCGGCGCGTACGACTACTGGGACAAGGTCGGGGACGGGGGCGGCGCCGCCGGGGTCCTCGACGGGGTCGGTACGAAGCTGCGCACCCTCGCCTGGCTGCTGATCCCCACCTCCGGGCTCCTCGCCCTGCGTTCACCGCTGCTCCTGGTCGCGCTGCCGACGCTCGGCTGGCGGTTCGTCTCCGCCGACGACCACTACTGGGGCACGGACTGGCACTACAGCGCCGTCCTGATGCCGGTCGTCCTGCTCGCCCTCGTCGACGCCGTCGACAGCGCACGCAGCAGTGCGAAGCCGTGGCTGCGCCGGTACGCGGACCTGCTCCCCGCGTGCGTCGCCGCGGCCGCGCTCGCTCTGACCACGTCGCTGCCGCTCGCGGGCCTCACCGAAGGGGCGACGTACAAGAAGAGCGAGCAGGTCGTCGCCGTCGAGAGGATGCTCGACCGGATCCCGGACGGCGCCACCGTCGAGGCGAACATCGGGCCGATCACCCGGCTGACCTCCCGCGCCCGCGTCTTCTGGACCGGGTCGGCCAAGCCCGTCGTACCCCGGTACGTCGCGCTCGACGTGCGCTCCGGCTGGACGAAGGACCCGGTCGCGTACGCCAACGGCCTGCATCCGGGCACCCGGTACGTGGCCGAGGACACCGCGTACGGGTACGTGCTGCTCCGCAAGGAACGATGACGGCGGCCGGCCCCGGCGGGCGCGCATCGCACGCGCCCGCCGGGGCCGGCTCCCCCGTTCCCCCGATTCCCCCGATTTCCCCCGTCGGTATGGCTATTCGGTGGCGATCGCGTTCAGGACGTTCATCCGGCCCGCCCGGAACGCCGGGACCAGTGCCGCGAACAGGCCCACGAACGCCGACCCGATGAAGACCGCGATGATCGTCGGCCACGGGATCTCAAGGACCTTCAGGCCCTCCAGCGCCAGGAGCTTCTGCGCCGTCGCACCCCAGCCCATGCCCAGGCCGAGGCCGAGCAGGGCGCCGAAGAGGGCGATGACCACGGACTCCATGCGGATCATGCGGCGCAGCTGGCGGCGCGAGAGGCCGATGGCGCGCATGAGGCCGATCTCGCGGGTGCGTTCCACCACCGAGAGGGCCAGGGTGTTCACGACGCCGAGGATCGCGACGATGATCGCGAGGCCGAGCAGGCCGTAGACCATGTTCAGGAGCTGGCCGACCTGGTCCTTCAGGGTCTGCTTGAAGTCGGTCTGGTCCATCACCTTGTACTGCGGGTAGGCGTCCAGGGACTTCTTCAGGGAGGCGTACGCGGCCTCTTCCTGGCCCTTGGTGGCCGAGGCGAACATCATGTCGTTCTGCGGGATGCGGTCCGCGGGGACGTACTGCTCCATCGTCGTGATGTTGAGGTACATCGAGCCGCGGTCGACGGACGTGTCGTCGTCGGTGATCGCCGCGAGCTTCAGCTTCGCCGTCCTGCCGTGCTCGAAGGCGATCCTCAGCTCGTCGCCGACCTTCAGGCCGTGCTTCTTGGCGAAGTCGTCGCCGACCGACATGGCGTTCTTGCCGTAGGCGGCGGATAGCTTGCCCGCGGTGGTCTCGCGCCGCAGGTCGGTGGCGTAGGAGGGGTCGGCGGCGCTCAGGCCGACGCCGTCCACGGTCTTGCCCGACGGCGTGGTCATGTCCGCGTTGATCTGCTTGTAGCGGGTGACGTGGGCGATGTGGTCGGCCTTGCCGAGGGCCTCCGCGGCCTTCTCCGTGATGGCGATGCCGGGCTGCGTGGGCTGGACGATAAAGTCCGCGCCGACCGACTTGTCGAGCTCGTCGGTGGCCGACGCGACCATCGAGGAGCCGACGACGGAGAGGCAGGCGACCAGCGCGAGGCCGATCATCAGGGCCGCGCCGGTGGCGCCGGTGCGGCGCGGGTTGCGCAGCGCGTTGCGCTCGGCCATCCGGCCGACCGGGCCGAACATCCGCAGCAGGACCGCGCTGATGACGCGGACGACGCCGGAGGCGAGCACGGGGCCGATGACGACGAAGCCGATGAGGGTGAGGACGACGCCGCCGCCGAGCAGGAGCGAGCCGTCCTTGGCCTTGTCGGCCTGCGACGCGGTCCACAGGGCGGCGCCGCCCGCGCCGGTGAGGACGAGTCCGATGACGGCGCGCAGCGCGCTCGCCCTGCCGTCGGCGGGGGTGCCCGCGTCGCGCAGTGCGGCCATCGGCGAGACCTTGCCGGCGCGTCGTGCGGGGAGGTAGGCGGCGAGGACGGTGACGACGATGCCGAGGACCGTGCCGATCACGGGCGTCGTCCAGTTGACGGTGAGGTCGCCGGTGGAGAGTTCCATGCCCATGCCGGACATGAGCTTCATCAGGCCGACGGCGAGTCCGATGCCCGCGCCGACACCGAGGACCGAGCCGAACACGCCGAGCAGCAGCGCCTCGACGAGGACGGAGCGGTTGACCTGCTTGCGGCTCGAGCCGATGGCGCGCATCAGGCCGATCTCGCGGGTGCGCTGGGCGACCAGCATCGAGAAGGTGTTGATGATGAGGAAGATGCCGACGAGGAAGGCGATCCCGGCGAAGCCGAGCATCGCGTACTTCATGACGTCGAGGAAGCTGCCGACGGACTCGCGGTTGTCGTCCGCGGTCTCCTTCTGGGTCTTGATGTCGTACGTGGCCGCCTCGGCGTCGAAGACCCCGGCGACGTTCTGCTTCAGCCGGGTGTCGCTGACGCCCGCGGCGGCGGTGAGGTTGACGTGCGTGAACCTGCCGGTTGCGCCGAGGAGTTGGCGCTGCGAGGTCGCGGTGTCGAAGTAGACGATCGCGGCGCCGGGGTTGGTCACCTTGAAGGTGGCGATGCCGGAGATCTTCGCGGTGAGGTCGCCGGTGGCGGTGATGGTGCGGAGCTCGTCGCCGAGTTTCAGGTCGTGCTTGTCGGCGGTGTCGGCGTCGATCATCACCTCGGTGGGGCCGCGCGGGGCGTGGCCGGAGGTGATGTCCATGGAACGCAGGTCGTTGTGCGTCCAGTTGCCCGCGATGGTCGGGCCGCCGTTGGTGGGGCCCATGTTCTTGTTCTTCGCGTTGACGACGGTCACGCTCTGGCTGCTGACGGCGCCCTCGGCTGCCTTGACGCCCTTGGCCTGCTTCGCCTGCTGGACGACGGAGGCGGGCATCGACTCGGGCTTGCCGCTGCGCGGGGTGTCGCCCGGGTCCTCGGCGGACTTGGGGGTGACGGTGACGTCGGCGGAGGTCGCCGCGAAGAGCTTGTCGAAGGTGGTGCTCATGGTGTCGGAGAAGACGAGCGTGCCGCAGACGAACGCCACCGACAGGATCACGGCCACGGCCGAGAGGGCCATGCGGCCCTTGTGCGCGAAGAAGTTGCGCATCGAGGTCTTGAGGACGGTCATGACGTACGACCCCGCGCGTCAAAAGACTTCATGCGGTCGAGGACCTGGTCGGCGGTGGGGTGGTGCATCTCGTCGACGATCCGGCCGTCGGCGAGGTACAGGACGCGGTCCGCGTACGAGGCGGCCACCGGGTCGTGCGTCACCATCACGATGGTCTGGCCGAGGTCGGTGACCGAGCGGCGCAGGAAGCCCAACACCTCCGCTCCCGCCCGGGAGTCGAGGTTTCCGGTCGGCTCGTCGCCGAAGATGATCTCGGGGCGCGAGGCGAGGGCGCGGGCCACGGCGACGCGCTGCTGCTGGCCGCCGGAGAGTTCGGTCGGGCGGTGCTTGAGGCGCCCTGCCAGGCCCACGGTCTCCACGACCTGGTCGAGCCAGGCGCGGTCGGGCTTGCGGCCCGCGATGTCCATGGGGAGCGTGATGTTCTCGATGGCGTTCAGGGTGGGGAGGAGGTTGAACGCCTGGAAGATGAAGCCGATCCGGTCTCGGCGCAGCCGCGTCAGCTTCTTGTCCTTGAGGCCGGTGATCTCGGTCTCGTCGAGGTAGATCTGCCCGCTGCTGACCGTGTCGAGACCCGCGAGGCAGTGCATCAGGGTCGACTTGCCGGAGCCCGAGGGGCCCATGATCGCGGTGAACTGACCGCGGGCGATGTCGACGTCGATGTGGTCGAGTGCGACGACGCGGGTCTCCCCGGAGCCGTACGCCTTCACGACCTGCCGTGCCCGTGCCGCCACGGCCGTACGTCCTCCAGTGCCCCCGTGCCTGGGTGTCGTTATAGCCGTTGTCACGGTAAGTCTCCTATGTCGGTCCTGCGGCGAGCCGGGCGGATACACGGCGCGCTCTCGCGCTTCAGTCTGGTGTCACGACGGGCCCCGGCGCGCTGGTGCTCAGCGCAGTCTTTTCCGGGGGAAAACCCCACCCTCGCCGGTGTGGTTCTCCCGTCCGGCGGGGTGGGTTCCGCGAACCGGCCCCGTGCCCGGCTCGTAAAGCAAATCTAAGGACCGCCGCGGGCCGCCTCATCCTCCAGTGGGACGAACGCTCCCCAGTCCGTTGTACGGAGGTACCCCTAGGGGATCTCCACCCGCCGGTGGAGTCCGACTCAGGGTTGCCTCCACCCCACCGTCCACCCCTGCCCACGGCCTCCCCCGAGTGAGAAGGTGGCCCGCAGCAACCGGATGCAGGGGGAAGGAAGTTCCGTGGGCACGCAGGACGCGATACGCGGCAGGGGCGCGGTCGTCGCCGCGCTCATGCTCGCCATGGCGCTGGCCGCCGTCGACTCCACCATCGTGTCGACCGCCGTCCCGCAGATCGTGGGTGCGCTCGGCGGCTTCTCGATCTTCTCCTGGCTCTTCTCCGGCTACCTCCTCGCGGCCACCGTCACCCTGCCCGTCTACGGCAAGCTCTCCGACACCTTCGGCCGCAAGCCCGTCCTCATCGCGGGCTGCGTGCTGTTCCTGCTCGGCTCCGGACTCTGCGCCCTCGCCTGGAACATGGAGTCGCTGATCGCCTTCCGCGTCGTCCAGGGACTCGGCGGCGGCGCCGTCCAGGGCACCGTGCAGACCCTCGCCGCCGACCTCTACCCGCTCAAGGAACGCCCCAGGATCCAGGCCAGGTTGTCGACCGTATGGGCCACGTCGGCCGTCGCGGGGCCCGCGCTCGGCGGGGCCATCACCTCGTACGCCGACTGGCGCTGGATCTTCCTCATCAACCTGCCCATAGGGGCGGTCGCCCTCTGGCTGATCGTGCGCCACCTCCACGAACCCGCGCGCGATCCCGTCCCGCGCGGCCCCATCGACTGGCCCGGCGCGCTCGCCGTCTTCGCCTGCGGCGGCACCCTCCTGACCGCGCTCGTGCAGGGCGGGGTCGCCTGGGACTGGGTGTCGGCGCCGTCCTTCGCGCTGTTCGGCGCCGGGCTCGCACTCATCGGCGTCGTCGTCCTCGTCGAGCGCGGGGCGGCGGAGCCGATCATCCCCGGCTGGGTCTGGCGGCGGCGCACCATCGCCGCGGTGAACCTCGCCCTCGGCGCGCTCGGCCTCCTGATGGTGGCGCCGACCGTCTTCCTGCCCACATACGCGCAGTCCGTCCTCGGACTCGCCCCGGTCGCCGCCGGATTCGTGCTCTCCGTGATGACGCTGAGCTGGCCGGTCTCCGCCGCCCTCAGCCAGCACGTGTACCGCAGGATCGGCTTCCGCAACACCGCGATCACCGGCATCTCCGCGGCCGCGCTGATCCTCTTCACCTTCCCGTTCCTGCCCTACCCCGGCACCGCCTGGCAGCCCGCGCTGCTCATGCTGCTGCTCGGCGCGGCCCTCGGCCTCTTCCAGCTGCCGCTCATCGTCGGAGTCCAGTCCAGCGTCGGCTGGGCCGAGCGCGGCACGGCGACCGCGTCCGTCCTGTTCTGCCGCCAGATCGGCCAGACGCTGGGCGCCGCGCTGTTCGGCGCGGTCGCCAACGGAGTCCTCGCCGCGCGGCTCGACGGGGCCGGGTCGCTCGACTCGGTGGCGCGCATCCTGGACGACCCGGAGTCCGTGGCCGACCCCGAGCCGCTGCGGCGCGCGGTCGACACGGCCGTCGACTCGGTGTACCTCGGCGCGGGGTGCGCCGCCGTCGCCGCGCTGGCCGTCCTGCTCTTCCTGGCGCCCCGACGCTTCCCCGTCCTCGACGAGAAGCAACTGAGCTCCCAGAAGGACCAGTTGTCACCCACACAACAGAGCGACTGACCGGTTCCAGGAAAACCCCGCGCACCGGGCCTACTTACGAGTAACGTCTCGGCTCCTCTCGCTCCCTGCGGTCCGCACCACCGGACCGGAAGCCGCGCAAGGAGAACCGGGATGACCCACCCTCCGTATGACGCGTACGACGCGTACGACGCTCCCTTCCCGCATGAGCCGTACGCCCCGCACGCACCGCACCCCCCGCACACCCCACACCCCCCGCACGCCCCGTTCGAGCAGCAGCCCCACCTCACCTACCCCTGGCAGCCCCAGCCGCCCGAAGCGCCCCCGGCCCCCCGCCTCCCCCGCCACCCCGCTCCGGGCCGCCACAGCGACCTGCGCAAGCTGCGCGGCGCCTACCGGATCCAGCGCCGGGTCGCCACCCTCACCGCGCTCGGCTACTTCACGCTCTTCCTCGTCCTGTCCGCCCTCGCGCCGTCCTTCATGACCGGCACCGTCTCCGGCGGCCTGACCACGGGGCTGCTCCTCGGCCTGTGCCAGCTCCCCGTCACCTGCCTCGCCCTCGTCCTGTTCGAGCGCACGGCCCGCCGCCGCCTCGACCCGCTCGCCGAACGCCTGCGCAGACAGCGCGCGTCGACCGCCCCGCGCGACGGGGAGGCTTCATGAGCGCCGAAGCGCAGACCATGTCCCTGGTGGCCTTCACCGTCGTGGCCACCCTCACCCTGCTCCTGTGCGTCATGACCGGGCCCGACCGGGACGACCTCGACGAGTTCTACACCGGGTACGGCGCGCTCTCACCGCTCCGCAACGGCCTCGCCATCGCGGGCGACTACATCTCGGCGGCCACCGTCCTCGGCACCGGGGGCGTGATCGCGCTGCTCGGGTACGACGGTGTGGTCCTGGCCCTGAGCACGGCGCTCTCCCTGACGCTGCTGATGTTCCTGCTGGCCGAACCCCTGCGCAATGCGGGCCGGTTCACCATGGGGGACGTCGTGGCGCGCCGCATGCCGGGCCGCGCCGTCCGGATCGCCGCGTGCGCGGCCACCATCGCCGCCCTGCTCCCGCTGATGCTGGTGCAGCTCGCGGGCGCGGGCGACCTGCTCGCCTTCATCCTCGGCTTCTCCAGCGACGGCCTGAAGACCGGCTGCGTCGTCGCCCTCGGCGCGCTGATGATCAGCTACGCGGCGATCGGCGGCATGAAGGGCACCGCCCTCATCCAGATCCTGAAGATCGTGATGCTGCTCGGCTCCGGCGCGGTCGTCGCCGTTCTGATACTGCACCGCTTCGACTGGAACCCGGGCGCCCTGCTCGCCGCCGCGCGGGACGGCAGCGGCGCGGGACCGGCGTACCTCCGCTCCGGTCTCCAGTTCGCGGACAGCCCGCACCCGCGCCTCGACATGATCAGTTCGGAGCTGACCGTGGTCCTCGGCGGCGCGGCGCTCCCGCACGTCACGATGCGGATGTACACGGCCCGCGACGCCCGCGAGATACGGCGCTCCATGTCCTGGGCCGTCTCGTCGGTCGCCCTCTTCGTCCTCGTCATCACCGTGGTGGGGTTCGGTGCGACGGCGCTGCTCGGGCGTGCGGCGATCGCGGCGGACGACCCGCAGGGCAACACCGCCTACCTCCTCGGCTCCCGCGCCGCGTTCGGCGCCCACAGCTCGGCCGCCGAGACCCTGATCTTCACGACGGTCACCTCGGCACTGTTCCTGACGCTGCTCGCCTCGGTCGCCGGCATGATCCTCGCCTGCGCCAACTCCCTGGCCCACGACGTCTTCGCGCAGGGCCGCCGCGCCCCGTCGCCGCGCCGCGAGATGACGCTGGCCCGCGCCTCCGCGGTGGCCATAGGAGTCCCGGCGATCCTCCTCGCGGTCCTGGTCGAGGACCACAACCTCCAACCCCTGGCCACCCTCTCGTTCTGCCTGGGCGCGTCCGCCCTGGCGCCCGCCCTGGTCTACAGCCTCTTCTGGCGCCGCTACACGCGGACGGGTCTGCTCTGGACGCTGCTCGGCGGCACGCTCGGCTCGCTGGTCCTGATGACCGGCACGAACCTGGTCTCCGGGAGCCCCGGCGCCGCGTTCCCGCACCACGACTTCACCTGGTTCCCGTTCACGACGACAGGCATCGCCTCGATCCCGTTGGGCTTCCTCCTCGGCTGGCTCGGCAGCCGCTTCTCCGGGCGTGCGGAGGCCGAGGAGCACCGCAGGCGGTACGAGGCGGTGGAGGGCTGGATCCTCGCGGGGGCGGCACGGCGGGGGAAGTAAGGATTTGATGAGGGAAAGTCAGACATTCCATCAGACATTCCGCGATGTCGCGGTGTTACCGTACTCGCTGGTAACTATTTCTGGCGGGTACCCGTCAGAAATGCAGCTCCGGGGGGTCACATCGTCATGGGCGTAGTGCCCCCATGACTGAGGAACGCATGCAGCACAGAACCACCACCAGGCTCGTCACGACGGTGGCCGCCCTCTCCCTCTCGTTCACCTCGGCCGTCGCCGCGGGCACCCCGGCGGCCGCCGCCGAGAAGAAGCCCGCGAGCCTCCTGGAGATCGCCGAGCGCGTCTCCCACTACGCGCACTGCGACGACCTCGGACTCCTCGAAAAGGCCGACTGCCTCAAAGAGTTCGGCCGCAAGGCGCTGATCGCGGGCGTCGGCACCGCCCTGTTCCTCTACGGAACACAGTCGGTCATGAAGGACCACGGCGCCCGCTTCAAGACGCTCGACACGGAGCTGGAGGCGCTGGGCAAGCTGAAGCTCGCCGAGCTGAAGGACCCCTCGTCGACGTCCGACCCCAAGGAGCAGGAGAAGATCCTGACCCAGGCGGTCAAGACCGCCAAGGCCGCCAAGCCGCACCTGGTCAACCTCGCGAAGAACGTCGCCAAGGCCGACGAGATGATGGGCACGGCGAGCGACTCGCTCTACGCCCTGAGCATCCTCACCGTCGTCGTCGGCGACTACGGCTTCCCGCCGTCGAGGGAGGTCGAGCCCATCAAGGACACCACCGACTGGGGCAAGGAGCTCAGGGAGCTCAACGCGGCGTTCGACCAGATGAACAAGGGCTTCGCCCAGATGGACCGCGCCCTCAAGACGATGAACGAGGGCGTGGACGACGTCAACGCGGGCCTCGCCAAGGCGAACAAGGGGATCGCCAAGGCCAACAAGGGCATGAAGCAGATGAACGACGGCATCGCCCAGGCCAACCGCGGCATGAAGACCGCGAACAAGCACGTCCCCGGCATCAAGAAGGGCGCCGAGCGGCTCAGCGAACTCCCCGACATCGACTTCGACTTCTCCCACGTCGGCGACTCCTGGGGCACCGGCTCCTCCGGCCTCGACGAGGCCACGCAGCAGCGCCGCATGTCACTCTTCCTCGACCTGGTGCCGGGCATCGGCGACGGCAAGGGCATCGTCGAGGCGCTCACCGGCAAGGACCTGGCCACCGGCAAGGAACTCAGCGGGGCGGAGCGGGCGGCGGGCTCCCTCGCCGTCCTGCGCTGGCTCAAGGTCGGCGCCAAGGTCGGCGCCAAGGCCCTGACCGCCGACGACGTCCGCAAGGCCCGCAAGGGCGGGTCGACCGCCGTCGCGTGCGCGAGCAACAGCTTCCTGCCCGGCACGCCGGTGCTCATGGCCGACGGTTCCGCCGTCCCCATCGAGCAGGTGCGGGAGGGCGACCTGGTCCTGGCCACCGAGCCGGGCACCGGCACGACCCAGGGGCAGCCCGTCACGGACCTCATCGTCGGTGACGGCGAGAAGAACCTCGTCAAGGTCGACGTGGACGTCGACGGCGACAGCGGCGACCGGACGGCCTCGCTCACCGCGACCGACCTGCACCCCTTCTGGACGGGTGGCGAACTGGACCAGTGGACCAACGCGACGGACCTCGCGACGGGGATGACGCTGCGCACCGACGCGGGCGCACCCGCCCGGATCGACGCGGTCACCTCCTGGACCGCACCGGCCCAGGAGGTCCGCAACCTCACGGTGGCGGGCGCGCACACGTACTACGTCCTCGCGGGCGACACCCCTGTCCTCGTGCACAACGCCGCCCCGTGCAAGATCATCACGTCGGCCGTCGGCAAGGACTCCCAGCTGTCCAAGGCCGCCCAGCAGGCGGGCAAGAACCAGGCCGTCCAGCGCGACCTCGACGGTCTCTTCGAGCAGCTCTCCCGTGGAAACATGAACCCCGGGCTCGGCAGCAAGGCGCTGGCGGGCACGGACATCACGTACGCCCGCGGCCGGAACGGCGGACGCCTGTTCTTCCGGAACGTGGAGGGCGGCATCGAGATCGTCGGCAAGTCCGACAAGGGCAACGAGTCCAAGGTGATTGCGAGGCTGAAGCAGCTCTATGGAAAGTGACCCGCAGCTCCTGGTCGAGGACGACCGGTTCACGGCGCTGTTCCTGCTGGGCGCGGACGACCGCGCCGAGGACGTCGAGAACGCCGACGCCGAACTCCGGCTGCCCGACGGCACGAGGTGGAGCGCCACCTTCATGACGCTCCGCGAGATCGCCGCCGCCATGGACCGCTGGCAGCGGACGGGCGAGGCGGCGGGCGGCGCGTTCTTCCAGTGCCAGGACCTGGTCGTGGTCCCGACGGGCGGGGTCGCCGCGATGATGACGGCGTTCCGCGCGATCGTGGACGAGGGCGGGCCCGAGGGGGTCCTGCCGCAACTGGAGGACTAGGCAGGTCGCTGCCCCCTTCCCCCGCCCGCCCACCGGGCGAGCGGGGGAAGGGGCTCTACGGCGTCTCCTCCGCGGGAGCACGGCCCGTCAGCGTCGCCAGGCTGCTGCGCACGTGGTCCATGTGGGCCCGTACCTCGTCCCAGCGCTCGCCGTGTTCGCGCAGGATCCGTTCCGTCTCGCGGGTCACCCGCTCCTCGCACAGGACCGCCTCCGCGACGATCTCCGCGCCCCGCGCCTCCGCGTCCTCCTGCCGGTGCCGCGCCGACTCCTCCGCCTCCGCGAAGGCCCGCTTGGCCTCGGAGAGCCTCGCCTCCGCCGCGGCCACCCGCTCGGCGTCCCGCGCGTCGGACGCCGCCTCGCGCTCGGCGGTCTCGCGCTCGGCCGCCTCCCACCGCTCGCCCTGCTCCTTCTCCTGCTCGGCGAGCAGCCCCTCGCACCGCTGCCGCATCTCGCGCAGCGCCGCCAGCGCCTCGCCGCGCCACGCCTTCACGTCCTGGCGGGCCGCGATCCTGGTCTCGTCGGCCGTCGCCCGGTCCGCCTGGAGCCGCCGCCCGGCCCACTCCTCCGCGTCGGCGCCGACCCGCTCGGCGTAGGCGCGCGCGGACTCCCGTACCTCCCGGGCCCCGGCCTCCGCGTCCTCCGTCACCGCCTGCGCCTCGGCCGCCGCGCTCTCCCGTACCGCGGCGGCCTCCGTCTCCGCGAGAGTCAGGATCTGCCGGGCCCGCTCGCTGAGCGTCTCGTACGTCTGGGGCGCGAGCCGCGACACCACGTCCCGCAGGTGCTCCGCCTCCACCTCCATGTCCTTGGCCAGGACGGTGAGCCGGGCCGCACGCTCCCACGCCCCGTCCCGCTCCTGGGAGAGGCCGGCGGCGTACGCCTCGACCTGCTCGGGACGGTAGCCGCGCCCCCGCACGGTGACGAAGCCGTAGGGCGACGACGATGCACCGCTGCTGCTCATCCTTGGATCCCCTCTCCGACGTACCGCACGCGTACAGCGCGATTGGCGCACATCTTGATGGATCAAGCGGAAGCGCTCATAACGCGACACTCCGCCCACTCCACCCGGTCAAGGATGCGTCAATTGGCGCCGGAAGTCGGAATCGGGGCGCCATTCCCGCCGCTCGCGCCCCGAATGGGCGAGGCGCCCGCCCCGTCCCCGGGCCGGGCGCCTCGATGTCACCTACAGGTCGCGCACTACAGCAGCCCGTCCCACATCTGCTCCAAGAGCACGGACCACCAGCTCTCCGGCGACGCGAGCGCCGCCGGGTCGAGCGCGGCCAGCTGGTTCTGGAAGTCGACGGTCCAGCGGCCCGCCTGCTCCTGGTTGAGCCCGAACCGCAGCCGCCACATCCGGCCGAGCAGCGCCATGCAGCGCGCGAACTCGGGCAGCCCCGTGTTCACGAACTGCGGCGGCACGGGGGCTCCGCCGGGACCGGCCTCCACCGGCACCGCCACGATGTTCGCCGTGCCGTACTGCACGCACAGCGCACGACCGAAGTCGCTGCCCATCACCAGGTACGACCCCGCGTCGGACGCGGGCTGCACGCCCCGCTCCTGCGCGAGCTCCGCCAGCGTCGGCACGGGGCGGCCCGGCTGGGCCTGCGCCCAGAAGAACGGCCCGAAGTCGACGGGCAGGCCCGCCACGACGAGGGTGTGCGCCACGATGTCCGGCACGCCCTGCCGCGACACGGCCCGCTGGTCGAACCGGAAGATGCCGGGCCCGAAGGCCGCGGCCAGCTCCTGCGCGACGCCCTCCGGCGGGATCGGCTGCGCGGGCGGCATCTGCTGGAGCGGGGCACGCACGGGGGCGGGCCTCGCGGGGCCGTCCGCGACCTGGTGCAGCTCGCCCTGGTGGGCGAGGAGCTGCTGCACGCCCTGCTGGCGGGACGCGTGGTCCCTGCCGTACGGGGCGATCGACGTGATCCGCGCCTGCGGCCAGGTCTCCCGGATCATCCGCGCGCAGTACGCGCCGGGCAGCTCGCAGGACTCCAGCTCGGTGTGGAGCTCGAGCACCTGCTGCGGCGGCACGTTCATGCCGCGCAGCTCGTGCAGGATCTGCCACTCCGGGTGCGGCGTACCGGGCGCGGACCGCCGGATGAGCTGCTGCTCGGACCCGTCGGCGGCACGGTAACGCAGCACGGCCTGGTAGCCGGGGCCGACGGTGGGCTGGCCGGTGGGGGGGTGGGGGTAGCCGTAGGGCTGGGGGGCGGCGGGCATGCCGGGGGCGCCGGGGCCTCCGGGGTTGGCGGGCATGCCGGGGCCTCCAGGGCCGCCTGGCATTCCGGGGGCGTGCTGGCCCGGGGCGGGGGGTGGGGGCATGCCGGGGGCGCCGGGGCCGCCGACCGCGGGTCCGGCCAGCATCGTCGCTGCGTGGTGGACGCCGCCGCCGGGGGGCGGGGTACCGGGGGCGCCAGGAGCGCCCGGGGCGCCGGGCGGACCGGGGGGCTGCGGAGCACCAGGCGCACCAGGGGCGCCGGGAGGGCCGGGAGGCTGCGGGGCACCCGGGGCGCCGGGCGGCTTCAGGCCGCCGCCCATGCTCGGGTCGGCCAGCATCGTCGCGGCGTGGTGCACACCACCGGGAGGCGTACCCGGAGCGCCGGGCGGACCGGGAGGCTGCGGAGCCCCGGGCGCACCGGGCGCACCGGGCGGGCCGGGCGGCTGGGGCGCGCCCGGGGGCGTACCCGGAGCGCCAGGAGCCCCTGGCGCACCCGGCGGCTTCAGGCCGCCGCCCATGCTCGGGTCGGCCAGCATCGTCGCCGCGTGGTGCACACCACCGGGAGGCGTACCCGGAGCGGCGGGTGCCGCGGGCGCGGCGGGCGGCTTCGGGCCGTCCGGGCCCAGCGAGGAGACGAGCTGTGTCGGTACGTAGCCTCCGGCAGGCGTACCGGGAGCGCCGGGCCCGGAGGGCGGCGGCGTGCTCGCGCTCGCCTTGCTCGTGGCGGCGGCCGCGATGTCCCCGGCCCCGGGCACGGCGGGCGGCTGCGGATACCCGTACGCGGAGGAGTCAGGGGCACCGGGCGGAGGCGTCGGCGAACCGGCGGGGGGCTGCGGCGCGTTCGGCGACTGCGCGGCGGGAGCGCCGGACGGCGGAGGGAGAGGCGCCGACGAACCGGCAGGCGGGTACGGCGCGTTCGGCGACTGCCCTGCGGGCGCGCCCGACGGCGGAGGCAGCGGCGCGGGTGAACCGACCGGCGGCTGCGGCGCGTTCGGCGACTGCGCCGTGGGGCCACCCGGGGCGCCGGACGGCGGGGGCAGGGGCGTCGAAGGACCGGCCGGCGGCGGCCCGGCGGGCGCACCCGGAGCGGGGCTGCTCGGCGTCGGGCTGCCCGGCGTCGGGTTGCTCAGCGCGGGCGCGATCGCCGTCGCCGGCAACTGGCTGCCCCCGTGCATCAGCGCCGTCTTGGCGTCGGGCGTGGCGGCCGGAGGCGGCGTCTCGTCCTCGTCCAGGCCGGTCAGCTGCGGCGCGAACACCGTTGCGGGCAGCGGCACCGAATGGTCCTCGCCCGCATCGGCGTTGGTGTCCGTACCGGCCCACGGGGTCGCGTCCGCGGGCACGCCCGCCGACGTCGCGGGCAGGTCGTCGTCGAACTCGGCCACGGGCTCGGGCAGGGGCTCCGACACGGCGTCCTCCGCCGACCCCCCGGCCACAGGCCACGGCGTACCGCCCCCGGGCGCGGCGGGCGCGGCCGGAGCCTCAGGCCCGGCAGGCGCAAAGGGCGCAGCCGGACCTTCAGGAGCCGCAGGCGAAGCAGGCGCAGCAGGCGCAGTCTCGGACGCGGCGGGAGCAAAGGGCTCAGCGGGCGCACCCGGAGCCTCGGACGCGGCAGGCGCACCCGGCACACCCGGGACCTCGGGCGCGGCAGGCCCACCCGGAGCACCCGGAGCCTCGGGTGCACCCGGCGCCACCGAAGCACCCGGCGCCCCCGAAGGCTCGCCCCGCGAACCCCGCGCCTCCGACCGCCGGTCCGGAATACCCAGCTTGTCCGCCGCCTCCTGGAGCCACTCCGGAGGCGTCAGCAGGAACGACGTCTGGTTGAGGTCGACCCGCTCGGGCGGGGCAGGCACCGCGTCCTCCGGCGCCATGTCCGTCAGCCCGTACTCCTCCTCGTACCGGCGGATCACCTCACCCACCGCGAGGCTCGGCCAGAGCGTCGCCTCGCCGCTGTCCCGTGCGATGACGAGCCGCTGTGCGCCGCCGTCGGAGACGGGACCGTTCTCCCGGTCCTCGGCCCACACCACGAACCCGAGGTCGAACTCCCGGACCCGCACCTCACGGTGCTGGTAGCCGGGCACGTCGCCGTTGATCCATTCCTCGGCGCGCTCCTGCGCCTGTGCGAAGGTCACCATCGTTACGTCACTCCCCACCCGAGGACACGGAGACGGCGTGCGCGAAGCCGCCGTCCACCATCAGGTTCGCCACGGTCTCCAGCTCCGGCGGGTTGCCCGCGAGCCGGGACAGGAACACGTCGAAGTCGTCGCCGCACGGCAGCAGCAGCTGCCGCACCCGCTCGGCGGGGGGCCACCCGGCCGCCTCCGAGACGTCGCGCGCGTCGTCGTACGCGCAGAACCACACCGAACCGATCCGGTCGCCCTTCACCTTCACGGCGAGCAGACCGCCCTGCACGAAAGCGACACCCAGGTAGTCCTTGGTGAGGTGGTCGCGCAGGCACTTGTTCACGTACACCAGGTCGTTGACGGCGGCCTCGTCCCGCACCGTGAAGAACGGCTGGTCCACGAGGAGCCCCAGCTCGGCGTCGAGCGCGGCGCCGACCGGCGCGCAGCCGCCCGCGGCCTTCAGGAACGAGCGGTAGGCGCCGGGCAGCCGGTAGCCGAGGTCCTCCTCGACGCTCTGCACCTGCTGTTCCGTCACCGCGACCGCGGCCTTCGGCAGACCGAAGTGGGCGGGACGCGTCTCCTGGAGCGGACGCGTGCCCCTCTTGTTCTGGTCCACGGTCGTCGTCGCTATGCCGCCGTGGTGCCGCAGCAGCGCCTTCACCTCGACGGGGACCAGTTCCAGGCGGCGGCTGTTCGGCACGTGGTGCCAGGTCCAGCCGTGCGGGGTCGCCACCGCGGGAATCGTGTCCCACAGGTCGTGGTCGGCCGCCGCCATCGCCGCGTTGGCCGAAACGTAGTCCGTCAGGCGCAGTTCGTCGACGCCGAAGCCCTCCGGGGGCTCGGCGATCTCGGCGGCCGCGCGAGCGTACGCCGAGAAGTCCGGATGACCGTGCTCGTCCATCCGCACGCCTCTGGGATGGCGGGCGGCACGGACCGGGTCCGGGAAGTGCACGACCTGCCCGGCGTAGGCCGCGTTCGGCGGCGCTGACTGCTGCCCCAGCCGACCTGTCGTCATGGCGGTTGCCCCCTGCGGCACTGTGGAAGGTTCTGGTTCTGTTTCTATTTCCGCGGTTTCTGGTCCCGCTTCCGCGGTTTCCGGTCCCGCTCTCGCGGTTTCCGGTCCCGCTTCTGCGCTTTCCGGTCCCGCGATGTCGACACAGCCTATGCGCAAGGGCGGCACCGGTCACCGGGCCTCCGGTTCCATGACCACCAGCCACCGGACGGTCACCGTGTGACGAATCCCGGCGGAAAGCCAGGCGTGTCGCAGTGCCCCAGCTTCCGCACCACCCGCCCCATTTGGCAGGCTGTCCCCGCGACGCGGGGGCGTTGTACACGCGGTGACGGCCGCGAGCAGGGGGAGGGAAGAGCACGATGCAGACGGCACAGAGCAGCATGTCCGGCCAGACACTGGCCACGACGGCGGGCGCCACGACCGCCGACGGCACGGCCCCGGGCACCATCCCGACGGCCGCACAGGCGGCACAGGCCGCACACGCGGCACAGGCGGCGAAGACCGAACAGGCCGCGAAGACCGCACAAGTCGCACAGTCCGTGCAGTCCGTGCAGACCGCGCACGCCGCGCAGGCCGCCGGTGACCCACGCGTCGGCTGGAGTGCGACCGCCGCCCACGCGCCCATCCTGCGTCAGCGCCGCGACGGCATCCTGCCCACGGTCGCCGCCGCCCTCTCCGTACGCGGCCAGACCACGCTCACCTGCACCGCGGGCCGCGGCGAGGAACCCCCCGCCCTGCACCCGCTCGTCCAGGACTTCCTCGACGCCCTCACCAGCGGGCAGCGCGAGCGCTTCACCGGGCGCTGTGCCGAGGCCATCCTCGTCTCCCGCCACCTCACGGCGGCCGACGCGAGCCGCTCCAAGCGTGCCTCGCGCAAACCCATGACCAACGGCGAGGCCCGCAAGGCGCTCAAACACGCCAAACTGACCACTCGCCGCATCCGTGAGGACGGCGACCCCCTGCACGGGCACTTCGCCCAGCCCTGCCGTTCCTGTACCGCGCTCACCGCCCACTTCGGTGTCCGCGTCGTCGACCCCACAGCCACGGAAGCCTGATCCGCCGCCCGGCCGACCGCCACCACCACCCGAACGAGGGTTACCACCCCATGCACCCCGACCACCCCGCCACCGCCGCCGCACCCGGCACCGGCGGCAGCACCCGTTTCCCCGTCCCCGTCGACGCCGCCCTGCGCGCCGCGGGCTGGCGTCCGGGCCACTGGGACATAAAGCAGGCCGAGATCTGGGCCGACGCCCTGCGCCGCCACACCTCACCGGCAGGACACCGGCACACCGTCTTCCCCGCGGCCGTCGAGGCGTGGGCCGAGTTCGGCGGCCTGCACATCACCCCGCAGGGGCCCGGCCGGCAGATAGCGCCCGCCACGGTGCACCTCGACCCCATGTACGGCCTCCACCTCGCCCGCACCCTCGGCGATCTGGGCCGCGCGCTCGGCACCGAGGTCTGCCCCATCGGCGAGGAGCCGGACACGCAGGCTCTGCTCGCCATCGACACCGAGGGCCGCGTCTACAGCCTCGACCACAGCGGCGACTGGTTCCTCGGCGCCCACATCGACCAGGCTCTGGCCACGCTCGTCACCGGCGCCCAGCCCACCCGCCTGTCGGCGAGCTCCGGCATATAGGACTACGCGGCCGACCCTCCATACGGCCGCCATGCGACCGCCATACGACCGCTATACGGCCGCCGGAAGCACCGCCGACACCCGGAACCCGCCCCCGTCCGTCGGACCCGAGACGAACACCCCGCCCAGGCCCATCACACGCTCCCGCATGCCGACGAGGCCGTTGCCGCCGCTCGGCAGCCGGGCGTCGGACGAGGCGTCGGCCTCCGGCGGGGGTTCGTTCTCCACCTGCATCGCGATCTCCGCGCTGCGGTACGCGAGCCGCACGTGGGTCTTCGCGCCCGCCGCGTGTTTGTGGACGTTGGTCAGCGCCTCCTGCACCACCCGGTACGCCGTCTGCTCCACCTCGGCGGAGCAGTCCCGCGCCTCGCCCTCCACCGACAGGGCCACCGCCATGCCCGCGGTCCGCGACTGGCCCACCAGCTCTTCGAGCTCCGCGAGGCAGGGGCCGTCCTCGTCCACCGCGCGGGACGCCGCCGCGGCGGCCGCGAAGGCCACGGCGGCCAGCGGCGGCTCGGCGGGTTTCTCCGCCCTCGCCTTCGTACCGTCGCCCGTGCGCAGCACCCCCAGCATCTCGCGGAGCTCGGTCAGCGCCTGACGGCCCATGTCGCCGACGAGCGCGGCGTTCTTGACGGCCTTCTCGGGGTCCTTGCGCGCCACCGCCTGGAGGGCCGCCGCGTGCACCACCATCAGGCTCACCCGGTGCGCCACCACGTCGTGCATCTCGCGGGCGATCCGCGTCCGCTCCTCGTTCCGCGCCCACTCGGCGCGCTCCTCGGCGCGCTCCGCGAGGAGTTGGAGCTCGCGCTCCAGGCTGTCCGCGCGCTCCCGCATGCCCTCGACGAGGCGGCGGCGCGCTCCCACGTACAGCCCGAGGAGGACCGGGGGCGCGGTCACGCCGATCGCGGCGGTCACGGCGAAGAAGGGGATGAACTCGCTGCCGATCGAGGGGCTGCCCTCGGTCATGTCCTGGTTGGCCCGCACCAGCGCGACGACGAGGGTGCCCGCCATCGACATGCCGGCCAGGGCGCCGATGATGCGGCGCGGCAGCTCCGACGCGGCCAGCGTGTACAGGCCGACGACGGTCAGCAGGACGCCCATCTGGGCGGGCGTGATGGCGATCGATATCAGGACGACCGCGATGGGCCAGCGCCGTCGGATCAGCAGCGCGGCCCCCGCCAGTACGCCGAAGCCGACCCCCACCGGAACGGGCAGCCCGGCGTCCCGCGCGAAGGCCACTCCCTCCGCCCCGCACTCGGCCGCGGACAGCAGGGCGAGCCCCACGTCCAGCGCGGCACCGCGCCACCGCTCCCACCACCATGGCCCGGTCATGGCCGTGGTGCGGTCGTCCCCCGTCGTGGTCATGTCTTCCAGCGTACGGGCGTTCCGCCCCGGTTTTCCGGTGAGTTTCCGGCGCGGTGATCCAGCACACGCCCTGTTCGACCGGAAGCGAAACCTTCCGATATCCCTCGAACTGCTGAACCCCTCATGATTTCGGACCGGACGTCCACATTCCGCGACCACGTGCCGACCGGATGCCGACCGGATGCCGACCGGACGACGCCCGGATGGCGATCTCCACCGTCGCGTGGAAGGGGGTCGGTACGGCATAGTGTTGCGTGCCGACTCGGCAACCTGACGGAATGTCCGGTTCGGTCGAGTTTGATCCCCCATGGTGTAATCAGGCAGCACTGCGGTTTTTGGTACCGTCTGTTCAGGTTCGAATCCTGATGGGGGAGCTGCACTCTTTCTCCGGGTCCTCAGAGCCTGACCGCCGAGGCCGGGACCACCCGCCCTCATTTCCACCGCACAACGCCCCGGTATCCTGCGGATGTCCTCCCACAGAGGAACCCAACCCATCCGAAGCCGAAGGGCATCCCCCGTGAGCGCAACCTGCCCGGCAGCCGTCGTCGTCCTCGCAGCGGGTGAGGGCACCCGTATGAAGTCGGACCGGCCCAAGGTCCTGCACGACATCTGTGGACGTTCCCTCATCGGGCACGTGCTCCACGCCGCCTCCGCGCTCTCGCCCGAGCAGCTCGTCACCGTCGTCGGTTTCCAGAGCGACCAGGTCCGCGAGCACCTGGGGGCCATCGCCCCGCAGGTCCGCACCGCCTACCAGGCCGAGCAGAACGGCACGGGGCACGCCGTCCGCATCGGCCTCGAGGAGCTCGGCGGCACGGTCGACGGCACCGTCGTGGTGGTCTGCGGCGACACCCCCCTCCTCACGGGCGCGACGCTGCAGAAGCTCGCCGCCGTGCACAGCGGCGACGGCAACGCCGTGACCGTGCTGACCGCCGAGGTGCCGGACGCGACCGGCTACGGCCGCATCGTGCGCGACGGCACCGACGGCTCCGTCACGGCGATCGTCGAGCACAAGGACGCCACCGAGGCGCAGCACGAGATCCGCGAGATCAACTCCGGTGTCTTCGCGTTCGACGGCCGACTCCTCTCCGAGGCCCTCGGCAAGGTCCGCACGGACAACAGCCAGGGCGAGGAGTACCTGACCGACGTACTCGGCATCCTGCGCGAGGCCGGGCACCGCGTCGGCGCCGCCGTGGCGGACGACCACGAGGAGATCGCGGGCATCAACAACCGCGTCCAACTGGCACAGGCCCGGCGCACGTTGAACGACCGACTGCTGACCGGCGCGATGCTCGCGGGCGTGACGGTCGTGGACCCCGCGTCGACGTGGGTGGACGCGACGGTGACGTTCGAGCGCGACGCGGTCATCCAGCCGGGCACGCAGCTGCACGGCGCCACGCACCTCGGCAAGGGGTGCGAGGTCGGCCCGAACACCCGCCTCAAGGACACCTCGGTGGGCGCGGGGGCGCGCGTCGACAACACCGTCGCGGACACCGCGGAGATCGGCGAGCAGGCGCTCGTCGGCCCGTTCGCGTATCTGCGCCCCGGTACCCGGCTTGGCGTCAAGTCCAAGGCGGGTACGTATGTGGAGATGAAGAACGCGACGATCGGCGACGGCTCGAAGGTGCCGCACCTCTCGTACGTGGGTGACGCGACCATCGGCGAGCACTCCAACATCGGCGCCGCGAGCGTCTTCGTGAACTACGACGGCCAGGCCAAGCACCACACCACGGTGGGGTCGCACGTCCGGACCGGTTCGGACAACATGTTTGTGGCTCCTGTCACGGTCGGGGACGGTGCGTACACCGCCGCCGGGTCCGTGATCACGAAGGACGTGCCGGCGGGTTCGCTGGCCGTCGCGCGGGGCCAGCAGCGGAATATCGAGGGCTGGGTGGCCCGTAAGCGTCCGGGGAGCGCGGCCGCGAAGGCGGCCGAGGCGGCGTCCCGGGAGCCGGCCGGCGAAAGCTGACCGGAAACAGGTGCGCCGGACACGGCGTACCGTGATAGTGCACATTCGGCCGACTCGACGCACCGGGACGCGTGAGTACGGCAGCGGGAAGAACTCTCTGAGGAGACAGTGCTGTGACCGGGATCAAGACGACCGGCGAGAAGAAGCTGATGCTCTTCTCCGGCCGCGCCCACCCCGAGTTGGCCGAGGAGGTCGCACACAAGCTGGGTGTCGGCATCGTGCCGACGAAGGCCTTCGATTTCGCCAACGGCGAGATCTACGTCCGCTACCAGGAGTCGGCGCGCGGCGCCGACTGCTTCCTGATCCAGAGCCACACCGCTCCGATCAACAAGTGGATCATGGAGCAGCTCATCATGATCGACGCGCTCAAGCGCGCGTCGGCCCGCTCCATCACCGTCATCGTGCCGTTCTACGGTTACGCGCGCCAGGACAAGAAGCACCGCGGGCGTGAACCGATCTCGGCGCGTCTGATCGCGGACCTCATGAAGACCGCGGGTGCCGACCGCATCCTCACGGTCGACCTGCACACCGACCAGATCCAGGGCTTCTTCGACGGCCCGGTCGACCACCTCTTCGCGCTGCCGATCCTCGCGGACTACGTGGGCGCGAAGGTCGACCGCTCGAAGCTGACCGTCGTCTCCCCCGACGCCGGCCGCGTGCGCGTCGCCGACCGCTGGTGCGACCGTCTCGGCGCGCCGCTCGCGATCGTGCACAAGCGCCGCGACAAGGACGTCGCGAACCAGGTCACCGTGCACGAGGTGGTCGGTGAGGTGAAGGGCCGCGTCTGCGTCCTGGTCGACGACATGATCGACACGGGTGGCACGATCTGCGCCGCCGCCGACGCCCTGTTCGCGCACGGCGCGGAGGACGTCATCGTCACGGCCACGCACGGTGTCCTCTCGGGCCCCGCCGCGGACCGCCTGAAGAACTCCAAGGTCAGCGAGTTCGTCTTCACGGACACGCTGCCGACGCCGAGCGAGCTCGAGCTCGACAAGATCACGGTGCTCTCCATCGCGCCGACGATCGCGAACGCGGTGCGCGAGGTCTTCGAGGACGGTTCGGTGACGAGCCTCTTCGACGAGCAGTAGGTCCCGCTCGGAAGATCCTTTTGGTGCGGCCTCCCGCGCCGAGTAGACTGCTGAAGTTGCTCGGCGAGGGAGGCCGCACTTTTGTGTGTGGCTGTCCGTTATCGACGCGCTCTTCGTAGCAGGCCGTTCGTGGCCGGGTGACCGATTCTTTTCCGTCACTGCATATACGAGGAGTGCACATGTCCGAGGTGAAGATCACCGCCGAGACCCGTACCGAGTTCGGCAAGGGCGCCGCCCGCCGTCTGCGTCGCGCCGACAAGCTGCCCGCCGTTGTCTACGGCCACGGCTCGGAGCCGGTCCACATCGCCCTTCCGCACCACGCCACCCTCATGGCGCTGAAGACCTCGAACGTCCTGATCAACCTGGACATCGACGGCCGCAGCGAGCTCGTCATCCCGAAGGCCGTCCAGCGTGACGCCCTCCGCATCGGCATCCTCGAGCACGTCGACCTGCTCATCGTGAAGCGCGGCGAGAAGGTCACCGTCGAGATCCCCGTCCACACCGAGGGCGACCTGGCGCCGGGCAACAACCTGCTCGAGCACGTCCTGAACACCCTCACGGTCGAGGCCGAGGCCACCCACATCCCGGAGTCGGTCACCGTCTCCGTGGCGGGCCTGGACGCCGGCGCGTCGGTCCTCGCCAAGGACATCCCGCTGCCCTCCGGCTCCACGCTGGCCGTCGAGGACGACACCGTCGTCCTCCAGGTCCTGGCCGCGCAGGCCGAGGAGGCCCCGGCCGACGACGCCGAGGGCGACGCCGCCGAGGCCTGAGCCTCAGCGACACCCGTCCACACGGCAGCCGCCGCTCCTCAAGGGGGGCGGCGGCTGCCGCGCGTGAGCCTACGAGCCTCCGAGCCAGTGATGCGCGTATGAAGGAGACATGCACGTGACGACCGACGCCAGCGCCCCCTGGCTGATCGCGGGCCTCGGCAATCCGGGACCCGAGTACGCCATGAACCGGCACAACGTGGGCTTCATGGTGGCCGACCTGCTCGCGCAGCGCATCGGCGGCAAGTTCAAGCGGGCCGGCAAGGCGCAGGCACAGGTGGTCGAGGGCCGGATCGGGGCACCCGGCCCGGCGAACCGCCGCGTCATCCTGGTCAAGCCCATGTCGTACATGAACGTCTCGGGCGGCCCCGTGACCGCGCTCCGCGACTTCTACAAGGTCCCCACGGCGAACATCGTCGCGGTCCACGACGAACTGGACATCGACTACGGCACGCTGCGCCTGAAGCTGGGCGGCGGCGACAACGGCCACAACGGTCTGAAGTCGATGACCAAGGCGATGGGCCCCGACTACCACCGCATCCGCTTCGGCATCGGCCGCCCGCCCGGCCGCATGCAGGTCGCGGACTTCGTCCTCAAGGACTTCTCCTCGACGGAACGCAAGGAACTCGACTACCTCGTGGACCGCGCGACGGACGCGGTGGAGGCCCTGATCACCGAGGGCCTGGAACGCGCCCAGAGCACGTACAACTCCTGAGGCGCCCGGGTTCTGCCCTTTAGGTCCTGTGCCGGAAGTCCCGCCGCGGCTCCTGCATCATGTCCTTCGCGCTGTAGCGGGGCAGGCCACCGGTCTCGATCGTCCAGGTGCCCAGGTCGGTGGCGACGGTGACGGGCTTGCCGTACGGCTGCTTGGACAGGCGGTTTCCGTAGCCCGGGCGGCCTTCGCTGCTGTCGACGTCCCACTGATAGGTCCAGGTGCCGTCGCGGGGATCGACGATCAGATAGTGCGGGATGCCCATGGCGGGGTAGTCGTCGGCCTTGTGCTGATAGTCGTTGTTCGGGTTCGACGGGGAGACGATCTCGACGGCCAGGACGATGGCTCGCGGGTCGAGCGGATCGTCGGTGAGCATCGCGTCTTCGCTGGTCACGAGGATGTCGGGAATGCGGAGCTTGCCGAGCGCCACGTCGTCCGTGTCCGTCGACTCGTAGGCAAAGAAGCCTTCGGGAAGCTGGGGGTCCAGCTGCCGGGTGAGCTGTTTGGCGACCACCTGGTGTCGCGGCCGCGGATTCATCATCATCACGAGCTGCCCATCGCTGATCTCGGGCCAGCCGAATCCGGGGGGCGGCGTGAAATGGTCCCGCAGCTCACGCAAGTGCCGGTAGATCGCCTGCTCGGTCATGAGTCCTCCCGCGTCCAGTATGACGGCGCGGACGCGCCCGAGGTCGCGAGATGCCGAACGGCCCACCCGAACCAGTGCTCGGGCGGGCCGTCGGCGGTTGGAGAAGGTGATCAGCCGGTGTTGCGGAGACCCGCTGCCACGCCGTTCACCGTGAGGAGCAGAGCGCGGGCCAGGAGCGGGTCCGGGTCGGTGCCTGCCTCTGCCGCGTCTCGCTGGCGCTTGAGCAGGGCCACCTGGAGGTACGAGATCGGGTCCAGATACGCGTCGCGGATCGCGAAGGTCTGCTGGAGCGCCGGGTGGGAGCCGAGGAGCTCGTCGCCGCCGGTGATGCGCAGGACCTCGCGGACGGTCAGCTCGTGCTCTTCCTCGATCATCGTGAAGACGTGCTTGAGCTCGTCCGGCACGAGCGTGTCCACGTAGTGCCTGGCGATCCGCAGGTCCGTCTTCGCCAGCGTCATCTCGACGTTGGAGACGAAGTTGCGGAAGAAGTGCCAGTGCTCGTGCATCTCGTCGAGGACCGTGTCCAGGCCCGCCTCGCGCAGCGCCTTGAGGCCCGAACCCACTCCGAACCAGCCGGGCACGATCTGCCGGGACTGGGTCCAGCCGAAGACCCACGGGATGGCGCGCAGGCCGTCGAGCGAGACGCCCGAGCCGGGGCGGCGGGAGGGCCGGGAGCCGAGGTGCAGGTCGGCGAGCTGGTCGACCGGTGTCGACGCGAGGAAGTACGTCGGCAGGTCCGGGTCCTCGACCAGCTTGCGGTACGCGGAGTGCGCGGCGTCCGAGACGACGTCCATCGCGGCGTCCCAGCGGGCGAGAGCCTCGTCGGACTGGCGCGGCGCGGTGTGCAGGGCGGAGGCCTGCAGCGTCGCCGCGACGGTCAGTTCGAGGTTCTCGCGGGCCAGCGAGGGGACCAGGTACTTGTCGGAGATGACCTCGCCCTGCTCGGTCACCTTGATCTCGCCCTCCAGCGTGCCCCACGGCTGCGCGAGGATCGCGTCGTGCGAGGGGCCGCCGCCGCGGCCGACGGTGCCACCGCGGCCGTGGAAGAGGCGGAGCCGCACGCCGTAGCGGTGTGCGACGTCGCGCAGGCGGCGCTGGGCGCGGTGGATCTCCCACTGGGACGTGGTGATGCCGCCGAACTTGGAGGAGTCCGAGTAGCCGAGCATGACCTCCTGGACGTCGCCGCGCAGGGCGACCAGGCGGCGGTACGACGGGTCGGCGAGCATCTCGTCGAGGATGACGTCAGCGGCGCGCAGCTCGTCGGTGGTCTCCAGGAGCGGCACGATGCCGATCTTCGCCCATCCCGCGTGCAGGTCGATGAGGCCCGCCTCGCGCGCGAGGACCGCCGCGGCGAACACGTCGTCCGCGCCCTGGCACATCGAGATGATGTACGACTCGATGACCTCGGGCCCGAAGACCTCCAGGGCCTTCTTGACCGTGTGGAAGACGCCGAGGGTCTTCTCGCCCGCGGCGTCCAGCGGCGCCGGGGACGGCGCGAGCGGGCGGCGGGAGCGCAGCTCCTTGGCGAGCAGCTTCTGCCGGTACTCGCGCGGCATGTCCGCGTACCGCCAGGACTCCTCGCCGAGCCGGTCGAAGAGCTGGCCGAGCGCGTGGTGGTGGGCGTCCGCGTGTTCGCGTACGTCCATCGTGGCCAGCTGGAGACCGAAGGCCGCCAGCGTGCGGATGGTGCGGTTCATCCGGCCGTCGGCGAAGAGGGCGCCCTTGTGCGCGCGCAGCGACGTCTGGATGAGCGTCAGGTCGTGCAGGAGCTCGGCGGTGCCGAGGTAGTCGCGGCCCTCCTCGTGCGGGATGCCCTTGGCCAGGCGCTGCTTGGTGTTCTCCAGCTTCTGCCGGATGCAGGTGGCCTTGAGGCGGTAGGGCTCCTCGGAGTTGAGGCGCTTGTAGCGGGGGCTGATCTCGGGCAGCCGCTCCAGGTCGCACTGGAGGGACTCCTTCAGCTCCTCGGTCGCTCCGGTGTAGCGGATCGAGTTGGAGAGGAAGCCGCGCAGCTCGTCGATCATGTCGAGCGCGTCGTTGATGCCGTGCTCGTGCTGGAGGATCAGGACGTCCCAGGTGACGGCGGGCGTCACGTTCGGGTTGCCGTCGCGGTCGCCGCCGATCCAGGTGCCGAAGCTGAGCGGGCGGGTGCCCTCGGGCAGCTCGACGCCGACGCGCTCCAGCTCCGCGGTGAGGTCCTCCAGGACGTCGCCGACGGCGCCGGCGTGCAGCTCGTCGAGGTAGTAGATGGCGTTGCGGGCCTCGTCGGCGGGCTCGGGGCGCACCACGCGGAGCTCGTCGGTCTGCCACACCAGGTCGATGTTCTCGGCGAGGCGGACGTCGTGGCGGCGCCGGTCGGACTCGATGACCGGCGTCTCCAGGAGCTCGGCGACGCGGCGGAGCTTGTTGAGCACGGAGCGGCGGGCTGCCTCGGTGGGGTGCGCGGTGAAGACGGGGCGCACGTTGAGGTTCTGCACCGTCTGGCGCAGGTGGTCCGGGTCGGCGTCCTTGAGCCGGTCCGCGGTGCGCGAGAGCAGTCCGCCCTCGGCGGCACGCCTGGCGCGCAGCTCGCGCCCGCGGTGGACCTGCTCGGTCACGTTCGCCAGGTGGAAGTACGTGGAGAAGGCACGGACCAGCTTGGCCGCGGTCTCCAGTTCCGTACCGCCGAGGAGGGTGGCGGCGGCCTCGCCGTCCTCGCGCGTCAGGCGGCGGACCTTCTCGACCAGTTCGAGGAGCTCGGGGCCCTCCTGGCGTACGAGGGTCTCGCCCAGCAGGTCGCCGAGGCGGCGGATGTCGGCGCGCAGCTCGGTGCTGGCGGTGCTTGCGGTGCTGGTGGCCCGCTGGCTCTGGTCGTCGGCACTGCTCACAGGTGCGGCTCCTTGCAGTGTTGAAGCGCTTCAAGACTGAGAGGGGTCCCCGGTGGGATACCGGGGGAGATACAGAGCGGACCGCGCTGTCCGACCGTCTCCAAGGATAGGTGTCACATCGGGCACAGAGCTCGCGACCCTTGCCGCGAGGCTCCGCACTGCCATACTTACGTCGCCGTAGGTTACGGAACCGTAGGAAACGCGGTATTGCAGCCGCTGCGGGAACCGTGCCCGTGCACCGCTCCCACCCCGACCCTCGACCCCACAGGGGACGTGCCCATGCCGACAACCTCCGATGCGTACTCCGAGGCCGATGTGATCGACGACGCTCCACGGACGGACGCGAGCTCCGCCGCCGCCACCGCCACGACCACCTCCGCCGCGCCGCCCTCGGCGACGCTGGGCGGCGAGCAGAAACGCTCGCTCGAACAGCTGGCCCTGCTGCTCTTCATCACCGTCCCCTTCCTCGCCCTGGTCGCGGCGGTGCCGCTGGTCTGGGGCTGGGGTGTCAGCTGGCTGGACCTCGGCCTGCTCGTCTTCATGTACTACCTGGGGTGCCACGGCATCACCATCGGCTTCCACCGCTACTTCACCCACGGCTCGTTCAAGGCGAAGCGGCCGCTGCGCATCGCGCTGGCCGTCGCGGGCTCCATGGCGGTCGAGGGGCCCCTCGTCCGCTGGGTGGCGGACCACCGCAAGCACCACAAGTTCTCGGACGCGGAGGGCGACCCGCACTCCCCGTGGCGCTTCGGCGAGACGGTTCCGGCCCTGATGAAGGGCCTGTGGTGGGCGCACATCGGATGGATGTTCGACGAGGAGCAGACGTCGCAGGAGAAGTACGCGCCGGACCTGGTCAAGGACCCGGCGATCCGCCTGATCTCGCGGCAGTTCCTGCTCTGGACGATCATCTCCCTCGCGATCCCGCCGGTGGTCGGCGGCCTGGTCACCATGTCGTGGTGGGGCGCGTTCACGGCGTTCTTCTGGGGGTCATTGGTCCGCGTGGCACTCCTGCACCACGTCACGTGGTCGATCAACTCGATCTGCCACGCGGTGGGCAAGCGCCCCTTCAAGTCCCGTGACCGTTCGGGCAACGTGTGGTGGCTCGCGGTGCTGTCCTGCGGCGAGTCCTGGCACAACCTGCACCACGCCGACCCGACGTCGGCGCGGCACGGGGTGATGCGGGGCCAGGTCGACTCGTCGGCGCGGATCATCCGCTGGTGCGAGCAGCTGGGCTGGGCGTACGACGTGCGGTGGCCGTCGAAGTCGCGCATCGACGCGCGCCGCAAGCCGGAGGGCGCGGCCGAGTCCCGGCGCGGGGTTGCCGCCTCCGACGCGGCATGATGGACGACGTGGCGATCGACTCCAGCAATTCCGTCCCTGCCGGCAAAGAGAAGCAGGCCCGGCGTACGCGCCGGACCCGCATGACGGGTGCCGAGCGGCGGGAACAGCTGCTGGACATCGGTCGCACCCTGTTCGCCGCCAAGGGCTTCGAGGGCACGTCCGTGGAGGAGATCGCCGCGAAGGCGGGGGTCTCCAAGCCGGTCGTGTACGAGCACTTCGGCGGCAAGGAGGGGCTGTACGCGGTCGTGGTGGACCGCGAGATGCGGCAGCTCCTGGACATGGTGACCAGCGCGCTCACCGCGGGGCACCCGCGCGAACTCCTCGAGCAGGCCGCGTTCGCCCTGCTCGACTACATCGAGACGTACACGGACGGCTTCCGCATCCTGGTCCGCGACTCGCCGGTGGCGCAGTCCACGGGCACCTTCGCGTCCCTCATCTCCGACATCGCGACGCAGGTCGAGGACATCCTCGGCCAGGAGTTCAAGGGCCGCGGCTTCGACCAGAAACTGGCTCCGCTGTACGCGCAGGCGCTGGTCGGCATGGTCGCGCTGACGGGGCAGTGGTGGCTGGACGCGCGCAAGCCGAAGAAGGCGGAGGTTGCCGCGCACCTGGTCAATCTGGCATGGCACGGCCTGGACGGCCTGGAACCGAAGCCCCGCCTGATAGGCCACCGCAAGAGCTGAGAGCCTGCCTGCTCACCCGAAAGTACGACGGGCCACCGCGAACACCCTGCGGAACGGGAACACCGTGCCGTGAGGCGTGCGCGGGTAGGCCTCGCGGAGGAGCGATCGGTACTCCTCCAGGAACTTCTCCGTCGCCGCCTCGTCACCCTCCAGGGCCGTCAGGACCGGGCGCAGGCCCGTGCCCCTCACCCAGTCGAGGACGGGGTCCTCGCCCGCGAGGAGGTGCTGGTACGTCGTCTCCCACGCGTCGACCTCGCAGCCGAGGTCCGCGAGCCGTGCCAGGTACGCCCCCGGCGAGAGCACCGCGTCCGCGTGGCGCAGGACGTCGCCCAGGCGGTCGCGCCAGCGGGGTGACGCGGCGAGATCGCGCATCAGGACGTGGCTCGGGGCGTCGAAGTTGCCCGGTACCTGGAAGGCGAACGTACCGCCGGGCGTCAGCGCCTCGATCCACGCAGGGAAGGAGGCAGCGTGGTCCGGCACCCATTGCAGGGCCGCGTTGGACAGGAGGAGGTCGTACGTGCCGGGAGGCGGCGTCCAGGACGTCGCGTCCGCCCGCTCGAAGTCCAGGCGGCCGCCACCCTCCGTCGGACCCGCCAGCCCGTCCGCCTCGGCCAGCATCGCCGGGGAGCTGTCGTAGCCCGTGACGTGCGCCGTGGGCCAGCGCTCCGTGAGGAGCCGGGTGACGTTGCCGGGGCCGCAGCCGAGGTCCGCGATGCGGGGCGGGCGGCCGGACGCGGGGAGTTCGGGGACGCGGGCGAGCAGGTCGGCGAAGGGGCGGGAGCGGTGGTCGGCGTGGCGCAGGTACTGGTGGGGGTCCCAGGTGGCGGCGGCGGGCTGCATGGGGAGCTCCTCGGGTTACTCCTCGGGTTACGGGGTTCTCGACTCATCCTGAACCCGAGGTATCTTGACGTCAAGAGACTTCATGTCGACAGACCCCCTACACTGATCGTCATGGAGGACGAGGTCGATCGGCTGGTTGCAGCGTGGCGCCGGGAGCGCCCTGACCTCGACGTGGAACCACTCGAGGTACTCAGCCGCGTGAGCAGGCTCGCGCGGCATCTGGACCGGGCCCGCAGGCTCGCCTTCTCGGAGCACAACCTGGAGCCGTGGGAGTTCGACGTCCTGACGTCGCTGCGGCGCGCGGGCGCGCCCTACCAGCTCTCCCCCGGGCAGCTGCTCACCCAGACCCTGGTGACCTCGGGCACCATGACGAACCGCATCGACCGCCTCGCGAAGAAGGGCCTCGTCGAGCGCCTGCCGGACCCCAGCGACCGGCGCGGCGTCCTCGTACGCCTCACCCCCGAGGGCAGGGACCGCGCGGACCAGGCCCTCGCCGGACTGCTCGAACAGGAGCGGGCCATCCTCGCGGAGCTCTCCCGCGCCCAGCGCGGCGAACTGGCCGCGCTGCTACGCCAGTTGACCGCCCCGTTCGACAACGTCCCCGGCTAGGTCGGCAGGACCCACACCCGCGCGCCGGGCGAGCGCCACGGCGGCGAGGGTGGAGTGCACGCCCAGCTTCCCCAGCACGTTCTGCATGTGCGTCCGCACCGTGTGCGGGGAGAGGAAGAGCCGCTCGGCGACCGCCTTGCGGCCGAGCCCCGCCACCATGCAGCGCAGCACCTCCCGCTCGCGCGGCGTCAGCGACTCCACGAGCCGCTCGGACTCGGTGCGGTGCTTGCGGGCCGCGGTCAGCTCACGCAGGACGCCGGTGAGCAGGGCGGGCGGCAGGTGCGTCTCGTCCCGGAGCACGCCGCGTATGACCGTCAGGAGACGGGAGAGCGAGCAGTCCTTGGCGACCCAGCCCGACGCGCCCGCCTGGAGGGCGAGGGCCGCGCGGCGCGGGTCGTCCTTCTCGGCGAGCACGACGGTACGCACGGCGGGCTGGCCCGAACGGACGCCCGCCACCAGGGATATGCCGTCGACGAGCCCGTCGGCGTTGCCGTCCTGCACGGGCACGGCGGGGCGGGCGGCCTGCAGCGCGCTCGCGGTGCTGCCGAGGTCGGCGTCGACGAGCAGCACGTCGTATCTGCGGCCTTCGGTGACCGCCCGCTCCAGGCAGCGCAGCGCGGCGGGACCGCTGCCTGCCGCGGACACGTCGACGTCCGGCTCGGCCGCGAGCGCGGCGGCCAAGGACTCGGCGAAGATGCGGTGGTCGTCGACGACCAGGACTCGAATGCGAACCACAGAAACCCCCTTCCCCACGCTCCCTGCCGGAAGCGGGGGATACCCCATCATCGGAGAACGCCTGGTGCGGGTACGGCACACGGAGCGGAGGCCGACGCGGCCGCACGGCCGCCGCCGTGCTGTCACCGCAACCCCCACGCCGGGCGCCGTACCCGACTGTCTCGCCCCCTGATCAGTGCCGGCCCCCACCGGCACTGCCCTTCAGAGTAGGGCCGGACGCCAGGAGCGGAAGGTGATTTGCAGAACTGGTTGGCCAGCGCGTTTATGGTGAGCCTTATGTTTCGTATTGAGACGGGAGTCGACAAGGAGCGGCTCGGTCTGCTTCGCTCGCGGCTGAGCGAGACGAACACGGCGGCGTCACCGGAGCTCAGAGCCCTGCGCGGGACGCGCGAGGACCAGGAAGTCCCGTTGGCCTTATGGGCGTTGGACGGGCATGGCGGCCTCGCGGCCGGCCTCGCCGCGCACACGTGGGCGCGCTGGCTGCACGTGAACCATCTCTGGGTCGACGACCGGCACCGCGGGACGGGGCTCGGTTCCCGCCTGCTCGCCGAGGCGGAGCGGGTGGCCCGTGAGGACCGCGGGTGCGTCAACTCCCGTGTGGAGACATGGGACTTCCAGGCACCGGGCTTCTACCGGAACCAGGGATACGAGCTGGTGAGCGTGATCCCCGACTACCCCGAGGGCGTCAAGGAGTTCACGCTCACCAAGCGGCTCGGCTGAGCAGGGCGGGGCGCCTGCCTCAGGCCGCGAGGCCCAGCGCCAGCGCGCCGATCACCGGCGCCGCGTACATCAGCGGGTACGGGACGTGCGTGTACCAGCGCGCCCGCACCACGGTGACGACGGCCCCGGCGAAGTACAGCACCAGGGCGACGCCCGCCACGACCCCGACGACGGGCACGAACAGGCCCGCGACCAGGCCCACCGCGCCCGCCGCCTTCGCGGTGCCGAGCCAGGGCAGCCATGCCATGGGAATGCCGTAGTCGGCGATGGGCTTCACCACCCACGCGGCGCGCAGGAAGACCGATGTGGCGGAGAAGGCCACCATCGCGGCGGCGACCAGCGTGACGACCGTGTAGCTCGTGGACATGTCGGGGCTCCTCATCAGGCGGTGCCTGTGCACTGCTGTGTAGCCGTGCACTGCGTTGCACTGCCCTGACGGAACCGGCCACAGGAGTGTGACCGGTCCGCGACACTTTTCCCGGAAACTTTTTCCCGGTCCTCAGACCTCCCGCCGCGCCCCCGCCGACGCCTCCGCCGGGAACACGCGCGGCGCGGTGAAGCCCGCCGCCGCGAAGGCCTCCAGGACCGACTTCGTCACCGTGTCCTCGTCCGCCGCCTCCACCAGGACGACCGCCGAGCCGCCGAAGCCGCCGCCGGTCATCCGGGCGCCGAGTGCGCCCGCCGCGTTCGCGGAGGTCACGACCAGGTCCAGTTCGGGACAGGAGATGCGCAGGTCGTCGCGGAGCGAGGCGTGGCCTTCGGTGAGGACGGGGCCGGTCGCGCGGACGTCGCCGGAGTCGAGGAGGCGTATGACGCGCTCGACGCGGTGGTTGTCCGCGACGATGTGGCGTACGTAGCGACGGATTTTGTCGTGCGTCAACTCGGCGAGGGCGGAAGGGAGTTCGCCGTAGGCGATGTCGCGCAGGTGGGAGACGCCGAGGGTGCGCGCGCCCTCCTCGCACCCCGCACGCCGTTCCGCGTACGCCCCGTCGCCCAGCTCGTGCTTGACGCGGGTGTCGACGACGAGCAGCCGCAGGCCGTGCGCGGCGAGGTCGAAGGGGACCTGCCGTATCGCCAGGTCCCGGCAGTCCAGGTGCAGGGCGTGGCCCTCCGTGGCGCACGCGGATGCCATCTGGTCCATCACGCCGCACGGCACGCCGACGAAGGCGTTCTCGGCGCGCTGGGCGAGGACGGCGAGGCGCGGCCGGTCGAGGCCGAGTCCGTACAGGTCGTTCATGGCGAACGCCGTGACGACCTCCAGGGCGGCCGACGACGACAGGCCCGCCCCGGTCGGCACGTTGGAGGCGAGATGGATGTCGGCGCCGCCGGAGACCTCGTGGCCCGCGTCCCGCAGCGCCCACACCACTCCGGCCGGGTAGGCGGCCCAGCCGCCCTGCCCGTACTTCGACAGGGGTTCGAGCTCGTCGACGCGGAGTTCGGCGACGGGGGCGTCGATGTCCGCGGAGTGGAGCCGCAGGACACCGTCGGTACGGCGCGCCACCGCCGCCACCGCGGTGTGCGGCAGCGCGAGCGGCAACACGAAGCCCTCGTTGAAGTCCGTGTACTCGCCGATGAGGTTGACCCGTCCCGGCGCCGACCAGACGCCCTCCGGCTCGTACCCGTACAGCTCGGCGAACTTCCCCGCTACGTCCATCAGCTACCCCTTGATCCCGGTCAGCGCTGGGCGAAGGCCCAGGCGTCGGCGACGATGCCCGCGAGGTCCGCGCGGGACGGATTCCAGCCGAGCCGCTCCCGCGCGGTGGCCGCGGACGCGACGAGGACCGCCGGGTCGCCGCCGCGTCGCGGGGCCATGACCTCGGGGATCGGGTGCCCGGTGACCTCGCGGACGGTCTCGATGACCTCGCGCACGGAGAAGCCGTTGCCGTTGCCGAGGTTGCAGATGAGGTGTTCGCCGGGGGTGGCGGCCGCGACGGCGAGGAGGTGGGCCTCGGCGAGGTCGGCGACGTGGATGTAGTCGCGGACGCAGGTCCCGTCGGGGGTCGGGTAGTCGTCGCCGAAGACGCTGATCGCCTCGCGCCTGCCCAGCGCGACCTGGAGGACGAGCGGGATGAGGTGCGACTCGGGGTCGTGGCGCTCGCCGATCATGACATTCGAAAGCGTGCCGTACGCGCCCGCGACGTTGAAGTAGCGCAGCGAGACGGCGGCCAGGCCGTGCGCGGCCGCCTCGCCGGTGATCATGTGGTCGACGGCGAGCTTGGAGGCGCCGTAGGGCGAGGTGGGGGCGGTGGGGTCGGCCTCCGTGATGGGGGTGTTCACGGGCTCGCCGTACGTCGCGGCCGTCGAGGAGAAGACGAGCCTGCGCACGTCGGCGTCGCGCATGGCGGCGAGCAGCGCCATGGTGCCGCCGACGTTGTTGTCCCAGTACTTCTCGGGCTTCACGACGGACTCGCCGACCTGCGAGAAGGCGGCGAAGTGGAGCACCGCGTCGTAGGAGGAGTCCAGCCACTTGGCGGCATCGCGGATGTCGCCCTCGATGAACGAGGCGCCGGCGGGGACGCCTTCGCGGAAGCCGGTCGAGAGGTTGTCGAGGACGGTCACCTCGTGCCCGGCCTCGATCAGATGCTGGGCCACCACACTTCCGACGTAGCCCGCACCACCGGTGACCAGGTACTTACCGCTCATGAACTCGCTACCTCTCGCAGTCGCTCGGCCGCGGCTTCCGGCGGCACGTCGTTGATGAACACGCTCATACCGGATTCGGAACCCGCGAGGAACTTCAGCTTGCCCGAAGTGCGGCGAATCGTGAAAAGTTCGAGATGGAGGGCGAAGTCGTCCCGGTTGATCCCCTCATGTCCTTCCAGCGTCCCGAACGGCGCCTGATGCCAGGCGGAGATGTAGGGGGTGGGGTTCTCCGCCTCGCCGAAGATCCGGTCGAAGCGCCTCAAGAGTTCCAGATAGATCTGTGGGAACTCTGTGCGTGCCGCCTCGTCGAGCGCGAGCAGGTCGGGCACCCGGCGCTTGGGGTAGAGGTGTACCTCGTAGGGCCAGTGCGCGGCGTACGGCACGAAGGCGATCCAGTGCTCGCCCTCCAGGACGACCCGCTCCCCCTTGCCCTCCCTGGCGACGATGTCGTCGAAGAGGTTGAGGCCGCCGGACGACTCCTTGAACGCGGCGAGCGAGCGCAGCATCAGGTTCGTGCGCGGGGTGATGAAGGGGTACGCGTAGATCTGCCCGTGCGGATGGCCGAGGGTCACGCCGATCTCGGCGCCGCGGTTCTCGAAGCAGAACACCTGCTCGACGGAGGGCAGGTGGGAGAGCTCGGCGGTCCGGTCGGTCCAGGCCTCCAGGACGAGCGCGGCCTGCTCGGGGGTGAGGTCCGCGAAGGACGCGGTGTGGTCGGAGGTGAAGCAGACGACCTCGCAGCGGCCCGCGTCGCCCGCGAGCGAGGGAAAGCGGTTCTCGAAGACCACGACGTCGTACGACGCGTCCGGAACCTCGCTGAGCCGGTCCCCGACGGACGGACACAGGGGGCACTCGTCGGCCGGCGGGTGGTAGATGCGCCCCTGGCGGTGCGAGGCGATGGCCACGGAGTCGCCAAGCAGGGGGTCCGCGCGCACCTCCGATGTGGTGGCGACGGGCGCGAGCGGGCGCCGGTCGACGGCGTCGCGCACGGCGTCGTCGCGTACGTCGTAGTAGACGAGCTCACGACCGTCGGCGAGACGGGTCGAGGTCTTCTTCACGTCCGGGGCTCCTCATCACCCACCCAACAGAACCGAACATAACAAACCACAAGCCAACAGCTTCGTCAACGATCACAATCAAACAAAGAACACCAACAGAACTGTTCAGTTATTGAAGTTCTAGGCGTAGGTTCCCGACTGATCCGTTCGCGCAACGAAGCGAGTTCACATGCAGTCCCCCACCACAACAACCCTGGCCGAGGGGCTTCGGCTGCCCACCAACGGCCTCGACTACGCGATCCTGGCGATCTACTTCGTCGTGGTCCTCGGCATCGGCTTCGCCGCCAGGCGCTCCGTGAAGACCAGTCTCGACTTCTTCCTCTCGGGCCGTTCCCTGCCCGCCTGGGTCACCGGTCTCGCCTTCGTCGCCGCGAACCTGGGCGCCACCGAGATCCTGGGCATGGCCGCCACCGGCGCGCAGTACGGCGTCGCGGTCGTCCACTGGTACTGGATCGGCGCCATCCCGGCCATGGTCTTCCTGGGCCTGGTCATGATGCCGTTCTACTACCGCAGCAAGGTCCGCTCCGTCCCCGAGTTCCTGCTCCAGCGCTTCGACAAGTCGGCGCACCTGCTCAGCTCGGCGCTCTTCGCCTTCGCGGCGATCCTCATCGCGGGCGTGAACCTCTACGCCCTCTCGATCGTCGTCGAGGCGCTGCTCGGCTGGCCGCAGTGGGTGGCGATCGTCGTCGCGGGACTCTTCGTCCTCGCGTACATCACGATCGGCGGGCTCTCCTCGGCGATCTACAACGAGGTCCTGCAGTTCTTCGTGATCCTCGCGGCGCTGATCCCGATCTGCGTCATCGGCCTCAAGAAGGTCGGCGGCTGGGACGGGCTCACCGGCTCCATAGAGAAGCAGCACGGCGAGAACTTCATGACCGCCTGGGGCGGCACCGGCATCGGCGACGCCAACCCGCTCGGCGCCAACTGGCTGACGATCATCCTCGGCCTCGGCTTCGTGCTCTCCTTCGGCTACTGGACGACCAACTTCGCCGAGGTCCAGCGCGCGCTCTCCGCGAAGAACCTCTCGGCCGCCCAGCGCACCCCGCTGATCGCCGCCTTCCCGAAGATCTTCATCGTCTTCCTGGTGATGATCCCGGGCCTGGTCGCCGCCGTCCTCGTCCCGAAGATCGGCACGCCGGGCTCCGATCTGACGTACAACGACGCGATCCCGTATCTGATGCAGGAACTGCTGCCCAACGGCGTCCTCGGCATCGCGGTCACCGGTCTGCTCGCCGCGTTCATGGCGGGCATGGCGGCGAACGTCTCGTCCTTCAACACCGTGTTCACATACGACATCTGGGCGCGGTACGTGGTCAAGGACCGCGAGGACGGCTACTACCTGAACTTCGGACGGCTGATCACCGCGATCGGCGTGCTCGCCTCGGTCGGCACGGCGTTCATCGCCTCCTCGTTCTCGAACATCATGGGGTACCTCCAGACCCTCTTCTCCTTCTTCAACGTCCCGATGTTCGTCGTATTCATCATCGGCATGTTCTGGAAGCGGGCCTCGATGAAGTCCGGCGTGTGGGGCCTGCTCGCGGGCACCTCCGCCGCGATGGTCAACTACTTCTGGATCTACAAGCAGGGCGTCATCGACATCCCGACCGACCAGGGCGCCAACTTCGTCTCGGCGATCGTCGGCTTCGTCGCCGGTGCCGTCGTGATGGTCGTCGTCACGCTCTTCACCGCGCCCAAGCCGGAGGCCGAGCTGGCCGGCCTGGTCTACGGGACGGCCTCGCCTGGCATGGAGGACGACGGGACGGAGGAGGGTGACGACGCCTGGTACCGCAAGCCGGCCCTGCTCGGCTGGGGTGCCGTCGTACTCGCCGCGGCCTGCTACCTGCCGTACTCGCTCTAGACCGATCGGAGGACCGAAGACATGTCCGACCTGCAGAACGAAGTCTCCGAGCTGGAGCGCAAATCCGCGACAGCCGCGCGCCTCTTCGACATCCGGCGCATCATCGGCGGCCTGTTCGTCGTCTACGGAATCATCGTGACGATCGCCGGGATCACCGCGTCCGACGCCGACCTGAAGAAGGCCGAGGACATCAACATCAACCTGTGGACGGGCCTCGGCATGCTCGCCCTCGGGTTGTTCTTCCTGGGGTGGCTCTGGCTGCGCCCGTCGGTCGCCCCCGCCGAGGAACCGGCGGACGACTGACCGCTCGCCCGTACGACGACGGGGTCCTGGTTCACCGCGGTGGCTCGGGCCCCGTCGTCATGTCCGCGCCCTCCGCGGTACCCCCCTGGTGCGCGTAGGCCGACGCGGGACGCTCGGCGCGCTCCAGCAGGCCCGTGCGCGCCGCGAGCGCGGCGGCCTCCAGACGCGATCCGACCCCCAGCTTCATCAGGACCCGCTGCACGTGTGTGCGCGCGGTGCTCGGGGCTATCCCCATGCCCGCGGCGATCAGCCGGGTGTCCTCGCCGTCGGCGACCCGCACCAGAACCTCGACCTCGCGGGGCGTGAGCATCTGCAGCAGCCGCTGCCCCTCGTCGTCGGGCTGCGCGGCCGGATTGAGCAGTTCGCTGAACGCGCCCTGCAACAGCTGGGGTGCGACGGCGGCCTCCCCGGCCCGCGCCTTCATGATGGCGCGCTCCACTCCTTCGATGCGCTCGTCATGGCGTACGTAACCGGAGGCACCGGAGGCGAAGGCCGCGGCGATGCCGCGCGGGCTCGGCACCGGGCCGAGCACCACGACCGCCACCTGCGGACGCTCCCGCTTGATCTTCACGACCGGGTCGAACATGCCCGGTTCGGCCGGTGTGGCCGTCCCCATGAGGCAGACCTCCGGGGCCCTGCTGATGACCAGTTCCGCGGCGCCCGCCGCGGGCGCGGCGGCGGCGAGCACCCGGTGCCCGCGCAGTTTCAGCGCCGAGGCGAGGGCCTCGGCGAGCAGTCGGTGATCGTCGACCACCATGAGCCGCACACCCATAGCAACCCCCCAGTTACCCGTGGGCCCCCCGACCCTCCATCCCCCGGAAGCTACACGCTTGTTCGACGTTACGCGCCCCCTACCGGCCAGAAGCGGCCCGGAATGCCGAAATCCATGCCATCTGGGGGGCGTTGGAGAGAAGCGGGTGGTGCGCGAACGGCGGCGGGCGCCCCCCGTGGTGCGTGGGGGCGCCCGCCGCCGTCCGTGGCGCCGTGCCTGTTCGACTACTTCGCGACGAAGCCGAGCGCCACGTACTCCTTGTCGTCCTTCGAGTAGGGCTTGCTCAGCAGCTTCTTGCCGAGGAACAGGTGCCCGTCGGCGTAGAGGAGCTCGTTGGACTTCGGGACCATGCCGCTGATCGCCTCGGTGACCGCCTCGGAGCCCGGCGTCTCCAGGAGCTTGGTCTCCTTCATGGTCTTGCCGTCGAGCGAGACGACCTGTGCGCCCTGCTTGTAGCCGTGCGCCTTGTACGCGAGGACGTTGCCGCCGTCCATGCGGATCGGGAAGATCTCGCCGTTCTCACCGGCGTCCGCGCGGTCGCTGGTGGGCTTGCCGGTGGCCAGCGAGAAGGACACGATCTCGTTGGTGCGGTTGTAGCTCTCGCCGCTGCCGTCGTGCTGGCGCGTCGGGACGTACAGCCGGTCGTTGCCGACCGCGATCGCCTTGCAGGCGTTGACCATGTTGACGCCGCAGTCATGGTCGTACTTGCCGTCCTCCAGGGAGATCTTCGCGCGCAGCTTGCCGTTGCTGCCGAGCGAGAAGACGTCCGTGACGCCGGAGGCCGTGATCTTCGTGGTGTCCTGGCCGAAGACGACCGGGTTCGTCGAGATGATCTTGGCGTTGTCGATGCCGGGGGCGATCGGGTACGTCCACTTGTCGTCGCCGGTCTTCGGGTCCAGGAGCTGGACCTTCAGCGTCTCGTCGCCGTACGTGCCGCACTCGCGGATCGCGACGAGCTGGGCACCGCCCGCGTACCCGACGTCCTTGCACTTGCCGACCTTCGGCTTCCACAGGGAGTCGCCCTTGACGTCCCAGGCGGCGCCGCCGCTCGAGGTGCCCGAGCCCGCGGCGATCGTGGTGCCCGAGATGGTGACTTCCTTGAACGTCGCCTTCACGCCGTTGGTCTCGGCGCTCTCGGTCCAGAGCTTCTTACCGGACTTCAGGTCGACCGCGGTGACGTTGGTGCACTGCTCGTAGTCACCCTTCTTGTTCCGCTTGGCCTCTTCGGTGACGACCGCGGCGATGCCGTCCTCGGTGACCTCGGGCGACATCGCGCACATCATGCCGGAGAGCGGAATCGACCACTTCTCCTTGCCGGTGTCCGGGTCGTAGCCGTTCAGCTCGTTGACGCCCGCCTTGACGTAGGCGTCGTCGGTGAGGACGGAACCGGTGGCGTTCCAGATCTGGTCCTTGGGGATCGCGGGCTGCGGGAGCTGCATGAGCACCTTGGCCGCGGGGTCGCCGGGAGCCTTCTCCTTGGCCGGGCCCTGCTCGGGCAGCGCGGCGCCGCCCTCCTTGCCGCCCTTCTCGCCCTTGCCGCCCTTGCCGTTCTTGCCGCCCGACTCCTGCGCGGTGTTCTTGGAGTCGTCGTCCTTCGTCGAGGCGTAGAAGACACCGCCGCCGACGATCAGCGCGATCGCGGCGACCGCCGCGATGATGATCGTCGTCTGGCTGCTGATCTTCTTGCCGCCGCCGCCCGAGCCGGAGTCACCGGGCTGCGGCTGCATCGGCATGGTGGGCGGCTGCGGGTAGCCCTGCTGGTACTGGGGCTGCGCGGGCTGCGTCGGATAGCCGTAACCCTGCTGGTACTGCGGCTGCGCGGGCTGCGTCGGGTAGCCGTAGCTCTGCGGGGCCTGGGGCGGCTGGGGTGCCTGCGGTGCCTGCGGGTAGCCGTAGTTGGGCTGGCCCGCCGGGGGCGCCGGAGGGGCCGGGGGTGCCGCGGGCTGCGGGGTCTGCGGGGGCCGGCCGGGGGGCGCGGGCGGGGCCGCGGGCGGCGGGGTCTGCGGGTAGCCGTACGACGGCTCGGGGGCCTTGCCGAAGCCTCCGGGCGGAGGGTCCTGCGGGGCGCCGAAGCCGCCCTGCGGGGGCTCGTTCGGGGGCTGCTGGGGTGGCTGGGGCGGCTGGGTCATGACGGTCTATTCCTTGGGGACGAGAGCGGTCGAGCGGATGACTGGGTGGGAGCGCGTCACTTGCCGTAGGCGAGCATCAGCTTCGCCTGGCCGGACGTGCGCATGATGTTGGTCGTCGAGATGTAGAAGCGACCGTCCACGTAGTCGACGTCCTTCGAGTAGAAGCCGCTCTCGATCCGCGAGGTGCCCTTCGGGTGCTGCAGAAGGGTCTTGGGCCGGTGCGAACCGGACGCCGCGATGGAGACGACACGGCCGCCCGCGTCGTACGACGGCTTGACGTACGCGATCAGCGAGCCGTCCTCCACCTTCAGCGGAAGCATCGTTTCGTCCATCGGCGACTTCACGCGCCAGGCCTCCTTGCCGGTGGCCAGGCTGAACGCGACGACCTCGTTGGCGCCGCTCTTCTCGTCGGACGGCAGGTACAGGTACGTGTCGTCCGTCGTCACACCCAGGCAGCCGCCGAGCTGGCGGTTGAGGATCGCCGTGTCGCACTCGGGTGCGAAGTTGTCGTCGGTGACGACCTCGGAGCGCGTCTCGTCGCTGTTCTCCTTCAGCACCGAGACGTTCCACTTCTTCTTGTCCTCGTTGGTGAGGTACACGATCGTGGGACTGGCCGAGTAGACCTTGCCGATCCGCCAGCCCTTGGGGAACTTCTTGGTCCACAGCGCGCGCCCGGTCTTCGGGTCGAGCTGCTGGAGCTCGTCGTGCTCGGTGGGCGTGCCGGCGCCGCAGGACAGGGCCATGAGGAGCTTCTCGCCGCCGGCGAAGCCGTTGGGGAAGCAGGTGCCCTCGTCCTTCTTCTTCGCGACGTAGAGCTCCTTGCCGTCGCTCATCCGCAGCGCCGTGCCGGACTGGTCGCGGCCGACCATCAGCACGTCGCCGACGAGGACCAGGTTGCTGGAGAGGGCCGAGTCGAACAGGCCTTCCTTCTTGACCGGGTGGCCCCAGCCCTTGTCACCGGTCTTCAGATCGATGACCTGGAACTGATTGCACTCGGCACCGCTCTGCGAGCCGTCCTTGTACGCCACGACGATCTTGCCGTCGTCGGTGGCCGTCCCGGTCGCGGCGCAGAGCTTCTCCGGGAACGTGATGGCCTTCCAGGCGGTCCTGCCGGTCTTCACGTTGTACGCGAGGAGCTGCTTGTACGCGGCCTTGACCACGATGTCGTCCTGGATCCACATGCCCGGGGCGTCGCCGCCGGAGCCGGGCACCTTGGGCGCCTCCTTGTACCAGAGGACCTTCGCCTCACCGGCCTGGCGGCCCTCGTTGAGGTCTTCCTTGCCCTCGTGCCCGTCGCCGCTGCCGTCGCCCGGGTTGACCGGGGCGGACGCGGTGGGCTTCGGATCCTTGTTCTTCGCCTCGGGCTTCTTCTTGCCGCCGCTGTCGTCACCGCTCACGACGGCGTAGGTGACACCGCCGGCGACGAGCAGCGCGGCCACCGCGGCGGCGACGATCACGACGAGCTTGTTGCGCTTGCCCCTGCCTCCGTCGGGCGGGGTGCCGGGCGCGCCGGGGGCCGCGAACTGCGGCTGCGTCGGCAGCTGCGCGTACCCGTACTGTGGCTGGTTTCCGTACGGTCCCGGCTGCTGCGGTTGACCGTAGGGTCCCGGCTGTTGAGGCTGTCCGTACGGACCCGGCTGCTGCGGCGGGCTGTACGGGCCCGGCTGCTGCGGGTATCCGTAACCCGGCTGCGGCGGCTGCTGGCCCGGTGCCTGCGGCGGCTGACCCGGCGGCTGTTGTGGCTGGCCAGGTGGCTGCGGAGCTCCGAAACCGCCGGACGGCGGCTGGTTGGGCGGCTGAGTCATCAGCGCTCCCCCCTTCACTGATTTTTCGGCACGCCAAATGGTGCTGAGGGCAGCCTTTCTATCACCCTGACCCCGTACCACACTGGGCCGGTCCTGTCCCTGTTCCCAAGGGAGGACCGGCCTGTAATGCGTCCGTTACGCGAGCTCCACGACAGCTCTACGCGTCCTCCGCAAGCTCCAGCCAGCGCATTTCCAACTCGTCCCGCTCGGCGATGAGTTCACGGAGCTCGGCATCCAGTTTGGCCACCTTCTCGAAGTCCGTGGCGTTATCGGCGATTTGGGTGTGGAGCTTGGCCTCCTTCTGGGAGACCTTGTCCAGCTGCCGCTCGATCTTCTGGAGCTCCTTCTTGGCGGCGCGGGACTCCGCGGCGGAGACGGTCTTCGTTCCGGCGTCGGTCGCCGCGGCGGACGCGGCGGACGCGGCCGCGGGAGCCGACGGGGTCGCGGCCGCGGCCATCCGCTGCCTGCGCTCCAGGTACTCGTCGATGCCGCGCGGCAGCATCCGCATCGTGGCGTCGCCAAGGAGCGCGAACACCTTGTCCGTCGTCCGCTCGACGAAGAACCGGTCGTGGGAGATCACGACCATGGAGCCCGGCCAGCCGTCGAGCACGTCCTCCAGCTGCGTCAGCGTCTCGATGTCGAGGTCGTTGGTGGGCTCGTCGAGGAAGAGGACGTTCGGCTCGTCCATGAGGAGGCGCAGCAGCTGCAGCCTGCGCCGCTCACCGCCGGAGAGGTCGCCGACCGGCGTCCACTGCTTCTCCTTGTTGAACCCGAACGTCTCGCAGAGCTGCCCCGCGGTCATCTCGCGGCCCTTGCCCAGGTCGACGCGCTCACGCACCTGCTGCACGGCTTCGAGGACCCGCAGCGTCGGCTTCAGCTCGACGACCTCCTGCGACAGGTAGGCCAGCTTCACCGTCCTGCCGACGACGACCTTCCCGGCCGCGGGCTGTACGTCGCCGTCGCTGCGGGCGGCGTCGGCCATGGCGCGCAGCAGCGACGTCTTGCCCGCGCCGTTCACCCCGACCAGGCCGATGCGGTCACCGGGGCCGAGCTGCCAGGTCAGGTGCTTGAGCAGCAGCTTGGGCCCGGCCTGTACGGAGACGTCCTCCAGGTCGAACACGGTCTTGCCGAGCCGCGTCGTCGCGAACTTCATCAGCTCGCTGGTGTCGCGCGGCGGCGGCACGTCCGCGATCAGTTCGTTCGCCGCCTCGATGCGGAACTTCGGCTTGCTGGTGCGGGCCGGAGCGCCGCGCCGCAGCCACGCCAGCTCCTTGCGCACCAGGTTCTGCCGCTTGGTCTCCTCGGTGGCGGCGATGCGCTCACGCTCGGCGCGTGCGAACACGTAGTCCGAGTAGCCGCCCTCGTACTCGAAGACGGAGCCCTTCTGCACGTCCCACATGCGGGTGCACACCTGGTCGAGGAACCAGCGGTCGTGCGTCACGCAGACGAGCGCCGAGCGCCGCGTCCGCAGGTGCTGGGCCAGCCACGAGATGCCCTCGACGTCGAGGTGGTTGGTCGGCTCGTCGAGCACGATCAGGTCCTGCTCGGCGATGAGCAGCTTCGCCAGCGCGATGCGGCGCCGCTCGCCACCGGAGAGCGGACCGATGACGGTGTCGAGCCCCTGCGGGAACCCCGGCAGGTCGAGCCCGCCGAACAGCCCCGTCAGCACGTCCCTGATCTTGGCGCTGCCCGCCCACTCGTGGTCGGCGAGGTCACCGATGACCTCGTGCCGGACGGTGGCGGCCGGGTCGAGCGAGTCGTGCTGCGTCAGCACGCCGAGGCGCAGGCCGCCGTTGTGCGTGACGCGGCCGGTGTCGGCCTCCTCCAGCTTGGCGAGCATTCGGATCAGGGTGGTCTTCCCGTCGCCGTTGCGCCCCACGACGCCGATCCGGTCCCCCTCGGACACACCGAGCGAGACACCGTCGAGCAGGGCACGGGTGCCGTACACCTTGCTGACTGCCTCGACATTGACCAGATTGACGACGGCCATTTCACTCCTGACAGGGGGGACGATCGACTTTCCAGCGTAGTCGCCCGCGCGGGCGGCCCTTCGACCGTCTCCCGGAACCCGGTCCGCCCTCTCTAGATCAGCGTCGCGCCCGGCGCCGGGGACTGCGCGACCCGCGCCGCCCCGCACGTGCCGGACGCCACCAGCGCGTCCGCCACCCGCTCCGCGGACTCGTGGTCCCGCGCGAGGAACGCCGTCGTGGGGCCCGACCCGGAGACCAGCGCGGCGAGCGCGCCCGCCGCCGTGCCCGCCGCGAGGGTGTCGCGCAGCGAGGGGAAGAGGGAGAGGGCGGCGGGCTGCAGGTCGTTGGTGACCGTGGCGGCGAGGGCGTCGACGTCGCCGTCGCGCAGGGCGGCGAGCAGCGCGGGCGAGGCCTCGGGGGCGGGCGCGGCCGGGGCGAGCCGGTCGAACTCGCGGTAGACGGCGGGTGTGGAGAGGCCTCCGTCGGCGACGGCGAAGACCCAGAAGAAGGTGCCTCCGACGTCCAGCGGCTCCAGCTTCTCGCCGCGTCCGGTGCCGAGCGCGGCGCCTCCGACCAGGCTGAACGGTACGTCGCTGCCCAACTCGGCGCAGATGTCGTTCAGTTCGCCGTAGCTCGCCCCGGTCCCCCACAGCGCGTCGCACGCCACGAGCGCGCCCGCGGCGTCCGCGCTGCCGCCCGCCATGCCACCGGCGACGGGGATGTCCTTGGCGATGTGCAGGTGCACGTCGGGGGCGATGCCGTGGCGCGCGGCGAGGAGTTCCGCGGCGCGGGCGGCGAGGTTCGTGCGGTCCAGGGGGACCTGGTCCGCGCCGGGGCCCTCGCAGGTCACCCGCAGCTCGTCGGCGGCGGTGACGGTGACCTCGTCGTAGAGCCCGACGGCGAGGAAGACGTTGGCGAGGTCGTGGAAGCCGTCGGGGCGTGCGGGGCCGACCGCCAGCTGCACGTTGACCTTCGCGGGGACCCGTACCGTCACGCTCACGCGCCGGCCTCCTTGTGCTCGGCGATCCGCGCGAACTCCTCCACGGTCAGGGCCTCGCCACGTGCCTGGGGCGAGACTCCGGCGGCGACCAGGGCGGCCTCCGCGGCGGCGGCGGATCCGGCCCATCCGGCGAGCGCGGCCCGCAGCGTCTTCCTGCGCTGCGCGAAGGCGGCGTCCACGACGGCGAAGACCTCACGCTTGGAAGCGCTGGTCCTGACCGGTTCGGCGCGGCGCACGAGGGAGACGAGCCCGGAGTCGACGTTGGGCGCGGGCCAGAAGACGTTGCGGCCGATGGACCCGGCGCGCTTCACCTCGGCGTACCAGTTGGCCTTCACGGACGGCACGCCGTAGACCCGCGAGCCCGGTCCGGCGGCGAGCCGGTCGGCGACCTCGGCCTGCACCATGACGAGGGTGCGCTCGATGGTCGGGAAGGTGTCGAGCATGTGGAGCAGGACGGGTACGGCCACGTTGTACGGGAGGTTCGCGACGAGCGCGGTGGGCGCGGGGCCCGGCAGCTCGCCGACCAGCATGGCGTCGCTGTGCACGAGCCCGAAGGACGCGGCCTTCCGCGGGAGGCGGGCCTGCACGGTGGCGGGCAGCGCCTCGGCGAGCACGTCGTCGATCTCCACGGCGGTGACGTGGGCGGCGGTCTCCAGGAGAGCCAGGGTCAGGGACCCGAGGCCCGGGCCGACCTCGACGACGACGTCGTCCGGGCGGACCTCCGCGGTGCGGACGATGCGCCGTACGGTGTTGGCGTCGATGACGAAGTTCTGGCCGCGCTGCTTGGTCGGGCGTACGCCCAGGGCAGCGGCCAGCTCGCGGATGTCGGCGGGGCCGAGGAGGGCGCCTTGCTCAGTGCTCACCGCACCAGGTTACGGGGCCCGGCCGCCGCGCCCGCCCTACAGCCTGCTGCCGCAGTGGGGCCAAGGGGTCGCGCCTCGCTGTACGTAGAGCTTCTTCGCCCGGAACGTCTGTTCCGCCGCGGAGGCGTCCTGGGGGCGCCCCGAGCCGCCGAGGCCCTGCCAGGTCCGCGTGTCGAACTGGTACAGGCCGCCGTACGTGCCGGACGGGTCCACCGCCGCGGGCCGCCCGCCCGACTCGCAGTGCGCGAGCCCGCCCCAGTTGAGGCCGTCCGCCCCGGCCACCGACATCGGCATCTGCTTCGTACCGACCTTGATCACCCGCTGCTGCGGCTCCCGCACCACCTCGGACCCGACCCGCTTCGGCTTCTGCCTGACGCCGTTGACGGTGCGCACCGTGTACGTGACCCGTCTGACCCCCGCCCGCCCCGCGTGCACCACGACCTCCGTGCCGCGGAAGAGCGAGGGGTCCTCGGTCCTCTCCACGTCGAACGGGATCTGCTCCTCCCGCACCTCGCGCGTGCCCGTGATCCGCATGACGGTCACCGTCTGGCCGTCGCGCGGGAAGCTGTCGGGAGGTACCGACGTCGTGTCCTGGCCGCGCAGCGTCACCCCGGACTCGGCGACCGCTTCCCTCACCGTCGCCGCGTTCGTACGGATCGTCCGCTCCCTGCCGTCCGCCATGATCGTGACGGTGCGTTCCGTGCGGACGTCCAGGGCGAGGCCGTCCCGTCCGATGCGGCTGCTGCGCGACGCCGACAGGTGCGCGCCCTCCGCGCGCACCCCGAGCTGCCGCAGCGCCCCGTCGACCGTGCGTGCCGTGGTCCACACGCGGCGGCGCTCCCCGTCGAGGGTGAGGTGGACGGGCCGGCCGTAGCGGACGGCGATCTCGTCGCCGCTGGCCAGGGTCGTGCTCGACGAGGGCGCGACGATGTCGTGGTCGCCGACGTCCACGCCCTCGTCGGCGAGGAGTTCACCGACGTCGTCCGCGAACGTGTGCAGGGTGCGGGGCTTGCCGTCGACGATGAGCTGCACGGCCTTGTCGTTGGCGACGAACGCGGACGTGCCGCCGGCGAGGAACGCGACGACGAGGGCCTGCGGCACGAGCCGGCGCATCGCGTCGGGACCGACTCCGGCCCCGGTCCCTTCGGGAGCCCGCGCCGTCTTCCTGCCGTTCCTGCCGCGCCGCATCTCGGCCCGCCCGGGAGCGGGCACCACGGGAGCGGGCATCACGGGCTCGGGCTCGGGCGCATAGGTGCGTTCCGGCGCGATCGGCACGCTGTCCAGCGTCTCTTCGTACGCCACCTGGTAGGTGTACGTCGTCTCCTGCCACACGTCGTAGGAGGGCTCGTACAGCGGCGGGCCGTACTGCGGTTCGTACGTCGTCTCGTACGTCTCGTACGTCTCGTACTGCGAGTTGCTCACGATGACGCTCCAGGGGTCCGTACCGGGGCGGACAGAACCTAGCGGAGCTCTCGTCACTCTCCAAAGCAGCACGGCTACGCTGTGTCGCCGCGTTGACCCGGGCCGCCCCCGCGCGGGGCCCGGGTCGTTATCGGTCAGTAAGCAAACGCGCGTGCCGTGTTCGCCGAGACCGCCGTGGCCATGGCGTCCTCGTCGATACCGCGGATTTCGGCCATGGCCCGCACCGTGACCGGAATGAGATACGGGGCGTTGGGCCGTCCGCGGTACGGAGCGGGCGTCAGGAACGGCGCGTCGGTCTCCACGAGGACCAGGTCGAGCGGCGCGACGGCCAGCGCGTCCCGCAGCCCCTGCGCGTTCTTGAAGGTCACGTTGCCCGCGAAGGACATGAAGTAGCCGTGCTCGGCGCAGATGCGGGCCATGTCGGCGTCGCCGGAGTAGCAGTGGAAGACGGTGCGCTCGGGGGCGCCCTCCTCCTTCAGGACCCGCAGCACATCGTCGTGGGCTTCGCGATCGTGGATGACCAGCGCCTTGCCGTGCCGCTTGGCGATCTCGATGTGCGCGCGGAACGACCGCTCCTGGGCGGCCATGCCCTCGGGGCCCGTGCGGAAGTAGTCGAGGCCGGTCTCGCCGACGCCGAGCACGTGCGGCAGGGCGGCGAGCCGGTCGATCTCGGCGAGCGCCTCGTCGAGGGCGGCGTCACCGCCGGGCTCGCGGGCGCCCTGCCGGGACCAGCCGTCGGGGTCGCCGAGGACGATGCGGGGCGCCTCGTTGGGGTGGAGGGCGACGGTGGCGTGCACGCTGTCGTGCGCGGCGGCGGTCTCCGCCGCCCACCGCGAGCCGCGTACGTCGCACCCCACCTGGACCACCGTGGTGACGCCGACCGACGCGGCCTTGGCGAGGCCCTCCGCCACGGTGCCCGACTGCATGTCGAGGTGGGTGTGGGAGTCGGCGACCGCCACCCGGAGCGGTGCGGGCAGGGGCGGCGGTACGTCGGCGTTCTTCGAAGGCATGCCTCGATCCTACGAAGAGGAGCCCGCACCCGGGACCGGGCCCAGGGCCTAGTGCGCCCTGCGGTGCTGGAACGGATGCAGCAGGTCGGAGAGGTGCCAGTGGTGGCGTTCCGCGGCACCGTCCGTGTCCGTCCCACCGGCACCCGGCTCGACCGGGTCCACCGGCCCGGCCGGCTTCCCGACCCCCTTCGCCGCGCCCTTCCCCGGATCCGCGTGCTGCCGCCGCATCATGTCGAGCACCGAGGACACCTGCCCGGCCCGCATGATCCGCACGACGTGGCCACCGCAGTTCAGACACGTGGGCCGGGTCAGCGGCGACGGCACGCGCGCGCCGTCCGCCGTGTACGTCACGAACTCCTGACCCGTGGCGTCCACATGGTGCTCTATCTCGTAGGACTGCTCCCAGCCGTGCCCGCACCGCATGCAGGCGAAGGCGTACGACTCCTGAACGACATTCAGCGCCGTGGTGGGGTGGCCGGTGTCTGCGATCTCACTCATGCCAGCTGCTCCTCTTGCCCGGGGGACAAGCACTGCCGGTGTCCGGGAGTGCCCCGGGCCGGAAGCGTGGGGACGGGTGCGTCCCTTCAACCAGTGGACGCCTTTCCGGGAGCGAGCGCATCAGACCTGTCGAGCATTGGAGCCGTTTTGGCCTTTCCTTAGGAAAGGGGCCCGAAAACAGCCTGGTGCGCGGCCCGCGCTTTGCTTTTCACGATAGTCCTTTGCCTGCCGATGGGCTGCCGCGATCCGCATTCTTTGCCGCCACGACGGCATCGAACACCTCCCGTTTGGGAAGGCCCGCTTCGGCGGCCACCGCGGCGATCGCCTCCTTGCGTCGCTCGCCCGCCTCCTCGCGCACCCGCACCCTGCGCACCAGCTCGTCCGGACCGAGTTCTCCGGCACTTCTCTCGGGCGCACCCTCCACGACGACGGTGATCTCGCCCCGTACGCCGTCGGCGGCCCACTCGGCGAGTTCCTTCAACGAACCGCGCTTGACCTCTTCGTACGTCTTGGTCAGCTCGCGGCAGACCGCGGCCCTGCGCTCCTCGCCGAACGCCTCGGCCATCGCGGCGAGCGTGTCGTCGATGCGGTGCGGCGCCTCGAAGTACACGAGGGTCCTGCGGTCCTCCGCGACCTCCTTGAGCCGCGAGAGCCGCTCGCCCGCCTTGCGCGGCAGGAACCCCTCGAAGCAGAAGCGGTCGACGGGCAGCCCGGAGAGGGCGAGCGCGGTGAGCACGGCCGACGGGCCGGGCACGGCCGTCACCCGCACGTCCCGCTCGACGGCCGCCGCGACCAGGCGGTAGCCGGGGTCGGAGACGGACGGCATGCCCGCGTCCGTCACGAGCAGCACGCGCGCGCCGCCCACCAGCGCCTCGACCAGCTCGGGCGTGCGCGCGGTCTCGTTGCCCTCGAAGTACGAGACGACCCGCCCGCCGACCTGCACACCGAGCGCCTGGGTGAGCCTGCGCAGGCGCCGCGTGTCCTCGGCGGCGACGACGTCGGCCGACTCCAGCTCGGCGGCGAGCCGCGGCGGCGCGTCGGCGACGTCGCCGATGGGCGTGCCTGCCAACACAAGGGTTCCGGGGGAATCAGCGCTTCCTGTCACTGTTCCATCCTCGCAGGGCCCACGGACGGGACTCGCACAGTCTGGTTCCCTACGATGGCGCGGTGACCAGTACCGCGTCTTCCCCGGACACCCGCGAGGGCCAGGCAGCCGAGGAGCAGCAGCCCCCGTGGCAGCGGCGGCTGCGCAGATTCGGCCATGTGGAGCGGCCCAGGGACGACGTGAGGGCGCGCCTCGTGCCCGCGTACACGCGGCCGAGCCCCCGCCTGTGGATGACGCTCGGCCTGTCGAAGCGGGCCGCGGACCAGGTGGGCCGCTGGTCCGGCTGGGTCGGTCCGCTGCTGATCACGCTCGTCGCCGGGGTGACCCGCTTCTGGAACCTCGGCAATCCGAAGGCCGTGATATTCGACGAGACGTACTACGCGAAGGACGCCTGGGCGCTCATCCACCGCGGCTTCGAGACCAACTGGCCGGAGAAGGTCAACGGCGACGTCCTCGAGCAGGGCAGCGACATCGCGATCCCGCACGACGCGGCGTACGTGGTGCATCCGCCGGTCGGCAAGTACGTGATCGGCGTCGGCGAGTGGCTGTTCGGTTTCGACCCGTTCGGCTGGCGCTTCATGACGGCGGTGCTCGGCACGCTGTCGGTGCTGATGCTGTGCCGGATCGGGCGGCGCCTCTTCCGCTCGACGTTCCTCGGCTGCCTGGCGGGCGCGCTGCTCGCGGTGGACGGCCTGCACTACGTGATGAGCCGCACGGCGCTGCTCGACCAGGTCCTGATGTTCTTCGTGCTCGCCGCGTTCGGGTGCTTCCTGATCGACAGGGACAAGGCGCGGGCCCGGCTCGCGGCCGCCCTGCCCGCCGACGAGGACGGGCGGGTGCGCCCCGACGCGCACGTCGCCCGGACGGCACGCCTGGGGTGGCGGCCGTGGCGGTGGGCGGCCGGGCTCTGCCTGGGCCTCGCCTTCGGCACGAAGTGGAACGGCCTGTACGTCATGGTCTTCTTCTGCCTGATGACCGTGGTCTGGGACGTGGGCGCGCGCCGGGTGGCCGGTGCGGTGCGGCCCTACCGCGCGGTGCTGCGCCGGGACGTGCTCCCGGCCTTCGTGTCGACGGTGCCGGTGGCGCTCGCCACGTACGTCGTCTCCTGGCTCGGCTGGATCCTCTCGCCGACGGACGGCACCGGCGGCTACTACCGCAACTGGGCGGCGACGGCGGGCAAGGGCGGCGACTGGACGTGGCTGCCGGACTGGGTGCGCAGCCTGTGGCACTACGAGCACGCGGTGTACGAGTTCCACGTGGGCCTCTCCTCGCCGCACACCTACCAGTCCAACCCGTGGAGCTGGATCGTCGACGGCAGGCCCGTCTCGTACTTCTACGAGTCGCCGCTGCCCGGCAAGGACGGCTGCCCCTCGGACACCTCGGAGAAGTGCGCCCGCGAGGTCCTCGCGCTCGGCACGCCCCTGCTGTGGTGGGCGGCGGCTTTCGCACTTCTCTACGTCCTGTGGCGGTGGGCGTTCCGCCGCGACTGGCGGGCGGGCGCGATCCTGTGCGGCGTCGTGGCGGGCTATCTGCCCTGGTTCTTCTACCAGGAGCGGACGATCTTCTACTTCTACGCGGTCGTCTTCGTGCCGTTCCTGTGTCTCGCGCTGGCGATGATGATCGGCGCGATGCTGGGCCCGCCGGGATCGACCGAACGGCGCCGGGTCGTGGGCGCCGCGGCCTCGGGCGTCCTCGTCCTGCTCATCCTCTGGAACTTCATCTATTTCTGGCCGATCTACACGGGCACCGCGATTCCGATCGAATCGTGGCGGTCGCGGATGTGGCTGGATACGTGGGTGTGACGCCCCCGGTGCCGCGCATCGGTGTAGTACACACCTTGGACACTGTCGGATAACAACAGCCTCGTCCTTCACCCCCCTTCCCCCCGGCCCTTTAGTGTTCAGGGCGAATGACCTTCCCGGACCCGTCCGGGAGGGCTCCTGGGGAGGGGGCGCATCGTGCGCAGAGGAGCAAAGGCCGCGTTGGCCGGTGGGGTCTTCGCCGTCATGGTGGGGGGCGCCGGGTACGGCGCGTACACGTTGGTGAGCGACGTGAGCGGGGACGACGGTTCGCCGCGCTCGGAGTCGGCCGAGGTGAAGACGGGACCGCCGTCGGACGGTGAAGTCCGTGAGACGGCCCGTGAGTTCCTGGCGGCCTGGGCGAAGGGCGACGCCGGGCAGGCCGCGGCGTACACGAACAACTCCGCGGCGGCCGAGGAAGCGCTGACCGGATTCCGCGAGGACGCGCACCTCACCGAGGCGAAGCTCGTCCCGAAGAAGGCGTCCGGCGCCCGCGTGCCGTTCTCCGTGTCGACGACGGTGTCGTACAAGGGAAAGAGCAAGCCCTTCGCGTACGACTCGCAGCTCACCGTCGTCCGCGGCAAGACCACCGGGCGCGCGCTCGTCGACTGGTCGCAAAGCGTCATCCACCCTTCCCTGGAGAAGGGCGACACCCTCGTGACGGGCGAGTCGGCGTCCCCGCCCATCCAGGCCGTGGACCGCGCGGGCACCGTCCTGCGCGAGAAGGACTACCCGTCGCTCGGCCCGCTCCTGGACCAGCTCCGCGCGAAGTACGGCGAGAGCGCGGGCGGAAAACCGGGCGTGGAGCTGTACGTCCAGCACGCGAACGACGACGCCGGCACCCGCTCCCTGGTCAGCCTCGCGCCCGGCAAGCCGGGCAAGCTGCGCACGACGCTCAGCGCGGGCGTGCAGAAGGCGGCGGAGCAGGCGGTCCTGCGCAGCGACGAGTCGTCCGTGGTCGCGCTGAAGCCGAGCACCGGTGAGGTCCTCGCGGTCGCCAACAACCGCAAGGACGCGTTCAACGCGGCGTTCCTCGGCAAGGTGCCGCCCGGCTCGACGATGAAGATCGTCTCGGCGGCGATGCTCATCGACAAGGGCGTGACGAAGGCGAGCGGCCCCGCGCCCTGCCCGGCCTCCGCGACCTGGCAGAGCCAGACGTTCAACAACCTGGAGGGCATGACGCCCAACGAGTCCGCGACGTTCTCCGAGGACTTCGCGCGCTCCTGCAACACCGCGTTCGTGAAGCTCATCGACGAGGACGGCATATCGGACGCCTCCCTCACCGAGGAGGCGCGGAACAACTTCGGCCTGGGCCAGGACTGGCAGGTCGGCATCCCGTCCTACGACGGTTCCGTCCCCGAGTCGTCCGGCCCCAACCGCGCGGCGAACGCCATAGGCCAGGGCGAGGTCCTGATGAACCCGCTGAACATGGCGTCGGTCACGGCGACGGCGATGACGGGCAGCTTCCGGCAGCCCGTGATCGTGCCGCCCTCCCTCGACGACCGCCAACTGGCCACCGCCCAGGGCCTGCGCGCATCGACCGTCCAGCAGCTGCGCCAGATGATGAACCGCACGGCGGTCAGCGGCACCGGCGCACGCGCCATGGCGGGGCTGGGCAGTGACGTCGGCGCGAAGACCGGGTCGGCCGAGATCGGCGGCCAGGAGGTGTCGGACAGCTGGTTCACGGGATACCGGGGCGACGTCGCGGTGGCCGCGCTGGCGCAGCGGGGCGGGCACGGCGGCGACGCGGCGGGGCCGATCGTGGCGGCGGTGCTGGGCGCAGGGTAATCGGTGCGGGGGTCCCTCGCCCGGCCGGGCGAGGAACTGGTCAAGGGCTTCTCCGTACGCCTCTAAGGTGGCCTTCCGGTGAGGAACCGGGGGTTCTGACGGGGGTTCTGGGGAGCAGCGGAGGGTTTGTGGGCAAGCGAAGGCGCGCTACGGGGCGCAAGAACGTCGGCGGCGGCGTTGGCGGCGGTGTCGGCGGCCGTGTGGGTGCCGGTGTCGGCGGCCGTGCCGGTGTCGGTGTCGGTGTCGGCAACATGAAGGTGCACCCTGGTCTGCTCGGCGGGGCGGCGGCCGTGGTCGTGTGCGGTGTGGGGGCCGCCGCGTTCGCGCTGTCCGGCGGTTCTGGCTCCGGGGGCGGTTCGACCGTCGACGAGAAGCCGGTGGCGTCGGGCCCGCCGAAGCCCGCCGAAGTCCGGTCCACCGCTCGGGCGTTCCTCACCGCGTGGGCGGAGGGGAACACGACCCGCGCGGCCGCGCTCACGGACGATCCGGCGGCGGCGAAGAAGGCCCTGACGTCGTACCGCAAGGACGCGCACCTCACGAAGCCCCGTCTGAAGCCGGGCAAGCGCGCGGGCGCCGACGTGCCGTTCGAGGCGGCGGCCACGGTGTCGTACGAGGGAAAGAGCAAGGCCCTGTCGTACGAGTCCGAACTCACGGTCGTCCGCAGGAAGAGCGACGGGGAAACGCTGGTCGGCTGGGCGCCCTCGGTGGTCCACCCGGACCTCAAGGAAGGCGACCGCCTGGTCACGGGCGAGGCGGGCGACCCGCCGATCAAGGCGGTGGACCGGGACGGCGCGGAGCTGACGGCGGCGAAGTACCCGTCGCTGGGCACGGTGCTCGACGGGCTGCGCGAGAAGTACGGCAAGGAGGCGGGCGGCAAGGCGGGGGTGGAGCTGCGGGTGGTCCGTGCGGAGAAGCCGGAGGCGAAGGGGGGCGGGGCCGGTAAGGGCGACTCCAAGGCGACGCCCGACAAGACGCTCCTCACGCTCTCCCCCGGCACTCCGGGAACGCTTGAGACGACGTTCAGCGGCTCGCTCCAGTCGACCGCCGAACGCGAGACCGCGAAGCGGAAGCGTGCGTCCGTCGTGGTCGTGAAACCCAGCACCGGCGAGATCCTGGCCGCGGCCAACTCCGAACCGGCCGGCTTCAACACGGCGTTCCAGGGCTCGATCGCGCCCGGCTCCACGATGAAGGTCATCAGCTCGTCGATGCTCCTGGAGAAGAAGCTCGCCGGAGTCGACAAGAAGCACCCGTGCCCCAAGTACGAGACGTACGGCGGCTGGAAGTTCCAGAACGACGACAAGTTCCAGATCAAGGGCGGCACGTTCCGGGCGAGCTTCGCGCGGTCCTGCAACACGGCTTTCATCAGCCAGGCCAAGAAGCTGGAGGACGACTCCCTCACCAAGCAGGCGCAGGAGGTCTTCGGCCTCGGCCGCGACAACTGGTCGATCGGCGTCTCGTCCTTCGACGGAGCGGTGCCGGTGCAGAGCGACGCACAGATGGCGGCGTCGCTCATCGGCCAGGGCGGTGTACGCATGAACCCCCTGAACATGGCGTCGGTCGCCGCGACGGTGAAGTCGGGCACGTTCCGGCAGCCCTATCTGGTCTCGCCGGACGTCGACGACCGCAAGCTGGCGACGGCGACGCGCAAGATGTCGGGCTCCACGGCGGCGGCGCTGCGGGACCTGATGCACTACACGGCGGTGGCGGGCACGGCGACCAAGCCGATGTCGGGCCTCGGCTCCGACATGGGCGCGAAGACGGGCTCGGCGGAGGTCGACGGCCAGAAGAAGCCGAACGGCTGGTTCACGGCGTACCGGGGCGACCTGGCGTCGGCGGCGGTCGTGCAGGAGGGCGGCCACGGCGGGGACTCGGCGGGGCCGGTGGTACGGGCGATGCTGCGGGCAGGGGGCTGAGCGACGTCCGCAGGGGCGGGTCGGGACGGCGCAGGAGTTCTTCGAGGCGACGCTGGGGCGCGGCCACGAGCGCTGCCCGCGTGTGACACGCGCCGGACGGGAGCGTCCGCTATGCGGATACGTGCTCGCGTGCCCCGTACACGGACCGCTAGCGTGCCGGGCATGAGCGCAACACCACCCGAAGCATCCGATGCCCACCCCCGATTCGCCGAGGCCCTGCACCGACTGGGCCTCGGCGATCTGCTTCCCCGGGTCCGCCGCTTCCCGGAGCAGACGCGCACCGCGCAGGAGGCGGCCGCGGCGATCGGCTGCGAGCTGAGCCAGATCTGCAAATCCCTGATCTTCGCCGCGGACAGCGTCCCCGTACTGGTCCTGTTGGACGGAGCGTCGCGGGTCGATCTCGACCTCGTACGGCAGGAGCTGGGCGCGGAGAAGGTGACCCGGGCGAAGGCGGACGTGGTCCGTGAGACGACCGGTTACGCGATCGGAGGCGTACCGCCCTTCGGCCACGCCACGAAGACGCGCGTCCTGGCCGACCGCTCCCTCCTCGCCCACGACGAGGTGTGGGCGGCGGCCGGTACGCCCTACGCGGTCTTCCCGATGGCACCCGAAGCCCTGATCGCCCAGGCGGGCGCCAGGCTGGTGGACGTGCGCGAGACGGCCGCGTGACCCCGCTGGTCGCGGCGGCCGTCCTGCTCGCCGCCGTCACGCACGCGTGCTGGAACGCGATAGCCCACCACATCACCGACAAGCTGGTCGGCTTCACGCTCATATCCGGCGGCGGCACGCTGATCGGCCTGCTCCTGTCCCCGTTCGTCCCGATCCCGGACGCGGAGGCCTGGCCCTACCTGGTCCTCTCCGCGGCGATCCACGTCGGCTACTACGCCCTGCTCATGCGGTCGTTCAAGCTCGGCGACTTCGGCCAGGCCTACCCGATCGCGCGCGGCACGGCGCCGCTGGTCGTCACCGTGCTCGCGGCGGTCTTCGCGGGCGAGGTCCCGGACGGCTGGCAGGCGGCGGGCGTCGCGGTCTCGTGCGCGGGCCTGACGGGCCTCGCCCTGTGGGGCATCCGGGGCTCGGGCCGCCGCCCCGACTGGGCGGCGATCGGCGCGGCACTCGCGACGGGCGTCTCGATCGCGGCGTACACGGTGGTGGACGGCCTGGGCGTACGGGCCTCCGGCTCCTCCATGGGCTACATCGCGTGGCTGATGATCCTGGAGGGCATCGCGGTCCCCCTCTACGCGGCGTACCGCTGGCGCACCGAACTGATCCCCCGCCTCCGCCCGTTCGCCCTGGTCGGCCTCGCGGGCGCGGCCCTCTCGGTCTCCGCGTACGGCCTGGTCCTCTGGGCCCAGACACGGGCGGACCTGGCCCCGATCTCCGCGCTGCGCGAGTCCTCGATCATCGTCGGCGCGGCGATAGGCGCGGTCTTCTTCAAGGAACGGTTCGGGGCGCCGCGGTTGGTGGCGGCGGGGTTGATGGTGGCGGGGATCGGGTTGATGCTGCATGCGGGGTAGTTCCGGCGGCGGTTGGGGTGGGGTGGGGTGGCTTGCCGTCTGCCGTGCGGCTGCCGTCCGGCGGGTGGCTGCCGTCTGCCGTCCGGCGGCGGGGGGCGGGAGGCGGGGACGCACCGTGAGCCGTTGACCGTGCCGCGCCGCCGCCCTCCCCCTCCTCCCCTAGGCCCCGTTCACACCCACCGGGACGGAGACCTCTGCCCACACCGCCTTGCCCGGCCCGTCACACCGCTCGGCGACGTCCCACCGGTCGGCGAAGGCCGCGACGAGGAAGAGCCCACGCCCGGAGCACGCGTCGTCACCGGGCAACGGAGCCGACTGTGGCAGCTCGCAGGCGTCGTCGTGCACCTCGATCCGTACGCCAGCGGCCATCCGCAGATACCGGGTCTCCACCTCACTTCCGCTGGGCACCGTCCCGTGGACGACGGCGTTGCCGAACAACTCCGACAGGACGAGCAGCGCCGCCTCCTCGGCACGGCTCAACTCCCAGGCGGCCAGGGTCTTCCGCAGCCCCTCGCGCGCCAGACCCACTGATCGAGGATGGCGAGGCCACCGCGCTACGACGGCGCCGTCAGAGTCTCCGTCGCCCTCCATCAGGTCACCTTCATTCCGTGGATGACCCGGGACCCGACGTCGACGCCGTGCACGGCGAGCCACAGTGCCCGTCTCCGCTGCCGCCGCAAACGCAGTTCGTCAGCCACGAGATAGGGACGTACGAGCGCGTTGTCCTCCCCACGGAGTAGGTCCACGTCGATGACGACGTACGCAGGGACCGGTGCGGGCCCGGCACTTGGGCAGGTCAGCCAGCCTCTGTGACGCCCTGTCGCAGGGAGCCAGAACCGTAGAAGTGGTTCGAAGAGACGGGCGATAAGGTCGGTCATGTCAGCGCTCCTCCAAGCGTTGGCCATGCCCCCGGACCGTTGCTGCGGTCGCGGGGGTTTCGTCACCCCGCACACCGATCACGCACAGCGTGCATCGAAACACAGCGAGCTATCGGCACACGCTAGAGCTGTTCGATTTGCTGCCGCAAGTCCCTCTCTCGCAAATTTGCGGGGGAGTCGAGGCCGCCACTGGCTGGCTGCACGGGACGCCAGCACGGCAGACTGAGCACGACGTCGAGAGGAGGCTCAATGCCCGCAGGCGGGAGGCCAACAGTCCGCAGTCGAAGGCTGGGTGCGGCACTGAAGCGGCACCGTGAAGCCGCCGACCTGGACCAGTCCGCTGCGGCGGAGGCGATTCTGAGGTCCGTTACCAAAATCAGCCGCCTGGAGACAGGGCAAGTGTCGGCCTCAGCCCTGGAGGTCCGAACGCTCCTGGACCGCTATGGGGTCGAAGACCCGGACGAAAGGCAACGGCTGGAGAAGTGGGCTCGCGCCAGCAACGAACGTGGCTGGTGGCTTGATTACCAAGAGATCGTCCAACCCGACTACGCGGATCACATCACGCTTGAAAGTGATGCAACATACATCCGCTCCTGGGAGCCTTCCTTGATCCCCGGCCTACTTCAAACTCCTGCTTACGCTGAGTCCGTTATCCTTTCGGGCCCCATGCCCTGCGGACATGAGAAAGCTGCACAGTTGGTCAAAATCCGGCAGGAGAGGCAGAAGCTGATCGAGGATGGCCGAGCAAACTTTACCGCCATCATCTGGGAACCTGCCTTGCAAGCACTGGCACAGGACGCGGCGGTCTGCGGTGAACAGCTGCTGAAGCTGCATGACACGAGCCAACGGCAGAACGTCACAATCCAGATCCTCCCTTGTGGAACGTATCGAATCGCCGGAATGACCGGGCCGTTTGTCGCCTTCTCCTTCGGAGTTGAACCCAACATCGAAGCAGTCACCGTGCCGAATGCGACCAACACGTCCGTCGTGGAGGCACCGGAGGATCTGGCCATCTACACGAACACGTTCGACCAACTCCGTTCGGCTGCTATGTCTCCTAATGAGAGTTCCGTTCGGATTCAGGAGCTCCTCGCCACATCGCAATGATTGTTGGAGAACCCGTGAACCTTGAAATCGTCACCGAGTTCCGCAAGTCGTCGTACTCGAATCAACAGGGAGATTGCCTGGAGATCGCGCACATTGCATCTGGAGGGCGTGCCGTACGCGACAGCAAGGATCCGAAGGGGCCGACGCTCAGCTTCCCTGCAGAGGCATGGAACTCCTTCGTCATCGGGCTCAAGACAGCGCGACCCGAGTAGCCTTGGGCGTAGCACGCTCAAAGTCCCCGTCTGGCCAGCGGGCCTTGCATGGTCGGCGTTCAACCGCCAGCAGCCCCATTGGGTACGGCAGCTCAGGTATGAGCTGTAACTAAGCCAACACGAGGTGCGCAATATGCTTACCCGACAGCTCAGTGGCGTCACATGGCTTAAGAGCAGCTACAGCGGAGGCGGTTCTGGTGGCGGCGACTGCATAGAGGTCGCCAACCTGCCGTACCGCACGGCCGTCCGCGACAGCAAGAACCCGGTGGGGTCCGCCCTTACCTTCGGCGGCGCCGCGTGGCGCCGCTTCGTCGATGAGGTCAAGGGCTCCCACCCCGGGTAACCCCCCGGGTCAACCCGCCGCCGGTTGTGCCGGGCTCAGACCCACACAGCGGCGGCACGCCCTCACCGATGCCGCCACCACCGCGTGGGACGCCGCCGCCAGGACGCCCGCCGCTGTCAGCAGGAGCCAGTCCGTGGCGAGGACCGCCGCGATGGTCAGGGAGAGGGCCGCCACCGCCATGGCCGCGCTGGCCGTCGTGCCGACCCATGCGACCGTCAGCGGCAGGCTGTGTGGGGTGGGCAGGCGTCGGGCCAAGGCGCCCGTGGCCGCCAGCGTTGCCGCCGCCAACAGGGCCGCCAGCGTGGCGATCAGGGCCAGGTGTGCCGCCAGTTGCTGCCAGAGCAGGTCGCCCCTCGCCAGGTACCAACAGGCCAGCAGGAACGGGGCCGTCAGCGTGATCGTCCGGGCCGTGTGTCGCGCCTGGGCGATGGTCAGTTCATGCTGGCAGGCGGGGACGAGGTCCTCGATCGTGCCGAAGTCCCGTACCGCCAGGCGCGCTGCCTCCTCCTCGTCCGCCCCCGCGTCGGCGTGGGCGGCCGCCGTGTCCATGAGACCGTCGTGCATCTCCTCGATGAGGCGGGACTTGGCGCGCTCCGGGCCGCGCAGGGCCGCTGTCAGTGCGGCGACGTGGTCGTCGATGGGGCTCATGTGGCGAGTCCGGGCTGTGCGCCCGGCTGCGCGCCGGGGTTCAGGACCGCGCCGATCGCCGCGGTGAACTCTGTCCAGGCCGCCCGCTCACCGGCCAGGGTGGCCCGTCCCGCGTCGGTCAACTCGTACGCCCTGCGGCGGCGCTCGCCCGTCGCCGACTCCCAGCTGCTGCTCAGCAGGCCGAGCCGCTCCAGGCGGTTCAGCGCCGGGTAGATCGTGCCCGTCCGCAACTCCAGTGCGCCGCCGCTGCGGCGCTGCACCGCGGTGATGATCGCGTACCCGTGCAGCGGGCCCGGCTCCAGCACGGCCAACAGCAGTCCGTCGAGGTGCCCTCGCACCGCATCCGCCTTCATGGGTAGGCAGCCTACACAAAGGGTGCGTTGGCAGTGTATGCATTGGCAGCCAACATATTTGCGTTGGCTGCCAATGCATGCCTGCTCTATGCCTGCCCTGCTTGGGCCTTGGAGGTCCCGCCATGACCAAGTTCCTGCTGTCCGTGCACGTCCTCGCGGCGATCCTGGCCGTCGGGTCGATCACCGTCGCCGCGTCGATGTTCCCGCGGTACGCGCTGCGGGCGCTGGGGGTCGACGGGGAGCCGGGCGACGGCGACCGGGCACCCGGAATCGCCGCGCTCCTGCACCGCGTCTGCCGCGCCTACGCCGTCGCAGGCCTCGCCGTGCCCGTCTTCGGCATCGCCACCGCGGCCCAGCTCGGTGTCCTCACCGACGCCTGGCTGATCGCGTCGCTGCTTCTGACGACGATCGCCGCGGCGCTGCTGGCCCTGGCGATCCTGCCGGGCCAGCGAAGCCTGCTGGACATGGCGGACGTGCCGGATCCGGCGGAGCCGTGCGACCCGGCCGACCCGGCCGACCCGGCCGACCTGGCCGACCTGGCCGACGGCGGGCAGCCCGTGCCGGACACCGCGCGCGCCACCGCGGCCCGCCTCGCCATGCTGACCGGCATCTTCAACGTGCTCTGGGCCACGGTCACCGTCCTGATGATCGTCCGCCCCGGCTCCACGACGGGGGCGTGATCGCCGTGCGTACGCTCCGCATCGCGGCGGTAGTCGAGGCGGCGTCCCTGGCTCTCCTGCTGGCCAACTTGCTGACCGTCCACGCCCGCCCGCTATCGGGCCTGCTTGGCCCCTTGCACGGCACGGCGTACCTGGTCGTCATCGCGTCCACGTGGATGCTGCCGTGCGCGTCGACGCCGGGTCACCGGAGCTCACGGTGGCGCGCGCTCGTCCCGGGTATCGGGGGCCTGCTGGTCCTGCGCGGGATCGAGGCGCGGGCCGAGCCTTCCGCTCACCCCGCAAGGGGCGGAGGCAAACGTTGAGGCTGAGGCTGGATGGGGCCGGTGACGCGGTGGCGCCGGGAGGACACGGGTGGTGGGCGGGGTGGGGCGGTCACGCCTTCGCGCCGAGGGATGGGGGGGCGGCTACGACGGTGCAGGGCTCCCAACGGGGGGCGGGAGCGGCTGGGCGATGGGTCGGCGGCTGTGCCGTGAGGCCTGAGGGCTTCCCGGGTTGGCGTCAGGGTGGGTGGGTGGGGAGCTGGCGGGCACGCGCCAGGGGGGCGGGGCGAAGGTTCGGATGCGGCCCCCGCGCGCAGCAGGGCATCAGGGCAGACCGTGGCAGCACGCGCAGGGCGAAGGCAGGTGCCGGCGCAGCTGCCGGGTGGGTGAGTGGGGAGCTGGCGGGGACGCGCCCGGGAGGCGGAGCCGCAGGCTCGGGCGCCGCCCCTGCGCGAAGCGGGACGCCAGGGCAGACCGTGGCATCAGGGCACGGCCCGCGAACGTGGGCGCCCGCAGGACCGTGACCCCGACCGTTACAGAGACTCCCGCAGCGCCCGGACCAACGCCTGCGCCCGCGGGTCCGCCGTGACGCCCTTGTTCATGCCGTTCGTGACGTAGCCGAAGGCGACGCCCGACTCCGGGTCGGCGAAGCCGAGGGCTCCGCCGCGGCCCGGGTGGCCGAAGGAGCCGGGGCCGAGGAGCGGGGACGCCGCGCCGTGGAGCATGTAGCCGAGGCCGAAGCGGGTGTTGACGACCAGGACGCGGTCGGGGCCCGCCGATGCCTCCCCCCGCGCCAGCTCGACCGTCGCGGGAGTGAAGAGCCGCCCCCCGCCCCCCACCTCGCCGACCAGCCCCGCGTAGAAGCGGGCCAGCGCGTCCGCCGTGGCGACACCGTTGGACGCGGGCAGCGCCGCCGCCCGGTACGCGGAGTCGTTCTCGTCCGGCGAGGGATCGATCGCCCCGAACGCACGACGAGTCAGCGACTCCGGGTCCGCATACGCCTCCGCCACGTTCCGCTTGGGCCGCATCCGGAGCCCGCCAGGACCCGCCGGAGCCTCGATACGGCCCAGCCGACCGGTCCGGCCCGCCTCCGCTTCGGAGGTCGGCAACCCGACCCACAAGTCCAGCCCCAGCGGCCCCGCGATCTCGTCCGCGATCCACTCCCCCACAGGCCTGCCCGTCACGCGCCGGACCAGCTCGCCGACGAGCCAGCTGTACGTCTGCGCGTGGTAGCCGTGGTCCTCGCCGGGCTCCCAGAAGGGGGCCTGCGCCGCGACGACCGCGGCGGCGAGGTCCGGGTCGAGCGCCTCGGCGGGCGTCAGCGGACGGTCCAGGGCGGGGACACCGGCGCGGTGCGCGAGGACATGACGTACGAGAACACGCTCCTTGCCGCGCGCCTTGAACTCCGGCCAGTACGAGCCGACCGGCGCGTCCAGGTCCAGTTCGCCCCGCTGGTGCAGGAGGAGCAGCGCGGCCGCCGCCACGCCCTTCGTCGCCGAGCGCACGATCTGAGCCGTACCCCGCTCCCAGGGGGCGTCCCCGGCCTCGAAGTCCCCGTCGACGTCCTTCGTACCGCCCCACAGGTCCACCACCCGGCGTCCGTCCCGGTACACGGTCACCGCCGCGCCCCGCTCCCCGCGCTCGCCGAAGTTGCGTACGAACGCGTCCCGCACCGGCTCGTACCCGGCGGCCACGGTGCCGTGCACCCCACCCCTGACACTCATGACACCTGCGACATCGCTCATGACAAGGCCAACAGCACTCGATCGCCGTCGATTCCCTAGCCCGTCACCCGTACCGTCTTCGGATCGAAGCCAAAAGGCAGTTCCAGGCGGTGGGCGCCCATCAGGTCCCCGTCGGAGAGCAGCTCGCCCGTCGGGCCGTCCGCCGCGATGACGCCGTCGCTGAGGATCAGGGCGCGGGGGCAGAGCTCCAGGGCGTACGGCAGGTCGTGCGTGACCATCAGGACCGTCACGTCGAGCGAACGCAGGATGTCGGCGAGCTCGCGGCGCGAGGCCGGGTCGAGGTTGGAGGACGGCTCGTCCAGGACGAGGATCTCCGGCTCCATCGCGAGCACCGTCGCCACCGCCACCCTGCGCCGCTGCCCGAAGGAGAGGTGGTGGGGCGGGCGGTCCGCGAACTCCGCCATGCCGACCTGCCCGAGCGCCTTGTGCACCCGCGCCTCCAGCTCCGGCCCCCGCAGCCCGGCCGCCGCGGGACCGAACGCGACGTCCTCGCGCACGGTCGGCATGAACAGCTGGTCGTCCGGGTCCTGGAAGACGATGCCGACCCGGCGCCTGATCTCCGCCATGTGCTTCTTGCCGACGGGCAGCCCGGCCACGGTGACCGTGCCCGCGCCGCCGGTCAGGATGCCGTTGAGGTGCAGGACCAGCGTCGTCTTGCCCGCGCCGTTCGGCCCGAGCAGGGCGACGCGCTCGCCGCGCCCGACGGTGAAGTCGACGCCGAAGAGGGCCTGGTGCCCGTCCGGATAGGCGAAGGCAAGGCCCGAGACCTCAAGGGAGGGGGCGGTCCCAGCGGTCACAGCAGATACAGCAGGCACGGCAGGCACAGCAGTCACAACGTCCATCCCAACAGGCATACGACGAGAGCGGTCAGGGGCAGGGTCAGCGCGTACGTCCACTGGGCGCGGGAGGCCGTGATGTCGTCGATGACCGGCATCGACCCGGCATAGCCACGGCTGACCATGGCCAGATGCACCCGCTCCCCCCTCTCGTACGAGCGGATGAAGAGCGCGCCCGCCGACTTGGCGAGGACGCCCCACTGCCGTACGCCCCGCGCCGCGAAGCCGCGCGACTCCCGGGCGATCTTCATGCGGCGCATCTCGTCGGTGATCACGTCGCCGTACCGGATCATGAACGAGGCGATCTGGACGAGCAGCGGCGGCAGCTTGAGCCGTTGGAGTCCGAGCAGGAGCTCGCGCAGCTCCGTCGTGGCGGCGAGCAGCACCGACGCGGCGACGCCCAGCGTTCCCTTGGCCAGGACGTTCCAGGCGCCCCAGAGTCCGTTGACGCTCAGGGAGAGTCCGAGGACGTCGACGCGCTCACCCTGGGCGACGAACGGCAGCAGCACGGCGAACGCCACGAACGGGACCTCGATGAGGAGCCGTTTCAGCACGAACCCGGCGGGGACGCGGGCGGCGTACGCGACCACGCTGAGCAGCACCGCGTACAGGCCGAACGCCCACATCGCCTCGCGCGGCGTGGAGACCACGACGATCACGAAGCAGAGGACCGCCGCGAGCTTGGTGTGCGGGGGCAGCGCGTGCACCGGTGAGCGGCCCTGCCGGTAGAGCCGGTGGGCATGGCCCGCGCCCACGTCAGACCTGCTCCGATTCCGGTACGGCGGCCGGTGAGGTGTCACTCGTACGGCGGCGGCGCAGACCCCAGAAGACCGCCGAGCCCGCGACGACCGTGACGCCCACGCCGATCACGCCCGCGAGGCCGCCGGAGAGGCGGGTGTCGGTGATGTCCTTGACGCCGTAGTCGGCGAGCGGGGAGTCCGCGGTGGCGTGCTCCTCGGCCTTCTTGTCGATGCCCTTGTCGTGGGCGACCTTCTCCAGACCGTCGGGGTCGGCCGACGCGTAGAAGCTGACGAAGCCCGCGAGGACGAGGGAGGCGACGATGCCCGCGATCCAGACCGGGCGGGTGGACCGGGGCGAGCGGGCGGCGACGGGCGCGGGCTCGGCGGCCGGCGCGTCCACCAGTTCCCCGGCGACGCGCAGCTTGAGCCGCTGGGTCAGGCCCCGCGCCCCGTACACCAGGTCCGGCCGCACGGCGATCACCGCGCCGACCGTCAGCGCGGTGATGGCGGCCTCGCCGATGCCGATGAGGACGTGGACGCCGACCATCGCGGTGGCGACCTTGCCGATGGAGACGTCGGTCGTGCCGCCGAGGGCGTAGATGAAGGTGAAGGCGACCGCGGCGGCGGGCACGGAGAGGAGGGCGGCGACGAAGGAGGCGACCGTGATGGAGCGGCGGCCGCGGGGCAGCACCTTCACCAGGCCGCGGAAGACGAGGTAGGCGACGACGGTCGTGACGATCGCCATGTCGGAGATGTTCACGCCGAGCGCGGTCAGGCCGCCGTCCGCGAACAGCACGCCCTGCATGAGCAGGACGACGGAGACGCAGAGGACCCCGGTGAAGGGCCCGACGAGGATCGCCGCGAGCGCGCCGCCGAGCAGGTGCCCGCTGGTGCCCGCCGCGACGGGGAAGTTCAGCATCTGCACGGCGAAGATGAAGGCCGCGACGAGACCGGCGAGCGGCGCGGTGCGCTCGTCCAGCTCGCGCCGGGCGCCCTTGAGGCTGACGGCGACGGCGCCTGCCGCGACGACCCCGGCGGCCGCCGAGACCGGGACGTTGATGAACCCGTCGGGGACATGCATGCGCGCGCTCCTGGGCAGGGGCCCTGGGCAGGGCGGACGGCTCGTGAACCGTTCAATGATAGGGCCCTGTTGCAAACGGCTTGCAAGAGCGCGTCGGTCCCGATTCAACTACGCCGACCGCCGCTCCCACCCGCAACGGGTTGTCGTACATATGCGACATTGGTGAGGAAGCGCTAGGAAGTGTCCGTAAGGATGAGGAGTTCAGCGATGTCCGCAGTCGAGCAGTACGCACGCGCCCACCTCGTCACGGACTCCTCCGAGGGCCACCGCGCCGTCCCCGTCATCCTCCACTACGACGCGGAGGCCGACCCGCACGCGGTGCGGATCGGCCTCCCCGGCTCACCTCACCGGGTCTTCTCCCGGCAGCTCCTGGAACGGGGCCTCCGGGCACCCGCCACCTCGGGCAACGTCCACGTATGGCCGTGCGGGCGGGTCCAGACGGTCGTGGAGTTCCACGAGGCGGACGGGGTGACGGTCGTGCAGTTCGACGCGTCCGCGCTGATCCGCTTCCTGCGCCGCACCCACACGGCCGCCACCCCGGTCACCCACTGAGACGTACACGGGTCAAACGCGCACCGGCTCCCTCTCGGCGGCACCGTCCGCGTCCCTCTCCGCCGCCGTACGCAGGCCCTCTCCCTCGACGTCGACGTTCGGCAGCGCGCGGTCCAGCCACTTCGGCAGCCACCACGCCTTCCTGCCGAGCAGCGCGAGGACCGCGGGCACCAGCGCCATGCGGACCACGAAGGCGTCGAAGAAGACCGCGATGGCCAGGCCGAAGCCGATCATCTTCACCATCTGCTCGGACGAGCCGATGAACCCGGCGAAGACCGCGATCATGATGACGGCCGCCGCCGAGACCACCCGGGCCCCGTGCCGGAAGCCGGTCACGATCGCCTGTCCCGGCCGCTCCCCATGGACGTACGCCTCCCGCATGCGGGTCACGAGGAAGACCTCGTAGTCCATCGCGAGGCCGAAGACGACGCCCACCATGAAGATCGGCATCATCGACATGATCGGGCCGGTCTGCTCGACGCCGAAGAGCGAGCCGAGCCAGCCCCACTGGAAGACCGCGACGACCGCGCCGAGGGCCGCGAGGACCGAGAGCAGGAAGCCGAGGGCTGCCTTGAGCGGGACCAGGATCGAGCGGAAGACGATGATCAGGAGCAGGAACGCGAGGCCCACGACCAGTGCCAGGTAGGGCAACAGGGCGTCGTTGAGCTTCTGCGAGACGTCGATGTTCATGGCCGTCGTGCCGGTGACCATGATCTCGGCGCCCGAGTCGGACTTGATCTGCGTGCCGGTGTCGCGGATCGAGTGGACCAGGTCCTCGGTCTCGATGCCGCTGGGCTTGGAGGACGGGACGACGCTGATGATCGCCGTGTCCTTGTCCTTGTTGAGCATCGGCGGGGCGACGGTCAGGACGTCGTCGAGCTTGGAGATCGTCTTGGTGATCTCACCGGCCGCGGCCTTCGGGTCGTCGGCGCCCTTGAGGTCACCGACGATCATCAGCGGGCCGTTGAAGCCGGGCCCGAAGCCCTCCGAGACCAGGTCGTACGCCTTGCGCTGGGTCGTGGACGTCGGCTGCGCGCCGTCGTCCGGCAGGCCGAGTTCGAGCTGCGAGACCGGGATGGCCGCGGCGCCGAGGCCCACGATGCCGACGAGCAGCACGGCGATGGGACGGCGGACCACGAAGCGGGCCCAGCGGGTACCCATGTTCTGCTTCGGCTCGCCGGCCGACCCGTCGGCGTCGGCGGCCTTCCTGCCGCCTCCGAACAGCTTGCTCTTCTCGCCCGCGGGCAGCACCCGCCTGCCCGCGTACCCGAGCAGCGCCGGGATGAGGGTGAGCGCGATGAGGACGGCGATGACGACCGTGCCGGCCGCGGCGAAGCCCATCTTCGTGAGCATCGGGATGTTGACGACGGCGAGGCCGACCAGGGCGATGACCACGGTGAGTCCGGCGAAGACGACCGCGGAGCCCGCGGTGCCGACGGCCCGTCCCGCCGCCTCCTCGCGGTCGCGGCCGTCGGCGAGTTCGCCGCGGTAGCGCGAGACGATGAAGAGGGCGTAGTCGATGCCGACCGCGAGGCCGATCATCATGGCGAGCGTCGACGTGGTGGTGCCGAGGTCGAGCGCGTTGGCCAGCGCGGTGATCGAGGAGACGCCGATGCCCACGCCGATCAGCGCGGTGATCAGCGGCAGTCCGGCCGCGATGAGCGAGCCGAAGGTGATGACGAGGACGACCGCCGCGACCGCGATGCCGATGATCTCGGTGGAGCCGGTCTCGGGCATGGCCTGCAGCGCGTCGCCGCCGACCTCGACCGTGAGCCCCGAATCGCGCGCGTCGTCGGTGGTCTTCTCCAGCGCGTCACGGTCGTCGTCGGTCAGCTCCATCGAGGTGACCTTGTACGAGACGGAGGCGTACGCCGTGGAGCCGTCCTTGCTGACCGTCTTGGTCGCGAAGGGGCTGTCCGCGCGGGCCACCTGGTCCGAGCCCGCCTTGACGGCGGCGACGGTCTTCTCGATCTCGGCCTTGTTGGCCTTGTCGGTGACCTTCTCGCCGTCCGGCGCCTTGAAGACGACGCGGGCGCTCGCCCCGTCGGCGCTGGCTTCGGGGGCCCGCTTCTCCAGGAGGTCGAAGGCCTTCTGGGCCTCCGTGCCGGGTATGGAGAAACTGCTGGACGCGGCGGTGGGTGCGGACGCGGCGCCGACCCCGGCGAGCGTCAGGAGCGCCACCCATATGAGGGCGGCGAAATGGCGTCGCCTGAAGGCGAGTTTGCCGAGTTTGTAGAGGAAAGTGGCCACGGGGGCGTACTCCCGGTCAGGTCGTGTGGTCCGGATTGGGCAGGGGAGATCAGCCCGACGACGTGAGCGGTGCGCGTCAGGAACAGGGGCGTCAGGAACAGGGGGGCGGGTCAGATACCGAGGGCGGGGAGGATCACGGCATCGATGTACGAGGCGAGGAACGCGCGGTCGACCGGGCGGTCCTCGATGAGGTCCCGGGCGGCGAATCCGCCGACCATCATGTGGACGACGTACTCCAGCGCCGGGTTGTCCGCGGCGACCTCGCCGCGCTCCACGGCCCTGCGCAGCAGGTCGTTCAGGCCGGTGAGCTCCGGCTCGATGAGCAGGTTCCGCAGCGCCTGGTGGAGTTCGGGGTTGTCGTGGACGGCATGGAACAGACCCCGCATCAGCGCGGCGTCCCTCTCCATCTGGCAGTCGTCCGAGCGGGACACCATCTCGTACAGGTCGCCGCGCAGCGAGCCGGTGTCGATGTCCGCGAGGGACGCCGGCTTGTTGTGCCGCAGCGCCTTGGCGATCAGCTCCGGCTTGCTCCCCCACTGGCGGTAGAGGGTCGCCTTGCTGGAGCGGGTGCGGGCGGCGACGGCGTCCATGGTGAGGGCGTCGTAACCGACCTCGCGGAGCAGGTCGAGCACGGCCTCGTACAGCTCGGCCTCGCGCTCGGGCGTAATCCTGGTGCGTCGTGTCGTTGCCGCTGTCGCCGTCTCGGCCACGATCTGCACCTCCAGCCCGGTCTCGGAACGAAACGGTTTCGTACGCCACGACTGTACGCTCCCCGCCCAACGAAACGAAACCGTTTCGTACGTGTGCTGCGTCACGCCTGCGCGTACGCCCCCTTTCACCCCCGGCACAAGTTGCCGCCGCCCCCGGAGCGGAAAAGCATGGTGAGGTGACCGACGAGCGCGACGACCTCCAGGACGACCACGCCTACCTGCGTTTTCCGCACCTCAGCGGCGATCGCCTCTGCTTCGCGGCCGAGGACGACCTGTGGATGGCGCCCCTCACCCCCGAGGGCTCACCCGCCGACCGGGCCTGGCGGCTCACCGTCGACCGTACGAAGGTGAGCCACCCCCGCTTCTCGCCGGACGGCCGCCACATCGCGTACACGACCTGGCGCAGCCTCGATCCGGAGATCCACCTCGCCCGGGTGGACGGCGGGCCCGCACGCCGTCTGACGTACTGGGGCAGCACCGACACCCGGGTCTGCGGCTGGTCCCCCGACGGCGACATCCTCGCCGTGTCCTCGCACGGCCAGCCGTTCTCGTACTTCTGCTGGGCCTACAGCGTGCCCACCGACGGTTCCCCCGGCGGCAAACTGCCCTGGGGCCCGGTCTGGGACATCGCGATCACCGACTCCCTCGCCGACGGCGACGGCGACCGCAAGACCCTGCTCCTGACGGGCAAGCCGCCCCACGAACCCGCCGCCTGGAAGCGGTACCGGGGCGGCGCGACCGGCCGCCTGTGGGTGCACGGCGAGCAGATCCTCGCCGACCTCGACGGGCACCTCGACTCCCCCATGTTCGTCGCGGGACGCATCGCGTTCCTCTCCGACCACGAGGGCGTCGGCAACCTCTACTCCTGCCTGCCCGACGGCTCCGACCTGCGCCGCCACACCGACCACGACACGTTCTACGCCCGCCACGCGTCCAGCGACGGCACCCGCGTCGTCTACCAGTGCGCGGGTGACATCTGGCTGGTCGACGGCCTCGCCGCGGACTCCGCGCCCCGCAGGCTCGACGTGCGGCTCGGCGGGCCGCGCGCCGGACGGCGGATCTACCAGGTGCCGGCCGCCCAGCACGTCGACGCGCTCTCCGTGGACACGACCGGCCGGGCCAGCGCCGTCGTCGTCCGCGGCTCCCTCTACTGGCTCACCCACCGCGACGGCCCCGCCCGCACCATCACCGACACCCCCGGCGTGCGCGTGCGACTGCCCGAGATGCTGGGCAAGGGCGGACAGGTCGCCTACGTCACCGACGCCGACGGCGAGGACGCCGTCGAGATCGCCTACCTGCCCCGGGCCAGCGGCGCCCGCGCACCCCGCAGGCTGGCGAGCGGGCAGCTCGGCCGCGTCCAGGAACTGGTGGCCGACCGCGACGGCGAACGTCTCGCCATCGCGTCCAACGACGGCCGCCTGCTCCTCATCGACGTCACGGAGGAATCCGACGGCGAGGTCACCGAGCTGATCCGCTCGATCAACGGACCCGTCCGGGACCTGGCATTCTCGCCCGACGGCTGCTGGCTGACCTGGTCGCACCCCGGCATCGGCCGCTCCCTGCGCCAGATCAAGCTGGCCCGTATCGCGGGCCCCGGCATGCGGGCGATCGCCGACGTCACCAACGGCCGCTTCGAGGACGAGAACCCCGTCTTCACCCGCGACGGCCGCTACCTCGCCTTTCTCTCCTGGCGCGGCTTCGACCCGGTCTACGACGTGCACACCGGCGACCTGTCCTTCCCGCTCGGCTGCCGCCCCTACCTCGTACCGCTGTCGTCGGCGACCCCGTCCCCGTTCGCGCTGCTGCCCGACGGGCGGCCCGCCGCGGGCGGCCTCGACCCGGCCGAGGGCAGCGGGGGCGACGGCACCACCATGGTGGAGATCGAGGGCCTGGAGTCACGGGTCACGCCGTTCCCCGTCGCCGCGTCGAAGTACTCGGCGCTGCACCCCGTCAGCGGCGGCGGCCTGGTCTGGCTGCGCTGGCCGATCTCGGGCGCGCTCGGCGAGACCTTCGTGAACCCCGCCGACATGTCCGGCCGCCCCACCCTTGAGTACTTCAACATCACCAAGGCCAAGAAGTCCCAGCTCGTCGACCACCTCGACTGGTTCGCGCCCAGCGGCGACGGATCGCGCCTCGTGGTCGTCGACGAGGGCGACCTGAGCGCCGTGCCCTCCACCGAGGTCGGCGACGGCGACACGACCGTCTGGATCGACCTGCGCCGCATCCTGCACGAGGTCGACCCGGCCGCCGAGTGGCGCCAGGCCTACGAGGAGGCGGGCCGGATCATCCGCGCCTACTTCTGGGACCCCGAGATGTCCGGCGTCGACTGGGACGGCGTCCTCGCGCAGTACCGTCCGCTGGTCGAACGGGTCGCGTCCCCCGACGAGTTCGCCGACCTGCTCCGCGAGCTCCTCGGCGAACTGGGCACCTCCCACGCGTACGTCTCCCCCGCCCGCCGCAACGAAGGCCCCCCGCACTACCAGCGCGCCATGGGGCTGCTCGGCGCCAACCTCGTGTGCAGGGACGACGGCTGGATGGTCAAGCGGATCCTGCCCGGCGACTCCTCCGACTCCAAGGCGCGCTCGCCGCTGGCCGGCGCGGGCATCCGGGAGGGCGCGGTCCTCACGCACATCGACGGCCGCCCGGTCGACCCGGTGACCGGCCCCTACCCGCTGCTCTCGGCGGCGGGCGGCACCACGGTCGAGCTGACCTTCGAACCCGAGGGCGAGGGGCGGGCCCGCCGGGTCGCGATCGTGCCCCTCATCAACGAACGCCCCCTGCGCTACCAGGACTGGGTCGCCAAACGCCGTGACGTCGTACGGGAGTTGAGCGGCGGCAAGTGCGGCTACCTGCACATCCCCGACATGGGCGGCTCGGGCTGGGCCCAGTTCAACCGGGACCTGCGCCTGGAGGTGTCACGGCCCGCGCTCATCGTCGACGTGCGCGGCAACGCGGGCGGCCACATCAGCGAACTCGTCATCGAGAAACTGACGCGGAAGATCCTCGGCTGGGACCTGACGCGGAACGCCCAGCCGGTGTCGTACACCTCGAACGCGCCCCGGGGGCCCGTCGTGGCGCTCGCCGACGAGGCGACGTCCTCCGACGGCGACATGATCACGGCGGCCTTCAAGCTGCTCGGGCTCGGGCCCGTCGTGGGGCAGCGCACGTGGGGCGGCGTGGTCGGCATGACCGGGCGGCACGCGCTCGGTGACGGCACGGTGATCACGGTGCCGATGAACGCGGGCTGGTTCGACGCGTACGGCTGGGGCGTGGAGAACCACGGCGTCAGCCCCGACCTCGACATCCTGCGCACTCCGCTGGACTGGGCGGAGGGGCGGCACGCACAGCTCGACGACGCGGTGCGGCTCGCCCTCGACCTCCTGGAGCGGAACCCGGCGGCCGCGCCCCCGGACCACTCGGACGTACCGGACCGGCGCCGCCCACCGCTGCCGCCCCGCCCGTGATCGAAATGCGCGAAATGTCCGACCATGTAAATCTGGTCGAGGCCCCATCCCCCTCACCCAGAAACGGGAGAACCGCATGGGCATCAAGGACCAGTTCCAGGACAAGGCTCAGGACCTCGCCAACAAGGCCAAGGACTCCATGGGCGGCGCCAAGGACGAGGCGAGCGAACGCGCCTCGCAGGCCCAGGACGAGGCGAGTGAGCGGTCCTCGCAGGCTCCGGACCAGGCCCGTGAGGCCGCGCAGGAGCAGCAGGACAAGTTCGACCGGGACTACGACGCCTGACGTGTAGCTCGTGCGAGGAGGCCCCCGGGACGCCGGGGGCCTCTGTCGTTCCCGCGTACCCGACGGCTCAACTCACCGCGCGCGCCTGCTCGTCCGCCGAGCCGCCCGCCCCGACGAGTCCCGTCGACACGCTGCCGAGCCGCGGTTCGAACCGCTTCATCTCGCGCTGCCCGACCGCCCCGATGACCGACGGCAGGTAGCCCCGGATGCCCTGCATGCCCCGCAGCCACCACTGCGCGTACACGTGGCTGGAGCGGCGCTCGATGCCCGCCACGATCCGGTCCACGGCGGGACCCAGCGGATACGTCTTGTTGGACGGCCACGGCAGCCGCTGCCGCAACTCCCGCATCACGTCGTCCTGGTCGGCGCCCCGCACCATGTCCGTGTCCGTCCAGGACAGATAGCCGACGCCGACCTTCACGCCCTTGTAGCCGACCTCGGCCCGCAGCGCGTGCGCGTACGCCTCCACGCCCGACTTCGACGCGCAGTACGCCGTCATCATCGGCGCCGGAGTGATCGCGGCGAGCGACGCGATCTGCAGCAGATAGCCACGGCTCTCCATGAGGACGGGCAGGAAGGCCCGGCCCGTCACCGCGCTGCCGATGAGGTTGACCTCGATGACGCGGCGCCACGCGTCCGCGTCGGACTCCACGAACGGGCCGCCGCTGGCCACGCCCGCGTTGGCGACGACGATGTCGACCTTGCCGAAGTGCTGCTTGACCTCCTGCGCGACCCGCGCCATCGCCACATGGTCGGTGACGTCGGCGTGCCAGTGCGCGGACTCGGTGTGCAGCCGCTCCGACACCTGCTTCAGCTCGTCCGGCTCCAGGCCCACGAGGGCGACCTTCGCGCCGCGCGCCGACAGCTTGCGCGCGAGCAGTTCACCGACTCCGCGCGCCGCACCCGTGACGACCGCGACCTGTCCTTCGAGGCTGACCCTGCTCATGCGCCCTCCTTGACCTGTACGTACGTTCCGACGAGCTCCCGAATCCGTTCCGTGACGGCCTCGGGCGCCTCGATGGGTGTCATGTGTCCGATCCCGGCGAGTTCGGTGAGCCCCAGGCACTCGGGCAGGGCGGCGGCGATGCGCCGCGCGTGCACGACGGGCGTGAGGCGGTCGGACGTCCCGGCGATCACGGCCGTGGGCGTCTTCAACGCGCCGACCTCCACGTCCAGTTGCAGCGCGTCGAGCACGCTCGACCAGCCGTGACGCACGTCCCGGGGGCAGGCGTGCACGATGCGCGCGCAGGCCTCGACCTTCTCGGGCGCGGCGCCGGGGCCCATCGTCGCGTACTTGAGGACGCGCCTGGCCACGGGTGTGACGGGCCCGAGCGGTGCGCGCGAGCCGAGTACGGACCGCGTGATCCGGGTCCGCGCCCGCCCGGCCCGCAGCAGCGGCACGACCAGCGCCTCCGCGACCAGCGCGGAACTCCCCGTGCTGCACAGCAGGACGGCGGCGGCGTGCTCCCGCACCGCGGCGCGGCCGCCCGCGGCCATGATCGTCATGCCGCCCATGGAGTGCCCCACGAGCACGGCCTTCTCGCCCGGCGCGAGCGTCTCCGCGAGCACCGCTTCGAGGTCGTCGGCGAGCGCCCGCGTGCTGTATCCGTCGGCGGCCGCGGGGGCCACGCTCCGCCCGTGCCCCCGCTGGTCGTACGCGATGACGCGGTGGTCGGTGCGGAGGTCGCGTATCTGCGCCGCCCAGAAGGCCGTCGAGCAGGTCCAGCCGTGCGCGAGCACCACGGCGGGCGCTCCTTCGGGGCCGTGCACCTCGACGTGGATGCGGGCGCCGTCGGCGGAGACGGCGGTGGTTTCGCGGGCGGCGACGGGCGGGGCGTAGGGGCCGCTCGTCACGTGGGTCAGTCGGCTCATGCCCCGGCCTCGGCCTTCTTCTTACGGGAGTCCTCATGGGAGGCGGGCGCCGAGGCCCGCGCCTTCGGGGGCCGCACCACCTCGTACTCGGAGAGGTCGACCCGCCGCGTCGCCGCCCTGAACTCGGTGGTCGTACCCGGCCAGACCGTCGTGTTGACGCCGTTCTCGTCGAGGTACCAGCTGTTGCAGCCGCCGGTGTTCCACACGGTCCGCTTCATCCGCTCCTGCACCCGCCGGTTCCAGGCGCTCACGGAGTCGGACCGGGCGGCGAGGGCTGCGCGGCCTCCGAGTACGTCGAGCTGACGCAGGTAGTCGGCCATGTAGTTCAGCTGCGACTCGATCATCAGGATCATGGAGGAGTTGCCGAGCCCGGTGTTCGGGCCGATGATCGTCATCCAGTTGGGGAACCCGGCCGCGGTCGCGCCGCGCAGCGCGTTCATGCCGCCCTTCCAGCTCTCCATGAGCGTCTGGCCCTCGTCGCCCACCACGCGCTCGGCGATCGGCATGTCCGTGACGTGGAACCCGGTGCCGAAGATGATCGCGTCGACCTCGGTCTCCGTGCCGTCCGCGGCGACGACGGTGTTGCCGCGCACCTCGCTCAGGCCGCTGGCGACGACGTCGACGTTGGGCCGCGCGAGCGCCGGGTAGTACGCGTTGGAGAGCAGGATGCGCTTGCAGCCGATGCGGTACGTCGGGGTCAGCTTGGCCCGCAGCGCCGGGTCCTTGATGGCCCGGTACATGTTCCGCTTGGCGATCTGCTCGACCATGCCGAGCTCGTTGGGCCGCTTGGTGAACGCCTGGACCTGCAACTCCCTGATGCCCCACAGGAGGCCGCGCCTGGCCTGCGTGGTGAAGGGCAGCTGCTTGTGGAGCCAGCGCTCGACGCCGGTGATGGCGCGGTCGGCGCGCGGCATCACCCACGGGGGCGTGCGCTGGAAGAGGGTGAGCTTGCCGACCTTCTTCTGTATCTCGGGCACGATCTGGATGGCGGAGGCGCCGGTGCCGATCATCGCGACGCGCTTGCCGCTGAGGTCGTAGTCGTGGTCCCAGCGGGCCGAGTGGAAGACCTTGCCGGGGAAGGTGTCGATGCCGGGGATGTCCGGGGTCTTGGGGTCGGAGAGCGGCCCGGTGGCGGAGACGACGACGTCGGCGCTGTAGGTGCCGTTGCTGGTCTCGATCACCCAGTGCAGCTGGTCGGCGTCCCAGGTCATCAGCTTCACCTCGGTGTTGAGGCGCAGATGCGGGCGGAGCCGGAAGGTGTCGGCGACGTGTTCCAGGTACTCGTGGATGTGCTCCTGGCCGGAGAAGGTGCGGGGCCAGTCCGGGTTGGGCGCGAAGGAGAACGAGTACAGGTGCGAGGGGACGTCGCAGGCGCAGCCCGGGTAGCTGTTGTCGCGCCAGGTGCCGCCCACCGCGCCGGCGCGCTCCAGGACGACGAAGTCGGTGATGCCCTCGCGGCGCAGCCGCACGGCGGCACCGAGGCCGCCGAAGCCGGATCCGATCACCGCCACCCGTACGTGCTCGTGCTCTGTCATTCCGCCGCCTCCCGGAAGTACCTGAACCCTGCCAGTGTCTACTGGCGCAATTGGGAGAGTAAGCCAGTCGCGTACTCATGGGTAGGGGTTCGGCGGGGGAAAGTTACCGGCGGTATCGCCGCCGGGGGGGTCCTGCGGGGTCGGGCTAGGCTTCCCACGTGGCAGACGACGAACGAGAAGGCGGACGCGAGAACGCGCCGCCCGGCGGCGTACGCGAGTTCCGCATGGAGGCGCTGGCCGAGGAGGCCGGCATCACCGTGCGCACCGTGCGCTTCTACCGCGAGCGCGGACTGATCCCGCCACCCCGCCGCGAGGGCCGCATCGCCTGGTACGACGAGCACCACCTGGCCAGACTCCGCACGATCGCCGCCCTCCTGGAGCGCGGCCACACCCTGAACGGCATCGCCGAGCTCGCCGACGCCTTCGACAAGGGGCGCGACGTGGGCGAACTCCTCGGCCTCGGCGAGCCGACCGAGGAGCAGCCGGTCCGCCTCACGCCCGAGGAGCTGGCCGACCACTTCGCGGGCGAGGTCACCCCCGAGAACCTCGTCGCCGCCCTGGACCTCGGCTACCTCGGCACGGACGGCGACGAGCTCGTCCACATCAGCCGCCGCCTGCTCGACGCCTCATCCACGCTGGTGCGCAAGGGGGTTCCCCTGGCCGCGGTCCTGGAGGCGGGCCAGCGCGTCCGGGAACACGCCGACGCGCTCGCGGAGTTGTTCATCGCCGTCATGCGCACGCACACGCCCGAGACGGCCGACGTGGACATCGACCAGTTGCGCCCGCTCGCCAAGAGCGTGGTGGAGGCGGAGCTGTCGATGGCGCTGGACCGCCGCCTCAAGGAATCCTGACGCCCACGGACCGCGCCCTCAGACGGGCAGCCACCAACGCGCTTTGTAGATCCCGCCGTTGACCAGCTTGTACGCGTTCTCCGGCCGATGCACGCTCACCGTCGTGGTCCACCAGGTCTCTTCGAGCCCGCCCTCCGGGACGGTCGTCAGGACCTGCCCGGTGCGCGGATCGTCGCCGACGGCCTTCACGGACTTACGGGAGATCTCCGCGGCCCCGGCGAAGTCCCGCACGAAGACGCGGCTCTTCGTCTCGTACTGGAAGACGGCGGCGCTGGTCGTCACCCACAGCCGACCCGGCCGCCCCGGCCGCTCGCGGACCGGGAAGAGATCGTGCCCGCCGGGCGTCTTCCCCGGCGTCCCGACGGGCAGACCGATCGCCGAGGTCCGCCGCAGCGCGGGCCTGGCGGCCGTCCCGCCCACCTCGTACGTCACCAACTCATCGTCACCCAGCGCCCAGAGCACGCCCAGCGCCCCGTCCCAGTGCAGCCCGTGCGCCCCCTTGAGCTCCGCCTCCGCGTACCGCGTGGCCCGCGGCCCCTGCGACGCCGCGTACAGCCGCACCCGCGCACCCGTGCTGCACGCGACGGCCACGTTGCCGTCGGGCAGGATCTCGGCGCTGTGCGGGTTGAACAGGTCGTCGCCGGGCCCGATCGCCGTGCCCCAGTACCGCCTGCCGGTCGGGTGCTCGACGACGGCCACGAACCCGAACGACGCCGTCGTCAGGACGTACGCGCGCCGCCGGTGCAGCCGCACCTTCGCCTCGCACGGGTAGACCCAGCTCACGTCCGGCAGCAGGTCCTTGTAGCGCACATCGCCGACCGGCGAGAACTCCCAGCGCACGACGGAGGGGTCGGCGGCCGGGTCCCAGACGCGGCGCCGCGGGTCGAGCACGAGGAGGCGCCTGGAGGCCTGCTCGGTCAGCAGAACGGGCGGCGTACCGACGGGAATCCCGTGGTCACCGCCCGTTGCATGCGCGCGGGTGGCGGGCAGCGCCGCCGCGACACCGGCACCGGCCGCGCCGATCACGACGGCACGTCTGGAAGGCCTCGCGGGCCTCGAAGGCCCGGGCACGGTCGACATGAAATCCCCCTGACGACTCGACAGTTGGTCATGTACGCGACGCATGTACGCGACCGAAATCTGCCATGCCGCCCGGCCCCGGGACAGCCTTCTACCGGACTTTGTGCCCGTGTCCCGCCGTCAGCCACCCACCTGGGGCAGTCCTCTACAGGTCGTAGACCACCGTCACGGGCGCGTGGTCGCTCCACCGCTCGCCGTGGCTCGCGGCACGTTCCACGTACGCCTTCAGCGCGCGCTCGGCGAGCCCCGCCGTCGCGACCTGGTAGTCGATGCGCCAGCCCGTGTCGTTGTCGAAGGCGCGCCCCCGGTAGGACCACCACGAGTAGGGGCCCTCGACGTTCGGGTGCTGCGCCCGCACGACGTCCTCGTACTCCGCGAAGACCTCGTCCATCCAGGCCCGCTCCTCCGGCAGGAACCCGGAGTTCTTCTTGTTGCCCTTCCAGTTCTTGAGGTCGGCCTCCTGGTGGGCGATGTTCCAGTCGCCGCAGACGACGACGTGGCGCCCGTCGGCGGCGGCCCGCACCTTGAGCTCCTTCAGATAGGCGAGGAACTCGCCCATGAAGCGGATCTTCTCGTCCTGCCGCTCGGTGCCGACCTCACCGGAGGGCAGATACAGGCTGGCCACGGTGACACCGGGCAGGTCGGCCTCGACGTACCGGCCACTGCCGTCGAACTCCTGCGACCCGAAGCCGACCCGCACCCGGTCCGGCTCACGGCGCGTGTACAGCGAGACACCGGCACGTCCCTTGGCGGCAGCGGGCGCGTGCACGACGTGCCAGCCCTCGGGGGCCCGCACCTCATCGGGCAGCTGGTGTTCCTCGGCCCGCACCTCCTGGAGGCACACCACATCGGCCGAGGTATCGGCGAGCCACTCGACGAACCCCTTCTTGGCGGCGGCACGCAGCCCGTTCACATTCACGCTGGTCACAGTGAGCATCCCGGCACGATACCGGCCCTTACCGGCACACTGGTCCGGCACCACCGTCACCACACCCAGCACTGGACTCGCATAGAAGTACGATGGAGCGCATGACTATTCAGACGGACCCCACCGCCGCCAACACCGCCGCCACCGACGCCGCCCCCCGCATACAACTGCGCACCGTCACGTTCGCGCACCCCGACGCGGTCCGGCTCAACGACCTCGTCCAGCTCGAATACGCGGAGCGCTACGGCGACGAGGGGGACCTCACACCCCTCGACCCGACCATGTTCGAGCCGCCACGCGGCCGCTACTTCATCGCGTACGACGAACACGGCACCGCACTGGCGACGGGCGGCTGGCGTGGCATGGACGGGACCACCGGGCACGACGAGAACTACCGGGACGGCGACGCCGAGCTGAAGCGGATGTTCGTCACCGCGGAGGCCCGCGGCCTGGGCCTCGCCCGCCAGATACTCGCGGCCCTGGAAGCCGACGCGAAGGCGGCGGGCCGGGTCCGCATGGTGCTGGAGACGGGCACGAAGCAGCCCGAGGCGATAGCCCTCTACACCTCCAGCGGCTACACCCCCGCCGCGGAGAAGTTCGGTCTCTACCGCTTCGACGACCTGAGCCGCTGCTACGAAAAGCTCCTGTAACCCGCCCTGCCCCGGACCCCTATCTCCTGACGGCCGCCCGCAGGTCGAGCACCGCCTCGGCCCCGCCCCCCGCCGGATTGCCGAACCGCAGCCCGGCCCCCAGGACCTGCGCCTGCCCCTGCGCGATCGTCAGCCCGAGGCCGAGGCCCACGCCCTTCTCCCCGCACCCGCTCCGGAACCGCTGCGGCCCGCCGGACAGCAGGGACTCCGGAAAGCCGCCCCCGGAGTCCCGTACCCGCACCACCCCGCCGTCGACCTCGACCGCCACCGGCGCCGACCCGTGCCGCAGCGCGTTGCTGACGAGGTTGGCGACGATCCGCTCCACGCGCCGCGGATCCGTCACCACGCGCACGTCCCGCACGACGGAGACGGTCACGCCGTCCGCACCCGCGGCCCCGGCGGCAGCCGACCTGCGCACCAGCGCTCCCAACTCACACTCCTCGGCCGCGGCCTGCTCCCCCGCCCCGTCGAGCCGCGCCACCTCGATGACGTCGTCGACGAGCTCCCGCAGCCGCCCCGCCGACTCCTGCACCAGCTCGGAAGGCCGCCCCGGCGGCAGCAGCCCGGCCGCCGTCACCATGCCGGCGACCGGGGTGCGCAGTTCGTGCGCGATGTTCGCCGTCACCTCGCGCTCGGCCTGCAACCGGGCGGCGAGCGCGTCGGCCATGGTGTTCACGGCGGCCGCGAGCCGGGTGATCTCGTCCTTGCCGCGCAGCGGAAGCCGCGCCGTGAGATCACCTTCCGCGATGCGCTGCGCGGCCCCGGCCTTGGTCCTGAGCCGCCGCCCGAGCCGGGTGGCGACGAGCAGCCCCGCCACACAGGCGAGCGCCGTCCCGAAACCGCCCGAGATCCACAGCACCCGGTCCAGATCCCGTACGGTCTCCGCCTCCCTGTCGTAGGGCCGCTTCAGCGCGACGACCTCCTTGCCGTACTTGCTGGCCGCCCAGAGCTGCGGAACGCGCCCGTTGCGGTCCAGATAGACGCCCCACTGCCCGTTCTCCACGGCACCGGCGAGCGGCCCCGGCAGGTCGGCGGGGTCGATGAGGGTGCGGTCCCCGTCGACCCCGGCCGCATGGTCCTGCACGGCGGTCTGGAGCCGGTCCCCGATCTGGCTGCGCGCACCCGCGTACTGCGCCTCGACGGTGCGATGGTGGACGAGCAGCCCCATCACGACGGACACCAGCGCGGCGGTGCCCGCGATGGCGAGACCGATCTTGGTACGAAGTCCCATGCCGTTCCCGTTCCCCGCGCCCTCAGACGTCCGGGATCGACAGCCGGATCCCCTGGAACTGCACGTTCACCGCCGCCGCGGGCAAGGCCTCCGGCTTCTTCGGCTTCACGGTCGCCCGCCGGTAGTACGCCATGCGCTCCTGCTGCTCGAGTCCGCTGAGCGTCAGCGTCGCGTCGTAGGGATCGTCGGAGCACTTGGGGCTGCACCAGGGCCCGCCGAGCTTCCCGGTGGCCCGCGCGGTCGGCCCGCCCCAGTCCCGCCAGCTCAACTGCGAGACCGCGACGTTCTCGGTGAGCTGCGCCGACGTCGGCTGCTGCAGAGCGACCCCGGCCGCATCGGCGATGTAGACGGGCCCCGCCACCCGCGAGGGCTGCAACGCGGGCCCCTCCACACTCAGCCCCCGAGGCTCAGCGGCACACCCGCCCACTCCCAGCACGACAGCCAATGCGGCAGAAACCCTCAGAGGGGACAACATGCGTCAAATGTAACCAGCGAGACGCTCATCACACGCGGATTGCGTCGGCAACGCAAAGATCCCGCCCAGTTCGATGAACTGGACGGGATCTTCATGTGCAGTGGACCTGTGGGGATTTGAACCCCAGACCCCCTCGATGCGAACGAGGTGCGCTACCAGACTGCGCCACAGGCCCTTGCAACGAGTGAAACTCTAGCATCCCGATCGGGGTGCTTGGAAATCCGTTCCTGGCTGGTCAGCCCAGGGGGACGGCACGGTCCCTCACTCGTTCGCCGCGCGCGGCCGGCCGCCGTCCTCGTACTGGTCGAAGAGCGGCGTGCGGCCGCGCTCGCGAGCCCGTCGCGCGGACGCCGCGCGACGCTTGTCGCTGCGACCGCCGGTGGCGTCGGAGCCATCGGCCCCGTCGATGTCGCCCGGCCCGGCGGAGGGCCGCTCCCGCTCGGCCCGTGCGTCCCGTGCGTCCCGTTCGGCCGCGGGGTCGGCCGTCGGCTCCGCCGTGCTGGAGCGCGCCGCGCTCCACGCGTCGGGCGCGCCCAGGTCGACGCTGCCGGTGGCGCGCGGGGCGACCGGTGCGGTCACGTACGTCGGCAGCGGGACCGGGACCGGGTCCCAGCTGTCGCCGCGGCCGGGGCCGCGCTGCCGCTCGCGCTGCTGGTCGACCCACTCGGCGTGGTCGGTCTGCTCGACGAGGGCGCGGCGGTCCGCGGCGAGTGCCGACAGTCCGGTCTCCGTCTCGTGCGCCGGACCGTCCTCCGTCGTCTCGTCGGCCTGCGGCTCCGCGGGCCTGCGCCGCGGTTGCCGCTCGCGCAGCCGCTGCGCCGCGACCTCGGCCCTGCGCCGGTCCATCGTGTAGGTGAAGCGGCGCCGTTCCTGGCCGCGCAGGTAGACGATGTACGCGCTCAGGAGCACGGCGGGCACGGCGGGCACCCACAGGAGGGCGAGCCCGCCGACCGCGGCGACGATCGCGCCGATCGTGAAGGCGAGGAAGAGAAGGACCGTCGTACGGCGGCGCCGGGCGAGCACCTTGATGCGCCGGGCGCGCGCGGCGGCCTCGGCCGACGCGGCACGCTGCGCGGGGGTCTCGCGGGCCGACGCGTTGGTCGAGGGCCCCGCTGCGGGTTCACGCCCGCGCTCCCGCTTCCGCTTTTGTACGGGTTCCCGCTTCCGCACGGGTTCCCTCTCGCGTACGGGTTCGCGTTCCTGCTCCCGTTCCTGCTCCCGTTCCCGTTCGGGCTCGCGCTCGGTCGGGGGCGCGACGAAGGACCGGACGTCCACCGAGCCGGTGATGCCGTCCGGGTCGTCGCGCGACTCCCCTTCCTCGGGCGAGCGCGCTTGCAGGTCCTTGGCGTATCGGCGCTCCATCCCCGCACGTCCGGACAGCAGCCGGATGGCGGTGCTGAAGCGTTCCGTCGGACGGGCTTCGTTCAGCTCGTCCTGCCTACGGAGCCACATCGGCACCAAGTAGGCGGCCCAGGCCCCGACGATGACTGCGTAGATGAGGCCGCTGCTGCTCACGCTCACACGGTAGAGGGGTTTGTGTGAGGCCATCTGCCAATTGCGCCGGTGTGTCGCACGATCTGGCTGATATCTCGAACTTTTTTTGTGACTGGTGCGATCAACCGGCCGCCGAGAGCGGGAAATAAATGCCTGAGACAAGTCTCATACGCGCCTCAGACGGTCACTCGGCGCGTAATTTCGAACACTTATTTCATTTACGGGGGTCGAGAACCGGCCTGGGTCGCGCGCAGGTCCGGACCAGGGCGGGACCGGTCCGCTACGCCGTGTTCCGAGGTCGCGCCTGGTGCCAGCGGCGCAACAAACCTTCCGGAACCTCTTCGGTCGTGAGCGCGAAGACGAGATGATCGCGCCACGCTCCGTCAATGTGCAGATACCGCGGGCGAAGTCCCTCCTCGCGGAATCCGAGTTTCTCCACGACCCGTCGGCTCGGTGTGTTCTCGGGGCGAATACAGACCTCGATACGGTGCAGCCCGACCGAACGGAAGCAGTGGTCGACGGCGAGCGCGACGGCGGTCGGCATAACGCCGCGGCCCGCGACGGACCGGTCCACCCAGTAGCCGACGTGGCCCGAGCACATCGAGCCCCAGGTGATCCCGGCGACCGTCAGCTGCCCGACGAGGCGGCCCTGGTACTCGATGACGAAGGGCAGCATCCGGCCCGCGTGGGCCTCCGCGCGCAGATGACGGACCATCTGCCGGTAGGTGGGGCGGTGCACGATCGGACCGCTCGGGGTGGGCGGCGGAATCGTCGCCTCCCAGGGGCGCAGCCAGTCCCGGTTGCGCCGGTTGACCTCGCGCCAGGCCCGCTGGTCACGCATCTTTATGGGACGGAGGGCGATGTCGCCGTCCGTCAGCTCGACGGGCCAGGAGGAGCCGTTCAGCTCGCACCCCCCGGCGGAACGGGGTGGTCACCGCCGCGCAGCTGGTCGACGGCGTGCCGCAGCAGCGGCTCAAGGACGGCGAGACCGTCGCGCACGCCGCCGGTGGAGCCCGGCAGGTTCACGATGAGCGTCCGGCCCGCGACGCCCGCGACTCCGCGCGACAGCACGGCCGTGGGGACCTTCTCCCTGCCGTACGCCCGGATCGCCTCCCCGATGCCCGGCACCTCGTGGTCGATGACGCGGCGGGTGGCCTCGGGGGTGCGGTCGGTGGGCGAGATGCCGGTGCCGCCGGTGGTGAGGATGACGTCGTAGCCGGCCTCGGCGCCTGCGCGCAGGGCCCGTTCGACGGGGTCGCCGTCGGGGACGACCTGCGGCCCGTCGACGGCGAAGCCGAGCGCGGTCAGGCCCTCGGCGAGGATCGGGCCGCCCTTGTCGGCGTAGACCCCGGCGGCGGCGCGGTTCGAGGCGGTCACGACGAGCGCGCTGTACGGCGCGGGCAGCGCGCCGCCGGCCGACGTGTCGAGGTCCTGGCTGCTCATGCCCGCTCCCCTGACGGCTCGTTGCCGCGCTGCCAGTGCCCGGACTTGCCGCCCGTCTTCTCCTCGACCCGTACGTCCGTGATGACGGCGCCCTTGTCGACGGCCTTGACCATGTCGACGACGGTGAGGGCGGCGACGCTCACCGCGGTGAGGGCCTCCATCTCCACGCCCGTACGGTCGGTCGTCTTCACGGTGGCGAGGATCTCCACGGCGTCGTCCGCCACGGAGAGGTCGAGCTTCACTCCGGAGACGGCCAGCGGGTGGCAGAGGGGGATCAGGTCCGGGGTGCGCTTGGCCCCCATGATCCCCGCGATCCGCGCGGTCGCCAGGGCGTCTCCCTTGGGCACGCCCTCGCCGCGCAGCAGCTCGATCACGCGCGGCGAGACCAGGACGCGGCCGCTGGCGCGTGCGGTGCGCGCCGTGACGTCCTTGGCGGACACGTCGACCATGCGGGCGGCGCCCGCCTCGTCGATGTGGGTCAGTCGCTGCTGCTCAGGGGCTCCGGGGGTGTTCCCCCGGGAAATCGCGGTCATGTGCTTGGCGCTCCCGGTCCGGGCCCCGCGCGGTGCGGCGCGCGGGCCTGTTGTGCGCGACACGGTACCGCGCGGGCGGCCCTCTCAGCCGAGCAGGACCACTTCGACCTCCGCGGCGGGCTCCACGGAAGTGGTGTCCTCAGGGATGACGATCAGCGCGTTCGCGTGCGCGAGGGCGGCGATCAGATGTGATCCCGACCCGCCGACGGGCGTCACGCGGCCCGCCTCGGCGTCGTACCGCCCGCGCAGGAACTGGCGGCGTCCCTCGGGAGAGGACAGCGCCTTGTCCGAGAGGAGCTCCGCGCGCGTGGTGGTCCTGTGCACCTCGGGCAGGCCCATGAGGGTGCGGATCGCGGGGCGCACGAAGAGCTCGAAGGAGACGTACGAGGAGACCGGGTTGCCCGGCAGCGCGAGCAGCGGTGTGTGGTCGGGGCCGATGGAGCCGAACCCCTGGGGCTTGCCGGGCTGCATGGCGATCTTGCGGAACTCGACGCCGCTGCCCGCCCCGATGCCGTCCTCGTCGTCGGGGTCGCCGATGGCGGAGAGTGCCTCCTTCACGACGTCGTACGCCCCTACGCTCACGCCGCCCGTGGTGACGATGAGGTCGGCGCGGATCAGCTGGTCCTCGATGGTGGAGCGCAGTGTCTCGGCGTCGTCGGCGACGGCGCCCACGCGGTAGGCGATGGCTCCGGCGTCGCGGGCCGCGGCGGTGAGGGCGAAGCTGTTGGAGTCGTAGATCTGGCCGTCCGCCAACTGTTCTCCCGGGGGGATCAGTTCGCTGCCGGTGGACATGACGACCACGCGCGGACGGGGGCGCACCTTGACCGTACCGCGGCCGATCGCGGCGAGCAGGGCGATCTGCGGCGGGCCGAGGACGGCGCCCGCGGCCAGGGCGCGGTCGCCCGCCTGGACGTCGCTGCCGCGGGCCCTGACGTGCGCGCGGGCCTCGGCGGGGCGGTGCACGCGGACCTCGCCGGACGCGCCCTCAGGGGCGGCGCTGTGGGCGCGCATGCCGGAGACGGGGCCCTCGCCCAGGCCTCCGTCGGTCCACTCCACGGGGACGACGGCCTCGGCGCCGGGCGGCAGCGGGGCGCCGGTCATGATGCGGGCGGCCCGGCCGGGGCCGACGGTGGGCTGCGAGCCCGCGCCCGCGGCCACGTCGCCGACGACCGTGAGGACGGCGGGGAACTCCTCGCTCGCGCCCGCGACATCGGCGACCCGCACCGCGTACCCGTCCATGGAGCTGTTGTCGAAGGGCGGCAGCGAAACGGGCACCGTCACGTCCTCGACCAGGACGCAGCCCTGCGCGTCGAGGAGTTGGAGCTCGATGGGTTCGAGCGGGCGGACGGCTTCGAGGATGTCGTCCAGATGCTCTTCCACCGACCAGAACGAGTCCTGGCCGGCGGTCGGTGTCGTCGTGCTGCTGCTCAAAGTGCTACATCTCCTCGGTGACGTAACTGCGAAGCCAGGACTGGAAGTCCGGTCCCAGATCTTCACGTTCGCACGCGAGTCTGACAATGGCACGCAGATAGTCGCCGCGGTCGCCGGTGTCATAGCGGCGGCCCTTGAAGACCACGCCGTGCACCGGGCCGCCGACCTTCTCGTCCGCCGCGAGCTGCTGGAGGGCGTCGGTGAGCTGGATCTCGCCGCCGCGGCCCGGCTCGGTCTCGCGCAGTACGTCGAAGACGGCGGGGTCGAGTACGTAGCGCCCGATGATCGCGTAGTTCGACGGGGCGTCGGCGACGTCGGGCTTCTCGACCAGGTCGGTGACCTTGACGACGTCGCCGTCCTCGGTGGCGTCGACGGCGGCGCAGCCGTAGAGGTGGATCTGCTCGGGGGCGACCTCCATGAGGGCGACGACGCTGCCGCCGTGCCTCTCCTGGATCTCGACCATGCGGGCGAGGAGCGGGTCGCGCGGGTCGATCAGGTCGTCGCCGAGGAGCACGGCGAACGGCTCGTTGCCGACGTGCGGAGCGGCGCACAGGACGGCGTGACCGAGCCCCCTGGGGTCGCCCTGGCGGACGTAGTGCATCGTCGCGAGGTCGCTGGACTCCTGGACCTTGGCGAGGCGCGCCTCGTCGCCCTTCTTCAGGAGGGCCGATTCCAGTTCGTAGTTGCGGTCGAAATGGTCCTCCAGCGGGCGCTTGTTGCGTCCCGTGATCATGAGGACGTCGTCGAGACCCGCGGACACGGCCTCCTCGACCACGTACTGGATCGCCGGCTTGTCGACGACCGGCAGCATCTCCTTGGGAGTGGCCTTGGTGGCCGGCAGGAAGCGCGTGCCGAGACCTGCGGCGGGGATGACCGCCTTGGTGATCCGCGCGTGGGGGGGGTGAGACTCAGTCATGCCGCCACCATATCCGGTGCGTATGTGCGGAATCTGTGGGTCCGCATTATTCGTCGGCATATGCGCCGACCAGGAAGGAATTGCGAGATCACCATGAACGGAACCAGCGGTACCGAGACCGGAGGACAGCCAACCAAGCGCACGTTGCGGCGAGACTTCCTCGCGGTGAGAAGCGGGTTGACGGAGGATGACGCACGGAAGGCGGCCGCGGTTCTCGCCGAGCGCGCACTCGGCCTGCCGGAGCTCGCCGACGCGCGGACGGTCGCCGCGTACGTGTCCATGGGCGGCGAGCCCGGCACCGGTCCGCTGCTCGACGCCCTCCACGCGCGCGGGACCCGCGTCCTGCTTCCGGTGCTGCTCCCGGACAACGACCTGGACTGGGGCGCGTACGGCGGGGCCGGCTCCCTGACCCGCGTACAACACCCCGGGAAGATCGACCTCTTGGAGCCGTCCGGGCCGCGGCTCGGGCCGGACGCCGTCCTGGAGGCGGACGCCGTGCTGCTGCCGGGGCTCGCCGTGGACGCGCGCGGGATGCGGCTCGGGCGGGGCGGCGGATCGTACGACCGCGTCCTCACCCGGCTGGAGCGCGCGGCCGCGGATCCCGCGCTCGTGGTGCTCCTGTACGACTCCGAAGTCGTCGCCCACCTCCCCGACGAGGAGCACGACCGGCCGGTGCACGCCGTCGTGTCGCCGTCGGGGGCGCGCCGGTTCCGCTGAGGTGCCGGTATGCCGAAAGGGCCCTCCACGCGTGCGTGGAGGGCCCTTTCAGGATGTGCCGTGCGTGACCGTCAGGGACGCAGGACCAGCTTGTCGCTGGTGCTGTCCTCGACCGCCTTGTCCGTGAACGCCCACGGCAGCAGTTCGCCCTTGGTCCACTTCTCCGTCTGGTCGGTGTAGTGGTCGTTGTAGGCGTGTCCCGAGGCGCCGGTGAGGTTGATCCACTTGGACTTGTCGAGGTCCTTGAGGTTCACCACCATGCGCATGGAGGGCACCCAGAGCACTCCGTAGCCGCCCGCCGCGTTCCAGCCGGTCGCGTTGACCGCCGCCTCGCCGCCGCCGAGGTTCCACGGGCCGCGGTTGAGGACCCACTGCAGCCAGCCGGGGCCCTCGGTGCCGAGGGTCTGGTTCTTCAGCTCCAGCCGGTGCAGACGGCCCCAGCTCCAGGAGTCGACGTCCTTGCCGAGCTTGGCCGTCAGGTCCCAGCGCGCGTCCTCCAGGGCCCGCTTGAACAGCTGGTCGCGGGTCTTGGTCGCCTCGTCCGTGCGGGTCCCCGGCGTCTTCCACCAGTCGTTGGTCTCGTCGTCGATGATCTTGCGGATCACCTCGTAGTACCGGTCGCCGCCGTCCGGCTGGGCCGAGTCGGCGTCGCGCTCACCGCACTCGCGGACCTTCTTGCCCTCGTCGGCCGGGCCGGTGTTGCCGGCCGGCTCGACATTCAGGCACTGGCCCTTGACGCGCAGCTCCTTGGGGAGCTTGTTGCCGATGGCCAGCTTGAGGATGTTGCGCCACACCGAGTTGAAGTACGCGGCGGCCGCGGAATCGGCGTCCTGGGTGTAGTCCCAGCCCTCGAGGAGCTTCTGCGCCTCGCGGACGTACTTGTCCTTGACGTCGATCTTCAGCAGCTTGGGCACGAGCAGCTTGGCGATCTCGCTGCTGTTGTCCATCTGCATGAGGCGCATGTCCTCGGTGGAGACCTTGCCGCCGTTCTTGATCTTCGACTGGATGAGGTCGTCGATCCGCTGGCTGCGCGCTCCGTAGCCCCAGTCCGAGGTGAGCTTGTACGGGTAGTCGGCCTGGTCGCGGTCGTCGATCACGGCCTGGTTGGCGGTGACGATGTAGCCGCGCTTCGGGTTGTACTCGTAGGGCAGCGCGTCCTGCGGGATGTAGCCGGTCCAGCGGTAGGCACGGTCCCAGCCCGGTGCGGGGAGCGAACCGTCGCCCTTGCCGCGCTTGGGGATCCGGCCGGGCGCCTGGTAGCCGATGTTGCCGTCGGTGTCGGCGTAGATCAGGTTCTGGGACGGCACTTCAAAAGAAGCGGCCGCCTTGCGGAACTCCGTGAAGTCCTTCGCCCTGTTGAGCTCGAAGACGGCGTCCATGGACTTGCCCGGGTTCAGCGCGGTCCAGCGCAGCGCCACTCCGTAGCCGTCGCCCCGGTCGGGGGCCGCGGTGTCCACACCGGCCTTCTTGCCGACCTTCACCAGCTCGTCGTCGCGGTCGGAGATCAGTGGCCCGTTGTTGGTCTCGCGGACCGTGATCTTCTTTTCCTTGCCGCCCGCGACCTTGATGGTCTCCTCGCGGGAGATGAAGGGCTTCACCTTGCCGTCGTACTGGTAGCCGTCCCCGGTGAACTTCTCCAGGTACAGGTCCGTGACGTCGGCGCCCAGGTTCGTCATGCCCCAGGCGATGTTCTTGTTGTGGCCGATGACCACGCCGGGCATGCCGGCGAACGTGTAGCCCGAGACGTCGTACTGGCACTTCTCGGAGACCGAACGGCAGTGCAGGCCCATCTGGTACCAGACGGAGGGCAGCTGCGGCGCCAGGTGCGGGTCGTTCGCGAGGAGCGGCTTTCCGGTGATGGTGTGCTTGCCGGAGACGACCCAGGAGTTCGAGCCGATGCCGTTGCCGTTCGGTCCCAGGATGGCCGGAACCTCGTCCAGGGCGTTGGAGACGCCGTTGAGCTGCGACTGCAGCCCGTTGGGCGCTTCGGTGCCGCCCGCGAGGCCCGTACCGGCGGCGCCGCCGGTGCCAGTGCCGGTGCCGGTTCCAGTGCCGGTGCCGGTCCCGCCGGTTCCCGTACCGCCGGTTCCGGTTCCTGTTCCGGATGTGCCCGTGCCGGTGCCACCGGCTCCGGACTGGGTGCCGGTGGGTTTGGCCTCGGGGTCGTACTCGCCGGTGACGCTGCTGTAGGCGCCCTCCCGGACGACGGGCTTGTTCCGCTTGTACGGGTACTCGGGGTACAGGTCCTTGATCTGCGACGGGCCGAGGCGGCTCGTCATCAGCGAGCGGTCGATCTCGTCCTGCATGTTGCCGCGCAGGTCCCAGGCCATGGCCTTGAGCCACGCCACGGAGTCGACGGGCGTCCACTCGTGCGGCTTGTAGTCGTTCTCGAAACCGAGCGCCGCGTACTCGACGGAGATGTCCTTGCCGTCCTTGCCGGCGAGGTAGGCGTTGACTCCCTTGGCGTACGCCTGGAGGTACTTCTTCGTCTCCGGCGAGAGCTTGGAGTCGTACTCCTTCTTCGCCACCCGGTGCCAGCCGAGCGTGCGCAGGAATTCATCGGTCTTGACCTGGCTCTTCCCGAACATCTCGGAGAGCCGCCCGGAGGTCATGTGACGGCGGACGTCCATCTCCCAGAAGCGGTCCTGCGCCTGGACGAAGCCCTGGGCCATGAAGAGATCCGCGTCGGACTCGGCGTAGATCTGCGGGATTCCGTTCCCGTCGCGCTTCACGTCGACGGGACCGGCGAGACCATCGAGCTTGATCGTTCCCTTGGTCTGCGGGAAGGAGGCGCGCACGGTGCTGACGCTCCAGTACGCGCCGAAGCCGATGCCTCCGACGATGGCCAGGACCAGGACGATCACGACGAGTCGGGCTCGGCGCCCCTTCTTCTTGCCGGCCTTATGACCGGAAGACGAGGCGTTGGTGTTGGAGGGCATCGCTGTCCTTGCTGTCCTTACGCGAGCGGCAGGGCGGGCTGTGCTGTCGACTTGGGCGGCTCTGGGAGCGCAGGAGCAACCATAGGCGCAGGGCGTTCCGGCTCCGGACGCGGAGTCAGGAACCAGGCCCCTCCGAGATCGAATAGTCATTCGAGCGCATCAAGAAAGCGTTAACAATTAGGTAAGGTAACGAAGTACTCCTACGTAGTACTCGGCTTCGCGGAGGACTCCCTACGTAGTACTCGGTTCACGGAGGAAGGAACGGCCCCTGACTGTCCACCACCTCAACCAGCTCCTGCTCGTCTGCTCGCTCGTTCTGCTCGTCGCCGTCGCGGCGGTCCGCATCTCGTCGCGCAGCGGGCTCCCCAGCCTGCTGCTGTACCTGGGCATCGGCATCGCCATGGGCCAGGACGGCATCGGCGACGTCCACTTCGACAACGCCGAACTGACGCAGGTCATCGGCTATGCCGCCCTGGTCGTGATCCTCGCGGAGGGCGGCCTCGGGACGAAGTGGAAAGAGATCAAACCCGCACTGCCCGCGGCGGCCGTGCTGTCGACCGTCGGCGTCGCGGTGAGCGTCGGCATCACCGCGGCGGGCGCCCACTACCTCGTGGGCCTGGAGTGGCGGCAGGCGTTCATCATCGGCGCGGTGGTCTCGTCCACGGACGCGGCCGCGGTCTTCTCGGTGCTGCGCAAGGTGCCGCTCCCCTCGCGCGTGACGGGTGTCCTGGAAGCGGAGTCGGGGTTCAACGATGCCCCTGTGGTGATCCTCGTCGTGGCGTTCTCCACGGCCGGACCGGTGGACGACTGGTACGTACTGCTCGGCAAGATCGCCCTGGAGCTGGCGATCGGTGCCGCGACAGGCCTCGCGGTCGGCTGGCTCGGCGCCTTCGGCCTGCGGCACGTGGCGCTGCCCGCCTCCGGCCTGTACCCCATCGCCGTCATGGCCATCGCCGTCGCCGCGTACGCAGCGGGCGCCATGGCACACGGCAGCGGGTTCCTCGCCGTCTACCTCGCGGCGATGGCGCTCGGCAACGCCAGGCTGCCCCACTGGCCGGCCACCCGCGGCTTCGCCGAAGGCCTCGGCTGGCTCGCCCAGATCGGCATGTTCGTCCTGCTCGGCCTGCTGGTCACCCCGCACGACCTGCTCGACGACACCTGGCCCGCGATCGTCATCGGCCTGGTCCTCACGGTGGTGGCACGCCCCCTGGAAGTCGTCCTCAGCCTGCTGCCGTTCCGTGTGCCCTGGCAGGAGAAGGCCCTGCTGTCCTGGGCCGGACTGCGCGGCGCCGTGCCCATCATCCTGGCGACGATCCCCATGGTGAGCGGCGTCGACGACAGCCAGCGGATCTTCAACATCGTCTTCGTCCTGGTCGTCGTCTACACCCTCATCCAGGGCCCGACGCTGCCCTGGCTGGCAAGGAAGCTGCGCCTCGGCGACTCCTCGGAGGCCGCCGACCTCGGCATCGAATCGGCGCCCCTTGAGCGCCTCCAGGGCCACCTGCTGTCGGTGGACATCCCCAGGGAGTCGCGCATGCACGGCGTAGAGGTGGCCGAGCTGCGGCTGCCGACGGGATCCGCGGTCACGCTCGTCGTGCGCGACGGCGAATCGTTCGTGCCGCTGCCGACGACGGTCCTGCGACGCGGCGACGAGCTCCTGGTCGTGGCGACCGACCCGGTGCGGGACGCAGCCGAGAAGCGGCTGCGCGCGGTCGGCCACGGCGGAAAGCTGGCCAGCTGGCTGGGAACCGACGGAGAAAAGCACTAATCGTAGGTGTCGGGGGTCTCATCGGCTGCAATCACAGGGGCTAATGGGACTCCCCCCTGTACGATAAAGGCATTCAGATCGAACCAACTCTGCCTGAAGCAGAGCTGGCGCGACCGTATGGCGGTCGAGGCGCCCTCGCAGTGGCACCCGGCATCTACCGCAGTTCCGCGCAAGAGGACAGCTCTCGGCGCCCCCGCACGGGCGCTACCAGGCGGCAGAAAGGCACGGGCCGTGGCATCCACGGTCACCGAATCCCGCCCGGGCTACGGACAGCTCCTGCGCACCCCTCGCGCCTGGACGTTCCTGCTCCCCGGCTTCGCGGCGCGACAGCCGTTCGCGATGCTGACGATCTCCATCGTCCTGCTGGTGCAGCACACCACCGGCTCGTACGGTGCCGCGGGCGCCGTCTCGGCCGCCACCGGCGTCTCCATGGCGCTGTTCGCCCCCTTCAGCGGCAAGCTCGCCGACCGGTTCGGCCAGCGCGCCGTGCTGCTGCCCGGCGTCCTGGTCCACTCCGCCTCCGTCGTCACCCTGACGGTGCTCGCGCTCTCCGACGCCCCCCTGTGGGCCCTGTTCGTGGCCGCCGTGCCCGCGGGCGCCTCCACGCCGCAGATCGGCCCCATGGTGCGTGCCCGCTGGGGCGTCAAGCTCCAGGACACTCCCCTGGCCACCACGGCGGCCGCCTTCGAGTCGGTCACCGACGAGCTGACCTTCGTCCTCGGCCCGCTCCTCGCGACCGCGCTGTGCACCACCATCGACCCTTCCGCCGGACTCCTCACCGAGGCCGGACTCACGCTGGTCGGCGGCCTCCTGTTCGCCGCGCAGAAGAGCACCGAGCCCAAGCCGTCCGCTCACGACGAGCACGCGCGCGTGGAGCACGTCTCCGCACTGCGCGTCCCCGGAGTGCGGGTCCTCATCGTCACGTTCCTCGGCATCGGCGCCGTCTTCGGCGGCATGCAGGTCTCGCTGGCCGCGTTCACCGAGTCGATCGGCGAGCCCGGCCTGAACGGTGTCCTGTACGGCACCTTCGCGGCGGGCAACATGCTCTCCGGGGTCATCTGCGGCGCCATCGCCTGGAAGGTCTCCCCCCAGCGGCGCCTCCTGGTCGGCTACACCGCACTGACCCTGATGGCCTCCGGCCTGTGGGCCGCGCACTCCGTGCTGCTCCTCGCAGGGCTCGGCCTGCTGGTCGGCGTCTGCATCGCGCCCGCCCTGATCACCGGCTACACGCTGGTCGACAAGCTGGTCGCGCCGACCGGCCGCACGGAGGCCTTCACCTGGCTGACCGGCGCGGTCGCGCTCGGCCAGGCGGCGGCCGTGACGGTCGCGGGACAGCTGGAGGACCGCCTCTGGGACGGGGCCGGTTTCCTGGTCCCGCTGGGTGGCACGGCACTGGCCCTCGCGGTCCTCGTGACGCTGCGCTCGCGGCTCGTCCCCCCGGCTCCGGGGCGCACGGTGGCGCGTGGCGTCGGTCACCGCGTACCGGTGACGGTGGACTGATCCCGCGGAATACGTCACTATGGACCGTCGTTAGCACTCATCGAGTGAGAGTGCCAGGAGGAAGCAAGTGCCGACGTACCAGTACCAGTGCACCGAGTGCGGCGAGGGCCTCGAGGCGGTGCAGAAGTTCACCGATGACGCCCTGACCGTATGCCCCAGCTGCGACGGACGCCTCAAGAAGGTGTTCTCGGCGGTCGGCATCGTCTTCAAGGGCTCCGGGTTCTACCGCAACGACAGCCGCGGCTCGTCGTCGAGCAGCACGCCGGCGAACGCCGCGTCGAAGTCGGGATCCGGCTCGTCGTCGTCCTCCTCGTCGACGTCGGACTCGAAGGCTGCTTCGTCCTCCTCGTCCTCGGACTCCAAGTCGTCCGGCTCCTCCTCGACGTCCACGTCGTCGAGCTCGGCGGCGTAGGACTCTCCGCAGACCGTTCTGCCCGGCCCCGCCGTCCACGTGACGGCGGGGTCGTCGGCGTGTGCCGGGGGCGCGTGGGCGTGTGCTGTCGCGGGGGCCCCGGCTACTCTGCGGTCCATGGTGAACACGGTGAACGCCGCGCGGGCCGAGATCGGCGTCGTAGGCGGCTCCGGCTTCTACTCCTTCCTCGACGACGTGACCGAGGTCCAGGTCGACACCCCCTACGGCGCTCCGAGCGACTCCCTCTTCCTCGGTGAGATCGCAGGACGCCGGGTCGCCTTCCTGCCCCGGCACGGCCGCGGCCACCATCTGCCGCCGCACCGCATCAACTACCGTGCCAACCTGTGGGCATTGCGCTCCGTGGGCGTGCGCCAGGTCCTCGGACCGTGCGCGGTCGGCGGGCTGCGGGCCGAGTACGGGCCCGGCACGCTGCTCGTGCCCGACCAGCTCGTGGACCGCACGCAGACGCGCGCCCAGACGTACTTCGATGGGGCGCCGCTCCCCGACGGCAGCGTGCCGAACGTCGTCCACGTCTCGCTCGCCGACCCCTACTGCCCGGTGGGCCGCGCCGCCGCCGTACGGGCCGCGCGCGCCCGTGACTGGGAGCCGGTCGACGGCGGGACACTCGTCGTGATCGAGGGGCCGCGCTTCTCGACCCGGGCGGAATCGCGCTGGTACGCCGCGCAGGGCTGGTCAGTGGTGGGCATGACCGGCCACCCCGAGGCGGCGCTCGCCCGCGAACTGGAGCTCTGCTACACGTCCTTGGCGCTGGTCACGGACCTGGACGCGGGCGCCGAGACCGGCGAGGGCGTCTCGCACGACGAGGTCCTGCGGGTCTTCGCCGCCAACGTGGACCGGATGCGGGGCGTGCTGTTCGACGCGGTGGCGGGGCTGCCGGAGCCGACGGGGGGAAGGGGCGGGGGCGGTCGGGCGTGTCTGTGTGCGGGGGCGTTGGGCGGGGTGGATACGGGGATCCGGTTGCCGTGAGCGGCTGCGGCGAGCAGCTGCCGTGAACAGGCGGAAGTTTCCCTTCGGGTGAGGGAGTTGTCCACAACCGGCGAGTAGTCCACGGGGCTCAGCGGGGATCGGCGCGAGCCCGCATCGTGAGAGCGGAAGCCGAGCTCCTCGCATCGCAGGCGGTGGTTGTCATGACGCACGTCCCTCCTCAGACCCGACCGGAACATCACACGGAAGATCACGCACGCCCCGAGGGCCGCCGCGTCCCTTCCTTCCCACCCGTGCGGGTCCGCGGCGGGTATCCGCGGCTGGGGCGGCTGCTGCGGCAGAGACGGCGGGTCATGGCCGTGGGGCTCGCGATGACCGCGGCGGCCCTGGCGAGCACGGTCCCGCGGGAGGCGGTGCCCCGAGAGGCACCCGCACCGCACCGGGTCGCGGCTACGGCCACAGCTGAACGCTCCGCGGCCACCGTGACCGCCCCCGTGCGCATCGCGGACGCGGACACCGTGCGACTGCTGCGCCCCGGCGACCGGGTCGACGTGATCGCCGCCGACGGATCGCCCGCGGGCGGCGCCGAGCCGCACACGGTGGCGTCGGGGGCACGGGTGACCGCCGTGCCCGAGCCGGGGGAAGGTCCCGCCGAGAGCGGCGCGTTGGTGGTGCTGTCCGTCCCGAGGGACACGGCCGCACGGCTGGCCGGAGCGGGGACGAGCGCGCGTCTGGCGGTGACCCTCCGATGAAGCGGAACGTTCACGATCGCACTGGGGGCCGGGCAGGTCGCTGGTTCGTGCGCATCAATTGGACAGGTCGCCCCGGGGCTCACGTAGGTTGCGAAGTTGTTTGTTCCGCAACCCGCACATGCAACGAAAGGCCTCGTGGTGAGCGCGAAGAAGGAACCGGGCGTTTGGGATGGCTTCAAGGCCTTCCTGATGCGCGGCAATGTCGTCGACCTGGCGGTCGCGGTGGTCATCGGAGCCGCCTTCACGAACATCGTGAACTCGGTGGTGAAGGGCGTCATCAACCCGCTCGTCGGCGCCTTCGGCACGAAGGACCTCGATCACTACCACTCGTGCCTGAAGTCTCCGTGCGAGATGAACGAAGCGGGGGAGGTCGTCAAGGGCATCCCGATCATGTGGGGCACCGTGCTCAGCGCGGTGCTCAGCTTCGTGATCACCGCGGCCGTCGTGTACTTCCTGATGGTGCTCCCCATGGCCAAGTACCTGGCACGGGTGGCCGCCAAGAGGGCCGAGAGGGAGGGCACGAAGGAGGTTCTCGAGGTCTCCGAGCTGGAGGTGCTCAAGGAGATCCGCGACGAGCTGGTGGCACAGCGCGGCTCACGGCCGCGCGAGGAGTAGCCCGGGCTCAGAGGTGGTGGGGCGGCTTCTCGTCGAGGAAGCGCGCGAGGTCGGCCGCGCTGTCGCCGCGGGTCTCGGCCCGCTCGCCCCACCCACGGTCCGTGTCGTCCGATGACTGCTGCGCCAGCGGGTCGTCGAAGACCAGCGCGTTCTTCGGCTTGGCTTTCGGCTCGGGCGTCGGCTCGTCCGGATCGCGCGGTTCGGGGGCGGGGGCGGTACTCATGCCTCCAGGGTACGTCGGGCCGTCCGGCCCCCTGGATTCATACGGCTTCGAGGCCCTGGGCCGCGAAGATCTCCTTGGCGGCCGTCACCTGGTCCAGGGTGGGCGACGGAGTGCCGCGCAGCGTGAAGTCCTTGCCGAGCGCGTCCCACTTCGCCTCGCCCAGCTTGTGGAAGGGCAGCACGTCGACGCGCGAGATGTTGCCGAGCGAGGCGGCGAAGCGGGCGACGCCCTCGATGTTCGCCGGGTCGTCGGTCAGACCGGGGACGAGGACGAAGCGCACCCAGGTCTCCTGGCCGAGGCCCGCGAGGCGGCGGGCGAAGTCGAGGGTGGGCTGCAGGGGGCGCCCGGTGACCGTGCGGTACGTGTCGGGGTCCCAGGACTTGATGTCGAGCAGGACCAGGTCGACGTCGCGGAGCAGGGCGTCGGTGGCGCGCGTGCCGAGGAAGCCGGATGTGTCGAGCGCGGTGTGCAGGCCCAGCTCGTGCTTGAGGCGGTGGAGCAGCTCGCCGGTGAAGACCGGCTGCAGGAGGGGTTCGCCGCCGCTGACGGTGGCTCCGCCTCCGGCCGCGGAGATGAACTTCGTGTACTTGGCGGCCTCCGCGATCACGTCGTCCGCCGTGGTCCGCTTGCCGTCCCGCATCCGCCAGGTGTCGGGGTTGTGGCAGTACAGGCAGGTGAGGGGGCAGCCTGCGAGGAACGTGACGAAGCGCGACCCCGGCCCGTCGACGCCGGTCGACAGGTCCCAGGAGTGGATCGAGCCGGTGACGGGGCGGTGGGTGGCGGCCGCCGCGGGGGTGGCCGCGTCCTCGTCGGTGGTGCGGGGGCGTACGGGGATGTCGGTTCCGAGCAGGACAGCCATGGCGTGACTCCTGGACTACTGGCAGGAAGCGGAGTGCGCGGCGCCCGGGGTCTGGGTGAGGGCCGGGCCCCGGGGCCGCGGTTCGGGGCCGGCTCCCCGCGGGGAGCCGGGGGCTCGGGGAGAGCCGGTGGCTCAGAGGGAGCCGTGGAAGGTGCGGTTGATGACGTCGAGCTGCTGGTCGCGGGTGAGCCGGATGAAGTTGACCGCGTATCCGGAGACCCGGATGGTCAGCTGCGGGTAGTTCTCCGGGTGCTCCATGGCGTCCTCCAGGGTCGCCTTGTTCAGCACGTTGACGTTCATGTGGAAGCCGTCGCTGGCCATGAAGCCGTCCACGACTCCGGCGAGGTTCGCGACGCGCTCCTCGGGGGTGCGGCCGAGCGCGTCCGGAGTGATGGTGTTGGTCAGCGAGATGCCGTCCTCGGCGTCGTCGTAGGGCAGCTTGGCGACCGACATGGCCGAGGCGATGTAGCCGTGCTCGTCGCGGCCGTTCATCGGGTTGGCGCCCGGTGCGAACGGCATGCCCGCGCGGCGGCCGTCGGGGGTGTTGCCGGTCTTCTTGCCGTAGACGACGTTCGAGGTGATGGTCAGCACCGACTGGGTGTGCACCGCGTCGCGGTAGGTGGGGTGCTTGCGGACCTTCTGCATGAAGTCGTGCACGATGCGCCGTGCGATGTCGTCGGCGCGGTCGTCGTTGTTACCGTAAGCCGGGTAGTCGCCCTCGATCTCGTAGTCGACGGCGAGACCCGTCTCGTCGCGGACCACCTTGACCTTGGCGTGCTTGATCGCCGAGAGCGAGTCCGCGGCGACCGAGAGGCCCGCGATGCCGCACGCCATGGTGCGCAGGATCTCCTGGTCGTGCAGCGCCATCTCGATGCGTTCGTAGGCGTACTTGTCGTGCATGTAGTGGATGACGTTGAGCGCGTGGACGTACGTCTTGGCCAGCCAGTCGAGCATGGCGTCGTACTGCTTCACGACGGTCGTGTAGTCCAGGTACTCGCCCTCGATGGGCGTGAAGCCCTGCACGACGGTCTTGCCGGACTTCTCGTCGCGGCCGCCGTTGATCGCGTAGAGGAGCGCCTTGGCGACGTTCACGCGGGCGCCGAAGAACTGCATCTGCTTGCCGACGGCCATCGCGGAGACGCAGCAGGCGATCGCGGTGTCGTCGCCGTACTTGGGGCGCATCAGCTCGTCGGACTCGAACTGGATGGCCGAGGTGTCGATGGCGACCTGGGAGGCGAACTCCTTGAAGCCCTGGGGCAGCCGCTGCGACCAGAAGACCGTGAGGTTCGGCTCGGGGGCGGGGCCGAGGTTGTAGAGGGTCTGAAGGGCGCGGAAGGTGGTGCGCGAGACGAGCGGGCGGCCGTCCTCGCCGATGCCGGCCATGGACCAGGTGACCCAGGTGGGGTCGCCGGAGTAGAGCTCGTTGTACTCGGGGGTGCGCAGGAAGCGGACGATGCGGAGCTTGATGACGAAGTCGTCGATGAACTCCTGCGCCTCGGCCTCGGTGATGCGGCCCGCGTCGATGTCGCGCTGCAGGTAGATGTCGAGGAAGTTGTCGATGCGGCCGATCGACATGGCCGCGCCGTTCTGCTCCTTCACCGCGGCGAGGTAGGCGAAGTACAGCCACTGGACGGCCTCGCGGCCGGTGCGGGCGGGCTTCGCGATGTCGTAGCCGTACGACATCGCCATGGCCTTGAGTTCCTTGAGCGCCTTGATCTGCTCGGAGACCTCCTCGCGGCCCCGGATGACGTCCTCGGTCGCCCACTCCTCGCCGAGTGCGGCCTTGTCGGCCTCCTTCGCGGCGATCAGGTGGTCGACTCCGTAGAGGGCGACGCGGCGGTAGTCGCCGATGATGCGGCCGCGGCCGTAGGCGTCGGGCAGGCCCGTGATGATGCCGGACGAGCGGCAGGCGCGGATCTCGGGCGTGTAGGCGTCGAAGACCCCTTCGTTGTGGGTCTTGCGCAGGTGCGTGTAGATATCCCGGACCTCGGGGTCGGCCTCGTAGCCGTAGGCGTTGAGGGCGCCTTCGACCATGCGCCAGCCTCCGTTGGGCATGATCGCGCGGCGCAGCGGGGCGTCGGTCTGCAGGCCGACGATGAGGTCCTTGTGGTCTGCGGCGGTGCCGTCGACGTAACCGGGTCCGAAGGCGTCGATGCGGGAGGGGGTCTTCACGTCGACGTCGTAAATGCCGCGCTCGATCTCCGTGGGGAACATCGAGAGGAGCTTCTGCCAGACCTCGGTGGTGCGTTCGGTCGGGCCGGCCAGGAAGGATCCGTCGCCTTCGTACGGGGTGTAGTTCTGCTGCACGAAGTCGCGGACATCGATGGCGTCCCGCCACAGGCCGCCCTTGAAGCCGTCCCAGGCCCCGCCGTTCACAGTCGCTTCCGCAGGAGTGGCAGTCATGACGCGCACCTTCCGTATCGCTTCTTCGGTACACCTCCATTCCACTCCTGTGTGATCGAGCAAAGGGTCGGCAATGGTCCTCGATCGCGGACCGATGGTCCCCGTTTCCTCCGCGCGGAGACCCAAGCACCTCCCCTGACCTGGGGTTTCTTGTGGGACTTTGGACCTAAGTTCGCTTGTGAATTCATTCACAAGAAATTCCCGGCCGCTCCGTGGTACGGAACGGCCGGGGAGGAGGGACGGCGCGAGGCGTCAGCTCGGCGACTCCGCGCCCTTGCGGGCGTAGAACCACCAGGCGACCGCGATGCAGCTGACGTAGAAGGCCACGAAGCCCCACATCGCGCTGGTGACCGCGAAGTTGGCGAACATCGCCGGGATGAAGAAGAACCCGTACGCGGCGATGGCGGAGGTGAAGCCGGTGACGGCGCCCGCCTCCATCTCCGACTGCTTCAGCGCCTTCGCGTACTCTGGCGTGCCCTCGGAGAGGCCCTTCAGGTGCTGGTTGCGGAAGATCACCGGGATCTGGCGGAACGTGGAGCCGTTGCCGATGCCCGAGAAGAAGAACGCGAGCAGGAAGCAGACGAAGAAGCCCCAGAAGTTCCCGTCGTCGCCTCCGGAGGGGAGGAAGTTGATGACGCCGATGATCGAAAGCGCCATGCCGACGAACGAGATGATGGTGACCCGCGCGCCGCCGATCTTGTCGGCGATCCAGCCGCCGGCCCAGCGGGCGAGCGCGCCCACGGCCGGGCCCATCCAGGCGTAGGTGGCCGCGGAGTAGGCCGCGTCGATCGGGGTGAACGTGGTCTTGATGAGCATCGGCAGGGCCGCGGCGAAGCCGATGAAGGAGCCGAACGTACCGACGTAGAGCCAGGTCATCAGCCAGTTGTGCTTGCGCTTGAAGATGACCTTCTGCTGGCTGAAGGGGGTCGACGCGACCTTGAGGTCGTTCTGCCCGAACCAGGCGACGGCGGCCAGGATCACCAGGACGGGCACCCACAGGAACGCGGCGTTCTGCAGCCAGACCGGTGTGCCGTCGGCCTTGTGCTGGGCCGAGCCGACCGCGACGACCGAGCTGGTGATGACGATCGGGGTGAGCAGCTGGACGACGGAGACACCGAGGTTGCCGAGGCCGCCGTTGATGCCGGTCGCGTTGCCCTTGTCCTTCTTGGGGAAGAAGAAGCCGATGTTGGCGAGCGACGAGGCGAAGTTGGCGCCGCCGATGCCGCAGAGCGCCGCGATGGCGATCATCACGCCGTACGAGGTGTCGGGGTTCTGGACCGCGATGCCGAGCCAGATCAGCGGGACGACCAGGACGACGGTGGAGAGCGCGGTGAAGCGGCGCTGGCCGATCATCGGGCCGAGGAACGTGTAGAAGATCCGGGCCGTGCCGCCCGTCAGGCCCGGCACCGCCGTCAGCCAGAACAGCTGGGACGTGGAGAACCCGAAGCCGACGTCCTTCAGGTTGGTCGCCGTCACCGACCACACCTGCCAGACCACGAACGCCACCAGCAGGGCGGGGACCGCGATCCACAGGTTGCGGGCGGCGACCTTCCTGCCGGTGGACTTCCAGAAGAGGTCGTTCTCCGGCTCCCAGTCGGTGATGGTCTTGCCGGGCCGGTACTGCCCGGGGTCGTACGACGTGGCCGTGGGCACGGTTGGCGCTGCTTGAGCGGCAGGCGATCTCATGTTGGTTTCCAGTTCGCTCAGGGTCCCGACCTTGCTTCGGGGCCTGACATGTCCACCTTCTGGCGCGGGGGCGGTCGGGAGCAGAGGCGGAGGACACCTCCCGACCGGGCCGAAGTCCGGGGATCCGGGGGGACTTCAGACCTCGTGGACCGGCAGTCGGACCGACGGGTCGTCCAGGCACTCCCCGGTCAGCAGGTCGAACTCCTGCTTGTACATCGGCGAGGCCACGACGGTGCGGCCGTCGCGGGTGCCGAGGATGCCGTGGGCGATCACGTCGGCGCCGGAGAACGGGTCGCGGTTGCCTACGGCGTATACCCGTCCTTCACCGTCCTTGAAGAGGGCGGCCTCGGTGCCGTCGGGCAGGACCGCCGCCCGGCCGCGGCCCGGCTCGAGGAACTCGGGCGACGGCTGCGCGAGGTGCTGCTCGAAGCGGGCAAGGGCCTGCGGGTCCGCGAGGACCGCCTGCCACTCGTCGCGGTAGGCCGCCGCGTGGCGGTCCATCTGGGCTTCCAGTTCGCCGCAGATGCCGAGCGAGTCGTCGATCAGGACGGCCTTCAGGTGGCCGAGGCCGCCGATGCGCTCGAACCACGGAGCGGTGCGCTCCAGTCGCTCGCCGGTGCGCAGGTAGTACATGAGGAAGCGGTCGACGAGGCGGACGAGTTCGGTGGCGAGGAGGTCGGCGGCGAGGAGGTCGGCGTGGCGCGGCCGGGCGCCGCCGTTGCCGCCGACGTAGAGGTTCCAGCCGTGGGCCGTGGCAATGACGCCGATGTCCTTGCCGCGGGCCTCGGCGCACTCGCGCAGGCATCCGGAGACGCCGCCCTTGATCTTGTGGGGGGTGCGCAGGCCGCGGTAGCGCAGCTCCAGGTCGATGGCGAGCTGGACGGAGTCGCCCTGCCCGAACCGGCAGAACTTGGCGCCCACGCAGGACTTCACCGTACGCAGGGACTTGCCGTAGGCGTGGCCGGACTCCAGGTCGACGGCGACCAGGCGGCGCCAGATCGCGGGGAGCTGGTCCGCGCGGGCGCCGAAGAGGTCGATGCGCTGGCCACCCGTGATCTTCGTGTAGAGGTCGTAGTCGCGGGCGACCTCGCCGATCGCGATGAGCTGGGTGGGGGTGATCTCGCCGCCGGGGACGCGCGGGACGACGGAGTAGGTGCCGTCCTTCTGGAGGTTGGCGAGGAAGACGTCGTTGGAGTCCTGGAGTGCGGCCTGCTCACCGTCCAGGACGTGGCCGAGGCCCAGTTCGGGGGCGAGGGTGCCGAGGACGTTCCCGACGACGGGCTTGCAGACGGCGCAGCCCTCGCCGCCCAGGCCGTGCTCGCGCATCAGCTCGCCGAACGAACGGATGTGTTCGGTGCGGACCGTTTCGTAGATCTCGGCGCGGGTCAGCGCGAAGTGTTCGCACAGTCCCTTCGACCGCTCGATCCCGGCGGCGGCGAGCTCCGCGTCGAGCACGGACTGCAGGGTGGAGAGACAGCCGCCGCAGCCCGTGCCGGCCTTGGTGCAGCGTTTGATGCCACCGATGTCGGTGAGGGAGTTCTCGACGACGGCGGCGCGGACGACGCCCTTGGTGACGTTGTGGCAGCTGCAGACGACGGCGTCGTCGGGCAGGGCGTCGGCGCCCGGGAGTTCGACGTCCGGGGCGGGCAGGACGTACGCCTCGGGGGGTACGGGCAGGGGGCGGCCCGCGTGCGGGACCAGGGTGCCGTAGGCCGCGGCGTCGCCGACGAGGATGCCGCCGAGCAGCTGTCCCTCCGGTCCGAGCAGCAGCTTCTTGTAGACGCCCTCGCGGGTGTCGGAGAAGACGACGGAGACGGCGCCGCCCTCCGCGCCCTCGGGGGCGAACGGGTCGCCGAAGGAGGCGACGTCGGCGCCCAGCAGTTTCAGCTTGGTGGAGGTGTCGGCGCCGGTGAAGACGGTGGCGCCGTCCCCGGCGAGGGCGTCGGCGGCCGCCTCGGCCATCTGGTAACCGGGGGCGACCAGGCCGTAGACGCGGCCGTCGGCGCCCTGGGCGCACTCGCCGATCGCGTAGACGCAGGGGTCGGTGGTGCGGCAGTGCTCGTCGACGACGATGCCGCCCCGGTCCCCCACGACAAGCCCCGCAGCACGGGCGAGGTGGTCCCGGGGACGTACGCCGGCGGAGAAGACGACGACGTCGGCGTCGAGGGAGCGGCCGTCGCTCAGGCACAGTGCGCGCACGGCTCCCTCGTCGTCCGTGTCGACCCGGCTCGCCCCGACGCCGGTGTGCACGGACACGCCCATCGACTCGATGGTGGCCCGCAGGGCGGCGGCGCCTCCGTCGTCGACCTGGAGCGGCATGAGCCGGGGCGCGAACTCGACGACGTGGGTGCGCAGTCCGAGGGTGCGCAGGGCACCGGCGGCTTCCAGGCCGAGGAGTCCGCCGCCGATGACGACGCCGGTGGTCCTGCTCTCTTCGGAGGCGTACGCGGAGAGGGTCTCGACGTCGTACAGGGTGCGGTAGGTGAAGCAGCCGGTCGCGTCGGCGCCCTGGATGGGCGGCACGAAGGGGTAGGAGCCGGTGGCGATGACCAGGACGTCGTAGGGGACGGTGGTTCCGGAGGTCGTGGTGACCGTGCGGGCCGCGGTGTCGATGTGCTCGGCGGGGTCGCCGAGCCGCAGGTCGATGCCGTGGCGGGCGGGGAACTCGGTGGCGCACAGAGCGAGTTCCGCGTCGGTGGCGCCGGTGAACGCGGAGGAGAGGTGGACCCGGTCGTAGGCGGGCCTGTCCTCCTCGGCGAGCACGGTCACCTGCCAGCCGGGGCCGTCCGGGGCCGCTGGGTCGGCGAGGGCGCCACGCTCCGCGAGTGTCTCCAGGAAACGGTGTCCCACCATTCCGTGGCCGATGAGCACCAGGTTCTGGGTCATGGGAGTCACACTCCGTCGCACAGGGGGAATCCCCTGCCGGGCGGGCCCGGGAAGGGGATCTTCCCTCTGACGGTAGGCCGGGGGCGGCACGGCGCCGTACCGCTAAGGTCCCGTCCGCTTGGGCCCAACGGCCCCTGTGTAAAGGCCTTTTGGCGGTGTCGGTCCGTCGGGCTCGGGCATAGCGTCGTGGGTGACGGGCTGCCTCCCGACCACCACCGCGGCCCGCCGCGATGCGGTTTCCGGGGCGGGTGTGCGGCGACACCACTGTCCCGCCCCGGGCCTGCTCGCCGTGGTCCTGCGTTCTCCGGCTCCGGGTGGGGTGGACAGTGCGACCTGACACAGTTCCATCGCTGGTGCTCGCTGTGCACGGCAGTCCCGTGCCCGGTGCCGCGTACACGCTGGGGCGGCTCTGTGACCGGGTCGAGGAACTCGGTGGGGTGCGGCCCGCCCTCGGCCACCTCAGCCACCTCGGCCACCTCGGCCACCTCGATCACCTCGATCACCGGACCGCCTCCCTCACCGAGGCGCTGCAGGACGGTTCCGTCGTCGTGCCCCTCCTCCTCGGCGACGGCTACCACCGCACGGTCGACATCCCCGCCGCCATCCGCAGCCACAAGGGGCACTGCGTGCTCACCGACGGGCTCAGTGGTGACCGTGCCGTGGCGCTCGCCCTGCGCGACCGGTTGCACGAGGCGGAGCGGCGCGCGGGCGTGCGGGCCGACGCCGTGGTCCTCGCGGCCGCGGGCTCGTCGCGCCCCGGGGGCAACAGCGGGGCGCGGATCGCCGTCCGGCAGCTGCGGCAGCTGTTGCGCGGGGTGCCGGTGTGCGGGGCGTACTGCTCGTCGGCCGGGCCCACCGTTCCCGAAGCTGTGGCGCGGCTGCGGGGTGCCGGGTTCCAGAAGGTGGCGGTGGCCGCGCACCTGCTGGCGCCGGGGCGGTTCGCGGGGGCGCTCGCCGGGGCCGAGGCCGACGCGGTGGCCGAACCGATCGCCGATCATCCCGAGATCGCGCGGCTGGTCCTGCGACGGTACGAGACGGCCTTGCATCGCCCGGGTGGGCCTGTGGAGCGGTTGGGCGCCGCAGCCTGACTCGGCGTACGCCCTCTGCTGTCCTGGAGGGCATGACAAGCACACCCGCCTCACCCGACTCACCTGGCTCACCTGGCTCACCTGGCTCACCTGGTGCATCCGACCCAGCCACGCCACATGGCTCGTCCGCCTCACCTGCCTCACCCGCCTCGCTCGCCTCACCCACATCCCCCTTCTCCAAGCCGTTGCGGCCGCTGCTCGCCCGGGGTCGCGACGAGGAGCATCGGGCGGCGACCCCGCTGGAGCTCTTCTTCGACCTGTGCTTCGTCGTGGCGGTCGCGCAGGCCGGTGCCGAGCTGGTGCATGCCGTCGCCGAGGGGCACGCGGGCGAGGGCATCCTCAACTACGCGATGATCTTCCTCGCGATGTTCTGGGCGTGGGTCAACTTCTCGTGGTTCGCCTCGGCGTACGACAACGACGACGTGCTGTACCGCGTGGTGACGCTGATCCAGATCGCCGGTGTGCTCGTCTTCGCCGCCGGGGTGTCGCGGGCCTTCGAGGAGCACGACTTCTTCGTGGTCTGGCTCGGCTACCTGATCATGCGGATCGCCCTCACCACCCAGTGGCTGCGCGTCGCCCGTGCGGCGTCGGGCGCGGAGCGCGGGACAGCCCTGCGGTACGCGGCGGGCGTGCTGATCTGTCAGGTCGGCTGGTCGGGGCTGCTGTTCCTGCCGGAGGGCGGCAGGCCCTGGCTGTTCCTCGTGATGGCGGTCGCGGAGCTGAGCGTGCCGGTCATCGCGGAGCGTGCGTACACGACGGCCTGGCATCCGCATCACATCTCGGAGCGGTACGGGCTGTTCACCATCATCGTGCTCGGCGAGACCATCGCGGCGGCGACCGTCGCGGTGAAGTCGGGCATCAAGGAGAACGACGCGCTGGACGAGTTGCTGCCGATCGCGGCGGGCGGCCTCCTCATCGTGTTCGCCGCGTGGTGGATCTACTTCGTCGTGCCCATCCACGGCCGCCTGCGGAGCAACCGTCAGGCGCTCCTGTGGGGATACGGCCACTACGTGATCCTGGGCGCGGCCGCGGCCATCGGGGCCGGGATCGAGGTGGCGGTCGAACAGGCCGTGGGCGAGGCGCACATCTCGACGGTGGCGGCGTCCACCGCGGTGACCGTGCCGACGGCGCTCTATCTGGTGACGGTGTGGGCGCTGCACTCCCGTTACTACAAGGTGGGGGTGGCGCAGCAACTGGTGTTGCCGGTGAGCGCGTTGGCGGTGCTCGCGAGTACGTTCGCGGGCCGCTGGGCGGTGCTGGTGGCGGGACTGGTCACCGCGGCGACCGTCGCGACGGGGGTGACCCTCACCACGCGGATGGCGCGGCGCCCGTGAGGACGGAGCGTGGTACGCCTGCTCCATGACATCTGCTTCCGCTGGTCCGGCCGGGGCCGTGCGCCGGCCGCCGTCCGACTCCCTGACCGATGTCGCCGGCCTGCGGGTCGGCCACGCCACGCGGACCGGCGCGGGCCGGCTCACCGGCACCACGGTGGTCCTCGCTCCCGAGGGCGGGGCCGTCGCCGCCGTGGACGTGCGCGGCGGCGGGCCAGGCACGCGCGAGACGGACGCCCTGGATCCGCGCAACCTGGTGCAGCGCGTCGAGGCGGTCGTCCTGACGGGCGGCAGTGCGTACGGGCTTGACGCCGCGTCGGGCGTCGTGGCGTGGCTGGAGGAGCAGGGGCGGGGCGTGCGGGTCGGCCCCGACCCCACCCACGTCGTGCCCGTCGTACCGGCCGCCTGCGTCTTCGACCTGGGCCGGGGCGGCGACTTCAGGGCCCGCCCCGACGCGGCGACGGGCCGGGCCGCCATCGAGGACGCCGCGCGCACGGATCCGTTCACACCGGTCGTGGAGGGCAACGTCGGGGCGGGCACGGGCGCGCTGGTCGGCAGGTTCAAGGGCGGTGTCGGCAGCGCGAGCGTCCGCCTGGACTCCGGCATCACGGTGGCCGCGCTGGCCGTGGCGAACGCCGCGGGCTCGGCGGTGGATCCGGAGACGGGGGTGTTGTACGGGCAGTACTTCAGGGGGCGGCGGGTGAGTTACCCCGCGCCCGAGGTGCACGCGGAGGCGACCCGACGACTCGCCGAGACCGCCGAGCGAAACGGGCCGCCGCCGTTGAACACCACTCTCGCCGTGGTCGCCACGGACGCCGAACTCACCAAGGCGCAGGCGCAGAAACTGGCGGGCACGTCGCACGACGGCATGGCGCGCGCGGTGCGGCCCGTCCACCTCCTCAACGACGGCGACACGATCTTCGCCCTCGCGACCGGCGAGCGCGCCCTGGCCGTCGGCAACCCGCTCGCCCTCAACGAGATCCTCGCCGCGGGCGCGGACCTGGTGACGGAGGCGATCACGCGGGCGATGCTGGCGGCGGACTCCGTGGAGACGCCGGGCGGCATCTTCCCCTCGTACATCGGCCTCTACGGCAGACAGCAGGACGACGACGGGACAGTAGCGGGACATTGACGGGACAATGACAGGACAATGACGGGCAAGCCACCCAAAGCGCCGCAATCAGCGGCGAGTTGGGACACCCGATTGTGCTCACACTCACACCGTACGGGCGGAACCGCTCCGGGCGCGGGGCGCTCTTAACTCGTACTGAGTCTGAACACGTACTTGGAGTAGCCCGTGACAAGGTCGGTCATAGTCAACCCCCGGCGCCGTGCCCTGATGGCCGCCACCGCGCTCGCCGCCGTGGGCGCGCTGACCCTCACGGCCTGCGGCGGCGACGCCGACGCCAAGGACGACAAGAAGGGCGGCAACTCGGCGGCCGCCAAGGGCGCCGACATCGCCATCTCGTCCAAGGACGGCGCTACCGATGCCTCGATCAACGCCACCGGCGTCAAGGTCAAGAACGGCAAGCTGACCGACGTGAAGATGACGTCGGTGACGTCCGGTGCCGCGGTCGAGGGCACCATCTCCGGCGACGGTTCCTCGTGGAAGCCGAAGGCGCAGCTGGAGCGCGGCACGAAGTACAAGGTGACGGCGAACGCCAAGGACGCCAAGGGCAACGCGGCGACCGAGAACGCGACGTTCACCACGGTCTCCACCGCCAACAGCTTCATCGGCACCTACGCGCCCGACGGCGGCGCCAAGGTCGGTGTCGGCATGCCGGTCTCCTTCAACTTCGACAAGGCGATCACGGAGAAGAAGGACGTCCAGTCGCACATCACGGTGACGTCCGACAGCGGCCAGAAGGTCGTCGGCCACTGGTTCGGCAACCAGCGCCTGGACTTCCGTCCCGAGGACTACTGGAAGGCCGGCTCCAAGGTCACCATGAAGATCGACCTGGACGGCGTGAAGGGTGCGAACGGCGTCACCGGCGTACAGAACAAGACGGTCACCTTCACCGTCGGCCGCGCGCAGGTCTCCACGGTCGACGTGCAGGCCAAGAAGATGACGGTCGAGCGCGACGGCAAGGTCATCAAGTCGGTCCCGATCTCCGCGGGCAGCCCGTCGAACCCGACGTACAACGGCAAGATGGTCATCTCGGAGAAGTTCACCCAGACCCGGATGAACGGTGACACGGTCGGCTTCGGCGGTGAGTACGACATCAAGGACGTGCCGCACGCCATGCGGCTGTCCTCGTCGGGCACCTTCATCCACGGCAACTACTGGGGCTCGCCCTCGATCTTCGGCAGCGCCAACACCAGCCACGGCTGCGTCGGCCTCCAGGACGCGCGCGGCGCGGGCGACCCCGGCACCCAGGGCGCCTGGTTCTTCAACAACTCCTTGATCGGCGACATCGTGACGGTCAAGGGCTCCCCCGACAAGACCATCGCCCCGGACAACGGCCTCAACGGCTGGAACATGTCCTGGAGCGAGTGGACGGCGGGCAGCGCGAGCTGACGCACACCAACTGGGCGAGCCACGCGGGAACTTCCCCGCGTGGCTCGCGCGTTTTCCGGTTCCCGGGCATGATGTCGGACCCAGGGGCTACGGTATGCACTCACCAGGTGACATGTAGCAACGCCGGGAGAAGCCTTGAGCGTTCCGTACGACACTGCGTACGAGCCACCCGAGTCGCCCGAGCCACACTCTCCGGAGGAGCATCTCGAGCGACTCCTCGGCCGTGCAATGAACTCCTTCGACCTGCCGGACGAGGTGCTGGTCCGGCTCGGCACCGCACTCGCCCACGACAGCGCGCTGCACTCCGCGCACCACAGCTCGGGGCTGCACCGCGAGACGTTCAGACACACCTGGCTGCTCGCCGACGCGTCCGTGCTCACGCTCTGGGAGCTCGTCCACAACACCGCGCCGGGCAGCGCCCCGACGCACGAGCTCTACGCCGACGAGGAGGAGGCGGGCGTCGCCACCTCGCGCCTGCCGCTGCCGCCCGACCCGCCCTCGTGCGGCCGGCCCGTGCTGCTCGACCTCCCCGCCGACTCCGAGCCCCGCCACGTGTACGTTCCCGACGACTCCGCGGACCACGCGCGCCGACTCCTGCGCCGCGCGGAGAACCCGGACGGCGACCGGCCCGGGAAGAGCGTCGTGCGGCTGCTCCGTGCCGCGTTCGCGCACCAGATCACGCAGGCCTTCGGCCGTCCGCGGCTGGCCGGGGAGGTGCGCATGTGCTTCTCGCTCTACGAGCACGCGTTCCTGCTCTTCGACGGCGGCGAGACCAGCCTGTGGGAGGTCGAGCACACGCTCACGCCCGACGGGCGGCACATGTGCGAGGTGTACGACACCGAGGAGGCGGCCCGCGCCGCGATGGAGCGCAGGGCCCTCGCTTGGACCCGGGACCGCCGGGCGCGGAGCTAGGAGCAAGGCGCCAGGTGCCAGGTGCCAGGCGCCAGGCGCCAGGCGCCAGAAGTCGGGCGCTAGGAGCGGCCGTCGCCGAACTGGCGTACCAGGCCGGCGAACGCGGCGCGCTCGTCGGCCGTCAGCTCCACGGTCTCCGTGCGCGGCGGCCCCTGCTGGGCAGGCAGCGCGCGGAGCGACGGAGCCTGGCGCCATGCCTCGGCCTCGAACGGACCCTTGAAGCGGTCCTTGCGCATCATCCGCACCAGGCCGACGGCCCAGGCGACGGTCGCCACGGCGAGGACGGCCACGCCTATCTGCTGAACGATCGAGACATCCTGAAGCATGCGGCCCAGTAGACAACAGGGGTGGGGTCTTTCGACAGGGGGTAATAGGACTTAGGTCCCGAAGTGAGGCAAGTCGCACACTCCGGGACCCGTCGCCCTTCACGGGCGTTCGGCGGCCTTGCAGCGGTCGTTCAGACCGTCGCCGCCACCCGCTTCTCCGCGGGCTCCGACTCGTCGGCCGCCGGTCCCGACGGCGTCGTCTTCCTGGCGCCCTTGAGCAGGACCACCACGGCCGTCGAGACACAGACTCCCGCGGCGATCGCGACCAGGTAGAGCAGGGGCTGGCCGATCAGCGGGACCACGAAGACGCCACCGTGCGGGGCGCGCAGCGTGCAGCCGAACGCCATCGAGAGCGCTCCGGTGACCGCGCCGCCCGCCATCGACGCGGGGATGACGCGCAGCGGGTCGGCCGCCGCGAACGGGATCGCGCCCTCCGTGATGAAGGAGGCGCCGAGGAACCAGGCCGCCTTGCCGTTCTCGCGCTCGGTCTTGGTGAAGAGGCGGCCGCGGACCGTCGTGGCGAGGGCCATGGCGAGCGGCGGGACCATGCCGGCCGCCATCGCGGCGGCCATGACCTTCAGGCTGCCGTCGGTCGGGTGGGCGAGGCCGCCGACCGCGAAGGCGTAGGCCACCTTGTTCAGCGGACCGCCGAGGTCGAAGCACATCATCAGGCCGAGGATGACGCCCAGGATGACCGCGTTGGCCCCGGAGAGGCCCTCCAGCCAGTCCGTCAGCGCGCTCTGCAGCGAGGCGATGGGCTTGCCGACGACGAGGAACATCAGGAAGCCGACCACCGCCGATGAGATCAGCGGGATCACCACGACCGGCATGATGCCGCGCAGCACGGTGGGGATGCGGACCCGCTGGATGCCCATGACGACGGCGCCCGCGAGCAGGCCCGCGGCGAGACCGCCGAGGAAGCCCGCGTTGATGGTGACGGCGACCGAACCGCCGACGAAGCCGGGGACCAGGCCGGGCCGGTCGGCCATCCCGTACGCGATGTAGCCCGCGAGGACCGGGACGAGGAAGGCGAAGGCGAGCCCGCCGATCTGGAAGAGCAGCGCGGCCCAGCTGGTGTGGTCCGTCCAGATGAAGTGCTCGGCGACCGACGGCGCCTTGTCGATCTTCCAGCCGCCGATGGCGAAGCCGAGCGCGATGAGAAGGCCGCCCGCCGCGACGAAGGGGACCATGTAACTGACGCCGGACATGAGCCACTTGCGGAGCTTGGTGCCGTAGCCGTCGCCGCTGTCCCCGGCGTTGTCGACGGGGGTGGGGCCCGCGGGGGCGGTCGTCTCGCCTCGGGCGGCCTTCTCCCGTACCTCGGCGAGGAGTTCGGCGGACCGGTTGATGCCTGCCTTCACGCCCACGTCGACGGTGGGCTTCCCGGCGAAACGATCCTTGTCGCGTACGGGGACGTCGTGGGCGAACACGACGCCGTCCGCGGCGGCGATCACCGCGGGGTCGAGCCGGGTGAAGCCCGCCGAGCCCTGCGTCTCGACGGTGATCTCCACGCCCGCCTCGCGCGCGGCGTTCTCCAGCGACTCGGCGGCCATGTAGGTGTGGGCGATGCCGGTGGGGCACGAGGTGACGGCTACGACGCGGAAGGGCTCGTCAGGCCCGGACCCACCGCCCACGGGGGCAGCGGGGGCAGTGGGGGTAGCGGGGGCTTCGGGAGCGACGGGGGCTTCGGGAGCAGCGGGTTCGGCGTTCTCGCCGCTGATCAGGGCCGCCGCCGCGGTCGCGTCCTCCGCCGACCGCAGCGCCGCCGTGAACTCCGCGTCCATCAGCTGCCGGGCCAGCGACGACAGGATCGTCAGGTGGGCGTCGTCCGCGCCCGCCGGGGCGGCGATCAGGAAGATCAGGTCCGCGGGGCCGTCCGGCGCGCCGAAGTCGATGCCGCGTGCCGAGCGGCCGAAGGCGAGGGTCGGCTCGGTGACGTGGGCGCTGCGGCAGTGCGGGATGCCGATGCCGCCGTCGAGGCCGGTCGGCATCTGCGCCTCGCGGGCCGCCACGTCGGCCAGGAACCCTTCGAGGTCGGTCACCCGGCCGAGGGCCACCATGCGTGCGGCGAGGGAGCGGGCCGCGGCTTCCTTGGTTTCGGCGGACAGGTCGAGGTCGAGGTCGACCAGATCCGCCGTGATCATCTCGCTCATCGCGGGCTCCTTTGCACGCGTATCGCTTGGGGGGCGGGGGGTGTTGGGGGGACGGGGGGTGGTGCGGGGACGGGGGGCGGTGCGGGGACGAGGGAGGCGGGGCGGGTCATGGGGCCGGCTCCGTCAGGGGGCGGGTCAGCGGGACCTCCGCCGTTACCGTGACCGCGTCCGGCACGAGGTCCGCCGGGGTCGGCATCGCGCTGCCGGGGAGCTGGGCCGCGGCCGCGCCGTGGGCCACGGCGGAGGCGAGGGCGCGGGGCCCGGAGCCGCCCGCGATCAGGAAACCGGCGAGGGAGGAGTCCCCGGCCCCCACATTGCTGCGGACGGCGGCGACGGGGGCGCTCGCGAAGTACGTGCCTGACGCGTCGACCAGGAGCTGGCCGTCGGCGCCGAGGCTGGCGAGGACCGCGTGGGCGCCCGCCTTCCGCAGTTCCTCCGCGGCCTCGACCGCGTCGCCGACCGTGGCCAGGGGGCGGCCCACCGCTTCGGCGAGCTCTTCGACGTTGGGCTTGACGACGTCCGGGCGCTCGGCGAGTGCGGCGAGCAGCGCGGGTCCCGACGTGTCCAGGGCGATGCGCGCGCCGGCCGCGTGCGCCCGGGCCACGAGATCCGCGTACCAGGAGGGCTTCAGGCCGCGCGGCAGGCTCCCGCAGCAGGCGATCCAGTCGGCACCCTGCGACCGCTCGCCGACGGTGGCGAGCAGCAGTTCCCGCTCGGCGTCGGAGAGTTCGGGACCGGGCGCGTTGATCTTCGTGAGCGTGCCGTCGGGCTCCGCGACCGCGATGTTGGAACGCGTCTGCCCGGCCACCGTTACCGGGGCGGCCTCGATGCCCTGCTCGTCGAGGAGTCGGGCGACGAGCGCGCCGGGTGCTCCGCCGAGCGGCAGTACGGCGACGGTCCGCACGCCCGCCGCCGCGACGGCCCGCGAGACGTTGACGCCCTTGCCGCCGGGGTCCACGCGCTCGCCGGTGGCGCGGACGACTTCGCCGCGGTCGAGCGCGGGCACCTCGTAGGTGCGGTCGAGGGAGGGGTTGGGGGTGACGGTGAGGATCATGCTCGTACCGGCTGCTTCCTTGCTCGTGCGCGGAGCGGCTGCTTCCTTGCTCATGCGCGGAGCGGCTGCTTCCTTGCTCATGCGCGGAGCGGCTGCTTCCTTGCTCATGCGCGTACTACTTCCGTGCCGCCGCGCTCGATCGTCGCGGCGTCGTCGTCGGTCAGGCCGGTGTCGGTGATCAGAAGGTCCACGTCGGCCAGGTCGCCGAAGCGCGCGAAGTGCTCCTGGCCGTGCTTGGCGGAGTCCGCGAGCAGCACGACCCGGCGGGCCGCCGCGATCGCCGCCCGCTTCACAGCTGCCTCGGCGAGGTCGGGGGTGGTGAGCCCGGCCTCGGCGGAGAAGCCGTTGGCGGCGAGGAAGAGGACGTCGGCGCGGATCTCGCCGTACGCCCGCAGGGCCCACGCGTCGACGGCCGCGCGCGTGCGCTGCCTGACCCGGCCGCCGATGAGGTGGAGCTGGACGCCGGGGTGGTCGGCGAGGCGGGCGGCCGTGGGCAGCCCGTGCGTGACGACGGTGAGCGTCGACTCCAGCGGGAGCGACGCCGCGAGCCGCGCGACGGTCGACCCTGCGTCGAGGATGACGCTGCCCTCGGCGGGCAGTTCGGTGAGCGCGGCGCGGGCGATGCGGTCCTTCTCGTCGGCGGCGGTGCCCTCGCGCTCGGCGAGGTCCGGCTCGAAGTCGAGGCGTCCGGCCGGTATGGCACCGCCGTGCACGCGGCGTACGAGTCCGGCCCGGTCGAGGGCCTTCAGGTCGCGCCGGATGGTCTCCGCCGTGACCTGGAACTCCTCGGCCAGCGACAGCACGTCGACGCGGCCGCCGTCGCGCGCGAGCCGCAGGATCTCCTGCTGCCGCTCCGGTGCGTACATGTCCGTTTGCCTCCGCCGCATGCCCGAGCTTGTGGTTTCACTCGCAGAGTACGGTTAGGTTGCCGGAAAGTAAACAGGTTCGGGCTCTACTCGGACACAAACGGACTTCGGCCCCGAGGTGACGCTCCTTCGGACCTACGACTCCATGGACCTATGTCACTTTTGGGACCTGCGCCGCCTTTGGGACCTGCGCCGCTTTTTGGGCCACCGCCGCCCAGCTGGGCCTACGGCCAGGGAAACGTGTCCAGCGCCGCCAGGCAGCGCTCCGCGAGCGCGGCCGGACCCGCACCCGCGGCCGTACCGCTCCCCTCGGGGGCGTCCTCCGCCGCCCAGCTCTCCACCCCCACCCGCACCGCCGCGCTCGCCACCGCCGCCGCGAGCCGCAGGTCGAGGGAGTGCGCGGCATCCGCGCGCTCCCCCAGCACCGTGCGCTCCCCCAGCACCGCCCGCTCCCCGAGTACCGCCCGCTCCCCCAGCACCGCCAGCAACACCTGCTCCGACGCATGGCACGCGTCCGCCCACACCGCCCGCAGCGCCGGACTCTCCACCGACATGCGCAGCAACGACCGCACCCAGCCCAGGGACTCCACCGCCCCGGCGGTGTCGGCCCCGAGCGCCTCCCTGACCGCATGCCGCAGCGCGTCCGGAACCGACAGCTCCGCCGGGGCCCCGCGTACCGCCTCCGCCCACTGCTGCGCGCCCGCCGCGAAGAGCGGCGCGACGGACTCCTCCTTGGTCGGGAAGTAGCGGTAGAACGTGCGCGGCGCGACGCCCGCCGCCCGCGCGATGTCCTCGGCGCGGGTGGCCCGCAGCCCGTCCGCCACGAAGAGCGCCGCCGCGGTACGGGCGATGTCCAGGCGGGTCTCGTTCTTGCGTCGCTCCGTGAGCGAAACGGGAGGCATGTCAGGCATGCCAGGCAGGTTATGCCAAGCCCCGAGGAGCCCTCCGGTGCCACTGAAGCCTTTACCGCGACCTCACCGACACCTACTGCCTATATGGCAGAATCTGCCACCGTCGGATGCGGGACAGACACGGAACAGACAAAGGGTGGCAAGCAGCGGTGCGTCGTCGGCGGTTCCTTCTCCACACGGCCGGTCTCACCGGCGCCACCACTCTCGGCGCCACCGCGCTCGGCGCCACCGCGCTCGGCGCCACCGCGCTCGGCGCCGCCGGCCTCAGCGCCTGTTCCGCGGAGACCGACACCTCGCTCAAGCTCCTCGTGGCCAGCTACGACAAGAGCGTGGGCTCCTCCATCGGCGACCAGTGGGGCAGCCTCATCGGCGCCTTCAAGAAGGCCCACCCCGGCATCGACGTCGACCTCGAACGCGTCCCCTTCGCCAAGCTCGACCAGACCCTGGCCCGGCGCGTGCGGGACGGTGACGCCCCCGACATCGCCCAGTCGAACCTCTTCGCGCCCTACGCCGATGACGGCAAGCTGTACGGCGCGTCCGACCTCTTCGACGTGCGTACCGAGGGCGACTTCATCCGCTCCTACGCCGAGGCGGGCATGGTCGACCGCGTCCAGTACGGGCTGCCCTTCCTGGCCAGCACCCCGCGGCTCTTCTACAACAAGGCGCTGTTCAAGCAGGCCCGCGTCAAGGCGCCCCGCTCCTGGGCCGAACTGCGCGACGCGGCCGTGGCGTTGCAGGGGATCGGCGTGCCCACCCCGTACGGGCTTCAACTCGGCCCCGAGGCCGCCGAGGACGAGGTGCTGGCCTGGCTGCTCGCGGACGGCGGCGGCTACGCGGGCCTCACCGGCTACGACTTCGCCAACCCCAGCAACATCGACACCCTCACCTGGCTGCGCGACAACCTCGTCACGCGCGGCCTCGCGGGCGCCGATCCGAAGTCGCTGACGAGGACGGACGCGTACGCCCAGTTCCTGCGCGGCAAGATCGGCATGCTGATCGCGCACCCGGTCCTGATGGGCGCCGCCGACCAGGCCAAGTTCCCCTACGCGCACGCCCCGTTCCCCCAGAAGCTGGGCGGCGCCGCGCCGCCCGTGGGGCTCAACGACTGGCTGATGGCGTTCAAGCAGAACGGGCGGCGCGAGCAGTGCGGCACGTTCCTGAGCTACCTGTACGGGCGCAAGTCCGCCCTCGCGTACGGCGGGAGCCAGTCCGCCCTGCCCGTGACGAGCTCCGCGTCCGACGCCCTGCGCAAGGACCCGAAGCAGCGCCCTATGTGGGACTTCATCGACCAGATGCCGCAGGCGCAGTTCCAGCCGACGAACCTCGGGTCGTGGCCCGAGGTGCGGAGCGCGGTACGGCGGCACGTCGGCGAGGCGGTGGTGAAGGGCGGCAGCCCCAAGGAGGTTCTGGAGGCGCTGGACGCGGCGGCGGCCCAGGCGGAGCTCTGACGCTCCGCCAAGGGGCGGTTCGTATCCTCGCGACCCGCGACCCGCGACCCGCGAGCCGCGACCTGCGAGCCGCACGCCGCGACCTGCGGGCCCGTTGTGGCTGGTCGCGCAGTTCCCCGCGCCCCTTAAGGGCTACCCGGCGCGAGGAACTCCGTACGACCTACGACCACCCATCACTGCGTCAGCGCAGGCTCCTTCTCCAGGGTGGTCGCGTCTGCCACGTCCTCGTCCCCGCCACCGGCCTCGATGTGCTGCTTCGGCTTCGCCGGCAGGGCGAACATCACCAGGAAGATGACGGCGAGCACGCCCGCCACCCACCACAGCGCGTTCTGGAACCCGTCCACGAACTCCGCCGGGAGCCGGTCCGGCCGGACGTGCTCGTCGATGACTCCGAAGAAGACGACCGACACGAGGCCGAGGCCGAGCGCCGTGCCCATCTGCTGCACGGTGTTGATGAGCCCGGAGGCCGAACCCGCGTGCTCCTGCGGGACGTCCGAGAGGACTGCGTCCGTCAGCGGGGCCACGATGAGGCCCATGCCGATGCCCATCACGACCAGCGGGAGCGCCATCTGCCAGGGCGCGATGTCGGTCCCGTACCGCCCGGCCTCCCAGATGTAGATCAGGACGCCCGCGGCCATCGCGAGGGCGCCGGTCTGCAGCACCTTGCGGCCGAAGCGGGGCACGAGCTTCTGCACGGAGATACCGGCCGCCGCCGAGACGGCGATCGAGAACGGCACGCCCGTCAGACCGGCGCGCAGCGCGGTCCAGCCGAGGCCGATCTGCATGTAGAGCGTCCAGACCAGGAAGAAGATGCCCAGCGTGACACCGAAGACCGTCTGCACCGCGATGCCCGCGGCGAAGCTCTTCACCTTGAACAGCGACAGCTCGACGAGCGGCGAGCCGTCCTTCGCGGCCTTCCTCTTCTCGTACGCGATGAGTGCGCCGAAGACGACGAAGGACCCGGCCATCATCACGTAGCCCCATGTGGGCCAGGACAGCTCGCGCCCGCGGGTGAGCGGGTAGAGCAGCATCAGCAGACCCGCGGTGACCAGGACGACGCCGACGAGGTCCAGCTTGAGGGCGCGCGGCGCCTTGGACTCGCTGATGAACTTCCGGCCGAGGATGATGCCGACGATGCCGACCGGCAGGTTGATGAGGAAGATCGGACGCCATTCGAGGCCGAGGATGTTCCACTCGGTGAGCAGCGCGCCGAGCAGCGGCCCGGAGACCGCGCCGAGCCCGACGATCATGCCGAAGAGGCCGAAGACCTTGCCGCGCTCGTGGGCCGGGAAGGTCGCGTGCACGATGGACAGCACCTGCGGCACCATCAGCGCGGCCATGCCTCCCTGGAGGATGCGCGACGCGACCAGCATCTCCGGGTTCGCCGCGAAACCGCAGAGCGCGGAGGCGATGGTGAACCCGGTGATGCCTATGAGGAAGATCCGCTTGCGGCCGTGGATGTCGCCGAGCCGCCCGCCGGTGACGAGGCCCGCGGCGAAGGCGAGCGAATACCCCGCGGTGATCCACTGGATCTGGCTGAACGAGGCGCCCGCATCGCGCTGGATGGACGGGATGGCGATGTTGACGATCGTGACGTCGACGAGGTCCATGAAGGCGGCGGTCATCACGATGGCCAGGGCGAACCAACGCCGCCGGTCGCCGGCGGCCGCCTGCGTCCCGGGAGCGGAGGTGGTGCTGGGTGAAGTCATGCCGCAAGGCTAGAGGCCATATAGGCCAGTCTGTGTCCTAGTTCTCCGGCATCCTGGTCGACATGACGACGGATGCGGACGGCACGACGGGGACGGCGACGGGCAGGGACGTAGGCGCGGGCGCGGGCGCCCGCTCAAGCGCAGGTGCCGACACCCCCGCCCGGCTCTTTCAGCTTCTCTCTCTCCTTCAGACGCCCCGCGAGTGGCCGGGTGCCGAGCTTTCCGAGCGGCTCGGGGTCAGCAGGCGCACCGTGCGGCGCGACATCGACCGGCTGCGGGACCTCGGCTATCCGGTGCGGGCCAGCCAGGGAGCGGCCGGCGGCTACCGTCTGGTCGCGGGCAAGGCCATGCCGCCGCTGGTCCTCGACGACGAGGAGGCCGTGGCCATCGCGGTCGGGCTGCGGGCCGGGGCGGGGCACGCGGTGGAGGGCGTGGAAGAGGCGTCGGTGCGGGCGCTCGCCAAGCTGGAGCAGGTGCTTCCGGGGCGGCTGCGGCACCGGGTATCCGCGTTGCAGATCGCGACGACGCCGCTGACCAGCGGGGACGGGGCGAGCATCGCGCCGGAGACGCTGACGGTGATGGCGTCGGCCGCGGCCGGGCACGAGCGGCTGCGGTTCGCCTACCGCGCGGGGGACGGCACGGAGTCCCGACGGCTCACGGAGCCGTACCGGCTGGTGTCGACGGGGCGCCGCTGGTACCTCGTGGCGTACGACATCGACCGCGAGGACTGGCGGACCTTCCGGGTGGACCGGGTGTCCGAGCCGTTCGCGACGGGCGCGCGGTTCGTACCGCGGGAGCTGCCCCGCGGGGACGCGGCGACGTTCATCCGCGAGTCGATGTGGCGCGGGGGTCAGCGCTCGTACGAACTCGACGTCACGTTCGCGGCACCCGCGGCGTTCGTCACCGCGAGGCTGCCCTCGGCGCTGGGTCCCGTGCAGCCCGTGGACGAGCAGAGCTGCCGTCTGCGCTGCGAGAGCTCGGACTCCGTCGAGTGGCTCGCGGTGCGCCTGGCGGTCTTGGACTGCGAGTTCAGGGTGCGGGGTCCGCAGGAGCTGGTGGAGTGCGTGGGGGAGATGGGGGCGCGCCTGAACCGGTCGGTCAGCTGATCTGAACCGGCCCGGTTCCGGTCGGCTGATCTGAACCGGCCCGGTTCCGGTCGGCTGATCTGAACCGGCCCGGTTCCGGTCGGCTGATCTGAACCGGCCCGGTTCCGGTCGGCTGATCTGAACCGGCCCGGTGAACCGGTCGGTCAGCTGATCCGACCCGATCCAATCCGATCCAATCCGACCCGAGACCGAACCAGGAACCACACGGCCCCCCGGCGCCGGGGAAGAGCACCGGGCCCGGACGAGTGATCCGCCCAAGGCCGGCCGCCCAGGCCACCGCCTAGGCCGCCGCGTCGAAGCCCGTGTCCCGTGCCAGCTTCTTCAGCTCCAGCAGCGCGTGCTTCTCTATCTGGCGGATCCGCTCACGCGTGAGCCCGTGCTCCTTGCCGACCTCGGTCAGCGTGCGCTCGCGGCCGTCGTCTATCCCGTACCGCATCTTGATGATGGAGGCCGTGCGCTGGTCCAGGCGGCCGAGCAGGCCGTCCAACTCCTCGCTGCGGAGCAGCGAGAGGACGGACTGCTCGGGCGAGACGGCGGACGTGTCCTCCAGGAGGTCGCCGAACTGCGTGTCGCCCTCGTCGTCCACGCCCATGTTCAGCGAGACGGGGTCGCGCGCCCAGTCCAGGACGTCCGTGACGCGCTCGGGCGTCGAGGACAGCTCCGCGGCGATCTCCGCGTGCTCCGGGTCGCGGCCGTTCTCACGGTTGAACTCGCGCTGCACGCGGCGGATTCGGCCCAGCTCCTCCACCAGGTGGACGGGGAGGCGGATGGTGCGGGACTGGTCGGCTATGGAGCGGGTGATGGCCTGGCGGATCCACCACGTGGCGTACGTGGAGAACTTGAAGCCCTTCGCGTAGTCGAACTTCTCGACCGCGCGGACCAGGCCCGCGTTGCCCTCCTGGATCAGGTCGAGGAGGGGGAGGCCGCTGCGCGGATAGCGGCGGGCCACGGCGACGACCAGGCGGAGGTTCGACCGGATGAAGACGTCCTTGGCGCGCTCACCGTCGGCGACGAGGGCTTCGAGTTCCTCGCGGACCGCGGTGACCTTGCTGTCCTCGACCTCTCCGTCCAGGATCTTCTGGGCATAGACACCCGCCTCGATGACCTGGGAGAGTTCCACTTCCTTGGCGGCGTCCAGCAGCGGCGTACGCGCGATCTCGTCGAGGTACATGCCGACCAGGTCGCGGTCGGCGATCTCCCCGCCTACGGCGCGAACACTGCGTGCCGCGTCGGTGTCGCCGGAGGCGGACTTGCGACGGGCGACGGCACGGGTTGCCATGCGTGCTCCCTTGCGATGGTTGTCCTGGTCGGCCCATTCGTGGGGCCTCTGTGGTGGATGGCACACCCTCGGGTGCCCTGCATCCGTTGGAAACAACGACTGGAATCCGGACAGAATTCCCAAGCCGCGCATCTTTTTTCTTGACGGTGCAGTACCCTGTGGCGCCGCACGGGCGCCCGGATGCCATCGGAAGGCCCGGAGATGCAGGTCAGACCGGGCTTCGGTGGCTGATTCCTGCTGGAAGAGCGCGCCGCCGTTGGCTGCTCTTCCCTCGTGAAGACGGTCCGCGTCCCCCGTTGGTTGCTCAGGGCGCGCGACTCCGGTCCGCCGGTCTCCGCCCTGACCGTGTGCTCCGTTACGCGACGAGTAGTCATGTCCAGTCGATCGAAGTCGTTCCGCCCGTACGACCTCGACCCGTACGACCTCGACCCGTACGACCTCGACCCGTACGACCTCGGCCTGTACGACCTCGCCCCCGGGACCTAGGGCCCGCGACCGTTACCCGGCGCCAGGGCAGCCCCCTACCGTCCCCCCATGAAACGCAGGAGCGACAACACCACAGGCGCCCTCGACGAAGCCCTGGAGCGGCTGCACGCCACCGGACCGGAGCGTCTCGGGCGGCTCACCAATCACGCCCCGATGGCTGTCGAAGCGCTCGCCGCGCGTGGGCAGGCCGGTGCCGTTCACCGGTGGCTCGATCTTTACGGCCCGAAACTGGAGGAGTTTCCCGCGCCGGTGGAGCCGGTCACCGAGGCGAACCGGGCCGCCGCACTGGGTGACCCGCGCCGCGCCGCGGACTGGATCGCGTACTTCGGGAGGCGGATCGCGGAGCAGCCCTGGCGCGACGTGCTCGCCCAGTGGTGGCCTCGGCTGCTGCCCGGTCTGTACGGGGGCTCGACGCATCCCGTGATCCGGGTCGGCCACGCCGTGCGCACACTGGAGGAGCGCGGCGCGACCGGGCCCCGCCTCTCGGAGCTCGCCCACGGCCTCGGCTACTGGGCCGCCCGCCACCACCCGCTCACCGGCGTGACCGTACTGCCGGGCACTCACCGCACCGCCGCCGACAGCCTCGACGCCGTGCCGCCCATCGCGAACCGCGCGGACGGCGGTTTCCCCGCGCGGCTCGCCCGGGTCGAGCGGCTCCCGGCGTGGGCCGCCGCCGTGAACGACCCGGAGGAGGCGCGGCGCGGGCTTGTCGAGCTGGTGCGGGCGGCCACGCACCGGTACGCCACGCACGGCCACGGCGACGAGACGATGCTGGTGCACGCGGCGACCGCGCCCAACGCCGTGCTGCGCGCCCTCCCCGCGCTCCCCCGCACCCTGTGGGCGCCGAGCCTGCACGCCGCGTGGACCGCGTCGGCGGCGATCACGGCCATGTACGCGCCGGACGAGCCGGTGGCGTACGCCCCGCCGGGCACGATCACCGCCGAGGAGGTCTTCGAGCGGGCCGTGGTCCACGGCGACGAGCACGTCATCAAGCTGACGGACACGGCGCTGGACGTCGGCGACGAACGGGCTCTGGCGGCGGCGCTGCGAGCGGTCGAGCTGAGCGAGCCGCTCAGCTAGACATCGCCGCTCAGCTAGACATCGCCGCTCAGCTGGGCACCACCGCTCAGCTAGACATCGCCGCTCGGCTGGGCACCACCGCTCAGCTAGGCATCGCCGCTCAGTTAGGCATCCACTCGCCCGTCACCCGCCCACCCCCCTCACCCGAACTGCACCGACCTCTTCGCCAGCCCCATCCAGAACCCGTCGATCACACTGCGCTGCCCGCCCAGGTCCCCCGCCGCCTCGGCCGCGCCGAGCGTCACGAAGAGCGGCGCGAAGTGCTCCGTGCGCGGGTGGGCGAGCTGCCCCGCCGGGGACTTGTGTCCGAAGTCGAGCAGCGCGTCCACGTCGCCCGCCTCCAGCGCCTCGTACCCCCACGCGTCGAACTCCGCCGACCAGGACGGGATGCCGCCCTGTCGCAGCGCGGCCAGGTTGTGCGTGAAGAAGCCGCTGCCGACGATCAGGACGCCCTCGTCGCGCAGCGGCGCCAGCTTGCGGCCGATGTCCATGAGGCGGCGCGGGTCGAGGGTCGGCAGGGAGATCTGGAGGACGGGAATGTCGGCGTCCGGGTACATCTCCACGAGCGGCACGTACGCGCCGTGGTCGAGCCCGCGGTCCGGCACGTCCTGGACGGGCGTGCCGGGGGCGTGCAGCAGTTTCCGTACGGAGGCGGCGAGTCCGGGGGCACCCGGCGCGGCGTACGTCACCTGGTAGTAGTGCTCGGGGAAGCCCCAGAAGTCGTATACGAGCGGCAGTGTCTCGGTGGCGGAGAGGGCGAGCGGGGCCTCCTCCCAGTGGGCGGAGACCATGAGGATCGCCTTCGGGCGCGGCAGCCCCGCGGACCAGGCGGCGAGCTCGCCGGGCCAGACCGGGTCGTCGGCGAGCGGCGGGGCGCCGTGGCTGAGATACAGGGCGGGCATGCGGGACATCGCGCACCTCCGGCGAGCGGACTACCAAGACGCTTGAAGAAGCACTTGCAGGGTTACTTGAAAGCTCAAGTTTTACGTCGCAATCGTACGACTGGTTTGTTCAAAGTTCAAGGAACGACCTCGTACAGTGGGGTACATGGATACGGCAGCGACCCCTTCCCCGGCCGGTGAGCCGCGTTGGCTGGACGGCGACGAGCAGCGCGTCTGGCGGGTCTACCTTCAGGCGACCACTCTTCTCGACGATTACCTCGACCGTCAGTTGCAGCGCGACGCGGGCATGCCCCACGTGTACTACGGCCTGCTGGTCCAGTTGTCCGACGCCCCCCGGCGGCGACTGCGGATGACCGAGCTGGCCAAGACCATGAAGATCACCCGGTCCCGCCTCTCGCACGCGATCGCCCGCCTGGAGAAGAGCGGCTGGGTGCGCCGCGAGGACTGCCCCTCCGACAAGCGCGGGCAGCTGGCGATCCTGACCGACGAGGGGTTCGCGGTGCTCAGCAGGACCGCGCCCGGCCACGTCACCGCCGTACGCCAGGCCCTCTTCGACCGGCTCACCCCGGAACAGCAGAAGTCCCTCGGCGAGATCATGAAGATCGTCGCCGAGGGACTTCAGCCCGAGGAGGCCGGGGCAGACCTCCCCTGGCTCCGCTAGGTGCCGCCTACGACCCGGGTCAGTGGGCCATCACCGGAATCTTGACCTCGTCCTCGACACCGTCCGACGTGTCGCCGGAAGCCGACGGGCCGCCCTGGGCGCCGGTGGTGATGAACGTGGCCGCGATCAGCGCGGAGACCGCGAGGATTCCGACCGCCCACCAGATGGCGCTGGTGTAGCCCTCGACCATGGCCTGCGCCTGGAGGAGCTTCGGGTTGGTGGCGCCGGCCGCGTGGTCCGTGAGGTACGCGGTGGTCGCGGAGGCCGCGATGGTGTTCAGGAGGGCCGTGCCGATGGCGCCGCCGACCTGCTGCGAGGTGTTGACCATCGCGGAGGCGACACCGGCGTCACGGGCCTCGACGCCGTGCGTGGCCAGGGACATGGCAGGCATGAACGCCGTACCCATACCGAGGCCCAGCATCAGCTGCGCGGGCAGGATCAGACCGGTGTAGGAGCTGCCGATCTCCAGCTGCGTCAGGAGCAGCATGCCGACCGCGGCGAGCAGGAAGCCCGGGGCCATCAGCAGCCGCGGCGCGACGCGGGTCATCAGACGGGCACCGATCTGCGTGGAGCCCGCGATCATGCCGACCATCATCGGCAGGAACGCGAAGCCGGTCTTGACCGGCGAGTAGCCCTGCACGATCTGCAGGTAGTACGTGAGGAACAGGAACAGGCCGAACATCGCGATGACCGCGAGGCCGAGCGACATGTAGACGCCGCCGCGGTTGCGCTCGGTCAGGACGCGCAGCGGCAGCAGCGGCGACTTGACCTTGGCCTCGGTGAGGACGAACGCGGCGAGCAGCACGGCCGAGGCGACGAACATCGTGATCGTCACGGAGTCCGACCAGCCCGCGGACTCGGCGCGGGTGAAGCCGTAGACCAGCGCGACCAGACCGAGGGTGGAGAGGACCACGCCGGGGATGTCGAGCGGCGAGCGGTTGCGGCCGCCGGCCGGCTCACGGATGACGAAGTACGCGCCCAGGGCGGCGACCACCGCGAACGGGATGTTCACGAAGAAGGTCCAGCGCCAGTTCAGGTACTCGGTGAGGAAGCCGCCGAGGATCAGACCGACGGCGCCGCCACCACCGGCGATCGCGCCGTAGATGCCGAAGGCCTTGGCGCGCTCCTTGGCGTCGGTGAACATCACCGCGAGCAGCGAGAGGGCGGCGGGCGCGAGCAGCGCGCCGAACACGCCCTGCAAGGCGCGGGCGCCCAGCATCATGGCCTCGCCGGTCGCGGCGCCGCCGAGCGCGGAGGCCCCGGCGAAACCGATCAGGCCGGTCACGAAGGTGCGCTTGCGGCCCCACAGGTCGGCGATGCGGCCGCCGAAGAGCAGCAGACCGCCGAAGGCGAGCGCGTAGGCCGTGATGACCCACTGGCGGTTGCCGTCGGATATGCCGAGGTCCTGCTGCGCGGAGGGCAGCGCGATGTTCACGATGGTCGCGTCGAGGACGACCATCAGCTGGGCGAGCGCGATGAAGACGAGCGCCTTCCAGCGGTTGGTGTCGGGCCCTGTGTCGGGCCTGAGGGATGTTTGGGACATGGGAGTAGCCACCTAGCGGTACGGAGTGGTGAAAGAGGTACGGAAAGCGAAAATCTGAGGGGAGGACGACGCGGGCACGCGGTTCTCGGTCAGTGCTGCCGGAGGTCCTCCAGCGTCGCGGCCGCCCCCGGGAGCTCGGACCGGGCGGGCGCCATCAGGCCGTCGAGGAACAGCTGCAGATGGCGGTGGATGAAGCGGTCCATGCTCGGGCAGGCCGTGCCCGGCAGCGGCCGGGTGAGCTGGGAGAGGGCGACCATCAGGTCACCGACGGCGATGTCGGTGCGCAGCTGGCCGGCCTCGCGGGCCCGCTCCATGAGGCCTTCGATGGAGTGCTCGAGCCGCTCGCGGGAGTCGAGCAGGTCGGGGTGGAAGGGGTCGAAGTCGGCCGACAGCATCGGGCACATGGCCCCGATGCGTTCCTCGGCCGCGGCGTGCACGAAGGTGCGCAGCGCGCCGAACGAGGCGCTCGCGTCGGCGTCCGCCGTGGCGATGCCCTGCTCGGCGTGGGCCGCGACGCGGTCCGTCACCGAGAGGACGACCTGCCGCACCAGTTCGGCGCGGTCGGCGAAGTGACGGTAGACCGTGGCGTTGCCGACGCCGGCCCGGCGCGCGACCTCGTCGAGGGGTACGTCCGGTCCGTACTCCACGAACATCTCGCGTGCGGCGGCGACGATCCGCTCCCGGTTGCGCAGGGCGTCGGCCCGCGGTCGCGGGCTTCGGCGCTGCGGGGCGGTGGCGGTGTCCACGGCTGCTCCTCGTATGTCGGCGTAGGTCTGGGTCGAAGTCGTTCCGCGATGTGGGGAGTGACTCCCCGTTTCACGCGGACACAGTGCTAAACGGGGAGACAGTCCCCGGATATTTCCCGCAGCCCGACTTAATGCCTGTGAGCCGGGTCACACCTCGCGCGGGCAAGAAACCCACGATCGGTCGCACCCAACGAGCGCCCCCGCACCCCCCGGCGGAGGGTGATCGAACAGGGTGCAGCCAGGACCGGCGGCTGCCGCGGAGCGGAAGGCCCATGCATGCAGCAGCCGACCTGGCGCCGGATACGCCCCGCCCGCCCGGGCATCGGCCCCGCCCGCCGGGGCATCGCCCTCGGGTCCGTCGCCGCGATCGCCCTCGCGGTCACCACGTCGGCGAGCACCGGACGCCTGATGGAGGGCGCGCAGAGCGCCGCGGGCCCGGTGTCCCTGGCCCGCGGCACCACCCTCGGGCCCTGCATGATCAGCGGCACGATGGGCGTACAGATGTCGGAGGGCGTGCCCACCCCGCCCGGCTACTCCCGCTCCACCGGCACCGTCCGCGCCCTGAACCTCATGGTCGACTTCTCGGACGCGCCCGGTCAGGGCAGCGCGATGGACCGTCTCGCGGAGTTCTTCCCGCAGACCTCGGAGTGGTTCCGCACCAGTTCGTACGGGCGCCTCGACTACCGCCCCGAGTCCCCCCTGCCGGACTGGCTGCGGATGCCGAAGTCGTTCAAGGAGTACGGGATAGAGCGCGGCGCCCCCTTCGATCCCGGCTACCGCACGCTGGTCGAGGACATCGTGGCGGCCGCCGACCCCGACGTGGACTTCCGTGCGTACGACCTGGTGAACATCCTGATCACCCCGAACGCGGGCCCCTCGGCCCTCGACACCGTCCTGTCGGTGACCTTCGCGGGCAACCACGAGGCGCCGGTCGCGGACGGCGTCCCCGTCTCCAACGCGTCCTTCGTCTACAGCCGCCAGGACGACGGCTCGGGCAGCTACCGGGAGACGGGCTACCGCGTCCTGCCGCACGAGAACGGCCACGTCTTCGGCCTGCCCGACCTGTACACACAGGACGGCGGCGGCGCGGTCGGCCACTGGGACATCATGAGCGAGGACTGGGGCGCCAACAACGACCTGCTGGCCTGGCACAAGTGGAAGCTGGGCTGGCTCGACGACGACCAGATCGGCTGCGCGTCGAGCTCCGGCACGACCGAGCACACCCTGTCCCCGGTGGCCCGTTCCGGCGGCACGAAGCTGGCGTTCGCCCCGCTGGGCGAGAAGACGGGGTTCGCGATCGAGGCCCGCACCCGCGGCGGCAACGACGAGGCGGTCTGCAAGCCGGGCGTCCTCGTCTACCGCGTGGACGCGGAGGTCGACACGGGCCACGGCCCGGTCACGGTCTCCGACGCGACCCCCGACAGCGGCGGCTGCACGCGCCGCCCCAACGTCCACGCGGAGCTCTCCGACGCGACGTACGGCATCGGCGAGACCTTCACCGACCGCAAGACGGGAGTGCGGGTCACGGTGGCCGGGGTGACGGACGACGGCGACTACCGCGTGCACGTCACGCGGCCGTAGCGTCGCCGCTCCCGGGCAGCGCGCCGGGGACGGTCTGCCGCACCTGCCGCAGGAAGGCGGCGTTGCTGGGCGTCTTGCGGATGCGGTCGAGCAGAGCTTCGAACGAGCTCTGCCCGTGCAGGGCCCGTCGGAGCCCGCGTACGGCACTCAACTCCACGTCGTCGACGAGCAGTTCCTCCCTCCGCGTACCGGAAGGGGTGATGTCGATGGCCGGGAAGACGCGCCGGGCGGAGAGGGTGCGGTCGAGCCGGAGCTCCATGTTGCCGGTGCTCTTGAGCTCCTCGAAGTAGTAGTCGTCGGCGCGCGACCCGGTGTCCACGAGGACGGTCGCGAGCATCGTCAGGGAGCCGCCCTCCTCGGCGAGGCGCGCGGCGCCGAAGAGCCGCTTCGGCCCCTGCACGGCTGTCGCGTCGACGCCGCCGCTGAGCGTACGGCCGCTGCCGGTCGCCGCGTTGTTGTACGCACGGCACAGCCGCGTCAGCGAGTCGAAGAGCATGACGACGTCCCGCCCCTCCTCGACCATGCGCTTGGCGCGCTCGACGGCGAGCTCGGCGAGGGCGATGTGCTCCTTGGCAGGCCGGTCGAAGGTCGAGGCGAGCACCTCGCCGCGGACCGAGCGCCGCATGTCGGTGACCTCCTCTGGCCGTTCGTCGAGGAGGACGACCATGAGGTGGCACTCGGGGTGGTTGCGGGCGACGGCGGCGGCGATCTGCTGGAGCAGCACGGTCTTGCCGGTCTTAGGCGGGGCGACGATCAGCCCGCGCTGCCCCTTGCCGACGGGGGCGACGAGGTCGACGAGCCGCCCGGCGACGGGCCCGCCCTCGGTCTCCAGGCGGAGCCGTTCGCGGGGGTGCAGCGGGGTGAGGTCCCGGAACCGGGGCCGTGCGCGCAGGGTTGCGGTGGCGTACCCGTTGACGCGTTCGACTCCGGCGAGCACGCGGGGTTTCCCGCAGACGCCCTCGACGAAGTCGCCGGAGCGGAGCCCGAGTTGGCGTACGAGTGAGGCGGGCACCTGCACGTCGCCGTCGCCCGGCTGGCAGCCGGGCCCCCGGAGGAACCCGCGCCCTTCGCGGACGATGTCGAGAACTCCGGTGCAGGAAGGTTCAGTTGACGAGGCAGCGACAGCCTGTGAAGGCTTTTCGATGGTTGTGGCAGTCATAATGAGGGTCCTTTCGCGACATGCGAAGAAGAGGGCCCGGCGGGACGGCATTGACCACGTCCCGTGCGACGGGCGGAAGGAAACTGCTGCGCGAGTGTTCGGCCGGCAGTACGGAGAACTGAGCGGGTCGCACACAGAAAGCGACCTGAGAGATCCCGGCCCCGGTGAACCGGGGGAAGGGGTGACGGTACGGGCGCCCAGGACAGGGCGTACACACGTACCTCTCGGAAGGTAGCACAGGGACGGTCGGCCGGGACAGACCCGACGGCCCCAGTTGTTTCGCTATAAGGTAAGCCTCACCTAAGCCAGCGATCGGCCATGATCGGCCCCGCAAACCTCTCCCTAAAGCTCATACGTTAGGTTAGCCTTACCTAACGAGTTGGGGGAGGTCGCTCACACCATGCCTGAGGACATACCGAACGAGTCGCACGCCGAGGGCGAGTTCGCCGGGCGTACGGCTCTGGTGACCGGCGCGGGCCAGGGCATCGGCGCCGCGGTGGCCGCCGCGCTCGCCGCCCGCGGCGCGCACGTCGTCGCCACGGACCGCGACGCGCACGGCGTCGACGAACTGTCGGCCGCGTCGCGAGGCCTCTCCGGCACGGTCACGCCCCGCGTCATGGACGTCACCGACGTCGCCGCGGTGACGTCGGTGATCGACGGCATCGTCCGCGACCACGGCGCCCTCGACCTCCTCGTGAACGTCGCGGGCATCCTCCGCAGCTCCGCCGTCGCCGAACTGACCGACGCCGACTGGGCCGACACCTTCGCCGTGAACGCCACCGGCGTCTTCCACACGTCCCGCGCCGCCGCCTCCCACATGACGGCACGGGGCTCCGGCTGCATCGTCACGGTCGGCTCCAACGCCGCCGGAATCCCCCGGACCGGCATGGCCGCGTACGCCGCGTCGAAGGCGGCGGCCGCCGCGTTCACCAAGTGCCTCGGCCTGGAGATCGCGCGCAGCGGCGTCCGCTGCAACGTCGTGGCGCCCGGCACCACGGACACCGCCATGCAGCGCGCCCTCTGGCCCGACGACTCGGCGGCACAGGCGCCGGCCGGGGTGCTCGACGGCAACCTGGAGACGTACCGGACCGGCATCCCCCTCGGCCGTATCGCCACGCCCCACGACATCGCCGACGCGGTGCTCTTCCTCGCCTCGGACCGCGCCCGCCACATCACGCTGCAGGAGCTGTACGTGGACGGCGGCGCGACACTGCGCTGACTCCGAGGCGGCGAGCCCAGCTTTCCCCTCCCCGCATGCCCCCCTCCCTCTCCCCCCGCATGCCCTCCCTCCCTCTCCTCCCCGCACACACACCCGAGCCCCGCCCGAGAATTGGAGCCACTGTGTCGACGGCACCCGAGGTCGCCACGCACGACGAGCACGCCCCGCGCACCACTTCCGTCACCACCGCCGAGCAGGCCAACCCCGTGGTCGGAGCGGCGACTTCGCTCCTCGCCACCTACACCCCGGGCGAACGGTTCCTCGCGACGCCCACCCGCACCCTGCTCGCCGAGGGCGTGCACGCGCACGTCCCGCACGACGACCGGCCGTTGCCGCAACGCGTCGCCGCCACCCTGGCCGACGCGCGCCGCACCGGGATCGGCGAGCCGTACGTCGTCGGCGCCGTCCCCTTCGACCACACCGCGCCCGCCGCGCTCACCGTCCCCGAGACCCTGCGCGCCGCGCCCCCGCTGGCCGCGGACCCGCTGATCGCGCTGCCCGTCGAGACAGCGGACGCCACCGGCTGGCGGATCCGCCCGGTGCCCTCCCCGGAGGAGTACGGCGCGGGCGTGGCCGCCGCCGTGGACCGCATGTGGCGCGGCGACTTCAGCAAGGTCGTCCTCGCCCGCACCCTCGAACTCACCGCGCCCGCCCCGCTGGACCTCCCCGCGATGCTCCAGCGCCTGGCCCGCCGCGACCCCTCCGGCTACACCTTCGCGCTGCCGACGGCGCCCGGCCGCACCCTCATCGGCGCGAGCCCCGAACTGCTCGTCTCGCGCCACGGCAACCAGGTCGTGGCGAACCCCCTCGCCGGTTCGACACCGCGCAGCGACGACCTCGCCGAGGACGTACGCCGCGCCGCCGCGCTCCTGGAGTCGGCCAAGGACCTGCACGAGCACTCCGTGGTGGTGGACGGCGTGCACCAGGCACTCGCGTCCTTCTGCACGGACCTGACCGTCCCGGCCCGCCCCACCCTCGTCCGCACCGCGACCATGTGGCACCTGTCCACGACGGTGACCGGCACCCTCGCCTCGCCCGACACCTCCGCCCTCGAACTGGCCTGCGCGCTGCACCCCACCCCCGCGGTGTGCGGCACGCCCACGGCCGTCGCGCGCGAGGTGATCCGCGAGACCGAGCCGTTCGACCGCGGGTTCTTCACCGGCGTGGTCGGCTGGGGCGACGCGAACGGCGACGGCGAATGGGTCGTGACGATCCGCTGCGCCGAGGCGGAGGAGCGCAGCCTGCGGCTGTACGCGGGCGCGGGCGTGGTCGCCGCGTCGGACCCGGCGGCGGAGACCGCGGAGACGGGTGCGAAGTTCCGTACGTTCCTCGACGCGGTGGGGGCGGAGCTGTGAGCCCCTTGGACCCGATCGCCCCGGACGCGCCCGTGTGGCCGCAGGAGTTCGCGGAGCGCTACCGCGCCGCGGGCTGGTGGCGCGGCGAGACGTTCGGCGAAATGCTGCGCGAGAGAGCCGCCGAGCACCCGGACCGCGTGGCGATCGTGGACCCGGGCGCCAACGGCACCCCGTCGCGCCGCTGGACGTACGGGGAACTGGACCGCAGGGCCGACCGTCTCGCCGCGGGCCTGGTGGCGCGCGGGATCGGCAAGGGCGACAAGGTGGTCGTCCAGCTGCCGAACATCGCCGAGTTCTTCGAGACGATCTTCGCGCTGTTCCGTATCGGCGCGCTGCCGGTCTTCGCGCTGCCCGCACACCGCGAGACGGAGATCCGCTACTTCTGCGAGTTCACCGAGGCCGCCGCGTACGTCATCCCGCACCAGGTCGGCGGCTTCGACTACCGCGGCCTCGCGGCGAAGCTGGTCGACGAGATCACGACGCTGCGGCACGTGTTCGTGGCGGAGGGCGACGCGGGCCCGTTCGAGGCACTGTCGGACGTGGCCACGGACGCGGCGCCCGAGCAGCTTCCGGCTGCTCCCGCCCCCTCCGACCTGGCGTTCCTCCAGCTCTCCGGCGGCAGTACGGGCGTACCGAAGCTGATCCCGCGCACCCACGACGACTACATCTACTCCCTGCGCGGCTCGAACGAGCTGTGCGCGATCGACGAGGACAGCGTCTTCCTGGTCGCCCTCCCCGCGGCCCACAACTTCCCGCTCTCCTCCCCGGGTTCGCTCGGCGCGCTGTACGCGGGCGCCCGCGTCGTGCTCTGCCCGCAGCCCGGCCCGGAGGCCGCCTTCCCCCTCATCGAGTCCGAGGGCGTCACCATCACGGGTCTCGTCCCGCCGCTCGCCCTGCTCTGGACGGAGGCGGCGCCGGCCACCGCGTACGACCTGAGCAGCCTGGACGTACTCCTGGTCGGCGGCGCGAAGTTCAGCGAGGAGGCGGCACGCCGGGTGAAGCCCGCGCTCGGCTGCACGTTGCAGCAGGTCTTCGGCATGGCGGAGGGCCTGGTCAACTACACGCGGCTGGACGACGATCCGGAGACGATCGTCACCACGCAGGGCCGCCCGATCTCGCCGGACGACGAGATCCGCGTCGTGGACGACGAGGACAACGACCTGCCGGACGGTGAGACGGGCCACCTGCTGACGCGCGGCCCGTACACGATCCGCGGCTACTGGCGGGCCCCCGACCACAACGCCCGCTCCTTCACGGCCGACGGCTTCTACCGCACGGGCGACGTGGTGCGCCTGACCCCGACCGGCCACCTCGTCGTGGAGGGCAGGGCGAAGGACCAGATCAACCGGGGCGGCGAGAAGATCGCGGCGGAGGAGGTCGAGAACCACATCCTGGCCCACCCCTCCGTGCACGACGCGAACGTGGTCGCCGAGCCGGACGCGTACCTGGGCGAGCGGACCTGCGCGTACGTGATCCTGCGCGCGGACGCGGAGCCGATGCGGCCTGCCGCGATCAGGAAGTTCGTACGGGAGAGGGGCCTCGCCTCGTACAAGGTGCCCGACCGCGTCCAGTTCGTGGAGGTCTTCCCGCAGACGGGCGTAGGAAAGATCTCGAAGAAGGCGCTGAGGGCGTCGGCGTCGACGTCGGCGTCGGCGTCGTCCTGACCAGCCCTGTGACCACCCGCACCGCACCGCACCGTCCCGCCCCGCACCGCACCGCACCGCACCGCACCGCACCCTGAACGGAACCGCCGCACCATGGCCCTCCCCGCCATCACCCCCTACCCGATGCCGTCGCCCGACGAGCTGCCCGCGAACCGTGTCGACTGGAAGGTCGACCCGTCCCGCGCCGTACTGCTCGTGCACGACCTGCAGAACTACTTCCTCTCGGCGTACGACCGCACGGCGTCCCCGGTCCCGGAACTCCTCTCCCACGTGGCCGAGTTGAAGAGACGGGCCGCCCACCTCGACATCCCGGTCGTGCACACCGCACAGCCGGGCGGCCAGTCCCCCGCAGAACGCGGCCTCCAGCAGGACTTCTGGGGTCCGGGCCTGCCCGACGACGCGAAGGCGGCGGCGATCGCATCGGAGATCGGCCCGGCGCCCGCCGATACGGTCCTCACCAAGTGGAAGTACAGCGGTTTCGTCCGCACGGACCTCCTGGAGCGCCTGCGCGCACAGGGCCGCGACCAGCTGGTCATCACTGGCATCTACGCCCACATCGGCGTCCTGATGACGGCGTGCGACGCGTGGATGCGGGACATCCAGGCGTTCGTGGTGGCCGACGCGGTGGCGGACTTCTCGGCGGACGACCACGCGATGGCGCTGCGGTGGGCGGCGGGGAAGTGCGCGGTGGTGACGACGACGGAAACGGTGTTCCCCGGCGGCGCTTCCTAGGGAGCCCCCACGCGACCGCCCTTGCCCGGGCCGTCCTTGCCCGGGTCGTCCTTGCCCGGGCCCGGGTGCCGGTCGAGGGCGGCCGTGAGCTGATCGAGCCGTACGCGCAGATCCCGTACGTCGTCGAGGGAGAGCTCGGTGGAGTCGGCGAGGGCGCGTGGCACGGCGAGGGCCTTCTCGCGCAGGCCGCGCCCCTCCTCGGTGAGCCGCACGGTGACGGAGCGCTCGTCCTCGGCGCTGCGCCGCCGCTCGACGTGCCCGGCCGCTTCGAGCCGCTTGAGCAGCGGCGAGAGGGTGCCTGAGTCGAGCCGCAGCCGCTCGCCGATCTTCTTGACGGGCAGCTCGTCGTGCTCCCAGAGGACGAGCATGACGAGGTACTGCGGGTAGGTCAGGCCGAGGTCCTTGAGCAGGGTCCGGTAGACGCCGTTGAAGGCACGGGCGGCGGCGTGCAGCGAGAAGCAGATCTGCTGATCGAGCCGGAGAAGGTCCTCGTCGTCCATGCGACAAGGCTACAGCGAGCCCTCGCTTACCCAATTAAGTTGTGCACAACTTAATAGCGTGCAACACTTACGGCTGTACGCCAGCCAGCCGAGCCGAGCCGAGACAGTCGCTCGCAACGAGGACGGGATGACCCCATGGACGCGTTGTACACAGCAGTAGCCACCGCCAACGGCCGCGAGGGCCGCGCCGTCAGCTCCGACGGCAAGATCGACCTGCCCCTCGGCTTTCCGAAGGCGCTGGGCGGCAACGACCAGGGCACGAACCCCGAGCAGCTCTTCGCCGCCGGGTACGCCGCGTGCTTCGCCAGCGCGATGGGCAACATCGCGCGCCAGGAGAAGATCGACGTGTCCGACGTGTCAGTGACGGCGGAGGTCAGCATCGGCAAGGACGAGACGGACGGCGGCTTCGGCCTGTCCGTGATCATGCGGGCGGAGCTCCCGGACCACTTGCAGGGCGCGGCGGGCGAGGAGCTCCTGCGCAAGACGCACGCGTTCTGCCCGTACTCGAAGGCGACGCGCGGCAACATCCAGGTGGACCTGGTGATCGAGTAACACGCACCTGCGACAGACCCGAGCAAGCCTTGAGGTAAGGGTCATACCCTGACAGCGATCGCTACATCCCGCACAGCTCAGCTCAGCTCACGCAAGGAGTCGATCGCATGAGTGACCTCATCCGCCTGCCGGGCGAGGGCCGCAAGCTGGTCACGAAAGCGCAGGAAGTGACCTTCAAGGCCACCGGGGCACAGGGCTCGTCGGCGTCGATCTTCGAGGTGGTGGTCCCGCCCGGTTTCGACACGGGCGGCCACTACCACGAGGAGGCGGAGGAGTTCTTCTACATCCTGGAGGGCGAGCTGGAACTCCTCGCCTTCGAGCCGACGGAACGCACGGACGACTGGCTGGACTGGGAGTCCGTCGACGGCGACAGAGTGGTCCGCGCCCCGGCGGGCAGCAGCATGTTCGTACCGCCGAACACACCGCACGCGTTCCGCAACGCCACGGGGAGCCCGGTCCGGATGCTGTTCCAGAGCAACCCGTCGCCGGAGCACGAGGCGTACTTCGAGGAGATAGCGGAGATCTGGGCGGCGGGCGGCGACTCGGTGGACCCGGAGGCGGTACGCCGCATGCGGAGCCGCTACGACGTCAAGCAGATCACCCCCATGCGCTTCGCCCCACCAACGGCGACACCCGCCGCCTGACACCGACCGCCACGCCGCCCGACGCCCCACGAAGGCCGTCGCCCCTCACGAACCCCGGGGGGCCGACGGCCGCACCCTCATCCGCTACCCTGTCCAGGGACCCGCCTCGGCGGTCCACGCAGAACCCCGCCTTCGTAGCTCAGGGGATAGAGCACCGCTCTCCTAAAGCGGGTGTCGCAGGTTCGAATCCTGCCGGGGGCACAACCTGTAGCAGTGGTCATAGACCAGTTGCTCACTGCCCGTTCGGGGTTGCCCGAACGGGCAGTACGCATTTTGTACACATGGTTTCGATCACGCAGCTTCCGTGAGCGGCGCTTCGAGCGTCATCGTCGCCGCGGTCGATGGTGAGCGGCCGCAGTTCCTCCGCGAACGACCAGGGCAGCGGCACCGAGCGTTTCTCGTGATTCCGACCGGCTCGAGGTTGACCGCCGCCGAGCCCGCGGCTGCGACAGGTCAGGGCGCCTGCGCATGCACGATGAGGGTTCCGATGTGGCCCTCTTTCGGTGCGTCCAGCACGCGCGCGGACGCGGTGGTAAACCCTGCTCGGGTCAGCAGTCGTTCCCACACCGCGGGGCGGTAGCTGTAGCGGTAGGTGAACATCGCCTTGCCTGCGAACCCGCCCTTGTACATGCCCTGTGGCCCGTAGGCACCCGGGATGGCCGGCGGTTGGGAGAACACGAACACGCCGCCCGGCTTGAGGCGGGCCCGCACCAGCGGAAAGAGCCGGCTGGGATCGGCGAACCAGGCAGCCCCGAAAACCGAGTACACCGCGTCGTAGGTGCCATCGTGCACGGCGAGGTACTCCAAGACGTCGCCGTGATGGAACGTCGCCCCGGTCTCGGCCCATCGCTCCGTTGCCTTCTTGACCACGACCGGCGACAGGTCGACCCCGTGAGCCTCGACCCCCCGGGTAGCGAGGTATGCCAGGGCCCGGCCCGTGCCGCAGCCGGTCTCCAGCACGGTCGAGGGGGCGCCGAGGATTTCGGGGCCGGGGCCGTGCCCGGTGTACTGCGTCCAGTTGAAGACGGGCTCGGCGTCGTCCTTGAACGCCGACTCGGCGTAGGCGTCCCACAGTTCGGTCTCTGCGGCGAGGTCGTGAGGTACGGGCATGGAGTCCTCTTCGGTGGTGCGGGCGGTGGTGCCTCCGCCCTCGGCGCGAGGGCGGAGGCACCGTATCGGCCATCAGTGGCTGTCGGGCACCTTGTTGTCACACGGCGAGCACTCGGCACCGTCGATCTCCCACAGCTCTTCGTCGATCGCGAATCCGATCGACTTGAGGAAGTCGGCCGTACGCAGGCACAGGCCGTCGCCGCGGCGTTCGATGAACGGGGCGTGGTGCTTGTACGCGCCGCCGTTGTAGACGTCGCAGAGCGCCCACCACACCGGCGTGTCGAGGATGAGCTGATGCACGCCGATGTCGACGAGCTTGCCGACCCCGAGGTGCACCTCGGGGTGCTCGAGCGAGGCCATGGTGTACATGACCGCGTTGCCGAGGATGCGCTCGGCCATGTCGTGAACCATCGTGTGATCGCGCAGCAGCAGGGCGATCTCGCGATCCCACAGGGCCATGCCGCTGTCGAGGACGTTGATGGTCAGGTGCTTGATGTGCGGCTGTACGGCGTTGAGCAGTTCCTTCGGGTCACGCGTGCGCGCGGCCACAGGTTTTTCGAGGGTGAGCGTCATCTCTTCCTCTTCTCTTCTCTTCTCTTCGCTTGCCGGTACGGCACTTCGCTGTGCGCCCGTCCGACTTGCGGAAGGGCGTGATACCCGCCCCGGCCGGGATCTTGGCGGGCCGGGGCGGGAGACTGAGCGCCCCTGCGGGAGCGGGGGAACGGCGGCGGTCAGGTAGGCGGCGAGGCCCACGCGTCGGATGCTTCCTCGACCACAAGTCCGCGGCCTTGGGGAGGCATACAGGCATTCGGCGGTGTGCGGCTCAACCATGACGCCCCCCAGTACGCCTACGGCGACCACGCGTGCAACTTGACGTCGGGCTGGGGCCTCTCGGGCGGGGCCTCGATCAGGGGTGCCCCCGCCCGAGGTAAGGGGCAGCGGGCGCCGGGGCGAGCAGCTCGGGTACCGGTCGGCCGTCGCCCGGGCCCATCGGGCGGCAAGTAGCGGCGTCGGCGCGCGGGGCATCGCAAGGATCGCCTCGTACGTGCCGTCGAGGGAACGGGCGAGCAGCTCGCACGGGTAGGCGTAGCGCCTGGCCACCGGGGCACCTCCGCTGGACGGGTGGGGGCGTACGTGTGGCAGGTAGTCGGGCTGCTCGGCGGGAGCCACGCGGGAGGCTCGACCGCCGCGCGGCCCTGGGCACGGCCGGAGTTAGTTGATCGAACGTCTCCTCTTGGTCGTCGTCGCCTCGCGGCTTATGGGCGGGCTGGCCTTGAACTCGGCCCAGACGGTACGCCCGGGGCCCTCGTGGCGGTTCACGCCCCAGTCGTCCGCGAGGGTCGCGACCAGGTAGAGCCCACGGCCCGAGTCGACATCGGCGGCCGACTCCTTCACGTACGGGGCCTGCCCGTCGTCACCCCCGCCGTCGCGCACCTCGACCCGCAGTCGCTCGTCGCGACTCGCCACCCGGACCAGGAAACCGCGGCCGACGCTGCTGTGTCGGATCGCGTTCGTCGCGAGCTCGGAGACGCAAACCTTCACGTCGTCGAGTCGGTCCTCGGGCTGCCAGCCGGTGAGCGCCGCCGCGACGAACGAGCGGGCCTGCCCGACGGATACCGGGTGGCGGCTGAACCGTTTCTCAAGTGGTTGCTGCACGGGCGGCCCCCCTTCGCGTGTCAGGTCCGTCGGCATGTGCACCGCTGGGGAAGGCCCAGGAGGTAGGCCAGCCGCTGGGCTGTGCCTTCCTCGGCGCCGGTCTCGCCGAGCTCGTATCCCCGGTCCGCGACACAGCGCCCGCCGCGGTGGTCGCCCGCCTCGACGACGCCGAGTTGTAGGTGGTTCGCCACACTCGCTGTCTGATCATCCACATTTGTGACAGTCAATCCGTGCGCCGCAAGTTGCTCCGCCAGAATGGCTGCGGTGTTCGCGTCCATGCCCCGATCCCACCGCATCAGCCTGCGGTGCGGGATATGACAACCTATGACACGGAGTTGACCATGCCTCTGACCTTGACGCTTACCGGAACACGGGCAACCGATCACCACGAACTCACCTGGTACGCCGATCTCTTCGCCCGGTACGTGGGCGCCTTCGCCGACGATGAGTCGCACTTCTACATCGGGGGTGCGAAGGGAATCGACAGTCTCACACTGCTCTGGCTCGCCGGGAACTCGAAGTCGAAGATCACGGTCGTCGCACCGGGGACGGTGGCACAGCAACCGACCGAGGCACGGCAGGTGATCGACCGTTGCCGCGCACGGATTTACGAGACCGTCGAGTTGGGCGCCGATGAACTGTGCACCTCGGCGTACCACGCCCGGAACCGTTGGATGGTCGATCACTCCGACATGGTGATCGGGTTTCCCAGGAAAGGAACGGAAGGCACGTCCGGGACCTGGCAGACGATCAACTACGGTGCACAGCAGGGTAGGCCACGTCTGATCGTGCCCGTATGACCCGTTCGGCGGGCATCATGACGGCATGAGCACGCACGACAGCGCCGTTGGCGCCGCCGCACTCAAGAGCCTTCGGAGACGCCGCGGTTGGTCACTGCGCGACACCGCGAAAGCTCTGATCGACACCGCCGCGCAACTCGGGCAGCCGCTCGGTTCCAGCCTCGCCGGCGTGCAGCGATCAGTCGCGAGATGGGAAAGCACTACGGTGCCCGTCCTGCCGAGCGAGCGCTATCAACTGTTGCTCGCGCACCGGTACGCGCAGGATGCCGCCGGGCAGGCTTCGCTCGGCCCTGGCTCGGACTTCGCCGAGTTGCTCGACGCGCTCGCTCACCTCGGGGAGAGCGAGCAACACCTCGACGAGCTGCGCACGCTGCTCGTGCGCATAGCCACAGATGCCGACGGCGGGCTGCTCGCACTGCTCAGGCCGACGACCGAGTGCGCCCTGTCGGCGGCCCTCGCCGACCCTGCCCGTGTCGACGAGGGCGTGCTCGACGCGATGCGCGACTCGATCACCCTCGTCAACGGGCAAGTGGGCAGCATCCCGTTCGTACGCCTACAGCTCTTACTCGCCCCGGTCGTCGAGTCCTGCCGACGCCTGCTCGACGAGGCCGCAGCAGTCCCCGACGTCTTCGTTCCTGACCTTCGAACAGTCGCCGCGCAGGCGTACACACTCGCCGGGCGGTTCGCGTTCGAGACTCGGGACGACCAGGCATCGCAATCTCTCTACTCCGCAGCCACAACTGCGGCCGGTGCGATCGGCGCGCCGTGGCGACGGGCCATGGTGCACATGAGTCACGCACTCGTCACGCTGTACTCGACCCCCGGGCTCGGTCCCGCGAAGGCACTCGTCGACGCCGCGGTGCGCGACGCACGAGCCGGTGAGAGCGTGACCGTTCGCGCCCGTGCCCATGCCTTGCAGGCAGAAATCGCGGCTCGGGCTGGTTCGGCCAAGCACGCGAAGGCTGCGCTCGCGCTCGCCTGGTACGACATGGAGAGCAGCCGCGACGGGGACCCGGCGGCATCGACGACGAGCTTCTCACCCGCTCATCTGCGGGGCTTCGAGGGGGTGACGTCGCTCTACGTCGGCGACGCGTCCGAGGCACACGACTACTTCGCGAAGTCGGCGGCCTCCCTGTCCGCCCCGCGCGAGCGGGTGCAGAGAGCCATCGTGTCGACCGACCAGGCAGCCGCGTGTATCCGTCTCGACGATCCGCAAGCGGCGGCCGTGCTGCTGCACAAGTGCATCGACGCCGCAGCATCGACGGGCGGCCGGGTGGCTTCCATCCGTCTGCGCCGAGCCCGCCGTGACCTGCGGCCGTGGCGGCGCGAGGACTTCGTCGCCGACCTCGACGACCACATGTTCGACACTCTCGGCGCCTAGCCGCTGCGCGCAGACACGACGAAAGCGCCCCTGCCCGGCCGTGAGGCGCGTCCGAGCGGCACAACCGGCTCGCCCGGATTCTGGCGAACGCCCTGGATGCCGCCGCGGGCCCGGACTGGAACGCCGACACCGGCTTCGCCGTCCGGCTTCAGGACGTCCCGCTCACCAACCGCCGCCCGGACGTCATCGTGTACCGCGCAGAGACGATCGACATCACCCCCACCCGCCCTCAGCACGTGCTGCTGGTCGCGGAGGTGGTGTCACCAGGATCGGAGACCACCGACCGGGTCGTGAAGGTCGACCAGTACGCCAAGGCGGGCATCGGCTTCTACTGGCGGATCGAGCAGGCCGCGACGGGCGTTCCTCTCGTGTACGCCTACGCCCTCGACCCCGCGACGAGGACCTACCGGGACGCGGGTCTGTTCACCGGCATCCTCAAGGTAGCGGCCCCCTCCCCGGTGGAGATCGACCTCGGCCAGGTCTGACGCAGCGGGCTCAGTTGGTGTTGTGCGTCGGGTAGACCTGGACGTCGGTGTAGGCGCCCTTGATCGCACCGGCGCCTGCCGGCCACTTCAGGGTCACGGTGTGGGTCTCGTTGGGGGGCGTCACCAGGATGTGGGTCGGCTTCGAGAGGCTCTCGCCGCTGTTGTCGATCTCGTAGGCCAGGTTGAAGACGGCGGCGTCGCCGGGCTTCAGGGTGGTGACGCGAGGCTGGGCCTGACCGCGCTCGATGGGGTTGGAGGTGCCGTCGGCGTCCTTGATGTCGACGCCCGCGAAGCCCGTCGCCGAGCAGGTCTTCGAGCCACGGTTGATCATGGTGACGTCGATCCGGCCGGTGCTCTCGTCCGGCGCGGCGTCCTTCGCGTCGATCGCCAGGTCCGCCGTCTTGCAGAACGTCACCCTGGCACCGGCCTTCGTCGCGTTGCCCGCGGCCTCGGCCTTGATGTCCTCGCCGGAACCGTCCTTCGAGGACGCGGAGGAAGAGGACGAGTTCGCGGCGGACGAGGAACCCTTGGAGGACGTGTCCGAGCCGGAGTCGTCGCCACCGCAGGCGGTGAGCGAGAGGGCGGCGGCGACGGTGACGGCGGCGAGCGCGGTGAGGCGGGTCTTCTTCATGGTGTCCCCCGGGGGAGTAGCGGGTGGCCTGTGCGGTCTGAACTATTTGTATCCCTCACCGAGTTACAGCCGGTCGCCCGCGACGTCTCCATTCCGTCACAGGCGATGCCCTCACTGCCCTCGCGCTGCCCTTACCGCCCCCCGGCGACATCACCTTCGAGCGCCCGTCCGGGCCGGGGACTACGGGGATGCGAGCCGGGGGCCTCACGCGAAGCAGGCTTTCAGGAGTCGCCTCGCGCGCCCTCGTTCAGGGGCGTGGACGTGATGATTCCCGACTTGAGTTGGGCCCTGAGGTCCTCGATCTCCCTCTGCATCGACTTGAGCTGCCCGTACGTCTCGAAGAGGTAGCGCGCCTTCGTGCGGAGGGTCAGGGGGTCGATCGGTTTCAGGGCCACGTCCGCCACCCCGAGGCGGAACGCCGCAGCGGAGATCTCCCTGCTGACGTCGAAGCCCGTCAGGAGGACGATCGGTATGGCGCGGGTCTGTTCCAGGCGGCGGACGTAGCGGACGACGTCCAGGCCGCTCACGCCCGGCATGCGGACGTCCAGGAGGATCAGGCCGACGTTCCCGCGAAGGATCACGCGCAGCGCGTCGTCGCCGTTGGAGGCGCTCACCAAGGGGTAGCCGAGCGGGGCCAGCGCACTCTCCAGCGCGAACAGGGTGTCCTTGTGGTCGTCGACGACCAGGATCACGGAGTTGTTCAGCATGGACTGAGGCCCCCTCTGTCAGTAACCACGCTAAACCGACACCAGGTTGCGTAATCCCTGTGTCACCACACAGGCCATAACTATGTTCATGACCGCAGTATCAACAGCAACAGAGAAAAAAGCGCCCCCTTCCGCCCCTGAACTCCCGTCTCAGGTGCGGATGCGGACCCCGTGGCGCGTGCGCATGCGATGGAGCTCCCACAGGGCCACCGCCGTCACGGACACCGGGCCGCCCAGAATCGCGCCCCACTGCGCCGCCGGCGGACCGTGCGGCAGCCCGCCCTCCATCGCCTCCGCCCGGCGGCGGGCGGAACGGATCACCGGGATCAGGGGGATCAGGGGGCCGAAAACGCCCTGCCGCCCCACCCGTGCCGTTCGTTGGCCTGAGGGCAGCAGAGATCGCCGGTGGCCGGCGGCATCGGAGTGCATCGAAGTGCGGCGGATTGCGGAGGTGGCGCCATGCGGATTCCAGGGCCGGAGATGCGTGATGACGGTGGGGTCGGGGCCATCTCGGACGCGGGTGGTCTGCATCTTTATCAGCTTCGGCTGCACGCCGAGTACGGAGGCGTCGTGCAGTTTCAGTTGCCGGGCGTGGGCGTCGCCGTGTCCGTCTCCGATCCTCTGGTCCTTGAGGAGACCGCTCGTATCGACGAGCGGCCCGCCGCCCTCTTCTCGTTCCTGGAACCCCTCTGCGAAGCCGGGAACCTTCAGGTCATCGGGGCGGAGGAGCACGGGCCCTGGCGGCGCGTGCTGTTGGAGGTGTTCGCCGGGCGGCCGTCCCACGAACGGCACTTCGGGGAGTTCGTGTCTCTGGTGGAGGGGCTCGCCGAACGGTGGGACGGGGACGGGGACAGTGGTGGTGTGGGTGTGGGTGTGGGTGCGGGTCGGGTTCCCGTCCTCCTTCAGAAGGATCTGACCGCGCTCTCCTTGCGCATGATCTGCGCCTACGCGTTGGGCGGCGCCGACGGCGCCGGAAGTGGCGTCGTCGAGGCCGAGAAAGTCGTCGACGCGTTCGAAGTCGTACTCAGCGAGGACAACAGCACGAACCAGCGGGCCTCGCTCGCCCTCGACTACCTGCGCGCCACCGTCGACCGCGTCATCGCCGCCCATGAGGGGAGGGAGGGGAGGGAGGCGAGGGCGGGGCAAGAACGTCGTGGTGATCGGAGCGACCTCATCCACGCCCTCCTCGCCACCCGCACCTCCCCCGCCCGCATCCGCGACACCGTCATGGTGACCATGCTCGCCGCCCACCACACCACCGGCGTCGCCGTCTCCTGGACCCTGCACCTGCTCGGGCGCCACCCCGAGGTCGCCGAGCGCGTCGCCGCCGAACTCGACCGCGTCCTCGGCGACCGGTCCGCGCCCGACTACGGCGACCTGCGCGAACTCACGTACCTGGACATGGTGCTCAAGGAGTCCATGCGGCTCTACCCGCCCGGGCCCTACGGGGCCCGCGAGACCACCGAGGACATGGTCCTCGACGGCGCCGACGGCACGTACGAGATTCCCGCCGGCACCACCGTCTTCTATCCCTTCTGGGCCGTGCACATGAACCCCGACCACTGGCCCGAGCCCGCGAAGTTCGTGCCCGAGCGGTTCGCCCCGGAGGCGGTGGCCGCGCGGTCGCGGTTCGCCTACGTTCCCTTCGGGGTCGGGCCGCGCAGCTGTGAAGGCGCCGGGCTTGCCATGGTCGAGGCCCAGTTGACGCTCGCCGTGCTGCTGAAGCGGTTCCGGTTCCGGCCCGTGGAGGGGCACGAGGTGACGCCCGTCGAGCGGTTCGTGCTGTGGGCCGCCGACGACATTCCGATGGTCGTCACCCCGCGCGCGAGCCGGTGAGCCGAACCCTCAGCCGAGGTTCTCGCCGTACACGCGGTCCACCGTCATCGTCATCAGCACCCTGCGGTCGGCCACCATCACCGCGCGGTACTCGTCCCAGTCCGGGTGCTCACCGGACGCCAGGCGGTAGTAGCGCACCAGCGCCTCCACCTCGGGGCCCTCGGGGTCGGTGCCCGGGCCCGTCAGGATCGCCGTGCCCTCGGCGGTGGCCCACGAGCGGCCGTCGGGGCCAGTGACCTCCAGCGTGGCTCGCGGGTCCCTGCGCAGGTTCGCCGTCTTGGCGCGGCCCTCGGTCATCGACACGTGGACGACGTCCGCCTCGGCGTCGTAGAACGGCATGACGGGTGAGAGCTGGGGGCGGCCGTCCTTCTTGATCGTGGCGAGTACGCCGAGACGGGATGCCGCGAGCAGCGTGCGGGGGTCGTAGGCGGATCCGGGGGCGCGGGTTTCGGACACGGGACCTCTCCGAGGGTGGGGCCGGGCTGGCCGAAGGGCAGGGCTCGGGCCGCGGGCTGCGGCCCCTCCTCCTCAGCAAGCCGTTCCCGGCGCCGGTAATTCCCCTTCGGCAGGCCCGACAGCGGCAGGCCCGACCGCCGACCGCGGCAGGCCCGACCCGCGGCACGGTCCCCGCACGCTCGGTGCCCGTTGGCGCCCGCTAGGCGCCCGCTAGGCGGTCAACCCCTAACATACGTCGAACAGTTGATGCTTTGACGTTATCGCCCAATGACATCGGTACGAACACGCCCCGCCCCCGAATACTCGTCCCGACCGGAAACCGCACCCGCAGGCCTCCGGTCCCGGCTGCCCGGACATCCCGGGCGCACCGGATACCGGCCTTTCCCCGGAAGGGACACCCCCATGAACAGATCCCGCACCAGCCTCCTCGCCACCCTCGGCTCCGCCGCCCTCGTGGCGTCGCTGGCCGCCGCGCCCTCCGCGTTCGCGGCCCCGGCAGCCGAGACGGTCAAGCCCTCGTCGACGTCCGCGACCTCCACGTACACCGCGTCGTCGTACACGGGCTCCGCCGAGGAGCAGGCCGCCAACAAGAAGTTCTTCGACGCCGTCATGAAGTCGGCACTGAAGAAGCAGGCGGCGAAGCCCGGCATCCAGGTCGTCACCGTCACCTACAACACCAGCCGGGCGCCCAGCTTCCGCAGCCAGATATCCCAGAGCACGCAGATCTGGAACTCCTCGGTCAGCAACGTGAAGCTGCAGGAGACCAGCTCGACCGGTAACTTCCAGTACCGCGAGGGCAATGACTCGCGTGGCTCGTACGCCTCCACCGACGGGCACGGCCGCGGGTACATCTTCCTGGACTACCGGCAGAACCAGCAGTACAACTCCACGCGTGTGACGGCGCACGAGACGGGTCACGTTCTCGGTCTGCCCGACCACTACTCGGGTCCGTGCAGCGAGCTGATGTCCGGTGGCGGCCCCGGCACGTCCTGCACCAACGCGTACCCGAACGCGCAGGAGCGGTCGAGGGTCAACCAGCTCTGGGCCAACGGCCTGGCCATCTTCAAGGACAAGGGTGCACTGACCAAGGTCCGCTGACCCCCGTCGGCCACGCGCGGTCTCCCCACCGCGTTCGCGAGCGGACTGTTACGTACCGCTAACCGCCTCCGGGCCAACCCGGCCGCGTGCGGCGCGCTCTCCTCCGGCATGGGTACACATGCTCAGCGGAGGAGGTCGCGTCGCCGCGGCCGGCGACGGATCGTGGACTACCCGCGCGCCGGAAGGAGCGGCGTCCGGCGCTGGCTCCCGTCGTGGCGCCTGCTCCTCGGCGCGGCGGGCCTCTTCGCCGCCTCCGTCGCCACGCTCTTCGTCTGCGTGTACGTCAGCGTGGACATCCCGGACGAGAACGCGGCGGCCCGCCGCGAGGCCAACGTCTACTACTGGTCCGACGGCTCGCAGATGGTGAGCACCGGAGCCGTCAACCGGCAGAACGTGGAGCTGAACCAGATCGCGCCGTCCGCCGTGGACGCGGTGATCGCCGCCGAGAACGAGACCTTCTACGAGGACTCAGGGGTCTCCCCCAAGGGCCTGGCCCGCGCCGTCGTGAACATGGTGCGCGGCCGCGAGACGCAGGGCGGCTCCACCATCACCCAGCAGTACGTGAAGAACACCTACCTCTCGCAGGACCAGACGGTCACGCGGAAGGTCAAGGAGTTCGTCATCGCCCTGAAGGTGGACCGCAAGAAGAGCAAGGACGAGATCCTCAAGGGGTATCTGAACACCAGCTGGTTCGGGCGCGGCGCCAACGGGATCGAGGCCGCCGCCCGCGCCTACTACGGCATCCCCGCGAAGGAGCTGAACCCCAGCCAGGGGGCCATGCTCGCCGCCATGCTGAAGGGCGCCGACCTGTACGACCCCTCCGTCAGCGCCGCCAACCACGAGCGGGCGCGGGAGCGCTGGGCGTGGATCCTGGACCGGCAGGTCGCCGTCGGGTTGATGGCCGAGAAGGAGCGGGCGAAGTACCGGACCTTCCCCGAGCCGCGCAGACAGTCGCGCTCCACCAGCCTCGGCGGCCAGACCGGCTACCTCGTCGACGTCGCCAACCGGTACCTCAAGCAGCAGACCGGACTGACCGACGAAGAGCTGGCTCGCGGTGGCTACGAGATCCACACCACGTTCGACAGGACCAAGGTGCGCCGCCTGGAGCGGGCGGTGCGGCGCGTCGTCGCGCGTGACCTCGACCCGAAGGAGCGGGCGGCCGACCGGCACGTGCAGGTCGGCGCGGCGTCCGTGCGGCCCTCCGACGGGGCGCTCGTCGCGCTGTACGGCGGGCCCGACGCCACCACGCACTTCACCAACAACGCCGACACGTCGGGCGTCCCCGTGGGCTCGGCCTTCAAGCCGTTCGTGCTGGCGGCGGCGTTGCAGCACGGGGTGTCGGCGCACGAGCCGACGGCCGACGCGGTGGCGCCGCTCAGCGGTCGCGCGGCGGCGGGGGCGGGGGCGCGACAGAGCATTCTGGCCGACAGTCGCTACGCGGCGGACGGGGTCCTGCGCCGGTCCGACGGCGCCCCCGACCCCGACCGGCCGACGCTGCGGGAGGCGCTGGTGTCCGGCGGCAACGCCACGTACGTACGCCTCGGCAAGGATGTCGGGCTGGACATGGTGCGCAGGACCGCGGTCTCGGCCGGGCTGCTGCGGCACAGCATGGCCCTCCTGGAGCCGACGTTCTCCGTCGGCACGTCGACGCCCAGCGCGATCCGCATGGCCACCGCGTACGGGACGTTCGCCAACGACGGCGTGCGGCGCGATCCGTACTCGGTGACGAAGGTCGTCAAGGACGGTGAGCCACTGCCCGGCCTCGCCCCGCCCTCGTCCCGGCGCGCGCTCGACCCGCAGGTGGCCCAGGAGGTCACCGACGCCCTGCGCACGGCGGGCAAACGCCTCGGCGTGGACGTCGCCGTCGGCCGCACGGGCGACCAGGACCGGCTCAGGACGGCCTGGTTCACGGGCTACTCGAAGGACCTGTCGACGGCGGTGACGCTGTTCCGGCTGCGGCCCGGCGAGCCGCAGCTGCTGCCCCTGTCGGGGGTGGCCGGGAAGAAGTCGGAGCGCGGCAACGTGCTGCCGCCGCGGATCTGGAAGGAGTACGAGGAGTAGGGCCGCCCCGTCGGTCCTCAGAGCCTGTGTCATGACCCCGGCCGGGGGCGACCGTGCGGCCGGTGCGCCGCCCGTGCTCCCGCGCGCTCCCTCCGTGCGCGGTGCTCCCCCTGCCTCCCCATGCAGCCCAGGAGCCTTTGACCGTCCCCGCACCTATCCTGGGGAAACATGGAGGGGGACGCGGCAACCGCGGACGGGGGAACCAACTCACCCATGGATCATGCGAGTTGGCGGGTCCGGCTGCGGCGCTGGGCGGTTTCGGGCAGCGGTGACGTGCTGGGCGCCGGGGTGCTGTTCGGCACCGACCGGGTGCTCACCTGCGCCCACGTGATCCGCGACCCGGCGACCGGGCTGCGCCCCGATCGCGTGCAGGTCGAGTTCCCGCTGCTCCAGGGCCTCACCCGCACCCCGCACCGCACCGCGACCGTCGCCGCGGGCCACTGGGTGCCGCCCTTCGGCAAGGCACAGGGCGACCTCGCGGTCCTCGTACTGGACGACCCCGCGCCCCTCCCCTCGCCGGTCGCCCTGCACCGCACGCTCGACTACCGGGGCGCCACGGTCCTCGTCGACGGGTTCCCCGAGTACCGGTCGGGCGGGCAGTGGCTCACCGGGGTCTGCCGGGGGCCCGGCGGGGAGGGCGACGAACGGGTGCAGATCGACCTCACCGGAGCCGGGGCGGACTCCGGGCAGCGGCTGCGGGGCGGGTTCAGCGGGGCGGGCGTGCGGGAAGAGGGCAGCGACCGGCTGCTCGGCATCCTGGCGCAGGCCGACGAGCGCGGCGAGCACGGGTACATGATCCCGGCGGCCACCGTCGCCAAGTACTTCCGCCGCTTCGCCGAACGGTACGTGACCGGGCCGCACGCCATCCCCGGCCACCGCGTCGTCTCGGCGGACGCCGCCCGCACGGCCCGCCCGCACGGACTCCAGCGCACCGTCACGCGCTGGCTGAACGGGGACGCGGACGCCTGGGACACCGAGGTCCTCTTCATCGCCGAGGACGACGACCGGGCACGCCAGGCCCTGTACGTCGTCCTGAACATGGCCGACCGCGAACAGTCCCCGCAGCTGGCGGTGCGGCCCGTCGGACCCGGCGCCGACGCACCGCCCGGCGGCGACTCGCTCCTGTCGCGCGCCGGCATCGCGCCCCGCGTCGGCAGCATCGGCCTCGTCCTCGACCTGGAGGGCGCCGCCCTGGAGGACCCCGACCAGCCGGAGCTCCGCGAAGCCCTCGCCGTACTGCGGCACGAGCTGCGCCACGCCGCCGGACGGCGCACCGCCCCGCGGCGGCGCCCCGCCGTCGCCGTGCTCTACGCCGACCGGTCCGCCACCGAACCGGCCGCCGCCGCCAAGGCACTCGGCGAACTGGCCGCATCGGGCGCCCGGTTGCTGCTCGTCGTCCGCTCCAGCACGCACGGCTTCACCTACGCCCTCGCCGAGAAGCTGCTGCCCGCCGAGCGTGCCGCACAGTGGCTGCAACGGATCGGCACCCGCGTCGACGCCCTCGCCGACACCGAACGCGGCGCGCGGCGCCTCTTCCACCGCGTCGAACCGCACGTCGTCGACCCGCCGGTCGCCACCGGGTACGCGGCGCGGGCCGCCCTGTGGACCGTCCAGCTCAGCAACGAACTGCGCCCGCTGACGGGCCGGGGCGGCCCGCACCTCCTGGAGAAGCTGTCGTACGCCGAACAGGCCGTGGACACCTACCTGTTGCGGGCCGAGCGGGCCGAGAGCGAGCTGCGCGCTGTGCTCGACGAGCACCTGCGGCTGCGCGGGCTGCTCCGCGACCACCTGGCGCGGCTCGCTCGGCGCGGCCTCGCCGAGCACCCGGACGCCGTCGGGCCCTACCGCGCGGCCCAGCAGCTCCTGCTGGCCGGGCCCTGTCCGCTGGCCGACGCCGAACGGGCGGTGACGGCGTTCGCGCGGGTGGTGCGGCGGCTCGCCGACGCGGGCGGTGATCCGTGACGAAGGTCAAGTCCTGCCCGCAGCCCGGCTGTACGGGCACCGTGACGCCCACCGGGTACTGCCTGGCCAGCGGCGAACGCGTCGACCCCCACACCGGGCTGCACTCGGCCGTGGAAGCCCGGCCCGCGGCAGCAGTGTCGGGGTCGGAGTCGGAGTCGGGGTCGGAGTCGGAACCCAGGCCCGTCGACGCGGCGGTATCCGGCGACGAGTCCTCCCAGCACTGGGTCGTCGACCTGGGCGTCGCCGCCGACCCGCCGCGCCCCGCCCGCGTCGCCCTCCCGCCGGAGCACCCCGACCCCACGGTCCTGCCCGAGATCACGCTCCTGGAACGGGCGGACAGCGCGGGCGGCCACCCCGTCGCCCCCAGCGGGCTGCCCCTGCCGCCCGGCACGCTCCTCGCCGGCCAGTACCGTCTCGTGCGGCCCCTCGGGTACGGCGGGATGGGCGAGGTCTGCCTCGCCCACGACACCAAGGTCGACGACCGCGCGGTCGCCGTGAAGATGCTGCACGCCGAGCTCGCCACGGAGTCGTACAGCCTCCTGGAAGGCGAGCGCAAGGAACTCGTCGAGCTCAACCACGACGGGTTCATCCGGGTGTTCAACTACGGGCACCACGCCGGGATCGGCGACTTCCTCGTCCTCCAGTACGTCGACGGGCTCAACCTCGAAGAGGTGCGGGCCCGCGCCCACGAACAGCCCCAGGAGTTCGGCGGCGACCGCTTCCTGGAGTTCGTCCTCGCGTACGGCGTGCGGATCCTGGCGGCGCTCGCGCACCTCCACGCCCCCGAGCGCGGCAAGGTGTACGGCGACCTGAAGCCGCCCAACGTCATGCACGACGGCTCCACCACCAAACTCGTCGACGTCGGCAGCGTGCGCCGCGCGGGCGCGCCCGGCCTCACCACCGCCCTCTACCGCGCGCCCAGCGTCGGCCCGCACGGCGAATCCGCGCCGCAGGACGACCTGTTCAGCCTCGGCGAGACACTGCGGACCCTGTGCGGACTCGGGGCGACCCGCCACGACCTGGCGGACCTGGCGGCGCTCGCCCCGCTCGACGACGCCACCGGCGACCACCGCGGCCTCGGCCTCGTCTCCCTCGCCAGGGCGCTGCGCCGCGCCACCCGCACCGCGCGCGCCGGACGCTTCGCCACGGCCCGGGAGATGGACGAGCAACTCCGCGGCGTCTTCCGCGAACTGCGGTCCCTGCGCACGGGCGCCGAGACGTTCGAGCCGTCGCCGCTCTTCCTCCAGTCCGCGTACGCCCTCGACGGCGGGCTCGGCGCCGCCCCCGAGGTCAGGCACTGGGCCGCCCCGCCGTCCGCGCCGCACCACCCCGCCCCCGACGCGTCCGAAGTGGCACGGCGGCTCCCCGTGCCGCGCCCCGACCCGGACGACGACCACCACGGCGAACTCAGCAGGCTCAGCGACGACGACCCCGAGGCGCTGCTCCAGCACACCGGCGACTGGCGGGACTCCCCCGAGGTGCACCTGCTGCGGTGCAGGCTGCGGCTGCGGGTGGCGCTGCGCGCGGAGTGCGGGGACCTCGGCGCCGAGGACGGGGACCTCACCGGCGCCGAGACCGCGCTCGCCCTGGCGGAGGACGCCATAGGGCCCGCGTGCGGGCCGCACGACTGGCGGCTCGACTGGCACCGGGGGCTGCTCGCCCTCGCCCGTTCCCGGGTGGCGGAGGCCCGCGGCCACTTCGACCGGGTCTACGCCGCGATCCCCGGCGAGTACGCGCCGAAGCTCGCCCTCGGCTACTGCGCCGAACAGCTCGGGCGGCTCCACGAGGCCCTCACCTTCTACGAGGCCGTGCGGCTGCGGAACCCCTCGCTGGGCACCGCGGCGTTCGGCGCCGTACGGGCCCGGCTCGCCCTCGGCGGCCCCGACGCCCTCACCGACGCCATCGCCGCGCTCGACGCGGTGCCCCAGCACTCCCGGCACCGCACCGCCGCCCGCACGGCCGCCGTGCGCATCCGCGTCGACCACGCGCGGGACGCCGACGGCCTCGGCGCGGCGGTGCGCGCGCTGGCCCAGCTCTTCTCCGCGCACGGCCTGACCGACGAACCGTCGCGCGTACGGATGAAGGCGGAGGTGTGGGGTGCGGCGCACCGGCTCCTCGGTGCGGAGGACGCCGGGGGTGGGGTCATCACCGCCGACCAGCTGCGCGCCGTCGCCGCCCACGCCGATCCGCTGCTCGAATTCCCGCCGGACGTACGGGGATTGCGCACCGACCTCGCCCGCTTCTACCGGGTCCTCGCCCACCAGGCCGCCCGGGACGCACCGCCGCCCGGCGACGGCATACCGCTCGCCGAGATCCTCCTCGACCGCGCCTACGCGGTACGCCCCTTCGGCTTCCTGCACGCACGATTCGGCAAGGACTTCCCATGGCTGGGCACGAAGATCATGAACCGGCCGCCTCGGTCGGCCTGGAAGTGAGCCAGGTCGTCGAGCTGCCCCGCCCGCGCACCCCGGGCGGGCAGGACACGGCACGCATGTACGCCGTCCTCACGGTGACGGTCCGCAGGACGGGCACCGCGCACGCGCCGCCCGCCGCCACCGAGCGCGACCCGACAGCCGGGCATGCGGCGGACGCGGCGGCCGGGGCCCGGCTAGCCGAGGTCCTGCTCATCGACCACTCCTCCTCGATGGTGATGCCGCCGAGCCGCCTCGCCGCCGCCCGCGCCGCCGCCGTCAGCGCGCTGGCCCGCATCCCGGACGGATCCCTGTTCGCCCTGGTCGCCGGGGGCGACAGGACCGCCATGATCTATCCAAGGCGGCCCGGACTCGCCGTCGCGCACGCCGAGTCGCGGGCCGCCGCCGAGGCCGCGCTGCACGACTGCACCCCGGGCGGCGGCACCGCGATGGGCACCTGGCTGGAGCGGGCCCGGCAGCTCTTCCGGGAGCTTCCCGCCGCGGGGGGCGGGGGCTGGGTGCGGCACGCGCTGCTGCTCACCGACGGCAAGAACGAGCCCGGGTACGAGACGCGCGCCGAGCTGCAGGAGCGGGTCGAGCGGTGCGCACGGGCCTTCGCCTGCGACGTCGTGGGCATCGGCGACGCCTGGGAGACCGAGGAACTCCTGCTGATCGCGCGCGCGTTGGGCGGCCGCACGCGTGCCGTCGCGGATCTGACGCGGCTGCCGGACGAGCTGGCCTCGCTCACCGGGCGGGCCGCCGGGCGCGACGTCACGGGCCTGCGCCTTCGCCTCTACCACCGGGCCGGGGTGCGCCCGCACTCCTTCGAGCAGGTCCACCCCACGCGGGTCGCGCTGGCCCCGGACCGCGTCGACCTGTCCGGCGTCGGGACGGGCGCGGGCGGTCCCGTCGAGGAGTACGACCTCGGCCCCTGCGGTACGGAGACCCGCGCCTATCTGCTCTGCGTCGGCGCGCCCTACGATCCGGCCCAGCTCGGCAAGGAGCTCCTCCTGACCGAGGTCGAACTGGACGCGGAGAGCCCGGCGCCGCTGCGGCTGCCCGCGCCGCAGCCCGTGCTGATGCGCTGGACCGACGACCCCGACCTCTACAGCCGCCTCGACCCGCAGGTCGCCCACTACCGGCAGGAGGAGGAGCTGCACCGCACCTTCGAGGAGGCGTGCGCGGAGCTGAAGTCCGGGCGGCGGGCGTCCGCCGAGACCCTGTTCGGCACGGCGTGGCGGCTCGCCGCCGAGACGGGCGACACCGCGATGCAGGAGCATCTGCGCCGCCTCGTCCGGGTCCGTGACTCGGCGGGCGGTGCGGTCGAGCTCCGGGACCGGATCGCGAAGTTCGACGTGGAGGCCGCCCGCATCCAGACCAGTACGACCGTCCTGCCCGGCGCCCACCTGCCAGGACCCCGCCCGCCCTCAGCCCGTCCGCCCGGCGGCGCCCGGTGACGGCCTTGTGGCGCGCCGCCCCGCCGCTCGCCGCCGACGCGCTGCGCGCCCTGGGCCGGTACGTGTGGCCGGTGCCGCTCGCCGAACGCCTCCGCAACCGCCAGTACTTGCGGGACCGGCTCGTCGCGCTGCCGCTCCTCACCGTCGTCGCGGCCGTCGCGTTCGGCTGGGCGTACGCGGACGTGCGCCAGGACTCGGCGACCCTGCGGGACAGCTTCCTGCCCGCGCTCGTCGGGCTCGCCGAGGCCGAGACGTCCCTGCGCATCGCCGACCGCGAGGCCGCGGAGAGCCTGGCGGCCGGGCAGGCCGTGCAGCTCAGCGGGTTGAGCAAGCGGTACACGACGCGCACCACGCGGGCCGTGCAGCACCTCAACCAGGTGGCCCGCAGCGGCGCCCTGACCACCGTCGAACGCCAGGAGCTGGACGTGGTCTCCGGGCTCGTCGTCGACTACGGCACCTGGATCACCTTCGCGCAGAACAACGTCGCCGACCCCACGCTGCGCGACGCCGGACTCTCGTACGCGCGCAGCATGCTCTGCTCGACGCCGGGCCCCGCACCCGCGCCCGCGGGGAAGGGCGACGCGGACGGCTATCCGGCCTGCCGTCCCGCCACCGGCTCCGGCTCCGACGCGACCGCCGTCGTCGACCGCATCTCCTCCCTGGAGGACCGGCTGCGCGACAGGCTCGCCGACCGGGCGGCGCCCGGCGGCCGCGTGCTCGCCGCCGGGTCCTTCGCCGCCGTCGCCCTGGTGCTGCTCGCGTTCGGCCAGTGGCGCACCCAGGTCTTCGTGCACCACCGCCTGCACCTGTACGTCAGCGTCCCGCTGCTCGTGGCCGCCCTGCCGCTGCTCGCCGTGCCGTTCCTGACGACCGACGCCGTGCTCGCCCACCGGGCGCAGCAGCACGTGGTGTCGACGGCGGCGGAGATCGCCGAGCGGACGACCCCCGCGATCGAGTCGACCGTCGACGAGAAGCCGTTCGGCGACCCCCACCCGCTCCTGATCCGGCACCTGGACGGACGCGCCCGCCACGACCTGGCCGCAGGCCGCCTCTCCTCGCTGGACGGGGTCGCGCCGTGGGTGGCGCCCGCCGGTCTGTTCAGCGCGGCCCTGACCGCGGTCACCCTCCACGCCTACCGCCGCGAGTACGTCCTCATCACCCGCCCGGGAGCCACCCCATGAGCCGCCGCACAAGGCCGCGCACCGCGTTCCGCGTCTTCCTGGCGACCTGCCTGCTGGCCGTCACCGCGGGCGCCTGCGGGAGCGAGCGGCCCGAGACCCTCGTCGTGCTCGGCCCCTGGACCGGCCCGGAGGGCAAGGCCTTCGAGGCGATGCTGCACCGCCTCGACGACGGCACGGGAAAGTCGTACACCTATCAGGGGACCCGTTCGCTGCGGGAGACGCTCGGCGCGCAGCTGGAGGCGGGGGACCCGCCGGACGTGGCGATCCTCAACAGCATCGGCGAACTCGTGGAGCACGCCCGCGCCGGCCACCTCACCCCGCTCGACCGCGCCGCCACCGCCCGCGCCTACCCGCCCTGGGCGCCCCGCCTCGACGTGGACGGCGGGCGCCGCACGTACTGGGTGCCGCTGAAGGTCGACCTGAAGAGCCTGGTGTGGAGCAAGGAGGGCGAACAGCGGAAGGAGGGGCGCCCCTCGGACCGTCCCGAGTGGTGCGTGGGGCTGGCCTCGCAGGCCACGTCCGGGTGGCCCGGCACCGACTGGATCGAGGACATCCTCCTCCACCGGTCGGGCCCCGCCACGTACACGCGGTGGGCCACCGGGGACGTGCGGTGGCGCGACCCGCGGGTCCGCAAGGCGTGGCAGACGTGGGCCGCGCTGCTCGGCAAGCGCACCAAGGCGTCGATCGACCGGTCCCTGACGACGCCGTACGTCGGTCCGCGCGGCCTCCTCGACTCCCTGGAACCGCGCTGCACGCACGAGCACCAGAGCGCCTTCATCCGCTACGTGTACGCGCACGACCGGGTCCGCGTCGACCCGGCGGCTGGCTACCTGGGCGGCCGGTCCGAGCACGACGGGGCGTACGAGGTGGCGGGCGACATGGCCGCCGTGTTCAGCGACAACCCCGCGGCGCGCGCCCTCGTCGACCGCCTGTCGGGCCGACGGGCCCGCACGCTCTGGCGGGCCCGGGCCGAGGACGGGCTCCAGCCGTTCTTCCCGGATGCGAGCGACCCCCAGCCGACCGACCCGACGGGCCGCCGTATCGCGGACATCCTCACCGCGAAGGCGCGCACGCTCTGCTTCGACGCGTCGGACGTGATGCCGCCGGGCGTGCGCGACGCGTTCCACCGGGCCGTCCTTCAGTACTTCGGCGACCCGACGGACAGGCGCCTCGACGAGCTCCTCGGCCGGCTCGACACCGTGCGCACCGAGGCCGCGAAGGACGCGGCCCCCGGGCGCATGCCGGAGTCGGGGGTCTGCGCGCCGCCCGGCGGCTGAGAGCTCGCCTTCGCGCCCGCGTCAGCGGCTGAGCTCGTCCGGGCAGGGGGTGCCGCGGGGCAGCTGGTAGGGCGAGCCGAGCCGGTAGACACCGGCCTTGGGAGCGAGCATCTCGACCCACTTGTCGCCCGCGCGGTCCTCCCGCGCCTCGCTCAGACAGCCGTTGACGTTCTCGTAGACCTTGGGCCGCCTCTCGTTGAGCTCGCGCTGCCGCTTGGACGCCTCGGTCTCCTGCGGCGCCTTCACGCCCTTGCCGTGCTCGTCGACGATGCTCAGCCACGGCGAGTACGGGATGCGGATCAGGACGCGGCCCGGCTTGTCGACGCGCAGCGTCATCTCGCCCTGCTCGGCGCGTGTCACGACGGCGTTCGGCTCGGCGAGCGGCCGCGGGTCGGTGACCTCGTACAGCTGCCAGTTGTCGTCGACCCACACCTTCTTCAGGTACGGCAGGCCGTCCGTGATGAGCTGCGCCTCACGCTTGCCGCCGTCGCCGTCGGGCTCGCCCTTGGGGAGCGCCACGTAATGCACGGACCAGCGTTGCAGCCACTCGTGGTAGTTCGCCGAGTTCAGGGTGTCGTCGTAGAAGAGCGGGTTGCGCTCCATGTCGGCCTGCCGGTTCCAGCCCCGCGCGAGCTGTACGTACGCGGGGAGCGCGGACGCCTCGCGGTGGCTGCGGGCCGGCACCACTTCCAGGCGGCCCTTCGCGGCGCCCTTCTCCTTCAGCTCGTTCACCAGCGGCGCGACCTCGCGCGTCCAGGAGGCGTCCGAGCGGGTGTGCACGATGTCGTCGACGGCCTTGTAGCCGATCCACCCGGTGAAGCCGACGAACGCCACGATGATCACGTACCAGGTACGGGACTTCGGCACCGCGTACGGCAGCGCGGCGATCAGCGCGACGCCCGCGAAGGACATCGCGAGACGCGAGATGTTGGAGCCGATCTGCGAGCTGATCAGCCAGACGCCGAGCACGAACGCCGCGTACACGGCCGTGGTGATCCGTACGGTCTTCCACTGCTTCGGTACGACGAAGTAGACGATGACCGACGCGATCAGCGGCAGCGACGCCGAGCCGAACGACATCGGCTGCGTGCCGGAGAACGGGAAGAGCCACGCGGAGAGACCCACGACGATGGCGGGCGCGATGCCCAGCGCGTACGCGCCCGGGTACCGCTTGCTGAGGAACAGCGCGACGGCGACGAGCCCGACGAAGAGGCCCGCGACCGGGCTGCCCATCGTCGCGAGCGCCGCGAACGGGGCGGCGACCAGGGCCTTCGCCCACCGCTTGTAGCGCCAGCGGTACGGCCAGCAGAAGACGGCGGCGACGGCCGCGAGCGCGAACATCTGGCCGAGCCCGTAGGTCACCCGCCCCGACACCGCGTTGGCGAGCAGTGCGAAGACACCCGCGGCGACCGGCCACAGCAGGCCCTTCACCGCGCGGCTGCGCATGAGGATCATCGTGAGCAGCGCCGCGGAGACGGTGCCCGCGATCATCATCGTGGTCCGCACGCCGAGCACCGACATCAGGTACGGCGAGATCACGCTGTACGACACCGGGTGCATGCCGCCGTACCAGCCGAGGTTGTACGCCGACGCGGGGTGCCGCCCGACGAACTCGGCCCAGGCGTCCTGCGCCGCCAGGTCGCCGCCGCTGTTGGCGAAGACGAGGAACCAGACGACGTGCAGCACGGCGGCGACCGCCGTCGTGATCGTCACCGGGTGGCGCAGGAAGCGCTTCTGCCACGGCTGCGCGGGACCGCTCTCGGTCGTGCGGCGCTGGGCCGGCAGCTTGACCCGCCCACCGGTGCGGGGGCCGTCGCCCGTGTCAGGTGCGGCGTCGTCGTCGGCGCGCGTCGGCTCCGCTGTTGCCACTGGAGGATCTCCCCGTGTCGTCCATGTTTCCGGAGTACCCCGGGTCCCCGAGCTTGTGACGCTAGCACGCGCGCGCGAGGGGAGGCCCGGGGCGGGCCTCCCCTCGCGGGGCTCAGCCGACCCGGGTCAGCTTGGCGCCGAAGCCCGGTTCGGCGAGGTCCTTCTGCAGCGCCACCGGCACCTCTACGGCATCACCCTTGCCGTCACCGACGTGCAGCACACCGACCTCGGTGCCCGCCTTCGCCGTGTTCGGGATGGTCTTGCCCTTCATGTCGTCGAGCTCCAGCTTGACGGTCAGGCCCGACCAGCCGGCCGCGGAGACGTCCTTGGTGGCGACGACCGGAGTCGTCCCGCCGAGTCCGTCGTCGACCTGCCCGACGACCTCACCCTTCTTCACGATCGTCTTGGCCTTGAGGGCGTCCTGCCCGGCCGCGATCAGATTCTTGGTGACCTCGGTGACCTTGTCGATGTTGGCGACGCCGTTGCTGCCGTACTGGCCGAGGGCGGCACCGATGATCGTCTGCGTCTTGCCGCCGACCTTCTTCTCCGCGGCGAAGAGGATGTTGCCGCCGGCCGCGGTGGTGGTGCCGGTCTTGATGCCGATGGCGACGGTCGGGACGAGCTTGAAGAAGTTCGTCTGCTTCTCGTTGTTGAGGTCCGTGTAGCTCGGCTGGCGGGAGATCTCGTTGAAGACGGGGTTCTCCATCGCCGCGCGGCCCAGCTTCACCAGGTCCTCGGCGGTGGACACGGTCGTCTTGTCCAGGCCGCTGGGGTCCGTGTAGTGGGTGTTCTTCATCCCCAGCTCCTTGGCGGTCTTGTTCATCTTCTCGACGAACGCGTCCTCGGAGCCGCTCTTGGTGTCCCAGCGTGCGAGCAGCTTGGCGATGTTGTTCGCCGACGGGAGCATGACCGCCTGCAGCGCCTCGTACTCGCTGATCTTCTGACCCTCGGTGACCTTGACGACCGACTCGTTGGCCGGCTTGCCGGTCTCGTAGTGCTTCTGGGCCGCGGCGTCGACGGGGATCTTCGGGCCGTCCTTGCCCTTCTCCAGCGGGTGGTCCCGCAGGATCAGGTAGACCGTCATGACCTTCGCGATGCTCGCGATCGGCACGGGCTTCTGCTCACCCGACGTACCGAACGTGCCGATGCCGTTGACGTCCATCGCGGCCTGGCCGTCGGCCGGCCACGGCACGTCCGGCTTGCCGCCCTCGAACTTCACGGTCTGCTGCGCGGTGAGCTGCAGGGTGGGCGTCGGGAGCGGCCGCACGGCCTGTACGACTGCAAAGACGACCAGCAGGAGCAGGACCAGCGGCGTCCAGATCTTGACCCGGCGCACGGCCGTCCGAACCGGGGTCTCGGGCGGCGGCGGGGTGTTGGTCAGCTCGGCGAGCAGGTCGATCGGCGGCTTCGGCGGCAGCGGCTGCTGCGTGGTGCGCTCGACCGGGGGCGGGACGGCGGGGCCCGCGGGGGCCTTGGGGACGGCGTTGGCCTGGGGGGCCTTGGGCGCGGGGCCCTTGGGTGCGGGCACCTTGGGCTCGACCCTGGGCTCGCCCTTCGCCCCCGGCTTCGCCTTCGGCTCGTCGAGCGGCTTCAGCGCGACGAACTTACTGGTCCGCTCGGCGTCACCCTCGGGCTTTGCAGTCCCCTTTGCGCCTTCACCCAGCTTGAGCATGGTGGTGGGCTGATCAACGGCCTTGCCGGTGGCCTCCGGGACAGTCGGAGCCTTGAACACGGCGGTGGCCTGGTCGACACCGGTGGACCTGGCGTCATCGGCGTCGGCCTGGGCCGGGTCGTCCTCGGCGGAGGCGGCGGGTTCGGGAGCGGGGTCGGACTCCGGCTCGACACCGGCCTCGGACACGGGCACGGGCACGGGCTTCGGCCCGAGCCTGCCCTCGCCCTTGGGCGCGGCCTCAGCCTTCGGCTCGGGCTCGGACTTGGCCTCAGCCTTCGGCACGGATTCGTGCTCGGCCTCGGACGCGGGCTTGACCTCAGCCCTCGGCTCGGAACCAGCCGTCGCCTCGGCCCCGGACTTGACCTCAGCCGTCCGCTCGGGTCCGGACTTGGCCTCAGCCTTCGACACGGATCCGGGCTTCGCCTCGGGCTCGGGCTTGGCTTCAGCCTTCGGCTCGGGACCAGCCGTCGCCCCGGCCCCGGACTTAGCCTCAGCCTTCGGCTCGGATTCGGGCTTGGCCTCGGATTCGGACTTGGCCTCAGCCTTCGGCTCGGATTCGGGGTCGGCCTCGGATCCGCGCTTCGCCTCGGCCCCGGGCTTCGCCTCAGCCGTCCGCTCGGGTCCGAGCTTCGGCTTCGCCTCGGCCTTCGGGTCGGGCTTCGGCTCCGGGGTCGTGGGAGCCGCGGGCTCGTCGTCGGTCGCATCGGACCCGACGGCAGCTTCGGCCCTGTCCGACTCTTCGGGCTTGCCCGAAGAGTCGGGCTTGCCCGATGCTTCCGACGTCGACTCGGAGCCGGGCTCCGGGTCGTCGGACGTGGCGACCCACGCCGCCACCGCGTTCCGCAGCCGCGCGTCCCCGTTGGGCTCGGGCGCCCCCGCCGCCCCCCGCTCCTCCGGTCGGTCGTCCGCCGCGTCGGAACCGGCCGCCGCCTCGGCGACGTCCTTCGTCGAGAAGACGGCGGTCGCCCGGTCCTCCGGGATCTCGTCCCGCACCTGCGGTGTCTCACGCGTCATCGCGAGACGCGGGTCGCGTTCCTCCGGCGCCGGCCCGGAGGTCTCCTCCGGGGTCGGGTTCCCCGACGACTTCCGCTGCTTCGATCTGTCGGGGGTCTCGCCCGCCACCGATGCCTCCTCGTACGCCATGCCGTTTGCCGATACTGATGCTTGCCGTGTGCTGACCGTGCGCCAAATCCGGCCGGACGGCCACTGTCCGAACCGTGTACCAGTGTCCTGTGTGAGGGCTTAACCCCCGTGGTAGACGAGAACGACATACCTACTGGTTCCCGTACAACCCGACCACGCGCTCTCGACAGACCAATGTGAGAGGGGTCACCCTGTCATTCATCCACGCGGGGAGGCATGGATGGGCAGGAGCCGCAGAACAATTCCGGAGGAGCTTCTGCTGCTCGCTTTGGACCCGGCCACGGGTACCACAGCGCAGCCGCAGTCGCTCGACCTCGGTCTGGCCGGAGCACAGCTAGTGGAGCTGGCGCTGGCCGGACGGATAGCCCCAGACGGGGATCGTATCGCCGTGGTGATGCCACGGCCGACCGGAGATCCGACTCTGGACTCCGCACTGGAACTGCTGCGCAGGCGCGGCAGTCCGGTTCGGGCGGTCCACTGGATCGGCGGGCCCCGACTGGGGCTCCGCCAGACGTACCTCTCGCACCTGGAGCGGTGCGGCATGGTTCATGCCGTGGCGGGACAGATGTGCGGGGTGCTGCCGACGACTCGCTACCAAGCGACGGAGACGGCCATCAGCCGGGAGATCAGGTCCCGGCTCGATTCGGCGATCCGCACCGGTGTACCGCCGGATCCGCGGACCGCAGCGCTAGCCGCCCTGGCCCACGCGGTCGGTCTCGGCAAGCATCTGTACCCCGGGAACGAGGGGCGTTCATCGCGCTCCCGGCTCCGGGACCTGATCAGGCACGACCCCATGGGCGGCCTCGTGGCGCACGCCGTGATGGACGTCCAGAACGGCGTGGCGGCCCAGCCGCGACGCAGCGCCGCACCCGCGGGTCCCACAGGACCGGGCGGTGGCAGGCAGCCGGCGAGGGCGACAGCGGACCCCGGCGGGGTGCCGATGCAGCCACGCCACGGATCCATGGCACGCGCCGTCGCCCACTGAACACGCTCACCGCTCACACCGGGCACGGCTCAGCACCAGCTCGTCGACGCACACCAGTTCCACGCGCACCGGCTCCACGCGCACTCGGTTCGTCGACACGCACCATCACCGCGCGACCACGCACCACCGTCGCGTGACCGCTCAGCACCACCGCACCAGCGTCGCGCCGCAGTCCCCAGACCCCGGTTCGGGAGCCGCTGGGCCGCGTGGGGCGTGGGGCCGGTTCCGTCCGCAGGACGGCGCCCGGTTCCCCCGCCCCGCGCGGCCGCCTCACGTTCGCACATCCGCTGTTTCCCAGCGGTGCCGACCACGTTGGTGGCACTCTGCTGAGCAGTAGATACGCAAAGTAGAGGAATGCAAGCCGGAGGTGCACGTTCCGTGGCGTCCAATGTCAATCCCACCGTCAGGCGGCGCCGGTTGGGCCAGGAGCTCCGTCGGCTCCGTGAGCTCAAGGGCATGACGGCCGAGGAGGTCGCCGAGCGGCTGCTCGTCTCGCAGTCGAAGATCAGCCGCCTCGAGAACGGCCGCCGCTCGATCAGCCAGCGCGACGTCCGCGATCTGTGCGGTGTCTACGAGGTCGAGGACCACCGCGTCGTCGACTCGCTGATGCAAATGGCCAAGGACTCGCGCCAGCAGGGCTGGTGGCACTCCTTCGGCGACATCCCTTACAGCGTGTACATCGGCCTGGAGACGGACGCCGCGTCCCTGCGTGTGTACGACCCGCAGGTCGTCCCCGGCCTCCTGCAGACCCGGGCGTACGCGGAGGCGCTGATCACCGGCGCGCTCCCGGAGACCACGCCGACGGACATCGAGAAGCGCGTCCAGGTGCGCATGCGCCGACAGGACCGCATCTCGGCCCCGGAGATGCCGCTGCGCCTGTGGACCGTCCTCGACGAGTCCGCGCTGCGCCGCGTCGTCGGCTCCCGGCACCTGATGCGCGACCAGCTGGAGCACCTCGTCGAGCAGTCCCAGCTGCCGCACGTGACGGTCCAGGTGATCCCCTTCGAGATGGGCGCGCACCCGGGCCTCAACGGGCAGTACGCGATCCTGGAGTTCCCCGACGCGGCCGATTCCAGCGTGGTCTACATCGAGGGCGTCACCAGCGACCTGTACCTGGAGAAGGCGAACGACGTGCAGCAGTACAGCGTCATGTACGAACACCTGCGGGCGCAGGCGCTGAACGTCGACCAGTCGAGGCAGCTGATCGCGGACATCGCGAAGGACTACGCCCGCTGAGCAAAATTGCCGCACGGTACACCCTTGTCACGCCGCCGCGTAACCCCCCACTGGAATATGCCATCCGGTCGAGTGAACGGTCCCTTCACGCCACGAGGTTGGCGAGTAGCGTCATTCACGCCATCGAGCAGCAACTCATCGACTGGATAGACCGGAGCGGACATGGCGATTCAGCAGGGTACTTCGCACACGTGGGTCAAGTCTTCCTATTCCACCGGGAACGGTGCGTGTGTCGAGGTCAAATCACCGGTGCGGCAGGGGATCTCCGTGCGCGACTCGAAGGTCGTGGAGGGCCCGGTCCTCGCCTTCCCCGCCGCTTCGTGGAACGCGTTCGTCAGTGAGGTGGGCAGGGGGGCCGCCGGCCTCGCGTGAGAACGCAGCGCACATCGACAGGGATATCGGCGCAGCAGAACAACCGCACAGGCACCACCTTCATGAGCCCTCTCGACTGGCCCGCCGTCCCGGCCGAGGGGGCTCGGCCCTGCCCGGGCCGAACCGGCGTCACCTCAGGGCGTCGACGTACAGATCCGTGCCCGGCACCGTGGGGATGAACGGCGCCACCAGCTCCACCCGCCCGAGCCCCGACCCCGCGACCGCCTCCTCGCGCCCGGTGAAGTACGCCTCCCAGCAGTCCCGCGGATCCTCCTGGAGGAACCACAGCAGCGTCAGCCGGGTGTCCACGCCCTCGACCTGTTTCACGTACGTCATCCGGTCCCCCGGCAGCGGCGTCGGCCGGAACAGCGTGACCATGGCGGCGGGCGATCCGGTGAGCACCCGCGGCAGGTGCCGGGACCGCAGCCATTCGAGGAGTTCGCCGCGCTGCCGCGCCCCCTCGGCGTCGACGACTTCGAGGACCAGGCCCTTGTACGGGTGGTCGAGGGCGTGGAAGTCGCGGGGGCCCGCGGCGCCGTCGCGGTAGACGGTCGCCTCGTGGTCCTGGAAGGCGGTGAAGACGTGGGTGCGGGCCTGGTGGACGCGGCCGTCGCGGTTGAGGCGCTTGTTGATGCCGACGGTCCACTTCATGTGGTCGTCGTAGCGCCCTTCGGTCACCCAGTACGTGGAGAGGTAGCACCCCGCGGTGACGGGCTCGGCGATCGCGGACTTGTCGGGGTAGCGCAGGAGCTGGAGGTCGCGGGTGGCCACCCAGCGGCGCCCCGCGTACATCCAGGGCATGGCCATCGCGCCCGCGTAGTAGTGGTCGTCCTCGTACCAGCGGTTGTACGCGAACTCGTGCCCCGGGTGCGGCTCGACCATGGTGATCAGGGCGTGGCCCGGGTGGACGCCGTAGGGGCCGACGGCGGCCAGCTCGGCGTAGACGTCGCTCCGGGTGTCCGCGCGGGTGCCTTCGCGGGTGCCCTCGACGGGGTCATCACTCACGTCTCTTCCCTTCCTTCCTCTTCCGTCCACTACCGTCCTCTTCCTTCCTCCGATGCACGCCCATACCCTGACGGGCCGTCAGCAAATTTGCCAGAGCCGGGAGGCACCCCATGCAGCCGTCGCTCCTCGAGGGGAAGACCGTCGTCGTCTCGGGCGTCGGCGCCGGGCTCGGCCATCAGGTCGCGGCGGCCGTGGTGCGCGACGGCGGGCACGCCGTACTCGGGGCGCGCACGGAGGCGAACCTCGCGAAGACGGCCGCCGAGCTCGACCCCGAAGGCACCCGCATCGCCCACCAGGCCACCGACATCACCGACGAGCGGCAGTGCGAGGCGCTTGCGGCACTGGCCGTCGAACGGTTCGGCGGGATCGACGCGGTCGTCCATGTCGCCGCGTGGGACAGCTACTTCGGCGGACTGGAGGACGCGGATTTCGCCACCTGGGAGCAAGTCGTCAACGTCAATCTCCTCGGCACCCTGCGCATGACGCGCGCCTGCCTGCCGGCGCTCAGGGGGCGGGCAGGCGGTTCGGTGGTGTTCATCGGGACGCAGTCGGCGATCGCGGCGCCCTCGCAGGTGCGCCAGGCGGCGTACGGGGCGTCGAAGGGGGCGCTGACCTCGGCCATGTACTCGCTGGCCCATGAGCTCGGCCCTGACCGCATCCGGGTCAACACCGTGCTGCCCGGCTGGATGTGGGGGCCGCCGGTCGAGGCGTACGTCCAGTTCACCGCGCACACCGAGGGCGTACCGGAGGACGAGGTGCGGGACCGTCTCGCGGCGCGCATGGCGCTGCCGGAGCTGGCCACGGACGCGGACGTGGCGGACGCCGTGGTGTTCCTTGCGTCGGACCGGGCGCGGTCGATCACGGGCCAGTCGCTGCTGGTCAACGCGGGGGAGATCATGCGGTAAGCACGGTCGCGAGGGCGCACGGAGGCCGTACGGGAGACAACTCCCGTACGGCCTTCGTGCGTTCGGGTCCCCACCCCCGTCTGGACATGTATATGAACGCAGGTCAGTGAACAGAACGATTTTACCTGCTCTTGACCTAGCGACAGGTTGTCGCCGACGTACGCCCGAACCCACGATGAGCGGGCACTTCTGGGCCGCTCTCGTCCCCATCGGCCCGTTCACCAGGCGGACCCCTGGAGGGCCATATGAACAGTCTCGACTGGGCGGTGCTCATCGGCTACTTCGGCGTGATGGTCGCGATCGGCGTGTGGTCCCACAAGCGGGTCGACAACGTCAGCGACTTCTTCACGGCCGGCGGAAAGATGCCGTGGTGGCTGTCCGGCATCTCGCACCACATGTCGGGCTACAGCGCGGTGATGTTCACCGGGTACGCGGGCATCGCCTACACCTACGGCGTGACGTCCTTCGTCACCTGGTCCTTCCCCATCGCGCTCGGCATCGCCATCGGCGCCCGGCTCTTCGCCCCCCGCATCAACCGGCTGCGCTCACGCCTGCACGTGGCCTCTCCGCTGGAGTACCTGAAGAACCGCTACAACCTGCCCACCCAGCAGGCCCTCGCCTGGTCGGGCATGCTCCTGAAGATCGTGGACGTGGGCGCCAAGTGGGCGGCGATCGCCACCCTGCTCTCCGTCTTCACCGGCGCCTCCCTCAACCAGGGCATCCTCATCACCGGCGTCATCACGGCGATCTACTGCACCATCGGCGGGCTCTGGGCCGACGCGCTGACCGAACTGGGCCAGTTCATCATCCAGCTCCTCGCGGGCATCGCCATGTTCGTGGCGGTCGTCGCGAAACTCGGGCCGCACGGCGGGTTCTTCGGCGTCTGGGACGAGCCCGCGCTCGCGGGCCACGGCAAGCCGCTGGTCGGTCCCTACGGAACGGTCTTCCTGCTCGCGTTCCTGTTCATCAAGCTCTTCGAGTACAACGGCGGCATGCTCAACCAGGCGCAGCGCTACATGGCGACCGCCAACGCCAAGGAGGCCGCGCGCTCCGCGAAGCTCTCCGCGATCCTGTGGCTCGTCTGGCCCGTCGTCCTCTTCTTCCCCATGTGGATGTCGCCGCTCCTCGTCGACGCGAAGAAGCCCGACGGCTCGGACGCGTACGCCCTGATGACCGAACAGCTGCTGCCGCACGGCCTGTTGGGTCTGGTCATCGTCGGCTTCTTCTCGCACACCATGGCCATGTGCTCCTCCGACGCCAACGCGATCGCGGCGGTCTTCACCCGGGACGTGGCGCCCGCGTTCTCCGCGAAGGCGCGGGCCTGGACCGACCGCAAGGGCCTGATCGCGGCCCGTCTCACCACGGTGGTCTTCCTCGGCCTGTCCATGGCGGTGGCGACACAGGTCAACTCCCCCGCCTTCAAGGACATCATCACGGTCGTCATCAAGTGGGTCGCCGGTCTGATGGGGCCGATCGCGATCCCGATGATGCTGGGCCTGCTGCGCACGTTCCGCAAATCCGGGCCGACGGCGGCGCTGACCAGCTGGGCGGCCGGACTCTTCGCCTTCTACCTGGTCAACTACCCCATCGACAAGGCGATCGAGGGCGGTGTCGCGCTCCAGTACCAGGTGTCGATCCCGCTGGCCGTCTCCCTCGTCCTCTACATCGTCATCGGCTACGTGAAGCCGGAGGACACGCCGGAGCGGGACGCGCTCATCGAGCGCATCAATTCGGACGACGACTCCGGCGCGGCCGTGGTGCCCGCGCCTTCGCAGCCGCGGGGGGACGCGGTTGCCCCGTAGGGGGCGGGGCTCGAACCCCGCGCCCCTTACGGGGCCCCCACCCGCTCCGGGACCGGCGGGGTCGCCGGGGCGTGTGCTGGGCGCGGGGCGTGGTGGGGGGTGAGGCCCAGCAGGGCCACGGCCACGACCAGGACGAACGCGCCGCCCGCGATGGCGAAGCTCAGCGTGAACTGGCTCTCCTGCGGCAGCGCGGGCATGCCCGCCGGGAGGGGAATCGTCTTCGACGCGAGCAGCGACGTGATCATCGCGCTCGCGACCGCGCTGCCCACCGAGCGGGAGATCGAGTTGATGCCGTTGGCGATGCCCGTCTGGTGGGCGGGGACGCTGGCGACGATGAGCGCGGGCATCGACGCGTAGCCGAAGCTGATGGCGAGGCCGATGACCATGCCCGCGCCGATGACGGACGCGCTGGTGTCGTGCGCCAGGGTCAGCCAGGCGAAGCCGACCACGCCGAAGGCGGCACCGGCCGCGAGCGTGACGCGCGCGCCGATCCGGCGGACCAGGATGCCGCCGAACTGGGCGGCGAGGAGCGAGACGATCGTGGTGGGGAGCAGGTAGACGACGGAGGCGCCGAGCACCGAGGCGCCGAAGCCGTACCCGGCGACGTCCTCGGGCATCTGCACGAGGTACGAGACGCCGATGAACTGGGCGAACATCGCGAAGCCGAGCAGCAGTCCGGCCACATTGGTGAAGAGGACCGGACGGTGGGCGAACATCTTCATGTCCACCATCGGCTCCTTGACCTTCAGTTCGGTCAGGACCCACACGCCCGCCATGACGACGGCGCCCGCGAAGGAACCGAGGGTGCGGCCCGAGGTCCAGCCCCACTCGTGGCCCTGCGAGATCGGCAGGAGCAGCAGGACGAGGAGCAGCGCGAGCGTGCCCGCGCCGAGCCAGTCGGTGCGGCCGCCGGTCTTGGAGCGCGAGGCGGGGACGGCGAGTACGACGCCCACGAGGGCGACGACGGCGAGGACGACCGCGAGCCAGAACACCCGGTGGTAGTCGGGGTCGGAGCCCTGGGTCAGCAGGCCCGCGCCCACCAGGGCGAGGCCGCTGCCGAACGCGAGGGTGCCGCTGACCAGCGCCATGGCGCCGTGCAGCTTGGCGGGCCTGATCTCCTCACGGAGCACGGAGAGCGCGAGCGGGAAGATCGCGGTGGCCGCGCCCTGCATGATCCGGCCGACGATGAGCCAGGTCAGGGAGGACGTGGTGGCGGCGAGCACGGAACCGGCGATCATCACGAGCAGGACGCCGATGAGGGTGGGCTTCTTGCCGTGCTGGTCGCCGAAGCGGCCGAGCAGCGGGGTGAAGACGGCGGCGGAGAGCAGGGTGGCCGTGGTCACCCAGCTGACGCCCGCGGTGGTGGCGTCCAGGTCCTTCTGGATGATCGACAGGATCGGGACGACCAGGGTCTGCATCATCGAGACGACCATGGCGGCGAGCCCGAGCACCAGGACGACGGCGGTCTGTCCGGTGGGTTTCGGCGGGGCCGCGTGCGGCTGTGCGTGGGACACGGTGGTTTCTTCTCCAGCTGCTCAACTGCCTGAGGCCCCGATACTTGAAGACCTCGATACTTGAGTACTTCAAGTAACTCTTCAGAAGGTAAGCCTCAATATTTGAGATCGTCAAGTTTTATGGCGTAAGGTGGCTCACATGTCTGGAACTGCGAGCGTCGACAAGGCCCGGCTCATGGAGCTCCTTGCGGTGTCGCTCCGTGCCTACTACGCGGACTTCACGGAGGCCTCCGCCGCCGAGAACCTCACCGCGAGCCAGGGCAAGACGCTGAGCGTGCTGCGCCAGGGGCCCGCCGCGATGCGGGTCCTCGCCCGGACGCTGTCCTGCGACGCCTCCAACATCACCGGGATCATCGACCGCCTGGAGAAGCGCGGCCTGGTCCACCGGGAGCCGAGCCCCACCGACCGCCGCGTCAAGAACGTCGTCCTCACTCCCGAGGGCGAGCGGGCCGTCGACGCGATCCGCGCGAACATGCACGCCACGATGGCCGGCCTTGACGCACTGGACGACGCCGAGCGCGCCACCCTCCACGACCTCCTGAGCCGTACGTTCGACGTGGCGGCCGTCACGGTCTAGGAGCCGCAGGTCACGCGGAGCCGGTCACGCCCGCGGGTAGCGGGCGAGCCAGCCCGGGGACGAGAGGGCGGGGCCGTGCAGTGCGGGTCCCTGCGTCATCTCCATGGCGAAGTCGTCCGCCAGCTCCAGGATCGTGGGGCGGCCCTCCAGCTCGGTCAGCCACCCCGGCGGCAGCGCGGTCTCCCCGTGCAGCGCGCCGAGCAGCGCCCCGCACAGCGCGCCGCAGGCCGCCGAAGGGCCGCCGTGGTTCACGGCGAGCCGCAGCCCGTGCCGGATGTCCTCGCCCACGAGGGCGCAGTACACGGCACCGGCCAGGACCCCCTCCGCCGTACCGTCCCCGATCAGCTCCTCCACACGCGCGGGCGTGGGCATGCCCTGCCGTACGGCGCCCAGCGCGTGCCGCAGCGCGTCCGTGACGATCTGGTGCCCCGGCCGGGTGGCGAGCAGGGCCAGGCACCGCTGGATCGCGCCGTCCAGGGACTCGCCGCGGGCCAGGCCGTGCACGATGACCGTGTGGGCGCCCGCCGCGAGGTGGGCGGTGGGGTGGCCGTGCGTCTGGACGGCGCACTCGACGGCGAGCTGCAGGACGAGCTGCGGCTCCCAGCCGACGAGGAGGCCGAACGGCGCCGATCTGACGGCGGCCTCCGCGCCGCGCTCGTCCGGGTTCTTGGGGGCGTCGAGGGTGCCCATGACGTCGTCGCCGAGCCCCGTCAGGCAGGCGCGGGGCGGGTTGCGCCGCGAGTACAGCCACTCCTCGCGGGCCAGCCAGCCGTCCTCCTTGCGCCGCTCGTCCGGGCCCCAGTCGCTCTGGGTCGCGGCCCAGCGGCGGTAGGCGCGGTGCAGGTCGGTCGGCGGGTGCCAGGCGCCGGTGTCGCGGCGCACCTGGGCGCGTATGAGTCCGTCGACGGTGAAGAGGGTGAGCTGGGTGCCCGCGGTGACGGCGCCGCGGCGGCCGTGGGCCGGGGCGGGCTCGGTGAGGCCGTCGGCTCCGTGGGCCTCGCGTATCCCGTCGAGCGGGAGCCCGTCGACGGGTGCGCCCAGCGCGTCGCCGACGGCGGCCCCGAGGAGCGTGCCGCGCACCCGGCTCCGGAAGTCCTGCTGCTCGGCGCGGCCCCAGACACCGGTGGCTGCTGCGGTACCCACGCGGGTCTCCCTCCGTGCGGTGACGTGCCTCGACGTGCCTCGACGTGCCTCGACGTGCCTCGACGTGCCTTGACGTGCCTTGACGTGCCTTGATGTGCCGCGACCGGTTGCGACTTTGCAGCACTGTAATCGACCGGGAACGATCGGTTCAGGCCCGAAGCGGTATGCGAAGAGTCGCCCCTCTGGTCGCATTTGAACGACGTTCACGGGAGCTTCGCAGTAGCTACGGAATTGTCGGTTCCGGTGCGTGTGTCGCCTCCGTTGCCGCGTAGCGGACCCGGAACGCGTCCCGCGCCGCGGTGAGGCGGGCGAGGCGCGGGGCGAGGCGGGTGCGGTCGACGCTCGGGGCCCTCGTCAGCACGGTCATGAACACCACCATCTCGGCCAGGTCGTCCCACTCCAGATCCGTGAGGACCGGGCCGAGGAGACGGTCGAGGTGGGCGTCCGCGGCGGCCCAGTCGCCTTGCGCCGCCGCCGCGAGCGCCAGCCCGTAGTCGCTCCAGACCGGGAACTCCTCCGACGCCCGCACCAGTTCGGCGGTCCTGTGCCACAGCCGGACGGCGGCGTCCGGCCCTTCGGCACAGGTGGTCACGAGCGCCAGGAGCAGCGTGCCGAGCTCGTCGTCGTCCTCGCGCAACCGCTCCGCGACCGCGCGGGCCCGCGTCCACTGCCCCGTCAGGCCGTACACCTGCGCCAGCTCCTCGGCGCCGCCCGGCCCCGTGCCGTCCGCGTCGGGCGCCAGCAGGCGCAGCGCCTCGTCGAACCGGCCGCCCCACACGAGCAGTTCGGCGCGCTGGCGACGGGCCCAGTCCGCGTTCCCGTCGTTGTCGGTGTAGACGGCGAGATCGGTCAGAGCCCGGTCCGTCCTGCCCGTGGCCAGCGCGAGCCTGACCCGGCACAGCCGGACCCAGATGGAGCCGGGTTCGAGTCCGACGGCCCGGTCCAGGTCGGCCCACGCCTCCTCGTACCGGCCCAGCCGGCGCCGGGTGATGGCCCGGCGGCAGAGCGCCATCAGGTAGTCGGGGTCGAGGTCGAGCGCGCGGTCCAGGTCGGCGAGGGCTTCCTCGTACCGCTCCAGGGAGGAGAGCGTCTCGGCGCGGTGGTAGTGGATCCAGTCGACGCCGGGCGAGAGTTCCAGGGCCCGGTCGGCGTCCGCCAGGGCCCGGTCGTACTCCCCCATGTCGTACAGGAGCATGGCGCGGCGGCCCCGGACCCACGCGTAGTCCGGGTCGTGTGCCACGGCCACGTCCAGGTCGGCGAGGGCTTCGGGGTGCTGGTCCAGGTGGTGCCGTGAGACGCCGCGGCCCCCGTACGCCGCCCAGTTCTCCGGGTCGAGCTCGATCGCCCTGTCGTAGGCGGCCAGGGAGGCCCGCTGCCGGCCGGCCATGCGCAGCACGTCACCCCGGCTCCACGCCACCCAGCTGGAGTCCGGGGACAGTTCGGCGGCGCGGTCGCCGTCCGCGACGGCCTGCTCGTACTCGTCGCGGAAGACCCGCACCCTGGCCCGGTGCGCCAGCGCCCACGCGTAACCGGGGGCGAGCGCCAGGGCCCGGTCCAGGTCGGCCAGGGCCTCCTCGTTCCGGTGCAGGCCGAAGTGGGCGATGCCCCGGCTCGCCAGCACCTCCGCGTCCGACGGGTCCAGTGCGAGCGCCCGGTCGAGGTCCTGGACCGCCTCCTCGAAGCGCCGCAGGACCCGGCGGACCTCGCCCCGCATCCCGTACGTCCTGGACTGCCGAGGACCCAGCTCCACCGCGCGGTCGAGGGCGACGAGGGCGCTCTCCTCATCGTCCATGTACCAGTACGTGACGCCCCTGCCGTAGTACGCCCGCTCCAGCTCCGGATCGAGGGCGACGGCCCGGTCGTACTCCGCGAGCGCCTCCGCGTGCGCGCCGCTCTCCCGCAGCTCCCGCGCCCGTACCACCCGCGCGAGCGCGAGCCCCGGCACGTCGAACCCGGCACGGTCGATGAGCAGTTGCAGCGCCGCCGCGCACCCGCCCTCCTCCAGCGCCGCGAGCAGATCGCGGCCCCACGTCGCGGCCTGCGCGGCCTCCGTGTCCACTCCCGCGTCCACGAGCAGCCGCGCCCACCGCCTGGCCACCGCCGCTCCCCCGTCGCACGCGTCGACGACGTCCCGCAGGACGACCGCGAGCGCGGTGCGTGGCGCCCCGCACAGCAGGTGGTACGACTCGGCGAGGCGCAGCTCCCGCCACTGCTCGTCCTCCCACACGTCGTCGTGCTCCCGGCCCGATTCGACCTCCGCCCGCCATCCCGCGTACGTCCGCGCGAGCACCCCCTGCAACTCCGCCCAGCCGCGCGGCGACCGGTGGCGCTGGAGGCGGAGCATCGGCGCCCGCACCACCTCGTGGTACTGCAGACGGCCGCCGCGGTCGCTGACGAAGGGCAGGCTCCGCAGCCAGGCGAAGATGCCGGGCACGTCCGCCGCCGCGCACACGCCGTCGACCGCCGCCGCGACCACGTCCGCGTCGAGGCGCCTGGGCAGCGCGCACGCCAGCGCGGACGCCCGGCGCACCGGGTCCTGCTCCCACTTGAGGAACCGCTCCACGGCCGTGACGCTCGGGTCGCCGACGTCGCCCGGGTCGGCGGGACGGTTCTCGGCGAGGGTGGAGACCAGGACGGGCAGGCAGCCCGAGAGCCGCAGGACCTCCTCGACGACCGGCTCGGCGACGACGCCCTTGTCCGCGAGGAGGCTGCGGGACTCCTCCTCGGTGAAGGGGGCGAGCGCGATGTCCGTGACGTAGTCCGCGTAGCCGCCCCAGCGGGCCGTGTCGAAGGGCTGCTGTCCTGCCGTGACCACGACGACCTTCGCGGACAGCGCGCCGTGCCGCGTCGTCGTCATCACCTCGTGCAGCCAGCCGTCGAGGAACGGCGCGGTCCTTTCGTACGTGTCGAAGAACAGGACGATCCACGGCACCGACTTCGCGGCCTGCGCGAGCTCCTTCAGGAGGACCGGGGTGAGGACGCGTTCCGGGGAGAGGACCAGCTGGACGTCCTCCTGGTTGCGGAAGCGCGCGCTGAGACCGGCCCGCAGCCGGTCGGCGCCCTGGGCGAGCTGGGCCGGGTCGACCGCGCCCGCGAGCGCGCCGACGCCCGGCACGAGTCCGAGGCCGACGAGGCTGGCGCGGGCGGCCGTCATGACGCCCGCGGAGGGTGCGGGTACCGGCGGGGCCTCGCCCGCGGCCTGTGCGGGGACGACCGGCACCGACTCCGCTTCGTGGCGGCGTTCGCGGTGGGTGGTGAGGAGCTGGTCGAGCTCCTTCAACCGGCGCCCTTGGAGGGCGAACTCGGCGCTGACGGCCGCCAGCGCGTCCGGGACGCCACTGACCCTGTCGTCGACGTACGCGGTCAACGCCCCGCGCTCGCGCGCGAGTTGTTCCAACTCGTGGACCAGGGACGTCTTGCCGACGCCCGCGTTGCCGTGGACGTGGAAAAGGAAGCGGTGGCGCAGGTCCGCGGGCGGCACGTCGAAGTTGGCCCTGAACGCCGCGAGTTCGCCGCGGCGGCCGATGAACCCGGCCCGTCCCCTGCGGCGTATCAGCTCCTGCATCGACGGCTCTTCCGCGTCGGCCGACGCCATGGCCACTCCCCCCGTTCCGGTCAGACAGGCTCCGAGTCCGTGTCGGCCCCCATCATCCGCTGCCGCTGCTCCCGCGCCCACCCGTACCGCCGGTCGATCCGCAGCGCCTCGTCCAGGGATGCCACGGCCTCCTCCACGCGCCCCAGGGCCTCCAGGGACAGGGCTCTGCTGCCCCACGCCCAGGTGAGGCCGGGGTCCATGGCCAGTGCCGTGTCGTACGCGGCGACCGCTTCCTCGTGTCGGCACGCGAAGCGCAGGATGTCGCCGCGGTCGCTGTACGCACCCGGCGCGTCCGGGGCCAGTTCGTGGGCGCGGTCGAGGTCGGCGAGGGCGCCCGGCAGGTCGCCGAGCGCCTGCCGGACACGCGCCCTGCGCAGCAGCGCCCACGGGTAGTCGGGCCACAGGTCGATCGCGCGGTCCAGGTCGTCCAGGGCTTCGCGGGGGCGGCCGAGCACGAACTTGGCCTGGCCGCGGCTGCCCAGTGTCAGGGGTTCCCGCGGATCGATGGCGTGCGCCCGGTCGAGCCAGGGCAGGGCCTCGTCCGGGCGGCCCATGCGCCGGTACGTCTCGCCGCGCTGCCGCGCCACCCACTCCGCGCCGGGCGCCGCCTCGTCGGCCGCGGCGAGGTGGCGCAGCGCCGCGTCGAAGTCACCGAGGGCCCGGTGGGTGACGGCGAGGCCGTGGTGGCCCCACGGGTCGCCGGGGTCGATGGCGAGCGCGCGCTCGTGGTCGTCGAGGGCCTCGCGCAGCCTGCCGAGGTGGAAGAGGCGCAGGCCGTGTTCGTTGTGCGCGGCCACCCGGTCGGCGTCGTCGAATCCTGCGCGGGCGAGGAGGAGTTCGAGGACGCGCAGGGCGCCGAGCATGTCGTCGGCGAGCGCGTCGAGCAGGTCGTCCGACCAGGCCCGCAGGTGGTCGGCGCCCGTGTCCTCGGCGGCGTCCGTGACCACCCGCGCCCACTCCCGGGCCACCGCCGTGTCGAAGCGGCAGGCCTCGATGCCTTCACGCAGTACGCCGGGCAGCGCGGCACGCGGGCCCGCGCACAGGGAGTGGTACAGCTCGTCGATGCGCGGGCCACGCCACTCCGCGCGCATCCAGGGGCGGCCGGGCGCGCCGCGGAGTTCCTCGTCCAGCGCCTCGCGCCGTCGCGCGTACAGCCCGGCGAGGCGGGTGTGGCCCGCGCTCCACAGGGCGGGCGCCGTGTTGCGGCGCAGGCGGAGCATGGGGGCGCGTACGACGTCGTGGTAGCGGGCGGCGCCTCTGCGGTCCGGGCGGACGAACGGCATGGTGCGCAGCCAAGCGTAGAGCTCCGCCGAGCCGTCACCCGTTCCGTCGCCGTCCCGGCCCGCCGCGGCCCGCACGATCTCCTCGTCGAGGCGCCTGGGCAGGGCGCAGTCCAGGGCGGCCGCGCGTCTGGCCGGGTCCTGCTCGCCCTTGAGGAACCGCTCCACGGCGGTGGCGCTCGGGTCGCCGACGTCGTCCGGTGCCGTGGGGCCCGTCTCGGCGAGCGTGGAGACGAGCACGGGCAGCCGGCCCGAGAGCCGCAGGACCTCCGCGACGACCGGTTCCTCGGTGACGCCCTTGGCCGCGAGGAGGCCGCGCGCCTCGCTCTCCGTGAAGGGGCGCAGCGGCAGTTCGGCGGCGAAGTCCGCGGCGCCCTCCCAGCGGCCGGGGTCGAGGGGGCGCTGTCCCGCGGTGACCACGACGGTGTTGGCCGGGATCTCTCCGTAGCGGTCGGTCGTCATGACGTCGTGCAGCCAGCGGTCGATGAACGGCGCGGTCCGCTCGTACGCGTCGAGGAGCAGGACGAGCCAGGGCGCGGCGTCGGCGGCCCCGGCCAGCTCGTCCAGGAGTACGGGGGTCAGCGCGCGTTCGGGTTCCAGGGCGAGGCGGGCGTCCTCGGGGGTGCGGAAGCGGGCGCGGAGCCGTTCGGCGCTCAGGGCGACCCGCTCGGCGTCGACGACTCCGGAGAGGGCGCCGACGACGGGCACCATGCCGAGGCCGACGACACCGGCGCGGGCCAGCGCCACGCTGCCCGCCGATGGCACGTCGGGTTCCGGTGCGCGGGCCGCGGCGGCGACGGCCTCGTGGATGCGCCGGCGGTGCGCGGCGAGGGCGCGGTCGAGGGCCTTCATGGCGCGGCCCTGCTGCGCGTACTGCGCGGCGATCTCGCCGAGCGCCTCGGGGAGGTCCGGGACGGCGTCGTCCACGTAGGCGACAAGTGCACCGCGTTCCGTGGCGAGTTGTCCCATTTCGCGTACGAGTGAGGTCTTGCCGACCCCGGCCGGGCCGTGCACGTGGAAAAGGAAGCGGTGCCGGTCGTTCTCCGGTGGCAGCTCGAAGTTCTCCCGGAAGACGCGGAGTTCGTCGCGGCGGCCAACGAAGGCGGCGCGGCGCCTGCGCCGGATGAGCTCCTGCATCGACCTTGTCGGCCGCGCCATCGGTCCCTCCCCGTCCCGCGAGCCTCCCGTGAACCTCCAGTCTGGCGCACTGACTGACGTACCGAATGACGTACCGACTGACGTACCGAATGAGACAGCGCGAGGCCGATATCCGGTGAACGGGAACCGAGTTCGGACATAAGTGCGTGTGCACCACAGAAGTCACTGCGGTGTACAACCTTCCCCGCAGATCGATCGTCTTCTTGCACGAACACACAAATTCCCACAGGAGGAACAGTGCGCCGCAGTCTCATCGCCGCCGTGGCAGTCGCCTCGCTCACGGCCCCGCTCGCCCTGGCCACCGCAGGTTCGGCGGCGGCCGCACCCACCCCGCCGAAGGCGCCCATCACCGACTTCAACCACGACGGGTACGCCGACCTCGCCATATCGGCCCCGGGCAAGTACGACAGCAGCGTGCCCGGCAGCGTCTCGATCGTGTACGGCTCGGCGAACGGCCCCGACAAGGCGCACGCCGTCAACATCAACCGCGACACGGCCGGCGTACCCGGCACCGCCGCGGACGGCTTCGGCGGCCAGACGGCCGCCGCCGACCTCGACGGGGACGGCTACACCGACCTCGCCGTCGGCGCGGTCATCCTCTGGGGCTCCGCCCAGGGCCTCAGCGGCCAGGGCAGCGTCGAGCTGCCCTCGTACGGCGGGCTCGTCACCGCCGGCGACTTCAACGGCGACGGCAAGCGGGACCTGGTCACGGCCGAGTACCCGGAGCCCGAGGACCCGATGGAGAACGACGACGAGGGCATGACCATCTCGTACGGCCCGTTCCAGCGGGACGGCAAGGCCGCGAGCACCCAGCAGATCGCCACCAGCCAGACCTTCGGCCCCGGCGACTTCGTCGCGGGCGACGTGACCGGCGACGGCGCCGACGACATCGTCACCAGCCACGGCTTCGAGGAGATGGCCCACAAGAGCCAGCTGTGGAAGGGCGGCAAGGACGGGGTGGCCACCACCTCGCAGAAGCTCGCGCCCTCCCTCGGCGGCGCGGTCGCGGACGTCGACGGTGACGGCTACGGCGACTTCGTCACCCGCGACATCGGCACCAGCTTCGAGGACATGCCGTACCAGAAGGGCACCGTCCTCGTCCGCTACGGCTCGGCGTCCGGTCTCTCGGACCGCTCCACGAAGATCACCCAGGACACTGCGGGCGTCCCCGGCGCCGGTGAGGACGGCGACGAGTTCGGCTCCGCCATCAGCGCGGGCGACGTGAACGGCGACGGCTTCGCCGACGTGGCCGTCGGCGTCCCGGGCGAGGACATCGAGACGACCGCCGACGCGGGCAGCGTCGTCATCCTCAAGGGCTCCCGCACCGGCCTGACCGGCACGGGCGCGCAGGCCTTCGACCAGTCGAAGCCCGGCATCCCCGGCGCCTCCGAGAAGGGCGACAAGTTCGGCGGCGTCGTCCTGCTCTCGGACACCAACAAGGACGGCAAGGCCGACCTGACGGTGGGCGCGCCCGACGAGGACGGCACGCACGCCGACACCGGCGCCGTCTGGCACCTGCGCGGCTCCGCGAGCGGCCTCACCACGACCGGCGTCGACTCGTTCGGCCCGGCCGCGGTCGGCGCCCCGGACAAGGCGGGCGCGAACTTCGGCGCGGTCCTGGCGCGCTGACGCACGGATCCACCTCATGACATCGGCACCCGGCGGCGGCCGGGTGCCGACGTCGTTCCTGCCCCGGCTCAGTCCACCAGCGGCAGCAGCTCCGGCAGATGCCCGTCCGATGCCGCGGCCGCCCGCCGCCGCTCCTCGGGCACCTCGCCGTACAGCGTCGTACGCGGCTTCGCGGGCCGTCCCGCGGCCTCCGCGATCGCGACGAGGTCCTCGACGGACCGGTACGAGCCGTAACTGGAGCCCGCCATCCGGGAGATGGTCTCCTCCATCAGCGTCCCGCCCAGGTCGTTCGCGCCGGACCTGAGCATCTCGGCGGCGCCCTCCTGTCCCAGCTTCACCCAGCTCGTCTGGATGTTGGGGATGTGCGGGTGGAGCAGCACGCGCGCCATCGCCGTGACCGCCCGGTTGTCGCGGGTGGTCGGGCCGGGCCGGGCGATGCCGGCCAGGTAGACGGGTGCGTTGGTGTGGATGAACGGCAGCGTCACGAACTCCGTGAAGCCGCCGACGTTTTTGGCCGACGCGGACTGCTGGACGGCGGCCAGCGTGCGGAAGTGGCCGAGCCAGTGCCGCGGCTGGTCCACGTGCCCGTACATCATCGTCGAGCTCGACCGGATGCCGAGCTCGTGCGCGGTCGTGACGACCTCGATCCAGGTGGCCGTCGGCAGCTTGCCCTTGGTGAGGATCCAGCGCACCTCGTCGTCGAGGATCTCGGCGGCCGTCCCCGGGATGGAGTCGAGCCCCGCCTCCTTGGCGGCGGTGAGCCACTCGCGGATGGAGAGGCCGGTCCGCGTCGCGCCGTTGACGACCTCCATCGGTGAGAACGCGTGCACGTGCATGCCCGGCACCCGCTCCTTCACCGCACGCGCGATGTCGAAGTAGGCGGTGCCCGGCAGGTCGGGGTGGATGCCGCCCTGCATGCACACCTCGACGGCGCCGACGTCCCAGGCCTGCGCGGCCCGGTCGGCGACCTGGTCCAGGGAGAGGGTATAGGCGTCCGCGTCGGTCCTGCGCTGCGCGAAGGCGCAGAAGCGGCAGCCGGTGTAGCAGACGTTGGTGAAGTTGATGTTGCGCGTGACGATGTACGTGACGTCGTCGCCGTTGACCGTCTTGCGGATGTCGTCCGCGACCGAGCAGAGCGCGTCGAGCGCGGGCCCGTCGGCGTGCAGCAGGGCGAGTGCCTCGTCGTCGGTGAGCTTCGTCGGGTCGTCGGCGGCCTGCTTGAGGGCGGCGCGTACGTCGCCGTCGATGCGGGACGGCACCATGCCGGGCGCCGCCTGTTCGCGCAGGGCCTCCCAGTCGCCGTACACCTCGTCGAAGTCGTCGCGCCGGTCCGAGGTGCGCCCGGTGGTGTCGATGGTGGCGTGCAGGTCGGTGCGGCCCGAGGAGGCCACGTACCCCTCGTCGGGCTCCTGCCAGGGGTGGCCCTCGACCACCGCGTCGGGCCGGGCGAGGCCGGTCTCCGGGTCGGCGAGGGCCCGCACGTGCGGCAGGAGGCGCGGGTCGAGCCACGGCTCGCCCCGCCGCACGAACTCCGGATAGACGCAGAGCCGTTCGGCGAGCCGGAACCCGGCGGCCGCCGACCGCTCGGCGAGCTCCTCCACCTGCGGCCACGGCTTCTCGGGGTTGACGTGGTCGATGGTGACCGGCGAGACGCCGCCCCAGTCGTCGATGCCCGCCCCGATGAGCCGCTCGTACTCGCCCGCGATGAGGTTCGGCGGCGCCTGGATGTTCCCCGAGGGGCCCATGATGTGCCGGGCGACGGCGATCGTGGCGACCAGGTCGTCGATCTCCGCGTCGGGCATGCCGCGCATCGCCGTGTCCGGCTTGGCGCGGAAGTTCTGGATGATCAGCTCCTGGACGCCGTGGTACGAGCGCGCCACGCGCCGCAGCGCGAACAGCGAGTCGGCCCGCTCCTCGTACGTCTCGCCGATCCCGATCAGCAGCCCGCTGGTGAACGGCACGGACGACCGGCCCGCGTCCTCCAGGACCCGCAGCCGGACGGCGGGCTCCTTGTCGGGCGAGCCGTAGTGCGGCTGCCCCGGCTCGCTCCACAGCCGCTCCGACGTCGTCTCCAGCATCATGCCCATGCTGGGCGCGACCGGCTTGAGCCGCTGGAAGTCCGTCCACGTCATGACGCCGGGGTTGAGGTGCGGCAGGAGGCCCGTCTCCTCCAGGATGCGGATCGAGATGGCACGGACGTACGCGATGGTGTCGTCGTACCCCTCCGCCTCCAGCCACTCGCGCGCCTCGGGCCAGCGGTCCTCCGGCTTGTCGCCGAGGGTGATCAGGGCTTCCTTGCAGCCCATCGCCGCGCCGCGCCGCGCGATGTCGAGGACCTCGTCCGGGGACATGAACATGCCGTGGCCGTCCCTGCGGAGCCTGCCGGGCACGGTGGCGAAGGTGCAGTAGTGGCACTTGTCACGGCAGAGCCGGGTGAGCGGGATGAACACGCTCTTCGAGTACGTGATGACGCCGGGGCGGCCCGCCGCATCGAGGCCCGCGTCGCGCACCCGGGCCGCGGACGCGGTGAGGTCGCCGAGGTCCTCGCCGCGCGCCTGGAGCAGGACCGCGGCCTCGCTCACGTCGAGCGCGACGCCGTCCCTGGCCCTCCTGAGCGCGCGGCGCATGGCATTGGCGGTGGGTCGTCCGGCCTCCGGGGGCCGCGCGCTGTTGGTCATGTCTCCGAGCATACGAGCGAGAACACCTGCCTCTTGCAGATACTTCCACCTGGGCAAAGGCGGGGAACTGTCATGACGTCACGTACCGCCCGAGCCCGTCGAGCGCCGCGCACACCTCCGTCTCCCCGCCGGGCGGCAGCTGCACGATCACCTCGTCCACGCCCAGCTCCCCGTAGTACGCGAACTTGCCCGGAACCGGCGCCACGGCCGTCACCGCCACATACAGGTCCTCCGCCCCGCGCCCCGCGTCCGCCCACGCCGACCTGAGCACGGGCAGCGCCTCGCGCAGCCCGCTGCCGCCGACGGGCATCCAGCCGTCCGCGTACTCCGCGACGTGCGCGAAGAGCCCCGGCCCCGCCGCGCCGCCGATGAGGGCTCGCGGCCCGAACAGCGGCCCCTTCGCGAGCCGTTCGCGGGGTGCCCGCGCGGGCTTCGGATGGACCTCGCTCGCCCGTACGCCGCCGAACTCCCCCTCGTACGCCTTCGGCATGTCCGCCCACAGCGCCCGCATGACCGCCATCCGCTCCCGTACGACCGCCCGGCGCCGCGGCCACGGGACGCCGTGGTCCTCGGCCTCCTCCCGGTTCCAGCCGTAGCCGATGCCGAGGGTGACGCGGCCGCCGGAGAGGTGGTCGAGGGTCGCGATCTGCTTCGCCAGGTCGATGGGGTCGTGCTGGGCGACCAGGGCGATGTTCGTGCCGAGGGCGATGCGTTCGGTGACGGCGGCGGCCTGGGCGAGGGCGATGAACGGGCTGAGCATGCGGGCGCACTCGGGCGGCAGGTCGCCGCCCGGGTAGGGGGTTTCGCGGGGCACCGGGATGTGGGTGTGCTCGGGGAGGTAGAGCCCGGCGAAGCCGCGCCGCTCCAGTTCCTGGGCCAGGCGTACCGGAGTGATCGTCTCGTCGGTCATGTAGAGCGTCGCGGAGATGCGCACGTTTCCTCCGAGCGTGTCCGGGAGTTCCGGGAGTGTCGGTCGGTCCGGGCCCCTCTTCCTATCCCTGTAAACCCGGTTGGTCCATGCCCGTGCGCTCATTAACCTGACGCCGGTGAACAGACGGAAGCAGAAGAAGCTCACCCACCGCCTGGTCTGGGCGGCGGCGGTCGGCGACACGCGCACGGTCCGTACCGTGCTCCGGTCCGGGGTCGACCCCGAGCTGCCCGAGGCCCACGGCACCACCGCGCTGTACGCCGCGTCGGTGCACGGCGCCGCCTCCACGGTGCGGGCCCTCCTGCGCGCCGGGGCGCTGCCGGACACGGAGAGCCGCGACGTCACCGAGGGCACGCCGCTGTGCGCGGCCGCCGCCTGGGGCCACGTCGGCACGGTCCGCGAGCTCCTCGCCCACGGCGCCGACCCGAACCTCCGCGAGGACTTCGGCACGGGCCGAACGCCGCTGCGGTGGGCGCGCGACGGAGCGGGCGGCCCGCACCCGGAGACGGAGGCGGCGCTGCTCGCGGCGGGGGCGGTCGAGTAACCGGGCGTAAAACTGTTGACCGCCTTCCCTTGCCGCCCAGTTCACGGCTCAATACCAGGGTTGCACGCACCACCCATGTCACCGTCGACACGACCCTGGGGAGCCGCAGCATGTGTGAGGACGTACACCACCCGATCGGCCCGAACCGGCGCGGACTGTTCGTGACGGGCGCCGCCGCCGCGATTACGTTGGGCACCGTGAGCTTCGCAAGCGGCGCCGAGCGGCGCGCCCCCGCGCGGAACGGGAAGCCGGGGAGCACGGAGACGAGAACGGTGCGCGGAACACTGCCCACCGGGTCCCCGGACTTCGTCTACCTGCCCGTCGAAGTCCCCTACGGCGTAAGCGAGTTCCGCGCCTCCTACACCTACGAGAAGCCCACCGTGCCGCCCGGCACCCAGGGCAACGCCCTCGACATCGGCGTCTTCGACGAGCGCGGCACGGAGCTCGGCGGCAAGGGCTTCCGCGGCTGGTCCGGCGGCGCCCGCACCGAGTTCTTCATCCGCGCCGACGCGGCGACGCCCGGCTACATCCCGGGCCGCGTCCGCGAGGGCACCTGGTACATCGCCCTCGGCCCGTACACGGTCGCCCCCGAGGGTCTCCCCTACGAGGTGACGATCACCCTCACCTACGGGGCACCCGGCAAGACCCCGAAGCCTTCCTACCCGCCCGAGCGCGCCAAGGGCCGCGGCCGCGCCTGGTACCGCGGCGACTGCCACCTGCACTCCGTCCACTCCGACGGCAGGCGCACCCCCGCCGAGATCGCGGCGCTCGCCCGTGCGGCGGGCCTCGACTTCATCAACAGCTCGGAGCACAACACGCACTCCGCGCACCCGCACTGGGCGGACCTGGCGGGCGACGACCTCCTCATCATGCTCGGCGAGGAGGTGACGACCCGCAACGGCCACGTCGTCGCCCTCGGCGTGGACCCCGGCACGTTCGTCGACTGGCGCTACCGCGCACGCGACAACCGCTTCGGGAAGTACGCGCGGAAGGTCAGGGACGCGGGCGGCCTCGTCGTCCCCGCCCACCCGCACGCCACCTGCGTCGGCTGCAACTGGAAGTTCGGCTTCGGCGACGCGGACGTCATCGAGGCGTGGAACGGCGCGTACACGCCGGACGACGAGATCGCCCTCGCCGACTGGGACAGCCGGCTCGTCGCCTCCGTGCGCGGCGGCCGCCCCTGGATCCCGGCCATGGGCAACAGCGACGCGCACCGCGACCCCGACCGCATCGGTGGCCCGCAGACCGTCGTCCTCGCCGACGACCTGACCCGCGAGGCCATCCAGGACGGCATCCGCCGCGGCCGCTCCTACATCGCCGAGTCCAAGGCCGTGGAGCTCACGTTCTCGGCGGCGGGCGGCAAGGGCGGGCACGCGGGCATCGGCGGCCGTCTCGACGTCGACCGCGACGCCCCTGTCACGGTCCGCCTCGACGTCAAGGGCGCCCCGGGCTGCACGGCCCGCTTCGTCACCGACCAGGGCGTCCTGCACACGGGCCCCGCGCTGCCGGAGTCGGGCGCGGGGACGTTGGAGTGGCGCACGACGGCGTCGTACGCCGCCTACGTACGGGCGGAGGTGCGCCACCCGCCCGTGACGCCCGGCCTGCCGGGCCCGCTGACGGCGTTCACGAACCCGATCTTCCTGGGCCGGTAACGGCCTCCTCCGCCCCGGCCCGGGGTGAGGAGGGCCCCCGCCTTCCTCACCCCGGCCATACAAGGGACTGGAGTTCGCTGTACGCGTGCAGGGCGTACGAGCCGACGTCCCGGCCCACCCCGCTCTTCTTGAAGCCGCCGAACGGCGCCTCCATGTTCCGGGCGACCGTGTTGACGCCGACGCCGCCCGCCCGCAGCCGCCGGGCCACGCGGAAGGCGCGGGCGACGTCGCCCGACCACACGTAGTCGATGAGGCCGTATTCGCTGTCGGCGGCGAGGGCGATCGCCGTCTCCTCGGCGTCCTCGGGCCCGTCCGCGTCGAAGGGCACCACGACGACCACAGGCCCGAAGATCTCCTCGCGGACCACGCGCATGTCGTGCGTGCAGTCGGCGAGCAGGGTCGGCGCGACGTAGAAACCCTTGTCGAACGCGGGCGGTCGCTCACCGCCCGCGACGACCCGCGCGCCCTCCTTCCGCCCGTCCTCGACGTACGCCTCGATGCGGTCGCGGTGGGCGGCGGAGATCACGGGCCCGACGACGGTGCCGGGCGCGGCCGGATCCCCCACCTTCAAGTACCCGATATAGGCGGCGAGTCGGTCGACCAGCTCCTCATAGACCCCCCGCTGGACGATGACGCGGGTCGGCGCCGTACAGATCTGCCCGCTGTAGAAGGAGAACGTCGTGCCGATGCCCGCCACCGCGGCGTCCAGGTCGGCGTCGTCCAGGACGATCGCCGCACCCTTCCCGCCCAGCTCCATCAGCTGCCGCTTCATGTCGCGGCCGCACACCTCGCCGATGCGCTGCCCGACGGCCGTGGAGCCGGTGAAGCTCACCATGTCCACGTCGGGGGAGGCGACGGCCGCCTCGCCCACCGCGGAGTCCGTGCCGGAGACGACGTTCACGACACCGGGCGGCACACCCGCCTCCTCCAGGGCGGCCGCCATCCCGTACACCGACAGCGGGTCCTGCGGCGCGGGCTTCACGACGACGGTGTTGCCCATGGCGAGGGCGGGCGCGACCTTGCCCGCGGGGTTGGCCCAGGGGTTGTTGTACGAGGTGATGCAGGTGACGACGCCCACGGGCCTGCGCACGGCGACCGCCCCCACGACACCGGCCTTCCCCATGGGCCCGGCTTCATGGATCTGCGGCGGCAGCGCGGCCTCGACCGGCTCCAGCGCCCCCTTGGCGTACCGCTCGAACCGCGCCACGGCCACCGCCACCTGCATGCCGCGGGCCGTCGCGGTCGTGGCGCCGCTCTCGGCCCGCGCGAGCTCGGCGTGCGCCGCGAAGTCGCGCCGCAGGACGGCGGCGGCACGGGACAGGATCCCGGCACGCTCCTCCGGCGTCGTGCGCGACCAGCCCGCGAAGGCCTCGCGGGCCGCCGAGGCGGCGGCGCGGACCTGCTCGCCGCTCGCCTCGGGCGCGAGCCCGACGACGCCTTCGGTGGCCGGGTCGACGACTTCATAGTGCCCACCGTCGGGCTCGACCCATTCACCCCCGATGAACAGCCGCCGCCGGGTGTCGTCGCTGCTCACTTGGTGCTCACCGTCCTGGTGTCGCGCCCGGACCGCAGAACCTTCCCGGGCACGGCACCGGTCACCACATCCGCACGAATGGCCTCGACGCCATTGACCCACACCGCGTCGATGCCGATCGCCTTGGAGTCGAGCCGCGGGCTGTCGCCGGGCAGGTCGTGGACGAGGGTGGCCTTGCCCGCGTCGATGCGCTCGGGGTCGAAGAGGACGAGGTCGGCGTGGTACCCCTCGGTGATCCGCCCCCGCTCGCGCAGCCCGAACAACCGGGCCGGATCATCGGTGAGCATCTTCACGGCCTGTTCGAGCCCGACGAGCTTCCGCCCACGCAGACAGTCCCCGATGAACCGGGTCGTGTACGGGGCTCCGCACATGCGGTCCAGATGCGCGCCGGCGTCCGAGCCGCCCAGCATGACGTCCTCGTGCTGCCACGTCTCGGCACGCAGCGCCCAGGAGTCGGGGTCGTTGTCGGTGGGCATGGGCCACAGCACGGTGCGCATGTCGTCGTTGGCGCAGATCTCGGTGATGCAGTGGAAGGGCTCCTGCCCGCGCTCGGCGGCGATGTCACCGACGACGCGTCCGGTGAGCCCGTCGTTGGCGGCGGAGTACGTGTCGCCGATGACGTACCGGTCGAACCGCGCGAGCCGCCGGAACACTCCGGCTTCCTTGCTCCCGGCCCGCCGCAGCATCTCCTCCCGCACGGCCGGGTCGCGCAGCTTCGTAATCCGCTCGGGCACGGGCAGACCGAGGACGTCACCCCAGCCGGGGATGAGGTTGAGGGCGCAGAACGTACCGAGGGACATGTTCATGGGCGTGAGGATCGGCATGGTCAGCGCGACGATGCGCCCGCCCGCCTTACGGGCACGCTCACTGGCTACGAGCTGACGCGGCACGCGCTCGGGCACGGCGGCGTCGATGGTCAGCACGTTCCAGTTCAACGGCCGCCCGGCGACGGCGCTCATCTCGACAAGCAGCTCGACCTCGTCATCGCTGAACTGATCGAGGCACCCGGCGACGATCGCCTCGATCTGTGTCCCCTCGTGCTCGCCCACGGCACGGCTGAGCGCGAGCAGCTCGGCGGGCTCGGCGTGCCGAGAGGCGACGGGCTGCCCGTCGCCGTCCGAGTGGGTGGACGACTGGGTGGTGGAAAGACCCCAGGCCCCGGCGTCCATCGCCTCGTGCAGGAGACGCAACATGGCGTCCAACTGCTCAGTGGACGGCTGCCCGCCGACGGCGTCCTCTCCCATGACGTACCGCCGCAACGCGCAGTGCCCCACCATGAACCCCGCGTTGACGGCGACGCGCCCCTCCAGGGCATCGAGATACTCCCCGAACGAACTCCACGACCAGGGCGCGCCCTCTTCGAGCGCCACGAGGGACATCCCCTCCACCTTCGACATCATCCGCCGCGTGTAGTCGGCGTCACCGGGCCGGTCGGGATGGAGCGGAGCGAGCGTGAACCCACAGTTGCCGCCCGCGACGGTGGTGACGCCGTGGTTGAGGGAGGGCGTCGCGTACGGGTCCCAGAACAGCTGCGCGTCGTAATGCGTATGCGGATCGACGAACCCCGGCGCGAGGACACGCCCCTGGGCGTCCTCACTGGTCCGCGCCTCCTCGCTGACGGTGCCGGGCGCGGCGACGACGGCGATGCGCCCGTCCCGTATCCCGACGTCGGCGACACGCCCGGGAACACCGGTCCCGTCGACGACGGTCGCGCCCTTGATGAGGTGGTCGAGCATGACGGGACGTCCCCTTCCGAGGGTTGGCAGGGTGAGCAGGGTGAGCAGGGTTGGCAGCCTGTCCGGGGGGTGTGTTTTGTTTCAGCCCGTCCGGCGTTTGAGGACGAGCCCGGAGGGCGATCGACGGGGGCCCGGGGGCTCGCCCCCGCGACGGCACCCCCGTGACACCGCGAACCGTCCGGCAGGACCCCGGCTTCCCGTCCGGGAGGGGGAAGCCGGGGTGGCTCGGAGGGGTCACACGCCGACCCGGATCACGCCCCGGCCCGGATCACGCTCCGGACGCCGCTTGGCGGAACCGCGTCGTCCGGTGCACCGGATCCGTGTCGATCTTCGGGATCACATGCTCACCGATCAGCCTGATCGTGCTCTTCGTGTCCTCGGGCGAGATCCCGATCGGCAGCCCGAAGCTGAGCTGGTCCGCCCCGGCCTGCTCCCACCGCTTGCACTGCGTGAGCACCTCGTCCGGGTCGCCGCAGATCATCAGCTCCTCGGCGATGAGCAGCTCGATGAGCTCCTCGGTGTACTCGGGGAGCAGCTCGGGCCACTCGGGAATGCCCTCGGGCCGCGGGAACGTGTCGTGGTAGCGGAAGAGCAGCGACTGGAGGTAGTTGAGGCCACCGCCGACCGCGATCTCGACCGCCTTCTTGTGCGTCTCCGCGCAGATCGCCGTCGACGTCACCATGACGTTGTCGTTGACGAAGTCCCCGATCGCCTGCGCCTCCTTGACCGCCGTCTTGTACGACTCGACGACCCACTCCATGTCGGAGACCTTCTGCACGCTGAAGCCGAGGACCCCGAGCCCCTTCTTGCCCGCCATGGCGTACGAGGAGGGGGACCCGGCGGCGTACCACATGGCCGGGTGCGACTTCCCGTACGGCTTCGGCAGGATCTTGCGGGGCGGCAGCGACCAGTGCTTGCCCTGGAACCCCACGTACTCGTCCTGAAGCCACATCTTGGGGAACTCGGCGATGGTCTCTTCCCAGATCTCCTTGGTGTGGTTCATGTCCGTGATGCCCGGCATGAAGCCGAGGATCTCGTGCGAACCGGCACCGCGCCCCGTGCCGAACTCGAACCGCCCCTGGGAGAGATGGTCGAGCATCGTCACCTTCTCCGCCACCTTCACGGGGTGGTTGACGGGCGCGAGCGGGTTGAAGATGCCGGAGCCGAGGTGGATGCGGTCGGTGGCGTGCGCGAGGTAGCCGAGGTAGACGTCGTTGGCGGAGAGGTGGGAGTACTCCTCCAGGAAGTGGTGCTCGGACGCCCAGGCGTACTTGAACCCGGACTTGTCCGCCTCGATGACGTACTCGGTCTCCTCGATGAGCGCCTTGTGCTCCGCTTCGGGGTCGACCTTGGCCCGCTGGGCGGGCACGTATCCCTGTACAAAGAGACCGAATTCCAAGGGAGGTTCACCGTCCTCGTGAGGTCTGACGGTACGTTTCTGACGCTCCGTCAGATTGCGATGGGGTCGACTGTTCCACCGCCCCGCCGGACCGTCAATAGCTGACGCAACGTCAGGACAGGGCTTGGTCCCGGTGCCGGGATCACACGACGCTGACCCCGGCGAGCCACCCCCCGTCGATGACGAACGGCTGCCCCGTGATGTACGCCGAGTCGTCCCCGGTCAGGAACAGCGCCAGCGCGGCCACCTCCTGCGGCTGCCCGATCCGCCCGAGCGGCACGAGCGTCTTGTACAGCTCCGCCACCGCCTCCTTCGCCGCCTCGGGGTCGGCGCCCGGGTCGAGCCGCGCGGGGTTGGTCATGGGGGTGTCGACCGCACCCGGGCACACGGCGTTCACGCGGATGTTCCGGCCCGCGAGCTCCAGGGCGGCGACCCGGGTGAGGCCGAGGACGGCGTGCTTGGTCGCGGCGTACGCGCCCACGTACGCCATGCCCGTGAGGGCCGTGTAGGACGCGGTGTTCACGATCGTGCCGCCGCCGGCCGCGGCGATCTCCGGGGCGACGGTGCGGATACCGAGGAAGCAACCGATCTGGTTGACGCGGATGATCTGCTCGAACTCCTCCAGCGGGGTGCTGACGAGCTCGTTGAACCGCAGGATCCCCGCGTTGTTCACGAGCCCGTCGACCTTCCCGAAGGCGTCCTTGGCTGCGGCCGTCGCGGCGCGCCAGTCCTCCTCGACTCCGACGTCGAGGTGGACGTACGCCGCGGACTCCGCCCCCAGCTCCTTCGCGAGAGCCTCACCCTGCGCGTCCAGCACGTCGGCGACGACGACGCGGGCTCCCTCCTCCACGAAGAGGCGCGCCTCCTGCTCGCCCTGTCCGCGCGCGGCGCCGGTCACGATGACGACGCGGCCGTCCAGCTTGCCCATGGGAACTCCTACTGGTCGTGATCGTTCTGGCGATGGTCGTCGAGGTGCGGGGCGACATCGGCGGCGAAGGCCGCCATCTGGTCGGTGAGTTCGGTACGGCTCCGGCTGCGGAAGCGGACCTGGATCTGGTCGACGCCCATCGCGGCGTACGCGCGCAGGGACTCGGCGAGTTCCTCCGGCTTCCCGGCGAGCGTGCGGCGGCCGACGGGCCATCCCGGGTCCCCGACGTACAGCGGTTCGGTGATCGCGCCCACGGTGATGGGCTCGGCGATCCCGGCTTCCTCTCGCAACCGCTTCAGCTTCGCGATCTGCGCGGGCAGCTTGTCGCGCGGGTCGCCCTGGGGGAGCCAGCCGTCGGCGCGGGTCGCCGCGCGGCGTACGGCGGCGGGGGAGGATCCGCCGACCCAGAGGGGTACGTGGGCCTGGGCGGGCCTCGGCATCTGCCCGAGGTCCTTGAAGGCGAAGGTCTCCCCCCGGTACTCGGGGTACTCCTCCACCCCCAGGGCCGCCCTGAGCGCGTCGATCGCCTCGTCGAGGATCGGCCCGCGCCGCGCGAAGTCGACCCCGAGCGCCTCGAACTCCTCCCGCACGTGCCCGGCCCCCACTCCGAGGATGAGGCGCCCGCCGCTGAGGTGGTCGAGGGTGGCGTACTGCTTGGCGGAGGCGAGGGGGTGCCGCAGGCCGACGACGGCGACGTGACTCATCAGGCGGACGTTCTCGGTGACCGCGGCGAGGTGGGCGAGGGTGGCGACGGGGTCGTACCAGACGGTGCTCATGGCGTCGGCGAGGCGGCGGGGGATGGCGACGTGGTCGCAGGCGGCGATGTAGGCGAAGCCGGTGTGGTCGGCGGTGCGGGCTATCTCGACGAGGTCGTCGGGTTCGGCCCCTCTCTCCCACCCCTCCGCATACATGGAACTCTGCGACTGAACGGGCAACTGCATCCCATAAACCATCACCCCACGAGCCACGCCCCACCCACTTCCCCGTCACCGTTTTCTGACGGCTCGTCACTTATCCGGAACGCCCACATGCTGCGACCTGACACTCCATCAGGCAAGAGTTCTGGCGGGGCGCCTTGGGTGGGGGTCTGCGCCTGGGGTCCGTCGGTGGGGCGGGGCCGCGCGGGTATGTACGTACTCGCTATCCCTGCGCCGCGCCCGACATTCCCGGCCGTGGGAGTGTGCTCGGTGCTCCGTGCGCACATACCCCCACGTCCCCTCCGGCGCGCTCGCGGCTGCGGCCCGGTGGGACCGCAGCCCCTGCCCCTACTCCCGCTGGACGTCGCGGGGCAAACGGGCGGGCGGGTGGGGAACATCCGCCGCGAAGCGGCGGGCTCGGTGCCCCTACCCGCACGGGGCGTCGCCGGGAGTCAGGCCCCCAGACCCCGCCAGAGCCCCGCCTCCGTCAACCCCAGGAGGGCAACCGCATTGCCCCGCACGATGCGGTCCACGACCTCCGGGGACAGGTGGCCCATCTGGGACTCCCCGACCTCACGGGACTTGGGCCACGTCGAGTCCGAGTGCGGGTAGTCCGTCTCGTACAGGACGTTCCCGACCCCGATCGAGTCGAGGTTCCGCAACCCGAACGCGTCGTCGAAGAAGCAGCCGAAGACGTGCTCCGTGAAGAGTTCGGACGGGGGACGCGTGACCTTGTCCGCGACCCCGCCCCAGCCCCGGTTCTCCTCCCACACCACGTCCGCCCGCTCCAGGATGTAGGGGATCCAGCCGATCTGCCCCTCCGCGTACATGACCTTCAGATTCGGGAAGCGTTCGAACTTGCCGCTCATCAGCCAGTCGACCATCGAGAAGCAGCAGTTGGCGAAGGTGATCGTGGAGCCGACGGCGGGCGGCGCGTCCGCGGAGGTCGACGGCATCCTGCTGGAGGAGCCGATGTGCATGGCGACGACCGTGCCGGTCTCGTCGCAGGCGCGCAGGAAGGGGTCCCACGCGTCGGTGTGGATGGACGGGAGCCCGAGGTGGGGCGGGATCTCGGAGAAGGCGACGGCCCGCACGCCGCGCGCCGCGTTGCGCCGTACTTCCGCAGCGGCGAGCTCGGCGTCCCAGAGGGGGATGAGGGTGAGCGGTATGAGGCGGCCTGCCGCTTCGGGGCCGCACCATTCCTCCACCATCCAGTCGTTGTACGCGCGGACCGAGAGGAGCGCGAGTTCCCGGTCCTTGGCCTCCGTGAACGTCTGCCCGCAGAACCGCGGAAACGTGGGGAAACAGAGGGCGGACTGGACGTGGTTGACGTCCATGTCGGCGAGCCGGTCGGGCACGCTGTACGACCCGGGCCGCATCTGCTCGTACGTGATGACCTCGAGTTTGATCTCGTCCCTGTCGTAGCCGACCGCCGTGTCGAGGCGGGTGAGGGGGCGGTGCAGGTCCTCGTAGATCCACCAGTCCCCGATGGGGCCGTCCTCCCCCCTCTCCCCCATGACCGGGGCGAACTTGCCGCCCAGGAAGGACATCGACCTCAGGGGCGCGCGGACGATCCGGGGGCCGCGGTCCTGGTACTTCGACGGGAGCCGGTCCCGCCAGACGTGCGGGGGTTCGACCGTGTGGTCGTCCACCGAGATGATCTTCGGGAAGGTCTCCGGGGTCTCCATGGTCTCCATACGGCCAAGGTAGCGCCGATCTGACGACCCGTCAGCTAGTCGGACGCGGGCGGCTGCGACGTCCGAGACGGCAAAGCAATCCGGAATGTCGTGCGAGGACCCTGTGAGAGCCGTCTCCCACGGCTGACGCATCCGCCATGAACAAGGCAAACTGGCGGGGAGCAAGAACCACGCACGACGAAAGGGCCGCACGGCGGCTTACGCACCACCGCGGGTGGGCAGATCCGCGACCGGCAGGATTGGGAACGGCAGGGCGGCAGGGGGAGCGATGGTCGATGTACCGCGAGTACCGGAGCAGCGGCGTCCGGCCTCGGGGGACACCCCCGAGGGGCGGACCGAGGGGCATCACCCCGAGGTACCGGCGTCGCGCTTCAGCGTGCTCGGGCCGGTGCGAGCGTGGCACGGCCCGGACCAGCTCAACACCGGCTCGCCCCAGCAGAGGGCGCTGCTCGCGGCCCTGCTGCTGAGGGACGGCCGCACGGCCACCGCCTCGGAGCTGATCGACGCCCTGTGGGGCGAGGAGTCGCCGTCGCAGGCACTGGCGGCGGTGCGTACGTACGCGTCCAGGCTCCGCAAGGTGCTGCCTCCCGGCGTCCTCGTCAGCGAGTCCGGGGGGTACGCGGTCCAGGTCGCGGACGGCGCGCTCGACCTCGCCGTGGCGGAGGACCTCTGGGCGGCGGCGGAGAAGGCTCGCGGCGCGGGCGACCTCTGCCAGGCGCGGACGCTGGTCAACAAGGCGCTCGGCCTCTGGGACGGCGAACCCCTGGCCAACGTTCCGGGCCCGTACGCCGACACGCAGCGCACCCGTCTCGACGAATGGCGCCTCCAGCTCGTCGAGACCCGCCTGGACATGGACCTGGAACAGGGCTGCCACGCGGAGGCGGTGTCGGAGCTGACGGCGCTGACCGCGGCGCACCCGTTGCGGGAGCGGCTGCGCGAGCTGCTGATGCTGGCGCTGTACCGCAGCGGACGCCAGGCGGAGGCCCTCGCGGTCTACGCGGACACGCGCCGCCTCCTCGCCGACGAGCTCGGCGTCGACCCGAGGCCCGGCCTCAAGGAGCTCCAGCAGCGCATCCTCCAGGCCGACCCCGGCCTCGCCGAGCCCTCCGCGCCCGCGCAGGAGGCGCCGACGGCGGTGGTGCGCCCCGCGCAACTCCCCGCGACGGTCCCCGACTTCACGGGCCGCGCGTCCTTCGTCGACGAGCTGAGCGACATCCTGTCGACCGCCGAGGGACGCGTGATGGCGGTCTCGGCGCTCGCGGGCATCGGCGGCGTCGGCAAGACGACCCTCGCCGTGCACGTCGCCCATGTGGCACGCACCCACTTCCCCGACGGCCAGCTGTACGTGGACCTCCAGGGCGCGGGCGCGCGGGTCGCCGAACCCGAGGCGGTCCTCGGCGCGTTCCTGCGCGCCCTCGGCACGGCCGACTCGGCGATCCCGGACACCCTGGAGGAGCGCGCCGCCCTGTACCGGTCGGTCCTCGACGGCCGCCGGATCCTCGTCCTCCTCGACAACGCGCGCGACGCGGCGCAGGTCCGCCCGCTGCTCCCCGGTATGGAGGGCTGCGCGGCCCTGGTCACCAGCCGCGTCCGGATGGTCGACCTGGCGGGCGCGCACCTGGTGGACCTGGACGTCATGTCCCCCGAGGAGGCGCTGCTCCTCTTCACCCGCATCGTCGGCGAGGAGCGGGTCACCTCGGAGCGGGAGGCCGCGCTCGATGTGGTGGCGGCCTGCGGGTTCCTGCCGCTCGCCATCCGCATCGCGGCGTCCCGTCTCGCGGCGCGCCGTACCTGGACGGTCTCCACGCTCGCCGCGAAGCTGGCGGACGAGCGGCGCCGTCTCGACGAGCTCCAGGCGGGCGACCTCGCGGTCAAGGCGACGTTCGAACTCGGCTACGGCCAGTTGGAGCCGGCCCAGGCCCGCGCCTTCCGCCTCCTCGGCCTCGCGGACGGCCCCGACCTGTCCCTCGCGGCGGCCGCGGCGGTCCTCGACCTCCCGCTGGACGAGACGGAGGACCTCCTGGAGTCCCTGGTCGACACGTCCCTGGTCGAATCCGCGGCACCGGGCCGCTACCGCTACCACGATCTCGTACGCCTCTACGCGCGCGCCTGCGCCGAACGCGACGAGCAGCCCCCCGGCGAACGCGACGCGGCGATGTCCCGCCTCCTCGACTTCTACCTGGCGTCCGCCGCCCGGGTCTACGCGATCGAACGCCCCGGCGACCGCACGGTGGACCACCTGCAGCCCACGGAACACGCGGGCCAGGACTTCAGCGACGACACGAAGGCGCTGGACTGGCTGCACTCCGAGGCGGCCTGCATTCTGGCGTGCGTGCAGCAGTCCCTGGGGGCGGGGATGCTGCGGCGCGCCGTCGACCTGCTGCTCGCCGCGAAGGACCTGGCGGAGTCCGGTGCGAGCTCGCTCCGCTACGAGGCGGCGACGTGCGCGGCCCGGGATGCCGCGGCGGCGCTGGGCGATGCCCACGCCGAGGGCCGGGCTCGGGTGACGCTCACCCAAGTGCACAGCAACGCGGGGCGGTTCGACAAGGCGCGGGTCGAGGCGGAGCGCGCCATCTCGCTGGAAGGCGCCGACGACGACCCCTGGACCCGCAGCAACGCCCCCAACGAACTGGGGATCATCGGCATCTGCACCAATCAGAACGAGCTCAGCGAGACCTACCTGTTGCAGGCGATCGACGCCTTCCGCGCCGACGGCAACCATCCCGGTGAGGCCAGCGCGCTCTGCAACCTCTCCCGCGCCCTCGTGGAGCTGGGCCGCACCACGGAGGCCATCGATCTCGCGCGCCAGGGAATGGCCGTGTACGACGAGCTCGGCCTCACCTTCCGCCTGGCCAACGCCCGGTACGCGCTGGGCGTGGTGCTCGCCCGGGTCGGCCGGTCCCGCGAAGCGCTGGCCCAACTGACGGAGGCCCTACAGGTCTTCGTGGAGAATCGGCAGCGCCTGTGGGAGGGCACCACCCACTTCCGTATCGCACAGGTGCATCTCTCCGACCACCGCTCGACCCAGGCCGCGCAGCACGCGGAGCTGGCGTTGACGACGGGGTGCATAGGCGGCGACTGGATGCGTGCCAATGTCCTCGTACTGCTGGGCAGGTGCCTGGACAGCCTCGGCCAGGTCGACCGGGCGAGGGCCTGCTGGCGGGAGGCCCTCGCCATCCACGAGCGGGCCGGAGCGGCCGAGGTCGACGAGGTCCGGGGTCTCCTCAGCCCGCTGGCCGCCGCCTGACGCCTGCCCGCGGCTCGTTCATCGAACGTTTATGACCGGCTGCCATTCTCAATCCAACGATCCGTCGCGTCGGGGGGCAGACGGGTCGCACTGGGCCCCACAGATAGGGTGAGCGGCCCTGGAACGCCCGTTCGGCGACCCTCGGGGGAGTTGCCGAACGGGCGTTTCGCCCCAGCGAACCGTCTTGACCCAGAGGAGTTCCCGATGAGCGACGCCATGCAGAACCAGAACATCACCACCATGGGCGACAGCCACGCCCCGGCCCCGCCGAAGGACGGCGGCGCCACCACGCAGGGCGACAGCCACGCCCCCGCCCCGCCGAAGGACGGCGGGGCCACCACGCAGGACAGCCACGCGCCCGTCCCGCCCGTCAAGGGCGCCTGAGAACTTCTTCTCCAACGGGGGTCGGCCGCGGCGGCGCGGAGGGGGAGCCGTCGCGGCCGACGTATGTCCCGTCCGGCTTCAGGCCAATGAATGACGGGAACAGTTCGAACTGTAGAGCGCTTTCGGTGATCGACATTAGCGTCGCTCGCGGCAGACATGACCCGCCTCGCCCTGGAGTTGGTATGACTCGCACGAAGAAGATCCTCGTCACCCTGGCCGTCGCGGCAGCCGCCGTCAGTGGCACGGCGGGCCCGGCCCTGGCCGACAGCCACCAGTCGGTCGCCACTCCGTTCAGGGACGGTCACGCCCCGACGACGCCCCAGGGCGACGGCCACGCGCCGACCCCGCCGCTCGGCTGACCACCGGGACGGAGAGGGTTCGGACGCGCGCGAGCATGGGGGCGGCCGCCGCCGAGGCGTGGGGCGCCGGTGTCGGCGGCGGCCGGGTGTGTGCGCGCCGGCGTTGCGGCTCCCCTCCACGTACCGGTGCGCACACGTGCCCTCACGGCACCGGGGGCACGCGGGAGTGAGCCCCGGTTTGGACGGGCCGGAAGGGCGTGGGCCGGGACTGTGCGAGGTCGGCGGTACGGCCCCGGCCACGGATCGCTGGGACAACCCTGGTGGTCCGGGGTCTTGGGACCGGAGAGCGGTGGACGCTCGTGAGGAGCGCCGCGTGGGCTCTCCTCCCTTGTGAGGCTAGGCCCGACCCGCCCCCGGCGGAACCCGCGGCGCCGTGCCAGAGTTCCTACGACGATCCGCGTAGGGCAGAGCTCCCTTGCTCGGCGGGGCCACGGCCGCTAGCCCGCCACCAGCCGCCGCAGCGAACTCTTCAGCGCGGCCACGAACCCGTCCCGTGTCTCCTCGTCGAGGAGGTCCAGGGAGAGGTACGGATTGAGGTCCTCCAGCTCGACCAGGAGGAGCTCCCCGGACGGGGCCCGGCACGCGTCGACGCGCTGGATGCCGTGGCCGATGTCGTTCCAGTCGATGAAGCGGCGGGCGAAGGCCAGGTCCGCCTCGGTCGGCTCGTAGCGTTCCAGGTGCCAGCGCCTGGCGGGGTCGGGCGCGTGCAAGGCGTACTGGAAAGAGCGGTCCACGTAGTAGAACGACACCTCGTACGCGAAGTCGACGCACGGCTGGATCAGGATCCCGTCCGGCCCGGGCGTCAGCCTTGCCAACTCGTCCCGCGCCACGAACTCCAGGCCGATCGAGTCCGCGCCCGCCTTCGGCTTGACGACGTACGTCGGCGTCTGCGGGAGTCGCCCCGCGTCGCGCGGGTCGTCCACCGTCGGGATGACCGGAAGGCCCGCCTCCGTCAGTTCGAGCAGATACTGCTTGCCCACCATGTCCGCCTTGCCGGTGAGCTGGTTGTAGACACGGGCCCCGCACCTGGCCGCGCGTTCGGCGAAGTCGTCCCACTGCTCCTGGTAGTGGAGGACAGGGCCGCTGTTGCGGACGACCACCGCGTCGAAGGCGCCGGTCTCCATCAGAGGCGCGGCGTCCAGCGGGTGGCACAGGGCCACGTCGAATTCCTCGCGGAGGCGAGTGGTGAGGTAGATGTCCTCGTCGCAGTAGCGGCGGCCCTTCGCCTGGTAGGCGAGGTCCGTGACGAAGAGGACGCGGGGGCGGGGAGGCGGGCCTTCGCCGGGAAGTGCGGTGTGCATCGCACAAGCGTGGCACAGTCGTACGCATGGCCACTTCGACGTACACAGCGCTCCGCAGGACGTCCCTGCCCGCCCTGCTCCTGTGCACCGCCGCCGTCCTCACCGCCTGCGGCGACGAACGCCCCGGAGCCGCCGGGGCCCCGACTGCGAGGGACGACGGAACGGCCACCTCCCCCGGCGACTCCCCCAGCGCCTCCACCGGCGCCTCCCCCTACGTAGAACCCGGGGTCATCGACGGCGCGCCCCACAACAGGGAGAACAACGCGTACCGGCGCCCCGGTGAGATGTCCGCCTCCGGGCACACGGACGCCCGGGCCGAGGCCGCCCGCATGGAGCCCGTCCTGAAGCGGCTGTGGAAGGCGGGGAAGTGGGACCCGGACAGCGTGCGTGCCGAACTCGTGGGCAAGCTGGGGTACAAGGACCTGGAGAGGATGTCCGGGAGCGCCGAGCTGCACGGCGGCGAGCTGAGGGTCCAGGCGATGCACGGCGAGACCGAGGACGGCCTCACCCCCGAGGGGGCGCTGATCGGCCTCTATGTCGGGGACGACGCCTGCGTGACCGCGCACATCCAGAAGTCCGACTACGAAGCCCAGGCGAACGGCCGCTTCCCGGAGACGGGTTGCATCACGCCTCCCACCGGGCATTGAGAGCCTGTGTCGTAACCCCGGTCGGATCAGTGGGCGCCGTCTGGTGCGTGCGATCGCAAGGCGCCGGGGCGTCCTCGATGGGGGTCCCCCCGGGCCCTTCAGGCCTGGGGGAGGAGCTACTAGGGCGTTTCGGCAACGCGGCGAGCGTGCGTGCCAGGCGGCGCCCACCCGGCCGGGGTTACGACACAGGCTCTGACCCGCCCGGGTCCCCGGCCCGGCGACGTATATCCGTGGACAGGCCCACCCCGCACAACGAATAGTGCCGCCATGACTTCTCTCGTGCGACACCTCACGTTCGACGCCCACGACGCCTACCGCCAGGGCGCTTTCTGGGCCGAGGTCCTCGACGGCTCCCTCGCCGACGACGACTACCCCGGCGACCCGGAGGCGCAGGTGCGGGCCGGTGGCCTCACTCTGCTCTTCGTGACCGTGCCGGACACCAAGTCCGTCAAGAACCGGCTGCACGTCGACCTCCAGCCGCAGGACCGCACGCGTGACGAGGAGGTCGAGCGGCTCCTCGCCCTTGGCGCGACCCTGCACGAGGACCACCGGAAGCCGAACGGCCGGGGCTGGGTCACCCTCACCGACCTGGAGGGCAACGAGTTCTGCGTGGAGTGCAGCGCCGCCGAGCGGGCCGCCCTGACCGCCGCCGGAGCCAACTAGGGTCTCCGCAGGGCGCCCTTGACCACCTTCCCGCTCGCGTTCCTCGGCAGCTCCCTCACGAACTCGACGGTCCTCGGCACCTTGTAGTTCGCCATCTCGCGCCGGGCCCACGCGATGAGGTCGTCCGCCGTGACCACGGAGCCGGGGCGCCGCACGACGTACGCCTTGCCGACCTCGCCGAGCCGCGGATCGGGTACGCCGATCACCGCGACGTCGGCGACGGCGGGGTGCACGCCGAGGAGCTGCTCTATCTCGGCGGGGTAGGCGTTGAAGCCGCCGACGATGAACATGTCCTTGATGCGGTCCGTGATGCGCAGGTTGCCCGCCACGTCGAGGACGCCGACGTCGCCGGTGCGCAGCCAGCCGTCGGGGGTCACGCACCGCCGCGTCCCCTCGGGGTCCTCGAAGTAGCCCCGCATGACGTGGTGGCCGCGGACGAGGACCTCACCGGGGTGGCCCGGCGCGAGTGGCTCGCCGCCGGGGGCCACCACCCGTACCTCCGTGTCGGGGATGGCACGGCCCGACGTCGCGGCGATGACGTCGACCGGGTCGCCGCGCCGGCACATGGTGACGATGCCGCTCGCCTCCGAAAGTCCGTACGCGGTAAGGACGGTGGCGATGCGCAGCTCCGCCCGCAGCCGTTCCATCAGTTGCAGCGGCACCACCGCGGCGCCGGTCACGACGAGGCGCAGCGCGGAGAGGTCGTGCTGGTCGCGGGAGGGGTGGTCGAGGATCGACTGGTGCAGGGTGGGCGGGCCCGGCAGGACCGAGATGCGTTCCGCGGCGACGTTGGCGAGGACCGTGTCGACGTTGAAGACCGGCTGCGGCACCATCGTCGCGCCGCGCATCAGGCACGCGATGATCCCTGCCTTGTAGCCGAAGGTGTGGAAGAACGGGTTCACGATCAGATAGCGGTCACCCTCGCGCAGCCCGGCCAGGTCGCTCCACACGTCGTAGCAGCGCAGGGTCTGGGCGTGGGTGATGACGGCGCCCTTGGGGCGGCCGGTCGTGCCCGAGGTGAAGATGATGTCCGAGGGCGCGGAGCCTTCGACGGAGGCCGCGCGCGTACGGACCGCGTCCGCCGAGACCTTGTCGCCGCTCGCGAGGAAGTCCTTCCAGGTGCGGAAGGACTGCGGGGCGTCGTCGGCGAGGACGACGACCTGGTCGAGGTGGGGCAGGCCGGGCAGCGGTCCTTCGCCCGGCCCGTCGGCGGCGGCGCGGCGCAGCGAGGCGACGTACGACGTGCCGAGGAACGTGCCCGTGACGAAGAGGACCTTGGCGCGGCTGCGGGCCAGGACGTACGCCGCCTCGGCGCCCTTGAAGCGGGTGTTGAGGGGAACGAGGACCGCGCCCGCGCAGACGGCGCCGAGCGCGGAGACGATCCAGTCGAGGGTGTTGGGCGCCCAGACGGCGACGCGGTCGCCGGGTTCGACGCCGTTGGCCATGCAGGCGGCCGCGGCGTGCGCCACGCGCTCGCCCAGTTCCGCGTACGAGACGCGGGTGCGGCCCTCGACGACCGCCTCCCGCGCGCCGTACCGCTCGGCGGCCGCCCGTACGAGTCCCGGGATGCTGCCCCACTCCAGGTCGCCCCGCATCGCATGCACCTCTCCCGCTAGCTGACTAACCGTCAGATTAGCTGTAGCCTGACGCGCTGTCAGCAGTCATGACACGCTCGCGACCGGCGGAGGTGCCGTTGCCCATGGCTTCACTCAAGGACGCCACAGCGATAGTCGGGATCGGCCAGACTCCGTTCGCGAAACAACTCCAAGCAAGCGAGAAGGAGTTGGCGTGCCGGGCGATCGTCGCCGCGCTCGACGACGCCGGCATCGCGCCGTCCGAGGTCGACGCCTTCGCCTCGTACACGATGGAGGAGACCGACGAGGTCGAGGTCGCCAAGGCCGTCGGCGCGGGCGACGTCACCTTCTTCAGCAAGGTCGGCTACGGCGGCGGCGGTTCCTGCGCCACGGTCGCCCACCTCGCCTCCGCCATCGCCACCGGGCAGGCGAGCGTCGGCATCGCCTGGCGCTCCCGCAAACGCGGCAGCGGCCCCCGCCCCTGGAAGAACACGGCGGTCCAACTCCCCACGCCCGCCCAGTGGACGCGCCCCTTCGGCCTGCTCCGCCCCGCCGACGAGATCGCGATGCTCGCCCGCCGCCACATGCACGAGTACGGCACGACCCGCGACCACCTCTTCAACGTCGCCCTCGCCTGCCGCAACCGGGCCAACCAGAACCCGGCCGCGATGATGTACGAGCGGCCACTGACCCGCGACATGTATATGACGTCGCGCTGGATCAGCGAACCGCTCTGTCTCTTCGACAACTGCCTGGAGACGGACGGCGCACTGGCCTGCGTGATCGTCTCCGCGGAACGGGCGCGCGACGGCCGACAGAAGCCGGTGTACGTCCACTCCGTCGCGCAGGGCCTGCCCGCCCAGCACCACGGCATGGTCAACTACTGGACCGACGACCCGCTCTCGGGCCCGGCCTGGACGGCCGCCCGACACCTGTGGAAACAGGCGGACTTCGGCCCGCAGGACGTGGACGTCGCCCAGATCTACGACGCGTTCACCCCGCTCATCCCGCTCTCCCTGGAGGGTTACGGCTTCTGCGACCGCGGTGAGGGCGGCGCGTTCACGGAGGGCGGCGCCCTGGAGAGCGGCGGCCGCCTCCCCATCAACACGGGCGGCGGCGGCCTCAGCGAGGCGTACGTCCACGGCTTCAACCTCATCAACGAGGGCGTGAAGCAACTGCGGGGCACGAGCACGGCGCAGGTGCCGGATGCGACGACGTGCCTGGTGACGGCGGGAGAGGGCGTCCCCACCTCGGCGCTGCTCCTGAGGGCCCCGTAGGGGGCCTTTCAGGGGCGCGGGGAACTGCGCGACCAGCCACGACGGACCGCACCCGGGAGAGAAGAGACCATGGCAGACGCGACGGCAAAGACGGACCCCCTCCTGACGCCCACGCAGGACGAGGACGGCGCCCCCTTCTGGACCTACGCCGCCCGAGGCGAGCTACGGATACAGGCCTGCACCGCCTGCGACAAACTCCGCTTCCCCCCACGCCCCTGCTGCCCTGACTGCCAGTCCTTCGACAGCACCTGGCGCAGGATGAGCGGAAAGGGCCGCATCTGGTCGTACGTCTTCCCCCACCCCCCGCTCCTCCCTGCCTACGCCGAACACGCCCCGTACAACGCGATCATCGTCGAGCTCGCCGACGCCCCGCGCATCCGCCTCGTCGGCAACCTCGTCGCCGCGCCGGACGCCCCCCTGAACTCGATCGCCCCGGAACGCCTCCGCATCGGCGCGAAGGTGCAGGTCGTCTTCGCGGACGTCGGCGGGACCGTGGTCCCGCGCTGGGTCCTGGAGCGCCCGTGACCTCCGCGGCCGGGGCCCTGCGCACGGAGGCCGACAACGACACGGGCGTCGCGGTCCTGACCCTGGACCGCCCGGAGCGCCACAACGCGATCGACGTACGGACGGCGGACGAACTGGCGGCGACCTGGCGCCGCTACCGGTTCGACGACTCGATACGGGCCGTCGTCGTGACCGGCGCGGGCGTGCAGGCGTTCTGCACCGGCATCGACCGGGACGCGGACGTCCCGCAGCCCACCTCCCCGTACACGATCGACGATCCGCTCCTCGCGATCGGCCCGAAGGCCAACGACTACTGGAAGCCGGTGATCGCCGCGGTCAACGGCATGGCGTGCGGCGGCGCGTTCTACCTTCTCGGGGAGTCCGAGTTCGTCGTGGCGGACGAGCACGCCACGTTCTTCGACCCGCACACCACGTACGGGATGGTCAGCGCGTACGAGACGATCCACATGGCGCAGCGCATGCCGTTCGGCGAGGTCGCGAGGATGGCGCTGATGGGCACGGCCGAACGGGTCACGGCCCGCCGTGCCTACGAGACGGGGCTGGTCTCGGAGCTGACGCCGTCCGGCGGGGCGGTCGCCGCGGCCGTCCGTGCCGCCGAGACCATCGCCTCGTACCCCACGGAGGCCGTCCAGGGCACGGTACGGGCCCTCTGGTCGGCCAAGGAGGCCGCCCGCACGCAGGCCCTCGCGCACGCGCCCCACCTGATCGCCCTCGGCAACCTGCCGCGGGACCGGCAGGCGGAGCTGTTCACGCACCGCGGGAGCGGCGGCTTCCGCACGAGGTGAGGGAGCCGGGGCAGGCGGGACTTCCGACACAGGCCCTACGCCCTCGGCGACGTCCCCGTCCCCCGCTCCGCGTCCAGCGCGTACACGCACCGGTCCTTGCTGCACGCGTACACCACGCCGTCCCGCACCACGGGCGCCCCCGTGATCTCGCCACCCGTGGCGAGCTTCCAGCGGAGGCGGCCGTCGTCCGCCTTCAGGGTGTAGAGAAGGTGGTCCGTGGAGCCGAAGTGGATGCGGCGGTCGGCGACGACGGGCGCGCCGACGACCTCGCCGCCCGCCTGGAACCGCCACTTCGGCGTGCCCGTGACCGCGTCGAGGGTGTAGAGACCCTTGCCGCTGCCCACGTGGACGTGCCCGTCGGCGACGAGGACCGGTTCGATGGAGGAGCGGGACTCCGTGGCGATGCGCCAGCGGTCGCGGCCGTCCGTCGCGTCGAGGGCGTACACCGTGCCGAGGTAGTCGGCGAGGTACACGCCGCCGCCCGTCACGGCGGGGCCGGGGGCGAAGGCGGGCGGGCAGAGGAAGGCGGCGGGCGCCTCGAAGTGCCAGCGGACGTGTCCCCCGGCGACGTCGATCGCGAGGACGCGGCTGCCCGCGGCCACGTACACGTACCCGTCCTGCGCCTGGGTGAGCCGCACCGGCACGCCCCCGCAGGAGGCCGCGTCGCCCACGGGGTACGACCAGCGTTCCTCGCCGGTGCGGGCCTCCAGGGCCCGGAGCCGGGCGCCCTTCCAGACGTAGACCGTGCCGTCGCAGACGCGGGGCCCGGCCTCCGGAGTCTCGAAGTCGGTCTGCGCGCCGGTGATCTCCCAGAGCTTCTCGCCGTTGACGGCCTCCCACGCCTGGACGCCGCCGCCCCGGGTGCCGGTGACGACGGTGCCGCGGTCGGCCTGGAGGGAGTACACCCAGGCGTCGGTCGGCAGCCGCCACAGGTCGGAGCCGTCGGCGCCGTCCAGGGCGTAGAGCGTGGGCCCGTCGGACGCGTGGATGCGGCCGTCGGCCACCGCCATGGACCAGGCGACGTCACGCGTCTTGAAGCTGCGGCGGCCCGTACTGACGTCCAGGGCGTGGACCTCGAAGGACGTGACGTAGACCAGGTTGCCCGCGACGGCGGGGGTGCCCCACACGTCGTTGGACATGCGGAACCGCCAGGGCCGCCAGCCGGCTCCCGCGTCGGGGGCCGGGGCGGGCGCGGGGACCGCGGCGGCCGCCGGGTCGGCGCCGTTGCCCGCGGCGCGCTGGGCCGAGGACCTGGACCAGGAGCCCGCGAGCCCGGGGGCGACGGGCGCGGCGGCGGCGCGTGCGCCGGCCACCCGCGGCCCGGGGCCGATCGGCACCTTCGCCCCGGCGAGCCGCACGGGCCCCGCGTCGGGCATGCCCGCGAGGGGGTGGGACGGCTGGCGGGGCGGCTGCGCCGGGGGCGGCGGCGCGGTGGCGGGCACCGCGGACACGGCGGGGGCCGCACCCCGGCCGCCTCCACCGCCGCCGCTGCGGCCCGCACCGGCGGGGACGCGGGCGGGCGGGCGGCCGCCCCTGCGGGCCTCGATGAGCGCGACGGCCCGTTCCGGCAGCCACGCGGACGCCGTGCCGCTGTCGTCGTTGTCGCTGCTCTCGGAGGCGAAGAGGTGCGGTGCGAGCTGGGACTGGAGGTCGCCGGGGGTGGGGCGGAGCGAGGCGTCCATCTGCATGCAGGACTCGATGAGAGGCCGCAGCTCGGCGGGCAGCCCTTCGAGGTCGGGGCCCTCCCTGAGCAGCATGAAGACGGTCTCGACGGGGTTGGCGCCGTGGAACGGCGCGTGCCCGGTGGCGGCGAAGACGAGGGTCGAGCCGAGCGAGAAGACGTCGCTCGCGCCGGTGACGCTGCGCGAGTCCTTCGCCTGCTCGGGCGACATGTACGCGGGCGTGCCCACGGCGACGTTCGTCATGGTCAGCCGCGTGTTGGAGACGCCGGACGCGATGCCGAAGTCGATGACGCGCGGCCCGTCCTCGACGACGAGTACGTTGGACGGCTTGAGGTCACGGTGGACCAGGCCCGCGCCGTGGATTGACTCCAGGGCCTCGGCCACGCCCGCCGCCAGCCAGCGCACCGCCTGGGTGGGCAGCGGCCCGTGTTCATTCACTATTTCTTCGAGGGAGGGCGCGGGGACGTACGCGGTGGCGAGCCAGGGCACGGCGGCCCGCGGATCGGCGTCCACCACGGCTGCCGTATAGAAACCGGACACGGCGCGCGCCGCCTCGACCTCGCGCGTGAAGCGGACACGGAACAGCTGGTCCTCGGCGAGCTCGGTCCGCACCGTCTTGATCGCCACGCGCCGTCCCGACGCGGAACGCGCGAGATAGACCAGGCCCATGCCACCGGCGCCCAGCCTGCCGAGGACCTCGAACGGGCCGATCCGCCTCGGATCGTGCTGCGTCAGCTGATCCACCACTTGCCCTGCCACCTCCCCGTACGCGGCCGCCGAAGAAGACAGCCCCGTGCAGCGTCTCACCACCGAGCCGCTACGGCGGCACGCACCCTGATTCTTCCTGTCCGGGGCGACGGTTGCGAACCCGGGGCGGGATCGGGGTGTCTACGGACAAAACCCCGCCTCCGGGCTCCCGGGACGCCCGCTCAGCCCTGGAGGACCGCGAAGGTCGCCCCTTGGTTGTCCGTGAAGACCGCGATCCGGCCGTACGGGGTGTCGGCCGGCGGGGTCTGTACGCGCCCGCCGAGGCGGGTCACCGTGGCGGCGCTCGCGTCGGCGTCGGCCACGTTGAAGTAGACGAGGAAGTGCGCGGGCATCCGCGCGGCGACGTACCGGTCGGACGCGGGGACGGCCGGGGTGAGCCCCGCCAGGATGCTGCGTCCGCCGATCGCGGTGTCGGGGCCCGGCTCGAAGCCCGCGGGCGACCAGATACGGAAGTCCTCGCCGTCGAGATCGAGGTCGAGACCGCCGTAGCCGAAGACGTGCTCGTAGAACGGGTCGACCAGGTCCTTGTCCCGTGAGTACACCTCGGTCCAGCAGTACGAACCGGGCTTCCCCAGCTTTCCGAAGCCCTGGTGCGTGCCCGCCTGCCAGAGCCCGAAGACGGCGCCCTCGGGATCGGCGGCGAGCCCCATGGTCCCGTAGGGCCCCACGGGCATGACGTCCGTGATCACCGAGCCGCCCGCGTCCTTGATGCGCTCGGCCAGCGCGGCGGCGTCGGGGCTCGCCAGGTACACCGTCCATACGGTGGGCATGCGGCCGTCGGCCTTGGGGGCGAGCGCGGCGACGGGGAGGCCGTCGCTGTACGCCTGCGTGTAGTGCCCGTACTCCGGTCCGGAACCGGAGTCGAAAGTCCACCCGAAGAGCTCACCGTAGAACCGCTTGCCGCCCGCCACGTCGGGCAGCATGGCGTCGGCCCAGCAGGGCACGCCCTCCGCGTATCCGCCCCCTGTGTTCCGCTCCGCGTAGTCCATGCAAGTCAAGCTAATGGCCCGCTCCGGTCCCCGCAGCACCAGAAATCGAACGCTTGGCTCATTTTCGCGGGGCGCGGGTCGGGATGCGCGCGGGGGTGCGGGGCGGGGCTCGACCGGCCGCTCCATCCGCCCCGCTCACGCGCCTCAACCCCATTTGCACTCGGCCGAATCGCGCTCCGATCACCCCTCGGTAAGCTGACGGCATGACAGGACAGGTACGTACCGTCGACGGCCGCGTGGCCGGTCGGCGCGGTCAGGCGACGCGTCAGAAGCTGCTCGACTGCCTCAGCGAGATGCTCAGCTCCTCGCCCTACCGGGACGTCAAAGTCATCGACGTCGCCCGGAAGGCGGGGACTTCACCAGCGACCTTCTACCAGTACTTCCCGGATGTCGAAGGCGCCGTCCTGGAGATCGCGGAGCAAATGGCCGCGGAGGGCGCCGAGTTGACCCAGCTCCTCGACGGGCGCTCCTGGGTCGGCAAGGCGGGCTGGCAGACCTCCCAGGACCTGGTCGAGGGCTTCCTCGACTTCTGGCGCAAGAACGACGCGATCCTCCGCGTCGTCGATCTGGGCGCCGCCGAAGGCGACAAGCGCTTCTACAAAATCAGGATGAAGATCCTCAACTCGGTCAACAACTCCCTTACGGACACCGTCAAGGAACTCCAGGCCAAGGGCAAGGTCGACAAGGACATCAGCCCCACGGCGATGGCGGGCTCCCTGGTCGCGATGCTCGCGGCGGTCGCCTCCCACCAGCGGGGCTTCCAGACGTGGGGCGTGAAGCAGGCCGAACTCAAGCCCAACCTGGCGATGTTGGTACATCTGGGCGTAACGGGTAAGAAGCCCACAAAGTAGCCGCTTCCCTCGTTCTTCCTCTTACCCGGTCCTGTCAGCCCGACGGCGGATCACTTCGGTGGTCCGCCGTTGTGGTCGGGACCCGCCCGTACTCAACCCCGGCGTTCCAGCCGGAACAGCCGTATCTCCCGCTCCACCCGCGCCTGGTACGCGGCGTACGGCGGCCAGAACCTCAGCGCCGCCGCCCAGACCTCGGCCCGCTCCTCCCCCGACAGGAGCCGCGCCCGCACCGGGATGTCGGTGCCCCGCCAGTTCACCTCGACTTCGGGGTCGGCCAGCAGATTGACGGTCCACGCGGGATGCCCGGGCCGCCCGAAGTTCGACCCGACGAGCACCCAGCTCCGCCCGCCCTCCTCCGGCATGCAGGCCAGCGGCGTCCGCCTCGGCACCCCGCTCTTCGCGCCGCGCGCGGTCAGGATGACGCCGGGCAGCATTCGCGCGCTCGGCAGCACCTTGCCCCGGGTCAGCCGGTGCACGGTCCGGTCCATGGCGGGGATGAAGTGCGGCGCGACCTTGGCGAAGGCGCGGGTGGACGACACCTTCTGCACGAGCCGCAGCCCGGCCCCCGCCATCAGACGGCCTCCTCAGCTTCGGCTTCGGCTTCGGCTTCGGCTTCGGCTTCGGCTTCGGCTTCGGCTTCGGCTTCGGCGGACTCGAAGAGACCGGCCCGCTCCGCCGCCCGAGCCCGCAGCCGGTGCACGGGACCGAAGAGGAGGTCGTCGCCGGACGCCCGCTTGAAGTACAGGTGCGCCTCGTGCTCCCAGGTGAAGCCGATGCCGCCGTGCAGCTGCACCGCTTCGGACGCGGCGGTCCGCAGCGCGTCGAGCGCCTGCGCCAGCGCCAGCCCGCCCGCCCGCTCGGCGCCCTGTCCGCCGAACCCGGCGGCCTCGGCGCCCGCGGCCCACGCCGCGTAGTAGGCGGCCGACCGCGCCGCCTGCACCTGTACGTACACGTCGGCGAGCCGGTGCTTGACCGCCTGGAAGGACCCGATCGTGCGCCCGAACTGCTCGCGCTGCTGCACGTACTCGACAGTGCGCTCCAGAGCGCGTTCGGCCGCCCCGACGGCCTCCGCGGCGACGACGGTGGCCGCGACGTCCCCCACGGCGGCGAGCGCGCCCGGCACGTCCGCGTCGTCGGCACCCAGCAACTCCGCCTCGACATCGCGCAGTTCGACGCGAGCCTGCGTACGGGTCTCGTCGAGGCAGGTCTGCCGGGCCCGCACCATGCCCGGCGCGCCTTCCCGTACGAGGAAGAGGAGCGTACGGGACCGGGCGAACCCGCCCGCGTGCGCGGCGACGACGAGCAGCCCCGCGCTGTGCCCGTCGATGACCTGCTCGGCCTGCCCGTACAGCCGCCACGTCCCGTCGACCGGCCGCGCCTGCACGCCGCCCGCCCGGCCGCCGCCCGCCCAGTCGCCGCGGTTGTCGCCGACGAGCCCGAGGGCCGTGGCGAGCCCGGTGCCGGGGACGGCGAGGGCGGCACTCAGCTCACCGGCGGCGATGCGCGGCAGGTGGGCGGCGCGCTGCTCGGCGGTGCCGAGGGCGAGGATCAGCGGGGCGGCGAGTACGGCGGTGGCGAGGAGCGGTGTCGGCGCGAGGGCGCGTCCCAGTTCCTCGACGCCGAGGGCGAGCTCCGCGACCGTGCAGCCCACGCCGCCGCAGGCCTCGGGCAGAGCGAGGCCGGGCAGCCCGAGCTGTTCGGCGAGCGCGGTCCACAGGGCGGTGTCGTGGCCGTCCGGCGTGCGCACGGCCGCCTTGACCTCGTCGGGCCCGCACCGTTTGGAGATCACTTCGCGAAGGGTGCGGCGGATCTCGCCCTGCTCCGCGCTGAAGGCGGCGTCCATCGGCAGGCTCCTCCCCGAGGCCCCGGGCACGGCGGCCCGGGTGCCAGATCTGACGGGCCGTCATGTTAGGCCGGTGGCGACGATATGCACAGAGTGTGGACCGTGACCGCACCCCTCCTCCGTAGGCGTCTACCTGATGTACCGTCAGTTTTATGACCCCTGCCGCCCGTTCCGGCTCCGCCCGCAAGGTCGCCGTCGTCGGTGTCGCCCTCTCGGACTGCGGCCGCGTCGACGAGGCGACGCCGTACGCGCTGCACGCCCAGGCGGCCCGCCGCGCACTCACCGACTCCGGCCTGTCCCGCGACGTCATCGACGGCATCGCGTCGGCGGGCCTCGGGACGCTGGCCCCGGTGGAGGTCGCCGAGTACCTGGGCCTGCGTCCGCGCTGGGTGGACTCGACCTCGGTCGGCGGCGCCACCTGGGAGGTCATGGCCGCGCACGCGACGGACGCGATAGCGGCGGGCCGGGCGAACGCCGTACTCTTGGTCTACGGCTCGACGGCCCGCGCCGACATCAAGGCACGCCGTCGTACGTCGAACCTCTCCTTCGGCGCGCGCGGCCCGCTCCAGTTCGAGGTCCCGTACGGGCACTCCCTGATCGCCAAGTACGCGATGGCCGCCCGCCGCCACATGCACGAGTACGGCACGACGCTGGAACAGCTCGCCTCCGTCGCCGTGCAGGCGCGGGCGAACGCGGCCACCAACCCCGACGCGATGTTCCGCGACCCGATCACGGTCGACGACGTCCTGGGCGGCCCGATGATCGCCGACCCCTTTACGAAGCTGCACTGCTGCATTCGGTCCGACGGTGGCGCGGCGGTGCTGCTCGTGGCGGAGGAGTACGTACGGGACTGCGCGTCCGCGCCGGTGTGGGTGCTCGGCGCGGGCGAGCACGTCTCGCACACGACGATGTCCGAGTGGGACGACTTCACGGTGTCCCCGGCGGCGGTCAGCGGCCGCCTCGCCTTCGAGCGGGCGGGGGTACGGCCTTCGGACATCGACATCGCGGAGATCTACGACGCCTTCACGTACATGACCCTGGTGACGCTGGAGGACCTCGGCTTCTGCGAGAAGGGCGAGGGGGGTCCCTTCGTGGAGAAGGGCCGCCTGCTCCGGGACGGTGGCCTGCCGACGAACACGGACGGCGGCGGCCTCTCCGCCCAGCACCCCGGCATGCGGGGCCTGTTCCTGCTGGTCGAGGCGGTACGTCAACTCAGGGGGCAGGCGGGCGACGGCCAGGTCCGCCGACCTGACGGCACCCTGCCCGAACTGGCGGTGGCGTCAGGAACGGGCGGGTGGTTCTGCTCGTCAGGGACGGTCGTACTCGGGCGCTGACCCGAGGAACGTGGTCCACGCGGTGGGCGTGACCGTGAAGGTGGGACCGCCCTCGTGGGCGGTCTTGGAGTCGCGGATGTGGATGGCGTGGGGGCAGGCGGCTACCTCGACGCACTCGCCGCCCTCGTTACTGCTGTAGCTCGACTTGCGCCAGGTGTAGGCGACTTCGACGCAATTAGTGCCTTCATTGCCGCTGTAGCTGCTCTTGAACCACGCCAGCTCGGCGTTCATAGCTGTCCCGCCATTCTCTCGATCAGTTCCGCAGACGCTCGTGGCGTAAGTGCCTGCGCCCGCAAGGCGCCGAAACGGCCGATGAGTTGATTTACCTCTTGTGGCTTTGAGATCAACCTACCGGTGATCTGCCCTTCGTCGTAGGAGAAGTTACGGCCTTCGGGCGTGCTCAGCAGTTGGATCGCCCCGTGGACTCCCGCATGCTCACGGGTTTCCGTCGGCATCACTTGCACCTTCAGGTGACGCAGGGTGCGCACGCACTCCAGCACATGCAGCAATTGCTTCCGCAGCACCTCACGACCACCGATAGGGCGCCTGAGTACCGACTCCTCGATGACGTAACCGATCATGGGCGGTGGGGTACGGGCCAGTACCGCTTGTCGCTCCAGCCGTGCCACCACGTTCTTCTCGATCTCGCCCTCGGTCATCTGCGGCACGCGCTCCTCGTACAGGGCACGGATGTAGTCCTCGGTCTGCAATAGCCCTGGGAAGACCATGGTTTCGTATCCGTCGACACTGGCCGCCGTCTTCTGGAGCCGCACCCAGCCCACATACGTAGGCGGATACTTCTCCTCCTCCATCAGCGGGATGCAGGACTTCAGCGCACCCCGCGCGTCCAGAACCGAGTCCGCGTCGTCCAAGTAGTTGGACGTCGGGATGCGCTCCGCCCGCTCGTACGCGCCCGCCAGGGACTCCGACACCAGGAGCCGCCCGGCGACGTCCTTGCGGGACAGCCCTGACCGCTCGCGGAAGTTCCTGAGCAGGCCTCCCACCAGCCTCCGGGCCGGGGACGGCACGGCCGTGTCCGCCCGTTCGGTCGTCGTCTTCTCACCCATCACCACAACGCCACCGTCCTGTCCACGCCCTGCCGATGTGTTCCCTGCGCCTCTGGTAACGCTACGCAGTCACCCCGACTCTCGTAGTCATGACGACCGAACACACCCCTGATTGGGTACCCGCCTCCGGCCTCCAACTCCGTCTCACCGGCGTGCACTTTGATGCCATCCGGGTTCGAGGCGTACGCGGGGAGGCCGTCCTGCACCACCTCGGCACGCTCACGGAGGGCGACCCCGGGCCCGTCATCCGCGAGGTGTCGGGCGGCCGCTGGAACTACTTCCTGCTCGCGCCGGGGACGAGCAAGGACTTCGACTGGCCGCCGGGGGCCACGTGTCTCGGGCCCGCCGCGCGGGACCAGTACGTCGGCGTTCCCGCGCCGCACGGCAACACCTTTCCGCTGAGCTGGCGGTGCGGGCCGCCACGGCAGGGGGTGTTCGTGGACGGCGAGCTGCTGCACGGCGTACTCATGGCGCAGCTCGTCGGAGAACCGGAGTGAACGAAGCAGTCGGCGGTCCGCGCCACAATCGACGCATGACTGCACCCGCACCTCAGCAGGAGACCTTCCGTACGCTGCTCCGGTCCCAGAAGGTCTGGGACACCGAACTCCCGGCCTTCGACGCGGCACATGCCCCGGCCGAACCGCTGCCCCTCTTCCACGCGTGGTTCGCGTCGGCGGTCGCGGCCGGGCAGCCCGAGCCGCACACCATGCAGCTGGCGACGGTCGCGGAGGACGGCGGTCCCGACGTACGGACCGTGATGCTGCACGACGCGGACGAGCACGGCTGGCACTTCGCCACGCACGCGAGCAGCACGAAGGGCCGCCAGCTCGCGGCCCGCCCGGAGGCCGCCCTGCACTTCTACTGGGCGGCGCAGGGTCGCCAGATCCGGGTCAGGGGCCGCGTCACGACGGCCCCGCACGCCGAGAGCCTCGCCGACCTGCACGCCCGGTCGACCGGGGCGCTGGCGGCGGCGCTGGTGGGCCGCCAGAGCGAGGTCCTCTCCTCGTACGAGGAGCTGGCGGCGTCGTCCGCCACCGCCTGGGAGCGCGCGCGGGCGGAGCCGGACGCGGACGCGCCGACGTGGACGCTGTACGTCCTGGACCCCGTGGAGGCGGAGTTCTTCCAGGGCGACGCACAACGCCGTCACGTACGGCTGCGGTACCGGAGGGGCGACGGTGGCGACGGCGGCGACGGCTGGGTCAAGGAGTTGCTGTGGCCGTGAAGTCCCACTGGGCGAAGTCCACGACCGGCCGGTACCCGAGACGCTGGTAGAGGCGGTTGCTCGTCGGGTTGGCCAGGTCCGTGAAGAGCAGGACCTCCGCCGCGCCCGCGTCGAGCGCGGCACGGGTGACCGCCGCGGTGGCGGCGCCTCCGTATCCGCGGCCACGCAGGTCGGCGGGGGTGTAGACGGGGGCGACGCGGACCTGGTCCGCGATGCGGTGGGTGGCGCCGGCCATGGCGGCCGGCGTGCCGTCGGGGGTTTCCCAGAGGGTGACGCCGCCGTAGGCGATACGGGAGTCCGCCCACGCGTGCGGATCCATCGCGGGGCGTTCGTGGGCGGCCCGGCCGAACTCCTCGTACCAGCGCGCCAGCAGGTCCCGGTCCGCCGCGGTGGCCACGCGGGCACGGCCGGACGGTGCGGGGTCGGGCGGGGTGAGGGCGTCGAGCCGGTACAGGCGCTGGCGCATGCCGAGGGCGACGGAGGCCCCGGTGTGCTTCTCCCAGGCCCGGGCGAACGTCTCCGCTGTGGCGCGGTCGGCGGCGACGCCTGGCAGGTCCGGGCCGACCTCGGCGAGCTGCCGGGCGAGGGCTTCGGCGGCCTCGGGGGCGACGGGGCCGAGGGCGACGCGGTGCGGGGGCGTCCGGAGGAAGGCGCCGCGGACGGTGCCGTCGGAGTCGGCGTACGTACCGAAGAGGGGTTCCCCGTCGCCGTACGCCCGAAGCCCACGCTGCCGGAGGGTCTCCGTGACGCTGAGCAGGACGGTGTGCACGGCGGGCTCGGAGTGCAGGAACTCCTCGGCCCGGGCGAGGAACCCGTCGAGGTCGGTGGTCAGCCGCCAGTCGGCGGATTCCGTTGTCTCCATCGTCTCTATGCGCATGCACCAGTATCCGCAGGCCGGAACAGCGCGACCGCCACCCCTTCCACCCCTTCCGCCGCTTCACGGAACGTCACGCACACGGGCATCCCGATCCGCAGCTCCCCGTGCTCGCAGTCGACGACCTCCGTCATCATGCGGGGGCCCTCGGCGAGATCGACGACCGCGGCGACGTAGGGGACGCGGCTGCCGAACGGTGGGAGGTCGTTGCGGTGCACGACCGACCACGTATAGAGCGTGGCGCGGCCGCTCGCCTCCTCCCAGGAGACGTCCTCGCTCCAGCAGCGCGGGCAGAACTCGCGCGGGTAGTGGTGCGCCGCCCCGCACGCCCCGCAGCGGCGAACCAGCAAACGCCCCTCGGCGGCCGCGTCCCAGTAGGGCCGGGTGAAGGCGTCGACCTCAGGAAGATCGAAGCGCGGCTCGACGCTCGGCTCCGTACTCAGCTTCTCCGTACTCAGCTTCTCCGTGCCCATAAGAGGAGTCCGATCGCGGAAGGGGAAGAGAACCGGCCAAAGCCGCGCCCGGCGTACCTCGACCGTCGGCCACGCAGATCTGACGGTAGGTCAGTTCAACGTACGAGCCACCAAGTCCGCAAGAGCCGTACGCCACCCCGCACACACACCCCGCACACCCGTGATCAATTCGCAATCGCTTTCGGACTTGACCGTCACCCATCAAGTAATCACACGGTTACTCTCCAGTCATGGCCGACTCGACCCCTCCGCTTACGCTCGTGCAGGACCGCCCCGTGTACGTCATCGGCGGCGGACCCGGCGGGCTCGCCGCCGCGGCAGCCCTGCACGCACGCGGCGTCCGCGCGGTCGTCCTGGAGAAGGCCGACCACGTCGGCGCCTCCTGGCGCGGCCACTACGACCGCCTCCACCTGCACACCACGCGCCGCCTCTCCGCTCTTCCCGGGCTCTCCATCCCACGGTCGTCCGGCCGCTGGGTGTCGCGCGACGACGTCGTCCGCTACCTGGAGAAGTACGCGGAGCACCACCAGCTCGACGTCGTCACCGGCGTCGAGGTGACCGGCCTGGAACGCACCGACGACGGCACCGGCTGGCTGCTGCGCGCCACGGGCGGGCGCGAACTCCTGGGCAGCGCGGTGGTCATCGCCACCGGCTACAACCACACGCCCCACCTCCCGGACTGGCCCGGCCGCGACACCTACACCGGCGAACTCCTGCACGCCGCCGACTACCGCAACCCCCGCCCCCACACCGGCAAGGACGTCCTCGTCGTCGGCGTCGGCAACACCGGCGCCGAGATCGCCGTCGACCTCGCCGAGGGCGGCGCCACCCGGGTCCGCCTCGCGGTGCGCACCGCGCCGCACATCGTGCGCCGCTCCACGCTGGGCTGGCCCGCCCAGCGCACCGGCATCCTGTGCCGCAGGCTGCCGGTCGCCCTGGTGGACCGGCTCGCGCGGCCCATCGCCCGGGTCGGCGTGCCCGACCTCACCACACGGGGGCTGCCGCGCCCCGACACCGGCCTGTACTCACGCGCCAAGCAGGGCTCGATCCCGGTGCAGGACGTCGGCCTGATAGACGCCGTGCGCAAGGGGCGGGTCGAGCCGGTCGCGGCGGTCGAGTCGTTCGAGGACGGCAAGGTCGCCCTCGCCGACGGCACGAGAATCGGCCCGGACGTCGTCATCGCGGCGACGGGCTACCGGCGTGCCCTCGAAGGGCTCGTCGGCGACCTCGGCGTCCTCGACACCCGCGGCCGCCCGACCTGCCACGGCCGCCGCACCCCGAAGCACACCCCCGGCCTGTACTTCACCGGCTTCACCAACCCCATCAGCGGCATGCTCCGCGAACTGGCCCGCGACGCCGAGAAGATCGCGAAGGCGATAGCCCACTGACCGCACCCGACGAGAAGATCCCGGGCCCGCGCAGCCTTTACGCGCAGCACCATTCCTGACGTGGCGTCAGTTCAGTAATCTGACTGTGTGTCAGGTAAGGCCTCAGGGCCTCAGGCAAGGCGTCAGGTAAGTGCTGTCACACAGGAGCGGGCGGACCGATGCTTGGATCTACTCACGGCACCTTCACCACCGACCCCCGCCGCGCCCATGTCGTGGCCTGCGGCGAACTCCCTCCCCACGCCGTCCACGGCAGAGCCGTCACGGCGGACGACCTGGACGTCAGCGGCCGACCGCTGTACGCCGGCGTACCCGACCTCGACCGCTTCTTCCGCCCCGCCTCCGTCGCCGTCGTCGGCGCGTCGGACGCCGAGGGGCGCCCCAACACCGGCATCACCCGGCAGCTCATCGCCTGGGCCGAACGCGTCGGCGCGCGCCTGCACCCCGTGCACCCCACCCGTCAGTCGGTCTTCGGCATCCCCTGCTTCCCTTCCGTCGCGGACCTGCCCGAACAGGTCGACCTGGCCGTACTCCTGGTCGGCGACCCGCTGCCCGTCATCGAGCGGCTCGCCGAGGAGAAGGTGCGGTTCGCCGTCGCCTTCGCCTCCGGGTTCGCCGAGACCGGCGAGGAGGGCGCGGCCGCCCAGGCGCGGCTCACGGCCGCCGTCCAGCGCTCCGGCCTCAGGCTGCTCGGCCCCAACACCAACCTCAACGCCTTCGAGGAGTTCCGCGAGGACCTCGAAGGACCCGCCATCGCGCTGATCACCCAGTCCGGCCACCAGGGGCGCCCCCTCTTCACGATGCAGGAACTCGGCGTACGCCTCTCGCACTGGGCGCCCACCGGCAACGAAGCCGACCTGGAGACCTCCGACTTCATCTCCTACTTCGCCGAGCGCCCCGAGGTCGGCGCCATCGCCTGCTACGTCGAGGGCCTCAAGGACGGCCGCGCCTTCCTGCTCGCCGCCGACCGGGCGGCCCGGCGCGGGGTGCCCGTCGTCGCCGTGAAGGTCGGCCGCACCGAGACCGGCGCCCGCACGGCCGCCTCACACACCGGCAAGCTGACCGGCGCCGACACGGTGGTGGACGCGGCGATGCGGCAGTTCGGCGTGATCCGCGTCGACGGGCTCGACGAGCTCCAGGACACCTCCGCGCTCCTCGCGCGGGCGCGGAAGCCGATGGCGGACGGCGTCGTCGTGTATTCGATCTCGGGCGGCACGGGCGCGCACTTCGCGGACCTGGCGACCGAGGCCGGGCTCGCCCTGCCCACGCTCTCCGCCGACCGGCAGGCGGAGCTGCACCAGTGGATACCCGAGTACCTGAACGTCGCCAACCCCGTCGACAACGGCGGGCATCCCGTCGGCGACTGGCGCGGCCGGAAGATCATCGACGCGATCCTGGACGACCCGGAGGTGGGGGTGCTGATCTGCCCCATCACCGGACCGTTCCCTCCCATGAGCGACAAGCTCGCGCAGGACCTGGTGGACGCGGCGGAGCAGACGGACAAACTGGTGTGCGTGGTGTGGGGCTCGCCGGTCGGCACGGAGGAGGCCTACCGCACGACGCTCCTCGGCTCCTCGCGCGTCGCGACGTTCCGCACCTTCGCCAACTGCATCACGGCGGTACGCGCCTATCTGGACCACCACCGCTTCACGGCCCACTACCGCTCGCCCTTCGACGAGGCGCCGCGCACCCCCTCCCCGTCCTTCCGCAAGGCTCAGGCCCTGATGCGGCCGGGCCAGCAGCTCAGCGAGCACGCGGCGAAGCAGCTGCTGCGCGCGTACGGGATCAGGGTGCCGCGCGAGCAGCTGGTGACCAGCGCGGCGGCGGCCGTCAGGGCGGCCGGGCTCGTCGGCTACCCGGTCGTCATGAAGGCCTCGGGGGCGCGGCTCGCGCACAAGACCGAGCTGGGCCTGGTGAAGATCGGCCTGACCTCGGCGAGCCAGGTGCGGGACGCCTACCGGGAGCTCACGGACATCGCCCGCTACGAGGGCGTCGAGCTCGACGGCATCCTGGTCTGCCAGATGGTCGAGCGGGGCGTCGAGATGGTCGTCGGCGTCGCGCACGACCCGCTGTTCGGGCCGACGGTGACGGTGGGGCTCGGCGGTGTCCTCGTGGAGGTGCTGCGGGACGCGGCCGTGCGGGTGCCGCCCTTCGGGGAGGACCAGGCGAAGGCGATGCTGTCGGAGCTGCGCGGGCGTGCGCTGCTCGACGGGGTCAGGGGCGCGGCGCCCGCCGACGTCGACGCGCTCGTCGAGGTCGTGCTGCGGGTGCAGCGCATGGCCCTGGAACTCGGCGACGACCTCGCGGAGCTGGACATCAACCCGCTGATGGTGCTGCCGCGGGGGCAGGGAGCGGTGGCACTCGACGCACTGGCCGTCTGCCGCTAGCCCGCCACCGAGGGCACAGGCCCGGACCCGGACTCGGACCCGGCCCCCGGACAACCAGCCGCGCAACGCCCCGGGCCGGGCCCCCGCACGTCTCAGCGCCCTGCGCTCACGTACACGCTTCCGCGCCGCAACCCACCCAAAACGGAGCCACTTGCCCATGACCGCCTCCCCCGCCCCCGCCCCCGACAACCGACCGGCCGAGCACGCGGCCGATCCCCTCACCACATTGATACGGCACACCACTGACAACGCCGTCTCGTGGATCACGCTCAACCGGCCCGATGCCATGAACGCCCTCACCTGGGACCAGCGCGAACGCGTCATCGCGCTGCTCGGCGACGCCTCCGCCGACCCCGCCGTACGAGCCGTCGTGATCACCGCGACCGGCAAGGGCTTCTGCGCGGGCGCGGACCTGCGTGGTGTCCCCGCCGCCACGGCCGGGCAGGAGCGCATGGCCGGTGACGTCGCCCGCACCATCAAGCAGGGCGCCCAGCGGCTCGTATCCGCGGTCCTCGACTGCGAGAAGCCGGTCATCGCCGCGGTGAACGGCACGGCGGCCGGCATCGGCGCGCACCTCGCGTTCGCCTGCGATCTGGTCGTTGCCGCCGAACACGCCAAGTTCGTGGAGGTGTTCGTACGCCGTGGACTCGTGCCGGACGGCGGCGGCGCGTATCTGCTGCCGCGGCTCGTCGGGCCGCAGCGCGCCAAGGAGCTGATGTTCTTCGGCGACGCCGTGCCGGCCGCCGACGCCGAGAGGATGGGGCTCGTCAACCGTGTCGTACCGGCCAACGATCTTGAGAAGACGGCACGGGAGTGGGCGGAACGCCTCGCCGTCGGGCCCACCCGCGCCCTCGCCCTGACAAAGCAGCTGGTCAACGCGTCCCTGGAGTCGGACCGCGCGACCGCCTTCGCCGCCGAGGCCGCGGCGCAGGAGATCAACATGACGACGGCGGACGCGAGGGAAGGTGTGACGAGCTTCGTCGAACGCCGCACACCCACGTACCGCGGCCGCTGACATCCATGTACCGCGGCCGCTGACATCCACGTACCGCGGTCGTTGACATCCACGTACCGCGGCCGCTGACGCCCGCGGGTCCGGACCAAAGCCTTTCGGCCACGGGGTTCCCATCTGACGGCCCGTCAGCTTCAATGGGTGGCGTGATGGGACACGCAGGGATGGCGGCCACCGCTGTTCGATACCTCAGGTCGGTCGGGGCCCGCACCACCACGGCGCCCGTCGAGGTGCTACCGCGCCCTCAGCTGCGGGCGGTCGGCGACGACGAGCGCGCGCCGCTCGACCGGGGCGAGTTCCGGCGTGTGCTGGGGAACTTCGCGACGGGCGTCACCGTCATCACGTCGCCGCCCGACGAGGACGGCGGGCCCGCGGGCTTCGCCTGCCAGTCGTTCGCCTCGCTCTCCCTGGACCCGCCCCTCGTGTCGTTCATGGTGGCGCGTACGTCGACGACGTGGCCGCGCATCGCGCGCGCCGGTGTCTTCTGCGTCAACATCCTGGGCGCCGACCAGGGCGACCTGTGCCGCGGCTTCGCGGTGAGCGGCGCCGACAAGTTCGCCGGGGTGGTGTACGACGCGGCGCCGGTCTCCGGATCGCCGCGCCTCGCCGGGGCGCCCGCCTGGGTCGACTGCACGATCCAGGCCGTGCACACCGGCGGCGACCACCTCATCGTCGTCGGCCGGGTGGACGCCCTCGGCGCGACCGCGGACGACGCCGACCCGCTCCTGTTCCACCGGGGAACGTTCGGCCGCTTCACCCGCTGAGGGCCTCACCCGCTGAGGGCGCGCCTCACCCGCTGACGGCGACCGCACCCGGTACCGTCCCGGCCCGCCGGATCACCAGCACCATCAGCGCCGCCGCCGCGCACAGCGCCCCCGAGGCGTACCAGATCACGTCGTACGAGCCGAAGACGTCCCGCGCCACCCCGCCGAGGAACGCGACGAGACCCGCGCCCACCTGGTGCGAGGCGAGCACCCAGCCGAAGACGATCGCGCTGTCGTCGCCGTACTGCTCGCGGCAGAGCGCGAGCGTGGGTGGGACGGTCGCCACCCAGTCCAGGCCGTAGAAGACGATGAAGAAGATCATCGGCGGCCGGACGTCCGGCGCGAGCAGCATCGGCAGGAAGAGCAGCGAGACGCCGCGCAGCGCGTAGTAGACGGCGAGCAGGCGCCGCGAGTCGAAGCGGTCCGTGAACCAGCCCGACGCGACGGTCCCGACGATGTCGAAGATCCCTATGACGGCGAGCAGGGAGGCGGCGGCCCGCGGCCCCATGCCGTGGTCGTGCGCGGCAGGTATGAAGTGGGTCTGGATGAGCCCGTTCGTCGAGGCGCCGCAGATCGCGAAGGACCCGGCGAGCAGCCAGAAGGGGCCGGTGCGGGCGGCCTTGAACAGCACGGTGATCGCGCGCCGTGCCGCGCCGGGTACGGGCGGCGGCTTCGGGACGAACTCCTGCGACCCGTACGGCTTCTGGCCGACGTCCGCCGGGTGGTCGCGCAGCAGCAGCCAGACGAAGGGGACGACCGCGAGGGCCGCGAGCGCGACCGTCACGGCGGCGGGCCGCCACTTGTACGTGTCCACGATCCAGGAAAGCAGCGGGAGGAAGATCAACTGACCCGACGCGGAGGCCGCGGTGAGGATGCCGCTGACGAGCCCGCGCCGCTCGGTGAACCACCGGTTGGTGACGGTGGCGGCGAAGGCGAGCGCCATCGAACCCGACCCGAGCCCGACGAGCAGCCCCCAGCAGAGCAGCAGCTGCCACACGGAGTCCATGAACACGGTCAGGCCGGAGCCGCAGGCGATCACGACCAGCGCGACCGCGACGACCTTGCGGATGCCGAAGCGGTCCATGAGCGCGGCGGCGAACGGCGCGGTCAGGCCGTACAGCGCGAGGTTGACGGAGACCGCGAGTCCGACGGTGCCGCGCGACCAGCCGAAGTCGTCATTGAGCGGGTCGAAGAGCAGACCGGGGAGGGAACGGAACGCGGCGGCGCCGATGATCGTCACGAACGTGACGGCGGCGACGAACCATGCGCGGTGGATACGGGGTGTACGGCGCCTGGGCGCGCCCGGCGGGGTGGAGCTGCCGTCCCCGGCATCCCGCGCGGGCGTCTCGGTTGTCTGGGTCACGTCATAAAGGATCGAGAATCGGCCGTGCCGGAACGAGTGGCCCGGAGGACAGCCTTCGCTAGGATCGGGCCATGGCCGATCCAGCCGTTCCCGCCACCTCGTCCACCACCGCCACCTCGTCCACCGCCCCCGACGGCACGCCCGGTCGGCGCCACCGCGTCGTCGTCCTCGCCCTGGACGGCGTGATCCCCTTCGAACTCGGCATCCCGCAACGCATCTTCAAGGGCGCGCGCACTCCGGAGGGGCGACGGCTGTACGAGGTGGTGACCTGCTCCGTCCGCCCGCCGGGCCCCGTCCGCACGGACGCCGACTTCGCGATCGTCGTCGAGCACGGCCCCGAGGCACTGGCCACCGCGGACACGGTCGTCATCCCGGCGTCGTACGAGCTGGGCCCTGTGCACGAGGAGGGCCGCCTCACCGACGAACTGGCCGACGCCCTCGGTCACATCCGGCCGGGTACGCGGCTGATGGCCATCTGCACGGGCGGGTACATCCTCGCGGCGGCAGGTCTCCTGGACGGACGACCCGCCACCACGCACTGGTCGTCCGCCGACCACTTCCAGGCACTCTTCCCCCGGGTCGAGGTGGACGCTGACGTGCTGTTCATCGACGACGGCGACATCCTCACGTCGGCGGGCGTGGCCGCGGGCATCGACCTGTGCCTGCATGTCGTACGCCGCGACCACGGCACCGCCGTCGCCAACGAGGTGGCACGCCGTACCGTCGTACCGCCGCACAGGGACGGCGGTCAGGCCCAGTACATCCACCGCCCGCTGCCCGAACCGCAGTTGGCCACGACGCGTTCGGTACGCGCCTGGGCGCTCGGCCGGCTCGACCGGCCGCTGCAACTGCGCGACATGGCCGCGCAGGAGTCGATGTCGGTCCGCACGTTCACCCGGCGGTTCCGCGAGGAGGTCGGCGTGAGCCCCGGCCAGTGGCTGACGCAGCAGCGCGTGGAGCGGGCGCGGCACCTCCTCGAATCGACGGACCTCTCCGTCGACCAGGTGGCGGCGGACGCGGGCTTCGGTACGGCGCAGTCGATGCGGCAGCACCTTCAGGCCGCGCTAGGGGTCACGCCGACGGCCTACCGCCGAACCTTCCGCGACGTCCCCACGCACTGAGCCCGCCCCCGCATCCGCCCCCGTGTCCGCGTCTGCGTCCGCGTACCGGACGACGACCGGCTTCACTTCGCCCGCCACCCCCACCAGGGTGAGGGCGACACCCAGTCCCACGCCCGCCAGGATCGCCGTCGACGGCGACACGACGCTGAGCAGGCCACCGGCGAGGGACCCGCTGGCCGCGTAACCGGCGCCGACGGCCGCGTACATCACCGAGTAGCCCGCGGCGAGGGCGCTGGGCGGCAGCGCGTCGCGCAGCGACAGGTTCCGGGTCAGCATGACGCCCGCCTGCAGCACACCGGCGGCCGCGAGCGCGGCGAACAGCCAGGCGACGCCGGGCAGTACGGCGACGAGGGCGAGACATCCGGAGACGCCGAACATCAGCACCATGCTCTGCGTACGCAGCCGTCCCGGCCAGCGCCGCAGCCCGTACACGAACGATCCGACCGCCGAGCCGACCGCGAGCGCCACGAGCAGCGGGCCCGCCCAGCCGATGTCGATGCCGCGCTGCTCCAGGAGCGCGGGCAGCACCAGTTCGGCGAGCGCCAGCATCGACAGGCTCGCCGCGCCCGTCACGAACAGCGGCCAGGCGCGCGCGAGGATCCGCGCCATGGACTCGCCGCCGCGGTCGTCGGCGTCCGCCCGCCAGCCCGCGGGCAGCATCCAGAGGCCCGCCACGGAGCCGGTCATCAGCAGTCCGGCCAGGAGCGGGGGCAGCGCCGGGGAGACGCCGAGGGCGAGCCCCGTGACGGCGGCGGGCGCGACCGCCCAGATGGTGAACGTCAGCATCGACTCGACGGCCAGTGCCTGGGCGACGGCCGCCTCCGGCACGATGCTCGTCAGCAGGGTGCGGAAGGCGCCCGGGGCGGCGGCCGGGGCGGCACCTGCGACGAAGGCGCAGGCGCCCAGGGCGACGGGGTGCGCGTCGTGCAGGACCCCGAGCCCCACGAAGGCGAGGCCGCCGATCCCGAGCCCCACGGCCATCTCGGTCCGCGCCCGCTCCGCCCGGATCCGCATCCCCAGGAGAGGGGCGCCGATGATCTCCCCCACGACGTACGCGGCGGCGAGCACGGCACCGAGCACGTACCCACCGGGCCGCTCCCGCACGAGGAACACGAGCGCGAGGGGCGCGGCCGCGACGGGCATGCGCGCCCCGACAGCCACGATCCCCCACCGGACGACACCCCACGACCTGACCGCCGAATACCCCACCCCCCGAACCTACCGACCCCCGCCCCGCGGAGCCTCGCGATTTTTCCGCGAGGGCTTCCGCGCGAGGGTGCCGGGGGGGCACGCCTCTCAGAACGTCAGGACCCCCCGCGCCACCCTCCCCGCCGCCGCGTCCGCCACCGCCGCCGCGAAGTCCTCCACCGGATACGTCGCCGTCACCAGTTCGTCCAGGAGCAGGCGTCCGTCCCGGTACAGGTCCGCGTACAGCGCGAAGTCACGCTGCGGCCGCGAACTCCCGTACCGACAGCCCAGAATGGACTTGTCCAGGAACATCGACGCGACCACGAACGACGCCTCGGCCGTCGCCCCCGGCATCCCCAGGAGCACGGCCTGACCGTGCCGGTCCAGGAGGTTCACCGCTTCCCGTACCAGCTCGACCCGCCCCACGCACTCGAAGGCGTGGTCCACTCCGTGGGGCAGCACCTCCCGCACCCCCTCCGTCGAGGCGAAGAAGTGCGTCGCCCCGAAGCGCCGCGCCACCGCCTCCTTCTCCGGGTTCGCGTCGACCGCGACGATCACCCCCGCCCCCGCGATCCGCGCGCCCTGCAACACGTTGAGCCCGATCCCACCCGTGCCGATCACCACCACCGTGTCGCCCCGGTCGACCTTCGCGCGGTTCAGCGCCGCGCCCACCCCCGTCACCACGGCGCAGCCGATCAGCGCCGCGGACGTCAGCGGAATGTCGTCCGGGATCTTCACGGCCTGTACGCCCTTCACGATCGTGCGTTCCGCGAAGGAGGAGTTCGCCGCGAACTGGTACACCGGCTTGCCGCCCCGCGTGAACGGCTGGTCCGGCGTCCCGATGGCCTTGCGGCACATGGTCGGCCGCCCACGGTGGCACTCCCCGCACGCACCGCAGTTGGCGATCGTGGACAGCGCCACGTGGTCCCCCGGCGCCACATGCGCCACCCCCGCCCCCACCGCCTCGACGACCCCCGCGCCCTCGTGCCCGAGCACCACCGGCGGCGGAAACGGAATGGTCCCGTCGATCACCGACAGGTCGCTGTGACACAGCCCGGCCGCCGCCACCGCGACCAGCACCTCCCCGGGCCCCGGAGCACGTACCTCCAGATCGTCGACGACCTCGACCCGCGCCCCGTCGAAGACAACGCCCCTCATCCCGCACCCCTCACCGAGGCCCCCTGGCCTCTCTCGGCAGACCGAGCACCCGCTCGGCGATGATGTTCCGCTGCACTTCGTCCGATCCGCCGTAGACGGTGTCGGCACGGCTGAACAGGAACAGCCGTTGCAGAGCGTCGAGTTCGTACGGAGCGTCCGCGCGCCAGTCCCCCGGCCCCACCGCCGCCGACGGCCCCCGTACGGCCATCGCCAGCTCCCCGAGCCGCTGATGCCACCGCCCCCACAGCAACTTGGCCACACTGGGCGCACCGACGGCCGCGCCGCCTCCGACCCCGACCCCAGCCTCGGCCGCCCCGGCACTCCCCAACGTCCGCAGCGCGTTCCACCGCATCACCCGCAGCTCCGCCCACTGCCGCACCAACCGCTCCCGCACCACCGGGTCGTCGACCGCCCCGCCCGCCACGGCCTCCCGTACGACCGCCGCCAGCTCCTCCGCGAAGCCGATCTGCTGCACCAGCGTGGACACGCCCCGCTCGAAGCCGAGGAGCCCCATGGCGACCCGCCACCCGTTGCCGACGCCGCCCACCACATGGGCCGCACGCGCGCGTGCACCGTCGAAGAAGACCTCGTTGAACTCACTGGTCCCGGTCAGCTGCCGGATGGGCCGGACCTCGATCCGCCCGGGCTGGTCCATGGGCACGAGCAGAAACGACAGCCCTTCGTGAGGCCGCGCCCCACCTCCACCCCCGTTCCCGTCTCCCCCTGAACCCCCCGAACCCCCTGCCCCCTCCGTCCGCGCCAGCACGAAGCACCAGTCCGCCTCATGCGCCAGCGACGTCCAGATCTTCTGCCCGGTCACCCGGAAGTCGCCCGCCCCGTCCCGCTCCGCCCGCGTCCGCACGCCCGCGAGATCGGACCCGGCGCCGGGCTCGCTGTACCCCTGGCACCACAGCGCCTCGCCCCGCGCGATCGGCGGCAGGAACTCGTCCCGCTGCTCCTGGCTCCCGTACGCGAGGAGCGTCGGCGCGAGCAGGTTCTCGCCGATGTGCCCGTACCGCCCGGGCGCCCGCACGCGCGCGTACTCCTCGGCCCAGACCACCTGCTGGGTCAGCGTGGCCCGCCGATTCCCGTACACGCCCACACCCGCACCCGACTCCGTACCGGAGCCCGCACCCGAGCCCCCGTCCCACCCGAGCCCGATCCATCCCCCGCTGCCCAACTCCCTTTCCCACGCCCGACGCTGAGCGCCTCCCTCGTGCTCGCTCCCCGGCCCGCCCCGCCCCACCGCGGCGGCGAACTCCCCGGTGAGGTGCTCCGCGAGCCACGCCCGCGCCTCCGCCCGGAACGCCTCGTCCGCGGCCCCGAACCCAAACTCCATCAGCCCATCCCCACCCTTCCGCCAGCCAGCCAGCCAGCCAGCCGGACGCCCTGCCTACGCGTTCGGCCGCTCCTTGCCCGCCGCCGCCTTCGCCATCGCCTCCAGCTGCGCCAGCAACGGCATCGGGTCGGTGCCGACCGTCCCGGGCAGGAAGTCCGCGATCTTCTCGGGGGTCCAGGCCCCGTCGGCGTACCCCGCGCGCAGCTCGCGCGGCTGTGCCCAGACGGCGATCTTGGGGCCCGCGATCGTGTAGACCTGGCCGGTGATCCTCTCCTCGCGGGCCCGGTCGCTCAGCAGATAGACGACGAGCGCGGCGACGTCCTCCGGCTCACCGATCTCCTTCAGCTCCATGGGAACGTTCGCCGACATCCGCGTACGGGCGACGGGCGCCACCGCGTTCGCGGTCACCCCGTACTTGTGCAGCCCCAGCGCCGCGCTCCGCACCAGCGAGATGATGCCGCCCTTCGCGGCGCTGTAGTTGGCCTGCGCGACCGAGCCCTGGTGGTTGCCGCTGGTGAAGCCGACCAACGTGCCCGAGCCCTGCTTCCGCATCACCGCGGACGCCGCGCGGAACACCGTGAACGTGCCCTTGAGGTGTGTGGCGACGACCGGGTCCCACTCCTCCTCGGACATGTTGAACAGCATCCGTTCGCGCAGGATCCCGGCGACGCACACCACTCCGTCCACCCGCCCGTACTCGGCGAGTGCGACGTCGACGACGCGCTGGCCGCCCGCCATGGTCGAGATGTCGTCCGCGACGGCGACGGCCTCGCCGCCCGCGGCCCGGATCTCCTTGACCACGGCGTCCGCTATCTCGCTGGCCGGCTCGGCGCCCTCCATGGAGACGCCGTAGTCGTTGACGACGACTTTCGCCCCCTCGGTCGCCGCGGCGAGGGCGACGGCCCTGCCGATGCCGCGTCCGGCGCCGGTCACGGCGACCACCTTGCCTGCCAAGAAGTTCCCCACGCCCGGCCCCTTCCCGAGGTTTCTGACGGACCGTTAGATTCTATGACCCGTCAGACACCCGAAGACAAGCCCCGCGGAGGACCCAGACCATGCCAGTCCCCAGCGCCAAGCCCCCGCCCCTCCCTCCCGTGTTCCACGACATCGCCAAACGCGTGTCGAACTGGGGCCGTTGGGGCGCCGATGACGAGATCGGGACGCTCAACCTCATCACCGACGACGTCGTACGCGCCGCATCCGCCGAGGTCCGCACCGGCCGCCGCATCCCGCTCGCGCTCCCACTGAAGGAGGACGGCGTACAGACGGGACTGATCCCCGGGCGCGTGAATCCCCTGCACACCATGGTGCAGATCAACCAGGAGCTCTTCGGGCCCGGCACGGTCGCCACCAGCGACGACGCCGTGACGATGGGGCTCCAGACGGCGACCCACTGGGACGCCCTCACCCACGCCTCACACTCGGGAAAGATCTACAACGGCCGCCCCGCGGACAGCATCACGGCCCACGCGGGCGCCCGCTACAGCGGCATCGACAAGGCCCGGCACGTCGTCTCGCGCGGCGTCCTCCTGGACGTGGCCCGCGCCAAGGGGCTCGACCGGCTGTCCGGCGACCACGCCGTCACGCCCGAAGACCTCGACGAAGCCGCGGAGTTCGGGCGTGTCACGGTCCGCGCGGGCGACATCGTGCTCGTACGCACGGGGCAGATGCAGGTCTATCTCGCGGGTGACAAACACGCGTACGGCTATCCGTCGCCCGGCCTCTCGGTGCGTACGCCCGAGTGGTTCCACGCGCGGGACGTCGCGGCGGTCGCGAACGACACCCTGACCTTCGAGATCTTCCCGCCGGAGATCGAGAACCTGTGGCTGCCCGTGCACGCGCTCCACCTCGTCGAGATGGGCATGATCCAGGGCCAGAACTGGAATCTGGAAAACTTGTCCACAGCCTGTGCAGAACTTTCCCGCTACACGTTCCTGCTGTGCGCGATGCCGGAGCCGTTCACGGGCGGAACGGGCACTCCGGTGGCGCCGGTCGCGATTCTCTGACGCTCACCCGCCGAACCGCGAAACCACGGAAGGCGGCGCGTCGGATGTCGCCCCCAGTACGCCACCACGCACGCCGCCGACCGGCTTCGAAAGGGCGACCCACATTGCGCCAAGGACCCGCGGATCTGCGCCCGCGAGCCCTCGACGTCCCCTCACGGCGAATCGCTGCACACAAGCGTGATCAATCGGACACGGTACGTCAATACCGTGTCGGGGATTAATGAACTACGTCCCTTTTGCCCCACCAGCGCACGGGAGCGCGCACGGCAGCACAGGACGGCGCATGCGGGCTCCCGACGGCGTCACACCGCTTCGTAGGCGATGTCGGCGTCCCCGAACGCCACCCGGTTGCGGACCGCCTTGTCGTACGCGGCCCCGTCGCACGCGGTCACGCCGTGGGGTGTCGTCGCATCGCAGGCCGTCGGCCCGTACGCCATGCCGCCGCCGTATGCCGCGCCTCCATACGCCACCCCCCCGTAGGCCAAGTCGTGGGACGGGTCGTGGACGGGGTCCCGCACCAGGCCGCCCGCCGGACCGCGCGCGGCCGGGGCGCACGCCTCGTCGTACGTCGGCCCGTCGTGGGTCGTGCCCTCGAACTCCACCGCCGCGACGCCCGGCTCGCACCGGTCGACCTCGCACCAGATGCTCTTGCCCGCACCCTCGGGCTGCCAGCCCCAGCGGTCGGCGAGACCGTCGACCAGTTCCAGGCCGCGGCCGTTGGTGTCGTCACCGTCCGCGTGCCGCTGTGCGGGCGGGCATGAGCTGGTGTCGGCCACCTCGACCCTGACCGTCCCGGGGGCGTCGGCGAGGACGCGCGGGAGCAGCATGCGCAGCACGGCCGGACAGCCGGTGTGCACAACCGCGTTGGTGACGAGTTCCGAGATCAACAGGATCAGCGTCTCGGCGACCGGCTCATCGGCCTCTATCCCGGAGCCCGCGAGCCTGGACCGCGCCCATCGCCTGGCCCTCCCCACCTCTGCGGGGTCGGCCCCGACCTCCAGCTGAACTTGAAGCACCTGCACCGCTCACACCATCCGAACCGGCGGACACATCGCCTCGCGACTCCACAGGGTCACGGAACGTGATCCCCTTGGGAGACAGCATGATTGACGTTCAGTCACCCCAACAAGCGCTTCGGGCATATTCCAGCGCGAAGGAGTACGCGTACTGCATACTGTGCGACGCGTGCCGCGGGGGGTCGAACAGGCGGCGGCTGGGCCCCGCCCTGCGCCACGAGCGGTGCGCATCGCCGGATCCGGCGCCACCACATGGGCAACACCGGCATGGTTCGGCCTCAGGACCACTCGCATCTCACACAAGGTACCCGAGCCGGACACCGACTCCATGCCGTGACGAGTCACGCGTAGGACACAACCCGATATCGACGCTGAGTAGTCCCCGCCGGGGCAGCGTCAGAGGTACGAAACAACGGGCAAAGCACCTGATATCGGGCAGACCAATTTTTCAGAGCGCCTCGGCGAGCTCCTCCTCGGCGGCCCGCGCCGACCGCCCGAGCTCGGCCCGCACCCACGCCCGCTTGAGGTGCAGATGTACGTCGGACTCCCAGGTGAATCCCATGCCGCCGTGCACCTGAAGGCAATCCCGCGCGTTGCGCACCGCCGCGTCGTCGGCCAGCAGCTTGGCGGCCGACGCGTCCAGGCGGTCCCCGGTGACGGCCGCCGCGTACACGGCGCCGCGGGCGAGCTCCGCGCGTACGAGCATCTGTGCGCAGAGGTGCTTCACCGCTTGGAACGCGCCGATCGGCCGCCCGAACTGCTCGCGCCGCCGGGCGTGTTGGACGGCCGTCTCACAGGTGCGTGCGGCGCTGCCGAGCTGTTCCGCCGCGTAGAGGAGCGCGCCGCGGTCGAGGCTGCCGACGTCGGGGACGCGGTGCAGCGGCGTCAGCGGGTCGACGGACCGCAGGGGGACGGCGCCGGTCGTGTCGCCCTGGACCACGTCCGCCTCCTCCAGCCACGGCACCAGCGCGCCGTCGACGGCGGTCACCACGGCCTCCCCCGTCGCGGCCCCCGGGACGACCCCCGCCGCAAGGAACGTCGCGACGGCGGGTCCCGGCAGCAGCGCCCGCCCCGCCTCCTCGAAGACCAACACGGCCTCCGGCAGCCCCAGTCCGACCCCGCCCTCCGCCTCGGGCAGCGCGAGCGAGAAGAAGCCCGCGTCGCCCAGCTCGCGCCAGAGCGCGCGGTCGATCCGGTCCGTGGCGTCCCGCAGCGAGAAGCGACCCTCGAGGAGCTCCCGCATCCCGGCTTTCAACGCCCGCTCGTCGTCGTTGAGTTGGAAGTCCATACCGACCCTCACCGTCCCTTCGGGAGGCCCAGGATGCGCTCGGCCACGATGTTCTCCTGGATCTGCGAGGTGCCCGCGGCGATCGTGTACGACAGCGAGGAGAGGCGGTCGAGGGTCCACTCGTGGGCGAGGTCGAGTGCGCCCGCGCCGAGCACCTCGGCGGCGGCGTCGTACAGCTCCTGCCGCGCGTGCGAGTAGCTCAGCTTGAAGACCGAGCCGCCCACGCCGGGGACCCCGCCGGTGCGCTGCGCCTCGCTCACGTTCCACTGCGTGAGCCGCCACAGCGCGGCGAACTCGGCGCTCAGCCGCCCGAGCCTGCGCCGCAGCGCCGGGTCGCCCCAGCGGCCGTTCCCGCGGGCCTCGCGGGCCAGCTCGCCGAGGACGCGCCGGCAGGCCACCACCTCCCCCACGAAGGCGGTGCCCCGCTCGTACGACAGGGTCACCATCGTCACGCGCCAGCCGTCGTTCTCCTCGCCGACCCGGTTCGCCACCGGGACGCGCACGTCGTCGAGGAACATCTCGGCGAACTCCGTGGACCCCGCGAGCGTGCGCAGCGGCCGCACGGTGATGCCGGGGGCGTCCATCGGCATGGCGAGCCAGGTGATGCCCCGGTGCTTCGGTACGGCCTCGCTGACCGGTGTCGTCCGCACCAGGAGCTCGCACCAGTCGGCGACCTCCGCGTGGGAGGTCCAGATCTTGGAGCCGCTCACCACGTAGTGGTCGCCGTCCCGCCACGCGCGCGTGCGCAGCGACGCGAGGTCGGATCCGGCGTCGGGCTCGCTGAAGCCCTGGCACCACACCTCGTCGCCGCGCAGAACGGGCGCGAGCCAGCGGTCCCGCTGTTCCGGTGTGCCTTCGGAGGCGATGGTCGGGCCCGCGTGGAGCAGGCCCACGAAATTGGCCCCTACGTAGGGGGCGCCCGCCTTTTCCGTCTCCTCCAGGAAAATGAGGCGCTGCGTGGGGGATGCGTCCCAGTGCACCTCTCCGTAGCCCGCGTCGTACAGCAGGCGCTGCCACGCGGTGTCGTAGGCGCGCCGTCCCGGCCAGTCCTGGGGGGAGGGCTTGGCGGGGAGCTTGGGCAGCACGAGGGAGAGCCAGTCGCGCAGCCCGGCCCGGAAGGCCTCCTCCTCGTCGGTGTACGTGAGGTCCATGCGGTGCGTACCTCCGGCCTCGGTCGTCACGACTGACGGCTGAACTGATGGTTCGTCAGGCGGCAGGCTAGCCCCGCACCCCTGGACCGACAAGGCGCCGGGGCTTACGCTCGCGGCACGAACTGACGATGTGTCAGGTCGGGGTGTGTGGGCCCGGGAGGGGATCGCATGAGGACCTCGGTGAACGAGACCGCGTACGCACTGGGCGAGTCCCGCACCCTCTGGGAACTCATCGCGCGCCGCGCCGACCTCACCCCCGACAGGCCCGTCCTCGTGGAGGCGGCAGCCGAGCCCTCCGCCGACCGCACGCTCACCTTCGGCGGGCTGCGGGACCGCGCCGAGCGCGTCGCCGCCGGACTGTACGAGAGGGGCGTGCGGCCCGGCACGGTCGTCGCCTGGCAGCTGCCCACCCGCATCGAGACCGCCCTGCTCTCCTTCGCCCTCGCCCGGATAGGTGCCGTCCAGTCGCCCCTGATCCCCTTCCTGCGGGACCGCGAGGTCGGCTACGCGCTGCGGGAGTCGAAGGCGGAGTTCTTCGCCGTGCCGGGCGTCTGGCGCGGTTTCGACCACACGGAGATGGCCCGCAGGCTCTGCGCGGAGGGCGAGAGCGACATCGAGGTCTTCGAGGTGTACGCGTCGCTGCCCGAGGCCGACCCCGCCGTACTGCCACCGCCGCCCTCCGACGGCACGGCGGTGCGCTGGATCTACTGGACCTCCGGCACCACGTCCGACCCCAAGGGCGTCCTGCACACCGACCGTTCACTGATCGCGGGCGGCTCGTGCCTGGCCCACGCCCTGCACCTCGCGGAGTCGGACGTCGGCTCGATGGCGTTCCCCTTCGCCCACATCGCGGGCCCCGACTACACCGTGATGCTGCTGCTCTACGGCTTCCCCGCCGTCATGTTCGAGCACTTCGCGCTGCCCGCCTCACTCGACGGCTACCGGCGGCACGGCGTGACCGTGGCGGGCGGTTCGACGGCGTTCTACTCGATGTTCCTCACCGAGCAGCGCCAACTGCCCGAAGGGCAGAAGGTCATCCCTACGCTGCGACTCCTCGCGGGCGGCGGCGCGCCCAAGCCGCCGGAGGTGTACCACGCGGTGGTGCGCGAGATGGGGTGTCAGCTCACGCACGGGTACGGCATGACGGAGGTGCCGATGATCACGATGGGCGCCCCCGACGACACTCCGGAGAACCTCGCCACGACGGAAGGCCTGCCCCCAGAGGGCATGGAGATCCGCATCACGGACGCGGCGGGCAACGAGCTGCCGCCCGACACGGACGGCGCGGTGCGGCTGCGCGGGGAGGCCGTCTGCCAGGGCTATCTGGACCCGGCGCAGAGCGCGGACGCCTTCGACGCCGACGGATTCCTGATCACCGGAGACCTCGGGCACCTCAGGAAGACCGGCCACCTCGTCCTCACCGGACGGGCGAAGGACATCATCATCCGCAAGGGGGAGAACATCTCCGCCAAGGAGATAGAGGATCTGCTCCACCAGCACCCGGCCGTCGGCGAGGCGGCCGTGATCGGCCTGCCCGACCCCGAACGCGGGGAACGCGTCTGCGCGGTCGTCGAACAGCGTGCGGGCACCGGTGAGTTGTCCCTCGCGGTCATCACCGCGTACCTGCGTGGGGAAGGCCTCTCCACCTACAAGCTGCCGGAACAGCTGGAGCTGGTCGAGGCGCTTCCCCGCAACGAGACACTGCGCAAGGTCCTCAAGTACAAGCTGCGGGAGCGCTTCTCCGCCGCGTCCGCTACTCGGGAACGGTGAAGTACTGCGCGAAGGCCGTCACGACCTCCTGCTCCGAGACGCGGCCGTCGCCGTCCGCGTCCAGAGCACCGGCCACCGCGGACGCGACGTCCTCGGGCACGCCCAGTGCCCTCAGCGCGCGCCCGGCCTCGGCCGGGGCCACCGTGCCGTCCGCGTCGGCGCCCGCGACGCCGATCGCGGCGTGCAGGAACGGCCGCGCGATCTCCGCGAACCGCTCGGGGTTGTCGCGCAGCCGCTTCACCGCGCCGCCCACGAACTCGTCGCGGGTGATCCGCTGGTCACCGTCACGGTCCGCGATCCCCGCCATGCCCTGCCAGAACGCCTCGGCCCCGATGTAGAGGGCCTGGCCCTTCTCGGACCGCGCCGTGGCGCCGAACTCCGCGCACAGGGCGGCCGCCGCCGTGCTGAAGTCCTCACGGGAGATGTAGCCGTTGCCGTCCTGGTCGAAGGTGGCGAACCGGGCCGCGATCCTACGCTCGTACTCGGCACTGTCCATGATTTTCGGGCCGCCTCACTTCCGCGGTTGGGTACGTGTTCAGGGGCTGTTTCCCCAGCTGCGAGCGTACGTGCTGACGGCCGCCCGGAGGCGGGAAAGCGGCGCTTGTGTCAGGCGGAGAGCGGGGTGGCGCCGTCGTCCAGGGCCGCCGGCACGTCGGGGAAGACCTCGAAGAGGCGGCGTACGCCGAGTGCCGCGAGGACGCGGTTCACGTGTGAGCCGTCCTCCGCGCCCTTGGCGGGCAGTATCAGCCGCAGCCTGCCCTGGAAGGAGCGGATGAGGCGGCGCGTGGCGATCAGCACGCCGACGCCGCTGGAGTCGCAGAACAGCACTTCGGAGAGGTCGAGCACGATGCGGCGGCGGCCGTCGGCGACAGCGTCGTGCACGCGCTGGCGCAGCACGGGCGAGGTCAGCAGGTCCATCTCGCCGGACACGCACAGCACGGCCCAGCCCTCCTGCTCGCCCACGGTCACCTTGAGCGTCACGCGCCACGCCTCTCGCTCGCCGTTGCCTGCTCCGCGCCTGCGGAGTGATTGCGGAGTGATCCGGAAGCAGTCCTTACGTTTCGTTCTGCTTCAGCTGCCCCACCTGTCCCCCATGAAACACCAGCAGGCCACCGTCAATATCATCCGGCCTCCGGCAGAGTGCGCGCTTTGCCGCAAACAGGAGTGCGCTGTCAGCGGTGCCGACTACATTCAGGAGAGGGCAGAACCCGAAGTACCGTTCGAGTAGGCAGCAGAAGCAGAGCAGAAGCAGTACCAGGCAAGCGCACGAGGGGGCCGCATGCCGATGGACGCGCCGCGGCGCTGGGACCGCCGCATGCAGCAGCGGCTCGCGCACGGGGAGGCCGCCGCGCTGGGCGAGTTGTACGACAGGTTCGCCTCGCTCGTGCACGGCCTGGCCCACCGCGTCCTCGGCGACGAGAGCGCCGCCGACCGCATCACCCGCGAGGTCTTCGGCCACGTCTGGGAGAACCCCGACGCGTACGACCCGCGGCAGGGCCCACTGCGCTCCTGGATCGCCACGCTCACCCACCAGCGCGCCGTCCACCGGCTCCGCCAGACCGAGTCCGCCGCCCTCGCCCTCGGCGGCGCGGGCACCGAGGAGGACCTGGAGCGCAAGGTCCGCCGCGCCTCGGCCGCCGCCCGCGCGGACTACATCGTCACGGCCATGCCCACCCCGCTGCGCGCCGCCCTCGAACTGGCCTACTTCCAGCGCCGCGACTACCGCCAGACGGCCGCCGACCTCGGCGTCACCGAGGACGAGGCCCGTCGCAGACTCCGGCTCGGCCTGCAACTCCTCGCCACGGCCAACGACACCGGGCCCCCGCCCGCCACCCGCACCCACGACACCCCGCCCGGTCCCGGAGCCGCGCTGTGACCGGCACCGACCGCCCCGAACCGCACGAGGAACAGCCCGACCGCCACCAGCACGCGGACCACACGGACGGCACCGCGCCACGCATACCGATGCCGCGCGCCTCCCTGGAGGACACCGGAAAGACCCTGCCCGACCCGCCGCCGGCACCCGAGCCGCTCGTCCTGGAGCACCGCGTCCTGAAATCCCTGCTCGGCGCCTGGGCGCTCGCCGCCTGCTCCACGGAGGAGGCCACCGCCGTCGAGGAGCACCTGGGCGACTGCGGCCCGTGCGCGGAGGAAGCGCTCCGGCTGCGCGACGCCGTCGGCCTGCTCCACCCCGAGGAGAGCCTCGACCTCGACCCCGGTCTGCGCACCCGCGTCCTGGAGAGCTGCCTCGGCCGCCGCCCGCCGCGCATCCCGGTGCCGGAGTGGGCCGTTCCGTACGACGCGGAGACCGCCCGCCTCGACGCGCTGCTCCAGGACATCGGCGACGCGGAATGGCACGCACCGGTGCGGCTCCGCTGGTTCGACGACGACGGGCCGGTCAGCAGGAAGACCACCGTCGCCGGGGTCATCTCGCACCTCCTCGCGGTCGACGGCATGGTCGGACTCGCCCTCGGCCTCGACGACCCGCTCGGCCCGCAGGTCAGAGTCGCGCAGGACCCCTCCCACCGCACGGAGGCGTACTGGCGGGCGTCGCACTTCCCGCCCACCCGCGCGGTGCGCACCCCGTGGCGCGACCAGACGCACGAACTGATCCGCACCGTGTCGTTCGCGGGCGGCGGGTCGGGGCGCCTCCCGGTGCCGTACGGAACGGTGCCCGTCCCCGGCGGCACCGGACCCGAGCAGCAGCAGACCATCGAGCTGCCGCTGCGGGACTCCCTGGTGGACCGCGCCTTCGAGTGCTGGATCCACGCGGGCGACATCGCCGACGCGGTCGACTACCCGTACGCGCCGCCCGCGCCCCGGCACCTCCACCGCATGATCGACCTCGCCGCCCGGCTGCTCCCCGGCACGCTCGCCGAGCGCCGCCGCTCCGGGCTCGCCACCCCGCCGCGCCGGCTGGTCGCGGCGGGCGCACCGGGCCGCAGCCTGCGCCTGGAGATCGAGGGTCTCGGCGGCGGCGAGTGGCTCATCCCGCTCGACTCCCCCGCGGCCACCGGCTCGCGGGAGCACGAGGTCGCGCACGTGGCGCTGGACGGCGTCGAGTTCTGCCGGCTCGCCGCGGGCCACGTATCGCCGGAGGAGGCGGCCGCGGGCCAGGACGGAGACCGCGAGGCGATCCGCGACGTGCTGTTCGCGGCGGCGTCGCTGAGCCGGATGTAGCGCGGTCCGGGGTTCCCCGGGCTTCGGCCCTCCGGCTCGGCTCAGGCGAAGACGACCGTGCGGCGGCCGTTCAGGAGGATCCGGCGCTCGGCGTGCCACTTCACGGCCCGCGCCAGCGCCTGGCACTCCACATCACGGCCGATCGCGACCAGCTCGTCGGGGGTGACGCCGTGGCCGACCCGCTCGACCTCCTGCTCGATGATCGGGCCCTCGTCGAGGTCGGCCGTCACGTAGTGCGCGGTCGCGCCGATCAGCTTCACGCCGCGGGCGTGCGCCTGGTGGTACGGCTTCGCGCCCTTGAAGCTCGGCAGGAACGAGTGGTGGATGTTGATGATCCGCCCGCTGAGCTCCTTGCACAGGTCGTCCGAGAGGACCTGCATGTAGCGGGCGAGGACGACGAGCTCCACGTCCAGCGAACGCACGAGGTCGAGCAGCTGCGCCTCGGCCTCGGGCTTGTTCTCCTTCGTCACCGGGATGTGGTGGAAGGGGATGTCGTACGACGCGACGAGCTCGGCGAAGTCCCGGTGGTTGGAGACGACCGCGGCGATCTCCACGGGCAGCGCGCCGATCCGGGAGCGGAACAGCAGGTCGTTCAGGCAGTGCCCGAACTTCGACACCAGCAGGACCACGCGCATCTTGTCCTCGACGCGGTTGATCTGCCAGTCCATGTGGAACGAGTCGCCGACCGCGGCGAAGCTCGCCCGCAGCTTCTCGACGGTCACCGGGGCCTCGGCCGAGAAGTGGACGCGCATGAAGAACAGTCCGGTGTCGTGGTCGCCGAACTGCTGGCTGTCCTCGATGTTGCAGCCGGTCATGAAGAGGTAGCTCGACACGGCGTGCACGATGCCCTGCTTGTCGGGGCACGAGAGGGTGAGGACGTACTGCTCAGCGGGGGCGGCGGGCGCGGTGGACTGCTCGTTCATGCGGCCAAGGTTCCCACAGCGGACACCGCCGACGGCAATCGTCCCGTCAGGCGGACGTGCCGTCACGCGGGCCGTGCCGTCAGGCGGACCGTGTCATGATCCGCAGCACCTCCAGGGTCTGCGGCGGTACGTCCGGGTCCTCGCCGTCACCGGCCGCGAGACGCACGTGCGCGTCGCGGGCCGCGCGGACCGCCTCGGGCCACCCCGGGTGCTCCAGATAGACGGAGACCAGCGCGTCGGGCCCGACCTCGTGCATGATCCGCAGCACCCTCAGCACGGCCGTGTCGACGAGCGCCGCCTCCTGCGGGTCACGGAAGATCGTCCCGACGTATTTCTCCGCGGACCAGTTGTCCAGCCACGTGTCCTCGACCAGCCGGTACACGGCGTCGGTCACGTCCCCGTACTCCTCGCGCCCCGCGAGCCAGCACTCCCGCTGGAAGTCGGGGTCGGAGAGCATGTGCAGCGCCGAGCGCACGTTGCTGCGCCAGCGCCACCACGGCATGTCGTTGGTCGGCATGCCGCCCATGGTGCTGGAGCGACGGCCGCGACGGGAAGACTTCTCCGAATCTTGCACGGTCATGGATCGTACGTTCCCACTCCACGCACGCGAACCGGACCCCGCCCGTTCACTTTCATGTCACTGTCCGTTGAAGACGAGTCACTCCACGGTTGGCCGCGCAACGGAATCGTGCAGGGACATGACCGGCTGGCGACGCACCTTCCTCCCCCGCCCCTCCCGAACCGCAGCGCTCTCGGCGGCCGCCGTGGCGGCGTGTGCGTCGCTCATATCCGGCTGTGGGGTCATCCCCGGAACCACGGGGGGTTCCGGGGACGGCCCCGTCACCGTGATGACCTGGGCACCCGAGAAGACCAAGGCCACCAACAAGCCCGGCGTCCCCGCCATGGCGCAGGCGTACGCCCGCTGGGTCAACGCCCACGGCGGGCTCGGCGGGCGCGAGCTCAAGGTCCTCACCTGCAACGACCACAACGACCCGGTCGGCGCCGCGGAGTGCGCGCGGCAGGCGGTCGACAACGACGTGGTGGCGGTCGTCGGCGCGTACAGCCAGCACGGCCGCTCATTCCTCGGCCCGCTCGAAGTCGCGGGCATCCCCTACATCGGCGGCTACGGCGTCACCGACGACGAGTTCAGCAGCCCCCTCTCGTACCCCGTCAACGGCGGCGAACCGGCCCTCCTCGCGGGCAACGGCCGACAGCTCGCCGCCCGCTGCGACCGGGTCTCTCTCGTCCGCCCCGACACCCTCGCCGGGGACGAGCTCCCCAAGCTGCTCAACCAGGGCCTCGCCGACGGCCACCACAAGCCCGTCTCCGACATCCGCGCCCCCGAGGACGGCACCGACCTCACGCCGCAGGCCGAGCGGGCGCTGAAGGACGCGGGGGCGGACAACGGCTGTGTGACGGCGGCGCTCGGGGCGCGCACGGACACGTTCTACGACTCGTTCCGGCGAACCAAGGACGACTATCCGCCGGTCCGCATCTCCTCCGTGCTCGGCAGCGTCGACCAGTCCCTGATCGACCGCACGGGCGGCGCGAGCGGGCCCTACGAAGGGGCGTACGTCACCGGCTGGTACCCGGCGGCGGGCGACGCGCGGTGGGACCGGATGCGGGACGTCATCCGTGAGCAGGCGTTCGGCGACAACCGGGTCGACGCCTCGGACGCGGGCGTCCAGACGACGTGGATCGCGTACACGGTCCTGAAGCAGGCCGTCGAGTCGCTCGACGGCGGCGAGGTGTCGTCCCGCACGCTGCGCCGCGCCCTCGACGGCGGCCTGCGGGTCGAGACGGGCGGCCTCACGCCGCCGCTGAGCTGGCGCTTCGAGGACCTGCTCGCCGCCAGCGAGTTCCCGCGCCTGATCAACTCGGGCGTCACGTTCCAGATGGTGCGGGACGGGAGGCTCGTACCGGCGCGGGAGGGCTTCGTGAACGTGGAGAAGACGCTGGAGCAGACGGCGTAACCCGCCCGCGTCTCCCTACAGCTGGGTCTTGTTGCGCTCGGTGAGGGTGTACTTCCGGGCGATCGCGTTCCAGTGGTTGGCGGCCTGCTCCTTGGCCGTGGTCGCCGAGCCGCTCTCACGGTTGCCGGCCGCGGCCTGCGGGGTGTTGCGGGCGCGGCCCTTGTGGCAGCCCTTCTTGCCCGCGACCTGGTCCGCCCAGGCGGCATAGTGGTTGTCGGCCGCCGCGGAGGCCTTCCATGCCTTGTTGAGGGAGGCCGTCAGCTGGTCGTTGGCGGGCAGCTTGTCGACCTTCAGACCGGCGAGCCGGGTGACGAGGCCGTTGCGCTGCTTGGCGGCGGCACGGAGGTCCTTGGCCGACTGGCCCAGGTTCTGGCACTTGCCGACGTTGCGTACGGCGGCGATGACCGAGTCGCGGCTGTTGTTGCTGTCGGCGAGCAGCTTGTCCAGGGCGACGGCCTGCTCCTCGGCGGGGTCGGCGGACGGCGAGGGGCGCTCGTCGGGCTCGCCGGAGGCGGAGACGGGCTGCCCGTCGTCACTCTTGTCGTCCTCGCCGCCGCCGGAGCTGAGGAGTGCGCCCGCGCCGATGCCGAGCACGGCGATGCCGACGCCGACGGCGGCGATCAGCGGCACCTTCGACCCGGTGCGGTTGCGCCGCCCTCCGCCTCCGCGGCCGCCACCGACGGGCTCGGGGGCGGGTGTGGGCGCCGGGCCCTGTGCCTGGACGCGGGGCATCTGCTGGGTCGAGGCGGGGCCTTCCGCCTCCGGCTCGGTACGGAAGAGACTGTCGAACTCGGCGGGCGGCTGCCGGTCGCCGGGGGCGCCGGGGCGGATGCCGTAGGGGGCGGCGGCGGGCTCGGGCGGCGTGGCGGGTGCCGTGGGCCCCGCGGGTACGGGCGCGATGAACTGGGTGGGATCACTGTCGGACCCGGCGCCCGGCCCGTTGGCCCGCCCGTTGCCCCGCCCCAGGAACTGCGTGGCATCGCCGGCGGGAGCCTCGGGGGGCAGGGCGCCGGGCCCTACGGGCGGTATGTACTGCGTGACGCCTTCGTCGGCGGCGACGGGCGGTATGTACTGCGTGGCGCCCTCGTCGGCGGCGACGGGCGGTATGTACTGCGTGGCGTCGCTGTCGGAACCGACACCCGGCGCGTCGACGGCCGGCAACGGCACGCTCCGGCCCGCGGATGCGGGCGGCAGCTGTTGCGGTTGCGGTTGCGCGTCGGGGGCCTGCGGCGCGGCGTGCGCGCCGTGTCTGGGCTGCGAGGAGGGGGGCTGCGGCTGCTCGGGGCGGGGGGCGGCATGCGCACCGTGCGCCTGCTGCGCCCCGTACGCGCCCTGCCCCTGCGGGGCGGCGTGCGCGCCGTGGCCCGCTCCGGGCTGGGGCTGGTGCGCGCCTTGCCCGTAGGGGCCGACCTGGGAGTCGTAGCCGCCCTGCGGGGCAGCACCGGGGCCTGACTGGGGGTAGCCGTAGCCGGGCTGGGGAGCGGCGGGGCTGGACTGATGGCCGCCGCCGACGCCGGACGGCTGGGCGCCGGGGCCCGACTGCGGGTAGCCGTATCCGGGCTGCGCGGCGCCGGGCTGCTGAGCACCCTGACCGAACTGCTGAGCACCGGAACCGGGCTGCTGGGCGCCGGGGCCCGACTGGGGGTAGCCCTGTCCGGCCTGCGGGGCGCCGTGCGCGGGCAGCGGGGCGCCGGAACCGGGCTGCTGGGCGCCGGGGCCCGACTGCGGGTAGCCGTAGCCGGGCTGCGCGGCGCCGGGCTGCTGAGCACCCTGACCGAACTGCTGAGCACCGGAACCGGGCTGCTGGGCGCCGGGGCCCGACTGGGGGTAGCCCTGTCCGGGCTGCTGGGCGCCGTACCCGGGCTGCTGGGCGCCAGGGCCCGACTGCGGGTAGCCGTAGCCGGGCTGGGGGGTGCCAGGGCCGAGCTGCTGGTCGCTGACGGCGCCGGGCGGGTGGGCGCCGGGGTCCGTCTGCGGGAAGCCGTAACCGGACTGCGCGGCTTCGGGCCTGCCGCCGGGGCCGGGCTGCGGCGCACCGTAACCGGGCTGCTGAGCGCCGGGGCCCGACTGCGGGTAGCCGTATCCGGGCGGCTGGGTGCCGGGGTCCGTCTGCGGGAAGCCGTACCCCGGCTGCGGTATGCCCTGGCCCGGGGGCTGCGCGCCGTACCCCGGCTGTGGGGTGCCGTAGTTCTGCTGTTGGCCGCCGTACGGCCCTCCGTGCTGGCCGCCCTGCTGGGTGTAGTCGGTCTCCGGGGGGAGGGGCTGGGCGGGGGGTGTGGACCATTCCTGGCCCTGGCCCGGGGAGGGCGGGCCCGATGAGTCGGGGCCCCACGGCTCGCCCCACGGCGTGCCGCCCGCCGGGGTGGTGTGCCGGCCCGCGGTGCCGGGGAACAGCGGCTCGCTGCCGTCCGCGGGCAGCACCACGCCCTCGTGGGCGGGCCGCTGCTGCGGATCGGAAGAAGCAGCGCCCTGACCGCTCTGCTGCGTCACCGGGACTCCTACACCTGGGGGGACCTACGGAACCGTCGGGTCACGCTACCGGGTCGCCACATCCCTCTGCCACGCAGCTCAGAACGCCGCTCTCCGCGCGGGGGCGGCAGTAACAAAACCTCCCTGTCAGACGCTGTTGTGGGGTGGTAGTGGGCGGTAGTGGGGCGGTACAGGGGCGTACCCCTCGGAATTCATGCCGCCTGGACGTCCAGGCGCGCTCCGAACTCCCGTACCACCGGCTCCTCCCGGTACGGATGCAGCCGCTCCTGGAAGTCCTCCAGGTACTCCGCACCCCGGTTCGACCGCAGCGTGCCGAGGAGTTCGACCGCCTTCAGGCCCGTGTGGCAGGCCTGTTCCACCTCGCGCCGCTGCACCTGCGCCGTCGCCAGGAGGACCAGGCCGATCGCCCTGCGGCGCGCCCGCGTCTCCGGGTGACCGTCCAGGGACTCCTGGGCACTCCGCGCCGCCGCGTCCGCCTGGCCCAAGTCCCGGTGACAATGCGCCATTTCATCGGCCAGATATGCGTGGTCGAAGTGGCGGATCCAGACCGGGTCGTCGCCGGAGTCGTCCGCGACGGCCGCCCGGTCCATCGCCTCGACCGCCCGCCCCGCCACCGCCTGCGTGGCCCGCACGTCCCCGAGCAGCGCGTGCCCCCGCGCCTCCGCGGCGTAGAACATCGCCTCCGCGCGGGGCGTGACCCTCCCGCGTGTCCCCTCCTGTGCGGCCCGCGCCAACTGCGCGATCTCGCGCGGGTTCCCGAGCTGCGCGGCGAGGTGACTCATCGACGCCGCAAGTACGTACCCTCCGTACCCCCGGTCGCCCGCCGCCTGGGCCAGCCGGAGCGCCTGGATGTAGTAGCGCTGGGCGAGGCCCGGCTGCCCCGTGTCGACCGCCATGTACCCGGCGAGCTCCGTCAACCGGGCGACCGCGGCGAAGAGTTCCCGCCCGACCGCCTCCCGGTAGGAGCCCGCGAGCAGCCCGGAGACCACGGAGTTGAGGTAGTGCACGACGACCGGCCGCACATGACCGCTGCCGAACTGGTGGTCCAGCTGCGTCAGCGCCTCCGTCATCGCCTTGACCGCCGCCACGTCCGCCATCCCGACGCCCGGCCCCGCGGACCTGCCGACCTGCGAGTCCGGCGAGGAGATCAGCCAGTCGCGGCTGGGTTCGACGAGCGCGGACGCGGCCACGGACGACCCGGAGAGGAAGTCGCGACGGCCGACGTCGCTGCGCCACAGCTCGCAGACCTGCTCAATGGCGCCAAGGACGGTCGGCGAGAACTGCAGACCGACACCGGAGGCGAGGTTCTTGCCGTTCGCCATGCCGATCTCGTCGATGGTGACGGTACGGCCCAGCTTGCGGCCGAGCGCCTCCGCGATGATGCCGGGAGCCCGTCCGCGCGGCTGCTGACCGCGCAGCCAGCGGGCCACGGACGTCTTGTCGTAGCGCAGGTCGAGGCCGTGCTCGGCACCGCACATGTTGACCCTGCGGGCCAGACCGGCGTTGGAACAGCCGGCTTCCTGAATGAGCGCCTGCAGCCGTTCATTGGGCTGTCGCGCGACGAGTGGCCTGGCGGCCATGGCGTACCCCCTGTGTGCACCGTGGACCATCGGAACGGGCGGCCGCCGTGGACCGCCTCAGGGTGATCAATGCCCTTGGGGCAGGGTGAAGATGCGCCACAAAAGAAGCAAAAGAACCCATAAAGAACTACAAGCGCCAAACTGTGCGGTCTTGGGTTCCTCCGAGGTGTCCTTACGAGGGTTCCTCTCAGGGTTCCTCTTAAGGTTCCTCCCAGGCGTCCTTCGATTGCCCGACACGTGGCTACCCGCACCCGGCAGTCAATCCCCCCGCGCGCCCCCACCCATGCACCCATGCGCCCCACTCGCAGGATCGATGCTCCTCCCCCGCCCTCGCGTGCGCCCGTAACCCGAGGTGGCACCGGGAGTTGAGAACGTCGTGGAAGAGACCATCGGAGTCACGTCAGCCGCGCAGATCCCGAAGCAGCGCGGAGAAGCCTTGCTCGACACGGCCGTGCGGTACGCGGAGGAGCGTCACTGGGACGTGTTCCCCGGGACCTGGCTCGAGTCCGTCGAGGGCGTCGAGCAGTGCTCGTGCGGGGAAACCGCGTGCGACGCGCCCGGCGCACACCCCGCGCGCGAGGACTGGGCGACCCAGGCCACCGGCAGCGCGACCGTGGCCCGGCGGCTCTGGCAGAAGCAGCCCAAGGCGTCGATCCTGCTGCCCACCGGGCGCACGTTCGACGCGATCGACGTGCCCGAGACCGCCGGTTTCCTCGCGCTCGCCCGCATGGAGCGGATGGAGCTCACCCTCGGCCCCGTGACCTGCACGCCCGACCGCCGCATGCAGTTCTTCGTACTGCCCGGCGCCACGGCCAAGGTCCCCGACCTCGTGCGCAAGCTGGGGTGGCCGCCCGCCGCCATCGACCTGATCGCGCTCGGCGAGGGGACGTACGTCGCCGGGCCCCCGACCCGCTTCGGAGCCATCGGCGCCGTCCAGTGGGCCTGCCGCCCCACCGTCGCCAACCGCTGGCTGCCGGACGCCGAGGAGATCATCTCGCCGCTGGCCTACGCATGCGGCAGGGAAGCGCGCCGCTGAACGACGCCCGCCCGGGGGAGCCGCCGCCGACGTATCGTGCGGACACGGCGGACACCACGGACACGGCGGGCTCAGTGGAGGGCGGCACGGTGACGGAAGCGGCGACGGGCGCGGGGACGGAAACGTCGGCGGTACGGATCCAGGGGCTCTGGAAGCGGTTCGGTGAGCAGGTCGCCGTCGCCGGGATCGATCTCTCCCTGCCCGCGGGCAAGTTCATCGGCCTGGTCGGACCCAACGGCGCGGGCAAGACCACCACCCTCTCCATGGTCACCGGCCTCCTGCGGCCCGACCAGGGCACCGTCGAGGTCGTCGGCCACGACGTGTGGCGCGACCCCGTCGAGGTCAAGGCCCGCATCGGCGTACTCCCCGAGGGCCTGCGCCTCTTCGAGCGGCTCTCGGGGCGCGAACTACTCGCGTACACCGGAAGGCTGCGCGGGCTGCCCGGCGCCGAGGTCGACAAACGGGCCACCCAGCTCCTGGACGTACTCGACCTCGCGGGCGCCCAGCACAAACTCGTCGTCGACTACTCGACCGGCATGCGCAAGAAGACCGGCCTCGCCGCCGCGCTCCTCCACAACCCCGAAGTACTCTTCCTCGACGAGCCGTTCGAAGGCGTCGACCCCGTCTCCGCACAGACCATCCGCGGCGTCCTGGAGCGCTACACCGCCTCCGGCGCGACCGTCGTCTTCTCCTCGCACGTCATGGAGCTCGTCGAATCCCTCTGCGACTGGGTCGCCGTCATGGCCGCGGGACGCATCCGCGCACACGGCACCCTCGCCGAGGTGCGGGGCGCCGCACCCTCGCTGCAGCAGGCGTTCCTCGAACTCGTCGGCGCGCACGGCCGCACCGCGGGCACCGACCTCGACTGGCTGGGCGGCGGCCCCCGATGACCACGACCGACACCCCGACGGCGCGCACGTCCCCGGCGATCACGCCCGTCCTCATCCGCCTGAAGCTGTCCCTCCTGCGCAACGGCCTGCGCCAGTCCACGGGCCGCCGCGCCGCCTACATCGCGTCCGTCACCGTCGCGCTCCTCTTCGCCGCCCTCCAACTCCTCGGCCTCATCGCGCTGCGCGGCAACACGCACGCCGCGACGGTCTGCGTCCTGCTCGTGGGAGTGCTCGCCCTCGGCTGGGCGGTCATGCCGCTGTTCTTCCCGAGCGGCGACGAGACCCTCGACCCGACGCGCCTGGTGATGCTGCCGCTGCGGCCGCGCCCGCTCGTACGGGCACTGCTCGCCGCCTCCCTCGTGGGCATCGGCCCCCTGTTCACGCTCTGCCTCGCGGCGGGCGCGGCGGTGGCCCTGGCCCACGGTGCGGCGGCGGCCGTCACCGGTGTCCTCGCGGTCGTCCTCACCCTCCTCGTCTGCGTGGCGCTGGCCCGCGCGGTCGCCGCCGCCAACATCCGCCTCCTCACCAGCCGCAAGGGCCGCGACCTCGCCGTCCTCAGCGGCCTGGTCGTCGCCGTCGGCGCGCAGGTGGTGAACTTCGGCGCGCAGAAGCTCGGTTCGTCCGGCCTGTCCACGCTCGACCCGGCCGCTGACGTCGTGCGCTGGATCCCGCCGTCCGCGGCGCTCGGCGCGGTCGACGCGGTCAGCGAGGGCGCGTACGCGACGGCGGCGGCCCAACTCGCCCTGACCGCCGCGGCCCTCCTGGCGCTCCTCACCGTCTGGCAGCGCAGCCTGACCCGTCTGATGACGACACCGGACGGCTCCACGATCGCGGCCGCCCAGCCGGACAAGGGCACGTCCCGCACGTCGGGCGCCCTCGGCGGGCTACTGCCCGCGGGCCGCACCGGAACGGTCATGGAACGCAGCCTCCGCTACGTCTGGCGCGACCCGAAGACCAAGGCCGCCTGGGTGACGTCCCTCGCCATCGGCCTGATCGTGCCGCTCTTCAACGCCCTGCAAGGCACCGGGTCCGTCTACTTCGCGTGCTTCGCGGCGGGCATGCTCGGCGTCCTCATGTACAACCAGTTCGGGCAGGACACGTCGGCGTTCTGGATGGTCGCGATGACGATCTCGTCGCCCCGCGACGCGTACGTGGAGCTGCGCGGCCGAGCCCTCGCGCTCCTCTTGATCACCCTCCCGTACGCCGCACTCGTCACCGCCCTGACGACCGCGATGCTCGGCGACTGGCCCGCCCTGCCGGAGGTGCTCGGCCTCTCCTTCGCGCTGCTCGGCGCGATGCTGGCCACGGGCGCGTGGTCCTCGGCCCGCTTCCCGTACTCCATCCCGCAGGAGGGCTACAAGAACGTCGCCCCCGGTCAGGCCGGTCTCGCCTGGATCTCCATCGTCGGCGGCATGGTCGCGGCGGGGCTGCTGTGCGCGCCCGTCCTGGCCCTCACGATCTGGCTGCACGCGTCGGGCGCCACGTCCTGGACCTGGCTGCTGCTGCCGCTGGGCGCGGTCTACGGCGCGACGGTCACGGAGCTGGGGCTGCGGCTCTCGGCGCCGCGGCTCGCGAGGCGCCTGCCGGAGATCCTCACGGCGGTGAGCAGAGGATGACGCAGGCGACCCGCGAGCCTGGGTCCCTGCCGCCCCGGGGCGGAGGAAGCCGGCCGGACGTACCGGCGGCTCGCGGGTCGGGTGACTGCTTGAGTCTGGGCCGGCCGCACGCTCGTCACTCGTGCCGGCCAGGCACCGCACTGGGTGTGGTGGCAGGCCGCTAGCCCGCAGCCACCTCTCGCGTCCGCAATGAAATCACTGCCGGATCACCTCCTTTCTTCGAGTGATGACACCTTAGGAAGCTACGTCGGGCGGCTCAACCGATTTTTCGGGTAGACGTTCGCACAACGATTTCTCTCCAACTTCCGGGAACTTCCTGTGGGCTGCGTCACGTTCGAGTTGAATGATCTGACATGCGGTACGGGCAGATCGCGCAGGCCTGTAGGGGGTGCCACGTGAGTGCTTCGCGGCGGAGCGGAACCACTGACGAACTCGGTCCTGAAGAACCCGAGCCCGGGAGCGCCGAGCTGCTCGCGGCGCTGCTCGACGGGATGGACGCCGCGCTCTGCGCCTTCGACGCCGACGGTGTGGTGACGCACTGGAACCGCGAGGCCGAGCGGATCCTCGGGTGGACGGCAGCGGAGGCCGTCGGGCGGCACGGGTTCACCGGGTGGGCCGTGCGGCCCGCCGACGCCGGGGACGTCGAGGAGCGGCTGCTGTCCGCGATGGACGCGCCGGGGCGGCAGGTGCACGAGTTCGCGCTGGTCACCAAGGACGGCGGGCGGGTGCTCGTGCGGATGCAGTCGGCGTCCGTGCGGGGCGGGGACGGGAAGTCCTCCGGGGTGTACTGCGCGTTCAGCGAGGTCCACGCGCAGATCGACCTGGAACGGTCCATCGCGCTGAGCGAGGCGCTGTTCGAGACGGCGTCGTGGGGCGTGGTCCTCGTCGACGCGGATCTGCGGCCCGCCGTCGTCAACGAACACGCGGCCCGCGCTTTCGGAGTGGGCCGCAGCGCCGTCCTCGGGCGGCCGCTCGCCGATCTGCTCGGGCAGGGCGTCGAGGAGGTCGAGAGCGCGCTGACGCACGTCCTCGCCGAGGGGACGCCGCCCGCGCCCGCGGAGCTGTGGGTGACGGTGCGGGCGCCCGGGGGCGGGGAGGGGGAGGACGACGGGGACCCGCGCCGGTGCTGGCGCAGCGGCTTCCTCCGGCTCGCCTCGCCGCTCGCGGAGGAGCCGGTGCCGCTGGGCGTCGGCTGGCTGTTCCTCGACGTGACGGAGGCCAAGCAGACGGAGCAGCTCGCGTCGCAGCTGCGGTTCCGCTCCCAGCAGCTGCACCGGGCGGCGCGGGCCACGGCGGAGTGCGAGGACCCGCTGGAGGCGGCGACGGTCCAACTGGACTTCGCGCTCGCCGGGTTCGCCGACCACGCGCTGGTGGATCTGGTGGCGGGCGAGAATCCGGTACGTCTGGTCCGTACGGCGGCGACGCCCGCGGGACCGCCGGGACCCTGCCGTCCCGTCGCCACGGCGGGCGTTCCCGTCCGCTACCCCGAAGGGCATCCCGCGCCGCAGAGCGTGGAGCGGGTGGGGTCCGTGCGGGCCAGTGCGGGGGTGGGGGCGTCGGCGGAGCGGGCGCGGGAGTGGGCGGCGGCTCGGCAGTGGCCCGAGGACTCGGTCCACGCGCTGTGTGCCGTCCTGCGGAGCCGGGGTCGCACGGTGGGCGTCGTGACGTTTCTCCGTGGGGCGGGGCGGGGGGCGTTCGACCGGTCGGACGCGATGTACGCGGAGAGCGTCGCGTCCCGCGTCGCCGCGTCCCTCGACCTGTCCCAGGCCCTCTCTCCCTAGGGTCCGGTGGCCTACCTCTCCCGCCGCTTCGCGGCGGATCACTCCCACCCGCCCACCCGTTCACCCCGCGACGTCCAGTGGGACTAGGGGCACCAAGACCGCCGCTTCGCGGCGGATGCCTCCCACCCGCCCGCCCGTTTACCCCGCGACGTCCCGTGGGAGTAGGGGCAGGGGGGCGGGGGTGGGTCCCGTCCGAGGCGTCCCGCCAGATCACGTTGCGTGGAGCGCCAGCGTTGGGGACAAGCGGGCCGCCCGCACCGCCGGGTACAGGCCCGCCACCGTGCCGATCGCCAGGGTTGCCGCGAAGCCGCCTGCCATGGCCCAGGGTGGGACCACCCACGGGAGGTCGCCCGAGAGTGCGTACGCTGCCGTGGCGGCGGCTCCGAGGGCTACGCCTGCCGCGCCGCCCAGGCCCGACAGCATCAGGGACTCCGTGACGAACTGGATGCGGATCTGGCCCCGCGTCGCGCCCAGTGAGCGGCGCAGGCCTATCTCGTAGCGGCGCTCCAGGACCGAGATGATCATGGTGTTGGCCACGCCCACCCCTCCTACCAGCAGGGCTATTCCGCCCAGGCCCAGGAGGAGCGTCGAGAACGCGCCCTCCGTCGCCGCCTTCGCCTGAAGCGCCGCCGACGGGTCGGTGACCTGCACGTTTCGCGGGTTCTCCGGGTCGATGGACGCGGCGAGGAGCTTGCGGACGCTGTTGACCGTGGCGTCGGTGGAGCGTTCGTACACCGAGGTCGGGTGGCCGTCGAAGTCGAGGAACTTCTTCGACGCGTCCCAACCCGTAAGCGCCGACCGTTCGATGTCGGGTGCGAGCGGGAGCGGGTCCAGGATGCCGATCACCGTGAAGTAGCGGTCGTCCAGCCAGACCTGCCGGCCGGGTGACACGATGCCCAGGCGTTTCGCCGCCACGTGGCCCAGGACCACCGACGGGTAGCGGCTGTTCGCCGCGTTGAACCAGCTGCCGTGCGCCATGCGGCCCCGCAACACCTTCAGGAGGCCTTCCGTGGAGGCCCGTACCGAGATGCCGCCGGTCTCGTCCTTCGGGATCTTCTCGCTGCGCCGGACCGACCGTTCGAGGTCACCGGTCGCGCCCACGGACTCGACCCCGTCGACCCGCCCGACCCGCCCCGCCGCGTCCCGCGGCAGCGTCACCTTCTCACCGGAGAACATCGCTTCCCCCGGCGACGCCACCAGCATGTTCGTACCCAACTCGTCCAGCTCACGCATGAGTTGGGCTTTGCTCGACGATGAGATCCCTACCACCGCCACCATCGTCGCTATGCCTATCGCGATGCCCAGCGCCGACAGGACCACCCGCACCGGGCGGCTCCGCAGGCCCGCCGAGCCCACGTGCAGGACGTCGCGGGGGCCGAGGCGTGCCGCTCGGAGGGCGCGGCGGCCGCGCGCCCGCTCACCGTTGCGCGCCCTCACGCCGCGACCTCCGCGCCCCGCGTGTCCGCGACGACCTGCCCGTCCCTGATCCGTACCTGCCGCGGCAGGCGCCCGGCGATCTCCGTGTCGTGGGTGATGACGGCGATGGTCGCGCCCTCCGCGTTCAGGTCGTGCAGCAGGGCCATGACGGCCTCGCCGGATTCGGAGTCGAGCGCGCCGGTGGGTTCGTCGGCCAGCAGCAGGTCGGGTTCGCCGACCACGGCGCGGGCGATGGCGACGCGCTGTTTCTGGCCGCCGGAGAGTTCGTGCGGGCGGTGCCGCATGCGGTCGGCGAGGCCTACGCGTTCCAGGGCGTACGCGGCCCTGCGGCGCCGTTCCGCGCGGGAGAGACCGGAGTAGAGGAGTCCTTCGGCGACGTTGTCGCGGGCGCTGATGCCGGGGACCAGGTGGAACGCCTGGAAGACGAAGCCGATGTGGCGGGCCCGCAGGGCGGAGAGGCTGCGGTCGGTGAGCGTCGCGATGTCGTGGCCCGCGATGGCCACCGAGCCCTGCGTGGGGCGGTCCAGCGTGCCCACGATGTGCAGGAGCGTCGACTTGCCGGAGCCGGACGGGCCGACGATGGCGAGGAGTTCACCCGCGTCGACGGTCAGGTCGACACCGCGGAGCGCGGCGACCCCGCCCGGGTACTCCTTGGTGACGCCGGACAGTTCCACGACGGTGGGAGCCGCGCTGATCGGCGTAGAAGAGTTGGTCATGGTTTCGGTACTCCTACCTTCGTGCCCTCCCGCAGCCCCCCGCCGCTCACCTCGACCCTGCCCTGCCCGAACATGCCGAGCTCGACCTGCACGTCACGGGTGCGGCCGCCCTCGACGACCTGGACGCCGAAGCCGCCGCCCGGCAGTGCCAGGAGGGCGTTGACGGGGACGGAGAGGACGTTCTCGCGGGTCTCGCCGGTGAGGTTCACCGTGACCGGCGACTGGTCGAGGCCGTCGACCTCGCCGGGGTCGTCGAAGGTGACGGTGACGGGGATCCTGGGGGTCTTGTCGCTGGGGTCGTCGCCGGGCTCGGCGGTCTTGCCGACGGCGGCGACCTCGCCCTTGACCGTGGTGCCGTCCGGGAGCGTCACGGTGACCTTCGTGCCCTTCTTCGCCGAACCGCCCTCCGCCACGTCGAGCTGGACGCGTACGACACGTTCGGAGCCGGTCGTCGAGAGGACCGGCCTGCCCGGCGCGACCTGGTCGCCGACGGTCGAGCCCGCCGACTTCACGCGGACCGCGGAGGACTGGAAGGAGATCTGTTCGGGGCCGACACGGCCGGTCTGCTTGCCGTCGTGGGCCTTCTGCCACCGCTTGACCGCGGCCGCGGTGCCGTCGGTGTACGTCTGGTCGACGGCGAGCCCGGCGCCGTAGCCGAGGGCGACGAGGTTCTCCTCCAGCTGGCGCACGTCGTTGCCCTTGTCGCCGCTCTTCAGCGTGCGGTACATGGGCTCGGTGCCGTACATGAGGCGGACGGGGAGACCGTTGACCTCGTAGAGCCGCCCGTCGCGCCCGATGGTGGAGCCAGTGCCGGGGGACCAGGTGAGCGTGCCCGTCGTACCGGCGTTGATCTTGCGCTCTTTGGCGTAGCCGAGCGTGCCGTCGACCTGCGTGCCGCTGCTGAGGTCACCGCGGTCGACGGACGCGGTGGCCGGTGGCAGGCCCGCCTCGCGGTGGCCTGCGTTCTCCTTGCCGCCCGCGTCGGCGAGCGCGCTGACGGCGATCCCGCCGCCGGTGACGGCGAGGAGGGCGACGACGGTGGCGACGACGGCGGTACGGCGCCTCACTTGACGATGCCCTTGCACGCCTCGGCGGCCTTCTCCATCTTCTTGGCCTCGGCGCCCTTCGGCATGGGCTGGGCCCGCATCGCGCCGCCGTCGAACTTCGGGTCGGGCATGTTGAACCCGTTCTCGCGCATGCACTGGGCGTACTTGAGCATCTTGTCCTTGTCGGCCTGCGAGGGGCCCTTGCCCGACCGGCCGCCGCCCGCGCCGCACTTCTTCAGGGCGGCCTCCATCTTCTCCTTGCTCATGTCGCCGCCGATGGTGATGCCGCGGACGTCCTCACCGGACTTGGGCTCGGACACCTTGAGGCCCTGCTTGCGCAGGCACTCGCGCTCCTTGAACGCCTTGTCGGCGTCGGCGCCCTTGCCGCCGTCGGCGCTGTTCGCGGAGTCCGAGCCGGAGTCACCGGAGCAGGCCCCGGCGAACAGCGCGAGCGCGGCGATCCCCGACGCGAAGGCCACCGACCGGGCGCGGGTCGTACGGGCGGGGCGGGTCGTACGGGCGGTCCTCATGAGGCTTCCCCTTCACATGTGGCGTGACTGACGCGCACAGGCTGGCGGGGAGCCGGGTTTCGTTTCTCTCAACGGAGACGCTTACACCGGCGAAAGGTCACTCTCGGGTACACAGGGCGGCATGCGCGTACTGCTGGTGGAGGACGAGGAATTCCTGGCCGAGATGATCGCCGACGGGCTGCGCCGTGACGCGCTCGCCGTCGACGTCGCCGCCGACGGCCTCACCGCGCTGCGGAAACTGCAGCTCGGCGAGTACGACGTACTGATCCTCGACCGCGACCTGCCGGGCGTGCACGGCGACGAGGTGTGCCGCCGGGTCGTCGAGCAGCGGCTCCTGACCCGGGTCCTGATGCTGACGGCGGCGGGCACGGTGCGTGACCGGGTGGCGGGTCTGGGGCTCGGCGCGGACGACTATCTGACCAAGCCGTTCGTGTACGACGAGCTGCTCGCCCGCGTGCTCGCCCTCGGCCGCCGGGCCCGGCCCGCGCTGCCGCCGGTGATCGAACGGGCCGGGCTCGTCCTGGACACCGCGCGCCGCCAGGCAAGCAGGGATGGGCGGCATCTGGCGCTGTCCCGCAAGGAGTTCGCGGTCCTGGAGGCGCTCCTTCGGGCGGACGGCGCGGTGGTCAGCGGCGAGGACCTGATCGAGCAGGTCTGGGAGGAGGACACCAGCTACCGCACCAACGCGGTCCGCGTCACCCTCTCCAAGCTCCGCGCGAAGCTGGGCGAGCCGCCGGTGGTGGAGACGGTGCCGGGGGCCGGATACCGGATCGCGGGGCGGTCCCTGTGAACACGTCGGCGAACACTTCGGCGAACACGTCGGCGCTACGAACCGCCGGGGCGCGGATGAGCAGCGAGCGGGCCCGCCTGACCGCCCTCTACGGAGGGCTGCTCGTGCTGGCGGGGGCGCTGCTCACGGGGCTCGTGTACCTGCTGGTGCAGCAGGGGTTGTACACGTCGATCAGTTCGGCCGTGACCACGGCGGTGCCGCGCGATCCGCTGCCGCCGTGGCGGCATGCCTCCCCGATGCCGGTGGCGTCCGCGGTGCCCGCGCAGCGCCTCCAGGGCACGACCCTGGACGTCGACAAGAGCGGTCTCGCCGTGACGAGGATCAGCGATCTCGCGGGCGAGGCGGCGCTCAGCCGGCTCCTGACGGTCTCGGTGATCGTCTTCACCGTGTACGCCGTCCTGTCGATCGCCCTCGCCTGGTGGATGGCGGGCCGGGTGCTCCGCCCGGTCGCGGTGATCACCAACATCGCGCGGCGGCTCTCCGGCGCCAACCTGCACGAGCGGATCGCCCTGGACGCGCCGCCGGGCGAGCTGAAGCACCTCGCGGACACCTTCGACGAGATGCTGGACCGCATAGAGCGTCTGGTCGGCGCGCAGCAGCGGTTCGCGGCGAACGCGGCGCACGAGCTGCGCACCCCGCTGGCCGTGCAGCGGGCGGCCGCCGAGATCGGTCTCGCCGGTGACCCGGACCCGGAACGCGTGGCGAGGATCCGTACGAAACTCATCTCCGTCGCCGACGACAGCGAGCACCTCATCGAGGGGCTGCTGCTGCTCGCCGACTCCGAGCAGGGCCTGGAGCGGCGCGAGCCCGTCGCGGTGGACGTCCTGGCGCACGCCGTCGCGGACGGTCTCGCCGAGGAGGCGGTACGGCGCGGCGTCACGGTGTCGGTGCGGGCGGCGCCGCTTACGGTGACGGGCGACGGCGTGCTCCTCGACCGGCTGGTCCACAACCTGGTGGCGAACGCGGTGCGCTACAACACCCCGGAGGGCCGGGTGAGCGTCGTCGTCGGCGAGGACGGCACGCTGGAGGTCGCCAACACGGGCCCGGCGGTCCCGCAGGACACCGTCCCGCACCTCTTCGAACCCTTCCGGCGCCTGCACGAGCGGACGCACGCGCGGGGCGAGGGGGCGGGCCTCGGTCTGTCGATCGTGGCGGCCATCGCGCGGGCGCACGAGGCGGAGGTGACGGCGGAGGCGAACGGGGCGGGCGGCGGTCTGACGGTGCGGGTGGTCTTCGCCCCTGCCTCCGCCCTTGCCTCCGCCCCGGCTCCGGCTTCGGCTTCGGGCGGCACTCAGTGCCGGTAGAAGATGCGGTCCCGGTACTCCTGGAAGACCCGGCCGTTCCAGTCGTGCCCGCCGTCCACGTTCCCGGACCGCAGCACGGGCGGCTGGATGCCGCGCTCGGCGAGCTTCTCGATCGCCGCGGCCGTCATGGCCTGCATCAGCGCGTTGGTGACGACGCTCGACGCGGGCCCGAACGGAGCATCGACCCCTTCGAGGGAGAGCTCCGCGTCGCCGACGCCGACCTTGGAGTCGACGATCACGTCGCAGTGGTCCTTCAGGAAGGTGCCGGAGACGTGCCGGGAGCGGGTCTCCGTCGCGTACGCCACCGACGTCACGCCGATGACCTTCAGGCCGAGCGCGCGGGCGTTCATGGCCATCTCCACGGGCAGCGAGTTCCGCCCGGAGAGCGAGATGATCACGAGTACGTCGCCGGGGCGGGCCGGCGAGGAGTCGAGGACCGCGCCCGCGAGGCCGTCGACCCGCTCCAGGGCGGAGCCCAGCGTGGCGGGCATCACGTCCACGCCGACCACTCCGGGCACGGCGAGCAGGTTGATGAGGCCGAGGCCGCCCGCGCGGTAGACGACGTCCTGGGCGGCCAGCGAGGAGTGCCCGGCGCCGAAGGCGAAGAGCCGCCCGCCGGACTCGACGGCGTCGGCGAGCAGCGCGCCCGCGTCGGCCACGCTGCCGGACTCCTCGTCACGTACTTTCCGGAGCAGTCCGATGGCGGCTTCGAAATACCGGTCCGCCGTCTTGCTCACGCCGTCTTCGCCGCTCACACTGCTCCCGCTCTTCGAGCTCATTCGCATCACGTTGCGGTCTGGACCAGTGCCCTGTCAACACCGTCACAGGCCGGTACTGGGCGGGAATTCCACCGGCGCGGCACGGTTGTCAGTGGTATGCGTCAGAATTGAGGGCAGGGCCAGCGCACGAGCGAATTCTGAGGGGCACCCATGTCGGGGCTGATTGACACCACTGAGATGTATTTGCGCACCATCCTCGAGCTGGAGGAGGAAGGTGTGGTCCCCATGCGCGCCCGGATCGCGGAGCGGCTGGACCAGAGCGGACCGACGGTGAGCCAGACCGTGGCGCGCATGGAGCGCGACGGCCTGGTGGCCGTCGCGAGCGACCGTCACCTGGAGCTCACCGAGGAGGGCCGCAGGCTCGCCACGCGCGTGATGCGCAAGCACCGCCTGGCGGAGTGCCTGCTCGTCGACGTGATCGGGCTCGAATGGGAGCAGGTGCACGCCGAGGCCTGCCGCTGGGAGCACGTGATGAGCGAGGCCGTGGAGCGCCGCGTCCTGGAGCTGCTCCGCCACCCCACCGAGTCTCCGTACGGCAACCCGATCCCGGGCCTGGAGGAGCTGGGCGAGAAGGACGGCGCGGACCCGTTCCTGGACGAGGGCATGGTCTCCCTGACGGAGCTCGACCCGGGCTCCGAGGGCAAGACGGTCGTGGTGCGCCGCATCGGCGAGCCGATCCAGACGGACGCCCAGCTGATGTACACGCTGCGGCGGGCCGGTGTCCAGCCGGGCTCCGTGGTGAGCGTGACGGAGTCCGCGGGCGGCGTCCTGGTGGGCAGCAGCGGCGAGGCCGCCGAGCTGACCGCGGAGACCGCGTCGCACGTCTTCGTCGCCAAGCGCTGAGAAGGCAGTCAACCTCCGTTGTCGGAGAGGTAGTTGACAGGGTTCCGCGAGCTGCGCCGGATCTCGCGGAATCGAAGATTCAGTGTGCGGAATCGCAGCGGCGGAGCGTTTTGCGTGCCAGGCTGTCGCGAGAGGCATATGACCTGAGGGCTCGGAAGGGGCTGGAGGATGTGCCCGTCTGGTGAGCGCGAACAAGGCGAGGGCCCCGGCGCTCAAGAGCGCCGGGGCCTGTCCTCCCCTGTGCTGACCCGGAGCCCCGAGCTCTCAAGGTCATTCCCCACGGGCCGGTTTCCCCGAGCGGCCCGCCTCCCGTTGGAGATCTCCCCTCGGCCACGCCGGTCAATCCTTGAGCGTGGTCACCCGAACGAGGGGTGTTATCGGCGAACCGGCCGCTTTCGAAAACAGGTTCGATAGCGTGCGGGGGTGTGAGGCAGTACCAGGCGTGAAACCCGGGCGGAACCAAGGGGGGTGCCAGGAATCATGGTGCGGCGCATCGACGTGACGGGCGCGGGAGGCGTACACCTCGCCGCCTGGGAGTACGCCGACCCTCCCAAACTCAGGGAGGCCGACGCGGCACCCGGCGGGGTGCTGTTACTGCACGGCCTGATGGGCCGCGCCTCCCACTGGACGGGCACCGCCCGCTGGCTCTCCGAGCGGCACCGCGCGGTCGCCCTCGACCAGCGCGGCCACGGCAGGAGCGAGAAGCCCACCGACGGCCCCTACACCCGCGATGCCTACGTGGACGACGCGGAAGCCGCCCTCGTCCAGCTCGACCTCGCGCCCGCCGTCCTCATCGGCCACTCCATGGGCGCGCTCACCGCCTGGCAGCTCGCCGCGCGCCGCCCCGACCTCGTCCGGGGCCTCATCATCTGCGACATGCGGGCCTCCGCGCTCGGGGCCGCCTCCCAGCGGGAGTGGGAGGACTGGTTCAAGTCCTGGCCGGTGCCGTTCGCGACGCTCGCCGACGTACGCAAGTGGTTCGGCGAGGACGACCCCTGGGTGGAGCGGCCCAACCCCGCGCGCGGGGAGTTCTTCGCCGAGGTGATGACGGAGGGCCCCGACGGCTGGCGGCCCGTCTTCGACCGCGCCCAGATGCTCAGCTCCCGCGAGACGTGGGTGCACGACGCGCACTGGGAGGAGCTGATCCAGGTCCGCTGCCCCGCACTCGTCGTGCGCGGCCAGGACGGCGAGCTCGGCCGCGCGGAGTCCCAGGAGATGGTGCGGGTGCTCCCTCGCGGGGAGTACGCGGAGGTGGCCGACGCGGGGCACCTCGTGCACTACGACCAGCCGGAGGCGTGGCGGGCCGCCGTCGAACCGTTTCTGGACGGGGTCCTTGCGCGGTGAAACGCTGCCCCGTGCGTGGGGCGCCGCCTGATCGTGGCCTTCGGCCTGCTCGTCCCCAATCGCCGGACGGGCTCTATGGGCTCAGGCGTTCCACCCGCCAGGCCCGGTCGGCCTCCTCCCGCACGTACCGCAGGCGGTCGTGGAGGCGGTCCGGTCGGCCCTGCCAGAATTCGACCGCTCGGGGGTGGACCCGGTAGCCGCCCCAGTGCGGGGGGACCGGGACCTGTTCGCCCTCGGGGTAGCGGGACGCGAGGTCGGCGTAGGCGCGGTCGAGTTCGGTGCGTGAGGTGAGTACCGAGGACTGCGCGCTGGCCCAGGCGCCGAGCTGGGAGCCGTGCGGGCGGGTGCGGAAGTAGGCGACCGTCTCCTCGCGGCCGACGCGCTCCGCCGTGCCCGAGACGATCACCTGGCGGGCCACCGCGTGCCACGGGAAGAGCAGCGAGACGTACGGGTTCGCGTCGAGCTCGCGAGCCTTGCGGGACTCGTAGTTGGTGAAGAAGACAAAGCCCCGCTCGTCGAAGCCCTTCAGGAGCACCGTGCGGGAGCTGGGCCGGCCCGCCGCGTCGGCCGTGGAGACGACCATGGCGTTCGGCTCGTGGACGGCGCCCCTGTCGCGCGCCGCCTCCTTGAACCAGAGCGCGAACTGGTCCATGGGCGTGGCGGGCAGCTCGGTTTCGGAGAGCCCGCCGGCGGCGTACTGCTCCCGCATGTCAGCCGGTTCCGGAAGAGGGGCGCTGGAGTCGGTCACGCGGTCATCTTGCCGTATTTGCCACGGCCACAGGGGCGTCCGAGGAGGCGCACCGGCCCACGGGCAGGTGACGTGTGGCACTGAGTGCCGCATTCCATCGCCAAAGATGGCACCAACAGATATCGTCCTGCTGCCGCATCGGTTGGGTGACCACCAGCCTCACGGGGCATACCGGGAAGACCGTTCCGGACCGCGAGTCGCCGGATTCGCCGCACTTCGGCGGACACGACCGTGGAACCGGGCCGGAAACGCCCACTTTTGACACATGGTCATGAGCCGATCGCAACCCGGATCTCGCCACCATCATGTCGAACCCATCACGAGGAGCCGCCTGATGTCCGACTTCGTACCTGGCCTTGAGGGAGTCGTCGCGTTCGAGACGGAGATCGCCGAACCGGACAAGGAAGGCGGCGCGCTCCGCTACCGGGGCGTCGACATCGAGGACCTGGTCGGCCACGTCTCCTTCGGGAACGTGTGGGGCCTGCTCGTCGACGGCGCGTTCAACCCCGGTCTGCCGCCCGCCGAGCCCTTCCCGATCCCCGTGCACTCCGGTGACATCCGCGTCGACGTGCAGTCCGCCCTCGCCATGCTCGCCCCCGTGTGGGGCCTGCGGCCGCTGCTCGACATCGACGAGGAGCGCGCCCGCGAGGACCTGGCACGGGCCGCCGTCATGGCGCTCTCGTACGTGGCCCAGTCGGCCCGCGGGCAGGGCCTGCCGATGGTCCCGCAGCGGGAGATCGACAAGGCCGAGACGGTCGTCGAACGGTTCATGAAGCGGTGGCGCGGCGAGCCGGACCCCAAGCACGTCCAGGCCGTCGACGCGTACTGGACGTCGGCCGCCGAGCACGGCATGAACGCGTCCACGTTCACCGCCCGCGTCATCGCCTCCACCGGCGCGGACGTGGCGGCGGCGCTGAGCGGGGCGGTCGGCGCGATGTCCGGGCCGCTGCACGGCGGCGCGCCCTCCCGGGTCCTCGGCATGATCGAGGAGATCGAGCGCACGGGTGACGCGGTGGCGTACGTGAAGCAGGCCCTGGACAAGGGTGAGCGCCTGATGGGCTTCGGGCACCGGGTGTACCGGGCCGAGGACCCGCGGGCGCGGGTGCTCCGCCGCACCGCCCGTGAGCTGGGGGCGCCGCGGTTCGAGGTCGCGGAGGCGCTGGAGAAGGCGGCCCTCGACGAGCTGCACGCCCGTCGGCCCGACCGCGTCCTCGCCACGAACGTGGAGTTCTGGGCGGCGATCGTCCTGGACTTCGCGGAGGTCCCCGCGCACATGTTCACGTCGATGTTCACGTGTGCGCGGACCGCGGGCTGGTCGGCGCACATCCTTGAGCAGAAGCGGACGGGGCGCCTGGTGCGGCCGTCCGCCCGCTACGTGGGGCCCAGCTCCCGCAGCCCTCGGGAGATCGAGGGCCATGACGACATCGCGCGCTGACGCCGTCGTGCGCTGACGTCCCCGGGCTCAGTCCTCCGCCCGCAACGCGGCCTCCACCAGCACCGTCCACTGCGTCACCACCCGGTCCCGCCGCGCCCCGTCGTCCGTCAACAGGTTCGCCAGGCCAAGGCCCCGCGCCATGTCCAGGAGGCCCTGGATCGTCTCCCGGACGCCGGGGCGCGACTCGTCCGCGTCGAGGAGGGACACCGCGATGCGATGCGTCTCGCGGCCCACGCGGGATTCGAGTTCCGTCACCCGCGTCCCCAGCGCGGCCTCGTTCGACGCGGCCACCCACAGGTGGAGCGCCGCGCGGAAGAGCGGGCCCGTGTAGAGGTCGACGAGGGCCGCGACCACGGACGCCCTGTCCTGCGCGGGCAGGGCACGCAGCGCCGTGGAGCGCTGCTCGGCGACGTACTCCACGGCCGCCGTGAACAGGTCCTCCCGCGTGGGGAAGTGGTGCTGCGCCGCGCCCCGCGAGACGCCCGCCCGCTCGGCGACCACCGAGACCGTGGAGCCCGCCCAGCCGTGTTCGGCCAGGCAGGACACCGCGGCCTCCAGGAGTTTCTGCCGGGTCGCGCGGCTGCGGTCCTGCTTGGGCGCCCGGTCGGCGGCGGTCACAGCACCCATGGGCGCTCCCGTCGTTCGAGGAACGCCGCCATTCCCTCGCGCGCCTCGGCGGAGCCGAAGAGCCGCGCGGACAGGGCCGTGAGGGCGTCCGATTGGTCGTCGAATGCGTCGAGCACCCTAGCCGTGAGCAGCTTCTTCGTCGCGGCCAGGGCTCCCGGCGCCGCCGCGCGGAGCCCTTCGAGGAGGGGGGCGAGGGTGGCGTCGACGCCCGGTCCCGCGACCGTGACCAGGCCGATGCGGGCCGCTTCCGCCGCGTCGAAGCGCTCGCCGGCGAGGTAGTAGCGGGAGGCGGCGCTCGGATCGAGGCGGGGCAGGAGGGGGAGGGAGATCACGGCGGGGGCGACGCCGATGTGCACCTCCGTGAACGCGAAGGTCGAGGCGGGCCCGGCGGCCGCCAGGTCGCACGCGCCGAGCAGCCCGAGCCCGCCCGCCCGCACGTGCCCGTCCACCCGTGCGACGACCGGCTTGGGCAGCGCCACGATCTGCCGGAGCAGCGCCACGAACAGGGCGGGGTCCGGCGGCGCCTTCAGGTCGGCGCCCGAGCAGAACGTCGTCCCCGTGTGGGTGAGGAGGACCGCGCGGGTCGCGCCGTCCTCGCCGAGGTCGTCCAGCGCCTCGGCGAGGCCTTTGACCAGGTCCGCCGAGAGGGCGTTGCGGCGCTCGGGGGCGTCCAGGGTGACGGTGGTGATGCCGCGGGCCGGGGAGGAGACGGAGAGGCTCATGGGGGGCTCCTCAGTAGGACTTGGGCAGGCCCAGCGTCTGGTGCGAGACGTAGTTGAGGATCATTTCCCGGCTCACCGGGGCGATCCGTGCCACGCGGGACGCGACGATCAGCGACGCGAGCCCGAACTCCTTGGTCAGACCGTTGCCGCCCAGCGTGTGCACGGACTGGTCGACGGCCTTCACGCACGCGTCGGCGGCGGCGAGCTTCGCCATGTTGGCGGCCTCGCCCGCGCCGACGTCGTCGCCCTCGTCGTAGAGCCTGGCGGCCTTCTGCATCATCAGGCGCGCCAGTTCGATCTCCACGTGGGACTGGGCGAGGGGGTGCGCGATGGCCTGGTGGGCGCCGATCGGGGACTTCCACACGCTGCGTTCCTTGGCGTACTCGACGGCGCGGGACAGCGCGTACCGGCCCATGCCGAGCGCGAACGCGGCCGTCATGATCCGCTCGGGGTTGAGCCCGGCGAAGAGCTGGAGCAGGCCCGCGTCCTCGTCGCCGACGAGCGCGTCCGCCGGGAGCCGTACGTCGTCGAGGACCAGCTCGAACTGCTTCTCCGCGGCCTGGAGCTCCATGTCGATCTGCCGCCGCTCGAAGCCGGGGGCGTCGCGCGGGACGATGAACAGGCACGGCTTGAGGCTGCCGGTGCGCGCGTCGGACGTACGGCCCACGATGAGCGTCGCGTCGGCGATGTCGACACCGGAGATGAAGACCTTGCGGCCGGTCAGCAGCCAGTCGCCGGAGTCCGGGTCGCGGCGTGCGGTGGTGGTGATGCGGTGCGAGTTGGAACCCGCGTCGGGCTCGGTGATCCCGAACGCCATGGTGCGGGTGCCGTCGGCGAGCCCCGGCAGCCAGGTGCGCTTCTGCTCCTCGGTACCGAAGCGGGCGATGACCGTGCCGCAGATCGCGGGCGAGACGACCATCATGAGGAGCGGGCAGCCCGCCGCCCCCAACTCCTCCAGCACTATGGAGAGTTCCGCGATGCCGCCGCCCCCGCCCCCGTACTCCTCCGGCAGGTTCACGCCCAGGTAGCCGAGCTTGGCGGCGTCCGCCCACAGTTCGTCGGGGTGACCGCCGCTGCCGGCTACCCGGGCGATGTAGTCGCGGCCGTACCGGCGTCCGAGCGCGGCGACGGCGGCACGCAGGGCCTGGTGCTCTTCGGTTTCGAGGACGGTACTCATGACGACTCTCCCTCTTGGACTACGGCGAGCAGCGCGCCGACCTCGACCTGGCGGCCCGGTACGGCGTGCAGGGCGGTGAGCGTGCCGGAGGCGGGGGCGCAGATGCGGTGCTCCATCTTCATGGCCTCCAGCCAGACGAGCGGCTGCCCGGCGGTGACCCGCTGCCCTTCGGCGATGCCGTCCGCGACGCGTACGACCGTGCCGGGCATGGGGGCGAGCAGCGAGCCGGGCGCGCGGCGGGTGGTGGGTTCGGGGAGCAGGGGCAGCGGGGTGAGGGCGGTGTCGCCGCCGGGTGTGCCGACGTGTACGCGGCCTCCGTACCGGTCCACGGTGAACTGCCGCCGTACGCCGTCCACTTCGAGGACGACACGCCCCGGACCGACCGCGATCACGGTCACGCCGTCGGCGGCCGGGCCCTGCCGCGTGTGGTGGTAGCGGACCTCGTGCTCCGTGCCGTCGGGCTCGGTGCGGTACCGCTTGAGGTGCGGCTGCGAGCTGAGGTTGCGCCAGCCGCCGAACCGGGACCGCCCGTGCGCGTCGGCGAGCGCGGCGGCCAGCGGGGCGTGCGGGTCGGGTGCGGGGGTGGTGAGGGCGTCGGCGTGCCGGTCGTAGAAGCCGGTGTCCATGCGGGCCTCGGCGAACTCGGGGTGCCGCAGGGAGCGTACGAGCAGGTCGCGGTTGGTGACGGGGCCGTGGACGGCGGCGCGTTCCAGGGCGCCCGCGAGTTTGCGTACGGCTTCCGCGCGGGTCGGGGCGTGGGCGACGGCCTTGGCGAGCATCGCGTCGTAGTGCACGCCGACCGTGTCGCCCGTCGCGTATCCGCTGTCGAGGCGGACGGCGCCGGGGACGTCGATGCGGTGCAGGGTGCCGGTCTGCGGGGCCCAGTCGGCGGCGGGGTCCTCGGCGTAGAGGCGGGCCTCGACGGCGTGCCCGTGGGCGGTCGGCGGGTCCTTCTCCAGGGCGTCGCCCTCGGCGATGCGGATCTGCAGCGCGACGAGGTCAAGGCCGAACACGGCTTCCGTCACCGGGTGTTCGACCTGGAGGCGCGTGTTCATCTCCAGGAAGTGCGCGCGCCCTCCCGCCACCAGGAACTCGACGGTGCCCGCGCCGCGATAGTCGGTGACGCGTGCGGCGCGCACCGCCTGCGCGTGCAGTTCACCGACGAGGGACGGGGCCAGCCCCGGGGCCGGGGACTCCTCGATGACCTTCTGGTGTCTGCGCTGGAGACTGCAGTCGCGGGTGCCGAGCGGCCACACGGTGCCGTGCGCGTCCGCCATGATCTGCACCTCGACGTGCCGCCCGCCCTCGACGTACGGCTCGACGAACACCTCCCCGTCCCCGAAGGCACTGGCGGCCTCGGACCGGGCGGCCGCCATCTCCCGTGCCAGGTCGGGCAGTTCGCGTACGACGCGCATGCCGCGCCCGCCGCCCCCGGCCGCCGCCTTCACCAGGACCGGCAGGTCGGCCTCGGTGACCTCGCCGAGCGGCGCGACGCCCATCAGCTCCTTGGCGCGCGTCTTGGACGCCATCGCCTCGATCGCCTCGGGCGGCGGCCCGATCCAGACGAGCCCGGCGTCCAGGACGGCGCGCGCGAAGCCCGCGTTCTCGGAGAGGAATCCGTAACCGGGGTGGATCGCGTCGGCGCCCGCGGCCTGCGCGGCCTTCACGACGAGGTCGCCGCGCAGATACGTGTCCGAGGGCGCGGACCCCGGCAGCCGAACCGCCGTGTCGGCCTCCCGTACGTGCAGGGCGTCCGCGTCGGCGTCGGAGTACACGGCGACGGTGGCGATGCCGAGCTCGCGGCAGGTACGGAAGACGCGGCAGGCGATCTCGCCCCGGTTGGCCATCAACAGTGAAGTAATCATGGGGGAGTTCCTCACATCCGGAAGACGCCGAAGCCGCCGCGCGCGCCCTCGTAGGGGGCGGTGTGGATCGCGGACAGGCAGAGACCGAGGACGGTGCGGGTGTCGCGCGGGTCGATGACTCCGTCGTCGTACAGCCGCCCGGACAGGAACATCGGCAGCGACTCGGCCTCGATCTGCTGCTCCACCATGGCGCGGAGACCGGCGTCCGCCTCGTCGTCGTAGGGCTGCCCCTTCGCGGCGGCGGAGGCGCGGGCGACGATCGACAGGACGCCCGCGAGCTGCTGCGGGCCCATGACCGCGGACTTGGCACTGGGCCAGGCGAAGAGGAAGCGGGGGTCATAGGCGCGGCCGCACATGCCGTAGTGCCCGGCGCCGTACGACGCGCCCATGAGCACGGACAGATGCGGCACCCGCGAGTTGCTGACCGCGTTGATCATCATCGCGCCGTGCTTGATGATGCCGCCCTGCTCGTACTCCTTGCCGACCATGTAGCCGGTGGTGTTGTGCAGGAAGAGCAGCGGGATGTCGCGCTGGTTGGCCAGCTGGATGAACTGGGCGGCCTTCTGCGACTCCTCGCTGAAGAGGACGCCCTGGGCGTTGGCGAGGACGCCGACGGGATAGCCGTGCAGGGCGGCCCACCCGGTGACGAGCGAGCTCCCGTACAGCGGCTTGAACTCGTCGAAGTCGGAGCCGTCGACGATGCGGGCGATGACCTCGCGCGGGTCGAAGGGCTTCTTCAGGTCGCCGGGGACGATGCCGAGGAGTTCGTCCGCGTCGTACGCGGGCTCCGTGACGGATGCCGGGTCCGGATCGGCGTACGCCTTGTGCCAGTTGAGGCGCGACACGACCCGGCGGGCCTGGCGCAGCGCGTCGCGCTCGTCCTCGGCGAGGTGGTCGGCGAGGCCGGAGGTGCGGGCGTGCATCTCGGCGCCGCCGAGCGACTCGTCGTCGCTCTCCTCGCCGGTCGCCATCTTCACCAGGGGCGGCCCGCCGAGGAAGACCTTCGCGCGCTCCTTGACCATGATCACGTGGTCGCTCATGCCGGGTACGTAGGCGCCGCCCGCGGTGGAGTTGCCGAAGACGACGGCGATGGTCGGGATCCCGGCCGCCGAGGACTGCGTGAGGTGTTTGAAGAGGGCGCCGCCCGGGATGAAGATCTCCTTCTGTGAGGGCAGGTCGGCGCCCCCGGACTCCACGAGGTGGATGGACGGCAGCCGGTTGGCGTGCCCGATCTCGTGCGCCCGGAAGGCCTTCTTCAGCGTCCAGGGGTTGGAGGCGCCGCCCCTGACGGTCGGGTCGTTGGCGGTGATCAGGCACTCCACGCCCTCGACGACGCCGATGCCGGTGACCATGGAGGCGCCGACGGGGTAGTCGCTGCCCCAGGCGGCGAGCGGCGACAGCTCAAGGAACGGCGTGTCCGGGTCGAGGAGAAGCTCGATGCGCTCCCGGGCGAGCAGCTTGCCGCGCTTGCGGTGCCGGGCGACGTACTTCTCGCCGCCGCCCGCGAGCGCCTTGCCCTGCTCGGGGCCGAGCTCGGCGAGCCGGTCCAGCATGGCCTCGCGGTGCTCGGCGTACTCGGCGCTCGCGGGGTCGAGCGCGGAGGCGAGGACGGTCACAGCAGTACCTCCGGTGTCACAGCAGTACCTCCGGTATGTCGAGGTGGCGGGCGCGCAGCCATTCGCCGAGGCCCTTGGCCTGCGGGTCGAAGCGGGCCTGCGCGGCCACGCCCTCGCCGAGCAGCCCCTCGACGACGAAGTTCAGGGCCCGCAGGTTGGGCAGGTCGTGGCGGACGACGCGCAGCTCCGCGGCCTCCGGGAGGAGTTCGCGCAGCCGCTCGACGGTGAGCTCGTGGGCGAGCCACCGCCAGGCGTCGTCGGACCGCACCCATACGCCGACGTTGGCGTCGCCTCCCTTGTCGCCGCTGCGGGCTCCGGCGACGAGGCCGAGGGGGGCGCGGCGGGTGGGGCCGGGCGGGAGGGGCGGGGGCAGGGGTGCGGTGGGCGGGTCTTCGAGTACGCGGGTGTGGGCGCCGGAGGGGTTGGAGAGGCGCTGCCCGTCGGGCAGGACGGCCACGTGGTCGACGGTGTCTCGCTCGACGTACGCGGCCTCGAAGACCCCGTACGGGGAGCCCTTTCCCGGCGGTGCCGTCACGTGGAAGCCCGGGTAGCCGGCGAGGGCGAGTTCGATCGCGGCGCCGCTGAGGGTGCGGCCGACGGTGTCCGCGTCGGCGTCCCGTACGACGAGCCGCAGCAGGGCGCTGGCGCCCTCCTCGGTGGGCGCGTCGGGGCGGTCGGTGCGGGCCAACTCCCACCGCACGTCGGCGGGGCGGGCCTTGGCGCGGTCGAGGGCGTCCTCGATCTGGGCACGGGTGAGGGCGGCCTTGGCCTCGATGTCGAGTCCGGTCAGGACGAACACGACCTCGTTGCGGAAGCCGCCGAGGCGGTTGAGGCCCACCTTGAGCGTCGGGGGCGGCGCCTCGCCGCGTACGCCGTCGATGCGGACGCGGTCGGGGCCTTCCCGGGTGAGGGTGACGGTGTCGAGGCGCGCGGTGACGTCGGGACCCGCGTACCGGGCGCCCTGCGTCTCGTAGAGGAGCTGCGCGGTGACCGTGCCGACGTCGACGAAGCCGCCGGTGCGGTCGTGCTTGGTGATGACGCAGGAGCCGTCTTCGTGGATCTCGGCGAGGGGGTAGCCGGGATGCCGCAGGGCGTCCGCGCCGCGCCCCGCCGTCTGCTCGGCGAAGAAGGCGTAGTTGCCGCCGGTGGCCTGCGATCCGCACTCCAGGGCGTGCCCGGCGACGACGGCTCCCGCGAGCTCGTCGTACGCGTCCGGGGCCCATCCGAAGTGCGCGGCGGCGGGCCCGGTGACGAGGGCGGCGTCGGTGACGCGTCCGGTGAGGACGACGTCGGCGCCCGCGTCCAGGCACGCGGCGATGCCCGCGCCGCCCAGGTAGGCGTTGGCGGTGAGGGCGTGGGGGAAGCGGTCGCGGAGGTCGTCGCCCTCGACGTGCGCGACCCGCACGTCGAGCCCGAGCCGCCCGGCGAGCTCCCGCACGGCTCCGGCGAGCCCGGCCGGGTTGAGCCCGCCCGCGTTGGCGACGATGCGGACGCCTCGTTCCCGGGCGAGCCCGAGGCACTCCTCCAGCTGCCGCAGGAAGGTCCTGGCGTACCCGCGAGCGGGGTCCTTGAGCCGGTCGCGCCCGAGGATGAGCATGGTCAGCTCGGCCAGGTAGTCGCCGGTGAGCACGTCGAGTTCGCCACCGGTGAGCATCTCGCGCATGGCGTCGAACCGGTCCCCGTAGAAACCGGAGGCGTTGCCGATGCGGAGGGGGCGGCGGGTCACCGGCCCACCCCCGTGCCTCCCTGCCCGGGTGCCCGCCCCGCGCCCGGTGGCCCCGCGAAGGCCTGCGCGATGTCCAGCCAGTGGTCCGCGTCGGGGCCCTCCGCCCGTACCGCCAGGTCCGATCGGTGGGCCCGCTGGGTGACCAGGAGGCAGAAGTCGAGGCCGGGGCCCGTCACGCGCTGGGCGGCGTCCTCGGGGCCGTACGCCCAGACCTCCCCCGTCACCGGTGACGTCAGCTCGACCCGGAACTCGTCGCCCGGAGCGCTCAGTCCCCGTACGGCGAAGGCGAAGTCACGGGCCCGCACGCCGATCCGCGCCACGTGCCGCAGCCGGTCCGTCGGCGCCCGCGTCGCACCGAGCGCGTCCGCCACGTCCTGGCCGTGCGCCCACGTCTCCATGAGCCGCGCCGACGCCATCGACGGAACGGCCATCGGCGGCCCGTACCAGGGCAGACGCGTACCGGCCGGGGCCTCGCTCAGGGTCCGCCACAGGTCGTCGCGGCCCGCCCGCCAGCGGGCAAGCAGCTCGGCGGGCGGCAGCGCCGCGCCCTCCGCCGCGCCCTCGTCCACGAACGAGCCGGGCGCCGCGGCCGCCTTCTCGACCTCGACGGTGAACGCGTCCGGGTCGGTCGCGGCGAGCAGGGCCGCCCGGTCCGTCCAGGTGAGGTGCGCGATCTGGTGGGCGACGGTCCAGCCGGGGGCGGGGGTGGGCAGGGACCACCTCTCCCCGCTCGACTCCGCTACCAGACCGTCGAGTTCTTCGCTCTCGCTGCGCAGGTCGTCCAGCACGGGCAGGGCATCGGGCACGGAACGCTCCCATCGGGGCACGGTGCGGTGTGCCTGGGAGCATGGCAGCGGCGACAGAAACAAGCAAGCGTGCTTGCATTACTTTCCGGACGGTTCCGGGGCGAGGTCCGCGTCGACCACCGCGACCGGCCCCGCCACGACATCCGCCACCGGGTCCTCCCCCGCGTGGCCCCGGCGCGCCCCGCGCCGCCCCACCTGCGTCCGCACCGCGCCCATGCTCGCCGCGATGACCAGCGTGATCGCAAGCGCCTCGGCGAGGGACAGGGACTGGCTCAGGATCAGGAATCCGGCGATCGACGCGATGGCCGGTTCCAGGCTCATCAGGATCGCGAAGGTGTGCGCGGGCAGCCGCCGCAGCGCGAGGAGTTCGAGGGTGTACGGCAGTACGGACGACATCACCGCGACCGCCGCGCCGAGCGCCAACGCGCCCGGCTCGATGAGCTTCGGCCCGGACACCGCGACCCCGAGCGGCAGGAAGAGCACCGCCGCGACGACCATCGCGAGGGCAAGACCGTCGGCCTGCGGGAAGCGCCGTCCCGTACGCGCGCTGAACAGGATGTACGTCGCCCACATCGCACCGGCGCCGAGCGCGTAGGCCACACCGGCCGGGTCGAGGCCGTCGAAGCCGCCCCCGCCGCCGAGCAGGAAGACGCCGCACAGGGCGAGCCCGGCCCAGACCAGGTTCATCGCGCGGCGCGAGGCGAAGACGGAGAGCGCGAGCGGGCCGAGGACCTCGAGGGTGACGGCGGGACCCATCGGGATACGGGCGACGGACTGGTAGAAGAGGCCGTTCATGCCCGCCATGGCCACGCCGAACGCGACGACCGTGCCCCAGTCGGCCCGCGTGTACCCCCGCACCTTCGGCCGGCAGACCACGACGAGCACGAGCGCGGCGAAGAGGAGCCGCAGCGCCACGATGCCGACGGCGCCCACCCTCGGCATCACGCTCACGGCGATCGCGCCGCCGAACTGCACGGAGATCCCGCCCGCGAGGACGAGCCCGACGGGACCGAGTGCGCCGATGCGGCCCCGGAGGCCCGCCGTCCCCGCGGGGGGCGCGGCGGGTGGTGCCTGGTCGCTGCGGGAGACGGAGACGTTCACGGGGGAGCCTTTCCTGATGCGGCACGGTGAGCGGCGTGGCCGGCGGCGTGGTTTAGTGTCATGGACTTTGTCGTCCAAAGCAGTGCACTAGGACAGGATTGTGGGGGTCTTACGCTGCTGTACGCAACCCATGTCCGCATACCGAAGCTACGGCGCCTCGCACGCCTTGTGAAATGCCGCTTGCGCTCCCGTTATGCTCCGCGGACATGACCAGTCCGACCAGCCCGACCAGTCCGCCGGTCGAGCTCCGCCACCTGCGCTGTTTCCTCGCCGTCGCCGAGGAGGGCAGCGTCACCCGCGCCGCCACCCGCCTCCGCATCACCCAGCCCGCCGCGTCCCGCACGCTCGCCGCGCTGGAGGAGGCGCTGGACTCGCGTCTGGTGGACCGTTCCACGCATCACCTGCGACTCACCCCGGCGGGCCGCGCCTTCCGCGACAAGGCCGCCGTCGCCGTCGCCGCCTTCGAGGACGCCCTCGACGCGGGCCGCTCGGCGCACCGCCCGCTGCGGCTCGGGCACGCGTGGTCGGCGGCAGGCCCGTACACGACGCCCCTCCTGCGCCGCTGGCGCGAGACGCACCCCGACGTCCCCCTGGAGTTGCTGCGCATCGACGACCGCACGGCGGGCCTCACCCGTGGCGCGGTGGACGCCGCGCTGCTCCGGGGGCACGTCGACACTCCGGGCCTGGTCACGGAGCTGCTCCACACGGAGGCCCGGGTGGCCGCCGTCCCCGCCGACAGCCCCCTCGCCTCCCGCGCCCGCCTCGGCCTCGGCCTCGACCTCGCCGACCTGACGGACCACACGATCGCTCTCAACACGGTGTCCGGCACCACGACGGCGGACCTGTGGCCCGCCGGAGCCCGCCCCACCGCGATGATCACCGTCGCCAACACCGACGACTGGCTCGCGGCGATCGCCGCGTCCCGCGCGGTCGGCGTGACCACGACCGCGACGGCGGACCTGCACCCGCACCCCGGCGTCGCCTACGTCCCCCTGCCCGGCGCCCCGCACGTCCCCGTACTCCTCGCCCGCCGCGACGGCCCGCCCAGCCACCCGGCCCTGCGCGACCTGTGCGCCCTGGTCCGCGAGATCACGGGCCAGGACGCACGGCACGGGCAGTAGCGGGCGGCGCAGGCCTCAGCGGACCCGCCCGTACAGGTTCGGGGCGTACCAGCCGAAGGACGAGACCCGGACGCTCTTGCCGGGGCGCGGCGCCTCCAGGTACTGGCCGCCGCCCAGGTAGATCGCCACGTGGTGGACGCCGGACGCGCTGCCGTCGCTGCTCCAGAACACGAGGTCGCCGCGGCGCAGCTGCCCCCGCGAGATGGACTGCGTGGCGCGGTACTGGGCGTCGGCGACGCGGGGCAGGGCGATCCCGGCCTGCCGGTACGCCGCCATCACGAGGCCCGAACAGTCCCACCCGTGCGGGCCGTTGCCGCCCCATACGTAGGGGTCGCCGAGGTGGCGCATGGCGTACGAGACGGCGGCCTCGGTGCCGTGGCGGCGGGGGGTGCCGGGGTTGGTGGACGGTCGGGGCGGGGTGCTGGGTGCGGTGGCACTCGTACCCCGGCCCGCGTACCGCTCGTACTTGTACTGATGGCCGGTCCAGTACCAGTGACCGCCCTTCCGGTACCAGTAGACGCGGTCGGTGGCGTCCCAGCCCTGGCGGCCGCGGAAGACGGGCTCGGCGGCGGACGCGGACCGGCGCGTACCGGTGGACACGCCCGTCCCCTTCGACGCCTTCTTCACCTTCGGGACTACGGCTCCCTTGCCGCCGCGCGCCACGTACTTGTCGTAGTGCGACGTCCAGCGCCACCAGCCGGTCGCGTCCTTGTACCAGTACTTGGAGCCGTCCCAGCCCGCGTGGCTCGGGGCGGGTTCCGCCGACGCCGTCCCGGAGGCGGCGCCCACGAGGACGGCAGCGCCGACGGCTGCGACGACGGCGCCGCGCACGGTGCCACAGCGCTGCTGTCCGGTGCTGCCGGGGCCGGGTGCCGCGGTGCAATGTCCGCAGGTGCAGTCGGCGGGGGTTGCTTCGATGAATCGGGGAGTCTGGAATCGGGGAGTCTGCACGTAAAGCCCTCTCGTTCCGGTCAGTGGGTGTCGACGGCGTTCCCCCGCGCCGTGTAGAAGGCCACGGTCAAGTCCTTGACCAGGGCCTTCCGTTCGTAGTCGTCGAGTGCGACGAGTCCCCGTTCGGTGAGCCTGCGGACCGTGTCGTCCACGGCGTCCAGGACCGACGTCAGCACGCTGTCCCGGTGCTTGGCGTCGATCGCGGCGATTCGGCGGCGCTGCATGGCCGCGGCGACTTCCGGGGCGTACTCCACGCGTGTGGGCCGGGCGGAGAACACCTCGATGCCGACGGCCCTGCACTCCGCGGCCAGCGCCCTGGTGAGCGCGTCGCCGACGGCTTCGACGTCCCGCAGGGTCGGTACGTCACCGTCCCCTCCGCCGTCGGCGGGGTCCCGGAACGAGTCCGCGGGCAGCCGTGACACCACGCGCACGGTGGCCGCCTCGACCTGTTCCCGCAGGTACGCGGTGTGGTCGTCGACCGCGAGGAGTGCCCGTGCCGTGTCCTTGACCTGCCACACCACGAGGATGACCACCCGCAGCGCCACGCCCTGCGCGTCGACGGCGGGCATCGGTTCGCTCCGCCAGTGCCGCAGCCGTACGTCGACGCGTTCGCGCAGCACGAGTGGGCTGATCCAGAGGAGTCCGGTGCGCCGTACGCTGCCGCGGTACCGCCCGAAGAGCGACAGGGTCCACGCGCTGCCCACGCGCCCCCGGGTGAGCCCGCCGAGCGCGAACAGCGCGACGACCCCGCACCCGCCGACGGCCGCCCACCATGCCGCGTCGAGCTCGTGCCGCGGCTGCGGCGGCGCGGGCAGGCGCAGGAACTCTGTCACCGCACCGGGCAGCACCCCACCGGCCCATACGATCCACCCCGCCCCGGCGAGCGCGAGCAGCGCCACGGACACGGCCCACCACCCGGAACACGCGCGCCCGCGCCGCTCGACGACCTCACGGCCGGGACGGGGAGGCGCCCCCGCGGACGGCCGCACACTTTCCGGCACGTCATGCGGGACCTTGGGCGACTCCGGCGGCTTCGACGTTTTCGGCAGTTCCACCGTGTCCCCACGGAAGAGGAGATCCATGGGTATGGAGTCGCGCCGGTTGCGTACGACGAGCTCTCGGGGAGCCTTCGGTTCTTCCGGCACGGTGGCTGTCCTGACTTCTCGCGGGCGCAGCGGAGCTGACGCCACGACAGATGATCATGAACCACCTCGATCCTGCCGCAAACGGACACCGCCCCGCGCCCGCAAAGGTCACCTGTCCCGGGGACTTTGGTCCCTGGCGGCCCCGGAGTCCCTCGCCGCGATCCCGTCCGCAAGAACCTCCGCCAGGTGCCGCCCCCGTACCCCCGCCAGCTGCTCCAGCTGCGTCCGGCAGGAGAAGCCGTCCGCCAGGACCACCGCCTCCGCGTCCGCCTCCCTGACCGAGGGCAGCAACTGCTCCTCCGCGCAGGCCTTCGACACGTCGTAGTGGCCACGCTCGAAGCCGAAGTTCCCGGCGAGGCCGCAGCAGCCGCCGCTCAGCTCGCCCGTGAGGCCCGCCTTCGTCCGCAGGCGCCGTTCCGCCGCGTCGCCGAGGACCGCGTGCTGGTGGCAGTGGGTCTGGCCGACGGCGGCGCGGCCGATGTGCGGCGGCCGCCACCGCGGGGCCAGTTCCTCGACGGCCTGGGCGAACGTGCGGACCGACGCGGCGAGGCGGCCCGCGCGCGGGTCGTCGCCGAGCAATTCGGCCAGGTCCGTCCGGAGGGCCGCCGCGCAGCTCGGTTCCAGGACGACGACCGGCGTACCCGCGTCGAGGAGCGGTTCCATCCGGTCCAGCGTGGCCCGCAGCACCCCGCGGGCCCGGTCGAGCTGGCCCGTCGACACGTACGTCAGTCCGCAGCACACGCCCCTGGGCGGCACCGCGACGGTGAGTCCGGCGTCCTCCAGTACCGCCACCGCGGCCCGCCCCACCGCCGGGGAGAGGTGATCGGTGAAGGTGTCCGGCCAGAGGACGACGTCAGGGCGATCCACCGGTACGGTCGCCGCCGACCCGGCACCCGCACCCCGCGCCCGCCTCCCCCACCACCGCCGGAACGTCTGCGACGCCACCTCCGGCACGTCCCTCTCCGCGGCGATCCCGCCGATCCGCTTGCCGAGCGCGGCCAGCGGGCGGACCCGGGCCAAGGTGTTGACGACGCCTGCCGTGCGGGTCGCCGCGACGGCCCGCAGCCAGCGCGGCAGGCGGCCCATCGTGTAGTGGGCGGCGGGCCTGCGGCGGCCTTCGTAGTGGTGGTGCAGGAACTCCGCCTTGTACGTGGCCATGTCGACGCCCACCGGGCAGTCCGAGCGGCAGCCCTTGCAGGACAGGCAGAGGTCGAGGGCGTCCTTGACCTCCGTCGAGCGCCACCCGTCCGTCACCACCTCACCGGCGAGCATCTCGTGGAGCAGCCGGGCGCGGCCGCGCGTGGAGTGCGCCTCCTCGCCGGTGACGCGGAAGGAGGGGCACATGACGCCGCTCGGTGAACCGGCTGTGGTCGTACGGCACTTGGCCACGCCCACGCAGCGCCTGACCGCCGCCGAGAAGTCGCCGCCGTCGTGCGGGTATCCGAAGGCGACGTCGACGGGTTCGCGCGGCAGGGGTGCGAAGCGGAGGTCGGCGTCGAGGGGCGCGGGACGTACGAGCATGCCGGGGTTGAGCAGGCCCGCCGGGTCCCAGACGTCCTTCACGCGCTCGAAGAGACCGACGAGCTCGGGGCCGTACATCTTCGGCAGGAGCTCCGCGCGCGCCTGCCCGTCGCCGTGTTCGCCGGAGAGCGAGCCGCCGTGCGCGACGACGAGCTCGGCGAGGTCTTCGGAGAAGGTGCGGAAGCGGGCGACGCCCTCGCGGCTGATGAGGTCGAAGTCGATGCGTACGTGGATGCAGCCGTCCCCGAAGTGCCCGTACGGGGTGCCGCGCAGGTCGTGGTCGGCGAGCAGCGCCCTGAAGTCCCGCAGGTAGGCGCCGAGCCGAGCGGGCGGCACCGCGCAGTCCTCCCACCCCGGCCACGCTTCTCCCCCAAGTCCCGGGCTTCGCTCGGACAGGGAGGTGCCCCCACCGTCCGACATCCGGGTGGCCGTGCCGCTGGCGTCCTCCCGTACGCGCCACAGCGCCCGCTGCCCCGCCGGGTCGTCGACGACCTGGGCGTCCAGTGCATCGGCGGCCCGCACGATCGTCTCCGCGCGCGCACGTGCCTCGGCCGGGCTCGTACCGCCGGTCTCCACGAAGAGCCAGGCGCCGCCCCTGGGCAGTCCGTCCCTCTGCGCGGGTTCGCGCACCAGGTCGGCGGCCATGCCCTCGACGGTGAGCGGGCCGTGCGGGAGGAGTCCGGCCGCCGCTTCCGCCGCGGCGCTCTCGTCGGCGTAACCGAGGACGGCGAGCGCTCGCGCGCGGGGCGCCTCGACGAGGCGTACGGCGGCTTCGGTGAGGACGCCGAGCGTGCCCTCCGAGCCGCAGAAGGCGCGGGCGAGGTCCGTGCCGTTCTCGGGGAGCAGTGCGTCGAGGGCGTAGCCGGAGATGCGGCGCGGCAGTTCGGGATAGCCGGTGCGCAGGAGCGCCAGGCCGCCGTCGACCAGGGGGCGCAGGCCTTCGGGGGCGCCGTCCCAGCCGCGGGCGAGGCGGCGGCGGGCGCCGGTGCCGTCGAGGACGGTGAGGGCCGCGACGTTGTCGGCGGTGGTGCCCCAGGCCACCGAGTGCGAGCCGCAGGAGTTGTTGCCGATCATGCCGCCGAGAGTGCAGCGGTTGTGGGTGGAGGGGTCGGGGCCGAAGGTGAGGCCGTGCCGGGCGGCGGCGGCACGCAGGTCGTCCAGGACGACGCCCGGCTGGACGACGGCGGTACGGGCCTCGGGGTCGAGGGAGACGATGCGGTTCATGTGCCGGGTGAAGTCGAGGACGACGCCGACTCCCGTGGCCTGCCCGGCGATCGAGGTCCCCGCGCCGCGCGCCACCACGGGAACGCCGCGCTCCCGGCAGACGGCGAGGGCCGCGGCCACGTCGTCGGCGTCGCGCGGGGCGACGACGGCGGCGGGGACGCGGCGGTAGTTGGAGGCGTCCATGGTGTGCAGGGCGCGGGCGGTGACGGAGGTGTCCACGTCACCACGGACGACGGCACGCAGATCGCTGCCGAGGACACCGCCGTCTTCACTGCCGAGTGGACCGCCGTGATGACTGCCGAGGACACCGCCGTGATCGCCGTCGAGATCGCTCATGCCGTCCAGGATGCCCCCGCGCGGGCCCCTCCCGGCCACCCCGCCTCACCCCTTTTTTCACGATCCGGACGGGAAGATTCCCAACTCGGTCACTAACTCTCCTATAGTGATCTCGACTTGAGCAGAGTGTGTCGCTTCCGATCGAGGACCCCGATTGATGACCGCGCCAACCCCCCCAGCGCGCCCCGGGACGGAGCAACCTCCGCTGCGTCCGTCCGTGTTCGTCCTGCTGGCCAGCGCCCTGGTCACCGCGGCGCTCACCGGAGCCGCCGTCGCCCTCGCGCCCGACTCCGTACAGGCCCCCCTGGCCTGGGGCGCGGGCGCCGCGTCCGTCGCGCTCAGCGCGTCCGTGACGCTCGCCTTCCACTCCGTACGCGCCAACGCCCTGCTGCGCCGCCGTCTGGCCGCCGTCCAGCAGGACGCCGGACGGCTCGTACAGGAACAGGCCGCCCGCACCGACGAGTTCCACCGCGAACGGGCCGCCCTCACCGAGCACTTCGTCCGTGAGCGCAACGAGCTGACGGTGCGCGCCCGCGCCGCCGAGTCCGAGCGCGCGGCCGCCCTCGCCGCCAGCGCCAACGCCGCGGGCCGCATGCAGGCCCTGGCCACCGGCATGCTCGCCGACCTGCGCGAGATGGAGGGCAGGCACGCGGACGAGGACGTCCTCACCGACCTGCTCCACCTCGACCACAGAACCGCGCAGGCCGGCCGCATCGCCGACTCGGTGGCCGTGCTGACCGGCGCCCGCTCGGGCCGCCGCTGGGCCCGCCCCATCGTCATGGAGTCGATCCTGCGCGGCGCGATGGGCCGCATCGGCGGCTACCAGCGCGTGCGCGTCCACTCGGCCAGCGAGGTCGCCGTCGCGGGCCACGCCGCCGAGGGCGTCATGCACGCCCTCGCCGAACTCCTCGACAACGCTGCCAATTTCTCGCCGCCCACCTCCGAAGTGCACGTCTACATCGAGGAGGTCGCGGCCGGCGTCATCATCTCCGTCGAGGACAGCGGCCTGGTGATGGGTCCGGTGCAGCAGCGCCGCGCCGAGCAGGCCGTGTCCGGCGAGACCAAGGGACTCGGCGGTCTGTCGGGCACCCGGCTCGGGCTCGCGGTGGTCGGCAGGCTGGCCCGCAAGCACGGGCTCACGGTGTCGTTCAGGCCGTCGGCGCGAGGCGGCACGGGCGTACTCCTGCTGATACCGCAGGAACTGCTCTCCCGCCCCTCGGAGACGGCCCCGACCCCGGTCCCGGCCTCCCTGACGGCCGCGTCGCCCACGACCACGGCGGCGCTCCCGCCCGCACCCGCGAGCGCGCCGGAGGGGACGCGGGAGGATGTGCGTACGGAGCACCGGGCCGACCGTGACGTCCAGGAACTTCCCACGCGGCGCAGGGAGGGCGAGTACGCGACTCCCGGCGCCACCTCCGACGCCACCCCTGACACCGCCACCCCTGACCCCGCGACCCCTGACACCCCCCTCCCCAAGCGCCCCCGAGGCCGCACCCTCGCCGCCGCCGAGCGCGCCCGCGCCGACAGCGACACGGGAGAGACCCGGCGCCCCCGCGCCGCCACCGCCGCGGACACCGCGGCCCGCTTCAGCAGCTTCCGCCAGGCCGTCCGCACCACGCCCACGGACCCCTCCGAGGACGTGGCCGCGGACGCCACCGCAACCCCCTCGCACCCGGAAGGCGACACCCCCCGATGACCAACGGCACCACCCCCGCCGCCGCCCCCGGCAGCACCACCGACGCCAAGCTCACCTGGCTGCTCGAAGGGCTCCTGGAGCGCACGCCCGGCGCACGCCACGCCCTCGTGCTCTCCCGTGACGGCCTGAAGCTGTGCCGCACCCCCGAGCTCTCCGTCGACCAGGCCGACCAGCTCGCCGCGATAGCCGCCGGCATCCAGTCCCTGTCGCACGGCGCGTCCGCCGAGTTCGGCGACGGCAGCGGCGGCGTCCGCTCGGCGATGGCGGAGTTCTACGGCGGCATCCTCTTCATCGTCGAGGCGGGCGAGGGCGCGCACCTCGCGGTCATCGCCGCCGAGGACGCCGACGCGGGCCTCGTCGGCCACACCATGGCCGAGCTGGTGGAGCAGCTCGGCGAGCACCTGCGCGCCGCGCCCCGCGCCGACGGCGGCCCCCGCTCGCTGCCCGCCTCATGAGCCGCCCCGGCCGGGACGACTCCCCCGACCGGCTGTACACCCTCACCGGGGGACGCAGCCGGTCGGCGCCCGACGCCCCCTTCGACCTGGTGACCCTGATCGTCGCCGAGTCCGGTCCGGTGCCCGGCATGCAGTCCGAGCACGCCGCGATCCTGCGGCTGTGCGGGCTGCCCACGGCGGTCGTGGAGATCGCCGCCGAACTCGGCCTGCCGGTGAGCATCACCCGCATCCTGCTGTCCGACCTGCTCGACGCGGGCCGGATCAGCGCCCGCCACCCGCGCGCGGCCGCCGACCACAGCCTTCCCGACCCCGACATCCTGGAGCAGGTGCTCGTTGGACTCCGCAACCTCTGAACGCAGCGCTACGGGGGCCACCACCGGGGCCACCCGCAGAGAACTGACCGCCACCGCCGACAACGGTCTGAAGATCGTCGTGGTGGGGGGCTTCGGCGTCGGCAAGACGACGCTGGTCCGTTCCGTCAGCGAGATCCGTCCCCTCAACACCGAGGAGACGATGACGCAGGCCGGGCAGGGCATCGACGAGACGGGCGGCCTCGAAGGCCTCGGCGGCAAGACGTCCACGACCGTCGCCTTCGACTTCGGCCGCATCACGCTCGACGCGCACAACATCCTCTACCTGTTCGGCGCCCCCGGCCAGGAACGCTTCTGGTTCCTGTGGGACCGCCTCTTCTCCGGCACGCTCGGCGCGGTCGTCCTCGTCGACACCCGCCGCCTGGAGGACTCCTGGTACGCGATCGACCGCCTGGAGCACCACGGCACGCCGTTCATCGTGGCCCGCAACGACTTCGGCAACGGCGCGCACACCCCCGAGCAGCTCCGCGAGGCGCTCGACCTCGACCCGGGCGTGCCGCTCGTCGACTGCGACGCCCGCTCGCGCGAGTCCAGCAAGAACGTGCTGATCACGCTCGTCGAACACCTCCAGTCGCTCTACGCGGCCCAGCGCAACGCCCCACAGGAGACCGTCCAGTGACCTGCCCCGTTACCGGCGCCGGCGCCACGCCCGTACCGCTCTCCGGACCGCGGTTCGCCACCGAACCCACCCAGCTGTACCGGGAGATGCGCCGCGACCACGGCCCCGTCGCCCCCGTCCTGCTCGACGGTGACATACCGGCCTGGCTGGTCCTCGGCTACCGCGAACTGCACCAGGTCACCGGCGACCCGGTCCTCTACAGCCGCGACTCCGAGCTGTGGAACCAGTGGCCGCACATCCCCGCCGACTGGCCGCTCCTCCCGATGATCGGCCACAAGCAGCCGTCGATCCTCTACACCGTCGGCGAGCGGCACACCCGGCGCGCCGCGATGATCTCGCACGCACTCGAAGCGGTCGACCCCTTCGAACTCAAGGTGCACGCCGAGCAGTTCGCGGACGAGCTCATCGACCGCTTCTGCGGCAGGGGCACCACGGACATCGTCGCCGAGTACGCGATGCTGCTCCCGGTCCGCGTCCTCGCCCGCATCTACGGCTTCCCCGACGAGCAGGGCCCCGGCCTCGTCACCGCCATGAACGACATGATCGACGGCCGCGAGCGGGCCCTGGCGGGCGCCCAGCACCTGGCCGAGTCGATGGCGCGGCTCATCGCCGACAAACACGTGCGGCCGGACGCGGACGTCGCCTCGTACATGCTGGAGACACAGGCGTCCGACGGCGCCGACGGCTTCACGGACGAGGAGATCGCCCAGGACCTGATGGTGATGATGGCCGCGGGCCACCAGCCGACCGCCGACTGGATCGGCAACTCGCTGCGCCTGATGCTCACCGACCACCGCTTCGCCGCGTCCCTGTTCGGCGGCAGGCACAGCGTCGCCGAGGCCATGAACGAGGTCCTGTGGGAGGACACCCCGACGCAGAACGTCGCGGGGCGCTGGGCGTCGCGCGACACGCAGCTCGGCGGCCGCCGCATCAACTCCGGCGACCTGCTCCTCCTCGGCCTCGCCGCCGCCAACGCCGACCCGCAGGTCCGTACCGACGGCTCCGCCCTGACCGGCGGCAACAGCGCCCACTTCTCCTTCGGCCACGGCGAGCACCGCTGCCCCTTCCCGGCGCAGGAGGTCGCCGAGGTCATCGCGCGGACCGGCATCGAGGTCATCCTCGACCGGCTGCCCGATCTCGACCTCGCGGTACCGGCCGATGCCCTGACCCGCCGCCCGTCGCCCTGGCTGCGCGGCCTGAGCGATCTGCCGGTGAGCTTCACCCCGACCCCGACCTCAGTCCTTGGAGACCCCAGATGACGCGTATCGCCCTGGATCCGTTCGTCACCGACCTCGACGGCGAGAGCGCACGGCTGCGCGCGGCGGGCCCGCTCGCCGAGGCGGAGCTGCCGGGCGGCGTACCGGTGTGGGCGGTCACGCACCACGCGGAGGCCCGGCAACTCCTCACCGACAAGCGGCTGGTGAAGGACATCAACGTCTGGGGCGCCTGGCAGCGCGGCGAGATCCCCGCCGACTGGCCGCTGATCGGCCTCGCCAACCCCGGCCGCTCCATGCTGACGGTCGACGGCGAGGAGCACCGCAGGATGCGCACGCTGGTCGCGCAGGCGCTGACGCCGCGGCGGGTGGAGCGGATGCGGGACCGCATCGCGGAGTTGACGGCGGCCCTCCTCGACAAGCTTCCCGAGGGCCCGGACCCGGTGGACCTGAAGGCGGAGTTCGCCTACCCGCTCCCCATGTACGTCATCAGTGACCTGATGGGCATCGACGAGGCGGACCACCCTCGCCTGAAGGTCCTCTTCGACAAGTTCTTCTCGACGCAGACGCCGCCGGAGGAGGTCATGGCGACGCTCGGCGAACTCGCCGAGATGATGGGCAAGGTCGTCGCGGCACGCCGCGCGGAGCCGGGCGACGACCTCACCAGCGCGCTGATCCTGGCCTCCGAGGACGGCGACCACCTCACGGACGCGGAGATCCTCTCCACCCTGCAGCTGATGGTCGCGGCCGGCCATGAGACGACGATCTCCCTCATCGTCAACGCGGTCGTGAACCTCTCCGCCCACCCCGACCAGCTCGCCCTGGTCCTCGCGGGCGAGGTCGGCTGGGACGCGGTCATCGAGGAGACCCTGCGCTACGCGACCCCCACCTCGCACGTCCTGATCCGCTTCGCCGCGGAGGACGTCCCCGTCGGGGACAAGGTGATCCCCAAGGGTGACGCGCTGATCGTCTCGTACGGTGCGATAGGCCGCGACGAGCAGGCGCACGGTCCCACGGCGGACGCGTTCGACATCACCCGCACGTCGCCGACCCGCCACATCTCGTTCGGCCACGGCCCGCACGTCTGCCCCGGCGCGGCACTCTCCCGCCTGGAGGCAGGCGTAGCCCTCCCGGCCCTCTACACCCGCTTCCCCACCCTGACCCTGGCGGTCCCGCACTCGGACCTCCGCAACAAGCCGGTGGTGACCCAGAACGACCTGTACGACCTGCCGGTACGGCTGCGCCCCTGAACTCGGGCCGTCCACGCCGGGTGGGGGCGCGATCTCAGTCGACGGACACCACCGGAACCCCGTCCCCCGAGCCGCTAGGCTCGCCCCGTGGCTGAGATCCAGATTCCCGCTGACATGAAGCCCGCCGACGGCCGTTTCGGCGCGGGCCCCTCCAAGGTGCGTACGGAGGCGCTGGACGCCCTGGCCGCCACCGGCACCTCCCTCCTCGGCACCTCCCACCGGCAGGCCCCGGTCAAGAACCTGGTCGGCCGCGTGCGTGAGGGCATCAACAGCCTCTTCTCCCTCCCCGAGGGGTACGAGGTGATCCTCGGCAACGGCGGCTCCACCGCGTTCTGGGACGTGGCGACGCACGGCCTGATCGAGAACAAGTCGCAGCACCTCAACTTCGGCGAGTTCTCCTCGAAGTTCGCGAAGGCGTCGAAGCTCGCCCCGTGGCTCGCCGAGCCGACGGTGATCACGAGCGACCCGGGTACGCACCCGGACCCGAAGGCGGAGGCGGGCGTCGACGTCTACGCCTTCACGCACAACGAGACCTCGACCGGCGTCGCGGCGCCCATCGAGCGGGTCGACGGCGCCGACGCCGGCTCCCTCGTCCTCGTGGACGCCACGTCCGGCGCGGGCGGCCTGCCGGTCGACATCGCCGAGACGGACGTCTACTACTTCGCGCCGCAGAAGTCCTTCGCCTCCGACGGCGGCCTCTGGCTGGCCGCGTTCTCCCCGGCGGCGATCGAGCGTGCCGAGCGGATCCACGCGTCGGGCCGCCACGTGCCGGAGTTCTTCTCGCTTCCCACGGCGATCGACAACTCCCGCAAGAACCAGACGTACAACACCCCGGCGCTCGCCACGCTCTTCCTGCTCGCCGAGCAGCTGGACTGGATGAACTCGCAGGGCGGCCTGGAGTTCACGACGGGCCGCACGGCCGCGTCGTCGCGCACGCTGTACGGCTGGGCCGAGGAGTCCAAGTACGCGACGCCGTTCGTCACGGACCCGGCGAAGCGGTCGCAGGTCATCGGCACGATCGACTTCGCCGACGAGATCGACGCGGGCGCGGTGGCGAAGGCGCTGCGCGCCAACGGCATCGTGGACACCGAGCCGTACCGCAAGCTGGGCCGCAACCAGCTGCGCGTCGCGATGTTCCCGGCGATCGACCCCGCGGACGTCGAGGCGCTGACCAAGTGCATCGACTACGTCATCGAGAAGCTGTAGCAGCACCCTCAACAGCACCCTTCGGGGCGCCCGTCCCACCAGGACGGGCGCCCCGAAGCGCGTTCTACCGGCTCAGCCGCCTGAACCTCCGTACCGCCATCGGCAGGAACACCAGCGAGATCACCACCGGCCACACCACCGCCATCAGCACCGCGTGCTGTTCGACCCAGCTCGTGCCGCCGGCGCCGGGGTTGCCGAAGAGTTCGCGCGTGGCCGTGCCCGTCGACGAGACGGGGTTCCACGCGGCGACCGGGGCCAGCCAGTCCGGCATCAGGGACGGCGCCACGAAGACGCTGGAGATCATCGTGAGCGGGAACGCCACCGCGTAGAGGCCGCCCGCCGCCTCCGGGGTCGGGACCACCAGGCCCAGGTACACGCCCACCCAGATCAGGCTGAAGCGCAGGAGCAGCAGCAGGGCGAAGGCGAGCAGCGTGTCGACGACGTCCGCGCCGGAGCGCCAGCCGATGGCGAGTGCCGTCAGCGCGAGGATGGTCAGCTCGGCGCAGGCCACGATCAGGTCGGCGAGGCCGCGGCCCGACGCCACCGCCGAGGGAGCCATCGGCATCGAGCGGAACCGGTCGATGACGCCCTTCGTCGAGTCGGTGACGACGCCCATCGCGGTGTTCATGAAGCCGAACGCCATCGTCATCACGAACATGCCGGGCATCAGGAACTGCTTGTAGTCGCCGTCCTCCCCGCCGCCGGGCACCTTCATCGCCTCGCCGAAGACGAAGCCGTACAGCAGCACGCTGATGATGGGGAAGCCGAGCTGCCAGGCGATGGTGACGGGCTGGCGCAGGAAGTGCGTGAGGTAGCGGCGGGTGACGTTCCAGCAGTCGGCCAGGGCCCAGAAGAGGCGTCCGTGCGCCGGGGAAGGGGCCTGGGGCGCGGCGGCCGGTGCGAGGGTTGCGCTCATGCCGCGACCTCCTCCTTCATCTTCGTCGCTTCGGTCGTTCCGGTTGCTTCGGTCGTTTCCTTCGTCTCGGACGTCTGGCCCGTGAGCCGCAGGAACACGTCGTCGAGGCTGGGCCTGCGCAGGCCGATGTCCTCGACCGCGACGCCCTCGTCCCGCAGGGTCCGCGCCACCTCCGTCAGGGCGGCGACGCGGTCCGTCACCGCGCCCTGCACGCGGCGCTCCACGTCGACGGCCAGCGGCTCGCCGTCACACACGCGGGAGACGGCCCGCACGGCCGCGGGCAGGTCGGCGTGGTCGCGCACGACGACGTCGAGGTGGCTGCCGCCCACCGTGTTCTTGAGGCCGTCGGGGGTGTCGTCCGCGATGGCGCGGCCGCGGTCGATGACGGTGATGCGGGAGGCGAGCCGGTCGGCCTCCTCCAGGTACTGGGTGGTGAGCAGCACGGTCGTGCCGTCCGCCACCAACCCCCTGACCGTGTCCCACACTTCGAGGCGGCTGCGCGGGTCGAGGCCGGTGGTCGGCTCGTCCAGGAAGAGGACGGCGGGCGAGAGGATCATCGACGCGGCGAGGTCGAGCCTGCGCCGCATGCCGCCGCTGTACTGGCCCGCGCCGTTCTCCGCCGCGTCCTCCAAATGGAACTGCTCCAGGAGCTCCTGGGCGCGCCGCGCCGCGCGCTTCCCGCCCAGGTGGAAGAGGCGGCCGAACATCTCCAGGTTCTGCCGACCGGTGAGGATCTCGTCGACCGCCGCGTACTGACCGGTGAGGCCGATGCGGCCGCGGACCAGCGCGGACTCACGCATGACGTCGGCGCCCGCGACCTCGGCGCGGCCGCCGTCGAGCCTGACGAGCGTGGAGAGGATACGTACGGCGGTGGTCTTGCCCGCGCCGTTGGGTCCTAGGAGCCCGTGCACCGTGCCCTGCTCGACGTGCAGGTCGAAGCTGTCCAGCGCCCGCTTCTCCCCGTACCGCTTCTCCAGCCCCTCGGCCCGCACCGCGAAGCCGTTTCCCTTGACCGCGTCCATCGACTGCCCCTTCCCACACCGGCCCACATCCGGCGCACACCATCTGGGTACGCCGTACTCAATTGAGAGTACACCGTACCCAGTTTTGCGCGTACGCCGTACCCAGTTTCGGTGTCTGCGATTAGGCTGAGCCCCATGACGAGCACGAACGGCGGCGACGACCGGCGCACCGGCAGCGACATCACCCGCAGCCTGGAGCTGCTCTGGGGCGAGGGCGGCCGGCCGGCCCGGGGCCCCAAGCCGGGGCTCACGCTGGACCGGATCGTCACCGAGGCGGTGCGACTCGCGGACGCCGAGGGGCTCGCGGCCGTCAGCATGCGGCGCCTGTCCACGGAACTCGGCACCGGCACGATGTCCCTCTACCGGTACGTCCCCGGCAAAGGCGACCTCGTCGATCTGATGCTGGACCGCGTCAACACACCGCCGGAGGACGACGAGCCCTTCACCGGCGGGTGGCGCGAGGGCGTCGAGGCGTTCGCACGCGAGACCCTCGTCCTCTACCGCCGCCACCCCTGGCTGCTCCACGTCAACCAGGCCCGCCCGGTCCTCGGCCCCGGCGCCGTCGGCGGCCTCGACCGCGTGCTGTCCCGCATCAAGCCGATGGGGCTGACCGACCCCGAGCTGATCGGAGTGATCGTCATGACAGAGGGGTACGTCACCGGGGTCGCCCGCACCCAGGTGCACGAGATGGAGGCCGTGACCAGGAGCGGCCTGTCGGAGCAGGACTTCTGGGAAGCCCAGGCCCCGACCCTCGAACGCATCATGAAGAGCGGCCGCTACCCGACCCTCGCCCACCTCACCGACGACTCGTTCGGCCCGGACTTCGACCACTTCGAGTTCGGTCTGCAGCGCCTCCTGGACGGCCTGGACGCCCTGGTGGCCCGGCGCCGGGCCGAAAGCTGAGGGTCTGGCCCTGGCCTCGCCCCTGGCCCGGTACCGCTACCCGTGACGGCCGCCCCGCCTCCCCAGCCGCTTCCAGCCGAACACGGCGAGCAGCACCGCCCCGACGACGATCGCGCCCGTCTTGAGGCCTCCCTCGGCCCCGGAGTCCCCGCCCCCGTCGCCGGACCCCGCACCGCCGCCCGACGATCCGTCGGAGTCGCCCCCCGACCCGCCGCCCGGCGCCTCGACGGGCTTGACCTCGCTCTGCTCGCCCTCGGTGCCGTACATCAGCGTGGTCCCGTCGAGCGTGTACGTCACCGACTCGCCCTGCCGCTGCAACGGCACGCTCAGGCGGCCCTTGCGCTGCGGCTTCCGACCGGCGCCCTGCCACGCGTACCGGATGCCGCCGAAGTACCCGCGCACCGCGAGCTGTTCACCGTCGGGCGAGAAGGCACCGTCGGTCACCCACAGGTCGATCTCGGAGATCCGCTTGAAGACGTTCGTGCTCGACGCGGACATCCGCTCCGGGCCCTCGTAGAGGCCGCCGCCGTCCTCGTTCTTGCTCACGATGTAGATCCGGCCGGTCTTCGGGTGCACCATCAGCGCCTCCGCGTCCCGCGCCCCGTCGGCGTACTTCACGACGTACTGCGTGGCGCGGACCGTCTGGTCCTTCAGGGTCTTCGGCTCGGGGAGCTTGTAGACCCAGACGTTCGACCAGGTGCCGTTGAGGTTGTCGCCGATGTCGCCGACGTAGATGTTGCCGTCGCCGCCGACCGAGATCGCCTCGACGTCGCGCGGCGCGCCCACGCCGGTCATCGTCACGGTGGCGACGGTCTTCCCCGTCTTCGAGTCGACCGCGTACAGGAAGGCGCCCTTGTCCTGGTCGTTGTGCGTCCAGTAGACGCCCGGGTGGGCGCGGGACGCGGCGAGGCCGCTGGACTCGACGATGCGCGGGTCCTCGATCGTGAACCCGTCGTGGTCGTCGGCCGCGGCGGGCACGGCGGCGGCCACGGTGAGCACCAGCGCGGCGCCGATACCGGCGAGGACAGACGGAACAGACGGAGCACACGGAAAAGCCCGAAGCGAACGCATGGGCCAAGCGTGCCACTAGCCCGGGTCCTCCCTCCCCCCGGTCCTCCCTCCCCCTGCCCGCGAGCCTCCCCCCGCCCGCGAGCGTGCGCAGCCTCACATCGCAGCCGACCGCCCTCATCCGGGATGATGAGCGGATGCTCAGGTTCATGTTCGTCGGCGACTCGATGACCATCGGAAGCGCCGGGGAACACACCTGGCGCTTCCGGATGTGGCAGCACCTGCGCGGCACCCTCGGCCCCGAGGGCGTCGCCGTGGTCGGCCCGCGCACGGCGCTCCACGACAAGGCGACGGGAGAGCCGGTCTCCCACGACCACCACCCCGCCACGTCCCCGGACTTCCCCCGCAACCACCTCGCGGGCTGGGGCGAGGGCTGGCTGCACCTGGCGCCGCAGATCGCCGGCGCGCTCACCCGCGACCCCGCCGACGTCCTGCTCGTCTCCCTCGGCCTCATCGACCTCGGCTTCTACACGAACGCGGAGCAAACCGCCGACAACGTCCGCGCCTTCGTCACGGCGGCCCGCTCGGCCAACCCGCACGTGCGGATGGTCCTGCTCCCCGTCATACCGAACATCCGCGCCGAATCGGACGCCCCGTTCGCCGCCGAGGTCACCCGCTTCAACGAACTCCTCGCGAAGGCGGCCACGGACCTGGACACGCCCCGCTCCCCGCTCCTGCTGGCCTCGCGCCCGCCGTCGTACGACATCCACGTCGACACGTACGACGGCACGCACCCGAACGCGAGCGGTGAACACAGGCTGGCGGCGGCCTTCGCCGACGCGCTGTCCCAGGCGTGGGACATCGGTGGCCCCTACGACCGTGCCTCGCTCCTCACACCCACCGTGTGATCACACCCACCGGCTGATCACACCCACCGGCTGATCGCGAACTTCTGCCCCTCGCGGCGCACTTCCACGGCGCCCGGCCCGGCGAAGTGCGCCGGAATCACCAGCTCGCCCTCGTCGGCGGCCCGCCCGAGGACCCGGACGCGCGAGGCGGCCGCCTCCTTCGGGTCCTCGCAGAAGGCGCTGCTGCAGCACGGTTCGAGGATCTGCACCGGTACGTGCAGGAGGTCACCGGCGAAGACCGCGCGGTCGGTGCCGGACTTCAGCCGCAGCACGGACGAGCCGGGGGTGTGGCCGGGCGCGGACTCCAGGGTGAGGTGGGAGTCGATGCGGTGCGTGCCCTCCCACAGCACGGCCTGACCGGCGTCGACGACGGGGGCGATGCTGTCCGCGAAGCCGTACCTGTGGTCCGCGCGGACGGCGTCCCCGCGCCCGGGGCCGTAGAAGGCGTGGTCGGCGGCCGGAACGAGGTAGGTGGCGTTGGGGAAGGTGGGCACCCAACTGCCGCCCACGTTGCGCGTGTTCCATCCGATGTGGTCACCGTGGAGGTGCGTGTTGACGACGACGTCGACGTCCTCGGGGCGCACGCCCACCGCGGCGAGCCGGTCCAGGTAGTCCGTGTCCAGGCCCTCGAAGGCGGGCACCCCGGGCCGCTCCCTGCCGTTGCCGATGCCCGTGTCGACGAGGACGGTCCCGCCCTCGCTCCTGAGCACCCAGGTCTGGATGACCGCGAGGGCGTCGCCGCTGCCCGGGTCCCAGTGGTCGGGCGCGAGCCACTCCTCGTTGCCGCGCCACACCTCATCGGGCACCTCGGGCGCGATGACCTCCGCCGCGAGCGGGAACCTCGCGACCTCCACCACCCGGCTGACCTCGACGTCGCCCAACACGACTGTCTGCGCACTCAGTTCACTCGGTTCGCTCATGGACTCAACCTATGGAGGGCGGCGCGAGTGTCTCAATGCCCGCCCACCTCAACCGGATACGCGTACGTCTCACGCATTAGGCTCCCGGCATGGACGTGGTCAGTGATGCGATCTCGGCGGCACGGGTCGGACAGCCGGTCTCCAACCGGATCAGGGCGTCGGGCTCGTGGTGCGCCAGGATCCCCTCGTACGACGGACTCGGCTTCCGCGTACTCCTGGAGGGGAGTTGCTGGCTGCTGCCCGACGACGGCGGCGCCCCGTTCGTGCTCGCGGCGGGTGATGTGGTGCTGCTGCCGCGCGGCTCGGGGCACATCCTCGCGGACTCGCCCGCCGACGGACGAGCGGTGGAGCGGGCGACGCCCTTCGACCTCTGGCTGGAGAAGCACGCCCTGCCGGTGACGCACGACCACGCGCCCGGCGGCTCCCCCGGGCCCGCGGTCGAGATGCTCTGCGGCAAGTACCACCTGGACCGCGGCCAGGCGCACCCGCTGCTCGACGAGATCCCCGACATCGTCCACCTGCCCCGCCGCCCCGGTCACCACCCCGAGCTGCAGGCCGCGATCGACCTGCTCGGCAGGGAGGCGGGCGCGTCCCGCTGCGGCGCCGACGTGGCCGTGGCCGGCCTCCTCGACCTGCTCCTGGTCTACATGGTGCGCGCCTGGCTGGAGGCCTCCCAGGCCGACTCCCACTCCATGGCCCGCTGGCCCGCCGCACTCAGCGACCCGGTCGTCGCACGCGCCCTGCGCCACCTCCACGAGGCCCCCGAAGCACCGTGGACCAACGAGGTACTGGCGGCCCGCACGGGCGTCTCGCGCGCCACGCTCGCCCGCCGCTTCACGACCCTCGTGGGCCGCGCCCCCATGGCGTACCTCACCTGGTGGCGCATGTCCCGCGCGGCCCTCCTCCTGCGCGACTCGACGGCCTCCCTGGACTCGGTGGCCCGGCAGGTCGGCTACAGCTCCCCGTACGCCCTCTCCCACGCCTTCACGCGGGCGTTCGGCACGACCCCCGGCCGCTACCGGGCCCGGAGCGCGGAGGACCTCAGCCCGACTGCTCGCTCCGAGCCCGTTCGGACATCAGCCGGGTGACGAACTGCAGGTCGTCGCTGTCGTAGTGGCGGCTCTCCGTGTCCTTGCCGCTGACGAAGGTGATCACGGTGCCGGTGCGGACCATCGTGTGGTTGGTGGTCTCGGTGACGTACCCCCCGCCGCGGCTCTCGGACAGGGAGAACGCGATGAGTTCGTCGCCGACCGCCGGCATCGTCATCCGCCGCGCACCCTCCTCGGCCGCCTCCCGGCTCCGCGCGCGGAAGGCGTCGGAGGCCTTGCCCACACTCGGGTACGCGAGGACCCGGAACTCGGTGTCCATGCCGTAGCTCGGCAGGTACTCGGCCCTGCCCTCGTACGTCGAGCCGTCGTCCTGCGAGGAGACCTCAGCGGCGGGCGGACTGCTCATCGTCCAGCCCGACGCCAGACTGGTCGCGTCGGGCAGCACCCGCACGACCGCGTCGGCATCGGCGAGCGCCTCGGGCTTCCAGTCCCCGCCGCCCTTGCCGCCCTCACCCGCAGCACTGCCGGACCCGCTGCCGGACCCGCTGCCCGACCCGTCCCCCGCGCCGCCCACCGCGGCGTCGCCCGCGTCCACCCCGGAGGCCGCCACCCCGCCCCCGCCCGCCGAGTCGTCACCGTCGAACGCCTTCGTGCCGCCGTAGACGGCGAGGACCACGAGGGCGGCGAGGACGGCCAGGCACGCGACGAGCGCCGTGCGCCCGGCCGGGGTGTTGCTGAAGGTCACGGGTCCCAGCGACAGCGTGCTGCCCCGCACCTTCGCGCCGCCGTCGATCACGATGCTGCCCGTGTACTGCCGCGGCGGGTCGGGCGGGGGTGCCGGTTCGGACTGCGGTGGCGGATCGGACGGCGGTGGCGGCGGCACGGCCGGAGGCGGGCCCGCGAGCGCCTGCGCCAACGCCTGCGCGAGTCCGGCGGCGAACTCCGGGTCCGCGGCGACCCGCTCCCGTACGGCCGCCGTCAGCGCGGCCAGCGCCTCCGGGTCCCGCGGCCGCTCGTCCACGACGGCCAGCGCGGCCTGCCCGGACGGCTCGGCCCCGACGCGCCGCCGCACGAGGTCGGAGACGCTCTGCCCCACCTCGGCCCCCACGGCCCCCGCCGCACCACCGGCGAACCCGGCCACCACGCGCACCGCTTCAGCAACGACATCCATGGGCTCATTGTCAGTCAAGTCACTACAGACGCAATGGAGTTGACGCGCATCGCGGGCGATGGACGGTCAAGCCGCCCGCGTCAGCCGGTTCGCGAGCGTCGACATCGTGTACGTACCGATGCCGAGGACGACTTCGAGGGCGTTGCGTTCGGTGTGACCGTGGGCGAGGAACGCCTTGAGGTCGTCGTCCGGGACGCCGCCCGCCGTCGCGAGGACGGCGAGCGTGAACTCCCGTACGGCCTCCAGGCGTTCGTCGCCGAGGGGCCGCTGCTCGCGCAGGGCGGCCACCAGCTCCGCCCCCGCGCCCAGCTTGCGCAGCTTGCCGGTGTGCAGGGTGACGCAGATGTGACACTCGTTGCGGGCGGCGACGGTCATGATGACGACCTCGCGGGCGACGGGGTCGAGGGTCGTCCGGTCGAAGGCGGCGGTCATCTCAAGGAACCCGTTGAGGAGTTCGGGCGACTCGGCGAGCCGCGCGACGGCGTCCGGCACCTGCCCGAAGGCGGCGGCGGTGCGCTCCATCGCGGGGCGGGAGTCGGACGGTGCGGTCTCCAGTGTGTGCGCGGTGAACACGAGTACCCCCTAAAATCGACAACATGGTTGACGAAAAGAAGGTAAACCAGGTTGTCGGAACGGACAAGGGGAGCGACGGAAAGAGGACCGACGGGAAGGGGACCGACGGGAAGGGGACCGCGGACCGGCCGGGATACGAGCTCCCCCTCCTCCTCTTCGCCGGTTTCCGCACCCTCATCGACCGCCTCCACGCCGAACTCGCCCGCCAGGGCCACCCCGACGTGCGCCCCGCCCACGGCTTCGCCATGCAGGCGATCGGGCCGGACGGTGCCACCGCCAGCGAGGTCGGACGCCGCCTCGGCGTCTCCAAGCAGGCGGCGGGCAAGACGGTCGACCGCCTCATCACCCTCGGCTACGCGGCCCGCACCGAAGACCCCGCCGACGCCCGCCGCAAACTCGTCCGCCTCACCCCGCACGGCATCGACGCGCTCCGCCGCTCGGCGACGGTCTTCGACGAGCTGCGCGCGGAGTGGGCGGCGTCCCTGGGCGCGGACCACCTGGCCGACCTGGAGTCGTCCCTCCGCGCGGTCGTACCGCCGGACGCGTTCCGCCTCGACGCGGCGGGGTGGCTGGGCGGCTCGTGACCGGACGTGACCTTGTCACCGTGCGTATCGTTACGACGACCGTCGTAGATGTGATGACCGACAGGATCGAGATGGCCGACGACGCGGCACCGCCGTGGACCTCGTCCTCCAGACCGACGACTTCCCCCGCGACTGACCCGGCCCCGCCCCGGACCGCCGTAACCCCCTTGCCTGGAGCCCACTCCACCCCGTTGGCTGGACTCCCATGAAGTACACGCAGCTGGGACGTACAGGGCTCAAGGTCAGCCGGCTCACGCTCGGGACCATGAACTTCGGGCCGCTCACCAACGAACCCGACAGCCACACGCTCATGGACGCCGCGCTCGACGCGGGCGTCAACTTCTTCGACACCGCCAACACCTACGGCCAGAGCGTCGGCAAGGGCCGTACCGAGGAGATACTCGGCACCTGGTTCACACAAGGAGGCGGCCGCCGCGACAAGGTCGTGCTGGCCACCAAGGTGTACGGCGACATGGCCCCGCACGGGGAAGAGCCCTGGCCCAACCACGACCGGCTCTCCGCGCTCAGCATCCGCCGCGCCGTCGACGCGAGCCTCAGGCGGCTGCAGACCGACCACATCGATCTCTACCAGTTCCACCACATCGACCGGCTGACACCGTTCGAGGAGATCTGGCAGGCCGTCGACGTCCTCGTCAAGCAGGGCAAGATCCTCTACGTGGGCTCCTCCAACTTCCCCGGCTACAAGATCGCCCAGGCCAACGAGACCGCCCGGCGCCTCGGCGGCTACGGCCTCGTCAGCGAGCAGTGCCTCTACAACCTCGCCGCCCGCGACGCCGAGATGGAGGTCCTCCCCGCCTCGCGGGACTACGGCCTCGGCGTCATCCCGTGGTCGCCGCTGCACGGCGGACTGCTCGGGGGCGTGCTGAAGAAGGAGGGCGAGGGCTCGCGCCGCACCGGCGGCCGCGCCGCCGCCGACCTCGCGAAGCCGGAGGTCCGGGCGCGCGTCCAGGCGTACGAGGACCTGCTCGACAAGCACGGCCTCGAGCCCGGCGAGGTCGCGCTGGCGTGGCTGCTGTCCCGGCCCGGCGTCACCGCGCCGATCGTCGGCCCCCGCACGTCCGAGCAGCTCGAATCCGCACTGCGCGCGGTCGAGCTCGAACTGTCCGGCGAGGTCCTCGACGCACTGGACGAGATCTTCCCCGGCCCCGGCCCCTCACCGGAGTCCTTCGCCTGGTGAGGGTGAGGGTGCGGGCACGGGCACGGGCACGGGTACGGGTGGAGTAAGCAAGGTGGCGGCCGCGCGCGTCGGCTCACCGCCCAACGGCCGACCGCCTCACGGCTAACCGCCGAGCGCGGCCGCCACCGCCACCACGACGAACATCAGCACGAGCACACCGGCCATGATCCGGTTTCTGGTTTTCGGGTCCACGCAGACGAGGTTAACCGGCGCCGCCCGCCGCCCCCGCGCCGCCTCCCAGTACCCAGCGCCCGACCACCTCGTACCGGGGCCGCTCCCCCGCCACCCCGCTGCTCGGCAGATTGCTGCGTACGAGGGTCAGCTCCCGCACCGTCCACGCGGTGCCCTCGAAGGCGGCGAGCGCGTCCGCGTACGGGCCGAGATCGCCCTCACCCCGGGTCCGCGCCAGCGTCAGGTGCGGGCGGTAGTGCCGGTGCTCCTCCATCGGCACGCCCGCCTTCCGCGCCGCCGCGTCCGCCCGCGCGGCAAGCAGCCGCAACGCCGCCACGTCCCCCGCGGCGCCCGCCCACAGCGCCCGGTCCCCGAAGTGGCCGCCACCGCGCAGGGCGAGGGAGAACGGGGGTGTGCGGTGCGCGGCCCGCTCCAGGCGTGCGGTGAGGTCCGGGACCGTGGCGTCGTCGACCTCAGCCATGAAGGCGAGAGTGAAGTGCCAGCTGACGCGGGCCGTCCAGCGCAGCCCGTCGGCGCCGGGCAGCTCCTTCAACGCGTGCGCCGCGGTGGCCAGTTCGGTGGTCGCGGAGTCCGGCGGGAGGACCGCGGCGAAGAGTCTCATGAGAGTGACGCTAGCCTCCCTGCATGAGTGAGCCGATAGAGATCAGGCAGGGCGGGGCCGACGACGTTCCCGCCGTCCTCGCGCTCTTCGACGGAGCCGTGGAGTGGCTCGTGTCGCAGGGCCGCACGGGACAGTGGGGCACCAAGCCGTGGTCGGAGAACCCGAAGGCCGTCGCCCTGGTCGAGAAGTACCTGACGACGGGCGAACCGTGGATCGCGGAGATCGGCGGCGAGGTGGCGGGCACGGTGACGCTCACCGACGGGCCCGGCGGCGACATCATCCCGGCCGCGGACGAACCCGAGCGGTACATCCACCTCCTCGCCGCCGACCACCGCCGCCACGCGGGCCGCGGCGTGGGCCGCGCCCTGCTCGCGCACGCCGTCGAGGAGACCCGCAGGCAGGGCGTCCGGCTGCTGCGGGTCGACTGCTACCGGGGCGAGGACCGCGCCCTCGTCGCGTACTACGAGAGCAACGGCTTCACCGCCACCGAGCCCTTCACGGGCCCGGACGGCAGCTGGCCCGGCCAGGTACTCGCACAGCGCGTCTGACCGGGCCCTCCCCACACGCCACACACCCGCCGGGCGGCTACGCCGCCGTCGCGAGCTCCCGCTCCCGCGGCACGAACTGCACGTGCCGGCGGCCGCGGCGGAGGTCCACCTTCAGCCGGAGGTTCGCCGCGCGCGCCAGCATCAGGCCGACACCGGCCGCGGCGAGGGCGCAGACGAGACCGCCGACGGCCATGCTGATCCGCACGCCGTACGCGTCGGCGAGCCAGCCGAAGAGCGGGCCGCCGAGCGGCGTACCGCCGGTGAAGACCATCATGAACAGCGACATGACACGGCCCCGCATCTCCGGGTCCGTGGCCATCTGGACCGAGGAGTTGGCGGTGACGTTCACCGTCAGGCCGAGGATGCCGATCGGCACGATCAGCGCGACGAACATCCACAGCTCGGGCGCGAACGCGGCCACGATCTGCAGCACGCCGAAGGCGACGGCCGCCCCGGCGAGGAGCCGCAGCCGCGAGGTGCCGCGCCGGGCCGCGAGCAGCGCACCGGCCAGCGAGCCGATCGCCATGAGGGTGTTGAACAGCCCGTACATCCCCACGCCGCCGTGGAAGATGTCGTCCGCGAAGGCGCTCAGCCAGATCGGGAAGTTGAAGCCGAAGGTGCCGATGAAGCCGACGAGGACGATCGGCCAGATCAGCTCGGGGTTCTTCGACACGTAGTTCAGGCCTTCCCGCAGCTGCCCCTTGCCGCGCGACTTGCGCGGGGTGTGGTGCAGCTCGGCGGTACGCATCAGCAGCAGGCCGGTGAGCGGTGCGAGGAAGGACAGGCCGTTGGCGAGGAACGCCCAGCCCGGTCCCACGGCAGCGGTCAGCGCGCTCGCCACGGCGGGGCCGATGAGGCGGGCGGACTGGAAGTTGGCGGAGTTCAGCGAGACGGCGTTGCGGACCTGGTCGGGTCCCACCATCTCGGACACGAAGGACTGCCGCGTCGGGTTGTCGACGACGGTGACGAGGCCGGTGAAGAAGGCCGCGAAGTAGACGTGCCAGACCTGAACGTGCCCGCTCAGCGTCAGCGCCGCGAGGAAGAGCCCGCTGAGGCTCATCGCGCCCTGGGTCAGAAAGAGCAGGTTGCGCTTGGCGAAGCGGTCGGCGATCACGCCGCCGTACAGGCCGAAGAGCAGCATCGGCAGGAACTGCATGGCCGTGGTGATACCGACGGCCGCGGAGGATCCGGTGAGGCTGAGCACCAGCCAGTCCTGGGTGATGCGGGCCATCCAGGTACCGGTGTTCGAGACGACCGCGCCGGTCGCGAAGAGCCGGTAGTTGCGGATCTTCAGCGAGCTGAACATCGAGGTCTTGTGGGGGCGGACGGGCTTATCGAGGGCGGTTGGTGCGGGGGCGGAGTCTGCTCCGGATCCCGTACTCAAAGTGGCTTCGCCTCCTGGCGTACGTACGGCTCCCGCCGCCGGGGCGGCGGGAGTGCCCGCGGGGTGCCGCGGGGCTTGGGGGGGCAGCCCCCTAAAGGTGCGCGAGCTTCTCCAGTACGGGAGCGGCGGCGCGGAGCCGCGCCCACTCGTCGTCGTCGAGGTGCTCCGCCAGGCCGGCGAGCCAGGCGTTCCGCTTGCGGCGGCTCTCTTCGAGCATGGCCTCGGCGGTCTCGGTCTGGGTCACCACCTTCTGGCGGCGGTCCTCGGGGTGCGGCTCCAGCCGGACCAGCCCCTTGGCCTCGAGCAGCGCCACGATGCGGGTCATCGACGGCGGCTGCACGTGCTCCTTGCGGGCGAGCTCGCCCGGGGTGGCGGAGCCGCAGCGGGCGAGGGTGCCGAGCACCGACATCTCGGTGGGGCTCAGCGACTCGTCGACTCGCTGGTGCTTGAGTCGACGGGACAGGCGCATCACAGCGGAGCGCAGGGCGTTCACGGCGGCGGCATTGTCGCCATGGGAGAGGTCCGGCATGTTTGTTAGCGTAACTCATTACCCAAGCTAAAGACCACTTGGATTACCAGAAGTACGAGACCGAACCATTTCGTCACCCGAACGAGTGAGGTGACTTCGGAAAGTGACGCACCGGCCCGGGGCCGCCGAGGACCCTGTCGGACATGGGATCGCCAGTGCTCAGCCTGCGCATAGACGGTGAGCTGCTCGACCGGCTCCGACAGCACGCGGCCAAAAGAGGAATGAGCGTCCAGGACTATGTGGTCCGGACGCTCATTCGGGACGACTTCGACGAACGCTTCAAGGCGTCGGTCGAGGAGACGGAGAAGTTCTACGGGGCCGCGTGAGACACGTTCCGCCGACGGCCGCTACGTCAGGTTCAGCGCGGGCATCAGGTAGTAGAAGGCGAACACCGCCGACACCGCGTACATCGCGACCGGCACCTCGCGCCCGCGCCCGGCCGCGAGCCGCAGCACCGTGAAGGTGATGAAGCCCATGCCGATGCCGTTCGTGATCGAGTACGTGAACGGCATCATCAGCATCGTCACGAACGCGGGGATCGCGATGGTGTGGTCCGCCCAGTCGATCTGCCCGATGGACCCGGACAGGATCAGGAAGCCGACCGCGAGCAGCGCGGGCGTGGCCGCCTGGGACGGGACCATCGTGGCGAGCGGCGTGAGGAAGAGCGCGACGGCGAAGAGGCCGCCGGTGACGACGTTCGCGAACCCCGTGCGGGCGCCCTCGCCGACGCCCGCCGTGGACTCCACGAAGCAGGTGGTGGCGGAGGAGGACGAGGCGCCGCCCGCGGCGACGGCGATGCCGTCGACGAAGAGGACCTTGTTCATGCCGGGCATGTTGCCGTTGGCGTCGGTCAGCTTCGCCTCGTCACCGATGCCCATGATCGTGCCCATCGCGTCGAAGAAGCACGAGAGCAGCACGGTGAAGACGAAGAGGACGCCGGTCAGGACGCCGACCTTCTCGAAGCCGCCGAACAGGCTGATCTGGCCGACGAGCCCGAAGTCCGGCGTCGAGACGGGGTTGCCGGGCCACTCCGGACTGGTCAGACCCCAGGACGTGCTGTCGAGCCCGGCGGCGGCGTGGATGATCATCGCGACGACCGTCATGACGACGATGCTGAGCAGGATCGCGCCCGGCACCTTGCGCACGAGGAGCGCGAGGGTGAGCAGCACGCCGAGCACGAAGATGAGGACGGGCCAGCCGTTGAGGTGCCCGTCGCCGCCGAGCTGCAGCGGGACGGTGGTGTGCGCGGCGTCCGGGATGCGCGAGACGAACCCGGCGTCGACGAGGCCGATCAGCATGATGAAGAGGCCGATGCCGATCGCGATGCCCTTGCGCAGGCCCAGCGGCACGGCGTTCATCACGCGCTCCCGCAGCCCGGTCGCGACGAGCAGCATCACGACGAAGCCCGCGAGGACGACCATGCCCATGGCGTCGGGCCACGACATGCGGGGCGCGAGCTGGAGGGCGACGACGGTGTTGACGCCGAGGCCCGCGGCGAGCGCGATGGGCACGTTGCCGATGACGCCCATGAGGAGCGTGGTGAAGGCGGCGGTCAGCACGGTCGCGGTGACGAGCTGCTTGTTGTCGAGCTGATGCCCGTACATGTCCTTCGCGCTGCCCAGGATGATCGGGTTCAGCACGACGATGTAGGCCATCGCGAAGAAGGTGGCGAAGCCGCCGCGGACTTCCCTGGCGAGGGTCGAGCCGCGCTCCGAGATCTTGAAGAACGCGTCGAGGCCGTTCTGCGGGGCCTTCGGCGGCTCTTTACGGGCATCGACCGGAGCGCTGGCCGAGGAAGACATGGAGAACCTCATGACCTGTGAATGAAGAAGGGGAAGTGCCGAGCTTCGCGAACTTGTACCTTCATACGAAAGCAATCGGCCATTAACGAGCTGTTTCAGTATGAATACATGAAGCAGAAATCGCTATCTCCGCGCGTAGACCCCTACGGGGCAACGCGTGTACGGGCAGTGGGCAACACGTGTACGAGCCGACGGCCCCGCCTCGTAAGCTGTACGCATGGCGAAGTGGACCCCCAAGCACGAGGCGCCGGAGCCCCTGGAGGGCCCCGTGGTCTCCACCATCACCGGTGGCACGATCCTCTGGTTCGTCCTCTTCCTCGTCCAGCTGCCGTTCTACGGCTGGTTCGACGACCGCGACGCGACCTGGTGGGTGTGGACCTGCCTGGCCGGCGCGGGCCTCGGCCTCATCGGCATCTGGTACGTACGCAAGCGCGACGCGGCGATCAAGAGGTCGAAGGTCACACAGCCGCAGTAACCCCCCGACGGTCCGTACAACTATGGGACGGGTCACGTCCTACCCTGGTCGGATCTTTGGGGCATTCAAGGGGTGAAGCCGCAAGACCCCCCTTACCGTCGAATGCATGACGCATATCGACGCGGGCGCCGAGCTCGACCCGGTCCACCCGGTGCCGCCCCCCAAAGGGCGGGCCACCGGCCTGACCGCCGCGGAAGTGGCCGAGCGGGTCGCGCGCGGCGAAGTCAACGACGTACCGGTACGGAGCTCACGCTCGCTCGGCGAGATCGTCCGGGCCAACGTCTTCACCCGCTTCAACGCGATCATCGGCGTGCTCTGGGTGATCATGCTGTTCGTCGCACCGATCCAGGACAGCCTCTTCGGCTTCGTGATCGTCGCCAACACCGGCATCGGCATCATCCAGGAGTGGCGCGCCAAGAAGACGCTGGACAGCCTCGCCGTCATCGGCGAGGCCAAACCCACCGTGCGCCGCGACGGACGGGCCGCCGAGATCTCCGCCTCCGAGATCGTCCTCGGCGACCTCGTGGAGCTCGGGCCCGGCGACAAGATCCCCGTGGACGGCGAGGCCGTCGAGACCGACAGCCTGGAGGTCGACGAGTCGCTCCTCACCGGTGAGGCCGACCCCGTCATCAAGAAGCCCGGCGACAAGATGATGTCGGGCTCCTTCGTGGTCGCGGGCGGCGGCGCCTTCACCGCCACCAAGGTCGGCCGCGAGGCGTACGCGGCCCAGCTCGCCGAGGAGGCCAGCCGCTTCACCCTCGTCCACTCCGAGCTGCGCACCGGCATCTCCACGATCCTCAAGTACGTGACGTGGCTGATGGTGCCGACCTCCATCGGCCTGGTCATCTCCCAGCTCGTCGTCAAGGACGACAACTTCAAGGAGTCCATCGCCTACACGGTCGGCGGGATCGTCCCCATGATCCCGGAGGGGCTCGTCCTCCTCACCTCCGTGGCCTTCGCGATCGGCGTCATCCGGCTCGGCCGCCAGCAGTGCCTGGTGCAGGAGCTCCCCGCGATCGAGGGCCTCGCCCGCGTCGACACGGTCTGCCTCGACAAGACCGGCACCCTCACCGAGGGCGGCATGGACGTCACGGAGCTGCGCCCGCTGGGCGGTGCCGACGAGGCGTACGTACGCAGGGTCCTCGGCGCCCTCGGCGAATCCGACCCGCGACCCAACGCGTCGCTCCAGGCGATCATCGACGCCTACCCCGACAGCGAGGAGTGGCGCTGCACGGAGTCGCTGCCCTTTTCCTCCGCCCGCAAGTACAGCGGCGCCTCGTTCAGCGAGGGCGACGGCACCACGTCGACGTGGCTGCTCGGCGCCCCCGACGTACTGCTGCCCGACGGCGACCCGTCACTCACCGAGATCGAGGACCTCAACAAGCAGGGCCTGCGCGTGCTGCTCCTGGCCCGCGCGGACAAGGACCTGGACGCCCCCGGCGTGGCGTCCGGCACGAAGGCGACGGCCCTGGTCGTCCTGGAACAGCGGCTGCGGCCCGACGCCGCAGACACCCTGCGCTACTTCGAGGAGCAGGACGTCTCCGCGAAGGTCATCTCCGGCGACAACGCCGTCTCGGTGAGCGCCGTCGCGGGCAAGCTCGGCCTGCCCGGCGCCGAGAACACCGTGGACGCGCGCAAGCTGCCCACCGAGCAGGACGAGATGGGGCGGGCCCTCGACGACAACTCCGTCTTCGGCCGCGTCACCCCGCAGCAGAAGCGCGACATGGTGGGCGCCCTCCAGTCACGCGGCCACACCGTCGCGATGACGGGCGACGGCGTGAACGACGTCCTGGCCCTCAAGGACGCCGACATCGGCGTCTCGATGGGCTCGGGCTCGGAGGCGACCCGAGCGGTCGCGCAGATCGTGCTCCTCAACAACAGCTTCGCGACGTTGCCGTCCGTCGTCGCCGAGGGCCGCCGCGTCATCGGCAACATCACGCGCGTCGCCACGCTGTTCCTGGTGAAGACCGTCTACTCGGTGATCATCGCGCTGCTCGTCGTCTGCTCGCAGGTCGAGTACATCTTCCTGCCCCGCCACCTGACGCTGCTCTCCACGCTGACGATCGGCGTCCCCGCGTTCTTCCTCGCGCTGGCCCCCAACAAGGAGCGCGCGAAACCGCACTTCGTCCGCAGGGTCATGCGGTACGCGATCCCTGGCGGCGTCGTCGCGGGTGTCGCCACGTTCGTGACGTATCTGCTGGCCCGGCACCACTACGACGGCGCGGGCGCGCGAGAAGCCGAGACCAGCGCGGCCACCCTGGCGCTGTTCCTGATCGCCATGTGGGTCCTCGCCATCATCGCCCGCCCCTACACGTGGTGGCGGATCGGCCTGATCGGCGCGATGGGTCTCGGCTTCCTGCTCGTACTGACCGTGCCCTGGCTCCAGGACTTCTTCCAGCTGAAGCTGGTGGGCACGACCATGCCGTGGGCGGCGGTCGCGATAGCGGCGGTGGCCTCACTGGTCATCGAGGTCGTCTACCGCTGGGTGGACCGCCGCTTTCCGGCGTAGGGGTGTGGTGCGGTCTTATCGCACGTCGACGAAGTCGGCGGCCGACGTCACGGACGGGGTCGTCGACGTACCGGCGAAGACGTAACGGAAGTAGCCGTCGGCCGAGGCCTTCACCGTGGTCTTCAGGTTGCCCTTGGTGTCGGACTTGATCGTCTTGAGGGTGGTGTAGCTGCTGGCACCCTTCTTCTTGTACTGCAGCTTCACGGACTGCTTGGTGTAGCCCGCGTACTTGGAGGTCTCCCAGTTGGCGCGGGCCAGGGCGCCGGTGACCGTGAGGGTCTTGCCCTTCTTGATGGGCTCCGGGGAGGCGTTGGTGGTGAGCTTGGCGGCGCGCTGGACGCGGAGGCCCGTCTTGGCTCCCTCGACGGTGGCCTCGCCCGTGCCGCCGGCGCTCACGGTGGCGAAGGCCTTCCAGCCGCCGCCGGCCGCGTTGTTCGAGAAGAGGTCGATCTTCGGATCGGCGACGACGGTGACGGTGCAGGTCGAGGTGGTCGCGTTCACGACCACGCACTTGCCCACGAAGTCATCGGGCGTGATGATGCCGTCGGCGTGGTCCTTGTCGGGGCCGTGCCAGAGGAACGCGCTGCCCGCGACGATGCCCTCCGGGTCCGTCGCGGTGACGGCGACGGTGAACTTCTTCTTCTCGGTCGTGCCCAGCACGACGTCCTTGCCACCGTTGACGGTGATCTTGGTGATCTTGGTGCGGCCGACGTTGGCGACGCCCGCGGCCTTGGTGGCCTTGGCGACGGAGGCGGCGGGCTTCGGGGTGCTCGGGCCGTCGACGGCCGTCGCGGCCGGAACGGCGAGTGCGGAAAGGGCCAGGGTGCCGGACAGTGCGGCCACGGTGGCACGGATGCGCATGTGTTTCCCCAGGTGGAGAAGGGGTCCCGCGGAGCGCGAGGCGCGTCACGCGGGTCCCGAGTGATCTAGGAGTCTGTTGACTCCCAAGATCAGACTCTCGACAGGGGCGAGTGGTTGTACACGATGTGAAGAAAATATGACCACGTCACATCACCCGCCCGGAAAGGGCCGCCCCTCAGTCGAACCAGCGGTCCCGCGCCAGCTCCTCCGTGCGTGAGGGATCTTCGAGCAGCGCCGCCACCTCGAAGCGGCGCGGCCACTGGCCCGCCGCCCAGGCGAGCCCGGCCGCCACGCCCTCCAGCGTCGCCGCGTGCACCGCGCCGTCCGGCGTGCGGCGCCAGTCCAGCTCCACGCCGCCCGCGACCAGCTCGTCGTACTCCACGTACGTCTCCGGCGTACCGTCCCCCAGCAGGATCCGCACCGACTCGGGAACGTCGTGCTCGACGCCCTCCCCCGACGGCTCCACGGCCGCCGTCTCACTGAGCCGCCGCACCTGGAACAGCTCCGCCAGGTCCGCCGCCCGGCCCGGCTGCACCGGCAGCAGCGCCACGCCGTCGGCCAGCGGCAGCAGGTCGGGGGCGTCGGCGACCACCGCGTCCGCCGCGTCGACCACCACGACCTCGCCGTCCACCACCGCGCGCAGCTCGTCCGGGAGCGTCACCTGCTCCGGGTCGAGGTCGGCGAGCGCCCCGTACAGCGCGTGGAGCTGGGCCGCGGAAACGGGCCGCTCCGGGTCCGCCAGCCGGTCGAGCAGCTCGGCCGCGCCGCCCGGCTCGGCCAGCAGGGCGCTCACCGACGTCCGCACGCCCAGCGCCCGGAGGACCTGCTCGTCCTCGAAGCCGGACGCGTCCGCGGCGTCGTACAGGCCGACGAGCAGCGGATCGCCGCCCTCCGCCCGCAGCCCCGCGGGACGGCGGCCGCCGAGGACCGGATGCCCGCGCAGCCACCACGCCGTGTACGAGCGGACCGTCTCCGTCGTCCCGTCCGGCAGCAGCACCCGCAGCGGCTGCGTCAGCGCGTCCCGCAGCGGCGGACGCGACAGCATCGCGAGGGCCTGCGGCCAGCAGTCGTCGTCGACCAGGTCGAGGTCCCGCACGGCGACGATCTCGGTCGCCACCGGCGGCACCGGCGTGTCGGGCAGCCGGTCGAGGACGTCCTCGCACCACACGTCCACGGCGTCCAGCAGACCCGCGTCGTCCGGCTCGGGGAAGTCCCCGTCACGGGGCTCCAGTTCATCGGGGTCCAGGACGACGTCCGTGGCCCGTACGAGAGCGAACCCGGCGAGCACACCGCACGCGGCGAGCGGCTGCTCGCCCCACCGGTCGGCCAGCTCCTGGTCGGCGAGCGCCAGTTCGTCGTCCCGCATGACCTGCGCGAAGTCGCTGCCCGGCAGCACGAGTTCACCGGCCGGGGCGAGCTCGCCGTCCTCGTCGGGCAACGCGAGCGCGGCCAGCCACGGCTCGTCGCCGGGCGACAGGTTCGCGTCCCGCACGAGCGCGAGGACGACGTCCGCCAACTCCTCGGCGTCCAGGGCGTCCTCGTCCCACGTGTCGTCGTCCAGCGACGCGGCCACGGCGGCACGGACCTGCGGCGTCGTGAGGACGGCGCGGGGCGTGGCGGGCAGCGCGCCGAGCTTCTCCAGGAGCGGGTGGACGGCGTCCGGGTGGGCGATCTTCAGCCCGAGGCGGGCGAGGACGGCGGGGGCGGCGGGGCCGACGCCATCGCCGTGCCCGTCACTGCCGTGCCCGTCAGCACCGCCGGGGGCGGGGAGAAGGACCTGACGGGGCCCGATGGTGGTACGCGCGACACGGGACCCTTCCCGCGAAGCCAACTCCTCCTCGGGCTCAAGCGTGCGCGCGGACGACGGGGAAGGCCCGCCCGCCAGCGGCACCGGCAGCCCTGAGAGCCGGTCCGGGTCGACCCCGGCCAGCGTGTCGTACAGCCGCCGCCACCAGCCGGGCTCCCGCTCAAGACCCGCGAGCCGGTCCACCGCCTCCGTCAGCGCGATCCGCGCCACGCCCAGCGTGCGCAGCTCGGCGCGGCGCTCGAGCCCCGCGGGCAGCAGACACGGCAGCACCTCGGCGAGGACCCGGACCGTCTCGGCGCCCGCGCCCTCCACGACCTCCGCGTCCCGCGGCCGCAGCGCCTCCGGCAGCTCGTCCTCGTCGCCCTCGGCGCGGGGCAGCGCGGGCGGCAGGAAGGCGGTACGGGGCAGCCGGTCCAGGATGCCCCGGCGCAGCGCGCCGTCCAGCTCGCTCTTGCCGAGCGGCCCCGGCACGAGGGAGATGATCCCCTCGGCGACCGGCCGCCAGTCGGCGAGCAGTTCGACGTACGCGTCCGCGGCCCGCTCCACCAGGAAGTCGGTGAGCGGCCCTGGAGCGGCGTGCCGACGTGCGGTGTCCAGCGGGAACGAGGCGATGAGCAGCGCCGGTACGTCCAGCGGCTCGTCGCTCGGCGTCGGCGCGTGCACGACGGGACTGGTGACCGGCCGCTCGGGCGCGCCGTCGGCCCCCGTGGGCACGGCCCACGTCACCGACCAGTGCGGGCGCAGCCGTTCCTCGACGGGCCTGTCCTTCAGGAGGGCGGCCTCGATCGGCCCCTGCCTGCTGACGGTGCGCCAGCGGGTGGTGCCGTCGCGGCTGTCTTCGATGACGGTGTACGGGGCTTCGGTACGGCGGCGCAGCGTGCGCGTCGTCCCGTCCGGGGTCTCGATGCCGACCTCCGCGAGCCCCGGCAGGGCGAGGAGCAGCGCGTCGTCGACGCCGTCGAGGAGCCGGGCCACGAGGTCCTCCGCGGCGGCGTCGCGCAGCGGCAGGATGACGACGGTGTCGTAGCCGTCGGGGGCGGAGCCCTCGGCGGCGAAGGGGAGGCGGAGCAGCGGCACGTGACCGTCACGGCGCCGCACCTCGTCCCCGAGACCCGGACTGAACCGGGCGGTCTCCGCGGCCAGTTCCCGCGCCTCGGACAGCGACCAGCGGACGCCGCCGGTGCGTCCGACGACGGCGGGCTCGTCGGAGACGGCGAGCACGGCGGCGAAGCCGACGCCGAAGCGGCCGACGGCGCCGGGGGTGGTGGCGGTGTCTGTGGGCGCCCCTCGCGACTCCCGCTTCGCGGAGGCGCGGAGGGTGGAGAGGGACTCGACGCCGGTGGCGTCGAGGGGGGCGCCGCTGTTGGCCGCGGCGAGGACGCCGCCGCGCAGCGTCAACGCGAGGCGGCCGGGGACGCCCGCGCGGGCGGCGGCGTCCGAGGCGTTCTGCGCGAGCTCGACGACGAGGCGGTCGCGGTACCCGCCGAGGGCGAGGTCCTCCTCGGCGTTGGCGTCCTCACGGAAACGGGCCGGGGCAGCGGCCCATGCGTCGAGTACTCCGCGGCGGAGGCGGGCGGTGCCGAAGGGATCCGTACCCTCGGCCGCCGGCCGCACGGTCTTGCTCACGGTCGACTGTCTCCTCTGGGGGATGGGACGTGCATGGGGTGGAGCGACGTGCTTGCGGGCGAACGCTATCGCGTCCGGGGAGGGGGGCCGGGGGGCGGACGGCCCCGGCGAAACCCGCTGCCGACCGGCTCGTCAGGTGGGATAGAAAGCAGGCATGGACACCGCTCTGCTCGAACAGCAACTGGAAGAGACGTTCGACCACGCCGTCGTGCACCACGGATACACGAACTACATGCGCGACTACGAGCTCATCATCTACGCGACGGCCGACCCGCGCACCGGCATACCCCCGGCCTACCTGCGCTACCTCTTCCGGTACTGCGTCGAGGCCCGCTGCGAGACGTCCGTGGCCGCCGGGACCTGGCGGGAATCGCTGGACGACCGTCTCCTGGACCACGAGAACGCCGATCCGGACCTCGGCGGGTATGTCTGGGGCGTGAAGTGCCACGCCATGTACCCCGGAGCGGAGCCGGTCCGGAATTCGAAGGCGGCCGACCGCTGGTCGAAGGAGATCGGCATCGACTTCCACGAGGTGCGCGTCGAGACCGACGCGCACGACCTGACGCTGGTCTTCTCCGACCTGGAGGTCAGCGAGGTCCCGGTCGGTTACGCGCCTTTCGTCACGGACTAGCGTGCCCCGTCGGACTGGCGTGCCCCGGGGGGCTAGGAGTGGCCGAGGTCCTCGCCGGGGCCCTCCGCGCTGACGGAGCCGGAGTCGGCCCCGGGCCGCAGCGGCAGTACGTCCACGCGGGTCTCGTCGAGGACGGGCGGCGCCGGACGCGGCGGCTTCGGCATGACCGCGGCCTCCGAGTGCCCTCCGCACCCGTACGACAGCGACACGACATGCCCGTCCGCGGGCCCGAACTCGTTGCCGCAGATACCGAACGCCTGCCCGAGCGAGCCGCCGATCCGCACGAGGAACCCACAGCTGACGCACGCCGCCGGCGCCGCCTGCGCCATCGGGGTCTTCGCTCCGTACGCCTCGTCCCAGCGGTCCGCCGCGACATGCAGCCCGTACCGCGAAAGGACCCTCTCCCTGCGCATGCCGAGTTCCTCGGCGACCGCCGCGATGGAGCCGCGGGCGGGCGGGACGGGCAGCTCGGCGGGCGGCCCCGCCGTCACCTCCGCGTCCTCGGCCTCGACGAGCTCGGCCATCTCCTGCGACACGACGGAGTTCGGCGGCGGCTCCTCCTCACCGGAGTACCCGGGTTCGAGGCGCAGATCCTCGGCATCGGTCGGCAGCAGGTCACCGGGACCCATGTCGCCGGGCCGGAGCCGCTCGCTCCACGGCACCCACTCGGGGGCGAGGAGCGCGTCGGGGCCCGGCAGCAGCACGGTCTCGTCGAGGGTGACGACCTTCGCCCGCGAGGCGCGGGCCACCGTCACGGCCCAGCGCCAGCCCCGGTAGCCGAATTCCTTGCACTCGAACAAGTGCGTGACGACGCGGTCGCCCTCGACGACGACCTCGACATGCTCACCGACCACACCGGGCGCGGCGGCCTCCTCGGCCGCGGCACGTGCCAGGCCCACCGCCTCGGCGCAGAGGCGGTCGGGGGTACGCGGGGTGCGCGGGGTACGGCTTCGCGTTGTCGCTGCGCTCACAAGTATCGCTTCTCTCCTACGCCGTCTCACGAGTGCGCCACCTTTACGCGGGGGTGCGGACGGAGCGGACCAGAGGGCCGCGTCAACGTCCGCGCCCGACGTTCCGGGGCGCGCCTACGTCACCCATTCTGCGGGATGACCGAGAGGCGCGCGGCCAAGAACAACCGCCGCAGGCGCGCTACGCACGCTACCTTCTCCTGGCCCCTGGGCCTACACCGACGTACGCCACCACGCGCCGTTCCGCTCCCCCACGCACCCGCAAACCCCCCACACACCCGCCCGAAACCCACCCCTGCGGCCCCCATCCCCCCGGAAACGCTCGGCGCGAGGCAATCGGGTGGACGCCCAAAAAACCCACCCCGCCGCGAAGCGGCGCGGCACTGCGCCCACCTTGCGGTGCAGGGTAAACGGGCGGGCGGGAGGGAAAACCGCCGCGAAGCGGCGAAGCACCCGCGCCCGACGGCGCGGAGCAACCACCCCACCCCCGCCGCGAAGCGGCGAAGCACCCGCGCCCGACGGCGCGGAGCAACCACCCCACCCCCGCCGCGAAGCGGCGAAGCACCCGCGCCCGACGGCGCGGAGCAACCACCCCACCGGCCGCCGCGAAGCGGCGAAGCACTACGCCCACCCTGCGGTGCGGGGTAAACGGGCGGGCGGGAGGGAAAACCGCCGCGAAGCGGCGAAGCACCCGCGCCCGGCGGCGCGGAGCAACCACCCCTACCCCCGCCGCGGAGCGGCGAAGCGCCTGCGCCCGGCGGCGCGGGGCAACCACCCCACCCCCGCCGCGGAGCGGCGGAGAGACGCCGCCACGGGCTCACAGCCAGTATCCGTACTAGTGGCCCCCCCAACAGGGCACTATGACGGGGTGGCCCCCACCAGGACGATGCCCGCAGGAACAGTCTCGCCAGGCCCGGCGAGACGGACCGCCCGCGCGCTCGGCCGCGCCCTCCACCTCCCGTTCACCGGCACCGCCCGCGGCATCCGCAAGGCCACCCACGCCCACGGAGCGGGTGAGTCGGGGCTCGGCAAGCTGATCGAGCTGCACGCCGTGAACGGCGCGGGCGACGTCATGATCACCGTCGCGCTCGCCTCGACCGTGTTCTTCTCGGTGCCGACGGACGAGGCCCGCGGCCGCGTCGCGCTGTACCTGGCGATCACGATGGCGCCGTTCACGCTCCTCGCCCCCGTCATCGGCCCGCTCCTCGACCGCCTGCCGCACGGCCGCCGCGCCGCGATGGCGGGCGCGATGCTGGCACGGGCCCTGCTCGCGCTCGTCCTGTCGGGCGCGGTCGTGTCGGGCAGCGTGGAGCTGTACCCGGCAGCGCTCGGCGTGCTGGTCGCGTCGAAGGCGTACGGAGTAGTGAGAAGCGCGGTCGTGCCGCGCCTCCTTCCACCAGGGTTCTCCCTGGTCAAGGCCAACTCCCGGGTCACGCTCGGCGGCCTGCTCGCGACGGCCGTCGCGGCGCCGATGGGCGCGGGGCTACAGATGGTCGGTCCACGATGGCCGCTGTTCGGCGCCTTCGTGATCTTCGTATCGGGGATGCTCCTGTCGTTCTCGCTGCCGCACAAGGTGGACTCGTCGAAGGGCGAGAGCAAGGCGCTGCTCGCCGCGGACGAGGAGCACCTGCATCTGCACGCCCGCGCCGAGGCGGCCTCCGACACGTCCCGCAAACGACGCCTCGGGCTACGTACGGTCGGCCCCGCCGTCACCCACGCCCTGGCCGCGAACGCGTCACTGCGCTGTCTCTCCGGGTTCCTCATCTTCTTCCTGGCGTTCCTGCTGAGGGAGCATCCGCTCGCGGGCCAGAGCGCGGCGGTGTCGCTCGGCATAGTGGGCGTGTCGGCGGGCGCGGGCAACGCGCTGGGCACGGCGGTCGGCGCGTGGCTGAAGTCGCGCGCGCCGGAGCTGATCATCGTGACGGTGGTCGCGGTGGTGCTCGGCGTGGCGATCACGTCCGCGCTGTTCTTCGGGGCGGTGGGCGTCGCGTGTCTCGGCGCCTGCGCGGGGTTCGCGCAGGCCCTGTCGAAGCTGTCCCTGGACGCGCTGCTGCAGCGGGACGTCCCGGAGCAGGTCCGCACGTCCGCGTTCGCCCGTTCCGAGACGCTGCTCCAGATGGCGTGGGTGGTCGGCGGCGGCATCGGCATCGCACTGCCACTGATCGGGACGCTGGGGCTCTCGGTGGCCGCGGGCATCGTGGCGGTGGGCTGGCTGTCGACCGTACGAGGCCTCCTCGCGTCATCCCGCCGAGCGGGCCCCCGCCCCCGAGTCCTCTGACCCACCCCCCCCCCCCCCCCCCCCCACATCTCCCCTACACATCTCCCCCACCCCTCCCCCACCCCGAACGGCACGCCCAAGCCCCCCGCGTAACAGCACCCCCCGGCGCGCCCGATAGCCTTCGCCCATGACCTCCCTGCTCCGCGGCGGAGCCGCGAATGTGAACAGCGCGGCGCGCCGCCGCCGCACCGCGGCCGCTCTTGGCGCCGTCTCCGCCGGACTCCTCGTCCTCTCGGCCTGCGACAAGCCGACGCCGCTCGCCACCGTCACCGTCGGCAGCGACTCGGTGAACACCGAAGCGTCCTGCTACAACGACGGCGAGGAGCTGAAGGAGGCGCAGATCAAGTCCTGCCTCCAGGACAAGGACGTCAAGTCCGTGAAGATCGACCCGGACGAGAAGGTCCGCTTCGGCGTCGACCCGGAGGTGGCCGAGAAGGGCTGGACCCTGCTGATGAACGGTCAGCCGCTGACCGAGGCCAGCAAGAAGACGTACGTCGTCATCCCGGGCAGCGTCTTCTTCAACCAGCAGTACGGCGGTGGCGGCAACAAGTCGACCGTCAGCCTCCTCGAGGGCGGCAAGGGCTCGGAGTCCAAGGCGACGGGCCTGTGGTCGTTCAAGTTCGAGAAGGACTCCTGACCTGACCCCGCACGCCGCGCCCGCTCCGCACGCCGCGCCCGCCCCACGCGTCCTCGTGGCCACCGCCGTCCCTGCCGAACGGGACGCGGTGGCCGGAGCGCTGTCGGAGGCACCCGCCTTCGACACCCTCGCCGTCGGCGTCGGCCCCGCGGCCGCCGCCGCGGGCACGGCGACCGCACTCGCCCGTGCCGCCGCCGAGGGGCGGCCCTACACCCTCGTCGTGTCGGCCGGTATCGGCGGCGGCTTCCTGCCCGCCGCGCCCGTCGGCTCCCTCGTCGTCGCCGACGAGATCACCGTCGCCGATCTGGGCGCCGAGACCCCCGAGGGGTTCGCGCCCGTCACCGAGCTGGGGTTCGGCGCTGTCACCCACCGTCCGCCGCCTTCCCTCGTACGGGAGCTGGCCGACGCCTGCGGTGCCGCGACCGGCACCGTCCTCACCGTCTCCACCGTGACCGGCTCCGCCGAGCGTGCCGCCGCCCTGCGGTTGCGGCACCCCCGTGCCCTGGCCGAGGCGATGGAGGGTTTCGGTGTCGCCGAGGCCGCCGTACTGCACGGCCTGCCCGTCATCGAGGTCCGCGCGGTCTCCAATCCCGTGGGCCCGCGCGACCGTGCGGCCTGGCGGATCGGCGACGCGCTGGCCGCGCTGAGCGACGCGTTCGGGAAGTTCGCGCCGGTACTGAGGAGTTGCACCACACATGACCGATAACCCCGCGGCCCCCATCGACCGCCCCCTCCGCATTGCGTACTCGCCCTGCCCCAACGACACGTTCGTCTTCGACGCGTGGGCGCACGGCCGGGTGCCGGGTGCGCCCGCCCTCGACGTCACGTTCGCCGACATCGACATCACGAACGGCATCGCGGAGCGCGCCGCGTCCGCCGCCGAGACGTCCGACCTGGACGTCCTGAAGGTGTCGTACGCCGTGCTGCCGTACGTCCTCGACACCTTCGCGCTGCTGCCCTGCGGCGGCGCGCTCGGGCGTGGCTGCGGGCCGCTCGTCCTGACCCGGGAGCCGGGTGTCGACCTGACCGGCAAGACGGTCGCCGTGCCCAGCGAGAAGTCGACGGCGTACCTGCTCTTCCGCCTCTGGGCCGCGGACACGCTGTCCGGCGGCGGAGACGGCGGCGCCGGCGGCGGCGTCGGTGAGATCGTGGTGCTGCCCTTCGACCAGATCATGCCCGCGGTGCGCGACGGCAGGGTCGACGCGGGCCTGGTCATCCACGAGGCGCGCTTCACGTACCAGAACTACGGTCTGCACTGCCTCGCCGACATGGGCGAGCACTGGGAGTCCACGACGGGTCTGCCGATCCCGCTGGGCGCGATCATCGCGAAGCGGTCGCTGGGCGCGGAGCGGCTGCGCTCCCTCGCCGACGCCGCCCGCACCTCGGTGCGGATGGCGTGGGACGATCCGGAGGCCTCGCGTCCGTACGTACTCGAGCACGCCCAGGAGATGGACCCGGCGGTGGCGGACCAGCACATCGGTCTCTACGTCAACGAGTTCACGGCCGACCTCGGCGAGAACGGCTACGCGGCGGTCCGCGGACTGCTGACGCGCGCCGCGGCCGAGGGACTCATACCGCCCCTCGGCCCGGACGCTCTGTCGTTTCCCTAGCGGGACTTGAGCCGCCGCAGGCGCCGCGAGGGAGAACAAGCGGCGCCCCGGCTCTACACGTCCAGCTGGTCCGCGACCGCCCGCAGCAGCCCCGCGATCTTCGCGCCGGACGCCTTGTCGGGGTAGCGGCCCTTTTCCAGCATGGGTGTGATGTTTTCGAGCAGGGTCGTCAAATCCTGGACGATCGACGCCAGTTCATCCGGTTTCCGCCGCTGCGCGGCCGCCACCGACGGCGTGGGGTCGAGAATCGCCACGGAAAGGGCCTGGTCACCGCGTTGTCCCGCGACGACGCCGAATTCGACGCGCTGGCCTGGCTTGAGTGTGTCGACGCCGGCGGGCAGTACTGAGGAATGCACGAAGACGTCGCCGCCGTCGTCGCGGGAGAGAAAGCCGAAGCCCTTCTCGCTGTTGAACCACTTGACCTTGCCGGTAGGCACGTGAAGTCCTCGTCCTCGTACTCGTCGTACTCGTCTGTGCCGGGTCCGCCCGTCGGGGAACGACGGGCGAAAACGGCTCTGGATAGCACTACAGCGGGTCGCCCGACCCGCCAGGAACCAAGACTATTGGTCCGTGGGCCGGTGACAAGACGTCCCCGGATTCTTCCTTCGCGCTGGGAACTACCCTGGTCGGGTGCGTGACAAAACCCAAGCGAATTCCACCGGGCCCGGCGACGGAATGGTCCGGACCGGAGCAATCGTCTTCTTCGTCGGAGCCGTGGCCACACTGGTCACGGTGGCCCCGCTGTTCCTGGGCACCGATCCCTTTCCGTCCATCGCGTACGCGGTGTGCATGCTGATGGGCGTCGGGTTCCTCATCGCGGGGATCGGGGTGCTGCGCGGCATCGCCTTCCAACGACGGCAGGCCAGGTCCGGCACTGGCTGACGTCGTCCCGCGCTAGTTGACGGCCTGCCCCGCCACGTACGCGTCCAGCCACGCCGGGAACTCCGCCAGGCCGCCGAGGACGACGTCGGCGCCCGCCGCGCGCAGTTCCGCTGCGTCGCACGGTCCGGTCGCCACCGCCACGGAGAGCGCGCCCGCCGTACGCGCGCCGCGTACATCACCGGTGTGGTCCCCGACGTACACCGTCGCGTCATGCTCGCGCAGCGCCTGCGCCTTCGCCTCCGCCCACAGCCAGCCGATGACGGCGTCGGCCTCGATGCCGAGGTGCGACAGGTGCAGCTTCGCGTTGGGCTCGTGCTTGGCGGTCACCACGATCGCGCGGCCGCCGTGCGCGTGCACCGCCGCTATGGCCTCGCGAGCGCCCGCCATCGCGAGGGTCGGCTCGATGGCGTGTGTGGTGTAGATCTCGCGGTAGAGGTCACCCGTCTCCGCGATCTCCTCCTCGGGGAACCAGTTCCGCAGTTCCTCCTCCAGCGGCGGGCCGAGCCGCGTGACCGCCAGGTCGGCGTCGACGTACGTCCCCGTCCTCGCGGAAAGCGCCTGATAGGCGGCCTTGATGCCGGGCCGGGAGTCGATCAGGGTCATGTCGAGGTCGAAGCCGACGGTCAGCGTGTGTGCAGTCATGCGCCCCATTGTGCCGAGGGCGGGCACCCCGCCCGCCCCTAGACTTAGCCCACCCTTACCTCCCGGTGAAACGAGCCCGGCCGATGTCTGTGCCCGTCCGACCGCCTGCGCCCGTCCGACCGTCACTGCCCGTCCGACGCGTCACCGTCCTGACGGCGGCCGTCGTGGCCCTGCTCCTCGCCGTCCTGCTCAGCCTCGCCGTCGGCGCCCGCGCCATCGCGCCGTCCGCCGTGTTCGACGCGCTGCTGCACGGCGGGCACGGCAACTCGGCGGAAGTGATACGCAAGATGCGGCTCCCGCGCACCGTGACCGGCGTACTCGTCGGCGCCTCCCTCGCACTGGCCGGCACCGTCCTCCAGGGCATCACCCGCAACCCCATCGCCGACCCCGGCATCCTCGGCATCAGCCAGGGCGCCTCCGTCGCCGTCGTCCTCGCCATCGCCTACGCCGGAGTCCACACCCTCACCGGATACGTCTGGTGGGCGTTCGCCGGGGCCGGGCTCGCGTCCGTCGCCGTCCACGCCATCGCGTCCGGCGGCCGGGGCGGCGCGACACCCGTGAAGCTCGCGCTCGGCGGCGCCGCCATCAACGCGCTGCTCGTCTCCGTCACCACCGGTGTCCTCACCACGAAGGCGTCCGCGCTCGACGAGTTCCGGTTCTGGCAGGTCGGCTCGCTCTCCGGCCGCGACTCCGACATCGTCGGCCGGATCTGGCCGTTCCTGCTCGTGGGCCTGCTGCTCGTCCTCGCGGTCGCCCGCGGCCTGGACGCGCTCGCGCTCGGCGAGGACGTCGCGAAGGGCATCGGCCAGAACGTCGCGGCGGTACGGATCGTCGGCGGGCTCGGCGCGACCGTCCTCACCGCCGCGGGCGTGGCCGCCGCGGGCCCCATCGCCTTCATCGGCCTGGCCGTCCCGCACATCGCCCGCGCGCTCATCGGCGGCGACCACCGCTGGGTGCTGCCGCTCGCCGCCCTCATCGGGCCCGTGATGCTGCTGGTCTCCGACACCGTCGGGCGGATCGTCTTCCCGCCCGGCGAGGTGCCCGCAGGGGTGATGACCGCGCTCATCGGGGTGCCGTTCCTCGTGACGCTCGTCCGCGGCAAGAAGGCGGTGGCCGCGTGAGCGCCGTCGCCCCGGTCCGGGACCGGGAGAAGGTCCGGGTCCGGCCCGCCGGTTACGCGGTGCTGCGGGTGCGTCGCGCCGCCTTCCTCGTGCACCGCAGGGCCGCCGCCGTCGCCGTGGCGCTCGCCCTGCTGCTCGCCGCGAGCTGTCTCACGTACCTCTGTGTCGGTGAGTCCTTCGTCCACCCCGCCGAGGCCCTGAAGGTCGTCCTCGGGCAGCCCTCCCCCGACGAGCTGGTCGTCGGCACGCTCCGCGAACCCCGCATGGTCCTCGGCCTGCTCGTCGGCGCCGCGTTCGGGGTGGCGGGCGCACTCATCCAGACCGTCGCCCGCAACCCCCTCGCCAGCCCCGACATCATCGGCATCAGCCACGGCGCGAGCGCGCTGACCGTCGGCGCGATGACCTTCGGCGTCACCTCGTACACCGTCCTGCCCTACCTGTCCGTGCTCGGCGGGATCGCCGCGGCCGCCCTCGTGTACGTCTTCGCGTGGCGCGGCGGTCTGCACGCCACCCGCTTCGTCCTCATCGGTATCGGCTTCGCCATCGCCCTGCGCTCGGTGACGACGCTCTTCATGACCAAGGGCGACTACCTCGTCGCCCAGCAGGCGCAGATCTGGATGACGGGCTCCCTGAACGGCCGCGGCTGGGCCGAGGCGAACCCCCTCGCCCTGACCCTGCTCGTACTGCTCCCCTTCGTCCTGTGGGCGGCCCGCGCCCAGCGCGCCGCGGGCCTGGACGACGACACGGCGACGGCCCTCGGGACGCGCCTCGGCCACGTACGCCTCGGGCTCGTCCTGCTCGGCGTCGTCCTCGCGTCGGTGGCGACCGGCGCCGCGGGCCCCGTCGACTTCGTGGCGCTCCTCGCCCCGCAGACCGCCCGCAGGCTGACCCGCACCGCGCAGCTCCCGCTGCTCTGCTCGGCGCTGCTCGGCGCCCTGATCGTCGTCCTCGCCGACCTGCTGGCCCGGCGGCTCTTCTCCCCCACCGAGCTGCCCGTCGGCGTCCTCACCGCGGCCGTCGGAGCGCCCTACCTGATCTGGCTCATCGTCCACAGCCGCTCCATCCGCACCGGAGGCACGTCGTGACCGCCGCCCGCCTGACGGCCCGCGAGCTGACCCTCGCCTACGAGGACCGTACGGTCGTCGAGAGCCTCGACCTCACGATCCCCGACGGCAGGGTCACCGTGATCGTCGGCCCCAACGCCTGCGGCAAGTCCACGACACTGCGGGCCCTCGGCCGTCTCCTCAAGCCGAGGAGCGGCGCCGTCCTCCTCGACGGCGCTTCCCTCGCCACACTCCCCACCAAGAAGATCGCCCAGCAGATCGGGCTGCTCCCGCAGACGCCCGTGGCGCCCGAGGCGATCACCGTCGCCGACCTCGTGGCGCGCGGCCGCCAGCCGCACCAGCGCTGGTGGCAGCAGTGGTCCGACGCGGACGAGCAGGCGGTGACGGAGGCGATGGAACGTACCGACGTCGTCCCGCTCGCCGAACGCCCCGTCGACGAGCTGTCGGGCGGCCAGCGCCAGCGCGTGTGGATCGCGATGGCCCTCGCCCAGGACACCGGCCTGCTCCTCCTCGACGAGCCGACCACCTACCTGGACATCTCCCACCAGGTGGAAGTCCTCGACCTGGTACGCCAGTTGAACCACGAACGCGGCCGCACGATCGTGGTCGTCCTGCACGACCTGAACCAGGCCGCCCGCTACGCCGACCACCTCGTCGCCATGAAGGCGGGCGAGGTCGTCGCGGAGGGCCCGCCCGCGAAGATCGTCACCGAGGAGCTCGTGCGCGAGGTCTTCGGCCTGGAGTGCGTGGTGGTCCCGGACCCCGTGACCGGCTCCCCGCTGGTCGTCCCCGGGGCGCCCTGGTCCGCGACCGCTCCCGTCCCCTCCCACCCTCTCCCAGCCGACCCCCTCCCGCCCGACCCCTCCCGCCTGACCCCATGAAAGGCGTCCCCATGCCCCGCTCCCGCGCCCCCCACCCCCTGCGCCGCCGCGCGCTCCTCACCGGCTCGCTGGCCCTCACCTGCGCGCTCGCACTGACCGCCTGCGGCTCGTCGGACTCCGGCGACACGGCCGCGGGCTCCGGCGAGACCCACACGGTGAAGACGGCCATGGGCGACGTGAAAGTGCCCGTGCACCCGCGCCGCGTCGTCGTCCTCGACACCGCCGAGCTGGACTCCGCGATCACCCTCGGCGTGAAACCGGTCGGCTCCACGCACGTCGAGGCGTCGTCCGGGTTCCTCGGCTACCTGCCGGAGGACAAGGTCAGCGGCATCAAGGACGTCGGCGAGATGATGACGCCCAACATGGAGGCCATCGCCGCCCTGAAGCCCGACCTCATCCTGACGTCGAAGATCCGGCACGCCGCCAAGTACGACCAGCTCAGGGCGATCGCGCCGACCGTCATGACGGAGACGACCGGTTATCCCTGGAAGGAGAACTTCCAGGTGCACGCCGACGCGCTCGGCAAGCGGGCCGAGGCGAAGAAGGCGGTCGCCGACTACACGGCGCACACCAAGAAGGTCACCACCGCCATCGGCGGCCCCGCGAAGGCCGAACAGACCGAGGTCAACGTCCTGCGCTTCATCGAGGGCGCCGACATCCGCCTCTACGGCGACCAGAGCTACATCGCCACCCTCCTCAAGGACGTCGGCCTCGGCCGCGCCCCGATCTCCGCGAAGGCCAAGGACGGCTTCTCGTACGACCTGTCCCCCGAGAAGATCGACCTCGCCGACACGGACGTCATCTTCCGCTCCACGTACGGGGATCCGAAGAAGTCCAAGGAGACGCGGACCGTCGGCAGCGGCCTGTGGAAGAACATGAAGGCGGTGAAGTCCGGCAACGTCCACACCGTCGACGACGAGCTGTGGATCCAGGGCATCGGCTACACGGCCGCGGACCGGATCCTGGACGAGATGCAGGCGGACCTGACGAAGAAGAAGTAAGACGAAGAAGAAGTAACGGGAGAGGCAGTAGCGACGAGACTGCTCACGGCCGCCGGACTGCTCACGGCCGTCGCCGCTCGCCGTTCACGACCGTTGCCGCTGCGACCTCCACAGCAGGAACAGCGCGGTGGCGACGGCCGCCCCCCGCACCACCCACGGCCACGTGTCGGCGATGGCGTCGCTCATGTGCCCTTCGCTGATCGGGTCGCCCCAGCGCCCCTCGCTCCGGCCCCACAGCCAGGTGATCCCCGCGGCCACCGCGAGGGTCGGCAGCCCGATCACGGCGAACTTCACCTCGGTACGGGTGAGCCTGCGCGAGGCGTAGGCGATGAGCCAGCCGACGCCGAGGACCACGAGGTTGCCGAGGACCGCGCCGACGGTGAGGAGCGCGGCGGCGAGCAGGAGCAACGGGTTGCTGAACGTGGGGCCCGTGCCGACGGCGGTCCGGGCCCGGGGCAGCCGCCACCGGCGCCGGCCCGGCTCCTCCGCCGCTTCCTCGTACGCGGCCTCCTCGTCGCCCTCCTCCTCGTCGCCCTCGTCCTCGTCCTCGGCCTCCTCGTCGCGGGCCTTCTTGGCGCCCGCCTTGGGCGGGGACTTGAGGAGTTCGGGGATCTCGATGCCGCCGACGAAGCCGGGGACGCTGTCGGCGAGGCCGAACGGGCTGCTGTCCACGCGCCACCAGTCGGGCTGGGAGCCGCTGGGCCCCAACTCGTCGACGCCCGCGAGGTGGGGTGGCGCGGCGCCCTCGAAGAGGTCGGACGGGCGGCGCGGGTCGGGCATCCGGGACGCGTCGGAGGACTCGGGTGCCTCCGGTGCCGGTGTCTTCCTGGTGGTGACGCGGCGGGGCATCGGTACGCGGAGGGCGCGCGGTTTCGCGGGTACGTCGCCGGGCGCGTGTCCCGGTGCGTGACCTGGTGCGCGCCCCGGTACGTCACCCGGCGCGTGTCCGGGTACGTCGTTCGTCACGTCACCTGCGGCGCCGCCCGCCGCCTCCACGACCTCTTCCGGGGTGCCGAGGCGGGCGAGGATGCGGCGGACGGAGGCGGGGTTGTCGCCGACGGTCCTGTCCCTGCCCCGGTCGATCCGGTTCCGCAGCTCGGCGACCAGCCGCATCCGGTCGCCCGACGGCAATTGCCGCTGCTGGGCCAGGTCTCCGACCCGGCTCAGATAGTCGTAGACCAGCTGATCGCTCTCGATCCCCACGAAGTCCCCTCCGGGGCGGCTGCGTTGACGCGCCGCGGTTGTACCCAGCGCTCTCGACGGTACCTTCTCCGGAGACCCTAGGGGGCGGCCTCCGTCTTGAGGCGTACGGGCTCCGCCGCAGGTTGCACCCCAGACCGAGGGGCGGGTTGCACCGCAGGCCGATGTGCGGGGGACGCGCGAAAACCATCATGGACACATGAGCGCAACCACCTTCACCCCCGCGTCCGCCTGTTCCTCCGCCGACCCCGGCGCCGTGCCGCACGGCGCCCCGCACCCGCGCGGCATCGGCGGTGCCCTGCGCGCCGCCAAGGTCCTCGTGAGCGCCGCGTTCGGCGTCGTCGTGCTCGGTGAGTTCGCCGAGGAAGCGGGCGTACGACCCCGCTGACGCCCCGTCGGCCGGGGGCACGCCCGCCCGTTCTCCGCCGCCCACAGCCCGCGGTCCACTAAAGTCACGCCGTGAAACCACGGATCGTGACGACTCCCTCACCCACCGCAGCCCGCACGCTGCTCGCGGTCTCTCTCACCGCCCTGGCCGGTCTCTGCGTCGTCCAGCACGTCCCGATGGCCGACACCCTGGTCTACCGGGCCGAGGGCGCCGCCGTCGCCAACGGCAGCGACCTGTACGGGTTCACCGTCACCGAGTGGGAACTGCCCGCCACCTACCCGCCGTTCGCCGCGATCCTCTTCGTACCGACGACCTGGCTGCCCCTGGGCGCCCTGAAGACCGTCTTCCTCGTCGGCAACGTCGCCCTCCTCGCCCTCCTGGTCCGCCTCTCCTGCAAGCTGGCCGGTCTCCCCGTCCGCGCGCCGTTCCTCTGCGCCGCGACCGCCCTCGCCCTGTGGCTCGAACCCGTCTTCCAGACCGTGCTGTTCGGCCAGATCAACCTCGCGCTCGCCTGCCTGGTCCTGTGGGACCTGACCCGGCCGCCCGGCGCCGTCGGCAAGGGCTTCGCGGTCGGGGTCGCGGCCGGCATCAAGCTGACGCCCGCCGTGTTCGTCGTGTACCTCCTGCTGCGGGGGCGCGTCCGCGAAGCGGCCGTCGCGTTCGCCGGGTTCGCGGGCACCGTGCTGCTCGGCGCGCTGGTGCTGCCCGCCGCGAGCGTCGACTTCTGGACGCGGCGGATCTTCGAGACGGGCCGCGTCGGCAAGGTGTGGATCGTCGACAACCAGTCGCTTCAGGGCCTGGTCGCGCGGCTCCTGCACGACGCGGAGCCGGGTGCGGCGTGGGCCGTCCCGGCGGCCGTGGCGGCCGTCGTCGGGCTCTGGCTGGTCCGTCGCGCGCCCGACGAGCCGCGCGCGCTGCTCCTGGCCGCGTTCACGGCGCTGCTGGTCTCCCCGATCAGCTGGTCGCACCACTGGGTGTGGTGCGTGCCGCTGTCGGCCGTCCTGATCGCGGCGGGCCGCCCGCGCGTCGCGGCCGCGGTGGCCGTCCTCTTCGCGGCCCGCACGTTCTGGCTGCTCCCGCACGAGGGCGACCTGGACCTGCACCTCCCGTGGTGGCAGCAGGCACTGGCGTCCCCGTACGCGCTGCTCGCACTGGCGGCCTGGCCGGTGCTGCGGGTCTCAGTCCTCGGCCAGCAGGATGTCCGCGTCGTCGAACACCCGAAGGACGACAAGGAGCAGACGACCTCGCGACACCATGTACTCAGCCACGATCTGTGAGGTGAGGCGGATCTCCCGGTCCTGCTCGCCGACGCCGATCGACCGGGAGCGCTCGGTGTACGGGTCGCGCGCGAGTATGTCGATGGCCTTGTCGAAAGACGCCCTGCGGGCGGGGTCGAGGCGGTCACGGTCCTGCGCCGCCGGCTCGGTGTAGAGCACCTCGTAGATTTCCTGGTGAGGCATGGTGCCCTCCTTGCCCTTGACGTGGCCGGTCGCGTCGGCCGCCCGGCGGTCCCCAGGGTACCGACGGGCGGCGCGGGACGGGAGACGGCCGGGAAACGCACCGGCAGCCCCCGCCGCCTCTCAGCCCCCGGCCAGGAGCTCGTCCGCGTCCACGATCCGGTACGCGTACCCCTGCTCGGCGAGGAACCGCTGCCGGTGGGCGGCGAAGTCCTGGTCGATGGTGTCGCGCGCGACGACGGAGTAGAAACGCGCCTCGTGCCCGTCGGCCTTGGGCCGCAGGACACGGCCGAGCCGCTGCGCCTCCTCCTGCCGCGACCCGAACGTGCCGGACACCTGGATGGCGACGGTCGCCTCGGGCAGGTCGATGGAGAAGTTGGCGACCTTGGAGACGACGAGGACGGAGATCTCGCCCTCGCGGAACGCGCCGAAGAGCTTCTCGCGCTGCGCGTTGGTCGTCTCGCCCTTGATGACGGGCGCGTCGAGGTGTTCGCCGAGCTCGTCGAGCTGGTCGATGTACTGCCCGATGACGAGTGTCTGCTCGCCCGCGTGCTTCTTGACCAGCGCCTCCGTCACCTTCCGCTTGGTCGCCGTGGTGGCGCAGAAGCGGTACTTCTCCTCGGCCTCCGCGGTGGCGTACGCGAGCCGCTCGCTGTCGGTGAGGTTGACGCGGACCTCGACGCAGTCGGCGGGCGCGATGTAGCCCTGCGCCTCGATCTCCTTCCACGGGGCGTCGAACCGTTTGGGCCCGATGAGCGAGAAGACGTCGGACTCGCGCCCGTCCTCACGTACGAGGGTCGCGGTCAGGCCGAGGCGGCGGCGGGCCTGGAGGTCGGCGGTGAACTTGAAGACGGGCGCGGGCAGCAGGTGCACCTCGTCGTAGATGACGAGACCCCAGTCGCGCGAGTCGAAGAGTTCGAGGTGCGGGTAGATGCCCTTCCGCTTCGTCGTGAGCACCTGGTACGTGGCGATCGTGACGGGCCGGATCTCCTTCCGCGTCCCGCTGTACTCGCCGATCTCGTCCTCCGTCAGGGAGGTCCGCTTCACCAGTTCGTGCTTCCACTGGCGGGCGGAGACCGTGTTGGTGACGAGGATGAGGGTGGTGGCCTTGGCCTGCGCCATGGCGCCCGCGCCGACCAGCGTCTTGCCGGCGCCGCAGGGCAGCACGACCACACCGCTGCCGCCGTGCCAGAACCCTTCGACGGCCTGCTGCTGGTAGGGGCGCAGCGACCAGCCCGCCTCGTCCAGGTCGATCTTGTGCGCCTCGCCGTCGACGTATCCGGCGAGGTCCTCGGCGGGCCAGCCCAGCTTCAGCAGCGTCTGCTTGACCTGGCCGCGCTCGGAGGGGTGCACGGCGACGGTGTCCGGGTCGAGGCGCTCACCGACGAGCGGCTGCACCTTCTTCGACCGCAGGATCTCCTCGAGCACCGGCCGGTCGGTGGTGGTGAGGACGAGTCCGTGGGTGGGGTGCTTGGAGAGCGTGAGCCGTCCGTACCGCGCCATCGTCTCGGCGACGTCGACGAGCAGCGCGTGCGGCACGGGGTACCGCGAGAACTCCACGAGCGCGTCGACGACCTGCTCCGCGTCGTGCCCGGCGGCCCGCGCGTTCCACAGCCCGAGCGGGGTGACCCGGTAGGTGTGGATGTGCTCGGGCGCCCGCTCCAGCTCCGCGAAGGGCGCGATGGCACGGCGGCAGGCGTCCGCCTGCTCGTGGTCGACCTCGAGCAGGAGGGTCTTGTCCGACTGGACGATGAGGGGACCGTTCACGCGAGCGCCCTTTCCGTAGGCCAAACGTCCAGTGTGCCGCACCGGCGGCGGTACGCGCGGAGCGAAAGCGGCTGTACCGGGACGGGACCGCCACCGCATGGTTGTGATCATGCTGACCCGAGTGGCCGTTCTCTCCGACATCCACGGCGTCCTGCCCGCCCTCGAAGCCGTCCTCGCGGAGCCGGAGGTGCGGGCCGCGGACCGGGTGGTGCTGACCGGTGACATCACGGCGGGCCCGCAGCCCGCCGAGGTCCTCGACCGGCTGGCCGAGCTGGGCGACCGCGCCGTCCTGATCAGCGGCAACGCCGACCGCGAGCTGCTCGAATACCGCCGCGGCCACCGCGACACCATCCCCGACCCCATCGGCCCCTGGGCGGCCGACCGGCTCGGCGCGGACCACCTCGACCTCCTGGAGCGGCTCCCGCAGTCGGCGCGCCTCACCCTCTCCGGCCTCGGCGACGTCCTCTTCTGCCACGCCACGCCCCGCGACGACGAGGAGATCGTCCTGGTCGACTCCCGCCCCGAACGGTGGGCGGAGGTCCTCGAAGGCGTCGACCCCGCCGTACGCACGGTGGTGTGCGGCCACACCCACATGCCGTTCGTCCGCCTCGCCCACGGCCGCACGGTCATCAACCCCGGCAGCGTCGGCATGCCCTACGGCCGCCCGGGCGCCCACTGGGCCCTCCTGGGCCCCGGCATCGACCTGCGCACGACCCGGTACGACATCGACGCCGCCGTCACCCGCCTGACCCGGGAGTGCGACTACCCCGGCATCGCGGACTGGGCGGACCACTACCTGCGGGCCCGCGACAGCGACACGGAGGCGCTCGCGGTGTTCGGGCCGCTGGACGGGCGGCAGGGGTAGGGCGGGTGCGGCTGAGTCCGGACGGGCGTCAGCACACCGGGGACACGGCCCGACCCGCTACCGTGAACCGGATGAGCACCGAGCCGCAGCCCACGGACAACGCCGACGCGAGCGACCCCGCACCGTCGCGTGGCGCGGACACGCCCCGATCCCTCGCCGAAGCACTCCGGTCGCGGGAGGACGGCGCGCTCGCCGACCTGTTGCGGACCCGGCCCGATCTCCTGAACCCCGTGCCGAACGACCTCACGCAGCTCGCCACCCGTGCGGGGACCCGGGCCTCCGTGGTGCGGGCGCTGGAGCGGCTCGACCGGTTCGCGCAGCAGGTCGCCGAGGTGCTCGCCGTGGCACCGGAACCCGCCTCGTACGGGGACGTGCGCGACCTGCTCGCCGGGGACGACGGGGACGCCGCCGTCGAGGCCGCCCTGCCGCGCGCCCTCGCCACCCTCCACGAGCAGGCGTTGGTGTGGGGGCCCGACGACCGGCTGCGGCTCGTCCGCACCGCCCGCGAGCTCCTCGCCCCGAGCCCGCAGCACCCGTCCCCGACCGGCCTCGGCCCCACCGTCGCCGAGGCCACGGCCGGGATGTCGCCGACCCGGGTCCAGGACATCGTCGCGGCGGCCGGTCTGCCCACGACGCACGACCCGGTGTCGGCCGTACGGTCGCTGACCGCGCTCTTCACGGACCGTACGCGGATGTCGGCGCTGCTCGACGAGGCGCCCGCGGACTCCGTCGAGGTGCTGTCCCGGCTCGTGTGGGGCCCGCCCTACGGCCAGGTCACCGCCGACCCGGCACGCCACCTGCGCTGGCTCCTCGACCGGGGCCTGCTCCTTCCCACCGCGCCCGGCACGGTCGTACTGCCCCGCGAGGCGGCCCTGCACCTGCGCGGGGGCCGCGCCCACCGCACGCCCGAGCCGGTGCCGCCGTCCATCGAGGCCGCCCGCGAATACCGTCCACAGGTTGTGGACGCGGCCGCCGCCGGGCAGGCGTACACCGCGCTCGCCACCGTCGAGGAGCTCCTCAAGGACTGGGACGAGGGCGGGCCCGCGGTGCTGCGCGCGGGCGGTCTCAGCGTGCGCGACCTGAAGCGGACCGCGGTGGCGCTCGACACGTCCGAGCCGCTCGCCGCGTTCTGGGTCGAACTGGCCTACGCGGCGGGGCTCCTCGCCTCCGACGGCGAGGCCGACGAGCGGTACGCCGCGACGCCCGCGTACGACGCGTGGCAGGAGCTGCCCGCGGCCGAGCGGTGGGCGGCGCTGGCCACGGCCTGGCTCGCGGCGACGCGCACGGCGGGGCTCGTGGGCGGCCGCGACGGCAAGGACCGCACGCTGTCCGCGCTCGGCCCGCACCTGGACCGTTCGACGGCCCCCGAGGTACGGCACCGGGTCCTCGCACTCGCCGCCACGCTGCCCGAGGGCACGGCACCCGCCCCCGAGTCCCTCCTGGCCTGGCTCCGCTGGGAGCGTCCTTCCGCCTCCCGCGGCCGCGCGGCCCAGGACGGCGCCGCGAACCCGTCCGACTCACCGACCCCGCAGGACCTGCGCTCCCGCATCGCCCAGTGGACGCTGAACGAGGCGGAGATGCTGGGTGTGACGGGGAGGGGGGCGTTGTCGTCGCACGGGCGGGCGTTGTTGTCCTGGCCGGGGGGTGACAGCGCGTCGTTGTCCGGGACGTCGTCGTCCGGGCGGCCGGGGGTTGACAGCACGTCGTTGGCCGGGCTTCGCGCTGACAGCGCGTCGTTGGCCGGGCCGGGCGTCGACCGCTCGTCGTTGTCCGAGCCGGACGTCGACGGCACGTCGTTGTCCGGGGCGGACGTCGACGGCACGTCGTTGTCCGGGCCGGATGTCGACCGCACGTCGTCCTCCTCCGAGCCGCGCGTCGACCGCACGTCCGCCGAGCGGAGCCTCGCCGCCGCCCACGCCACCCGGCTCCTCGCCCCCCTCCTCCCCGAGCCCCTCGACCACGTCCTGCTCCAGGCCGACCTCACCGCCGTGGCCCCCGGCCCGCTGGAGCGGCCGCTCGGCGACGCCCTCGCCGTCCTCGCCGACGTGGAGTCCAAGGGCGGCGCCACCGTCTACCGCTTCACACCCGGTTCCGTACGCCGTGCGCTCGACGCCGGGCAGTCCGCGTCCGACCTGCACGCGTTCCTGACCGCGCACTCACGCACCCCCGTCCCGCAGCCCCTCGCGTATCTGATCGACGACGTGGCGCGGAAACACGGCCACCTGCGGATCGGCGCCGCCTCCGCGTACGTCCGCTGCGACGACGAGGCACTCCTCAACGAGATCCTCGCCGACAAGCGCGCCCAGAGCCTGCGGCTGCGCCGCCTCGCGCCCACCGTGCTCGCCGCCCAGGCGGACCCCGGCACGCTCCTCGACGGGCTGCGTGCGATGGGTTTCGCACCGGCGGCGGAGAGCGCGGAGGGCGACGTCCTCATCACCCGCGCGCACGCCCACCGCACGCCTCCGCGTTCGGCCCCCGAGCCGGTGCCGGACGGTCCGCCGCTGCCCGGCGACACGCTCATCGGTGCGGCGGTGCGGGCGATCCGGGCGGGTGATCTGGCGTCGACGGCGCCGCGCAAGGAGGCGCCGACGTCGACGTCGCCGTCGGACGGCAGCCTTCCCCGTACGACGGCGGCGGAGACCCTTGCCACGATGCAGGCGGCGGTGCTGACGGGTGAGGCGCTCTGGATCGGCTACGTCAACGCGGAGGGCACGGCGAGCCAGCGCGTGATCGCCCCGGTGCGGGTCGAGGGCGGGTTCGTCACGGCCTACGACCACACGGCGGACGAGGTCCGCACGTATCCCTTGCATCGGGTGACGGGCGTGGCGGAACTCGCGGACGAGTGAGGGGGGCGGTGCGGGCCCGCCCGCCGTGACCGCTCGCACAGTTCCCCACGCCGTGGCGCGGGTCCGCCGTGGCTGATCGCGCAGTTCCCCGCGCCCCCAAAAGCCCCCCGCGCCGTGGCGCTGCAACCCGCCCCCGGGCGCGGCCCCGCCGTGGCTGATCGCGCAGTTCCCCGCACCCCCAAAAGCCCCCCGCGCCGTGGCGCAACGGCCTGCCCCCGGGCGCGGCCCCGTCGTGGCTGATCGCGCAGTTCCCCGCGCCCCTAAAAACCCCCCGCGCCATGGCGCTGCAACCCGCCCCCGGGCGCGCGCCCGTCGTGGCTGATCGCGCCGTTCCCCGCGCCCCTAAAAACCCCCCGCGCCATGGCGCTGCAACCCGTCCCCGGGCGCGGGTCCGTCGTGGCTGATCGCGCCGTTCCCCGCGCCCCCAAAAGCCCCCCGCGCCGTGGCGCTGCAACCCGTTCCCGGGCGCGGGTCCGTCGTGGCTGATCGCGCCGTTCCCCGCGCCTCTAAAAACGCCCGCGCCCCCGCCCCCCATAATCCGTTGGCCCCCGCACCCACCCCCGTCCTAGGATGCTCCCTTCCCCGCCTCCCCCGCGGAGCGCTGCCGTCCGGACGGAAACCGGGCGGTCTTCTCGCCCGAGCAGCGGCAGAGCAGAGGCCCGCACACGACACCGCAGAACCGCCGGAGGCAACCCGTGCACGCCCAGCACGAGCAGCACGATCAGCACGCCCACCCCGAACCTCCCGAACCCGCCGGGCCCCTGGCCAGAGAACGTTCGCATCTCGCCGCGTCCCGGTCCGCCCTGCGCGCCATGCGTGAGGACGCCGAGGCCCTCGACATTCGTGACGTCACCGCGAACTGGGTGAACGCCGCCGTCCTGTCGCGGCAGCTCGAGGAGCGGATCAAGTCCCTTGCCGATCTTGCTCATACGCCGCTGTTCTTCGGGCGGCTCGACTACCTGCACGCACCCGGCGCCGAACAGGCCGAGGGTGCCGAAGGGGAGCAGTTCTACATCGGGCGGCGGCACGTGCACGACGCCGACGGGGACCCGATGGTCATCGACTGGCGCGCGCCCGTCTCGCAGCCGTTCTACCGGGCCTCGAAGAAGGACCCGATGGACATCGCGCTGCGCCGCCGCTTCGGGTACACGAGCGGGGACCTCACCGCGTACGAGGACGAGCACCTCAGTGACCCGGGCGAGGCCGAGCGGACCAGCAAGCTCCTCCAGCAGGAGATCGAGCGGCCGCGCGTGGGGCCGATGCGCGACATCGTCGCCACCATCCAGCCCGAGCAGGACGAGATCGTCCGGAGTGGGCTCAGCGGCAGCGTCTGCGTGCAGGGCGGGCCCGGGACCGGCAAGACCGCCGTCGGGCTGCACCGGGTCGCCTACCTGCTCTACGCGCACCGCGAGCGACTCGCCCGCACCGGCACCCTCGTCATCGGACCGAACGCCTCCTTCCTGCACTACATCGAGCAGGTCCTCCCCGCCCTCGGCGAGCTGGAGGTCAAGCAGGCCACCGTCGACGACCTCGTCGCCCACGTGGAGGTGCGCGGCACGGACGACGCCGGGGCCGCCCTCGTCAAGGGTGACGCCCGCATGGCCGAGGTGCTGCGCAACGCCGTACGGTCGCACGTCAGCCTCCCCACCGAGCCGATCATGGTGGTGCGCGGTTCGCGCCGGTGGCGGATTCCCTCGTACGAACTGGTCGAGATCGTCGAGGAGTTGCTCGCACGGGATATCCGGTACGGGGCCGCGCGCGACGCCCTGCCGCAGCGCATCGCGCACGCCGTGCTCGTCCGCATGGAGCAGGCGGGCGAGGCCCCGGACGACCGCGTGCAGGACGCCGTCGCCCGCAACGCCGCGGTGAAGGCGGCCGTGAAGGCCGTGTGGCCGGCCGTCGACCCCGCCAAGCTCGTGCTGCGGCTGCTGTCCGACGCCGGGTTCCTCGCCGCGCACGCGGAGGGGGTGCTGAGTGAGGATGAGCAGAAGGCCGTCCTTTGGGCCAAGCCCGCGCGGAGCGTGAAGTCCGCCAAGTGGTCCGCCGCGGACGCCGTCCTCATCGACGAGGCCACCGACCTCGTCGCCCGCACCCATTCCCTCGGTCACGTGGTGCTGGACGAGGCGCAGGACCTGTCCCCCATGCAGTACCGCGCGGTGGGCCGCCGCTGCACGACCGGCTCGGCGACCGTGCTGGGCGACCTCGCGCAGGGCACCACCCCGTGGGCGACCCGGAGTTGGGACGAGGCGCTGGCACACCTGGGCAAGGAGAGTGCCGTGGTAGAGGAGCTGACGGCCGGTTTCCGCGTACCGCGCGAGGTCATCGCGTACGCGTCGCGGCTGCTGCCGGACATCGCGCCCGGTCTGGCGGCGGTCGACTCGGTGCGTGAGTCGCCGGGGTCGCTCGCGGTGCGCCGGGTGGCGGGCACCGCGGACGACGCCGCGGAGGGCCTCGACGCGGGCTGCCTCGACGCGGGCGACGCGGACCGCCTCGACGCCGGCTGTCTCGACGCGTGCGCCGAGTCGCTGCGGCAGGAGGGCTCCGTCGGCCTGATCGCCGCGGACGCCCGCGTCCCCGCCCTCGCCGCCGCGCTGACGGCAGCCGGGATCACGTATCTCGACCCCGGTCAGGAGACGACGCCCGACACCCGGCTCACGCTCGTGCCCGCGTCCCTCGCGAAGGGCCTGGAGTACGACTACGTGGTGCTCGACGAACCGTCCGCCGTCGTGGCCGGTGAGCCCGACGAACGCACGGGCCTGCGCCGCCTGTATGTGGCGCTGACCCGTGCCGTGTCGGGCCTGATCGTCGTCCATGCGGCCGATCTGCCGAAGCAGTTGGCGTAAGGCTCAGGGTCTGCCCTCCTCGCGGACTGTCCCCGTCGCCGCCGGCAAGTGCGTGACGATGAGCACGATGCCCGCGAACGTGATCATGCGGATGGCCGCGTCGAGCCCGTTCCAGGCTTCCGACTGCCACATGGCGAACCATTCGCCGCCGATCCCGATGAAGCCGACTCCGAAGAGGAGAAGGATCATCATCAGGCCTATGCTGCCGGTGAGTTGGGCCCTGCGCCGCTCCGCGGGGCGGCGCAGGGCCCGCACCCACAGGACCGTCGCCGTGCCGAGGACCAGCGCCGCCAGGGTCTCCCAGGCGATGATCCCGACGTACGCCGCGTCCTGGAGGGCGGTGGACTCCACCGCGCGCCACTTCAGGCCGTTGTCCTTGAAGGTGGTGTCCATCGCGAGGACATGGCGTACGAACTGCTGGTTCGTCTCGTAGTCGGTGATGTTCCCGAACGCGACGAGCGCGATGTAGAGCGCGATCGTTCCGGTGAGCAGTGTCGCGGCCACGGGCAGCGTTCCGGCGGTGAGCATCCGCTCCGCGGGACGCGTTTTCTCTGGTGTCGGCATGAAGTCCCCTCAGTGTCGACCCAGTTCTATCGCGTCCCGCGGAGGAACGATCAAACGGGAAAGCGGAACGAGCGGGCGGGGACCCGGTCAGTCGTCGAGCGCGGCCCGCCACTGGGCGACGGCGGCGGCGGAGACGGGCGCCGACCAGCCGTCGGGGCGCGCGGCCCCGCCGATGTGGAACGCGTCGACACCGGCGGCCCGCAGCCGCGGCAGGTGGTCGAGGCGCAGCCCGCCGCCGATGAGGAGCTGCGGCTCGTACCCGGGCTCGCCGCGCCGGGCCGACTCGGCGAGCAGCGTCGGCAGGCCGTCGTCGACGCCGTCGGCGGAGCCCGCGGTGAGGTAGGTGTCAAGGCCGGGCAGGTCGGCGAGCTGCTTGCGCAGGGCGTCGCGGTCGGCGGCGCGGTCGATGGCCCGGTGGAAGGTCCAGCGGCAGCCGTCGAGGGCCTCCACCAGCGCTTCGACGGTCGGCAGGTCGGCGCCGCCCGCCTCGTCGAGGAAGCCGAGCACGAACTCGTCGGCGCCCTCGCTGCGGAGTTCGCGGGTGCGGCGCAGCAGTGCGTCGACTCCACCCCCGTCACCCGCGTCGCCCACGGAGAAACCGTCGGTCAGCCTGAGCATGACGCGCAGCGAGATGTCGACGGCGGAGCGGATCCCGGCGAAGGTCTCGCGGGACGGGGTGAGGCCGTCCGCGGCCATGTCGGTCACCAGCTCGAGGCGGTCAGCTCCGCCGGCCTGGGCGGCGACGGCGTCCTCGGCGTCGAGGGCGATCACCTCCAGGACTGCACGCTTGCTCATGGATGTCTCTTCCTTCTGCTCGCTGCTCGCGATCCCGGGCACATAGGTCTAGTCCAATTACCAGCCTACGCGCAGAACACACCGGCACACCCCGGTGCGAGCCGAGTCGCTCGCACCGGGGTGGGGGAAACGTGCGGAGAAACCGGGGGAAACCCCGTGAAGAATGCGCGGGAAGCCTGTCAGGACAGCGGCTTGAATCCCCGCAGCCTCAAGCTGTTCCCGACCACGAAGACCGACGAGAACGCCATGGCCGCGCCCGCGATCATCGGGTTGAGCAGTCCGGCGGCGGCCAGCGGCAGCGCGCCGACGTTGTAGGCGAAGGCCCAGAACAGGTTCGACCTGATCGTGCCGAGGGTGCGCCGCGAGAGCCTGATCGCGTCGGCCGCCGCCCGCAGGTCACCCCGTACGAGCGTCAGGTCGCCCGCCTCGATCGCCGCGTCCGTGCCCGTGCCCATCGCGAGCCCCAGGTCGGCCTGGGCCAGCGCGGCCGCGTCGTTGACGCCGTCGCCGACCATCGCCACGCTGCGTCCCTCCGCCTGCAGCCGCTTCACCACGTCGACCTTGTCCTGCGGCATGACCTCGGCGATCACGTCCTCCGGGGCGATGCCGACCTCCGCGGCGACCGATGCGGCGACCGCCTTGTTGTCGCCGGTCAGCAGGATCGGGGTCAGACCGAGCGCACGCAGTCGCTCGACGGCCTCGGCACTCGTGTCCTTGACCGCGTCGGCGACCTCCAGGACCGCCCGCGCCTCGCCGTCCCAGGCGACCGCGATGGCGGTACGTCCCGCCGCCTCGGCCTCGGACTTGGCGCGCGCCAGCTCGGCGGGCAGCCGGATCTCCCACTCGCCGAGCAGCTGCTCGCGGCCGACCAGCACCGCGTGCCCCTCGACGATGCCCTGCACGCCGAGCCCCGCGACGTTGACGAAGTCCTCCGGAACGGGCAGTTCGCCCACCTCGGCGGCGGCACCGGCGGCGACCGCCTGGGCGATGGGGTGCTCCGAGGCGTGCTCCAGGGCACCGGCCAGGCGCAGGACGTCGGCGACCGGGGTGCCGGGGGCGGTGTGGGTGGCGGGAGCGGTGTGGATGGCGGGAGCGGTGTGGGTGGCGAGGAGCGTCATCCTGCCGGTCGTGACGGTGCCGGTCTTGTCCAGGACGATCGTGTCGACCTTGCGGGTGGACTCCAGGACCTCCGGGCCCTTGATGAGGATGCCGAGCTGGGCGCCGCGGCCGGTGCCGACCATGAGGGCGGTCGGCGTGGCGAGGCCCAGGGCGCACGGGCAGGCGATGATCAGTACGGCGACCGCGGCGGTGAAGGCGGCGGTGAGTCCCGCCCCGTTGCCGAGCCAGAACCCGAGGGTGGCGAGCGCCAGGCCGATGACGACCGGCACGAACACCGCGGAGATCCGGTCGGCGAGGCGCTGGGCCGCGGCCTTGCCGTTCTGCGCGTCCTCGACGAGCTTGGCCATCCGGGCGAGCTGGGTGTCGGCGCCGACGCGGGTGGCCTCGACGACGAGCCGCCCGCCGACGTTGAGCGTGGCACCGGTGACCGGTTCGTCCACGCCCACTTCCACGGGTACGGACTCGCCGGTGAGCATGGAGGCGTCCACGGCCGAGGTGCCCTCGACGACCCTGCCGTCCGTGGCGATCTTCTCGCCGGGCCGCACCAGGAACCGGTCACCGACCCGCAGCTCGCCGACCGGGACCGTCTCTTCACGCACGCCCTCAGGTCCGCCCTCCCGTCCGCCCTCCCGCAGCACGGTGACGTCCTTCGCCCCGAGCTGGAGCAGCGCCTTGAGGGCGGCGCCCGCCTTCCGCTTCGACCGGGCCTCGAAGTAGCGCCCGGCGAGGATGAACGCGGTGACGCCGGCCGCGGCCTCCAGGTAGATGTTCCCGGCACCGTCGCTGCGGGCGATGGTCAGCTCGAAGGGGTGCGTCATGCCGGGCGTGCCCGCGGTGCCGAAGAACAGCGCCCACAGGGACCAGAGGAACGCCGCCGACGTACCGACGGAGATCAGCGTGTCCATCGTCGCCGCGCCGTGCCGCGCGTTGGTGAACGCCGCCTTGTGGAAGGGCCAGGCCGCGTATGTCACGACGGGTGCGGCGAGGGTGAGCGACAGCCACTGCCAGTACTCGAACTGGAGCGCCGGGGCCATCGCCATCGCGATGACCGGCACGGAGAGGAGGACGGCGGCGGTCAGGCGCCGGCGCAGGGGCCGCAGCGCGTCGCCGTCTTCGTCGGCGCCCTCGTCCCTGCCGCCGTCGACCGAGCTCCCTGTCGGCGCGGGGGCGGGTTCCTGTGCGGTGTAGCCGGTGGCTTCGACGGTGGCGATGAGGTCCCCCACGGAGACGTCGTCGCCGCGGTAGGTGACCTTGGCCTTCTCGGTGGCGTAGTTGACGGTCGCCTCGACGCCGTCCATGCGGTTGAGCTTCTTCTCGATGCGGGCGGCGCAGGAGGCGCAGGTCATGCCACCGATGGCGAGTTCGACCTCGGCGGCGGAGGCGGCCGCCGCGGCGGCACCGGGGGTGGTGGTGGCCATGTCTGGGTCTCCTGTACGGGTGGGGCGCCGATACCCGGCCCGGGTATCGCTGACGGAATCCATGTATACCCCTAGGGGGTACCGTCCGCAAGCAGAACTTCCGTCTTGACTTAATACCCCCCAGGGGTATCTTCGTCATGTCGCATACCGCACCGGAACCCCGGAGGAGCCGTCATGAACACCGGCCTGAAGATCACCGCATTCGCCGCCGCAGTCGCCGCGACCTTCGGCACCGCGTACGGCGTCGGCACGGGCGTGGACCCGGTCACGGACAGGGGCAGGGACAGTGACAGGACGTCGACGGCCCGGCACGGGGAACACGAGGACACGAGGGAGGAGACGGAGAAGGAGAAGGCGGGACACACTCCCGGCGGCCTACAGATCTCCGACCGCGGCTACACGCTGAAGCTCGCGGACGCCCACATCGCGGCGGACAGGAAACAACAGCTCCGCTTCACCGTCGTCGAGGACGCGACGGGCCGGAACGTCACCGCGTACGCGAAGGAGCACGACAAGGAGCTGCACCTCATCGTCGCCTCGCGCGACCTGACGACCTACCGCCACCTCCACCCGACGCGCGCGGCGGACGGCACCTGGTCGACCGACGTCCGGCTCCCCGAGGCGGGCGGCTACCGCGTCTTCGCCGACTTCCGCCCCGAGGGCGCGAAGGAGGGCCTGACGCTGGGCGCGGACCTCGGCGTGGCGGGGACGTACGAACCGCGCACCCTGCCCGCGCACAGCACGACCACGAAGGTCGACGGCTACGACGTCACGCTGAAGGGCGACCTGAAGACGGGCGCGGGCGGCGACCTCACGCTGAGCGTGGCGAAGAACGGCAGGCCGGTGACCGATCTCCAGCCCTACCTGGGGGCGTACGGCCACTTGGTGGCGCTGCGCTCGGGCGACCTCGCCTACCTCCACGTACACCCGAACGGCACGCCGGGCGACGGGAAGACGGAGGCGGGCCCCGGCATCTCGTTCGGCACGGCGGCGCCGAGCAAGGGCGCGTACCGCCTGTTCCTGGACTTCAAGCACGGGGGCGAGGTCCGCACGGCGGCGTTCACGGTGTACGCGGGCGGGGCGGAGGGGAAGGGGGGCGGCGCGGCGGAGAAGGGGGACGGCGCGGCGGAGGAGAAGGGCGGCGGCCACGAACACTGACCGTGACACTGACCACCGAAGGCCCCCCAATTACCGCCGCCCCCTCCGCCTCCTCCCCTCCCCCGCCTCCCCCTCAACCGAACAACGCCAACTCCTTCTCCGTGGCGCCCGCCAACTCGTACCGCGTACCGGCCAGCGGGCGTCCCGCGCACAGCCGGATCAGCGTCGGGGCGTCCCCGATGTAGCGGGCGGGCGGCCGCGTGCCGTCGGCGACGCCCAGGATCAGCGGCTCGTCCCTGCCGTCGAGGTCCGCGTGCAGCGGCAGCGGCGACGCGGCATGCGCCGACCTGCTGAACTGTCCGAGCAGCGCCAGCGCGTCGTCGAGCCCGTCACCCCCGTACGCGCCCGGCTTCCCCCACGCCTCGCGTACGTCACCGGCGTGCACCCACTCGCCCAGCGCGACGCCGTCCAGGTACCCCTTGGCGGCGGCGAGGACGGGCCCGGCCTCCGTCATGGCGTGCTCCAGCTCGTCCACGACACGCGAGTGGGACCAGTCGGCGCGCTCCGCTATGTCACGGTCATTGCACTCGGGCGAGTACACGCCCTCCTCGAAGCGGCCCTCCACGACCCGCATCAGCGCCGAGCCGCAATGGGCGAGGACGTGCCGCACGGTCCAGCCCGGACAGCAGGTGCGGATCGCGTACGCGTCGTCGGGAGCGGCCCGCAACAGCGGTACGAGGGCGTCGCGTTCGGCACGCAGGAGTCGTCCTGCCCGCTCGGGTTCGTATGTGTTCTCGTCAGTGGTGGTCATGGCGGCAGCCAACCGCGTACGGCCGCGCATGGCAACGGCGAAACCGTGCGGCGGGGGCCTTCGGACTGGGGCCGGGGCCTCCGGGCCAGGGCCGGGGCCTTCGGGCTAGGGTCGGCTCCATGGCCGACGACAAGGACCTGCACGCCCGCTGGGCCGCGACTCTGCTCCGCGCGAGCGGAGGCACGTCCGGCACCGACCCCGCCGCTTACGCGGAGCGCCTCCTCGCCCGCTGGGCCGAGCCGCAGCGCCGCTACCACACCACCGATCACCTGGCGGCGGTCCTTGACCACATCGACGTACTGGAAGAGCACGCCGAGGACCCCGAACTCGTCCGCCTGGCCGCGTGGTTCCACGACGCGGTGTACGCCCCCGAGCGCTCCGAGAACGAGGAGCGCTCCGCCCGCCTGGCCGAACGCGCACTGCCCGAGGCGGGCCTGACGGAGGAGCGGACGGCGGAGGTCGCCCGCCTGGTCCGGCTCACCGTCACGCACGACCCCGCCGAGGGCGACACCAACGGCGAGACGCTGTGCGACGCCGACCTGGCGATCCTGGCGGCGCCCTCGGACGCGTACGCGGCGTACGCGGCGGCGGTCCGCGAGGAGTACGCGTTCGTGCCGGACGAGGCGTTCCGGCAGGGCAGGGCGGAGGTCCTGCGGCAGCTCATGGCGCTGCCCCGCCTGTTCCGCACCCCGTACGGGATGTCGAACTGGGAGACCCCGGCGCGCGAGAACCTGGCGACGGAACTAAAACTCCTGTCGCCCTGACCAACCTCGTACGTACGCTCTCCCCCATGGTGCACATGGGTGGGGACCAGATCGACGAGGCCGTCGCGCACGCGACCGCGGTGCTGCGCGCGGCGGTGGACCGCGACTGGAGCGCGAAGGCGGGCGGGCTCGACTGGAGCGGCCTGAAGACCTCCGAACACATCGCGGGCGTACTCGCCGCGTACGCGTGCCAGCTGACGGGCCGCGCCACCGACGGCTGGGTGCCCTTCGACACCGCACTCGACAAAGGCACGGGCCCCGAGGGCGCGATCCACGCGATCGAGGCGGCCGGCGGCCTGCTGTCCGCGGTGGTCCGCACGACACCGCGCGGCGTCCGCGCCTACCACTCCTACCCGTCGGGCGGCGCGGACGCGTCGGGCTTCGCGGCGATGGGCGTGACGGAGCTGCTGCTCCACACGTACGACATCGCCCACGCGCTGGGCGTGGACACGGAGCCGCCCGCCCCCCTCCCCGAGGCGGTCCTGTCCCACCTCTTCCCGCACGTCCCGCCGACGCCCGCGGGCGGCACGCCGTGGACGACCCTGCTGTGGGCCACGGGCCGCGGCGACCTGCCGGGCCGCGCCCGGGTCACGCGGTGGCGCTGGCACAACCCGCACGCCCTGCCCGCGGGCGAGCTCTCCCTCCGCGAGGTCACCCCCGCGGCGGCGGCGGACCTCGCCGAGGGCGGCACGGGTGGTCTCACGTGGCTCGGCGGCGCGCCCTTCGGAGGTACGCAGGCGGCCGCGGGCCTGCTGTTCAAGGCGTACGTCGCCGGGGTGCACCGTCCCGGATGGGGCCTGTACGCCCTGGTCCGCACCGCGGACGAGGTGGCCGTCGGCGGCATGGGCTTCCACGGGCCGCCGGACGACGACGGATGCGTGGAGGTCGGCTACGACCTGGTGGAGTGGGCCCGCGGCAACGGTTACGCGACGACGGCCCTCCGCGCGCTCTCCACCTGGGCCTTCACCCACCCCGAGGTGACGTCCCTGCTGGCCCTGACGACCCCCGAGAACACGGCGTCCCAGCGGGTGGCCACGGCAGCGGGCTACACCCGCCTCCCGGACCGCACACCGCACCACGCGTACGGCCTGCGCCGGGCCTGACCGGCGTCCGGCCGCCGGGAATGACAGCTGCTACGCATACGTTCACTCCTGTTATGCCGAACTCCGTCCCCCCACCCAAGCCCGGCGCAGCCGCCCGCATGCCCGTCGCCGTCTACATGCTCGGCCTGGCCGTCTTCGCACTGGGCACCAGTGAGTTCATGCTCTCCGGGCTCCTGCCGCCCATCGCCGACGACATGAACGTCTCCATCCCCCGCGCCGGTCTCCTCATCTCCGCCTTCGCCATCGGCATGGTCATCGGCGCCCCCCTCCTCGCCGTGGCGACCCTCCGCCTCCCCCGCCGCACCACGCTCATCACCCTCATCACGGTCTTCGGCCTGGGCCAGGTCGCAGGCGCCCTCGCACCCACCTACGAGATTCTCTTCGCGTCCCGCGTCATCAGCGCCCTCGCCTGCGCCGGGTTCTGGGCGGTCGGCGCGGCCGTCGCCATCGCGATGGTCGAGTTCAACCAGCGGGCCCGCGCCATGGCGGTCATGATCGGCGGCCTGTCCATAGCGAACGTGCTCGGCGTCCCCGTGGGCGCGTTCCTCGGCGAGAACCTGGGCTGGCGCTCCGCGTTCTGGGCGGTGGGCGCCGCGTCCGCCGTAGCACTCGTCGGTGTCCTCACCCTCATCCCCCGCATCCCGCTCCCCGCCGAGAAGCCCCAGCTGAAGAAGGAACTGTCGATCTACGCGGACCGCCAGGTCTGGCTGTCGATCGCGATCACCGCCCTCGCCGCGGGCGGCGTCTTCTGCGCGTTCTCGTACCTCTCCCCGCTCCTCACGGACGTGTCCGGCCTCTCCGAGAGCTGGGTCCCTTCGGTCCTCGGCCTCTTCGGCGTCGGCGCCCTCGTCGGCACGACCATCGGCGGCCGCGTGGCGGACGCCCACCTGTTCGGCGTCCTCCTGACCGGCATCGCCGCGTCCACGGTCTTCCTGATCTCCCTGGCCCTGTTCGCCGCGACCCCCGCCGCCGCGATCACGCTCTCGTTCCTGCTCGGCGTCTCCGCGTTCTACACGGCCCCGGCGCTCAACGCCCGCATGTTCAACGTCGCGGGCGCCGCCCCCACCCTGGCGGGCGCGACCACGACGGCGGCGTTCAACCTCGGCAACACGGGCGGCCCCTGGCTGGGCGGCACGGTGATCGACCTGAAGCTCGGCTACGGGGCGACGGCGTGGGCGGGAGCGGCGATGACGGCGACGGCGATCGCGGCGGTAGCGGTCTCCCTGCGCCTGCACCGCGGCAACCCCACTCGCGTGGTCACGTCGTCCGCGGCAACCTCCCCCACCCCCGCCGAGGACGACACCAGAAGCCCCTCCTGGAACTGAACGGGCGCCCGGCGTTCACCCCTGGGCGCCCGGCGTTCGCCCCTTAAGCCGGCCGCCCCTTGGGCCGCCGCAACCCCGCCCCCGTAAGCCTCCGCACCAGCTCCTTCGAGCCGATCTCCACCGCGCCCGCCCGCACCGCGTCCGCGTACCGTTCCGCGGGCACGTCGTAGTGATCGCGCTCGAAGGCACGCGGCGGGCAGCCCACCGCGGCCGCGAACGCGTGCAGCTCCTCGAAGGAGACGTCGCTGACCAGGTGGGACCACATGCGGCCGTGCCCCGGCCACGTGGGCGGGTCTATGTAGACGGTCACGTCAGACCCCCGACCGGCGCCACCACCACGCCCGCCTTCCCGCACACCCAGTGCGGATCGGGCCCCAGCTCCGGTTCCACGTCCAGCGCGTGCGGGTCGCCCGAGCCGCAGACCGGGCACAGCGGCCACCGCCCGTACCGCTCCAGGAGCGCGTCCTGCACGTCCTGGGCGACGAGACCGGCGACGTACTCGATGCCCTCGGGCCACTGCTCGACCCACCAGCGGCGGTGCGCCACCGATTCCTCGACGAGCGAGACGACCTCGGCCTGGGCGACCTCTCGGGCCACCAGGTCGGCGAGGACAAGGGCGCGAGCGGCGTGCAACGCCTGCTCCAGGGGGTCGATCGTGTCCATGCAGCCATTGTCGCCCCGTACGCACCGCGAAGAAAAAGCCGCAGCGGGCCCCCGAAGATGACCGAGGTCCCGCCCGAGCTCAGGACCAACGGGGTCTTGACCGGCCACCAGTCCGAAAATATCTTTCAAAGGTGACCCATGATGTGAAGGAAATTTTCGCGGACGCCGCGCCCCCCGCCCCCGCCGCCCTCGCGGCCAAGGTGCGGACGCTCGCGCCGTCGATGACCCGCTCCATGCAGCGGGTCGCCGAGGCCGTCGCCGGCGACCCCGCGGGATGCGCCGCCCTCACGGTCACCGGACTCGCCGAGCTCACCGGCACCAGCGAGGCGACCGTCGTGCGCACCGCCCGCCTCCTCGGCTACCCCGGCTACCGCGACCTGCGCCTCGCCCTGGCCGGCCTCGCCGCCCAGCAGCAGTCGGGCCGCGCCCCCGCCGTCACCGCGGACATCGCCGTCGACGACCCGATCGCGGACGTCGTCGCGAAGCTGGCCTACGACGAGCAGCAGACCCTCGCCGACACCGCCGCGGGCCTCGACACCGTGCAGCTCGGCGCCGCCGTCGCCGCGCTCGCCACCGCCCGCCGCGTGGAGATCTACGGCGTCGCCGCCTCGGGCCTCGTCGCCCAGGACCTCGCCCAGAAGCTGCTCCGCATCGGGCACATCGCGCACGCGCACTCCGACCCGCACCTCGCCGTCACCAACGCCGTGACACTGCGCGCCAAGGACGTGGCGATCGCGATCACCCACTCCGGTTCGACCGGCGACGTCATCGAACCCCTCCGCGTCGCCTTCGAGCACGGCGCCACGACCATCGCGATCACCGGTCGCCCCGGCGCGGCGGTCTCCCAGTACGCCGATCACATACTGACCACCTCCACGGCCCGCGAGAGCGAGCTCCGCCCCGCCGCGATGTCGTCCCGTACGAGTCAACTCCTCGTCGTGGACTGCCTGTTCGTGGGCGTGGCGCAGCGGACGTACGAGACGGCGGCCCCCGCGCTCGCCGCGTCCTACGAAGCACTCGCGCACCGCCACCGCCCACGCGGCGGCGCAGCCAGTCGCTGACCCCTCCCACCCCGACCACCCCCCGCACACGAAAGAGCCGCAGACGCCATGACCTCGACCACCGACGCGACCGGCACGAGCGGCGCGAGCGAGCCGCGCGACACCTACGGAGAGCTCCGCGCCCAGCTCGCCACCCTCACCACCGAGGCGTTCCGGCCCGAGCTCTCCGAGATCGACCGGCTGCCCACCGAGAAGATCGCGAAGATCATGAACGGCGAGGACGCCTCCGTGGCCACCGCGGTCGCGGAGCAGCTCTCCGCCATCGCCGCCGCCATCGACGGCACCGCCGAGCGCATGGCCCGCGGCGGCCGGCTGATCTACGCGGGCGCGGGCACGGCGGGACGCCTCGGCGTGCTCGACGCGTCCGAGTGCCCGCCCACGTTCAACACCGACCCGGGTGACGTCGTCGGGCTCATCGCGGGCGGGCCGAGCGCCATGGTCAAGGCGGTCGAGGGCGCGGAGGACAGCAAGGAGCTCGCCGCCGAGGACCTGGAGGGCCTGAACCTCACCGAGGACGACGTCGTCGTAGGCATCTCCGCGTCGGGCCGCACCCCCTACGCGATCGGCGCCGTCGAGTACGCCCGCTCCCACTACGGCGCGCTCACCATCGGCCTCTCCTGCAACGCGGACAGCGCGCTGGCCGCCGCGGCCGAACACGGCATCGAGGTCGTCGTAGGCCCCGAGCTCCTCACCGGCTCCACCCGCCTCAAGGCGGGCACGGCCCAGAAGCTCGTCCTCAACATGCTGTCGACGATCACGATGATCCGCCTCGGCAAGACGTACGGAAACCTGATGGTGGACGTGCGCGCGTCCAACGAGAAGCTGCGGGCCCGCTCCCGCCGCATCGTCGCCCTCGCCACCGGCGCGTCCGACGAGGAGATCGAGGCGGCTCTCACCGCCACCGACGGGGAGGTGAAGAACGCCATCCTCACCATCCTCGGCGGCGTCGACGGCCCCACGGCCGCCACCCTCCTCACCACCTCCGCCGGCCACCTCCGCACAGCCCTCGACAACGCCCGCACCACGGACTAGAAGCCATTCGATGGGGCCCGAGGTCCGCGCCCGGCCCGCCGCATCGTGCTCCTCACGGTCTCCCGCAAGACCCGCATCCACGACAAGGACCAGGTCGACCGTGCGGTGAGGGCCCGCGAGGCATGCGCCCTGGACGCCAACCACGAGCAGGCCACCTTCACCGCCCTCCCGGCGGCTTGACCCGCCTCGCAGCGGTCCGGCGCTCACCCACACGGCCGTAGGAAATTCGTTTCTGCACACTTCTTGCGGGTGGTTTTGAGTGACGCATACAGGGAAGTCCATCAGGTTGCCGTCATGCTTCGGGGGCCCTAGCCCCCGGCAAGAAACGGAACTCACCTCATGCGTCTACGTCACACCATCGGCGCAGCCCTCGGCGCCCTCGTTCTCCTCACGGCCGTGCCCAACTCGGCCGCCGCGGCCGACGGCCACGCCCTCTACGCGTGGGGCGACCCCGCGAACCCGCAGAGCACAAAGCTGGAAGACCCCGACTCGGAGGTGTGTCTTGAGGTCGCCGAAGTCGAATCCGGGAAGAGCAAGGACGCCTGGAAGTTCAAGAACTGGACCGCATCGAAGGTGATGCTCTTCTCGGAGGACGAGTGCACAGGCACCCGCACGGACGTAGGCGTGGGCGGGGAGGCCGACCCCAACGTCAAGTTCCGTTCCCTGTACTTCTCCTGACCTGACGGACAGGGCGGCGCTCCGCACGGGTGCGGTACGGCCCGTGCGGAGCGCCGTTCGCGCGTCAGGCCCCGCTGCCTCAGTCAGCCCGGGAAGCCCGCCGTGTCGACGGACGACGAGCAGCGCCTCCGCCGCGTCCACGGCCTCGCGCGGGGCGAGTACGAGGGCCGGGACGTACAGCTTGCCCAGGGGGGCGATGTGGAGGCCGAGGGTCTGGTAGACCCCCAGCTCATCCGGAGCCGATCGGTAGAGAACCCTCTGCAGGGCATCAGCTATACCGCTGTGATGCCGGTCCGGCGGCGGCCTCAGGACCACCTTCCCCTCATCGATCTCGGCCTGCCGGCCCTCCGGCACGTGCAGCTCCCGCCACGCCTTGAGCAGGATGTCCCACGTCGTGTCGCGCTCGACGCCCGGTGCCACGCGTCACCGACTCGCCGACCCGCTCACCAGGGCCGCGCCTGCACCTGCCGGTTCAGTTGCTTCACCTTCGCCCGGAGCACCTCACCTGGCTCCGCGTCACCGACCGCCGCCGGCGGACAGTCCCACTCCCTGCCCCCGCCGATCGGTCTGAGCTGCACTAGTCCCCCCTCACAGCCCATCACCTCCCCCACACTCCCGTCCCGGTAGTCGACGGCGTACGTCCCCGTATCCGGCACCCGCGGATCCTCCCCGTTCACCGCGCCTCCTCCAGCACGGCGGCCAGCCGCAGCGCGGTGTCCAGGTTGCAGCGCCCCAGCTCCACGAGAGGCAACGCCCCCTCGGCCGCCGCGGTCAGCGGGTCGATCCGCAGCGAGGGCAACGTGACCCCCACCTCCGCGAGCCCCGCCTTCAACTGCCGTACGGCTTCCTCCGCCGCCCGCACCCGTTCCTCCGCCGTCAGCGCCATGACCTCCGCCTTTCACACTGAGTGTTCTCGTTCCATCACCCAGAGTGTCCAACTGTGCGTAGGCTGAAAAGTGCAGGCGTCCCAACAACGCTCCGTGTTCAGTGGAGGAGTTGCCCATGACCCGCCCCAAGGACCTCGACCCCTCGTCGAACCCCAGAGCCCTCCTGGGCTGCGAACTCCGCCACGCGCGCGAGCGGGCGGGCCTCTCCCAGGAGGCGCTGGGGGCGCCCCTCTTCGTCAGCGGCTCATTTATCGGCCAACTGGAGGCGGGGACGCGGCGGATGCACTTGGAGTACGCGGTGCACTTCGATGAGGTGCTGGGGACGGGGGGCTTTTTCGCCCGTAACTGCGGTGCGCTGGCCAAGTCCAAGTACCCGGACCACTTCGCGGAGGCGGCGGAGGCGGAAGCGGTGGCGACGACGATCAGGCACTACCTGCCGCTGCTGGTCCCCGGCCTGATCCAGACGCCGGCATACTCCGCCGCCCTGTTCCGGTCCTACCGGCCGATGGCCACGGACGAGCAGATCTCGGAGCTGGTGGCGACCCGCATGGACCGTGGATGCCTCATGGACAATCCAACAACCCCGTTGTTGTGGGTGATTCTGGACGAGGCCGCGCTCCGGCGCCCAGTCGGTGGGCCCGCGACCATGGCGGAGGCCCTGCGCCATGTAGCCGATCTGGCTCGCCGACACCGCATCATCATGCAGGTACTGCCGTTCAGCGCCGGAGCACACGCCGGGATGGGCGGTTCCTTGAAGCTCATGGAGTTCGCGGACGCCCCGCCTCTCTGCTTCATCGAAGGGCTGGACACAGGAAGGCTGATCGACGACCCGGCGACAGTCGCCCGTCACTCCATGACGTTCAATCTCCTGCAAGCGTTGGGTCTTCCACCCCAAGGCTCCCTGGCCCTAGTCGATTCGATGGCGCACGATTACGCCCATGAGGAACAGCATCCCTAAGTACGACCTGAGCGTGACCGTTTGGCGCAAGTCCAGCCACAGCGCCGGAGATGGCGGCGACTGCCTGGAGGTCGCCGACGGGCACCCCGGGAGTCCCGACTTCATCCCCGTCCGAGACTCCAAGAACCCCGAAGGCCCGAACCTCGTGTTCCGAGCCGCAACGTGGTCCACGTTCATCACCAACATCAAGCACGACTGACGAGGCACCGGAACCGGGGTCACTGACAGGCAAGTTGGACTGACCCTGCACCTTTGATGGTCACCGGGGCCGCCCGGTTTTTAGCGGATTGTGGCGCCTCCAGGCCGCCAGTAAAGGGCGCTCCCTACGGTCGCGTCGGCTGCGCCGATTCCGCTGCGCTCCACCCTTGACTGCCGCCCCTCCACCGCAGTTGAACGTTAACCCGGACGGCCAGGGGTGGGGGCTGCGGGGGCGGTTGGGTGGGTCACTCTCTTTCGCTGCCGGGTGCGGCCCGGTCCAACGTGGCCGACCGCCCCGGTGGCGGCGCCGCCAGCCGCGCGGCCTCGCCGGTCGGGTCATCCGCTCTCGCGGCCGGGTGCGGACCGGCCCAACGTGAGTCGTCCTCAGGGTTTGGGGCGGGTCATCGGCTCTCGTTGCAGGGTGCGGACCGGTCCAACGTGAGTCGCCCTCACCGTCGCCGTCATGGTCGGGGGTGAGGTCGGTACGGTGTGCGCGGGGTGACCACCCCGGGCAGACCGAAGCGCCGCCGCCCCCGGCCCCGGCCCCCTCCGGCACCTACTTTGGGAAAGTTGCGAACCGACCCGGCGCACGCCCCCCACCCACACCCCACACGCCCCCACCCACGTCACCGATCTCGCGCATCCGGCGCGGCAGAGAGGACATGCCGGGGGGCGCATCGGCATCTGCCGGGGGGGCGCGCGGCGAAGGCATTCGCAACTTTCCCAAAGTAGGTGCCGGAGAGGGGGCGGCCCGACCCGACCGCCACCCCTCCCGCGCACCCCGCACGCCGCACGCCGTCACCCAGAGCACTGCTCTCACGCAGCCGAGTCAGCAATCCCACCCGACAGGGGGCGCATTCGGTCTGCCGAGGGGGCGCGCGGCCAGCCGATTCGCAACTTTCCCAAAGTAGGTGCCGGAGGGGACGGCCCCGGGCAGCCCTTCGGCAGACCGACCACCACTCCCACCCACGTTGGGCCGGTCCGCACCATGCAACGAAAGCCGATGACCCGACCCAGACCGTGACGGCGCCTCACGTTGGGCCGGGCCGCACCCGGCAACGCGAGCAGATGACCCGAGCAGCGCAGCCGCACGCATGCGGTGAGGACGCCTCACGTTGAGCCGGGCCGCACCCGGCAGCGAAAGCCGATGACCCATCCAGAGAGGTCCGCCGCCTCACCCCTGGCCGTCCGGGTCAACGTTCAACTGCGGTGCAGGGGCGGGAGTCAAGGGTGGAGCGGAGCGGAATCGGCGCAGCCGACGCGCAGCGCAGCGGAGCGCCCTTTACTCCCGACCCGGAACCGCCACACTCCGCAAAACCCCGGGCGGCCCCGGTGACCGACGAAGACACCGGCCCACCGAAGACGCCGCCCCCGCACCCACCCCGACGCTCAAGCCGCGATCACCGAGCCCCCTTTCAGTGGAAAGGGAGGCGGGCCTCAACCCACCCACCCTCCCCGAGAGTTGACCGGCCAAACACTTTTCGCGTTCGACTTGCCACGCAGCGTGACAACCGCTTAGCGTGCCCGCATAACGAACAACCCCCGCCCGGTGCTGGAACACCTGCGGGGGTTTAACCATCACGATCGAAAGAACAAGTTCCGATCCATGGCTGACGCCAAGCTTAGTGCCGCCTTCCTGCCCGCGCACGCGACCCCACACGCGGACCCCCACCCGATGGCCAACCCGGGTTACGGGAAACGCTCCACCCCGGCCCAACTCCCCCGGACGAACGACGACTTCCTCCACCTGCCGCCCCGCGAGGCGTCCATCGCCGCGTACCTCGACCGGCTGCCCGAGGGCACGGACATCTCCGTGAAGACACTGGCCAAGTACCTCCCGTACGGGCAGTGCGCCCTCCGTACGGCCCTCAACAGGATCCAGGAAGCCGGGCACTTGAGGCGCGGCAGGGAACACCTGAGCGGCAGCGGCAGCGCCCGCTGGATCACCCGAACGTGGTTCTCCCGCACCGCGCGGGACGAGGCCTGGTGGACGGCGTTCACACGGGGCGACGTACCGGAGGGAGAAGGATCGGAGGAACCGGGGTCAGAAGTAGCGGGGCCAGGGGAAGCGGGACCGGACAGGCACCGGCCCCCCACCCGCAGCCGCGCGTTCGTCCTGCTCGCGGCCCTCGGCCGAACGGCCCCCGCGCTGTCCCTCTCGTACGGCGACTGCGTACGTCTTGAACCGCAGGTCAGGGAGTGGTTCGCGCGCGGCGCCGCCGAGGCGGACATCCTGCGTGCGCTGACCTGCGGGCTGCCGAGCCCCGTCCACAGCCCGGCGGCCCTGGTCCGCAGCCGCCTCACGACGAAACTGCCACCGGAGCCCATCGCCCTCCCCACGCTCCGCGTCCTGGAGTGCGGCACCTGCGGGGCTCCCGGCCGCCCGGAGGTCCTGCCCGGCGGAGTGTGCGGCCCCTGCCGGGGCGGGCCCGGACACCGGCGCCACCCCTCAGCGCTGCCATCGGCCCGGGTCCACGCGCATGCTGCCACCGCCCGCGCAGCGGCATCCCGCTCACAGGAGAGGACACAGCCATGAGCGTGCGGCTCACTCGCACCAGAAGCGGGGCACGATGTAGGGGAGGAGGCGACGCCATGACCCCCAGCATCGAAGAGCACGCCCAGATGACCGTCGAGGAGTTCGAGCATCTGGAGAAGCATGCTCCCGACGCGGTGAAGCTCGAATTCATCCGAGGAAAGCTGAAGGTCAAGCCGATGCCGGACCAGCGCCACAGGGCCATCGTCATGTGGCTGCTGACCCAGTGCATGCAGCAGCGCCCCGAACTGCTGCTGTACCCCGAACAGGATCTGAAGGTGGAGGCGTACCGGAACGGCAGGGCCTACGCGGACGGTGCCCTCGCACCGGTCGACCACTTCGTGGGCCAGGAAGGCATGTGGGCCGACACCGAGGGCGTTCTGATGGTCGTCGGGGTCACCTCGAAGGACTCGGACACTCACCTCCGTGACCGCGTGGAGAAGCACGACGGCTACGCGGCGGCGGACGTCCCCGTCTACCTGCTCGTCGACCGCGACAAGGGCGCACTCGTCGTCTTCAGCGAACCCATGAACGGGGCGTACCAGCGCTGCCCGACCTACCCCTTCGGGGACACCGTCCGGCTGCCCGAGCCGGTGAACATCACCTTGGCCACCGAGAAGCTCAAGGACTACGCCGACTGACGCGCGTCGTCTTCGCGACATACTTTCCCCGCCGGGCGGGCAGCAGAAGCCCCCCGTCCCGCCCCCACGTGGCCGACACACCACCGCTCCGCCGCCGCCCCCGCCCCGTACCGCCCGGTCACCCCCGGCCGACAGCCCCGCCCCTGCCCGCGCCCCGCACGGGAACGGCCGAACGCGTGCTGTCCGAAAGGCCGCTGGGGCCCCACCCCCGATCACGGGCCGTGCCGATGATGGCACCCCACGTCATCGAAGCGGCACGACCGGACACGACATGACCGGACACGACCGGAGGGGACCCTCATGACCGACTCCAACGAGCCCACTCAGCCCGACCTGGAGCAACTGGACGAGCGCGAGGTCGCCGAGGCGATCGGTGCCGCCGCCCGCATCACCCTGGCCCCCGGCCCGAAGGAGGCACGGGAGGCCCCCGCCGAGGCGCCGACGCCCGACGACGAGTGGGCGCTGCCCGGCGGCACCGCCTGGGTGTACCTCGCCGACAAGGAGAAGGGCCTGACCCGCCCGGTGATCCTCGGCGACGGCTTCAACAGCGGGCCGAGCGAGCTGGACTTCTCCTGGGAGATCCTGGAGCGCGGCCCGTACCCGTTCCTGACCGAACTCCGCAACCGCGGCCGCGACGTCATCCTGCTCGGGTTCGACGAGCGCAGTGCGTCGATACTCGAGAACGCCGAGGTCGTACGGGCCGCGATCCTGGAGGCCATCGCGCGCCGCACGGGCGACCACCCGCTGACCGTCGGCGGGTTCAGCATGGGCGGCCTCGTCACGCGGTACGCGCTGGCCAAGATGGAGCACGAGGGCGGGCAGGCGAACGACCACCAGACCGCGCTGTACTTCTCGTACGACAGCCCGCACCGCGGCGCGTGGATCCCGATCGCGCTGCAGGCGTTCGCGCACTACATCCGCAGCCTCAACGCCGCGTTCTCCAACCAGATGAACAGCCCGGCCGCGCGGCAGCTGCTGTGGCAGCACATCAGCGAGTGGGGTGACGACCCGGAGACCGACAAGGAGCGCGGCACGTTCCTCGCGGAGCTGGAGCGGGTGGGCGGGTGGCCTTCGCGGCCCAAGAAGATCGGTGTGGCGAACGGGGTGCGTATCGGAGAGAGCAACGGGATACGGCCCGGTGAGCAGGCGTTCCACGGGAAGGGGCTGGCGATCACCGGTACGCGGCTCTACACGCAGCCCGCGGGGGAGGACGAACTCGTCGCGCAGCTGCGGGTGGTGACGTTGCGGCGGCCGCACGTCAATACGTCGGGGCTGCCCGAGATCGACGGCGCGCCGGGCGGCACCCTGGAAGGCTTCGGCATCCTCGCCGACGAGCTGAACAAGATCCCGGCCCTGATCGGCCTCCGCTCCCATGCGGACATCCGCGAACACTGCTTCGTGCCGACGGTCAGCGCGATCGCCCTGCGCGACATCGACACGCACGAGAAGCTGTACGAGCCGGTGACGGCCGCGGCGGAGAAGGAGAGCGAGCTGGACGAGTTCCTCTGCGCCTCCCGGAACGAGCCGCACACCCTGGTCACCGAGGAACTCTGCACCTGGATCCTGGACCGCCTGCCGTAGCCGGTCCCACCCACGAGAAACGCCCGAGGGCGGCACCCCTTCGTGAGAAGGAGTGCCGCCCTCGGTACGTCAGGACGTGATCAACCAGAGGTCGATCAGAAGTCCATGTCACCGCCCGGCATGCCGCCGCCGGCCGGGGCAGCGCCCGCCTTCTCCGGCTTGTCGGCGATGACGGCCTCGGTGGTGAGGAACAGCGCGGCGATGGACGCGGCGTTCTGCAGGGCAGAGCGCGTGACCTTCGCCGGGTCGAGGATGCCCTCGGCGATCATGTCCACGTACTCACCGGTCGCGGCGTTGAGGCCGTGGCCGACGGTGAGGTTGCGGACCTTCTCCACGACGACGCCACCCTCGAGACCACCGTTGACGGCGATCTGCTTGAGCGGGGCCTCCAGGGCGAGCTTCACGGCGTTGGCGCCGGTCGCCTCGTCACCCTCGAGCTCCAGCTTCTCGAAGACCGCGGTGGCCTGGAGGAGAGCGACGCCACCACCGGCGACGATGCCCTCTTCGACGGCCGCCTTGGCGTTGCGCACGGCGTCCTCGATGCGGTGCTTGCGCTCCTTGAGCTCGACCTCGGTCGCGGCACCGGCCTTGATGACGGCCACGCCGCCCGCGAGCTTCGCCAGGCGCTCCTGGAGCTTCTCGCGGTCGTAGTCCGAGTCGCTGTTCTCGATCTCGGCGCGGATCTGGTTGACGCGGCCCTGGACCTGGTCGCTGTCACCGGCACCGTCGACGATCGTCGTCTCGTCCTTGGTGATGACGACCTTGCGGGCGCGGCCGAGCAGGTCGAGACCGGCGTTCTCCAGCTTGAGGCCGACCTCCTCGGAGATGACCGTGCCACCGGTGAGGATGGCGATGTCGCCGAGCATGGCCTTGCGGCGGTCACCGAAGCCCGGGGCCTTGACGGCGACGGACTTGAAGGTGCCACGGATCTTGTTGACGACCAGGGTCGACAGGGCCTCGCCCTCGACGTCCTCGGCGATGATCAGCAGCGGCTTGCCGGACTGCATGACCTTCTCGAGGAGCGGAAGGAGGTCCTTCACGTTCGAGATCTTCGAGTTGACGATCAGGATGTACGGGTCGTCGAGCGACGCCTCCATACGCTCCATGTCGGTGGCGAAGTACGCCGAGATGTAGCCCTTGTCGAAGCGCATACCCTCGGTGAGCTCGAGCTCCAGACCGAAGGTCTGGGACTCCTCGACGGTGATGACGCCTTCCTTGCCGACCTTGTCCATCGCCTCGGCGATGAGCTCGCCGATCTGCGTGTCGGCGGCGGAGATGGAGGCCGTGGAAGCGATCTGCTCCTTGGTCTCGACATCCTTGGCCTGCTCGAGCAGGGCGCCGGAGACGGCCTCGACGGCCTTCTCGATGCCGCGCTTCAGGGCCATCGGGTTGGCACCGGCGGCCACGTTGCGCAGACCCTCGCGCACCAGGGCCTGGGCCAGGACGGTCGCGGTCGTCGTGCCGTCACCGGCGACGTCGTCCGTCTTCTTCGCGACCTCCTTGACCAGCTCGGCGCCGATCTTCTCGTACGGGTCCTCGAGCTCGATCTCCTTGGCGATGGAAACACCATCGTTGGTGATCGTGGGGGCGCCCCACTTCTTCTCGAGGACGACGTTGCGACCCTTGGGGCCCAGGGTCACCTTGACGGCGTCGGCGAGCTGGTTCATGCCGCGCTCGAGGCCGCGCCGTGCCTCCTCGTCGAACGCGATGATCTTGGCCATGTGAAGTGGTCCTCCCGGACGGGGTGGAAAAGCAAACGGACCGTGCTGGTGCCCGCGACGGACGGCCTGCAGCCCTTGTGGTTCCTTGCCCCACCCGGCCTGCGGGCCTCACCGACCCGATCCAAGTTCTGTCACTCTCACTGGGAGAGTGCTAAGCCCAATGATTAGCACTCGACCCCTGCGAGTGCAAGCGCCTCTCACGGATCCCGGGGGGATCCGAGGGAGAGGTCCGGAAGCATCCCGGGGCCGGTCCGGCACACACGAGGGGCCCGTACCCCTGTTGGGATACGAGCCCCTCGCGATGCTTGCTTCGGTGGTCGGTCGCGCCGAGCTAGACGGCGAGTTTGACCATGTCCGCCTGCGGACCCTTCTGGCCCTGCGAGATCTCGAACTCGACTCGCTGACCTTCTTCAAGGGTGCGGTAACCGTCCATCTGGATCGCGCTGTAGTGGACGAAAACATCCGCACCACCGTCGACCGCGATGAAGCCGTACCCCTTCTCCGCGTTGAACCACTTGACGGTGCCCTGAGCCATGCCTAACTCCCCTATTACTGGCCCTTGCACAGGACCGCACTTCGCGGACCCGGGTCAGACCTCACCCCCCACTGGTAGGGGTGTGCGCCGGAACGCGTCGACCGCCGCTGAATGTATCTGTCCAACTGCCGTCTGCAACAGGTCAATCGGACGAGAATTCTGGGCACGCCCGATCGGTAATTTACGGAGATTCCGTCCGAATTCAGGGCAAGTCGGGCCAGGCAAAAGCCGCAAAAGGTTCAAATGGGCAGCGCTCTTTGGCTACTTCTTGTCGGACAGAGGCCGACTTCGTATATGCGCTCGGCACGGGCGGCGGGGCGCGCTTCCCAACTGTACCGCGCTCAACCATGCAGAATTGCCCCCTCCGTTTCTCTCGCGGAGGGGGCAATTCAGATAACGCAGAGTGGTTGCGAAAAGATCAGCCGCCGGCGACGGCGGGAATGATCGAGACGCCCGCGCCGTCCGGAGTGGCCGTCTCAAGACCCTGCTCGAACCGGACGTCGTCGTCGTTCACGTACACGTTGACGAAGCGGCGCAGCTTGCCCTGGTCGTCCAGGACGCGGGCGGCGATGCCGTTGTGGTTCTTCTCCAGGTCGGCGATGACCTCCCCGAGGTTCGCCCCCTCGGCGACGACCTCGGCCTTGCCGCCGGTGTAGGTACGGAGAATGGTGGGGATACGGACGTTGACGCTCATACGGTTCACCTCGGTATGTCAGGGGGCGGTCAGGTGGCGCCCCGTCAGGGGCGCGGGGAACTGCGCGACCAGCCACAGCCGTCCCGCAGGGAAGCAACAACCTCAGCCGGCAAGACCCGCGGAGCGAAACGCCTCAAGGCTCGGCTTGATCGTCGCCGTCGCCTGAGAGGTCTCGGCAACGGCGTCGAGGGTTTTCAGGCCGTCCCCGGTGTTCAGGACGACCGTGGTGAGGGCCGGGTCAAGGAGCCCCGCCTCAAAAAGCTTCTTCGTGACGCCCACCGTCACACCGCCCGCCGTCTCCGCGAAGATCCCTTCCGTGCGGGCAAGGATCTTGATCGCCTCGACGACCTGCTCGTCGTTCACGTCCTCCACCGCACCCCCCGTACGCCGCGCGATGTCCAGCACGTACGGCCCGTCGGCCGGGTTGCCGATCGCGAGGGACTTGGCGATCGTGTTCGGCTTCTGCGGGCGGACCACGTCGTGGCCCGCCTTGAACGCCGCCGACACCGGCGAGCAGCCCTCCGCCTGCGCGCCGAAGATCTTGTAGGGCTTGTCCTCGACCAGGCCGAGGGCGATGAGCTCCTTGAGCCCCTTGTCGATCTTCGTGAGCTGCGAGCCGGACGCGATCGGGATGACCAGCTGGTCGGGCAGCTCCCAGCCGAGCTGCTCGCAGATCTCGTACGCGAGGGTCTTGGAGCCCTCGCCGTAGTACGGCCGCAGGTTGACGTTGACGAAGCCCCAGCCCTCGCCCAGCGGGTCGCCGATGAGCTCGGAGCAGAAGCGGTTCACGTCGTCGTAGTTACCCTCGATGCCGACGAGCTCGCCGCCGTAGACCGCGGCCATGACGACCTTGCCCTGCTCCAGGTCGTGCGGGATGAACACGCAGGACCGGAAGCCGGCGCGGGCCGCCGCGGCGCCCACCGCGCCCGCGAGGTTGCCCGTGGAGGAGCAGGACAGCGTGGTGAAGCCGAAGGCGCGCGCCGCTTCGAGCGCCTGCGCGACGACGCGGTCCTTGAAGGAGTGCGTGGGGTTGCCGGAGTCGTCCTTGACGAACAACTTGCCCTGTTGGACGCCGAGTTCCCTGGCGAGGTTGTCGGCCTTGACGAGCTTGGTCCAGCCGGGGTTCAGGTTCGGCTTGTCGGCCACGTCGGCGGGGACCGGCAGGAGGGGGGCGTAGCGCCAGATGTTGGCGGGGCCCGCCTCGATCTGCTTGCGCAGGGCTTCCGGGTCACCGAGCGGCAGGTCGTACGCGACTTCGAGGGGGCCGAAACACTCGACGCAGGCGAAGATCGGGCCGAGCGGGAACTTGGTGCCGCACTCACGGCAGGAGAGGCCGGACGCGGGCCCGAGGTCTACGGAAGAGACGGAAGAGGTGGTGCTTTCGGTGGCGACAGTCTGCACAGCCATGGAGGCGAGGCCCTTTCTCCTCATCTTCCTCGCGACGCATCTCGCCGCGAGACGGAATTGGCACCTTCGCTAGCCGGGAGCCTCGCTGCGCTTGACTGCGCGAGACCGACTGGGTGGTTGCCGGGGCTTCAACGGGCCGTATCCCTCTGCCCCTCTGGATGAGCGGTATTCGATTATGGGTTTCGATTGTTGTGCGTGAACGCGGTGGTGACCCCGACATGCGATGGCCACCGGCGTTGTTCAAGACTGTAACCGAAGCCCCGGACCCTTGAGATAGTCGTCCGAACAGCGAGATGGATCACATATGGGAGGACCACGACCGTGCTGGAAGAGGTCGAGCACTGGCTGAGCAGGCGTTCCTGGTCCGTCGCCGACCGCCCCCGGGACCGCCTCGCCGCCGCCAAACGGGCGGGCGGCGCGTCGGTGAGCGTCGTGCTGCCCGCGCTCGACGAGGAGAGGACGGTCGGCGAGATCGTCGCCGAGATCCGCCGCGAGCTGATGGAGAAGGTTCCGCTGGTCGACGAGCTGCTCGTCGTCGACTCCGGCTCCACGGACCGTACGGCGGAGGTCGCCGCCGCCGCGGGCGCCAAGGTCGTCCACCGCGACGCGATCCTGCCGCGGCTGCCCGCCGTCGCGGGCAAGGGCGAGGTGCTGTGGCGGTCGCTGCTCGCGACGAGCGGCGACATCGTGGCGTTCGTCGACGCGGACCTGAAGGAGTTCTCCGCCGACTTCGTCTCCGGGATAGTCGGCCCGCTGCTCACCGACCCGGACGTGGCGTTCGTGAAGGCGATGTACGACCGCCCGCTCGCGGGGGCGGACGGGCAGGGCGGCCGGGTGACGGAGCTGATGGCGCGGCCGCTCCTGAACATGCACTGGCCGCGGCTCGCCGGGTTCGTGCAGCCGCTGGGCGGCGAGTACGCGGCGCGCAGGTCGCTCCTGGAGCGGCTGCCGTTCCCCGTCGGGTACGGCGTGGAGCTGGGCCTGCTCGTCGACGCGCTGCACACCGTGGGCCTGGACGCGCTGGCGCAGGTCGACGTGGGGGTGCGCAGGCACCGGCACCAGGACGGGCAGGCGCTCGGGCGGATGGCGGCGGCGATATACCGGACGGCGCAGGTGCGGCTCGCGCGCGGTCATCTCGTACGCCCTGAGCTGACGCAGTTCGTCCGGGGAGTGCACGGGTTCGAGCCGAGGACACACGCGGTGGACACGGAGGAGCGGCCGCCGATGGCCGATATCTCCGAGTACGCGCATCGTCGCGTGGCGTAACCGACGGATGTCATGCGCTTTGCCTACATTGTTCTTTTATGTGGGTCAGATGTACGTCGGTCAGATGTGCGTGGGCAAGAGATGCCATGCGAGTCATGCGGCGGGTGGGCGGACTGGCGCTCGCCACGGCCAGTGTCGCCCTCGCCGTCGCCGCCGGGGTCCCGACCGCGACCGCGGCGCCCGCCGCCGCCGCGGTCTTCCAGCCGTTCGCCGAGCCCTCCGCCGACGCACCCGCCCAGGAGCAGCACCGCCAAGAGCGGCACGGCGCGGGCGGTGAGCTCGCCGACACGGGCAGTTCCCGGGCCCTGCTCTTCAGCGGGACCGCGACCGCGCTCTGCGGGCTCGGCGTGCTGGTGATCGTCGCGGCACGCAAGCGCCGCGACTGACCCCACCCGGCCCAGCGGCACACGACGGCACGTCCTGGCACACGGCGGCACACCGCCGCACCCCGCCGCCGGATCCCCTTCCCGGAGAGTCCGGCCGCCGTACGTTTGAGGGTTTACAGGACGGGCTACGTTTTGCCACATGGTCTCCGAGTCCGCACCGTCAGCAGCGCAGGTCCTCGTCGCGTCCAACCGCGGCCCCGTCTCGTACACCGTCGGAGAGGACGGTGAGCTGACCACGAAGCGCGGCGGCGGCGGGCTCGTCTCAGGACTCAGCGCGATCGGCGACCAGGCGGACGCGCTGTGGGTGTGCGCGGCGCTCGGCGAGGGCGACCGCGAGGCCGTGCGGCGCGGAGTCGGGGAACCCGGCGTACGGATGCTGGACATCGACGCGCGCGTCCACGCCGACGCGTACAACGGCATCGCGAACTCCGTGCTGTGGTTCGTCCACCACATGCTGTACCAGACGCCCCTGGAACCGGCCTTCGGACCGGAGTTCCGGGCGCAGTGGGCGGCGTACGAGACGTACAACCGGGCGTTCGCCGAGGCGCTGGCCCGCGAGGCGGCGCCGGGGGCGGCAGTCCTGGTGCAGGACTACCACCTGGCGCTGGTGCCCGGCATGCTGCGCGAACTCCGCGAGGACCTGCGCATCGGCCACTTCTCGCACACCCCGTGGGCGCCCGCCGACTACTTCCGGATGCTCCCCGACGACGTGGCCGAACAGCTGCTGCGCGGGATGCTCGGCGCGGACCGGCTCGGCTTCCTCACCGGGCGGTGGGCCGACGCGTTCACCGAGTGCTGCGTGCGGGTCGTCGGCGGCACGTCGGGCACCCGGATCGGGGTGCACGGGCTCGGTGCCGACGCGGACTTCCTGCGGGAGCGGTCGCGGTGGGACGACGTCGAGGAGCGGATGCGGACGCTGCGGGAGCAGGCGGGCGAGCAGGACGGGGAGCCGCGCAAGCGGATCGTGCGGGTGGATCGCACCGAGCTGTCCAAGAACATCGTGCGCGGCCTGCTGGCCTACCGGGAACTCCTCGAGACCCGCCCCGAGTGGCGCGAACGCGTCGTGCACGTCGCCTTCGCCTACCCGTCCCGGCAGGACCTCGCCGTCTACCGCGACTACACGGAGGAGGTCTCCCGGGTCGCCACGGAGATCAACTCCCAGTACGGGACGGACGGCTGGACCCCCGTCGTCCTGCACGTCAAGGACGACTTCGCGCGCTCACTCGCCGCCTACCGCATGGCGGACGTGGCCCTGGTCAACCCCATCCGCGACGGCATGAACCTCGTCGCCAAGGAGGTCCCCGTCGTCTCCGACGACGGCTGCGCGCTGGTCCTCTCGCGGGAGGCGGGCGCCCACGAGGAGCTCGGCGAGGACGCGCTCTCCGTGAACCCGTACGACGTGACGGCCACGGCCGACGCGCTGCACACGGCGCTGCTCATGCCGTGGGACGAGCGCGCCGAACGCACGAAGCGCCTCGCGGCGGCGGCGACCGCGCTGCCGCCCGCGCAGTGGTTCCTGGACCAGCTGCGGGCGCTCACGGGCTGACCGCGGACAGTCCCCACCGGCAGCCGTCCCGGTCCCGGCCCCGGCCCCGCGCAGTCCAAGCACCCCTTCCGTTTGTCCATGGGCCCGGCGCGGGGCCCCTCACTACGGTCAACGGCATGACTCGGAGTCACTGGAGCGCCGGTCACCGGAGGGCCGGTCACCGGAGCGCCCGGGGGTCACTGAAGTTGCGCGCCGATCCACGACAGCAGCCGCACCACGCCCGCGGGTCCGTCCACCACCAGGTCCGCCCGGCCCGCCAGCTCCGCGACCTCCGAGCTGCCGCTGCACACGAGCAGCCCCGCCACACCCTCCGAGCGGAGCTTCTCCACGGCGCCGAAGGCCGGCAGGTCGCCGAGGTCGTCGCCCGCGTACAGGACGGACTCGGCACCGACCTCCCGCAGGTACTCGGCGAGGGCCACGCCCTTGTCCATGCCGGGCGGGCGCAGCTCCAGGACGAGGCGGCCCGGCTCGACGATCAGGCCGTGCCGGTCCGCCAGCTCGGCGAGCGGCTCCCGCAGCGCGTCGAAGGCCGCCTGAGGGTCCTCCGCGCGGCGCGTGTGCACCGCGACGGCCCGCCCCTTCTCCTCTATCCACGTGCCACGCCAGGCGCCGATCGCGTCCAGGAACCCGGGGAGCTCGGCGCGCACGGCCGCGACCCCGGGGTGCGGCTCGGCGGCGCGCACCGTGCCGGTGACGGCGTCCCAGCGCTCGGCGCCGTAGTGCCCCAGGACGGCGAGGTGCTCCAGGCCCGGCACGCCCGCGAACCCGCCGTAACGCACGGCGACGCCCGCCGGGCGGCCCGTGACCACGGCCGCCGACCGCAGGCGCGGGGCGAGCGCGGCGAGCACGGTCGCCGCGTCCGGGTGGGCGCGCGCCTGCTCCGGATCGGCGACGATCGGCGCGAGCGTGCCGTCGAAGTCCAGCGCCACGACCGCGCGCTCGGGCCGGGCGAGGAGCGCGGCGAGGCCGTCGCGCCCGGCGGGCGTCACGGGCTCGGGCAGGTCCGACTGTGAGTACGTAGGGTCACCCATGGGCCCGACCTTAGCCGCGTCAGCGCTCGTCGCGCCGGGACTCCCGCACCCGGCGCAGCCGATTGACCGTAATCGGGTCGTGCGCGAGCGCGCGGGTGTCGTCGAGAAGGGCGTTCAGGATTTGGTAGTAGCGCACCGGCACCATCCCGAGTTCCTCGCGGATGGCACGTTCCTTGGCTCCGGGACCGGGCCACGACCGCCGTTCGAGGGCGAGCACGGCACGGTCGCGGCCGGAGAGGTCGGAGAGCCCGGAGAGATCGGAGTGTCCATCCGAGGCGTCCGGCTCATCCGGGTCGTGAACGGTCATGCCAGCACGCTACTCGGCGTTCTCCTCGGTCATCGCCCGGCTCTGGATCCGGCCCAGCACCGACTTCGGGTCGCCGCCGTCGCCGACCGTCTTGCCGATGTCCTTCTTGATGTCGGCGGAGACCTGCGCCCACGACGTCTTGCCCACCGGGTACAGCTCGGAGGTCGGGAGCTCGTCGAGGAACTTGCCGAGCTCCGTGTGACCGCGGTCCTTGGCCATCGCCTCGGACGCGGAGGTCGTCACCGGCAGGATGTCGTACTCGTTCGAGAAGTCGAGGACGTTCTTCTTGCTGTACGCGTAGTCCAGGAACTTGCCGGCCTCCTTGCGGTGACCGTTCTGCTTGAACGCCATCATCCAGTCGGCGACACCCATCGTGGCCTGCGCCTTGCCGTTGACGCCGGGCGCCGGCACCATGCCGAACTTCACGCCCTTCTTGGCGGCCATCTTCATCAGCGTCGGGTGGCCGTTGAGCATGCCGACCTCGCCGCGCGAGAACGCCGCGAACGCCTCCGCGCGGTTCATCTCCGCGGGCGCCGTCGGGCCGGTCAGGCCCTTGCCGACGAGCTCGTCCCGCAGCCAGGCGAACGTCTTGGCGTTCTGCGGGGAGTCGATGGCGTACGAGCCGACGTTGTCGGTGTAACCGCCGCCGCCGCTGAGCATCCACATCAGCGTCTCGGCGGGCGCCTCCTCGGGGCCGAGCGGCAGCGCGTACGGGATCTTCACGCCGCGCGCCTTCAGCGCCTTCGCGTCGGCCTGCAGCTCGCTCCAGCTCTGCGGCGGCGTGAGGTTCGCGTCCTTGAAGAGCTTGGTGTTGTAGAAGAGCAGGCGGGTGGAGGAGGCGAACGGCATGCCGTACTGGATGCGGTTCACTTCACCGGCGCGCGAGAGCGGCGCGAGGAAGTCGGCCTGCGTGGCGATGGAGAGGAGCTCGTCGGCCTCGTAGAGCTTGCCCTGCGCGGCGTAGTCGGCGTACGCGCCGATCTGCGCCAGGTCCGGGGCGTCGCCCTTCTTGACCATCTCCTTGACCTCGCGGTCCACGTCGTTCCAGGAGTGCACGGTGACGTCGACCTTGATGCCGGGGTTCTCTTCCTCGAACCCCTTGACGACCTTGTCCCAGTACTTCTTGGAGCTGTTCGCCGCGGAGTCGCCGTAGTCGGCGGCCACCAGCTTGAGGGTGACGTCGCCGGAGTCGCCGGGACCGCCGCAGCCGGCGAGTACGCCCGCCATGCCAAGTGCGGCCACCGCCGCGGTCAGTCCTGTCACGCGCCGCTGCACAGCTGTCCCACCCTCATTGCTTTGCTTCTACGTTCCGCACCTTGCCGAACTGCGATTTTCTCCCGAGTCCGGACACAAGGTCTACACCACCCGAGTCTCACTTGTGCAACGGCGTCCCACCGGCCCCGAGCGTTGCAGGCCGCGCCCGGCGACTGCTATGCACATGAGGCCGCTGTCAACATCCCGGCACAGCACAACGTTCGTTCATGCACGGCACATGGAACATCCCGCACTGACGAGGAGCCTTGGCGCATGTCGCGTACCGCAGAAGAAATAGCCACTCAGCCCGCCTGCTGGCGCCGGGCGGTGGAAGCGGCCGCCGCCTTCGACGATCTGCCGAGGCCCGGTGAGCGGGTCGCCGTCACCGGCTGCGGGACGTCCTGGTTCATGGCCATCGCCTACGCGACGCTGCGCGAGGCGGCGGGCCTGGGCGAGACGGACGCGTTCGCCTCCTCGGAGTTCCCCGCGGACCGTACGTACGACCGCGTCGTGGCGATCACCCGCTCCGGCACGACGACGGAGGTCCTCGACCTCCTGAACCGCCTCAAGGGCACGGTCCCGACCCTCGCGCTCACCGCCGACCCGAAGACGCCCGTCATGGACGCGGCGGACTCGGTGGCGGTCCTGGACTGGGCGGACGAGGAATCGGTCGTCCAGACCCGCTTCGCCACGACGGCCTTCGCCTTCCTGCGCGCCGGCCTCGGTCACATCCCCGGCCTGAAGACGGTGCGGGACGCGGCGGTGGACGCGGAACTCGCGGTGACGGAGCCGCTGCCGACGACGGTCGTCGGAGCGGAACAGTGGACGTTCCTCGGCCGCGGCTGGACGTACGGTCTCGCGCTCGAAGCCGCCCTGAAGATGCGGGAGGCCGCGGGCGCCTGGACGGAGTCCTACCCGGCGATGGAGTACCGCCACGGCCCCATCTCCATCACCGGCCCCGGCCGGGTGACCTGGATGTTCGGCATGCTGCCCGACGGCCTGGCGGAGGACGTGGCCCGCGTCGGCGGCGAACTGGTAGCCCGCCAGGAGGTCGACCCCCTGGCCGACCTCATCCGCGCACAACGCCTTGCGGTGGCCCTGGCCGAGTCCCGAGGCTACGACCCGGACCACCCGCGCAACCTCACTCGCAGCGTGATCCTGGCGGGGCGCCCAAACCAGTAACCACACCTGACCCCGCCCCGGGAGGGGACCCTGCCCCCGCCGCTCGCGGCGAAAGCCCCCACCGGAACCCACCCGCTTCGCTGGACGCAGCGGGGCCGAACCAGTAGCCGCCCCTACCCCACCCGCCGCTCGCGGCGGAAGCCCTCACCGGAACCCACCCGCCCCGCTGGACGCAACGCCCTGGCCCGCCGCTCCGCGGCGGATCACTCCCACCCACCCACCCGTTCACCCCGCACCGACCCACCCCGTAGGAACCCGCCGCGGAGCGGCGGAGTCTTACCGGCGGCGACAGGTGCAGGGCAACGGGCGGGCGGGTGGGAGAACCGCCGCGGAGCGGCGGGGCTTTACCGGGGGCGACAGGTGCAGGGCAACGGGTGGGCGGGTGGGGAGACCGGCGCGGAGCGGCGGGGTGGTTCCGGCGCGGAGCGGCGGGGTGGTTCCGGCGCGGAGCGGCGGGGCTTTACCGGGGGCGACAGGTGCGGGGCAACGGGCGGGCGGGTGGGAAGACCGCCGCGGAGCGGCGGGGTATCTCCGCCCCCACGACACCGCAGCGAAACAGGGACACGCCCCCCAAAAAGCCCCCCGCCCCAACACGCCCCCCAGAAGTGGACTAGACCTCTCACGGGGTGACGCGCGAGACTGTCCCCGTGAGACACGTCATCGCCCTCGATGTGGGCGGCACCGGAATGAAGGCCGCCCTGGTAGGGGCGGACGGCACCCTGCTGCACGAGGCCCGCCGCCCCACAGGCCGCTCCCGCGGCGCCGACGCAGTCGTGGAGACGATCCTCGACTTCGCCGCGGACCTCCGCGCCCACGGCATCGCCCACTACGGCGAACCCGCCGCGGCGGCAGGAGTGGCCGTCCCCGGCATCGTCGACGCCGAGCGCGGCCTCGCCGTGTACGCGGCCAACCTCGGCTGGAGCAACGTCCCCCTCCGGGACCTCCTCAGCACCCGCCTGGAAGGCGTCCCCGTGGCCCTGGGCCACGACGTCCGCACGGGCGGCCTCGCCGAGGGCCGCATCGGCGCGGGCAAGGGCGCCGACCGCTTCCTGTTCGTCCCCCTGGGTACCGGCATCGCGGGCGCCATCGGCATCGGCGGCGCCATCGAACCCGGCGCGCACGGTTCGGCCGGCGAGATCGGCCACATCGTCGTACGCCCCGGCGGCCCGCCCTGCGGCTGCGGCCAGCGCGGCTGCCTGGAGCGCCTCGCCTCCGCGTCCGCGGTCAGCAAGGCGTGGGCCGAGGCGAGCGGCGACCCGGAGGCGGACGCCGCGGACTGCGCGAAGGCCGTGGAGTCCGGTGACCCGAGGGCCGAGGAGGTCTGGCGGAACGCCGTCGACGCGCTCGCCGACGGCCTGCTCACCGCCCTCACTCTGCTGGACCCGCACACCCTGATCATCGGTGGCGGCCTCGCCGAGGCGGGGGAAACGTTGTTCACGCCGCTGCGGGCGGCCGTCGCGGCGCGCGTCGTCGAGTTCCAGACGCTGCCGGAGATCGTCCCCGCGGCCCTCGGCGACACGGCGGGGTGCCTGGGCGCGGGCCTGCTGGCCTGGGACCTGGTCAACCAAGAACCCTCGAAGAGCACGGCCACCGACACCAACACCCACCCCACGGAGGTACCCACCTGATGGCCACTAGCAAGGTTCTCGCCGGTGCACAGGTGGTACTGCCCACCGGGACCCTCACCAACGGCCGAGTGATCGTCGAAGGAAGCCGCATCAGCGGGAGCGCTCCCGCGGACACGGAGACGGACACGGAGACGGACACACAGACGGCCACACAGACGGACACACGGACGGAGAGGCTCGACCTCACCGGCCACTGGCTGGTCCCCGGCTTCGTGGACATCCACAACCACGGCGGCGGCGGCGCCTCCTTCACCTCGGGCACCGTCGAGGACGTCCTCAAGGGCATCCACACGCACCGCCTGCACGGCACCACCACCGTCGTCGCCTCCACGGTCACCGGCGAGATGGACTTCCTGGCCCAGCGCGCGGGCATCCTCTCCGAACTCGCCGAGCAGGGCGACCTCGCGGGCATCCACTTCGAGGGCCCGTTCATCTCCCCGTGCCGCAAGGGCGCCCACAGCGAGGGCCTGCTGCGCCACCCCGACCCCGCCGACGTCCGCAAGCTCCTCGACGCGGCCCGCGGCCAGGCCAGGATGGTCACGCTCGCCACCGAACTCCCGGGCGGCATCGACTCCGTACGCCTCCTCGCCGAGCACGGCGTCATCGCGGCGATCGGCCACACGGACGCGACGTACGAGCAGACCGTCGAGGCGATCGACGCGGGCGCCACCGTCGCCACGCACCTGTTCAACGCCATGCCGGGCCTCGGCCACCGCGCGCCGGGCCCGATCGCCGCGCTCCTGGAGGACGAGCGGATCACCGTCGAGCTCATCAACGACGGCACCCACCTCCACCCGGCCGCCTTCGAGCTGGCCTTCCACCACGCGGGCACGGACCGCGTCGCGCTGATCACCGACGCGATGGACGCGGCGGGCTTCGGCGACGGGCGCTACATGCTCGGCCCGCTGGAGGTCGAGGTGAAGGACAGCGTCGCGCGGCTCGTCGAGGGCGGCTCGATCGCGGGCTCGACCCTCACCCAGGACCGCGCGTTCAAGCGCTCGGTGACCGTCGACGGGCTGTCCGTCGAGGACACGGTCCGCGCCGTCTCCGCCAACCCGGCCAAGCTCCTCGGCCAGTACGACAAGGTGGGCTCCCTTGAGCCCGGCAAGGACGCGGACCTGGTGGTCCTGGACGCGGCCTTCGACGTCAAGGGCGTCATGCGCAAGGGCGAATGGGTGGTTGAACCCTTCTAACCCCCTGACAACCCCACCCGAACCCCACCCGAACAGAAGGCGGTTGGCCCACCCCCCTGGGCCAACCGCCTTCTGTTTGGCATGATCAGAGCCCTGCGAACGTCGCTGGGCACGTCGCTTGGCACGTCGCTGAGAACGTCGAACGAACAGGCACTTCGGGGGTGGTACGAGTGATCCTCACCGTCACACTGAACGCCGCGCTCGACATCACCTACCGCGTCCCCACTCTCACCCCGCACGCCTCGCACCGCGTCACCGAGGTGACCGAACGCCCCGGCGGCAAGGGCCTGAACGTCGCCCGCGTGCTCGCCGCCCTCGGCCACGACGTCACCGTCACCGGTTTCGCGGGCGGCGACACCGGCCGCACCCTGCGCGAACGCCTCGCCGCCGAGCCGCGCATCACGGACGCCCTCGCCCCGGTCGCGGGCAACACCCGCCGCACACTCGCCGTCGTCGACGCGGCGACCGGCGACACCACCCAGCTCAACGAGCCGGGCCCGGCCGTCACCCCCGCCGAGTGGGCCGCTTTCCTGGACTCCTACGAGGAGTTGCTGCACCGCGACGACCTGACCGCGGTCGCCCTCTGCGGCAGCCTCCCGCCGGGCGTCCCCGTCGGCGCGTACGCCCTCCTCATACGGTCCGCACGGGCCGCCCGCGTCCCCGTCCTGCTCGACACGAGCGGGGAGCCGCTGCGCCGGGGCGTCGCCGCCCGCCCCGACATCGTCAAGCCCAACGCGGACGAACTCGCCGAGCTCACCGGCTCCCACGAGCCCAACCGTGCCACCCGCGACGCCCGCCGCAGAGGCGCCCACGCCGTGGTCGCCTCACTCGGCGCCGACGGCCTCCTCGCCGTCACCGCGGACGGCGGCTGGCGCGCCCGGCCCCCGAAGCGGGTCCGCGGCAACCCGACCGGCGCGGGCGACTCGGCGGTCGCGGGCCTCCTCTCCGGCCTGGCCGAACGCCTTCCGTGGCCGGACCGCCTGGCCCGCGCCGTGGCCCTGTCGGCAGCGACGGTGGTGGCGCCGGTGGCGGGTGAGTTCGACCCCTCCACGTACAAAGATCTGCTGCCTCGTGTCGCGGTGACCGGGCAGGTCACCGCGGCCTGAACCGCCGCACCGCCTGAAGCAATCGGCCTGGAGCAACCGGCCTGGAGCAATGGGAGAGAACCGTGCCACTGGTCAGCACCGGCGAACTCGTCTCGGAGGCCCGCGCCGCGGGTCACGGCGTCGCCGCGTTCAACGTCATCACCCTGGAGCACGCGGAGGCGGTCGCGCTGGGCGCGGAGCGGGCCGGGACCCCCGCCATCCTGCAGATATCGGAGAACGCGGTGAAGTTCCACGGCGGCCGCCTCTCCGCGATCGCGGCGGCGACGGCGGCGGTGGCCCGCGCCTCGTCGGCGCCGCTCTCGCTCCACCTGGACCACGTCACGGACGCCGAACTGCTGCGCGCCGCGCACCCCGAGGGGTTCAGCTCGGTGATGTTCGACGCGTCGAAGCTGTCGTACGGCGAGAACCTGAAGGCGACGGCGGACGCGGTCCGTTGGGGCCACGAGCGTGGCATCTGGGTCGAGGCGGAGCTCGGCAAGGTGGGCGGCAAGGAGGGTGAGGCGCCGCTGGACGCGCACACGCCGGGCGTGCGGACTGATCCGGCGGAGGCGGCCGCGTACGTCGCGGAGACGGGCGTGGACGCCCTCGCGGTGGCGGTGGGCTCCTCGCACGCGATGACGGAACGCACGGCATCCCTGGACCACGAGTTGATCGCCGCCCTCGCGGCCGCCGTACCCGTACCCCTCGTCCTGCACGGCTCAAGTGGCGTACCGGACGACGAGATCCGGCAGGCGATCACGTCCGGCATGGTGAAGATCAACGTGGGCACGGCCCTCAACGCGGCGTTCACGGGCGAGGTCCGCGCCTACCTCGGCGCCCACGAGACGGGCGTGGACCCCCGGAAATACCTCGCCCCGGCTCGCGAGGCGATGGCCGGGACGGTGGCGGGGTTCCTGGGGCTGCTGAAGTAGTCAGCAGCCCCGGCGGCTAGCCGTTGCTTCCCTCGACGAGCCACATCTGGTCGATGTTCGCTCCGGTCGTCCCGCACAGGTCGCTCTGTGCGCAGGTGAGGGTGACGGTGTTGGTGCCCTTGGTGAGCTGGACCACCGCCCAGGTGTTGGTCCAGCCCTTCTCCCAGTCCCCTTCCTCCGCGTGGGCGAAGTTCTTCATGTTCAGGGGACGGGTCTGCTTCTTGCCGTTGACGAGGATGGTGGCGTTGGAGTCCTTGCCCGGCACTCCGTAGTTCACGCGGAGGCTGTACGACCCGGCCTTCGGAATCCCGTCGACCGTCCACGTCAGCTGCGCGCCGACCTTGTCGAACCCGGCGACGTAGACCCCGCCGCCCGCCTTGGCGCCCTGTACGTCGGACGCCGTCGTCGTGCCGCCCTCCAGCTTCAGGGCCTTCGCGTCCGTCTCGGGGAGCTCCGCCTTCTTCTCGGGCTTCTTGGTCGGCTTGTCGCTGGGCTTGACGCTCTCGGCCTGCGACGGCGTGCTGCCCGCCCCCGCGTCCGAGCCCTTGTCGTCGTCGTTGCCGGTGATCAGCGCGGCGCCGATACCGAGCGCGACGACCGCGACGACGGCGACCGCCGCGATCAGCAGACCCTTGGTGTTCGGCCCGCGGCCACGGCCACCGCCACCCGCGGGCGCGTACTGCGGCGACGCGACGGGCGCACCGCCGGGCTGCGCCTCCGGGGCGGTGTAGTGGGCGTTGGGCTGCCCGTAGCCCTGCTGGGGCTGCTGGGCCTGCTGCTGGTGCGGGACCTGCTGGCCGTACGTCTGCTGGCCGTACGCCTGCTGACCGCCGTAGGTCTGCTGGCCGTACGCCGGGCGCCGGTCGCCTACCGCGCGGACGTGGTTGTACGAGGACCGGGGACCCGGGTACCCGTAGCCGCCCCCGCCGCTGGGCGGGGTCGCTCCGGCGGCCTGCCCGTCCTCGTACAGGTAGCCGAACGGATCGTCGTCGCCCTGCGGCGCGCTCGGCGTGTTCTCGCCGTTATTGCCGGGCGTCATTCCCTGGTCACTCCCTCACATCGCTGACGCGGGGAGCCTACCCGGTTCCCTGGTGGCCAAGGGGTGGCGTCGGCCTCATCCAGGGCGTTATCCGGCCCGCCTGTGCTGTTTGGCACGGGACCGTTTCTCCACGTACATCCGCTGGTCAGCGGAGTGCAACACTTCGTCGGCCGACATCCCGCAGTGGGCCCATCCGATGCCGAAACTCGCCCCTACGCGGACCGCTCTTCCGTCGACGCGGATCGGCGGGATGATCGCGTTCCGCAGCCGGACGGCGAGGTCCTGGGCGTCGGCGCGGCCGAGCCCGTCGGCGAGGACGACGAACTCGTCGCCGCCGAGCCGCGCCACGGTGTCCCCGTCCCGCACCCCGCTGGTCAGGCGGCGGGCGACCTCGATGAGGACGGCGTCGCCGGTGTGGTGGCCGAAGCGGTCGTTGATGGACTTGAAGCCGTCGAGGTCGCAGAAGAGGACCGCGAGGCCCTTCCTGCCGTCGTCCACGTCGCCGTCGCCGCCCTCGGGGGCGACAGTGTGGACGTGGTGGTCGAAGCCCTCTTCCTGCTGATGATGGGAGGCGTGCCCGAAGTCGAAGCCGTGTTCGTAGGCCGCGTCGAGGGAGTCCACCGCGCTGGGCTGGCCCGCGTGGGGCCTGCGACAGAGACGGGCACTGAGGCGGGCGCGGAGCTCGGCGGAGTTGGGCAGTCCGGTGAGGGAGTCGTGGCTGGCCCGGTGGGCGAGCTGCAGCTCGCGGCGCTTGCGGTCCTCGATGTCCTCGACGTGCGTGAGGAGGAAGCGGGGCCCGTCGGCGGCGTCGGCGACGACGGAGTTGCGCAGCGACACCCACACGTACGTGCTGTCGCGCCGTGCGAGCCGCAGTTCGGCGCGGCCGCCCTCGGCGCTGGTGCGCAGCAGGGTGCCGATGTCCTCGGGGTGGACGAGATCGGAGAACGAGTAGCGCCGCATGGCGGAGGCGGGCCGTCCGAGGAGGCGGCACAGCGCGTCGTTGGTGCGCAGGATCCGCCCGTGCTGGTCGCCGCCCATCTCGGCGATGGCCATGCCGGAGGGCGCGTACTCGAAGGCCTGCCGGAAGGACTCCTCGCTGGCCCGCAGTGCCTGCTGTTCCCTCTCCAGGCGGACCAGGGCGCGCTGCATGTTGGCCCGGAGGCGGGCGTTGCTGATCGCGATGGCGGCCTGGAAGGCGTACATCTGGAGGGCCTCGCGGCCCCAGGCGCCGGGCCTGCGGCCGTTGCGTGGCCGGTCCACGGAGATCACGCCGAGGAGTTCACCGCCGGCGGCCCCGGTCGCGTACATGGGGGCGAAGAGGCGGTCGGAGGGGTGCCACTCGTCCTCGAAGCGGGGCTCGGGGCCTTCGGTGTACCACTGCGGGACGTCGTCGTCGTCGAGGACCCAGCCCTCGGTGTACGAGATGAAGCGCAGGGCTCCCCAGGCCTCGCCCATGGCGAGCCGGCGCTCCCAGGCGTCGCGGGAGCCGACACGTCCGGTGATGAGGGCTTCGGCGGAGGGGTTGCCCGCGAAGGCGGCGACGACGAGGTCGCCGTCCGGGCGCACGAGATTGACGCAGGCCAATTCATAGCCAAGGCCGTTGACGACGCCGTCGGCGACGGTCTGCAGCGTGTCCGCCAGGCTCCGGGCCGTGTTCAGCTCCGCTACCACCTGGTGCAGCTGCCGCAGGGTCGCAAGACGGACGTACGGCTCCGACTCGGTCTCCATGCTCGTTCTCCCCGAGACCTCGACAGCAACTCCAGGATGCGCGGCGCCCGCAGTGTTTCTTCGGTGTGGACCTCTGTTGGCGGTGGTCTTCCGTGACCTTGACCTTGTGCCTTTGTGCCCTCAGTGTCTTTCACTGTCGTCCAGTGTCTTATTGCCACCGTCACTGAATCACAGCGAGCAGCTCACTCGGTACACAGGGTCAACAAAATATGGGTCCTGTGACTCAAGTCACAGGTGAGAAGCCGCCGTTGGTCCAGTCCCTTGGACTAGTCCACCGCAGGTCGTGGCACTCCGTGCCAGCTACGTCGCCTCCCGCGTCGGCCGGTCCGCCCTCAGTCCTAGGACCCCTCTGGGACCGGAGCCCGATGTTTTGTATGACACGCACGGGCTAGCTTCGACGATGTGGCTCACGTACTGAAGACTCTCCCGGCCCCGCCTGCCCCACGTTCCCCGTCATCGGATGGGCATGCTGATGGGGTGAGCAACGACGAGTTCCGCGCGGCGATGTCCCGCCTGGCCGCGGGCGTGGTCCTGGTGACGGCGCGCGAGCCCGGCCTGGACCCGGACGACCCGACCGCCCCGCTGGGCGAGGACGTGGGCATGACGGCCACGGCCTTCCTCTCCGTCTCCCTCGACCCTCCCCTGGTCATGGTCAGCCTGCGCGAGGGCTCCCGGATGGACGACCTGCTGGCCGAGCAGCCGCTGTGGGCGGTGTCGGTACTCGCCGAGAGCCAGCGGCACATCGCGGGCCGCTTCGCGATGAAGGGCCGCATCAGCGACCGCCTGCTCTTCGAGGACATCCCCTACGTACGGGGCGCGGCGTCCGGGGCCCCGATGGTGGGCGGCGCGCTGGCGACACTGGAGTGCCGCACGGAACAGACGGTGGCGGCGGGCGACCACACGCTGGTGATCGCCCGCGTACTGACGGCGTCGGTACCGGCCGGTGAGTCCGGTCCCCTCACCTACTTCCGCGGCCGCTACCGCCAACTGGGCTAGCGCGGCCCCGTCGGGGGACACCGATTCGACAGGGGCGCGTCAGCCCCAGCCCCGCCCGGAGCGCCCCCGCTTGGTCTCGCTCCGCTGTTTCTTGTTGCGAAGGCGCCGCTCGTTGATGCCGCGAGGAATCTTGGTGGCGCGCCGCGGCTTGGGCGGCGGCGCGGTCGCCTCGGCGAGCAGGGAGGCGAGCCGCGTCGCCGCCATCTCCCGGTTCCGCCACTGCGACCGGTGCTCGCTCGCGCGTACGGCGATGACGCCGTCGACGAGCCGCGGCCCGAGCCGTTCGAGGGCGCGCCGCTTCCACACCTCGGGCAGCGCGTCCGTGTTCGCGAGGTCGAACCGCAGCTCCACCTGGGAGTCACTGGTGTTCACGTGCTGCCCGCCCGGCCCCGAAGACCGCGAGAAACGCCACATGAGCTCGGCCTCGGGCAGGGAGACGGAGCCGCGGATGACATGGGGACCGGACATGCCCCTATGGTCCCGCGTCTGTCGGGCTCACGTCACACCCTTTTCGCACGTCTCTCCGCGGACACGGGTAAAGAAAGTAAAGCGATGCGGAACCCTGGGGACCCTGGTCCGCGTTGTTAGGGGTGACGGTAGCTTCGTCCCCAGTACGAAGCCCGTACGTATGCAACGAGGGAAGGGACTCCCAACAATGGCAGTAAGCCTGTCCAAGGGTGGCAACGTCTCGCTCACCAAGGAGGCTCCGGGCCTGACCGCCGTCACCGTGGGCCTCGGCTGGGACGTCCGCACCACCACTGGCACCGACTTCGACCTGGACGCCTCCGCGATCGCGGTGAACACCGAGGGCAAGGTCTACTCGGACGGTCACTTCGTCTTCTTCAACAACAAGGCGACGCCGGACCAGACCATCGTCCACACCGGTGACAACGTCACGGGCCAGGGCGAGGGCGACGACGAGCAGATCAACGTGAACCTCGCGGGCCTCCCGGCCGACATCGAGAAGATCGTCTTCCCGGTCTCGATCTACGACGCCGAGAACCGCTCGCAGAACTTCGGCCAGGTGCGGAACGCCTTCATCCGCATCATCAACCAGGCCGGTGGCACGGAGATCGCGCGCTACGACCTCTCCGAGGACGCCGCCACCGAGACCGCCATGGTCTTCGGCGAGCTGTACCGCAACGGCGCCGAGTGGAAGTTCCGCGCGGTCGGCCAGGGCTACGCCTCGGGCCTGGTCGGCATCGCCCAGGACTTCGGCGTCAACGTCTGAGTCGACGCCTGACGGCACCAGGGCCCCGACCCTGACCGTACGAAGGGCCCCGGCAGCACCGCTGCCGGGGCCCTTCGGCATCCGCGCCCCTGATCGATGACCGCAGGTCCGGGGCAGTGTCAGATGGTGAAGCGCCATGACTCGTCAGGAGTCAGCAGGTGGCTGCCCTCGGGGGGGAGTTCCGCGCGCATCGAGTGCAGAGAGAACCTGCCGTTCTCCTCCCATCTCCTGCGAACACGTTCCAGAGCGTCCCAGAGCCGGCGGGGACCACCCTGGTGCACCAGGGGCGACGGTCCATCCTCGGCCCGGGCCCATGAGCCGTCCGCGGCGAGCAGCCACACCACGCGCCGACCGTCGTCCGGGTACGTGGCCGCGCGGGTCTCGACCCCGGGTGTGTCCAGCTCGAACAGCCACCGGAGCGGCCATTCCTGCCACAGGTCGGGAATCGCCCCCTCGGGGGTCCGTACGTCATCGCCCGTGCGTACTCGGGCGGTCACGAACACGTCGTCCAGCTTCCCCGGGTAGTCCGCTTCGCGCCGGGTCTCCATGAACGTCGCCGGATCGGGCTGCACCGTGCCCCGCGCGATTCCGTCCGTGCCCATGTCCGCTGTGATCAGCAGGGCGGTGTGCGCAACGGTCGTGACGACTCGTCCCTCGGGGGAGAGCGCGCGGAGCCACGAGGCGGGGACGGGCCGCACGGAAACGGTCGCCATGATGCGGTCGTACTCGTCATCGGGGAGTTCCCCCGTCGCGTCGACAGCTTCCAGTCGAGGGGCTCGCCCGAACTCGGCGAGACGCGCACGGGCAACCTCGACCAAGTACGGGTCCACGTCCACGCTCGTCACGTGCTCGTCCCCGAAGCGGCGCGCGAACAGACCGGCGGAGTACCCGGAACCGGTGCCCACGTCGAGCACACGTTGCCCGGGCTGCACGTCGAGCCGATGAGCCATGGACACGATGAGTCCCGGCAGCGTGCTGGACGACGTGGGGTCACCCTGCGCACGCTCACCCGGGGCCGCGTGGTCGGCGTGCGTGGGGCCGACGCGGGTTACCAGCGTCTCGTCCGTGTAGGCGGCGTGCAGAAGCTCGGCGGAGCTCTCGGGCGGGCTCACCAGCTCCCACACCTGCGTGGGACTGTTCGGGATGCGCTGCCACCAGCGCGGGACGAGTTGGTGGCGCGGGGTGTTGCTGACGGCTTCATGCCATCCGGGCGCGTTCGCGGTCACCCTGTCGGCGAGGGCACGAGCGGCGTCGGCCCATGCGGGCGCTTCGGTCATGCGGTCTCTCCTTGTAGTGCGTCCGCCATGGCTTCAACGAGCGGCACCCCGGCCTTGACAGCAAGCCAGTGCCACTGGCCGTTGGGGTTCACTTCGAAGAAGACCCAACGCCCCTCGGGGGTGACGGCGAAGTCCAGCGCACCGAAGAACAGGCCGAGATCGGCCATGAGACTGCGGACCCGCTTCTCGACCTCGCGTGAGGTGTTCCGTGTGCTGTCGTCCCTGCACCGCAGGAGCAACGCAGAGTTGTTGAGGTTGTCGAAGCTGTCGGGGATCAAGGTCTAGCCGAGGCGCGCGATCTCCTGACGTGACTCAGCACCTGCCGTCGAGTCAGCGGGACTTCTGCCAGCGGACCAAGGCGTTCAGGCGCGCGGGCGTGGTGGCTATCACCGTGTCCGGGTCGTCGCTCTCGCGGAGGAGGAGGTGCTCCTCGTCTCGGGCGAGCTCGACGCAGTTCTCGGCGTCGATACCCGAGAAGGACGACTTCTGCCATTGCCTCGGCATAGAAGGGGACCTCATAGCTCTCTCGCAATCCGGTGGATGAGTTGCCAGGACTCCTGCACGCTCAGTGAGACACGTTCAGCGGTGTCGAGCAGGCTCCCGAACCTTTGGACTTCGGCGCTGGGACTTCTGCCAGCGGACCAAGGCGTTCAGGCGCGCGGGCGTGGTGGCTATCACCGTGTCCGGGTCGTCGCTCTCGCGGAGGAGGAGGTGCCCTTCGACGCTGGCCAGTTCGACACAGTTCGGACCCTCCACGCCTGAGAAGGACGACTTCTGCCACTGCGTGCCAGGCATTTCTCGACCTCTCATAGCTCTCGCACGATGCGGCGGATGAGATGGCGGGACTCCACCTCGGACAACGAGGACTGCTCGGCCAAGTCCAGAAGCCTTCTGTACCTCTTTAGTTCAGCGGCGGCACCGATGAAGAGACCGCCCACGGGACTGTCCATCTGCACGGTATCCAACTGCGGCACGACGCCTCCCGCGTACAGCAGAGGGCTGGTCACCTCGATGAAGTGCTCGTTGGTGAACGGGATGACCCGGACCGTCACCGACGGCCAGTCCGAAGCCTCCAGCAAGTACTTCAGCTGCCCCTTGGCGACCTTTCGGCCGCCGAAGCGCATACGCAACGCCGCCTCGTGCACGATCGCTTCGAATGGTGGCGGCACGTCCCGCTCGAAGATCCTCCGGCGCCTCAGCCGGTACTCCACGCGTACGTCGACTTCCGCAGCGGGCAGCGTGGAAGCGCGGCTGCCGTGCAGCGCTCGCACGTACTCCTCGGTCTGGAGAACACCGGGCACATTCAGCGTCTGAACGCTGCGCAGACACGTCGCGTGATGCTCCAACTCCGCGATGTTCAGGAACCCCGGTGCCAGCACACCCCTGTACTCGTCCCACCAACCCTGCCCGCGCGACTCCCCCGCGATGACGCAAAGCGCATCGACCAGCTTCACGTCGTCGCACGAGTAGAACGCCGCGAGGCGCCGGATCCGCTCCTCGCTGATCCCGATGCGGCCCGACTCCATGTGGCTGATCTTCGCCTGGTCGGTGGATAGCAGACCTGCGGCTTCACGTGCCGTCCTGCCTGCCAGTTCCCTCAACTTCCGGAGTTCGGCGCCCAGTCTGACCTGTCGAGCGGTGGGGTTTTCTCTCAGCGGCATCGTCACTTTCCCTTCGGGTCCGAGTCTGCCGTGTCGCGATGAGCCGGTCCACTCACTCGGGTGAACCCGAAGCGACAACCTTGCCCCTGGGCAAGGTTGTCCCTACTTTCGAGGTCAACCGCACGGCCCGCCAGTGAACCCGCAGAGCAGTCGCCGCCCCGGGCGACCAAGCCACGGTGGCTCGCCGCACACCAGCCTTTCCCGCAAAGGGAGTTGACCTGATGGATGACCAGCCGAGCAGAACGTCGCAGACCTACCGTCTCACCACCCCCAACACCCCCCTCTCCCCCAAGATCTGCCGCGACACCGTCGCGATGCTCCTCACCGCCAACGGCCACCGGCCCGACCTCACCGACACCGCCCGCACCCTCGTCTCCGAGATCGTGACCAACGCCGTGACGCACACAGGCTCACTGACCATCGACCTGGAGACCGTGGTCCTGCGCGACGGCGTGCGCGTCGCCGTGTACGACGATCACGCGGCCACCGAACCCCTCGCCGCGCTCGACGTTTCGCGGGACAGCGAGCACGGGCGTGGGTTGCTGCTCGTGCAGGCCCTTGCCGACGACTGGGGCGTAGCGCCTGCGGCTCGGCCTCACGGTGAGGGCGGTGAGGGCAAGAACGTCTGGTTCGAGCTTCGGTGAGATGGCAGCGGTGACGGTGACGGGACAGGGTTGTACAGATGGGCGACTATTCTGGATACTGGAATAGTTCGCGAAACCGAAGACACGAACCATCCGCCGAAGAGAGGAACCCGTGGCCGACGCCCCACCCACCGCCTGGACCCGCGCCGCGCTCCCCCTCTGCCTGCTCGGCATCCTCGACGGCGAGCCGAAGAGCTACGGGTACGCCCTGCTCAGTCGGCTCGGCGACGCGGGGCTCGACGGGGTGAAGCCCGCGACCCTCTATCCCGCCCTCACGCGCCTCGAAGAGGAAGGCGCCGTCGAGGTCGAGTGGGGGGCGGGCGACGGCGGACCAGGGCGGAAGTACTACCGGATCACCGAGGAGGGGCGGGCGAGACTGCGGCGTGACCAGGCCGCTTGGGGGAACTTCTCCCGTACCGTCGCCTCGCTCCTGCCGGCCGAGGGGGAAGCACATGAGCAAGACACCCGCAGCTGAGATCAGTTGGGCGCGCAAGGAGGACGAGGACTGGGCCGACACCGTCCAGGTGCGGCTCGCCTTCGACGAGGAGGTGCCGGTCGGGTTCGCCGATGAGGTGCTCGCCGAGGCACGTCAGCTCGTCGAGGAGGCCGGGCAGCCCGCCCGTGAGGTGTTCGGGGACCCGACCTCGTACGCCCGTGGCGTCGCCGCCGAACGGGTCAGCGAGACGTACCGGGCCGGGATCGACACGCGTGGGCTGCGGCCCGCCGAGCGGCTCGGCGCCGCGCTCGGCTCCATGGGGTTCCTCGTGTTCGCCGTCTTCGGTCTCGTCTGGATCCAGGACGGGCTGTGGGTCGGGGTGAACTGGTCCTCGGTCGCGGGGCTCACGGGGATCGGCGTCGCAGTCAGCGCGGGGTGCGTCGCCTTCGTCGCCCGTGCCGCCGGGCTGTTCCGGGGCATGTGGTGGTTCCTGGCGGGAGCGGCCGTCGCCCTCGCCGCCACCATCGCCCTCGCCAACACGCTCTCCGACGAGCGGCTGTTCCGCGTGCCCGCGCCGGTCCTCATGCTGCTCGGCATCCCGCTGGCCGTCGCCGCGTTCCTGCTGCCCGAGGAGAGGATCAACGGCTGGTTCACGCCGTCCCGGCCGGTCGGTGGCCTGGACGACGAGCAGTGGCTGGCGCGCCTGGACGGGCTGCTGCGCGGGCGGCACGGCATGAAGGCCGCCGAGGCCCGCGCCCACGTGGAGGAGGTGCGGCAGCATCTCGCGGCAACCGAAAAGCACGACGCCTACGGGCGCGCCGAGCACCTCTTCGGTGACGTCGCGATCTACGCCCTGCGCCTCTCCGAAGGCCCGCGCAGACAGCAGCGCATCACACGCCAGAAGTTCTACGGCGCCCTCACCTCCGCCGTGTTCTTCGGCGTCCTCACCGTCGACAAACTGCTCGACCCGCAGGAACGCTCGTCCGGCTGGGTCGCCTGCTTCGTGGGCGCGTTCGGCTGCGCGGCCTGGGGCGCCTTCAGTGAATGGCGCGCCCTGCGCAAGCAACGCGCGGCGCTCACGGACCTCGCGGGCCCCGCAGCCACCAAGCCTTAACCTGCCCCGCATGATCCTCGAACCGCTCGTCGCCGTCGACGGCGCGCTGCCCGGCCACCTCCTCACCGAGGTGACCGGGCTCTACGCGTCGAACCGCGCGTTCTTCGCGCTCAGCGGCGACTTCCCCGACCCCGACGACATCCGCGTCGAGCGGGTCGCCAAGGCCCTCGCGGACGAGCTCGCGCACCCGGACGCCGAGGTGCTGCTCGCGCGCTCGCGGGGCCGTCTCGTCGGCGTCGTCCTCACGCTCGCCCACCACCCGGACCCCACCGACCCCGACCCGTGGATCGGGCTGCTCCTGGTCGACGCGGACCTGCACCGCACGGGCGTGGGGCGGGAGGTGACGGCGCTCGTCGAGGAGCGGTTCCGGGCGGCGGGACGCGACGCCGTACGCCTCGCCGTCCTGGAGAACAACCCGAAGGCGCTCCGCTTCTGGACCGCGCTCGGCTACCTCGTCATCGGGCACCGCGAGGACCGCGCCCTGCACCGCCCGTGCGCGGTCCTGCGCAAGCCCCTCTGACACACGGGCCGGGGGCGGCCCGGTGACACACGGGTCAGGGGCGGTCCGGCTTTCCGTCCCCGTACAGCCAGTCGCCCCAGATCTTGCTGACCTCGTCGCGCGCGTCGTCGCCGCCCGCGTTCTGCTCGACGTACTCCGTGAAGTCCTTGGTGTCCGCGTTCTTGTGCCGGTACGTCTTCGTCCAGCCCTGCACGATGTCGTAGAACGTGTCGTCGCCGACGGCCTGACGGATCTTGTGGATGACCATGGCGGCCCGTTCGTAGACGGGCGGGTCGGAGATGCTCGCGGCGTCCGTGGGCCTGGCGGGCGGGAACGCCCAGATCGCTTCGTTGTCCGCCTTGTCCTCGTAGTAGTCGCCCTTGTAGAGCGCGTCGAAGGTCTTCTGGGCGCTGTCCCCGTCGTGGTCCTCGTCGTACAGCCACGTCGCGTACGTCGCGAAGCCCTCGTTGAGCCACATGTCGCGCCACGACTTGGGCGTGACGGAGTTGCCGAACCACTGGTGGGCCAGCTCGTGGACGAGGAGGTCGGTGTCGGGGGCACCCGGGAAGACGGGGCGGTTCTGGGTCTCAAGCGCGTAGCCCGCGTCGTCCTCGCGGTCGACGATCGCTCCGGCGGAGGAGAAGGGGTAGGGGCCGAAGTTGTACTCGGACCACTCGATGACGTCCGGGATCTTCGCAAGGACCTTCTTGCTCGCCTTCGCCTGCGAGGGGTCGACGGCCGTGATGACGGGCAGCCCGTCCTCCGTCGTCGACGTCTGCATCTCGTACTCGCCGATGGCCACGGTCGCCAGGTAGCTCGCCATGGGTTCGGCGCTGTGCCAGGCGAACGTGGTGCGGCCGTTCTTCGTCGACTCGCGCGTCAACTCGCCGTTGGAGACGGCCTTCAGGCCCTTGGGAACGGTGACCTGTATGTCGTACGAGGCCTTGTCGCTCGGGTGATGATTGCCGGGGAACCACGCCATCGACCCGGCCGGTTCGCCGAGCGCGAGCGCGCCGTCGTCCGTCTTGAGCCAGCCCTCTTCGGCGCCGTCGTCGTCGGTGATGGTCTCCGGAGTGCCGGAGTAGCGGACGACCGCGCGGAACGTCTCGCCCCGGTCGAGCTCGTCGGCCGGGCGGACCCGCAGCTCGTGGCCCGCGCGCTGGAAGCGGGCGGCCTTGCCCTCGACGGTGATGCCGGAGACGTCCAGGCCCTTGAGGTCCAGGTCGAAGGAGCTGAGGTTCTTGGTGGCGCGGGCGGTGATCTCCGCGGTCCCGGTGAGGTGCCGGGAGTCGGGGTCGTAGCCGAGGGTCAGGCCGTAGTGCGCCACGTCGTAGCCGCCGTTGCCCAGCTTGGGGAAGTACGGGTCGCGCAGGCCGTCGGCGCCCGGCGTGCCGTCGACACCCGCGCCGCTGCAGCCGGCGACGGTCGCGAGCAGGGTGAGGGCACAGGTGGCGGTGGCGGCTCGGGCGGCCGTGGATCGCAGTTGCACGCCGGTGATCTTATGCGGCAAATGTTCGGGGCGGGGCGGTATGGCCGCCGCCCGGTGTCGCGGCGGAGTCAGGTCAGAGCACCGCGACGCCCAACGGTCGCTCCCCGGCCGGGAGTCGGCGCACCGAGCCGTCCTCCGCGTCGACGACCGAGATGCCGTTCCCATAGCCGTCGCGGGTGAAGCCGCCCGTGACGTACGCGGTGCGGCCGGCCGCGGACACGGCGACGTACGCGGTACGGCAGTCCGCGGACACGGCGACCTACGCGGTACGGCCGTCCGCGGACTCGGCGACGTCCTCGTGCGGGCCGCGTGCCAGTACGGCCGTCGTGGCGGCGAGCGCCCGCCGCCGGGCTGCCGCGGGCGCCTTCATGACACGTTCCGCAGCAGCGCCGCGATGCGGTCGAAACCGCGCCGCTCGGCATGCGCGAGCGGGGTGACGCCGTCCCGGTCCGCGAGGTCCGGCGTCGCGCCCGCGGCGAGGAGCAGCTCGACTATCTCCTGGTGCGCGCGGCCGCCGTCGCCGAGGATCACGGCTTCGAGGAGGGCCGTCCAGCCGAGGTCGTTGACGTGGTCGACGTCGGTGTCGGTGACACGCAGCACTTCCCGTACGTACGCGACATGCCCGCGCTCCGACGCGGGGATCACGGAGATCCCGCCGAAGCGGTTGCGCAGCTTCAGGTCAGGTCCCGCGGGCAGCAGTACGCGCAACATGGCGACGCTGCCCGTCACGCCGGTGACCAGCCACGGACTGTCGGAACGGTGGTCCTGCGCGTTGACGTCGGCACCGGCGGCGACAAGTACGCGGGCCGCCTCCACGTGGTCGCCGGTGGCGGCGAGCAGCAGCGGGCTGCGCAGCTCGGTGTCGCGTGCCTCGACGCGGGCGCCCTCGTCGAGGGCGGCGGTCACTTCGGCGGCGTTCCCGGCCCGGGCGGCGTCGAGCAGCCGCCGGTCGGCAGCGGTGGTGTTCATGGCGGATCTCCTCGTCGTGCGGGCCCCCGCGCGGACGGGCGCGGGGACCGGGAACAGCCTGCGCAGGAAGATGGTCAGCGGTCGCGCGCGCTCAGCGGTTGCGTGCGGCTCAGCGGTTGAGCGCCGCCACGCCCGCCTTCGCGAACTTCTCGTCCAGGTCGCCGCTCGGGGCGCCCGCGACACCGATGCCCGCGACGGGCGCGCCCTTGGCGGTGACCGGCGCGCCGCCCGCGAGGAACAGGGTGCCGGGGATGTCCTTCAGGTTCGGGGCCTGCTCCAGGCGCTTGGTCAGCTCGGAGGTGGGCGCGTTCCAGGACACGGCGGTGTACGCCTTCTTCACGGCGGACTCGGGGGACTGCGGGCCCGCGCCGTCGCCGCGCAGCTCGACGATGGTGTTGCCGTTGCGGTCGACGACGGCGACGGAGACGCGCTGGTTCTCCTTCTTCGCCGCGTCGAGGGTGGCCTGCGCGGCCTTGGTGGCGGCGGCGACGGTGAGGTGCGTGGACTGCGTCAGGTTCTTGTTGCCCGCGTCGGCGGTGACGGCGGCCTTCGAGGCGGCGTCGGGGGTGCCTGCGGTGGCGGAGACGGCACCGAAGGTACCGGCGCCGAGGACGGCGGCGGTGGCGGCGACGGTGAGGACGCGGGTGCGGCGGGAGAGCTTCTGCATCGGGGGCTCCTGGGGTGGTGGTCCGTGGAAGTGGGGTTCGAGGGGAGGTGCTTCCCTCTGCCATCCATCCTCAGCTCGCATCCACGCCCCACCCCTCCACGTACCGGCTCGCTGCCGCGCGCGACTCGGCCGACACCAGGGTCAACCGATCGGCTGACCCCTGCGGGGCCCCGGCGGGCCACAATGGGGGTGTTTGCCCAGTTCAGGATGGCAGTACGAGAAGGAGGCCCCGCCATGGGACAGCGCACACCGGGCCTCGACCCCCGCACACCGGGCCTCGACCCCCGCGCACCAGGGCTCGACCCCCGCACGCCGGACCCCGACGCCCGCTGGCTCGCGGCCGTCATGCACACCGCGTTCTTCCTGCTCCTCGGGTCGTCGCTGGCACGCTTCCTGATGCGGCACCCCGGTGAGCCCCGCACCCCGTGGATCATCGCGCTCGCGGTCTCCCTCGCCCTCCTCTACGTGCTCGGCCCCACCGTCGGCGCCCGCCCCACCGCGCCGCGCCGCCTGATCTGGCTGAGCCTCGTCGTGGCCGTCTGGGTCGTGATCGTCATACTCGCGCCGAGCTTCGCGTGGTGCGCGGTGCCGCTCTTCTACACCGGGCTCCGTACGCTGCCGCCGCGCGCAGCCCTCTTCCTGGTGGCCGTCCTGACCGCCTTCGTGGTCGTCGCACAGCTGCAACTCGCGGGCGCCTTCGACCCGATACTGCTGTTCGCGCCGCCCGCGTGGGCGGCCGTCGCGGCGGCCGTCTTCCTGTACATGCAGCGCCAGGCCGCCCGCCAGCGCGAACTGATCGACGACTTGATCCGTACGCGCCGCGAACTGGCCGCCACGGAGCGCCGCGAGGGCACCCTCGCCGAGCGACAGCGCCTGTCCATGGAGATCCACGACACCCTCGCGCAGGGCCTGTCCAGTCAGCAGATGCTGCTGCAGGCCGCCGACCGCGTCTGGGACACGGACCCGGCGAAGGCGCGCACGCACGTCCGCACCGCGGAGTCGATCACGGAGCACGGTCTCGCGGAGGCCCGCCGCTTCGTGCAGGACCTGGCTCCCGCGGACCTCGCGGACGGCGGCGACGTGGCCCAGGCGCTGCGGGCCCTCGCGGAGCGCGAGTCGGAGCGCGAGTCGGAGCGCGAGTCGGGGGCGGGACTCACCGTCCGCTTCCACGCGGAGGGCACCCCGCCGCCGCTGCCCGACCGGGTCAGCTCGGCGCTGCTGCGCATCGCGCAGGGCGCCCTGGCGAACGTACGCGAGCACGCGGACGCGACGACGGCGGCGCTGACCCTCACGTTCCTCGACGACCAGGTGGTCCTGGACGTGGCGGACGACGGCCGCGGTTTCACGCCGCCGACCGCAGCGGGCACGGGTACGGGTACGGGTACGGGCGTACGCGGACACGGCCTGCCCGCGATCCGCGCGCGGGCCCGCCAGCTCGGCGGCACACTGACGATCGAGTCGGCGCCCGGCGAGGGCGCGGTCCTCTCCGTATCGATCCCGCTGACCCCACTGATCCCGCTGACCCCGCTGGAGGCCCAGTGACCGACACCGCGCCCGCCCCCATCCCCGCCCCCGTCCGCCTGCTGGTCTGCGACGACCACGTCGTCGTACGCGCGGGCCTGCTCGCCCTGCTCGGCAGCGCACCGGACATCGAGGTGGTCGGCGAGGCGGGCACGGGCGAGGAAGCGGTGGCGCTGGCCGCGAAACTGACGCCGGACGTGGTCCTGATGGACCTGCAACTGGGCGAGGGCATCGACGGCGTGGAAGCCACCCGCCGCATCACGTCGGCCCCGGCCCCGACCCCGCACGTCCTGGTCCTGACGACCTACGACACGGACGCGGACATCACCCGCGCCATCGAGGCGGGCGCGACGGGCTACCTGCTCAAGGCGGAGCGCCCCGAGGAACTCTTCTCCGCGATCCAGGCCGCGTCCCAGGGCCGCACCGCGCTCTCACCCCCGGTCGCCACCCGCGTCATGGCCCGCATGCGCGCCCCCCGGCCCACGCTCACCGACCGCGAACGCGACATCCTCGGCCAGCTCTCCCAGGGCCTCGGCAACCGCGACATCGCCCGAGCCCTGTTCATCAGCGAGGCCACGGTCAAAACCCACCTGGGCCGCATCTACGACAAGCTGGGCGTGGACACGAGGGCGGGAGCGGTCTCAGTGGCCAAGGAACAACGCCTGCTGCCGTGAGGCCGTCGTAAGGCGGTTCAGAACTCGCTGGTGTCGAGCTCGAAGCCGAGAGGCTCCGGAAGGGGAACGACCTTGGAGAGCTTGAAGATCTCCTGGTGCTCGTACTCCTCGCCCGCGGGCTCCGTGTACAGCACGGCGTTCCCCGCCTCGCGGTCGATGAGCAGGTAGACGGGGATGCCCGCGCGGGCGTAACCGAGGATCTTCTTGTGACGGTCGTTGTCGCCGGTGGACCGGGAGGTCACTTCCGCCACGAGGAGGACGGCGGCGGGGTCGTGGTACTTGTCATCGTTGGCGAAGCTGCCCTTCGGGGCAATCACCAGGTCGGGCTCGACTTGACCGGACAAAGAGGCACCTGGCAGGTACAGGCCGATGCCCGTATAGGAACGCAGTTCCTTCCCCGGCCGCCGAACGGCCACCTGATGGCTCATCTCGGCGACGAATTCCTCATGCTCCCCATTGGGTGGAGGCGTCACGTGGATCTCCCCTTCGATCAACTCCACGCGCCACCCCTTGGGGGCAACCGCGTTGAACCAGACGAAGGCTTCCTCCACCGGCATGGCAGGCACCCGGTCCTGGACCAGACTCACCAGAGACCGGCGGTCGAACTCCTGACAGGGCTCGTACTCCGGAAGTGGCAGTGCTGCCATGACGGAACCTCCTTCGCTCAACGCGACACTGTCAGCCTAGGCCTCCCAGCCCCCACGGAACCGCAAACCGTTCACTCGAACGCATGAGCGGCATCGTTTCTGCAGGTCAGCCGCATGACGCCGACCCACACGCCCGGGCCATGACACCATCGACCCGTGCTCGACATCGGCTACGCCCTCTCCCGCCGCTTCCCCGACCCCGCCCAGCTGGACTACGGCCGCGCGGACGTCCACGCGCTGCGGCACGACCTGTTCTGCGGAGACGTGTATCTGGCGGACACCAAGGCCGACCGGGAGTTGTCCACAGCCTGGGGATGGGTTCCCGTGCTGGACTTCGCGTGGGCGCTGTGCGACATCGTCGAGACGCTCGACAAGGATCCGATGGGCAGCCGCGCCTCCCGCCCCCAGTACGCGGAGCTCGACTTCACGGAGTCGACGGACCGCATGCTGTTCGCCCGCCGTTTCGGCTGGGTGGACATCGAGGCGGACTGGATGGACCCGGACGAGGCGCCGCTGACGTTCTCCCACACCGAGCTCCGCCGCGAGGCGCGCGACTTCCTGCACGACCTGGTCGCCGACCTGACGGACCTCCACGACTCCCTCGCGGACAACCCCGCGATCTGGTCCCTCCTGTCCCGCTTCCCCCGGACCCGGTAAGGGCCAAGAAAGCTGGGGCTACTCCCCAGGCCCCGCCACCCGCACCCCCACCTGCGCCGCGAACGCCGGAGCCAGTTCCATCAGCTGGGACGGGCTGATCACCGCACCGGCGAGACGCTCGATGCCCCGCGCGATGTCCAGCTCCGCCGCGTCCCGCAGGTCGACGTCCTTCATCCGCACCCCCGTGAAATCGGCCCCCCGCACCACACAGTCCCGGAACTCCACCCGCTCGAGCGACGCCTGCCCGAAGTCCGGCTCCACCAGCACGCACCCCTCGAACACGACGTCCCGCAGCCGCGCCTTCCGCAGGTTCACGTAGTCGATCTTCCCGCCGCGCACCACGACCCGCTCCAGCACGCCCCCGTGCAACTGCACGCCCCCGAGCCGCGCGTCGACGACCTCGACGTCCCGCAGCGACGCCTCGGCGAGATCGGTCCCCACCCCGCGCGGCTCCGTCAGCACGGAGTCCACGAACCGCGCCCTGACCAGCCGCGTCTCGTCGACCGCGCACCCCGTCACCGCGCAGTCCATGAACAGGGCCCCACCACCGTCCTGCCCGCCCAGGTCCAGGTCCCGGAACTCCACCCCGTCGTAGTCCCCGTCGGGCCGCAACTCCCCTCCGTCGTACGGCCGCAGCGGAGGCAACCGCACCGCGGCCCGTCGTACCGCCTCGACCACCCGCACCGGTTTCGTCCTCTGCGCCATCCCCCCATCGTGCACCCCGCCACTGACAACGCCCGCCGACCACCCGAGAACCCGTTCCCCGACCCGATGTCACATTCCGGCGGCCCCCGTCCGTCCAAGAGGTGAAGTCCAAGCACCCGGCCCGAGGGAGCCCACCTCCATGCCCACGTCCAAGCCCCCCACCACGCCAAGCCTCAAGCTCACCGTCATCGGCGGCGGCCTCGCCGGTCTCACCGCGGCCATCAGCGCCGCCGAGGCGGGCGCCCGCGTCACCCTCCGCGAGGCCCACCACACCCTCGGCGGCCGCGCCCGCACCTCCGAAGGCACGTACAAGACGAACGAGGGCCCCCACGCCCTCTACAACGGCGGCCCCCTGTGGACCTGGCTCAAGCAGCGCGACCTCATCGGCCCGCTCGCCCCTCTCCCACCCCTCGAAGGCGCCCGCCTGCGCCTGCTCCACGGGGGCGCACTGCGCCGCACCCCGCCCCTCGCGATGCTCAAACTGCTGCACCGCAAGACGGAACAGGCCCCGGTCGACCGTGACTTCATGTCGTGGGCCACGGAGGAGGTCGGCGAGGAGGGCGCACGCGCCGCCGCGCACTACGTAGCCGTCGCCACCTACCACCACGACCCCGGCTCGCTCTCCGCCCGCTTCGTGCACGAAAGGCTGCGCCGCACCACCAAGCTGCCCCCGCAGGCGCACTACCCGCGCGGCGGCTGGGGTTCCGTCGTCGACCGCATGGCCGCGCTGGCCTGGAACATGGGCGTACGCACGGAGACGCTGGACCGGGTGGACACGCTCGACGCCCTCCCCCAGGACGGGCCAGTCATCGTCGCGACGTCCCTCGACGCGGCCCGGCGGCTCCTCGGCGACGCGTCCCTGCGCTGGGAGAGCGGCCGCACGACACTCGTCGACGTGGCGTTCCGTTCCCGAAGGGGTGACCTGTTCGTCGTCTCCGACCTGGACAGGACGGGCTGGGTGGAGCGTTTCACCGCCCAGGACCGTACGCTCGCACCCGCCGGTGAGCAGCTCGTACAGGCCCAGATCCCCCTCTCCCCCGACGAGACCAAGGCCGACGGCGTGGCCCACGCGGAGCACCTGCTCGACCTCGGCTTCCCGGGCTGGCGCGAACGTGTCACGTGGCGCCGCGCCTCGGTCGCGAACGGCCGTACGGGCGCGCTGGACCGCCCGGGCACGACCTGGAGGGACCGTCCCGCGATCGACCGCGGAAACGGCGTCTACGTAGTGGGCGATCAGGTCGCGGCGCCGGGGCTGCTGTCCGAGGTGTCGTTCAACAGCGCGGTGGAGGCGGTGTCGCTGGCACTGACCAGGTCGACGCTTGACCTCAAGTCCACTTCAGGTTGAAGGGTGGGGGTACGTCGACACTCCGGGTCGTACATCGACACCCCCTCAAGGAGCACCTCATGCGCGCCATCCGCCTCCACGCCTTCGGCCCCGCCGAGAACCTCGTCCTCGAAGAGACGCCGGACCCCGAACCGGCGAAGGGCCAGGTCCGCATCACCGTGGCGGCGGCCGGCGTGCACCTCCTCGATACCGCGATCCGCGAGGGCATACAGGGCCCGCTCCCCGAACTCCCGGCCCTGCCCACCATCCCGGGCCGGGAGATCGCGGGCATCGTCGACGAGCTCGGCGACGACGTCCCCGCGCACTGGCTGGGCAAGCGCGTCGTCGCCCACATCGGCTTCGCCCCCGGGGGCTACGCCGAGCGCGTCGTCACCGAGGCGTCCCGCCTGCACGAGGTCCCGGACGACCTCGACTCCGCGGAGGCGGTCGCCCTGATCGGCACGGGACGTACGACGATGGGCATCCTGCGGTTCGCCACGCTGACGCCCGACTCCGTGGCCGTGGTCCCCGCCGCCGCGGGCGGCATCGGCACGCTCCTCACGAAGTACGCCAAGCACCGCGGCGCCACCGTGATCGGCCTGGCGGGCGGCCCGGAGAAGACGGCCCGCGTCCGCGCGAACGGCGCCGACCTCGCCGTGGACTACACCGACCCGAAGTGGCCCGACGAGGTCCGCACGTACCTCGCGGAGCAGCTCGACGGCCGCGCGGCCACCGTCGTCTTCGACGGCGTGGGCGGCGACGCGGGACGGCACGCGGTGGACCTGCTCGGCCCCGGCGGCACGCACATCGTCTTCGGCTGGTCGGGCAAGGGGCCACAGGCCGACGACGACGGCGAGGATCTCGAGTTCACCGAGGAGGAGCTCGCCGCGCGCGGCATCACGCAGCTCAACGTGCTCGGCCCGGCGATGATGCGGAAGGCGGACGGCGACAACCCGGTCCGCACGCTGGAGCTCGCCGCCCTCACCGCCGCGTCGCTGGGCCACTTCACTCCGGCCGTGCAGCGCTTCCCCCTCGCGGAGGCCGCCGCCGCACACCGCGCCCTGGAGTCCCGCGCCACGATGGGCAAGGTCGTCCTCGTCCCCTGACCCCGACGGCCCGCCCCGCCTGACGGCGAAAACCCGGGTGCCCGCGCGGCATGCGGGAACTACCGTCCGTTATATGGGCATGGAATCCGTCCAGTTCCGCGACATCCCCGAGGCCGGGATCGACCGCGCGCTCTCCCTCTCCTACCTCGTCTTCCACGAGAACCCGGAGGACGAGAAGCGCAAACACCACCACGACCTGCTGCGCGGCTGCACCCGCGTCGGGGCGTACGAGGGAGACGAACTCGTCGGACTCGTCGCGGCGTTCCCCTTCACCGTGTCCGTGCCGGGCGGCGAGCTGCCCTGCCCCTGCCTGACGTTCGTCTCCGTGGCACCGACGCACCGGCGGCGCGGCGTGCTCTCCGGCATGCTCGCGGAGCTGTTCGCGCGGGCGTCGGCGGACGGCGCGCCGATCGCGGCCCTGTGGGCGTCGGAGGACGCGATCTACGGAAGGTTCGGCTTCGGCCCCGCCACCCACGGCCACACCGTGGAGATCGACTCCCGGCGCCCGCTCGCCCTGCGCATCACCCCGGACGACCGCCCGCTGCGCCTGATCGCCCCCTCCGAGGCGTACGGCGTGCTCGGGGAGTACTACGACCGCACACGCGCCGACCGCGCAGGCCGCATCGCCCGCGGTGAGGCGTGGTGGCGCGAGGAGTGGCTGGTGGAGGAGGACGAGGAGGACGACGAGCTGTCACCACCCCGGGTGGTCGTCCTCGGCGCCACTGACGACACTGTCGCCGGTTACGCGATCTACCGCACCAGGACCCGCGACGACGCCCCCGGTCTCGTCCGCCTGGACGAGCTGGAGGCGGACACACCCGCCGCCGCGGCCGCCCTCTGGCGCTACCTCGCGTCGATCGACCTGACGGGCCTCATCCGCGCGTGGGGACGGCCCGTCGACGACCCGCTGCACCTCTTCTCCGCCGACCGCGACCAGGTGCGCGTGACCGGCGAGTTCCCGGCGCTCTGGGTCCGCCTCGTCGACGTGCGCGGAGCACTGGAGGCCCGCTCCTGGGCGGCCCCGGTGGACGTGGTCCTCGACGTACGCGACGACCGCCTCCCGGCCAACGAGGGCCGCCACCGCCTGACGGCGTCCGCCGAGGGCTGTACGTACGAGAGGACGGGGGACCCCGCGGACCTCACCCTCGACGTGCGCGACCTGGCGGCCTGCTACCTGGGCGGCACGACGACGGACGCCCTGGTCCGCGCGGGCCTCGCCACGGAGCACACCCCGGGCACGGCGGCGGCGCTGGACGCGGCCCTGCGCACGCCGCTGCTGCCGCACACGGTGGACGAGTTCTGACCGGTTCCGCGGTGTCCTGGCCGCGGCCCGGCGCGCTCTATGAACGGCCGAGCGCGTCCAGCGCGCCGTCGGTCAGCCGGTACACGGTCCACTCGTCCTGGGGCAGCGCCCCCAGCGACCGGTAGAAGTCGATCGACGGCTCGTTCCAGTCGAGTACGGACCATTCGAGGCGCTCGTAGCCGCGCTCCACGCAGATCCGCGCGAGCTCGGTGAGGAGCGCCCTGCCGTGCCCGCCGCCGCGCGCCTCGGGACGTACGTACAGGTCCTCCAGGTAGATGCCGTGCACACCGCGCCACGTCGAGAAGTTGAGGAACCACAGCGCGAACCCGACCACGTCGCCGGACGCGTCGTCCTCGGCGATGTGCGCGAAGGCGGCGGGACGCTCCCCGAAGAGCGCCTCGCGCAGTTGCTCCTCGGTGGCCTTCGCCTCGTCGGGCACCTTCTCGTACGTGGCGAGGTCACGGACCAGGGCGTGGATGACGGGGACATCTGCGGGCGTGGCGGTACGAATCATGGGGGCAGCAAGCCACGCGCCCCGCGCCGAGTCAACGCCGTCTCGCCTGCCGAGCGGTTACCGGCCCAGCAACCGCCGCGCGATCTCCATGTCGTCGGCCACCATCGGCCGCCCGTCCTCGGCCTCCCACAACGCGTTCTGCAGGACCCGCCCGAGCGTCCAGGCCCGCGCCCTCTCACGGTCGAGGGCAAGGACCTCCGTCATCGCGTCGAACCGCCACAGCACGTCGTCCGCGTCGAACTTGTTGTCGAGGGCGGGCCAGAGGTCGAAGCCGGGGTCGCCCGCGAGCGGCTTCGGGTCGATGGCGAGCCACGGTTCGCGGTCGCTCGCCAGGACGTTCTCGAAGTGCAGGTCCCAGTGCAGCATCCGGTCGCCGGGCTCCCCCATGACCTCGCGCACCGCGCCCCCGCACCGCTCGACGAGGGCACGCTCGCCGGGGTCCGCGATCGCCTTCAGCGCCTTCGGCAGGCCGTCGACCATCTCGGCGGCGATGTCGCCGAGCCCGCGCATGCCTTCGGGGGCGGGCGTCGCGGTGAGCCGGGCGAGGAGTTCGGCGAGGACGAGGACGGCCTTGCGGGTGTCGGCCATCGTGGACAACATCCGCCCGGAGTCGAGCCGTTCGAGCAGCATCGTGCCGGTGGCGGCGTCGTGGTCGAGGAGGCGCACCGCCCCGTCGCCGTCCCACACGCGCAGCGCGACCGGCTCGCCCTCGGTCTCCTCGTCCAGGAGCTGGAACTTGACCGCGGCGGGCGTACCGTCCGCGCGCACCACGGGCAGCACGAGCGCCGCCATGCCGTGCATCGGGTCGCCGTCGACGGTCAGGTCCCAGCGCTCCACGAACTCCCGTACGCGCGCGGGGAGCGCGGCGATGAAGGCACGCCCCGGCTCTCCCGCGTACAGGTGCTGCGACTCGACCAGCTCGTCCGGAATGCGAATATCGATCACGTCCGGGACACTACCGACGGGCCTGTACGACCGCACGGGGATTTCCGCGCGGGGGGGGCGACCCCGAACCCGCACCCCGCCGCGCCCTGCCCCACCCCCGCCTCCGCCCCCAGGTCAGGAAATCCCTTTCGCCTTCAACTCCTTGGCGAACGCCGCCTGCTCGTACAGCGCGCCGCTGTCGGCCTTCTTGCCGTCGATGAAGACGGTCGGCGTGCCCTTGACGCCGTCGGCGCTGAAGGACTCCATCGCCTCGCCGACCCACTTCTTGTACGTCCCGTTGGTGACCGCCTTGTCGAAGGCGCCGCCACGCAGCCCCTCGACCTTGTCGGCGATCTTCAGCAGGAACGCCGGGGTGTAGGCGTCGTCCGACTCCTCCGCGGCCTGGTTGGCGAAGACGGCGGCGTGGAACTGCGGGAACTTGCCCGCCTCCACGGAGGCCCGCAGCGCGTTCGCCGCGTTCACCGAGCCGCTGCCGCCGAGGTTGTTGTCGAGGAACGAGGCGATCGTGTACTCGACCTTGACCTTGCCGTCGGCGACCGGCTTGACCAGCGCCTGCGCCCCGCCGTCCTCGAACTTCTTGCAGAACGGGCAGCGCGGGTCCTCGTAGATCTTGACCGTATGCTTGGCCTTGGGATCGCCGACGGTGATCACGCCGCCCTTCACCGAGGCGGGCACATCGGCGAGTTGCGCGCCGGCGGCCGACGGGGCCTCGGCTTCCGGAGCACCGGCGTCCGGGGACTTGTCGCTACTGGACGCCGCGGGCTTCTCGCTGACGCGGCCGCCGCCCTTGGCGTCGTCGTCGCCGGGGCCACAGGCGGACGCGGCCACCGAGATCAGCGCCACCGCGGCAGCAACGCGCGCTGCCTTGTGCCCGGCCTTGTGTACGGCCATGAATGACCCCTCCATCGAATTCGACACGTACCGCTCAAAGTATCGGAATCTACCCCGCGCACCGACGGCCGAAGGACCCACCCCCAGGGACTTACGCCTCTCCGCGCGAAACGGCCGCACCGACCCCTGCCCACGGCCCCCACCTGCGCAGTAACGTCCGCCCATGAGCAGCGCGAACGCGAACAACACGCACCACGGGCCCGGCACGGTCAACGGCGGCATATCGTTCTGGTACGCGGACCACGGCCTGCCCGCCGCCCGCGAGCCCCTGACATCCGACGCCACGGCGGACGTCTGCATCGTCGGCGGCGGTTACACCGGCCTGTGGACGGCGTACTACTTGAAGAAGGCCGCCCCTTTCCTCCGCGTCACCGTCCTGGAGCAGAAGTTCTGCGGCTACGGCGCGAGCGGCCGCAACGGCGGCTGGCTCTACAACGGCATCGCGGGCCGCGACCGCTACGCGAAACTGCACGGCCACGAGGCGGCAGTCCGCCTCCAGCGAGCCATGAACGAAACCGTCACCGAAGTGATCCGCGTAGCGAACGAGGAGTCGATCGACGCGGACATCCACCATGGCGGCGTACTGGAAATCGCCCACACACCGGCCCAGTTGGCCCGCCTGAAGGCGTTCCACGACACGGAACTGTCGTACGGCGAGAAGGACCGCACCCTGCACGGCGCCCGCGAGACGGCGGAGCGGGTGCGCGTGGCCGGAGCGGTGGGCTCGACGTGGACCCCGCACGGCGCCCGCCTGCACCCGGTCAAGCTGGTCCAGGGCCTGGCCGCGACCGTGGAGGCCCTGGGCGTCACCATCCACGAGTCGACGCCGGTAACGGAGATCAACCCAAAACACGCGATCACCCCGTACGGAACGGTCCGCGCCCCCTACATCCTGCGCTGCACGGAGGGCTTCACGGCGTCCCTGAAGGGCCAACGCCGCACGTGGCTCCCCATGAACTCATCGATGATCGCCACAGCACCCCTGACCGAAGCCCAGTGGGCGGCGATCGGCTGGGAAGGCCGGGAAACACTCGGCGACATGGCGCACGCGTACATGTACGCCCAGCGCACCGCCGACGGCCGCATCGCGCTCGGCGGCCGCGGCGTCCCGTACCGCTACGGCTCGAAGACCGACAACGACGGCCGCACCCAGCCCGCCACGATCGACGCACTCCGCGCGATCCTCACCCGCTTCTTCCCCCAGCTCACCGGCGTCGGCATCGCCCACGCCTGGTCCGGCGTCCTCGGCGTCCCGCGCGACTGGTGCGCCACGGTCACCCTGGACCGCGCCACGGGCCTCGGCTGGGCGGGCGGCTACGTGGGCTCGGGCGTCGCCACGACCAACCTGGCCGCCCGCACCCTGCGCGACCTGGTCCAACAGGACTCGGGCCAGGCGGGCCCCACAGACCTCACCACGCTCCCCTGGGTCAACCACAAGGTCCGCCGCTGGGAACCGGAACCGCTCCGCTGGCTCGGAGTCCACGCGATGTACGCGACGTACAACGCGGCCGACATCCGCGAACAGACCACCCACACGGCGGAGTCCTCGCGCCTGGCCCAATGGGCGGACAGGGTGGCGGGCCGCCACTGAAAGAGAGAGCCCCCTGTCGGATTCGAACCGACGACCTACGCATTACAAGTGCGTTGCTCTGGCCATCTGAGCTAAGGAGGCACACCGCACGCCCGGCGCAGCCGCACGTGCCCGTGCAGTGTAACCAACACCGCCCCCACCCCCGTCGAAAATTTCCTCGAAGGTCACAGCGCCGCGACTGCTGACAGACCGCTGACCCCCGGGGTACGGTCACGAGCAGTTCACTCAGGTGGACTACACCACTCCCTCTACTCGGATCGTCCGGCACGTTCCTGCCGGTGAAGGGGGCCCTCACCATGGCCACTGTTACGTTCGACAAGGCGACCCGCATCTACCCGGGTGGCGACAAGCCCGCCGTGGACGGTCTCGACATCGAGATCGAGGACGGCGAGTTCCTCGTCCTCGTCGGCCCGTCCGGCTGCGGCAAGTCCACCTCGCTCCGCATGCTCGCGGGGCTCGAGGACGTGAACGCCGGCGCCATCCGCATCGGTGACCGCGACGTCACGCACCTGCCGCCGAAGGACCGGGACATCGCCATGGTGTTCCAGAACTACGCGCTGTACCCGCACATGACCGTCGCCGACAACATGGGCTTCGCCCTGAAGATCGCCGGTGTGAACAAGGCGGAGATCCGGCAGAAGGTCGAGGACGCCGCCAAGATCCTCGACCTCACCGAGTACCTCGGCCGCAAGCCGAAGGCCCTGTCGGGTGGTCAGCGTCAGCGTGTCGCCATGGGGCGCGCCATCGTGCGTGAGCCGCAGGTCTTCCTCATGGACGAGCCGCTCTCCAACCTCGACGCCAAGCTGCGTGTGTCGACGCGTACGCAGATCGCGAGCCTCCAGCGCCGACTCGGCATCACCACCGTGTACGTCACGCACGACCAGGTCGAGGCCATGACCATGGGCGACCGGGTGGCCGTACTGAAGGACGGGCTCCTCCAGCAGGTGGACAGCCCCCGCAACATGTACGACCGCCCCGCCAACCTCTTCGTCGCCGGGTTCATCGGCTCCCCCGCCATGAACCTCGTCGAGGTCCCGATCACCGATGGCGGTGTGAAGTTCGGGAACAGCGTGGTGCCCGTCAACCGGGAGGCCCTCAGCGCCGCCGCCGACCGCGGGGACCGTACCGTCACCGTCGGCGTCCGGCCCGAGCACTTCGACATCGTCGAGCAGAACGGCGCCGCCGCGAAGTCCCTCACGAAGGAGACCGAGGACGCTCCGGCCGGCCTCGCCGTCTCCGTGAACGTCGTCGAGGAGCTCGGCGCCGACGGCTACGTCTACGGCACCGCCGAGGTCGGCGGCGAGCAGAAGGACCTCGTCGTCCGCGTCAACGGCCGCCAGGTCCCGGACAAGGGCGCGCAGCTGCACGTCGTACCCCGTCCGGGTGAGACCCACGTGTTCTCCACCTCGACGGGTGAGCGCCTCAGCGACTGACGGGCTCCAAGTCCCGTAGGGCCCCGCACCACGCGTGCGGGGCCCTTCGCGTACGCCCGTCCGGCCCGCCCCGCCCCGAACCCGTTGTCGACAAATACCCCGGCACAACGGTCATTTCACCGGAGCGGCGTCAACACCGGTCCAGAGAAACCTGATTCCCTGTCGCTCGACCGGGTGACTAAATGTCGCCAAATCATCACCTAGCGCTACGCTCCTCGCGTGACGCACTCCGCCAACTACACCCAGAAGTCGCGCCGAGCCCACCGGGGCCCCGCCCGCCGCATCGGCCGCACGCTCGCTCTCGTCCTGCCCGTGATGCTGGTGCTTTCCGGGACCCTCGCGGTCACCAGCGTCAACTGGTCGGGGAACGCCTCGGACTCGATGCTCACCGCATCCGCCGACAACCTCTCCAAGCCCGCCAAGTCCCGCGCCCCGCAGGACGTCCTGCGCGACCGGCTCCTCCTGGAACTCCAGGAGAAGAACCCGGGCGTGGCGCTCACACACCTCCAGCAGGAGGTGAACCGCCACCCCTCGCTCGCCCGGCACTGTGCCGCGCTGGCCCGCGCGCTCGGCCGTGCCGCCGTGCGCGTCTACGGCCCGACGCGCGCCCAGTCCTACGCCAGGCCCGTCTGCGACACGTCCTTCGCCACGGGCGTGGCCGCGGCCCATCAGAAGGGCTGAGCGGGCCGCCGCACAGCGCCGCGTAGGGTTTCCGGCATGACCACGCTGAAGCCCACGCAGGCTGTCGTCCTGGCCGGTGGCCAGGGCTCCCGGCTCCGCCCGTACACCGACGACCGGCCCAAGCCGATGGTCGAGATCCCCGGCACGGGGACCCCGATCATCGGCCATCAACTTGCCTGGCTCGCCGAGGAAGGCGTGACGGACGCCGTCGTCTCCTGCGGCCACCTCGCCGAGGTGCTCCAGGAGTGGCTCGACTCCGCCGACCTGCCGCTGAACGTCAGCACGGTCGTCGAGAAGGAACCCCTGGGCCGCGGCGGCGGCCTCAAGTACGCCGCCCGGCACCTGCCGCACGCGGACCAGCCCTGGTACGCGACGAACGGCGACATCTGGACCCGTTTCTCGCTGCGCGAGATGGCGGCCTTCCACGCCGAGCGCGACGCCACCGCGACCCTCGCCCTGGCCCGCCCCCGCATCCCGTGGGGCGCCGTCGAGACCGACGCGTTCGGCCACATCACGGACTTCGTCGAGGCGCCGCCGTCCCCGTACCTCATCAACGCGGGTGTGTACGTCTTCGCGGCCGACTTCACCTCGCTCCTGCCGGACCTCGGCGACCACGAGCGCACCACGTTCCCGCGGCTTGCCCGCGCGAAGCGCCTCGCGGGCTTCCCGCTGCCGCAGGGCGCCTACTGGCGCGCGATCGACACCGCGAAGGACCTCACCGAGGCCGCCAAGGAGCTTGCCGCACAGGGGCGTTGACCCCCCGGCCCCCCGCTACCTCTACGGCTCCGGTACGCCGATGGGCCCCGCACACTCGCTGTGCGGGGCCCATCGGCGTACGTGCGTACGACGTCCTCAGAACGTAGCGCGTCCTCAGCGGCCCAGCACACCGCCCAGCAGGCCGCGGGGCTGCTCGCCGCCCGAACCGCCGCCGGAACCGCCGGACGCACCGGCACCGCCCGTACCGCCGCCCGAACCGCCGCTGGACGAGGGCCCCGCGGTCGTTCCCGCGGCCGGCTGCTGCGGCGCCGACTGCTGCGGCGGTGCCTGGCCCGCCGTGCTGCTGCCCTGCGTCTGGCTGGGCCGTCCGCCCGAACCGACCGTGCCCGTCTCACGGGCCGTGCCCGGAGCCGTGGCGCCCTGCGTGGGGCTCGCGGTGCCGCGGCCCCGCGTCGGCGAACTCGACGACGCGGACGGGCTCTGCGACTGCTTCTTCTGCCGCTTCTTCGCCGGGTCCTGGGGGAGCGCGGAGCCGGGCAGTTCGTTGCGCGGGGCCTCGCCGGGGCCGGGCACGGTGACACGGTCCGCGTCCCGCACCGCGCCGCCCAGCATGGAGCCGATGAGCAGCGTCAGGCCGATGACGACCCCGCCGATCAGACCGCCCCGCCGCAGCACGCGCCGCCGCAGGTCCCAGATGTCGGAGCGCGGCCCGAGCGTGCGCCACGCCTCACCGGCGAGACGTCCGTCGATGGAGTAGACGGGCGCGCCCGCGATGATCAGCGGCGACCACGCGGCGAGGTAGATGATGTCGGGCGCGTCGTAGGCGGGGACGGTCTTCCAGCTCACGGTGACGATGAGCGCCGCCGACAGGAGCACGCCGACCGACGCGGCGATCCGCTGCCAGAGGCCGAGGACCGTCAGGACGCCGACGACGACCTGGAGGAAGGCGATGCACAGGCCGGCGCCCACGGGGTGCTGGAGGGCGAAGTCGCGCAGTGGCTCGGCGAGCGCCCAGGGGTGCAGCGAGTTCAGCCACTTGACCATGGAGCCGCGCTGGCCGCCGTCGAAGTAGACGGGGTCGCAGAGCTTGCCCATGCCGGCGTAGATGGAGATGAACCCGAGGAAGACGCGCATCGGGAGCAGGACCACGCCGAGGTTCATGCGGCGGCCCGGGTAATAGGCGTGCCGGACCGGGTCCGAGCCGTGCCTGCGTGGCCGCTCCGTGCCGTCGTCGTACGTGTCGTCGGCGTCGTCGTACGCGTCTTCGTAGTCGCGGTCGGCGTACTCCTGCTCGAGCCGCTCGTCGTAGTCGCTGCCGGGCAGCCGCATCTGCGGCAGCATCCGGGTGCCGGGTTCGGGGGCCCGCGGGCCGATCACGGCGGGCGTCTCGACGGTCTCGGGGCCGTCGTCGACGCGGGGGATGACCTGGGTGGCGCCCGCGTCCTCCCCGCCGCCGTACGGACCGGCCTCCGCGGCCGAACGGCGTACGCCGCCGCCGCGCACGGCTTGCAGCAATCTGATGGCGCCCGTGTCGTCCGGCGCGGACTTCCCGCTCCAGACGACGGGCGCACGGCGCTTGGCGGCCGCACCGGCGGCGGGCATGCGCGCCGTCTCGTCGGACGTGCCCAAGTGCCGTGAGATGCGCGGGGATTGAGTGCGCCCAGCGGCGGGAAGCTGCACGCGGAAACTCGCGTGATTGACGATGACCTGCGCCGGGTCGCTCGGCACCTTCACCATGCTCAGCGCGGGAGCATCGTCAAAACCTGACGAGCTTCCCCCAGTGGGAGTGCGGGGTGTTCTGGTGTCCACACTCATCTAACCGAGTGATGTGTGTTTAGGACACTGCCTTGACCATGGAGAAATGTCCGGACCGCGTCAAGAGATCACCGCGACCACCACCGCGGCCCGGACATCACAGTCGATCAGGCGCGACGCCGCGCCGCCTCGTACAGCACGACACCCGCTGCGACACCGGCGTTGAGGGACTCCGCGCCACCGGGCATCGGAATCCGCACGCGGTAGTCGCAGGTCTCGCCGACGAGACGCGAGAGGCCCTTGCCCTCGCTGCCGACGACGATGACGACCGGGCCCGCGAGGGCCTCCAGGTCACCGACCTCGTGCTCGCCGTCGGCGGCGAGGCCGACCACGGCGACGCCCGCCTTCTTGTACTGCTCCAGGGCGCGCGTCAGGTTCGTGGCGCGCGCGACCGGCGTCCGCGCGGCGGTGCCCGCGGACGTCTTCCACGCACCGGCCGTCATACCGGCGGCGCGCCGCTCGGGCACGAGCACGCCGTGGCCGCCGAACGCGCAGACGGAGCGGACGACCGCGCCGAGGTTGCGCGGGTCCGTCACGCCGTCGAGGGCGACGATCAGCGGGTCCTTGCCCTCGTCGAACGCGGCGGCGACGAGGTCCTCCGGGTGCGCGTACTCGTACGGCGGGACCTGGAGCACGAGGCCCTGGTGGTTGAGGCCGTTCGTCATGCGGTCGAGCTCGGGGCGGGGCGCCTCCATCAGGTGGATGCCGCCGCGCTCGGCCGCGAGCTGCAGCGCCTCGCGGACCCGCTCGTCGTTGTCGATGAACTGCTGGACGTAGAGCGTGGAAGCGGGCACGCCGTCGCGCAGCGCCTCGAAGACCGGGTTGCGGCCGACGACCATCTCGGACGTGCCCTTGCCGCCGCGCCCCTTGAGCGTGGCGGGACGGCGTCCGCCCGCGGCCTTCTTGGCCTTGGCGTTGGCGATGCGGTTCTTCACGTGCCCCTTGCGGGCCTCGGCGGGCGGCGTCGGGCCCTTGCCCTCCAGGCCGCGGCGCCGATTGCCGCCGCTGCCGACCTGCGCGCCCTTCTTGCCGGACATGCGGCGGTTGTTAGCGGCCATGACCTACCTGTCTGTTGTGATGCGTGGGCGCGTACGTGCGTACGCGCGCGGGTGTGCGTCTGTGTACCTCGGTGTACGTCTGCGTACCTCGGTGTACGTCTATGAAGTGTGCCGCCCGGAAGGCCGAGAGGCACATCCGGGCGCACATCGACTGTGGCCTAGCGCGGGCCGAGCGTCCAGCGGGGGCCGGTCGGGCTGTCCTCGATGACGAGGCCCGACTGGTTGAGCTGGTCGCGGATGGCGTCGGCGGTGCCCCAGTCCTTGCGTGCCCGGGCGGCCTCGCGCTGGTCGAGGACGAGTCGGACCAGGGTGTCGACCGCCCCGTGCAGGTCTTCGCCGCGGTCGGCCTCGCCACCGGCCCAGTGCGGGTCGAGCGGGTCGAGGCCGAGGACGCCGAGCATGGCCCGCACCTCGGCGAGGCGCGCGACGGCGGCTTCCTTGTCGTCGGCGGCCAGCGCGCTGTTGCCCTGCCTGACCGTGGTGTGCACGATGGCGAGCGCCTGCGGGACGCCCATGTCGTCGTCCATGGCGTCGGCGAACGCGGGCGGGACCTGGGCGGCGGGCTCGACGACGCCCCCGGCCTTCTCCACCACGCGCTGCACGAATCCCTCGATGCGGGCGAACGCGGACTCGGCCTCGCGCAGGGCCTCCTCGCTGTACTCGATCATCGAGCGGTAGTGCGGGGTGCCCAGGTAGTAGCGCAGGACGATCGGGCGCCACTGCTTGACCATCTCGCTCACGAGCACCGAGTTCCCGAGGGACTTCGACATCTTCTCGCCGCTCATGGTGACCCAGCCGTTGTGCACCCAGTACCGCGCGAAGGTGTCACCGAAGGCCTTGGCCTGCGCGATCTCGTTCTCGTGGTGCGGGAAGATCAGGTCGATCCCGCCACCGTGGATGTCGAACTCACGCCCCAGGTACTTGTGGGCCATCGCCGAGCACTCCAGGTGCCAGCCGGGCCGACCGCGCCCCCAGGGCGTCTCCCAGCTGGGCTCGCCCTCCTTGGCCCGCTTCCACATGGCGAAGTCACGCGAGTCGCGCTTCCCGGTCTCGCCCTCGCTCTCGGGCTGGAGCAGGTTGTCGAGCTCCTGGTTGGAGAGCTCCAGGTAGCCCGGGAAGGAGCGCACGTCGAAGTAGACGTTGCCGTCGGCCTCGTAGGCGTGCCCGCGCTCGATGAGCCCGCGCATCATCTCGACCATCTCGGTGATGTGGCCGGTGGCACGCGGCTCGTAGGTGGGCGGGAGGCAGCCGAGCGCGTCGTAACCGCTGTTGAACGCGCGCTCGTTCTCGTACCCGATGGACCACCAGGGGCGGCCCTGCTCGCCCGACTTCCGGATGATCTTGTCGTCGATGTCGGTCACGTTCCGGATGAACGTCACGTCGTAACCGCGGTACGCGAACCAGCGGCGCATGATGTCGAAGTTCAGGCCGGACCGGATGTGCCCGATGTGCGGAGCGGCCTGCACCGTGGCACCACAGAGGTAGATCGAGACGCAGCCGTCATTGAGCGGGCTGAAGTCACGGATCTGCCGGGCGCTGGTGTCGTACAGGCGAATCGTCACCACTCCAGAGTAGTGGGCGCGGGACAGTGCCCCACGCCCCCTGGCCCCACCGTGCACGGACTGTGACGTGAGGCCCGTCCTCAGATGCGGAGGCCCGTCCTCAGATGCTGCCGACGACCTTCCGCGCGCTCACCCTCACCACGACCCGCTGGGTGTCGTCCTTCGAGGACGGGTTGAACTCCGCGTACTTCTTGCCCGTGTACTTCATCGACAGCTCGTCGATGAGCTCCTGCCCGCCCTCCGTCGTCATCTCCGCCGTCCCCCGGATCTCCGCGTACGTGTACGGCGCGTCGGCGGGCTGCACCAGCACCGTCACCCGCGGATCCCGCCGCAGGTTCTTCTCCTTGCGCCGGTCGACCGTCGTCGAGAACAACACGTCGTCCCCGTCCCGCTTCACCCAGACCGGGGACACCTGCGGGCTGCCGTCGGGCTGGATCGTCGCGACATTGATGAAGACCGGGCTGTCGAGGAGGTCTTTCAGGGCGTCGGAGAGCTGGGCGGACATGGCTCACTCCTTCGTGCGGTGTGCGTACGGGGCATTCGCCTGTACGAGGCCTACGAATACCCCATTGCCCGCCCTACGACGACGTACGTACGACCAACGCGGTGGCGATCGCCGCCAGACCGTCGCCGCGGCCCGGGAAACCCAGGCCGTCGGTGGTGGCCCCCGAGACGGAGACCGGTGCGCCCGCCGCCTCGGAGAGCACCTTCTGGGCCTCGTCCCTGCGCTTGCCGATCTTCGGGCGGTCGCCGATGACCTGGACGGCGACGTTGCCGATGGTGAAGCCGGCGTCCCTGACGATGCGGGCGGCCTCGGTGAGCAGGGTCAGGCCGGAGGCGCCGGACCACTCGGGGCGGCCGGTGCCGAAGTGGGCGCCGAGGTCGCCGAGGCCCGCCGCGGAGAACAGCGCGTTGCACGCGGCGTGCGCGACGACGTCGGCGTCGGAGTGCCCGGCGAGACCGGGTCCCTGGTCCTCCCACTTCAGGCCCGCGCACCACAGCTCGCGGCCCTCTTCGAAGGCGTGGATGTCGGTGCCGATGCCCACCTGGGGAAGGAGGACGGCGTGGGCGGCGGCCGGGGTCTCAGAAGCCATCGTTCGCCCTCCTGCGGGCCAGGACCGCCTCCGCGAGGACCAGATCCAGGGGACGCGTCACCTTGAACGCCTCCTCGTGGCCGGGCACGCACACGACCGGCAGCCCCAGCTGCTCGACCATGCCCGCGTCGTCCGTCACCTGTCCCGTCACGCTCTCGTGGGCGCGTACGAGCGTCGCGCGGTCGAAGCCCTGCGGGGTCTGCACGGCGCGCAGCCGAGCGCGCTCGGGCGTGTCGACGACCGGCTCGGGCGCGCCCTGCTCCGCCGCGGGCTCGACCTGCTTGACCGTGTCGGCCAGCGGGAGCGCGGGGACCACGGCGGGGGCGCCGTCGCGTACGGCCTCGATGACGCCGTCGACCGTGTCGACCGGCACCAGCGGGCGGGCCGCGTCGTGCACGAGCACGATGTCGAAACCGGGCGGCAGCGCGTCGAGACCGGCCCGCACGGACTCCTGGCGGCTCTCCCCACCGGGCACGACGAGGAAGTCGGTCCGCTCGGGCAGCGAGTGGTCGTCGAGGAGTGTCTTGACCCCGGCGGCGCCGTCCGGGGGCGCCACCACGACGACGAGGGAGACCGCGCGGGACTCAGCCATGGCGCGCACGGCATGAATCAGCATCGGGGTGCCGTTCAGCGCGCGAAGCGCTTTGGGGGCGCCCGGGCCGAGGCGCACGCCCCGCCCAGCCGCGGGAATGACCACCGCGGTACGGGATTCGCTAGACATCGGTTCCGTTCAGGTTTGTGTGCTCGGCCGACGTGGGTATGGCCACACCGTGCCGGGCGGGACGGACGCCTTGACCGGACCCTTCCGTGACATTCGGTCGAGTCAGCCGCACGAGCCCGGCACGCCAGCAACGGCCCTTCGGGGTCGCCCCACCACATCGGCCCGGGTACGAAACAGCCTGGGTACGAACATGCCGCAGCGCCCGGCGACTCCATGAAGGGTCAGCGGGCACCGCGGCATTGCTGCGCCTGGTCGACGCGGGAGCGCCGAGGCATGTCCTGCACCTCGGGGCGTCCGCGTCAGGACGCGAGGACCTCGTCCAGCAGGGCCTCGGCCTTGTCCTCGTTCGTGTTCTCCGCGAGGGCGAGCTCGCTCACCAGGATCTGGCGGGCCTTGGCGAGCATGCGCTTCTCACCGGCCGACAGTCCACGCTCGCGCTCCCGACGCCACAGGTCACGGACGACTTCCGCGACCTTGATGACATCGCCGGAGGCGAGCTTCTCGAGATTTGCCTTGTAGCGGCGCGACCAGTTCGTGGGCTCTTCTGCGTACGGCGCGCGCAGTACTTCGAAGACCCGGTCGAGGCCGTCCTGCCCGACCACATCACGCACGCCGACGAACTCCGCATTGTCCGCTGGCACACGCACCGTCAGGTCGCCCTGGGCGACCTTCAGCACCAAGTAGGTCTTGTCCACGCCTTTGATCTGGCGAGTTTCGATGGCCTCGATCAGCGCGGCCCCGTGATGGGGATAGACCACGGTGTCGCCAACCTTGAACGTCATGTGACAGGTACCCCTTCCGTGGCTATCCATCCTAACACGAGAACCGCCTCTTCTGAATGGCGTTTTCGCAGGTCAGGGCATATCTCGGGGCTTGACAACAGCAACAAGAACGTGCTTCGCAGGGCCTCCGGAACGGGGTATTCGCAGGTCGGAGCGGCTCTCCGGGGAGCCGGAAACACCCCCGTCACGCACCCCCCGAGGGGCCCCGAAGAGGCTGAACGTCCCGGTTTGCGCGGTTCCAAGCGGTGAACTTCCGATACTCCGTTCGGTGGCCGGAGAGATGTGCTGAGTGACGCCCGACGCGATTCCTGAATTGATCAAGATTGACCAAGTGACGCGATGATCAATTCCCCGCACTCCTCGCCGTACCCACCTCCGTACTCCCGCGCATTCCTTACGGGAAATCCGCAAGGCGTGACACCCGGACTCTTGACCGCGCTTATGCGAGAACGGACCGAGGAGCGTCTCGTGCGACGACCGCGGCCCGCCGCGCGCGGCGCCTGGCCCTCCTCCCGCCGCGACCGTCCCGGGTGCCCGTGCGTGGTCCGGCGCCCTAAGGGGCGGGTCGGGTGCGACTGCGCGGGAACGGCTCGGTAACCTAAGCGCGCTGACACATACTTAGGACGGCTTTACGGCCGCCCGCCCCGTCCTGTACCGCCCACGTTCAAGGAGTTGCCGCCGCCGTGAGCCGCAGCCTTCGACGCGGCGCCCTCGCCGCCACCGCCCTCGCGTTCTCGCTCGCCTCGCTCACCGCGTGCGCCGCAGGCAACAACGCACAGACGATGGAGGTCAAGCCGGACAACGCCGCGATCTCCGTCGGCGACATCAAGATCCAGAACGCCATGGTCATCACGCAGCCCGACCTGGAGTCGAAGGGACCCGCCGTGGTCTCCGCGACGATCTTCAACGCCGGTGACAAGGCCCAGACCCTGAACTCCATCTCGGTCGACGGCACCGACAAGAAGGCCAAGCTCACGCGTGGCAAGGACGACAAGGACTCCAAGCCGAACGGTCCGCTGACCATTCCGGCCGGCGGCTCCATCGTCATCGGTGGCAAGGACAACGCCTCGGCGGTCCTGTCCGGCAGCCGCGAGGCGGTCAAGGACGGCAACGCGCAGCCCGTCACCTTCGCCTTCAGCAGGACCGGCAACGTGAAGATGGAAGCGTTCGTCGTGCCGGCCGACAGCTACTTCTCCAAGTGGGGCCCGAGCCAGCTCCCGCAGTCCCCGGACGGCAAGCCGTCCAAGCCGGGTAAGTCCGGCAAGCCGCAGGAGCCCGACACGGGCGCCTCCGGGTCCGCCACCAACCCGTCCGGCAAGCCTTCGGGCAAGCCGTCGGGCAACCCCTCCGGCAACGCGGACCCGTCCTCGGACGCCGCGGACCACGGTGCGGGTACGGAGAACGGCACCGGGACCGGCGCCGAGCACTGATCGACGTACGAGCACGGGGAAGGGCGGGACCTCACCGAGGTCCCGCCCTTCCCCGTGTCATGCGTACCGCGGTTTACGGCTCGAACTTGTAGCCCAGACCGCGGACCGTCACCAGGTAGCGCGGCGCCCCCGGGTCCGGCTCGATCTTGGCGCGCAGGCGCTTCACGTGAACGTCGAGGGTCTTGGTGTCCCCCACGTAGTCCGCGCCCCAGACGCGGTCGATGAGCTGCATACGGGTCAGTACGCGGCCCGCGTTGCGCAGCAGCATCTCCAAGAGGTCGAACTCCTTCAGCGGCAAGTCGACCTTGGAGCCGGAGACCGTGACCACGTGGCGGTCGACGTCCATCCGGACCGGTCCGGCCTCCAGCGCCTGCGGGGTGACCTCCTCCGGCTCGCCGCGGCGGCGCAGCACCGCGCGGATGCGGGCGACCAGCTCGCGGGAGGAGAAGGGCTTCGTTACGTAGTCATCGGCTCCTATTTCCAGGCCGACGACCTTGTCGATCTCGCTGTCCTTGGCGGTCACCATGATCACCGGGACGTTGGAGCGGCTGCGCAGCTGGCGGCAGACCTCGGTACCGGGCAGGCCCGGCAGCATCAGGTCGAGCAGGACGAGGTCGGCGCCGTTGCGCTCGAATTCGTCGAGTCCGTCCGGGCCTGTCGCCGCGATGGCGACTTCGAAGCCCTCCTTGCGGAGCATGTAGGACAGGGCGTCGCTGAAGGATTCCTCGTCCTCGACGACGAGCACTCGGGTCACGGAAGGACCTCCGGGGCAGGAATGGGTTCGTACGTGGTGGTTGCGGCGGTTCCGGCGCTGTCGCCTGATGAGGTGGCCCCGTCGTCGGGTCCGCCGCCGTGACCTGATCCGCGGTCGCGGTGCGCGGCCGCCTCGGGCAGCCGCAGGGTGAACGTGGAGCCCTGACCCTCGGAGCTCCACACGGTGACCTCCCCGCCGTGCGAGGCGGCCACGTGCTTGACGATGGCGAGACCGAGACCGGTGCCGCCGGTGGCCCGCGAGCGGGCCGGGTCGACGCGGTAGAAGCGCTCGAAGATGCGCTCCTTGTCCTTGTCGGAGATGCCGATGCCCTGGTCGGTGACCGCGACCTCGATGAGGTCCCCGCCGGGAGCGGAGACCCGGCGGGCGGCGATGCCCACGCGGGTGCGGGCGGGCGAGTAGTTCACGGCGTTCTCGACGAGATTGCCGAGGGCCGCCGCGAGCTGCCCGCGGTTGCCCCATATCTGGAGGTCGGCGGTGCCGCCCGAGGCCATGGTGATCTGCTTGTGGGAGGCCTGGTGGCGGCTGCGGTCGATCGCCTCCGCCACCAGTTCGTCGACACGGACGGGCTCGGCGTCCTCCAGGGGGTCGTCGTTCTGTACCCGGGAGAGGTCGATGAGTTCCTGGACGAGGCTGGTCAGGCGGGTCGCCTCGATCTGCATGCGGCCCGCGAAGCGCTCGACGGCCTCCGGGTCGTCCGAGGCGTCCATGACGGCTTCGGAGAGGAGCGAGAGCGCCCCCACGGGGGTCTTCAGCTCGTGGCTCACGTTCGCGACGAAGTCGCGTCGTACGGCCTCGATGCGGCGGGCCTCGGTGAGGTCCTCCACGAGGAGCAGCACGAGCCGCGAGCCCAGCGGCGCCACCCGCGCGGAGACCGCGAGGGCCTCTCCGCGGCCGGTGCCGCGCCGCGGCAGGTCCAGCTCGACCTGGCGTATCTCGCCGTCGCGGCGGGTGTCGCGGGCCATCTGCAGCATCGGCTCGACGGCGAGCTTCCCGCCGCGTACGAGTCCGAGTGCGTACGCCGCCGAGCTCGCCTTGACCACGCTGTCGGCCTCGTCGAGGACGACGGCTGAGGAGCGGAGCACGGAAAGCACCGTGTCCACGCCGGGTGGCAGTACGGGATCGGTGTGCAGGGAGGTCCGGGTGGGGCGTTTCTGGTCGCGCTCGCTCCATCGGAACGCCAGCATGGCGATGACACCGGTGCACACCCCGGCGATCGCTGCCGCTGCGGCGACCGCCGCGTTCACGTCCATGCCTCAAGGTTATGCGCCGAGTAAGAGCCGGTCACAGCCGTACGGGTGCTCGCTCGAACACTCGTCGCCCAGAGTTCACCGTGGGGACGGTGCCGGTTCACTTCCTCCGGCCGGTCCGGGGCGCGGGTGATCAAGGATGCGGTGACGCGTCGCCCACAGTTCACCTTGATGACGGTGGTCATTCATGTGGGGTGCCGGAAACGGACGCGTCCGGGCCGCACCGTGGGAGCGTAGGGGCCAGCCCCCTGAGACGTACCGAGAGAGGGACAGCCACATGCGGGACGCGTACCACGAGGAACTTGACTCGATCGGCGACAGCCTGGTCGAGATGGCCCGCCTCGTCGGGTCCGCGATCGGGCGCGCCACGACGGCCATGCTCGACGCCGACCTGAAGATGGCGGAGAGCGTGATCGCCGCCGACCAGAAGGTCGACGATCTGCAGCACGACCTGGAGGCGCGTGCGATAGCCCTGCTGGCGCGCCAGCAGCCGGTCGCCACGGATCTGCGCATCGTGGTCACCTCGCTGCGCATGAGCGCCGATCTGGAGCGCTCGGGCGACCTCGCCCAGCACGTCGCGAAGCTGGCGAGGCTCCGCTTCCCCGACTCGGCGGTGCCGCGGGACCTGCACGCCACGATCCTGGAGATGGGCCAGCTCGCGCAGCGCCTGATGGCGAAGGCGGCGGAGGTCATCATCACCAAGGACGTCGACCTGGCGCTCCAGCTGGAGCAGGACGACGACGAGATGGACCATTTGCACCGCACGCTGTTCCAGCACCTGATGGACGACCGTTGGAAGCACGGCATCGAGACGGCCGTGGACGTGACGCTCCTCGGCCGCTACTACGAGCGCTTCGCGGACCACGCGGTGTCGGTCGCGAAGCGGGTCGTGTACCTGGTCACGGGCGAGCACGCGGACGAGATACAGCCGGTGGGGCAGGCGCCGGTGGAGGGGGCGTAGGTCCTTTGTCGGCCGTGTGTGCCCCGCGCGATGTCAGGTTGTCGCGCGGGGCACGACGCTGTCCGGCCGCGGTGTCAGCGGGTCAACCGCAGCCGCCGCCGCACTGGCAGGAACCGCCCGACTGGCAGCCGCAGCTGCACCCCGGGCCGCATCCGCAGGACGCCAGCGGGACTTCGGGAACGTGTATGCGCGTGGGGGACTCTGCCATGGTCTCCTCCTCGTAGGCGTACGACGTACTGCCTGTTTCCCATTCCATGCCCACGGGGACGGGGCGCATCAACGGCGCACGCGTGCGCGGGCATGCCGGGATCTTTGCTGGAACCCGCGTGCGACACGGCGGGCACGCGCGAACATCCCCTCATGCCCAAGAAGAAACAACGAAGCAGGAAGAGCCAGAAGGCGAGTACCGGCAGACGCCCGTCCCGCCCGTCCCGCCCGTCCCGCCCGTCCCGCCCGTCCCGCCCGGCCGGGCCGGCCGGCCCGGCCGGCGAGAAGGCGATCCTGCTGTGCCACGACATGGCGGTGTACGAGAACTTCGAACGCTGCGCCCGGCGCATCTTCGAGGTCCTCCGGAACGCGGAAGACCGGATGCCCGGCAAGCCCCGTCACCTCTTCCTCAAGGTGCAGGGCCACCGCAACGACGCCGGCGGCTACGACCGCGACGCCATCGAGATCATCCGGGAGTTCGGCATGGGGTACCTGCTCCCGTACCTGACGGAGCTGACGACGCCGTTCCACAGGCTCGGGAACCCCGACGGGCAGCGCGACGACGTGCCGGACGAACTGCGGATCGCGTACCCCGAGGACGCTGGGTCGGATGCGGGCTTCTGGTACGACGTGAATCTCCTCCCGCTGCGCCCGCGCGGGACGACGGAGAACGCGAGGAAGACGCCGCCGAAGCTCGCGGCGATAGCCGACTACCTGGGGATGGACCCGGCGTGCCTGATCTGCTGGGGCACCCCGGTCGACCGGGCGCACGCCGTGCCGACGTCGCTCGGCGGCTCGATGGACGTCCGTAACTTCGCCCTGCTCTGCCCGGACCACCACCGCCAGGCACCCGACATCGCCGACGCGGAGGCGTTCTGGGCGTGGGTGGACTACGCGGAGATCAGGGACTCGGGCAGCAAGTGGAACGGGGCGGCGCCGGAGGTCCAGGAGTGGGTGCGCGCGCACGGCGGCAGGACGGAGCCGAAGGACCGCGGGGACATGGAGTTCCTGGCCGCCGTACGGTTCGAGCTCCAGCACCTGTACGGCTGGGCCGACGCGGACTTCGAGAACATGTCCTGGGACCTTCTCCAGGAGTACCACCAGGTCCTGGAGGCGGCGACGGGCAAACACTTCGGCGTGGAGAAGAAGGTCGCCACGCACGCGTGGGCGTACCACATCGCGAGGCGCCGCCTGGCGAAGCGCAGGGGCGAGACGGGCCCCATGCCGTCCGACCACCCGTGGACGGGAATCTGGCCGGTCCCCTGATCACCGGTCCGGCCAACGCACCGATCCAGCTTCGCCCCAGTCCGACCTGCGAATCGCTTGAGCCGCGCATCGATTCGGCCCCCAGGGAGCACATTGTTGCCAACCACAGGTAATCGGGCGGCCACGGCGCGGAGTTCTGGGTTAAACAGGAAGGCCGGGACGTCACTTCACGTGCAGGGGGCCTGGCCGATGGTGCTGACGATCAACGTAGCGGTGCTCCTGGCCGTCATCCTCTTCTTCCTGCTGCGCCGCAAGGTGCAGGCCAGGAGCCGGAGCGACCAGATGGTCACGATGGCGCTCGCGGTGGCGTTCGGAGTGGTGGTGGCCCCCACGGACTTCGGCCAGAGCATCCTGAACGCGGTGGGCCAACTCGCGGAGGGCATCACGGATTCGGGGTCGCCGTGAGGCGCCCCGCTCCCCTACGGGCTCTCGCCGAGGTCCTTGACCATGACCGCGTACACCGGTGAATCGGCGAACGGCTGCTGCTCGCCGACTCTGGCGTAACCCCATATCTCGTAGAGCGCCTGCACCTTGGGGTGCGTGACGTCGACCAGCAGCACGGCGATGTCTTCGGTGCGTTCCTCAACCAGCGCCTCGTGCAGTCGATCGGCGATCCCCCGCTTGCGCCAAGCCGGGCGCACCATCACCTCGGACACGGCGTAGGTGGAGGAGCAGTTGTCGCTCGGCTTGTAGGGGGTTGAGCGCCACCACTCCCGGCCCGGTACGAGCGGAGCGCCGTAGGCGAAGCCGGCCGGTTCATCTCCCTCGTACGCCACCACACAGGAGAAGCCGTCCATGGCGGTCCAGTGGTCGACGAACCAGGCGAAGCGCTGGTGGAAAGGGTCATCCATCTGGTCGGCGTAGGCGTCGGTGTGGACGTCGATGAGCATCTGCCGGAAGCCTTCGGGGAGGCTTCCGCGCTGGAAGTGCTTCAGGTCGGTCACGCCCGGCTCCATTCGGTCCGCATGCGGTCTGCCCAGTCTCGTGCGTAGGAAGTGGAAGGGGCCATGACGAACAGGCTTCGGTGGAAGTCGCCCATGAGAGTACGCATACGGCCGGGCATCGGGTCCCCACTCATGATCGTGAAAACGTCGTTGGCCGAGGCTGTGGCCTGTTCGGCCTCGCCCTGGTGGAGTTGCGCCAGGGCAAGCTGGGCGGTCGCGAGGGCCCGGTTGCGCCGGAACGCGGCCGGGATCCTGGCCAGGGCGTGGTGCGCCATCGCTTCGGCTTGAGGGTGGCGTCCGGTGTTGTACTGCACGACTGCGGCGAGGTGGTCGAGTTCGGCCCGTCCGTAGAAAGCCGTCCAACGTGGTCGCTCGTGTTCCGCCGCCTTCGTGAAGGTGTCCTGGGCCGATCCCAGTGAGCGCAGGCCCGCACGGCCGTCACCCAGCGCTGCGTAGGCCAGAGCGACACGGACCCGGCCCAGCGAACCGAAGAACGGATCGCGACGCGCTGCGGAGGAGGCTTGTGCGGCCTGAGCTGCCGCGAGTGCGTCGGGCCAGTTTTGCCGCTGGTAGGCGAGCATCGAAAGGTTGACCCACACCCGCATCGCTGTAAGGGCGTCTTGCGAAAGTCCGGCGTACGTCGCCGCTTCGTTCAGGTAGCCCTGGGCCCGGTCGAGGTTGCGGGCGTCGATGCAGGACCACGCGGCGATGGTGGTGTACTCGGCAGCCAGTGCGTACAACGACCGGCGGACGCGTTCGCCGGCGTTGCGCTGCTGGAGTTCCAGGACCCTGTTGCGTCCCCGGGCGGCGGCCGTTTCCAGTTCCACGTGTCCGCCCTGGCGGTCGTCAGCGTCGACGAGGGCGCCCATACCGGCGGCGACTCGGGCCACGTCAGGCATACCGACTGTCCGGCGCTGGGCCACCATGGGTATGGCGGCAGCCGCGCTCCCGGTTGTCGAGGCGAGGAAAGAGCGACGCCGCACGCGGGCCTCCTGCGAATGCTGCATGGTGCGTGGTGCGCTGAACCCCAAATCCTCGACGGGGCAACCGAACACGCGCTCCAGGGCTGCACACGTGCGTCCGATCGGGCGTCTGGTGACGCCATTCAGCAGATTGCGGATCGAGCGGTCGGATACGTCACCGGGCCTGCCGGTGATCTCTGCCAGCGCAGAGTTCATCCGACCGGCCAATTCTTCCTGGGTGAGCCCGAGTTCCTCCATCCGGCGTTTGAGGACGGCGTTCACTGCCATCGCCCGACCGTAACCCTGCGGTCACTCGACGAACCAGCTCCGGGGTCACGGGAGCGCAAAGTCTTCCGGCTTGTGGCGGAGCGCCCAGGCGCGACCTTTCCTGTTCGTCGTCGGCCAGGAGCCGTTCACTCGGTACAAGCCATCGAGCAGGCGGGCCGGGCCCCCTTCCTGCCTCTCGACGGCGTGGAGGAGAGCCCGCCCCGACGTATCCGTCGAAGCGTGGGCCCTCCAGCCTCGGAGGGACGACCCCGTGACGACAACCGACGCCGACCCAAGCACGACCGATGCTCCGGGCTTCAGCGAGACGGTGCCGTGCGAGCCGGAATCCGCACGCCGTGCACGCCTGCTTGTCTGCGCAGCTCTGGACACGTGGGACATAGGCGAGTTGGCCGAGTCAGGCGCGCTGATTGTTTCCGAGCTGATCAGTAATGCCGTCAGCCACACGCGATGTCGCGTGATTCGTGTGGTGGTTCAGCGCGAGACGGCCGAAGTCATCCGGATCGGCGTGGCCGACAAGGGCCGGGGCACTCCCGAACCGGGTTGGCCGGACGACCGTTCCGAGGGTGGCCGTGGCCTACTCCTCGTGCAGTCGCTGAGCTGGCGGTGGGGCTACGACCTGCACCACAGGGGGAAGCTCGTCTGGGCCGAGCTGCGGCTGTAGACCGCATGCCGATAGTGCGCCGGACCAAGACATCCGACAGGAGGGAAGACCGTGTTCAACCACATGGATCGCTTTCCCACAGGCAGTCCGCTGCCCCAGGGACAACTGACCGCAACCCCATGGGGCCTACGTCGCATCGCCCCCTACCCGCCCACAGAGGAGGCCGCCTACGCGACAGTGAAACTGGACCCGGAGACACAGACCGCCCGGTACTTCGATACCTCCGGGGCACCCACCATGGCCCCGGGCCACGGCACGTCCTCCGGCACGAACCCCGCGACCGGCACCACGGGCCAGGGCGACCGCAACAGCGACTCCCCGGACAGCGACACAGGGAACGACACCGACCAGTGACTCCGGTGACGCATGACGATCGCCCGGTCCTGGTCATCACCAATCTCGACGACCCGACCGCGGACTTCGTGATCGCCGAACTGCACGGCCGGGGTGTACCGGTCGTGCGGTTCGACTCCGGCGACTTCCCCGCCACCCTGTCGTGTTCGGTCGCGATCGGCGGCACCGACAGGTGGTGGCAGGGAAGCCTGGAGACCCCGAGCCGCCGTGCCGACGTGAGCGCCGTACGTTCTGTGTACTACCGGCGCCCCGCTGGATTCGCCTTCCCCCACCTCGACAAGCAGGACGAGCGGTTCGCTGTGGCACAGGCGCGTTACGGGCTCGGCGGCATCCTGACCTCTCTGCCTCACTGCCTGTACGTCAACCATCCGAACCGCATCGGCGATGCCGAGTACAAGCCGGCCGGGCTCGCGGCAGCGGCGGCGTGCGGCTTCATGGTTCCGCCCACGATGATCACGAACGTTCCCGACGACGCACGATTCTTCATCGAGGAGTGCGGCGCGGTCATCTTCAAGCCGATCGCGGTCCCGCTCTACGTGGTCGACGGCCGGGCTCAGACCGTCTCCGTGACGGAGGTGACCGCCGACCAGATCGACCATTCGGTGTCCGGCACCATGCACCTTTTCCAGAAACGGGTGGACAAGATCGCCGACATCCGGGCGACGGTGATCGGCGGGCAGACCTTCGCGGTACGCATCGACTCCGGCCTCCTCGACTGGCGTACGGATTACGGCACGCACACGTACACGCCGCTTGCCACGCCACCCGCGGTCGAACAGTCAATGCGCGCCTATCTGCAGCACTTCGGACTCGTCTTCGGTGCGTTCGACTTCGCCCTGACCGAACGCGGGGAGTGGATCTTCATCGAGTGCAACCCTTCCGGACAGTGGGCATGGATGGAACCACCGACCGGCCTGCCCATGACTGCCGCACTCGCGGACCTCTTGGAAGGAGGACTCCGTGGCCGATGAGATCGACGTCGAGACGGTCGCGGCCGATCTCCGACGCAGGCTCGCCCGACAACTGGCGACGGACGGACGGCTGCACTCACCGCAGTGGCGGGCCGCGGTGGAAGCCGTGCCCCGCCATGCATTTCTCCCCCACTTCTACCGGGAGAGTGATGCCCCCGGCGTCACCACCTGGGAACCGGTCATGCCGGAGACAACCGGCAAGGCGAAGTGGCTCGGGCTCGTCTACAGCGACGAGACATGGGTGACCCAGTTCAACGGCCATGACATCGACTGGGCCGACCCGCAACCGATCAGCAACGCGACCCCGACGTCTTCATCGACCATGCCGAGCCTCGTAGTGCGGATGCTCGAAGACTTGGGCGTGCAGGACGGCATGAAGGTGCTGGAGATCGGCACCGGAACCGGCTATTCGACAGCGCTGCTGTGCCACCGGCTCGGCAGCGGAAGCGTGACCTCGATCGAGACGGATGACGGCGTGGCCCGACGAGCCCGGCAAGCGCTCACCGGCTCCGGTCACTTCCCCGATGTGCTGGTGGGGGACGGCCGCGTAGGCCACGCCGACGGAGCCCCGTACGACCGGCTGATCGCCACGTGCGGGTTCCGTGGCATCCCGCCCTTCTGGCTGGAACAGGTCCGGCCGGGCGGTGTCATCGTCACCACCCTCCGTGGCTGGATGCGCTCTCTCGGCCTGGTCAAACTCATCGTCACCGATGAGAGCGCGAGCGGCTGGTTCAGCGACGGCGACCCCAGCTTCATGATCGCCCGCCAACAGGACGCACCGACGAGCCTTGGCATGCTGCCCGGCCTCGACGACGGGACGGCACGTAAAGCGGCATACGGGCCAGAGATCCTGTCCCGCTCCGGGCCGGCCTTCATGGCACAGCTCGCGGCACCGGACGCCCGGTTCTTCTCGACAGCGATCGACGGCGGCCCAGTCAGTACGTTCGTGCTGGACAGCATCACCCAGTCGTTCGCCGTCCTCGCCCCCACGGAGAGCGGTTGGCAGGTCCGCCAGGGCGGTACTCGCCGTCTGTGGGACGCGATCGAGTCGGCGGCGGCTACCTGGGAGGAGCACGGCTCACCGAGCACGGGGGCGTTCGGCGTAACGGTCTCCCGCGATCAGCAGACCGTCTGGCTCGGAAACCCAAACGGCCCGCAGTGGGCGCTGTCCTCCTGAGAACGACCGTCCTACCGCGGTCCAATACAGCAACAGGCCCCCCTACCCGCGGAGAACCCGCAGGTAGGGGGGCCTGCAGCGTCGGGGCTACTTCTTCTTGCCCTGGTTCTTGACCGCCTCGATCGCCGCCTTCGCGGCCTCCGGGTCGAGGTAGGTGCCGCCCGGGTTCAGGGGCTTGAAGTCGGCGTCCAGCTCGTACGAGAGCGGGATGCCCGTGGGGATGTTCAGGCCCGCGATGTCGGCGTCGGAGATGCCGTCCAGGTGCTTGACCAGGGCGCGGAGGCTGTTGCCGTGGGCGGCGACCAGGACCGTCCTGCCCGTCAGGAGGTCGGGGACGATGCCGTCGAACCAGTACGGGAGCATGCGGACGACGACGTCCTTCAGGCACTCCGTCTGGGGGCGCAGCTCCGGGGGGAGCGTGGCGTAGCGCGGGTCCGAGAACTGGGAGTACTCCGCGTCGCGGTCGAGCGCCGGCGGCGGGGTGTCGTACGAGCGGCGCCACAGCATGAACTGCTCCTCGCCGAACTCGGCGAGCGTCTGGGCCTTGTCCTTGCCCTGGAGGGCGCCGTAGTGGCGCTCGTTCAGGCGCCAGCTGCGGTGGACCGGGATCCAGTGGCGGTCAGCCGATTCGAGGGCGAGCTGGGCGGTGCGGATAGCTCGCTTCTGGAGCGACGTGTGGACCACGTCGGGGAGCAGGCCGGCGTCCTTGAGCAGCTCACCGCCGCGGACCGCCTCCTTCTCGCCCTTCTCGTTGAGGTTGACGTCCACCCAGCCGGTGAACAGGTTCTTCGCGTTCCATTCGCTCTCGCCGTGGCGGAGGAGGATCAGCTTGTACGGTGCGTCGGCCATGCCTCTGAGCGTAATCGAACCCCAGGGCGCCCCGCGCGCGCGGACGAGGGGTGGGATGGAGGGGCCGGGCGGGGAGGTGGGGGTGGCCGTGCCGTGCTGGTCGGGACGGGACGGGACAGTTGACGGGGGTTGTCAATTGAGTGGCGGGGTCGGGTGAGCGGCTCGTAATTTGTGCGTGCCGCCAGAGCCACTTACGCCTCTGCCGCTTGCACCTCCGGGGGGACTTCCATGCCGTACGCCACCAAAGGACGAATGAGACGCGCCGTCAGCGAGAGCGTCTCCGGGCTGCCCCGCGCCTTCTGGTGGCTGTGGATCAGCACCCTGGTCAACCGGCTCGGCGCCTTCGTCGCCACCTTCATGGCGCTGTATCTGACCCTTGAGCGCGGCTACTCCGCCTCGTACGCCGGGCTCGTCGCCGCCCTGCACGGGCTCGGCGGCGTCGTGTCCTCGCTCGGTGCGGGCGTGATGACCGACCGGCTCGGGCGGCGGCCCACGCTGCTGATCGCGCAGGCCTCCACGGCCGTGTCGGTGGCCGTTCTCGGGTTCATGGAGCACCCCGTCGCCATCGCGGGCGTCGCCTTCCTCGTCGGCATGGCGAGCAACGCGTCCCGGCCCGCCGTGCAGGCGATGATGGCGGACATCGTGCGCCCGGAGGACCGGGTGCGCGCCTTCTCCTTGAACTATTGGGCCATCAATCTCGGGTTCGCGATCTCGTCCGCGGGTGCCGGGTTCATCGCCTCTTACAGCTATCGGGCCGGGTTCCTGATCGAGGCCGCCATGACGATGGTCTGCGCCATCGTCGTCTTCGCCAAGCTTCCGGAGTCGCGGCCCGTGCGGACGGAGGTGGAGAAGGCCGCCGAGCCGGTGGTGGGGCTCGGGACCGTGCTGCGGGACGGGCGGTTCATGGGTGTGGTCGGGCTGAGCTTTGTCGTCGCGCTGATCTTCCAGCAGGGGTCCGTGGGGCTGCCCGTCGCGATGGGCGAGGCGGGGTTCACGCCCGCCGACTACGGGCTCGCCATCGCCGTGAACGGCGTGCTCATCGTCGTCATGCAGATCCCCGTCACCCGCTACATCGAGCACCGCGATCCGCGCCGGCTGCTCGTGATCTCCTCGGTCGTCGCCGGGTACGGCTTCGGGCTCACCGCGTTCGCCGGGTCGCTCGGCGTCTTCGCCCTGACGGTGTGCGTGTGGACGCTCGCCGAGATCGTCAACGCGCCGACCCAGACGGGTCTTGTCGTCCGCCTGTCCCCTGTTCATGGACGCGGGCGGTACCAGGGCATGTACACGATGTCCTGGTCCGTGGCCGCGCTGGTCGCTCCCCTGATGTCCGGCTTCATGATCGACCGGTTCGGTGCGGAGTGGCTGTGGGGCACGTGTGCGGTGCTCGGGACGGGGGCCGCGCTGGGGTACTGGGGGCTGATGCGGGGGCTGCCCGAGGAGGGGGCGGGGGCGGAGACCCCCGGGGAGGTCGCTCCGGGTGGGGTGGCCCCGGGCGTCGCGGATGCTCCCGGTGCCGTCGAGGTCACTGTCGCGGCAGAAGCCGTCGCGCCTCGTGCAGATTCCGTGGCCGCACCGCGCACGTAGTGCCCCGCGCGCCCCGAGGTTGTCACCGGTCCCGGCCTGCGCGCGCTCGCCGGGATCGTCGGCCCGGACGCGTAGAGAATCGGACGCATAGAGAACCGGACGCGTAGAGAATCGGACGCGCAGGGGAAGCGTCGGGGCAGGTCAGCTCGGCTGAGTCAGATGCTTGAACGCTTCGAGGTTCCGCGTGGACTCGCCGCGGGAGACCCGCCACTCGTACTCCTTGCGGATCGCCGACGCGAAGCCCAGCTCCAGGAGCGTGTTGAAGGAGTCGTCCGAGGCGGAGAGGACCGAGCCGAGGAGGCGGTCCAGTTCGGCGGGGGTGACCGCGGAGAGCGGCAGCTTGCCCGCGAGGTAGATGTCGCCGAGCGAGTCGATCGCGTAACTGACGCCGTAGAGGCGGAGGTTCCGCTCCAGGAGCCAGCGGTGTACCGCCTCATGGTTCTCGTCGGGATGACGGATCACGAAGGCGTTCAGGGAGAGCGCGTGGTTGCCGACCCGCAGCGAGAGCGTCGTGGAGAGCTTCCGGGTGCCGGGCAGCTTCACGACGTACGAACCGGGCTCGGGGGACTCCCATTCGAGCTCGGCGTCGTTCAGCGTTCCTTCGATGACCGACGCGGTGTCCGTAGTCGTGGCCCTCGCCTGTTCAGCCCGCTCAACCATGGTGCGAGCGTACGTGACGGCGCGACGTGCGGAAGTCGTGCATCGCCGCGGTGTAGACGTCCGCCGTCGCGGACGCCGCCGTGTCCCAGCCGAAGGACTGCGCGTGCGCGGTGGCAGCCGCGCCCATACGGTCCACAAGTTGGGGACGGTCGGCGAAATCGCGGAGCACGCGCGCGTAGAGGGCCGGTTCGTGGCCGGGGACGAGGAATCCGCTGACCTCGTCGCGTACGGCGACGGGCAGCCCGCCCACCGCGGCCGCGAGGACCGGTGTGCCCGCGGCCTGCGCCTCGATGGCGACGAGACCGAAGGACTCGCTGTAGGAGGGCATCACCAGGACCGAGGCCGCCCTGAACCAGTCCGCCAACTGCTCCTGCCCGACGGGCGGCTGGAAGCGGACGACGTCCGCGATCCCCAGCTTCGCCGCCAGCTTCTGCAGCCCCTCGGGCTTCGCGAGGCCGCTGCCGCTCGGGCCGCCGACTATGGGGACGACGATGTTCGAGCGCAGCGCCGGACGCTCGTCCAGCAGGACGGCGACGGCGCGCAGCAGCAGGTCGGGGGCCTTGAGGGGCTGGATGCGGCCCGCGAAGAGCGGTACGAGGGCGTTCTGCGGCAGGCCCAGGCGGTGCCGGGCGGCGGCGCGTCCGTCGGCGGGGCGGAACCGTTCGAGGTTGACGCCGGGGTGGACGACGGCGACCTTGCCGGGCTCGGCCTCGTAGTGGCGTACGAGCTCGTCGGCCTCTTCGGAGGTGTTGGCGATGAGGCGGTCGGCGGCCCGGACGACCTGCGTCTCGCCGATGACGCGGGCGGCGGGCTCGGGGGTGTCACCGGCGGCCAGTGCCGCGTTCTTGACCTTCGCCATGGTGTGCATGGCGTGGACGAGGGGGACGCCCCAGCGTTCGGCGGCGAGCCAGCCGACGTGGCCGGAGAGCCAGTAGTGGGAGTGGACCAGGTCGTAGTAGCCGGGCCGGTGGCCCGCCCAGGCCTGCATGACGCCGTGCGTGAAGGCGCAGAGCTGGGCAGGCAGCTCTTCCTTGGCGAGTCCTTCGTAGGGGCCCGCGTCGACGTGGCGCACGAGGACGCCGGGCGCGAGTTCCACGGTGGGCTGGAGCCCTCCGGTGGTGGCGCGCGTGAAGATCTCGATCTCGATGTTGATCGCGGCGAGGCGTTTGGCGAGCTCCACGATGTAGACGTTCATGCCGCCCGCGTCGCCCGTACCGGGCTGGTGCAGGGGTGAGGTGTGCACGCTCAGCATCGCCACGCGGCGCGGCCGCCGCTGGGAGCCGGGCATACGGAGTCTTGGGGGTGCCGCCTGGGAGCGACGCCCGAGCCTGGACACGTACTGGCTCACGTGACGGTCCTCCTTGCGTACGTGCATGGCTACGGGCACAGGTCTTGCATGGCTACGGGCACAGCTTTGGGGAGGGCGTACGTTCCTCCAGAGGGAGAACACCGGAGCCCGCTGCTCCATTTCCGACCTGTCCGTTTTTACCAAAGCATTACGTAGCGTTCCTCGCCCGCCATCGCCGCATACCCTTCTCCCATGGCCCCACGCACCTCCTCCCGCCCCGTGGGAACGGTGACGCGCGGGACCACGAACCCGAACCGGCTGCGCCGCATGGACCGCTGGATCGCGGCCGTCCACGGCGCCGCGCTGCGCCGCTCCGCGGACCCCGTCGCCGTCGACCTCGGATACGGCGCCTCTCCCTGGACGGCCGTCGAGCTGCTGCTGCGGCTGCGTACCGTCGCTCCACGCGCGCGTGTCGTCGGCATCGAGATCGACCCGGCGCGGGTCGCGGCCGCCGCGCCCTACGCGCGCGAGGGGCTCACCTTCCGGCACGGCGGGTTCGAGGTCCCGCTGCCGGGGCCGGGCGGTGCCGGCGGGGGTCCGCAGGCTTACGGCACGGGGCCGGACCTGATCCGGGCCGCCAACGTCCTTCGACAGTACGACGAGGAGCAGGTCGCCGCCGTCTGGGAGCGGCTGTGCGCCCGCCTCTCCCCCGGCGGGCTGCTGGTCGAGGGCACCTGCGACGAGATCGGGCGTCGGCACGTGTGGGTCGCGCTCGGGCCCGAGGGTCCACGCACGGTGACCTTCGCGACGCGGCTCGGTTCCCTGGAGCAGCCGTCCGACCTCGCCGAGCGGCTGCCGAAGGCGCTGATCCACCGGAACGTGCCGGGCGAGCCGGTCCACGCGTTCCTGCGCGACTTCGACCGGGCCTGGGCGGCGGCGGCGCCCTACGCGTCGTACGGGGCGCGGCAGCGGTGGATCCGGGCGGTGCGGGAGCTGACCGCCGACTGGCCCGTTCTTGACGGCACGTCACGGTGGCGGCAGGGCGAAGTGACGGTGCGGTGGGAGGCGTTGGCGCCCCGGCCGGGGTGACCTCGGGCCTTTTCGAGCCTGGCCGTCGGGGTGAACCCCCCAGGCCGCTCCGGGGCTACCCGGACGCGACCCGGAGATGTTCCGGTGAACGCGGCGGGCGGGAACGAACGCCGCGTGCGGTACGTCACATGGGGCGTATGGGGGTTGGAGTTGCTGTCGGACTCTGTCGTATCGAGCGCTGACATGGCACTATCCCGATGTCGACCGGAAGTTACTGACGGTAAATCAGCTTTGGGGGTGGCGGGGCTTGACTGGGAAGCGATACCCGACGGTGGCGGCCGTGGCACTGGTCTGCGCGGCGACGGTGCTGGCCGCACCGGGGACGGCCTTTGCGAACCCGAGCCCGACACCCGGCACGAGTCCGACGCCCCGCACGAGCCCGATACCTCGCACGGACACATCCCTCGAACAGGTCCGCGAGGAGATCGACGAGCTCTATCACGACGCGGGCGTGGCCACGGATGCGTACAACGCGGCCGAGGAGAAGGCCGAGAAACAGTCCGAGCAGATCGTGGAGCTGGCCAAGGACATCGCCAAGGGCCAGGCGAAACTCAAGAAGCTGAAGGCCCGCGCGGGCGCCGCGGCCCGCGCGCAGTACCGCGGCGGTGGCATGCCCTCCGAGGCCAAGCTGATGCTCAGCGACGACCCGGGCCAGTTCCTGGACGGCGCGAGGCGCATGCGACAGGGCGAGAAGGCCACCAAGGGCATGCTGACCGAGCTGGAGAGAACCCAGGACGACCTGCGGATCTACGCGAAGGACGCGACCGCCCGCTGGACGAAGCTGGAAGCCAACCGCAAGTCGAAGGCCGCCGCGAAGAAGAAGATCAAGAGGAAGATCGCGGCCGCCGAGAAGATCGAGTCGACGCTGGAGAAGAAGGAGCAGGAGCGGCTGCGCAAGCTGGAGGAGGCGGCCGCCCGCAAGAAGCAGTCGGCGTGGGTGAGTTCGGGTGTCCTGAAGGACATCGACGGCAAGTCGTCGGCCCGGGGCAAGAAGGCCGTCGAGTTCGCCACCGCCCAGATCGGCAAGCCGTACGTGTGGGGCGCCGAAGGCCCGGGGTCGTACGACTGCTCGGGGCTCACCTCCCAGGCGTGGGCCGCCGCGGGGCGGGGCATTCCGCGGACGTCGCAGGAGCAGTGGAAGCAGCTGCCGCGCGTCGACGTCAAGAACATGCGCCCCGGTGACCTGATCATCTACCACTCGGACGCGAGCCACGTCGGCATGTATCTGGGCGACGGCGCGATCGTGCACGCGCCGCGGCCGGGCCGGAACGTGACGATCGCGGGCGCGGGCTCGATGCAGATACTCGGGGTCGTGCGCCCCGACACGTAGCCGGGCTCGCCACACCCTCTCCCCAGCCACGCCCCCTTCCCTTCCCTTCCCTTCCCTTCCCTTTCCTTCTCGCCCCTCCCCTCCCCTCCCCTCCCCTCGCCGAGCAGGGCTATGTGACCCAGGGCACGCCGCGGCGGCTCGCTCAACCCTCACGGCGTGATGTTCGTCATCTCCCGAGGGACCGTGCCGTGCCCAATTGCGTTCCTGGATGCGGCATATGACGGTGGCTGTTTGCCGCGCGGCATTCCAATGGAGGCGCGGCTACCGCTATGGTCCCCGTCGGTGCTGCGTCGACCTGCGCGGCACCATGCCCTCGGGGGGAGGGAAGGAACCAGACGATGCCCGTACCCATACCGCGGCAGAGAGCGATACCGGCCGCGGAAGGCGGTCAGGCTCATGCGGCGCCCCCGCACGACACGACGGCGCCGACCCACCAAGGCCCCCGCACCAACGGCCACAGCAGCGCCATGGACACCGACGCCATCACCGGCACCGGCACCGGCACCGGCAGCAACGGCACCAGCGGCCACGGCACCAGCGGCAACGGCTCCGGCCTCACCCTGCTGGTGATCGAGGACGACCCCGCGGGCTCGCTCAGCGTTCCCGAGCTCCTCGACTCCGCGGGCAAGCCCATCCGTATCCGCACCGCCCGCAACCTCACCGAGGCCGAGCGGCTGCTCACGGACGACGTGCACTGCATCCTGCTCGACCTCGCCCTGCCGGCCCCCGGCACCAGCGCTGGCACCGGCACCGGCACCGGCACCGGCACCGACGAGGACGAGGACGAGCTCGTCGCGCTCAAGCACGTGCTGCGCCTCGCGCCCCGGCACGCCGTCCTCGCGCTCACCGCGAACGACGACTCCGAGCGCGGCGCCGAGGCCGTGCGCGTCGGCGCGCAGGACTACCTGTTCCGGGACGAGCTGGACGGCAGGCTCCTGAGCCGCGCCATCCGGTACGCGGTCGAGCGCAAGCGCGCCGACGCCGCCCAGCGCCAGCTGACCGAGTCGCGGCTGCGCGCGCAGGAGAACGCCCGCCTGGAGCGCGGTCTGCTGCCGACCCCGCTCCTGGAGGGCTCACCGCTGCGCTTCGCCGCCCGCTACCGTCCCGGCCGCTCCCGCGCGCTGCTCGGCGGCGACTTCTACGACACCGTGCGCACGCCCGACGGCGCCGTGCACGTCATGATCGGCGACGTCTGCGGACACGGCCCCGACGAGGCGGCACTCGGCGTGGAGCTGCGCATAGCCTGGCGCGCGCTGACCTTCGCGGGCCTGTGCGGCGACGAGCTGCTCTCCACGCTCCAGAAGGTCCTGGAGCACGAGCGCGCGGACGACGAGATCTTCGCGACCCTCTGCACGGTCGACATCGCCCCGGACGGCCGCAGGGCCGGTCTCTGCCTCGCCGGGCACCCGGCGCCGCTGATCGCACGCGAGGGACGGCTCGCCGAGCTGCTGCCGTACGAGGACGGGGGCCCCGCCCTGGGCCTCCTGCCGCGCGCCCGCTGGCCGCGCCGCCAGGTGGAGCTGGGCGGCAAGTGGAGCCTGATGCTCTACACGGACGGCCTGATCGAGGGCCGCATCGGCCAGGGCAACCAGCGCCTGGGCCAGGAGGGCATGGTGGAGATGGTCCGCCGCCAGATCGCGGCGGGGTTGCAGGGCGACGAGCTGCTGGAGGCGGCGGTGAACGAGGTCCGCGACCTCAACGGCGGAGACCTGACGGACGACGTGGCGATACTGCTCCTGGACCGGGCGCCGGGCGCACGCTGAGCAGCCGGGCCATGCGCCGGGCCATGCGCCCTACCGCTACCGACCGCCGTTGTACGGCCCGTAAGGCCCGTCGCTGCTGGAGCCGCCGCGGCGGCCGCCGCCCGTGATCTGCCGGATCGCAGGGCGCACGTCGACCATGTACACGATCGTGGCAACGAGCCCGATGATCGGCAGGAACGACAGGATCGGGAAGAGCAGGTTCACCACGAAGGCGATGCCGAGGATGATCAGCCAGAACGGCTTGGTCTTCTTGTCCGCCGCGCGATAGGCGTCCTCGCGCCGGATCGCGGCGTCGATGAGCGCGAATCCGCTGAAGACGATCAGGGCCAGCGACAGCAGCCACATGAAGTTCGCGAACCCTTGCATCAGCACAACGTCCACCACCAGTCTCGGCTCATCGATTACGCGGCCACGGTACCCGCTACCCAGTCAACGGGGCGGACACTCGGTGAGTGCCCGCCCCGGCGCTTGGCTTGTCCCTACTTGGCGGGCGGCGTCGTCTTCTTCGCGGCCGGCTTCTTGGCCGGGGCCTTCTTCGCCGCGGGCTTCTTCACCGGGGCGGCGGCCGCGCTCTTCGGCGCGACGGCGACGGGCCCCTTGGGCTCGGCGGACGTCGCCGAGGCGGGCTTCGGCTCGTCGTCGGGCTCGACGGTCTCGGCCAGGTCGAGGATCTCCTCGGCGGCCTCGCCGCGCCACGACTTCACGGCCTGCTCACCGTGCTCGGCGACCTCGTCGTACTTCTCGCGCGCCTTGACCGCGAGCTCGGCGGCGACACCGACACCGCGCAGCGCGAGGTCCTGAGCGGTCTCGCCGAGCTTCTTCAGGTCGGTGTCGATCGTGCCCAGCACCTCGGTGACCTTGGCCTGGAGGACCTCCTGCGCCTCCTTGGCGCGGGCACCGGCCTTGTCCTGGACGGTCTTCGGGTCGGTGTTGCGCACCGCGTCGATGCGGGACGGGGCCTCCGCGATCAGCTGCTCGACGAGCCCCGGAACCTTCTTCGCCTGCTGGAAGGCGAGGTCCGCGGACCCGGCGACGAAGTACGCGGGGGTGGGGTTGCTCAGGGTCTTGCGCAGGTCATCGGTGATGGCCATGACGAGGGTCCTCCCGGATTCGCGTCGGCGTGTGAGGCGTATGAGGCGTATGAAACGTGAAACGTGAAACGTATGGAACGCGTAGAACGCTTGAAGGCGTTCAGCTTGTGAGTGCTTGCTCGGGACCGGCATCACTGCCGTCGTCGCTCGCATCCGCATCCGTATCCGTATCCGCGTCCGCGTCCGCGTGCGACGGCGTCTCGAAGCCGTTCTCCTTGCGGAACGACTCGTAGATCTGCAACAGCACTTGCTTCTGGCGCTCGTTGATGGACGGGTCGGCGAGGATGACGGCGCGCGTCTCCAGCTCGTCCCGCTCCTTCTCGTCGAGGATCCCGGCCCGCACGTACAGCGTCTCGGCGGAGATCCGCAGGGCCTTGGCGACCTGCTGCAGAACCTCGGCGCTCGGCTTGCGAAGGCCGCGCTCGATCTGGCTCAGATACGGATTGGACACTCCGGTGGCGTCGGCGAGCTGCCGCAGCGACAGCTGCGCACTGCGCCGCTGTTCGCGCAGATACTCGCCGAGGTTGCCAACGTTGAGTGATGCCATACGCCGATGGTGCAGCACCCCCGCTAACTTTTGCAAGCATCCGCTTGCAAAAGTGCGCCACGCCACTCCGGCCGCCGCGCGGCTGTCCCGACCCGAGTCACGCATTCACCGTCCGCAGCGGGTCCGCGGCGAGTTGGACCGGTGCTGTGAGCGCGGCTTCGTAGGCGGGGCGGTCGAAGACGTAGGGGCCCATGGGGAGTTCGCCCCACTCCTTGCGGAAGGGCTGGCGGAAGGAGGACCAGGTGACGGTGTCGGGGGTCGTGGTGATGAGGGACCGCAGGGGCCAGCAGGCCCAGATGCCGCACTGACAGCCCAGCAGCGGAGTGGTGTTGTCGGAAGGGGCGGCGAAATCCGGGGCCGGGTCGCCGAGGAAGTGGCGTGCGGGGTCACCCACTTCGTCCAGGGTGAGGCCGTCGTGCTGGCCGAGCAGGAAGCGTTCCTCGGCGGCCGGGTCGCCCTCCCCGTCCCCCTCGCGCTCCTGGCGCTCCTGGCGCCAGAGGTCGCGGGTGGCGTCGGCGGCGTACACGCGCAGATCGGTGCCGTCGATGCGGTAACCCCACTGCAGGGTGGGCACTTGGTCGCCGATGGGGTAGTTCAGGAACTCTATGCGCTGCATGGCTGCCATCCTCCCTTGTCGTCTCCCACGCGGCCCCGCCGTCGACTTCGGCCTCACGTGTCCCTGTAGCGGTCCCGTGTCTCCGTGCGGCGTTCAAAGCCCGCCGACTCGTACGTCGCCACAGCGGCCGTGTTCGAGGACGGGGTGGCGACGAGTGCGCTTGACGCGCCCATCGCTCGGAGTGCGGCTGCCGCGGCGAGGGTGATCTGTTCGCCGTGGCCGCGGCGGCGGTGGTCACGGTGTACGCCCATCGGTTCCAGGAGTCCCGGCCTGCCCGGTCCCGCCGACCAGACCGTCACCGCCGCCACCGCGTCGCCCCCGTCGTCGTACGCGAGCAGGCAGCGTGCGTCGGTGTACGGCAGGCCGGACGCCATCGCCTGCCAGCGGTCGACCGTGAACTTCGAACCGTCGAACGCCGCCCCGAGTACGGCCGCGTACGTGTGCGCCTGTGCGGGGCCGACCTCCTCGACGCGCAAGTCCGGGAGCCGGACCGGGGCGGTGAGGTCGCGGCGCAGGGGCGTCCAGGGGTCGTCGGCAGGCCAGCCCTCCTCGTCGGCCAGGAGGGCCGGGAAGAGGGTGTCGGGTGGGGCCTCGATGTTCACCCGGCCCGAGGGCGGCAGTACGCCGCGCGTCGTATCTGTCACGTCGGCGACCAACCGCCGTGCCAGTTCCTCGTCCTGGTGGACGTCCGGTGCGGTCGTCAGCCGCAGCAGGTCCGGGCCGTCCAGCAGGCCGATCGCCAGGATCCGTCCGGCCCTGCTCCACGTCCTGACCGCCGCGGCCGTCGCCTCCGCGCCCGAGCGCCAGAACCAGCCCAGGTCACCCGGATGCAACTGCGGAGGCGCTCCCTCGTACTGCCACTCCCGCAGTACGTTCACCGCCTCGGCCAGCCCGTCAACTCCCGGAGTGCTCAGCGCGATAGCCATGGAGCGATCACACCTCATCGTGTCGGGCGGCCGCATCCCGTTTGTTCCGGGTGGCCAGCGTCTGGATCTGCCAGTGCGGGCTGCATATCGTCACCGCCATGGCTCTGCGACCCGTGAACGTGAACATGAAGGCTCTGGACGACGCCGCGATCGGCGGGTTCTGGGCGGAGGCGCTCGGCTGGGAGCTTGCCAGTGAGGCGCCCGGTGTGACCAACGTCGAGCCGGGCGGCGGATTCGTCTGGCCGGGCGCCGCCGCCGTCTGCGTCGACGTCGTCAGCGTTCCGGAGGCCAAGACGGCGACGAAGAACCGTACGCACATCGATCTCGCCACCACCTCCGAGGCGCACCGGGCGGAGCTGGTCGCACGGCTGCGGGCCCTTGGTGCGAAGCCCGTCGACATCGGGCAGGGCGACGTGCCGTGGACGGTGCTCGCCGACCCCGAGGGCAACGAGTTCTGTGTCCTTGAGCCGCGGGAGATCTACCGGGACACCGGCCCCGTCGCCGCCATCGTGGTCGACTGCGTGGATCCGCGGGCCATGGCGCGGTTCTGGGGCGATGCGACGGACTGGACCGTGCACGAGGTGACCGACGAGCGGGCGGTGCTGCGGTCCGCGCAGCAGGGGGTCGGGCCGTACCTCGAGTTCCTGCGCGAGCCCGGCGCTGGCGGGAAGACCGTGCCGGACCGCGTCCACATCGACCTCATGCCGTACGCCGGTGAGGACCAGGCGGCCGAGGTCGCCCGGCTGCGGGGCCTCGGCGCCGTCGACCTCGACCTCGGACAGGGCGACGTCCCGTGGAAGTGCCTGGAGGACCCGGAGGGGCACGAGTTCTGTGTGCTCAGGCCGCGCGGCACGGCCTGAGCGGGCCGGTCGCGCTGGTTGGAGCGCGCGCCCGGGAGTGCGTCTCTGGGAGCGCCACTCTGGGAGCGCGCCTCCCGGGCCCCCTGGCGGCGCGCTCCCGCCCGTCACCCGGTCGCGTCGCCGAACCACCTGCGCAGTGCCCCGTCCAGCGCCCCCTGCTCGTCACCGGCCCACACCACGTACCCGTCCGGACGCAGCAGCACCGCCGGTACGTCCAGCTCCTCGCTGACGTCGGTCACCTGGTCGACCCGGCCCTCCCAGCCCCCGGCCGAGAGGCTGCCCGTCCGGTCGAGCAGCAGGCCGCGGCCGCCGTGCATCAGCTCGAAGAGGCGGCCCCGCTTCAGGCCCACGTCCCGCAGGCGGCGGCCGAGCAGCTCGTGGCCGTCCGCGGTGGCGCCGAAGTCGAGGTCGAAGTCGTAGCGGATGCCGATTCCCGTGATCTTCTCGATCAGGTGCCGGTTCACCTGCTCGTAGTCGATCAGCTCCGCGAGCAGCCTGCGCACCGCCTGCGCCCCCGGCTCGACCGACATCAGCTGCATCTGCGCGCGCGTGTTGTCCAGCACCTCGGCGGCTACCGCGTGCCGCTCCGCCTCGTACGTGTCGAGGAGGCCTTCCGGCGCCCACCCGTTCACCTCGGCCGCCAGCTTCCAGCCCAGGTTGAACGCGTCCTGGACGCCGAGGTTGAGACCCTGCCCGCCGGTCGGCGGGTGGATGTGCGCCGCGTCGCCCGCCAGCAGCACCCGGCCCACCCGGTAGCGCTCGGCGAGCCGCGTGGCGTCGCCGAAACGGGACAGCCAGCGCGGCGAGTGCACGCCGAAGTCCGTGCCCGCGAACGCCCGCAGCTGCTTCTGGAAGTCCTCCAGGGTCGGCGGGGCCGTCCGGTCCTCCGCCACCCCGTCGGCGGGCACGATCACGCGGTACGCCCCGTCGCCGAGCGGCATCGCGCCGAACCGCAGATGCGTCTTGCGGACCTCGGCGACGACCTGCGCCAGCTCCTCCGGCGACACGGTCATCTCCATCTCGCCCAGCAGCGTCTCGACCTTGCTGGGCTCCCCCGGGAAGTCGACGCCGAGCAGCTTGCGCACGGCGCTGCGGCCGCCGTCGCAGCCGACGGCGTAGCGCGAGCGCAGCCGCGTGCCGTCGGCCAGCTCGACGGTCACCCCGTCGTCGTCCTGGTCGAGGCCGACGACCTCGCAGCCGCGCCGGACCTCGACGCCGAGTTCGGCGGCGTGCTCGGCCAGCAGGCGCTCGGTGACCTGCTGCGGAATGGCGAGTACGTAGGAGTGCGCGGTGTCCATGCGCTCGGGCCAGGCCTTGCCCAGGCCCGCGAAGAAGCCCCCCGCCGTGATCTGCCGACCCCGCTCCGTGAAGCGCTCCAGCAGGCCGCGCTGGTCCATGACCTCGATGCTGCGCACGTGCAGGCCCTGCGCGCGGGACTGCTTGGTCGGCTCCGTCTCCTTCTCAAGGATGAGGACGTCCACGCCCTGGAGGCGCAGCTCCGTGGCCAGCATGAGGCCGGTCGGACCGCCGCCGGCGATGATTACGTCAGCCATGAGAATCCCCTGTTCGACGAGCTCGGAGGGGAGATTGTGCGGGACGACCGGGGCCTTGCCGCAAGGCCCCCTGTGCGCTATAAGTTGAGAGTGGCAAGGAGTGAGGTTCCCTCCTTGCCTTTTGTGTTCCCCCCTCTCCTGCTCCTGCGGGCCAGCGCCGGGACGCGGTTGTCAGACCCCCCGGCTAGCGTGACCAAGAGCACTGCTTTCACGCCAACTCCCTCCCGTACGACGCCACGTACGGGACTCGCTGCCCCGCGGAGACAACGATGAGCAAGCCCAGCAAGCCCAACAAGCACACGAAGCCCGATGCGCGGGCGAACACTCCGCATACCGCCGACAGCCATGACCTGATCCGTGTGCACGGCGCCCGCGAGAACAACCTCAAGGACGTGAGCATCGAGATCCCGAAGCGCCGCCTTACGGTGTTCACGGGCGTCTCCGGCTCCGGCAAGAGCTCGCTGGTGTTCGACACGATCGCCGCGGAGTCGCAGCGGCTCATCAACGAGACGTACAGCGCCTTCGTGCAGGGCTTCATGCCGACGCAGGCGCGCCCCGAGGTCGACGTGCTCGACGGGCTCACCACGGCGATCACCGTCGGTCAGCAGCGGATGGGCGGCGACCCCCGTTCCACGGTCGGCACGGCCACCGACGCCAACGCGATGCTGCGCATCCTGTTCAGCCGGCTCGGCACACCGCACATCGGCCCGCCCAGTGCGTACTCGTTCAACACCGCGTCGGTCCGCGCGAGCGGCGCGATCACCGTCGAGCGCGGCAACAAGACCGAGGCGCAGAAAGCGACGTACCAGCGCACCGGCGGCATGTGCACGCGCTGCGAGGGGCGGGGCAGTGTCTCCGACATCGATCTGACACAGCTGTACGACGACTCCAAGTCGCTCGCCGAGGGCGCGTTCACCATTCCCGGCTGGAAGTCGGACAGCCAGTGGACCGTGCAGGTGTACGCGCAGTCCGGCTTCGTCGACCCGGACAAGCCGATCCGCGCGTACACGAAGAAGGAGCTGCACGACTTCCTCTACGGGGACGCGGTCAAGGTGAAGGTCAACGGCGTGAACCTCACCTACGAAGGGTTGATCCCGAAGATCCAGAAGTCGTTCCTGTCCAAGGACAAGGAGTCGATGCAGCCGCACATCCGGGCGTTCGTGGAGCGCGCGGTCACGTTCACCACCTGCCCCGAGTGCGACGGCACGCGGCTCAGCGAGGGCGCCCGTTCCTCGAAGATCAAGCGCAAGAGCATCGCCGACCTGTGCGCGATGGAGATCAGGGACCTCGCCGAGTGGATCCGCGGCCTGGGCACGAGCGGGGCGTACGGCTCGGTGGCGCCGTTGCTCACCGCCCTGCAGCAGACCCTCGATTCGTTCGTGGAGATCGGGCTCGGCTATCTCGCGCTCGACCGGCCCGCGGCGACGCTGTCCGGCGGTGAGGCGCAGCGCGTGAAGATGATCCGCCACCTCGGCTCCTCCCTCACCGACGTCACGTACGTCTTCGACGAGCCCACGATCGGCCTGCACCCCCACGACATCCGGCGGATGAACGACCTGCTGCTGCGCCTGCGCGACAAGGGCAACACCGTGCTCGTCGTGGAGCACAAGCCGGAGACGATCGTCATCGCCGACCACGTCGTCGACCTGGGGCCCGGCGCGGGCACGGCGGGCGGCACCGTCTGCTTCGAGGGCACGGTCGAGGGGCTGCGGGCGTCGGGCACCGTCACCGGCCGCCACTTCGACGACCGGTCCACGCTGAAGGAGAGCGTGCGCGAGCCCACCGGGGCGCTTGAGATCCGCGGCGCGGACGCGCACAACCTGCGCGGGGTCGACGTCGACGTCCCGCTCGGCGTGCTCACCGTCGTCACCGGCGTCGCCGGGTCCGGCAAGAGCTCGCTGGTGCACAAGTCGATCCCCACGGGCGCGGGCGTGGTCGCCGTCGACCAGACCCCGATCCGCGGCTCGCGGCGCAGCAACCCCGCGACGTACACGGGCCTGCTCGACCCGATCCGCAAGGCGTTCGCCAAGGCCAACGGCGTGAAGCCCGCGCTGTTCAGCGCCAACTCCGAGGGCGCCTGCCCGGCCTGCAACGGCGCCGGGGTCATCTACACCGACCTGGGTGTGATGGCGAGCGTCGCCACGCCCTGCGAGGACTGCGAGGGGCGGCGGTTCCAGGCGTCGGTCCTGGAGTACCGGCTCGGCGGCCGCGACATCGCCGAGGTCCTCGCGATGTCCGTGGACGATGCGCTGCAGTTCTTCGGTGACGGCGACAGTGACGGCGGCGGTGGCGGTGGCGGTGGCGGTGGCGGCGAGGCCAGGACGCCCGCGGCCCACCGCATCCTGGAACGCCTGTCGGACGTCGGCCTCGGCTACCTCAGCCTCGGCCAGCCCCTCACCACGCTCTCCGGCGGCGAGCGGCAGCGCCTCAAGCTGGCCACGCACATGGCCGACAAGGGCGGGGTCTACGTACTCGACGAGCCGACCACCGGCCTCCACCTCGCCGACGTCGAGCAGCTCCTCGGCCTCCTCGACCGGCTCGTCGACGCGGGCAAGTCCGTGATCGTCATCGAGCACCACCAGGCGGTCATGGCGCACGCGGACTGGATCATCGACCTCGGCCCGGGGGCGGGCCACGACGGCGGCAAAATCGTCTTCGAGGGCACGCCCGCGGAACTGGTCGCCACCCGCGCCACTCTCACGGGCGAGCATCTCGCGGAGTACGTGGGCGGCTGACCGGCCGCCTTGGCGGGTAGCCGCTGCGGACGACGGGGACGTGACGGCCGGGAAGTGTCAGTCGCTGAGAGCCCCCCCCCCCCGAAGGCGCGTTGCCGGGGCCCGGGGACGGGGCCGCGGCGGCGCACCAGTGGCGGGGGGCCACGCCCCGCGCCAGTGGCGAGGGGCCACACCCCGGCCCCCGCCGCTGTGGCCCCCGCCCACCTCGTCACCCCCTCCGCGCCCCGCGCAGAATGGCGGCCCCCACACGCCCGCCCGGTTCCCGGAGGTTCGCATGGCCTACGGAAAGTCCCCCCTCGTCCGCGCCGTCACCGTCACCGCCGTCACCGCCGTCACCGCCGTCACCGCCGTCACCGCCGCGTCCGCCCTCGCCCTCACCGCCGTCCTCGGCAGCGCCCCCACCGCCACCGCGGCCGTGCCCACCCCCACTCCCGGCGAACTGACCCCGCACGCCGTCGAGTCGACGTACGTCTCCGGTGTCTCGTCCGGCGGGTACCTCGCCGATCAGCTGCACGTCGCCCACTCCGGCGTCTTCGAGGGCGCCGGCATCTTCAGCGCGGGGGCGTACGACTGTGCGCAGGGCAGCGTCAACACCGCGCTCTACGCCTGCATGGACACGTACATGCAGCGCAAGACACCGGCGCAGCTAGAGCAGTTGACCAGGCAGCGCGCGGCGGCCGACCGCGTCGACCCCGTCGCGAACCTGGCCGGTGACCCGGTCTGGCTGTACCACGGCGGCAACGACAGGACCGTCGACCGGCCGGTCAACGACGATCTGGCGACGTACCACCGGGACTTCGGCGCCGACGTCTCCTACGCCACGTCGTCGGCCGCCGGGCACGCCTGGGTCTCCCCGCTCGGCAGAGTGGCCTGCGCCTCCACCGCGTCCCCGTACATCAACACCTGCGGCACCGATCCCGAACGGTCCATGCTCACCCACCTCTTCGGCACGCCGGTGAACTCCGCGACCACCGCCCCGCTCAACGGCACCCTCGTCCGCTTCGACCAGAACCGGCACGTCCCGGGCGGCGACGCGGCCGCCGTCAGCATGGGCAAGGACGGCTTCGCGTACGTCCCGGAGGCCTGCACGACCGGCTCGTGCCGCCTGATGGTTGCACTGCACGGGTGCCAGCAGACGTACGGGCAGATCGGCGACACGTTCATGGCGCAGGCCCACTTGAACGAGTACGCCGACACCAACCGCATGATCGTCCTGTATCCGCAGGCCACCACCTCCCTCGACAACCCGCGCGGCTGCTGGAACTGGTGGGGGTACGGCGGCGACACGCACTACGCCGACAAGAGCGGCAAGCAGATCACCGCGATCATGAGCATGGTCAGGCAGCTGGGCGGAGTACGCGCCGCAGGTGGACGCAGCACGCCAGCCGGGTGACGACGCGACCGTCGACGTACAGGCCGCGGCGATAGACCACCGACCACCGACAGACCGCCGACGACCGCCGACAGACCGCCGCCCGGCGATAGATCACCGGATTTCCCCCCGTTCTCCCGTCGCAGCGGCGAGGATGGGCGGGAACGATTCGTCGGCACCCGGGGGGAGCCACTCATGAACCGTCCGCTGCGGCACATAGCCGTCTTCTGCGGGATCCTCACTCTCGCCCTGCTTCTGCGGGCGAACTGGGTGCAGTTCGCGCAGAACGACGACCTGGCGAACCACGAGAAGAACCGCCGCGTGCAGATCGAGGCGTTCTCCCACCCCCGTGGCGACATCATCGTCGGCGGCAAGTCCATCACCGGTTCGAAGGAGACCCCCGGGTCCGACTTCAAGTTCAAGCGGGTCTTCAAGGAGGGCCCGATGTACGCGCCGGTGACGGGCTACTTCTCGCAGGCCCAGGGTGCCACCTTCCTGGAGGGCGTCCACAACGGCGTCCTCAGCGGCAACGACGACCGGCTCTTCATCAAGCGCACCCTCGACATGCTGACCGGCAAGAAGCAGCAGGGCGGCGACGTCGTCACGACCATCGACCCCAAGGCGCAGAAGGCGGCCTACGAGGGCCTGGTCGATCTGAACGCCAAGGGCGCGGTCGTCGCCCTGGACCCGCGCAGCGGCAAGGTGCTCGCGATGGCCAGCACCCCGTCGTACGACCCCTCGGCCTTCTCGGGCATCTCGCTCGCCGAGGGCAAGAAGTTCAAGGCGCTCAGCGACCGCGAGGACAAGCCGCTCAGCAACCGCGCACTGCGCGAGATCTACCCTCCCGGCTCCACCTTCAAGATCCTCACCGCGGCCGCCGCCCTGGAGCACGGTGTCGTGACGGACGTCGACAAGCCGACCGGCGCGGAGACCCCGTACAAACTCCCCCTCAGCTCCACCCGCATCGGCAACGACGTGCCGGACTCCAACTGCGACAAGGTCTCCGTGAAGACCGGCATGCAGTGGTCCTGCAACAACGTCTTCCTCGACCTCGCGGACAAGCTCGGCAAGGACAAGATGCGCGAGACGGCCGAGAAGTTCGGCTTCAACGAGGAGCAGTTCATTCCCGTACGTGCCGCCGCGAGCAGCTATCCGGAGAAGCTCGACAAGCCGCAGACCGCGCTGACCGGCATGGGCCAGGGCAGCCTGACCAGCACGCCGCTGCAGATGGCGATGGTCACGGCGGGCCTCGCCAACGACGGCAAGGTCATGAAGCCGTACCTGGTCGAGGAGTTGCGCGGCCCCGACCTCTCCACGATCGAGAAGGGCGAGCCGCACGAGCTGAACCAGGCCGTCTCCGAGAAGACCGCGAAGTCCGTCCAGGACATGATGGAGAACACCGTCGAGAACGGCACCGCGAACAAGGCGCGGATCGACGGCGTCACGGTCGGCGGCAAGACCGGCACGGCCCAGCACGGCGCGGACGTCAACGACGAGCGGCCGTTCGCGTGGTTCGTCTCGTACGCGAAGAACAGCGACGGCGAGACGCCCGTCGCCGTCGCCGTGTTCGTCGACCCCTCCAACATGGACATCCCGCGCTCGGAGATCGCGGGCGGCAAGCTGGGCGCGCCGATCGCGAAGGCGGTCATGGAGGCGGTCCTGGAACGCTGAGGTCCCTCAGGCGGACCACGGCAGGGGCTTGCTGTGCAGTACGTCGAGACGTGACACGGCGCGGGTCAGCACCACGTACAGCCGGTGGAGCCCGCGCGCTTCCGCCTCCGCGATGTCCGCCGGTTCGGCGGCTACGACGTGGTCGTACTCCAGGCCCTTGGCGACGGACGCCGGGAGCACGGTGACGGGCGCGCCCAGCTCGTCGGGGCCCGCGCTCGCGACACCGGCCGCGTCCAGCGCCGCCCGCAGCCGTTCGACGTCATGGTCGGCGGCGATGACCCCGATCGACCCCTCCCGCCCGAGCGCGTCCCGCACCGCGCCCACGACCCCGGCCGCCACGTCCGCGACCTCGCGCACCCGCAGCTCCCCGTCCCCGCGCAGCGACCGGGCGGGCGGTACGTCCACGTCGAGCCGTCCCAGCAGCTCGTTGGCGAGCCCGACAACGGCACGCGGCACCCGGAACCCCGTGGTCAGCGGCGTCACCGTGGCGTCCGGCTTGCCCAGATGGGCCAGCACCTCATCCCAACTCCCGGCCGCCCAGGGCGTGGTGGCCTGCGCGAGGTCGCCCAGGACCGTCAGCGAGCCGAAGTCCGAACGGCGCGCGATGACCCGGCACTCCATGGGGGACAGGTCCTGCGCCTCGTCGACGACGATGTGCCCGTACCCGGCGGGCCGTTCGAGGAGCCCCTCGATCTCGTCGAGCAGCACCAGGTCGGCGGCGCTCCACTTCGCGGACTTGTGGGAGCGGGTCGGCTTGTACGAGCGGGCTGACTCGTACGAGCGGGGCGGCCTGCCCCAGAGGATCGCCCGCTGCTCCGCGTCCCCGAGAATCCCGTCGGCCGCCGCAGCGAGCGCCTCCGCGTCCCCCAGCACCTCCGCGAGCACCTCGTCCGCCCGCACCCGGGGCCAGACCGCGTCGAGGAAGCCACTGACGGACCTGGCCCGCCCCACCTTCTGCACCCACGTGTTGTTCTGCGGCCCCGCGCGACGCTCGGCCTGCTCCTGGACGGCCCGCACGACCCGGCTGCGCACCCGCTCACGCCCGACGCCGTACGGCGGCTCCTCACTCCGTACGTCCGCCACGATCCGCGCCAGCTCGTCGAGCGGGACCCGCCACCTGTACGCACCGTCGGGCACCGCGACCTCCGCGTCCGCGGGCGGCGCGACGACGCGCGCGTAGAGCGCCCGGCGCAGCACCTCGGCCATCCGGGCGTCGTGCTTGACGACGGCGGCGGCCTCGTCGTCGTGGGCGCGGACGGAATAGCGCCCGCCGATCTCGTCGCTCACCGTGGACTGCCGTACGCCGGTCTCGCCGAGCGAGGGGAGGACCTCGGCGATGTAGCGGAGGAAGGTGCGGTTGGGGCCGAGGATGAGCAGTCCGGAGCGCTGGACGCGCTGGGGGTGCGTGTAGAGGAGGTACGCGGCGCGGTGCAGCCCGACGGCGGTCTTGCCGGTGCCGGGCGCTCCCTGCACGCAGACGGAGGCGGTGAGTTCGCCCCGTACGAGGTCGTCCTGTTCTGGCTGGATGGTGGCGGCGATGTCGCGCATGGGTCCGACGCGCGGCCGCTCGACTTCCCCGGCAACGATGCGACTCCCCAAGCTGTCGGAACGGCCACTCCCACCTTCCCCCTCTCCCTCCCCCAGGGGCTCGTCCTCCATCCCGGTGAGGTCGGCCGAGTCCCCTTTGCTGCCGGGCGCCCAGCCGAACCGCCGCCGGACGGCGACGCCCTGCGGGTCACGGGCGCCCGCCTGGTAGAAGGCGCGGGAGACGGGGGCGCGCCAGTCGACGACGAGGGGCGGGGCGGAGGGGTGCTCGCTGACGCGCAGCCGCCCGACGTAGTACCGCTGCCCGCGATGATCACCGGCCCCGGCATCTTCTTCCTCGGCGAAGTCGAGGCGCCCGAAGAACAGTGGCGCCCGCGGCAGCTCGCGCATGGCTTTGGCGTGGCTGCGGAACTGGTACCCGAGCACTTCGGCGTCGGCACCGGACGCGGACACGTCCGCCCCTCCGACGACCCGCTCCTCGGCGCCTTCGACCATGCGGGCCAGGGCGGCGCGGCAGGCGTCGTGGTGGCGGCGTTCCTGGGCGAGGGCGTCTGCGACCGCGGTCGGTGGTGTCGTCATACGACGAGGATAATGTAACCGAGTTAAAGATGTAACCAGGGCACATACATGCCCGAGTCTCACCAGCCCGCTAGACTCTGCCCATGCCCCCAGCCACCGAGAGCACGAGCCCCACGAGCACGAACCCCACGAGCACGAACCCCACGAGCACGAGCGCCTCCGGGATCCAGCCCGGCCTCCGCGCCCGCAAGAAGCAGCGCCGCTTCGAGGAGATCTCCGAGACTGCGATCACCCTCTTCCTGGAGAAGGGGTTCGAGAAGGTGTCGGTGGCGGAGGTGGCGGCGGCAGCGGAGATCTCCAAGCCGACCCTGTTCCGCTACTTCGCCTCGAAGGAGGACCTGGTCCTCCACCGCTTCGCCGACCACGAGGACGAAGCGGCCCGCACGGTCGCCGCCCGCCCCGCCGGACTCACCGCGCTCGACGCCCTCCACCGCCACTTCCTGGACGGCCTGGAACGCCACGACCCGGTGACGGGCCTCAACGACGCCGAAGGAGTCCTGGCCTTCCACCGCCTGCTCTACGGCACCCCGTCCCTGGTCGCCCGCCTCCACGGCTACCAGAACCGCTCCGAACAGGCCCTGGCCACAGCCCTCCGCGCCGCCCACGGAGGCACCCCCCTGGACGCCCGCCTGGCCGCGGCCCAGATCATCGCCGTCCAGCGCGTCCTGGCGGAGGACAACTGGCAGCGCGTCGCGGCGGGCGAGCCCGTGCCACGGGTCCACGAGGACGCGGTCACCGACGCGAACGGGGCGTACGCCCAACTGCGTACGGGCCTCACCCGCTACGCGTGACCGGGCGGCGGCCCGCGCACTGAGCCCTCAAGCGCGCGCTCCGGCGGCACGGGAGTTGACGCCGTACTCGACAGTGAAGGCCATGGTGCCCGTGCCGGGCGCCGTCAGGAAGAGCACCCCTGCCGCCCGCCCGGCCCCTCGTACCACTCCCGAAGCGCCCCCTCGACGACCCCCGCGTCCGGCACCGAGCTCAGCTTCAGGGGTTCCGCCGCCCGGCGTACCGCTCGGCAGACCCGGGCCGCCGCGCCCGCGTAGTCGGCGGGGGCCGGGGGGGCGGGCAGGGTGGTCAGGTCGAGGGCGGCACGCATGATGTCGGGGAAGACGGACTGGGCGTACTCGAAGTCCAGGTAGACCTGGAGGTCCGTGGTCAGGCCTGCCGTCATGTCGGCGTGGCCCGCCCGGTCCATCGCCTCGGCCCACAGTTCCTTGATGCGGATCTGCTCGTCCTTCTCGTAGTCCATGCGGACGACGTGGATGGCGAGGTCGTGCAGCGGGTCGCCGTACATGGCCAGCTCCCAGTCGATCACGGCCAGTTGTCTGCGGTCGACGACGACGTTCGCGCGGTGCACGTCGGTGTGGAGGAGGCAGAAGGGGCGCGGGGTCAGCCGTGGGCGGGTGGGGTCGTCACGGAAGGCGGCCAGGGCGTCGGGGCGTACGCCGACCGCCGAGAAGAGAGCGTCGAAGCGTTGGCGGTTCGGGGCGTGCACCCGGTGCTCGGTGAAGTCGATGAGCCAGTGGAGGAACTCCTCCGACCGGCCCGGCTCGGGCCAACCGGGCGGGCGTGGCGGAAGCTCGTCCTCGGGGACCGCCGCGGAGCGGGCGAAGAACTCCGCGAAGGAGCGCAGCAGCGGTTCCCCGACGGGGCCTACCGGCACCACGTCGGAGAGCGCCTGGCCGGGACGGTAGGAGTGCAGTGACCAGTCGCCGAAGTCCCGCAGGCAGCGCGGGACTTCTGTGAGGTGGCGGCTGACCACCGCGAGCAGCTCGGGCTCGCTCGGCCAGATGCGGGGCACCACCTCCACCGTCTCGCGCGGCATCCGGCACTTGACCCGGGCGCGGAAGGGCATCGTGCACAGCAGCAGGGCGAGGGTCCAGCCGAGCGGCACGACGTGGTTGATGTTGTGGTGGCCGGCCACGACCTGGCGCTTCGGGTGTTCCCGGTGCAGTTCGGCGAGGCGTCGGATCCACGTCTCGCGGAGCCCGGTCTTCGGCGCCTCGTGGGGGGTGCGAGGCGGAGGGGACGGCATGAGCGCAGAGGGTACCGGGATCACGGAACCGTTCCTGCCACATGCCACATAGTGGACATCGGCGTGGCGGTTGCTTGCTCCACCTGCTCCTTTACGGGGCCTTTATGTTCCCGTTGGCGTATACAACCCTGGAGAGGCGTTCGAGAGAGCCGACCAGGTGTTCCGCGCCCGCCTCGCGCAGCAGCTGCGCCTTGCGTTCGTTGCGCGCGTAGCCGAGGAAGCGCACGCCCGCCCGCCGTGCCGCCACGCAGTCGGACGGCGCGTCACCGATCATCAACGTCGCCCCCGGCTCCGCCCCCATGGCGCGCAGGGCCCGCTCGACGCAGTCCGGGTTCGGCTTGAGCAGGCTGAGGTCCTGGGTGCGGCCGTATATGTGGGGGGCGAAGCAGCCCAGGGTGCCGCGCCGCTCCAGGTACCTGCCCACCGCGCACGGCGCGTTGTTGGTCGTCACCGCGAGCCGGGCGCCGACCGCCGCCCAGGTGCGGATCAGCGGGTCGACGAACGCGGTCGGCATGGCCGTCGTCACGGCCTTCAGCTCCTGGCGGGTCAGCCACGCCTCCAGCTCCGCGACCAGGTCGCTGCGGGGGTGCCTGCGGTCGACCGCGCGCAGCACGACATAGGGGTCGGCCTCCCTCTTCTCGTCGGCGGTGAGCAGCCCGCGCAGCCCCTGCTCCTTCAGCCACTGGACCAGGTCCCGCGCCACGTCCGCCGCCGGCCGTCCGGCGAAGAGCCGGCAGATGGGTCCGTCGAAGTCGAAGAGCACGAAGCCGATGGAATCGACCACGCCCCGCAACCGCTCGGTCTCATCCGCCGCCGATTCGGTCGGCGTCGCGTCGGACTGCGTCGAATCAGATGTCATTTAAGAGAGTGTCAGGTCAGAAGTGATCGTTTCCCAGAGTGCGTCGAACCAGTTCTGCGACTCGTCGACGAAGACCGTGTCGCGCGAGGCGTCATCGGCCTTCTCGAAGGAGAAGACCGGGGCCTTGATCCCCCCCGCGTCCCAGATGTCCATCATCTCGGTCGCCCCGTCGGGCACGTCCAGCTCCACGGACATGGGCGCCAGCGTGTAGTACGCCAGCAGCGCCTCCCGCCCGTTCAGGAGATACAACTTGACCGGCGTCGTGAACGGCAGGGCGCGGAACGTGACGTCGACGTCGATGCCGTGCGAGGCGCGCAGGGCGCGCAGGTTGTGGCGGAGCACCTGGCCCTGCGCGTTGCGCTGCGTGTGCCAGCGCTGGTGGAGCCGCTCCCGGCCCGCCTCCCCGCCCTCCACCGGCACGGGGAACGCCAGCTGGATGTCGCTGCTGGGCAGCAGGATCCGCGCCGTGATCGACTGCGGACGAAGGCGGCCCTCATGGATCAGCCGTACCGGCTCGCCGAGCGCGATCATCAGGGTTTCCGCGGTGTACGAGACCACGTCGATCCGCACGTGCGGCTCGGCGAAAGCCGCCGCCAGGCGTGGGGCCAGGGCGACCATGGACGGCTGGGGTTCCTTGCCTGCGGGGGGCGGTGCCGACTGGGCCACCCGGGGTGGACTTCCCTTGCTCACGTTGGACAGCAGACCCTCGGCCTGGAGCTTCTTCATCGCCTGGCGTACGGCGCCTCGTTCGACGCCGAACTCCTCGGCGAGTTCCGCCTGGGTCGGCAGGCGTTCTCCCGCTTTCAGTTCGCCCGCCCGGATGCGGTCGCGGAGGGTGTCGGCGATGTCCTGTGGGGTGAGTCTTCTGCTGCCGTTCACTGCCACGTTCTCCTGGGTCACGACCAGACGATACAACTGACGGCCATCTCTGGGGAGTTGCAGGGAAGTTGTTTATGAGTTGCGGCCAAGTGGGGACAACTCAAGCAGAGTTGGTTGCCAACTGACTCAAGATGGCAGAAGGAGGAACCACCATGCCCGCCATAGCCCTCCTCGCAGCCGTGGTCGCCGTCACCCTGGAACAGCTCGTGCAGTGGAAGTACGGCCCGATGGGCATCGTCGGCCTCCTTCTGCTGACCGTGGGTGTGAAAGCGAAGAACGCCACCTGCAGTTCCATCGGCGCCGTCGTCCTCGCCCTGATGGTGACGGGTCCGGCGGGCTGATCAGCCCGCCGCCAGCTCCAGATCCTGACTGATCGTGTTCCAGAGCGCGTTGAACCACAGATGGGACTGTTCCACGAACGTCGTGTCCCGCAACCCGTCCCCTTCCTTGAACGGAAAGAGCATCGACTGCGTGCCCTGCGCGTCGTACATCTCCAGGGACTCCTTGCCGATCTCCTCGTCCCGCTTGGTCAGCGTGTAGTAGGCGAAGAGCGCCTCCGCGCCGTTGATCAGGTACAGCTTCACGGGCGGCGTGAACGGCAGCGCACGGAACTGCACCGATACGTCGATGCCGTGCGACGACCGCAGTGCGAGCAGGTTGTGGCGCAGCACCTGCCCCTGCGCGTTGCGCTGGTCGAGCCAGCGCCGGTGGACCTGGCCGCCCTGGTGGTCCCCGCCGTCGACCGGCGCGGGGAAGGCGAGGTCGATGTCGCGGCTGGGCAGCAGCACCCGGACGTCCACCTTGGCCGGTTTCCGCCGCCCGGCGTGGATCTGGCGCAGCGGTTCGCCGATGGCCATGGTGAGCGAGATGGACGTGTGGCAGAGCGCGTCTATCTCCACGTGCGGCGCGTCGAAGGCGGCGGCGATGCGCGGGGCCAGGCCGACCATCGTGGGCTGCGGGCGCGCCTCGCCGGGACCGGCGGAAGCACGGTCCGCGGCGTCCGCGACCGTGGCGGGGCTGCCCTTGGACACGTTGGACAGCAGATGCTCACGGTGCAGGATGCGCAGCGCTTCGCGCACCGCACCTCGCTCCACACCGAACTCGTCGGCCAGCTCGGCCTGCGTGGGCATGCGCTGGCCGGGCCGCAGCGACCCGCTCCTGATCCGGTCGCGCAGCGCGTCGGCTACCTCTCGGTGGCTCCGCTGCGCTCGCTTGCGCCTATTGACGGCGGCGTGTTCGGTGCTCACAACCAAACAGTACAACTTCGCGCCATCTTAGGGGAGTTGCAGGAAAGGTGGTTATGAGTCGACTCCCAGCGGAGATAAGTCAGTTGAAGTTGGTAGCCAACTTCGGCGACCTGGTCAGACCCTCCCGGGGTTGGCCACCAGCCCGAAAGAGGGAACGCCATGCCGCTCATCGCCATAGTCGTCGCCGCCCTCGCCATCGCGTTCGAACAGCTCATCCAGTGGAAGTACGGACCGCTCGGCATCGTCGCCTTCGTCCTGCTGACCATCGGAATCAAGGCCAAGAACGTCAAGCTCAGCGGCGTCGGGGCCGGACTGCTGGTCCTGCTCCTCGCCCAGTCGGGCTGACCCGCCCGGCCACAAGGCCCGGCTGACCGGGCTCCCATCCGGAGGGGAGCCGGGAGTCCGGTCAGCTGTATGGGGGCTGAGCCCCGGTCCTGCTACGGATGGGCCGGGGCTCAGAACATGTCCGGGCACCATGGCCGCCCGGACGTGCGGAACGGGGCATCGGCACGGACCCGCTCCCCCCGCTCACAGCAGCAGGTCGTCGACCTGCGCCTCGCCCACCCGGTACCGCCGCGCGATCTCCGCCGAGCAGTCGTCCGCCGTGTGCTGCAACCCCTGTCTGCGCCGTGACACCTGCTGTTCGTAGCGGACGAGGCGGGCCATGGCCGCGTCCAGTTCGTCGTCGGTGCGCGCCGCCAGGTCGGAGAGTTCCACGTCGGCGAGCATCTCCGTGGCCAGGAGGCGGGACTCCTCGCCGAGCGGAATGCCGAGCGTGACGTGCCGGGCCGAGGAGCGGTGGCGGGCCGGTGCGTCCCTCAGGATCTCCGCGAGGCGGCCCACGACCGTCGTCTCCGGAGCAGGCGTCGGGGAGTCCGGTGAGCCGGGCGCGCCACGGAGCGCGATCTCGGCGCGCAGGATGTCGATGCGCCCCTGCAGCAGCCGCCGCACATAGCTGAGGTCGGCCTCGTCCTGCTGCGCCGACCTGCGCAGTTCACGGAGTTCGGGCAGGCGCAGCGCGGCCAGGTCGTGCTGGGGCACCTCGGGCAGCAGCCGACTCCCCGTGCGCTGCGCCGGTGGCCGCGCGCTCTGCGTGCGCCGCAGCGAGATGCGCCCCGGTGTCTGCCCCGTACTCGATGTGCTCATCATCTGGCTCTACCCGTCCCCTCGACCGGCCGACGCGGTCCACCGCGTGTGAGCATGGTGCCACCCCGAGTACCCGCTATGTGGCCGAGTGCCCGGAATCGGCCCCAGATGGGGGGATCCTGGGCCCGCCCCGGGCACCTCGTGCGGCACGGCATGATGGGCCGTATGCGAGCTGTGGTGCAGAGGGTCGACGGCGCGAGCGTGGACGTCGACGGCGAGACGGTGGGCGAGATCAGCGGCGAGGGCCTGTGCGTCCTGGTGGGCGTGACCCACGACGACACCAAGGAGAAGGCGGCCCAACTGGCCCGCAAACTGTGGTCGGTGCGCATGCTGTCCGACGAGAAGTCGTGCAGCGACATCGACGCGCCGCTCCTGGTCATCAGCCAGTTCACGCTCTACGGAGACGCACGGAAGGGCCGCCGCCCCACATGGAACGCGGCGGCCCCGGGACCCGTGGCCGAGCCCCTGGTCGACGAGGTGGTGTCGCAGCTCCGCGCCCTGGGGGCGACGGTCGCGACGGGCCGGTTCGGGGCGAAGATGCGGGTGGGCCTGACCAACGACGGCCCGTTCACGGTGCTGATCGAGATGTGAACCCGGCCCCGGAGGCTTACGGCTCGACCACTACTTCCTGGGCCGCGGCGGTCTCCCCCGCCACGAGCCCCGCGTCCAGCGGCACGCTGCGCTTGACGAGGCCGAGCGCGATCGGCCCGAGCTCGTGGTGCCGTACGGCCGTGGTGATGAACCCGAGCTTGCGTCCCTCGGCGCCCTCGCTCGCGAGGTGCAGCGGCGTTCCGGCGGCCGGCAGGTGCACCTCGCTGCCGTCCAGGTGCAGGAAGACCAGGCGGCGCGGCGGCTTCCCCAGGTTCTGGACGCGGGCGACCGTCTCCTGGCCGCGGTAGCAGCCCTTCTGGAGGTGCACCGCGGAACCGATCCAGCCCAGCTCGTGCGGGATGGTGCGGTGGTCGGTCTCGAAGCCGAGGCGCGGCCGGTGGGTCTCGACGCGCAGCGCCTCGTACGCGAGGAGGCCGGCCGCGGGACCGTTCCCCTCGGCGTACGCCTCCAGGTCCGTGCGCGGCAGGAACAGGTCGCGGCCGTGCGCGGTCTCGCGTACGACGACGCCATCCGGGACCGGCGCGATGGAACCGGCGGGCAGGTGCACGACGGCGATGTCGGCGGTGCGGTCGGCGACCTCGACGCGGTAGAAGAACTTCATGCTCTCCAGGTACGCGATGAGGGCGTCCTGCGTGCCGGGCTCGACGTGCGCCCAGACGGTCTCGCCGTCGTCGACGAGGGAGAGGTGGTGCTCGATGTGGCCGTTGGCGGAGAGGATCAGTGCTTCGGTGGCCTGTCCCGCGGGCAGCTCGCTGAGGTGCTGGGTCAGCAGCAGGTGCAGCCAGCTCAGCCGGTCGGCGCCGGTGACGGTGAGCACGCCGCGGTGCGAGAGGTCGACGAAACCGGTGCCGTCGGCGAGGGCGCGCTGCTCTCGGAACAGTTCGCCGTAGTGGGCGGCGACGCCTTCGTCCACGCCCTCGGCGGGGACGGCGCCGGGCAGGGACAACAGGGGGCTCTTCATGTTCACAAAGACTACGACCAGCCCGAGCCCGCGCTTATTCCGCGCCCCTACTCCGTGTCCGCTCCCCGGCACTTCCCGCACTGCCCGAAGATCGCGAAGTGCTTCAGGTCGGTGTCGAACCCGAAGGTCTCGCGCAGCTTGTCGGTGAACTCCGCGGCGATCCCGGTGTCGGCCTCGATGACGTCCGTGCAGTCCCGGCAGACCAGGTGGATGTGGTGGTGCCGGTCCGCGAGGTGGTAGGTCGGCGCGCCGTGCCCCAGGTGGGCGTGGCTGACCAGGCCCAGCTCCTCCAGGAGCTCCAGGGTGCGGTAGACCGTGGAGATGTTGACCCCCGACGCCGTCTTGCGCACTTGGCAGAGGATGTCGTCGGGGGTCGCGTGTTCCAGGGTGTCGACGGCTTCGAGGACAAGCTGTCGCTGCGGCGTCAGCCGGTAGCCGCGCTGACGCAGGTCGCTCTTCCAGTCGGAGTCGGTGCTCGCCACACCCGCAAGTCTAGGTCTACTTGAAGAAAGCGATGCCGTCGTCGGGCAGATCGCCGAGGTTGCGGGCCATGTCGGCGACCTCTTCGGGGGTGACGACCTTCTTCAGCTGGGCCGACATGTAGGGACGCAGCGGGACCTCGGGGGTCTGCTTCTCGCCGACCCACATCAGGTCGCCCTTCACGTAGCCGTAGAGGCGCTTGCCGCCGGTGTACGGGCCGGAGGCCGCGGTGCGGGCGACGGCGTCGGTGGCCAGGTCGATCTGCGGCTTCTTGTCGGCCAGCTCGCCGTACCAGACCTCGACGACGCCCTCGTCGCGGACCATGACGACCTCGATCTTGCGGGGGCCTTTGTCACCTTCGGCGGCGGAGATGCGCCAGAAGCCGGACTCGGTCTCCAGGGGCTTCACCTTGTTGCCCTCGGAGTCAAGGATCCAGCTGTACGAGCGGTACTCGATGAAGTCCCGGCCGTCATGGGTGAAGGAGACCTCCTGGCCGAAGTTCGCCTTCTCGGCGCCGGGGAAGTCGGTGACGCCCGCGCCCGCCCAGTTGCCGAGGAGCCAGGCGAGGGGGACGAGGTCGGGGTTCAGGTCGGACGGAATCTCGATCATGGGAAGCTCAGGCGATCTGTGGAGGTGGCGGGGACGGGGATCAGCGCTGGCCCTGGTACAGCTTCTTCACGGTCAGCCCGGCGAATGCGAGAACGCCGACGCAGACAAGAACCAGCAGGGCGGAGAAGAAGGCCTCAAGCACGGGGTGCTCCTCGGTGAGCGGTCGGGGCAGGTATCAGAGCCGGTCCCACTGTAGTCGGGCGGCGCCCGTCCCTCTCTGTGAGGTCCCTCCGGACGTACGCTGGGTGTATGTACGCGCGAAGGCGCCGTCTGTACTTCGCCATGATGGGGACCTGCGTCGGTCTGTTCGTCCTGGCCTGGGGTGTCGTACGGCTCTGGTCGATGCCCGTGGCCGTCGGGATGTGCGTCGTGGCGATGGTGATCCCGCCGTTGGCCGCGATGACGGCGAACCGCCGGGGGCCGGACGACCGCTGGTGGGACGACCCCAGCGGGGACCGCACGTCCGACGAGTGGTGGGACGAGCTGGACGGCAAACGCAGACGCCAGCCGTAGCCGAAGGGCCGCACCCCGTTCCAGTGGCGTCCAACCCCCTGGGGTGCGGCCCTTCAGCCGTTCTCGGTGCGGTGAGTGACTCAGACCGCGATCGCGACCTCCGCCAGACCGCCCGTCTGGGCGACGACCGTACGGTCCGCGGTGCCGCCGGGGATCAGCGCCCGGACGGTCCACGTGCCCTCGGCGGCGTAGAAGCGGAACTGTCCGGTGGCCGAGGTGGGGACCTCGGCGGTGAACTCGCCGGTCGAGTCGAGCAGGCGCACGTAACCGGTGACGGGCTCGCCGTCGCGGGTCACCTGGCCCTGGATCGTCGTCTCACCGGGCTTGATCGTCGAAGCGTCGGGGCCGCCGGCCTTTGCTCCACACATGGGTACTCCTGAGGGGAAGAGAAGGTCGGGAGGGGTTACTTGTTGGCGCCGAGCTCGATCGGCACGCCGACGAGCGAGCCGTACTCGGTCCAGGAGCCGTCGTAGTTCTTGACGTTGGTCTGGCCGAGCAGCTCGTGCAGCACGAACCAGGTCAGGGCCGAACGCTCACCGATGCGGCAGTACGCGATGGTGTCCTTCGCCAGGTCGACCTGCTCGTCCTCGTAGAGGGCCTTGAGCTCGTCGTCGGACTTGAACGTGCCGTCGTCGTTGGCGTTCTTCGACCACGGGATGTTGCGGGCGCTCGGCACGTGGCCGGGGCGCTGCGACTGCTCCTGCGGGAGGTGCGCCGGGGCGAGCAGCTTGCCGCTGAACTCGTCGGGCGAGCGCACGTCGACGAGGTTCTGCGCGCCGATGGCCGCCACGACGTCGTCGCGGAAGGCGCGGATCGAGGTGTCCTGGGGCTTGGCCTTGTACTGGGTGGCGGGGCGGTTCGGGACCTCGGCGCCGTCGACCAGGTCGCGGGAGTCGAGCTCCCACTTCTTGCGGCCGCCGTCGAGGAGCTTCACGTCCTGATGGCCGTAGAGCTTGAAGTACCAGAAGGCGTACGACGCGAACCAGTTGTTGTTGCCGCCGTAGAGGACGACGGTGGAGTCGTTGGCGATGCCCTTGCCGGAGAGGAGCTTCTCGAAGCCCTCCTGGTCGACGAAGTCACGGCGGACCGGGTCCTGGAGGTCCTTGGTCCAGTCGATGCGGATCGCGTTCTTGATGTGGTTCTTGTCGTACGCGGAGGTGTCCTCGTCGACCTCGACGATGACGACCTTCGGGTCCTCGATGTGGGCCTCGACCCAGTCGGCGTCTACCAGGACGTCGCTGCGGCTCATGCTTCTCTCCTCCGGGGCAGTTACGGCGGTGCAAAGGGGCGTGCGCGGTACGGAAGGTGCGGGGAGGCACGGCGTACGTACGCACGGGGGAGGCCCTGACGGATGACGTCGACAGGCCGGGGGAAACGCGGGGATGGGGCGTCCCGCTAGAAGGTGCGACAGAGCATGGCGGCGACGCGGCACAGGTCCACTGCCCGCCGCTTCGTGAGGTCCGCCTGTCGGTGCATGGGTCCGATCGTAGGGACGGAGGGGTGGCCGTGTCACCGGCGCTCCGCATACTGAGACACGATCGTCCAGGATGTGGGAATCGTTGAAGCCCGCGGCCGCCCCGGTGGCGCCGCGGACTGCTCCGCACCCTTGCCGCATCCGCCCCCCGGACGCGTCCGTCTCGTACTGCGGACGAGGTCCCTGTGGGCCGGGATTCTCGTTCTGCCGCGGGGCGGGTCAGCCCGCCAGGCGCACGTGGGAGCCGGACACCGACATGTCGACGCCGTCCGGGGCCGCCTCGACCTTCTCCAGCTTGATGCCGGCGGGCAGGTCCTCGACCTTCTGGTCGAAGTCGGTGACGTTGCGGGCCGTGCCCTCGGGCAGCGGGATGGAGACGCCGAGGACGTTCAGGCTCTTCGGGATCTCGTCGGCGTGGACGCGGATGTTGTCGCCCTCGACGCGGACCGAGCTGAGCACGTGGACGGGCTTGGGGAGCTTCGCGCCGCCCTTGCTGACCTCGACCTCGACCTTGATCTTGCCGTTGCCGCCGTCGGAGAGGCCGACGACCCGGCCGGTCGCGCCGAGCGGCAGCTCGACGGGCTCGGACTTGCTGGCCTTCAGGAGCTCGTCGTACGAGACGTGGGCGGTGCCCGTGGCGGTCGCGGCCGTCGCCGAGCTGTAGTCGCCCGAGAACTCGACGCCCTTCATGTGGGCGGTGAGGTCGGCGATGCGGATGGTGTCGGAGCCGGACTTGGCGTCGTAGTTCTTGATGCCGACCTCCACGTCGTCGAGCTCACCGCCCATCACCTGGGTGAGGAAGGGGAAGCCCTTGATGGAGACGTCGGGCGTCTCGCTCAGCCCCTCGCTGGTGCGCATCTTGTCCGCCGCCTCGCCCTCGGCGAAGTTCACGGCGAGCCGGTCGGCCGCCACGAAGAGGCCGCCGAGGATCACGACGACGATCAGAAGTATGCGTATGGCGCGCTTGCTCATGTCCGGTGTTCCCCCACCTGGTCCCCCGAGTCAACTGTCGTTTCCGCGAGCCTAAAGGACAGGTCCCCGGCCGGAGCGCCCGGCGGGGGACCTGTCGATCAGCTGTGACGATCGCCCGGGCGGTCGCCGGGGCGGTCGGCCGGGCCGTCAGCCGATGGCACGTCCGAGGACGTAGACGGCCGGGGCGGCGGCCGCGAGCGGCAGCGCGACGCCCGCCGTCATGTGCACGAAGCGCGACGGGTAGTCGTAGCTGGCCACACGGTGCCCGATCAGCGCGCAGACCCCGGCACCGAGCGCGAGCAGCGCCCCCTCGTTGCCGTAGTCCGTCGTCCCGCCGACCGCGATCCCCGCGCCCGCGGCCGCGAGCAGCGCGACGACCACGGAGGCGGCGGTGGGCAGCGGCAGCGCGCGGGCGAGGATCGCGACGGCGACGGCGATGCCGCCCACGGTCACGGCGTCGGCCGCGGCCGCGAGGTGCCCGGCCGCGACGATCGCGAGCGCCGACGAGGCGACCGTGGCCATCAGCCCGTACATCCGCTCGTCGGCCCCCGCGTGGCTGCGCAGCTGCAGCACGAGGACGAGCAGCACCCACACGCCGAGCGTGCCGAGGACGGCGGCGGGCGCGTTCTCCTTGCCGACGGCGAGCAGCGCGACGTCCGCGACGACACCGCCGAGGAACGCGAGCGCGATGCCCTGCCGCGCGGGCCACATGCCGTTGAGCCGGAACCATCCGGCGGCGGTCACGGCCTGCAGCAGCACGAGCGGTACGAGCAGCGCGTACTGCCCGACGGCGGCGCCCGCGGCGAGCAGCAGGCCGAGCACGGCGGTCAGCGCGGCGGGCTGCATCCCCGGCTCGATGATCGGCGACCGGCCCTCGGCGCGGGCGCGCTGGGCGTCCGTGATGCGGGGGTTGCCGGTGGTGGTGGCGGGGCCGTAGGAGGAGGGGTCGGTGGGGGCGGGGGCTTCAGCCTGGGCCGGTTGCGGCATGGGCGCGGGTGCGGGTGCCTGAGCTGCGTTCTGCGGGGGCAGGTACGCCGTCTCCGTCACGTCCACCGCGGCGGGCGGCTGGTGACCCACCTGTGTCTCCCAGGTCTGCCCCTGCCACTGCTGGGTGTGCTGCTCCTGGCCGTACTGCTGCTGGGGCTCGGCGTAGTACTGCTGCTGAGGGTGCGGCTGGGGGTACGGCTGACCGTATTGGTCCTGACCGTATTGGTCCTGGCCATACTGGCCCTGGCCGTACTGGCCCTGGCCCTGCCCGTACTGCTGCTGTTGCTGCTGCGCGTAGTACTGCTGCTGGTCCGGGTACGGCTGCTGCTGCTGGTGCTGCTGCTCCGGATACGGCTGCTGTCCGGGGTACTGCTGCGGATACGGCTCGTACCCCTCGTACCCCTCGTACCCCTCATAGGGCTGATCGGACATGGCGCTCATCCTCCTGCGAACGGCGGGAGCACCTCGACCGTGCCGCCCTCGGCCAGCCGTACGGTCTCATGCCTCCGGGTCCCGACGGGGGCCCCGTCGACCAGGAAGGAGCAGCGCTGCAGGACCCGGACGAGTTCACCGGGGTGCCGTTCGCGTACGGCGTCCAGCGCGTCGGCGAGCGTCACCGCGTCGTACGGCTCCTCGGCGACGCCCGCGGCCGCCTTGGCAGCGGCCCAGTAACGAATGGTGCCGTTCACCATGCGACTCCCTTCCTTTCAGTCGGCGGTTGCCGACGTCCATGATGCCGTGGCCCACGAGGCGATCCGCCCGACGAGCCCGTCCGTCGCCGCGTGCTCCGCGTGTCCCATGCCCTCTTCCAGCCACAACTCCGCCCCTCCGGCGGCCGCCGCGGCGAGCATCCGTGGATGGTCGAGCGGAAAGTACGGGTCACGGTCGCCGTGGACGATGAGGAGCGGCGTCGGGGCGATGAGCGGGACGGACTCGACGGGCGAAAGGGGGACGGGGTCCCACTCGTGCGGGTGGATTCGCGTCCGCAGCCCGAAGCGGCCGACGGCGCGTCCGGCGGGCCGGGTCACGACCCAGTGCAGCCGCCGCATCGGCGCCGTCCCCCGGTAGAACCACCGCGCGGGGGCACTCACCGCGGCCACCGCGTCGGTCCGCGCTTCCGTGCGCCCCCTGTGCAACGCGGCGTGACGGAGTACGACCGAGCCGCCCATCGAGAAACCGACGGTGACCACCCGCGCGTACCCGAGGCTCCGCGCCCACTCCACCGCCGCCGCCAGGTCCAGCACCTCGCGGTCGCCCACCGTGGAGTGCCCACCGGAGCCGCCGTGGCCCCGGAACGAGAAGGTGATCACGGCCGCACGCTGCGCGAGCCCACCCGCGATCCGGCGCACGTGCGGGCGCGCGAGGTCCCCCGAGAAGCCGTGCGCGACGACGATCGCGAGGTCTCCGGAGGGGTCGGGTCCGGGGTCGTGGGCGGCCTCGATGGCCACTCCGTCCTGTGTACGGAGCGTGGCCCTCTGCTGAACGCTGTGCTGACCGCGAGTGAGCGGAGGCACAGAAGATCGCGCCTCTTGACCTGCCGGACCGGAGTTCATGTGGGCTATTCTGCTGGGCAGAGGATCCGGGCAGCGCAGCCCCCGGGTCCTTTCGTGCTTTCCGGGACCCCGGGCGCGGGCCCCCGCGGAAGCACGAAAACCAAGTACGAAGCAGTGCCGTAAACGCCCCCGAGCTCCCATGAGCAAGGGGGACCCCCTCCCGCAGGGACCGAGGAGGAACCAGACGTTATGGGCGAGCGAAACGTGCACGACAGTCGGACGACCCGGGCAGGTGGTCGGCGGTGAGCTCACTGCTGCTCCTGACCAATGCCCTCCAGCCGTCGACGGAGGTGCTCCCCGCTCTCGGCCTGCTCCTTCACAACGTGCGCGTCGCCCCCGCGGAGGGCCCCGCTCTCGTCGACACCCCCGGTGCCGACGTCATCCTGATCGACGGGCGCCGCGACCTCCCGCAGGTCCGCAGCCTCTGCCAGCTGCTCCGCTCCACGGGGCCCGGCTGTCCGCTGGTCCTCGTCGTGACGGAGGGCGGCCTCGCGGCCGTCACCGCGGACTGGGGCATCGACGACGTGCTCCTCGACACGGCGGGCCCCGCCGAGGTCGAGGCTCGGCTGCGGCTCGCGATGGGCCGCCAGCAGATCACCTCCGACGACTCCCCCATGGAGATCCGCAACGGCGATCTCTCCGTGGACGAGGCGACGTACAGCGCGAAGCTGAAGGGGCGGGTCCTCGACCTGACCTTCAAGGAGTTCGAGCTGCTCAAGTACCTGGCGCAGCACCCGGGGCGGGTCTTCACGCGCGCCCAGCTGCTCCAGGAGGTGTGGGGGTACGACTACTTCGGCGGCACCCGCACGGTCGACGTGCACGTGCGGCGGCTGCGGGCGAAGCTCGGCGTCGAGCACGAGTCGCTGATCGGCACCGTCCGCAACGTCGGCTACCGCTTCGTCACGCCGGAGAAGGTGGACCGCGCCGCCGACGCCGAGAAGGCGAAGGCCGCCGCTCCGAAGGAAGCTGCCGTACGCCCTGCCCAGCGGTAGTTCCATCCGCGTAGACTCCGCGCGTGGCCAAGGTGACTCGGGATGACGTGGCAAGACTTGCGGGTACTTCGACCGCGGTCGTCAGTTACGTCATCAACAACGGACCCAGGCCGGTCGCCCCGGCCACGCGCGAGCGGGTACTCGCCGCGATCAAGGAGCTGCACTACCGGCCCGACCGTGTCGCCCAGGCCATGGCCTCGCGGCGCACGGACCTCATAGGCATGATCGTGCCGGACGCGCGCCAGCCGTTCTTCGCGGAGATGACGCACGCCGTGGAACAGGCGGCGTCCGAGCGCGGAAAAATGGTCCTGGTCGGGAACTCCGACTACGTGGAGGAGCGCGAGACGCACTACCTCCGCGCCTTCCTCGGCATGCGGGTCTCCGGCCTCATCCTCGTCAGCCACGGCCTGACCGACCAGGCCGCCGCCGAGATCGACGCGTGGGACGCGCGCGTGGTGCTGCTCCACGAGCGGCCCGAGGCCATCGACGATGTCGCGGTCGTCACGGACGACGTGGGCGGCGCGCAGCTCGCCACCCGCCACCTCCTGGAGCACGGCCACGAGTACGTCGCCTGTGTCGGCGGCACGGCCGACACCCCGACCGTCGGCGACCCCGTCTCCGACCACGTCGAGGGCTGGCGGCGCGCGATGCGGGAGGCCGGGCGGTCGGTGGAGGGGCGGCTCTTCGAGGCGCCGTACAACCGTTACGACGCGTATCAGGTGGGCCTGGAGCTCCTCGCCCGCCCCGACAGGCCCACCGCGATCTTCTGCTCCACGGACGACCAGGCCATCGGCATCCTGCGGGCGGCGCGCGAGCTGCGCATCGACGTGCCGGGGGAGCTGGCCGTGGCCGGCTTCGACGACGTGAAGGAGGCGGGGCTCACGGACCCGCCGCTGACGACGGTCGCGTCGGACCGGCCCGCGATGGCGCGGGCGGCGGTGGACCTCGTCCTCGACGACGGGCTGCGGGTGGCCGGGTCGCGGCGGGAGCGGCTGAAGCTGTTCCCGTCCCGGCTGGTGGTACGGCAGTCCTGCGGCTGCAAGTAGCCTCCCCGGCGGTAAGCAGCCTCCCCCGGCACCGGCGGCCTTTATATCGGGCATACGCACTTCTGCCGGGCTTCTCAGGACGTACTCAGGCAGCTCTCATGTACGCCGGACAGTCTCATAGCCATGACCGAGACCTTCCGCCACAGCGGCGAGTACCCCCAGCAGCAGTCGTCAGCGCCTGTGCCGCCCGGCGGTACGCAGGGCGCCTACCCGCCCCCGCCCGTCTACGCGCCGGAGGCACCTCAGGCCCCCGCCCCGGCCCGGCGACGCCGCGCGAAGGGTCCGGTGGCCCTGCTCGCCGCCGTCGCGATAGCGGCGGCCGCGGTGGGCGGCGGCACCGCCTACGCCGTGCAGACGCTGACCGACAAGGACGGCGGCTCCTCCGCGACCAGCACGGACGTCGTGCCGACGAGCAAGAAGGGCACGGTCTCCGGGGTCGCGGCGGCGGTCAGCCCCAGCATCGTCGAGGTCGGCGCCACGACGGGCCAGGGCAAGTCGACGGGCTCCGGGGTCATCACGAGGAGCGACGGCGAGATCGTGACGAACAACCACGTCATCGCAGGCGCCACGTCGATCAAGGTGCGGACGAACGACGGCAAGACGTACGACGCCGAGGTCGTAGGCACCGACAGCAAGAAGGACCTCGCCCTCATCCAGCTCAAGGGCGCCGCCGGGCTCAAGCCGGCCACCCTCGGCAACTCCGACAACGTCAAGGTCGGCGACGAGGTCGTCGCCATCGGCTCCCCCGAGGGCCTCACCGGCACGGTCACCAGCGGCATCATCTCCGCACTCGAACGCGACGTCACGGTCGCCACGGGCGACGGCGACGGCGGGCAGCAGCCGCAGAACCCGCAGGGCGGCTGGCCGTTCGAGTTCGACGGGCGGGAGTTCAACGGCGACACGGGCTCGTCGAAGACCACGTACAAGGCGCTGCAGACCGACGCCTCGCTCAACCCCGGCAACTCCGGCGGCGCCCTCATCGACATGAACGGCAACATCATCGGCATCAACTCGGCGATGTACTCGCCCAGTTCCTCGCAGGGCGGCTCGGAGGCGGCGTCCTCCGGCAGCGTCGGCCTCGGCTTCGCCATCCCGATCGACGCGGTCAAGGACGACCTCGGCAAGCTCCGCGCGGGCTCGAAGACCTGACCTGGGGCGCTCCCCCGCCCTCGCGTGCGAGGCTGATACCGGCCCCGTCCCGTCCCACCGCCCCGAGGAAGTCCACATCCCATGAGCCCCGCCGAAGGCGACCGCACCGGTGACCGCGAACAGCTGCGCATCCTGATCGTGGACGACGAACCCGCCGTGCGGGAGGCGCTCCAGCGCAGCCTCGCCTTCGAGGGGTACGGCACGGAGGTCGCGGTCGACGGCGCGGACGCGCTGGAGAAAGCCGCGGCGTACCGCCCCGACCTCGTCGTCCTCGACATCCAGATGCCCCGCATGGACGGCCTGACCGCGGCGCGCAGGCTCCGCTCGGGCGGATCGACCACCCCGATCCTGATGCTGACCGCACGCGACACCGTCGGCGACCGCGTCACGGGACTCGACGCGGGCGCCGACGACTACCTGGTCAAGCCGTTCGAGCTGGACGAGCTCTTCGCCCGCATCCGCGCGCTGCTGCGCCGCAGTTCCTACGCGCCCGGGGCCGGGCAGGCCGCGGAGGGCGACACGCTCGCCTTCGCCGACCTGCGGATGGACCTGGCGACGCGCGAGGTCACGCGGGGTACGCGGACGGTGGAGCTGACCCGCACGGAGTTCACCCTCCTGGAGATGTTCCTCGCCCACCCGCGCCAGGTCCTGACCCGCGAGCAGATCCTCAAGGCGGTCTGGGGCTTCGACTTCGAACCGACGTCCAACTCCCTCGACGTGTACGTCATGTACCTGCGCCGCAAGACGGAGGCGGCCGGCGAACCGCGCCTCGTGCACACGGTGCGGGGTGTCGGGTACGTGCTGCGGGGCGGCGAGTGAACAGGGTCCTGCGCCGGTTCCGCGGGCTGCCGTTGCGGTCGCGGTTGGCGTTGCTGGTGGCTACGGCGGTGACGCTTGCGGTCGCGGCGGCAGCGGTGACGTGCTGGTTCGTGGTGCGCAACGCGTTGCTGGACTCGTTGGACGACGCGTTGAGCAGCAACCGCCCGAAGCCGGGCGAGGTGATCCAGCAGATCGACATCGACGCGGTGGCGGGCGGCGCGCGCTGTCTGCGCGAGATCCCGAGCCGCGACCAGCCGGACCTGTACAAGCAGATCATCCAGGTCGTCGCCAAGAACGGCTCGAACTGCATCCTGCTGGGCCGCCAGTCGATCAGGGTCGATGCCTCGGACAGCGCGGTGGCCGCGCGGGATCGGACAGCGACGTACCACGACACCACGGCGGCGAACGGCGAGAAGTACCGGGTCTACACGTACCCGCTGGAGGACTACCCCCAGCTCCAGCTCGCCGTCTCCGTGGCGCGCCCCTTCAGCGAGATCGACGACACGCTCGACAACCTCGCCCTGATCCTCCTCGTCGTCGCCGGCATCGGCGTCCTCGGCGCGGGCGCGGCGGGGCTGTGGGTGGCCCGCACGGGACTCCGCCCGGTCGACCAGCTGACCGCGGCCGTGGAACACGTGGCCCGCACCGAGGACCTCTCCCTCCGTATCCCCGTGGAGGGCGACGACGAGATCGCCCGCCTCTCGGAGTCCTTCAACTCGATGACCGCCTCGCTGGCATCATCGCGCGACCTCCAGCAGCAGCTGATCGCCGACGCGGGCCACGAGCTGCGCACCCCGCTGACCTCCCTGCGCACGAACATCGAGCTGCTCGCCCGGAGCGAGGAGACGGGCCGGGCCATCCCGCCCGACGACCGCAAGGCGCTCCTCGCGTCGGTCACCGCGCAGATGACGGAGCTGGCCGCGCTCATCGGCGACCTGCAAGAACTCTCGCGCCCGGACACGGGCACCGGGGACGGAGACGGAGAGGGAGACGCCGGTGGCAAGATCCAGGTCATGGCCCTCCACGACCTCACCAGGACCGCCATCGCCCGCGCGAGGCTGCGCGGCCCCGAGCTGACGATCACCGCGGAACTGGCCCCCTGGTACGTACGCGCGGAGCCCCCCGCCCTGGAGCGCGCCATCGTCAACGTCCTGGACAACGCGGTGAAGTTCAGCCCCCCGGGCGGCACGGTGGACGTCAGCCTGGACCGCGGCCGCCTCACGGTCCGCGACCACGGCCCCGGCATCCCCGCGGACGAACTCCCCCACGTCTTCGACCGCTTCTGGCGCTCCCCGTCGGCCCGCTCACTCCCCGGCTCGGGCCTCGGCCTGTCGATCGTGGCCCGCACGGTCCGCCAGTCGGGCGGCGAGGTCACGCTGGAGGCGGCGGAGGGCGGCGGAACGGTGGCGACGGTACGGCTGCCGGGGGCGGCGACACCGCCGCCGGAGTCTCCCTTGTCGGCGGCCGACGCTTCGGCCTAGCCGCGGCGCGGCCCTACTTCCCGATGCCGATCCCCGAACCCGCGATCCGCACCCGGATGCCCTCCTTCTCCACGGTCACGTCGCGCAGCGCCACCGTCCCGGCCCCCGGCAGCTTCGGGAGTTGGAAGGCGAGGGTGAGGCGGTCGGCGAGTACGGGGCGGGTGAGTTGGGAGAGGCCGTTCAGGAGGGCGGGGTCGAGGCCGAGCTTCTTGAGGAGCTCGGGGTGGCCCATCGCCACGTCGATGAGGTTCAGGCCCATGACGTCGTTCACGAAGCGCGGGGAGCCCGTGAGTTCGTTGAGCTTGGCGTCGCTCTTCAGGGCCTCACGGACCACGTTCCGCGGTACGCCGAGCCGCTCGACGATCGCCGGGACGGAGAGCAGCGCCTTCGCCTTCGACGTCTCCTCGGCGACGCGGTCGGCGGACTTCTGCGACAGGTGCAGGCCCTCCTTCTCGCGCGTGCCGGGGCGATAGGTCGCCAGGTCGCCCAGTTGCGGGCTCATGCCGCCGATGTCGGTGGAGATGCCGCGGTCGCCGTTGCGCTGGATGCGGGCGTCGGCGCGGACCTTGAGGTCGTGTCCGGCGACGGGCAGCGTGCCGCGCGCGAGGACCTGGTCGTTGCCGTGGCCCGTGAACGTGACCTGGGAGGCGCCCAGTTCGCGGTTGAGGTCCTCGAAGGAGAGCAGCACCTCGCCGTTCATCGCGCCGATGCTCGCGCCCGTGATGGAGGTGGGGCCGTCACCGTTGATCGTGACGTTCGTGGCCGTCGCCGATACCTTCGCGAGCGAGATCCGGTCGGCCGCGACGTCGGGGACGGTGACCTTCACCTTGTCGACGCGCTTGTCGAAGACCTGCGTGAGGAAGGGGAACCCTTCGATGTCGACCTCGGGGGCCGCGCTCAGGTTCATCTGGTCCTTGAGCTTCTCCGCGGCCTCGTGCTCGGCGTAGAGCAGGGCCCAGCGGTCGCCGAGCGCGAGGAACGCCGTGGCGACGAGGACCGCGACCAGGGCCTTCGCGGCCAGCGGAAGGCCCGCGAAGCGGTTGCGGCGTCGGCTGCCGCGCCGGTGGTTGGGCGGCGTCCAGGGCTTCTCGGCCGCGGACCCGGCCGCTCCGCCGTCGCTCTTGTCCTCGCGGAGGAACTCCTCCAGCGGGTTCGGCGCGAGGGCGGCGAGCTCGTCGTACGGGTTGGTGTACGAGGAAGCGGGCAGCTCAGCGGTGTCGTCGCGGTGGTCGTCGTGCCGGTCGTCGTGCTGGTTCAGTGGGGCGTCGTCCGTCGGTCGCGTGGCTATGCGGTGGGGGGAACGCATCAAAGGATCTCACCATACGTTCACACCCCACCCCAAGCCTTACATCCGGTAACGCCCGGTTTCGGCGGCTTCTTTAACGCGCCGTTTTCATCACACGCCACCTGCGAGCCACCGAACGTACACTCCCCACTTCACGATCTACTTCACGATCGTGATGCGGTCCGCCTTAGGCGGCGCGATCGGCTTGTCCGCCGAGGAGTTGGCGGTCAGGTAGTCGCCGAACGCCTTCAGGTCGTCGCTGCCGACGACCGGCTTCGTCCCCTTGCCGAGCTCCGCGAAGCCGTCGCCGCCGCCCGCGAGGAAGGAGTTCATCGCGACGCGGTAGGTGGCCGCCGGGTCGATCGCCTTGCCGTTCAGCTTGATCGAGTCGGCGACGACGCGGTCCGCGCCGGTCTTGGTCATGTCCAGCGTGTACGTCAGGCCCTCCGACACCTGCAGAATCTTCGGCGAGGCCTCATTCGACCCGCTGACCTGCTGCTTCAGCCCGGTGACGAGCTGCGCGCCGGTCAGGTCGACCAGATTGACGGTGTTGCTGAACGGCTGCACGGTGAACGCCTCGCCGTACGTGACGACCCCGTCACCCTCGCCGCCGCTCGCCTTGAACACGATGTCGGAGCGGATGCCGCCCGGGTTCATCAGCGCCAGGTCGGCTTCCGGGTCGACGGACTTGGCGTGCGCGAGCTGCGCGTCGGAGATCAGGTCGCCGAGCGGGGACTCGGGGACGCCCGCACCACGTCCCGGGATGTCCCCGGCGACGTACCCGACGGCCTTGTTGGCGACGGGCGCGGCGAGCTTGTCCCAGCGCGAGATCAGCGAGGTCATGTCCGGTGCCTTGGCCTGCTCACGGCTGACGACGTGGTTCGCCGACTTCACACTGGTCCGGACGATGTCCTTGGTCCTGCGGTCGTACGTCAGCGTCGTGTCGGTGTAGAGCTTCCCGAAGGAGGACGCCGAGGTCACCATGCGCGGCTTGCCCGCGGGGTCGGGGATGGTGCAGACGTACGCGTTGTGGGTGTGCCCGGTGACGAGGGCGTCGACCTTGGGCGTGATGCCCTTGGCGATGGTGGTGATGGGGCCGGAGATCCCGTCGCCCGCGCCGGGCGAGTCGCAGTCGTAGTTGTACGTCTGGCTCTTCGGCACGCCGCCCTCGTGGATGAGCGTGACGATGGACTTCACGCCCTGCTTGTCGAGGATCTTCGCGTACTTGTTGACGGTCTCGATCTCGTCGTGGAACTTGAGCCCCTTGACCCCGTCGGCGGAGACGATGTCGGGGGTCCCTTCGAGCGTCACCCCGATGAAACCGACCTTGACGCCCTTGTGCTTCCACACCCAGTAGGGCTTGAGGACGGGCTTGCCGGTCTTCTCGTCGGTGACGTTGGCGGCGAGATACGGGTAATCCGCCCCCTCGAACTTCTTCCCCTTGCCGTTCTTCCCCTTCTCGAAGCAGCCGTCCTTGGGGTGACAGCCACCGTTCTGCATCCGGGCCAGCTCCTTGGCCCCCTCGTCGAACTCGTGGTTGCCCACGCTGGTGACGTCCAGGTCGAGCTTGTTCATCGCCTCGACGGTGGGCTCGTCGTGGAAGAGCCCGGACAGCAGCGGACTGGCACCGATGAGGTCGCCGGCGGCGGCGGTGACGGTGTAGGGGTGGCCCTTGCGGGCGGTACGCAGCGACGTGGCGAGGTACTCGGCGCCGCCCGCGTCGATCTTCTTCTCGCTCCCGTCGGCCTGCTTCTCCGTCACCTGGCCCGAGGACCCGGCGGGCGGCTGCAGGTTCCCGTGGAAGTCATTGAACGACAGGAGCTGCACGTCGACGGTGCGCGAGTGCTTCCCCTTGCTCCCGCCTCCCGACTGATCCTGCCCCGCGCTGGCGGGCAGGGACGCGGCCAGCGCCCCCACGGTGGCGAGCCCCGCCGCGACGGCGAGAACACGGGTGGCTCGACGCCTGGGCCGTCGATGCTTGGGTATGGCGGACACGTGTTCCCCCCGGGGGGTAGGAGTACGAAAGACGGAAACCGTCGGAAGCCTAAGGTCAACGCGCGTAGCGCAACAGAGGGTTGCCGGTTACAGCCTGATTGCCCTTGAGAGTCCGGAAGGTATTCCCCCCGTCCAACGCCGGGTCCTCGCTTCCGCCCGTCCGGCGCCGGGTTCTCGCTTCCGCCCGTCCGGCGCGGGGTCCTCGCTTTTCAGCCCGTCCGGCGCTTGAGGACGAGCGAGGCGAGCTTTCCAGCCCGTCCGGCGTTTGAGGACGAGCGAGGCGAGCTTTCCAGCCCGTCCGGCGTTTGAGGACGAGCGAAGCGAGCCTTTCAGCCCGTCCGGCGTTTGAGGACGAGCGCGCAGCGCGACAACCCACCCCCGGCGGGAAGCCGAACGACAAACAGCAACCAAAGAGCACCCCACCCCACAAGGCGCCCCGCCAGAATACGCTCGGGAGCATGACTCACGACCGCCCCGCCGACGCCCCCACCCCCCTCCGCCAGATCGACACCCTCGCCGAACTCACCTCCGCGCAGGCCGAAGCCGTGCTCGAGCTGCTCGCCGAGGCCGCCCGTACGGACGGGCAGCAGGCGGTGTCCGAGCAGGGTCGGCTCCAGCTGCGCGGCGGTGCCCGCGACGGCGTCCGGCACCTGCTGCTCACCGTCGACGACCAGCTCGTCGGATACGCGCAGCTGGAGGACACCGACCCCGTCGAGGCACCCGCCGCGGAGCTCGTCGTGCACCCCTCGCGCCGCGGGCACGGGCACGGCAGGGCGCTCGGCACCGCGCTGCTCGCCGAGTCGGGCCGCCGCCTGCGCGTGTGGGCGCACGGCGGGCACTCCGCGGCCCGCCACCTGGCCCAGGTGCTCGGCCTCGCCCTGTTCCGCGAACTGCGCCAGATGCGGCGCCCCTTGGCGGACCTGTCCCTGCCGGATCCGGCGCTGCCCGAGGGCGTTTCGGTACGTACCTTCGTACCCGGACAGGATGACGCGGCGTGGCTCGCGGTGAACGCGGAGGCCTTCGCGCACCACCCGGAGCAGGGCGCTCTCACGCAGCGGGACCTGGACGACCGCAAGGCGGAGTCGTGGTTCGACCCGGCGGGCTTCTTCCTCGCCGTGCGGGAGAGCGACGGCGAGCTGGTCGGCTTCCACTGGACGAAGGTGCACGCCGAGGAGCGCCTGGGAGAGGTGTACGTCGTGGGCGTACGGCCGGGAGCGCAGGGCGGTGGCCTCGGCAAGGCGCTGACCACGACGGGCCTGCGCCACCTCGCGCGGGCGGGCCTGCCGACGGCGATGCTGTACGTGGACGCGGACAACAAGGCGGCCGTGAGCGTCTACGAGCGGCTTGGCTTCGTCACGCACGAGACGGACCTGATGTACCGCACGGAGTCGTAGGACCCGCTCCCCCACCGCACCTCCGCACCCCGAGGGGCGGCGTCCCTTGACGCCGCCCCTCTTTTGCACCACCCTTTCACTACTCAATTAGTGAAAGGGTGGTGCAAGGCAGTGGTCGAGTACCGCATCGACCGGCGCAGCGGCGTCGCCACCTACCTCCAGATCGTCCAGCAGACCCGCCAGGCCCTCCGCCTCGGCCTCCTGGAACCCGGCGACAAGCTCCCGACGGCCCGCGAGGTCGTCGAGGCCACGGCCATCAACCCGAACACCGTGCTGAAGGCCTACCGCGAGCTGGAGCGCGAAGGCCTGGTCGAGGCCCGGCGTGGGCTCGGCACGTTCGTCCGCAGGACGCTCGGCGCCGCACCGGCCGACTCGCCGCTCCGGGGGGAGCTCGCCGAATGGGCCGCGCGGGCCCGGCAGTCGGGGCTGGAGAGGGACGACGTGGCGGCGCTGTTCACGGCCGTACTGGAAGAGCAGTTCGGCGAACCGCGAGCCCAGGACCAGCCGGACCAGCAACAACACCAACCGCAGGACCAACGACAGCAGGCACCCCAGGGGGACCCCGCATGACCGACACCGCCATAGAGGCGACCGCACTGACCAAACGCTTCGGGCGGGGCCGATACGCCCTGCGGGACTGCACGTTTCGCCTGCCCGCAGGCCGCGTCTGCGCGGTCGTCGGCCCGAACGGCGCGGGCAAGTCGACCCTGCTCACCCTCGCGGCGGGCCTCGACCGCCCCACCGAGGGCACGATCAGCGTCCTCGGCACGGGCCCCGCGAAGGCCCGGGAGCGCATCGCGTACGTCGCCCAGGACAAGCCGCTCCACCCGCAGCTGACCATCGCCGAAGCCCTGCGGCTCGGCGCCGAACTCAACGCCCACATATGGGATATGGAGGCCGCCGAACGCGTCGTGAGTGGCGGCGGCCTCGACCGCACCGCCCGTATCCGTACGCTCTCCGGCGGCCAGCGCACCCGCGTCGCGCTCGCCCTCGCCCTCGGCAAGCGCGCCGAACTCCTGCTCCTGGATGAGCCGATGGCCGACCTCGACCCGCTCGCCAGGCACCAGCTCATGGGCACGCTGATGGCGGAGGCCGCCGAGCACGGCACGACCGTGGTCATGTCGTCCCACATAGTGAGCGAACTCGCGGAGGCCTGCGACTACTTGCTCCTCGTGTCCGACGGAGGCATCCGGCTCGCGGGCGGCATCGACGACCTCATCGGCGCGCACCGCCTGGTCACGGGCCGCGGCCCGGCCGACCGACTCCACCCGCACACCGTCGTCGAGTCCCGCGCCGCGGGGCGCGGCCTGACGGCACTGATCCGCACCGAGGGCCCGGTCGCCGACGGCTGGGACGTGGAAGAGCCTTCCCTGGAGGAACTGTTGCTGGCCCACCTGCGCGCACCGGAAGCGCCACCGCTCCTCTCCCCCGGCAGCACGCCCCGGGAGCGCGGTGCGCGGGATCTGGGGGTGTCCGCGTGACCGCGACGACGACCGGGCCCGCCGCGCGGCAGGCCCGCCGCGCCGCCTTCGCCCTCCCGGGCCCCTACCGCGCGGTGCTGCGCCAGCACCGCACGGCCCTGTGGGTCCTGTTCGGCCTGTTCGTGCTCGGCACCGCCGCACTGGCCGCCGCGCGGCTGTGGGTAGGCCACGCCGCCGATGTCTTCACGGCGACGGACTGCGTCATCAGGAAGACCACGCCGGACTGCGGCGGCTCTGTCCGCGGCTACCTCGACGCCGAGCTCCAGTTCGGCAGGAACCTCGACTACGCGGGCATGGCCATGCTCGGCCTGCCCTGCCTGATCGGGGCGTTCGTCGCGGGCCCCATCGTCGCGAGGGACCTGGAGTCGGGCACGTACAAATGGGCGTGGACGCAGTCGGTCACCCCGGCCCGCTGGCTCGCCGCCCGGCTCGCCGTGGTCGCCGCGCTCGTGGTGAGCGGAGTGGTGCTGTTCACCGCGGTCCAGCGCTGGGCGTGGTCCACCGGCCCCGAGCTCGAATACGTCCGGGCACTCTGGTACGAGCGGGCCATGTACGGCTCCCTGGGCACGGTCGGCATCGGGTACGCCCTGCTCGGCCTCGCCGTCGGCGCCCTCACCGGTCTCCTGGTGCGCCGCGTGCTCCCCGCGATGGCGGCCGCCACGGCCGTCACCTTGGGCGTGGTCGTCCTGCTGCCGCTGGCCCGCCCCCACCTGTGGGCCACCGAGACGACGACCTGGGCCCGCACGTATTCCGGGGCCACCACGCCCGACTTCGGCTTCCTGCTGGAACACGGCATGCTCACCGCCGACGGGAAACGGCTCCCGGAGTCGCTGTGCTGGGGCCCGGACCCGGAGGCGTGCTTGACCGAGCACCAAGTCACCGGCTGGTACTCCGACTTCCACCCCTCGTCGCACTTCTGGCCCCTCCAGCTCGTGGAGACCGGCATCCTGCTGGTCCTGGCCGCCGTCGTCACCTACGCCGCATTCCGCCTCCTCCGCCACCGCGTGGCCTGAACCCCACGATCGGCCGAAGGCACCCCGCTGTAGACGCCCCGGAGCCTTCGGCCGATGTCCCGCACGTCATGTCGCCGTAACCACTCATTCAGACAGCCTTGCGACGCTCGCTCAATGCAGCCCGCCGCGCCCGACCCGTCCCGGGAGAACGGGAGCTCTTCCCAGGCAAACGGGAAGCTCCGCCTCACTCCCGCGCTCTCCGACGCGCCCATCGTCGTGCCCGCGCGGAACAATGGGTCCATGAGCCAGCAGAACACGCAAGGACACGTGCAGCACGCCCAGCCTTCCGTGGGTTCCATCGCCGCGCACCGGCCCGCCACCATCGCCGCCACCGTCTCCGACCTCGACCCCGACATCGACGCCGACCTCGACGCGTACGACGAGGACGCCGCGGTCGGTCACGACGGCGCCGAGCTGCCCCAGGGGCGGTTCCTGGACCGGGAGCGCAGCTGGCTCGCTTTCAACGAGCGGGTGCTCGAACTCGCCGAGGACCCGGACACGCCCCTCCTCGAACGGGCGAACTTCCTGGCGATCTTCGCCTCGAACCTGGACGAGTTCTTCATGGTCCGGGTGGCGGGCCTGAAGCGCCGCATCGCTACCGGGGTCGCCACCCGCTCGGCCTCCGGTCTGCAGCCCCGCGAGGTCCTCGACCTCATCTGGAACCGCTCCCGCGAGCTCATGGCCCGGCACGCCGCCTGCTATCAGGACGACGTCGCGCCCGGCCTCGCCGACGAGGGCATCCACCTGGTGCGCTGGCAGGAGCTGACCGAGAAGGAGCAGTCCCGGCTCTTCACGCTCTTCCGGCAGCAGATCTTCCCCGTCCTGACCCCGCTGGCCGTCGATCCCGCGCACCCCTTCCCGTACATCTCGGGGCTCTCGCTCAACCTCGCCGTGGTCGTGCGCAACCCGGTCTCCGGACATCAGCACTTCGCACGGGTGAAGGTTCCTCCGCTGCTCTCGCGGTTCCTTGAGGCCTCCCCGCAGCGGTACGTCCCCATCGAGGACGTCATCGCCGCGCCCGCGCATCTCCAGGAGCTCTTCCCGGGCATGGAGATCCAGGAGCACCACATGTTCCGGCTCACCAGGAACGAGGACCTGGAGGTCGAGGAGGACGACGCCGAGAACCTGCTCCAGGCTCTGGAGAAGGAGCTCATGCGGCGCCGCTTCGGGCCGCCGGTGCGACTGGAGGTAGAGGAGTCGATCGCGCCGAACATCCTCAGCCTGCTGGTGCGCGAGCTGAAGATCAGCGAGGCGGAGGTCTACCCGCTGCCGGGACCGCTCGACCTGACCGGTCTCTTCAGCATCGCCAAGCTGGACCGGCCCGAGCTGAAGTACCCCAAGTTCGTGGCCGGCACCCACCGCGACCTCGCCGAGGTCGAGTCGGCGTCCGCCCCCGACATCTTCGCCGCTCTTCGCGAACGCGACGTACTCCTGCACCACCCGTACGACTCGTTCTCCACCTCCGTGCAGGCGTTCCTGGAGCAGGCCGCGTCCGACCCGGACGTCCTCGCCATCAAGCAGACGCTGTACCGGACGTCGGGCGACTCCCCCATAGTCGACGCGCTCATCGACGCCGCCGAGTCCGGCAAGCAGGTCCTCGTCCTCGTCGAGATCAAGGCCCGCTTCGACGAGCAGGCCAACATCAAGTGGGCGCGGAAGCTGGAGGAGTCGGGCTGCCATGTGGTGTACGGCCTCGTCGGTCTGAAGACGCACTGCAAGCTGTCCCTCGTCGTGCGCCAGGAGGGCGAGTCCCTCGTCCGCTACTCGCACGTGGGCACCGGCAACTACCACCCCAAGACCGCCCGCCTCTACGAGGACCTGGGGCTGCTCACCTCCAACGCGGAGGTCGGCGCGGACCTCTCCGACCTCTTCAACCGGCTCTCCGGCTACTCCCGCAGGGAGACCTACCGCCGACTGCTCGTGGCACCCAAGTCCCTGCGCGACGGCCTCGTCTCCCGCATCAACAAGGAGATACAGCACCACAGGGCGGGCCGCCCCGCCTACGTCCGCGTCAAGGTCAACTCGATGGTCGACGAGGCCGTCATCGACGCGCTGTACCGTGCGTCGCAGGCGGGCGTCGAGGTGGACGTGTGGGTACGCGGCATCTGCGCGGTCCGCCCCGGCGTGGAGGGCCTCTCGGAGAACATCCGGGTACGTTCCGTCCTCGGCCGCTTCCTCGAACACTCCCGGGTCTTCGCCTTCGGCAACGGCGGCGAACCGGAGGTGTGGATCGGCAGCGCCGACATGATGCACCGCAATCTCGACCGCCGTATCGAGGCGCTGGTCAGGGTCCAGGACCCGGCGCACCGGGCGGCCCTCAGCCGGCTCCTGGAGACCGGCATGTCGGACACCACGGCCTCCTGGCACCTGGGCGCGGACGGCAACTGGACCCGCCACTCGGCGGACCCGGACGGCCAGCCCCTGCGCAACGTGCAGGAGATGCTCATAGACGCCCGGAGGCGCCGGCGTGGCACAGCAACACCATGAGATGACGAGTACGGGAGCGGGCACGGGCACCGCGGGCGAGGCCCTCACGGCCTATCTGCAGGACCAGGCCACGGAGTTCCTCCGCTCGCTGCGGCTGCACCGCGAGTCCAGCACGGACGCGCAGGGCGCGGAGGAGTCCCTGGAGGCCGCCCGTTCCCTGCGCCGTGCGGCCCGCCGCATCGGCGGCACCCTGCACACGTTCCGGCCGCTCCTGGACGCGGAGTGGGCGTCGTCGCTCAGCCCCGAACTGGCGTGGCTCTCCGGCACGCTGGCCCAGGAGCACGCGTACGCCATCCGCCTGGACCGGCTCCTGGAGGCGCTGCACCGGCTGTCGGGCCCGTCACCGGTGCCTGCCCCGGCCGGGGACCCGCGGCCCGCCCTCGCCGCCTCGGGCGCGGCAGGCCGTACGGCACGGCAGAACGGCTGGGCGCAGCCCCCGGTGCCGAGCGCCGCCGACAGTGGTACCCCGCGCGGCCTCGCCGTCGGCGCCGCCAAGGCCGCCGCCCTCCTGGAGCGGCAGCTCACGCTCGCCAGGACCCGCGCCCACTCCACCGCCCTCCAGGCGTTCGGCTCGTCCCGCTTCCACGCGGTGGCGGACCACGTGGCCGTCCTGGCCAGCGAGGTGCCCCTGAGCGGGGCGACGGAAAGCCTCGTCCCGCTCGCGGACCAGGCGGAGGCGACGCTCGCCGAGGCCGTCGCCGCCCTGCCCCTCGGCCAGGCGGGCCACCCCTACAACGCGGGTGCCCTCTCCCACGGCCTCGCGCCGACGGACACCGCCCCGGACGCCCAGGACGCGCCCTGGCTGAAGGTCCGCTCACTGCTGCGCCTGTCCCGGTACGCGCAGGAGGTCCTCGTCGGCCACGACAGGACCGACTCCCGCATCGCGGACGCGAGTCACGCCCTGAACGTCCACCGCGAGGCGGCTTCCGCGGCAGCGGCGGCGGCCCGCGCGGCGCGGACCCCCCGTATCGCGCCCGCCACGGCGTACGCGCTGGGGGTGCTCCACGCCGACCAGCGGCACGAGGTCGAGGCGGCCCGGTTCGTGTTCCAGCGGTCGTGGCTGCGCGAGGAGGCGAGGGTCAGGTGACGTACGGGAAGGAAGAGCCGTTCGGCGAGGAGACCACGGTCCTCGCGGCCGGCTGCGTCCTGTGGCGCCCGGACCGCGCCGGGCAGGGCGGCATCGAACTCGCCCTGGTGCACCGCCCCAAGTGGTCGGACTGGTCCCACCCGAAGGGCAAGCTCAAGCGCGGGGAGACGGCGCGGGACGCGGCGCTGCGCGAAGTCCTCGAGGAGACCGGGATGACGTGCGCGCTCGGCGCCGAACTCCCCACCGCCCATTACCGGGACGCGCAGGACCGCCCCAAGCAGGTCCGCTACTGGGCCGCCGAGGCGCTCTCCGGCACCTTCGCCCCCAACTCCGAGGTCTCGCACCTGCGGTGGCTGCCGCCCGACGCGGCCCGCCGCCTGCTGACGCGCGAGCGGGACGCCGAGCTCGTCACCGACCTGCTGGCGTCCCTGGCCGCGCCCCGGGGCAGGGCCTGACCGAGCGGGCTAGGCAGCCGTACGCCGCCGCGTGCGGCACTCCTTGCAGTACTCGCGGCCGACCCACACCGCGGTGGTGGCGACGGCGAGCCAGACGGTGACGCCTGCGAGGAACGGGTAGATCATGCGCCGATCGTATCCGGCGCTACGGCACGACCAGCTTTCATGACTGACTGTAGTTGAGCCGCTACGTTTTGTGGCGAAAGCCTAACCGGGCCGACCGCCGAGGTTCACCCGCCGTTCACTCATGCCCATCGGCCGCTTCACCTGCCCTGCCTAATTTCGGCCTTACAACACGACGCAAGTCATCGCACGCCGCCAGCAAAGGGTCGGCGGCTCCCGGAAGGAAGACCCGAAGTGAAGCTTCAGCGCAAGAACCGGCTCCGCGCCCTCTCCCTCGGCGCCATCGCCGTCTCCGGCGCCCTGGCCCTCACGGCGTGCGGCTCCGACGACACCAGCTCGGGCGACGGCGGCAAGGAGACCAACGCCAACGCCAACATCAAGTGCGACGACGCCGAGGGCCAGCTGGCCGCCTCCGGCTCGTCCGCGCAGAAGAACGCGATCGACGCCTGGCGGAAGGTCTACACGACCAACTGCAAGGACGTGCAGCTGAACTACAACCCGACGGGTTCGGGCGCCGGCATCACCGCGTTCCTCCAGGGCCAGACCGCGTTCGCCGGTTCGGACTCGGCGCTGAAGCCCGACGAGGTCGAGAAGTCGAAGAAGGTCTGCACGGGCAGCCAGGCCATCGACCTGCCCATGGTGGGCGGCCCGATCGCCATCGGCTACAACGTCCCCGGCGTCGACAGCCTGACCCTGGACGCCAAGACCCTGGGCGACATCTTCAACAACAAGATCAAGTCCTGGGACGACAAGGCGATCGAGAAGCTCAACCCCGACGCCGAGCTCCCCAGCACCAAGATCCAGCCCTTCCACCGCTCCGACGAGTCCGGCACCACGGACAACTTCACCAAGTACCTGAAGGGCGCCGCCCCCAGCGCCTGGCCCTACGAGCCGGGCAAGTCGTGGGAGCCCAAGGGCGGCCAGTCCGCGAACGGCTCCGCCGGTGTCGCGGGCCAGGTCAAGCAGACCGCGGGCGCCATCTCGTACTTCGAGCTCTCGTACGCCGGTGAGGGCGTCAAGACCGTCGACCTGAAGACCGACGCCAAGGAGCCGGTGAAGGCCACCGTCGACAACGCCTCCAAGGCCATCTCCGAGGCCAAGGTCGTCGGCAAGGGCAAGGACCTCGCCCTGGAGCTGAACTACAAGCCGACCGCCGAGGGCGCGTACCCGATCACCCTCGTGACGTACGAGGTCGTCTGCGAGAAGGGCAACAAGAAGGACAGCCTCGCCGCCACCAAGTCCTTCCTGACCTACATCGCGAGCGAGGACGGCCAGAAGGTCCTCAAGGACAACGACTACGCGCCGATCCCGGCCGAGATCATCACCAAGGTCCGCTCCACCGTCGCGGGCCTGAGCTAGCTGAACCGAGTGCGGCCGGCCCCGCGGTACCCGGGCCGGCCGCACCGTCCGGTGCACCGCCGCCACGGAGCGCCTGCGACACCCGCACGGCGCCTCCGCAGACCGGAGAACCCCATGGACATACCAAGCAATACGACCGCTCCTCCCCCCGTCGACGACGTCAAGCCGACGGCCCCGGTGAGCAAGGCAGCCGCACGCGGCGCCACCCGCCCCGGCGACAAGATCTTCCTCGGCCTCTCCCGGGGCTCCGGGATCGTGCTCCTCGTCATCATGGCGGCCATCGCCGCGTTTCTGACGTACCGCACGACCGTCGCCCTCGCCGACAACACGGGTAACTTCCTCACCACCTTCGAGTGGGACCCGGCCGGCATCAGTACCGACGGCAAGCCGTACTTCGGCATCGCGGTCCTGGTCTTCGGCACCGTCGTCAGCTCGATCATCGCCCTCGCGATCGCGGTCCCCGTCGCCATCGGCATCGCGCTCTTCATCTCGCACTACGCGCCGCGCAAGCTGGCGGGCCCCATCGCCTACGTGATCGACCTGCTGGCCGCCGTGCCCTCGATCGTGTACGGCCTGTGGGGCGCCCTCGTGGTCGCCCCCAACCTCACCGGCTTCTACGGCTGGCTGGACGACTACCTCGGCTGGACCGGCGTCTTCTCGTACAACGGCGAGGCCCCGCGCTCCCTGATGACCGTCGGCATCCTCCTCGCGATCATGATCCTGCCGATCATCACGAACGTCAGCCGCGAGGTCTTCCTCCAGGCCCCGAAGATGATCGAGGAGGCCGCGCTGGCCCTCGGCGCCACGCGCTGGGAGGTCATCCGCATGTCGGTGCTCCCCTTCGGCCGCTCCGGCATCATCTCCGCCTCGATGCTGGGCCTCGGCCGCGCGCTCGGCGAGACGATCGCCGTCGCCACCGTCCTCTCGCCGAACTTCCTCATCAATACCTCCGTGCTCGACTACGGCGGCGGCACCTTCGCACAGAACATCGCCAGCAAGTTCAACGAGGCCAGTGAGTACGGCCAGGACGCGCTCATCGCCTCCGGCCTGGTGCTCTTCATCATCACGCTGCTGGTCAACGGCGCGGCCCGCCTGATCATCGCGCGCCGCAAGGAGTACTCGGGGGCCAACGCATGAGCACCACGACACCCACCCCGACCGGCCCGCTCGTCAAGCGCCCGGCCACCCTCAAGGCCGCGACGCTGCCCCGCTGGACGCCGCTGGCCATGGCCGCGGGCTCGGCCGCCGTCGCGGTCGGCATCGGCGCCGGGGCCGGCCTGGACAGCCGCATCCAGTGGGGCCTCATAGCCGCCCTCCTGTACATCGTCGGGTCGTACGCCCTCGCGGTGACCGTCGAAGGCGCCCGCCAGGCCAAGGACCGCCTCGCCACCTCGCTGGTGTGGGTCATGTTCCTGCTCGCCGTGGTCCCGCTGGCCTCGCTGATCTACGAGACCGTGCAGCGCGGCATCAAGGTCTTCGACGTCTACTTCCTCACCCACTCCATGGGCGTCGTCGCCGACGAAGAGACCGGCGGCGGCATCTACCACGCGATCATCGGCACCCTGGAGCAGGTGCTCCTGGCCTCCGTGATCGCCGTGCCGATCGGCCTGCTCACCGCGGTCTACCTCGTCGAGTACGGGCGCGGGAAGCTCGCCAAGACCGTCACGTTCTTCGTGGACGTCATGACCGGCATCCCCTCGATCGTCGCGGGCCTGTTCGTCCTCAGCTTCTGGATCCTCATCCTCGAGTTCGACTACTCGGGCTGGGCCGGCGCCATGGCGCTCGCCATCCTGATGATGCCGGTGATCGTGCGCTCCACCGAGGAGATGCTCAAGCTCGTACCGAACGAGCTGCGCGAGGCGTCGCTCGCCCTCGGCGTGCCGAAGTGGCGGACCATCCTCAAGGTCGTGCTGCCCACCGCGATCGGCGGCATCACCACGGGCGTCATGCTCGCGGTGGCCCGCATCGCCGGTGAGACCGCGCCGGTCCTGCTCCTGGTCTGGGTGAACCCCCTGATCAACTCGAACCCCTTCGACGGGGCGCAGGGCTCGCTGCCGCTGTACATCTACCAGCAGTACGCGGCCGGCACGCAGGCGTCGTACGACCGGGCCTGGGCCGCGGCGCTCGCCCTCATCGGCTTCATCATGATCCTCAACATGGCGGCCCGCGGCGTAGCGCGCTGGAAGGCCCCCAAGACGGGCCGCTGAGGCGGCCACATCAGCGACCCTCAGCACGCTCCACTTTTCGAAAGCAGTGATCCCATGGCCAAGCGAATCGACGTATCGGGCCTGACCGCCTTCTACGGCTCCCACAAGGCGATCGACGACATCTCCATGACCGTGGAGCCCCGCTCGGTGACGGCCTTCATCGGCCCGTCGGGCTGCGGCAAGTCCACGTTCCTGCGCACGCTGAACCGCATGCACGAGGTCACGCCGGGCGGCCGCGTCGAGGGCAAGGTGCTCCTGGACGACGAGGACCTCTACGGCAGCGGCGTGGACCCGGTGGCCGTGCGCCGCACGATCGGCATGGTCTTCCAGCGCCCGAACCCGTTCCCCACGATGTCGATCTTCGACAACGTCGCGGCGGGCCTGAAGCTCAACGGCTCGTACAAGAAGTCCGAGCTGGGCGACATCGTCGAGAAGTCCCTCAAGGGCGCGAACCTCTGGAACGAGGTCAAGGACCGCCTCAACAAGCCCGGCTCCGGCCTCTCCGGCGGCCAGCAGCAGCGTCTGTGCATCGCGCGGGCGATCGCGGTCGAGCCCGACGTCCTCCTCATGGACGAGCCCTGCTCGGCCCTCGACCCGATCTCGACCCTCGCGATCGAGGACCTGATCGGCGAGCTGAAGGAGCGCTTCACGATCGTCATCGTGACGCACAACATGCAGCAGGCGGCCCGCGTCTCGGACCGCACCGCGTTCTTCAACCTGGCCGCCGTCGGCCAGCCCGGCAAGCTCGTCGAGATCGACGACACGGAGCGGATCTTCTCCAACCCGTCGGTCCAGGCCACCGAGGACTACATCTCGGGCCGCTTCGGCTGAGCCGACCACGAGACTCCCCGCGGTGCTGCATGGCGGTGCCACCGCAGGGACACCAAGAAGGGCCCGCCCCTGGCTCCCGGGGGCGGGCCCTTCCATGTACTGGCAGGTGTGTATTCCGAGCGTGCGCTACAAGAACGCGAGATCCACGACCCAGAAACTCAACGCGGCGACGATCGCTGCGGCCGGCATCGTGATGAACCAGCCCAGGATGATGTTCTTGGCGACACCCCACCGCACCGCGTTGACCCGCTTCGTCGCGCCCACGCCCATGATCGCGGAGGTGATGACGTGCGTCGTCGAGATCGGCGCGTGGAACATGAACGCCGTGGTGAACATGATGCCCGCGCCGGTCGTCTCGGCGGCGAAGCCCTGCGGCGGGTCCAGCTCGATGATCTTGCGCCCGAGGGTCCGCATGATGCGCCAGCCGCCCGCGTACGTACCGGCCGAGAGCATCAGCGCACAGGCGATCTTGACCCAGATCGGAATGGGTGCGTCCGCGCTCTGCACGTCGGAGATGACGAGGGCCATCACCACGATGCCCATCGTCTTCTGCGCGTCCTGCAGACCGTGACCGAGGGCCATACCGGCCGCCGACACCGTCTGCGCGATACGGAAGCCGCGCTTGGCCTTGTGCGGGTTGGACTTCCGGAACATCCACATGATCGCGCACATCACCAGATAACCGGCGACGAGGCCGATCACCGGCGACAGGAACATCGGGATGACGATCTTGTCGACGACACCGGACCAGATGACCCCGATGCCGCCCGCGAGCGCCGCGCCGACCATGCCGCCGAAGAGCGCGTGCGACGAGGACGAGGGCAGACCGAAGTACCAGGTGATCAGGTTCCACACGATGGCGCCGATGAGCGCCGCGAAGAGGATCCACATCCCCTTGTCGCCGTGCGGGGTCTCGATGATCCCCTCACTCACGGTCTTGGCGACCCCGCTGCCCATGAAGGCACCGGCGAGGTTCATCACCGCGGCCATGGCGAGCGCCGCGCGAGGCGTCAGCGCGCGTGTGGAGACGGAGGTGGCGATGGCGTTCGCGGAGTCGTGAAAGCCGTTCGTATACGTGAATCCGAGCGCGACGCCGATCGTCACGATCAAAGCAAAGGTGTCCATGGCGAGGCCTCAGGACTCCTTGACCGCGATGGTCTCCACAGTGTTCGCCACGTGCTCGAAGGCGTCGGCGGCCTCTTCCAGCACGTCCACGATCTGCTTGAGCTTCAGCACCTCCATGGCGTCGTACTTGCCATTGAAGAGCTGGGCGAGGAGCTTGCGGTGGATCTGGTCGGCCTGGTTCTCCAGACGGTTGACCTCGATCCAGTACTCGGTGAGGTTGGCCATCGTCCGCAGATTGGGCATGGCCTCCGCGGTGAGCTCGGCGGCCCGCGCGAGCACCTCGATCTGCTGCTCGACGCCCTTGGGGAGTTCCTCGACCTGGTAGAGGACGACCAGGTCGACGGCCTCCTCCATGAAGTCCATGATGTCGTCGAGGGACGACGCGAGGTTGTAGATGTCCTCGCGGTCGAACGGCGTGATGAACGAGGAGTTCAGCTGGTGGAAGATCGCATGCGTCGCGTCGTCTCCCGCGTGTTCCGCGGCCCGCATACGCTCTGCGATCTCGGCCCGTGCGGAAGAGTCCGCTCCGAGCAGTTCCATCAGGAGCTTCGAGCCCGTGACGATGTTGTCCGCGGATGCGGCGAACATGTCGTAGAAGCTCGTCTCCCTGGGGGTCAGACGAAAGCGCACGTGGGGTCCTCGGGGTGCTTTGGATGCGGTCAGGCTGATGCTAGGCGCATCATCCGGCCACGGCTAACCGGCCGCCCCCCAGTGTCGCCCATCAGGCACAGTGATCAGCACACCCCCCGTGGAATCGGCTACGATATACCCGTGGGGGGTATGCGAGAAGTCCCAGGAGTCCCGGAATCAGTCCCGGAATCACCGGACCGCCGCGCTCACACCCGACGGTGTACCCCTGCTCCACTACCCGAAGTCCACGAAGTTCGGAAATCTCGGGAAGCCCAGAACGTTCGGGAAGCCCAGAACGTTCAGGAAGTCCAGAAGGAGGACGCCATGACGACCACCGAGGCGGCTGACGCGGCCGGCGCGGCCGTACCGACCCCGGGGGCGCCCGAAGCGCCCTCCGACCAGGCGCAGGGCCAGGCCCAGGCCCTTGCCCAGTCCCAGGCCCATGAGGTGCACGGCTACCACAAGCAGAAGGACGAACACCTCAAGCGCCTGCGCCGCATCGAGGGCCAGATCCGCGGCCTGCAGCGCATGGTCGAGGAGGACGTCTACTGCATCGACATACTCACGCAGGTCTCGGCGAGCACGAAGGCGCTCCAGTCCTTCGCCCTCCAACTCCTGGAGGAACACCTGCGCCACTGCGTGGCCGACGCGGCGGTGAAGGGCGGCACGGAGATCGACGCGAAGGTCGAAGAGGCGACCAAGGCGATCGCCCGCATGCTCCGCACGTAACGCTCCCGCGAGGGGGACGGTTCCCCGTCGACCACCGCCGCCCCTCACCCTCCGGCAAGGCCCCCCGCCACACCCCGCGCCCACGCGCTGCCGTGAACCGAGCGGTATCCGACGCAGCCGGGGCGGCAACGCCCCCGGCACCCCATCCGCACCGCGTGCCCGCTTCGCGGGCTGCTCCCCACCCGCCCGCCCCTCGGCCCGGGGCGACGGATGGGTGGGAGACAGCTCTCACTTCCAGCACCGGCCAGCGCACGCCACTCCCCGGCGCCACGTGCGGATGCCACATCCTCCATCCCCCGGCACCGGTGCGGGCGGCACACCCCACGCTCCCCAGGCACCGCGCGCGGGCGCCACACCCCGCACTCCCCAGGCGCGGCGTGCCCGCACCGCGTGCCCGCGCTGCGGGCTTCTCTCCCCCACCCCCGCCCATCGGTGCGGGGTAAACGGGTGGGTGGGAGGGTCGCATCGCCGCGAAGCGGCGGTCAGTCAGCCCCACCCGCGGAGAGGGGCGCCACACCACCTCGCCCACCAAGCCCCCGCGCAGGTCGTCCACCCATCGGTGCGGGGTGAACGGGTGGGTGGGAGGGTCGCATCGCCGCGAAGCGGCGGTCAGTCAGCCCCCCCCCCGGCAAGGGGAGCGCTACCCCCGGGCCTCGCCGGGTTCCCCCCGCTCACGCCAGTCGGCAACCTGCAACACCTCGTCGATCCGGTCAAAGCTCAACCGCTCGGCCGCCGCACTCGCCGCAATGATGAGTTCCCCGCACAGTTCGATCTCGGCGAGGGCGACGTGGTCCTGAACCGCCGTACCGCCACGCGTCGGAGCCACGTTCATCACCTCTTCCTGATGCCGACTTCCTAGGGTAGGGAGCGGCCTACGCACCGCGCATGGCACGGACGGACCATTTCCACCAGCCGTACGCGACTACGGACCCGCAATCTTCCCGGCATAGATGTCCTTCTCGGCCGGAAGTCGCACCTTCGCCGGCACCCCGAAGGCATAGAGCAACGTGGTCGACGCCACGTTCGCGTCGGCCACGGCGAACCGCTGCCGAAGCTTCCGCACCCGCCCCTCGTCGTCGAGGTAGACGTCGAAGGGCACGCTCCCCTTGCTGAACCCTTTCGCCGCCGCGACCCCCAGCGCACCGCGCTGACCTGCGGAAGCCGCTCGGGCCGCGGCACGCAGATCGATGACGCCGCGATAGTGCCGTACGTCCACCCCACCGACCCGCTCCTCTCCCACGAACCCCACCTTCCGCGCCCCGCGCAACAGCTCCGCCGCCGCGAGGGGATCCGTGGCGCCGCCGGTGACGAGGTTGCCGTCGGACAGTGAACGTGTCTCGATCCGCACCCACTTGTCGGCGGGCACCCCGGCACCCCGGTTCTTCATGTACAGCGCGCCCGCGGCCATCAGCTCGGTGATGGGCCGGTGCTCGTCCTTGCCCGCCGGGTCCTGCGGCAGCACCACCTGGAACTGTCCGAGCTGTCGCTCGAAGTCGTAGACGCCCGTGCCGCGGATGGTCACGCGCGTACCGCCGCTCGCCATCTCCATGGAGGTCGACGCCTTCGAACTCCCCGCGCGGACGACGGCGTCGGCGGACCGGCGTACGACATCGGCCGGGTCACCCGCACCACTGCCGTCGGCGGCGGCACCGAGGGGCGAGCACCCGGAGGTGACGGCCATCAGTCCGAACGCGACGGTCACGGCGGCCGCGGCAACCACGCCGCCCGCACCGCTCACACCGTCCGCGCCGTCCGCACCGCCCACGTGCCTCTGCCGGTGCACCATCGCCTGTCTACCCCCAAGCGTTCTCCGCGCCTGCGACTTCCCCCGTCGTTCCCCTAACGACCGGTACGTTGACCCGTCACGCGGGCGGCCGTTCACCCGGGGTCGCTACGGTGACCGTGTGGCCGATCAGCAACTCCCCTCAGCCCACCCCACGACAGACCACCCCACGACAGACCACCCCACGACAGACCACCGCACGACGACGGTCGAGAAGGGCCGCTTCACCGCGGCCCACTGCACCTGCGGATGGCGCGGCCCGGCCCGGCGGGCCCGCAGCAAGGCGCGTACGGACGCGACGGACCACGAAGCGTCCGCCTGAAACCCGCGAAGTCCCGAACCCTGCGAAGTCCCGAACCCTGCGAAGTCCTGAACCCTGCGGAGTTCTGAACCCTGCGCCTCCCCGCGAAGGAACCCCCGCGCCTCCCACACCGTCTCGTCCTCGGGAAGCAACGGGAGGCGTCATGGAACGACGTACATTCATCGGCACAACGGCGGCCACACTGGCCGCCGCCACCGTCGCGGGCTGCACCAGCGGCACCCCGGGCGGCACCAGCACGAGGACGGGCACCGGCACCACCGCATCCGGTACCGGCGGCACCCCCATCAGAACCTCGAGTGCCGCCTCCTCCTCCCCGGCCACGCTCAAGGCCCTCGCCCGTGACCTGGACGGCACCCTCGTCCAGCCGGGGCAGGCCAAGTGGGCGGCGGCCCGGCAGCTGTACAACACGCGGTACGACGACCTGAAGCCCACCGCCGTGGCCTACGTCGCACACCCGGACGACATCCGCACCGCCCTCGCTTACGCCCGCGCCCACCGCACCAAGGTCGCGATCCGCAACGGCGGTCATTCCTACGCGGGTTGGTCGTCCGGCAACGGCCGGCTGATCATCGACGTGTCGAAGCTGAGCAAGATACGCGCGAGCGGCAGCACCGCCACCATCGGCGGCGGCGCCAAGCTCATCGACGTCTACCGCTCGCTCGCGGCGAAGGGCGTCACCATCCCCGCGGGCTCGTGCCCGACCGTCGGCATATCCGGTCTCACCCTCGGCGGCGGCCACGGCGTGGTCTCCCGGGCGTACGGCCTGACCTGCGACAGCCTCACCTCCGCCACGCTCGTCACGGCGGACGGCAAGCAGCTCACCGCCTCCAAGTCCGAGCACAAGGACCTGTTCTGGGCGCTGCGCGGCGCGGGCAACGGCAACTTCGGCGTCGTCACCGAACTCACCTACCGTACGCACGCCGCACCCCAGGGCGTCTCCGCCTACATGACCTGGCCCTGGTCGAAGGCGGCCGCGGTCATCAAGGCGTGGCAGGAGTGGGGCCCGGACCAGCCGGACGAGATCTGGTCGTCCGCGCACCTGGCGAACACACCGGGCGGCACCCCGACCGTGTCCGTCGCCTGCTTCTCCCTCGGGACGTACGGCGAGTTGCAGAACGCAGTCGACCGCCTCGCCGACAAGATCGGCGCACCGGCGCGCAGCGTCTCCCTGAAGCGGCGTACGTACGAGGAGTCGATGGAGGTGTACGCGGGCTGTTCGTCCTTCGCCGCCGACGCCCAGTGCCACCTCCCCGGCGCGACGCCGGGCCGCACCCCGACGGGGGCCCTCAAGCGCGAGACGTACGCGGCGAGTTCGGACTTCTTCGACCGTTCGCTCTCGGCGGCTGGCATCCGCACGCTGCTGTCGCAGATCGAGAACGTGACCGGCGCGAGCGGCGGCAGCATCGCGCTCACGGCGCTCGGCGGCGCGATCAACCGCGTCGACCCGACGGCGACGGCGTTCGTGCACCGGCGCTCGCGGATGCTGGCGCAGTACATCGCGTCGTGGCGCGCGGGCACGTCGGGCTCGGGCGCCCGGGCGTGGCTGAAAAAGGCGCACGGGGCGATGGGGCGTCACGCGTCCGGAGCCGCGTACCAGAACTACACCGACTCGACGCTGACGAACTGGCGCGAGGCGTACTACGGGGCGGCGGCGCCGCGCCTGAAGAAGCTCAAGAAGCAGTACGACCCCACGCGGTTCTTCGACTTCCCGCAGGCGCTCTGAAAGCCCCTTTTGGGCACTGGCACCCCGCACGTACGGGCACCTGCCCCGTCACCCGCCCGGCGGGTACCGCCACCCGTTCGGCCCCGCCCGACACGCCCCCAGGTGGCCCACCCCGCTGGACACGGGTGGCCTGGGGGCATGACCCCACCCCGCAGCACGCGCATACCCACCGGCTCCCCCCGCGCGGCCGCCGTCACGGCGATGGCGGCCGCGGTGGCCGTCCTCGCCCTGGCGGGCCCGGCCATCGCCCTGGACAAGCCCGGCGAGCCCGGACAGCTGACCCTCATCGACACCCCGAAGGGCAAGGCGCTCGCCGACAAGGACGGCAACCCGCTCTACACGCGCGACGCCGACAAAGCCGACACCCCCGACTGCACCGGGGCGTGCGCCACCGACTGGCCGGCCGCGATCGGCTACCCCACCAAGGCCGACGACGTCACGGGCCAGACCGCCCAGACCGGCGACGACGCGCAGAACGCCGACAAACCGCAGGTCATCTACGAGACCCGCCCCCTCTACTACTTCAAGGACGACGAGAAGGGGAAGGACCCCAAGGGCCAGGACGTCAAGGGCTGGAGCCTCCTCGGCGCGGACGGCAAGGGGCTGGGCGCGGGCCCGGGAACGGACTCCGACGCCGACTCCGATGCCGATGCCGATGCGACCGACAAGTCGGCGTCCCCCAAGGCGTCGTCCACCTTCGCCGAGAAGTCCGCGTCCCCGAAGGCCTCCACAAGCCAGGCCCCCTCCACGGGCACCTCTCCCGGCACCTCTACGGACGCCGCATCCCAGCTCCCCGCGAGCCCGAACAGCACATCCGCCACCAAGTCCCCGGGCGCGGACGCGGAGATGGACACGGACACGGACACGGACACGAGCGTCGGCGCCCTCAAGGCCACCCCCTCCGGCGCGGCCCGCGGCGGCGCGACCCACGCCACGGCCGAGGCCGCGCACCCCGACGCGGGCCCCCTGACGTTCGTCTCCGCGGCGGTGACCGGTGCGGCGGCAGGCCTGGGCGTCTGGCTGCTGCGCCGCCGCAAGGCACACGACACGGCCCCCAGCACGGACGCCGTCCCCGGCCCCAACAGCGGCACGGGCACGGGCTCAGGCACAGCCTCCGGCCCGGATCACCTCTGAACCCCCTGAACCCTCGGTGCCCCCTGAAACCCCGGTGCCCCCTGAACCCCCTCAACCGCCCCCTGCGCCGCGCAGCCGCCCCCCTGCTGCTCGCAGCGGCCACCCTCCTCGCCACCGCACCCCCGCTGGGTGACGGGCCGCCACCCTCCCGAACCTCGGAGGGCCGTATCCGGATCCCCGCGATCGGCGTGGACGCGGATGTCCTGCCGGTCGGCCTCGACCGGCAGGGCGCGCTGGAGGTGCCGTCGTTCCGGGACGCGCTGAAGGTGGGCCGGTACGCGCTGGGCCCCCGGCCCGGGGCCCTGGGTCCCGCGATCCTCGTGGGGCACCGCGACGCACCCACGGGAAGGGGAGGACGGGGCGGCCGGGGCTACCGGGACGCCGTCTTCGCCCGCCTGGACCGGCTGCGCCCCGGCGACCGCATCGAGACGACGACGGCGGCAGGGCGACGTACGACGTTCAATGTCACGGCGGTCGACACGTACCGCACGGCGGAGTTCCCCACCGCCACGGTCTACGCACCCGCGGTCGGCTCCCAGCTGCGCCTGCTCACCTGCGGCGGCCGCATCGGCAGGGACGGCCACTGGGACTCGAACGTGGTGGTGAGCGCGGCACGCGTGGCGAAGCCGACGCCCGGGAGGACCCGGACCTCACCGCGGCCCTCTACGCCGCCCCCTGCTCCGCTTCCTACTCCGTCCCCTAAGCCTTCCGCTACGCCGCGAGGTCCCTCTCGTCCGGATCGGCCGACGCCGCACCCGTCGCCCGCGTCGTCGCCGTCCCGCTCAGCGGCGCCGCGACAGGACCGACTTTCCGGTCCCACACCAGCCACCCCACCCGCCCGGAGCGGCCGACCATCTTGGTGAGCGGCGTGAGCATCGCCATGGCGAGCGGCGAGAGGAGCAGGGCGACGGCGGTGCCGAGCGCGAAGCCGCCGACGACGTCCGTCGGGTAGTGCACGCCCATGAAGACGCGGCAGAAGCCCTCGACGGCGGCGAGGGCCAGGCCGACGAGGCCGAACTTCCGGTTGGCGACGAAGAGTCCGGCGCCGATGGCCATGGCGAGCGTGGCGTGGTCGCTGACGAACGAGTAGTCGTTCTTGCCGTCCACGAGGAGTTCGATGCCGCGGTGGACGCGGAACGGTCGTGGCCGTTCCACGAAGCCGCGGATGGGAATGTTGACGAGGACGGCGATGCCCGCGGCGAGCGGTGCCCAGACGACGGCGGCGACCGAGGAGGCGGCGTCGTCGAGGGTGCCGCGCTTGCGCTGGCCCCACCAGCACCACACGACCAGGAGGACGAGGGCGAGCAACAGCCCGTACTCCCCTACGAACGTCATGGCGCTGTCGAACCAGGACGGGGTGTCCTTGGCCAGGCCATTGATGTCGTAGAGCAGGCCGACGTCGGGGTTCGACCCGGATTCATCGAGTCCAGCCATGGCGCTGCGGCCCCTTGTCTCCTAGCCCATGGGCGCACCGTTCTGTGCGCCCCGTCCATCAACCCCCGTGGTCGGTCCAGACAAGGGAACGCCCTGTCCCCCGTCCTACGTTCCACCCTCCACCGAAAGATCACTGAGACGTTACCGAAGAGAGATACATCGCTGCAGCTCAGAGAAGTTTTCTAACGGAGAGTTCAAGCCACATCACACCTCGCGTACCCCGTGCACCCCGTGTGTAACGGGGCCTCTCAGACCTCCGTCGGCTTGGCGGGCACGGCCTTGGCCCCGTCCTCGGTGACCCGGGTCGCGCCAAAGTAATCAGGTGTGTCGATGCGGTCGAAGCGGATCACGGCGCCGGTGCGCGGAGCATTGATCATGTAGCCCCCGCCCACGTAGATGCCGACGTGCCGGATGGCGCGGGAATTGGTCAGGTCGTCCGAGAAGAAGACGAGGTCGCCGGGGAGGAGTTCCTCCCTCTTGGGGTGCGGTCCCGCGTTGTACTGGTCGTTGGCGACGCGTGGCAGCGTGATGTCGACGGAGCGGTACGCGGCGAGGGTGAGCCCGGAGCAGTCGAAGCGGCCACCCTGTTCCGGGGTGCCGTTGCCGCCCCACAGGTAGAGGGTGCCGAGCTTCTTCTGGGCGTAGTAGATGGCGCCGGCCGCCTGCCTCGAAGGTTCCACACGGCCGACGGGCCGGGCGAAGCTCTTCGAGAGGTCGGTGATGGTCTTCACGTAGTTCTGCGTCTCGCTGTAGGGCGGCACGCCGCCGTACTTGATGACGGCGTACGCCCCCGCGTTGTACGCGGCGAGCATGTTCTTCGTGGGGTTTCCCGGCGCGTCCTTCACGTATCCGGCGAGCTTGCAGTCGTACGACGCGGCGGACGGGATGGCGTCCTCCGGATCCCATACGTCCCGGTCGCCGTCGCCGTCACCGTCCAGGCCGTGGGACGCCCACGTCCCCGGGATGAACTGCGCTATCCCCTGCGCCTTGGCCGGGCTCTTGGCGCGCGGATTGAACCCGCTCTCCTGGTAGAGCTGGGCGGCGAGCAGCGCGGGGTTGATGGCTTTGCAGAGGTTGCCCCACTTCTGCACGAGGGGCTGATAGGTGGCGGGCACGGCCCCCTTGGCCAGCCCCACGGACCCACCGCCGACCCCGTTGGCCATGCTCCCCGCGGCCATGTACGTCCCGACGACGAGCAGCGCGATGAAGCTGAGGGCCCCGCCGATCCCGACGGAAGCGACCAGCCACGCCTTACGCACCGTCAACCACCCCTCACCCGCCGGTAGTCCGCCGGCGCCAAGTGTACGGCGATCGCCTCACGAATTGGGGGCTCACAGCATCGGACCCAGAGCGTGTGAACGATACGTCGGGGCCCTCCGCGACCGGCGAGCCCCCCTGCGCGCCCAGCACGCCCACCCCGCCCCCACCCCACCCCCGCAGTGACCATGCGCACACTCGAACTGATGGCCTACGGAGCGTCACCCTCCGCCCCTAGCATGATCGGCGACCAAGCAGAGCTTCTGTCCGCCCCGAGGGATTCAGGACTCAGGAATCACGTGAGCACTCCGCGCAGCACCGTCGCGGCGGTCGCGAACGTCACCGTGCAGTACGGCTCGACGACCGCCCTCGACGACGTCTCCCTCATCTTTCCCGCCGGCGTCACCGGCCTCCTGGGCCCCAACGGGGCGGGTAAAAGTACCCTGTTGTCCCTGCTGAGCACGGCCCGCAGGCCCAAGTCCGGCACCGTCACCCTCCTGGGAGAGACCCCGGGGCGGGCCCGCGTGCAACGGCTGCGCAAGCAGATCGGGGTGCTGCCGCAGTCCTTCGGGTACTACCCACGCTTCACCGTCCAGGAGTTCACCGAGTACGCCGCGTGGCTGCGCAAGGTGCCCGCCGCCCAGCGCCGCGAACGCGCCCGCGAGGCACTGCGCCTGGTCCAGATGGAGAAGCACGCGGGCACCAGGATGGGCGCCCTGTCCGGCGGCATGCTGCGCCGCGTCGGCATCGCCCAGGCCATGGTCAACGAGCCCTCCCTCGTCCTCCTCGACGAGCCGACCGTGGGCCTCGACCCGGCCCAGCGCGTCGGATTCCGCAAGCTCATCCAGGAGTTGGGCGACCGCTGCGCGGTGGTGATGAGCACCCACCTCGCCGAGGACGTGGCCCACGTGTGCGACCGCGTCGCCGTCCTCCTGGAGGGCACGGTCCACTTCACGGGCACGGTCGCCGAGCTGTGCGCCCTGCCCTCCGGGGGCGAGGCCGGTGACGCGGACGTCACCGGGACGGACATCGACGGGGGCGCCGTGGAAGCCGGATACCTGCACCTCGCCGGTACGGAAGCGGTGGCCGGCTGATGCGCGTACTGCTCACCGAGATGCGCCGCGGCGAGGCCAAGTGGGCCGCCGCGCTCATGGGCGCCGTCGGCGTCTACTACTTCACCGCGGAGAGCCCCGCCGACAGCGACTGGATCGGCTGGTGGAACCAGACCAGCCTCCAGGTCCAGCTCTTCTCCGTCATCGTGATGGGCTCCGTGATGAGCGCCGCGGCCGCCTGGAGCGCGGGCCGTGCCTTCCGCCACCGCACCCGGCTCTGGGCCGACACGGCCGCCCGCGGCGGCTGGGCCCAGTCGATGCTGCTCTGGCTCGCGGCCTGGCTCTGGGCGCTCCTCGCGTACGCCGTACTGATCGCCGTCGCCTTCTCGCGCACCGCGGGAGTCAGCGAGGTCAGCGAGCCCGCGTGGGCGCCGCTGCTGCTCGGCGCGGGCATGATGGGCCTGCAGATCGCCGTCGGCGTCGCCATCGGCTCCGCTCTGCCCTCACGCGTGGTCGCGCCGTTCGCGGGCGTCTTCTGGTACGGCCTCTTCGTCGTCGTCGCGTTCGTCCCCGACACCCCGCTCGACAAACTGTTCCCTGCGATAGACGAGTTCTGGAGCTCGGAGTTCGAGCCCAACACGACCCGCATGCTGGTCGCCGTCGCCTGGTGCCTGGCGTTCGGCCTCGTCCTCACCGCGCTGCCCGCGCTCTGGCGCCGCGCCGCCCTCGCGCCCCGCCCGGTCGCGCTCGCCGCGCTCACGCTCGCCGCGCTCGTCGCGGGCGGCACCCTCGTGGCGTTCCGTACGCCGGTGCCCGACTCGTACTGGGCCGTACGCAAGGAACAGCCCGCTCAGCCGCTCTGCACCGCCAGCGGCCGCACGAAGGCGTGCCTGTGGCCGGACGACCGCCACCTGCTGCCCCAGGCCCGCGCCGCCGTACGGACCGTCGACTCCGGGCTCGGCTCCCTCTCCGGACTCAACCGCGCCTTCTACGCCGACGGCCTCGACCGCCCGTCCGGCGGCGCCACCGCCGAACTCCCCCTCATGTCACCGGCGGCCACCAAGGACGACCTGACCGACGCGATGTTCTCGGCGGCCCTCCCCCAGCCCACGTCACCGAAGTGCGGCCCGCACCTCCTCAAGTCGGCAGGCGGCTACCCCGACACGTTCCTGTTCGAGGCGGCCGTACGCGCCCGCACCGGGACCCCCGGCGAGTACTACGGCGAGGAGTTCGGCCGCGCCCTGGAGCACATCACCGGCGCTCCGCGCGCGCGGCAGGACCGGTGGATCGAGACGGCGGCGGGCAACATCCGCGCGTGCGAGCCGGTCCCCGAACTCCCTTAGCGGCTACCGCAGCTCCCCGTGGTTGCCCCGTAGCCCACTGACTGGCCCCCAGCTGCCCCCGAGCGAATCGACAGCGCCGCGATGCCCTTCCAAGACCCCCGCGCCCGCCTGACCCCGGCCCTCTCCTTCGTACGCTGCCGGGGCCTGCCCCGCGCGGCAGGCGTCGCCCTGCTCGTGGCCCTGGCGGCGACCGCGTTCGCGGGGCAGCGCGTAGCGGTACCGGAGTTCCGCTACCTGGTCGACTTCAGCGTCCCCGTGGCCGAGATCGTCCCGCTCGCCCACGCGGTGATCCTGGCCACGACGCTCTTCTCCCCCATGGCCGACCTGGAACAGACGTCGGCCCAGCCGATGGCCCGCCTCCGAGCCCTGTACCTGATCACCCTCCTCGCCCTGGCTCTGGGCCTGACCGCCCTCCCCCTCCTGGCCGGCGCCACGGGCGAGGTGTTCGTCTCCGCCGCCCGCAACGTCATCGGCCACCTGGGCCTGGCCATGCTCAGCGCCCGCCTCTTCGGCAGCGGCCTGGCCTGGCTCCTCCCCCTGGCCATGTTCGGCCCCACGCTGCTCCTGGGAGTGGGCAGCGACAACACCCCGGAACCCTGGGCCTGGTCCCTCCACCCGTCGACCCACACCCCGTCGATGATCACCGCCGTACTGCTCTGGGTGACGGGCGCCTGCGCCTCCGCGACGGCGGGCCCGCGGCAGTCGGAGCGGGCGGAACAGAACTGAGGGGGCGCGGGCGCGGGGACGCCCGGCCCCACCCACCCATTCAAAAAGCACTGGTCACCCCCCATACCCCCGCTGCTACCGTCCCGCCATGCCAGAGACCGGAGACTCCGCCGCCCCCAAGCCCGCCCCCGTCACCGCCACAGACGTCACCGCGTCAGACGTCACCGCCGCCGTACGTCTTGCCGTGGCCGTCCTGCGTGAGGCCCCCGGCGACGCCGACTGGAGCGGCAAGGCCGGTGGGCTGGAGTGGGACTGCTGGGAGACCGTCGAACATCTGGCGGACGACCTCTTCGCGTACGCCGCGCAACTGGGCCCCGAGCAGCCGCCGCTGGACACCGAGGTCCCCTTCCTCTGGTACCGCCGACGGCAGGGCGGCCCCTCCAACGTCACCTTCGCCGACCGCGAGTCCGGCGTCGCGGGGCTGTTGCAGGTACTGGAGTCGTGCGGTGCCCTGCTGACCGGCATGGTCGCGACCACGCCCTCGACGGTCCGCGCCCACCACAGCTGGGGCCTCTCCGACCCCGAGGGATTCGCCGCGATGGGGATCGTGGAGACGCTGGTCCACACGTACGACATCGCGGGCGGCCTCGGCATCGGTCACCTCTGGGCGCCGCCCGCCGACCTCTGCGCCCGCGTCCTCGACCGCCTCTTCCCGGACGTGGTGACGGACGCCGGGTCGTACGCCGGATCGGACGCCCCGTGGGACGTCCTCCTGTGGGCCACCGGCCGCGGCACCCTGCCCGGCCGACCCCGCCGAACGAAGTGGCGCTGGTACGCCGTACCGGCGGACGAACGCTGACCTCCGGAACCGTCGCGTCCCACCACGGCATTCCAGGTAATGGCCATACGCGCAGGTCAGAGCCCCTGAAAGCATTCCAGCGTTCCTGATCGTCCGGCACTCCTTGCCTCGCCCCGGAGGCACCCGCTTCGCTGTGGAGCAGGCCGAACACCCCGGCCCGGTAGAGCCCGACCCACACCACGTCACGCCATCCCACGCATTCTCACGCCACCTCACGGGGACCCCACATGAAGCACACGCATGCCACCAAGACCCTCCTCGCCGGTCTCGCCCTGATCAGCACGCTCGGCCTGACCGCTTGCAACGGAGACGACACCGGCGGCACGGGTGCGGGGTCCGCGGACTCCGCGTCCAGCGCCACGACGGGCGGCGGCGATGGTGGCGGCGGCGCGGGCAAGAGCGGCGGCAGCGACAGCGGCCAGGGCACCGGCGCCGACACGGACACGGGCACGGGCACGGGCACGGGCTCCGGCTCCGGCTCCGGCTCCGGCTCCGACACCAGCGGCAAGGCCGGTATCTGCCGCAGCGACGAGCTGGAAGTCTCCGCCGTCGACAACAGCACCGACAAGACGGAAGGCGTCGTCACCGTCCAGTTCAAGAACGGCGGCGGCCGCGCCTGCACCATCAACGGCTACGCGGGCGTCGACCTCAAGACCGCCACCGGCGACACCCTGTCCGTGAACCGCAACGGCGAGAAGCCCGTCCCCGGCGTCATCAAGGACGGTGAGTCCGCCGCCTTCAACATCACGTTCCCCATCAACAACAGCGGCGGCTCCGGCGTGCGCGTCTCCAAGATCCTGGTGACGCCGCCGAAGGAGACGAAGACCGTCACCATCGCCTGGCCCGCGGGCTCCCTCCCCGCGGACAACCCCGATGCCCCCTCCGGCGGCCCGAAGCTGTCGATCAGCCCGGTCGGCACGGTCAGCGACTCCCCCGCGGGCTGAGACACGGCCCGGACACCCGGAGGGCCCGACGTACGCCCCGACGTACGTACGTGACCCCTGTGGCCAGGTGAAACGACCTGGCCACAGGGGCTCACGCCTGCCCGCACCCGTTCGCGCCGGTGCACTCCGTCCCACATCCCCAGTCGATTGACGCGGCCCCAACGAGCCTCGATGGTGAGTGAATTGGGCGTCATGCGGCCTCTGTGTGCTACGGCGGCCGCCCACGGCGCAGCGTCACGGCCGGGGGGGGAGCCGCCGATGAGCGCACCGGACCGCAACCGTCGGGAAGGCCGCAGCCCGGAGGACCACCGTCCCAGAGGGCTCCACCCACCGGTTCCACTTCCACCGACTCCCCCACCCGCACCCCCAAGCGGGCCCGACGCCCACGCCGCGGCGGCGCGGTCGAGCTGGTCGTCGCCAACCTCGGCCCGAGACCGTTGGAAATTCTCCACACCGGCCCCAGGACCGGAACCGTCAAGCTGGAGGACTGTGCGTCATGCCGTATTCACGCCACCAGGACCCGTGGCGACGCCGCCTGCCGGGCAGGCGTCACGAAGTACCCGAGGACCACGCTGCGGCTGCCCGCAGGGACGTACCGCTACCTCTACAACCGGCTGGGCGTACGCAATCGAGCCGACGGCACGAAGCTCAGCCCTGCGTACCGCTACACCGACTGCTCCTTCGTGACCCGCGGCACCGCCGGGCTCGGACTTACTTAACACCTGGTCAGGGGCACGCCGGGCCGTCATTGCCCGGCGTCGTACCGCGTGATACACAGAGTCACCTGACCTCGCGTACGAGGAAACGTACGAAGTCAGCCAACGAATGGCGCCAAGGCGACATGCGCGGGCCCGATTGTCGGCGACAATGAGCTGTCCTCTGCACCGAGTGGGCAGAGGTGACAGAACAACCCACTAGGGGCGGTGAGTTACACATGCTTATGGCAGCCGAAAAGGGCGACATCACCACCATCATCGGCGGGATCGCCCCCGACTGGGGTCCCTTCGGGAGCCTGGGCAACGAGGCACGCGTGATGATCGAGGTCGTGATGGCGATCGCCATCCTCCTCTGTCTCGGCATCGCGATCTGGGGCGCGGCGAAGCAGCGCATCGGAGCGACGGCGCTGCGTGACACGTTCAGTGCGGAGCAGGGCAAGGGTCTGATCATCGCGGGCCTCACCGGGGTCTTCATCATCGGATCGCTGGGCACGCTCTTCACGATCGTCTACGGCATGGCGGTCTAGCGGTCCCCCGCAGCCCCCGCCGTCCTCTCTCCCCACGTCCCCCACCCTGTCCCCCACGTCCCCTCACCCTGTCCTCCCTCTCCCCCACCCGTCCGTCGTGCCCACCGGCTGAGGTTGCAACTCCCTGATGTCGAGTCACCACACCGCGCCCGCGCGGGAACCAGCAGGGCTACCGTCATACGTGTCCTACGAGACGGTCCAGCGAGAGGTTGAGGGGGCGTACGCGGCATGAGTCCCGACGACGACCGGAACGACGGCCTCTTCGGCGGCTCGGGAGAGACCCGGACGCGGCTTCCCGAGGGGGAGGGCGGGGGCGACGACGTCTACGGCGGCACCCGCAGATCCGCCCGCGGCGGCCGCACGTCCTCCCGCAGCCTGGTCACTGTCGTGGGCGTCGTAGTGCTGCTCATCGCGGCGATCGCCTTCGCCAACCGGGGGGGCGATGAGTCGTCCTCCGGCGACGACGACGGAAAGAAGCCGGACGCCGCGGCGACGGCCCCTACGGGAGAGAAGCCGGTCGGGGGCAAGAACGGGGGGATTCCTTCCGGTTACGCGCATGATGAGCAGGGGGCGCAGAGCGCGGCGGCGAACTACGCAGTCGCGCTCGGCTCGGCAGACATGTTCTCCAAGGACCTGCGGCACGGCATCGTGAACACCGTCTACACGCCGGAAGAGGCGACGAAACGGCAGACCGATCTGGACAAGGTGTACTCGGCCGAGAAGTTCCTGGGCAGCATCGGTCTGGACAAGAACGGCGCAGCGCCCAAGGGCACCACGTTCGTCTCACGCATCATCCCTGTGGGCACCAGGACCACGAAGTTCAGCGGCGACAGCGCGACTGTCGAGATCTGGTACTCGTCCCTCTTCGGTCTCGCGGGTGAGAACACCAAGAACCCGGTGTCCGAAAGCTGGTTCACCAACAGCTACCAGCTGCGGTGGGTCGGCGGCGACTGGAAGGTCTCCGACTTCCAGCAGAAGGACGGCCCCGTACCGGTCGGGCGCGACCAGCGGGCGTCCACCGCTGACGACATGGCGAAGGCAGTGGAGCAGTTCGGAGGGTTCACCTATGCCCGGTAGCACCCGTCGCCGCACGATCACACTCGCCGCTGCCGTCACCACCGTGCAGACCGCGGCCGTGCTGCTGGCCACCCGCGCCGTCGCGGCGCCGGACCCGCAGCCGTCCGACGATGCCTGCGATCTCATTCGTGGCCCCGCCAAAAAGTACTGCGAAAAAGGCCAGGAAGGCGAAGGCGGCGGAGGCGGGGGCGATTACCCCACCACACCTCCCCTCGGCGACTCCCTGGACCCCCTCAGCTCCCTCGCCAAAGGCTGTGCCGACGCCGCCTCCTGGACCGTCGACAAGCTCTCGGACGCCGTGAAGGAGACGGCGAACGTCGACTTCACGAACCCCGAGTTCCTGAAGCAGTACGCCGTCGTGTTCGCCGCGTCGACCGTCCTGACGCTCCTGCTGTGGCTGCTGGCCGTAGCGAAGCGGGCCGTGCGCGGCGTGCCGCTCACCACCGCCCTGTCCGAAGCCATCGGTTTCCTCTGGCTCACCGTCCTCGCCTCCGCCTTCACCCCCCTGATCCTCTACACCGTCGTCTCCGCGACCGACGGCGTCACGGACGTGATCGCGAAAGCGACGGGCGGTCAGACGGACACGTTCTTCGGGACGTTCTCCGGCGCGCTGAAGAAGGGCGAGGACATCGGAGGGGGACCGATCATGCTGATCGTTGTCTCGCTCGTGTCGATCCTCGCCGCCGGCGTGCTCTGGCTGGAACTCGTGATCAGGGCCGCACTCCTCTACGTAGGAGCGCTCCTCGGCACCGTCGTGTACGCGGGTCTCGTCGACAAGAACCTGTGGACGCACGTCCGCCGCTGGGCGGGCATCATGATCGCCGTCATTCTCGTGAAGCCGATCATCGTCATCGTGCTCGGTCTCGCCGGCGCGCTCTCCGCCGACGACGGGCCCGACTCGTTCTCCGCGGTCGTCTCCGGGCTCTCGATCATCCTGCTCGCCATCTTCGCGAGCGCCATGATCTACCGGTTCGTCCCCGGCTTCGGGGACGAGATCGCCAGCTCCCGGAACAACCGGATCATGCGCGGCGCCGAGAACAAGGCCGCCGCCGTGATCAGCTCCCCCGCCTCCCTCGTCTCGCAGGGCATCAAGACCCACAGTGCCCGCGGAAACGGAAACAGTGGCGGTGGCAACCAAGGCGGCGGGAACAGTCAGGCCCGCCCCGCCAACCCCGCCAGCGGCGGCGTCGCCGCCCACAGCAGCCGCGGATCCACCGGCGGCGGCTCCTCCAACGGCAGCGGATCCGTCCCCTCCGCCGCACCCCCGCCGCGCAGCAGCGCGACGGACACCCCGCACGCGGGCCACCGCGGCGGTTCACGCAACGGCAGTACCAAACGCACGGGAGGTGAAGGGCGTTGACGACCCAGTCCCACCTGTCCCAGCCGGTCGCGCCCCGCCGCACATATCTGATCGGCCGCGCCCGGCCGAACGCGATCGTCGGCAAGAACCGCGAGACCGGCGAGATCGCCCTGATCATCGTGGGCGCCTTCCTCGGCATGATGTGCGGGCTCCTCGTCCCCGTCCTCTCCCTGCGCATCGTGCTGCTCACCGGCCTGCCGATGCTCGCCATCGCGGCGGTGTACGTCCCGTACAAGGGCCGGACGTTCTACAAGTGGTTCGAGATCAATCGGAGTTTCAAGCGTTCCCTCAAGCGCGGCACCGCCTACCGGTCCGCCTCGCCCGAAGCGGGCATCCGGCTGGACGGCAGGGAGGTCGAGATCGGGCCGCCGCCCGGCATCGGCCGCATCAGCTGGCTGGCCGCGCCCTTCGGTCCTGACGAGATCGCCGTGCTGCTGCATGCCGACCGGCGTACCGTCACCGCCGCCATCGAGATCGAGGGGCCCGGCGTCGGGCTGCGCGACAGCGAGGACCAGGAGGCCCTCGTCGACCGGTTCGGGACGCTCCTCAAGCACGTCGCCAACGGCGACGGGTTCGTCACCCGCCTCCAGATGCTCGCCCGTACGCTCCCCGCCGACCCGGACGCGCACGCCAAGGACGTCAGCGTGCGCGGCGACAACCGTGCGCTGCCCTGGATCCAGGAGTCGTACGACCAGCTGCAGTCCATGGTGTCGACCAGCAGCGAGCAGCATCGCGCCTACCTCGTCGCCTGCATGCACTACTCCCGCGACCTGGCCGCCGAGGCCCAGGCGATGGCCCGCGCGGCCCGCCCGGCCGGTGGCAGGAAGCTCGACAAGGACGCCGGGCTCGCCGTCGTCATGGCACGCGAGCTCACCGACATCTGCTCGCGGCTCCAGGAGGCCGACATCCGGGTGCGGCAGCCGCTCGGCCAGGGGCGGCTCTCGTCGCTGGTGCACTCCATGTACGACCCGGACCACCCCATCGACCACATCCAGGCGATGACGAAGCGCAACGCCTGGCCCGCCGAGCTCGACGCCATGGAGCCCACCTACCTCCAGGCGAAGACCCGCGAGTCCTCCACCCGCGCCCCGTGGTGCCACGCGACGGCCTGGGTGAAGGAGTGGCCGATGACTCCCGTCGGCGTCAACTTCCTCGCGCCGCTGCTCGTCCACACCCCGGACGTCATCAGGACGGTGGCCGTGACGATGGACCTCGAACCCACCGAGGTCGCCATCGAGCGGATGCTCACCGAGAAGACGAACGACGAGGCGGAGGCGAGCCGCCAGGCCAAGATGAACCGTACGGTCGACCCCCGCGACATCGCATCCCACTCCCGCCTGGACCAGCGCGGCGAGGACCTGGCGAGCGGCGCGGCGGGCGTGAACCTCGTCGGGTACATCACGGTCTCTTCCCGTTCCCCGGAGGCGCTCGCGCGCGACAAGCGCACCATCCGCGCCTCCGCCGGCAAGTCGTATCTGAAGCTGGAGTGGTGCGACCGCGAGCACCACAGGGCCTTCGTCAACACGCTGCCGTTCGCGACCGGCATCCGACGCTAGAGCGCGCGAGCGCTAGACGGTATCGACGTAGAGGCAGGCTGTTGCGATGCGGGATCCGCTGACCGTCCTCACGGACGCCTTCACCGCCTTCCTGTTCGGGAAGGTCGAGACGACCAGGCTTCCGGTGCGTACGTCCACGGGGCAGGCCCAGGCGGTCTACCTCCCGACGGCCGCGCCCGGCCTCGGCGACTCGGGCGTGATCATCGGGCGTGAGGTGTACTCCGGCAAGGGGTACATCTACGACCCCTTCCAGCTGTACGGGCAGCAGCTGCCCGCACCGCACTGGCTGGTGCTCGGCGAGTCCGGCAACGGCAAGTCGGCGCTCGAGAAGACGTACGTCCTGCGGCAGTTGCGCTTCAAGGACCGCCAGGTCGTCGTCCTCGACGCGCAGGGCGAGGACGGGGTGGGCGAATGGAACCTCATCGCCCAGGAGCTGGGGATAACCCCCATCCGGCTCGACCCGACCGCCGCCATGGACCTGGGGATCCGCCTCAACCCCCTCGACCCCGCGATCACGACGACGGGCCAGCTCGCGCTGCTGCGGACCATCATCGAGGTCGCGATGGGCCACGGCCTCGACGAACGCTCGGGCTTCGCCCTGAAGGTCGCGCACGCGTACGTCAACGAGACGATCGTGGAGCGCCAGCCCGTCCTGACGGACATCGTGGAGCAGCTGCGCCACCCGGAGCCGGAGTCGGCGGAAGCGATGAACGTCGCCATAGACGACGTACGGGCGTGGGGTCTGGACGTCGCGCTCGTCCTGGACCGCCTGGTCGACGGCGACCTGCGGGGCATGTTCGACGGGCCGACGACGGTCGGCATCGACCTCGACGCCCCGCTCATCGTCTTCGACCTCTCCCACATCGACCGCAACTCCATCGCCATGCCGATCCTGATGGCGATCGTGGGCGTGTGGCTTGAGCACACCTGGATCCGCCCGGACCGCAAGAAGCGCATCTTCCTGGTGGAGGAGGCGTGGCACATCATCAACTCGCCCTTCGTCGCCCAGCTGTTCCAGCGCCTCCTGAAGTTCGGCCGACGGCTCGGCCTGTCCTTCGTGGCGGTGGTCCACCACCTCAGCGACGTCGTGGACGGGGCGGCGGCCAAGGAGGCGGCCGCGATCCTGAAGATGGCCTCCACCCGGACCATCTACGCCCAGAAGGCGGACGAGGCACGGGCGACGGGACGGGTCCTCGGGCTGCCCAGGTGGGCGGTGGAGATCATCCCCACGCTCACGCCCGGCATCGCGGTCTGGGACGTGAACGGCAACGTGCAGGTGGTGAAGCACCTGATCACCGAGACCGAACGGCCGCTGGTCTTCACGGACCGCGCCATGACCGAGTCGTCGGCCGACCTTCCCCCCGCCGCACCGTCCGACGACGCGCTGCGGGCGGCGGAGCTGGAGGCGGAGGAGCGGGCGGCGTACATGGAGCAGCATGCGGGATGAGTGGGAGCGGGGGCGGTCCCCGCACGGGCGGGGTCCGGCGGATCCCGGCGGTCCGCACCGGGGCGGTGGCGGTGGCGGTGGCGGTAGACCGGAACGGGGCGTCCCGGACGGGCTCCTGGTGGGGTTCCTGGGCTTCCTGATCGGGGCCACGGTCCTCGTCTGGTCGGCCACGAACCTCGCGGGCCGGTTCGCGCGGGGTGCCTGGCCGGAGAAGGTCTCCTTCGGCCACACGCCGCCCGCGGTACGCCACCTGGTCGGCAACCCGCAGGACGTGGCGGGCGCGTGGCCGGAAACCCCGGCGGACCAACTGTCGGGGTACGGCCTGTTCTGGGGCCTGTTCATCGGCCAGCTGATGGTGCTGATCGTCATGACCGTCTTCGTACTGGGCACGGTCACGCGGTGGCGTGCTGTGCGGAGGGCGCGGCGGGAGGGGCTGGGAGCCGCGGGGGCCGTGGCTTCTTCGGCCGGGGGCGGGGGGCCTGTGGGGGCCGGTGGGTCTGCGGGGGCCCGTGGGTCTGCGGGGGCCGGGGGGTCTGTGGAGGCCGGTGGACCTGTGGAGGCCGGTGGACCTGTGGAGGCCGGTGGACCTGCGGGGGCCGGTGGGTCTGTTGCGGCTTCGGCTTCTGGGGTGGCAGCAGATTCTGGTGTGGCTTCGGCTCCTGGTGCGGCGGCAGCGGCTCCTGGTGCGGCGGCAACGGCACCTGGTGCGGCGGCAACGGCTCCAGGACAGGCACCGGCCTCAGCCCCGGCTCCGGGGCCTACTCCCGGGCCCACTCCGGCGGGAACCGGCACACCGGGCGCGCCGGGCACACCGGGCGCGCCCATCACACCAGCCGCTCCTGCCGCGCCTGTCACACCCGCCACACCCATCGCCCCCGTCACGTCGTCCCCTGTACCCCCCTCCGCGACTGCACCGGTCGAGTACGTCGCCCCGGCGAGCTACCCCATCGGCGCTCCCACCCCCAACACGTCCCCCACCACCCCGACAACCCCGTCAACCCCGAACCCCCTTGCGACTCCCACCGTCCCCACCCCCCGCACCCCCCTCATCCTCGGCGACCCCGCCACCCGTCGCCCCCTCGCCGTGCAGGCGGTGCAGGATGCCGAGGGGGCCGCGCTCGTCCTGTCCTCCGATCCCACCCTGTGGGCCGAGACGAAGGACGCGCGGGCCAAGCTCGGACCCGTCCTCCTCTACGACCCCTCCCACCTGTGCGACACCCCGGCCCGCCTCCACTGGTCCCCCACCAGGGGCTGCGCGGACAAGGCAACCGCGGACAGCCGCGCCGCCGCGCTCCTCGCCCCGATAAGACCCGCCTCGAAGCTGGACGCCGCCGTGGCCGACACGGCCCAGATACTGATGCGCAGCTTCCTGCACGCCGCCGCGGTCGCGGACAAGCCGATGAAGATCGTGCACCGCTGGTCGCAGGGCAACCAGGTGCAGGAGGCGGTACGCATCCTCCGTACGCATCCCAAGGCCGCGCCCGGCTCCGCGGGTGAGCTGGAGGCAACGCTCACCGCGCACCCGGAACGGCGGGACATCGCTCAGGAGTTGACCGCGCGGGCCCTCGCCGCCCTCTTCACGGTGCACGTCCGCGAATCCTGTACGCCGAACCGAACTGATGCGCTCTCCCTGGATTCCTTCGTCGATGAAGGGGGCACGCTTTTTGTGGTGGGTGAGGCGATCGAGGATCCCAAGTCCCGCCAAGGCCCGGGTGCCATGCCGCTGCTGACGGCACTCGCCTCCAGCGTGGTCGAGCACGGCCGGCGCATGGCCGCACGGTCATCCTCCGGTCGGCTCGACCCACCAATGACGCTCGTCCTGGACGACGTCGCCGCGGTGGCCCCGCTGCCCCAGCTGCCGGAGCTGCTCTCCACCGGCGCGGGCCGGGGCCTGCCGACCCTCGCTCTGCTCCGGTCACGGGAACAGGGCAGGTCACGCTGGCCGGACAGCGAACTGCCGGTGACGTAGCCGCAGGCGCAGGCGTAGGCATAGGCGCAGGCTCAGGCGTACGCCCCGACGTACACGTACCACCCGTCACCGCGCAGGCGTACACGCCTCAGCACCAGCTCGGACTCAGGGTCACCGTCGTACCCGAGTACTACCCCCGGCCCCCACTCCCCGCCCCCGGTCCGACGATCCGCGCCCCCGCGAACGCCACCATCGAAGACATGATTAGGGCATACGGACTGACCAAGCACTACGGCGGCAAGTCCGCCAAGAAAGCCGTCGACGACCTCAGCTTCGAGGTGCGCCCCGGCACCGTCACCGGCTTCCTCGGCCCCAACGGCGCGGGCAAGTCCACCACCATGCGGATGCTCATCGGTCTCGACGCCCCGACCCGCGGCCGCGCCACCATCGGCGACCGCGCCTACGCGGGCCACCCCGCGCCCCTGCACGAGGTCGGCGCACTCCTGGAGGCCCGCTCGGTCCACCCGGGCCGCTCCGCGTACCACCACCTCATGGCGCTCGCCCACACCCACTCCATTCCGAAGAGCCGCGTCGACGCGGTACTGGACCTGGCCGGAATCCACGAGGTCGCCCGCAAGCGCGTCAAGGGCTTCTCCCTCGGCATGGGGCAGCGCCTCGGCATCGCGGCCGCCCTGCTCGGCGACCCGGCCACGGTGATCCTCGACGAGCCGGTCAACGGGCTCGACCCCGAGGGCGTGCTGTGGATCCGCAACCTCCTCAAGTCCCTTGCCGCGGAGGGCCGTACGGTCCTCGTCTCGTCCCACCTCATGAGCGAGATGGCGCTGACCGCCGAGCACCTGATCATCATCGGCCGCGGCAAGCTCCTCGCCGACACCACCGTGGAGCGCTTCGTCCGCGAGTCCGGCTCCGGCGCGGTCAAGGTCGTGACCCCCGAGGCCGACCGCCTGACGGACCTGCTGGCGGGGCCGGGCGTACGGATCTCCGGCGACGCCCCGGGCGTCCTCGACGTACGCGGCACCGAGGCCGAGCAGATCGGCCGCACCGCCGCGGCCCACGGCATCCCGCTCTTCGAACTGACCCCGCGGACGGCGTCGTTGGAGCAGGCGTTCATGGACCTGACGCGGGACTCGGTCGAGTACGTACCGTCCACGCGTCCCCCTGCCGACTCCACCACCCACTACTCGGAAGGAGCCGCGGCATGAGCAGCACCACCCTCACTGCGCCCACCTACCGCCTCAGCACCAAGGGCATCATCCGCTCCGAATGGCACAAGCTGTGGACGCTCCGCTCGACGTGGATCACCCTGATCACCGCGAGCGCCCTCGTCCTCGCGGTCGGCATCACGATGGGCGCCACGTACGACGGCGACGACGCCGACGTGGACACCATCGTCTTCACCCTCTTCGGCACCCAGCTCTCCCAGATCTGCCTCGCGGTCCTCGGCATCCTCGTCACGGCGGGCGAGTACTCGACGGGCATGATCCGCTCCTCGCTCGCCGCGGTCCCGCGCCGCGTGCCCGTCCTGTGGGCCAAGGCGGGCGTCTTCACGGCAGTCGCCTTCGTCGTGTCCCTCTCGACGAACATCGTGACGTTCCTCGTCGCCCAGATCTGGCTCGCGGACACCGACAAGAAGCTGTCGCTCACCGACTCCGGCGTCTTCGGCGCCATCACGACCAGCGCCGTCGCCCTCACCCTGCTCAGCCTCATCGCGCTCGGCCTCGGCGCTCTGTTCCGCTCGGTGCCCGGTGCCATCGGCGCGTTCGTCGCGACCGTCCTGATCCTGCCCGAGGTCCTGTCGATGCTGCCCTTCAGCGCCGTGGACACCACCATGAAGTACTTCCCCGCCCAGGCAGCGAGCTCCCTCGGCTCGGTGGCCCGCGTGGAGAACACCATCGCGCCCGGCACGGCCGTCCTCACACTCGCCCTGTGGGCGGCGGCGATCATGGCGGCGGCGACGATACTGCTCAAGCGACGCGACGTATGACGTACGAGGTACGAGGTACGAGCTATGAGGTACGAGCTATGAGGTCCCAGCAGATCATTCCTGTACGAGGATGAGGCCGTGACCGAGCCTCACCCCCTCACGCAGTTCCTCCAGCGACTGACGCAGCGGGTGCGCGCCTTCGACAGGCGCCGCCCGCTCGTCTGGGACCTCCTGGTGACCTCGTTCTTCGTGGGCGCGGCCCTCGTCGACGCGAGCGGCGGCTGGCGCAACGTGGCGCCCAACACGGACGTTCCTGGCCGGCTGATCTTCCTGATGTCCGTGGGCCTTTCGCTGCCCGTGCTGTGGCGGCGCCGCCACCCGATGGCGGTCCTGACCGTGATGGTGGCGACGGGCCTGGTCAACAGCTGGAGCGGCGCCATGCTGCAGGCCGCCCTGATCCAGATGCTCGTGCTGTTCAGCATCGCGATGCGGCTGCCCCTGCGGACGCTCGGGTGGGCGGGCCTGATGATGACGGTGCCGCTCGTCGTGGGCGCGGTCCGCTTTCCCGAGGACAGCTGGGACCAGCAGATCATCCCGAACGTGTGGGGTACGCCGTGGTCGCCCTGCTCGGCATCGCGGTGCGCTCCCGCCAGGACTACACCGACGCCCTCGTGGAGCGCGCCCGCCAGCTGGAGGTCGAGCGCGACCAGCAGGCGCAGCTCGCCGCGGCCGCCGAACGCACCCGCATAGCCCGCGAGATGCACGACATCATCGGCCACAACCTCTCCGTCATCACGGGTCTCGCGGACGGTGGTTCGTACGCGGCGGCGAAATCCCCCGAGCGGGCAGGTCAGGCCCTGGAGGCGATCGGCACCACCAGCCGCCAGGCTCTCGGCGAACTCCGCCGCCTCCTGGACGTCCTGCGCGACGACGCCCCCGCCGCCGCCCCCGCCGAACTGGCCCCGCAGCCGGCCCTGACCGACCTGGACCAGCTCATCGACGGCGTACGGGCGGCGGGCCTCCCCGTACGGACCACGGTCCAGGGCAGCCCCAGCCCCGCCACCGTTCCCGCGGGCCGTCAGCTCACGGTCTACCGCGTCGTGCAGGAGGCCCTGACGAACACTCTCAAGCACGGCGGCCCGGGCGCGACGGCGGCGGTCGACGTCACGTACGGCGGGGACGGCGTGACGGTGGAGGTGACGGACACGGGTGCGGGTGGCCCCCGGCCCTCGGACAGGGGCAGGGGACGGGGCCGGGGCCGGGGCCTGACGGGAATGCGCGAGCGAACAGCCCTGTACGAGGGCACACTTGAGGCCGGCCCGCTGCCCCGCCCGACCGGGGGGTGGCGGGTCCGCCTCCATCTCCCGAAGGACAGTGAGACGCCAACGTGACGACTGTGCTCATCGTCGACGACCAGCCCATGCAGCGCTTCGGTTTCCGCATGCTCCTGGAGAGTCAGGACGACATGACGGTGGCGGGCGAGGCGGGCAACGGCAGCGAGGCGGTCCGCATGACGGCCGAACTCACCCCGGACGTCGTCCTGATGGACATCCGCATGCCGGGCCTCGACGGCATCGAGGCCACCCGCCGCATCGTCGCGTCGGGCGACCGCACCCGCGTCCTCATCCTGACGACGTTCGACCTCGACGAGTACGCGTACGCGGGACTCCGCGCCGGGGCGTCCGGCTTCCTCATCAAGGACGCGCTCCCCGAGGAACTCCTCTCCGGAATCCGCGCGGTCGCCTCGGGCGACGCGGTGGTCGCCCCGAGCCTGACCCGCCGACTCCTGACGGCGTACGCGGACCACTTGCCGTCATCAGGCACATCCCCGACCGACCCGGCGGCGGACCCACGTCTGGCCACACTTACACACCGGGAACGCGAGATCCTGACGGTCATAGGCCAGGGCTGGACGAACGCGGAGATCGCCACGCGCCTGCACCTGGCGGAATCGACGGTGAAGACGCACGTCGGCCGCATTCTCGCGAAGACGGGAACGAGGGACAGAGTGCAGGCGGTAATCCTGGCGTACGACACAAAACTGGTGACCCCGTCATAACGCAGAAAGCTCCGCGAAAACTGACCCGGAACGCAGAAAACCCCCGCACCAATGGTGCGGGGGTTTTCCCAAAAAAAGTTCGGCGGCGTCCTACTCTCCCACAGGGTCCCCCCTGCAGTACCATCGGCGCTGTGAGGCTTAGCTTCCGGGTTCGGAATGTAACCGGGCGTTTCCCTCACGCTATGACCACCGAAACACTATGAAACTGTCAACCGCACCATGCGTGACCTTGCATGGGGTTGTTCGTGGTTTCAGAACCAACACAGTGGACGCGAGCAACTGAGGACAAGCCCTCGGCCTATTAGTACCAGTCACCTCCACCCGTTACCGGGCTTCCAGATCTGGCCTATCAACCCAGTCGTCTACTGGGAGCCTTAACCCCTCAAAGGGGGTGGGAATACTCATCTCGAAGCAGGCTTCCCGCTTAGATGCTTTCAGCGGTTATCCTTTCCGAACGTAGCCAACCAGCCATGCCCTTGGCAGGACAACTGGCACACCAGAGGTTCGTCCGTCCCGGTCCTCTCGTACTAGGGACAGCCCTTCTCAATATTCCTACGCGCACAGAGGATAGGGACCGAACTGTCTCACGACGTTCTAAACCCAGCTCGCGTACCGCTTTAATGGGCGAACAGCCCAACCCTTGGGACCGACTCCAGCCCCAGGATGCGACGAGCCGACATCGAGGTGCCAAACCATCCCGTCGATATGGACTCTTGGGGAAGATCAGCCTGTTATCCCCGGGGTACCTTTTATCCGTTGAGCGACGGCGCTTCCACAAGCCACCGCCGGATCACTAGTCCCGACTTTCGTCCCTGCTCGACCCGTCGGTCTCACAGTCAAGCTCCCTTGTGCACTTACACTCAACACCTGATTACCAACCAGGCTGAGGGAACCTTTGGGCGCCTCCGTTACTCTTTGGGAGGCAACCGCCCCAGTTAAACTACCCATCAGACACTGTCCCTGATCCGGATCACGGACCGAGGTTAGACATCCAGCACGACCAGAGTGGTATTTCAACGTTGACTCCACGAACACTGGCGTGCCCGCTTCAAAGTCTCCCACCTATCCTACACAAGCCGAACCGAACACCAATATCAAACTGTAGTAAAGGTCCCGGGGTCTTTCCGTCCTTCTGCGCGAAACGAGCATCTTTACTCGTAGTGCAATTTCACCGGGCCTATGGTTGAGACAGTCGAGAAGTCGTTACGCCATTCGTGCAGGTCGGAACTTACCCGACAAGGAATTTCGCTACCTTAGGATGGTTATAGTTACCACCGCCGTTTACTGGCGCTTAAGTTCTCAGCTTCGCACGCCCGAAAGCGCACTAACCGGTCCCCTTAACGTTCCAGCACCGGGCAGGCGTCAGTCCGTATACATCGCCTTACGGCTTCGCACGGACCTGTGTTTTTAGTAAACAGTCGCTTCTCGCTGGTCTCTGCGGCCACCCCCAGCTCACGGAGTAAATCCGATCACCAGTGATGGCCCCCCTTCTCCCGAAGTTACGGGGGCATTTTGCCGAGTTCCTTAACCATAGTTCACCCGAACGCCTCGGTATTCTCTACCTGACCACCTGAGTCGGTTTAGGGTACGGGCCGCCATGAAACTCGCTAGAGGCTTTTCTCGACAGCATAGGATCATCCACTTCACCACAATCGGCTCGGCATCAGGTCTCAGCCTTGTGTGCGACGGATTTACCTACCGCACGGCCTACACCCTTACCCCGGGACAACCACCGCCCGGGCTGGACTACCTTCCTGCGTCACCCCATCACTCACCTACTACCACCTTGGGTCGGCGGCTCCACCACTTCCCTTTGCCCGAAGGCTCCAGGACGGCTTCACGGCCTTAGCATTAATGGGCTCGATGTTTGACGCTTCACAGCGGGTACCGGAATATCAACCGGTTATCCATCGACTACGCCTGTCGGCCTCGCCTTAGGTCCCGACTTACCCTGGGCAGATCAGCTTGACCCAGGAACCCTTAGTCAATCGGCGCACACGTTTCTCACGTATGTATCGCTACTCATGCCTGCATTCTCACTCGTGAACCGTCCACCACTGCCTTCCGGCGCGGCTTCACCCGGCACACGACGCTCCCCTACCCATCCCAGCACCCGTTGGGGCTTATTGCTGGAATGACACGACTTCGGCGGTACGCTTGAGCCCCGCTACATTGTCGGCGCGGAATCACTAGACCAGTGAGCTATTACGCACTCTTTCAAGGGTGGCTGCTTCTAAGCCAACCTCCTGGTTGTCTCTGCGACTCCACATCCTTTCCCACTTAGCGTACGCTTAGGGGCCTTAGTCGATGCTCTGGGCTGTTTCCCTCTCGACCATGGAGCTTATCCCCCACAGTCTCACTGCCGTGCTCTCACTTACCGGCATTCGGAGTTTGGCTAAGGTCAGTAACCCGGTAGGGCCCATCGCCTATCCAGTGCTCTACCTCCGGCAAGAAACACACGACGCTGCACCTAAATGCATTTCGGGGAGAACCAGCTATCACGGAGTTTGATTGGCCTTTCACCCCTAACCACAGGTCATCCCCCAGGTTTTCAACCCTGGTGGGTTCGGTCCTCCACGACCTCTTACAGCCGCTTCAACCTGCCCATGGCTAGATCACTCCGCTTCGGGTCTTGAGCGCGCTACTAAATCGCCCTATTCGGACTCGCTTTCGCTACGGCTTCCCCACACGGGTTAACCTCGCAACACACCGCAAACTCGCAGGCTCATTCTTCAAAAGGCACGCAGTCACGAGATATGTGCAAGCACATATCCGACGCTCCCACGGCTTGTAGGCACACGGTTTCAGGTACTATTTCACTCCGCTCCCGCGGTACTTTTCACCATTCCCTCACGGTACTATCCGCTATCGGTCACCAGGGAATATTTAGGCTTAACGGGTGGTCCCGCCAGATTCACACGGGATTTCTCGGGCCCCGTGCTACTTGGGTGTCTCTCAAACGAGCCGCTGATGTTTCGACTACGGGGGTCTTACCCTCTACGCCGGACCTTTCGCATGTCCTTCGTCTACATCAACGGTTTCTGACTCGTCTCACAGCCGGCAGACTGTAAAAGAGAGATCCCACAACCCCGTATGCGCAACCCCTGCCGGGTATCACACGCATACGGTTTGGCCTCATCCGGTTTCGCTCGCCACTACTCCCGGAATCACGGTTGTTTTCTCTTCCTGCGGGTACTGAGATGTTTCACTTCCCCGCGTTCCCTCCACACTGCCTATGTGTTCAGCAGCGGGTGACAGCCCATGACGACTGCCGGGTTTCCCCATTCGGAAACCCCCGGATCAAAGCCTGGTTGACGACTCCCCGGGGACTATCGTGGCCTCCCACGTCCTTCATCGGTTCCTGGTGCCAAGGCATCCACCGTGCGCCCTTAAAAACTTGGCCACAGATGCTCGCGTCCACTGTGCAGTTCTCAAACAACGACCAACCACCCATCACCCCGGACCAGTAGCCCGAGTGCACTGGGGTCGGCATTGAGGTCGGGACAAACCCGTACCCTCAGATACCCAACAGCGTGCCCGACACCCTTACCGCTTCCCTCAACGCTCCACGCTCTGACGAGCAGTACTAGAAGGAGAAGACGATCAAGTGTGCCGAGTAGTCAACGTTCCACCCATGAGCAACCAGCATCAGACAGTCGCTGATGTACTGGCCTCTGACCGAGCGGACTCGGTAAGAAGTGCTCCTTAGAAAGGAGGTGATCCAGCCGCACCTTCCGGTACGGCTACCTTGTTACGACTTCGTCCCAATCGCCAGTCCCACCTTCGACAGCTCCCTCCCACAAGGGGTTGGGCCACCGGCTTCGGGTGTTACCGACTTTCGTGACGTGACGGGCGGTGTGTACAAGGCCCGGGAACGTATTCACCGCAGCAATGCTGATCTGCGATTACTAGCAACTCCGACTTCATGGGGTCGAGTTGCAGACCCCAATCCGAACTGAGACAGGCTTTTTGAGATTCGCTCCGCCTCGCGGCTTCGCAGCTCATTGTACCTGCCATTGTAGCACGTGTGCAGCCCAAGACATAAGGGGCATGATGACTTGACGTCGTCCCCACCTTCCTCCGAGTTGACCCCGGCGGTCTCCCGTGAGTCCCCAGCACCACAAGGGCCTGCTGGCAACACGGGACAAGGGTTGCGCTCGTTGCGGGACTTAACCCAACATCTCACGACACGAGCTGACGACAGCCATGCACCACCTGTATACCGACCACAAGGGGGGCACCATCTCTGATGCTTTCCGGTATATGTCAAGCCTTGGTAAGGTTCTTCGCGTTGCGTCGAATTAAGCCACATGCTCCGCTGCTTGTGCGGGCCCCCGTCAATTCCTTTGAGTTTTAGCCTTGCGGCCGTACTCCCCAGGCGGGGAACTTAATGCGTTAGCTGCGGCACCGACGACGTGGAATGTCGCCAACACCTAGTTCCCACCGTTTACGGCGTGGACTACCAGGGTATCTAATCCTGTTCGCTCCCCACGCTTTCGCTCCTCAGCGTCAGTAATGGCCCAGAGATCCGCCTTCGCCACCGGTGTTCCTCCTGATATCTGCGCATTTCACCGCTACACCAGGAATTCCGATCTCCCCTACCACACTCTAGCTAGCCCGTATCGACTGCAGACTCGGGGTTAAGCCCCGAGCTTTCACAATCGACGTGACAAGCCGCCTACGAGCTCTTTACGCCCAATAATTCCGGACAACGCTTGCGCCCTACGTATTACCGCGGCTGCTGGCACGTAGTTAGCCGGCGCTTCTTCTGCAGGTACCGTCACTTTCGCTTCTTCCCTGCTGAAAGAGGTTTACAACCCGAAGGCCGTCATCCCTCACGCGGCGTCGCTGCATCAGGCTTTCGCCCATTGTGCAATATTCCCCACTGCTGCCTCCCGTAGGAGTCTGGGCCGTGTCTCAGTCCCAGTGTGGCCGGTCGCCCTCTCAGGCCGGCTACCCGTCGTCGCCTTGGTGAGCTTCTACCTCACCAACAAGCTGATAGGCCGCGGGCTCATCCTTCACCGCCGGAGCTTTTAACCCTCTCCCATGCGAGAGTAGGTGTTATCCGGTATTAGACCCCGTTTCCAGGGCTTGTCCCAGAGTGAAGGGCAGATTGCCCACGTGTTACTCACCCGTTCGCCACTAATCCACCCCGAAGGGCTTCATCGTTCGACTTGCATGTGTTAAGCACGCCGCCAGCGTTCGTCCTGAGCCAGGATCAAACTCTCCGTGAATGTGTACCGGTAATCCGGTGCTACACCACGAGAGCGGAACGGTCGGGAGGAATAATCCCGGCCGTTCACAGCGTCCTCGCTGTGTTTTTTCAAAGGAACCTCGTCCCAGCCGATTGGCCGGAGACGGGGTTATCAACATATCTGGCGTTGACTTTTGGCACGCTGTTGAGTTCTCAAGGAACGGACGCTTCCTTTGTACTCACCCTCTCGGGCTTTCCTCCGGGCGCTTCCCTTCGGTGTTTCTTTTGTTCTTGCTGTTCTTGCGTTTCCGACTCTATCAGACTCTTTCGTGTCCGACTTCCTCGGTGCCTTTCCGGTTCCCGCTCCGGCCTTTCGGCTTTCGCGTTTCCCTTTCCGGCGGTTCCGACTCTATCAGATCCTTTCGGGCCTGACCCCCAGTCAGCGGGGTTTGTCTTTGCGGCTGTTGGGCCGTTCCGACGTCTCAAACTCTAGCGGGTTTTCCCGGCGACTCATAATCGAGCCTTGGAATTGAATTCGGGCATGCCGAATCGGTTCCGTTGGGAGGTCGTGCAGAGTTTGGTTTGCCGCTTCAGCGGCGGAGGTGCTGTCGCAGAACCGTTACGGCTCCGTGGCAACCCGAAGAACCTTACGGGTCGGGCAGGTGACTGTCAACCACCCCCTGTACCCCGCCGGAGAGCCCCTCAGTCCAGCAGGTATCAGTCCAGGTCCGTCAGGCGTCCGCCCGCGTCCGGCTGGGCGTGCTCCACGCGACGTAGAAGACGGGTCAGCACCTCGCCCAGCGCGCCGCGCTCCTCCTGGGACAGATCCTGGAGGAGGTCCTCCTCGAAGACCGTGGCGAGACGCATCGCCTCCAGCCACTTCTCGCGGCCCTCCGCGGTCAGCTCCACGATGACGCGGACGCGGTTGTTCTCGTCGCGATCCCGCGTGACCAGACCCTCCGCCACCATGCGGTCGATCCGGTGGGTCATCGCGGCCGGCGTGAGGCCGAGGCGCTTGGCCAGCTCGCCCGGGCCCATTTGGTACGGGGCGCCGGAGAGGACGAGGGCCTTGAGGACCTCCCACTCGGCGTTGCTGATGCCGAGGGTCGCCGTCTGGCGGCCGTAGGCGACGTTCATGCGGCGGTTCAGGCGGCCGAGGGCCGAGACGATCTCCTCGACCTGGGGGTCGAGGTCCTGGAACTCCCGCTGATACGCGGCGATCTGCTCTTCAAGTGTCGGCTCGCTTGGGCCGGGGGTGTCACCCATGGGCCGAGTATGGCACGGCCCCGCTTGGCATCGAAGTCCTTCGGTGTGTACAGTTTAGTCTCGAACTTTAGCTTCGAAGTCTTCACTTCTAAGCCATCAACCACTCTCTCAAGGCAGGTGAAAGTGACCAGGGCGATGGGCGCAGCGATGCGTCGTATTCAGGCAGGCAGCGCGCTGAGCGCGTTCGGCATCGGGTTCACGGTTCCGTTCCTCTACGTCTATGTGGCGCAGGTGCGAGAACTGGGATCCAGTGCGGCGGGCATCGTGCTCGCCGCGTTCGCCATGGCCGCTCTGATCGTCCTGCCCATCACCGGCCGCGTCATCGACCGTCGCGGCCCCCTGCCGGTGCTCGTGGGAGCGGCGGGTGTCGCCTCCGTGGGCGCGGTCGCGCTGGGTGTGGCGAACAGCGAGCTGACGGCGATCCTCTCCGCGGCGCTGCTCGGTGCCGGTACGGCGGTCATGCAGCCGGCGCTGGCGACGATGATCGTCTGGTCGTCGACGCCCGCCACCCGTACGCGGTCCTTCGCTATGCAGTTCTTCCTGCAGAACCTGGGCCTCGGCATCGGTGGTCTCATCGGTGGCCAGATCGTCGACGAGAGCCGTCCGAGCAGCTTCACACTGCTGTTCTCCATCGAGTCCGTGATGTTCCTGGTGCTCGCGGCGATCGCGCTGACCGTGCGGCTGCCGCACGCGCCGTCCATCCAGGACGCGATGCCGAAGGACGCCTCCGCCCCGCAGGGCGGCATGCGTGCGCTCCTGCGGCACAAGGCCATGGTGCAGCTGTGCGTGCTCGGCTTCGTGATCTTCTTCGCCTGCTACGGGCAGTTCGAGTCGGGTCTCTCCGCGTACGGCGTGGAGGCCGCGGGCATCTCGGCGTCGACACTCGGCATCGCGCTGGCCGCCAACACGGCCATGATCGTGATCGCGCAGTTCGCCGTCCTGAAGTTCGTCGAGCGGCGCAAGCGGTCCCGTGTGATCGCGGCCGTCGGTCTGATCTGGGCCTTCGCTTGGCTGCTCGCGGGGTACGCGGGCGTCGGGCACGGCAGCCAGGCGATGGCGACCGCCGCGTTCATCTCTACGTACGCCCTGTTCGGGCTCGGTGAGGCGATGCTGTCGCCGACCGTCGCGCCGCTGGTCGCCGATCTGGCGCCGGGCGGCATGGTCGGTCAGTACAACTCGGCCTTCGCCCTGGTGAAGCAGCTGGCCCTCGCGGTCGGTCCGGCCGTGGGCGGGCCGATGGGTGCCGCGCTGCACGTCCCGTACATCGTGACGTTCGTTCTCTTCTCGCTCGGCATCACGGTGCTTGCGGTGCGGCTGGGGCGTCGGCTCACCCCGGTGCAGAACCAGCCCTCGCTGGCGAAGAGCCCGGTGGTGGCGCAGGGCGGACCGGCTCCGGCCGAGCCGGAGACCGCGCACGCCTGACCGTCTACCGGACGTCTACTTGGGGAGTGCGAACTCGCACCAGACGGCCTTGCCGCCGCCCGGTGTGCGGCGCGAGCCCCAGTTCGACGCGATCGTCGCGACGATGGCGATGCCGCGTCCCGCCTCGTCGGCCGGTTCGGCGTGGCGGCGGCGCGGCAGATGGTCGTCGCCGTCGGTGACCTCGATGATCAGGCGGCGGTCGGTGCGGCGCAGGCGCAGCCGCATCGGCGGGGTGCCGTGCTGGAGGGAGTTCGCGACCAGTTCGCTGGCCGCGAGGACTCCCAGGTCGTGGAGTTCCGGGGAGAAGCGCCAGCTGGCGAGGACACCGGTGGCGAAGGCACGCGCGCGTGGTGCGGCCTCCACACCGCCGAGGAGCTCCAGGGCGGCGTTCCTGAACAGTTCGGCGTCGCCCCCGGCGCGGGCCGGGTGCTGGAGGACCAGTACGGCCACGTCGTCGTCGTGGTCGGCCGTCACTCCCAGGGCGCGGATCAGCCGGTCGCACACCACCTGGGGTGTGCCGGTGGCGCCTGCGAGGGCGCGTTCCAGTGAGGCCACGCCTTCGTCGATGTCCTCGCTGCGGCGCTCGACGAGGCCGTCCGTGTAGAGGACGGCGGTGGAGCCGGGGCCGAGGGGGACGGAGCCCGAGGTGTGCAGCCAGCCTCCGGTGCCGAGCGGGGGGCCGGTGGGCTCCTCCGCGCGGTGGATCGTGCCGTGCTCGTCGCGCACGAGGATGGGGAGGTGTCCCGCCGAGGCGTAGACGAGGCTCCCTTCGTTCGGGTCGTGCACCGCGTAGACACACGTGGCGATCTGGCTGGGGTCGATCTCGGTGGCGAGGCCGTCCAGGAGCTGCAGGACCTCGTGCGGGGGCAGGTCCAGGCGTGCGTAGGCCCGCACGGCCGTGCGGAGCTGGCCCATGACGGCGGCCGCGCGCACGCCGCGGCCCATCACGTCGCCGATGACGAGGGCGGTGCGGCCGCCGCCGAGGGTGATCACGTCGTACCAGTCGCCGCCGACCGCCGCCTCGGTGCCGCCCGGCTGGTACGTGGCGGCGATGCGTAGGTCGTCGGGCTGCTCCAACTCCTGGGGCAGCAGCGACTTCTGGAGGGTGACGGCGGTCTCGCGCTGGGCGCGTTCGCTGGTGCGCAGGCGCTCGGCCGCCTCGGCGTGGTCGGTGACGTCGGCGGCGAACACCAGGACGCCGCTGCCGTCCTCGGGTCCCGCCGCGGAGCCGCCGAGCGGCAGCGTCACGGGGGTGCACGTGAACGTGTACGACCGGCCGGAGGCTGCCTTGCGGGACTTGACGGTGCGCGGTCTGGAGCTGCGCAGGACCTGGTCGAGGAGTGAGACCAGACCCAGCTCTGCCAGTTCGGGCAGGCCCACGCGCGCGGGCTCGCCGACGGGGCGGGGGCCGAATGCGGCCACGTACGCGTCGTTGACGTACGCGATGCGGTGGTCGGTGCCGTGGACGAGGGCGACGAGGGCCGGGATGCGGTCGAGCACCTCGCGGACCGGCAGTTCGTCGATGCCGTCGGATCGGGTGGGGCCGCCGACGGCGCCCCCCGGCGGGAGGGGTTCGCCCGCCTCGGTGGGCCGCTCGGCGCGGGCCGCGGGGACGGAGCCGTCCCCGCGCGGTGCCGTGGCGACCGCTTGTTCGGTCCGCGCTGCTGCGCGGCGCTGCGTTCCGGGGAGCCGGGCGCTCCAGCGCGTGAAGTTCACTGCGGTAGGCCTCGTGGTGTCGCTTCTGGATCGGGAACACAGCATGTCGAGAGCGGACGTCCCTGGTGTCGGCCTGACGGCCTGCCCACGGTCACACGAACAGTCTGACCGAACGGACTGACATCCGTCAGACGCCGGTCCTGTGCGGGGAGTTCCTGACTCCGGTCAGGAGGACCCCTTCGGGCGTTCCCCACCGGCCGCGAGTTCGAACTCCGCACGGGGGTGTTCGAGCGACCCCAGGGAGACGATCTCGCGTTTGAACAGGCCGGACAGGGTCCATTCGGCGAGCACTCGGGACTTGCGGTTGATGGTCGGCACTCTGCTCAGGTGGTAGACGCGGTGCATGAACCAGGCAGGGTAGCCCTTCAGCTTGCGTCCGTAGACGTGCGCGACACCTTTGTGCAGTCCGAGTGAGGCCACGGAGCCGACGTATTTGTGCTCGTACTCCTGGAGAGGGCGCTCGCGCAGGGTCGCCACGATGTTGTCGGCGAGGACCTTGGCCTGGCGCACCGCGTGCTGGGCGTTGGGTGCGCACTCCGTGCCCGGCTCGTCCGCGGTGACGTCGGGGACGGCGGCCGCGTCTCCCGCGCCCCACGCGTGCGTGGTGCCGTCGACGGACAGCTGTGCGGTGCATTTGAGGCGGCCGCGTTCGTTCAGGGGCAGGTCGGTGGCGGCGAGCACGGGATGCGCCTTGACGCCGGCGGTCCAGACGACGGTGCGGGTGGGGTGGCGGGCGCCGTCGCTGAGGACGGCCACGCGGTCCTCGCACGAGTCGAGCCGGGTCTCCAGGCGTACGTCGATATTGCGCCTTCGCAGCTCGCGCACCGTGTACTTGCCCATCTCCTCGCCGACCTCGGGCAGGATGCGGCCCGTCGCCTCGACGAGGATCCACTTCATGTCCTGGGCCTTGATGTTGTGGTAGTACCGGGACGCGTAGCGCGCCATGTCCTCCAGCTCGCCGAGCGCCTCGACTCCCGCGTAACCGCCTCCTACGAAGACGAAGGTCAGGGCCGCGTCGCGGATCGCGGGGTCGCGTGTGGAGGAGGCGATGTCCATCTGTTCGATGACGTGGTTGCGCAGGCCGATGGCCTCTTCGACGGTCTTGAAGCCGATGGCGTTCTCGGCGAGTCCCGGCACGGGCAGCGTGCGGGCGATCGAGCCGGGGGCCATGACGATCTCGTCGTACGCGATCCGGACGGACCCGGTGCCCTCCTCCTCGGTGGCGAGGGTGGTGAAGGTCGCGGTGCGCTTGGTGTGGTCGACCGATTCGACCTCGCCGATCACGATGCGGCATTTGTCGAGGGTGCGGCGGAGCGGTACGACGACGTGGCGCGGCGAAATGGATCCCGCGGCGGCTTCGGGCAGGAACGGCTGATACGTCATATATGGATCGGGGGCGATCACGACGATCTCGACCTCACCCCGCTTGAGCTCGCGTTTCAGCTTTCGCTGGAGTCTCAGCGCGGTGTACATGCCGACGTAGCCGCCGCCGACGACGAGAATGCGTACACAGTCCTGGGGCACCGGGGTCGTCCCCCGGGAGATCGCAGCCTTCACCATCCCATGACGCACCGGGCTTTGGCGTTTGTCCACAGGCCCGGCAATTTGTGTGACCGGGAGCGGTGCGCGGGAGTGCCTCGGTTTGTGGCCGTCGGGCGGTCCAGGTACGCAGGTCAGCGGGGGCGGAGAGGGAGCGGAAGAGGGGTACGGGAAGGCCGGAAAGGGCGCATACTCCGATCGGGGGGCACGCTGTGCGGAACCCGCCTCTTCTGAATTGACCCCCGCTCAACTATGTTCGTGTGACGTCGGGGTGTCGGGGGATGCGCTCGTCGGGCCGGTTTTCCGGCTCGTGGAAGGGCTCGCTCCTCACACTTCGGTAGTCAATGGCGGGGAGTGTCTCCGGGGGGAGACGTCATTACCGGGGGAACGCGTATGCACATTCAGGAGACTCACTGGACTTCCGCTGCCGTGTCGGCATCAGCCGTCGGCCCGAGCGGGAACGGACGCGACATGGGGGAAGGAGCGCGCACGACACCGCTGCGTGTCGACGCACAGCGCAATCTCGAACATGTACTGAGGGCGGCACGCGAAGTCTTCGGCGAGCTGGGTTACGGCGCGCCGATGGAAGACGTGGCACGCCGCGCGCGGGTCGGGGTCGGCACGGTCTACCGCCGCTTCCCGAGCAAGGACGTGCTGGTCAGGCGGATAGCCGAGGAGGAGACCTCCCGGCTGACCGACCAGGCGCGTGCGGCGCTCGGGCAGGAGGACGAGCCGTGGTCGGCGCTCTCGCGCTTCCTGCGGACGTCCGTGGCATCGGGCGCGGGCCGGCTGCTGCCGCCGCAGGTGCTGCGGGTGAGCGTCGAGGACGGCGCCAAGGAGGACGAGGTGCGGGTGCCGCAGCAGCGGCAGCCGGCCACGGACTCCCCGGACCTGCGTCTCGTCGAACAGCGCCAGGCGCCCATCGAGGAGTCGACCTCCCTGGGTGACGACACGGGAGCGGCGACGCTCCTCGACGTCGTAGGCCGTCTCGTGGAGCGTGCCCGCGCGGCGGGCGAGCTGCGGGCGGACGTGACGGTGTCCGATGTCCTGCTGGTGATCGCCACGGCGGCGCCCTCGCTGCCGGACGCGGCACAGCAGGCGGCGGCCTCGTCGCGGCTTCTCGACATCCTGCTGGAGGGTCTGCGGTCGCGGCCCTGAGCAGCGCCCATGCGGCGGGAGGCTCAACTCCACGGTTGACGTCGGACGTTGAGCCTTCCCCGAATGGGTGAACGGTAGTGCTCCATTACGGGAAGTCGCCCCGGACGGGTGGTTGCACGTCTTCTCCCTCGGCCGCGGCACGACCGTGTGTCACTCTTTCCCGGTGGTCGGGTCTGAGTGTGCAACCGGGGGCGTTCCGCGATGAGTGTTGACGGTCGGGACGAGGCGTCCCAGGACGGCCCCGGCAGCAGTGCGGGAGGCCCCGTCAGCGCGGCCGACGAGGCCGCTCCGAGCGTGCCGCCGCAGCGCGAGGGCAGTGCCGACTCCCTGATGCCGGGAGGCGCCGAGGCGCCGGTGCCCGACGCCGACCTGATCGCGCGGATGCGTTCCGGCGACGACTCCGCGTACGAGGAGCTGTACCGCAGGCACGCCGAGGCCGTGCGCCGCTACGCCCGCACCTGCTGCCGCGACGCCCACACCGCCGACGACCTGACCGCCGAGGTGTTCGCCCGCATGCTGCAGGCGGTGCGCGGCGGCAGCGGCCCCGAGCACGCCGTGCGCGCCTACCTGCTCACCACCGTGCGCCGCGTCGCCGCCGGGTGGACGAAGTCGGCGAAGCGCGAGCACCTGGTCGACGACTTCGCGGTGTTCGCCGCGCAGGCCGCGCGGGGCACCGAGGTCTCCGACGACGACACGTTGGATCTGGGCGCGGACGTCCGCGCCATGCACGAGGCCGAGCAGTCGATGGCCATGCAGGCCTTCCGGAGCCTGCCGGAGCGCTGGCAGGCCGTGCTGTGGCACACGGAGGTCGAGGACGAGTCCCCCAGCGACGTCGCCACGCTCTTCGGCCTCGACGCGAACGGCACGCGCGTGCTCGCGAGCCGGGCCCGCGAGGGTCTCAAACAGGCCTATTTGCAGGCGCATGTGAGTGCGACGCTGACCGAGAGCGAGGAGTGCGCGCGCTACGCCGACCGGCTCGGTGCCTACGCGCGCGGTGGCCTGCGCACCCGTGCCGAGCGTGGCCTGCGCAAGCACCTGGAGGAGTGCGCGAAGTGCCGGCTCGCCGCCGGGCAGATCAAGGACGTCGCGAGCGGGATTCCCGCGGTCGTGCCGATCGCCGTCATCGGCTGGTTCGGTGCCGCCGGGTACGCGAAGGTGGCCGCGCTCGTCGGCGGCGGCACCGTCTCGGCGGGCGCCGCGGGGGCCGCGGGTGCGGCCGCGGCCGGCGGGTCGACGGGCGGGTCCGCGGCCGGCGGTGCGGCCGCGTCCGAGGGGCTCGGCGCGCCCGCGAAGGCCGGTATCGCGGCGGGCGTCGTCGTGGCCGCCGGGGTCGCCGCGGCGATCGCCCTCACCGGAGGAGACGGCAAGCCGAAGGCGGCGGACCCTCCGCCGTCCAAGGAGCCCGTGGTCTCCGAGTCGGTCGTCCCGCGGAAGCCGCCGCCCGAGAAGCCGAAGGCCAAGCCGAAGCCGCCACCCCCCGCGCCGAAGCCGACCCCGAAGCCCACGCCCACCCCCACTCCGAAGCCGCCCGCCGAGGAGAAGCCCGAGCCGAAGCCCACACCCCCGCCCGCACCGAAGCCCAGGCCGACCCCGCCGAAGCCCGCCCCGAAGCCGCCGCCCCCGCCGCCACCGGCCCCCCGGGTCTACCAGTGGAACGAGCTGAAGTACGGCCTCACCGGCGACGGCACCAAGCCCGAGATGCGGCTCACGGAGAGCAGCTGGGTGTGGCAGCGCTGGGGCCTTTCGGTCGGCGACAGGCGGTACTCCCACGGGGTGACCGTGCACGGCCGGTCCTCCGTCACCATCGACCTGAACCGCAGCTGCTCCACGTACGACGCGGTCGTCGGTGTCGACGACATGACGATGGGCCTCGGCAGGGTGCGCTTCTCCGTGTACGGGGACGGGGCGCGGTTGTGGCAGTCCCCGCTGGTCAAGGGCGGTGACGCGGCGGTACCGGTGCATGTGGACCTGAGCGGCCGCAACACGGTGAGGCTCGTCGTCGAACCGCGTACGCCGTTCGACACGACGGCGCTCGCGGACTGGGCGCAGTCACGGATGACCTGCCGCTAGGGCCTGTTCAGGCACTCATGTCTCCGACGGCCGCGGTCGCGCATTCCAGCTCCGTCAGCAGTTCGTCCGTCGTCAGCGCGCTGCCCGCGGCGCGCTCCCGCTCGTACGCCTGCGGGCCGAGCGCCGTCAGGGCCGCGCGCTCCACGCGGTCCGCCTGCGCGTCCTCCGGGTGGGGCCGCGGATTGCCGTTGCGCAGGCCGGTGGCGGCGGTGAGGGCCCGGGCCGCGCGGGCGTGCTCACCGAGGTCGCTGAGCAGCACCGCGGCACCGTCCACCAGTGACGCCACGATCACTTCGGAGCACCGGGACTCCACGGCTTCGCGCACCGCGCCGGTGACGATGGGCAGCCCCCTGGCGGGACCGGACTCGGCGGCGGCGACCCGGGACTCCATGGCGCTCAGGGCGACGCTGAACTGCGGGGGCGGCGTGCCGAACTCGGACTCGGCCCGCGATGCCTCGCACAGCGCGCGGGCCGTGTCGATGTCCCCCTCGTCCAGGGCGATCAGTGCCCCGAGGAGGCGTACGAAGGCACGTGAGTCCGTCACCCCGTACCGATCGGCCTCCCGGCGTGCCTCGTCGAGCACCTTCGTCGCCATGTCCCGGTCGCCCTCGCGGTAGGCGACCTCGGCGAGCCGGGCGAGCAGGAACGAGGACTCCGCGAAAGCGCCCACTTCATGGGCGAGGCGCAGCGCTTCCTCGTACTCGACGCGGGCCTCCTCGTGGTTGCTGCGGGCCATGGCCGCCTCGCCCGCCGCGCTGCTCACCTGGGCGCGCATCCAGCGGTCGCCGACCCGGCGGCTCAGCTCCCGCAGCTCCGCCAGGTCCTCGTCGACGCCGGAGAGGTTGCCCGGCATGTCGACGGCCATGTGCGTGCGGAACATGAGGATGACGCCGAGGTCCCAGTCCTCGCCGTACCGACGGCAGTTCTCGACCGTCCGGTTGAGCGGGACGAGCGCGTCCTCGTGGGTGCCGCCGGTGAAGAAGACGGAGAACGGCCAGAGCAGTCCGGGGAAGCGCGCCGTCTCGGGCAGGGGCTGCGAGAAGGCGGCGCGCAGGCCCTCGACGAGCGCCGTGTCGGCCCACTCCTCGTTATGGGCGGGCGAGTCCGCGGGCCTGGACTCCGCGACCAGGCACAGGTGCAGCAGCTTGAGCCGCATCCACGGCCAGTAGAGCGGGTCGTCCTCGGCGGGGAGGCCGGGTGGCGCGAGCTCCAGGACGCGGGCCATCCAGTCGGCGCCCTCCCTGCGGTAGTTGCGCAGCCACCAGAACCAGCCGGTGTTCAGCGCCATGTCGATCGCGCCCGCCACGTCACCCTCCGCGGCGGTGCGCTGCAGTGCGGCCCGGATGTTGTCGAGGTCCGTCTCCAGGCGGCTGATCCACGGCAGTTGCTCCGCGGAGCGGAGCAGGGGCTCGGCGCGGGCGACGAGCTCCCGGAAGTACGCCGAGTGGCGGGCCTCGGCGGCGGCGAGCAGGGCGGGTGTCTCGGCGGCGCGCTCGGTCGCGTACTCGTGGATGGTCTCCAGGAGGCGGTACCGCATGCCGCCGACGGGGCCCGGGGACGGCACGGCGACCACCAGGGACTTGTCGACGAGGGCGCCGATCAGGTCGGTGGCGGGCGCGGTGCACACGGCTTCGGCGGCCGGGAGGTCCCAGCTGCCCGCGAAGACGGACGCCTCGCGCAGCACGGCCCGCTCGGCCTCGTCGAGGAGGTCCCAGGACCAGTCGACGACGGCCCGCAGGGTCTGCTGGCGGGGCAGGACCGTGCGGCTGCCGCTGGTGAGGAGGCGGAAGCGGTCGTCGAGGCGGTCGGCGATCTGGCGCGGGGTGAGCAGCCGCAGGCGGGCGGCGGCCAGTTCGATGGCGAGCGGCAGGCCGTCGAGACGGCGGCAGATCTCGGCGACGGCCTCGGCGTCGGCCGCCGCGTCGAAGCCGGGCCGCACCGCGACGGCCCGCTCGGTGAACAGGCGGTGTGCCGGGTCGGGCGGGAGCGGCTCCACGGGGCGGACCGCTTCGCCCGGCACGCCAAGGGGTTCGCGGCTGGTGGCGAGGATGGTGAGGCCCGGGCAGTGGGTGAGGAGGGTCTCGGCGAGCTCGGCGGCGGCGCCGATCACGTGTTCGCAGTTGTCGAGGAGCAGGAGCAGGCTGCGCGGGGCGCAGTACTCGACGAGCAGGGCGACCGGGTCGTCCTGCGAGGTGGTCAGTTCGCTGGTCATCAGGATGGTCTCGCGCAGGTCGAGCGCGCTGACGACAGCGCCGGGCACCGCCTCTGGGTGGTCGAGCGGGGCGAGCTCGGCCAGCCATGCCTGCGGATGCCCGGCGGCGGCTTCCTCGGCGAGGCGGGTCTTGCCGGAGCCGCCCGGTCCGATGAGGGTGACGAGGCGGGCCCTGCGCAAGTCTGAACGGATGGCGTCGAGTTCGGGTTCCCGGCCGACGAAAGACGTCAGGCGGGCGCGGATGTTGCCGGTCTGGTCGGTTCGTCCCGCGCGCTGGGGTTGCGGCGCCTGTTGTTGTCTCTCTGGCGGGTGTTGTGTCGTCGGCGGGTGTCGCGTTTCTGCCGGATGTCGTGCCTCTGAAGGATGTCGTGTCTCTGAAGGATGTCGTGTCTCTGACAGTTGCTGCGCCGGTTCTCCTTGGGGCTGCCGCTGTCCCTGACTCGCCGGTTCCTGCCGGGGCTGTTCCGGGCCCGTGAGCAGTTCGGCGTGGAGCGCGCGCAGTTCCGGGCCCGGGTCGGTGCCGAGGCCGTCGGCGAGGGCGCGGCGCGCTTCCTCGTACGCGGCGAGGGCGTCGGCTCCGCGGCCGGCGTCGCGCAGGGCGCGGATCAGCAGGGCGCGCAGTGTCTCGTCGTAGGGCTGGGCGGAGGTCAGTTCCCGCAGTTCCGGTACGACCTCGGGGGCGCGGTCGAGGGCGAGGTCCGCCTCGATGCGTGCGCGGACGGCCTCCGTGCGGTGTGCCTCGGGGCGCGCCGCGGTGGCGCGGTCGGGCAGGTCGGCGAGGGCGGGGCCGCGCCACAGGGCGAGCGCGTCGCGCAGGGTGCGGGCGGCCAGGGCAGGGGCGCCGCGGTCCAGCGCCGCCCTGCCCTCGCGCGCGAGGCGCTCGAAACGGTGCAGGTCGACGTCGTCGGGGGTGACCGCGAGGCGGTAGCCGCCGGGGGCGGACACGACGGCGTCCTTGCCGACGGCCCGGCGCAGGCGGCCGACCAGGGCCTGGAGGGCGGCGGGCGCGTCGGCCGGCGGGTCGTCGGCCCAGACCTCGTCGATGAGCGCGCCGACGGTCGCCGTGCGGTTCGCCTGGAGCGCGAGGGCGGCGAGCAGGGCACGCAGCCGCTGGCCCCCTACGGACAGAGGGGCGCCTTGGTCGTCGTACGCCTCGGTGGCGCCCAGGATTCGGTACCGCACCACGTCATTCTCCCCGCCCCGGCGCGCGGGGGCGCGTGCTTTCTTTTCGGGCGCGCGTCGCCGGGCTCGTTAGCGCCCCGCTCCTAGGGCTCCCCTCTGCGGCACCACACTCCCCGTAGGAACAGCTCGTTGCCGTGCTGGAGTCCCCGTCCAGCACGTTCCTCTTCGCGACAGCAGGCGCCTGAGCCACAGTTCGGTGGAGACCAAATCGGCCAGGCCGTCCAGCGGAAGCGGTTCCCCTTCGGCGGCCGAGCGCAGGGCCTTGCGGACCACGCGGGCCTCGACGAGCCCCGCCTGGGCGAGGAGCGGGGTGTCGAAGAGCGCGATGAGGTCGTCGACGGCCATGCGGAGACCGGTGCGGGCGGCCGCCGCGTTCGAGGCGTGGGAGGGGGCGCCCCAGCCGGAGGGCAGTTCGGCGACTCCGGCGCCCTCCAGGACGGTGCGCAGGATCGAGGCCCGCGCTCCGGGCTGTACGCGCAGCGCTTCGGGGAGCGCCCGGCAGGCGCGGACCACCTGGTTGTCCAGGAAAGGGGCGTGCAGGCGCTGGAAGCGGACCTCGGCGGCCTGTTCCAGGACGCGGAGGTCCGCGGCGTGCCGGGCGAGGGCCGCCCGCGCGCGGAACTCGCCGGGCCGCTGCCCAGGGCCGCCGGGACGCATGGTGGTGTCCTGGAGGCGAACCGATACTTCAGCGAGTGCCTCGCCGGTCAGCCAGCGCGCGGCGGGTCCGGGCCTCGCCCACGCCAGGGCGGCGAGCGATGCCCCCACGGCTCCGCCGGGTTCGTCGAAGCGGCGCTGCAACAGGCGCTCGGCGAGCGAGTCGACGCCCGCGCGGTGCGGCATGCGGGCGAGCTTGCGGGCGGCGCCGTACACGCGCGCGGGGACCATCACCGAGCCGTCCGCCTTCGCCAGCGCCGCCACGGGGCGCACCATGTGGCGTCGTTTGCGGTCCATCAGGAGGTCGGCGAGGCGGGCCGGGTGGGCGTCGAGGACCTGCCGGGCGCCGTGGCCGGTGAAGTGGTCGGCGCTGCCCGAGGTGAGCCGGGCGCGGTGGCGCTGGGCGGCCACGAGGACGGCGCTCGGCTCGTCCGTCAGGGGCCCTTCGAGGTCGGCGTAGGGCAGGGCGTCCTCGCCCCCCGCGACGACCACGTGGTGCAGGCGCGGGTTGGCGGCGATGGCGCCGGCCCGCTCCAGTTCGGCCTCCCTGCCGTTGACGGCCAGGTCGTTGAAGGTGACGGCGAGGAGCCGCTCCCCCGCGCCGGTGCCGTGGCCGAGCACCGTGCCGGGCATCCCGGGCAGACCGGCCGCAAGGAGGGCGAGGGTTCCCGAGGCGGGGCCTCCGGAGAGGTCGGCTCCGATGCCGGGCACCGGCATGCCGCGGGCCGCGCGCCGTTCGGCGGGCCCCATGCCGGGCACCGGGCCGGGGTCTATGTCCGTGCCGGGTACGTGGCGGGGTGCGGTGAGGCGGGCGCGTACGGCGTCGATGAGGGCTTCGCGTACGCCGTCCACCGCGCTGTCGGGGTCGGTGGGGGCCGCGGCGACCGCCAGCGAGGCCACCGGTTCGTATCCGGCGATCTCCCTCGCGCCCGTGCGCAGGATCAGTGCGTGTCCTGGGGGTACGCGCCGCACGCCCTGGTACGGCGTCGAGTCGTGCAGCGCTTCGGGGACGTCGGGGGCGGCGAGCAGCGCAGCGAGGTGGCCGATGTCCAGGTGGGCCTCGATGAGGTCGGCGAGCGGCAGGGCCGCCGTTCCGTAGGCCGTGCCGTCGGCCCAGGGGGTGTAGAAGACGGGGCGGGCCCCGGCGAGGTCGCCCGCGATCATGACGCGGCGGCCGACCTGCACGACGGCCGTGTAACTGCCGGACCAGGCGGTCAGGTGGCGCAGGGCGCCGCCGCGGGCGGCGAGGAGGCCGACCCTGAGCTCCTCGTCGGAGGCTCCGCAGGTGCCGAGGACCGCCATGCGGGTCTGCTCGTCGGCCGTCACTGTGCGTACTTCGTCGGCCCGCCAGTCGCCGACCGCCCAGAGCGGATCCGGATCACCCCAGAGGAGCTGGGAACCCACGGGGTGGACGGTCTGGCCGTCGTCACCGGTGGCTCCGGCCGAGCCCACCGCCGAGGATCTCGCGGCGGTACTGCTCCACCCCACCAACCACCGCATCGCTGCCTCCACAGGCTGTGGACGGGCCGTCGGCGAAGTGCCGCCGGGCACGGCCGACCAGTACACCGAAGAACTGGGGACCCATGCTGCCACGAAGGAGGCGTGCGGGAAGGGCTGCGGGACGGCTTGCGCCCCCTGGAATGCGCCCCAGGTGGGCGGTAGTTGAGAGCAGAACGGTGCCCTGCTTCTTGTTGAGGCTCCAGGGAGGGCCCAGGGAGCGCCCGGGCGGCCCCGCGCACTCCCTGCGCACGGCGTGTGCGAGCTTGTGCGCTCGGCGCGTCCAGTCGTCACAGGTGTGCGCCTGTGACGCATCAGGGCGCAGGCGTGCGCCGGACCCGAACGCGGGCGCACACCGCGCTCGGACACATGCGCACACCGCCGTTGTGGGCGTTATGCCGGTTTCTGTACACGGGTGCTTTTCGGCCAAATCGGCCTGGCGCGGCCCAGGGAAAGAACCGTTCGGAGGCAACACACAGCCCGGGAGGCGGTGTTCGCCTCCCGGACCGGTCCGCCGCCCGCGGGGATGGAGGCGGCGGTGTCCCCCAGCCCACTGACTCCAGCGCAGCGGGCCGACCCACGCATCGCCAATGGAAGTCCCGTCGCCATGGCCGGAGAAGAGCGCACACACAGGCGCACGGCCACACGGCGGGAGCACACATCGCCGCCGAAGCACCTACGTACGGACAACAATCTCGCCATCCGGAACTGGGCCTCTTAACGCTTGGGATGCGGCGAACTACGCTGTGTGTGCTGTTGTTTTCGCGGAGGCATATACCTGGAGGATCGGCCAAACGCTCTTGCGGCCGACTTTCCGGCCACCGCCCCCGGGGAACGCGGCACGAATGCCGTGCGCGGTCCAGCCACTGCCCGGCAGCCGTCTGTGTCGAGGGGTGGCGCATGTCCAGGGAGCAACGCGGGCCGAACGAAAAACTCGGCACCGTTCTCGCCCTCGCGGGAATCAGCAATGCGGGACTCGCGCGCCGGGTCAACGACCTCGGCGCCCAACGCGGGTTGACGCTCCGTTACGACAAGACATCGGTGGCCCGGTGGGTGTCCAAGGGCATGGTGCCGCAGGGCGCCGCCCCCCACCTGATCGCGGCGGCCATCGGGCAGAAGCTCGGCCGCCCGGTGCCCCTGCACGAGATCGGCCTCGCGGACGCCGACCCCGCGCCGGAGGTGGGCCTCGCCTTCCCGCGCGACGTGGGGGCGGCGGTGAAGTCCGCGACCGAGCTGTACCGCCTCGATCTGGCGGGCCGGCGCGCGGGCGGCGGCGGCATCTGGCAGTCCCTGGCCGGCTCCTTCGCCGTGAGCGCCTACGCGACGCCCGCGTCGCGCTGGCTGATAACCCCCGCGGACAGCTCCGTGGCGCGTGACGTGACGCGTGAGGCGCCCCGCGACACCGTGCACACCGACGACGGCGGCGCGCCGATGAAGGTGGGCCACAGCGACGTACTGAAGCTGCGGGAGGCGGCCGAGGACGCGCGCCGCTGGGACTCCAAGTACGGCGGCGGTGACTGGCGCTCCTCGATGGTCCCCGAGTGCCTGCGGGTCGAGGCGGCGCCGCTGCTGCTCGGCTCGTACTCCGACGAGGTCGGACGTGCCCTCTTCGGGGCCTCCGCCGAGCTGACGCGCCTCGCCGGCTGGATGGCCTTCGACACGGGCCAGCAGGAAGCCGCGCAGCGCTACTACATCCAGGCACTGCGCCTCGCGCGTGCGGCCGCCGACGTCCCCCTCGGGGGGTACGTCCTGGCGTCCATGTCCCTCCAGGCGACCTACCGGGGCTTCGGCGACGAGGGGGTCGACCTCGCGCAGGCCGCGCTGGAACGGAACCGTGGCCTCGCGACCGCCCGCACGATGAGCTTCTTCCGCCTCGTCGAGGCACGGGCACACGCGCGTGCCAACGACGCGCAGGCCGCGGGGGCGGCGCTGCGGGCCGCCGAGGGCTGGCTGGAGCGGGCCCGTGACGGTGACAACGACCCGTCCTGGCTCGGCTTCTACTCGTACGACCGCTTCGCCGCCGACGCCGCCGAGTGCTACCGCGACCTGAAGGCACCGCGGCAGGTGCGGCGCTTCACGGAGCAGGCGCTGTCCCGCCCCACGGAGGAGTTCGTGCGCTCGCACGGCTTACGGCTCGTGGTGTCGGCCGTCGCCGAGCTGGAGTCCGGGAACCTCGACGCGGCGTGCGAGCAGGGGACGCGGGCGCTGGAGGTCGCCGGGCGGATCTCGTCCGCGCGGACCACGGAGTACGTGAAGGATCTGCTGCACCGGCTAGAGCCGTACGGGGACGAGCCGCGGGTGGTCGAGCTGCGGGAGCGGGCGCGGCCTCTGCTGGTGGCTCCGGCGTAGTCCCGTCGGACGGCCGGTCGTGCTCACGGTCGGGGTTGCGGGTGCGGGTGAACGCTCGGGTGGGCGCGGGTTAAGGGGTGGGAAGGATCCGGCGTCCGAGGTTTGGCGGCGTTGTCAGTGGCGCAGGGCAGTATCTGTGGTGGGAGGTGAGGCGCGGTGAAGAAGGTCGCGTACGACTGCGACGTGCTGGTGATCGGCGGCGGAATCGTCGGGCTCGCGACGGCGTATGCCCTCACGCGCAGCACTCCCGGCACGCGGGTCACGGTTCTGGAGAAGGAGGCGGGCCCAGCCCGGCACCAGACGGGCCGCAACAGCGGGGTGATCCACAGCGGGATCTACTACCGCCCGGGCTCACTCAAGGCGCGGTACGCGGTGCGGGGCGCCGCCGAGATGGTCAAGTTCTGCGCGGAGTACGGCGTCGCGCACGAGGTCACCGGCAAGCTCATCGTCGCGACCGAGCGGGACGAGCTGCCGCGCCTGCACGCGCTGGTCCAGCGCGGCAGGGAGAACGGGATTCCGGTGCGCGAGCTGGGGCCCGCGCAGATCACCGAGTACGAACCGGAGGTCCGCGGGCTCGCCGCGATCCACGTGGGCACGACCGGGATATGTGACTACAGCGCGGTGGCGGCGCGCCTGGCCGACGCGTCCGGGGCGGAGATCCGGTACGGCGCCCGGGGCGAGGTCGTCCGGATCGACCGCCGGGCCGACCGGGGCGTCGCCGTCCTCACCGCCGACGGGACCGTCGTGCGCGGCAAGGTCCTCGTGAACTGCGCGGGGCTGCACTGCGACGGGATCGCGCGGCTCACCGGGGACGACCCCGGCATGCGGATCGTGCCGTTCCGGGGGGAGTACTTCGAGCTGGCGAGGCCCGAGCTGGTGCGGGGCCTCGTCTATCCCGTGCCCGATCCGGCGTTCCCCTTCCTCGGCGTCCACCTCACCCGTGGGATCGACGGTGGCGTCCACGTGGGGCCGAACGCGGTGCCGGCGCTGGCGCGGGAGGGGTACGGGTGGTCGGTCGTCCGGCCCCGCGAGCTCGCCGGGACGATCGGCTGGCCCGGGTCCTGGCACATGGCGCGGCGCCACTGGCGGTACGGGGCGGGGGAGCTGCGGCGGTCCGCGTCCAAGTCCGCGTTCACCGAGGCGGTGCGGAGGCTGTTGCCGGCGGTCCGGACCGATGATCTTGTGGCTGCGCCTGCGGGGGTGCGGGCGCAGGCGGTGCTTCGGGACGGGACGCTGGTCGACGACTTCCTCATACGGGAGGGGGCGCGGGCGGTTCACGTCCTGAACGCGCCCTCGCCGGCCGCGACGGCGTCTCTGCCGATTGGGCGGGAGGTGGCTCGTCGCGTGCGGGGCGCGTTGCGGGGGGCGGAGGGGGGCTGAGGCCTCCCTCTCCGGGCCCGGCCCCGGCGTGGGCCCCGGCCCGCCCGCCTCTTTCCGACCGCGGATCGCCCTGGGCTGATCGCGCAGTTCCCCGCGCCCCTGACCTAGTCCTCCTCACGCCCCACGCTCTGCCCCGGCGCCCGTCTCTCGGCGGCTGCCGGTCGGGTGTGGCTGGGCGCGCAGTTCCCCGCGCCCCCGACCTAGTCCTCCTCGCACCCCACGCTGGGTGGCCGCAGCCCCGTCCCCCTCGCCGTAAAATTGGCGCACTGTGTCTGACTCATCTCGTAACGCCGATGCTCCCGATGCCGCCGACGTCGCCCCGTCCCGGGGTGGGGGGCGGGTTACCGCTGCTCCTCGGTTTCCCGGGGGGCCCTCGCCCGATCCTGCCGGGTCGCATCATGAGCGGCGGATCCGTAGTTTCCAGCCCCGGCGGAGCCGGGTGACCACCAGCCAGGGGGACGCCCTGCGGCGGCTCTGGCCCACGTGGGGCCTGGACATCGACGGACTCCGCACCCTCGACCTCGCCGAGCTGTTCGGCGACGAGCAGGGGCCGCGCCCCGACCTGCCCGTCGTCCTGGAGATCGGGTTCGGCATGGGTGAGGCCACCGCCGAGATGGCCGCCGCCGACCCGGACACCGGCATCCTCGCCGTCGACGTGCACACCCCGGGCCAGGGCAACCTCCTCGGCCTCGCCGAGCGCGCCGGCCTCGACAACGTCCGCGTGGCCAACGGGGACGCGATCATCCTGCTCCGGGAGATGCTGCCGGACCAGTGCCTCGACGGGCTGCGCGTCTACTTCCCCGACCCCTGGCCCAAGGCCCGCCACCACAAGCGCCGCCTCATCCAGCCCGAGTTCCTGACCCTCGCCGCGCCCTCCCTCAAGCCCGGCGCGCTGCTGCACTGCGCGACCGACTGGGAGCCGTACGCCGGGCAGATGCTCGAGGTGCTCACCGCGCACCCCGACTTCGAGAACACGCAGCCCGACGGCGGCTACGCCCCGCGCCCCGACTTCCGCCCCCGCACCCGCTTCGAGGGCCAGGGCCTGGACAAGGGCCACGTCGTCCACGACCTGCTGTTCCGACGCGTCGCCCCCACCACGCCCCCAGCCACGGCGACCGCCGAGGACTGAGGCACCGTCGCGGCCACCCCCATCCCTCGTTAGGGTCAACCACGTGGCCACCGGTTCCCCGTATCCGATACCCCCCGAGGCGCCCGCCCCGAGGGAGCTCCTCCGTGTCCGCTGGTGGCAGCGGCGCGCGATCCGCGTCGCCGCGCTCGTGACGCTGCTCGCCCTTTCCGGCCTGGTGATCCTCGCCCTCGTACGGGAGCAGACCGGCACCGAGGGCTTCCTCGTCGGGCTCGGCCTCGCGACCGTGCCCGTACCGCTCCTCGTCGCCGCGTTCCGCTGGCTGGACCGCGTGGCACCCGGCCCCTGGCGGAACCTCCTCTTCTCCTTCTCCTGGGGCGCCTGCGCCGCCGCACTCGTCGCGATCGTGGCGAACAGCTTCGCGATCCGCTGGATAGCCACCGCCACCGCCGACCCCGGCAGCGCCGACACCCTCGGCGCGACGGTCATAGCCCCGATCGTCGAGGAGAGCGCGAAGGCCGCCGCCGTGCTCCTCGTCTTCCTCTTCCGCAGACGCGACTTCACCGGGATCGTCGACGGCGTCGTCATAGCGGGGGTGACCGCGACCGGGTTCGCGTTCACCGAGAACATCCTCTATCTGGGCAACGCCTTCGTCACCGACCAGCTCAGCCGCGAGAGCGGCCTCGCCTCCGTGACCGCGGCGACCTTCTTCGTACGCGTCGTCATGTCGCCGTTCGCCCACCCGCTCTTCACGGTCCTGACCGGCATCGGCTTCGGCATCGCCGCGCTCTCGGCCGAGCGGCAGGTGGTGCGCCGCGTGCTGCTCCCGCTCACCGGGCTGCTCCTCGCGATGGGCATGCACGCCCTGTGGAACGGCTCCGCGGTCTTCGGGCAGTTCGGGTTCTTCACCGTGTACGCCCTCTTCATGCTCCCGGCGTTCGGCCTGCTGACCTGGCTCGCCATCTGGACCCGCCAGCGCGAGCTGCGCACGATCCGCGACGAGCTGCCCGTGTACGCGGCGGCGGGCTGGCTCACCCCGCCCGAGCCGTACGCGCTCGGCTCGATGCGCGCCCGCTCGCTGGCCCGCGACTACGCCGCGTACACCTGGGGCAAGCCCGCGGCCCGCACGGTCGCGGAGTACCAGATGTACGCGACGTCCCTCGCGTTCCTGCGCCACCGGGGCCGCCGCGGACGGGCCGGTGCCGACTTCGTCGTACGCGAGCGGGAACTCCTCGAGAAGCTGTGGGAGCGCCGCGAACCGGCCCGCCCCGCCCTCGCGTACGCGGCACAGGCGACGGCACCGGCCATGCCACCCGTACCGCCGCCGTACGGCATGTACGGGACACCCGCGCCGTACGGAACCCCCGCGCCGTACGGGACGTACGGCGACCGGCCTCCGCACGCCCCGCTCCCCTACGGGCCCCCGCAGCCCTACCCGGCCTACGGCTACCCGACCACGACGTACAACCCCTACCGCCCCTAGAGCCCCTAGAGCCCCTGAGCCTGCCCTTACGCGGACGCCGCGTTCAGCGCCGCGACCTCCGCCTCCGTCAGCTCGAGATCCGCCACCGCGAGCAGCGCCGGCAGCTGCTCCACCGTCCGCGCGGAGGCGATCGGCGCCGCCACGGTGGGCTGTGCCGCGAGCCAGGCCAGGGCCACGGTCGGGACCTGCGCCCCGTGCTCCTGCGCGATCTCGTCGAGGGCGGCGAGTACGCGATCGCCCCGCTCCGTCCCCACGTACGCCTCGACCCCCGAGCTGCGCGCGCTCTCGACGTGTGCGCCCGCGCGGTACTTGCCTGTGAGGAAGCCCGCCGCGAGCCCGAAGTAGGGGACGGCCGCGAGGCCGGAACGGGAGGCGACTTCCTGTAGGGGGCCCTCGTAGGTGTCGCGGGAGACGAGGTTGTAGTGCGGTTGCAGCGCGACGTAGCGCGCGAGGCCCTCGCGGTCGGAGACGTCGAGGGACTCCTGGAGCCGCTCGGGGGAGATGTTGGAGGCGGCGATCGCCCGCACCTTGCCCGCCCGCACCAGCTCGTCGAGCGCGCCGATGATCTCCTCCACGGGCACCGACGTGTCGTCGAAGTGGGTGTAGTAGAGGTCGATGTAGTCCGTGCCGAGGCGCCGCAGCGACGCGTCGGCGCCGCCCTTGATGGTGGCGGCGGACAGGCCCTTGTAGTCGGGGTGGGAGCCGACCTTGGTGGCCACGACGACGTCGGAGCGGTTGCCGCGCCCGGCGAGCCACTCTCCGATGAGGGTCTCGGACTCGCCGCCCTTGTTGCCGTCGACCCAGGCCGAGTACGCGTCGGCGGTGTCGATGAAGTTGCCGCCTGCCGCGGTGTAGGCGTCGAGGACGGCGAAGGACGCCGCCCGGTCCGCGGTCCAGCCGAAGACGTTGCCGCCGAGGGAGAGCGGGAAGACCTCGAGGTCGGAGGAGCCGAGTGGGCGAAGAGAAGTCATGTGCTCCTCAACGCCCCCACCGGAGACGGAATTCCGTGCAGGCCACATCGAACTCGCGGCCGGACCGAACCCCGCAAGAGCGCGATCAGGGATTGAGGCCCTTGCTCTGCAGCCACCCGAGCGGGTCGATCCCCGAGCCGCCCGGCGTGTGGACCTCCATGTGGAGGTGCGGCCCCGTGACGTTGCCGGTCGCGCCGACGCGGCCGATGACGTCACCCGTGGAGACCTTCTGGCCCGCGCTGACGTTGAGCGAGGACTGGTGGCAGTACCAGACCTCCGTGCCGTCCTCGAGTTCGAGCACGGTGCGGTAGCCGTACGCGCCCGCCCAGCCGGCCTCCTTGACGGTGCCGGTGTGCACGGCCTTCAGCGGGGTGCCCGTGGGCGCCGCGAAGTCCAGGCCGGTGTGGTGGCCGGAGGACCACATGGAGCCCGCGTCGCCGAAGTGCGAGGTGAGGGTGTACGAGGAGGTGGGGATGACGAAGCTCTTGGCGAGCTTGGCCAGGCGCGCGGCCTCGGCCTTCGCCTTCCGGGCCTCCTCCGCCTTCTTCTTCTTGGCGGCGGCCTCGGCGTCCGCCTCCTGCTCGGCGGCCTTCTGCTGCGCGGCCGCCTCTTCGGCGGCCTTCTTGACGGCGGCGTCCTCCGCCGCGGTCCGCACGGCGCTGTCCGCCTGGTTCTGCTGGTTCTCGGCCTGCTGCATGATGCGGGCGCGCAGGGCCTCGCCCGCGTCGGCGGTGCCCTGCTCCGCGTCGGCGGTGCTGACGCCCGCGGCGGTGAGGGGGGCCGAGGCGGCGACGGTGGTGTCCGCGGCGGCGTCGTCGGACATCAACGAGCCCACGCCCGGCAGCGACTCGGCCTCGGGCAGCGAGTCGGTGACCGCGCCCAGGTCGGGCATCGATATGGAGACCGGCGGCTTGCCGTCCTGCGCGGTGGCTATGCCGCCCGCGCCGACGGCGGCGATGACGCCCACGCCGAGCACGGTGGAGCTGCGGGCGAGTCCGCCGCCGCCCTTCTTGTGCACACGGTGCCTGCCGCGGACGGGACGGACGGACTCCTCGGTGGGGTTCCACTCTTCGAAGGAGCTCTCGTCGTACGAACCGAAGTCGTCGTCATTCGGAACGTACACGGCTTGGGGGGCAGGCCGGTTGGACGCCACTGGGGCGCACTCCTTTCCTTCCTTCTCGCCTACCGGGTTAGCTGACGGGTTCGGAGCAGGAAGGTCTCCTACGAACACCTGGCACGGGTGCACGAGTGCACGGATGCGCAGAGGCCCGATTCACCCCATGTTGGTGGTTCCCCGGCTCCCTTGCGGGATTAGGCGCGTGCGCGCGGAGCCGTCTCTAGTGACGGCTGGGACGACCGCGCTGCGTTATCGAACGTTAATAGACAGCGGGTCGGTATTCCAAGCTGTTCCGGTTGATCGTTAACGCTCATCGGGTGTACGTAACAGGACACGAAGGGGCGCAACGGGGCGAGTTGACCCCAGATCACTAAACACCGGAACTTCACATTCCCTTGACAGAGCGTCAGTTGTTATGCGGAGCGGTGCACTTCAATCACCGGCCGTGACACCCGGAGCTCCGGTCGTGCCGTCCGGTTCCCCCGCGGTGGGGCGCCGCACCGCGAGCAGCGCCATGTCGTCCGTCATGCCACCCCCGGTGTGCCGCCGCACCTCCCCCGCGAGCGCGGCAAGGAGCGCGTGCGGGCCGCTCCGGCCCGGGAAGATCCGCCCGCCGAGCCGGGCGGCGGGATCGTAGAACTCCCCCGCCGCGTTGCGCGCCTCCGAGAGGCCGTCCGTGTAGAAGAGCAGCAGCGCGCCGGGCGGGAGCTCCGTCTCGTCCGCGCGGTCCGGCCAGGCCCCGAGGTCGCCCATGCCGAGCGGCAGCGCGGGTTCGCTCGCCGACAGGACGCAGAGCCGCCCGTCGCCGCGCAGCAGCAGCGGCGGCGGGTGCCCGCGGTTCACCAGCCGTACGGCGCCCTCGCCGTGCCGGATCTCGGCGAGGACCGCGGTGGTGAACCCCTCGAACGCGTCAAGGCCGTCGCGCCGGGTGCCCTCGCGGGCGAGCGCCCGCTCCAGGCGCTGCGCGACCGCCTCCAGGGTGGCCTCCTGCTCGGCGGCCTCCCGGAAGGCGCCGATGACGACGGCGACGGCCGCGACGGCGCCCATGCCTTTTCCGCGTACGTCGCCGACGATGAGCCGTACGCCGTGCGGGGTGTCCTGTACGGCGTACAAATCACCCCCGATGAACGCGTCGGCCTGCGCCGCCTCGTACCGCGCCGCGAAGTCGAGCCCGCCGATCCGCGGATCCGGTTCGGGCAGCACGGCGCGCTGGGTGGCCTCGGAGATGGAGCGGGCGATGGCGAGCCGGTCGTTGCTGCGCCGCACGACACGGTTGATGACGATGGCGAGCGCGGCGACGGTCACCACGGTGACCACCTCGGTGACGGCCTCGACCTGGCTGCTGATGGTGCTGCCGTAGTGCAGGAAGAGGACGGCGGCGGTGGCGGCGACGCCGGTCAGGACGGTGCTGAGCCGCGAGTAGAAGGGGGCGGCGATGAGGGGTGCGGCGGTGAAGAGGGGGGACGCGGTGAACTCCGACGGGGTCGACGCGTCGTACACGACGCCGACGACGAGGAGCAGGAGCGGCAGGACCCGGACGAACGCCCGCTCGGGCCCGGTGGCCCCGCCGGCCCCCCTTTCGTCGGCTTCTCCTCGCTGCCCCACCGCTTGTCTCCCGCCGACTCCGCGCCCATCACCGCGCTGCATTCAGGGTTCCCGCAGCGGCGGGAGGGTGCGACTTGGTGTGGGCCGACCGGGTTACGGACGGGGAGCGGTCACGGCCGGGAAGCGGTCACGGACGGGGAGCGGTCACGGACGGAAAAACACCTGAGGCCGGGAAGCTGATGCTTCCCGGCCTCAGGCCTTCAGTAGCGGGGACAGGATTTGAACCTGCGACCTCTGGGTTATGAGCCCAGCGAGCTACCGAGCTGCTCCACCCCGCGTCGGTAAACACAACTCTACGCCATCCGAAGGGGTGCGTCGAACCACTTACGCGCTGTCGGCGTGCGTGAGGGTCTCCCAGGCGACGAAGAGGCCATCCGTCCCCTCGGGCCGCCGCTCCCGCGTGTACTTCTCGGTCTGCGGCATGTCCAGCTTCAGCCGTCCCCGCAGGTGGCTGAGGCCGACCTCCGTGTCGGGTCCCATGTCGCGCCGCACCCTGCCGCCGCACAGCCAGGCGGGCGCCGCCGCGCCCAGCTGGTACTTGGAGTGGAACTCGAAGGCCGCCCGGAGCCGGTCCCTGACCTCCCCGTACAGGTCGACGCCCTGGTGCCGGGCGGTCTCCGCCAGGTGCGAGGTGGCGGCGAGCGAGTAGCTTGCGTGCTTGAAGTTGCGGCACGTCTCCTGGGAGAGCCCGTCGGCGTACGTGCCCTGCCCGAACCAGTACTTCTTCAGCTCGGCGGCGGTGTCGATGCCGCTGCCCGCCGGGGAGACGGGCAGCTTCCCGTCGGACTCCAGGTAGAAGTACGCGGGCACGCGCGTCCTGAAGTGCTGCACGGCCTTCTCGAACGTGGCGTGGTCGTCGAGGAAGACGGCCATGCTCATGGTGGCGTCGGCCATGACCAGGTCCCAGTTGCCGTTGCGCGCGACGGCGCCGTCGCGGACCTGGGGCAGATAGGCGTTGCGCAGCATCCGCTCGAAGCGCAGGAGCTGCCCGTCGGGCCAGCCGTCGTACGTGTAGCGCACGGCTTCGGCGGCACGCGCCCAGGACGAGGCGGCCCAGGCGGTCTGCAGCCCCGCGTTGTCCTCGGTGTGCCGGGTGATGACCTTCGCCCAGGCGTCCATGATCTGTACGGCCTTCTCGGCGTGCGCGCGCTCACCGGTGACGTTCCAGAGCAGGGCGTGCGTGTACGCGGCCAGCGCGTCCTCACGCTCCTCGACGCACCCTCGTCCGGGCCGGGTGTCGGGCGGGCACTCCACGACGGCGTACGGCTTCGCGGTGTAGTCGTCGGCCGCGTACTTGCTGTGCCGCATCTGCTCGAACGCCGCGAACCACGGCTCCTCCCGCCCCCGCACCCGGGCCCGCGCCCGCTCCAGCTGCTCCTTGCCGACGAGCACACCGGGATGCGTGAACGCGAGATCGAGGGGCCGCGCGGCGGCGGTACGCGTACTCCCGTCACCGGAGCCGCCCCCGCCGCAGGCCGCGGCGAGGACGACGAGAAGCGGCGCCACGACCAGTACGAGAACGCGCTGTCGCCGCCGACGAACCACAACTGCCATGGCCGGACCTCCCGCCGCACCGCCGACCTGGGACGGCCACCGGCAGTCCAGCGTCACCCGCGCCGCCCGGCCGCGCACGGCCGGACTGGTCCGTTCGGGCGACGGAGCCCACGGCGATGACGGCCCGGCCCCTCGCCTCCGCACCCGGGTCGGGAGCACGCCCGCGCCAACGCCACTTGACTCAGGCTGGTTTGGCGCTGGAGCAGCCCGAACACCCCCGCCGTACGGCGGTATCGTCGTGAAACCCACGACGTCGCGACGGACTCCGGGAGTGACCAGCAATGTCAGCGATCACCGAGCTCAGCCAGCTGAGCGGCGAGTACGTCCTCGACACCGCCCGCACCCGCATCGGGTTCGTCGCCCGGCACGCGGTCGGACCCCAAGTGCGCGGCCACTTCGAGGAGTTCGAGGGAAGCGCGCATCTGGACGGGACCGACCCCGCCCGGTCCACCGTCCGGCTCACGATCCGATCGGAGAGCCTCCAGAGCCACAACAAGTTCCGCGACAACCCGGTGCGCGCCAAGTTCCTGGACACCGGGAACCACCCCGTCATCACCTTCACCTCGACCGAGGTGCGGCGCGTCGACGACACCCACTACAAGGTGACCGGCGACCTGACGATCCGCGGCACGACGAAGCCGCTCACCCTGGACGTCGAGTCGACGGGCGGCGAGAACGGCCCACAGGGCGATGTCACGGTCGTCTTCAAGGGCAGCGCCCTGATCGACCGCAAGGACTGGGGCGTCAAGGCCAACCCCGTGGACACGCTCTTCGTCGCCGCGCCGGTGACGCTGGAGTTCGAGGCCGCCGCGGTCCGCCGCGCCTGACGGCCGCCCCGACAGCACCGCCGCAAGGTCACACGCCGGACTTCGGCCGATCGATTCGAGACGCGGCCGAGTCGCGGTGGCTGGCCCCCGGCCGCCGCGGGCAGGATGGTCACAGGCGCACAGACGCCGGCTTCCCCAGACCCCGGAGGCGACCGTTGAGACCCGACGCCCGAGCGTGCCCGAAAGCGCCCGCCCGCCGTACCGCAACGCACCTCCAGGCACGTCCACGACGCCAGCGCCGCCATGTCACCGCGCAGTCGTAGCAGTCGTACGTGTGATCAGGAGGTACACCCATGGCTCAGGTGGTAACCGAGGACGAACAGGCCGCGCAGCGCCGAGTCGGTTCGGCGGTACGCAGCGACAGCGTGCTGACCGGAGGCGGTCTGGCGCTGTGGCGCGAGTACCGGCCCGGCCCGTGGACGCTGTCCGCGGCGGAGCTCTCCCGGGACCTGGACGTCCTCAAGGTGCCGCACACGATCGTGGTGGCGTTCCGCCCGCCGCGAGGCCGCGACGACGGCCCCCGCAAGGGCCAGGAGGTCCGCGTCCCCTTCCCCGACCTGCCCATGCTGGTCCGCTGGATGCCGCAGCTCCGGCAGCAGATCGACGAGATCCCCGACGCGCACTTCGGCTTCCCCTTCCCGTACTGCGAGGCGCGCCCCACCGGCATGGTGATGAAGCTCCTGCCGTCCCTCGCCGCGGAGTGGCCCACCTGGACGGCCGAACAGGCCGCGGCGATGGGGCTCCTGTGCGCCCGGTGCGGATTCGACCTGCGCACCTGCGGCGTCGAGCAGCGCTTGGCGTACAACATCGGCGGCGAACCCGGCCGGCCACGCCTGGAGTGCGGCCCGTGCTGCGGCGAAGACCGACCCGCCCCCGCCGGACCCGCCCACGACGACCTGCCTTGAACGCGCGAGGTGTGGGCAGCTTCCCTCCATGGCGGTAGACCGAGGCGCTCCGCCGTGAGAACGCACACCTGCACCGGCACGCCGCACAGCTCCGGCAGTCGCCGACCCGCCACGCCCAGCACGAAGCCCCCGGCCAGCCTGTGGCTGACCGGGGGCTTTCGCTGTAGACCGTGTGGGACTCGAACCCACAACCAATGGATTAAAAGTCCACTGCTCTGCCAATTGAGCTAACGGTCCGCGTCGGTGCACCCCCGAGCATAGCGGGACGGGCCTCGACATCCGATCGGGTATCGCTGTTTACGCCGAAGGGCCCGCCCGACTGGTGTGTCGGGCGGGCCCTTCGGTCACGCGGATCGTGCTGCCGGAACGGCTACCGGTCAGCCGTTGCGCTTCCAGCGCGGCTTGTCGTCACGGCGGCCGAACGAGCCCGTGCCGGAGCCGGAGCGGTCGTCGCGGCGGTTGTACGACGGACGGTCGTGGCCGCCGGGACGGTGGGCGCCACCGGCCGGACGGTCGTCGCGGCGGTCGCGGTTGAACGGACGGTCGCTGCCGCGGTGGCCGCCGGACGGGCGGTCGTCACGGCGGAAGCCGGTCGAGGGACGGTCGTCGCGGCGGAAGCCGCCACCACGGTTGTCGTCACGGCGGTCGTCGCGGCGGAAGCCGCCACGGTCGCCACCACGGCTGTCCTCGCGACGGTCGCGGTTGAAGCCACCGCCACGGTTGTCGTCACGACGGTCACGGTTGAAGCCGCCACCGCGGTTGTCGTCGCGGCGGAAGCCGCCACGGTCACCACCACGGCTGTCCTCGCGACGGTCGCGGTTGAAGCCACCGCCACGGTTGTCGTCACGGCGGTCACGGTTGAAGCCGCCACCGCGGTTGTCGTCACGACGGTCACGGTTGAAGCCGCCACCACGGTTGTCGTCGCGGCGGAAGCCGCCACGGTCGCCACCGCGGTCGTTGCGGCGGTCACGCTCGTAGTTGCCGCGCTCGTCGCGCTGCGGGCGACGGTTGTCGTACGAGGAGGAACGCTCGGCGGCGGGGGCCGGCTGCTCCGGCACCGACACGGCGGCCTCGACGACCGCTTCCGCGGCGGCGGCTGCCTCGGCGACCGCCACCTCCGGGTCGTCACCGCGCTCGCGGGCGGCACGCGCGGTGAGGCGGTCGGCCTCCTCGCGCAGCTCGGCGGCGCGGCGCGTGGCGCGCTCCAGGTCCTTGGTGAGGTCCTTGACCTCGCGCTCGGCCTGGGTCGCGGCGTTGCCCGCGGAGTCGGCCTGCACCTCGGTCATGGAGCGGGCGCCGGTGATCTCGGCGACCTCCGGGTCGAAGGTGCCGCCGCCGTTGATGATGTGGCGGGTGGCGTCGACGCCGGCGTCCTCCATGAGGCGGAAGATCTGGCGGCGCTGGTGCGGGAGCGAGAGCGATACGACCGTGCCGCTGCGGCCCGCGCGGGCCGTACGGCCGGAGCGGTGCAGGTAGTCCTTGTGGTCGCCGGCCGGGTCCACGTTCAGGACCAGGTCGATGCCGTCGACGTGGATGCCGCGGGCGGCGACGTCGGTGGCGACGAGGGCGTTGACGTAGCCCTTCTTGAAGTCCTCGAGGACGCGGGTGCGGGCACCCTGCGTCATGCCGCCGTGCAGCGCGTCGGCCTTCACACCGGAGTCGCAGAGCTGCTCGGCGATGCGGTCGGCGCCCAGCTGGGTGCGGACGAAGATGATCGTGCGGCCCTTGCGCGCGGCGATGGCGGCGGTGACCGGCGCCTTGTCGCGCGGCTTCACGATCAGGATGTGGTGCGTCATGGTCGTGACGTTGCCCTGGGCGCTGTCGACCTCGTGCGTCACCGGGTCGGTCAGGTAGCGCTTGACCAGCGTGGAGATCTCGTTCTCCATCGTGGCCGAGAACAGCATGCGCTGGCCGCCGGACGGGACCTGGTCGAGCAGCTCGGTGACCTCGGGCAGGAAGCCCAGGTCCGACATCTGGTCGGCCTCGTCGAGGACGGCGATCTGGGTGTTCTCCAGCGAGCAGGCGCCGCGGTTGATGATGTCGCGCAGGCGGCCCGGGGTGGCGACGAGGATGTCGACGCCGCGCTCCAGGGCGTAGATCTGGTTGCCCATCGACGTACCGCCGCAGACGACCTTCATCTTCAGGCCGAGCACATCGCCGTAGGGCTGGAGGGCGTCCGCGACCTGCATCGCGAGCTCACGGGTCGGCGTGAGGATGACGCCGCGGGGCTTCTTCTTCTCGGTGCGGCCCTCGGCGGCCAGCGTCGCCAGCATCGGCAGACCGAACGAGAGGGTCTTGCCGGAGCCGGTACGGCCGCGGCCGAGGATGTCCTTGCCGGCCAGGGCGTCCGGGATGGTCGCGGCCTGGATCGGGAAGGGGGTGGTCACACCGTTCTGCGCGAGCTTGCGGACGACACCCTCGGGCAGACCGAGGTCCGCGAAGGTGAGCTCGGGCTCGGCGTCGGCGTCGGCGTCGGCTTCGGCCTGGGGGGCGTCGGCCTGGGAGGCGTCGGCCTGGGGGGCTTCGGCCTCGGTGACGTCCTGGACCTGGACGGGCTCGACGATGTCGGCGACGGCCTCTACGGCGACGTTCTCGACGGACTCGACGATCTCGTTCTCGGGCAGGACGGCGTGGTCAGAACTGGAAATGGACATGCGAAATGCGAAACCTTCCGGAGTCTCGGCACGCGCCCGTCAACTCCGTGATTTCGCAATGGACCGCCTCTATGCGGTCAGCCACGGCAAGGGAGAGTACGCGCCACGCGGCGCTCTTCTGTGTCGGCGCCGGGCAAATGGGATCAAACGATCTACCACCATACGCACCCCCCACCCCTGATGGCAAACCGCCCCCTCTCAGGGGTACCCGGGAGGGGTGTCCGGGGGCGGGTGCCGAGGGGGTGCGGAGGGGTCTCCACCAGCTAATAAGGGCCCACCTGGGGCGACGGCTCGCGCCCCACGATCTCCGCGTTGCGCCGCTGCAGCTGCGGGTCCTGCCCCGACCCCTCCGACGACGACGGCTCGGGAGTCGTCGGATCCGGCGTCGGGGTCGGTGTGGGCTTCGGCGGGTCCGGCGGCGCGGTCGTCCGCGTCGGCGTGGGCTTCGGCCGCGTCGGGGTCGGCCTGCCGGGACCGCCGGGCTTCGCGGGCTTCCCGGGCTCCGTCGCCGCCGAGGACTCCGAGGGCTCTGCGGCACCCCGCTCGGCGCCGCCCCCGTGGGCCGACCGGCCCTTGCCCTGCTTCTTGCCCTTGCCGCTGCCGCCGCCCCGCCCGCGCCCGTCCTCCTCGTCGACGTCACCGCCTTGCGTCACGGGACCGCCGTCGGGTGCGGCCGCACCGCCGTGCCGGCCCGCGGAACGGTCCGGCGCCGGGCCGTTCCCGTCGTCACCGATGCTCATGCAGCCCGCGGTCGCCGCTACGGCCACCGCGACCGCGGCCCAACGGACGGGAACGTACAACTGGCGCACGGCCGAGCACCTCCTGAGGCGCTGAGTGTCGAGACGCCCTGCCCAACTCCCCCGGCCCGCAAGAGGACACGGACGGCGCGCGCCGGAGCCCCGCCCCGCACCGCGCCCCGCGCCCCCGGTCGTACGCCTGCGCTCACCCGTACCCCAGCGCGTGCAGCCGCTCGTCGTCGATCCCGAAATGGTGGGCGACCTCGTGCACCACCGTGATCTCCGTCTCGGCGACGACGTCCTCGCGCGACTCGCACATGCGCAGCGTCGGCCCCCGGTAGATGGTGATGCGGTCCGGCAGCACCCCGGCGTACCACTCGCCCCGGTCGGTCAGCGGCGTCCCCTCGTACAGCCCGAGCAACTCGGGATCCTCGGCCGGCGGCTCGTCCTCGACGAACACCGCCACGTTGTCCATCAGCCGGGTCAACTCCGGCGGAATCCGGTCGAGCGCCTCGCCGACCAGTTCCTCGAACTCCTCGCGCGTCATCTCCAGCACACCCCCATTGTCGGCCACGCCCCTCGTCCCGTCCCGGCATACCGACCGCTCCAATTGGGCATACGGGACCAATGGCCCGCGACTTCACCGTCGTACCCCAGGGCGTACGCAGGGCGGGCCGCGCCCTCGTAGGCCACTACCGCGCTCGCCGCACCCACCCCGTCAACGAGCTGGTCAGCCCGCCCCACCCGTACGCACGCGCCCTCGGCCTGATCACGGTCGTCCTGCTCGGCGCCTGGCTCGGGCTCCTCATCGTCGGCAGCGTGCGCGCGCCCGTCGGCCCGATGGACACCCGCATGACCCTGCGCCCCTCCGTCTCCGGCGGCACGAAGATCAACGTCTCGCCGCTCGGCGCCCTGGAACTCCGCTCCCACACGGCCCCCATCCGCCTGGACGTCGACGTGGACCGCCTGGACCCGGTGCGCTCCCAGGCCCTGGTCGACCACCCCGAGCGGCTCTCCGGCCTCCAGGACGAGGTGGCGCGCGACGTCGGCCACGGCACGCTCGACCTCGCCGTGCGCTCCTGCGTCGCCGTCGTCTCCGGCGCGACCGCGCTGGGCCTCGCCGTCTACCGCCGCCCGCGCCGCGCCCTGGCCGCCGGCGGCCTCGCACTCGCCCTCCTCGGGGCGTCCGGCACGGCCGCGTACGCCACCTGGAACCCGAAGTCCGTCCTGGAGCCGAAGTTCTCGGGACTGCTCAGCAGCGCCCCCTCCGTCGTCGGTGACGCCCGCAGCATCGTCAGCGAATTCGACGTCTACCAGCAGGAGTTGGCGCGTCTGGTCACCAACGTCACCAAGCTCTACGACGTGACGTCCACCCTCCCCGCGTACCGGCCCGACCCCACCACGATGCGCGTCCTGCACGTCTCGGACATCCATCTGAACCCGGCGAGCTGGAAGATCATTTCTTCCCTGGTCACCCAGTACGGCATCGACGTCATCGTCGACTCGGGCGACACCATGGACCACGGCTCGGCCACCGAGAACGGCTTCCTGGATCCGATCGCGGACCTCGGCGCGCCCTACGTGTGGGTGCGCGGCAACCACGACTCGCACACCACCCAGCGCTACCTGGAGCGCTTCAAGAACGTCCACGTCCTCGACGACGGCAGGGCCGAGACCGTCGCGGGCCTGCGCTTCGCCGGCGTCGGCGACCCGCAGTACACGCCGGACCGCTCGGAGAAGGCGGGCGGCGACGCGGTCGAGCACCTCGCGGGCATACGGCTCGCGTCCGCCCTGCGCGCCGAGCGGGCGGCGGGCACCCCGGTCGACGTGGCCGTCGCCCACAACCCGACGGCGGCGCGCGAGACGGACGGCGAGGTGCCGCTCGTCCTCGCGGGGCACATCCACCGCCAGGAGATGGAGGTCATGGAGAAGGGCACCCGGCTGCGTGTCGAGGGGTCGACGGGCGGCAGCGGGCTGCGCGCGGTCGACGACGAGCACCCCGACCCGGTCGAGGCGTCGGTCCTCTACCTGGACCGTACGACCAAACGGCTGCAGGCCTGGGACGAGATCAGGCTGGGCGGCCTCGGCCTGACGAAGGCGGAGGTCAGCCGCCATCTCCCCAAGGAGAACCGCCCCGGCGCACCCCTCGCCCCGACCTCCCCCACCCCCTCATCCGACCGGTCCGCGCAGGGCCCGTCCCCGGGGCCCGGATAAGCGTTTTGGCGTTACCTCCCCGCATCCCATATGCTTCTCACGTCCCCGACGCGCTGCAAAGCGCCCAGGCGGGCCTCTTAGCCCTCATCGTCTAGTGGCCCAGGACGCCGCCCTTTCAAGGCGGTAGCACGGGTTCGAATCCCGTTGGGGGCACGCAACACCATGTGCAGTGCGCGTTTCTGCACATCATGGTCCTGTGGAGCAGTTTGGAGTGCTCGCCACCCTGTCAAGGTGGAGGCCGCGGGTTCAAATCCCGTCAGGACCGCTTGCAGATCACTTCGGTGAGCTGCGTGGCTGGGTAGCTCAGTTGGTACGAGCGATCGCCTGAAAAGCGATAGGTCGCCGGTTCGATCCCGGCCCCAGCCACCAGAGTAGGAAAGTCCCGGACGGCATGCCGTCCGGGACTTTTTCGTTGCGCGCTCCACCCCGGCCGCGCGCCAGGTCCGCCACCCTCCCCGAACCGCGTGCTAACGATCATTCAACGGTCATGCGCGCCGTCGGTACCGTGCAGCAGCCGGTGAGTACTCCGTACCGTCCCTGAGGCCGGTAGGCAGCTGACGCGGGGAGGAGAACGACGATGGATGAAGAGACGTTCTACGAGGAGAGCAAGAAGTATCTACGCGAGATTCTGGGCGAGGCCGACCTGGAGCTCGCCTCGGACACCGAACTTCTGGACTCCGGCCTGCTCGACTCACTGTCGACACTGGAGTTCTTCTTCTTCATAGAGGAAGTCAGAGGCGCGCCGATTGATCCGGAGGAGGCCAGTCCGGAGTCGATCTCCACGCTGCGCAACGCGTACAAGCTGGTGCAGTCGGCATGACACTCACCGTGGAGCAGGTGCACGCGGGCTGGGCCTGGCAGCGGGAGATCTGCAGGCAGGCCGGGTCGGTCGGCTACGTCGGAATGATCACCGCGGTGATGGACCAGCTCGGTCGCGACCCTCGGCTCACCGAGCTGCTCACCTCGGACACGCACGACCCCGTCCAGTCCGCCCAATGCCTCAGGCTGCTGGGCGCGGTCAACCGGGTGGCCCTGGCGGAGAACGCCTCCTGGATCACGGACTACTACCCGGTCTACGGCGGGCAGTGCGATGTCGATCGGCTCGTTCCGGCGTTCCTGGCCTTCCTCCAGGACCGGTTGCCGGCGGTGCGGCGGGAGATGTCCGCCAGTGTGCAGACCAATGAGGTGGGGCGGGCGGCTCCGCTGTCCGCCGCGATCAACTACGTGGCCGAGGCGACAGGAATGCCGGTCCGGCTGCTCGAGGTCGGTGCCAGCGCCGGGCTCAACCTCCTCATCGACCGGTACTTCGTCGCCGCGGGCGACCGGAGCTGGGGGCCCCCGCGCTCGGCCTTGCGGCTGACCGGGCAGTTCAAGGAGGGCGATCCGCCGGCCGGAGCCCCGGAGGTCGTCGAACGCCGAGGCTGCGACCTCAACCCGATCGACGCGCGGGACCCGAGGTGCATGAACCTCCTGAGGTCGTTCGTGTGGCCGGAGCACGTCGAGCGCATGACCCGGCTCAACGCGGCGCTCGACATCGCACGATCCGCCCCCGCCGTCCCGATCGATGCGGACGAGGCCTGCTCGTGGGCCTCTCGGCAGCTCGCCACCCGACCGGCGGGCCAGGCCACCGTGCTCTACCACTCCATGGTCCTCACGTACTTCGACGACGCCGAACGCGCCAAGTTCGCGGACGTCGTCCGCGCCCACGGCGCCGGTACCCCCGCCGACCGGCCGCTGGCCTGGATCTCCATGGAGCCGAGCGAGGACGACTCGGCCGTGGTCGAGGTGAGCTGCGAGCTGTGGCCCGACGGGCGGCGCCTCCTGCTCGCCCGGTGCACACCGCACGGCGGCAAGGTGCGGTGGGCCCCGGCGGAGCTCCCGGCATGAGTGCGGACACCCTGCTGGGGGTCTACGAACGTCAGGCGGCGAGTACGCCGGACGGCGAGGCGCTCGTCTACGCCCGCGCTCCCTACGAAGGGACCACGCTGACCTGGCGTGAGCTGCTGGAGCGCGGCCGGGAGCTCGCATCGAAGCTGCGGGCGGCCGGACTCGGGCCGGGCGGCCGCTGCGCCGTGGTCATGATCGACCACCCGGACGTTCTTCCCGGTGTGCTCGCCGTCTGGCAGGTGGGCGGCGTGCCGGTCCTCCTGGACAGCCAATGGGGGCGCGCCACCACACGCTCGGTGCTGCGACTGAGTGCCGTGGAGACGATCTTCGACGCGGCCCGTGGTACCTGCGAGAGAGCTCCGGCCGTCGGTGCGGATCCGCCACCGTTACCGGGGGACACCGCGCTGCTCAGCTACACCTCGGGCTCCACCAGTGACCCGAGGGGAGTGGTGCTGTCGCACGGTCAGCTGCTCCATGCCTATCGGTCCGGCGGTGCCGCGCTGACCGCGCTCCTGGGGCAGGAACGCCGCCGCTTCGGCGTCACCATGCGTCTGTCAGGTCTTGGCATCCTCGGTATGAACTACCTGTGGCCCGCCGTCATGGGAATACCGGTCACGGTCCTTCCCGAGCTCTCCCTCGCCTCGGCGAAAGGCTATTGGGCGAGGCTCAGAGAACATGACGTCGACGTCACCTACCTGGTCCCGCCGCTCGTCGATCTCCTCACCAAGATGTCGGTGGATCCCGGAGCCGGACAGGGGGACACCATCGCCTGTCTGTCGGGCGGCGCACCCCTCTTCGAGCAGTCGCAGCGGGCCGTCCAGCAGAACTGCCGGGCCGTACTCCTGAATGTCTACGGCCTCACCGAAGTCTCCTTCGCCGCCTTCTTCGGCGACATCGGACCTGACGGTCTTGCGACCCATTCCATAGGCCGGCCCGCGACCGTGGAAGCGAGACTGCGGTCGGCGGACGGCAGCATCGTCGTCGGCCCGGGCGAAGGCGAACTCGAACTGCACGGGCCTGCGGTGAGCCACGGCTATTACGCGAACGACGCCGCGAACAAGGAACTGTTCCGGGAGGGCTGGGTCAGAACCGGCGACCTTGCCAGCAGGGACGCGAGCGGCCGCTACCGGATCACCGGTCGGCACAAGGACGTGGTGCTCAGAGGGGCATTCACCGTCTACCTGCACGAGATCGAAGAGGCGGCCAACGGGCATCCCGGGGTACTGGAGGCGGCGGCCGTCCGACTTCAGCTGCCCGCCGGTGAGGATGTGGGGCTGCTCGTGCGAATGGCACCAGGACCGGATGCGGAAACCACGACCGCAGACCTACGTAAACACCTCTCTCTGGAGTTGGGGCACCAGCGGACACCGCGCCGCATCGTCAAAACGACGGAACCACTTCCCCGACTGGCACAGCACAAGATCGACCGTCGCGCCGCCCACGCGCGATGGCATGCGCTGAACACGCCTGACGCCAAGGAGTGAACATGACCGCAACAAGCTTCGACCTGGACTGGGCCAAGTTCCGACGGAACGGCTTCCTCGAACTCGGACCCCGCCTGAGTGACAGTGACCGGCTGGCCGTACTCGAGCACTTCGACAAACTGGACGCGTCGGACCGGATTCCGCCGGGCTACCAGGCGCAGTACGACGAGCAGGGCGAAACACGCAGGTTGCGCAAACTGCGTCGGCTCCTGTGGAACGACAAGAAGCTCTTCGCGCCGATCCTCCACCGGATGGGGGCGCTCGACCTGGCGGAAACGCTCATAGGTCCGAGTGCCGTGGTGATCCTCCACGCGGCCTTCCTCAAGCCGGCCCGCATCGGCACCCACGTCGCGCCTCATCAGGATCAAGCCCTGTGGGACCGCCACCTCCCCGGCTCGTTCAACATGTGGTGCGCCCTGACCGACGTGTCGCCTGCCAACGGCGGCCTGCACGGCTATCCGGGCTCGCATGTCCACGGCGTGATCGAACACCGCGACGACCCCGATCACCCGTGGCACGAGACCCTGAGTTACAAGGTGCCCGAACTCGCCGAGCGGCACGACTTCCTGCTCAAGCCCGGCGATGCCGCGATGTGGGAATCCACCTTCGTGCACGGAAGTGAACCGAACACGTCCGACGAGGACCGCAGGGGCATGGTCGTCGTCTTCGCGGACAGCGCCGCGGCGAATTTCCGTGAGCGTGACGTCATGACGCTCGACCAGGTACGTTCCCTCGCCGCAGCTGGAGCCACGACGGAGTCCAGGTGACCGACGACGGGGTCCAGGTCGCGGAGCGGAACGCCGATCCCACGCTCTGGGTTCGGGACTTCCGGCTCTTCTTCACGGCCAGGACCACGTCGCTGCTGGGAGACGCGGCACTCCCGGTCGCGATCACCGCCGCCATGCTGGAGGCGGGCTACGGCATCTCGGGCGTGGGATACGGGCTGGCGGCGCATCTGGCGCCGTTCGCGGGATTCATGGTCTTCGGCGGGGTGCTGTCGGACCGGCTCGGCGCGCGGCGACTGATGATCTTCGCGGACTTCGTGCGCCTGGCCGTCCAACTCGTCCTGGCAGGCCTGCTGCTGGCCGGGCCCCCGCCGCTCTGGGTGATCCTCGCCCTGCTGGCCATGCTCGGCACCGGCGGTGCGCTGTTCCAGCCGGGCGTGGCCAGCGTGACCCCCAGGCTCGCGTCCGACGTGCAGCGAGCCAACGCGGTCCTGCGCATCGCGGAGTCGTCCACCGTCGTCTTCGGTCCGGCGGTCGCCGGTGGGCTGCTGGCGCTGATGGAACCCGCCGCCGTGATCGCCTTCGATGCCCTGACGTTCGGGGCCAGCGGCTGCTGCCTGCTGCTGCTGCGCTTGGCGCCCCTGCCCGCGCGTGATGGACCGAAGACCTCGCTGCGCGGCGATCTCTTCGTGGGCTGGCGCGAGTTCGTGGCGCGGCGGTGGCTGTGGCAGGTCGTAGCGGTCTGGATGCTGTTCCAGCTGGGCTCCTGGGGGCCGACCCTGACCCTCACCAACGGCCTCCTGGTCGACCGGCTCGGCGCTTCGACCTTCGGCCTGGTCATGTCCGCCATGGGCCTCGGCAGCGTCCTGGGTGGGGTGCTCGCGATCAAACTGCGTCCGATGCGACCGCTTCGTGCGGCCACCGTCGCGATGTTCTTCTACGTGCTGATTCCACTGAGTTCGTCATTCGACCACCTGTCGGCTCCGATGCTCGGCGCCTGCTATTGCGTCGGCGGGGCGAGCATGGCGTTCTGGGGCGTCATGTTCCACACCAGCGTGCAGACGCATGTACCGGTCCAGTTCCTTGGTCGAGTGCACGCGTATGACGCGGCAGGCTCGCTGATGATGAAGCCGGTGGGGCAGGCGCTCGCCGGGCCCATGGCCGGAGTCATAGGCGCTGTTCAGCTACTCCATTTCGCGACCGGAATCGGCATCGTGGTCTGTCTCATTCTGCTGTCGCTGCCCGCGGTCCGTAATCTCTCCCGGAACGAGTGTGTGGGATAAACATGCGCATTGACATCGCCAGCAGGGCTTCCCTCGGAGCCGTGCAGAACGAGGATTTCGCCGCTGCCGCGCTGCCGGCCATGGGACGCGGTGGCGTAGCCGTCGTACTCGATGGCGTCAGCGCGCCCGTCGCCCCTGGAACGGGGTGTTCACACGGCACGCCATGGTTCACCACCGCGGTCGGCGGAAGCCTGCTGGAGCTCGCCGCCAGGATGGACCGGCCCTTCGCCCAGTGTCTGGCCGACGCGATCTCCAGGACGACCGAGCAGCACTCCGGAGTATGCGATCTGGGGCATCCGCGCACCCCGCAGGCGACGCTGGCGGCGGTCCGCTGGGACGTGGACCACCTCGAGTACCTGGTTCTCGGCGACAGCGAGGCGATGCTGGAGACCGCGGTGGCGGCCACGGCGGAGGTGCACTTCCTCCGCGACACTCGCGTGGAGGACGTCAGGGAACGGCCGGACATGCGGGCCTGGCGGGCCCGGCTCGATGCCCTTCCCATCGGGTCCGAGGAGTGGGAGCGCACCACCAAGGAGTATCAGGAATTCGGTGACGCCTTCCGGAATTCCAAGGAGGGCTTCTTTACGGTGGCCGCCGACCCTGATGTGGCCGCGGAGGCAGTGAGCGGACGCTTTGCGATGACCGAGGTCGCCGGTGCGGCGCTGCTGACTGACGGCGTGACACAACTTACCGACATATTCGGCCACTGCGACCGCCACGCAATCTACCGATCGCTCAGAACGACCGGTTGCCAGGAGGCCATCGACAAGACCAGGGCATTGGAGCTGGCCGATGAGTCAGCTACCAGATTTCCCCGCAGGAAGGCCTCGGACGATGCGACCGCAGTCCTGATCGAGTTCTCTGCGTAACCGCCGTTTCGCCGAGTGGCCGCCGTACTGCAGGAAAGTTGGATGAGACATGAAGGAAGACGACAACCTGCTGGAACTCAATCCATCCCAGCTGCGGAACCACCGCAATTGGACTGACGCCGAGCTGCCGGAAAGAGTCCAGACGCTCGTCCTCTCGCCGGTCGAGGACATCTCCCTGGACGCCGCGACACAGGCACTGAGCGAACTGATCAGCGCGCACGAGGGACTCCGCAGCCGCCTGTGCCACGACGACCACGGAATCCCGCGGCAGCGGGTGGTGTCAGCGGATGAGGCACTCGCCGACATCCACGACAGCATCGAGACGCGGCCCTACGAGCCCGGCGAGAACCTCTGGGGCACGGTTCCGGTCCAGCCACGGGAGTCGTCCGTCAAAGCGGTGTTCTACCTCGAGCGGGACCGCGTAGCGGCGATCAAACTGAGCCTTTCGCATGTCTTCGTCGATTCGCTCGGCAAGCAGGCGGTGACCGCGCACCTGGCCGAGCTGCTGCGGAGGAGCGGCAGCGCCGCGCCCGGCATCACACCGCAGGCGAGCACCTATGCGAAGGGCAACGAGCACCCGGACGTCCAGGAGAGCACCGCGTACTGGAAATCGGTGCTCGCGAACGCCCCGCGGTCGTGCACGTACGGCGCGGGGGAGCGGCCGGAGACCGAGCAGGCTCAGGTGAGTCAGGTGCCGTTGGGCCGGGACACCTCGGACCGCCTGGTGGCGACCTTCCGCAGGTTGCGCGTGTCTCCGCAGACCGCGTGGGTGGCCGCGCTCAGCACGGTGGTCAGCCTGTTGTCGGGCCAGCATCGCCACACGTTCAAGACCACCCACGGCAATCGTGCGCTGCCGGCGGACTTCCGGGCGGTCGCGCAGATCGCCCAGCCCTTCTTCTGCGTCGTGGACGGGGACCGCGAGGACACTCTCCGCAGGAGAGTGGAGAAGTCGGGCGAGGTGCTCGACGCAGCCGCCGGAAAGACCATGTACGACGCGAACGCACTCCTTGACTGGCTCAATTCCGAGGAGCGCTCCAGCGGCTCGGTGTTCCAGCCCGCCTTCGAAGTGAACTACGTACCGACGATCCGTCGCGCACACGCGTCGTTTCTCTACGGCCCCGCTCCGGAGCAGCTGCGGAACGTGACGATGCGATACGACCCGGCCGCGGGCAAGCCGGATCTGGCCCTCACCATTCGCCACTTGCCGGAGCCGCTCCTCCTGCTCACCGTGCGCGGCCCGCTGTGTGCGGAGCGGGATGCGCGGAAACTCCTCGACCACGGACTCACGTTCCTCGACGCGCTGGCCGAACATCCCGACCTGCCCATCTCAGAGTTGGGGATTCCGGAACTCGGCGCGCGGGGCTCGCTGCTGTACGGGCACCGGAGCGGGGTCGCCATCGATCCGGAAATGGTCAGGCGGCTGGTGCTTTCCGCACCCGGCGTCACGAGTTGCGAACTGACTCCCCGGCACATGGAAGACGGCTCGATCGAGCTGCACGCGCGGCTGACGACGCGCGGTGTGCCGGACGAGAAGGAACTGCGGGCACAGTTGCGCCGAGCGCAGCCCTGGTACGCGGGTTCCATTGTTCCTGACGTGCTTGTCATCGAGCCGGACGGCGAGGGAGCCGGAGAATCCAAGGAGGGCGCGTGAGACGAAGGGTTCTGATTACCGGAGGCTGCGGGTACGTCGGATCCGCCCTGGTGCAAAGGCTGGTTCGAGACGGGGGATATCACGTCACCGTTCTCGACAACGGACTGGTTCCGGGCCGGCGCATGGAGGGAGGCCCCGTCGACTACGTCGAAGGCGATGTGCGTGACACCGCCGATTGGTCGGCGCTGCTGAAGAACGTGGACTCTGTGGTCCATCTGGCAGCAGTCGTGGGCGATCCGGCCAGCAGCATCGATACCCAGTTGACCTGGGAGGTCAACTACCTGGCCACCGTGCGGCTGGTCACGGAGTGCCGCAAGGCCGGGGTGGCCCGCTTCGTCTTCTCCTCGACGTGCAGCAACTACGGCGTCGTCGACGATGTGGCGGACGTGGACTCGCCTCTGCAACCGCACTCGGATTACGCGCAATCCAAGGTCCGCGCCGAACACCATCTCCTGGTGAGCCAGGATGTCGGATTCACGCCCGTCATTGTGCGGCTCGCCACGCTGTACGGGTTGGCGCCTCGTATGAGATTCGACCTCGCTGTGAACGTGATGACGGCGAACGCGGTCCGCAACGGCAAGATCGAAGTCCACGGCGGAAAGCAATGGCGGCCGTTCCTCCACGTCAACGACGCGGCGAAAGCACTGCAACTGGCGGTGGAAGCAGGTGCCACACCTCCCGTACCGCAGGTGTACAACTGCGGTTCCAACGCGGACTGCTATCAGCTCGGTGACATAGGACGGCAGATCGCGGCGGAAGTGCCGGGTTCCGAACTCGTCACGCTGGACGCCGTCACCGACGTACGTGATTACCGGGTCAGCTTCGACCGAATGGAGAAGCGCATCGGGTTTCACGCGGACCTGAGGGTCGTCGACGGCATCAGAGAGATAAGAGACGCACTGACCGCGGGCGAGTACGCCGACTACACCCATGAGCGCTACAGCGACCACCTGTCCGTCGCCGCGTCCGTCCAGCGCGGTGATCCGGCTGGACAGTGCCGGTCCGGCCGGCGGCATCCGGACGTCACGACTGATTGCCGTGCGGGAAGTGGCGTATGACCGGGATACGCACCGCACCGACAGCGGTAGCGGGAGACTGGCTCGGAGCGGACCTGTCCGCCGACCCCGAACAGTGGCGCCTCCCCGTTCCGCGGCAGGTCGCAGACGAACTGCTCGTGCTGGCCCGTGATTCCCTCGACAAGGCGGCGGAGAAGTTCCCCGACGCACCGCTTCCCGGGGCCGGGCCCGCGACGCGTGCCCTGGCCGGACAGGTACACCGGCGTCTCGCCGGTTTCCCCGGCTTCGTCCAGCTCACCGGTTTCCCGGTGAATGCCGACTTCGAACTGGTGGAAGCGGCGTACTCGCTGTTCGGCAGGTTGATCGGCCCGCCCGTTTCCCAGACACGCGCGGGAAACCTCATCGCCCGGGTCGAGGATCAGGGGGCGAAGATCGCGGTTCCCACCCAGCGCGGCCACCACAGTTCCAGCGCCCTCGCCTTTCACGCCGACCGTACGGACGTCATCGGACTGCTGTGCATCCGTGCCGCGGCCGAGGGCGGACACAGCCAACTGGTGTCGAGCAAGGCCCTCCACAACCTCGCACTGCGCGAACGTCCCGATCTCCTCGCGGTGTTGTACGAGCCGTTTCCGCACGACCAGCGGGGCGAGGCCCCTCCCGGCCGTCCCGGCTGGTGTGAACTCCCGGTGTTCAGCCGGTTCGCGGGGGATTTCGCGGCCCGCTACGTACGGCGCTTCGTCGAGGGTTCCCAGCGTCATGCGCGGGCACCGCGGCTGACCGCCGAGCAGGTCGCCGCCATGGATTTCATGGACGAGCTGCTCCACCGGCACGGAGTGGCGCTGCAGATGGAACTGCAGCCGGGCGACATCCAATGGATCAACAATTTCCACATCCTGCACTCCAGGAGCGCGTTCCGTGACGCCGCCGGTCCTGACGGAGGCAGGTTGCTTCTGCGGTTGTGGCTCTCTTTCGCAGGCAGTCCTGCCCTGCCGCCCGAATACGCCGACATGTACGGCAGTACGGAGGGCGGCGCGTACCGGGGCGGGGTGTGCGCGACGGGTGCTGGTCCGACTTGGGCAACGGAGAGGGGCGACCATGAATGACCGGCCGGTGCGCATCATCGACGCCACGCTGCGCGAAGGAATGCAGGCTGCCAACGGCGCCTTCACCACGGAACAGAGCGTGGAAGTGGCGCGCTGTCTCATAGCGTGCGGCGTCGACACGGTGGAATGCGGGCACCCCGCGATCGGCCACCATGAGCAGCTTCGGGTGGCAGCGGTAGTGGAAGCCTGTGGCGCGGTGCCTGTTCTCGCACACGCCAGGGCCAACAACAACGATGTCGACGCGGTGGCCAAGACCGGCGCCGACTGGGTGGGCATCTTCCTCGGGGTCAACGAGATCTCGCTCAACAGCAGGCTCCCCGGCTGCAGCAGAGACGACGTGCACCGCAAGATCGACGAGTCCGTCGGATACGCACGTCAATTGGGCCTGCAAGTGCGCTTCACCGTCGAGGACAGCAGCCGTACCGACATCGACCTCCTGGTGGAGACGTACACCAGAGCGATCAGAGCGGGCGCCGGCCGGATCGGCATCGCCGACACCGTGGGGGTGCTGGAACCGGGGAAGACGGGCGAGCTCGTGCGGAGGCTGGTGTCGAGCGGCCTCGACGCCGATATCGAGGTGCACCTGCACGACGACCGAGGTCTCGCCCTGGCCAACGCACTCGCAGCCATCGACGCCGGGGCCACCTGGGTTTCCACCTCGGTCAACGGGCTCGGAGAGCGGGCCGGAATCGTCGATCTGGGCGCGCTGCTCGCCAACCTGGACCACCGGGGCACCCGCACGTGTGCGGACGGCCGGCGGCTGCGCGACCTCAGCCGCCGCGTCGGCGCCTACTCCCGGTCGGCGCCGGACGACCGGCGGCCCGTCGTGGGCAAGAACGTCTTCCGCCACGTGTCCAGGCTCCACCTCATGGCGGTGGACCGCGATCCCGCCTCCTACGAGTGGATCGCCCCTGAACTCTTCGGGGCCGAACGGGTCATCGGCGGTGAGGGGCCGCCGAGGACTCCGGCCGAGTGGATCGTCAAGCCGCCGGTCGTGTCCGCGACGGAACTGCGTCACCACCGCGCAGGGCCCGGCGACCGGTTCGTCCTGGTGGACGACAGGTTCGTCGCAGGCGCAGGCCAGTACTGCATCGCCCGCCGCATCCCCGAACTCGCCAGCTACGGCACCGGGCACGTCGACGGCCATGTGCACCACTGCGACAGCCTGTTCGTCTTCCTCGGCACCCAGGAGAACTACCAGGGGCTCGAAGTGGACGTACACCTGGGTGAGGAGACGTTTCGGGTGCTCAGTCCGGCCTCGGTGTTCATCCCCGCGGGGGTGCGGCACAGCTACCAGGTGGTCGCCGGTTCCGGCACCTACCTCAACCATGTGCTGGCCGGTGACTACAACAGCAGTCTGCTCGATCCGCCGGTCTTCGAAAGCCGGGCCTGACCGTGTGCGGCGTGGTGGGTGTCTCGCTGAGACCGCACGCGGGGAAGCGGTCGGCGAGCGAAGTCGCCGCCGGGGTCCTCGAACAGCTACGGCACCGCGGACCGGACGGCCTCGGCCTCGTCGACCACGGGACCGCGGCCCTGGGGATGGCCCGGCTCCGGGTACGGAGCAGACCGCTGGATTCCGTGCCCTTCGCCGGATCAGGTGCCGTCTTCGCGTTCAACGGGGAGGTCTACCGTGCCGACGGCGTGGTGCCGGAGGGCGGTCTCGAAGAGGCGCGGCGGGCCGGTGAGCCGGACGCGGCCACGGCGGTGGACGGGATGTACGCGGTGGTCGGCGGGGACCCCGACGGGACGCTGCGAGCGGTGCGCGACCCGCTGGGCATCAAACCTCTCTACCTGCGCGAAGCACCGGAAGGCGTTGCGGTCGCTTCCGAGGTGGGGCCGCTGGTGGATGTCTTCGGCCGGGCTCCGGTCCGACCGGCGGCGTTCGCGCAGTTCCTGCTCAGTGGGCGCCGGGTCGTCGACGGCGGATCGTTCTTCGAGGGGATCAGAGCGGTCAGGCCGGGAGAGCGGCTGACGCTGCGCGACGGGCGGATCACCCGGTCGGTCCCGGCACGCCCGGCGCCCTGTGCCCCCGGCATGCCCGAGGCGGCGGAGCTGCGGGCCGCCCTCGAGACGGCTGTCGACCGGATGCTCCTGACCGATCGCCGTGTGGGCCTCGCCGTCAGCGGTGGCTTGGATTCCACCCTGGTCGCCCGGCTGCTCGCGCGGCGCGGCATCCGCGATCTGCCCACGGTCAGCGTCCTGCCCCAGGACACCGGCGACGGGGTCCGCGACCTCAGCGACCTGGGTCTTTCCGATGCCGTCATCGACACCTGGCAGCACCACTCGACTTCGTTCGGCCCGGCCGACCTGCTCGCCGGGCTGCCAGCCGCGGTCCGGTCGCTCGGTGAACCGGTGGCCATGTCGAGCCTGCCGATGTACCGGGCACTGGCGAAGCTGGCCGGAGCCGCTGGGATCACGGTGCTGCTGGTCGGCGAAGGAGCGGACGAGCTGTTCGCGGGCTACCACCGCTACCGGGCGCTCTACGCCGGTGAGTTCACCGATCCCGTCGACTTCTACCTCCCGTACGAGCGGCTGGAACTCGTCACCGCCCTACTCGGAGGAGACGCGTGTGCCGACGCCACCGGAGAACTGAGGAGAGCGGTGGGCCGGTCGAGGGAGGCCGCCGCCGAACGCCTCGGCATCGAGCCCACCGTCATCGACGTGGTGCGGGAGCACGAGTACGAGCACAGCCTCGAACCGCTGCTGCGCCGCACCGACCACCTGTTGATGGCTGAGGGCATCGAAGGCAGAACGCCCTTCCTGCACGGTGGAGTCGCCGAGCTCGCCAGGCGGTACCCGGCACGTTCGCTGGTGCGCGGCAGCCAGACGAAGGCAGCGCTGCGCGAGGCGTTCGCCGACCTGCTCCCGCCGTCCTACCGCGTGCAGCCGAAGCAGCCCTTCCGCGCCCCCGTTCGCCAGTGGCTCCGGGGCGGCCTGCTGCCGCGGGTGGACCGGACCCTGGCCGACGCCACCGAGTCGCTGCGGCGGCTGGGTGTGCGGCCCGCCGGAATGCTGCTGTTGCGGGAGCGTCTGGCCGCCGGTGACGCGGCGGCCTGCACCCTGGCGTTCGCGCTGTTGTCCACCGTGGAGTGGCTCCACTGGCTGGACGACTCCGCGGCCAGGAGCGAGGTGCCGGTCAGTGCCTAGACACCGCCGGCTGATCGTCGCGCTGCACGGGTACGGGGGGACAGGGGCGGAGATGGCCGGAGTCCTGACCGCGGCCGTGGGCGACAGCGAGCGTCAGGACACCCGCACGGTGGTGGCAGGACCGGACGGGCCGTGCACACCCAGGTTCGCCCGGGAGGGGCGGGCCTGGTTCGAGATCTCCTCGCAGCCCTCGGTGATCGCGGATCGGTCCCGCCGGGCCGCCCCGGCCGTGGCCGAGTACATCGCACGGTTGCAGCAGCAGCACCGGGTGCAGGCGCGGCACACCGGCGTCGTGGGGTTCTCCCAGGGAGCGTCGGTGGCCGCCGCGGCGGTGGCAGGCTCGTCACTCTGCGGGCGGGCCGTGCTGGTCTGCGGTCGGATACCGGCTCCGGACAGTCGAATACCGGCGCCGAATATCGGACATGCGGTACCTGACGTATTAGTGGTGACCGGGGGGCGCGACCGATTCGTTCAACATGACGCGGTCCGCGCGGATTTGGAACGGGGATATGGTCGGCTTGCCCGCCATGTCGTGCTGCCCGAACTGGGACACGAGTTCACCGAGGAAGTCGCACGAATCGCCTTGGCCTACGTAACGAGCACGGAGAGTTGAGCCATGGACTACATCAAGGAAATGCGCGGCCTGGTGGGAACCAGACCCCTGCTTCTTCCCGGCGCACTCGTCATCGTGGAAAGGGACGACGGAAAGATCCTTCTCACCCGGCGCACCGACACGGGTGAGTGGAGCCTGCCCGGCGGCCACATGGAGCCTGGTGAGACCATCCAGGACACGGGGCGGCGCGAGGTCCGCGAGGAGACCAACATCGAGGTGGGCGAGCTGGAGCTCGTCGGCATCTTCTCCGGGAAGGATTTCTACTACAAGTACCCCAACGGGGACGAAATCTTCAAGGTCACGGTCGTCTATTCGGCGCCACTCCTGCCGAGCGAGGTCCGTCCCGATCGCAGCGAGGTTCTGGAACTCTCCTATTTCGACGTCCACCGCCTGCCCGGCGACCTCTTCGACCAGGAGCGCACCATCATCGAGGCATATGCCAAGTCCCGTGCGGCAGGGTAGCGGCGTGCGGGCAGCCCGGCCATACATCGATCCTCGAGTTCATATTTAGTTCATGAGTTCAACCTGAGTGCTACCTTCGCCCCAGCAACACCGCTGGGGACGGAGGTATTGCGCGTGACGGGGGATATTCGGCTTGGCGTATTGGGGGCTGTCCGCATCGACGGGCCGGACCGCAGCCTCGACCTGTCCTGCAAGCTGCCGGGCTACGTGCTGCGCATCCTGGCCCTGCGGCAGGGCGAGGTCGTCCCCAAGGACCGGTTGATCGACGGGATCTACGAAGGAACTCCGCCCCAGAGTGCGGACGCGCAGCTGCGCGCCCACGTCAGTGTGATCCGCAAGGCGCTCGAGCCCGGCGCTGCGGCAGTCGTCAGCGTCAACGGCGGCTACCGCCTCACGCTCTCCGCCACGGCGTCCCTGGACCTGGCCGAGTTCGAGCAGAACTGCCGTGCGGGGCTCACCGAGGTACAGGACGGACGGTGGCGGGAGGGCGAACGGACGCTCAGGCGTGCCGTGGGACTGTGGGGGGACCTCACCGTTCCCGACCCGGTGGCCGCCGGGGTCCACGGCGTCATCAACTGGCATGAGGGGCTGCATCGCACGGCGTTGGAGAACTGGGTCGAGGCACAGCTGCAACTGGGGCAGGCGGCCCTGGCCATCCCGGTCATCGAGGCCGCCGTGGAGAGCGATCCCCTCGCCGAACGGTTCCGCCGCCTGCAGCTGATCGCGCTCTACCGGGCCGGCCGGATCGACCGGGCCCTTGCGGAGTTCACCCGGCTGCGCACTCTCCTGGCCGAAGAGATGGGCCTGTCCCCGAGCCCCGAGCTGGAGCGGCTGCACGGACAGATCCTCAACCACGATCCCGCACTCGCCCCGGCCACCGAGGCGCGGCCGTCCCCGGCACCCGCCCCTCGCCAGCTCCCCGCCCGCGCCTCGGGCACCGTACGGCAGACGGACGTCGCGGCGACGACAGCCGCACTCGCCGGAAACGGGCCGCGGGACTGCCCGCCCATCGTCGTCATGGCAGGGCCGCCGAGCTTCGGGAAGTCCACCATCGCGGTGGAGGCGGCGCACCGGGCAGCCGTCGACTATCCCGACGGGCAGCTCTTCGCCGCCTTCCACGCACCCGGCGTCGGGGCGGCCACCGCGCACGAGATCCTCGGCCGGTTCCTCTGCGACCTCGGTCTCGGTGCTGCGGAGATCCCGCGCACGCCGCAGGAGCGAGCCGTCCGCTTCCGCTCGCGGACCGCGGGCAGGCGCCTGCTCATCATCCTGGACAACGTGAGCGCGGCGGCCCAGGTCGAGCTGCTGCTCCCCTCGGAACCACGGTGCGCCGTGCTCATCACGGCCCGCACCGCCCTGTGCGGGCTCCCGCAGGTGACGCACCGGATCGCCATACGGCAGGTCACGGCCGGTGAGTCACTCTCCTTGCTCGAATCCCATGTGGGCCGCTCCCGGGTGCGGACGGAACCGGAGGAGGTGCGGCGGGTCCTGCAAGTGTGTGCCGGCTCCATGCTTGCTCTGGACACGCTCGGCGCACGGATGGCCGCCCGGCCGGACCAGCGCTTCTCCCAGGTCGCGGAGCGGCTCACCCATGACGGCACCCGCCTCGACGAGTTCGAGGTCGGCGGACGCGGCGTGCGCGGCACCCTGGCGCTCAGGTACGGCCGACTCCCCGCCGAGGCGCGGGCCACCCTGCGCAAGCTCTGCTACCTGGGTGCCGCCGAGTTCCCGCTCCAAGCCGTCGCGGCGCTCGAGGGCCTCAGCCTGGTCGAGGCCGAGGACCGCCTCGACCCCCTCCTCGAGACGCACTTCGTCACCGTCTCTCGCGTCGCGGACGGCCAAACGTGGTTCCACGTGCACGAACTCACGCTCGCCTTCGGCCTGGAACGCGCCACCGTCGAAGATCCCCCCGACTTCCGGCAGGAGACGGCCGACCGCGCCTACGGCCTGGTCCATTCGCTGAGCCCGCACACCCAGCTGCGCGGCGACGAGGAACTCGCCAGATGAGGCTCCCTCACGTGAGGGAATCCGTTGGGGGCACGCGACACCTTGTGCGAGACTGGTGCCCGCACAACGCTTGGTCCTGTGGAGCAGTTTGGAGTGCTCGCCACCCTGTCAAGGTGGAGGCCGCGGGTTCAAATCCCGTCAGGACCGCTTGCGATTCCACGCGGATCGCGTGGCTGGGTAGCTCAGTTGGTACGAGCGATCGCCTGAAAAGCGATAGGTCGCCGGTTCGATCCCGGCCCCAGCCACTTCCTCGCCTCTCTCACATCCCCGCGTGGGCCGGTGCCGAGACCCGGCCCCCCGGATGGCGGTGCCGCCACACCCAGAACACCGTCGAGGACACCAGCGCCCACGCCGCGAGCACCAGGAACGGGAACGCGTGCTGGTGGCCGCCGAAATAGACCGCCGTGTGCTGCGCGTTCACCGACGCCCCCGGCGGCAGCCACTGCCCGATGTGGCCGAGCACGGAGGGCAGCAGCGGCCACGACACCGCGCCGCCGGACGACGGGTTCCCCAGGAGCACCATCAGGCCCCACGTCGGGATCATCGCCCAGCGCCCGAACAGCGTGTTGAACATCGTGAAGACCATGCCCGACGCGAACATCGTCAGCGCCAGGATCAGCCAGGACTCCACGAAGGGCAGGTCCAGCGCGCCCAGCCACCAGTCCACGACCGCGGAGATGACGAACGCGCCGAGCAGCGCGTAGAGGATGGTGAACCCGATCCGCTCCGCCGGATTCAGGCCGCGCGCGTGGACGCTCAGCTGGATCGCCCCCACGAAGCCGATGATCACGGCGGCGAGGGAGATGTAGAAGATGGCGAGGCCGCGCGGGTCGCCCTCCTGGAGCGGCTTGATGTCCTTCACCGTGACGGGGACGCCGACCTTCTCGCCGACCTTCGGCGCGGTCTCCGCGAGGACCTGTGCGACGGAGGCGCCGGACGCCCCGGAGACGTCCAGCGTCACCTTGTCGCCGCCGCGGGCCACGTCGAGGATCGCGAAGACCTTCTGCTCCTCCACGTCCAGCCGGGCCGCCTCCCGGGTGTCGTACCGGTGCACCTCGAGGGAGGCGTTCAGCGCCTTCTCCATGCCGTCGAGGAAGGCCTTGCCGCGGGCCGAGTCACCCTTGTCCTTGGCGTCGACGACCGCGGTGGGGATGTGGTGCGGGGTCGGTTTCGCCATGGAGAACGTGTACGAACCGGCGAAGAGCCCGGCGGCGGCCGCCAGGATGAACACCAGCACGATCGCGGGCAGGAAGGGCGACTGCTTGAACGCGTCCCACCGCTCACCGCGGGTGGGCACGCGCCCGTGCGCGCCGTGCTGGTGTGCACCGTCCTGGTGCGGCTCCGGCTCTTGATCAGGCATACGAATACGCTAAACCACGTATACGCATCCTTCTCACTTGGTAACGGGCGAATCCTCACTAACGGACGAATCCTCGGTAACGGACGAGCGTTCGGTAACGGATGAACGCTCGGTAACGGACGAATCCGACCCACCGCTCTCGCGCCTGCGCCACCCGCGTACCCCGAGCACCGCCCCCACCAGCACCACGACCCCTACCAGCAGCACCGAGTCCGGCACCGCACGGCCGAGGTCCCCCGCCCACTGCTCCACCGCGAAGGAGTCGTCCACGCCGAGCAGCCCGGGCAGTGCGGTCGTCCCGTCGTACGCGAGGAACAGCGCGCCCAGAGCGATGAAGAAGAGGCCGGACAGCAGCGACGTCGTGTGCAGTTCGAACCGCCCGAGCCGGCACGTCCGGCCCCGCAGCCACCTGCGCCGACCCAGGTCGAACCGCTCCCAGAGCAGGGCGAGCACGAAGAGCGGCACGGCCATCCCGAGCGCGTACACGGCGAGCAGCAGCCCTCCGTACACCGGGCTTCCGCTCACCGCGGCCACCGTCAGGACGCTGCCGAGGATCGGCCCCGCGCAGAACCCGGCGAGCCCGTACACCGCGCCCAGCGCGTACACGGAGAACGCCGTGGTCGGGCGGATGCGGCCCGAGAGCTCCGCCATCCGCCGCGAGGCGAAGCCCATGCCGAGGATCTGGAGCGCGCCGAGCCCGATGATCAGCCAGCCCGCGACGAGCACCAGCTGGTCGCGGTGGCCGAAGAAGAAGCGCCCGGCGTAGGACCCGGCGGCGCCGAGCGGCACCAGGGTCGTCGCGAGTCCCGCGTAGAAGATGCCGGTGCGGGCGACGAGCCGTGAGGTGGAGTCGATGGAGTAGGCGAAGAACGCGGGCAGGAGCAGGGCGCTGCACGGGCTGACCAGGGCGAGGAGGCCGCCAAGGAACGCGGCGAAGTACCCGACGTCGGCGGTCACTCGGAACCCTTGCCCTTGCCGGCGGCCGGCTTCGCGCTCTTCGCCGCCGACTCGATGGCCTGGTGGAAGACCTGGTCCGGCTGGGCGCCCGAGATGGGCCGCCCGTTGATCACGAAGGAGGGCGTCGCGGCGGCGCCGAGGCCGTACGCCTCCTCCTGGTCCTTCTTCACGGCGCTCTTCGCCGCGTCGCTCCCCGCGTCGGTGACGAAGCGGTCGACGTCCTTGACCCCGGCGTCCTCGGCGAGCTCCTTCAGGCGGCTGTCGCCGAAGCCCTTCTCCTTCGAGCCCTCGGCGTACGCGGCCTCGTGGAACTGCCAGAAGCGCCCCTGCCTGCCCGCCGCCCACGCGGCGCGCGCGGCCCGCTCGGAGTCCGCGCCGAAGATCGGGAAGTTGCGCCATTCGATGCGCAGGGTGCCGTCCTCGACGTACTTCTTCACGAGGCCCGGCTCGGTGTCGCGGGCGAACTTGCCGCAGAAGCCGCACTTGAAGTCGGCGTACTCGACCATCACGACGGGCGCGTCCGCGCGGCCCTGCGCGAGCGGGTCCTTGCCGTCGCGCCGGGCGAGCTTCTCCAGCTCGGGGTAGACGCCGGCCTGCGATTCGGTGGAGGGCGCGGCGCCCGCGGCTTCCTCCTTGACGGTGCCGCCATGGGAGGAGGAGTCGGCGGGCTTGGTCGCCGTGTACGAGGCGACGCCGAGCAGCGCCGCGGCGACAGCGACACCCGCGCCGATGGCGATGTTGCGGCTCTTCTTGTTGCCGTTCCTGGGAGCGTTCTTGTTGCCGTTCTTGGGGTCGTTCTTGGGCATCAGAGCGGTCTCTCTTGTCCTGTTGTACGTCGATGAAGGGGCCCCTGGTGCAGACAGGGGCCTCCTACACGCGCAGGACCGAGAGATCGACGGGTGAGAGCGGTACGAGCTCGGGCGGCCCGCGTACCGGGGTGAGGTCGAGGAACGCCTGGTCGGCGCCCCAGGAGCCGGTCGCGCCGTGGGCCTGGCAGAGCGCGGGGAGCAGTTCGTGCGGGGAGTTCGTGCGCGGCGGCGCGGCCGGGCCCTGCTCACCGTCTCCCTGCACGCCCTTCCCGCAGCCCGGCTGTGCGTGGCCGTCGACCGCGGAGGCCGCGGGGCTCACGGTCGCCGTCACCGTCGCCGTCGCCGTCGCCGCGGGGGCGCAGAACAGCCCGAGCACGATGAGGAGCGCCCCCGCCAGGGGGCTCCAGAGCGTGCGCGCGCGGGACGACATGCCCGGAATCGTACGTGCCGGGGCGGCCCGCGGAGGAAATCGGTTCGCCACTGCCGAGTCGCGGGTGAGATCCTGGACGCCGTATGTCTACGCAGCCCGCCCTTGCCCTCGACGCCCTCGCCCCCCGACTCTCCGAGCTCTCGCTGCGCGACGAGCACCGGATCGGCCGGCGGCTGGAGGGTGCCCGCCGCATCCGTAAGCCCGAGGCCCGCGCCGCCGTCCTCGCCGAGATCGCGGCGGACGTGGAGAAGGCCGAGGCCCGGATGGCCGAGCGCGGCTCCCGCCTGCCCGTGATCACGTATCCGGAGCAGCTGCCGGTCAGCCAGAAGAAGGACGAGATCGCCGAGGCGATCCGCGACCACCAGGTCGTGATCGTCGCCGGTGAGACCGGGTCGGGCAAGACCACGCAGATCCCGAAGATCTGCATGGAGCTCGGCCGGGGCGTGCGCGGCATGATCGGCCACACGCAGCCCCGCCGCATCGCGGCCCGCACGGTCGCCGAGCGCGTGGCGGAAGAGCTGAACACTCCGCTGGGCGAGGCCGTCGGCTGGAAGGTGCGTTTCACCGACCAGGTCGGCACGGGCACGTTCGTGAAGCTGATGACGGACGGCATCCTGCTCGCCGAGATCCAGACGGACCGCGAGCTGCGCGCGTACGACACGATCATCATCGACGAGGCCCACGAGCGGTCGCTCAACATCGACTTCCTGCTCGGGTACCTCGCCCAGCTGCTGCCGAAGCGCCCGGACCTGAAGGTCGTGATCACCTCCGCGACCATCGACCCCGAGCGTTTCTCGCGCCACTTCGGGGACGCGCCGATCGTCGAGGTCAGCGGACGCACGTATCCGGTGGAAGTCCGTTACCGCCCGCTCCTCGAAGAGGACTCGGACGACTCCGACCGCGACCAGATCACCGCGATCACGGACGCCGTCGAGGAGCTCCAGGCCGAGGGCAAGGGCGACATCCTCGTCTTCCTCTCCGGAGAGCGCGAGATCCGGGACACGGCGGACGCGCTGAACAAGAAGAACCTTCGGTTCACGGAGGTACTCCCGCTCTACGCCCGGCTCTCGCACGCCGAGCAGCACCGCGTCTTCCAGCAGCACACGGGCCGCCGCATCGTCCTCGCGACGAACGTCGCCGAGACCTCGCTGACCGTCCCCGGCATCAAGTACGTGATCGACCCGGGCACGGCCCGCATCTCCCGCTACAGCCACCGCACGAAGGTGCAGCGCCTGCCCATCGAGGCGATCAGCCAGGCCAGCGCCAACCAGCGCAAGGGCCGCTGCGGGCGTACGTCGGACGGCATCTGCATCCGCCTGTACAGCGAGGACGACTTCGTCTCGCGCCCCGAGTTCACGGACGCGGAGATCCTCCGTACGAACCTCGCCTCCGTCATCCTCCAGATGACCGCGGCCGGCCTCGGCGACATCGAGAAGTTCCCCTTCATCGACCCGCCGGACCACCGCAACATCCGCGACGGCGTGCAGCTCCTCCAGGAACTGGGCGCGCTCGACCCGGAGCAGAAGGACCCGAAGAAGCGGCTCACCGAGCAGGGCCGCAAGCTCAGCCAGCTCCCCGTCGACCCGCGCCTGGCCCGGATGGTCCTGGAGGCCGACAAGAACGGCTGCGTGCGCGAGGTCATGGTGATCGCCGCCGCGCTCTCCATCCAGGACCCGCGCGAGCGCCCCGCGGAGAAGCAGGCGCAGGCCGACCAGCAGCACGCCCGCTTCAAGGACGAGACGAGCGACTTCCTCGCCTTCCTCAACCTGTGGCGGTACGTGCGGGAGCAGCAGAAGGAGCGCGGCTCCTCGTCCTTCCGGCGCATGTGCAAGGCGGAGTACCTGAACTTCCTGCGGATCCGCGAGTGGCAGGACATCTACTCGCAGCTGCGCACGGTCGCCAAGCAGATGGGCATCCACCTCAACGAGGAGGACGCCCCCGAGCAGCACGTGCACATCTCGCTCCTGTCCGGCCTGCTCTCCCACATCGGGATGAAGGACGTGAAGGAGTCGAAGGAGAGCAAGGAGAAGGACCCGAAGCAGCGCGGCGGCGGACGCAACGAGTACATCGGCGCCCGCAACGCCAAGTTCGCGGTCTTCCCCGGCTCCGCGCTCTTCAAGAAGCCCCCGCGCTTCATCATGTCCGCCGAGCTGGTGGAGACCTCGCGCCTGTGGGCGCGGGTGAACGCGCGTATCGAGCCGGAGTGGGTCGAGCCGCTCGCCCAGCACCTCCTGAAGCGGACGTACAGCGAGCCGCACTGGGAGAAGGACCAGGCGGCGGTCATGGCGATAGAGAAGGTCACGCTGTACGGCGTCCCGATCGTCACCGACCGCAAGGTGAACTACGGCCGCATCGACCCCGAGGTCTCCCGCGACCTGTTCATCCGCAACGCGCTGGTCGAGGGCGACTGGCGCACGCACCACAAGTTCTTCGCCGCCAACCGCAGGCTCCTGACCGAGGTCGAGGAGCTGGAGCACCGGGCCCGGCGCCGCGACATCCTCGTCGACGACGAGACGCTCTTCGACTTCTACGACCAGCGGGTCCCCGAACACGTCGTGTCGGGGGCGCATTTCGACTCCTGGTGGAAGAAGGAGCGATCCGCGGCGGGAGGCGAGCCGGAGCTGCTCGACTTCGAGCGGTCGATGCTGATCAATGAGAAGGCGGGGGACGTCTCCAAGGACGACTACCCCGACTCGTGGCGCCAGGGGCAGCTCAAGTTCAAGGTGACGTACCAGTTCGAGCCGGGTGCGGACGCGGACGGCGTGACGGTCCACATCCCGCTCCAGGTCCTGAACCAGGTCACCGACGACGGCTTCGACTGGCAGATCCCGGGCCTGCGCGAGGACGTGGTCATCGAGCTCATCCGCTCCCTGCCGAAGCCCATCCGCCGCAACTACGTGCCCGCGCCGAACTTCGCGAAGGCGTTCCTGGAGCGTGCGGTGCCGTTGCAGGAGCCGCTGCACGTCACGCTGGCGCGCGAGCTGCAGCGGATGGTCGGCGTGCCGGTGGCGCCGGACGACTTCGATCTGACGCGCGTGCCCGACCACTTGAAGATCACGTTCCGGATCACCGACGAGCGGCGCAAGAAGCTCGCCGAGGACAAGGACCTCGAAGCCCTCAAGGTCCGCCTCAAGCCGAAGGCCCGCAAGGCGCTCTCGCAGGCGGCCGCGGCGACGGCCGAGCGGACGGGCGGGGCGGCCGTGGAGCGCACGGGCCTCACGGACTGGACGCTCGGCACGCTCGCACGCGTCTTCGAGACGCGCCGCGCGGGCCAGCCGGTGAAGGCGTACCCGGCGCTGGTGGACGACGGCGACACCGTCTCCGTACGCCTCTTCGACACGGAGGCGGAGCAGCTCCGGGCGATGTGGCGGGGCTTGCGGCGCCTCATCCTGCGCAACATCCCCGTCAATCCGGCCAAGTTCGCCTCCGACAAGCTGAGCAACCAGCAGAAGCTCGCCCTGTCCGCGAACCCGCACGGCTCCATGCAGGCCCTCTTCGACGACTGCGCGATGGCCGCCGCGGACAAGCTGATCGCGGACTTCGGCGGGCCCGTCTGGGACGAGGAGTCGTACCGCAAGCTCTTCGACAAGGTGCGGGCGGAGATCGTCGACACGACCGTGCACGCGGTCGCCCAGGTGCAGCAGGTCCTCGCCGCGTGGCAGGCGTGCGAGCGCCGGCTGAAGTCGGCGAAGAGCCCGGCACTCCTCGCGAACCTCTCGGACGTACGGGAGCAGTTGAACTCCCTCATCAAGCCCGGCTTCGTGACGGAGACAGGGCTGCGGCGGCTGCCGGACCTGATGCGGTACATGGTGGCGGCGGACCGGCGCCTCCAGCAGATGCCGACGAACGTCCAGCGGGACACCACGCGCATGGAGAAGGTCCGCGAGATGCGCGACGAATACCTGTGGCTGCTCGAACAGATGCCGCAGGGCAGGCCGGTGCCGCAGGAGGTTCTGGACATCCGCTGGATGATCGAGGAGCTCCGCGTCAGCTACTTCGCGCACGCGCTGGGCACGGCGTACCCCGTCTCGGACAAGCGGATCGTGAAGGCGATCGACGCGGCGGTGCCGTGACCGGGTGACCGCACACGGTGAGTTCGACCGCCGGGCCTGCGCTGCTGTACAGTCTCATCTCGCAGCACAACGCAACACCAAGTGCCGCGAGCAAGGTCCTGTGGAGCAGTTTGGAGTGCTCGCCACCCTGTCAAGGTGGAGGCCGCGGGTTCAAATCCCGTCAGGACCGCAGCAAGAGAAGGGCCGCACCCGAGGTGCGGCCCTTCTTGCGTTCCCGCCCACCCCAAGGCCGCGCCCGCGGCGGAGCCGCAATCAGACACAGCAAATCCCGTCAGGACCGCAGCAGAAGAGGGGCCGCACCGTCAAGGTGCGGCCCCTTCTCGTGCGTTCCCCGCGCGCGGCCCGTTGTGGTGCCCGCGTCTTGACTCCGTCACATTCCGCCGGTACCCCGGACATCAGGGAGCCGCGGGAGGCTCCCCAGGAGGTGACGCATGTCCGCTTCTTCCTCATCCGCACGGCACGAGACGCGCGCCCTGCTGCGCGCGCACCTCGCGGCGGCCACCAGATACCGCCACGTGACCCGGCACTGCCCGATCTGCCACCGACTGCTGAGACTCGCCCTGGAGCCCTCTCAGCGCGTCTACGGCGAGCACGAGGCCCCCGAGGCGGCCTTCGTCCGCGAGAGCGCCACAGCCGCCCGTACCGAGGCGGGGGACGAAAGTCCTCCCGACGCATGACCAAAGACGACGCGCGGGGCCCCCACCCGGTGGGAGGCTGAGAGGTGTAGGGCCCCTCTAGCGCAGGGGTGTCGTGCGCAACAAGCTTCACGACGTGTGACGGGTGTCACCGAACAAGTTTTAGGAACCCCGGAACTTACACCCTCCCTACAATGAGCCAATTTAATATGTGCAATTGCACCACCCCCCGGACGCGCCCCCGGCGCCCTTCCCGGGCCCCGGGCCGAGACTCCCCAGAGACCAACAGGGCCGCTCAGACCCCGCCCACCAGCGCGTCCTCGGCGCACAAAAAAGATCGCGCTGGACCCGGCGGAGTCCAGCGCGATCGAAACGACGCACCCAAGTGAGTCAGGCGTGGGCCCCGTTGGGGCAGGACCCTCGTCGTGTGTAGCCATATGTCGGACGTACGGCCAGGTTGGGGGACCTGGCAGCAGTGGTGCTCTTCGCCCGAGTTGTGCGGGTTACTGCAGGTTGAGCGGTACGTCAGGCCTCGCTGCGCTGCTGCGGAATACCCGCGAGCAGTGCGCGGACCTCAGCCTCGCGGTACCGGCGGTGTCCGCCGAGCGTGCGAATCGACGTGAGCTTGCCAGCCTTGGCCCAGCGCGTCACCGTCTTCGGGTCGACGCGGAACATCGTGGCGACCTCAGCCGGGGTCAGCAGCGGCTCGGCATCAGGGGTGCGAGCGGTCATGAGCGGCCTCCTCGGGAGAACCGAACCTTCTCGGTTCATTCCTCTAAATTCTGCACCTTGACCCGCGTTGCCCGAAATGGCGGACGCGAGTCGAGTCGGTTATAGGACGAACGGCTTGTCCTCGGCACTACAACTACACCATCCGTCCAGCCGCGTCGGCCAAACCGATGGAATTGCCCTCCCAGGTGTTCATCACCGACGGAAGCCGATGGACCATGCCATAGCGGACAGTCACGCCACAGTGACGATCAGTCACAGAGCGATCAGGAGTCAACAGACCCCCCATAGAGTGCAATGCTGAGCATTCCGCCCGTAGTTGGGCGGAAGGAGCCCTCCCCGGACTCCTTGTCCTATTTTGGCACGAGGAGGGGTGATGGGCGCAAGGGTGCAGTTAGTGCGGTCCGTCACGCTTGAGGCAAAGGCCCGGATCGGGACCTACGTCCTGGCACCGGGGCGACCGGAGACCTCAGTTCGCGAACTGAAGGTCCCGGACCGCCCGCCATCGCTCCACGAGCCTCGCATACGCCTCGCCGGCCGCCTCGCCGTCGCCGGTGCGCAGCGCCTCGATTCCCTCGGCGACATCCGCCGCCGAGTGGTCCTCGTCGAGCTCGTCGGCGGAGACCGCGTGCACGAGCCCGCCGTAGTCGAGCTCGACCAGGGAGCGGGGGTGGAACTCCTCCAGCCACCGGCCGACGTCCACGAGCCCCTCGATGATCGGCCCCTCGTCCAGCGCGTCCCGCAGCGTCCGCAGCCCGCGCGCGACCCGGCGCCGGGCCTGCACCATCGGGGTGCGGTAGCGGAGCCCCGGCGGCTCCCCCTTCTCGTGGCTCTTCTCGTGGCTGCGCTCCTCGTCGGAGACGAGCACGAACCAGTGCAGCGGCACCTGCCACGTCGACGTACGGATCCAGGGGCGCGCGTCGGGGTTGCGCGCCAGCCACTGCTCGTAGTCCGCGACCGTCTGACGGCGGAGCACCGGGGGGAGCACCGCGTCCAGGACCGACGGGGGCAGCTGTCCCGCCAGCTCCTCCATGGCCTGCCAGCCGCGCAGCCGGGTCCGCCACGGGCAGACGTGCAGCACTCCGTCGACCTCGGCCACGAACGCGTCGTCGCTCTCGTGCACCGGCACGGGCACCGGGGGCGTGGGCAGCAGGTCGGCCAGCGAGCGGCGGAGCTCGTCCTGGCAGGAGGGCAGGCCGGGGCGGCGGGCATAGCGCGCCCAGTGGCCGCGCTCCGGCTCGGGGAAGGCGGCCAGCGGCTCGTACACACGCAGGTAGGACGCGTACGGGACCGTCACCGAAGACACCTTGGGCACGGCTCCTCTCTCCCCCGCGGACGCGCCGGAAAACGTGATCCTCGGCACCGGGAGGCCAAGGTCGGTGGACAGCCTCTAGTCTCATGCCCATCGGGCCCCGCCACCCGTACGGGAGCCCGCCCAACCGCCGCACTTGACCGGGAGTCACCACAGTGACCGAAGCAGACAACGGCGTCCTGCACACCCTGTTCCACTCGGACCAGGGAGGCCACGAGCAAGTAGTGCTCTGCCAGGACCGCGCCAGTGGCCTCAAGGCCGTGATCGCCATCCACAGCACCGCCCTGGGCCCCGCCCTCGGCGGCACCCGCTTCTACCCGTACGCGACCGAGGAAGAGGCCGTCGCCGACGTCCTGAACCTGTCGCGCGGGATGTCGTACAAGAACGCCATGGCCGGGCTCGACCACGGCGGCGGCAAGGCCGTGATCATCGGCGATCCGGACCGGATCAAGAGCGAGGAGCTGCTGCTCGCCTTCGGCCGCTGCGTCGCCTCGCTCGGCGGCCGCTACGTGACGGCCTGCGACGTCGGTACGTACGTCGCCGACATGGACGTCGTCGCGCGCGAGTGCCGCTGGACCACCGGACGCTCCCCCGAGAACGGCGGCGCGGGCGACTCCTCCGTACTCACCGCGTTCGGTGTCTACCAGGGCATGCGGGCCAGCGCAGAGCACCTGTGGGGCGACCCGTCGCTGCGCGGGCGCAAGGTCGGTGTCGCGGGCGTCGGCAAGGTGGGCCACCACCTGGTCGAGCACCTCCTGGAGGACGGCGCCGAGGTCGTCATCACGGACGTCCGCGAGGAGTCGGTGACCCGGATCGTCCACAAGCACCCGTCGGTGACGGCGGTGGCGGACACTGATGCGCTCATCCGGACCGAGGGCCTCGACATCTACGCGCCGTGTGCGCTGGGCGGCGCGCTGAACGACGACACCGTGCCGGTCCTCACCGCGAAGGTGGTGTGCGGCGCCGCGAACAACCAGCTGGCGCACCCGGGTGTGGAGAAGGACCTGGCCGACCGGTCGATCCTCTACGCGCCGGACTACGTGGTGAACGCGGGCGGCGTGATCCAGGTCGCCGACGAGCTGCACGGGTTCGACTTCGACCGGTGCAAGGCGAAGGCGTCGAAGATCTTCGACACCACGCTCGCCATATTCGCTCGCGCAAAGCAGGACGGCATCCCGCCGGCCGCGGCGGCCGACAGGATTGCCGAACAGCGCATGTCCGACGCGCGCTGAAACAGTCCGGAATCTGATCTTCCGGCGCTGTGTGACGTTTTGACAGGGCCCCGTCGACGTACAGGAGAGACAAGACTCACCCCCGTCGGCGGGTCGCCCGCCAAGAAGAGGTTAAAATCGCAGTTGACCAGCGAGGACGGGGCTCCTTGAGGGTCGTGCGCCGAGGCGCGTCCTGCGGGCGACGTACCGTATGGCCGCAGGAGCAGGTACCGTGGAAGCCCTACGGACCGGTCTCTCCACGGAGAGCCCGTTCCAGATCATGAACGCGTGTCAAGACTCTGGGGCCGTCGAGCCCCGTATCCGAGGGGGTCGAGCCATGGGGCGCGGCCGGGCAAAGGCCAAGCAGACGAAGGTCGCCCGCCAGCTGAAGTACAGCAGCGGCGGGACTGACCTCTCGCGTCTGGCCAATGAGCTGGGCGCTTCGACTTCGCAACAGCCGCCGAATGGCGAGCCGTTCGAAGACGACGACGAGGAAGACGACCCGTACGCCCAGTACGCGGATCTGTACAACGACGACGAGGACGAGGACTCCGACGAGTCCGGTCCGTCGTCGCAGCGCCGCGGCGCTTGACCTCGTTGCATACGCAGCATCTGTTGCCTACGCAGCATTCGCAGTTCTCGTAGCAACTGCACAAAACCCGGTCCGGGGTGGTCACCACACCGGACCGGGTTTTGTGCTGCCTACTACTACTTGGCGTAGTCGCCGATCAGGGCGGCGCCCGTGGCGTGCTCGCCGCGGTCCGTGATCTCGCCTGCGACCCAGGCGTCCACACCGCGGTCCGCGAGGGTGGTGAGCGCCGCGTCCGCCGACTCCTCGGGGACGATCGCGATCATGCCGACGCCCATGTTCAGCGTCTTCTCCAGTTCGAGGCGCTCGACCCGGCCGACCTGGCCGACCACGTCGAAGACCGCGCCGGGGGTCCACGTCTCACGGTCCACGATCGCGTGCAGGCCGTCCGGGATGACCCGGGCGAGGTTGGCCGCGAGGCCGCCGCCCGTGACGTGGCTGAAGGCGTGGACGTCCGTGGTGCGGGTGAGCGCCAGGCAGTCCAGGGAGTAGATCTTGGTGGGCTCCAGGAGCTCCTCGCCGAGCGTGCGGCCGAACTCCTCGATCCGGCGGTCCAGGGCCCAGCCCGCGCGGTCGAAGACCACATGCCGGACGAGCGAGTACCCGTTCGAGTGAAGACCCGAGGACGCCATGGCGATCACCGCGTCACCCTTACGGATGCGATCGGAGCCGAGGAGCCGGTCGGCCTCGACCGCGCCGGTACCGGCGCCCGCGACATCGAAGTCGTCCGGGCCGAGCAGGCCCGGGTGCTCCGCGGTCTCGCCGCCGACGAGGGAGCAGCCCGCGAGGACACAACCCTCGGCGATGCCCTTCACGATGGCGGCGACACGCTCGGGGTGGACTTTCCCGACGCAGATGTAGTCGGTCATGAAGAGCGGCTCGGCGCCGCACACCACGATGTCGTCCATGACCATCGCGACGAGGTCGTGGCCGATGGTGTCGTAGACACCCATCTGACGGGCGACGTCGACCTTGGTCCCCACGCCGTCGGTGGCGGAGGCGAGGAGCGGACGCTCGAAGCGCTTGAGGGCCGAGGCGTCGAAGAGCCCGGCGAAGCCGCCGAGGCCGCCGAGGCCCTTGACCTCGGGACGCTGGGTCTTCTTGACCCACTCCTTCATGAGCTCGACGGCGCGGTCGCCCGCCTCGATGTCTACGCCGGCGGCCGCGTAGCTGGCACCAGTGGTCTCGGGCATGGTGATTGAGAGCTTTCGTGTCGTTACTACGTGGGCTTACGGGCGACGGATCGCGTCGGCCGCTGCCGTGGACGCCGGACCGGCGGCCAGCTCCGTCTCCAGGAGCTGCTTGCCGAGCAGCTCGGGGTCGGGCAGGTCCATCGGGTACTCGCCGTCGAAGCAGGCACGGCAGAGGTTCGGCTTGTCGATGGTCGTGGCCTCGATCATGCCGTCGATGGAGATGTACGAGAGGGAGTCGGCGCCGAGCGAGGTGCCGATCTCCTCGATGGTCATGCCGTTGGCGATGAGCTCGGCGCGGGTCGCGAAGTCGATGCCGAAGAAGCACGGCCACTTCACGGGCGGGGACGAGATCCGGATGTGGACCTCGGCGGCTCCGGCCTCGCGGAGCATCTTGACCAGGGCGCGCTGGGTGTTGCCGCGGACGATCGAGTCGTCGACGACCACCAGCTTCTTGCCCTTGATGACTTCCTTGAGGGGGTTCAGCTTGAGACGGATGCCGAGCTGGCGGATCGTCTGCGAGGGCTGGATGAAGGTCCTGCCGACGTAGGCGTTCTTGACCAGGCCCGCGCCGAAGGGGATGCCGGACGCTTCCGCGTAACCGATCGCGGCGGGAGTGCCGGATTCGGGCGTCGCTATGACCAGGTCGGCCTCGACGGGAGCTTCCTTGGCGAGTTTCCGGCCCATCTCGACCCGCGAGAGGTAGACGTTCCGGCCCGCGATGTCCGTGTCGGGGCGCGCCAGGTAGACGTACTCGAAGACACAGCCCTTGGGCTTCGCTTCCGCGAATCGGGACGTTCGCAGTCCGTTCTCGTCGATCGCGACGAACTCGCCGGGCTCGATCTCGCGGACGTAGCTGGCGCCGCAGATGTCGAGCGCCGCCGACTCCGAGGCGATGACCCAGCCGCGCTCCAGGCGGCCGAGGACCAGCGGGCGGATGCCCTGCGGGTCACGGGCCGCGTACAGCGTGTTCTCGTTCATGAAGACGAGGGAGAAGGCGCCCTGCACGTCCGGGAGGACCTTGGTGGCGGCTTCTTCGATCGTCAGCGGCTTGCCGTCGTCGTCCACCTGGCCCGCGAGGAGAGCCGTCACCAGATCGGTGTCGTTGGTCGCGGCGACCTGGGTCGCGCGGCCGTTCTCCTTGGGCAGGGCGGCGACCAGCTCGGCGAGCTGGGCGGTGTTGACGAGGTTGCCGTTGTGCCCGAGCGCGATGGAGCCGTGCGCGGTGGCACGGAACGTCGGCTGGGCGTTCTCCCAGACGGAGGCACCGGTGGTCGAGTAGCGGGCGTGACCGACCGCTATATGACCCTGGAGCGAGCCGAGAGAGGTTTCGTCGAAGACCTGGGACACGAGGCCCATGTCCTTGAAGACGAGGATCTGGGAGCCGTTGCTGACCGCGATTCCCGCGGATTCCTGGCCCCGATGCTGGAGGGCATAGAGCCCGAAGTAAGTGAGCTTTGCGACCTCTTCACCCGGAGCCCAGACACCGAAGACGCCGCAAGCGTCCTGGGGGCCCTTCTCGCCGGGAAGCAGATCGTGATTGAGTCGACCGTCACCACGTGGCACGCCATCGAGTGTAGGCGAGATCGACCACTGGTCCGAATTGGGGATACGGACCCTGCACGGACCGTAATCGCGAATGCGGTGACCGGCCCGTTTGTCGAGACCTACAACAGCGCTCGGGCGGGCTTCGGCGCCTGCGGCTCGGCGGCGGCCGAACGGGCCGGGGACCTGTTGTGGCTTCCTACGAGTCCGAAGGAACGGTCTTCGCGGTGATGACCGTGCCGTCGTCCGCGGTGAGCTTCAGCGTGTCCTGCCGCACCTCGTAGCGCGCCTCGCCGTCGAAGAGCTTCAGGAGCTTGCGCTCGGTGGTCATCGCGTCGCCGGGGCACATCTTCCGGGTGGTCGCGGGCTTGCCGAAGGTGATGCGGCCGTCCTTCGCCTCCGCCGTGGCGGATACGTCGTTGCAGCCGAGGTTGCCGCTGACCTTGCCGTCGTCGCCGAAAGTGAGGTGGACCCTGCCGGACACGGCCTTCGGCAGGGTTGCCGCCGTCCTGCCGTCGCCGATGCCGTTCACCGTCCACTTGGTGCCGGTGAGGGGCGCGTCGGGCTCGGCGGGGTGCGAGGTGAAGGCCACGCGGTCTCCCTTGGCGGTGGTGAGGGTCATGCGGTCGCCGTCCACCTTCGCGGTGAACTTGCCCGCGCCGAGTGCGCGCGTGAGGTTCTCCTCGAACTTCATGCGGCCGCCGCCCTCGCAGGCCATCCTCGTCGTCTGCGTCGTACCGAAGTCCACGGTGTCGCCCTTGATCGACACGGTGGTGCCCGCCTGGTTGCAGCCGTAGCTGCCGGTGGCCTTTCCGTCCTTGCCGATCTTGAGGTAGGCGCCTTCCGGGGCGTCGTGCTTCTTGCCGCCCACGGTGAGACTCTCGACGTTCCAGCGGACGCCGGTGAGTGCCTGCTCGCTCTCCACGGAACGGCCGCCGGAGCCGCCGCCGGAGCCGCTGTCGGAGCCGGTTCCGGACTCGCTGCCGCATGCCGTGAGCAGCAGCCCCGCGGAGGCCAGCGCGGTCAGGGTGAGGGTCAGTCGCTGCGTGTGCATGGCAATGTGACGGGACAAGTGGGGGTGCCGGTTCCATCCACCGGTCCGGCGGCCGCCAGGGTCACCCCATGATCGGCAGCAGCCCCGACAGGTCCGCCCGCTCCCCGCTCGCGCTGACCTGCGCCGCGTCGAGGGCCGTCGCCCACTCCGTCCGCCCTGTCGCGAGGCGGATCCAGGTGAGCGGCTCGGTCTCGACGACGTTCGGCGGGGTGCCGCGGGTGTGCCGGGGCCCTTCGACGCACTGCACCACCGCGTACGGCGGAATCCGCACCTCCGTCGACGCGCCCGGCGCCTTCACCGCGAGGGCGTCCGCCAGCAGCCGGGCGCAGGACGCCAGGGCCTGCCGGTCGTACGGCACGTCGAGGCCGGGCACCGCGTCGTTCAAGTCGTCCGTGTGGACGGTCAGTTCGACGGTACGGGTGACCAGGAAGTCGCCGAGGGTCATGGCGCCGAAGCGCGAGGGCACCAGGCGGTCGTCGGACGCCGCGGCCAGGGACTCCTCGATGCCGGTCAGCGTGCGTGTGAACAGCTCGTCGAGGTCCGCGCCCGCCGTCTCCGCGAGCGCCCGGGTGTCCTCGTCGACCTGCGTGGCCGCGGTGACCGTGGCGAACGGCCACTCCATGAGCGGCACTTCGTGCTTCGCGGGTTCCGGCATGCCGAGGTAGCGGTGGACGGTGCCGAGAACCATCGCGAGGTGTGCGGCCAGTTCGCGTACGGTCCACTCCCCGAGCCGCGTCGGGCGGGCGAGCTGCTCGGGGGTGAGGGTGCGGACCGCGGTGCGTACGTTGCCGAACTGGGCGAGGACGGCGGTGCGGGTCTTGGCGGAATCGTACGAGCGCGTGCGCTTCTTGGCCGGTGGCATGGTGCCGAGCCTAAGCGTTTCCGGGGTACCCCTGAAGTCCCTTTTCCACCAGATCGAAGGCGCGCTCGGCGAGGGCCGCGCAGTCGTCGGCCATGGCGTCGACGCTGTCGCCCGCGAGGAGTCTGCGGTGGTTCTCCAGGATCACCGCGTCCCGTGCGGCGACGAGCTGGTGGGCGGCGACCCCGGCGAGGAGCCGGTCACCGGTCTCCTCGGCGAGGACTCCGGCGACGAGCTCGACACCGCGCATCTGGAAGGTGAGCGTCCGGCGCGCGAGGACGGGAGTGTCGCTGATGAGCTGCCGCATCTGGAGCAGGCGGGGGTCTCCGGAGAGGCCGATCGAGGGGTCGCGCGCGTCGACCTTGGCGAGGAACTGGCGGCGCAGCGCGGCGACCGCGCTCTCGCCGGGCTCGCGCTCGCGCACCGCGTCGGCGGCGTCGGAGACGTGCTCCTCCATCGGGCCGAGGAGGACGTCCTCCTTGGTGCCGAAGTAGTTGAAGACCGTCATCTTCGAGACGTCGGCGGCGGCCGCGATCTCCGCGACGGAGACCTTGTCGTAGCCACGCTCCAGGCACAGGTCGAGCGCGCTGCGCCAGATCCGCGCCGCGGTCTGCCGCTTTTTGCGCTCGCGCAGTCCGAGTGGTTGCGCGGCGACGCCTGCTTCTGCCCCAGCCATGTCCGCACTGTACCAGGATGAAATTTTGACTTGGTAAATCCTTACTCCGCGCTCACGTGCGGGCTCGGCACGCGCTCACCGACCGTGAACACCGTGCCGTTCGCGGGCACTCCGACGCCGCGCCAGGTGAACGGGATGCCCCGGGCCGTCTCCATGTCGGGCCCGTCCATCAGGCTGAAGTGCAGGTGCGGCTCGGTGGAGTTGCCGGAGTTCCCGCACCGGCCGAGCTCCTGTCCGACGGTCACCCGGTCCCCCGGCCGCACGGCGAGCGAACCCTGCTTGACGTGGGCGTACACGGCGTACGTCCCCTCGCCCAGGTCGAGCACGAGGTGGTTGCCGACGACGCGGCGGGCGCCGCCGAGCGTCCTGCCGACGCCCTCGACCAGCCAGAAGTACAGGACTCCGACGAGCGAGCTGCGGCTGAGGTGATCGCGCTGGTCGTCCGCGGCGTGCACGACGGTCGCGTCGGCCACCGCGAGCAGCGGCTCCCCGAAGGCCGGGTAGGCCTGCCCGCGCCGGGCGACGGGCCAGAACCAGATGGGCTTGGGACGCGCGGGCCCGCCCGCCGGTTCGGCCGTGATGTCGATGGCGTACGTCTGGCCCAGGTGGTGCGTGCCGTGGCTCGGCACCTTGTCGGCGGGGCTGTTCAGCGCGGACCAGCGGCCGGTGACCGGGGGCTCGACCTCGACCGGGGCCGGGGGGTCCGTCTCGATCTGCTTGCGCGCGGAGCGGGACGTCGCCGTACTGATGCCGATCGCGGCGAGCGCGGGCAGCCAGCTCAGCCAGTAGTCGTACGGCAGCTCCGTGAACTGCCGGACGACGAATTGGGCGAAGAACACGACCCACAGCAGCCGGTGGGCGACAGCTGCGGTCTTGCGCAGGCCTACGGACATAACTTCCCCCTCGTACGCGTACGGTCGTAAAGCCACAAAGTCGCACAGAGCTGGTCGGACAGAGCGGGCCATGCAGAACCCGTCAGGTCACCGGTCTCGCCGCCGTGAGCACCACGAGCAGTGGCACCACACGTCCGGCAGGCACCTCGTAGCGCCCGCGCTCCGTGCTGTGCAGCCAGCCGGTGCCGGTCAGCTGGCGCAGGTGGTGGTAGATCTGGCCGGTCGTGCCGACGTCGTCGAGCGCGGCCAGCTCGGCGGTGGTGCGCAGGCCGCCGAGGATCTCCCGCAGCAGCCGCAGCCGCACCGGGTTGCCGAGCGCGGCGAACGACTCGGCCGCCTCGGACCAGTCACCCTCGAAGACCGACTCGGTCAGCAGGCCGTACTGCCACTCGTACCGGTGCCCCGTCGGCACCCGCACCGTCCCGGTGAACAGGACGGCGCCGTCCGCGTCGTCCGTCACCGGGTGCCGCGCCTTCAGGGCGTCGAGGGCCCAGAAATCGCCCTCTCCCACGGCGGGCGCGGCCGGCTCCGCGCTCTCCAGCTCCGCCACGCGCCGTTCGAGCTCGGCGACACGCTCTTCCAGATCCATGGTTCGTAACTTACGTAATTACGTAATCTCGTGCAACCCCTGGCCGCACATGCCGAAGCCCCCGCCCGGACCAGGTCCGAACGGGGGCCACGACTGCGAATCGTCAGGCGAACAGGCCCGGGATCGTCTCCTCGTGCGCCGTGCGCAGCTCGCTCAGCGGCAGCGTGAACTCGCCCTGTACGTCGATGACGTCACCGTCGACCACACCGATGCGGCGGACGGGCAGGCCCCGCGCCCCGCACATGTCGGTGAAGCGCAGCTCCTCGCTCCGCGGCACCGAGACGACCGCGCGCCCCGCCGACTCGGAGAAGAGGAAGGTGAACGCGTCCAGGCCGTCCGGGACGACGAGACGCGCGCCCTTCCCGCCGCGCAGGCACGACTCGGTGACGGCCTGCACGAGACCGCCGTCCGACAGGTCGTGCGCGGCGTCGATCATGCCGTCGCGCGAGGCCGAGATCAGGATGTCGGCGAGCAGCTTCTCGCGCGCCAGGTCGACCTTGGGCGGCAGGCCGCCGAGGTGCCCGTGGACCACCTGCGACCAGGCAGAACCGCCGAACTCGTCGTGCGTCTCGCCGAGCAGGTAGAGGAGCTGACCCTCTTCCTCGAACGCCATCGGCGTACGCCGCGCGACGTCGTCGATCACACCGAGCACGGCGACGACGGGCGTCGGGTGGATCGCCGCCTCACCGGTCTGGTTGTAGAGCGAGACGTTGCCGCCGGTGACCGGGGTGCCCAGCTCCAGGCAGCCGTCCGCGAGGCCGCGGATGGCCTCGGCGAACTGCCACATGACGTCCGGGTCCTCGGGCGAGCCGAAGTTCAGGCAGTCCGAGATCGCGAGGGGCTTGGCGCCGGACGCGGCCACGTTGCGGTACGACTCGGCGAGCGCGAGCTGCGCGCCCGTGTACGGGTCGAGCTTCGCGAACCGGCCGTTGCCGTCGGTGGCGATGGCGACGCCGAGGCCCGTCTCCTCGTTGATCCGGATCATCCCGGAGTCCTCGGGCTGCGCGAGCACGGTGTTGCCCTGCACGAAGCGGTCGTACTGGTCGGTGACCCAGGACTTCGCGGCCTGGTTCGGGGCGGCGACCAGCTTGAGTACCTGCTCGCGCAGCTCCTCGCCGTTCGCCGGGCGGGCCAGCTTGTTCGCGTCGTCGGCCTGGAGGGCGTCCTGCCAGGACGGGCGGGCGTACGGACGCTCGTAGACGGGGCCGTCGTGCGCGACCGTGCGCGGGTCGACGTCGACGATCTTCTCGCCGTGCCAGAAGATCTCCAGGCGGTCGCCGTCGGTCACCTCACCGACGACGGTGGCGATGACGTCCCACTTCTCGCAGATCGCGAGGAAGCGGTCGACCTTGCCGGGCTCGACCACGGCGCACATGCGTTCCTGCGACTCACTCATGAGGATTTCCTCAGGGGTGAGCGTGGAGTCGCGCAGCGGCACGTCGTCCAGCTCGACGCGCATGCCGCCAGAGCCGTTGGACGCGAGCTCGGAGGTCGCGCAGGAGAGTCCGGCCGCGCCGAGGTCCTGGATGCCGACCACGAGCTTCTCGGCGAAGGCCTCCAGGGTGCACTCGATGAGGAGCTTCTCCTGGAAGGGGTCGCCGACCTGGACGGCGGGACGCTTCGACGGCTTCGTGTCGTCGAAGGTCTCACTCGCCAGGATCGAGGCGCCGCCGATGCCGTCGCCGCCTGTGCGGGCGCCGTACAGGATGACCTTGTTGCCGGGACCCGACGCCTTCGCGAGGTGGATGTCCTCGTGCCGCATGACACCAATGGCACCCGCGTTGACCAGCGGGTTTCCCTGGTAGCAGGCGTCGAAGACGAGCTCGCCGCCGATGTTGGGCAGGCCCAGGCAGTTGCCGTAGCCCCCGATGCCCGCGACGACTCCGGGGAGGACGCGCTTGGTGTCGGGGTGCTGGGCGTCGCCCATGCGCAGCGGGTCCACGACGGCGACCGGGCGGGCGCCCATCGCGATGATGTCGCGGACGATGCCGCCGACGCCGGTGGCCGCGCCCTGGTAGGGCTCGACGTACGACGGGTGGTTGTGCGACTCGACCTTGAAGGTGACCGCGTAGCCCTGGCCGACGTCGACCACACCGGCGTTCTCGCCGATGCCGACGAGCATGGCGTCGTTCTCGGGGACCTTCTCGCCGAACTGCTTCAGGTGGACCTTGCTGCTCTTGTACGAGCAGTGCTCGGACCACATGACGGAGTACATGGCGAGCTCGGCGCCGGTCGGGCGGCGGCCGAGGATCTCGCGGACGCGCTCGTACTCGTCCTCCTTCAGGCCCAGTTCGGCCCAGGGGAGCTTGACGTCGGGCGTCTCGGCCGCGTGCTTGACGGTGTCCAGAGTCATGCGTTGACCAGCTTCTTCAGGATCGAGGTGAAGAATCCGAGACCGTCGGTGCGGCCGGTCCCGATCAGCGGCTCGACGGCGTGCTCGGGGTGCGGCATGAGGCCGACGACGTTGCCCGCCTCGTTGGTGATGCCGGCGATGTCACGGAGCGAGCCGTTGGGGTTGCCGTCGAGGTAGCGGAAGGCGACGCGGCCCTCGGCCTCCAGCATGTCCAGCGTCCGCTCGTCGGCGGTGTACTGCCCGTCGATGTTCTTCAGCGGGATGCGGATCTCCTGACCGGCCGTGTAGTCGGCGGTCCAGGCGGTCTCCGCGTTCTCCACGCGCAGCTTCTGCTCGCGGCAGATGAAGTGCAGGTGGCCGTTGCGCAGCATCGCGCCGGGCAGGAGGTGCGTCTCGGTGAGCACCTGGAAGCCGTTGCAGATGCCGAGGACCGGCATGCCGGCCTTCGCCTGCTCGATGACGGACTCCATCACCGGGGAGAAACGCGAGATGGCACCGGCCCGCAGATAGTCGCCGTAGGAGAAGCCGCCGGGCAGCACCACGGCGTCGACCTGCTTGAGGTCCTTGTCCTTGTGCCACAGCGGCACGGCTTCGGCGCCCGCCACACGGACGGCGCGCTGGGTGTCGCGGTCGTCGAGGGTTCCCGGGAAAGTGACGACTCCAATTCGAGCGGTCACTTCGCGGCCTCCTCGGCCTTCGGCGTCTCCTGGCCCTCTTCGACCTTTACGACGAAGTCCTCGATCACCGTGTTGGCGAGGAAGGTTTCCGCCAACTCGTGGATACGGGCGAGGGCCGCGGCATCCACGGGCCCGTCCACCTCGAGTTCGAACCGCTTTCCCTGACGTACGTCGGAGATGCCCTGGAAACCGAGGCGCGGCAGTGCACGCTGCACCGCCTGGCCCTGGGGGTCGAGGATCTCCGGCTTGAGCATGACGTCGACTACGACGCGTGCCACTGGCACTCCCGGTGTGTGGTGCGTGGTGCTGGCGTGTGCTGCTTGCTGGTGCTGAGCAGGTTCCTTCAGACTACCGGCACAAAAATTCTACTCGCGTAGATTCGTAGCAACCTACGAGATGACGGTCACGTTCCGGTGCCCAAACAGGTTTCGAACCGAGAACCTTCACGATGAATCCATGAAAGATCACGCAACGTCATTGGAACCTGACACGCGGAGGTATTAGGACAGGCTTCACAATGCAATGCCGGGCACTGTACAAAGGAAATGGCAATAGTCGATACTTTGCCGAAAACATCCGTGCAATCGGCATCACCGCATGTCAACGCGGTAGAGCCGCGCGAAGGGACCGATATTCGTGGCGCAACGTGTCGTGGTCACTCTCTTTGACGACATCGACGGCGGGGAAGCGGCGGAAACGGTCGCGTTCGGTCTTGACGGCACCTCGTACGAGATCGACCTCAATCCCACCAATGCCGAGAAACTGCGCGGGGCACTTGCCCCGTACCTGGAGGCGGCCCGCAAGCGGTCGCGGTCCGGCATCGCCTTCCGGCACACGGCCCTCTCCCCCGACCCCTCGGCGGTCCGAGCCTGGGCGCGCTCGCACCACATGAACGTTCCGCCGCGCGGCCGCATCCCGAAGAAGGTCTACGAGGCGTTCGAGGCGGCGAACTGAACGGCCGCCTGAACCGGCAGGTCCGCGCCTGATCCCCGCTTGATCCGTGCCTGATCCGTGCCTGATCCACGTCCGGTCCGCGTCCGATCCGCGCCCCTCGGGACAACCGACTTGCGCTGCACCCCCGCTGGTCAGCTAGAGTTCGGAGCACGCCGAGGGGCGAGGCCGAAAGGCCGGGCCTCACGGAGTCATGCGGGTGTAGTTCAGTAGTAGAACATCCCCCTTCCAGGGGGAAGGCGCAGTGTGCAATTCCTGTCACCCGCTCTGCATCGCTCACCGACCGGTCCTCCGGTTGCGGTAAGCTGGTGCTCGCGCCGATCAGTGAGAGCTGGTCGGAGGCAATGCGAACGTAGCTCAGTTGGTAGAGCGCAACCTTGCCAAGGTTGAGGTCGCGAGTTCGAACCTCGTCGTTCGCTCCACGTGAGAAGGCCCCGGTCGATTCGACCGGGGCCTTCTTCGTTTCCTCGGTCGCGTTCTCGGTCGCGTCCTCGGTCGTATTCCGTGGCCGATCACGTCTTCCGCCTTCTGACATTTGTCATGCGGGCCGGTGACAAGGCGCACTGCCGACCGCTCCCCGGCCGGGAGACGCTCGGATCATGACTGACCAAGTGATCGACGTGACCGATCTGCGGCGCGTGTACGGGGGCGGTTTCGAGGCGGTACGCGGGGTCTCCTTCGCCGTGGGACGCGGCGAACTGTTCGCGCTCCTCGGCACCAACGGCGCCGGCAAGACATCCACCCTCGAACTCCTCGAAGGACTCGCCGCCCCGGCCGACGGACGCGTACGCGTCCTCGGGCACGACCCGTACACCGAACGCGCCAAGGTACGGCCCCGCATCGGCGTCATGCTCCAAGAGGGCGGATTCCCCACGGAGTTGACCGTCCGGGAGACCGCCCGCATGTGGGCGGGGTGCACCAGCGGCGCCATGCCCGTCGGTGAGGCCCTGGAGACCGTCGGGCTCGGCAAACGGTCCGGCGTACGGGTGAAGCAGCTGTCCGGCGGCGAGAAGCGCCGCCTCGACCTCGCCATGGCGCTCCTCAGCAGGCCCGAGGTGCTCTTCCTCGACGAACCCACCACCGGCCTCGACGCCGAAGGGCGCCGCGAGACCTGGAAGTTGGTGCAGGACCTGCGCGACAACGGCACGACCGTGCTGCTCACCACGCACTACCTGGAAGAGGCCGAGGCGCTCGCCGACCGCCTCGCGATCCTGCACGAGGGCCGTATCGCCGCCGAGGGAAGCGTCTCCGACGTGGTCGCCAGCCAGCCCTCGCACATCTCCTTCGAGCTGCCCGACGGCTACTTCGTCGGCGACCTGCCGCCCCTCGGCGAGCTGGGCGTGAGCGGCCACGAGACGTCGGGGAGGAGGGTCCGGCTGCGTACGAACGAACTCCAACGCGCGGCCACCGGGCTGCTGTTGTGGGCCAGAGACGCACGGGTCGAGCTCGCCGGACTCGACGTACGGGCGGCATCCCTGGAGGAGGCGTTCCTGCGCATCGCACGCGCAGCCGAGAGCGGCGCGAAGAACGAGGAGATGGCGGCATGAGCACGACGACCACGAAGACCACGAAGACCACGAGGACCGCGAGGACCGCGACGGCCACGACGACGCCCGCAGGACGCATGCGGGCGCTCGCGCGCTCCGAGATGACGCTGCTCGGGCGGAGCAAGGGCACGCTGTTCGCGGCGCTGTTCGTGCCTGCCGTGATCCCGTTCAGCATGCGGCAGGCCGCCGACGGCATGGACTTGAAGGGCACCGGACTCGACATCGGCACCGTCGTACTGCCGAGCGCCCTCGGCTTCTCCCTGCTCTTCGCCGTGTACTCGGCGCTGACCGCCGTCTACGTCGCCCGGCGCGAGGAACTCGTACTCAAGCGGCTGCGCACCGGCGAGCTGCGGGACCCCGAGATCCTGGCGGGCGCCGCACTGCCCTCGGTCCTCATCGGCGTCGTGCAGTGCCTCGTCCTCTCCGTGGGCTGCGCGGTGCTCCTCGACGCGGGGGGCCCGAGCGCGCCGCACCTCGTCGTCCTCGGCGTCGTCGCGGGCCTCGTGATGTTCGCCGCGCTGGCCGCCGTCACCGGGAGCTTCAGCCGGTCCACCGAGTCCGCGCAGGTCATGGCCATGCCCCTGCTCTTCGTGTCGATGCTCGGCTCCGGGCTCTTCGTCCCCCTGGAGGTCATGCCCGACAAGCTCGCCTCGGTCTGCGAGCTGCTGCCTCTGTCGCCCGTCATCGAGCTGATCCGCGGCGGCTGGGCAGGCAACCTCTCCGCCGGTGACGCGCTCGGCGCCGCCGCCACCGCGGTGGCCTGGACCGCGCTCGCGGTGTTTGCTGTACGGCGGTGGTTCCGGTGGGAACCACGGCACTGAGGGAGGCGACGGACGTGGTCGGCCGGATGCGGGCCTGGCAGCGGAGCTGGCACGGGCGCAGCAAGATCGAGAAGGTCGAGTTCCAGTCGACGGTGACGTGGCACCTGATGCCGTGGATCTTCTTCCTCAGCTGGGTCTCGGTACCGCTCGGCCTGGGCCTGCGCCACGACCTCGCCCCACAGCTCTTCGGCTGGACCCTGATCGTGACGGCCGCCGCGCAGTGCTTGCAGGCCAACCGCTCACTGCGTCACTCCATCGACCACTACCTGCGGCGGGCCCCGCTGCCGCGCCGCGACCTCGTCGTGGCGGGCGTCCTCATGACCGCCACGATGGGACTGGCCGTGGGCCTCCAAGCGGTGGACGGGGTGCGCTCGGAGATGCTGGGCCTCACCGCGCTGTTCGTCCCCATACCGTTCGCCCAGTCGCTCGCCTTCTCCGCCACCATCCGCGGCTACGCGGCCCGCATGGCGCTGGTCGTCGTCGCGGCCGTCGGTGCGTTCGCCGTCGCCGGGGCACGCGGCGGGCAGCTCGTCGCGATCGGCGTCGTCATCGCCTTCGCAGGCTTCCTCGCGCTGGTCTCCACGCGCTGCGGCGCCTGGACGCTCTCTGTGATGTGGGAGGCCGACCGGGCCCGCGAGGTCGAGGCGCGGCTCGCGGTCGCGGAGGAGCGGCTGCGGTTCGGGCGGGACCTGCACGACGTGATGGGCCGCAACCTCGCCGTCATCGCCTTGAAGAGCGAACTCGCGGTGCAGCTCGCGCGCCGGGGGCGCCCGGAGGCCGTGGACCAGATGGTCGAGGTGCAGCGGATCGCGCAGGAGTCGCAGCGGGAAGTACGAGAGGTCGTACGCGGATACCGCGAGGCCGACCTGAAGGTGGAACTCGCCGGTGCGCAGGGCGTGTTGGAGGCGGCCGGGATCAAGTGCCGGGTCATCGGGTCCGGGGCGGCGCTGCCCGCCTCGGTCCAGTCGGCGCTGGGATGGGTCGTGCGGGAGGCAGCGACGAACGTGCTGCGGCACGGCGACGCGGGACGGTGCGACATCGCTCTCGCTGTGAGTGAGGGACGGGCGACGTTGAGCGTGGAGAACGACGGGGTGCCGGAGGGGGCGCCGGTGGGAGCGCCGGTGGGGCGGGGGGCAGGTCTTGGGGGGAGTGGGGCCGGGGGCGCGGGGAGTGGGCATGGGGCTGAGGTCGCGGGGAGTGGGTCGGAGGTCGCGGGGCGTGGGTCGGGGGTCGCGGGGCAGGGGGCCGGGGTCGCGTGGCGCGAGACTCGGGTCGCGGGGAGTGGCTCCGGGCTCGTGGGGCTGCGGGAGCGGCTTGCCGCGGTGGGCGGGACACTGGACTTCGCGTCCGGCGACGGGGTCTTCCGGCTCGCCGTGCAGGTGCCGCTGCCGCCGTCGGAGGGGCCGGGGACGTGGGCGGCGGGGCAGGCGGGGCAGGCAGGGCAGGCGGGGCAGAAGGGGTGCCCGGGGCAGTCCGGGCAGGCAGGGGAGGCAGAGCCGCCGGGGCAGACAGAGCACCCGGGGCAGATGGGGCAAGCGGGGCAGGCAGGCCAGGAGGGGCAGGGCCCCGGGTACGGTCCCGGGTCCCGTCCCGGACCCCGTTCCGGTTCGGGTGGGGAGGTGGCGGCGTGAGGCTTCGCGTGTTGCTTGCCGATGATGAGCACCTCATCCGGGGCGCGCTCGCCGCGCTGCTCGCGCTGGAGGACGACCTCGTCGTCGTCGCCGAGGCCGCGTCAGGGCCCGAGGCGCTCGCCATGGCGCGGGCCCACCGGCCCGACGTCGCCGTCCTCGATCTGCAGATGCCGGGCGCCGACGGTGTGAGTGTGGCCACATCCCTGCGCGACGAACTCCCCGACTGCAGGACCATGATCGTGACGAGTCATGGCAGACCCGGACATCTGAAACGGGCCCTCGCGGTGGGCGTACGAGGCTTCGTGCCGAAGACCGTCAGCGCCCAGCGCCTCGCCGAGATCATCCGTACCGTGCACTCCGGAAACCGTTACGTGGACCCGGAGTTGGCCGCCGACGCCATCTCCGCCGGGGACTCACCGCTGACCGCCCGCGAGGCCGAGGTGCTCGAACTCGCCGCCGACGGCGCGCCCGTCGCGGAGATCGCCGAGCGCGCCGCGCTCTCCCAGGGAACCGTCCGCAACTACCTCTCCTCCGCGGCCACCAAAATCGGTGCCGAGAACCGTCATGCCGCGGTGCGTCTCGCACGCGAGCGAGGTTGGGTATAGTTGTCCTCGCGCTACGGCGCAGCGCGGACGTAGCTCAGTTGGTAGAGCGCAACCTTGCCAAGGTTGAGGTCGCCAGTTCGAACCTGGTCGTCCGCTCAGTGAAAGGCCCCGGTCCTCTGGACCGGGGCCTTCTTCATGCTCAGCTGCTGCGGTACGCCCCGCCTACCAGGGCGTACCGGTGAGCCGCTCGAACGCCTCGATGTACTTGGCGCGCGTGGCGTCCACCACGTCCTGCGGCAGCGCGGGCGGCGGCTGCTCGCTCCTGCGGTCCCAGCCCGAGGCCGGCGAGGTCAGCCAGTTCCGTACGAACTGCTTGTCGTACGACGGCTGCGCGCGGCCCGGCTCCCACTGGTCCGCGGGCCAGAAACGCGAGGAGTCCGGGGTCAGGACCTCGTCGGCGAGGATGAGCTCATCCCCGGCGAAGCCGAACTCGAACTTCGTGTCGGCGAGGATCAGGCCGCGCTCGCGCGCGATGTCCAGCGCCCTGCCGTAGACCGCGAGGGTCGTCTGGCGCAGCTGCGCCGCGGTCTCCGCACCGACCTGGCGGGCGACCTCCTCGTACGACACGTTCTCGTCGTGCTCGCCGACGGCGGCCTTCGCGGCGGGCGTGAAGATCGGCGCGGGCAGCTCGGAGCCGTCGACCAGGCCCTCGGGCAGGGCGAGGCCGCAGACCGTACGCGTCTCGTTGTACTCAAGGAGGCCCGAGCCCGTCAGATAGCCGCGGGCGACACACTCGACCGGGACCATCTCCAGGGACCTGCAGACCAGCGTGCGGCCCTCCCAGTCGGCGGGCGCGCCCTTCGGCAGCTCCGTGGAGATGACGTGGTTCGGCACGAGGTCCGCGAGCTGGTCGAACCACCACAGGGAGAGCTGGGTGAGGACGCGGCCCTTGTCGGGGATCTCCGACGGCAGCACCCAGTCATAGGCGGAGAGGCGGTCGCTGGCGACCATGACGAGCTCGCCCGCCTCGTTCTGGTACAGCTCGCGCACCTTGCCGGTGTGGAGGTGGACCAGGCCCGGCACCTGGAGCGGCTCGGGCTTTTCTACGAATCCGGACACGGTTCCCTCCCGTGGTTCTGGCCAAGTGAGGTCGATTCTCCCGTATGGGAGGTGTGGTTTTGGCCAGGGGTTGAGTGGGGCGGGCGAATGGTCGGTCGAGTGGGCGTCGAGTGCGCGGCCGAGGTGGCGCCGAGTGCGCGGTCGAGTGGGGTGGTCAGTCACGCTTGCAGATGCGGTCCAGGAGGTTGGCCGTGGCGCGCTGGATACGGGCGTCCACATGGCCGGGGCGGTCCAGCGCCGGGGACCAGGCGAAGGTGCCGGACGCGAAGACGAGGGCGCCGGACGGGGCGCGGTAGAGCGACGACTCCTGGTGGCGGACGACGCCCTCGGTGTCCTCGTACGGGGAGTGGGCGAGCAGGATGCGGCCCTGGTGCTCGGGGAGCGCCGTCCGCGGGAAGTAGCGGTCGGCCTCGCCCGCGACGAGGCCGTCGATCTCGTCGCCGTCGTGCGCCCCCGTGGCCTCCCACAGCCAGTGGTCGGAGTTGCGGACGACGAGGGGCCGCGGCTCGGGGACACGGCCCGCGTACTGGATCCCGAGGAGCTGCTGCTCGGCCGCCTTGCCGCCGTCCCGCTCGCGCCAGAGCGCCGGTTTGCCCGGGCCGCGGCGCTTGCGGCAGGTGAGGAGGCGGTCCTCGACGCCGGACGCGGAGGGGCTCAACTCCACCTGCCAGTACATGGTGTTGGCGGAGAGGAAGACCAGTGACGTGCCGTGCTCGCGGGCCTGCTCCGTGGTGCGGCGCATGCTCGGCGACCAGTACTCGTCGTGGCCGGGGAAGACCAGGCCCCGGTACCGGGTGGGGTCGATGTGTCCCGCGTGCAGGTCGCGGGCGTCCGCGTACGCCAGGTCGTATCCGTACCGCTCCGCCCAGCGGATGAAGTCGTAGGCGTGGCCCACGTGCAGGGGGAGGCCCGCGCCCGCGTACGGCCGGTCGAAGGAGACCGTGACGGCGGCCTCGCTCTCGCCGAGCAGCCCGCCCTGTTCGTCCCACGCGTGGTACAGGCTGGCGCCCGTGCGGCCGTCCTCGGGGTAGAGGTTGTACGCCTGCCAGGTGACGTCCGGCAGGAGCAGCAGGAGGTCGGCCGGGTGGTCGTCGCGGACGGTGAAGGGGACGTGCGAGCGGTATCCGTCGGCGGTGGTCAGGACCGCCACGTACGCCCCGACGCTCCAGTAGCTCGGGATCTGCAGGCGCCAGGAGAGCCACCAGTGGTGGCAGGAGACCGTGCGGTCGGCGGTGAGCGGGGCGGGCTGGACGATGCCGGAGAGCCGGGGACTCGTAGTGATCTTGCTGGCGCCGTCCCCTCCGTAGTGCCCGATGCGGTAGATGTCGACGCCGAACTGCTGGGGCGGGTCGACGGTGACGTGGAAGTCGATGGCCTCACCGGGGGCGGCGGCGCCGGTCGAGGTGAACCCCTTGATCTGGCAGTGCACGTCGTCGGCGTTGAGCGGGCCGCCGGTGCGCGGCGCGGGGATGTTGGCGGCGCCGGGGGCGGGGGCGTGATCGATGTACCAGGGGACGACGTGGCCGGTGTCGTCGAAGTAGTGCTCGGTGCCGCGCAGCCAGGGCAGGGGGCCCTGGCCGAAAGGGTCCGATACGGCGTGCGCCAGCGCACCCGATTCCCATCGACGGTTCGGCTCCGACCTCATCTGTGCCCCTCCCTCGCTCCCCCGAGCCTGCGCCGCCCGTGGTGCATACGGTCCGGCAGCCGCTCCCAGCACATCACATTACGCACGCGCCCCGTTACCGTTCGTCGCGAATTGATATGAACGGAGCGTGATGCTCCGGGTGGGGCGGGGGTGGGGGGATGGGGGCGTGATGGTGCTCGGAGAGGGGTGCGGGCTGCGGGCAGCGGGCAGCGGGCAGCGGGCAGCGGGCTGCGGCTGCGGGCAGCGGGCAGCGGGCAGCGGGCAGCGGGCAGCGGGCAGCGGGCAGCGGGCAGCGGGCAGCGGGATCAGACCAGGCGGACCGGTTTTTCGGGGCGGATTCCCAGGCGGGTGAGCCAGTCCCGCAGCGGGGACGGGTCGCCGCCCTCGACCAGGCTCAGGACACGCGGCGCGAGATCCGCCGCGCGCTCACCGCCCACCAGCAGGACGGGGCCGTCGAGCCAGTCGAGGCCGGGGGCGGCCCCCGCGGTGTCGATGGCCGCGCAGCACACCATCGCCGTGACGTGGTCGACGAGCAGCTCACGGCCGGTGCGGGGCGGCTGCAACGGGAACAGCGGCAGCGCGCCGTCGTCCCAGAGCGCTTCGTCGGGGCCCTGGCCCGTGGGGGCGGGACGCGGGGGCGCCGCGGCCTCCTCGCGGGCGATCTCGGCGGTGAGCCCCGCGGCGAGCATGCCGCCACGACTGCCCTCGTCGGCCTCATCGGCTCCCTCGTCCACCTCGGGGAAGAGGGAGGCGGCGCGCTCGGGGGTGTCCAGGGCGTCGGTGGCGTTGGCGGCGTCAGTGGCGTCGGCGGAGGTGAGATCGGGAGTCGCTGGGGCCCGCGTCTCGCTACTCTCCGTGAGGCCCTGCGGGAGCGTCGTCAGGTGGGACAGGACCCGGTCGAGGGTCGGGCCCTTGGGCGCGCACGTGGCTCGGTCGGCGGAGCCGTCGACGTCCAGCGCGTCCAGGACCCGGTGCAGCCGCGCCGCGTCCATGCGCCATTTCCGGTCGACGACCTCGTCGGGATACTCCTGCCAGGCAACCGGCGCCCAGTCCGGCCCCGACTCCGCGGGACCACCGTGGAAGAGACGCGCGGCGAGCAGCGACGCCGCCTCGTCAACCGACCCGGGCTCCTCCAGAAGGTCGCAGGCGGGGCGCTCGCCGAGCCGTGAGGCGAAGCCCTCCGCCAACCGGTCCCTGCGCGACAGCTCCGTCAGCGCGGAGACGACGCCCGCGTCGAGCCGGGAGGGCCAGCGGCCCATGCGCCAGGCGGGCAGGGCGACGCGCGTGAGGAGGCGGTCCCACCCCGCGTACGCGAGGCCGACCTGCTCCTGGGCGACGATCCGCACGCCGTAGTCCACCGTCTGGGCACGCTCCGCGGCCGCCGCGGCGACACCCCGCTCCATCTCGGCGGCATGGACCCGGCAGTGGCGCAGCAGGAGCCGCGCGACCCGCCCGATACCGCCGAGCGCCACACGGGCCAGGAGCCCGCGTCCCGGGGCGGCGGCCACCGCGACCGCCGCGTCGAGCCCGCGCACGAAGCGCCGGGCGGCGGCTATGTCGGGATGCGCCGAAGGCCCCGTACCCGCCACGACGGGCGCGAGCACCGCGCGGAGCTCGCCGACGCGCATCCACCACAGGAACGGGGAGCCGATGACGAGGACAGGGGCGACGGGCCCGGCGGCCCCGCCTTCGCCGTCTCCTCCGGGGCCGGTGGCCTCCCCGGGCGCGGAGGGGCCAACGCCGCCGACGCCGGACACGTCACGGGCTTCCGGCCCCCGCCCCCGGTCCCGGTCCCGGCCCCGCCGCCTCCGCGCCCCGTGCGCCGGATGCGTACGGTCCTCCAGCCAGCTGTCGCAGTCCGGGGTGAGCGCTATCGCCGAGGGGGCCGGCACGTCGAGGCGGTCGGCGAGGTCCCGCACCAGCCGGTACAGGTCGGGGGCCGACTCCTCGGCGATCGGCACGGTAGGACTCAGGGCGGGCCGCGCCCGCGCGACGACCAGGCCGACCGCGACCGCGGCGAGCAGGACGAGCAGCGCGACGACCGTCACCGTCCAGCTCGCGACGTACCAACTCCCGCCACTGGCATGCCCCGTGGCCCCCGCCGCGAACAGCACGACGGCGACGGCCGCGGGCAGCAGGGCGACGGCCAGCGCCCTGCTGCGCAGACGCAGCACGGCCAGAGCCCGGGAGCGCGCGGCCTGCGCGCCCACCTCCACACCCGTACCTGGCACGACCGATAGCACCCCCTGCTGCCTACTGTTCGGCCACCGACGGGAGTCGGCGGCGCACATCAACGGCGTTGGTCTTGCTCACTCCCCCACTGTGGCACCCGCCACCGACATCGCAATGCCGGTGGTCTGTTTGGTCCTGGGCGCCTTGAACGCTTTCGCCGCACCCTAGTTGGGGCGCCGGTCGTCGTCATCCGGATGGGCCACCGGTCACCCGATGGAATGGCTTTGGCTAAAGCTGGATGCCGAAAGGGCCCCGGATCCAGTGTCAGATCCGGGGCCCTCGGGGCTCGGGGGTGGCCGAAAGTTCACGCGGAAGCCGCGTGCGTCACTCCTCGGTGGCGGCCTTCGCCGCGATGTCGGTGCGGTGTTGGGACCCGTCGAGGCGGATACGGGACAGCGCGGCGTACGCACGTTCGCGTGCCTCGTCGAGTCCCGCGCCGGTCGCCGTCACGGACAGCACGCGGCCGCCCGCGCTGACGACGGCGTCACCGTCCCGCTTCGTTCCGGCGTGCAGGACGTACGCATCCGGGGCATCCTGCGCGGCGACGTCGTCCAGGCCGTCGATCGGGTCGCCCGTGCGCGGCGTACCCGGGTAGTTGTACGAGGCGACGACCACGGTCACCGCGGCGTCGTCGCTCCAGCGCAGCGGGGGCAGGTCGGCGAGGTTGCCGGTCGCCGCGGCCATCAGGAGCCCGGCGAGCGGGGTGCGGAGGCGGGCGAGGACGACCTGGGTCTCGGGGTCGCCGAACCGGGCGTTGAACTCGATGACGCGCACGCCGCGGCTCGTGATCGCAAGCCCCGCGTACAGCAGCCCCGCGAACGGGGTGCCACGGCGACGCAGCTCGTCCACGGTCGGCTGGAGCACGCTCTGCATGACCTCGTCGACGAGCTTCGGGTCGGCCCACGGGAGGGGCGAGTACGCGCCCATGCCGCCCGTGTTCGGTCCTTCGTCGCCGTCGAGCGCGCGCTTGAAGTCCTGGGCGGGCTGGAGCGGGACGACCGTCTCGCCGTCGGTGACCGCGAAGAGGGAGACCTCGGGGCCGTCGAGGAACTCCTCGATGACTACGCGGTCGCAGGCGAGGGCATGGGCGCGGGCCACGTCGACGTCGGCCGTGACGACGACTCCCTTGCCGGCGGCGAGCCCGTCGTCCTTGACGACGTACGGCGCTCCGAACGCGTCGAGCGCCTCGTCGATCTCGGCGGGGGTCGTACATACGTACGACCGGGCGGTCGGCACGCTCGCGCCCGCCATGACGTCCTTGGCGAACGCCTTGGAGCCCTCCAGCTGGGCGGCTTCCTTGGACGGGCCGAAGCAGGGGATGCCCGCGTCGCGCACGGCGTCGGCGACACCGGCGACGAGGGGGGCTTCCGGCCCCACGATGACGAGCCCCGCACCCAGCTGCCGGGCGAGGCCCGCCACGGCGGCGCCGTCGAGGGCGTCGACGGGGTGCAGCTCGGCCACGTCTGCGATGCCGGCGTTGCCGGGGGCGCAGTGCAGCGCGGAGACGTCGGGGTCGAGGGACAGAGAGCGGCACAGGGCGTGTTCGCGGGCACCACTGCCGATGACGAGGACCTTCACGGGGTCAGGGTAGCCCGCGCGACTCCGCCCGTTTGTACGGGCCGCCCACTGGACACGCTTCCCCCTCCTGTACGTTCCTCCAACTCCCGGCGCGTTCGGTGGCACCACGCACCGCCCCGCGAGGCAGGAACCCGGACGGGTGGAGGTGTGCGGTCCGCCGTGTCCGCCCCTGCTCTCACTGGGTGGTGCGCGGTGAACGGGCGGAACGCATGGGGGGGAGACCGCGGCGGGGGCGGCTATTCGTTCGGGTACTCGTCGACCACCGTCGCGCCCAGCTCGCGCACGATCAGGTCGTGGCCGGACAGCGCCGACTCGACCAGGTCCGGGTCGTCGTCCTCGGGGATGTCGTCCTCGGGGGAGATGTGTTCCCGGGGCGGGGCGGGGGCCGGAGCGGGGGCCGGGGTGGGCTCCGGGGCCGGCGTGGGCGGTGAGTACGGGGCCGGGGCCGCCGGGGGCGGGGAGTGCTGCTGCGGGGGCGCGGCGGGACGCGGGGCCTGCGGCGCGCCGCCGCCGAAGTTACCGGCCGCGGGCGGAGGCGCCGAGCCGCCGGACGGGTCGACGATCGCCTCGACCTTCCACTGCACGCCGAACTGCTCGGACAGCGCCTGTCGCAGCACGTCCTCGCTGCCGCTGCTCGCGAAGTTGTCCCGCGCGCCCGCGTTGACGAAGCCGATCTGCAGGGTCGTCCCGTCGAACCCGGCCACCTGGGCGTTCTGGCTGAGCAGGATCCACGTGAAACGGCGACGGTTCTTCACCGCCTCCAGGATGTTCGGCCACAGGGAGCGCGGGTCAGGCCCGCCCGCGGGGGCCGCCGCCATCGGGGCCGCCGGGGCCTGGGCGGGGGCCTGCGGGGCGGCCGGGGCGGAGGCGGGCGGTGCGGAGGACGCGCCGCTGCCCGCGGACGCCGCTGTCGGCCAGCCACCCGGGCGCGGCGCGGACGACGTCTGGGCGGGAGCCGAGGCCGTGGGCCAGCCACCGGGCCGACGCTCGCCCGCGGGTTCGGCGGCGGGGGCAACGGAAGCGGCCGGGCCCGCGGCGGGCGACGGAGCACTCGCGCTCGCCTGCGCAGCCGGAGCAGGAGCAGGGGCAGGGGCAGGGGCAGGGGCAGGGGCAGGGGCAGGAGCCGGAGTGGGGGCAGGAGACGCAGCCGGGTTCGGCCCCGTCTCAGGCGCCCCGCCAACCCCCCGCACCGCCGCCCGCGCTGCCGCAGGCCCGCCCCCCGGAGGCACAGGAGGCACCGACGGCACCGACGGCCCCTGCGAAACATGCGGAACATGCGGGACGTGCGCGGGACCACCCCCCGGCGGCATGGATACGCCCCCCTGCGGGCCACCCGCGTGGGCCTCGGGCCCGGGAACGTACCCCATCGCGGGGCCGGGCCCCTGCCCACCCGGCACGAAGTTCCCGCCGCGCTCCAGGCGCTCCAGACGGGCCATGACGGAGCGCTCGTCGTCGTAGGCCGCGGGGAGCAGCACGCGGGCGCAGATGAGCTCCAGCTGGAGGCGCGGGGACGTGGCGCCGCGCATCTCCGTGAGGCCCTCGTTCACGAGGTCGGCCGCGCGGCTGAGCTCGGCGCCGCCGAAGACGCCGGCCTGCGCCTGCATGCGCTCGACGACGTCGGCGGGGGCGTCGATGAGCCCCTTCTCGGCGGCGTCGGGCACGGCGGCGAGGATCACGAGGTCCCGGAGCCGCTCCAGGAGGTCGGCGACGAAGCGGCGCGGGTCGTTGCCGCCCTCGATGACGCGGTCCACGACCTCGAAGGCCGCGGCGCCGTCCCCGGAGGCGAAGGCCTCGATGACGGAGTCGAGCAGCGAGCCGTCCGTGTACCCGAGGAGGGACGTCGCCATGGCATACGTCACACCGTCCTCGCGGGCGCCGGCGAGGAGCTGGTCCATGACGGACATGGAGTCACGCACGGATCCGGCACCGGCGCGCACGACCAGCGGATACACCCCGTCCTCGACGGCCATGTCCTCGTGACCGCAGACCTCGGCGAGGTAGTCGCGGAGGGTACCGGGGGGCACGAGCCGGAACGGGTAGTGGTGGGTGCGCGACCGGATCGTGCCGATGACCTTCTCGGGCTCGGTCGTCGCGAAGATGAACTTGAGGTGCTCCGGAGGCTCCTCGACCACCTTCAGGAGGGCGTTGAAGCCCGCCGAGGTGACCATGTGGGCCTCGTCGATGATGTAGATCTTGTACCGGCTCGACGCGGGACCGAAGAAGGCCTTCTCGCGCAGGTCACGGGCGTCGTCGACGCCTCCGTGCGACGCGGCGTCGATCTCGATGACGTCGATCGAGCCCGGCCCGTTCCTCGCCAGGTCGCGGCAGGACTGGCACTCGCCGCAGGGCGTGGGGGTGGGACCTTGCTCACAGTTGAGACAGCGGGCCAGAATGCGCGCGCTCGTCGTCTTGCCGCAGCCGCGCGGGCCACTGAACAGGTAGGCATGGTTAACCCGGTTGTTCCGCAGCGCCTGCTGCAGCGGGTCGGTCACATGCTCCTGCCCGATGACCTCGGCGAACGACTCCGGGCGATAGCGGCGGTACAAGGCGAGAGACGACACGCATACGAGGTTATAGGCGACCACCGACAACCAGGACCGCCCCAAACGCAAAACGCCCCCCACGCACCCGCCAGAGCCGACCTACCCTTGCTGCCTTCCGGCCCTGGGGGAGTTCAGTCAGATAGCGCCACGTGAGGGGCTGGCCCCCACACTAGCGGATCCCGGGGACCGGAAGCGACGCCGACCGGAACGGTTCCGCCCCCGGCACCCCCTCGGCACCATCCCGGGAGTCCCCCGAGTGGATCGTGTTCGCGAGCACTCCCCAACGTCTTGTATTGTTTGCGGCGGAGGATTCGCCTAGTGGCCTAGGGCGCACGCTTGGAAAGCGTGTTGGGGGCAACCCCTCACGAGTTCGAATCTCGTATCCTCCGCACCCGCCCGCAAGGGCAGACGAAGGCCCCGACCGCTCAGCGGCCGGGGCCTTCGTCGTTGCGTGGTCTAAGTTTCGGTCTCAGCCGTACAGGACGGACAGCCGCGGACTTCCACGGACAGGCTCCGGCTGCTCTCTGCCGACGGACAAAGCAACATGGCCTGCGGCAACGCAGCGTCTCCTCGGACGGCTTCTTCTTCCTGCGCGGCATTTGCGGCATTTACCCCCCATCTGACCCACTTCCTGCAGCAATCCGTGTACGTCGCATACCCGTATCGTCTGACCCCTCTTGGGGCTCTGGCCATCATTCGGCCCGCCTGACTGTCACCACGTGGTCACAGATAGCGTTGGTTTGATTGGTTCAGTTCCTACTTCCCGGAGATCCCTGTGAATCGCTCGATCCGGCTTGCGACGTCCACGCTCACAGCATGTACGGCCCTGGTGCTGTCCGCCTGTGGTGGCTCGGGCGCTGACGAGGACAACGGCAAGATCGCCGGGGCGGACACCGGCACAAAGAAGTCTGCGTCACCTTCGCCGTCCGCGACGGCGGACGGAATTGACCGGCCGGAGATCAAGCTCCCAGCCGACATGAAGAACGCCTTCGAGGGGCGGGAAACCGGGGACGCCGTCAAGGACGCGATCCTCGCGGACAACGAGCGGCGCATCAACGCAGTGGACGCAGCTCTCGCATCGGGCGATTTGAAGCACTCCGCCATCGCCTACTACACGACGGATCGCGCACTCACGGGGCTCACCGAGTACACCAAGCGTGCCGTCGACAAGAACATCAGCTGGACGGGCACCACACGCTACTTCGACCGCCAGGTGACGATCTTCAGTCAGACCTCGGCGGCAGTGACGTACTGCGCGGACGAAAGCCGGTCGAACGCCAAGGACCGTAAGACGAACAAGGTCACGAAGGTCAAGACCTCGCCAGACAGTTACGTCTACTACAACACCGCGATGACGAAGAACAAGGACGGTGTCTGGCAGACGCGGGATCTCAGCGAGGACAGGGGAGCGCAGCGGTGCCAGCGGTGAAGCGTAAGGGGACGGCAGTAGCCCTCGCAGCCGTGATGTGCATCGCGGGGACGCATGAGGCTTTGGCCGGGGGCCACGGTGCCGTCGGGACCCAGGCCCCGGAGACGTCCGGGGGGGTCTTCTGGGCAGGACCTCTTCTCCAAGGTTGTCTTCAAGTCGGAAGGCGGATCGTCGCGGGGCGGCCACTCCGGCACACTCACGCCCACCTCGACGGACTGGAAGGCGCCTGCTTGCTGGTACGAGCCGTACTGGAAGGCGAAGGGCTTCAAGACCTTCACGGAAGCCAAGTGGTCCATGTACGCGTCGGTCGGCGGAGACCCTAAAGGCATCGCGGGCGACAAGGCGCACTACAAGGGCGGTAAGCCCTACAAGAACTTCAACACCGCCAAGAGCGACAAGGGTATGTGGTGGGTAGGCGTCAAGAACAAGGACATGGAGGACGACCCAGCCGCAGGAGCCTGCGACCGCAAGCCCTTCTGGGTCGACACCGGCAAGGACCCGGGCGTTCCCGACGCCATCGACACCCAGACGCTTGCTGACCTTGCCTACCAGCGGACCAAAGTGCCGGACACCGAGGTCGAGGTGAAGCCGGAGAACCGGTCCACAGTGAACCTGCCCACGTGGGTGTGGCTGGACAAAGCCAAGTTCAAGGAGGTCAAGGTCCGCGCCGACCTGCCGGGCACCGGCCTGTGGGCAGAGACCATCGCCAAGCCCGTCGGGCTCCATCTGAATCCCGGCGCGGAAGACGCTGAGACGTATCCCGCCTCCGGCGAGTGCGCCATCAACGACGACAACAGCGTCGGGACGCCCTACACCAAGGGCGACTCCGACGAGACACCCCCTTGTGGCGTCGAGTACCAGCGCGCCACCGCCGGCGAGCCTTACCAGCTGAAAGCTTCTGTGACGTGGGAGGTCACCTGGCAAGGCGCGGGGAAAACAGGGGGCGATCTGCCCAACGGCTCCTTCGAAACCACACAGGACATGGACGTCCAAGAGATCCAGTCCATCAACCGCTGACCGAGACTGCCAGCCGGTCGGCGAGCAACACGCACAGACATCTCAACCACGAGGGCAGACACGCATGTCGGACCTGAGGAAAGACGCGGAATCCCTGCACAAGGCAGCCTCGGCGCTGGGCAAGGCAGAGGACCACACCCGCAAGCCGCTGCACGACTTCAAGGCCGCGTCACACGACCTGTCCGCCTTCGGTGTGCTGGGCGCACTGATGAGCGCCAAGGACGACATCCAAGACGGCATGGACACCATCGCCAAGCTCACCAAGGACCTGCACAAGGAGTGGGAGGCCGAGGCGAAGTTCATGGACGACGTCTCCGACGCCTTCGACCTGCTGGACGTCCTGCTGACGGCTGCGGCTCGCGCCAAGAAGGGCTGAGCCGTACATGGGCTTCGACATCATCCCCGGCGACGCCGAGTTCGAAATTGACGCCGGGGACCTCAACCCGCTGCACTGGATCAACAAGGCCAACCACGCCTTCGGCAACACCCTGGCCAGCGGGCTGGAGTTCCTGGGCATCACCGACCCCGCCGTCGACCCGGACGGCATCCGCGAGATAGCCAAGCAGTGGCGGGCCCTGGCCAAGGGCCTCGATGCCGCCGCCCGCGACGCCGAGACGGCACTCACGGGCTTGGAGTGGAAGGGCAAGGCCGCCAAGGCCCTCCACAAGCGGGCCAAGACCGCCCGCACACAGGCCACCGACATGGCCGACTCCCTGCGCACGGGCGCCAAGGCACTGGACGGCTTCGCCGACGAGGCCCACGACCTGCTGACCGAGATCGGCGTGATCCTCGCCGAAATCGCGGAGTTCGAGATCGCGGGCCTGGCCCTGTCGGTGCTGACCGGCGGCCTGTCCATGATCGCCGGGAACCTTGCGGCCGGTGCACGTGCCGCGAAGGTCGTGGCGCTGATCGCCCGGATCGAGAAGTCCGGCAGCCGCATGGCCCGGGTCATCCGCACCGTCATGGAGGCGATCCGCGGCCTGGAGCGAGCGCTGAAGGCCCTCGGCGAGATCAAGACCATCGCCAAGGCCGGCAAACTCGCGGGCGAGGGCATGAAGTTCGCCGCCTTCGACGCTGCCCTGCAGGATCCGGGGACCTTCAAGGACCCGGGCAAACTGGCGGAGACCCTGGCACTGGGGGCCGCCTTCGGGGTCGGTGCGGGAGGTCTGGGCAAGCTCCTCGGCAAGGGCTTGGGCAAGCTCAAGCCCAGCGAACTCGCCAAGCTCGGACAGAGGATGGGGCTCGACGGCTCCGGCCTGTCCCGGCTCAAGCTGCGCCCCTCGGAGTGGGAGAAGCTGCCCGCCTCCATCAAGGCAGTCCTCAAGAAGTGCGACCTGGACCCGATCGACGTCGCCACCGGCGACATGCTGCTGCCCCAGATCGACGTGCAGTTGCCCGGCACTCTCTCCCTCGTGCTGGAGCGCACGCACCTCTCGTCGTACCGCTGGGGCGGCTGGTTCGGCCCCACCTGGGCATCGACCCTCGACCAGCGCCTCCAGGTCGACGAGGACGGGGTCACCTACGCCGCGCCCGACGGTGCCCGGCTGAGCTACCCGCTCCCCGCGCCCGGCTCCGAAGCCCCGGTCCACCCTGAGGCGGGTCCACGTCTTCCCCTGACCTGGGATACCGAGACAGCCGGGGCCCTGCGCATCACCGATCCGGACACTGGGTACGCATACATCTTCCACAGCCCGCGGCCCACCGACAGCAGTGACGCGGTCGACCTGCCCCTGCAGGCCATCCTGGACCGCAACGGCCAGCGGATCGCCATCCATTACGGCGACGACGGCGCCCCTACCGAGGTGACCCATTCCGGCGGCTACCGCATCGCCATCGACCGCCACCCCAGGCTGCCCCGCATCTCGGCCCTCCGGCTCGTCGCCCCGGGTCAGCCGGGCACGAACGGGACGCTCCTCGCCTCTTACGGCTACAACGACGCCGGGCACCTCTCCGAGGTCACCAATTCGTCGGGACTGCCGCTGAGGTTCACCTACGACAAGGTGGGGCGTATCACCTCGTGGACCGACCGCAACGGGACCGTCTACCAGTACGCCTACGACGACCTCGGCCGGGTCGTCCGCACCGAGGGCAGCGACGGTTTCCTGTCCGGCACCCTCTCCTACGACGACGAGACACGCACGACGCTCGTCACCAACGGCCTCGGCAGCACGACCCGCTACGAGCACAACGAGGCATACCGCCTCGTCCAGCAAACCGACCCACTCGGACATGTCACCCGCCAGGAATGGGATGCCGACCACCGCCTCATCGCGGTCACGGACCCACTCGGCCGCACGACGCGCTACATCCACGATGAACACGGCCGGGTGGCGTCCACGATGCGGCCGGACGGCCGGGAAGCCCGGGCGGAGTACAACGAACTCGGCCTCCCCATAACGATCACCGAGCCAGACGGCAGTGTGTGGCAGCAGGAGTACGACGAGCGGGGCAACCGGATCGTCGTCACTGATCCCGCCGGGGCCACGACGCGTTACCGCTACAACAGAGCGGGCCACCTCGTCGCGGTCACCGACGCGTTGGACCACACCATCCAGGTTCGCTGCGATGCGGCGGGGTTGCCCGTCAAGGTCACCGATCCGCTCGGCGCCGTCACCTCGTACAAGCGCGACGGCTTCGGCAACCCCGTCAGCATCACCGACCCGCTGGAGCATGTGACCCGCCTGGAATGGACGGTGGAGGGCAAGCTCGCCCGTCGCGCACACGCGGACGGGTCAAGCGAGTCCTGGGAGTACGACGGTGAGGGCAACTGCATCCGTCACACCGACCCGATGGGGGCGGTCAGCCGCTTCGAGTACACACACTTCGACCAGCTCGCCGCACGTACCGGACCTGACGGCGTCCGATACGAGTTCACGCACGACGCAGAGTTGCGCCTCACCGGTGTCACCAACTCGCACGGGTCGACGTGGACCTACACCTTCGACCCGGCTGGCCGCCTGGTCTCCGAGACGGACTTCGACGGCCGAACCCTCACCTACGTCCACGACGCTGGTGGTCAGCTCGTCGCCCGTACCACCGCCGCCGGGCAGCAGATCCACTTCGAACGCGATGTCCTCGGCCGCACCGTGACCAAGGACGTCGAAGGCTGCGTCACCACGTATGCCTACGATGACGCGGGCCGTCTGACCCGGGCCGTAAACGGCGACACCGTTCTGAGTCTGCTGCACGACGCTGCCGGACACCTGCTCTCCGAAACAGTCGACGACCGCACCACGACCTACTCCTACGACCTGCTGGGGCGCCGCACTGGCCGCACCACACCAACCGGTGCGACCACCACCTACGCCTACGACGCAGCCGGGCACCGAACCCAGCTGACCACCTCCGGCCGCACCCTGACCTTCGACCACGACCGGACAGGCCGTGAGGTGTCCCGCCGCATAGGTGAGACCCTCAGCCTGACCAGCTCCTTCGACCCCCTCGGCCGCCTTACGAGCCAGACGATGACGGGGCCGGTTCCACACGGAGTGATCCAGCGGCGGGACTACAACTACCGCGCCGACGGAAACCTCGTCTCCGTCAAGGACCACCTCAACGGTCTCCGTCACTTCGATCTGGATGCCGCGGGTAGGGTCACCGCAGTCCGCGCCGACCAGTGGTCCGAGACCTACGCCTACGACGACGCCGGTAACCAGACCCAAGCTGCCTGGCCTTCCGCTCACTCCGGTCAGGAAGCCATCGGCACCCGCTCATACTCCGGTACCCGCATCACGAGGGCCGGTCAGGTCCGCTACGAACATGACGATGCCGGACGCGTCACCCTGCGCCAGAAGCCCCGTCTGTCCCGCAAGCCGGACAACTGGCGCTACACCTGGGACGCCGAGGACCGTCTCACCCAGGTCGTCACTCCTGACGGCACGATCTGGCGCTACCGCTACGATCCGGTTGGCCGGCGTATCGCCAAACAACGCCTCGCGTCCGATGGCCACACCGTCGCTGACCAGACCGACTTCGCCTGGGACGGCACCACACTCGCCGAGCAGTCCAGCCATTCGCTCGACTGCTCCGAAACCGTCACTCTCACCTGGACCCACGACGGCCTGCGTCCCCTAACTCAGGCCGAACACAAGTACCTCGACGATTCCGAGGTCGACCAGCGCTTCTACGCCATGGTGACCGACCTCGTCGGCACGCCCACCGAACTCGTCGACGAGCACGGAGAGATCGCCTGGCAAGCCCGCACCACGCTCTGGGGCGCCACCACCTGGAACCGCGCCGCCACCGCTCATACCCCGCTCCGATTCCCCGGCCAGTACCACGACCCGGAAACCGGCCTCCACTACAACTACTTCCGTCACTACGATCCCGAAACCGCCCGGTACCTCACACCGGACCCGCTGGGCCTGGCTCCCGCACCGAACCCTGTCGCCTACGTACGCAACCCGCACACATGGGCCGACCCTCTGGGACTCGCAGCGTGCAAGCCGGGCGAAGGGGGCACAGAGGTCGACCCCCGGAAACTGGACTACCTCTTCAACAAGAACATCAAGCCGGACTCACACAACTCGCCCAGGGCGGCGCAGAACGAACAGCAGTTGGGGCGGATCGGCATCAACGACACCGCGGGGATGCGGCAGTACGTGACCGAACACCTGACCGGCGCGTCCAAGCAACCGTTCGAGAGGACCTTCTCCAAGGAGTGGGACGGCGGGAGCGGTGAATTCGGCGTGACGAACTCCATCGTCCATGGCCCACGCGGCGCACTCGGTGTCGAGAGCACCTGGCAATTGCTGCCAGACGGCACACGTAGGCTGTCCACGGTCATCTTCCGTGGCAGTGGGCCCGGCGTGAGCATCGTCAAGAACTCCGACAAATGGCCGCCCTACAATCACTAGCCATACGAAGCCGGAGAAGGCATGTATCGAGAGTTCATCGTCCCAGGCGATCACGAAGTCCTCGAAGCGATCGGTGAATGGCCCGAGAGCGAGGAGGACAGCAACGCCCGCCTGCTCACGCTCCAGGGCGAGGGAGACGAGCGCATCATGCTGTCCTACGACGCTCTTTCCAGATCGGTCAGGGCCCGTTGGAAGAACAGGCGCGGGGAAGAGGTCCTCGACATCTTCCACGAGGGCGCCACCCAGATGACAGTGCACTCGGATTCACGCACCGCACGCATCCTGATTGAGTTCCACATGGGCGAGTGTGCCGGAAAGATGGAAATTCAGGCCCTCCCGCACCTCGCTGTCACGGATCGGCTTCTCTTCATCTGAATTGACGCCGAGGCGGCCGATCTGCTCCTCCGCCCTGGGCCCACCCCCAGTGGGAGCCTTCTCCCCCCACTCTGTTGTCGAGCATCCGGGAAAAGGCGTGGTCGCGCCCGACTGCGTGGTCTGAGTCTTGGTCTCGTTCACCCCCGTCCGGCGCCGTTCATCGACCGTCCGACGCCTAGCTCCGTACCAGGTCAGGACGTCTCCGCACGCCCCCGAACCCCCAGACGAACATTTGGAAAGCGTGTTGGGGGCAACCCCTCACGAGTTCGAATCTCGTATCCTCCGCACCCGCCTGAACAGGCGAAACGAGAACCCCGGTCCGCTGAGCGGCCGGGGTTCTCGGCGTCACAGACCGTCTTCCGCACCCGGCGTCGCCGCCTCGGGCAACCGGACCATACGCACCCTCAGCGAGCTCGATCTCGACCCGCCCCACCTGTGTGCCTGGTGCCATCTGCGGGACGACGAACGGGCCTTCCCCCTCTCCTCCAGCCACGGCGTCATGCCCGGGCAGCCCGGCCCGATGCTGCGGCGAGCCTCCACTACGATCGCCGATCGTGGACTGGGTCGAGCGCACAACGCAGTTGAGGCAGTGGACGAGGAGCGGGACGCGCGCACCGCACAAGCCGCTCCTGTTTCTGTACGCGCTCAGCCGGTTTCAACAAGACGCTGACGGCGAGCTGCGGTACAGCGCGGTGGAGCAGGATCTGCGGCGGCTGCTCGACGAGTACGGGCCCGGGAACCGGACGACGCCCGCCTATCCATTCCATCACCTGGTGCGTGACGGGGTGTGGGAGGTGCGCACCGAGCGCGGGCCGGGGAGCCCCGGGACCGGGGTCAAGGAACTGCGGGCGTCCGGCGCCGCGGGGCGGCTGACGCCGCAACTGCGGGCGGCACTGCGGCGGGAGCCGTCCCTGCTCGGCCGGATGACACGGGTGCTGCTCGACCTGAACTTCCCGCCCTCCCTCCACGGCGAGCTGTGCGAAGCCGTCGGTCTGGAGCTGGAGGAGGCCGAAACCGGACAGCTCACGGCCGCGCGCAGACAGCGGGACCGGCGGATGCGGGAGATGGTCCTGACCGCGTACGAGTACCAGTGCGCCTTCTGCGGGTACGACGGCAGGATCGGCGCAGTGCCGGTCGGCCTTGAGGCCGCCCATGTGCGCTGGTGGGCGTTTGACGGACCGGACGACGTCGACAACGGGCTGTGCCTGTGCTCGCTGCACCACAAGCTCTTCGACAAGGGTGTGCTCGGTCTCGGTGAGGGCCACGGCGAGGGCCATCGCATCCTGGTCTCACAGGGCTTCGTCGGGCGCAGCACCGCTGCCCGCGAGCACGTCATCATGCTCGCCGGCCGTCCGGTCATCGGTCCCCAGCCGGGCGTCCGCCCCATCGCCGCCACCCACCGCTCCTGGCACACCAGCCAGGTCTTCCACGGCAGCCCACGCCCTGCCACGCCCCCCTGACCGATGGTTACTTGTGTGGCGACGACCAAGAAGGTCACGGTGACGATCCCCGAGGATCTCCTGGACGAGATCCGTGCGGAAGCGGCGGAGCGGGGCCTATCGGCATACGTTGCCGAAGCACTGCGCTTCAAGCGCGACCGGGACCGGCTGCGGGAACTGTCCGACTGGCTGCAGGAGGAACACCGTCCCCTCACCGAGGAGGAACGCACCACGACGTTCGAGGAACTGGCGGAGCTCGACGCCGAACACGAGCGCCGCCGCGCCACCGGAACACATGGCGCCGGAGAGGCCGCGTGAAGAAACGGGCCGGTGAGCGCGGGCGGCGACCACTGCGCGTCTTCGTACTCGACTGCGAAGCCCTGTCCCTGGCCGTGCGCGGCGACCGGAGGATGATCGCGTGGCTCGACCTCGCGGCCCGGGGCGAAGCCGAGGTGGTGACGTCCCCCATGACGCTGGTCGGGGCCTACGACGGCAGGACCACCGGACAGCGTTGGGACTGGGTGCTCTCCCGGCTCAAGGTCGCCGACATCGGAAAGGACGAGGCGCGCCGAGCCCGCCACCTGCTGGCGGATGCCGAGCTGCATGGGCACAAGTACGCGATCGACGCGGTACTCGCCGTCATCGCACGCCAGCAGGAGGGGCAGGTCACCGTCTTCACCTCGGACGTAGACGACCTGGAGAAGCTGGTCCCGGACGCGATCGTCGTCAAGAAGGTCTGACCCGGCGCTCCGGTCTCGATTCTGGTCTCATTCACCCGCGTCCAGCGTCCAGCGTCCAGCATCGTTCACCAACCGTCCGATGCCCGATTCCGTGCCAGGTCGAATCTCGTATCCCCCGTCGGCAGAAGGCCCGGCATCCGGTTCAGCCCGCGTCCCGTAACCGTCCGCGCAGTGCGTCCTCCACAGTGGGGGCCGGGCGGAGGCGGGTGGTGAGGTGGAGGATTCGGAGCATGCGCAGGATGAATGGGTGGGGGCAGACCAGGAGTAGGTCGCCGTCGCGTTCCTCCAGGCGGGTGCGGGCGCGGCAGAGCAGGGCCAGGCCGGAGCAGTCGAAGAACGTGGTCGGTGTGAGGTCGATGACGAGCAGGGTTTCCTGTGGCGTGGTGGCCGCGTCCAGGATCGGCAGGATCGTCAGGGCCGACGCGATGTCGATCTCGCCGTGGAACTCCATGACGGTATGGCCGGGGGCCCGGTGGACGCGCAGATGCCCGTCGGGGAGCGGAACGCCGTGAATCATGGCGGCATCCTCACTGCGAGCGGCCCACCTCCAGGGGGCCGGATGGGCGGGTGGGACGAGGAGCCACCGAGGTCCTGGGTGACGACGTGCAGGGTGCGGAGTGCGGGGTGCGGGGGTGCGACACGCGGAGTGCGGGGTGCGACACGCGGAGTGCGGGTGCGGAGTGCGACGTGCGTTGGGGGTAAGGGTTTTCTTTTGTGATATGCCCCCGTCAACGTGATGTCCAACCTGCCGTCTTGACAAAGTTTGCGCTGCAAGTCGGGGCGTGGGTAGCCGAGTTCGCTTGGGTGTGCGGTGGCCCGAACGTGTTGTCGGGGGGTCGTTGTTTGTTGGGGGCGACCACCCCTGTGGGGTGATTCCTTCTGCTCGCTGTCTCGTCCAACCTGGGCGGGGTCGCGGAGGCGGCAAGGGCTTCATGGGGGTGGGGAGGGGCTTTATGGGGGGTAGCGGGCGGTGGGGTGGTGGGGGGCGGCTCGGGGCGGTGTTGTGTGCCGTGCCCGGGGTGCGGGCGGTCCGTGCGTACCGGCGGGAGTGGCTGTCCAAGGACATCGTCGCGGGGGTCGTGCTGACGACGCTGCTCGTGCCGCAGGGCATGGCGTACGCCGAACTCGCCGGGCTGCCCGCCATCACCGGGCTCTACACGTCGATCCTGTGTCTGCTCGGCTATGCCGTGTGCGGGCCCTCGCGCATCCTCGTCCTCGGGCCCGACTCCTCGCTCGGGCCGATGATCGCGGCGACGGTGCTGCCGCTCGTCGCCGCCGACGGCGATCCCGACCGTGCCGTCGCCCTGGCCTCGATGTTGTCGCTCATGGTCGCGGGCATCATGATCCTGGCGTCCACCGCCCGTCTCGGTTACGTCGCCGAGCTGATCTCCAAGCCCACGATGATCGGCTATATGAACGGCCTCGCCGTGACCATCCTCGTCGGCCAGTTACCCAAGTTGCTCGGGTTCAAGGTGGATGCCGAGGGGTTGGTCGACGAGTGTGTGGCCGTGGTGGAGGGGGTTGCGGATGGGGAAGGTGTTGGGGCCGCCGTTGCCGTGGGGTGTGGGGGGATCGTATTGATTCTCGCGCTTCAGCGGTGGCTGCCCCGGGTGCCTGCCGTTCTCGTCATGGTGGTGCTGGCGATCGGTGCCGTCATCACGTTCGACCTCCAGGAACGTGGGGTCGCGCTCGTCGGGGTGTTGCCCGAGGGGTTTCCGCCGTTGACCGTTCCTGACGTCGGGCTCGATGATTTCGGGCCCCTCTTGGCCGGGGCTCTGGGTATCGCCGTTGTCTCTCTTGCCGACACCATCTCCAATGCCTCCGCCTTCGCCTCCCGTACCGGGCAGGAAGTGCGCGGGAATCAGGAGATGGCGGGCGTGGGCGCGGCCAATCTCGCCGCCGGGCTCTTTCAGGGGTTTCCCGTCAGTACGAGCGGGTCGCGCACGGCTGTGGCCGAGCGCGCCGGGGCGCGTACGCAGTTGACCGGCGTGGTCGGCGCGGGGCTCATCGTGCTCATGCTCGTGCTCGCGCCCGGGCTTTTCCGGCATCTGCCGCAGCCCGCGCTCGCCGCCGTCGTCATCACCGCTTCGCTCTCCCTGGCCGACGTCCCCGGCACCGTGCGGCTGTGGCGGCAGCGCAGGATCGAGTTCCTGCTGTGTCTCGCCGCTTTTCTCGGGGTCGCCCTGGTGGGGGTGCTCGAGGGGATCGCCGTGGCTGTGGGGCTGTCCGTGCTGAATGTCTTCCGGCGGACCTGGTGGCCTTACGAGACCGTCCTCGGGTGGGTGGAGGGGCTGCCCGGGTATCACGACATCCGCTCTTATCCCGCCGCCGAGCAGCTTCCTGGGCTCGTCATCTACCGCTTCGACGCCCCGCTGATCTTCGCCAACGCCAAGACCTTCCGCGACGAGGTGACGCGGCTCTCGCGGTCGGAGCCGGCGCCCGAGTGGATCGTGATCGCCGCTGAGCCCATGACCGATGTGGACACCACCGCCGCCGATGTCCTCGAGGCGCTCGACGAGTCCCTCAACTCCCGCGGAGTACATCTCGTCTTCGCGGAGCTGAAGGACCCGGTACGGCGCAAGATCGTGCGGTACGAGCTGACGCGGACCATCGACGAGCGACACATCTTCCCCACGGTCGAGGCCGCTGTCGCCGCGTTCCGGAGCCGGTGACGGCTACATCGGCAGCGCGTGGTGCTTCGCCCTCGCGTACTCCGCCTCCGTCAGCGCGCCCGAACGGTGCAGTGCCGCCAGCCGCTCCAGCTCCCCCGCGCCGGCGACCGCCGACGAACCCATGGGGTCGTTGTTGAAGGCGGACATGCGGGTGGCCACGTTGCGGTTGCCCATCCCGGAGCCCTGGGAGATGACGTAGCACAGTACGCCGACCAGGGGCAGGACGAACACGAGCAGCAGCCACAGGGCCTTGCGCATGCCGCTGAGGCCGTCGTTGCGGAAGATGTCCACCACGATGTGGATCACGATGGAGAACCAGATCACCCACAAGAAGAAGATGAGCATGGTGAGGAAGACGTCGAACATCGGGTAGTCGTCCACGGCAGCCAGCCCTTCCGTTCGGTCCGGTGGCCACCAGCTTCGGGGGGCGCCGCCCCGGGGCGTATCACCCTTGCGGGGCGAACCCGCGTACGGCGAACCCGCGCGACAGTGGTCCCGGAGCACCGGACCGCCGTCACTGCTGCGAGGGGGCACCGTCATGCTGACCGCCACGCGCGCCCGGCCGCTGGCGGTTCGTGTCGTCCGGCAGCTCGCGGGCGTGAACATCCTGGATCTCGCGACGCGGCTCGCGGCCCAGGCGTTCCTCGCCGCGCTGCCGATGCTCATCGCGGTCGCCTCGTTCTGCCCGCCCGGCTGGCGGCGCGAGCTCCGCAGGTCGCTGCGGTCCCTGTTCGGTTCGGGCGGGACCGAGGCGTCCATGCTCGACCAGGTGTACGCGGGCGAGCCGCAGGCAGTGAACAGCTGGGGCGCGGCGAGCGTACTGGTCGCGCTGCTGTCCGCCACGGCCTTCTCCAGGGCCCTGCAACGGCTCTGCGAACGCTGCTGGCATCTGTCGCCGTCCGGCGTGCGGATCCTGCTGTGGCGCTGGGCCCTGTGGCTCTTCGTCTGGCTGACCGCGCTGTTCTTCCAGGGGCTGCTGCACGACGGGTTCGGCGCGGGTCCCGTGCTGGGGATTCCGTTGCAGGCCGTCGGCGCGGTCCTGATGTGGTGGTGGACGCAGCACCTGCTGCTCGCGGGGCGCGTGCCGTGGCGGCCCCTGCTGCCGGGGGCGCTGCTCGTCGGCTCGGGCGTGGTCGTGTACTCCCAGGTCGCCGCCGTGTGGCTGCCGGGGGCGTTGCAGCGCAGTGTGGAGCGGTACGGGCCGCTCGGCTCGGTCTTCACGCTGCTGTCCTGGCTGATCGTCTTCTTCACGGTCGTCGCGGTCGGCATCGCCCTCGGTCAGGTGTTCGCGCAGGAGGAGCGGGTGCGGCGGGTGCTGCGCATTCCGGCGGCGGAGGCGGGGGCGGGGGCGGGCGCGTCGGAGGTGGCGGAGGCGGGCGCGGCGGAGGGGGCGGCGGAGGCGGGCGCGGCGGAGGCGGAGGCGGAGGCGGGCGCGTCGGAGGCGGAGGCGGCGGCAGCGGGTGCGTCGGCGGAGGCGGCGGAAGCGGAGGCGGCGGAAGCGGAAGCGGAGGCGTCGGAGGGGGTGGAGGTGGTGGCGGACGGTGATGGGGGCTCTGCGACGACGACGTGATCTCGCTTGCGCGTCACGTCGACGACGACGCGACCCGGCCGCCTCGTACCGCTTCGGACAGCGCCCGGTGGTCGCGTTCGTTCTGGTCGGCGTAGTGCTCGGCGAACTCCGCGAGTGCGCGGTCGAAACGGTCGGAGCCGCCCAGGTACGCCGCGATGGCGATGCGGTCCCCGGAGCGGGCATGTGCGCGGGCCAGGGTCCCCCCGGCGAGCCGCCCGAACAGCCGCATGACCTTCGGAGTCATGCCCTCGGCCTTGGGGATGGCCTTCCAGTCGTGCAACTGGCGGATGTAGAAGTCCCGTTCACGGCCGTCGAGGCCCGCCACCCGCTCCCAGCCCAGGAACATGTCGCTGGTCGCCTGCATCAAGCGCTGCCCGGATACGACGCGCTCCCCCTCGTTCGCGTAGGCGCTGACCTCGCAGTACGGGGCCAGTGACGACTCCTCGGCCTCCTTGGCCTGGAGGAACAGGGGGTCGCCCGTGTCCCGTCCGAGGAGCAGCAGCACCCAGCACCGGGTCCCCACGCTGCCGACGCCGACCACCTTGCGCGCCATGTCGACCACCCGGTACTGCGCGAGGAGCGCGCGCCGGTCGGACGACAGCGTCAGGACATAGTGCCCGATGAGCTCCCTCAACTGCTTCTCCAGCTCGGAGCGTTCGACCTCCGGGAGCAGGTCGGAGAGCGGGGTGACGAGCGGGGCGTCGGGAGCGATCCGCAGGTCGTCCCCGACCCGGTGGACGAGTTTCTCCAGGGACTGGAGGTGGTCGCGGCCCCTGGCCTTGGTGAGGGTGCGCGCCAGACGGCGCTGGGCGCGCGGGCGCAGCTCCCCGGCGAGGGTGCCGTACAGGTCGTCGGCGTCGATCCGGGTGTACCACACGTCGAGGTTGGTCATGTGGGCGAAGCCGCGCATCGCCTCCCGGTAGGAGCGCACCGTCTCCCGGATCACGCGGGACCGCTCCGGCGTGCCGAATCCGTTGGCGCGGCCCGCGATGGCGAGGCTGGCCGACAGCCGCTTGACGTCCCACTCCCACGGTCCGGGCAGCGTCTCGTCGAAGTCGTTGACGTCGAACATGAGGTGGCGTTCCGGCGATGCGAGGAGCCGGAAGTTGAGCATGTGCGCGTCCCCGCACAGCTGCGTCGTGATGCCGCTCGACACCGTCGTAGCCAGGTCCATCGCCATCAGTCCGGCGGCGCCGCGGTAGAAGCGGAACGGCGATTCGAGCATCCGCCCGTACCTGATCGGCACCAGCTCGGGCAGGCGGCGGGACGACTGGCGCTCCAGCACGTCGACCGGGTCGGCGCGGTCCGGTGCCGGGGCGAACTCGGCGTGGCCCGAGCGCGGCGCCTTCGTGCGGGCCGCCCGGCCGCGCGCCGCGCGCTCCTCCGGAGTGAGATGTACGTGCTCGCCCTCGGTCATGGCCTGCCCCTTTCCGACCTTTTCCGATCTGACTCTTACGACGCCTCTCTGACCCTTACGACGCCTCGTCCACGACCCTTACGACACGACGCCTCGTCCACGCGGCTGATCCTGCCGGTGCGACGACAGTGGCGAACCACCTTCCGGGGGTGAGGTCGGGACCGTCCGCGCCCTGCACCGTGTCGCCATGAATCCGACGACGACGCAGCGCCGTTGGCTGGCGCGGGCGTCTTTGGCATCGATACTCGCCGCCGTGCTGACCCTCGGCGTGTTCGCCGGCGCGCGGACCGTCGGGCTGCTGGCCGTCGGCCTCGTCGGCCTGGTGCTCGTGGCCGCCGGGCTGTGGTGGAGCCTGACCAGGCAGGGCACGCTGCGGGTGCTGGCCGTCGTACTGACCCTCGGGGCGCCCGTGTGGGTCCTCGTCGCGTACACCCGTGCCCACCTGACCTGGGTCGCCGTCCTCGCGGTCGCCCTGTGGCTGGTGGCGGTCGCCACGGGGCGCGCGGCGCTCGTGCGGGGCGAGGACGAGGGGGCGGCCCCGATGCCCGAACATCCGGCTCCGCGCGTGCGTCACCCCGTACTGATCATGAATCCGCGGTCCGGGGGCGGGAAGGTCCGCCGCTTCGAGCTGCGGGAGCGCGCCCGGGACCTGGGCGCCGAGGTGCAGCTCCTGGAGTGGCGCGAAGGGAGCGGAGGCAGCGACGTGGCCGAGATGGCCCGCAAGGCGGCCGCCGAGGGCGCCGACCTGCTCGGGGTCGCGGGCGGCGACGGGACACAGGCGCAGGTCGCCGAGGTGGCCGCCGCGCTGGACCTGCCCTTCCTGGTGATCCCGGCAGGCACCCGCAACCACTTCGCCCTCGACCTGGGGCTCGACAGGGACGACCCGTCGAAGGCGCTCGACGCACTGCGGGACGGCGTGGAGCTCCGCGTCGACCTCGGCAGCGCGAACGGCCTCCCCTTCGTCAACAACGTCTCTTTCGGCGCCTACGCCGAGGTCGTGGCGAGTCCCGCGTACCGGGACGACAAGACGCGCACGGCGCTGCGGCTGCTGCCCGACATGCTGGCCGGCCACCAGGGGCCGCGGCTCTCCGCGCGCGCCGGGCACGTGGAGTTCGCCGAGCCGCAGGCGCTGCTCGTCAGCAACAACCCCTACGGGACGGGGGACATCGCGGGACTCGGCCGCCGGGCCCGGATGGACGGCGGGGAGCTGGGCTGCGTCGGGGTCAGGGTCACCAGCGCCGCCCAGGCCGCCGGGCTGCTGCGCGGACGGCGTGCGGCGGGTCTCGTACGCACGAACGCGGCGCACGTGGTCGTCGACGCCGACCAGGACCGCATCCAGGTCGGCGTCGACGGCGAGTCCCTGTCCCTGCGGGTGCCCGTGCGCTGCGAGGTCCGGCAGCGGGCCCTGCGGGTGCTGGTGCCGCGCCACCGTCCTGGCGTGCGCGGGGCCCGGCCGATGCTGGACTGGCGGCGCATCGGGAGGCTGGCGGTGGGGCGGCGGGGCTGACGTCGACGGCGTCACGGGGCGGTGTCGTCCACGTCGCCCGTACCCAGGAGCTTGTGGGACACCGGGCGCGCGTACCGGACGAGCGACCAGATCACCAGGACGTCCAGCGCGATCATGACGACGCACCACGCCGGGTAGTACGGGACGAAGAAGTAGCACTCCAGCGCGCTCAGCGCCGCGACCGTCACCCCGACGGCACGCGCCCACAGGCGCCCGCTGAGCAGGGTGAGCGCGGCGCCGAGGACGATCATGCCGACGATCAGGTGGAGCCAGCCCCAGGCCGTGACGTCGAGGGCGTAGGGGTAGTCGTCCGGCCGTACGAAGAACCTGTCGTCGATGATCGCCGCGAACCCGGCGAGCGCGTGGTAGCTGCCGACGATCGTCAGGACGCACACGGAGAACACCACGGTGGCGACCGCGATCGGTCCTGCGGCGGGCTGCCGCGGACCGGCCGCGGGCTGCCGCGGCCCGGCGTGTTCGGCCATGACTGCTCCCTCCCCTTGCAGCGGGACTTCCGGTGGGACCGGAGCGTGGTCCGGACCGCCCTCGGGCGGTTCACCCCTGGCAGGCGAGATGCGGGGCCGGGCGGGGCCGGTCCCGGGCACAGTCACCTGGCCGGGGTGAGGTCCCGTGGGACAGGGCCGGAAGAATGGCCGCACGGGCAGGTATCGCAGGAGGTGATGCCATGGGCACCGATCGGCCGGGCGCGGGCGCGGGGCGGTCCGAACCGCTTCCCGAAGGCGGCAGGTTCGAGATCCGGGTGCGCGGCACACTCGGTGAGGGGCTACGGTCCGCCTTCGCCGAACTCACGGTCACGCTGCGTCCCGCGGAGACCGTCATGTACGGGGGCGGCATCGACCAGAGCGCGCTGTACGGGATTCTCGACCGTATCCAGGCGCTGGGGCTCGAACTTCTGGAGGTGCGCGGCCTGCCCCCGCCGACGAGGGCCGAAAAGCCGTCCGGTTAGGCCGTACGGGCCCTTCCCGGAACCGCGGGGAGCGGTCACGTTGGGTATGTGCTGCCGACCGGCAGGAAGGTGAGGACATGCCCGCGGTGCGCGCGTATCTCATTCCCGCGGCGCACGAGGGCCGGGCGCCGACGGCTGTGCCACCGGTTGCGCCGACGGCACGTCCGCCGGCGCCGGGCCCCCGGGCCTCGTCGCGCAGGGCGGAGCCGCGCAGGGCCGAGTCGCACAGGGCCGAGTTGCGCAGGGCCGGGCTGCGCCGGGCCAGGCTGCGCAGGGTCCTGCGCGCGTCAGGTCAGCCCCCGGACCGCTCGGATGCCTTGGAGGCCGCCTGTCTCGCCTGGCTTGCCGGAGTGCTCGTGGAGATCGCGGGGAGGGCGGGGGACGTCCGCACGGCGAAGCTGCTGGCGGACGAGGCGTCGGCGACCCTGGCGGCTCTTTCCGCCACCCCGGCGGAGCCGACGGCCGCCACCCCGGCGGAGCCGACGGCCGCCACCCCGGCGGAGCCGACGGCCCTCACCACGCCCCTCCCCACCCCCCCTCACCACCCCCCTCACCCGCCGCGAACTCGTCGTCCTGCGCGAGTTGCGGGAGAACGCGACGCTGCGCGGGATCGCCGACAGCCTGCACGTCTCCCACAACACGGTCCGGAGCCAGACCCGCTCCGTGTACCGCAAACTCGGCGTGAGCTCCCGCTCGCAGGCGCTGTGCCGCGCCCGCGAGCTGGAACTCCTCTGACACGTCACAGCAGCTGGAGCTCCCGCGCCCGCCGTACCGCCGCCGACCTCCGGGACACGGAGAGTTTGCGGTAGACGCTCTTCAGGTGGGTCTTCACCGTGTTGACCGAGAGGAACAGGTCCTCCGCGATCTCCTCGGTGGTCATCATCTGCGACAGCCGTCCCAGCACGTCCTCCTCCCTGGCGGTGAGCCGCTCGACCGGCACGTCGGCCGTGCCGTTCCCGTCGCCGAGGACGGAGTGGCGGGCTCGGGCGCAGGGCGTGTCGAGCGAGGCCGCGCAGGCCCGCGTCAGAGGCTGCCGCAGTGTCGGCGGCAGCCACGGTCCCGCGGTGGCCAGGAGTGCCTCGGGGGCCGCGGTCAGGCCCTGCTCGGCGATGTTGACCAGTCGGCCGACCAGGGACGCGACGCCCGCGGTGAAGGGGTCGGGCAGCGCGTGCAGGGCGGCGCCCACGTGCCCCAACTCGGCGCGTACGAGGGCTGGTTCGCCGCGGGCCAGGGCCACCCAGGCCCGTACGGCCAGGAGTGTCGCGTTGGAGCTGTCCCGCGCGGTCCAGGTGGGCAGTGGAGGCCGGGTCGCGAGCGTGGCGAACTCGCCGGCCGCCCGGAAGCGGCCGCGGACCGCTTCGAGCAGGGCGAGCTCCACCAGGCAGCCCCGGCGCAGCGCGCCGTTCTCGGTGGCTCCGGCCGCCTTGAGGCCGCTCGTGAGCAGGGGCTCGGCCGCCTTCAGGTCCCCGGCGCGCAACTCCGCGCGCCCCAGCACGAACAGCGTCAGCGCCCTGATCTCCGGCCGCCCGTCCAGCGCGTGCGCGGGCAGCCGTGCGTACAGGGCCCTGGCCTCGGCGGCGGCGGCCCGCGCGGCGGTGAGGTCCCTGGAGTGCTCGGCGGCCATCCGGATCACCGCGTGGGTGAGCCGGCACCTGAGCGCCCGGTCGACCTCCGCGTCCGGCAGCCCGCGGGTCAGCCGGGCCGCTTCCGCCAGCGCTTCGGCGACCGCGTCGGCGTCCGTGTACTGCGCGGCCGCGGCGACGAGCACGGGTTCGGGGTCGTCCGTCCCCACCTCGGCGGGGGACCACTGGCCCGGAATGTCCGGCAGCCGGGTCGCCGTGAGGCCCAGGAGCTGTCCGATGCCGAGCTGTTCCACGACCAGACGGCTGGCGTAGTGCGCGTCGTCCGCCGCGAGGGCATGGCCCACCGCCGCCGCGAGGCACCCGTGCTCGGCGAGCCAGGCGGCGGCCCGCCGGTGCACGCCGGCGACGCTGCCCGGCAGCTCGTGCTGGAGTCTGAGCTGGAGCACGTCGGCGAACATCCGGTGGCAGCGGAACCAGCCCTGCCCCACGGGCTGCAGGAAGGAGTTCTGTCGTACGAGGGTGGCGAAGCAGCGTCCCGCCTCCTCGCCCGCGACCTCCGTGGCCAGCTCCGCGTTGACGTGCTCGAGGACGCTGGTGGTCAGGAGCAGCCTGCGCATCTCCGGGGCCTGTACGTCGAGCACCTCCTCGACCAGGTACGTCACGATCGCCTCGTCGTCACCCGCGAACCGGGCGATGAACTGGTCCGGGTGGAGGTGCCCCTGCATCGACATCGCGGCGAGCCTGATCCCCGCCGCCCAGCCCGCCGTACGCCGCCGCAGCGCCCTGACGACGTGGCGGGCCACGTCCAGGCCGTGCTGGGAGAGCAGCGAGGCGGTCTCCGCGTCGGTGAACGCGAGGTCGGCGGTGCGCAGTTCGGTGAGTTCGCCGGAGAGCCGGTAGCGGTGCAGGTGCAGCGGCGGGTCCCGACGCGAGAGCACGACCGCGCGCAGCATGGACGAGGTGTGTCTCAGGAGGCTGACGACGCCTTCGGCGACCGGTGAGCCCGGCTCCGGCTGGAAGTCGTCGAGCACCAGCACGACGGGTGTGCCGCGCAGCGCGAGCTGCGCGGAGAGCCGTGCGACGAGCAGTTCGTTGACGGGCACGTCGTCGAACGCGGGCAGGTCCACGCCCGCGCGGCGCAGCGCGGTGAGGATGCGTGGCCAGAAGACGTCGGGGCGCTCCTCGCGCCCCTCGCACCGCACACAGGCCACCGGGCCGGGGGCCCGGCCGGTGTGCAGCCACTCCGTGGCGAGTGCGGACTTGCCCGCTCCCACCGGCCCCACGACCACGGTCAGCGGCCCGAGCACGCCACGCGAGAGCCGTTCGGCGAGCCGCGGGCGCGGGACAAGCCACCCGGGGAGCTCGGGAACGACGGTACGGGGTTCGGGCACGGCCGTGCGGGGTTCGGGCACGGGTGCTTCGGGCGTGAAGACGGTCTCGGCAGGCGGCCTCCCCAGGTGGTCGTCCATCGACGGCACCTCCCTCTCGGATCGGGTGGTGCTGGAAAGACGAGTCTGGGCCCGCCGGGTGGGACGGCGCCCTTGGGGGCGGCCATCTCACCCGGGTGAAGTTTCCGTGCGCCCGGCGTGCGTGCACCGCCGTGCCTGGCGGCGTACGCGGCGCCGGACACCGGGCTCACTTGGCCTGGAGCGCCGCGACGAGTTCCTCCTCCCGGTCCTTGGTGAGGGAGGTACGCAGGACGGTGGGGTTGAAGGGGCGTAGGGCTTCTCGTACCCGGTCCGGCGTGGAGCGGCGGACGAGCGCGAAGACCGCGGCCTTGCCGGGCTCCAGCGTGTTGGCGACCTCCTTGATGAAGGCGTCGCTCACGCCGATGTCGGAGAGCTTTCCCGCGACCGCGCCGGTGGCCGCACCGACCGCCGCGCCGAAGACCGGCATCAGGAAGAGCATGCCGAACAGGGTCCCCCACAGGGCCCCGCCCGACGCACCGGCCCCGGTGAGGCTGTAGCTCTGGCGCACGTGGACCTTGCCGTCCGCGGTCCGCCAGGCGAGTGCGGCGTCCTCCAGGTCGAGCAGTTCCTGCCGCGACAGCTCCTTGCTGAGCCGCAGGACCGCTTCTGCCTTGTCCTTGTCCGTGAAGCCGAGCACGACTAGATCGGCCATCATGTCCTCCTGGTCCGGTTCTTTTTCCTGGTCTCCGGTTCCTGCGCGGGCTTCTCCGGCACGGGCCCCGTGCGGTGCCGCGAGGCGATGGGCTCTCCCCGCCGGTCCGCGACGGCGACGAGCTCCGCCGCGATGGGCAGCAGCGCCTCTTCGGTGAGGAACCCCTCGGCCACGGGTACGCCTCCGGCGTTGCGGATGGCGGCCCTCAGGTACTTCGCCCACACGTGTTCGAAGAGGATGAACGCCGCGGCGGTGCCCGGCTCCAACGCCTGGGCGGTGTCCGTGATCTCGGCGAGCGTGAGACCGAAGGCGCTCCCTTCGGACACGGACGGAAACGTCTTCTCCGCGCCCCGCATGCTGTCGCGGGAGATGCCGAGCAGTGCGGCGACGGTGTCGCCCATGTCCTCGGCCTGGTAGTCGAGGACGGTCAGCCGTCCGTCGGTCTCCTTCTGCACGAAGAGCATGTCGAGCACGCGGATCTGCCCGTTCGACTCCAGGATGATCAACTCTTCGATGACCCGGCCCTCGAACTTGGCCGAGGGGCCGAACTCGACCGTCAGCAGTTGTATGGGCCCGATGGCGCTCATCGAGACTCCCTTCCTCGACAATCGACGGTTCGCTCCCATCAGGCCGCTTCGCGCCCCGTCCCACGTCACCCACCACAGGTGAAGGTCGCCCCGCGGTCGCTGCCCGACAGTGGGCGCCGGAGGTGCGACGCCATGGCCCACGAACAAGCTGCGGACGACCGCACGACCACCGGTGGCCCCGGTGCCGACGACGAACTGGTGCGGCTGCGCGCGGAGGTCGCGGCCCTGCGGTCCCGCGCCGACACCCGACGGAGCGGGAAGGTCCGGCTCCTGGTGGTCCGGCGCGTGGCCGCCGCCGTGCTGATCGCGCTCGCGGCCGTCCTCGCGGTCACGTCGGTCGTCGGCGTGTGGGGTGCGCGGACCACGCTCAGCACCGGGCGGTGGGTCGACACGGTGGACGACCTGCCGAGCCACCCCGCGGTGAACAGGGCCGTGTCCGCGTACCTCACGGACCAGATCTTCGGCCGGCTCGAGGTCGAGCAGCGGCTGTCGGAGGCGCTGCCCGACCGGGCGGCGTTCCTCGCCCCGCCGGTCACCGGGGCGGTACGGGACTACGTACGCACCTCGGTCTCCGAACTCATCGCGACCGACGAGTTCCAGACCCTGTGGCGCACCACCAACCGGTTCGCGCACGAGCGGATCGTCACGATCCTGGAGGAGAGGAACAAGAACGTGCGGGCCGAGGGCGACACGGTCACCCTCAACCTCCTCCCCATGATCAACAACGTGCTCGACACGCTGGAGGACCGGCTCCCCACGCTCTTCGGCAAGGACCTCGACCTGCCCCGCATCACCTCCGGCGAGATACCGCCCGGGCTGCACGACCGCATCGAGGACGCGCTCGGCGTGACGCTGCCGGACGACTTCGGGCAGGTGCGGCTCTACGACCGCGGTGAGCTGAGCCAGGTCCAGGAGATGGTGCTGCTGTTCAAGCGGGCGGTGTGGGGGATCGTCATCGCCGTACCCGTACTGCTCGCCCTCGCCCTGTGGATCTCCCCGAACCGGCGCCGCACCGTCCTCCAGTTCGGGCTGTGGCTGGTGGTCGCCGTCACCGTGCTGACCAGCGTGCTGCGGGCGGTGCGGGACCAGCTCCTGGCCCAGGTGAAGCCGGGCGCGTACCGCGAAGGGGTGCGTGACGTGCTGTGGACCGTGTTCGAGACCCTGCGCGAGCGGGGCGCCCAGCTCCTGTGGCTCGGCGTCGCCATCGCCGTCGTCGCCTACCTCGTCGGGCCCGGCCGGCTTCCCGTGTGGCTGCGACGCACCGTCGCCAAGGGGGCGCGGGCCTTCGGCGGGCTCGTGGTGCGGGCCGCACGCCGTGGCACGGGGGCGGGAGCGCGGCGGTGGGTCCGCGGGCACGCCGATGTGCTGCGGGTCGGCGGGCTCTTCGTGGCGGTCCTCGTCGCGCTGCTGCTCGCCTCGTGGACGGCGCTGCTCGTCGTGGCCCTGGTGCTCCTCGCGTACGAGGCGGGGGTCACGCTCCTGGCGCGCGGCGGGCCCGAAGCGGCTTCCGAGGACCGCGACGACGCCTCCGAGGACCGCGATGCTGCCTCACCCACCGCAGGTGAGGCCCGGCCACGACCCGGCACGGAGACTGACGCTGCCCAGGTCACCTCGTCGCAGGGAGGGAACCCATGAGCACAGGCACGAACACCGAACAGATCGGCCCGAGGGGCGACGACGAAGGCCGGTGGCGGCTCTGGGGCCCCTACCTGAGCGAGCGCCAGTGGGGCACGGTCCGCGAGGACTACAGCGAGAACGGCGACGCGTGGTCGTACTTCCCGCACGACCACGCCCGGTCCCGGGCCTACCGCTGGGGCGAGGACGGACTCGGCGGGATCTGCGACGAGAAGCAGCGCCTCTGCTTCGCCCTCGCGCTGTGGAACGGCCGCGACCCCATCCTCAAGGAGCGCGCCTTCGGCCTCACCAACGGCGAGGGCAACCACGGGGAGGACGTCAAGGAGTACTACTTCTACCTCGACAGCACCCCCAGCCACTCGTACATGCGCTACCTGTACAAGTACCCGCAGGCCGAATACCCCTATGGCGACCTCGTGGCCACCAACCGGGAGCGCGGACGCGGCGACTTCGAGTACGAGCTCCTCGACACCGGGATGTTCGCCGACAACCGCTACTTCGACGTGACCGTCGAGTACGCCAAGGCCGCGCACGACGACATCCTCATCCGCGTCACCGTCGACAACCGCGGCCCCGAAGAGGCCACCGTGCACGTCCTGCCGACACTGTGGTTCCGCAACACCTGGTCGTGGACCGAGGGCGGCGGCGAGAAGCCCCGGATCACCGCGGCCGACAGCTCCGGCGGCACCGTGTCCCTCACCGCGACCCACCCCGAACTCGGCAGCTACGACCTGCGTTTCGGCGACCGGGTGCCCCTGCTCTGCACGGAGAACGAGACCGACAACGAGCGGCTCTTCGGCTCGCCCAACGCATCGCCGTACACCAAGGACGGCATCGGCAGGCACGTCGTGAACGGGGAGATCGGAGCCGTCAATCCGGCGCGGCACGGCACCAAGGCCGCCGGCCACTGGACCCTCACCCTGCCCGCGGGAAGCTCGACGACCCTGCGGATGCGGCTCGCGCCCACCGGCTCACAGCCCTCGCTCGGCCGCGGCTTCGACTCCGTCCTCGCCGCGCGCATCGCCGAGGCGGACGGCTTCTACGACGAGCTGGCGCCGGAGCGTGCGGGTGAGGACGAGCGCCGCGTGATGCGGCAGGCCTTCGCAGGGATGCTGTGGAGCAAGCAGTACTACCACTTCGACCTGGAGACGTGGCTGGCCGAGCACGGCCTGGCGCCGTGGAGCCTGCCCCGCGGCGACGACACCCGCAACCGCGAGTGGTTCCACATGGTCAGCGACGACATCATCTCCATGCCCGACAAGTGGGAGTACCCCTGGTTCGCCGCCTGGGACCTGGCCTTCCACGCCATCGCCCTGTCGATGGTGGACGTCGGCTTCGCCAAGGAGCAGCTGGAGCTGCTGACCCGGGACGCCTATCTGCACCCCAACGGGCAGCTCCCCGCGTACGAATGGAACTTCAGCGACGTCAACCCGCCGGTGCACGCGTGGGCCGCGTACTTCGTCTACACGATGGAGGAGCGCATCAGCGGCCACGCCGACCGCGCGTTCCTGGAGCGCACCTTCCAGAAGCTCCTGACGAACTTCACCTGGTGGGTCAACCGCAAGGACCCCACCGGCCGCAACGTCTTCCAGGGCGGCTTCCTCGGCCTCGACAACATCGGCGTCTTCGACCGCAGCGCGCCCCTGCCCACCGGCGGCCAGCTCGAACAGGCCGACGGGACCGCGTGGATGGCCCTGTACTGCCAGGCCATGCTCCAGATCGCCCTGGAACTCGTCGAGCACAACCCGGCCTACGAGGACCTGGTCCTCAAGTTCGTTGAGCACTACCTGTGGATATCCGCCGCCATGGACCGCGTCGGCGACCTCGACGACGGCATGTGGGACGAGGAGGACGGCTTCTACTACGACGTGCTGCGGCTGCCCGACGGGCAGGCGATCCGACTCAAGGTGCGCTCGATGGTCGGGCTGCTTCCGCTCTGCGCGTCGACCGTGTTCCGGCCCTCCCAGCTCGCGAAGGTGCCCGGTCTGCGCGAACGGCTGCACCGCTTCGCGACCCGCCACCCGTCGCTCTCCGCCACCCTCGCCTCCGCCCGGGCAGGCTCCACGGGCGGGCCGCGGCTGCTGTCGGTGATGGACGAGAAGAAGCTGCTCCGCGTACTCGAACGGCTGCTGTCCGAGGACGAGTTCCTCGGCCCGTACGGTCTGCGTGCCCTCTCCCGACACCACGCCGAGCACCCCTATACCTTCTGGGTCAACGGCGAGCAGCACCAGGTGAGTTACGTGCCCGCCGAGTCGGACTCCGGGATGTTCGGCGGCAACTCCAACTGGCGCGGGCCCGTGTGGTTCCCGGTCAACGCCCTCGTCGTACGGGCCCTGCTCAACCTGTACGGCTTCTACGGCGACGACCTCACCGTGGAGTGCCCCTCCGGCTCCGGTGTGCGGATGAACCTCTACGAAGTCGCCGAGGAGATCTCGCGGCGGCTCGGCGCGACGTTCCTGCGCGACGCCGACGGGCGCAGGCCCGTCTACGGCGGGCAGGAGAAGTTCCAGAACGACCCGCACTGGCGCGACCTGATCTCGTTCTACGAGTACTTCCACGGGGACAACGGCGCGGGCATCGGCGCCGCCCACCAGACCGGCTGGACCGGCCTGGTGGCCCCCCTGATGATGGTCTTCGGGAGCCTCGGCCCCCGGGACTTCCTGGCCGACCCCGACTCCGGGGAGGGGACCTCATGACCGGGCTGCCCGCACAACCCGTCGTGCACGAAGTGAACACCCGGGTGTGGCTGCGCGAGCTCCAGCGGCGCACCGGCTCGCACACCGGCCTCGCCGACGTCCCCAAGGACGCCTGGGACCACATCACCCCGCACGGCGTCGACGCCGTCTGGCTCATGGGGGTGTGGGAGCGGAGCCCGGCGGGCCGCGCCATCGCCCTGCGCGACGCGTCGCTGCGGGACGCCTTCGCGCGGGCGGTGCCCGACATCGCCGACGACGAGATCGCCGGGTCGCCCTACTGCATCCGCCGCTACGAGGCCGACGCGGCCCTGGGCGGCGCCGAGGGGCTCGCCGTGGCCCGCGCCGAGCTCGACCGGCGCGGCGTCGGACTGCTGCTCGACTACGTGCCGAACCACGTCGCGCCCGACAGCCCGTGGGTGACCGAGCACCCCGAGTACTTCGTCCGTGGCACGGCCGAGGACCTGCGGCGCGATCCGGCCGCGTTCCTCGACACCGGCACCGAGGTGTACGCGCGCGGCCGGGACCCCTTCTTCCCGCCGTGGCCCGACGTCGTCCAGCTCGACGCCTTCGCGCCCGCCCTGCGCGCCGCCACCGCCCAGGTCCTCACCGACATCGGGAGCGTCTGCGACGGGGTGCGCTGCGACATGGCGATGCTGCTCATGAACGACGTCTTCGCCCGCACCTGGGGGCAGTACGCGGGGTTCGCGCCCCAGCAGGAGTTCTGGCCCACCGTGCTCGCCGACGTCCGGCGCCGCCACCCGGCCATGGTCTTCGCCGCCGAGGCGTACTGGGACCTCGAATGGGCCCTCCAGCAACAGGGGTTCGACTTCTGCTACGACAAGCGGCTCTACGACCGCATCGTGCACGAGGACGCGGAATCCGTCCGGCAGCACCTCCAGGCGCCGGTGGACTACCAGCGCCGCCTCGTACGGTTCCTGGAGAACCACGACGAGCCGAGGGCCGCGCACACGCTGCCCGCCGACAAGGAACGTGCGGCGGCCGTCGCCATCGCGACACTGCCCGGGGCGACGCTGTGGCACGAGGGCCAGTTCACCGGGCGCCGCACCCAGCTGCCCGTCTTCCTGGACCGCAGGCCCGAGGAGGAACCCGACACCGGGCTCCGCGCCTTCCACGAACGGCTCCTGTCCGCCGTCCACAAGAGCGGGATGCGCGAGGGGAGTTGGCGGCTGATCGGCAGCGAGGGGTGGCCCGACAACCCCAGCCACCGCTCCGTGCTCGCCTGGAGCTGGACCGGTGCCCGCGGACGGTTCGCCGTGGCCGTGAACCTCTCCGGGCGGCCCGCGCAGGCCAGGATCCGCCTGCCCTGGCCCGAACTGGGCGGCCGTCCGACGCAGCTGACCGGCCTCCTGGACGGCTCCCGCCACGCACGCTCCGGCGACGAGCTGAACGACCCCGGCCTCTACGTCGACCTCGCCCCCTGGGGCACCCACCTGTTCGCCGTCGCCGCCGACAGCGGCACCTGACCGGACGGCGGCACCCATGTCCGACCACACCACGCCGCCGGGCCCGGCATCGGGTCCGGCGCCGGGACCGACCACCGGCGGACCCCGCCACGTCCTGCTCCCCCTGGCCCTCGCCCAGTTCATCTGCAGCTTCGCGGGCTCCAACATGAACGTGATGATCAACGACATCAGCGAGGACCTGGACACCACGGTGCAGGGCGTCCAGACCGCCATCACGATCTTCCTCCTCGTGATGGCGGCCCTTATGATCCCCGGCGGCAAGCTCACCGACCGCTACGGCCGCAAACGCTGCTTCCAGGCGGGCCTCGCGGTGTACGGCGTCGGCGCCCTGCTCAGCGCGTTCGCACCCGGCCTCGGCCTGCTCATCCTCGGCAACTCCGTCCTGGAGGGCATCGGCACGGCCCTGCTCATCCCGCCCGTGTACATCCTCGCCACGCTGCTGTACACCGGCGTGACCGACCGGGCCCGCGCCTTCGGCGCCATCATGGCCATGGGCGGCATCGGCGCGGCCGCGGGGCCGTTGATCGGCGGACTCATCACCACGGCGATCAGCTGGCGTGCCGCCTTCGTGTTCCAGGCCCTCATCGTCGGCCTCATCCTGCTGCTCAGCCGTCGCGTGCCCGACCCGCTGCCCGCGGCCCCCACCGCTTCCTTCGACATCCGCGGCACGGTCCTCAGCGCCGTCGGACTCATCGTCCTGGTCACGGGCATCCTGGCCGTCGACGACAACGCGTGGCTGGCCGTCGCGCTGCTCGCCGCCGGGGCACTGATCCTCCTCTGGTTCTTCCGCTCGGCACGCGCGATGGAGAGGGCGGGCAAGGAACCGCTCCTCTCCACCTCCCTCTTCCACAACCGCACCTCCAACCTGGGCCTCATCACCCAGCACGTGCAGTGGCTGGTGCTGATGGGGGTGTCGTTCGTCGTCGCCGCCTACCTCCAGGTCGTCCGCGGCTACAACGCCATCGAGACCGGCGTGATCTTCACGGCGGCAACGGTGGGCCTGCTCGCCTCGTCCCTGGCCGCCGAACGCTTCGCCAGACGCCGCGCCCAACGGACGCTCATCACGGGCGGGTTCGCCATCACCCTCGGCGGCCTCGTCGTCCTGCTCGCCATGTCGGGCGGCTCCGCGAGCGCCTGGGCGTCGTCCCCCGGGCTCTTCCTCATCGGGGTGGGCCTCGGGGTGATGCTGACTCCGTCGGTCAACATCGTCCAGTCGAGCTTCGGCGAGGACGAGCAGGGCGAGATATCGGGCCTGTCCCGCAGCGTCTCGAACCTGGGTTCGTCCGTGGGCACCGCCATCGCGGGCACGATCCTCGTCGCCGACCCGGCCCACGCGTACGCCGCCGCGTTGATCACCCTCGCCGCGCTGGGCCTGGTCGGCCTCGGCGCCGCGACGCTACTGCCCAGGGGCGCGGTCCCGAACGTGGCGACGACGCGGGGGCGGGCCGCGGGGGCGGGTTAGGGGTTCGGGGCGTTGCTGCGGTACGCGGAGACCGCCGGGCTGCGGGGTGTCCAGTCGTAGATGACCGTGCTGCGCACCAGAACGTCCTGGACGGATGCGTTGCGGCGGCTCAGGGGGATCCACAGCAGGCCCGCCGGGAGGGCCAGGCAGAGTGCGGCCCGCAGCAGCGCGGGCGCTGCCCGGAGCAGGCGGCCCGAGCGGGCGCTCACCCGCAGCCCCATCACCTGGCCCCCGGCTGTACGGCCCGTCGTGACCCAGCTGCCCGCCGCGTAGGAGAGGGCGATCGCGGTGCCGCACGCCGCCGTCACCCACGCGGGCGGGTCGAGGGTCCTGAACGGCGGTCCGGTCACCACGAGGACGAGCGCGGACGCCCCCAGGTGCAGGACGACGCCGAGCAACGCCACGACCAGCGCGTCGATGCCACAGGCGAGGAGCCGTGAGACGAGCCCGGCGGGCCGTCCCCGCGCCTGCCGCGGCACGTCCGGGGCCGCCGCGTCGCCGTTCACGCGGGCGGCCGTACCGGCCGGGACAGCGGGGTCTCGCGCCGCCCGTCCGGCGTTCTGCGCAGGAGGCGGTCCGTGAGCTGGGCGACCAGGCGGTCGGCCCTGATGCCGCGTTCCCGTACGGCCTCGACGGTCTCGCGTGTCATGCCGCTGCCGGCCTCTCTGGCGATGCGCTGCACGTCGATCTCCGCGAGGACGTCGAGGACCAGGGCGACCAGGTCGATGCGGGCGATGACGGCGTCGACGTCGAGGCGCAGGGCGATCGCGTCGACGTCCACCCGCTCCACCACCCGGTCCACGTCGAGGCGCCGGGCGATCGCGTCGACGTCGACACGGTCCACGATCTCGTCCACGTCCACGCGCCCCACGACCCGGTTCACGTCGACGCGGGACACGATCCGGTCGACGTCGACGCGCTCCACGACCCGGTCGACGTCGACCCGCTCGACCACGCGGTCGACGTCGACCCGCTCGACCACGCGGTCGACGTCCACGCGGGACACCACGTCGTCGAGTTCGATGCGCCGCACGACGGCGGCGAGCAGTTCACGTACGACCGCGTCGAGACCCGCGCCCGCGGCCCTGAGCACCAGGCGCGGCACGAACAGCAGCGTGCCTGCGATGTCGGTGCCTCTGCATGCGTTCACCCCGGCATCGCACCGGACCGCCGGGCCGCCGTCCTCCTCCCTGGCGGGTGAGGTTCGGCGCCACCGACCGTCCTCAGCACGTCACCACCTCACAGGGGTGCCCCGTACGCCTTGTGGGCCTCTCGTCGCCCGTACGTGGCGAGGGACCAGATGACCACGACGTCGAGCAGGATGATGAGCGCCGACCACACCGGGTGGTACGGCGTGAAGAAGAAGTGCTCCATCGCGCTCAGCCCCGCGAGCCCGATGCCCACGCCACGGGCCCACGTCTTGCCGGAGAAGAGGCTCAGCGCCGCGGCGAGCACCACGACTCCGGTGAGCATCTCGACCCAGCCGCGGGTGTTGACGTCGAAGTCGTAGGAATAGTTGTTCTGCGTCTCGTAGTAGTTGTCGCTCAGGATCGCGGAGAGGCCCGCGATGACGTGGAACGAGCCGACGAGGCCCAGCACGCACGCGGCGAACACGACCCCGCCGAGGGTCAGGACGCCGACGCGGTGCTCCGGTTCGGGCGGGGGCGCACCGGGGCCGGCGGCCGGGTTCCGGGTGTAGTGCTCAGCCATGTCGAACCTCCTGGTGGGCCTGCTTCTTCGGCGTACGTTCCCGTCCGTCCCGCATGGCCCTAGACGTCCTCGCGCCGCACCACGCACAGACCCCAGATGATGAAGCCGTTGACGGCGATCAGGGTCAGGGACCAGAAGGGGTAGTACGGGATCGACAGGAAGTTGGCGATCATCAGCAGCCCGGCGATGATCACGCCGAGCACCCGGGCCCACGCCATCGCCACGAACAGACCCGCGCTGACGCCGATCGCGACCACACCGAGGATCAGGTGGATCCAGCCCCAGCTCGTCAGGTCGAACTGGAAGACGTAGTCGCGGGTCGTGAGGAACACGTCGTCCTCGAGCACGGCCATGAGGCCACGGATGAAGCCCATGATGCCCGCGATCATCAGCATGACCGCGGCGAAGACGGTCAGTCCGGCGGCGGCCGCCTGTGCGGTGCTGCTCGAACGGTGGTGCACAGGTGTCGAGGTGGCCATGACAGGACCTCCAAGCTCGGGAAGTGCCGGTTGCACCGTTGTGCGTGGAGTCTTCTCCCCGGCCGGGGCCCCGGTGGTCACCCTCCGGGGGTGATAGCGGGAACGACGAAAGGGCCCGGCCACCGTGGCGGCCGGGCCCATGTCGTTCAGCGCCTCACCTGCCGCCCGACTGCCAGAGCGTGACGGCCAGGGCGGTGCAGGAGGTGATCGCCGCCAGGGAGGGCAGCGGCCAGCGGCTGCGTTCCAGGGCGTCGAGACGGTCCTCGTGCTCCGAGAGGGTCTTGTCGGTCTGGTCGGCGCGCTGGAGCAGGAGCGCCAGATCACCCCTGGTGGTGGCGAAACCGACGTCTACGGAACGGCGCAGCCGCTCCAGCTCGAGGGGGACGCTCCCCGTCTCAGCTCCCGCCATCGTCCACCCCCCGCCTCCGCAGCCACGGGGGCAGCAGCGCCTCGACGGCCGGCACGGCCATCAGGCGGCTCAGCGCCGCGGCGAAGGCGACGAGGCCCGCGAGCACCGGGACGTCGGCGACGCCAGGGTCGGCGGCGAGCAGCGGCAGCGCGGTGATGAGGGTGACGAGCGCTTGTACGGCGGTGCGCAGGCCTCTGCGCGTGGCATCGGTCATGATCGTCCTCCAGGACTCGGGACGTGGGCCTCGGAACGTCGGGGATCACGCCCGCGGCACGCGCAGGCGGTCCCAGCTCGCGCGGCCCGGTATCCCGTCCGCGTCCGCGCCCCGGTAGCCGAGCTTGTGCTGCCAGGCGGCGTACGAGGCACGGTCGGCCTCGGTCCAGACGGGCCCGGGCCCGACCTCGTACCGCCCGCAGCCCTCCTTGACGAGCCGCCGCCCGACGGACGTGAACAGCGCGTCCCGCCGCCCGATCGCGAAGAACGCGGCCCCGGGGAACGGTTCGTACGCGGTGCCTCCGTCGCCTTCGCCGCCCGGCGCGTCGGAGCCGAGCCGCTTCGCGACCCGCCCCCGCATCACCGGCATGGAGAAGGTCGGGTCGATCTTGCGCCGGGTCCACTCCTTGTGGCCGATGACGCTCGCCCCCGACCAGCCGTGCGCCCGGCACAGCGCCGCCGAGAGGCGTTCCACCGTGTCGAGCTGGGCGGCGGGGAAGGGGTCGCGGCCGTTGCCGAGGTTCTCGATCTCGAAGCCGTAGAACCGGGCGTTGCCGTCCACGGCGTCGGGCCCCGGCCGCGACGGCAGCGTCTTCGACCTGCGCACGGCGTCGAGCGCCGCGGCCGAACCGTTGCCCGCGTGGTTGGTGCGGCCGTAGCCGACCAGGTGGAGCGTGCCGTCCTTGCCGATCAGCCCGATGCAGAGCGGTCCCGGCAGATCCGGCATGCCCCGGCGGCAGAGGGCGAGGCTGTCGCGTCCTGCGGTGTGGTGCAGCATGACGCCGTGCACCGGGCCCCAGGCGCCCTTGTGGTTGCGGTTGTGCGTCCTCCAGTTGCCGTGTTCTCTCATGCGGACGCCCTCGCCGCGCAGGGCGCGAACGAGGGCGTCGGGGGACAGAGGCGTGGCCATGTGGCCTCCCCGGGGTGTGTCAGATGCGTCAGACGCGTCAGATCAGGGATGTGATGTTGAGGTAGCGGTTGCTGAGGGTGAGGGTGCCCGCGGTGGTGCGGTAGGCGCCGGTCACGGTGTAGGCGGCGCCCGGAGTGAGGCCGGTGAGCGGGATCTGCATGCTCGCCGTGACCTGGTTCGTGCCGCCGACGACGGCCGCGCGGGCGTCGGCAGCGGCACTGACGACCCTGGTGCCCTGCTTCACGGAGGCCGAGAAGTACGCGAGACCGGCCGCGCTGTTGTTGAAGCGGGCACCGACCGTGAGGACCGCGGCGCCGTACGGCGGGGCGAGGAACGTCATGGCGAAGGGCTCGGTGGCGCCGGTGAGTGTCTCGACATATGCGGTCGATGTCGTCGTACCCGTCAGGGGGCTCGACCAGTGCGCCGGGCCGAGGGAGAGCGGGGCCCACAGCTTGCCGGTGGTGAAGTAGTAGTGCCGGCCCGGGTTGTTGAGCCAGGCGATCATGCCGGGGATCGGGTCGGTCACCTTCGCGTCGCGGGCGGCGGCGTCGGCGAACCGCAGCACGGTGCGGCCGTCGACGGCCTCGGCGAGGGACTGCAGGTGGACGGGGATGTCGGCGTTGTCGGCGGGCTGCGGGTAGGGCAGGTTGCCGAGGGGGGTGAGAGCGACCATGGTCTTCTGTCTCCTCCGAATACAGGGGGCGTTGAGGGGTCAGCCTGCGAGGGGCGGCTGCAGCATGTCGCTCAGCCCCGACCCCTCGTCGTCCGCCGCCACCAGGGGGTCGTCGATCTGAACGGGGCCGGGCGGCGGTACGTACCCCTCCGTGAGCGTCGCTTCCTCGTTCACGCCGGGTCTCCCGTCGTCTCCAGCAGCGTCCGGTAGCTGATCGCCTTCGCCGTGAGGGCGCCGAGCGTCGCATACTGGGCGGTGAGGCGTCCGTACTTCCGCTGCACTCCGTAGGCGGGGTCGACCGGGGCGTCGGGGACCAGCCCTTCATCGCCCGGTGCGCCGTTGTAAGCGGTGCCGCGCAGGGTGAGGGTCTGCTGCGGCACGCCACCGGCCGCGTGCGTGGTGCGGATGCCCACGACCCAGGCCAGCGTGTCGAGTTCGGCGCCCGCCGTGTCGACCACCCGGACGACGTCGCCGAGCTGGATGCGCGGATCGTGCAGGACCTCGACGTCGCCGAGGAGTGGCACGGGGTAGCGGCCCGCGGTGAGCATGGCCTTCGCGAGCACGGAAGCGGTCTCCACCGTCTGCACCCAGTCGGCGGACGGCGCCGTGTACTGCTGCTTGCCGTAGTACTTCTGGCTGGTCGAGTTGGTCCACGCGTACGAACGCAGCTTCGGGTCGACATTGCGCTTGATCGGCTGGAGCCGCACGGAGGGCTTGCCGTCCTTCGTCACCGTCCACAGGGTGGCCGCGCTGTGGTTGGCGAACCGCACGAAGTACGTCGGCCCGTCCCGCCAACAGCTGACCGTGACATCGCCCTTGACCGACGTCCCACCGGTCTTGGCGGTGCCGAAGCGCACCTGGTGGCCCTTGCCGACGACGCTGTCGTCCAGGACGACGGGCGGGCCGACCTCGACGTCGTCCTCGGCCATGGCGTACTGCACGACGATCGCCGAGTTCGGCTTGATCTCCCGTACCGCGGTGTCCAGGATCGGCTCGCCGTCCACGTACCCGACCCCTTTCCAGTCCTGGTAGGGCTGCTCACAGTGGTTGCGGCACGCGTCGATCTCTTCGGTGACGGTGAGCGAGGAGATGTTCCGGCGCGTGGTGACGGTGAGGTCGGGCGCGGCCGGCACCTTGGTGAACCGCGAGGGGCCGCGCCAGTGGAAGACGCCCTGCTCGTCGAATTCGGCGGTGGACATGCTGGCCCGGGCGATCTCGGTGATCGCGTCCCACTGGGATCCCGACACCTTCGGAATGTCGTAGAGAGGCAGCTCGGGGGTGTCGAGGACGGCACCCTTGGTCCACTGCCCCCGCTGCTCCCACTCCTCCTGCGGATAGGTGGAGGTGTCCGTCCAGACCCGGTCGGTGACCTGGAGGCACTCGACGGCCATGTCCGTCTTCAGGTTGATCTGCTGCAACTCGGAGACCGGCTGCCAAGCGGCCTCTTCCACGAAGGTGTATTTCTCGCCCACGTGGTACGAGCCGTCGGGCGCGGTCAGGCGTGGCTGCACGGTCGGACGGACGATCGTCCCGGTCGACGTGGTGTCGACCATGAGGCTCAGGTGCCAGGTCCCGCGCAGCGTGGCCAGTTTGGCGAAGGTCCGGGTGATCTCCAGTCCGCCGACGGTGTTGGTGCCCGATCCGATGTGCACGTTGCCCGTGGCGATGTCGAAGGTGGCCCTGATGTCCCCTGTCCTCGTGCCGTTCTGGTCGAACACCGCCGTCAACTCGACGATGTTGCCGCGCGTGAGCGCCGTGTTGACCCAGCACTCCATCTGGAAGACCTTGCCCGGCAGGGTGAACCGCGAGCGCGGCATCCAGGACACCTTGAGCCCGGCCGCCTTCGGCATCAGGGCCATCTCGAAGGGCGCGCCCTCGCGGATCCAGTCGTACTCCGACGGATCGGGCAGGCTCTCCGGCTGGCCGTACGTCGCGTTGAACCCGCCGTGCAGGGAAGCGTAGAGCGCGGTGAACGGCTTGACGTCGGCCGGGTCGACGGCCGGAGCACGCGGCGGCGGACAGCTGTGGATGCCGCCCTGGCGCAGGAGTTCGTCGACGCACCAGGTGGCGGTGGCCACAGGCTTCTTGAACATGTACCCGTGGTACGGCCGCGGCAGATAAGCCGGGCCCCTCAACCGCTCCGCCCCGTCCAGCGCCTGCACGGTGACGGTGTCACTGCCTGACGACGCCGTGCGCGAGCGGACGGTGCCGCGGAAGGCGGGCACGGTACGGCCCCCGGCCCCCGCCGTGTGGACGACGGACTGTCCGGGACGTACGAGATCACCCGTGAGCCGGTCCGCCCAGGCCGAATAGAGCCGCGGCGCGGGAACGCCCTCCGCGCCGCCGAGCAACAGCTCCAGCTGCGCGGAGGCACTGCCCGAAACGGCACGCATCGCCTCGGGAAGGTCCGTCGCGTACGCCCGCTCGACCTTCCACGACTGGACCTGCGGGCCGACCTCCTTGCCGCCGAGGCGGGTGGAGTGGGCCGGTGCGCGCTCCGGTGTGGACAGGGCCCGGTCCAGGACCTCGTCAGAGCGCTGCATCGCGGACCTCCACGAGGTCGAGGCTGACGTTGCGGTACGGCAGGCGGGCCGCGGGTACGTCCGTGTACGCCGTGACCGTCATGGCCGGGCAGCCGTCGCCGAGCGCGTGCGCGACGGGCTCCTCGTCGAGGGTGAGGCAGGCGCCCGCGAGACCGAACAGGCCGACGACGCCGGGCCGTGCGACGGGCGTGACGTAGGCGGCGTCCGCGGGAGCGACGGCGGTGACGGAGGCGCCGGTGGCGTGGCTGCTGCTGAGGTACTTGCCGTCCGCCGCCTTCCAGTCCAGCTGGACGGTGGCGACGGCCGGATCCCAGCCCTCCGGAAGCAGCCAGGACGCCCGCATGCCCGGCACGACGGGCCAGCCGGTCCACACCCCGTGGATCCACCCGACGGCGGCGCCCGCTTCCCGGCAGTCGACAGTCGTGACACCGTCGGCGGCCCTGGCCAGCGCGATGTCGCCGTTCATGGTGAACCAGTGGTCCCAGCCGCCGGGGATCTCCGACTGCCCGGCCGCCTGATAGGGGTCGAGCAGGTTGACGGAGGCGGGGTCGAGGACGACGAGGGGGCCGCGCCCGGTGCCGACGCGGCGCGCGAGCCGGGCGAGGTGCTGGGCGTCCTCGGGCTCCAGCCACTCGAAGGACAGCTTGAGACGGCGAATGGTGCGGGTGGGCGCGAAGGTGGTGACGCGCCCTTCGAGCGCCTTGAACTCGGTGACGTTGAGCTCGGCGGTGCGGTCCCAGCTCTTCGCCGCCTGCCGGATTTCCCGGAGCCGGCCGGGGGCTCCGATCCACAGGTTCCTGGCCATGGACTCCTCCTGTTCTGTTGTGGGTCGCGGGCGGTGGGGCCTCGGTTACCTGCGGGCGAGGGCACGCCGGCCCGCGAAGACGGCGCGGGCGATGGTCTGCGAGTCGACGTCGACGTGGACGGGCCGGTCGGCGAGGCGCTCCATGGCCTCGGCGAGGCGGCGCAGGGCGACGGCGTTGCCGCCGCCGTTGCTGATCATCCGTTCCAGCCGGGAGAGCGGGATGACGGCTTCGCTCTCGCCCGCCTCACCGACGAGCGCGAGCGTGCCGCCGTTGCGGGCCTGCACGATGCCGCCCTGGGCGAGGTGCGGGACGGGCACGTGAAGCCGCGGGAACCCGAACGACTTCCCTCCCCACTTCGGCACCCAGCTGGGGATGGAGATCTTGATCCCGGCGAGGACGCCGAACACGCCGTTGAGGGCGGAGGCGAGCCCCTTGATCGGGGTCAGGATCAGATTGCCGAGCCCCTTCACCAGCGGCTTGATGAAGTCGACGGCGGAGCGGGTACCGGACTTGATGCCCTTCCAAGCGGCGTTCATGCCGCGCTTCAGGGCGGCGGTGACCTTGTCCATCTTCACGAACTGGGTGATCAGCGGGGCGGCGAGCGTCATGATGAGCCCGAACGGGCTGCCCGCCATGGCGAGGTTGAGCCCCTTCTGTGCGGCGCTCGCCCCCTTGAGCCCCTTGCCCAGTTTGCCCATCGACTTGCCGCCGTTGTCGGCGTTCTTGCCCGCCTTCCCGACGGACTTGTCGACGGCATCGGCCTGACGCTTCACGTCACGCAGGGCGGTCTTGGCCTTGTCCGCGGAGCTCCGCAGCTTGTCGAGCGAGCTCTTGAATTTGTCGGACCCCTTCTTCGCCTTCCCCAGGGACCCGTCGGCGGTACGGAGCCCGGAGTGCAGCTTCTTCACCGCGCTGCTGCTGCTGTTGGCGGACGTACGCAGCTTGCCCACCGCGGAGGCGGCGGACGTGGTGGACTTGCCGAGCTTGCCGACGGCGGAGGCGGCGGAACCGGTGGGCTTGCCCAGCTTGTTGACGGAGCCCGCGGCGGAGCCGGTGGACTTCCCCAACTTGCCGACTTGAGTGGCGGCCTGGCTCGCGGCGCCGCGCATGCGGCCGAGTTGGGTGGCCGCGGTACTTATGGACTTGTTCAATGCCATGGTTGTCTACTCCTCCGGATGTCTACTCCTTGCACGCCGGATCAGAAGCGGGCATTGAGCCGGGCGAGCTCGTCCTCGAGCCCCTGAACGGTGAGCCTGGCTTGGCGGGCCTCTCGGTTCAGTGCGTTGACCTGACTGGTCCGAAGCCCTTCGAGCTGGCTGTTCTGCCGACTGGCGGTCGACCGGAGGTCGGAGAGGTCGGCTTTGCGGGCGATCTTGCGGTTGAGTTCGGTGGAAAGGTTGGACACGCGTTCATTGACGCGCGTCAGGTCCGTCCGAATTCGCGTGATATTCGACGCGGCGTCGTTGAGATCCAGCCTGAGCTTTTCAGGGTCGCTCAGCGCGGCCCTGAGTTTCCTCTCCTCCCACTTCGCCTTGAGATCGAGCTCGGCACTCCAAAGCTTCACGCCGGTACTGAAACCGGTGAACTCGGCCGAGGCTCCGGTGACCGAAGCGGTGGCTCCGGTGGCCGCACCGGTGGCACCGACGATGTCCGCCTTGGCGCCGCCGTATTCCATCTTCGTCGTGAATGACTGGACTGACTCCCCGAGGCCCTGGACTGAATCCTCGAGATCTGTAATTCTGTCTTTCAGAGGCTTGCCCTCGCTGCCACTCATGGCCCTCATCTCCTTGGAAGGGTTCAGTCATGTATGGGAATACCGGTACTCAATTTTCCGGTCGCGGAATGTTCGAGTTCGACGTGCCCAAGCACTTGTCCGGGGGAGAATTCTTTATCGAGGCACGATGCCGGATATTCGGCCCCGGTTTTGCCATTCACGGCGAGATCCACGAGGACGGCATCACCAAGCACGAGCACATAGGCTTCGTGCACTGGGGCGACACAATTCACATGATGATCCCCGGACAGTACGAAAGACTGGTCGTCAAGGGCGCATCGAGTGACCGTAAAACCGGCCGCTGGAGCCTGGAATGCAAGAGCTTCCCGGAGCTTCCCGAGCTGTCGTCCGAGAACTCGGCCGGCGCATCGCGCATGTTCCTCATACGCGGTGGAGCGAGGCGCGCAGACGTCGAATTCGCGGGCGCAGGCTCTGTACGGCACTTCGATCTCGAGGGCGGCAAAGAACAGGAGATCGTCAGTAACACCGGCAGCTTCCGCGGAACCATCACGATCCCCGGGGACGGCGTGGTCGCGATCTCTCAGCCCTTCGGTGGCTGGGGTCCGATGCAGAAGTGGAAACTCACCCTTCGCGGGCGCTGACCCCGTCGGCTCCCCGTCAGGAGAAGAAGGCGACCAGCTGCTCCGCCGACGGCATGGAGGGCTCGGAGGCAGGTGCCCGCTCCTCGACGCGGTCCTCCGCAGGGCGGGGCGTGCCGGGACGTGGCAGTGGCTTCGGCGGGTCCAGGGGATCCGCGTCCTCGTCCTGGTTGACCGTCGCGAACATCCAGTTCGCGTCGGCCAGTTGGTCCACCACGTGGGCCAGGAGGTAGTCCGTGACCGACCACTCCGCAGCCTCCCCCTCCGTCTCCCGCGCCAACGCCCCCTCCTGCGGCAGATGCCGGATCAGGAGGGCGAGGCGGCGGGAGGAGAGGCGGCCGCGGTGCCAGTCCAGGAGGTCGAGGCCGTAGAAGCGGAGCAGGTCGGCCTCAAGAGCCTCGGCGTGTTCGTCGACGAACACGCCGAGGCTCAGCCTTCCCCCAGGCCGAGCCCGGTCTCCTTGCCGTACGCCTCAAGGATCGCCGCGATGTCCTGCATCGTGACCTCGTGCCGCTCGAAGCGGGCGTACTGCTGCTCCCCCAGGAGGAGTTCGAGCAGCCCGTCCACGTCGTTGTCGTCGAGGTCGCGCAGCTTGCGCGCGGTCGCGCGGGTCAGTTCGGTCGGCAGCTCGAAGCTGTCGGAGTCGAGCTCGAAGGTCCACGCCCGGCCGAGCGCTTCGAGGCGCTGGGCTCGGGCGGCGTTGACGTTGAAGCCGGACACGGGTCTCTCCTTCGGCAAAGGCGACGCCCGGCCGTGCTGGGGGCACGGGCCGGGCGTCGCTGGGATCCTATGCGGTCGCGCGCAAGCGCAACCGGCGATTTCGCGCAATCAACCAAGCGGTCGGCAGGGGGTGTTGAGCGATATCAGTGCACGCCCTCGTCCCCCCACCGCCCCGCCGGGCCCGCTTACGAGTACGACGTGGCCAGTTCCTTGATCCGGAAGCTGGCCAGCGGGGCGTTGTCGTCCTTGGCCAGCGCCGTGAACGTCACGCCCAGCTTCACCGCGCCGGTCCGGGTCAGACCGATCTCCTCGGTCTCGGTGACCTGACCGCGCGGCACGATGAACCGGTACTTCGCCGCTCCGTCGGTGAACTCGATGCCGAGCGCACGCTCGTCCGCCGCCGGGGAGTTGGCGAGGTCGTACGTGAACTCCTTCAGGTCGGCCTCGGCCTGCGCGTCGATCGTCGTCGGCGTGGTGGCCGCCTTGACCTCGCCACCGCCCATGAAGAAGGCCAGGTTCGCCTTGTTCAGCTGCAGCAGCTGGAACTTCACGGTGAGGTCGCGGTCGGAGTAGATGAACCGCGCCGGGCTCACCGACTGCCAGGTGTCGACCGGGTCGATCTTGTCCTTCTTGTTGAACTTGATGCCGTCGGTCGTGGTGTAACCGAGGTCCGTCCACTTCGCCTTGTCCCAGTCGGTGGCGATGGTGGCCGGCGCCTCGGTCCCGACCTGCGCGATCAGCACGCGTCCGGTACCTGCGACGCGGATTTCCTTGCCGTTGTTGCCTGCCATGCGAACTCCTCGGATCTCGGTTGTCTGTCGGTACGACGAAGGCCGTCACGACGAAGGCCCCGCCGGGTGGCAGGGCCTTGAGGGGGTGGTGCGGCTGCGACGTGGTGCGGTGGTGTTACGCGGGGCGGATCGAGATCCGCACCGTCGACAGGTACCGGTTGCCCGCCGGACGGTTGTAGTCGGGCAGCCAGCGCGGCCCGTCCGCCTCGGCGACGTCGGTGACGACGGCCCCGCCGTACGAGGTGCCGGCCAGTTCGAGCACACAGGCACGGGCGGCGAGGGAGATGCCGTGCGCGGTGGACTTGTCCGGGCCGTAGACCTCCAGGTCGAGCAGCGGCTGGTCGAGATGCCGGTCGTCGACCCACGCGCCGCCGACGCGGGAGACGAGGACGGCCTTCTGGGTGCCGTCGAACCCGGCGGGCGGCTTGTTGTCGACGACCGAACCGGCGAGCTCCGCCCGGTTCTTGAGGAAGTCGACGACGAGCCGTTCCGCGTCGGGGAAGGTCAGGATGGACACATGGACACTCCCTGTCATGAGAAGGGAAACGAGTGGGGGCAACACAAAGCGGCAGGTCCGCCGCCCCGGTGTGGGGCGCAGCTCTGCCGCTGCTCCAAGTGTGATCCAGGTGCCCTGATCCCGCAACTGACTGTCGGGCGGCGGGGGTTGAGCGGCTGTCCCGGAACGTGAAGAGGGCCCCGCACCATCCGGTGCGGGGCCCTCTCGACTCGCCTTGCGCCTACGCCCTCGCCGCCCGTCGCACGACGCGCTCCGCGGCGAACACGTCCTCCAGGCGGTACATGGAGCGCCGTCCCTGCCGTCCCGCGGCCTTCAGGTGGCCGAGCTGGACCCACTTGCGGATGGTCGCGGGCGAGACGTCGGCCTCGGTGGCGGCGAGGTCGCCCGAGATGAGCGGTGTGTTCATGCCGCGTCCCCCGTCTCCTCGCCCGTCTCCTCGTCGAGCACGTGCCGACAGGGCGGGTTCACGCACATCGCGACCCCGCGTTCGGGAAAGGCGCGCAGCGACACGGAGCCGCAGGCCGGACAGCGGCCGGGCAGCCGCACCAGCTGCTCGGGGTCCCCGAGGGCGCGGGCGCAGCGGTTGGCCATCCGGCGGGTCTCCTCCTCGACGTGGGCCGCGAGGTCGGGCATGTCCCTGTCCCGCAGTACGTCGAGGAGTTCGGTGAGGCGGCGCAGGCGGACCGGCACCGGGGCGGCGGAGATGCGGCGCAGGCCGAGGCGGTCCCGTACCGCCTCCTCCAGTTCGACCACCCCGTCGCCGACGTCGCGGAGGGCATCGGAGACGTAGAGGCGTACGGGCGCGACGGTCGACGCGGCGGGACCGCCGCCCCGCACCTCGCGGAACGTCCGTCCCGTGCCGGGCGCGAGCTCCTCAAGGAGCAAGGGGTACCGGCGTCGCAGCGAGTCGATCCAGAGCGCGGCACGGTCCACGGCACTGCTCATCACGAACTCCCCAGCTTCTCGGTGGGCTTCGGCTTGCGCGGTTTGACCTCGCGGCCGTTGCGCCAGAGGCGTCCCCCGCTGACCCCGTCGAACCAGGTGTGCGACGGGTCGACGATGGCTTCACACTCACGTCGGATCGGGCACTGATTGCAGGCGCGCAATACCGGCGCCGCTTCGGCAGGGGTGCGAGTGAAGACGTACTGCTGGGGGAGATCCACGCAGGCGGCGTTCCGGCGCCAGTCGAGAGCTTCGTCCCGGCGGGGCCCGGAGACTCGTATGTCAGCGAACGCGCTGTTCAGAGCAGGTGCGGGCAGATCTGTCCGATTGGGCATGCGCATCCCCTCCGCAGGTATGCGAACATTAGTTCGAAGACGTCGATGCGTGATCAGAGTTCCACGCTACGTGCGCATGCGCAACTAAAAACGGCGAGGAGTGGAATAGGGGAAGGAGACGGAAGTGGCCGGAAACAGACGCTGTCGCACCCCCTGGAGGGCGCCCTTCCGCGCCCGCCCGTGCCGGATCTTCACAACAACGTGCGAGCGCGCACATATTTCAGTGCGCGCGCGATCGGTACGCTCGCTCTGCGACGAGGGGAGAGCGACGACATGGTGTCCAGCCCGCGGGCCAGCGCCCGCAGCGACCAGGGGTACCGACCCGGGAGCGACCACGAACACAGCCGTGAGGGTGGCCGGAACCGAGCGGACGAACTGGAGGAGTTCGCCGAGTGGATCGAGGGCGTGATGCGCGAGCGCGGTTACGACATCGACAGTCCGCGCGGCGGCGGCAAGTCGAAACTGGCGGACGACGCGGGCGTGCACCGGGCCGCGGTCAGCCGCCTCATCCAGCGGCAGAGCATGCCGGACCTGGAGACGATGCGGCGCCTCGCCGCGGTGCTCGGGGTCCCCCTGCGGGACATGCTGATCCGTTCGGGGCGGCTGTCCGAGAACGATCTGCCGATCATGGCGGCACGGGGCGGGGATCCCGAGGCCCCCCGACTGCTGAGCCCCGAGGAAGCGGCCCGGAGAATGGGGGTGCCCCCAGAGCTGCAGGCGGTCTTCGTGAGGGTCACGAAGGCGTTCCTGCCGCAGGTCGAGTAGTCGAACAGCTGGGGGCCGACTCACGGCCGACTTACGCAGCCCGGGGGCACAGAGGGAGTGCGAACATGCCGACTGACGAAGCGGAGGGGCCGTCCGGGGGCGCACGGCGGCGCGGCGCGGGACGCCATGACGCCGAGAGCGGGACGAGGGCGTCCGAGGAGCTGGCCTACCTCGTCGGCGGGCTGCTGATCGAGCTCGGCTCGAAGATCCAGGAGGCCGGGGTCGACGGCGTCCGGATCCTCACCGAGGAGGAGGCGCAGATGACGCAGCTGCGCTGGTTCCAGGAGGGCTGGGCGGAGCACGCCCGCGCCACGGAACACGCGCGTACGGCCGACGACGGCCCCGGAGCCGGTTCGCCGGCGGGTCACGCCGGTCACGCGGACGAGCAGCCGCCGTCCACGGGGGCATCCACGGGGGCGTCGTCCCCCTCATCCGCGAGGCTGCTCCGGTTCCCTACGGACGCCCCGCGCGGCACGCACCCGCTGCCGATCGTGGGCACGGACGAGGTCCGCGGAACGAGGGACCTGATGGCGCACCGGCCGCGCAGGCGCCGGGAGGACGGACCGAAGCGCACCGGTCCTGACGCATAGCATCACGTATCCTCCGCTTTCGCCCGTCCGGGCGAGTGAGCGAGCAGGAAGAGAATGGACAGCTGGTGTCGCGAATATCGCGGGTGACGCGGGGGTCGCGGGTGCCGCGGGTCTCCCGCCTGGTCGGCTGGTGCCGGAACGCCATGCTCCATGAGTGGCGCAGCGTCGTCGTGGGCCCGTGCCGCAGGCTCAGGGAGCGCGGCCCCCTGGGCGTCTCACTGGCCGTCGCCGCCTGCGTCGCCGTGATCGGCCTGCACGAGTTCCAGCAGACCGCTGCCGGTGCGGGCGTGGTGCGCGTACTCAGTGAGGTACGCGCCGACCAGCCGGTCTGGCTGTCCCTGCTCCGCACGCCCGTCTCCGTGTTCGTGCCCGCGGTCGACCTGTCGGCCTGGGGCGGCCTGCCCCGCCTGTTCCTGGCGTTCGCACTCGCGGAGCTGCTCTTCGGACGCGTACGGACGCTGCTGGTGGCGTACGCCGTCACGCTCGCGGGAACCCTCGGGGCGCGCGTCATGGTCGCCCTCGGACCCGACCGGCTCGGTCTCCCCGCGGAGGCCGCGCACACGGTCGACACCGGGGCCTCGGCGGCGATCGTCGGCCTCTTCGCCTACACGGCCGTGGCGCTGCGCTCGCCGCTGCTCTTCCTCGCCGCGGTCGTACCGACGGTGACGGGGTCGATCGCCGAGCCGAACCTGGCGGGCCGTGAGCACTTGGTCGCGGTAACCGTGGCGATGGTTCTCGGTCTCGTACTGCACGGGACGACCGCCCGTTGTCAGTGGGCGCTGCCAGTATCGGAGGCAGTCGATCAGGAGGTCGGACATGGCCAGAAGCTCGGACATGACCGGGAGGCCGGACATGAGCGGGACGCCGGACATGAGCGGGGCGCCGGAGAGGGTGGTTCTCGACGCCGGCGCCCCGCTGGCCGCAGCCGTAACGGGCGCGATCCGGAGCGGTGACGTCGCGGCCCTGCGCGAGCTGCTCGCCACGCACCCCGGACTCGCCGCCGCGGGCGTCGAGCAGCACGGTGAGGCGGCGGGGGTGCGCAGCCTGCTCCACCTCGCCACGGACTGGCCCGGCCACTTCCCCGCCGGACCCGAGGTCATCGAGGTACTCGTCGCGGCGGGCGCGGACCCCGACGCCCGGTTCGTCGGCGCCCACAGCGAAACTCCGCTGCACTGGGCGGCGAGCAACGACGACGTGGCGGCGGTGGACGCGCTGGTCGCGGCGGGCGCGGACATCGAGGCGGCCGGGGCGGTCATCGGAGGCGGCACGCCGCTGGCCGACGCGCGCGGCTTCGGACAGTGGCGTGCGGCCCGTCGGCTCCTGGAACTCGGGGCGCGGACGACGCTCCAGGACGCGGCGACGCTGGGCCTGCTGGACAGGGTCACGTCCTGCATCGACACAGGTACGGACACCGACTCCGACGACATCACCGGCGCGTTCTGGGGCGCGTGCCACGGCGGACATCTGGCGACCGCCCGCTTCCTGCTCGAACGGGGCGCCGACCTCGACTGGATCGGGTACGACGACATGACGCCCCTGGACATCGCGGTCGAGGCGGGAGCCGACGACGTAGCGGAGTGGCTGCGGGGCGAAGGGGCCAAGAGGCGACGGGAGTTGGGGTGACATATCCCCGGCGCCGACGACGGGCGGGCCCCTGAACAGTCCGGCGCGGCCTACTCGCCGCCGGGAGCCGCGTAACAGTGCAGTACGACCCGCTGCCCCGGCTCCCACTCCTGCTCGACCACGCCCAGCAGCTGCCACCCCATACGTTCGTAGAGCGCGGTAGCCGACCGGTCGGATGACACCACGTCCAGGACCGGACGCAGTCCGCGCCCCCGCGCCTCCCGGAGGGCCCTCCCCATCAGAAGGGCCCCGATCCCATGCCCCCGGGCGTCCGGCGCGACGTACAGGCGACTCATCACGGCCACGGCCTCCGCCTCCGTCACGGCCACCGCCTCCGTCACCGCCTCCTCGCGCCCCCACAGCCCCGGTGCCGCGTCCCCCGGCCCGGGCCGGGACAGCGCGACGTGGCCGACGACCCGCCCGTCGAGCTCGGCCACCCACGCACCTATGGCGTCCGCGCCCTCCAGCCAAGTCCCGGGCTCGTCGGGCCAGTTGACCGGGTACCCGTCGGCCTTGTGCACGGCCGCGAGCACACCGACGCAGGCCTCCAGGTCACGCTGGCCGGAACGTTCCCGCAGCCGGAGGACGGGGTGGCCGTCTGCCGCGTCGGCGGCACGGTCTCGTCTCATCGGAGCATCGAATCACAGCGGTCGGCCGCGTACGCCCCGCACGCCCAAGTAGACATTTCGACAACAACCGCGTCAGGCGAGCGCGACCAACTCCCGGTATCCGGAGCTCCACATGTCCTCGTCCCCGTCCGGGAGCAGCAGCACCCGGTCCGGTCGCAGGGCGTCGATCGCACCCTCGTCGTGCGTGACCATCACGATGGCTCCGGGGTACGTCCCCACCGCGCTCAGCACCTCGTTCCTGGACGCCGGATCGAGGTTGTTGGTGGGCTCGTCGAGGAGCAGGACGTTCGCGCCGGAGTGGACGAGCCCGGCCAGCGCGAGCCGCGTCTTCTCGCCGCCCGAGAGGACCGATGCGGGCTTGTCCGCGTCGTCGCCGCCGAACAGGAACGACCCCAGCACGCGCCGCACCTCGCCGTCGGTCAGCTGCGGGGCCGCACCCGCGAGGTTCTCCCGGACCGTTCTCGTACCGTCCAACGTGTCGTGCTCCTGCGCGAAGTACCCGAGCCGCAGCCCGGGCCCGGCCACCACCCGCCCGGCGTCCGGGAGTTCACGCCCGGCGAGCAGTCGCAGCAGCGTCGTCTTCCCGGCACCGTTGAGACCGAGGACGACGAGCCGACTCCCCCGGTCGACGGCCAGGTCGACGCCGCTCAAGACGTCATGAGTCCCGTACGACTTGCTCAATGCCACCGCGCCGAGCGGCATCCGGCCGCACGGCGCGGGCTCGGGCAGCCGGATCCGCGCGACCTTCTCGCTCCGCCGCCCCGGCTCCGTACCGGCGAGCATCCGCTCGGCGCGCCGGTCCATGTTCTTCGCGGCGGTGGCGGTGGAGACGTGGGAGCGCATCTTGTCGGCCTGCGCGCGCAGCGAGGCCGCCTTGCGCTCGGCGTTGGCGCGTTCGCGGGTACGTCGACGCTCGTCGGCGGCGCGCTGGGCGCGGTAGGCGTGCCAACCGGTGTTGTGGACGTCGATGGTGGCGCGCAGCGCGTCGACGTGGAGGACACGGTTGACGGTCTCGGCGAGGAGTCCGGTGTCGTGGCTGATGAGCACGACGCCGCCCGGATACCCGGCGAGGTAAGTGCGCAGCCAGGCCACCGAGTCGGCGTCCAGGTGGTTGGTCGGCTCGTCGAGGAGCACGGTGTCGTGGTGCGCGAACAGGATCCGCGCGAGCTCGACGCGGCGTCGCTGGCCGCCCGAGAGCTCGCCGACGGGCCGGCCCATCACCCGCTCGGGCAGTCCGAGCCCGGCGGCGACCCGGGCGGCCTCGGCCTCGGCGGCGTACCCGCCGTATGCCTGGAAGCGGTCGTCGGCGCGGGCGTAGGCGGCCATGGCACGCTCCTGCGCGGCCGGTCCCGCGGCTCCGGCCATCGCGGCCTCCGCGGTACGCAGCGCCGCGACGGCCTCGTCCAGGCCACGCGCGGACAGGATGCGGTCGGTGACGGTGACGGCAGGGTCGGCGGCGCGCGGGTCCTGGGCGAGATGCCCGACGGAACCGGTACGGGTGACGGTGCCGTCGGCCGGGGCGGTCTGCCCCGCGAGGACCTTCAGGAGGGTGGTCTTACCGGCGCCGTTGCGCCCGACCAGGCCGACGCGGTCGCCGGGGGCGATGTGGAAGGAGACGTCGGACAGCAGAAGACGGGCACCGACGCGCACGTCGACACCTCGAACGGTGATCATGAGGTAACGCTCCGCAATAGCGAATGGACACACGGGTGACGTGAAGGCGTGTGTCCCAGCTAGGAAATGCGAGGCGTAGACATGACACCGAGGCTAACGCGACACCGGTTCCCCCTGCACGCAATTTCCCAGGCAACACGATCGCCACTCCCGAGCCCTCTCCAGCTCCTACGGCCGGAGCCCACGCCCCCCACTCACCAGCACCAGCACCAGCACCCGCACCCGCACCCGCACCCGCGAGGGGACGCGGACGCGGCCCCGCCCCACCAGACGGACCGAGGGCGAACCGCCCCCCACCGGCCCGCGCCCGCGAGCGAGACAGGAGGGGACGTGGGGGTATGTGCGCACGGAGCACCGAGCCCACCGAGACGGCCGGACACATCACACGCGGCGCAGGGATAGCGAGTACGCACATACCCGCGCGGCCCCGCCCCCACAGACGAACCCTGGGCACACCCGCCCCCACCGGCCCGCACCCGCGAGCGAGACGCCAGGGGACGTGCGGGTATGTGCGCACGGAGCACCGAGCCCACCGAGACGGCCGGACACATTCCACGCGGCGCAGGGATAACGAGTACGCACATACCCGCGCGGCCCCGCCCCCACAGACGCACCCTGGGCGCACCCGCCCCCTCCAACGCAGACGCCGCCCGAAGCGCCCGGCCTCTAGTCCATGAGGGCGGCATCCGGGCCCATAGCGATCGGCCCGGCCCCCACCCGGGGACATGCCCTCCATGAGCGCCCCGCCTGCCACCCCACGCCGCCACGCCACGTGGCCCCGGGCGCTGCTCACCCTCCTCACGGTTCTCCTGATCACCCTCGCCCCGGCCCCCACCCCCCGCCCTCTCCACCGAGACCAGCGGCGGCAGCAGCGAGGTCCAGTACGACCCCACGGACACAGCCCTACGTCTCCGCCTCCGCATCCCCACCCGCCGCGCCACCCACATCCCCACCCCACGCCCGACCGCCCCCGCACCACCCCACCGCGCCTCACCCCCCACCGCACCCGCCCCGCCGCCCCGCCTCCTCCCCGCCGTCCCCACCCCCCCGCTCGGTCGTCCTGCGCTGCTGAGGGTCCTCAGCCACCCCAGCCACCCCCACCTGCGCAACGCAAAAGGACACCCCCATGCCGATCGACCCCCACGCGGCCCTGCAAGCCCTGCTCCGCGCAGAAGCCGTACGAGCGACCCCCGCCGAAGCACCGCCCGCCACCCCCTCCGAAGACGGCACAGAGGACCCGCAGCACAACCGGCACGGACAGCACGGACAGCACCCCTCGGGCAGCGGGAACGGCTGACCAGAACGACCGGGACGACCGGGACGACCGGGACGACCCCGACGGCCGGCGCAGGCAAAACCGCTCAAGGCGCCCCCGCCAGACCTAGCGTCTGCGCCGAGCCGTCCCGAACACCGACCGCGAGATCTCCCGCCCGATCTGTGTCCCCATGGACCGCAGCAGCGACTTGAACATCCCGCTCCCCACCACCTGCTCCACGACAGAGCCCCCACCCGCGGCAGGAGCCGGAGCCGAAGACGAAGACGCAGCCCGCTCCGCCTCCCGCGCGCTCAGCTTCTCGTACGCCGACTCCCGGTCCACCGCCTCCGCGTACCGCGAGTACAGCGCCGACGACCGCACCGCCCGCGCCAGCTCCCCCGCCTCGACGGGCCCCATCAGCGACTCGGGGGCCCGCAGCCGCGTCACCGCCACCGGCGCGGGCGCGCCCTTCTCGCTGAGGACGGTCACCACCGCCTCGCCCGTACCGAGGCCGGTAAGGACCTCCTCCAGGTCGTACGCCGAGTCGGGAAACGTCCGTACCGTCGCCCTCAGCGCCTTCTGGTCGTCGGGGGGAACGTCCGCAGCGCGTGCTGTGCGCGGTTGCCGAGCCGCCGTCCGGAACCCTCGCCTCCGCCCGTCACCCCCGCACCCGGCACAGACTCGTTCGGGCGGTTCGCGTGGCCCGGCGTGGACGGAATCGACTCGCTCTCGCTCACTTCGTCCCCTGTTCCCGGCTGGCGTGTTCCCGGTTTGACCCGATTTAAGGCGTCATTTCCCAGGCTCGCACTCCGTCGCCATGGCTGCGCCCGGAGAGCCTTGCCCGGTAGGCTTTCCGTGTGATCTTCAAGCGCATCGGAAACGGCCGGCCGTACCCCGACCACGGCCGGGAAAGCACCCGGCAGTGGGCGGACGTCGCGCCGCGCCCGGTCCGCCTCGATCAGCTCGTCACCACCAAGGGCCAGCTGGATCTGGAGACCCTCCTCGCCGAGGACTCGACGTTCTACGGCGACCTCTTCGCGCACGTCGTGAAGTGGCAGGGCGATCTCTACCTCGAGGACGGCCTGCACCGCGCGGTCCGCGCCGCGCTCCAGCAGCGCCAGGTGCTCCACGCGCGCGTGCTCGAACTCGGCTGACCTACCCCGAACTCGGCTGACCGATCCCCGAGCTCGGCTGACCGACCCCCGAGGCCCTCAGCCGAGCCCGGCGCCCCGCACCGCGCGCCCCTCGCCCCTCGCCGCCCATATTGGCCCTTTCGGGTTGGACTGGACCCCGGGCAATGATCATTTAGTAGGCATCGCCGCCCCGCCGCACTACGCTGCGCCCATGAGCATGCTCACTCCCCCCGGCATGGGCGGCAAGTACCGCATCACGGGGGACAAATATCCACGGATGCGCCGCCCCAGCGGTCGCCGCAGGATCGTGCTCGCGGTCATCGCGTCCGTCGCGGCCGTCGGCCTGATCGGCTGGGGCACGCTGCAGCTCATCGACGTGTTCACGGGCGGCACCAAGGCATCCGCCGCGGGCCACGCCTCCCAGGACTGCGACCGCAAACAGGCCGTCGACGCACCCCGGACGACCTCGGAACAGAAGCAGAAACAGAAGCAGAAACCGCTGCCCGAGCCGAAGCAGATCACCGTCAACGTCTACAACGCCACGCCCCGCGGCGGCCTCGCCAAGAACACCGCCGACGAGCTCAAGAAGCGCGGCTTCACCATCGGCAAGGTCGGCAACGCGACGAAGGCGTACGACAAGAAGGTCAAGGGCACCGCGCTGCTCCTCGGCGCCAAGTCCGCCGCCGACACCGCGATCCCCGTGCTCGGCACGCAGCTCACCGGCGCCGAGCACCGGTCCGACGCCCGCAAGAGCGGCGAGGTCGACCTGGTCATCGGCACGCGGTTCAAGAACCTGGCCAAAAAAGAGGACGCCGACAAGGCCCTGGCCGCACTGGCCAAGCCCGAGCCGACGCCCATCGCGTCCGACAAGAACTGCTGAGACGTCCTCCGCGGAAGAGCCGCTGACTACTCCGCGGTCCCGTACATCCGGTCACCCGCGTCGCCGAGTCCCGGCACGATGTACCCCTGCTCGTTGAGCCGCTCGTCGACCGAGGCCGTCACGACCGTCACCGGCGTCCCCGCCAGCTCGCGCTCCATGACCTCGACGCCCTCGGGGGCGGCGAGCAGCACCACGGCGGTCACGTCGTCGGCGCCGCGCTTGATGAGTTCCTGGATCGCCGCGACGAGCGTGCCGCCCGTGGCGAGCATCGGGTCGAGGACGTACACCTGACGCCCGGAGAGGTCCTCCGGCATGCGCGTCGCGTACGTGGAGGCCTCCAGGGTCTCCTCGTTGCGGATCATGCCGAGGAAGCCCACCTCGGCGGTCGGCAGCAGCCGCACCATGCCGTCGAGCATGCCGAGCCCGGCCCGGAGGATCGGGACCACCAGCGGACGCGGGTACGACAGCTTCACGCCCGTCGTCCGCGTCACGGGGGTCTCGATGTCGACCTGCTCGGTGCGCACGTCCCGGGTGGCCTCGTACGCGAGCAGGGTGACCAGCTCGTCGGCGAGGCGCCGGAAGGTCGGGGAGTCGGTGCGCTTGTCGCGCAGCGTGGTGAGTTTGTGCGCCACCAGCGGGTGGTCGACGACGTGGATCCGCATGACATCAACAGTAACCGGGCTCGGGCCCCACGCCTCTCGCTGGCATCAACACCGCCATCCGAGGGAAGGTGGGGACGTACGAACTGAGGTGGTGTGGCCCATGACGGAGCACAGTCCGCAAGACGAGACCGACACCGAGCGCCGCAGGCGGCGCGCCCAGTTCCTGCGCGAACGCACCGAGGCCATCGAGCTCCGCGACCGCGTGAAGCCGCGCCGCGCCCGGGCGGCACGCATGCGACAGCAGATGCGTATGCGCACGTTCCGCTGGTAGCGACCCGCCGCCCGGCCGCCCGGCGGCGGGCCCGGCGGGGGCCACCGAAAAACGCGACGCGGAACACAGCGGCCGGAAGACCTCTCCTGACGGCGCCGTTTCTGCCACGATTCCGAATGGGCGGGGCTTCGTACCGCACTCCCCGCTCCCCGACCTCGCCGGGGGGACCCCAAACCGCCAACCGGCACTGCCTATGACCAGTGGGAGAGTCACGGTGTACTTCGCCGCACTGCTCGCGCGCACCGAAGACGGGTGGGAAGCGAGCGACACGGAGCTCGACGATGTGGAGACCCTGTCGGATCTGGCCGATCTGGCCCGTGAAGCCACGGCCGATTACGACGACGACACGGTGCTCGTCTTCATCGAACAGGAAGACGCGTGGTTCGGCGTCGTCCGCGTCGACGGTGAGGAGGACCCTCGTATCTACGTGTCCGACGCGGCCGCGGCCGCCCGCAGCTCGTACGGGGAGATCCTGCTCACCGACGAGATGCTCGGCCGGGCCCCCGACGACGACGGGACGGTCGATCTGGACGCCCTCGACCTCGACGGCACGGAGGACGGTGAACCCGAGGCCGCCGAGGCCGAGGCGGACCCGGACGCCGACGCCGACGCCGGTGCGTCGGGGGTGCCTTCCGGGCCGCTCGGCGACTCGGAGATCCTCGCCGACCTCGGCGTGCCCGAGAAGGATCTGCTCGGCCTGGAGAGCGGCGACGCGCTGAGCGAGATCGCCGAGATCCTCGGAGCGGCGGAGGTGCTCGAGACCGTCCGCTAGGTTCCCCGTGTGACCGACCCGATCAATCCGACCGAACCCGAACCCGAACCCGATCCCGTACGCGACCGCTGGCGGGCGCCCATGCGGCTCGCTCTGGCCGAGGCCGAGCTGGCAGGCAAGGGCGGTGACGTTCCCGTCGGCGCCGTCGTGCTGTCCCCGGACGGCACGACGGTGATCGCCGCGGGGCACAACGAACGCGAGGCCGGTGGCGACCCCACCGCGCACGCGGAGGTGCTCGCGCTGCGCGGGGCCGCCGCGGCGCTCGGCGAATGGCGGCTGACCGGCTGCACGCTCGTCGTGACGCTGGAGCCGTGCACGATGTGCGCGGGCGCGCTCGTGCAGTCCCGCGTGGACCGGGTCGTCTACGGAGCGCGCGACGAGAAGGCGGGCGCGGCGGGCTCGCTCTGGGACGTCGTACGCGACAGAAGGCTCAACCACCGCCCCGAAGTCGTCCACGGCGTCCTCGCCGAGGAGTGCTCCGCACAGCTGACGGACTTCTTCCGGAACCGCTGACGCACTGAAATCAGGGGGCGCCCCAAACGGATTTCTGTCCGCGGCCCACCTTGGGCTAGAGTTCCTCTCGGTAGCGTGTCCGAGCGGCCGAAGGAGCTCGCCTCGAAAGCGAGTGAAGGGTAACCCCCTTCCGTGGGTTCAAATCCCACCGCTACCGCTTCAAGGGAACCGCTCCCGATCTGTGAGAACAGGTCGGGGGCGGTTTTTCGTTGCCCGCACGGTGCCCACGTGCCCGCACGGTGCCCACACAGAGAACCCCGGTGCCTGTAACGGCACCGGGGTTCTCTCCCGTCAGGACGGGGGAAGCGGCATCGGGGGGACAAGCCGCTCCCCCCGACGAGGACTGGCCCTCAAGTCAGCGCCGCCGTCAGGGGGGAAGCAGACGGCGCGGACCCCGCAGTGGGGCCGGTCCCGCGCCCCGCGGATTCCTGCCAGATCCGCTGGGCTCACCACCCATCCTGCTGCCCGCGCCGCCCGTGGAGCGCGGGCAAAGGACCTCTGCTGCCAGGTCGTTGGTCCCTAAAAGCCTCGTCAGTACGGTCCGGGTTAGACTCGCCGCCGTCACAGGGGTCACACGGGGCGCGGCAAGGGGAGGCCAGATCGTGGCAGTGCAGTGGAAGAAGCTCGGCCTTTTCGCGGTGGTCGTCTTCGTGCTCTACGTGATCATCACCGACCCCGCCAAAGCCGCCGACTACGTGCAGATAGGGTTCGAGGGCATTTCGAGCGCCGCTCAGAGCATCGGCGACTTCATGACGTGGGTCGCCAACGGAGGCAAGGACTGAGCGGCTGTCCCGCCGCAGCCCTCCCAGCCCTCCCAGCCCTCCCAGCCCTCTCCAAGGAGTGCCCGTGATCCGCCATCTGGTCCTCTTCAAGCTCAACGACGGCGTCCAGCGCGACGAGCCCCGCGTGGTCGAGGGCGTCGAGGCGTTCCGCGCCCTCGGCGGGCAGATCCCGGAGCTCACGTTCTGGGAGTGCGACTGGAACATCACCGACCGCCCCATCGCGTACGACTTCGCCATCAACTCGGCGGTCGAGGACGTCGATGCGCTGAAGCGGTACATCGAGCACCCGGCCCACCAGGCGGGCGTCGCGCTGTGGCGCGAGTTCGCCACGTGGGTGATCGCCGACTACGAGTTCTGAGCCGCCCGCCCCACCTGCTCCCGAAGGGCCCCGCACCGCGAAGGTGCGGGGTCCTTCGCGCTCGTACGCCCCAACTCGCCCCCAACACGTAGTTATCAGGTGCTTGCACACAGTGCACATGTCTTGTGATGCTATGACCGCTTTTGACGAATGAGTTGACCGAGGTCGACCGGACGTCGACCGAGCTTGACTGTGCCTGACTGACAGTGCCTGTCTGAGAAGGGGTGGCGTTGACCGTGCCGGCCAGTACTGCGCCCGAAGCACCACCCGCGAGGACCGCACAGAGCACTGGGAGCACCGAGGGCACCGGGGGCCCCGGCAGTACCAGGAGCACCGGAAGCACCCGAGGTGCCGACACCCGCGCCCTCACTCAGGTCCTCTTCGGCCAGCTCAAGGACCTGGAGCCGGGCAGCCCCGAGCACGGCCGGGTGCGCGGCGCGCTCATCGAGGCCAACCTGCCGCTCGTGCGGTACGCCGCCGCGCGCTTCCGCAGCCGCAACGAGCCGATGGAGGACGTCGTCCAGGTCGGCACCATCGGCCTGATCAACGCCATCGACCGGTTCGACCCCGAGCGCGGCGTGCAGTTCCCGACCTTCGCGATGCCGACCGTGGTGGGCGAGATCAAGCGGTACTTCCGCGACAACGTCCGCACGGTCCACGTACCGCGCCGCCTGCACGAGCTGTGGGTGCAGGTGACCGGGGCGACCGAGGACCTCACCACCGCCTTCGGGCGCTCGCCGACCACCTCGGAGATCGCCGAGCGGCTGCGCATCACCGAGGACGAGGTGCTGGCCTGCATCGAGGCCGGCCGCTCGTACCACGCGACCTCACTGGAGGCGGCCCAGGAGGGCGACGGGCTGCCCGGCCTGCTCGACCGGCTCGGCTACGAGGATCCCGCACTCGACGGCGTCGAGCACCGCGACCTCGTACGCCACCTCCTGGTCCAGCTGCCCGAGCGCGAGCAGCGGATCCTCCTCCTGCGCTACTACAGCAATCTGACGCAGTCACAGATCAGCGCCGAGCTGGGTGTTTCGCAGATGCACGTGTCGCGATTGCTCGCCAGGAGCTTCGCACGCCTCCGGTCCGCAAACCGTATCGAGGCGTAACCGGTTCGAGTGGAGTGCCGTCGGGGCTGTTCCCGACGGCACTCTTTGCTGAAATGCCCCAGACCCCCTCTTTCCTGCACGGATGTCACCCTTGTTTGTCGACAAGTAACTACAGCGTGTTGCCGACATGTGACATTCTGCTGGAACCGCGTTTGCCGTAGCCCCACCTCCGGTATTCAGGTGGAGGCTGCGTTCCTCCGACGGAGCGCCCGCCGCGACCGTCCGCGACCTCAAGGGGGTGGCATGTCCGCAGACCAGGGCAGCTCGAAGGTGCTCACGCTCACGCTCGTCAAGAGCCCGAGCGAATCCGCGCCCGACGCGCTTCACAGCTCAACAGCCTCGGAAGCCATCGACACCCGGACCCTGTCCCGCTCCCTCTTCCTGCGGCTCGCCACGCTCGCCCAGGACAGCCCGGAGCGCGTCTATGTACGCGACACGCTCATCGAGCTCAACCTGCCGCTCGTGCGGTACGCGGCGGCTCGTTTCCGCAGTCGCAACGAACCGATGGAGGACATCGTCCAGGTCGGAACGATCGGCCTGATCAAGGCGATCGACCGTTTCGACTGCGAACGCGGCGTGGAGTTCCCGACGTTCGCGATGCCGACGGTCGTCGGCGAGATCAAGCGCTTCTTCCGCGACACCAGTTGGTCGGTGCGCGTGCCGCGCCGCCTCCAGGAACTGCGGCTCGCCCTCACGAAGACCAGCGACGAGCTCGCCCAGCGCCTCGACCGCTCGCCGACCGTGCCCGAGCTCGCCGCCGCGCTCGGCGTCTCGGAGGAGGACGTCGTCGACGGCCTCGCGGTCGGCAACGCGTACACGGCGTCGTCGCTCGACTCCCCGACCCCCGAGGACGACGGCGGCGAGGGCTCCCTCGCGGACCGGCTCGGGTACGAGGACACGGCACTGGAGGGCGTGGAGTACCGCGAGTCCCTCAAGCCGCTGCTCGCCAAGCTGCCGCCGCGCGAGCGCCGCATCATCATGCTGCGCTTCTTCGCCAACATGACGCAGTCGCAGATCGGCGAGGAGGTCGGCATCTCGCAGATGCACGTCTCCCGGCTGCTGACCCGGACGCTCGCGCAACTGCGCGAGGGACTCATCTCGGACTGAGGCACCAACGCGACGCGCGGGGGCCCGTGTTGCTGACGGGGTTCCTAATTGACGGACCGTCAGCCACACTGGCGCGATGCGACGTGGCGTACGGAACGTGCTCGGTGCGGGTGCCGCCGTGCTCTGCCTCGGCGGGCTCCTTTCCGCCTGCGGCGACGGTGGCGGCGACGACGGTTACGTGGCGACCGGCGCGGCCCCTGAGCGGGCGCGGGGGCAGGCCGTGGGCCCTGACCGTGACGTGAAGCTGGTGCCGCTCGACGAGGAAGACGGTGACTCCGCCGCTCGCAGGGGCGGGAGGTCGCCCTCCTCGGCCTCGGCGGGGCCCCGTGGTGGAGGCGGCTCGGAGGGGAAGTCGCCCGCTTCGGCGGGGAGTTCGTCGCCGGGCGCGCGCACGGAGGGGCGCTCCGGCAGTCCGTCGGCGCCGGGGGCGGGGGCGGGCAGCCCTGGGGCGGACGGCCCCGGCTCTCAGGCCCCGCAGGACCCGCAGACCCCTCGGACCCCGCAGACCCCGCAGGACCCGAAGCCCGGCCCGGAGCCAGGCCCTGAGCCCGGCCCTCCCAGCGGCCCCGCCGCGCTCTCCGTCGGCGACCCCGACCGCAAGCCCGCGGACAAGCGCTGGTGCGAGAACGTCACCGTCGCCTTCCACAACACCGGTGGCGCACCGGTGCGTTCGGGCACGGTGACTCTCGGGACGCACGTCATCGGCGCGCTCGGCGTCGACTGGGCCACGATCGAGTCGACCGTGAAGCTGCCGACGCCGATCGGACCCGGTCAGAAGAAGAAGAAAACCTGGCCGGTATGCGTCGACGCGTGGCGCGTTCCGCTCGGCATGCACGTGGAGACGCGGGACGTCGCGGTGAAGTGGCGGTAGCCCGTGCCGGGGGCCCGGAGCGCCATATACGTCTGCGGGTGCGTCGTGGTCGCTCGCGCAGTTCCCCGCGCCCCTGACCAGCACCTCGTCCGGCCCCACTGGACGGCTGGGCTCGCCCCGGGTGACCTAGGGGCGCGGGGAACTGCGCGACCAGCCCCCACACACCCGCACCCGAAGCCGCCCAAGCCCCGCTAGGACAGCGCCAGCCACGCCACCCCCGCCACCACCGCGATCGCGAGGATCACGCCGACGATCAGGCCCACCCGCGGGCCGGAAGAGGAAGGCGCCGCCTGCTGGCGGCCACCGCGCGGCGCCTCGTCGACGAACGCGCGGAACATCTGCGTGCTGCCTGCGGGATCGGGGTTGCCCTGGTTGCCCTGGGGGTTGTGTGCCATGGAGCAGGACCCTAGCGAATTCACCGCCATCGGCCCAACCCCCTCTGGCCAGCGACTTTACGAGCAGGGCCCCAACGCTTTGCCGAGTCTTTAGTCCGATGGGCCCTTTTTAGTTTGCCTGCGGCAACCAACTGCTTCTATCGTTGCCCTAAGCAACAAAAATATTGGAGGTGCCGTGGCCGCGCAGCGTCAGTACGAGGAGCTGGCCCGACAGCTCAGCGCCATCGGTGCCGTGAAGCGTGGTCTCGGACGGGGCCTGCCGCACGACTGCCCCGCCGGATCCGCCGCCGTACTCATTCTGCTCGACCGCCACGGTGCGATGCGGATGAGCAGGCTCGCGGAGCTGCTCGCCGTCGACACGTCGGTGACCAGCCGCCACGTCGCCCATGTCGCGGACAAGGAATGGATCGTCCGCGATCCCGACCCCGCCGACAAGCGCTCCCGGATCCTGCGGCTCACGCCCGAGGGCGAGGCCAAGGTGGACGAGCTCTCCGAGCTCTCCATCCGGACGCTCACCCACTACCTGCACGACTGGACCGACGACGAGGTCGTCCAGCTCAGCACGTTGCTGGCGCGCCTGCGCGACAGCTTCGGGGACTGCCGTGCGGCTTCGGCCCGGCTGACCCCTTCCCCCCACGACGTGCAGACCACGTCGGAGACCACCCGTACACCCGCGTAAGAAAAGGAAGTCCATGGCAACAACCACACCAGCCGGTGTGCGGGGCAGCCATGCCAAGCACGGAGCACATCACGGTCACAGCGGTGAGAACGCTCCGATGACGCACCGGCAGATCATGGAAGCGCTGTCCGGGCTGCTGCTCGGCATGTTCGTGGCGATCCTCTCGTCGACGATCGTCTCCAACGCCCTGCCCGAAATCATCGGCGACCTCGGCGGCGGCCAGTCCGCCTACACCTGGGTCGTCACCGCGTCGCTGCTCGCGATGACCGCGACGACGCCCCTGTGGGGCAAGCTCTCGGACCTCTTCAGCAAGAAGGCCCTGGTCCAGATAGCCCTGGTCATCTACGTCGGCGGTTCGATCGTCGCCGGTCTCTCGCAGAGCGCAGGGATGCTGATCGCCTGCCGCGTTGTGCAGGGCATCGGCGTGGGCGGTCTCTCCGCCCTCGCGCAGATCGTCATGGCCGCGATGATCTCCCCACGTGAGCGCGGGCGGTACTCCGGCTACCTCGGTGCGACCTTCGCCGTCGCCACCGTCGGCGGACCGCTGCTCGGCGGTGTCATCACCGACACCTCGTGGCTCGGCTGGCGCTGGTGCTTCTACGTCGGCGTGCCGTTCGCGATCATCGCGCTCATCGTCCTGCAGAAGACCCTGAAGCTTCCCGTCGTCAAGCGTGACGTCAAGGTCGACTGGGCCGGCGCCTTCTTCATCAGCGCCGCCGTCTGCCTGCTGCTCGTCTGGGTCACCTTCGCCGGTGACAAGTACGACTGGATGTCCTGGCAGACCGGCGCCATGGTCGGCGGTTCGGTCCTGCTCGCGCTGATCTTCGTGCTCGTCGAGTCGAAGGCGACCGAGCCGATCATCCCGCTGCGGCTCTTCCGCAACCGCACCATCACGCTCGCCTCCCTCGCCTCGCTCTTCGTGGGTGTCGCGATGTTCGCGGGCACGGTCTTCTTCAGCCAGTACTTCCAGCTGGCGCGGGGCGAGTCCCCGACCATGTCCGGTGTCATGACGATCCCGATGATCGGCGGCCTGTTCATCTCGTCGACCGTCTCGGGCCAGGTCATCACCAAGACGGGCAAGTGGAAGGCCTGGCTGGTCAGCGGTGGCCTCCTGGTGACGGCGGGCCTCGGTCTGCTCGGCACCATCCGGTACGACACCGAGTACTGGCACATCGCGATCTTCATGGCCCTGATGGGTCTCGGCATCGGCATGATGATGCAGAACCTCGTGCTCTGCACGCAGAACCAGGTCGCTCCCGAGGACCTCGGTTCCGCCAGCTCCACCGTCACCTTCTTCCGCTCGCTGGGCGGTGCGATGGGTGTCTCGGCGCTCGGCGCGATCATGTCGACGCGGATCACCGACTACGTCAAGGACGGCATCACCGACCTCGGCCCGAAGGCCGCGGCGCAGTTCGGCCACGGCGGCACCGGCGGCGGTGGCATCCCGGACCTGGAGAAGATCCCGGAGCCGTTCCGCACGGTCATGGAGAGCGCGTACGGGCACGGCATCGCCGATGTCTTCCTCATCGCCGCTCCGATGGCGCTGATCGCCTTCCTGATCACCATCTTCATCAAGGAGGTGCCGCTGCGGACGTCGGGCGCGCTGGCCCAGGCCGCTTCGGAGACGACGGACGGCTCGGCTCCGGCTGACACCGCCGGGGCCGCGGCCACCGCCGAGCAGCCCGTGCTCGCCTCCGTCACCTCGGGGACCGACACCGGGCCCGAGGGCACGCAGCGGCTCGCCGCCGCGGCGTCCGCCGCACAGCCCGGCGCGGGCTCCGGTGAACTCCCGCAGATCACCGGCGGCATCCCGGTACGCGGCTACGTCCGCGGCGCCGAGAGCGCACCGGTTCCGCAGGCCGCCGTCACGCTGATCTCCCTCGGGGGACGGCAGCTCGGCCGCTCGGTCGCGCAGGGCGACGGTTCCTACGCCGTCGACGCCCCGGGTGCGGGTTCGTACGTGCTCATCGCGTCGGCCGACGGGTTCCAGCCGCAGGCCTCCACGGTCGTCGTGGGCGAGGACGCCCTCGCGTACGACATCCTGCTCAGCGGCACCAGCGGCCTCAGCGGTCTGGTGCGGGACGCGGACAGCAAGCTGCCCGTCAGCGGCGCCATGGTCATCGTGACCGACGTGCGCGGTGACGTCCTCGCCACCGGGCTCTCCGGCGAGCAGGGCGAGTTCACCTTCGCCGAGCTGGTCCCCGGCACCGTCACCATCGCGGTGAACGCCGCGGGGCACCGCCCGCTGGCGCTGCCCGTCGAGGTCGGCGGCACCGGGGTCACCCGGGTCGAGGTCGAGCTCAACTCCGGCGCACAGGTGCTCGGCACCGTGCGGGCGGGCGGCTCGGCGCTGAACGACGCGCGCGTCACCCTGGTGGACGCGGCGGGCAACGTCGTCGCCACCGCGACGACCGGGGCTGACGGGGCGTACGCCTTCACCGACCTGGACAGCGGCGACTACACGGTCATCGCGACCGGGTACCCGCCGGTGGCGACGGGCCTGACGGTGGCCGGCAGCGGCATCGACGGCCACGACATCGAGCTCGCCCACCCGGGCGAGTGACGGCTCCGGCCCGCGGCCGCGCCCCGAGCGGAGGCGCGGCCGCGGGCCGGTGGCGGAGAGGCCCCCGGGCCGGCGGTGGCACACATGGCAGGGGACGGCCAGTCACCGCCGCCGGGGGCCGTCCGCGTATTGAAGCGTGTACTGGGCTTTGACTGTGAGGCTTCCCGAAGCGGGAAGCCCGGCAAGGAGTAAAACGGGATGGCACTGAACGCTCGGATCCGGACGCGTGACGGATGGGCCGTGCCCCACGCCGTCGTCACGGTGACGGACATGACCGGGACGCAGGTACTGCGGGCCGACGCGGACGTCGAGGGCGTCGTACGGGACGGGACCGCGCTCGCGGCCGGGCCCTACACCGTCATCGTGACCGCCGTCGGCTACGCGCCCGTCGCGTCCACCGCGCTCGTCACGGCGAGCGGGCGGGCGGACGTCGGCAACGTCGTCCTCGCCCGGCAGGGCGGCACCGAACTGCCGCCGCCCGGACCGTGGACCGTCGACCCGGCCCACTCGACCGTGGGCGCGGTCGCCCAGCACCTCGGGATCACCAGCGTGCACGGCCGGTTCCTGGAGTTCGGCGGGCGGATCGAGATCGCCGAGGACGTCGAGAAGTCGCGCGTCGAGGCGGTCATCCGGTCGGCGTCGATCGACACGGGCAACGGCATGCGCGACGGGCACCTGAAGTCGGCGGACTTCCTGGACGTCGAGCAGTACCCGGAGATCACGTACCGGTCGAACGGCCTGACGCCGTCGGGCACGGACCGCTGGACGGTCCACGGGGAGCTCGGCATGCACGGGGTCGTACGCCCGGTCGACCTGGACCTCAGCTACCTGGGGACCGGCGCGGACCCGTGGGGCGGCACGCGCGCGGCCTTCCGGGCCACGGCGGAGCTGCGCCGCGAGGACTTCGCGATGAACTACAACCAGGTGGTGCAGGCGGGGATCTCGGCGATCGGCACGACGCTGAAGGTGGAGCTGGACATCCAGGCCGTACAGGGAGAGGCCCTGCCGCAGGCGTGACGACGACCCCGCCCGCCTGCGTCCAGGGCCTGTGTCGGAAGTCCCGTCGTTCGCCCGGAGGGCGGGCCGCGCGGCGTCCGGTACGTGCGATCGCAAGGCGGAGGGTCGCCCCGATACTGGTTGTATCGGGGTGTCCCGACAACGCCGCGAGGGCGCGTGCCGGGCGTCGCGCGGCAGGCGGGACTTCCGACACAGGCCCTAGGGGTTCTTCGTCAGCAGGGATTCGATGCCCGCGATCATCAGGTCCAGAGCGATCGTGAAGTCGCGGGCCCACATCTCCTCGACCGTGTCGCCGTCCCGCGCGGCCATCAGCTCGTCCGCGCTCTCCAGCAGCCCGTGCGAGGCGAGCTCCTCGCGGACCGTGCCGACGGCCTCGCGGTAGTACGCCTCCTGGGACATCCCCGCCTCCGCGCACCGCGCGCGATAGTGGCCCTCGATGGTCCCGAAGCCGTACACGAACTGGAAGACCGCCGAGATCGCGCCGTTCTGGGTGTACGCGGGCAGCCCCGTGTTCCCCACCGTCTTCTGGATGGCGAGCGCGAAGGCCAGCCAGTTGGGGCCGATGTTGAGGAAGCGGCCGACCAGCGGGGATACCCAGGGGTGGCGGATCAGCGTCGCGCGGTACTCGTCGGCGAGGGCGCGGAGCTGGTCGCGCCACTCCTCCGGGGCCGTCTCCGTGTCGGGGAGACGCATCTCGCCGCACACCGCGTCCAGGGCGAGCTCAAGGAGATCGTCCTTGGTGTCCACGTACCAGTAGACGGACATCGCCGTGACGTTCAGTTCACCGGCGAGCCTGCGCATGGAGAACTTGTCGAGCCCCTCCGCGTCCAGGAGCCGGACCGTGGCCCGCGTGATGCGGTCCCGGTCCAGGCCGCTCGGCTGGTCGACCTTGCGGCCGCCGCCGCGTGGCGCCTTGTCCTGCAGCCAGACACTCGTCTTCGCCGCGGCTTTCGTGCGGCCGGCTGCCTTCGCCATGGCGCACCTTCCTCGTTGGTCCTCGGGTCAACCGGAGCCGGGCGGTCCGCCTCCCCCTGATGCTATGCCGCTGTCTTACCCACGGAGTCTGCCCTCTCCGCCCTGCGCAACAACGCCGCCGCCAGGACACCTCCGGCGAACACCGCCGCCGCCCCGACGAGCTGGCTCGTCTCGAGGCCCGAGGAGAACGCGTCGGCGATCCGCTCGCGTTCACCGGGCGACTTCGCCGCCGCCATGGCCGCGGGGAACGACGCGGCGGAGACCGCGACGAGCGACGCGAAGCGGGAGTTGAGGACCGCGCCGAGCACGGCGACGCCGAGGCCGTTGCCGAACTCCGCGAGCGTGCCGTTGATGCCCGCGCCCACGCCCGCCTTCTCGGGCGGGATGGCGCTCATGATGGCGTTGGCCATGGCCGGCATGGCGAGCGCGATGCCCGCGCCCATCACGATCAGGCCGAGCAGCATGCCGTTGTAGTTGTCTCCGCCGAGCACCGCTATGACCGCGAGGCCCGCCGCGTTGAGGCTCATGCCGGTCACGATCGTGCCGGGCGTGCCCATCTTGGCGTGCAGCTTCGCGCCGACGCCGATCAGGTTCAGGGCCACGATGGTCACCGCGAGCGGCGCCGTGCGCAGGCCCGCCTCCAACGGCTCGTAGCCGAGCACGAACTGGAGGTGCTGGGTGAGCAGGAAGAGCGAGCCGCTCAGGCCGAAGGCGACCAGGATGGCGCCCGCGACGGCGCCGACGAAGCGCTGGTTGCGGAAGAAGTGCATGTCCAGCATCGGGTACGGGATCCGCAGCTCCCAGAGCGCGAACGCGCCGAGGACGAGCACGCCGACCGCGGCGGGCGCCAGGACCTGGCCGGACGTCCAGCCGTGCTCGGGCCCGGAGATGATCGCGTAGACCACGGAGGCCATGCCGATCGTCGAGAGCAGGGCGCCGAGCAGGTCGGGGCGGTCGCCGTGGGGGTTCTTGGACTCCGGGACCAGTTTCAGGACCGCGGCGAGGCCGATCAGCGCCACGGGGATGTTGATCAGGAAGATCGAGCCCCACCAGAAGTGGTCGAGCATGAAGCCGCCGAGCAGCGGACCCGCCGCGAACCCGAGGGAGTTGATGGTGGCCCAGAGGCCGATCGCCTTGACGCGCTCCGCGTCGTCGAAGATCTGCACGACCACCGCGAGCGTGGTGGTCATGAGGAGCGCGCCGCCGATGCCCATGCCCGCGCGGGCGGCGATGAGCTGCCCGGAGCTCTGCGCGAGGCCCGCGGCCAGCGAACCGATGCCGAAGAGGGCGAGGCCCGCGGCGAGCATCTTCTTGCGCCCGTAGCGGTCCGCGGCGCTGCCCGCGGTGAGCAGCAGGCCGGACTGGACCAGCGAGTACGCGTTGATCATCCACTGGATGTCGGAGGTCGACGCGTCCAGTTCCTTGGTGAGGGAGGGGATCGCGACGCTGAGGACGGTGTTGTCGAGCAGCACGGTGAGCTGCGCCAGGCAGATGACGCCGAGGATCAGCCAGCGCTGCGGGTGCCGTTGTGAGGTGGTGGGGTTCTCGGCGGTCGTTGCCGTCATCAGCCCTCCCTTTCCGGGTTTCTACTGTTCTACGGTGTACGAGGCGGTGGTGCGACGTACACCGTAGAACAGTTCCCGTACGGCGTACAAGAGGATTACGCCGAGGGGGGCGGGCGGCTACTTCCTCGGCTGCGTCAGGTCGTAGAACGTGGCGCTGCCGACCGTGATCTTCTTGTACGTCGATGCCACCCAGGACGCGATCTCGGTGCCGCCTCCGCCCATGCCGCCCCCGCCGCCCGTGCCGCCCGCGATGAAGTAGTGGATGTCGCCGTCCGCCACGTACTTCTTGAACTGCGCGAGGGTCGGTGACGGGTCGCTGCCGTTGAAGCCGCCGATCGCCATCACCGGCTCGCCGGTGGCGAGTTGGTAGCTGGCCGCGTTCTGGGAGCCGATGGCCGCGGCGGCCCACGTGCAGGTGTCACCGGCGTCCGGCTCCAGGAGGGACTCGGCCTCGGCGGAGACCTGCGCTCCGTTCAGGAGACCGCCCATACCGCCGCCCGTGCCGCCACCGCGTCCGGCGCGCTCGCCCGTGGCACCGCCGGGCATCCCACCGCCGGGCATCCCACCGCCGGGCACCCCACCACCGGGCATCCCACCGCCGGGCACCCCACCACCGGGCTGCCTTTGCGGGGCACCGCCCTGGGGAGCCCCACCCTGACGGGCCTGGCCATCCGGACCGCCCGGACCACCAGGACCACCAGGACCGCCACCCGGCCCACCCCCGCCCCGAGGCCCGCCCATGCCCCGGCCGCCCGCCGAAGCCGGACCCGCCGTCACGATCGACCCCGTGTGCGCGCTGTCCACCGTCGACAGGGTGTACGCCACCGGTCCCGCCACGGATGCCGCCATGCCCAGCCCCACCGCGGCCAGCGCGAGCCGACGCCCGAGCCGCCCCACGACCAGCAGCCCCACCGCCCCGACCAGCCCCGCCGCGAGCACCGCCCACCGCAGCCACGGCAGGTGGTCCGCCGCCCTGCCGAGCAGCACGTACGCCCACACCGCCGTACCCGCGACCGTCACCCCGAGCACCGCGCCCGCCCACCGCGAGCCGCGCTCCTCCCACAGGACCGTCGCGCCCATGCCGACGAGAGCGGCGATGTAGGGGGCGAGGGCCACCGTGTAGTACTGGTGGAAGATCCCCGCCATGAAGCTGAAGACCGCGGCGGTCATCACGAGCGAGCCGCCCCACGCCACGAACGCCGCCCGCGCGGTGTCCGTACGGCGTGCCTTGCGGGTGAGGACGAGCCCGGCCACCAGGAGGATCAGCGCGGCGGGCAGCAGCCAGGAGATCTGGCCGCCGATCTCGGAGTTGAACATCCGCCCCAGCCCGGTCTCGCCCCACTGACCACCACCCCCGCCCCCGCCGCCGCGGGGCCCGCCGCCTCCGCCCACGCTGCCGGTCTCGTCGCCGTTGATGCGGCCGAGACCGTTGTAGCCGAAGGTCAGCTCGAGGAAGGAGTTGTTCTGCGAGCCGCCGATGTACGGGCGCGAGGACGCGGGCCACAGCTCGACGGCCGCCACCCACCAGCCACCGGCGACGAGCATCGCGCCCGCGGACAGGGCGAGCTGGCCGATGCGCCTGCGCGGCCGCACCGGGGCGCACACCGCGTAGAGGACCGCGAGCGGCGGCAGGATCAGGAACGCCTGCAGCGTCTTGGTGAGGAAGGCGAGACCGACCGCGACGCCCGCCCACACCAGCCACTTGGTGCGGCCGTGCTCCAGGGCGCGCAGGACGCAGTACACCGTGACGGTCATCAGGAGGGCGAGCAGCGCGTCCGGGTTGTTGAAGCGGAACATCAGCGCGGCGACGGGTGTGAGCGCGAGCACCGCGCCCGTGATCAGCCCGGCGGCGGCACTGAACCGGCGCCGCACGGCCGCGTACAGCACGCCGACCGTGGCGACGCCCATGACGACCTGCGGGACGAGTACGGCCCAGGAGTTGAGGCCGAAGAGGCGTACGGAGAGCGCCATGGGCCAGAGCGCGGCCGGGGGCTTGTCGACGGTGATCGCGTTGCCCGCGTCGAGCGAGCCGAAGAAGAGCGCCTTCCAGCTCTGGCTGCCGGCCTGCGCGGCGGCGGAGTAGAAGGAGTTGGCGTAGCCGGACGCGCTGAGGTTCCAGAGGTAGAGCCCGGCGGTGGCCAGCAACAGCGCGAGCAGCGCGGGCCGCGCCCACGGGGGGTCGCCCGCGCGCCCGCGCCACGGCGCCGAGGGGGGAGAGGTGATCGTCATCGTGCGTCCCTCGGGTCGTGGGGGGTGGTCGTGCAAGAAGGTGCGCCGGTGGCGTCGGCCGGGAAGACCCACGCCCTCAGCAGCAGGAACCGCAGCACCGTCGCCGCCAGGTTCGCCGCGACCAGGACCGCGAGTTCCGTGGAGTGCGCGGGGTGGACCGACGCGGTGTCGAGGGCCGCCAGGGAGCCGCTCGTGAGGGCGAGGCCGATCGCGAAGACGACGAGGCCCTGTGCCTGGTGGCGGACCGCGCGGTCCCGGCCGCGTACGCCGAAGGTGAGCCTCCGGTTCGCTGCCGTGTTGGCCACCGCCGACACCAGGAGGGCGAGCGCGTTGGCTGCCTGCGACCCCGTGAACGTACGGAATCCGCTGTAGAGGAGGAGGTAGAACAGGGTCGAGAGCGCGCCGACCACGCAGAAGCCGACGAGCTGGCGGGTGAGGCCGCCGGGCACGCCGGTGAGTCGGCGGTCGCGCGGGTCGTCGCCGAACGGGCGGGCCAGCCGGTCGAGCGGCAGCGCGCCGACCGCGAGCGCCCGACCCACCCGCCACACCCCCTTGAGGTCGTCCGCGGCCGTCCGCACCAGGTGGACCGTCGAGTCGGGGTCGTCGACCCAGTCGACCGGCACCTCGTGGATGCGCAGCCCGGCGCGCTCGGCGAGGACGAGCATCTCGGTGTCGAAGAACCACCCCGTGTCCTCGACCAGCGGCAGCAGCACCCGCGCCACGTCACCGCGGATCGCCTTGAACCCGCACTGGGCGTCGGAGAAGCGGGCGTGCAGGGAGCCGCGCAGGATGAGGTTGTACGCGCGGGAGATGAACTCCCGCTTGGGCCCGCGCACCACCCGTGAGCTGCGTGCGAGGCGCGAGCCGATCGCCAGGTCCGAGTGGCCGGAGATCAGCGGGGCGACGAGCGGGAGCAGCGCGTTGAGGTCGGTGGAGAGGTCGACGTCCATGTACGCGAGGACCGGCGCGTCGGAGGCGGACCAGACGGCGCGCAGCGCCCGCCCGCGCCCTTTCCGGTCGAGGCGTACGTGCCGCACCTCTTCGAGCCGCCCGCTGAGTTCGGCGGCGACCCGCGGGGTGCGGTCCGTGGACGCGTTGTCCGCGACGGTGATGCGGAAGGGGTAGGGGAAGGTGCGGGCGAGGTGGTCGTGCAGGCGCAGGACGCACGGCTCGAGGTCCTTCTCCTCGTTGTAGACCGGGATCACGACGTCCAGGACGGGCACGTCACGCCCGGTGGCGGGGAGGTGGTCCCGTGACGGCAGCACGTCCGGGGAGGTGTCGGTTCGCATGGGGCCGACATTCGCCAAGTGGTCTGTCAGGGCTGTGTGGTGAGGCTGTCACCGGGCTGTGAAGCGTCGGAAGTGGTGCTGTGGTGGACCGCCGGGAGCGTGACCACGAACACGGTCCGCCCCGGCACGCTCTCGACCGTGACCGTGCCGTCGTGCGCCGTCACGATGGCCCGCACGAGGGCGAGGCCGAGCCCCGTGGATCCCGCCCGGCGCGAGCGGGACGCGTCGCCGCGGGCGAACCGTTCGAAGACGGTGGGCAGGAGACCGGGCGCGATGCCGGGCCCGTCGTCCCGCACCTCCAGGTGTACGTGGGGTCCCTCGTGCCGTAGCCGGGCCGTGACCGTCGTACCCGGTGGGGTGTGGGTGCGGGCGTTGGCGAGGAGGTTGACGACGACCTGGTGCAGGCGTGCGGCGTCCGCGCTCACCAGGGCGGGTTCGGCGGGGAGTTCGAGGCGCCAGTGGTGGCCGGGTCCGGCGGCCCGCGCGTCGCTGACGGTGTCGACGACGAGCGGTGCGAGATCAGTGCTCCGGTACGAGAGCGGCTGTTCCGCGTCGAGCCGCGCGAGCAGCAGCAGATCCTCGACGAGACCCGTCATCCGCTCGGCCTCGGACTCGATCCGGCCGAGCGCGTGCCGCGTGTCGGGCCCGGTCGGCTCCCGTCCGCGGCGCGTCAGTTCCGCGTACCCCCGGATGGAGGCGAGCGGGGTCCGCAGCTCGTGGCTGGCGTCCGCGACGAACTGCCGTACCCGCGTCTCGCTGCGCTGGCGTGCGTCGAGTGCCGAGTGGACGTGGTCGAGCATGCGGTTGAGTGCGGCGCCCACCTGCCCGACCTCCGTGCGCGGGTCGGCGTCGGGCGCGCGTTCGTGCAGGGACACTTCGCCGCTGTGCAGCGGCAGCTCGGAGACCCGGGTGGCGGTGCTCGCGATCCTGCGCAGCGGGCGCAGCGCGACGCCGACCATCGCGGCCCCGGCGAGCGAGGCGGCGACGAGGCCCGCCGCGGTGACGCAGACCTCGACGACGATCAGCGTGCTGAGCGTGTTCCGCACCTTGGCGGTCGGCAGCCCGACGAGGAAGTCGCCCTTGTGTCCGCTCGTGTACGTCACGCGGTACTCCCCGAGCCCCGGCAGGCCGACGTTGTGCGCCTGCCCGTCCCTCGGTACGCCGCCGAGCGCGGCCAGCTGCGCCGCGTCGAGCTCCGTGGCATCCGGCACCGTGTCGCCCGCGTCGTCCTCGGTACTGACGAGGGCCCGCCCCACCGAGCCGTCCCGCCCCACCTCCGCGCCGACGGCACCGATCTCCTGCGGCCCGTGCGTGACGAAGTCCAACGGGTCGTCCCGCGAACCGGGACCGGGCCCCGGCGCGACGGCGGGCCCCGAAGCCCGCTGGGCGACCCCGCCGAGGGCGCCGTCCAACTGCTCGTACAGATGGGACTTGAGAGCGATGGTCGTCACCACGCCGATGACCGCGCACACGACGGCGATCAGCGCGACGGCGGAGAGAACGAGCCGCGTCCGTAGCGTGAGTCTCACGAGCGAACTCTCTGGAAGCGGAAACTCTGGAAGCGGAAACTCCGGAAGCGGGAACTCTGGAAGCGGGAGCTCAAGAAGCGACCGGCACCGCGGACTTGATCAGGTAGCCCGCCCCGCGCCGCGTATGGATCATCGGCTCCCGGCCCGCGTCGATCTTCCTGCGCAGATACGAGATGTACAGCTCGACGACGTTGGCCTGGCCCCCGAAGTCGTAGTTCCACACCCGGTCGAGTATCTGCGCCTTGCTGAGCACCCGCCGCGGATTGCGCATGAGGTACCGCAGCAGCTCGAACTCGGTGGCGGTGAGGTGGATGGAGTCGCCGCCGCGGGTCACCTCGTGGCTGTCCTCGTCGAGGGTGAGGTCCCCCACGACCAGCGTCGACTCGCTGCGCTTGTCGGCGGCACCGGCCCGCCGGATGAGTCCGCGCAGCCGCGCCACGACCTCCTCCAGGCTGAACGGCTTGGTGACGTAGTCGTCGCCGCCCGCCGTGAGCCCGGCGATGCGGTCCTCCACGGCGTCCTTCGCGGTCAGGAACAGCACGGGCACGTCCGGCATCTCCCGGCGCAGCCTGCCGAGCAGGGAGAGCCCGTCCATGTCGGGCAGCATCATGTCGAGCACCACGACGTCGGGCCGGAACGCCCGCGCGGCCCGCACCGCGCCCGCCCCGTCGCCCGCGCTGCGGATCTGCCAGCCCTCGTAGCGCAGGGCCATGGACAACAGGTCGGTGAGGGACACCTCGTCGTCCACGACGAGCACGCGGACGGGGCTCCCGTCCGGCCTGAGCAGTTCGGTACGCGCCTGCGGCGTGGTCGTGGTCATGCCCCACACCTTGCGCGGCGCCCCTGAGAGCACTCTTGCGCGAACCTGTGAATTCCCTGAGAAAGGACCGCGGGGACGGCGGGGACGGCGGGGGCGGCGGCGAGGCGGAGTGCGGGCCCCCGCAGTGACAGCCCTAGATCCCAGCGGTACGCCGTGTGTACGAAGGTCGCCCGCGCCGGGGGACCCGACCGGGAGACCCGACCGGGGGAGGACGACATGAGCTGTGGTGGCATCGAGTGCCCTGCCTGGTGCGAGTGCGTGAACGAGCGGTGCGTCCCGTCAGCGGTGCGGCTGAACGCGATGCGTTTCCGTATGCGGGACGGCCGTTGGCTGTATACGTCCGGCGGTGCCGGGCGGCTCTCCGCGGACCCCACACCCACCCCCGGCCCCTTCCACACCTTCTACTTCACGGCCCCGCCGACCTTCGAGGCATCCGTCCTCACGGCCTGCGGCCCCGGCTGGGAGGTGTCCGGGAACATCGTCCGCGTCGACCCGCGCACCGAGCCCCACCCGAAGGAGCACATCAAGCACTACCGCTGGGGCGGCACGGGCTGCGACGTCTGGGTCAGCTCGTACCCGCTCAGCGTCCCCGGCCACCACGGCGCCGAAGAGGAGTACACCGTGCGCGTGGTCCGGGCCGACGGCTCGTCGGAGGAGCCGACCAGCGGCGACGACGTGCTCCTCGTCGCCGCGGAAGGGACGTACTTCCGGGTGCGCGGCCCAGCGGAGCAGTGGCCGGGGACGGTGACGGCGGACGGCGCGGTCGCCGCGGACGACACCGTCTTCCGGCTGTTCGTCAACGAAGTGCGCCCCGCCGACGGCTGGCGCCCCGGCAAGGTGGTCTGCATGAGCTGTGCGCCGGTCACCGGCCTGGTCAGGCACCACGTGACCGGCGAACCGGTGGCGGGCGCCCACGTCGTCGCCGACGGCACCGGGTTCGAGGCCGTCACCGACGAACACGGCCGCTTCGCCCTCGCCAAGGGCGCCGCCACCTGCGTCCCCGCGGGCGCCCACACCCTCACCACGACGCACGGCACCCACCTGGAGGACAAGCGGCAGATCACCGTCGAACCGGAGGTCCCCCTCGACGTCGTCATCGACCTGCGCCGCAACTGCGCTCCCGTCACGGGCCTGGTCAGGGACTTCTCCAGCGGCGAGCCCCTCGCCGGGGCGGTCGTCGTCGCCGAGGGCAGCGGCTTCACGGCCGTCACCGACGCGCAGGGCCGCTTCACCCTCGCCAAGGGCACCACCACCTGCGTCCCGCAGGGCATGTACGTCCTCACCACCAGCCACGACACCCACCAGGAGCACCGGAGGGAGATCTCCGTCGCGCCGGAGACGGCGGTCGACCTGGAGACCGACCTGACGTGCACCCCCGTCTCCGGCGTCGTGCGGACCGCCACCGGAACCCCGGCGGCCGGCGTCAAGGTCTTCCTCATGGACGCGGCGGGACAGAAGGTCAGGCGTCCCGGCGGCGGACCGTTCATCGAGGCGACCACCCGGGCGGACGGCACCTGGACCCTGCGGTGCGTGCCGCACGGCCCGGCCGGTCTGACCTGGTTCTTCTGGACGGCGGGCGCCAGCAAAGTGTCCGCGTTCGTGCCGCCCCTCGGTGTGAGCGGCGTGGAGCTCGTCACGGGCTGCGTCGAGGTCCGCGGCACCGTCACCGACGCGGCGACCGGAAACCCCGTCGCCGGCGCCACGGTCACCCTCACCGGCACGTCGGTCGCGGCGACGACCACGGACATCGCCGGGGCGTACCAATTCGCCTGCGCCCCGCTCGACTCCGACAACCGCGTCACGGTCTCCGCGTCGTACACCGGCTACCTCGACGCGGAGGCGACGGTCGCGGCCCAGTCACCGGTCACGGTGGTCGACCTCCAACTCGTCCCGGTCCCACCCGTCCGGACCGAGCCGATCGTCCTCACCCTCACGTGGGGCAGCGCCCCGGCCGACCTCGACTCGCACCTGTCGGGCCCGGACACCAACAACGGTCGCTTCCACCTGTCGTACGCGTCCATGTCGCCGCCCCCGGTGACATACGTGGCGCTCGACGTGGACGCCAAGCAGGCCTTCGGCCCGGAGAACGTCACGATCACCCCGACCGTGGCGGACTTCGTGCCCGGCCAGTACCGGTACTGGGTGCACAATTTCACCGGCGGCACCTTCGAGAACTCGCTCGCCGTCGTCACGGTCGCCCAGGGAACCACGCAGCTGGGTCAGTACACGGTGGCGGCCGCCGTCGGCGCACAGACCGAACCCATCTGGCACGTGCTGAACGTGAGCATCGACGCCGCGGGCCAGGCGACGCTGGCCCCGCAACAGAAACTCCGAGCAGGCGACGCGAACACCCGCCTCTGACCACGCCCTTTACTCCCCCGTCCCCCCCCCGCCCCCCCCCCCCCCCCCTCTCACTCCACCCCGAACACCCGGGCGGCGTTCCCGTACAGCACCCCGCGCAGCCACGCGTCCCCGAGCCCGAGCCGCTCCAGGGACTCCAACTGATGGACGTACGAGTACGGGATGTTGGGGAAATCGCTGCCCAACAACACCTTCCCGCCCAGGTCGGCCAGCCTGCCCCGCTCCCGCGCCGGGAACGGCATGAGGCCTTCGCTGAAGTCGGTGAACACCATCGTCGTGTCGAGGCGCACCTCCTCGTACCTTTCCGCGAGCGTGAGGAACTCGGCGTACTCCGGCATGCCCAGGTGCGCCACGATGACGGGCAGCCGCGGGTGCCGGGCGAGGAGCGCGGCGACCGGTTCCGGCCCGGTGTGCTTGCCGGGCTCGGGACCGGACCCGCAGTGCATGACCACCGGCACCCCGGCCTCGGCGAGCAGGCCCCACACGGGTTCGAGCAGCGCGTCGTTGGGGTCGTACCCGCCCACCTGCACATGTGACTTGAAGACGCGGGCACCCGCCTCGACGGCCTCCCGCACGTACCGGTCCACGCCGGGCTCCGGGAAGAACGTCGCGGTGTGCAGACAGCCGGGCGTACGCCGCGCGAAGTCGGCGGCCCACCCGTTGAGCCACTCCGCCATGCCCGCCTTGTGCGGGTACAGCATCGAGGTGAAGGCACGCACCCCGAACTCCCCGAGCAGCGCGATCCGCCGCTCCTCCTCGTGCCGGTAGGTGATGGGCCACTCCACGGTGCCCGCCGCCGAGCCTGCCGCCGAGCCCGCCGCCCCGAAGGAGTCGAAGTACGCCCACACCTTCCTCAGCACGCGCTCCGGCATGAAATGCGTGTGTACGTCGATGAGCCCCGGCAGCCCGAGCCGCTCCCAGAAGCCGCGCACGGAGGCGGCATCGGCACTGGTTTCCGCGCCCCCGCTACTCCCATTACTCCCATTACTCCCATTACTCCCGCTACTCCCATTACTCCCGCACAAACCCGTGACTCCTCTCGACCTTCGCGACGTGCAGGACGTACTTCTCGTACCAGTCCTCGCGCCCGCGGCGCTGGGCCGCGCGGTGCTCCAGGTTGCTCCGCCAGGCCTTGATGGACTCCTCGTCGCGGAAGTACGAGACGGTGATGCCGAGGCCGCCGGGCGTACGGGCGGACTCGGTGCCGAGGAAACCCGGTACGTCCGCGACCAGTTCGTCCATGCGGTCGGCGATCTCGCCGTAGCCGTTGTCCCCCTCGGTGCGCACGGAGGAGAAGACGACGGAGTAGTAGGGCGGTTCGAAGGGTCCGACAGGTCCTGTGCCGTGATCACTCATGTCGACACACTCGGGCTCACACCGCACCCTCGTCCACCCTTTTCGACCGTCCTTGCCCAACGGTCGCCCGGACTTGACCATTCGGTCAGAGAACCGGTCGACGGGCACGGAAGGTGCTCAGAAAAGCCCGTCCTGCTCGGCGCCACCGCCCACGACCTCCACGGCCCGCACCGGAACGGTCACCCCCGCCCCCGCGTCGGCCGAGGCCAGCCCCCACCCCACGAGCACCCGCGTGTCGACCACCAGCACGCTCCCGCCCGCCACCTCCAGGTGAAGGTCGGGCCCGGCCGCGGCTACCAACCGCCCCGCGACCGCCCCGCCGTCGACCAGTTCCCGCACCACCCCGCCCGTCGCGGCCGGACCACCCCGGTCGTCGAGCCCGAACGCCTCCGAGTGGTCAACGGCGTCGAACGGCACCCGCTCCAGCGCCTCCGCCCACCCGCCGAGTGCGACGGCCCGGCCGTGCAGCTCGGCGAGCTCCCGTTCCCGCTCACCCCACCCGGGCAACGCCCCACGAAGCCCACGCTTGCGGGCGTACGGCACCCGGTCCGGCACCCCGAGCGCCGCCCGCAGCAACTCCTCCGTACGCCGCGCCGCCATCAGCGGACCGCGCCCCAGCCAGCAGAACGCCACGGCCCCCTGCTCCAGGAGCCGCCCCGCACCCCGCTCCTCGGCCGTGATCCCCACCTTCACGACTCCGGCCCCGAACCACGCGAGGTAGACCCGGTAGGTACGCGGATCGTCGGGCACGCCGTCCGCCGCCACCGAGAACGCCCGGTCGAGCCGCGCACACTCCGGGCACCGCGCCTGCGTGGCCGCCCCCGGCACGACGGCCCGCACCGGACACGCATTGCCGCGCGCCCCCACGCACCGCCGCTCCCCGACGGCCCGGAACCCGATGTCCCGCCCGTACGCGAGCACGCTGCGCCGCCCACCGTCCCACCGCAGCACGGGCTGCCCGTCCGGCCACCCGAGCCCCGCACACCGCCACTCCACAGCCATCACTCCCCGCACCCGGACAACGCAAGAGGCCCCCGGATCAACTCCGGGGGCCTCTTGTTCATGTGCACTCGGCAGGATTCGAACCTGCAACCTTCTGATCCGTAGTCAGATGCTCTATCCGTTAAGCTACGAGTGCTTGATTTTTCTTTTGTTCTTGTCTTCGCTTCCCGGCCCTTCGGCCCGTTCGCGGCGACAGGAAGAACATTACATGACTGCCGCCGCCATGTGAAATCCGTTCGGCGGACCCCTTGTGAGCTGCGGAAACACCGCCCGGAGCGCCCATGACGCACCGAAGCCCCGGTCCAGGGGCCGGGGCTTCGGATCAAGCTGCGGAGGCGGAGGGATTTGAACCCTCGATGGGATTTAAGTCCCAAACCGCATTAGCAGTGCGGCGCCATAGACCGGACTAGGCGACGCCTCCAGCTTGCACACCTGCGCGAGCGGGGGTGCGTGCAGATGATGACACAGCCAGTGGGTGTGTCACCAATCGCGGCACCCACGGTACTAGTGGTGCGGCCCGCGGGGCAAAGCGTTACGCGGCACCGCAACATCGCGGGGCGAACGGCGTTAGTTCCGTAGAACCATCCGTCCCGCCGTACTCGTGGAGCCCGAAATGCTGCGTCGTCTCGTCCTCACTGCCGCCGCCTCCGTCGCCGCGCTGTCCGCCGTACCCGCCGCCGCCCACGCGACCGCCGACGCCACCGTGGTCGCGCCTCCCTCCTCTCCCTCCGACCGCCTCACCGTCAAGGTCACCGGCGCGGGCGGCGCCGGCGACGGGACGTACGAACTGAAGTGCCACCCGACGGGCGGTACGCACCCGGACGCGGCAAAGGCGTGCGAGCGGCTCCAGGAGGTCACCGTGTGGGGGACCGACCCGTTCGCGCCCGTGCCCAAGGACTCGATGTGCACGATGCAGTACGGCGGACCCGCCACCGCGCACGTCACGGGAACCTGGCAGGGCAGGCCCGTCGACGCGACGTACGACCGCAGCAACGGCTGCGAGATCTCGCGGTGGGACGGTCTCGTACCGGTGCTGCCCGCGACCTCCGCGTGACCAGGCGGTACGGAAAACTCACATCTTCTGCGTGCGACCTCCCTCTCATCCGGCGTCGCGCCCACAACCACTCCCCGTAGACTCCCTCCCGTGACACGCCACGGACCGAGGGGCAAAATGGTCTGAGCGAGTCGGCAAGCAGCGGTAACCAGGGAGGAAGCGTCGTCGTGAGCAGCAGGCCATCCCGAGGCGCTGCTCGCCTCGCAGCCATACTCGACGCGCTCCCTGACGCGCTCGTCCTCGTCAACGCCAACGGCACGGTCGTGAACGCCAACGCCATCGCGTTGGAGGCGTTCGAGACACCCGGCACCGCGCTCGTGGGGCGCGGTCTGCTGGACCTGCTGCCGCAGTTCGACTCCCGGCTCATCCCCGGCTCCATGCGGCGCCCGGACACCATCGACGAGCGCGGCCGCACCAAGCCGACCCGGATGGTCGCCCGGCGCACGGACGGCTTCGAGTTCCCCGTCGAGGTCACCAGCTCCCCGCTGGAGGACGGCAGGGACGCCTACGACCACCACGGGTACACGGGCGACGAACTGCTCATGCTCGTCGTACGCGACCTTTCGGGCACCGTGGACACCGAGGCCGAACTGCAGCGTTCGCAGCGGCAGACCGAGATGATCCTGCGGGCCGCGGCCGAGGGAGTCGTCGGCACGGACACCGACGGACGGGTCGTCCTCGTCAATCCGGCCGCCGCTCAGATACTGGGCTTCCGGGCCAGCGACCTCGGCGGGCAGGAACTGCACCCGCTGGTCCTGCACTCGCGCGCCGACGGTGAGCCGTTCCCGTACGACGAGTCCCCGCTCGCCGACACCCTGCGCTCCGGGCGCAAGCACCGGGTGCGCGGGCAGGTCCTGTGGTCCAAGAGCGGCGCCAAGGTGCCCGTCGACCTGACGACGTCGCCGGTGCGCGACGGAGACCAGCTGGTCGGCGCGGTGATGACCTTCACCGACCGCAGGCCCTACGACGAGCTGAACGAGAAGTACGAGGCGGCCCTCGCCCGGCACGCGGAGGAGCTCACCACCCTCGCCGAGGAGCGCACCGCCGAGATCAAGGCCGCCGAGGAGCAGCGGGCCGAGGAGCTCGCCGCCGAGCAGGAGCGGTACGCGGCGCTCGCCGAGCGCGAGAAGGACCGCTTCGAAGAGCTCGCCGAACGCGAGAAGACGCGGTACGAGGCACTGGCCGCACGGCACGAGCAGCTGCTCGCCGTCCTCGGCTCGTCGCTGCGCGGACCCCTGGACGAGCTGCGCCGCGAGCTGAACGCGCTCGCCTCCGACGACGCGGGCCAGCTGTGGCCCGAGGCCAACCAGGTCCTGCACCACCTGTCGGCCGGGTACGCCCGGATGACGACGCTCGTCGACAACGTCCTCGGCTACCAGCGGCTCGACGCGGGCGACGAACAGCTCTCCCTCACGCCGGTCCTGCTCGACGCGGTCGTCGCCGCCGGTGTGGAGGGCGCGGTCGAGCTGATCGGGCCCGGGCGCGCCCAGTTCGCGGTGCACGCGCCGCCGATCGAGCTCATGGCCGACGCGGGGCGGCTCGCCACGGCCCTCGCCCACCTCGTCGCGGACGTGGCGGGCATCGACGCGACCGGCAACGCGCGTTCGGACGTCGGCGCGGGCGTCTCCGGTGGCTATGTGGACTCGACGATCGTCGTCGCCGCCGCCCAGCGCGGCGAGGTCGTCCGCATCGAGGTGCGGGGGCCTTTCGCCGGCGGTGACCCGGTACACGAGCCGATCGTGCGGGGCATCGTGCGGGCACACGGAGGTGTGCTGCAGACGCATGAGGTGCCGGGCATGGGCGGCAGTGCGTATGTGCTTGAGGTGCCGATCGGGGCCGTTGGTGCGGCTGGCGCGGCTAGCGCGGCTGGTGCGGCTGGTGCGGGCTCCGTCAAGGGGGGCGGTGGGTCCGTCGTCGTGCCCGCGCAGGCGTCCGGTCCTGCGGGATCGGGGGCGGAATCGGGGTCGGGGTCGGCTTCAGGTGCGAGCGGTGGGCGTCGGCGGGCTCGGCGGCCCTCGGTGGACTCCTTCCTGGAGAGTGCGGTCGCGGGAGCTACGGACCCGGAGACGGAGACCGCGGAGACGGGTGCCGGGGAGCCGGGTCCCGGTGAGCCGAGCGGTACCGGGCGGCGCCGGGGTCGGCGTGCCGCGGAGGCCTCTTCGGAGAGCCTCGGCGGTTCCGTGGCCACGGATCTCGTGGGCCCGCGCATGGGCGGCCCCGGTCTGACGGCGCAGGCTCCGTCTCCGGAGACGTCGGGTGGCGCCGCCAGTGGCGGTACGGGACGGCGGCGCGGGCGGCCGAGCGCGGCCGAGGGTGCCGTGATGACGGCGGCGGAACACGCGGCCGGCAGCGCCGCGTTGGGCGAGACGGTGCCGCCGCAGGGCGTGCCCGTGCCCAGTGGGGCGACGGGACGGCGTGCCCGGCCCGCCGGTGAGCAGCACGCGCTGCCCGCGCTGGCTTCGGGCCCCGCTTCGGGCCCCGCTTCGGGCCCCGCTTCGGGCCCCATGGAGACGTCCGGTGCCGGGCAGGGTGACGGCGCGGGGAAGCCCACGGGACGGCGTGCGCGGCGTGCGCTGGCCGCCGCCAAGGAGCGTGCCGAGGCCGAGGAGGCGAACAACGGACGCGTCTTCGCGCTGCCGCCCGCCACGGCCGACCGCGCCCCGGGTCAGGAGTACGCGGGCCAGGAGTACGCGGGCCAGGAGAGCGTCGCCGTCCAGGGTGGCGGCGTACAGGCTGCCCCGGGTGACGGCGTACAAGACGGCGTACAAGGTGACGGCGTCCAGGGCGGGACCGGGCACCACGCCCCGGCCGTACGCGGCGAGGACGACCACACCCCGCCGCAACCGCACCCCACGCAGGCCCCGACGGGCCGCCGCTCCCGCCAGGCGGCCCCCGCGCCCGCCCAGGACCCGCGGAACCCGCGGCAGGGCGGCCAGGACACCGAGTCCGGCCCGCCGCCCGTGCCGCAGCCGTGGCCCGACGGCACGACTCCGCCCGGCGGCGTGCCCGCGCAGGGCACCCCGCACTCCGCCGGTACCCCCGCGCACGGCATCCCGGCGCCGGGCCGGGGCGCCGCGCTCCCGCCCGAGCGCGGTGCGCAGGCACGGGCGGCCCAGCCGCTGCCCGCCGAGGCCGCGCCCGGCGACCCCAACTCGACGCAGGGGCGCGCGATCAGCGTGCGGACGCTCGGGCAGGGCGTGCCGTTCGGGCAGCAGATCGCCGAGCAGCAGGCAGGCCAGCAGCAGGCGGGCCAGCAGCAGGGCGCGCCGCAGGGCGGTGCCACCGTTCCCGGTCAGGGCCGCCCGCAGCAGCCGCCCCGGGCCCCCCGGATCCCCACGTCACCGCAGCCCCCGCAGGCTCCGCAGCCCCCGCCGGCCGCCGCCGCGGGCCCGATGCCGACCCCGGAGGCACCCGCCCCCACCCCCGCATCCGCTCCCGCCACCGACCCGCAGCAGCCCCAAGCAGCAGCCGCCGCCGCGCAGTCGCACACCCTCGGCGGCTCAGGGCGTCGGCGCAGGCTGTCCACGCCGCCCGACCCCGCGGCCGACGAGCGCCCCGAGACCTCGACGCGCCCGCACCCCCAGTCCCAGCCCCAGGCCCAGCAGCCGGGGGTTCCGGCGCAGCACCCGCAGCACCCGCAGTCCCGCATCGCGTCGGCTACCGAGGGCGCGGGCCGTTCGTACGCGATCGGCGCCCCGGACGAGGACGCCGACGAGGGTCCGGAGCCGCTCGACGGGCCCGGCGGCGCCGTGGAGGTCGCGAACCGGCCGCAGCCCCAGCCCATGGACGACGAACTGCCGCCCGAACCGCTGGACAACCCGCGCCGCCTCCTGGTGTGGCCCGCGCCGGACGTCACCACACAGCAGGCGCTGAGCGACCGCGGCTACCGCCCGGTGATCGTGCACTCGCGCGAGGAGGTCGACGCGCAGATCGCGGCGTTCCCCGCGGCGCTGTTCGTGGACCCGCTGACCGGGCCGATCACGCGCACGGCGCTCCAGTCGCTGCGGCAGGCCGCCGTGGCGGCCGAGGTGCCCGTGCTCGTGACGGCGGGGCTCGGGCAGGCGACGCGCGAGGCGGCGTACGGCGCCGATCCCGCCGTACTCCTGAAGGCCCTGGCTCCACGCGACAGCGAACAGCACCCCTCGCGCGTCCTGCTCATCGAGGAGCACGAGGAGATCGCGCTCGCCCTGACGGCCACGCTGGAGCGGCGCGGCATGCAGGTCGCGCGGGCCGAGAGCGACGCGGACGCGGTGACGCTCGCGGCCCAGATGCGGCCGAACCTCGTGGTGATGGACCTGCTGCAGGTACGCCGCCGCAGGGCCGGAATCGTCGACTGGCTGCGCGCGAACGGCCAGTTGAACCGCACTCCGCTGGTCGTCTACACCGCCGCCGTCGACGAGACGGAACTCCCGAAGCTGGCCGCGGGCGAGACCGTCCTGTTCCTGGCGGAGCGGTCCACGAGCACGGAGGTTCAGGGCCGGATCGTGGACCTGCTGGCGAAGATCGGCACGAATTAGGAACGTACGACGTCGCGTCAGAGCTTCGTGACGTCCAGTTCCCCGTCCGCGTACTGCCTGCGCAGGACCTTCTTGTCGAACTTGCCGACGCTGGTCTTCGGGACCGCGGGGATGAACGTCCAGCGCTCCGGGAGCTGCCACTTGGCGATGCGGCCCGCGAGGAAGTCGCGGAGGGACGCGTAGTCGGCCGACGCGCCTTCGCGCAGCACCACCGTGGCGAGGGGGCGCTCCCCCCACTTGTCGTCGGGCACGGCGACGACCGCGGCCTCGGCCACGTCCGGGTGGGACATCAGCGCGTTCTCCAGCTCGACGGATGAGATCCACTCGCCGCCCGACTTGATGACGTCCTTGGCGCGGTCGGTGAGGGTGAGGAAGCCGTCGGCGGTGATGACGCCGACGTCGCCCGTCTTCAGCCATCCGTCGTCGCTGAACTTGTCGTCGGGGCGCAGGACGTCGCCGCCCGCACCGCCGTAGTACGCGCCCGCGATCCAGGGGCCGCGCACCTCCAGCTCACCGGCCGACGTACCGTCCCACGGCAGGTGTTCGCCGCCGGGGCCGACGAGGCGGGCCTCGACGGAGGCGGGGAAGCGGCCCTGCGTGAGCCGGTAGCCGAACTCCTCCTCGGTGCCCGCGGCGTGGGCCGGCGGGCGGGCGACGGTGCCGAGCGGGGACGTCTCCGTCATGCCCCAGGCGTGGCAGACGTGCATGCCGAGCTTGTCGAAGGCCTCCATGAGGGAGGGCGGGCAGGCGGAGCCGCCGATGGTGACCTGGCCGAGGGAGCTGACGTCGCGCGGCTTCGCGGTGAGCTCGGCGAGCAGGCCCTGCCAGATGGTGGGGACGGCGGCCGCGTGCGTGGGCCGCTCCTTCTCGATCATCTCGGCGAGCGGCGCGGGCTGCAGGAAGCGGTCCGGCATCAGCATGTTCACGCCGGTCATGAGGGTGGCGTGCGGCAGACCCCAGGCGTTGACGTGGAACTGCGGGACGACGACCAGTGACGTGTCCGCGTCCGTGAGCCCCATCGACTGCGTCATGTTGACCTGCATGGAGTGCAGGTAGATGGAGCGGTGGGAGTAGACGACGCCCTTGGGGTCGCCGGTGGTGCCGGAGGTGTAGCACATGGCGGCCGCGGAGCGCTCGTCGAGCTCGGGCCAGTCGTACGCGGTGGGCTTGCCTGCGAGCAGCTCCTCGTACTCGTGCACCTGCGCGTGCGAGCCCGCCAGGAGCGAGCGGTCGCCGGGTCCCGAGACCACCAGGTGTTCCACGCTCGTCAGCCGCGGGAGGAGCGGCGCGAGCAGGCCGAGGAGGGAGCCGTTGACGATGATCACGCGGTCGGCGGCGTGGTGGACGATCCACACCAGCTGCTCCGCGGGCAGCCGCAGGTTGAGGGTGTGCAGTATCGCGCCCATACAGGGCACGGCGTAGTAGGCCTCGACGTGCTCGGCGTTGTTCCACATGAAGGTCGCGACGCGCTCGTCGTCCGTGACGCCGAGGTCCTCGCGCAGGGCGTGCGCGAGCTGGGCCGTGCGCTCCCCGATCTCGCGGAAGCTGCGCCGCTGCGGCTCGCCCTCGCCGGTCCAGGTCGTGACCTGCGACGTCCCGTGCACGGTCATGCCGTGCCTGAGGATGCGGGTGACGGTCAGCGGTACGTCCTGCATCGTGCTCAGCACGGCGTCCTCCTGATGCGACATCGCCTGGACATCGCCTACGCGGCAGTAAGGGGGCTGCGCTGATTCTGCGCGCATACCGCGCGGTATGTCACTAGTCCAGAGGATGATCGATCATCGCCGGGCCGCTCCGATGAGCTCGGCTCAGCGGACCGGCGTGAGCTCCGGGTCCTCGCGGAGCTTGCCGAGCGCGCGCGACACCGCGCTCTTCACCGTGCCGATGGACACCCCGAGCACCTCGGCGGTCTGCGCCTCGCTCAGGTCCTCGTAATACCTGAGGACGACCATCGCCCGCTGCCGCGCGGGCAGCTTCATGATCGCGCGCCACATCGCGTCGCGGAGCACCTGCTGCTCGGCCGGGTCCCCCGCCGGCGTCACCTCCGGCTCCGGCAGCTCGTCGCACGCGAACTCGTCGACCTTCCGCTTGCGCCACTGCGACGTGCGCGTGTTCAGCAGGGCGCGGCGCACATAGCCGTCGAGCGCCCGGTGGTCCTCGATCCGGTCCCACGCCACGTATGTCTTGGTGAGCGCGGTCTGCAACAAGTCCTCGGCATCGCTCGGATTCGCGGTCAGCGAGCGGGCGGTGCGCAGCAGTACGGGCTGGCGCGCCCGTACGTAGGACGCGAACGACGGGTACGCGGAGGGCCCGGTGGTCCTCGTGGGACCCGTGCCCCGCGTCGCGGCCTTCGATGCGCTGGTGCACACGGTCACCATGGATGCGGTCATGGCTCCACGCTAGAAGCGCCCCCTACTTCAGCGGATCGGCCGCAGGTCCCGAAGCCGTGTCCGCCTCAGGTTGTACGAGTAGGGCTGGCTCCACCTCCTACAGGTGGAGGAGACGGAGCGGCTCCCTGAGGGTTCACCCCTGAGAACCGCCCGGCCCGGCGCCCCCGCGCCAGGCACTCCGTCCAGTGCTCCGGTGTTCCGGTGTTCTGGTGTTCCGGTGCTCCGGTGTTCTGGTGTTCCGGTGCTCCGCCTAGCTGATGCGCGCCACAGGAGCGTGCATGAGGTTGCGGTCGATCACCAGCGTCCGCCCGCCGTGCCGCTCCTTCTTGTTCCCCGCGTACTGGTGGATGCGCCGTGCCGGACGCCAGGCGTCACTCGCCAGCGCGGGCTCGCCGTACAGGTCGGGCTTGGTGTGCCAGCGCGCGAACCACATCACCGACGGCAGGTCCCGTACGCCCGCACGCCGCGCCGCCTCCATGTGCCGCACCCCGGCGTCGGCGCTGCTGTAGAACCCGGGAACGTACCCGAGCCTGCGCACCTCGCGGTCCCAGGACCTGACGAAGGCGAGCGTCGTACTCGCGCACGCCTTCTGCTTGTACGTGTACGCCTCCATGTCCAGGTAGAGCGGGCTGTCCTGCCGGACGCCGATGGCCTTCGCCGCGCGCACCGCGTCGCGGGCCTCGTTCCTCCCCTGCTGCCAGGGGTACTTCCCCATACGGACGTGCTGCTTGTTCTTCGCGATGACGCACGGCGACTGCGAGCCGACGTACACCGGCAGGACCCGCCAGCCCATCCGCTGCACCGCGCGCGTCCAGTCGTGGTTCAGGTGCGGCTGCTTCTTGCAGGCCCGGCCGCGGCCTCCGTAGTACACGCCGACGGCGCGGTACTTGGAGTCGCGCCAGCGCCGCATCGTGTCGGTGGACTGGGTCTGGCAGGTGTCGAAGGCCCAGCCGCGGAAGGCCGTCGGCTTGGCGGGGGCGACGTCCGGTGCTGCGACGCCCGGTGCTGCGACACCTCGTGCTGCGACGCCCGGTGCTGCGACGCCCGGTGCTGCGACACCTGGTGGGGACGCTGTCAGGTTCATGGACAGGGCCGTCAGGACGAGGCCGAATCCAATGATCATCTTTTGGATACGCATACGGCGAGTGAAAGCCCGCCGACCCGTCCCGCCGCCGGGACACGCGCCGCGTTCAGCCGTACGCCCCCAGAATCAACCCAGATGTAGGGACCCCCGTGCCCGCGGTCACCAGCGTGCGCGCGACACCCGGCACCTGGTTCACGGAGGTGCCGCGCACCTGACGCACCGCCTCCGCGATGCCGTTCATGCCGTGGAGGTACGCCTCTCCCAGCTGCCCGCCGTGCGTGTTCAGCGGCAGCCCCTCCCCGGCCACGAAATCCGCGGCCTCACCCGGCCCGCAGAACCCGAACTCCTCCAGTTGCATCAACACGAACGGGGTGAAGTGGTCGTAGAGGATCCCCACGTCGATGTCCGAGGGACCGAGCCCCGAGGTACGCCACAACTGCTTCGCCACCACCCCCGTCTCCGGCAGCCCCCGCAGGTCGTCGCGGTAGAAGCTGGTCATCTGCTCCTGCGCCCGGCCCGCCCCCTGGGCCGCCGCGACGATCACGGCAGGCGGACGCCGCAGGTCGCGGGCCCGCTCCGCGCTCGTGACGACGATCGCCTGGGCGCCGTCCGTCTCCTGGCAGCAGTCCAGGAGCCGCAGGGGCTCGACGATCCAGCGGGACGCGGCATGGTCCTCCAGGGTGATCGGTTTCCCGTGGAAGTACGCCGCGGGGTTGGTGGCCGCGTACTTGCGGTCCATGACGGCCACGTGCCCGAAGACGTCCGGTGTCAGGCCGTACGTGTGCAGGTAGCGCTGGGCCGCCATCGCCACCCAGGAGGCGGGTGTCAACAGGCCGAAGGGGAGGGCCCAGCCGAGTGCGGCGCCCTCGGCGGAGGGTTCGCGCTGCTGTACGCCGGAGCCGAACCTGCGCCCGGAGCGCTCGTTGAACGCGCGATAGCAGACGACGACTTCGGCCACCCCGGCCGCCACGGCGAGGGCCGCCTGCTGGACGGTGGCGCAGGCCGCGCCGCCGCCGTAGTGGATGCGGGAGAAGAAGGACAGCTCCCCCATGCCGGCCGCCTGGGCGACCGTGATCTCCGGGTTGGTGTCCATGGTGAACGTGACCATGCCGTCGACGTCGGCGGCGGTGAGGCCCGCGTCCTCCAGCGCGGCGCCGACCGCCTCCACGGCCAGCTTGAGCTCGCTGCGGCCCGAGTCCTTGGAGAACTCCGTCGCCCCGATGCCGACGATCGCGGCTCTGCCGCCGAGGCGGTCGCGGGAGCGGACACTCATGCGGGGGCTCCTTCGGGTCGCTCGTGCCTTTCTTGTTCCTCGGGTCCCACGGGTCCCACGGGTCCCACGGGTCCCACGGGGATCGTCACGGTGACCGTGCCGGTGACGTGGTTGCCGATGCCGTTGGTCCCAACGATCCTGACCGCGGCGGTCGCGCCCTCGGGCGTAGTCTCGACCTGCTCGACCGTCCCGCTCAGCACCATCGTGTCCCCGGGATAGTTGGGCGCCCCCAGCCGTATCGCCACCTTGCGCAGCACGGCCGTGGGGCCGAAGTGGTCCGTGACGTACCGCCCGACCAGGCCGTTCGTCGTCAGGATGTTCATGAAGATGTCGGGGGAGCCCTTGGCCCGCGCGAGCTCCGCGTCATGGTGCACGTCCTGGTAGTCGCGGGACGCGATGGCGCCGGAGACGATCAGGGTGCGGGTGATCGGGATCTCCAGCGGAGCGAGTTCCTGACCTTGCGTCGTCTGCGCCATACGGCCCTCTCCCTCGTGCGACCGTGCGACCAACACGCCCAGCTCCTCCAGTACTTCGCTGCCGCACCCCAGATACGCGTCCAGCTGCCGCCCCCAGAGGAAGTGCCGGTGCACCGGGTGGTCGAGGTCGGCTCCCGCGCCGCCGTGCAGGTGCTGGCCCGCGTGGACGACGCGCTTGCCCGCCTCCGACGCCCACCACGCGGCGGTGAGCGCGTGCGTGTCGTACGGCAGGCCCGTGTCCCGGCGCCAGGCCGCTTCGTAGGCCGTGACGCGTATGGCCTCCGTGTCCATGTAGGCGTCGGCGGCCCGGAGCTGCACGCCCTGCTTCGCGGCGAGAGGGCGGCCGAACTGTTCCCGCTCGTTCGTGTGGGCCACCGCGCGGGCCAGCGATCCCGCGCACACCCCGGCCTGCAGCCCCGCGAAGGCGGTCCGCGCACCCGCCAGCACGTCGTCGTACGCCCCGGCGCCGCCAAGACGCTCCGCTGACGTGCCGTCGAGGACGAGCCGCCCCGCCGCCCACGGCGCGGTCAGCTCGACCGGCTCGACCTGCGCGTCGGCGACGCGTACCAGCCACAGGGCGCGGTCGGCCGCCGCCACGAGGACGACGGTCGCGTCCCGGAGCCACGGCACCCAGGGCACGGTGCCGCTCAGCGCGCCGTGCGCGGAGGCAGCCCCCTGAGCCGACGCCGCCCCGCCATCCACCGCGACCGTCCCGCCGTCCACCGAGACCGTCCCGCCGTCCACCGCGACCGTCCCGCCGTCCACCAACACCGTGCCGCCGCCCACCGACGCCACCCTCACACCACCCCCCGCCGGAAACGCCCCCGTCGCGACCACGCTCCCCTGCCGCAGCCCGGGCAGCAGCCGGTCCCGCTGTTCCGCCGTACCGTGCGCGGCGACCGCCAGCACCCCATAGACACAGCTCGCCGCGAACGGGACCTGCGCCGTCACCCGCCCCTGCTCCTCCAGGAGCAGTACGAGCCCGAGCAGCCCGACGTCCTCCACCGCGCCCGGCAGCCCTGCCGCGCACAACGCCTTCCACAGCTCGGCGTCCGACCCGGTGCCCGCCGCCGCGAGCCGCTCCGGTGTGGCCAGGTCGGCGAAAATCTCGGCGGCGAGATCGCGCGCGGCGGCCTGCTCCTCCGTAGGAGTGAAGTCCACGTCAGCCCACACCTCCCCCATCTCCCACGTCCCCTACGCCCCCTACGCCCCCCACGTCGCCCCGGAACACCGGCAGCTCCACCTCCGCGTCCACCCGCAGGAATTCGAGCCGCACCGGCATCCCGATCCGCACCTTGTCGTACGGCACCCCGACGATGTTGCTGACGATCCGCACGCCCTCCGCCAGCTCGACGAGCCCCACGGCGTAAGGCGGATCGAACGCGGGGAAGGGCGGGTGGTGCATCACGACGTACGAATAGACCGTGCCCTCACCGCTCGCCTCGACCGTGTCCCACTCGGGCGCACCGCAGGCGTTGCAGCCGGGCAGCCAGGGGAAGCGCAGCGTGCCGCAGCCGCCGCAGCGCTGGATCAGCAGCCGGTGCCCGGCGACGCCGTCCCAGAACCCCGCGTTGTCCCGGTTGACGACCGGACGGGGCCGCTTGCCCCCCGGTCTCCGGTCCGCCGGGGCGTACTTGAGGATGCGGAAACGATGCGTCCCCGCGAGTACGCCTCCCACGCGGATGTCCATCCGCGTCGTGACGAAATGCCCCGTGCCCAGCCTGGTCGTCTTGCGCTCCGACACCGACTCGATCACCGCGTCGAACGTGATCTCGTCGCCGGGCCGCAGTGCCCGCACGTACTCCTGCTCGCAGTCGGTGGCGACCACCGAGGTGTACCCGGCGCCGTCGAGCAGGTCGAACAGTGCGTCGTACGCCGACGAGCGGCCGTCGTGCCCGGAGAGGCCGCCCATCGTCCAGACCTGCAACATCGTCGGGGGCGCCACGGGATCCGCTCCCGCGTAGGCGGGGTTGGTGTCGCCCATGGCCTCGCACCAGTGCCGGATCATGGCCGCGTTGACCAGGTCCTTACCGCGCCCCGCCTCGGCGGCGACATTGCCCTCGAACGCCCGCAGCTCCTCGTACGGAATCTCCTTCACCGCCGCCCCCTCACCGCCCCCGGCCCCCATCACCGCCGCCCCTTCCGCATGCCGAGCCGCATCGTCGCGACGAGCTCCCGCTGCACCTCGCTCACCCCGCCCCCGAACGTGTTGATCTGCGCGGCCCGGTTCATCCGCTCCAGCTCGCCGTCACCGAAACCGCCCGGCGAACCGGCCCGCACGAGTGCCGCCTCGCCCGCGATCTCCTGGCACATCCGGTACACCTCGACCGCCGACTCGGTCCCCATGAACTTCACGCCGCTCGCGTCGCCGGGAGCCAGCCGGCCCGCCCCGACATCACCCACCAGACGCCAGTTGAGCAGGCGCGTTGCCGCGAGCCGTGCATGCACCTCGGCCAGTCTCGACCGCACCCACGGTGCGTCGATTCGGCGCTCGCCCGTCACCGGATCAGGCGTGCGCGCCCGGTCGAGCGCCGCCGCGTAGAAGTCCTCCGCCTGCATGCCGATGGCGGCGAGCGCCACCCGCTCATGGTTGAGCTGGTTGGTGATGAGGCCCCAGCCACCGTTCTCCTCGCCGACAAGGTTCGCGGCCGGCACGCGGATCCCGTCGTAGTACGTCGCCGTCGTCGTCAGCCCGCCCACCGTGTGGATCGGGGTCCAGGAGAAACCGGGCGCGTCGGTCGGTACGAGCAGGATGGAGATGCCCCGGTGTTTGGGGACGTCGCGGACGCCGGGGGCGCCTGGGGCGCCTGGGGCGGCGGGGGCGTTGAGGGCGGTGCGGCAGGCCAGCCATATCCAGTCGGCGTTCTGCGCGTTCGAGGTGAAGATCTTCTGGCCGTCGATCAGCCACTCGTCGCCGTCGCGCACGGCTCTGGTCCGCAGTGCCGCCAGATCCGTACCGGCGGACGGTTCGCTGTAGCCGATCGCGAAGACGACGTCGCCGCTGAGGATGCGGGGCAGGAAGGCGGCCTTCTGCTCCTCGGTCCCGTACTTCATGAGGGTCGGCCCGACGGTGTTCAGGGTGACCATGGAGACGGGGGCGCCCGCGCGATACGCCTCGTCGAAGAACACGAACTGCTCGTCGGCACCGCGCCCTTGCCCGCCGTACTCGACGGGCCAGCCGAGCCCCAGCATGCCGTCTGCGCCGATGCGCCGCAGCAGACGACGCTGCCCCACGACGTCCGTGGCGTCGGGCGGCCCGTCGGGCATGACGTCCCGGAAGTAGGCGCGCAGGTCGGCGCGGAGTCGGCGCTGGCGTTCGGTGGGGGCGAGGTGCACGGGGGCGGCCTCTCCGTCTCGTACCGACAGGGGTTTCTGACTGTCCGTCAGAAACCGCACTAGTGTCAAGAGATCCGCACGCAGCTGAGCGGCAGCACCGCAGCGACCCACACACAGCCAAGCAGCAGCACCGAAGCAGCCCGCACACACCTGTGCGGCGGCGCCGAAGCAGCCCCGCACAACCAAGCAGCAGCACCGAAGCAACCCGAACACACCTGTGCGGCGGCGCCGAAGCACCGCCGCACAGGGCGTCACACCCCAAGGTTCGTCCGCTGGGAGCCGTCCCGATCGACGCCCAGAGCTACCGGCTCACCAGAGCTGAGCGAAGTTGACCGCGATGTTGTCGTTCGACTGGTCGATCGCCGTGAACCCGGAACCGTTCACCTGAGCCGAGTTGTTCTGGTTGGAAGCCCCGTTGCCGACGGCCTGCTGCTGAGTGGTGGACGAGTTGCCCGAGTTGTCGTCACCGACGCCACTTCCGTTCACGGTCGCCACACCGGCGTTCGATCCGTTGTTAGCGAAGGCGCCGTTGTCGGCCAACGCGACGCCCGAGAAGAGCGCGGCAGCCAGCGGCACGGCAGCGGCGGCGGCGATGATGCGGGCGGTGCGGATGCTTGCCATGTCTTTTCCTCCAGTGCAGGAGGTACGCGCGGCCGGAGCCGGACGTACCGGAAGTACGGCTGTTTCCCGGGCAGTTGGCCGACCGCCTCGGAGTGCTGCACAACGTCGCGACTCCAGAGTTGCCCACCGAATCCCCGCTGAACTACCCCATTGATCACGATTCCCCCGCAAGCGTGATGACATGTCGATAAACCCGCCGCGCGCCCCACCGGCTGATCTCCGACTCCCGCCGGCCCCCGCGGGGTCGCAGCTCAGGCCAGGAGCCGCACGGGAAGAACCGTTCCGGCAGCACCGAGCACCCGGGCCGCCCACCGGGGCGCCGCCCTCCCTGAACGGCTCATCCTGGCCCCGAGCCCGCTCGCCCCCTCTTCCCTTCTTCGAACGCGTGTACGAACATGGAGCCATGGCCACCACCGACCGCCATGCCACCACCCTCGCGCTCGCCCACGCCCTGTCCGCCGCCGAGCGCGGGCTCGCGGTGATCCCGCTCTCGCGCTCCAAACTTCCCGCCCTGCGCTCCCCCCACCACGAGGACCCCCACCCCACCGCCCTCTGCCACGGCGAATGCGGGCGTCTCGGGCACGGGGTGTACGACGCATCGGCGGACCCGCGACGCATCCGAGAGCTCTTCGCCGCCGCCCCCTGGGCCACCGGGTACGGCATCGCCTGCGGGCTGCCGCCCCACCATCTGATCGGCATCGACCTGGACACCAAGTCCGGTACGGACGCGTCGGCGGCCCTGCGCGAACTGGCGCTGCGCCACCTCTTCACGATCCCCGGCACCGTCGTCGTGAGCACGCCCAGCGGAGGGCGCCACATCTGGCTGACGGGCCCGCCCGACGCGGTGGTCCCCAATTCGGCGGGACGGCTCGCGCCGGGCATCGACATCAGGGGCGCGGGCGGCTACCTCGTGGGCCCCGGCTCCCGCACGGAACACGGTGTCTACAGCACCGTGCCCGGCACGGCGCACCTGCCTCCCGCCCCCTGTCCGCCCGCCCTACTGCGCCTGCTCGCAACCTCACGGCGCGCACACCGGCACGCACCCCCGCACTCCGCGCCGTCGCCCGGCACGCACCCGTCCCCCGACCCCACCCCGCACCAACCGGGCCAGGGCCTGGTCCAGTTCGTACGCGCCGCCCATGAGGGCCAACGCAACACCCGCCTCTTCTGGGCGGCCTGCCGCGCCTACGAGAACGGCATCGGCGAGACCCTGTCCCCGCAACTCACGGAAGCAGCGATCCACGTCGGCCTCACCGAACACGAGGCCCGCTCGACGATCGCCTCGGCGGCCCGCCTCACGGGCCACGCGTGATCACAGGCCACGCATGATCACGGAAGCGCCGGTGGCAACCGGTCCCGCAGCTCCGCCCGGCTGATGGCGGCGCACGCGACGAACCCGATCTTCGGGATGGACACCTCGATCCCGACCGCGTCCAGCGCATGACAGATGCCCAGCAGCATGAAGAGTCCCGCGGTGTCGCAGTCATTGAGGGCGGGCGGACCCAGCCTCAGCCGACGACCGTCACCCCGGCTCCGCCGTCATCCGCACGATGGCCTCGCGCAGCAGGGCGGCGGTGGCGAGGTCCAGTTCACCGGACAGCCGTATCAGCACCACGGACCGGCCCACGGGAGCTCGACGCAGCACCAACCGATGTTCGGCACCCCGCTCCATGGCACCTGCTTCCTGCTCGCCTCCTCAGCGAGAGACACCCTTTTCCCCGACACAAACGCCGGAACACCAGCGGTGGGTGTGGGATTTGAACCCACGGTGGCGTGAACCACGACGGTTTTCAAGAACGTGCGCACTTTTGGAGGGATAGGTACTCTGACCTGCCAATATCCGATCAGTCACCAGAGGCATACCGCTCGGCGGTCCACACCTGGTCCACCGGCTCCGGCTCACGTCTTGGATATCCGGTACTGCGCTGCTCCTGCCAGCCGTCACCCACGCGGGTGTGGGCCCCCTAGAGCTGCCGTCCCGGCACGTCGGCCACGCTACGCTGCCGCCCATGGCTGAGGCTTTCGTCTCCGGTGACGGCCACCGCGCGTGCGGCATCTGTCCGTCGCGACTCTTTCCGCTCGGTGAGTTCGACGTGGTCGAGCGTCCGTCTCGTGAGTGTCCCTTCAGTCCCGAGGACGGTCACAGGTACACCCTGCGTGGTGTGCCTGTCTGCGTTCACCCGGAGAAGGTGGGCCTACCGCCCGCGCCGTACAAGACGGACGGTGTAGCTCTACTCGGGGACGTCGCGCTACCCGATGACGTCGCGGACCTCGATGGGTACCTGCGTGAGCTGGTGCACGGCGCAGCCCCTGGCGCGCTGGAGCTGCTGATCGACCTGGCAGACCGCGAGATCCGGCGTGTCTTCCCAGAGGTCGACGCGACCTTGGCACTACGCCGTGCCTTCAACTAGCGCTCCTAGCTCGCCATGGGGAAACCGGGAGCGAAGCGGCGGCCACCGTCAAGGATGCCGATGGGGCCGTACTTCGCGGTGACGACCGCCTTGCGCCTGGCGGTCTCCTCCTTGCCGAACCAGTAGCGCTCGTTCATCGGTCCCCACGCCGCCCGGTAGACCTGGTGGGTGTAGTCGCCGTGATCCCACTCGCCGATGGCCTCGCGGTCAGTGGCGTGCACGAACTTGATGTTCGTACGGTCCTGGATGCGGCAGAGCACCGTGAACTGAGCGGCAAGCGCATGGATCATCTCGTCGACGGGCACCGCTACGGGAATCTCTGCTGCCTCCTCATTCTGGTCCGTCATCTCGTAGATGGCCGACTTGATCGCCATGGCGCGCATGGCCTCGGGGAACAGAGGCTCGGTGTCCTTCGCGACGTCGAACCCGTTCACCAGGGCATACCCCATGAAGCACTGCCAGTCCTCGTCGTACTTCGAGCATGCCGTGCGCAACCGGTCGAACTCCCGGTCAGCCTCGACGATCGCGAGGATGTCGCGGGCTCGCCGCGCCACGATCTCCGGCGCGGGCCGTACTAGCGTTGTGGACACTGCTGCACTCTCCTTCGTTGGTTGGTGCATCGGTGGGCTCGTCCGGCTGCCAACCGCCGTCACGCCAAGGCAGTCGAACGGGGAGCTACCGCCGTACGTGGGCGGCAGTACAGCCCTCCCTGGCCGCCCGTGGGGGAGCCACTTCACGCGGCCAGGGAGGAGTTCATGGGGTGGTCGGGCTTGCGGCAGTCACACCGAGTACGAACCCGATCGATGCCGAGATGGCGATGATCAGGAGGGGCCCGGCGTAGCTCGTTACGCGGGCGGTTAACCGGCTCACGGCTGGCCGCCAGCACTGCGCGCATTGGCCTCTCGAACCTTGGCTCCGAGCACGTCACTGGGGGGCTCCTGTGCCTGACCGGCGCGATGCTGGGGGCACTGGCACGGTGGGTACTTCATCGACCCTGGAGGCAGCTCGCGCCCGTCACCGGTGTCGAGCTTCAGCACTCCGTCTGTGCCCTGCTTCTCGGTCATCTGGGCAAGCACTGCCCGCGCTTCGCTTCTCATGACTCAGCTCCTCGGCGGAGATCTCTGTGGCGAGCCGTTCGCCGATCTTTCGTGTGCTCTACGCAACCGCGCGACCACGCACGGCGGTACCGTTGCAGCACCCTCGGGACTTGAAAGCCTTGAAAGCACGCAAGAGCGTGGGGAGTTGAGAGTCATGGCGAAGCGCGAACCGAACGGGGCCCTCGGCCACCTGCTCACTGAGAGCCGTTGGACGTACCGCCAGTTCGCACGGGCCGTAAACCGCATAGGCACGGAAACCGGCACCCCCTTGCGCTACGACGAGTCAGCCGTGAGCCACTGGCTTGGCGGCACCGTCCCGCGTGACGCCGTGCGGGGCTGCATCCTCGAAGCCTTCTCCCGTCGGCTCGGCCGTCCGGTCACGCATGCTGAAGCGGGCCTGCCCGTTCCCCTCGATCACTCCCCTGTCTCCACGGATACCGTGGAAGGGCTGATCGATCTGGGGAGGCAAGATATGGACCCGTCCCGCCGCAGAGTCCTCGGTGCGGGCCTGTTCTCGGTCGCCTTGACGATCCCCGGGTGGCCCGACGTCATCGGACGCGCTGAGGCCGTGCAGTCCGGACGCGCGTCACGTATCGGCATGAACGAAGTAGACATGGTCATAGCGATGACTGAGCGCGTCTCAGAGCTGGACGACCAATTCGGCGGACGTCACGCACGTCCCATGGCGGCCTCGTTCATGGTCAACACAGTCGCCTCGTACCTGCGCGCCGATGCTCCCGCCGATGTCCGGCAAGCGATGCAGTCCGCTGCCTCGGACCTGCTCTACCTGACTGGCTACATGGCCGTGGATGAGGGGCTGCACGGGCTCGCCCAGCGCTATTACATCAAGGCCCTGGAGCTGGCTGGGGCGGCTGAGGATCACCTGACGTACTGCACGACCTTGCGTGGCATGAGCGTTCAAGCGGTCGACCTGCACCATGGGGCCAAAGCCATGGAGCTCGCGGATGCTGCTGCCGCAGCGTCCCCGAAAGCCGGTCCTCGGATGCGGGCCTTCCTGGCCGGTCAGCAGGCGCACACGGCTGCGCAGACAGGCGACCGCGCGAACGCCTTGCGGTACATCCGGGAGGCAGAGGCGGCCATGGACCGTGCCGAGTCTCGCGGTAAGGCGTTCGGCTCGTACGATCCGTCGTCGCTCAACTACCACATCAGCCAAGTGCGTTACGAGCTCGGTGATGTGCCTGGGGCAGTCGAAGCCATGCATCAGTCAGACAAGGTCCGCTTCAGCGTCTACCGGCGCGCACGGGTTCGGCACCGTGCCACGCTGGCAGAACGGCAACTGGAGATAGGCCACTTGGAAGCGGCCTGCTCCACCTGGCACCAGGCGCTCGACGACTACCCCATGGTCCAATCCGGACGGGCCGACGACCGCGTGAAGACGATGTTCAGCCTCATCCGACCGCACCTGAAGAACGCTGCGGCCCGCGACCTCTACGACCGCGCGCGAACGATCGCACCCCCGTCATTGGTCAGTTGATCTGCGGCGCCTCAGCCCAATGAGCGGCGCACTGACCCACGCGGCCGGCCGGAGCGGCTTTGGCCGGTGTCCTGTTCGGGTTGGGGTCGGGCATGGTCAGGGGGCCGTACGCTTCCCGGCAACTCGGGCAGGCTTTGCACCTGCCCGGAATTTGAACGAGTGGCCCCCTGGCCTTGCCCGACGCGGGCCCCGGCCCGAAGAGGTGGCTAAAGCCGTGGAGGCCGTCCGCCCCAGCCACGGGGCCTCGGCGAGCACGGCATGTGGTCACCGCGGATTCCTGCTGCCCTGGCGAGTTGGGCGCGCTGTGCTTGGTCGTGGCTGCCTCGGTGGTGCTCTCGCTGCGCCTGGCCGTGCTGTTCGGCTGCTACCTGGTCGGGGTTCTGCCTGGGTCCTGCTGCCCGCTTCTTCGGGCTTGCGGCGCGAGTGGCGGGGGCGTCGCGTAGCGGGGCGGTAGACAGGAGCGTGCGGCGGCACGGCCGCCGCGCCGCGCGGCCCGCGTCAGCGGGCCGCCTTGAATCAGTAGAGAAAGTCTGAACACGTCTGCCTGCCGGGCGCCTTCGGCTTCGTCGCTTGCCTGCTGCTCCGGCGCGGCCTGCCTCGTTCTGCGCGAGCGCTCGCTTACTCGGACTTGGACGGCAGAAATTCCCGTTTAATCAGCAATTGCCCATGTTCAGCATATTCTGTGCTCCGGATCGTCCAGATCTATCCACAGGCACATCGGGCCAGGATGCTCCTGGGCGTCAACGGGCGTCCGATCGCGAAAAGTTATCCACAGCCGGTTCTCATGGTTCATTGCGCCCGTGGATCACACGAGCGGTTGGGCTGCTGGCTGGCATTGGGAGCTACCGGGATGTTCTGGGCAATTTCAGGTCCGGTGTCACAAACAGAGTTCTGGCGATCCCCTTCTCGCAGGAAAGGAGTTGACCTGAATGCACAGTGACGCACATCACGCCCGGTGGGGGTCACACGGTGTACCGAAAAGACCCCTCTACGAGGGGCGTCAAAAGGTGCCCGTTTCCAGGAAGAGGGTTCCCACTATGCGCACTTGGTTCGACTTGTCCGCCGGGCTGTGGCTGTGATGAGGCGGCTCGAAATTGGGGCGGCGCGCGTGTCACACGGGGCCGGATTTTTCTACCTGTAGCAGGAGAGACCCGAGAAACGGAGGTTCAGGCATGAGGCAGTCGGGCGTGGGCTGGCGGCAACATAGCCGACGATCGCCGGTTACCCAAACCGGCGTTTTTCCGGACCCTGGTGGTGTCCCTGCGGGTGCGTGGCCCGCGACGTACCGGAGGAGGCGGAGTGTTATTCGCAAGGCGGGCTGCGGAGACGGATCAGATCGCCGCAGCGCGGGAAATCGCCGGACTGTTGCCCGTGGGGCGGGATCGGCCCGCGCTGGTGTCCGACACGTACGCCAGATTGGTAGTCGCGGCCGCGACGGTCGCTTACCACGGCATTTACCACAGGCGTTGTGACTCAACTGTGGCCGCTGCGGGCGGCTTTGGTAAGCGGGGCGGTAAGGGCTGTGTGGAGTACTGACGGCATGAGCAACGGCACGAGGACGGGGAGGGACGCGGTGAGCGAGGAAATCCGCGGGCTGCTGGAACACATCACGGAAAGGGTCGCGGACCTGCGTGGGCAGATATGGGAACTGCATGAGGGGGCCGAAGAGCTCAACGCCCGTCTTGGCGCTCTAGCTCCTCGACTTTCCCCCGAAGCTGGGACACCTGATGCCTGAGATCACCCATCTCGGAAGTCAGCGCATCAAGCTGGCCCACCACGCCGCGCAGGACCTCCGTAAGGCTCGCGTCCTGCGGCGCCTCCTGCTCGGCCTCGGCTGCCCCCTTGAGTGACGGAGTGTCCTGGCTCGCGGTCCACCAGGCGGGCGGCGCGTGGTTGACGCTGCCCCCGTCCGCCGCGCCCTCGCGGTCCATGACGTAGCTGCCCCGCCCCTGGACCGTGTAGACGAGTCCCTCTTCGCGTAGGACGCGCAGCGCGCTGCGGGCGGTCATGTTCGCGATCTCGAACCGCTCTTGCAGCTCGCGGTGGGACGGCATCTGCTCGCCGGGCTTGAGGCGGCCGGACTTGATCTCCTGCCGCAGGACGTCGGCAACCCGCTGGTATGGCGGGCGGGCGTCGGTAGTCGGCTTCGTCATGGCCTCAGCGTAGCCCGGCCTAGCCCACCTAACCCAGGCGTTCTCCTGAAAGCACCTAGCCACGTCGGCTATCCCACTTGACATGGCTAGCCTGGCTAGGTCTACTTGATCTCGGCGGCCGAACAAGCGGTCACCGAACCAATGAAGGAGCCATCTCATGGCAATGACCCGTATCCCCGTGCGGATTCTGGACACGACGATCGGCATCGTCGGCACGCTGCCCGAGCAGCGCTACGTGGACATGGAGAAGACGCAGGAGTCCAAGGACCGTGACACCGGTGAACGGCTCTTCCACGTCACGGTGATGCTGATGGAGGACGGCCGTGCGGAGATGATGCGCATCACCGTTCCCGAGTCGGGACTGCCCAACGGCCTCCAGATCGGGTCGGTGGTCCGCCCGGTGGACCTGTTCGCCACCCCGTGGGCGCGCATCAACAACGGCAACCTGTCCGACGGCGTCGCCTACCGCGCCAAGTCCCTGGACCTGGCCACGCCGCCCGCCCCGGCCGCTCAGCCCGCCGCGTCGGCCGAGTCCAAGAAGGCCGCGTAATGGCGACCGACCCCACGTCGTATCCGGTCGCCCTCCTGGGCGGCCTTGGTGAAAGGGAGGCGGGCGAGTGAACCTGTCCGAAATCTCGCAGCTCGCCCCGATCATGGTCGGGGCGGGCCTGGCCCTTCTCTTCGTCTGGCTCGTGTGGTGGATCGTCTGCTACATACGGGCGGACGCGATGCTGCGGGCCAGCATCCTGCAAGCGGGCCGGGTACGGCGCGGCTGGAAGCGGCTCGCCCCGATGGCGGGCCTGTCGGTGACCGACCGGACCCCCACCGCCTTCGCCTCGCTCACCACGAAGGAAGGCCACAAGCCCGAACCCCGGATACTGACCCCCGCCATCAAGGTCACCCCCGACCGGTTCGGCGTGGTGGTGCGGGCCAAGTGCCTGCCCAAGGTGTCCCGCGAGGAATTCCAGAAGGCGGCCCGGTTCCTGGCCGACGCCTGGGGGTGCGTGCGGGTCTCGGTCACCCCGGACCTCAAGCCCGGCTACGTGATCATCCGTGGCGTGCGGGAGGACCCGTTGGCCATCACGACCACCCACGTGCCCACGGGTGCGCCCCCGAAGGACGTGACGTGCTGGGACCTGGGCACTGATGAGTACGGCGTCCCGGCTGCCGCGACGATCAAGGAGGTGCCCGGGGTCACGGTGGCCGGTCTGCCCGGCTACGGGAAGACCTCGCTCATCAACCGTCTGATCTGTGACTTCGCGCCCTCGCCCCTGGTGCAGTTCGCGGTGATCGATGGCAAGGCGTCCAAGGCAGAGCAGGGCGACTACGCCAGCATCGCGCACCGTCTGTTCCGCTACGTCGGCGATGACGTGGAAGAGGCCAACGCGTTTTTGACTGAGCTGGTCGAACTGCGCGAGCGCCGTGCCCAGTTGGCCAAGAGCGTCTTCGGCACCACGGACATGTGGCACAAGGGGCCGCGTGAGGACTGGCCGATCGTCTTTTTGATCATCGACGAAGCGCACACCTTCTTCCGCGACCACAAGGGCCGGGACGAAAAGTCCAAGCGGCTCGCGGCTCTGGCGGCGGAGAACGCGCGCCTGGTGGAAGACCTCGTCAAGAAGGGCCGCTCGTCGGGCATCGTGACCCTGCCGCTCACGCAGAAGGCCACCGGGGATGCGATCCCTACCTTCATCCGGGATGTGTGCCCCTACGGGCTGTCCTTCGCGCAGAAGACCACGGACGCCTCCGTGGCCGCGCTCGGCGACAACATCCGCGAGTGGCCCGACATGGACCCGGTGGAGCTTCAGGGTCCCGACTACGTCGGCGTCCTGGTCATGAAGGCGCACGACCGCAAGGGCTTCATCCGCATCCGCACCCCCTACGTCTCCGATGCGGACACGGCTCGGATCGCGGAAGCGACCGCGCACCTGATGCGCTGCCCCATCCTGCTCCTGGACGACCTCGCGGGCGGACGCCTGGTCCTGCGCAAGGTCCTGCCCCCGGACGACGACGGCGGCCCGCTCGTCGCCGCGTGAACTCCCCTAACCCTCAAACCTGCTGAAAGGAGGTGACTCGCATGGCTGGAGAACGGGTGACGCAGCGGACCGTAACCATCGTCATGGCCACCATCGCCGCTCTGGCGTTCGTGTTCAGCTTCGGCAACGTCTGGTCCCTGGCGCTGCGCCTGGGCGTGCCCCGCCCCATCGCCCCACTGATCGCCCCCATGGTCGATCTGTCCGTCGTCGGCCTCCTCGTCGGACTGCGCTACCTCTCCCTGCGCGGCGTGCCCGGCAAGGAACTGCGCGGCGCAACCCGGCTCATGCACCTGTCCGGGCTGCTCACCCTCGCCCTCAACGTGGCCGAACCCATCGCCGCCGGACACTACGGCCGCGCCGCCCTGGACGCGGTCGCCCCGCTGCTCCTGCTCGGCTGGGGAGCAGTCGGCCCTCAGATGCTCCGCCACTTCCACACCCTCGCCACCACACCCGCCCCCGGCCCGGCCCCGGACCTGGACCCGGCTCCCGTACCGGCCCCTGCTCCTGAGCCGGACCCGGCGCCCGCCCCGGCGGCCGCCCCGGCGGCCCCGGCCGATCCGGTCGCCCAGGCACCCGCGCCGCTGCTGGACCTGGCGAGCACTATCGCCGCTCAGCTCAAAGCCTGAGCCGCCCGCCGGCCACCTGGCCCGGCAAATTTTCTCTCTCCGCTGGCCGTGTCCGGCCACGGTTCTCCCTGCCCCGAGCCGCACCCACTCCTGCCCCGCTGCGGCTCGGGTCCCATCCCCGTACCTCTGAAAAACGAAGGGACGCCGCCCATGCCCCAGCCCCTGGACCTCCGCCACGTGGCGAGCCTGGCTGTACGGGACCTCATCGAACTCGCCAACGGCGACAACTTCGACCGCGTCCACAACCAGGTCAAGGCAGTCCGCGGTTGTACCCACCCCATCCGCCTTGCCGGGTACACCCAGACTGTTCATGCCCCCACCGGGCGTGTGCTCCACAGCTTCAACACGGCAGACGACCCCACGGGCCGCATCCTGGTGGCCTGCGGAAACCGTCGTGCCTCGCGCTGCCCCTCCTGCTCACGCATCTACGCGGGGGACACCTACCAACTGATCAAGGCTGGTGTGGTGGGCGGCAAGAGCATTCCTACCGAAGTGCGCACGCATCCAAGGGTGTTCGCGACCCTCACCGCCCCCAGCTTCGGCCCGGTGCACGGCCTCACCTGGCGCGACCGCCCCGGCTGCCGTTGCGGCGGCCATCATGCCGACAATGACCCGGCCATTGGCACGCCGGTGGACCCCGCCCGCTACGACTACACCGGTGCGGTCCTCTTCAATGCGCACGCGGGGGAGCTGTGGGGGCGGTTCACCACCTACCTTCGCCGCTACGTCGCCCACCTGCTGAACATGACGCAGAAGGCGGCGGCCGAAGTCGTGCGGGTGTCCTTCGCCAAGGTCGCCGAGTATCAGAAGCGCGGCGTCGTCCACTTTCATGCCATCGTCCGCTTCGACGGTCCCGAAGGCAGCTCTACGCCCCCGCCCGCCGAAGCCACGGCTGGCGTACTCGCCAAGGCCGTCAAGCTCGCGGCCCGGCACGTGACCCTCATCGTGGACTCCGACCGCATCGGCGCCCGCACGCTGCGTTGGGGGCGGCAGGTCGACGTACGGCAGATCACTGCCGATGACGGCAAGGGACGGGTGACGGCCGAAGCAGTCGCCGGATACATCGCCAAGTACGCCACCAAGGGCGCTGAAGACTCCGGCACCATCGACCGCCCCCTCTACTGCCGGGACTGCCGTGGACACGGGATGACCACTTCTGTGGCTGGCGTCCCTGAACCCTGCGATACCTGCACCGGAACCGGTCGCGAATCCCTCGCACACCTTCCTGTGGCCGGACACGTTCGGCAGATGATCCGCACCTGTTGGGACCTCGGAGCGCTGCCCGAATTCAAAGAGCTCAAGCTCTGGAAGTGGGCCCACATGCTCGGCTTTCGCGGCCACTTCTCCACGAAATCCCGGCGCTACTCCACCACTCTCGGCGCACTGCGAGAAGAGCGCCGAGCCTGGCAGGCGGAACAACGCCGCGCCGTCCTCGACGTGGAAGACACCGAGACCGAAGCAACCGACGACACCACCCTCGTCTTCTCCGACTGGACCTTTCTGGGCACCGGCTACAGCCCCGGAGAAGAACTCCTTGCCGCTCAAGTCCGCAATGACCTCGCCGAAGCCCGCGCCGAGAAGGAACGCGCCAAGACCGAAGGAGCCCTCTGGCTGTGACCTCCCACCGTGACCAGAAGCTCACCCTGGCGGAAGCGCTCGACGAGATCGGGCTTTCACGGGCGGCGTTCTATCGAATGCGAGCGCGTGGCTATGCCCCGAAGTGCTTGAAACTCCCCAACGGCCAGATCCGCATACGCCGTTCGGACCTCGACGCCTGGTTCGCCACCTGTGAGGTCTCCACATGCTGACGTACGACGTTCAGATCTGGAGCATCCGGAAGCGCGCCCATCGCGCTGCGGCCTACCAACTCCGCTGGCGTGTCGGGCCCCGTCCCTTCTCCAAGAGCTACAAGATCAAGGCCCAAGCTGACGGCCGCCGTTCAGAGCTGCTGTCCGCCCTGCGCAACCGCGAGCAGTTCGATTCGGAAACTGGTCTGCCTTCCTCTGAGATCCAGGCTCCCAAGCCACCCACCTGGTACGCGCACACCCTCGCGTACACGGACATGAAGTGGCCCGGTGTCTCGGCCAAGCACCGTGCGGGCATCGCTGATGCGTTGGCCACGGTTACGCCTCGGCTGATCAAGGACAACCGTGGGGCCCCGGCGGCGAAGGTGCTCCGGGCCGCGCTCTACTCATGGGCCTTCCGCTTCGTCCTGGACGACGAAGGAAAGTGGAACCGCCGTGCGGATGTGGTGACACCCCCCGAGGACATCGCGGCGGCGCTCGACTGGATCGGCCGCAAATCGGTGGACATCACTGCCCTCAACACCCCCTCCGTGGTGCGCTCCGCCCTCGACGCGCTCTCGCAGAAGATGGACGGCACGGCCGCCGCCGACAACACGGTGAACCGCAAGCGGACCGTATTCAGCAACTGCCTGCGGTACGCCTTGGAGCGGGAGTTGCTGACAACACTCCCCCTCGACAAGGTGGACTGGACGCCCCCGGAATCCGATGGCGAGATCGATTTCCGGTTCGTGCCCGGCCCAAAGCTGGCACGGAAGCTGATCGAAGGTGTGGGAGCCCAGGGGGAGCGCGGCCGACACCTGAGGGCATTCTTCGGCTGCCTCTACTACGCGGCCAATCGCCCCGGTGAGGCGTCCAATCTCTGTGAGTCGGACTTCGCCCTGCCCGAAGAGGGCTGGGGAGAGGTACTCCTGTCGATCAGCACTCCCCGCGTCGGCTCTGGGTGGACGGACACGGGCGAGTCGTTTGACTCACGCGGCTTGAAGAAGCGCGCCCGGAAGGCCACTCGGCCCGTCCCCATTCCGCCCGTCCTGGTCCGCATGATCCGCGATCACGTCAAGGAGTTCGGTACGGCCGATGACGGCCGCCTGTTCCGTGCGGTCCAAGGTGGGCATCTCCTGTCCAAGGAGTACGGGGAGCTCTGGAAGGCCGCACGACTCGCAGTGCTGTCGGGTTCCGAGGTGGCCTCGCCCCTGGCGGAGGTGCCCTACTCACTGCGGCATGCGGGCGTGTCGCTCTGGCTTGAGTCGGGGGTCTCCCCGGCAGAGGTCGCCCGTCGCGCGGGCCACAGCATTGCGGTCCTCTTCCGCTTCTACGCGAAGGCCATCCACCGCAGCCAGGATCGCTCGAACCGCCAGATTGAGCGGGCTCTGGAGGCAGCAGAGGAAGAAGACTGACCGGTCCCACGCGCTCCACTAGGCGCCGTCCTTCGCCCACATTGGGCAGGACGGCGTCTCCTGCGTTGTTGGGCCGCTTTACGCCTCGACGCGCTCGGGGTTATCGCTCATGCTGGCGAGGGCGCCGGATATACCGACTCACCTGAATCCCGACTACGTGAGTGGCGCCCGCCCGAGGCGGGTCCCACCTGCTCCTCCGCCAGAAAGACCGAGGCGCAAGCGGGCAGCTCAATCACCTGTTCGTGATCCTTGCATGTCAACGGGTGAACTGGCAGGACTAGTTCCGGTTAGCGCGCCCTAAAGGGGAGGAGACTAGGGGGTGGGATCCCTCTGGGTTCTGGTGCTCCCTTGGAAGGTGTCCCGATGAACGCGTCGTCGCCTGAGCAGGCTGCGGTGATCGAGGAGATCATGGACGCAGTCCGTGCGGTGAGCTACTGGCGGGCTGGCGTCTTGATGGAAATCTTCGTGCGAGATGCAGATCTAGCCGGCCTTATCGCTCTACGCACATCCCTCTCCGAGGAGGCCGCAGCGGTCGGCTGGCCGTCGAAATAGGAACTCCCGCTCGCCACTGTCTCTCACCTTCGCCAAGGGACCCACAACCCTTGGCAAGGTGCTAGGTGAGGTGGCAGGCGGTGAGTGCGGCCACCGCCGTTTGTCGGCGATCGACGGCGGCCGCAGGCGTGGGGACATTGCGGCTCCCCTTCCACAGGTGTCTCCACGCCATTTCGTCCTCCCCGTTGGAGCGAGCGGGAGTCGCCCCAAGGGTGGCTGGGAGGACGGAGTGCCGGGGCCCTTGTGTCCGCCGCAGGATCCGAGGGCTCCGGCCGCCTGCCCTGTGCGCGACCCAAGGTCTGGAGACCGAGAAGCACAGTAACCATGGCAGGTGTCGACACGCGCACCAGCATTTTGCTTCAAACGGTATCCAGCCCAAGCGCGCGCATCCACAGTGCACGCCCCCGGACCGCAGCATTGCCAGCGCACCGACTCACACCCAGGCGCATGAAGCAGGGCCACTCACCCGGCCGCGTCTCGGCAGCCACAGGTTTACCGGCCGGTGGCCCACCAATGGCCCATAGCCCCTGGTGAAAGGCCCTGTTCAGGCTCCACCGTGGTCCACGCCTGGTCCACACACACTGGTCAACGGCGTGACAGTTGCGGATCAAGGTGAGACACGGACCCACGAAGAAGGGTGCCTCTCAGTGAGAGACACCCTTCTGACCAGTCAATACTCTGACCTGCTGCGGTGGGTGTGGGATTTGAACCCACGGTGACTCTCGCCACGACGGTTTTCAAGACCGTTCCCTTAGGCCGCTCGGGCAACCCACCCCGCGCCGCCGTCCACCGGAATCAGGACCGGAACCGGACGGCGCGGGGACAAGACTAGCGGGTCAGCTGTCGCCCTTGCGCTGGCCCAGTGTCACGTCGGCCGTGCGCTCCTTGCCGTCACGCTCGTATGTGATCTTGACCTTGTCGCCCGGCTTGTGGGTCCAGATCTGGCCGATCAGGGTCGGGCCGCTGTCGACCACCATGTCGTCGAGCTTCGTGATGACGTCGCCGGGCTTCAGGCCCGCCTTGTCCGCCGGGCCGTTCGGCGTGACCGGCTCCGAACCGCTCACGGCCTCCCGGGAGATCGTCGCGCCGCTCGTGCCCTCCTGCTGGAGGGAGACCGAGGCGCCGATGACGGGGTAGACCGGCTGACCCGTCTTGATCAGCTGCTGGGCGACCTGCTTGGCCTGGTTGACCGGGATCGCGAAGCCCAGGCCGATGGAGCCGGACTGGCCCTGGCCGCCCAGGCCGCCGCCGCTCTCGGCGGGCTTGATCGCGGAGTTGATGCCGATGACCGCGCCGCGCGCGTCCAGGAGCGGGCCGCCGGAGTTGCCGGGGTTGATCGAGGCGTCGGTCTGCAGCGCGCTCATGTACGAGCTCTTGCCGCTCTGTCCGCCGTCGCTGGAGGTCACCGGACGGTTCTTGGCGCTGATGATGCCGGTGGTGACGGTGTTCGAGAGGCCGAAGGGCGCGCCGATCGCGATCGTCGAATCGCCGACGGCCACCCGGTCGGAGTTGCCGAGCTTGAGCGGCTGCAGGCCCGCCGGGGCGTTCTTGAGCTTGATGACCGCCACGTCGTACCCCTCGGCGCGGCCGACGACCTCCGCGGCGTACTTCTTGCCGTTCGAGAACGTCACCTGGAGCTTGCCGCCCTCGGCGGCCGACGCCACGACGTGGTTGTTGGTGAGGATGTGGCCCTGCGTGTCGTAGACGAAGCCGGTGCCCGTGCCGCCCTCGCCGCCGCCGCTCTGCGCCTCGATGGTCACGACGCTGGGCAGGGCCTTGTTCGCGATGTCGGAGACCGAGCCGGGCTCGCGCTTCAGGTCGGCGGGCGTGTCGGGCGCGGAGACCGTGGTCGAGTTCGTGTCGCTGTCGCCGCGCTCCGCCGCCCAGTAGCCGACGCCGCCGCCGATGCCGCCCGCGAGCAGAGCGGCCGCGAGCACCGCGGCGACCAGACCGCCGCGCCGGCCGCCGGGCTTCGGCTCCTGCGGGTGGTACGAGGCGCCCCAGCCCGAACCGGAGCCGCCGTCCGTCGCGTACGACGGCACGGCGGGCGGCTGCGGCGGCGGCCAGTTCCCGGCGCCGGAAGCGGCCTGGGGGGCGGGGTGCGGAGCCGGGTGTGGGGCGGTGTGCGGAGCGGGCTGGGGGGCGGTGTGCGGCGCGCCTTGGGCCGCACCACCGTAAGGCGCCCCCTCCGGAGCGCCCGCATGCGCGCCATGAGCCGCCGCAGGAGCGTGGCCAGGAGCGTGGCCGGGGGCGTGGCCAGGAGCGTGGCCCGGCGTCTGACCCGGCGCCTCCGCGGAGGGGGCGTGCGCGGGAGCGGAAGGCGCCCCCTCGTGCCCCTGCGGCTCGGCCTGCCCGGCCTGCCCGGCCCGCCCGGAGAGTGGGGCGGCACCACCCGCGGGGCCGGAGGCGGCGGAGTCGGTGGAGTCTGCGGGAACAGCGGGAGCGTCCACCGGCGCAGGGGGCGCGGACGGGGCCTGGGGTACCTCGTTGCCCTCGTTCTCGGTGCTCACAGCTCTTCTCCTCGGTCCATGCTGTCGTTACGTACGTTCTCGGTCACGGCCCGGCGGTGCCGGCTGTGCGGACCCTGCGGGCGGCACGCGGCCGACATGCGGGCGGCATGCGGTCCGCACGCGGCCGCACGGTCACAGTCGCAGTTGTCTGCAGTCAGCTTTTCCCATGGGCTGTCAGGGCACCATAAGCCGATCCTGTGTGTTCGGCGCCCCGTGAGGGCCTCGCCCGGCGAGCCTCCGGGTACCCCGTGATGGCACCATGACGCGGTGACCCACGCACGACAGCACCAGATTCAGGTCGTCGCCCACCGCGGAGCCTCCGAAGACGCTCCCGAACACACGCTGGCCGCCTACAAGAAGGCGGTCGAGGACGGTGCCGACGCCCTCGAATGCGATGTACGGCTCACCGCCGACGGCCACCTCGTCTGTGTCCACGACCGGCGCGTCAACCGTACGTCGAACGGCCGCGGCGCCGTCTCCGCCCTCGAACTGGCCGACCTCGCCGCCCTGGACTTCGGCTCCTGGAAGAAGCACCACGGAGAGGCCGAGGAGGACCCCGACTGGGCGTCCGCCACGGGGGAGGACACGGGGGAGAACACAGGGGAGGACACGGGTGAGGGCACAGGCGGCGGCACGGGAACGGGCGCGGACACCTCGGTCCTGACCCTGGAACGGCTCCTAGAGCTCGTGGCCGAAAGTAATGCCTCGGGCCGCCGCGTACGCCTCGCGATCGAGACCAAACACCCCACCCGCTGGGCGGGACAGGTCGAGGAGCGCCTGCTCATGCTGCTCAAGCGGTTCGGCCTGGACGCGCCGCCCGCTGAGGGCCCTTCACCGGTACGGGTCATGAGTTTCTCGGCGCGTTCGCTGCACCGTGTCCGGGCCGCTTCCCCGACGCTGCCGACCGTTTACCTGATGCAGTTCGTCTCGCCGCGCCACCGTGACGGACGCCTCCCCGAGGGAGTACGCATCGCTGGTCCGGCCATGCGGATCCTGCGCAACCACCCTTCGTACGTCGCGAAGCTGAAGCGCGCGGGACACCAGGTGCACGTATGGACGGTGAACGAGCCGGAGGATGTCGAACTCTGTGCGGAACTGGGCGTTGACGCGATCATCACCAACCGCCCCAAGCAAGTTCTGTCACAGCTGAATCAACTGGGACTCCATTAACTCCGGTTACAGGGAGTGCACCGGCGCGTTCGGTCCGTATTCGATCGTCACGAGTGCGTCACCGGACGGGGATTGGCCGGTTTCCGGTCCAGTCCAATGGGGCATCCACACCGTGGCGTGGGGCGAAGGAGGTCTCGGGGGTGGCGTTGGTGGTGGCACGGGAGGTGCCCACGTCGTCGAGCATGGCCGTTCCCCATGGCCCTGCGGGCGTGGGGGAAGCGAGGCACCACATGCGCAATCAGCTGCGCATGAGCGGGGTGTCCGAGTCGGTCGTCGACGATGCCGTACTGATCCTGTCGGAACTGCTCAGCAATGCCTGTCGGCACGGCAGGCCACTGGGCCGAGGAATGGTCGGCGACGGCGACGTCCGGGTGGCGTGGCACGTCGACAAGTCGGGTCGGCTGACGGTCGAAGTGACGGACGGCGGCGGCCCGACCCGTCCGGTACCGGCCACTCCGTCGGTCACGGCGCACGGCGGCCGTGGGCTCAACATCATCACGGCGCTCTCCGACGCCTGGGGCGTCCGCGACGACGTGCACGGCGAGGTCACCGTGTGGGCCGTCGTGCAAGGAGGACACCACCACGAGGATTTCGCTACGCGCGTCGCCGCACCGTCGGCGGCCGCGATATCGGAGCTCGCCTTCGCGGACCCCTTCGACGACCTGGACTGAATCCGCGAACGGCTAGGCTCGCGCCCGTACGGAAGAGTGCAACAGAGCCGCAGCCGGGAGACACCCAGATGGCCAAGAAGCGCCCTCAGACCAAGGGCAAGCAGCAGTCGCAGGTCAAGGACGGAGCCCGCACCGGCGGCGCGGAGAACTATCCGGTCGTCGGCGCCCGTGAACCCTGCCCCTGCGGCTCGGGCCGGCGCTACAAGGCGTGTCACGGACGGGCCGCCGCGCACGCGGTGACCGAGCTGGTGCAGCGCCCCTTCGAGGGCCTGCCCGGCGAGTGCGACTGGATCGCGCTGCGCGAGCTGGTGCCCGCCGCCACGGTCGAGCTGACCCTCAAGGACGGGCTGCCCGAGGGGATTCCGTCGGTCTCCCTCGCCACCGTGCTGCCGATGGCCTGGCCCGCGCTGCGTCGCGACGACGGTTCGGTGCTGCTCGGTCTGCAGAACGACACCGCGTCCGGCGACATCAGCCGCGACCTGGCGGACACCCTGCAGCGCGCCCTGGAGGCCGAGCCGGGTACGCCGGTGAAGGGCCGTCGCGCCCCGGCCGACGGGCCGCGGCTGCAGGACCTGATCGACCCGGAGGGCCGTTTCGAGCCGGTTGTGCACTCGGGCTTCGAGTTCTGGGTGCAGGACGCGGAGAACGCCACTCCGGAAGTGACCGCATCCCTCGAACGGGCGAACGATGCCGCCATTCCGACGGTGAAGCTGACCGGCGTGGACGCCGCGTACTGGTGCGAGACGCCGGACAAGAACCACCTGCGCTGGGTCATGCCGCACGCCGAGGAGCAGCTCCTCGACGCGCTGGCCCGGCTGCACGCGGCCGGTACGTCGAGTCTCGGCGAGGGCACCCGGCTGGTCGGTTCCTTCCGTGCGCACGGTCTGACCGTTCCGGTGTGGGACCTGCCGACCGGTGTCTCGGCGGCGGACGTCGAGAAGCCCGCGGCGGAGTTCGCCGAGCGGCTCACGGCGGCGCTCGCCTCACAGACCCCGCTGACCGCGGACGAGCGCCGGGCGCGCGGCGGCCTCACCAACCGCCAGGTCACCCTCAGCTGACCCCACCGTCCCCATGCGTGCCGCTCCGTACCGACTGACGCACCAGTCAGTCGGTACGGCTGGGAACGGAACTCGTGACTCCAGTCACAACTCCCCGTAGCGGTAAGTAAATCCCTGTCCGGATAACTGGGATCGAATTTGCCAAGAGCCGATCTCTTGTTACCGTTCAGGTAGCCCGGTTGCTGGTGCATCCCCCGTCGCCAGCAACCGGGCCCTTTTGTGTCCGGGGACCGGTCGAAGGCTCAACTGTCCTGTGGGGGCGGTGAGTTGCTGCCCGAGCGCAGCAGCAGCCCGTCCGTCTCGCCCGCCGCGTACTCCGCCACCGCCGAGTACGCCGCCGCGGCACCCGCCGACCGCTCCCGCGGGGTCTCGCACGCTGCCGGTTCGTCGCCCGCCTCCACCTCGCAGTGCATCTGCACGGTGCGTCCGCCGGGGCCCATCAGGGTCAGGACGGCGGTCAGCTCGCCGCCGGTGGCGTTGCGGTAATAGGTACGCGCCCAGGTGTCATGTCCCAGGGTGAGGACACAGGTCTGGGCCTCGATGCCGTCGGGCGAGGAGAGTTCGGGACCGCACCGCGAGACGGTCTCCGCGCGCGGCTCCGAAGGGGCGTTCGAAGGGGCGGCTGCGGGGTGGGGAAGGGGCGACTTCGCGTCACCGTCGCCCACGGGCCCCGCGGACGCCTCGGCGAGCGGCAGGAGAACCGTGACGGCCGCGACGCCCAGGAGCATGATCAGGCGGGGTTGCATGAGCCGAAGATAACGACAGTGGGCGCGCGGCCCGTTCGCCGCGCGCCCAATTCCCCTACAACTCGGGCGCGCTCACACCCGTACGAGTGAGGGCGTCGACGACGGCGTCCACGACCGCCTCGACGTCCGGCACCCAGGGGGCGGCCGATCCGGGCAGCGGCGCGCGCTCCCAGCGGACCGGGCCCTGGCCGGTCACGGAGGGCGGCAGGGCGATGTAGCCCCCCTCTCCGTGGAAGCGCAGGGAACCCGGGACGTAGTCCTTCGTGTAGAGGAGCTCGCCCAACTGGGCCATCGAGTACGGCGCGACGAGGATGTGGAGTCTGGCGTCGGTGGCGACCACCGGGCCGAGCCTGATGCCCGCCTCGTCGAGCACGGCGAGGGCACGCGCACCCGCTTCCGCGGGGAGGCTGACGGCGCACGGGGCGCGGTCTCCGGTGGCGAGCACGATGGGTGCGCCGGGTCGGTTGTTCCACCACCAGCGGACCATCCGCTCGTCGGTGGTGGCGGCGAGGAGGCCGGGGTCGAGGGGGTGCGCGCCCGGTACCGCGCAGTCGGGGTCGGGGCAGGCGCACCGGGTGCCGTCGCGCCGGTCGAGACCGACTCCGGGCAGTACGGGCCACCGCCATGCGGTCGCGAAGGTCAGAGCCGCGCCGAGCTGTCCGGCGCTCCGGCCGGGCTTCCTTCCGATTCGCCAGGACAGGAGCCTGCGTCGCCTTCCGAGGATCTCGCGCATGAGCGCTCGTTCCTTTCCGTTGCACGCCGGCGTTAGCCGGGGAGACTGCGGGCCACATCACACCATGTGTGGATCACTTCGCTGTACGTACGAGCTGGCACATCTGCACCCAGCCTGCGGCATGGGGAACCACTCTGAACCGAGCGTTGACGTGGCGTGGGGTGGCGGCGCCTGGCGTTTGCCGTCCCGCGATATTGCTTGCCGCCTCCGCCACGGGAGGATGGGGCACGGTCGTCGTGAGTTAGGACGCCCGGGTCCTTCGACAGGTTCCGGATCGATCCCAACTGCCCCTGGCCATCACTGAGTACGTACCCAGCGCGACCACTGCAACGCTTTACCGAACAACGTCAGTCGATCCTAATATGCCCTAACCCGGCGCTGTTTTCAGCCATCTTTTCAAGATCTTTTACGGATCACGGAATTCCCCCGAACACCATGAATCCCGGCAGGACAATGCTGGACATCCCCTCACCAGTGCGTGTACATCTGGAGGCATTGCCAGCGGCGCATAACGACATGGGGGTTTGCGATGCTTTTGAGCATTACGCACCGGCCGGAAAGTCGTCAGCCATGAACGCCCCGCACCTTCCGAAAGTGGCCGGAATCGATTCCACTGTTCCGCCACCGGCACACACTGTCGCGCCCACCGCGCAGACCACACCCGCCGCGGCACGCACCGAGGACACTCCCGCCCCCGGCGCGCCCGGCGCCATGATCCAGGACCGGCTCGCGGGCTGGGTCTCCGATCTCACCACGCTCCACGAACTCACCGAACGGCTCGCCCACACGGCCACCCTCGACGAGGCGCTGCGCGAACTCCTGCGCGCCGGAGCGGCCCTGGTGGGCGCCCGGCGCGGCCTCGTCGTCGTCGAACCGGCCGACGGACTCGGCCCCGACACCACGATCGGGCTCGGACTCGGCCGCGCCGACCTCGGACAGATCGAGACGGTGCCGCGCCGCGCCACCTCGTACGGCAGGCTCCTGGACGCCACCGACGGCAGACCCGGCACCGTGCCGGACGAGATCGTGCAGCCCGACCTGCTCGCCGACGAGGGCCTCGACCCCCGCCACCGCGAGGTCGCCGCCGTCCTCGGCTACGCCGCGAGCTACGCGCTGCCCCTGACCACCGGGACAGCAGGCCGGATCGGCGCCGCCGTCTGGCTGTACGACGAGCCCGCCGAACCGGACGAGCGCCGCCGCCACCTCGTGGGGCTCTACGCACGCCAGGCCTCCGAGCACGTGGCGCGCCTGCTCGTCCTGGACCGCGCCCGTTCGACCGAGGCGACCCTCCGCGAGGAGCTCATGCCCTCGCGGCTGCCGCGGGTCGCCGGGGTGCAGCTCGCCGCCAGGCACCGCACCGGGCCGCGCGGCGGCGGCGACTGGCACGACGCGCTGCCGCTGCCCGACGCGGCGCTCGGCCTCGCGGTCGGCTCCGTCACCGGCTCCGGCCCCAGCGCCGTGGCCGCGATGGGACGGCTGCGCGCCTCCCTGCGGGCGTACGCGGTGATGGAGGGAGAGGACCCCGTGGCCGTCCTCTCCGACCTGGAGCTGCTGCTGCGGCTGACCGAGCCCGCGCGGTCGGCGACGGCACTCTTCGCGTACTGCGAGCCCGCCCTGCGCAAGATCGTCCTCGCCGGTGCCGGGCACAGTCCGCCGCTGATCATCGGGGAGCGGCGCACGGAGTACGTGGAGACCTCCCTGTCCGCGCCGCTCGGCATGCTCGCCTGCTGGGAGGCGCCGAGCGTGGAGATCACTCCGGAGCCCGGAGAAACGGTGCTTCTCTACACCGACGGCCTCCTGCACCGCACCGGCGACCCGATGGACCGCGCCTTCGCCCGGCTGCACGCGGCGGCGGCGAGCGTCCCCAAGGGCATCAGGGACGACCCCGGGGCCATCGCCGACTACGTGCTGCACACCGTCCTGCCCGACGGGCTCGACGCCGTGGACAGCGACGAGGACGTCGTGCTCCTGGCGGCGCGCTTCGAGTGAGCGGCGCTTTCCGGCGATGCGTGGGCACGCGCGCGTGGAGGGCGTCCGGGTGAGACTCCGGGCACGCTGTGTAAGTGGCCTTCCGGCCCTGGGACCCCTTCCGTACGCCCGTACGATGGAGGGTGGCCCAGTGTCGTACATAGGAGGCAGATCGTGTCGGAGGCGCTCAACCCGGCGAACCCGGAAGAGACCGAAGAAGAGCCGATCAAGCAGCGCAAGAACGGCCTGTACCCGGGCGTTTCCGATGAGCTCGCCGAAAGCATGAAGTCCGGCTGGGCCGACACCGAGCTGCACGACCTGCAGCCCGTCGCGCAGGCCGAGAACACCGCGGCCCGCCGTGCCGCCCTCTCCGCGCGTTTCCCGGGCGAGCGCCTGGTGATCCCCGCCGGGAACCTGAAGACCCGCTCGAACGACACCGAGTACGCGTTCCGCGCCTCCGTCGAGTACGCCTACCTGTCCGGCAACCAGACCGAGGACGGCGTCCTCGTCATGGAGCCGGTCTCCGACGGGCACAAGGCCACGATCTACCTGCTGCCGCGCTCCAACCGCGAGAACGGCGAGTTCTGGCTCGACGGCCAGGGCGAGCTCTGGGTCGGCCGCCGCCACTCCCTCACCGAGGCCGAGAAGCTCTACGGCATCCCCGCGTCCGACGTGCGCGAGCTGGCCGACACGCTGCGCGAGGCCACCGGCCCCGTGCGCGTCGTGCGTGGCTACGACGCCGGCATCGAGGCGGCCCTGACCGACAAGGTCACCGCCGAGCGCGACGAGGAGCTGCGGGTCTTCCTCTCCGAGGCACGCCTGGTCAAGGACGACTTCGAGGTCGGCGAGCTCCAGAAGGCCGTCGACTCCACCGTCCGCGGCTTCGAGGACGTCGTGAAGGTCCTCGACAAGGCCGAGGCCACCAGCGAGCGCTACATCGAAGGAACGTTCTTCCTGCGTGCCCGCGTCGAGGGCAACGACATCGGCTACGGCTCGATCTGCGCCGCGGGCCCGCACGCCACCACCCTGCACTGGGTGCGCAACGACGGCGCCGTACGCTCCGGCGAGCTGCTCCTGCTCGACGCCGGTGTGGAGACGCACTCGTACTACACCGCGGACGTCACGCGCACGCTGCCGATCAACGGCCGCTTCGACGCGTTGCAGAAGAAGATCTACGACGCCGTGTACGAGGCGCAGGAGGCCGGCATCGCGGCGGTGAAGCCGGGCGCCAAGTTCCGCGACTTCCACGACGCGTCGCAGCGCGTGCTCGCCGAGAAGCTCGTCGAGTGGGGCATCGTCGAGGGCCCCGTCGAGCGCGTACTCGAGCTGGGTCTGCAGCGCCGGTGGACGCTGCACGGCACCGGCCACATGCTCGGCATGGACGTCCACGACTGCGCCGTCGCGCGCACCGAGACGTACGTGGACGGCACGCTGGAGCCCGGCATGTGCCTGACGGTCGAGCCCGGCCTGTACTTCCAGGCGGACGACGTCACCGTGCCCGAGGAGTACCGCGGCATCGGCGTCCGGATCGAGGACGACATCCTCGTGACGGCCGACGGCAACAGGAACCTGTCGGCCGCGCTGCCGCGTACGTCCGACGACGTCGAGGCGTGGATGGCGCAGCTCAAGGGCTGACGCCGGGCCCACTCAGTGGGCCACCCTCTCGTCCTCGCCCGCGACCTTCGCGGTGCTCAGAGCGATGCGGTTCCAGGTGTTGATCGTGAAGATCAGGGCGAGGACGCGGGCGAGTTCGGACGCGTCGAAGTGCCGAGCGGCCTCTACGTAGACGTCGTCCGGGACGCCGCCCCGCGCCACGAGAGTGACCGACTCGGTCAGGGCGAGGGCGGCCTGCTCCTTCTCCGTGAAGAAGGTGCGGGCCTCGCGCCACACGCCGACCATGTGCAGCCGCGCCTCGTCCTCGCCCGCCTTGCGGGCGTCGGAGGTGTGCATGTGGAGGCAGTACGCGCAGCCGTTGAGGAGCGAGGCGCGGATCTGGATGAGCTCCACGAGGGCCGGGTCGAGGCCGTCGCGGGCGGCGGCGTCGAAGCCGATGAGGGCCTTGAAGGCCTTGGGGGCGGCCTTGGCGAAGTCGAGGCGGGGGGCGGCCGCCTTCTGAGGGGCGTTCGTGTCGTTCGCGGTGCTCGTGTTGTTCGCGGTGCTCGTGTTGTTCGCGGTGCTCGTGTTGTTCGTCATGACCATGAATCTAGGCGTGTGAAAGACCTCCAGTAGGGTGCATTTCCATGCCGGAATCATGGGTCAATTTGGCGGAGCGCATCGGTAGTGACCTGCATGTCGACCTGTCAGGTCCGGGCAGCCGCCGCGCCGTTCTCATCGGCGCGCTGCGGGACGCCGTACGCGAGGGCAGGCTCGCCCCCGGCACCCGTCTGCCGCCCTACCGTTCCCTCGCCGCCGACCTCGGCCTGGCACGCAACACGGTCGCCGACGCGTACGCCGAACTCGTCGCCGAGGGCTGGCTGACGGCGCGCCAGGGGTCGGGGACGCGCGTGGCGGAGCGCGCGGAGCCGCCCAAGCGCCCGCGGCGGCCGAAGCCCGCCCCCACCCGCGCCGCGGCGCCCGCGTACAACCTGCGCCAGGGACAGCCGGATGCCTCCTCCTTCCCCCGCACCACCTGGCTCGCGGCCGCCCGGCGGGCCCTCAACGCCGCGCCCAACGATGCCTTCGGGCCCGGCGATCCGCGCGGCCGCGTCGAGCTGCGCAGGGCGCTCGCCGACTACCTCACGCGGGCGCGCGGAGTGCGCGCCGACCCCGAACGCGTCGTGGTCTGCTCGGGGTTCGCACACGCGCTGCGGCTGCTGTTCGCGGGGGAGCGTGGGGCGGGCGGCGGTGTGCTGCGCGGGCCGTTCGCCGTGGAGTCGTACGGGCTCGGGTTCCACCGCGAGATCCTGGCGGACTCGGGCGTACGGACGGTGCCGTTGGGTCTCGACGAACAGGGCACCTGTGTGGAGGAGTTGACCGGGAAAGAGGCTCCACGCGTGCGTGGCGTACTGCTTACCCCCGCCCACCAGTTCCCGACCGGCGGCCCGCTGCACCCCGCCCGGCGCGCGGCGGTCGTCGACTGGGCACGTACCAGTGGCGGCCTCATCCTTGAGGACGACTACGACGGGGAGTTCCGCTACGACCGCGAGCCGGTCGGCGCCGTGCAGGGCCTGGACCCCGAACGGGTCGTCTACCTCAGCTCGGTCAGCAAGAGCCTGTCCCCCGCGGTGCGCATCGGCTGGATGGTCCTGCCCGAGCAGCTCGTCGAGGGCGTCCTCGCGGCCAAGGGGGAGCGGGAGGCGTGGGCGAGCGCCCTCGACCAGCTCACGCTCGCCGAGTTCATCGCCTCCGGACAGTACGACCGGCACATCCGCCGCATGCGGCAGCGCTACCGGCACCGCCGCGACCGGCTCGTCACCGCCCTCGCCGAGCGGGCCCCGCACATCACGGCCACCGGCATCGCGGCGGGCCTGCACGCGGTGCTGCGGCTGCCGCCGGGCACGGAGGCGTCCGCGGTCAAGGCGGCCGCCTGGCAGGGGGTCGCGCTGGACGGACTCACGACGTTCCGCCACCCACGGGCGACGATGCCCGCCGGGGACGGACTGGTCGTCGGCTACGCGACACCGACGGAGCACGCGTACGGGGCCGCACTGGAGGCGCTGCTGCGGACGCTGCCACCGACCTCCTGAGAAAGCGGACGCCGCCGCCCGCCTCCTGGGAAATACGCGCAGCTCAGTGATCGTTGAGTGGGGGCCGCAGCACTGAACGATCACCCGGGGGACCGAACCATGAGCAACACCTTCAACCAGCGCGTCATCGAGGAGTTCCGCGCCAACGAGGGGCGGGTCGGCGGCCCGTTCGAGGGCGCGAGCCTGCTCCTGCTGACCACGCGCGGCGCGAAGAGCGGGCTGCCGCGGACGACTCCGGCGGTGTACCTGCCGGATCCCGACCGGGGGCGACTGGTCGTCTTCGCCTCCAACGGCGGCTCCGAGAAGGCTCCCGGCTGGTACCACAACCTCGTCGCGGACCCGGCGGTCGTCGTCGAGGTGGGCGGCGAGCGGTACGAGGCTCTTGCCACGCCCGTCGACGCGAGTGAGCACGACGCGCTGTGGCGCCGTCAGATCGAACGCGACCCGAACTTCGCGGAGTTCCTCGACCGCGCCCCGCGCACGATCCCGGTCATCGCGCTGGCCCGCGCGGGTCACGCCCCGAAGTGAGCTCCCTGCGGCCCGTCACGCCTACGCCGTCAGCAGCGGCATCATCAGCGGCGCGTCCTCGCGCCACTTGAGGATCTTGTCGAAGCTGATCACCGCTCCGCCGCCCCTGCCCGGCTTGTTGCCGAGGTGGACGTGGTCGGCGAGCTCCTCGATGAGACCGAGGCCCCGACCGTGCTCGTCCGTCGCCGTGGCGGCGGGCCTGGGCGCGGGGCAGCCCCGCGACGTGCCGGGGAAGCCGGGTCCGGAGTCGGTCACCTCGATGCGGCACTTCTCGCCGTCCAGGTAGGCCGTGACCCGGTAGCCGCCCGGCGCACTCCCGGGGGCGCCCGCGCCCCCGTGCTCGACGGCGTTCGCACACGCCTCGCTGAGGGCGACCGACAGGTCGTAGGAGACGTCCGGGTCCACGCCCGCGGTCTCCATCGTGCCGATCAGCAGACGGCGGGCGAGCGGGACGCTCGCGGCTTCGCGCCGCAAATGGAGAGACCACCACATGCTCATGCTCCAGCCTCCTGGCTGCGGCTCGACATACCGATACGTATTGCCGTCCGCGCACCCGAATAAGCGCGCGATGGACGTGATACCGCCCATACGGCGGACGCGCGCCACCCGCCACTCGGTGTAGGACGGCGGGACGGGGACGGCCGGACATGTACCGTCCGCGCCCCGCCCATGCCCCGTCCACGCCCCGTCCGCGCCCAGCCCACGCCCCACCTATGCCCCTCCTATGCCCCTCCTATCACCTGGAACAGGACCTTCCGGACCTGCCGTGTGCACGGGGTGGGCCCAGTGCGATGATGGCCCGGCCATGACTGCCCCCCACCAGCGCCAGCCGCGCGACGGAGCCGATTTCCGGCTGTTGAGGGCCGCGACGTTCGCCGCGGTCTGCGTCGCGCTGTCCGCCGGGGGCCATGTGCTCGCTTCCTGCGCCGCCGTCCCGCTGTGGACGCTCGGCGTGGGCTTCCTCGCCGTCTTCGCGGTCGCGCTGCCGCTCGCCGGGCGGGCCCGTTCGCTGCCCGGCATCGCCGCGCTGCTCGCGGCCGGACAGCTGGGCCTGCACGCGCTGTTCGGACTCGGCCAGCACGGCACGGCGGCGACGTCCGCCGTGGCCGGTGACGCCTCCCTGGTGGAGCGGGCCGCGCGCCTGGTCTGCGGGGCGGGCGCCGCGACGATCACGCCGGCGCAGGCCCACCGGATCCTCACCACCGCGGGGCTCGGCCCCGGCGGAGCGGGGGGCTCCGCGGGGCACCAGCACGGCAGCTCCGCCGCCGCGGCCGCGGACACCGCGCTGGACTCGATGACGGCCGGTACTCCGGGCAGCGGGGGCATGGGATCGATGGGCGGCATGGGGCTCATGCCGTCCGTGCCGATGCTCGTCGCGCACCTCCTCGCGGCCCTCGCCGCGGGATGGCTGCTCCGGCGCGGCGACCTCGCCCTGCTCCGCCTCGTCCGGCTCGCCGACGGGGCGCACGGGGTGGCCCAAGGGGCGCTCGTACGTTCACTTCGCTCGGCGCTCACTCTCGTACGCGCCCTGCGGGCAGGTCTGCCCGGCGCGCCCGAGACGACCGGGCCGCGGGCTCCCCGCACCGCGCTGCTCGTACCCGCCAAGCCGCGCACGGTCGCGCTCGAGGACGCGGTGATCAGGCGCGGTCCCCCGGCCGGCGCCCGCGACGTCGAACTCGCCGCCTGAAGCGACACACTCCACAGCGCAGTACGGAGGGGTCGCTCGGCGCGCACGCGCGCGTGCCACCGCGGCCGCACGCACCCCCGTCCCCCGTACTACTACGCATCGCGTACCCGGCACGGCGCCCCGCGCGCCTCTGCCCGGTCACCACTGACGAAAGTGGAGTGTTCCTGTCATGAAGATGTCCCGTATCGCCGCCGTCGGCACCGTCGCCGCCTCCGCCGTTCTCGTGCTCTCGGCGCCCGCCTTCGCGCACGTCAGCGTCTCGCCGGAGGGCCAGGCCGCCAAGGGCGGTTACGCCACGGTCAACTTCAAGGTGCCGAACGAGATGGACGACGCCTCGACCAACAAGCTCGAGGTCTCCTTCCCGAGCGAGCACCCTCTCGCCTCCGTCATGACGACGCCCGTCCCCGGCTGGACCGCGAAGGTCACCAAGACCAAGCTCGACAAGCCGATGGAGATGCACGGCGAGAAGATCGACGAGGCCGTCTCCAAGGTCACCTGGACCGCCGACGGCAAGGGCATCCAGCCCGGCACCTTCCAGAAGTTCCCGGTCTCCATGGGCCAGCTCCCCGAGGACGCCGACGAACTCGTCTTCAAGGCGGTCCAGACGTACGACAACAAGGAAGTCGTCCGCTGGATCGAGCCGCAGCAGAAGGGCCAGGAGGAGCCGGAGCACCCGGCGCCCGCCCTCGCGCTGACCGCCGCGTCCGACGGGCACGGCGCCGCCGCCGACACCGCCAAGGCGGACGACAAGGGCGACAAGACCGAGAACGCGTCGTCGGACTCCTCCGACAGCAGTGACACCACCGCGCGCGTCCTCGGCATCGTCGGCATCGTCATCGGCGTCGCGGGCGTCGCGTTCGGCGTGCTCGCGGGCCGCCGCCGCGCCACCAGCTGAGCCGTCGGCTGAGCCCACTCGGGGTGCGCCGACGCGGCGTACAGCCGCCCCGGCGCACCCCGGCCCCCTCACATCTGGGACATTTTCGTATGCGCACCAAGAGCACCAAGAGCACCAACAAGAAGCTCGCCGCCGCCGCTCTGCTGGCCGTGGCCGCCCTCACCCTGACCGCCTGCGGCGGCGACGACGACAAGAAGTCCGTCGCCGACGTCTCCGTGGAGTCCGACTCGGGCAAGGCCGCCACGGTCCTCGACAAGCCGTACAAGAAGCCGAACCTCGTCCTCACCGACACGCACGGCAAGAAGTACGACCTGCGCGAGGAGACGAAGGGCAAGCCGACGCTGGTCTACTTCGGCTACACGCACTGCCCCGACGTATGCCCGCTGACGATGAACAACATCGCGGTCGCCAAGAAGGCACTGCCCAAGGCCGACCAGGACAAGCTCAAGGTCGTCTTCGTCACCACCGATCCCGACCGCGACACCCCCGCCGAGCTCGGCAAGTGGCTCAAGGGCGTGGACGCCGACTTCGTCGGTCTGACGGGCGACTTCGCCACCATCCAGGCCGGCGCACGCCAGCTCGCCATCAGCATCGAGCCGTCCAAGAAGGACAAGAACGGCAAGATCGTTTCGATGCACGGCACACAGGTCCTCGCCTTCTCGCCGAAGAACGACGCGGGATACGTCCTCTACGGAGAGGACGCCACCGCCGGCGACTACACCAAGGACCTCCCCAAGCTCCTCAAGGGACAGACCCCGTGAACCACCGCACCACCAAGCACCGCGCACTCACCGGAGGGGCCCTGGCACTGACCGCCGTCCTCGCCCTCGCGGGCTGCGACGACGACTCGGGCTCCGACTCGGCGGACACCGCGAAGAAGCCCGCTCTCAAGGTCAGCGGGGCCTATGTCCCCGAGCCCACCATGGCCGACATGGCGGCGGGCTTCTTCACGCTGAAGAACGACGGCGCCGCCGACAAGCTCACCTCCGCCACCAGCGACATCGCGGGCTCCGTCACGCTGCACAGCACCAAGGGCGGCACGATGAAGGAGGAGAAGTCCTTCGACGTGCCCGCGAACGGCGAGCTCGCCTTCGTCAGCGGCGGCAACCACGTCATGTTCGAGAAGCTCAAGCAGAAGCCGAAGAAGGGCGAGAAGGTCGCCCTGACGCTGCACTTCCAGAAGTCGGACCCGATCACCGTCGAGGTTCCGGTCAAGGAAGCGACGTACAACCCCGGGCAGCACGACAGCAACGCCTCGCACACGTCGCACAAGTCGCACTGAGGGACGGACCGTTGATGCAGACCATCGCTTCCCGCTGCGGGATCCCGCGCCTCTGGCAGCTTCTTCTGGTGCTCCTCGCCGCGACCGGGCTCTTCTTCGCCGGTGCCGCGCCGTCGTCCGCGCACGCCGCGCTGACCGGCAGCGACCCGAAGCAGGGAGCGGTGGTCGAACGGGCCCCCGACCAGGTCAAGCTCACCTTCTCGGAGAAGGTCGCCATGTCGGACGGCTCCGTGCGGGTGCTCGACCCGTCCGGCAAGCGCGTCGACACCGAGAAGACGACCGACCTGGGCTCCAACACGTACGGCGTGAAGCTGCGCCCGGGCCTGCCCGACGGCACCTTCACCGTCGCCTACCAAGTCGTCTCCGCCGACAGCCACCCGGTCGCCGGCGCCTACACGTTCTCCATCGGCGCGCCCTCCGACACGAAGGTCGCGCTGCCCGACCAGGAGGCCGGCGGCGGCCTCGTCGGCGGGCTCTACGACACCGCCCGCTACCTGTCGTACGCCGGGTTCATCCTGCTCGTCGGCGGCGCCGCGTTCGTCCTCGGCTGCTGGCCGCGGGGCGCGGGCGCCCGGCCCGTGCAGCGGCTCGTGACCGCCGGCTGGGTCACGCTCACCGCCGCCACCCTCGCCCTGCTCCTCCTGCGCGCCCCCTACACGAGCTCCGGGAAGCTCGCGGACGCCTTCGACATGGGCAAGCTCGGCGACGTCCTCAACACCAAGACCGGCGCGGCCCTGGTCTCCCGGCTGCTGCTGCTCGCCGCCGCCGCGCTGTTCATCGCGGTGCTCTTCGGGGCGTACGTGAAGCGTGAGGGGCCCGGTCAGGCCGCCGAGAAGAAGGACCTCACCTTCGGGCTCGCCATCGGCGGCACCGTCGTCGCCCTCGGCATCGCGGCGACCTGGGCGATGGCCGAGCACGCTTCGACCGGCATCCAGACCGGCATCGCGATGCCCGTCGACGTGCTGCACCTGCTGGCCGTCGCCACCTGGCTCGGCGGGCTCGCCGCGCTGCTCGTCGCGCTGTTCCGCACGACCGCGGTGGACGCCTCCGCCGTACAGCGGTTCTCGACCGTGGCGTTCACCAGCGTCGTCGTACTCGCCGCCACCGGCACCTACCAGGCGTGGCGGCAGGTCGGCTCGTGGTCGGCGCTGACCGGCACCTCGTACGGACAGCTGCTCCTCGTCAAGATCGGGCTGGTCGCCGTCCTGGTGGGCGTCGCCTCCATCTCGCGGCGGTGGACCGGGCATATCGCCACCGAGGCGAACGGCCTCGCTCCGGAGGCGGCGGCCGCCATGGTCGTCGAACAGCGCGCGAAGCAGACGGCAAAGCAGGCGTCCAGGCAGACGTCCAAACAGGCGTCCAGTAAGCCCCAGAAGAAGCCGGTCACGGTGCCGGCCTCCGGGCAGGACGGCGACGACGACCCCGAGCGCTCCGCGCAGCTGGCGCGCCAGCAGGCCGCCATGGACACCGCCCGCGAGAAGCGCATCCGCGACGCCGACCCGCACCGCTCCGGCCTGCGCCGCTCGGTGCTCGCCGAGGCGGGCATCGCCGTCGTCCTGCTGGGCGTGACGACGTTCCTCACCACGACCGAGCCGGGCCGCACCGAGGAGGAGGCCGCCAAGGCCACGTCCGCGGCGGCCGCGCAGCGCTCGGGCCCGCTCCAGCTCGAGGTCCCCTTCGACACGGGCGGCACGGACGGCAAGGGCACCGTGCAGCTGGACCTCGACCCCGGCCGCAGCGGCAGCAACACCCTGCACCTGTACGTGAAGCGGCCCAACGGCAGCGCCTTCGACGTCCCCGAGGTGAAGGTCTCCCTCACCAACGAGGCCAAGGACGTCGGCCCGCTGCCCATCGCCCCGGACCACATCGCCACCGGACACTGGAGTGCGAACGGCGTGCAGGTCCCGATGGCAGGCACATGGAAGATCGCGGTGACGGTGCGGACCTCCGACATCGACCAGATCACCGTGAAGAAGAACGCGCAGATCGGCTGAACGGAACAACCACCATGGCGGACAACGGGATTTCCAGGCGGCGGCTGATCGGCACCGCCGGCGCGACGGGCCTCGCGCTCGGCGCGGCGGGCGGCGTCGTCGGGTACGCGGCGGCGCCCTCGGACACCGCAGACGCCGCTGCCGCCGCCGGTTCGGCGGCGGAGCTCGCTTCCCTGGGCTCCGATCAGGTGATGTTTCACGGGAAACATCAGCCGGGCATCACCACGCCTCTGCAGTCCCGCGGCCATCTGATCGCCTTCGACCTGACGGCGGGCGCGGGCCGCAAGGAGGCGGCGGCCCTGCTGCGCCGCTGGTCGGCCACGGCCGAGCGGCTGATGGCGGGCGAGCCCGCCGACGGCGGGGACACGGCGGTCGCCCGAGACGCGGGCCCGTCCTCGCTCTCCGTCACGTTCGGGTTCGGCGCCTCCTTCTTCTCCCGTACGGGTCTGGAGAAGAAGCGTCCGGCCGCTCTGGACCCGCTGCCCGACTTCTCCTCCGACCACCTCGACAAGGCGCGCAGCAACGGCGACCTGTGGGTGCAGATCGGCGCGAACGACCCGCTCGTCGCCTTCCACGCCCTGCGCGCGATCCAGCAGGAGGCAGCAGGGACCGCGCGGGTGCGCTGGCAGATGAACGGCTTCAACCGTTCGCCGGGCGCCACCTCGCGGCCGATGACGACCCGCAACCTCATGGGCCAGGTCGACGGCACGAACAACCCGAAGCCTTCGGAGAAGGACTTCGACCAGCGGATCTTCGTGCCCCCGAACGGCGACCCGTCGTGGATGGCGGGCGGTTCCTACGTCGTCGTACGCCGCATCCGGATGCTCCTCGACGACTGGGAGAAGCTCGGCACGAAGGCGCAGGAGGCAGTGATCGGCCGGCACAAGTCGGACGGCTCGCCGCTGACCGGCGGCACGGAGACGACCGAGCCGAAGCTCGACAGGACCGGCCCGGACGGCAAGGTCGTCATCGCGGCCAACGCGCACGCCCGCATCACCCGCCCCGACCAGAACGGCGGCGCCGCGATGCTGCGCCGCCCGTTCTCGTACCACGACGGCTTCGACGACAAGGGCGAGCCCGACGCGGGGCTGCTCTTCGTCTGCTGGCAGGCGGACCCGATGCGCGGCTTCGTCCCGGTGCAGCGCAAGCTCGACCGGGGGGACGCCCTGTCGGAGTTCATCCGGCACGAGGCGAGCGGGCTCTTCGCGGTGCCGGGCGGGGCGGGGAAGGGTGAGTACGTGGGGCAGGGGCTGCTGGAGGGGTGACCCGGGCCGCTGGGTGAGACGCGTGAGCCGCGCCACGTCCGGCCCATTAGGGTGACGGTATGTCGGCGACGCGCTATACGTACCTGGGCCCCGTGGGCACCTTCACCGAGGCGGCTCTCCGTACGCTGCCCGAGGCGGCCACCCGGGAGCTCGTCCCGATGGTCTCCGTCCCGGCCGCCCTGGACGCGGTCCGCAGCGGTGAGGCGGCGGCCGCGCTGGTGCCGATCGAGAACTCGGTCGAGGGCGGCGTCACGACCACCGTCGACGAGCTCGCCAAGGGTGAGCCGTTGATGATCTACCGCGAGGTCGTCCTGCCGATCGCCTTCGCGCTGCTCGTGCGGCCCGGCACGAAACTCAAGGACATCAAGACGGTGACGGGTCACCCCGTGGCGCAGCCGCAGGTCCGCAACTGGCTGACCACTCATCTGCCGGACGCCGCGTGGGAGTCGGCCGCCTCGAACGCGGACGGTGCCCGGCTGGTCCAGGAGGGCCGGTTCGACGCGGCCTTCGCGGGTGAGTTCGCGGCGGCCACGTACGGCCTGGAGGCGCTGGTCAGCGAGATCCACGACGCGGCCAACGCCGAGACCCGCTTCGTCCTGGTCGGCCGTCCGGCCCGCCCCGCCGCGCCGACCGGCGCCGACAAGACCTCCGTCGTCATCTGGCTGGGCGACGACCACCCCGGCGCCCTGCTCGAACTGCTCCAGGAGTTCGCCGTGCGCGGCGTCAACCTGATGCGGATCGAGTCGCGGCCGACAGGTCAGGGCATCGGCAACTACTGCTTCTCGGTGGACACCGAGGGGCACATCACGGACCGCCGGGTCGGTGAGGCCCTGATGGGGCTCAAGCGGATCTGCCCGCAGGTGCGCTTCCTCGGCTCGTACCCGAGGGCCGGGGTGGCGACGGAGGACGTCCGGCCGCTGCGGCCCGGTACGACGGACACCGAGTTCATGGCGGCGTCGGACTGGCTGACGCGCTGCCAGGACGGCCGTTTCTAGCCGGTCCCTGCGGTCCTACCTGCAGATTTACGTTATCCACAGAAGTTATCCACAGGCGTACGTCTCGACCTGGGGACAAGTCGACAACGAAGCATGACATGGTCGACAAATCGCCCTGGAGCACCCAAGTGCATCCACAGCTCCGCACGTCACCCCTCGTCCACTCTTTTCCATTGATCAACTCTTTGGAGTGAGGTATTTCCACTCGAAAGTGAGTGTGCGGGCGGTTTGGGAAGGGAATCCCCGGGCGCCTGAACGGCTGGCGGAATGGGATGTTCCGGCATCCACAGATCTTTCGCACACCCTGTGGATAACCGTCCGGACCCCCTGATTCCTGTGGACAACAGCGGTGGACAAGCGGCCCAAGTCCCGCCCGCCGCAAGGGGTTCCGGTCAAAGCGGCGTGCACGCTCTGCCCCGTTTCGGGGAATGGCGCCCTTTTTATTGACCGGGAATTCATATTCCGGCAAATCGGGCATACCGTACACGCGGGAATATGGAGTCGTGGGCCGGAACCGCTCGACGGTAGCCTTGAGGGGTGATTGACCTTCGCCTGCTCCGTGAGGACCCCGACCGTGTTCGCGCCTCCCAGCGCGCCCGTGGAGAGGACGTCGCGCTCGTCGACGCCCTGCTCTCCGCCGACGAGCGGCGCAGGTCCTCCGGCCTCCGCTTCGACGAGCTCCGCTCCGAGCAGAAGGCCCTGGGCAAGCTGATCCCCAAGGCCGCGCCCGAGGAGAAGCAGGAGCTCCTGAAGAAGGCCGGCGAGCTCTCCGCCGCCGTCAAGGCCGCGGACGCCGCCCAGGACGAGGCCGACGACGAGACCAAGCGCCTCCTGCAGCAGCTCGGCAACCTCGTCCACCCGGACGTCCCGGTCGGCGGCGAGGAGGACTTCGTCGTCCTCGACACCATCGGCATCCCGCGCGACTTCGCCGCCGAGGGCTTCGAGCCCAAGGACCACCTGGAGCTCGGCGAGGCGCTCGGCGCCATCGACGTCGAGCGCGGCGCGAAGGTCTCCGGCTCGCGCTTCTACTACCTGACGGGTGTCGGCGCCCTCCTGGAGCTGGCCCTCGTCAACGCGGCGATCGCCCAGGCGACGGAGGCCGGGTTCATCCCGATGCTGACGCCGTCGCTGGTCCGCCCCCGCGCGATGGAGGGCACGGGCTTCCTCGGCCAGGCCGCGGAGAACGTGTACCACCTGGAGAAGGACGACTACTACCTGGTCGGCACCTCCGAGGTCCCCCTCGCGGCGTACCACATGGACGAGATCATCGAGGCCGACAAGCTGCCCCTGCGGTACGCGGGCTTCTCGCCCTGCTACCGCCGCGAGGCAGGTACGTACGGCAAGGACACCCGCGGCATCTTCCGCGTCCACCAGTTCGACAAGGTCGAGATGTTCTCGTACGTCGACCCGGCGGACGCGGAGAACGAGCACAAGCGCCTCCTGGAGTGGGAGGAGCAGTGGCTGACCGGCCTCGGCCTGCCCTTCCAGGTGATCGACGTGGCCACGGGTGACCTGGGCTCCTCCGCCTCGCGCAAGTACGACTGCGAGGCGTGGATCCCCACCCAGGGCAAGTACCGCGAGCTGACCTCGGCCTCGAACTGCGACAGCTTCCAGGCCCGCCGCCTCTCCGTGCGCATGCGCGAGGGCAAGAAGGTGCAGCCCCTCGCGACGCTGAACGGCACGCTGTGCGCCGTCCCGCGGACGATCGTGGCCATCCTGGAGAACCACCAGCAGGCCGACGGCACCGTCGTGGTGCCCGAGGTCCTGCGGCCGTACCTCGGGGGTCGAGAGATTCTGGAGCCGATCGCCAAGTGAGCCACCCAGCTCCGGTCACGCCCTCCTTCCCGTACAAGCTGGTCGCGACCGACCTCGACGGGACGCTGCTGCGCCCCGACGACACGGTGTCGGAACGTACGCGCCACGCGCTCACCGCGGCCACCGCGGCGGGCGCGGCGCACATCGTCGTCACCGGCCGTGCGGTGCCCTGGACCCGCCACATCCTCGACGACCTCGGCTACGACGGCATCGCGGTCTGCGGCCAGGGCGCGCAGGTCTACCACGCGGGGGAGCACCGCCTGCTGACCTCGGTGACGCTCGACCGCCAGCTGGCCGGTCTTGCGCTCGCCAAGATCGAGGCGGAGATCGGCCCGCTGGCGCTCGCGGCGAGCCGGGACGGCATCGACGGCGAGGTCATGGTCGGCCCCGGGTACGAGGTCCAGGGCGGGCCGCTCCCCGCGACCCCGTTCACGGACATCGCCGACCTGTGGGCGGCACCGCTGAACAAGCTGTACATCCAGCACCCCGGTCTGGGCGACGACGCGCTCACCGACGTGGCGCGCCAGGTCGCGGGCGACCTGGTCGGCGTGACCATGGCGGGCGAGGGCATAGTCGAACTCCTGCCGCTCGGCCTCTCCAAGGCGACGGGGCTCTCGCTCGCGGCGCGGCGCCTGGGCGCGAAGGCCGTGGACACGATCGCGTTCGGCGACATGCCGAACGACATCCCGATGTTCGCCTGGGCGGCGCACGGCGTGGCCATGGCCAACGCCCACGACGAGCTCAAGGCGGTCGCCGACGAGGTGACGACGTCGAACGAGGCGGACGGCATCGCGGTGGTGCTGGAGCGGTTGCTGGGCTGAGGCCCTCTCCGGCTGAGGTTCATGCCCCCTCTGGGGGGGGCGGCCTGCGCAGCGATGCGGATTCTGCGCGCTCGAAGCGGCCGCCCCGGGCAGCTCCCCCGTGCGCGGACTCGACGGGAGCGAGTAACTGCTCCGGAGCCTCTCACGGCTGCCCTGACGGGAAGTCGACGGACCGTGGTAACGGTCGCGCCGACTCCTCTCCCAGAAGGTGAGCGCCGGATGTTCCCGACGCGGTGGCACCAACTACTGTGCCCGCGGCCCGACTTCACCGCCACCGAATAAAAGCCGGTTACTCCTCGCCCGCCAGCTTCAGCGAGCGGAGCTTCTGGCCCGCGTACCACGTGGCGGCCACCGTGACCGCGAGCAGCAGGACCGTCGCGGCGGGCAGGCCGACGTCCGAAGTGATCAGGTCGCCCTTGCCGACCTTCTGCGCCACGGCGAGGGACCACTGCTGGACGCTGAGGGTGCGCGCTCCGGAGACCAGCGATCCGAAGAGGGCCTCCCACACCAAGGCGTAGACGAGGCCGAAGACCACGGCGTGCCGGGTGATCGTGCCGAGGAGCAGGAAGATCGCGGCGTACGTGATGGAGGCGACGAGTGCCGCGATCGTGTAGGCGATGGCGATCTGCTGGCCGTTGCCGTTGAGGATCATCCCGGCGATGAACGTGGGGATCGCGGAGAACGCCATGGTCACGGCGATGGCGACGATCAGCTTGGTGAAGATGATCGCGGGCCGCTTGACCGGCTTGGAGAGCAGGTAGACGACCGAGCCGTCGTCGATCTCCGGGCCGATGGCGCCCGTGCCCGCGATGACGCCGATGATCGGCACCATCGTGGCGAGCGCGAATCCGCCGAGGACGTCGACGGCCACTTGGTCGTCGGCGCCGCTGAAGCCGCGTACCGCCGCGGAGATGGCGATCAGCAGGACGGGCAGGGCGAAGAGGATGAGTGCCCGGCGGCGGCCGAGCAGGGCCCGGTAGGTGAGCCGGGCGACAGTGGGGTCGTACATGATGGCTCCCTTCAGGCCGCGACGAGGTAGGAGAAGACCGACTCGAGGGACTCGTCCGAGGGCGAGACCGTGAGGAGCCGGATGCCGTGCTCCCGGGCGACCCGGGGCAGCAGCGCGGTGAACCGCCCGAAGTCGACCGCCTGGATGCGCAGGGCGCCCTCCTTGAGGTCGACTTCGATGCCGGCCGTCGAGGGGTCGGCGATCAGCGCGGCGGCCAGGGCGCGGTCGTCGCTGGAGCGGATGAGGTAGCGGTGGGGCCGGTCGGTCATGAGGCGGCGGATCCGGCGGAAGTCGCCGCTGGCCGCGTGCCGTCCGGCGACGATCACCTCGATGTGCGAGGCGAGTTGCTCGACCTCTTCGAGGATGTGCGAGGAGAAGAGGACCGTGCGGCCCTGGTCCCCCATGGTCCGCAGGAGTTCCATCAGCTGCATGCGCTGACGCGGGTCCATGCCGTTGAAGGGTTCGTCGAGCAGCAGCACGGCCGGGTCGTGGACCAGGGCGGACGCCATTTTCACGCGCTGGCGCATGCCCTTGGAGTACGTGGAGATCTTCCGGTCCTGCGCGTACTCCATCTCGACCGTGGCGAGCGCCTTCCTGGCGGCCCGCTCGTCGAGTCCGTGCAGCTCGGCGTTGGCGACGACGAATTCCCGTCCCGTGAGGAAGTCGTACATGGCCTCGCGCTCGGGGACGATGCCGATGTCGTTGTAGATCTGTTCGTTCCGCCAGATCGGCTTGTCGTCGAGGATGACGCTGCCGGTGGAGGGGGCGAGGAAGCCGCCCATCATGTTGATGAGGGTTGACTTGCCCGCGCCGTTGGGGCCGAGGAGGCCCGTGACGCCCGGGCCGATGTTCATGGTGATGTCGTTGACGGCCACCACGTTTCCGAACCAGCGGGAGGTGTGGTCAATATTGATCGTGCTCACAGCCCGACCTTTCGGTAGCGGCGCATCATCGCGCCGTAGCAGCCCGCGATGAGGCCGAGGACGACGACTACGTAGACCACGCCCACGCCGGAAGAGGGGCCTTCCCCTCCGGGGAAGGCGGAGGTCGCGCCGAGGAACGCGGTCTGCACGCCGTCGATGAGCGTGATCGGCGAGAAGAGTCCGAGCCAGCTGATGGCGTCGGCGCTGCTGCCCTGTTCGAACGCGATGGCCTGGACCGTGGACACCGCTCCGTAGGTGATGGTCAGGACGGCGATGACGGCGGCGATGCCGAAGCCGCGGCGGGGTGTGATCGCCGAGATGACCAGGGCGATGCCGGAGAAGAGCAGGGAGAGCAGCGCCACGGAGATCAGTCCTTGGGCGAATCCCTTGCTCTGGTCGGCGAAGTCGAGCTTGGCGAGCAGTGCCCCTACGTAGAGCACGAGGAGCGGGGCGGCCGTGAGGACGAAGAGCGCGGAGGTCATCGCGGCGAACTTCGCGAGGACGTAGTCGCCGCGCTCGATGGGTCGTGAGAAGTAGAGCGGGACGGTCTTGAAGCGCAGGTCGCGCGACACGGTCTGGGGGGCCTGGGCGGCCAGGAAGAGGCTGATGACGGCCTGCATCACGATGGCGTAGCGCGTGTAGTCCACGGGGAGGTCGTCGGCCTTGGTGGCCACGGCGACGGCCACCATGATCGCCGCGGGCAGGCACATCACCGCGAAGAGGATCATCGGCAGGACCTTGGACTTGGCGGAGCGCCCGAGTCCGTACGCGCCGCGCAGGCTCTGCGAGAAGAGCGAACGGCGGGCGTAGGCACGGCCGAGGCGGGGGCCGTCGTAGTTCCGGTAGCCGATGTTGTGGATCTGGGTGGACTCGGTGCTCATCGCGCCCCTCCCTCCTTCTGCTGTGCGGCGGCGGTGGCCGCCCAGGCGGCCGCGCGTTCGGTCACGGGCTCGGTCGCCGGCTCGGTCACGGGCTCCTGTCGCGGCTCGTCCTTGAAGACCTCCGCGATGTGGTGCCTGCGCTGTTCCATGCGGACCAGGCCGAGGCCGAGGTCGGCGACGAGGTCGCGCACGACGTCGTACGTCTCCTCGCCCTCCGCGGTGAGCAGGATCGTGTGCCCGGCGCCGGGGAGCTCGCCGCCGGTCTCCGTGTCGATGCCGCGTGCCTGGAGCGCGTCGCGCAGCGCCCGGGTGCCGTCGGGGTGTTCGTCGTTGTCCGTGACCTCGACGGCGAGGGTCGTCGTGGTCTGGGTGAAGTCGGTGGTGGAGCTGGACCGCAGGAGCTTGCCGCCGTCGATGACGACGACGTGGTCGCAGGTGCGTTCCAGCTCGCCGAGGAGGTGCGAGGTGACGAGCACAGAGATACCGAAGTCGGTGTGGACGCGGCGGATCAGGCCGAGCATCTCGTCGCGTCCGACCGGGTCGAGGCCGTTGGTCGGCTCGTCGAGGAAGACCAGCTGGGGGTCGTGGACGAGCGCCTGGGCGAGCTTCACGCGCTGCTTCATGCCGGTGGAGTAGCCGCCCATGGGGCGGTACCGCTCTTCGTAGAGCCCGACGTGGCGCAGGGTGTCCGCGGTGCGCTCGCGGGCCGCGGTGGGCGGGAGTCCCGACATGCGCGCCATGTGGACGACGAACTCGGTGGCCGAGACGTCGGGAGGCAGGCAGTCGTGCTCCGGCATGTACCCGACGCGCTCGCGGATCTCGCCGCCGCGGGTGGCGACGTCGAGTCCGAGCACGGCGGCGCGGCCCTCCGTGGCGGGGGACAGACCCAGCAGGATCTTGATCAAGGTGGACTTGCCGGCTCCGTTGGCTCCGACGAGTCCGGTCACACCGGGCCCGATATCCATGGAGAGCCGGTCAAGCGCGGTCACCCTCGGGAACCGCTTGCTCAGGCTTTCGGTCGCGATCACAGTCACGGTTCGACCGTAGTGGCGCACACCACACCGGGTCGTCAGACCATGGTCCTGCCCTGCTCTCACTCTGGAGTATTACGGGCCCGTAAGGGTCGTCCTGAAGTCGACCCCTGGGGGTTCTTCCGGACCTTGCCCGCAGGGTTGGGCAGAACTATTGACGTAGCCGCCGGGCATTGTCACATTCATCAGTGTCAAGTTACGACCGCGTACGGCGATGGACCGGACACGGGAAGACCGGACTCGGGACGGACGGTGGCATGACCTCAGCAGTGGCAGGCGAACTCTCCGCGGAACTGCGGGGGTTCAGAGAGGTTCAGACTCTGGCGTACGCATGCGCGGAGGCGGTCGCGGCCCAGCTCAAGCCGGGTGTGACGGAGCGCGAGGCGGCGCGGATGCAGCGTGAGTGGCTGCGCGAGCGGGGCGTGCGGGACTGGTTCCACTTGCCCTTCGCCTGGTTCGGCGACCGTACGGCGTTCGTGAACTTCCGTGTCCCGCTGCAGTTCTTCCCGACCAACCGCAGGCTGGAGCCGGGGATGCCGTTCATCCTCGACATGGCTCCCGTGTACAAGGGGTGCACGGCGGACATCGGCTACTCCGGCTGTCTCGGCCTCAACCCCGTGCACGACAAGCTCCTCGCCGACCTGGAGGCGCACCGCGAGCTGATCCTGCGGGAGGTCCGCGAGCGGCGACCGCTCCGTGAGATCTACGAGGACGTGGACCGTCTCATGGTCCGCCAGGGGTACGCGAACCGGCACCGGGCGTATCCGTTCGGCGTCATCGCGCACAAGGTCGACCGGGTCAAGGAGCGCCGGCTGACCCCGCACCTGTTCGGGTTCGGCACGCAGTCGCTGAAGGGCCTGGCGAGCGACGCCCTCCGCGGTCACCGGGACGGCTGGTCGCCGCTGTGGTCCCCGTACAAATTCTCCGACCACCCGCCCCGGCAGGGGCTCTGGGCGGTCGAACCGCACCTCGGCTTCCGGGGTACGGGCGCGAAGTTCGAGGAGATCCTGGTCGTCACCGACTCCAAGGATCCCGAACAGAGCGCGTTCTGGCTGGACGACGACCTGCCGCATGTGCGGCGCTGGGCTGAGGAGAGGGCCGCCGCATGACGACCGGAGACATCGCCAAGGGCACCGGCAAGGGCACGGGCCGTGGCTTGCGGGACGCGCGTGAGCGCTGGGTGCGGACGGGTGGCGTGGAGCTGTGCGTCGCCGAACTCGGCGACCCGGAGCGGCCCACGGTCCTGCTTGTGCACGGCTATCCGGACTCCAAGGAGGTGTGGTCCGAGGTCGCGGAGCGACTGGCCGACGACTTCCACGTCGTGCTGTACGACGTCCGGGGGCACGGCAGGTCGACCGCGCCACGGCCGCTGCGCGGCGGCTTCACGCTGGAGAAGCTGACCGACGACTTCGTGGCGGTCATCGACGCGGTCAGCCCGGACGAGCCGGTGCACGTGGTCGGGCACGACTGGGGCTCGGTGCAGTCCTGGGAGTTCGCCACGGTCAAGCGGACGGAGGGCCGCATCGCGTCCTTCACGTCGATGTCGGGCCCGTCGCTCGACCACTTCGGCCACTGGATCAAGAAGCGCGTGGCACGGCCGACCCCCCGCAAGGTCGGCCAACTCCTCGGCCAGGGCGCCAAGTCCTGGTACGTGTACATGCTGCACACCCCGGTCCTCCCCGAGCTCGCCTGGCGCGGCCCGCTCGGCAAGCAGTGGCCGAAGATCCTGCAGCGCATGGAGAAGGTCCCGGCGGGCGACTACCCGACGGCATCCCTGCCCCAGGACGCCGCGCACGGCGCCTGGCTCTACCGGGACAACGTCCGCGCGCGGCTGCGCAGGCCGCGCACCGATGCGTACGCGCACGCGCCCGTCCAGCTCATCACGCCCTCCGGAGACATCTTTCTGTCCGAGCGGCTCTACGACGAGCTGGAGCAGTGGGCCCCTCAGCTGGTCCGGCGCACCCTGCCCGCCAAGCACTGGGTGCCGCGCACCAGGCCCGACCGACTGGCGGCGTGGATCGGAGAGTTCGTGACGGCGAACGAAGGGGGCCCGGCCGGTCTGTCCACCCGGGCCGGCGCGGCCACCGGGAAGCACGCCGACCGGTTCGGCGGCCAGCTCGTCCTGGTCACCGGGGCGGGCAGCGGCATCGGGCGGGCCACCGCCTTCGCGTTCGCCGAAGCGGGCGCGCGCGTGGTGGCCGTCGACCGGGACGCGGAGAGCGCGGCCCGCACGGCGGAGATGTCCCGCCTGATAGGCGCCCCGGACGCCTGGGGCGAGGCGGTCGACGTCTCCGACGAGCAGGCCATGGAGAAGCTCGCCGCCCGCGTCGCCGCGGAGTACGGCGTGGTGGACGTCCTGGTGAACAACGCGGGCATCGGCCTCGCGGGCTCCTTCCTCGACACCACGGGCGACGACTGGAAGAAGGTCCTCGACGTCAACCTGTGGGGCGTCATCCACGGCTGCCGGCTCTTCGGCAAGCAGATGGCCGAGCGCGGGCAGGGCGGCCACATCGTGAACACCGCGTCGGCCGCCGCGTACCAGCCGTCCAAGACCCTGCCCGCCTACAGCACCTCGAAGGCGGCGGTCCTGATGCTCAGCGAGTGCCTGCGCGCGGAGCTCGCGGGTCAGGACATCGGCGTCTCCGCGATCTGCCCGGGCTTCGTGAACACGAACATCACGTCGACGTCCCGTTTCGTGGGCGTCGGGGCGGAAGAGGAGAAGCGCCGCCAGAAGAGGTCCGCGAGGCTGTACGGCCTGCGGAACTACCCGCCGGAGAAGGTGGCGGACGCGGTCCTGCACGCCGTCGTCAAGAACCAGGCGGTGGTCCCGGTCACCCCCGAGGCGCGCGGCGCCCGCTTCATGTCGCGCTTCAGCCCGAAGGCACTGCGCGCGATCGCCCGATTGGAGCCGCCGTTGTGATCCCGGACAAGGAGCCCGGCACACGTGCCGCGGAGCACTACACGATCGTTCCGCGCCGGGTCTCGTTCGACTGGGACGAGACTCCGCTGCACTGGATACCGGACGAGCCGACGGCCACACACGTCATCAACGTCCTGCACCTGCTGCTCCCCGCGGGAGAGCGGTGGTTCGTGAAGGTCCTGAAGGAAGGCCTGCCGCTGATCACCGATCCGGTGCTGCGCGGTGACGTGAAGGGGTTCATGGGCCAGGAGGCCACGCACAGCGTGCAGCACGCGCACGTGCTGGACCATCTGGCGGCCCAGCACCTCGACACCGCCGCCTTCACGAAGTACGTCGACTTCGTCTTCGAGAAGCTCCTCGGGGAGCGGCCGCCGCTGGGGGCACCGGTGCCGACGCGGGAGTGGCTGCGCTTCCGGCTGTCGATCATCGCCGCGATCGAGCAGTTCACGGCGGTCCTCGGCAACTGGGTCCTGCACGCCGAGGGCCTCGAACGGGCGGGGTCCGACGAGGTGATGCTGGACCTGCTGCGCTGGCACGGCGCGGAGGAGGTCGAGCACCGCGCGGTCGCCTTCGACATGTTCCAGCACTGCGGCGGCCGGGGCCTGCCCCGGTATGCCCGCCGCATCGCGGGCATGGCGGTCACGGCGCCGGTGATGCTGTACCTGTGGGTGTGGGGCACCGGCTATCTGATCCGCCATGACCCCCAACTCGCGGGCCGCTTGCGGTACTCACTGGCCGAGCACAACAGAGCTGTCGGGAAGGGCCTGCTGCCCACCTGGCGTGAGCTCGGCACGGCGATACCGCGCTACCTGCGACGGTCGTACCATCCCTCGCAGGAAGGCTCGTTGCGCAAGGCCGTCGAGTATCTGGCGCAGTCGCCCGCGGCGCGGGTGGCGGCGGGCGCGATCGGCCGGGCGGCCACCGCCTAGGGCCGGTGCGTGGGATCACGCTTCGGCACACGGCTTCGGCACAAGGCTTTGGCACACAGCTTTGGCACACGGCTTCGGCACGAGTCAGCACGGAGGACGGGCAGCGTGGAGTACCGCATCGAGGATCTGGCGCACCACAGCGGTGCGACGGTCCGGACCATCCGCGCCTATCAGGACCGCGGTCTGCTCCCCCGCCCGGAGCGCCGCGGCCGGGCCAACGTGTACGGGGACGCACACCTGGCACGGCTGCGCCAGATCGCGGACCTGCTGGACCGCGGTTACACCCTGGCCTCCATCAAGGAGCTCCTGGAGGCCTGGGACGCGGGACGGGGTCTCGGCGGGGTGCTTGGCCTGGTCGCCGAGGTCGACGGGCCGTGGACGGACGAGAAGGCCGACCGGATCACCCGGGCCGAGCTGGACGCTGCGTTCGGCGGGACGCCGGACGAGGCCGCGGTGGCCGACGCGGTCGCTCTCGGCGTGTTGGAGCCGGTGCCGGGGCGCGATGACGAGTACCTGGTCCCGAGCCCTCAAGAGCTGGCTGTGGCGGTGGAGTTGTACGCGGCCGGGGTCCCGCTGCTTGCGATTTCGGGGCATTTGCGCGAGTTGAGAGGCCAGGTCGAGCACATAGCGTCCCGTTTCCTGGAGTTCACGACCGAGCACGTCTTCGCGCGCTATCTGGACCACCATCCACCGACGGAGGCGGACGCGGCCGAGGCGGCGTCCCTCGTACGCAAGCTGCGACCGCTCGCCCAGCAGTCGGTCGACGCAGAACTGGCCCGCGCCATGCGGATGTTCGCCACGAAGCACCTGCGACAGCACTTGGAGGCGGGCGCGGCGCCGCCAGCGGCGGAGGAGCCGCAGTACGTGGCACTGCCCGGCTCGACAATGCGGCGTGTACAGGCGTTGGTTGGCGACGAGGGCGTAGCGGCGTTCGTCGCAGCGGCCGCCGAACGCGAAGTGCAGACGCGGACATTGGACGCACTAGCCGCAAGTCCGCGCGCTAGTAGCTAACTTGCCCAAAAGGCGTTTATTGCCCGGGAGTTGTCCACAGAATCGCCAACTGGCCTGTGGATAACTCGACTTGGTTGTGGATCAAACCTTTGGCCCGGAATCTCTCGATGAAAAACCGGTGGACGAAAATCGAGTGCGCGGAGAACGGCTGACCGAGACGCTGGAGGCATGAAAGAAAGACGTCCCGCAGAAGAAGGAACCGTCGTGGCGGGCGAGCAGCACACCGTGGCGGACAGACAGCGCACCACAGCGGGCGAGCAGCGCACCGTGAAGGTGTCCAAGTACCTGTCGAAGCACCTGCGCCACAGCCCGGACCGGATCGGACTCACCCTCGACGCGAACGGCTGGGTGGAGATCGACGCGCTCCTCGCCGCGGCCGCCGCCCACCGCTTCCCCATCACCCGGGCCGAGCTCGACCACGTGGTGGCCGTCAACGACAAGCAGCGCTTCGCCATCGACGGCGACCGGATCCGCGCGAGCCAGGGCCACTCCGTCGAGATCGACCTGGACCTGCCCCCGGCGACCCCGCCCGCGTACCTCTACCACGGCACCGTCGCCACGCACCTGGCCGCGATCCGCGCCGAAGGCCTGCGCCCCATGAACCGGCACGCCGTGCACCTCTCGCCCGACCGCGGGACCGCGACGCGCGTCGGCGCCCGCCGGGGCCGGCCCGTCGTCCTGTCCGTCGACTCGGGCGCGATGCACCGTGCCGGACACGTCTTCCAGGTCAGCGCCAACGGCGTCTGGCTCACGGCCGCGGTGCCGCCGCGCTTCGTGCGGTTCCCGGGATCGCGCTGAGCCCCCCTCCGGCCTCGGCCGGACCACCGACTTCAGCCGAGCTGGGCGACCGCCTCGGTGGCGATCCGCTCGAACACCGACTGGTCCGCGGCGAAGTCGGACCCGGGGATCGGCCAGTGGACGGCGAGCTCGGTGAAGCCGAGCTCCTGGTGGCGGCCCGCGAAGTCCACGAAGGCGTCCAGCGACTCCAGCGGGCGGTTGCGGTCCGGGGTGAAGCCCGTCAGAAGGATCTTGTCGAGCTCGGCCACGTCGCGGCCGGCCTCGGCGCACGCCTTGCCGAGCTTGTCGACCTGGCCGCGGAGCGCCTCGCGGGACTCCTCGGGCGTACCCGACTCGTAGAGCTTCGGGTCCCCCGTGGTCACCCACGCCTGCCCGTGCCGGGCCGCGAGCCGCAGACCGCGCGGCCCGGTGGCCGCGACCGCGAACGGCAGCCGCGGCCGCTGCGCGCAGCCCGGGATGTTGCGCGCCTCACGCGCCGAGTAGAAGGTCCCCTCGTACGTCACCGCGTCCTCGGTCAGGAGCCGGTCGAGCAGCGGTACGAACTCGCCGAAGCGGTCGGCGCGCTCGCGCGGGGTCCACGGCTCCTCGTCGCCCTTCAGCAGCGTCGTCGCGTCGAAGCCGTTGCCGCCCGCGCCGATGCCGAGCGTGATCCGGCCGCCGGAGATGTCGTCGAGCGAGATGAGTTCCTTGGCGAGCGTCACGGGGTGCCGGAAGTTGGGCGAGGTGACGAGTGTGCCCAGGCGCAGCCGCTCGGTGGCCGTCGCGGCGGCCGTCAGCGTGGGCACCGCGCCGAACCACGGGCCGTCGCGGAAGGTGCGCCAGGCCAGGTGGTCGTACGTGTACGCCGTGTGGAAGCCGAGCTCCTCGGCCCGCCGCCACTGATCGCGGCCACCCTCGTTCCAGCGGTGTACGGGGAGAATCACGGTGCTCAGGCGCAGACTCATGTCTCAGAGCTTACGGGGGCCCGGGCCGCGCCCGCCCACTCAAATGTGCGCCCCAGCGCACGCCCGTGCAGGCATGTGCGGGACAATCGACGGCGTGACCTCAGCTACCCCAGGGCCCCGGACCCCGGCCCCCAGCGCCCCCGCAGCCAGCAGCCAGGCCGCCCCGCGGCCGCGGTGCCGGCTGATCGCGACGGACCTGGACGGCACGTTGCTGCGCGACGACAAGTCGGTCTCCGACCGCACGGTCGCCGCCCTCGCCGCCGCCGAGGCGGCGGGGATCGAGGTCTTCTTCGTGACCGGCCGCCCGGCCCGCTGGATGGACGTCGTCAGCGCCCACGTCCACGGCCACGGCCTCGCCATCTGCGGCAACGGCGCCGCGGTCGTCGACCTGCACGGCGGCCCCGGCACCCACAGCTTCGTCAAGATCCGCGAGCTTTCGCGGGAGTGCGCGCTCGACGTCGTCCGCAGGCTGCGCGCCGCCGCGCCGGGCACGTCCTTCGCGATCGAGCGGACCGGGGGACTGCACCACGAGGAGACGTACCCGCCGCTCCACATGGAGCCGGGTGAGAGCGTCGCGCCCGCCGAGAAACTCCTCGCCGAGACCCTCGCGGACTCCGCGGTCGCCGAGCAGCCCGTCCTGAAGGTGCTCGCCTTCCACCCCGGACTCGCGCCCGACGAGTTCCTGGTCCTCGCCCGCGCGGCCATCGGCGACCGGGCGACGGTCACCCGGTCGAGCCCCAGCGCCCTCCTGGAGATCAGCGGCCCGGGCGTCTCGAAAGCGAGCACTCTAGAGCTGTGCTGCGCCGAGCGCGGCATCACGCCCGCGGAAGTCGTCGCCTTCGGAGACATGCCGAACGACATCGAGATGCTCGCCTGGGCGGGTACGTCGTACGCGATGGGCAACGCCCACCCGGACGTCATCGCGGCGGCCTCCGGGCGCACGGTCGCCAACAACGACGACGGTGTGGCGGTCGTGATCGAACAGATCCTGGCGGACCGCCGGGCGTCGGACGGCGCCTGACGCGGAACGTCGGACGGCGCCTGACGCGGAACGTCGGACGGCGCCTGACACAGGGCGCCGGATGTTGACGCCCGACATCAGTACGGCGCTTCCCACACCACCGTCGTACCGCCCCCGTCCTCGCCGATGCCCGGCCCGTACCAGCTGTCACCGCCCAGCGACTCGGCGCGCCGCTTGAGGTTCTTCAGGCCGCTGCGCCGACCGCCCTCCGCGATGCCCACGCCGTCGTCGGCGACCGTCAGACGCACCCCGTGCTGCCCGTCGGCGAGGACCACGGTCGAGTCGACCACGACGTCGATACGGGCGGCCTGCGCGTGCCGGAACGCGTTGGACAGCGCCTCCCGCAGCGCCGCGATGAGGTTCTTGCCCGTCAGTTCGCCGACCACCGCGTCGACGGGCCCCACGAAGTGGTGCGAGGGCTTGAAGCCCAGCGGCACGGCGGCCATGTTGATCTCGCGCAGGACGCGGGTGCGCAGCCCCGACGGCGCCTCCGCGGGACCCTGCTGCAGCGCGAAGATCGCCGTGCGGATCTCCTGGATCGTCACGTCGAGCTCGTCGACGGCCCTGCCGACACCGACCTGCACCTCCGGCACGACCGACCTGCGCTGCGCGCTCTCCAGCATCATCCCCGTCGCGAACAGCCGCTGGATGACGAGGTCGTGCAGGTCCCTGGCGATCCGGTCGCGGTCCTCGTACACCGCGAGCCGCTCCCGGTCCCGCTGGGCCTCGGCCATCATCAGCGCGAGCGCGGCCTGTGAGGCGAACTGGGTGGCGAGGGTCCGCTCCGCCTCGCTGAAAGGACGTGCCCCACGCGCGCGGGGCGTCACCAACGTCCCCAGGACGCGGCCGTCGCTCTGGAGCGGCAGCATCATGACGGGGCCGTAGGCGCGGGCGATGTCGGTCATGATGCGGGGGTCCGACGCCGCGTCGTCGACGAAAACCGACTCCCCTTCGAGGAGGTCCGCGACGATGCGGCTCTCCGGAGGGACGATCACGCCGAGCGCCCCGTTGGGCTCGTCGGAGGAGACCGCGACGACCTCCATGCCGCCCTCGTCGTCGGGCAGCAGCACGATGCCGGCGGCGGAGTCCGCGAGGTGCCTGGCCTGCTCGGCGACGACCGCGAGCGCTTCCTCGGCGTCGCTGCCGGACAGCAGCGCGGTGGTGACCGCCACCGAGCCGTCGATCCACCGTTCGCGCTGTTTGGCGGCTTCGTAGAGGCGCGCGTTGCCGATCGCGATGCCCGCCTCCGTGGCGAGGACACGGACCATGTGCACGTCGTAGTCGTTGAAGTCCGCGCCGTCGCGCTTCTCGGTCAGGTAGAGGTTCCCGAAGATCTCCCCCTGGACGCGGATGGGGACGCCGAGGAACGTCCGCATCGGCGGGTGGTGGGCCGGGAAGCCGCAGGAGCGCGGGTCGGCGGAGAGGTCCGCGAGGCGCAGTGTCCTCGGCTGGTGGATGAGGGCGCCGAGGAGCCCCCGGTGGCCGTCCGGCAGACGGCCGATGCGCTCCGCGGTCGCCTCGTCGATGCCGTGGTAGACGAAGTCGGAGAGGCCCTCGCCGTCCTCGGCGACGACGCCGATCGCGGCGTAGTGCGCGTTCGCGAGCTCGGCCGCGGTCTCGCAGATGCGGTCCAGGGTGATGTGCAGTTCGAGCCCGGTGCCGACCGCCCGCATCGCTTCGAGCAGCTGCGGCACCCGCGACGTCAGCTCGGGGGACAGCCCTTGGAGGCTGTGGGTCGCCCGCGCCGCCGCGGCATCCACCGTGTCCGGTGAGCCGTCGGGGAGCGGGGAGTCGGCGGAGGCCGAGGGTACTGGCATGCTTTGAGCCTAGTAAGTCCTATTTACAGGGGAAAGTCGAGACCGAGTCGAGACCGTACGCGGCGGGCCGTCATCACCCGGACCGTCCTCACCCGGACCGTCCTCACTCCAGCCACCAGACCCGGACCGTCCTCACCCGGGCCGTCCTCACCCCAGCCACCAGACCCGGGCCGCCCTCACCCGGCCACCAGCAGATCCGCCGCCCGCTCCACGTCCAGCATCCGCCGCAGCGGCCCCTCCTCCGCCGCGAGCTCCGCGTACGTGCCGCGCTGTGCCACCCGGCCCGCGTCCAGGACGATCACCTCGTCCACGGCGTCGAGGCCTGCCAGCCGGTGCGTGATCAGCAGCGTCGTGCGCCCCTCGGTCGCGGCCAGGAGGTCCGCGGTCAGGGCGTCGGCGGTCGGCAGGTCGAGGTGTTCGGCGGGCTCGTCCAGTACGAGGACGGGGAAGTCGGCGAGGAGCGCGCGGGCCAGCGCGAGCCGCTGCCGCTGCCCTCCGGAGAGCCGCGCCCCGTGCTCGCCGACGAGCGTGTCGAGGCCGTCGGGCAGCGCGTAGGCCCAGTCGTCGAGCCGTGCGCGCTCCAGGGCGTCGCGCAGTTCGTCGTCCGTGGCGTCCTTCTTGGCGAGCAGCAGGTTCTCGCGCACCGAGCTGTCGAAGATGTGGGCGTCCTGGGCGCACAGACCGACCATGCGGCGCACGGTGTCGCCGTCCAGCGCGGCCACTTCACTGCCACCGAGCGCGTTCGTCCCACCCAGCGTGTACGTCCCCTCGTACGCCCCGAGGAACCCCAGCAGCACCTGCGCCAGCGTCGTCTTGCCGGATCCGGACGGCCCGACGACGGCGATCCGCCGCCCTCGCTCCAGCGTGAGGCCGACGCCCGCGAGCGCGTCCCGGTCCTGACCCTCGTAGCGTGCGCGCAGCCCCTCGACACGCAGCGGGAAGGGCGTCTGCGGCGCCTCTGCGGGCTCGGCGGGCTCGGGTACCGGCACGGGCGCGTCGAGGACTTCGTAGACGCGCTCAGCGCTCTTCAGGACCCGCTGGCGGTACTGCACGGCGAGCGGCAGGCCCATCACCGCCTCGAAGGCGGCGAGCGGGGTGAGGACGACCGCGGCGAGGGCGACACCGCTGAGCCGTCCGTCGTGGACCGCCTGCACACCGACGAGCGCGGCCGCGGCCACGGTGAGCCCGGTCACGAGGGCCCCGAGCCCGTCGCCGAGCGCGGTGGCGGTGGCGCCCCGCGAGGCGATGCGGGTCAGCTCGGCGTCGGCCTCACCGGCCTTGGCGGTACGTCGCTTCAACGCACCGGCGACGGTCAACTCCGCGGTCCCCGTGAGCAGATCGGCCACCCGCGTGGCGAGCACCCCGCGCGCGGGAGCCAGCTTCCGCTCCGCACGGCGGGCGACGGCGCCGCTCACCAGCGGCACGGCGACACCCGCGGCGAGCAGTCCGGCGGCGAGCACGGCACCCGCCTCGGGCAGCAGCCAGGCGGTGAACCCGACGGCTCCCGCGCCGACGACGGCGGCGGAGGCGGCGGGGAGCAGCCAGCGCAGCCAGTAGTCCTGCAGTGCGTCGACATCGGCGACCAGCCGGGAGAGGAGGTCGCCGCGCCGGGTCCCACGCAGTCCTGCCGGGGCGAGCCGCTCCAGGCGCCGGTAGACGGCGACCCGGGTGTCGGCGAGCATCCGCAGCACCGCGTCGTGCGAGACGAGGCGCTCGGCGTACCGGAAGACGGCGCGACCGATGCCGAAGGCGCGGGTCGCCGTCACGGCGATCATCAGGTACATCACCGGGGGCTGCTCGGAGGCCCGCGAGATCAGCCACCCGGAGGTGGCCATGAGCCCGACGGCACTGGCGAGCGCGAGGCTTCCCAGGAGCAGCGCGAGCGCCAGCTGCCCGCGCCGCGCCCGGGCGGCGTCCCGGACCCTGGCCAGGACCCCGGCGCCCGAACGGGCCCCCTTGGAGCCGCTCGTGGTCTCGCTCTTCGGAGCGTCAGGCATCACCGCGTCACCGGTTACGCCCGCCACACCCTCCACGTCCTCCACGCCCTCCACACCACGAGCGTCCGGGCCGGTCTTGCTGTCGGCAGCCGGATCGGCAGCCGGAGAGGCCACCCCGCCCCCGGCCTCCAGCCGCACCACACGATCGGCGACGGCCAGCAGCGCGGGCCGGTGCACGACCAGCAGTACCGTCCTCCCCACAGCGAGCCGGCGAACCGCCTCCACCACACCCGCCTCGGTACCGCCGTCCAGCGCCGCCGTCGGCTCGTCGAGCAGCACCACGGGCCGGTCCGCGAGGAACGCGCGGGCCAGCGCGAGCCGTTGCCGCTGCCCTGCGGAGAGCCCGGCGCCGTCCTCCCCGAGGAGGGTCTGCACCCCGGCAGGCAGCGCGTCCACGAACTCCAGTGCACCCGCGTCCTTAAGGGCCTCCCGCAGCTGCGCGTCGTCCGCGTCGGGCCGCGCGAGCCGCACGTTCTCCGCGACGGTCCCGGCGAACAGGTGCGGCCGCTGCGGCACCCACGCGATCCGCTCGCGCCACCACTCCGGCGATACCTCCGCCAGATCGACGCCCCCGACGCACACCCGCCCCTCGCTCGGCCGCACAAACCCGAGCACCACGTTCAGCAGCGTCGACTTGCCCGCCCCGCTGGGCCCCACGAGCGCCACGGTCTCCCCCGGCGCCACCTCGAAGGACGCCCCGGAGACGGCGTCGGCCGCCCGCCCCGGGTACCGGACCGTCACGCCCCGCACGCTCAGGACACCCGAAGGCGCCGCCCCCGTCCCGGCAGCCGGCACCGGGGTCTCCAGGACCTCGAAGATCTCCTCGGCGGCCGACAGCCCCTCCGCCGCCGCGTGGTACTGCGCACCGACCTGGCGCAGCGGCAGGTAGGCCTCCGGAGCGAGGACGAGGACGACGAGTCCGTCGTACAGCTCCATCTCGCCGTGCACGAGCCGCATGCCGATGGTCACCGCGACCAGGGCGACCGAGATCGTCGCGAGCAGCTCCAGGGCGAACGACGACAGGAAGGCGATGCGCAGCGTCCGCATCGTGGCCTGCCGGTACTCGCCGGTGATCTTCCGGATCGACTCGGCCTGCGCCTTGGCGCGGCCGAACACCTTGAGGGTCGGGAGTCCCGCGACCACGTCCAGGAAGTGCCCCGACAGGCGCGAGAGGAGCCGCCATTGGCGGTCCATCCGGTTCTGCGTGGCCCAGCCGATCAGGATCATGAAGACCGGGATGAGCGGCAGCGTCACGACGATGATCGCCGCCGACACCCAGTCCTCAGTGACGATGCGGGCCAGCACCGCCACCGGCACCACCACCGCGAGCCCCAGCTGCGGCAGATAACGCGAGAAGTAGTCGTCGAGCGCGTCCACGCCGCGCGTCGCGAGCGAGACGAGCGAACCGGTCCGCTGTCCGGTCAGCCACCCCGGCCCGAGCTGCCCCGCCCGCTCCAGGAGCCGCCCGCGCAGCTCGGACTTGACCGCCGCGCTCGCCCGGTGCGCGGCGAGCTCGGTCAGCCAGGAGACCAGCCCCCGCCCGGCGGCGACCGCCGCGAGCAGTACCAGGGGAGTGCCCAAGTCACCGACGGAACGCCCGTCCTGGAAGGCGCCCACCACGATCTCGGCGATGAGCATCGCCTGCCCGACGACCAGGCCCGCTCCGGCCAGCCCCAGGACCACGACCGCGACCAGGAAGAAGCGAGTGGCGCGGGCGTACCGGAGCAGACGCGGGTCGATCGGTTTCACGTGAAACACACCCTTCAACAGGCTTGGGCAACGGCCTCAGTGCGCGGCATCCGCGATGTGCTGCGTCCCGATCCGTTTGCGGAACACCCAGTACGTCCACGACTGGTAGAGCAGCACGACCGGCGTCGCGATGCCCGCGCACCACGTCATGATCTTCAGGGTGTACGGGCTGGACGAGGCGTTGGTGACCGTGAGGCTCCACTCCTCGTTCAGCGACGACGGCATGACGTTCGGGAAGAGCGTGAGGAAGAGCATCGCGACGGCCGCCGCGATCGTGATCCCCGACAGCGCGAACGACCAGCCCTCACGACCGATCTTGATCGCCGCGATGGCTCCCACCAGGGCGACCACCGCCACGATCATCGCGATCAGGCTCTTGCCGTCGCCCTTGTCGGCCTGGGTCCAGACCATGAACCCGAGGGCGAGGACGGCGGTGACGAGACCCAGGCCGAGCGCCGTCTTCCGCGCCCGCATCCGGATGTCGCCCACGGTCTTCAGCGAGGCGAACACCGCGCCGTGGAACGTGAACAGCGTCAGGGTGACCAGGCCGCCGAGGATCGCGTACGGGTTGAGCAGGTCCCAGAAGCTGCCCACGTACTCCTTGTGGGCGTCGATCTTCACGCCCCGCACGATGTTGCCGAACGCCACGCCCCACATCACCGCCGGGATCAGCGACGTCCAGAAGATCGCGTGCTCCCAGTTGGTCTGCCAGCGCTCCTCCGGCCGCTTGGCGCGGTACTCGAAGGCGACACCGCGCACGATCAGGCAGATCAGGATGATCAGCAGCGGCAGGTAGAAGCCGGAGAACAGCGTCGCGTACCAGTCGGGGAAGGCGGCGAAGGTCGCGCCGCCCGCGGTGAGCAGCCAGACCTCGTTGCCGTCCCAGACGGGCCCGATGGTGTTGATGAGGACCCGCTTCTCGACCCGGTCGCGGGCGAGCAGCTTGGTCAGAACGCCGATCCCGAAGTCGAAGCCCTCCAGGAAGAAGTAGCCGATCCATAGGACGGCGATCAGTACGAACCAGACGTCGTGAAGTTCCATGTCCGCGTCTCTCCTTCCTTCAGTACGAGAAGGCCATGGGCCGGTCGGCATCGGAATCGGAGTCCGAGCCGGTGCCCTTGCCCGAGCCGGGTCCGCCGATCTTGGTGGGCGGGTTGAGGTCCGCCTCCGTCAGCTCGGGCGGGCCCTTCCTGACGTACTTGAGCAGCAGCTTCACCTCGATCACGGCGAGGATCGCGTAGATCAGCGTGAACCCGATGAGTGAGGTGAGCACCTCGCCCTGCGAGACGCCGGGGGAGACCGCGTCCCGGGTGCGCAGGACTCCGTAGACCACCCAGGGCTGCCGCCCCGTCTCGGTGAAGATCCAGCCCCAGGCGGTGCCGATGAGGGGGAAGATCAGCGTCCACTGCGAGAGCCGCCACCACCAGTTGCCGAGCTTCGGCGAGAGCTCCTTGTTCTTGGTGAGCATCAGCTTGGGGATGTCGTCGGCGCCGGTGCGGTGCTCGGGCGCGAGCCAGAACTTCTTCCGCGTCAGCCACAGGCCCGCGGTGCACAGCGCCATCGAGACCCCGCCGAAGCCGATCATCCAGCGGTACGACCAGTAGGCGGTGGGGATGTTGGGCCGGTAGTCGCCGGGCCCGTACTTCTCCTGCGCCTGCTTGTTGAGGTCGTTGATGCCGGGGATCTCGGCGTCGAAGTTGTTCTTGGCGAGGAAGGACAGGACGCCGGGCACCTCGATGGCGACGTCGTTGTGTCCCTTGGCGACATCGCCGTACGCGAAGAGCGAGAACGGCGCCGGCTTCTCGGTCTCCCACAGCGCCTCGGCCGCCGACATCTTCATCGGCTGCTGCTCGTACATCACCTTGCCGAGGGTGTCGGCGCTGACGACGGTGAGCAGGGTGCCGACGAACGCGGTGACCAGGCCCAGCCGCATCGACATCCGCATGGTGCGGATGTGCTGCTTCTTGCGCAGGTGGACGATGGCGATGCCGGTCATGAAGGCGCCGCCGACCAGGATGGCCGCCGATATGACGTGGAAGAAGTTGACGAGCGTCGTCTCCTGGAACAGCACCTTCGCGAAGTCGGTGAGCTCCGCGCGCTTGGTGCCGTCCCGTTCCACGATCTTGTAGCCGACCGGGTGCTGCATAAAGGCGTTGGCGGCGATGATGAAGTACGCCGACAGGACCGTGCCGATGGAGACGATCCAGATCGTCGCGCAGTGCAGTTTCTTCGGCAGCTTGTCCCAGCCGAAGATCCACAGACCGATGAAGGTCGACTCGAAGAAGAAGGCGATCAGCGCCTCGAAGGCGAGCGGCGCTCCGAAGACGTCACCGACGAAGCGGGAGTAGTCGGACCAGTTCATGCCGAACTGGAACTCCTGCACGATGCCCGTGACGACACCCATCGCGATATTGATCAGGAACAGCTTTCCCCAGAACTTCGTCGCCCTGAGGTAGTGCTCCTTGCCCGTCCGCACCCATGCCGTCTCAAGGATCGCCGTCAGGGCGGCGAGCGAGATCGTCAGGGGAACGAACAGGAAGTGGTAGACGGTCGTGATGCCGAACTGCCATCGCGCCAGGGTTTCCGGCGCCAGAGCCAGGTCCACTGCGTCTCTCCTTACTCGCCGTGCCCACAGCGAACATTCGTCCCTTTTCTCCCACTGATCTCGGGACGAACCGGGGCACGCTTGTGAACGCGTTCACATTCACAAGCATTATGTCGTACGAGCTGTCGAAACCCGAAAGGGGGGTCCCCCTTACCGACGGGTACGGCCGGACCGGGTGACGGGACCGTCCTGAGCGGGCACGAAAGAAGGCCCCGGGCACCGCCCGAGGCCTTCCAGAAGCCAGAGCCCCGAAGGACCCTGGAACTCGCTCCCTGAACTCGCTCCTAGAACTCGCTCCTAGAACTCCTTGCGGAAGGCCTCCGCCGCGTGCAGGAAGATGTCGTTGGCCTCGGTCTCGCCGATCGTGGCCCGCATCCCCTCGCCCGCGAACGGCCGCACGACCACGCCGGCCTTCTCGCACGCCGCCGCGAAGTCCGCCGTACGGTCCCCGAGCCGCAGCCACACGAAGTTCGCCTGCGTCTCGGGCACCGTCCAGCCCTGCCCGCGCAGCGCCTCGACCACCCGCGTGCGCTCGTTGACCAGCGAACCGACCCGGCCCATCAGCTCGTCCTCGGCACGCAGCGACGCCACCGCCGCGTCCTGCGCGAGCTGGCTCACACCGAAGGGCACCGCCGTCTTGCGCAGCGCGGCGGCCACCGGCTCGTGGGCGACCGCGAAGCCGACGCGCAGTCCCGCGAGGCCGTACGCCTTCGAGAACGTACGCAGGACGCAGACGTTCGGCCGGTCTCGGTAGATCTCGATGCCGTCCGGCACCTCGGGGTCACGGATGAACTCGCGGTACGCCTCGTCCAGGACGACCAGGACGTCGCTCGGCACCCGGTCGAGGAACCGTTCCAGCTCGGCCCTGCGGACCACGGTGCCCGTGGGGTTGTTGGGGTTGCAGACGAAGATGAGCCGGGTGCGGTCGGTGATGGCGTCGGCCATCGCGTCGAGGTCGTGCACCTCGCCGTCCGTCAGCGGCACCCGCACCGACGTCGCACCGCTGACCTGCGTGATGATCGGGTACGCCTCGAAGGAACGCCACGCGTAGATCACCTCGTCCCCCGGTCCCGACGTGGCCTGCAGCAGCTGCTGGGCGACGCCGACGGAACCCGTGCCGGTGGCGATGTGCGACGTGGGCACTCCGAAGCGGTCGGCCAGCTCGCTCATCAGGGCCGTGCACGCCATGTCGGGGTAACGGTTGAAGGACCCGGCGGCGGCGAGTGCGCTCTCCATCACGCCGGGCAGCGGCGGATAGGGGTTCTCGTTGGAGGACAGTTTGTAGGCTGCGGGACCGTCGGCCGCCGCAGCGGGCTTGCCCGGCTTGTAGGTGGGAATCCCCTCAAGCTCGGCACGCAGCCTCGGGTTCGTCTCGCTCACCGCAGTCCTCCTCTGGGCCATGCACGCTCTTGCCGTCACATCAGTTCGAATACTGCTTACCTTATGAGGATTCGGCCCCGCTGCGAATGGCCTGCCGGAATCCGCGTACGAACCCTCCGGATCCGCCCCTCCGATCCGCCCCTCCGATCCGCACCCTGGATCCGCACCCTGGATCCCCCCCCGGGTCCGTCGCCCGCCCAAGGCGTGCGGAGAGGGGGGAGCGCCCCACGCTCCCTCACGCGCCGGTAGCTCACTCCGTGGCGCGCGTCCCTCGTGAAGGTGAGTTGAGACCTCTTCGAGACCTGACACCTTTGGCAGGTCCGCGCGCGACGATCAGGGGCAGCTACCCTTCGAACCCGGCAACTCCCTTGCATTCCAAGGCCATTGCCCCTCCTCTGCCATGCAGAAACGTGCCTGTCAACGAGTGAATATGCGTCCCTGCTACCCACCCCCATGAGCCCTACTATCGGCTCGCCATGACAGCAGCAGGGAAGCACCAGGTGAGCCGAGCGGAGACCGCACGCCGGGGCAACCGGCAGAGTCGAGCGGGCATCAGAGACGTCGCCGCCGCCGCCGGTGTCTCCATCACGACTGTCTCCGACGCCCTCAACGGCAAGGGTCGGCTGCCCGACGCCACCCGACGCCACGTCCGCGAGGTCGCAGAACGGCTGGGCTACCGCCCGTCCGCCGCGGCCCGCACCCTCCGTACCGGCAAGTCGGGCCTCATCGGCCTGACCGTGACGACGTACGGGGATGAACCTTTCACCTTCACCGAATTCGCCTACTTCGCCGAGATGGCCAGAGCCGCCACCTCGGCCGCACTCGCCCGGGGCTACGCCCTGGTCATCCTGCCCGCCACCTCCCGCCGCAGCCCCGTCGACGTATGGTCCAACGTCGCACTCGACGGCACCGTGGTCGTCGACCCCTCCGACCACGACCCCGTGGTCAGCGAGCTGGTCCGACAGGGCCTGCCGGTGGTCTCCGACGGCCGCCCGGCAGGATCCCTGCCGGTCACCGCCTGGGTCGACAACGACCACGAGGCCGCGGTCCTGGAGATCCTCGACCACCTGGCCGCCGCCGGCGCCCGCCGGATCGGCCTGCTCACCGGCACCACCACGGACACCTACACCCACCTGTCCACGACCGCCTACCTGCGCTGGTGCGAACGCGTCGGCCAGGACCCGGTCTACGAGTCCTATCCCGCGCACGACCCCTGCGCGGGCGCCGTCGCCGCCGACCGGCTGCTCGCCAGGCCCGACCGGCCCGACGCCGTCTACGGCCTCTTCGACCCCAACGGCACCGACCTGCTCGCCGCCGCCCGGCGGTACGGCCTGCGCGTCCCCGACGACCTGCTGCTCGTCTGCTGCAGCGAGTCGACGGTGTACGCCACCACCGAACCGCCCATCACCACGCTCTCCCTCAAGCCGCGGCGCATCGGCACAGCCGTCGTCCAGCTGCTGATCGACGCCATCGAGGGCCTCGATTCGGGGCGTCCGGTCGAGCAGGTGATACCGACCGAACTGATCGTGCGCACCTCGTCCGAGCGACGTCCGCCGCGCACGACGGTCAGCCCGCCCCGCTCGCCCGGCTCCGGCTGATCGCTCCCGCCCATACCCCCGACCCGGGCAGAGGTAGGCATCCAACCCGCCACCAGCGGGGAAACCTCTGCCCAATTCGGGAGAAAAGCGCGGTGAATCGTGGTCCGGCACCGATTCACCACCCCTGGTGCACCACACAGCGGGAGCCGCATTCCTATGATGGGCGGACGACACCGCGGGCCGCTGCGACCAAGCAGTCCGATCTCGGTGCAGATGCGGCGCAATGGTGGTGGAGGGGTCGATGACTCAGGGGGCCGGTCAGGGACCCGATGTGCGGACGGCGACGCTGCGCGACTTCCGCGTTCCCGCGTACGTCCATGAGACGACCGGACCCGCCCCGGCGAGCCCCGGCGAGCCAGGCGCGGCGCCGGAGGAGGGGTACACCCCGACCCAGCGCGACCTGCCCGTCATCAACCGTGGTGACACCGTCCAGGTGCAGGTCATGCCGGAGCCCCCGCAGCCGCGGGCGAACGAGGAGTACGGCCCGCTGTTCGTCGTCGGCGACGTGCACGGTTACCTGGACGAGCTCGTCGCGGCCCTCCAGGAGCAGGGCCTCCTCGACGCCGAGGGCAACTGGTCCGCGGGCAACGCGCGCCTCTGGTTCCTCGGCGACTTCACCGACCGCGGGCCCGACGGCATCGGCGTCATCGACCTCGTGATGCGGCTCTCCGCGGAGGCCGCCGCCGCCGGCGGGTACTGCAAGGCGCTCATGGGCAACCACGAGCTGCTCCTGCTCGGCGCCAAACGCTTCGGCGACACCCCGGTGAATTCGGGCGCCGGCACCGCCACCTTCCAGGCCGCCTGGCTCCTGAACGGCGGGCAGAAGACCGACATGGAGCGCCTGGAGGACCACCACCTGCAGTGGATGGCCCGCCTCGACGCGATGGAGGAAGCCGACGGCCACCTGCTCGTGCACTCCGACACGACCGCCTATCTGGATTACGGTGACTCGATCGAGGCGGTGAACGACACCATCCGGGAGACCCTCACGCGCAACGACGCGGACGACTGCTGGGACCTCTTCCGCAAGTTCACCAAGCGCTTCGCGTTCCGCGACGAGTCGGGCCCCTCGGCCGTACGCGAACTTCTCGACATGTACGGCGGCACACGCATCGTCCACGGTCACAGCCCCATCCCCTACCTCCTGGGTGACGTCGGCTCCGAGGACGAGTCGGACGGCGCGGGTCCGGTCATCGAGGGACCGCACGTGTACGCCGACGGCCTGGCCATCGCCATGGACGGCGGAGTGACCATGGCCGGAAAGCTGCTGGTCTGCCAACTCCCGCTGCCCGTCTGAGCGTTCCGCGAGCAGCCGCCCCCCTACACGATCACGCTGGCCAGGGGGGCAATTTCCGGAAACCCCCTGTCACCGCGTGCCGTCACGGCTCTACCATCGGCTTATCCGTAGCAGGCTCCCCTCCGTTTCTGCCCAACGGCTCGTAGCCATGCGAGCCTCAGCCCTACGGAGCATCGGGGGATGCACATGAACAGCGCTCCACACCTGCTCAATGAGGACCGCCCCGAGTACGAGCGGATCCTCGACGAGGCGCTGCGCACCGCACCTGACCGTCCCGAACTCGCCGCAGTGGGCCGGCGGCTCAACACCGAACAACTGCGCACCATGGCCCTGAACGCGACAGCACTGATCACGGCCGCGGCCGCGGCTGAGTACGCGCACTACGTGAAGGTTCGCGAGGAGTTGCGCGAACCTCGACCGACATCCACCTCGATCCGCGAAGGGAGCGGACAGAGCGCCGCGGAGTCGGGCTCCGGCGGCGTCAGCCTCGCCACCACCATGGGTGAGGTCGCCGAACCTGCGGCAGCGGCGGGCGCCGGCGCGATCGCCGTAGTCGCGGTCCTCGCACCCGTCCTCGCGGGGACGGCCGCCGCGATCTTCCTGCTCGTCGGCTACATCCTGAAGATGCTCAACCCCGAGCCCGCCTTCGCGGACACCCTGCTCACCGCGGGATGGCTGTTCGGCGCGCTCACCGCGGGGGCCATCCTGGTCGCCGCGGTCGGTCTGCTCCTGACCGCCCTGCGCAACGGGTCCACCTCGCTCCCTGCGGGGCTCCACGGCGAGCAGCTCGAGGAGGTGTCCCGTGCCAGGGAAGACTGGGGCCGGGCGCTCCTCGAGCGGGGCGTCGTGCCGTTCCTCCGGGAGGCCCTGACGGAGCCGGGCGGCGCTCCCGCCGGCCGTACGCCGTCGGGGAAGCCGGGCGGCGGCGGTGCCGGTGGCCGCATGCCGCAACTCGGCTATCACAGGCCGGGGTTCAGCAGCCCGGACGGCGGCCCGGCAGGACCGCGGCCGAGCTACTCGAGCCCGGACTTCTCCAGCCCCGACTTCGGCGGGCCCGACCACAAGCCGGAGTAGCGGCCCGGCCGAACCGGACCGCTTCGGGGTCGCACCACCGCTTCGTGGCCCCGCCGCCCCACTGGGGGGCGGGACCACGGAGCCTCAGTCGGCGATCGCTCTCAGTCGGCGATCGGCAGATAGACCCGGTTGCCCGCGGCTGCGAACTCCTTGGACTTCTGCTCCATGCCCGCCTCGATGTCCTCGGAGCCGAGGTCGCCGCCGTGCTGGCGCCGGATGTCCTGCGAGATCTTCATCGAGCAGAACTTCGGCCCGCACATCGAGCAGAAGTGCGCCGTCTTCGCGGGCTCGGCCGGCAGGGTCTCGTCGTGGAACTCCCGCGCCGTGACCGGGTCGAGGGCCAGGTTGAACTGGTCCTCCCAGCGGAACTCGAAGCGCGCGTCCGAGAGCGCGTCGTCCCAGTCCTGCGCGCCCGGGTGCCCCTTGGCGAGGTCCGCCGCGTGCGCCGCGATCTTGTACGTGATGACGCCGGTCTTCACGTCGTCGCGGTTGGGCAGGCCCAGGTGCTCCTTCGGCGTGACGTAGCAGAGCATGGCCGTGCCCCACCAGCCGATCATCGCGGCGCCGATGCCGGAGGTGATGTGGTCGTAGGCGGGCGCGATGTCCGTGGTCAGCGGGCCGAGCGTGTAGAACGGCGCCTCTTCGCAGATCTCCTGCTGGAGGTCGATGTTCTCCTTGATCTTGTGCATCGGGACGTGCCCGGGGCCCTCGATCATCGTCTGTACGTTGTGACGCTTGGCGATCGTGTTGAGTTCCCCGAGCGTCCGCAACTCGGCGAACTGCGCCTCGTCGTTGGCGTCCGCGATCGAACCGGGCCGCAGGCCGTCGCCGAGCGAGTACGTCACGTCGTACGCCGCGAGGATCTCGCAGAGCTCCTCGAAGTGCTCGTAGAGGAAGCTCTCCTTGTGGTGCGCGAGGCACCAGGCGGCCATGATCGAACCACCGCGCGAGACGATGCCGGTCTTGCGGCGCGCGGTGAGCGGCACGTACGGGAGGCGCACGCCCGCGTGGACCGTCATGTAGTCCACGCCCTGCTCGGCCTGCTCGATGACCGTGTCCTTGTAGATGTCCCAGGTCAGCTCCTCGGCCTTGCCGTCGACCTTCTCCAGGGCCTGGTAGAGGGGGACGGTGCCGATGGGCACGGGGGAGTTGCGCAGGACCCACTCGCGGGTGGTGTGGATGTTGCGGCCGGTGGAGAGGTCCATGACCGTGTCGGCGCCCCACTGGGTCGCCCAGGTCATCTTGTCCACCTCCTCCTCGATGGAGGAGGTGACCGCGGAGTTGCCGATGTTCGCGTTCACCTTCACCAGGAACTTCTTGCCGATGATCATCGGCTCGATCTCCGGGTGGTTCACGTTGGCGGGAATCACCGCGCGGCCCGCGGCGACCTCTTCCCGCACGATCTCCGGGTCCATGCCCTCGCGGATCCCGATGAACTCCATCTCGGGCGTGATCTCGCCGCGCCTGGCGTACGCGAGCTGCGTCACCGCCTGACCGTCACGGCCGCGTCGGGGCTGGCGGGGGCGGCCGGGGAAGACCGCGTCCAGGTTCTTGAGCCCGCCGCGGGGCGAGGTGTGCTTGATGCCGTCGTCCTCGGGACGCGGCGGACGGCCCACGTACTCCTCCGTGTCGCCGCGGGCGATGATCCAGTTCTCCCGCAGCGGCGCCAGCCCGCGGCGGACGTCGGTCTCGGCCGACGGGTCGGTGTACGGACCCGAAGTGTCGTACAGGGTGACGGCCTTGCCATTGGTGAGGTGCACCTGTCGGACCGGCACCCGCAGGTCGGGGCGCGAACCCTCGACATACGCCTTGTGCCAGCCGATGGACTTCCCGGCCTCGTCGCTCTGGACCTGGTGGTTCTGGTCGTTCTGCGTCGAGGCAGGCGTGCGTGCGTCCGATGTGGTCATGAGACCTACTCCCTACGCCGGCATTACCCGGTAACAGGTTCGGCGGTCGACGCAGCGAATCCCGTACGGCTCGTGCACATTTTGTGCCGCTTCGTACGGAGGTCAGCGCCCTCTCAGCCCGGTGCTCCGAGCTCCCGCGATTGCAAAGGTGGCTCCACGCTAGCGTCATGTCGGGCGCGCTGAACAGAGGGCCCCTCCCGTTCTTGCGATGATCGGGCAGTGACCACCACAGAGCCGCCGCCCCCGCCGCCCTCGCAGCCGCCCGCCTCCGGGACGCCTCCGGAGGGCCACGGACATGGCCACGGAGACGGCCACGGACACGGGCATTCCCACAGCCACGGCCCGGCCGCACCGGTCTCCCAGCACCTGCGCAAGGTCATCGCCGCGGTACTGATCCCCTTCGCCACAGCGGTCGTCGTGGGCCTCGTGGTGCTCTGGCCCGGTGGCACGCCGAGCCACGAACGCACCGGCGTCGGCTTCGACCGGCAGACACAGTCGGCGAGCGTCACGAAGGTGCAGGAGCTGCCCTGCAAGGACCTCAGCCCCTCGCAGACCCCGCCGAACGGCGACACCTCCACCGCCGAGGGCCAGTCCGCACAGTCCACCGCCACGGGCATCTGCAAGAAGGCGACGGTCAAGGTCACCAGCGGCGACGACAAGGGCCGCACCTTCACGGAGATCATCCAGCCCGACTCGCCACGCCAACTGAAGCAGGGCCAACAGGTGGTGGTCGCCTACGAGCCCAAGGCCCCCGAAGGACTGCAGTACTCCGTCACCGACGTGAACCGCAAGATCCCGATGGCGCTCCTGGCCGGCATCTTCGCGCTCGCCGTCGTCGTCGTGGGCCGACTCCGCGGCGTGATGGCCCTGGTCGCCCTCGCCATCAGCTTCATGGTGCTCACGTTCTTCATCCTGCCGGCGATTCTCCAAGGCTCGAACCCCCTGGTCGTGGCGGTGATCGGGGCGAGCGCCATCATGCTGATCGCGCTCTACCTCTGCCACGGCCTGACAGCCCGGACCTCCGTCGCCGTACTCGGCACCCTCATCTCCCTCCTCCTCATCGGCCTCCTCGGCTCGCTCTTCATCGGCTGGGCCGCGCTCACCGGCAACACGGACGACAACACCGGCCTCATCCATGGCCTGTATCCGTCCATCGACATGAGCGGCCTGCTGCTCGCGGGCGTCATCATCGGCTCGCTCGGTGTCCTCGACGACGTGACGGTCACCCAGACCTCCGCGGTCTGGGAGCTGCATCAGGCCAACCCGACGATGGGCTGGCGCGGCCTGTACCGCGCGGGCATCCGCATCGGCCGCGACCACATCGCCTCGGTCGTCAACACCCTCGTCCTCGCCTACGCGGGCGCCGCACTGCCCCTGCTCCTCCTCTTCTCCATCGCCCAGTCCAGCGTGGGCACGGTGGCCAACAGCGAACTGGTCGCCGAGGAGATCGTGCGCACCCTGATCGGCTCGATCGGTCTGGTCGCCTCAGTGCCGGTCACGACCGCACTGGCCGCCCTGGTCGTCTCGGCGGACCGCTCCACCACGCCCGGGCGCACCGCGTCGATCGGGGCGACCCGGGCCGCCCGCGGGGGAAAGGGAAGGCGCCGCAAGCGTTAGCTGTGGGACCGCGGGTGTTGGCTGCATGGCCGCAAGCGTCGGCTGCGGGGCCGCAGGCGTCGGCTCTCGAAATGCACCAAAATGCCGTGGGCCTCCGTCCGTTTATGTCAGCGGTTCAACCCGCGTTCTGCTCCTCCGCGAGGATGCGGTCGAGCGTTTCGTCGAGGTCCGCATCGAAGTCGGCGAGTGCCCGCTCCTGCCCCAGCGGCACCAACTTGTCCGTACGGTCGAGGAAGGCGAGCAGCGGAGGAATACCCACCCTGAACAGCGCCTGGTCCCCGCCGACCTGAAGCCTGATCAGGGCCTCGTCCAGCAACGGGGAATCGGTGGGCTCGACGCGCACGTCCCCGTCCCCACACGGCCTGCCCACCCCGTCGATCAGCAGCTCCCGCCCGAAGGTCCACGTCACCGGGGCGTCCCCCGGCAAGTGGAACGTCAGCCGCACGGCATAGGGATCCCCGAGCTCGTATCGCAGCTCCACCGGGATGCGAAACGACAGCTCCTCGGAAACGAGGAAGCTCATCATGACCTCTGCCTGCACCGTCTCGGTCTCGCCCATCTCGCGCCCTACCCCGTCACTTGGCCCTCGAGGCCCTCACGTGGCCAGGAACCAGCTCCCTGACACCCCTCGCATCTTGCGCAACGTAAGTACCAGATCACAAGGAGTGAGTTTTCAGATGCTGATAGAGAAGGCGAGTGTCCCTAGTAGCTTTCCGATCTCCCGTTGCAACTTCTCGGCTGCCGGCAGCAGTCGGTCGGCTTGTGCGGAGGGGACGGAAATGGCCATGGTCGCCGCGGTGTCGCCGGCCATGATCGGGACGGCGGCGCACAGTGCCCCGAGTGCGTACTCCTGCCGCTCCACGACGGGCCGCATGCGCTCCATCGCGTCGAGCCGCCGGATGAACGCGCGGTCGTCCCGGACCGAGTAGCGCGTGATCGACTGAACCGGGTAGCGATCGAGGTGGTTCTGTCGCGCCTCGTCGTCGAGCTGGCCCAGCAGGCACTGGCCGATCGCGTGGGCATGTCCCGTCTCCCGGAAGTCCGCCCACTCCTCGACGGCGGGGTTGCCCGGGGTGTCCGCGACGGCCACGACATCGATCTCCCCCTCTCGATAGACGGCGAAGTACACGGGAACGCCGAGGGTGTCGCGCAGGTGCGCGAGGGTCTCGTTGATCCGTGCGCGCCGGTCCTGCTGCGCTCCGCTGCTGCTCAGCCGCTCGGCCGCCTCGCCGAGCACGAACAGGCCCTTGTCCCGGCGCAGATATCCCTCGTGGGTCAGGGTGCGGAGCAGGTGGTACGCGGTGGGGAGTGCGAGCCCCGCTTCCCGCGCCAACTGCTTCGCGGGCGCGCCGCTCTGGTGCGACGCGGCGGCTTCCAGGAGCCGCATCGCCCGCTGTACGGAACCGATGAGGGTAGGTCCGGCGGCAGGGTCGGCGGGGGCGCCGCCGAGGCCCGTGGCCGGGCTTGTGGCTTGGCTCGTGCTCGTGCTCGTGGGTGGGTCGGCGCTCGTGGCTGGGCCGGTGGTCGTGGGTGAGCCAGTGATCGTGGGTGAACCAGTGATCGTGACTGGGTCGGTGGTCGTGGCTGGGTCGGTGGTCGTGGCTGGGTCCGGGCCGACCGGTGCAGCGGTGGCGTCAGCCCGTGAGGCGCTGATGGCGACCGATGAGCTGGTGGTGTCAACCGCGGCCAAGGTTCACTCCCGAAGCGCGTGGAGGGCCCGCCCGTGCCCGCCCGTGCGCGGGTAGCGAGGAAAGAGCGGTGCACGTACGTACGCCCGGCCGCGGGGATCGGACCCCGCGTCGGCATCCGGACTCTAATCCTCTGCCACCGTCCTACGGCGCCCCGCCGAGAAACTTCCCCCGCCCGAGGGAACTCTCGCGAAAATTCACCAGTCGGTGCGCGAGGAGGACGAGCCGGATATGAACTTCCGTACGACATAGATGAGTCCGCCGACCAAGGCTACGAATAGCAGGGCCTTGAAGAGCAGGCCGACCACGAAACCGACCACGGTCGCTATCAGGCTGCCGAACACGACGAGTGCGACGACCGGAACGGCCACCCACTTCACCCACCACGGCATTCCCGCAAAGATCTCCTTGACTGCCATCGTCCTTACCTCACTCCGCTCTGTTTCCTGAATCTCCGCAGGTTCCCGGCTTCTTGCATTCGATGCTAGAGCGCCGAAGCTCGCTGCGGGGGCCTCGGATCCCTTGCCCTCCCCTGATCCGACCCCTAGGGAACCCCGAGGTCGCAGCCCTGAGGAGGTCAGCCTGCGGAGGGAGAACAGGCCGCAACAGACAGAGGGGTCAGGACTCCGGGGGAGAGAACACGACGAGCACCCGCAGGTCCTCGCTGATGTGGTGGAACTTGTGGGCGACACCGGCCGGCACATAGACGACGCTGCCCCGCGCCACCTGCGTCGTCTCCATTCCGACGGTGATCGCCGCGCGCCCGCTGACGACCATGTACACCTCGTCCTGCCCGTGCGGCTGCTGCGGGTCGGTGTCCCCGGCGTTGAGCGCGTACAGCCCGACCGACATGTTCCTCTCCCGCAGGAACTGCAGATACGCACCGTCGTTCGCGGCGCGCTCCGCCTCCAGCTCGTCCAGTCGGAAAGCCTTCATCGCCTTCGTACACCCCTCGCTGATGACCGTGGTGCCGCTGCTCGCCCCGGGCTGTTCGCCCAGAGCTGCTCGCGGTTCTTCGTGGGCCTTCGCGGGCCGACCGTTCACGGCCCGTGTCTGCCACGATCAGACACATGAAGAATTTCGTAGTCAAGACGATCGCCAACGCCGCGGCCCTGGCCGTCGCCGTGTGGCTGCTCGACAAGATCACTCTGACCGGGGACAGCACGGGCAAGAAAGTCGGCACCCTCATCGTTGTCGCCCTGCTCTTCGGACTGGTGAACTTCCTGGTCAAGCCGGTGGTGAAGGTCCTCACCTTCCCCCTGTTCATCCTGACCCTCGGTTTGATCACCCTCGTGGTCAACGCCCTGATGCTGCTGCTGACCTCGTGGCTCGCCGACAAGCTCGACGTCAGCTTCCACGTCGAGGGCTTCTGGACCGCCGTTCTGGGCGGCCTGATCATCTCGGTCGTGTCCTGGGCCCTGAACGTCGTCCTGCCCGAGGACGACTGACCGGGTGCCCGAAGACGACTGACCGGGTATCCGAGGACGACTGACCGGACGGCCCGGGGCGTGTCCGAGAATGGTGGCGGCGGCGAGCGAATGCTGCTCGACGTGGTACGTGCAGCAGTGGAAAGGCGGGCGGCATGACGGAAACGGGACACAGGGACGGCGGCGGAACCGGCCTCGGCGACGGCACGCGGGCGGTCCGGGTCGGGCTGCCCGAGCCGGTGAAACACGAGCCGACACTGCCCGGGCCGGTCTTCGCCGCGCACTTCCACCTGCCGGGCGACCACACGGGTGGCTATGCCTACGGACGCGACGAGAACCCCACCTGGACTCACCTGGAGCGCGCCATCGGCGAGCTCGAGGCGCCGGGTGCAGACTCAGGTTCGGACTCGGGTTCGGACTCAAGGGCGGGCGTCGAGACCCTGGTCTTCGCCTCCGGTATGGCCGCGATCTCGGCCGTCCTGTTCTCGCAGCTGCGCGCGGGGGACGCGGTGGTCCTGCCGGACGACGGCTACCAGGTTCTTCCGCTGGTCCGCGAGCAGCTCACGGCGTACGGCATCGAGGTGCGCACCGCCCCGACCGGTGGCGACGCCCAGCTCGACGTCCTGGACGGCGCCAAGCTGCTGTGGATCGAGACGCCGTCCAACCCCGGCCTCGACGTGTGCGACGTGCGGCGGCTGGCCGACGCGGCGCACGCGCGCGGCGTGCTGGTGGCGGTCGACAACACCCTGGCGACGCCGCTCGGCCAGCGGCCTCTCGAACTCGGCGCGGACTTCGCGGTGGCCAGCGGTACCAAGATGCTCACAGGCCACGGCGACATCCTGCTGGGGTACGTCGCCTGCCGTGACGCGGAACTGATCGCGTCGGTGCGGCGCTGGCGCAAGATCGTCGGGGCGATCCCGGGGCCGATGGAAGCCTGGCTCGCGCACCGCTCGCTGGCCACGCTCCAACTGCGCGCCGACCGGCAGAACGCGAATGCCCTCACTCTCGCCGAGGCTCTGCGCGGACGCACCGAGGTTGCGGGGCTGCGCTATCCCGGGCTGCCCGACGACCCCTCGCACAAGGTGGCCTCCCGACAGATGCGCCGCTTCGGCTGCGTGCTCTCCTTCACGCTGCCCACGCGTGCGCGTGCCGAGCGTTTCCTCGAAGCGCTGCGTCTGGTCGACGACGCGACGAGCTTCGGCGGTGTCCGGTCGACGGCCGAGCGCCGTGGACGCTGGGGTGGTGACGCCGTTCCGGAGGGCTTCATCCGCTTCTCCGCTGGCGCCGAGGACCCCGACGATCTCGTGGCGGACGTACTGCGTGCGCTGGACGAGGCGGCCGCAGCAACCGACTGACCTGCCTCGGGCGGCGCGCCGGCCGACGCGCGGCACTCGCCCCGGCTACGTACAACGAACGGTCCGAGCCTCCCCCTTCGTGGCTCGGACCGTTCCGCCCATCAAGCCCAGTCGTCCGCGGCACGCACCGACCAATCATGCGCCCGCGCAATGTGCGGCATGACGAGTGCAAGCCCCTCCAGGGCCTCCTCGGTGTCGCCGAACGAGGGCGCGGCTGGTCCGCGATGTTTCACGTGGAACAGTCCGGGCCACATTTCCCCCATGACCGTCCGACCTGTGGTCAAGCGCACCGCACGCGCCGTCCTGCTGGACGGTGACGACCTGATCCTGATCAAGCGCACCAAGCCGGGCGTCGATCCGTACTGGATCACTCCGGGAGGCGGTGTGGAGGCGGAGGACGACTCCGTCGTCGAGGCGCTCCATCGTGAGGTCCATGAAGAACTGGGCGCCAAAATCACCGACGTGGTGCCCTGCTTCGTCGACACCGTTGAGCACATCGGCGAGGACGGCGGCGCGACCGGCGTAAAGGTGCAGCACTTCTTCGTCTGCCGCCTGGAATCCATGGACCTCGGTCAGCGGCACGGCCCCGAGGTCGAGGAGCCGTGCGGCGAGTACGAGATCGTGCACGTGCCGTTCACCCGAGTTGGCATCGCCTCGGTCCATCTCGTCCCGCTGTCCCTGCGGCACTACTTGGACGGCAACATCGAGGGCGTACGCGCGATGCACGCCCCCGATCTGGGCTAGGGCTGCCTACTGCCTACTGCCTAGTTTGAGGCCACCAGTTCCTCTACCGAGTCGTGGCGGATCCGGCCCTCCGGGATGCCGATGTCCCGCAAGGCGTCCACGCCGTTGCGGATCATGCCGGGCGGTCCCGAGAGGTACGCGTCGTACTCGTTCCACGGGCCGTACTCGCGTACGGCCTCCGGCAGTTGTGCCTGCTGGTCGACGACCGGCCGGACGGCGAGCCAGGGGTGGGACCGCTGGAGGCGCAGCATCGTGTCGATGTCGTACAGGTCGTGGTCGGTGCGTGCTCCGTAGAACACCTCAACAGGACGCCGTCTGCCGTGCTCCGCGACGTCCTCGACGAGGGCCTTGATGGGCGCGATGCCCGTGCCGCCGCCCAGACAGAGCAGTCCGCTGTCGGTGGTGTGGTCGACGGTCATCGAACCGGCGGGCGGGCCGAGCCGCAGCACGGCGCCGGGGCGGGCGTGGTGTACCAGGGCGTTGGAGACCCAGCCGGCCGGCACGGCCTTGACGTGGAAGGACAGCAGGCCGTCCGGGCGCGGGGCCGACGCGAAGGAGTAGTGCCGCCAGACCCGGGGCCACCAGGGGGTCTCCAGGCTCGTGTACTGCCCTGCGACGAAGGGGTACGGCTGGTTGGGCCGGACCGTGACGACAGCGATGTCAGGGGTCCTGAGATCGTGCGAGACGACCTCGGCCAACCACCACGCGGGGGCGCGCATCTCGTCCTCGGCAGCCGCGTCGATCATGATCTGGGAGATCGTCGTGTACGTCCGGACCCAGGCGGCTTCGGTCTCCTCGTCCCAGGTCGCGCTCGCGTACCGGCTCAGCGAGCCGATCAGGCATTCGCCGACGGCCGGATAGTGCTCGGGCTGGGTGCCGTACTTCCGGTGCCCGTGTCCGAGGTTCTTCAGGTACGGGACGAGCACGTCGGTGTGGTCGATGTGCTCGGCCGCGGTCAGCAGCGCCTTGAGGATGCGGTCCCGCTGGGCGTCCATCGCCGCGGGGAACAGGGCGCGGAGTTCGGGATGTCGGGTGAAGAGCAGCGCGTAGAAGTACGAGGTGGCCTTGTCGGCGACGGGCGCTATCTCGGCCATCGTGCGCTGCACCAGGACGGCGTCGGCGGAGGCCTTCTGCGCCGGGTTCACCTGCCGGACGGATATCGGGGGCGCTGTGGACTGGGCCTGAGGGGGCGGAGCCTGGCGCTGTGACACTCCCTGCGCCTCCGGGATGGCGGGTATTCGCCCGTCCTCCGGACCCTGTTGCGGATTGCACGGGGTAAACCAGTCGCCTCCGTCGCCGGGCGTGCCGTCATCGGCCGACGTGGTGGTCGGAGCGTCCATGCTGTGCCTCGCCTCGAACATCTCTCGGTCGGTCTGCGCACTCCCTGCCGGAAGCTGCCTGCTGTCCCCGCTCTGTCTCTGTCCCCGCTCTACCTGCTGTCCCCGCTCATCTGCCTCGATGGCCGATATGGCGACATTGAACCCCGGCCCACCTGACCCTACGGACAAGTAGGCCGAGAATGTGACATTGGCCGCAGCCCCCTCATCGCAGCATCCCATTCCCCACAGCCGCGACGGCCGCATAACAGGAAGTACGGGTTCTCGATCTCTATGCCCCGTTAGGCTTCATTCACCTGCGCGCCGCGCTCCGGAGTATGGAGAGACGCACCCGGCGCGGACCTTGATCGACCATACCGGCAGCCGCTGAACGTACAAGTGTCTGGCCGTCGGCCTCGAATTCGAGGGACGCGCCTGCCAATTGCCTCATTTACCCGTCGTGCCGGACCAATTCGTACGCCTTACGCAGATCACGCCCTACATAGGAGTGGGTTGCCAGGCTCACCAGCCGTTGATCCGCATTGGCCGCCACGGCAACCGGCACCGCGCCGAACACTCCAGGTCGGAAAGCGAGTCGCCGTACGCTACGCAGTCACTCCTGCCCACCCCGAACTCTTCACAGAGGCGGTCCGTGATCTTCACCTTGAAGGTGCAGGCGAGCCATGTGGGCCGAGGCTAGTGTCGGCGGAGACCGCTCGTCCTCGTGTTTCACGTGAAACGAACAGCTGAACCGTGGCCGAAAGCTACGTGGTTCTGCCCACAAACGGCTGGACGCCGGGGATGTATGTCAGACAGCCTGGCCCGCGTGTCGACACCTTCCCTCTCCGCACCGCCCATCCGCCGACTGACCCCCCGCGATCTGCAGGTCTGCGCCGATCTGTCCGAGGACCGGGGCTGGCCTCGTGAAGAGCACAAGTGGGGCCTGCTGCTGTCGGCCGGAACGGGCTACGGGATCGACGCCCCTGATGGCAACGGCCTCATGGGCGCCTACGTAGTGACCCAGTACGGTCCTCCCGGGCGTCCCGCCCTCGCGGCGATCGGCATGGTCCTCGTGGCAGAGCGGTACGCCCGCCAGGGCGTCGGCCGCAGGCTGATGCGGAACGCGGTCGACGAAGCCGGCCGCACCCCCCTGACCCTCCACGCGACCCCGAACGGCCGCCCCCTCTACGAGCAGCTCGGCTTCGAGGTGATCGGTCGGGCCGAGATGGTCCAGGGGCACTTCACCCCGGCGAAAGCCCTGGGAGCCCGTGGAGCGCTGGGAGCCCCGTGCGAGGTCACCACCCGGCCGGCCACCGCGGAAGACCTGATTTCCATCCTCCGGCTCGACACCGAGGTCTTCGGCCACGACCGCATGCATGTGATCACCAGGCTCCCCGCCTTCACGGACCAGCTGCGGGTCGCGGAGGCCGACGGCGAGATCGTCGGATACGCGGGCGCCTGGCCCAACATGGCCACCCATGTCGTGGGGCCGCTCGTCGCGCGGGACACCGAAACCGCGAAGGCTCTCATCGCCTCCCTCGGCGCCGGTACGGACCGGCCGCTGCGCACCGACATCGACGTACGGCACGAAGAGCTGCTCGCCTGGGTGAAGCAGAACGGTCTCGAATCCGTCGCCTTCAACACCGTGATGGCGTACGGCGTGCCGGAGTTGCCCGGCGACTGGACCCGCCGTTTCGCTCCGCTGACCGTCGCGGCGGGCTGACCCCACCGCAGGCCCCAGACCGCAGGCCCCAGACCGACGCGAGAAGGCCCGCCCCCGGGTTCACCGGGGGCGGGCCTTCTCGTACGCCGTACGCCCGTACGCCACTGACCTGCTACGCGAGGGCCTCGACGGCCACCGTCGCGAAGCCGTGGTCCTGCTCGGGCGCGCCGCCACCGACACCGACCGCGCCGATCAGACGGCCGTCCCGGTGGACCGGCACTCCGCCCGCGATGAAGAGCAGGGGCCGGTCGAGGGCGGTGGGCAGGGTGTGGAAGAGGCCGCCGGGCTGGACCGCGTCGACGAGGTCGGCGGTGGGGGCGTCCAACTGGAGGGCGGTGTAAGCCTTGCGGGTGCTGGTCTCACCGGAGATCAGCACAGCCCGGTCGTCGCGTCGGAAGGCGAGCAGGTGGCCGCCCGCGTCGAGGACGGTGACGCTGACCGTGACACCGGCTTCTTCAGCGGCGCGGCGGGCGGCGGCGACGAGGGCCTCGGCGTCCCCGATGGTCAGCGGGGCGACGGCGGTGGGAGTGGGGGTGGTGGTGCTCATGAGGGGTTTCTCCTTGCGGGGTAGTGCTGTGGGGGGAACTGAAGAGGGCTGTGGAGGGGGGGTGTGAGGGTCAGTGGTGGACGGGTGTCCGCTGCTCGACAGGTGCCGCGCTCGCCACGACCGGGCTGGGAGCTCCGGAGCGGCGCTCCAGGGCGGCCGACACGAGGGCCAGGACGAGCGCGGAGGCGGCGAGCACCGCGCCGACCCAGTTGGGGGCCGTGTAGCCGAGTCCGGCGGAGATGACGAGACCACCGAGCCAGGCCGACAGCGCGTTGCCCAGGTTGAAGGCACCGATGTTGACGGCGGAGGCGAGCGTCGGGGCGCCCGAGGCGTAGTCCAGGACGCGCTTCTGCAACGGCGGCACCGTCGCGAAGCCCAGCGCTCCGATCAGCAGGACCGTCACGGCGGCCGCGACCTTGTTGTGCGCGGTGAGGGTGAACAGGGCGAGCACCAGGGCGAGTGAGCCGAGCGTCACGTACAGCATCGGCATCAGCGCACGGTCCGCGAACCGGCCCGCGACGAGGTTCCCGCCGACCATGCCGAGCCCGAAGAGAACGAGCAGCCAGGTGACGGAGGAGTCCGCGTAACCGGCGACGTCCGTCATCATCGGCGTGATGTAGGTGATGGCCGCGAAGACACCGCCGAAGCCGAGCACCGTCATCGCCATGGCGAGCAGCACCTGTACGTTGCGGAAGGCGCCGATCTCGTCGCGCAGCCGTACGCCTTCGGGCTTGGGCAGGTCCGGTACGAGCTTGGCGATGCCGAACAGGCCGACCACGCCGAGCGCGGCGACGATCACAAAGGTGATCCGCCAGCCGATGGCCTGTCCCACGAGCGTGCCGAGCGGAACGCCGATCACGTTGGCGACCGTGAGGCCGGAGAACATCATGGCGATCGCCCCGGCCTTCTTCTCGGGAGCCACCAGTTCGGCCGCGACGACCGAACCGATGCCGAAGAAGGCGCCGTGGGCGAGGGAGGCGACGACGCGGCCTGCCAGCATCACGCCGAAGATGGGAGCCACGGCGGAGAGCAGGTTGCCGACGACGAAGAGGCCCATCAGCAGCATCAGCATCCGCTTGCGCGGGATCCGGGTGCCGATGGCGGTCATCAGGGGAGCGCCGAGCACGACGCCGAGGGCGTAGCCGGTCACGAGGAAGCCGGCCGTCGGGATGGAGACACCGAAGTCACCCGCGACCTCGGGAAGCAGCCCCATGATCACGAACTCGGTGGTTCCGATTCCGAAAGCCCCGATCGCGAGGGCCAGAAGCGCGAGAGGCATGGATCTACCTTCCAAACGATTGCAGGTGCGCTTAACGTGCGTCCACAATAGTTGCAGACGCGGGCTATATGCAACCGATGGATATTGCAGGGGTGGACTACCCTGGGTGCAGCCGCTCCGGGACGGAGGACCAAGAGCCATGACAGCGACAGACCCCGCACTGACCGCGCTCGCCCAAAGCTGGTGCGCCCTCTCCCTGCTCCACGGGAAGATCGAGGCCTATGTGGAGCGCGCCCTACAGGCCAAGCACGGCCTGAGCGTGCGGGAGTACGGCCTCCTGGACGTGCTCAACCGCCAGCACGACGGCGAGGGGGGCCACCTGCAGATGAAGCAGGTCGCCGACGCCGTGGTGCTGAGCCAGAGCGCGACCACACGCCTGGTGACCCGGCTCGAGGAGCGCGGCCTGCTGGCCCGCTATCTGTGCCCCACCGACCGTCGGGGCATCTACACCGACGTCAGTGAAGCCGGTGCCGCGCTGCTCGCCGAAGCGCGGCCCACGAACGACGCCGCCCTGCGCGAAGCGCTCGACGAGGCCGCGCGGAACCCGGAGCTCGCCCCACTGGTCAACGCTGTCGAAACGCTGCGCGCGTAGCCGCACGCATAGGCTGCGCACCATGGGAGATCTTGAGATACGCCCCGCTGTCGCCGCTGACCTGCCCGCCATCGTGGGCATGCTCGCCGATGACCCCTTGGGCGCGACACGTGAGTCGCCGGACGACCTCACCCCGTACGTCACCGCGTTCGAGCGGCTGGCCGAAGACCCGAACCAGCATCTGGTTGTAGCCGAGCGCAAGGGGCGCGTCGTCGGCACACTCCAGCTCACGATCGTTCCGGGGCTCTCCCGGAAGGGCGCCACCCGCTCCATCATCGAAGGCGTGCGCGTGCATGCCGACGAGCGGGGCAGCGGGCTCGGCACACAGTTCATCGAATGGGCCGTTGCGGAATCCCGGCGCCAGAACTGCCAGTTGGTGCAGCTGACGTCCGATGCCACGCGCACTGACGCCCACCGCTTCTACGAGCGACTCGGGTTCGAGGCGTCGCACCTGGGCTTCAAGTTGTCTCTCTGACGCTGGGATCAGCCGTAGCAGCCGTACGACGGGGGTCTGTTTCACGTGAAACAGACCGAGGAACTAGAAGCCGCGCCACCCCTCCGGGTCCACCCCACCCGGAACCGGCGCTCCCTCGTCGTACGGCTTGCGGGTGAAGACGAACGACCCCAGGTCGAGATGGCTCACCGACCCGTCGGGCCGCCGCACGGCCTGCAACCGCTCCCCCGCGTAGTACCCGTTGAGCCCCGTCCAGGTGCCGTCCCCGTTGGACCGGAACCGGGCCTGACGTCCCCCACCGGACAGCGGCCCCAGCTCCATGCCGCCGTCGGCCGTCAGACGCAGCACGAGCACCTGAGTCCCCCAGTACCAGGGACCCGTCAGCTCCAGCACCTTCTGGTCGACCTCGGGCAGCGGCCGCCACGGCTCCGGAATCCGGGGCTCGGCCTCGGCGACGATCTTCACCAGGTCCACCGCCAGCGCTGCCACCGGCGGCCCGGACGTGCAGTTGGCGAGCGCGACCGCGGCCACACCATCCGCCTCGCTCACCCACAGGGCGGCCAGGAACCCCGGCAGCGACCCCCCGTGCCCCGCCAGGCTGCCCTTGCCCCACCGCAGCAGGTCCACTCCCAGGCCGTACGCCCTGTCCCACTCACCCGTCGGCAGCGGCGCCGAGGGGGTCCGCATCTCCCGTACGGATTCCGCACCGAGGACCCGGTCGTCGCCCGTGACCAGGAAGTGCCCGAACCTGACCAGGTCCGCCGTCGTGGACCACAGCTGTCCGGCCGGAGCCATCAGGCCCAGGTCCTCGGCGGGCTCCGGCATCATCACGTCCGCCCACGGGTGCACGGCCCAGCCGCCGGCGTGCGGAGCCTGCGGCTGCGCACTCGTACGGGACAGCCCCAGCGGTTCGAGCACCTCACGGCGCAGCACGTCGTCCCACGGAGCGCCACGCAACGCCTCCACCAGTGAACCCAGCAGCGTGTAGCCGGGGTTGGAGTAGTGGTGGCGCCTGCCGACGGGGTGCTTGAAGGGCTCGTCACCGAGAACGTCCGCGAGCTCCGGGCGCGTCGTCCCCGGGGTCCGCTCCCACCACTCTCCCGGAGTCTCGGCGGCCAGCCCTCCGGTGTGCGCGAGGAGTTCGGCGATCGTGGCCTCGCCCGCTCCAGTGCCCGGCAGATGCTTCTCCAGCGGGTCGTTGAGGTCCAGTACGCCCTCGTCGCGCAGCCTCATCACCAGGACGGCGGTGAAGGTCTTGGTGATCGAACCGATGCGGTACTGGACGTTCTCGTCCGGCTCGTGCCCGTCCACCATGCTGCGGCCGCCGGCCCACACCAATTCACCGTCCCGGGCCACCGCGGCCACCAACGAAGGTGTCCGGCCCTCCGTCTGAGCGGTGGCGACGCGGTGCAGCAGGGCTCGGCGGGTGGACGGAAGCAGCTCTTCACGGGGTGTTGTCATGGGACCAGTTCACCTGGGAGGCGTCCGTGCGTCGAGCGAATTCGGTTCTGTCAGCACTCCCAGGGCTGAGAGCCGGCGAAGCGCCGCGCGATGATGTTGATCCTGTTGAGCATGTTGGCCACGCCGATGGCGAGGACGAGTGCCGCGAGTTCCCGCTCGGTGAAGTGTCGTGCGGCCTCGTCCCAGACCGCGGCCGGCACCGGGTCGGGCCGGTCGGCGAGCCGCGTGGCGGCCTCCGCGAGGGCGAAGGCGGACCGTTCCGCGGGTGTGAAACAGGGCAGGATCCGCCAGGCCGCCACCGAGGAACACTGCAGGTCCGTGGCGCCCGCCGCGACGGCACTGCGCGCGTTCCCGTCCACGCAGACGCTGCTTCCGTTGATCTGGCTCACACGCAGCTGCACCAGCTCGATCGTCGCCTGGGACAGCCCCTGCTTCCTGGAGACCTGGGACAGGCTCAGCAAGGCCTTCATGGCCTCAGGGACGATCATGGCGGGGTTCTGCATACGAGCCTGCATGAGTTTTCTCCTCAAGCGTCTGCCCGGCGCCGCTGTTGGCCGCAGAGGCGTCGTTGTGGTCCGTTATTGCACCGACGAATCGCGACGCGGAGATGTGAGCGGCCGCGGCGACCAGAGACCGGCGGCCGTCCCGTCACGCAGGTGCTGCTCGTAGGTGCTGACCTTGCCGTGGATGACCTCCAGGCAGGCGTTCAGGTCGTCGATCTTCGCGCGTACGTCGCGCTCATGCTCCTGGAGCAACGCCAGCCGGTCCCGCTCGTTGCCGGGGCCGGAACGTATGAGCGCCGCGAACTTCTTGATCGTGGCGATCGGCATGCCCGAGACGCGCAGCCGCCCGCACAGCAGGAGCCAGTCCACATCCGCCTGTTCGTAGACCCGCTGTCCGCCGCCGGTCCGCGGAATCTCGCGCAGGAAGAGCCCTTCCCGCTCGAAGAACCGCAGGGCGTGCACGCTCAGGCCCGTCGCTTCGGCGACCCTGCCTATGGACAGGCCGCCCCCGCTGCCGCTCTTCGCCCCAGGCATCGCCTCCTCGGGCATCTGCTCCTCGGACGTCTGCTCCTCGGACGTCTGCTCCTCGGACGTCTGCTCCTCGGACACAGCGCCCGGATACTCGCTCATGACGCGACCGTACGCCGTGCGGCAGACCTGCTCTTGACCTAGCGCTGACTCTAGGTTTTAGCGTCGAGAACATGATCACCGAACAGCGAAAGCTCGGCACGGACTTCGGCGCCCACAGCACCGCCGACGACGTTCTCGCAGGCATGAACCTGGCGGGCACCACGGCCCTCGTGACCGGTGGCTACTCCGGCCTCGGACTCGCCACGACCCGCGCCCTCGTCCACGCGGGCGCGCACGTCGTCGTCCCCGCCCGGCGCCCGGAAACCGCCGAACTGGCCCTGCGCGGCCTGCCCCGGACCGAGGTGCACGCCCTCGACCTCGCGGACCTGGACAGCGTCCGCGTCTTCTCCGAACGCTTCCTCGACACCGGCCGCTCGCTCGGCATCCTCATCAACGGCGCCGGGGTGATGGCCTGCCCGGAGACACGCGTCGGCCCCGGCTGGGAGGCACACTTCGCCATCAACCACCTCGGACACTTCGCGCTGACCCACCGTCTGCGCCCCGCCTTCGCACCGGACGGAGCGCGCGTCGTCGCCGTCGCCTCCTCCGGACACTTTCTCTCCGACATCCGCTGGACCGACCTCCACTTCGACACCGGCTACGACCGATGGCTGGCCTACGCCCAGTCGAAAACCGCCAACGCCCTCTTCTCCCTGCACTTGAACCGCCTCGGTGCCACCCACAACCTGCGGGCCTTCGCCGTGCACCCTGGCAGCATCCTCACCCCGCTGCAACGCCATATCCCGCGGGAGCAGTGGCTCGCGCAAGGCTGGGTGACTCCGGAAGGGACACCGGCCACCGGCTTCAAGAGCCCCGAGCAGGGCGCGGCGACGGCTGTGTGGGCGGCGACCTCACCGTTGCTGCAGGACCGGGGAGGGGCGTACTGCCAGGACTGCGACATCGCCGAACCGGCGACCACCGACGACATGCTGATCGGCGGCGTCAAACCCTGGGCCGTCGACCCCGACGCGGCAGCCCGGCTCTGGGACCTCTCCTGCGAACTCACCGGACTTAACGCGTTCTGAGCCTGGTCATACCAAGAAGTCATACCAAGACCGGGCCGCGTGGGCAGGTCAGGCGACGTCCCAGGCCGCCTCGATCATCCGGAAGATCTCGTCCACGGCGGCCTGCGGGTCGGATGCCTCGCGGGCCAGCGCATAGGCGTCGAGCACGAACCGCGCGATCGTGCGGCACGCCATCGTGGTCCGGGACAGCTCGGGGTCCGCGGCGATGGCCGCCGCCAGGGACTCCGCGTGGCGCAGCCGCATCGACTCCTCGTACTCCCGCAGGGCACGTGTCTCGTCGATCATCCGGTAGATGGCGGCGGTGCCGTCCGCCGTGCAGTGCCGGACCATCACGTGGATCTCGTGGCGCAGCGCGGGGATGAGCGGCTCGTGCGGTGCCCTGCCGGTGACCGCCTGCGTGAGGCGTTGCTCGAACTGGTCGTCCTGCTGGAACACCAGCGCCTCTTTCGAGGCGAAGTGGGAGAAGAGCGTGGTGACAGCAACGTCGGCCTCGGCTGCCACGTCCCTGATGCCCACCGCGTCGTAGCCGCGTTCCAGGAAGAGCCGCATGGCGGTGTCGGCGATCTTCTGCCGGGTCGCGGCCTTCTTGCGTTCGCGGCGCCCCGTCGGCGTAGTCGAGCCGGTCGGCGCGGCCGGGCCGACCGGCGAGGTCAGGTCGTTCGGCGTCGTCGGGACGGTCATGGCGCTGACGCTATCAAATGCGAAGGTGTAACAATTCCAAAAACATAACCGTTAGTGTTACGTTCGGCGGCATGAAGAAAGTGAGCTTCGCCGAGTTCGGCGGCCCTGACGTCCTGCACCTCACCGAGGCCGAGGAGCCCCACGCGGGCCCGGGCCAGATACGTATCGCCGTGCGCGCGGCGGGCGTGAACCCCGTCGACTGGAGGATCCGCGAAGGCCAGTTCCAGCGGAGCGGAGGCGATTCCCAGCGGACCCATCAGATCGAGCTGCCCTCCGGGACCGGGCAGGACGCCGCCGGGCTGGTGGACGAGGTCGGCCCGGGCGTCACCACGGTGGAGGTCGGCGACCGCGTGTTCGGGCGAGGATCGAGCACGTACGCCGAGTTCGCCGTGCTGTCGGCCTGGGCCCGCATGCCCGAGAGCCTGACCTTCGAAGAGGCGGCCGGGTACCCCTCCGTGGTGGAGACCGCGCTGCGCATCATCCGCCAGTCCGGCGTGAAGCCCGGGCAGACTCTGCTGGTCAGCGGCGCGTCCGGAGGCGTCGGATCAGCGGTGCTGCAGATCGCCCGCGACCGCGGCATCACGGTGATCGGCACGGCCGGGGCCGCGAACCAGGACTACCTGCGTGGTCTGGGTGCCCTCGCCACGACGTACGGAGAGGGCTGGGTCGAGCGGGTCCGACAACTGGGCCGTGTCGACGCCGCGCTCGATCTGGCCGGCTCCGGCGTGCTCCCCGACCTCGTCGAACTGACCGGCGACCCGCAGAAGGTGATCTCCATCGCTGACCTGACCGCACCGGACCACGGCGTCCGCTTCTCCGGCGTGACCGGGGACGTGCCGCAGGCCCTCGCCGAGGCGGGCGACCTCATCGCGCGGGGCCAGCTCCACATCCCGGTCGAGAAGACGTACCAGCTCACCGAGGCAGCGACGGCGCAGGCGGACAGCCGGGCCGGGCACACGCGTGGACGCCGGGTCATCGTCATCTGAACCACTCCAAGCGCCCCGCTGACCCACTTCAAGCGCCCCGCTGAACCGCTTCAAACCCCGCCGAACCACTTCAAGCCCCGCGTCCCGAAATGAGCGTTCCCGCCCGGTGGTTGTCCGTGTTTGCCATGCGACACCACCGCTACGGCGGTCCCGAAGTCCTCCGCCTGGAGGAGGCCGGAGAACCGCACGCGGGGCCCGGCCAGGTCCGCGTCGCGGTGCGCGCCACCGGCGTCACCCCCGCCGACTGGTACGGATGCCGCCGGGGCAGTCGACGAGGTGGGAGAGGGCGTGGTCGGTACCGCCGTGGGGGACGAGGTCCTCGGCCTCGTCCCCTTCGCCGATCAGGGCGGTGCCGCGGCCCAGTACGCCGTCCTGGAGGCATGGGCCCACACACCCCGGGCGTGATCCTTCGAGGAAGCGGGCGGCGTGGCCCTCACCGGCGACCCGCACCGCGTGATCACCTTCGCCGACTCCGACGCGGTGGGCCTGTCAGGTCTGTGCCATGTCCACGAAGCGCGAGTAATGGCCCTGGAAGGCGACGGTGATCGTCGCCGTGGGGCCGTTACGGTGCTTGCCCACGATGATGTCCGCCTCGCCCGCGCGCGGCGACTCCTTCTCGTACGCGTCCTCGCGGTGCAGCAGGATCACCATGTCCGCGTCCTGCTCGATCGAGCCGGACTCACGCAGGTCGGAGACCATGGGCTTCTTGTCGGTGCGCTGCTCGGGGCCACGGTTCAGCTGCGAGAGCGCGATGACCGGCAGCTCCAGCTCCTTGGCGAGCAGCTTCAGGTTTCGCGACATGTCCGAGACTTCCTGCTGGCGGCTCTCGGACCGCTTGGATCCGCCGGACTGCATCAGCTGCAGATAGTCGATGACGACGAGCTTGAGGTCGTTCCGCTGCTTGAGGCGGCGGCACTTGGCGCGGATCTCCATCATCGACAGGTTCGGGGAGTCGTCGATGTAGAGCGGGGCGGCCGAGACGTCCGGCATACGCCGGGCGAGGCGCGTCCAGTCCTCGTCCGTCATCGTGCCGGAACGCATGTGGTGCAGGGCCACGCGCGCCTCGGCGGAGAGCAGACGCATGGCGATCTCGTTGCGGCCCATTTCGAGCGAGAAGATCACACTCGGCATGTTGTGCTTGATCGAACAGGCGCGTGCGAAGTCGAGGGCCAGCGTCGACTTACCCATGGCGGGACGGGCCGCGATGATGATCATCTGACCCGGGTGCAGTCCGTTGGTGAGCTGGTCGAGGTCGGTGAAGCCGGTCGGCACACCGGTCATCTCGCCCGACCGCGAACCGATCGCCTCGATCTCGTCGAGAGCGCCCTCCATGATGTCGCCGAGCGGGAGGTAGTCCTCGGTGGTGCGCTGCTCGGTGACCGCGTAGATCTCGGCCTGGGCGCTGTTGACGATCTCGTCGACGTCGCCGTCGGCCGCGTATCCCATCTGGGTGATCTTCGTGCCGGCCTCGACGAGACGGCGCAGCACCGCCCGCTCGTGGACGATTTCCGCGTAGTACTCCGCGTTCGCCGCGGTCGGCACCGTCTGCACCAGTGTGTGCAGATAGGACGCACCGCCGACCTTGGTGATCTCACCCCGCTTGGTGAGTTCGGCCGCCACCGTGATCGGGTCGGCCGGCTCGCCCTTCGCGTAGAGGTCGAGGATCGAGGCGTAGATCGTCTCGTGCGCGGGCCGGTAGAAGTCGTGGCCCTTGAGGACCTCGACGACGTCGGCGATCGCATCCTTGGAGAGCAGCATGCCGCCGAGCACCGACTGCTCCGCGTCGAGATCCTGCGGAGGAACACGTTCGAACGACGAACCCCCACCGTCCCAGCCGCCCTCGCGGCCACGATCGTGCTGTTCGTCGCGACCTCGACCGCCGCCGCCGTCGCGACGCTGGCGGGAGACGGGCAGACGGTCACTGGGACCGCTGTCGGCCCAGGGGTCGTCCAAAGGCTCGGAAATACTCACCGGGCCACCTCCTCCCGTCCGCCGCGCGGACCTCGCCGTGCCCCTCTTTCGTACGGCACGACACTGACAAATAAGCGGGCCCAACTCCGGTTCTGACGCGTCGGTTTTCCGGGCTTTCCGAGGTCGTACGACGAGGCGGGTGCCGGACCACGGTAGGCCTGTGGGCACCGTCAGCCAATCTGGTTATCCACAGGCGGTGTGGATGACGGGCCCGATGCTGTGGAGAACTCCGCCAAACCTGTGCACGGCTCGGTGGACAGGCCTGTGAACAAGCCCTCAGCACGTTCTAGAGATACCCTCTGACCTGCTACTTTCCCGTCCACCGGCTGTGCAGAAGAAAAACTTTCCCACTCGGATCAAGATCGCCGCAAACAGCACGTGACGACGCGCCCGACAGGTCACTAGGTAAGGGTCCAAATAGCATTGCATCTCTTACCTGTGGAAGATTAGATTGGTGTGCATGACACAGGCTCCCGCGGCACCCAAGGCCGCACGGCGAAGGCATGACCGAGAGATCATCGCGCTCGCCGTCCCCGCGTTCGGCGCGCTCGTGGCCGAGCCCCTTTTCGTGCTCGCCGACAGCGCCATCGTCGGGCACCTCGGCACCGCCCAACTGGCCGGTCTCGGCGTCGCCTCGGCGCTCCTCACCACCGCGGTGAGCATCTTCGTCTTCCTCGCGTACGCCACCACGGCCGCCGTCGCCCGCCGCGTCGGCGCCGGAGATCTACAGGCCGCCATCCGACAGGGCATGGATGGCATCTGGCTCGCGCTGCTCCTCGGCGCCGCCGTCATCGCCGTCACCCTGCCCTCCGCCCCCGCACTCGTGGACCTCTTCGGCGCCTCCGACAACGCGGCCCCGTACGCCGTCACCTACCTGCGGATCTCCTCACTCGGCATCCCCGCCATGCTCGTCGTGCTCGCCGCCACCGGCGTCCTGCGCGGCCTCCAGGACACCAAGACCCCGCTGTACGTCGCCATCGGTGGCTTCGTCGCCAACGGCGTCCTCAACGTCGGCCTGGTCTACGGCGCGGACCTCGGCATCGCCGGCTCCGCCTGGGGCACCGTCATCGCCCAATGCGCCATGGCCGCCGTGTACCTCTCCGTCGTCGTACGCGGCGCCAAGCGGCACGGCGCCTCACTGCGCCCCGACGCCGCCGGGATCCGCGCCTGTGCACAAGCCGGTGCGCCGCTTCTCGTCCGCACGCTCTCTCTGCGCGCCATCCTCATGATCGCGACCGCCGTCGCCGCCCGCCTCGGCGACTCCGACGTGGCCGCCCACCAGATCGTTCTGTCCCTGTGGAGTCTGCTGGCCTTCGCGCTCGACGCCATCGCCATCGCCGGACAGGCGATCATCGGGCGCTACCTGGGCGCCGACGATCCTGAAGGCGCCCGCGCCGTCTGCCAACGCATGGTCCAGTGGGGCATCGCCTCTGGCGTCGTCCTCGGCCTGCTGGTCGTCCTCGCACGGCCCGTGTTCATCCCGCTCTTCACCGGCGACGGCGACGTCCAGGACGCGGCGCTGCCCGCCCTCGTCGTCATCGCGCTCGCCCAGCCCATCTGCGGCATCGTCTTCGTGCTGGACGGCGTCCTGATGGGAGCGGGCGACGGACCGTACCTCGCCTGGGCAATGATCGTCACGCTGGTCGCCTTCACTCCGGTCGCCCTGCTCGTACCGACCTTCGGCGGCGGCCTGACCGCACTGTGGGGAGCGATGACGCTGATGATGGCGGTACGGATGCTGACCCTCTGGCTGCGCTCCCGCTCCGGCCGCTGGCTCGTCACGGGCGCCACACGCTGAGGACCCCGGCCTGTTTCACGTGAAACAGGCCGCGGAGCAAGTCTTACGAAGCACATTGGGCCGCACCCCAAGGGGTGCGGCCCAACGATTGCTTCAACTCTGCCAAGCGCAGTGCTTAGGCGGAGACGACCTCGACGTTGACCTTCGCGGCAACCTCGGGGTGCAGACGCACGGACGTCGCGTGGGCGCCCAGGGTCTTGATCGGCGCGCCCAGCTCGACACGGCGCTTGTCGACCTTCGGACCACCGGCAGCCTCGATCGCCGAAGCGATGTCGGCCGGGGTGACGGAACCGAAGAGACGACCGGCGTCGCCGGAGCGAACGGCCAGACGGACCTTGACGCCCTCGAGCTGGGCCTTGATCTCGTTGGCCTGCTCGATGGTCGCGATCTCGTGGATCTTGCGCGCACGACGGATCTGCGCGACGTCCTTCTCGCCACCCTTGGTCCAGCGGATCGCGAAGTTCCGCGGGATCAGGTAGTTGCGGGCGTAGCCGTCCTTGACGTCTACGACCTCGCCGGCGGCGCCGAGGCCGGAGACCTCGTGGGTGAGGATGATCTTCATTTTTCGGTCACCCTTCCCTTATCGCGCGGTGGACGTGTAGGGCAGCAGCGCCATCTCACGGCTGTTCTTCACGGCCGTGGCGACGTCACGCTGGTGCTGCGTGCAGTTGCCGGTCACGCGGCGGGCACGGATCTTGCCGCGGTCGGAAATGAACTTCCGCAGCATGTTCGTGTCCTTGTAGTCCACGTACGTGACCTTGTCCTTGCAGAAAGCGCAGACCTTTTTCTTCGGCTTGCGCACAGGCGGCTTCGCCATGGTGTTTCTCCTGTGTGATCAAGAAGTGGGGTTACGGCCCACCCTCGGCCCGGAGGCCTGAAAGCCCTGAGGCTTAGAAGGGGGGCTCGTCCGAGTAGCCGCCACCGGAGCCGCCGGAGCTTCCGCCCCAGCCGCCACCGCCGCCGCCCTGCTGCTGGCCACCGCCGCCGGCCGGCGCACCGGTCGCCCAGGGGTCGTCGGCGGGAGCACCGCCACCACCCTGCTGCTGACCGCCGCCGGAGCCACCGCTCCAGCCGCCGCCCTGCTGGCCGCCGCCACCGCCGCCGTAACCGCCCTGGCCACCTCGACCGGTGGTCTTGGTGACCTTGGCCGTGGCGTTCTTCAGGCTGGCGCCGACTTCCTCGACGTCCAGCTCGTAGACCGTGCGCTTGATGCCCTCACGGTCCTCGTAGGACCGCTGCTTCAGCCGGCCCTGCACGACGACGCGCATGCCTCGCTGGAGCGACTCCGCGACGTTCTCCGCCGCCTGACGCCAGACCGAGCAGGTCAGGAACAGGCCTTCGCCGTCCTTCCACTCATTGGTCTGCTTGTCGAAGATGCGGGGAGTGGACGCGACACGGAACTTCGCGACCGCCGCACCGGAGGGGGTGAAGCGCAGCTCGGGGTCGTCGACAAGATTGCCGACGACCGTGATGACGGTCTCGCCTGCCATGGGGGAACCTCTCGGCGGGTTTGCTGCTGGCTGCTTGTTGCTGCTACTCGATTCCCGGGTGCTGCTGAGCTAGAAAGCTCAGTGCATCTCGGGACGGAGGACCTTGGTCCGGAGGACCGACTCGTTCAGGTTCATCTGTCGGTCGAGCTCCTTGACGACCGCAGGCTCAGCCTGGAGGTCGATGACCGAGTAGATGCCCTCGGGCTTCTTCTTGATCTCGTAGGACAGACGACGACGGCCCCAGGTGTCGACCTTCTCGACCTTTCCGTTGCCCTCACGGACGACGGAGAGGAAGTTCTCGATCAACGGGGAGACAGCGCGCTCCTCGAGATCGGGGTCGAGGATGACCATCACTTCGTAGTGACGCATGTGGAACCCACCTCCTTTGGACTCAGCGGCCACGGTCGTTCCGTGGCAGGAGGGTCGTGATGCGTACGCAACGGTATCGGCCGCCACTGACAATCGGCTCCCGCGAGCGGGGGTTCATGTCGTGGCCAGGGCAGACACCGGTGCAGAGGGTACAGAGTACCCGCACCGAGGCTTCCGGTTGAAATCCGGCGAGGGACGGGCAGAATCTGTACACATCGGGTGTCTATGGCGCTACGATGCGCCGCTTCCGCAGGAGGTGCCTCTCATGGCACAGGTAATGCGACCGAACACCGCCACATCCCTCTTCGCCACGGACGGCAAGGCCCATCCGCTCCAGGACGCGCTGCTCGGCGTGACACTGGTGCTCGGGGCGATCGCCTTCGTCACGGCGATGTTCCACAACCTCCACCTGATCAGCTCGTGGACGGGCCTGATCGGGATCGCCACGGGTGCGTACGGCCAGTTCATCTCGGTGACGACGCGTGAGCGCTTCGGCCTGATCCTGGGTCTCGGAGCCTCGGCAGTCGGCTTCTTCCTGGGCATGGCACACGGTGGACTCTTCGGCGGCGTCGTCGGCTGACGGCTCTTAGTTCCGTACGCCCAGACGGGGCGCTCGCAGGGCGCAGTAGGCTTCGGCGCGAGAGCCGGAGCCCCTGAACCCATGGGGACACACCAGCCCGAGGAGCGCCCCGAATGAGTCTGACCCTGAGGACCATCAGTCGCGAGCAGCATCTGGCGTATATCCAGACACTGCCGTCGGCGAGTCATTGCCAGGTCCCGGCATGGGCTGACGTGAAGAGCGAATGGCGCTCGGAGAACCTGGGCTGGTTCGACGACAGGACCGGTGAGCTGGTCGGTGCGGGCCTGGTGCTCTACCGGCAGCTGCCCAAGCTCAAGCGTTATCTCGCGTACCTGCCCGAGGGCCCGGTGATCAACTGGTACGCCCCGAACCTGGACGAGTGGCTGCAGCCGATGCTGGCGCATCTGAAGCAGCAGGGTGCCTTCTCGGTGAAGATGGGGCCGCCGGTCGTGATCCGTCGCTGGGACGCTCCGGCGATCAAGGCGGGCATCCAGAACCCCGACGTGAAGCGGCTGCGGGACACCGAGGCGACGCACATCGAGCCGCGCGCCTTCGAGGTCTCCGACCGGCTGCGCCGGATGGGCTGGCAGCAGGGCGAGGACGGCGGCGCCGGCTTCGGTGACGTCCAGCCCCGCTTCGTCTTCCAGGTGCCGCTGGCCAACCGCTCCCTGGACGAGGTCCAGAAGGGCTTCAACCAGCTGTGGCGGCGCAACATCAAGAAGGCCGAGAAGGCCGGCGTCGAGGTCGTCCAGGGCGGCTACTACGACCTTCCCGAGTGGCAGCGTCTCTACGAGATCACCGCGGTGCGCGACAAGTTCCGCCCGCGGCCGCTCGGCTACTTCCAGCAGATGTGGCAGGCCCTCAACTCCGAGGACCCGAACCGCATGCGGCTGTACTTCGCGCGGCACAACGGCGTGAACCTGTCGGCCGCCACGATGCTCGTCGTCGGCGGGCACGTCTGGTACTCCTACGGGGCATCGGACAACATCGGACGCGAGGTCAGGCCCTCGAACGCGATGCAGTGGCGGATGCTCCGCGACGCGTACGCCATGGGCGCCACCGTCTATGACCTGCGCGGCATCTCCGACTCCCTGGACGAGACCGACCACCTCTTCGGTCTGATCCAGTTCAAGGTCGGCACCGGCGGCGAGGCCGCCGAGTACATCGGCGAGTGGGACTTCCCGCTCAACAAGCTGCTGCACAAGGCGCTGGACATCTACATGTCGCGCCGCTGATCCCGCACAATTTCCTTCGATCACTCTGATACACCGCAGACACGAGAAAGGTTCCGGGATCCAGCCATGGCGCTCACGCTCTATGTCGACACCGCGCGCTGGCGGGCACACCAGAAGCACATGCTGGAGCAGTTCCCGGGCATCGTCCCGGTCTGCAAGGGCAACGGCTACGGCTTCGGTCATGAGCGCCTCGCCGAGGAAGCCACGCGCTTCGGCTCCGACGTGCTCGCCGTGGGCACCACCTATGAAGCCGCTCGGATCAAGGACTGGTTCAGCGGCGACCTCCTGGTCCTGACCCCGTTCCGGCGGGGCGAGGAGCCGGTGCCGCTGCCCGACCGCGTCATCCGTTCCGTGTCGTCACTGGACGGCGTACACGGCCTCGTGGGAGCCCGCGTCGTCATCGAGGTCATGTCCTCGATGAAGCGCCACGGCGTCAGCGAGCAGGACCTTCCGCAGCTGCACGCCGCCATCGAGGACGTACGCCTCGAAGGCTTCGCGCTCCACCTGCCGCTGGACCGCACCGACGGCTCGGACGCCGTCGAGGAGGTCATCGGCTGGATGGACCGTCTGCGCGCGGCCCGCCTGCCGCTGCACACGATGTTCGTCAGCCACCTCAAGTCCGGTGAACTGGCCCGCCTGCAACAGCAGTTCCCGCAGACGCGCTTCCGTGCCCGCATCGGCACGAACCTCTGGCTCGGCGACCACGAGTCCACCGAGTACCGCGGTGCCGTCCTGGACGTCACCGCCGTCGCCAAGGGCGACCGCTTCGGCTACCGCCAGCAGAAGGCCGCCTCCGACGGCTGGCTGGTCGTCGTGGCGGGCGGCACCTCGCACGGTGTGGGCCTGGAGGCCCCGAAGGCACTGCACGGCATGATGCCGCGGGCCAAGGGCGTGGCGCGCGCGGGCCTGGCGACCGTCAACCGCAACCTCTCGCCCTTCGTCTGGGCGGGCAAGCAGCGCTGGTTCGCGGAGCCGCCGCACATGCAGGTCTCGATCCTCTTCGTGCCCTCGGACGCCCCCGAGCCGAAGGTCGGCGAGGAGCTGGTGGCCCATCTGCGGCACACCACCACGCAGTTCGACCGGATGATCGACCGCTGAGGCGGATCGATCCAGCACGCGGAAGGGCCGGTACGACGCTTCGTACCGGCCCTTCCGCGTGTGCGTACGCCCCTCAGCGCGGCATGTCGGCCGCCGTGCCCCACTTCACGGCGGGCGCCTCCGTGGTGCGCAGGGCGGCCCGGTCCACATGTCCTGCTGTTCCCAGCACGAAGACGTCCCGCGAGCCGTCCAGAACGCCCCCTGAGGGGTCGTCGTCCCCGGCTCGCCGCACCACGTCCCGTTCCGGCATCAGGATGTCGCGCACCACCAGCGCACACAGGTACAGCGTGCCCAGGAGATGCACGACGATGGCGAACTGGTACCCCTCGGTCGGCAGCCCCTTATGGGCGTCGCCGCTCGTCGTGTACGCCAGGTAGAGCCAGATCCCGAGGAAGTACGCGACCTCGCACGCCTGCCAGATGAGGAAGTCGCGCCAGCGCGGCCGGGCCAGAGCGGCGAGGGGGATCAGCCACAGGACGTACTGCGGCGAGTAGACCTTGTTGGTGAGGATGAAGGCGGCCACCACCAGGAAGGCGAGCTGCGCGAAGCGCGGACGTCGCGGTGCGGTGAGCCCCAGGGCGCCGACGCCCAGGCAGGCAAGGAGCATCAGCGCGGTGGCCAGGGTGTTGACCGTGTCAGTGGCCAACGGGGAGTCCATCCGCTGCGAGAGGATCAGCCAGAAGGACCCGAAGTCGACGCCGCGTTCCTGGCTGAAGGTGTAGAACTTCGACCACCCGTCGCTCGCGAGCAGCATCACCGGCAGGTTCACGACCAGCCAGGCGCACACCGCGCCGACCAGCGCGGTGCCGAACGCCCGCCACCTGCCCGCGCGCCAGCAGAGGATCAACAGCGGCCCCAGGATCAGCGCCGGATACAGCTTGGCCGCCGTGGCGAGCCCGAGGAGTACCCCGAAGGCGACGGGACGCGAACGTGACCACATCATCATCGCGGCGGCGGTGAGCGCCACGGCGAGCAGATCCCAGTTGATGGTGGCCGTCAGCGCGAAGGCCGGCGCGAGGGCGACGAGCAGCGCGTCCCAGGGGCGGCGCCGGTGAGTGCGTGCGACGCATACGGCGATCACCGCGGTGCAGGCCATCAGTATCCCGGCGTTGACCATCCAGTAGATCTTTTCCTGGTGCTGGATGGATCCGCTGCCGGGCGTCACCCAGGACGCCATCTCCATGAACACGCCCGTCAGAACCGGGTACTCGAGGTACTCCATGTCACCGGGTAGCCGGTCGAAGTACGGCACCAGGCCGTCGGCGAATCCGCGCCCCTGGTAGAGGTGCGGGATGTCGGAGTAGCACGCGTGCGTGTACTGCGAACTGGCGCCGAAGAACCAGGCGCCGTTGTAACAGGGCATCTTCTGGATCATCCCGAGCGCGAACATCCCGAGTGCGACGAGAGCGATGATGCGCACGGGAGTCCACCAGGTCGCCGCGAACAGCACTCTTCGGCCGACCGGGCCGCCCACCAGCTCACTGCCGGACCGGGCGACCTCGTCCTCCCTTGCAGGACGTACCTGCTCCTGCTCCTGCGGGCTCACAGGCTCGTACGCGCTCGTGCGCGGCGTCTCTGCGCTGGGGTCTGCACTGGGCATGCCCGCCATCCTGCCGTACACGACCGGGAACACGGAGAGGGCCGCCGCACCCATCGGTGCGACGGCCCTCGTTTCACGTGAAACATCCGTGGGGGAGCGCCCCCGGCGGCTCGCCGGGACGCCCCGGCGTCCTCGGCTCAGCCCGATGGCCCGCCGAAGATTCCACCCCCTCCGTTGCCATTGCCATTGCCGCTGTTGGCGCCGCCACCGACCGGGTCCTCCGTCGGGGGTGGAGACTCCCCGCCGGGTCCGCCGTCGACGCCTCCGTCGGCACCGCCGTTCTCCTGACCGCCGTCGTGGTTGCAGTCCCAGTCGAACGGGTCACAGGACTCACCGGGGTCGGGCGACTCCGACGGCGGCTTCGTGGTCTTGGACTCGGTGGGTGTCGGAGATGTGGTCTCCTCCGGCTCCTCGGTCTTCGTCGGCGTGGGCGGCGGAGGCGGAGTCTCGCCGACGACCTTGCCGATCGGGCCGGGCACCGGGAAGTTCACGACAGCCTTACCCTTGAGCGCCTCCTCCATGTAGTCCTGCCAGATCTGCGCGGGGAACGAGGCGCCGTGGATCTTCTCCTCGCCACCCGTGCCGAACATCTCCAGGAACTTGCGCTTCTTGTTGGTCTCGTCGTCGTCGAGCCGGTACATGCTGACCGCCGTCGACAGCTGCGGCGTGTAGCCGACGAACCAGGCGGACTTGTTGCCGTCGGTCGTACCGGTCTTGCCCGCGACCTGGCGGCCGGTGAGCTGGGCGGAGGTTCCGGTGCCCTTGTCCACGACGGTGCGCAGGACGTCGGTCACGTTGTCGGCGACTTCCGCGTTGAAGGCCTGCTTGGGCTTGTTCTCGTGCCGGAAGACCGTGTCGCCCTCGTGCTTGACCTCAGTGACCGAGTACGGCTCGTTCTGCTTGCCGCTCGCAGCGAAGGTGGAGTACGCGCCGGCCATCCGGATCGCGCTCGGCGACGAGGTGCCGAGCGAGAAGGACGGGTAGGTGGCGCCGGCCATGGAGTCGTCGTCCTTGAGGCCGGCGTCCATCGCGGCCTGCTTCACCTTCTCCAGGCCGACGTCCATGCCGAGCTGCACATAGGCCGAGTTGACCGACTCCCTCATCGCCTCGCGCAGGTCGATCTGGAAGGTGGGACGGTTGTAGGACTGGTTGCCGTCGTTCTTCTGGTTCCACTGCTTGCCGTCGCGGTCCGTCCAGACCTGACCGTTGTACTTCTGGATCTTCAACTCGTTCTTGCCGCTGTAGCGGCTCTTCGGGTTGACGATGGTGCGCTCGGACTCGGTCTGCTCCTCCGGACCGTCCGGGTCACGCACGCCGTACTTGAACGCGGCGGCCAGCACGAACGGCTTGTACGTCGAGCCGACCTGGGCGCCGGTCTGGTCGGCGTTGTTGGTGAAGTGCTTGGTCGCGTCCTCACCGCCGTAGATGGCCTTGATCGCGCCGTCCTTCGGGTCCACCGAGGCCCCGCCGAACTGAACGTGCGTGTCCTTCTCCGGACGCACCTTCGGCTTGATCCTCTCCTTGCGGACCTTGTTCACCGCGTCCTCGAGCTCCTTGACCTTCTTCCTTTCGAAGGTCGTGTGGATCTCGTAGCCACCCCGCTGGAGCTGCTCGGCGGTGATGTTGGTGTTCCTGATGACGTACGCCTTGGCCAGGTCCACCAGGTAACCGGTCTGGCCGGCCAGGTCCATGTTCGACCGCGGGTTCTGCAGCTTCGGGAAAGCCGTGTACTTGGCCCGCTGCTCACTCGTCAGGTGGCCGTCCTTGACCTCCTCGTCGAGGATCCACTTCCAGCGCTTCTTGGCGCGCGCGCTGTTGTCCTGCTTGTTGGCAGCGGGATCGATCTCGGGGTAGCCGGCCGGGTCGTAGTACGTGGCGCCCTTCAGCACGGTCGCAAGGAAGGCGCACTGGCTCGGATCCAGCCTGCTGGCCTCCTCGTTGAAGTACGCCCGTGCCGCCGCCTGGATGCCGTAGGCACCACGCCCGTAATAAGCCGTGTTGAGGTAACCGGCCATGATGTCCTCCTTGGACACCGTCCGGCCGACCTTTATGGAGATGAAGAGCTCTTTGAACTTCCTGGTGAACGTCTGCGACTGATCACCCAGTCGCGCGTTCTTCACGTACTGCTGGGTGATCGTGGAGCCACCCTGGGTCTGCCCGCCCTTGGCCATGTTGACCAAGGCACGGGTGATGCCCATCGGGTCGACGCCCTTGTCCTTCTCGAACGACTTGTTCTCCGCCGACATGACGGCGAAGCGCATCTCCTTGGGGATGTCGTCGTAGTCGATGATCTGGCGGTTGCGTTCACCGCCGGTCGCGACCATCTGCTTGCCGTCGGCCCAGTAGTAGACGTTGTTCTGGGCCTTGGCCGCCTTGTCGACCTCCGGCACCTCCACCAGGGCGTACGAGATGCCGGCGACCGCCATCAGACCGCCGAAGAAGCCGAGGAACACGCCGGTGACCAGACGCCACGAGGGGAGCCAGCGGCGCGCGCCGACCTTGCCCGCTCGCGGGTAGTCGATGAACCGCTTCTTGCGCGGAGGCTCCGCGCCGCGGCCCCTGCCACGGCCCGCGCCGCCCGGCCCGGGTCCACCGGACCCGCCGCCGCGACGGCCGCCACCACCGCCCGCACGTCCGCCGCCGTCGGGCGCCCTGCGGCGTCCGCCGCCCGCGCCGACCGAACCGCTGCGCTGCGCGGCGCGCCGGGCCTCGGCCCTGCCGCCGTAGGGGCGGTCCCCGTCGTCGGGTGCCCCGGAACCGGGCCCCGGTCCTCCGTAGGACGCAGAGGGTGATTCTGTGTCGCCCCGTGGTGCCGCGCGTCGGCCGGACGGCGCCCCTGGGGTGCCGCGCCTGGCCGCGGCGCGTCCGCCGCCCTGCGGCTGCGGCGGTTTGCGACGGTGCTCGCTCATCGAACGATTACTCCTCGGGCAGGCGCAGCTGTCCACGCCTGGAAACGGCGGCTGGTTTCCGGTCCCCCCGAAGTGCGGAAGCGCCCGTTCCTGAACGCGCCCGCACTACACCGGGGACCACGACGCTCCCTGACGTCACTTGGTTCCCGGCGGCATGCATGGCGCACAGACTACGCACCGTCAAAACCCTCTTAGAGCCGAAGTTCACCCCAAATCAGGCAAGTTACTTCCTACGAATCGGTGATGTGACGCCGTTCACCGTGCCCCCTCTTGTCTCAACCGGATCCCCGTTCTATCGTCTCGATGTATCGAGTCGATACATCAGCTCGGCATAAAGGCCGTACTGAGGGACCGCGGGAGACGGGAGGCGAAGATGAGCAGGCGCTCCGGCATCCTGGAATTCGCCGTCCTCGGTCTGCTCCGCGAATCCCCGATGCACGGCTATGAGCTGCGCAAACGACTCAATACGTCGCTGGGAGTGTTCCGTGCCTTCAGCTACGGGACGCTCTACCCCTGCCTCAAGACGCTGGTCGCCAACGGCTGGTTGATCGAGGAGTCGGGCAGCACCCCCGAAGACGCCCTCGCAGCTCCGCTCGCAGGACGTCGCGCCAAGATCGTCTATCGGTTGACGGCGGAAGGTAAGGAGCACTTCGAGGATCTGCTCTCGCAGACCGGCCCCGACGCGTACGAGGACGAGCACTTCGCCGCCCGCTTCGCCTTCTTCGGGCAGACCTCGCGAGATGTCCGGATGCGGGTGCTCGAGGGCCGCCGCAGCCGCCTCGAAGAGCGCCTGGAGAAGATGCGCGCCTCCCTGGCCCGTACCCGGGAGCGCCTGGACGACTACACGCTTGAGCTGCAGCGGCACGGCATGGAGTCCGTGGAGCGCGAAGTGCGCTGGCTGAACGAGCTCATCGAGAGCGAGCGAGCGGGACGGGACCAGCAACGGTCCGCCCCCGGCAGCTCAGCTCAGCAGAACAGCACATCCGGGGAGTCGGCGGGCCTGCCCCGGCGGCGGGAGAACGACCCGCCGCCGGATCCGTCCGATGACCCCACCAAGTGAGACCCAGCGTTCCGCCGGGTCTCATCCGGAATACCGAGATCACACAGGGAGCAACCGGAATGGGTTCGGTTCGCGTAGCCATCGTCGGCGTGGGCAACTGCGCCGCCTCGCTGGTCCAGGGCGTCGAGTACTACAAGGACGCAGACCCGGACGCCAAGGTCCCGGGCCTGATGCACGTCCAGTTCGGCGACTACCACGTCGGTGACGTCGAGTTCGTCGCCGCGTTCGACGTCGACGCGAAGAAGGTCGGCCTCGACCTCTCGGACGCCATCGGCGCCAGCGAGAACAACACCATCAAGATCTGCGACGTGCCGAACAAGGGCGTCACCGTCCAGCGCGGCCACACCTACGACGGCCTGGGCAAGTACTACCGCCAGACCATCGAGGAGTCCGACGATTCCCCCGTGGACATCGTCCAGATCCTCAAGGACCGCCAGGTCGACGTCCTCGTCTGCTACCTGCCCGTCGGTTCCGAGGACGCCGCGAAGTTCTACGCGCAGTGCGCCATCGACGCCAAGGTCGCGTTCGTCAACGCCCTCCCGGTCTTCATCGCCGGCACCAAGGAGTGGGCGGACAAGTTCACCGAGGCCGGTGTCCCGATCGTCGGCGACGACATCAAGTCGCAGGTCGGCGCCACCATCACGCACCGCGTGATGGCGAAGCTGTTCGAGGACCGCGGTGTCCGCCTTGAGCGCACGATGCAGCTCAACGTCGGCGGCAACATGGACTTCAAGAACATGCTCGAGCGCGACCGCCTCGAGTCGAAGAAGATCTCGAAGACGCAGGCCGTCACCTCGCAGATCCCGGACCGCGAGCTGGGCGAGAAGAACGTCCACATCGGCCCGTCCGACTACGTCGCGTGGCTCGACGACCGCAAGTGGGCGTACGTCCGCCTCGAGGGCCGTGCCTTCGGCGACGTCCCGCTGAACCTGGAGTACAAGCTCGAGGTCTGGGACTCCCCGAACTCGGCCGGTGTCATCATCGACGCGCTGCGCGCCGCGAAGATCGCCAAGGACCGCGGCATCGGCGGCCCGATCCTCTCCGCGTCCAGCTACTTCATGAAGTCCCCGCCGGTCCAGTACTTCGACGACGAGGCCTACGCGAACGTCGAGAAGTTCATCAAGGGCGAGGTCGAGCGCTAAACAGCTCTCTCCTTGTTGCTTGTCGAGGGTCCCCGGGCATTCCGCCCGGGGACCCTCCTCGTATGTGAGGCTGTGATCCATGGCTGTCGTCGGTGACCTGCGGATACTGCTGCGACTGCGGGACTTCCGACGGCTGCTGGCCGTACGGCTTGTCTCCCAGGGCGCGGACGGCGTCTACCAGGTCGCGCTCGCCACGTACGTCGTGTTCTCCCCCGAGAAGCAGGCCTCGCCCGGAGCGATCGCCTCCGCCATGGCCGTGCTGCTCCTCCCGTACTCCCTGGTCGGCCCCTTCGCGGGCGTCCTCCTGGACCGCTGGCCGCGCCGACAGGTCTTCCTGTACGGCAACCTCCTGCGGGCCGCCCTGGCGTCCCTGACCGCCGTACTGATGCTGAGCGACGTGCCCGACTGGCTTTTCTACGCTTCCGCCCTCTGCGTCACGGCCGTCAACCGCTTCGTCCTCGCGGGACTCTCGGCCGCGCTGCCCCGGGTGGTCGATGCCGACCGTCTGGTTCTCGCGAACTCCCTCTCGCCGACCGCGGGCACGCTCGCCGCGACGCTGGGCGGCGGTCTCGCCTTCGTGATCCGCCTGGCGGCCTCGGACTCGGACGCGGCCGTGGTCCTCTGTGGCGCCGCCCTGTACCTGTGCGCGGCGCTCGCCTCGCTCCGTATGGCACGCGAACTGCTCGGCCCCGACCCTGACCTGGTGCAGCCCCGGCTCGCGACCGCGCTCGCCGGCACGGCACGCGGCCTGAGAGCAGGGGTGCACCACCTCACGCAACGCCCCGCGGCCGCTCGCGCGCTGGCCGCGATGACGGTCCTGCGGTTCTGCTACGGCGCGCTGACCGTCATGGTCCTGATGCTGTGCCGGTACGCCTGGACGTCGACGGAAGCCGACGGGCTCGCGCTGCTCGGCCTGGCCGTGGGCATCTCCGGCGCGGGGTTCTTCGTGGCGGCCGTGGTCACGCCTGCGGCGGTGGGACGCCTTGGCCCGGGTGGCTGGATCGTCACCTGCGCGGCAACGGCGGCGCTCCTCGAACCCGCACTCGGCCTCCCCTTCGAACCAGCCCCTCTCCTCGTCGCTGCCTTCCTCCTCGGCCTGACGACCCAGGGCGCGAAGATCGCCACGGACACGGTGGTGCAGTCCTCGGTGGACGACGGCTTCCGCGGACGCGTCTTCTCGATCTACGACGTGCTCTTCAACGTCGCATTCGTGGGCGCGGCAGCGGTAGCGGCCCTCATGCTGCCCCCGGACGGCCAATCGGTTCCGCTGGTCCTGGTGGTGGCTCTGCTCTACGCGGCGGTTGCTGGGGGTATGGCCCGTTTCGGCGCGCAATAAGTGTCACATCAGTGACACAGAGCCCCTCTGGGCTACAGAGATGTCGGTGGACCCGGATAACTTACGGGCGTCGTATTCGCGCCATCGCGCTCTCGTTCGAGGGGGACCCCCAAAGTGACCACTCCGCCGCCCCAGGGCCAGACTCCGTACCCGCCCCAGGGCCAGAACCCCTATGGCCAGCCCCAGGGCGGCGTCGCTCCGTACGGTCAGGCCCCCCCGGCCCCGTACCCGCCGCAGCAGGGCCAGCCGGGCGGCCCGACGGCCCCGTACCCGGCCTTCAACCAGGGCGGACCCGTGCCCCCGCCGCCCGCTCCCCGTGGCGGCCGCGGCAAGAAACTGCTCCTGCGCATCGGCGGCTTCATCCTGGTCGCGATCCTCATAGGCGTCGGCAAGCACTACATGACCAAGAGCGACGCCGAGTCCACCAGCGTCGGCAGCTGCATGCACAACAAGGGCACGCAGATCCGGCCAGAACTGGAAGAAGTCGACTGCGGCTCGAGCGACTCCGAGTTCAAGGTCGTCGAGAAGTTCGACGGCACGAGCGACAGCTCCAAGTGCGAGACGGTCAAGACGTCCGAGGTCGCCTATTACCAGTCGGGCAAGGGCCACAACGTCGTGCTCTGCCTGAAGAAGGCGTAGCAGGAACAATCGAGGGGCGTTGTTTCACGGTTTCACGTGAAACAACGCCCCTCGGCGTATCTCGGAGAGCGGGTGTTTCACGTGAAACATCCGCCCGCCCGACTCAACTCTGCGCGGCCCACCACTCCTTGAGCGCTGCGACCGCCGCCTCCCGCTCCATCGGACCGTTCTCGAGGCGCAGCTCCAACAGGAACTTGTAGGCCTGACCGATCACCGGGCCCGGCCTCACGTCCAGGACCTTCATGATGTCGTTGCCGTCGAGATCGGGGCGGATCGAGTCCAGCTCTTCCTGCTCCTGGAGACGGGCAATGCGCTCCTCCAGGCCGTCGTACGCGCTCGACAGGGCATTGGCCTTGCGCTTGTTGCGGGTAGTGCAGTCGGAGCGGGTCAGCTTGTGCAGGCGCTCCAGGAGGGGACCCGCGTCGCGTACGTAGCGGCGTACGGCCGAGTCCGTCCACTCTCCCGTGCCGTAACCGTGGAAGCGCAGGTGGAGCTCGACCAGGCGCGAGACGTCCTTCACTAGCTCGTTGGAGTACTTGAGCGCCGTCATGCGCTTCTTGACCATCTTGGCGCCGACCACCTCGTGGTGGTGGAAGGAGACCCGGCCGTCGTCCTCGAAGCGCCGCGTCTTCGGCTTGCCGATGTCGTGCAGCAGCGCCGCGAGCCGCAGCGTCAGATCGGGGCCGTCCGTCTCCAGGGCCATCGCCTGCTCGAGGACGATCAGCGAGTGGTCGTACACGTCCTTGTGGCGGTGGTGCTCGTCCCGCTCCAGGCGCAGGGCCGGGAGCTCGGGGAGAACCCGCTCGGCGAGGCCCGTGTCGACGAGAAGCGCGAGGCCCTTGCGCGGATGTGCGGAAAGGAGCAATTTGTTCAGTTCGTCCCGCACGCGCTCCGCGGAGACGATGTCGATGCGTTCGGCCATCGCCTTCATCGCGGCGATGACGTCGGGAGCCACCTCGAAGTCCAGCTGCGCGGCGAACCGCGCGGCCCTCATCATCCGCAGCGGATCGTCGGAGAAGGACTCCTCGGGGGTGCCAGGGGTGCGCAGCACACGGTCCGCGAGGTCGTCCAGCCCGCCGTGGGGGTCCACGAACTCCTTCTCGGGAAGCGCCACGGCCATCGCGTTCACGGTGAAGTCACGGCGCACGAGGTCTTCCTCGATGGAGTCGCCGTAGGACACCTCGGGCTTGCGCGAGGTCCTGTCGTACGCCTCCGAGCGGTACGTGGTCACCTCGATCTGATAGCCGTCCTTCTGGCTGCCGACCGTGCCGAAGGCGATCCCGACCTCCCACACCGCGTCGGCCCACGGCCGGACGATCTTCAGTACGTCCTCGGGGCGGGCATCGGTCGTGAAGTCCAGGTCATTGCCGAGCCGGCCCAGCAGGGCGTCCCTGACCGAGCCGCCGACCAGGGCGAGGGAGAACCCGGCCTCCTGGAAACGGCGGGCGAGGTCGTCCGCGACAGGGGACACACGCAGCAGTTCACTGACCGCGCGGCGCTGCACCTGGCTCAGGGCGTTGGGGTTGTCTTCATTGGCGTTCGGCACAACAGAAAAGGGTACGTGCCCCGCGCGCCCGCGGCCGACCCGATTACCGCCCGACCCCATCGGGCCGTACAACCGCTCTTCGGCACGTCTTGCGATCACGTGGAGCAGTCCGCGGCACTTCGCCACAGCGCGCATCGTTACCATGCGTGGACGCACAACCGACGACCACTGACGACGAGGGACGGGCGAACGCGTGGCCGAGGCGGCAGACTTTCCGGGGACGAGCCCCACACCTGCCCGCCGGTGGCTGCGGCGCACCGCAGCACTGCTGGTGGGTACCCCTTTGCTGGCCGGACTGCTGCAGGCACCGGTGGGCCCCGTGGCGCATGCCACAGGAGGCGGCGCGAAGGCGGAAGCCGCGACGTCGCGCGTAAAGGCCGCCCCCACCGGGTCCCGCACCGTCGACGTCTCCCTCGACGCGCTCACCCCCACCGCCCCCGGTGAGGGCGACACGCTCACCGTCTCGGGCACGGTCACCAACAACAGCAAGCAGACGGTGACAGGCGCGCAGGTCGGGCTCCGCGTCGGCTCGCCCCTCGGCAGCCGCAGCGAGATCGACAGCGCCGCGAAGCGCACGGGCTTCCAGCCGGGCGTCGACGGCACGGAGGTCGGCGGGAAGTACGTCGAGAAGATCGCCAAGCTCACACCCGGTGTGCGCCAGGACTTCAGCATCTCCGTACCGGTGAAGGCGCTGTCCCTCGGCACCGGCGGCGTCTACCAGCTGGGTGTCGCCCTCACCGGCCAGAGCGCCGCCCAGCCCTACCCCCAGGTGCTCGGCATCGAGCGGACCTTCCTGCCCTGGCAGCCCGACGCCGCCGACACCAAGACGAAGACCACGTACCTGTGGCCGCTCACCACCGCCACGCACCTCACGGCGAAGACCGGCTCGGACGAACTGCAGACGCCCGTCTTCAAGAACGACGACCTCGCCGACGAGCTGGCCCCGGGGGGACGTCTGGAACAGCTGCTGTCCCTCGGCAGCCGTCTGGACGTCACCTGGGTCGTCGATCCGGACCTGCTCGCCTCGGTCGAGGCGATGACGAAGAACTACCGGGTCGAGAACCCCGACGGGAAGACCACCAGGGCGGGCAAGCAGCAGTCGGTCGCCAGCGAGTGGCTGAACGACCTCCAGGCCGCCGTCAAGGGCAAGAAGGTCGTCGCGCTCCCCTTCGCCGACCCCGACCTCGCCTCACTCGCCCACACCGGCAAGGCGGTCAGCGGCTCCCTCGGTCACCTCAAGGAAGCCACCGACGCGGGCTACAAGGCGGTCACCACGATCCTCCAGGTGAAGCCCAGCACCGACTTCGCCTGGCCCGCCGACGGAGCCATCGACCCGTCGGTCGTCGACGTCGCCACGTCCGCCGGCGCGCACACGGTGATCGCCCGCAGCGACAGCCTGCGCGAGACCAACGGCCTGCAGTACTCGCCGTCCGCGGCCCGGCCCATCGGCGGCGGTACCACCGCGGTGGTGGCCGACGCACGCCTGTCCACGGCCTTCCAGGGCGACATGACCGGGGCGGAGAACTCCACGCTCGCCGTCCAGGAGTTCCTCGCCCAGAGCCTGATGATCAACCTGCAGGACCCCGACAGGCAGCGGAACATCGTCGTCGCTCCGCAGCGCATGCCCACGGTCAGCCAGGCGCAGGCCATGGAGAAGGCGCTCGGCTCTCTCGAGGGCGGAAAGTGGTCGCAGTCCCAGGACCTGACGGCCGCCGCGAAGGCCAAGCCGGACCCACAGGCCACCACCCAGGTGCCTTCGGCCGCCGCCTACCCGGCCGCACTGCGCAAGCAGGAGCTGCCTCGCACGGCCTTCGAGAAGATCCAGAACACCAAGAACTCGCTCGAACGCTTCCAGGTGATCCTCACCGCGAAGGACCGTGTGGTCACCCCCTTCGGGCGGGCCATAGACCGTGAGATGTCGACGTCCTGGCGCGGCCACCCGGCGAAGGGGAATTCCTATCGGCAGAGCGTATGGGCGTATCTCCAGGAGCTCACCAAGCAGGTATCGCTGGTTCAGCGGTCCGACGCGAAGCTCTCCGGCCGCAGCGCGACCATCCCGGTGTCGGTGCAGAACAACCTGGTGCAGGGCGTCGATCACCTGGTCCTGCGCCTGTCCTCCAAGAACCCCACCCGTCTGAAGATCGGCGACGGGCAGTTCGAGGAGAAGCAGATCAAGATCGCGGGCGGCCACTCCCAGTCCGTCAAGTTCACCACCACGGCCAACGCCAACGGCCCCGTCTCGGTGTATGCGCAGCTCTACACCGAGGACGGAGAGCCCTATGGCGAGGCCGTGCGCTTTGACGTCAACGTCACCGAGGTCACCCTCACCGTGATGCTGGTCATCGCCGGTGGACTCCTGCTGCTCGTGCTCGCAGGCTTCCGGATGTACACACAGCGCAAGCGCGCGGCTCGCAAGCGCGCCCAGGAGGGCCCGGACGAGGGTCCGGCACAGGGCTCGCAGGACGGTCCGGACCACGGTCCCGAGGGCGAATCCGGGGGCGACCCCAGGACGGACGACCCCGAGCACCCGAGTGACCCGACACCGGACACCGCTCCGGAAAGCACCGACCCGTCGGACACGGGTGAGAGAGTGGACCGTTGAGCGATGTCGTGGCCGGTGGGCCCGGGGACGATGAGGTGGGGTAACCATGAACGCGCCGTACGACGGTGACCGTGGCCAGGGTTCGGGCGGCTCCGCCTCGCCCGGAGGCCCGCCGCCCGGCTCCCCCGAGCACGGGCAGGTACCCCCGCAGCCCGCGCCGGACATCTACCTTCAGGACGCCTACGACCAGGATCCCTACCGGGCGCAGGACCTCTCCGCCCAGGACCCGGTGTCCGAAGCGCTCTACGACCGTGCGGCGCACCCCCCGCCGCCGCCCGGCACCTATCAGCAGCAGCCTCCGCTCTACGCCCAGCCGCCCTCCCCGCAGCACGCCCCGGACCCGCGTGTGTGGGCGCAGACCCCGGCTCCCGAGCCGGAGGGCCCGACCCGCCACCTCCCGTACGGTGACGACGCCCGCACGACGCAGTTCGTGGGCGTCGACGACCTGGTCACCCAGGCCGGCGAGGAGCACCACGAGCCGGACGCGTTCGCTCACCTCTACCGCGACCAGCAGCCGGGCGGATACCGCGGCCAGCAAGCCGCCTATCAGCAGGGCGAGTACCAGCAGGACGAGTACCAGCAGGCTGGCTATCAGCAGGCCGGCTACCAGCAGGGTGGGTATCCCCAGGGCGCGTACCAGCAGGACGGCTACCCCCAGAACGACGGCTACGCGCAGGGGCACGGCAACGGCTACCCCCAGGGCAACGGCTATCCCCAAGGCAATGGATACCCCCAGGGCGCCGCTTACCCGCAGGGCAACGAGTACCAGCAGCCCGTCAACGGCGGGTACCCGCCGGCCGACCAGCCGATCGTCCCGAACCCCGCGGGCGCCCCGGCAGCCGCACCCGTGACCGCCCCCGCACCCGCGGCCGCACCGGCGCCCGCCGCCAAGTCCGGCGGGCGCGCGTCGAGCCTCCTGAAGTCGAGCGCGCTCATGGCGGCGGGGACGATCGTCTCCCGCCTCACCGGCTTCCTGCGCACCCTGGTCATGGCCGCCGCGATCGGCGTCGGCACGCTCAACGACTCGTACCAGGTCGCCAACGTCCTCCCGACGATGATCTACGTCCTCGTCGGCGGCGGCGCCCTGAACGCGGTGTTCATCCCACAGCTCGTAAGGGCGATGAAGAACGACGAGGACGAGGGCGAGGGCTACGCCAACCGCCTGCTGACCCTCGTGATGGTCCTGCTCGGGGCCGTCACCGTCATCTGTGTGATCGCGGCGCCCCTGCTCATCCGCATGATGTCGCCGACCATCGCCGCCAACCCCGCGAAGATGGACGTCGCCGTCACCTTCGCCCGGTACTGCATCCCCACGATGTTCTTCATGGGCCTGCACGTCGTGCTCGGGCAGGTCCTCAACGCCCGCGGCCGCTTCGGCGCGATGATGTGGACCCCGGTCCTCAACAACGTCGTGGTCATCGCGACGTTCGGCGCCTTCATCTGGGCCTTCGGCAGCTTCACCGATTCCGACGTCAACGCGGGCAGCATCACGCCCGACGGAGTGCGGCTCCTCGGCCTCGGCACCCTGCTCGGCCTGACCGTGCAGGCGCTCTCCATGCTGCCCTACCTGCGCGAGGCGGGCTTCAAGCTGCGGCTCCGGTTCGACTGGCGCGGACAGGGCCTCGGCAAGGCCGCGGGCCTCGCCAAGTGGACGTTCTTCTTCGTCCTCGCCAACCAGCTCGGCATGATCGTCGTGACCCAGCTGGCCACCAGCGCGGGCGCGACGGCCGAGGATCACGGCTATTCGGGAACCGGCATCACCGCGTTCAACTACGCGCTGCTGCTGTGGCAGATGCCGCAGGCCATCATCACGGTCTCCGTGATGACCGCGGTCCTGCCCCGCATCTCCCGCTCCGCGGTCGACGACGACGCCGCCGCCGTCCGGGACGACATCTCGTACGGTCTGCGGACCTCCGCCGTGGCGATCGTGCCGTGCGCCTTCGCCTTCCTCGCCCTCGGCGTCCCGATGGCCACGCTGCTGTACGCGGGCTCCGGCTCGGGCGCGCAGAACATCGGCTACATCCTCATGGCGTTCGGGCTCGGCCTGATTCCGTACTCGGTCCAGTACGTCGTCCTGCGCGGCTTCTACGCCTACGAGGACACGCGCACGCCGTTCTACAACACCGTAATCGTGGCGGCCGTCAACGCGGGGGGCTCGGCCCTGTGCTTCTTCGTCCTGCCCGCCAGGTGGGCCGTGGTCGGCATGGCCGCCTCCTACGGCCTCGCCTACACGGTGGGCGTCGGTGTCGCCTGGCGGCGGCTGCGCCGGCGTCTGGGCGGCGATCTGGACGGCGCCCAGGTGGCGCGTACGTACACTCGGCTGTTCGGCGCCTCGGTCCCTGCGGCGATCGTCGGCGGCGGCGTCGCATTCGCTGTCCTGAGGGTGATGGGCACCGGGGCGTTCAGCTCCTTCGTGGCGCTGGTCGTCGGTGGCATCGCACTTCTCGGTGTCTTCTTCGTGGCCGCCCGAAAGATGCGGATTGCGGAGCTCAACTCCATGGTCGGCATGGTCCGCGGCCGTCTCGGTCGGTGAGATGAGCGGGCCCGCACAACCATCGTCGGCCACCGTGTGTCGTGCATAGCGCCGGACTGTGGGCACAATTGGCTTTGGCGTCCGACGAAGCGCAATGGATGGGGAGGCAGGAACGACGGTGGCGGAACGGAGCACGGCTGCCGTCGACGTGGCAGACAACAGCGGCGACGAGCCGCTGACCGCAAAGGCGGAACAGGCCACGGCCGACGGGGTGGCCCAGACCCGGGAGCGGGACACGGCAGCAGAAGAAGAGGCGGCGGAGACCGACAAGTCGCAGAGCCGCGGGGCTTCCTCACCCCCAGAACTGCACAGTGGCCACAAGCTCGCCAGACGCTACCGGCTCGAGGAGTGCGTCACCCGTCTGGACGGTTTCAGCAGCTGGCGTGCGGTCGACGAGAAGCTTCGCCGTGCCGTCGGCGTGCATCTCCTGCCCGCCGACCACCCGCGGGCCCGCTCGGTCCTGGCGGCGGCGCGTTCCTCGGCACTGCTCGGCGACCCGCGCTTCGTGCAGGTCCTGGACGCCGTCGAGGAGAACGACCTCGTCTACGTGGTCCACGAGTGGCTGCCGGACGCCACGGAGCTCACCGCGCTCCTCGCCGCGGGACCACTTGAGGCCCACGACGCCTACCAGCTGGTCAGTCAGGTCTCCCAGGCCATGGCCGCGGCGCACCGTGAGGGCCTGGCGCACCTGCGCCTGACCCCGGGCGCCGTGCTGCGCACGTCCACGGGTCAGTACCGCATCCGCGGTCTCGCGGTGAACGCCGCGCTGCGCGGCATCAGCTCCGAGACGCCCCAACGCACGGACACGGAAGCGATCGGCGCTCTCCTGTACGCCTCGCTCACCCAGCGCTGGCCGTACGAGGACGATGCGTACGGCCTCTCCGGCCTCCCCAAGGACGTCGGCCTCATCGCCCCCGACCAGGTCCGCGCGGGCGTCCACCGCGGCCTCTCAGAGCTCGCCATGCGCGCGCTCGTCAACGACGGCGCGACCGCTTCCCGTCAGGACCCTCCGTGCACGACGCCGGAGGAACTGGTGAAGGCGATCGGCGAGATGCCCCGCATCCGCCCGCCGGAGCCGGTGTTCACCGCGCCCCCCGAATACCAGCGCACCACGTACCAGCAGGGCACGTACGGCCGTCCCGCAGCACATCCCGGAGCGACCCAGCCCGTACCCACCCCGCCGCCCCCGCTGCAGAGCCGCACCGGCAGGGCGCTGAAGTGGGGTGTCTCCGCGCTGCTCATCGCCGCGCTTGGCCTCGGCAGCTGGCAGCTGGCGGACGCCCTGATGGACCGGGAGAACTCCGGAGACTCCGGTACGTCGCACACCAACGACGGTGGGGACAAGGGCCAGCCGAAGCCGGCGAAGCCCCTCCAGATCGAGAACAGTCAGGAACTCGTCGTCGGGGGGAAGACCCAGGACCCGTCGAACGCCAGCCGCACGCACGACAAGGACGCGTCTACGCTCTGGCGCACGAAGACGTTCAAGGAAGGCCCGCGGCTCGCCCCGTACAAGGCCGGCGTCGGTATCGTCTACGACCTCGGCTCGGAGCAGGACGTCTCCGAGGCGTCGGTGGCCCTTCGCTACGGCGGCGACCGCACCAAGATCTCGTTGTACGCCGCGGACTCGCTGACGCCGTCGGCGAACGTCGAATCCATGAAGGAGATCGGCACCGCCACCACGACGAGCCAGACCTTGAAGCTCAAGGCCAAGAAGCCGGTGAAGTCGCGGTACGTACTCCTCTGGATGACCGAGGTGCCGGAGTCCCCTGTCGACGGGTACTACGGCGCGGGGTACAAGCAAGCCATCACGGACGTGAAGCTCAAGGGCTGAGGGATCGGCCCGCCACGGCTCACTGGGGGAGGGGGTTCGACGATGGACAGCACCGCACACGGTGACATGAGCGATCAGGACCTCCTCGCCGCTCATGTCGCCGGCGACACCGACGCCTTCGGCGAGCTGGTGCGGCGCCATCGCGACCGGCTGTGGGCCGTCGCACTGCGCACCCTCGGGGACCGCGAGGAGGCGGCTGATGCGGTGCAGGACGCCCTGGTGTCCGCCTATCGCGCGGCCCACACGTTCCGCGGGCAGTCGGCCGTGACGACGTGGCTGCACCGGATCACCGTGAACGCCTGCCTCGACCGGGCGCGCAAGGCTGCCTCCCGCAAGACCTCCCCCATCGACGACGCCGAGCGCCTTGAGCAACTCCTGGAGCCGGAGGAATCGGCTGCCGCTCCCGTCGAGCGCGGCGACCTCCACCGGGAGCTGGTGGAGGCTCTGGGCACCCTCCCGCACGATCAGCGCGCCGCCCTCGTCCTCGTCGACATGCAGGGCTATCCGGTGGCCGAGGCCGCCCGCGTCCTTGAGGTGCCCACCGGCACGGTGAAGAGCCGCTGCGCCCGCGGCAGAGCCAGACTCCTGCCGCTGCTCACGCATCTCCGCACGAATCCGCCTCCGGGCGACGGGAACGGCGGCGACGGAAGCGAAGAGGGAAGCGGGAAAGCCCGCTCAGGAAGGAACCGGACGCAGGGGACATCCGTCCCACCGGCAGCAGGGCCACGGGATACAGGACCAAGTGATTCAGCTGCCGTGAAGGGCGGAGGTGGGCGAGCGTGACGGATACGACCGACTCGGCCGGGCACCCGGACGTCGCTGAGATCTCGGATCTGACCGAGGGCCTGCTCTCCCCGTCGCGCACGAGCGACGTGCGAAGGCACTTGGACGGCTGTGAGCTCTGTGCCGACGTCCACGCCTCCCTGGAGGAGATCCGCGGCCTCCTCGGCACGCTGCCTGGGCCACCCCGCATGCCGGACGACGTCGCCGGGCGTATTGACGCGGCGCTGGCGGCCGAAGCGCTGCTCGCCTCCACCACGTCCGAAGGCCTTGTCGCGGAGGATGAGGCGTCCGAGCCGGTGTCCGTCGCCTCGTCTTCACCGGCGTCTTCGTCCGTCACGTCTTCCTCCCCCGCTTCTTCCTCGCCCGCCGCAGCGCGTGTTTCACGTGAAACAACGTCGTCCCCGGTCTCCTCCTCCGGGGGTGCCGATCGGCCCGCGGGCCATGCCCGTGCCTCCACCGGCCCGGGCCGTGGCAGCCGTCTGCGCGGCACACGTCGGCGTACGGCGGTGCTCGGCGCCGTCTTCACCGCGGCCGCGATCGGTCTCGGCTCCCTGCTGATCCAGACCATGGGTGACGATTCCGGCGGGACGACAGGAACGGCCTCCGAGCGGCAGAACTCAGCGAACAGCTCGTTCTCCGGACAGAAGCTCGATGGCCGCGTCGCCGATCTCCTCAAGAAGAACGGCCCCGACAGGACCGGCGGGAAGTCGGACGCCTCGACTCCGTCCTTCGACACCCGCTCCAGCCCGGAATCCCCCGAGAAGAACTCGCCGAAGACCGCGGTCCAGGTACAGGTGCCGGAGTGCATTCAGCGCGGCATCGGCGACAGGACTCCGCTCGCCGCCGAAGAGGGTTCGTACGACGGCAAGCGCGCCTACCTCGTCGTGGTGCCCCATGACTCGGACAGCACCAAGGTGTCCGCGTACGTCGTCGACGCGGCCTGTGTGGGCAAGTCCTCGCCGCCCGCCGGCAAGGTCCTCATGACGCACGCGTACCCGCAGAGCTGACGACCCGGTCTCTTTCGGGCTCTTTCCCCGGTCTGTTTCCAGCGGCTTCCGTGTGCGCGGACACAGGCGGGAATGCACGCCCCGTAGGATCCGTTGGGTGGGGTGAGAGCCATGAGACAGGCACCCACCAGCAGTACGCAGCAGTCCCCAGAGACGAGGAATCAAGCCGTGACCGACGTCCGTAACGTGATCATCATCGGCTCCGGGCCCGCCGGCTACACGGCGGCGCTCTACACCGCGCGCGCGTCGCTGAAGCCGCTGGTGTTCGAGGGCGCCGTCACCGCCGGCGGTGCGCTGATGAACACCACCGAGGTGGAGAACTTCCCCGGCTTCCAGGACGGTGTCATGGGCCCCGACCTCATGGACAACATGCGCGCCCAGGCCGAGCGCTTCGGCGCCGAGCTCGTGCCGGACGACATCGTCGCCGTGGACCTCACCGGTGAGATCAAGACCGTGACGGACACCGTGGGCACCGTGCACCGCGCGAAGACCGTCATCGTCACGACCGGTTCCCAGCACCGCAAGCTCGGCCTGCCGAACGAGGACGCCCTCTCCGGCCGCGGTGTCTCCTGGTGCGCCACGTGCGACGGCTTCTTCTTCAAGGACCAGGACATCGCCGTGATCGGCGGCGGTGACACCGCGATGGAGGAGGCCACCTTCCTCTCGCGCTTCGCCAAGTCCGTCACCATCGTGCACCGCCGCGACACCCTGCGCGCCTCCAAGGCGATGCAGGAGCGTGCCTTCGCCGACCCGAAGATCAAGTTCGTCTGGGACAGCGAGATCGCCGAGATCAAGGGCGAGCAGAAGCTTTCCGGTCTGACGCTGCGCAACCTCAAGACGGGCGAGACGTCCGAGCTGCCGGTGACGGGCCTGTTCATCGCGATCGGCCACGACCCGCGTACCGAGCTCTTCAAGGGCCAGCTGACGCTCGACGACGAGGGCTACCTGAAGGTCGACGCGCCCTCGACCCGGACGAACGTGCCCGGTGTCTTCGGCGCCGGCGACGTCGTCGACCACACGTACCGTCAGGCGATCACGGCGGCCGGCACCGGCTGCTCCGCCGCTCTCGACGCCGAGCGCTTCCTCGCTGCCCTCGTGGACAGCGAGACCGCGGCCGTCGCCGTCTGACACCTCTTCCCCCACCGCACCATCGAGTAAAAGGAGCCTCCCGTGGCCGACCTGCAGAACGTGACCGACGCCTCCTTCGAGGAGGTCGTCCTCAAGAGCGACAAGCCCGTACTGGTGGACTTCTGGGCTGCCTGGTGCGGCCCGTGCCGCCAGATCGCCCCCTCCCTCGAGGCGATCGCCAAGGAGCACGGCGACAAGATCCAGGTCGTGAAGCTCAACATCGACGAGAACCCGGGCACCGCCGCCAAGTACGGCGTCATGTCGATCCCGACCCTGAACGTCTACCAGCGTGGCGAGGTCGCCAAGACCATCGTCGGTGCCAAGCCGAAGGCTGCCATCGTGAAGGACCTGGAGGACTTCATCACCGAGTAGTCAGTGGGCGATGTTTCACGTGAAACACGAATGGACCAGTCCCTCCCGGGGTCTGGTCCATTCGCCGTTCAGACGCCTGCTTTTCGGCTCACAATGGTCGGAGCGCCGGTTCCTTCTGTACCGCTCCCAGCAGCCGGTCGAGCGCCAGCTCGACGTCTTCCTTCCACGAGAGCGTCGTACGGAGTTCCAGGCGCAGCCGTGGGTAGGAGGGGTGGGGCCGGACCGTCTTGAAGCCCACCGAGAGGAGATGCTCGGCGGGCAGCACACACGCGGGCTTCTCCCACCGTGCATCTCCGAAGGCTTCGATCGCCTTGAAGCCCCTGCGCAGCAGATCCTTGGCGACCGTCTGGACGATGACCCGCCCCAGCCCCTGCCCCTGGTAGCCCGGCATGATCCAGGCTGTCATCAGTTGGACGGCATCCGGCGACACGGGGCTCGTAGGGAAGGCCGTGGAGCGCGGAACGTACGCCGGAGGGGCGTAGAGCACGAAGCCCACCGCTACGTCGTCGACGTAGACGACCCGGCCGCAGGACCCCCACTCCAGCAGGACGGCGGAGATCCACGCCTCCTTCTCCAGCTCGGGCGTTCCGGCTTTTACCGCGGCCTGGCCGCTGACCGGGTCCAGCTCCCAGAAGACGCAGCTCCGGCACCGCTGGGGGAGGTCCGGGAGGTTGTCCAGTGTGAGCGGTACGAGCCGACGCCCCATGTAGGCGGTTCCTCACTTCCGTCGGCCGCCGCGCTGCGGGCGGCTGTCAGCGCACTGCGTTCCCTGAGCAGGCTGCCGACGAAGCCGCCGACCGCTCCCAGCCCGAGGCCCGCGGTCATCAGTCCGGTGCGGCTCATCGTTCGCATGGCCCCTGCCTCCCCAATGAGGTGCCGTCAGGTGGATGCGCCATACCCGAACGCATCGTATCCACGATGAGATCGCATCGATAGCGTAGAAAAGCAAAGAGCGGGCCGTGTTCCGGACAGACCGGACACGACCCGCTCTCGCGGTGCTGACCTGTGCGAATCAGGCTTTGCCGTCCTCGGAACCGTCGTTCTCCGCGGTGTCTTCGGCAAGCCCGTTCTTCAGGACCGGTCCCTCGCCCGGAGCCAGCGTGCTGAGGATGCGCTCCAGGTCTTCCAGAGAGGCGAAGTCGACGACGATCTTCCCCTTTTTCTGGCCCAGGTCCACCCTGACGCGGGTCTCGAACCGGTCGGAGAGCCGAGTGGCAAGGGTGCTGAGAGCGGGTGAGACCCGGGTGCCGGCACGCGGCCCCTTGGCCTTGGGGGCGCTCTGCGGCCGTGAGCCCATGAGGGTCACGATCTCCTCGACAGCACGCACCGAAAGGCCTTCGGCGACGATCCGGTGGGCCAGCCGATCCTGCTCCTCCGAGTCCTCGACGGAGAGCAGCGCCCGGGCGTGCCCCGCGGAGAGAACTCCGGCGGCGACCCTGCGCTGCACGGACGGCGAGAGCTTCAGCAGTCGCAGGGTGTTGGAGACCTGCGGGCGGGACCGGCCGATGCGGTCAGCCAACTGGTCGTGCGTGCAGTTGAAGTCCTTGAGCAACTGGTCGTAGGCCGCGGCCTCTTCCAGCGGATTCAGCTGAGCACGGTGCAGGTTCTCGAGAAGGGCGTCCAGGAGGAGCTTCTCGTCCTCCGTGGCCCGCACGATGGCGGGGATACGCTCAAGGCCCGCCTCACGGCACGCCCGCCAGCGCCGCTCGCCCATGATGAGCTCGTAGCGCGAGGGACCCACCTGCCGCACCACGACCGGCTGGAGGAGCCCGACCTCCTTGATGGAGGTCACCAACTCCGTGAGGGCATCCTCGTCGAACACCACACGAGGCTGCTGCGGGTTCGGCGTGATGACGTCGAGCGGCAGCTCGGCGAAGTGCGCGCCGGTCACGGTCTGGCTCTCGGGTGACTCCGCGACGTGCTGCGGCGGCTCCGCCGTTTCATGTGAAACAGGGCTCTGCGGAAGCGACGCCACCTTCGCGGCGGCCACGCCTCGCTCGGCGGTCAGTACCGGGACCGCCGAGGGAGAGGTCGAGCCCCCTCCCATGCTCTGCGGGACCTGCTTCTCCGTCGGGGCAGCAGGGATCAAGGCACCGAGGCCTCGCCCCAGCCCTCTGCGTCGGTCGCTCACTGCATCCCCTCCGTCATGCTGTGCTGGTCGTTCTGAGCGCCCATGTGGGCGTGCTGGACGTCGTAGTGGACCCCGACCCCTCGCAGCGCGATCTCACGTGCCGCTTCGAAATAGGAGAGGGCGCCACTCGACCCCGGGTCGTAGGTGAGGACCGTCTGTCCGTAACTCGGGGCTTCGGAGATGCGGACCGACCTCGGAATGCTCGTCCTCAGGACTTCCTTGCCGAAGTGGTTGCGCACCTCGTCCGCGACCTGCGAGGCGAGCCGGGTCCTGCCGTCGTACATGGTGAGCAGGATCGTCGACACGTGCAGGTTCGGATTGAGGTGCCCTCGCACCAGATCGACGTTGCGCAGGAGCTGTCCGAGGCCTTCCAGTGCGTAGTACTCGCACTGGATGGGGATCAGCACCTCCGCACCGGCCACCAACGCGTTGACCGTCAGGAGGCCCAGGGACGGCGGGCAGTCGATGAGGATGTAGTCCAGCGGCTGCTCGTACGCCTGGATGGCTCGCTGCAGTCGGCTCTCCCGTGCCACGAGTGACACGAGCTCGATCTCCGCACCGGCGAGATCGATGGTGGCCGGGGCGCAGAAGAGCCCCTCGACGTCGACCACCGGCTGGACCACGTCGGAGAGCGGCTTGCTCTCGACCAGCACGTCGTAGATGGACGGGACTTCGGCGTGGTGGTCGATACCGAGAGCCGTGGAGGCGTTGCCCTGTGGGTCGAGGTCGATCACCAGGACGCGGGCGCCGTGCAGAGCGAGCGAAGCGGCGAGATTGACGGTCGTCGTCGTCTTGCCCACTCCACCCTTCTGGTTGGCGACCACCATGACGCGGGTCTGCTCGGGGCGCGGCAGACCTTCGCCTGCGCGGCCGAGCGCTTCCACCGCCAGTTGGGCAGCACGACCGATGGGTGTGTCGTCCATCGGGGTCGGTGTTTCACGTGAAACATCCTCCCCCGCCGATTCGGTACGGGGGCCGGGGACCGGATCGGTCATCGGTCCCGCGATGTTGGCGTCGGACCGCAAGGATTCACTCTCCTCGACATCAGGCTCGCAATGAACAGAGCCTCCCATGCTTTGAGGGTCATGAACCAGCGAGGCCCGGTCTTCTGTGGACGAATCCACCTCTGTGGACAACTCCGTGCCCTTATCGAGGGAACCGAGTGGTCGACGGTCGCGGGGTTCGGCAGCGCGGCCGCGGCTGATGATGCCATGCAGCAGTGAGCGACGTTTCACGTGAAACACGATGCACGGCAGCCGGGGTGCCGCTGGTGCGACACCCCGGTATGGGTACGTTTGACAGCTTTTGTGGAGTAAGTCTCGTCGTCAGGACGGATCAGCGGCGGCGTCGCGCGCGTCCGGCTCGAGCGGCCTTGGCACGCTTCGCCGCGAAGCGCACACCGCCGGGGCTCTCCCCGACCTCGACCCGTACGACCGTGGACAGCGGGTCCACCACGCCCTCACCGACATGCAGGACAGACGTGTCCACCGCACCGAGCTTACTCAGAGAGGCGCCCGCCGCCTTCACCTCTTCCTCGGCGGTGTCGCCCTTGAGAAGCAGCATCTCCCCGTACGGACGCAGCAGCGGGACGCCCCAGGCTGCCAGGCGGTCCAGCGGCGCGACGGCGCGCGCGGTCACCACATGGACGGGCGACAGCTTGCCGAGGACTTCCTCAGCGCGCCCCCGCACGACCGTCACGTGGTCCAGGCCGAGCAGCTCCACGACTTCCTGGAGGAAGTTCGTGCGCCGCAGCAGCGGCTCCAGAAGCGTGATCTTCAGGTCGGGGCGGACCAGAGCCAGCGGAATACCCGGCAGCCCCGCACCGGAACCGACATCGCACACCGTGACGCCCTCGGGCACGACCTCGGACAGCACGGCGCAGTTCAGCAGATGCCGCTCCCACAGCCGCGGCACTTCGCGAGGGCCGATCAAGCCTCGCTGGACTCCCGCGTCGGCCAGCAGTTCCGCGTACCGGACCGCGTCCGAGAAGCGATCACCGAATACCGTCCGGGCCTCTTCCGGCGCCGGGGGGAGCTCCGCTGCCTCCGTCACGGGGACCGTCCTTCCGTACCGCACTGGGGTGGCTGTCTATCAGGCTGACAAAGATCGGCCCCGCCTGCGAACAGACGGGGCCGGTTGACGCTGTGCCGATCAGGCGGGGAGTACGACGACGAAGCGCTGCGGCTCCTCGCCCTCGGACTCGCTGCGCAGACCGGCGGCCTTGACCGCGTCGTGCACGACCTTGCGCTCGAACGGCGTCATCGGCTCGAGCTTGGCGGGCTCACCGCTGCTCTTCACCTCGGCCGCGGCCTTGGCGCCCAGCTCCGAGAGCTCCTCGCGCTTCTGTGCGCGGTAGCCCGCGATGTCCAGCATCAGGCGGCTGCGGTCCCCGGTCTCGCGGTGCACGGCCAGGCGCGTGAGCTCCTGGAGCGCCTCCAGGACCTCGCCGTCACGGCCGACCAGCTTCTGCAGATCGCGGCTGCTGCTGTCGCTGATGATCGAGACGGCGGCCCGGTCGGCCTCGACGTCCATGTCGATGTCGCCGTCGAGGTCGGCGATGTCCAGCAGACCTTCGAGGTAGTCCGCCGCGATCTCCCCCTCCTGCTCAAGGCGGGTCAGGGTGTCGCCGGCCTCAGCTGCGGCGGAGGTGGTGGTGCCTTCCGTCACTGGATGGGCTCCTTCTACTTCTTGGAGGACGGGTGCTTGGGCCGCTGCTGGCCCTTGCGCTGTCCCGACTTTGCTCGGCTGCGCTGACCGGAGCCGGGCTGGTTGCCCTGCTTGTTGCCACCGGCCTGCTTGGTCTTGGGGGAGTCGTCCTTGGGGTCGGCCGCGGTCTTCTCCAGCGAGGGCTTCGCGTCGGAGGGCTCGTCCGCCTCGGTGGCGCCGGCCTCACCGGCTCCGGCCGCACCCTGGACGGTGCCGGACTGACGCTTGGCCTTGCTCTGGCGCTTGGGCTGCTGTCGCTTCGGGCCGCCGCTCGCGGGGGTGCCGTCCTCGGTCTCGGTGAGGACGGAGGACTCGCTCTCCACCACGGTGCCGTCGGCCTGGGCCGCGAGGCCCGACTTGGTCAGACCGTTGATGAACTTCCGCTCGAACTCGTTACGGTCCCGGCCCTTGGCGACGATGGCCTTGATGACGTTCGTGTTGCCACGCCCACGCACCTTCTTGTGCTGGGTGACCTGCTTGTGCAGGCGCTCCAGGAACGCGGCCTGGGCCTTGGAGCCCGGGGTGGGGTTCCGGCGGATGACGAACATCTGCTGGCCCATGGTCCACACGTTGGTGGTCAGCCAGTAGACGAGAACACCGACGGGGAAGTTGATGCCGAAGACGGCGAACATGACCGGGAAGACGTACATCAGCATCTTCTGCTGCTGCATGAACGGCGTCTTGACCGTGGTGTCGACGTTCTTCGTCATCAGCTGGCGCTGCGTGAAGAACTGCGACGCCGACATCAGGACGATCATGACCGCGGTGACGACCCGGACGTCCGTCAGGGTGGCGCCGAGGGAGGCGACCTTGTCGGCACCGTCGGTGAACTTCGCGGCCAGCGGGGCACCGACGATGTGCGCCTTACGCGCGCTCTCCAGGAGCTGATCGTCGATGACCCCGATCGTCTTGCCCGTCGCGATGCCGTTGAGCACGTGGTACAGGGCGAAGAAGAACGGCGACTGCGCCAGGATGGGAAGGCACGAGGAGAGCGGGTTGGTACCCGACTCCTTGTACAGCTTCATCATCTCTTCGGACTGGCGCTGCTTGTCGCTCTTGTAGCGCTCCTGGATCTTCTTCATCTCGGGCTGCAGCGTCTGCATCGCCCGAGTGGCCTTGATCTGCTTCACGAAGAGCGGGATCAGGCAGATCCGGATCAGGATCACCAGGGACACGATGGACAGGCCCCAGGCCCAGCCCGTGTCAGGACCGAAGATCTTCCCGTACACCGAGTGGAACTGAACGATGACCCACGAAACTGGTGTCGTGATAAAGCTGAAGAGACTGGCAATCGTGTCCACTAATCAGGCTCCTTGAGCATGGGACGGGGTCTCGGTCTCGGCGGCCGGGCCCGGGGGAAGATCCCCGGTCGGCTCGCTTGCGGCGGAGGTCCCGCCCTTGCGTTCGCGCCAGGAAGCGCGCAGCATCTCGTGCCACCGCGGACGCTTGCGCGGCGGAACATGGTCGACACCACCGAGCGACCACGGATTGCACCGCAGGATGCGCCAGGCCGTGAGCGCCGTTCCCTTGATCGCACCGTGCCGGTCGATGGCCAGGTAGCCGTAGCGGGAACACGACGGGTAGTACTTGCACACCGGGCCCAGGAGCGGACTGATCGTCCACTGGTACAGCTTGATCAGAGCCAGCAGCGGGTACTTCATCGCGCGCCCCCTCCCAGCAGCCGCTGCAGGGCGGCATCCAGGTCTCGGGCCAGCTGTGCATGGTCGGCGTCGCCCGCTCCGGGCAGCGCTCGTACTACTACCAGGCTACCGGGGGGCACCAGGGCCAGCCGGTCGCGCATGAGGTGACGGAGTCTGCGCTTCACGGTGTTGCGTATGACGGCTCCACCCACGGCCTTGCTGACGACGAAACCCGCACGTGTCGGGGGAGAGCTCTCCCCCGACACGTGCGGGTCCGTTGCGCCGCTACGTAGATGGACGACGAGAAGCGGGCGTCCGGCCCGGCGTCCTCGGCGTACCGCGGTCGCGAAGTCTTCGCGCCGCCTCAGCCGATGCTCGGTAGGCAGCACGACGTCATGACCTGACTGAGATCAGGCGGACAGGCTGGCGCGACCCTTGCCACGACGGTTCGCGAGAATCGCGCGGCCGGCACGGGTGCGCATCCGCAGGCGGAAGCCGTGGGTCTTGGCGCGACGACGGTTGTTCGGCTGGAAGGTGCGCTTGCTCACTCGGGGGCTCCAGAAATGATTCGTTGGTGGCGGGACATCGCCTGGCTGTCACCGTGCGCCCACGAGAAGCTCGCGAATACGCACCGAGTGCACCGCTTCACAATCACAGATCGTGATCTTTGCCCATCGGAGGCAGGCGGCAGCAGCCATCGACAACTCGACCTGGTCACGGTACGCGGGGCTACGCCATCCGGTCAAACCGGCCGCGATGGAGAGACACTGTGCACAGCCTGTGGACAACAACTTGAACCGCACCCGTCGCCCTGACTACCGTGACGGAACTCCGATTCGTTCCCTTCCTTCTCCCCATACCGATTTCCGTCCCAGGAACCACACGTTCGTGGGACCCCGTGAGAGAGCGTGCCCTGTGGCTGACGTACCTGCCGATCTTGCCGCAGTGTGGCCACGAGTTCTGGAACATCTGCTGGGTGAAGGCCGCGGACAGGGCGTCGAGGCGAAGGACGAGCGGTGGCTGCGAAGCTGCCAGCCTCTGGCACTCGTCGCGGACACCGCACTGCTCGCCGTCCCGAACGAATTCGCCAAGGGCGTACTGGAAGGCCGTCTGGCGCCCGTGGTCAGCGAGACCCTGAGCCGGGAATGCGGCCGCCCGATCCGCATCGCCATCACGGTCGACGACTCCGTGGGCGAGCCCCCGGGCCCTCCCGGCCAGCATCAGTCAGCCCCGCAGCAGCCGTCCCACCAGCACCGCTACGAAGAGCCCGAGATGCCGCCCTCCTCGGGGCAGGGACGCGACACGTACGACAGCTACGGACGCCGCACCTCGGATGAGCACCAGGGCGGCTCACGGCCCGACCAGATGCCGACGGCACGCCCCGCCTATCCGGAATACCAGCGCCCGGCCCCCGGCGCCTGGCCGCAGCCCCAGGACGACTACGGCTGGCAGCAGCAGCGTCTCGGCTTCCCCGAGCGCGACCCTTACGCGTCCCCGGTGCGGCAGCCGCAGCACGACTACCGTTCGGAGCCGCCGCAGGAGCGCTCGCCGTACGAGCAGCAGCGCTCCGAGCCGCAGGACCGGCGTGAGCGTCATGGCATGTCCGAGCAGCACGGCGGGCCCCGGGGCGGCGGGCACGGCGGCCACGGCGTGCACAGGGGCGGGCCGGTCGGTCCCACCTCGTCGAGCGGCGCCCCCGGCCCACTTGCGGCGCAGCCTGCGCCGGCGACGGGTCCGGGCGAGCCCACCGCGCGCCTCAACCCGAAGTACCTCTTCGACACCTTCGTCATCGGTGCGTCGAACCGTTTCGCCCACGCGGCCGCGGTCGCCGTCGCCGAGGCGCCGGCGAAGGCGTACAACCCCCTCTTCATCTACGGGGAGTCGGGGCTCGGCAAGACGCACCTCCTGCACGCGATCGGGCACTACGCCCGCAGCCTCTATCCCGGCACGCGCGTGCGGTACGTGAGCTCGGAGGAATTCACCAACGAGTTCATCAACTCCATCCGCGACGGCAAGGGCGACAGCTTCCGCAAGCGCTACCGCGAGATGGACATCCTGCTCGTCGACGACATCCAGTTCCTCGCGGACAAGGAGTCGACGCAGGAGGAGTTCTTCCACACCTTCAATACGCTCCACAACGCGAACAAGCAGATCGTCCTCTCCAGTGACCGGCCGCCCAAGCAGCTGGTCACGCTGGAGGACCGGCTCCGCAACCGCTTCGAGTGGGGACTGATCACCGACGTCCAGCCACCGGAGCTGGAGACGCGTATCGCCATCCTTCGTAAGAAGGCGGTGCAGGAGCAGCTGAACGCCCCTCCGGAGGTGCTCGAGTTCATCGCGTCTCGCATCTCGCGGAACATCCGTGAGCTGGAGGGCGCGCTGATCCGGGTGACCGCCTTCGCGTCGCTCAACCGGCAGCCCGTGGATCTGGGACTCACCGAGATCGTCCTCAAGGACCTGATCCCGGGTGGTGAGGACGCGGCTCCGGAGATCACCGCGCCGGCCATCATGGCGGCCACGGCCGACTACTTCGGCCTCACGGTGGACGACCTGTGCGGATCCTCGCGCAGCCGCGTCCTGGTGACGGCACGGCAGATCGCCATGTACCTGTGCAGGGAGCTGACCGACCTCTCCCTGCCGAAGATCGGCGCGCAGTTCGGCGGCCGCGACCACACGACCGTGATGCATGCGGACCGCAAGATCCGCGCTCTGATGGCCGAGCGGCGCTCCATCTACAACCAGGTCACCGAGCTCACCAACCGCATCAAGAACGGCTGACAGCCTCCGTAGAACGTCGCCGAGGGCGCTCCAGGACTCCTCCTGGGGCGCCTTTTTGGTGCCCCCTCAGCAGCCGCCGCGGTCCGGAGCAGATTCTCGCTGTTCGATTTCCCCTGCTCAGGCGGCTGTTCTCCACAGATTGGGCGACTTTTTCCCTTCCACACCCTGGGGACTGGGAAGTTGTCCAGACGCTGTCCACAGGGGACCCTGCTGAGAGATCATCAGGCCAGGTCAGGCGACTGTGGATTCGTGGACGAAGACTGTCCACAGGCTGTGGAGAAAAATTTCGTCCACAGGCTGTGCATGAGGTTGTCCACCGGCGGCCCACAGGACAGCGCGCGTTGTCCCCAGCTTTTCCCAGCTTCTCCACACCGCTGTCCACTGTTCGGCAACGCAACGCGCCCTCTCACCGTGTCGAGTGAAAGGCGTCACACCAAGGTGGTCGGTTGGCCTGTGGGGAAGCTGGGTAAAGCTGGGGACAGTGCTGGGGAGAAGTGGCCCCTGCCTGTGCACCGGGTGTGCAGAACTTTCGCCCGTCCACAGAAACACCGGGTTGTCCACGGGTGTCGCCCACAGGGTCAGTGGATAAAAAACCGGGCCTGACCAGCACTTTCGCGGTTATCCACGGTTTCCACAGCCCCTACTACTACTCCCAACTAGAGAGACCAGGGAAATGGTTTCGAAGCTGGGGCTGTGCACAACTCTCGCTCCGGAGCTCCGACACCTCTCGGCACGACTTGACCCCGACAGGCACCGACTGTCAGTGCGGTGCGTCAGACTGGTCCCCGGTGTCCTTCCCACGGCATGGCTGAGAGACACCGAGTCAGACGACGAGGGCCACAGGCCCAGCGGGCGAGAGCAGCCAGCAACAGCAGGAGGCGGCTTAGGTGAAGATCCGGGTTGAACGCGACGTACTCGCGGAGGCAGTGGCCTGGGCGGCGCGCAGCCTCCCGGCCCGGCCGCCCGCGCCCGTCCTCGCGGGCCTGCTGCTGAAGGCCGAGGAGGGCGCACTGAGCCTGTCGAGCTTCGACTACGAGGTCTCGGCGCGCGTCTCGGTGGACGCGGAGATCGACGAGGAGGGCACGGTCCTCGTATCGGGCCGCCTGCTCGCGGACATCTGCCGCGCACTCCCCAACCGACCGGTGGAGATCTCCACAGACGGTGTACGGGCGACGGTGGTCTGCGGCTCCTCGCGATTCACACTCCACACACTCCCTGTGGAGGAGTACCCCGCGCTGCCGCAGATGCCGACCGCCACGGGCACCGTCCCGGGTGAGGTCTTCGCTTCCGCCGCCTCTCAGGTGGCCATCGCCGCGGGACGCGACGACACGCTGCCCGTGCTGACCGGTGTCCGCATCGAGATCGAGGGCGACACGGTCACCCTGGCCTCCACCGACCGCTACCGCTTCGCGGTCCGTGAGTTCCTGTGGAAGCCGGAGAACCCCGAGGCGTCCGCGGTGGCCCTGGTGCCCGCCAAGACGCTCCTGGACACCGCCAAGGCGCTCACGAGCGGCGACACGGTCACCCTGGCCCTGTCCGGCTCGGGTGCCGGTGAGGGCCTGATCGGCTTCGAGGGCGCCGGTCGGCGTACGACCACGCGTCTGCTCGAGGGCGACCTGCCGAAGTACCGCACGCTCTTCCCGACCGAGTTCAACTCGGTGGCCGTGATCGAGACCGCCCCCTTCGTGGAGGCCGTCAAGCGCGTCGCCCTGGTCGCCGAGCGGAACACCCCGGTGCGGCTCAGCTTCGAGCAGGGCGTGCTGATCCTGGAGGCCGGCTCCAGCGACGACGCACAGGCTGTGGAGAGGGTCGACGCCCAGCTCGACGGCGACGACATCTCGATCGCCTTCAACCCGACGTTCCTGCTCGACGGCCTCAGCGCGATCGACTCGCCGGTCGCCCAGCTGTCGTTCACCACGTCGACGAAGCCCGCTCTTCTGAGCGGCAAGCCGGCCGTGGACGCCGAGGCGGACGAGGCGTACAAGTACCTGATCATGCCCGTACGTCTGAGCGGCTGAGCCCACAGGTGTGAGCGTGCGTCCGGGCGTAGGCTCGGACGCAGGTACGAAAGTGCCGTAACGCCACCTCGCTAGTGAAGGAACCTCTGATGGAGCTCGGTCTCGTCGGCCTCGGCAAGATGGGCGGCAACATGCGCGAGCGCATCCGCCGCGCAGGTCACACCGTCATCGGATACGACCGCAACCCGGATCTCGCGGATGTCCCCAGTCTCGAAGCGCTTGTGGGCAAGCTCAAGGGCCCGCGCGTGGTGTGGGTGATGGTCCCGGCGGGGGCCGCGACCCAGGCCACCATTGATGAGCTGGGCGAGCTGCTGCAGCCCGGCGACATCGTCGTGGACGGCGGCAACTCCCGCTGGACGGACGACGAGAAGCACGCCGAGGAGCTGAAGGCCAAGGGCATCGGCTTTGTCGACTGCGGCGTCTCCGGCGGCGTCTGGGGCCTGAAGAACGGCTACGCGCTGATGTACGGCGGCGACAAGGACGACGTCGCCAAGGTGCAGCCCGTCTTCGACGCACTGAAGCCGGAGGGTGACTTCGGCTCCGTCCACGCGGGCAAGGTCGGCGCAGGGCACTTCGCGAAGATGGTCCACAACGGCATCGAGTACGCGATGATGCAGGCCTACGCCGAGGGCTGGGAGCTCCTGGAGAAGGTCGACTCGGTCACGGACGTCCGTGAGGTCTTCCGCTCGTGGCAGGAGGGCACGGTCATCCGTTCCTGGCTGCTCGACCTCGCGGTCAACGCGCTGGACGACGACGAGCACCTGGAGAAGCTGCGCGGCTTCGCGCAGGACTCCGGAGAGGGCCGGTGGACGGTCGAGGCCGCCATCGACAACGCCGTGCCGCTGCCCGCGATCACGGCCTCGCTCTTCGCGCGGTTCGCCTCGCGGCAGGACGACTCCCCGCAGATGAAGATGATCGCCGCGCTGCGCAACCAGTTCGGTGGCCACGCGGTGGAGTCCAAGAGCGAGCACTGATCCACAGCCTGTGCGCGACCTCGGCGGTTGTGCACAGGCTTCAGTAAGAAGAAGTAGGCCGGGGGAGGTCGGCGCACACCATGCACGTCACGCATCTGTCGCTGGCCGACTTCCGCTCGTACGCCCGGGTCGAGGTCCCTCTCGATCCGGGCGTCACCGCGTTCGTGGGGCCCAACGGGCAGGGCAAGACCAACCTCGTCGAAGCCGTCGGCTACCTCGCCACGCTCGGCAGCCACCGGGTCTCCTCGGACGCCCCGCTGGTGCGGATGGGCGCCGAGCGCGCCGTCATCAGGGCCCAGATCCGCCAGGGCGAGCGCCAGCAGCTGGTCGAGCTCGAACTCAACCCGGGCAAGGCCAACCGCGCCCGCATCAACAGGTCCTCGCAGGTCAGACCCCGTGACGTGCTGGGGATCGTCCGTACCGTGCTGTTCGCGCCCGAGGACCTCGCGCTGATCAAGGGCGACCCCGGTGAGCGGCGCCGTTTCCTCGACGAGCTGATCACCGCGCGCTCGCCGCGCATGGCCGGGGTCCGCTCCGACTACGACCGGGTCCTGAAGCAGCGCAACACCCTCCTGAAGTCGGCGGCGCTCGCCCGGCGCCACGGCGGCCGCTCCATGGACCTGTCCACCCTCGACGTCTGGGACCAGCACCTCGCGCGCGCGGGAGCCGAGCTGCTCGCCCAGCGGCTCGGCCTGATCTCCGCACTGCAGCCGCTGGCCGACAAGGCGTACGAACAGCTGGCGCCCGGCGGCGGACCGGTCTCCCTGGAGTACAAGCCGTCCGCGCCCGGCGAAGGCCACACGCGCGAGGTGCTCTACGAACAGCTGACCGCCGCCCTCGAAGAGGCCCGCAAGCAGGAGATCGAGCGCGGGGTCACCCTGGTCGGCCCGCACCGCGACGATCTGCTGCTCAAGCTGGGCCAGCTCCCCGCGAAGGGGTACGCGAGCCACGGCGAGTCCTGGTCGTACGCCCTGGCGCTCCGTCTCGCCTCGTACGACCTGCTCAGAGCCGAGGGCAACGAGCCGGTGCTCGTCCTCGACGACGTCTTCGCGGAGCTCGATGCCCGCCGCAGGGAGCGACTCGCGGAGCTGGTGGCCCCCGGCGAGCAGGTGCTTGTCACCGCCGCCGTGGACGACGACGTGCCGGGCGTGCTCGCCGGCACGCGGTTCCAGGTGTCGGACGGCGCGGTGGACCGCGTATGAGCTCCGAAGAGCCCCTCGACGGCCCCTCCGGGGCCGGTTCCGCGGGCACCCCGGAAACGCCCGCCCCGAAGACCCCCGAGCCCTCCGGCGTCGACCTCGCCAGGGTGGCCCTGCGGGCCGCGAAGGAACAGGCACGCGCGCGTGGTGATGCCGTGCAACAGAAGAAGCAGGCCCGGCGCGGCGGACTGAGGTCCGGCGCGCGCTCCGACGGACGCGACCCGCTGCCGCTCGGCTCCGCGATCAACCGTCTGATCACCGAGCGCGGCTGGGAGACGCCCGCCGCGGTCGGCGGAGTGATGGGGCGCTGGCCGCAGATCGTCGGCGACGACCTGGCCAACCACTGCGTCCCCCAGCGGTATGACGAGGACGAGCGCGTCCTGACCGTGCAGTGCGACTCCACCGCATGGGCCACCCAGCTGCGTCTCATGGCCCCACAGCTGGTCGCACGCCTCAACGAGGACCTCGGACACGGCACCGTACGCCTCATCAAGGTGCTCGGCCCCGGGGGCCCCGCGCAGCGCTTCGGACCCCTGCGCGCACCCGGCAGCACGGGCCCCGGCGACACCTACGGCTGAGGCCGTCGGCGACCGTAGCTGGCGGTTGACGTCCCGAAGCGCTGAGTGCCGCTGTGAGCGTTCTGGAGCCCGGGGCCCCATATGGGGAGTCGGCCGAGGCCGGTTCAGGGCGGCACATGAGGACTCAGGTACCGGCAAACCCCCATCACTGTCAGCGCTACCGGTAGACTGGAAGCTAATCCCGCCCCACCTGTGGGACGCACCGAGCAACGCTGACTATCGCTGAACGACGCAGCCGCTCCGGCCACCGCCGGGAGCTTGGCTTGTGCTGTGCCAGAAAGGGCGCTTCGTGGCCGATTCCGGCAACCCCAACGAGAACATCCCGTCCACCGCCGCAGGCGAGAACGGCGAGGCCCCGCCCTCGTACGACGCCAGCGCGATCACCGTCCTCGAGGGTCTGGACGCGGTCCGCAAGCGACCCGGCATGTACATCGGCTCGACCGGTGAACGTGGCCTGCACCACTTGGTGCAGGAAGTGGTCGACAACTCCGTGGACGAGGCCCTCGCGGGGCACGCGGACACGATCGACGTCACGATCCTCCCCGACGGTGGCGTGCGCGTGATCGACAACGGCCGTGGCATCCCGGTCGACATGCACCCCGTGGAGAAGAAGCCGGCCGTCGAGGTCGTGCTGACCGTTCTGCACGCGGGCGGCAAGTTCGGCGGCGGCGGGTACGCCGTCTCCGGTGGTCTGCACGGCGTCGGCGTCTCCGTCGTGAACGCCCTGTCGACCAAGCTCGCGGTCGACATCAAGCGCGACGGCTACCGCTGGACCCAGGACTACAAGCTGGGTGTTCCGACGGCGCCCCTCGCCAAGCACGAGGCGGTCGAGGACGCGGGCACCACGGTCACCTTCTGGGCCGACCCGGACGTCTTCGAGACGACGGAGTACTCCTTCGAGACGCTGGCGCGGCGTTTCCAGGAGATGGCGTTCCTCAACAAGGGTTTGACGATCAAACTCACTGATGAGCGCGAGTCGGCGAAGGCCACGGCGGGTGCGGATTCGGTCGAGGCGACCGACGACGCGTCCACCGAGGGCCGCACGGTCACGTACCACTACGAAGGCGGCATCGTCGACTTCGTGAAGTACCTCAACTCCCGCAAGGGCGAGGTCATTCACCCGACCGTCATCGACGTCGAGGCCGAGGACAAGGACCGCCTCCTCTCGGCCGAGATCGCCATGCAGTGGAACTCGCAGTACACCGAAGGTGTGTACTCCTTCGCGAACACGATCCACACGCACGAGGGCGGTACGCACGAGGAGGGCTTCAGGGCCGCACTGACGGGCCTGGTCAACCGCTACGCGCGCGAGAAGAAGCTGCTCCGCGAGAAGGACGACAACCTCACGGGTGAGGACATCCGCGAGGGTCTGACCGCGATCATCTCGGTGAAGCTGGGTGAGCCCCAGTTCGAGGGCCAGACCAAGACCAAGCTGGGCAACACGGAGGCGAAGACCTTCGTCCAGAAGGTCGTCCACGAGCACCTCACGGACTGGTTCGACCGGAACCCCAACGAGGCCGCGGACATCATCCGCAAGGGCATCCAGGCCGCCACCGCGCGTGTCGCCGCCCGCAAGGCGCGCGACCTGACCCGCCGCAAGGGCCTCCTGGAGACGGCGTCCCTGCCGGGCAAGCTCTCCGACTGCCAGTCGAACGACCCGACGAAGTGCGAGATCTTCATCGTCGAGGGTGACTCCGCCGGTGGTTCGGCGAAGTCCGGCCGCAACCCGATGTACCAGGCGATCCTGCCCATCCGAGGCAAGATCCTGAACGTCGAGAAGGCCCGCGTCGACAAGATCCTGCACAACCAGGAAGTCCAGGCGCTCATCTCCGCCTTCGGCACCGGTGTGCACGAGGACTTCGACATCGAGAAGCTGCGCTATCACAAGATCATCCTGATGGCGGACGCCGACGTCGACGGTCAGCACATCAACACGCTGCTCCTGACCTTCCTGTTCCGCTTCATGCGGCCGCTGGTCGAGGCCGGGCACATCTACCTGTCGCGCCCGCCGCTCTACAAGATCAAGTGGTCGCGGGACGACTTCCAGTACGCGTACTCGGACCGCGAGCGCGACGCCCTGGTGGAGCTCGGCCGCCAGGCCGGCAAGCGCATCAAGGACGACTCCGTCCAGCGCTTCAAGGGCCTCGGCGAGATGAACGCCGAGGAGCTGCGCATCACGACGATGGACCAGGAACACCGCGTGCTCGGCCAGGTCACCCTGGACGACGCGGCGCAGGCCGACGACCTCTTCTCGGTGCTGATGGGAGAGGACGTCGAGGCACGGCGCTCGTTCATTCAGCGCAACGCCAAGGACGTTCGTTTCCTCGACATCTGAGTCGGCCCGTACAAGCCGCACCTCGAAAGGACTCTGACCAGCAATGGCCGACGACAACACCCCTGTGACGCCCGAAGAGGAACCCGCCGTTCCTGGCGTGGGCATGCGTGTCGAGCCCGTCGGGCTCGAGACGGAGATGCAGCGCTCCTACCTCGACTACGCGATGTCCGTCATCGTGTCCCGCGCACTGCCCGACGTACGGGACGGCCTGAAGCCCGTCCACCGTCGTGTTCTGTACGCGATGTACGACGGCGGCTACCGCCCCGAGAAGGGCTTCTACAAGTGCGCCCGCGTCGTCGGCGACGTCATGGGCACGTACCACCCGCACGGTGACTCCTCCATCTACGACGCCCTGGTGCGCCTCGCCCAGCCGTGGTCGATGCGGATGCCGCTGGTGGACTCCAACGGCAACTTCGGCTCGCCGGGCAACGACCCGGCGGCCGCCATGCGGTACACCGAGTGCAAGATGGCGCCGCTGGCCATGGAGATGGTCCGTGACATCGACGAGGACACCGTCGACTTCACGGACAACTACGACGGCCGCAACCAGGAGCCGACGGTCCTGCCGGCGCGCTTCCCGAACCTGCTGATCAACGGCTCGGCGGGCATCGCGGTCGGCATGGCCACCAACATCCCGCCGCACAACCTCCGCGAGGTCGCGGCGGGTGCGCAGTGGGCCCTCGAACACCCCGAGGCCTCGCACGAGGAGCTCCTCGACGCCCTCATCGAGCGCATCAAGGGCCCCGACTTCCCGACCGGTGCCCTCGTAGTGGGCCGCAAGGGCATCGAGGAGGCGTACCGCACGGGCCGTGGATCCATCACGATGCGCGCGGTCGTCGCGGTCGAGGAGATCCAGAACCGCCAGTGCCTGGTCGTCACCGAGCTGCCGTACCAGACCAACCCGGACAACCTCGCGCAGAAGATCGCCGACCTGGTGAAGGACGGCAAGGTCGGCGGCATCGCCGACGTCCGCGACGAGTCGTCCTCGCGCACCGGCCAGCGCCTCGTGATCGTCCTGAAGCGCGACGCGGTCGCCAAGGTCGTGCTGAACAACCTCTACAAGCACACCGACCTGCAGTCGAACTTCAGCGCCAACATGCTGGCCCTGGTCGACGGCGTGCCGCGCACCCTCTCGCTGGACGCGTTCATCCGGCACTGGGTGACCCACCAGGTCGAGGTCATCGTCCGGCGCACGAAGTTCCGGCTGCGCAAGGCCGAGGAGCGCGCGCACATCCTGCGTGGCCTCCTCAAGGCCCTGGACGCCATCGACGAGGTCATCGCGCTCATCCGCGGCAGCCAGACCGTCGACGTCGCCCGCGAGGGCCTGATGGGCCTCCTGGCGATCGACGAGATCCAGGCAAACGCGATCCTCGAGATGCAGCTGCGCCGCCTCGCGGCCCTGGAGCGCCAGAAGATCGTCGCGGAGCACGACGAACTCCAGACGAAGATCAACGAGTACAACGCGATCCTGGCGTCCCCCGAGAAGCAGCGTCAGATCATCAGCGAAGAGCTCGCGGCGATCGTCGACAAGTTCGGCGAGGACCGTCGCTCCGCCCTGGTGCCCTTCGACGGCGACATGTCCATGGAGGACCTGATCGCCGAAGAGGACATCGTCGTCACCATCACGCGCGGTGGCTACATCAAGCGCACCAAGACGGAGGACTACCGCTCGCAGAAGCGCGGCGGCAAGGGCGTGCGCGGCACGAAGCTGAAGCAGGACGACATCGTCGACCACTTCTTCGTGTCGACGACACACCACTGGCTGCTGTTCTTCACGAACAAGGGCCGCGTCTACCGCGCGAAGGCGTACGAGCTGCCCGACGCCGGCCGTGAGGCCCGCGGCCAGCACGTGGCGAACCTGCTCGCCTTCCAGCCGGACGAGCAGATCGCCGAGATCCTCGCGATCCGTGACTACGAAGCGGTGCCCTACCTGGTGCTCGCCACAAAGGGCGGCCTTGTAAAGAAGACACCGCTCAAGGACTACGACTCGCCCCGCTCGGGCGGTGTGATCGCCATCAACCTCCGGGAGACGGAGGACGGTTCGGACGACGAGCTGATCGGCGCCGAGCTGGTCTCCTCCGACGACGACCTGCTGCTCATCAGCAAGAAGGCCCAGTCGATCAGGTTCACCGCAACGGACGACGCGCTGCGCCCGATGGGCCGCGCCACTTCGGGCGTCAAGGGAATGAGTTTCCGCGACGGCGACGAACTGCTCTCGATGAATGTCGTTCGTCCAGGTACGTTCGTGTTCACCGCCACCGACGGTGGGTACGCAAAGCGAACCAACGTCGACGAGTACCGCGTTCAGGGTCGCGGTGGCCTCGGCATCAAGGCCGCCAAGATCGTGGAGGACCGCGGCGAGCTCGTCGGTGCCCTGGTGGTCGAGGAGACCGACGAGATCCTCGCCATCACGCTGTCCGGCGGTGTGATTCGTACGCGAGTCAACGAGGTCAGGGAGACGGGCCGTGACACCATGGGCGTCCAACTGATCAACCTGGGCAAGCGCGATGCCGTGGTCGGTATCGCTCGTAACGCCGAGGCCGGGCGCGAGGCCGAGGAAGTCGACGGGGACATCGTCGTCGACGAATCGGACGCCGCCGAGCCGGTCGACGGTACGGACGAGGGCGTGGACTCCTCGGCCGAGTAGCGCGAGGAGTGAGTCATCGTGAGCGGAGCCACGGGCGCCGGGACGAATCGAACCGGCACCACCGGCACGGACAGTGCCCGTGGCTCCGCCACTGATGCACACGACTCCGACGAGTCTCATGGATCCCAGGGGGGGACTGTGACGGACACCCGAGGGCCAGGGACTTCTGGTCAGACTTCCGACCAGTACGACAACGCGTACGCGGCGGGCAAGGGCAAAGGCAAGAGCAAGAACAAGGGCAAGCAGGGGGGCGGCGCGGGCGCGGCGGGTGGCGCGGCCGGTGCGGGCAGCGCGGGCGGGGCGGGTAGCGCGGGCGGGGCACTGCCCGGGGAGCGTCAGCCCCAGCAGCAGTCCTCTCAGCCCTACCACCCGCCGCAGGCGTATCAGCAGGGCTCCCAGACGGGCTCGATGCGTCGGCCGCGCACGGGGGCGCGCACGACCCCGCGCACGCGCAAGGCGCGTCTGCGGGTGTCCAAGGCCGACCCGTGGTCGGTGATGAAGGTCAGCTTCCTGCTCTCCATCGCGCTCGGCATCTGCACGATCGTCGCGGCGGCCGTCCTGTGGATGGTCATGGACGCGATGGGCGTCTTCTCGACGGTCGGCGGCACGATCTCCGAGGCCACCGGCTCGAACGAGTCCAACGGCTTCGACCTGCAGTCCTTCCTGTCGTTGCCGCGCGTCCTGATGTTCACGACGATCATCGCGGTTATCGACGTCGTCCTGGCGACCGCTCTGGCGACGCTGGGCGCCTTCATCTACAACCTCTCCGCGGGCTTCGTGGGCGGCGTCGAGCTGACCCTGGCCGAGGACGAATAGTCCTCGCTCCCCCGCGCGCGGGTATCGATTTTGGGACTGGCCCCGAGGTGCGCTAATCTTCAGAGGTCAGCGCGCGGGACATACCGCAGCGCGGCGGGGCTATAGCTCAGTTGGTTAGAGCGCATCCCTGATAAGGATGAGGCCACAGGTTCAAATCCTGTTAGCCCCACCAGCGCAAAGACCCCCCACCAATCATGGTGGGGGGTCTTTGACATCTACGGCTGACATCAGTGGTGGCCAACGGAACCAGTCCTCGAAGTCCAGCGTCGTGCTTGATACGCGCGATTCGTTGGGGAGGCGCTGTGGAAGGCGACCCGCCGTGGTGGTTAACCATCGTGATCTCGCTCGGGATGACGGTGGTCCTTGGAGCGATCCTTCTGACTGGCGTCGCCACCGTGGTTCTAGGGGCGGGCTGGGTCCGGAAGCGGTTCCGTCGCTAGCTCCTGTAGGGCGTCAACCGATGAGCGGATCTTCCAGCAGTAGCGTCCGGCCCCTGTACCCAGTGATCACCGGCAATCTGCCGTTCCAGATCTTGCAGATAGCGGCGCTCCTCCAGGACCCGAGCGCAGAACCCGGGCAGCGGTAGAGCCGCCTGAGAGGACTCCGTCTTCAAATCCTTGAGGATCAGCTCCCCACGGACCCGTCGCACCTGCTTGACCGGCGTGAACTGGCGGTAGTCGAAGTCGAAGTCCTGCCAGCGCAGCCCCAGCACTCACTCCGCCGCAGACCCAGGACCAGCACCAGGGCGAACGCGGCGAAGAGCCGGTGGGCCCGAGCGGACCGCAAGAAGGTGACCGCTTCCTCGGGATTCCACGGCTTGGCCCTCTCCTTGCGGACCTTCGGCATGTCCACCAGCAGCGCCACGTTGCGGGTCAGGATCTCTTCCTTGATCGCGCGGTTCAACGCGTTCCGGAGGGTGCGCAGCACCTCGAACCGCGTCGCGGCAGGGGCCCCGTCGGCCGCGAGCGCCACCATGGAGACCCGCACCTGTGCGGCCGAAAGGCGCGTGAGCGGCTTTTTCCCCAGGTGCGGACAGAGGTAGAGCCGAACCTTGGACTCGTACTTGGAGTAGGTGTTGAACTCCAGGTTCGGTTCCACGATGTGCTTGATCCAGTACGCGAGCCACTCGCCGAGCGTCCACGCACGCGACGGCACCGGAACGCCGTTGCGCTCCGGGTCCTGGAGCTTGCCCAACTTCTCGTTGGCCTCGTCCCAGGTCCGGCCGTAGACGTACTTGCGGACCCGGTGGCCGTCCGTGTTGGTCACGTATGCGGCACCCTGGTAGCGCCCATCCGACCGCTTAGTGATCGTGCCGCCACCGTTGGGCCGACGCTTCGCCATCAGGCAGCCTCCCCGATCTGACCGGTGCCGGTGGTCTCAGCTCTGGCTGTTGTCGGGCGTGGCACACGCAAGAAGACCCCCGGCCTGTGGCGGCCGGGGGTCTTCTTGCGTTCAGGTTCAGGGCGTAGGCCCCGGGGGTGTGCCCGGGGTTACGGCTCCGGGGCGAGTCCTGGTTCCTGCGCGGTGGCGTCAGTCTCGGCCTCGGTGTCCGTCGTGGGCAGGTGACGGCAGCTGGGGGACGAGCCATGGGCCTCGGCGCGGATGCGCTGCTTCATCGTCGGGGGCAAGGACCGTTCGTACGCCGCCGACCAGAGAGCCATCGTCGGCGTGGGTGCGCACACCGTGGCGTTGCGTGCGTTCGTGGTCTCCTGTACGGCCGTGGCGGCCGTCGCCGTCGTGGTGAGCCCCATCGCGGCGAAGAGCGCGAGGAACGCGGTGACGATCGTGGTCCAGAGCTTCATGGCCTTGTTGCCGGTCATTGCCCCTCATTTCGGGTTGGGCGATTTGCGTACTTTCCTCATGATGTGTATGCGCGGTCGAGAGTGGTGGACCGACGCTCGTGGCGCGTCGATGTTCAGATGAACACCACCCGGATGGCCCCAAGGGCGCCGAGAAGGGGGCAAAGCGGCGAAAGTCACAGTGGGTGGGGGTCGTCGGCGGAGCTGCGGGGTCCGTTTCTACTGCTCTCCGCAGGGCGGGAGTTGGGGCCCAACCAGGTCACCGATCGATATCGCTCGGTGTGTATAGTCGGGCGCCAGAAGTCCCCTACGTCAAGGAAAGACGAGGTCGCGCGGTGAAGAAGCTTCTCCTGGTCGCACTGGCCGCCATCGGCGGGCTCCTCGTGTACCGCCAGATCCAGGCGGATCGCGCCGAGCAGGATCTGTGGACGGAGGCGACTGACTCCGTGCCCACGGGTTCGTGAGTACCGACACAGTCACTTCACAGGCCCCGGTCGCTTTTGCGGCCGGGGCTTTGTGTTGTCCGGGTGTCCGGGTGTCCGGGTGTCCGGATTTCCGGGGTTCTTCTCTTTTTGTTTGCTTTCGTGAATCAAATGGTTGCGTATGTGAATGATTGCAGTGGTGGGGGCTGGCGCGGTTGCGTCGGTGGACTGTCCGTGGTGGTGTCCGCGCGGCGTCGGACGGGCAGGACGGTCGGGACGGGTGGGACGGCTGGGGTCGGCGAGGGGTGACGCGCGATGGGGTGGCGGCTGAACGGGTGCCGGGGGACGGCGAGGCGGGGCCGGGGCCGGGGCCTGGGGATCGGCCTTGAGCCGGGTCGAGCACCTGCGGCCGCGGCGGTGGCTGCCGCGCTGTGCACGGTGGCACTGCTTCCCGGGGAGGCCGGGGCCGCGGATACGGCCGACCCTTCGTACGCCTTCGCTGAGGCGGCCGAGACCGTCGACGGCGCTACGAGCAACGTCGAAGGGCACCGGCTGACTCCCGGCAGGACGTACAAAAGCACCCTCCCGCGCGTGGGACAGCGTTTTTACCGTCTGGAGCTGACGGCGGCGGAGAACGCGTACGTCTCGGTGACCGCCGTCCCGAAGGCCGACACTGCGGTCTCCTACGCCGACGGGGTCGAGGTGTCCGTCCAGGACTCCGACGGCAACAACTGCAGCCCCCTGGATGCGGAAGAAGCGCGCTTCGGATCTTCCGAGAGCCCGCGTCCGATCACGGCGACGGCGGCACGCAGGGCCGGTCCCGGCGAGAAGAGCTGTACGGGCGCCGGTACGTACTACGTGCTCGTCGAGCGGACCAGATCCTCCGGGACCGTCCGGTCGACGACCGCGCAGGAGGACTGGGACCTGGAACTCCACGTGGCGTCAGAACCCGTGCTGCGGGCGGGAGGTGCGACGGCAACGGCACCGCCACGGGCGTGGCACTCCGCGTCGCCTGTGCCGCCTTCGGGGGAGCGGACGCCGCGTGAGGGCGGCACGAGCTTCAACGATGCGCGAGGTCTGGAGAAAGGGGTCTGGGGGACCGGTATAGAGCCCGGAGAGACCCTCTTCTACCGCGTGCCGGTCGACTGGGGGCAGCAGCTCTCCGTCTCCGCGGAGCTCGGCAGTATGAGCGGGAGCGGGGTCGGGAGCGGGGCGGCGGGGATCGGGCCAGGTCGGGACAGGGGGTACGTCTCGTCCGCGTTGGTCACGTCGCTGCACAATCCGGTGCGCGCCGAGATCGAGGACACCGACACCGCGTACGACGGCAAGCAGAAGTCGGCGTCCCTGGATCCGCTGCCGCCGGTCGCGTACGAGAACCGTTTCTCCCTCACCGACGAGGTGGCCGCGATGCGGTTCGCCGGCTGGTATTACGTGTCGGTTCACCTCAGCCCCGATGTCGCGGAGAAGTTCGGCAAGGCGCCGCTGGACCTGACGTTGCGGGTGGACGTGGACGGGTCGCCGCGGCCGGGGCCCGCCTATGCGGGAGCGCACCGGCCCGCCGACGACTTCGGCGTGTCCGAGCGGGACGCGGAGGCCGCGCAACGGGGTGAGACGGCGGGGGCCGTGAACGGCGCCGGGGGAAGCAGCGGCGGGCGTGACGACGAGCTGATGGCGGTGATCGCGGCCGGGGGGATAGGTACCGGCGTGGTGCTCCTCGGCATTCTCGCGGTGTGGACGCTGGTCGCGCGCCGCAGGGCGGGGGCGGCCGCGGGGTTCGGACCACCGCAGGAGTGGTGAGCGGACTCGTACGGCCCGGACCTCAGAGCTGCGTGAGCGCCCAGACCCCTATCGCGAGGCAGGCCAACGCCACGAGCAGCATCGGGACCGCCACCTTCGCGGGCGGTCCGGGACGTCGTCTGGGGGCGGGGGGAGCCGTGGCGTTGGCCGGTGCGTGGGAGGCAAGGGCAAGGGCGGCGAGGGCAGGAGCAGGCGCAGTGGCGGCGGGGGTGAGGGCCTGACCGCGGCGCGCTGACGACGTCACGGCCCGTGCGGGGTCGTACGTGCGATCGGGTTCGGGTTCGGGTGCCCGCTGAGGCAGCGGAGTGGGGGGAGTGGGCGGCTGCGTGGGTGGGGTGTGTGGGGGCTGCGGGGCGTAGTGGGGCTGCGGTGGTCGAGCAGGGGCGGGCTGTACGGGTGGGGGCAGCGGAAAGCCCTCTGTGTGTGACGGCCCAGGGGCGGGCGTGGGATTGGTTGCCGGCGGCGGCAGGTGCGGAGGCGGGGGCGGTGTGGAGGGCGCGTCGGGTATTCCGGGTCCGGTGGCGGGGCGCGCGTGGCGAGGTGCGGTGCGCGGGCGCGAGTGCGGGCCCTGGTGCGAGTGAGGGCCCTGGTGCGCGTACGGAGTGGGGGTGCGGGAGGTGTCGGGGCCGGTCGCCCGACCTTGGGGGCCGGTGACGTCGTCGGGTCCGTGAGGGCCGAATCCGGTGGGCAGCGGGGCGAGTTGATCGAAGATTTCGATGAGCTCGTCGTCCGGGCCCGGTTCGGGCAGCATGTCCGCGGCCGATGCGAGGGCCTTGCGCGCCCCCGTGGCGGTACGGAAGCGCGTCTGGGGATCCGGCTGGAGAAGCGTGGCGATGACCTGCCAGAGGGGCTCGGGAATGCCCTGAGGGGCCCGTGGCGTGCCGTGTTCGGCGAAGTACTCGATCAGTGCCTTGGCGTCCGGCTTGGCGCCTTCCAGGAGGTACAGGGCGACCAGGCCGACGGCGAAGAGGTCGGCGGTGAAGTCCGGTTCGGCGCCCAGCATTTGTTCGGGCGCGAAATAGCCGGGCGTACCGACGACGTAGTCGGTCTCGGTCAGCCGGGGCTCACCCTTGCGCATCGAGATGCCGAAGTCGGAAAGGCGCAGATGCGGGCGCCCGGCACCGGTGACTTCCAGCAGGATATTGGCCGGTTTGATGTCACGGTGGACGACGCCTTCGGCGTGGACGGCGGCCAGGCCGGAGAGGAGCTGGTCCAGGAGGGTGCAGACGAAATGGGGCGGGAGCGGGCCGTAGTCCCCGATCACGTGCGCCAGTGAGCCGCCGCCGACCAGGTCCATGGTGAAGAGGACCTTGTCGTCGTCGGCGGCCCAGCTGGCGGGCGCGAGCACATGGGGGTGGTCGATCCGTAGAGCCTGCTCCCGTACGAACCGCAACAGCGCGTGTGCGTCGCTCTGTTGGAGGACCTTGGCGGCCACGTACCGGCGGCGTCTGTGGTCCCAGGACCGCCAGACCGCCCCGACTCCCCCGTGTCCGATCGGGTCGACCAGTTCGTACCGGCCGGCGAAGACCTCACCCATGGTCGCGCTCCGCTCCCCTTCCGAGCCGTGCGCGGCCCGGTCGACGGATCAGCTCTGGTGCGCCTCGTAGTGGGCGACCGCGTCCGCGGTGCGCCCGGCGCCGTACACCCGGAGGAACTCTGCCAGCTCCGGGTGGGTCGGGGCGAGGGAGTCGGCGGCATCGATGATGTCGCCTGCTGCCGCGACGGAGCGCAGCAGTGACTGGATCTCGCGCACCACGCGCTTGACCGTGGGCGCGCCCGAACTGGTCGCTGTCTGTGCGGTGTTGGTGAGGACGGAACCGCCCTGCGACTTCTTGATCTCGTCCATCCGGTCGGTGGCCTCGCCGGCGCTCACGCTGCCGTCCGCGACCTGGCCCGCCAGCTCCTGGAGGAGCTGCACGCGCTGGACCACCGCGGGATTGCCGATCTTGGCACGCTGACCGCTCATCAGCTGGGACAGCATGGGCGCGGACAGGCCGAGGACTCCGGCGAGGCGTGCCTGGTTCAGGCCCAGATCATCGATGAGGCGACGGAAGAGCGCCCCCAGCGGCTCTCCGTACCAATTCCGCTGGAGCTCTCGTGCTCTCGCGGTGGTGTCTTGTTGTGCGGCGTCCATTGCGTCTCCCCATCGCTTCCCCTAAGACCGCGGTTCGCTGCCGCGAACCACGTCGTGCATCTTACGGAGAGTGGTCGTGGACCGGGACCCCCAATCCTTTTGCGAGATCTGGGGGGTGACCCGGTACTCTGGTCTGCGATGCACGTCGGGACGTGATTCTTCCGGTTCGGCGTACCGTCGCGGGGCCTTAGCTCAGTTGGTAGAGCGCTGTCTTTGCATGGCAGATGTCAGGGGTTCGACTCCCCTAGGCTCCACAAGAGATATGCCCTCCGAACTGCGGAAACGCAGGCTCGGAGGGCATTTTTCGTGCTCGGCGGCTGGTGGTCAGTCGAGCCAGACGGACTTCCGCATGAGGTCGCGTCCCCGCAGTTCGTTCGACTCCCGCCAGGCCTGGATGTGGCGCGGGACGATGCGGAACCAGTTGTACGGAGCGGTCTGCTCGCGCGGATCGAAGCCGGTGCGCGCGGTGAAGCGGTCGGTCTGTTCCCGCGGCGGCTCGTCGATCCCGAAGGGCTGGACGTCCCCCTCGATCATGGTCACGTCCCGGGTGGTGCCGAGAGCCAGCCGGGCGCTTCCGGTGGCGGTCAGGTTCCTGCCGGTCGGGCTGTCGGCCGGGGTCGCCACCCACAGCGCTTCACCGTCCCAGTCGAAGGAGAGCGGCACCAGGTACGGGGTGCCTTCCGGGGACGCGCTCGCCACCCATACGTCGATGTCGTGGGCGAGCCGGTGCCCGGTGTCGTGGCGACGCTGGGCGCGGGGACGCGGAGGGACGCTCATGGATGCTCCTGTGGGCCGAGGGCGTGAGGTGGTCTCAGCCTCACCCGCGCGGGGTGACGTCCGCCTCCGTGCTCAGCACGGAACCCACCACGGACAACGGCGGCCCTCGGCGCGTCTACGCGGGATGGCCCGCGGTGATGTCGCCCGCGTCGTGCAGCGTCAGCGGTGACCCGGCTCCGGGCGATTCCGGGGCCGGGGCGTGGGCGGCGATCGGGTCGAGCAGGAACGCGACGTGGTCGCCCCCGTCGCACCGGTCGTGGATGCGGCCGACGAACCAGGTCAGGGAGTCGGACAGGACGACAGCTCCCTCGGGGCCCTCTTCCAGGGACAGCCCGGCGAACTTGTCGGTCCGGTCGCTGCACAGCGACCCGAAGCGTTCCGCCAGGTCGTGCCGGTCCCTGGGCAGCTGGTGTACGGCGAGAGTGGTCGCCGCGAGGGCCAGCCGGTAGGTGTGGTTGGCCTTGGAGAGCCATACGGCGAACCGGACGGGCTCCAGTGAGCACTGGCTGGCGAAGCCGACCAGGCAGCCCGCGCGCTGTCCGTCCGATACGGCGGTGACGACGTACACGGACGAGTCCGCGAGCGCGGTGAAGGCCGCGATGCCCTTGTCCACGTCAACGATGCCTTTGTCCACGTCATCCACGTCGTCCGTGGCGTGCGTGGCGTCCGCTTCGGCCGTGCCATCCGTGGCGTCTGCGTTCTCCGCGTCGCGGCCCACGCCCTTACCACCCCTCGTCCCGTACGACGCGCACCGTCTCCAGAGAGCTGTCGGCCGCGTCGGGAAGGTTCATGCCCGCTCGTACGCCCGAACGCAGATAGGTCAGGACGGGCTCCGTCAGGCGCTCGCCGGGCAGGACGACGGGGATGCCCGGCGGGTACGGGGTGATCATTTCCGCGGCGATCCGCCCTGCCGCCTCCGCCACGGGTACGTCCTCGGGATGGGCGAAGTAGGCGTCGCGCGGCAGGTCCGCCTGGGGCATCCGCAGGTCGCCGGGGCTGGGGACGTCGACCTGCGGGGCGTCGGCCAGTTCGTCGGCGTGCCTGGACAGGTCGCGCAGGGCGTCGAGGAGGCGCGTGGTGGTGGCCTCGTCGTCGGCGTGCGTGAGCTGGGCACTGATCCGGCGGTGGTCGAAGAGATGCATGTCGATGTGGTGGTGCTCGCGCAGCCAGTCGGCGGCGGCGTAACCCGTCGTGCCGAGCGCGGAGATGTCCATCACGACGGGCAGCGGGTCGAGATCGGCCGCCCGTCCTGGGCCGCAGTAGTCGTCGGCGTCGTCGACGTGCAGGCCGTCGATGTCCTCGATCGCCGCACGGGTGCGGGCGGCCAGGTGCAGGGCGTCGCCCAGGAGCTGTTCGCCGTGCTGGACCATCTGGCGGCGCCAGCCGTCCAGCCCGGCGTAGAGCAGGACGGAAGGGCTGGTGGTGCCGAGCAGGTCCGCGCGGGACGCGAGGACGGCGGGGTCGATCAGATCGCCCTGGAGGTGGAAGACCGAGCCCTGTTCGAGGCCGCTGCCCATCTTGTGGACGCTGGTCACACAGATGTCGGCGCCCGCGTCCATCGCCCAGGTCGGCAGTTCGTCGTGGAAGGGCAGGTGCGCGCCCCAGGCCTCGTCGACGATCAGCGGCTTGCCGCGCCGGTGGCACACGTCGGCGATGCCGCCGAGGTCGGCGGCCGAGCCGTAGGGCGTGGGGCTCGTGACCAGCGCACCGTCGGCGTCGGGATGGGCGGTGAAGGCCTCCTCGAACGCGTCGGCCGTTGGCGGGTGGGCGATGTGGCGCTCGGGGTCCCAGGCAGGTTCTACCCAGACGGGCTCGACGCCTGAAAGGATCAGGCCCGCGATCACCGACTTGTGGGCGTCACGTCCGACCAGGAGACGGCGGTGCGGCGCGGTCACCGTCAGCATGGCCGCCTTGACCGACAAGGAGCTGCCGCAGGTCGAGAAGAACGTGTGCTCGGCGTGGACGGCGTCGGCCATCAACCGTTGGGCGCCCTCCAGGATCTGATGGCGGCTCAACCGGTCGTCGAGCCCGCCCGTGGCGAGTACGTCGCCGAGGAACACCGCCTCGCCGAGCACCTTCCTGACCCGGGGGTCGGCGCCCCGCGCCTGCTTGTGGCCCGGCGGGGTGAAGGCGAGCTCGTCGGCCTTGTGGTAGCGCTCCAGCGCGTCCAGGACGGGCGCCTCGTCGTGGTTCAAGCTTCGGTTCGCAGCCATGCCAGGAGCAGTTCCCCTTCCTCCGTGCACGAATCAGGGCCTATCTGCGCGCCATGTTTCACGTGAAACAACGCGGGGCGGGCAGACCGTCCGGTCCCCCGCCCCACGACGTCGTAGACGGCGTCAGCCGCGCTTGTCCCGGTCGGTCGCTTCGGCCTCGGCCTCCGCCTGCTTGGCCTGCACCTCGGGGTCGAGGGCGGCCTGACCGCTGCCGTCGACCGAGGTCAGCGGCGTGCTGTCGGGCACCTCCGTGGCCGCGGGCGGCTCGACCAGCCAGTCGGGGTTGGCCTGCTTGTCCCACCACTTCCACGCGGCCACGGCACCGCCGGCGAGCAGGCCGAGGACAGCGAGCCGCTTGACGAGGCGGCCCCTCTTGGCCCTGCGCTCGTGCTTGCGTACCAGACGCTGGATCTCTCCCGCCGAGACCTGACCGCGCAGCGCGGCGAGAGCCGCCGTGCCACGGGACGTGGCCTCCTCGCGGACGGGCTGCGCGGCGGCGACCGCCTGCTCGATGCGGGGCCTGGAGTAGTCGGCGGCCTGGCGGGCGGCCTTGCGGGTACGGGCGGCGGCTTCGTGTGCGGCGTGGTCGACCTTCGGCGGCACATGGGTGCGGGCCTGCTCGACACGGGGGGCGACGTGGGCGCCGTACTGCACGCGGGCCTGTTCGGCGGCCTGCTGGGCAGCAGAAGACACCTTGGGTGCGATGCGTACGCGCGCTTCGTGGGCGTAATGAGTGGCCCGGTCCTTGGCCGTGTCGGCGTAAGGTGCCACCGCGTCCGCGGCGTGACGCACGCTGTCCTTGGCCGAGCCGGTCGCGGCGCGCACGCTGTCGATGCGGGTCACGGGATCCTCCTCCTCGGTGGCGTATAGGTATGTCACCTTTCCACCCTTTCAGGGATCATGCCTTTCGGATCGCTCCGATGACATGCGAGGGCGGGCATCCGGGTCATGGAAGCTGACCCCGGCATTCTGAGTTCCTGTTTTCGCGCGTTTCAGTCTCTGAACCAGGCAAAATCTCTGCGGCGGAGAGCTCCCGGCCGACAATGCCACGGATCCCTCCGGTGCGCGCCCGGTCGGTGGCTACTCGTCCCAATCCGGTCCGTGCGAGGATCGGGGTGTCACAGAAGACAACGGAAGGCAGATCGTGGCTGAGCAGCTTTACGCCACCCTGAAGACCAACCAGGGCGACATCGAGGTCCGGCTTCTGCCGAACCACGCGCCCAAGACGGTCAAGAACTTTGTTGAGCTCGCTCAGGGCGAGCGCGAGTGGGTCCACCCCGCGACCGGCAAGAAGACCTCGGACCGCCTGTACGACGGCACCGTCTTCCACCGGGTGATCAGCGGTTTCATGATCCAGGGCGGCGACCCGCTGGGCAACGGCACCGGTGGCCCCGGCTACGAGTTCGAGGACGAGTTCCACCCGGACCTCGCCTTCGACAAGCCGTACCTGCTGGCGATGGCCAACGCCGGTCCGGGCACCAACGGCTCGCAGTTCTTCGTGACTGTCTCGCCGACGGCGTGGCTGACCCGCAAGCACACGATCTTCGGCGAGGTCACCAACGACGCCAGCAAGAAGGTCGTGGACGCCATCGGGGGCACCCAGACCAACCCGCGCACCGACCGCCCGGTCAACGACGTGGTCATCGAGTCCGTGGTCATCGAGACCCGCGACGCCTGACCTGCGCGTACCCGCGCGTTCCGCGAGGGAACCAAACCGCCCCGCCCATCCGTAAGGAAGGGCGGGGCGGCGCGTTGCCACGTGTGCCGTCGCAGTGCCTTCGTACGGAGATTGAGGGGACCCCATGGACCAGGCGCCAGGCAGCCCGGAGGAGCCACAAGGGGCGGCGGACGTGCCCTCCTGCTACCGGCACCCGGACCGTGAGACCGGCATCACCTGCACGCGCTGCGAGCGCCCCATCTGCCCCGAATGCATGGTCAGCGCCTCGGTCGGCTTCCAGTGCCCCGAGTGCGTCCGTGGCGGTTCGGGCACGGGCCACGCGCCGACCGCCAACCAGCCGCGCACGGTCGCGGGTGGCACGGTCGCCGCCGACCCGCGCCTGGTCACCAAGATCCTGGTGGGGTTGAACCTCGCCCTGTTCCTCGTGCAGCTTTCAGTGGGGGACAGCTTCACCGACCGGTTCTCCCTGCTGGGCCGGGCCTACGTCCCGGAGTTCGGCACGGTCGAGGGCGTCGCCGAGGGCCAGTGGTACCGCCTGGTGACGTCGATGTTCCTGCACAGCAGCTACATGCACATCGCGTTCAACATGCTCAGCCTGTGGTGGATCGGCGGCCCGCTGGAAGCCGCACTCGGCCGCGTCCGCTACCTCGCGCTGTATGCGGCGTCGGGTCTCGCGGGCAGCGCGCTGACGTATCTGCTCGCGGAGCCGAACGTGGGCTCCGTCGGAGCGTCCGGCGCCATCTTCGGCCTCTTCGGTGCGACCGCCATTCTGATGAAGCGGCTGAACTACGACCTGCGGCCGGTCATCGCGCTGCTTGTGATCAACATGATGATCACCATCTTCTGGCCCAACATCGCCTGGCAGGCGCACGTGGGCGGGCTCGTCGGCGGTCTCATCGTCGGCTACGCGATGGTGCACGCGCCCCGCGAGCGGCGGAACCTCATCCAGTACGGCAGCTGTGCGCTGGTGCTGCTCGCGACGGTGGTCATGGTCGTCATGAGGACCGCCGAGCTCACCTGACGTACTGACGTTGTCCACAGCGTGTGCCGGATCTTGTGCATGCTGTGGGGAACAACCGTGCCCCCTGTCGCTGACCTGGGTTTCCCCAGGAAGGACAAGGGGCACGCGGCGAACAGAGTTCCGGTCGGCCAGTCACACCGGCGTCAACCGGCCGAAGGTTATCCACAGATCTTCAGACCTTTTCCCCATGTGGATAGCGCTGTGGATAACTCAGGGCAAGGCTTGCGTCGGAGCAGGGGGTTCGGGGCATGCGGAAGCTGAGGCAGGACCAGGCCTGCCTCAGCCGGGGAAGCCTACTTCCACTGGGTGGAGACGCCGAACCCCGCGGCGATGAAGCCGAAGCCCACCACGATGTTCCAGTTGCCCAGCGGATCGATCGGCAGCTTTCCGTCCGTGACGTAGAAGACGACGATCCAGGCGAGGCCGATGAGGAACATCGCCAGCATCACCGGAGCCACCCAGCTGCGATTCGTCAGCTTGATGGTCGTCGCCTTCTTCGCGGGCGGCGGCGTGTAGTCGTCTGCCTTCTTGCGGATACGTGACTTCGGCACGAGGGTCTCTCCTGTCGATGCGCTGCGTGGCCGCGCAGGTAACTGTTGTCTGGCGCCGGGCGGGACGTCACGGGGAGCTGAAGCCTCCCCCGGGCGTCCGTTAGCGTAGTGCTTCCGCGGCGTCGAAGGAGATAAGGGTACGTTGAGCAATTCTGCCGACTCCCACAAAGGTCCCGTTCGGCGCCCCCGATGGCGTCCGGTTCGGGTGCTTACGGGTGCTGTTTTCGCTCTCGCCGGGCTGATCTTCTTCACCAGTTTCAACACGGCCAAGGGCACCAACATTCGTACCGATGCCTCGCTGCTGAAACTCTCCGACCTCATTCAGGAGCGCAGCCACAAGAACGGCGCCCTCGACGAGTCCAACGGAACGCTGCGCGACGACGTCGAGTCGCTCGCCCAGCGAGACGGCGGCGGCACCAAGGCGGACGACGCCCGGCTCGACGCGCTGGAGGAGAACGCCGGCACCAAGAAGCTCAACGGCAAGGCGGTCACGGTCACCCTCGCCGACGCCCCGCCCAACGCCACCGCCAAGCTCCCCGGCTACCCCGAGCCCCAGCCCAACGACCTGGTCATCCACCAGCAGGACCTCCAGGCCGTGGTCAACGCCCTCTGGAAGGGCGGCGCCAAGGGCATCAAGGTCATGGATCAGCGCCTGATCTCCACGAGCGCCGTGCGCTGCGTCGGCAACACCCTGATCCTCCAGGGCCGCGTCTACTCCCCGCCGTACAAGGTGACCGCGGTCGGCGACCCCGACAAGCTCAGGACCGCCCTCGCGGCCTCCCCCGAGATCCAGAACTACATGCTCTACGTCAACGCGTACGGTCTCGGCTGGAAAGTGGACGACGACGGAGCGGTGACTCTTCCCGGCTACTCGGGCACAGTGGATCTCCACTACGCGAAGCCCGCGGAGTAGCCGCACCTGGGGGGACCCGTGTCCGTGCGCGTGCTCGTCAGGACGTTCAGCGAACTGTGCATCACCGTCGGGACGCTGATCGTGCTCTTCGTCGTGTACGTCCTGTTCTGGACCGGTGTGAAGGCCGACAGCGCCATGGACAGCCAGATCGACGAGTTGCAGGACCGGTGGGCGCGGGGCGCGGTCTCCACGGGGGCGGACGACAAGCCCACCGGGACCCCGCCGGACTCCTCTCCGGACTCCTCTCCGGGCTCGTTGGACGAACCCGCCCCCTACAAGGACGGCAAAGCCTTCGCCGTCATGTACATCCCGCGGTTCGGTTTCACGTGGAACAAGCCCGTGCTCCACGGCACCGGCACCGACGTCCTCAAGAAGGGCCTCGGCCACTACGCCTCCACGGCCCGCCTCGGCCAGAAGGGCAACTTCGCCGTGGCGGGCCACCGCCGCACCTACGGCGACCCCTTCAAGGACTTCCCGGAACTGCGCCCCGACGACGCCGTGGTCCTCACCGACGGCGCGACCTGGTTCACGTACCGCATCGACAGGAAGCCCTACAGGACGCTCCCCGGCGACATCGACGTCATTGATCCCGTGCCGCGCAGATCCGGCTATGACGGCCCGGGCCGTTACCTCACCCTTACGACCTGTGAACCAGAGTGGGGCCACAGTCACCGGCTGATCGTCTGGGCACATCTGGACGCGACCCAGCCCGTGGAGGCCGGGAAACCGGAGGCACTGCGCCGTTAGTCTGGTGCGGTACGGCGAGGGAGGCCCCGCCGTACGCGACGGAAGGGACGGCATGTACGGCTGGATCTGGCGGCATCTGCCGGGAAACGCATGGGTGAGGGCACTGGTTTCCCTGGTGCTCGTCCTCGCGGTGGTCTATGTGCTGTTCCAGTACGTCTTCCCGTGGGCGGAGCCGCTGCTGCCCTTCAACGACGTCACCGTGGACGGCCAGTGAGCGCCGCCGGCGGCCCCAGCCGCAGCCGCATTCTCGTCGTGGACAACTACGACAGCTTCGTCTTCAACCTCGTCCAGTACCTGTACCAGCTGGGCGCCGAGTGCGAGGTCCTGCGCAACGACGAGGTCGAGCTGCGGCACGCGCAGGACGGCTTCGACGGCGTACTGCTGTCGCCCGGCCCCGGCACCCCGGAGCAGGCGGGCGTCTGCGTCGAGATGGTGCGCCACTGCGCCACCACCGCCGTGCCCGTCTTCGGCGTCTGCCTCGGCATGCAGTCCATGGCCGTGGCGTACGGCGGAGTGGTGGACCGCGCCCCCGAGCTCCTGCACGGCAAGACCTCGCTCGTCCGCCACGAGGGCAAGGGCGTCTTCGCCGGTCTGCCGTCCCCGTTCACCGCGACCCGCTACCACTCGCTCGCCGCCGAGCCCACCACCGTCCCGGCCGACCTGGAGGTCACCGCGCGCACGGAGGACGGCATCATCATGGGCCTGCGCCACCGGGAACTCGCGGTCGAGGGCGTCCAGTTCCACCCGGAGTCCGTGCTGACCGAGCACGGCCACCTCATGCTGGCCAACTGGCTGGTGGAGTGCGGCGACACCGGAGCCGTCGCCCGATCGAGCGGGCTCGCCCCGGTGGTGGGCAGGGCCACGGCGTGACGGACCTGCGCCCCGAGCGCGACTCCTCCGGAGCCCCGTACGACGCGAGTGACGCGTACGGGGACGACGGTGCGTTCGAGGCGGCGGTCGATCACCTGGAGGACCCCCTGACGGATCCGTTGCCGGGGCAGCACCCCTCACCGTGGTTCCGCAGCGGCAGCGGCAGCGCGGAGCCGGAGCAGCAGACATCGGCCGAGCAGCAGGCACCCGCCCGACCACAGGGGACTGCCGAGCCGCAGACGCCCGCCGAGCCGCGGGAACAGGAGCGGTACGACGCCGAGCCCACGTACGAGCAGCTGTACGGTGCCTACGTCCCGGAACAGCCCGCTCCCGTACCCGACGACGAGACCGTGGGCCTGCGGACCGCCGACACGCGGCGAATAGCGCAACCAGACCCCACCGAAGGCCGGGCCGCCCGCCGCAAGGCCGCCAAGAAGGGCGGCAGGCGCCCCGCGGAGTCGCCGCCGAGTGCCGCCCCCCTGTCGCGCGTCGAGGCCCGCCGCGCGGAGCGTGCCCGCAGGCCGTCCCCGGGCGCGGTGATCAGCCGGGGGCTCGGCGAGGTCTTCATCACGGTCGGCGTCCTGATGCTCCTCTTCGTCACGTACCAGCTCTGGTGGACGAACATCCGTGCCCAGCAGCAGGCCGACGGAGCCGCGCACGACCTCCAGGAGAGCTGGGCGCAGGGCAAGGGCAAGCCCGGCAGCTTCGAGCCGGGACAGGGCTTCGCTCTCCTCCACATTCCGCGCCTGGACGTCGTCGTGCCGGTCGCCGAGGGCATCGACAAGCAGCAGGTCCTCGACCGCGGCATGGTCGGCCACTACAACGAAGGCGCCACCAAGACCGCGATGCCGGAGGCGGAGAAGGGCAACTTCGCGGTCGCGGGCCACCGGAACACGCACGGCGAGCCGTTCCGCTACATCAACCGCCTGGAGCCGGGCGACCCGATCGTCGTCGAGACGCAGGACACGTACTTCGTCTACAAGATGGCGAGCATCCTGCCGCAGACCGCGCCCAGCAACACGAGTGTGATCGGCCCCGTGCCGCCGGGTTCGGGCTTCACCAAACCCGGCCGGTACATCACACTGACCACCTGCACCCCGGAATTCACGAGTAAGTATCGAATGATCGTCTGGGGCAAGATGGTCGAGGAGCGACCGCGCGACAAGGGCAAACCGAGCGCGCTCGTGAACTAGAACGGTGAGAACGGGGCGGAACCAGTGGCAGCCACGACCGATGACGAGAAGCAGGACGAGGCGCCCGCGCCGGCCCCCGCACCACGGCGCCGCGGCCGCGGTCCCATCGCCACGGCGGTCAGCGTCTTCGGTGAACTTCTCATCACCGCGGGCCTCGTGCTCGGTCTCTTCGTCGTCTACTCCCTGTGGTGGACCAACGTCATAGCGGACCGCGAGGCGCACAAACAGGGCGACCGCGTGCGTGACCACTGGGCGAGCGGCCCCGGCTCCATCGACACCAAGGACGGCATCGGCTTCCTGCACGTACCGGCGATGGGCAGCGGCGAGGTGCTGGTCAAGGCGGGTACGGGCAACAAGATCCTCAACGACGGCGTGGCCGGTTACTACAAGGACCCGGTCAAGTCGGCGCTGCCCGAGGACAAGGAAGGCAACTTCACGCTGGCCGCGCACCGCGACGGGCACGGCGCGAAGTTCCACAAGATCGACAAGATCGAAAAGGGCGACGCGATCGTCTACGAGTCCCGGGACAAGTGGTACGTCTACAAGGTCTACGCGACGCTGCCCGAGACCTCGAAGTACAACGTGAAGGTCCTGAACCCCGTCCCCAAGGAATCGGGCGTGAAGAAGCCGGGCCGCTACATCACGCTGACGACCTGCACGCCCGTCTACACCTCCCGCTACCGGTACGTCGTGTGGGGTGAGCTGGAGCGCATCGAGAAGGTGGACAGCAAGCGGACGCCTCCGGCGGAGCTGAAGTAGCCCGGACAACAGAGGCAGCAACGCAGAAGCCCCGGTACCGCTGAGCGGTGCCGGGGCTTCTCCGTGTGCGTCACGGGCGGGTCGGGTCAGTCCCACCAGTGGTCGTCGCGGTGGCCGTTGTTGCCGTTGGTCAGGCCGCCGACGATGCCGCCTCCACCGTCCCCGCCGCCGATGCCGTTGTCTCCGCCGCCGCCCGCGGTGGTCAGGTTGACCGCCGTGCCGGGCTCCGCCTTCTCACCGGCGTTGGGCGTGGACAGGACCACGAGGGCGTCGTCGTCCTGCGGGCCCTGGATGGTGCCGACGCTCAGCCCCGCGTCCTCGATGGCCTTGCGCGCGTCCTTCAGCTTCTGGCCGGTGAGAGGCGGCACCGTGGCCTCTTCGGCCGCCTTGGCGACCTGGACGTTGACCGTGGAGCCGGGGTCGGCGGGCGTACCTGCCCCGGGCGTGGTCTTGATGACCTTGCCCTCATCGACGTCCTCGCTGGCGACGTCCTGGCGGGCCGGAGTGAAGCCGCTGTCCGTGATCTGCTTCGCGGCCGCGTCGTAGTCGAGTCCTGCGACGTCCGGGACGGTCTCCTGCTTCTTCTCCTTGGCGACGGTGAGCGTGATCTTCTCGCTCTTCTCCGCCTTGGTGTCGCCCTCGGGGTTCTGCCGGATGACCTTGTTGGGGGTCCGGTCGGACTCCTCGGTCGCCTTCTCGATGTTGGTGAAGCCCTTGTCCTGGAGCTGCTTCTCGGCGACTTCGTAGCTGAGGCCCTGCACGTCCGGGACGGTGATCTTCGGCGAGCCCGTCGAGACGGTCACCGTGATGGTGTCGCCCTTCTTGACGTCGGCGTTCACTCCGGGGTCCTGGTCGCAGACCTCGCCCTTCGGGAACTTGGCGCACCGCTTGCGCTCGCCGACCTCAAACTTCAGGCCGACGTTCGTGGCGGACCTCTTGGCCTCGGCCTCGGACTCGCCGACGAGCTTCGGGGCCTTGATCGTCCCGTCACCCCCGCCGTCCCCGCCGAAGACGGACTTCCCGATGAGGATCGCGCCCACCAGGACGAGGATGCCGGCGAGGACGAGCAGCCACGTCGAGATGTTGCTCTTCTTCTGACGGCGGCCGCGGCCCTCGTCGTAGCCGTAGCCCCCGTCGTCCGGGTTGACCGGCGGGAGCATGGAGGTCTGGCCCCCGCCGTTCTGCGGGCGGAGCATGGCGGTCTGCTGGTCGTCCGGATTGCCGCCGTAGCCCACCGCGCCCATGGCTGCGGTGGCGGCGACGGGCTGGCCGTCGAGGCAGGCCTCGATGTCGGCGCGCATCTCGTCGGCCGACTGGTAGCGGTAGTCCGGGTCCTTGGTGAGGGCCTTCAGGACGATGGCGTCCATCTCCGGCGTGATCTCGCCGTCGAAGACGCTCGGGGCCTGCGGCTCCTCACGTACGTGCTGGTAGGCCACGGCGACCGGGGAGTCGCCCACGAAGGGCGGCCGGACGGTGAGCAGTTCGTAGAGGAGACAGCCGGTGGAGTAGAGGTCGGAGCGGGCGTCGACCTGCTCGCCCTTGGCCTGCTCCGGCGAGAGGTACTGCGCCGTGCCGATGACCGCTGCGGTCTGCGTCATCGTCATGCCGGACTCGCCCATCGCGCGGGCGATGCCGAAGTCCATGACCTTGACCTGGCCGTTGCGCGTCAGCATGACGTTCGCCGGCTTGATGTCGCGGTGCACGATGCCGTTGCGGTGCGAGTACTCCAGGGCCTGGAGGATGCCGATCGTCATCTCCATGGCCCGCTCGGGCAGCAGCTTGCGGCCCGAGTGAAGCAGCTCACGCAGCGTGGAGCCGTCGACGTACTCCATCACGATGTACGGGATCGAGACCCCGTCCACGTAGTCCTCGCCGGTGTCGTAGACCGCGACGATCGCCGGGTGGTTCAGCGAGGCGGCCGACTGGGCCTCACGGCGGAACCGGGCCTGGAAGGACGGGTCGCGCGCGAGGTCCACCCGCAGCGTCTTCACCGCCACGGTGCGGCCGAGCCGAGTGTCGTGCGCGAGGTACACCTCGGCCATGCCACCACGGCCGAGCACCTGGCCCAGCTCGTACCGGCCGCCGAGGCGACGCGGCTCTTCCATAGCTAATCCAGCCCTCTCCGTCGGTCCCGACCGCACCGTTGTGTGGTCCGGCGGTGTGCTGTCCGGGCATACGGTACCCGGCTCCACTTACGTGACCCGGCCGCGACCGTCACCCGATACCGGACCGGTACCGCAACGTGCACCGATGTGGAGGGGCCGTGACGGGGGTCACTTCTTGCTGTCGATGACTGCCTTCATCACGTTCTTGGCGATCGGTGCGGCGAGGCCGCCGCCGGAGATGTCCTGGCGGCTGGCGTCGCTGTCCTCGACCACCACGGCGACGGCGACCGGCGACCCGGAGTCCGTCTTCGCGTACGAGATGAACCAGGCGTACGGGTTCTTGCTGTTCGCGACGCCGTGCTGTGCCGTACCCGTCTTGCCGCCGACGGTGACGCCGGGGATCTGCGCCATGGTTCCGGTGCCGGACTTGACGACCGTCTCCATCATTTCCTGGAGTTTCTGCGCGTTCTCCTTCGAGAGCGGCTCGCTCATCTCCTTCGGCGAGTGCTTCTCGACCACGTCGAGGTTGCGCGCCTGCAGCTCGCTGACCATGTACGGCTCCATGAGCGTGCCGTCGTTGGCGATCGCGGAAGCGACCATGGCCATCTGCAGCGGGGTCGCGGCGGTCTCGAACTGGCCGATGGAGGACAGCGCGGTCTGCGGTCGGTCCATCTCCTCGGGGAAGTTGGAGGCGTTGGAGCGGACCGGGACGAACTGCTGCTCGTTGAAGCCGAACTTCTTCGCCGTCTCCAGCATCTTGTCCTTGCCGAGATCGGAGCCGATCTTGCCGAAGACGGTGTTGCAGGAGACCCGCAGCGCCTCACGCATCGAGGCGTTCTTGCAGGGCAGGTCGCCCTCGTTCTTCAGCGGCTGCGTGGTGTTCGGCATCGTCCACGGCAGCGGGGAGTCCGTCTTCTCGTCGATGCCGTCGTACAGGCCGTGCTCCAGGGCGGCCGCCGCCGTGACCACCTTGAAGGTGGAGCCGGGCGGGTAGGTCTCGCGCAGTGCGCGGTTGACCAGCGGTTTGTCCTTGCTCTTGTCGAGGTCGAGGAACTTCTGGGCCTCGTCGTTGGTGTTGCCGGCGAAGTCTCCCGGGTCGTACGAGGGAGTGGACGCCAGCGCCAGGATCGCGCCCGTGGACGGGTCGATCGCGGCGACCGCGCCCTTGCCGCGGCCCTTCAGGCCGTCGTACGCGGCCTTCTGGGCGGCGCCGTTGAGGGTCGTGACGACATTGCCGCCCTCCTTCTTCTCCCCGGTCAGCATGTCGAGCGTGCGGCGGAAGAAGAGCCGGTCGTCGTTGCCGGTGAGAATGCCGTCGTCGATGCTCTCCAGCTGGGTGGCACCGATGCGCTGCGACGAGTACCCGGTGACGGGGGCCCACATGGGCCCGTCCTTCCAAGTGCGCTTGTACTTGAGGTCGCTGCCCGGGGTGGACTTGGAGCCGGTGATGGGCTTGCCGTCGACGATGATGTCGCCGCGCGGCTGGGCGTAGCGCTCGATGGTGACGCGGCGGTTCTTCTCGTGCTTGGCCAGGGAGTCGGCCTGCACGTACTGGAGCCAGTTGTCCCGGGCGAGCAGGGCGAGGACGAGCAGCCCGCAGAAGATCGCGATCCGGCGCAGGGGCTTGTTCACGGTCGGACCACCTGGGTCATTTCGGCGTCGGGGTTCGGGGCGGGGGACGGGGCGGGACGGCGCGCGGTGTCGCTGATCCGGATCAGGATGCCGACCAGGGCCCAGTTGGCGATGACGGAGGAACCGCCGTATGCCAGGAAGGGCATGGTCATACCCGTCAGCGGGATCAGGCCCATGACGCCGCCGGAGACGACGAAGACCTGGATGGCGAAGGCTCCGGAGAGACCGATCGCGAGGAGCTTGCCGAACGGGTCGCGGGCGGCGAGCGCCGTGCGGACGCCGCGCTCGACGATCAGGCCGTAGATGAGCAGGATCGCCATCACACCGGCGAGACCCATTTCCTCACCGAAGGTGGCGAGGATGAAGTCGGAGTTGGCGGCGAAGCCGATGAGGTCGGAGTTGCCCTGGCCGAGGCCGGTGCCGAGGACGCCGCCGGAGCCGAAGGCCATCAGCGACTGGGCGATCTGGTCGGTCTGGGCGAGCGTCGAGTCGGAGAACGGGTTGAGCCAGGCGTCCACACGCTGCTGCACGTGGGGCTCGAACGAGGCCACACCGACGGCGCCGACGGCGGACATCAGCAGACCGAACACGATCCAGCTGGTGCGCTCCGTGGCCACGTAGAGCATCACGACGAACATGCCGAAGAACAGCAGCGACGTACCGAGGTCGGTCTCGAAGACCAGGATGAGGATGGACATCGCCCAGACCATCACGATCGGGCCGAGGTCGCGTCCGCGCGGGAGGTAGAGACCCATGAAGCGGCGGCTGGCCAGGGCGAGCGCGTCGCGCTTCACCATCAGGTACCCGGCGAAGAAGATCGCGATGACGATCTTCGCGAACTCGCCCGGCTGGATGGAGAACGAGCCGATGCGGATCCAGATCTTGGCGCCGAACACGTTCATGCCGAGGCCCGGCACGAGCGGCAGGAGCAGCAGGACCAGGGCGCCGACCATGGAGATGTACGTGTAGCGCTGCAGGACGCGGTGGTCCTTGAGCAGCAGCAGCACGCCCACGAAGAGCGCGACGCCGATCGCCGAGTACTTCAGCTGGTTCGGCGCGGCCTGGATGAAGTTGTCCCGCTGCTGGAGCTTCTCCGACTGGTCGAGCCGCCAGATGATCACCAGGCCGAGGCCGTTGAGCAGCGTCGCCAGCGGAAGGAGCAGCGGGTCGGCGTACGCGGCGAACTTGCGCACCACGATGTGCCCGACGCCGGCCAGTAGGCCGAGGCCCAGGCCGTAGCCGAGCATGCCCGTGGGCACCTTGCCGTCGAGCGCGAGGCCCACGTTCATGTAGGCGAACAGCGGGATGACGACGGCGAACGCGAGCAGCGCGAGCTCGGTGTTGCGCCTGCTCGGCGCTCCGATCGCGCCGATCGTCGACGTGTGTGTAGTACTACTGCTCATGGCGTGCAGAGGCCCCCAACGGCTGCTTACTGCTTACCGCACAGCGGGACCAGCTTCTGCTCATCCTCGGAGAGGCTGGGGCCGGGTGTGGGAGTCGGTGCGGTCTTGGACTTGTTCTTGTCGGTCGAGTTGTTCTTGTCGTTCTCGTCGGTCCTGGCGTCTCCGCCGGGCGAGGTCGGGTCGGGGGACGGCGCGGTGCGCAGTCCGGTGGTGCCGCCCGCTTCGCCCTCGCCGGTCTTGGCGTTGTTCTCGCGCTCGACCTCGCGACGCTCGGCGTCCTTCTTGCACGCGGTGGCCTGGAGGCTCAGCTCGTCGATCTTGCTCTTGGCCTCGTCGAGACTGTCCTCGGCGATGTTGGCCTCGACCTGCTTGCGCTGGTACGGCGGCAGGTACTTGAGTTCGACCTCGGGGTGATCCTTCTCGACCTTCGACAGGCTGACCCACGCGAGGTCCTGGTCGATACCGCGGTACAGGGCTACGTGCTTGTCCTTCGTGCCCACGTAGTACTGAGTCTGGGTCCATCGGTAGCCGCCGTAGAGACCGCCGCCGATGACGGCGAGAGCAAGCACTCCGTAGAGGGATCTCTTGAGCCACTTGCGGCCGTTACCGGGCTTCTCGAAGTCCTCGTCGTCGTACGCCCCGAAGCTGCCCTCGGGGGCGTACCCCGTGGTGTCGCCGCTGCCGGGCGGGCCGAAGCCGCCCCCTCCCTGGGGAGCCTGCGGCGGCACCGGACGACCGAGGCCCGACGCACGGCCCGCGGGGGTCTGCATCGCGCCGTCGTCCTGCGACTGGAGCTGGTTCTCGGCGACCGCGCCGACCACCACGGGGGTGTCGGACAGCTGGCCCGCCAGGGTGTCGCCGCTGTCGATGTCCAGGACGTCGGCGACGATCACGGTGATGTTGTCGGGGCCGCCGCCGCGCAGCGCGAGCTGGATGAGCTCCTGCACGGTCTCCTGGGGGCCCTGGTAGGACGCGAGGGCGTCCTCCATGGTCTGGTGCGAGACGACTCCGGAGAGGCCGTCCGAGCAGATCAAGTACCGGTCGCCGGCGCGCACTTCGCGGATCGACAGATCGGGCTCCACGTGGTCGCCGCTGCCCAGCGCGCGCATGAGGAGCGACCTCTGCGGGTGGGTGGTGGCCTCCTCCTCGGTGATGCGGCCCTCGTCGACGAGGCGCTGCACCCAGGTGTGGTCCTGCGTGATCTGCGTCAGGACGCCGTCCCGGAGGAGGTACGCGCGCGAGTCGCCGACGTGCACGAGGCCGAGGCGCTGGCCCGTCCACAGGAGGGCGGTCAGGGTGGTCCCCATGCCCTCGAGCTGGGGGTCCTCCTCGACCATCATGCGCAGCTGGTCGTTGGCCCGCTGCACGGCGGTGCCCAGCGACGTGAGGATGTCCGAGCCCGGGACGTCGTCGTCGAGCGTGACGAGCGTCGAGATGACCTCGGAGCTGGCCACCTCACCCGCGGCTTGGCCCCCCATGCCGTCGGCGATCGCGAGGAGACGCGGCCCGGCGTAACCGGAGTCCTCGTTCCCCTCCCGGATCATGCCTTTGTGCGATCCGGCGGCGAAGCGCAAAGACAGACTCATGCGCACCTCGCCCGTCGGCTCCGGGTACATCCGCACGGTGCCCACCCTCCGGTCGGGAGCGAGCCGGCGTCCAGTGCCTGGACAGCCGTTTCGGCTCGCTCGCTCCGCTCGCGCTCTGTCATGACGTAGTACTACTTCCGCAGCTCGATGACGGTCTTGCCGATGCGGATCGCCGTGCCCAGCGGAATGGGCGTCGGGCTGGTGAGTCGGGTCCGGTCGAGATACGTGCCGTTGGTGGACCCGAGATCCTCGACGATCCACTGGCCGTCACGGTCCGGGTAGATCCTGGCATGCCTGCTGGAGGCATAGTCGTCGTCCAGCACGATCGTGGAGTCGTGCGCACGTCCCAGCGTGATGGTCTGCCCCTGCAGCGCGACCGTCGTCCCGGCGAGGATGCCCTCGGAGACGACCAGCTTGCTGGGGGCGCCGCGCCGCGAGCGGCCGCCACCGCCCTGCTGCTGGCGCTGCTGTGGGGGTGCGGCCTGCTGTTGGCGTGCGGCCTGCTGCGGCCGTTCACGCCGGGAACCGCGCTGTGTGACGCGCGTTCCGAACAGGTCGCTGCGGATGACCTGGACGGCCACGATCACGAACAGCCACAGAACGGCCAGGAAACCTAGCCGCATGACCGTCAGGGTCAGCTCTGACATTGCCCCCGCTTCACCCTTCGGCTTGCCGGTAAACGATGGTGGTTTGGCCCACGACGATCCGCGAGCCGTCGCGGAGCGTAGCGCGGGTGGTGTGCTGCCCGTCTACCACGATGCCGTTGGTAGACCCGAGATCCTGGATCGTCGAGGGCGTTCCGGTCCGGATCTCACAGTGCCGACGGGATACGCCGGGGTCGTCGATCCGCACATCGGCGTCGGTGCTGCGACCCAGCACCAGCGTCGGGCGGGAGATCTGATGGCGATTGCCGTTGATCTCGATCCAGCGCCGCACCTGGGCGCCCGGAAGTGGTCCGGCACCGGGGCCCGCGGGCCTGTTCGGAGCCGGGGACTGCCCGCCGGGGCGACCCGCGCCGGGTGGCGGCGCGGCGGGCATGGGAGGTGGGCCTCCGGGAGATCCGCCCCCGGGAGCCCCGGACGGCGGCTGCGGAAAGCCTCCCGCGGCCCCTCCGCCGCCACCCGCGCCGCGGCCGGGGGCCGCCGGGCCGCCGGGGCCCGCGGGGGCGCGCTCGGGCGCCTGGGAGGTGCTGGAGGCGAGGGTGCGGCTGCGCACGCGGTACAGGCCGGTGTCGAGATCCTCGGCCTTCTCCAGGTGGACCTTGATGGGGCCCATGAAGCTGTACCGCTGCTGCTTCGCGTAGTCACGCACCATGCCGGAGAGCTCGTCGCCGAGCTGGCCCGAGTACGGACTCAGTCTTTCGAAGTCGGGGGCGCTCAGCTCGACGATGAAGTCGTTCGGGACGACGGTCCGCTCGCGGTTCCAGATCGTCGCGTTGTTGTCGCACTCCCGCTGGAGCGCGCCGGCGATCTCGACGGGCTGGACCTCGGACTTGAACACCTTGGCGAAGGTGCCGTTGACCAGACCTTCGAGTCGCTGCTCGAACTTCTTCAGGACTCCCATGGGGCACCTCCTCCGTCGTAGTCATCCTGGTACTGCTTACTGATCGTATCCACGCGCCGGGAAATCGGCTGGTTCCCCCTGTCCGCCCAGTCGACGAGTGTCGCCTCTCACAAGACATGCCCGCACCAGCGTCCAAGGACCCTCCGGGACCCCTGATCAAGCCCTGATTCCGGCCCTTGAGCCCCTTACGGGCAGCTGCTCGGGACGTCTGCTCGAGCCTCCTTTTACAAGGGATCGTAGAGGGGGCCCAAAGCCAGTGTCCCGCACCTGGCTGTGGACCTCGGCGAGCTCGGCCGGGGAGAGGTGAATACGGGACCGGGGTGGCGGCGGGTCCGGTTCGCCGTGTGGGGCGGATGAGCCCCGCCCTGGGCCGGGGCAAGGCTTCTGGTGCCGGTTGCCCGCCGAATACGGATGTGAATCCACCCGCTGCAGCGTGCTAATCTTCTGGATGTCGGCAGGCGCTCGCACCACACAGTGAGAGACCCAAAGACAGCACCCATGCGCGGGTGGCGGAATAGGCAGACGCGCTGGATTCAGGTTCCAGTGCCCGAAAGGGCGTGGGGGTTCAACTCCCCCCTCGCGCACCACGAGGAAGCGGTCCTCCTCCGGACGAAAGTCCGGAAGGGGGCCGCTTCTTTTTGTCTCCGCGCGTGACTGCATGTGCCCGCACGAGCTCGCGTGTGCCTTCCTGGCGAGGGCGGTGATGTATGTCACCGAAGTTATCCACAGGCTCTGACGTCGGTCGGCGAGCGGCGGTACCTTCGAGGCCGGACGCGTGGTCGGCCGATGGCCAGCGGGGGGCGGTGAACATGGTGGAGCACAGCGGAAGGATTCCCGGGCAGCGTGGCGAGCGGCTGCCGCGGGTGCGGGGGTTCGCCGAGTGGCCCGCGCAGGGGTCGCCGAAGGCGGAGGGCAAGGCGGTGCGGGGGCGCGTGCCGCGTGTCGCGCACGCGGAGTTCGAGGTGGACGGTGCGCGGCCCGACGCGGTGGCCGCCGTGGAGGAGTCCAACCGCAGCCGGTTGCCCGAACTCACGCCGATCCGGGTCGGCCGGATGACGGCGTCGCCGTTCGCGTTCCTGCGGGGGTCCGCGGGCCTGATGGCGTACGACCTCGCGCGCACCCCGTCGACCGGTATCGGCGCGCAGATATGCGGTGACGCGCATGCGGCGAACTTCGGGTTGTACGGGGACGCGCGGGGCGGTCTCGTCATCGATCTGAACGACTTCGACGAGACGGTGCACGGCCCTTGGGAGTGGGATCTCAAGCGTCTGGCAGCGTCCCTGGTGCTTGCGGGGCGCGAGGCGGGCGCGGCCGAGGACGCCTGCCAGGAGGCGGCGCTGGACGCCGTCGGGGCATACCGCCGCACGATGCGGCTGCTCGCCAAGCTCCCGGTCCTCGACGCGTGGAACGCCATCGCGGACGAGCAGTTGGTGTCCCACACGGACGCGCGTGACCTCCTCGGCACCCTGGAGCAGGTCTCCGAGAAGGCGCGGCACAACACCAGCGCCCGCTTCGCGGCGAAGTCCACGGAACGGGTCGTGAACGGGGACGGCACCGAGGGACGCCGCTTCGTCGACGCGCCGCCCGTGCTGCGGCGCGTGCCGGACGCGGAGGCCGCCTCGGTGGCGGCGGCGTTCGGTGAGTACCGGAGCACGCTGACCGAGGACAGGCTGCCGCTGCTCGCGCGGTACGCGATCCAGGATGTGGCGTTCCGCGTCGTCGGGACGGGCAGCGTCGGGCTGCGGTCGTACGTGGTGCTGCTCCTCGACCACCGGGGGGAGCCGCTGGTGCTCCAGGTCAAGGAGACGCGGCCCTCCGTGCTGCTGCCGCACCTGCCGGTGGCCGGCTTCAAGGCGCCGGAGACCGTGCACGAAGGGCACCGGGTGGTGCTCGGCCAGAAACGGATGCAGGTCGTCAGCGACTTCCTGCTCGGGTGGACGACGGTCGGCGGACGGCCCTTCCAGGTACGGCAGTTCAGGAACCGCAAGGGCAGCGTCGACCCGGCCGAGCTGGCAGCGGACCAGCTGGACGACTACGGCCGCATGACCGGCGCCCTGCTGGCCCGCGCACACGCGCACAGCGCGGACCCGCGCCTCATAGCGGGGTACTGCGGGAAGAACGACGAGCTGGACGAGGCGATGGCGCGGTTCGCGACGGCGTACGCGGACCGTACGGAGGCCGATCACGCGCTGCTGGTGCGGGCGGTCAAGGAGGGGCGGGTGGCGGCGGAGTCAGGGGTGTGACAGGGGAGTGTCCGGGCGTGGCGCGGGCGGGTTTCCTGGACCGGGCCTTGTGTGGCCTAGGCTGGACGAGTGACGACCCCGGAAGCCGAGCCGACGCAGCCCGAGACGCCCGAGACTCCCTCGCAGGGAGCGCGGCAGCCGGGCTCCGAAGGGCGGCTCAAGGAGCAGCTGAAGGCACGGCTCAGGGAGAGGTCCGAGGCACGCTCGGACGGGTCGGAAGAGCGCGGTGAGCCGCGTCCCGCCGACGAGACCCCCAGGGAACGCCCTGAGGAACGGCTCGAAAGGGCCGTGCGCGCCGCCGAACAGGCACTGATCGAGTACGAGATCGCGCTGGAGACCTTCCGCGTGGAGGTGGAGAACTTCTCCCGCCTGCACCACCAGAAGCTCGGCCCGATGTACGCGCGCCTCGACGAGCTGGACGCGGAGATCGCCGAGGCCACCGCTGCCCGCACCGGTGACCCGGAGGACCGGCGCAAGGCGGAGGAGGCGCGGGCCCGGGTGATGCCGATGCCCGGCGTCGAGGAGCTGTTCCACGGCTGGATGGACGGCGAGGGGCTCTACCCCGAGGCCGCCGCGATGCTCACCGAGCAGTCGGTGCGGCCGCCGCAGCGGGTGCGCCCCGGCGAGGAGGCCCGCAAGCTCTACCGCGAGCTGGCCCGCAAGGCGCACCCGGATCTGGCGCAGGAGGAGGGCGAGCGGCAGCGGCGCGAGGAGTTCATCACGCGGGTCAACGCGGCGTACGCCCGTGGCGACGAGGCGATGCTGCGGGAGTTGTCCGAGGAGTGGGCCGCGGGCCCCGTCCCCGAGGAGACGCGGCTCACCCGTAGCGAGGAGCTGTACGCCAGGCTCGAGTGGCTCGCCCAGCGCAAGGAGCTCCTGACGGTCCTCGCCAAGGAGCTGGAGGAGAGCGCGATCGGCGGCATGCTGCGGCTCGCTCCCGACGACCCGGACACGCTCCTCGACGAGATCGCCGAGCAACTGCTCGCGCAGGTCTCCGAGCGTGAGGCGGAGCTGGCGCGACTGCGCGACTGACGGGGCGGGCCTTCGGGTAGCGTCGGGGGCATGGCTTTTGGATCTCAGGTGCCCACGGTCGGCGTCGACGACCTCACGAGTGGCGATTTTCTGCTGGACGTCCGTGAGGACGAGGAGTGGCAGGCGGGGCATGCCGCGGACGCGCTGCACATCCCGATGAGCGAATTCGTGGCCCGGTACGGCGAGTTGACCGAGGCCGCGCCGCAGGACGGCAAGGTCAACGTCATCTGCCGGTCCGGCGGGCGCTCCGCGCAGGTCGCCATGTACTTGGGGCAGCAGGGCATCGAGGCGTTCAACGTCGCCGGTGGCATGGAGGCATGGGCGGCCTCGGGGCGGCCCGTGGTGGACGACAAGGGCCAGCCGGGCACCGTGGTCTGACCGGGGCGGGATCTCAGCCGAGTGCGTGGGCGGCCAGCAGGTCGCCCAGGGCCTCCTCGTGGGCGGCCGCAGGACCGAGGGAGAGCTCCAACTGCTTGGCCCAGGCGTGATAGCGGTGCAGGGGGTAGTCGGTGTCGGCGCCGAAGCCGCCGTGCAGGTGCTGGGCTGTCTGCACGACCCTGCGTACGCCGTCCGAAGCCCATATCTTCGCGACGGCGACGTCCCCTGTCCTGGGCAGGGCGCCGTCCGCGCCGGTGCTCACGCGCCAGGCGGCCTGCCAGAGGGTGACCTCCATCGAGCGCAGGTCGATGTAGCGGTCGGCCGCCTGCACGGCCACGGCCTGGAACGTGGCCACGGGGTGGCCGAACTGTTCCCGCTTGCTGACGTATTCGCTCGTCATGCGCAGGACGCCCTCGCCCAGACCCAGCGCGAGCGCGCAGGTGCCGGTGGCGAGCAGGTCGCGCAGCCGCTCCCAGGCGCCGTCGGCTTCGATGACGTCCGACGCGGCGATGCGCACGGCCGCCAGGCGGAGCTCGCCGAGACGCTCGCCGCTGGTGGAGATCTGTTCGGCGACGGTCAGGCCTTCGTGGAGGCGGGGGACGAGTGCGAGGACGGTGTGGCCTTCGGGGGTGTGGGCGGGTACGACCACGAGGTCCGCGTTCTGCGCCCAGGGCACGCCTGTCTGGAGCCCGTCCAGGATCCAGTTGTCGCCGTCGCGCTGTGCGGTGACGGCCAGGTCGGCCGGGTCGTGGCCGGTGCGGCCGTTGGCGGCGACCGTCAGAACCAGTTCGCCGCACGCGACCTGGGGAAGCACCCTTCGCTTCAACTCGGCGCTGCCGTCGGCCTGGACCGCGAGTGCGGCGGCGCTGTTCTCCAGGAGGGGGACCCGGGCGAGCACCTTCGCGGACTCGCGCAGCACCAGGCACAGGGCGATGGCGTCCAGGCCCACACCGCCGTGCTCCGGGGCGATGAGCACGCCCAGCAGGTCGGCGTCGGCGAGCCGGGACCACAGGGCGCGGTCGAAGTCCTCGGCGACGGCACCGGGCGTGAGGGCGGGGCTGGGCACCCCGTCCGGCTCGACGTCCGCGAAGAGTGCCTGCGCCGCCTCGACCACGGCCTGCTGTTCCTCGGTGAAAGTGAAGTCCACTGCCCGTCCTCCCGTGCCCCGGCCGACCGACGTCTCCGTCGCCCTGTTCGTCTCTTCGTATGTCGCCTTCTCGTACCTGACGGTGCGTCAAGATAGAACAGGTTCTACGGGAAGGGAACAGGCAGGCAGTGGGGGCGGCGGGGGTCAGCGGTCGAAGTCCAGCTCCACGGTGTCCGTGGCCGGACGGGACTGGCACGCCAGCACATACCCGGCCTCCGTCTCCTCCGGCTCCAGCGCGAAGTTGCGGTCCATCCGCACCTCACCCGAGACACAGAAGGCCCGGCACGTGCCGCACACCCCGCCCTTGCAGGCGTACGGGGCGTCGGCGCGATTGCGCAGCACCGTCTCGAGAAGGGACTCCCCGGCCTGCACGGCCCAGGTGCCGGAGCGGCCGTCCAGGGTCGCCGTCACCGTGCTGTGCGCGAGCGCCGGCGTCGTGGGAACGGCGGCGACGACAGAGGCGCCTCCGTCGTCCACGTGGAAGATCTCCTCGTGGACGCGGCGGCGGGGGACCCCCAGGGCACGCAGCGTTCGCCCCGCCCCCTGCACCAGGCCGAACGGGCCGCACAGGAACCAGCCCTCGATCTCCGTCACGGGCAGCAGCGCCGGCAGGAGCTGGGCGAGCCGCTCCTCGTCGAGCCGCCCGGAGCCGAGCCCCGCCTGCTGCTCCTCGCGGGACAACACGGTGACCAGCTGGAACCGGTCGGGCCAGCGGTCCTTCAGGTCCGCGACCTCTTCCAGGAACATCGTCGACGCGGCGGTGCGGTCGCTGCGTATGAGGCAGAAGTCCGCCTTCGGCTCCCGCTCCAGGAGCGTCGTGACGATGGAGAGCACCGGTGTGATGCCGCTGCCGCCGACGATCGCCGCGTAGCGCCCGGGGGCCGGGTCCAGCGTGAACCGTCCGGCCGGCGTCATCACCTCCAGCTCGTCGCCGACGGCGACTTCCTTGAACGCGTACGTGGAGAAGGCGCCGTCCTCGACGAGGCGCACCCCGACGCGCAGGAACCGGGGCTCCTCCGGGGCGTCGACGGGCGGTGCCGCGGAGCAGATCGAGTACGTACGCCGGATCTCCGTGCCGTCCGCGAAGCGGCGGATGGCGAGGTGCTGGCCCGGTGTGAAGCGGTACTCCTCGCGGAGCGTCGGCGGCACGTCGAACGTCAGCGTCACGGAGTCGTCGGTGAGCCGGTCGACCGCCGCTACCCGGAGCTGGTGGAAGCGGGCCATCACAACTCCTTGAAGTGGTCGAAGGGTTCACGGCAGGAGTCGCAGCGGCGCAGTGCCTTGCAGGCCGTGGAGGAGAAGCGGCTGAGCAGTTCGGTGTCGGTCGAGCCGCAGTGCGGGCAGCGGATCGACAGGCTCAGCGGAACGGGACCGTCCGCCGCGTGGGAACGCGGGGGAGCTATGCCGAACTCGGCCAGCTTGCGGCGGCCCTCGGCGCTGATGTCCTCGGTCGACCAGGCGGGGGAGAGCACCGTGCGCACCGCGACCTCGGCCACGCCGTGCTCGTGCAGGACCTGCTCGATGTCGGCGGACATGGCCTCTATCGCCGGGCAGCCCGTGTACGTGGGGGTCAGCTCGACGTCGACCCTGCCCGGGGAGAGGACCCGCACGCCGCGCACCACGCCGAGCTCGGCCAGTGTCAGCACGGGCAGCTCGGGGTCGGGCACCGAACCCGCCAAGGCCAGGAGCTCCGCTTCCAGGGCGGTGGGCGCGGTCGTCACCATGACGCCCCCGGGTGGCTGCGGTGCAGGTGCTGCATCTCGGCGAGCATCCGGCCGAACGACTCGGTGTGCAGTCCCTCGCGTCCGGCGCCCGCCGTCCACGCGCCGGTCTGCGGGCCCTGCGGCACGGTCAGGGTCGCCCGCTCGACGACTGCCGTCACCGACGCGGTCCACCGCTGCTGGATGGTCTGCCAGTCGGCGGCCAGCCCCGGCACCGGCTTGAACATCTCGCCGGTGAACCGCCACAGGGCGTCGATGCCCGCCTGCATGCGCGCGTGGCTCTCGTCCGTGCCGTCGCCGAGGCGCAGGGTCCACTGCTCGGCGTGATCCTGGTGGTAGGCCACCTCCTTGACGGCCTTCGCGGCCAAGGGGGCGAAGACGCCGTCTCCGGACGCCAACTCGCCGTACAACAGCTTCTGGTAGGTCGAGAAGTAGAGCTGGCGGGCGATGGTGTGGGCGAAGTCGCCGTTCGGCTGCTCGACGAGCTGGAGGTTGCGGAAGGAGCGCTCCTCGCGGAGGTACGCCAACTCGTCCTCGTCGCCGGCCATGGAGAGCAGGAGGCGGGCCTGGCCGAGCAGGTCGAGCGCGATGTTCGCCAGGGCGACCTCCTCTTCGAGGACGGGGGCGTGTCCGGCCCACTCCCCCAGCCGGTGGGAGAGCACTAGCGCGTCGTCGCCGAGGGCCAGGGCGGGGAGGGCCGGGGTGTCGGTCGATGCGTCGGTCGAGGTGGCGGCCGGGGCTGGGAGCGGGGTGGCGGCCGGGGCGGGCACGGGTGCTTGGGTGTTCACAGGTGCTTCACCCCTTCCGGGATCTCGTAGAACGTCGGGTGGCGGTAGGGCTTGTCGCCGGCCGGCTCGAAGAAGGAGTCCTTCTCGTCCGGCGAGGACGCGGTGATCTCGGTGGACGGCACGACCCAGATCGAGACGCCTTCGCTCCTGCGCGTGTACAGATCGCGGGCGTTGCGCAACGCCATCTCCGCGTCCGGCGCGTGCAGGCTGCCCGCGTGGGTGTGGGAGAGCCCGCGACGAGAGCGGACGAACACCTCCCACAGCGGCCAGTCGGTCGAGCTGCTCATGCTGTCGCCTCTCCGTGCTGTGTGGCCGCGCCCTGCGTGGGCGTCGTCTGCGTGGGCCGCGTCTGTGCGGGCGGTGTCTGCTTGCGCGCGTACGCAGCCGCTGCCTCGCGGACCCAGGCGCCCTCCTCGTGGGCGCGGCGCCGCTGGGTTATGCGCTGGTCGTTGCAGGGGCCGTTGCCCTTGAGGACGTCCCAGAACTCGGTCCAGTCGATGGCCCCGAAGTCGAAGTGACCCCGGGACTCGTTCCACACCAGGTCCGGGTCGGGGAGCGTCAGACCGAGGGATTCCGCCTGGGGGACGCAGATGTCCACGAAGCGCTGACGCAGCTCGTCGTTCGAGTGGCGCTTGATCTTCCACGTCATCGACTGCTCGGAGTGCGAGGACTCGTCGTCGGGCGGGCCGAACATCATCAGGGAGGGCCACCACCAGCGGTCCACCGCGTCCTGCGCCATGGCGTGCTGGGCCTCGGTGCCGCGGCTGAGGGCGAGCAACGACTCGTACCCCTGGCGCTGGTGGAAGGACTCCTCTTTGCAGACGCGGACCATCGCCCGCGCATACGGCCCGTACGAACAGCGGCACAGGGGGACCTGGTTGGTGATCGCCGCGCCGTCCACAAGCCAGCCGATTGCGCCTACGTCCGCCCAGGTCAGCGTGGGGTAGTTGAAGATCGACGAGTACTTCTGGCGGCCGGAGTGCAGCTTGTCGAGCAGCTCGTCACGGCTCGTGCCGAGGGTCTCCGCCGCGCTGTACAGATACAGGCCGTGGCCGGCCTCGTCCTGCACCTTGGCCATGAGGATCGCCTTGCGCCGCAGGGAGGGGGCGCGCGTGATCCAGTTGGCTTCCGGCTGCATGCCGATGATCTCGGAGTGTGCGTGCTGGGCGATCTGGCGCACGAGGGACGCGCGATACGCATCCGGCATCCAGTCGCGGGGTTCGATGCGCTCGTCGGCGGCGACCGCCGCGTCGAAGACGGCCTGGTGCTCCGCCGTGCGGGCGGCGGAGTCCGCAGCGGACACGGCCTCGTCCGGCTTCGTGCCCGCCGCCCGGTGTGCGGCTGCTGTCGCCATCTCGGTCCCCCTCGAGCTGTGAGCGAACCGCCCGACCGATCGTTCGGTTCGTTGAATTCAATGGTGCGGCCCTCCGCCATAAGGTGTCAACCCTGTGGATAACTTCACGGACGCTGTGCGCCGGGGGCAGGCCTGAGTACCGTTCCGGCGGCAGGGTTCGGTGCGGGAACGGGGAACGGGGCGGAATGGACCGGAACGACGAGGGCTCCGGTGGCGGGCCCGGGCCCGGTGAGTCCGTCGGGGCCGAAGTGGGAGACCCGGAGGCCGAGCGGCCGGTCCGGGTCGGGATCGCCGGGCTCAGGCTCGGGTATCAGATTGCCGCCGCGTGCGCCCTGGCCGTCGTCGCCGCGGCCGCCTGCGTCCATGTCGCCATGCTGTTCCTGCATGTCGCGCCCTCGAACACGCTGACCAAGCAGCACGGGGACGTGGTGGACGAATGGATCTACCCCGAGTTCGAGCAGAACTGGAAGCTCTTCGCGCCCAACCCGCTCCAGCAGAACGTCGCGGTGCAGGCCCGTGCGGAGCTCCGTACGGCTGACGGGGGTGTGCGGACCACGGACTGGTACGGCCTCTCCGCCGACGACGGCGCCGCCATCGACGGAAGCCTCCTGCCCAGCCACACGCAGCAGAACGAACTCCGCCGCGCCTGGGACTTCTACGTCGGCTCGCACGACTCGCAGAATCGTCCCGTCGGCCTGCGGGGCCAGCTCTCCGAGCGCTATGTCCGCCGTATCGCGTACATGCGGCTCGACCGGGAGGATCCGGGTCGCAAGGGGGACGAGATCGCGCGCGTGCAGTTGCGTTCGAAGACCACGAGCGTGCGTCCGCCGAAGTGGAGCGACGAGAAGGTCTCCCTCAAGCCCGCCTACCGCATGCTCCCGTGGTGGAAGGTGGAGCCGGACGACCTGCCGCTCGCCGACGGCAAGGGCGACGCGGGCGCAGGGACGAAGGGCCGCGCGGGCTCCGACGCGGAGGGTGCTGCGCGATGAGCCGCTTCGAGAACCCGCTGGCGCGGGGCATCAACAACGTCACCGGGTTCGCCCTGGGGCCGTACCAGACCGCGGTGATCCGTATCGGATTCGCCGGTACCTGGCTGTTCTTCCTGCTGCGGGAACTCCCCCACCGCCATGAGATGTACGGGCCCGACGGGCCCTGGAACTGGGACATGGCGCAGCAGCTCATCGCGAGCAACGGCGCCTTCACCGCACTGATGTGGGCGGACGGGAACCTCTGGTTCGAGATCGTCTACGCGGTGGGGATCCTCAGCAGCGTCCTGCTGCTGCTCGGATGGCACACGCGCGCGATGTCCGTGCTCTTCATGATCGGTGTGCTGTCGCTGCAGAACCGCAGCATCTTCATGGGAGACGGCGGCGACAACGTCATCCACCTGATGTCGACGTATCTGGTCTTCACGCGCTGCGGTCAGGTCTGGTCGCTGGACGCACGGCGAGCGGAACGCGCAGGTGAGGGGGCGGGAGACCCGGTCGGTCCGGTCGGGCCCGTCCTGTGGTGGGTGCTCGGGCTCGGGCTGTCCGTCGTGACGTTCATGGGGGAGCTCAGCGGCGGGTGGCTGCTGCTGCTCTGGGGGCTGTGGCTGGTGCACGGCTTCTGGTGGGCCGTGGGGCGGCGGGCTCCGGAGAGCGAGTTGCGGAAGCTTCTCGACGTCGTGGCCAACGTCGCCCACAACGCGGGCCTGCTGGTGATCATGGTTGAGGCCTGTCTGATCTACGCGACGGCCGGCTGGTACAAGATCCAGGGGAGTCGCTGGCAGGACGGCACGGCCGTCTACTACCCGCTGAACCTCGATTACTTCTCCCCGTGGCCCGCCCTCTCCGAACTGCTCTCGTCGCACGGCATCATGGTGCTCCTGGTGACGTACGGAACGGTCGTCGTGCAGGTGGCTTTCCCCTTCACCCTCTTCAACCGCCGGGTCAAGAACGTCCTGCTCGCGGCCATGATCGTCGAGCATTCCGTGATCGCGGTCGTTCTGGGGCTGCCGTTCTTCTCGCTCGCGATGATCGCGGCCGACGCCGTCTTCCTGCCGACGTCGTTCCTGCGGCGCCTCGGCCGATGGGCGGCACGCGCGCGTGAAGGGGCGGTATCCCGTCTTCCGCTCTCCCGCGGCAGTGATGTGCCGGAACAGCGCTCCGGGAACTCCGCGAACTCCGGGAACTCCGCGAACTCCGGGAACTCCGCGAACTCCGGGAACTCCGCGAACTCCGGGAACTCCGCGAAGTCCGTGGGTTCCGTGGACACTGTGGACTCCGTGGACGGGAGGCGGGGCGAAGAACCCACCAACCCCGCCCGCGTAGGCTTCACGCCATGAACAGGACGGACGGGGCGGACCCCGACGGCGCCGTACGCGCCTGGCACGGGCTCGCCGATACGTCCGTGCTGCTCGACGGTTTCCACGCGATCAAGCACGCGCTGCGCTTCGGCGCGCGGGTGCCGGTGGCGCTGACCAGCGACCGGCCCGCCGTCCTGGCCCTCGCGGACGAGCTCGCGCCGGACGTGAAGGACGAGCTCGGCGAACTCCTGACGCAGGTCCCGGACGCCCGGCTGCGCGCCCTCGTGCCGCGGCTGCATCCCACGGCCGTGGCCGCCCTGGCGGTACGTCCCTCTCGTACGGCCAACCTGGACGCGCTGCGGAGGACGTCCAGGGCCGCGCCGGTCGTCGTGCTCGACGATCCGCGCAACCTCGGCAACGCCGGGGCGGTGATCCGGCTCGCCGCGGGGTTCGGCGCGACCGGGGTCGTCACGACCGGCACGCTCGACCCCTGGCACCCCACCGTGGTGCGCGGTGGCGCGGGCCTGCACTTCGCGACCGCCGTGGAGCGCATGGACGTGACCGATCTCCCGCCAGGCCCGGTCTTCGCGCTCGACGCGGAGGGCGAGGACATCAGGGGGCTGAAGCTCCCGGACGACGCCGTGCTCGCGTTCGGCTCCGAGCGCAGCGGGCTTTCGGCCGCACTGCGTGACCACGCGGACCACCTGGTGTCCCTGCCGATGCGCCCGCAGGTCTCCAGCTACAACCTGGCGACGAGCGTCGGCATGACGCTCTTCCACTGGTCGGCGGGCAGGCCCCCGGGGCCGGAGGCCTGACCCGCCGCGCGTCACGCGTCACGCGAGACGCGTCACGCGAGACGCGTCACGCGAGACGCGTCGGGCGTCACGCGTCCTTGCGGATCTCCACCACGCGGAAGCGGTTGGCCACGAACGCGCCGTCGCACAGCGCGGCGTTCGCCGCGGGGTTGCCGCCCGAGCCGTGGAAGTCCGAGAACGCCGCCGTCTGGTTCACATAGACGCCGCCCGTGAGGTTCAGGGACAGCTGGGCGCACTCTTCGAGGCAGGTCTCCTCGACGGCGGCGGAGACTTCCTCCGACGTCGTGTACGCCCCGACGGTCATCGCTCCCTTGTCGCGCACCGTGCGGCGCAGCAGCTCCACCGCGTCCGCCGCCGAGTCGACGGCGACCGCGAAGGAGACCGGGCCGAAGCACTCGTTCAGGTAGACGGCCTCGGCGTCGGGCTTGGCGCCGTCCAGCTTGACGATCACCGGGGTGCGGACCACGGCGTCCGGGAACTCCGGGTTGGTGATCTCCCGCGAGGGGAGGGCGACCTCGCCGAGTCCCGCGGCCGCTTCGAGGCGGGCCTTCACATCGGGGTTGACCAGGGCGCCGAGGACGCCGTTCGCCCGCGCGTCGTCGCCGAGCAGGCCGTTCACCGAGGCCGCGAGGTCCGTGACCACGTCGTCGTACGACTTAGCGCCGGCGTCGGTCCGGATGCCGTCGCGCGGGATCAGCAGGTTCTGCGGGGTGGTGCACATCTGGCCGCTGTACAGCGACAGGGAGAAGGCGAGGTTGGCCAGCATTCCCTTGTAGTTGTCCGTCGACTCGACGACGACCGTGTTGACGCCGGCCTTTTCCGTGTAGACCTGCGCCTGGCGGGCGTTGGCCTCGAGCCAGTCGCCGAAGGCCGTCGATCCGGTGTAGTCGATCAGCGTGATCTCGGGGCGCACGGCGAGGGTCTTGGCGATGCCCTCGTCGGGCCGCTCGACGGCCAGGCAGACGAGGTTCGCGTCGAAGCCCGCGTCGGCGAGGACCTCGCGGGCGATCCGCACCGTGAGCGCCAGGGGCAGGACCGCGCGCGGGTGGGGCTTGACCAGGACGGGGTTGCCGGTGGCGAGCGAGGCGAACAGGCCGGGATAGCCGTTCCACGTCGGGAAGGTGTTGCAGCCGATCATGAGCGAGATGCCGCGTGCGACGGGGGTGAACCGCTTGTTCAGCGCGATCGGGTCGCGCTTGCCCTGGGGCTTGGTCCACTCGGCGGCGTCGGGGATGCGGGTCTGCTCGACGAACGCGTACGCGACCGCTTCGAGGCCGCGGTCCTGGGCGTGCGGGCCGCCCGCCTGGAAGGCCATCATGAAGGCCTGGCCGCTGGTGTGCATGACCGCGTGCGCGAACTCGTGCGTGCGGGAGCTGATGCGCGACAGGATCTCCAGACAGACCATCGCGCGCACTTCCGCGCCCGCGTCGCGCCAGGCGCGCATTCCGGCGCGCATGGCGGGCAGCAGCGTGTCGATGTCCGGGTGGGGGTAGGTGATCCCCAACTCCGGTCCGTACGGCGAGACTTCTCCGCCGACCCAGTCGTCGGTACCGGGCTGGTCGAGGTCGAAGCGGGTGCCCTGGAGGGCGTCGAAGGCGGCCTTGCCCTCGGGCAGGCTCAGGCTGCCGTTCTCCCCGTACGCCTTCGGGTGCTCGGGGTGAGGGGACCAGTACGCACGCGTGCGGATGGTTTCCAGCGCCTGGTCGAGGGTGGGCCGGTGCTTGGCGATCAGCTGGGGCGCGGTGAGTTCGGCGGCCATGACGGGACCAACTCCTCCTCGGGCAGCTCTGCGTCGAGCTGGCGAGCTGGGCAGGGACGGTGGGCAGGAACGCTCTGTCAGGGCTAGAGTAACCGAACGATCGGTCGGGACAAGAGGGTCCGGCAAAGCTGTGGACAACTTCTTGCCGGCCACCCCCGGACCCCGCGGCCGACGGGCCGTGCGGGAGGATCGCGAACATGACAGCACTCGAGCTCAGCAGCGCCGTTGCCGTGGTCGGTACCGGAACCATGGGGCAGGGCATCGCCCAGGTCGCCCTGGTCGCGGGCCACCCCGTGCGGCTGTACGACGCCGCGCCGGGCCGCGCGAAGGCGGCGGCCGACGCGATCGGTGCGCGCCTGGACCGGCTCGTCGAGAAGGGCAGGCTCACGGCCGAGGACCGCGCCGCGACCGGTGCCCGACTCGCCCCCGCCGAAAGCCTCGCGGAGCTCGCCGACTGCGGTCTCGTCGTCGAGGCGATCCTCGAACAACTCGACGTGAAACAGCGGCTGTTCCAGGACCTCGAAGACGTCGTCGCCGAGGACTGTCTGCTGGCCACCAACACGTCGTCCCTCTCCGTGACCGCCATCGCGGGCGCCCTGCGCGCGCCGGGCCGCTTCGTGGGTCTGCACTTCTTCAACCCGGCGCCCCTGCTGCCCCTCGTCGAGGTCGTCAGCGGCTCCGCGACGGAGGAAACAGCGGCCACGCGCGCGTACGAGACGGCCAAGGCCTGGGGGAAGACCCCGGTGCACTGCTCGGACACTCCCGGTTTCATCGTCAACCGCATCGCACGGCCCTTCTACGCCGAGGCGCTGCGCCTGTACGAGGAGCGGGTCGCCGACCCTGCCACGATCGACGCCGTCCTGCGCGAGTGCGGCGGATTCAAGATGGGCCCCTTCGAGCTCACCGACCTCATCGGCCAGGACGTCAACGAAGCCGTCACGCGCTCCGTGTGGGAGTCCTTCTTCCAGGACCCCAAGTTCACGCCGTCGCTGGCGCAGCGCCGCCTCGTGGAGTCGCGCCGCCTCGGACGGAAGTCGGGACAGGGCTGGTACGCGTACGGGGACGACGCCCCGCGCGCGGAGCCGCACACCGCGCCGCCCGCGCATGCGCCGGAGTCCGTCACCGTGCACGGCGACCTCTTCCCGGCGGACGCGCTGACCACCCTCATGGGGGAGGCGGGCATCCGGGTCGGACGCGGCGAGGGCGTCCCCGAGTACCCCGGCTTCATCGAACTCCCCAGTGGGGCCCGGCTCGCCCCGGCCGACGGCACGGCCGCCGACGCCGGTGCCGAGCCCACCATCCACTTCGACCTGGCGCTGGACTACCGCGCCGCCACCAGGGTCGCCCTCGCCCCTTCGAGCAGGGTCGGCGAACAGTCCCTGAAGGAGGCGATCGGCCTCTTCCAGGCGCTCGGCAAGAAGGTCAGCGTCATCGGGCACAGCCCCGGCATGATCGTGGCCCGCACGGTGTGGATGCTCGTCGACTTCGCCCTCGACGCCGTCGGACGCGAGGTCGCGGACGCCGACGACATCGACACCGCCATGCGGCTCGGCGTCAACTACCCGCTCGGGCCCGTCGCATGGGGCCGCCGCCTCACCGCGTACCGGGTGGCAGAGGCGCTCGACGCCCTGCACGACGAGTACCCCACCGGGCGTTACGCGCCCTCCCAGGCACTGCGGCGCCAAGCCGTGCGAGAGGAGTACTCATGACCACCGCCCGGCGCGACACGTACACCCCGGAGACGCTCCTGAGCGTGGCCGTCCGGGTCTTCAACGAGCGCGGCTACGACGGCACGTCCATGGAGCACCTCTCCAAGGCGGCCGGCATCTCCAAGTCCTCGATCTACCACCACGTGGCGGGCAAGGAGGAGCTGCTGCGCCGCGCCGTGAGCCGGGCGCTGGACGGGCTCTTCGGGATCCTCGTCGAGGACCACGCGCGCGTGGGCAGCGCGGTCCAGCGCCTGGAGTACGTGACGCGCCGCACCGTCGAGGTGCTGGTCGCCGAACTGCCCTACGTGACGCTGCTCCTGCGGGTGCGCGGCAACACCGACACCGAACGCTGGGCCATGGAGCGGCGCAGGGAGTTCGACCAGCAGGTGGCGGCGCTGCTCAAGGAGGCCGTCGCCGACGGTGATCTGCGCTCCGACATCGAGCTGCGGCTCGCCACCCGGCTGCTCTTCGGGATGATCAACTCCATCGTGGAGTGGTACCGGCCGGAGAGCCGGGGCGCCGCCAACGGCGAGCAGATCGCCGACGCCGTCGTGCAACTGGCTTTCGCGGGGCTGCGCACCGACCGCTGAGCCCCGGCCCGGGGACGTTGCAGACGGCCTCTCAGTTCTCCGGCTCCATGTCGTCCTCCTCGAAGACCAGCAACGTACGCGTACTGAGTACTTCGGGGATGGACTGCAGCCGGGTCAGCACCAGCTCGCGCAGGGCCCGGTTGTCCGGCGTGTGCACCAGGAGCAGTACGTCGAAGTCGCCGCTGACGAGCGCGATGTGGGACGCACCGGGAAGTGCGCGCAGATGCTCGCGCACCGTGCGCCAGGTGTTCTGGACGATCTTGAGCGTGATGTAGGCGGACGCGCCCTGTCCGGCGCGTTCGTGATTGATGCGCGCCCCGAAGCCCCGGATGACCCCGTCGTCGATGAGGCGGTTGATGCGCGCGTACGCGTTGGCGCGCGACACATGGACCCGCTCGGCCACGGAGCGTATCGACGCGCGTCCGTCCGTGTGCAAGATCTGCAGGATGTCGCGGTCTATGGCGTCCAGCGGGCGCGGATCCGGGATCTGGGGCTCCGGACGGTCGCCGACCGGTCCGTCGGCCATTCGTTCAGATGCCATGTCCCCCCGCCTCCCTACCATGGACGTACTGCATCCATCCCAGGCTGTGCAGAACCGTTTGTCCACAGCCTGGAGGTGCCTGTAGCCAAAATGTGCCGTCGACCGAACAATCGGTAGGTGAGGCGCATCACGTCGCGCGCCTCTTTTGCCGCTCCCACGAGGAGTCCGCTTCCCCCAGGAGGTGCCGTCATGACGGTCATGGAGCAGCGGGGCGCCTACCGGCCCACCCCGCCCCCCGCTTGGCAGCCCAGGACCGACCCCGCGCCGCTGCTGCCGGACGCGGAGCCCTACCGCGTCCTGGGCACCGGCGCCGCCGAGAAGGTCGACCCGGAGCTGCTGCGACTGCTCTACGCGGAGCTCGTGCGCGGCCGTCGGTACAACACGCAGGCGACGGCGCTGACGAAGCAGGGCAGGCTCGCGGTCTACCCCTCGAGCACCGGGCAGGAGGCGTGCGAGATCGCCGCCGCCCTCGCGTTGGAGGAGCGGGACTGGCTCTTTCCCAGTTACCGGGACACGCTCGCCGTGGTCGCCCGCGGGCTCGACCCCGCGAGCGCGCTGACGCTGCTGCGCGGCGACTGGCACACCGGGTACGACCCGCGCGAGCACCGCATAGCGCCGTTGAGCACGCCTCTTGCGACCCAGCTCCCGCACGCCGTGGGCCTCGCGCACGCGGCCCGGCTCAAGGGCGACGGCGTGGTCGCCCTCGCCATGGTCGGTGACGGCGGCACCAGTGAGGGCGACTTCCACGAGGCGCTGAACTTCGCCGCGGTGTGGCAGGCCCCCGTCGTCTTCCTCGTACAGAACAACGGCTTCGCGATCTCCGTGCCGCTCGCCAAGCAGACCGCGGCGCCGTCCCTGGCCCACAAGGCCGTGGGGTACGGCATGCCGGGCCGCCTGGTCGACGGCAACGACGCGGCGGCGATGCACGAGGTGCTGAGCGAAGCGGTCGCCCGCGCGCGTGAGGGCGGCGGCCCGACGCTCGTCGAGGCGGTCACGTACCGCATGGAGGCGCACACGAACGCCGACGACGCGACGCGCTACCGCCAGGACACCGACGTCGACGCCTGGCGCGACCACGACCCGATCCTGCTCATGGAGCGGGAGCTGACGGAGCGCGGACTTCTGGACGACGACATGAAACGGCAGGTGGGCGACGACGCCGAGGCCATGGCCGCCGACCTGCGCGAGCACATGAACCAGGAGCCCGTGCTCGACCCCATGGACCTCTTCACGCACGTGTACGCCGAGCAGACCTCGCAGCTGAGGGAGCAGGCGGCACAGTTGCGGGCCGAGCTCGAAGTGGCCTCGGAAGAGGCCGAGGAGGAAGCCCGATGACCACGGTCGCGGCGAAGCCGGCCACCAAACCGGCCAACAAACCGGCCACCATGGCGCAGGCGCTCGGGCGCGCGCTGCGGGACTCGATGGCCGAGGACCCGTCCGTCCACGTCCTCGGAGAGGACGTCGGAGCGCTCGGCGGTGTCTTCAGGGTGACTGACGGGCTCGCCGCGGAGTTCGGCGAGGACCGCTGCACCGACACGCCCCTCGCCGAGGCCGGCATCCTCGGCACGGCGGTCGGCATGGCCATGTACGGGCTGCGGCCGGTCGTCGAGATGCAGTTCGACGCGTTCGCGTACCCGGCCTTCGAGCAGCTGATCTCGCACGTGGCGCGGATGCGCAACCGCACGCGGGGCGCGATGCCGCTGCCCATCACCGTGCGCGTGCCCTACGGCGGCGGCATCGGCGGCGTCGAGCACCACAGCGATTCCTCCGAGGCGTACTACATCGCGACGCCCGGCCTCCACGTCGTCACCCCCGCCACGGTGTCCGATGCCTACGGCCTGCTGCGCGCCTCCATCGCCTCCGACGACCCCGTCGTCTTCCTGGAGCCGAAGCGGCTGTACTGGTCGAAGGCCGACTGGAACCCGGAGGCCCCGCAGACCGTTGAACCGATAGGCCGCGCGGTGGTGCGCCGCCCCGGACGCAGTGCCACGCTCATCACGTACGGGCCGTCCGTGCCCGTCTGCCTGGAGGCGGCCGAGGCCGCCCGCGCCGAGGGCTGGGACCTCGAAGTGGTCGACCTGCGCTCCCTGGTGCCGTTCGACGACGAGACGGTCGCCGCGTCCGTGCGGCGGACCGGGCGGGCCGTCGTCGTCCACGAGTCCGGCGGCTTCGGAGGCCCCGGCGGCGAGATCGCCGCGCGCGTCACGGAGCGGTGCTTCCACCACTTGGAGGCGCCGGTGCTGCGGGTCGCGGGCTTCGACATCCCGTATCCGCCGCCGATGCTGGAGAAGCACCATCTCCCGGGCGTCGACCGGATCCTGGACGCGGTCGCGCGGTTGCAGTGGGAGGCGGACAGCTGATGGCCCAGGTCCTTGAATTCAAGCTGCCCGACCTCGGGGAAGGGCTGACGGAGGCGGAAGTCGTCCGCTGGCTCGTCGAGGTCGGCGACGTCGTGGTCGTGGACCAGCCGGTCGTCGAAGTCGAGACGGCCAAGGCGATGGTCGAGGTGCCGTGTCCCTACGGAGGCGTGGTCACGGCCCGCTTCGGCGAGGAGGGCACGGAACTGCCGGTGGGGGCGCCGCTGTTGACGGTCGCGGTGGGTGCGGGGTCTGGCGGGGCGGCCTCAGGCGGGGCGGTTCCGGATGGTTCGGTTCCGGATGGTTCGGTTTCGGGCTGGGCGCCTGAGGAACCTGCTGAGCGGGCTCTTCAGACGGCCGCGGAGCGTGCTGCCGCGGAGCGGGTCGCCGAGGAGTCCTCCGGGAACGTGCTGGTCGGGTACGGGACGGCTGCGGCGCCCGCGCGGCGGCGTCGGGTGCGGGCCGTGCGGGTCTCCGCCCCGCCTGCGGCCACGCCCGCCGCTCCGACGCCCGCTGCTCCGGTTCCGGCCGCGTCTTCTCCCGTCGCGTCTTCTCCCGTCGCGGCGGCTCCCATCGCGCCTGCCCCCGCCACCCCCGCTTCCGATGGGCCGGTTCCGGTGATCTCCCCGCTCGTGCGCAAGCTGGCGCGGGAGAACGGTGTGGACCTGCGCAGTCTGGTGGGGTCCGGGCCGGAGGGGCTGATCCTGCGGGCGGACGTCGAGTCCGTCGTCGAGGCGGGCCGGGCGGTGGCGCAGGCCGGGACGTCCGACGACGAGCGCACACGGGCGATCGAGGCAGCCGTTCTGGAGGACGACGAGCTGATCCGCGCGGGGCGGCACGAGGCGCGGCAGAGCGTGGCGGCCGGGAAGGAGCCGCGCAAGGCGGGCCCTGAGTCCCGGCATCGCCTGACCGGACTCCGCGGGCTCGTCGCCGACAAGATGTCCCGCAGTCGTCGTGAGATACCGGAGGCGACCTGCTGGGTCGACGCCGATGCGACCGAGCTGCTGGCGGCCCGCAAGGCCATGAACGACGCGATGACGGACCGCGACGGCCAGAAGGTGTCGCTGCTCGCGCTCCTCGCGCGGATCAGCGTGGCTGCCCTGGCCCGCTTCCCGGCGCTCAACTCCTCCGTGGACATGGAGGCGCGTGAGGTGCGGCAGTTCGCCGACATCCACCTCGGCTTCGCCGCGCAGACCCCGCGCGGCCTTGTCGTCCCCGTGGTGCGGCACTCCCAGGCGCGGTCGACCGACTCGATCAACGCGGAGCTGATCCGGCTCACGGAGTCGGCGCGCGCGGGAACGCTCACGCCGGGGGAGCTCACCGGCGGCACCTTCACGCTCAACAACTACGGGGTGTTCGGGGTCGACGGTTCCACGCCGATCATCAACCACCCCGAGGCGGCCATGCTCGGCGTGGGCCGGATCGTGCCCAAGCCGTGGGTGCATCAGGGCGAGTTGGCCGTGCGGCACGTCGTGCAGTTGTCGCTCACGTTCGACCACCGGGTGTGCGACGGCGGTACGGCGGGTGGCTTCCTGCGGTACGTGGCGGACTGTGTCGAGCAGCCGGCGGTGTTGCTGCGGTCGGTATGAGGCACAGCGGGCCAGGCAGGGCCAGGCAGGGCCCGGCGGGGGACGCGTGACGTAAGTCCCGTGCCCGTAGGGCCCTTCGCGGGGGCCCAATGATCCTTCGTACGCCCATACTCGGGGTGTGACCACGAATGTGACCACGAAAGAGGGCGGCCCGTACGACGCCGTCGTGCTCGCCGGGGGCGGCGCCGCCCGGCTCGGCGGCGCGGACAAGCCGGGGGTGCGGGTCGGCGGCCGTGCGCTGCTCGACCGGGTGCTCGCGGCGTGCTCCGGCGCCGGTACGACCGTCGTGGTGGCCGCGCCCCGGCCGACCGTGCGCCCCGTCGTCTGGGCGCGCGAGGAGCCCGCGGGCGGTGGCCCCCTGGCCGCGCTCGACGCGGGGCTCGCGCGCACGACGGCGGAGCGGGTGGTCGTGCTCTCCGCCGACCTGCCGTTCCTGGGCGCGCAGACCGTGAGCCGACTCCTCGCCGCGCTGGCCGGGAGCGGGGCGGACGGCGCGGTCCTCACCGACCCCGAAGGCCGCGACCAGCCACTCGTCGCGGCCTATCGGCGTGCCGCGCTCCTGCGGGAGATCGCCGCGCTCGACGGACGGGGCAGCGACGGGGGCGGCGGGCACGACGGACGGGGCAGCCACGGGGGCGGCGGGCTCGCCGGGTTGCCGTTGCGGCGGCTCACCGGGCGGCTCTCCCTCACCCGGGTCGCCGACCCCCTCGCCGCTTTCGACTGCGACACCTGGGACGACATCGCCTCCGCCCGGGCGCGGATCAGGGAGCATGGCAACGTGTTGGATGAATGGATTTCCGCAGTCAAGGACGAGCTGGGCATCGAGCTCGACGTCGACACCGGCGCCCTCCTGGACCTCGCTCGCGACGCCGCGCACGGCGTGGCCAGGCCCGCGGCACCGCTGACCACGTTCCTCGTCGGGTACGCGGCGGCGCAGGCCGCGGCGCGCGGCGGAGCGGCCGGTGGTGCTGAAACGGTGGCCGGGGCGGTGGCCGAGGCGACGCGCAAGGCCGCGGCTCTCGCGGCGCGCTGGGCGGACGAGGACCAGCAGGACGCGAAACCCGGCACCCCAGCGCCCGGCTCCGCGCAATCCGGTTCCGCGATGCCTGGCTCCGCGCAGTCAGGCTCCGCCAAGCCCGGCCCCCCTCAGCCCGGCCCCCCGCAGTCAGGCTCCCCCAAGCCCGGCACCGCGCCCGCCACGCCTCCGGTCGCCGGATGACCGGGCAGCCCGTGTCGGACGCAGAGCTCGATGAGGCGCTCGCCCTGGTGAACGGACACCGTGACGCCCACGATGCCCCCAACTCCCACAACGGCCCCCACGCCCACAACGGCCCCAACCCCTCCAACGCCCCCGAAAACCCCGCCCCCCGGCCGTCCTCGCCACCCGCACCGGCCCCGCCCTCCCCAGCAGCCCCGCCCTCCATCCCCGCCGCCCGCGACACCATCTCCTGGTCCGCCGCCCGCGCCCGCGCCGAGCGGGCCGCCCCCGGGCCCGGCACCGAACCCGTCGACGTACCGCTGCACCGGGCGCTCGGCCTGATCCTCGCCGCGCCGCTCACCGCCCTCACGGACCTGCCGTCCTTCGACACCTCGGCGATGGACGGCTGGGTCGTCGGAGGACCCGGCCCCTGGACCGTACGGGCCGACGGGATTCTCGCCGGGCATGCCAGGCCGGAGGCCCTCTCCGACGGCGAGGCGGTCCGTATCGCGACGGGCGCCCGCATCCCGCAGGACGCCACCGCGGTGCTGCGCAGCGAGCACGGCAGGACCGACGACAAGGGCAGGCTGCATGCCCTGCGCGACGTGGTCACCGGGCAGGACATCCGGCCGCGCGGCCAGGAGTGCCGTAACGGCGAACACCTCATGCCCGCGGGCGCCCTGGTGACCCCCGCCGTGCTCGGTCTGGCCGCGGCCGCCGGGTACGACGCTCTGCCGGTGTTCCGCAGGCCCCGCGCCGAAGTCCTCGTCCTCGGCGACGAGTTGCTGACGGACGGCCTTCCGCGCGACGGGCTCATCCGGGACGCGCTCGGCCCGATGCTGCCGCCGTGGCTGCACGCGCTGGGCGCCGAGGTAACCGCAGTCCGGCGGCTCGGCGACGACGCCGAGGCCCTGCGCGACGCGATCACCTCGTCCACCGCCGACCTGATCGTCACCACCGGCGGCACCGCGTCGGGTCCGGTCGACCACGTCCACCCCATCCTGCGCCGGATCGGCGCGGAACTGCTCGTGGACGGTGTCGCGGTGCGCCCAGGGCACCCCATGCTGCTGGCCCGCGTCGGGCCGGGGCGGCACCTCGTGGGCCTGCCGGGCAACCCGCTCGCCGCCGTATCCGGACTGCTCACGCTGGCCGAACCCCTGCTGCGTACGCTCTCCGGCCGTGCGGCGGGCTGCGGCGGGCCGTCCACGTACACCGCTCCCCTGCGCGACGCCGTCCAGGGGCACCCGCACGACACCCGTCTCGTTCCCGTCGCCCTGCGCGCCGAGCGTGCCGTGCCGCTGCACTTCAACGGGCCCGCGATGCTGCGCGGGATCGCGGCGGCGGACGGGCTCGCCGTCGTGCCGCCCGGCGGGGCGCGGGAGGGCAGGGAGTTGGAGGTTCTCGACCTGCCGTGGGCCGTTCCCGAGGTGGGCACCGGAACGGGTGCGGGCGCGGCTTTGTACGGTGGTCCGATTGACGGGGGCTCAACCGGCCGAAGCGAGGACAGTGGGCCCGGGGATGGGGCAGCCGTAGACGGCGAGGAGCGTTTCACGTGAAACTTCCCGGGCATGACGCCATGGCGCGTCACCCCGAAGAGCACCACACGACACACCGCATCAAACTGCCCCAGCGCACGGTCGAGCGTCCGTTGCGCCAGGTCACCCGCCGTCTCGCGATGGCGCTGTTCGTGCTGGCCCTGACGACGTTCATCGTCTACATCGACCGCGGCGGCTACCACGACAACTCGGACGACCGCATCGACTTCCTCGACGCCGCGTACTACGCGACGGTCACGCTCTCGACCACGGGGTACGGCGACATCGTCCCGTACAGCGACAGCGCGCGGCTCACCAACATTCTGCTGATCACGCCGTTGCGCGTGCTCTTCCTGATCATCCTGGTCGGCACCACTCTCGAAGTGCTCACGGAACGGACGCGCGAGGAATGGCGTCTGTCCCGCTGGAGGTCCAACTTGCGTGAACACACTGTTGTCGTCGGCTTCGGTACGAAGGGTCGTTCCGCGATCCAGACGGTCTGCGCGACCGGCCTGAAGCCGGAGCAGATCGTGGTCGTCGACCCCAGCGCCAAGGTGATCGACGCGGCCACGGCGGAGGGGTTCGCGGGTGTCGTCGGCGACGCGACGCGCAGCGATGTGCTGCTCCGTGCCGAGGTGCAGCGGGCCCGTCAGATCATCATCGCGACGCAGCGCGACGACACGGCGGTGCTGGTCGCTCTCACCGCGCGGCAGCTGAACCGCGGGGCGAAGATCGTGGCGGCGGTGCGGGAAGAGGAGAACGCTCCGCTGCTCCGTCAGTCCGGCGCGGACGCCGTGATCACCAGCGCCAGCGCGGCGGGCCGACTGCTCGGTCTCTCCGTGCTGAGCCCGAGCGCGGGCATGGTCATGGAGGACCTCATCCAGCAGGGCAGCGGCCTCGACCTCGTGGAGCGCCCGGTCATAAAGGCCGAGGTCGGGCTGAACGTGCGGGAGACGGACGACCTGGTGGTGAGCGTCGTACGCGGGCATCGCGTGCTCGGATACGACGACCCGGCGGTCGGAAAGCTGGAGTTGACGGACCGCCTGATCACGATCGTACGAGCGTCACCCGGCACGGCCGTCGCTCCGGACATCAAGCCGCTGCGTCCGAACTGATCCCGGGAGAGGGGTGGAGCCCCGTGCCGCGGGCAACTCCTACGCCCGGCCCTTCGCCCCGTACGCGAGTAGCCTCGCCAGCATGTATGCGATCACGATCCCCGAACCCGGTGGCCCCGAAGCGCTCGTCTGGGCCGAGGTCCCCGATCCCGTGCCCGGCGAGGGCGAGGTGCTCGTCGAGGTCGCGGCGAGCGCCGTCAACCGTGCCGATCTGCTGCAGCGGCAGGGCTTCTACAACCCGCCGCCCGGCGCCTCCCCGTACCCCGGCCTGGAGTGCTCGGGCCGCATCGCCGCGCTCGGCCCCGGCGTCTCCGGCTGGACGGTCGGCGACGAGGTGTGCGCACTGCTCTCCGGCGGCGGCTACGCCGAGCAGGTCGTCGTCCCGGCAGGCCAGCTGCTGCCCGTGCCCGACGGCGTCGACCTCGTCACGGCGGCCGCGCTGCCCGAGGTCACCTCGACCGTGTGGTCCAACGTCTTCATGATCGCCCACCTCAGGCCCGGCGAGACGCTGCTCGCGCACGGCGGGTCGAGCGGCATCGGCACCATGGCCATCCAGCTCGCCAAGGCCGTCGGCGCGAAGGTCGCCGTCACGGCGGGCAGCAAGGAGAAACTGGCGTTCTGCGGCGAACTGGGGGCCGACGTCCTCATCAACTACCGCGAGCAGGACTTCGTCGAGGAGATCGAGCGCGCCACGGACGGGTCCGGCGCGGACGTCATCCTCGACAACATGGGTGCGAAGTACCTCGACCGCAACGTGCGCGCCCTCGCCGTCAACGGCCGCCTCGCGATCATCGGCATGCAGGGCGGTGCCAAGGGCGAGCTGAACATCGGCGCGCTGCTCCAGAAGCGCGCCGCCGTCACCGCCACCTCGCTCCGCGGTCGCCCGGCGGCCGAGAAGGCGTCGATCGTCGCCGCCGTACGGGAGCACGTCTGGCCGCTCATCGGCGGGGGCCACGTGCGGCCCATCGTGGATCAGACCGTGCCGATGCACGATGCGGCGGCGGCGCACCGGGTCCTGGAGGAGAGCAGCCACATCGGCAAGGTGCTGCTCACGCGCTAGCGGGGCACAGCGGGGCGGGACAGAGCGGGGGCCGCCTCCCTGCCCCGCCCCGCCGTCCGGCCGTCCGGCCGTCCCGCCGTCCCGCCGTCCGGCCATCCGGCCGTCCCGCCGTCCCGCCGTCCGGCCATCCGGCCGTCCCGGCATCCCGCCCAGGCCGGGATGCCGGATATGCCCCCTCATGTGACGCTGGTCCCGTGAAGCCTTTCCGGCCGAGCCACCGCGCGGCCCCCGCGATCACCCTGGTCGGCGCAGCGCTCCTCGCGACCATGACGGCATACGCCCCCGCTCTCGCCGCGCACGTCCCCGCCGCGCGCGCCCCCGGCACCAGCGTCGAAGAGACCGCCCGCGCCGGAAGCCCCGCCGGTGAGGGACGTGAGCGGCCCGGAGGGGCTCAGCCGCCCATCCTGGACCCGACGTCCGTGCCCCACACGCCGCCCCCGGTCGCCCCGCCCCCGCGGCAGCCGAGGCCGACCCCCGCGGCCCACCGGGACACCGCATCCGACCCCACCGAACGTGCCCCGGTCGGCCCCGTGCTGCCCAATTTCCGCGTCCTGCCCCTCGGCGGCGGGCTCGTCCTCATCGGGCTCGGACTGGGCTTCCTGGGGCTGCGGCTGCGCCGCGGCTGAGGGTGGATCAGTCGCGTATGGGGGCACCACCGATGTGTGACGTACGGGTGCGAGAGAATGGCGGCATGGAGATGCCGAGGAACGAACGGTCGCCGGAGAGCCCCCAGGTCCTGGTCGTGGGCCAGGACGGAATGGCACTCGGTGGTGGCGGAGACGACGAATCCCGCGAGGTCCCGGTGACGGAGATGGTCGAACAGCCGGCCAAGGTGATGCGCATCGGCAGCATGATCAAGCAGCTGCTCGAAGAAGTGCGGGCGGCTCCTCTCGACGAGGCGAGCCGGGTCCGCCTCAAGGAGATCCACGCCAGCTCGGTCAAGGAGCTGGAGGACGGCCTCGCCCCCGAGCTGGTCGAGGAGCTGGAGCGGCTCTCCCTGCCCTTCACCGAGGAGGCGACGCCGAGCGACGCGGAGCTGCGGATCGCGCAGGCTCAGCTGGTCGGCTGGCTGGAGGGCCTCTTCCACGGGATCCAGACGACGCTGTTCGCGCAGCAGATGGCGGCGCGGGCCCAGCTCGAGTCCATGCGGCGGGCGCTGCCGCCGGGTATGGGCGGCGGCGAGGAGGAGGACGAGGGCGGCGGCCTCGCGGGCCGCACGGGAGGCCCTTACCTGTAGACCAGCAGTACCCGCAGTACCCGCAGTACGCAGAGGGGCTCGGTACGCGCACCGCGTACCGAGCCCCTCTGCGTGCGAAGACCAGCGCAGATCAAGCAGGATTGCCCGAAGACACGTCGAACTGGATCTCCAGACCCTTCGGGTCGACCTCCGTGCCCTCCTTCGGGGTCTGCCGCATGACCGTGTCCTCGCCGTACGCGTTCTCGTCGACCGAGCGCTTGTCGTGCTGCCAGCCGGCGGACTGCAGGCAGGACAGGACCGACTTCCAGTCCTTGAAGGTGAAGTCGGGGACCTTGATCTTTTCCTCGTCGTTGTACCCGACCTCGGGGTCGGTGCACTTCTCGGTCTCCATGGTCATGGTCCGATTGGGACCCTTGTGACCCGCCACCGGCTGCTTCGACTTGTCGTCGGTGGGTTCCTTGCCGTCGTCGCCGCTGAGCGTCAGGGCGGTGATCAGGCCGCCGACGGCGATGAGCGCGACGACGATCGAGCCGACGATCACCGGCATGTTCCGCTTGCCGCCGCCGGAGCCGCCCGAGCCCCCGGAGCCGCCCGGACCGACCGACGACGCCGTCGTGGCGGGCTGCGGCGAGAGGTTGTACGGCGGCGGGGTGTGCGCGCCCTGCTGCTGCGGGGCGTACGCGTTGACGGGCGGCGGGGTCTGGTAGCCGCCCTGCTGCGGGTAGCCGTAGCCCGGCGTGGGTGCGGGGGACGGGGTGGCGGGGCCGTAGGAACCCGGCTGGTACGGCGTCTGGACGGCGCCGCTCTGCGGCATCGACGTGTCGACCGGCGGGAAGACCGCCGAACCGACGCCCGCGCCGCTCGCGGTCTGCGCGCCCGGCACGATGCTCGGGGCCGCCGCCTGGAAGGACTGGGCGACGCGCAGGCACTCGTCGCGCATGGCCTCGGCGGTGGGGAAACGCTCGTTCGGGTTCTTCTTCAGCGCGCGGGCGACGATCGCGTCGACGGCCGGCGGCAGGGAGCGGTTGATGGAGGAGGGAGCGACCGGCTCCTCCTGGACGTGCGCGTACGCGATGGCGAGCGGCGAGTCCGCCTCGAACGGCAGTCGTCCGGTGGTCAGCTGGAACAGCATGATGCCGACGGAGTACAGGTCCGAGCGGGCGTCGACGCCGCGGCCGAGGGCCTGCTCGGGGGAGAGGTACTGCGGGGTGCCGACGACCATGCCGGTCTGCGTCATGGAGGTGACGCCCGACTGCATGGCGCGGGCGATGCCGAAGTCCATGACCTTCACGACGTTGCGCTTGGTCATCATGACGTTGCCCGGCTTGATGTCGCGGTGGACCAGGCCCATCTCGTGGCTGATCTCCAGGGCCGCGAGGACGTCCGCGGTGATCTTCAACGCCTGGTCGGTCGGCATCGCACCGAACTGGGTGACGGACGCGTCGAGCACGGAGCCGAGCGGCTTGCCCTCGACGTACTCCATGACGATGTACGGCATCGTCGTGCCATCAAGGTCGTCTTCACCCGTGTCGAAGACCGACACGATGTTCGTGTGCGTGAGCTTCGCCACCGACTGGGCCTCGCGGCGGAAGCGCTCGCGGAAGGACTGTTCGCGGCCGAGTTCGGTGTGCAGTGTCTTGATGGCGACCTGGCGGTCCAGGACGGTGTCGTACGCGAGATGCACGGAGGCCATGCCGCCCTCGCCGAGCAGATCGCGCAGTTGGTAGCGGCCACCGGCCAGCGAACGCCCCGCGTACCGCCCCTGTGCGCCGTCCTGGCTGCTCATCTCGTGCGTCCCCCATCGGCGCGGCTGCCGGACGGCTCCGCGGCTCCTGATCGATTACCGCTATTCCAGGCCAAGTCTGCCCCAGGACGATGACGCGTCAAGCTCGGTGCCCGTTCCGTGACCGTACGCGCAAGAAGCGTCTCGGAAGCGTTACAAGTTTGCGCATGGGACCCCCGGGCGGCTTTGATGTCCGGTCCACCTCGGACCGGCGGGGCGCGCGAAGGCTGTAGCGTGGCCGACTGAGTACCCGGTATCTCCACGTACTCGGCACCAAGTACCACGACCAGAAACGACGGCGAGGACTGATGGCACAGACGCAGCGCGCTCAGGGCCCGTCCGACCCCGAGGCGACTGGCGGCGGTATGTCTGACGCGCCTGAATTGTGGGGTAACGGCGGGCTCGTCGGCGACGGCCGGTACCGGCTGACCCACAGACTCGGCCGGGGCGGCATGGCCGAGGTCTTCGCGGCCGAAGACGTACGTCTCGGGCGTACGGTCGCGGTCAAGCTGCTCCGCTCCGACCTCGCGGAGGACCCGGTCTCCAAGGCGCGTTTCACGCGTGAGGCGCAGTCCGTCGCCGGTCTCAACCACCACGCTGTGGTCGCGGTGTACGACTCCGGTGAAGACGTCGTCGGGCCGAGCGTCGTCCCGTACATCGTCATGGAGATCGTCGAGGGCCGGACGATCCGCGATCTGCTGATCAACGCGGAGGCGCCGGGTCCCGAGCAGGCGCTGATCATCGTGTCGGGCGTCCTCGAAGCCCTGGCCTATTCGCACCAGCACGGCATCGTGCACCGCGACATCAAGCCCGCGAACGTGATCATCACCCACACCGGTGCGGTGAAGGTGATGGACTTCGGCATCGCGCGCGCCCTGCACGGCGCGCAGTCGACGATGACGCAGACCGGCATGGTCATGGGCACGCCCCAGTACCTCTCGCCGGAGCAGGCGCTCGGCAAGGCCGTCGACCACCGCTCCGACCTGTACGCGACGGGCTGTCTCCTCTACGAACTGCTCGCCCTGCGGCCCCCCTTCACCGGTGAGACGCCGCTCTCCGTCGTCTACCAGCACGTCCAGGACCAGGCCGTGCCGCCGTCCGAGGTCTCGGACGCGGCGCCGCCGGAGCTGGACGGGCTCGTCATGCGCTCCCTCGCGAAGGACCCGGACGACCGGTTCCAGACCGCTGAGGAGATGCGCGGCCTGGTCCAGTACGGGCTGCAGATGCTGGCCGAGCAGGGCAGCCACACCGGGACCTGGAACACCGGACCCGTGGCGATGCACGAGGGCGGCAACACCTCGGCCATGGGCCTCGCGGGCACCACGGCGATGGCGCACCCGGACTCCGGTACGGCGCAGATCCCCAGTCCCATGCTGCGTCCGCCGGGCGACGACGGCGGCTTCGACGGCGGGCACCACGGCGGCAAGGGCCGCCGCGGCCGACTGTGGATCGTCGCCGTGCTCGCGATCATCGCCATCGCGGTGGGTGTGGCGTTCGCGCTCTCCGCGACCGACAAGAAGGACAAGAAGGACCCGCCGAAGACTCCCGCGACGAAGCAGTCGCAGTCCAAGGAGCCGAGCAAGAGCGCGGACGACGAGACGCAGGACGAGACGTCGGACCCGGACACGGGCACGGGCGGCGAGACGGACTACACCGAGCCGACGAACCGGCCGACGAACCCGACGTACCCGACGACGCGTCCGACGACGCCCACCGGGAACCCGACGACGCCGACCGGTGATCCGACCACGCCGACCGGCGATCCGACCACGCCCACCAAGGACCCGACCGAGCCGACGAGCGACCCGACCGATCCCGGTGGCGACGACGAGGGTGCGGGCAACGGCGGCGCCGACGGCGAAGGGGCCTGAGAGACAGGCCCCGGTCTACAGGATGTGCTGCAGCTGGCGGTCGTGGCCGGCGTGCAGCGTGTGGACCGTGCTGAACTGCGGCTCTATCCGCAGGTAGACCGGGTCGAAGAGCTCGCCGTCCATGTAGTGCGGGGCGGGCCCGAAGAGTTCGAGCTCCGCGTTGGTCGGCTCGACCCGGTCGCAGACGCCGACGAGCTGGACGGTCCACTGGCCGTCCCTCGCGCTCGCCACGTTGAGGTTGTCCGCGCCGTACGCGACGACACTGCCGACGCAGGCCTGGTGGTAGCCGTATCCCTTGTGCATGCGGAGCAGGAGCTTCTCGTCCACGACGATGTGCCGGGCCGCGGCGAGGAAGGGCAGCGCGCGCATGCTGGTCGCCACCCGGCCGTAGTCGGTGCGGCGGAGCAGTTCGAAGGCGAGCTGTTCGTCGGTGGACATGCCCCCACCTTGGTTCATGGACAGGGCGTCGGAAAAGGGGATCCCGCCCCCATCAACGAAGGACGTAAGTCCCTGAACCGCTGAACACCGTCATCCGTCGTGCCCCGCACGCCGTCATCCGTCGCGCCCCCGCGCGCCCCCGTGCTTCCCGCGCGCCGCCGCTCGCGTCAGTGCTGCTTCTCCGCCTGCATGCGCGCCACGTACGCCGCGGCCTGGGAGCGCCGCTCCATGCCCAGCTTGGACAGCAGGCTGGAGACGTAGTTCTTGATCGTCTTCTCGGCGAGGTGCAGCCGCTCACCGATCACGCGGTTGGTCAGGCCCTCGCCGATGAGGTCGAGGATCTTCCGCTCCTGGTCGGTGAGGTTCGCCAGGCGGTCGTCGCCCTTGGCGTTGTTGCCGTCGCGCAGCCGCGCCAGGACCCGGGCCGTCGCGACGGGGTCGAGCAGGGACTTTCCCGCAGCGACGTCGCGCACGGCGGTGAGGAGCTCATTGCCGCGAATGGCCTTGAGGACATAACCGGAGGCACCGGCCATGATCGCGTCGAAAAGGGCCTCGTCGTCGGCGAACGAGGTGAGCATCAGGCATTTGATGTCCTCGTTCTGCGAACGGATCTCGCGGCACACCTCGACACCGCTGCCGTCCGGCAGGCGCACGTCGAGCACCGCCACATCCGGACGGGTCGCGGGGATCCTGACCAGGGCGTCCGCCGCGGTGCCGGCTTCGCCGACCACCTCGATGTCGGCCTCCACGGACAGCAGCTCATGGACTCCACGCCGGACCACCTCGTGGTCGTCGAGGAGAAAAACCGTAATTTTTCCATCTTCGCGCACGGAGCCAGTCTCACACACGATCTCTTTGCGTGCCCGTGCGGAACCCTTCGGAACCCTTCCCGTCCCCGGGGTGGCCGGGATAACGTGCCGGTGTTCCGGCCCCCTGCCAGGCTGTGATCAGTGCTGTGACCAGGAAGTGTTCCCGGTTTTCTCGACATACTCGGAAATCCGAGTATGTCGAGCGACTGACCGTTTACTTGGAAATCCAAGCAAATTCGCAGGTCAGATGGGGTTTCACAGAAATGGGAAGCACTGGGTAACGTGCTTTGAGCAGGGCGCTCGCCGGGGCACCTGTCACGCCTGTTCCCGGCTGAGTCGCACCCACCCCGTGCGCGGGCACGGACCAGGCGAGCCGTACTGGTTTTCCCGGTAACCCCCGGGGGCCGGACCGACGGAGGAGCACACGTGACCGTGGAGAGCACCGCCGCGCGCAAACCGCGCCGCAGCAGTACCGGCAGCGGCAAGCGCGCAAGCGCCAAGAAGCCCGCGCCGCAGAAAAGCACCGAGCCCGAGCTGATTCAGCTGTTGACGCCCGAGGGCAAGCGGGTCAAGGACGCGAAGAACGCGGTGTACGACGCGTACGTCGCGGACATCACCGCGGAGGAGCTGCGCGACCTCTACCGCGACATGGTCCTCACCCGTCGCTTCGACGCCGAGGCCACCGCGCTGCAGCGCCAGGGTGAGCTGGGTCTGTGGGCGTCGCTGCTCGGCCAGGAGGCCGCCCAGATCGGTTCGGGCCGCGCCACCCGCGACGACGACTACGTCTTCCCCACCTACCGCGAGCACGGCGTCGCCTGGTGCCGCGGGGTGGACCCGACGAACCTGCTCGGCATGTTCCGCGGCGTGAACAACGGCGGCTGGGACCCGAACAGCAACAACTTCCACCTGTACACGATCGTCATCGGCTCGCAGACCCTGCACGCCACCGGTTACGCGATGGGCGTGGCCAAGGACGGCGCGGACTCGGCCGTGATCGCGTACTTCGGAGACGGCGCCTCCAGCCAGGGCGACGTAGCTGAATCGTTCACCTTCTCCGCGGTCTACAACGCCCCCGTCGTGTTCTTCTGCCAGAACAACCAGTGGGCGATCTCCGAGCCCACCGAGAAGCAGACCCGGGTGCCGCTCTACCAGCGCGCGCAGGGCTACGGCTTCCCCGGCGTACGGGTCGACGGCAACGACGTGCTCGCCGTGCTCGCCGTCACCAAGTGGGCGCTGGAGCGCGCCCGCACGGGCGAGGGCCCGGCGCTGATCGAGGCGTTCACGTACCGCATGGGCGCGCACACCACCTCCGACGACCCGACCAAGTACCGCAACGACGACGAGCGGGTGGCCTGGGAGGCCAAGGACCCGATCCTGCGGCTCCGGGCGTACCTGGAGACCGAAGGTCACGCGGATGAGGGATTTTTCGCGGAACTCGAAGACGAGAGCGAAGCGTTGGGCAAGCGAGTGCGAGAGGTGGTGCGGGCGATGCCGGATCCGGATCTGATGGCGATCTTCGAGAATGTCTACGCGGACGGGCACGCGCTCGTGGACGAGGAGCGCGCCCAGTTCGCCGCCTATCAGGCGTCGTTCGCGGACGCCCCCGCGGCCGGGGAGGTCAAGTAACCATGGCTGTCCAGAAACTTCCCATCGCCAAGGCGATCAACGAATCCCTGCGCACCGCGCTGGAGAACGACCCCAAGGTCCTCATCATGGGTGAGGACGTCGGCAAGCTCGGCGGCGTCTTCCGGGTGACGGACGGGCTGCAGAAGGACTTCGGCGAGGAGCGGGTCATCGACACCCCGCTCGCCGAGTCCGGCATCGTCGGCACGGCCATCGGCCTCGCCCTGCGGGGGTACCGCCCCGTGGTGGAGATCCAGTTCGACGGCTTCGTCTTCCCGGCGTACGACCAGATCGTCACGCAGCTCGCGAAGATGCACGCCCGCGCGCTCGGCAAGATCAAGATGCCCGTCGTCATCCGCATTCCGTACGGCGGTGGCATCGGCGCGGTCGAGCACCACAGCGAGTCCCCCGAGACCCTCTTCGCGCACGTCGCGGGCCTCAAGGTGGTCTCCCCCTCGAACTCGGCGGATGCCTACTGGATGATGCAGCAGGCCATCCAGAGCGACGACCCGGTGATCTTCTTCGAACCGAAGCGGCGCTACTGGGACAAGGGCGAGGTCGACAAGGAAGCGATCCCCGGCCCCCTGCACAAGGCCACCGTCGCCCGCGAGGGCACCGACCTCACGCTCGCCGCGTACGGCCCGATGGTGAAGGTCTGCCTGGAGGCGGCCGCGGCCGCCGAGGAGGAGGGCAAGTCCCTCGAGGTCGTCGACCTGCGCTCCATGTCGCCCATCGACTTCGACTCCGTGCAGGCGTCCGTGGAGAAGACGCGGCGGCTCGTCGTCGTCCATGAGGCCCCGGTCTTCCTGGGCACGGGCGCGGAGATCGCGGCGCGCATCACCGAGCGGTGCTTCTACCACCTGGAGGCGCCCGTGCTGCGGGTCGGCGGCTATCACGCCCCGTACCCGCCGGCGCGCCTGGAGGAGGAGTACCTGCCGGGTCTCGACAGGGTGCTCGACGCCGTCGACCGCTCGCTGGCGTACTGAGGGGGAGAGGGTTGTGACGACGATGACAGACACTGCTCTTGCCGAGTTCAAGATGCCCGACGTGGGCGAGGGACTCACCGAGGCCGAGATCCTCAAGTGGTACGTACAGCCCGGTGACACGGTCACCGACGGCCAGGTCGTGTGCGAGGTCGAGACGGCCAAGGCCGCCGTCGAACTCCCCATCCCGTTCAACGGGGTCGTACAGGAACTGCGGTTCCCCGAGGGCACCACGGTCGACGTCGGCCAGGTGATCATCGCGGTGGACGTGTCGGGCGGGGCGGGCGGAGGTGCCCCGGCGACCGCCGAGCAGGCGACGGTGCCCGAGCCGCCGCAGGCCGCGGAGCCGGTGACGGCCGCCGAGCCCGAGGCCGAGCCCGCCGCTCCCGAAGGCCGCAAGCCGGTCCTCGTCGGGTACGGGGTCGCCGAGTCCTCCACCAAGCGACGGGCCCGCAAGCCCGCCGCGTCGGAGACGCCCGCCGCTCCCGCCGCTCCCGCCGCTGAGTCGGCACCCGCACCCGCCCCGGCGCCGCAGTCCCCGTCCCTGAACGGGCACAACGGAGTCCGGCCGCTCGCCAAGCCGCCGGTCCGCAAGCTCGCCAAGGACCTCGGCGTGGACCTCGCGACGATCACCCCGTCCGGCCCCGACGGGATCATCACCCGCGAGGACGTGCACGCGGCGGTGGCCCCTGCCCCGGCCGCCGCACCCGCCCCGCAGGCGCCCGAGGCGACCGAGGCACCCGCCCCCACGCCCGCCGCCGCCCCCGTGGTGAGTACGGACGCACGCGAGACCCGCATCCCGGTCAAGGGCGTCCGCAAGGCCACCGCGCAGGCGATGGTCGGCTCGGCGTTCACGGCGCCGCACGTCACGGAGTTCGTGACGATCGACGTGACGCGGACGATGAAGCTCGTCGAGGAGCTCAAGCAGGACAAGGCGTTCGAGGGGCTGCGGGTCAATCCGCTGCTGTTCATCTCCAAGGCCCTGCTCGTGGCGATCAAGCGGAACCCGGACGTCAACGCGGCCTGGGACGAAGCGAACCAGGAGATCGTCCAGAAGCACTACGTGAACCTGGGCATCGCCGCGGCCACCCCGCGCGGTCTGATCGTGCCGAACATCAAGGACGCGCACGCCAAGACCCTGCCCGAACTGGCCGAGTCGCTCGGCGAGTTGGTGTCCACGGCGCGTGCGGGCAAGACCTCGCCCGGCGCCATGCAGGGCGGCACGGTCACGATCACCAACGTCGGCGTCTTCGGCGTCGACACGGGCACGCCGATCCTGAACCCCGGCGAGTCCGCGATCCTCGCGGTCGGCGCGATCAAGCTCCAGCCGTGGGTCCACAAGGGCAAGGTGAAGCCCCGTCAGGTGACGACGCTCGCGCTGTCCTTCGACCACCGCCTGGTGGACGGGGAGCTCGGCTCGAAGGTGCTCGCCGATGTGGCGGCCATCCTTGAGCAGCCGAAGCGGCTCATGACCTGGGCGTAAGCACCAGAGCGAAGAAAAGGGCCCCGCCGCGACATCGCGGCGGGGCCCTTCGCGTACTCCTGGAACGCGTACTCCTGGAACGAGAACTGCCGGGCGGTCGCTACGCGACCTTGAAGCCGTAGTCCAGCAGCTTCTTGGCGTCCTTGGTGCGGTTGGCCAGCGAGGAAGAGGTCAGGACCGTGCCGATGACCGTCTTGCCGTTGCGGGTCGCCGCGAAGACGAGGCAGTACTTCGCCTCGGGGCCGGAGCCCGTCTTCACGCCGATGGCGCCGCGGTAGGAACCGAGGAGGTTGTTCGTGTTCGTCCACGACATGTTGCGGTAGCCACCGGACTTCGTGGTGACCTTCTGCTTCGTCGACTTCGTCTTCACGACCGTACGGAACGTGGAGTACTTCATCGCGTTGCGGGCGAGCTTCGTCAGGTCGCGCGGCGTCGAATAGTTGGCGCCGTGCCCGATGCCGTCGAACGAGTCGAAGTGCGTGTTCCGCATGCCGAGCGTCTTGGCGGTCGAGTTCATCTGGCCGATGAAGCTCTTCACGCGCTTGGCGCGGGTCGTGCCCTTGCCGAACTTGTCCGCGAGCGCGTACGCCGCGTCGCAGCCGGACGGCAGCATCAGGCCGTACAGGAGCTGACGGACGGTGACCTTGTCACCGACGATCAGCCGGGCCGACGAGGCGTAGTTGTTGCGGACGATGTAGTCGCTGTACGCCTTGTCGACCTTGACCTTGGAGTTCAGGTTCAGGTTCCGCTGGCCGAGCACCACGCGCGCCGTCATGATCTTCGTCGTGGAGCCGGTGGAACGGCGGGTGTCGGCGGACTTCGTGAAAAGAGTCTTCCCCGTGGCGCTGTTCATCACATAGCCGCCCTTGGCGACGATGGACGGCTTCGGGGGTGCGGCCGCGTGGGCCGGAGAGGTGAGGGCGCCGCCGGCGAGCATCGCGCTCGCGGTGACGAGGACGGCGGTCGCGCGACGTGCGCCCTTGATGCCGGTATTCAAGTCAAGTGCTCCAAATGCCCCTGGGCTGCGGCCGCATGAGGGTGCCGCTCACTCATTAGACGAACGGGAGGGGCGGATGGATGCGCTGATGTGCCAGGAAAATTCAGGCGATGACCGCGCCGGGGTGCCCGCGATGTGGACGGTGGTACCTCTGTATACCTGTTGTATCTATGCTGTGCGCATGCCAGCCGCCACCGCCCTCACGCCCGACGCCCCCAGCGCTTCTGCCGTTTCCGCCGCTTCTGCCGCTCCCGCCAAACGGCTCCCCGCCGCCGAGCGCGTCTACGCGCACGTCAAGCAAGCCGTCCTGGAGCGCCGCTACGAAGGCGGCACGCTCCTCACCGAGGGCGAGCTCGCCGAGGCCGTGGGGGTGTCCCGCACCCCCGTGCGCGAGGCGCTGCTGAAGCTGGAGGTCGAGGGGCTGCTGCGGCTCTACCCGAAGAAGGGCGCCCTCGTGCTGCCCGTCTCCGCGCAGGAGATCGCGGACGTCGTGGAGACGCGACTACTGGTCGAGACGCACTCCGTGCGCAAGGCGGTGCCCGCGCCCGCGGGTCTGATCGGCCGCCTCGAAGAGCTCCTGGACCGGCAGCGCGCGCAGGCCGCCGCCGGTGACCTCGCCGAGGCCGCCGTCACCGACCGCAGCTTCCACGCGGAGATCGTCCGCAGCGGCGGCAACGAGATCCTGTCCCGCCTCTACGACCAGCTGCGGGACCGTCAGCTGCGGATGGGTGTCGCAGTGCTGCACTCGCACCCCGACCGGATCGCGAAGACCCTCGCCGAGCACGAGGAGATCCTCGACGCGCTGCGCCGCGACGACGCGGACGCGGCGGTCGCCGTGGTCACCCGGCACGTCGGCTGGTTCCAGAATCTGGCGCGGGGCGAAGTCCGATGAGCTCAGCCGCCGCACCCGAGCCCCTTCCCGGCGACCCTTCCCCAAGCTCCGAAGGAGCCGGGGGAGACCCCATTGGCGGGAAGAAGGCCGTCCTCGTCTGGTCCATCGGCGTCGCCGTCTACTTCGTCGCCGTCATCTTCCGGACGTCCCTCGGCGTCGCGGGCCTCGACGCCGCGGACCGTTTCCACGTCAACGCGTCGGCGCTTTCGACGTTCTCCATACTCCAGCTGCTCGTCTACGCGGGCATGCAGATACCCGTCGGCCTGATGGTCGACCGGCTCGGCACCAAGAGGGTGCTGACCATCGGAGTCGTCCTCTTCACGATCGGGCAGCTCGGCTTCGCCTTCTCGCCCTCGTACGGCATGGCGCTCGTCTCCCGCGCCCTGCTGGGCTGCGGTGACGCGCTGACGTTCATCAGCGTCCTGCGGCTCGGCACGCGCTGGTTCCCGGCCCGGCGCGGCCCGATGGTCGCCCAGCTCGCGGGCCTCGTCGGCATGGCGGGCAACCTCGTCTCGACGCTCGTCCTGGCCCGGCTGCTGCACTCCGTCGGCTGGACGGCCGCCTTCGCCGGCAGCGCGCTGTGCGGTGTCGTCGTCCTCGTCCTCATGACGCTGTTCCTGAAGGACCACCCCGAGGGGCACGAGCCGGAACCGGTGCGGCACACCGGCGCCGCCTACGTCCGCAAGCAGATCGCCCTGTCCTGGCGGGAGCCCGGCACCCGGCTCGGCCTGTGGGTGCACTTCACGACGCAGTTCCCCGCGATGGTGTTCCTGCTGCTGTGGGGCCTGCCGTTCCTCGTCGAGGCGCAGGGACTGTCCCGCGCGACGGCCGGGGAACTGCTCACCCTCGTCGTGCTGTCCAACATGGTCATCGGCCTCGTCTACGGCCAGATCGTGGCCCGGCACCACGCCGCGCGCCTCCCGCTCGCGTTCGGCACCATCGGGACGACGGCGGCGGCCTGGGGCACCACGCTCGCCTACCCGGGCGAGCACGCCCCGATGTGGCTGCTGATCGTCCTGTGCGCGGTCCTCGGCGCCTGCGGGCCCGCCTCCATGATCGGCTTCGACTTCGCACGGCCCGCCAACCCGCCGGAGCGGCAGGGCACGGCGTCGGGCATCACCAACATGGGCGGCTTCGTCGCCTCCATGACGACCCTGCTCGCGATCGGCGTGCTGCTCGACGCGACCGGCGACAACTACCGGATCGCGTTCTCCGCCGTCTTCGTCCTGGAGGCGCTCGGCCTCGTCCAGATCCTGCGGCTCAAGTCGCGGGCCGTGCGCAGGGAGCGGGAGCGGCTCGTCGCGAGCCGCGTCGAGGCCGTGCACGTCCCCGCCTGAGCTGTTTGCCCGAGTGGCTACGGCGTGACCGCGAAGTTCCGCAGGATCGCGTCCGCCAGGTCGTGGTCGCCCTCGACCTTGACGCGGTCCGTGACGGACGCGTACGTCACGCGGCCGCAGGCGAGTCTGAAGTACGTCTCCCAGTCGAGGCCGAGCGTGGCGAGCGGGCCGAGCGAGGGCGCGCCGTCGACGGTGCCCTTGCCGTCGGCGTCGATGCGGACCGTGCGCAGGAACTCGACGGGCCCGCTGACGTCGAAGACGACCGCCGATTGCGCGGGGGCGCCGGCCTTCTCGCCGACGACCTTCGGGAGGCCCTTGAGCAGCAGGTCCCGTGCGACGTACGCCCCGGGGGAGTCGAGGTTGCCGGGCTTGCGCAGAGTGGTGCGGAGGTCCTGCTCGTGCACCCACACATCGAAGGCCCGCAGCCGCATGGCGAGTTCGAGGGTCTGCTCGGAGCCGAGGGGGCCGCGGATCTTGGTGGAGGGTTCCCGCGACTCGTTCCGCAGCTGCCGGGAGCGGCGGATGATCGTGTACTCCAGCTCGGAGGTCATCTCCGGTGCGGTGTGGTGGCGCCGCACGTCGACCTGCATCTCCATGTACCGCTGCCCCTCGGTCTGTACGTGGTACAGGTCGCGGGGCAGGGTGTGGATGGGGCGGGGGTCGCCCAGCATCTCGCAGTCCAGGCCTATGACATGGGAGACGATGTCGCGCACCGACCAGCCGGGGCAGGGGGTGGCCCAGTTCCACTCCCCCTCGGCGAGCGGCGACACCAGCTCGGATATCGCTTCGACGGAGTGCGTCCAGGCATCGGCGTAGGTTTGCAGGCTGGGATGGAGACTCACGGGACCCCTTGCGGTTGTGCGCGGGCGGTGGGTGTCTGAGACGTTAAGTTACGCTGCCCGCAGGCACCCCGGCAGTGCTTTCGTGTGACGATCGTAGGCCCGTGTTGCCGACTCGAATGCCAGGACGGTGGTAGTGTGCGCGCCTCTCTCATCCAGATCGCCGTAGACGAGGACGAACCGGTCAATTCCCGTCGTACGCGGGTCGCTTCGCTGGTACGTGAAGTGAGTGCCCGGGACGGTTCGGATCTGGTCGTTCTCCCCGAACTGTGGACCACGGGCGCGTTCGCGTACGAGTCCTTCGCGGACGAGGCGGAGCCTCTCGAAGGCCCGACGTACGAGGCCATGTCGAAGGCCGCGAGTGAGGCGGGCGTGTGGCTGCACGCGGGCTCGATCCCCGAGCGGGACCCGGACGGGCCGCTCTACAACACCTCGCTCGTCTTCTCCCCGGCCGGTGAACTGGTCGCCGCCTACCGGAAGATCCACCGCTTCGGCTTCGACAAGGGCGAGGCCGTCATGATGGCGGCGGGCTCCGAGCTGGCGACGTTCCGCACGCCGGACGCCACGTTCGGCCTGGCGACCTGCTACGACCTGCGTTTTCCCGAGCTCTTCCGGGGGCTCGTCGACGCGGGTGCCGAGATGTTCGTCGTACCCGCGGGGTGGCCCGCGCGGCGCCGGGAGCACTGGCTGCTGTTCGCGCGGGCGCGGGCGGTCGAGGACCAGGTGTACGTCCTGGCGTGCGGCACGGGCGGGACGCATGCGGGGGTTCCGCAGGCGGGGCACAGTGTCGTCGTCGACCCGTGGGGTGAGGTGCTCGCGGAGGCGGGTGACGGTGAGGAGGTCCTCACGGTCGACCTCGATCCCGCGAAGGTCGCGGCGACCCGCGAGCAGTTCCCCGCGCTGAAGGACCGCCTTCTCGGGCAGGCCCCGCCGACGCGGCTCTGAGTCACGACCGCGGGCGCGCCGTGGCTGGTCGCGCAGTTCCCCGCGCCCCTTGAACGCGGCTTCGCCGCGATCGTCGGGCGCGGGCGTCATGCGGTGCGTCAGTCGTCGTCCCCCTCCCGTTCCTTCTCCGCCAGCCGGATCACGCAGACCGCGACGGCGAGGAGGAGTGCGGGGTCGGCGTCCTCGCGTACGACCTGGAGGCCGTACGTCTCGCGTACGCGGAACCAGCGGCGCGAGATGTCCGCGAGCAGCTCACCGTCGTACTCGATGGCGAACTCGCGGTCGAGGATCTTGCCGCTGACGTCCAGCTCCGTGCCGTCGACGAGCTCGACGCGGTAGTGGTTGCGCAGCAGCGACAGACGCTTGCGCTTGACCTTGGCGAGCGGCTCGCCCTCCCGCTCGATGACCATCGTGTCGCGCAGGGAGAGCATCTTGGCGTGGATGTCGACGAGCACCCTGCCCTGCATGTCCTTCAACTCGAAGGTATCCCGCAGGCGCATGGCCTTGCCGTCGACGAGGAAGACCTTGCGCCCCTGGTCGTCCTCGATCCAGTAGTCGTCGCCGATGCCGAGCATGCGGTCGCGTACGAGAAGTCTCATGGCGCATGACTACCCCGAACCGCCGCACTTCGGACATGGTCACGAGCGGTGGGACGGCGTCAGTAGCCGCGGGGCTGCTGGTCGGGGTCGACGACGGTCGTCTGGGCGACCGGCGGGACCACCGCCCTCCTGCGTCGGGCGATGCTGGTGAAGACGGCGACACCGATGAGGCCCACGGCCATCATGATGAGGCCGGTGACGGTGACGTTGAGCCCGTCCATCTCCCAGTCGGTCGCGAACGTGAGGATGGCACCCGCGGCGATCAGAAGTATGCATCCGCCGAGGCCCATGAGGACCGCCTCCCTGCGTAGTGGCTACGAAGCCTCCGAGTACCCGGAGGCTCCGTACCCACACAGGCATTCGGAGCTCAGCCCTCCAGGAACGCGACCAGCGCGTTGGCCAGCATGTGCGGGTCGTCGGCGCCGCACAGCTCGCGCACGCTGTGCATGGAGAGGATCGCGACGCCGATGTCGACCGTCTTGATGCCGTGGCGCGCCGCGGTGATGGGGCCGATCGTCGTGCCGCACGGCATCGCGTTGTTGGAGACGAACGACTGGAAGGGGACGCCCGCCTTGTCGCACGCGGCGGCGAAGACCGCGCGGCCCGAACCGTCGGTGGCGTAACGGTTGTTCACGTTGACCTTGAGGATCGGTCCGCCGTTGGCGCGCGGGTGGTGCGTCGGGTCGTGCCGCTCCGCGTAGTTGGGGTGGACGGCGTGGCCGGTGTCGGAGGAGAGACAGACGGTCCCCGCGAACGCCCGTGCCTTGTCCTCGTACGAGCCGCCGCGCGCGAACACGGAGCGCTCCAGGACGCTGCCGAGCAGCGGGCCGTCGGCGCCGGTGTCGGACTGCGAGCCGTTCTCCTCGTGGTCGAAGGCGGCGAGCACGGGGATGTACGGGAGGTTCTCCTGGGCGGCGACGGCGGTGAGGGCGGCGGTCGCGGAGTGCACGGACAGGAGGTTGTCCATGCGGGGGCCCGCGACGAGCTCGCGGTCACGTCCGAGGAAGGCGGGCGCCTCGATGGCGTACGTCATGAGGTCCCAGCCGGTGACGTCGCCCTCGTCGAGGCCGGTCTCGTCCTCCAGGAAGCGGATGAGGTCGCCCTCGTGGACGTCGTGGCCGAGGCCCCAGATGGGCTGCATGTGCTTCTGCTTGTCGAGCTTGAGCCCGTCGGTGTGCACGGACCGGTCCATGTGGATGGCCAGTTGGGGCACGCGCAGCAGCGGCCGGTCGATGTCCACGAGCCGCGTGGTGCCGTCGCGCAGCGAGAGGCGTCCCGCGAGGCCGAGGTCGCGGTCGAGCCAGGAGTTGAGCAGCGGCCCGCCGTAGATCTCCACGGCGACCTGCCGCCAGCCGTGGGCGCCCGCGTCGGGCTGCGGCTTCACGCGCAGGTTGGGGGAGTCGGTGTGGGCGCCGACAATGCGGAAGGGGGTGTGTGCGGGAGCGCCCTCGGGGACGTACCAGGCGACGATGGCGCCGCCGCGCAGCACGTACTTCCCGCCGGTTGTACCGTCCCAGGAGTCGGTCTCCTCGACCTGCCGGAACCCGGCCTTCTCCAGCCGCTCGGCGGCGCTCGCCACGGCGTGGTACGGCGTGGGGCTCGCCGCGAGGAAGGTCATGAGGTCTTCGGTGTGGCCACGGTCGAAGGGCCGGGAGGGTGTGCGCATGCCAGCCAGCCTAATGGGGTGGCTGTCCGGGTGGCGGGGCGATCAGAGGCGGTCGATCTCGGTGAGGTCGATGTCGATCGTGAACGGCACGGCGAGCTTGAGCCGGTCGTGATGGATGCCGGTGGGCGCGTAGGTGCCGGTGTGCGGGTCGAGCTCGTAGGTGTGGACGGCGGGCCGCTTGTTCTCGTCCATCCTGACCAGCCAGTAGTGCCGGATTCCGGCTGCGGCGTACTTGCGGGGCTTGGTGTCCTGGTCGCGCTCCTCCGAGTCGGGGGACATGACCTCTACGGCGAGCAGGACGTCCTCCGCCTGGTATCGCGTCTGTGTCTGGTCGGCGTCGGCCTCCGCGGTCACGACCACGAGGTCCGGCTCGGGTGCCTGCCTGCGGCCGAGGACGACGGCCATCTCGCGGCGGACCCGCAGAGGTTCGGGGACGGTGGCGCGCAGCCCCTGCTCCAAGAGGTACATGGCCAGTGTGTGGAACTTGCGCTGCGGACTCACGAAGATCAGGCTCCCGTCGATCAACTCTGTGTGCGGCGGGAGGTCGAGGCTGAAGAATTCGTCCGTCGTGTAGCCGTCCTCAGGTGGCATCGGCCACGCCGAGCCATCGGGCTGGAGTGCGTGCAGCGCTTCGGTGCGGGGCTCGGCGGTCATGGTTCCTCCCATGGACGGGATTCTCGGCCGTTCACTCAGCGTACCCAGGGCATACGACGATGCCGCCACCCGAAAGGATCAGGTGGCGGCATCGCGCTGACGTGCGAGAGAAATACGGTCGAACCGGGCCTGACTAGAACGCCGCCTCGTCCAGCTCCATCAGGTCCAGGTCGACCGCCTCGGCGAGCTTGCGCTCGGCGGTGACGTTCGGGAGGACGTTCGTGGCGAAGAACTTGGCCGCGGCGATCTTGCCGGAGTAGAAGGCCTTGTCCTTCGGCGAGGCCGTCTCCAGCTTCTCGGCTGCCACCGCGGCACCGCGGAGCAACAGGTAGCCGACGACGACGTCGCCCGAGGCCATCAGGAGGCGGGTCGTGTTGAGGCCCACCTTGTAGATGGACTTGACGTCCTGCTCCGTCGCCGCGAGGTCCGTCAGCATGACGCCGACGATGGCCTCGAGATCGACCGCGGCCTTGGCCAGCTCCTCGCGGGCGCCGGCCAGCTCCTCGCCGCCCGTGCCGACCGCGAGGAACTTCTTGATCTCCTCGGCGAGGCCGTTCAGCGCGGCGCCCTGATTGCGGACGATCTTCCGGAAGAAGTAGTCCTGGCCCTGGATGGCCGTCGTGCCCTCGTAGAGGGTGTCGATCTTGGCGTCACGGATGTACTGCTCGATCGGGTACTCCTGGAGGTACCCCGAGCCGCCGAACGTCTGGAGCGACTGCGCCAGCTGTTCGTACGACTTCTCCGAGCCGTAGCCCTTCACGATCGGCAGGAGCAGGTCGTTGAGGGCGTGCAGCTGCGACGCGTCCTCGCCCGCCGCCTCCTTGACCTGGATGTCGTCCTGGACGGCCGCGGTGTGCAGCACCAGGGCGCGCATGCCCTCCGCGTACGCCTTCTGCGTCATCAGGGAGCGGCGCACGTCCGGGTGGTGAGTGATCGTCACCTTCGGCGCGGCCTTGTCCATGAACTGGGCCAGGTCGGGGCCCTGGACGCGCTCCTTGGCGTACTCCAGCGCGTTCAGGTAACCCGTCGACAGCGTCGCGATCGCCTTCGTGCCGACCATCATGCGGGCGAACTCGATGATGCGGAACATCTGGCGGATGCCGTCGTGCTTGTCGCCGATCAGCCAGCCCTTGGCGGGGTGCTGGTCGCCGAACGTCATCTCGCACGTGTTGGAGGCCTTGAGGCCCATCTTGTGCTCGACGTTCGTCGCGTACACGCCGTTGCGCTCGCCCAGCTCGCCGGTCTCCCAGTCGAAGTCGTACTTCGGTACGAGGAAGAGGGAGAGGCCCTTCGTGCCGGGGCCGTGGCCCTCGGGGCGGGCGAGGACGTAGTGGAGGATGTTCTCCGACATGTCGTGCTCACCGGACGTGATGAACCGCTTCACACCCTCGATGTGCCAGGAGCCGTCGTCCTGCTGCACGGCCTTCGTGCGGCCCGCGCCCACGTCCGAACCGGCGTCCGGCTCGGTCAGGACCATCGTCGAGCCCCACTGCTTCTCGACGGCGATCTCGGCGACCTTCTTCTGCGCCTCGTTGCCCTCCTCGAAGAGGATGCCGGCGAACGCGGGACCGGAGGAGTACATCCAGACCGCCGGGTTCGCGCCGAGCAGCAGCTCCGCGTAACCCCAGATCAGGGAGCGCGGGGAGGTCGTGCCGCCGATCTCCTCGGGCAGGCCGAGGCGCCAGTACTCGGAGTCCATGAAGGCCTGGTAGCTCTTCTTGAAGGACGCGGGCACCGGGGCGGTGTTGGTCGCCGGGTCGAAGACCGGCGGGTTGCGGTCCGCGTCCTCGAAGGACTCGGCCAGCTCGTTCTCGGCAAGGCGGCGCAGTTCGTCGAGGATGCTCTTGGCGGTGTCGACGTCCATCTCCGCGAACGGGCCGGTGCCGTACAGCTTGTCGCGGCCGAGCACCTCGAAGAGGTTGAACTCGATGTCGCGGAGATTCGACTTGTAGTGGCCCATGGCGAAGGCTCCGTAAGCAGGAAAGGGATGAATACCAGCAAGTAGCTACGATGATGCTACCCGTCGGTAATAAGACGCAACCCCTAACCGTCCATCTGTGACGTCCGTGACTCAGTACGCTTACGCGCATGTACGGCTACGACCAGAATCCCGGCGCCCAGCAGCAGTACGCCCCGCCGGGCGCGCAGCCGCCACCGCAGCAGATGCAGGGCATGCCCGGCGGTGGCTACGGCCAGCAGCCCCCGCTCTACCCCGAGCCCTCGCCGCCGTCCCTCGCGGACGCCGTGCGCGCCTTCACGACGGGGTCGATGTCCGCCGAGGACTTCCAGCAGGCCTTCGCCACGTCGAAGGTCTACTGCCCGCGCGGCGACAACCCCGGCTTCCTCGCGCTGCACAACACCCAGCAGCCCGTGATCCCGATGTTCACCTCCCTCAAGGAGCTGCGCCGGTACGCGGGCAAGGACTCCAAGTACTTCGTGATCACCGGCGCGGAGGTCATCGACCTCCTCCCGACGGGGTACGGCTTCGTCCTCGACATGGAGGGCGAGCACCGCATGGTCTTCGACGCGAAGGCCGTGGAGCAGATGGTCGACTTCGCGATGCGGCGCATGTACGGGTGACGCGCGCGCGTTGATCCGGGTGTGGACGGGGGCCGCACCCGATGCTCTGACCTATGCCTTCGTCCAGGATCTTGCGTCGCCGTCCCGCCGTCCTCGTGACCGTCGCCGTGAGCGCGGCGGTGAGCGCGGCCCTGCTCGGCACCGCCTCCGCGGAGACCGCCGCCCCCGCCGAGACCGGCGCCGAACGTGCCCGCCGCCTCTTCCTCGACCACGGGCCCAAGGCCGCCGTGCTGACCGCCGCGCACCGCGGCCAGTGGCGCAAGGCCCCCGAGAACAGCCTCGCCGCGCTCCGGGCGGGCTTCGCGGACGGCGCCGAGATCGTCGAGGTCGACGTCCGGATGACCAAGGACAAAGTCCCCGTCCTGATGCACGACGCGACCGTCGACCGCACCACGAACGGCAAAGGGCGCGTCTCCGACCTCACCCTCGCCCAGCTGCGCGGCCTCAAGCTGCGCGCGGGTCTGGGCGGCCGCCGGGCGCCGCTCACCGGTGAACGCGTCCCCACCGTCGCCGACGCCATGAAGGCCGCCCGCACGCTCGGGCTCGTCAACCTCGACCAGTCCTGGGAGGACCGCGAGGCGGTCTGGCGGGTCCTGGAGGAGACGGGCACCGTCCGCAACGGCCTCTTCAAGTCCCGCGCCCCGGTGCCGGAGGTGCGCGCGTTCCTCGGCCGCCACAAGGACGCGCTCTACATGCACCTGGTGGAGGACGCCAACGCCGGGTCCGTGGGGGAGTTCGGGAAGAGCAGGCCGCCCGCGTTCGAGGTCGTCTTCGACGACGTCCGCGACAAGGTGGCCGCTCCCGCCTTCGTCCGTGGGCTGCGGTCGACCGGCCGCGTCTGGTTCAACACGATGCGGGACGGCTCCGCCGCCCGCTTCACCGACGAGGCGTCGCTGATCGACCCCGCGCGCGGCTGGGGCAGACTCATCGCCGACTACGGGGCGACGATCCTGCAGACCGACAACGTGCAGGCCCTCAGGTCCTACCTGACCACGGGCGCCGCGGGCCGGGTGCCGCCCGGCGCGGTCCGCGTCCAGGCGGAGGGGTACGCCCCCGGTGGCGAGGGCAAGGCGTACCACGACACCGACGCGGGGAACCGGGGGGACGGGCCGGGGCGGCGCGGCGAGAACGTCGACGTGTGCGACCACGACGGGGCCGTGGTGGTCTGCTGGATGCGCGGTTCGGAGTGGCTCACGTACGCGGTCGACGTACCGAAGACCGGGCGGTACGCGCTCAAGATCCGGGCGTCGTCCCCGTACGAGCCCGCCGGGACCTGTCGGATCGCCTACGACGGCGGCAGGCCGGGCAAGGCCGTACGGGTCGCGGGCACCACCGCCCACCACGCCTTCTTCCTCCAGGACAGCCGTGACCCGCGGCAGCTCACCCGCGGTCGGCACACCGTGCGCCTCTCCCTGGACGAGGGCGCCTTCCAGAACTGGAACCTCGACTACCTGCAGCTGGAGCCGGTCCGCTCCTGAGGTCCGCTCATGAGGTTCCGCTCCTGAGGTTCCGCTCCTGCGGGCCCGGCGGGAATTCCCGCCGGGCCCCGTTCGTTCCAGGTGGCAGAAAGTTCTACGTTCAACTAAAGTGAGCGCACAGGAGGTACCGACCATGCCTGCAGTGACTGTCGAGAACCCGCTGACCCTGCCCCGAGTGGTGGCGCAGGCCGATGCGACGCCGCGCCCCGTGCTCGCCGTGACCACGGCGCCGAGCGGCTTCGAGGGCGAGGGATTCCCGGTGCGCCGGGCCTTCGCGGGGATCAACTACCAGCACCTCGACCCGTTCATCATGATGGACCAGATGGGCGAGGTGGAGTACGAGGCGGGCGAGCCGAAGGGCACCCCCTGGCACCCCCACCGGGGCTTCGAGACGGTCACGTACCTGATCGACGGGACCTTCGTCCACCAGGACTCCAACGGTGGCGGCGGCACCATCCAGAACGGCGACACCCAGTGGATGACGGCAGGCAGCGGCCTGCTCCACATCGAGGCGCCGCCGGAGTCCCTCGTCATGTCCGGCGGCCTCTTCCACGGCCTCCAGCTGTGGGTGAACCTGCCCGCGAAGGACAAGATGATGAACCCCCGCTACCAGGACATCCGCGGCGGCCAGGTCCAGCTGCTCTCCACCCCGGACGGCGGCGCGCTGCTCCGCGTCATCGCCGGTGAGCTCGACGGACACGAGGGCCCCGGCATCACGCACACGCCGATCACGATGATCCACGCGACCGTGCGGCCCGGTGCCGAGGTGACGCTGCCCTGGCGCGAGGACTTCAACGGTCTCGCGTACGTCCTCGCGGGACGCGGCAGCGTGGGCGCCGAGCGGTGCCCCGTCCACATGGGTCAGACCGCGGTCTTCGGCGCGGGCTCCTCGCTGACCGTCCGCGCGGACGAACGCCAGGACGCGCACGCCCCCGACCTGGAGGTCGTGCTGCTCGGCGGGCAGCCGATCCGCGAGCCGATGGCGCACTACGGCCCGTTCGTGATGAACAGCAAGGCGGAGCTGCAGCAGGCCTTCGAGGACTTCCAGAAGGGCCTGCTCGGCACGGTTCCCGCCGTGCACGGCATGTGAGTCGTACGGCCGCGGCAGCCAGCAGGTAGCTCCGCGGCAGGCAGCCGTACATAACGTGCGGGGCCCGGGGTGACGTGCTCGGGTAGGAGGGGTGAGTACCCTCCTGCCCGAGTCCGTGCGCCGCATCGCCGCCTGGTGCGTCGTCGTCCTGCTCGTCACCGGCGTGGCCGCCGTGGGGATCTGGCTCTGCGTCACCTTCAAGACCGCGGTGACCCCGGTCCTCCTCGCGCTGCTCGGCACCGCGCTCCTGGGTCCGCTGTACCGGCGGTTGCTCAAGATGAAGGTGCAGCGCTCCCTCGCGGCCGGCCTCACCTGCGCGGCCGTCGTCGCCGTCGTGGGCGGCGCCGGCTACATCGTCGTCAACGCGCTGATCGACAGCGGCGACCAGATCCTCGCCTCCCTCAAGCAGGCCGCGAGGGACCTGTCGAAGCACTTCGGGGCGGCGGGGACCTCGCTCGACGACATGGCGTCCAACGCCAAGGAATTCTTCGGGAAGTTCGGCGGGACCGCCGCGTCCGGAGTGATCAGCGGGCTCAGCACCGTCGGCGAGATGATGGCGATGGCCGTCCTCGCGCTGCTCCTCGTCTTCTTCTTCCTGCGTGACTCGGAACGCGCCGTGGGCACCCTGCGCCAGCTCGCCCCCGGTGACAGCGCCGACTCCATCGAGGCCATGGCGCGGCGCGCCTTCGAGGCCATCGAGGGGTTCATGCGCGGGACGACGATCATCGCGTTCATCGACGCCCTGTGCATCACCGTGGGCCTGCTGATCCTCGGCGTCCCCGGCGCGCTGGGTCTCGGCGCGCTCGTGTTCGTCGGCGCGTACATCCCCTACCTGGGCGCGTTCCTGTCCGGCGCGGTCGCCATCCTGGTCGCCCTCGCCGACCGGGGGTTCGCCATCGCGCTGTGGGCGCTCGGCGTGGTCCTCGCCGTGCAGGTCCTCGAAGGGCACATCCTCCAGCCGATGATCCAGAGCAGGACCGTGCAGATGCATCCGGCCGTGGTGATGCTGGCGATCACCGCGGGCGCCTCTGTGGCCGGGATCCTCGGGATGCTGCTCGCGGTGCCCCTGACGGCGGCGGCGTTCGGCATCGTCTCGGAACTGCGCGTGCGCTACTCCGGTACGTCAGGGTCAGCGTCCGCGTCCATGTCCAAGTCGTCCACGTCCGCGAAACCGCCGGAAGCGCCCGCGTCCTCGTAGAGCTCGAACCAGATGCTCTTGCCTTCGCCGCGCGGGTCCACGCCCCACGCCCCGGCGAGCAGCTCCATCAGGACCAGGCCGCGGCCCGACGAGGCGAGCTCGCCCGGGTGGCGCTTGTGCGGCAGGTCGTCGCTGCCGTCGGCGACCTCGGCCCGCAGCCTGCGAGCCCCGGGCTCGCCGGTGACCTCGGCGACCATCAGGGCGTCGCCGTCCGTGTGCACGAGGACGTTCGTGAGCATCTCGGAGACCATCAGGACCGCCGAGTCGACCTGGTCGTCGTCCGCCCAGTCGTGCAGCAGGTCCCGCAGGTGGCTGCGGGCGCCCGCGATGCGCTCCGGCTCGGCCTGGGCGACGGTCAGGACCGTGCGGCGGGCGTCGGTGCGCCGCTCGGAGTGGCCGGTCCTGCTCAGCAGCAGCACGGCTATGTCGTCCTCGCGGCGGTCCGCGAACGGGCCGGTGGTGTGGTGCGAGGAGGGGCCGTGCACGGCCTGCACGAGCGCGTCGGCGAGCTGCTCCAGAGCGTCGGGCTCGCCTTCCCCCGCGTACTCCTCCAGGGTCGTCCTGATCCGCGACCAGCCGGTGTCCAGGTCGTGGCCGCCGGTCTCGATGAGGCCGTCCGTGCAGATCAGCATCGTCTCGCCGGGCTCCAGGACGAGCCGGGTGGTGGGGTAGTCGGCGTCGGGGTCGATGCCGAGCGGCAGGCCGCCCGCGGTGGGGCGCAGCAGAACCGTTCCGTCACCCATGCGTATCGCGGGTTCGGGGTGGCCCGCGCGGGCCATCTCCAGGACGCCGGTCGCCGGGTCGGCCTCCACGTACAGGCAGGTCGCGAAGCGCGGGTCGTACTCGATGGCCTCGTCGGCGCCCGTGCCGCTCGACCCGTAGGTGATGGACTCGGTGATCCCGGAGAGGAAGCGGGTGGCGCGGGAGAGGACCGCGTCGGGGCGGTGGCCCTCGGAGGCGTAGGCGCGCAGGGCGATCCGCAGCTGCCCCATGAGGCCCGCCGCCCGCACGTCGTGCCCCTGTACGTCGCCGATGACGAAGGCGATGCGGCCGCTGGGCAGCGGAATCATGTCGTACCAGTCGCCGCCGACCTGGAGCCCGCCGCCCGTCGGCACGTAGCGGGCGGCCACGCTCATCCCCGGGATCTGCGGCCCCAGCATCGGCAGCATCGACCGCTGCAGCCCCTCCGTCAGCTCCCGCTCGGACTCCGCGACCCCGGCCCGCGACAGGGCCTGCGCCAGCATCCGCGCCACCGTCGTCAGGACGGAGCGCTCGTCGGGCGTGAACGAGACGGGATACGTGAAGGCCGCCATCCACGCCCCCATCGTGCGCCCCGCGACCGTCAGGGGCAGGAACGCCCACGACTGCCGTTCGAAGCGGCTGGCCAGCGGCCAGGCGGCGGGGTAGCGCCTGCGGTAGTCCTCCGGGGTGGAGAGGTAGACGGCACGGCCGGTGCGCACCACCTCCGCCGCCGGATAGTCGGTGTCCAGCGGCATGGCGGAGAAGGGGCCGTCGTCGCCGGGCTCGTGGCCGTGGTGCCCGATGATCGTCAGCCGCTCGCCCTCGACCCCGAAGACCGCGAGGCCGTCCGGCGAGAACCCCGGCATGGAGAGCCCACCGGCGACCCTGAGGACCTCCTCCGTGGAGCGCGCCTCGGCGAGCGCACGCCCCGCGTCGAGCAGGAACGCCTCGCGGGAGCGGCGCCAGTCCCCGGTGATGGGGGTGCGGGCGGCGGTCCCGGGGGCGGGCTCGGTGACCTCTTGCAACGTCCCGATCAGCTCGTACGCCTCGGTCGCCCCGTGCATCACCGGCTTGGAACGGCTGCGCACGGTCCGCAGGACGCGCCGCCCCGTCTCGTCCATGATCCGCAGCCGGGCCTCGGCGAGGGTGCCCTCGGCGACGGCGAGCTGGACGGTTCCGTAGATCTCGTTCCAGTCGACCGGGTGGAAACGGGAGCGCACGCCCGCCTCGGAGAGGGTCTGGGCGTGGGCGGGCAGGCCGAGGAGCCGGGCGGCCTCGGCGTCGAGCGTGACGGTCCCGGATGCGTTGTCCCAGCGCCACAGCCCGGTCGCGATGGCGGCCAGGACGTCCCGTACGGGAGGCAGGGAGTCGTCCCCCACCGGTAGGAGGGGATCGTCGGTGCGCATTGACCCACTTTAGGAAGATGTACACGGTGGGCGCCACCGAGCCCCGTCGAACCAAGCCGGTCCCGGGACCCTCACCCGGCCCTGCGGAGGATGGCCGCGGCGGATATCCGGAAACCGATCTTCGGCCGGACGGTAGCCTTGTGGGGGTCTGCTCTCTCCCCTATTCGCGAAGACTGGATGAACGACGATGCATCGGTACAGGTCCCACACCTGCGGCGAGCTCCGCGCCTCTGACGTCGGCACCGACGTCCGGCTGAGCGGCTGGCTGCACAATCGCCGAGACCTGGGCGGCATTCTCTTCATCGATCTCCGCGATCACTACGGCATCACGCAGCTGGTGGCCCGCCCCGGCACCAAGGCCGCCGAGGTCCTGGACAAGCTGTCCAAGGAGACCGTCGTCCGCGTCGACGGCAAGGTCGTCTCGCGCGGCACGGACAACGTGAACCCGGAGCTGCCCACCGGCGAGGTCGAGATCGAGGCGAGCGAGGTCGAGGTGCTCGGCGCCGCGGGCCCCCTCCCCTTCACGATCAACGCCGAGGACGGCGTGAACGAGGAGCGCCGCCTGGAGTACCGCTTCCTGGACCTGCGCCGCGAGCGCATGCACCGCAACATCATGCTGCGCAGCGCCGTGATCGCCTCGATCCGCTCGAAGATGGTCGCCCTCGGCTTCAACGAGATGGCGACGCCGATCCTCACCGCGACCTCCCCCGAGGGCGCCCGTGACTTCGTCGTCCCGTCCCGCCTGAACCCCGGCAAGTTCTACGCGCTCCCGCAGGCCCCGCAGCAGTTCAAGCAGCTGCTGATGATCTCGGGCTTCGACCGCTACTTCCAGATCGCGCCGTGCTTCCGCGACGAGGACGCCCGCGCGGACCGCTCGCCCGGCGAGTTCTACCAGCTCGACGTCGAGATGAGCTTCGTGGAGCAGGAAGACGTCTTCCAGCCCATCGAGAAGCTGATGACGGAGCTCTTCACGGAGTTCGGCGGCGGCCGTGAGGTGACGTCTCCCTTCCCGCGCATCCCGTTCCGCGAGTCGATGCTGAAGTACGGCAACGACAAGCCGGACCTGCGCGCCAAGCTCGAACTGACCGACATCACGGACATCTTCGAGGGCTCCGAGTTCAAGGCGTTCGCGGGCAAGCACGTGCGCGCGCTGCCGGTGCCGGACACGGCGTCGCAGTCCCGCAAGTTCTTCGACGGCCTGGGTGACTACGCGGTCGAGCAGGGCGCGAAGGGCCTGGCCTGGGTGCGGGTCGCCGAGGACGGTTCGCTGACGGGCCCGATCGCCAAGTTCCTCACGGAGGCGAACGTCGAGGAGCTGACCAAGCGCCTCTCGCTGGCCCCGGGGCACGCCGTCTTCTTCGGCGCGGGCGAGTTCGACGAGGTCTCGAAGATCATGAGCGCGGTCCGCGTCGAGGCCGCGAAGCGTGCGGGCCACTTCGAGGAGGGCGTGTTCCGCTTCTGCTGGATCGTCGACTTCCCGATGTACGAGAAGGACGAGGACACCGGCAAGGTCGACTTCTCCCACAACCCCTTCTCGATGCCGCAGGGCGGCATGAAGGACCTGGAGGAGAAGGACCCGCTCGACATCCTCGCCTGGCAGTACGACATCGTCTGCAACGGCATCGAGCTCTCCTCCGGCGCGATCCGGAACCACGAGCCCGAGGTCATGCTGAAGGCGTTCGAGATCGCGGGCTATGACGCGGAGACCGTCGAGCACGAGTTCGCGGGCATGCTGCGCGCGTTCCGCCTCGGTGCGCCGCCGCACGGTGGCATCGCGCCCGGCGTCGACCGCATCGTGATGCTCCTCGCCGACGAGCCGAACATCCGCGAGACGATCTCGTTCCCGCTGAACGGCAACGCGCAGGACCTGATGATGGGGGCGCCGACCGAGCTGGACGAGTCGCGTCTGCGGGAGCTGAACATCTCCCTGCGGAAGCCCGCGGCGCAGTAGCGGTCTTCCCTGCGACGGGGTGACGTCGCATTGAAGGCCCCGGAACCGTTGGTTCCGGGGCCTTTTGTATTCGTTTTCGGCTGTGGGGCCGTCAGGTCAAACCGCCGGGGTCGGGGAAGAGTTCGCTTCCGCCTCGGCCCATTCCGTCACGAGCCGTTCGTATACGAGGCGTTCGTCCGGTCGGAGGCGTCCGCCCGCGCGCAACCACAGCGCACGGATTTCCTCATTGACCTCGTCGGCGGTGCGTCGCCGGTCGGGGGAGGGAGTCGTGGCCATGTCGTGAAGCTTACGTACACAGGTGTGAAGGCGGCGTCAATTCAAGCCTCCCCTGCGCATGACTTAGCTCACCGTGATGCGTATCTCCCGTTTCGAGTGGGCAGTCGAACCGAGCGTGGTTCAAGGGGCAGTCGAGGCCAGCCGCGCCTGGAGCCCGTCGAGCACGCGCTGAAGCCCGTAGTCGAAAGTCTCCTCGCGCACCTGCTCAGGGTCGTCCGTACGCGAGTCCGACCCTCCGTCGCCCCCCAGCCTCTCCGCGAACTCCCGTTCCGTCACGCCGCTTCGGGCGATCAGTGAAAGGTACGCGGCCTCGCTGGTCGCCATGCCGATCACGTAGGAGATGACGGTGCTGAGGGCCAGTTCGGTTTCGGCCTCGGGGAATCCCGCCGTCCGGTAGACCGCGGCCATCCGCTCCGACATCTTCGTCACGTTCGGGCCGAGGTGGACGAGGCCGACCTGGCCGAGCACCGAGGCGACCCAAGGGTGGCTCAGAATCATCGTTCGCAGGCTGCGGGCGCTGCCCGAGGCCGCGTCCCGCCACTCGGCGGGGCCGGTCGCGGCGGGCACCGAGAGCTCTCCGTAGACCTCGTCGACCACCAGCTCGATCAGCTCGTCCTTGTTGGCCACGTGCCGGTAGAGCGAGGTCGCGCCCGCGTCGAGCCGGGTGCCGAGCTTGCGCATGCTGAGCGCTTCGAGCCCGTCGGCGTCGAGGAGCCGCACCGCCTCCGCCACGATCTGCTCCCGGCTCAGCTGCTCGCGCTGCCGGCGCGGACGGGTCCAGACGGAGGCGATCTCGGGCTTCTGCTCGGCGGACATGGGGGCTCCTGGGGTGAGGGCTGCTGTCGGCTCCCACGGTAGCGCACGGCGTACGCGCATTGCGTACAGCCGACGCTCATGCGTACAGTGTTCGCAACGAAGGAACGCTGTACGCAACGCTCAACGCGACACCACGTGGAGGACGCCATGTCGAAGAACCGGTTCGAACTCGCCCGCTGGCAGGCCAGGTTCGACGAGCTGCGCGCCGCCCATCACGTGCCGGGCGCCGCGCTCGCCGTCCTCGTCGACGGCGAGATCCACGAACTGGCGAGCGGCGTGCTGCACCGCGGGACCGGAGTGGAGGTGACCACGGACTCGGTGTTCCAGTCCGGTTCGATCGCCAAGGTCTACACGGCGACGCTGATCATGCGTCTGGCCGAAGCCGGTGAACTGGATCTGGACGCACCCGTGAAGGAGGTGCTCCCCGAGTTCGAAGCCGCCGACCCCGAAGCGACCCACTCCATCACCACGCGCCAACTCCTCTCCCACACGAGCGGGTTGACGTGCGACTTCACCTACGACGCGGGCCGCGGCGACGACTGCCTCGCCCGGTACGTCGAGGCTGCCAAGGGAGTAGCGATGGACTGCCGTCCCGGCACCGCCGTCTCCTACAGCAGCCTCGGCTACAACGTCCTCGGCCGGATCATCGAGGTGCTGACGGGCCAGACCTGGGACCAGGCCCTCAAGGACCGCCTCTTCACCCCCCTCGGCCTGGAGCGTTCCATGACGCTGCCCGAGGAGGCGCTGTCGTACCGCGTCGCGATGAGCCACCTCGGGGAGCCGGGCCGCTACCCGGACCCGGCCCCCGCCTGGGACCTGATGCCGCGCTCGGCGGGCCCGTACGGCAGGGTCCTGGTCTCCGCCGGTGACGTCGCCCGCCTGGCCCGCCTGCACCTCGACGGCGGCACGGCCCCCGACGGCACGCCGCTGCTCACGGCCGCGACCGTCGAGGAGATGCAGCGCCGCGTCGCCGACGTGCCGGACAAGTGGACGGTCAGCGCCGACGGTTGGGGCCTCGGCTGGACCCTCTACGACTGGGACGGCATCGCGGGCTACGGCCACGACGGCGCCTCCATCGGCCAGTACGGCTACCTGCGCGTGGTCCCCCGGGCGGGCGTCGTCGTGGCGCTCCTCACCAACGGCGGCGGCGCGCGGGAGCTGTACGCCGCGCTCTTCCGCGAGTTGCTCGGCGAGCTGGCGGGCGTGCGGATGCCGGACGCGTTCGAACCGCCCGCGCAGGCGCCGGAGGTGGACTTCTCCCGGTACTTCGGTACGTACAAGCGGGCGGGTGTCGTCATCACCGTCACCGAGCGCGACGGCGCGCCCCACCTGGTCTACGAGTTCGTGGACGGCATGAAGGACTTCTCGCCGCCGCTGGAGGTGGACCTGTACGCCGTGACGGAGTCCGCCTTCGCCGGTACAGGCGCGGGGCCGTCCTTCAGCGAGGGCTACATGCCCGTGGTGTTCTCGACGCTGAGCGACGGCACGGAGAGCTGCTGCATCGGGATGCGGGTGGCGCCGAAGGTGGCGTGACCCGATCGACGTGCTTCTCAGGCGGCGGGGTTGCGCATGAGCTCCACGGCGCGCGAGAAGCTGTCCGCGCCGTGGCCCGCCTCCACCACTCTCCGGAAGACGTCGTGCACCGCCCGCGGGAACGCCGTGTCCACCCCAGCGTCGGACGCGGTGTGGACGACGTGCTCCATGCTGGCCAGGCCCATCGCGGTGCGGTCGACGTCGCCCGCGTGATTGCCCGCGTCGATGCGGGACGCGTAGAAGTCGACGAAGTGGCCCATGCCGGCGAAGTTCTCCGTGACGTACGGCGCGATCTCCTGGGCGGTCAGGCCGTGCGCGCCCGCGATGGCGGCGGCCTGCCAGAAGGCGATCATCGCGGGCCAGAAGACCGCCATGTTCAGCTGGTACATGAGCGCGGCCAGCCCCTGGTCCTCACCCCGGTAGTCGGTTGTTCCGGTGATGACTTCGAGGGCGGCGCGATGGGTGTCGTACGCCTCGCGCGGGCCGCTGTAGAACGTCGAGGTGTCCGGGGTGCCGATGAGCGGCGGCGGGCAGAGGACGCCGCCGGTGAGATGCGTCCCGCCGAGCCCGGTCACCCAACGGGCCCCCGCCCGCGCTTTCTCCGGCGTGTCCGAGCTGAGGTTCACGAGAGTGCGGCCCGCGACGGCGGACTTGGCGGGCTCCAGGATCGCGTACATCGCGTCGAAGTCGGTGAGGCTGAGAACGACCAGCTCATTGGCGAGCAGGGCCTTCTCGACGCTGCCGGCGAGGTGCGCGCCGCGCTCGACGAGGGCGTCGGCGCGGGAGGGGGTGCGGTTCCAGAGGGTGACGTCGTAGCCGCGGTCGAGATAGGCGGCGGCCATGGCCTGGCCCATGGGGCCGAGGCCTATGACGGTGACGGACGGGGTGGACGGGCCGGGCTGCGTGGGCTGCGTGGCGGAAGGCATGCGGAACTCCGGGGACCGGTCGAACGGTGCTGCTAGAACGATCGCTCTATCCAGCGGGACGGGAGGAACGTAGCACGTCTCTAGAACGAACGCTCTACTTAATGACGGGTAGGCTGGGGGGCATGGTCCAGAACAGCTCAGCCCTCGGCACCCGCGACCGGATCGTCGTCGTCGCCGCACGCCTCATCCAGCGGCAGGGCTACGTGGGAACGGGCATCAAACAGATCGCCAGGGAGGCGGAGGCCACGCTCGGCTCCGTCTACCACTTCTTCCCCGGCGGGAAGGAGGCGGTGGCGGTCGCCGCGATCAAGCACAGCGAGGAGGAGTTCGCGGCGGTGCTGAGGGACGCGCTGTCGCGGGAGGCGGACCCGGGGGTGGCGGTGGAGGGCTGCGCGGTCCAACTCGCCGTCCTGCTGCGGGAGTCGGGGTGGACCGACGGCTGCCCGGTGACGGCGGCTGCCTTGGAGACGCTGGGGACGGAGTCGGAGATCCAGCAGGTGTGCGCGTACGCGCTGCGCGGCTGGGAGCGGATCGTGGAGGAGCGGCTCCTCGACGCCGGGTTCGCCGCGGACGACGCCCGCGAGGTGTCCACGACGGTGATCAGCGCGCTGGAGGGCGCCGAAGTGACGTCCCAGGTCAGCCGGAGCGAGGAGCCCTTGCGGGCGGCGGGGCGGCAGTTGAGGCGGCTTGTGGAGTCGTACGGGCGCTAGGGCCTGTGTCGGAAGTCCCGCCTGCCCCGCGACGCCCGGCACGCGCCCTCGCGGCGTTGTCGGGACACCCCGATACAACCAGTATCGGGGCGACCCTCCGCCTTGCGATCGCACATACCGGACGCCGCGGGGCCCGCCCTCCGGGCGGACGACGGGACTTCCGACACAGGCCCTGAGCCGTTGGCTCGGCCGTTCGCCACGCGGTCGGGCGGGGCCGGACGTCGGGTGCCGTGAGGACGTCGAGGGTGGTGGGGTCGGCGTTGAGGAGGGCCGGGAGGGCCGTGATCCAGTGGCTGTGGTGGGTGGCCAGGGCGGCGGCCTTCTTCGCTTCAGCGGGCGGGAGGGCCAGGGCGAGGGCCAGGCACGCCCTGGCCGTGGTGGCCGGAGAGGGGGAGGACTGGGCCCAGCGGTGAGCTCCCACGGGGTGGGGGAGCCGGTGGTGACGGTCTCGATGTGCTGTCCGCCCGAGGCGGAGCTCTCCACATTGGCGGTGCTGCCGCTCCCTTGGTCTTCCACTCCGACGGGAACGCTCAACGGCGGGCCCGGCGGGAGACTTTGGGGGGTCGGGGCCGCGTCTCCTTCCACGTCTCCTCCCGTGTTTCTTTACGTGTCCCTTTCCGTTCGCGTACGCGATCATGATGACCTAGGCTGTGCGGCGTACCGCGGGGTGTGCAGAAGCCCCGCAGTTAGTGAACGGGGTTATGCAGTGCGGAAGTTGACTTCTCTGCTGGGTGTCGTGGCGATGACGGGGGCCGCGTTTGCGGCCGGAACGGCGACGGCCAGTGCGGTCACGTCGGATGCCGCTCCCACGAGCGTGGCGAGCAAGGCGTGCGGCAAGGGGAACCCGATCAAGGCGAAGGAGAGCGTCAAGATCCGCAAGACGCGGAAGCTCAACTCGACGGCCGTGGTCCTGTACCCGAAGGGCGCCAAGGCCAAGTGGGCCGCGTGCGAGGTGAAGTACGGGCAGACCTACTCGATGTGCGGCTGGCACAACGACAACCGGTGGTCGTACATCAACTACCAGGGGACCAAGGGCTGGATTCCCACCGCCTGCGAGAAGTTCATCGTCTGAGCTGACGCACGCATGAGGGGCCCGGAACCGCCGTCACGGTTCCGGGCCCCTCACATTCGCGTTGCGTCGCCGTAAGCGTCACGCCTCGCCGTGCTCCGGCGCGTCGGCGAAGAGATCGTCGGCGTGGGCGGCCGTGAGGGAGCGGGTGAGCCAGTGGTCGAGGGTGTGCAGGTCGGTGCAGGCGCTGATCCGGAAGCGGGCGTTATTCGGGATCGGGACCTGGCGCTGCTCCAGGAAGATCAGAAGGGCCTCGGCCTTTCCCTCAGCCTTTCCCTTGGCCTCGCCTTCGAGGTACTTCTCCTCGGCGAGGGTTCCCTGTCCGGGGTAGTAGATGTCCGCAGCCATCTTGATCAAGTCCCTCCAAGCAGTCCTGGCCGGGATTTCTCCCAGACCTGCGTCAACCAGTTGCCAGTAGCGGTCGAACGTCTCCCTGTCCCCGGTCGACCCCAGGGCAGTGACCAGTGTCTCCAGTACGGCCTTGCCGCCGGGACTGCGCCCGTGCGTCACGGCGGAGAAGGCGGCAAAGGCCAAGTCCTGCGCGGCCTCGTCGGGGTCGGTGATCATCGGCACGTTGTCGGGGCCGACGACCATGGGCTGCACGCTGAGGGCGGTCCAGTCGCTCAGGCCCATCCGGAAGGGACCCTTGGCCCAGTCGGATGTGGTCTTGTCCTGGCACACGACGAGCAGCAGCGCCGGGATGCTGTACTTCGAGTGCAGGTAGGACAGGTAGTACCCCCAGCTCGCGGCCTTGTCCGGATCCCGGCGCCGCTGGTCCTCGATGGCCAGGAGGAAACCGTCACCATCTGGCTCATTGATACGGAGCAGGGTGTCGATCCGGCGTTCAAGGAGACGGGTCTCGGTGACGTCCGGTGTGATCACCTCGACGGACGGTCTCTCGGGAAGTGGTACGCCCAGGATGCGGAATACCGGTCTCAGTAGCTCCGGTTGCTCCTGGAAGATCCGGTGCGAGGCCTCGTGTTGTGATGTGACCATACGCGGAACCTAGGTGGATCAAGGCGCGGGTGTCCCGGTCGGCAGGGTGGGATCACCCTTTCGAGTACGGAGGAAACGTTCCCCTCAAGGACGACTTCTGCCAGTCGGGGGCGCTCATCGTTCGCCCTCTTTGATGGCTCGCAGGAGTTGAGCCAAGGCGGCCGGGCTTGTGCGCAGCTCCTCGGCGGGGGCGTCGCTTTCGCGGAGGAGGATACGGTTGTTGGCGCTCGCCAGTTCGACGCAAGCGTTGCCGTCGCCGCCTCCCGAGAAGGTGGACTTCTGCCAATGCACGGAGGTGGTCATGGCGGGCCTCACAGTTCCTTCGCCAACTTGTGGATGAAATCCCGTGACCGCTCGGGGGCGAGCGCCAGCTCCTCCACCCTACGGAAAAGTGTTCGGAAGCGGTCGAGTTGGGCTTGGGAGTCGAGGAAGCCGGTGCCGTGGGGAGCGTCCCGTACGACGGTGTCCAGCCGGGGAACGGGGCCGCCTGCGTACACCATCGCACTGCTCGACCCGGCGAACCCGTCCAGATCGAACGGGATGACCCGAACGGTCACACTCGTGCTGTCAGACAGTTCGAGCACGTGCGTGAGCTGAGCCCGTGCGGCTGAACGGTTCCCGACCCGGAACCGGAGCGCCGACTCGTGGATCACGGTGTCGTACGGGAGAGGGTGTGACCCCTCGATGATCGTGCGACGCCTCATGCGGTGGCTCACGCGTGGTTCGAGTTCGCTTTGGGGGAGTTCAGGGACCCGGAACGAGAAGAGCGCGCGGGCGTAGTCCTCCGTCTGAAGGAGCCCCGGGATCTGGAGGAACTCGACATCACGCCGGAACGTGGCGTGGTGTTCGAGTTCGGAGATGTCCAGGAACGCCGTGGGCAACGACCCCCGATACTCCTCCCACCACCCGCGCGAGCGTTCCGTCGCCATCGACGCCAGCGCGTTGATCAGTTCCTCGTCCCGGCAGGCGCAATGCGCAGCCAGCCTTCGCAGCCGGTCCTCGCTGATGCCGGAGCTGCCCGCCTCGATCTGGCTCATGTGTGCGGAACTGGAGCCGAGTAGTCCCGCGAGTTCCTTGGCCGACATGCCTGCGGCTTCGCGCAGACGGCGCAGTTCCGTGCCCAGGCGTACCTGGCGAGCGGTGGGATCGTTCCGCATCGTCATCCGGCGCGGTCTCCTCAACGGCCGTGGCGTCGGGTGTGGTTGGGCCACCCCATTCGGGTGTCAGATTACGCGACCGGCTTGCAGGGGTATTAATTTCTACCCTACCGTCAGTGACGCGTCGCACACGCTGCGAGAACCGGGACTCCGAAAGCGCACCGCCCCGTCATGCCATGACGGAGTGACACTGCCACCGCCCACAATCCGCCGCGTCCGGTAACTCCCCCGCCCCGAACACAGGAGTTCTCGCATGCCCGGAAGCGAAAGCGAACCCTGGGAGTACACCCTGTACATCCCCCACGACCTCCGCGCCGTCACGCTCTGCCGACGGGCTCTGCGGCTGATGCTGACGCTGCACTGCCTGCCGCAACTCGTCGACATGGCGGAGCTTCTGGCCACGGAGCTCGTGTCCAACGCCGTACGGCACACCAAAGGCCCCGCCGCCCTCCGCGTCCGCTGCGCCGACGGGGTGCTGCGGATCGGCGCGTGGGACGCCGACCCGACGCCACCGGCTCCGCCGCCACGCGCCGCAGCCGCGGACGCCGAGCGGGGCCGGGGCCTCGACCTTGTGCGGGCCTGCGCGGACGGCTGGGGCTGGTACCCGGAGGCCGCGGAACCCGGCAAGCACGTCTGGTGCGAACTAAGTGCGGGGTAGCTCGTTGATCATGCCGAACAGAAAGGAGAACCGATGGTCAGCTCGTCACACGAAGCGATGCACCGGATCTTCCAGAAGGACACGGCTCTGCTGGTCCGATCCCTCCAGCGCCTGCTCCACGTTCCATTTCCGGAACCCGTGGACATCATGACCCTCGACGTGGACCTCACGGAGATCGAACCGGTCGAGCGCCGCTGCGACACTCTGTTACGGGTTGACACCGACGACGGCAACTATCTGTTCGTCATCGAGTCGCAGGGCAAGAAGGACGAGTCCAAGCGCGGCAGCTGGCCGTACTACCTCTCGTACCTCTACGAGAAGTACCACTGCGAGCCGGTTCTGATCGTCGTGACGCAGAGCGCGGCGACGGCTCGATGGGCTGCCAAGCCCATCCAGTTCGGACTGCCGGGCTGGTCCTCGCTCACCGTTCGTCCATTGGTCCTGGGGCCGGACAACGTGCCGGTGATCACGGACCGGCAGGAGGCCGAGAGGGATGTCCCCCTTGCGGTGTTCTCGGCGATTACACATGGAAGAGGAGCGGGTTCCGCCGCCATACTGGAGGCACTGGCCGCGGCTCTGAAGACGATCGACCGCGAAGCGGCGGGAATGTTCGCACAGCTCACCCGGTCCGGTCTGGTGGACCCCCGGGCGAAGGAGATCTGGGAGGAACTGATGACGGCGACCAAGTACTTCTTCGACCACCCGTTCGCGGTGAAGGAGCGGGAGGACGGCCGGGCCGAAGGCCGGGAGGAAGGCCGAGCTGAAGGTCGAGAAGAGGGCCGGGAAGAGGGCCGGGAGGAGGGCCGGGAGGAGGGCCGGGCCGAGGAACGTGCCGAGACGATCCTGAACATTCTCTCCTGGCGGGGCATCGACGTGCCTCCCGCCGTCCGTGCACGGGTCACCGCGTGCCCCGACCTGGAGCAGCTCAAGGCCTGGTCGGAACGGGCGGTCCACGCTGCCGACGCGGCCGAGCTGTTCAAGGGCGACGGCGCCTGATCCCGTACAGCAGAAAGTCCCGCCATCTTCCCCGTGTCCAGTGGGGCCGTGGCGGGACTTTTCCGCGAGACGTCACGTACCGCTACGTGGCCGGCTTTTCCTCCAGGCGCGGGAACAGCACCGCGCCCTTCGTGACCGTCGCGCCCGCGGGGAGCGTGCCCCACGTGGCGGCGGCGCTGACGTCCTGGTCGGCGAGTGCGCCCAGGAGGGGTTCCGCGCCGAGGGAGTCCCAGAGCTTCTGGGAGGTGTCCGGCATGATCGGGTTGAGGAGCACCGCCACCGCGCGGAGCGACTCGGCGGCCGTGTAGAGGATCGTCGCCAGGCGGGCCTTGCCCTCCGGGCTGTCGTCCTTGGCCACCTTCCACGGCTCCTGCTCCGTGATGTAGCCGTTGACCTGCTTCACGAAGTCGAAGATCGCCAGGATGCCGCCCTGGAAGTCCAGCTCCTCGCCGATCTTCCGGTCCGCCTCGGCGACCGCCTTCGTCAGGCCGTCCTGAACCGCCTGCTCGGCGTCACCGGACGCCGTCGCCTCGGGCAGCTCGCCGCCGAAGTACTTGCCGACCATCGCCGCGACACGGGACGCGAGGTTGCCGTAGTCGTTCGCCAGCTCGGACGTGTAGCGGGCCGTGAAGTCCTCCCACGAGAACGAGCCGTCGCTACCGAACGCGATCGCGCGCAGGAAGTACCAGCGGTACGCGTCCACGCCGAAGTGGGACGTGAGGTCCTGCGGCTTGATGCCCGTCAGGTTCGACTTCGACATCTTCTCGCCGCCGACCATCAGCCAGCCGTTCGCCGCGACCTTGCCGGGGACCGGGAGGCCTTGCGCCAGGAGCATCGCGGGCCAGATCACCGCGTGGAAGCGGAGGATGTCCTTGCCGACGAGGTGCACGTTCGCGGGGAAGGTCGAGGTGAACTTCTCCTCGTTCGCGCCGTAGCCCACGGCCGTCGCGTAGTTCAGGAGCGCGTCGATCCAGACGTAGATGACGTGCTTGTCGTCCCACGGGACCTTGACGCCCCAGTCGAACGTCGAGCGGGAGATGGAGAGGTCCTGGAGGCCTTGGCGGACGAAGTTCACTACCTCGTTGCGCGCCGACTCGGGCTGGATGAAGTCGGGGTTGGCTTCGTAGAGGGCGAGGAGCTTGTCGCCGTACTCGCTCAGCTTGAAGAAGTAGTTCTCCTCCTTGAGGAGCTCCACCGGCTTCTTGTGGATGGGGCAGAGCTTCTGCCCCTCGAAGTCGCCCTCGCCGTCGATGAGGTCACCGGGGAGCTTGTACTCCTCGCAGCCCACGCAGTACGGGCCTTCGTAGCCCCCCTTGTAGATCTCGCCCTTGTCGAAGAGATCCTGGACGAACTCCTGCACGCGGTCGGTGTGACGCTTCTCCGTGGTGCGGATGAAATCGTCGTTCGCGATGTTCAGGTGCTCCCAGAGGGGCTTCCAGGCCTCGGTGACGAGCTTGTCGCACCACTCCTGGGGGGTGACGTCGTTCGCCTCGGCCGTGCGCATGATCTTCTGACCGTGCTCGTCCGTGCCGGTGAGGTACCACACCTTCTCGCCGCGCTGACGGTGCCAGCGCGTGAGCACGTCCCCTGCAACGGTCGTGTAGGCGTGGCCCAGGTGAGGAGCGTCGTTTACGTAGTAGATGGGGGTCGAGACGTAGAACGCCTTCGCGTTCTCGCCCGCTCCCTGCTTCTCGGATCCAGTGGCCGCCATGGTCGAAATCCTAACGGCCTGACGAAGATCGACTCACATCGGTTTCGCGCGGTCTCAGGTGGTGGGCGGGTTGGGCGGGTGGGTAGGCAGGCAAGTAGGTAGGCAGGCAGGCGGGCAGGTGCAGCGAGGCGGGCCGCGGGGCGAGGGGCGCTCCGTGGCCCGCCTTCGGTGCGGGGGGTGGGTGACGGTCGATGTCAGGCGTCGTGTCAGGCGTCGGTGTCAGGCTTCGGTGCGGGCCAGCCACTCGGGGTACGCCGCCAGGAGGCCCTCGTACAGCTCCTTGTCCGTGAGCTCCTTGGGGGTGGGGCCCGCGTGGAAGAACGCCGCGTTGTCCGCCTTGAGCTTGCGGAGGTAGTCGAAGCCCTTCGCGTCGTGCTCGCCGAACGCGATGAACTGGAAGAAGAGGGGGTGCGCGGCGGCGTCCGCCAGGGCCTGCGTCGCCACACCCTTCGTGTCCGGGGGCCCGTCCGTCTGGAAGATCACCAGGGCCGGCTCGCCCTTGTGGTCCGACTTCTCGTAGTGGGCCACGACCTCTTCGATCGCGCGGTGGTAGCTCGTGCGGCCCATGCGGCCCGCTGCGGCGTGCAGCTCGTCGATACGGCCCTCGTGCTCGGGGAGCGTGAGCGTGCCGGTGCCGTCGATCTCCGTGGAGAAGAAGACGACGTGGACGGTGGCGTCGGGGTCCGTGTGCGCGGCCAGCGCGAGGACCTGCTCGCCGAGGCTCTGGGCGGAGCCGTCCTTGTAGTACGGGCGCATGGAGCCGGAGCGGTCGAGGACCAGGTAGACCTGGGCTCGGGTTCCTGTGAGGTCGTGCGTTTTCAGGGCGGAGCCGGCGGCGCGGTACGCGGTGGCGAGGGCGGGGGCTGCGGACCGCACCTTCGCTGCGGGGACCGCGGGCTTTCCGTTGACCGGGGTGGGGTTGCCGTCGTCCTGCGGGCTGGCCTCAGCCTGCGGCTCGGGCGTGACGTTGGCGCTGGCCTCAGCCTGCGGCTCGGGCGTGACGTTGGCGCTGGCCTCAGCCTGCGGCTCGGGCTTGTCCTCGGGGATGGCCTCAGCCTGCGGCTCCGGGTTGTCCTCGGGGGCGCCTGCTTCTTCGGCACCCTGCACCGGGGGCTGTGCCCACCCGTCCCGCCCAGCGGGACGATTGCCCACAGCAGTGGCGGCTTCGGTCTCTGCGGGGTCAGCCTTCGGCTCGGGGGCGGGCTCGGCGGTGGCGGCTTCGGTTCCTGCGGGGTCAGCCTTCGGCTCGGGGGCGGCATCGGTGGCGTCAGCCTTCGGCCGGGTATCAGTCTCGGCGGTGACAGCTCCGGCCTCGGCGACCTGAGCCTGCGGCTCGGTCTCAGCCTCAGTGGTCGCGGATGCGGTCTCCGTGATCTCAGTCTTTGGTTCCGGCTCGGGAGCGGGCTCCGGCTCGGGAGCGGGCTCCGGGGCGATTGCGGGCTCGGCGGCGTCAGCCTTCGGCTCGACCTTGGCCTTCGGCTCGGCGTCAGCCTTCGGCTCGACCTCGGCCTTCGGCTCCGTGGTAGCGGTGGGCTCCGTGGCCGGTTCGGTGGGGGGTGCCTCAGTCTTCGGCTTGGGGGCAGTTTCAGCCGGGGTGGATGCGGGCTCGGACGCCTCGGTCTTCGGGGCCGCCGCAGCGGTGGGCTCGGGGCGTGCCTCACGTGCCTCAGCGGGAGCCGCCTCGGGCTCCGGCTCCGGGGACTTCTCCGCCTCCTCGCCGAGCGGCGTGCGCTCCTGGGGCGGGGACGGCGACGGGGGCGGGACCGTTACGTTGTCGAAAGCCGCCGCTACCAAGTCGTCCACCGTTGGGGTGGGCTCCTTGCTGGGGGACGGGAGCGTGGCCTTGGGGGCCGGGTTCGGTTCCGGGGAGGGGGACGGGACCGTCACCGTGACCGGGGGAGCCGCGTCCGGCTCCGGCGCGGAGGGCGAGATCTGCTCCGGCGCAGTCGCACGCTCAGGCTCCCGTGCCTCCGGAACGCTCTCCTTGCGTGACCGTCCGAACGCGTTCCGCAGGCGGTTCAGAATGCCCATGTGCGCAACCCTTCGCGTGAGTTGATTCCCGAAAATCCCTGGCCAGGGCGGACACGTAAGGTTAGCCGCCGCAGTACGCGATCTTGGGCAGGGTCACCATCCGTCACCCGCGCGAGCCACCCACGCGAACCGCCATGCGGAGCACCTCCATGGACCCGGCGCCGCAACTCCCTCCCATGCGCCCCGGATTCACCCTCCGTTCACCCGTAGGCCGCCGCCGTGCCGAACCCTGCGCCTAGCCTCACGGCGGAAACAAGCCACAACGACGGAGGACTCGTGCCCAAGCTGCTGCCGATCATCACCTCGCATCAGGGGAGCGGCGGCCGTTCCGCCCTGACCTGCCGCTTCCGTTGCGGCGACGCCTGCTTCGGCGAGGTGCCCAACGCCAGCGACAACGCGTACGTCGGCGACGTCATCGCCGGTGCGCTCAGCCGCCGTTCCATGATGCGCGCCGCCGCCGTCGTGACGGTCGCCACCGCCGCGGGCGGCGCCGTCCTCGCCGGGCCGGGAGCGGGCGAGGCCGCTGCCGCCGCGCCCGCGGCAACGGCCGCGGGGCACGGCAGGGACCGTAAGCACAAGGGTGCGCGCGGTCTCCGCTTCAATCCCGTCGCCCCCAACACCGCCGACACCGTCACCGTCCCCGACGGGTACGAGCAGAACGTCGTCATACGCTGGGGCGAGCCCATCCTCCGCGGTGCGCCCGCCTTCGACGCGGAGAAGCAGACCGCGGCGGCCCAGGCCGGGCAGTTCGGGTACAACAACGACTTCCTCAGCCTGCTGCCGCTCCGGCGCGAGCACGGCCGGCAGGTCCTCGTCGCCAACCACGAGTACACGGACGAGATCCTGATGTTCAAGGGGTACGACCCCGAGAACCCGACCCGCGAGCAGGTCGAGATCGCGTGGGCCGCCCATGGTCTGTCCGTGGTCGTCGTGGAGGGGGAGCGGCGGAGCGGGAAGCTGCGGGCCGTGTCGCGGCACCACCTCAACCGGCGGCTCACCGCCACCAGCCGGTTCCGGCTCTCCGGGCCCGTCGCGGGCAGCGACCTCGTCCGCACCAAGGCCGACCCGCGCGGCACCACCGTCCTCGGCACCCTCAACAACTGCTCGGGCGGCACCACCCCGTGGGGCACGACCCTGCACGGCGAGGAGAACTTCAACCAGTACTTCGCCAACGCCGCGAAGGTGACCGACCCGAAGACCGCCGCCCGCCTCAAGCGGTACGGCGTCACCGGCGAGGCCTCCGAGCGCAAGTGGGAGCGGTTCGACCGCCGCTTCGACCTCGCCCAGGAGCCCAACGAGGCCAACCGGTTCGGCTGGGTCGTCGAACTCGACCCGTACGACCCGGACTCGACCCCGCGCAAGCGCACCGCGCTCGGCCGCTTCAAGCACGAGGCCGCGCAGCCGCGCCTCACGCACGACGGCCGTCCCGTGGTCTACATGGGGGACGACGAGAAGTTCGACTATTTCTACAAGTTCGTCAGCAGCAAGCGCGTCGCCAAGGGCACGTCCCGCGCCGCCCACGAGCACAACCTGAGCCTGCTCGACGAGGGGACGCTCTACGTCGCCAAGCTGACCGGTGACTCCCCGGCCGAGGAGATCGACGGGAAGGGGACGCTCCCGGACGACGGTGAGTTCGACGGCGGCGGCAAGTGGATTCCGCTCGCCACCGCCGGGCCCGGCGGCAAGGCCGTCAGCCACGTCGACGGCATGACCGCCGAGGAGGTGTACGTCTTCACGCGCCTCGCCGGTGACAAGGTGGGCGCCACGAAGATGGACCGGCCCGAGGACATCGAGCCGTCGCCGCACACCGGCAAGGTGTACGTCGCCCTGACGAACAACTCCGACCGCGGCAAGGCGGGCAAGACGGGCGCCGACGAGGCCAACCCGCGCAACCTCAACAAGCACGGGCAGATCCTTGAGCTGACCGAGCGCCGCAACCGCGCGGACGCGACCTCCTTCGGCTGGTCGCTGTTCCTCGTCGCCGGTGACCCGAACGACCCCGCCACGTACTTCGCGGGATTCCCCAAGGAGCGGGTCTCCCCGATCTCCTGCCCGGACAACGTCGCCTTCGACCCGCACGGCAACCTGTGGATCTCCACCGACGGCAACCAACTCGGCTCGCACGACGGCCTGTTCGGCGTCGCCACGCGCGGCGACCGGCGCGGGGAGCTCAAGCAGTTCCTGACGATGCCGAACGGCGCCGAGACGTGCGGGCCGCTCATCCAGGATCGGCGCGTGCTCGTCTCCGTGCAGCACCCGGGTGAAATCGACGGCGCGTCCGTGGAGAAGCCCGCGAGCGCCTGGCCGGACGGACCCGGCAAGATCGTCCGGCCGTCGGTCGTCTCGGTGTGGCGCGAGGACGGCTGCGACATCGGGGTTTGATTCGAACGTTCACTACGGCTGTGGGGCACCCCGCTCTTGCGGGGTGCCCCACAGCCGTACCGCTGTCAGATCACACTCAGCCGTTCTGCTTGCGGCGGTACAGCGCGAAGCCGAGGCCCGCCGCGCCCGCCGCCGCCATGCCGCTGCCCGCGGCGATCAGCGGGGCGTCGTCGGACGAGGACTCCGCCTTGACGCCGTCGGCACCCGCCTTGACGCCGCCCTTCGGGACGACCTGCTGCGAGTCGTTCCGGGAGTGGGAGTGGGAGTGGGACTGGGGCTGCGGCTTGGTGCCGTTGTTGTCGTGGTGGCCGTTGCTGTTCGTCCTGCCCTCGGTCCAGCCCTTCATGGTGCCGTCGGGGTTGAGGACGAAGTGGGCGCCGTTGTGCTGGCCGTACGCGGGCTTGCTGCCGGACTGCTTCAGCGTGTCCCACACCGACTTCTTGCCGGTGTCCGGCGCCTTGGCGATCATGTCGGCCTCGTAGCCGTTCGTGACCTTGTAGACCTTCGCGTCGAAGCCGCTGCCGCCGAGGTTCTTGTACTCGCGCACGAAGACGCGCTTGTGGTCGGGCTTCGGCTTCGGCGGGGTCGGCTTGGCCTGCATCGTGACGGTGCCGCTGGGCGTGAGGGTGAAGGTGTTGCCGTCGATCTTGGTGGTCGCGGACTTGTCGTACGCGGTGAGCGAGCCCTTCGGCTTGCCGTTCAGGGCTATCGCGGCCTTGGCGGTACGGGCCGACGCGTTGACGTCGACCTTCGCGGTCCAGCCCTTGCCGAGGTCCGTCGTGCCCTTCGACTCCCAGCCGCCGACGACCGGGTCCTTGTCCTTGCCCTTGTCCGTGAGCTTGGCGGTGGCCGTGCCGTCGGGGGTGAGGGTGAAGGTGTTGCCGTCGATCGTCGTGGACGCGGACTTCTCGTAGGCGGTGAGGGAGCCCTTCGCGGCGCCGTTCAGGGAGATCGTCGCCTTGGCGGTCCGGGCGGAGGCGTTGACCTGGACGTTCGCGGTCCAGCCCTTGCCGAGGTCGGTCGTGCCCTTCGACTCCCAGCCACCGGGGACGGGGGGCTGCTCCTTGTCCTTGTCAGCCTTGTCCCTGTCCGTCTGGTCCTGGTCGTCCTTGGACTTGTCCTGGTTGTCGTCCTGCTTCTTGTCCTGGTCCTGGGTGCCCTGCTGGTCGTCCTGCGCGACCTGGCCCTGTGGAGTCGAGGGCGCGTCCGCGGCGAACGCGGCCGTGGTGGGGACGGCGAGCGCGGCGATGGCTCCGGTGGCGATGGCGGCGGTGCGGAAGGTACGGCGGGTGGCGCGCATGGCGGTGACTTCCCTCGTCTACTCAGGCTGCGGGTCGAGCTGTCCGTGTTTGTGCCCCTTTGCGGTGGCGACACAGATGAAGTTACGGGCGCCGTGTGTGCGTCATCCATAGGGAATGTAACAAGTGCGCCCAGGGCGTGACCCAGTACCGTAAATCGCCTAAAAGTGCAGGTCAGAGAGGGTGTCGCCGAAGGTCACCGGCTTGCGGGGACCAAGGTCCCGCCCGGCGCCCCGCCGGGGCCTCCCGCCCCGCCGACGCCTCCCGTCCCCCTGGCGTCGCCCGACCTCAGCAGCCACTCCACATAGGCGGGCGCCTGCCGGGCCGCCTCCCAGTAGGCGGCCTCCAGCTCCCCGTACACCGCGTCGAGCTCCTCCTCCGTGCGCGCCGCCAGGATGAGGCGTACGCCGAGGGGGTCGCCGTACAGCGGGCGTACGGCCATGTCGGTCCTGCCGCGCGACGTCGGCTGGCAGAGGGCGACGACCTCGCCGGTGGCGACGAGGGACGCCGCGGTGAGGTAATCGCCGTGCAGGACACGGGGGTTGAGCCCGGCCGCGGTCAGGACGCGGCGCAGGCCGTCCCATTCGCCGTCGACCGTCGGGTCGACCATCCAGCGGTCCTCGGCGAGGTCGGAGAGGCGTACGACGGGCCGGTCCGCCGCCGGATGGTCCGCGGCGAGGGAGACGAACTGCGGCTCCCGGTCGAGGAGGACCCGTCTTCGCAGGCTCTCGGGCAGCCGCAGCGGGCAGCCCTCCACCTCGTGCACGAAGGCGATGTCGAGGTGGCCGGTCTCCACCATGCGCAGGAGCGCGTTCGCGGACACGTCCATCTGGAGCGACATCTCGGTGCCGGGGAACCGTGCGCGCAGTTTGCGCAGCCAGCCCGGTATGGCGCGGCTCGCCGTGGAGCCGATGCGCAGCTGCGGGCCCTCGGCGGTGCGGGCGGCGGCCGCCTTCGTCTCGGCGACGAGTGCCCGCATCTCCGTGACGAGGGGCCGGGCGCGGCTGAGGACGACCCGGCCGAGCTGGGTGGGTCGGCATCCGGTGCGCTCGCGGGAGAAGAGCTGGCCGCCGAGCGCGTGCTCGATGCGGCGCAGCTGGGTCGTCAGCGACGGCTGGCTCATGCCGAGCTGCCGCGCGGCCTTGTGCAGGCTGCCGGTGTCGGCGATGGCGCACAGTGCGCGGAGGTGTCTCACCTCGAGCTCCATGGCCGATGAGCGTAGAGGCGGTACGGCCGCTGCACCAGACGCTCAAACCCCATGAGAACCGGCCGTTCTGGGCAGGCCGGGTCATGGCGATAGCTCCGGGCTATCGCGAGTTGCCATCATTCCCACGCGCCCCACGCTCCCCGACACTCACAGCTACCGAACCGTTCACCTTTCATCGACTGCCCCACGCGGTCGTGGAACGAGTAGGAAGCCCCCCACACATGAACAAGCGTTACCTGTCTGTCGCCGCTGTTCTCGGCCTCGCCGTCGCCGGTCTCGGCGCGACCTCGGCCACGGCTACGACCGCCGACTCCGCGCCTGCCACGGCGCCGGTGTCCGCCACGTCCTCGTACGCCGCGTACGAGGGTTCCGCCGCCGAGGCCAAGGCCAACAAGGCGTTCTTCGAGGCCGTCGTGAAGGCGGTCGCCGAGAAGCGGGCGGCCAACCCGGGTGCGAAGTCCGTGACCGTGACGTACGACGCGTCCGGCGCGCCCACCTTCGCCCAGCAGATAGCCAGCTCCACGTCCATCTGGAACAGCTCGGTCTCCAACGTGAAGCTTCAGGAGGGGAGTTCGGGCGCCAGCTTCGAGTACCGCGAGGGCAACGACGCGCGCGGCTCGTACGCGAGCACGGACGGCCACGGCAGCGGTTACATCTTCCTGGACTACGCGCAGAACAAGGAGTACGACTCGACGCGTGTCACCGCGCACGAGACCGGGCACGTGCTCGGGCTTCCCGACACGTACGACGGGCCGTGCAGCCAGCTGATGTCGGGCGGCGGGCCCGGCCCGTCCTGCACGAACTCGAAGCCGGACGCGACGGAGCGGGGGCAGGTGGACCAGCTCTGGGCGAACGGGTTCGCCAAGGCGCTGCACAAGGTCAACGGTCGCTGAGCGCGGGCTGAGACAGGACCAGGTCGTCGGGGAGCTGCGGGCCGGCTGTGGCTGGCCGCGCAGTTCCCCGCGCCCCTTTTACCCACCCTGCGGTGACGCCACCGCTCGGGCTGCCGCCACCTCCTGGCGCAGGGGTTCCAGGACGCTGTCCTTGGCGTCGTCGGTGAAGTCGACGTGGCCCTTTTCCAGGTTCACCGAGGCGCGCAGGCGGTCTGCAAGGCCGCGTAGTTCGTGGGCCACTTCGGCCACCTCGTCCGGCTTGGGGGCCTGCGCTCCGTGCCGGATGCGGACCCTCGCCGCTGTCGTCGCGTCCAGGATGCGTTCCACGGCGACGACCAGCGGCCACCACGCCGCGGCTCGCGTTCCCGTGGGCGGGGGCTCGGTCAGGGCGCGTTGGAACTCGGAGCGGATGACGGACAAGTCGCGGTAGAGGCCGCGGCGCATGCGGGCGCGGGCCGCCGCGTCGCCGTCGCCGAACGCGCACTCCACGTACCGCGCCGTGTCCGCGACCGCGTCCGCGAGCCGGTCGCCGATCCGCGTGCCCCAGCTCTCCGGCCAGAGCAGGTACCCGGCGACGAGCGTGATGCCGCAGCCGATCAGGCTGTCGACGAGGCGCGGTACGACGAGGCCGAGGCCCTGGTGGTTGAGGATGTCGGAGAGGAGCAGGATGACCGGGGTGATCGCTGCTGTCTGGTAGCCGTAGCCGCGGGTGGTGAGGGCCGGGATCAGCGGGGCGAGCAGCATCATCACCGGGACGTCCCACCAGCCGTGCGGGACCTCGGCGAGGACGGCTGCCGCCACCACCAGGCCCGCCGCCGTGCCGAGCGCCCGCAGCACGGCGCGCGAGAAGACCGAGCCGAAGTCGGGCTTGAGGACGAACGTGACGGTGAGCGCCACCCAGTACGACCTGGGTACGTCGATGATCGAGACCAACGACTGGGCCAGACCGATGCAGAGGGCGAGGCGCAGGCCGTAGCGCCAGGAGGCGCCGGACAGGATGACGTTGCGGGCGGCGCGGCGGGCGCGGACGCGCAGCGCGGCGGGGCGGCCGAGGCGGTCGTCGGTGCCGATGACGCCGAGCGGGTCGGGGTCGGCGAGCGTCTCAGCGGCGTGCAGCACGGCGTGGTCGAGGGCGCGGGCCGCGTGGTCCTGGGGTTCGGGGATGCGGGCGGCGGCGCGGGCGGGCGCCTCGGCGGGGTCCGTGCGGGGGGTCTCGCCCCGCTCCACCGCCTCGGCGAGCGCGCGGACCGCCGCGGGTACTTCGGGCGGCAGGCGTACGCAGGCGTGGCGGGCCGCCTGGTCGGCGGCGGGGGCCGCCTCGATCACGGGAGTCAGGGCGTTCAACTGGGCCACGAGGCGGACAAGTTCGGGGTTGCGGCCGTGGTCGCGGGTGCGTCGGGCGAGGACGAGGTCGTAGCTCTGGTTCAGGGAGGCCGTCACCGCGGTGCGTGCCTCGCCGTACGTGTCCGTGCCCGCCGCGTCGAGGAGCGCGGCCACCGCTCGGTAGGACGCGGCGACGGCGGCGCGTTCGGGGACGCCGGAGCGGAGCGGCCAGGCGAGCAGGGCGAGGGTGAGGACGAGGAGGCCGCCGCCGGTCATCAGGAGCGGCGCGAGCCACCACTGCCCCGGCATGGGCAGCCCGGCGCCGACCACGCTGTTGAGGAGCAGGAGCAGCCCCGAGACGGAGGCGACCGCGCCGATCGTCGACATCATCCCGGAGACGAGCGCGACGAAGGTGACGGCGCCGACGGCGACCCAGCCGTGCCCGAAGACGAGCGAGCCGAGGGTGACGCCGAGGGCGCCGAAGAGCTGCGGGACGGCGATGTTGAAGATCCGCATGCGGTACGCGTCGGCGGTGTCGCCGATGACTCCGGAGAGGGCGCCCATGGAGGCGAGCGCGCCGTAGGAGGGCTGTCCCGCGAGGATGCCGAGGGCGAGGGGGAGCGCCATCGCCACGGAGGCGCGGGCCACGGCCGCCCAGGGGATGGGCGCGGACTGCGGCTTGAGGGACCTGACCAGCCAGTCGGGTGGGGTGAGCGGGCTCAGTGAGACCGGACGGGCGGGGCGGGACTCTCGGGGCATGCGCCCATTATCGGCGCTTTACGTGACTTGCCCTGGCCGTGGGATCAACGCTCTGTTTCGGCTTTGTGCAGGGTCAGTGTGACGACGAGGGCGCGGTGGTCGGTGTTTCCGATGTCCAGGAAGCGGGCGTCGCGGGCGGAGAAGTCGGGCGTGGCGAGGACGTGGTCGATCTGGGCGCCGAGCGGGGCGGGGGCGGCGGCGGGCCAGCTCGGGGTGCGCGACGCGCCGGCGAGGCGGGCGGTGTCGCGGAGCCCTTCGTCGAGGACCTTCCGGAACGCCGCGTGGTCCTGGGTGGCGTTGAAGTCCCCGGCGATGATGGTGGGCGTGCCGTCGCCCGCGGCCGCGTACTCCTGGATCCGGCGGAGCTCGGACTGCCACAGGTCGACTTCGCGGGGCATGGGCGGCATGGGATGCGCGAGCTGCACCCGTACGTCGTGTCCCTGTACGTCGGCGACGGCACCCGGCATGCCCAGCGTGCCCTCCACCCCGTCCGCGCTCTTCAGCGGCACCTTGGAGAGGATGACGGAGCCCTCGGCGCCGGACGCCTCGACGGACGCGCGGTGGGGGTAGTCGGAACGGGGCAGCTCCTTGCGGAGCAGCGCGGAGCACGCGAAGTCGCACTCCTCGACGAAGAGCAGGTCGGGCCGCTCCTCACGCACCGCATCGATCAGCCCTTCCGTCCCGCCCCCGAACTCGACGTTGGACGTCAGCACCCGCACTTCGGCGACGGCGGGCCCCTTCGGCGAGTCGGTGTTCCCGTAGGGCTCCACGTACCAGGCGACGACCCCCAGCGCGACGACTCCCCACAGCATCCCGAACCGCCACCGCGCGAGCACGGCCATGAGCAGCCCGGCCCCAGCGGGCAGGAGCAGCCAGGGCAGAAACGCGAGAACCTGGGGAACGGGCGTGACCCCATCGGAATCGGCCACCCGAAATCCGATGACGACACTGACCCCGGCCAGCAGGACCCCGGCCCCCCACGCCGCAACCCGCCCCACTCGCCGCCGGGGCTTCGGCGCGTCGAGGTCCTCCTCGACGTCGGCCCCGACGGCCACACTCTCCGCGCTGTCCAAGAAGCCACCCCTCACACCGGTCACCCGCATCCTCTCCCAGAGACGGGACACGGCGGACGGCGGTTGCCCGACGACCGCCGCGCCGGGTCAGGCGCGGCGGCGCACCCGCGGCACGAGCCACACCGCCAGGGCGACCAGCACCATCACCCCCACGATCACCCACGCCGTCACCCGCAGCGTCTCCGTCAGGGCGTCGTACACCGCGCCCGCCGCGTCGTGGGAGATGTCCGAGGGGAGGTCGTCCAGGGTGAGGGAGCGGCCGATGGCCACCGCCGCCACCAGGAGCGCCGCGCCGAGCGCCATGCCGAGCGCCGTGGCGAGGACCGCCCCGCGGCGGCGGGTGGCGAGGAGGATGCCCGCGGCGGCCAGGAGCGCCGCCGCCACCGCGGGCCAGACGCCCGCCACCTGGAGCGCGTGGAAGCTGTGCCACAGCCAGCCCAGGTCCTTGGACTGGAGCACCGTGATGTCCGTGTGCTTGACCGGGATCTTCGACGCGAAGGGTACGCCTTCGTCCACCAGTTGCTGCTTGACCTGCTGCGTGATGGGCGCGAGGTCGATGGTGACCTCGCCGTTCGAGTCGTCGTTCAGGGCCGACTGGACGGCGTCGTGCGCCGCGCGGTTCGCCGCGTTCCAGGCCGTCTTGTACGACGCCGTCTCCGTGAAGGAGCGCACCGCGTCCCGTACGAACGACTCGACCGTGCCCTGGAGCGGGCCCACGTCGATCTCCTTCATCACGGAACCGGTGACCTCGTCCGCGACGGCCGCGCGCACCGCGGGGGCGGAGGCGAGCGGCGCCATCGTGGCGACGTAGCTGTCCCGGTCCCCGATCTCGTACTTCGCCCAGATGGAGAGCACGCCGAGCGGAACCAGGACGCAGGCGAGGACCAGGAGGGCGACGGACAGCGGACCGCGGACGGATTTCGGCACGCCTCCAAGGCAAGACCCCGGTCGCGCGGGGCGCGACCGGGGCGACTGCATATGGGGCAACGGCGCCTACTTGCGGTTGTACAGACGCATCGTCACCGGCCCGAACACCGCCACGAGCAGCAGCGCCCAGCCGAGCGTCCAGGCCAGCTCCGTCGTCGGTGACGTGCCGTCCATCAGGGCGCGCACCGCCGACGAGCAGTGGGTGATGGGGTTGTTGTTGACGAACGCCTGCAGCCAGCCCGGCATCGTCTCCGGCTTCACGAAGATGTCGCTGAGGAACGTCAGCGGGAAGATCACCATCATGCTGACGCCCATCACCGACTTCTCCGTGCGCAGCAGCAGCCCGAACATCGTCCAGATCCACGAGAACGCGAAGGAGAAGACGAGCAGGACCGCGATCCCCGCCACGACGCCGACGAAGCCGCCGTCCGGGCGGAAGCCCATGATGAGGCCGACGGTCAGGATGACGACGGACGCGATGGCGTAGCGCAGGGCGTCGCCGAGGAGGTAGCCGACCATCGTCGACGGGCGCCAGATCGGCAGCGTACGGAAGCGGTCGAAGACGCCCTTCTCGATGTCGGTGTTGACCGACACGCCCGTGTACATCGTGATCATGACGACGGACATCACGAGGATGCCGGGCAGCAGGTACTGGATGTACTCGGACGGGGAACCGGCGAGCGCGCCCCCGAACAGGTACGTGTACATCAGCACCATCATGATCGGGAACGCCGTGACGTCGAAGAGCTGCTCCGGCACGTGCTTGATCTTGAGGATGGCGCGCCAGCCGAAGGTGAGGCAGGCGGACAGCGCGCTGGGCCGGGGCGGCCGCTCGGTGGCGATGAGGAGCTCGGCGAGGGACTCGGCCCTGACGGGGGCGAGGGCGAGGTCCTGCGACTCGCCGGTGGTGGCTGCGGTGCTCATGCGGTGGCCTCTTCCTTCAGCTCGGCGGGGGTCTGGTGGGAGGCGTCCGTGCCGGTCAGGGAGAGGAACACCTCGTCGAGGCTCGGCTGGCCGAGGGAGAAGTTGTCGACGGTGATCCCGGCGCGGGCCAGCTCGGCCAGCGCCCGGGAGGCCTGCTCGGCGGCGCCGCCCTCGCCGGGCCCCGTGCCCGCCCCGTCCGTGCCCACCCGCGCCGTCAGCGCGACCGGATCCGGCTCCAGCTGCACCTGCGCGTCGAGGACCGCACCCAGCAGCCGCGCCGCCTCCTCGCGCCGCGCGGCCTCCCGCAGCCGCACGTGCACCGAGCCCGCGCCCACCGAAGCCTTGAGCTCGCCCTTGGTCCCCTCGGCGATGACCTTCCCCCGGTCGATGACCGCGATCCGCGCCGCCAACTGGTCGGCCTCGTCGAGGTACTGCGTGGTGAGGAGGACCGTCGTGCCGTGGCCGACGACCGCGCGCACGATGTCCCAGACCTGGTTGCGGCTGCGCGGATCGAGCCCCGTCGTCGGCTCGTCGAGGAAGAGCAGGTCGGGGGTGTTCAGGATGGACGCGGCGATGTCGATACGGCGCCGCATGCCGCCCGAGTAGTTCTTCACCTGCCGCGCCGCCGCCTCCGTGAGCCCGAACGCTTCGAGCAGCTGCCCGGCACGGCCGCGCGCCGCCTGCTTGGAGTGACCGGTGAGGCGGCCCAGCAGGATCAGGTTCTCCAGGCCGGTCAGGTCCTCGTCGACCGACGCGTACTGCCCGGTCAGGCTCACCCGGCTGCGTACGGCGTCCGCCTCGCGCACGACGTCGTGCCCGAACACGTGCGCCTCGCCCCCGTCGGGCCGCAGCAGGGTGGCGAGCATCTTGACCGCTGTGGTCTTGCCCGCTCCGTTCGGTCCCAGTACGCCGTAGACCGTGCCTGCCGGGACGGTGAGGTCGATGCCGTCGACCGCGCGGTTGTCGCCGAAGGTCTTGACCAGACCCGCGGTCTCGATGGCCATGCTGCTCATGTCCGCCCGCCTTCTCACGTCTCACCGGAGCAAGAGGTAAAGGATTCGTCATGAGGGCAGACCGGGGCCGCCCCGGAAACTCATCGATCTCGGCGTAGGGAAGCTTCCGGTGGAGCGCTCGGCCGTTCGGGTGTTTCCTGGATGAGGGGGCGAGGAGGCTGATCATGCGAATCGCTCTGAGCGCGGGGGCCGCGGCGTTGCTGACCCTCGGGACCGCTGCCGCCACCGCCACCGCCGCTCCCGCCCACGACAACGACAGCGTCATCTGGGGCACCGTCGTCTCGGGTCCGGACCTGAAGGTCAGGGACGAGCCGAGTACGCACGGCTCGATCCTGACGAAGATGCCGTACGGCAGCGAGGACCGCGTCAAATGCGCCGTGCGGGGCATGTCCGTCCACGGCAACCCGCACTGGTACTGGCTGGAGGGCGTCCGCGGCTGGGTGAGCGCGGAGTACGTCGACACGGGCGGCCGTCACGTGCCGAGCTGCGGCTCGTCGTCCGAGGACCCGTGCCCCCAGTGGCGCGACCGGGACCACCACCAGGACTGCGACCCGTGCGGATACCGCGACCACTGACTGACGTACGCAGGGGGACGAGAAGGGAACCGTCATACGCAGGGGGCCGAGAAGGGAACCGTCATGGCACACACCGCACCCGTCCACTACGCACCGCGCGCCCGCGCGGCCTCGTCCTCCGCGTCCCGCTGGGCCGGACTCGCCCTGCTCGCGGGGGTCGTCTACGGCCTCTGGGCCTGCGCGATCCGGCGCGACGGAGGGCCGATCACCACCGGGAACGTCATGTTCGGAGTGGTGACCGGCCTGATACTCGCCGCCGTCATGTTCGCCCTGCACCGCCTCGCACCCTCGCTCCCGCGTGAACTGCGCGCGCTGTCCTGGACGGCGTTCGCGGGCATCGCGTTCGGCTTCCTCTACAGCCTGGGCGGGGCGAGCGTGCTGCGGTCCACCGTGATGGCGCTGGTGGTCGCGGCGGGTGTCTTCGCGGTGCTGTTCTACCGCTACTACACGACCGAGTGAGCCGGGCCCTTCCCACGGTCACCGCCGAGCCGGTGCGCGACGAGCAGTGAAGCGGCCAGCACCAGACCGGAGTTGACGGCCACAGCGACACTCACCCCGGACAGGACGCCCTGCGGGTCCCCGAGCCCCCCGTGGCCTCCTGTCCGGGCCGCCGCCACGATCGCGCTCATCACCGGAATGCCGAGCGTGATGCCGACCTGCTGGGTCATCGTCGCGAGCCCGGTCGCGAGTCCCTGCTCGGAGTCGGCGACACCCGATGTCGCGGTCACCATGAACCCCACGATCAGCAGCATGTTGCCGACGCCGCCCACGAACGTCGCGGCGAGCAGCAGATACAGCCACCCGCCGGACGTCCCCAGCGCGACCAGCGACACGGTGGCGGCGGCCTGCACCACACCCCCGCCGAGGATCGTCGCCCGCCCGCCGAACCGGCTCACGGCCCGCCCGCCGAGCACCCCGCCGACCACCGTGCCGACGCCGAGAACGCCGAAGGCGAGCCCGGTGGAGAGGGCGGAGTAGCCGAGCACCTCTTGCAGATAGAGCGTCATGAGGAAGACGAGCGAGGTCTCCGTGGCGAAGGCGACCAGGCCCGCCGTGTTGCCCCAGACGACCGACCGGCGCCGCATGATGCGGACGGGTACGAGCGGCGCGGGCGAGCGCTGCTCCACGAACCAGAAGGCGACGAGCAGCCCGCCGCCCGTGAGCAGCGCGCCCAGCGTGAGAGGATCGCTCCAGCCGCTCTCACCGGCCCGCGTGAGCCCGTGGACGAGGGCGAGCAGCCCGCCCGTGACGGTGACCGCGCCCGGCAGGTCGAGGCGGTGCTTGCACACGATCCGCGACTCCGTCAGGAGGGTCGGCGCGAGGGCGACGACGGCGGCCGCGACGGGCACGTTGATGAGGAACGCCCAGCGCCAGGAGAGCAGTTCGGTGAGGAGCCCGCCGAGAATGGCGCCGGTGGTGAAGCCGGCCGACATCAGCGCGCCGTTGAGGCCGAGGGCCCGGTCCCGCAGCGGCCCCTCACGGAACGCGGTGGTGAGCAGGGCGAGCCCGGCCGGGGTGACGGCCGCCGTGGCGAGTCCTTGCAGCACCCGCGCCGTGAGCAGGACCTCCGGCGAGGTGGCGAGGCCGCCGAGGGCGGAGGAGAGGCCGAGCAGCGCCATGCCGCCGATGAAGAGCCGCTTGCGCCCGAAGAGGTCGCCGATCCGGCCGAGGAGGAGCGTGAATCCGGCGGCGGCGAGGGCGAAGGAGGTGGCGATCCACTGGAGCCCGGAGAGCGAGAAGCCGAGACCTTCACCGACGACGGGCAGGGCGACGTTCAGGATGGAGAAGTCCACGGCGATCATGAACTGGGAGCCGAGGAGGAGGACCAGGACGAGCTTCTGACGCACGGTAGTGATCGTGTCGCCGGTCGTGGTCATCACAGGGTCTCCAGGTCCACCGCGCGGGCCATGGCCCGGTATCCCGCGTCGTTCGGGTGCAGGTGGTCACCGCTGTCGTACGCGGGGGCGATGCGCTCGGGGTCCTTCGGGTCGGCGAGGGCCTTGTCGAAGTCGACGTACGCGTCGTACTCGCCGGACGTACGCACCCACTCGTTGAACTCGTCGCTCACGGCGGCGGCGTGCTTGCCGTAGTGGTCGGAGCCGCCGAGGGGGAGAAGAGTCGCACCGACGACACGTACGCCTTCAGCACGCGCCTCACGTATCAACTCCCGGTGACCCGCGATCAGTTCACGGGCGGAGACGACAGGGGCGGGCTTGTAGGTGGGCTTGTCGGTCTCGCTGTAGCCGATGTCGTTGAGGCCTTCGAGGACGACGACCGTGCCGACGCCGGGCAGGTCGAGGGCGTCGCGCGAGAACCGGTTGGCGCTCTTCTCGCCGTACCAGGCGGAGTCGTTGAGGACCATGTTGCCGCCGATGCCGGAGTTGAGGACGGGGCGCGGCTTGCCCGCCTTGTCGAGGCGTTCGGCGAGCGCGTCGGACCATCGGCGGTCGCGGTCGGTGGAGGAGGCGAACCCGTCGGTGATGGAGTCGCCGAAGAGGACGACGCCGTCGCGCTCAGCGGGGGCCCGGGAACTCCGCGGGCCGCCGACGTCGACGCCGGAGAGGTAGTACCAGGACTCGGTGGACTCGCCGAAGGCCCGGCCGCCCGTGTCGGAGGTGTGGTCGCCGTCTGCGCGGTAGCTGGTCGCGAAGGACTGGGAGTGGAAGGTGGCGGGCCCTGTCGTACCGGAGAGGTGGAGGGTGACGGTGACGGACTCGAACGGCTTGAGGTCCAACCCCGCGGCGTCACTGGCGAGTTGCCCGTACGCGGGAATGGTGACGCCCGACTCCCCACCGAAGGTGAGCCGCGTGAGCGACCCCTTCTCGACGGCCGCCGGCACCCCCTTCTCGGTACGGGCGATCGTCGCGCTCTCGATCCGCAGCGGCGAGCTCCCGTACGCGTTGGAGAGCCGGATGCGGGCTCTGTCGCCGCCCTCGGTGACGCGGACGACCTGGCGGAGGGTCTGGTCGTCGAACCCGGCTTCGGACCAGTTGGGCTTGAAGCCGGTACTGGGGCGCTGCGGGGAGCCGGCCCAGGCGGCGCTCCAGGACGTACCGCGCTGGCCCCGCTCCGAGGGCGAGGCCTGAGCCCCCGCCACGGCGAGCCCGGCGGTCAGGGCGAGGGCGGCGGCGGTGGCGGTGAGGGTGGTCGCGAGGGAAGTGCGGGCACGCGAAATCATCGAAGGCTCCCGGTGGTTGAGGAGGGAAGGTGTCCGTTCGGCGGGCCGCCGTCCTGACTCCTCAAAGATCCGCCGACCGCGCTCCACCATCAACGGCGATCCGTGAAACGATCGACGCGATCGGGCTTATCGATGCAGGTCACAGGGGGTACGCGGTGGAGCGGCAAGAGCTGGAGACCTTCTTGACCCTGGCCGAGGAGCTACATTTCGGACGTACGGCGGAGCGGCTGCTGCTCTCGCAGGCGCGGGTCAGCCAGACGCTGAAGAAGCTGGAGCGCAGGATCGGCGCGCCGCTCTTCGAGCGCACGAGCCGCGTGGTGCGGCTGGCGCCGCTGGGGCGTCAGCTGTACGACGATCTGGCGCCGCTCCACAAGGAGATGGAGGCGGCGGTGGCCCGCGCGAAGGACGCCGCGCGGGGCGTCGGCGGCGAGCTGAACGTCGGCTTCCTCGGCGCGGGCGCGGGCACGCTGACGGCCCCGATCCTGGCGCTGTTCCGGGAGCGCAGCCCGGGGGTCGAGGTACGGATGCGGGAGACCCAGTTCCAGGATCCGCTGGGCGCGGTGCGCGCGGGCGAGATCGACGTGCTCTTCACCTGTCTCCCCGTCCGGGAGCCGGACCTGACCGTCGGCCCGGTCGTCATCAACGAGCCGCGTCTGCTCGCGACGCCGGTCGGCCACCCGCTGGCCGGGCGGACCTCCGTCTCTCTGGAGGAGCTCGCGGGCGAGACGTTCTTCGGCGTCGTGAACGGGGCGCCCGCGTACTGGTGGGACTTCCACGTGCCGCCGCGCACGCCGAGCGGCCGTGAGATCCGCCGGGGCCGGGCGGTGGCGTCGTTCCAGGAACTGATGACGCTGGTCGCGGCGGGCCAGGGAATCTCACCGGTCGTCGCGTCCGTGGAGAAGTACTACGCGCGCCCCGGCGTCACGTTCGTCCCCCTGGAGGATGTGCAGTCCGCCGAGGTCGCACTGATCCACCGCACGGCGGGGACGAACGCGCGGGTGGAGGGGTTCATCCGGGCGGTACGGGATGCTGTTGAGGCCAACGGGGGGCCTGCGGCGTACTAGGTGGGCGGGTCGGGCGGTGACTTCGGTGGGCCGGTGGCGTTGATGGTTGCCGGGGCCGCCCGGGGTTTTGCGGAGTGTGGCGGTTCCGGGTCGGGAGTAAAGGGCGCTCCGCTGCGCTGCGCGTCGGCTGCGCCGATTCCGCTTCGCTCCACCCTTGACTCCCGCCCCTGCACCGCAGTTGAACGTTGTCCCGGACGGCCAGGGGTGGGGGCTGCGGGGACGGTTGGGTGGGTCATCGGCTTTCGCTGCCGGGTGCGGACCGGTCCAACGTGGCCGACCGCCCCGGTCACGGCGCCGCCAGCCGCGCGGCTGCGCTGCTCGGGTCATCACCTCGCGCTGCCGGGTGCGACCCGGCCCAACGTGAGTCGTCCCCACGGTCTGGGGCGGGTCATCGGCTCTCGTTGCCGGGTGCGGACCGGCCCAACGTGCATCGCCGCCACGGTTGCGGCGCCGCCAGCCGCGCGGTGCGCCGGTCGGGTCATCACCTCTCGTTGCAGGGTGCGGACCGGTCCAACGTGAGTTGCCCTCACCGGCTGGGGGTGTGGCCTCGCTGCTCGGGTCATCGGCTCTCGCGGGCGGGTGCGGACCGGTCCATCGCGTGTCGCCGTCGCCGTCGCCGTCATGGTCATGGTCGGGGGTGAGGTCGGTACGTCGTGCGCGGGGCGACCACCCCGGGCAGACCGCCCACCGAAGCGCCACCGCCCCCAGCCCCGGCCCCCTCCGGCACCTACTTTGGAAAAGTTGCGAACCGACCCGGCGCGCGCCCCCCTCCCACACCCCGCACGCCCCCACCCACGCCACTGATCTCGCACATCCGGCGCAGCAAATCCCGCATGCCGGGGGGCGCATCGGCATCTGCTGGGGGGCGCGCGGCGAAGGCATTCGCAACTTTCCCAAAGTAGGTGCCGGGAGGGACGGCCCGACCCAACCGCCCCCCGCTGGCCCCCGCGCACCGCACGCCGCGCGCCGTCACCCAGAGCACTGCTCTCACGCAGCCGGCGCGGCAAAGGGGGCATGCCGGGGGGCGCATTCACTCTGCCGAGGGGGCGCGCGGCCAGCCGATTCGCAACTTTCCCGAAGTAGGTGCCGGAGGGGACGGCCCAGGCAGCCCTTCGGCAGACCGACCACCACTCCCACCCACGTTGGACCGGTCCGCACCCTGCAACGAAAGCCGATGACCCACCCCAGACCGTGACGGTGACTCACGTTGGGCCGGGCCGCACCCGGCAACGAGAGGTGATGACCCGAGCAGCGCAGCCGCACGCATGCGGTGAGGACGCCTCACGTTGAGCCGGGCCGCACCCGGCAGCGAAAGCCGATGACCCATCCAGAGAAGTCCGCCGCCCCACCCCTGGCCGTCCGGGTCAACGTTCAACTGCGGTGCAGGGGCGGGAGTCAAGGGTGGAGCGAAGCGGAATCGGCGCAGCCGACGCGCAGCGCAGCGGAGCGCGCTTTACTCCCGGCCCGGAACCGCCACACTCCGCAAAACCCCGGGCGGCCCCGGTGACCGACGAAGACACCGGGCCACCGAAGACGCCGCCCGACCCGCCACGGACGTGCAGGATGCCCCCCCCCATGACCGCTCTGAGCGGTCCTCGTGGGCCTGGACGGAGGCCTCGGGCCCCGACGCGCCGGACCCGGTCAGCGGGGTACGGCAGCTGCTCATGCCGTACGTGGTGAGTCCCCTCGCGATGACGGCGGTACTGATCGAGGGCGCGGCGCGGGACTCCTGGACGTGGCGGTCGACGGTGGTCGGCGCGTACGTCACCGTGATCGTGGTCGACCTGCTGTGTGTCGTCGTACCGGCGCGCATCCTCAGCCGCACGCACCACGCGACGATCGAACTCCTCGGCCGGTTGTTGGGGCTGCTGCTCGCGGCGGTGGGTGTGGACCTGGTCCTTGACGGCCTGACGTCACTCGGCGTCCCGGCGGACCGGGGCGGACACTGATCTCGTCGCCGTCATGGCCCGGCGACGTCGGAGCGGTCGTTGCAGAGCGCCCAGATGACGAAGACGCCGATCGCGATGGAGATCAGCGCCCAGACCGGCGTGTACGGCAGCCACAGGAACTGCGCCACGATGGCCAGCGCGGCGAGCGCGACGCCGGTCGCCCTGGCCCAGCTCGCGCCCTTGAGGACGCCCCAGCCGACAACGGCCACGAGAATGCCGAGGACCAGGTGGATCCAGCCCCACGTGGTGAGGTTGAACTTGTAGACGTAGTCGCCGACCCGCTCGTACACGTCGTCCTTCGCGATACCGGCGATGCCCTCGAAGATGCCGAGGATGCCGTTCACCATCATCAGGACCCCGGCGAACATCGTCCCGCCGGACGCCCAGAGCGCGGAGCCGCTCTCGTCGTGGCGGTGGTCGTCCGGCTTGTTGGGCGCGGTGGCACTGCTGCTCATGGTGCCGCCCCTTCTCTTCCGTAGGGACACAAAGGTGACTTTCAGCGTCGAGCGGTACGGGGGGCGCTGCTAGCGGTGTGGGCCGAACGGGTGACGGGACGAGTTACGTGATCTCCATCACCTCAGAGCGACGCTCTGATTACTCTGGGCACATGGTCAAACTGCGCGACCTCAACCCCAGCGCGTCCCCGCTCGACTACTACGGCTCGGAGCTGCGCCGCCTGCGGGAGGCGGCGGGCCTCAGCCAGTCGCAGCTGGGTTCGTGTGTCTTCGTCACGGCGTCCCTGATCGGCCAGGTCGAGACGACGAGGAGGGTGCCGACGAGGGACTTCTCCGAACGGGTGGACGCGGCGCTGGGGACGGATGGTCTCTTCTCGCGGTTGGTGGGGCTCGTGTTGCGGAGCCAGTTGCCGACGTGGTTTCAGGCGTACGCGGAGATGGAGGCGCGGGCCAACTTCATCTCCACGTACCAGTGCCAGCTGGTGTACGGGCTGTTGCAGACGGAGGCGTATGCACGGGCGCTACTCGGGGTCGATCACCCTGGCAGGGAAGCTGAGTTGGTGGCAGCTCGGATGGAGAGGCAGCGCATCCTTGAACGAGGCACCCCGCCGGCCCTGTGGGTGGTGCTCGGTGAGGCGGTCCTGCACCAGGAGGTCGGTGGTCAGGACGTCATGCGTGGCCAACTGGCACGTCTGGTGGAGTTCCGGGACCACCCGTGGGTGCAGGTCCAAGTACTGCCCTACTCGGTCGGGCAGCACACGGGGATGATGGGCTCGTTCACGCTCCTTCGCTTCGAGGACGACCCGGACCTCTTCTATGCGGAGAGCTACGACACCGGCCACATGACTGCCAACTCCACAGTGATCAGGGAGCGTTCTGTCGGATACGCTCGCTTGCAGAGCTGTGCGCTCTCAACGGACGGCTCGGCGGAACTGATCGCTCGCGTGATGGAGGAACGCTATGGCAAGCGTGCAGCACCCGACGGGCGCACAGTGGCGTAGGTCGTCCTACAGCGGCACGAGTGGCGGCGAGTGCGTCGAGTGCGCACCCCTCAACGGCGCCACCTGGCAAAAGTCGACGCACAGCGGCAGCAGCGGCGGCGACTGCATAGAACTCGCCCAAGCCCAGTGCAACGGCACCGTCGGTGTACGCGATAGCAAGAACCCCACCGGCCCCACCTTCACCGTCACCCGCACCGCGTTCACCCGCTTCGTCGCGGCCGCCGCTAGCGGAGATCTGACGCGACCCGCGAGGTAACCGCCTCGGCCATCCGCCGGATGCCCGGCGACCGCACCGGGCAGGGGCGGGACTTGGCGGTCGTCGGCGCCAGGCAGAAGTGCAGGTAGTCCTTGTCACGGTGGAGAGCCGTACGCCCCGCACCCGGCTCCGTGCAGTACGCCTCGTGCGCCCGCTCGTACGCCGTGCAGGGCAACTTTTCCACCCACGTATAGCGATCCGCGCCCGGAGCCACCGTCCTGCCCGCGTCGGCGACGAGGCCACCGGAGGCGCGGGCCTGGGCCTGGTAGATGGCGTTGACGCGGCGTACGCGGTCGGGTGTGATCGGGTCGGGGCCCTGGAGGACCCACACGACACGGGTCTGCCCACCCCCGGCGCCCCGGATCTGCGCGGCGAGCCGCCGCGCATCGGCCGCGTACCGGTCGAAGTACTCCGCGCGCCGCTTGTCGTACGTGATCCCCTTCATGCAGGGCGTGTAGCCCCACGCGTTGCCCCAGAACTGGAGGACGACGTAGTCGGGCCGCTGCGCCCGCACGAGGGCCGCCGCCTTGTCCTTGTCGGGGACGAGGGAGTCCTCGCCCGTGCCGTCGAGGTAGTCGCAGAGGGTCGTGCCGGAGTACGGCGCGCTCCGGTACCGCGCACCGAGGCGGTCCTTCAGCTGCTGGCCGAGGACGACCTGGTTCTCCATGGCGAGGGAGTCGCCGAGGTAGAGGACCTTGGGGGCGCGGGCGGGCTTGTCCGGAGCGTTCCGCGCGGCACGCTCACGGGGCGTGGCGGACGGCGCGGCGGACGGGTCGGAGGGCGCCGCGGAACCCGACGCCTCGGGAAGGTCCGCCGGCGCCGCGTCCCCGGAGCCGGGGTCCCCGCACGCGCCCAACAACAGCGCCCCGGCGAGGAGCCCCGCGCTCCAAAGACTCCGCTTCCCGACCCGCTTCCCGATCCGCTTCCGCATGCGGCAACTCCCGCCCCAGACAGCCGAAATGGCCCTAAGGCAAACACAAGGGCGACGGGGAGGGAAGACCTCCGCGAGCCAAGCCGAGCCGAGCCAAGCCAAGCCAAGCCACGCCGAGCCAAGTCGGCGCGCGGACTGGCTATCGACGCTCTGCGCGCGCGAAACGGTGGGCCAGCGCCCGGAAGGACTCCTTCGGCTCCCAGTGCCAGGGGGAGGCGGGGTCGTCGGGCCGCTTCCGCAGGGCCTTGGCGAGCCCGTAACTGGCGACGTCGAGGTCATGGCGGGGGGAGTCCGGTCGGTGCGGCAGCTCGGGGCTGACGAACTGGTAGACCAGCGCGGCGTGCAGGTTCATGGACTCGAAGACGTCGAAGACGTCGGAGAGGTAAGCGGCCTGGGTACGCTCGCTGCGCACGAGTGCACCCGTGATCTCCGGAGGATCCGCGGTGTAGTCGATCGACTCGTACCACCCCATGCCGCCGTCCTGCGGAGCCCCTTCGTACGTGCAGGAGCCGCACTCGGTGATGGCGACGGGCTTGCCCCAACGGGTGTGCGGGGTGAGGTCCTTGACGTAGCCCTTCGCGTTCCCGTGGTACCCGTAGTAGTTCACGCTGATGAGGTCGAAGAGGGACCAGTCGACGTCGTCGTCGTGAGCGGCACCGTAAGTCAGAGGACCCCGGAATACGCGGCGACCTGTCTTCGCGGCGAGCCCGACGAAGCGCCGCACTTCCCGGGCCATGTGCTGCGGGTCGTAGTTTCCCTTGAGGATGTTCTGGACCCGCTCCAGCGCGTCGTCCCCCGGCACGATCCCGGGCACGAACAGCACGAACTCGCACCCGACGCTGAGGTACACGCGAGCCCCTTGCCGCCGCATGCGTTCGGCGTGCCGACCGGTTTCGGCGAGATGATCGAGGATGTCCCGCTCCGGGACGTCGGCGAGGCGCGGCTGAAGCCAGACGTGGAGCCCGCGCTCGGCGGCTTCGGAGGCGGTGGCGGCGAGGCGGTCGACGCCGGTGCCGTACACGGAGACGGAGTTGGCGTGCAGCTCGTGCCGGATGGCGTGCAGATCGCGCCGCATACGTCCCGCACTCCACGCGGTGGCGGGCCCGTCCCCGTCCCCCACCTCGTAACAGACACCGCGATACCGGAGCCCCCGCCGGTCCCCCGCTCCGTCGAGGGGGGCCACACCGGCGGCGGCCTTCCCGGCCCCCGCCGTCAGCGCCCCAGTGGCGACGGCGGCCCCGACGGCCGCGCTCCCCACCAGAAACCGTCCCCTGCTGATCCCACCGACGTCGTCCCGCACAGCGCCTCCCGTGATCCCGAACCGGCGGCGGCCCCAACCGCCGCCGTCCGGTGATCCCGAGCATGCCGATCAGCGCGGGGCGCGCTCATCGCACTTTGGTCTATACGAGGTCGCCGAAGGTCTGCACGGACGGCTCCTCCGGGCGTCCCGTCAGCGAGCCACGAACTGCGTCAGGATCGCCTGGACCTCGTAGATGTCGACGCCCTTCGTGAACGTCTTCTGCATCGGCGTCGGGTTGCCGGAGACCCAGATCTTCAGCTCGGCGTCGAGGTCGAAGTGGCCCGCCGTCTCCACGGCGAAGTGCGTGATGCTGCGGTACGGCACCGAGTGGTACTCGACCTTCTTGCCGGTGATCCCCTGCTTGTCGACCATGATCAGTCGACGGTCCGTGAACAGCATGGTGTCGCGTATCAGCGTGTACGCGGCGTGCACCTGCTCGCCGTGTCCGAGCAGGCGCGCGTACTCGTTCTGCGCCTTCATCGGATCTACGGTGTGCGCGTTTCCGAACAGTGCCATGTCAGGCCCCCCTTGGTGGATCTACAGCCCCGGCATTGTGGAATGCGGGATTTTGCCACTGTACGGGGGCGAGTGGGGCGGAGTCGAAGGTCTGTGCGACGGGGCGGGGCGAACCGTCCGCGGGCACGGATTCCCGGTACGCGGGTCGGACAACCCCGGCCGGGAAACTCACGTCTCACCCAACGAACGGAGAAGGGGGAGCCCGATGATGATCGTGCTGCTGACCATCGTGATGATGTTCGTGGCCGCCGGGCTGGGAGCGGTCATCTGGGCGGCCCGGGGCGGACCGCGCTGGGTCCATGGCGTGGCGAAGGCGACGATGGTCACCGCGGATGTGGTCGCCGCGGCGTCGAAGAGGAGCCGCCGGAGAGGCAACTACTCAAGCGGCTCCGGCGACTTGGGCGCGTCGAGCGACTCGGGCGGCTGAGTCTCCGCATGCCCGAGCCCGACCCCGAGTCCGAGCCCGACCTCGCCCTCGCCGACCCGGCCCCGAACGCACCCTCTAGAAGTCGTCCGCGCCGTTGCGCAGCTCGTACGTCCAGTAGCCGGTCAGCGCCTTCGCCGGGTCGACCGCGATGCCGGCGCTGCCCGGGGCCCTGACCGCGGCCCTCCCGCCGCCGCCCTGGAGCGTCACCTGGAAGGCCGAGACGGGCTCGTTGGTCTCGTCGACGCCGCCGTCCGAGATCTTGACCAGCGCGTACGCGGGAGCGCCCGCCTTCAGGACGACCGGGGACGCGGGCTTGCTCTTGGCGACCGCGGGCACGTCCTGCTTGTGGCTCTCCAGGAACTGGATCTCCGGGAAGCCCGTCATCTTGCAGCTGTGGCCCGACGTATTCTTCGCGGTCAGGACGATGTGGGTGTAGGGCGGGCCGCCGTGGCGCGCGGCGCTGATGGTGACGTCCTTGGTGGTGCAGACGGGCGCGGCGGCCACGGTGGCGCCCGCGGCCTTCACGTCGTGGGACGCGCCGACGGTGACCGTGGTCTCGGTGGCCGCCACCGTCGCCCCGGCCGGCTCCGCCGCCTTCGTGTCGGAGCTGCCGCCGCAGGCGGTGAGGGACAGGGCGAGCACGGCGGCGCCGGTCGCGGCGAGAACGGTGGAGCGGCCGAGAACAGTGGAACGGCTGAGAACGGTGGGGCGGCCGAGAACGGTGGAGCGGCTGCGGAACGTGCGCATGGGAATTCCCCCGGGAGTGAACGGTGCTCAGCCGCTCGGAGTTGAGCTGCTGCGAATCAGCGTCCGACCCGCGGACTTGCTGACACGCACCACTCTGACCGGCACCGCTCACGTTCCACTGCCGTACCGCTCACGTCCCGCTGTCGTGCCGTACCGCGGCCTGGACGGGGGGATGGGTCAGCGCCGGGTCCGCCTGCCCGTCGACCACCTCGCGTGCCACGTCGTTCAGCAGCCGACGGTGGGAGCGCGCGTGCGACCGCAGCGCGTCGAACGCGTCGTCCATGGTCAGCGACCTGCGCGTGGCGAGCACGCCCTTCGCCTGCTCGATGACCACGCGGCTGGTCAGGGCCCGCTCCAACTGGCTGGTGAGCGTCCGGCCCTGCTCGGCCTCCTGCGCGCGGTGCAGCGTTACGGCGGTGAAGTCCGCGAGGGACCGGCCGAGCGCGCGTGCGTCGGCCGAGGGGACGTCTCCCTGGTCCGAGAAGAGGACGAGCGCCCCGAGCGCGCGGTCGGGCACCTGGAGCGGGACGGCGACGACGTGGGTGTGGCCGAGCGCGAGGGCTGCCGGCGTGTACCGGGGCCAGCGATGCCGCGTCGGGGCGCCATCGAGGGGCAGCGGCGCCGCGAGGTGCGCGTCGGTGCCGTGCGGGGCGTGGCCCGGGCCTTCGCGCCACGTGAGCGCCTCGCGCTCCAGCCGGGTCACCTCGGGATCGGAGCCGCTCGCCTGCGCCTTCTCGCGCCCGTCCGGCGCGTACACCACGGACGCCGCACGCACCTGGAGCAGGGAGGGGCTGCGGTCCGCCAGAATCGCGAGGATTTCGGGTACCTCCGGTGAGCCTTCCGTCGCGCTGCCGGCCAGGGCGACGAACACGTCGGCCAGCTGCTGTTGGGGCGTCATGCCGAGCTCCTCTTGGATTCAGAGATACGGGTCTCCGTTCAGGATCCGCCGGGCGATGGCGGCGGTCGTCGTCTCGTCGGCGAATGCCCGGGCCTTGATCAGTGCCAGTGCGTCGTCGATGCCGCAGCCGACCCGCACGGAGAGGACACCCGCCGCCTGCTGGACGGTGTCCCTGTGGTCCGTGCTGCCGTACAGCTCCGGATCGGCGTCCGGGCCGAGCAGCACGATGCGGGTGAGGGCCGCGGTGACCTCGGCGAGGTCCGTGGACCCCAGGAGTCCCGCGCGTGGTTCGAACACCGCGAGGGCACCGAAGCAGCCGGCCTTCGACTCCAGGGGGACCGCGAGCACCGATGTGATGCCCAGGGAGGTGAGCGCGGGACCGTACCCGGGCCAGCGGCGCTCGATGTCCTCACCCGCCGAATGGACCGGACAGCGTTCGTGCGCCGCGTCGCGGCACGGGCCCTCCCCCAGGACGTACTCCAAGTCCTGGGCTGCCAGGGCGGGTTGGTCGGACACCGCGACCGCGAGCTGGTTCTGCGCGGAGTCGACCAGGGTGATCGCGGCGCTGTCCGTGCCCAGCGCGTCCGCCACGCCGGTCATGAAGCGGGGCCGGCTGCCCTTGCCCCGGACCCACGCCGACGTGCGGTCGGCGAAGGCGGCGTGCAGGGCGGCCGAGGAACGGTGGCAGGCGGCCGTCCGACGGTGTGTGTCGGCGACCTGCGCGTGGAATTGGCGGCCGTCGGCATCGGGATCGGCCGACGCCAGTCTCTCGTGCCGCTCGGCCGACGCCGCGGCTCGCGCAGCCCGATCGAGCTCTCGGGCGGCACGTCCTCGCGCGGTCGCGACCTGACCGAGGGCTTCGTCGTTCCCCTGCGGCTTCATGTCCGAAGCGTACGCCCGCAGCATCAATCGGTGGAGAGGATCCGGCTCTCTTCCATCATGAGGACGACGCCGCCGTTGTGCCCGTCGAACGGGGAGCAGAAGATGTCGCACGTGATGGGCCTCCCGATGCGGCTCAGGGCGTGCACGGGTACCGGCCCGGTGCGCTGGCGGCTCTTGAGACAGTCCTTCACCAGAGGCCTCAGCTCTTCCGTCGGCAGCCCGAAGTCCAGGTCGAAGAAGACCTTGTCGACGACCTCGTCGCTGCGCAGCCCCCACAGGTCGACGGCTCCCCGGTTCCAGCTCTTCACCCTCAGCTTGCTGTCGAGGACCACCACGCCCGCCGCGATGCTGGTGAGCACGGCCTCCAGGAACGCCCTTGCCTCGTCCAGCTCCTCGGTGCGGATGCGCATCTCGTCATTCATGGTCTCCAGTTCCTCGTTGCCGGACTGGAGTTCCTCGTTGGTGGTCTCCAGCTCCTCGTTCGTGGACTGGAGTTCCTCGTTGGTGGTCTCCAACTCCTCGATGCTGGACTGGAGTTCCTCGTTGGTGGTCTCCAACTCCTCGTTGGTCGACTGGAGTTCCTCGTACGCCGTCTCCAGGTCCTCGCGTACGCGCTTGACCTCGGCCTTCAGCTGCGTGGCCACGGTGACGTCGGTGAAGGAGATCGTGGTCGCCACGTGCAGGCCGTTGGGCCCGGACAGCGGCTGGATGAGGATGTCGAGGAACTGGGTCTCCTCACCGGCCCGCCGTTCCACCCGGTTGACCCGCAGCGTCCGGCGCTCGTGCGTGGCCTGATCGATGAGGGAGCGCAGCTCGACCGGACGGTAGGAGATCTCCAGGTCCTGGAAGGGACGGCCCACGTCACCGGCGCTCAGCCCGAACTGCATCCTCGCCTGGTGGTTGATCACCACGACGGCGCCGTCCCCGTCGATCGCGATCCACGGGATCGGGCCCGCGTCGAGGACCAGATCGCGCAGCTGCCGGGTGCGCGCCACGGAGTGCAGTTCGAGGCCCGAGCTGCTCCGCACCTTCAGGGGCGCGGGCTGGTAGGGCAGCCCCGCCTCGCCCGTACGGCGACGGAAGACGCGCTGTCGTATGTCCGCCACATCGAACCGCTCGGCGTCGTTCAGCAGCATCTCGGCCTTGCCGAGGAAGAGGAAGCCGCCCTGGCGCAGGGCGAAGTGGAAACGGTCGACGATCTGCGTCTGCGCCTCGACGTTGAAGTACATCAGCGTGTTCCGGCAGATCAGCAGGTCGAGCCGGGAGATCGGGGCGTCACGGGTGATGTCGTGCCGCCCGAAGATCACCCGGCGGCGCAGGTCGGCGCGGAAGCTGAGCTGCGCGCCGTTCGGCTCGAAGTACTTGTCCCGCAGCTCGGGGGAGAGCGGCTCCAGCGACTTCGTCGGATACAGCCCCGACCTGGCTTCGCGCAGCGCCTCCTCGTCCACGTCCGTGGCGTAGATCTTGACGCGGCGCAGAGACTCCTCGATGCCCAGCGCCTCCGCGAACATGATGGCCAGCGAGTACGCCTCCTCGCCGCTGGAGCAGCCCGCGCTCCACACGCGGATCTCCTGGTCGGGCGTGAGGCTCGCGATCAGCTCGGGGACGACCTCGTGCTGGAGGAAGGTCCAGGCTTCCGGGTCACGGAAGAAGGAGGTGACGTTGATCAGGATCGTGTTGAAGAGAGCGCCGAATTCGTCGGCGCTGGTCTCCAGGAGGTCCTGGTAGTCCTGGTACGAGTCGATGCCGACGTCGGACATCCGCTTGTGGATGCGGCGTCCCAGGGTGGACCGCTTGTACCCGGTGAAGTCGAATCCCCGCGCCTCCCTGATGAAGAGCAGCAGCTCTTCCAGGGCTTCGTTGGGTGCCGCTTTCTGGGAATCGCCGCGGGCCTCTTGACGGGCATCGGGGCGAAGCTCTTTGCGGGACTCCTTACGAGACTCCTTACGAGATTCGTTGCGAGGCTCGCTGTGAGGCTCTTGGCGCCCCTCGTTGCGCGGTTCTTTGCGAGATTCGTTCATCACTGCCCCGGGGCGTCGAGAAGTCCGCGGACGACCGCCGCGATCTCCACTAGAGGTAGCACGAAATCCACCGCGCCCGTGTTCACGGCCGCCTGGGGCATCCCGGAGAACTCAGCCGTCCGCGGATCCTCGGCGATCACGGTCCCGCCGCGCGAATGCACGGCTTCCACACCCATCGCCCCGTCAACGCCGGTCCCGGTCAGCACGCAGGCGATGGCGCGGGGGCCGTAGGAGCCGGCGACCGATTCGAAGAGGAGGTCGGCGGAGGGGCGTACGAAGTGAACCAGCTCGGCGTCGGAGAGCGTCAGGTCCCCGTCCGAGCCGATGAGCAGGTGGCGCCCGGGTGGCGCGATGTGGACGGTGCCGGGGACCGGTTTCTCCCCGGCCGTCGCGAGCTCGACCGGCAGTTCCGTACGGCGGTTGAGCACGTCGGCGATCACGGTCCGGTGCCTCGGATCGAGGTGCTGGACCACCAGCACCGGCACGGACAACTCAGGACCCAACGCCCCCAGGAGTGCGCTCAGCGCTTGGATGCCGCCCGCGGACGACGCGACGGCGACGACGCCGAAGGGACCCGCGGGGGCTCGGCCGGCGCTGGGGTGGTCGGCGTCGGGCTTGGGGACGTTGGGCTGGGCGGCCGTCACCTTCCGAGCCTAGCGGAGTCCGGCCCGTCGGGAGAGGGAGGAAAGTGGCCGCTATATGCCAGGAGGCCTGAGGCGGCCTGATACGGCCTGATGTGAAGAGCGATGGCGTTGCCGTCCTGCTACCCGGCGAGGAAGGTGATCCTGCCGGGCTCGGGCGGGTCGAGGGGCGCGTTCGGGGCGGAGTTGTTCTCCAGGTAGCGCACGAGCGCGTCGAGGCCGGTCACCGAGCCGCCGTCACGCTCCGTCCCCTCGGTGAACGTGGGGAAGCCGTTGCCTCCATTGGCGAGGAAGTCGTTCACGGTCACCCGGTACGTGCCGGTGGGCCGTACTCGCTCCCCCTTCACCCGGACGGTCTCGGTCAGCAGCCGCGCCGCCCCGGAGGCCGTCGCTGTGTTCCACGGTGCACGGGGGACGGACTCCTAGGAGTGGCGGACGCTGTACCTTCCCTGCATGGCCGATCTCGCCTCCCTGATCCAGCTGCTCGGAGCCGGCAGCGTCGGCGCCGTCGTGACGCAGTACGTGTCGGCCGGTCCGGAGCGCCGCCGGGCTCGCGCCACGGCTCGGGAGGCCATGGCGACACTTGAGCAGGCGCACTGGGCCCACGGCAGGGACAACGAATGGCCCCAACTGCGGGCCGCTGTGCACGCTTTCGAGTCAGCTGCCATGGCCGCGGGGGTGCCTCGCGCGGTCTCGGGCTGGTACGTCAAGACTCGCGTGGCGATCTACCTGGAGAGCCGCCGCGAGTGGGACCGCAACCCGGACCCGGAGTTCGGCGGAGGCGTGTCCACCACGTACATGGACGCGTTCTCCGGCGCCACGGAGCTCGTCTATCAGGCCCTCTGGCATCCGCAGCGCTCCCGCTTCACCTGGCGCCGCCGCCTGAAGCGCAGCAAAGAACGCACCAGGGCGACTGTCGCGCAGGCTTCCTCGGTCCTCCGTGACCTGGAGGACAGGCCTGCGGCCCTCTGAGTCGCAGCGTCCCAGGCACACAACGTCGACTCCCGGCATGTCCTGACCCGGTACATGGACTACCCTTGGTACATGTCCATGAAGCGCACCAACGTCTATGCCGACCCCGACGACCTGGCGATCATCAAGGAAGCCGCCAAGCGTCGAGGGATTAGCGAGGCGGAGATCATTCGCCAGGGCATCCACCTCGCCGCCATGGCGAACCGGGTCTGGGACGAGCCCCTGTTCTCGCGCACCTTCGAGGGCCCGGGGCGCACGCCGTCCAAGGCCGCGGTCCGCGACACGGTCGCCGAAGCGGTACGGAGTGCTCGCGATACGGACCCCGGAACCGTCGCGTGATCATCGTCGTCGCCGACACCTCCGGACTGCTGGCCGCTCTGGACTCCACGCACCCGGAACACGAGGCCGCGAACGAGGCGATCCTGGCCGCCGGACTCCTCGTCATGTCCCCGCTCCTGCTCGCCGAACTCGACCATGTAGCGACGCGCGAACTGGGCCGGGAGGCCGCGCTCAGCGCGATCGACGACATCCGGCGTTGGATGCATCGAGGCCGCGTCGTCGCCCCGGAGATCACAGAGGATCACTTGGGCGCCGCTCAGTCGGTCAGGGCGCGATACAGGGGACTGAACCTCGACCTCACGGACGCGGTGAATGTGGCTCTGGCCGCCGACTACGACACGGATGCGATCCTCACCCTCGACCGCCGGGACTTCCGCGCGGTACGCCCTCTCGGCCGCCACAAAGCATTCCGAGTACTGCCTGACGATCTCCCTCTCTGACGGATGGGGCAGGACTGGTGGGGATGCCGAGCAGGGTGACCTCCGACATCGCCGCGCAGTGCGTCAGCCGCAGCCGCAGCCGCAGCCGCAGCCGCAGCCCGCACTCGCGCCCTGGGACTCGGCGTCGGCCTTGACGACGTACACCTCCCAGGGCTCCTTGCCGGGGCCGTGCACCCAGACCTTGTCCTGGAGGGCGTAGCAGCAGGAGGTGTCGTTCTCCTCGAACGTCGCCAGGCCCGCGTCCTTGAGACGGCCGGTGGCCGCGGTGACCTGGTCGGTGGACTCGACCTCGACGCCGAGGTGGTCGAGGCGGGTGTCCTGCCCCGGCTCGCCCTCGATGAGGACGAGCTTGAGCGGGGGCTCGGTGATGGCGAAGTTGGCGTAGCCCTCACGCCGTTTGGCCGGTTCGGTGCCGAACAGCTTCGAGTAGAAGGTGATCGACGCTTCCAGGTCGCTGACACGCAGGGCGAGCTGAGCGCGGGACATGGCGGTACTCCCATCCACTTGCTGCATTGATGTCCGTCGATGCAACATTGCGCCCTGCATCGAAGGGTGTCAACATAGAGGAATGTCGAATCAAGAGCTTGTGGTGTTGGGGCGAGCCAGTGGAGCAGATGCGTGCTGCCCGGGGTTGCTGACCACCCCGCTGGACGAGGAGCAAGCCGTTGACCTGGCGAAAGTCTTCAAGGCGCTCGGCGACCCGGTGCGCTTGCGGCTGCTGTCCATGATCGCCTCGCAGGCGGGCGGAGAGGTCTGCGTGTGCGACCTGACACCGGCCTTCGACCTGTCACAGCCGACCATCTCGCATCACCTCAAGCTGCTGCGGCAGGCCGGCCTGATCGACTGCGAGCGGCGCGGCACGTGGGTCTACTACTGGCTGCTGCCGGAGATGACCGACCGCCTCGCGGGCATCCTGACCCGCCCCGCCGGCGCGCCGTTGCCCGAGCGTGGCGAGACGGCCGGAGCTGCCTCGTGAGCGGTGCCGCGCCTGAGCAGAGCGGTGCCGCACCCGAGCAGAGCGATGCCGCACCTGGGCAGAGCGGTGCCGCACCTGGGCAGAGTGCTGCCGCACCTGGGCAGAGTGCTGCCGCACCTGAGGAGAGCGCTGCCGAGCAGAGCGTGGCCGGGCGACTGTCGTTCCTGGACCGCTACCTGGCGGTGTGGATCCTCGCCGCGATGGCCGTCGGTCTCGGCGTGGGCCGCTCCCTCCCGGGGCTCGGGGACGCGTTGGCCACCGTGACGGTGAGTGGCGTGTCCCTGCCGATCGCGCTGGGCCTGCTCGTGATGATGTATCCGGTGCTGGCCAAGGTCCGTTACGACCGGCTCGGCACCGTGACCAGGGACCGCCGCCTGCTGCTGCCTTCGCTGCTGTTGAACTGGATCATCGGCCCTGCCCTGATGTTCGCGCTGGCCTGGCTGTTCCTGCCGGACCTGCCCGAGTACCGCACCGGCCTGATCATCGTCGGCCTGGCCCGCTGCATCGCCATGGTCATCATCTGGAACGACCTCGCCTGCGGACACCGGGAAGCGGCCGCCGTCCTGGTCGCGCTCAACTCGGTGTTCCAGGTGATCGCGTTCTCCGCGCTCGGCTGGTTCTACCTCCAGGTGCTGCCCGGCCTGCTCGGCCTGGAGCAGACCGGACTCGACGTATCCGTCTGGGAGATCGCACGCAGCGTCCTGGTCTTCCTCGGCATCCCGCTCGCGGCCGGCTACCTGACCCGCCGCATCGGCGAGAGGACCAAGGGCCGCGCCTGGTACGAGGCGGAACTGGTCCCGCGCATCGGCCCGTTCGCCCTGTACGGGCTGCTGTTCACCATCGTCGTCCTCTTCGCGCTCCAGGGCGACGCCATCACCGGCCGACCGCTGGACGTGGTCCGTATCGCGCTACCGCTGCTGGTCTACTTCGCGCTCATGTGGGCCGGATCGATGCTGCTCGGCAAGGCCGTCGGCCTCGACTACCCGCGTACCACCACGCTCGCCTTCACCGCGGCGGGCAACAACTTCGAGCTGGCCATCGCCGTGGCCATCGCCACGTTCGGCGCCTCCTCGGGCCAGGCACTGGCCGGGGTCGTCGGCCCACTCATCGAAGTGCCGGTCCTGATCGGCCTGGTCTACGTGGCCTTGTACGCGCGCCGCTACTTCACGACCTCAACTCCCCCCACCTCGCGGCAGGAGGAGCAGACCCATGCCCGAACCTCCACCCATGCCTGACACCCCGCCCCAACCCTCCGTGCTGTTCGTCTGCGTCCACAACGCCGGGCGTTCACAGATGGCGGCCGCCTTCCTCACCCACCTCGCCGGGGACCGCGTCCAGGTCCGGTCGGCCGGGTCGGCCCCGGCGGACACGGTCAACCCGGCCGCGGTCGAAGCACTCGCAGAGATCGGCATCGACATCTCCGCCGAGGTGCCCAAGGTGCTCACCGTGGAGGCCGTCCAGGCCTCCGACGTCGTCATCACCATGGGCTGCGGCGACACCTGCCCCGTCTTCCCCGGCAAGCGCTACCTCGACTGGCAACTCCCCGACCCCGCGGGCCAAGGAATCGCCGCGGTCCGCCCCACCCGCGACGAGATCGAACAACGCGTCCGAGCCCTGATCGACGACATCGCACCGATCGCCCGCACATGAGGCCCGGCACCCGGAACGTCCGCATCGAACGCCCGGCGGCCCGAGCACGCCGACGACGTCCTGAAGATCTACTAACTCGGCATCGACGAAGTAAACGCCACATTCGAACCCGCCGCCCCACCTGGCCGGCCTTCGACGCTGCCAACCTGCCCGAACAACGCCTCGTCGCCCTCGACCGCGTCGGCACGGTGCTCGGCTGGACCGCGGCATCCGCGGCCTCAGCCAGGTGCGCGTACGCAGGGGTAGTCGAGCACTCCGTATACGTCCCCCCCCCGGAACGCCCGCAGCCGGGGCACCGCCGCCGCTTTGCTCGGGTCCCTCATCACCTCGACGGAGGCGGCGGGCATCTGGACGATCGGCCGACGCCAGGAGCAAACGCAGCCGGGCGGCAAGCGGCGGCGAGGGGCAGCAAGAAACCCCCGGGTCCATGACCCGAGGGTTCGAGTAAGAGCGGGTGACGAGAATCGAACTCGCACTCTCAGTTGGGAAGCTCGGGTTTTCGGACGGCGATTGCTGCGCAGACCTGCGGCGGGTTGTTTCCGAGGCGTGATCGCATCCGTAGCCAGTTCCCGCTGTTCCCCGTGGCTACCCGCAGGATCTGGCACGCGAATGGCATGCCCCGTTCGCCTCGGAAACCCTGGGCGCAGGTTCGGCCCTGGGGTCTGGGACTCAGCCGACGACAGCCAGTCACGATGGCGGGTGCGTCGACCGGCCAGGCGCGCGTGGGCCTCGCTTTACCCCCACCGACCTCAGCCACGCTGCCTCTTGTCGGGGGCGGGTTGCTTAACGCCGCTCGTTCAGTACAGCCACAACTGATCACGGACGGCCGTGACCTGCGGCCGTCTACTCGATCACCGCTCTGAACTGCGGCGCAGCCGTCGTCAGTTGTCAGCACTGATCGCCAATGGGCGCCCTTCCACGGTCCCAGGGCGGCCCGGGAGGGCGCTCACCCCATGTTCGGTCGCATGGGCTCAACCTGTGATCACACTCGGCGAAGCGTGTCAGGCAGGGTGCGACTGTTGCTTAACCACCCGCGTGCCTCGCTCGCCGCGGACTATGATCTATCGGCCGCACCTAAGCTAAGGGGGCGCCGATATGGCGAGAAGAGACTTCACTGCTAACGCGCTAATTCCTCACGGGCATCATCAGAATTGGGACCTGATCGAAGAGATCATTCGAGAGTTGGAACGGGTCACTGACCAATGGCAGGGTGCAGAGACTGAGATTACCGTCAGAGGTAAGAGGGAACTCTACGGCAGGTATAACAGCCTCATCGATGCGAAGGTGGGCCTGGGGGACGATCACCGCGATGTCACCGAGGTGGACATCTCGCGTATTGAGCGTGATGGTGATGACTCCGACATGTACGCCACGGTGACGCTCTCAAAAAGCCAAAAGGACACCTCCTGGGTTTTCGCTTCTGGTCCTGTAAAGCGTGATTGCGAAGGGCTAGTGCGAAGCCTCCAGAGCTTTATTCTCCAAGCTATCAACTTTCCTGATCTCGCAAGAATGAACTCTGGAGGAGGGGGTGATATCGAGTCGCGCCTGCAGCATCTCCATTCAGCTGTGAAGTCTGGTGCGCTGGCGAGGTTGGCGAGTGGGCACGGTGACGAGGCTGTCGAGGAGGCGTGCAAAAGTGTGGGAGCTCGTCTCCGGGATCTCAGTGGTCTTGATGAGGACGGAGCCTCACTGGTAACCAACGCCCTGGGAGGGCGTCGGTTGATCCAAATCAACGACGGTGTGTCTAAGACAGATGCGAGCGAGCAGGAAGGGTACATGTACCTAGGAATGGCCCTATTCCGGGCTGCTCGAAATCCCCGCGCGCACAGGCCTTCGGACCCGAACTTCAATACAGACGAAGTGATCGAGTGGATTTCTGTTGCTAGCGCTCTCCATAGGGCGCTGGACCGGGCCAAGGTTTCGCCGCCCCCGCGATAGAGCGCGCTGAGTGGTAGGGCGGCGGAGCGGCTTTGGGCGGGAGCTGCTTTGGGGCGAGTGATCATGGCCCCGCAAGCTCATGGCGAGTCGGGCAGTCTGTGGACCTGCCCGTAAAGCACGACGTTGGGGCCATGATCTTAGAGGCTCGCCCCAAAGTGGCTGCCTAAAGCCGTGGAGCCGACCGCCCCAGCCACGATGCACCCATTCTTTGAGTTCAGTTGGCCGCAAGCTCATGTCGCGCGGCCTGGCGGACCGGGCCGGAGCGGGGCGGAGACAGGAGCGGCGGCCCGGGGAGCCGGGCCGCGCGGCGAGCGGGACGCGAGCCGCCTTGAACCAGTAGAGAAAGTTGTAACTCAGTCCGTCTGTCGGGGCTTGAAGTCGTGTGCGCGCGCTGGGAGTTCCGCCGCTTGGCGGTGTGCCAGGGGTAGGGACAGGACTGGTCGTATCGTCCAGGTGATGCGTGTGTCCGCGTGAGTCACTGAGACCGTGCAGGGCTGCATCCGGAGAAGGGCTCTGCGGGTGCGGACGCGGCCCTCGTATAGCCACTCCCAGGCTTCGCCTGAGGCGTGAGTGTTCAGTGCCGGGGAGATCGTGCGGAGTGTCACCGCTACCCACCGATCCGCCTGCGGTGCCGAGTAGGCGTCGAACGATGCTCGTAGCTGCGGCCCCGCTTGGCCGTTCGTGGCGGTGGACTCCGTCCAGCACTCGCACCAGTAGCCGCGTCGGAGCTCGGTCATCCGCATAGTTGGCCTCCCCTGCCGGCCTCGGTGAAGAAAGCCGCGGTGACCGTGTGGCCGTGGTCGCTGTCGTTGACGACGACGCGGTGCGCGATGGCGCTGACCATGTCCAGGCCCCGGCCGTGTTCCGCCTCCTCGTCCTGGTGCTCGACCTTCGGCGCGGTTCCCGCGCCCCCGTCGTCCGTGACCGACAGGGTGAGCATCTGCGGGGATACCTCGATAGCCAGGGAGAAGCTGCCCGACTGACGCCCGCTGGCTGTGTGCAGGATCGCATTTGTGCTCAGTTCGCTCACGATGAGTTCGGCGGCGTCCGCGAGTGGTGAGCCGCGAAGGATGTCCCGCGTCCAGCGTCGGGCCCGGCTGACCTCTTCTGGGAATCCTGGGCAAGTGAGGCCCCAGACTCGGGCAGTGCTCGTATACTCGTGCATACAAGTTCCTTCGTGCTGGTAGGCCGCCATGTGCAGCGGGTTCGAGCTAGACGAGTTTCACGCCGTCGTGGGCACGGATGGCAGGCGGGGACGCCGCGTCGAGTGCGTCCAGGACGCGGATCGCGTACGCCTCGTCGGCGAGTTCGGTGACTTCGTCGCGGGTCGCCCAGCGCAGAGCTCGGGTCTCGGCCCCGGTGGTGGGTGTGCCGTCGGCGGCCTCGCAGCGGAAGACCATGGAGACGATCAAGCCCGTCATGTTCTTGTAGATGCCGGTCAGGGTCGCGGGAAGTGCGATCTTGATGCCGGTCTCTTCGAGGACCTCGCGTTGCAGAGCCTCGGGGATGGTCTCCTCGCGTTCGAGGATGCCGCCCGGCGGCTCCCAATGTCCGTTGTCGCGGCGCTTGATGAGGAGGGCCCGGTCCTGGTCGTCGACGATGACTCCGGCGACGCTCACAGAGTGCGGACGGGTCGTGCTCACGGTTCTCGACTCTCCTCCGGAACCTCTCCGGAACCTCTCCGATGGCTAGGCTGCCCACCGTAGCAACAGCACTCGGCTACTTGTCTAGATATCTAAAGGAGTACATGTGACGTCACTCCCGAGCCGGCTCGGTGCCGTCGACCCCACGAGTGATCGTGCGGTCTTCCGGCAGATCGCCGACCAGCTGCGTGAGGCCATCGACCGGGGGCGGTTCACGGAGGGCGAGAAGCTGCCCTCGGAGGCCGAACTCGTCGAGCACTACGGGGTCTCCCGGATGACCGTCCGGAATTCCTTCTCGATTCTTCAGGGCGAGGGACTCGTGCACGCCGAGCACGGCAGAGGCGTCTTCGTGCGGCCCCGGCAGCCCGTGCGTCGGCTCGCCTCCGACCGGTTCGCCCGGCGCCACCGGGAGCAGGGCAAGTCCGCCTTCCTCGTCGAGGCCGATGCCGCAGGCGGACATCCCGAGGTGGACAGCCTGGAGGTCAAGGAGGAGAAGGCCGACCAGGACATCGCCACCCGGCTCGGGGCGGCGCGGCGCGTGCTTGCTCGTCGGCGCCGGTATCTCCTCGACGGGCGGCCGGTCGAGTTCGCCGTCTCGTACCTCCCGCTCGACATCGCGCGCGGTACGCAGATCGCCGAGCCCAACCCCGGCCCCGGCGGCATCTACGCCCGCCTCGAAGAACTCGGCCACCACCTCGACCATTTCGAAGAGGAGATCCGCGCCAGAATGCCCTCGCCCGACGAAGTGCGGACGCTGCGGCTGGCCTCCGGTGTGCCGGTCATCAGCCTGATCCGCACCGCGTACGACAAGGAGGGGCGGGCCGTGGAGGTCTGCGACACCGTCATGGCTGCCGACGCCTACGTCCTCGCGTATCAGCTGCCTGCCGACTGAGAGGTGTCGTGGAATGGGGGTGGGGGGGAGTCAGGCGTTCGGGTGTCGGTTGTCGCCCGGGACCGTTCGGATCCAGTTGCGGAATCTCCAGCAGACCAGAGGAGGCGCCGTCAGCATGGCCAGGAGGTAGAGGGCCACGCTTGCGGGGGAGATCAGGTAGTACTCCCAGCGCGGGGGGAGCAGGGCGGGGAGTGCGATCAGGAGGGTCAGCGTCAGCCACGTGGCCAGGGTCGTGAGTATCGCCTTGGAGATGATTACCGCTGTTCTCACTGGCTTTGGGTCCCCTCGTGTCCGGTCGGCGCCATGCGCAAACGCAGCCGGGCGGCAAGCGGCGGCGAGGGGCAGCAAGAAACCCCCGGGTCCATGACCCGGGGGTTCGAGTAAGAGCGGGTGACGAGAATCGAACTCGCACTCTCAGCTTGGGAAGCTGATGTTCTACCACTAAACTACACCCGCGAAAGACGCCGTATGAACCGGTGTCGTAACGTCGCACACTGTACCTCATCCCGGGCCCCCGGCGCTCTCGCCGTGGGGCCTTCGTGCTGTCCGGGAGGGGGATGCGCCGTGCGTTCGGAGGGAGTTGGGGCGTACCGTGGCTCGCGGTCGTGCCGCCTGGATGAGCGTCCCTTTCATACCGTAATGTGGCCTTTCGTCGTCGGCTCGGAGGCGAGCGTGAGACGAGTTGGTACGGGTGGTACGGGTACGTACGAGCTCACCTACGACTGGGGAAGGGACTACAGGACTTGATGGAGCGCACCGTCGTCCGATGTGCCGAAGGGCACGTGTTCAGCACCGCTTCGTTCCCGATGCAGCAGGCGGACCGGCTCGGTCCTGGCCGGCTCATCCGCTGCCCGCGCTGTGCCCGGCTCCGGCATGCCGTGCCGGTGACCTTGCAGCGCCGGTAGCGCCGGTAGTGCCGGTAGTGCCGGTAGCGGCGGTAACGGCCGTATCGAACGTGAGCAGGCAGCGGGGAATGTAAGTCGTCAGCGAGATACCAGGCGCGCGGGTCCTGTCCGATTGGGGGCGGCCCGCGCGCTCTGCGTATCCTCGGTGCGTGCTTCTCTCAGACAAGGACATCCGGGCCGAGATCGACTCCGGACGGGTGCGGATCGACCCGTACGACGAATCCATGGTGCAGCCCTCGAGCATCGACGTGCGGCTGGACCGCTACTTCCGGGTGTTCGAGAATCACCGCTACCCACACATCGACCCCTCCGTCGAGCAGGCCGACCTGACGCGGCTCGTGGAGCCCGAGGGTGACGAGCCGTTCATCCTCCACCCCGGCGAGTTCGTGCTCGCGTCGACGTACGAGGTCATCTCCCTGCCGGACGATCTCGCCAGTCGGCTCGAGGGCAAGTCCAGCCTCGGGCGGCTCGGGCTCGTCACGCACTCCACCGCCGGGTTCATCGACCCGGGGTTCAGCGGGCACGTGACCCTTGAGCTCTCGAACCTGGCGACTCTGCCGATCAAGCTCTGGCCGGGCATGAAGATCGGACAGCTGTGTCTGTTCCGGCTCACCTCGTCCGCGGAGGCCCCCTACGGGTCCGAGCGGTACGGGTCGCGTTATCAGGGACAGCGGGGCCCGACCGCCTCCCGGTCCTTCCTCAATTTCCATCGGACACAGGTGTGACATCCAGCATGAGTGACGTGCGCGAGAACCTTACGTACGACAAGTTCGGCGGCGCTGTGCGCGAGCTCGCGCAGACGATCGCCGACGACGGGTACCAGCCCGACGTGATCATCTCCATCGCCCGCGGTGGCGTCTTCGTCGCGGGCGGCCTCGCGTACGCACTCGACTGCAAGAACATCCACCTGGTGAATGTGGAGTTCTATACCGGGGTCGGGACGACTCTGGAAATGCCTGTGATGCTCGCGCCCGTTCCCAACGTCATCGACTTCACCGACAAGAAGGTGCTGATCGCCGACGACGTCGCCGACACCGGCAAGACGCTGAAGCTCGTCCACGACTTCTGCCTCGATCACGTCGCCGAAGTACGGTCCGCCGTCATCTATGAGAAGTCGCACTCCCTCGTGAAGTGCGAGTACGTGTGGAAGCGCACCGACGAGTGGATCAACTTCCCGTGGAGCGTCGAGCCGCCCGTCGTGAAGCGTCAGGGGCAGGTTCTCGACGCGTGAGCACGTGAGTATCCGAGTACGCGAGTATCCGGGTACGTGGGTAAGGGGCCGGTGGACTTTGCGTTCACCGGCCCCTTCTCGCGCACGTGCCTACTAGAACGTACCCAGCTTGATGATCGAGAGAATCGCCAGCAGCTGGATCGTCGACGCGCCCAGCGCCTTCGGCCACGGCAGGTCGTGGGACTTGCTGACCATCGTCGTGAGCAGCGCGCCCGCCGCGAGCCACGTCGCCCAGCCGAGAAGCTGGACGAAGGGCTGGCCGCCGCCGAGGAACATCGCCACGATCACTCGGGGCGCGTCCGTCAGCGACATGATCAGCATGGAGAGGCCGACCGTCGGCTGCCACGCGCCGTTGCCGCCGAGCTGGCGGGCGAGGGTGTGCGTGACCACGCCCAGGATGAACGCGCTGATGGTGATCGCGACGCCGGTCGTGAGGACGAACGGGACCGCCGACGACAGCGTCGCGTTGATCGCGTCCTCGCGGGCGTCGTCGAAGCCGAAGATCGCGAGCGCGCCGTAGAGGAACGTGACGACGAGGGCGGGGCCCCACATCGCGTAGTCCCGCATCTGGAAGAAGGTGGGGGCGGGGCGCAGTACGACGCCGCGGAGCAGGTCCTTCCAGTGCAGGCGCGGGCCCATGGGGGCGGCGCTCGCCTGGCCCGCGCGGTACGTGTCGCCCTGGGTGTACGGGTCCTCGCCGATGGAGAAGGCCTGCGTGTGCCCGGGGTTGTTCGCCGCGTACGGGTCGTAGCCGCCCTGCGGAGCGCCGTGGCCCTGCGGGGCGCCGTGGCCGTGGCCGCGGTCGTCGGGGGCGCCGAAGTACTCCGGCTCGCCGTGGTTGCCGGCGCCGCCGCCCGCCTGGGGCCACTGCTGGTTGCCGCCGCCACCGCCGCCGTAGGGCCGGCCGCCGCCTTGCGGTGCGCCGCCCCCGTACTGCGGGGCCGACGGCGCAGGCGGGTAGCCGTACGGCTGCTGCCCTCCCTGCTGCGGGGCCTGCTGTCCGTACGGCTGCTGCCGCGGTTGTTGGTGCGGTCGCGGTTGTTGTTGCGGTCGCGGGGCGCGGTTGTCCCGGCCGCGTCCGATCCTGAATCCAGCCACGAATCGAACGTACCTGGTCTCCAGGGGCGGGGTCGTCCCTCCTCGGGAGGAGACGCGGCTTTGCGGCCGACCTGTGACAACCCCTAGGGGTACCCGGACGGGTGTTCCAGTACGGGTGTTCTCGTGCGGGTCTTCTCGTACGGCCCGTGCAGCCCGTACGAGTTTCACTGCGCCAGCGACGCTCCGTACGTCAGCGGGCCCGAAGACGTCGGAAGACCCAGTGAGTTCGGGGTGACGGCTGACGCGCCCCTCGTGCCGGTCGCCAGGTGCGGGAGGTTCCAGACGCCGCCCGCCGACGCGTTCTCGCCGGGCGCGGCGGCGGAGAGGTCCGGGCTGCCGTCGCCGTTGTGGTCCGCGAAGCCGAGCCTCGCGCCGAACAGGTCGCCCGCCTCGGCGCCGCCCGGGACGCCGGGGGAGTTCTGCTGGTACGAGACCGCGCCCACCGCCTTCCCGTCCTCCGTGAGGATGCCCTTCGCGCCGCCCTTCAGGACGGTGATCGCACCCGCGCGCGCCGCGCTTCCGATCGCCTCACCGGGGGCGCCCGCGATCAGGTCGTCCTTGCCGTCTCCGTCGACGTCCGCGGCCGCGAGCGCGTTGCCGAAGTCGTCACCCTTTTCAGCGACACCCGGAACGCCCGGGGTGTCCTGGTTGAGGGTCTGGCCCTCCCACACGAGGCCGTCGCCGTCCCCGTAGTGGATGTGGATGCCGCCGCCCTCCGCGAGCTCCTCGGGGCCGCACGGGTCGTCGATGTTCTCGTCGGCGATCTCGCGGCAGTTGCCGAGGGCGAGGTCGTCGTGGCCGTCGCCGTTGAAGTCGCCGGTGGCCAGCGCGTTCGCGGCGCTGTTGTCGCTGCTCCAGGTGAGGTCGAAGGCGCCGGGGACCTCGTCGTTCTTGTCGTAGCGGTAGAGCTGGACGTGGGACTGCGTGCGGGTGGGGCTCTGCTCGTAGTACGCGACGGCCAGCTCGGGGAGGCCGTCGGAGTCGAAGTCGCCGGTCGTCAGCACGGGGGCGCGGCCGCCCATGCGGCGAGCCATGCCGGGGGAGGTGTCGGCGGTGTACGGGTTGCCGTTGAAGACGACCTGGTCCTTGCCGCCGATCGCCAGGTCGACGTCCGTGTCGCCGGTGAAGTCGGCTGCCGTCAGCGCGTTTCCGTACGCGTCGCCCGTCTTCGCGCCCCGCGCCGCCGTGTTGGCCAGCGCGAAGCCGTCGCCCGTGCCGTAGAGGACGGTGACGGAACCCGCGTCCGTCTTGGCGTCGATGTCCTCGCCGGGGGCGCCGATGACCAGGTCGGCGTACTTGTCGTCGTCTATGTACGCCGTGGTGACGGCCGCGCCGAAGCGGTCGCCGGTCTCCGGTGTGCCGGGGACCTCGACCGTGGCCTGCGTGATGCGCCGCACGTTGCTCGACCCCGGGCCGCCCTCGCCGCCGAAGACGACGCTCACGTATCCCGCCTTCGCCTTGCCGTCGACGGTGCCGCCGGGCACGCCCACGGCGAGGTCCGCGTATCCGTTGCCGTCGAAGTCGGCCTTCAGCGGGGGTGCCGGGGCCGCCGCGGCCGCGGAGGTCGTGAAGGGGAGGGTCAGGCCGGTCGTGGCCAGGACGGTCGCCGCGGCCAACGCCAGGGTGTGGGTACGTGCGCGCATGGGGGCTCCGGGGGTAGGGGTGGAGGCCGGGCCCGCACCGGTGGTGCGGGCCCGGTGGTCAGGGACAGCGGTGGACGACGTGGGTCAGTCGGCGAAGTGCATGCCGAGCCGCGGCGTGCCCGTCGCCGAGACGCCCACGGTCGACGTGTAGACGCCGGTCGCGCCGGTGAGGGTGCCGTCGCTCCCGCTGATCAGCGGGTAGAGCGCGCCGTTCGCGCCGTTCTCGCCGTACGCGCCGACCGTGACGTCACCCCGGCCGTCGCCGTTCAGGTCGTCGACGTGGACGTCCGCGCCGAAGAAGTCGCCCTTCTCGTTGGAGTTGGGCACGCCCGGCGTGTTCTGATCGAGGAAGACCGCGCCGTCCGTGGAGAGGCCCGAGCCGTCCGCCTTGCCGTAGATGACGGTGACCGAGCCCGCGTCCGTGACACCGGCGAGGTCCTCGCCCGCCGCGCCCACGACCAGGTCGAGGTGGCCGTCGCCGTTGATGTCGCCGAGGTCGAGCTCGTTGCCGAAGGAGTCGCCCTTCTCGCCCGCGCCCGGGACGCCCGCGCTGTCCTGGGTGAAGACCTGCGTGCCGCCGTACGGTCCGGTGGCCGAGCCGTGCACCACGTACACCGAGCCGCCCTTGTTCGCCCCGGCGATCTCGTCGTCCCATTCGAGGCCGATGACGATGTCGCCGTAGCCGTCGCTGTCCGTGTCGCCGACGTCGGTGATGATGCCGCCGGGCAGCCGCTGCTGGTTGGTCGTCTTGAGGCCGTCGGCGGTGCCGGGGACCCACAGGTTGGCGTTGTAGCTGTCGCCGGTGGAGTAGCCGTCGACGATGAGGTCTTCCCTCTTGTCGCCGTTCACGTCACCGGCGTGCAGATTGAAGGGCCCGGCGCCCTCGCCGCTCTGGATGGCGGGCTTGACCGTGTAGTGGCCGCTGCCGGTGCCGCCGGTACGCGAGATCTTGCCGTTCACCACGTCGATGGTGGCCGCGCCGGACCGGGCGCCGATGGCGAGGTCGGTGTTGCCGTCGCCGTCGAAGTCACCGGCCTCGATGGGCCCGCCGAAGAAGTCGTGGCCGCTCGGGCGGGGGTCCTTCACCGTCGTACCGCCGGAGAGGCCGTTCGGGGAGCCCCACAGGATCTGCGCGGTGCCGCCGTCCTTGTCGCTGCCGACGTCCTCGCCGGGTGCGGCGATCGCGAGGTCGTCGTAGCCGTCGCGGTCGAAGTCGCCGTACGCGGTGTCGTACCCGAAGACGTCGCCCGCCTCGGCGGAGCCGGGGACACCCGCGCTGTTCTGGCTGAACGTCTTGTGGCGCAGGGTGCTGCCGCCGTACGTGACGACGACCTGGCCTGCCTGGTCCTTGCCGCCGACGTTGGCGTAGGCCGCGGAGGTGGCGAGGTCGGCGACGCCGTCGCCGTTGAAGTCGGCCTCGTGCGAGGGCAGCGGCTCGGCCGGTGCGGCGGAGGCGGTCGCTCCCGTGACGGCGAGCAGTCCGCCGGTCAGCGCGGCCGTGACGGCCGTCGCGGCGGCGAGCCGCGTACGTCTGGAGCGGGCGGTGGTGGAGGTGCGCTTGTGCTGGGCCATGCGGTTCTCCTGCTACGTGCGGGGATGCCTGGCGGGCATCCGCAGTCGATGGGGTGCGACGGGCGCGTTCACCGGGCGTTGACCCGGGCGTCACGCCGCGGTCGGCGAAGGAGAGACCGATGGTGGGGGGCAAGGGTTGTACGGACGGGCTGAGTTGGGGTTCAGCCCGTCCGGCGTTCGAGGACGAACCCGGCGAAGCCGGTGATTCGGCGAAGCCGGTGATTCGATGGTGCGGGTCCGACGGTGCGGGTCCGACGGCGCGCGTCCGACGGTGCTGCTACCTACCGCCCAAGAACCATCCCGTACTCACGCGCCCCCGCGAGACCGAGCTTCCCCGGCGTCACCGACGTGACGTCCGGGCGCGGGCCGCCGTCCTTGGGGCTCGGCGCGTACCAGACGCCGCCCTTCCGGCCGTCCTCGCCGGGCGCGCCCACCGCGGCGTCGGGGTAGGAGTCGCCGTTGTAGTCGCCGGTCGCGACGGACGCGCCGAGGTGGTCGTCCGCCTCCGCCGTGCCCGCGACGCCCGCGGTGTTCTGGCTGAAGGCGGGACCGGTGAACGGCTTGCCCGCTCCGGTCGAGGCCAGCGTCCAGTACGTGCCCGCGTTCTTGACCGTCCCGACGGCCTCCGCGTCCGCGCCGACGACCAGCTCGTCGCCGCCGTTCCGGTCGAGGTCGCCGACGGCGAGCTGCGCGCCGAAGTTGTCGCCGGCCTCGGCCGTGCCGCCGACCTCGGGCGAGGCCTGGGTGGTGCACGAGGTGCCGCCGTCGCCGGGCGCGCCGTCCTTCTTGCCGTAGACCGTGAGGATCGCGCCGCCGAGCCGGTCCTCGCAGTGGGTCTGCTCGGTCTCGGGGTGGGGCTGTACGTTGCCGACGGCGAGGTCGGTCGTGCCGTCCCCGTCGAAGTCGCCGGTGGCGAGCGAGGTGTCCGTGCGGTCGCCCGTGGCCCACGCCGACTTCCACTCGCCCGTCGCACGGTTCATGACGGTCGTACCGCTCATCTCCAAGCCCCGGTACGAGACGGCGAGCTCGTCGCGGCCGTCGCCGTCGAAGTCGCCGGAGGCCAGGGCGGTGGCGTCCGTGAAGTGCCAGCCGGTGACCCGGGAGACCTTGGCGGGCGAGCCCGCGGTGAACGGACCCGGCCGGGTCACGACCGAGCCGACCTCGTCGAAGTGACGGTTGAAGGCGATGTCCTTGTTGCCGTCCTTGTCGAAGTCGCCGGTGGCGAGCTGTGCTCCGAACCGGGAACTGTCGAAGTCGCCGTTGGCGGCGGTGAAGCCGCCCTTGAAGCCGCCCGCGCCGCCCCAGACGACCGCGACGGTCCCGGCGCTCAGCCCGGCCGTGGTGTCCTCCTCGGGCGCGCCGACGATCAGGTCGCTGTAGCCGTCGCCGTTCATGTCGTCCGACGCGACGGCGAACCCGAACGCGTCGCCCGCCTCGGCCGTGCCCGGTACACCGGCTGTGGACTGGCTGACGGTCGTCGACCCGTGCTTGCCGAGGCCGGACGCGCCGCCCCAGACGACGTTGACGTACCCGGCCTCGGCCTTGCCGTCCACGGTGGCGCTCGGCACGCCGACGGCGAGGTCCACGTAGCCGTCGCCGTTGTAGTCGCCGCGGATCTTGGAGGGGGCGTCGACGGCTGCCGCGTTGCCCGCGGCCAGGCCGGTGGCGCCGAGGGCGGTGGCGGCGCAGAGTGCGGCCGTGCCGAGGAGGTGGTTACGGGCGTACGTAGGCATGGAGAGGCCTCCAACGTGTGTAGGTGGTACGGGAGTTGCCTTGAAAGTAGGTAAAGGGGGGAGGGGGAGGCGGGTCAGCGCAGCGCGCGCCCGAACCCCGCCCCCGCGCCGCCGACCCCGAAGTCCGTGCCGTTGAACGAGGCCGCGTAGGACGCGGTCAGGCCCGTCGACGTGCCGCGCAGGACCCATACGGCGCCGACGTCCCGTGTCGTGCCGATGTCTTCGCCGAGCGCGCCCGCGGCCAGGTCGGCCTTGCCGTTCTTGTTGATGTCCTTGAGGCGTACGGACGTACCGAAACGGTCGCCGTCCTCGGCGGCGCCGGGTACGCCCGACGTCTCCTGGTGCCAGGCCTGGCCCGAAGTGAGGGTGCCGTGCGCCGACTTGAGCAGGGTCACGCTCCCACTCGCCGCCACCCCGTCGACCGTCTCGCCGGGCGCGCCCACCGCGAGGTCCGCGAGGCCGTCGCCGGTGACGTCGCCCGCGGAGACGGCCGCGCCGAAGCCGTCGCCCTTTTCGTCGGCACCCGGTACGCCCGCGCTGTCCTGGTTGTACGTCACCGGGGCGCCGAATCTGCCGTCACCGCCGCGCCGTACGGTGACCGAGCCGCCCTTGCCGCCCGCTGTGTCGCGCGCGTTGCCGGTGATGAGGTCGTCGTAGCCGTCGCCGTCGACGTCACCCGCGGTGGCCGCGTCGCGCGTCGCCGTCGGGTCGCCGCCCTCGGCGAGTACCTCGGCCCGGTAGCCGTAGTCGCCGACGCCGCCGTACATGTGCGCGGTCCAGGCGCCGCCGTCCGCGCGCTCGCCGTACAGGACGAAGCCGACACCGTCCTTGTACTTGAAGTTGCCGGCGACCATGCCGTCCAGGCGGACGCCGTCCGGCAGGAAGTCGACCTCCAGGCCGTGCACGTTCCCGTTCTCGCCCGTGCCGGTGTAGTAGTACCAGTTGTCGCCGCTGATGACGGCCAACTGGGGTGAGCCGTCGTAGTCCAGGTCGGTCCAGACGGCGGCCTCGCCGAAGCGGCCGGTGGTGTCGGCGGGGGAGTTCAGGGCGCGGCCGCCGGAGGTGAAGGGGTTCCGGCCGCCGTGGACGACGGAGACGGAGCCGGACGGCTTGCCCGCGACCTGCTCGCCGGGGGCGCCGACGATCAGGTCGGCGAAGCCGTCGCCGTTCACGTCACCGCTGGTCACGCTCTCGCCGAACTCGTCGCCCGGCTCGGTGACGCCGGGCACGCCCGCGGTGTTCTGGGTGACGGTTACGGAGCGGCGCTCGGACACGCCGCCCGCTGAACCGAACGTCACCGTCACGGAGTTGGAGTCGGGGGACCCGATGGCGAGGTCGCGGTAGCCGTCCCCGTTGAAGTCGTCCTTCAGGGCGGAGGCGGCGCTCGCCGTACCGGCCATGGGCAGCGCGAGGCCTGCGGCCGCGAGGGCCGCGACGGTGGCGGTGACGGCCAGGTTTCTTACGCGCACGTGGATCTCCCGGAAGTGGGCCTTGGGGTGAGCCTTTGGGTATGGCTTCCGGGGGGTGTGACTCGTGAGGCGTACGAAGGGTTGTGTGCGGGGAGTTGCGTGGTAGCCGTCAGGTGAACGGCAGTTGATTACTCCCCGCTCGGCGCCAGGAACTCCGCGGTGGAGAAGGTGACCCGTGGGTCGCGCGCCACGAGGTCTCCTTCGCGGCCGGGGTACACGGCGACGATGTCCTGGCTGTCGCCTCGGTACGTCCGCGTGACGAGGTCGGCTCGCTTGTCGCCGTCGAAGTCCGCGACTTGGAGTACCTCGGTCTTGCCCTTGCCCTTGCTCTTGCTCTTGCCCGGCGGCCGGACGAGCGCGGAGGCGTTGGGCGCGAGCTCCGACGTACGGCCACGGAAGACCCGCACGTCCCACGCGCCTCCTCCGGACCCGCTGCCCGCGCCGCTCACCACGAGCTCGCTCAGGCCGTCCCCGTCGAGGTCACCCGTGTCGACGGCGACGTTCTTGGCCTCCAGGGAGCCGCGCAGGGTGCCCGGCACGTCGTAGCGCAGGGCGATGCCCTTCGGGGACGTGATGGCGGCATCCATTCCCTTCCCCTCGCCGAAGCGGCCGAAGACGATGTCCTGGTCCTGGCCCCCGGGGAACAGCACGCCGGTCTCGTCGGGGCCCTGGGGGCCGCCCATGACGAGGGCACTCGTGGCGGCGCCCTTCGCGTCGGCGGCCTTGCGGACGAGTACGTCGTCGTAGCCGTCGCCGTCGACGTCCGTGGCGCGGCCGGTGGCGAGGTTGTTGCCGGGCGCGGTGACGGGCTCGCCCGCCGCGCGCGGGGCGCCGTTCCGCTTGAACGGGCCGCGCAGGAACGTGAGCCGGGCGCCGCTCGCGTGCAGGACGAGGTCGTTGGCGCCGTCCCCGTCGAAGTCGCCGCAGACCGGCTGGTCCGGCCAGTCGTTGCCGAAGCGGGCCTGCGCGGGCACGTTGAGTTTCACCGCCTTGCCGACCAGCCCCTTCGGTGAACCGAAGAGGATCTGCAGCGGTACGGGGGGCTGCCCCTGCCCGTCGTACGGCGGATCCGTCGACACGAGCAGATCGCTGAAGCCGTCCTCGTCGAGGTCGCAGGACGCCTCGGAGTCGAAGGCGGCGGGCAACTGGCCCTTCGTACGGGCACCGTTGGCGTGGGCGCTCACGAGTTGCCGGGCGCCGGGGGTGAGGCCGCGCTTGCCCCGCGTACTGCCGTACACGATCCCGATGCCTGCGTCGTCGCCGTGGTCGGGGTGCACGAGGTCGTCGAGTACGAGGTCACGGGCGCCGTCACCATTGAAGTCGTCCTGGACGTTGTTGCCCTTGCCGCCCTTGCCGCCCTTGCCGCCCTTGCCTCGCGGGACGGGCTGTTGGGCGGGGCCCTTGCCCGCCATGCTCACCGGCTTGTGCGAGGCGTCACCGGGGCCGGCGCCGTCGTCGTGGCCGCCGCAGGCCGAGAGGAGAAGCGCGCAGCTCACGGCGGTGGCCAGCCCGGCGGATCCGCCGCACCACATGCTCCGCCTCGCGCCCCGTATCCCGGCACTCCGCATGCTCCTCACCAACCCCGAACGCCACAGTCGACAACAACCAGCCCATGATGCTCCCGCTCCCCTCGCGGGAGGGGTCCGAGGTGGTTCCGTTTCCATCACAGCGGGGCGGAGGTGCGTGGCGGGTCGGGCGGTGACTTCGGTGGACCGGTGTCTTCGTCGGTCACCGGGGCCGCCCGGGGTTTTGCGGAGTGTGGCGGTTCCGGGTCGGGAGTAAAGGGCGCTCCGCTGCGCTGCGCGTCGGCTGCGCCGATTCCGCTTCGCTTCACCCTTGACTCCCGTCCCTGCACCGCAGTTGGACGTTGACCCGGTCGGCCAGGGGTGGGGGCTGCGGGGACGGTTGGGTGGGTCACTCTCTTTCGCTGCCGGGTGCGGCCCGGCTCAACGTGAGTCGTCCTCACCGCATGCGTGCGGCTGCGCTGCTCGGGTCATCTGCTCGCGTTGCCGGGTGCGGCCCGGCCCAACGTGAGTCGCCGTCACGGTCTGGGGTGGGTCATCGGCTTTCGTTGCCGGGTGCGGACCGGTCCAACGTGGGTGGGAGTGGTGGTCGGTCTGCCGAAGGGCTGCCTGGGCCGTCCCCTCCGGCACCTACTTTGGGAAAGTTGCGAATGGGTTGGCCGCGCGCCCCCTCGGCAGATACCGATGCGCCCCCCGGCGTGTGGGATTGCTGGCTCGGCTGCGTGAGAGCAGTGCTCTGGGCGGCGGCGCGCGGGGTCCAGCGGGTGGCGGTTGGGTCGGGCCGCCCCCTCTCCGGCACCTACTTTGGGAAAGTTGCGAATGCCTTCGCCGCGCGCCCCCCAGCAGATGCCGATGCGCCCCCCGGCATGCGGGATTTGCCGCGCCGGATGCGCGAGATCAGTGGCGTGGGTGGGGGCGTGTGGGGTGTGGGAGGGGGGCGTGCGCCGGGACGGTTCGCAACTTTCCCAAAGTAGGTGCCGGAGGGCACCCGGGCCGGGGGCGGGGGCGGTGACGCTTCGGTGGCGCTTCGGTCTGCCCGGAGTGGTCACCCCGCGCACAACGTACCGACCTCACCCCCCGACCATGACGGCGACGGTGAGGGCGACTCGCGATGGACCGGGCCGCACCCGGCAACGCAAGCGGATGACCCGAGCAGCGCAGCCGCGCAGCTGGCGGCGCCGCAACCGGGGCGGCCACCCACGATGAGCCGGGCCGCACCCGGCAACGAAAGCCGATGACCCGCCCCAGACCGTGACGGTGACTCACGTTGGGCCGGGTCGCACCCGGCAACGCGAGGTGATGACCCGAGCAGCGCAGCCGCGCAGCTGGCGGCGCCGCGACCGAGGCGGTCGGCCACGTTGGACCGGGCCGCACCCGGCAGCGAAAGAGCGTGACCCACCCAACCGTCCCCGCAGCCCCCACCCCTGGCCGTCCGGGTCAATGTTCAACTGCGGTGCAGGGGCGGGAGTCAAGGGTGGAGCGGAGCGGAATCGGCGCAGCCGACGCGTAGCGCAGCGGAGCGCCCTTTACTCCCGGCCCGGAACCGCCACACTCCGCAAAACCCCGGGCGGCCCCGGTGACCATCAACGTCACCGGCCCACCGAAGTCACCGCCTTGCCGGGGCCCGGGCCGTGGTGCCCACTCACGGAGTCAACAGCCTTCTGAGGTAGGCGGCGAGGGCTTGAGGGGCGAGGGTGAGTGTGCGGTCGGGGTCCTCGCTCTCGCGGAGGAGCAGGCTGGGTTCGTCGCGGGCGAGTTCGACGCACTCGTTGCCGTCGGCGCCCCGGAGAACGAGGACTTCTGCCACTGGGGCATGGCTCACACCGCCTTGGTCACCTACGGGTCACGTCCAGGTGCGTAGCGTGCGATATCAGGGCAGCAAGGGCTTGAGGAGCGAGAGTGAGTATGTGGGTGGGGGCGTCACTCTCGCGGAGGCGTAGGTCGCTCTCGTCTCGGACGACCTCGATGCACTCGTTGCCGTCACCGGGTCCAGAGAACGAGGACTTCTGCCACTGAAGCACGGCTTACATTTCCTTAGCCAGACGGTGGATGAGGTCCCATGAAGGAGCAGGCTCAAGGGACGCTGACTCCACTTTACGGAAGAGTGTTCGCATAGCCATGAGTTGGGCGGACGCATCCAGGAACACTGACCCGTAGGGCGCATCCCGTTGGACCGTATCGAGTGCGGGTACCGCGCCTCCTGCGTACAGCATCATCGAGCTCGCGCCGGCGAAGCCATCCACGTCGAACGGGATGACGCGCACAGTGATGTTGGTCCGCTCCGTTGCGCTGAGCAGCGAGCTCAGTTGGGCCCGCGCCACACGGCGGTCCGCGACGCGGGTGCGAAGCGCGGACTCGTGGATCACTGCCTCGAACGGAGGTGCGTTCTCACTGGAGAGAACGAGTTTGCGGCGCATCCGGTGAGCCAGTCTCGGCTCCAGCTCGCTGTCCGGAAGTTCCGGCACTCGGTAGGCGAGTACCGCTCGGGCGTAGTCCTCGGTCTGCAACAAACCCGGAACGTGTGCGGTTCCGATCACCTGCATGAACTGCGCGTGATGCTCAAGCTCGGCAAGGTCGGCGAATACAGGCGGCAACACCTCGCGGTACTCCTCCCACCACCCTCGTGTCCGATCAGTAGCCATTCTCGTCAACGCGTCGATCAACGCGGTGTCCCCGCAGTGGTAGTTCGCCGCCATCCGGCGCAATCGCGCCTCGCTCACGCCGGTGACCCCGGACTCGATCTGGCTCATCGTCACGGGCACGGCACCCAGTAGCTGGGCCGCCTCGCGTGCTGTCAGTCCGGCCGCCTCGCGCATCTTGCGCAGCTCGCAGCCGAGCCGCTCCTGTCGCGCCGTGGGCTGCTTCCGTGGCACTCGTACCTCACCCTCTTCGCAACACGCATCACGAACGCGGCGGTTGGTCACTCCGTTGGGTGACCAGATTACGACAACCAGTTGCGCGAGACTAACCTTAGTCTCTACCGTCAGTGATGCGTCGCATACGCAGCGAACCTGGATCAACGGAAGCGCCCCGCCCCGCCATGCCATGGCGGTCGCGACACTGCCACCGTCAGGAGATCGCCGCAGCCGCCCAACTCCCATATGAACAACGGAGTTCACCGATGCCGGAAAACGAGACCTGGACCTACACCCTCTCCATCCCCAACGACCCCCTCGCTGTGCCCGTGAGCCGCCACACCCTCCGCCTCATCCTGAAGGCGTACGGTCTGCCCCACCTCGTAGATGCCGCCGAGCTCGTCGCCACGGAGCTGATCGCCAACGCCGTGCAGCACACCAAAGGGCCCGCCGCCCTGCGCATGCAGTGGGCGGGGGCGGTGCTCCGTATCGGGGTGTGGGACACGGATCCCACGCCCCCGTCCCCGGCCAGGGGGGCCGCCGGGTGGGACGAGGCGTCGGGCAGAGGGCTCGGGATCGTACGGGAATGTGCCGACGGGTGGGGGTGGTGCGCGCGGGAGCGGGACGAGGGGCGGGGGAAGCTCGTGTGGTGTGAGCTGACGGGCGCCGTGGCTGCCGCCTGAAAGGCGAAGACCCCGCCCCCTCCGGGGGGAGGGAACGGGGTCGGGCCACGTCAGTGGACCAGCGGCTACTTCACCGGCTCCGGCTCCGGCTCGTCCGCCGACTCCGGCTCGCCCGCCGGGTCGACCGGCGTCTTCACCGAGTCGAGCAGCAGCTGAGCGACGTCCACGACCTGGAGGGACTCCTTGGCCTGGCCGTCGTTCTTCTTGCCGTTGACGGAGTCGGTCAGCATGACCAGGCAGAACGGGCAGGCCGTGGAGACGATGTCGGGGTTCAAGGACAGCGCCTCGTCGACCCGCTCCGTGTTGATCCGCTTGCCGATCCGCTCCTCCATCCACATGCGCGCACCACCCGCGCCACAGCAGAAGCCGCGCTCCTTGTGGCGGTGCATCTCCTGCTGGCGCAGGCCGGGGACGGCGGACATGATCTCGCGCGGGGGCGTGTAGACCTTGTTGTGGCGGCCCAGGTAGCACGGGTCGTGGTAGGTGATGAGGCCCTCGACCGGCGTCACCGGGATCAGCTTGCCCTCGTCGATGAGGTGCTGGAGCAGCTGCGTGTGGTGGATGACTTCGTAGTCACCGCCGAGCTGCGGGTACTCGTTGGCGATCGTGTTGAAGCAGTGCGGGCAGGTCGAGACGATCTTCTTCGACGCCTTCGGCTTCTTCGTCGACTCGTCCTCGTCATCCTCGCCGAACGCCATGTTCAGCGTGGCGACGTTCTCCTGGCCCAGCTGCTGGAACAGCGGCTCGTTGCCGAGGCGGCGCGCGGAGTCACCGGTGCACTTCTCGTCGCCGCCCATGATCGCGAACTTGACGCCCGCGATGTGGAGGAGTTCCGCGAAGGCCTTCGTGGTCTTCTTGGCGCGGTCCTCCAAGGCGCCGGCGCAGCCGACCCAGTACAGGTACTCGACCTCGGTGAGGTCCTCGATGTCCTTGCCGACGACCGGCACCTCGAAGTCGACTTCCTTCGTCCACTCCAGGCGCTGCTTCTTGGCCAGGCCCCAGGGGTTGCCCTTCTTCTCCAGGTTCTTGAGCATCGTGCCCGCCTCGGAGGGGAAGGCCGACTCGATCATCACCTGGTAGCGGCGCATGTCGACGATGTGGTCGATGTGCTCGATGTCCACCGGGCACTGCTCGACGCAGGCGCCGCACGTGGTGCAGGACCACAGGACGTCGGGGTCGATGACGCCGTTCTCTTCGACCGTGCCGATGAGGGGGCGCTCGGCCTCCGCGAGGGCGGCGGCGGGCACGTCCTTCAGCTGCTCCTCGGTCGCCTTCTCCTCGCCCTCCATGGTCTTGCCGCCGCCCGCGAGCAGGTACGGCGCCTTGGCGTGCGCGTGGTCCCGGAGGGACATGATGAGGAGCTTCGGGGAGAGCGGCTTGCCCGTGTTCCAGGCGGGGCACTGCGACTGGCAGCGGCCGCACTCGGTGCACGTGGAGAAGTCGAGGATGCCCTTCCAGCTGAACTGCTCGACCTGGGAGACGCCGAAGACGTCGTCCTCGCCCGGGTCCTCCCAGTCGATCGGCTTGCCGCCGGACGTCATGGGCTGCAGCTCGCCGAGCGCCGTGCCGCCGTCGGCCTCGCGCTTGAACCAGATGTTCGGGAAGGCGAGGAAGCGGTGCCAGGCCACACCCATGTTGGTGTTCAGGCCGACCACGATCATCCAGATGAAGGAGGTCGCGATCTTCAGGCCGGCGAAGAAGTACGTGAGGTTCTGGAGGGTGGAGAGGTCCATCCCCGCGAACCAGGAGACGAACGGGTACGAGATGAAGAACGACGCCTCGTAGCTGTCCACGTGGTGCTGGGCACCCTCAAGGGCGTGCAGCGTGAAGATGCAGACGCCGACGATGAGGATGACGGTCTCGACGAAGTACGCCTGGCCGGTCTTGGAGCCCGCGAAGCGGGACTTGCGCCCAGGCCTGTCGGGGCGGTTCAGCTGCCGGATGACGATCAGCGTGAGGATGCCGAGCACGGTCATCGTGCCGATGAACTCGACGAACATGTTGTACGGCGCCCACTCGCCGATGATCGGCAGCATCCAGTCGGCCTCGAAGAGCTGGCCGATGGCGTTGACGATCGTCAGCAGCAGCGAGAAGAAGCCCACCGCCACGAACCAGTGCGCGAAGCCGACGATGCCCCACTTGTTCATGCGCGTGTGGCCGAGGAATTCCTTGACCACGGTGACGGTGCGCTGGAAGGGGTTGTCGGTCCTGAGTCCGGCGGGCACGGGCTGGCCGAGGCGCACGAACTTGTAGATCTGCACGATGGCACGGCCGAACAGCGCGACGCCGACCGCGATTAGGACCAGCGACACGATGATCGCGGCGAGTTGCATTTGGGGGCTCCTCGGGCCTGCGAGGCGAACTATTACTAAGCGGTAACTTATGCAGTCCGTCTGAGACTACCCACTTACTCCGCCGCACTGTAGCCAGCAGGGCGGTGATCTGCGTCGCTCAGGCAACCCTTCGCGCGCACGGGCGTGCCGGGCGGTTGTTGCCGCGCTGTACCTGCGCGTAAGTGCGGGATAAGAGTTGAGCCTCCTCGACTCACATCTGTTGACGCCGACGCGGCGCTCATGCATGCTTGAGTCAGATCCACTCAAGAAGTACATCTGGAGGAACCGAAATGGCACGTGCGGTCGGCATCGACCTGGGCACGACTAACTCCGTCGTCAGCGTTCTCGAAGGCGGCGAGCCCACCGTCATCACCAACGCCGAAGGCGCCAGGACCACGCCGTCCGTCGTCGCCTTCGCGAAGAACGGCGAGGTGCTGGTCGGCGAGGTCGCCAAGCGCCAGGCGGTCACGAACGTCGACAGGACCATCCGGTCGGTCAAGCGCCACATGGGCACCGACTGGAAGGTGGACATCGACGACAAGGGGTTCAACCCCCAGCAGATCTCGGCGTTCATCCTGCAGAAGCTGAAGCGCGACGCGGAGTCGTACCTGGGCGAGAAGGTGGCCGACGCGGTCATCACCGTCCCGGCGTACTTCAACGACTCGGAGCGCCAGGCCACCAAGGAGGCCGGTGAGATCGCGGGTCTGAACGTCCTGCGCATCGTCAACGAGCCCACCGCCGCCGCCCTTGCCTACGGCCTCGACAAGGACGACCAGACCATTCTGGTCTTCGACCTCGGTGGCGGCACCTTCGACGTCTCGCTGCTGGAGATCGGCGACGGCGTCGTCGAGGTGAAGGCCACGAACGGCGACAACCACCTCGGTGGTGACGACTGGGACCAGCGCGTCGTCGACTACCTGGTCAAGCAGTTCAACAACGGCCACGGCGTGGACCTGGGCAAGGACAAGATGGCGCTCCAGCGCCTGCGCGAGGCGGCCGAGAAGGCCAAGATCGAGCTGTCCTCCTCCACGGAGACCACGATCAACCTGCCCTACATCACGGCGTCCGCCGAGGGCCCGCTGCACCTGGACGAGAAGCTCACGCGCGCCCAGTTCCAGCAGCTCACGTCCGACCTCCTGGAGCGCTGCAAGACGCCGTTCCACAACGTCATCAAGGACGCGGGCATCCAGCTCTCCGAGATCGACCACGTCGTTCTCGTCGGTGGCTCCACCCGCATGCCCGCCGTCGCCGAGCTCGTCAAGGAGCTCACCGGCGGCAAGGACGCCAACAAGGGTGTGAACCCGGACGAGGTCGTCGCCATCGGCGCCTCGCTCCAGGCCGGTGTCCTCAAGGGTGAGGTCAAGGACGTCCTGCTCCTCGACGTGACCCCGCTGTCCCTCGGCATCGAGACCAAGGGAGGGATCATGACCAAGCTCATCGAGCGCAACACCACGATCCCGACCAAGCGCTCCGAGATCTTCACGACGGCCGAGGACAACCAGCCGTCGGTCCAGATCCAGGTCTACCAGGGCGAGCGCGAGATCGCGGCGTACAACAAGAAGCTCGGCATGTTCGAGCTGACGGGCCTGCCGCCGGCCCCGCGCGGTGTCCCGCAGATCGAGGTCTCCTTCGACATCGACGCCAACGGCATCATGCACGTGACCGCGAAGGACCTGGGCACGGGCAAGGAGCAGAAGATGACCGTCACCGGTGGCTCCTCGCTGCCGAAGGACGAGGTCAACCGGATGCGCGAAGAGGCCGAGAAGTACGCGGACGAGGACCACGCGCGCCGCGAGGCCGCCGAGTCCCGCAACCAGGGCGAGCAGCTCGTCTACCAGACCGAGAAGTTCCTCAAGGACAACGAGGAAAAGGTCCCCGGTGACGTGAAGACCGAGGTCGAGGAAGCCGTCACCGAGCTGAAGGAGAAGCTCAAGGGCGAGGACACGGCCGAGATCCGCACCGCCACCGAGAAGGTCGCCGCCGTCTCGCAGAAGCTGGGCCAGGCCATGTACGCCGACGCCCAGGGCGCGCAGGCCGCCGGCGGTCCCGAGGGCGCCGCCCCGGGTGCCGAGCAGGCCAAGGAGGACGACGGCGTCGTCGACGCCGAGATCGTCGACGACGAGAAGCCCGGAGACGCGAAGGGCGGCGCCGCCTGATGACCGAGGAGACCCCGGGCTTCGGCGAGAACGCCGAGAAGCCTGACGTCCCCTCCGGCGCCACCCCTGATGACGCGGCGCCGAAGGCCGCCGAGCCCTCCACCGAGGAGGGCACGGCGGCCCCGGCCGGGGACGCAGCAGCGAGCAAGACGTCCGCACAGGACGTGGGCCTGACCGCACAGCTGGACCAGGTGCGCACCGCGCTCAACGAGCGCACCGCGGACCTCCAGCGGCTGCAGGCCGAGTACCAGAACTACCGCCGTCGTGTGGAGCGGGACAAGGTGACGGTGAAGGAGATCGCCTCGGCGAACCTCCTCTCCGAGCTCCTCCCCACCCTCGACGACATCGGCCGCGCCCGTGAGCACGGCGAGCTGGTGGGCGGCTTCAAGTCGGTCGCCGAGTCGCTCGAGACGGTCGTCGCCAAGCTGGGCCTTCAGCAGTTCGGCAAGGAGGGCGAGCCCTTCGACCCGACGATCCACGAAGCGCTGATGCACAGCTACGCGCCGGATGTCACCGAGACGACCTGCGTCGCGATCCTGCAGCCCGGGTATCGCATCGGTGAGCGCACCATCCGCCCCGCGCGGGTGGCCGTCGCCGAGCCCCAGCCCGGCGCGCAGACCGTCAAGGGCGAGGATGCCGCCGAAGGCGCCGACTCCGCTCCCGACGCGGCGGCGGCGGACGAGAAGGAGACCGGTGGCCCGGACGAGGGCTGACGGTCACGACATGAGTGAGGAGGGACGTCGGGGATGAGCACCAAGGACTTCATCGAGAAGGACTACTACAAGGTCCTCGGCGTCCCCAAGGACGCCACCGAAGCCGAGATCAAGAAGGCGTACCGGAAGCTCGCACGCGAGAACCACCCGGACGCCAACACCGGCAACACCAAGGCGGAGGAGCGCTTCAAGGAGATCTCCGAGGCGAACGACATCCTCGGTGACCCCAAGAAGCGCAAGGAGTACGACGAAGCGCGTGCTCTCTTCGGCAACGGCGGATTCCGGCAGGGCCCCGGAGGCGGCGGCGGTTCGTTCAACTTCGACCTGGGCGACCTCTTCGGAGGCGGCGCCCCGGGTGGCGGTGGAGCGGCCGGCGGCGGCTTCGGGGGCGGCCTCGGTGACGTCTTCGGGAGCCTGTTCAACCGGGGCGGCGGCCCCGGCGGCGGCACGCGTACGCAGCCGAGGCGCGGCCAGGACATCGAGTCCGAGGTCACGCTGAGCTTCACGGAGGCGGTGGACGGCGCGACGGTGCCGCTCCGCATGTCCTCCCAGGCGCCCTGCAAGGCGTGCTCGGGCACCGGCGACAAGAACGGCACACCGCGCGTGTGCCCGACCTGCGTCGGCACCGGTCAGGTCTCGCGGGGCGGCGGCGGAGGGTTCTCCCTCACCGACCCGTGCATGGACTGCAAGGGGCGCGGGCTCATCGCCCAGAACCCCTGCGACGTGTGCAAGGGCTCGGGGCGCGCCAAGTCGTCGCGCACCATGCAGGTGCGCATCCCGGCGGGCGTCAGCGACGGCCAGCGGATCAGGTTGCGCGGCAAGGGAAGCCCCGGTGAACAGGGCGGCCCGGCCGGCGATCTGTACGTGGTCGTGCACGTCGACACCCACCCGGTCTTCGGCCGCAAGGGCGACAACCTCACGGTCACCGTCCCGGTGACCTACCCGGAGGCGACGCTCGGCGGCGAGGTGAAGGTGCCCACCCTGGGCGGCCCGCCCGTCACCCTGAAACTGCCCGCGGGAACGCCGAACGGCCGTACCATGCGGGCCCGGGGCAAGGGCGCGGTCCGCAAGGACGGCACCCGGGGCGACCTGCTCGTGACGGTGGAGGTGTCGGTTCCGACCTCCCTGTCGGAGTCGGCGAAGGACGCCCTGGAGTCCTACCGCAAGGCGACTGCGGGCGACGACCCGCGGGCAGAACTGTTCCAGGCCGCGAAGGGAGCGTGACCCCATGGACAGGGTCGGCCGTCGTCGTAATCCGTACCAGCTGACCGACGAGACGCCGGTGTACGTCATCTCGGTGGCGGCCCAGCTGAGCGGTCTCCATCCGCAGACCCTGCGGCAGTACGACCGCCTCGGCCTGGTCTCCCCGGACCGCACCGCGGGCCGCGGCCGACGCTACTCCGCCCGCGACATCGAACTGCTGCGCACCGTGCAGCAGTTGTCGCAGGAGGAGGGCATCAACCTCGCGGGCATCAAACGCATCATCGAGCTGGAGAACCAGGTCACCGCGTTGCAGGCGCGCGTCGCCGAGCTCTCCACCGCCGTGGAGGGCGCCGCGGCGGCCATGCAGCAGCGCGAGGCGGCGGTGCACGCGTCGTACCGCCGCGACCTGGTCCCGTACCAGGACGTGCAGCAGGCGAGTGCGCTCGTGGTGTGGCGGCCGAAGAGATCAACGGAGCAGTAGGTTCCGCACACTGGCTCCGCACGCTGGTTCCGTACCCTGATACAGGGCCGGGAGGTGACAACCTCCCGGCCCTGTATCGCTGTTTGCGGGGTTACGTTTTGGGCTACGGGGAGTGGAGCCGGTCATGGCCATGGTGGGGCTGTTCTGGATCGCCGAGGGCGATGTGTACGTGGGCGCGAAGCCGGCCGGGCTCGCCCCGGGGGTGCGCCTGACCACGGAGGGCGTGCTGGCCCTCGGCGACAGGCAGACCGGCATGTGGCCCTGGGAGGACGTGCACGCGCTGACCATCGACCACGTCCCGGTCAAGACCTTGAAGCGGCACGTGGGCGTGGCCGTCGACATGGTGCTCACGGTGGGCCTCGGCGGCAACGACGAGGCCCCGACGATGACGGTCCGCGTCACGGACGCGGCGGGCACGGAGACGGAACTGACGGCGTACACGGCGGCAGCGGTCGGCTACTCCCGGACGGAGTACGACCTATCCCGCACCGTTCTGTCCCGCCTCACGGAGGGCGCGGGCTCGCTCCTCACCACCCTGGCCGCGATGTCGGACTGGGGACGACGGCACGAGGGCGGCTCGCCTCGGGCGGGGGAGCGGGAGGCGTTGTTGCGGGAGTGGGCCGGAGACTAGGGGAACGGGCCGCTCAGGGGCGTTCGAGGATGCCCGACCGGCCGATGAGGTAGCCGAGTTGGGCGCGGCTGTTGCTGCCGAGGGTGGCGGCGAGTTTGGCGATGTGGACGCGTGCGGTGCGGATGTTCATGCCGAGGCGGTCGGCGATCTCGGCGTCCGTGAGGCCTTCGACGAGGAGGCCCGCGATGGCGTGCTGGCGGGTGGTGATGCCGTTCTCCGCGGGCTGCGGCGCGGCCTGCGGCCACATGGGGGTGGCCAGCCGCCACAGGCGCCAGAAGGTGGTGGCGAAGTACTCGACGAGGGCCGGATGGCGGAGTTCGAGGGCGATGCTGCGGTCCTTGCTCGCGGGGATGAACGCCACGGTCCGGTCGAAGACGAAAAGGCGCTCGGTGACCTCGTCGAGGGTGCGGGCCTCGGTGTCGCCGTCGAGCTGTTCGAAGTACGCGAGCACGGGCAGAGAATGGCGCGTTGTGTGCTGGTAAAGGGTCCGCATGCGGCATCCGCGGGTCAGGATCGCCTGGTCCCGGGGGAAGACTTCGGCCAGTGTCTCGGGCGGCCGGGTGCCGCCGGGCTGGACGGCGAGGAACTCCTCGGTGGCCTCGTTCATGGCGCGGTCGATCGCCGAGTTGATGCGGGCGACACCGTCCAGGACGGTGATGGACGGGGTGCCCGCGGCGGATCCGATGCGCAGGTCGAGGGAGGCGAACGGCTCGAAGGCGGCGCTGAGCCGCAGCTCACGGCGGCGTGGCGGCTTGTCGCGGTCCTCCATGGACCGGAGCAGACGGGGCAGGGCGAGGGCGGATGCGGTGGGGTGCAGCCATTGCGGGTCGTCGCGGCCCGGCTGGAGGAGGCCCAGGTCGAGGAGGCAGGGAGCGGGTTCGGCGGCGTTGTGGTGTATCCGGCCTTCGCGCAGGGCGCGGGCGTAGACGGACAGGCCTGTCTCGCAGAGTTCTTCGACGGTGTGCGGTAAGTGCTTCGTGGCCATGCGAGCCCCCTCCTGCCTGGTTGAAGCGTCGCGATTCTATGCAGGCTGAGAGTGGCCGGGCCGGATCCCGTAGGTGAAGTGACTGCTTCTGGACGGGGCGTCACCGCCCCTGGTCGAGGATTCCGGACTGGCCGATGAGGTAGCCGAGTTGGGCGCGGCTGTTGCTGCCGAGGGTGGCGGCGAGTTTGGCGATGTGGACGCGTGCGGTGCGGATGTTCATGCCGAGGCGGTCGGCGATCTCGGCGTCCGTGAGGCCTTCGACGAGGAGGCCCGCGATGGCGTGCTGCCGGGCGGTGATGTCGCTGTCGACCGGTGGGGGCGCGGCCTGCGGCCACATGGGGGTGGCCAGCCGCCACAGGCGCCAGAAGGTGGTGGCGAAGTACTCGACGAGCGCGGGGTGGCGCAGTTCGAGGGCGATGCCGTCGTCCTTGCTGGCCGGGATGAACGCCACGGTCCGGTCGAAGACGAAGAGACTCTCGGTCACCTCGTCGAGGGTGCGGGCCTCGATGTCGCCTGCCAGCTTTTCGTAGTGGGCGAGTTCGGGAAGGCAGTCGCGGGTCGTGTGCACGCGCAGCGTCCGCAGCCGGGCGCCGCGGGACAGGATCTCCTGCTCGCGGTCGCCGATCCGCGCCTGTGTCTCGGGCGGGCGGACCCCGCCCGGCTGGATGACGAGCACCTCGTCGCAGGCCCCGGCGATGGCCTGCTCGATGGCGCCCTCGATCCGGGGGAGGCCCTGGAGGACGCTGATGGCGGAGGTCTCCCCGTCGGGGGACGAGACACCGTCGGGTCCCAGGAAGGACTCGAACACCGCGGCGAGGTTCTCCCCGTGGCGGCGGTGCTGGGCGACGCGGTTCTCGATGGTGCGCAGGAGCCGGGGCAGGGCCACGGCGGGTGCGGTCGGGTGCAGCCACCGCATGTCGTCCGGGCCGGGGTGGAGCAGGCCGAAGTCGATGAGGCAGGGCGCGGCGTCGGCGTCGCTGCCGCGGACGCCTCCTTCGCGCAGGGCGCGGGCGTACACGGCCGCTCCCGGCTCGCAGAGGTTCTCCACTCCGTGCGGTATGTGCTCCACGGGCACGCTGCCCTTCCTGCGAGTTGGTTGAAGGGCCGGTGAGTCTATGCGCCGCGGTCCTGGTCGAGGATTCCGGACTGGGCGATGAGGTATCCGAGTTGGGCGCGGCTGCCGCTGCCGAGGGCGGCGGCGATCTTGGCGATGTGGGCGCGGCAGGTACGGACGTTCATCCCGAGGCGCCGGGCGATCGCCTCGTCGACGTGGCCCTCCACGAGGAGTTTGGCGATGGAGCGCTGGACTCCCGTGATGCCGTCGGTCGAGGGAGCGTACGGTGCCTCGTCGAGCAAGGGCGCCGCGCGCTGCCAGAGTTGCTCGAAGACGTTGACCAGGTACTGGACGAGCCCCGGGTGGCGGAGCTCGAGGGCTGCCTGGCGGTCTTCGCGGGCCGGGATGAAGGCCACGGTTCTGTCGAAGATCATCAACCGCTCGATGAGCTCCTCCAGGGTGCGCACCTCGACTTTCCCTTGCCGCATGTGCTCGGCGTAGGCGATGGTGGCCTGGCTGTGCCGCGCGGTGTGCTGGTAGAGCGTCCTCATGCTGATGCCACGGTCGAGGATGCGCTGGCTCTGCTTCACGGCTTCGGTGACGATCTCCTCGCTGCGGCCCCCGCCGGGCTGCACCGTGATGACCTCCGACTGGCACTCGGCTATCGCCACTTGTATGGCCGCGTTGATGCGCCCCGCGCCCTCCAGGACGGTGATCGAATGAACGGCCGGCCGGTCCTGGGCGCTGATGGCCATGAATGGCTCGAAAGTGACGGAGAGTTCGTTCGCGAGGGTCCTCCGCTCCTGGATCTCCCGCTCGATGGGCCGAAGCCGCTGTGCGAGAGCGGACGTCGGCGGAACGGGGCGGAGCCACTCGGCGTCGTCCGGATCGGGGTCGACGAGAGCGAACTCCATGAGGCAGGGGGCGGCTTCCGCTTCCGCCCGCCGGATGCGTCCGGTGCGCAGCGCCGTGGCGTAGAGCCGCTTTCCCTCATCGCATAGTTCGGCCATGGCGTGTGGATGTGCCCTAATTGGGCTGTTTGTTGTCATAGCTCCACCCCCCAGGGTCCTGAACGTGCAGGAACATGATGCATCGGTCCTGTGGTGTTCGCATGGCTGAATGAGCCATCGTCATTGAAGGCCGGGGGAGAGTCGCTATGGAAGTGAGGACGAAGCCCGCTATGCGCAAGGGAATGCTTCGCTCGGTACTTGTCTGTGCCTTCTCCGTTGGGTTGGCTGCCGGTGCCTTCAGTGGTCTCGACGCGCTCTCGGACGCCGATGCCGCTGCAACGCATGCGTCGGAGTCGGGTGTGACGACCCAGGATGTCATCTGGGGCTCCTCCGCAAAGGGAGACGTCGTATGGGCGTCCGCCGGTAAAGGCGATGTCATCTGGTCGTCCGTTCCTAAGGGAGGCGCGGCATGAGCACCCCTCCCGACGACCGCACTTTCCGTCGTGAAATGGCCACCGCCTATCGATCCGGGTGGCACTTCATCGACCTTGTGACCGCGATCCCCCACCGCGGCGATTCGTTGATGGTGACCTTGCTCGGTGAACCGATCGTCGTCACGCGTGACGACGAGGAGGAGATTCGGGCGTACCGGTGCCTGCGGCGGCCCCGCGGCGCGCCGCAGCCCGTGCGGTGTGCCATTCGGTACGGGATGGTCTTCGTCAATCTCGACCGGCGCGACCACCAGCTGGTCGGGCAGCAGGAACAGCAGGGCCCGGACGCCGTGGGCGTCCCGGACAACATCACAGCCACCCCCCGCAGTGCCTGACGCGATTCCCCCGTCGTTGTAAATCGCGCAGGCACTTCCCCCAGCAGCGGCGCCACCGTGGACCTGAACACGGTGGCGCCGCTGTGGTGTGTCGCGGGGCCGGACCCGGGTACTCAGACCTTGCCCAGCGCCTTCGTCAGGCTGATCTCGATCAGGACCCGGTCCGGGTTCGGGGACGGGCGCCGCCCGTAGCGCTCCTCGTAGCGGCGTTCCGCTTCCGCTATCCCCGCCGGATCCGTACGGATCTCCGCGAGCCCCTCCAGCGTCGCCCAGCGCCTGCCCTCGAACTGGCAGACCGCCACCCGCGCGCCGGGGCCCTCCGTGCCCGCCGCCGCCAGGACGTGCGCGACCTTGCGGCTCGTCTTCCGGGCGAGGACCCGGGCGACCTTCGCCTCCGGGTCGTACGTCACGCCGACCGGCACCACGTGCGGCGTGCCGTCCGGGCGCAGGGTCGTCAGCGTGCAGACGCGCCGTTCCTGCCAGAAGGTGAGGTAGGGCTCGGGAGGGGCGGAGAGGTCGATGCGACGGCTGGAGGAGGCGGGGGCGGAGGTGGGCGGGGTCGTGGGTGCCATGGGTACGGAACTTAGCCGCCCGGACTTTCCCGTCCTTCCTTGAGTGGAATAGACTCAACTTTGTGTACGTTGGGTAAGGCAGGAAGTCAGGAAAGTGAGGACCCGGACAGCTCCGGGTCCCGAAGCCGGACCCCGTAAGGAGGAGAGACGCACGTGGACGCCGAGCTGACCAACAGGAGCCGGGACGCGATCAACGCGGCCACCAGCCGTGCGGTCAAGGACGGTCACCCCGACCTGACCCCCGCGCATCTGCTGCTCGCGCTGCTGGAGGGCGAAGGAGGACAGGCGAGCGCGAACATCGTCGACCTGCTCGCCGCGGTCGACGCCGACCAGGCAGCCGTCCGCGCGGACACCGAGCGGGTGCTCGCCGCGCTGCCCAGCGTGACGGGGTCCACCGTCGCGCCGCCGCAGCCCGACCGCGACCTGCTGGCCGTCGTCACGGACGCCGGGAAGCGCGCCAAGGAGCTCGGGGACGAGTACCTCTCCACCGAGCACCTGCTCATCGGCATCGCGGCCAAGGGCGGCAAGGCGGGTGACGTACTCACCGAGCACGGAGCCGGTAGCAGGAAGCTGCTGGACGCATTCGAGAAGACCAGGGGAGGGCGCCGGGTGACGACACCCGACCCCGAGGGCCAGTACAAGGCCTTGGAGAAGTTCGGCACCGATTTCACCGCCGCGGCCCGCGAGGGCAGGCTCGACCCCGTCATCGGGCGGGACCAGGAGATCCGGCGCGTCGTGCAGGTGCTGTCGCGGCGTACGAAGAACAATCCCGTGCTCATCGGCGAACCCGGCGTCGGCAAGACCGCCGTCGTCGAAGGGCTGGCCCAGCGCATCGTGAAGGGGGACGTCCCCGAGTCGCTGAAGAACAAGCGGCTCGTCTCCCTCGACCTGGGCGCGATGGTCGCCGGCGCGAAGTACCGCGGCGAGTTCGAGGAGCGCCTCAAGAGCGTCCTCTCCGAGATCAAGGAGAGCGACGGGCAGATCGTCACCTTCATCGACGAGCTGCACACCGTCGTGGGTGCCGGTGCCGGCGGGGACTCCGCCATGGACGCGGGCAACATGCTCAAGCCCATGCTCGCCCGCGGCGAGCTGCGGATGGTCGGCGCGACCACCCTCGACGAGTACCGCGAGCGGATCGAGAAGGACCCCGCCCTGGAGCGCCGCTTCCAGCAGGTCCTCGTCGCCGAGCCGAGCGTCGAGGACTCCATCGCGATCCTCCGCGGGCTCAAGGGGCGGTACGAGGCCCACCACAAGGTCCAGATCGCCGACAGCGCGCTCGTCGCCGCCGCCACGCTCTCCGACCGGTACATCACCTCGCGCTTCCTGCCCGACAAGGCCATCGACCTCGTCGACGAGGCCGCGTCCCGGCTCCGCATGGAGATCGACTCCTCGCCCGTCGAGATCGACGAGCTCCAGCGCGCCGTCGACCGGCTGAAGATGGAGGAGCTGGCGCTCAGCAAGGAGACTGATCCGGCGAGCAAGCAGCGTCTGGAGAAGCTGCGGCGCGATCTCGCCGACAAGGAGGAGGAGCTGCGCGGTCTCACCGCTCGCTGGGAGAAGGAGAAGCAGTCCCTCAACCGCGTCGGTGAGCTGAAGGAGAAGCTCGACGAGCTGCGCGGCCAGGCCGAGCGCGCCCAGCGCGACGGCGACTTCGACACGGCGAGCAAGCTCCTCTACGGCGAGATCCCCGCCCTGGAACGCGACCTCGAAGCCGCCTCCGAGGCCGAGGAGGAGGCCGCCGCCCAGTCCAAGGACACCATGGTGAAGGAGGAGGTCGGGCCCGACGACATCGCCGATGTGGTGGGCGCCTGGACCGGCATCCCCGCCGGGCGGCTCCTGGAGGGCGAGACGCAGAAGCTGCTGCGCATGGAGGACGAGCTCGGCAAGCGGCTCATCGGGCAGGGCGAGGCGGTACGGGCCGTCTCCGACGCGGTGCGGCGCACCCGCGCCGGGATCGCCGACCCCGACCGGCCCACCGGCTCCTTCCTCTTCCTCGGCCCGACCGGCGTCGGCAAGACGGAACTGGCCAAGGCCCTCGCGGACTTCCTCTTCGACGACGAGCGGGCCATGGTCCGCATCGACATGAGCGAGTACGGCGAGAAGCACAGCGTCGCCCGGCTCGTGGGCGCGCCGCCCGGGTACGTCGGGTACGAGGAGGGCGGCCAGCTCACCGAGGCGGTCCGGCGGCGTCCGTACAGCGTCGTCCTGCTGGACGAGGTCGAGAAGGCGCACCCCGAGGTCTTCGACGTGCTGCTCCAGGTCCTCGACGACGGGCGGCTCACCGACGGGCAGGGGCGGACGGTCGACTTCCGCAACACGATCCTGATCCTTACGTCCAACCTCGGCAGCCAGTACCTGGTCGAGCCGCTCACCTCCGAGGAGGAGAAGAAGCAGCAGGTCCTGGAGGTGGTGCGGGCCTCCTTCAAGCCGGAGTTCCTCAACCGGCTCGACGACCTCGTCGTCTTCTCCGCGCTCAGCAAGGACGAGCTGGCGCACATCGCCGAGCTCCAGATCAAGCGGCTCGCGAAGCGGCTCGCCGAGCGGCGGCTCACGCTGGACGTCACGCCCGAGGCGCTGGCCTGGCTGGCGGACGAGGGCAACGACCCGGCGTACGGGGCGCGGCCGCTGCGGCGCCTCATCCAGACGTCCATCGGCGACCAGCTCGCCAAGGAGATTCTGGCGGGTGAGGTGAAGGACGGCGACACGGTTTGCGTCGACCGTTTTGAGGAGGGGCTCGTCGTGGGTCCCGCGTCAGGGTCCCCTGCGGGGAAGTCGCTGTAGCGGCATCCCGTCTGCCGGGGGCGCCCGGTGCCCGGCTGCGGGCAGTGGTCCGTCCTCGCGCAGTTCCCCGCGCCCCTGACGGGGCGCACCCCCCAGGGGCGCGACCGGCCGCGGTCTGTCCGCAGATGGCGAACGGCAGAAACCCGGCAGACGAGGGGCCGGGCTTGCCCCGGGGGCCCCATCCTGGGGCAGGATGGGCCCATCCATACGAAGGGACCACGCACGTGAGCATCGACCCGTCCTCGATTCCGAATTTCGGGGGACAGCCCGAACCGCAGCAGGGCGCAGGACCGGCGGGCCCCGTCGTCCCCGACCAGGACCTGGTGAAGCAGCTCCTGGACCAGATGGAGCTCAAGCACGTCGTCGACGACGAGGGTGACCTCGCGGCGCCGTGGGAGGAGTTCCGCACGTACTTCATGTTCCGCGGCGAGGACGACCAGCAGGTCTTCTCGGTGCGGACGTTCTACGACCGGCCGCACCAGATCGAGCAGAAGCAGCAGCTTCTCGAGTCGATCGACGACTGGAACCGCCGGACGCTGTGGCCGAAGGTCTACAGCCACACGCACGACGACGGCACGGTCCGCCTCATCGGCGAGGCGCAGATGCTGATCGGCACCGGCGTCTCGCTGGAGCACTTCGTGTCGTCGACCGTCAGCTGGGTGCGCGCCGCGATCGAGTTCGACCGCTGGCTCGTCGAGCAGCTCGGCCTGGAGTCCGACGTGGACTCCGCCGAGGGCGAGACCGACGAGAAGCCGGGCGACGACGAGGCCTGAGGGCCGCCCGTACGCATGTGAGAGCCCGGCGGGGTGGACGGATCAGCGTCCACTCCGCCGGGCTCTCGGCCTGTCACGATCAGCCCGCCAGCGATTTGAGGCGCCTCACCGCCTCCTCCAGGACGGACGTCTTCTTGCAGAAGGCGAAGCGTACGAAGGGCGCGCCCGCGTCCCGGTGGTCGTAGAAGACCGCGTTCGGGATGGCGACGACGCCGGCCCGCTCCGGCAGCGCGCGGCAGAAGGCGAAGCCGTCGTTCCCGGCGAGGCCGAGCGGGGTGATGTCGGTCGTGATGAAGTACGTGCCGGCCGGGCGGTAGACGTCGAAGCCCGCGGCCGTCAGGCCCTCGCTCAGGAGGTCCCGCTTGGCCCGCATGTCCGCGCGGAGGTCGTCGAAGTAGGAGCCGGGCAGGGCGAGCGCCTCGGCCACGGCGTACTGGAACGGGCCCGAGGCGACGTACGTGAGGAACTGCTTGGCCGAGCGGACCGCCGAGACCAGCTCCGGCGACGCGGTGACCCAGCCGACCTTCCAGCCCGTGAACGAGAACGTCTTGCCCGCCGAGCCGATGCTGACCGTGCGCTCGCGCATGCCGGGGAACGTGGCGAGCGGGATGTGTTCGGCGTCGTCGAAGACGAGGTGTTCGTAGACCTCGTCGGTGACGACGAGGAGGTCGCGCTCGACCGCGAGGTTCGCGATCTCCGTGAGCTCGGCGCGGGTCAGGACCGTGCCGGTCGGGTTGTGCGGGGTGTTCAGGAGGATCAGGCGGGTGCGGTCGGTGACCGCGTCGCGCAGTTCGTCCAGGTCGAGGCGGAAGCGGCCGTCGGCGGGGCGCAGCGTGACCGGGACGCGGGTGCCGCCCGCTAGGGCGATCGAGGCGGCGTACGAGTCGTAGTAGGGCTCAAGGGCGATGACCTCGTCGCCGGGCTCGACGAGGGCGAGCAGCGACGCCGCGATGGCCTCGGTCGCGCCCGCCGTCACGAGGACCTCGCGGTCGGGGTCGTAGGAGAGCGCGTACCGGGCGAGCTGGTGCTCGGCGACCGCCGTGCGGAGCTCCGGGACGCCGGGCCCCGGCGGGTACTGGTTGCCGCGGCCGTCGCGCAGCGCTCGTACCGCCGCCTCACGGACGGCCTCGGGACCGTCGGTGTCCGGGAAGCCCTGGCCCAGGTTGATCGCGCCCGTGGACACCGCGAGCGCGGACATCTCGGCGAAGATCGTCGTACCGAACTCGGCGAGGCGGCGATTGAGCAGCGGGCGCCCGCTCCCGGAAGTGGAGGTCATGGCCGCCATCCTGCGCCGAACCTCTGGAGTTCCTCAACTCTGCTTTGCGCCGGTGCGGACAGGGGCATCCCCCTGTCACGCACGGAGCACGGCCCACGGGGGACCGGCTTCGGGGGAACGGAAGGGGTGTGAGGGCCATGTTCGTGGCTTTCGTCTTCGTGGCGGTGCTCGTGTTCGCCCTGATCGCGGCGGTCGCTTACGGGGGAAGCGGCCGGCGCGGGAAGCGTTCGCGGTGGGGCGGTTCGGGGGCCGCGTCCGGTTCGGCGGGCGGCGGCAGCTGGTGGGCGGGGAGCGGTCACGGGAGCGGCGGGTCCTCGTGCGGCGGCGGCTCGTCGTGCGGGGGCGGGTCCTCCTGCGGGGGCGGTGGGTCCTCGTGCGGGGGCGGCGGGGGCGGATGCGGCGGAGGCAGCTGACACGGGGCAGCTGGTCCACCGGTTCCACACAAGCGCCCGGCGGGGCGGCCAAACCTCGCCGGGCGCTTCTGTGTTGTGTCATGTGGCTGTACTGAACAGTTGAACTGTGTAGCCCTCATGGGGATGGAAACCACACGAAGTTGGGTAAAAGTGCAGTGGCAGCGTCGCCGACCATGATTCCCTCTTAAACGTCAGCACCGCCCTCGGACGTCCGGTACAGGTTTCGCAGACCGGCGCAGGTTTCTCGTAACGGCGCAGGTTTCACCGGCGACAATCTGGAAACCCGTAAGACGTTCTCGTGGGCACGAGCCGGCATACCGACCGCCCGGAGCCTCTTCCGGGTGCGCCGGCCCCACCTCCATTGCGTGTTAGCGGAGCCGACCCATGCTCACGACCCTGAAGACTGGCTATACCGACACGCGCGCCGCGGATCTCGCCTGGGCCCTGGGGCGCGAGCCGCTGCCCGCGCTCGCGACCCTCGACCTCGAACTGGACGGCGCAAGAATGCAGTTGAGGCTCCTCGGGGCCTCGCACCAGGTGCTCCTGGAGGAGGAGCGGGGCGGCTGCTCCGAGACCGTGGCCTGCATCCCCGGCAGCAGTACGCCGCTGCCGCTCGGTGTCTCGAAGCGCGTCGGCGAATGGGAGTACGAATTCGCCGCGCGGGTCGAGACGCTGTCGCACGGTCAGTTCGCGGGCCGCGCGCAGGAGTTGCTCGCCCTGGTCGCCGAGCACCCGCACGGGCTCGCGGGCGTGTTCCCCGGCAGCCCGCACGCGTTCACCGCGCTCCTCGCGCAGCGGCACGAAGGGTCCCTGATGTGGCGTACGTGGCACGCGTACCCGCAGGAGGGCCAACTCGTCGCGACGCGCACGCGGGTGGGGGTGCGCAGTCCTGTTTACACTCATGTGGGGGACCCGGTGTGAGCATGTGGTGACGTAGCGTTCCAGGGTGATCGAGTCGACGGTGCGCCTGCCGGTCTCGCCCCGGACAGGACGCTTCCTCGTCCTTGCGGGCGTATTCGTCTGCGCTGCCTGCGGGCTCGTCTACGAACTGGAACTCGTCGCCCTCGCGGCGTACTTGATCGGTGACTCGGTCACCCAGGCGTCCGTCGTGCTCTCCGTGATGGTCTTCGCCATGGGCATCGGATCGCTCCTCGCCAAGCGGCTCAGGCACCACGCGTCCGCCTGGTTCGGCCTCCTCGAATCGGCGCTCGCGCTGGTCGGCGGGTGCAGCGCCATGGTGCTGTACGCGGCGTTCGCGTGGTCCGGTGGCAGGGGCGAGCTGTGGGCGGGCGGCTCGCGCTACCTGCTCGTCGCGTTCTCCCTCGCCATCGGCATCCTCATCGGCGCCGAGGTGCCGCTCCTGATGGTGCTCATCCAGCGCATCCGCAGGCAGGACGCGGGCGGCGCGGTCGCCGACCTGTTCGCCGCGGACTACGTGGGCGCGCTGGTCGGCGGGCTCGCCTTCCCGTTCCTGCTCCTGCCGCTGTTCGGGCAGCTCACGGGCGCCCTGTTCACCGGCTCCGTCAACGCGATCGCGGGCGGCGCGCTCGTCTTCGGCCTGTTCCGGCGGGACCTGAGCGTGCGCGCCCGCTGGGTGCTCCTGACCGTCAACGTCGTCGTCCTGTCCCTGCTCGCCTCCGCCGCCGTGCTCGTCGACGACTTCGAGCGGGCCGCCCGGCGCGCCGTGTACGGCAACGACGTGCGGGTCGCCGTACAGACCGACGTCCAGGAAGTCGTCCTCACCGGCGGGCGGCTCGGCTCCCTCGACCTCTTCCTCGACGGCCGCCTGCGCATCAGTGGACGCGACGAGGCGCGCTACCACCGGGGCCTCGTCGACCCCGCGATGCGCGGGCCCCACGCGCGCGTGCTGGTCCTCGGCGGCGGCGACGGTCTCGCGGCACGCGAGGTCCTGCGCCATCCGGGGGTGCGCCGCGTCGACATCGTCGAGCTGGACACGGGCGTCGTCGACCTCGCGCGGCACGACCCCGCCCTCAGCGAGCTCAACAACCACGCCTACCGCGACCCGCGCGTCCGCGTGATCCACGCCGACGCGTTCCGCTGGCTGCGCCTCATCCGCGCGCGGTACGACGTGGTGATCTCCGACCTGCCCGACCCCGGCATCACACCCAGCACGAAGCTGTACTCCCAGGAGTTCTACGGCCTGGCCACCCGCGTCCTCGCCGACGGCGGCCGCCTCGCCGTCCACGCGGGCCCCCTGTCGACCAGGCCCCGCGTCTTCTGGACGGTCGACGCGACGCTGCGCGCGGTGGGGCTGCGCACCGTGGCGTACCGCGTGGGCGGCAGGCAGTCCGGGTTCGCCCCCGGGCCCGACCGCACGGTGGGCGGGCCCACGGCGCCCCGCGACTGGGGCTTCGTGCTGGCCTCGCGGACCCGTCCGGTCCTGCGCAGGGCGGCAGGGTCGGCGGTGGTGCGTGCCGGGGCGCCCGCGGCCGAGCCGACGCGGCAGCGGGGTCTCGCGCCGTCCACCCTGATGCATCCGCGTTACGCGAACTGACGTACACGGAGCGGCGAACTGTCGCACATGGTGGCGGACACGTGGGTAGGCTCAATTGCCATGGAGCATGAGGTGTTCGTCCCGGTCTCCGCAGAGCGGCTCCGGCAGGTCCTGGCCGACCCCGAGAGGGTCGCCGGGGCGGTGCCGGGGCTCCAGCGTGACGTGGGGGGCGAGGGGGAGACGGCGGGGCCGCTCTCCGGGCGCCTCAAAGTGCGTGTCGACGGGCACTCCATCACCTACCGCGGCTCGGGGCGGACCGACGCCCGCAAGGACGGGACGTACGCGCTGGAGGCCGAGGGCGAGGAAGTGCGCGGTTCCGGCTCCGTGAAGTTCACGCTGACCGTGCGGCTCGAACCGGCCACCGAGGGCACGAACCTCGTGTTCGGCGGGAGCGCGAGCGCCGACGGGCGGATCACGGAGGGTTCTCCACAGGCTGTGGAATCCGCGGTGCACCGGCTCCTGGAGCGGTTCGCCGAGGCACTCGGGGCGGGGGCACCGCCCGACACGGCGCCCGAGGAGCCGGAGGAGCCCGCGACCCACACGGTGACCGTGTTCCAGACGGACGTACCGCCGCCGTCCCTGGACCCGCTGAGCGACGCCGACGATGTCGATGACGTTGACGACGTCGATGACGTCGATGACGACGGCATCAGCCTCGACGACACCAACGTCCTGGACGATGCCGACGACATCGAGGACCTGGAGACCATCGAGGATCTCGAGGACCTGGAGACGATCGGCGTACCGCCCGCCGAGGCCGCGCACGCCCGCCGCACCATGATCGGCCGCAGCGCGGAGGAGGTCGACCACGCCCCGCCCCGCGGCCGGTACGCACCCGCGCCCGCCCCCGAGTCCCTCGCCGCCAACGCCACGCTCCGCTGGGCCGCACCCGCCGCCGCCCTCGCCCTCGCGTCGGCGATCGTCGTCGGCCGGGCCCTGCGCCGCCGCCGCTGACGGTTCACGTCATAGGGTCGGCGTTGTGAGTACCGAAGACGTGACCCTCACCGCGGGCGACGCGGAAGTGACGGTGCAGCCGGGCAACGGCTGCCGTATCGGAAGTCTGCGTGTCGGCGGCGTCGAGCTGCTGCGCCAGGGGAAGAAGTACGGCTGCTTCCCGATGGTGCCCTGGTGCGGACGGATCGCGGACGGGCGGTTCCGGGACGGCGCCGCCGTCCACCGGATGCCGCTGAACTCCCCGCCCCACGCCATCCACGGCTTCGCGCGCGACGCCGAGTGGCGCACGGCGCGGACGTCGAAGACCGAGGCGGTCTTCACGTACGACCTGACCGACCCCTGGCCCTACCCGGGCCGCGTCACCCAGATCGTGGAGCTCACCGAGGACGGTCTGACGCTGCGGATGGGCGTCGAGACGTACGGCGACTCGTTCCCCGCGCAGGCCGGCTGGCACCCCTGGTTCAACCGGGTCCTGGAAGACGGCGGCTAGCCCGTCCGCATCGACTTCGACGCCGCCTGGCAGGAGGAGCGCGGCGACGACCACCTGCCCACCGGCCGCCGCATCGACGTACGGCCCGGCCCCTGGGACGACTGCTTCGGCATGCCCGACGGCGTCGACGTGACCCTGACCTGGCCAGGACGGCTCGCGGTGAACGTCAAGAGCCGTGAGCCGTGGGTCGTCGTCTACGACGAGCAGGACGCCGCGGTCTGCGTTGAACCGCAGACGGGCCCGCCCAACGGCCTCAACACCGACCCGCGCCTGGTCACCCCCATCGAGCCCCTGGAGACGGCGACGACGTGGACCTGGCAGCGCCTTTAAGCTCATAGGCATGACTGACGTACGCGGCGAGCTGCTGCAGCAGATCAAGGACAAGGCCGTCGTGCACGGCAAGGTGACGCTCTCCTCCGGCCTGGAGGCCGACTACTACATCGACCTCCGCCGGATCACCCTCGACGGCGAGGCCGCCCCGCTGGTCGGCCAGGTTCTCCTGGACCTCACCGCCGACCTGGACTTCGACGCCGTCGGTGGTCTGACCATGGGCGCCGACCCGGTGGCAGGCGCGATGCTGCACGCGTCCGCCGCCCGCGGCAAGCGCCTGGACGCGTTCGTCGTCCGCAAGGCCGCCAAGGCGCACGGCATGCAGCGCCGCGTCGAGGGCCCCGACATCAAGGGCCGCCGCGTCCTGGTCGTCGAGGACACCTCCACCACCGGCGGCTCGCCGCTGACCGCCGTCGAAGCCGTCCGCGAGGCGGGCGCCGAGGTCGTCGGCGTCGCCACGATCGTGGACCGGGCCACCGGCGCGGGCGAGAAGATCACCGAGGGCGCGGGCGTGCCCTACCTCTTCGCGTACTCGAAGGACGACCTCGGCCTGGACTGACGGCCGCGTCTGGAAAGATGGGGGCGACGATGACGTCGCCCCCATAGGTCAGGGCCAAGCACACACCCGCACATCCCAAGGAGCGGACACATGCCCATCGCAACCCCCGAGGTCTACGCCGAGATGCTCGACCGGGCGAAGGCAGGCAAGTTCGCCTACCCGGCGATCAACGTGACGTCCTCGCAGACCCTGCACGCGGCCCTGCGCGGCTTCGCCGAGGCCGAGAGCGACGGCATCATCCAGATCTCCACCGGTGGTGCGGAGTTCCTGGGCGGCCAGCACAACAAGGACATGGTGACCGGCGCCGTCGCGCTCGCCGAGTTCGCGCACATCGTCGCCGCGAAGTACGACATCACGGTCGCGCTGCACACCGACCACTGCCCCAAGGACAAGCTGGACACGTACGTCCGCCCGCTGATCGACGTCTCCGCCGAGCGCGTCAAGGCCGGCCGGAACCCGCTGTTCCAGTCGCACATGTGGGACGGTTCCGCCGAGACCCTCGCCGACAACTTGGCCATCGGCCAGGAACTGCTCGCGAAGGCCGCCGCCGCGAAGATCATCCTTGAGGTCGAGATCACCCCGACCGGTGGCGAGGAGGACGGCGTCACGCACGAGATCAACGACGAGCTGTACACGACGGTCGACGACGCGCTGCGTACGGCGGAGGCCCTCGGCCTCGGCGAGAAGGGGCGCTACCTGCTCGCCGCGTCCTTCGGCAACGTCCACGGCGTCTACAAGCCGGGCAACGTCGTCCTGCGCCCCGAGCTCCTCAAGGACCTCCAGGAGGGCGTCGGCGCGAAGTACGGCAAGGCCGCGGGCTCGCAGCCGTTCGACTTCGTCTTCCACGGCGGCTCCGGCTCGACCGCCGAGGAGATCGCGACTGCGCTGGAGAACGGCGTCGTGAAGATGAACCTCGACACCGACACGCAGTACGCGTTCACGCGTCCGGTCGCGGACCACATGTTCCGCAACTACGACGGCGTCCTGAAGGTCGACGGCGAGGTCGGCTCGAAGAAGACGTACGACCCGCGCACCTGGGGCAAGGCCGCCGAGGCGGGCATGGCCAAGCGTGTCACCGAGGCGTGCGAGAACCTGCGCTCCACGGGCACGAAGCTGAAGTAGCCGCTACGGCTCCGTGCGGGCCCGGCACCCTTCCCTGGGTGCCGGGCCCGCACGCGTATGGCGCAGACTTGGGCCCATGGCCATTCACAAGGATCTGCTCGGGGGACCGCCCCCGACCCACCTGCCCGACGAACCCGAGCCGCGCGAGCTGCTCGCGAACGGCGCGGCACCCGCCGACGTCGCCGCGAAGCACCCGACGTCCTCGCTCGCCTGGGCGCAGCTCGCCGACGAGGCGTACGAGCGGGGCAGCGTCGTCGAGTCGTACGCGTACGCCCGCACGGGCTACCACCGCGGTCTGGACTCCCTGCGCCGCAGTGGCTGGAAGGGCCACGGCCCGGTGCCGTGGGAGCACGAGCCCAACCGCGGCTTCCTGCGCGCGCTGCACGCCCTGGCGCGGGCGGCGCAGTCGATCGGCGAGCAGGAGGAGTACGAGCGCTGCGCGGGCTTCCTCCGCGACTCCTCGGAGACGGCGGCGAAGACGCTCGGCTGACGTGAGCGGGGTCCGGGTTGCCCCCGGACCCCCTCATCGGCCTGAACGGCCTCGTCCTCAATCGCCGGACGGGCTCGGACTCAGGCCAGCGTGCGCAGCATCCCCGCGTCGTAGGGGGTCGCCTCGCCGAGCCGGTCCGTGAGCGCCTTGTTCGCCCACTCCGGGTCCGCGATCAGCGCGCGGCCCACCGCGATGACGTCGAACTCTTCCCGCTCCATGCGGTCGAGGAGCAGGTCGATGCCGGCGGCCGACGTGGTCTCCGTGGAGAACGTCTCCGCGGTCGTGAACTGCTTGTCGAGGCCGACCGAGCCGACGGACAGCGTGGCCCTGCCGGTGAGCTTCTTGATCCAGCCCGCGAGGTTCAGGTCGGCGCCGTCGAACTCGGGGAGCCAGTAGCGGCGCGTGGAGGCGTGGAAGGCGTCGACGCCCGCGGTCGCCAACGGGGCGATCAAAGCATCCAGTTCGGCCGGGTCCGCGGCCAGCTTCTCGTCGTAGGCGTTCGCCTTCCACTGGGAGAGCCGGAAGATCACGGGGAACGAGGGCGAGACCGCCGCTCGCACCGCCTCGACGATCTCGGCCGCGAAACGGGCGCGGGAAGCGATGTCGCCGCCGTAGCCGTCGGTGCGGCGGTTGGTGCGGTTCCAGAAGAACTGGTCGATCAGGTAGCCGTGCGCGCCGTGCAGTTCGACGCCGTCGAAGCCGTTCCGCTCGGCGTCGGCCGCCGCGCGCGCGAAGGCGGCGATGATCTCGTCGATGTCGGCGGACGTCAGCGCGTGGCCCTTCGGCTCGCCGTCCAGGTTCAGGCCCGAGGGGCCGGTCGGGGGCGCGTCCGGGAAGGGCCCGTCGCCCTCGTTGCGGACCGCGCCGATGTGCCACAGCTGCGGGACGATCTTGCCGCCCGCCGCGTGCACGGCCTCGGCGACGCGCTGCCAGCCCGCGAGGGGGGCCTCGCCGTGGAAGAGCGGGATGCGGTGGCTGCCACCCGCGGAGTCGTGGTCGACGTACGTGCCCTCGGTGACGATCAGGCCGACGCCGCCCGCGGCGCGGCGCGCGTAGTACTCGGCCACGTCGGCGCCGGGCACGCCGTCCGGGGAGAACTCACGGGTCATGGGGGCCATGGCGATGCGGTTGCGCAGGCTGAGGCCGTTGATGTCGAAGGGGCGGCCGAGGAGTCGGGCGGCGCGCGAGGTGGTGGTTTCCGTGGCATCCATGCGGGCATCGTACGCCCTTGACAGCACTGTAAGCACTTAGCTCATGTCGCCTCGGGGGTGATGGCCGCGAGGCTAGTACCGTGAAGGGCATGAACTGGCCCGCGACCGAGCGCTTCCGTCTGACCCCCGCGCCCGGCGGCCTCGCCCTTGTCCAGGACCTCCTGAACACCGCGCCCGCCGGCCGCCCCGACTCCGTCGACCTGCTCGCCGACGGGGCGCTCGACCGCGCCCAGGAGTGGGCCGACCCCGCCGTGCGCGGCTGGGCCGCGGAGACGGGGCGCGGTGACGTGCGCCTGACGCTGTCCGCCGAGGACCTGTCCGAGCTGCGTTGCCTGCGCGACCAGGTGCGGCGCGCGCTCGCCGCGGGCGACTGCGGCGGCGACGCGGTGCGGTTCACCTCCGCGCCGGTCGTCGTCGGGCTCGCGGGCGACGGCACGCTCACCCTGGAGCCGGAGGGCGCGGGTGCGCGCTGGCTGGCGTCCGCGGTGCTCGCCGAGGGGCTGCTCGCCCAGGCGTCGGGCACCTGGCGCCGCCTGAAGATCTGCCGCAACCCGTCCTGTTCCGCCGCGTTCTACGACCGCTCGCGCAACAACAGCGGCGTCTGGCACTCGGTCCGCGGCTGCGGGAACGCCGCCCATCTGCGCGCCTGCCGGGAGCGGCGCCGCGGACACACGGGTGCGGAGCAAGGCGCCGGTCAAGGTGCCGGGCAGGATTCAAAGGAAAGTGGTGTCATCGCTTAGCTGCTGTCCGATGCGGGTGCGCCTTGCCGATTCCGGGAAAGTTGCAGAAGATTCCCGTGGGGACCGGGGCCCCCGTGCCGGTAACGGCAGGGGCGGACCGCTACCCGGAGTACGTATCGAGGAGACAGTGATGTCCCCCAAGACGCATGAGGCATCCCCCGAGGAGCGCGCGGCGTCCGGCGAGGCAGGCGAGGCGGAGAGCCCGAACCTCGACTTCGCAGGCACCACCCCCTACGAGGACTACGTGCAGGCGGACGTTCTCACCCACCTGCAGCACCTGCGCTCGGACGACCCCGGCGAGATGGTCTTCCTGGTCACCACCCAGGTCATGGAGCTGTGGTTCACGGTGATCGTCCACGAGTGGGAGACCGCGGCGCACGCCCTGCGCCGCGACGACATCCCCACGGCGGTGGCCGCGCTCAAGCGCAGCCTGCGCGAGCTGGAGGCCCTGAACGCCTCCTGGCGCCCGCTCGCCCAGCTCACCCCCGCCCAGTTCAACTCCTACCGCGGCGCGCTCGGCGAGGGCTCGGGCTTCCAGTCCGCGATGTACCGCCGCATGGAGTTCCTGCTCGGCGACAAGTCCGCGTCCATGCTCGTCCCGCACCGCGGCGCGCCCCGCGTCCACGCGGAGCTGGAGAAGGCCCTGCACGAGCCGAGCCTGTACGACGAGGTGCTCGGCCTCCTCGCCCGGCGCGGTCACGCGATACCGGCGTCCGTCCTCGATCGCGACCTCTCCAAGCGCTACGAGCCGTCACCGGAGGTCGAGGCCGTCTGGACCGAGCTCTACTCCGGTGACGAGAGCGGCGACCTGGCCCGTCTCGGCGAGACGCTCACCGACGTCGGCGAGCTGGTCTGGCGCTGGCGCAACGACCACCTCGTCGCCACCCGCCGCGCCATGGGCTCCAAGACGGGCACGGGCGGCTCGGCGGGCGTCGCCTGGCTGGAGAAGCGCGCCACGAAGAACGTCTTCCCCGAGCTGTGGACTGCGAGGAGCCATGTCTGACCTGCGGGCCGAGGCGGAAGTACTGGACGACAAGGACGAACTCGCCGCCAAGCGCGCGGAGTTCGTCCTCGACGAGACCGTGTACCTGGACGGCAACTCCCTCGGCGCCCTGCCCGCGAACGTGCCGGGCCGCCTCGCCGAGGTGATGACCCACGAGTGGGGCAAGCTCCGCATCCGCTCCTGGGACGAGAGCGGCTGGTGGACCGCACCCGAGCGCATCGGCGACCGCATCGCCCCGCTCGTCGGCGCCGCCCCCGGCCGGCTCGTCGTCGGCGACTCCACCAGCGTCAACGTGTTCAAGGCGCTGGTGGCCGCGGTCCGCATCGCGCGGGGCCCCGGCAACTCTTCCGGCCCTTCCGGGGGGCGCGACGAGATCGTCGTCGACGCCACGACGTTCCCCACGGACGGGTACATCGCGGAGTCGGCGGCCCGCCTCACCGGCTGCCGCCTGATCCCGGTGGCGCCCGACGACGTCCCCGGCGTCCTCGGCGACCGCACGGCCGCCGTCCTGCTCAACCACGCCGACTACCGCACCGGCCGCCTGCACGACCTGCCGGGCCTCACCGCCGCGGTGCACGCGGCGGGCGCCCTCGTCGTCTGGGACCTGTGCCACACGGCGGGCGCCCTCCCCGTCGGCCTGGACGAACACGGCGTGGACCTCGCGGTGGGCTGTACGTACAAGTACCTGAACGGCGGCCCGGGGTCCCCCGCGTACCTCTACGTACGCGAAGCCCTGCAGCCCCGCTTCGACTCGCCGCTGCCCGGCTGGAACTCGCACGCCGAACCCTTCGGGATGCGCCCCGACTTCGAGGCGGCGGACGGCGCGCCGCGCGGCCGCGTCGGCACGCCGGACATCCTGTCGATGCTCGCCCTTGAGGCGGCCCTCGACGCCTGGGACGGCGTCTCCATCGAAGCGGTCCGCGCCAAGTCCCTCGCCCTGACGGACTTCTTCCTGCGGTGCGTCGGGGCGTACGTGCCGACCGGCCGCGTCGAGTCCCTCACTCCGGCCGCGCACGCCGAGCGCGGCAGCCAGGTCGCGTTGCGCTGCGAGGGTGCGGGCGACGTGATGAAGCGCCTGGTCGAGCAGGGCGTGGTGGGCGACTTCCGCGCCCCGGACGTGCTGCGGTTCGGGTTCACGCCGCTCTACGTCTCCTTCGGCGATGCCGAGTGGGCGGCTCGTGTCCTCGCGCGCACGCTGGCCTGATAGCGTCCGGCGGATCTTGCCCCCGCTTTTCCGTACCCGCTTTTCCGTACGCCGGAAGAGCGGGGGCCCGAACACAAGCCGCACAGCTGTGGAGAGGTTGCCGCATGCCGGACGACGCCGCCGTGGCCCGTGATGCCGCCGAGGCGGAAGCCGCCTTCTCGCATCCCGCCGTGAAGCCGGACGCCACCGTCGCGTACGGCGACCACCCCGACCAGGTCGTGGACCTCTACGCCCCCAGGGGCGACGCCCCGGGCCCCGCCCCCCTCGTCGTCGTCCTGCACGGCGGCGCCTGGCGCGCGCCCTACGACCGGCAGCACGTCACCCCCTTCGCCGACTTCCTGGCCCGCCGCGGCTTCGCCGTGGCCAACGTCGAGTACCGCAGGGGCAGCCCGATCCCCGCCCAGGGCGGCAAGAGCCCCGTGGCCGGGCGCTGGCCGGAGACCTTCGACGACGTGGCCGCCGCGTTCGACGCGCTCCCCGCGCTCGTACGGGACGCGCTGCCGTCGGCCGATCCGCGCCGCACCGTCGTGACCGGGCACTCCGCGGGCGGCCACCTCGCCCTGTGGGTGGCCGCACGCCACCTGCTGCCCGCCGACGCGCCCTGGCGCACCGACCGGCCCGCCGCGCTGCGCGGCGTCGTCGCGCTCGCGCCGATCGCGGACCTCCGTACCGCCGAGGCCCTGGAGGTCTGCGGCGGCGCGTCCGCGCAACTCCTGGGCGGCGCGGCCCGCTTCGAGGACCGGCTGCCGTACGCCGACCCGGCCGCGCTGCTCCCCACCGGCATCGCCACGACCGTGGTGCAGGGCCGCACCGACATCGTCGTGCCGCAGGCCGTGTCCGAGGCGTACGCCGACGCGGCGGCCGGGGCGGGCGAGGTCGTGGGCCTGACGCTCCTGGAGGACGTGGGGCACTTCCCGCTGATCGACCCGGCGGCGGACGCGTGCGCGGTCGTCGCGGAGGAGATCGCACAACTGGCGTTCTGACGACCGCGCGACTCGCGTTCCGACGACCACGGGCTGATCACCCGTGGGGCCCCGGGATACCCGTAATACCTGAGAGCTACGTGCGGCTGTATACCCCAGCGTGATGTGAGTTACAGAGCCCGGTCCATAACTTCCTTTCCGTGAGCGCGAGTCGGAACGCCGGCCCGCGAAGAAGCGGAGAGGCAGGACGCGATGAGGTTCCGGGCCGGGCGGCTGCGCCGCACCCTGTTGTCCTTCGGTGTCGCCGCCGCCGTGGTGGTCCCGCTGTCGGGCGCCGCCCGCCCGGAGATCCCGGCCCCCGCCCCCGCCCCCCTCGGCCGCGTCACGGCGGCGACGCTCCCCGGCGCGTACGCGGCGAACCGGGCCAACGCCACGGAGGCGGCGGCCCGGGCGGAGGAGTACGGCGCGCAGGACCGGGCCGCGACCCTGCGCGCCATGGCCTCCCCGCACCGCACGTTCCTCGCCTTCGACGGACGCGGCACGGGCCGCACCGCCGAGGTGTTCGGCGATCTGGCGGACGCGGACCGCGTGGCCGTCCTCGTGCCGGGCTCGGACACGTCCCTCGACTCGTACGGCAGGCTGCGCTCCGGCGCCCTGGCCCTGCGCGCGGAGCTCGACCGGCAGGCGGTGACCGGGCGACGCACGGCCGTCGTGGCCTGGCTCGGGTACGAGACGCCGGGCACCGTCAGCCCAGCCGTCCTCACCACGGGCCGCGCGGACGGGGCGGCGCCCGGCCTGCGCTCCTTCGTCGGCGGACTCCACACCATCAACGCCCACGCGCGCGTGTCGCTGCTCTGCCACTCGTACGGCTCGGTGGTGTGCGCCAGTGCCGCGGCGGGCCCGCGCGGCCTGGACGTCGCCGACATCGCGCTCTACGGCAGTCCGGGCACCGGCGTCGACACGGCCGCCGATCTGCACACCCGGGCCCGGATCTGGGCGGGGCGCGGCTCCGCCGACTGGATCGCCGACGTGCCCCACACCAGCGCCGACCTCTTCGGCACGACTGTCGGCTTCGGCACGGACCCCGTCTCCGCCGCTTTCGGCGCCCGCGTCTTCGCAGCGGGCGACGGCGGCCACAGCGACTACCTGAAGCCGGGCTCGGTCCCGCTCGGCAACCTCGCACGGATCGTGCGCGGCGACGCACCGGAGGTCACTCATGCGTGAGCACCGCCCGACACAGGCCCTCGTCCGGCGCGTCGACGCCGCCACACCACCCGGCAGGGACCGCGCCCTCGACGCGCTGCGGGCCTTCGCCATCCTCGGGGTGGTGGGCGGCCACTGGCTGGTCACCGCCCTGGTCCCGGACGGCGGCGCACTGCACACGGCGAGCCCGCTGGGCGGCATGCCGTGGCTCGCCCCGATCTCCTGGGTCTTCCAGACGCTGGCCGTGTTCTTCCTGGTGGGCGGGCGGGTGGCGGCGAAGGGTTACGCGTCGGCACGCGCGCGTGGCACCGGTTACCGCGCGTGGCTCGCCGCCCGGCTCGGCCGCCTGTTCCGGCCGGTCGCCGCCGTCCTCGCGCTGTGGACGGCGGTCACCGCGGGCCTGGTCCTCTCGGGCGCGGACCTGGCCACCGTCCGCACGCTGGTCAAGCTGGCGCTGTCGCCCCTGTGGTTCCTGCTGGTCTTCGCGGCGCTCACCGCGGCCACCCCGCTGGTGCGGCGGCTCAACCCGCTGTGGCCGCTGGCCGTCGTACTCCACGTGGATCTCGTGCGGTTCGGCTTCGGCGGCCCCGCCTGGCTCGGCTGGGTGAACGTGGCGGCGGGCTGGCTCGTGCCGTACACGCTGGGCGCGGCCTGGTCGCGGGGCGAGCTGACGCGGAACGCGGGACGGGTGCTCCTGGTGGGCGGGGCGGCGGCCACCGCGGGTCTCGTCCTGTGGGCCGGCTACCCGGCCTCGATGGTCGGCGTGCCGGGCGAGACGGTGTCGAACCTGGACCCGCCGACGCTGGCGGCCGTCGCGTTCGGGCTCGCCCAGTGCGGCCTCGCGGTGCTGCTGCGGGAGCCCCTGGCCCGGTGGCTGCGCGGGCCCGCGGCGTGGGCGGCGGTGGCCCTCGTGAACCTCTCGGCGATGACGATATTCCTCTGGCACCAGACGGCACTGATGGTGGTCACCGCGCTCGGTCTGCTCGCCGGGACCCCGCTGCCCGGCCTGCACACGGTGCCTGACGGGCCGGGCTGGGTCCTGGCCCGCGTCGCCTGGCTGCCGGTGTTCGGGCTCGGGCTCGCGGTGTGCTGGTCGGCGTTCCGCACGTACGAGGGGGGCGGCCGGACCAGGACGTCCGCCGTGCGGGCGGGGCGCGGGGCCGGGGGTGCGGCGGCGGAGGCGGCGCGGCGTGCCTAGGGTTGATCTTGTGGAAGAGGCGGACCGCGGGAGCGGTGACGGGGAGCGGTTCGGCAAAGAGCGGTCCGGCGGGGCGAGGTTCGGCGGGCAGGGGTTCGGCGGGGCGGTGGTGTCCGGGCTGCGCGGCGTGGGCAAGGAGCTGTGGTCCGCGGCGCCGCTGCCGCTGCCGCCGCTCGGGAAGCCCCGTCGGCTGCGCTGGCTGCCGCACGTCGTGGTCGTGTGGATCGCCCTCAGCACGACGCTCGGCAACCTCGACCAGATGTCGGCGCGCTACCGGCTCGGCTTCACGATCGGCTCGTTCCTGTCCCTGGTCCAGGCCGTGGCCCTGCTGCTCGCGACGGCCCGCCCGGTTCCGGCGTGGTGGCTGTCCCTCGGCGTGAACGTGTCCGCGGCCGTCATGACCGCGGTGCCGTTCGGCCAGGAGCCCGAGCCCTGGCCGTGGGGCCCGCCCGCGCTCGTCGCGCACGCCGCGGTGCTGCTGCTCCTCGCGCTGCGGCTGGCGCCGCGGGGCGCGTGGGCGGCGTGCGTCCTCAGCGTCGGCGTCCCCTGGCTCCTGCAACAGACGGGCGGGCCGGAGTCGTACGACACGACGGTGCCGCTCTCGGTGGTCGTGTTCGGCGCCGTCACCCTCGTGGGCACCCTCCTGCGCGGCCGTCGCGAGGCCCGTACCCGGCTCGTCGAGCAGGAGACCATCACCGCCGGGGAACGGGCCCGCCGCACCCTCCTGGAGGAGCGCAGCCGCATCGCCCGCGAGCTGCACGACGTGGTCGCCCACCACATGTCCGTCATCTCCATCCAGGCGCAGGTCGCCCCGCACCTGGTCAAGGACCCGCCCGACGAGCTGAGGGAGAACCTCGCGGGCATCCGGGAGAACGCCCTCGAAGCCCTCACCGAGCTGCGCCGCGTCCTCGGCGTCCTGCGCTCGGAGAACCCCGAGGACCCGGACGGCGCCCCGCAGGCCCCCCTGCCCACCCTGGAACGCCTGGACGTCCTCGTGGACAACGCCCGCGCGGCCGGACTCACCGTGCGCCGCGAGAACGCGGGGGAGCCGCGCCCGCTGCCGCCCGGCGTCGACCTGTCGGCGTACCGCATCGTGCAGGAGGCGCTCAGCAACGCGATCCGGCACGCGCCGGGCTCCACGGTGCGGATCGACCTCACGTACGCGCGGGCCGGGGTGCACGTCCGGGTCACCGACTCCGGCGCGCGCGCCGCCGCGCCGCCGTCGCCGGGCGCGGGCCACGGGCTGCTCGGCATGCGGGAGCGTACGACGATGCTGGGCGGCGACCTCGCCACGGGCCCCACGCAGGACGGCGGCTACGAGGTGGCGGCGTTCCTGCCGACCACACCCCCGACCACCCTTACGACGCCGACCGACGGAGAGACCACGCCATGACGATCAAAGTCCTGATCGCCGACGACCAGATCATGGTCAGGCAGGGCTTCACCGTCCTGCTCGACGCCGAGCCGGACATCGAGGTGGTCGGGCAGGCCGTCGACGGCGCGGACGCGGTCGCGAAGGTCGCCGAGCTCGTGCCGGACGTGGTCCTCATGGACATCCGCATGCCCGAGCTGAGCGGCATCGAGGCGACCCGCCGCATCACGGGCGAGCTGCCCGGCGTCCCCGACGTCAAGGTCCTGGTCCTGACCACCTTCGACCTCGACGAGTACGTGTACGACGCGCTGCGCGCCGGGGCCTCCGGCTTCCTGCTCAAGGACGCGTCGGCGGACCAGCTCGCCGAGGCGGTCCGTGTCGTGGCGGCCGGGGACGCGCTGCTCGCGCCCGGGATCACCCGGCGCCTCATCGCGGAGTTCTCCCGCATGGACGGCGGGACGCGGGGCCCGCTCAAGCCCCGGGCCGGCGAGCTCACCGGACGTGAGACGGAGGTGCTCGCCCTGATCGCGCAGGGCCTGTCGAACGCGGAGATCGCGGCGCGGCTCGTCGTCGCCGAGCAGACCGTGAAGACGCACGTCGGCCGCATCCTGGTGAAGCTGGGCCTGCGTGACCGCACGCAGGCGGCGGTGTACGCGTACGAGACGGGCGTGGTCCGCCCGTCGGGCCGAAGCACCCTGTAGCGCTCCCGAGTAGTACCTGCGACGGACCCCGCGGAACCCGTCTTGCTGTGGACGACCCGTTCGCCGCGTGCCCTTACCTTCGTAGACGTGACCGATACGACGACTGAGCAGCTCAAGGCCAGAGGCCCGAAGAGCCCCGAGTACCACCTCGTGCGGGAGGCCTTCGGCGGCCTGCGCGAGGCGCTGTTCCACGACGCCTTCGCCTACCGGCTGCTGCCGCCCAGGACGACGGAGGGCCGCCTGGCCCGCCTCCTGCCGAAGCGGATACGCCCGTACGCCGTGTGGACCCCGCACGCCCTGGTGGTCGCCGCGGCCCTGTTCACCCTGGTACTCGCCTACAACGTGGGTCTCGGCACCGACGAGGTCGCGCACCTCCTCACCGGCTTCATCCCGGCGGCCGCCATCCTGATGACCCTGGTCAGGCCGGTCGGCGCCTTCTGGGTCTCGCTCGCCACGACCCCGTTCACGGCGGTGCTCGGCAACACGTACGACGGCTGGCCGTGGACGCCCGCAGCGTTCTTCGCGCACATCGTGGTGATGGTCGTCGTCGCGGCCAGGACCGGACCGCGCACCGCCCTGTGGATGTGGCTCGGCACGGCGGCGTACGGCCTGGTCACGGAGGTCTGGTTCGGGTCGCCCGGTGGCTCCGACGCTCCGGTGATGCTGTTCGTCTCGGCGCTCGCGCTGCTTGTCACCACCGTGGTGCACGTGCGCCGCGAGGCGCAGCGCGAGGTCACCGTGCAGCGCACCGTCACCGCCATCGAGCGCGACAAGCGCACCCTCCTGGAGGAGCGCACCAACATCGCCCGCGAGCTGCACGACGTGGTCGCCCACCACATGTCGGTGGTCGCCATCCAGGCCGAGGCCGCGCCCTACCGCGTGGAGAACCCGCCGCCCGAGCTGGAGCAGGCGTTCGTGACGATCCGCGAGAACGCGGTGTCCGCGCTCACCGAACTGCGTCGCGTCCTCGGCGTCGTACGGGCCGAGGACTACGAGGCGCCGGACGCCCCGCAGCCCACGCTCGCTGACCTCGACCGGCTCCTGGACAACGTCCGCGACGCCGGCCTGACCGTCGACAAGGTGATCACCGGGGCGGCCCGCGAGCTGCCGCAGGGCGTGGAGCTCTCCGCGTACCGCATCGTGCAGGAGGCGCTCAGCAACAGCCTGCGCCACGCGCCCGGCGCCCCGGCGCGCGTCGAGGTCGGCTACGTCCTCGGCGGTCTGGGCCTGCGCGTCGTGAACGGCCCGGCGACCGGCCTGGTCAAGCCGTCCCCGGGCGCGGGCCACGGCATCACCGGCATGCGGGAGCGCGTGACGATGCTGAACGGCGAGATGACGGCGGAACCGGCCGCCGACGGCGGCTACGAGGTCACGGTCTTCCTGCCGGTGCCGCTCGCGGACCGCATGGAACCGGCGGGAGAAGACGCATGACGATCAAGGTGCTCATCGCCGACGACCAGATGATGGTGCGCGAGGGCTTCTCCGTCCTCCTGAACGCCATGCCCGACATCGAGGTCATCGGCGAGGCCGTCAACGGCCGCGAGGCGGTCCAGCGCGTCCGTGAACTCGCCCCCGACGTCGTCCTGATGGACATTCGCATGCCCGAGCTGAACGGCATCGAGGCGACCCGCGAGATCATCGCGTCCGAGGGTGTCTCGAAGGTGCTCGTCCTGACCACGTTCGACCTCGACGAGTACGTCTACCAGGCGCTCCGCGCGGGCGCCTCCGGCTTCCTCCTCAAGGACGCCTCGGCACGCCAACTCGCGGACGGTGTACGGGTGGTGGCGTCCGGCGAGGCGCTGCTCGCGCCGACCGTGACGCGCCGCCTGATCACGGAGTTCTCGAAGCTCGCGGAGACGCCGAGGCTCTCGGCGAGCGTCCAGGCGCAGCAGTACGGGGAGCTCACCGAGCGCGAGACGGAGGTACTCGTCCTCATCGCGCAGGGCCTGTCGAACGCGGAGATCGCCTCCCGCCTCGTGGTCGCCGAGTCGACCATCAAGACGCACGTCAGCCGGGTCCTGGTGAAGCTGGGGCTGCGGGACCGCACGCAGGCGGCGGTGTTCGCGTACGAGGCGAGGCTGGTCACGCCGGGGTGAGGCTGGTCATAGCGGGGTGAGCGGGTCTAGCGTCCCCGCATGGACGCAGCGTTCGAAGCGGCAGAGGTGTTCACCCCCTCGGCACCGGAGTTCGTGGCCGACCCCTACCCGGCGTACGCACGCCTGCGTGAGGCGGGCCGCGCCCACTACTGCCCGCCCACCGGCCAGTGGCTGATCCCGCGCCACGCGGACGTCTCGGCCCTGCTGCGCGACCGGCGCCTCGGCCGCACCTACCTGCACCGCTTCACGCACGAGGAGTTCGGCCGCACGCCACCGCCGCCCGAGCACGAGCCGTTCCACACCCTCAACGACAACGGCATGCTCGACCTGGAAGCGCCCACGCACACCCGCATCCGCCGCCTCGTCGCGAAGGCGTTCACACCACGGACCGTCGAGGGACTCCGCCCCTACGTGGAGCAGCTGGCGGACGACCTCGTGCGCGACCTGGTGGCGGACGGCGGCGGCGACCTCAAGGCCCGCGTCGCCGAACCGCTGCCGGTGGCGGTCATCGCCCAGATGCTGGGCATCCCGGAGAGCGACCGGGGACTGCTGCGCCCCTGGTCGGCGGCGATCTGCGGCATGTACGAGCTGAACCCGTCGGAGGAGACGGCGACGCGAGCGGTCCGCGCCTCCCGCGAATTCACTGCGTACCTGCGGGAGCTGATCGCCGTACGCCGCGAGGGGCCCGGCGAGGACCTGATCTCGGGTCTGATCGCGGCGTACGAGGACGGGGAGTCGCTCAGCGAGCAGGAGATGATCTCGACGTGCGTGCTGCTGCTCAACGCGGGGCACGAGGCGACGGTGAACGCCACGGTCAACGGCTGGCACGCGCTGTTCGGCGACCCGGCGCAGCTGGCCGCGCTGCGGGCGGACCCGGCCGGGCTCGTTCCCACGGCGGTCGAGGAGCTGATGCGGTACGACACCCCGCTCCAGCTCTTCGAGCGCTGGGTCCTCGACGACATCGAGATCGACGGCGTGACGATCCCGCGCGGCGCGGAGCTGGCCCTCCTCTTCGGCTCCGCCAACCATGACCCCGCGGTCTTCGACGCCCCCGCCGAGCTCGACCTGTGCCGCCGCGACAACCCGCACATCTCCTTCAGCGCGGGCATCCACTACTGCATCGGCGCGCCCCTGGCCCGCATCGAACTTGCGGCGTCGCTGCACGCGCTGCTCCGCCGGGCCCCCGGGCTGCGGCTCGTGGCGGCCCCGCCCCGCACGCCGAACTTCGTCATCCGGGGCTTCGAGGAACTGCTGGTGACGGTGTGAGGCGCCGCGGCAGGGACCTCACCGGGGCAACGTGAGCCCCCAGGCCCGGGCCCGCACCGTCCACGTCCGGGTCCGTACCGGCCCCGCGACCACCGCGTCCGCCCGGTACCGGAAGTCCGCCCCCGACACCGTCACCGTCCGCGCCCTGACCCGTACCGGCGAGGCGCCCGCCCCCGCCGACGGCGACGGGTGGACCTCCACGCGGGCCAGGCCACCGCCTCCGGCGGTGACGCGGACGCCCTCGACCGGCTGGTCCAGGCCGACGAGCGTGACCCCGTCCGCCTCGACCCGGAGCCGGGCGGGCGGCGCGGGCCGGGAGGGACGTACGGGCCGCGTGGCGAGTGTGCGGACGAAGGACTGGCAGGAGCGCAGCCACGCATGCCCCTCCGCCGCGACGCCCGCCCTCCCCGCGATCACCCGGGAGGAGCCCGCCGCCCCCACGGCCGAGGAGACGTCGTCCACCTCCGCAGGGGACCTGTCGGAGGTGTCCGCCCCCACCGGCGGAATCCGTAGATCCCCGAGGACGACCCCGTCACTGTCGTCCACCAGCAGGTCGAGTCTCCGTTCGGCGCCCTCCAGGACCGTCCGCGCGGCGGCCACGGCCCCCGTCGGCACCCCCAGGCCCCGCGTCAGTGTGAGCGTCTGCGCGGCGCCCACGGGGACGACGGAAAGCGCGCATCCGGCGAGGTCCCGCTCCCGGTGGAGCGCCGCCACCGCACGCAGCAGCGCCCGGTCGTCGCCGATCACCACGAGCCGCCTCGCACCCCGCCTGGCCAGCGCTTTCGTGAAGTCTTCGGGGCCGTCGGGGAGGCAGACCCGGACCGCCGCGCCCGCGCCGAGCACATCCTTCGCGATCCGTACCGACTCACCGTCCGTGCGCCGGGCGACCGGGTCGATGACGACTAGGAGCTGGTCGCGAGCCGACAACGTGCGCCCTTTCTTTTAGCCGTTCTTTGAGACCTCGGGTAGCATCTTTGTGCAAGAGCCCCTTGCGCTATTGCGCCAGGGGCTTCGTCTATTCCGGGGCAGCATCCAAGGCACACCCATACGGCGGCTACGGCCCCAGACCTTGGACATGCCCCGCCCGGAAGGGGTGTACGCCTGTGCCCGCACTTGTGCTGCTCGGTGCTCAGTGGGGTGACGAAGGCAAGGGAAAGGCCACTGACCTGCTCGGTGGCTCCGTGGACTATGTAGTGCGCTACCAGGGCGGCAACAACGCCGGCCACACGGTCGTCGTAGGCGACCAGAAGTACGCGCTGCATCTCCTCCCTTCCGGGATTCTCTCCCCGGACTGCGTGCCCGTCATCGGCAACGGAGTCGTCGTCGACCCGTCGGTCCTGCTCTCCGAGCTGAGCGGTCTGAACGAGCGCGGCGTCGACACGTCGAAGCTTCTGATCAGCGGAAACGCGCACATCATCACGCCGTACAACGTCACGGTCGACAAGGTGGGCGAGCGCTTCCTCGGCAAGCGGAAGATCGGCACGACGGGCCGCGGCATCGGTCCGACCTACGCCGACAAGATCAACCGCACCGGCATCCGCGTGCAGGACCTCTATGACGAGTCGATTCTGCAGCAGAAGGTCGAAGCGGCCCTGGAGCAGAAGAACCAGCTCCTGACCAAGGTCTTCAACCGCCGCGCGATCGAGGCGGAGCAGATCGTCGAGACGCTCCTGGAGCACGGCGAGAACATCAAGCAGTACGTCGCCGACACGACGCTGATCCTGAACAACGCGCTCGACGACGACAAGGTCGTCCTGTTCGAGGGCGGCCAGGGCACGCTCCTGGACGTGGACCACGGCACGTACCCCTTCGTCACCTCCTCGAACCCGACCGCGGGCGGCGCCTGCACGGGTACGGGCGTGGGACCGACGAAGATCAGCCGGGTCATCGGCATCCTGAAGGCGTACACGACCCGCGTCGGCGCGGGCCCGTTCCCGACGGAGCTGTTCGACGCGGACGGCGAGGCGCTGCGCACCATCGGCGGCGAGCGCGGTGTGACGACGGGACGGGACCGCCGCTGCGGCTGGTTCGACGCCCCGATCGCCCGCTACGCGACCCGCGTGAACGGCCTCACGGACTTCTTCCTTACGAAGCTCGACGTCCTCACCGGCTGGGAGCAGATCCCGGTCTGCGTGGCGTACGAGATCGACGGCAAGCGCGTCGAGGAGCTCCCGTACAACCAGACCGACTTCCACCACGCGAAGCCGATCTACGAGATGCTGCCGGGCTGGTCCGAGGACATCACCAAGGCCCAGACCTTCGCCGACCTGCCGAAGAACGCGCAGGGTTACGTGAAGGCGCTGGAGGAGATGTCCGGCGCGCCGATCTCCGCGATCGGTGTGGGTCCGGGCCGTACCGAGACGATCGAGATCAACTCGTTCGTCTGATCGGCTCACCAGTCACACGAAGGGGTGGGTCGCGCTGAAGTGCGACCCACCCCTTCGGCGTGCCCGGAAGACTGACGGGCACGCCAGCCATCGGTGCGCAGTCGGCGGAGCCGGCAGGGCAGCAGGCCGGTGAACACCGGCGGGTTCCCGCGCTACCGCTCCTGACCCCGTCGGTCGGGTTCTGAGTCGTCGCCACACACCCGCAGGCCCTCCGGGGTCGCGCACGGCAGGTGGCCGTGGGTGCGGATGACGTCGAGGCCGGTGCCGCGCGCGTAGGCGAGGAAACCGGCGGCGAGGGAGTCGGCGGGCGGGAGGCCGTAGGTGTAGGCGTACTCGATCTCGCGGTAGGGGTAGCCGGTCTTCAGGAGCTGGTCGGTGGACGGGGCGTGGCCCTCCAGGTCGAGGCGGTGCAGGCCCTTGAGGCCGGACGCGGTACGGAGTTCGCTGTAGCCGATGGCGCCGGGGATGCGGCCGACGGCGTCGAGGACCTGGTCGGTGGAGTCGAGTTCGCAGCGGGTGACGGGGACGGTCCTGTCGTCCTTGCCGAGGCAGTCGTTGGACGACGCCTTGATCTCGAAGGAGCCGCCGAGGACGCGGCGTTGGAGCGTGTCGCGGGTGCCGGAGCTGGAGCCGCGGCTGACGAGGACCACCGGCAGGTCGGGGCCGCCGAGCTCCTTCCAGTTGCGTACGTCGCCGCGGTAGAGGCGGCGCACCTGCGGCAGGGTCAGGTTCCGCAGCGGGACGCGGTCGTTGAGGACGAGCGCGAAGACGGAGACGGCGACGCGGGTCTCGGCGAGCCGGGGGAAGCCGTCGGACTTGGGCCCGTCGGAGAAGGCGAGCAGGGGCGGCGCCCCGTCACTCTTCCCCCGTCCGAACTTCCGCCCCGCGTCGTCCAGTTCCCGCACGCCCGCCGCGCTGCCGTGGGCGCTGACCGTGATGTCGGAACCGGGGCAGTCGTCCTCGTACTTGGCGGCGAGCTCCTCGACGACCGGCGCGAACGCCGTCGAACCGAGCACCGTCAGCTCACCGGCCGCGCACTCGATCGGCGGCGGCGGGTCGTCGTCGCGGAGCACGATGATCGAGGCCAGGGTGACGACGGACAGGGTGAGCAGCACGGTGAGCAGCTGCGCGGGCCGGGACAGCAGCGGCGGCTTGTCGTCGAGGGTGGTGGACCGGTTGGGCTGTACGTCACCGGCCTGGATGCCGCCGGACAGGGTGACGTCGCCGCCGACGGGCCCGCCGGTGAGCAGGACGAGCAGCTTGTAGTGCTGCCCCCGGTTGAGGGGGACGCGCGGGATGTGCAGGGTGCTGCCCTCGTACCGCAGTCCGGCCGCCGCCGTGAAGTGCTCCATCAGGTGGTCGTCGCCGGACGGCGCGGTGACGGCGAGGCCGCGAACGGTGCGCCCCGTGAAGACCGCGGTGAGCCCGTGCAGGGCGCGCCCGCTGTAGTCGGCGTCGGAGACGGCTTGGGAGCCGTCGTTCTCGACGCGCAGCAGGACGAGCGTGGCGTCGGACATCTCGGGGGTCTCGTCGAAGAGGCCGAGGCGGGCGTTGGCGCCGCCCGTCCGCACGTTGTCGCCTATGGCGGTGTCCAACTGGACGCGGTAGCCGAGGCGTTTGCGCCGCGGGACGCGCCGCTCGTACCAGAGGGCGCCCACGGTGGCGGCGAGGCCGAGGGCAGCCGTGAGCACGGCGATGGTGTTCTCGGCGCTCAACCAGTCCATGGGCGGTGAGGCTAGGCGGGCCGGGCGGCCCGGGGCGCGGGCTTCGCCGTCCGGTCGACGACTGTTCGCGGAGCCGTAAGTTCCCGGGCCCTACCGGCTGTCAGTTCCCCTTGTCGTACGTCAACTCGCCGCTGCCGTCCGTGTTGGCGCGGCGGAGCTTGCCGTTGCCGAGGAGGGTGATGACGCTCGGGTCGCCGGGCGTGCAGGACGTCATGGGCTCGCCGACGGTGACCTCGGTGGGCCCGATGCGCAGCCGCTCGCCGGACGCGGACACGAGTTTGCCCTGGAAGACGCAGTGATAGGTGCCGCCGCCGTCGGCGGGCCCGTCGGCCGTCACGGACAGCACGGTGTCGCCGACATCGCCCTGCTGGAGGGTGAGTTCGCGGGTGCTGTGCCCGTCGTCGGTGTCGAGGCCACCGGACCAGGTGCCGAGGTACTTGTCCGGGACGGTGCCTTCGTCGTCGCCGGACGCGGACGGGTCGGGGCTGCTCGGCTCGGGGGTCGGCGAGGCGGAATCCGGAGTCTTCGGCGCGCTGCTGGTGTTGTTCCCGTTGGCGGAGTCGTCGCGCTTGTCCTCGGTGCCGTCACCGTTCATGACGGCGTAGACGGTGCCGCCCGCGCCCAGAGCCACTATCAGGGCGACGACGATGAGCGCGGCGGTGGACCGCGCACTGCGCCGCGGGGGCTCGGGGGGCGGCGGGACGGGCCCGTAGGGGGGAGTGGGCCCGAAGCCGGGCGGGGCGGGCTGGTGGGGCTGCTGGGGCTGGTACTGGGGGTAGCCGTAGCCGGCGGGCTGGTGGGGTGGCTGCTGGGGGTAGCCGTACGCGACGGGGGCGCCGGGCGGGGAAGCGGGCATGGGCGCGGGCGTCGGCGTGGAGGCGGGCGTCGGCGCGGGCGTCGGCGCGGGTGCGGGCGGAGCCTGGCCGCCGCTGCCGGAGACCATGGTGGGCAGGTGGTCGAGGGGGGCGGTGCGGGGTTTGCCGGGGGGCGGGGGAGTGGCGTCCTGAGCCGCGCCACCAGTTCCACCGGAGCCCGCCTCGGCCGCCCTCTCGGCAGCTTCCTGCGCCTCTTCCGGGTCCTCGGCGTCGAGCAACTGGACGGCGTGGCGCCCCAGCTGGGCGACCAGGGCACCGGGCAGCCAGGGATCGAGGGTGTGCCCGTCGTCCGCCAGGGCGTCGGCGGCCCCCGTACGCTCAAGGACTTCGTCGAGGGAGGGCCGGTCGCCGGGCTCCTTGCGGAGACAGGCGGCGATCAGCTCCGCGAGCCCTTCGGGAAGCCCCTCCAGATCCGGTTCCTCCTGCGCGATGCGGAACATCAGCGCGTGCACGCCACTGTTGGCGGTCCCGAAGGGCAGGGCGCCGGAGGCGGCGTAAGCCAGCACGGACCCGAGACAGAAGACGTCGCAGGCGGGGGTGATCCGGTCCCCCCGCACCTGTTCGGGGGCCATGAACCCGGGCGACCCGACGAGCGCACCGGTACGGGTCAGCCCCCCGTCGGTGACCGTCTCCAGGGCACGCGCGATGCCGAAGTCGATGACGCGGGGCCCGTCGATGGTGACGAGGACGTTGGACGGCTTGAGGTCGCGGTGGACCATCCCGGCGGCGTGGATGTCCTTGAGGGCGTGGGCGAGCCCGGCGCCGAGGATGTTGACGGACCGCTCGGGGAGGGGCCCGTGATCGCGCGAGACGACGCTCTGGAGGGAGGGCCCGGCGACGTACCCGGTGGCGAGCCACGGGATGGCGGCGTCGGTGTCGGCGTCCAGAACGGGCGCGGTCCAGGCGCCGCCGACCTGCCGGGCGGCCTGCACCTCCTGCCGGAACCGGTTCCGGAACTCCTCCTGTTCGGCGAGTTCCTGCCGGACGAGCTTCACGGCGACCGTACGACCCCGTTCGGACCGGGCGAGGTACACGTGCCCCATGCCCCCGGCCCCGAGCCGCGCCAGCAGACGGTACGCGCCGATCCGCTGCGGATCCCCAGGCACGAGCTTCTCCATCGCCGCACCGACCTCCCCCATTGGTGTGCAACAGGGTGAGGAGTCTACTGACCGTTGACAGGGTGGGCAGGCAATAGCCCCCTGATGGACGTGCGGCATCGCACAAGGCCGGTCACCACATGAACTGACCGCCATCGATGATCAGTCTCTGGCCGGTCAGATATCCGCTCCCCGGACCGATCAAGAACGCCAAGGCATCCGCGATGTCCGCGCAGGTGCCGATCCGCCGCTGCGGAATCCCGGCGAGCACGCGCTCGCGGGCGTCCTCGTCGTCGAGGCCGAGCCGCTCGGTGACCTCTTCCGTCCCGATCACCCCGGGGATCAGGCAGTTGACGCGGATCTTGGGGGCGAGTTCGAGCGCCAGGCACTTGGTCAGCTGGAGCAACCCGGCTTTGCTGGCACAGTAGTTGGCGCCGTTGAGCCGCGGCCGGATCCCTGTGGTCGCCCCGATGTTGACGATGGCCGCCCCGGCGTCCGCCGCCATCATCGCTGGAGCGACAGCCCGTGTCAGGTGGAAGACACCGGACAGGTTGCTGTCGATCACGCGGTGCCAGTCCTCGTGGGTCATCTCCAGGAAGGGCCGGTCCACGTTGACCCCCGCATTGTTCACCAGCACGGCCGGCGCGCCGTGGGCGGAGAGTATCTCGGCGGCCGCACCCGCGACGGCGGGCCCGTCGGCCAGGTCGACACACACGGGCCGAAGTGCCGGGCCCAGCTCCTTGACGGCGTCGTCCGCCGCCGCGGCGTCCCGGCGGTACAAGGCGGTGACGCCGTATCCCATGTGCACGAGGCGGCGGCTCAGCGCAAGGCCGATGCCGCGAGTCCCGCCCGAGACGATCGCGGTCCGCTGCTGCGTCATCCGGGTCCACCGGTGGCCCGGATGAGGTCCCGGATCGCCTCGATGCCTCTGATGACGCGTTCCTCCGGCTCGCTTCCCACGGAGACCCGGATGAACCGGTCGCACGACTCGCCGTACCCCATGCCGGGCACGACACTGACGGCGCTCTTCCGGAGCAGTTCGTCGGCGAACTCGCCGGAAGTGAGCCGCGACCCGGCTATGGAGGCGAAGAGGTAGAACGTGGCGGATCCGGGAAGGGTCGCTATCCCGTGCCCGGCCAACCGCCGGTCCGTACGGTTGCGCAACTCCACGAAGTGCTGGATCTGGGGCCGGGTGATGTTCAACAGCTGGTCGAACCTCCCGGCCAGGTAGCTGGAGAGGATCGTGGGCGCACAGGTCACCAGGTGCTGCTGGATTTTGAGCACCTCGTCCACCAGGCGGCGATGCGCCAGCAGATAGCCGATCCGCCACCCGGATATCCCGTAGTTCTTGGACATCGAGTTCACCGTGACGGTGTGTTCCTTGTCCGGATCGAGGGAAGCGGCCGATACGAACTCGGTGCCCTCAGGAACGAACTCGTTGTAGGCCTCGTCGACCAGGAGCAGCAGGCCGTGCTTGTCCGCCATGGCGTGCAGGAATTCCAGTTCGGCTCTGGAGTAGACGCGTCCGGTGGGATTGTTCGGGTTGTTGATGATGAGGACGCGGCTGCGGGCGGTGACATACCGCTCCAGGTCGAGGACCGAGAGCTCGTGGGGGATCGGCACGGGGGTGCCCCCGCACAGCCTGACCTGCGCCGGATAGCTCAGCCAGAAGGGCTCAGGGATGATCACCTCGTCACCGGGGGCGAGGACGGCGAGCAGCACCATGTAGATGGCCGCTTTGGATCCCGCGGTGATGACCGCCTCGTGCTCGGGGTCCACTGCGACTTCGAACTGGACTTCGTAGTACTTGGCAAGGAGTTGCCTGAGTTCTGGCAGGCCACGTGAGTGCGAGTAATGGTGCAGGCCCGTGTCGGACAGGCCTTCGAAGGTGGGCACCGGGATGTCGAAGAAGGCCTCTCCGAGTGAGAGCGTGATGACGTCCTGGCCGGCCTCGTTCAGCTCGTACACCCGGTTGTTGTACTGGATGGACAGGGCCTGTCCGATGCCTGCCACGACCGGCGAGACGTGCAAGGGCGGCCGCATCACAACACCCGCGTCTGGCCGGTGCCCCAGACCACGTTCTTCACCGCGGTGAGCGCCTCGACCCCCATGGGGCCGCGGACGTGGAGCTTCTGCGTGGATACGCCGATCTCGACCCCGTACCCGAACTCACCGCCGTCGGAGTAGCGGGTCGAAGCGTTGACGAAAACACTCCCCGCGTTCACGGACTGGGCGAATCGGCGTGCGACAGCCAGGTCTCCGGTGACAATGCCCTCGGCATTGAAGGTGCCCCAGCGGCGGATGTGGGCGATGGCCTCGTCGGCGTCGGCGACGACGCGGACCGCGAGCACTGGCGCCAGGTACTCGGTGCCCCAGTCCTCCTCCGTGGCCGCCACGGCCTTCGGCCACACCCGCTGGACCGTTTCACAGCCGCGGATCTCGACCCCGTGGTCCGCGAACGCGTCCAGCACGCCCGGCAGCCAGTCGGCGGCGAGATCGTTGTGGACCAGCAGGGTCTCCATCGCGTTGCAGACGCTCGGTCGCGACGTCTTGGCGTTGATGGCCACCTCGGTCGCCATCGTCGGGTCGGCTGCCGCGTCGATGTAGGTGTGGCAGTTGCCCGCTCCGTCGATGACGGCCGGGACGGTCGCGTTCTCTTCCACCGAAGCGATCAGAGCCGGGCCGCCCCTGGGCACGAGCAGGTCGACGTAGCCCTTCGCGCGCATCAGATCGAGCGCCGCCTCCCGCGACGGGTCGCTGATCAACTGGACGGCCGCGGCGGGAACGTCGTCGTGCAGGGCGATCGCCTCGGACAACGCCTCCATGATCGCCGCGTTGGTCTCCATCGCTGTCGATGAGCCGCGCAGCACGGCGCAGTTTCCGGACTTCAGGCAGAGGGCGGCGACCTCGGCGGTGACGTTCGGCCGGGCCTCGTAGATGACGGCCACCACACCGAGCGGCTCCCGCACCTGTTCGACGAGCAGGCCGTTGGGGCGGGTCCAGCCCTTGACGATCTGGCCCACCGGATCAGGCTGCGCCATGACCGTACGGATCGCCTTCACCAGGCCGTCCATGCGGCGGTCGTTCAGGGTGAGGCGGTCGATGAGAGTCGGGACGACTCCCGCCTCACGGGCGGCGGCGACGTCCCGCCGGTTCGCCTCGGCGATCGGCTGCCTGTGCCGGTCCACCGCGGCCGCCATGTCCGAAAGTAACTGGTCCTTCTTCGCGGTGGTCAGCTGTCCGACCACCGCTGAAGCAGCCAGAGCGTTCTCGCAGATCTCAGTCACCGACATGGCTCGACTCCAGGAGTTGCACGTAATCCGACGGGTGGAACAGCAGGGAATCCGGCGCGTTGAGGGAGTTCGCGGCCAGCCGTACGCTGCCCCGCGCGACCGCCCTCGCGTTCGGCCCGGCGATGTCGACGACATCGCCTGCCTCGAAGGAACCTCGGAGGCCGGTGGCGTGGCCGCGCCACACCGGCTGGCCTTGTCCAACGGCCTGGAGTCCGTGCGGGTTGCACACGACCGTGCCCCGCGGCGGCGTACGGAAGGCCCGCCAGAGACGACCGAGATCAGGTGGGTCGACGGACAGCGGCCGTGGTGGGAATGCGGTGCCGACCGGATCTCCCCGGTGGGCGGCGAGCAGAGCGGACGGATCGGCGGCGTGCGCGATCACGGTTCTGACTCCGGCGTGCGTCGCGATCCAGCACGCACTCAGCTTGGCCAGCATCCCGCCGGTGCCGCCCGCACCCGCCCCGCCGATGACGGCCGCCTCGATCGTGGTCACCTCGTCCACTGCCTCGGGGATGGGCCTCGGCCGCCCGCCCGGCAGGGGACGTCCCTGGTCGTAGAGTCCCGGCACATCGGTCAGCAGCAGGAGGAGTCCGGCTCGCAGATACCCGCTGAGCACCGCTGCCAGGACGTCATTGTTGCGAACCCCGAGTACGTCATTCTCGTTTACGACAGGAACAACGGACAGCGTCCGCATCAGTTCCAGTGCGGGCCGGAGCTCAGCGCCGCGTTCGGGTTCCGTGAGGTCGGCGGGGGTGAGCAGGAGCTGGGCCGTTTCAATTCCCAGTTCGGCGAAACGTTCCCGTAGCGCCGAGTAGAGGAATCCCTGACCCAGTGCCGCGGCGGTCTGACGCGCCGCAGGCGTAGCGGTGGACAAGGCCTCGTGCCTTGTCCGGCCCATCGCTATTGCCCCCGAAGTGACAAGGACCGGGGCAAGACCTGATTCAATGCCGGCCACCACGGTGGTGCAGAGCATGCCGACCTTTTCCAGGTCCAGCTTTCCTCCGGTGACCAGTGAAGAAGTACCGACCTTGATCACTACGCTTTTGCTCGGCGAATTGGTTTCCAGTCGCGTAGTCACGGTGAGCCATCGTTCCTGGCCATGTTGTGTTCTCGATGTGCTGCCGATGTGCTGGTGCTGTAGGCGGTCGGTCATCGGCCCCCAGCTGGGTAAAAGTGCCCTGGTCAGGGGGCATTTACTGGGGGAGGCGGGCTGATTGGGCGACGTCTTCCCGGAGACTCGGGACCTGCGTACCGATGATTTTCTGCCACGTTCCGTCCGGGCCTCGCGATGCCGGTGACGGGCCGTGTGGCCTTGGCTTTTCCGCCCTGGACCGCTGGTTTTTGTGCGCTGTGCCGGGGGGTATGAAATGAGCCGCATCTGTTCACACGGCCGGTGCCCCGTTGACTTTTCAAGATGCGGGGCGGGAAGGTCGCTACGCCGGATATCAAAATGAACCTGGCTTTGTCGATCTTGAGAAGGGAGGTGTTTTTCATGTCGGAGAAGGACTTCATGGGTACCCGTGACGGCGAGCAGGACACCACCAAGTGGTAGTACTGCTCGCTTCGTCCGCGAAGTAGCATTCCGCCGCCCGCACGCTGCAAGCGTGCGGGCGGCTTCCAAGACGGCTTTCAGGGGAGATTTCTGGTGGTAGGGCATCTAGTTTCGGAAACCGTTGTGATACCGCCTGAGTACCTCAAGTTGGACGGGTCCAGCGACGAGCAGTACTGGACATCCATCCGTTCCCTGATTGCCCTTGTCGACCAGCACGGCCAGGATTCCTCAAGTATTCCCCTCCTGATGAGCCTCTCCGCGCGCCACCCCGAGTGGCCCGTGCGGGCCGCCGCGGTCCGCATCCTGGCCGGCCGGCACCGGCATGTTCCCGAAGCGGCGTCAGCGGTGGCGGCGGCCAGCCACGACCCGGTGGACTGGGTGGCCTTCACCGCCCTCAAGATGGCGACCGAGTACCGCATCGATGCCGCTGTACCGGACCTCATCCGGATCTCCGGGTGGCCCAGCAACTTCACGCGCAAGGACTTCACGCGCAAACCCGTCGGCTGTGGTGCGGCCTTCACCAAACGCGCCCTCCTGGCCATCTTCGGCACCACTGACCCGGACCGGCTGAGGCAGTTGGAGGACGAGTACTTCGCCGGGATGCAGACCCGGATCCGCGCACAGGCCACGCGATCCCGGCGCAACCAGGATGTGGTGCTGGTGCCGGAGGGCCCCTTCATGGCGGGGGTGTCGAAGCCCGGCAGTGGCCCCTTCCGGATGACGCAGGGCGACAACCCGCTCCGCGCCGAGGACCTGTCCGCGTACTACATGGACCGCACTACGGTGACCAATGCCCGGTACGCGGAGTTCCTGGCGGACACCGGCGGGTCCACGGAGTTCGACCACCCGGATCAGCCGGAACAGCCGGAGCGCCGCCCCCACCAGCCCGTGCACTGGCATGATCCGCGGTTCAACGCCCCGGAGATGCCCATCGTGGGGGTCGACTGGTACGACGCGTGGGCGTTCGCCCGGTGGAGCGGCGGCACTCTGCCGTCCGAGCTGCAGTGGGAGAAGGCGGCGCGGGGCACGGACGGCCGTATCTACCCCTGGGGAAACGACTGGGATCCGGACCGCGTCAACTTCGTGGCACGCTCGTACGGCACCGCGGTCGCCGACCTGGACGAACTCGAAGCACTGCTGGTGACCACGACCGACACCGACGTACCGGAGCATCCGGTGCTTCCCTCCGACAGCCTGCCGGCGGGTGCGAGCCCGTACGGGGCCCTGCAGATGTCGGGGAACGTGTGGGAACTGACCCGGACGAACTTCTACACCGGCCAGGACATGGATCCGTTCTTCAAGGGCCGGCATCCCATGGAGTTCATGAACCGCAAGGACGCCTTCCACGTGCTGCGCGGCGGCACCTGGACCTCGCCGCAGACCTGCCTGACCACGTTCTACCGGGGCAAGGACCTGATCACCGACTTCCACAACGAGGTGGGTTTCCGCTGCGTCTACGAGGTGGCGGAATGATACGGCTGACATCGCTCGGTCATGCCGCCGTGCTGGTCGAGACAGCGACCCAGCGCATCCTGGTCGACCCGTGGCTGACGCAGCGCCTCGACCGCTTCTGGGAGCACCACCCGGAAGTACCCGACGGTCTGAGCCGGGTCCTCGACGGCGGTGTCGACCACATCGTCTTCAGCCACCACCACTTCGACCACCACCACTTCCCCTCGCTGGCCAAGATCCTCGACGACAGCGATGTCGACTTCGACGAGAGCCCGCGACGGGCACCGGAGACCAACTGCGTCTTCCCCGTGGGCCCGGCGTTGCCGCGGTTCACCGCCTCCGGACTCGGCCACCAGGCCATGCCGTGGACGCTGCGCAGGCTGGGATTCGAACGGCTCACCCCCGTGACTCCGGGAGACACCGTGCAGCTCGGCGACGTGCTGGTGCGGACCTTCGTGTCCCACGTGCCGTTTCCCGAGATGAGCCTGTTGCTCCAGACCTCCGACGGGAACGTCATGCTGTGCGGGGACTCGATCCTGCACGAGTCGACCGTTCAGTTCTTCGACCGGCCCGACGCCCCCCGCGTGGATGTCGCCTTCGTGCCGGCGCACAGCGTCTCACCGCCCGGGGTGCTGACCGAGCGACGGCCGCTCGTCGACCCCGAGGGCGTCAAGGCGCGGGCGCGGGCCAACTTCGACCACTACGTCACGACGCTGAACGCCCGGCTCACCATCCCGTCCTCGTTCGGATGGAAGGTCAGCGGTGAAGGAGCCGAGGACTACGACTGGTGCAATCGCACCATCTTTCCGTTCACCCCGTTCGAGGCGCTCCAACGGCTGCGTGAACTCGATCGCCGGGGCGCGCTGTGGGGGCCCGGGCAGGTCCTTGAGATCCATGAGGGGACGACCGTTCTGCACCACGCCCCCTCGGCGCCGGACGGCTACGACTTCGAGTCGCTGTTCGCCGAGGTGACGATGGACCCCGACTTCGTCGTACCCGCCTTCGACCCCGAGCGCGATTGCTGGGGGCGGCAGACCCGGGACAACGAGCGGCTCATCGGTGAGCTCATGGAGCTCCTGGTCGGCACGGACTTCTGGTACCGGGCGCTGGACAGTGGTGCGAGCCACACGCTGTCCCTGCACGGCGACGACGGTGTGACATCGGCGTATCTGCTGGAGCCGGTCAGCGGCCGGGTGGTGCACATCGGCACGGGAGCGGCCAGAAAGCACACGGCGGAGGACAGCGGGTACACCGAGATCGCCGCCGGCACGCTCCAGTCCCTGCTCGACGGCGAGTTGCTGTTCGGCAGCTCGTACGTCCTGTGGGCGAGCAACAGCAACCTGCTGTCCGCGGTGTTCCACCACCCCGTCTATTACACGCGCTACGTCGAGCAGGTGCTGGGCGCCGCCGCGGGCAGTGAACGAAAGATCGATGCATGACCGTGGAGCACGGACAGCGAGTGACCATCACCCACGAGAGCAAGTGCCTGCTGGCCAACCCTCTGGGGGATCCGCATCTCCGCACGGTCGAGGTTCTGCTGCCTCCTGGATACCGCTCCGACGAACGGCTTCCGGTCGTCTACTGGCTCCCCGGATACGGCGCGACCGCCTCGCTCACCAGCCGGAGCATCGTGTTCGGCGGTTCCGTGGCCGAACGCGTGCGGACGGGCATGGCGCAGGGGACGATTCCCCGCGCGCTGGTCGTGGTGCCCGACTGCACGACCGCCTACGGCGGCTCGCAGTACATCAACTCCCCCGCGTGCGGCGACTACTCCGACTACCTCGCCGAGGTGGTCGCCGAAGTCGACCAGCGCTTCCGCACCCGCCCCGGCCCCGCGTGGCGGGCCATCGGCGGCAAGTCGAGCGGAGGTTACGGTGCCCTGGTCGCCGGCATGCGCAGCGATCTCTTCGGCGCGGTGCTGGCCCATTCACCGGACGCGGGTTTCGAGCACTCCTATCTGGGGCTCCTGCCCGGAGCCCTGGACACGATGCGGGACGCAGGAGGCGTGACGGCCTTCCTCGGACGGCGCGGCACCGGGCCGCACGACGGACAGTTCATGGTGGCCATGAGCCTTCTGGCCATGGGCATGTGCTACGCGGACGAGGTGCCGTCCGATCCGGCCGACGCGCTGCCCTGCGACCCGGAGACGGGGGTGTTCCGGCCCGCGGTCTGGCAGACCTGGCTCCGTCACGATCCGGTACGCATGGTGCCCGGACATCTCGGCCGGCTCAGGGACCTGCGGCTGCTGCACCTGGACACGGGGCAGCGCGATGAGTACCACATGCACTGGGGCGCCCGCGCCTTGCACGCCACCTTGGCCGCGCACGGGATCAGCCATACGTACGGGGAACACGACGGCGGCCATCAGGGCATCGAGCACCGCTTCATCGAGTCGCTCTCCCTCCTGAAACAGCTCTGGCGCGGCGACCGAGAAGGAGCGCGGTAGGCATGTGCGGAATCGCGGGATACGTCAGCCTGCGCGGCCCCCGGGACCCTCAATGGCTCAGGTCGCTCGGCGCCACCATGACCGGGGCCATGAGCCACCGCGGAGACAGCCCCGGCATGCAGTGGGTCTCGGAATCCGGGCAGGTGATGCTGGCCTGCGTCCGGCTGGCCGTTCAGGACCGGTCCGCGGCGGGCGCTCAGCCCATGGCCAGCCCGGACGGCGGCACCGTACTCGTCAGCAACGGCGAGGTCTACGGTTCACGGGGCCGGGTCGCCGGGCCATGGCCAAGCCGCACCCACTGCGACACCGAATTCGTGCTGCAGCAGGTCGCCTCCACCACCGACGTGGCCGACATGCTGCGTGGGCTCGACGGAATGTTCGCGCTGGCCTGGCACGACACCCGCGAGGGCCGCACCGTCCTTGCGCGTGATCACTTCGGGGTCAAGCCCCTGGTGTACAGCGTCGTCGACGACGGGCTGCTGTTCGCGTCGGAAGCCGAGGCCCTGCTGGCCAGCGGCCTGGTCGCCGCGGACGTGGACACCACCGAGTTCGTGCTCCGTTCCTGGGTACGCATGGACGCCGCGGACGAGCGCACCTGGCTGAAGAACGTACGGTGCCTCCAGCCTGCGGAGTACCTGGAGGTGGATCCCCCGCGGATCCGCCTGCACCGCTACTGGCAGCCGGAGCCGGACGACACACCCGTGGGCGCCGAGGAGATCCGAGCCGCGTTCGACCGGGCCGTCGATCAGCGCTGCAGGGCGGATGTGCCACGGGCGGCAGTGCTCAGCGGGGGCGTGGACAGCTCGGCGGCCTTCGCGGCGCTGCGCAAGCGGGACATAGAAGTCGCCCCCTACGTGCTGCAGTACCGGGACGGCATCGGGGGCTCCGCCGACGATGTGGCACATGCCCGGCTCGTGGCCGCCGAGCACGGGGTGGACCTCACCGTCTGCGAACTGTCGCAGCACGCGGCCGTGGACCTCGTCCCGGAGGTCACCAGCCGGCTGATGCGCCCGCTGCTCCACGGCGCGGAGCTCGCCATGTACCAGCTGTACCAGCGGATCTCCGCGCAGGGGCAGGTGGTGGTGTACTCGGGCCATGGAGCCGACGAGATGTGGGGTTACCAGGACGGCGGCTACTTCCCCATCGTCGACCCGGCGGCGCGCGTCGAGATACATGGCAGGCACTACCTCACGCACCGCCTGTACCCGGATGAGCGGCCGTTGTGGGGCCGCTTGCTGCGGTGGATGGCGAGGGAACTGGACGTCGACATGGATGACGTCCACGAGCAGGTCTGGGACCGCGTACTGAGGGAGTACCGGGCGCCGGCGGGGGCCGAGCCGCTCAAGCGCGGGCGCCACCACCTGATGCGGCGCTTCCTGGTCTACGTCAACGACATGGTGGACGCCACGTCGTCCGCGCATACCTTGGAGGACCGCCCGGTCTTTCAGGACGTCACCCTCGCCGAGCTCGCCTTCCGGTCCCCCGAGTACCTCAAGAGCTCCTGGACGCCGGGCAGCCACAAGGATCTCCTCAAGAAGGCACTCGCCGACCTCCTGCCGCAACCGGTCATCGACCGGCGCAAGCAGGGATTCCCCGCGCCCGTCGACACCGCGTACCGGGACGCTTTGCGGAGCCTGCTGGCGGACAGCGGCATGCCGTTCGATCTGCCGGCTGTGCCCAGGGAACTCCGGTCCGAACTGAACACTTCGGAGTTGATGTTCCTGGCTTCCAGCTCCGTCTGGCTCGCGGGCCCGCGCCTCGTGCGGCCCGGGCGTCCGAAGAGGTCCGACCCCAGCGTGTTCGCACGTTAAGAGAAGACAGGAATCAACGTATGACGGTCACCGAAGGCTGGAGCTGGCGCATCGTCGCGGACGCGGGGGAGCTGTCGTCCGCGCCCGAGGAGTTGCCCGCCGAGGAAGCGCAGGAGTGGTGCAACTTCGTGCTCTGGCGGCCGACCCTGCTGCCCGACGGATGCAGCCTGCTGACGTCGACTCTGCGCAAGGAGGCTCCCCCCGGGCACAGGGAGGGCGCCACCGGACGAAGCCCCTGGTCGGACGCGAACAACGCGGTGTACCGAAGCGAGATCGGCGGCCCGGGCCGACGCCTGCGCATCAAGCAGTTCCTGTACGACTGGGCATTTCCCGCGGCCGACCACCCCTGCCTGTGGGGCAGCGCGACCCGGCCCGAGGTCCTCTCCGGCGGGCAGGTGCTCTGGTTCGGCACCGACTATCTCGGCAACGCCGCGACATCGGCACGGATGAGCCGGACCACCGTCGAACTGTCCGTTCTGGAGGGTGAGTTCTCGGACGCCGAACTGGTCGCCCTCCACAACGGATTCGTGCCGTCCGGCGACGACGTCGTCGAGCGGGTGCTGCGGACCCCGTTCCACGAACTCAGCTACTGGGCCCGCTACCCGGTGAGCATGGTCTCCGTCCCCACCGGGCTGTACTCCTTCAAGCGGCATGACCGAGTGCACACCGGTACCTGGGTCCCGCGTGGTGAGCTCGACGGCTTCCTGGCCGCACACGACGCTCCGTCCGCTCCGGGCGGCTTCGTGGCCGAAAGCGCGGCGACCTTCACCGGCTCCTCCGGCGAGCAGGAGACCGAGATCGTCTACGTCCGCGCGGACATCGACGGCGGCGAGCTGCGCCTGGTGCTCCAGCGCACGGGCAAGGGACGGATCCCGTTCCCGCCGGAACGGGAGAACCACCCCGCCGTCACCGAGGAGATCGGCCTGGACGGTCAACTCGTGCACCTGGCGTACATCGACCCGGTGCTCGGCCCCTTCGACGCCCAGTGGAGCGACGCCACGACGGGCGTCGAGGGAAAGCTGATGAGCAGCACGCATGAGGGCCTCACCCGGGAGGTCTTCCTGTCCGCCCTGAGCACTGTCGTCGCATGAGCGGTGCCGCCCACCTGGACTTCCGCAGCGACACACGGACCGCACCCGACGCGGTGATGCGCAGGGCCATGGCGGCCGCGCGGGTGGGGGACGACGCCTACGGCGACGACCCGACCGTCGGGCGCCTGGAGTCCGAGGGCGCCCGGCTGCTGGGCACGGAGGCAGCCGTCCTCCTGCCAAGCAGCACCATGTCCAACCTGGTCGCGGTGCTGGCCGCCGCACCGGCGGAGGGGACACCGCTCATTGCGGGCAGAGCCACGCACATCGCTCACTTCGAGGCGGCGGCGATGCGGCGGTTCGCCCGTACCCCCGTGACCGCGGTCCGGCAGGACTCCGACGGGATGCTCGACGCGGAACCGGTCCGGCAGGCGCTGACGACAGGCGACCGGCACGTGGTCTGTATGGAGAACACGGTCATGCTGTGCGAAGGGAACGCACTGCCCCCTTCGTCGCAGACCGAACTGGCCGTGCTGGTGGAACACCACGGAGCGCACCTGCACCTGGACGGGGCACGGCTGGCCAACGCCGCCGTGGCCCATGGGCGCCCCGTGTCCGATATGACCGCCGGGGCGCACAGCGTGACGTTCTGCCTGGCGAAGGGACTCGGCGCCCCTGTCGGCTCGCTGCTCGGGGGCAGCGCCGAGTTCGTCGACCGGGCCCGCGGTCTGCGTCTGGACCTGGGCGGAACCATGCACCAGAGCGGCGTGCTCGCGGCGGCGGGGCTGGAAGCCCTGCAACGCGTCCCGCACCTGGCGGACGACCATGCGCTCGCGGAACTCCTCGCCACGGAGCTCGACCGGGTGGAGGGAGCCGATGTTCCCGCACCGTCCCGGCGCACCAACATCGTGACGGTGCGGCTGCCTGGCATGCCGGAACAGCTGCTCCGGCAGCGGCTGGCCGATCGGGGTGTGCTGGTGCTTCCCCTGTTCGATGGATACGTTCGCTTTGTTGTGCACCGGGAACACGACGAAGCGTCGGTTGCCGGGGCGGCGGCGGCACTTGTACACGCCGGGGAGCGTGAACGTGGACCGCGCCGTTCGCCGTCGGTTCTGCGTTCTGAAGGGGCAATGTGACGCGAGTCCCGCGCAATACCTGGGTTCTGACCGTCTTCACGGCGGTCACGAACCTGACGGATGGCGTCATCAAGGTGACGCTCCCGCTGCTGGCCACGTCGTTGACCGACTCGCCGGCTCTGGTAGCGGGCGTGCTGACAGCCTTTACGCTGCCCTGGCTCCTCGTCGCCCTGCATGTGGGTGTGCTGGTCGATCGCGCGGACCGGCGCAAGCTGCTGCGGGTGGCGAACGCCATGCGGTGTGCCACCGTGTTCTGCCTGCTGGCCGGGGTCAGCACCGGCGCACTGACGCTGCCCCTGCTCTACGCCGCGGCAGCCGCACTCGGTGTCGCGGAAGTGCTCGCGCTGACCTCGGCCGCGGCGATCGTCCCCGATGCCGTGCCGTCATCGGAACGCGACCGCGCCAACAGCTGGGTGGCCGGGGTCGAGACGGTGTGCAACGAATTCGCGGGGCCGTTCATCGGGGGCGTGCTGGTCGCGGCCAGTGCCTCGGTCGCGCTGGGGGCTTCCGCGGGCGGCTATCTGGTCGGCGTTGCCGTGCTGCCCCTCCTGGTGGGCCACTTCAAGGTGGCGCGCCGCACCGGTGCCGCGTCGTCGGTGAACCGGGAAGCGATAGCGGGATTGCGCTATCTGTGGGGGCAACGGCTGCTGCGGCTCTTCGCGTTCACGGTCACCGTTCTGGTCACGTGCTGGGCGGCCTGGTTCGCGCTGATGCCCGTCGTCGCGACAAAGGAGTGGGATCTCAGCCCGACCGGATACAGCACTCTGGTCGGCGCCCTCGGCTTCGGTGGACTGACCGGTGCCATCGTCGTCAACGCGTTGAACCGCCGGTTCGGCCGCCGCAGAGTCATGTTCAGTAACGTGTTTCTGACGTGCTCGATGGTCGCCGTTCCGGCCGTGACCTCCAATGTCTGGGCCGTGGGAGCGGGGGCCTACCTCGGTGGCATGGGCGGTACCCTCTGGGTCGTCAACAGCCGGGTCATCAGCCAGACCCTGGTCGGCGCCGGGATGATGGGCCGCTACAGCGCCGCGTCGCGCCTGTTCAGCTGGGGCTCGCTGCCGCTGGGTGCCGCGCTGGCGGGTGTGCTCGCGCAGGCCCTCGGATACCGTGTCGCCTTTGCGATTTTCGCCTGCGCCACCTTGGCGGTCGTCCTCCCGTTCCTGCGCACCTTCACCCCACGGGTCCAGAAGGAACTCGCGGACGTGGGAGACGCCCACGCCGAAGCTTCCCACTGATCCTGTACGGCGGAATCGGACCACAGGCGATCCATAGCGACGGGTCAGTGCCGCCACAGCAGGCGCTGTAAGGCTCCAGGCATGAAAACTGTTGCCATCGTTGACGCGTACGCATCCTCCCGGCGGTTGGCGCCGCACTTCCGCGATGCGGGTTTCTCCTGCGTCCGGGTGCAGAGCGGCCCGGAAGTCCCCGCCGTGTACCGGTCGCCGTTCAGTCTCGATGACTACGCCGCCAATATCGTGCACTCGGGTTCGCTGGAGGAGACGCTGGGCGAGCTGGCCGCCTGGCAGCCGGTCGCGGTGGTCCCCGCGAGTGAGAGCGGGGTGGAACTGGCCGACACCCTCAGCGAGCGCCTCGGTCTGCCGACCAATGGGACCCGGCTCAGCGCGGCTCGGCGGGACAAGTACGCCATGATCGAAGCGGTTGATGCCGCCGGACTCCGCACGGCCACGCAACTCCTCATCGAGTCGAAGGAGCAACTGCGGCGCTGGCATGAGGAGATCGGCGGCAGGATCGTTGTGAAGCCCGTCCGCAGTGCGGCCAACGACGGGGTCCGCTTCTGTGATTCACCGGAGGAGTCGGCGGCCGCGTACGAAGAGATCCTGGGCAAGGAGAACATATTCTCCGAGCGGAACGACGCGGTCGTGGCGCAGGAGTATCTCTTCGGCACGGAATACTTTCTCAACACGGTCAGTCACGCGGGACGGATGCATGTCTGTGACATCTGGCGGACTGTCCGTGTCGAAGTGAACGGGGTCCCGGATCTGCTGGCCGGCTTCTACATCATCCCGTTCGAGGGTGCTGTCCAGGAGGAGCTCGTGTCCTACGCGTCGGCGGTTCTCGACGCGCTCGGAATCCAGGTCGGCCTCGCGCACATCGAGATCAAGATGACTCCCGACGGTCCCTGCCTCATTGAGGTCGGTGCCCGGATGGGCGGTGCGGACAGTCCCTACTATGCCGAGTTGGCCACTGGGGAATCCCAGCTGAACTGGGATGTCGACGCGTACACCAACCCCGAGCGGTTCAATGCCCGGTGTGCGGAGCCCTATCGGATCCGGGAGCACTTCGCCTCGGTCGTCATGATGTCACCCACAAAAGGTGTGCTCCGGTCCTATCCGTTCATGAGCAAGGTCGAAGGGCTGGAAAGCCTCCACGACATTCGCGCTGCGGTTGAACCCGGCGATCCGATCACGTACAGCGTCGACGACCTGACCTCGCCCATGACCGTGAACCTCAAACATCGCTCCGAGGGGATCGTCATGCGGGACATGTCGACTCTCCGCTATCTCGACGGACCGGCGTTCTACGACGTCGAATGAATGTCATAGAAGGCGTGGCCGTCCAGGTATCTGAGTGTCTCCATGTCGCGCATGACCAGCTCCTCGATCGGATGCGCGAGACTCACGATGATCGGGGGGCGGACGCCGCCCCGGCTCGGGAGAATGGCGTCACCTTCCGCGATCAGCACCCGGATGTTGTGCAGACTGTCCAGGCTCTTGACGGCGTCCAGGTAGGGGTAGGAGCGAAGGGTCCCGCCGCGCGGCGAGAGCATGATCACCCCTGCGACGTACTGCTGGACGGTGTAAGGCTCGCGGTAACGCCGCGCAAAGCGTGCCGGGCGGGTGTAGGCATCGACGGTCCACGGTATCTGCGACTCGCCGGTTGCCAGTTCGACGAAGTACGACATGTCACTCCCGGCTATCCGGGCACCCAGCTCGACCAGGCACGGGCCCGCGGGCGTCATCTTGAGCTCGATGTGGGCGGGGCCGTAGGCGATGCCGAGTGCGTCGAGGACCTGGGTGGCGTAGGCGACCAAACGGTCCTGGATGTGGCCCGCACGCGGCAGGATATGCATTCCGTTCAGAGCGTCGCACACGCCATTGACGTCGACACGGACCGTCTGCCAGATATCACAGACGTGGTGCCGTCCCGCGCTGCTCACCGTATTCATGACGTACTCGGTGCCGACCAGGTATTCCTGGGCGACGACGCCGGAGTTGCGCTCGGAGAACACGTTGGTTCTCCCCATGATGTCCCGGTAGCCGGCGACCGATTCTTCCGGGGAGGCGCAGAAGTGGACTCCGTCGCCGGCCGCGCTCCGCAGGGGCTTGAGAACGATCCGGCCGCCCACCCGCTCGTGCCAGGCGCGCAGTTCGTCCTCGGACGTGACCCGCAGTTGTGCCGCGGCCTGGAGCCCGGCTGCCGCGACCTGCTCGATCATGGTGAACTTGTCGCGGCGGGCCCGGCTCAGCCGGGTGCCGTTGCCGACCACGCCCAGCCTCTCGCTGAGCGCGTCCGCCAGCTCGACGCCGACCTCGCTTCCCGCCACCACCGCGACCGGCGCGAACGGTTCGATCTCACGCAACGTCCGGTCGAGTGAGCCCTCGTGCACGATATGGGCGACGTAGCCGTCCAGGACGACTGCCGCCTTGTAGATGCTCGGCACTTCCGGTGTGCTCTGCACCCGTACGCACGCGAAACCCGCTTCCTGAAAGCTGGGTGCGTGCCGGCAGGCCGGTCCGTAATCATCCACGATGACGACGCAAGGGGAAATCATGGACTCACCCTGCCGGTTCCGCTTGTGACACCGCTGTCGAATCCCTGTGGTCACCCCGCTGGGCAGCACAGCGTGGCCATAGTGGTCCGGCGGTTCAGTCGATCCAGACCCCGTCGCGCATGATGTCCCTGCCCTTGAGCTCGTTCACCTCACGCCATGCCTGAATGCGCCGTGGCTCGATCCGGAAGTACTGGTAGTCCGTGCCCTCGGCACGTGGATCCCAACCGGTATGCGCCGCATAGGCGTCACCCATGGTGCCCAATTCGGCCGTCGTGAGCGGGCGGGCAACTCCTTCGACCAGCACGACGTCCCGCGTCGCGCCCAGGGCCAGCCGCACGTTGCCGCCCGCGGTGAGATTCCGCGCCGTAGGAGCTGTCGGCGGCGTAGCGATCAGGAAGGTTTCGTCGATCCACAGGAATGACAGTGGAACCAGGTAGGGAACGCCGCCCGCGTCGGCGGTGGATACCCAGAGGTCCACGTCGTCCTTGAGCCGCGTGAGTACGTCGTGCCGTCGCTCGGGCAGAGAGCGCGGTGGATTGATCGCCATGTCAGAGTTCCTTCCCTGAGCTGCCTACCTGCAGCTTCGTCGGCCTCGCGGAGTCACCCAACCCGCGGCGGGCGCCGTGGGGTTGAAGGGCGCGCACGAGACCCGGAGCGGTCTTGCCTCGGCTCGTCCCGGAGTGGGCCTGCCGCACATGTATCCGTACCAGATTGTCCATGTGGTACCGCGCGGTTCCGTCCCGGGTCATGCGAACGTCGAGCAACTGCGCAGACACCAGCTCCTCCAGCATGTCCCTTGCCTCCGCCAGGGCCACGTTGACGGCCGCTGCCGCCGCCCACGCGGGGATGTCGGTGAAGTCGAGCATCGCGAGGTGGGCCAGGAGGTGCTGGAGTCGGTCCGGCAGGTCACGGCACGAGGGAACGAGCGTCTCCCGCACGCTCGTTCCTCCCAGTGCCAGCTCGTCCAGCCCGCGCCCCTCGTCCGTCAGCCGCGTGTGCAGCTGCTCGACCGTCCAGTGCGGGCGCTCCGCCAGCTTGGATCCCGCGATGCGCAGCGCCAGGGGCATGCCGTCGCAGAACTCCACCAGGTTCCGCACCCGGCCGGGTTCGTCGTCGGCCCGGTCACGGCCGATGAGCCAGGACAGGAGGTCGCTCGCCGACGGCTCGTCGAGGGGGCCGACGGAAAGGCGATCCGCGCTGGTCAGGTGGACCGTCCGGCTACGACTGGTCACGATGACGGCGCAGCCGGCGGTGCCAGGCAGCAGGGGCGTGATGTCGTACTGCTCCGGCACTCCGTCGAGCATCACGAGTACGCGTCTGTCGGCGAGCCAGCTGCGGTACATCGCCGCACGGTCACCGAGGTCTTCGGGGACCGCTGATGCGGGGATGCCGACCGCGCCCAGCCACCCCCCGAGAATCTGCCGCGGCTCCTTCCGAGCGCCGTTCTGGTCGCTCACCTGGGCGAACAGCTGCCCGTCGGGGAACGCTCCGGCGACGGAGTGCCCGGCGTGGACCGCGAGCGCTGTCTTCCCCATGCCGCCGCGACCGGTGAGTTCCACCATTCTCACCAGTGCGTCGGTCTTGTTTGCCGGAGGCATCAGCCTGCGCTCGAGGTGGGCTTGAAGCGCTGTTCGGCCGAAGAATCCGGAGACCGCCGGCGGCAGCTGCCGGGGCACCGGGATCGCCCCGGCCGCGCTGCCCCGGGGGTGTGCGGGCGGGCGGACCTCCGTCGGCGTCCGCGTGGTGGCGGCCGTCCCGTCCGCGGGCTGGTCCGGCAGATCGAGGGAGTCGTCCCCGGTGATGATCGCCTGCTGTAGCTCGCTGAGTTCGGTACCGGGGTCGAGACCGAGTTCCTGGCGGTTGAGCTCGCGCCATCTCCGGTAGACCTCAAGGGCTTCCGCCTGCCGCCCCGAGCGATAGAGCGCCAGCATGAGTTGTCTCCGGAAACTCTCCCTGAACGGGTACCGGGCCACGAGTTCGGCCAGTTCACCCGTCACCCGGGCATGGTGCCCCAACTGCAACTCCAGGTCCAGACACGACTCCTGGGCGGCCAGACGTCCCTCGTTCAGACGCATGGCGGCGGGCTGGACCGCGGGGCGCGCGAGGTCGTCGACCGCGTCCCCGCGCCACAACGAGAGTCCTGCCCGGTAGTGCCGGATCGCCTCGGAAGGGCGTGTGCGGGTAATGGCGGACGCCGACTGGATATGTTCTTGAAATCGCCGTAAGTCCAACGAGTCTTTCGGATCGCGTATCAGGTATCCGCCCGGATGCGTCTCCACTACGGGCCCGGCGCCGACCTCGATGAATCGCTTCCTCAGCTGAGACACACACAGCTGCAGTCCGTTCCGCGCCGTGGCGGGCGGATCGTCGTCCCATATCGCGTCGATCAGCGTATTGATCGGAACTGATCGCCCCGCGTTGAGCAGGAGCATCGCCAGCAGAACCCGCTGGTTGGTTGAGGCTATGGTCAGCGGCCGGCCCGCTACGGTGATCTTGATGGGGCCGAGGACACGGAACTCGGTGTCCAGAGGGGGTGCGTCGGTTGCATGAGCCATTGATTCCCTCCTCGGTCAATCCTGAAGGTGATCAAACTGGGTCGTGCGGTACGCGACTGCGGCTGCCCCCAAAGAGACCGATAGCACCAAGCGTCTCTCCCGTCGCGTAACCGATCCATGCTAAGGCAGACGCGCGACCGCCCTCAGGGTGATTCCCGCCAACGTGTATCGCCGGCCTAGGGCCTGTGTCGGAAGTCCCGTCGTCCGCCCGGAGGGCGGGCCCCGCGGCGTCATGGGGGCACCTCCCTGCTCGAGCGGAGCCGAGAGCTTGGGGGAGCGTGCGATCGCAAGGCGGAGGGTCGCCCCGATACTGGTTGTATCGGGGTGTCCCGACAACGCCGCGAGGGCGCGTGCCGGGCGTCGCGGGGCAGGCGGGACTTCCGACACAGGCCCTAGGTGGCGGTTTCCGCGTCCGTGTCGATGACGTCGTCCAGGACCGCGGCCAGGCGTTCCAGTACCCGTACCGTCTCCGCGAACTCCGCCTCGCCGAGCGCGTCCGACAGACGGCCCGCCAGCTCCGCGTGGCCCGGGTCGATGTGGGCCACGGCCGCCCGGCCCTCGTCCGTCGGGCGGAGGAGCTTGGCCCGGCGGTGGGCCGGGTTCGGGGCGTACTCGGCGAGGCCCTCGCGGACCAGGAGGTCCGCGACGCGCTGCACGCTCTGGCGCGTGATGCCCATCGTGCGGGCGATGCCCGCGACCGGCAGCGGGTCGCGCAGCACCGCGCCGAGCACCTGCCACCAGGCCGCGGTGAGCCCGGCAGGCTTCGCCAGTTCCTCGGACGCGGTGAGGAACTGGCCGTTGAGGTGGAAGACCGTCAGGGCCGTGCGGGTCAGCAGGTCCTGGGGGGAGGGCGCGGGGGTGGGCATCCGCGGTTCCTCGTTCACGAGTTCAGCGTCTCGTACGCCGCCGCGTCGGAGTCGTGGAAGAGGCGGTACCACGCGTCGAGCTTCTCGGCGTCGAGTACGTCGCCGAGGCGGCCGAAGATCTCGCGGGCGAACGCGACCGGCTCCGTCGGGCCCGCCGTGATCAGGTCGCCGTCGGTCACGGCGTCGGCGTCGGCGTATCGCTCGCCGCCCTTGTAGCCGGTCGCGGCCAGGTACATGGGCGCCGCGCTCGTGTGCGTGCGGTCGTCGAGCAGGCCCTCGCGGGCCAGGCCTGCCGTGGCTCCGCAGATAGCGCCCACCGGAACGCCCGCGTCCAGGAACGCGCGGGCCGTGCGGGCGAACGGGGCGAGGTCGTCGCTCGTGTCCCACAGGTCCGCGCCCGGCAGGATCAGCAAGGAGCTCTCCTCGGGGCGCAGTTCGGCGAGGGAGAGGTCCGGCTGTACGCGCAGGCCGCCGAAGGAGACGACGGGTTCGGCCGTCGGGGCGACCGTACGGATCTCGTAGCCGAAGCGGGCGAGCCAGGCCGTGGTGTGGCCGGTCTCCCAGTCGGCGAACGTGTCGTAGAGGGCCAGGTGCACGGGCTTGCGGGATGTGACGGGCATGGCGGACATGACGGCCTCCGAGTAAGCGGGTGACGTGCCTTGCGCTTGTGTAAGCATGCTGTCGCAACGACAGCATGCTGTCAATGGAGTCGCGGCTCGTTCGTTAACGCCTGCCAGGGGCGGCCTTAACCCCCCGCTCCCTAGCGTCCTCGTCATGGACAGCACACTGACTCTCTGCGCCCACCTGGGACTCGACCTCGCCGCCGTCTCCCTGCTGACCTTCGGCGTGTTCTATCCGCGGCACCGCAGGCGTGAGCTCGTCCCCGCGTATCTCGCGCTCAACGTCGCGCTGTTCGCGATCGTCGCCGGGCTCGGGACCGTCGGCGGCGACGGCGGGCTCGCTCTCGGGTTCGGGCTCTTCGGCGTGCTCTCGATCGTGCGGCTGCGCTCCGACGCGTTGCAGCACCAGGAAGTCGCGTACTACTTCATCACCCTCGTACTCGGCCTGCTCTGCGGACTGCCCGCGCTCGGGCTGCCCGTGGCGGCGCTCCTCGCCTGCGTCCTGCTCGTCGTGATGTACGGCGCCGACCACCCCCGCCTCTTCGCCCGCGACCGTCGGACCGTCGTCACCCTGGACTCCGTCCACCGTGAGGAGGAGTCCCTGCGGGCCGAGCTCGCGCGGCGGCTCGGTGAGCCGCTCGGGTGGACCGTCCAGGAAGTGGACTACGTACGAGACCTCATGGTCCTGGAAGTACGTTTCCGCCAGCCGGAACCTTCCGTGGCGTCCGGGGAGTTGACGGTACGACGACGCACGACCCGGTCCCGCACGATCGCCCCCAGCCACCCGAAGGAGACCGTGTGAACCCCGCCGTACGCGCCATCGGCCGCGCCGCCACCGCCGCGCACCCCATCGCGCTGGACGAGGTCAACGCCAGGGCGGAGCTGCTCGCCCGCTTCGACAACAGTTACCTCGTACCGATCGAGATCTTCGAGGATCTCGCCGCCCTCCTCACCGACCCACGCCGGGCCGGCGGCCCCTTCCGGGCGCTCAGCATCGGCGGCAAGCGCTGGTTCCGCTACCACTCGACGTACTACGACACCCCCGACCTCGGCACCTTCCACGACCACCGCCAGGGCCGACGGCTCCGCTACCGCATCCGCGAGCGCGTCTACCAGGACAGCGGCGAGCGGCAGTTCGAGATCAAGCTGAAGAGCGGGCGCGGCGAGACCGTCAAGCACCGGCAGCGGCTGGAGGGCGACGACCACGCCCTCGACGGCGTGCGGCTCGGGTTCCTCGCGGGCGTGCTGCGCGGGTCGTACGGCATCGAGGCGCCGGACGGCCTCACTCCCACACTCGTCACCGACTATCAGCGGGCCACCTTCGTCGCCGACGGGCAGCGCATCACCTGTGACGCGGGGCTCGTCGTGCGCGACACGGTGACGGGACGCAGCGCCGCCGCCGACAGCGGACTCGTCCTGGTGGAGACCAAGACCAAGGGGCATCTGACGGACGCCGACCGCGTGCTGCACCGGTTCGGGGTGCGGGCGGCGGACTTCACCAAGTACTGCGGGGGGTACGCCGCTGTCAGGCCCGAGCTGGGCATCAACAAGTGGGCGCGGGCGGTACGGACGGCGTTTCCGCGGGGTGCGCGCGCGGGGGCGTGAGAGGTGGGGGCGGCGTGAGGGCGAGGGGGAAGGTGAGGGTTACGCGGGCGCCGGGGCCGGGGCCGGGGCTGGGGTCGGGTCCCGGGCTGGGGTCGGCGGGGCGGTAACCGGAGCCGGGGCGGCCGGGAGTGGGTTCGGGGCGGCCGGGGGTGGGTTCGGACTCGGGGGTCGCGGGTCCCGTCGTGAACGTGCCGCCCGCCTCCTCCGCCGTGCGGCGCGCGATGTCCAGGCCGAGGCCCGTGGAGCCCGCGCCGCTCGTGCCGCGGCCGGGGGTGGCGCCCGGGTCGGGGAAGCCGGGCCCCTCGTCGGCGACGGTCAGTTCCGCCTGCCCGTCGGGTGTGCGGCGGACGGTGAGGGAGAAGGCCGTGCCGTGCGGGGTGTGGTCGAGGACGTTGCCGATCAGCGCGTCGAGGGCGGCGGCGAGTTCGTCGGCGGGGACGGGGACGGGGATCTCCCTGTCCGGCGTCGCGGTGCGCACGCTCCGGTTCTGGTCCTCCGCCAACGGCGCCCAGAACGCCGTACGTTCGCGTGCCACCGCCGCCAGGTCCGCGCGGGGCGCCTCGCGCAGGGGGCGCCGCGCCTTGCGGATGACGTCGTCGACGCTGCGCTCCAGAGCCGTGACGTCCGCCGCGATGCGGTGCGCCTCGTCCGGGTCGCTGAGGGTCTCCGCGTCCAGGCGCAGGGCGGCGACGGGGGTGCGCAGCCGGTGCGCGAGGTCTGCGGCGTTCTCGCGCTCGGCGGTGAGGAGCTCGTCGATGCGGGAGGCGAGGCGGTTCAGCTCGCCCGCGATCAGGCGCAGCTCGGGCGGCCCCTCCGGCTCGGCGCGGGCCGTCAGGTCACCGGCGGCGAGCCGGTCCGCGGTACGGGCGAGTCGGCGCGTCGCCCCGACCAGACGCGCGCCGAGCCGGTCGGCCAGCAGGAGACCGACGAGTACGAGTCCGACGCCGATGCCGGCCAGCACGAGCCAGGACGCGAGCGTGCCCGCGTACAGCTGTCGCTCGCTGAGCGTCACTTGGACGACCGCTGTGCCGTCCTTGGCGCCCTGCACGGGGACCAGGACGAGGCGGCCCCCGGAGCTGGTCTCGTAGGTGAAGGCGCGGCCGGTTCGGGCGAGGCGTACGGGGTCCGTGACGGCGGATCCGTGCGCCGTGGTCCGGGGGCCGATGACGCGTCCGTCGGCGAGGATGAGCGAAGTGCCGGGCAGGCCCTTGCCGTTGACGCTCTCGACCGTCTGCTCGGCCGTCTCGCGCTCGTCGGCGGTCGCGAGGACCGGGCCCAGAGCGTGGGCGACCCACTGGGCGCGGGCGGTGGCCTCGGCCGTGGCGCGGTCGGCGGCGTGGCTGCGGGTGAGGAGGGTGAGGGGGACGAGGAGCGCGGTGAGGACGAGGGCGGTCGTCGCGGCGGTCAGGAGGAGGAGGCTGCGGCGCATCAGGTGGGGTCCTGGTCGCCGGGACCCTGCTCGTCGGGGGCCGCCAGCTTGACGCCGACCGTGCGGACCGTGTGCAGGTAGCGCGGGCGCTGGGCCGTCTCGCCGAGCTTGCGGCGGAGCCAGGACAGGTGCACGTCGACCGTCTTGTCCGCGCCGCCCAGCGGCTGTTGCCAGACCTCGGCGAGGAGTTCGCGGCGCGATACGACTTGGCCGGGGCGGCGCGCCAGGTAGGCGAGGAGGTCGAACTCGCGGGGCGTCAGATCGACGGCGGCCTCGTCGAGGGTGACCTCACGGGAGCCGGGGTCGACGGAGAGGCCGCCCACGCGCAACGGCTCCTCGGTCTCCGCGACGCCGAGCCTGCGCAGCACGGCCTTGATCCTGGCGTCGAGTTGGGCGGCGCCGAACGGCTTGACGATGTAGTCATCCGCTCCGGCCTCCAGAACGGTGACCATCTCCGGCTCGTCGTCCCGCGCGGTCGCCACGATGACGGGGACGTCGCTGACGGCACGCAGCATGCGCAGCACCTGCGCCCCGTCGACGTCGGGCAGCCCCAGATCGAGCACGACCAGGTCCGGCCCGCTCGTCACCGCCGCGTCGAGCCCGGCCATGCCGCTCGGCGCGGTCGCCACGGCGTGCCCCTTGTCGCGCAGGGCCCGTACGAGCGCGCCGCGGAGCTGGGGGTCGTCCTCGACGACGAGAAGATGCGCCATGCAACCACCGTAGTCAGGGCCGGGGTACGCGCTTTGGCGGGGTCTTAACCGGGGACTTAACCGGGCGTTAGGAAACGATGCGGCACAGTGGCGGAATGAGGAAGTGGCGGAACGCGGTCGTGACGGCGGCGTGGGTTGCCGTGGGGACGGCCGCGGGGGCGCTGGGCGCTTGGCAGTTGGCGAGTTCGGACGGGGCGGGGGGTTCGGCGCACAGTCGTCCGCTGGACGAGGCGGCGGTACGGGCTGCCTTGACGGCGTCCACGCGGACTCCCACGTCACCCTCCGGGTCCACACCGCCGTCCTCGCCTCCGCCCGCTCCGCCGTCCTCGCCGTCGTCCTCGCCGACGCCCTCGGTCGATCGCTCCACGGTCCGCTTCACCGGAGGGTCCGCGACGGTGGAGTGCCGTGCGGACGGCACGGTTCGCCTCGTCTCGTGGAGCCCGGCGGACGGCTTCCACATCGACGACGACGTGGAGCGGGGTCCTGCGGCGGTGGCCCGTCTGGAGGCGGAGCCGGGGGACGACGACGAACAGTCCGACCTCCCGTACGAGATTCGCTGCGCGGGGGGCACGCCGAGGGCGAGGGTCGTCCCGGACACGGACGACGACTGAGACGAGCGTTTTCCCGTGCGGGCCGGTGGGGCCTGATCGCGCTCAGCCCCCGACACTCTGTCGGGTTCCAACCGTCACGTAAGACAAGACGCCCATGTCCCGTCCACTCCGTGGACATCTACCCTCGGCCCCATGACCCCTCAGCCGAATCCCCAGGTCGGCGCCGCCGTGAAGGCCGCGGACCGCGCACACGTCTTCCACTCCTGGTCCGCGCAGGAGCTCATCGACCCGCCGGCCATCGCCGGCGCCGAGGGTTCCTACTTCTGGGACTACGACGGAAACCGCTACCTCGACTTCACCAGCGGCCTCGTCTACACCAACATCGGATACCAGCACCCGAAGGTGGTCGCCGCCATCCAGGAGCAGGCGGCGACGATGACGACGTTCGCCCCCGCCTTCGCCGTGGAAGCCCGCTCCGAGGCCGCACGCCTCATCGCCGAGCGGACCCCCGGCGACCTGGACAAGATCTTCTTCACGAACGCCGGCGCCGACGCGGTCGAGCACGCCACCCGGATGGCCCGTCTGCACACGGGCCGCCCCAAGGTGCTCTCGGCCTACCGCTCGTACCACGGCGGGACCCACCAGGCCATCAACCTCACCGGCGACCCGCGCCGCTGGGCCTCCGACACGGGCACCGCGGGCGTCGTCCGCTTCTGGGCGCCCTTCCTCTACCGCTCCCGTTTCTACGCCGAGACGGAGCAGCAGGAGTGCGAGCGCGCCCTCCAGCACCTGGAGGACACGATCGTCTACGAGGGTCCGCAGACGATCGCGGCGATCATCCTGGAGACGATCCCCGGCACCGCGGGCATCATGATTCCGCCGCCCGGCTACCTCGCGGGTGTGCGCGCGCTCTGCGACAAGTACGGCATCGTCTTCGTCCTCGACGAGGTCATGGCGGGCTTCGGCCGCACCGGCGAGTGGTTCGCCGCCGACCTCTTCGAGGGCGTCGTACCGGACCTGCTGACCTTCGCGAAGGGCGTGAACTCCGGTTACGTGCCGCTCGGCGGCGTCGCCATCTCAGGGAAGATCGCGGAGACCTTCGCCGAGCGCCCCTACCCGGGCGGCCTCACGTACTCCGGTCACCCGCTGGCCTGCGCCGCCGCCGTCGCCACGATCAACGTCATGGCGGAGGAGGGCATCGTCGAGCACGCGGCGAACCTCGGCGCCCAGGTCGTCGAGCCGGGCCTGCGCGAGCTCGCCGAGCGCCACCCGTCGGTCGGCGAGGTGCGCGGCGTCGGCATGTTCTGGGCGCTGGAACTCGTGAAGAACCGCGAGACGCGCGAGCCCCTCGTGCCGTACAACGCCACGGGTGAGGCGAACGCCCCCATGGCCGCGTTCGGCGCCGCCGCGAAGAAGCACGGCCTGTGGCCGTTCATCAACATGAACCGCACCCACGTGGTCCCCGCGTGCAACATCACGGAGACGGAGGCGAAGGAGGGCCTCGCGGCGCTGGACGCGGCGCTCTCGGTGGCGGACGAGCACACCGCGTAGACGCAGGGTGCAAGGGCGTTCACCTGCGGTGACTGGCATGCGGTAGGCCACGCCGCGGGCCCCCGGCCCCGGAATCCCGACCGCGTAGTCTGACGTGCTCGTAAGCAAGACGACCACGTCAGACTCCGCGGGGGAACCCAGATGCCCGGCACCGACGGCCCCGCCGTCATCCGCAGCACTCTGCGCCAGCAGATCGCCGACGCCCTCCGCGACGAGGTCCTGGCCGGCAGGCTGGAGCCGGGCCAGGAGTTCACGGTCAAGGAGATCGCCGAGCAGTACGGCGTCTCCGCGACCCCTGTCCGCGAGGCCCTCGTGAACCTCACCGCGCAGGGCCTCCTGGACGCCGACCAGCACCGCGGCTTCCACGTCCACGAGCACACCCTGGACGACTACCGCTCCATGCTGGAGGCCCGAGGTCTCATCGCCGACGGCATCTTCCGCGACCTCATGGCCCAAGGCGACGCACGCGCAGCGAACGCACGCGCAGCGAACGCACCCACAGGGGACGCGACCGCCCCCAGGGACAACACCGAAGCCCTCTTCGCCGTCCGCCGCCGAGGCGAGGAAGCCGCCCGCGCCGCCTGCGCGGGCGACCTGACCGTCCTCATCGGCTACGACCTCCGCTTCTGGCGCGAACTCAGCGCCCTCTTCGGCAACGCCTACCTCTCCGACTTCCTGCACCGTCTGCGCGTGAAGTCCTGGGTCTGCGCCGTCACCCACCTCCGCCGGTGGAGCGACATCAACGGCGGTGACCTGCGCGGCCTGCTCTGGTCCCGGCACACCGAGCTCGTCGACGCCCTCGTGCGCAAGGATCCGGAGGCGGCGCACGGGATCGTCAGGGAGTACAACGCACACTCCCTGTCCCTCATCGAGCGGCTGGCCGCTGCATGAGTGTGAATCTGGGTGTGGACCCGGGTGTGGACCTCTCCGTCGTCGTTCCCGCGTACAACGAGGAGCAGCGCCTCGGCCCCACGCTCGACGCGCTCCGCGACCACCTCGAGACGACCTGTCGTGGCGCCTGGGAGCTGATCGTCGTCGACGACGGCTCCACCGACGGGACCGCGGAGATCGCCGCGGCGGCGTCCGCCGCCGACCCCCGCGTCCAGCTGTTGCGCGGCGGCCGCAACCGCGGCAAGGGCCACGCGCTGCGGCTCGGCGTCCTCGCCTCGTACGGCCGCCGTGTCCTGGTCACCGACGCCGACCTGGCCGCGCCCATCGAGGAGCTCGACCACCTCGACAAGGCGCTCGCCGACGGCCACGCGGCCGCGATCGGCTCCCGCGCCCGCCCGGGCGCGACGATCGACACGCACCAGCACCGGCTGCGCGAGCTCCTCGGCCGTACCGGCAACTTCCTCATACGTTCGGTCGCCGTCCCCGGAATCCGCGACACCCAGTGCGGTTTCAAGCTCTTCGACGGCGACCGGGCCCGTGAGGCGTTCGCCGCGTCCCGGCTGCACGGCTGGGGCATCGACGTCGAGATACTGCAGTACTTCAGGCGGGCGGGCTGGCCCGTCGCCGAGGTGCCCGTGCGCTGGTCCCACCAGGAGGGGTCGAAGGTCAGGCCCCTCGACTACGTGAAGGTCCTCGCCGAGCTGACGACCCTCAAGGTGCGCATGGTCCGCAGGGCCGACGTCCTGGTCGCGCTCCTCTTCCTGGCCCTCTCCGTCTTCCTCTACTCCAGCCGCTGGACGGCGCCCGCCCACCGCTACATCCCGGACTCACTCCAGGACCAGAACCAGTGGGAGTGGTTCTTCGCGGTGACGGCGGACAACGTCCGCCACCTCAACAACCCCCTGTTCACCACCCTCCAGAACGTGCCCGACGGCGTGAACCTCATGGCCAACACGGTCATGCTGGGGCTTTCCGTCCCGCTCGCCCCCGTCACCTGGCTCCTCGGCCCCGCGGTCGCCCTGAACGTGGCGATGACGGGGGGCCTCGCCGCCACCGCCGTCAGCTGGTACGCGCTGATCCGCAGACGCCTCGTTCCGCACCGGGGCGCCGCGGCCGTCGGTGCGGCCCTCGCCGCGTTCGCGCCCCCGATGGTCAGCCACGCAAACGCGCACCCGAACTTCATTGTCCTCTTCATGATCCCGCTGATCATCGAGAGGGCGCTGCGGCTCTGCGAGGGCACGCGGGTCGTACGCAACGGCGTCGTCCTCGGGCTCTACACGACGTATCAGATCTTCCTCGGCGAGGAGCCGCTGCTCCTGGCGGCGCTCGGCATGCTGCTCTTCGCGCTCGCGTACGCGGCCGTGCGCCGTGACGTGGCACGCGCCGCCTGGCACCCGCTCGCGCGCGGCCTCGCCATCGCTCTCGCGGTCACGATCCCCCTGGTCGCGTACCCCCTCTACTGGCAGTTCTTCGGAGCGCAGAGCTACAAGAGCGTGCTGCACGGCGACAACGTGGGCAACAGCCCGCTCGCCTTCCTCTCCTTCGCGGAGCGTTCGCTCGCGGGCAGCCACGAGACCGCCGACCACCTCGCGATGAACCCCACCGAGCAGAACGCCTTCTACGGCTGGCCGCTCGCCGCCCTGGCCTTCGCGATCGTCGTACGCCTCTGGGAGCGCACGGTCGTCAAGGCGCTGACGTTCACCGTGCTCGCGGCCGCGCTGCTCTCGCTCGGCCCGAAGTTCCGCATCCCGCTGACGGACCACGTCCTTACCGGGCCGTGGGCGGCGCTTTCCGGCCGACCTCTCTTCGAGTCCGTCATCGAGTCGCGGGTGGCGATGGTGTGCGCACCGGCGCTCGGCATGCTGCTCGCGCTGGCGCTCGTACAACTGTTGCGCGCTCCCCGGCGCATGAACCGGTTCGCGGGGGTGGCGGCCGTCGCCCTCGCGCTCCTGCCGATCTTCCCGGCGCCGCTCAAGGCCGTGGACCGGGTCGACGTGCCGCCGTTCATCGCACAGGGCACCTGGCGGACGTACCTGGGCGAGGGCGAGACCCTCGTCCCGGTGCCGGTCCCCGACCCCGCCAACGCGGAGGGCCTGCACTGGCAGGTCGCCGCCGACCTGGGCTTCCGCATCCCCGGCGGCTACTTCAACGGCCCCTGGGGCCCGGACCGCGTCGGCATCTACGGCCCCTCGCCCCGCAACACCTCCACCCTCCTGCGCGACGTCCGCTCCTCGGGCCGCGTCCCCGAGGTCACGCCCGACTGGCGCGAGGCGGTCCGCCAGGACCTGGAGTACTGGAAGGCGGGCCTCCTCGTCCTGGCCCCGCAGCAGAACGACGGACAACTGCGCGAGACCGTGGACGCGCTTCTCGGTCGTCCCGGAAAGTGGGTGGGCGGCGTATGGATATGGGACCTGCGCAAGGGCAGTTAGGGGACAGAGGCGCGACTACGCTGCCTGCACGCGGAGCTACGTTCGGTCCCTGCGGTAATCCGTGTGCCCCCGTCCCCGCTCCGCTCCCGCCCCCCCACCCGATCCGAGGAGACCTTCTTGGCCTGCGACTTGTGGCTGGTCCCGCTCGTCGACGTCTTGTGTCACAGCGCCGACAACCCGTTCGCGGATGAGCTCGCCGTCTACGACAAGGCACTGCATGAGGCGGGCCTCCCGCCCGTACCCGTCTTCGCCTACATGCCGGGCCTGTCCGGCGACGTCGCCCCGGTCGCGGGCTTCGACTACGACGCGCTGCATTTCCTGCGCCGCGCCTACCTCCTCCAGATCTGCGGTCTGGAGGTCACGCCCGTGGACGAGCTGGGCGGGGACTACGAACAGCTCCTGGAGATGTTCGACGCCACGGCACAGCAGTCGCACCTGGTCTGGCACTACGACCACGCGGGCGCGTACGTCCCCGTGGACTTCCCGGCCCCGCTCTCCAACGACGAGCTCCTCGCGGGCGGTGGCCCGCTGGGCTCGTCCCAGGCGCTGCTGCGGGAGCTGGAGTACGTGGCCCCGTCGATCGGCATAGACGCGGCGAACCCCCCGCTGGCCCCGGCCCCGCCGGCGGCCCCCACATCCCTTGAGGAGCCCGCGGCTCCGCCCCCGCCGGACGAGAGCCCCTTCGCGCGGGAACGCCACGTGTGGCTGGGTCTGCACGCGGCGGCGACGCGGAGCCTGGCGCAGGGCTCGATGATCATCTACAGCTGACGACGAGCTACAGCTGACGAAGAGCTACAGCTAGCGATGAGTTCGGGCCCCGGGCTCGGTCTGACTGTCGTACGAATACGTACACGCACGTACACGCACGTACAGACGCATGAGGAGCGACGTGAACCGGAAACAGGAGAAGCCGCAGCCGCGACAGCAGCTGCTGAAGGTCCAGAACTTCATGGTGTCGCAGGACGGCTTCGGCACCGGTGAGGGCCAGAGCCTGGAGCGCCCGTTCGGTCACGCCGACCCCCGGGAGATGTCCGCCTGGGCCGGCGCGACGGCGAGCTGGCCGAACCGTACGGATCACGGCGGGAGCCGCGGCCTCGACGACTACTTCACCCGCGACTTCAGCCACAACATCGGCGCCGAGATCATGGGCCGCAACAAGTTCGGGCCGCAGCGGGGGGCGTGGCAGGACCACGAGTGGCGCGGCTGGTGGGGCGACGAGCCCCCCTTCCACACTCCGGTCTTCGTCATGACTCACCACGAGCGCCCTTCGTTCACGCTCTCCGACACCACGTTCCACTTCGTCGCGGGCGACCCGGCGACGGTCCTGGAGCAGGCGAAGGAGGCGGCGCAGGGCAAGGACGTCAGGCTGGGCGGCGGCCCCACGATCGTCCGGGAGTTCCTGGAGGCGGGCCTGGTGGACACGTTGCACGTGGCGGTGGGGCAGATGAAGCTCGGAGCCGGGGTACGGCTCTGGAACTCCCCCGAGGACCTGACCGACCGCTACCACCTGGAGGTCGTGCCGAGTCCGAGCGGAGTGACGCACCACCTGTTCTGGCGCAAGTAGCACGCGGGTCCTACGTCACCGGGGCTCGGGCGGCCGCTGCCGTGGCATGTTGGGCCGGGCCCCGGGCGGCAGCGGAAACCGTCCCGGGGAGGCGGGCGACTCGCGCGGCGTCGCGCCCGGCACCATCGCCTGCATGGAAAGCGGCACGGGCCCGGCCCGGAACTCCACCATCCAGTCGGAGGTCTCCGCGCGCACGAGCTCGGTGATGTCGTCGGTGAATTTCCGCAGCACCCCGAGACACCGCTCGGCGGCTTCCCCGGCGGTGCCTTCGGTGGGCCCGAGAACCTCCCGCACGCTTTCGGAGGCCCAGTCGAATTGCAGCACCTGGAGCCGCCGCTGCACGGCCTGCGCGGTGGCCACGTCCCGCATCCACCCGGACGTGAGCCCGAAGAACCGGTCGCACCCCACGCAAGCGACCCCGACGAGAAGCGACACGAACCCCCACCCGGCGAGCCCTCCGGCGGCCCCCGGGCTCCCCGCCCCGGCCCCCGCCAGATCGAGCAGCGGCAGCACACCGGCGCCCACGGCGCCCAGGGCGGCGCCCACCCGCAGCAGGCGCGCCGCACGCCGCTTCCTGCCGCGGTCGGTGAGGTACCAGTCGGCGGTGTTCAGGGCACCCCGCTCCACCCATCTGTAGAGCTCGTCGAGCCGCCCGGCGGGATCGCCCCAGTCGCCGAGGGGAAAGGCGCGCCCGGTCAGATCCCGCGAGCGACAGCCCCCCGAACCTCCCGAACCCCCCGAGCCCCCAGAACCCCCCGAGCCCCAAGAACCCGGACCCCCGGACCCCGGCCCCTCAGACCCCGGCCCCCCAGAACCCCGCCCCCCAGAACCCTGCCCCTCGGGGGGCTCGGGGGGCACCCCCTCGGGCTGCATCTCCGGCTGGCTCACCCGGCACTCCTCCGACGACGATCACGCGACGATCACGCGTATCGACACCAATTCCTACCGCCCAATGGGTGGCCATGAGCCCGCATTCACGGCTTTTCCGCCCGGAAGAGCTGCTTGATCAGGTATAGGAAGACGCTGGATCTCACTCGAAAGAGTGCTGGGGCGACCCGCCCGCCGACCACGTAGGCTCGTTCTCGGCGGCAACCCCGCCAGATGGACCCGCAAAAACGGACCCGTACGAAACGGAGCTGATCGTGATCCCCGGTGGTGGCCAGCCCAACATGCAGCAGCTGCTCCAGCAGGCCCAGAAGATGCAGCAGGACCTCGCTGCGGCGCAGGAGGAACTGGCGCGCACGGAGGTGGAGGGCCAGGCGGGCGGCGGCCTCGTCAAGGCGACGGTCAACGGCTCCGGCGAGCTGCGCGGCCTGGTGATCGACCCGAAGGCGGTCGATCCCGAGGACACGGAGACGCTGGCGGACCTGGTGGTCGCGGCGGTCCAGGCGGCGAACGAGAACGCGCAGACGCTCCAGCAGGAGAAGCTGGGCCCGCTGGCGCAGGGCCTGGGCGGCGGAGGCGGCGGCATCCCGGGGCTTCCCTTCTAAGAAACCCCCCGGCCAACTACGGTACGTAGAAGCCGGACACTCTCAGCAGCACAGCGGCAGCACGGCAGGACTACGGGAAAGGCGTTCCGTGTACGAAGGCGTGGTTCAGGACCTCATCGACGAGTTGGGCAGGCTGCCCGGCGTCGGTCCCAAGAGCGCGCAGCGGATCGCCTTCCACATCCTCCAGACGGAGCCGACGGACGTACGGCGCCTCGCGCACGCGCTCCTTGAGGTGAAGGACAAGGTCCGCTTCTGCGCGACCTGCGGGAACGTCGCGCAGGAGGAGCTCTGCAACATCTGCCGAGACCCGCGCCGCGACCCTTCGGTGATCTGTGTCGTAGAGGAACCGAAGGACGTAGTGGCAATCGAGCGGACCCGCGAGTTCCGGGGCAAGTACCACGTCCTGGGCGGCGCGATCAGCCCGATCGAGGGTGTGGGCCCGGACGACCTGCGCATACGAGAACTGTTGGCGCGCCTGGCCGACGGCACGGTGACGGAGCTGATCCTGGCGACGGACCCGAACCTGGAGGGCGAGGCGACGGCGACGTACCTCGCGCGCATGATCAAGCCCATGGGCCTGAAGGTCACCCGCCTGGCCAGCGGACTCCCTGTCGGGGGAGATCTGGAATACGCGGACGAGGTCACCCTGGGCCGCGCCTTCGAGGGGAGACGACTCCTAGATGTCTGATGCCACGCTGAACACCGTGACCGACAACCCGGACGACTTCGCCGTCCAGATCTCCGACCAGATCGAGAGCTTCATCGTCTCGGTCAGGGAGGTGGCGAAGGGCGACGAACCAGATTCGGCGGTCCCCTTCCTCCTCCTGGAGGTCTCCCAGCTCCTCCTGGCGGGCGGCCGCCTCGGCGCACACGAGGACATCGTCCCCGAGGAGCGGTACGAGCCGGACCTGGGCCCGGAACAGGACGTGGACGACCTCCGCGAACGTCTGGCGTCCCTCCTGGACCCGATCGACGTCTACTCCGAGGTCTTCGACCCGTACGAGCCCCGCAAGGCCCCCGTCCCGTGCCGCATCTCGGACGACCTGGCGGACGTGGTGGCGGACCTCTGCCACGGCCTGGCGCACTACCGCGCGGGCCGCACCACGGAAGCCCTCTGGTGGTGGCAGTTCTCCTACTTCTCCAACTGGGGCTCCACAGCCTCCGGCGCCCTCCGAGCCCTCCAGTCCCTGGTGGCCCACGTCCGCCTGAACCAGCCCCTGGAGGACCTGGACGGCCTGGACACGGACGAGGACCTCCAGGCGGACGGCCTGGAGGAGGAGGCGGGGAAGGTGATGGCGGAGGAGATCGCGGCGCCGTTGGGGTTGCGGACGGTCAAGTAAGACTCTGACCCGTGAATGGCCTTTGTTCACTCGTTGAGCTGAGCGTATAAGGATTCCCTTCTATCTGTTCGCGTCCTACGCTGGGATGCGGAGCATGAACTGGCAGATCAATCTCCACTCATCGGTGGAGAAGTGGTTGCTCGCGCTGGCAGAGGAGGACGCGGTGTCGGCTGACCTGGTCGAGGCGGCTGTCGACATGCTGGCGGAGCATGGCCCGGCGCTGGGGCGCCCACTCGTCGACAGGCTCACGGGGAGCCGGACCCACAACCTCAAGGAACTGCGTCCAGGCAGCTCGGGCCGGACGGAGGTCCGCGTCCTCTTCGTCTTCGACCCACGGCGTCAGGCGATCCTGCTGGTGGCCGGAGACAAGGCCGGGCGCTGGAGAGACTGGTACCAGGAGGCGATTCCCGTGGCCGAGGCGCGCTATGACGAGTACCTGGCGTCACGGGACAGGGCAGGAAAGGGCGGAGGCGTCTGATGGGTGAGTACAGCGGCTGGGCAGAGGTGAAGCGCCGGATGCGGGAAAACGCGCCCGACGTGTCCGACGCCGAGTGGGAGCGCCGCAAGCAGACGGCCCGTACCGCCACCGAGGCACACGTCCTCGGACACCACCTGCGCGAGATCCGTGAAGAGCAGAACCTGACACAGGCGGACGTCGCCAAGGCGGTCGGGATCTCCCAAGCGCGGGTCTCACAGGTCGAGCGGGGCGAGATCCACAACCTGGAGACGATGCGCTCGTACGCGGCGGCGCTCGGCGCGAGGCTCACGGTGTCCATTGAGTACGGGGATCGGGTCGGCGGCGCAGCCTGAGATAGTCAACTCACCCTGTTCTTCCGCTTCCTGCGGAGCGCGGCGCTACGCTGAGTCACACGACTGCGCTAGGGGGCGGGGGCCATGGCGGATGACGCTTGGGTGGGGTTGGCCGAGGCGATCGGGGCGGTGCGCGCGGAGTTGCGTCGTGCGGCGGAGGACGGCCGCGGTCAGGATCTCCAGTTCCGTACGGGACCCGTCGAGTTGGAGTTCACGGTCGACGTCCGCAAGGAGGGTGAGGCGCGGGCGAAGGTTCTCGTCCTCCCCTTCGGCGCGGAGGCGAAGGCAGCCCGCTCCAAGGGCACGGTGAACCGGCTCAAGGTGACGTTGCAGCCGGTGGATCCGGTGACGGGGGAGGACGCGCTTGTTGGCGATGACGTGGACGAGCGGCCTCGGTAGGGCGACGGCGTTCACGTCATGGACGTACGTCGGGTCGTGGAAATTTGGAATCCGGGGGCGGGGTGTTCCGGGACCGGGTATCTGGTCGCGGACCGGATCGTTCTTACGGCGCTGCACAACGTGCTGGGTGCGGGGCGAGTGGAGGTACGACGCCTCGCCCCAGGGGCGGGGGACGGTCGGTGGGCCGCGGCTGAGCTGCTTTGGCCCGAGCGAACGCAGGACCCTCAGGTCGATGTCGCGTTGATCCGGGTGACTGACGGCGCGTGGACGGCTCCGGACGGGATGGATCCGATCCGGTGGGGGCGTATCGAAGGCGCTGTGGTCGAGGAACGACTCGGCTGCTTGGCCGTGGGGTTCCCTCGGTCGGAAGAGCGCGGTGGTGTGCGCGACACCAAGGAGATCCGGGGGTACGTCGAATCGCTGACGGGCTTGAAGTCGGGCGGTGAGCGCATCACGGTGCACGTGAACGAGTCCGCCGTCCCCAGCAAACCGGACGGCAAGTCGCGCTGGAAGGGCACGTCCGGGGCGGCGCTGTTCGCCCGGGGTCGGCTGGTGGGTGTGGTGACAACTGACCGGGCCCGGGACTACGAGGCCGATCAGCTCACCGCCGTGTCCGTCGCGTCGCTCGCCGCGCGGCCCGGGTTCGCGATGGCGGTGAAGGCGGCGGGCGGGGACCTGGTCCTGGAGGACGTCAGCGTGGCGTCCGACACGGGGGTGCCGCGCACGGCGTACGACGTCGAGGTGCCCCGCGGCATTCACAACCTCCCCGACCTGCCGTCGCGCATCTTCGTGGGCCGCGACGAGGCGCTCGCCACGCTGAGCCGCGCGCTGTCCGAGGACTCCCAGACGATCACGCAGACCCTGCACGGCCTGGGCGGCGTCGGGAAGACGACGTTGGCGTTGCACTACGCCCACGACCATCGGGACGAGTACCGGCTGGTGTGGTGGATCCGCGCGGACACGCCCGAGTTGATCGACACGGGCCTGGCGGCGCTCGCCGCGCGCCTGCGGGGCGACCGGGCCCCCGTCCTCGCCACGGCGCAGGCGGCCACCTGGGCCATCGGATGGCTGCAGGTCCACCCGGGGTGGCTCCTGGTCTTCGACAACGTGGAGAGACCGGAGGACGTCCGGCCGGTCACCGGCCAACTCCGGGACACGGGGCGCCAGTTGATTACCAGCCGCTGCAAGGGCGGCTGGTCGGGTGAGCCTCTCCCGCTCTCGGTGCTGGCCACCGAGGACTCCCTGGACCTGCTCGCACGTCTGACCGACGCCGGTGACGAGGAAGAGGCCCGCGCGCTGGCCGAAGACCTGGGCCACCTGCCGCTCGCCCTGGAGCAGGCGGGCGCGTTCATGGCGCAGACCCTGATGACGGCGGGCGAGTACCGGGAGATGCTCGGACGGTACCCGGGAGAGGCCACCGACGCCGCGCCGGAGGGCGCGGACCCGGCGCGCACGATGGCCCGGATCTGGCGCATCACCCTGGACGCCCTCCACGCACGTGACCCTCGCGCGGTCGACCTCCTGCGCATCGCGGCCTGGTACGCCCCGACGGACATCCCCCGCGACCTGTACGCCCCCCTCGCGAAGAACCCCGTCGACCTCGCCCGCCTCCTGGCCCTGCTCGCCAACTACAACATGATCACCCTCGACCGTTCGACGTTCGGCGTCCACCGCCTTGTCCAGACGGTGGCCCGCACGGTCGCGGAGGACGACCCGCACCGCACCGACGCCCTCATCGCGGGGGCTCGCCAGCAGGCCGCGGTCCGGCTGTGCGAGGAGTGCCCGCGCGACCCGGTGGACAACGTCACCGGCTGGCCGAAGTGGCGGGAGCTCCAGCCGCACGCCGAAGCCCTCCTGGCGGCCTGGCCGCCCGTGGAGGACACGGAGAACACTCACTTCGTCCTCAACCAGATGGCGCTCTACCTGCAGGGGCAAGGCGAGCTGCGTAAGGCGATCGACTACTTCCGCCGTGGCGTGGAGACGGCCGAGCGGCTGCTGGGAACGGACCACCCGGGGACGTTGACGGCGCTGAACAACCTGGCGGGTGTGTACGGGCTGGTGGGCGACGTGGCGCGGGAAATCCACATGTACGAGCACGTGCTCGATGCCCGGATGCGGGTACTCGGCCCCGATCACCCGGACACCCTGCTGTCACGCAACAACGTGGCGAGCGCCAGCGAGACGATGGGAGACGTGGCGCGTGCGATCTCCCTGTACGAGGAGACGCTGGCGGTTCGGTTGCGGGTGCTGGGCGCCGACCATCCGGACACCCTGATGTCCCGCCACAACCTGGCCTTCGCGTACAAGACGTCGGGCGACGCGGCCCGTGCGCTCTCCCTGTACGAGAAGGTGCTTGCCGACCGGTTGCGCGTGCTCGGCCGTGATCACCCGGACACTATGTTGTCGCGCAACAACATCGCGGGTGTGTACATGGAGCGGGGCGAGGTGGGGCGTGCGATCTCCATGTACGAGGAGTTGCTTGGCGACCAGGCGCGGGTGCTGGGCACCCTCCACCCGAACACTCTGATGACCCGCAACAACGTGGCTGGCGCACATGAGGCGGCCGGCGATGTGGCACGTGCGCTCTCCCTGTACGAGGACGTGCTGGCGGATCTGCTGCGCGTCCTGGGCGCGGACCACCCGCACACGTTGGCGACGCGCCACAACATGGCTTACGCATACGAGAAGGCGGGCGACGCGGCCGTTGCCATCACCCTGTTCGATCAGGTGCTGGCCGACCAGAAGCGGGTGTTGGGCGATTACCACCCCGATGTGCTGAAGACGCGGAGCAACCTGGCCCACGCGTACCGTGCCACGGGTGACGTCGACAGCGCGGTGAACATGTACGAACAGGTCCTTGACGACTCCATCAGAGCACTGAGTCCGGACCATCCGACGACCCGTTTGGTGCGCAGCAACCTGGCCGTCGTCCGCCGCTACCAGGCGCTCGCACGGGCGACCCACTGGAAGCCCGCGAAGGCCACGGACTGATCAGACCTCCAGCGCCCCGAGCAACCGCTCCGGCGCCACATACGGTGCCGTAGGCGTTGGTTCCGAGTACCAGAACAACGGCCACGTGTTGCCGGCCAGCGCCGGGACGCCGATGTACGTCACCGTGCGGCAGCCCGCTCCGCCGAACCGTTGCACGCCCAACGGCCAGTTGTGGTCCCTCGCCGTGCCCGGCGCCACCAGGAAGTACATCCAACGGAACCCCGTTGCTTCGCAGATGACGGGACCCGCGTTCTCGTCCGCCTCCGCGACCAGCCGCGCCGCGACCTGTTCCCCTCGTACGCCCTGAATCCGCACCGCGTCGAAGTGGACCCCGGACACGCGGAGGTGGTGGCCCGCCAGCGGTACCCACTCCGGCCAGTGAATTGCGTTCGTCATGGTCACACCGTGGTACGTGCGGGGTTACGCTCGGTAGTGACTCAGGGGATACACGCCTCCGTGTACCCGACGGAGGTGGTCGCTGTGTCCGTGCAGTACAACCCGACCTGGCGGTACAGCGGGAACCAGCTGAAGCGGTGGCGCATGAAGGCGAACGTCTCGCGCGAGGAGTTGGCCGTCGCCTCCAATTACGCGCCGGACACCATCAAGGCCATGGAGCAGGGCGTTCGGATGCCGACGGCTCGGGTGCTGGATGTGGCGGATGACCTTTGCGACGCGGCTGGGTTGCTGAGCGCGGGCAAGGATTACGTCAGGGCGGAGAAGTTTCCGCAGCGAGTGCAGGACTTCATGGCGCGTGAGCAGGAGGCCCTGTCTCTGTGGTCGTACGAAGTAGCGCTGATTCCGGGGCTGTTGCAAACGGAGTCGTACGCGCGAGCGCTGATTGGGAACCGCTGCCCTCCGGTGGATGAGGAAACGGTGGAGGAGCGAGTTGCCGCTCGCCTCGAACGGCAGGCGATTCTGCATCGGAAGCCGCCGGTGGCGGTCAGCTTTGTGATCTACGAGGCCTCGTTGTGCACCCCAGAGGTCGACAAGGAACAGATGGCGCGACTGCTGGAGGCCAGCGGCCTGTACAACGTGTCGCTGCAGGTACTGCCTTTCAAGCGAGCCATTCCCTCGGCTCTCTCGGGTCCAATGGTGCTGATGGAAACCCGCGACCATGAACGGCTTGCCCTGTCCGAGGGCCAGTCCGTGAGCCAGCTGACCTCCGACCCGGATGTCGTCACCGCTCAGAGTGAGCGGCTTAGCATGATCCGCACCGTGGCTCTCAGTCCGACTGAGTCAGCCCAATTCATCGAGCGGATGGTGGATGACCTATGAGCGGCGTGCTGCAGTGGTTCAAGTCCAGCTACAGCGATGACGAGGGTGCCAACTGCCTCGAAGTGGCCGTGGAGCGGAACGAGTCCACGTCCATAGGCATCCACATCCGCGACTCGAAGGACTCCTCGGGCCCCGAGATTGCCCTTTCCGCCGCCGCGTGGCTCGCCTTCATCGCCGCAGTTCAGCCCGGGGCTTGAGCCCCGGGACCCGAGCTCTTCCCTGGGTCTGGTTCACCGATGGAATGAACCCAACCAACCTGGCCAAAAGGGGAGTTACGGGTCCCGTCACCCTCAAGAGTGACGATCCGTAGTCAGCTTGCGCCGGAGCGTAAAGCCGCCCTAGGTTCGCGGCAATAGAACGGCCCCGGTCGGTGCGCCAACACCGGTTCCGAGGCCTAGTCCTACGATCGATCAGAGGTCGACCGTGGCTTACGCCAAGCCTAATGCTGTACTCCCCTCCCCGTCCCACCCCATGGCCAAATCGGGGTACGGGAAGCGCCTCGCGGGTGACGCGAAACCGGACACCGAGCCCGACTTCGCACACTTGGCTCCCCGCGACGCCGAGTTCGCGACGTTCGTCGATCACCTCCCCGACGGGGCGGCGATGGGACACAAGGTCATCGCCGCCGAACACCCCCGCTACGGCCAGCAGGCCACCCGCACGTCCCTGCGACGCCTCACCGAGGCCGGGCACCTGCGGTGGGTCAAGGAACACATCACCGTCGAGGACAACTCGATGCGGTGGGTGACCAGGACGTACTGGTCCAGGGAGCCCAAGTCCCCGGAGTGGTGGGCCGAGTTCGTACGCGAACGGCACGGGCGGGACGTCACCGACGCCTACCAGTCGGGCCTGGCCAGGGTGGACGAGCCGGAGGAGGCGGAGGCGGCGGCCCCCGCCGACCGGCCGAGCACCGCCCACCAAACCCTCGCCCAACTCCGCACCGCCGACCGCCGCATGGCCCTCTCCGAGGGGGAGTGCAGACAGCTGGAGCCCCGCGCAGCGGAGTGGCTGGAGCGTGGCGCGACGCCGCAGGACATCACCCGCGCCCTCACCGACGCGCTGCCGCCCACCGTCACCAATCCGGGCGGACTCGCCCGGACCAGACTGGAGAACAAGATGCCCCCCAAGCGCCAGGCCCCCGCCAAGGCACGTGCCCGCGTCACCCGCGCCGTCATGATCTGCCCGTTCTGCGAGGAGCCCGACACGTCCGTCGAGCTGATCAACGGGATCTGTACAGAGTGCTGCCCCCCGGAGGAGCGGTCGGGGTACGTCCCGGACACGTTCCTCGCGAGGCCGCCGCGCCCGCGCCCCGCCGGGGACGACGCGGGGCACGACACCGTCGTGGACGTCACCGAGAAGGTGGCGGAGCTGCGCCGGGCCGCCGGGCTGCCGACGGGGCGGGGCGGCGTATGAGCGTGCAGGACGTGCCGGTCCGGGCACCATGGGGTCAAGGAGGCGACGCCATGACCCCCAGCACTGAAGAGCGCCCGGAGATGTCCGTCGAGGACTTCGAGGAACTCGTCCGCAGGGCTCCGGAGACCGTGCGCAACAAGCTCGAATTCCTCGGGGGAAGGTTGTGCGTGAAGCACGGTCCGATCGATGCCGAGGACTTCGAGGAACTCGCCCGAGTGGCCCCCGAAGCGGTGGTTCTCGAGCTCATCGACGGAAAACTAGGGGTCAAGCCCGTGCCGGACGGCGACCACGGAGAGATCATCATGTGGTTGCTGCGACAGTGCATGCGGCAACGCCCGGAACTTGGGCTGTACCCCGAGCAGGGATTGGTCGTCGCGGGGTACCGCGCAGGACGTGCGAAGCCCGACGGAGCGCTTGCGCCGGTAGGGAGTTTCGGCGGGCAGGGGGAGTGGGCGGACCCCAGCAGCGTCCTCATGGTCGTTGAAGTCACTTCGTACGACCGCGACACCGACCGCCGCGACCGCCACGAGAAGCGACACGGGTACGCCCGCGCAGGAATCCCCGTCTACCTCCTCATCGATCGGGACAGTGACACCGTGACAGTGTTCAGCGGCCCCCTCGACGGCGACTACCGGCGGAGCGCCGCATACGCGTACGGCGCCACCGTCGGGCTCCCTGCCCCCGTCGCCATCACCCTGCACACCGAGCAGCTCAAGGACTACACCGCCTGAGGCCCCCGGCCAGATCCTGTGACCCACCCCACTTTCCGGAGTGCCCCGCTCCGAACCGGGCATGTGCCAAGCCGAGCGGTCGGAACGTACGCCCCGAGAAGCGGGAGACGTATGCCGAGGTGATCAAGTCGTGAGCGGGACATCTCACGATGCGATATCGCCCTGGCGAATTTCGGCCGCTCGTTAGACTGAGCCGACCGCAGTAGTGCGGTAAGAGACGGACTGAGCGAGGAGCGCACGTGAGCCTTGTCGTGCAGAAGTACGGAGGCTCCTCCGTAGCCGATGCCGAAGGCATCAAGCGGGTCGCCAAGAGGGTTGTCGACGCCAAGAAGAACGGCCATCAGGTCGTTGTCGTGGTGTCCGCCATGGGTGACACGACGGATGAGTTGATCGATCTTGCCGGGCAGGTGTCACCGATCCCTGCCGGGCGCGAATTCGACATGCTGCTGACCGCTGGTGAGCGGATCTCGATGGCCCTGCTGGCCATGGCGATCAAAAACCTGGGCCACGAGGCCCAGTCGTTCACGGGCAGCCAGGCCGGCGTCATCACCGACTCCGTCCACAACAAAGCGCGGATCATCGATGTCACCCCGGGCCGCATCCGGACCTCCGTCGACGAGGGCAACATCGCCATCGTCGCCGGGTTCCAGGGCGTCAGCCAGGAGGGGAAGAACATCACGACCCTCGGGCGTGGTGGCTCGGACACGACCGCCGTCGCCCTCGCCGCCGCTCTCGACGCCGAGGTCTGCGAGATCTACACGGACGTGGACGGTGTCTTCACCGCCGACCCGCGTGTGGTGAAGAAGGCCCGGAAGATCGACTGGATCTCGTTCGAGGACATGCTGGAGCTCGCCAGCTCCGGCTCCAAGGTGCTCCTCCACCGCTGTGTGGAGTACGCCCGCCGTTACAACATCCCGATTCACGTGCGGTCCTCGTTCTCGGGGCTTCAGGGCACATGGGTCAGCAACGAACCGCAAGGGGACCGCAAGGTGGAGCAGGCCATCATCTCCGGTGTCGCGCACGACACCTCCGAGGCCAAGATCACGGTCGTCGGCGTGCCCGACAAGCCGGGCGAGGCCGCCTCGATCTTCCGCGCCATCGCGGACGCCGAGGTCAACATCGACATGGTCGTGCAGAACGTGTCGGCCGCCTCGACGGGCCTGACCGACATCTCCTTCACCCTCCCCAAGGCCGAGGGCCGCAAGGCCATCGACGCCCTGGAGAAGACCCGCGCGGCCATCGGGTTCGACTCTCTCCGGTACGACGACCAGATTGCGAAGATCTCGCTCGTGGGTGCCGGGATGAAGACCAATCCCGGCGTCACCGCGACCTTCTTCGAGGCGCTCAGCGACGCCGGCGTGAACATCGAGCTCATCTCGACCTCCGAGATCCGCATCTCGGTCGTCACGCGCGACGACGACGTGACCGAGGCCGTCCGCGCCGTGCACACCGCCTTCGGGCTCGACTCCGACACGGACGAGGCCGTGGTTTATGGAGGCACCGGCCGATGAGCCGTAAGCCGACGCTCGCGGTCGTCGGAGCGACCGGGGCCGTCGGCACCGTCATGCTCCAGATCCTGTCGCAGCACGCCGACATCTGGGGCGAGATCCGACTCGTCGCCTCTCCGCGCTCGGCCGGCAAGAAGCTGGCCGTGCGTGGGGAGGAGAGCGAGGTCCTTGCCCTGTCCGAGGAAGTCTTCGACGGGGTCGACGTCGCCATGTTCGACGTACCCGACGAGGTGGCCGCGCAGTGGGCGCCCGTCGCCGCCGCCAAGGGCGTCGTCGTGGTCGACAACTCCGCCGCCTTCCGGATGGACCCGGACGTCCCGCTGGTCGTCCCCGAGGTCAACCCGCACGCCGCGCGCGTGCGGCCGCGCGGCATCGTCGCCAACCCGAACTGCACGACGCTCTCGATGATCGTCGCCGTCGGCGCGCTGCACGCCGAGTTCGGCCTGCGCGAGCTCATCGTCTCCTCGTACCAAGCGGTGAGCGGGGCCGGGCGCGATGGCGTGGACACGCTGCGGCGGCAGCTGAAGCTGGTCGCGGGCAGCGAGCTCGGCACCAGCCCCGGAGACGTACGCAGGGCCGTCGGCGACGACACCGGGCCCTTCCCCGAGCCCGTCGCGCTGAACGTCGTGCCGTGGGCCGGGTCGCTGAAGGACGACGGCTGGTCGTCGGAGGAGATGAAGGTACGGGACGAGTCGCGGAAGATCCTCGGGCTCCCGGGGCTTCGCGTCGCCGCGACGTGCGTACGCGTGCCCGTCGTCACCACCCACTCGCTGACCGTCCACGCGCGCTTCGAGGACGAGGTCACGGTGGACCGCGCGCGCGAGATCCTCGCCACCGCGCCGGGCGTCGTCCTGTTCGACAACCCGGCCGCCGGGGAGTTCCCCACCCCCGCGGACGTCGTCGGCACCGACCCCACCTGGGTGGGCCGGGTACGGCGGTCGCTGGACGACCCCACCGCGCTGGAACTCTTCGTGTGCGGGGACAACCTGCGCAAGGGGGCCGCGCTGAACACCGCTCAGATCGCGGAGCTGGTGGCCGGGGAGTTCACCGCCGGCTGAGGCCGACTTCGCGTCACGGCCGGTATTGGTACATACCACCCCAGGGCCGAGCCCTATGGGGGATCTGTGTAAGTTCTGTGTCCAACTCAGTGGTCGTGCGTCCTTGAAGTGGATCATCTCCGCGTTCGAAGATTCGCATCTGATCACTGCAACCGGCGACGGGCGGGGGGACGTCTTTAGCGGTCGCCCTTCAGGGGCGGCCCGAGCGCCGGAATAATGGGCATAGGGGAAGAGCTGGTACGCATGGGGGCATTTGATGCATCGTCACGAGCGGTGCCCGCGCGACCTGCCGCAAACGCGACGACGGATGCGTACAACCCTGATGGGGGGAAGCGTGTCCAACAAGCGTGGCAGAGGTACTCGACTTCACAGCGGTACAGGCGAGAGGCGCGGCGACACTGCGCCCCACTCGTCGTCCCCGCGCGACCGGTGGCATGCCGGTGATCGCACCCATGCCCGCGGCGCGTCCGACCCGCATCCCGGCGCAGCGCGAGGGCGCTGACGACACGATGACCGCGGGCACAACAGTCGACCATCTCACCGAGACCTACCGCGCCCACTACAGGTCGCTGCTCGGCCTCGCCGCGCTGCTCCTGGACGACACGGCGTCCTGCGAGGACGTCGTGCAGGAGGCGTTCATCAGGGTGCACTCGGCGCGCAAGAGGGTGCGGGACCCCGAGAAGACGCTGGCCTATCTGCGCCAGACCGTCGTCAACCTCTCGCGGTCCGCGCTGCGCCGACGCATCCTCGGGCTGAAGCTGCTCTCGAAGCCGATGCCCGACATGGCGAGCGCGGAGGAGGGGGCGTACGACCAGCTGGAACGCGACGAGCTGATCAAGGCCATGCGCGGCCTTCAGCGGCGCCAGCGCGAGGTCCTCGTGCTGCGCTACTTCGCCGACATGACCGAGGCGCAGGTCGCCGAGACGCTCGGCATATCGCTGGGTTCCGTGAAGGCGTACGGCTCGCGCGGCATCGCGGCCCTGCGGGTCGCCATGGAGGCGCCGGCATGAGTGAGCGCAAGCGTGACGAGCAGGGCGGAATCGAGCGGCATGGCAGGAACGACGACGTGAACCACGGTCCCGTAGGCGATCCCGATTCCGATACCGGGTCCGACACCGGGTCCGAGACAGCGCCTGAGTCTGTGGCGGGGTCGGAGGCTGAGCCGGGAGCGGATGACGGTGCCGGTGCCGGTGCTGGTTTGGAGCGGCTTCGCGCCGTCGTCGGGGGCGGAGCCGGTTCCGAGGCGGAGCCCGGCTCCGGAGGAGCGCGGGACACGCAGGGTCACGACGAGGACCTCGGCTCCGACGAACTCGCACTGCGGCGGCTGATGCGGCAGGCCGTGCAGGAGATCGAGCCGGGTGACCGCGCCCTCGACCACCTGCGGCAGGCCGTCCCCGCGCGCCGGGCCCGCAAGCGCCAGGCCGTCGTCGGCCTGGCCGCCGCCGCGCTCTTCATCGGCACCGCCGTTCCCGCCCTGGTGCACGTCACCACCTCCAACGGCGACTCCGACGACCGCACCTCGATCGCGGGCAACAGCCAGGACGCGCAGGGCGGCTCCGGTCAGGGCAAGGGGCCTGACGGGGGCGAGAAGGACGCCGGGGCGAAGCCCGACAAGTCCAAGGGCAAGGACAAGAAGGACAAGAAGGAGAAGAAGGAAGGCAAGGGGAAGGGCGGCACGGGCGGCGGCGGTACGGGATCGCCCGACCCCTCCACCTCCGAGGCCGCCAGCTCCCCCGCCTGCGACGCCACCCAGCTCGGCGCCACCGGCAGCACGAACCCGGCGGACGCCAACGGCGCGGTGTACGGCTCCTTCCGCGTCTCCAACATCTCCGACAGCAGCTGCACCGTCGAGGCGGCGGGTGCCGTCGGCGCGGTGGCGCAGGGCGCGGCCGACCCGGCGAAGGTCGGCGTCATCGACCACACGGCGGGCGACGCGGCGGCCGGACTGCCCGACCCGTCGCTCGAGGCCAGCCCGCTCGTACTGCAGCCCGGCGCGGCGTACGAGGTGAAGTTCGCCTGGCTGCCGTCGGACAAGTGTGCGACGGACGGCGGGGAGCCCACGCCCAACCCGACGCCCTCCGAGGGCGGCGGCGGGACTCCTGAGGGCGGGACGCCCGACGGTACGAGCGCGCAGCTGGAGCGGTCGGACGGCGGCGTGACCGACGGCAGCGTCGTGGTCTCCCTGACCGCGGAGGCGGGGGCGCCCACAGCGGGGACGACGATCACCAACGCGTGTGCGGGGACGGTGTACCGCACCGGGGTGCTGCCCGCTTCCTAGGCCGGTCTACGATCGCGTTCCGGTGACGGTGCAACCCCCGTCGACCAGGCGTTCAGTAGCCGACCCAGGGAGATGGGGCACGGATGGGTCTCAAGGCGGGCCAGCGGGTGGTGCTGGCAGCGGACACCCCGCTGACCGATACGGCCGAGGTGGCGGGGGTGGTCGTGGGGTTCCTGTCCCTGGCGGCGGGCACCGTCGGCACCGTCGAGCAGGTGGTCGGCCACCAGGACGAGAGCGACGACGTGCGCGAGTACGAGCGGCTCAAGTCGCTGCTCGACGCCTTCGGGGGCGAGATGCCCACGGGGAGCAGGAAGCAGCTCGAAGAGAAGGTCGGTGCGCTGGAACCCGCGTGGACCGCCTTCCAGGAACGGGCGCCGCGTGTGAGCGTGCGGGTCCGCTTCGACAACGGGTTCATCCTCGACGGGGCCGACGAGGGCGTCTTCGTCCCTGCCTGAGGCGCGAGCTCTAGGCGGTGGCCTCGGTCTCGGCCTTGGACTCGGTCTCGGTCTTGGTCTGGGCCTCGGCGTCGGTCTCCGTGGGCTCCGGGTCGGGGAGCAGGCCGAGTCGTGCGTCGCGGGCGAACTCCGCCTCGCGGCGGAACAGCCGGAACCACATGAAGAGGACGAAGCCGGCGAAGACGAACCACTCGCCGGTGTAGCCGAGGTTCTGGAACGCCTTCAGGTCCAGGCCCGTGTTGTTCGGCGCGGTCGCCGGGACCGCCTTCATGCCCGCGTCGGCCTTGTCGAGAGTGATCCACGCGTCGTACACGTCGTCGCGTACGAGGTTCACCAGTGACGCCGAGCTGATCGCGCCCAGCTGGTCCTTCGGCAGGCCGCCCGCGGCGCTGACGCCGTTGGAACCCGGGCTCTCCGAGGCCTGGAGTGCCCCCTTGACGGTGACCTCGCCCTCGGGGGCGGCCGGGGCCTTCGCGGCGTTCGCGTCGCCGGGGAGCCAGCCGCGGACCACGGGCAGTGACTTTCCGTCGTCCGTACGGAGCAGCGTCAGCACGTAGAACCCGTGCTTCTCGTCCAACTCGCGATCCGGTACGAGGAGTTGCCTGCCGTAACGGCCCGTTGCCGTGGCCTGCTCGCCGGAGGTTTCCTTGTCCACGGGGAGCAGGGAGCGGAGGGGGCGGGCCTTGGCGTCGCCGTTCGCCTCCGCGGACTGCTCCTTGGCCTGCTCCTTGGCGGACTCGTGATCCTGTACGCGGTCCTCGAAGCGGCCGAGCTGCCAGGAACCCATGAAGATGCAGAAGGGGATGGCCAGCACGACGAAGACGTTGATCCCCCACCAGCGGGGCGTCAGCAGAAACCGGTACACACCCCCACGGTACGGGGCCCCTACGGGGCGCCTGCCCCTGGGGTCCGCCCCCGCACCGCTCGGTGCGGGGGCGGACCCGCGTGGGGCTCAGCGCTCCGCTGTCCGCTGTCCGCTAGGGGAGGTGGCGGGAGGCGAAGCTCAGTTCCAGGGCGATCTGCTTGATGCGTTCGTCCACGACCAGTGACCCGTGGCCCGCGTCATAGCGGTACACCTCGTGCGTCGCGCCCCGCGAGGCCAGGCGGTTCACGTAGTTGTCGATCTGGCGGATCGGGCAGCGGGGGTCGTTGACGCCCGCGGAGATGTAGACGGGGGCCTTCACGTCGTCCACGTACGTGAGCGGGGACGACGCGCGGAAGCGGTCGGGGACCTCCTCCGGCGTGCCGCCGAGCAGCGTGCGGTCCATGGACTTCAGCGCTTCCATCTCGTCGTGGTACGCCGTCACGTAGTCCGCGACGGGCACCGCCGCCAGACCGACCGCCCAGGACTCGGGCTGCGTGCCGAGGCCGAGCAGGGTGAGGTACCCGCCCCAGGAGCCGCCCGCGAGGACGAGCCGGTCGGGGTCGGCGAGGCCGGACGTGACCGCCCACTCCCGCACCGCCGCGATGTCCTCCAGCTCGATGAGGCCGACGCGGTGCTTGAGGGCGTCGGTCCACTCCCTGCCGTACCCCGTGGAGCCGCGGTAGTTGACGCGGACGACCGCGTACCCGTGGTCGACCCAGGCCGCCGGGCCCGCCGCGAAGGAGTCGCTGTCGTGCCAGGTGGGGCCGCCGTGGACCTCGAAGACGGTGGGGAGGGGGCCGGAGGAGCCGGCCGGGCGCTGCACCAGTGCGTGGATGCGGCCGCCGGGACCGTCCACCCACACGTCCTCCACCGGCACGGACTTCGGCGCCTTCATGCCGGGCGGGTCCAGGACCACGCCGCCCGCCGTGGAGCGGACCACCGGCGGCTCGGCTGCCGACGACCACATGTACTCCACCGAGCCGTCGGGGCGTGCCGTCGCGCCGGAGACGGAGCCCGCGGGAGTGTCGATGCGGGTGAGCGCCGCCGTCGCCAGGTCGTAGCGGAACAGTTCGCCGCGGGCCTCGAAGCCGTGGGCCACCAGGAGCGCGGAGCCGTCCGGGTACCACTCGGCGCTCACGTCGCCCGGCAGGCCGAGCACCAGGTCGTTCTCCTCGCCCGAGGCGACGTCCCACACCATCGGCTCCCAGCGGCCGCGCCGCTGATGTCCGACGAGCAGCCGCGTGTCGCCGTCGACCGGGGCGAAGCCGAGGACCTCTAGGCCCAGCTCGACCGTGCCGCCCTTCGTGTCGTCCAGCTCGGCGACGGTCGAGCCGTCGGGCCTGATCACCCGGAGGGCGGAGTGCATCGCGTCGCCGTGCTCCGTGTGCTCGACGGCGATCAGCGTGCCGTCGTGCGAGAGGTCGCCGACGCCCGCCGACTCCCGGTGGCGGTACACCTCGACCGGGGCGGGGCTGTCAGGACGTACGACATGGATCGTCGATCCTTCGTCGTCCGTCGAGCGGCCCACGACCACCGTCCCGCCGTCCCTGCCGAGGGCGAGACCCGCCGGATAGGAGGGTTCGAGGCCGTGCACCGCGGGCTCGTCGGTGCCCCCGGCGAACGGCTGGCGCCGCCAGATGCCGAACTCGTCGCCGTCCGTGTCGTCGAACCACCAGATCCACTCGCCGTCCGGCGACAGCGCGCCGTCCGTCGTGCCGTTCGGCCGCTCCGTCACCTGGCGCTGGGCGCCGGTCGCCCTGTCCCACGCGTACAGCTCATACGTCCCCGTCGCGTTGGACACGAACAGGGAGCGCTCCGGAGCGTCCTCCGCCCAGTCCGGCAAGGACACCCGCGGTGCCCTGAACCGCTTCTCCCAATCCGGCATCCCCGACATAGCAGGCACCCCTGCGTCGTTTCCTGCACCCGGCCCGCTCGTCGCACCCGTCTCGCTCATGCCCCCATAGTGCCTGCCCCCGCCGACAATCCGCTGGCGGGATTCCCCAGCCTGTGGATAACTTTCCGACCATGTACTCCCCGACGCCCGCCGACTGGCGCGAGACCAACCGGAGACGATGGGACGAGAGGGTCCCTCTCCACCTCGCCAGCGACTATTACGACCTGGAGGCCTTCCGCGCCGGCCAGGACCCGCTCCGCGACCACGAGCTCGCCGAGGTCGGCGACGTACGCGGGAAGTCCCTGCTGCACCTCCAGTGCCACATCGGCCTGGACACCCTGTCCTGGGCGCGGCACGGCGCGTCCCGCGTGGTCGGCCTCGACTTCTCCGAACCCGCCGTCGAGGCGGCCCGCGAGCTCGCCGCCGAGCTCGGCCTCACCCCGGAGCGGGCCACGTTCGTCGCCGCCGACGTGTACGACGCGGCGGAGGCGGTGCCCGACACCTCGTACGACATCGTCTACACCGGCGTGGGCGCCCTCGGCTGGCTCCCCGACGTCCAGCGCTGGGCCGAGACCGCCGCCTCACTGGTCGCGCCCGGCGGCTTCCTCTACCTCTCCGAGTTCCATCCGCTCACCGACGTCCTGGACGACGCCACGGGCTCACGCATCGAGTACGACTACTTCGCGCGCGACGCCTGGGTCGACGAGGCACCCGGCGGGTACGCGGACACGACGACCCCCACCGTCCACAACCGCACCGTCGAGTGGCAGCACCCGATCGGCGACGTCGTCTCCGCGCTCGCCGCCGCGGGCCTGCGCATCGAGTTCCTGCGCGAGCGCGACCAGACCCTCTTCGAACGCTTCGGCACGCTCGAACTCCGCGACGGCGTCTACCGCTTCCCCGCGGACCGGCCCAGGGTCCCCCTCATGTACTCCCTGCGGGCGAGCAGACCCGTGGGCCGGTAAGGGCTACGGCAAGGGTGACGGCGGCCGTAACCAGCCCTCGCACCGCGGTGCGAACTCGCCCAGCTTCGTCCAGTCCCACGACTGCAGCACCTCGCGGCCCTGGTCGTCGTCCGGCCTGATGACGGCGACGACGACGTCCGACGTGTGCCGGGTGAGGAGCAGCGTCCGCAGCCGGTACGCGACGTCCGAGCCGCGCTCCGCGGGCGCCACCATCACCTCGCTCAGCAGAAAGATCCGCCCCGAAGCGGTCTGTTCGACGACGGCGGGGGACAGGACGTGGCGGAACGCCTCCCACCACTCGCTGCCCCGCTCGGCCCGGTAGCCGTAGAGGCAACCGACCAGGCCGCCCGCCACGTGGGCCACGACCATGTCGAAGTCCGTCTGCTGTACGTCGTGTTCGAAGCGGCGCAGGAAGTCAGGCCGTACACCTGGTCCTGGCCCGCCGCTCGCGTCCACATAGAGGTCGGCGACCGCCTCCCGCTGCCCCTCCGCCTGCCACCGGCTCAGCCGCCGCAGGAACATCTCCGGCATGTGCGCCTCCCGCCCCGCCCCGTTGAGGGCGACTCCCCGTGCACCCTGAATCCGCATGGTGAGCTTAAACCTGGAAGTACTGGGAAGGCGGGACTATGGATATCCGTCCCTTGCCCCGAGCGAAGGTGAACCCGTGCAGACACCCACTCAGTTGACTGCGACATCTGTACAAGAGGAAGCGCGCACGGCTGTTGCCCCTTGGGAAGAGGTGTCCGGCAGCGAACTGCCGTGGGTCGAGGACGCGGGGAGCGTCGCGCCCAAGGACGCGCGGGACTTGTCGAAGCTCTTCTTCGACAAGCTCCAGGTCCTCGAAGAGGGCACGCACGAATACCAGTACGCGCGCAACACCCTGATCGAGATGAACCTGTCGCTCGTGCACTTCGCGGCCAGTCGGTTCCGCGGCGGCAGCACCGACATCGACGACATCGTGCAGGTCGGCACGATCGGCCTGATCAAGGCCATCGACCGCTTCGACCTGTCCCGCGAGGTCGCGTTCAGCACCTTCGCGCTGCCGTACATCTCCGGTGAGATCAAGCGCTTCTTCCGCGACACCACGTGGGCCGTGCACGTCCCGCGCCGCCTCCAGGAGCTCCGCGTCGACCTGGCGAGGGCCAAGGAGGCGCTGAGCGCCGAGCTGGACCGCGAGCCCACCGTCCGGGAGCTCGCGGACCACCTCGACCTCACCGAGGAGGAGGTCAACGACGGCCTCGTCGCCGCCAACGGCTACACGGCGGGCTCCATCGACGTCCCCGTCAGCCAGGACGACGGCTCGCAGGGCCGTGACTACGCCGACGTGCTCGGCGAGGACGACCCCTCCCTCGACCTCTTCGAGGACCTGCACGCGCTCGCCCCGCTCATCGAGCAGCTGAACGAGCGCGAGCGGCACATCATCGAGATGCGCTTCGGCCAGGAGATGACGCAGGCTCAGATCGGGGACGTGCTCGGGATCTCCCAGATGCACGTCTCGCGACTGCTGACACGCACCCTCGCCAAGCTCCGCTCCGGACTGCTCACCGAACGCTGACACCGCGGGCCGGGACGTCGGCCGCCCTCGCTACCGCGACCTCCCCGTGAGCCGTACGTCGGCGATCAGCGGGCGCGGTGACACCGCCGCCCGCGCCTCGGCCACCGTCTGCCGGGCGAGGCACCGCAGCACCGCCTCCGGAGAGGCGTCCGGCAGCAGGACCAGCGTGATGCGGGCGCGCAGCCGCCGCGGACCCCCGCGCAGCCGCACGCGCACGTGGGCCACGCCTTCGATGCCGCGCGCCCGCTCGGTCATCGCCGCCGCCAGCGCCGGCCCGGACAGCGTCACGTCGGGCTGCCCCAGCGGCAGTTCGCGCAGGCGCCCACCGCGCACCTGCGCCCACGCCCACCCCAGGAACAGGAGTACGCCGACGGAGAGCGCGGCGATCACCACCGGCGTCCACCAGCCGTGGTCCCGCCACCGCCCGAGCTCCTCCCCGTCCACCCACACCCGGTCGGAGCCGAGCCGCGGCACGTCCGACGGCAGCCGGTCACGTACGACATCGGTCGCGGACGCGAGGACGGCGCCCGCACCCAGGAGCGCCACGGCGAGACAGAGCAGGGCGGTGCGGTTGACGCCGGTACGGAGGCCGCTCATCCGTCCTCACCTCCCCGTACCGGCGCACGCCACGCCGGTTCCGTGCGCAGCCGGACCCGCAGCCGCGGCGGCCGCGCCACTCCAGAGGACCCCAGGACCCGCTCCGCCGCCTCCGTCAACGCCGTACGCGCCGGTTCGAGTTCACCGAAGGCGAGCCCCGCCCGCACGGTGACCCCGCGCCGTCCGACGCGGACCCGCGCGCGCGTGATGCCGGGTAGACCCGATACGGCGTCCCGCACCAGTGACGCCAACGCGCGCCGGTCGATGGCCGCGTGGACGTCGGACAGCGGAGCCCGCATCGGCAGGCGGCCGCGGGAGCCCGGCGTGACGGCGAGGACCATCAGCCACACGCCGAGGCAGAACACCGCGAACGCGGCCACCGCGCCGGGCCACACGCCCCGGTGCGGCCCGTGCGTGGCGAGCCATTCCATGAAGTCGGCCCGCCACCGCGCGGGTGCACGCCCGGCCGCGTGCACGGCCAGTACGTCGTACAGGAACACGCCGCACGCGGTGGCGGCGACGAGCGCCGTCACCGCCACGGGCACGCGGCGCGCGGACCACGGCCGCCGCACTCGAGCCCCACCACCGGCCTCCGCCGCCTCCCGCGTCGCCTCCACGGCCTTCGCAGGCCGCACGCGCAGCGCCCGCACCCGCACTCGCGCCGACGGCACGACGAGGCCGGTGAGCCGCGCCGTGCGGTCGGCGACGTGCGACCGGACGCGTTCGCCGGACTCGTCGAGCACGGTGGGGTAGGGCAGCGTCACAGCGACGTCGACCCGCGCCCGGCGGCCGCGGACCGACGCCGTACTCCGGTCCGTCCTGACCTCACCGGGCGCGAGCGCCTCCGTTGCGGCCCGCCCGGCGATCCGCCGCACCGCGCGGTCGGCGATCTTCGTCGCACCGCGGTCCGCCGCGGGAACGCTCATCGCCGCCCCCGGTCACGGGCGCCGAAGAAGCCCCGTACGTCCGTGCCGTCCTCCACGAGGCGGCCCACGACGAAGCCGACCGCGCCGAGCGCACCGACCAGGAGGAACGCCCCGAAGCCGCCGAACCACGCGGCGAACCCCAGGGCCATCCCGGCGACCAGACCCACCAGAGCTGTGCTCACCGCCTACTCCACGCGCGTCTCGCCGGCGGAGTCCGGGCTGTCGTCGTCGGGCAGTCGTACGTCGTTGACGGCGACGTTGACCTCGACGACCTCGAGCCCGGTGATGCGCTCCACGGCGGCGATGACGTTCTCCCGCACCTCGTGGGCGACATCGGTGATGGGCACGCCGTACTCGACGACGATGTCCAGGTCGATCGCCGTCTGCCGCTCGCCGACCTCGACCTTCACCCCGCGCCCCACGTTGGGGCGTCCGCCGGGGACCCGGTCGCGGACGGCGCCTATCGTCCGCGAGAGCCCGCCACCCATGTCGTGCACGCCGGGTATCTCCCGCGCGGCCGTGCCGGCGATCTTCACCACGACCACGTCGGCGATGGACGTCTTGCCGCGGGTGGCGGCCGGTTCGGTGGCCCCGGTGCGGCCCGCCACGGTGGTGCTGCCCGGCACGGTCTGCACGGTGCCGGTGAGGCCCTGTTCGGAGCCGTGCGACGCCGTAGCGGCCGTCTTCGTAGTGCTCTCCTGAGTCGCCATGGAAGGCATCTCCTCGTCGTCAGGTCGTCGGGGACTGCTCACCCCTATGACCCGGGTGCCCCGGATTCGTTACGCGCCTCGCGCGAGTTTTTCCGCCGGTGGCCGCGCCCGTGCCGCGTAACGCGGGTGGTCCGACCCGTGTCCTAGGTGTACGACTGGAGCGAGAGGAGCCACGTGTGCCGCGCGACGACGGGTTGCTGGCCGTACGGGCCGCCGAGGGCGACGAAGAGGCCTTCGAGCAGCTCGTGCGCCGTCATGCGCCCGGCCTGCTGCGGCTCGCCACGCGGCTGCTGGGAAGCCGGACGGAGGCCGAGGACGCGGTGCAGGACTCCTTCGTCAGCGCCTGGCGCAAGGTGCCGGAGTTCCGCAGGGACGCGCAGTTCGGCACGTGGATGCACCGCATCGTCACCAACCGGTGCCTGAACGTGCTGCGGGCCCGCCGCCCCTCCCTCGACCTGGGCGAGGTGCCCGAACCGCAGGCTCCGGAGCACGAGGCGTCCCCGGCCAGGGTCGCCGAGTCGCACGCGGCCGTGGAGGACCTCGGCAGGGCGATGGAGGGACTGTCCCCGGAACAGCGCGTGTGCTGGGTGCTGCGCGAGCTCAACGGCCTCCCTTACGACACCATCGCCGAGACGGTGGGCATCAGCCCGGAGGCGGTCAGGGGCCGCGTCTTCCGGGCGCGGCGCCATCTCACGGAGGCGATGGCCGCATGGCGGTGAACGAGGAGCACGGGCCGATGACGGACGAACCCACGACGGACGCCCCCACCACGGGCGGACCCACGGCGAACGGACCCGACGAACTGCTCCCCTGCGGCCGTGCGCTGTGGGACGTCTGGGAGCGCGCGGAGAGCGGCGGGAGCGATCCGCACGCCGAGTCCTGCCCGCACTGCACGGAGGCGCTGCACACGCTGTGGCGCCTGGAGGACGTCGTCTCGGCCGCCCGCGAGGACGACCCGCGGGAGTACGAGTCCGACGCCTCCGCGCTCGTCGGCCGCGTCATGGACGTGGTCCGTCTCGAACTGCGCCCGGGACGCACCCTGCCGCTGGGCGAGGCGGCCGAGGACCTGTGGATCGTGGAGGCCGCCGCGGCCAGGACCGTCCGCGCGGCCGCCGAGTCCCTGCCGGGCGTACGGGCGGGCAGCTGCCGCATCGAGGCGCTCTCCCAGGAGGCGGGCGCCGCACCTGAGGGCCGGTGGCCGCGCGGGCCCGTGCACATCCGCGCGGAGGTGGCTGTGACCCTCACCCGGAACCTCCAGGAGGTTGCCGACCAGGTCCGCCGCGCGATCCTGGAGGCGGTCGACGCCGAGCTCGGCATGCGCGTCGCGGCCGTCGACGTGACGGTCGCCGACATCCTCGACGAAGCCGCCGACGACGGCGACACCACGGAAGGACGGCTCCCGTGACGGAACGACTCGTTTCCAGCGCCACCTTGGCCGAGGCCATCCAGGAGGCCGTACTGGGCACACCGGGCGTCGCCTTCCTGCGCCCGGGCCTCGCCGACCTCCTCCGCGCCGCCGCCCCGCTGGGACGGGGCGCCACCGCGTCCCCGCGCTCCTCGGCGGTCCGCGTCAGCCGGGACAAGGGAGGCGCGGGCTGGCACGCGGAGATCTACGTCGTCCTGCGCCGCGGCCACCGGACCCTCGACGTCACCCGCGAGCTGCGGGCCGCGGTGACGGAGACACTGGACCGGCTGACCGGGGAGCTGTCACGGGTCTCGGTGACGGTGACAGGACGCGTGTGAGGCTGGTGCGTACCGCCTAGGCGAAGGTCACGTCGCCCGCTGTGTCGGCGAGGGTCCGCGCCTCGGCCGTACGGGAGTCGACCGAGGTCATCGCCACGGTGACGGAGGCCTTTGAGCCCTTCTCGACCCCTCCGGTGAAGGCGTGCCGCCAGGGGTGGGCCGTGGCGGTGCCGTCACAGGTGCCGTCGAGGATCTGCTCCCGGGAGGTGTTCGACGTCGCCGTCTTCGGGACGGGCAGCTTGGGGAGCCCCAGCCACTGGTAGAGGCCGGACACCGTCTGCTTCTCGTCGGCGGTCAGCTCGCGCTTCTGCTGCGTGCGCAGCGCGACCCTCAGCCGTACGGGCCCTCGGACGCCCTCGCACGTGTACGTGCCGCTGACGACCGCTCCCGTGCCGTCCGGGGTGAGCCGGGCCGTGCGTTCCAGGGTGACCTCGTGGCGGTCGGCGGCGTGCGCCGCGCCGGGCAGCAGCGCCGTCGCCGCGGCCACCGCTGTCACGAGGACTGTCTTCACGTATCGCTGCACCGTGGGGACCGGCCCTTCCGGAGGGGAGTGGGGTACGGCCTCATGGAACCCCGTCCCTGCCGGTCCGCCCGGTAGCCACACGGGTACGTGCCGTGCCCTCGGGGGCGCGGTTCACGCGGCCAGCGGAACGCGGGCGACGATGCACTTCCCGCCCTCGGGCAGGCGTGTCACGGACACGTCGTCGGACAGCTGGCACACGGATGGCCAGCCGTGTCCGCCGCTCGTGAGGAGGCTGGTGCGCGGGCGGGTCCGCGGGACCACGTCGCTGCCGTCCTCGACGGCGATCTCGACGAAGCCGGACCGTACCCGGCACTCGAATCCGCGCAGGCCGCCTCCGTGCCTGAGCGCGTTGGTGACCAGTTCGGAAGTCACCAGGACCGCGTCGTCGACAGCCATTTCACTGGCGTCGTTGTGCCCCTGGCGCAGCAGTGCGCGTACGACATCCCGGGCGGCGGCCGGGGTTCGGGGGCGGGTGAGGACGCAGGTTTCCTGCGTGCTGTCGGTTGTCACAGCGCATCACTCCCACCGATGGTGTGGGGACTGTTCACTCTTCGGTTGCCCGACGAGTCCCCCGCCACACACGTTGTCCGCGCCGTTCGCCCGGTCGGCGCCTGGAAGGCGCCGCCGGGCGAGTGATGCCGGTTGCCCGGATCAGTCGTTGTGGGCGCCGTTGCCCGAGAGCAGCGGGATGTCGCTGAGGATGTGCGACAGCGGCTCGTCGCCCTTGGCCTGCGTCGAGTTCTCGGTGCACTGCTGGTTCTGCGGCGCCGAGAGGATCGGGATGTCCTGGAGGCCGACGTTGACCAGGCCGACGATGTTCTGGATGTTGGCCTTGGCCGGGAGGCCGATGCAGGGCTTGTTGAGCGAGCCCTGGATGAGCGCCATCTGGGGGCTCATGTTGCCGTACGTCGCGGAGTTGCCGAACGACTGCATGGCGTTGTTGCCGCTCATGGTCTCGGTGCCGTGGTCGTCGCCGATGGCGAGTGCCGTGGGCGCTGCCGCGGCCGACATGCCGACGACGGAAGCCGTGACCGCAGCTGCGGCCATAACCTTCTTGATCACAGGTGTTCCTCTCTGAGTTAGCCCCGTCCTCGGAGCGCCCTGAGCAACTGTCCAAGACGGGATGAGTTGCTGAATTTCACTCCTATGGCCCAATGCGCGGCTTTGTGGGGGGCGTGACCCGACGGACTGTGAATAATCAGACCATTGTTTCGGTGCGGTCTTTTCCGGGGCGGGTCCGTCGTCATGGCGACCACTGATCGATCCGATGGAGTGAATGCGCGGAACCAAACGCGGAGTGGGGAGTTGAGCAGGCCGCAGTAACGTGAGCGTCTGCCCCAGAAAAGGAACCAAAATGCTTAAGAAGGCAATGGCAACGGCCGCAGCCGCAGTTGCCGTGTCCGCCGGTATCGCCACCCCCGCGATGGCCATCGGTGACGACAGCGGAACCCAGTCGATGAGCGGTAACGGCGCCAGCCAGTCGTTCGGCAACTCGGCGACCAAGGGCGACATGAGCCCGCAGCTGTCCCTGGTCCAGGGCTCGCTGAACAAGCCCTGCATCGGTCTCCCGGTCAAGGCCAACATCCAGAACATCGTCGGCCTGGTCAACGTCGGCCTCCAGGACATCCCGATCCTCTCGGCGCCGCAGAACCAGCAGTGCACCGAGAACTCGACGCAGGCCAAGGGCGACGAGCCGCTGTCGCACATCCTCAGCGACATCCCGCTGCTCTCGGGCAACGGCGAGCACAACGGCTGATCTGCCGCACCGCGGTAATTGCTCGGACCGTCCGAATCACTTCCTCCTCGGGCGGTCCGGGCTTTTTCATGCCCTGCGATCGCAGTCGAGTGAACTTCCGAAAATTGACAATTCCGCGGTTTCCTGTGGTCCTTCCGCTCGTTGACCAGGACTCAGGTCGCCGTTCAGGCGTGACCCGAAAGAAGGGAAAAGCTGTGAAGCTCAAGAAGAGCGCAACGATCATTGCCGGCACCGTGATGGCCCTGAGCCTGGGCGCTCCGGCGTTCGCCGACGCCGGCGCGGAAGGCGCGGCCGTGGGCTCCCCGGGCGTCATCTCCGGCAACAACGTCCAGGTGCCGATCCACGTTCCCGTCAGCGTGTGCGGCAACACCGTCGACATCATCGCGCTCCTGAACCCGGCCTTCGGCAACAAGTGCGCGAACGACTGACGTAGGCGCCAGCTGTTCCCACTGCGCCTCAGCCGGCCCCGGCAGCCTTTCCGGCGCCGGGGCCGGCTTCACCCTCGGACAGAGAAAGACCAATAGATTGCGACAGGCCCTAAGCAAAGGAATGCTCTCCGCCGCGGCCGCCACGAGCATCCTGTCCCTGTCCGGTGCCTCGGCGCTCGCCGCCGGTGGGGCGAGCGGGCAGGCGGCGGATTCGCCAGGCTTTTTGTCGGGCAACAACGTGCAGGCCCCGGTGGAAGTGCCGGTGAATGTCTGCGGCAACAGTGTGAACGGCGTAGGGGCCGGCAATCCGGCCTTCGGCAACTCGTGCGGCTCCTCTTCTCATAAGCACTCCGGGCCCGATGCGTCGCGCTCGGCACCGCGCGCCCCGAAGGCGGCCTCGCACCGGACCGGCGACGACTCCACCCGCTCCCCGGGCTTCACCGGCGCCTCCGCGGTCGGCGACGCGGCCCGCTCGCCCGGCGTGGTGGGGGGCAACAACGCGAAGGCGCCCGTCGACGTGCCGGTGAACGCCTGCGGCAACACCGTGGACGTGGTGGCCGGTCTCTCTCCCGCCATGGGCAACGGCTGCAACGCCGACGCGGGCGCCCCGCACCAGCGTCCGCCGTCCACCACCGTCCCGCCGGAGGGCCACGCACCGCCGGAGGGCCACGCACCGGAAGGCTCCGACCCGGAAGGCTCCGACCCGGACCCCCGGGCCATGCCCCCGGGACACCCCGGCGCCCGGAAGCACTACGAGGTGTCCTCGTCCACCGACCCGGGCCACGAGCCGCACGGCGGCCGGGCGGCACGGCCGGTGCACGCGGCACCGGCCCACGGCGACGGGCTCGCGGCGACCGGAGCGGACGACAGGCTGCTCGGCGCGGCGGGAACCAGCGCGGCCCTGCTGCTGGGCGGCGCGATCCTGTACCGGCGCGGAAAGGCATCGCCCCGGCGCTGAGCGGGAATTGCGGGGCCGGGAACGGCAATACGCCGGCAGGGAAGCAGATGGAATTGCTTCCCTGCCGGCGCAAGGGAGGTAGAGACCTGCCTCTGTGAATGTCGCTCACCCACGGCATAGGAGCCGACGGCTGGCGGAAAGCGACCCGGCCTGTCCCATGAAGCGCATTCAGTGCATCACCGCACGGCCCGCGCGGGAAGAGCCATTCACCCATTCGCCCGCGGTGTCACTCATAAGAGAGCCGCTTTGGTGGCTCGGCTTCGGTGGAGCGATCACGGACACGGAAGCCGAGCCCGGTGGCGTCGGCGCGTCACCTGAAGCGAGGCTAGGGCCAACGGAGTTGGGCACCGGGCCGCCACGCCCCTACGCGTTCCGGTGCCACCCGTTCAGCGTGCGGCCGCCGCCGTCCGGCGCGCACTCTCGTCGTACGACTGGACCGGCAGGGTCGCCCGACGCGTGCGCCGTACGTGCCGTTCGACGCCCCTCACCAGCCGTTCGGCGGTGAACGCGGCGCCGTACACGAAGCGCATGGCGGGTCCGAAGCTCGACGCGGTCGTCAGGCCCGCCAGGAAGAGGCCGGGGTGCGAGGTCTCGAAGCGATCGCTGACGTAGGGCGTGCCGTCCGAGAGGCAGCGCAGGCCGCCCCGGAGCTCCGGGGGCAGGACGCCGATGCGGTCCGCCGTGGCCTGGAAGCCGGTGGCGGCGATGATGTGGTCCGTCGCGAAGCTCAGGCCTCCGCCGGTGGCGGCGACGGTGTTCACGCGGACACGGCCGCCGATGGCCTCGGCCGACGCGACCCGGTGGCCGACCCGCACCTCGACCCCCGCGTCGACGCGGTCCCTGACCCACCACGCCCCGGCAGGGCCCAGCGCGTCGGCGGCGACACGGGCGCGGGCCGTCTCGGGGAGCAGCCGGAAGACACCGGGGGTGTCGGCGTAGAACTTGTTGCGCCAGCCGCAGCCGAGGCCGGTGTGCGGGGCGCGCAGCGACTCCAGCCACGGCCGCTGCCGGGCGGGCGGCAGGGTGTTCCAGTTCACGCGCGGGGAGCGGGCGATGACGCGCACCCGGGTGCCCTGCTCGGACAGGAGCGCGGCGGTCTCCAGGGCCGCCTGCCCGGCCCCGAGCACCGTCACGTCCCGGCCGCGGAAGCGTGCGAGGTCGGCGTGGTGGCTGCTGTGCGAGACGTACTCGGCGCCCAGGCCGCGGACGGCGCGGGGGATCTCGGTGAAGGGCAGCACGCCCACCGCGAGGGCGACGGCCCGGGCGCGGCGGACCTCGCCGTCCTCGGTCCGTGCCTCGTAGCCGCCCGGGGCGGTCCGGACGGAGGCGATGAGGCGCTCGTCGACCCGCGGGGACGCCTGTTCGGCGAACCAGAGGCCGTAGGACGCGAAGTGCTCGATGGGGAGCGGCCTGCCGTGCTCGGCGGGCAGGTTCTCACGGGCGCAGTACGCGGCCAGGCCGAAGCGGCCCGCGGGGTCGGACAGGTCGGACGCCCACGGCTCCGACTTCAGGAACATGCCGCGCGGCATGTGGTCCCGCCAGGACGCCATGGGCCTGCCGAAGACCTGTACGTCCAGGCCGGCCGCCGCGGCGTGCGAGGCGATCGAGAGGCCGTAGGGGCCCGCTCCGACGATCAGCAGGTCGTGCAGGTCGTGCAGGTCGTGCTGGTCATGCAGGTCATGCATCGGTGACTGCTCGCTCTCGGTTGGGTGTGCCGGGGAGGACGGCGGGCGCGTGCTTCCGCGCCCTGATCGACAGGGACGTCAGGAGCCGGTGCGTGCGGTGGCGCATGCCGTCGCCGAGGCGTCGCACCACGTGACGGCGCCACAGGCGGCGCAGGGTGGCCCCGGGGGCGGGGTCGTCGTCGGCGTGCCAGGCGAGTTCGCCGGCGGGGGAGGGGCGGGCGCCCGGACGGGCGAGGGCGCGCAGGGCGGCCAGCGGCGCGTAGTTCTCCACCAGGAACGTGCGGCCCGGCAGCGGGTCGGGGGCCGGGGCCGGGCGGTGGGTCAGGTCCAGGTGCAGGGCGCGTACGACATCGGTGTCCGTGCCGTCGGCGAAGAGGCGGAACTGGGCGCCGGGCCGCGGATTGAAGTCGATCAGGTGGAAGTCGCCGGTCGCCGCGTCCCTGCGGAAGTCCAGGTCGAAGATCCCGCGGTACTCCAGGGCGGCCACGACCTGCGCGGCCGCGGACCACAGCGCGGGGTTCTCGGCCCACTCGCCGCTCACCGTGAGCCCCGCCGAACGCGGCCAGGAGCGGTGCTTCTGTCCCGTGCCCCCACCGCGTACGACGCCGTCGCGGCCCGCGCAGCCGTGGACGAACCAGTCCGCGTCGCGGGCGCCGGGCACGAAGGCCTGGAGGAGCAGGCGGCTGCCCGCCTCGGCGCGGCGCTCGAACAGCTCGGAGGCCTCGCGCGGGGAGCCGATCACGGTGGTGCTGCGCAGTCCGGTGCCGCGGGGCAGCAGCCAGGGGCGGCTCCACTTCGCGACGGCGGGCGACCCGATGCGGTCGACGGCGCCCGCGGCCTCGGCGGCGGACTCCGGGGCCAGCGTCGTGGGGTGGGCCACGCCCGCCTGCGCGCAGACCTGGGCGAGGGTCGCCTTGTCGGCGACGCGCTCGGCGACGTTGCCCGCCGTGCGGGGCAGCAGGAAGCAGTCGGTGAGCTCCTCGTACAGGGCGCTGACGGCGAGGGCGCTCGCGTCGTCCAGCGGGATCAGCACGGCGGGCCCCGACAGGCGCCGCGAGACGCGGCGCAGGACGGCGGCGACCTCGGCGAGCGATGCGCCCGGCATGGGCGGGGCGTGCATCCGGTGCAGATAGCGGGAGCGCCGCACGGGGCTGCGCCGGTCGTCGGCGACCAGGTGGACCTCGACGCCGGCCCGCCCCAGCGAGCGCAGGGCGCCCAGCGTCCCGTGGTGAAAGGGATTCCTGTCGATCCGCAACAGGACCGCAGGAATGCGTGTATCCAGAGGCTGCAACGTCACCCTCGCTTGTCGATCGCCCATGCGGGCGATGTGGTGGAACACAGGATTAGAAGCTCGATTGGCGCAATAGAAATACATATGACGAGGTGTCAGTGGACTGAGCGGTCGAGCAGGGCCGGAGGCCGGAAGAAGAGGAGCAGATATGGGGTCACACCCCCCACAACGTTTTCGACGCCGTGGACGTGTCGCTTTCATCGCCGCGGGAATCGTCTCTTCGCTCGTCCTGGCCACCGTTCCGGGGCAAACGGCGGGTGCGGAACGCGACGGCGAACCACCTGAGGGTGCACCCGCGGCCCCCGCTTTCGGCGCTTATCTCGACTACGGCCCCCGCGGGGTCGAGCGGATGACGGAACTCAGCAAATGGCTCGGCGGCGCCGAGCTGCGGGTCGGTCACACGTACCTCCCGGGCGACCGCTGGAGCAATATCGAGGGTGCCCCGAATTTCCTGGAGAAATGGGCCGAGTGGCGCAAGGCTAAGGACAACAGGCTCTTTGTCCTCAACGTCCCGATGCTCGAACGCAACGAGGACGGCGTCGGCGACACCGAGGTGGCCGGAATGCTGGAGAGAGGCGCGACGGGCGCCTTCGACCAGCACTTCCGGGCATTGGCCGAACGCCTGGTCGACCTGGGTGTGCCGGACACGGTCGTCGTGCTCGGGTGGGAGATGAACGGCACGACCTACACCCATCGCTGCGGTCCGGACCCGGAGTCCTGGAAGAAGTACTGGAACAGGATCGTCACCACGATGCGTTCGGTGCCGGGCCAGAAGTTCCGGTTCGACTTCACGCCCAGCAGGGGCCGGGACGCCGTTCCGTGGACGCAGTGCTATCCCGGGGACGACACGGTCGACATCGTCGGCATGGACTCGTACGACCAGCCGCGCGGAATGTCATTCGACGAGCAGGTGAAGGAGCCCTACGGACTCCAGCACCACGTGGACTTCGCGGCGGAGCACAAGAAGCCCATCTCGTATCCGGAATGGGGTCTGTTCCGCAACGGCGACAACGAGGAATACATGCGCCGCATGCTGGAATGGATGAAGGAGAAGAAGCCGCTGTACAACACCGTCACCGACTACTGCCCGCACGGCGTGTGGCAGTGCAAGGAGAATCCTGAGTCCGCGAAGGCCTACCGCGAACTCCTCTCGGGCCGTGACACCGATCCGACCGAGCCGGTGAATCCGCCGACCTGTACGCCGGTGCATTTCGGCGACTGGGTTGAACAGTGGCTCGGCGGCAAGCTGTGCCTGCGCCTCGACTGGTGGAAGGACCCGCAGAAAACCGGGGACCCGAAGAAGTCCCAGGACCCCGGGAAGTCCGAGGGCCCCGGGAAGTCCGAGGACCCCGGGAAGTCCTGACCCCCGGGCCGTCCGCGGTGGTGCGAGCCGTCACGTCGAGGCTCCGCCGCCGCGGCCGGACCCGTCGCCCCGCCGCTCCTCGCGCTCGCGCAGCCACCGCTTCGCCCACTGGCGCCCCGAGACGCCCCACGCCACCGCGCACACCAGCGGCGCGGTGCGCCTGCGGGCGAGGAGGAGCCGCTGGTTGGCGACCGGTTCGGGCCGCCAGTGGTGCTTGTACGGCTCGTTGCCGCGCAGCAGGCTGAGCGCGCGCGGGTGCTCGCCGCCGGTGTGCCGCGTGCACGCGTCGAGGAGCATCGTGGCGACGTCGACCTTCCGTTCCCTGAGCCGGGGATGCGCCCCGTACAGGTAGCCGCCCGCCAGCGTGCCGGAAAGCAGCGTCAGGTCCGCCGCCATCACCTCGCCGTCCAGGCTGAACTCGGTCACCACCGCCTCGCCCGCCGCGACCATCGGGCGCATCGAGCGCAGCAGATGCTCGTGGAACCGCGGCTGGAGGTGCTCGGCCGTCACCTTGCGGCCCTGCCACTGGAGCTGGTGCAGCCGCAGCAGGGTGCGCACCGAGTTCTCCACCTCGTCGGCGGGTACGACACGGCTCTGCACGCCCAGCGCCGACAGCTTGCGCATCTTGGCCCGGGTGCGCTGCGCCCGCGGTGTCGGCAGCCGCTTGAGCAGGCCTTCCATGGGGAGCGCGGGAAGTTCGAGGCAGGCGGAGCCCGCGAGGGCGCGGCGCGGGCCCGGCCAGCGTGCGTAGAGGTCCTCGGCGCACGCGCCCGGCCTGACCTCCCCGAAGTCGATCAGCGCGGTCCTGGCCAGCGCGTACAGGCCGGACAGGAGCGCCTCCGTGCCCTCCTCCCGGCACGCGTCGTCCACCAGGACGTCCGTGAAGTCGGAGATCGCGCCGCCCAGCGGCTTCAGGGCGGGCAGCGGCCGGTCCACCCGCATCAGCGGGGCCGCGGCGATCAGCTGTGCGCCGTCGCGGACCAGGAGGACGCGCAACCGCCCCGGGCTCCCGTACGACTGCCACCAGGACGACAGCCAGGCGTGGCTCTGGAACGGCGTCGCCGCCCCGCACGACCGGTGGAGGCGCCCCCACGGCTCGGCCAGCGCGTCGAACTCGTCCTCGTCGACGCAGAGTTCGGCCATCGGGCGGGTGTCGGGCGCGGTGTGCGGCGCTGTGCGCGCTGCCGTACTCACGGGGTGCTCCGCACCAGCGCGGACGCGGGTCCCGGTACGGAGGGGCCCGCCACCGCCTCCGTACGGGCGCGCGGCCGCACCAGGAGCGCGAGGCTGCCGAGCAGCCCGCCCGCGCACCCTCCGACCAGGGTCGTCACGCCGGTGGAGAGCGACGCGGGGGCGTTGGGCGGCAGGGCGCGCGAGAACGGGATCAGCTTGATCCGCGTGCTGTCCTTGGAATGGTTGGCGCCGGTGGAGAGCGACCGTGCCACCGCGTTGGCGGTGATCGCGGCGGACGACGGCTTGTCGGTGGTCGCCGAGACCGCGATCATCGGCGCGTCCGGCGACGTGGCGACCCGCACCTTGTCCTGCAGCTCCGTGGCCGACACGCCCGCCGCCACCTGCGCGTCGCCCAGCACGGCGAGCTGCGTCGCGACCCGGCCGTACGCCTGCGCGAAGCCGAGCGCCGTCGCCGGGTCGGCCTTCTCCTGCGGGACGGCGACGACGTAACTCGTGGCCGTGTACTGCGGGGTCTGCAGCGCGCCGTACCCGGCACCGGCCAGGGCGCCGAGGACCGCGCAGGCCGGCAGGGCCGACCAGCGGGGGAGCCGCGCGGCACGGGCTCGCAGGGCGAGGATGCGCGGGCGCTCGTTCACGGAGTCGCTCATCGAGGGGTCACCTCCAGGGTCGGGCCGGGGGCAACTGACGCGTATACGTTCATCAGTTGGTCGGCGCTTCGGCTGATGCAGTAGTGCCGTACCGCGGCCGGTGCCTCGCGGTGCGGCGGGACGTCGCCGCGCAGGCCGTGCAGCGCCTGCGCGAAGGAGTCCGGATCGCTCGGGCAGTACGCGGCGCCGGACCGCTCCGCCGCGTCGAGGCCCTCGACGGCCGGGCAGGAGGCGTACAGCACGGGCAGCCCGCTGGCCAGGCCCTCCACCAGGGCCAGACCGAAGGCCTCCTCCGGCGAGGGCGAGGCCAGCGCGTCCATCGCGGAGAGGAGCGAGGGCAGGTCCGGCGCGCCGACCGCGGCGTCGCCCTCGCGAGAGACCTCGGGGGAGGTCTCGTGCGTGGACTCGCCCACGAACCGCACCCGTCCGTCGAGCCCGAGCCGGTGCGCGAGGCGGCGCAGCTCCGGCTCCTCGGGGCCGCTCCCCACCAGGACGACGACGACGTCGTCAGGCAGTTGCGCGGCGGCCCGCAGCAGCACGTCGAAGCGCTTGCCCGCGGTGAGGCGTCCGACGCCGCCGACGACGAACGCGCCGGAGGGCAGCCCGAGGTGCTGCCGGGTACGCGCCCGGCTCGCGGGGTCGAAGCGGAAGCGCTCCACCTCGATGCCGTTCGGCACCACCCGGATCCGCTGACGCGGCACGCCCCACCGGTGCAGCCGCGCCCCGACGGCGGGGGACACCGCGACGGTCACCCGTCCGAGCCGCTCCCCGGCCAGATAGAGGGCGCGGACCCCCGCGGTGAGCGGCCTGCCCTCCATCTGCGAGTCGCCCAGGGAGTGTTCGGTGGCCACCACCGCGCGCACCCCGGCCATCCGGGCCGCGATGCGCCCGTACAGGCAGGCGCGGTAGAGGTGCGTGTGCACCACGTCGTACCGGCCCGCCCGGATGATCCTGACCAGACGCGGCAGCGCCGCCAGGTCACGGTTGCCGGACATGCCCAGGTCGGTGACGCGGATGCCGTCGGCGGCGATGGCCTGGGCGACGGTGCCCGCGTTGGTCAGCGCGACGACGTCGGAGTCGGTCGGCAAGTGCCGGAGCATGAGGCGCAGTTGCTGTTCCGCGCCGCCCACGCCGAGCCCGGTGATGATGTGCAGGACCTTCATGGGGCCGTCACCGCCGAGCGGTCGAGGGCGCGGCGCCGCAGCCGGTTGGTGCGCAGTTTCAGGCGCAGCCGCCACGCGGTGTCGTCCTGCCCGATGTGGACGCGGGGCAGGGCGTACGGGCCGGTGAGCACGCCGGGAGCGATGGCGCAGGCGTACCGGTATCCGGCGTTCCGTACGGCGGTGACGACGCGCTGGTCGACGGTGCCGTAGGGGTAGCAGAAACCCTGCGCCTCGGTGCCGGTCAGGTCGTGCAGGGCGGCCCGGCTGCCGCTGACCTCGCGGCGCAGGACGCGGTCGTCGGCGGTGGTCAGGTCGACGTGGGTCAGGCCGTGCGAGGCGATCTCCATGCCGCACTCGGCGATGTGCCGGATGCCGTCGGCGCCGAGCAGCGGCTTGCGCGGGCCGAGCGGGTCCCAGGCGTTGTCGCCGTCGAGGCGGCCCGGCAGGACGAAGACGGTGGCGGTGCAGTCGTACTGCTGGAGGAGCGGCAGCGCGTGGTCGACGAAGTCGCGGTACCCGTCGTCGAAGGTGAGGCCCACCAGGTTGTGCTCCTGGCCCTGCGCGCACGCCTCCAGGAGGTACTTCATCGAGACGCCGCGCAGCCCCTGGCGCCGCATCCAGCGCAGCTGCGCGCCGAGCCGCTCGGGGGCGACGGTGATCTCGTACGGATCGTCGGACGGGTCCGCGACGGAGTGGTACATCGCCACCCACGCCGGGGTGCGGGGCGGCCGCAGCCGCAGGAACGGCTCCGTGCCGGACGACGGTGCGGACGGGGTCAGGTCAACGGACATGGCGCAGCTTTCTGCTGACGGATCGAAGGGCGGACGGCCAGGGCTGCGCCCTCAGGAGCAGCCCGATGAGCACGAAGGAGACGGCCACGACGGTGAAGCCCGCGAGGACCGCGAGGGCGGGCTGTGCCACCCGCTGCGCGCATCCGGCGCCCAGGGCGGCCGCGCCCCCGGCGGCCACGACGAGGCGGCCCAGCTGTCCGGCGAGGGCCCGTGTCCTGACCGGCACGGTGCGCGGGCCCGTGCCGCGCAGCAGGAGCAGCGCGGTGACGCAGATGCCGGTCGCGTTGGCGGCGGCGATCCCGTGGACGCCCCACGTGCCGACGGTCAGGAAGCCGATCCCCGCGGTGGCGACGACGCCGACGACCATCGCGTAGAGCGGGATCCACGTGGTCCGTGCGACGGAGAAGTGCGCGCGGGCCAGCGCGCCGACCAGTGTGTGGCCGAGCAGGCCGAAGGCGTAGACACGCATGACGGACGCGGTGGCGGCGGTGTCGCTCGCGGTGAAGGCGCCGCGCTGGAAGAGGAGTTCGATGAGCGGGGGCGCGGTGGCGACGACGGCCGCGGCGCCGAGCAGCACCAGGCAGCCCGCCAGGACGATGTCCCGCTCGACGCGGTCGCGGGCCCGCTCCGTCTCGCCCGCGGCCAGCGCCCGCGCCACCACGGGGAAGGTGACCGTGCAGATCATGAGCGAGAGGGCCATCGGCATCTGCGCGACCTTCTGCGCGTAGTTCAGGTGCGAGATGGCCCCGGCGGGCAGCGACGAGGCGAGGAACCGTTCGATGAGGACCTGCGACTGGCGGCACAGCGCGAAGAGCAGGACGGTCCAGATGATCGCGGTCTGGAGGGTGCTGTCCGACGACCTCGCCGGAACGGGCGCGGCCCCCGGCCCGGGCCGGTACGGGTGCCGCAGCTGCCGCCATAACGAGGGCGCCTGTACGACGACCATGAGCACCCCGCCCACCGCCACACCGGCAGCCGCGGCCCGCACTCCCAGCGGCGCCGCGAGCGCGAACAGGGCGGCGATGATCGCCGCGTTGTAGGCGACGTAGACCGTGGCGGGTGCGACGAACCGCTGGTGGGCGCGGAGCGCGGCGCTGCAGTAGCCGGTGAGGCCGAAGGTCAGGGCGCAGGTGGCGGTCAGCCGGGTGCAGTCGACGGCGAGCCGTGGGTCGGGCAGGCCGGGGGCGAGCACGGCGACCAGGTAGGGGGCGGCCGCGATGAGCAGGACGGCGGTGCCCACGAACCAGAGGGTCATGCGGGGCAGCGAGGCCCGGACGAGCTCGCGTACCGGGTCGAGGGGCGGGCCGTCCGCGCGGCGTGCGAGGGCCAGGCTGAACGCGGGGACGAGGAAGAAGGCGAGGCCGTCCTCGATGAGCAGCGTCGCGGCCAGCTCGGGGAGCGTCCAGGCCACCAGGAAGGCGTCGGTGTCGGTCCCGGCGCCGAAGAAGTGCGCGAGCGCCTGGTCGCGTACGAGCCCGAGGAGCGATCCCGCGACGGACAGTGCGGCGGTGACCAGCGCGGCCTTGGCGAGGAACGAGCCGCCCGTCTTCCCGGCGGGCTCCAGTACCGGGGGCGGGACGGTCGCGGTGGTGGACGGCGGGTCCGGGTCGGGGGCCACCTCGGGCGGCACGGTCGTCATCGGGCGGCACCCGCCTCTCCGCGAACGGCCGTCGTACGAAGCCCGCGGGAGCCGACCGCCCACCAGGCGGCCATGCCGAGGGCGACGGCGGTCAGGACGGTGGAGGTCCCGCCGATGTCGGCGTACATGAAGTCGATGAGCTGCCAGACCAGCAGTCCGCACGCCACAAGGGCGCAGTCGAGCCGCGGCCCGCCCGCCTGGTCCCGTCCCGCGCGCTGCCGCTTCCACCGGCGCACCGCGCACACCAGGAGCGCCGCCCAGCCCCCGGCCAGCGTGCCGAGCCCGAGGAGCCCCTGCTCGCTGAGGACCAGCAGGTACATGTTGTGCGGGGACAGCAGCGGCTGGCGTACGAAGCCGCTGCCGGCGCCCGCCGTGTCGCTGCCGGAGGACAGGGCGAGCGAGGCGTGGCTGTCGCGGTGGTCGGGGAAGCCCTTGAGGCCGACGCCCGCCACCGGGTGCTCGCGCCACATGTCGGCGGCCGCTGCCCACATCGTGTAGCGGTCGGTCACCGACTGGTCGGGGGTGTCCGTGACCTGGGTGATGCTGCTGAGGCGTTCCTGGAGCATCGCCGAGCCCACGCCGAATCCGGCGACCAGGACCACGGCGGCGGCCCCCGCGACCAGCAGGATCCGGGCCGCGCGGCGCACCCCGGCGAGCACGAGCACCACGGCGCAGGCGGCCGCGGTGGCGATCCACGCGCCGCGGCTGAAGGACAGGGCGAGCGGCACCGTGAGGAGGCCCGCGCACACCACCGCCGCCGTCCGCCGGCGCGGCGCGTGCGGCCGGAAGGCCAGTGCCAGCGCGCAGACCAGGCCGTACGACACGACGGTGGCCATCCCCATGACGTCCGTGGAGCCGAACGTGCCGACGGCGCGGATGTCCTCGCCCATGTAGGAGGCGCCGGTGCCGGTGAGGTTCTGGTGTACGCCGATGACGCCCTGCCACAGCCCGAGCCCGACGAACGACCAGGCGAGGAGGCGGAAGTGGTGGGCGTCGCGGATGAGCAGCAGGACGGCGGCCGGTACGAGCACGAAGATCTGCAGGTAGCGGGCGGCCCCGGCGACGCCGGTCGCAGCGGACGAGGCGCCGAACGCCGCCGCGGTGATGCCGACGACCGGCAGTCCGATGACGACGGCGGCGGTGCGGCTCAGCGGTCGCCGCCGGGACCGCACCGCGCGGACGACGCAGTACCCGACGACGAGGGCGGACACCGCGTCGGCCATGCCGCCGGTGCCGCCGCCGGAGGCCGCGCCCTCGGCGGGCGCGGGCAGGGCGAGCAGCGCGATCATGAGCACCACCGGCAGCACCGGGGCGCTCCGCCGCAGCCCGGGTGGCAGGGTGTCGCGCAGGTCCCGCGGGCGGGCGCCGGACGGGACGGCGGTGGACGGGGCGTGGGTCACCGGCTCAGCTCCCCGTGCGGCGGACGAGGCAGCCGAGGGTGCGCAGCAGGATGCACAGGTCCTGCCAGAACGACCAGCTGTCGATGTAGGCGTTGTCGTAGCGGCACCGGTCCTCGATGGAGGTGTCGCCGCGCAGTCCGTGGATCTGGGCAAGTCCTGTGATGCCGGTGGGCATGCGGTGCCGGTGGGCGTAGTCCGGATAGGTCTGGCTGAACTGCGTGACGAAGAACGGCCGTTCGGGACGCGGGCCGACCAGGCTTATGTCGCCGCGCAGCACGTTCCACAGCTGGGGCAGCTCGTCGAGCGAGGTGCCGCGCAGGAACCGGCAGAACGCGCTCATCCGGTGCTCGTCGGCGACGCTCCACCGGGTCGCGGCCTCCTGCGGGTCGGCGGGCCTGTGGGTGCGGAACTTGAGGAGGGTGAACAGCCGTCCGTCCTTGCCGACGCGCTCCTGACGGAAGATCACGCCGGGCCCCTCGACGGTCCGCAGCACCAGCGCGCAGGTCGCGAGGACCGGCGCGGCCGCGAGCAGCAGGACTCCGGAGACGGCGATGTCCAGGAGCCGCTTGCCGACGCTGGTCCCGCGGGTCCTGGCGGGCGTCAGGGAGCGGCAGGAGAACCCGGCCACGTACCGCCGCGGTCCGTCCGGCACGGGCAGCGGGTCCGCGTGGCGTGCTTCGAGCTCCCACAGGTCGCAGCCGAGGCCGTGCAGGACCGGCAGCCATCCGGCGGGTCCGGGGCCGTGCCCGGCGACGATCAGCACCGCGCCGACGTCGTTCTGGATCACCGCACGGTGGAGTTCGTCCTCCGTGCACAGCAGGGGGAGTTCGGGTCCGGGCCCGGTCTGCGTCTCGGTGCCGCCCTCCTTGTCCTGCGGGGGGTCCGCGGTCTCGCTCACGATGCCGACCGGCCGCATGCCGCAGCCGGGGCGCCGCAGCAGCGCGGCCGCCACCCCGCGGGCCTGGCCGCTCGGCCCGAGGACGAGGACCGGCCGGGGCCTGCGCACGGTGGCTGCCCGCCGGTGCCGGTGGACGAGCGCGCGTCCGCAGAGGCTCAGCAGGCACTGGGCCGCGGCCATGCCGAGCAGCGTCCGCGGGGCGAGCGGCCCCACCGCGGGCAGGGCGGTGGCCAGGACCGCGGTGACCGACCAGGCGAGCACGATCCGCCCGGTGAGCGACGGCAACTGCCCGAGCGTGTCGGGCAGCGCGGCGTACTCGTACAACCGGCCCTGCACGTTCAGTGCCAGTACGCCGAGCACGAGCAGCGGGGCGAGGACGGCCTGCCGGAGCGGGTCGTCGAGCGGCAGCAGGGCGGCCAGGGCGGCGGCGCAGTCGACGGCCACGAGGGCCGCGGCCGAGCGGCGTTGCCGGGCCGGGAGCCGTGCCGCCGCCGCGCCGCGCAGGACCGTCGCCTCGCGTGGCGCGACGACGAAGGTGCCGGGCGGGGCCTGGGTGTCCTGCCGTGCCTGAGCCGATGAGGATGCAACGGTCCGTTCCGCACTCACGTCGTGCTGCACTCCCTGTACTCGGTGGGCGCCGTGCCCAGAAGCTCGCCGTACACCGCGTCGACCGCGGCCGCGGCGCGCCGTGCGTCGTGGTGGTCCAGTACGTGCTCGCGGCCCCGCCGACCCAGCGCGTCCCGCAGCCGCCCGTCCCGCAGCAGGGTGACCAGGGCCCGCGCCAGCGCGCCGGGGTCCTCCGGGGGTACGAGGGAGTACGGGCGGTGGGACGGCGGCAGGCTCTCCCGGGCCCCGTCCACGTCGGTGACGACGACCGGACGGCCGCAGGCCATGGCTTCGAGCGGGGCCAGTGCCATGCCCTCCCAGCGGGACGGCAGGACGACCACGTCGGCCGCCCGGTACCAGGGCGCGGCGTCGGCGGCCGCCCCCGCGAAGGCCACCCGGGGGCCTGCCCGTTCCCGCAGCCGTGCGTCGTCGGGCCCGTCCCCGACCAGGACGAGGCGGGCGTCGGGCACCTGCGCGGCCACCGACGGCCAGGCGCGCAGGAGTACGTCCTGTCCCTTCTGTCGGCAGAGCCTGCCGACGCACACCACCAGCGGGACGTGCGTGGGGTCCTGCCCGGAGGGCGCGAACCGGTCGGTGTCCACGCCGTTGGGGATCACCTGGTACGAGCCGGAGATACCGGCGCGGCGGCCGGTCACCCACTCGGCCTCGCTGACGCAGACGATGCGGGCCGCCCATCGCGCGGCACGGCGCTCCCACAGGCGGGCGAGGAACGCGGTGGGGCCGCCGACCGCCTCGAAGGACCAGGCGTGCGGCTGGAACACCGTGGGAATGCTGCCGCGCAGCGCGAGACGTGCGGCGAGCCCGGCCTTGGCGCTGTGGGCGTGGACGAGGCCGGGCCGGACGTCGCCGATGACGCGCCGCAGCTCCCGCACCTCGCCCGGGAGACCGCGGCCGGGGGAGCGGGACGCCGTCCAGGGGTGTACGTGGACGCCGGCGCCGATGGCGCGCAGCGCGTCGGGCAGGAAACCGTCCGGGGGACAGGCCACGTGCACGTCGGTGCCGGTGGCGGCCTGGGCGGCGGCCAGGTCGACGACGACCCGTGCCACGCCGCCGTCCACGGGCTGGCTGACGTGCAGGACCCGTGGGGGGCGGGGTGCTGAAGGCAGAGGCATGCGCGTCTCCTTCGAGTCGGTGCGGGGCACCGCGGATTCGGAGCGGGGCAACGGTGCTGGGGGGTTGCCGACTAGCGCTTCGCGCCGACGGCGGCGAAGACCGCGCCGACCGGGGCCTCGGCGATGACCCCGCCGTGCTGCGGCGCTCTGCATCGCTGTGCGAAATCGATGCGTGTCCCGATGACGAACACGCGACGCAGGCCCGGGGAGTGACGCATGGCGGCGTTGGCCTTCCGAGTGTGTGAACTTCGAACCACAGCGGAGATAACGGGGTTTCGCCCTGTTTGCACGAACCTGAAGGCGTATGACTGGAATGCCCTAAAGGGCAGCGCCACTGTAGCCGTTGACGCGGGAGGCTCGGCCGACCTCCGCGCGTGTGTCGGATTGGTGAAGGTCGGTCCCGCAATGGTTGCCGTCGCGCATCACCCGTCTGGGCGCACAACTCGGCACCGAGGTCGGCAGTTGATCCCTCCAGACGGGCAGCCCGCCCGTACGTCGCATCATCACCAAGGAGCAGCACTCCATGTCCCGTACCACCAAGGCTCTTGCCCTGTCCGCTGTCGCCGTCGCCGCCGTGGCCGGCTCCGCGGGCGTCGCTGCCGCCGACAGCGGCGCGCAGGGCGCTGCCACCAACTCCCCCGGCGTGATCTCGGGCAACAACGCTCAGGTGCCGATCCACGTCCCCGTCAACGTGTGCGGCAACAGCGTCAACGTCATCGGCCTGCTGAACCCCGCGTTCGGCAACCAGTGCGCCAACGACTGACGCACCGTCGGTTCTGAACGGCCGTCCCCGCGAAAGCGGGGGCGGCCGTTCCGCGTTCCGGCGCGGAGCCCGGCACCACCGCTCCGGTGTGACCGGTGGTACCCCGAATGGAGTGCGCCGCGCCGAACGCCCGACCGACCGTCAGATCCCCGTCCCACCAGCGCAGATGCCCGTACGGGCCACCGCGACCCGCCGATGCGTTCCGCGGCCGCTCGGTTGCGGACGGCGTGCGCCGCTTTCACGGTGATCACACGATCTGATGCATCACCGAAAGGGAGACACCATGCGCGCTCTGCCTGTACGGCGCCTCGCGACCACCACCCTGTGTGCCGCGCTGCTTCTCGGCACGGCAGGACCGGCCCTCGCCTCCGAGGGCGACGCCTCCCGCGACCCGGCCAGTACCGCCCCGCGCGCACCCGCGGCGCCGGACCCGATGGCTCAGGTCCAGCAGCTGACCAACATCGCCGGTGTCCTGACCCCCGTCACCGCCCTGCTGACCGCCGTACTGAAGGCGCCGGGCAACAAGCTCTCCGCCGAAGAGGTCAAGAAGCACACCGAAGCGGTGAAGAAGGCCATCGAGACGGCGGCCAAGCCGCCGGCCAAGGGAGCCTCCGAAGCCGTCCCCGAGGTGGTCCCCGAGACGGCCCCCGGGACGCCCCTCGGGGCGGCTTCCAAGACCGCGGGCCGTGCCGCGAAGGCGCCGCTCGACGCCAAGGCCGACGCCCTGGCCGCGCTGCAGAAGGCGGTGGACGGCCTGCTCAAGGCGGCCGCCGCGGGAGACGCCAAGGCCGTCGTCGCGCAGGTCCCGGTGGTCCTCACCGGCGTCGTCAACTTCCTCGTCGCCTCCGTCCTCGGCGGCGGCCTGCCCGCGCCCAACCTGCCGGGCCTGCCGCCGCTGCCCAAGCTGCCCGCCTGATCCGCCGGGATCAGGGAAGTTTCAGGGCCAGGGGTTTCCGGACCGGCGCGCGCTCGTTAGTACCGAAGTAAGAGACATCAGGCGAACGATGCCTGAACGGTGCTCCCAAAGGCGGCGCGCGTCGCCAAAGAAAGGAACATGATGAAGGCCCTGAAGGCTGCTGCAGTTCTTGCCGGTTCGATCGCCATGGCCGGCTCCGCCGCGCCCGCGTTCGCCGCTGACCTGGTGCCCACCAGCCTGAACGGTGGCCTCGAAACCATTGCGGGACAGACCCCGCACCTGCTCGACACCAAGCCGGTGAGCACCAACATGCTCGACACCGAGAACAAGGACTCGGTCGTCAGCACGGTCAAGGACACCACGGAGGGCCTGAACTCCGCGGGCGGCCCCACGGAGCTCCTCGGCGGGCTTCCCCTCGCCCAGTAGAAGCCGCTCCGTTCCCGGGAGAGCAAACGTTTCTGGCCGGGACAGCGCATGCGAACCGCCAGCGCCCCGTGCGCGCAAGGGCCGGTCACCTCTTCCACGGACCGGCCCTTCGGCGTGTCCGTACGGCACGTCCACGCGGCGTGTCCGTACGGCCGTCAGCTCCGCGGCCGACCGGGTGACCCCATCGTGTGATGGCGTTTTCGCGTTGGGCCACACGGGTGACAACGGGCCCGGGCCCGTAAGCCCACGTCTATACGGTTCCCCTCATGACCTCAACTTCCAGCGAACAGCGCCCCTTCCAAGTAACTGATCTGGGAACCCTGGCTGTTCTCGCCTGGAGCGGTGAACACCCCGAGGAGGACAAGGACATGCCCTTTCTGCTGGCCTACTCCCTCGGTGACACCGAGGGCGGCCCGGAGGCCACCGCCGAAGCGATGCGCCGCCTCCTCGGCGACGCGGGACTGCCCATCGGCGGTCCGCTCCTCGACGGCGCGCGCAACCCCTCCCTGCCGGTCAGCCTCCTCGTCCAGGGCGACCAGGCCGTGGTCAACATGCCCCTCCTGAACGCCCAGTGCGTGGCGCCGCCGGAGTGGCTCGCCGCCGTCAAGAAGCGCGGTCACGCCTACTTCATGGCCACCACGCGCGCGTGGCCCGACGCCAAGCCGGGCGAGCCCGTCTCCGAGGAGCGCCTCACCGAGTTCGCCGGGGACGAGGAGACCATGCTCAACGCCGCGCACTGCCTGCTGCCCGCACGCAGCCTGCGCTGATGAGCCGCACCACCGACCTGCCGCACCGGGTACCGCTCCAAGCCGTCGGCGACTCCCGTGGGGCGCGCCCGGCGCCCGACGCCCCCGCACGCGTCTCCACCGCCGGCTGGCGGCTCGGCCTGCTCCTCGCGGTCACCGGCACGGCGGGGCTCCTGGCCGCCTGGGTCATCACCCTCGACAAGCTCCACCTCATGAAGGACCCGGACTACGTCCCCGGGTGCAGCCTCAACCCCGTGGTCGCCTGCGGCAGCATCATGCAGAGCGAGCAGGCCGCGGCCTTCGGATTCCCCAATCCGATGCTGGGACTCGTCGCCTACGCCGTCGTCATCTGCGTCGGCGCCGGACTGATCGGGGGCGCGCGCTTTCCCCGCTGGTACTGGCTGACCTTCAACGCGGGCACCGCATTCGGCGTCGTCTTCTGCGGCTGGCTGCAATTCCAGTCCCTCTACCGCATCCATTCCCTCTGCCTGTGGTGCTGCCTCGCCTGGGCCGCCACCACGCTCATGTTCTGGTACGTGACAGCGCACAACGTACGGTCCCGATTCCTGCCCGCACCCCGGTGGCTGCGTACCGCCCTCGGCGAATTCACGTGGGTATTTCCCACCCTGCACCTGGGCGTCGTCGGAATGCTGATCCTGACGCGCTGGTGGGACTTCTGGACCGCCTGACAGGAACCGTCGACGAAAGGACGCCATGGGCTCCCCGTTCCTCGACCGCATGACCCGCCGCCACCTCATCGGCACGGCGGCCGCGGCGTGCCTCGCCGCCGCCGGGATCGCCCGCGCCGTACCGGACACGCCTCGGGCCGACCCGCCCGGCGACACACCGTTCGACGAGACGTACCAGGGGCGGCGCATCCAGGGCGAACCCATGGCCCACCAGGGCGGCCACACCTCCGGAGGCTGGCGGATCACCGTCGACGGACGTCAGCTCGGCCTCATGCGCCGCGCCGACGGCAGCTACCTGAGCATGGTGGACCACTACCAGTCGTACGCGACACCGCTCGCCGCCGCGCGGGGAGCCGTCGACGAGCTCGGCCCCCTGCGCGCCCTCAGCGGCCGCCTCCACTGAGGGGACGGTCATGGCCCACACGCGCAGGAACCAGAGCAGCCTCAGCCGGGCCGAGCGGCGCCGCTTCGTCGACGCCGTGCTGAAACTGAAGCGCCGCGGCGAGTACGACGCGTTCGTCCGCACGCACATCGACTTCTACGTCTCGGACGGCGACGACCGCCTCCGCGTCGCCCACATGACCCCCTCGTTCTTCCCCTGGCACCGCCGGTTCCTGCTCGAATTCGAACGGGCCCTGCGGCGCATGGACCCCGGCGTCACCGTCCCCTACTGGGACTGGACGGAGGACCGCGGGCGCGGCGGCACGCTGTGGGGCGCGGACCTGATGGGCGGCAACGGACGCCGGGGCGACCGGCAGGTCATGAGCGGCCCGTTCGCGTACCGGAGCGGGCACTGGACCATCAAGGAGGACGTCACCGACGGCGAGTTCCTCACCCGCGACCTCGGTCACCCCCGGGACCCCATCGACCTGCCCACGGCACGGGACGTGGCCCGGGCCATGGACGACCCCCGCTACGACGTGCCGCCCTGGGACTCCACGGCACCCGGTGGCTTCCGCAACAAGCTGGAGGGCTGGACGTCGGCGCGCGGCACGGAACGGTGGCGCAACCACAACCGCGTCCACCGCTGGGTCGGCGGACACATGCTGGGCGGCGCCTCCGTGAACGACCCGGTCTTCTGGCTCAACCACGCCTTCGTGGACCTGCTGTGGGACCGGTGGCAGCGCCGCCACCCCCGCTCCGCGCGCTACCTCCCGGAACAGCCGCCCGAGCCCGGCCGACCCCAGTACCGGCGCATCGTCGCCCGCCACGAGCCGATGCCGCCGTGGGACGTCAGTCCGGACGAACTCCTCGGCCACCAGGGGCTTTACGCGTACGGGGAGTAGTGCGCGCGCCGCGCGGAGGCGCCCGGAGCACGACGAAGCCCCCGGTGGAACGCGCACCGGGGGCGTCGTCAGGGTCGGATCAGTTGCCGTAACCGGCGCCGGCGCCGTGGTGGCCGCCGTGGTGGCCGTGGTGGACGTCGCCGCCGGGGTTGGCGCACTTGTTGCCGAAGGTGGGGTTCAACAGGCCGATGACGTCGACGGTGTTGCCGCACACGTTCACCGGGACGTTGATGGGGGCCTGGAGCATGTTGCCCGAGATGACACCCGGGGAACCGACCGCAGCACCCTGCGCGCCGGCATCCGCCATGGCGATGCCGGCACCACCGAGGGCGACGGCTCCGGTGCTGAGGGTAACAGCGGCTGCCTTAGCGATGCGAGACATCACGTTCTCCTTTGACTTGGACAGAAGCGGCTGCCTACACACAGCCGCGTAATTCCCTAACGCCATTCGTCGAGACAAGGTCACGGCAGGAGATATCGCTGAAAGAGATTCTCACCGGGGATACCGGAGAGAAATAGCCCGGCCGGGTGGCCGACCGCGGCGCGCGGGCGTACCGCGCGTACGCGGAATGGCATATGAGCTTCCCGAGTGAGGGCGGCGCCGAACCCGTGACCTTCGCGCTCCCCGACAAGTTTTGAGGACATGACATCAGCACGACGACTCATCGCCGCCGTCTCGCTGGCAGCCGGAGCCGCGGCCCTGTCCGCGCCGGCCGCTCAGGCGTCCGCCCCCGTGCCCGCCGCCGACGAGGGCAGGATCTCGGTGCTCAGCACCGTCGACGACCTCGCGACGGCCGGTATGCCCGAGGAGCAGCGCGCCCAGATGCCGAGGCTCGCGAACCAGCTCGCCGGTCTCAACCGGCTGAACGACCTGAACCAGCTGCACCAGATCACGGACCTGGTGGCCCCCGTCACGAACCTGGTGCAGTGACGACGTCCGTCACCGTCACCGTCACCGGCACTGTCACAGGAGCCGCACTCCGCGTTTGGCCAGGTAACTCACCGGATTGATGTCCGATCCGTACTCGCGGCGGGCCCGTACCTCCAGATGGAGGTGGGGGCCCGTGGCACGTCCCGTGGCGCCACTCCTGCCGAGGAGGGTCCCGGCCTCGATCCGCGCACCCTCGCGGACCGCGATGCTCGACAGATGCGCCACCAGGGAGTAGTGCTCGTCCGGCATCCGTACCGTCACGGCGTTGCCGTACGCGCCCGACCACCGCGCCACGAGCACGACGCCCGAGCCCACGGCGTACACGGGCGTCCCCTGCGGAACGGCCAGATCGATGCCCGTGTGGTGCCCGGCGAGCCAGTCGCCGCGGATGCCGTAGGGCGCGGTGACCCTGAAGCCGCGGCGCAGCGGCATCGCGTACTGCTCGGGAGGCCCTTCCGGGATGCCCCGCATCTCCTGCGAGCCGAAGAGGTCGTCCGCCGCCGCCAGGGACGCCTCGAACTCGGCGTCGTATGCACCGGTACAGACGTGGTCCGGCGGGTCTGAGGTGTCTGGTGTGTCCGACGGCCCGCCGTCCGACCTGGCCGCCGCGCGCGACGCCGTCAGCGGTACCGCCCCGCCGGCCAGCAGCGCCACGGCGGCTCCCAGGGCACGGCGCCGGGTGGTGGCCGCTTCTGCCGGGCTCGCTATGTCGTGATTCATGTCCGTCAGCTCACTGGTGCCGGGCCCCGAACGCATCTCGGGGTGCGCCGCCTGGCGTACGTCGCGCACCGTCTCGTGGCACTCAGGACCTCCGGCACAGGCCCTAGGTGGGCGGGGAGACGCCTTCGTCCGAACTCCGTTCCGCGGGCGGCGGCCAGTGCGGGCGGGCGGGTTCCGGCAGGGAGCGCAGGGCCTGGCCGACCGACGTGTGCGACGAGAACAGGGCCGTGCTGCCGCTGTGTTCGAGCAGCGCGGCGAGGCGGCGGCCCACTCCCGCGAGCATCAGGTCGCCCGCTCTGCGCCGCAGGAGCCAGTGCAGGGCCAGCAGGCAGTTCAGGCCGCGCGAGTCGCAGAACGTCAGGGCGGTCACGTCGAGCACGATGTGGCGCCGGCCCGCGTCGAGGGCGACGGCCAGCGTGTCCATGAAGAACTTCTCGGACGCCCGGTCGAGTTCGCCGCTGAGCCGCAGCACGGCGCAGGCGTCGGAGTGCGCGAGGCCCGCGATGGACAGACGGTGCGGCGACATACCCCTCACACCTCCGGGGGCCGACAGCGAGTGCGGGCCCGACGACACGACAGGACCGGACCGGCTCGGACGATCTGCTCTCTGCGGGTATACAGGATCGGCAGGGAGACGTCAGCCCACCGGGGACAAGTCACAGCCGGTACCCGTACCCGTCCGGCCACCACCCGTACCCGCCCGGCCACCCGCACCCGCCCGGCCACCGGACCCGCTCCGGTCGGCTCGGTCCCATTTGATGAACTCGACCCGGTCCCGCAGCGTGGCGCACCGCGCGCGTACCACCGCCCCTTACGTTGAGGCTCCTCCCGAAGACACACAGGAGCGCGCGTGAAGATCGATTGCGTCGGTGGAGGGCCCGCCTCCCTGTACCTGGCCATCCTCGCCAAACTCCGGGAACCGGCCCACGAGGTCACGGTCCACGAACGGCACGCGGCCGGGACCAGCTACGGCTGGGGCGTGACGTACTGGCCCGACCTCCTGAGGGACCTGCACGCCCACGACCCCGAGTCGGCCCGCCTCATCGAGGAGCAGTCGGTGTGCTGGCGGGGCGGATTCGCGTACGTCGGCGACCGCACCACCGCGCACGACGGTGACCCAGGACACGCGATCGGCCGCCACCGGCTGCGTACGATCCTCGCCGACCGGGCCCGCTCCCTGGGCGTACGCCTGGAGTTCGGCAAGGAGATCGGCGGCCGCGCCGACCTGCCGGACGCGGACCTCGTCGTCGCGGGCGACGGGGCGCACAGCGGGCTCCGCACGGAACAGGCGGCCCGGTTCGGCACCCGGGTGACCACCGGCGCCAACCGTTTCATCTGGCTCGGCACCAGCCGGGTCTTCACGGCGTTCACCTTCGCCTTCGTCGAGACCGACCACGGCTGGATCTGGTGCTACGCGTACGGCTTCAGCGACGAGCACAGCACCTGCGTCGTGGAGTGCTCCGCCACCACCTGGTCGGCCCTCGGCTTCGACCGCCTCGACCACTCAGAGACCCTGCGCCTGCTGGAGAAACTCTTCGCCGACCCGCTCGAAGGCCACGAGCTCCTCGGCCGCAAGGACATCGAGAGCCACGCCCAGTGGCAGGCCTTCCCGACCGTCACGAACACGGCCTGGTCGCACGGCGACCTCGTACTCATCGGCGACGCCGCCCACACCACGCACTACTCCATCGGAGCCGGCACCACCCTCGCGCTGCGCGACGCGATGAGCCTGGCCCGCGCGGTGGGCTCCGTCGCCGGACCGCGCGAGCTGCCCGCCGCACTCGCCGCGTACGAGCGGGAACGGAGGCAGGCCCTGCTGTCGGTGCAGAGCGCCGCACGGCACAGCGCCCAGTGGTACGAGAGCCTGCCGCGCTACATGGGCCTGGAGCCGCACCAGATGTTCGCCCTGCTCGGCCAGCGCCACTCGCCCCTGCTGCCCTACGTGCCGCCGCAGCTGTACTTCCACGTCGACCAGGCCCTCGGCCGACTCCAGGCCCTGCGCTGGCTCAAACAGCGCCTCGGCCCGCGCCTCGCCCGTACTCTGCAGAGCCGCCGCACCCCCGGCCCCTAGACGGCGTGCTGGTCGCGGGCCAGTCGGGTGAGCCTGCGGACCAGGCCGTCCGGTGGGCCGTGACCGTCGGCGTGCACGATCAGCTCGCTCGGCAGACCGAGTCCGCGCGCCCGGTGGACGACCGTGTCCGCGTCCCCGGGTGAGGCGGCGCTCACGTCGATGACCAGCGCGTCCGGCAGCAGCACCCGGGCCCGGGCGAGGGCCAGGGAGATGTCATGGGTGTGGGAGAGGACGCACACCTCGGGGATGCTCTCGATCCGGGAGATCAGGTCGGTCGCCCGCTCCCGCCCGACCAGCACCAGCACGGTCAGCACGCTTCCCATCTTCCTCCGGGCCGCCGTGCGTGTCCTGAGCGGACGGAGCGGCGAACGAGAAGAGGACGGAAAAGCACCGGCGCCGACGGTGTCGCGTCCGTCGGCGCCGGTGCTCCTCACCGCTGTGGCTCACTGCCGCCGCGGCTCCGTACTAGACGTGTACGGACTGCGAGCCGGTCTGCACGGACTTCATGCCGGTCTCGACCACCGTCAGGCCCGTCTTGCCCGCGTCCAGCGCGTCCCGGCCCGTCTCGGCCGGGTTCATCAGGGTCTCGCCGACGACACGGCCCACGGTGCGGGCGCCCTCACCGGAGCCGGGGACGGCCTGGGCGGGTGCGGCAGCGGCGACGGAGGCGGCGGCCGCCGTCAGGGTCAGGGCGGTGAGCATGCGCTTCGAGGTGTTCATGGTCTTTCAAACGGAACAGAGCGCAGGAAGATGCGCCCGACATCGTTAGTAACCCGGGCAATTCCACCGTCCGAGCGACCCGTGGCGTACGTCCGTCGAGCGACCGGTGACGTATCTCCGTTGTCCGTCGAGCGTTCCGTGGCGTACGTCCGTCAGAAGTGCAGCATCGACATCAGCTCAGGGCTGCGCATACCGGTCGACATCTCCGGGAGCCGCTGCCCCGGCCGCATCCACCCCGCGCGCTCGGCAGCCGCGACGGCCGCCGCCTCGGCCTCGTCCGCCGCGGCGTTCAGGGCCTCGTCCGCGCCGAGGCCCTCCCGGCCCGCGGCGGCCGACGCGGCCTGCGACGCCCGGAGCGCGGCACGGCAGGCGGCGACGGCCGGTTCGCTCCCGCCGTCGTGCTGCTGCCCCATCTGCGCGGCCTGGGCCGCGGCAGCCGCCGCGTTGCGCGCGCAACGCGAGTCCGCCGCCGGGTCGGGGGCGGACTCCGACAGCACGGCGAGCGCCTGGAGGGACACGCGGGCGGCGTGCGCGGCCTTCCACACGACGTGCTCCGGCGCCTCGTGCCGCTCGACGTGGTGGCAGACCGAGGCGGCGCGGAAGGCGGCGCTCTCGGCGCGTGCGGCGTGGCTGCGTTCCGTCATGGCCGTCTCCCTGTCCACGGGCGGATCGTGCCGGATGTGCGGCAGGGTGACAGGTCGGCCCGCAACTGGCCAGACGTACGGCGGTAGTACACCCGTGGTCAGACGAACATCCCCAGCGCGTCGTCCAGCGACCACGCCTGCCAGCTCATCGCGAAGAAGGCGACGAACGAGGCCAGCGCCATCATGAGGTTCTGCCCCTGCTCGGCCCAGTCGTGGATCATCAGGACGAGATAGACGAGGTTGAGGACGAACCCGCAGATCAGGGCGACGGGCGTGAGGAATCCGACGATCAGGCCGAGACCCAGGGCGAGTTCCGCGTAGGCGACGACGTACGCCATGACGCGCGGCCGCGGCTTCACCACCACGTTGAAGCCCTCGCGCACCGCGGACCACCGGTGTTTCTCGGCGATGCCCGCGGCCCAGCCGATGCCGCCGCCACCGAACCACGTCTTCTTGTCCTTGTGGCGCCAGCTCTCCAGCCACCACAGGCCGATCCCGATCCGGAGTACGGCCACCCACTCGGCTCCGCCGAGCCAGATCGTCTGCATCGCGCGTCCTCCCCAAGCCAACCTGACGGGGCGTCAGTTCACCGGATGAGGCTGCGACGCGCAAGGGGTCGAGTTGCGGGCGGACGCTTGCCGCCGACGATGCGAGCCCATAACCTCGATCCGACGCTAAATCTGATGGAGCGTCAGATTAAGGTCGGTGGCACCGGCAGGCAGCGGTAGCGGAAGCGACAGCGGCAGCAGTAGGGGGCACAGCAGTGGTCAGCAGCGAGGACGGCACCAAGGAACTCCCCCGGGTCATCAGCGTGGACGACCACGTGATCGAGCCCGCACACCTCTTCGACACATGGCTTCCCGCCAAGTACCGCGACCGGGGTCCGAAGCCCTTCACCGCGGGCATCGGCGAGCTGGAGTACATCGGCGGCAAGTACCGGTTCACGACCGACCCGGCGGGACAGATCACCGACTGGTGGGAGTACGAGGGCAGCATCTTCCCGTACAAGCGCATCATCGCCGCCGTCGGCTTCTCGCGCGACGAGATGACGCTGGACGGCATCACCCGCGAGCAGATGCGCAAGGGCTGTTGGGACCCCAAGGCCCGCCTGGCGGACATGGACCTCAACCATGTCGAGGCGTCCCTCTGCTTCCCGACCTTCCCCCGCTTCTGCGGCCAGACCTTCTCCGAGGCCAAGGACAAGGAGGTCGGTCTCGCCTGTGTCCGCGCCTACAACGACTGGATGGTCGAGGAGTGGTGCGGCGACAGCGGCGGCCGGCTGATCCCGCTCTGCCTGATCCCGCTCTGGGACGTGGGCCTCGCCGTCGCCGAGATCAGGCGCAACGCCGCGCGCGGGGTGCGGGCCGTCACCTTCAGCGAGATCCCCACGTACCTGGGCCTGCCGTCGATCCACTCCGGGTACTGGGACCCGTTCTTCGCGGCCTGCGAGGAGACCGGGACCGTCGTGAACATGCACATCGGCTCGTCGTCGCAGATGCCGGCCGCCTCCCCGGACGCGCCGCCCGCGGTCCAGGCCTCGCTCTCCTTCAACAACGCGATGGCGTCGATGATGGACTTCCTCTTCAGCGGCGTCCTGGTGAAGTTCCCGCGGCTCAAACTCGCGTACAGCGAGGGCCAGATGGGCTGGATCCCGTACGCCCTGGAACGCGCCGACGACGTGTGGGAGGAGCACCGGGCCTGGGGCGGTGTGAAGGACCTGGTCCCGGAGCCCCCGTCGACGTACTACTACCGGCAGATCTTCTGCTGCTTCTTCCGCGACAAGCACGGCATCGAGGCGATCGAGACCGTCGGCGTCGACAACGCCACCTTCGAGACGGACTACCCGCACGTCGACTCCACGTGGCCGCACACCAAGCAGGTCGCCGCCGAGCACGTCGGCCACCTCCCGGAGGAGATCGCGTACAAGCTGCTGCGCGGCAACGCCATCCGCATGCTGGACCTGCCGTTCGACCGGGCCGGGAGGTAGGGGGCGGGGGAGGGGCGGATACGGTTCATTCGACCGCGCCAGCGACCGCCGCGGAGGCGCGCGACGGAGAGGCGATCGAATGAGCACCCCCCTTTCGGAGACGATGGTCACGCTCGGGCGGCGGTACGTGCGTGACGCCCCCGGCACCGTCGGCAAGGCGGCGCTGGCGGCCGGGTTCCTGAACCCACGCCTCCGGGAGAACCCGCGCCGCCGGGTCGTCACCGACCGGTACGGCCACCGGTTCGCCGTCGACACCCAGGACCTCATCCAGCGCTACGTGTACCTGTTCGGCGCCTGGGAGCCGCACATGACGCGGTGGCTGCGCGGGCGCCTCGGTCCCGGGGACGTGTTCGTCGACGTCGGCGCGAACGTGGGCTACTTCGCCATCCTGGGGGCCGGGCTCGTGGGCCCGGAGGGGCGGGTCGTGGCGGTCGAGGCCTCGCCCACGTTCCACGAGCGCGTACTGCTGCACGCGGAGCTGAACGGCTGCTCCAACATCCGCGCGGTCAACGCGGCGGTCTCGGACGCGCACAAGCGGCTCACGTTCATCCTCGCCAGCTCGAACAACATGGGCGCGAACAGCATCGTCCCGTACGACGGGCCCGCCGAGTCGACCTTCGAGTCGGACGCCGTGCCGCTGCCCGAGCTCCTGGAGCCCGACGAGCTGGCCCGCGCGCGCGTGATCAAGATCGACGTGGAGGGGGCGGAGGGCGGTGTCGTCCGGGGCCTCGCACCCGCGCTCGGCGGCCTCCGCGAGGACGTGGAGATCGCCGTGGAGGTGACGCCGGACCGCATGGAGCAACTCGGCGACTCCGTGGACGAGTTGATGGAGACGATGCGCGAGGCGGGCTTCCACGCGTACCGGCTGGTCAACGAGTACGCCCCTGACACCTACCCGGCCGCGATCCGCCGCCCCGCGCCGCCGGTGCGGTGGCGGGAGCCGATCACTGGCGAGACGGAGCTGGTCTTCTCGCGGACCGACGCGGAGACGCTCTGAGGTCAGCCCGTCTGCTGTGTCGTCTGGGTCGTCTGGGTCGTTTGGGTCGTCTGCGTCGTCTGTGCCGTCTTTGTTGTCTGTGACGGCGGCGTCGCCGACGCCGTCGGCGGGAAGCGCCACTGGAACGCCGAAAGCGCCCTCGCCCGCTCCGCCACCACCGCCATCCGCGCGTCCCGCTCCGCCGTGTCGGTGTGCGCGCTCTGGCCCGTCATCTGGCCCTCCCACTTGCGGTAGAGGAGGCCCACCTCGGACGTGAACCAGCCGCGCGCGACCGCGTTCAGCGCCAGGAGCAGGCCCGTGTCCTCCGAGGCGGGCAGCGCCATCCAGCCGCCCAGGGCGACGAGGAGTTCGCGGCGGACGAAGAGCGTCGCGGGGTGGACCGGCGCACGGTGGTCGTGCCCGGACCAGTAGTCGATGACCGTCATGCGCTCGACGGGACCGTGCTCGGGGTCGCCGGGGAAGCCGACCGTGGAGCCGTCGGGCAGCAGGTCGAGCACCCGTGAGGCGGCCCAGCCGAGCGCCGGGTCCCCTTCGAGCGCCGCGAGATCGCGGGCCAGCGCACCGGGGGCGAGCTGGTCGTCGGCGTCCAGGACCTTCACGTACTCCCCGTGGGCGTGCGCGAGCGCCATCGTGCGCGCGACGCCGGGTCCGCCGGGCCGCCCCTGCCGGAACGTGACGCGCTCGTCGTCCGGGACGTACGGCGCGACCTCGTCGGTCCTGCCGTCCTCCTGGACGATCCAGTGCCACTCCCACCCGTCGGGGAGCTCCTGCGCGAGCAGCGACGCGTACGCGTCGGACAGGAACGGGGCCGACGGCGCGTGGACGGCGGTGACGATGACGATGCGCCGGCGCACGGCACCCACCACCTTTCTGTCGTCCGGGACCGGCCCACACCCTACGACTCCCGAAGAGGAGTCGACGAGGTCACAGGGGGCGGCGCGTCGGCGGTCGCGACGGAAAGTTTCCCTACGAAACGATCTCGTGCCTATAAGGTAAAAGCGTCGGTGCAAATGGAAGGGCCCGATCGCTGGCGACGGGGGATGCACCAGCGATCGGGCTCTGTTCCAACAGTAACAAGGTCGAATGCATAGTGGGAGTCAACTCCGCGAATAAAGTATGGAGTTGTGATCGGGATCACGTACCCCGTTGAGCGGCCGAGAAGGCAGGCAGCGTGCCCGAACGGGCAGGACCTTGGCCGAAAAGGCCCGTGTGCGGCCCGTGCGTTACTCGTCGCACGGCGGCTCGTACGAGAGGCGGGGCAGATACTCATCCCATTTCTCCCGCGTCAGAACACCCCGCGTGGTCGAGCAAATACGGTTAACCGCTTCCTCGGTGTCCAAGTTCCACAGCCGGACGGTATCCGTACCGCTCGCCACCCCCAGCATGTCGCTCTGCGGACTGAACGACAGGAAGCTGCCCATCTTCGTGTTGGGGCTCATCGACTGCCCGATGGGGGAGGCGTCGGCGGGGTCGGCGACGTTCCAGAGCCGCACCGTGTTGTCGTTGCCGCCGGTCGCCAGCTTGTGGCCGTCCTTGCTGAACGTCAGGGACACGACCGCGTCGGTGTGGCCCGTCAGGGAGGCGTCGAGCCGGACCGGTTCGCGCGGGTCGCCGATGTCCCAGAGCCGCACCGTGCCGTCGTCGCTGCCACTGGCCAGCGTGCGCCCGTCCGGGCTGTAGACGACGGTGTTGACGGGACCCTGATGACCCTTGAGGGGCGCCTGGAAGGGCACCGCACGCCGTAGATCGGTCACGTTCCACAGCCGTACGGTGCCGTCCGCGCTGCCGCTGACCAGCGTGCGCCTGTCCTTCCCGAACGTCAGGGAGTTGACGTACCCCTGATGGCCGGTGAGCGGCTCCCCGAGCCTGCGCGGGCGGGCGGGCGAGGTGACGTCCCACAGCTGGATGGTGCGGTCGGTGTAGGGGGTCGCGAGCGTACGGCCGTCCCTGCTGAAGGCGAGCGCGGCCGCGAACCGGGTCCGCAGCCGGACGGGCGGCCCGTAGGGGACGGGGTGCTTCGGGTCGGCGACGTCCCACAGCTGGACCGCGCGGTTGCCCGTGAGCACGGCGAGCGTACGGCCGTCCGGCGAGAACACCGGCGCCCGGACATTGCCCTCCCCGGGCCGGAAAGGCTTGCCCAGCGGAGTGGGCCGCTCGGGCCGCTCCACGTCCCACAGCCGGACCTTCTCGTCCCGCGAGGCTGTCGCCAGCACCTTCCCGTCCGGCCGGAACGCCCCTATCCGGCCGAGCATGTCCCCCGTCGAGACCGACCAGAGGCGGACCTTGTTGTCGCCGCTCCCGGTGGCGAGGAACCGTCCGTCGGGGCTGAACCCCAGGGCGTACATCTCCCCGCTGCTGCCCGCGAGGGGCTCGCCGACCTGCGAAGGATGCGACGGGTCGCGGATGTTCCACAGGCTCGCCGTGCTGTCCGCGCTCGCGGCGGCGAGCATGGTGCCCGCCGGGTTGAACGCCACGGACCACAGCGGACCGGTGTGCCCGGTCAGCGGCGTCCCGAGCGCCTTGCCGTGCTCAGGGTCGGCGACGTCCCAGAGCCGGATCGTGTTGTCGGCGCCGCCGCTCGCGAGGGTGTTGTCATCGGGGCTGAAGGCCACGGAGTGCACGGTGGTCGAGTGCCCGCGCAGCACCGTGCCGACGGACTCGGGCCGCTTGGGATCGTCCGTGTTCCACAGGTGGATCGTGCCGTCGTCCCCGCCGGCCGCGAGGGTCCGCCCGTCATGGCTGAACGCCACCGAACGCACGGCTTGGGTGTGCCCGGGCAGCGTGGCGATCCGCTTCGGCTCGCGCGGCCGGTCCACGTCCCACAGGCGGACGGCCTTGTCCTCGTTGGCGGCGGCGAGGGTCTTCCCGTCAGGACTGAACGCGAGCAGGTAGATGGCCCCACCCTGCCCGGTCACGGGGCTGCCGAGGAGCCGCGGATGCCGCGGATCCCGTACGTTCCACAGCCGGATCGTGCCGTCGTCCGACGCGCTCGCGAGGGTGTTGCCGTCCGGGCTGAACACCGCGGTGCTCACCCAGCTCTTGTGCCCGGTGAGCGGCTTGCCCAGCGGTTCGGGACGCGTCGGGTCGGAGAGGTCCCACAGGCGTACGGTCCGGTCGTAGCTGGCCGTGGCGAGGAGCCGCCCGTTCGGGCTGAACGACGTGAGGTAGACGGCGCCCTTGTGGCCGAGGAGCGGGGTGGCGAGCGGCGCGTTCACGATCGAGATCAACCGGTTGCGGGTGCCCTCGTCGCCGGGCCGCAGCCGGTGCGCCACCAGGTCCAGCTGGGCGGACAGGGACGGATCTGTGTGCTGGGCGCGGTCGGCCTCGGCGACGACCTGCTCGAACACCGCGTCGTCGCGCTGCTGCCGTGCGACGACCGCGGACACGACGGCGACCATCGCCAGGACGACCAGGGTCGCCACGGCGCCCCGGCTGATCCACACCATGCGCCTGCGCAGCCGCGCCGAAGCGGCGAGGAATTCGACGGCGCCCTTGGTCAGATACGTATCACCGGTACTCCGCGCCCACTCGCGGGCCTGCTCGAGCCGAGACCCCCGATACAGCAGCGAAGAGTCGCGCTCGGAGTCCTCCCAGGACTTGCCGTCCTCTTCCAGCCGCTGCCGCAGCAGATGGTCGTTCCTGTCCTCGTCGATCCACTCGCGCAGACGCGGCCAGGCGTGCAGCAGCGCTTCATGGGTGATCTCCACGGTCTCCGCGTCGAGGGTCACAAGCCGGGCGCGGACCAGCGCTTCGAGGGACTCCTCCGTCTTGTGGGGGTCGGTCGACTCCTCCGCCAGCTGCCGACGCGTACCCCGCCGCCGGGTCGCCTGCGTGTCCTCGCCCAGCCGGACGAGCCGCAGCAGAAGCACCCTCGCCGCCGTCCGCGCAGCCGGGTCGAGCCCGGACCAGGCACGCTCGGCGGTCGCCGCGACGGCGCCCTGGATACCGCCCGCCGCCCGGTACCCGGCCAGCGTGAGACGCCCCGTCTTCCGCCGCTGCCAGGTGGCGAGCAGCGCGTGCGACAACAGCGGCAGCACACCCGCGTCGTGCGCCCCGCGGGGCCCGTCCGTACTCACCTCCCGCACGATCAGCTCGGCGAGCCCCGGTTCGAGTTCGAGCCCCACGGCCTTGGCGGGCCCGGTCACCGCCTTGCGCAGCTCCGACGTCGTCAACGGTCCGAGCACCATGTGCCGGTGCTGCAGGGCGTCGGCCAGCTCGGGATACCTGAGGCACTCCTCGTAGAAGTCGGCGCGTATCCCAAGGACGACGAGGGCGGGAGCGTGACTCCGGCCCTCGCCGGGGGAGCAGGCGGCATGCAGGACCCTGATGAAGGCCCGCCGGTCGGCTTCGTCGGGGCAGAGGGTGAAGGTCTCCTCGAACTGATCGACGATGATGACGGGCCGACGGACGACCCCGTCGCCGCCTACGACCTCCTCCACCTCGGCGACTTCGGCGACTCCGGTGGCCTCGGCGGCCTCGGCGGCGAAACGCTCGCCCCACGCGGTGACGGCCTCCCGCACGCCCTGCGCACACGCACGAGCACGGTGGTCCACGCCCGGGTCGTCCTCCCCGGCGGGCAGGACGCGGGCGAGCTCCGGGATGTTCCGGGTGAGCTCGGTGAGGGGATCGGCACCGGGTACGAGCTGAAGGACGGGCCCGGCGACCCACGCGCTCGCGCTCCCCGGGTCCTGGGCCAGCGAGGCACCCCCCTGAAGGGTCGGCACGAGCCCGGCATTGAGGAGGGAGGACTTCCCGGCCCCCGACGCCCCCACGAGCATGACGAGACCACCCGCCTCGGCGGCACGGAGCTGACCGACGAGGGCGTCGGTACTCCGCTCGCGACCGAAGAACCACTGGGCGTCCTGTGGCCGATAGGAGGCGAGCCCGCGATAAGGACAAACCCCAGGAACAGCACCCCCACTACCCCCGCCCCCACTCCCCGCCCGCTCCCCACCCTCCGGGGAGCCGTCGGAGTCACCGGCTGCCGCCCGCTCGCCGACGGGGTCGGCGACGGCGCTCTCCCAGAGGCGGTGCCACTGGGCCATGTCGTAGAGACCGGGGGACACGGGGGTGGGCCGCTCGCGCCGGGCTTCGGGGATCAGGACGTGGAGCACCGCGGCGAGGGCGGCGAACTGGGCCGGTACGTTCTTGGCCCGCCGCCAGTCACTGATCCGCTGGGCGGACACGCGTACGGGTCGCCCGCGCTCGTCGACCCGCTGAAGGCGGACGACCGCTTCGGCCACACGCTTGAGGGGCGGGTTGCCGGCTTCCTTGTACAGCAGCGCGAGACGTTCCGCGAAGCTTGTGCGTGCCCCTGAGTCGGAACTCAAGGCCTCCACCCCTTACTTCCGCCGCACTTGGTCATCCGGACCGGAAAACTCACTTTATACGGCTGACCTGCGGCGAAGGCGTCCGGACGGATCCGGCACCTCCTCTGCGGGACCCACAACTGGCAGGATCTCATCGCAGTAGCGAACCAACCACGCAGCGTCCTGGCAGGTCATCGGCCCACCGCTCGCGGAGACGGCTGACACCACCGATCGTTCTGAGCCCGGCTTGTGCCGGAGTGACGACGGGATCGCCGTGTGGGCCCCGAAGACTTGAGCAGACGGCCATACCCGGACCGTATTCACATTCGAATGCGAATCCGGATTTTCCCTGATCCGCGCCGATACGCGGGAGCACCACGGGTCGGCGCCGTCCGCGTCGATCGGTGCCGGTCCCCACGAGGGGAGGGACCGGCACCGATACGACGCGGGAGCCCTGTTCGCCGGAACCTCTGCGGCGAGGGGCTCCCAGTCGGGACACCGCTGCTCGGGCCCGCGGGGGGGCTTACTGGATCCGCGAGTCGATGCCCGCTGGGGTCCCGTGACCTTGCCCGTCTTCCGGCCCTTGGTGGACGCCTGCGTCACCCACGTCGTAATAGGCCATCGCCGCGGAATCCAGATCGGCATCGATGACGGCAAGTCGAGCGGAGCAACGCCATCCATGACCGTCCGGGCACGGTGAGAACGGGTCTCCTCTTGACTCACCCCCGCTGTTCGTCTGTCTCGTACAGCCTCCAAGCCGGCCATCGAACGGCTTCGATTTCTCCGTCCTCACTGCCCAGCAGGTTCCGGCGGTGAAGCATGAGCCGCAGGTGGCGGGCCGCGTCGGAGCCCTCTTCGACTCCCCTGTCGAGTAGTACAGCCCTAGGTGTGGTGACACCGACGCCCCTGATCAGAGCGTCCGCCGAATGTCCGTGAACGGTCTCGCCCAGCGTGACGGTGCCTTCCTCAGCACGGGAGAGGACCCGGTACAGGCGTTTGAGCAGCACATCCTCGTCTCCACCGCCGGTGGGTACGCTGTCCCGTTCCGCGGCTCCCAGCAGCGCGGCGCCCACGCCTCCCCGCTTCCGCCAGAGCTCCTTGTCCCCCACCACGATGAGGTGGCCGCGGGCCCGGGTGATGGCGACGTTCCACAGGTTCAGCTGTCCACCGACCCACTCGACGGCGCGAGGATGCATGCCTTCTCCGGCAACGAGCGAGAACACCATGACATCCCGTTCTCCGCCCTGGAAGGTGTGCACCGTCCCGATGCGCAGACGTTCGTCGTCATACGGCCGCAGCCGCTTGCGCAGCGCTTCGGCCTGAGGGGCGAAGGGCGTGACGACGCCGACGGTGGCCGCGTCTGGCAGCTGGTCCAACAGGTAGGTGACGCTGGCGACCACTTTGCGGATCTCGTCCTCGTTGACCCAGGAACCACCGAACGGAGGGCGGGCGGCCCGTCCGGTGACGTCCGTCCAGATGACAGCCGGGCGACTTGCCAGAGCGGGCCGACCGCGAGTATCGGTGAGGACGGTCAGCCCGCCGTCGTAGAAGAAGTCGTTGGAGATCCCGGCGATGTGCGGATGACAGCGGAAGTGCTCGTCGAGCAGTAATGTGCCGCCCGCGGACTGCTCGGCCGCGTGGAAGGCGGAGTGGCGCCGGTAGGCGAGGTGGTGCTTCTCCAGCCAGGCGGACCGCAGCCCGTTCCCGCGCCGGATAAGAGCCTCACGGTGCGGGCTGGTCTGTGTGATGTGCGTGAGCTGCATGGGGTCGCCGATGACCAGGGCGCGCCGCGCCCGGAACAGCAGCGGCAGGACGTGGGGGATGGCGCACTGACTTGCTTCGTCGACGATGACGAGATCAAACAGGGCTGGTGCCAGCGGGAATCGCCGGGCGGAAAGACTGGTGACAGCCCATCCGGCCACAGCGGGCGCGTCCATGGAACCGTTCGAGCGTCCCAGAACTCTCCGCATCTGCGACCAGTCGCTGCGTTTGCCGTCCCGAGCCGCCAACAGGTCGAGAATGCGGCGGCGTCCGGCCCAGGCGGCGGCTTGGACCGTGGTGGCGAGGAGCGTGCGTGAAGCGTCCTGGACGGCGTTCTCCGCATCGCGGAGGGCCCGTGTGAGTACCGCGTCGTCGACATCCGCCGCTTGCTCGAGCCCGTCACGCCATTCAGTCTCAGACGCGGCGAAGCCGGCGAGCGCGAGGCATCCCGTGGTGGGATCACCGGCGTGCCCCTGCACACCGGTCGTGCGCAGGAATCGGGTCCGGCGCCACGAGCCGAGGAAGCGTGCGTGGGCGAGGCGGCGTGCCTTGTTCTCCAGTTCCCTCCGCCGGTGCGTGTCACCGAGCAGGTCCTGGAGATCGGTGATGGTGGTGGTGAGCTGTTCCGCGTGGTGGGCACGGGCTTCGCCTGCCCGGCGAAGCCGCGCCTCGGTCTCCGCGAGGTGTGCCAGAGCTTGCCGTACTTCTGCCAGGCGGTCGGTGGCCAGCGCGGTAGCCATGGACGCAGTGGCCACGGTGGTGGACGGCTCCGGGCCGGTACGCAGCGTGTGCAGTGCGGCGGCCTCGTGCTCCGCGTTGCTCTTGCCGTTCTTCCGCGCCGAGCCGGTCCGCACGACGCTGCCGGGCACCAACTTGTCGCAGCGGCGCCAGACTTCGTCCACGGCATCGTTGTTGGTGGACGCAACCAGTACGGTCTGACCTGCCGCGATCGCCGTGGCCACGAGATTGGCGACCAACTGGCTCTTGCCGGTACCGGGCGGCCCCGTGGCCACCGTGAGGCGGCGGGTCATGGCGGACCGGAGAACCGCCGTCTGGGCTTCGTTGCAGGGCAGCGGCGTCACGAGGCGCGCCGGTTCGGGGGCCGTGTGGGCGTGGGACCGGGCCCGCTGCGAGGCGTCGGGCGCCAGTGCACCGAGGGCGGTCTTTCCGATCTGGTCCGCCTGTTCGGCGATGCCGGCGAAGTCGTTGAGAAGCCCCTTCGTGAAGCCTGTCTGGGGGCGTGCGGCGAACAGGACCGAAGTGTTGCGGGCCCCGTGGCCGGGCGTACGGACGTCGATGCGGTCGGCGAGCTGGTCGGGACGGAGCTCCTGCACACACGGCAGCTCGAACTCCTGCGTGAGGAGGTTGCGCACCTCCACCGCCATACGGTCGTGCTGCCCTCGATGCCAGGACGGCTGAAACGTGTCGATGAGCTGGTTGGCCTCCTCCTCGCCCAGCCAGTCGTGCGCCAGCTGAGGATGCGGCTGGACCGGGCCGTACGGCTTGAGCCGCACTTCGCCCCCGTCCTGAACGATCTCGACGCGGCGTACCAGCAGCGGCGCGAACTTCGGCTGCCGCCAGGGGCGCCCGGCGCGAGGCCCGGTGAGGACCACGGCCGGGTAGCCCGCCCAGAGCTCGGCGTCCTCCTCGGCTGCTGAGCCCACCAGCGCGGCCGCTTCCCCGGGAAGCGCGACGCAGCCGTCATCGTCGACGTCGCCGGAGATGAACCTCTCCGCGCCACCCAGGCACACGTACGACGTGTCCTGATGGATCACGTCCATCAAAGGTGTCTCGGCGCTCTCGGCCAGGACGCATTCACGGTAGTAGTCCAGCAGGTTGCCCCACGCGGGTTGCGCGTTGGCGGATTTCGCGGCACGCGGTTGTGGCGCTTCTCCGGCGGCGGCCCGGGGCCGGGAGTGCAGAGGATCGAGGATGGGGGCCCGGCCGAAGGGGCTGTCCGCGATGACGATGCGGTCGTCGACGCCGTGTGTGGACTGCACCGGCACCTGGCGGCCACCGTCCAGGGCACGCATGCGCCGGTTGACGTAGTGGAACAGGTCACTGACCGTTACCGCGCTGCCGCCGTCCTTGCTGACTTTCCCCGTGCGCAGCGCCTCGATGACCTCGCCGGTGAACGCCGATGGCTTCACGTCCTCGCCATCGCCCGTATCCGCATACGAGTCCTCCCCGGCCCGCGAGGACGACAGGACGTACACGCCCCTGCTGGTCAGCGGGGGCTGCTCGCCCGACTTGGACACGGAGTTCTCGGGCCGGCGGTCCGATGTGCGCAGGCCCACGGCGAAACCACCGCTGCGGCAGCAGTCGATCATCACGATCTTCTGCGGGGCGACGCACTCTTCCAGAGTGTCGTTGAGGAACCCGGCGCTGACAGCGGTCGAGGCCACCCGGTCGTAGTCGGTGTCCTTGGCGACGAAGTGGAACTCGCCACCGTCGCGTACGGTGCGCACACCGTGCCCAGAGACGTACACGAGCGCGAGTTCGTCCTCGTCGCGCTCCTGAAGGAACTCGCCGATGACCGCCCGCATGTCGTCGGCGGTGAGATCGGATTCGGTCCGGACGGAGACGAAGTTGCCGATGTTGCGGTGTTTCAGTACCTGGGCGAGTCCCCATACATCCGCCCGTACGGAGGCCAGCGGAGAGAAGCGGCCGTCGTCGTAGTGCTCATTGCCGATCAGGAGAGCCCGGCGCTTGTGGAGGCGGGTCATACCGCGCCGTCATCCGGTTCGGGACCGTCGTCGGCGGCGACTCGGTCCTGGAACTCGCGGACCATGCGTTCCTGTGCGACATCCGGACGCCCGGTGATCTCTATGGAGTCGTCCCCGACGGTGACCACGACCTTGCGGTGCCGCTCCTTGGCGCACCACTCCTTGATAAGGGTGATCAGGACCTGAGACGCCGGGCGGGCGACGGCGGCGGTGCCGGCGGCCCAGAGAGCTACCTCACCCACGCCGGCACCCTTATGGCCCGATCCGGTGGGCTCGTCGGCGTCATGGAAGCCGACGACGAGACCGTCCGTTCCGTGCAGGGTGGCGTGCAAATCCCGGGTGAGACGCTCCTGCCGGAGTGTGTCGCCGCCTGTGGGCACGGCAAGTGTCCACAGCGTTCCCCCGTCGCGCATGTGCTGCTCCTTGCGTCCGCGTACGTGCTGGCCCGGTCCGTCCGGCGACTTTGGCACGCGGGCCTTGGCAAGAGACAGCCGAGGCTGAACAGGAGGGACGGCATCCGGCCATCTCTGCGCGTCGGCGGGGAGAGGAACTGTGGCGGGTCACGGGCGATGGGCTACCAGCGGTCGCCACTGCGTCGTGCCACGGCCTGCCGGGCCTGCGAAACCAATCAGGGGCTCGACCCGCTAAGCGGAGCAGCCCCCTGAACTGGTCCTTCACTGTCGGGGTGGCGGGATTTGAACCCGCATGGTCTCGATCGGACTCGCAGGGCGCAGCGAAAACTTGGGGAGCAGGTTGGCTCCCAGATGGCTCCCACAGGGCGTGGCGTCGACGACGTGCGTCACTTCCGGAACCGCAGTCGCTTGGGGAGAGGTCAGATCCGGCCGAGGTCGATCTCGACCTGGAAGGGTGCCGAAACCTTGACGACGCCAGTGAACACATCCCCATTCCGGTAGGCCCTGGCCGCCGGGTCGAGAACGTAGGTGTACAGCAGCGGGACGCCGGTCACGGCCTGCTCGACCCGCCAGTAGAAGGCAATGCCAGACTTGGCGTATTGGTCCGTCTTCACAATCCGATCGGTAGTCTCCGATCCTGGCGAGACAACCTCTACGACCAGCAGCACGTGCTCCGGACGGGTGGGCGTGATGTCGATCGTGTCCGCGCGATACACAACGACATCCGGACGCCGATTCGTGAGCGGAACATCCTGCAGACGGACATCGAAGTCGGTATCGGCGTTCCAATCAGGCCCTGCGGCGGATTCCAAGGCATTTGCCAGGAACCGAGCGAGCCGGTTGTGGCGCTTGGACGCGCTGGGACTCACAACGACCATCCCGTCCACGATCTCGATCCCCGCACACTGCTCATCGGACCAGGAGTCGTACTGCTCCGCCGTGATCTGCTCGTGCATCCACGCAGGGGCTGCCATCTCGGCAGTCATGACGCACCTCCCGGACACCACATGAGCGGGCCCGATCCCGCTGAGTGCAGCCTACTGTCTCGGCTCCCCGACACGCTGGACACCGAACAACCAACGCGAGCACTCCTGCCGCCCAGCGAGGGACGCGTCGAGGGTCGCCGCTTCGCTCCGGGGGGAGGGGCAAGACGGCACTGTGCACCCGATGAAGCCCCAAAGTGGCCTCGCTTGGGCAGAGCTATCGAGTGTTCTGTTCGCGTCGCGCCGTTCCTGAGCGCACTGCTCGTCAGTCGTGTAGATCGTTCGCAGGCGAACGAGCAACTCGGCGAGATCGAGGAGAACGCCCATCTGGCGCGGCAGGACGTACATGCAAGGGTCTACGGCCCTGTGCTGGATGAGGTGGCGGCTGCGCTCTCCGCGGAGGTTGGCAAGTTCACCACTGGACGCGAGGTTGTTGTAACCCCCACCGTGCAGGCGCCAAGACTCGCTCGCACTGCATTCCGGGTGAGTATTCGCGACGGCGCTGCTCGAACTTCGGTGCACCGGCAGGGGCACGGGTTTCAGCGGGCCTTGATCATCGCTGCGTTGACGTATCTGGCAGACCGCCGGCGGCCGGCTGACGGCATGCGGACGCTGTGTCTGGCTGTCGAGGAGCCGGAGCTGTTCCAGCACCCGCCTCAGGCACGGACATTCGCGAAAGTGCTGCGCGAGCTGGTCAGCGCCTCTCCGCAGGGGCGTACACAGGTGATGTACCCCACGCATAACCCCGTCTTCATCGATCCGAAGGGGTACCACCAGATCCGTCGTTTTTGCCGTGCTGCCGGTGATGGACATCCCGTCACCGAGGTGTGGCAAGCGGTAGAAGAGGATCTTTGCACGGCCCTCGACGGGATGGTGAGCCAGAAGGTGATCAGGAGTCGGACAGAGGGAACGCTAAGCGGGGCGCTGGCAGACGGCTTCTTCGCGCATGCCGTGGTGTTGGTCGAAGGGCGCGGAAGGGATCAGCGTCATTGAGGTCCACGGCAAGGAAAACTTGATGATCTCCGACGCGCTTTTCAGCGCCCTGGGCGTGCCCTGTTACGTCGCATTTGATGGGGACGCCGAGATGGAAGAGCGTAAGCGAGAGTCGGTACGCCACCTTGTCCCGCCGCAGCGGCAGGAGAAGGAGCAGGAGTTCGAGCGACAGGCGCGGACGAATCAGACCAAGAACGCGAACCTCCTCCAGTACCTGGGTGCTTCACCGAGCCCCCGACCTACTAACGACTCGACTGGTCGGTACACGGTCTTCGAGGACACCTTGGAGACCTACCTTGCCCAGCACTGGCCAGCATGGGACGAGCGTAGGCAGGACCTCGTCCGAGCTGGCGAAGGCATTGATGGAAAGAACGCAGCGACATATTTAGAGACAACCCGGACGACTGCGACGGAGCCGCCGTACCTGTTGCACGCTCTGATGGAGAATGTCCGTTCGCTGACAAGGCGTCTGTAGCTGCGAGCCAGGTGCAAGCGTTCGGGTTCGACCGCCTGCACCCCATGAGTCATGCGTTTATCCGGGAGTGCCCTGCTCTGTTGCCACTGCTGCGGAGCCGCAAGAGGCTTCCCGCAGACGTGGGCTAGAGCGGGAGGGTTTGGCCCTAGACAACAACTACGACTCTCTCATGCGGCGGGATGTTGTCAGTCACGTACTGCATCATCACGCCCATGACCACAGTGCAACCGAGCGGTCGAGCCTGCCTGCCAGCGCCGCGCGACATTCGGAGTCGAGCATGGGTACGGATCCGTCTACGCGCCCGTCGTGCAGTCCGTCCGAGCAGGCGGGGTCTCCGCGACTGGCGGGCGAACGTCAACGAGCGAAGGTTTCAGAAGGAGACCCGAAATCTCTGGGCGGCTTTGGACCGGTTGGGTATCTGCAAAGAGGATCTCCCTCGCACAGTGCAGGCGCAGCGGTCGCTGAGTATCACCTGGGGGTACTTGCTTACTCGGGGTATCGGAGCCCCTGTCGCGGGCATGGTGATCGTCATCATCGCCGTGCCGTTCCTTGCACTGGTGGCCTGGAAGTTCGCACATCACTACGGCTTCGAAAGCCTGGAGCAGGCGGCAGCGTTCCTCTTCGACCAGTGGGGCAAGGTGCCCGACAGCTCGGCTGCGGGCCGTGATCCTGTCTTCGCAGTGGTGGCTAACCTGGCGATGCTCGGAATTCCTGCGTGGGTCATGTGGCGCACCCTGCGTAAGGGAGTTCTCCGCAAGTACTGGCTTACACAGCGCACTTGCGCGGCACTCGTGCGATGCGCGCAGGCGAAGGCCGCCACAGGTATCGACCGTCCGGATCGGCTCAGGCATGTGGACAGCCTGTGTCGAGCCATCGAGTGGAGCGTCTGGCGTTCCCACATCTGGCGCGGTGGCATGACCCGGCGTTCACCGCGAAGGGGCGCTGCCCGTCACCACGCGTCCGCTGTCATTGGGGCCCTGCACCGCGAACTCGTCAGGCTCGATGTCGAGCCCGACCAGTCTCTGGACGACCTGGCCAAGATGCTCGCGACGATCGGTGAACAACACGCAGCCGGATTCGTCGGTGCTCTCCTCCCTGCTGAGGCTCTGGAAGGTGTCACCCCGGTCTCCCTGCGGAGACATGCGCTCCGGGAATCGTTCGCCATCGTGCGTGGCGTCGTTGCAGCTCTTGGGTCGGTCCTTGTCCTGGACCCCCTCTTGCCTGTGCTCGGCGTCCGTGACGATCTCACGGGCTGGTTTCTCGCCGGGGGTGCGCTCGCCGCAGCCGTTACGGCTGTCGGGTGGCGTCGTGTGCGCGACTTCCTGGGAGTTTTTCCCGGCCTGTAGGCACCTTCGCTACAACGGTCCGCTGCTGGCTGTGGCGAGACGATTCGCTGTTGCGCAGGGCTGAGGTCCGGTCTGTGTCGGTCTCAGCGTCCCGCGTCAGCACCGCAGTGGGAGACGCTCCGCCAAGATCTTCTCCCAGATTTCTCCCAAACGATCACCGGAGACGCAGTAAGGGCCTGACCCTCAGAGAGGATCAGGCCCTTGACCTGGTGTTTCAGCTGTCGGGGTGGCGGGATTTGAACCCACGACCTCTTCGTCCCGAATGAGGTTCGGTTGGTGATCTCGCCTGCATGGATGGTGTTTGCGCAGGTCAGAGGCGTGGTCTCAATGAGGCTTGCGCGGTGTCGGAAGGGCTCGGGGAGCAGGTTGGCTCCCAAACGGCTCCCACGACGCCCGGTGCCGAGGGCGCACGTCAACGGTGGGACTTGGGTGGTGCAGCAGGGGCTCCTCGCGGTGCAGGTGATCGGCGCGCTCCCACCCGGCCCGGACAAGCTGCTGATACTGGCACCAGAACCGGCCCGCGAACCAGGGCAGCGCCCGCCGTAAACAGCCATGAATCATCCCGTTGTGGGCGACCTTGGGGGACTCCGGTTTCACTGTCAGGCCGGTCTCCTCGCACAGCTATCGGACTGCGGTTTCGGTGATCGGTTCGCCGAGCTCGCCTCCCAGCCCTCCCCGCGCAGTTGACGGCTACTGCTCGTATGCCCAGGCCCGACCGGTCTGCCGGTATTCCTCGACGGGGATGGGGGTGATGCCGGTGCGCATGCGGGTGGTGTAGAGCAGGCCGTCGAGGTGGTCGATCTCGTGGTGGATGAGGCGGGCGAGGCCGCGTTCGTACACGGTGGTGACGGTCTCGCCGGTCAGGGCCGTGGTCTCGACGGTGATCTTCAGAGGGCGGGGGACGAGGCCGCGGACGTCGAAGAAGCTCAGGCAACCCTCGTACTGCTCGTCCAGCTCGTCGGAGCGGTCGGTGATCTTCGGGTTGAGCAGGATGATGGCGGGTGCGTCGCCGGGCGGCTGGACGACGGCGGCGGTGCGGCCGATGCCGATCTGTGGGGCGGCGATGCCCATGCCTTTGGCGAAGGGGTGGACCTGGCCGATCCGTTCCATCGCGGCGAACAGCTCGTCGGTGATGCGCTCGGCCTCGTTGCGCTCGGCGGGCAGGGTGAAGGTGCGGGCCGGTTCGGCGAGGATGCCGGCGCCGTGTTGAACAACGCCGAGGTCTCGCATCTGCTGGCTGGGCCGCACATCAATCACCTGAAGTCCCCTCGTGCCGTGTCGTGTTCGGGTCGTGCCCGGAACCTCCACTCAAGACGGTACCGAGCGTGGAGGGCGGGCGTGGTCGTGATCCAGGTGAATTGCCTCAGTTCACCGTCGTCGCTGCGGACGGGCGGGGTCCGCAGCGGGGAGGCTTCGGCTGTCATGGAGGTCTCGGTGCCCCACACGACGGGGTCGAGGGCGGCGGGGAAGGCAAGCTGGACTTCGAGTTGTTCGGTGGGCAGGCGGACGGCTCGCTGGAACCAGTTGCCCCATTTGTCGTCGCCGACGGTGTAGGCGTACTCGATCCATACGGACTCGCCGGGGTAGAGCGGGAAGCGGCCGTGTTCGTTGTCGAACAGCAGCCAGACTTCCTTGAAGGCGTCGCGGTCGTGCTTGGCCTGCCAGCGCATCGTCTCGCCGCGGCAGGTGGCGGTGAGGTCGAGTTCGTCCCAGGTCAGCGGGTGGACTCGGTAGTGGGCGTTGGACTGCTCGGGGTCGCCGGGGTAGCGGTCGACGGAGATGCGGATCAGGTAGCGGGTCACCGGTTCGTCGCCGGTGTTCCGCAGCAACCGTCGCATGGTGAGCCGGTAGGAGTGGCCGTCGTACTGGAGGCGGGCGGCGTCGTGTTCGACGACGAGGGCGGACCCGGTGGCATACGGCTGCTCGTGCCTGCGCTGGGCCGGTGGGGCCGCAGGTTGGCGACGGGTCCTGGTGCGGGCCTGCTCGTAATCGCACCAGCGCCGCCAGATCGCTTTCCCGGCGTTGAGGTGCTCGTCGGCGAGCCGGGCGAACTCCTCGGTGGGCTTGTGGCGGCCGGACTCGACGTGGCTGACGTAGGACGGGTCGAAGCCCATGGCCAGCGCTAATGCCCGCTTGGACATGCCGCGTACTTCCCGCCATCTGGCTACCTCAGCCGCGAAGTCCTCGGCCGCCTGCTCGACGGTGATCTCCTCGCTGTGCGCGTCCATCGAAGCCCCGCTCCGCGTCACTTGGTGAGCATGAATGAACCGTGAGTGATCCAAGTTCATCATCCCGTCACGGCTCACGTCGCCGGTTTCCTTCCCTCAACGGCCCGGATCGACCCCCGGGCGAACGAGGGAGGCGACGCAACCATGCGCGTGCTGTACCTGCTCAACATCTCCAACCCCGACCGGTTGTCGGCGGATTCGGGGTGGATCTTCGCGGATCTGCTGGCCCCGTCCCTGGCCGACGCCGGGGCGGATGTAACCGTCGCTGCCCCGGCTGCGGCCGGGGATGCCCGCTGCGGCTTCCACCAGACCAAGGTGCCCGGGACGAAGTACCGGGCCCGGTTCTCGGCGGACATCGACGAGTTGGTGGCCCTAATCGGGGCGGAGAAGCCGGACGTGGTGGTGGCCAACCAGATCGAGGAGGCCCCGGCCGTTCGTACGGCTCTGCTGGAGGCCGGGTCGGATGCGCTGCTGGCCGGGTACTGCCACTACCTGCCGTTTTCGTTCGCGGGCGGCGGGCAGATGCTGCCCGACCCGTCGTTGGACGACGCGGGGCTGGGGCGGCCGGTGCTGCTGGCGTTCGCCGCGGGCCTGGCCGCGTGCGACCGGGTGATGGTCCACTCCTCCACGGCCGCCTCCTGGGTGTCGGCCGCCGCTGCCCGGATGACGCTGGACCTCGGCAACCGGCTGCGAGTGGTGCCCGCACCGCGTGACGAGCGCCTGGTCCGCGACCCGGCCACGGCCCAGCCCACGACCGGTACGGCGATCGGTGTCTACAACCACCGGCTGTACGCGCACTACGGCACCGAGCAGTTCGTGGACGTGGCCCGCCGACTCAGCGACTCCGGTGCGGTGCGGCTGCGGGTGATGGACCTGTTCGGCCAGCGCCGGGCCGAGCGCAAGGGCCTGGACGACAGCCCCGAGAAGATGCGCGAGAAGCTCGCCGCATTGCCGCATGTGCAGGTCGTCTCCGACCGTGGCGACCGCGTCCGCTACAAGAACTTGCTGGCCGGCGCCCGCTTCGGCATCGCCCCGTTCAGGCCCGGCTGCCCGTGGTCGATGAGCGTCATCGACTGCCAGGGCATGGGCCTGCCGGTCATCTCGCCTCGCCTGGGCTGGCTCGCCGAACACATCGACCCCGAGCTGTGCTTCACCACCCCGGACGAGGCCGTCGCCTTGGCCGAACGCCTCGCCACGGACGACGAGTTCCACGCCGTCCACGCCAAGCGGGCCCACGCCTCCACCGCCGACTTCACCCCCGCCCTGGTCGCCGCCCGCTACCTGGAGGCCATCTCGTGACCGGCTTCGACGCTGTCTTCCTCTCCTACGACGAGCCGATGGCCAACTCCCTGCACTCCCGCCTCCAGCGCACTCTCGGCGGCACCGTAAAGCGCCTGCACGGGGTCCACGGGATGCGCCGGGCCTACCGGCTGTGCGCCGAGGTCGTCGAGCGCGAGCAGTTCTTCCTCGCCGACGGCGACTTCGCCATCGACACCGACTTCGATGTGGCCACTGTCGAGCCGCTGGACGAGGGCGTCTCCATGCGGGTGTGGCGGGCGGTCAACCCGGTCAACGGCCTGACCTACGGCTACGGCGGCCTGAAGCTGATCCGCCGCAGCGCTCTGCGGGAGATGGGCGACGCCGTGGACGTGCTCGCCGCCCTGCCCGGAAGGATCGAATTCGCCCAGCACACCGCCGGGATCACGCGGTTCAACCAGAGCCCCTTCCACGCCTGGAAGGCCGGTTTCCGCGAGTGCGCGATGCTGTCCCGCGGCAGCGAGTACGGCATGGCCGACGACGACGCCCATCAGCGCGTCGATGCCTGGATGCTCAGCCGCAGCGGCGAGTTCGCCGCCTATGCCGCCGCTGGGGCGACCGAGGGCGTCGCCTTCGCCCGGCAGGCCGCGCGTGACCCGCAGCAGTTCGACCACCTCAACGACCCCACCTGGCTGCGGGAGAGGTTCACCGCCGCCCACGGAGACCAGGCGGTGTCCGGATGACCGGTCCGCTCGTACTCATCGAGCCGTACGCGAACCGCCTGGGCGGGCACCATCAGCGCACGCTGGCGGCCCTCGCCCAGGCCCGGCCCGGCAGCCTCGTCATCGCCCCGCACGGGATCGCCTCCGAGGCGGTACGTGCCCTGCGCGAGGCGGGTGCCCGGCTGGTGACCGCACCGGCCGGGCCGGCGGCGACCGTGCTGTTGGCCGTCTCCCGCCTGGCGGCCGGGCTCTCCTCGGCCGGTCAGCGTGTGTTCCGCTCGCGGCGCTGGCCCCGCCGCCTGCGGAGGGTGCCGCACCAGATCACCCTGATCGCCCGCTGCCTGTCCGAGGCGTCCGCGCTGCGGTCCGGCCGCCGGTTGGAGTCCGGCGCCGACGCGGTGGTGATCCTGACCGCGAGCGAGGCCCTGCACGGGGCCGCCGCCCTCCTCGGCGGGCAGCCGCACCTGCGGTTCGTCCACGAGGCGGTCACGGCCGAGGACGCCGTCGTGCGGATGCTGGGCCGGCTCGCCCGCCGGGGCGAGCAACGGGTGGTTGCCGTGTACCCGACGCAGGCCGTCGGCGATCAGTTCGCCACAGCCTTCGCCGACCTGCCCGCGGTGGTGGGCGCCTTCGCAGTCGACGACGGCCACCGCCTGAGCGACGCCGAACGTGACGGGGGCCGAGCCGCATTCGACATCCCCGCCGCCGAGGCGGTGGTCTGCCTGGTCGGTGGGTGGTGGCCCTACAAGGACATCCCTGTCCTCGAAGCCGCCCTGGACCGGCTCAAGGAGCCCCTGCACCTAGTGGTCACCGGCTCCCCGCTCGACGAGGCCGTCCTCGAGCGATGGCAGTCCCTGCCCGGCCTGCGGGTGCACACCGTGCCCGGCCCGGTCAGCGACTCCGTGCTGCGGCTGGTGTACGCCGCCGCGGACGCCGCCCTGGTCACCCGCCACCCCGGGACTGGCAAGGAATCCGGGCTCGTCATGGACGCCGCCCGGCTCGGCGTCCCCCTGATCGTCTCCGAGCACGACGACGCCCTCACCACCCGCCTGCACGGCCAGCCCTGGGCCCTGATGTTCCCCGCACGCGACCCGGACGCCCTCGCAGATGCCCTGCACACCGTCATCCGTCAGCCGCCCCCGCTGCCCGGACCGGAGGCCCCGGTTCTGCTCGGGATGCGGTCCGCAGCCGAGCAGGCCGACTTCCTCACCCGCGCCTTCGCCCCCTTGCGCACGAAGGAGTCCTGAATGCCGAGCACGCCTCCCGCGCTGATCGCCGTCATCGGCCCCGTCGAGCCGCCGCTGCTGGCCGCCTGGGCCCGCCACTACCGGTGGCTGGGCGTCGAGCGGTTCCTGATCGCCTTCCACTTCCCCGACCACGTCCCCGACGCACAACGACACGAGCTCCAGGCCGCGTGCCGGGAGCTGGGCATCATCCCCACCGGCACCAGCACCGGCCCCTGGCACGAGCACACCAACACCCAGCTCCGCGACGCCCTGCGGCACCGGGCCGGTCCCGGCTGGCATCTGCTTGCCGACGCCGACGAGTTCCAGCAGTACCCCGCCCCGCTGAACGAGGTGATCGCCCAGGCCGAGAAGTCCGGAAGCTCTGTGGTGGGCGGTCTGATGCTCGACCGCGTCGCTGCCAGCGGACGCCTGACCGGCTGGCGGCCCGAAGGCGGACTCGAACTCGCCTATCCCCTCGGCGGACACCTCACCCACCGGCTCCTGCACGGCGACCCGAGGAAGATCGTCCTCGCCCGCCACGACGTCACCGTCTCCTCCGGCAACCACCGTGCTCCGGGCCAGCGGCCGGACGCGGACCGCATCTGCGCGGTTCACCATTTCAAGTGGCGCTCGGGCGTCCTGGACGACCTGCGCCGACGGGTCCAGCACTTCGCCCACGGCACCTGGCAGGAACACACCCCGGCCGTCCGCGACGAGGCCGGACGCCTGCTGGCCCACGTCGGACAGCACGGCGGCGTGATCAACACCAGCGACCCGCGGTTCGCCTTCCGGCAGGTGAGCCTGGATCGGATGCCCTTCAGCTGGCCCTCCGAGGCCCGCAACGTCTTCACCACCTGGCGTCCGCACGCCCACAGCGGCCAGGATTGACACACGACGCACTCACGCGCGGACAGCATGTCGCGGAAGGATGACCACGTGCCCCTCGCCGTACTCCTGGCCGGTCTCACAGGCTCCGGGAAGACCACCGTCGCCCAGGCCCTGGCCGACCGCGGCTACCTCCGGCTGTCCGTGGACGAGGAGGTCCACCGTCTCCACGGCCGGTACGGCGTGGACTACCCCGAACACACCTACTTCGAGCGCGAACGGCCCGTGGTCGAAGCGACCCGGGGCCGGTTCGTCAAGGAGATCGAGGCCGGCAACGACGTCGCCCTGGACCACGGGCTGTGGCGCCGCGCCGAGCGCGACGCCTGGCGGCAGGCCGCCCGCGAAGCAGGCGGCCTGCCCGTTGTCGTCTACCTCCCCGCCGACCGCGACGAACTGCTGCGGCGCCTGACCGAGCGCAACGTACGCGAGGACGCCAACGCGCTGACCGTCACCCCGGAAGCCCTGGACGACTTCTTCGCCCGCTTCGATCCCCCGGCCGACGACGAAGACGTGATCGTCTACACCGGCGACCTGGACGTACTGGTGGCGGCGCTCACCGAGGCCCGGGGGCGGTAAGGCCGCCAGGGTCTTGGTCCGGAGGCCGTCAGCAGCACGCCCGTACGAGGCCGTGCCGCTGCGAGCGGCGGGCAGGCGGCGGACGCACCCGGCGCCGCACGTGGAGTCGAAGCCGCATGGCGCCGACTCCACGTGCGGCTCGCGGTGGGTGTGTCACCGTCGCCGAGCCTGGGGCGACTGAGGTTGAGCGGCCGGAGCAGCCGGTGGTGTTTGCGCCGGCGTGCTCGACCGCCGTGCCGCACTCTGCGCCTGTGCCGCACGTGCGTGGGCGCTGGGCGCCGACCTCGTACTGAGGCGTTCGACGCGCCACGTCAGCACCCGCGCGGGTCGGCGGGCATCATCGAGCGCACGCTGGTCGGCGGCCTGTTGCAGGAGCTGCTTCGGGTCGTGCCCGGCTTTCTCTGCGTCCGCGAGCACGGCAGCGAGCGCGTCGAAGGCCGGATCCTCCAACACCTGTTCCGCGTGATCGGGCATTGTCTGCCGGATGAGGAGCATGTGCCGCTCCACTACCTGAGTGGGTGGCCTGCGCTGGGCGAGCACGGTCAGTGGCGCGACGGCAGTTTGTTCGTAGGCGGCCCGGAGGTGGACCAGGGCCTGGTGGGCTGCGGCCACCTGTTGGTCGTGGTGGTGGAGCTGGTGCCAGCGGGCGGCGGCGATGATGGCGAGGATCGCGGCGTCGAGGAACATCGCCAGCAGGGCGCCGTCCTTGGGGGTGGGCTCGCGGACCATGGCCCGCACGGCGCCGCGCAGGGCGCGGGCGTGCTGGTGCTCAGCCTGGATACGGGAGCGAGTGGCGCGCTCGAACGCCTCAGCTGCCTGACAGAGTTGGGGCTGAATTGCCTGGGGCGCGCGAAGGGGTAGGGCGTCGAGGGCTTCACCGAAGGCGGCCAGATGGGCTTGAGCGGCTACGTCGTCGCCGTGTTCGAGGTGGTGGGGGATGCGTTCTGCGGCGGCCGTCGCCTGATGCCACGGGTTGGTCTTGCGCGGGCATCGTTGCGGGTCGGTGGCGTCGAGGCGCTTGCGGATCTTGGGCAGGGAAAGGTCGGGGGAGAGTTCGGAACCGGAGTACCAGATCGGTTCCTGTACGGCGTTGACGTCGCCTTCGAGGGCGACGGTGTAGCCGCGTACGTCTCCGGAGGGGAAGTGCTTGACGTCCACGAGGATGCCGTCGGTGTGCTCCAGGAGACGGATGAACTCTTCGGTGCTGGTGGCGGCGGCCACGGCGGTACGGATCGTGGCGCGCAGGTGTTCGCGGGCGGTGCGGGCCTGGCCGGCGCGCCTGGCCTTCTCCTGCTCGGCGCGGGTGGGCCGCTTCGCGGCGGTGCGGTCCCCGCGTATGACTTGGAAGAGGTCGTACTCCTTCTCGATGGCGGCGAGTTCGCGGTCGGCGGTGAGGTAGTCGTTCCAGTGGCGGGCGGTACGCAGGTCGGAGCGGACTTTGGTGGCGGCGATGTGGATATGGTCGGGTGCGTGCCGTACGGCGACCCAGCGACATCCGTCCGGATCACCGTCCGGCGCGATGCCGGTGGCGGCCACGACGCGGCGGCCGATGTCGCCCCACTCCTCGTCGCTGAGGTGACGGTCGGTCTTGGCGGCACGGACTGAGCAGTGCCACACATGCTTCTCGGGGGCGCGGCCGAGGCGCTCGGCCTGCTTGACGTGCAGGTCGAGGTCGGCGACGAGGCGCCTCTTGGTGGCGTCGACGTCGTCGGCGCGGCCGGGGTCGGGAACGAAGCCGTCCCATGAGGCGACCAGGTGCGGGTCGGTGTGGCCCTTCTTCTTCGTGTCGTACAGGTAGCGGATCAAGTTGGCGGTCTCCTTGCCGCCCGTGATCTTCGCGATCATCCGGCCGCCTTGTGGCTGACGGCCTGGTTCGCGGCTGCCGCGATGTGGCGCACAGCCTCACCGACCGCGTCCAGGGTGCGGTCGGTCTGGGCGAGGAGGGCGCTGTCCCCAGGGTGTGGATGGCTGCCGGAGTTGAGCTTCTTGGCGATCTGGTTGACATTGCGGCCGATGGCTGCCACCTCGCTGCGCAGGGCGTTGAGCTCGTCGATGTAGTCGTCCAGCTGAGTGCGCTGGCCGGGCACGGTGAGTTCACCTTCAACGTGGGCCTGGGTTACGGCAGCGACGTAGTGGGCGCCGCTGAGGTTCAGTGACGTGGCCTTGGCGAGGATGGCGTCCCTCTCCTCAACGCTGTAGCGGACATCGACGCGCTTCTTGCGCCGGCCGCCCGGGTCGGGCTTGCGACGCTGGGCGACACGGTGCAGGGCGGCGACGTCTGCAGCACGCGGCAGCGGAGCGTCGGCAGCAGCGGCGGGATCGGCGTGTGCCGGTAGTTCCTCCTCGGGCACCCCCTGGTGCCCGAGTGCCTGCGCTACCCCCGGGGCGGAGGCTTCCCCGAGGGACCGGCCTGTGGACGGTCCAGCGGGATACCTTGCTGGCGTTGTGGTGGCTGCTGTAGTCGTGGTCATCTCCTCGTGTGGGGTGGGCAGTTCGTGCTGTGGTGCGGGCATGGGTGACCTACTCGGTGGGGTGTGGATATCGGGGCGTGCGGTGATGTCGGGTCGACTCGTCGCCGGAGGGAGACTCGTCCCCGCGCTGACGTGCGCGGGGACGAGAGAAGCGGGACGCGGTTGGCAGTGGCCGGTAGTCAGGAAGCGATCACCGCTGGCGCGGTCTCGCGCGGTTCGGCTGCTGCGGCTTCGTCGAGTTCGGCCTGGAGCGAGTCCTTGACGCGTTCCGCCTCGTCCTTGCCGATCGTGCGGCCGGTGCTTCGGACCGCGTCCTCGATGTGGCGGCGGGAGGCTTTGCCTCCGCGCCCACGAGGCGCACGCCGGGCGAGGGAGAGCAGCTCGGGATCGACGATGTCGCCCTCCGCGCCGGTCGAAGGGGAAGAGGCGGACGAACCCGCCACATCAGTAGCGTCCTCCGCCACGTCTGCCAGAGCGCCCGCCACCTTGAGGTGCGCGGACAGCTGGACGTCCGAGGTGGCGCCGTTGACTACTGGGTCGGTGTCTTCCCGGTTGGCAGCCAGTGCGAGGTCACGCTGGATGATCTGGTAGAAGTGCACCGCGCCGGCCAGGGCGAGCGGCGGGAGCGCGGAGAGCACGGCCACGGTCCAGTCACCGAGCTGCAGACCGCCGTTGTGGGCCTGCTGGTTGAGGCGTACGGCGTGGAGCGCATTCGCCCAGATGCTGAGCGCGGTGGCCAGGATGACGAGGATCCACACGTACAGGCGGGCGGCCGTCGACGCGGTACGCACCAGGAGCAGGGTGCCAATGCCGATGGCGATGAACCCGTCGATGACGAGGGGGAAGCCGATGGTGAAGAGCGGGCGGATGTGGGCGGCGACGGCCATCTGCCGCAGAGCGTCGTAGGACAGGACGAAGCCGATGGTGCCGAGCAGGGCGATGCCGAAGCGGATGGCGCCGGTCTTGGGTGCGGCGGACCCGGGTGTGGTGGGTTCGGCTGCGGTGGGTTCGTGCGGGGGCAGGGGAGACCTCCGGTGTATGGGGGCACCTACGAGCGGCCAGGGCGCGAGCATGGCGCTGCGGCCGCGAGGTGCTGGGACTCGTACCACTCGTCGCGTGCCTGGTCAGCACAGGTACGAGTGGCGTGGTGATGTCGAGATGACTCGTTGCGGGCTGTCCACTCGTCCCCGCGCTGACCTGCGCGGGGACGAGTGATACGAGTGGCGTCGAGTCAGGCTGCGGTGCCTGGCACCGGCTCGTCCGCTGCCTTCGGCTCGGGGCAATAGCGCGCCCAGGTGTCGAGGAATTGGTTGCGCGCGAAGCCCTTGGCCTGGGTGCCGTCGGGGAAGCGGCGGTTGGCCGAGCCAATCCCGTACGGCTTGAGCAGCAGCTGCAGTCCGCGCGGGGTCAGCCCGTTGGCGCCGTACTCCGCCCACGGTGCTTCCCTGTCCGCGTTGAGGGACTCCAGCAGGTGCTTCGTGCTCAGCACGGCTGGGTCGCCCACGGCGGCGAAGGCGCAGCGGATGCCGGTCAGGAGGCGGGTGCGCAGACCGCCTTCCTCGTCCTGGCCGGCCTCGTAGGCGGTCATAGTGCGGCAGGCGGTACGGGCCAGCGCGGGCCAGTCGCCTCCGGCGAGGTCGGCGATAATGACCAGCGGTTCCCAGGTGTCCGCCGCACGGTCTTCGACCGGCATGGGCGGCTCCATCTCCATGGCCTGCGCGTACAGCGGCTGGAGCCAGGTGCGGAGGCGGTCGCGGATCGCGTTCAGGGCGGGGGTGTCCCGGCCGGTGCGGAAGGACGCCACCTTCTCGCCCGCCGCGCGACGGCGCATCCGGATGACCACCGCACGGTCCATGATCGTGTCAGGCAGGTCACCGATCCCCGCGAGCGCGGCCATGGCAAAGGTGGGGAACTCCTGCACCTGATGCTCCGGCCCGGACACCCGCAGCGTCGGTCGGCCACGCTGGTGCCCGGCGTTGATGAGGCCGCGCACCTCCTCGTTCTTCTCCGCGGCCTTGGTGCTGCTGAACATGGTGTCCGCCTCGTCGACCAAGAGCGTCGGCGGGTCGTCCCCGTCGATCGACCGGAAGATCGCCGCTGCGGTGGCGTTGACCGTGATCAGACGGTTGTGCACCGTCTCGGTGACCACGTCCAGCAGCCTGGACTTACCGCACCGCTTCTCCGGCGCGACGATTGCCAGGCGCGGCGCGTGCTGCCACGCGCGCTGCAGATGCGTCGCCGCGACCCACAAGGCCACCGCCGTGACGGCCTCCTCGCTCGGCATGGCCACGTAGCGCTTGATCTGCGCCCGAAGGGCGTCCAGGATCTGCGCCCCCTCGGCCAGCGGTGGTGACGAGGCACCGTCGTCGCGGTCCTCTTCTGCCGAAGGCGCAGCGGAGCCGGACGGCTGGCCGGGCACGGTGACTGGGGGCCACGACGTGCCGGAGCCGTCGGGAAGGGATGGCGTATTCGGCTGGGCATCGGTCATACTGGGCATCAGCTCCTCTGCTTGCGGGCCATATGGGACGGCAATCCCGGTCTCCGCAGGTTGATCGCTAGGGATGGCGGTTGAGAGGTTTGCGCTTGAGCCCCCGGCATTGCCGGGGGCTTCTTTCATGCGATGTGCGGGCGTGCGGACTCCTGATGTCGGTGGGGTGGGATGCCACCACTATGCCACATGAATTGCAGATCGCAGTAGTGTTTTGCATCTCGCAGTAGTGATGCTACTGTTTAGGCTGTGCTGCAAACCGCAGTGCGTCGCTACGAACGGAAGGAGGCGCCGGTGGCGGAGGAAGAACCGTCGGAGGGCGTCCTGCTCAGCGGCGAGGCGAACGTCGCGACCCGCATCAGGGTGGAGCGCGAGGCGCGCGGCTGGAGCACCAACGCGCTGTCCGACCGGCTCAACGAGGCCGGCTTCGACATGAACCCGTCCGCAGTCTGGCGGATCGAAAACGGGAAGCGCCGCATCAACCTCGACGACGCCATCGGCTTCGCCGAGGTCCTCGGCATCGACCTGCGCAATCTCGTCGGGCCACCGCAGTTGGCGGCCAAGGCCCGCGCCATGGAACTCATCGACGAGGTCGTGGACGCGTTCCGCGCGACCCAGAGAGCCAACATGGCCTTCACACAGGCGCGCGAAGCGTTTGACGCCTACCTCGCCGAGCACCCCGACATCCGCGAAGAAGCCGACCTCATGGTCCAGAGCGCCATCGCGGAGGAGGCCAACAAGACCATGCTGAAGATGCACGGCCCTCCGCCTGGTGACAGCGACGGCCACTCCACCAACGGGGCATAGCCTCCGGCACCCCCTCCCGCCCTGGGCCCGCAAACCCCCCAGGCCGGGCAGCTCATCCACATCCCTAGCGATCGACCGGCGGGTCGGCGTTGCCGCGCCCCATGCCCGCCAAGACCTGCAGAGGACTCCCTCCTTGCGCCAACCCGCAATACCCCCTGCCTCCGTTCCGACCACGGACGCCGAGGTCGCCCTGCCGCGCCTCTATGTCCCCGAGGAAGTCGCCGCCGTCCTCGGTTGCTCCGCCTGGTGGGTCAAGGACCGTGCCCGCCGCCGGCTCATCCCGTTCACCCGCGTCGGCCGCGCGTACCGCTTCACCAGCGAGCACCTCGCGGAGATCATCCGCATGAACGAGGCCCGCCCTGCCCTCCCGCAGCAACGGGCAGCGAAAGCGGCTCCTGCAGCCAAGGCCCCTGCCTCGCAGCCTCCTTCGCCGCCCGATGCTCCCACGACCCGCCTCCGCGCCCGGCCACCACGCCGAGCGCGCCAGAGCCAGTTCGGGACCGCGGCCTAGCACGACGACGAAGCAGGGGAGGGATACGTGGGTTTCGGCGAGAAGCGCGGAAACTACTGGCGCGGCCGCTACAAGATCGCGCCCGGCAAGCACCTCACGGTCGTCGGCGAAGACGGTAAGCCGCTGAAGTTCGCCACCAAGGGCGAGGCCCAGCGCGCCGCGAGTGAGGCGGAGAACAAGTACCGGCGTGGCGACTGGCGCGACCCGGCACTCGGCCAGGAGACCTTCGGCGAGTACGCGAGCCGCTGGTACGCCGCCCAGGACCTGGCCGCCTCGACGATGCAGAACTACAAGCGCCACATCGAGGAGCACCTGCTCCCCGACTTCGAGAACAAGGCGCTCGCAGGCATCCTGCGCCCGGACGTCGAGCTGTGGGAGAAGAAGGAGCGAGCCGTCTACGCGGCGTCCAGCGTCAAGACCTGGCGCTCCACGCTCCACCTGATCTTCGAGGACGCGATCGACGAGGGCCTGCTCACGTCCAACCCGGCTGCACGCCGTCGCGGTCGCGGCAAGCGCGCAGGCCGCTCACGCGACCGCGGCCCCGAGAAGGTCGTCACCGACGCCCTCGGCATCCTGCTCACCGCCGAGCGGGCGGCTCTGCTCTCCGGCCGGGACGACGAGTTCGTCGCCACGGTCCTCAAGGGCTACACCGGCAAGCGCTGGGGCGAAATCGTCGGCCTGGAAACGGAGTTCGTACGCCGTGACGCCTTCCGGGTCGAGTGGCAGCTGTACGAACTGGACACCGGCGAACTGGTCCGCTGCCCGCCCAAGGACGACAGCTACCGCACCATCGACTCGATGGACTGGCTGTCCGCCCTGGTCGCCAACCACATCGCCCGTACGAAGCCGACGCCCTGCCCCTGTCACGGCAGGACGTACGTCTTCCGCGGCCAGGGCACGGCCCGCACCGGCGGCCACCAGGGCGCGAAGCTCGCCGACGTCGCCCGCCGTGCCGGAGTCTCCACGGGTACGGTCTCGAACGTCCTCAACCACCCGGACCGCGTACGGGAGGACACCCGAGTCCGCGTCGAACTCGCCATCGCGGAGCTCGGGTTCGTACGAGGCGGCACCACGTCCGAGCACGCGGCCCACTGGCGCCGCAACGGCTTCGCCACCTGGCTGTTCACCCCGGCGGTCTCCGGCTGGTACCCGAAGAAGGCGCCGCAGGAGGCGCGCCCGGTGCCGATCCTCGGTGAGCCGTGGCCGGGCATCCCGGCCCGAGGCCGAGGAGCGGCAGCGCGGGCGGACGCCTGCTGGCTCCCGATCGCCAAGGGCCTCACGCCCCACGGCCTGCGCCACACCCACCGCACGATGATGGAGGACCTCGGCACCGAGAAGGTCCTCATGGACGAACGCATGGGCCACATCGACGGCTCGGTCTCGGCCCGATACGCGCACGTAACGCTCGGCATGCGACGACGCCTCATGTCTGGCCTGACCGAGCAGTGGGAGGCGGCGCTCGACGCACGTCTCGTGATGTGCCCCACATCCCCGGTGCGCGTTTTGAACGATCTCCTGAGGTCCAAGGCGGCAGCTCAGCTGTAGGAAGAGCTGCCGTACCCAGGTCTGAGTGCGGCAGCTGTCGCCGCCTTTTCGGTGACCCTGAACTGGTTTGAGATTAAGGCCAGTTCAGGATCGCAGATCGGAAGGTGGCGATCTGAGTTGTCAGTGCTGCGCCCTATCCTGCATACGGGAGTCAGGGCGAGGAGGCGGCGTGGCAGGCAAGGTAGAGCGCACGACTGAGTTGCAGCAGCACTGGCCGAACATTTTGGACGCGGTGAAGCAGCGTCGAAGGTTTACGTGGCTCCTGCTGTCCCAAAATGCGCAGCTGGCATCGTACGACGGCTCGACCGTCGTACTGGCCTTCATCAACCAGGGTGCGGTCGACAACTGGGTGAGCTCGAACTCTGTTGCAGTGCTGGAGGAGACGCTGGACGCGCTCCTCGGTATCCGCCCGACTGTTCGGCAGATCGTCGACAAACAACTACCTGACTCGACGTCATCACGGCCCCTGCCGACTACGCTCCCTGTCCCTTCGTTGCCGAGTCAGCCTCCGATGGCACGGGTCGGAGAAGAGAGCGCGGAAGACGGGGGAGGTATGGAGGGCGCATTGATGACGGTCCTTGCGCAGACCGCCCATCTGCTGCACGAGCAGGGAAACAACCAGGCAGCTGCGCTCCTGCTTGATGTGGATGACGTAGAAATCGTGCCTGGCAACAGGTTCGGCGACTGGCAGGACGCCGTACTGATCGTGCCGCCCTACCTGGTCTCACGTTTCACCAAGGAGGCCATCGACTCCATACAGCCAGTCTTTGGCCATGTCGCAGAACGCCACGAGATCGAGATCAGGAGCGTCTCGGCTGCGCCAGCGCTTCCCAAGGTGGATGAGAACTGGCGACAGGCGTTGCAGCAGCGGCTGACGCAGGGCACGGCATCGAATCAGGCGGCCCGGACGCGATCCAAGAGCAGTGGGGCCGTGCTTGGTGCAGACGGCTTCGTCTTCGACTCTCGTGAGGAGATGCGAGTCTACGAGGCGCTCAAGAGGCAGCAGGAGGTCCTGCCTGCTGACTCCTCCGTTTCCATTTTCCCGCTCCCGATGGGTCGTGTAGCCACTGGGAGCGTGTGGACCCCGGACTTCTTGGTGGCTGTGGCTGGCCGCATCGGGATCATTGAGGTCGATGGACCGCACCACAAGGGCCGATTGGCAGCGGATGCGACTCGCGATCGTCATTGGCGCAACAGCGGGATCGTTCACATCGAGCGGATCTTGGTGGAGGAGACGAGCGTCGACTCTGAGATCGACGACCTCGTTGGCGCCTTCTTGAAGCGGCTCCGCGAGTACCGCTAGGGGATAACGGGTGCGAGGGGGAGGCCCGCGGGAGAGCCGGATCTCGAAGTCGGCTCCCAAACGGCTTCCAAAATGGCCCCCGAACGCAAAGCAGGCCCGGTACTGATCTCTCAGTACCGGGCCTGACCTGGTGTTTCAGCCGTCGGGGTGGCGGGATTTGAACCCCACTACCTCTTCGTCCCGAATGAGGCTCGGTTGATGATCTTGCCTGCGAGGATGGTATTTGCGCAGGTCAAGGAGATAGGACCGGGTGGGTTCGGAGGGTCTGGCGGGGGTTAGGGGAGTGAATCGGCTCCCAGATGGCTCCCAAGCGGGCTTGTCCCTGCGTGTGGACGGGCTGGGTCTCTGAAGACGGTGTGCCTACCAGCCAGTGCCTGTTGCTGGGCATCGAAGTGCTGAGCTACTGGCAGAGAGCGAGGGCGCGCCGACACATCGCCGATGATGGGGTGGTGCAGGAGAAGCGAGCTGAAGAGTACGGAAAGTGCGCTGCGGTCCTGGATGTCGACCTCAAGGTGCCCGGTGCTGCCGCAATTTTCGATCAGGCGTTGACGAACGGTCTAGCAGCAATCGTTGCGCAGACCTGGCCCGGGGAGGAGGCGGAAAAGCGGAAAAACGGCGAACACCGACTGAAGTCGGCAGCCCAACTGTTGCAGGTCATCACCCGGCGATGCGATGAGGCGGGCGAGGGCATACGACTGTTGCCGGACGAGGTGGGCGCACCAGGGACGCCAGTAGACACGGACACTCTGCGCGACGCCCTGGAGCAGACACAGCGCGTGCGGCATGCGAGAGGTGCAGGTGAGCTGGAAGCCCGGCACGTGACGGCGCTGCTTGCGCTCGATGATCACTCTGCCCTTGGGCAAGTCAGCGACGAGCGAAGGGAATCCGACTGGGTTAGGGACGAGATCCAGGACCGGTACGAGCAGCAGCGGTCCTACGACTACATGCAACTGATCGGTGACGACGAAGCGGACAGGCGGATGTCCGTCGTGGGTGACTACGGACCGGTACATCCTGACGACCTCATTGACGACAAGCGGCTGATGGACTGCCCTGTCTGCCAACGAGAAACCCTCGTCGTGACTGGGCTCGATGACTTCGGTGCCGGTTACGGGCCCGGTACTTGTGTGGTGTGCTCCTACGCCCGGAGCATCCACGCCGCGCATGAGCTGGCGCTACACCACATGATCGCCAGACAGCAGGGCGACTGATCGGCGCCCCTATCTCATCTGAGGACAAGCCCATGGAGCGCATGGCTGCAGGGCACGAACCCATGACCAAGCAGTGGGGCGCCGTCCGCTCAGGCATCGCTTACGCATTCGGCACGGCTGGCCTGCGGTGGCGGAGTAGCCACGTGTCCGCCACCACAGGGACATCCCGCAAGCCCGAACCCCTCAGCCTGCGCTCTCGCCGTGCTTCGTGAGGATGCTGCGAACTGTGTTGCGGGAGTGGCCCGAGAGTTGAGCGATTTCGACCTCGCTCAACCCCGACCTCTTCGCCGCGATGACCAAGCCATCTCGCGTGGCACACGTACGTCGGTACTTCTCAAGCTTCTCCCGCACGACGTCTGCGCTGTCTTCCGGCGACGGTGCATATGAGACACCCGCCCTCTCGATCTTGTACGTGCGGTGCGATCGGGAGTCGCTGCTGCTCTCCATGCGCCGCACAGTAGGCGGTGACGACGCTTGCGGCGGCTGTGCTGCATTACACAGCCCTGTTCAAAATTGCACAACCCGGCTACTCCCTGCGGGTGGATGTTTCGCCGCGTCGACGCTCCCCTGCCGGAGAAGAAGCCGCTGGTCTGCGACTTCTCGTGAGTCAACTCACCACAGAAGAAAGGCAGTTGTGCAGAACTGCACAACCCTCGCGTTCCGGCACCGTGTTCCGGACGTTGAGGTTCACCCTTTCGTCCGTACGAACGGAATCATGTGTTTGCTCCTCGCCTCGTAGCGGCCATCGACATCGGCACCCACGGCATCGGCGCCGCCTGGTGCGTCATCTCGGAATCCAATGCCGAGCCTTCCAGCCGGAAGATCCATTTTTGTGACCAGTGGGAGTCGCAGCCCGCACCCACAGCGAAGAACCTGTCGGCACTCCTGCTCGACACCAACGGAAAGCTGATCGCCTGGGGGTACGACGCCCGACGGCTCTGGCTCACCCAGGGTGCCGCGCTCCGCAACCAAGGGGCGCGCTACCACCACGGCTTCAAGATGGACCTCGGGGTGCGCCCTGCCCCACAGACCACCGACGACAGCAGCGTTGACTCGGACTCTTCGTCAGCCGAGCCCGCCGGCAAGGAGCGGGAAGTACTGAAACGCGGCACTCCCACCGACCGGTTGACACCTGATCTGCTGACGATGCTGCTGCGGGAGGTCGTCTCCGTCACCCTGCGGCAGATCGCTGCCAGCGGATATGACGAGGACGACGTCCGCTGGTGCCTTACTTCGCCCGCCTGCTGGAGCGATTACCAAAAGTCCGTGCTGCGCGGCATCGCAATGGACGCCGGACTGCCCCGTGAAGACGGGAGGGTGCTGCTATCTCTCGAGCCGGAGGCGGCGGCCCACTACGCGCGCGTATCCGGGGTGCGGGTCGTGGGTGACCACAATGGCCCCAGCAGCGATCTCCTGGCTCCTGGCGCCCGGTTCATGGTGGTGGACTGCGGGGGCGGCACCGTGGACATCACGGCCTACGAGAACGACACCGACGGAAAGATGATCGAGATCGGCCGATCCATCGGCGACCGCTTCGGGTCGGACTTCCTCAACCGTGCCTTTGAGAAGGAGCACCTCCGGGACTGTCTCGGCGACCAGGACATCCTGGACGAGATCCAGGAAAACTGTCCCGACGCCCTGCTCAATCTTGTTGACCAGTGGGAGCGCGGCAAGCTGCACGTCGCCCTCGATCAGGATGAGAACCTCAACCTGCTGATCCCCACGGCTATCGACCGTCGGCTGGGCGCCGCCGTCCGCAAGCGCCTAGCCCGGCGCCAGAACAAGATCAACGATGCCATCGTCCTCACCCCCGCCCAGATCCACGCGTTGTTCGACACCGTCATCCCCGGCACCCTCGACCTCATCGAGTCCCAGCTCAAGGAAATGGATGCCTCCCGCGGAGAGAACAGCAGCCCCGACGTCATCCTCCTGGTCGGTGGCTTCAGCAACTCCCCATACCTCCAGCAGGCGGTCAAGGAGCGCTTTGGTGAGCGCACCCAGGTGATGGTGCCCCCCAACCCCGACATCGCTGTCCTGTTCGGTGCCACGCACTTCTGCTACGACCCCCAGACCCGTGCGCGGCGCAGCCGCTTTACTTACGGCACCGAGGTGAACGATGACTTCGAGGAAGGCATCGACCCCGAGGCCAAGCGCTACGTGACGTCCCGGGGTCAGGCCACCTGCGAAGACCGCTTCTCCATCTTCACCCGCGCCGGCGCGTCCGTACCCACCGACGCCGAGGTGATGCGTGAGTACGTGCCGCTCGAGGAGGACCACACAGAGGTCGACTTCACGATCTACGCCACGAGCCATCCCGACCCCCGCTATGTCACCGATCCGGGGTGCGACGCACTGGCTACGGTCACCGTGGACTTGAAGCCCGTCATGCGCTTCGAGCTCGAGGAGCGCGCGCTGCGTCTCTTCATGCGGTTCGGTGAGACCGAGATCAAGGCACGGGCCGAACTCGTCCAGGGCGGTGGTGAGATCGCCACCAGCGTCCGCTTCCACTCCAACTACTGACGAGGAATGACGATGCAATTCTTGAGCCGTCCTCGTGAAGTACCCGACGACAGCCCTACAGCAGACATCGAGTGGCAATACGAAGATGATCTCCTGCAGGAGCAGCTTGACCAAGCGTTGGCGCGGATCGATCAGCTGGAGAAGTCCGCCAAGGCCGGCGAACACGAACACGGTCAGTTGCGGCGTCGATTGGACCGACTGGAACGTCAGCTCGGCACGTTGATGGCCGTGCGGACGGCCGAACGCGATGATCTACCCGGAGCAGAACACGGGAAGCATCAGGCCCTAGCCCGCCGGTACCGCACTCTGGTCGAGCAGCGTCTGCTGAATTTCGCCCGCCGCTATGCCGAGCGTTGCGACCGCGTCATGGACCGCCCTGAACGTGAGCGCGGATACCGCCTGATGGGGCTGCTAAGCCAGCAACTGTTCACCGATGACCTCAAGTCCAGCCGAGAGATCGTGCGTCGCCTTCACCTCCCGGAGAGCGATGGCCACATCGAGAACGCCCTCGCCACACTGCGCGGTCACTGCTCCGAGCTAGCAGCGGAGATCCACCGTGCTGGTCTTCACCACAGCTGGGACACGATCTGCACGCCGGGCGTTGCGCTAGAACCGGCACGCCAGGAGCAATGGCCCTCTTGCGACGAGGGAGCACCGGTGCTGTTCGTTATGGCGCCGGGATACATCGTCAACGGTCGCTCGTACTGCCTTCAGTACGTGTACACCTCCCTCTGAGGCCCGCGATACTCCTCGCAGCACGTGGTGTCGGCACGACAGAAATCATCGTGAAGCAACATCCGTAGAACACGGGAACTGCAACCACACAACGCAGAGGTTCCCGTATCTGCAGGGTGCGGCGGGAAGGACAGCAGCGCTGTCTAACCGCGAACGGTGTTTGCGGTTGGCCCCTGCGACCGGGCTGACCTGGTCGCAGGGCAGGGGCTGCCGCACAGTTCGACTGATGCGACCGGGCTACCTACCAGAGTGAAACTTGCTCCCCTGCCGGGTTGGACTTGGGCGGAGGCGTCGAGATGGTCACCCGGGTCTTCGCGTTGACAGCGTGGGGCTCTGTTTTCACGACACCTTCATCGCGCATCTGACGTATCAGCCGGATGACCTGTTCGGGGCGGTAGACGGTCTCCAGAAGCGTGTACTTCTGGAGCTCCTCTACAGTCCGCCCGTCGGGTGAATCGGCGACGAACGTGCGCAGGATCCGCTGGAGGGGCGCGGTGTTGGGCTCGAATTCGAGGGCCAGTTCTTGTTGCTGCACGTCCCTCGGGTCGCGGTAGCGGACCCCATAGGAAGGGTCGACCTTCCACATGGCCGTCTTCATCTTCGCCAGCCCCTTCTCGTGGGCGGTACCGAAGATCAGGTAAAGCTTCCTGTTCCCCTCATCGACCATTTCGAAGTACAGCGTATGGAGGAAGCCGGCCCTGCGCAGCGTGTCCCGGTACTGCTCGCGGAGAAACGCGAACTTCTGCGTTGAGGGTTGCTGGAAGACGGCCTGCCAGTGCGGGCTGCCGAAGGCGTCATCGCCTAGTTGACGGTGGCCATCGTGCTTCTCGGCGAAGCGGGCGAGGAAGTTGGGGGCGAAGGTGACCATGACCTCTGTGCTGCGACAGCTGCCAAGCTCCTGCAGCAACGAGTACGGAATGTCCGGGCCTCCGAAGCTGTCCAGCAAGACGAACAGCGGGTGGTCTAACGAACCGAGGCTCCGCAGCCTCTGCAGCAGGGCCGGATGGAACTCTCCATGGCGTACGTCGACGGTCAGCCGCCCGGTCACGTCGACCGAATGCTTCGCGCGAGCGAGCGTCATCTGGCGCTCCAGCTCTGCCACTCGCCGCGGGTCTTCCTCCATGAGGACCAGCCTCATCCGTTTGGGAGACCTGAGCAGGGCATCGGCAAATACGTCGTAGGCGATCACAGGGGATCCGGGCTCGCCCTGTTTATAAATGCCGGATCCCGCGAAGCCCTCTGCGTAGGTGATCACGTCATGACGCGACAGCAGGATCGGTGCCCACGCTTCCAGATACTGCTCCAGTAAGTCGTGCTTGGCTGCAGTGTGCGGATCGCGATCCCACACCGTCTCCTTTGGCACGGCCATAGCCGCTCCCCCCACTTCAGTACGACCCCACTGGGAAAAGCGTCACACACCGTTGCCATATGCCACCAGAGCGCGTACGGCGTAGCTAAGGAATGGCTGTTAGTGCGCGGTTGCCGACAGCCGGGGAGGCATCTCGTCCCATGTCGCGCCGATGAGTTCACGCCCCCCGGACTTGGGGGTGCGGCCGCCCCATTGTTTGAAGAAGAAGGGCACTTGGCCCTCCTTGCAAGCGTCGCGGAGATGGATCAACCATTCTTCACTGACAGGTCGGTGATGAGGGCCGGACTCCCCTCCGGCGATCACCCAGCCGATTCCGTCCAGGTGTAAACCGGCCAGAGAGCCGAGCAAAGGCTCACAGGACAAAAAGCGCACAGCGGCAGGAACTCTACGTAAGTCGTCGACTCGGTCGAGGTGGTCGGCATTCTCTACGGAGACGCCCATCCACAGATTGGAGGGCCAGTCGAGTTCGTCCGCCAGCCGCCGGAGCCTGCGGGCCCGCTTGGTGAGCAACTGGTAGGTGTGCTGCGGAGTCTCCGCCATCACCTGGAACACCTGCTGGACGAACTCCAGAGGCACCTTGGCGTGGAAGAGATCACTCATGGAGTTCACGAACACCATGCGCGGTGCCTTCCACTGGCGCGGGATGTCCAGGGTGTCCGGATGCAGGGCGAGGCCAAAGCCCGGACCTGAAGTCCTCGGATCTCCGTCGGTCTGGTACTTGGCAACTCCCATGGCCTTTAAGCGTCTTGATAACACCAGGGCATAACAGTTGTCACACCCGGTGGACACACGGTCGCATCCGGTCGTGGGGTTCCAGGTCGCCTCGGTCCACTCAATCGTGCTGCGATCGCCCATCGCTGCCCCTCCCGGCGCACGTGGCGAAGCACCCGCGGTTCTTTGTGTTCGGCGCCTCGACTGTGCTGCCTAACGAACGACGTACCGAACTGGCACGCGACCAACCTCATCATTCATGTCGAACATGCGTTCTGTGAAGTGGGCTATTGGGTGTGCCCGCACTTGTTCTGCGCCTGAGGGGAGTGGCCTCAAGCAACACCCTCGTGCCGAGGGGCGGGCATCGCACGACGAATCTGCGATTGACCGCACCAAGTGGATGTCTGCTGTTCCAGCTCCGGACCTGGTCACCGGCGTAGTTACGGCAAAGAACGCCATACTTTCCGGCCTTGCCCTGGGCCCGCTTGTCCTCTACTGCCACCCATCCAGGGGCACTTGTTGCCCAGAGGCAAGGTACCCGTGCAGTGCGCTGGCGGTCGTGTCCACGAACTCTTCCGGGACAGCGTCGGCATCGGCCCAGCGGACCCGGCCGTGCTTGCGAGGTTCCCGGTTCTCAGGTTCGCCAGTCCATTCGTGGGTGACGAAGACGACGGTGAGGAAGCCGTTGGGGGCTTCGACGACCCAGGCGCCGTGGATGATGTGGGCGACCTTCAGGGACTCGGGCTTCACCGTCAGACCCGTTGCCTCGTACAGCTCTCTAACCGCCGTTTCCGTGACCGGTTCGCCCGGCTCGCTCTTGCCGACGGGGAGGTCCCACATGCCCTGGGTGAACTTGGCGTTCTGGCTGCGCTGGAGGAGGACGACACGGTTGGTGGCCTGGTCGTGGACGATGACGGCCGCGACCAGCAAGGTCATCGATTCGAGCGCGGGCTTGAGGGCTTTGGGCTGGTCCTCGGTGTTCGGCTGAGCCACGGTGGTCCCCTCGTCGGCCGGGTTGTTGGGCTCGTTAGGCGAGCGCTTCCCGCGCGCGGAGCGCGAGTTCGGCAGCGCCAGGGACTTTGCGCCGCTGGCAAACCGCGAGGGTGGGGCGGATCGACTGGATGGCCTTGAGGGTGCGGTCGGAGGTCATGCCCTCCATGAGGTTCAGGGCTGCGGTCCATGCTAGTGGGAAGCGGCGCTCGACGCCCGGCTCGCGATGTGCCCGACGTCGCCGGTGCGGGTGCTCAACTCCCTGCTCCAGCAGCGCCTGACGGCCCGTCAATGACCTCATGATGACGCTGACGGGGCCAAGCACGTTTACGGACGAGCCACCTCCACTGCCAGTGTCAGGAGGGCTTGCGAACAGCGTCGGCAGCGGCCTTCCTCGGAACAAGCCTGGGCGGTACCGGCCGGGGAGGGACCGCGTAGGCCGCGTGCGCGCGTTCCTGCTCGCGGCGCCAAATCCTCAACAGCGCTTCGTCTGACTGCGGCACAGCGAGCCCGACGCCTTTCAGGATCTCCCGGAAGTACGGGACCGGACCGCCGTCGGGAGCCACGACCAACGCAGACAGGAGCGGTGCGTCGCTTTCCGAGTGATCCTCGACCTGCAACAGAAGCGTGAGTCGTGCTTCCTGCGGGGTGCTCTTTCCACCAGTCAGCAGCAGCCAGTGTGTAGTGCTGCCTGCCTGTGCGACCGCGATGAGCCGCTGGCGCAGATCTTGGCCTGAGAGCGGGACAGCCGTCCGTTTGGCCTTCGGGGGCTGGGCATCGGGCTGCTGACGGTCAGGCTTCGACGCCTCAAATGAGGGATTCGGTCCTGTGCCTTCGCCAGATGCCTTCCGATTCTGACGTGGCGCCTTCCGCGCCCCCGCGATCGCAGCCCCAAGCAGGGAGTTTGTCTCCCGCAGGGCACGGAGCCCGAGGTTGCTGAGCTGGATGCGCCGTGTGTCCTCCAGCAACCGGCGAGCGATTCGGAGTTCTCGCTTCAGGCGCGTACCACTCTTGCCCCGCGTACCACCGAGCAACTCCTGTCCTTCGGTGATCAGACGTTGCAGACGCTTCCAGGGAGCGGGCGTCTGGCCGTCATGTGCGACAGCTCGTCGGTTTCGCGCGGTTCCGCCTCGTTGAGGGGAGTGAGGGAGAGGGGTGAGGACCTCGGGCACTGCTGCATCGAGCGGCAGTGTCGGCGGCATCGCGCGTGCCGGGATCCCGTACTTCGCGAACGCGCGGTCCGCTTCCCGTTGCGCCCACCGCTTCAGATGGGGGCCCGAAGACGGCCTGCCCAGCCCAAGACCGTCGATGATGCCGGTCAGGTACGGCAGCGGCTCGCCGGTGTCAGTCCGTATAAGGGCGGACAGGACGGGGTCCTTCTGTGGGAACGGGGCGTCGACCTCGGTGAGCAATCCGACGAGATCCACGTCGCTGTACGGGCCGAAGTCCACGCCGATCATCTGCCCCAGACGATTCCACGTCGGCTTGATGGCCCAGCGCGCGTCCAGCTCCAAGGCGTCTCGAAGTGCGACGACCAGCTCTTCCCGGTCCATGTGCCGAACTGGTCGGGGTTCAGCGAGGGATGCTTCGCTCGACGGCTTTCGTGCGCTGCTGCTTGCGCTGCCCGCGTTGGACCGCCTGCGCGCGGCCCGGATCTCTTCGACTGCCGGTGTCGAGAGTCCGTCGACCGTCAGGGCTACGTCGGCGAACGGCGTCCACTCGGTGGCACGACCGCGCTGTTGTACGCCGAGGTAGGGGCATCGCTCGGCTCCCTGGGTCTCGAACCGAATGCGGAAGACATAGCCGACGTCGTCCAGAAGTTCCTCGGGTGCGGGGCCGCCCAGCCCGAAGATCCAATCTGCTTCCCTCTCACCCAGAACGTCTGCCTCGTCGGAAGCGAGGCCCCATGAACCACTGCTGTCTGGCCGCAGGCGGAAACGCAGTCGACGCGGGCTGCCCTGCAGATCGACATCGATCATGCTGCCGGGGCCAGCGGCATCCTTGGGTAGTTGCACAGCCCCCTTGAAGCCCTGGCTCCCCATCCAGTTGTGCAGGGCCTGCTTCATGAACAGGTGGTCGGCGCTGTCCTCCCCATTGGCTGCGCGAGTACAGGTGTGATGTGGGTGGTGCGCGAAGTGGCAGACCTTCGAGTGATAGCGGCGGTCGGTCAGCGGCTCTCCGCAGCCGCCGAGCAGTGTGCCGCACCAATACTTGTACGTGGGGTGCTGCTGCCGCCAGCGCGTAAGCTCTGTCGCCTCCATGGGGAGGATGATCGCGAGATCGGAGTCCTTGTCGCCTATGACTGCTGTTTGAACGCGACGGTGATCTGCGGCTAGTAGCGGCATGGCGGTAGACCTCCGGCGGCGGGAAGCGGCGCAAGACGGACCAGTGCCAGCAATGGTGTCAGAACGGCCACTCACGGTCAGCACGCGACGAGAACTCGCAAGCCCGCTCGCCCAGAGCGGGGAGCTCGCTGGGAGCCGAACCCCGAAGTCGGCTCCCAAATGGCTCCCAAACTGGCCCCCGAATGCAAATCAGGCCCGGCACTGATCTCTCAGTACCGGGCCTGACCTGGTGTTTCAGCTGTCGGGGTGGCGGGATTTGAACCCACGACCTCTTCGTCCCGAACGAAGCGCGCTGCCAAGCTGCGCTACACCCCGATGTCGTTGTTCCAGCGGCCTGGCGGGCAGGTCGTGGCGACATCGATTACTTTAGCGGACCGGCGGCCGGAGACGAAATCCGGTTTTCGGAGGAGCGCTCCCGGGGCCCCGCGGAACGGGCCGGATCCGGTCGAGGCCGATGATCAGGAGGGCCAGGGCGTAGAAGGCCAGGCCGAAGATGACGGCGTTGCCGAGGACGCCGGGGTAGCCGTGCAGGTCGACGTCGAGGAACGGGTAGGGGTAGCGGGACATGGGGCCCGGGGACATGAGCGCGCCGCGGACCAGGGCGAAGGCCAGGTAGGCGAGGGGGTAGAGCAGCCACAGGCCCGCGTGGCGCGGGCGCAGGCCGCCCGGCCTGGTGAGCAGGAACCAGTCGAGGGCCACGCCGATCGGCGTCACCGTGTGCAGGAGCTGGTTGGACGTCGAGTGCCAGCTGGAGAGTGCCGCTGCGCCCTCCGTCATCGAGAAGCCGCTCGTGTCGTTGGCCAGGACGAAGTGGTAGACGAGGCCCGTGATCGTGATGAAGAGCAGCGTGCCGGCCGTCATCCACGGGGGGAGGGCGGGTCGGCCCTCCCAGGAGCGCCACGCGGCGAGCCCCAGCACCACCGCCACCAGCACATTGCTCTGCACCGTGAAGTAGCTGAGGACGCGCAGCGGCTCCCCGGTGACCAGGTCGATGACCACCCCGGTCACCGCGGCCAGCACGATCAGCGTACGGAAGACGGCCACGAAGGGACGGCGGACCGGGGGTATGACCGCCTCCGCCGGGACGCCCCCACCCGTACCGTGGCGGCCTCTGTCCCTGTCCCTCGAAGAAGTCGGCGCGATCATGCTTCCACCGTAAGCGGGTCTACCGGAAGCATGCCTTCCGTGCGTACGTACGGACCCCTCAGTCCCGCGCCGTGTCCCGCGCCGTCAGCGTCAGCAGCGTCGCCTCCGGAGGGCACGCGAACCGCATCGGCGTGTAGCGGTTCGCCCCGCACCCCGCCGACACGTGGAGGTACGACGTCCGCCCCTCGGACTCGTGCCGGGAGAGGCCCTTCACGCGGTCCGTGTCCAGGTCGCAGTTGGTGACCAGGGCGCCGTAGAAGGGGATGCAGAGCTGCCCGCCGTGCGTGTGACCGGCGAGGACCAGCGGGTAGCCGTCGGCCGTGAAGGCGTCCAGCGCGCGCAGGTACGGCGCGTGCACGATGCCCATCGAGAAGTCGGCGCCCGTCTCCGGACCGCCCGCCACCTCCGCGTACCGGTCCCGCTTGATGTGCGGGTCGTCCAGGCCCGTGAACGCGATCTCGTAGCCGTCGACCTTCAGCGAGCCCCGCGTGTTCGTGAGGTTCACCCAGCCCGCCGCGTCGAAGCCGTCGCGCAGGCCCTCCCAGGGGTTGCGGGGAACGCCCACGGCGGGGGCGTTGCCGTTCAGGCCGTGCCTGCCCTGCACCTTCTCGATCAGGTAGCGGCCGGGGTTGCGTGGCTTCGGGCCGTAGTAGTCGTTGGAACCGAAGACGTACGCCCCGGGGAACTCCATCAGCGGCCCGAGCGCGTCCAGCGTCTCCGGGACGCCCTCGGGGTCGGACAGGTTGTCGCCCGTGTTGATGACGATGTCGGGTCGCAGGCCCGCCAGCGAGCGCAGCCACCGCTGTTTCTTGCGCTGCCCGGACACCATGTGGATGTCGGAGACCTGGAGGACCCGCAGGGAACGCATCCCCGGCGGCAGCACGGGCACCGTGACCCGCCTCAGCCGGAAGGAACGGGGCTCGACGCCCACCGAATAGGCGAGACCGGCCGCAGCCGTCGCCGTGATGCCCAGGGGTACTGCGTATCGCGCGCGCATCCCTCCATCGTCTCAGACTCGAGCGGTAACCCGTGAGGGCAGTCCTGGAGCAACCGGCCTGCGTCTCAAGGGAGTCGACACAGGAGTCGACACGGAAGTCGTCACAGGACTCGGCAGAAAGATCGGCAGCGGGATCGGCCCCCGAAAATCCGTGGGCGGGGAATCATCCGCACCTGCCACAATCAACGCATGACCACGCTCAAGTCGAAGCTGCACGAAGACCTCACCGCCGCCATCCGGGGGCGCGACGAGCTGCGCTCCTCGACGCTCCGGCTGACCCTCACCGCGATCACGAAGGAGGAGGTCTCGGGCAAGACGGCCCGTGAGCTCTCCGACGACGAGGTGCAGAAGGTGATCGCCCGCGAGGCCAAGAAGCGCCGTGAGGCCGCGGAGGCCTTCGCCGACGGCGGCCGTGCCGAACAGGCGGCCAAGGAGAAGGCGGAGGGCGAGATCCTCGCCGAGTACCTGCCGAAGCAGCTCTCCGACGACGAGCTGCGGGCGATCGTCGCCGAGGCCGTCGCCGAGGCCAAGGCCGGCGGTGCGGAGGGGCCGCGTGCCATGGGCCAGGTCATGAAGATCGTGAACCCGAAGGTCGCGGGCCTGGCTGAGGGCGGCCGCGTCGCCGCCACGGTCAAGGAGCTCCTCGCGGGCTGAGCCCGAACGGCACAGTCCCTAGTACGACGATGAGGGCGCCCCCTGCCTCAGGGGGCGCCCTCATTCACGTACTACCGCCACGTACGACCGCGGAACCGGCCGGAGCTACCTCCGCCAGCCACCACCGATCCCGCCGAAACCGTTCCCGTTCCCGTTCCCGTTTCCGTTCCCACCGTTCCCGTTCCCGCCCAGCACGTCCGACGGAATCGAGATGTCCGGCCAGGGGTTCCCGCCCCCGCCGCCACCATTACCCGCACCGCCGCCGTTGCCGCCGCCCCCGAGACCGCCGCCGTCACCGCCCGGCCTGCCGTCGTCGTGGCCGCCGCCATCGCCGTGGTCCTCGTCCTCGTCCTTGTCCCCGCCGGGGATGTGGACGGTGTTGAAGTTCGGCGCCGGCTTGCCCGCGAGCGCGCCGCTCATCGCGTCGCGCCAGATCGGACCCGGCACCTCGCCACCGAAGACCTTGCCGTAGGGGACGCCGCCGATGGTGATGTCGACCATGCGCCGCTCGTGCATCGGGTCGCCGACCCAGACCGCGCCCGACAGGTTCGGGGTGTAGCCCACGAACCAGGCGGCGTAGCGGTAGTCCGTCGTACCCGTCTTGCCCGCGCTCGCGCGGGAGCCGAGACCGGCCTTCCTGCCCGTACCGTCCTCGACCACGCCCTTCAGGAGCGTGTTGATGGTGTCGGCGGTCCGTTCCGACATCGCGCGCGAGCACGTCGACTTCGGCACCGGCAGCGACTTGCCGCCGAGCGTGGCGATCGACTCGATGGCGATCGGCGTGCAGTACGTGCCGCGCGAGGCGAACGTGGCGTACGCGCCCGCCATCGTCAGCGGCGACATCTCCTGCGTACCGAGGGCGATCGACGGCGCCTGGTCCATCTTCTTGCCGTCGGCGCGCTCGACGCCCATCTTGGCGGCCAGCTCCGTCACCGGGCAGATGCCGATGTCGCCGATGAGCTGCACGTAGTACGTGTTGACGGACTTCGCGGTCGCTTCCCGCATGCCGTACGGACCGACCTCGGACTCGTTCTCGTTGGTCAGCTTCGCGTTGCCCGAGTTCACCCACTGCTTGCCGTCACAGGTGGCCACCCGCTTCGGGTACGGCATCTCGTACGGGGACGAGTAGCTCTGCCCCGCCGACTTGCCGCCCTCCAGGGCCGCCGCCGCGACGATCGGCTTGAACGTCGAACCGGGCTGGTAGCCCGCGCCGCCGCCCATGGAGTCGTCCACCGAGAGGTTGAGAGTGGTCTCGCCCTTCTTGAGGTTGATGCCGTAGGGACGCGACTGGCCCATGCCGCGGATCTTGCCCGTGCCCGGCTCGACGATGCTGGCGGCGGTCGCCACGTCGTCGCCCTTGTTCACGTGATTCTTTATCGACGCCTGCACCGAGTCCTGTGTCTGCGGGTCGAGCGTCGTGCGGACCTTCAGGCCGCCCCGGTTCCAGACCTTGGCCCGGTCCTCCTTCGTCTTGCCGAAGACCGGGTCGTTGAGGAAGACCTCGCGAACGTAGTCACAGAAGAAGCCGGCGCCCCTGACCGAGGTGATGCAGCCGTTCTTGGGCGTGCTCACCTTCAGCCCGAGGTCGGTCTTCTTGGCCGCGTCGGCCTCGCCCTGCGTGATGTCGCGCGTCTCCGCCATCCGCTGCAGCACGACATTGCGTCGCTTGGTGGCCTCGGCCGCGTCGTTCACCGGGTCGTACCGGCTCGGCGACTGCACGATACCGGCGAGGAGAGCGGCCTCCTGGACCTTCAGGTCCTTGGCGTGCTTCGAGAAGTACCGCTGGGCGGCCGCCTCGATGCCGTACGCCTGCTGCCCGAAGTAGGTGATGTTCAGGTAGTTCTTGAGGATCCGCTTCTTGCCCAGCTCCTCCTCGACCTGGATCGCGTACTTCAGCTCGCGGACCTTGCGGCCGATCGTCTGCTGCGTGGCCTCGGCGACCTTCGTCGCGTCGTCGCCGGCCTCCTCGACGAACACGTTCTTCACGTACTGCTGCGTGAGCGTGGACGCGCCCTGCGAGACGCCGCCGCTCTGCGCGTTCTGGTTGAGCGCGCGCAGGATGCCCTTGAGGTCGACCGCGCCGTGCTCGTAGAACCGGGCGTCCTCGATCGCGACGATCGCCTTCTGCATGTACGGCGAGATGTTCTTGAGCGGGACGACCGTGCGGTCACGCGAGTAGACCGTGGCGATCTGCCCGCCCTTGTTGTCCAGGATGGTGGTGCGCTGACTGAGCGGCGGCTGCTTCAAGTTGGCGGGGATCTCGTCGAACCCCTCGACCGAGCCCTTGGCCGCGAGGCCCAGCGCCCCGAAGGCGGGCAGGGCGATCCCGGCAAGCACCGCACCCGCCAGAACGCTGACTCCGAGGAACTTCGCGGCCTGCTGAGTAGGTGACAGACCACCGCCCGAGCGCTTCTTTCCCATGAGGGCAGCCTACGTTCTGATTCGCCGGACACGCCTTAATGCCTTGGCCTAAGCTGCTCCCAACTGTCACAGCAGAGTGGTTCGGCACCAAGCCCGGCTCGCTCCCATATCCGACGGAATCATGTCCGAATTCGCCTTATGTGGCGCCCGGTGTCCGTTGTGACTCAACTGAACTGTCCCGGAATGCCGGGTTCCTCACGGATGTCGCCCGCTCACTCCGTCGGGTGATCTGCCGCTTACGCATAGTCCGTTCGGGCCATTCAAGATTGGGCCCGAAGGGGGTGTTGCGCTGTCCCTACCTTCCGTAACGTCCTCAACTGGCGGCGGTGCATATGCCGCTGCCGCCGTGGGGGAGCCTCGATTCGGGAGAGGACGGCGCCGGTATGGGCTGGGTAACCGACTGGAGTGCGCAGGCGGCCTGCCGCACTACCGATCCGGATGAACTGTTCGTTCAAGGAGCAGCGCAGAACAGGGCCAAGGCGGTGTGCACCGGATGTCCGGTGCGGACCGAGTGCCTGGCCGACGCGCTGGACAATCGCGTCGAGTTCGGCGTGTGGGGTGGCATGACGGAGCGAGAGCGCCGCGCACTGCTGCGCAGGCGTCCCACCGTCACCTCATGGCGCAGGCTCCTGGAGACAGCGCGCTCCGAGTACGAGCGTGGCGCGGGCCTGCTGCCCGTGGACTTGGAGGACGAGGAGACGTACGAGAGCTACGCGGCGGTCGGGTAGACCGCCGAAGGCGAGGAAATCCCGGGAACAACCCGAGAAGACCGACCGACAGGCGGGGCCCCGCGCCCCGCAGCCGGGCATCCGGGCCGACGAACCCCACGTTCCGTCAGCCCGCCAGCCGGTCCCCTACGGCCCGGAGCCCCGCAAGGTCATGCACATCACCGGGCAGCGCGGCCACCTCGGCCACCGCCACCTCGGGGTGGAGCGCGGTGAAGCGGTCACGCGTGCGCCGCTCACGGTCGAGCAGCTGCATGCGCTCCGCGTGCAGCCGCAACAGCCCCACGGTCAGCTGCTCGACGGACGGGTCCTCGACGGACGGGTCGGGGTCTCCGGAGGGATCGGGGTCCTCGGGAGCCGTGGAGTTCGCTGAGTTCGCTGAGTCGGACGGCGCGGAAATCTCTGAAGTCGCGTCATTCTCGGGGGAGTTACGAACAGCTACCTTCCCGTCCTCCTGATCCACAATGCCGCTCTCCTCAAGATTTTCCGCAGCGGCCAGCGCCCGCTCGGCCGACAGCTGAGCGGCGCCGCTGCCGTGCACACGGTTCAGCACGAGCCCCGCGAGCGGCATGTCGTCCGCGGCGAGGCGCTCCACGAAGTACGCGGCCTCCCGCAGCGCGTCCCGCTCCGGCGAGGCCACCACCAGGAACGCCGTGCCGGGCGCCTGCAGCAGCCGGTACGTCGCGTCGGCCCGCGTACGGAAACCGCCGAACATGCTGTCCATGGCCGTCACGAACATCTGCACGTCACGCAGGAGCTGACCGCCGAGGAGTTTGCCGAGGGCGCCCGTCATCATCGACATGCCGGCGTTCAGGAACTTCATCCCGGCCCGGCCGCCCACCTTCGCGGGCGCCATCAGGAGCCGGATCAGCTTTCCGTCCAGGAAGGACCCGAGGCGCTTGGGGGCGTCGAGGAAGTCCAGCGCGGAGCGCGACGGCGGCGTGTCCACGATGATCAGGTCCCACTCGTCCCGGGACCGCAGCTGCCCCAGCTTCTCCATCGCCATGTACTCCTGCGTGCCGGCGAAGCCCGCGGAGAGCGACTGGTAGAAGGGGTTGTTGAGGATCGCCTTCGCGCGTTCCTTGTCCGTGTGCGCCTCGACGATCTCGTCGAAGGTGCGCTTCATGTCGAGCATCATGGCGTACAGCTCGCCGGGCCCCTCGGAGCCGTCGCCCGTCTCGACGGGTTCGATCGACTTGACCCGGCGCGGGACGTTGTCGAGCGAGTCGATGCCCATGGACTGCGCGAGCCTGCGCGCCGGGTCGATCGTGAGCACGACGACCTTGCGGCCCCGCTCCGCCGCACGCAGCCCGATCGCCGCTGCCGTGGTTGTCTTGCCGACGCCTCCGGAGCCGCAGCAGACCACGATGCGGGTCTTCGGGTCGTCGATCAGGGCGTCCACGTCGAGCGTGCGTTCGGGGGCCAGGGGGCGTGCCGGTTCCTGGGGCGAGTGGTCCCTGGTCGTGCGGTCCCTGGTCATGCGATCCCTTGCTTCCGCAGTGCCGTGGCGAGCTCGTAGAGGCCCGCGAGGTCCATGCCGCCGGCGAGCAGCGGCAGTTCGTGCAGCGGTTGGCCGAACTCGGTCAGCTGGGCGCGCTGGTCGCGCTCCAGGGCGTACCGCTCGGCGTACTCCGCGGCCTGCTCCAGGAGCGGGTCGACCAGCCGCTCCGCGCCCCCGCCGCGCCGCGCGCCGCCGAGCCCGGCGGCGGACAGCGTCTTGGCGATGGCCGTACGGGGCGTGCGGTCGAGGCCCTGTTCCAGGGAGGCGTCGCCCAGCAGGGCTGGGCGCACCATGTTGACGATGACGCGGCCCACGGGCAGCTGCGCGGCCCGCAGCTCGGCGATGCCGTCCGCCGTCTCCTGGACGGGCATTTCCTCGAGCAGGGTCACTAGGTGCACGGCCGTCTCCGGGGATTTCAGGACCCGCATGACGGCCTGCGCCTGATTGTGTATCGGCCCGATCTTCGCGAGCCCCGCGACCTCGTCGTTCACGTTCAGGAAGCGCGTGATCCGACCGGTCGGCGGGGCGTCCATGACGACGCAGTCGTACGTGTACCGCCCGCGCTTGTCCTTGCGGCGCACGGCCTCACAGGCCTTGCCGGTCAGCAGCACGTCCCGTAGTCCGGGCGCGATGGTGGTGGCGAAGTCGATGGCCCCGAGCTTCTTCAGGGCGCGTCCGGCTCCCCCCAGTTTGTAGAACATCTGGAGGTAGTCGAGCAGCGCGAGCTCGGGGTCGATGGCGAGGGCATACACCTCCCCGCCCCCGGGAGCGACGGCGATCTTCCGCTCCTCATAGGGCAGCGCTTCGGTTTCGAAGAGCTGCGCGATGCCCTGCCTGCCCTCGACCTCCACGAGGAGGGTGCGTTTGCCCTCCGTCGCGAGGGCGAGCGCGAGGGCCGCGGCCACCGTGGTCTTGCCGGTACCGCCCTTGCCACTGACGACCTGGAGCCTGCTCACCCTTCCGAGCCTAACCAGTCGCCGCACGGACCATGCAGGAGCCCACCCTGAGCAGCCCCGCACAGCGACTACAGTCGGCCATATGACCAAGTGGGAATACGCAACCGTGCCTCTGCTCGTCCACGCCACGAAGCAGATTCTGGACACCTGGGGCGAGGACGGCTGGGAGCTGGTCCAGGTCGTGCCCGGGCCGAACAACCCCGAGCAGCTCGTGGCCTACCTGAAGCGGGAGAGGCAGGCATGAGCGGCGCAGTCGAGGCGCGCCTCGCCGAGCTCGGACTGACGCTGCCGGAGGTCGTGCCGCCGCTGGCGTCCTACCAGCCGGCGGTCCAGTCCGGCGTGTACGTCTACACCGCGGGCCAGCTCCCGATGGTGGCGGGCAAACTCGCCGTGACCGGCAAGGTCGGCGCCGAGGTGACCCCGGAGGAGGCCAAGGACCTGGCCCGCACCTGCGCGCTGAACGGACTCGCCGCGATCAAGTCGGTCGCCGGAGACCTGGACCGCATCGCGCGCGTCGTGAAGGTCGTCGGCTTCGTCGCGTCGGCCACGGACTTCACGGGCCAGCCCGGCGTGATCAACGGTGCCAGTGAGCTCCTCGGCGAGGTCCTCGGGGACAAGGGCGTGCACGCCCGGAGCGCCGTCGGCGTCGCCGTGCTGCCGCTGGACGCTCCGGTCGAGGTCGAGTTCCAGGTGGAACTGACCGAGGCGTGACCGGTTTTCGGCCGTTCGGGGGCGCCGGTCGTGCGTACCGGGGTCCCTGTAGGCACCGATGGGTGTCCCTCCGTAGGCGCCGACAGGCGCCCCTCCGTAGGCACCGATAGTTGCCTCTCGAACATCAGCTCACTAGGGGATAGCCTCCGCCCATGGCAAATGGGCAGTGGTACCCCCCGGAGTGGCCCGACCGCATCCGCGCCCTCGCGAGCGGCGAGCTGACACCCGCCGCCCCGCGCCGCGCCGCGACCGTCATGCTGCTCAGGGACGGGTGGGACGAGGCGGGGAACGGCGCGCCGGAAGTACACATGCTGCGCAGACGCGCCTCCATGGCCTTCGCCGGAGGCGCGTACGCGTATCCGGGCGGCGGCGTCGACCCGCGCGACGACGACCACCTGGTGCGCTGGGCGGGTCCCACGCGCGCGTCCTGGGCGTCCCGCCTCGGCGTCGACGACGAGGCCGAGGCCCAGGCGATCGTCTGTGCCGCGGTCCGCGAGACGTACGAGGAAGCGGGCGTCCTGCTCGCGGGGCGGACGCCCGACACGGTCGTCGGCGACACCACGGGCGACGACTGGGAGTCGGACCGCAAGGCCCTGGTGGCCCGCGAACTCTCCTTCGCGCAGTTCCTGGACCACCGGAACCTGTACCTGCGCAGCGATCTGCTCGCCGCGTGGGCGCGCTGGATCACCCCCGAGTTCGAGCCGAAGCGCTACGACACGTTCTTCTTCGTGGCCGCACTCCCCGAGGGCCAGCGCACGCGCAACGCCTCCACGGAGGCGGACCGCACGGTCTGGATCCGCCCTTCGGAGGCGGCCGCCCGCTACGACGACGGCGAACTCCTGATGATGCCGCCCACCATCGCGACCCTGCGGTCCCTGAGCGCCCACCCGACACCCCGCGCGGCCCTCGCCGCCGCCCCGGACCAGGACATGACGCCGGTCCTGGCCCAGGCCCGCCTGGAGAACGACACGCTGGTGCTCTCCTGGCCGGGGCACGACGAGTTCACCAAGCGGGTGGGAGCGGGCGGGGAACAGTGACGGGTTCGCGAGAAGCAGTGACGGGTTCTCGGCAAGTAGTGACGGTTTCTCGGCAAGCGGTGACGTTCTCGGAAGAAGTGAAGGGTTCCCGGGAACATCCCGTACGTGCCCTGAAGGCCCGGCGCCACACACAACCCCCGCTGGGCCCCCGCCCGCCCCAGACAGGAGTCACCCCCGCATGACCGATGCCGCGGCCCTCCCCGGCCAGCCCCGCGGCGGGGTCCTCAGCGGCCCCGCCACCGCCCGCGCGGTCAACGTTCTCGCGCCCAACCCCTCCGCGATGACCCTCGACGGCACGAACACCTGGATCGTGTCCGAGCCGGACTCCCCGCTCGCCGTGGTCATCGATCCAGGCCCCCAGGACGACGCCCACCTGAGCCGTGTCATCGAGACGGCCGAGAAGCTGGGCAAGCACGTCGCCCTGACCCTGCTCACGCATGGCCATCCCGACCATGCGGAGGGAGCCGCCCGCTTCGCCGAGCTGACCCGTACCCCTGTGCGGGCCCTGGACCCCGCTCTGCGGCTCGGGGACGAGGGTCTGGCACCCGGCGACGTCATCACCACGGGAGGCCTGGAGATGCGCGTCGTCGCGACCCCGGGCCACACGGCGGACTCGCTCTGCTTCCACCTGCCCGCGGATCAGGCGGTCCTGACGGGCGACACGATCCTCGGCCGCGGCACGACGGTCGTGGCGCACCCCGACGGCCGCCTCGGCGACTACCTGGACTCCCTGCGGCGGCTGCGGTCCCTGACGGTCGACGACGGCGTCCACACGGTCCTGCCGGGGCACGGGCCGGTCCTGGAGGACGCGCAGGGAGCCGTCGAGTTCTACCTGGCCCACCGCGCCACGCGGCTCGCCCAGGTCGAGACGGCCGTGGAGAACGGCCACGCGGAGGCCTCCGACGTCGTCGCGCACGTGTACGCCGACGTGGACCGCTCCCTGTGGCCCGCGGCGGAGCTCTCGGTCAGGGCGCAGCTGGACTACTTGCGGGAGCACGGGCTGATCTGACGGCGCCCTGCCGCCCGTCGGACCCAGGGGCCCGCACAACGCGAATGGGTCCCGCCTCTCAGGAGGCGGGACCCATCGACGTACAGATAAAGCGTCAGTACAGGTACTGCTAAAGCATCAGTACAGGTACTGCGTCAGTACAGATGCGGCGTCAGCGCGACCGCTTGGCCAGCCGCTCCACGTCCAGCAGGATCACGGCGCGGGCCTCGAGCCGCAGCCAGCCGCGGCCCGCGAAGTCCGCGAGCGCCTTGTTGACCGTCTCGCGGGAGGCGCCGACCAGCTGGGCCAGCTCTTCCTGCGTGAGGTCGTGCACGACGTGGATGCCCTCCTCGGACTGCACACCGAAGCGGCGCGACAGGTCGAGGAGCGCGCGGGCCACACGCCCGGGCACGTCGGAGAAGACCAGGTCGGACATCTGGTCGTTGGTCTTGCGCAGGCGCCGCGCGACGGCGCGCAGCAGCGCGGCGGCCACCTCGGGCCGGGCGTTCAGCCAGGGCTGGAGGTCACCGTGGCCCAGGCCGAGCAGCTTCACCTCGGTGAGCGCGGAGGCCGTGGCGGTCCGCGGGCCCGGGTCGAAGAGCGAAAGCTCACCGATGAGCTCGCCGGGACCGAGCACCGCGAGCATGTTCTCGCGCCCGTCGGGCGAGGTGCGGTGGAGCTTCACCTTGCCCTCGGTGACCACATAAAGGCGGTCTCCGGGGTCACCCTCATGGAAGAGAGCATCCCCGCGCGCGAGCGTCACCTCACTCATGGAGGCGCGGAGCTCCGCGGCCTGCTCGTCATCGAGCGCCGCGAAGAGCGGGGCGCGCCGCAGAACGTCGTCCACGAGTTCTCTCCTTGTCGACCTGCTCAGGGGATCTTGATTCCCCCGCATATCAGGGGTCCGTGTTCCCCATTTTGCCGGACGGTCCAAACAGTGTGATCAGTCACAAGTCTGCCGCACCGGCGTCGCAAGCTGTGCGGGAGGGGGCCAATTGGGGGCCGATCCAGGGGGTCAAGGGCGAATGTCAGTGCCGGGCTCTAGGCTGGCCGGGTGTCCAAAAAGCCGGTGAGAGCGCAGGCCGAGGGGGCTGGGCAGGTGGCCGAAATCCGCGATTCCGCTGTGGGCGAACACGCGTCCTACACCCCTGACGAAGCGACAAATCGGACAGGTTTCCTGATGTCCCCTGCGATGAGGTCGGCCTTGTGAGCACGAAGAAGACGACGAAACCGACGACGGCTACGACGACTGAGACGACGACGGCGGCAAAGCCCACGAAGTCCGAGAAGTCCGAGAAGTCCGAGAAGTCCGCGAAAGCCGCCGCCAAGAAGACCGCCGTCCCGGCGAAGAAGGCCGCGCCAACCAAGAAGGCCACCGCACCCAAAACCGCGGCCAAGAAGGCCACCGCACCCAAGAAGGCGCCCGAGTCCCACGCCGCCCTCGTCCGCCGCGCCCGGCGGATCAACCGGGAGCTCGCGGACGTCTACTCGTACGCGCACCCGGAGCTGGACTTCGAGAACCCCTTCGAGCTCCTGGTCGCCACGGTCCTCTCCGCCCAGACCACCGACCTGCGCGTGAACCAGACGACCCCGCGCCTCTTCGCCGCGTACCCGACCCCGGAGGACCTGGCCGCGGCCGTCCCGGAGGAGGTCGAGGAGCTGATCAGGCCGACCGGGTTCTTCCGCGCCAAGACCAAGTCGATCATGGGTTTGGCGAAGGCGCTGCGGGACGACTTCGGCGGCGAGGTCCCCGGCCGCGTCGACGATCTCGTGAAGCTGCCCGGCGTGGGCCGCAAGACCGCGTTCGTGGTGCTCGGCAACGCGTTCGGTGTCCCCGGCATCACCGTGGACACCCACTTCGGCCGTCTGGTGCGGCGCTGGAAGTGGACCGAGGAGACCGACCCGGTGAAGGTCGAGACCGCGGTCGCCGCGCTCTTCCCGAAGAGCGAGTGGACGATGCTGTCGCACCGCGTGATCTTCCATGGTCGCCGCATCTGCCACTCCCGCAAGCCCGCCTGCGGCGCCTGCCCGATCGCCCCGCTCTGCCCGTCGTACGGGGAGGGGGAGACCGACCCGGAGAAGGCGAAGAAGCTGCTGAAGTACGAGATGGGCGGCTTCCCGGGCCAGCGCCTCAAGCCGCCGCCGGACTACCCCGGCAAGCCGGCGCCCCCGCTCGCCGCGGGATGAGACGACAGCGACGCAGGGTGGAACGAACGGCAGGGGAAAGAGCGTTGTCCAGATACGGACGGGGGTGCCGATGACGCACGCGAGCGAGACGACGAACGCCACCGAGAACGGTGACACGACCCAAGCGACCCACGCGGGCCGTCAGCCCCAAGGGCCCCAAGGAGAGTTGCTCAGCACCGCAGGCCTGCCCTCCTGGCTCGACCCGGTCGTCCATGCCGCGCAGACGGTCCAGCCGCTCCAACTGAGCCGTTTCCTGCCCCCGGAGAGCGGCGCCGGACGCCAGTCCGCCGTACTGATCCTCTTCGGAGAGGGCGAGAAAGGCCCCGAGATACTCCTGATGGAGCGCGCGGGCTCCCTCCGGTCGCACGCGGGGCAGCCCTCGTTCCCCGGCGGCGCCCTCGACCCCGAGGACGGTGACCCGCAGGGCGAGGGCCCGCTGCGTGCCGCGCTGCGCGAGGCCGAGGAGGAGACGGGCCTCGACCCCCGCGGCGTCCAGCTCTTCGCCGAGCTGCCGCGCCTGTTCATCCCCGTGAGCGACTTCGTCGTGACGCCCGTCCTCGGCTGGTGGCGGACCCCGACGCCGGTCGGCGTCGTCGATCCGAACGAGACGGCCCGGGTCTTCACGGTTCCCGTGGCAGATCTCACGGACCCGGCGAACCGGGCGACGGCGATACACCCCAGCGGTCACCACGGGCCCGCCTTCCTTGTCGAGTCCGCCCTGGTCTGGGGTTTCACGGCCGGCGTGATCGATAGAATCCTGCACTTCGCGGGCTGGGAGCGCCCCTGGGACCGCGGCAGGCAGGTCCCGCTCGACTGGCGCGCATGACAAGGTTGCGTGGAACGGCGGCCGCGATGCGAGGCGAGGATTGAATCGGTGAACGTGCTGGACGTCCTGCTGCTGCTCGCCGCGGTGTGGTTCGCGGTCGTGGGGTACCGCCAGGGCTTCGTGGTCGGCATCCTCTCGGTGATCGGGTTCCTGGGCGGCGGTCTCGTGGCCGTCTATCTCCTGCCGGTCATCTGGGACGCGCTCAACGACGACGACGCGGCCACGGTGAGTACGACGGCGGCGGTGATCGCCGTCGTCATCGTGATCGTCTGTGCCTCCATCGGGCAGGCCTTCACCACGCACCTCGGCAACAAGCTGCGCAGATACATCACCTGGCAGCCGGCCCGGGCCCTTGACGCGACGGGCGGCGCACTGGTGAACGTGGTGGCGATGCTCCTCGTCGCCTGGCTGATCGGTTCACTCCTGGCGGGTGCGACGCTGCCGACGCTCGGCAAGGAAGTCCGTAACTCCAAGGTGCTGCTCGGCGTCGACCGCGCCCTGCCCGGCCAGGCCGACACCTGGTTCACGGACTTCTCCTCGGTCCTCGCGCGCAACGGCTTCCCGCAGGTCTTCAGCCCGTTCTCGGACGAGCCCATCACGGAGGTCAAGCCTCCGGACCCCAAGCTCGCCAAGAGCGCGGTCGCCACGAAGGCGAAGCGCTCCATCGTGAAGGTCCGGGGCGAGGCCCGCAGTTGCGGCAAGGTCCTCGAAGGCACCGGCTTCGTCTTCGCGGACCGCCGCGTGATGACCAACGCGCACGTGGTCGGCGGCGTGGACGACCCGACGGTCCAGATAGGCGATCAGGGCCAGATCCACGACGCCAAGGTCGTCCTCTACGACTGGGAGCGCGACATCGCCGTACTGGACGTGCCCACGCTGCGGGCACCGGCCCTGCAGTTCACGTCCAAGGACGCGGCGAGCGGCATGGGCGCCATCGTCGCGGGCTTCCCCGAGGACGGGCCCTATGACGTGCGTCCCGCGCGCGTGCGCGGGCGCATCACGGCCAAGGGCCCGGACATCTACCATCGGGGCACCGTGCGCCGTGATGTGTACTCGCTCTACGCGACCGTCCGCCAGGGCAACTCCGGAGGCCCGCTGCTCACGCCCGAAGGCAAGGTCTACGGCGTGGTCTTCGCGAAGTCCCTCGACGACCCGGACACCGGCTATGCGCTGACGGCGGACGAGGTGCGCGAGGACATCGAGAAGGGCCGCACCGCCAACCAAGAGGTGGACAGCGAGGGCTGCGCGCTCTAGGGCCTGTGTCGGTGGCTCTGGAGCGGCGGTCGGAGGCCCTGGAGGAGAACGGGGTCAGTCGCGGGTGTGCCGGAGCCGCGCGGAGACCCAGCGTGCCCTCCGGCGGAGGATGTGGGGAATGCCCATTTCTTGAGGGGGGCCGTGATGGCCCGGGTCCTGCGGCCCGCCCCTCTCGCGGCTGTTCAGCGCTGTGGCCGAGCGGCGATTGCGTGCTACGTCACTGTAGTCGTGCGTCCAGCCCATACCCCGACGTCTGCCCGTGCCCCATGGTCGGTAATCGCGCTCAGGGGCCCCAATTGGCCTATGCGCGAGGCAATTGGCGTTCGTAGGACAGACGTTCGCATGAACCCGTCAGCGATCTGCCTCACGGGCCCTCAGCGGTCGGGCTCGGGGTCCTTCAGCCAGTTGACGAGTTCCGTCGAGAAGGCCACCGGATCCTCCTCGTGAGGGAAGTGTCCGAGGCCGTCGAAGAGGCGCCAGCGGTACGGCGCTTCGACGTACTCGCCCGATCCCGCCGCGCTCCTCGTCCGCATCACCGGGTCGAGCGAGCCGTGCAGATGCAGCGTCGGCACCCGCACCGGGCGCTTCATGCGACGGTTGAACTGCATGCCGTCGGGGCGTGCCATCGACCGCACCATCCAGCGGTACGGCTCGATCGAGCAGTGCGCCGTCGACGGGATGCACATGGCCCGCCGGTACGTCTCGACCGCCTCGTCGTCCGGCAGTCCGGGCCCGGACCAGTCCCGCACCAGACGGCCCACCAGGGCGCCGTCGTCGGCGACAAGTTGACGTTCCGGTACCCAGGGCCGCTGAAAGCCCCACACATACGACGCCGACGCGGTCTGCTTGCGGTCCGACAGCATCGCCGAGCGCCAGCGCCGCGGATGCGGCATCGAGGAGACGGCGAGGCGGCGCACCAGCTTGGGCCGCATCACGGCCGCCGTCCACGCGAGGTACCCGCCCAGGTCGTGCCCGACGAGCGCGGCGTCCGGCTCACCGAGGGAACGGACGACACCGGTGATGTCGAGGGCGAGGTTCGCCGGGTCGTAGCCGCGGGGCGTGCGGTCGCTGCCGCCCACGCCCCGCAGGTCCATCGCGACGGCACGGAAACCAGCGTCCGCGAGCGCCACCATCTGGTGCCGCCACGTCCACCAGAACTGCGGGAAACCGTGCAGGAGCAGGACCAGCGGCCCGTCCCCCATCTCGGCGATGTGGAAGCGCGCGCCGTTGGCGGCCACATCCCGGTGGGTCCAGGGTCCCTCGGCGCGTACGACCGAGGCGGAGGAATGGGCCGATTGGGCGGCGGGGTCCGTCATGAGGACGAGCGTGCCACAGTGGCCCCCGTCTCACCGATTCGGACGTCGACAGCACCCGCGGGGCCCACGGCACGGGGATGCGGCTTGACGTTCCCCAGTACGGCAGCCGTCTCTTTGGCCGAAGCGGCGACCTTCTGCGGGCCCTTGCCCTTCTTGGCCTTCTTCGCGAAGACGACGCCGATCAGCGCGAGCAACCCGGCCACCAGCACGTTCGCGGCGAAGGACAGCAGGAAGCAGACGGCGAGGTTCCAGCCGCTCCAGGTACGGATGCCGTACGCGAGCGCGAAACTCAGCATCGGCAGCGAGAAGATGAGGACCGCTCCGGCCGCGGCGAACGCGCCGCCGCCGATCGCGCCGCGCTTGACGTCCTGCCGCAGCTGCGCCTTGGCCAGCGCGATCTCGTCGTGGACCAGCGCGGACATCTCACCGGTCGCCGTGGCGACCAGTTGGCCGAGGCTGCGCTCGGCGCCGACGGGGCCGTCGGGTGAGCTCATCGCGTTCTCCCCTTTTTCTCTTCTGATTGCTTCTGAGATATGTCTGCTCAGATCATGCCGGACCGTTGCCATCCTCGCGTTCCCCAACCGCTACTTCGGCAAGCCTCCGGTGTTCCGCGGCCTTCTTCTCGTAGATCGCGGCCATCCGGTGGTGGTACTCCGGGTCGTCCATCTCGTAGATGTCGGGGACTCCGCTGAGGTCGTCGTCGCGTTCCTCGTCCTCGCACAGCTTGCGGTACTTGGCATTACGCATCTTCAGCAGGATCCCGGAGAACAGCGCCGCGATGAGAGAGCCGGTCAGGACGGCCGCCTTGATCTCGTCGGTGAGCAGCGGGTTCTCGGTGAAGGCGAGCTCGCCGATCAGCAGCGAGACGGTGAAGCCGATGCCCGCCAGTGAGGCGACCGCGAACACGTCGGGCCAGGCCAGGTCGTCGTTCAGCTCCGCCCTGGTGAAGCGCGCCGCGAGCCAGGTGCCGCCGAAGATGCCGACGGCCTTGCCGACCACGAGGCCGAGGACCACACCGAGCGTCTCCGGCTGGGTGAAGACATCGCCGAGCGCGCCGCCCGTGACCACCACTCCGGCGCTGAACAGGGCGAACAGCGGCACGGCAAGGCCCGCGGAGAGGGGACGTACGAGATGTTCGATGTGCTCGCCGGGGGAGTGCTCCTCGCTCTCGTCCTCCTTGTGGCAGCGCAGCATCAGGCCCATGGCGACGCCCGCGATGGTGGCGTGGATGCCGCTGTTGTACATCAGGCCCCAGGTGGCGAGCGCCAGCGGAACGTAGATGTACCAGCCCCGCACCCGCTTCCTGAGCAGCAGCCAGAACACGACGAGGCCGAGGACGGCGCCGCCGAGCGCGGCGAAGTTGAGGTCGCTGGTGAAGAAGACCGCGATGATCAGGATCGCGAAGAGGTCGTCGACGACGGCGAGGGTCAGCAGGAAGGCGCGGAGCGCGGACGGCAGTGAGGTGCCGATGACGGCGAGGACCGCGAGCGCGAAGGCGATGTCGGTGGCGGTCGGCACCGCCCAGCCGTCCAGTGAGCCGCCACCCGCGGTGTTGGTGAGGAAGTAGACGAGCGCGGGCACCGCCATGCCGCAGAGCGCCGCGACGACGGGCAGTGCCGCCGCCTTGGGGTCGCGCAGGTCGCCCGCGACCAGCTCGCGCTTGAGTTCGATGCCGGCCACGAAGAAGAAGACGGCGAGCAGACCGTCGGCCGCCCAGTGCTGGACGGAGAGGTCGAGGCCGAGGGAGCCGGGCCCGAGGTGAAAGTTCCGGACGGAGTCGTACGAGCCGCCTGCCGTGTTCGCCCAGATCAGAGCGGCGACGGCGGCGACGAGCAGCAGCACGCCGCCGACGGTCTCGGCGCGCAGGGCTTCCGCGACGAAGTTCCGCTCGGGCAGGGAAAGGCGTCCGAGCACCTTGCGGTCGTTGTTGCTGGGGACGGGCGCGGACACGTGAGTCGACCTCCGGTCGGGTAGGCAGGGCTGAGCACATGCCGACCAGACTTCCCGGCGCACCTAGGTACTACTTGTCACGTTTTCTCGTCGCATCGTCTTGTCGCGATGTTGACGCGATCCTTAGCTTACCTAACGTGCGCCCGGACGAATCCAGTGATCTTCACCCTAAGGGCAAAAAGGACACCCGGCGCGCTTGGCGCCGGGTGCCCTTTCCGTACAGAGGGCCCTAGTCCTCGCTGGGAGCGGCCGGAAGCTTCGTCTGGATGAGGTCCATCACGGACGAGTCGGTGAGCGTGGTGACATCACCGAGCTCCCGGTTCTCCGCGACGTCCCGCAGCAGACGGCGCATGATCTTGCCGGACCGGGTCTTCGGCAGCTCGGCCACCGGCAGGACCCGCTTCGGCTTGGCGATCGGACCGAGCGTGGCGCCCACGTGGTTGCGCAGGTCCGCGACGAGCCCCTCGTCCTCGGCGCTCGCCGTGCCGCGCAGGATCACGAACGCCACGATGGCCTGCCCCGTGGTCTCGTCCGCCGCGCCCACGACCGCCGCCTCGGCGACCGCCGGGTGCGAGACGAGCGCCGACTCGACCTCCGTGGTGGAGATGTTGTGCCCGGAGACGAGCATCACGTCGTCCACGCGGCCGAGCAGCCAGATGTCGCCGTCCTCGTCCTTCTTGGCACCGTCACCGGCGAAGTACTTGCCCTCGAAACGCGACCAGTACGTGTCGATGAACCGCTGGTCGTCGCCCCAGATGGTGCGCAGCATCGAGGGCCACGGCTCGGTCAGGACCAGGTAACCGCCGCCGCCGTCCGGCACCTCGTTCGCCTCGTCGTCGACGACGGTGGCGGAGATGCCCGGCAGGGCGCGCTGGGCGCTGCCCGGCTTGGTCTCGGTCGCGCCCGGCAGCGGCGAGATCATCATCGCGCCGGTCTCGGTCTGCCACCAGGTGTCCACGATGGGACAGCGGTCGCCGCCGATGTTCTTGCGGTACCAGATCCACGCCTCGGGGTTGATCGGCTCACCGACCGACCCGAGCACCCGCAGGCTGCTCAGGTCGAACTTCGCGGGGATGTCGTCGCCCCACTTCATGAAGGTGCGGATGGCCGTGGGCGCGGTGTAGAGGATCGTGACCCCGTACTTCTGGACGATCTCCCAGAAGCGGCCCTGGTGCGGGGTGTCGGGGGTGCCCTCGTACATCACCTGCGTCGCGCCGTTCGCCAGCGGTCCGTACGTGATGTACGAGTGGCCGGTGACCCAGCCGATGTCGGCCGTGCACCAGTAGACGTCGGTCTCCGGCTTGAGGTCGAAGACGGCGTGGTGGGTGTACGCGGCCTGCGTCAGGTAGCCACCGGAGGTGTGCAGGATGCCCTTCGGCTTACCCGTGGTGCCCGAGGTGTAGAGGATGAAGAGCGGGTGCTCCGCGTCGAAGGCCTCGGGAGTGTGCTCGGCGGACTGCTTTCGCGTGATCTCGTGCCACCACACGTCGCGGCCCTCGGTCCACGCCACGTCCTGCTGGGTGCGCTGTACGACGAGGACGTGCCGGACGCCCTCGACGCGGCTCACGGCCTCGTCCACGGCGGGCTTGAGCGCGGAGGGCTTGCCCCGGCGGTACCCGCCGTCGGAGGTGATGACGACCTTGGCGTCGGCGTCCTCGATGCGCTTGGCGATCGCGTCGGCGGAGAAGCCGCCGAAGACCACGGAGTGGGCGGCGCCGATGCGGGCGCAGGCCAGCATCGCGACGACTGCCTCGGGGATCATCGGCAGATAGACGGCTACGCGGTCGCCCTTCCGGACGCCCAGCTCGGTCAGCGCGTTGGCTGCCCGGCTGACCTCGTCCTTCAGCTCGGCGTAGGTGATGGCCCGGCTGTCGCCGGGCTCACCCTCGAAGTGGATCGCGACGCGGTCGCCGTTGCCGGCCTCCACGTGGCGGTCGACGCAGTTGTACGCGACGTTGAGCTTCCCGTCGGCGAACCACTTGGCGAACGGCGGGTTCGACCAGTCGAGCGTCTCGGTCGGCTCCGTGGCCCAGGTCAGCCGACGGGCCTGCTCGGCCCAGAAGCCGAGCCGGTCAGCCTTGGCCTGTTCGTACGCCTCCGCCGTGACGTTGGCGGCGGCAGCCAGCTCCGCCGGCGGCGCGAAGCGACGCTCCTCCTTCAAGAGGTTGGCCAGGCTTTCATTGCTCACGACATCTCCCTTGCGCTGCTTTGCCGGGGGCGACCGTTGTGTCCGAAGCCACAGCTCATCAGACACAACCCGTGGTGACAAGGGCCTGCCGAAAATTGGTTTAGACCTTTACTCGTGCGTTTCCCGGCCGGTCACGCGGAGGGGGCACTCGGCGGGGTCACCCGGAGGGCGTCCGCTCGACTTCGGCCTGTGCTGTGGGCGCCACCTGGTCGAAGACCTCGTCGGGAAGCGGCTCGGCACCGCTGCCCTCCGTCAGCAGATAGGACTGTGCCTCACCGACGTGGAAGTACATACCGTGCAGCTCAAGATCACCTTCGGCAAGTCGGCGCGCCACCGACTCGTGCGCCCTCAAGTGCTCCAGTTGCTGTACGACATTGGTGAGGCAGAGCTGCTCGACCGCGTCGGCGGGCGCGCGCCCGGCGAGACGCGCCCACGCCCTGTCCTGTGCGCCCATGCGCTCCAGGCTCGGCAGGCCGTGCCGCAGCCACCGCTTCAGCGGGGTCTGGGCGCCGCCCGGCGGTGTGTTGAGCAGCGCCTGCATGGCACCGCATCCGGAGTGCCCGCACACGGTGATGGACCGCACCTCGAGCACATCCACCGCGTACTCGATCGCGGCGCCCACCGAGTCGTCCCCGCTCTCGGCGCCCGGCAGCGGCACCAGGTTGCCCACATTGCGGACGACGAAGAGGTCACCGGGACCGCTCGACGTGATCATCGAGGTGACGACGCGGGAGTCCGCGCAGGTCAGAAAGAGCTGTGCGGGCTGCTGTCCCTCACGCGCGAGCCGGGCCAGCTCGCCCCGCACATGAGGTGCCGTGTTCCGCTGGAAGGCGCTGATCCCGCTGGCGAGTTGGTGCCCGCTGGGCCGACGCCCCTCCTGTCCCTCCTGACGCTCCTCCTGCGGCCGGTCGCAGTGGTGATTGCGCCATGGGGCCCACGGCCTGCAACAGGAGTGGGACGCGCCCACCAGCTCCCGGCTCCCCGGTCCTGAACCCCCGGCGGGCACGGAGATACGAGTCCCGGCGCGGCCGGTGACCTCGACACTGCCGCCGTGCGCGGTGTGCGCGTCCTGCCAGCACTGCAGCGATTCGTACGCGGCATGGTCCATGAAAGATCCGTCCAACTCCACGATCACGTCGGCCCCGTGGGGCACCTGGTGCAGTGCCTTGCTGAGTCTCGGCACCGCGAGGAACGTCAACTGCCCGCGCACCCGCACGTGATGGACACCGTCGTCCTCGCAGTGGGTGATGCGGGTGCGGGCGAGCCGGTGCAGGGAGACGCCCACGGCGACGGCGACGCCGAGAGCCACGCCTTCGAGGACACCGAGGAAGACCACGCCGAGGCTCGTGACGGCGTAGACGACGATCTCGCGGTGGCGGGTGATGGTGCGGATGTGGTTGAGGCTGACCATCTGGATGCCGACGACCATGACGAGCGCGGCAAGGGCGGCGAGGGGGATCAGCTCCAGGACGGGCACCAGGAGCAGCGCGGCGACTACTACCCAAACGCCGTGCAGCATCGTGGAGTTCCGGCTCACGGCGCCCGCCCGGATATTGGCCATGCTGCGCACGGCGACTCCGGCGACGGGTAGCCCGCCGAGCGCTCCGGACACGATGTTCGCCGCGCCCTGGCCGAGCAGCTCGCGGTCGAGGTCGGCGCGGCGCACGCCCGGGTGGAGGTCGGCCTGACCGGCGATGACCTTGTCGACGGCGACGGCGCCGAGCAGCGACTGCACGCTGCACACCAACGTGATGGTGAGCACGGCGGCGACGAGGCCGAGCGCGGGCCCTTCCGGCAGCCCGGCCAGCGCGTGGCTGCGCCAGGACGGCAGGTCGACCTCGTCGACCCGGAGTCCGGCGAGCGCGGAGACGGCCGTCGCGGCGGCGACGGAGATGAGGGCCGCGGGCATGACGCGGGTGAAGCGCCCCGCACGGCCGGGAATCCGTGGCCAGAGCAGCAGGATCGCCAGGGTGAGCAGGCTGATCGCCAGGGCGGCCAGATGCAGGTCGGCCAGTTGGGCGGGGAGGGCCCGGAGGTTGTCGAGCACGGAGCTCTGCGGGGTGCCGCCGAGCACGATGTGCAGCTGGGCGACGGCGATGGTGACTCCGATGCCGGTCAGCATGCCGTGGACGACGGCGGGGCTGACGGCGAGCGCGGTGCGGGCCACGTGCAGGCAACCGAGGCCGAGTTGGGCGAGTCCGGCGAGGACGGTGATGGCGCAGGTGGTGCGCCAGCCGTACCGGTGGATGAGGTCGGCGGTGACGACGGTGAGGCCGGCGGCGGGGCCGCTGACCTGTAGTGGTGATCCGCCGAGCGCTCCGGCGAGGATGCCGCCGACGGCGGCGGCGACGAGGCCCGCCTGGAGCGGCGCTCCGGTGGCGAGGGCGATGCCCAGCGACAACGGCAGGGCGATCAGGAAGACGGCGACCGATGCGGAGAGGTCGGCACCGGCGATGCGGAACCTCTTGCCCGGTGGCGGGGCGTGGGGGTTGTTGGCGCGAGGCGTGTGAGCCGAGTCAGGGGTGCGGGTGGGGACGCAGGCAGACATGTTTCCCGTCTCCTCCGGGGCAGCGCGGTCGCGGGACAAGGGGTCCTCCGAAGATCTCTGGAGGGCATATCGCGGCCGTGGGTCACGGCGTGCAGCGGCGGGATTTCTCAACTCTCGGTAAACGGATCGTAATCCAGAGTAAAGGTCCGGGATGGATTTTCAGGGCAAATGGTGCAATCAGTCACCCTGATGAGTGAATAAAGAATTTAATCGGCTCGTCGGAACATTTGATTCCGGATGCCGTGCGACGTTCGGTCGGAATTGTCCCGACTTGCACGGAAGTAGGTGGGCGGAACATGGCCGCCACCCGGAGGATCACCGCGAGCCTGACCGCCCTCGTGGCGTGCGGAGCGGCACTGTCCGGCTGCGCCGACGGCAGCACCGGCGCGAAGGAAGGCACGCAGGGCCCGAAGAAGGGCGCCGGTGCCCACGCCCCCAAGAACGCCGTCCGGATGATCGGTGACGGCTCCACGGCCTTCACCGGCAAACAGCCGCACCTGCCCAGACCCGCCCGCCTGAAGCCGGGCCAGAAGCCCCCGCAGTTCGTCGTCTTCTCCTGGGACGGGGCGGGGGAGGACAGTCAGAAGCTGTTCTCACACTTCCGCAAGGTCGCCAAGCGCAACGACGCGACGATGACGTACTTCCTCAGCGGCGTGTACATGCTTCCCGAGGGGAAGCGGAAGCTCTACAAGCCGCCGCAGCACATGGCGGGCAGCTCGGACATCGGCTTCAACGACCGCAAGGGAATCAAGGACACCGTGGAGCAGCTCCGCGGCGCGTGGCTCGAAGGCAACGAGATCGGCACGCACTTCAACGGCCACTTCTGCGGCAAGGGCGGCGGCGTGGGCGAGTGGTCCGTCGCGGACTGGAAGGACGAGATCACCCAGGCAAAGTCCTTCGTGAAGGCCTGGAAGACCAACACCGGCGCGAAGAAGGCGCAGCCCCTGCCCTTCGACTACGACAAGGAACTGATCGGCGCCCGCACGCCCTGCCTCGAAGGCCGGAAGAATTTCATGCGTGCCGCCCGCGAGCTGGGCTTCCGCTACGACACGAGCGGCGTCAACAACCAGGCCTGGCCCAAGAAGAAGGAAGGGCTGTGGGACCTGTCGATGCAGCTCGTCCCGGTCCCCGGCCGCAAGTTCGAGACGCTGACCATGGACTACAACTTCATGGTCAACCAGTCCGGTTCGACCTCGCACGGCGACCCGTCCCAGCACGAGTACTGGGGCGACCAGATGCGTGACGGTCTGCTCCAGGGCTTCGAACGCGCCTACAAGGGCAACCGCGCGCCGCTGATCATCGGCAACCACTTCGAGTCCTGGAACGGCGGCACGTACATGCGCGCCATCGAGGAGACCATCGAGACGGTCTGCACCAAGCGCGACGTGCGCTGCGTCTCCTTCCGCCAGCTCGCGGACTGGCTCGACGCACAGGACCCGAAGGTGCTGGCGAGGCTGACCGGACTGCCGGTCGGCAAGGCGCCGAAGGGGGGCTGGTCGGCGTTCCTCTCCGCGCGGCCCGCACCGGCCCCCAAGGGCGTCCCGGGCGCTCCGGCGGACAAGCGGTAGCGCCCGGCGTCCCGGCCCGGGACCGACGTCTGGGCTCAGGCCGTGGCGGTCATGCGCTCACGGAGCACGAAGGCGGGGTCGACCTGGGCGGCCAGGTCGGCCCCCGTCCGCTCGTTGCCCCAACTCTGCGCGTTCTTCAGGTGGAAGTGGACCATCTGGCTTGTGTACCGCTCCCAGTCCCGGCGCTCGTACGAGGCGTCGACCGCATCCTGCAGCGCCCGCAGGGAGCGGCGGTTCTCCTCCTCCAGGAGCTCGAAGCGCGGCGGGCGCCCCTTCTCCATGGCGCGCACCCAGTCCGAGTGCCCGACGGTCACCAGGAGGTCGTCACCGACCTGCTCGCGCAGGAAGTCGATGTCGTCCTGGCCCTGCACCTTGTTGCCGACGACCGCGAGGCTCACGCCGAAGTCACGGGCGTACTCCTTGTACTGGCGGTAGACGGAGACCCCCTTCCTCGTCGGCTCGGCCACCAGGAACGTCATGTCGAAGCGGGTGAACATGCCGGAGGCGAAGGAGTCCGAGCCTGCGGTCATGTCCACGACCGCGTACTCGTCGCGGCCGTCGACGAGGTGGTTCAGGCAGAGCTCCACCGCTCCTGTCTTGGAGTGGTAGCAGGCGACACCGAGGTCGGCTTCGGTGAACGGCCCGGTGACCATCAAACGGACGGTGGCGTCGTCGAGTTCCACGGTTCGAGCGCACGCGTCGAACACGGGGTTGTCCTCGCGCACCCGCAGGAGCCGCGAGCCCTCGCCGGGGGGCGTCGTCTTGATCATCGTGTCCGCGGAGGCGATCCGCGGATTGGAGCCCCTCAGATAGTCCTTGATGAGCGGCAGGCGCGCGCCCAGGGCGGGCAGCTCGGCGGCCTCCGCCTCGTCGAGGCCCAGGGCGGGACCCAGATGCTGGTTGATGTCGGCGTCCACCGCGATGACGGGCGCGCCAGTACTGGCGAGGTGCCGGATGAAGAGCGAGGACAGCGTGGTCTTGCCGCTGCCGCCCTTCCCTACGAAAGCGATTTTCATAATCACGAAGCGTAGCGGTTTGCTCACCATGCGTGCGTCATGTGCGTGAAGAAGACCACTCCTTCGTGGAGCGCGGCCCGGAAGTACGTAGGGTCGTACTCATGAGTACGACAGCCGATCCGCTCGCGGCCCTCGGGGCCCTCCCCGGCGTGGCCGACTCCGTGGACTCCGTGCGCAGGGCCGTGGACCGGGTCTACGGACACCGGGTCATGCGGCGCCGCAGCAACGAGATCACCTCCGAGGCGGCACTGCGCGGCGCCCGGGGCTCCGCGGCGCTCTCCGGCGCCGACTGGGCGCTCGAAGAGGTGCGCCGGCGCACCGACTTCAGCGGCGACGGCGAGGAGCGCACGGTCGGCGCGGCCTTGCGGCTCACCGCGGAGGCGGGGCAGCTCCTGTCCATCTGGCGGCAGTCTCCTTTGCGGGTCCTCGCGCGTCTGCACCTGGTCGGCGCGGCCGACTCCACGGAGGGCGCGGGCCGCCCGCGGCTCGCCGGCGAGCCCGTCGACGAACCGTTGGTCGAGCTTCCCGTGCCGGACGCGGACGAGGTGGCGGGCCGCCTGGAGGGTCTCTCGCAGCTGATCATCGCGGGCAGCGAGGCGCCTGCGCTGGTGACGGCGGCCGTCGTCCACGGCGAACTGGTCAGCCTCCGCCCCTTCGGCTCGCACAACGGCCTGGTGGCGCGCGCGGCCGAACGCATCGTCCTGGTGGGCAGCGGCCTCGACCCGAAGTCGGTCTGCCCTGCCGAGGCGGGGTACGCAGAGCTGGGGCGGGCGGCCTACGTGGCGGCGCTCGACGGCTACGCGTCCGGCAGGCCCGAGGGTATGGCGGCCTGGATCGCCCATTGCGGGAAGGCGGTCGAGCTGGGCGTCAGGGAGTCGACGGCGGTCTGCGAGGCGCTGCAGCGCGGCGCGGCGTAGGGGGCCCGAAAAGGGTTGCGGCGGTCCCGGAGAGGGGTGCGGCGGTCCCGAACAGGGTTGCGGCGGTACGGAAGCCGTACCGCCGCTGGCATGTTCACCGGGTTACCAAGCGTCCTCGAAGTGTTGCCCATCAGGTCGGGACGTTGCCCGTCACCTGGTGCGGCTGGCCCGTAATCGACGGGTCGACGTCGCGTGGGTGCTCGGTGTTCATGCTTCGGTCCGTGGGGCCTTTACTGCGTTTGAAGGTGATCCTCTCGGATGTCCTTGGTCTCGCGGGCCGTTGACTCCTTTGTACTCCTGTCCTGGGGTAAGCGGAAGTCCTGGCCGCACTTCTTTACTTTTGGGTTCAAATAGGAGCGAAGCGGACAGTTCGTGTCGGAGGCATGACGGCCCGGCCGCGAAGGGGCCCGTGGGGGTTCGGTCAGCCCGCGACCGCGCGGCGTCGGCTGGCGAACCAGACGAGACCCGCCGTGGCCGCGGCGGCCCCGACCGCGGCGGCTGCGACGAGCGCGGGCCGGGGCGGCGCGGGAAGGCGCTGCTTCAGGCGCACCGGACGGTTGAAGTCGAGGATCGGCCACGCGCGCGTGAGGGCCTCCCGGCGCAGCGCGCGGTCCGGGTTGACCGCGAAGGGGTGTCCGACCGACTCCAGCATCGGCACATCGGTCGCCGAGTCGCTGTAGGCGTAGCAGCGGTCGAGGTCGTACCCCTCCGACCGCGCGAGCTCCTTGACCGCCTCCGCCTTGGTGGGGCCGTACGCGTAGTACTCCACCTCGCCCGTGAAGCAGCCGTCGTCCCCGACCACCATGCGGGTCGCCACCACGCGGTCCGCGCCGAGGAGCTCCCCGATGGGCTCGACGACCTCGGCGCCCGACGTGGAGACGATGACGACGTCGCGGCCCGCGGTGTGGTGCTCCTCGATCAGGGACGCCGCCTCGTCGTAGATGATCGGGTCGATCAGGTCGTGCAGCGTCTCGGCCACGATCTCCTTGACCTGTTCCACGTTCCAGCCGCGGCACAGCGCGGACAGATATGAACGCATCCGTTCCATCTGGTCGTGGTCGGCTCCGCCCGCGAGGAACACGAACTGCGCGTACGCGGTGCGCAGTACTGCTCTGCGGTTGATCAGGCCGCCTTGGTAGAACGACTTGCTGAAGGTGAGAGTGCTCGACTTCGCAATGACCGTCTTGTCCAGGTCAAAGAACGCGGCAGTGCGGGGAAGGGAGTGGTTTTCCACGAGGCCGAGCATAGGCGCCCACCATTCGGCGTAAGCTGAGGCGCGTGGGTTTGCCTGAGAAGGCTCTCGGGTACACCATGGAAGTCACGGATCGTTCGCGACCGTGCTAACCCGGTCTGGCTCCTCCCCCCCCGAGTCGGACCGTGGGGACGACCCCCGCTCTCCCCCCCGGCGGGGGTCGTCGCATGTCCGGATGGGTTTTTGAACCCTCCGTCGATCCTCTTCCGGCCCTTGAGCCGTTCTCGTTGCCTTCTCGACCGCGCGTCGCCCTGCCCAAGGTTCGTCACTGTGTGTAGTCACAGGGCTGCTCTGTGGAAGTCATGGTGATGGCCGTGGGATGTCACCGGTATGGGTGAGCGGGTTATTCACAAGCACCGTCTTGTCCACAGTTATTGACCAAGATCCACACGCTTTCCAGCGCCGCTGCACGCTGATTCCGCCCGTTCCACTCGCGAAGTTCATGGCCGGATTGCTTTGCCAGGTTCTTCGCGGGTGACGAGCGCGGCATTAACAGGAGTCATGTGCCAAGAGGGGGACGGGATCGTGGGTGGAGTCATTTCAAGTGCCGTGGCCATGCAGGCCGATGGCCGACAGGGCGGACCGCTGATCGTCACGGAGGACGTGGAGTTGCTGGATGACCTGCTGCGGCTGTGTGCCGCGGCGGGGGCGCTGCCGGAGGTGCATCACGGAGGGCCCGAGCGGCGGGGGAGCTGGGACGCGGCACCGCTCGTTCTGGTCGGGGACGACGCGGCGGACCGGGTGCGCGGGGCCGTGCGACGGCGTGGAGTCGTCTTGGTTGGGCGGGATCAGGACGATCCCGGAGTCTGGCAGCGGGCCGTGGAGATCGGCGCCGACCACGTGCTGGTCCTGCCGGACGGCGAGCAGTGGCTCGTGGACCGCATCGCCGATGTGGCCGAGGGCGTGCGGCGCCCCGCGCTCACCGTCGGGGTCCTCGGCGGCCGTGGAGGCGCCGGCGCCTCCACTCTGGCCTGTGCCCTCGCGGTCACGGCGGCCCGTGAAGGGCGGCGCACGATGCTCGTCGACGCGGACCCACTGGGCGGCGGCCTGGACGTCGTCCTCGGCGCGGAGGACGCCGAAGGGCTCCGCTGGCCGGCCTTCGCCGCCTCGCGGGGCAGGGTCGGAGGCGGCGCGCTGGAGGAGTCGCTGCCCCACATGCACGCGCTGCGGGTCCTGAGCTGGGACCGGGGAGAGACCGTCGCGGTCGCCCCCGAAGCCGTGCGGGCGGTCGTCGCGGCGGCTCGCAGGCGGGGCGGCGCGGTGGTCGTGGACCTGCCGCGCCGGATGGACGAGGCCGTCGCGGAGGCCATGGCGCAGGTGGACCTGGGGCTGCTCGTGGTGCCCGCGGAGCTGCGCGCCGTCGCGGGGGCCCGCCGGGTGGCTGCGGCCGCGGGCATGGCGCTGCGGGATCTGCGGGTGGTGGTGGCGCGAGGTCCGGCACCGGGCGGGCTCGACTCGGAGGAGGTCGCGGGGCTCCTCGGCCTGCCGCTGGCCGGGGAAGTGCCCTGGGAGGCGGGCCTGGCGGCCCAGCAGGCCTCGGGGACGCCACCGGGAGGCGTGGCACGCGGGCCGCTCGCGCGGTTCTGCGCTGCCTTCTGGGGCCGACTGCCGGTCGACGCCGTGGGAGGGGGCGTATGAGCGCGGTCGTGGGGGCCCGGATGCTGGACGGGGTGCGGCAGTGGCTCGCGGAGAGCGGGACGGAGCCGACCCCCGCCCGGGTCGCCGAAGCGCTGCGGGCCCAGGGCCGGGTGCTCGGCGACACGGAGATCCTCGGGGCGGCGGAACAACTGCGCTCGGAGCTGGTCGGGGCGGGTCCTCTGGAACCGCTGCTCTCGGACGCCTCCGTGACCGACGTGCTGGTCTCCGCGCCCGACCGGGTGTGGGTGGACCGGGGCGGCGGCCTGGAGCTCACGGACGTCACGTTCCGGGACGCCGCCGCACTCCGGCGGCTCGCGCAGCGCCTCGCAGCCGTGGCGGGCCGCCGCCTCGACGACGCGCGGCCCTGGGTGGACGCACGCCTGCCGGACGGCACCCGCCTGCACGCGGTCCTGCCACCAGTGGCGGTCGGCTCGACCTGCCTCTCCCTGCGGGTCGTGCGCCCCAAGGCCTTCACCCTCGCGGAGTTGGCTGCGGCGGGGACGATCCCGCCGGACGGCGAGCCGATCCTGCGGGCCTTGCTCGACGCCCGCCTGTCCTTCCTGATCAGCGGCGGCACCGGCACCGGCAAGACGACCCTGCTGAGCACGCTGCTGAGCCTGGTGGGCCCGAAGGAGCGGATCGTGCTCGCCGAGGACTCGGCGGAGCTGAAACCCGACCACCCGCACGTGGTGCGCCTGGAAACCAGGCCCGCGAACCAGGAAGGAGCAGGCTCCGTCGGCCTGGACGACCTGGTGCGCCAGGCCCTGCGGATGCGCCCGGACCGCCTGGTCGTGGGCGAGGTCCGGGGCGCGGAGGTCGTGCATCTGCTGGCGGCGCTGAACACGGGGCACGAGGGCGGGTGCGGCACGGTGCATGCCAACGCGGCCGGAGACGTACCGGCACGCCTGGAAGCCCTGGGCACGACCGCGGGCCTCGACCGGGCCGCCCTGCACAGCCAGTTGGCGGCCGCCCTGTCGGTGGTGATCCATCTCGTACGCGACCGGGCGGGCCGCCGCCGCATGGCCGAGGTGCACGTCCTGGAGCGAGCCGCGTCGGGTCTGGTGGTGACGGTACCGGCACTGCGATGGGGCGAGCGGGCCTTCACCCGGGAGCAGGGCTGGAACCGCCTGAACACCCTCCTCACAGGCGGGGGTGAGGATCGATGACCACGGCGATGGGTGCATGGACAGCGGCGCTGACGATGTGCGCGGGTGTCGCGGCCTGGCTGCTGACCCGACGGGATCACGCGTCACGGCGCCTCCGGAAACTCCTGCCACCCCACGCCGCACAACCACCCGCAACTCCGCGTCGGCAACGACTGGTCGAAACAGCCCGTGGCCGCTTGCGTCCCGAATGGTGGTGCGTGGCGGCCGGGGCGGTGGTGGCGCTGCTGGGGGAGTCGGTGGTGCCGCTGGCCTTGGGTGTGGCCGGGGTGCCGCTGGCGGCGGGCGTGCGGAGGGCCAGGGCCGCGCGCCGGGAACGTGAGCGACGCGAGGTCGCGGTGATCGCGCTGCTCGGGGAGGTGGGGGCCGAGGTGCGGGCGGGACGCCAGCCCGGAGATGCGCTGCGCCTGACACTCCACGACCCTGTCGACGCCGGGGTGGGCACCGGCGCCGCCCGGAGTGCGGTGCTGGCCGCGACACGGTTCGGCGGCGACGTGCCGGGTGCGCTGCGCTCGGCGGCCCGGGAGCCGGGCGCCGAGGGCCTCCTGGGGTTGGCGGCGTGCTGGCGGGTCGCCGTGGACCGGGGCGCGGGCCTCGCCGCCGGTCTGGAACGCCTGGAGGCCGCACTGCGCTCAGAACGCGACCAACGCGCCGACCTGCGAGCCCAACTGGCAGGCGCCCGGTCAACGGCCGTGATGCTGGCCGCCCTCCCGCTGCTGGGCCTGCTGATGGGCAGCGCGCTGGGAGCACAGCCGCTGCGGGTGCTGCTCCACACCGGCCCCGGGTTGGCGTGTCTCGCCGTGGGCGGAGTCCTGGAGGGCGTCGGCGTGTGGTGGGCGCTGCGCATCGTGCGAGGGGCGGAGGAACGGTGAACGTTGTCCACAGGCTGGGGGTGATCGTGTGGGTTGCCGCAGCCGTGCTGTGGCTCACGCTGACGGCGCTGGCCGCGCGAAAGGAGAGGGCGCAGAGGAGGCGGGTGGACAGGGCGTTGCCCGAGACGCGGCCGTCGAAGACCGGAGTCCGGAAAGCGCGCTTGAACGGCTGGGCTGTACAACGCGATTGGCTGCTACCGGCCGGAACGGCGAGTGCGGTCTACGTGCTGGCGGGTGGCGTGTTGGGGGTTCTGGCCGCGGCGGCGGTAGGACACCTGGCCTGGCGCCGCATTCGCCAGAAGCGCGAAGGTTCCGAGGGCCGGCATCACGACACGGAGGAGGCGGCCCGTCAACTCCCCCTGGCGGCTGACCTCTTAGCGGCGTGCATCGCGTCCGGAGCGAGTCCGACGGCAGCGGCGCAGGCGGTGGGGGAGTCCTTGCAGGGTCCGGTCGGCGTACGGCTGTCCCGAGGCGCGGCAGAGGTACGGCTGGGCGGCGAACCTTCGGACGCGTGGCGCCAGTTGAGTGCGATACCGGGTGCCGCCCCACTGGCCCGCCTCCTGGCGCGCGCGGGCGAATCCGGCGCACCGGCGGCGGACCCGGTGGCCCGCCTGGCCGCGGACGCCAGGGCGGACCGCGCCCGAGCGTCGACGGCCGCAGCACGCAAGGCGGCGGTCCTGATGACGGCCCCGGTCGGCCTGTGCTTCCTGCCCGCCTTCGTGGCGGTCGGGGTGCTGCCGGTGGTGATGGGACTGGCGGAGGGGTTGTTGAGCGCGGGCTGAGGACCGAAGGCGCCGAACACGAAACACGAACAGGGACCTGAAGAAACATTTTCGAGCACGTCATGACGGAGGTTGAAATGCGGGGGCGGATGATGCGGTGGACGTGTGGTCTGAGGCGAAGGGCGCGGTCGTCGCGGGGGTCGCTGGGGCCAGATGCCGGGATGGTGACATCCGAGTACGCCATGGGCTTGATCGCGGCGGTGGGTTTCGCCGGCTTGCTCTACAAGGTGGTGACGAGCGGACAGGTCAAGGCGGCGCTGCAGGCGCTGGTGGAGAAGGCGCTCGATGTCCCGTTCTGAGGGCGGGCGGCAGCGGTGCCTCGCCCGGCTTCGGGCGCGCCTACCCGGCCTCTCGGACCGGGGGTTCGTGACGGCGGAGGCGGCCGTGGTGCTGCCGACGCTGGTGCTCTTCACGATGGCGTTGATCTGGACGCTGCTGGCGGCCTCCGCGCAGATCCAGTGCGTGGACGCCGCCAGGGCCGGGGCGCGGGCGGCGGCCCGTCAGGACCCCGATGAGGCGGCCGTGGCAGCGGCCCGGCAGGCGGCGCCGCGCGGGGCGAACGTATCCGTGCGACGTGAGGCCGACCTCGTGCGGGTCGAGGTGGTGGCGGACGCCCCGGGCCCGGAGGTGCTGGGGCTGGGTCTGCGCCTGCGTTCCGAAGCGGTGGCGTTGGCGGAGGAGAGCGTGGGGGCGGCCGTATGAGAGTCGATACGTGGACAGGTGCGGGACGCGATCGCGGAGCCGCCACGGTGTGGGTGGTCGTCGTGATGGCCGTACTCGGCGTGATCTGCGGTGCGGTGCTCGCGATGACGCAGGTCGTCGTGGCTCGGCACCGGGCGGGCGGCGCGGCGGACCTGGCGGCGCTGGCGGCGGCGGATCGGTGGTCTGCGGGGTCCGATGCGGCTTGCGCGGGGGCGGGGCGGGTGGCTGCGGCACAAGGTGCGCGAATGGTTCTGTGCGGGTTGCGGGGCGAGACCTCAGAGGTCTCGGTCTCGTCTTCGGCGGGCCCTTTCACCGCGACGGTCAGATCCCGGGCGGGCCCGGTGACATCCGGGGCGTTGCCCCACCGGATAGGAGCGCCGAACTGTCCCCCGTGCACCGCCCTGCGCGGGTAGGAGCACCAAGCCCGCCGCTGCGCGGCGGATGTTCCCCACTCGCCCACCCGCCCAGCCGTTCACCCCGCGACGTCCAGCGGGAGTAGGTGCGCCCCCCCCCGGCCGCACCCGCGCAGCAACGCAACGCCAGACGAACCCCCACCGCAGACACCGCTCAAGGCGCCCCGCCGGCCCCCGCATCGCGCAACAGCACCGAAAGCAACCGCACCGCCCCCCGCTTGTGCAGCGGATCGTTGCCGTTGCCGCACTTGGGGGACTGGATGCACGAAGGGCAGCCCGCCTCGCACTCGCAGGAGGCGATCGCCTGGCGCGTGGCCGTGAGCCACTCCTGGGCCGTGTGGAAGGCCCGCTCGGCGAAGCCCGCCCCGCCGGGGTGGCCGTCGTACACGAAGACCGTGGGAAGGAGCGTGTCCGGGTGCAGCGGGACGGAGACGCCGCCGATGTCCCATCGGTCACACGTGGCGAAGAGCGGCAGCATGCCGATGGACGCGTGTTCGGCGGCGTGCAGCGCGCCGCCGAGGATCTCGGGGTTGATGCGTGCGGCGTCGAGTTGGTCCTCGGTCACCGTCCACCACACCGCGCGCGTCCGGAGCGTACGAGGAGGGAGGTCCAGCTTGGTCTCGCCGAGTACCTCGCCGGTGATGATGCGGCGACGCAGGAAGGAGACGACTTGGTTGGTGACTTCGACGGAGCCGTAGCAGAGGCGCCCCGCGCCCCAGGGGACCTCCGTGTCCGTCTCCAGGATGGAGATCGCCGTCGTGTCGCGAGCGGTCGTGGAGTAGGGCGGCGCGGCTTCCTCGACGAGGGCGACCGAGTCCTCCAGGTCGAGGTGGCGGACGAGATACGTACGCCCTTGGTGGAGGTGGACCGCGCCTTCGTGGACGCTCGTGTGCGCGGCGGACGCGTCGACCGTGCCGAGGAGCCGGCCCGTGCCCTCCTCGACGATCTGGACAGGCTTTCCGCCCTCGCCGCGGATGTCGGTGAGGTCGGCGGCCCGCTCCCGGCGGGTCCAGTGCCAGGACTTGGTCCGGCGCCGGAGGAGCTTCGCGGCTTCCAGCTGCGGGAGGAGTTCTTCGGTGGTGGGGCCGAAGAGGGTGAAGTCCTCTTCGGTCAGGGGGAGTTCGGATGCGGCGGCGCAGAGGTGGGGCGCCAGGACGTAGGGGTTGTCGGGGTCGAGGACCGTGCACTCGACGGGCTGCTGGAACAGCGCCTCGGGGTGGTGGACGAGATACGTGTCCAGCGGGTCGTCCCGGGCGACGAGGACGGCCAGCGCGCCCTGCGCCGACCGTCCCGCGCGTCCGGCCTGCTGCCAGAGCGAGGCCCGCGTGCCCGGGTAGCCGGCGATGACGACCGCGTCCAACCCCGAGACGTCGACGCCGAGTTCGAGGGCGGTGGTGGCGGCGAGGCCGAGGAGTTCGCCGGAGTGCAGGGCGCGCTCCAGGGCGCGGCGCTCCTCGGGGAGGTAGCCGCCGCGGTAGGCGGCGACACGCCGGGCGAGGGAGCGGTCGACTTCGGCGAGGCGTTCCTGGGCGATCACGGAGATCAGTTCGGCGCCGCGCCGGGAGCGTACGAAGGCGACCGAGCGGACGCCTTGGACGGTGAGGTCGGTGAGGAGGTCGGCGGTCTCGGCGGTGGCGGTGCGGCGGACCGGGGCGCCCTTCTCGCCGTGGAGCTCGGTGAGAGGGGGTTCCCAGAGGGCGAAGACGAGGTCGCCGCGGGGTGAGGCGTCGTCGGCGACCTCCTGCACGGGGAGGCCGGTGAGGCGCTCCGCGGAGGCCGCGGGGTCGGCGCAGGTGGCGGAGGCGAGGAGGAAGACGGGCTCGGAGCCGTAGCGGGCGCAGAGGCGGCGCAGGCGGCGCAGGACCTGGGCGACGTGGGAGCCGAAGACGCCGCGGTAGGTGTGGCACTCGTCGATGACGACGTAGCGCAGGGAGCGCAGGAAGGAGGACCAGCGCGGGTGGGAGGGGAGTATCCCGCGGTGCAGCATGTCGGGGTTGGTCAGGACGTAATTGGCGTACTGCCGGACCCATTCGCGCTCTTCGAAGGGGGTGTCGCCGTCGTAGACGGCGGGGCGCACCGCGTTGCCGAGGGGGGCGGCCAGCTCGCGGACGGCGCGGCGCTGGTCGGCGGCGAGGGCCTTGGTGGGCGCGAGGTACAGGGCGGTGGTGCCGCGCCCGTTGGGTGCTTCCGAGCCGTCCAGGAGGGCGGAGAGGACGGGGGTGAGGTACGCCAGGGACTTGCCGGAAGCGGTGCCGGTGGCGACGACCACGGATTCCCCGTCCAGGGCGTGCTCGGCGGCAAGCGCCTGGTGCGCCCAGGGGTGCTCGATGCCGGCGGCCTGGACGGCGGATATGACCTCGGAACGGATGCGGTCGGGCCAGACTGCATACCGGGCCTCACGTGGGGGCAGGTGCTCCGTATGAGTGACGCGCGATGCACGGCTCGGCCCCGCGGTGAGCCGGTCAAGAACGGTCCGCGGGGACGTGCGTGCCGGGGCGCCCGCAGAGGGTCCTCCGGGAGGAGAAATTTTGGCCATCGGCATCGAGTGTGTCACTGGCGAGATGGACAATGGTCCGAAGGCGTCGTGCACGCCTGCCGGTAAGTGATTGAATGCCATCGCGGCTGGCGATCCGTCCTGGGGGCTCTGCCGAGGTGTCCCGAGGGATGACCGCTCGATAGCAAGGTGCTGGAGGATCCGTGGACCTGTCCCTGTCGACCCGTACCGTCGGCGATCGTACGGTCGTCGAGGTCGGTGGCGAAATCGATGTTTATACCGCGCCCAAGCTGCGCGAGCAGTTGGTCGAGCTGGTGAACGACGGCAGTTTTCATCTGGTCGTCGACATGGAGGGCGTGGACTTCCTCGACTCCACCGGGCTCGGCGTGCTGGTCGGCGGCCTGAAGCGTGTGCGTGCCCATGAGGGCTCGCTGCGCCTGGTCTGCAACCAGGAGCGCATTCTCAAGATTTTCCGTATCACCGGTCTGACCAAGGTGTTCCCCATTCACACCTCGGTCGAGGAAGCGGTCGCGGCCACCGACTGAGTGGCCTTCGACCGAGCGCCTGACCTCCCGGGCCCCTGGGCCCGGGACGGCAGTACAGCAGGGGACCGGGCCTGCGGCCCGGCCCCCTGACAGCACGTGCGTATGTCGAGGGGGATGCATGGCCACCGTTGAGCTCCGCTTCAGCGCCCTGCCCGAGCACGTCAGGACCGCCCGTCTGGTGGCGGCCGCGGTGGCGCGCAGGGCCGGGGTGGACGAGGCCGTTCTCGACGAGGTCAGGCTCGCGGTCGGCGAGGCCTGCACGCGCGCCGTCGGGCTGCATCAGAGCAGCGGAGTGACGGCGCCGGTGCGGGTTGCGCTGATCGAGGACGAGAAACAGTTCTCCATCGAGGTCGGCGACGAGGCCCCCCGTGCGGCTCCCGGTGACCGGGCGCCCGGCGTGCGTTTCGACGACGGCGAAGAGGCGGATGCCGAGGGCGAGGACGAGATGGGCCTCGCGGTCATCAGCGGCCTCGTGGACGACGTGGAGGTCACGGCCGGTGAGGCCGGCGGCCTCATCCGCATGAGCTGGCCGACGACGCCCGCGCCGCTCGTGCGCTGAGAAGCACCCCTTGTGCGCTGAGGAACACCCCACACACCAGCGAGCGGCTCGCAGCGGCTTCGAGTGACTCCGAGTTCGAGTGCCTCCGAGTAGCCCCGCGCCGCGCCGATGCCGCCAAGCAGTTCCACGTGGCGTCCAGCGGTGTCGATCAGTGCCGGGCGGCGTCACCCTGACACTCACGGGCACTTTCCGGGCGCCATACGCCTGCTTGCCGTCCGCGTTCCGACGTCCGCCCCGGCGTCCCCTGGCCCCGTCACCACCACGGTGAACTGGGCCTTTTCTTTTTCTGATCTTATACGGCCCTAGATCGACGATCTCGCTCCGATCACTCACCGGTCAACTGTCAACGGTTTTGAGGCATTACCGCTTTCGGGGCCAATCCAGACGCGCGATCATTTGCTGAGAAGCAATCTCAGGTCAATTCCGTTTGTGGCGCTCTGTTTTGATCAGGTTCCGCTCCCTACAATCCGTCCACATCTTGAGCTCAGCCCAAGCGTCAAGGAGGACGAATGGCGGGGCTTTCTACCCCTCATGAGTTTGACCAACCCACAACCTTCGCAGCCGCAGTCCTGACAGATGACAACCGTCTCATCGTGATGGTGATCGCAGCCGTCGCGGTGGCGGCGCTCGTCGTCGCGGGTGTGCTCGTACGACAAGTACTCGCGGCGGGCGAGGGCACCGACAGCATGAAGAAGATCGCGGCGGCGGTCCAGGAAGGCGCGAATGCCTATCTGGGTCGGCAGATGCGCACACTCGGCGTATTCGCCGTCGTGGTGTTCTTCCTGCTCATGCTGCTGCCCGCGGACGACTGGAATCAGCGCGCCGGACGATCGATCTTCTTCTTGGTCGGAGCGGCGTTCTCGGCGACCACCGGCTATATCGGTATGTGGCTCGCCGTACGCAGCAATGTGCGCGTCGCAGCCGCCGCCCGAGAGGCCACTCCGGCAGAAGGTGAACCCGAAAAGGATCTCACCGCTGTCTCGCACAAGGCCATGAAGATCGCTTTCCGCACGGGCGGCGTAGTCGGCATGTTCACGGTGGGGCTCGGTCTGCTGGGCGCCTCCTGTGTGGTGCTCGTCTACGCGGCCGACGCGCCGAAGGTGCTCGAAGGTTTCGGCCTCGGCGCCGCGCTGATCGCGATGTTCATGCGAGTCGGCGGCGGCATCTTCACCAAGGCCGCCGACGTCGGCGCCGACCTGGTCGGCAAGGTCGAGCAGGGCATTCCGGAGGACGATCCGCGCAATGCCGCGACCATCGCCGACAACGTGGGCGACAACGTCGGCGACTGCGCCGGTATGGCCGCCGACCTCTTCGAGTCGTACGCCGTGACGCTCGTCGCGGCGCTGATCCTCGGCAAGGTCGCGTTCGGCGACTCCGGGCTCGCCTTCCCCCTGCTCGTCCCGGCGATCGGCGTCGTGACGGCGATGATCGGCATCTTCGCGGTGGCGCCCCGGCGCTCCGACCGCAGCGGGATGAGCGCCATCAACCGCGGATTCTTCATCTCCGCCGTCATCTCGCTCGTCCTCGTGGCCGTGGCGGTCTTCGTCTATCTGCCGTCCACGTACGCGGACCTGGACGGTGTCACCGACGCCGCGATCAAGGGCCACGACGGTGATCCGCGGGTTCTCGCGCTCATCGCCGTCGCCATCGGCATCGTGATGGCCGCGCTGATCCAGCAGCTCACCGGCTACTTCACCGAGACCACCCGGCGTCCCGTCAAGGACATCGGGAAGAGCTCGCTCACCGGCGCGGCCACCGTCGTCCTCGCCGGTATCTCGATCGGTCTGGAATCGGCCGTCTACACCGCGCTGCTGATCGGGCTCGGCGTGTACGGGGCGTTCCTGCTCGGCGGTACGTCGATCATGCTCGCCCTGTTCGCGGTCGCGCTCGCCGGTACGGGACTGCTGACCACGGTCGGCGTCATCGTCGCCATGGACACGTTCGGTCCCGTCTCCGACAACGCGCAGGGCATCGCCGAGATGTCCGGCGACGTCGAGGGCGCGGGCGCGCAGGTCCTCACCGACCTGGACGCCGTCGGCAACACCACCAAGGCCATCACCAAGGGCATCGCCATCGCGACCGCGGTCCTCGCGGCGTCGGCGCTCTTCGGGTCGTACCGCGACGCCATCGCGGAAGCGGCCAAGGACGTCGGCGAGAAACTCGGCGACGGCGCTCCGATGAACCTTGTGATGGACATCTCACAACCCAACAACCTGGTGGGCCTGATCCTCGGCGCCGCGGTCGTCTTCCTCTTCTCGGGGCTGGCGATCAACGCGGTGTCGCGGTCGGCGGGCGCCGTGGTCTACGAGGTGCGGCGGCAGTTCCGCGAGCACCCCGGGATCATGGACTACACCGAGGAACCCGAGTACGGCCGCGTCGTCGACATCTGCACCAAGGACGCGCTGCGCGAGCTGGCCACACCGGGTCTGCTCGCCGTGCTCACGCCGATCGCGGTCGGTTTCTCGCTCGGCGTCGGCGCGCTCGGCTCGTTCCTCGCGGGCGCGATCGGCACCGGCACGCTCATGGCGGTCTTCCTCGCCAACTCCGGCGGTGCCTGGGACAACGCCAAGAAGCTCGTCGAGGACGGGCACCACGGCGGCAAGGGCAGCGAGGCGCATGCCGCGACCGTCATCGGTGACACGGTCGGCGACCCGTTCAAGGACACCGCGGGCCCCGCTATCAACCCCCTGTTGAAGGTGATGAACCTGGTGGCGCTGCTCATCGCGCCCGCGGTCGTCAAGTTCAGCTACGGGGACGACGCCAGCGTCGGGATGCGGGCGCTGATCGCGTCGCTCTCCATCGCGGTCATCATCGGTGCGGTCTACGTCTCCAAGCGGCGCGGTATCGCCGTCGGGGACGACGGCAACTCCGAGCGGGTGGCGAAGCCGGCCGATCCGGCCGTGGTCTCGTAGGGCCGCGGTCTCATGACCCGACTCGGTGACTCCTAGTCGGGCTCTGCCCAACACGCGGGCGGACGGCGCTTTTTGATGCGCCGTCCGCCCTGCGTGTGTCCGCGGAGAGATCCGTGAGCCTTCTCTCGCGCCCCGTTCCCGTACGCCGCTTGGTGCAAATGGCTGCAATAGCGGATGTACCGAGCCCCCGGCATGCGGATGTCGCCCAGTTGGCGTGTAAGTTCCGGGGCCGAGAGCCATGGAAGGGACCAATCCGGTGAACAAGAAGCTTGCAGCCGCACTGTCCGGCGGTGCGGTACTGGTACTCGCTTTGTCAGGGTGCAGCGACGACGGCAACAAGAAGCTGGACGACTGGGCCAAGAAGGTCTGTGACTCGGTGCAGCCGCAGTCGAAGAAGATCGCCGGCGCCAACGCCGCGATCCAGAAGGAGACCTCCGACAACAGCTCGCCGGGCGACGTCCAGAAGACCGACTCCAAGGCGTTCAAGGACATGTCCGACGCCTACAAGTCGATGGGCGACGCCGTGAAGAACGCGGGCGCGCCCCCGGTCGACGACGGCAAGAAGAAGACCGACGACGCGGTCAAGGAACTCAACGCCATCTCCAAGTCGTACGGCGACCTGAAGAAGCAGGTCGACGGCTTGGACACCAAGAACCAGGCGGACTTCGCCGACGGCCTCAAGGACGTCGCGGGCGAGCTCGACAAGCTCAGCAAGAGCGGCAACGAGGCCCTGGAGAAGCTGCAGGAGGGGGAGGTCGGCAAGGCGATGGGCAAGCAGGACAGCTGCAAGAGCGCGTCCGCCACGCCCTCCGCCAAGAGCTGACCCTTCCGCAAGGGATGCCCTCGGTGCCCACGCGGTGTCGAGGGCATCGGCGCGCCCGGCGGGCCACAATGGAGGGGTGAGTAACGCCAGCCTTCCCCTGCCCTCGTCCGACCGCGCCGACGTCGCCGCCGCCCTGCGCGACGCGCTGCTCGCCGCCGACTTCACCGCCGACGGGCTGCTCGAGCTGCTCGGGGCCCCCGCCTACACCGCGCTGGCCCGCAGCGAGACCGTGCCCGCGCTGCGGGCCACGCGCGGGGACGGGGCCCTCCCGGCGCTCGTACGCCTCTTCCTGCTGCAGGAATCGGTGCCCCACGCGCGCGTGGCCGACGTTCTCCCCGTCGACGTACTCCTGGAGAGCGACTGGCTGGCCGAGCGGGACGGCGGACTGTGGGCGACGGTGGACGTGCGGCCGTACGGCGGGCCGAGCGGCGAGGACTGGTTCATCGTCTCGGACCTGGGGTGCGCGGTCGGCGGCGCCGGCGGCATCGGCAAGCACGAGGAGGGCGTCGTCCTCGGCGTGGGCGGCGCGTCCACCACGCTGGCCGGCATCACGGTGCGCCTCCCCGTCGGGAACGCCCTCGACCTCGGCACCGGCTCCGGCATCCAGGCCCTGCACGCCGCGCAGCACGCCACGCGCGTGACCGCGACCGACCTCAACCCGCGGGCCCTGCGGTTCACCCGGCTCACCCTGGCGCTGTCCGGCGCCCCGGAGGCCGATCTGCGGGAGGGCTCGCTCTTCGCGCCGGTCGCGGACGAGACGTACGACCTGATCGTCTCCAACCCGCCCTTCGTGATCTCGCCGGGCGCCCGGCTCACGTACCGGGACGGCGGCATGGGCGGGGACGATCTGTGCCGCTCGCTCGTTCAGGAGGCGGGGGAGCGGTTGAACGAAGGGGGATACGCGCACTTCCTGGCCAACTGGCAGCACGTGGAGGGCGAGGAGTGGCAGGACCGGCTGCGGTCCTGGGTGCCGCGCGACTGCGACGCCTGGATCGTGCAGCGCGAGGTGCAGGACATCACGCAGTACGCCGAGCTGTGGCTGCGCGACGCGGGGGACCACCGCACGGACTCCGCGGAGTACGCCGCGCGGTACGACGCGTGGCTGGACGAGTTCGAGGCGCGGGGCACGCGTGCCGTCGGATTCGGCTGGATCACGCTCAGGAAGACGGCTGCCGCCGAGCCGTCCGTCACCGTCGAGGAGTGGCCGCACCCCGTCGAGCAGCCGCTCGGCGACACGGTGCGGGAGTTCTTCGAGCGGCAGGAGTACCTGCGCGCCCACGACGACGCCGCGCTGCTCGCCGCGCACTTCAAGCTCGCCGACGAGGTCGTGCAGGAGCAGGTCGGACTGCCGGGCGCCGAGGACCCGGAGCACGTCGTGCTGCGCCAGAACCGCGGAATGCGGCGGGCCACCAAGGTCGACACGGTGGGCGCCGGGTTCGCGGGAGTCTGCGACGGCTCGCTGAGCGCCGGGCGGATCCTGGATGCCATCGCGCAACTGGTCGGGGAGGACCCGGTGTTGCTGCGGGACCGTACGCCCGCGCAGATCAGGCTCCTCGTGCAGCAGGGCTTCCTGCTGCCCGCGTCGGAGTAGGGGCTGGTTACGGGCCGGTTGGGGGCTGGTGACGGGCCGGTTGGGGGGCTGGTTACGGGACGGTTGGGGGCTGATCAGGCCAACATCCCCGCTCGCCGTTCACCCCGATTTCGTCCTCCCGATTCCCGTGCGTGTCAGCCTCCCGACAGGGGAACTCGGCACGGGGAGGCAAGACCATGGAGAGCGGGCCAGCGATCTTCGCCGGAACGGTGTTCGCACTGTTCGGCGCCGGACTGCTGATGTGGACGGGTGTGCGTGTCGCGCACCGCGCTCCCGTCGCCCAGGGTGTGAACCCCGTCGCATCGGTGACCTTCGCGACGCTCGCGGGATCGGGCGCGCTGCTGCTCGGGGCGTGGTGCTTCACGAGGCTGTGAAGCGGAGGCAAAGCGGCTGGAGAGCGGCCGCGCCGCGACTCCGGCGACGCACCCTCCCCAGTGATCGCACAGGCCTCGTGCGGGCTCCGGCCGTGTGAGGTGCTGAAACAGTGGGTCGCCACTCCGGGCGGCAGGAATGGCGGTAGTCGGGTTACCGTTCGAGTGGCCGTTGCGGGCTTTTCCCGTTTGACACGGGGGCGGGATGTACCGTCACACTCCGCAGCGACAGCGCAACGCAAGCCATGCGGGCACTGTCACCGCACTGCCACGAGCATTGCCACAGCGCAATGCGAGTGAGCGGGGCGACGCGGCAGTGCGACCGAGCACTGCTGCCGCGCACTGCCACCGAGCGCCGACCGGAGAGAAGAGCGAAGTTGTCCCCGACCAGCGAGACCGCACAGGGCGGCCGCCGACTCGTCATCGTCGAGTCGCCTGCCAAGGCGAAGACGATCAAGAGCTACCTCGGCCCCGGCTACGTAGTCGAGGCCAGCGTCGGGCACATCCGCGACCTCCCCAACGGCGCCGCGGAGGTGCCGGAGAAGTACACCGGCGAGGTCCGCCGCCTCGGCGTGGACGTCGAACACGACTTCCAGCCCATCTATGTCGTCAACGCCGACAAGAAGGCGCAGGTCAAGAAGCTCAAGGACCTCCTGAAGGAGTCCGACGAACTCTTCCTCGCCACCGATGAGGACCGCGAGGGCGAAGCCATCGCGTGGCACCTCCTCGAGGTCCTGAAGCCCAAGGTCCCCGTCCACCGCATGGTGTTCCACGAGATCACCAAGGACGCGATCCGCAGCGCCGTCGCCAACCCGCGCGAGCTCAACAAGCGCATGGTCGACGCCCAGGAGACCCGCCGCATCCTCGACCGTCTCTACGGCTACGAGGTCTCGCCGGTCCTCTGGAAGAAGGTCATGCCGCGCCTGTCGGCCGGCCGCGTGCAGTCCGTGGCCACCCGCCTCGTCGTCGAGCGGGAACGCGAGCGCATCGCCTTCCGCTCCGCCGAGTACTGGGACCTGACCGGCACCTTCGGCACCGGCCGCGCCGGTGACGCCTCCGACCCGTCGCAGCTCGTCGCCCGCCTCACCGCGGTCGACGGCAAGCGCATCGCGCAGGGCCGTGACTTCAACTCCGTCGGACAGCTCAAGTCCGACACGCTGCACCTGGACGAGGCGAACGCCCGCGCGCTGGCCGCCGCCCTCCAGGACACCTCTTTCTCCGTGCGGTCGGTCGAGTCCAAGCCGTACCGCCGCTCGCCGTACGCCCCGTTCCGTACGACGACGATGCAGCAGGAGGCCTCGCGCAAGCTGGGCTTCGGCGCGAAGGCCACCATGCAGGTGGCCCAGAAGCTGTACGAGAACGGCTTCATCACGTACATGCGTACGGACTCCACGACTCTGTCGGACACGGCGGTCACCGCAGCCCGTGCGCAGGTCACGCAGCTCTACGGCAGCGACTACCTGCCGGACAAGCCGCGCACGTACGCCGGGAAGGTCAAGAACGCCCAGGAGGCGCACGAGGCGATCCGCCCGTCAGGGGATCGTTTCCGCACGCCCGCCGAGACCGGTCTGACCGGCGACCAGTTCCGGCTCTACGAGCTCATCTGGAAGCGGACCGTCGCCTCCCAGATGAAGGACGCGACGGGCAACTCCGTCACGGTCAAGATCGGCGGCCGCGCCTCCGACGGCCGCGACGCAGAGTTCAGCGCGTCCGGCAAGACCATCACCTTCCACGGCTTCCTCAAGGCGTACGTCGAGGGGGCCGACGACCCGAACGCCGAGCTGGACGACCGCGAGCGCAGGCTCCCGCAGGTCAACCAGGGCGACGCGCTCTCCGCCGACGAGATCTCGGTCGACGGCCACGCGACGAAGCCCCCGGCCCGCTACACCGAGGCCAGCCTCGTCAAGGAGCTCGAAGAGCGTGAGATCGGCCGCCCGTCGACGTACGCGTCGATCCTCGGCACGATCCTCGATCGCGGATACGTCTTCAAGAAGGGGACGGCCCTCGTGCCCTCCTTCCTGAGCTTCGCCGTGGTCAACCTGCTCGAAAAGCACTTCGGCCGCCTCGTCGACTACGACTTCACCGCCAGGATGGAGGACGACCTCGACCGCATCGCGCGGGGCGAGGCGCAGGCCGTGCCGTGGCTGCGGCGCTTCTACTTCGGCGAGGGCGAGGCCTCCGGCGGCGCCGCCGACGCGGGCAACGGCGACGGAGACCACCTCGGCGGCCTCAAGGAGCTCGTCACCGACCTCGGCGCGATCGACGCCCGCGAGGTGTCGTCCTTCCCCGTGGGCAACGACGTCGTGCTGCGCGTCGGGCGCTACGGCCCCTACATCGAGCGCGGCGAGCGCGACTCCGAGAACCACCAGCGCGCGGACGTCCCCGACGACCTGGCACCCGACGAGCTGACCGTCGAGTACGCGGAGGAGCTGCTCGCCAAGCCGAGCGGCGACTTCGAGCTGGGCGCGGACCCGCAGAGCGGCCACCAGATCGTCGCCAAGGACGGCCGCTACGGCCCGTACGTCACCGAGGTGCTCCCCGAGGGCACCCCGAAGACCGGCAAGAACGCGGTCAAGCCGCGTACGGCCTCCCTCTTCAAGACCATGTCCCTCGACACGGTCACTCTGGAGGACGCCCTCAAACTGATGTCCCTCCCGCGCGTGGTGGGTGCCGACGCGGAAGGCGTCGAGATCACCGCGCAGAACGGGCGGTACGGGCCGTACCTGAAGAAGGGCACCGACTCGCGCTCCATCGACACCGAGGAGCAGCTCTTCACCATCACGCTGGAAGAGGCCCTGGAGATCTACTCCAAGCCGAAGCAGCGTGGCCGCGCCGCCGCCAAGCCGCCCCTGAAGGAGCTCGGCGAGGACCCGGTCAGCAAGAAGCCGGTCGTCGTCAAGGACGGCCGCTTCGGGGCGTACGTCACGGACGGCGAGACGAACGCGACGCTGCGGGCGGCCGACTCCGTCGAGGACATCACCCCGGAGCGGGGTTACGAGCTCCTCGCGGAGAAGCGGGCGAAGGGCCCCGCCAAGAAGACCGCGAAGAAGGCACCTGCCAAGAAGGCGCCCGCAAAGAAGACCGCCGCCAAGAAAACGGCGGCCAAGAAGACCACTGCCGCGAAGAAGACCACTACCAAGAAGACTGCCGCCAAGAAGACGGCCGCTTCGAAGAGTGCTGCTTCGGAGGAGTGACACCGCTGCCCCGTGGGTGCCCCAGGGCTCCCATACCGGGAGCCACCCGGACCTGACGGTCGTTTGTTCGGGTGGCTCGGCGGGGAGTCGGTCCGTCCAGATAGGCTGGACGGATGACGCGTGCCGAGCAGCCAACGGCCGGAAACCCGGCCCCCGACGACGCCCTGGTCGCAGATTCCCGAGAGCGTGCCGTCCGCGCCTTGCTGCGCGTACCGCAGCTGAAGAGGTTGTGGAGCGCCCATCTCGTCGGCAGTGTCGGCGACGCGCTCGCGCTCCTCGTCCTGGTGATCCTCGCGCTCCAGTCGGCCATCGCCGAAGCCGCCTTCGGAGGCGGCTATCGGGGTGTCGCCTTCGCCGTGACCGCCGTCTTCGGAGCACGCGTCCTCGCGACGCTGCTCTTCGGGGCGGTGCTGTTGGGACCGCTCACCTCGCTCACCTCCCCGGACGGACCGCTCGACCGCCGCTGGACCATGGTCGGCGCCGACGGAGTGCGTGCCGCGCTCCTCGTCGTCGCACCCCTGTGGATCGACTGGACCCCGGACAACGCCCTCGCGATGATCCTGGTGACGTCCTTCGTCATCGGCGTCGCCGAGCGCTTCTGGACCGTCGCCAAGGAGAGCGCGGCGCCCGCGCTGCTGCCCGCACCGCCCCTGGAGGGCGCGACGGTACGGCCGCTGCCGGACCACATGGACGCGCTGCGGCGCCTGTCCCTGCGTACGGGATTCCTCGCGCTGCCCCTCGCGGCCGCGACCCTCGTCGCCATCACCCTCATCGGCAACCTGCTCGGCGCGGGCCTCGACTGGTTCGAGCTCCACCAAGCCGGACTGGCCTCCTTCGTGGCGGCCGGACTCTTCGCCGCGTCGCTGTCGATCCTGTACCTCCTCGAACTTCCCCGTACGCAGACGCCCCGCGCCCGCAGCCCGCTCGAGGGGCTGCGCAGGCCGCGTACCGGCACCGGCACCGACAAGGGCCGCACCGGCGCCATCTCGCTGTTCGTCGCGGCCTGCGCCGCCGTCACGGGGGCCATCGCGGCCGCCGTCGCCGTCGCCGTGCTGCACGCCAAGGACCTGGGCGGCGGACCCGTCACATACGGCCTGATCGTCCTCGCCCTGACCGGCGGCACCGCCGTCGGCATCCGCACCGCGCCGTCCCTGCTGCCCACGCTCTCGCGCCGCAGGCTGCTCGCCCTCGCCATCGCCCTCACCGGCATCGCGCTGCTCGCCGCGGGCCTCGTGCCCGACGTGACGACCGTGCTGCTGCTCCTGGCCCTCGCGGGGGTCTGCGCGGGCGTCGCCGCGAACATCGGCCACGCGCTGCTGGACCAGGAGGTCGAGGACTACCGCAGGGCCCGTACGACGGAACACCTCCACGCGGTCGTACGCCTCACCCTCGCGCTCGGCGCGCTGATCGCCCCGGTGGTGGCCGCCGCGATCGGGCCGCACCGGATGGTCAACGGCAAGTTCGTCTTCGACCACGGCGGCGCCGCGTTCACGCTCATGCTGGTCGGCGCCCTGCTCCTGCCGGTGGCCGCGCTGGTCCTCGCCAAGGCCGACGACCGGCAGGGCGTCCCCCTCCGGCACGACCTCCTTGACGCGCTGCGCGGCGGCGACGACCCGGCGCAGGCGCCCTGCGCCACCGGCTTCTTCATCGCCCTTGAGGGCGGCGACGGCGCCGGCAAGTCGACGCAGGCCGAAGCGCTCGCCGAGTGGATCCGCGCCAAGGGCCACGAAGTCGTCGTCACGCGCGAGCCGGGGGCCACGCCCGTCGGCAAGCGGCTGCGCTCGATCCTCCTCGACGTCTCGTCGGCCGGTCTCTCGCACCGTGCCGAAGCGCTCCTGTACGCCGCCGACCGCGCGGAGCACGTCGACACCGTCGTGCGCCCCGCCCTCGAACGCGGCGCCGTGGTCATCTCCGACCGCTACATCGACTCGTCCGTCGCCTACCAGGGCGCAGGACGTGACCTGTCGCCGACCGAGATCGCCCGCATCAACCGCTGGGCGACCGGCGGTCTCGTACCGAACCTGACGTGCCTGCTCGACGTGTCGCCCGAGGCTGCCCGCGAGCGGTTCACGGAGGCCCCCGACCGACTGGAGTCGGAGCCCGCCGAGTTCCACGCGCGCGTGCGTTCCGGATTCCTCACGCTCGCCGCCGCCGACCCCGGGCGGTACCTGATCGTCGACGCCTCCCAGGAGCCGGAGGCGGTCACGACCGTGATCCGGCACCGGCTCGACCTCGTACTGCCCCTCTCCGAAGCCGAGGTGAAGGCACAGGAGGAGGCCCGCAAGGCCGCCGAGGAGGAAGCCAGGCGCAAGGCCGAGGAAGAGGCCGCGCGCAAGGCCGAGGAGGAGCGCCTCGAGCGCGAGCGCCAGGAGCAGCTCGCCAAGCTCCGTGCCGAGGAGGAGGAGCGCAAGCGGCGCGAGCTGGAGGAGGCCCAGCGCCGCGAGGCCGAGCGGCAGGCCGAGGAGGCCAGGAAGCGTGCCGAGGAGGCACGGCGCAAGGCCGAGGGGGAGAAGGCCAGGCTCCTCGCCGAGGAGAAGGTGCGGGCGGCCGAGGAGGCGCGGCGCAAGCGCGAGGCCGAGGAAGAGGCGCGGCTGCGCGCGGAGGCGGAGCAGCGGCGGCTCGAGAAGCAGCGGAAGGCCGAGGAGGCGCTGCTGCGGGCTGAGGAGGCGCGGCGGCTCGCGGCGGCCTCTGCGGCTGCGGCGACGGCTGCGGCGGCTCCGGAGCGGAAGAGGCCGACGCCTGTGCGTAAGCCGGCGGCGGCCGCTGAAAAGAAGGCCCCAGCTCCTGAGCGGGACGCTCCTGCTCCCGAGCAGAAGGCTGCGGCCGAGCCGTCCGTACCCGACAACGAGACCACCGTGCCGACGCCGGTGGTGAAGCCCCCGTCCGGAGCCACCGACGAGACGGCCGTGCTGCCTGCGGTCGGGACCGGGACCGGTGACGGTGCCGATGCCGGGGTCGAGGGTCCGAGCGCGGAGGACACCGCGGTGCTGCCGCGGGCGACCGAGCCCGCGGGCGCCGCGGACGAGACGGCCGTGCTGCCTGCCGTGGGGCAGGACAAGGTGCCGCCGGGGTACTTCCGGGACGAGCGACCCGCCGCCGAGCCCGCGTCCTCGCTCGACGGTGCCAACGACCGGACCCGTGAGCTGCCGCAGGTCGACGAGCACGGCGTGCCCCGGCACGCGGGCTCCGACTGGGCCGAGGAGACGCCGCTCGACGACCTGCCGTCGCTCGCGGACGAACTGCTCGGGTCGCACGAGGACGCGGACGACGACGCCGCGGGTGACGACGACGGCGACCGGCGGAAGCGGCGCGGTCGGCGAGGCCGCTGAGCACGTCGCTGAAGGTCCGGGCCGGATTGTCAGAGGCGTCCCGCACAATGGCAGTCCGGCGGATCGGTCCAGCGGATCGGTCCGGCGGATCGGTCCGGTGGAACAGCAGCAGAACGCGGCGTAAGGCGGTGACCCCATGAGCGTGTGGGACGACCTGGTGGGGCAGGAGCGGGTGAGCGAGCAGCTGGGCGCCGCCGCCCGGGACGCCGACGCGCTGGTGACCGCGGTCAGTACGGACACGCCGCCTCCGGAGTCGTCGAAGATGACGCACGCCTGGCTGTTCACGGGCCCGCCCGGCTCCGGACGGGCCACCGCCGCGCGGGCCTTCGCCGCCGCCCTGCAGTGCACCAGCCCGGACCGCGCGCTCGGCGGCGCCCCCGGCTGCGGCTTCTGCGACGGCTGCCACACCAGCCTGATCGGCACCCACGCCGACGTGGAAGTGGTCCGCACGGACATGCTCTCCATCGGCGTGAAGGAGACCCGCGACCTCGTCAGGCGCGCCCAGTTGTCGCCCGCTGTGGGCCGGTGGCAGGTCATCGTCCTTGAGGATGCCGACCGCCTCACCGAGGGCGCGGGGAACGTCCTCCTGAAGGCAGTCGAAGAACCCGCCCCCCGCACGGTGTGGCTGCTCTGCGCGCCCTCCCTGGAGGACGTGCTGCCGACCATCCGTTCGCGCTGCCGGCACCTGACGCTGCGTACACCTCCGGTGGACGCGGTCGCCGACGTGCTCGTACGCAGGGACGGCATCGAGCCGAACGTGGCGGCTGCCGCGGCGCGTGCCACGCAGGGGCACATCGACCGGGCCCGGCGCCTTGCGACCGACCCACGCGCGCGTGAGCGCAGGAACGCCGTCCTGAAGCTGCCGCTGCGGGTGGAGGAGATCGGCGGCTGCCTGAAGGCCGCGCAGGAGCTGATCGACACGGCGGCCGAGGACGCGAAGCAGGTCGCCGAGGAGGTCGACGTCAAGGAGACCGAGGACCTGAAGGCGGCGCTCGGCGCGGCGCAGGGCGGTCGGATGCCGCGCGGTACGGCCGGGGCGATGAAGGAGCTGGAGGACAGGCAGAAGCGGCGCAGGACGCGTACGCAGCGGGACAGCCTCGACCTCGCGCTCACCGACCTGACCGCGCTCTACAGAGACGTGCTCGCCCTGCAGCTCGGCTCGCAGGTGGCCATCGCCAACACGGAGGTCCAGGACATGCTGCAGCGCCTGGCCCTGGCCGCGGCGCCCGAGGCCACGCTCCGCCGCATCGAGGCGATCAGTGCCTGCCGTACGGCCCTCGACCGCAATGTGGCGCCGCTGCTCGCGGTCGAGGCGATGACGGTGGCGCTGCGGGCGGGCTGAACGGCTTCACGGCGGGGGTGGATCGACGACTGACGTCGCGTCACTCGTACGAGTGCGATGTGTGACCGTCCGCGTGCGGAGAGTTAGTCTCGCGGGATGGACATCAGCAGTCGCGGTCGCAGCGGTCGCCCCCGTAACAGTCGCCGCAGCCGTCATCTCCCCCTCCGTACGGGCGGCATCCTGCTCGTGGCCGCGGGGCTGCTCATCTCCGGCTGTTCGAGCGGGAGTTCACCGGTGGAGGCCTCGCTGGCGTCGCTGTCCCGCTCGACACCGGCGGAACTCTCCCCGTACTACGGGCAGAAGCTGAGCTGGCGCGACTGCGGTGCGCCCGGGTTCCAGTGCACGTCGATGAAGGTCCCGCTCGACTACGCGAGGCCCGCGGCGGGCGACATCCAGCTGGCGGTCTCCCGCAAGCAGGCCACCAAGAAGAAGGGCCGGCTCGGTTCGCTCCTGGTCAACCCGGGTGGGCCGGGCGGCTCGGCGATCGGGTACCTCCAGTCGTACGCGGCCCTCGGCTACCCCGCGGAGGTCCGCGCCCGCTACGACATGGTGGCCGTCGACCCGCGCGGCGTGGCCCGCAGCGAGCCCGTGACGTGCCTCGAAGGCGAGCGCATGGACGCGTACACGCAGACCGACGTCACCCCGGACGACCCCCACGAGACCGACGCCCTGCGCACGGCCTTCCAGTCGTTCGCGTCCGGCTGCAAGGAGCGGTCGGCGAAGGTCCTGCCGCACGTCTCCACGGTCGAGGCGGCCCGCGACATGGATGTCCTGCGGTCGGTGCTCGGTGACGGGAAGCTGTCGTACGTAGGCGCGTCGTACGGGACGTTCCTCGGTGCGACGTATGCGGAGCTGTACCCGGAGCGGGTGGGCCGGCTGGTCCTGGACGGCGCGATGGACCCGTCGCTGCCCGCGCGCCGCATGAACCGCGACCAGACCGCCGGCTTCGAGACGGCGTTCCGGTCCTTCGCGAAGGACTGCGCGTCGAAGGGCCAGGAGTGTCCCCTGGGTGCGGGGAGCCCCGAGGACGCGGGCAAGCGCCTCAAGGCGTTCTTCGGCGAGCTGGACCGTCAGCCGCTGCTCATCGGGGGGAGCGGCGGCAGGCGGCTCGGCGAGGCGCTGGCCACGACGGGCGTGATCGCGGCGATGTACGACGAGGCGGGCTGGCCCCAGCTGCGGGACGCGCTCACGTCGGCGATGAAGAACAAGGACGGCTCGGGCCTGCTCGCCCTCTCCGACGGCTACTACGAGCGGGACGGCGACGGAAAGTACGCGAACCTGATGTTCGCCAACGCGGCCGTGAACTGCCTGGACCTCCCGCCCGCCTTCGCGTCCCCCGCGGAGGTCGAGAAGGGCGTCCCGGCGTTCAAGGAGGCCTCGCCGGTCTTCGGCGAGGGCCTCGCCTGGTCCTCGCTGAACTGCGCGTACTGGCCGGTGCGGGCCACGGGCAAGGCGCACCGCATCGAGGCGAAGGGCGCGGCGCCGATCCTGGTAGCCGGCACGACCCGCGACCCGGCGACCCCCTACCGCTGGGCCCAGGCCCTCGCCTCCCAGCTCTCCTCCGGCCGCCTCCTCACCTACGAGGGCGACGGCCACACGGCGTACGGCCGCGGCAGCGAGTGCGTCGACTCGACGATCAATGCGTACCTCCTGGAGGGCACCGTCCCGAAGGACGGAAAGCGCTGCTCATAGCCGCCCGCAGGGGGTGTGCGGAGCACTCTGAAAAACTGTGTAGACTTGGCCGCGTTGCTGATCGCACGATGGTGCGGACGGCGCGCCGCCTTAGCTCAGATGGCCAGAGCAACGCACTCGTAATGCGTAGGTCTCGGGTTCGAATCCCGAAGGCGGCTCATCTGGAACCCCAGGTCAGATCCAATCTGACCTGGGGTTTTCTGTGTTTGGTCAGGCGATCGGCTCGGGGACGGGGGCCGGGCGGGTGAAGGACTCGTGGCAGTGGTGGATCAGTTGGCGCAGGGCGGGGTTGTCCGTGGTGGACCAGGCCAGGGACAGGACGGGCTCCGTGTGGATGTCCGCGATCCTGCGGGTGGTCAGGCGGGGGCGGTGCTGGGCTACCAGGGACTCGGAGAGGATGGCGACGCCCAGGCCGCGGATCGCCAGGTCGGCGATTGCGCTGGGGGCGCCTGCCTGGAACGCGATTTCCATGTGGACGCCCGCCGCGGCGCAGGCGTCGTCGAAGACCCTGCGCACCCCGGCGCCCGTCGGGAGGCTCACCACCGAGTGGTGGGCCAGGTCTTCGAGGGTCACCGCGGGCTTTTCGCAGAGCGGGTGGCCGATGGGCATCGCGGCCACCAGGGGCTCGCGGATGATCTCGTATGCCTCCAGGCCCGGTGGGGTGGAACCGGAGGTGCTGACCAGCGCTATGTCCGCGGTGCCCGCGCGCAGTCGCTCCAGGAGGCGGTCGGAGGTGTCTTCGAGGAGGGTGATCTCCACGCCGGGGTGCCGGTGGTGGAAGGCGGACAGCGCGTCGAAGAGCGGTGTGACCGTGCATGCCGTCACCATGCCGACCACGAGCCTGCCCCGGATCAGGCCGTTCACCTCGTCGACCGCCTGCCGCACGGCGTCCACGGCCGCCAGGGCCGAGCGCGCGTGCCGCAGTGCGGCCACTCCGGCGGGGGTGAGTCGGGTGCTGCGGCCCGAGCGGTCGAACAGCGAAGTCCCGAGGTCGTGCTCCAACTGCCGGATCTGGGCGCTCACTCCGGACTGGCTGATGTGCACGCGCTCCGCGGCGCGAGTGAAGTTCTCCTCTTCGGCCACCGCGACGAAGTATTCGAGCTGCCTGAGTTCCATGGCTCGTGATTCTAGTAATCGGTGATGGTATTCGTTCGGCTTCTGGTCAAATTCCGCTTGAGGAGAGATGGAGGTTTGGCGGAGGGGGGTTGGGGTGTGAGTGGGGAGGTTAACTGTCAAGCTAATTGGGGAATTTGGCTTGAAAGTGTGCGAGTGTGGCGGGCGTGGCCGCTGTCACAGTGGCCCCGTGGGGTACCTGGGCGGTAATTTAAGTAAACAACTATTCCAGGTTCCGGCGTTGTCACGAGTTCCGTTTGTGCCCTGCGCGGCGTCCATTCTGCGCATTCCATGAAGCATGTTCTGGGCAATCCGGTGGGAATTATTGATTCCGCTTCGCGGGGGCGACGGTTGCGTGTCGATGCAGACAGGCGAACTCTGACAGGGGGCGACGGGTTCATGTATGCGAGCGAGTCGACGGAAGCATGGGAAGCCGAGGAAGCCGAGGAAGCCGAGGAAGCTGCGGGAGTCGTGGCAGCGGTGGAAGCGGAAAAGAAGCCTTGGGAAATACGGCCGCATTCACTGCCGGTCGAACGGATACCCGTCGACCTCTTGTGGTCGGCCGACTCACCGCGGCTGGTCGGCGAGAACGTCGACCACATCCGGGTCCTGGCCGAGGCCGGATCCGATCTGCCGCCGATCCTCGTCCACCGGCCGACGATGCGCGTCATCGACGGCATGCACCGCCTGCGGGCGACCGTGCTGCGCGGTGAGCGGGAGATCGCCGTCCGGTTTCTCGACGGATACGAGCCGGACGTGTTCATCGTGGCCGTCCAGGCCAACACCACCCACGGGCTGCCCCTGACACGGGCCGACCGCAACGCCGCGGCCACCCGCATCATCCACTCCCACCCGCAGTGGTCGGACCGCATGATCGCCTCGTTCGCCGGTCTCTCGCCCAAGACGGTCGGGAGCATCCGGCGCAGGCTCGGCGACGATCTGCCCGCCGCGCCGGTGCGGATCGGGCGCGACGGCCGGACGCGGCCGGTCGACAGCAGCAGCGCACGCGCCGCCACCGGCGAGTTCATCCGGACCCACCCCGACGCGACGCTGCGGCAGATCGCCGGGGCCGCCGGAGTCTCCCGTTCCACCGCCCGTGACGTGCGCAGGAAGTTGGAGGAGGGGGATCAGGGGCTGGGAGTGGTGGCGCGGCCGCGGCTCGTTCCCTCGCCGCATCACCAGGACGCGCCCGACCTCACAGCCATCCCCGCCCTGGGAGCGGTGGGAGCGGTGGGAGCGGTGGGGGCGATGGGAGAGAGGGGTGGCATGGGAACGGTGGGGTCTGTGGGGTCCATGCCGGTGGGAGATGCGGCGGGGAGTGCTGTGGGTGCCGTGGCTCTGACGGCCCGGATCGCCTCCGATTCCGCTGTCACATCGCCCATTTCCGCGCGGCTCAGCCCTGCGGACGCGGAGCAGAGCGTCGCCGCCGACCTCATTCCGATCCTGAAGCGGGACCCCTCCATCCGCTTCACCGACTCCGGCCGTCTGCTGCTGCGGCTCCTCGACGCGGCCACGCTGCCCCCCGACGAGTGGAACCGGCTCATCGAGAGCGTTCCGGCCCACTGCGTCGACATGGTGGCGAACGTGGCACGCGCCTGCGGAGAGGTCTGGCTCAACGTCGCACAGGAAGTGGACAGTCGCTCCGCACAGCGGTGACAGCCGGGGCAACCGGCGGTAGCCGGGTGCACCGGAGGCGACTTCAGTCTCGTACGACCGTCTTCGTGCGCATCAGGAAATCGGAGAGGTAGCCGTCGTGCGGCAGCCCGGGCCGCATCCAGTGGGTCGGGTGGTCTCCGACGTACAGGTTGGCGATGGACGGTTCCGCCAGGAGCCCGTCGAGCAGCGGTTCCTGGTGCGTCAGCGCGGTGAGCACCAGGCTGTCGCGCAGCGGAGCGATTCCGTCCGCCGGGCGCCAGGGTGCCACCCACACACAGGGGAAGGGGAGTTCGGCGCCGAGCTGAGGGGCGTCGGCGCGGTCGAGCTGGTGGACTGCCGGGCGCAGGACCGCGCTGCCGTCACCCAGCTCGTCCGCCACCGTGTCCGCGCCCAGCCAGGCCCGGGCCCCCGCGGCACGGCGCCCCACGTACTCCGCGAGCGCCCGGGCACCGGCGGCCGGTTGTACGGGCAGCACCGCCTTCGGGTGGTCCGGCGGGAGGCTGGGCAGCGCCGAGAACCGTTCGGCGAGCGCCTCGCACAGCGGCGTCGGGTCGCCCTCCACCAGGACGGCCGTCGTGTTCACGCAGCCCGTACCGCCGCGCCCGGCGACGGAGTCCACGATGGTGTCGAGGTGGTCGCGCCAGTCCACGTCGGCCGTCAGCAGGACCTTGGAACGGCCGGGGCCCTGGAGCAGGACGGTCGCGTCCGCGCCGTACTTGCGGACCACGTCCTCGCCGCCGTACACCAGGCCCAGATCGGCGCCCCGCAGCACGGCGTCCGCGCCCGCGTGGTCCGTGGGCAGCAGCGTGATCTCGTCGTTCCCGAAGCCCGCGAGGCGCAGCGCGGAGACGAGCCGGTGCGGCGTGAACGGCTCGCGGCGGGAGGGCCGGACCGTGACGCGGAAGCCCAGCGCGAGCGCCTCGGGCCACAGGCTGTGGGTGCCGGGGTGGTTGCCCGCCGCGTGCACGGCGAAGGTGTCGCCGCGCCGGGTGTGGACGGCCCGGCCGCTCCTGACCAGCGGGTCCCGCCAGTCGGTGACCGCGCCGGCGGGCCGTGCCTGTGCGATGCCGGTCGCGATGTCCCGGAGCCGTTCCGCGATCCGGTCGACGGCCGAGGTGACCTCCGTGAGCGGAACGCCGCCGACGCGGCTGACCAGGAGGCGGTACTCCGCCACGCTCAGCCCGGCGACGGTGCCGGTGGCGAACAGGTCGGCCGCGGCGGCGATCCTGCGTACCCGCTCATCGGCCGGTGCGGGGGCCGCGCGGCGGAGCGCGGAGTGGGTGCGGCTGACGAACGGCGGGGGTACGAGGCTCAGTTCGGCGGCGGGGCGGCCGGTCACGTCCGTGACCACCTGGCGGTTTCTGGCGCGGAACGCGCCGCGGGGGCCGAGCGCGTCGAGCTGCACCGGCTCCTGCACCGGCTCCTGCACCGGCTCCTGCACCGGTTTCCGCACCGGATCGCCGGTCGTGCCGTCCTGGGCGGGCGTCGGGGTGTCGGGATACGGGGTGTCGGGGTTCGGGGTCTCGGGATTCGGGGTGGATGGCATTAGTACACGCCCTCCACCACGTCCTCGTTCTCGAACCTGCTGACCGGCGCGATGTCGGCCACGGAGTCGCCGGGGCCGCCGTCGAGCGGCTCGACCCGCGTGGCCAGGTCGCGTTCGAGGTTGTTGGGGAGCAGGAACGACTTGCTGACGTGGCTGGCCACGACCCGGCCGCGCGCCCCGTACGGGACCGGCCTGAGCGTCTCGGGGTCGACGACCGAGAAGGTGACGTACGGACTCAGCGTGTCGAAGACACAGGGGTCGTCGTCGCCGAGGCCGGGGCGCTCGCCCGCGAAGCCGAGGATCATCGTGCTGCCGTAGTTCCCGGAGAAGACGGTGTCGGGGAAGATCTCCGTCCGGTACACCTGGCGGGAGTCGGGGTCGAGCTGTGTGCCGCCCCAACGGATCGCCCTGACCTTCTCGTTGATGAGCTCCACGAGTTCGTCGCGGCGCGCGATCCGGTCCAGGATCGGCGGGGTGACGGTGAGGATGCCGATGTTCTGCGAGCGCAGTACGTCCGCCGCCTGGTCTACGACGTGCTCGGCGTAGTCGTCGGCCTCGCTGCCGCGGCCCCCGGATATCAGGCGCTTCACCCAGCGCGGGTCGAGGTCGATGGTGAATCCGTGGTTGCCGTGCGTCGTTGCCGAGCCCCGGAAGAACTCACCGACGATGTGCGGGCCGCTGGGGACGATTCCCAGCCAGTTTGCGCCCCGCGGGAAGCCGTGGGCGTCCAGTTGCTCGCCGGTCCAGTGGAGCAGCCGTCGGCGCCAGTCGCCGTGCAGGACGACTCGTTTGGGGGCGCCGGTGGTGCCGCCGCTCTCGAACACGCCCCGTACGTCCGGGTTTTCGCCGTACCCGCGCGGGATCAGGTCCTCGGCTCGGACCTTGCGCAGTTCGGCGGCGACATTGGGGAAGCGTACGAGGTCGGCCACCGAGGAGATGTCGGTCCGCGGGTCGAAGTCCAGGGACTTCGCGCGCTCCAGCCAGTACGGGGAGCCGGTCTCGGGGCCGAAGTGCCAGTCCATCGCGGCCCTGATGTATTCGTCCGGGTCGGGCCGGACGCCGGGCGGGAGGTCGAGGATGTCCCAGGTATTCGACGTCATGTGGTTGTCGTTGTCCTTCCCGGCTTTTCGCCCGACATTTTCTCTTTTGAAGGAACCGTGGCATTGGAACCGGGGCTGTTCGGGGGTGTCAACACCGCCACGGGTGTCCCGGTGATAGCTGTCCCGGAGAACGCCGTCCCGGCGAAAGCCGGGCCCAGGGCCTGCAACGACGCCAGGTCGTGCAGTCCCTCGACCGTGCCCTCCGCCTCGAAGGTGGCGCGTATGTCCGGGGGCCGCCCGATCAGTGCGAGGGCGGCGTTCGGGGGCAGTTCGTCCAGCGGTGGCCGCTCGTCCGTCTCCCAGAGCATCACCGCGCCCCACCGGTTCTGCTCCCGGTCCGCGAAGTAGATCTTCAGCCGCAGACCGGGCACCTGGGTCCAGTGGTCGAGCGTGTGGTCGCGCAGGTGTTCGCGCATGGACTCGATGGTCTGCGGCGTGCCGTCCAGGTGCCACCAGGCGACGTCGACCCTCATGGCAGTGCTCGCAAGACGTGACTGATCGTGTGCGGTGCGTAACTGGACATGGGTGCCTCCGTCTTCGGTGTGAGAGGGCGGGAGGGGAGAGGGAGGGAGCGGAGGGGCAGGGAAGCCAGTGAGCGTACGGGGCGTTCGGCCCGGACGCCGAGGTGGCGACTGAGGAATTCCTCAGTCCCCCGGCAGCCGTCGGTAGCGCAGCCGTCGGTAGCGCAGTCGCCGGGAGCCCCCCGGCAGTCGTCCTGGTCCCGCGAACCAGATCTATTGCTTCTGGTTGCCAGAAGTAAGGGGAGTTGGACTTGCCAGATCCCCGCAGCCAAGCTTGACGGTGCTGGAAATCAGCTCTGAACGAGAGGCTCCCCTGTGTCCGAATATGAGAAGGCCTTCAAGCCGGAAGACATCACGCGGCTGTTCGTCGAGCGCGCCAACAAGGGCGACGCGACCGGCGTGGCGGAGCTCTACGCGGAGGACGCGGTGGTCGCCTTCCCGCCCGGCCAGATCACCCAGGGGCGCGAGGCCATCCGCAAGCTGTGGGAAATGGCGATGACGCGCAACCCCAAGTTCGAGCCGGAGGAGCCCCTTCCGACTCTGATCAACGGTGACATCGCGCTCACGTCCACCCCGCCGAAGGACGGCACGGGCGCGCGCGCCCAGGTCGTGCGCCGCCAGCCCGACGGTTCGTGGCTGCGCATCCTCGACCAGCCCGAATTCATCCAGCCCAAGTAATCGACCCCGGGGGAGATCAGCCATGGCCAAGCGGTGGTGGACGTTGGTGGTCGTCTGTGCGTCGACCTTCATGCTCCTGCTGGATGCCACCATCGTCACGGTCGTCCTGCCGCAGATCCAGAGCGGACTCGACAGCAGCTTCGCCGACGCGCAATGGGTCGTCGACGCCTACTCGCTGACCCTCGCCGCGATGCTGCTGGTCGGCGGTTCGCTGGCCGACCGCTACGGCTACCGCAAGCTGTTCATGGTGGGCCTCGCCGTCTTCACCGTCAGCTCGCTGCTCTGCGGTATCGCGTCCTCCCCCCTCATGCTGATCCTCTCGCGTGCCGCACAGGGCATCGGCGGATCGGTCATGTACGCCACGTCGCTGGCGCTGCTCGCCCGGACCTTCACCGGGAAGGAGCGGGGCGTCGCCTTCGGCGTCTGGGGTGCGGTGACGGGCCTGGCCTCCGGACTCGGGCCCGTCTTCGGCGGGTTGATCGCGGCCAACATCAGCTGGCGCGGCATCTTCCTCATCAACGTTCCCCTCGGCGTCATCGCCATCCTGGTGACGCTGTGGAAGGTCGACGAGTCCCCGGCGCGGGGCAGGCTCAAGCTGGACTGGCCGGGCTTCGTCCTGTTTACCAGTGGTCTGGTCGCGCTGATCTACGGTCTGATCCGGGCCGGTGAGACGGAGTGGGGCAACACCGACGTCGTGCTGTGGCTGGGTGCGGCCGCCGCCCTCCTGATCACCTTCCTGATCGTGGAACTCCGGTCCGCGGAACCTCTGTTCGACCTGTCGCTGTTCCGCACCCCGACGTTCGTGGGCGGCTCGATAGCCGCGTTCACCATGAACGGCTCGCTGTTCGCGATGCTCCTCTACCTGGTGCTCTACCTGCAGAACGGCCTCGGCTACTCCGTGCTCGAATCCAGCGTGCGCCTGCTGGTGATCAGCGTGTGCGCCCTGGTGGCGTCGACCGTCGCGGGACGGCTGAGCAGCAAGCTGCCGGTGAAGTGGCTGATCGGCCCCGGTCTCCTTCTCGTCGGCATCGGCCTGCTCCTCATGTCGGGGAACGACGCGTCGAGCAGCTGGACCCACCTCATCCCCGGCTTCGTCGTGGCCGGTATCGGCAGCGGCGTCGTCAACCCGCCGCTCGCCTCCACCGCCGTCGGCGTGGTCACGCCGGACCGGTCGGGCACCGCGTCGGGCATCAACATCACCTTCCGGCAGGTCGGCATGGCCGCCAGCATCCCGATCCTCGGCTCCATCTTCACGGCGTCGCTCCACGACGACGTCCTGCGGAACCTGTCGGGCATTCCGGAGCTGGCGAGCAGCGCCCCGGGTGTCGCGGCCGCCGTCGAGCACGGCGACGTGTCGGGGCTCGGCGAGAAGGTGCCGGCGTCGATGCGGGACGAGGTCGCCACCGCGCTGCACTCCGGTTACGCGGAGGCGCTCAACGATCTGCTGATCATCACCGGTGTACTGGCCCTGGCCGGAGCGGTGTTCGCCTTCTTCCTGATCCGCACCAAGGACTTCCTGGCCGCCAAGCAGCCGCCGCAGGACGCCGGTGACGCCGGTGTCGAGGCGGGCGAGCCGCAGCCCGTGAAGTGACGGCGCGTCAGGGTCCGGTTTCGGCAGGGGCGTTACGTTCCTGAATGCGGTGGAGCGCGTGCTGGATGACCGCCTGCGCCGCGGGATCGATCGTCCGGTCGTCGGGCCACGCCAGATATAGCCGCCCGTGCATGTCCGGGTCGCGGAACGGGATCAGTCGCAGATCCTCGCCCGCTGATCTGACCGCCCCGCGCGGCAGGATCGCCACGCCGAAACCGCGGGCGGCCATGTCCACCAGGACCTGCGGATCGCTGGCCGCGAAGGCGATGGGTGCGTCGATGCCCGCCGTGGCGAGGGAGCTGTCGAGCTGGCGCCGGGTGCCGCTGTCGCTCGGCAGCGAGAGCAGCTGACGGGGCGCCAACTCCTTGAGCAGCAGGGAATCCCGCTCGGCGTACTCGTCGTCCGAGCGCAGCACCGCGACGAGCGGGTCGGTGAGGATGACCTCCGTGCGCAGGAAGGCCGGGGGCTCGACGGCCATGCCGAGGAAGGCCATGTCGAGTTCGCCGTCCTTCAGCGCGTCGACGAGGTCGTCGGTGCTGCCCTGGCGCAGCGCCACCTCCACGGTGGGATGCTCCGCCTGGAACTCCGCGAGCATGCCGGGCACGTCGAGCGACGCCACCACCGTCACCATGCCCACGTTCACCTGCCCCCGCAGCAGCCCCGCCACCTGGTCGACCGCGAGTCTGGCGTTGCGGATCGCGGCCAGCGCGGCCTTGGCGTAGGGCAGCAGGGCCTCGCCGACGGCGGTGGGGCGGACCGTGCGTCCGGACCGGTCGAGCAGTTCGTACCCCAGTTCCCGTTCGAGTCGGCGGATCTGTGCGCTCACGCCCGGTTGTGTCACATGGACCCTGGCCGCCGCTCTGGTGAAGTTGCCGTCCTCGACGACAGCGACGAAGTACTCGAGTTGGCGTATCTCCATAACTGACCGATCTAGGCTTCAGTACGAACAGATATTGGACGCCCGGTAAACGCCGGGACAATACTGACGGGGTCGCTCGATCAGTGTCCGCTCGATCGGTGTCCGCTCGACCGAGTGGAACGCCGGAAAGAGCGACCATTCAACGGCGCATTCAACGGCCAGACAGTGGCCTTTTTTCACGGGGATACTCGAGATTTTCCGAGTAATGCATGCTGAATTTACGTGCCAAAATTTTCTGAGGAACTTTACAGCAGTGAAGTCGTGCTGTGAAGAGTCCGCCTGCGCCGAGCGGGCCACCGTACGTCCACTGAGGGGAGCCATCCATGGGAACCACGGGAGTTGGAGGCGCCGATTCCGGCGGGGCGGTCATCTGGGTGACCGGGCTTGCCGAGGCCGGCAAGACGACGGTCGCCCGCGAACTGGTCCGCCAACTGCTCCAGCGCGGTCGGCAGCCGATTCTGCTCGACGGCAACGAGGTGCGGACCGCGTTGGGCATGATGACCTCCGGATTCGACCGTGAAAGCCGGATAAAGACATCCATGACCTACGCGCGACTGTCCCAACTGCTCGCGGAACAGGGACATCTCGTGGTCGTCGCGACCATCTCGCTCTTCCACGAGGTGCAGCGGCACAACCGGGAGAACCAGCCCGACTACTTCGAGGTGCTGCTCGACGTGCCCGTCGCGGAACTCAAGCGACGGGACAGCAAGGGCATCTACAGCGAGAACGACGACAAGGACGTGGTCGGAATCGGGCAGTCCGCCGAGTTCCCGACCGATCCCGATCTCGTGGTCACCAACTACGGGGATGTCGATCCGAAGGCCGCGGCCACCATGATTCGACTCGCGCACGAGCAGCGTTTGCCGTCCGCCGTGGCATGAGGCACGAATTCAAAGGGCTCATGGAGCCCCACCAGGCTTTCACGGTTATCGATTCAGCTTTTCAGCGAACATATAAGGAGCTGTGCCTCGCATGACGACGACTTCGACCAAGCTCAAGCACGGAGACTTCACCGACCTGGCGAAGGACTACTCGAAGTACCGCGAGGGTTACGCGACCTCGGTGCGGGACGCGCTGATCGGCCTGGTGGGCCGCCCGGCCGCCGAGCTCGACGCCGTCGACGTCGGCGCCGGCACGGGCCTGTGGACCCGCATCGTGGCGGACGGCGGATTCCGCTCGGTCACCGCGGTCGAGCCGAACGACAACATGCGCGCCGAGGGCATCTCGGACTCCGAGGGCTACTCGATCACCTGGCGCAAGGGCCAGGGCGAGCAGACCGGACTCGCCGACGGGTCGGCCGACCTCATCAGCATGGCGTCGTCCTTCCACTGGGTCGACTTCGAGGTGGGCACCGCCGAGTTCTGCCGTGTCCTGCGTCCCGGCGGCTGGTTCGTCGCGCTCTACAACCCGCGGCTGATCGAGGTCAACCCGGTGCTCGTGGACATCGAGAACGAGCTCAAGCGCCTGATGGGCGAGCGCAAGCGGATCACCTCCGCCCACCCGCAGATGATCAAGGAGCTGTCGGACAAGTTCAACGCCAGCCCGCGCTTCGACGACGTCGTCGTGCTGGAGGGCAGGCACTCCGTCGAGCAGAGCATCGACCACTACATCGGCCTGTGGCAGTCGGTGAACGACGTGCGGGTGCAGCTCGGCGTCGACAAGTTCGAGCAGTTCCTCGACTACATCCGCGAGCGCCTCGCCGACGCGCAGAAGCTTGAGGTCACCTACCTGACCAGGGCGGTCGCGGCGCGCGCCAAGAAGTGACCCGCCACCGCTCCGGCTCCGCACCGACGCCTTCGGCCGTGGGGCCGCGGGGGAGAGACAGGACTTCCGACATGACCGAGGACTCCGCCCGGGAACTGCGTCCGGACGAACTGGCCCGGCGCAGTGCGCGACTGCTGGGCGAGCACGACATCGTCGTGGCAGGTGACCCGGGCTCCGGGCAGGCGCTCGTGGCCAACATCGTGTTCGAGCTCGGCTTCGACTACCTCGACCCGTACGTCGAGCCGCCCCAAGAGGCCGACGGTGTGTCGCAGTCGGTGGAGGACCGTCTCGACTACTACCGGCAGCGTCTTGCGGCCACGTCCGAGAAGAGCCAGGCGGCTCTGGACAGGGCGGCGAGCGGGGCCGTCGCCAAGAGGTTCATCAAGACGCACTTCTACCCGGAGGTGTTCGCGGAGTCCTCGGTGAACACCGCGATCCTGGTGGTGCGGGACCCGCGCGACACCATCTACTCGTCGTACAAGTGGTTCTCCTCCTTCGGCGGCTCCTGGATACCGGACGCCGCGGACATGATCGGGAAGCTCACCTACCCCGACTTCCTCGACCGCGTCAGGCTCGGGGACGGGGAGCCCTCGATCCCGGGCTGGGCCCGCTTCTACCGGAGCTGGCTCGAAGCGGCGCCGGACTTCTCGAAGTTCGCCGTCGTACGGTTCGAGGACCTGAAGTCCCACCCCGTGGGCGCCATCACCGCCATGCTCGCGGCCCTGGGGCTCGCGGTGCCGCCCGAGGTGGTCGAGCAGGCGGCCGAGCGCAGCTCCTTCAAGGCGATGCGGGCCCGTGAGGACGCGGCGTCCGCGGGTGAGGGCGACACCACCAAGAACGCGCGCATCATGCGGCGCGGTCAGGTGGGGGAGTGGCGCGAGTGGATCGGGGAGGGCGACCTGCGGGAACGCTTCGCCCACCCGGGTCTGGTCGATATGGCGGCGCGCTTCGGGTACGACGCGACGCCGACGCGGTAGGCCCGTTCAGCAGTACGTTCAGCAGGCACGTCCGTCGCGGAGGGCCGGGCCACGAGTCATTTCGTGGCCCGGCCCTCCGCGGCTTTCCGGAATGGTGAGCTCCGGGGTTATGACGCTCCTGGGCCGGGGAGCGATCGATCATGGCCGAGACAGTCGAAACAGCAGAAGAGGTGGCCGCGCGGCACGGGCTGCGCCCGCTGCCGGTGGAGGGCGGACTCTTCCGGCGGACCTGGGTGGGGCCGCCGGACGCGGACGGGCGCCCCGCGGGTTCGGCGATCGTCGTCCTCCTGACCACCGCCCCCGGCGATTTCTCCGCCCTGCACCGGCTCCCCACCGACGAGGTCTGGCACTTCTATGAGGGCGACGCCCTGGAACTGCTGCTCCTCGCCCCGGACGGCACCGACCGCATCGCCGTCCTCGGCCCCGGCGGCGACGTGCAGTTCGTCGTCCCCGCAGGCACGTGGATGGGCGCGCGCGTCCCCGCCGACGGCGGGCGGCACGGCTGGGCGCTCTTCGGGACGACGATGGCGCCCGGTTTCGTCCCCGAGGACTACGAGGGCGGGGACCCGGAGGAGTTGAGCGCACGGTATCCGGGGCGGGCCGGACTCATCCGGGAGTTGTGCCGGGCGGGGGAGCCGTTGCGGATGAAGGCGGGGGACGAGGATGGGGGATGAGGACGGGGGACGAGGACGGGGGACGAGAGGGAGTTGGGTGAGGCAGAGAGTGGTGAATGACGTGGGCTCCATGCGGGATGAGGCGCTGCCCGGGCTGGCGGGACGGGTCGCTCTGGTGACCGGCGCCAGCGGGGGTGTCGGGGCCGGGATCGCCTGGCGGTTCGCGCAGGCGGGGGCCGCGGTCGTCGTCCATTACCGGCGGGGCGGCGAGCGGGCCGAGGAACTGGTCGGGCGGATCGTGGCGGCGGGCGGTGACGCCGTCGCCGTGACCGCGGACCTGACCCGGGAGGAGGAGTGCCACCGCCTCGTCGAGGAGGCGCACTCCTGGCGGGGGCGGCTCGACGCGCTGGTCAACAACGCCGGGATCCAGCCCCTTCAGGCGCTCGACGGGATGTCGGCGGCGGACTGGCGGGAGCTGTCCGAGGCGAACGTGACGAGTGCGTTCTGCTGCACGCAGGCGGCCGCCGGGATCATGGTGGGCCAGGACGGCGGCGGTACGGTCACGCAGATCGCGTCCATCGAGGGCTCGCGCCCCGCGCCCGGCCACGCGCACTACAGCGCGTCCAAGGCGGCCCTGATCATGTTCGCCCGCTCCGCAGCCCTGGAGTACGGTCCGCACGGCATCCGCGTCAACAGCGTCTCGCCCGGCCTCATCGACCGTCCTGGGCTCGCCGAGGACTGGCCCGACGGCGTGGAACGGTGGGGCAGGGCGGCACCGCTCGGGCGGCTCGGGCGGCCCGAGGACATCGGCAGCGCGTGCGTGTTCCTCGCCTCGGACGCGGCGTCCTGGATCACGGGGACGGACCTGGTGGTGGACGGCGGGGTGGGGGCGCGGCCCACCTGGTAGGCCTGCCCACTCGGCAGCGGCCCACCTGGTGGGCGTCCTCAGCCGTCCAGGCGGGCCAGCCAGGTGCGGAGCGCGGAGTTGAAGTCGTCGGGGCGCTCCAGGTTCGGCAGGTGCGCCGCCGACTCCACGATGTGCAGCGTCGAGTCGGGGAGTACGGCGTGCATGGCCTCGGCGTCGGAGACCGGCGTGAACGTGTCGTCGCGGCCCACGACGACGAGCGAGGGGACGTCGGCGCGGGCCAGCAGATCGCGGTAGTCGGGGCGCTCGGCCCGGCCGCGCAGGGCGGCGGCCGCGCCTTCCGGCGGGGCGGACAGCATCAGGCGGTGGACGTACGCGGACACCTTCGCGTTGTACGGAGCCACCATCTTGTCCCGCACCTCGTCCGCGTACCCCTTCATGCCGTCGGCGAGGAGGCGGTCGGCGAGGGCGTTGCGGAACACCTTGCCGTCCGCGGTCTCGGCCGCGGGGGACGTGTCCGCGAGGAGCAGCCCCGTGACGCGCTCGGGGAAGAGGCGGTAGCACTCCATCACGAGCTGGCCGCCCATGGAGACCCCGCCGAGCGCGAATTCGCGCACGCCCAGGTGGTCCATGAGGGCGGCGATGTCCTCGGCGAAGGTGGCGAAGCCGGTGGTGCCGGGCACGACGGTGGACGCGCCGTAGCCGCGGAGGTCCGGGGTGATCACGCGGTGGGTCGCGGTGAACGCGGCGCGCTGCGGGGTCCACATCGAGCGGTCGAAGGGGTGACCGTGGAGGAGGACGAGGGTGCGCCGGGCGTCGCCCTGACGGGGGCTGACGTCGCCCGCGCCGGGGCCGTTGTCGTCGTAGCCGATGGTGATGCCGTTGACCTGTGCGGTTGCCATGCGGGGAGGCTAGGCCGGGGGGCGCGCGGGCGATAGGGCCCGGAACAGCCTGGCAGCGAGTTGTGAGGATCCTGTCAGCCCGCCGTCGCGATCCCATTTGCCCCACCGGAATCTGTCGGGCGGTGCCTATCCTCAACGCCATGTGCGCTTTTGTCCTGGTCGCGGAGGACGACGAGAAACAGGCCGAGCTGGTCCGCCGCTATCTGGAACGCGAGGGCCACGAGGCCGCCGTCGTCCACGACGGGTCCGCCGCTCTGGCCGAGGTGCGGCGCAGGCTGCCGGACCTGCTGATCCTCGACGTGATGATGCCCGGCACCGACGGCCTGGAGGTCACCCGTTTCCTCCGGGACGGGAACGGGCCGACGGAGCTGACCCGCCTCCCGATCCTGATGCTGACCGCCCGCACCACCGAGGACGACCTCCTCATGGGCCTCGACACGGGCGCTGACGACTACCTCACCAAGCCGTACAGTCCGCGCGAGCTGATGGCCCGGGTCCGGACGCTGCTGCGCCGCGCGGGCGGCATCCACGCGCCGCTGCCCGAAACGGACCGGCGGATCCTGCGGGTCGGCGGCCTCGTCGTCGACCCGCTGCGGCACGAGGTGACGGTCGACGGACGGCACGTCGACTGCACGCCGGGCGAGTTCGACCTGCTCACGGTCCTCGCGGAGGAGCCGGACCGGGTCTTCACGCGGCCGCAGCTCCTCGACCGCATCCACGGCTCGTCGGGGTACATATCCGCGCGCACGGTCGACGTGCACGTGCTGAACCTCCGCAAGAAGATCGAGTCCGATCCGCGGCGCCCGGACCGCCTTCTCACGGTGTTCGGGGTGGGGTACAAGCTGGCAGGGGCGGGTGCCGGTCCGGGCGCGGGTCCGGGTGCGGGTGCGGGGGCGACGCGTGGCGCGTGACGTTCCGCTGCGCAAGAGCCTGCTGGCCCGGCTGCTCGCCGTCTCCGTACTGGTATCCATCGGCTCCATCGCCGCCACTGCGTGGCTCGCCGCGCAGACCACGTCCGGGGCGCTGCGGCAGGAACAGGGGCAGGTACTCGCCGACGACGCCCGTATCTACGACAAGCTCCTCGGCCTCGGCGCGACCTCTCCGGAGTGGCGGGGCGCCGACGAGGCCGTCCGCGAACTGTCCCGCCAGACCGGCCGCCGTATCGCGCTCACCACGCAGGAACGCAAGGTCATCGCGGACTCGTCGGCGCCGCCGAAGGGGGCCGGCGGTGCCGCCGAGGGTGGGGACTCCGGGAGGCCGCCTCCGTCTCCCAAGGCCCGCACCGGGCGTGACGCCACAACCAGCCCCAAGACCGGCGACGACAAGTCCGCCGCACCCCTCCCCCCGACCGCCTCCGCCGTCCTCGACCCGCTCTCCGTCGACAGCGCGCTCGCCCCGGGCCGTGCGGACAACGAGGCGTCGGACGACGCCGCGGCGGACCGCATCGATCCACGGGCGGTCGGCCCGTACCGGCTCACCAAGGTGGAACGTACGCGCCTGAAGGACGCCGCCGACCGGCGCGCGGCCTGTCTCGTGGACCTCGGCATGACACCCCAGGTGGTCGTCGGCCCCGGCGGCCGACCCACCGTCCGCGTCGACCACGACCCGGGCGAGTTCCTGCAGTCCCAGTGCCGTACGCCTCCCTTGGAGATGCCCACCGAGTCCGAGCAGAAGGCCCTCAAGAAGCTCAACGCCCTCACCGGCGCCTGTCTGAAGCGGCAGGGCCTCGACCCCGTCCCTGTCGGCCTCGACCTGGAGGGGCGGAGCGGTCCGAAGCCGGTCGCCGCCTCCGTGCCGTCGTTCGCCGCCGCGAAGCCCGACGTACCCCCAGCGCCCGACGGCGCCGTATGGCCCAGTGAAGAGCGGGCGGCGATCCGTCCGAACGCCGGGGCCGTCGGGCCGGAGTCCACCACCGCCGCGACCGCGTCCTGCGTCGACACCGCGCGCCGCGAGCAGCTCGGCCCCTACGTCTCGTCGCCCGCGCTCCTCTTCATCACCAGCTCCGACGGCACCCGCAGCACCCCCGCCTTCAGCCTCTCCCGGGCCAACACCATCCGTCTGGCCTTGCTCGCCGCGGCCGTCCTCGCCGTCACGATCGCCGTCACCGCGCTGGCCGCGACCCGGCTGACCAGGCCGCTGCGCGCACTCACCGCCGCGACGCGCCGCATGAAGAACGGCGAGTCGAGCGAACCGGTCCCCGCAAGGGCCACGCGCTCGGCGGGCGAGATCAGCCAACTCGCCGCCGCGTTCAACGACATGGCGGCCCACCGCAAGGCCCTGGAGGAACAGCGCAAGGCCATGGTCAGCGATGTGGCGCATGAGCTGCGCACGCCGCTGTCCAACATCCGCGGCTGGCTGGAGGCGGCGGAGGACGGGGTCGTCGACACCGACCCCGAACTCGTCACCTCTCTCCTCGAAGAGGCGCTGCTGCTCCAGCACATCGTCGACGACCTCCAGGATCTGGCGGCCGCCGACGCCGGTACGCTCCGGCTGCACCGCGAGCCGGTACGGGCCGCCGAGATCGCCGACCAGGTCGCCGCGGCGCACCAGGCGCGCGCGGACGGCGCGGGGGTACGGCTCAGGGCCACCGCGTTCGGCGACCCGTGGGTGACGGCCGATCCGCTGCGGCTGCGGCAGGCGATCGGCAACCTCGTCTCCAACGCGGTCCGCCACACGCCGGAGGGCGGCAGCGTCCGCATCAGCTGCCGCACGACACCCGAGGCGGTCCTGATCGAGGTCGCCGACACCGGCACGGGGATCGCGCCCGCCGATCTGCCACACGTATTCGACCGCTTCTGGCGCGCGGACAAGTCGCGGACGCGGGCGACGGGCGGCAGCGGGCTCGGTCTGTCGATCGTGCGGAAACTGGTGGAGGCGCACGACGGGACGGTGGCGGCGCAGAGCATTCCGGGGAAGGGCTCGCTCTTCACGGTGCGGCTGCCGGTGGGGGAGGGCGACGGCCCGGGAGGGGCAGTGCGCTCCGGTGAGCCGGATCGAGCCGGCTGAGCCGGGGCGGGGCAGGGCAGGGCTGAGCCGGGCAGGGCGAAAGCCCCGGTCGCTCACCTCCGGCGACCGGGGCTCTCTCTGCCCCCGGACCCAGCCGCGGCGGCGACACTCCCCCGAGTAACGCGCTGTGCGCGAGCACCGGCGGGCCAGGTCCGATGGAGAGATCACATCAGGCCACGCCAACAGATCGCTAACATGTGGCCAACGGTCCTGCGGTACGGCGCGACAGGGCTCTGCAGGGCTCTACAGGGCGCCACCGGGCGCGACACGGCATGGGGAGAAGGCGTTGAGCGAGCGGTGCGGACTGCGGTTCGGCCTGCTCGGGGCTCCCGCTGTGTACGACGCGGGGGGCGCGCCGCACCCCGTGCGCAGCGCGAAGGGGCGCGCGCTGCTGGCCGCGCTCCTGCTCGAGCCCGACCGGGTCGTCTCCCTCGGCGCTCTCAAGGACGCCCTGTGGGGCGACTTCCCCCCTGCGTCGGCGCAGGCGTCCCTCCAGAACCACGTGACGCGGCTGCGCCGGCTCCTGGACGACCCGGGGCGGCTGCACGCGGTTCCGCCGGGGTACCGGTTGCGGGTCGGCGAGGGCGAGTTGGACGTACGGGTCTTCGAGCACCTGGTGGCACGGGCGCGGGCGGCGCACGCGGAACGGGACTGGGTGCGGGCGTCGCAGTGCGCCACGGACGCGCTCGCGCTGTGGCGGGGCACGCCGTTGAGCGGGCTTCCCGACTCGCTGGACGGCCACCCTCTCGTACCGCGCCTGGAAGAGGCACGTCTCCTCGCGCTGCAGTGGCGGTACGACGCGGAACTGGAACTCGGCACGGGGCTGAGTGCGCTGGCGCCCGAACTCGCTTCGCTGGTCGCGGAGTACCCCCTCCGCGAGGTCTTCCACCGCCAGCTGATGCTGGTGCTCCACCGCACGGGCCGCGACGCGGAGGCCCTCGCCGTCCACCGCGAACTGCGCCACAGGCTGATCCGGGAACTCGGCACGGAGCCGGGGGAGGGGGTACGGGACGCGCATCGGGAGGTGCTGAGGGGGCCGTGGGTGAACGCCCCGGGGGGTGCCGGTGGCGATGCCGTTGGCGGTAGCGGTGCCGGAGGCGGCGGTGGTGGTAGCGGTGCCGGTCTCGGGTCCGGTGCCGGTGCCGCTGTTGCTGTCGCTGCCGGTGTCAAGGCCGGTGCCGCTGCCGCCGCCTCCGTCGGTCCAGCGGCTGACGGCACCGCCTCCGTCGGTCCAGCGGCTGACGGCGCCGCCTCCGTGACGCCTGGTGCGACCGGTCCGACGGCCGACGGGCCGGTGTCCCGTGTGTCTGCTTCGACCGCGTCGGGGGTCTCGCAACTTCCGCCCGCCCCCGCCCACTTCACCGGCCGGGACCGCACCGTGCGGGAGCTGAGGCGAACCCTGGCCGGAGCCGGAGGGGGGCGCGTCGCCGTCGTCTCCGGCATGGCGGGTGTCGGCAAGAGCGCGCTTGCCGTGCACGTCGCGCACGCGTTGCGCGCGGAGTTTCCGGATGGGCAGCTCTACGTCAATCTGCGCGGCGCCACCCCCGGCATGACCCCCCTCACCCCGACGCAGGCCCTCGGCGCGCTCCTGCGGGACCTCGGTGCCGAGCCCCGGCACGCGCCGGACGGCGCCGAAGACCCCGCTGCCGCGAGCGCGTTGCTGCGGTCGCTGCTCGCGCCCACCCGTACCCTCATGGTCCTCGACGACGCCGCCACGGCCGCGCAGGTGCGGCCCCTGCTGCCCGCGGGCGACGGGTGCGCGGTCGTCGTCACCAGCCGCTCCCCGCTGACCGCCCTCGACGGCGCGGAACGTTTCCCGCTGGAGCCCCTCTCCGACGGGGACAGCGCCGCGCTCCTGCGCGCCGTCTCCGGTCGCGCCGGACTCGACGCGGGGCACCCCCTCGTCGAACTCGCAGGACGCCTCCCCCTCGCCCTGCGCATCGTCGCCGCCCGCCTCGCCGCCCGGCGCGCCCTCACCCCGGACGCCCTCGCCGAACTCCTCACCGTCAGTGGCGGCCGCCTGCACCACTTGGAGTACGACGACCTGAGCGTGCGCCGTTCCCTCGCCGTCGCCCTCGACGCCCTGCGGACCTCCGACCGCGAGGCCGACCGCGACGCGGCACGTGCCCTCACCCGGATCGGCGCGCTCGACCTCCCCACGTACGGAGTGCCGCTCCTGGCCCGCCTGTTGGGCACCGACGAGCTGCGTGCGGGCGCGGCCCTAGACCGCCTCGTCGACGTCGCCCTCCTCGACGAGACGTCGTACGGCCGCTACACCCCGCACGACCTCGTACGCGACTTCGCGAGGGAGACGGCGGCGGACGCGGGCAGGGAGGCGGACAGGGAGACAGATGGGAAAGCAGACAGGGCAGCAGACAGGGGAGCAGGCAGGGCAGCAGACAGGGCAGCAGACAGGGGAGCAGACAGGGGAGCAGGCACGGAGACGGACCTCGTGGAGGAGGCGTTCCGCTGGTACGCCGAGTCCGCCCGCCGCACCCTCCTCGCCATCCTCCCGGAGAGCCTGGACCGCGCGGACCGCCTCCGTGGCGTGGACGCGGTCCTCGCCCGCCCCGGCCGGTCCGCCGCCGACGCGGGCCCGCCCCTCACCGCCGAGTCCGCCTTCGCCTGGGGCGACACCGAACTCCCCAACGTCCTCGCCCTCACCGAACGGCACCCCGATCCCGCGGGACTGCTCCCCGTCCTGGTCCGCTGTCTCTTCCCCTACCTCCAGCGCCGTGGCCGCCTCACCGAACTGGCCGCACTCGGCGCGCTCGCGCTGGACGCCGCGCGCCGCCGGGGCGACACCGCCGCCGAGGCGCAGGCCCTCACCGACGCGGCGGGCGTGCACTTCATGTCAGGCCGCAGCAGCGAGGCCCTCGCCCTGAACGACGAGGCCCTCACCCTCTGGCGCACCCTCGGCTACGTGTCCTGCGTACGCCGAGGCCTCAACAACCGCGGCCTCCTCCTCGAAGGCCTCGGGCGCCACACCGAGTCCGCCGAGTCCCTCCACCGGAGCCTGGACCTCGCCAGGGAGCTCGCCGACCCGCTCAGCGAGGCGATCACCCTCAGCCACCTCGGCAACCTGTACGAGCACACGGACGCCCGCGCCGCCATCACCCACCACGAACGCAGCCTCGCCATCGGTGACACCCTCGGGCACGCCGTCGTACGGCAGTCCGCCCACTGCAACATCGGCTACGCCCACCTCACCCTCGGCGAACCCGCCGCCGCCCTCGGCCACTTCGAGGAGAGTCTGCGCCTGCACGGTGAGTACGAGGACTGGCACAGCGCGTCCCAGGCCCGCCTCGGCCTGGTCCGTGCCCTGCGCGGACTTTCCCGCACCACGGACGCGACCCGCGAGTGCACCGCGCTGCTCGACCGCGCCGAACAACGCGGCGACGCCCACATGACGGGTCTGGCCAGGCACCAACGCGGGCTCCTGCTGCGGGCGGAGGGGCGCGAGCAGGACGCGTACGAACAGTGGCGGACGGCGCTGGCGGCGCTGGACGGCACGGACAGCAAGGTGGTGGACGAACTCAGGACGCTGCTGACGCCGTAGCCCCCCTCCCCTCCCCTCCCCCCTCCCTCCCTCACTTCGCGTCCGCGTAGCACTCCACGATCGCCGTGGTGAACGGGAAGCGGACCGGCGTCTCCCCGAACGCGATCCGGCCCGCGAGATCACCCGCCTCGCGCACGGCCAGCGCCACCGTCTCCGCCTCATCCGCGGGACAGTGCACGATGACCTCGTCGTGCTGGAAGAACACGAGCTCGGCCCGCAGTCCGCCCTCCGTGATCGTCCGCCGCAGGGCGGCCAGCATCAGCAGCGCCCAGTCCGCGGCGCTGCCCTGCACGACGAAGTTGCGCGTGAAGCGGCCCCGCGCACGTGCGTTGCTGGACGCGTACCCGGGAACGAACTCTTCGCTGCCGGAGCCGAGCCCACCACCGCTACTGCTTGCGGCCTCCTCCTGCGGGATGCCCGCCTCGTCGTCCTCGCCCGCGCCCGCCGCCGGAGGACTCGTCCGGCCCAGCCAGGTCCTTACGAGCCTGCCCTCCTCGCCCGCCTTCGCCGCGTCGTCGACGTACGCCACGGCCAGCGGGAAGCGGCGGCGGAGTGCGGCGAGGTTCTTCAGGCCGTCGCCCGACGTCTGGCCGTACACCGCGCCCAGCAGCGCGATCTTCGCGTGGTCGCGGTCGCCGGAGAAGGCGCGGTCCGACAGGCGGGTGTACAGGTCCTCCTCGCTGCCCGCCACCTCCATCAGGCCCCGGTCGCGGGAGATCGCGGCGAGGACCCTCGGCTCCATCTGGTCGGCGTCCGCCACGACCAGCCGCCAGCCCGGGTCGGCGACGACGGCCCTGCGGATGATCTTCGGGATCTGCAGCGCACCGCCGCCGTTGGTCGTCCAGCGGCCGCTGACCGAGCCGCCCGGGGTGTACTCGGGGCGGAAGCGTCCGTCGTGCACCCAGTCCTGGAGCCAGCTCCAGCCGTGTGCCGTCCAGATCCGGTACAGCTTCTTGTACTCGATCAGGGGCTTCACCGCCGGGTGGTCGAGCCCCTCCAGCTCCCAGCGCCGCGTCGACTTCACCTTGATTCCGGCCTGCGCGAAGGCCTTCACCACGTCGGCGGCGAGGTCCGGGCGGACGCGGCGGCCGAACGCGGCGGACACGTCGTCGGCGAGCTCGGCGAGGCGGCGGGGTTCGCCCCGGCCCGCGTACCGCTCGCCGAGCAGTTCGTTCAAGAGGTCCCGGTGCACGTCGGCACGCCACGGCAGCCCCGCGGCGTTCATCTCGGCGGCCACCAGCATGCCCGCGGACTCCGACGCGGTGAGCAGCCGCATCCGGCCGGGGTGGGCGGTGGCATCGTGTCTTCGCTGCTGCTCCGCGTGCACCTCGACGAGTTCGTCGATCGTGACGGGGACGCCGCCGGGGCGCGGCTCGAAGAGGGAGTCCTGCGTGCCGGGCTCGGCGGCGCGGGGCGGGGGATCCGGGGGTACGGGGGTGTGGCGGAGCCTGGCGAGCGCGGCGGCGGCGGAACGGGGCTCGCCGAGGCGGCCCTCGTGGCCCAGGAGGAGGAGTTCGGCGGCCTCGATGTCGTAGCAGCGGGGTACGCGGGTGCCGGAGGCGAGGAGGCGGGGGTAGATCTCGGCGGTGGACCGCCAGACCCACCGGTCGACGTCCGGGCGGGACCGGACGGCTTCGGCGAGGTCGGGTTCGCGGACGACGCGGCTCGCGGGCAGCGCGTCGTCCCCGAGGGGGACGAGCTCAGCGCCTCCCCCCTCGACCCCAGCGACAACCCACCGTCGACCAGCCATACGGCGAGTCTCGCACCCGCCACTGACATCGCCCGGGGGTTCGTCGGCCCTACCGGCCCCACCCGCCCTACCCGGCCCTACTCACGCGGGACGTCGCGGGGAGGGCGCCGGACCCCGCCCCCGTCCGGGGGACCTCCACGTGCGGCCCCCGAACCCCGCTGCGAAGCTCAACGCATGCGAGTCGCGCTGGCACAGACCGACTGCGCCCTGGGAGACGTCGGCCGGAACCTGGACACCGCACGGGACCACATCGCCCAGGCCGCGGCCCAGGGCGCGGACCTCGTCGTCTTCCCGGAGCTGAGCCTGCACGGCTACCACTTGGGCGGCCTGGAGAAGGACACGTCGATCACGACGGACGACCCGCGCGTGCTCACCCTCTCCGCCCCCGAAGACCCCGACGGCACCGAAGGCCCAGGAGGCTCACGCCGCCCCGACGTCCTCCTCGGCTTCCACGAGCACACCAGCCTGCGCGCGTACAACACCGCGGCGTACTACACGGGCGGCCGCCTCCTGCACGTACACCGGAAGCTGTACCTCCCCAACTACCTGGCGTGGGAGGAACGCAAGCACGTCAGCCCGGGGCAGCACCTGCGCGCGTACGACCTGCCCGGCGGGCACGGCCGCGCCGCCACGCTCATCTGCAACGACGCCTGGCAGCCCGTCCTGCCGTGGCTCGCCGTGCAGGACGGCGCCGAAGTCATCGTCGTACCGACGAACAGCGCGGCCAGCCTGGACCCGGAGGCGATGGACACCGGCCTGTACTGGGACACACTGCTCTCGTACACCGCCCGCATGCTCCAGTGCTGGGTCGTCTTCGTGAACCGCGTCGGCAACGAGAACGGCGCCTCCTTCTGGGGCGGCTCCCGCGTCGTCGACCCGCGCGGCACCGTCGTCGCGCAGGCGCCGAAGTGGGAGCCGGGACTGGTGACGGTCGACATCGACGTACACGAGGCACGCAGACAGCGCCGCGCCGTACCGCTCGTCGCCGAGGCGCGGCTCGGCATGGTGGACCGTGAGGTGCGGCGGCTCATCGACGAGGGCGGCGACAGCTGAAGCGCGGCGCGATGCGGCGCGGTGTGGTGTGGCAGCGCGGCGGCGCGCCAACTCATCCACAGCCTGTGGATGAGTTGGCCGCGGGGGGAAGCGGGCAAGGCCGCGCCCCTACCCTTGTCCCATGGATTCGGTGATCGACAGAGCGTTCGCGGCGGCGCTGTACGGCGACGGTGACGACGGTCTGGACACCGGCGCGTCCCTCCTCGCGGCCGCCCCCGACACGGACGCCGACCTGCGCCGACGCGGCGAGGAGTACCTGCACCGGGCCTGGCGGCACGGCTGGCAGCCCGCCGACGTGGTCCGCCTGGTCCGCCGCGACCTGGACGACCCGCACGTACGTCTCACCGCGGACCTCATCCGCACGGAGACCGCCCGCTACGCCCACCTGCCGCCCCGCTGGCCCGCCCAGCTCGCCGACCTCGGGCCGGACGGAGAGTCCGCCCGCGACCGGGACAAGGGCCGGGACCGCTTCACCCGCGCCACCGTGCACCTCCAGCTGTACCGGCTTCTCCTGCGCCTCCCCCCGATCGAACCGGTGGGCCCGCCGCCCGGCGACAGCGTCCCGGGGCCGGTCCACGGCGAGCCGCGCACGCTCACCCGTATCCGCGCGCTGCTCGCCAAGGCGGAGGCGACCGGCTATCCGGAGGAGGCGGAGGCGCTCACCGCCAAGGCGCAGGAGCTGATGGCGCGGCACTCGCTCGACGAGGCGCTGCTCGCCGCCCGCACCCACGCGAAGGACGTCCCGGCCGCGTGCCGGATCGGCGTGGACGCGCCGTACGAGACGGCGAAGGCGATCCTGCTCGACGCCGTGGCCGCCGCGAACCACTGCCGGGCGGTGTGGAACGAGGCGTACGGCTTCTCGACCGTCGTCGGTTTCGAAGCCGACCTGGAGTCGGTCGAACTCCTCCACACCTCCCTCCTCGTGCAGGGCACCGCCGCGATGGCCAAGGCGGAGGCGGGCCAGCGTGCCGCGGGCCGCAAGCGCACGAAAACGTTCCGGCAGTCCTTCCTGATGGCGTACGCGCACCGCATCGGCGGCCGGCTGGCGGAGGCGGGCGAGCACGCGGTGCGGGAGGCGGCGACCGGGGCGGCGACCGGGGCGGCGGGGGAGTCGCGGGACGTGTCGGCGCTGCTTCCCGTCCTGGCGGCACGCGACGTCGCCGTCACGGACCACGCGGAGCGGATGTTCCCGGAGACGTCCACGACGCGGGTACGGGGAGTGACGGACGCCGAGGGCTGGCATCACGGCACGGCAGCCGCCGACCGCGCGCACGTCACCCCGCGCGACCGGGGCCCGGCACTCCCCACCTGACTCCACCCCCCTGAACCCACCCCCTCTGAATCCACTCCCGGCGCTCGCGCCGTGAGGCAGGCGCCTCACGCTGCCCGATATGCCCCGTATCATCACAGAGTGACCTGGCTCCGCGCGCTGAAAGAGACAGCTCGCGCGGGCCTGACCGTCGAGCGCAAACGTCTGGAACCCCTCGTCGCCCTGCGCGGCGCCGCCGGCCTCGCCGTCGTCATCGGCCTCAGCCTGACGCTGTTCGGGCCCGCGGTGGCGGCGAGCTCCGCGTTCGGCGCGTTCCAGGCGGCCATCGCCACGTTTCAGCGCAGCTGGCGGCCCCGTCCGGAGCTGGCCCTGGCCTCCGGCACGAGCCTCGCCGTCTCCACCTTCCTCGGTTACCTCACCGGCTCCCACCTGCTCCTCTTCCTCGCCCTGCTCTGCCTGTGGACGTTCCTCGCGGGCCTGAGCTGGGCGGCGGGCCCCACGGTCGGCATCATCGCGTCGTCCAACGTGGCGATCATGCTGGTGACGGTCACGATCCCGACGTCGGTCGCCGCGGCGGCGGGGCACGCGGCGATGATGATCGTGGGCGGCTGTGTGCAGGCGGCGCTGGTGATCCTCTTTCCGGTACGCCGATGGGGCGCCCACAGGGATGCGCTGGCGGACGCGTTGGCGGCCGAGGCGGACTACGCGCGCCGGCTCCGCCACGATCCGGTGGCCGCGTTCGACCCCGAGCCCCTGATGGCGGCGCGCGACGCGGCGACGATCACCGCGCGCCAGGCCCGCACGCGCCCCGCCGAGCTGCACGGGGCGCGGGGCGTCGCCGAACGGATCCGCCCGGTCCTCGCCTCCCTCGCGGACCCGGCGGTGGGCGTCCCCGCGGAGGGCAAGGAGCGGGACCGGGTGCGGGAACTCCTGGGGGCGGCGGGCGCGGTCCTGGACGCGGCGGCGCGGGCGATCCGGCACGGGGACCCGGTCAAGATCCCCCCGGAGGCGCAGGCCGCGCTGCGGACGCCGGACACGGGGGCGATCCTCACGGGCCCGGCGTACCGCGCGGCGACCCGCCTGGGCGCGCTCCTGAAGGACGTCCTGGAAACAGCAGGCAACACGAACAGCCCCACCACGGAGCCGCCCTCGACGGAGCCGACCTCGACTGAGCCGAACTCGACTGAGCCAGCCCCGTCGAAGTCAGCCCCGTCGGGGCCAGCCCCGGAGGCGTCCGCTCCGGCGGAGACGGCCATGGCGGAGCCCACCTCGCCGGGTCCGGCCTCAACGGAGGCCATTCCAGCGGCGCCCAACCCAACACCGCCAGCCCCAGCGTCGCCTGCCTCGCGTGGTCAAGCCTCAACGGAGCCCACGCCAGCGGCACCCACCCCCACACCCCCCACCCCCCTCCTCCGCCCCACCCTCTTCGCGCTGGTGCCCGCCGCGGTGCGGGCCGTTCGGGGGGAGTTGCGGCATGAGTCGCCGGTCACCCGGCACGCCATCCGTGTCACCGCCGTGGCCGCCGCGGGGTATTTGTTCGGGCACTTGCTGCCTCTGGGGCACGGTTACTGGGCCCCCATGGCCTCGGTCATGGTGATGCGGCCCGACTTCTCCCAGACGTACTCCCGCGCGGTCGCCCGTTTCGGCGGCACCCTCGTCGGCGTCGCCCTCGCCACGGGGCTCGTCCAGCTGGCCCACCCCGGCACGGGGCTCTCCGCCGCGCTCGCCGTGCTCTGCGCCGGGATGATGTACCTGCTGATGCGTACCGGCCAGGTCGCGGCGCAGGCCTGCGTGGCCGCGTACGTCGTCTTCCTGCTCGGCATGGGTGGCCAGCAGTGGACGCAGACCGTCCCGGAGCGCGTCGTCCTGACCCTGCTCGGCGGCGTCCTCGCGATGATCGCGTACGCGCTCTACCCCGCCTGGGAGACCCCCCGCCTCCGTACCCGCCTCGCCGACTGGCTGGTCGCCGACGGCCGGTACGCCGCCGCCGTCGTCGACCGCTACGCCCACCCCGCGGGCAAGGCCTGCCCCGACGTCCGCGAAGCCCTGCTCGCCGCCCGTGACGCCCGCGTCGCCTGGCAGGAAGCCGTCGACCGGGCCAAGAACGAGCCGGTACGCCACCGCGGCCTCTCCCGCGCCGCGGCCGCCGACGCCGAGGAAGTACTCGCCCAACTGGGCCGCGTCGCCATGCTGATGGAGGCCCATCTGCCGGAGCGCGGCGACACCCCCGTCCCCGCGGCAGCCCGCCTCGCCGAGGCACTGCGCAAGTCGACGGAACAGGGCGCGAAGGCGCTGCGCGAACGCCGGGTGCCCAAGTGGGAGGCGGTCCGCACCGCACTGGAGGAGTGGGACGGCGAGGGTGTCCCCGACCGCGTGGTCCGCCGGGGCGCGGGCCTGCTCCTGGAGACCCTCGACGAACTGTCCGACGCCCTGGACACCACACCCCCGCCGATGCTGGTCGACGGCACGGCCACGAAGCGCCCGGACGCCGACGGGCCGCGGAACCCGGAGGGTCCCGCGGCCCGCTGAAGGCCCTGCGTCAGGAGGGCGCGTAACCCATACCGACCCCGCAGGACTACGGCATCCCCGCCGTCGGCAGACCCTCAGGCAGCTTGCCGCCCTCCGTCTTCAGGAACTCGTCCGTGCCCGCGCCTTCCCAGGCGACCTTCATCGACTTGCCGTTCACGGACTCGACACGTCCCGCCGTACGGTCCCCGTTGCCCTTCGGGCACTTGAGGGTGAGCGTCTGCGAGCCCGCCCCGCCGTCCGCGGTGCCGTTGCACAGCACGTCCTCGCCGAGGAGCGTCACGGTCTTCCCGGTGACCGCCAGGACGAGCGGCTTCCCGCCGGACGTGGCAATCCACGAACCTTCCAGGCTTCCGCCCTCGGAACCCGAGCCACCGGACCCGGCCGAGCCGTCGGTCGAGCCGTCGGTCGAGCCGCCGGACGAGCTGCCGGACGAGCTGCCGTTCTTCTTGCCACCGCCGCCACCGGTACCACCACCCCCGCCCCCATCCCCGCCCCCACCACTCCCGCACCCGCTCAGCACCAGCGCGGCCGCAAGCCCCGCCACCGCCGTACCGGGAACCCGGAGAACTCGGAGAACTCGGAGAACCCGGGGAACTCGGGGAATCCGGAGAACCTGGACACTACGGACGTACGTACGCACTTGAACTCCCCCTGGCCGAGGCCGCGTTGTGCCGGGCGGTCACGACCGGTCCGGCCGAATCGCGCGCCAAGCTACCAGGACGACTTGCGCACCCCGGGGAGGAATCCGGCGTGCGCTTGCTCACGCAGCTTCACCCTCGACAGCCCGAACGCCCCGACGTATCCGCGCGGGCGCCCGTCGACGCTGTCCCGGTTCCGTACCCGCGTCGCACTCGCGTCCCGCGGCTGGCGCGCCAACTCCGCCCGCGCCGAACGCCGTTCCGCGTCACCCGTTCCCGGCTTCCGGATGATCTCCTTCAGCTCCGCACGCCGCGCGGCGTACCGCGCGACGATCGCGCGCCGCTGCTCGTTCTTCGCGATCTTGCTCTTCTTGGCCATCAGATCCTCACCCCGCGCGCACGGATCCTGGCGACGGCGGCCTCGACTCCGATGCGGTCGACGGTCTTGATCCCCTTCGTGCTGAGCCGCAGCCGCACGTACCGGCCCTCGCTCGGCAGCCAGTACCGCTTGCGCTGGACGTTGGGGTCGAAGCGGCGGGACGTACGCCGATGGGAGTGGGAGATGTTGTTGCCGAAGCGGGGTTCCGCTCCGGTCAGCTGGCAGTGGGCGGACAAGGTGACGCACCTCTCGGTCGGGTCGGGTCGTGACGTCGGACAGGACCCCGTTTTGGGGTCGCAGGACCCCGTTGTGGAGTCACAGGATCCCCTGTTGAAAACGAGAGTCATTTTCATATACTAGCCCCATGGCACGCAATGAACTCCGCCCCGTCGTCAAGCTCCGCTCGACGGCAGGGACCGGCTACACGTACGTCACCCGTAAGAACCGGCGGAACGACCCAGACCGCCTCACCATCCGCAAGTACGACCCCATGGCCCGCCGCCACCTCGACTTCCGAGAGGAGCGCTGACCGTCATGCGCAAGGACATCCACCCCCCGTACGGCCCCGTCGTCTTCCGCGACAAGGCCGCCGGATTCGCCTTCCTCACCCGCTCTACGGCGGCGGGCAGCGAGACCGCCACCGGCGGCAGGACGATCGAGTGGGAGGACGGCCGTACCTACCCCGTCATCGACGTCGAGGTCTCGTCCGCCAGCCACCCCTTCTACACGGGCACGTCCCGCGTGCTGGACACGGCGGGCCGCGTCGAGCGCTTCGAGCGCCGGTTCGGCAAGAGCTGATGGCGCCCACGGACCCGCCGCGCCGCATGGACGTCGTGATCGTCGGCGGTCTGCACGCGGTCGCCCGCAAGGCGGCCGTCGACGAACTCCTCGCCACCGTCCCGGACAGCGTGGCCCTCCATCACGACCTGTCGACCGCGGTGGGCGGCACCGTCGTCCGCACGGTGCGCGACACCACCGGCGTGCTCTCCACCGGCGACGCGCCCCTGGTCAACGACTGCGCGTGCTGTGCGCTCCGCGAGGACCTGATGCCCGAGCTCGACCGCCTCGCGGACGCGGGCCTCACCCGGCTCGCGGTCGTCGAGCTGTGGGACTCGGTCGAGCCCAAGGCGATGGCCGAGGTCGTCGCCGCGCACGCCGGTGACGCCCTCGTCCTCAGCGGTGTCGTCACCGCCGTCGACCCGGCGCTGCTCCTGCCCTGCCTCAGCAACGGCGACGACCTCATGGACGCCGGACTCGCCGCCGCCCCGAACGATCAGCGCACCGTCGCCGACACCTGGGCGCGACAGCTGGAGTACGCACCGGTGCTCGCCGTGGCGGACGGCGACGACACCGGACCCGCCGACGACGAGGACCGGGCGCTGCTGGCCCAGCTCCACCCGACGGCACACCAGGTGCCGGTCGGGCGGGGCGAGCTGGCCGCGGCCGCGCTCGCCGGGTTCGATGTCGAGTCCGCCGCCGCGGCGCAGCACCCCGCCTGCGCGCTGCTGCCGGCCGAGGCCGACGCGTGCGGAGTCGCGACCTTCGTATGGCGCAGGGAACGGCCGTTCCACCCGGAGCGGCTGTACGACGCCCTGGAGGACCTGACCTGCGCCGCCGCCCGCAGCCGGGGCCGGTTCTGGCTGGCCGACCACCCGGACACGCTGCTCGGGTGGGACGCGGCGGGCGGCGCGCTCTGCGTCGAGAGCGCCGGGCCGTGGCTGGCCTCGCTGCCGGACGCCGCGTGGGAGATGGTCCCGCCGGTGCGGCGCGCGGCCGCCGCCCTCGACTGGCACCCGGAGCACGGCGACCGCTGCAACCACCTGGTGTTCACCTCGCCGGGCCTGGACCGCGACGGACTCGAAGAGGTCCTGGAGTCCTGCCTGCTGACGGACGAGGAGTACGCCGCCGGGCGCGACGCCTGGAAACACCTGCCCCCCGCCTTCGACACTCTCCTGGAGGTCTGACCCTTGTCCCCGCGCAAGTCCGCCGCCCGCCCGCTCAAGCCGAAGCCCAACCCTCTGGACGCCGCCGGCGTCACGTACATCGACTACAAGGACACCGATCTGCTCCGGAGGTTCCTCTCGGACCGCGGCAAGATCCGCAGCCGTCGCGTCACGCGCGTGTCGGCGCGGCAGCAGCGGCGCATCGCCGCGGCGATCAAGAACGCCCGCGAGATGGCGCTGCTGCCGTACGGAGCGGGAGGGAACAGATAGGGCGCGGTTTGCGTCTCTTCCCAGGACGAGGTGCCGAGAGGGCTTTCAACGCTGTAATCAAGGGAACACCCCGCGTGCACGTGCATCTGCCCATGCATCCGCATGTGAACACAGCTATGATCCGGGACAGTTGACCACTGCATCTAGAGCCACTCACGGCACCGCACCACCCGGGGAGCGACCTGTGCACCACGCGTTTAACGGCATGGCGGCCACGGAGCTTCACGGCGTCGTCTGGCAGAAGAGCAGGCACAGTAACTCGCAGGGCTCGTGCGTGGAGTTCGCGAAACTGCCGGGCGGCGACGTCGCCGTGCGCAACTCGCGGTTCCCGGACGGCCCGGCGCTCGTCTACACGCGCGCCGAGATCGAGGCGATGCTGCTGGGGATGAAGGACGGGGAGTTCGACCACCTGATAGGCGGTTGACCCACCCCCCTCAGCGCAGGCTGAACAGTGCCCAGACCACCTTGCCGCGCAGCGCGCCCGCGAGCGGGTGCCAGCCCCAGCTGTCGCTGAACGAGTCCACGAGGAACAGGCCCCGCCCGGACTCCGAGGAGAAGTCGTCGTCCGTGTCGCGCGCGACCGGACTCTCGTCGCTGGGGTCGCGCACCGCGCACACGAGCCGCGTCGCCCAGTGCATCAGGTGCAGCCGCACCGGCGGTTCCTGGGGATCGCGCGGGGTGTCGGCGGGCAGTGCGTGGCGCAGCGCGTTGGTGACGAGTTCGGAGACGACCAGCGCGATGTCGTCGAACCGCTCGTCGAGGTCCCACTGGCCCAGCGTCTTACGGGTGAACTGCCGGGCGCTGCCCACTGCTTCGTAGCGGGCGGGGAGGGCGACGGACGCCGCGTCCGAGACGGCGGAGGGGTCGATCGGAGGTAGCCCCTGCCTTAACGGCTCGAGCATGGTCGATCCATTCGTCCCCATGCGAGGCACTCCCCGGTTTCGCGGTACGTAGCGATGGAGCGGTGGCGCGGTCGGTCGCCGATGGTGCGGTCGGTACAGCGGTGGCGCGCGGACCATGGTTCCGAATGCGCACAGCAGATGCAAGGGCAGATGCACGTGCACGCGCCGGACTTGGTCGTTCCCGTGCCACTTCTTGCCCATTTCTTCCCACGACTTCTTGTGGAGACCTTTCGGACCGTTTCTGTTTCTGTAACCGGACGTGTACGGCCCGGAGCGTTTAATGGCAGACTGCTGGCTTCCAGTCGATCGGGAGGATTGAGCGAAGTGACCGCAGGGGAGTCGAGCGGCTCGGTGGTACGGCGCATCCTGCTGGGCTCGCAGCTGAGGCGGCTCAGGGAATCCCGCGGCATCACGCGCGAAGCGGCCGGGTACTCCATCCGCGCCTCCGAATCGAAGATCAGCCGCATGGAGTTGGGACGGGTGAGCTTCAAGTCCAGGGACGTCGAGGACCTTCTGACGCTCTACGGCGTCACCGACGACGCCGAGCGCGGCGCGCTGCTCTCGCTCGCCAAAGAGGCCAACCTCACGGGCTGGTGGCACAGTTACTCGGACGTCCTGCCCGGCTGGTTCCAGACATATATCGGCCTTGAGGGCGCGGCCTCGCTCATCCGCGTCTACGAAGTCCAGTTCGTGAACGGCCTGTTGCAGACCGAGGCGTACGCGCACGCGGTCGTCGCCCGAGGCATGAAGGGCGCGAGCCGGGCCGAGATCGACCGCCGCGTCGCCCTGCGCCTCGAACGCCAGAAACTCCTCACCTCCGAGCACGCGCCCCGCTTCCACTGCGTACTGGACGAGGCCGCGCTCCGTCGGCCGTACGGCGACCGTGAGGTGATGAGGGGCCAGATCCAGCACCTCATCGAGATCTCCGAGCGCCCCAACGTCACCCTCCAGGTCATGCCGTTCAGCTTCGGCGGGCACGCGGGCGAGAGCGGCGCCTTCACCATGCTGAGCTTCCCGGAGTCCGACCTCTCCGACGTCGTGTACGTGGAACAGCTCACCGGCGCCCTCTACCTCGACAAGGCGGAGGAAGTCGCCCAGTACGAGCGCGTGGTCGCGCAGCTGCAGAAGGACAGCCCCGATCCGGTCGGAAGCCGGGATCTTCTCCGTGGTCTGCTCCAACTCACCTGAAACATAAGTACTATGACGTGAGATCAGGTGTCTGCTTCCGTTTGCGGCCGTCTGCTGCCGCGGCAAGGGGTCCGCTCATGTCCTTCTTCACCGACCTGGCTCACCAGTACATCGACGGGGAGTGGAAGGCCGGGTCGGGTTCCTGGGACATCATCGACTTCAATCCGTACGACGGGGAGAAGCTGGCGTCCATCACCGTCGCCACGGCGGACGAGGTCGACCAGGCGTACCGCGCGGCCGAGCGGGCACAGCGGGACTGGGCCGATACGAACCCCTACGCGCGCCGTGCCGTGTTCGAGCGCGCCCTGCGGATCATCGAGGACCGCGAGGAGGAGATCAGCGAGGCGATCGTCGCCGAACTGGGCGGCACCCGCCTCAAGGCCGCCTTCGAGCTCCACCTCACCAAGGAGTTCCTGCGCGAGGCGGTCCATCTCGCGCTGCGCCCCGAGGGCCGCGTCCTGCCCTCCCCGGACGAGGGCAAGGAAAACCGTCTCTACCGCGTCCCGGTCGGTGTGGTGGGAGTCATCAGCCCCTTCAACTTCCCGTTCCTCCTGTCGATCAAGAGCGTCGCGCCCGCCCTCGCCCTCGGCAACGCCGTGGTGCTCAAGCCGCACCAGAACGCCCCGGTGCTGGGCGGCGCCCTGGTCGCGAAGGTCTTCGAGGACGCGGGCCTGCCGGCCGGACTGCTCAACGTGGTGATCACGGACATAGCCGAGATAGGCGACGCCTTCCTCGAGAACACCGTGCCGAGCGTCATCTCCTTCACCGGCTCGGACCGCGTGGGCCGCCACGTCGCCACGGTCTGCGCCTCGCACTTCAAGCGCTCGATCCTGGAGATGGGCGGCAACAGCGCGCTGATCGTCCTGGACGACGCCGACATCGACTACGCGGTGGACGCGGCGGTCTTCAGCCGTTTCGTGCACCAGGGCCAGGTCTGCATGGCCGCCAACCGCATCCTCGTGGACCGGTCCGTGCAGGCGGAGTTCACCGAGAAGTTCGTCGACAAGGTCGCGAGCCTGAAGGTCGGCGACCCGTCCGACCCCGCCACTCACATCGGCCCGCTCATCAACTCCTCGCAGGCGGACGCCGTCACCGCCGTCGTCGAGCAGGCCGTCGCGGCCGGCGCGAAGGCGCTGCTGCACGGGCGCACCGACGGCAACCTGGTCGCCCCCTCGGTCCTGACCGACCTCCCCGACGGCTCCCCGGTCCTCACCCAGGAGATCTTCGGCCCCGTCGCCCTGCTGCTGCCCTTCGACGGCGAGGACGAGGCGGTCCGCATCGCCAACGACACCCCGTACGGCCTGAGCGGCGCCGTGCACACCGCCGACACGGAGCGCGGCGTACGCATCGCCAAGCGCGTCAGGACCGGCATGATCCACGTGAACGACGGCACCGTGCACGACGAGCCGATCGTGCCGTTCGGCGGCGAGAAGAGCAGTGGCCTGGGGCGGCTGAACGGCGAGTCGACGGTGGACGCGTTCACCACGCAGAAGTGGATCTCGGTGCAGCACGGCAGGTCGCGCTTCCCGTTCTGACCCCCCTCGTTGTTTTGGAGCCTTGCGGAGCCTCCCGGAGCCTTGCGGACAGAACCTGACCGCAAGGCTCCGTAGCGTCTGTGGTGTCGAGAAGCCCGGCGGGAACGCCCGGCGGAACAGCCCGTGACAGCGGGCCGGAGAGAGGCGGACACCATGGTCACCCACGTCAGCGCGGAAGCACACGGCGACGAGCGCGGCGCCCTCATCGCCTTCGTGGAGGCCCAGCGCGGCGGTGTCCGCCGCTCGGTCATCGGCCTCACCGACGAGCGGGCGAGGACCCGCCCGAGCGCCAGCGAGCTGACGCTCGGCGGTCTCGTGAAGCACGTCGCGGAGGTGGAGCTCAACTGGCTCCGCATGGCGCAGGGCAAGCCCAACGAGAAGGCCCGCACGCAGGAGACGTGGGGCGACGGCTTCGTCCTGGCGGAGGGTGAGACGCTCGCGGAGACGCTGGCGTTCTGGGACGGGGTCGCCCGCGAGACGGAGGCGTTCATCCGTGAGGTGCCGAGCCTGGACGACACCTTCCCGCTGCCCGAGGCGCCGTGGTTCCCGAAGGACGGCGCCGTGTCGATGCGCTGGCTGATGCTGCACCTGGTCGAGGAGATCGGGCGGCACGCGGGCCACGCCGACATCGTCCGCGAGTCCTTGGACGGGAAGACGGCCTTCGAGCTGGTGGCACTTGAACAGGGCTACCCTAGTCAAAGTTGAAGACCGGGGGCGGGGGCGAACGGGTCCGGGGGCTGAACGAAAGGGCGCGGTACATGTCGGCGATCCGGCTGCTGGTGATGGGGGCCGTGCGCCAGCACGGCCGCGCCCACGGCTATCAGGTCCGCAACGACCTGGAGTACTGGGGCGCCCACGAGTGGTCCAACGCCAAGCCGGGGTCGATCTACCACGCCCTGAAGCAGCTGGCGAAGCAAGGGCTGCTGCGCGCGCACGAGATCGCGCCCTCCACGGCCGGCGGCCCGCCGCGCACGGAGTACGAGATGACGGAGCAGGGAACGGAGGAATACCTCTCCCTCCTCCGTGAGTCCCTGACGACGTACGACCAGCGGCCCGACATCCTCACGGCGGCGCTCGGCCTCATGGTCGACCTGCCGCGCGAGGAGGTCGTGGGCCTCCTCAAGGAGCGGGTGCGGCGCATCGAGGAGTGGCGGACCTCCGTCACCGAGTACTACACGCCGGAGGAAGGGCCCGAACAGCTGGGCCACATCGGCGAGATCATGAACTACTGGGTGCACTCGGCCGACACGGGCGCGGAGTGGACTCAGAGCCTCATCGCGCGCGTGGAGGGCGGCGCGTACACCTTCGCGGGGGAGGGCGACCCCTTTGTGGGCGTGCTCGCGGACGGTGAGGAGAACCCGTTCGCGTCGGGGGACCGGCACGCTGGGGACGATCACTAATCAAGTTTGACGAATGAGGGCGCCTCCGCTATCTTCGTCCATCTAGTCAAGTTTGACTAAGGCTTTTTCTGTGGGTTCAGCGGGGTTCAGTGGGGTTCGGAGAGGAGTCGGATGCCGGACGCGATCGTCGTCGAAGGTGCGCACAAGACGTACGGGCAGCGGGGCAAGGGGACCAAGGGAGCGGGGAAGAAGGCGCTGAACGGCCTCGATCTGCGGGTCGAGCGCGGCACGGTGCACGGCGTGCTCGGGCCGAACGGGGCGGGCAAGACCACGGCGGTGCGGATGCTCGCCACCCTCCTGCGGCCGGACGAGGGGCGCGTCGAGGTCGCGGGGCACGACGTGCGGCGCAGGCCCGACGAGGTGCGCAGGCGCATCGGGCTGCTCGGCCAGCACGCGGCGGTCGACGAGGAGCTGAGCGGTCGGCAGAACCTGGACATGTTCGGGCGGCTCCACCACCTGGGCGCCCGCCACGCGCGCGTGCGGGCCGACGAGCTCCTGGAGAGGTTCGGGCTCGCGGAGACCGGGCGCAAGGCCGTCAAGCAGTACAGCGGCGGCATGCGGCGCCGTCTGGACCTCGCGGCGTCCCTCGTCACCGACCCCGAGGTGCTCTTCCTGGACGAGCCGACCACGGGCCTCGATCCGCGCGGCCGCGCCGAGGTGTGGGACTCGGTGCGCTCGCTGGTCGGCGGCGGCACCACCGTGCTCCTGACGACGCAGTACCTGGAGGAGGCGGACCAGCTGGCCCACCGCATGTCGGTGATCGACGAGGGGCGCGTCATCGCGGAGGGCACGGCGGACGACCTCAAGGCGAAGCTGGGCGGCGACCGCATCGACGTGGTGGTGCGTGACGCGGCCCAACTGGCCCGTGCGGCCGCCGTGCTGCCTCCCGGCGCCACGGTGGACGCGGACCGACGGATGGCCTCCGCGCCCGTCACGGACCGCATGGAGGCCCTCACGGCCGTCGTGCGGGGCCTGCGGGACGCCGGCATCGACGCGGAGGACGTGGCGCTGCGCAGGCCCACGCTGGACGAGGTCTTCCTGAGCCTGACGGACCGTACGAAGGAGACCGTGTGAGTACGCCGACCACGCCGACGATCCGGGCCGTGACCGACTCCTGGACCATGACGCGGCGCGAACTCGCCCACTGGGCGCGGCAGCCCGTGCAGGTCCTGGTGGGACTCGTCTTCCCGGTCATGATGCTGCTGATGTTCACCTACCTGATCGGCGGCGGGAAGGGCATCGCGGGGGAGTACGCCGAGTTCCTCGTGCCCGGCATGTTCGCGCTGACGATGGTCTTCGGGCTCGACGCGACGATGGTCGCGGTCACCCAGGACCTCAACAAGGGCGTGATCGACCGGTTCCGCTCCATGCCGATGGCCAACGGCGCGGTCCTGGTGGGGCGGTCCGTCGCCGACATGCTCCAGTCGTTCGTCTCGCTCCTGGTCATGATGGGCGTCGGACTCGCGGTCGGCTGGCGCTGGCACGGCTCGCCCGGGGCGGTCGTCGGGGCCGTCGGGCTGCTGCTGATGCTGCGGTTCGCGATGCTGTGGCTCGGCATCCACCTGGCGATGGTCGCGGGCAGGCCGGAGCTGGTGGTGACCGTGCAGATCCTGGTGTGGCCGGTCGGGTTCCTCTCCAACGCCTTCACGGTCCCGGAGAACATGCCGGGCTGGCTGGGCGCGCTGGTCGAGTGGAACCCGCTGTCGGCGACGGCCACGGCCGTCCGTGATCTCTTCGGCAACGACCCGGGGGTGGTGGGCACGTCCTGGGCGGCGGAACACGCGGGGCTTCTGGCGGTGCTGTGGCCCGTGGTGCTCGTGGGGGTATTCCTGCCGTTGGCGGTCCGCAGGTTCACGGCGCTGAGCAGGTAGCTCGGGCCGCCCGGCTTCCGTACTTGCACCTCACGCGACGTGAGGACAGAGGCTGATCCGCGTACCGAGAAGAAGAAGGGCGGACGCCATGAGCTACTCCGTGGGACAGGTCGCCGCTTTCGCCGGAGTGACCGTGCGCACGCTGCACCACTACGACGAGATCGGCCTGCTGGTGCCCGGCGGGCGCAGCCACGCGGGTCACCGGCGCTACGGCGACGACGACCTCGACCGGCTGCAGCAGATCCTGTTCTACAGGGAGCTCGGTTTCCCCCTCGACGAGGTGGCGGCCCTCCTGGACGACCCGGACACGGACCCACGGGTCCACCTGCGCCGTCAGCACGAACTGCTGACCGCGCGGATCCACCGGCTCCAGGAGATGGCCGCCGCCGTCGAGACCGCCATGGAGGCGAAGAAGATGGGCATCAACCTCACGCCCGAGGAGAAGTTCGAGGTCTTCGGAGACCACGATCCCGACCAGTACGCCGAGGAGGTCGAGCAGCGCTGGGGCGACACGGACGCCTACCGCGAGGCGCAGCGCAAGTCCGCCTCGTACACCAAGGACGACTGGAAGCGGATCAACGACGAGTTCGACGCGGTCCACGCGCGCGTGGGCGAGCTGCTCGGCCGCGGCGTGCCCGCCGACTCCGTGGAGGCCATGGAAGCGGCGGAGGAGCACCGCCGCTTCATCACGGAGAACCACTACACGTGCTCGCACGAGATGCACACCAGTCTCGGCGAGATGTACGTGGCCGACGAGCGCTTCACGGCCTTCTACGAAGACATCAGGCCCGGCCTCGCGGTGTACCTGCGGGACGCGATCCTCGCGAACGCGGCCCGCAACGCGTGAGGCCTCAGCCCGCCCTCCAGAACTCGCCGTACGCCCGGTGCTGCGACGGCGCGTGGTCGAAGGTGAGGGCGGGCGCCCGGCCCATGGCCTGTGCGAGCATCCCGACACCCTCGACGAAGATGTCGTACACCTCCTCGCTCGTCGCGTGCTTGGTGTCGACGACCGGCGGCAGCTCCTCGTTGTACAGGTCGTACTGGCGGTGCAGGAGCTTCATGCCGTAGCGCTCGGGGTGGTCGAACATCGGCGTGCCGGGGTACGGCACGAACAGCGAGAGGTAGGAGGCGTAGAGCAGCCCGCGGTCGATGAGCGAACACGCCCAGTCGATGGTGCGGCGCATGTCGTCCGGCTTCTCGTTGGGCAGGCCCATGATGAGGTACGAGCAGGTCGGCAGCCCCGCGTCGCGCAGCCGGGCGAGTGTCTCCTCCAGGGGGTCCAGCTTGGTGTGCTGCTTGAAGGCGTGCTGCGTGTCGGCGCTGGCCGACTCCAGGCCGATCTCCATCCAGCGGCAGCCGCTGTCGTAGAGAGCCTTGGGCAGCCGGGTGTCGCGCAGGCAGTTGAGGCGGGTCTGCGCGTCGTAGGTGATGGTCCCGTCGCGTTCCAGGGCCGAGCAGATGTCCAGGGTGCGCTGGGTGTTGGCGGTGAAGGTCTCGTCGCCGAAGTAGACGTGGTGGTGCTTGCCGAACTGCTCCCGGTAGGCCGCCACTTCGGCCAGGACCCGGTCGGGGGAGAAGTACATCGGCTTGCGGCCGATCGTCTGGATGGTGCAGAAGTCGCAGGTGAAGGGGCAGCCCAGCGCGTAGTTCTGCCGGATGTAGCGGAGGTCCTGGCCGGTGTCCTTCGGGAAGATGTCGACCTTGGGGAAGGGGATGTCCTCGACCGGGATGTACGGGTGGAGCTTGGAGACCGCCAGCTCTCCGCCGGGCGTCTCGTACGCGAGGTTGCGCAGGGCGGACAGGTCGCCGCCGTCGCGCAGGGCCAGCAGCAGCTCGGGCAGCGCGTACTCGCCGCGGTCGCGGACCACGTAGTCGACGGCCGGGTGGCGGGCCACCTCCTCGTACAGCGGGGTCGCCACCACACCGCCGAAGATCGTTCGGGCGCGCGGGTGGATCTCCTTGACCATCTCCGCGATGCGCAGCGCCTGCGGCAGGTTGATGGTCATGGGCGAGAAGAGGTAGACGTCCGCCGGGTGACGCGTCAGGCGGTCGTGGATCCGGGGCTCGTCGATGCCGTCGATGATCGCGCAGTCGCCGTAGAAGTCGAGCGCTTCCATGGAGTCGAAGCCCGCCTGCTCGATGACGGCGGCGAGCCAGGGCACCCAGTGCGGCAGCTCCCAGAGGATCTTGCGCATGGGCTGCACGTTCGGGTGCGCGGCGATGTAGCGGCTGTCGAAGTTGGTCCAGTAGTCCCCCCTGTTGTTCACGTTCCGCAAGGGAATGGGGGTGTGGATAAACGCTATGTGCATGATGCTCCCGTTACTGGTGGGGTGCAGGACGCGGTCACCCGGCCCAGCAGGTGGTCATCCCGCTGCGTCCGCCGCATCGCTGGTGCCACATGCGTCGCGCAGGTGCTGGAGATGCGTGAGGCCCGAGAGGACCTCGTCCGTCGGCAGTCCGAAGTCGACGAGACAGGCGACCTCGTCCACGCCGAGTTCCGTGAGGCGCCGGACGGCTTCCCGGGCCTTGTCGACCGAGCCGAGCAGCCCGATGTTGTCGAAGTAGTGCTCGAACGACCGCTCGACCAGGAAATCGATCTCGTCCGGGTCGAGGCTTCCAGGACCGTCGGAGCCGGAGCCGGTGTCCGAGGCCAGAATGAGGTTGAGCGAGCTGCGCATGTAGGCGGAGAGTGACGGCCTGACGAGCTCGCGGACGGCTTCGTTGTCGTCGCCGAGGAACGTGTGCACCATCACCACGACGTGACCGGGCCGTCCGTCGGGGTTCGCCTCGGCGGCGGCCTCCCGGTACGCGGCGATCTTCTCGGCCAGTTGCTCCGGCGTCTGCCCGAGCAGATGGGTCAGAAGACCGGCGCCGATCCGGCCCGCGCTGCGGAAGGTCTCGATGTCGCCCACGCTGGTGATCCACACCGGCAGTTCGGCCTGCACCGGGGGAGGGAAGGACCGCACCTCGGCCGGGTTTCCCAGCCCGTCCGTGACCTTGATCGCCTCTCCGCGCCACAGCGCCCGCACCTGCTCGATCCGCTCGTACATCTCGGTCCGGCGGTCCCCGTACGTCGACGGGTTGAGTGCGAAGTCGGTAGCGTGCCATCCGGAGGCGAAGGACACCCCGACGCGGCCGCGCGAGATGTTGTCCACGACCGACCATTCCTCGGCGATCCGCACCGGATGGTGCAGCGGTGCCACCACGCTGCCGGCCCGGATCTTGACACGGCTGGTGACCGCGGCAACGGCCGCACCGGTCACCGAGGGGTTCGGATAGGTACCTCCGAATTGGTGGAAATGGCGTTCCGGGGTCCACACGGCGTGGAATCCGTGCTCATCCGCGAAGCGGGCGCCCTCGAGAAGCAGCCGGTACCGGTCGTCCTCTGTGGTGCCGCTGTCGTTGGCGAAATAGAAAAGGCTGAAATCCATGGTGATCGCTCCCCTCGCCGATCAGTGTGGAGTATCGGCACAGATTCGCGGAAGCATCAATTGATGGTGGAGCACGATGTCGGTCCGGTCTGTCCCGCCGGCGAGACAAGAAGCCGCGGCGGAGAGGCGTGGAGAAGCCTTCGGTACGTCGCTCGCTCCGGTGACCAGCGGGTAGTGTCCGTTAACAGTCCACACGTAGACATGGCCGATCGCTTGGAGGGCTTTCATGCCTCGAACGCATCACGCGAATTACCAGAATTTGGGTGGTGACGGTCTTTCGGCCAAGGGTATTTCGCGTGTGATTCCCGCCTCTTCCGCGCAGCGCAGGATGTACTTCGCGTCGATGATGCGGCCGGACAGCTCGGCCGACGTGTGGGGGACTGTCCTTGTCGTCGAGGGTGAACTTGCGGTAGAGCGACTCGAACGCGCGGTGGACGTGCTGCGCCGCAGGCACGAGACGCTGCGCACCACTTTCCTCGAGCGTGCCGGTGAGGTTCTGCAGGTCGTGCACGAATCGGACGCCGTGCACGACGCGGAACGGGATTCCGTGCGGCGGGCTCCGGTCGACGTCGTGGAGGCCCCGGGAAACGCTCCCGGAGAGCGCCGCGCATGGGCGGAAAAAGAGGCCCGAAGGCTGATCGAGCTGCCGTTCGACATCGCTTCGGGGCCGCTCTGGCGGATGAGTGTCATAAGGGTTGCGCCTGGGATGCAACTGGTGGCCCTGGCGTTTCATCACATCATCATCGACGAAGTCTCCGCGCAGGTTTTCGCCGGAGAACTCCGCCTTGCCTACGCCGACCCGGACGCGCCCGCCCTGACGGTTCCGGCCGCGCAGTACGCCGACTTCTGCCTGGCCGAGAACAAGCCCGACGAGGACCGTGCGGGACTGGAGTACTGGCTCGACCAGTTGGCGGACATTCCCTCGAATCGATTCCCCGAGGACGGCGGGGAGAATCCGGGAAAGGCCATCGGCGCACGGCTTCCGATCGCGCTGCCGGACGGTGTGACGGAAGAATTCGAACGGTTCTGCAAGGACCGGTCGATCACTCCGTTCACCGGCATGCTCGCGGTGTACTTCATTCTCCTCCAGCGCTGGGCGGGAACGAATGACATCACGGTCGGCACGCAGGTGTTCAGCCGCCCGAACTCGGCACTCTTCGGCTCGATCGGGTTCTTCGCCAACACGGTGGTGCTGCGCTCGCAGGCGGCCCCCGCCCTGACCTTCGACGAGTACCTCGACCGTGTACGGGAGACGGTGCACGGCGCACTCGCCTACCAGGACGTGCCGTTCGAGGCGGTGGTGGACGCGGTCGCCCCGCATCGCGACGCCGACCGCAACCCCCTTTTCCAGGTCGCGATCAGCTACGCCTCGCTCGACCCCAGCGACGTCTGGGTGCTGGACGGCCTCCAGGTTTCGACCTTGCCCGAGCCCACGGAGCTGTCGGGGCTCCAGTTCGACCTGACGCTGGACGTCCAGCGCATGGCGGGCGAAACCACGCTCACCGTCGAGTACGACCGCCGGCGGTTCTCCGAAGCGGCCATGCGGCAGTTCGCCGCCGCGTACGGACATGTGCTGCGCACCCTCGTCCGGACGCCCGGTGTCCCGATCGGAGACATCCCCGTCCACGACGCGGCCACGCGCGCGCAGACGCTTGCACTCGGCGCCGGTGACGAAGCGAAGCAGGGCCGTACCGGCACCGGACACACCTCGGTGTGGGACCTCTTCGAGCGGACCGCCGCCGCCACACCCCGACTCCAGGCGGTCGGCGCGGCAGGCGAACGGCTGACCTTCGCCGAACTGGCCGACCGCGCCCGTACGTTGGCCGCCGGTCTGCGGGCCCGTGGCGTGCGGACCGGCACCATGGTGGGAATCTGCCTGCCCCGGCAGGGCGACCTGATCGTCACGATGCTCGCCACCTGGTGCGCGGGTGGAGCGTTCCTGCTGCTCGACCGGCAGCAGCCCGAACAGCGCCGCCGCATGCTCCTGCAAGAGGCGGGCGTCTCCCTGGTGGTCGCGGACGAGCCCTTCTCCGACGTGGAGACGGTCTCGGCGGCCGTGCTCCGGGCGGACGCGGCCCGGCTCGCGGAGGAGGCCCCGGCCCCCGGCGGCGCCCCCGCCGACGTCTTCGCCACCCTTCCGCGTCCGGGTGCCGCCCCGGCCTACGTGGTCTTCACATCGGGTTCCACCGGAAAGCCGAAGGGCGTGATCGTCGACCAGGAGAGCCTGGTCGCGCTCGCCACCACCCAGCAGGCGCCGATGTACGCGCAGTTGCCCGAGGGCCGTCAGGTGAACATCGGCGCACTGAGCGCCGTCACCTTCGACGTGTTCATCAACCACTGCCTCGGCATGATGGTCTTCGGGCACCGGCTGCTGCTGCTCGACGAAGAAGAGCGCATGGACCCGCTGCGACTGCTCGCCCGCGGATCGGATCCCGATACCGCGATCGACGTGCTCGACTGCAACAGCAGCCAGATGGAGATGCTCGTCGACGCCGGTCTCCTGGACAGGCCGTACCCACCGAAGATCGTCACGTTCGGCGGCGAGAACACGTCCGACCGGCTCTGGCGGCGCCTGCGCGACCAGCCCGGGCTGCTCGCGTTCAGCCTGTACGGCCTCACCGAGTGCACCGTCGACTCGACCTCCACGGAGATCCGCGGACTCGAGCACCAGGTGTCCGGGCGCGCGGTCGGCACGACCCGGATCTACATCGTCGACGACCAGCTCCAGTTGCTGCCGCCCCTGTTCGTCGGGGAGATCTGCATCGGCGGACTGGGAGTGGCCCAGGGGTACGTGGGACAGCCCGCGTACACCAGCGAGCGCTTCATCGCCGACCCGTTCAGCGGCGTCCCCGGACAGCGCATGTACCGCACCGGCGACAAGGGCCGGCTGCGTGCCGACGGGCAGCTGGAGTTCTGGGGCCGCGTCGACGACCAGGTCAAGGTCCGCGGCCTGCGGGTCGAGCCCGGTGAGGTGGAGAACGCGCTGCTCGCGCACCCGGCCATCGTCCGTGCCGCCGTCTTCGCGACGGACGCGGGCACCCCCATGGCGCGACTGGTGGCCTACGTCGTACCCGACGGGAACGGCCGGGACGGTCTGACCCCCGCCGCGGTACGGGAGTTCCTGCGCGGCAGGCTCCCCGCCGCGCTGCTCCCCGACCGGGTGGGCATCTTCGACGAGTTCCCGATCACGCCCAACGGCAAGCTGGACCGCAAGGCGCTGTCCGACAGCGGTCCGTCGGGCACCGAGCCGGACGCGGGCCGGGACGTCACGGTCCCCGCCGACCCGCGCGAACGCACGCTCTGCGAGATCGTGGCCGAGGTCGTCGGCGTACCGCAGGTGGGACTCGACGCCAACTTCTTCGACCTGGGCGGCAATTCGCTGCTCGCCATGACGCTCATCGGCCGCGTACGCGCCGTCCTGGGCTGCGAGCTGCGGATCCGAACCGTCTTCGAGGCGCGGACGATCGCCGACATCGCGGCGCGGTTGGGCGCCGCCGACAGCGCGCCCAGGCCCGCGCTGCGCAGGCGAGGGAAGTGAACACCATGACAAGCGGGGAAGGCACCATGGACTGGCTGCTGTCACAACTCCAGGACCGGGGCGACGCGGAGGCGATGGCCGGGCACGGCGGCAGCGTCACGTGCGCGCGGCTCGCCGAGCGGACCACCGGCTGGCTGGCCGAGCTCGACCGGCTCGGGGTGGCCGGGGGCGAGACCGTGGCGATCGTCGGGAGCCCGTCGCCGGCCACGGTCGCGCTCTTCATGGCGATCGCCGTCCGGGGCGGGGTCGTGGTTCCCTTCGCCCCCACCGATCCGCCGGAGGAACAGCGGACGCGCCGGATCGCGACGGCACACGCGACCAGGGTCATCGAGTTCGACGGTCCTGACGACTGGACCTTCCGGACGGTCCAGGCACCGGACGAGCCACGGCCCGCCCTCCTGACGAAGCTCGCCGGAGCGGGAGAGGCAGGCCTCCTGCTGTTCTCCTCGGGGTCGACGGGCGAGAGCAAGGCGGCGCTCCTGTCGCTGCCGCGGCTGCTCGGCGGATTCCGTGCGTCGCCCCGCCCGCGGCGAACGCTGCAGTTCATGGCGCTCGACCACATCGGCGGAGTCAATACGCTGTTCCGCACGCTCCTCGGCGGCGGCACGGTGGTCACCGAACCGCGGCGCACCCCGAAGCACGCGTGCGCGGCCATCGAGCAACACCGCGTCCAGGTGCTGCCGACCACACCGACCTTCCTCAACATGCTGCTGCTCTCCGGGGCCCACCGCGACCACGACCTGTCCTCGCTCGAACTGGTCACCTACGGCACCGAGCCGATGCGTGAGGTCACCCTCGCGCAAGCGGCCAAGGCGTTCCCCGGCGTGCGGTTCAAGCAGACGTACGGCCTCACCGAGACCGGCATCCTGCCCACCCGGTCCGCGGCGTCGGACTCGCTGCGGATGGACGTCGGAGGCCACGGGTTCACCACGGACGTGCGCGACGGCGTGCTCTGGATCAAGTCGCCGAGCAGCATGCTCGGTTACCTCAACGCGCCGAGCCCGTTCGACGAGGACGGCTGGCTCGACACCGGCGACGCGGTCGAGGTGGCCGACGACGGCACGCTCCGTGTACTCGGGCGGCTCTCGGCGCTGATCAACGTCGGCGGCGAGAAGGTCTCCCCCACGGAGGTCGAGAACGTACTGCTGCGGGCCCCCGACGTCGGGGACGTCATCGTGAGCGGCCGCCCGAACGCCGTCACGGGAGAGATCGTCGTCGCCGCGGTCGAGGCGACAGGGACGGAGGAGCCGCAGGCGCTGAGCAGGCGGCTGCGCCGGTTCTGCGCCGAGCACCTCCCGCCCCACAAGGTCCCGGCCGTCATCACCGTCTCGGACGTGCCGCTGCACGGCGAGCGCTTCAAGCGAAAGGGAGGTGCGGTGTGAGCGGCACCGTGGATCCGCGTCCGGTGGCGGTCGTCAGCGGCGGCAGCCGCGGCCTGGGCCTCGCGCTGGTGACGGACTTCCTGCGGCGCGGCTACCGGGTCGAGACCTTCAGCCGTACCGAGTCCGCCGAACTGGCCGCGCTGCGGGAGTCGGCGGGCCCGGACGCGTTGTTCTGGTCCGCGGTCGACGGCACGGACGCCGACGCGGTCGAGGAGTTCGTCCGCACGGCCGTGCGCCGCCACCGCCGCATCGACGTGCTGGTGAACAACGCCGCCGTCGGGCTCGAAGGCCTGCTGACGCTGACCGCCCCGGCGGCCATCGACGCCGCGCTGCGGACCAACGTGGCGCTGCCCGTGCTGCTCGCCCGTGCCTGTCTCAAGCCCATGCTCGCCCGCCGCGACGGCGTGGTGATCAACCTGTCGTCGATCAACGCGCTGCGCGGACAGACCGGTGTGGCCGTGTACGGCGCGGCGAAGGCCGCCCTCGACGGGCTGACCCGAGGCCTGGCCCGTGAGGTCGGCCCCGCGGGAGTCCGGGTGGTCAGCGTCGCCCCCGGCTACTTCGAGAGCGAGATGACCGCGGGGATCAGCGCGGACCAGCGCCGCCGCATCGTGCGCCGCACACCACTGGGCCGACTCGGCTCGACGGAGGACGTGCTGGGCGTCATCCGGTTCCTCACCTCGCCCGCGGCGAGCTTCATCACCGGCCAGACCATCACCGTCGACGGTGGCTACACCTGCTGAACCCCGACTGCGGGGGACCGGGGCAAATGCGAACGGGAGTGTGATTCGAATGAACAGGCGCGAGACGGTCATGGCCGCGCTGCTCGACATCGTGAACGAGGTGGCGGGGCCGGTCGAGCACCTGGACGAGGACCAGCTGCTCGTCGACCAGCTCGGTCTGGAGTCGCTGCACCTCGCCCGGCTCGTCGCCGTCCTGGAGATGGAGCTGGACGCCGACCCGTTCTCCGACGAGATGCCCATCACGGGTGTGCGCACGGTCGGTGATCTGCTGGAGGCGTACGCCCCGGCCGTCCGGCCCCGGCTCGGTGCCGGCGAGCCGTCATGACACAGCCGGAGCCGGGCGGCAGCCCGATCGCCGTCGTCGGCATCGCCGCGCGTTTCCCCGGGGCCGCGGACGTGGGCGAGTTCTGGGACGCGATCCTCGCCGGACGCGAGTCGATCCGCGACCTCGGTGACGAGGAACTGCTGCGCGGTGGGGTGGATCCGGAGTGGCTCAAGGACCCCGACTACGTCAGGGCGGCCTCGTCGATCGACGGCGTCGACCTCTTCGACGCGGCCTTCTTCGACATCTCGGGCCGCGAGGCCGCCGCGATGGACCCCCAGCACCGCGTCTTCCTGGAGACGTGCTGGCACGCGCTGGAGGACGCGGGCCTGCGCCCGGCGGCCGGTACCGGTGCCTCGGTCGGCGTCTTCGCCGGCAGCGGCGGCGTTCTGACCGGCTACCTCCCCGAGGTGCTCGCGAACACCGGGCCACTGGCCGATCCGACGGCCTCGCTCGAACAGCTCGGCTCCGACAAGGACTTCCTCGCCACCCGGGTGTCGTACAAGCTCAATCTGACCGGACCGAGCCTGACGGTGCAGACGGCCTGCTCCACGTCGCTGGTCGCGGTGCACCTCGCCTGCCAGAGCCTGCTGCGCGGCGAGTGCGACGCGGCGCTGGNCGGCGGCGTGAACCTCCGGCTGCCCACTGCCTCCGGTTACTGGCACCGCCGGGGCGGCATCCTGTCGCCGGACGGCCGCTGCCGCCCGTTCGACGTCGGCGCGCAGGGCACGATCTTCGGCAGCGGCGTGGGCGCCGTCGTCCTCAAACCGCTCGCCGACGCGCAGCGCGACGGCGACACCGTCTACGCCACCATCCTCGGCACCGCGATCAACAACGACGGTGGCGGCAAGGCGAGTTACGGCGCCGCCAGCCTGCCGGGCCAGCTTGGCGCGATGCGGCGGGCCCTCTCCGCCGCCGACGTCGACCCCGCCACGATCGGCTACATCGAGGCACACGGCACCGGTGTACCGCTCGGCGACCCCACCGAGATCGGTGCGCTGAAGAAGCTCTTCGGCCGGGACGCGCCCTGCGCCATCGGCTCGGTGAAGGCGCTGATCGGGCACATGGAGGCGGCGTCGGGCATCGCGGGCCTGATCAAGGCCGCCCTGTCCCTGCACCACGGGCGGATCCCGCCGAGCCCGTACTTCACGGCGCCGAACCCCCGGCTGAAGCTGGACGAAACGGGCCTGTTCGTCAACGCCGAGCCGCTTTCCATGCCGGGCTCCCCGCGCCGGGCGGCCGTCAACTCCCTGGGCATCGGCGGCACCAACGCCTTCGCCGTGCTCGAACAGGCGCCGGAACGCCGGCCGGCACCCGAGAGCGCGCCCGACCAGCCGCCGGGACACGAGCTCATCACGATCAGTGCCAAGACCCCCGACGCGCTGCGGGAGCTCGCCGGACGGTGGGCGAGCCGTCTGCGCGAGCCGGACGCGGCCCTGCGGGACCTGGCCCGCACCAGCCAGGTCGGACGGCGCGCGTTGCGGCACCGGGTCAGCGTCGTCGCCGACACCGGGCACACGGCGGCCGAGCGCATCGAGTCGTGGCTGCGGTCGGGGACCGGGCAGGCGGACACGGGTGAGACGGCGCGAGCCAAGCCGGTGACGGGGTTCCTCTTCCCCGGCCAGAGCTCCGAGTACCCCGGCATGGCCGTCGAGCTCCACCGTGCGCACCCCGCGTTCCGTGCGGCCCTCGACCGCCACGCGGACCTCTTCCGCCGCCTCACCGGAGTCGGCCCGCTCGACGTGTTCACCGACCCCGCGGCACAGGCACGGGCCGAACTGCTCCAGCCCGCGGTCTTCCTCATGCAGGTCGCCCTGGCGGAGTTCTGGGCCTCGTGCGGGGTACGGCCGGACGCGGTGGTCGGCCACAGCCTGGGCGAGTACGCGGCTGCCTGCGTCGCCGGTGTGTTCACCCCCGAAGAGGGGCTCGAACTGGTCTGCGCGCGCGGTCGCGCCTTCGCCGCGGTACCCGGCAGCGGCCGGATGGTCGCCGTGGGCTGCACCGACGTGGCCGAGCTGGAGCGCCTGGTCGAAGCCAAGGGCGGTTCGGCGGCTGTCGCCGCGTACAACGCGCCGGAACGTGTCACCGTCTCGGGCCCGGACGCCGTGCTGACCGAGCTGGAGGACGAGTTCCGGCAGCGGGGCTGGGGGACGATCCCCCTGGAGACGACGCACGCCTTCCACTCGTCCCTGGTGGCCCCCGCCGTCCCCGCCCTGGTGGCGGCGGCGGACCGGATCACGCACCGGCCGCCGCAGGTGCCGCTCGCGCTGAACCTCACCGGCGCGTGGGCGACCGGGGACGACCTCGGCGCGGAGTACTGGGGACGCCAGCTCACCTCACCGGTCAGATTCGCGTCCGGCGTGGCCGGGCTGCTCGACGGGGGCTGCACCGTTCTCCTCGAGGTGGGCACCGGCAGGACGCTCACCACCGCGAGCCGTGCCCAGGCCGACGACGACGTCGTCCTCCTGCCGGGCCTGTCCACGAGGACCCCGGACCCGGCCACGGTCCTCGCCCACCTGGCCCGCCTGGACCGCGCCGGTGCGGCCGTCGACTGGGCGGCGTACTACGCGCCGCTGCACGCGAACAACGCGGCCGCCCCCCTGTACCCCTTCGCCCGGACCCGGCACTGGATCGCCCAGGCCCCGGCCCCGACCCAGGCCCGTACCGACACCGCGCCGTCCGCGCCGCGAGCCGGTGAGCCGCCCGAACTGACGCGGCTCGCCCTGCCGCAGTCCGCGCAGCGGCGTTACGAGACGACCGTGGCCGCGCGGGCCCCGCGTACGCTCGCCGATCACGAGATCTCCGGCCGCATCGTCGTACCGGGCGCCTACCACACGGCATGCCTGGTGGAGGCGGTGGCGGCCGGGTCCGCCACGGTCGTCGAGGACCTGGTCTTCCCGCGCGCCCTGACGGCCGGGGAGGAGGAACGCCGGGTCCAGCTCGTGCTCACCCCGGCCGGCGAGGGCAGGTTCGTCGCGCAGTCGCTCGGCCTGGCGCGCGCGGACGCCCCCCTCGCCGACGAGTCATGGCAGGTGCACGCCGAGGGTCGGCTGCGGACGGCCGACGCCGCCGAACAGGCCGGGGCCCGGACGGACCCGGCGGGCTACCGCGCGGGCAGTCCGGTCCCCGCCGCCGAGCTCTACCCGCTGTTCGAGAAGCACGGCTTCCGGTTCGGTCCCGCGTTCCAGTGGATCAAGGAGCTGCGCCTGACCGGCGAGGACAGCACCGGCGACGTCGACTTCGCGGCCTCCTCGCCGCGGGAGCGGACGATGGCGCTGCTCGACTCCTGCGTCCAGCTGGCGATCGCGGCACGGATCGTCCGCGAGGCCCCCGACGACGGTGTGCTGCTGCCCTTCCGCATCGAACGGGCCGTGTTCCACGCGTCCCGGAGCACGTCGGAATCCGGTGTCGTCCTCATCCGGCACCGTTCGGCCGAGGCCACGCGGGCCGTGGCCGACGTCTCGCTGACCGACCACGAGGGCAACCCGCTGCTCGACCTCTTCGGCCTGGAACTGCGGGCGGTGTCCTTCCGCTCGCCCCCGGCCGCCGCACCGGAAGGCTCCCTGACCGAGGCGCGGATCTACGTCGAGGAATGGGAGCTGGGCAAGCCGACCGACGGCGCGCCGACCGTGGCCGGACCGTGGATCGTGCTCGCCGACCGCGGGGGCCACTGGCGTCACGCGGTCACGGCACTGGAGACGCGTGGCAGCCGCTGCGTGATCGTCGAGGCGGGCGAGGAGTTCGTACGCCACGACGCCTCCCACTACGCCCTCGACCCCGCCGACGCCGACCACCTGACGCGGCTCCTGCGCGACACCGGGACCGCGAGCGTGCTGCACTGCCTCGGGCTGGACGAGCCCGGCCCGGCCGGACAGGAGACGCGGACCGCCTGCGGCAGCCTGCCCGCCCTCGTGCGGGCCGCCGAACGCGCGGGCCGGACACCGGCCGCCGTGGTGCTGCTCACCCGCGGCGCGGTCGCCGTCCGCGAGTCCGCCGAGGCCCGCGATCCGCACGGCGCGATGCTGTGGGGGCTGGGCAGGAGCGCGGCACTCGAAGCACCACAGCTCGACGTGCGGCTCCTGGACGTGGATCCGTACGACGCCGCCCGCGCACTGGGCATGCTGCCCGAGGTGGTCGCCACGCCCGACGCCCCGGCGGAGGCCGCGATCCGGGACGGCCGCGTCCACCTGCCCACCCTGCGCCACGAGACGGCACCGACGGCACCGACGGCGCCGCCGGTCCGGCTCGGCGCGGACGGGTGCTACCTGATCACCGGCGGAACCGGGGCGCTCGGACTGCGCACCGCGGCATGGCTGGCCCGGCACGGGGTGCGCCACCTGGTGCTCGCCTCCCGCCGCGGCCCCGGGGCGGGCATCGACGAGCAGGTCCGCGAGCTGGAGCAGCTGGGTGCGCGGGTCACCGTCGTCGGCCTCGACGTGACGGACGAGGCGGCGGTCGTTCAGCTGGTCGAACGCGCACAACGCGAGTGGGGCGGCCTGAAGGGCGTCGTGCACGCGGCCGGCGTGGTCGACGACGCGGTGCTGCCGCAGCTGAGTTGGGACCGCTTCCGGGCGGTGCTCGAACCGAAGGTGACGGGCGGCCGGCACCTGCACCGCGCCACCCTCGGCCTCGACCTCGACCACTTCGTCCTCTTCGCCTCCACGGCCGGTCTGCTCGGGTCGCCCGGACAGGCGCACTACGCTGCCGCCAACGCCTTCCTCGACGGGCTCGCCCACCACCGGCGAGGGCTGGGGCTTCCCGCACTCAGCGTCGACTGGGGACCGTGGGAGGCCGGCATGGTGACGCAACTGAGCCGACGCCTGCGGGACCGGATCGCGGACACCGGATTCACCCCGCTGGAGACCGGTCCTGCGTTCGCCGCGCTCGACCGGCTGCTGGCCGGGCCCGGCGGCCAGTACGGCGTCTTCGCCGTCGACTGGGCCCGCTATCTGGCCCGGTTCCCCGGAACCAGGACCGTCACCACGGACGACGCGCCGGGAAGGCCCGCCCAGGACGGAGCGGAGGCGGTCGGGCGGCTGCGGCGGGAGTGGCCCGGCGCCGTACCGGAACGCCGCCGCGAGCTGGTGTTCGACTACCTGCGCGGCATGCTGGCCACCCGGCTCGGCATGCCGGGGACCGCTGTCGACGAGGACCTCTCGCTCTCCGCGGCGGGACTCGACTCGCTCGTGGCGGTCGAGGTGCGCGGCCAGGTCTTCCGCGACCTGGACGTCGACCTGCCGCTCACCGGCCTCCTCGAAGGCAAGGCCGTGCGCCTGCTCGTCGACGAGCTCGCTGAGCTCCTGACGCGCGACGCGCCCGCCGGGACGGTTCCTGCCCAGGCGGCACCGTCCATGACGGCACCGGCCGAGGCACCCTCCGGGACGGAACCCTTCTCGCCGGAAGAGGCGGAACGCCTCCTGGCCAACCTCGACTCGCTGACCGAGGACCAGATCCAGGCGTTGCTGCCCTGGCTGGCCGATCAGGACGGAACCTCATGACCGACTACGACGTCCGGAAGAAACTGGAGGCGGCGCTCCGGTCGCGGGCCGGCACGGCACGCACCGGCCACCCGCTCTCGTACGCCCAGCGCCCGCTGCTCATGCTGCACCGGATGAACCCGGACAGCGCGTCCTACAACGTCGCGTTCACCGCCCGGTTCACCGACGGATTCGACCCCACCGCCTTCCGCGGCGCGACCCAGTCGCTCGTCGGGCGGCACGCGGCCCTGCGCACCACCTTCGGCCGCGTGGGCGCGGACAGGGACGACGGCGCGGGCCGCCAGACCGTGCACGGCTGGCTCGAACCCGACTTCGCCGAGCTGGACGCCCGTGACTGGACCGAGCAGCAGCTGTACGACGCGGTGCGCGGCGCCCACCGCGAGCCGTTCGACCTCACGGCCGGGCCGCTCATCCGCGTACGGGTGTACACGGGGGCGACGGGAGAGGCCGTCGTCCTGCTCGCCCTCCACCACGTGGTGTGCGACTTCTGGTCCCTCGGCGTCATCGTGTCGGAACTGGAGCAGCTCTACCTCGCGGAGGCCGAACGGCGTCCGGCGCGGCTGCCCGCCCACAACGTCCCGTACAGCGACTTCGTCTCCTACCAGCGCGACCTGATCGCGGGTGAGAAGGGCGGCAGGGCACGCGCCTACTGGCACGACCAGCTCTCCGGCCCGCTCGAACCTGCCGCGTGGCCCCGGTTCGAACTGGACCCGGCCGACGCCGAAGAGGGCGGATCCATTGTGTTCCCCCTCTCCGCCGAGCTCGCCCGCGGTGTGTTCGCGCTGGCTCAGGAGGAGGGGGTCACGCCCTACGCCGTGCTCCTGACGGCCTTCCAGGTCCTCGTCGGCCGGTACACCGGACAGCGTGACGTGCTGGTGGGGACCCCGGTCGCGGGCCGCACCGACCCGGCGCTGGCCGAGTGCGTCGGAAACTTCGTCAACCCCGTGGTGCTGCGCGCCGATCTGCGTTCGGCGGGGTCGTTCCGCGAGCAGCTCGGCCGGACCCGCCGCACCGTCGTGGAGGCGCTCGAGCACCAGGACTACCCCTTCGAGCTGCTCGTCAGTGAGCTGGCCCCGCGCCGGGTGGACGACCGCAACCCGGTCTTCCAGGCCATGTTCAGCTACCAGAAGCCCAGCAGGTACCCGGCGTTGGCGGGCCTGTACGTGGCCGACGAGGGCGCGTCCCCGGTCCCCTGGGCCGGTCTGACCGCGACGCCGTTCCGGCTGGACCAGCAGGACGACCAGCTCGAACTCGTGCTGGAGGTCGTGCACGACGGCGACCGGCTCGTCGGACTGCTCAAGTACCGCAAGTCCGTCTTCTCCCCCCTGGCGGCCCGTCAGGCGGCCGACAACTACGTGGCGCTGCTCACGGCCGCGCTCGCCGACCCCGGCCGCGGGGTGGCGGAGCTGCCCATGGCGACCGAGGTCGAACCCGGCATCGACCGGCCCGCCGCTCCGACGCGGGAAGCCGTCGGCGCGGTCCGGCGGGGCGAACCCGGCGGCCCGGCGCCGATCGTCCACGAGCGGCGCGTGACCGCCGCCTGGCAACAGGTGCTCGGACGCGAGGGCATCGGGCCCGACGACAACTTCTTCGATCTCGGCGGCAACTCCATGCTGCTGATGCAGGTGCACGCGCTGCTCGCCGACGAGTCCGCCGAGACACCGCTGACGGTGAACGAGATGTTCCGCTATCCGACGGTGACCTCCCTGGCCCGGCGCCTCGGCCCGGCCGCCGCCACGGCCGGCGCGAGCCCCGCCCGGGGCCGGGCGACGAGCCGGCGGGCACAGCTGGCCGACGGCACGGCCCGCAGCGCGCGGCTGCGCGCGCGGGAGCGGAACCGCCCGGGCGCCCAGGGAGGCGACGATGTCTGACGCCGAAGAGACCGGCCCGCCGGTCCGGCCGAACGACGTGGCCGTGATCGGCATGAGCGGCCGGTTCCCCGGCGCCGCCGACCTGGACCGGTTCTGGAGCAGGCTCCGCGCCGGGGACGACCTGCTGACCACGTTCACCGACGAGCAGCTCGCGGCCGCGGGGGCACCGGAGAAGGTGCTGCGCGACCCCTGCTTCGTCAAGCGGGCCGCGGTCCTGCCGGACGCGTTCGGCTTCGACCACGAGTTCTTCGGCTACACCCGGCGCGAAGCGAAACTGCTCGACCCGCAGCAGCGGATCCTGCTCGAAGTCGCGTGGGAGCTGCTCGAAACCGTCGGCTACTCCGGCGGCGCGGACGACCAGGCCATCGGCGTGTTCGCCGGCGCGTCGATGAACACGTACCTGACCAACGTCGTGGCCCGTTCCTGCGATCCGCTGGGCTACGACGGCACCGAGCTCATGATCGCCAACGACAAGGACTACCTGACCACCCGGATCTCGTACAAGCTGGGCCTCACCGGTCCCAGCATCAATGTGCAGACCGCCTGTTCGACGTCGCTGGTGGCGGTGCACCTGGCGGTGCAGAGCCTGCTCACGGGCGAGTGCGACATCGCCCTGGCGGGCGGTGTCTCGGTGATCGCCAACAACTACCCGGGTTACGTCTTCAGCGAGGGAATGATCCTGTCCCCGGACGGACGGTGCCGGCCGTTCGACGCCGACGGAGCGGGCACCACGTTCGGCGACGGTGTGGGTCTGGTCGCCCTGAAGCGGCTGGCCGAGGCGATCGAGGACGGTGACCGGATCCTCGCCGTGGTCAAGGGCTCCGCGATCAACAACGACGGCTCCGACAAGATCGGCTACACCGCCCCGAGCATCGGCGGCCAACGAGCGGTGATCACCGAGGCGCAGGCGGTCGCCGGAGTGGACAGCGACACCGTCACGTACGTCGAGGCGCACGGCACCGCGACGGCCCTGGGCGACCCCATCGAGTTCGCCGCGCTGAGCGAGGCCTTCGTGGACGGCGGCGCCCGGCCGGGGCGGTGCGCCCTCGGCTCGGTCAAGGCGAACGTCGGGCACCTCGCCGCCGCGGCGGGAATCACCGGCTTCATCAAGACGGTCCTGGCGCTGCACCACCGTGAGATCCCGGGCCACCCCGGCTTCACCCGCCCGAACCCCCGGATCGACCTGGACGGCAGCCCGTTCCACATCAACACCTCGTCGGCGGCGTGGCCGTCCGGCGAAACCCCCCGGCGGGCCGGGGTCAGCTCGTTCGGCATCGGCGGCACCAACGCCCACGTCGTCCTCGAAGAGGCACCCGCGCCGCCCGGCACGCCACAGCCGGCGGTCGCCCCGCAGCTGCTCGCGGTGAGCGCCAGGAGCGGCACGGCCCTGCGCGAACTGACCGCCCGGCTGGCCGACGCGCTGGAGGGCCCGGACGCACCCGACCTCGCCGACGCGGCGTACACGCTGCGGCGGGGGCGGCGTGCCTTCCCGCACCGCTGTGCCGTCGTCGCGGACGACCGCGCCACGGCCGCGGCCCGACTGCGGGCACTCGCCGACGGGCAGACCGCGGGCCCGCCGCCGGAGGGGACGGCACCGGCCGTCTCCTTCCTGTTCGGTGAGGTTCCGGCCGACGAGTTCCGGACGTTGGCCGCGCGGCTGCCGGCCGTCGCCGACCTCGTGGAGCGGAATTTCCCGCCCTCCGGCACCGCGGACGACGACCCGGTGGCCGCTCGGGTGACGGCGACTCAGGCGCTCGCGACCCTGTGGGCGGAGTCCGGTGTACGACCCGCCGCGGTCGGCGGAGCCGGGGCCGGCGAGGTCCTCGCGGCCTGCTTCGCCGGTGCCCTCTCGCCGTCCGACGCGATGGCGCTGCTGTCCTGGCGGGCCGGGAGGCTCGACCGCGCCCCCGAGATCCGGCCGAGGGTGCCGGACATCCCCGTCCTGTCGGCCGTCGTCGGCGGGGAGCTGCCGCAGGCGCGCGCGCTCGACCCGCAGCACTGGACCCGGGACGTTTGGGAGGGCGACCGGCCCGCCGAGGCCTTCTCGGGCCGGTCGGGGGACGGGGCGGCCGTGCTCGCCATCGGCACCCCGCCCGACGCACTGCCGAAGGACTCGGTCCTCGGCGCCGACGCGGCTCTGCCGCCCGTGGAACGGCTGCTGACCGCCGCGGCACGGCTGTGGACCGCGGGTGTGCCGGTGGACTGGTCGGACTGGTCCGGCGGGGCGGGGCGCCGCGTTCCGCTGCCTGCCCACCCACTGAACCGCACCTTCCTCCGCATCGAGCCGCCCGCTGCCACCGGGACGCGGGAGCCGGTGCGCGTCCAGGGTCCGGCCCCGTTGCTCTACACACAGTCTTGGCAGCGCCTCGACCCCGTGACGGACGCGCACGCGCGGAGCACGCAACCCGCGGGCCCGTGGCTGCTGTTCGCGGACTCCGGTGGTGTCTGCGACGCACTGGCGGACGCCCTGCGCGGCCGGGGCGCCTCCGTGGTCGTCGTGCGGCACGGAGATGCCTTCGGGCGGACCGAAGACGGCTCCTTCGTCGTCGATCCCGCGGACGCCGGAGATTTCGAGAGGCTGTTCGCGGCCATCGCCGCGGACGGGCAGGCCCCGGAACGGGTCATGCACTTCTGGTCCCTCGACATCGCGTCGGGCCGGAGCACGCTCGCCGGTCTGGACCGCGCCTGCGACCTCGGGCTGTTCTCGGTGCTCGACATCGCCGTACACCTGACCCGCGGCCGGGGCGGTGCCGACGCACATCTCACCGTGGTGGCGCGCGACGTGCACGACATCACGGGCGGCGAGTCCGTCGCACCGGCCGCCGCGATGACCGACGCCGTACTGGGCGTCCTGTCGCGGGAGTTCGCGGGGCTCCGCTGCCGGAGCATCGACATCGGGACGGACACCGGCACGGACCTCCGTGCGGGCCTCCGCACGCCGGAAGCCCTCCTCGCGGAGGCCGCCGCTCCGACCGCGGCCCCGGTCGCGTTCCGGCACGGTCGGCGCTGGACGCGGCGGTTCGTCCCCGTGACGTCCGCGGCCGGTCGCGAGGAGCCGTCCGGCCGACTCCGGCCCGGCGGTGTGTACCTCGTCACCGGCGGCCTCGGGGAGCTCGGCCTGCTCCTGGCCGACCGGCTGAGCCGTGCCGTCGGGGCCGTACTGGTGCTCGCCGACAGGACCCCCCTCCCGCGCCCGGACGAGTTCGACCGGTGGGTCGCCCAGCACGGGCCCGCCGACCCCGTCAGCAGGAAGATCGAGGCCGTCCGGGCCGTCGAACGGCTCGGGGGCACCGTCACGACGGCGTCCGTCGACGTCACCGACGTCCGGGCGATGCGGGAGCTCGTCGACGCCACGCGGCTCCGGTTCGGCCGGATCGACGGCTGGTTCCACTGCGCCGGAGCACCGCGGGCCGGGGGCGGCCTCGGGAACGCCCGTACCGACCGGGGCGCCTGGCGGGAGCACCTCGCCCCGGCGGTCCGCGGGGCACTGGTGCTGGACGAGATCTTCCGCGACGCCCCCGCCGACTTCGGCGTCATGATGTCCTCCCCGGCCTCGGTGCCGGGCGGAACCGGCGGCGCGGTACACGCGGCGGTCGACCGTTTCCTGGACGCCCAGGTGTCGGCCGCGGACGGACTGGCGGGCGTCAGCTGGCGGAGCTCTCTGCCACCGGAGCAGGCGGCCGACGTCCTCGACCTCGTCCTCGGCTCCGGCCTGCCGTCCCGGCTCACGGTGTCCGCCACCGACCTGGAGCGCCACGTACAGGTACGGGAACAGGAACAGGTCCGGGAGCAGGTACAGGAACAGGGCGTACGCCCGGAGCCGGTGTCACCCGCGCCCGTCGTCCCCGCGCGGCGGCCGAGCGGTGACGAGCTGAAGGCGACGCTGGCCGAGCTCTGGTCCGAGGTGCTGCGGACCGAGGTCGACCGTTACGACCTGAGCCTCTTCGACCTGGGCGGCGACGAACTGCTCGCGGTCAGACTCGCCCGGCGCATCGAGAGGGAACTCGGTGTGCCGCTGACGGGGATCGACCTCCTGACCCACCCGACGGTCGACCTCCTGGCGGCGCGGCTCGATCCGGAACGGACCACTGAGCCGTCACGCCGCCGCCCCGGCCGCCGGACGGGGACGACCTGATGCCCGGCCCCCACGCATCCCATGACACGCGAACGCCGCGCTCGGCCGGCTGACATGAACCACGAGGAGAACACCGTGGAGCCACTGCTCCGAGAGATCGTCACCCTGGTCGGCGGCTATTTCGACATCCAACCCGACCAGTTGGACCCCGAGGCCTCGTTCACGGACCTCGGCGCGGACTCGATGGCGCTGCTCGGCATGTTGCGGATCGTGGAGGACCGCTACGGCTGCAAGGTGTCGCTCCGGCAGCTCTTCGGGGCCGTCCAGACCCCGGCCGACCTGGCCGAGCACCTGCGCGCCCACACCGCGGCGGACAGGCTGCCGGGAGCGCGGACGGTGCCGGCCGCGGAAGCGGTGGAGGCGCCGGTCCCGGTGGCACCGGCGCCGACGCCGACGGTCCCGGCCCCCGTGGTGCCGACGGTCGAACCCCCGACCGCGGCCGCCGCGGCCGCCGTGCCCACGGCCCCCGCGGGCCCTGCGATCACGGACCCCGCGATCACGGACTCCGCGTCCGCGGGAGCCTCCACCGCGGTCCAGAGCCTGATCAAGGAGCAGCTCCTGATCATGCGGCAACAGCTCGACCTGCTGAGGTCCGGCGAGCCGGTCACCGGACCCGCCGCCGACGCGACCGCCGCACCGGTCGCCCAGCGGCCCGCACCGCTGCCCTCCGCGCGGACGGCTCCGGCGAAGTCGGTGGTCCCGCTCGCCCCCGGCGCCCGCGGCAGCGCGGTCAGCCCCGTGGAGACGGCACAGCGCACCCGCTACCTCAAGACGCTGGCCGATCGGCTCGGCGCGCGGACTAAGGGCTCGAAGGACTTCGCCCAGCGGTTCCGCCCGATGGTGGCCGACAGCCGGTCCACCGTCGGCTTCCGTCCCTCGACCAAGGAGATGCTGTACCCGCTCGTCGCCGAGCAGGGCCGCGGCGCGCGGCTGTGGGACGTCGACGGGAACGAGTACGTCGACCTGACCCTGGGCTACGGCGTCCACCTCCTCGGCCACAATCCGTCGGTCGTCACGTCGGCCGTCCGTGAGCGGCTGGACGTCGGGTTCAGCCTCGGGCCGCGCACCCGGCTGGTCGAGGATGTCGCCGCCGGCGTGCTCGAACTCACCGGCATGGAACGGGTCGCCTTCCTCAACAGCGGCACCGAAGCGGTCATGACGGCGGTCCGCCTCGCGCGGGCGGCAACCGGTCGAGACAAGATCGTGGTGTTCTCCACCGCGTACCACGGCCACTTCGACAGCGTGCTCGCCGCGCCGTCGTACGAGAACGGGGTGTTCGGCACCAGGCCGCTCGCGCCGGGCGTCTCACCGCGTGCCGTGGACAACGTGTACGTGCTCGAATTCGGCTCGCGGGACGCGCTCGACTTCATCAGGAAGCACGGCTCGGAGCTCGCGGCGGTCCTGACCGAGCCGGTGACCCTGCGCACCCCCGGCGTGCAGAAGCCCGAGTTCCTGCACGAGGTGCGTGAGATCACCGAGGCGCACGGCACGAAGCTCATCTTCGACGAGATGGTGACGGGTTTCCGCTGCCATCCGGCGGGCGTGCAGGGCCTGTACGGGATCGAGGCCGACCTGGCCACCTACGGCAAGATCGTCGGCGGCGGCATGCCGCTCGGGGTGATCGCCGGACGTGACGGCGTCATGGACTCCATCGACGGCGGTGTCTGGAACTTCGGTGACGACTCGGGCCCGACGGTCGAATCCACGTTCTTCGGCGGCACGTTCAACCAGCATCCGCTGACCATGGCGGCGGCCAAGGCGGTCCTGGACCATCTGCGCGCGGAGGGGCCCGGCCTGCAACGAGACCTCGACCGCAAGACCGAGTTGTTCGTGGACGGACTGAACGACGACCTCCGCGCCCTCGACGTGCCGATCAACGTCCAGAGGTTCTCCTCGCTCTTCAAGTTCGAGCACGAGGCGAACATGGACCCGTTCTACTTCAACCTCCTCGACCGCGGCGTGTTCGTCTGGGAGCTGCGCAACTTCTTCCTGTCCACCGCACACGAACAGGCCGATCTCGACCACATCCGCACCGCCGTGCGCGAGTCCGTCGAGGAGCTGCGGGCCAACGGCATGCTGGGCACCGGCCGCACGAGCCCGGCCGCGGCCCCGCCGCTCCCGGTGGCGCCGCTGCCGACGGCGCCGCGCAGCACCCTCGCGCAGCGGCAGTTGAAGGCCCTCGACGACGGGGGTGTGCGTGCCTTCGAGATGTCCGTCGGGTTCTGGCTCGACGGCCCGCTGGACCACGACGCGCTGCGCACCGCCGTGCGGGGTCTCGTCGACCGTCACGAGACCCTGCGGACCACGTTCGGCGGGGACGGCGAGACGCTCGACGTCCGTCCCGCGGGCCGGATCACGGCGGCCGACGTGCTGACCGAGCACACCTGCGGGACCGAGGCCGATCTCGCGCACTTCCTGCGCGCCTGGGCCGAGCGTCCCCTCGACCCGGTCGGCGGCCAGGTGTTCCGTGCCGCCGTCGTGGAGACGGCCCCGCAGCGGCACCTGCTGCTGATCACGGTGCACCACGCGGCCGTGGACGGCTGGTCCTACAGCGTCCTGCTGGACGACCTCGTCGCCCTGTACAACGCCCACTGCCGGGGGACGAGCCCCGAGCTGCCGCCGGCCGCGCAGTTCCAGGACTACGTCACCTGGCACGAGAAGGCCATCACCGGCTCCTCCGCCGCCGAGCACCGGAGCTTCTGGCGTTCCCTCCTCAAGGAGGCGCCCGTCCTCGGACTGCCGACGTCGGGGCGGCGGGCGGACTTCCCCTACCGTGCGGTACGGCACAGTCTCCTCCTGGAACCGGAGTTCTGCGGGCGGATGCGGGACGCCGCCCGCGAGGAGGGCGTCACGGTGTTCGCCTACCTGGTCGCGGCCTGGGGGGCACTGCTGCACCGGCTGACGGGGCAGGACGACGTCGTCGTACCGGTCGCGTCCGCCCGGCGCCCGCAGGAGCTGGACCGGGTGGTGGGGTACTGCTCGAACCTGTTGCCGCTGCGGCTGCGCATGCCGGCGGACATCCTGGTCGCGGACTACGTGGCCGAGGTCCTGATGCAGCTGGTGAACGGTCTGGAGCACCAGGACTACCCGTTCGCGGACCTGGTCGAGGAGTTCGCCGCGCCCGGAGAGGGCCTGCGCAGCGAGCTGTTCACGACGTCGATGTCGTTCTACCGGCAGGTGTCGGTGCCCGCCATGGACGGTCTCGCGGTGTCGGAGGCCGACCCGCTGCCGATCACCCACGTCGGCAACCCGCTGGCGTTGAACATCGTGGACCGCACGGACGGGTTCCGGTGCGAGTTCGAGGCCGCGGCCGACGTCCTCCCCGCCGACCTCGTCGAGCGCGTCCCGCGGTACTTCCGCAACCTGCTCGATGCCATGGTCGCCGACGGCGAGCGACCGCTGGCCGAACTGGACCACGAGAGCGCCGGGGACAGCGGAAACCGGAACGGGAGCTAGGCGTGCTCGGGGACAGCGAGGGGGACGACATGTTTCCGTTGTCGTACGCGCAGTGGCGGCTCTGGTTCGTGGGTCAGCTGGAAGGACCGAGCGCGGTCTACAACGTGCCGTTGGTGCTGCGGTTGTCCGGTTCCCTGGACACCGGGGCGCTGGAAGCGGCGCTGACCGATGTGGTGGTGCGGCACGAAAGCCTGCGGACGGTGTTTCCGGTGGTGGACGGTGAGCCGGTGCAGCGAGTCGTGCCCGAGGGCGAGGCCGTGCTGCCGCTGGTGTGGGCCACGGCCGGGGAGGACGAGGTGGCGGGGTTGGCGGCCGCCGATGCCACCCGGCACGTGTTCGACCTGTCGGCCGAGGTACCGGTGCGTGCGCGTGGCTTCTCGGTGGGCCCGGACGAGCACGTGCTGATGCTGCTGGTGCATCACATCGCCTGCGACGGCTGGTCGATGGGGGTGCTGGGCAGGGACCTCGCGGTCGCGTACGCCGCGCGTCTGACGGGGAGGGCGCCCGACTGGGACGAGCTCCCGGTCCAGTACGCGGACTACACCTTGTGGCAGCGGGAGCTGCTGGGTTCCGAGGAGGACCCGAACAGCGTGCTGGCGCGGCAGTCCGCCTACTGGCGGGACGCGCTGGCCGGGCTGCCTGCGGAGTTGGCGCTGCCGTTCGACCGCCCGCGACCCGCGGCGGCCGGTCATCGCGGCGCGGAGGTGCCCGTGGCCATCGACGCGGGTCTCCACGCGCGGATCGGTGAACTGGCACGCCAGGCGGGCGTGACGCCGTTCATGGTGGTGCAGGCGGCACTGGCGTCGCTGTTGTCGCGCCTGGGGGCCGGGACGGACATCCCGCTGGGTACGCCCGTGGCCGGGCGCGGTGAGGAAGCGCTGCACGATCTGGTCGGGTTCTTCGCCAACACGCTGGTGCTGCGGACCGATGTGTCGGGGGACCCCACGTTCCGCGAGCTCCTGGCCCGGGTCCGGGAGACGGACCTGGCGGCGTTCGAGAACCAGGATCTGCCCTTCGAGCGGCTGATGGAGATCCTGGACCCGCCCCGGTCCCTCGCCCGCCACCCCCTCTTCCAGGTCATGCTGGTCTTCGACGCGGGCGCCGGGGTCTCCCTCGACATGCCGGACCTGCGGGTCGAGGAGATGCACGTGCCCGGGCGGGATTCCGCCAAGTTCGATCTGAACTGCGAGTTCCGCGAGTCGTACGACGCGGACGGGCGGGCGGCCGGGATCACGGGCGTCGTCGAGTACGCGACGGAGCTGTTCGACCACGACACGGTGGTGGCGTTCGCCGGACGGCTGGTGCGGCTGGTCGAGCAGCTGGTCGCCGCCCCCGACCGGCCGGTGGTCCTCGCCGAGATCCTGACGGACCGGGAACGAGAGGTGCTGCTCGAAAAGTGGAATCCGAGCGTCCGGGAGGAGGCAGGGGCGGCCCTGCCCACGCTGTTCGAGGACCGGGCCCGCCGGACCCCGGACGCGGCGGCCGTGTCGTGCGGTGAAGTCCTGCTGTCGTACGCGGAGCTGAACGAGCGGGCCAACAGGCTGGCGCACCGGCTGATCGCCCGGGGCGTGGGGCCGGAACAGACCGTGGCCCTGGCGGTGGACCGCTCGGCGAAGATGATCGTCGCCGTGCTGGGGGTCCTCAAGACGGGCGCGGCCTATCTGCCGCTGGACCCCGCCTACCCCGCCGACCGGATCGCGTTCATGCTCGCCGACGCGTCCCCGGCCCTGGTGCTGACCACGGCCGGGGCGGCCGGTGCGCTGCCCGGAACGGGGTGCCCGCGAGTCCTGCTGGAGGAGACGGCAGGCGACTGGCCGGCCACGGACCCGTCCGACCTCGACCGCGGCACGCCGCTGCGGCCGGACCACCCGGCGTACGTGATGTACACCTCGGGTTCCACCGGGGTGCCCAAGGGCGTCGTGGTGCCGGGCCGGGTGCTGGTGAACCTCGTGCTGTGGCACGCCTCGGTCGCACCGACCGGGCCGGAGGTGCGGACCGCCCAGTTCGCGGCCATCAGCTTCGACGTATCGGCCCTGGAGATCCTCTCGACGCTGCACAGGGGCGGCTGTCTGCTGGTGCCCGACGACGACACCCGACGCCATCCGGAGAAACTGGTCCGCTGGCTGCACGACCACCGGGTGAGCGAGCTGCACGCCTCGAACGTGATGGTCGACGCGGTCTGCGAGGCGGCGGCGCAGTCCGGCGTCACCCTGCCCGAACTGCGCGACATCTCCCAGGCGGGAGAGGCACTCGTACTCTCCGACCGGCTGGCCGCCTTCCACCGCGCCGTGCCGGGGCGCCGCCTGCACAACCACTACGGCCCGACCGAGACGCACATCGTGACGGCCCATTCGCTGCCAGGCGAGACCCAGGACTGGCCGGCGTCGGCCCCGATCGGCTCGCCGGTCCCGAACTCCAGGGCGTATGTGCTCGACGACCGACTCCGCCCGGTGCCGCCCGGTGTCGTCGGCGAGCTGTACGTCGGCGGAGCGACGGTCGCCCGGGGATACCTGCACCGGCCGGGCCTGACCGCCGAGCGGTTCGTCGCCGACCCGTTCGGCGCCGCCGGTACGCGGATGTACCGGACCGGGGACCTGGCGCGGTGGAACCGGGACGGAGAGCTGGAGTTCCTTGGCCGTGCCGACGGACAGGTGAAGGTACGGGGCTTCCGGATCGAGCCGGGCGAGATCGAGGCGGTGCTGCGACGGCACGACGACATCGCCCGAGCGGCGGTGACCGTGCGCGAGGACCGGCCGGGTGACAAGCGTCTGGTCGCCTACGTGGTGCCGTCCGCCCGAGCCGCCCTGGTTCCCTCGCGGGTACGCCGGTTCGTGGGCGAGCACCTGCCGGAGTTCATGGTCCCGATGATCGTCGAGGTCGACCGGCTGCCGCTCACCCCGAGCGGGAAACTGGACCGCCGGGCGCTGCCCGCCCCGCTCCACGTGCGGCCCGCGCCCGCCGACGAACGGCGCACCCCGCGTGAGGAGACCCTGTGCGAACTGTTCGCAGAGGTACTGGGAGTGGACGGGGTCGGGCTCGACGACGACTTCTTCGATCTGGGCGGGCACTCGCTGCTCGCCAGCAGGCTGGTCTCGCGGGTACGGGCGGTGCTGGGCGCGGAGTTGGGGATCCGGACCCTGTTCGAGGCCCCGACCGTCGCGGGACTGGCCGGACGGCTCGACCGCGCCCAGAGCGACTCCTTCGCGACGCTTCTCCCGCTGAGGGCGGAAGGCAACCTGGCCCCGGTGTTCCTCGTCCACCCGATCGGCGGGCTGAGCTGGTGCTACTCCAGGCTTCTGCCGTACATCCCGAAGGGGCATCCGGTCTTCGGGCTGCAATCGAGCGGATTCGGCGGAACCGGGCAGCGGCCGGAGTCGGTCCGGGAGCTGGCGCGTACGTATGTCTCCGTCATCCGTGAGGTACAGGCCGACGGCCCGTACACCCTGATGGGGTGGTCGTTCGGCGGCACGGTCGCGCAGGAGATGGCGGTGGCCCTGGAGGAGCTCGGGGAGAGCGTGCCGCTCCTGGTGCTGTTCGACGCGGGGCCTTCGTCGGGGGACGGCCGGGGAGCCGGGGGCGGGGTGCCGGACGACCTCCTGGAACTCGTCGAGCAGTCGGTCCGGGGGGTCGGCCGAGCCCTGGCGGAGCTGCCGGCCCCGCGGATCGACCGGCTCTCGGAGATCACCCGGCACTGTTTCCGGCTGTTCCAGGGCCATCGGGCGCGGATGTTCGGCGGTCGGATCGTCAGCATCGAGGCGGTGGGCTCGCGGCGGGTCCGCGGGGAGTCGGACATCGACTGGGACGGCTTCGCCAAGGACGGAGTGGAGGTCCACACGGTCGACTGTGTGCACGAGGAGATGCTGGATCCCCTGCCGGTACGTCAGTTCGGCCCGGTCCTGCGGGGCCTCGTCACCCGCTCATGACGAACGGGTGGAGTCCGGAGCGGCGGTCGTGACGCCCTCCGGGCCGTCCGCCTCCGGCCCGGGCACCGGTGTCGCGTAGACCTCGGCCACGGCCGCCGGGCTGAACACCCGCCACGCGGTCGCCGCGACGACGACGGCGACCACGAACCCGATCCAGTACGGCGCCGACAGGCCGAACTGTTTGGCGACCATGCCACCGAGCAGCGCTCCGACCGCGTTGCCGCCGAAGATGATGAACAGGTTCAGGCCCGCGCTGCGGCCCATCATCTCCGGCGGGGTCAGGCGTTGGCGCAGCGAACTGCTGACCATGAACCACAGCGTGCTGTGGACGCCCAGGGCGAAGAGCGCGCCGCCGACCAGGTAGGCGTTGTGGGACAGGGCGAGCACCAGGTGTGTCACGGCCTCGAGGACGAGGCCGACGCGGACCGTCCAGGTGGCCGTCACCCGCCGGATGAGCCGGTCGCCGAACGCGGATCCGAGGATGCCGCCGACCGCCATGCAGGTCATGAGCAGGCCGTAACCCACCGAGGTGAGGTGGAGCCGTTCCTTGGCGAGCAGGACGAGGACGGCGCCGCCCGCGTACAGCGTGATGTTCAGGACGCCGATCAGCACACTCATGGTGCGCAGGATCCGCTGGCCCATGAGGAAGCGGACGCTGTCGGCGATGTCGGAGCGGACCGAGGCCAGGCCCTGCTTCAGGCCGCCCCTGGTGCGGCGCGCCGCGCTGTCCGCCCCGTCGATGGGGGACGGACCGTCGACGGGGGACGGGCCGTCCGCGTCCGCCGTGTCGTGGCCGCGCTCCCGCGCCACGGCCCGGAAGGTCCCTGGGATCAGTGCGGTCAGCACGGCGCTGATCAGGTACGTCCCCGCGTCGGCCAGGAACGGAATGCTCGCCGCGAGCACGAACAGGAAGCCGCCGAGCGGCCCGGCGATCATCTGCTGCGTCGTCGTCACGCCGCCCATCAACCAGCCGTTGGCGCGCTCGAGCAGCTGATGCGGCACCAACGCCGGGATCATCGACTGACTCGCCGACCGGAACAGTACCTCGCCGGTCTGGATGAGGAACAAGGTCACGAACAGCATCCACAGCGGCGCGCGGTCCAGCAGGATCGCGGCGCCGAACGCCGTCATCACCGCTACTCGGGCCCAGTCCAGCCGGACCATCAGCCGTCGGCGGTCGACGCGGTCGACGAAGACCCCGCCGGGCAGTGTGAACAGCAGCCAGGGGATCCAGGTGACGACCGTGATCGCCGAAACGGTCAGGGGGTCGCTCGTCCGCGAGGCCACGAACAGCGGTGCGGCGATGGTGACGAGCCCGGTGCCGAGCGCGGACGTCGTGTTCGCCGCCCACAGCTTGATGAATGCGGACCCCAGGCCGGGCCCCGCCGTTGTCTCCCCTGTCTGTGCCATGTGCAAGGAACTTAGCAGCGGGTGAGAGCCGCCGGAACGAATAGATCACACGACCCATGGGGCGACACCGTGAGAGGTTGCACAAGGTGCCCAGTTGCGGCTTTTGATGGGCAACGAAACGTCAGCGGGACGAAGTCGCGCTGGTACAGTGTGCCTCGTATTCTGCACGAATTGTATGGGGATAGCAATGAGTATGGATTCCAACTCGGCAAAGCTGAATGGGGCGGTTATACCGCACTCGATAGCGGAAAGCGCCGCAGGTGGCCCTTTGGGTTTGGGGGTCCAGTTCCACAAATCAGGCCTGGTGTTCACCGCCAAGCAGAGCCTCGTTGCGTGGGAAAAGGTTGGCGTCAACCTGTTTTCTTTCGCGAATTCATCTGCCTGGTGGATCGCCGACTGGCTGGTCTACGGTGAATCCACCTTCCACGACCGGTATGTGGAAGCGACAAGGCGTACGTCGCTCAGCTACCAGACACTTCGCAACTACACCTGGGTGGCCCGCGAGTTTCCGCTGCACCGCAGGCGGCAGAACCTGAGCTTCAGCCACCACCTGGAGGTCGTGGCGCTCGAGAAACCGCAGCAGGACTACTGGCTGAGGAAAGCGGAAGAGCTCGGCTGGAGCAGGAACAAGCTCCGTGGCCAGATCCGAAGCAGCCAGCTCATCCAGCAGGGCGAGATGGCGGCACAGGATTCCGGGGGCTGCGCCGCGGAGGGGCAGGAGCCCGAGGCGTGCCTGCTCAACCTCGAACTCTCGGCCGAGGACCTGGAAAAGTTCCAGAGAGCCGCCACTAAGGAAAGCGCGCCGGTCGAGACCTGGGCGGCAGAGATGCTGCGGCGCGCCGCAGCCGAGCTCTGACGAACAAAATGGCTGGTGGTGCGGGGGTCAGGCCGTGGCCGTACCGCCAGCCAACTCGCTGAGCGCATCGCTGAGATCGCTGAGCACGGGATTCTTGAAGATGACGCGCACCGTGCGGGGGATTCCGAGTTCCTCGCTCAGAACGTGCCCGAGGCGGATCGCGATGATCGAGTTGCCTCCGATGTCGAAGAAGTCGTCGCCGATGCCGACGCTCGTCTTTCCCGTCAGGTTTCGCACGCTGTTGACCACCAGCGCGTCCATGGGGTTGCGGAACCCACTGTCGACCGTCACGTCTCCGACACCTCTCTAACGCGGTTCATCTGCCATCGCCCTGATCAGGCCGGCCGGCCTCATGTCCGTCCAGTGCGCGGAAACGTACTCGAGACACTTCTCCCGCGTGTCCTTTCCGTGCACCACCGCCCAGCCGGCCGGTACGGTGCTGAACGCGGGCCACAGTGAATGCTGGTTCTCGTCGTTGACAAGAACCAGGTATCCGACTTCTTCATCTGCGAATGGTTTCGCCACGGACTCTCCTGCGGAATCAGTCTAACGGGCGATGTCGCAACACCCTGAGCCGATTATTGCGCTTGTCTCGCCAGCGAGACAAGATTGGTCGCGCTGGCGAGCCTGGTCATCCAGGTCGGCATCCTGCTCGACGCATTTCGTGAGATGGGTAGTGTAATGTCTGATCGTGTTGCCGTGGTAGGGATGTCGATCCGTGCGGCGAATGTGCGGAATACGGCGGACTTCTGGCGACTCATCAGCACGGGCCGTTCCGGTCGGCAAGAAATCAGCCCCGAGGATCTGGCGCGGCGCGGAGTTCCCGAGCGCCGCTACAAGAACCCCGCATATGTTCCGGTCGAATTCCCGATGGCAGATGCACTTGCATGCGATCTGCGGGCATTCGGATTCACCAGGACAGAGGCGGAACTGACCGATCCGCAGCATCGCGTAATGCTGGAAGCCTGCTATCGGGCGGTGGAGAGTTCGGGATGCTTCATCGGTTCGCTGCCGGATCGGGTCGGAGTGTTCCTCGGGTCCCGGACGACCGACTACGGCGCGCGGATCGAATACCGGTCGGCGGCAGCCGACCGTGATCTTGATACCGCCGGTCTCGCCATCGGAACCGACCCGGACTACATGTCCAGCCGAATTTCCTATGCCTACGGTCTCACCGGCCCTTCGATGACCGTCCTGACCGCCTGCTCGTCATCGAGCGTCGCCGTGCACCTGGCGTGTCAGGCGATCCTCGCGGGCGAGTGCGACGCGGCGCTGGCCGGCGGGGTGGCGGTCAACGTGCGGGACGCGGGCTACCTGTTCGCCGAGAACGGCATCTACTCACCGCGAGGGCGCTGCGAGCCGTACACGACCGCGGCCGACGGCACCGTGGACGGCAACGGCGTCGCCGTCCTCTTCCTGCGCCGCCTGGACGCGGCACTGGCCGCGGGCAACCCGATCCTCGGCGTGGTGGCCGGTACGGCCGTGAACAACGACGGCAGGGAACGGGCGGGCTTCACCGCGCCAGGGGTGGCCGGACAGACCGAGTTGGTCGAAGAGGCCCTGGACGTAGCCGAGTTGAGTGCTTCCGCCATCGGTCTCCTCGAAGGCCACGGCTCGGGCACGCGCATCGGGGACGCACTGGAGATCGAGGCCGCGACCCAGGCGTTCCGGTCCTCGGGAGCGGAAGCGGGCAAGTGCCGGCTCCACTCCGTCAAGGCGAACATCGGGAACCTCACCGCGGCCGCGGGCGCGGCCGGCATCATCGGCTCCCTCCTGGCCCTGAGGCACGGCGAGATCCCGCCCAACGCCCCCCTCGTGGCGGGAGGAACACCGACGGACCTGCGCGGTACGCCGTTCTCGCTGGCGGACAGACCGACCCCCTGGCCCCGTTCGGACCGTGGACGTTACGCGGCCGTCAGTTCGTTCGGCCTCGGCGGCACGAACGCGCACGTCGTCATCGGCGACGCCGAGCGGGAGGTGCGGCTCGCCGAACGCAAGGGCCGCTCCTGGCAGTTGCTGCCGCTCTCCGCGGACGACCCGGAACGCCTGGCGGCCACCGTCGACGCGGCGCGTGGGACCGTGGCCGGAGCCACGGCCGACACCCGGCGGGACATCGGACACACGCTGCGCACCGGACGCCCGCAGCTCACCACGCGCGCGACCGCGCTGATCCCCGTCGACGGCAGCGCGGCCGACGTGCGCTGGCCCGCCCGGGAGCGGTTCCACGCCGCCCCCGAAGGGCCCCCGGCCCTCGTCTTCATGCTGCCGGGGGACGACGTCCCGGCGCCGGACGCGGCGCGCGCGCTCTACGAGGCGGAGCCGGTCTTCCGGGCGACCGTGGACGACGGACTCGCCGTCATGGAAGAGGTGCTGGCTCCCGAGGCGTTCGCGGCCGTGCGCGACGCGTTCCGGCGCGGCGCGTCCCGGCAGGACGGGCTCGCCGACACCCCGCTGACCACCCGGCCCGTACTGCACCTGCTGGCCACCGGGCAGCACGCGTTCCTCGCCGACCTGGGAATCGGCCCGGACCTGCTTGTGGGGCACGGCGTGGGGGAGCTGACCGCCGCCCGGTTGAGCGGAGTCCTCTCCTCCGAGGACGCGGCCCGGGCCGTGTGCCGACGCGCCCAGACCCTCGCGGACGCGCACGAAGGAGCGGAGGCCGCCGTCCGCTTCACCCGGCAGATGCGCGAGGTGCGGCTGCACGCCCCCACGACACCGACGCTCTCCGCGGCCACCGGAACGTGGCTGACCGCCGAGGAGGCGTGCGACCCCGGGTACTGGGGCGCCCAACCGGGCGAGCCGGCCGCGCCCGACGACGCCGTACGCACCCTCGCGGTCGAGCACCCCGGTGCCGTCTGCCTCCAGTTGGGCGGCGGGACGAGCCTGCTGCGGGCCGCCCGGCTCGCCGGAGCGGCCGAGGACACCACCCTGGCCGTGCTGCCCGAAGGGGAAGCCGCACCGGGCCACTCGCTGCTCCGGACGGTCGGCGACCTGTGGGAACGGGGCATCCGGATCGACTGGGACGCCTACGCCGAACGCGACCACGCGCGACGGATCGACACCCTGCCCCGGGAGTTCGACCGGACCCCCTGCCTGCACCCGGTGCTGCAGGACCACGGCCCGGGGACCGACCCCGCGGAACGCACAGGAAAGCAGGTCGGCCGATGACGTACGGCACGGACGCGAACCCGGTCTCCCTGTCGCAGCAGCGGCTCTGGTTCGCCGAGCAGCTGGTGCCGGGGACGGCTCTGCACCACCTGTGCGCACAGTTCGCCGTACGCGGCGAGCTGGACGTACCCGCTCTCGAACGGGCGGTCAACGGCGTGCTCGACCGGCACGAGGTGCTGCGGGCCCGCTTCGGCGTCGTGGACGGTGTCCTCGTCCAGGAAGCGCGGGACGAGGCACCCGTCGCCGTACGGACGATCGAAGCCCGCGACGACGCCGCGGTCCTGGCCGGAGCGGAGGAGTTCGCCCGCGAACCCTTCGACCTCACCCGCACGCCCCTGGTACGCGTGGGCCTGGTGCGGGGCGGCGAGGGCGCCGGAGTGCTGGTGTTCGTGCTCCACCGCATCGTGGCGGACACCCGGTCCATGGACCTCTTCCTCAGCGAGGTCGCGGCGCTCTACCGGCAGGACGGTCCCGGCGGGAACGCGGACCCGCACGAGGTGCCCCTCCGGTACGCCGATTTCGCCGAGCGGCAGCGCGAGGAGGCGGGCACCCTGTCGGCCGTCGAACGCCGTGCGGCGCAGACGAGCGAGCTGGCCGGGTTCCCGCCGGTCCTCGACCTGCCGGCCGATCGCCCGCGGCCCGCCGTGCAGACGTTCGCGGCCTCGTCCCTCTCCTGGCACGTCCGGCCGTCGCAGGCAAGGGACTTCGAGAGGGTGGCGACGGAGTGCGGCACCACCCTGGAGACGATGCTGCTGGCCTCGTTCTCGGCGGTGCTGAGTCTGTGGTCGGGGCAGTCCCGCCTCCTGCTGGCCACCCCGGCGGCCTCCCGCCCACAGGCCGGCACCGAGCGGCTGATCGGGCCCTTCGACAACACCCTCGTGATCCCCGCGGACATGACCGGCGACCCGATGTTCGCCGCGTACGTCGAGCGCCTGCGTGACGCGCACCGAAGGGCCGACGCGCGAGGCGTTCCGTTCGAGGAACTCGTCGACGGCCTGGCACCTGAGCGAAGCCTGTCCCACCACCCGCTGGTCCAAGCGATGCTGACGTTCCGCAGCGACCCCGGACCCCGCATGGAGATCCCGGGCGCCGAACTGGAACCGGTCGGCACCGGCTGCCCGCCGTCCCAGTTCGACCTGGCGCTGACCGTCACCCCGGCCGACGGCGGCCTCGACTGCCGGCTGCGGTACGCGACGGACCTCTTCGACCACGTGACGGCGGAGCGGTTCGGCCGGCACCTGAGGCGGCTGTGGGACGTCGTCGCCGCCGACCCGGACGTCCGCGTCGGGGGCATCGACCTGGCGGACGCGCGGGAGCGCGCCGAACTGAACGAGCTCGGCACGGGACCCGCCCGCCCGGTCGACGCCCGCGCCCTGCCCGTCAGGCTGTCCGGGACGGCACGCCGTCGGCCGGACGACGTGGCGGTGAAGGCGGCCGACGGCGAGTACACCTACGCGCAGTTCATCGCACGGGCAACGGCCATCGGCGCGGAGCTTGCGGCACGCGGGCTGCGGCCGGGCGAGCTGGCCGGCGTCGCCCTCCCGCGCGGCCGCGACCTGCCGGCGGGCCTGCTCGGCGTCTGGCTGGCGGGAGGTGCCTACGTACCTCTCGACCCGGCGTACCCGCGCGCCCGCCTCGAACACATGACGGCGGACGCCGGCATCAAGGTGCTGCTGAGCACGAGCGACCTCGCGGACCGCGTTCCGGTCCCCGCGGGCACCGAGGTGTTCCTGCTGGACGGACCGGCGTCCACGCTCCCCGCCACGGCTCCGGAGCCGGTGACGGACGGCGACAGCGTGGCCTACGTGATCTACACATCGGGCTCGACCGGCCGCCCCAAGGGGGTGCTGGTCGACCACGCGAGCCTCGGGAACCTCCTGGACGACTTCGCGTCCGAGTCGGAGTTCGGGGCGAGTGACCGGCTGCTCGCGCTGACCTCCCTCTCCTTCGACATCGCGGGACTGGAGCTCTGGCTGCCCCTGCTGACCGGGGGGACGCTGGTCATCGGGCCGCCGGGCGCCGGGGGCGACCCGGAACGGCTGCACGAGCTGCTCACCGACGAGGACATCACGGTGGTGCAGGCCACCCCGGCGACCTGGAAGCTCTACACCGCGTCCACCCGCGCCGCGCCGCCCGCGCTGCGGCAGATCTGGAGCGGTGGCGAGCACCTGCCGCACTCGCTCGCCCAGGCGCTGACCGCGCTGGGACCCGAGGTCCACAACCTCTACGGGCCGACGGAGACCACCATCTGGTCGACGCGTGCCGTGCTGCGGCGGCACGACTCCGTCACCGGCATCGGGCGGCCCCTCTCGAACACCAGCCTGTTCGTCATCGACGCCGCCGGCCGCCAGGTCCCCATGGGCCTGCCGGGGGAGCTGTGCATCGGCGGCGCGGGCCTGGCACTCGGCTACCTCGGCCGGCCCGAGCTGACCGCGGAGCGGTTCACCGCGGTCCAGGACGTGCCGGTGTACCGCACCGGAGACCTCGTCAGGTGGCGGTCCGACGGGAACCTGGAGTACCTCGGGCGCCTCGACGACCAGGTGAAGGTCCGTGGGCACCGCGTGGAGCCCGGGGAGGTCGACGCCGTGGCCGAGGCCTGCCCGGGCGTCCGCGACGCCTGCACGCTGGCCGTCACGACCTCCGCGGGGGAGGACCAGCTGGTCACGTTCGTGACGCCGCGGAGCGACGCGCGGTCCGGGGACTCCATGGACGACTGGCGCACGCTCTGGGAGACCACGTACGCCGAGGGCGAACCCGCCGCGGAGGACGACCTCAACCTGAAGGGCTGGCAGAGCAGCTACTCCAAGCAGCCGCTTCCCGAGGCGGACATGCGGGACTGGGTGGCACGGACCGTCGAGCGGATCTCCGGGACCGGTGCCCGTACCTTCGCGGAGATCGGCTGCGGCACCGGACTGCTGCTGCTGCGGCTGGCCCCCGCGGCCGACCGCTACCTGGGCGTCGACTTCTCCGCGAAAGCCGTCGGACACGTGGAGGACGCGGTCGTCCGCAGGGGCATCACCGACCGGGTGCGGCTGGTCACGGCGCCCGCCACGGAGATCGCCGGGGTGGCCGCCGGGGAACTCTTCGACTGCGTGGTGATCAACTCGGTCGCCCAGTACTTCCCCAGCCTGGACTACCTCTCGGAAGTACTGGCCGAGGCGAGCAGGATCGTCGCCCCCGGGGGCCATGTCTTCATCGGTGACCTGCGCAGTCTGCGGCTGGCGGAGGCCTTCCACGCCAGTGTGCTGCGGACGGACGAGCGGATACGGCCCGCGGAGCTGCGCGCCCTCGCCGCCCGGCACGCGCTGGAGGAGGACGAACTGCTCGTCGACCCCGGGTACTTCGCGCGGTTGCAGGACGAGCTGCCCGCGGTGACCGGGATCCAGGTGTCGCTCAAGACGTCCGGGTACGACAACGAGATGACCCGCTTCCGCTACGACGTCCTGCTCAGGATCGGTGGGGAGGCACCGGACCAGGCAGACCCCCGGGAGAGCCACGACTGGGACGGAACCGGCGGACTCGCGGGCCTGGAGGAACTGCTCGCCACGTCGGACGCGGCCGCCGTCGTCGTCGACGGCATCCCGAACGCCCGCGTCGCCCGCTTCGCCCGGCTCCTCACGGACGAGGAGACGCGGACGGACGAGGAGACGCGGTCGGACGAGGAGACGCCCCCGCCCCTCTGCTCGCCGGAGGAGATCGACGGGACGGCGGAGCGGCACGGGTGGCAGACGCATCACGCCTGGTCCCGGTGTCTTCCCGGAGAGGGGCGCATCCGGACGACCTTCACCCGCCGGGGCCGCGCGGAGGGCCGCTTCATCCACGAACGTCCCGCCGTCGACGGGCCGGTCGGCAACGACCCGAGGCAAGGAGCCCTGCTGCGGGTCCTCAAGCACAGCACGCGGGCCCACCTGCGCCAGGCCCTGCCCGAGTACATGGTGCCCAGCCGCGTCCTGACGCTGCCCGTGCTGCCACTGACCCCGAACGGCAAGACCGACCGGAACGCACTGAGGAGCATCGCCCGGCAGCAGACGTCGGGCACGGACCACGTCCCCCCGACGGGGCCGGTCCAGGACCTGCTGCACGAGACGTGGTGCGGAGTCCTGGGCGTCTCCCGGGTCAGTGTCGTGGAGAACATCTTCGACGCCGGCAGCACCTCTCTTCTGGTGGTGCGGGTACGCCAGGAGCTCCGCGACCGGCACGGCATCGACGTCCCGCTGACCGCCTTCTTCACCTACCCGACGATCTCGTCGCTGGCCGAGGTGCTGGAGCCGGAGCAGTCTGGACGTACCGCGGGGGAACGGGTCCCGAGCCCCCGCACGCGGAACGCGACGGCTGCCCGCCGCCGCAGCCACCGCCGCAACGAGGAGAGGCGCCGCTGACCCGGCTTCCGGGGCCCTGAGGAAGGTGGAACCCGGGCGGGCCGCCCCGCGTTGATAAATTGGGGGGCTGCACCTGCCGCCGCCCCGCCCCCTCACCCCTCAGGAGCCCGGAACCGTGACGACGCTTGCGCTCGGACCAAGCTGGCTGGATCCGGATTACCTGCTCAACCAGTTCGGTCTCTGGGGCCTGCTGGTGATCGTCTTCGCCGAGTCGGGCCTGCTCATCGGCTTCTTCCTGCCCGGCGACTCGCTGCTGTTCACCACGGGTCTGCTGATCACCACGGACAAGCTGGACACCCCGCTGTGGCTGGCCTGCCTGCTGATCTGTATCGCCGCGATCCTCGGCGACCAGGCGGGTTACCTCTTCGGCAAGAAGGTCGGCCCGTCGCTCTTCAACCGCCCGGACTCCAAGCTGTTCAAGCAGGAGAACGTGGTCAAGGCCCACGAGTTCTTCGAGAAGTACGGGCCGAAGTCCCTGGTCCTGGCCCGCTTCGTGCCGATCGTGCGCACCTTCACGCCGATCATCGCCGGTGTCTCCGGCATGCGGTACCGCTCGTTCCTCACGTTCAACATCATCGGCGGCGTCATGTGGGGCGCGGGCGTCACCCTGCTCGGCGCCTGGCTCGGCAACATCGAGTTCGTGCACAAGAACATCGAGGCGATCCTCCTCCTGATCGTCCTCATCTCGGTGGTGCCGATCGCCATCGAGTTCCTGCGGGCGCGCAGCAAGTCCAAGAAGGCCGCGGCCGACGAGGGCACGGGCGCCCCGGGCACGCCCCCGGCCCAGCAGCGCGGCCGCCACGCCAAGCGCTGACGCCCCCGGCAAGGCCCGCCAGGGCCTGTCTCGGAACACAGGCCCTGGGCCTGTGTCGGAACCAGGCCCTAGAAGCCGCGCGTCCGCTTGGCCGCGCGGCGGTTCGCCGCCGAGGCCGCGCCCGGCACCTTCAGGATCAGCCGGGAGACCTCGCTCCCCAGGTTCACGCCGATCGCGATGGCCAGGGCCGTCGCGACGGCCTTGGTGAGCGAGTTCATGCCCGTGTTCAGGTCGTTCTGCGCCAGCGCGAGCAGCCCGAAGTACGTCGCGCTACCGGGCAGCAGTGGACCGATCGCGGCTGTCACGTACGGCAGTGAGGACGCGAACCGGTACCGCGAGAAGAGCTGCCCGAACAGACCCACCAGACCGGCCGCGACGGCCGTCGCGGCGACGGGCGAGAGCTCCAGCGGCGTCTGCGCCAGCGCACCGAACATCACCCACGCGATGCCGCCGTTGAGGGTCACCATCAGCACGGTGTTACGTTCCTGCTGGAGCAGGATCGCGAAGGCCAGACTCAGCGCCATCGACGCCAGGATCTGGATGACCGGCCGCGACGACGTCACGCCGAACTTCGTCTCCGGAGTCAGGTTCGTCGCGTCGAGCATGACGCCGAGCGACAGCACGAGCAGCACACCGCAGACGATGCCCACGATGAGGTACATGACCTCAAGGAGACGCGCGGCCGCGGTGATGTAGTAGCCGGTCAGACCGTCCTGCACGCCCGCCACCAGGGCCCGCCCCGGGATCAGCGCGAAGAGCCCACCCGTGATCACCGCCGAGGCCATGGACGCCTCGGTGTGCACGAAGCTGAGCGCCACACCCATCCCGGCGGGCGGCATCGCGGCGCCCACGAACTGGTAGAACTCCGGCAGCCCGCGCCCCGCGCAGAGCCAGGCGAGCCGGTCGCCGAGCATCGCGCCCACGGCGGCCACCAGGAAGACCAGCGCGCCACCGCCCACGAGGACCGAAGCGGAGCCCGCGAGGAGCCCGCTGGCGGCCGTGAGGGCCCAGCCGGGGTAGGGGTGACGGTTACGCCGAATGCCCGCGAGCCGGCGGTAGGCCTCCTCCAGGGAGATCTCGAGCTCCGGGTCGCTGATGTCGTCCACCAGGTGGAAGACCGCCGCGAGCCGCGTGTAGTCGGTGCCGCGCCTGCGCACCGTCCTTGACGCCGTGACCGGGTCGTCCACCAGGGACGGCTGGTGCGAGATCGACAGGAGCGTGAACGTCACGTTCGGCTCGCAGCGGTCGAGGCCGTACGAGCGGCAGACGGCGAACATCGCCGCCTCCACGTCCTCGGCGCCCTCGCCGCCCGCGAGCAGCAGCTCACCGATACGCAGCGTCAGGTCGAGCACGCGCGGCACGGCGGGCCCGGTGTCGTCCTCCTGCTTCTGCGCGGGCTCAGGAGCGGGCCGCTCGGTGACCGGCATGCGCAGCATCGTGCGCATCTGGTCCTGCCACGGCACGTCCTTGGTGAGCTTCACCAGGGGTATGCCCTGCGCGGGAGTGAAGGCCTGCGGGGCGTTGCGGGAGGTGTAGGTGTGCGGCGTGGTGAACGCCGACTTCTCGGTCTCCTGCGTCGTCGACGACGGCGACGCGAAACCGGTGGGAACGGCGAACTCGGACGTCGTCTGCGACTCGTCCTCAGGGGCCGGTGGCTGCGCCATCACACCGCTGGGCTGCACGAACGCACTGCGTGATTCGTCCGACTGCGGCTTGCGGTCCTCGGCCTCCTGCTCGGCCACTGATGCCCTCACTTCTCATACGACTCGTACGCACCCTCCGTATGGCCAGTATGGGCACAGATACACGAACGGGCCGCGTGACCCCCCTGGGGTCGCGCGGCCCGCCCGGGGCGAGTGGCTCAGTGGCCGCCCTCGTCCTTGAAGCGCTTGTACGAACGCTCGATCTCGGCCTCGGCGTCCGTGCGGCCGACCCAGTCGGCACCCTCGACGGACTTGCCGGGCTCCAGGTCCTTGTAGACCTCGAAGAAGTGCTGGATCTCCAGGCGGTCGAACTCGGAGACGTGGTGAATGTCGCGCAGGTGCTCCACGCGCGGGTCGGAGGCCGGGACGCAGAGCAGCTTGTCGTCGCCGCCCGCCTCGTCGGTCATCCGGAACATGCCGATCGCGCGGCACTTGATGAGGCAGCCCGGGAAGGTCGGCTCGTCCAGGATGACCAGGGCGTCCAGCGGGTCACCGTCCTCGCCGAGGGTGTTCTCGACGAATCCGTAGTCCGCGGGGTAGCTGGTCGACGTGAAGAGGCGACGGTCCAGACGGATCCGGCCGGTCTCGTGGTCCACCTCGTACTTGTTCCGCGAACCCTTCGGAATCTCGATGGTGACGTCGAACTCCACGGGTGGCTCCTCCATGATCAGCACATACTTCGGGTGATTAAGTGTCCCTCACGCAGATGTGTGATCGCGAAAGGGGCTGGTCGTCGTGCCGGAGCTCAAGCCTTGGCAACGGCCTCGACAGCTTTTGAGACAGCTGCCAAAGCCTTCCGCCATCCAGCTCTCCGGGTTCACCGGGAAGCTCACGACCTGGCAGCTCACAGCTGGGTCCGCCGCCTTCGGCCTGGTCATCGCGGCCGGGGCGGTGGCCGCGGCCGGCCCTTGGGACTCCTCCGGTCAGCGTACGGCGGAGCGGGACCTGGCCGCTTCCCAGGAGGCCTGGGGTGGCGCAGATCACGCTGGTCGTGCGCCCGGAAGCGAGCCGGAAGCGGCTCCGAGCGCCCCCTCGGTGCTCGCGGGCCTCGGTGCGCCCGCGGGCGTGGCACCGGCGCCGACGGACAGCGCGATGGCGGACGTACTCGATCCGCTCATGCGGGATCCTGCGCTCGGCCCGAAGCGCTCGGCCGTCGTGCTCGACGCGGCCTCCGGGAAGCCGGTCTACGGCAAGAACGCGGGCGACGGCCTGACGCCCGCGTCGACCACCAAGATCGCCACGGCCGTCGCGGCGCTCTCCGCGGTGGGCCCGGACCACCGCATCGCCACGAAGACGGTGATCGAGCCCCCCGACTCCTCGGCCGCTCCCGACGTCGTCCTCGTGGGCGGCGGCGACCCCACGCTCACCGCCCGCAAGGACGGCCGCTACACGGACACCGCGGCGAGCCTGCGCACCCTCGCCGAGGACACGGCACGCTCCCTCAAGAGCCGCGGCATCGACAAGATCAAGCTCTCGTACGACACGTCGCTGTACTCCGGACCCGTGCAGCACCCGATCGGCCCGAACGAGAACATCACGCCGGTCAGCGCCCTGATGGCCGACGAGGGCCGTCTGGACGACTCCACGAGCGGCCCCGCACCGCGCACGGCCGACCCGGCGGGCGAGGCGACGAAGAAGTTCGCGGACCTCCTCCGCGACAAGGGCATCACCACGACCACACCCCCCGACACCACACCTGGCTCCTCCAAGGCGTCAGAGCGCGCCGAGGCCCTCGCGAAGGTCGAGTCGCCGCCGCTGTCGGCCCTGGTCGAGCGGATGCTGACGCACAGCGACAACGACATCGCCGAGGCGCTGGCCCGCCAGGCGGCGATCGCCGGGAAGGAACCGGCGAGCTTCGACGGCGCGGGCAGAGCGGTGAAGGACGCCCTGGCCAAGCAGAAGCTGCCGCTGTCCGGCACGGAGTTCGCCGACGGCAGCGGCCTGGACCGCGCCGACCGCATCTCCGCGGAGCTCCTCGCCGCGCTCCTGGACCACGCGGCGGACCCGGGCCGCCCCGAACTGCGCTCGGTCGTCACGGGCCTTCCCGTGGCGGGCTTCACCGGCACCCTCGTCGACCGCTACCCCAAGGACTCCCCGGGCACGGGCGTGGTCCGCGCCAAGACAGGCACCCTGACCGGCGTGAACAGCCTCGCGGGAACGGTGGTGGACGCGGACGGCCGCCTCCTGGTCTTCGCCTTCATGACCACAGGCACGACAGACCCCCAATCGGCGCAGAAGGCCCTGGATCACATGGCATCGACGGTGGCGAACTGCGGCTGCCGCTAAAACACCCCCGACCGCCTGACACCAGGGGTTCCCCACGGCCGAAGGCCGCCGACCGCCGAGCCCTTAATCCCCGGTGCCCGGGAGCCGCCGCCAGGGGCGCGGGGAACTGCGCGCCAAGCCCCCACGGCCCCGCGGACGAAGGCTGGCCGAGTCGCCGAGATCTGCACACCGGACGCCGGGGAGTCGCCGCCAGGGGCGCGGGGAACTGCGCGAGCACCCCGCACGCACCCGCGGACGATGGCCGCTGATCGCCGAGCCCTGAACGCCCGGCGCCGGGGAGCCGCCGCCAGGGGCGCGGGGAACTGCGCGAGCAACCCCCACCCACCCGCGGACGAAGGCCGCTGATCGCCGAGATCTGCACACCGGACGCCGGGGAGTCGCCGCCAGGGGCGCGGGGAACTGCGCGAGCACCCCCGACGCACCCGCGGACGAAGGCCGCTGATCGCCGAGCCCTGAACGCCCGGCGCCGGGGAGCCGCCGCCAGGGGCGCGGGGAACTGCGCGAGCAACCCCCACCCACCCGCACCAGAAGAACCCACCCGCACGCAGAAAAGCCCACCCACCCGCAGAAGAGCCCACCCACCCGCACGCAGAAAAGCCGATCCACCCGCAGAAGAGCCCACCCACCCGCACGCAGAAAAGCCGATCCACCCGCACCCGAACACCACATCCCGCCCACCCCAAGGGTCCCTAGGGGCGGCTCCAGGGCAATGTCAGGGGTGCTAGCCCCTCCACGGGAGGGAGCCAGCACGTACCGTTGACGCATGACGAGCATCGGTGGTGCCGAGATGGTCGACTGGAATCTCGCGGTGGCGACCGCGACCCGGCTCGTGAGGCCGGGGCCAGAGGTGAGCCGTGACGAGGCGCGAGCCGTCGTCGCGGAGCTCCGCCGGCACGCCAAGTCCTCGGAGGAACACGTCCGTTCCTTCACGAGGATGGGGACGGAGTCCACCCACGACACCCCGGTCCTCGTGGTGGACAGGGCCGGCTGGGTCCGGGCGAACGTCGCGGGGTTCAGGGAGATCCTCAAGCCCCTCCTCGACAAGATGCAGGACCGCCGCACCGGCCCCGGCGGCGCCGTCCTCGGCGCGGTCGGCGGCAAGGTGACGGGCGTGGAGCTCGGCATGCTCCTGTCGTTCCTCGCCTCCCGCGTCCTCGGGCAGTACGAGACGTTCGCCCCGGCCACCCGCGACCTCCCCGCGGGAGGGAACGGCGGCGGCAGGCTCCTCCTGGTCGCCCCGAACATCGTGCACGTGGAGCGCGAGCTCGACGTGGACCCCCACGACTTCCGCCTCTGGGTCTGCCTCCACGAGGAAACGCACCGCACCCAGTTCACCGCCGTGCCGTGGCTGCGCGACCACCTGGAGGCCGAGATCCAGTCGTTCCTCGGCGAGACCGAGGTCGACCCGATGACGGTCCTGGAGCGCATCAGGGAGGCCGCCCAGTCCCTCGCGGGCGGCCGCACCGACACCGAGGGCGAGGAGTCCGAGGGCGGCCGCTCCCTCGTCGAGCTCGTCCAGACCCCCGCCCAGCGCGAGATCCTCGCCCGCCTGACAGCCGTGATGTCCCTGCTCGAGGGCCACGCGGACTTCGTGATGGACGGCGTGGGCCCGGACGTCGTGCCGTCCGTCGGCGAGATCCGCGAGAAGTTCCAGCAGCGGCGGGCCCGCGGCGCGAGCCGCCTCGACCAAGCGTTGCGCAAGCTCCTCGGCCTCGACGCGAAACTGCGCCAGTACCGCGACGGTGAGCGCTTCGTGCGCGCCGTCGTGGACGAGGTCGGCATGGACGGCTTCAACCGCGTGTGGACGTCGCCGAACACGCTGCCCACGAAGGCGGAGATCGCCAAACCGGCGGACTGGGTCGCGCGGGTGCACCGTAAAGGAGACTGAGAGGCCGGATGCGGCCGATGGCAGGAGAACGCCCCCGTAATCACCCGTCCGAGGGACCGTAGGCAATGGGTAGGCGTGCAATGCTCGGGGAACGGCTCGGCTCTGTCACCATCGACACACTCTGAGTGACCGAACGCGCGGGAAGTGAGACCCCCCGAGGGGCCGGACATCCCGAGTGGGTCCTGAGTGACTGACCCGAGCTCACCCCCCGAACTTCACGAAGGGAACCGGACATGGGTCCCCATCCTGCGGTCGCGGCGATACGCCTGGCGGTCCGCCGCGTACTCCACGACGTCCTGACCGACCTCCAACGCACCTCCGCGAGCGAACCCCCGCAAACCCCGCACCCCCTGAGCCCCACCCACTCCTCTCACCCCTCGCACCCCCCGCACGAGCAGGCCGCGTCGCCGCTCGTCCTCGTCGCCTGCTCCGGCGGCGCCGACTCCATGGCGCTCGCCTCCGCGCTCGCCTTCGAAGCCCCCAAGCTCGGCATGCGCGCCGGCGGCGTCACCGTCGACCACGGCCTGCAGCCGGGGTCCGACCTGCGCGCCGCCGAGGTCGTCGTGCGCCTCACCGCGCTCGGCCTGACCCCGGTCGACTCCATCGCCGTGGACGTGGGCCGCGACGGAGGCCCCGAGGCCGCCGCCCGCGACGCGCGGTACGCGGCCCTGGACGCCGCCGCCGAACGGCATTCAGCAGCCGCCGTCCTGCTCGGCCACACCCGCGACGACCAGGCGGAGACCGTTCTGCTGGGCCTCGCCCGCGGCTCCGGGATCCGTTCGCTGTCCGGAATGGCGGCGACCTCGGGGGTCGCCGGCCGTTACCGCCGCCCCTTCCTGCACCTCGACCGGCAGACCGCACGCAAGGCCTGCATGGTCCAGTCGCTGGCCGTCTGGGACGACCCGCACAACGCCGACCCGGCGTACACCCGCTCCCGCCTGCGCCACGAGGGCCTGCCCGCCCTGGAGAAGGCGCTCGGCAAGGGCGTCGTCGAGGCGCTCGCCCGCACGGCCCAGCTGTCCAGGGACGACGCCGACGCCCTCGACACCTGGGCCGCCCAGGCCGAGACGACCGTGCGCGACGCCACCGGCCTCCTGGAGTGCGCGAAGCTCTACGCGCTGCCCCCCGCGGTGCGCCGCCGGATCGTGCGCCGGGCCGCCATCGACGCGGGCGCCCCCGCCGGTTCGCTCTTCGCCCGGCACATCGAGGAGGTCGACCGCCTGATCACGGGCTGGCGCGGCCAAGGAGCCATCAACCTCCCGGGCAAAGTCATGGCTCAGCGCCAGGGTGGCAGACTGGTGATCCGGCAAGGCTGACGAGAGGCCCGTGTGACTGACGGGCCGAGTCGGCCGGTGGGACGACCGAAAGTGATGCGGGTGGACGCGAAAGACATGGGCACCGACCTCCAGTCGGTGCTCATCACCAAAGAAGAGATCGACGCCAAGCTGGCCGAGCTGGCCGCCAAGATCGACGCGGAGTACGCGGGCAAGGACCTGCTGATCGTCGGCGTCCTCAAGGGCGCGGTGATGGTCATGGCGGACCTGGCGCGCGCCCTGTCCACTCCCGTCACGATGGACTGGATGGCCGTGTCGTCGTACGGCGCGGGGACCCAGTCCTCCGGCGTCGTGCGGATCCTCAAGGACCTGGACACCGACATCAAGGGCAAGCACGTCCTGATCGTCGAGGACATCATCGACTCCGGTCTGACGCTGTCCTGGCTGCTCTCCAACCTCGGCTCGCGCGAGCCCGCCTCCCTCGAGGTGTGCACGCTGCTGCGCAAGCCGGACGCGGCCAAGGTCGCGATCGACGTGAAGTGGATCGGCTTCGACATCCCGAACGAGTTCGTCGTGGGGTACGGCCTCGACTTCGCGGAGAAGTACCGCAACCTCCCGTTCGTCGGAACGCTCGCTCCGCACGTCTACGGCGGCTGACGTCCCGTAGCGCCGCCGTACGCACCGCGTACGGCGCAGGGGAACCCTCACCCGTTTCCCGACGTTGGAGCATGCGAAGGCCGGATTGCCAGCAGTCCCGGACAGCTTCGGGTCACAATGCTGGGGTACCGTCCGAAGAACAGTCTTTATCAAACTCACTATGGCAGGAGGGACGGGGCGTCATCGCTCCGTATGGATGGACGTGAAGCGATACTTCCGTGGGCCAGTCATGTGGATCGTGCTGGCCGTCCTTGCCGTGGTCGTGTTGATGCAGGTCGTCGGCTCGTCCGGTGGCTACAAGACGGTGGACACCGGCCAGGTCGTCCAGGCGATCAACGACAACAAGGTCGAGTCCGCCAAGATCACCACCGGTGACGAGCAGATCATCAAGGTCGAGCTCAAGGACGGCCAGAAGGTCAAGGACAGCAGCAAGATCCAGGCGAGCTACATCGGCGACCAGGGCGTCGACCTCGCCAAGTCCCTGCAGTCCAAGTACCAGACCAAGGACATCCCGGACGGTTATACCGTCTCGCCGTCGAAGCAGAACCCCTTCGTCGGCATCCTGCTCTCCCTGCTCCCCTTCGTCCTCATCGTCGTCGTCTTCCTGTTCCTGATGAATCAGATGCAGGGCGGCGGCTCCCGGGTCATGAACTTCGGGAAGTCCAAGGCGAAGCTCATCACCAAGGACACCCCGAAGACGACGTTCTCCGACGTGGCCGGGTCCGACGAGGCGGTCGAGGAGCTCCACGAGATCAAGGAGTTCCTCCAGGAGCCGGCGAAGTTCCAGGCCGTCGGCGCCAAGATCCCCAAGGGCGTGCTGCTCTACGGCCCGCCCGGTACCGGTAAGACGCTCCTCGCGCGTGCCGTCGCCGGTGAGGCCGGAGTCCCGTTCTACTCGATCTCCGGTTCCGACTTCGTCGAGATGTTCGTCGGTGTCGGTGCCTCCCGTGTGCGTGACCTCTTCGAACAGGCCAAGGCGAACGCCCCGGCGATCGTCTTCGTCGACGAGATCGACGCCGTCGGCCGTCACCGCGGTGCCGGTCTCGGCGGTGGCCACGACGAGCGCGAGCAGACGCTGAATCAGCTGCTCGTCGAGATGGACGGCTTCGACGTGAAGGGCGGCGTCATCCTGATCGCCGCCACGAACCGCCCCGACATCCTCGACCCGGCGCTGCTGCGCCCCGGCCGCTTCGACCGGCAGATCGCCGTCGACCGCCCGGACATGCTGGGCCGTCTGGAGATCCTCAAGGTTCACCAGAAGGGCAAGCCGGTCGCTCCGGACGTCGACCTCTCCGCGGTCGCCCGTCGCACGCCGGGCTTCACCGGCGCGGACCTGAGCAACGTCCTCAACGAGGCCGCGCTGCTCACCGCCCGCAGCGACAAGAAGCTGATCGACAACAGCATGCTCGACGAGGCGATCGACCGCGTCGTGGCGGGCCCGCAGAAGCGGACCCGGATCATGTCCGACAAGGAGAAGAAGATCACCGCGTACCACGAGGGCGGACACGCCCTGGTCGCGGCGGCCTCACCGAACTCGGACCCGGTCCACAAGATCACGATTCTCTCCCGCGGCCGGGCCCTGGGTTACACCATGGTCCTGCCCGAAGAGGACAAGTACTCGACCACGCGCAACGAAATGCTCGACCAGCTGGCGTACATGCTGGGCGGGCGCGCGGCCGAGGAGCTCGTCTTCCACGACCCGACGACGGGCGCGGCGAACGACATCGAGAAGGCCACCGGCACGGCCCGCGCGATGGTCACGCAGTACGGCATGACGGAGCGCCTCGGCGCGATCAAGTTCGGTGGCGACAACACCGAGCCCTTCCTCGGCCGCGAGATGGGCCACCAGCGCGACTACTCGGAAGAGGTCGCGGCGCTGGTCGACGAAGAGGTCAAGAAGCTCATCGAGACCGCGCACAACGAAGCGTGGGAGATCCTCGTCGAGAACCGCGACGTGCTCGACAACCTGGTCCTCCAGCTCCTGGAGAAGGAGACCCTCGGCAAGGACGAGATCGCCGAGATCTTCTCGACCATCGTGAAGCGCCCGGCCCGCCCGGCGTGGACCGGCTCCTCGCGGCGCACGCCCTCGACCCGCCCGCCGGTGCTCTCCCCCAAGGAGCTGTCGCTGACGAACGGTGCGAACGGCGCGACCCCCGCGGTGACGTCGGGCAGCACGGAGCAGCCCATCGAGGTGGCCCCCGAGGACCGCCCCGAGAGCTGATCCCGCGCGCCTCAGCAGGCCCGGAATGGATGCCGCGCCCCCCTGGTTCTAGCCTGGGGGGCGCGGCTTATTTCGTACGCCCGCGTGTGACGCACAGGAACGAGGCACAAGATGACCGACCCGGTGACGCTGGACGGCGACGGCCTGATCGGCGAGTTCGACGAGAAGCGGGCCGAGAACGCCGTACGCGAGCTGCTCATCGCCGTGGGGGAGGACCCCGACCGGGAAGGGCTGCGGGAGACCCCGGGACGCGTTGCGCGGGCGTACAGGGAGATATTCGCCGGGCTCTGGCAGAAGCCCGAGGACGTGCTGACGACGACATTCGATCTCGGCCACGACGAGATGGTCCTGGTGAAGGACATCGAGGTCACGTCCTGCTGCGAGCACCACCTCGTGCCGTTCCGCGGCGTGGCCCACGTGGGGTACATCCCGGCGACCAGCGGCAAGATCACCGGCCTGTCGAAGCTCGCCCGCCTCGTGGACGTGTACGCGCGCCGTCCGCAGGTGCAGGAGCGCATGACGACGCAGATCGCGGACTCGCTGATGGAGATCCTGGAGCCGCGCGGCGTCATCGTCGTCGTGGAGTGCGAGCACATGTGCATGTCGATGCGCGGCATCCGCAAGCCGGGTGCCAAGACCATCACCTCCGCGGTCCGCGGCCAGCTGCGCGACCCCGCGACGCGCAACGAGGCGATGAGTCTGATCATGGCCCGCTGAAGCCTTCGTTCCGCTTAACTCGTGTGTCGTGTGCGGCTGTTGTGGCCCAAAGTGGTGGACGGTGGAGGGGCGTGGCCGAAAGACTGCGTGTATGACGAATACGAGCACGCAGTCCCTGCCCACCCGCAAGCTCGGCGACCTGGAGGTCTCCGCCCTCGGTTACGGCGCCATGGTGCTCTCCCCGGGTGTCTACGGCGAGGTCGACGACGAGCGCGGCGAGCGGGCCCTCCTCGCGGCGGTCGAGGCGGGCGCCACGATCATCGACACCTCCGACGGGTACGGCGTCGACGGCCACAACGAACGCCTCATCGGCAAGGCCCTGAGAGGGCGCCGCGACCAGGTCGCGATAGCCACCAAGTTCGGCTTCCGGCTGCCCGAGGGCGTGGAGCCGCACCCCTTCCCCATCGGTTACGCCTTCGGTGAGCTGGCGGTCAACGGCGACCCGAAGCACGTACGCGGCTATGCCGAGGCGAGCCTGCGGGGCCTGGAGACGGAGTACATCGACCTGTACTACCCGCACTTCCCCGATCCGCAGATCCCCTTGGAGGACACCGTCGGGGCGGTCGCCGAGCTGATCAGGGAGGGGCTCGTCCGGCACCTGGGCCTCTCGAACGTGACGGCGGCCCAGCTGCGGGCCGCGCACGCCGTGCACCCCGTGTCGGCGGTGCAGATCGAGTGGTCGATGTGGAAGCCCGCCGAGCCGGAACTCCTCGCGGCGGCGCGCGAGCTCGGCGTCGGGCTCGTGCCGTGGTCGCCGCTGGGCGCCGGCTTCCTCACCGGCACCGTCGGCCAGGTCACCGAGGGCGACTTCCGGCAGAACGCGCCGCGCTTCGACGCGGCGAACCTGAAGGCCAACAACGACCGCTTCGCGCCCGTGCGGGGCGTCGCGCAGGAACTGGACATCACCCCGGCGCAGCTGGCGCTCGCCTGGCTGCTGCACCAGGACCCGAACGTGGTGCCGATCCCCGGCAGCCGTACGCCGAAGCACATCGAGGAGAACCTCGCGGCCGCGCACGTACGTCTGGACGCGGACGTCCTCGGGCGCCTGGAGCGGATCCTGGGCGAGACGCAGGTCGAGGGCGGCACGCTGCTGTAGCGCCCGCCTGACGGGCGCACGCGTTTCGAGAGGTCCTACGCCGCCGCGGTCGTCTCGCCGTTCTCGTCGTCGTCCTCGGGGAGCTTGCAGACCCGCTCCATGAAGAAGGCGGCCGCTATGACCGCGATGCCCATGAGGACCGAGAGCCCCGCGTACACCGCCTGGTCGCGGCGGGGCGGAATGTCGAGGAACTCCAGGAGGAACGCGCCCGTCCCGCCGTACATCCCCGCGACCAGCGCGGCGACCAGGGCGCTCGCCTGGCCGAAGACGACGGCGCGGGCGGCCATCATCGGCTCGACACCCTTCGCGCCGGGGCGCCGCTCGCGCTGGGCCCGAAGCCGGGCGCGCAGGGAGAGCGCCGTCGCGAGGAGGGTGACGGCGATGACCGCGAGCACGATGGGCGCGGCCAGCGGCACCCGCGGCAGCGAGCCGACGGAGTCCCAGAGGCGGGCGCCCGACCAGGACAGCACTCCGGCCACGAGGAAGAGGCCGACCAGTGTCCTGATGCGCAGTTCCTTCACGGGTGACCCTTCATCGGCTTGCTTACCTCGACCGCCTTCTCCAACGACTACTCGGGCAGTCGGAGTTCCAGGTCGGCGCGGGGAGCCACACCGTCCCGGGTGACCGCCTCGAGCAGCTTCGCGACCGGGCCCCGGCCGGTCAGCTGGGCCTCCGGTTCCACATCGTGCCAGGGAGCGAGGACGAAGGCGCGCTCGTGGGCGCGCGGGTGGGGCAGCGTGAGGGCCGGGTCGTCGGAGACCACGTCCGCGTACGCCACGATGTCCACGTCGATGGTGCGCGGGCCCCAGCGCTCGTCCCGCACGCGGTGGAAGGCCTCCTCGACCGCCTGCGCGCGCTCCAGGAGCGAGGCGGGCGGCAGGGTCGTCTTCACCACGACGACCGCGTTGAAGTACGAGGGCTGGCTGCCGGGGTCGACGCCCCAGGGCTCGGTCTCGTACACCGGAGAGACCGCCTTGACCCGCAGGCCGGGGGTGTCCTCCAGGGCGTCGATGGCGCCCTGGAGCGTCTCCAGGCGGTTGCCGAGGTTGCTGCCGAGGGAGATCACGGCGCGCTTGGGGTTGGACAGGGTCGTGTCCGCGGCGTCCACCTGCGCGACGACGGAGGTGGGCACCGGCTGGACGGTGGGGTCGCTCTGACCCGCTTTGAAGGGCGCAGTCATACTCGGCTCCGGGTGATGGTGACGGTCACGTCGTCGAACGGGACGGTGATCGGGGCGTCCGGCTTGTGCACGCAGACCTCGACCTCCAGAACTCCGTCGTGCTTGAGACACGCCTGGGCGATGCGCTCCGAGAGCGTCTCGATGAGGTCGACGGGTTCGCCCTCGACGACGGCCACGACCTCTTCGGCCACGACTCCGTAGTGCACGGTCTTCGCCAGGTCGTCGTCGGCCGCGGCCGCTCGCGTGTCCAGACCAAGCACCAGGTCCACGATGAAGGTCTGGCCCTCTTCGCGCTCCCGCGGATAGACACCGTGGTGCCCGCGGGCCTTGAGGCCGCGCAGCGCGACACGATCCACGCGAATCACTCCTGCAATCGTCGGTATCGGCAGGCCTGTACCGAGTGCGGTCGGCACACCAGCCTCGATCGAATCTACCTGCGAGCACTGACAGCACTCGCCCGCGGGGCCCGTCGGGCGCCTCGGCACACACTGATCAGTGGGCGCCTACCCACTCAGGTGGGGGTCTCCTCATCCTCTTCGTCATCGGTTTCCGCGAGGACCGGTGACGCGTGGTGCGACCAGAGCTTCCAGCCGTCGGGTGTGCGGCGAAACACATTGGTGGCGACCACGAGCTGGCCCACGAGCGGGCCGAGCTCGCCGCCGCCCTCCGGGGGCGGGCCGCCGCTGAGGATGTTCTCGGTGCACGTCACCAGAGCGGTGTCGCCGGCCACGCCGACCTTCAGGTCGGTGAGGAAGAACTGGATGTACTCGGTGTTCGCCATGATCAGCGCGTACGACCTGAGGACCTCGCCGCGGCCCGTCAGGACCGGCCAGCCGGGGTGGACGCAGGAGACGGCGTCACCGGCCGTGTCGCCGTCCTGGGCGCCTTCGGCGTCCTCGGCGTCCTCGGCGTCCTCCGTGCCGCCCGAGCTCTCCGGGGTGTCCTCGGAGTCCAGCCAGAGGTCGGACACCTCGTCGAAGTCGCCGCGTTCCAGTGCTTCGTAGAACGCCGTGTTGGCGAGTTGTACCTGCTCGATGTCGGTCCTCGCGGCGGTCACCGAGGGCCGCCAGCCGCGCCGGTCACGGCACGGGCGACGCGGACCGCGTCGGCGGTCGCCCGCACCTCGTGCACGCGGACCGCCCAGGCGCCCTGGTGGGCGGCGATGGCGGAGACGGCGGCGGTGGCGGCGTCGCGCTCGCGGGCGGGCGGCGGGGCGCCCTCCGGGCCCGCGAGGACCCGGCCGAGGAAGCGCTTGCGGGAGGCGGCGACGAGGATCGGGTGGCCGAGCCCGCGCAGCCGCTTCAGGTGGGCGAGGAGCGTCAGGTCGTGCTCGGCCTCCTTGGAGAACCCGAGGCCCGGGTCGACGACTATGCGCTCCGGGGCGATGCCGCCCTCTATGGCAGCCTCCACGCGCGCGTGGAGCTCGTCGACGACTTCGGAGAGCACGTTCTCGTAGTGCGGCTTCGCGTGGATGTCGGTGAGGAAGCCGCGCCAGTGCATGACCACGAAGGGGGCGTGCGCGGCCGCGACCGCCGGGACCATGCGCGGGTCGGCGAGGCCGCCGCTGACGTCGTTGACGAGGGCGGCGCCCGCCGCGAGCGCCTGCTCGGCGACGGTGGCGCGCATCGTGTCCACGGAGACCGTGACGCCCTCGGCGGCCAGGCCCCGCACGACGGGCACGACGCGCTTGAGCTCCTCGTCCTCGTCCACGCGGGGGGCGCCGGGGCGGGTGGACTCGCCGCCGACGTCGACGAGGTCGGCGCCCTGCGCGACCAGGTCGATGCCGTGCTTGACGGCGGCCGTCGTGTCGAACCAGCGGCCGCCGTCGGAGAAGGAGTCCGGCGTCACGTTCACCACGCCCATGACCGCACAGCGGTCCCACTCCGGCAGTCCCTGGACCGATCCCCGCCCGCGCAACGTACTCATACCTCCAGCCTAGGCCCGGAAGCGGCGCGATTACGCCGCCTGGACCTCCCGCTCGGCGGCCCGGTGCGGGCAGGGGCGGCGCTGGAGCGTGCCCCGGCGCAGGAAGCGCGGCAGGGCGAGCGTGACGAAGCCCTCGGCCTGCATCGCGGCGAAGCCGATGCGGGGGAGGTCCTTGCTGGAGCGGTAGACGACGAAGCGGGGCTCCCAGCGGGGGCGGAACTTCGCGTTGAACTTGTACAGGGACTCGATCTGGAACCAGCGAGACAGGAAGACGAGCAGGCCCCGCCAGGCGCGCAGGACCGGACCCGCGCCGATCTTCTCGCCGCGGGCGAGGGCCGCGCGGAACATGGCGAAGTTGAGGGACACGCGCGCGATGCCGAGCTTCGGGGCCGCCTGGAGGGCGGCCACGATGAGGAGCTCGTTCATGCCGGGGTCGGCCGCGCGGTCACGGCGCATGAGGTCGAGGGAGACGCCGTCCTTGCCCCACGGGACGAAGTGGAGGACGGCCTTCAGGTCGCCGTAGGGGCCCGGCTCCTCGTCCGCCTTGTGGGCGGTGGCGATCAGACAGTCGCCGTCGTCCGGGTCGCCGATGCGGCCGAGGGCCATCGAGAAGCCGCGCTCGGTGTCGGTGCCGCGCCAGTCCTCGGCGGCCCGCTGGATCCGGGTGAGCTCCTGTTCGCCCAGGTCACGGATGCGCCGTACGCGCGTCTCGTAGCCATTGCGCTCGATCCGCTTGACCATCTGGCGTACGTTGCGCATCGCACGCCCGGACAGGGAGAAATCCGCGACGTCCACCACCGCCTCGTCACCCAGTTCCAGGGCGTCGAGGCCGGTCTCGCGGGTCCAGACCTCGCCGCCCGTCTCGGAGCAGCCCATGACGGCCGGCGTCCAGGAGTGGGCCTTCGCCTCGTCCATGAAGCGCTCGATCGCGCCGGGCCACGCCTCGACGTCGCCGATCGGGTCGCCGCTGGCGAGCATCACTCCGGAGACGACGCGGTAGGTGACGGCGGCCTTGCCGCTGGGGGAGAAGACGACGCCCTTGTCGCGGCGGAGCGCGAAGTGGCCGAGGGAGTCACGGCCGCCGTGCTTGTCGAGCAGCGCGCGCAGCTTCGTCTCGTCGTCCTCGGTGAGGCGCGCGGCGGGGTGCTCGGGGCGGAAGGCCAGGTAGATGGTGGTGAGGGCGGTGAGCATGCCGAGGGCGCCGAGGGAGAAACCGACCGTCCAGGACGTGCGTCCGTAGTAGTCGACCGGGCCTTCGAAGCCGAAGAGTCCGTAGAGGACGTGTTCCAGGCGCTCCGTGATGCTGGGGTCCCCGATGACCTTGCCGGGGTGGACGCTGACGATCACCAGGCCCAGCAGAATCGATCCGGCACCGAGGAGGACGAAGTTGGCAAGGGCACGCCAGCGGCTGCGCGGATCGGGCAGCGCGGTGAACTCACTCCGATGGCGCAACAGCAGTGCGAGGAGCGCGATCGAGATCACGACGCCGATGACCGAGTGCCGGTACGCGAACTGCGCCGCGGCACCCGCGGGCAGCAGCACCACGGCGGCCCGCCAGGCCCGCCTCTTGTGGCGCCGCAGGCCGTGCGCGAGCAGCAGCAGCAGGATGCCGGAGCTGAGCGCGAGCGCGGCGGCGAAGGGGCCGAGCGCGCCGGGCAGCACCTCGGCGATGGCGTGCATGCGGCTGTGCCGGAAGCGGGGGAAGACCCCTGCCGCGACGTTCAGGAGGCCGACGAGGGTGCAGGCTCTGGCGACCAGCGTGGGCACCGCCTCAGGGCGCGGGCCGCGCAGCACCTTGTGCAGTCGGCTGTCGCGGTGGCGCACCTCACTGTCCGGAACCCCGCCCGACATTTCCCCATCTATCCTGACAGACATCGCATCCCGTAGTTCTGCGAGAGAGCTTTAATCCGGTGCCAAAAGCGCATCCGGCTACATTGCGCCCTCTAGGACGGTCCTTCAGGGAGACGGGTTCATTCCCGACCGGAAACGGCTGGAAATGCTCTGGCAGGCCCCGGCGGGCCCGCGGCATCTCCGCCGGCCGGACCGTCCAGGGTCCGGTCAAGCCGAGGCACGTGCCCGGCACAGGTTAGAAAGCGCAGGCAGAACTCCCCATGGGTCTCACGAGCAACAAGGTCCTCGCCCTTGCGGTCTTGCTGGCGGTGCTGTTCTTCGTCGGCACGATCTGGCTCTGGCCGCGGCTCGCCCGCCGCAGCTGGAAGGCGGTCGTGGGCCGTGTAGGGCTGCTCCTCGCCACCCAGATCGCGGTCTTCGCCTCGGTGGGCCTGTCGGCCAACCAGGCCTTCGGCTTCTACGCCACCTGGGCCGACCTCTTCGGCCAGGAGACGGCGCCCGGAGTGGTGGTGGACCACGATCCGGCCAAAGGAGAAGGGCCCGTCAAGGTCGTCGACACCCAGACCGTGAACGTGCCGGGCGGCGGCCGCCCCTCCGTCGGGGGCCAGATCCAGAAGATCGAGGTCGGCGGACAGGAGTCCAAAATAGGCAGCCCCGCCTACGTCTACCTGCCGCCCGAGTACTTCCAGCCGCAGCACAAGGACCGCAAGTTCCCCGCGTCCGTGGTGCTCACCGGCTACCCGGGCACCGCGGAGGCGCTCATCAAGGGCCTGCACTATCCGCAGACCGCCCACAAGCAGGCGGCCGACGGCAAGATGCAGCCGATGATCCTCGTCATGATGCGGCCGACCGTGGCGCCGCCGCGCGACACCGAGTGCGTGGACGTGCCGGGCGGGCCGCAGACCGAGACGTTCTTCGCCAAGGACCTGCCGAAAGCGATATCCGACCACTACAGGGTGGGCGGCAAGGGACAGAACTGGGGCGTCATCGGCGACTCCACCGGCGGCTACTGCGCGCTGAAGCTCGCCATGCACCACCCGGGCACGTACGGGGCGGGAGCGGGTCTGTCCGCGTACTACAAGGCACCCATCGACGTCACCACGGGCGACCTGTTCCACGGCGACAAGGAGCGGAAGCAGCACGCCGACCTGGACTGGTACCTGGACCACATGCCGCCGCCCAAGACGTCCCTCCTCGTGACCACCAGCAAGAAGGGGGAGGGCAACTACAAGGACACCCTGAAGTTCATCGACAAGGTGAAGGCGCCCACGCGCGTCTCGTCGATCACGCTCGAGAGCGGCGGGCACAACTTCAACACCTGGCGCCGGGAGATCCCGGCGACGCTGGAGTGGATCAGCGGACGGCTGAGCGCCGGGTGAACGCCGACTAGGGCGTGATCGTTGCCACCGTCTCCAACTCGACCTCCGCGCGGGCGATGTCCCGCGCGTCCGCCGCCGTCGAGCGCCGCAGCGCCTCGTGCAGCCGGGTCGGTGTGAGCACACCCAGGAAGCGGCCCTCGCTGTCCTTGTCGATGACCGCGATCCAGCCCGCGTCGTGCTGCAGCATCGTCGCGAACGCCTGCTTCAGGCTCGCGCCGACCGGGAGCCACGCCTCCATGCGGCGGGCGTGCTCGCGGACCGTGCCGCTCTCCGCGCGCGCGTGCTCGGCCGAGAGCCAGCCGTGCAGGTTGTTCTCGCCGTCCAGGACGACGGCCCAGCGCGCGTCGAGCTCCTTGGGCAGCGCGTCGTCGAGGTGCACCACGGGCGGCTGTTCCAGGTCGCCCTCCTCGATCGGTGTCACGGAGAGCCGCTTCAGGCCGCGGTCCGCGCCGACGAAGTCCGCGACGTAGTCGTTCGCGGGGGCCCCGAGGACCGTCGACGGAGTGTCGAACTGCTCGATGCTGCCGTGACCGTAGACCGCGATGCGGTCCCCGAGGCGGACCGCCTCCTCGATGTCGTGCGTCACGAAGAGCACCGTCTTGCGCACGGCCTGCTGGAGCCGCAGGAACTCGTTCTGCAGGTGCTCGCGGACGACGGGGTCGACCGCGCCGAAGGGCTCGTCCATCAACAGCACCGGCGGGTCGGCGGCCAGGGCGCGGGCCACGCCCACGCGTTGGCGCTGGCCGCCCGAGAGCTGCTCGGGGTAGCGGTCACCGAAGACGGCGGGGTCGAGGCCGACCAGGTCGAGGAGTTCGGCGGCGCGCTCGCGGGCCTTGCCGCGCTTGACGCCGAGGAGATGCGGGACGGTCGCCGTGTTCTCCAGCACCGTCTTGTGCGGGAAGAGCCCGACCTGCTGGATGACATAGCCGATGCGGCGCCGCAGTTGTACGGGATCGATTCCGGATATGTCGTCGCCGTCGACGAATATCCGGCCCTCGCTCGGCTCGATGAGCCGGTTCACCATTTTCATCGTCGTCGTCTTGCCGCAGCCCGACGGGCCGACGAGCGTGACCAGTTCGCCCTCGGCGACCTCGAAGGACAGATCGTCGACGGCCGTGGTGCCGTCCGCGTACCGCTTGGTGACGTGCTCGAACCGGATCATGGTTCCCCATTGTGGAGGGCGGCGAGGGGCTGTGCGTGACGGGCGTGTTGCGGCCGTACAACGACTCACTGCGATTGTCGGTGCCTCGCGTTAGGGTCGCCAGACACGGGGGGACGTGTGTACGGCATACGTCCGGGGATTCGGGGGAGGTGGGGCGCGTGGCCGAGCAGAACTGTCTGGTGACGAACGACTGGATCTGCGGGGAATATCTCCGCACCCGCAGCCAGGAGTTGATCGACGCGACCCTGGAGCACGTCGGGATCACCGTCGTCTCCGTGGCGATCGGGGTCGCCGTGGCCCTGCCGCTCGCGCTGCTCGCACGGCGCTTCCGCTTCCTCGCGGGACCGATCCTCGGCGTGACGACCGTGCTCTACTCGGTCCCCTCGCTGGCGATGTTCTCGCTGCTCCTGCCCTTCTTCGGGCTCTCCGTCTCCTTGGTCGTCACCGGCCTCGTGCTGTACTCGCTGACGGTCCTCGTGCGGAACATCCTGGCCGGCCTCCAGGCCGTCCCCGAGGAGGCCAGGGACGCCGCCAAGGGCATGGGGTACGGCCCGTTGAGACTGCTGTGGGAGGTGGAGCTGCCGCTCGCGCTGCCCGCGCTGCTCGCCGGCGTGCGCATCACCACGGTCTCCACGGTCGCCCTGACCACCGTCGGCGCGATCGTGGACTACGGAGGCCTGGGCACCCTCATCCTCGACGGCCTCGACACGACCTTCAAGGCGCAGGTCCTGACCGCGTCGGTGCTCTGCGTGCTCCTCGCCGTGGTCGCCGACCTGCTGCTGCTGGGACTCCAGCGGTGGCTGACCCCGTGGACGAGAGCCCATCGCGTACGGACAGGCCGGGCGTCGAGCAAGGCGGCCGTAACGAAGGTGGCTGAGCCCGCATGAACGCGATCACGGGGGCCTGGGAGTGGCTGACCACGGCCGCCAACTGGCAGGGCGAGAAGGGCGTGTGGCACCGCCTCGCCGAGCACCTGTACTTCACCGGGGTCTGCCTCGCCGTCGCCTGCGCCATCGCGCTGCCCCTGGCGCTGTACCTCGGCCACCTGGGCAAGGGCGGCGCCCTCGCCGTCAACATCTCCAACGTCGGCCGCGCGGTGCCCACGCTGGCCCTGCTGATCCTGCTCACGCTCACCCCGCTCGGCGAGCACGGTGACGCGCCGACGCTGATCGCGCTGGTGCTGTTCGCCGTCCCGCCGCTGCTGACCAACGCCTACCTCGGGATGCGGGAGGTGGACCGCGCGGTGGTGGAGGCCGCGCGCGGGATGGGGATGAGCGGCGGTCAGCTGTTCGCGCGGGTCGAGCTGCCGCTCGCGTACCCGCTGATCATGACCGGCATACGGTCCGCGGGGGTGCAGGTCGTCGCGACGGCCACGCTCGCCGCGATGGCGGGCGAGGGCGGTCTCGGCCGGATCATCACGGCCGGGTTCAACCTCCAGAACACTCCGCAAGTGGTGGCGGGCGCCGTCCTCGTGGCGCTGCTCGCACTCCTCGTGGAGGGGGTCCTCGTGGTGGCAGGGCGGCTCTTCGACCCGATGCGGCGGTAGGACGGCGGGGTGCGGGCGGTCGTGGGTTCTGGTTCCTTTCTTTTCTTTCTCGAAATGGTGGTTCACCGATGAACAGCACAACGCGTCGCGCGCGACGGATGGCAGGGGCGGCCGCGGCCGTCGTGGCGCTGACCGCGGGTCTCGCCGCGTGCGGCGGGGACAGCCTGGAGGACGACGGCAAGGGGGCGGACAAGGCGGGCGGTGACAAGAAGGGCTCGCTCGTGGTGGGCTCCGCGCGGTTCACCGAGCAGAAGGTGCTCGCGGAGCTCTACGTCGGCGTTCTGGCGAAGGCCGGCTATGACGCGCAGGTCAAGACCGTGCAGAACCGCGAGATCTACAAGCCCGAACTCAAGAAGGGCTCGATCGACGTCGCTCCCGAATACGCGGCGACGCTCGCGGAATTCCTGAACCTGGAGAAGAACGGCCCGAACGCCGAGACGGTCGCCTCCAGCGATCTGGACGCCACGGTGAGCGCGCTGGAGAAGCTCGCGGAGCCGGAGGGTCTGAAGGTGCTTCCGGCGGGTCGGGCGGTCGACCAGAACGCGTTCGCGGTCTCCAAGGAATACGCGAAGGAGCACAAGCTCAAGACGCTCTCGGATCTCGGCAAGTCCGGGGAGAAGGTCAAGATCGCGGCGGGCGACGAATGCGAGTCCCGCCCGTTCTGCGCGCCGGGCCTGAAGAAAAAGTACGGCATCGATGTCACCGGAATCGACCCCAAGGGCGTCGGCACCACACAGTCCAAGCAGGCAGTCAAGAACGGCACGGACCAACTGGTGCTGACCACGACGACCGACGCGACGCTGAAGAACTACGACCTCGTCATCCTCGAGGACGACAAGAAGCTGCAGAACGCGGACAACATCCTCCCCGTCGTGAACGCGAAGGAGGCCGGTGGCAAGGAGATAGCCGCCGCGCTCGGCAAGCTCACCGAGACGCTCACGACGGACGACCTCATCGAACTAAACCGGAAGGTCGACGAGGAGCGCCAGAAGGAAGCGGATGTCGCCGAGGAGTATCTGAAGTCGAAGGGCCTCATCTGAAGATGATCAAGAAAAGCGCCGAGAAGTTCTGTAGTCACAGCGGAAGTTGAGCGCTGAAACAAGTTGTAAGAGGGGTGGAGAGTTGCGGCGAGTTACGGACGTGGTGCCTGCTTTTTCCCGGTCGGGGCACCAGACTTCGCCTACGCGCGGTAAGTTTCTGGCCATGCCACGTGGACGCCACCGCCATTCCCCACCCCTGCACAGGCTGCTTCCTCCTTCGACGGTCGCAGGCGTTTCGATTCTCAGCGCCGGCGGCGCCTGGATGTTCGCGGAACCGGTCGTGCTCCGCGGGCTCGTCGCGGCCGCGGCCGCCGCTGCCGTCATCGGGTCGGTCGTCATGCGCCGCTGGGACCAGACGGCGGGCAAGCGCGTCGCCGAGCTCACCCGCGCCCGCGCAAGTGATGAGTGGCGCTACGAGGAACGGATAGCCGAGGCCGAGTCCGACCTGGAGGAGTCCCGCGAGCTGCGGGGCAGGCTCGAGACGAAGCTGCGCGCCAAGCGTGCGGAGCTCGCGGCCCTGCGCAACGAACACGCCGCGCTCCTGCGGCGGTACGCGACCGCGGAGACGGAGCGGGCCAGCGCCCTGGAGGGGCGGCGGCTGCTCGCCATCGAGGCGACGTCCTCGGGGCCGCCCGCGCTGCCCGCTTCGGGTGCGGCGTCCGGTTCCGGTGCCGAGGACCTGGTGCCCGCGGTGCGCGCGGGTGCGCCGGGGCGCGTGCCGTCCACGCCCGCGCCGCGTACGGAGGCCTCCTCGCCCACGGAGACTCCTTCGCCCACGGAGACTCCCTCGCGTACGGAGACGCCCGCGGCGCGTGCGCAGACCTCTGCCAGGCCGGGGGCGTCTCCCACGCCCTCGCTGTTCCTGCGGGCCAACGCGGCGCTCGACCGCATGACTCCGCCCGCACCACCGGAAACGGAGGACGAGTCGCGGGGGAAGCCCGGGGCGGCCGATGGATACGCCGGGCACGAGCGCGCGGTCGCCGTCGCGCCGCCCGCGCAGTCGCGACGTCAGGCTCCCCAGGGCGGGTTCGACTTCTTCGGTACGAAGAACGTGGCTCCGGCCGCGCTGGAGTCCGTGCAGAACGAGGACCTCGCCGACGTGGTGGGCGAGGAGGCCCTCGCGGTCCACAAGGCGGAGACCGAGGGCGAGTTCAAGGACGCGCCCGAGGGGGACGCGGCGCGCGGAGTCGGCCAGGTCATCGACCTGACGGCCCACGACGAGACGGAACAGATCGACGTGGGGGAACTGCGTACGGCCCTCCGGGCGTAACGCTCCCCCGAGGGCGGGGCCCGCAGGGGTCAGGCCATCCAGCGGTCCGGGAGGGCCTCCCTGCGACCCGTTCGGGAGCGGTCCGCCTGGGCGCGGAGGAGTGTCGCCGCCTCGTCCGCGGGGCGTAGGCGGGCCGCCACCGTCTTGTCGGCGCCCGTGTCCACCCGTACGTCCGCCACGCCCTTGAACCGCTCCCAGGGGCCCTGGGAGAGCCGTACGCTCTGGACCTTCGCGTGCGGGACGAGGGACAGACGGCGTCTGAGCAGGCCGTGGCGGGCCGCGAAGACCTCATCGGTGATCGCGAGCCCGTACCCCTTCCACCAGAGCGGCACGCACCACGCCGCACGCGCGGGCGGCCGCACGAGGTCCGCCGCATCCGGCACCCGCACCCCCGGCAGGACCCGCCCGATCACCTCCTCGGCGAGCTCGCGCGGCGCGACCGGCACCAGCACGCTGTTGGCCGAGCCCGCCACGTCCAGCTCGACCCGCACCCAGCCGCGCCGCCGCCACAGCAACGGCTGCACCACATGCACCGTCTGCACCCGGCCCGGCGGCACCGTCTCATGTGCCTTGTCGAGCAGCCCGTGGTCGATGCGGATGCCGTCGGGGGACTCGCCCACCGTCCAGTCGTACTCCTTGATGAACCGGCCGCCGCTGCTCGCGAACGCGCCGCCCAGCATGGGGACGGCGGCCCCGAGGGCCGTCCACAGGCTGTGGGTGCCGAACCAGATGAAGGCGGGCACCACGGTCGCGGCGAGCAGCATCCCCCAGGGTGCGCCGGTGAGCAGCAGGGAGAGGGCGAGCACGCGCGGCTGGACGTGCAGCAGGCCCCGCACCGGCGCCTCGCCGACCCCGCGCGCCTCCTCGGGGGCGAAACCCGCCGCCCGCGCGAGGAGTTCGGCCCGCAGCTCGGCCGCTTCGCGCTCACCGAGGTAGGCCAGCTCGTCCTTCTTCTCCGCCCCGACGACATCCAGTTTGAGCTTGGCGACCCCCGCGATGCGGGCCAGCAGCGGACGTGTCACGTCGACGGCCTGGAGCCGGTCGAGGCGGATGTGGGCGGTGCGCCGGAAGAACAGCCCGGTGCGGATGCGCAACTCCGTGTCGGTGACGCAGAAGTGCGTGAACCACCAGCTCAGGAAGCCGTACAGCGCGCCGCCGACCACCACGGCCACGCTGCCGAGGAGCAGGGTGGTGGCGGTCAGCGCGGAGAGGCGCTGCTGCGTGCCGTTCGGGTCGTGGACCGCCCAGCCCACCAGGACCGCGAAGGGCGCCCACGCGCGGCGCAGCGGCGTGAAGGGGTGCAGGCGCCGCTCCGGCACCGCGCCGTCGGCCCCGGGACGGGTTGCGTCCGCCGCTTCCCGTACGCCCTTCACAGCCCCGCCGATCGGGCCTCGCCGAGCTCCGTCAGCCGGTCGCGCAACCGCTCCGCCTCCTCGGGGAGCAGCCCCGGGATGCGTGCGTCGGTGGCCGCCGCCGCGGTGCGCAGCTGGACGCTCGCGAGTCCGAAGCGGCGCTCGACGGGTCCCGAGGTCACCTCGACGAGCTGCATCCGGCCGTACGGCACGACCGTCTCCTTGCGCCAGAGCACGCCCCGGCTGATGAGCAGGTCGTCGGCCCGCTCCGCGTACCGCCACGAGCGCCAGTTGCGGCCGAGCACCCGCCATCCCCAGGCGACGACGGCGAGCGGCACCAGCGCGAACGCGGCCCAGGCGGGCCCCGCGAACAGGCCGAGCGGGATCCCGACGGCCACCGCGACCGGCACGAGCCAGACCACCAGCAGAAGCCGCCGCAGCCTCAGCAGCCCCCGCGGCAGTCCGGACCACACCGGCTCGGCCCGCTCCCGCGCCGGCCCTGCCGGCCCCGCTGTCCCCGTGTCCATGCCCCAAGCGTACGTAGGGCCGCTGACACGGCGGCGCGTGCGAGAGACTGTGGCCATGAGTCCCACGACGGAGACCACCACGGAGACCACGCTCGGCATCGGCGGAGCGGCCGAGAGCACCGACATGGTGCTCAACATCGGCCCTCAGCACCCGTCCACGCACGGTGTGCTCCGCCTCCGCCTGGTCCTCGACGGCGAGCGCATCCAGCACGCGGAGCCGGTCATCGGCTACATGCACCGCGGTGCGGAGAAGCTCTTCGAGGCGCGGGACTACCGGCAGATCGTGATGCTGGCCAACCGCCACGACTGGCTGTCGGCGTTCTCGAACGAGCTGGGCGTCGTCATGGCCGTGGAGCGGATGCTCGGCATGGAGGTCCCGGAGCGCGCCGTCTGGCTGCGCACGCTCCTCGCCGAGCTGAACCGCACCCTGAACCACCTGATGTTCCTCGGGTCCTACCCGCTCGAACTGGGCGGGATCACCCCGGTGTTCCACGCGTTCCGCGAGCGCGAGGAGCTCCAGAACGTGATGGAGGAGATCTCCGGCGGCCGCATGCACTACATGTTCAACCGCGTGGGCGGCCTCAAGGAGGACCTGCCCGCCGGATGGACCACCCGCGCGCGGGAGGCGGTCGCGTCGGTGCGGTCGCGCATGGACGTGTACGACCGTCTGGTGCTCGGCAACGAGATCTTCCGGGGCCGTACGCGCGGCGTCGGTGTCCTCAGCCCGGAGGCGGTGCATGCCTACGGAGTGAGTGGTCCCATCGCGCGCGCCTCCGGGGTCGACCTCGACCTGCGCCGTGACGAGCCTTACCTGGCTTACGGCGAACTCCAGGACACGCTGAAGGTCGTCACGCGCCAGGAGGGCGACTGCCTGGCGCGCTTCGAGTGCCTCCTGGAACAGACCCACAACGCCCTGGACCTCGCCGACGCCTGCCTGGACCGGATCGCCGGGCTCCCGCAGGGGCCGGTCAACCAGCGGCTGCCGAAGGTCCTGAAGGCCCCGGAGGGCCACACGTACGCGTGGACCGAGAACCCTCTCGGCATCAACGGCTACTACCTCGTCAGCAAGGGCGAGAAGACCCCGTACCGCCTCAAGCTGCGCTCGGCGTCGTACAACAACATCCAGGCGCTCACCGAGCTCCTTCCGGGGCAGCTGGTCGCGGACATGGTGGCGATCCTGGGGTCACTGTTCTTCGTGGTCGGCGACATCGACAAGTAGAGGGTCATCGGCCAGTAGCGCCCCCAGGGCGACGCCGACCGGCTGCAGCAGCCACCCGAAGTCGCCGAGGCCGCCGGGCGCGGTGAGCTCCGCGGCCTCTCCCGCGCGTGTGAGGGCGCGTACGTACGCCGCCGGGTCGGTGGAGGCGAGCGTGAGCGGCGGTCGGCCGCCGCTCACGCCCAGCGCGCCGAGCGCGGCCCGCTGGGTGAGCAGCGCGGATCCGTCCGCCGCGCAGGCGTCCAGCGCCACATGCGCCGTGATGTCGCAGCTGCCGTCGGGCACGGGCGCCGTCTCGCGGCCCTCTCTGAAGCCCGTCAGCGTCCCGAAGGGCGGGCGGGCGCCCCGGGTGTGTGCGTAGTCGACGGCGACCGCGAGGCCGCGCGTCAGGGTCGCCGTGGCGGCCGCCCACGCCCCGTCCCGGGGACGCCCGATCTCCGCGCGCAGGCCGGGCTCGGGGGCCAGTGGCCACCAGTGCGCCAGCCACTGCGCGTCCGGCCCGTCCACGGGGTCGCCCGGAGCCTCGGTGCCGTCGCCGTCCACGAGCACGCGGCGCGGCACTCCGTCTTCGTCGACCTCGACGACGTCCACCGGGACGTTGTCCAGCCACTCGTTGGCGAACAGCAGGCCCGTGACGCCGGCCGGCGGAGTGCTCCGCCACTCGACGCGCGGGTCGAGGTCCGCCGGGCGCTCCGCGAGCTCCACCGCGTACGCACGCACGCGTGCCGCCACATCGGAGGGGAGCGCGGCGAGTACGGCCGCGGTGAGTTCGCCGCGGCCCGCCCCCATGTCCACGAAGGCCACCTCGTACGGGTGACCGAGCTCCGCGTCCAGGCGGGCCAGGAGACGCGCCACGGCGCCCGCGTAGAGGGGCGAGGCGTGCACGGAAGTGCGGAAGTGGGCGGCGGGTCCATCGGGTCGGCGATAGAAGCCCTGAGGGCCGTACAGGGCGGCCTCCGTGGCCTCGCGCCAGCCGCGCGGGGCGGTCGTCCGTAGCACTTCCTTGTCGTTCGTCACAGCCCGCAGGCTAAGCGGGCCTCCACCTTGGGGAGTACATGTACTTGCTACGGATCGGACCTCCGGTTGACCCGGGGGCGCCGATGGCCTGCCTACGCTGGGTTACGTGCAGCGCCTCTATGACTTCCTCCGCAGACACCCGACCTGGGTCGACGGCTTCTGGGCCTTCGTCCTCCTCGGGATCTCCGGGATCGGTCTGGTGGCCATGGCCGAGGGGGGCGGACGCGAGCCGCGGATGCTCTCGATCCCCGTCGCCATCGGGCTCTCCCTGGTGGTGACGCTGCGCCGACGCGCCACCGAGAAGATGCTGGTGCTCGCCGCGGTCATCGGTTTCCTGCAGCTCGTCTTCGACGTGGAGACGATGCCCTCGAACTTCGCGATGCTGGTGATCGTCTACACCGCGGCGGCCGACGGAACGCGCTGGGCCTCGCGCTTCGCGCTGATCGGCGGCCTGTGCGCGGCCCCGCTGGCGATGATGCGCTGGCCCACGGAGAACACCAGCACCTTCGGGCTCGTCTTCTTCACGATGTTCCAGATCGTGCCCTTCGTGCTCGCCTGGGTCCTCGGCGACTCCATCCGCACCCGCCGCGCCTACTTCGCGCAGCTGGAGGAGCGCGCCGACCGCCTGGAGCGGGAGCGCGAGGCGCAGTCGAAGGTGGCGGTGGCGGCCGAGCGGGCCCGGATCGCCCGCGAGCTGCACGACGTCGTGGCCCACAACGTCTCGGTGATGGTGGTCCAGGCCGACGGCGCCGCGTACGTCCTCGACGCCGCGCCCGACCAGGCCAGGAAGGCCCTGGAGACCATCTCGGGCACCGGCCGCCAGGCCCTCGCCGAGATGCGCAGGCTGCTCGGTGTGCTGCGCACCGGGGAGCCCGAGGAGAGCGGCGAGTACGTTCCGCAGCCCGACGTCGAGCAGCTCGACGAACTCATCGAGCAGGTCCGCACCGCAGGCCTGCCCGTCGACTACAAGGTCGAGGGCACCCCGCGCCCCCTGCCCAGCGGCGTGGAGCTCACCGCGTACCGCATCGTGCAGGAGGCCCTCACCAACACCCGCAAGCACGGCGGCGAGAACGCCGGGGCGAGCGTGCGCCTGGTGTACTTCGACGACGGCCTGGGGTTGCTGGTCGAGGACGACGGCAAGGGCGCACCGCACGAGCTGTACGAGGACGGCGGGGCCGACGGCAGCGGGCACGGCCTGATCGGCATGCGCGAGCGGGTCGGCATGGTCGGCGGCACGCTCGACGCGGGGCCGCGTCCCGGCGGCGGCTTCCGGATCAGTGCGCTGCTGCCGCTCAAGCCCGCACACTGATCACACCACCTGACAGTCTTATGTGAGCCGACAGCCCTCAGCCCTTTGGAAGGACCCCTTGATGTCGATCCGCGTGATGCTCGTCGACGACCAGGTGCTGCTGCGCACCGGGTTCCGGATGGTGCTCGCCGCCCAGCCGGACATGGACGTGGTCGCGGAGGCGGGCGACGGCGTGGAGGCCCTGGAGGTGCTGCGCGGGACCGAGGTCGACGTGGTGCTGATGGACGTCCGCATGCCGAAGCTGGACGGCGTGGAGACGACCCGGCGCATCTGCCAGGACGCGAACCCGCCGAAGGTGCTGATCCTGACCACGTTCGACCTCGACGAGTACGCCTTCTCGGGGCTGAAGGCCGGGGCGTCCGGCTTCATGCTCAAGGACGTGCCCCCGGGGGAGCTGCTCGCCGCGATCCGCTCCGTGCACAGCGGCGACGCGGTGGTCGCGCCGTCGACCACGCGACGGCTCCTCGACCGCTTCGCGCCGATGCTGCCGAACGCCGGGGGACAGCCGCAGCACAAGCACCTGGAGCGCCTCACCGACCGCGAGCGCGAGGTCATGATCCTGGTCGCCCAGGGTCTGTCGAACGGCGAGATCGCCGCCCGGCTCGTCCTGTCGGAGGCGACCGTGAAGACGCACGTCGGACGCATCCTGACCAAGCTGGACCTGCGGGACCGGGTGCAGGTGGTGGTCCTCGCGTACGAGACGGGACTCGTGCGGGCCGGAGGCAACTCCTAGGGCATACGGCTCGCCGGGGGGGGCTAGCGCAGTACGCCCTCGATGAAGTCGCTGCCCAGGCGGGACACGACGCTGATGTCCAGCTGGTGCTGGACATAGCGCCCCCGACGGCGCGTGGTGATCAGATCCGCCTTCTTCAGGACGCCGAGGTGCCGGGATATCTCCGGCGCCGTCATGCCGTGCGCGTCGGCCAGCTCGCTCGTGGTGTACGCCCCGCGTGCGAGGTGGCGGCACAGGCGCATCCGCACCGGGTGGGCGAGCGCGGACATGCGGCGGGTCAGCTGCTCCACGGTGGGCGGGGCGGTGAGCCCGGGGGAGCTGATCGGGTATGTGATCGACGCCTGCCAGCCCCTCCGGTGCAGCACCCACAGGTGCGGCCAGCCGAGGCTGGTCGGGACGATCGTCAGGCCTCCGGAGCCGGCGGTGGTCCGGCCGTCGCTCATCTTGTCCACGGTGATGACCTGACCACTCTCGTCCAGGGACACCGCTCCGGAGATGGCCTTCAGGGCCTCCGCGAGCCCCTTGCGCCGCAGCAGCTCGGTCTTGTGCCGGGCGTCCGCGGCCAGTTGGTGGTGCACGCGGGCCCAGGTGTCCGCGAAGAAGGCCTCGTCGCAGTCCTCCATGAGCGTGCGGAACCACGCCCGGACGACCGGCGGGTCCTCGAGCAGCCGCTTGGTGAAGCGCACCTGGTGCGGGCCGCGCGCGGCGGCCAGGTCCAGTGCGCGCCGCTGCACGGCGGGGTCGGACAGGAGCTTGCGGTCCGGCTCCGCGTACGTCGACTGGCAGGTGAACTCCAGGGCCGCGTCCACGAACTGTTCGTCGGTCAGCTTGTCCAGCTGGTCGAGCTCCTCGGCGAGCGTGGCCCCCGGCAGCGCGTTCTGCCCGGGAAGTCCCGCGAAGGGCGCGAACACGTCCGAGAACGTCGTGCGCCACAGGAAGTCGGCCTCGCAGAGGCGGTCCGCGAGGCAGGGGTCCAGGCGCGTGGACACGGCCGTCACCCAGCCCTGCAGCCCCGGGTGGTGGCCCGGCTCCGACAGGGCGTGCAGCGACATGCCGAGTTCGGACAGGGGCGAGGGCACGACGTGGATCCGCTCCTTGGCCAGCCCGCTGATGTCGATGCTCACGCTCATGGCCCCATGGTGCACCTCGCCACTGACAGCGCGGCCGCCGATTGACGAGCGCCGTCAATCGGCGCGACGCGGACGGTGCGGCGGGCGCAGGCTTGTGGTCATCGGGAGGCACGGCAGCGCCGCCGTGGCCGACATCCCCCGCCCCACATCACCCCACCCCGCCTCACCCGTCACGGTCGACGACCGAGCCGAGGCACGAACCGGCCCATCGATGTCCGTTAAGTACTATTTATACCGAGAGGTATCCGTCATGAGCGTCACCCAGCAGTTCCTCCTCGACTCCTACCGCGCCGCGCAGCACGGCGGACCGACGCCGCCCGCGCCCGGACAGCACGACTGGCAGGCGGTCCGCGAAGTCCGCGACTACGGCCGCTTCCGCGCGGTCCTCGCGGAACGCCCCGCGCGCGGCAGGGTCCGCGCCGCCCTGGCCCGCCTCACGCGGGGATCCGTCGTACGAACTCCGCGACCGCTTCCCTGACGTCATGGGCCGTCCACTTGAGGCCTTCCTCGGTCACGGTGACCTCCGTGACCGACAGGCCGGGCGGCCCGTCCGGGAACCAGCGCCCGAACAGCAGCGTGCCGGTCTCCTCGGCCTGCCCGAGGCACGCCTCGTCCAGTACGTCGGGGGCGTACGGCAGCCACACCTGGAACTGGTGGGTGTGCGGGCGCTCCGGGTGTACGCGCGACCAGGGCACCCCCGCGGCCGCGAACCCCTCGTGCAGGGCGTCGGCGACCACGCGCGCGTGGGCGACGTACTCCGGCAGCCGGGGCAGCGTGTGCTTCAGGCCCAGGAGCGCCGAGACCGCGACGGGGAACTGCTGGAACAGCTGCCCTCCGTAGCGGTGGCGCCACACCCTCGCCTCCTCGACGAGGGTGCGCGGACCGGCCAGCGCGGCGCCGCTCAGCCCTTCCAGGGACTTGTAGAACGACACGTACACGGAGTCGGCGAGACCGGCGATCTCCGCGAGACCGCGTCCGAAGTGCGGTGTGCACTCCCAGAGCCGGGCGCCGTCGAAGTGCACGACCGCGTCCCTCTCGCGCGCCGCCGACACGACCTCTTCCAGCTCCTCCCACTCCGGCAGGACGAAACCGGCGTCCCGGAGCGGCAGTTCGAGCATCAGCGTCCCGAAGGGCTCCTCGAAGTCCCGTACTTCGTCCGCCGTCGGCAGCCGCGGCTCACCCGTCGGATGCACCGTCCGCAATCCGCTGACCACGGAGAACGCGGACCCTTCATGCACTTCGGGATGCGCCTTCGGATGCAGCGCCACGGTCGCGTTCCCCGTACGGCCCGCCCAGCAGCGCAGCGCGACCTGCTGCGCCATCGTGCCGGTCGGGAAGAACGCGGCGTCCTCCTTGCCGAGCAGCCGTGCGACCTCGCCCTCCAGGGAGGCCACGACGGCGTTGCCGTAGATGTCGGTGGGGTCCTCCGCGCCGACCACCTCGGGAGCCGCGGCGGCCAGTGCCGACAGGCGCTCGGTGAGGGGGATGTTCAGGACGGAACGGTGCAGGGTCCGGACGGCGCCCACGGCGGCGGCGCGGCGGCGGGCCGCCTGGATCTCGTCCGCGTCATTCCGCGGCTCCGGTTGCTCTTCTACCGCGCTTTCAGAGGGCATCCTCCGAGCATGACCCGTTCATCGCGCACCGGTCATATGAATAACCACAGGCTGTGGACAGCGGAAGACGCGGCGCCAACCGATCGCGTTAACATGACGAGAAATCGTCCGGTACCCCGAGCGGACTGGAACGGAAGGCGCCGCCGCGTGAACGCATCGCATCAGCCAGACCCGCGGGACCGCCCCGCGAGGCTCACCGTGGGAGTCGTGGGAGCGGGCCGGGTGGGACCCGCGCTCGCCGCGTCGTTGCAGCTCGCGGGGCACCGTCCGGTGGCCGCGTCCGGCGTGTCCGACACGTCGGTGCGACGGGCCGCCGCCCTGCTCCCCGACGTCCCCCTCGTCCCGCCCGCCGAGGTGCTCGAACGCGCCGACCTGGTCCTCCTGACAGTCCCCGACGACGCGCTTCCCGGCCTCGTCGAGGGCCTCGCCGAGACCGGCGCCGTGCGCCCCGGCCAACTCCTCGTCCACACCTCCGGGCGGTACGGCACGCAGGTCCTCGAACCCGCCCTGCGCGCCGGAGCCCTGCCGCTCGCGCTGCACCCCGCCATGACCTTCACCGGCACCGCCGTCGACGTGCAGCGCCTCGCGGGCTGCTCCTTCGGAGTGACCGCCCCCGAGGAGCTGCGGCTCGCCGCCGAGGCCCTGGTCATCGAGATGGGCGGCGAGCCCGAGTGGATCGCCGAAGAGAACCGCCCGCTGTACCACGCGGCCCTCGCCCTGGGCGCGAACCACCTGGTCACGCTGGTCGCCGAGTCCATGGACCTGCTGCGCGACGCGGGCGTCTCGGCCCCCGACCGCATGCTCGGCCCGCTGCTCGGCGCCGCCCTGGACAACGCGCTCCGCTCGGGCGACGCGGCGCTCACGGGCCCCGTGGCGCGCGGGGACGCGGGCACCGTCGCCGCGCACGTCGCCGAGTTGCGCAAGCACGCCCCGCAGACCGTCGCGGGCTACCTCGCGATGGCCCGCGCCACCGCCGACCGCGCCCTCGCCCACGGCCTGCTCAAGCCCGAACTCGCCGAGGACCTCCTCGGCGTGCTCGCCAACGGAGCCAACGGCACCCCCGGCACCGGCGGAGCCGAAGGGGGAGTCCGATGAGCACGAGCACCACGCTCCTGCACACCGCCGAGTCGCTCCGCACGCGCGCGCGTGCGGGCCGCCGCGCCGTCGTCATGACCATGGGCGCCCTGCACGACGGACACGCCTCCCTCGTCCGCGCCGCCCGCCGCGTCGCAGGACCCGAGGGCGAGGTCGTCGTCACGGTCTTCGTGAACCCGCTCCAGTTCGGCGCGGGCGAGGACCTCGACCGCTACCCGCGCACCCTCGAAGCCGACATCAAGATCGCCGAAGAGGCCGGTGCGGACGTCGTGTTCGCCCCTGCCGTGGACGAGGTCTACCCGGGCGGCGAACCGCAGGTCCGCGTCGGCGCGGGCCCCATGGGCACCGTCTTCGAAGGCGCCACCCGCCCCGGGCACTTCGACGGCATGCTCACCGTCGTCGCCAAGCTGCTGCACCTCACCGCGCCGGACGTGGCCCTCTTCGGGCAGAAGGACGCCCAGCAGCTCGCCCTGATCCGCCGCATGGTCCGCGACCTCAACTTCCCCGTGGAGATCGTCGGCGTCCCCACCGTCCGCGAGGACGACGGCCTGGCCCTCTCCAGCCGCAACCGCTATCTCGCCCCGGCAGAGCGGCGCACCGCCCTCGCCCTCTCCCAGGCCCTCTTCGCGGGCCGCGACCGGCACGCCGCCCAGGAGGCGCTGCGCGCACGGGCCGCCAGTGCCCCCGCCTCACGCGCGCGTGCCGTCGCCCTGAGCGAGATCGGCGAGTCCCGCGCGGCGGCCGACGCACACGCCGTGGCGGAGTCCGCGGAGCCCTCCGCGACCGGTGGACCCGCCGCCGTCGTCGCCGCGGCCCGCCTCGTCCTCGACGACGCCGCCCGCCTGGTCCCCCCGCTGGAGCTGGACTACGTGACGTTGGTGGACCCCGCCGACTTCACCGAGGTCGGCCCCGGCCACCGCGGCGAGGCCGTCCTCGCCGTGGCCGCCCGGGTCGGCTCGACGCGCCTCATCGACAACATCCCGCTGACGTTCGGAGCCCCCGCATGAGTGCCACCGGCATACGGCTGCATGCGCCCGCCCCCGGCTGGTCCCTCGACGCCGACATCGTCGTCGTCGGCTCCGGAGTGGCCGGACTGACCTCCGCCCTGCGCTGCGCGGCCGCGGGACTCAGCACGGTCGTGGTGACCAAGGCCCGCCTGGACGCGGGCTCCACCCGCTGGGCGCAGGGCGGCGTCGCCGCGGCCCTCGGCGAGGGCGACACCCCCGAACAGCACCTGGACGACACGCTCGTGGCGGGCGTGGGGCTCTGTGACGAGGAGGCCGTGCGCACCCTCGTCACCGAGGGCCCCGGTGCCGTACGCCGCCTCATCGAGACCGGCGCCCACTTCGACAAGGACTCCGCAGGCGCCATCGAGCTGGCCCGCGAGGGCGGCCACCACCGGCGCCGCATCGCGCACGCGGGCGGCGACGCGACCGGCGCGGAGATCTCCCGCGCCCTCGTCGAGGCGGTCCGCGCCCGCGGCATCCCGACGGTCGAGAACGCGCTGGTCCTCGACCTCCTCACCGACGCCGACGGCCACACCGCCGGTGTCTCCCTGCACGTCATGGGGGAGGGCCAGCACGACGGCGTGGGCGCCGTCCACGCCCCCGCGGTGGTCCTCGCCACCGGCGGCATGGGCCAGGTCTTCTCCGCGACCACGAACCCGTCCGTCTCCACGGGCGACGGCGTCGCGCTCGCCCTGCGCGCGGGCGCCGAGGTCTCCGATCTCGAATTCGTGCAGTTCCACCCGACGGTGCTCTTCCTCGGCACCGACGCCGAGGGCCAGCAGCCGCTGGTCTCCGAGGCCGTCCGGGGCGAGGGCGCGCACCTCGTGGACGCCGACGGCGTGCGCTTCATGGTCGGACAGCACGAGCTGGCCGAGCTGGCGCCCCGCGACATCGTCGCCAAGGGCATCACGCGCCGCATGCAGGAGAAGGGCGCCGACCACATGTTCCTGGACGCCCGGCACTTCGGCGCCGACATGTGGGAGAACCGCTTCCCGACGATCCTCGCCGCCTGCCGGGCGCACGGCATCGACCCGGTCACCGAGCCCATCCCCATCGCCCCCGCCGCGCACTACGCCTCCGGGGGCGTCCGCACCGACCCGCACGGCCGCACCACCGTCCCGGGGCTCTACGCCTGCGGGGAGGTCGCCTGCACCGGCGTGCACGGCGCCAACCGCCTCGCCTCCAACTCCCTGCTCGAAGGCCTGGTCTACGCCGAGCGCATCGCCGACGACATCGTGGCCCGCCACGCGGAAAACACCCTCCACGCGCGCGTGCCTGCCCCCGTCACCCCCTCGGAGACCCCGACGCATCCCCTCCTCCCGGCCGAGGCCCGTTTCGCCATCCAGCGCGTCATGACCGAAGGCGCCGGAGTCCTCCGCTCCGCCTCGTCCCTCACCGAGGCCGCCGCGCGGCTGGCCCGCATCCACGCCGAGGCCGCCGGCGCGCTCGCCGAACACGGCAAGACGGCCGAGCCCGGCGTCGACTCCTGGGAGACCACCAACCTCCTGTGCGTCGCCCGCGTCCTGGTGGCCGCCGCCCAGCGCCGCGAGGAGACCCGCGGCTGCCACTGGCGCGAGGACCACGCGGACCGCGACGACGCGGCCTGGCGGCGCCACATCGTCGTACGCCTCAATCCGGACAGGACCCTGGCGGCGCACACCACCGAGACCCACGACTTCCCTCCGACCCGTCCCAGTCCCCAGGAGCAGTGACCGTGAGCACCCCCGACGACCTCCCCCTCGCCGACCCCTCAGCCGCAGGCGGTGGCTGCGGCGACGCCTGCGGCTGCGGCGGGGACGACTCCTACGACCCGATGGAGTGCGGCCTCGACCCCGCGCTCGTACAGCTCCTGGCCGAGGCAGGACTCGATCCCGTGCAGATCGAGGACATCGCGCACATGGCCATCGAGGAGGACCTGGCAGGCGGAGTGGACGTCACCACGGCCGCCACCATCCCCGAGGACGCCGTCGCCACCGCCGACTTCGCGGCGCGCGAGGCGGGCACCGTCGCGGGTCTCCGCGTCGCCGAAGCCATCATCTCCGTGGTGTGCGAGGAGGAGTTCGAGGTCGAGCGGCACGTCGAGGACGGCGACCGCGTCGCGGCCGGTGACGTCCTCCTGAGCGTCACGACCCGCACCCGCGACCTGCTCACCGCCGAGCGCAGCGCGCTGAACATCCTGTGCCGCCTCTCCGGCATCGCGACCGCCACGCGCGCGTGGGCGGACGTTCTGGACGGCACGAAGGCGAAGGTCCGCGACACCCGCAAGACGACGCCGGGCTACCGCGCGCTGGAGAAGTACGCGGTGCGCATGGGAGGCGGCGTCAACCACCGCATGTCGCTCGCCGACGCGGCACTGGTCAAGGACAACCACGTGGTGGCGGCGGGCGGCGTCGCACAGGCCTTCAAGGCCGTGCGCGAGCAGTTCCCGGGCCTGGCCGTCGAGGTCGAGGTCGACACGCTCCACCAGCTGCGCGAGGTCGTCGACGCGGGCGCCGACCTGATCCTCCTGGACAACTTCACGCCCGGCGAGACGGCGGAGGCCGTCGCCCTCGTCGACGGCCGCGCGTTCCTGGAGTCCTCGGGCCGCCTCACCCTGGGGAACGCCAGGGCGTACGCCGAGACGGGCGTCGACTACCTCGCGGTGGGCGCCCTCACCCACTCGTCCCCGATCCTCGACATCGGACTCGACCTGCGAGAAGCGGTGCGCGACTGATGCTGCTGACCATCGACGTAGGCAACACCCACACCGTCCTCGGCCTCTTCGACGGCGAGGACATCGTCGAGCACTGGCGCATCTCCACGGACGCGCGCCGCACCGCCGACGAGCTCGCCGTGCTCCTGCACGGCCTGATGGGCATGCACCCGCTGCTCGGCGACGAGCTCGGCGACGGCATCGACGGCATCGCCATCTGCTCGACCGTCCCCTCGGTCCTGCACGAGCTGCGCGAGGTCACCCGGCGCTACTACGGGGACGTCCCCGCCGTCCTCGTCGAGCCCGGCATCAAGACCGGCGTCCCGATCCTCATGGACAACCCCAAGGAGGTCGGCGCCGACCGCATCATCAACGCGGTGGCGGCGGTCGAGCTCTACGGGGGCCCGGCGATCGTCGTCGACTTCGGCACCGCCACGACCTTCGACGCGGTGTCCGCGCGCGGGGAGTACGCGGGCGGGGTCATCGCCCCCGGCATCGAGATCTCCGTGGAGGCTCTCGGTGTACGAGGAGCTCAGCTCCGGAAGATCGAACTGGCCCGGCCGCGCAGCGTCATCGGCAAGAACACGGTGGAGGCCATGCAGGCGGGCATCCTGTACGGCTTCGCCGGGCAGGTCGACGGGGTCGTGAACCGGATGGCCCGCGAACTGGCGGGCGCGGGCGGGGACCCCGACGACGTCACGGTCATCGCGACGGGCGGTCTCGCGCCGATGGTCCTCGGCGAGGCGTCGGTCATCGACGAGCACGAACCGTGGCTGACGCTGATCGGGCTTCGGCTCGTCTACGAGCGGAACGTTGCCCGGAGCTGACTGATTGCCGCCGATTCGCGACCGGCCTGTGTGCACTCCGCGTCCGCTTCTGCAAGAGTCTGCGCAGGACGGGGACTTGAGCGGGTGTGGGGCGGGCTGGGGCGGATGAGGCACAAGAGACGACTGTGGGTGGGCGTTCTGGCGCTGGGGGCGGTGCTCGTCGGCTCCGCGCCGGCGGCGTACGCGGCTTCGCCCTCCTCGTCCCCCCTTGCGGGGGCCGGGGCGGGGATCCTCCCCTGGCTCGCCGTCGCGGCGGTCGCCGCGCTCGGCATCGGCGCGGTGGCCTACGCCCTGGCCCGCCGCCGCGCGGACTGACTTACGGGGGCGGGCGGGCGTTGCTTCCCCTGCGACGTCCTGCGCGGGTAGGGGCGCCGAGCCCGCCGCTTCGCGGCGGATGCTCCCCACCCGCCCGCCCGTTTGCCCCGCGACGTCCAGCGGGAGTAGGGGCAGCGGCGGCGGTCCCACCGGGCCGCGGCCGCGAGCGCGCCGGAGGGGACGTGGGGGTATGTGCGCACGGAGCACCGAGCACACCTCCACGGCCGGGAATGTCGGGCGCGGCGCAGGGATAGCGAGTACGTACATACCCCCGCGGCCCCGCCCCCAGAAACGGACCGACGGCGCCCCCCGCCCAAGGCGACCCGCCAGAAGTGGCGTTAAGAGGATTTTGTCCGGTTGGCGCGTATCGTCAGCCCATGCCCACGCCATACGGATCCCGGGGCGGCATGGCCTTCAGTGCGGAGGAGCTGCGTGTGCTCCGTCGTGCCCTGGGCCTCGCCCTGCACCCCAGCCCCGTCCGCGACGAGGACGTCCAGGACTGCCTCCGGCTCGCCGAATCGGTCGACGAAGCCGTGCGCGAGGGCGCCAGGCTGCGCGCCTTCCTGGTGGCCGACCTCGCCCGCTACCGTGCCGCCCTGCCCGGCACCGCCACCGGCTACCTCGCACTCCTCGACGACGTCCTGAGCGGCGGCTACCAGCCGACCGCCGACGACCTCGCCGCCCTGCGCGCCCTGCGCGGCAACCCCACCGCGGCCACCCTGCTCGACCGCTGCCGCGTCATCGCCGAGCGAGCCGTACGCGCCCGTCTCGCGGGCCGGGCCGTCCCCGCCGCCCTCAACGCCACACCCCTCCCCATCCCCCTCCCCATCCCGGCCTCCCGCACCCGCCTCCTGGCCCTCCCCGGAGGCCTGGACACCGGGGGCGCTGCGAGTACTGGGAGTACCGGGAGTGCCGGGAGTACCGGGAGTACCGGGCAGGTCGTGTGTGCCGCGCCCAACCCCCGGCAATCCTCCGAGCGCCCCGCCACCACCCCGCCCCGCCCCGTCCCCACCCCCGCCGAGGTGTTCCCGCCCAAGCGGCGGCCCGAGACGCCCGCAGCCCCCACCGCGCCCGCGGAGCCCACCGCGCCCTCCGCGCCCGCCACACCCGCGGACCCGCCGCACCAGCTCGTCGCGGGCTAGCTACTCTGGAGGGCATGGACTACGTTTCCGCGCTCGTGCCCCCCGTAGTGATGGCCGTGTTCTTCACGGGGCTCATCGTGACGATCGTGAAGACCCAGGGCGGCGCCAACAAGGCCAAGGAAGACGCGGCCGTCGACGCCGCGATCTCCCGCGCCGAAGCCGTCCGGCAGACGCCGAAGACCGGCAGCGCCTGACCGGTAGCAGCACCCCGGCACCCACAGCACCCCCAGCACTCCCAGCACTCCCAGTGCCCCCCACCCGGGGCCCCGGCGTACGACTCACGCGCGTTTCGAGTCGTACGCCCTTTTTGTTGCAGAAGTTGTCGAAAATGGGGGTACGCCACGTCCCTCACGCATCACGCCAATAGTGACGTCTCCCACTATTGTTCTGCTGTGCCTCGTCCATTGGGAGAACTCGAAGACTCAGTCATGACGCGGGTGTGGAAGTGGAACCGCCCCGTGACCGTTCGAGAAGTCCTGGAAGACCTTCAGGAGGAACGGTCCATCGCGTACACCACCGTGATGACCGTTTTGGACAATCTCCATCAGAAGGGCTGGGTGCGCCGCGAAGCGGAAGGCCGCGCCTATCGATATGAGGCGGTCTCCACTCGTGCCGCCTACGCAGCCGCACTGATGAACGAAGCCTGGTCGCAGAGCGACAACCCCGCCGCCGCACTCGTCGCCTTCTTCGGCATGATGTCGGCGGAACAGCGGGAAGCGCTGAGCGACGCGATGCGTATCGTCCAAGGCCCCGAAGTCGCGCAACGCTCCGAAGTCGTCCAGCGCCCCGAAGTCACCCACTCCCCCGAAGTCACCCAACCCCCCGAGAACCCCGCCTCCGTCGAGCGCGGCGCAGAGCGATAGCGTCCGCTTCATGCCAGCAGAGGTCCCCGAACGCAACGAAGTCAGCGAACTCAGCTCAAAAGCAGTCTCCGTCCGGAGGGCGCGAACCTCCGATGTGCCGGGCGTCCGCCGGCTCCTCGACTCCTACGTCCGCGAGCGCATCCTCCTGGACAAAGCGACGGTGACGCTTTACGAGGACATCCAGGAGTTCTGGGTGGCGGAACGCGACGACAACGCGGAGTTGGTCGGCTGCGGCGCTCTGCACGTCATGTGGGAAGACCTCGCCGAAGTGCGCACACTGGCCGTGAATCCCGAGGTCAGGGGTGCCGGAGTGGGGCATCAGCTGTTGGGCAAGTTGCTGCGGACCGCCGGTTGGCTCGGCGTCCGCAAGGTTTTCTGTCTCACCTTCGAAGTCGACTTCTTCGCGAAGCACGGCTTCGTGGAGATCGGCGAGACTCCGGTCGACGGAGATGTCTACAGCGAGCTCCTGCGTTCCTATGACGAGGGCGTCGCCGAGTTCCTCGGCCTCGAACGAGTGAAACCGAACACCTTGGGCAACAGCCGGATGCTTCTGCATCTGTGATCGTCAGGCGGTATTCCTGATCGTCCCCTGCCCGGGTGGGCTATGTCCGAAACGCGCACGTTTCCAGGGTTCTAGGGGTCCCCGGTCTCTCCCAGGGGTTTGTGTTTTTCCAGCAAAAGCGGTTTGCTTTCCGACGTACTGCAGTACTGCATATAACAGGGGCCGGTGAATCGACGGCGCGTGTCGTGCGGCTTGCGGCCCGGTCTCACAGTTATCGATGAAAGGAAATCCGGTGGCACAGAAGGTTCAGGTCCTTCTTGTCGATGACCTCGACGGTGGCGAGGCAGACGAGACCGTGACGTTTGCGCTGGACGGCAAGTCCTACGAGATCGACCTCACCACGGCCAACGCGGACAAGCTCCGTGGCGCCCTTGAGGACTTCGTCAAGGCCGGCCGGCGTACCGGTGGCCGTGGTTCGGGCGGTCGCGGCAAGGCGCGCGCCGCCGCGACGGGCGGTGGCCAGGACACGGCGGCCATCCGCGCCTGGGCGAAGGAGAACGGTTTCGAGGTCAACGACCGCGGCCGCGTTCCCGCGTCCATTCGCGAGGCCTACGAGAAGGCCAACGGCTGACGGCTGCGACGCCGCAGCCGGACCCGGTGGCATTGCGTCGCCGCCGTGTCCACCAGTCGTACGAGACCGGAGCCCACGGCGGGATCGCTGTGCTGCGTGGTCCCTCCCTTCCCCATGCCGGGCAGGGACGGGAGCGCGGGCAGCGTCGGCTCCACCTCACAGCCGGGCTCCGGGGGTCGCAGCCAGACGGCGGCCCCCCGCGAGCCGGTCCATCCCGGGGGCGTCGGCGCGATGATCCGCCCGCCCGCCCCGACCGCGGTGAGGCCGAGGGGGATGTGTCCCCACTCCAGCCAGTCGAGCAGCCCCGGCAGCTCGTCCGCGCTTCCCGCGCTCACCAGGAGGCGCATCGTTTCCCCGCGCAGTGCCACCGGAGCCTTCGGCCCGAGGTGGCGCAGCGCCGCGAAACCGGCCTCCGCGGGAAGTTCCAGGACGTCGAAGCGCAGCCCCGTCAGGAGCCGCGCGGGACCTGGCTCGGGGGCGGTCGCCCAGCCGAGCTCGTTCTCGTACCACTGCCGCACCGGGTCGCTCTGCTCGACCGGTACCCGGGGCTGAGGAACTGTGGGGGCCATGCCGGGGCAACAGTCGCAACGGCGCACGGGTTACGCAGGGTGGCCGAATGGACGCGCTGCGTGTCCGGAAAGTGGGCGTGAGGACGTGTTCGGCGACGCAAGGCTGTTCGCCCGTAGCTGAGGGAACCGGGGCGCGCCGCATGGAGTGTCAGTCCTTACGGGTAAGACATCCCTAGTGGGGAGGGGCGACACGCGCTTCCGGGCGCCACACGTTCGCCATCGGCGTAGTGCTGGTGGGGGTAACTGCCTGGCCTGCGGGAACATCGTCTCGCACCATCGGGTTGGAGCAGTTGTCGGCGTTCGGGGTCAGGAGATCCTCCGAGTTGGGGTCCGGGTGTCGGCAGTTGGAATGAGCGGTCCCCGCTTGCGGGACTAAGCTGCGGAAGGACAGGGAGGGGACCGACCCCTTTACTGCCTGACCGCTCTGAGGAGCGATTAACGATGTTCGAGAGGTTCACCGACCGCGCGCGGCGGGTTGTCGTCCTGGCTCAGGAAGAAGCCCGGATGCTCAACCACAACTACATCGGCACCGAGCACATCCTCCTGGGCTTGATCCACGAGGGCGAGGGTGTCGCCGCTAAGGCCCTGGAGAGCCTCGGGATTTCGCTCGAGGCGGTCCGCCAGCAGGTGGAGGAGATCATCGGGCAGGGCCAGCAGGCTCCGTCCGGGCACATTCCCTTCACCCCCCGTGCCAAGAAGGTCCTGGAGCTCTCGCTCCGCGAGGCCCTTCAGCTGGGCCACAACTACATCGGCACGGAGCACATCCTGCTCGGCCTGATCCGCGAGGGCGAGGGCGTCGCCGCCCAGGTCCTGGTCAAGCTGGGCGCCGATCTCAACCGGGTGCGGCAGCAGGTCATCCAGCTGCTCTCCGGTTACCAGGGCAAGGAGACCGCCACCGCGGGCGGTCCTGCCGAGGGCACGCCCTCCACGTCCCTGGTCCTCGACCAGTTCGGCCGGAACCTCACCCAGGCCGCTCGTGAGTCCAAGCTCGACCCGGTCATCGGGCGCGAGAAGGAGATCGAGCGGGTCATGCAGGTGCTGTCCCGTCGTACGAAGAACAACCCGGTCCTGATCGGTGAGCCCGGCGTCGGCAAGACCGCCGTCGTCGAGGGTCTCGCCCAGGCCATCGTCAAGGGCGAGGTGCCCGAGACCCTCAAGGACAAGCACCTCTACACCCTGGACCTCGGCGCGCTGGTCGCAGGATCCCGCTACCGCGGTGACTTCGAGGAGCGCCTGAAGAAGGTCCTCAAGGAGATCCGTACCCGCGGCGACATCATCCTGTTCATCGACGAGCTCCACACCCTGGTGGGTGCGGGCGCCGCCGAGGGCGCGATCGACGCCGCGAGCATCCTCAAGCCGATGCTGGCCCGCGGTGAGCTGCAGACCATCGGTGCGACGACGCTCGACGAGTACCGCAAGCACCTGGAGAAGGACGCGGCCCTCGAGCGCCGCTTCCAGCCCATCCAGGTCGCGGAGCCGTCGCTGCCGCACACCATCGAGATCCTCAAGGGCCTCCGCGACCGGTACGAGGCGCACCACCGCGTCTCCATCACGGACGAGGCCCTGGTGCAGGCCGCCACGCTGGCCGACCGGTACATCTCGGACCGCTTCCTGCCGGACAAGGCGATCGACCTGATCGACGAGGCCGGTTCCCGGATGCGCATCCGCCGGATGACCGCGCCGCCGGACCTCCGCGAGTTCGACGAGAAGATCGCGGGCGTCCGCCGCGACAAGGAGTCCGCGATCGACTCGCAGGACTTCGAGAAGGCCGCCTCTCTCCGCGACAAGGAGAAGCAGCTCCTGGCCGCCAAGGCCAAGCGGGAGAAGGAGTGGAAGGCCGGCGACATGGACGTCGTCGCCGAGGTCGACGGCGAGCTGATCGCCGAGGTCCTGGCCACGGCGACCGGTATTCCGGTCTTCAAGCTCACGGAGGAGGAGTCCTCCCGCCTGCTGCGCATGGAGGACGAGCTCCACAAGCGCGTCATCGGCCAGAAGGACGCCGTCAAGGCACTCTCGAAGGCGATCCGGCGTACGCGAGCGGGTCTGAAGGACCCGAAGCGTCCCGGTGGCTCGTTCATCTTCGCCGGTCCGTCCGGTGTCGGTAAGACCGAGCTGTCCAAGGCGCTCGCCGAGTTCCTCTTCGGCGACGAGGACGCGCTGATCTCCCTCGACATGTCGGAGTTCAGCGAGAAGCACACGGTCTCGCGTCTCTTCGGTTCGCCCCCCGGCTACGTGGGGTACGAAGAGGGCGGCCAGCTGACCGAGAAGGTCCGCCGCAAGCCGTTCTCCGTCGTCCTCTTCGACGAGGTCGAGAAGGCCCACCCGGACATCTTCAACTCGCTCCTGCAGATCCTGGAGGACGGTCGCCTGACCGACTCCCAGGGCCGCGTCGTGGACTTCAAGAACACGGTCATCATCATGACGACCAACCTTGGAACCCGTGACATCTCGAAGGGCTTCAACCTGGGCTTCGCGGCCCAGGGCGACACGAAGTCCAACTACGAGCGGATGAAGAACAAGGTCAGCGACGAGCTGAAGCAGCACTTCCGTCCGGAGTTCCTGAACCGCGTGGACGACGTCGTCGTCTTCCCGCAGCTCACCCAGGGCGACATCCTGCAGATCGTCGACCTGATGATCACCAAGGTGGACGAGCGCCTCAAGGACCGGGACATGGGCATCGAGCTCTCCCAGCCCGCGAAGGAGCTGCTCGCGAAGAAGGGCTACGACCCGGTGCTCGGCGCGCGTCCGCTGCGGCGCACGATCCAGCGCGAGGTCGAGGACACCCTCTCCGAGAAGATCCTCTTCGGCGAGCTGCGCCCCGGCCACATCGTGGTCGTCGACGTGGAGGGCGAGGGCGAGACCGCCACGTTCACCTTCCGCGGCGAGGAGAAGGCGGCACTGCCCGACGTGCCGCCGATCGAGTCGGCCGCCGGTGGCGGCGCGGGCCCGAACCTGAGCAAGGACGCGTGACGCCCACGCAGGGCTGAACGCTCGAAGGGGCTGCCCCGGACCGTTTCGTACGGTCCGGGGCAGCCCCTTTTCCGTATGCCTCTTTTCCGTATGCGACTTTTTCGTACACGACTTTTTCGTGTGCGACGGTCACGCGGTGATCGTCACGCCCTCCGGTACGTTCCGAACGCGCGGCAGGCGCGGGTTGACGCGCAGGACGTGCAGGCCGGGGAAGCGGGCCAGCCACGACATGTCCGGGTCGGGCAGCTCCGCGTTGATCCACAGGTGGGTGAGCCGCTCGGGGACGAGGCCCGAGAGGAGTTCGTCGGTGCGCATGACGCCCGCCACTTGAATCCGGGGCCGCCCGCCGAGACCGCGCAGGGCGGCCAGCTCCGCCGCGTCGGACACGGGGAAGTACAGGCCCGCCGGGTCGAGGTGGGCGATGATCTCGCGCGCGTACCGCTCGGTGTCGAAGTGCCGCCAGGGGCGGGCCAGCTCGGTGCGGATGGCGAGGGAGGAGCGGCCGCGCAGCCGGGCCAGGTAGTCGATCGCGGCGTCCTCCTGGACGCGGGTCGCCGTGATGGCCAGGAGCAGCGCCTGCTGGTCGCCGGGCACCTGCTCGGGGTCCGGTAGCTGCTCCAGGACGATGGGTCCGACCCAGCCGAGGCTGCGGGCACCCTGTTCCGTCGTGGGCCGCAGCAGGTTCTTCGTGCGCCGGTGGACGAGTTCCTGGACGGCCGGGTCGAGCTCGCTGACGTGTTCCAGGCAGGCCGCGGCCATCAGGCGCCGGTGGTTGACGTGCGGCCTGCGCAGACCCGGGGCGGCGGCGAGCAGACGTTCCAGGAAGGCGGCGCACTCGTCAGGGCGGGCGTGGGCGGCGGACATGCGGATGACCTCCTCCCACTCCGGCTGGTGGGCGTGATCGACGAGGGTGTTGAGGCGGCCGCGGGCCACGATCTCCTTGGCGGCCAGATAGTCCTGGAACGTGCGGTGGATGAAGTCGACGGAGACGCCCGCCTGCTCGCGCAGCAGCCCGGTGCGGTGCAGCAGATGCCGGAAGATCTTCTCGCCGTCGCCCGCGGCACGGGCCGAGGGAATGGCGGGCAGGGCACCGTTCAGGACGTCGATGACGCGGGGGCGCGGCAGCTCCGAGAGACCCTCGTCGAGCATGGCGTGGGCGAGCTTGCGCAGAAGCAGCTCGCGGGCACCCTGCTGGAGCCGTACGTCATCGGCGTACAGCACGTCCCTTTCGGGGTCACGGCGCTGGAGCAGCATCTCCAGGGCGGCGTCGTAGAGCTCCTTGCGGCCCTTGGGCAGGGAACCGGAGCGGTCCCGGTTGAGAGCGCATATGAGGCCGCACATCAGCGGGTTGGTGGCGAGGCGGCGCAGCTCGCGGTAGATCCGTACGGAGTGCAGCAGGCGCTGCTCGTACTCCTTGAGGGCGTCCCGGTCCCGCTGCTCCCCGCACTGCTCGTCGCCCATCGCGGCGGTGTGCCAGTCGCGGATGAAGTGGGTGACCTGGTCGCGGGACATGGGGGCGAGCGACAGCTCGGTGAACCCTTCCTCGGCGAGGCGCTCCTGCGAGAGCCAGCCGTCCTCGACGGCGGAGGGCCGCGAGGTGACCAGGCAGGCGGTGCCGGAGAAGATGCGCAGGAGCCGGCGGAGCCGGTCGCGCAGGGCGCCGCGGCTCTCCTCGGGCGCCTCGTCGATCCCGTCGACCAGGAGCAGGGCACGGCCCGCGAGGAGGGTCCGTACGACCCATCCTTCGGGCGCCCGGTCGGCCAACGGGTGGCGGATGGCGTGCAGGAAGTCATCGGGCGCGGGAAAGCCTTCCCTGGCGAAGCGGCGTACGGGAAGGACGAACGGCACGCGGGTGCCGTTCCGGGCCGTGTCCACGGCCAGCCACTGCACGAGCGTCGTCTTCCCGGAGCCCGCGACACCGCGCAGCAGCACGCGCTCGTGCCCTTCCAGGGCGCGGTCGGCGAGGAGCACGGTGCGCTGGTGCCCGCCGGGGGCGGAGGCGGGTCCGTCGCTGCTCTCCTCCGCCTGGAGGCTGAGGTAGGTGTCCTCCAGGGGCCACCGATCGGGAGCGTTGGCGAGGTCGACGCCCACGATGGTCAGCCAGCCGTGCTGCCGTACGACTTCTTGCGCGTACGCGACTTCGAACTCGGCGTCTTCGCGGGATGGTTCGTTCCGTCGGGCGGCGGCCGCCACCTCGGCGTCGTTGAGGTCGACGAGCTGACGGACGCGGCTGGCGCGCTCGGGCATGTGGCGCTGGATGTACGGGGAGCGGCGCACGAAGTGGTGCAGCACGTGCAGACAGACGGCGACGAGCAGCTCGTCGTGGAACCAGGCGGCGTCGGGGCTCAGCCCGCGGTCCGCGCCCTGCACGGCGCCGCGCAGCCGCCGCGCATAGTCCTGCGGGCCGAGGCGCACGGCGTCGGCGTCGGTGAGGTCGAGTTCGCCGATGGCGAGGAGGGTGCGGGTCAGTACGTCGGCGACGGCGGGGAGCTCGCCGGTGGGCGCGCTGTGCCGCTCCGCGGCGAGCTGGATGAAGTCGGCGGCGGTGCGGTGGACGTGGTCCGGGTCGGCGGGGGCGTCGGGGCCGCGCCAGGTGGTGAGGGCGGCGATCAGGTCGGGGGTGGTGGGGGGTCGGGAGGGGGCGCGGAAGAACCGTTGTACGAGGGGCATGGTGCGGGCCGAGGGGGTGCGTACTACGGGCTCCATGGGCACAAAGGATAGGTCAAGTGCCTTGCGCCGGGCGGGCGTTGAGGCGTACGCCGGACGGGAGCTGCCGGGCGGTGTCCGCGTCCACCTCCGTGCCCACGTCCACGTCGGTGAGGCGCGGGAAGGCCGAGAGCCAGGCGAGCCCCTCGACGGGGTGGGGTGCGTCCAGCGAGAGCCGGGTGAGCTGCTCGGGCACGATGAGTTCCACGAGGTCCTCCACGCGGTAGGCGCCGATGACCTTGATGTTCGGCCAGCCTCCGATGGAGCGCAGGGCGCGGAGGTCCGCGGCGCCGTGCACGGGAACCAAGGGCCGTCGGGACAGGTGGGCGAGGATCTCCGACACGTAGGGCTCGCGGTCGAAGATCGTCCAGGACGCGGTGAGGACCAGCTGGACGTGGCGGTCGGGATGGTCGCGGAAGCGTGTCAGGAAGTGCAGCGCCGGGTCACTGCCGATCTTGGCGGCCACCAAGGGCACCAGGTGGGCGAGCTCGCCCTCGACGTCGTCGGGTCCGGGCAGCAGGTGGAGCACCAGATCGCCGCCCGCCTCCGCCAGGGCGTACGCCTCGCGCTCCGTTCGCGGCGGAATCAGCGACCGTACCCCCTCCTCCACACCCTGCCGCACGACCGGCGCCAGCTCCGCCGCGTACGCTGCCCCCGCCGCCGCGAGCAGCTTCCCCCGCGCCGTGCCGCCCGCCACCAGCCGCTGAAGCATCCGTTCCGCCTCCTTGGGCCGCGCGTGGGCGACCGCCAGCAGGATGACGTCCTCCCACTCGGTGCGGTCCGCGTTGTTCAGGAGCAGGTCGAAGTCCAGCTCCTGTACGGCGAGACGGGCGCCCAGGTAGTCCTGGAAGGTGCGGTGCAGGAAGTCCACGCGCCCGACGGCCGGCTCCCGCAGCAGGCCCGAGCGCAGGAGGAGCCAGTGGTACACCTCCTCGCCGCTGCCGTCGATGTTCATCGCGGGCGCGGCACCCCCGAGGATGCTCACGGCATCCGTTTCGTCCATCTCCGAGCGGCTGTTGCGGATCAGCCACCAGGCGAGCTTCTGGAGGAGCTGCACCTGGGTGGCGAACGGCAGCCGTATGACCATGACGTCCCGCTCGACGTCCCTGCGCTCAAGCAGCATCGTCAGAGCGGCCTCGTACAGGGACTTCCTGTCCTGCGGCAGGAAGCCGCGCCGCTCGCGGTGGAGCGCGCAGAGCATGCCGCACATCAGCGGGTTGGTGGCGAGTCGGTTCAGTTCGGAGGCGGCCCGCACGGTCTCCAGGAGAGCGGTCCCGATGCCGTCGTCCGCGCCCGCAGCACGGTGCCAGCGCCGCACGAACGTCTCGACGTCGTCGCGGGTCATCGGCGACAGCGTGAGCTCGGCGAAGCCGGTGGTGTCCAGCCAGCGGTCCGGGACGGCGGAGGGGCGGGTCGTGACGAGCCAGAGGTTGCCGGGGAAGGTACGCGTCAGGTCGCGCAGCCAGCGCTTGGCGGACTCGCGCCGGTCCTCGGAGATCTCGTCGAGCCCGTCGACGAGGAGCACGCCGCGCCCCGCCCGCAGCACGCGGTTCACCCACCCGGGCGGCTCCTCCCCGGCGACGAGGCACCCGACGGCGGTCAGGAAGTCGTACGGCGCGGGGAGTTCGGTGCCCGGCCGTACGATCCGCCGCATCGGCAGCACGAACGGCACCCGCCCGATGAGGTGGGTCAGCCCGTGCTCGTACGTCCGGTCGGCCGCCGTCACGGCGAGCCACTGGACCAGCGTCGTCTTGCCGGACCCGGCGACTCCGCGCAGCAGCACGTGGTCGTGCTGGGCGAGGACCTGCTCGGCGGCGACCTGGGCCGCGCCCTCGCCCAGGCGGTCCCTGGTCGCCTCCAGGCTGAGGTAGGCCGTGTCGAGGGGCCACTCGCTGGTGCCCGCGTAGACGTCGAGGCCGTAGATGGTGAGGGTGCCGTGGTGCGAGGTGATGTACGACGCGTACCGCGCCTCGAACGCGGCGTCCTCTGCTGACTGCGACGGCAGCCGATCGAGGAGTACGTCGACGGCCTTGACGAGCTGCGCGAGCTGGCGGCTCTGTTGCGTCTGCTGGCGGGCGATGTACGTCGACCGCTGCGTGAAGAAGTTCAGGATGTGCAGCGACGCGGTGTGCAGCAGCCGGTCGAGGAACAGCTCGGCGTCGCTGCTGAACGTGAACGTCGCGACGGTCACGGCCGACTGCGAGCGGAGGGTCCGCGCGAACTCGTCGGGGCCGAGCGCGACGGCTTCGTAGTCCTCGATGGTGAGGGTGCCGAGGGCGGCGAGGGAGAGGGCGAGGGCGGTCCGCACCGCGACGGCTTCCCCGGCGTCCACGGGGGCCTCGCCGGGTCCGGCCGCTCGCAGCGCCCTGCGGACGAGCTCGTCCGCGATCTTCTCGACGTCCTTCGGGGTGACGTCCCGCTTCTCGCCCCTGAACGAGACGAGCCCGGAGATCCGTACCGGCTTGGTGACCAGCGCGGCGCCGGGCTGGTCCTTCACGAAGAGCTTCTTCACGAGGGGCGCGACCGCGCTGGACGCGAGTCGGGCGCCTAGGGCTCCGGGGTCGACCATGGGTCGAGGGTAGGGCAACGGCGGTTACACGTAGGGTAGTTAGGGCGTGCCGGGGCCGTCTCGGGTTGCCCCCTGCCGGGTGATGCGGCCCCACGCCGATTGTGCAACAGGCCGTTGCACTATCGGCGCCGGTGTGGGTGCGGGAAGCCGTGCCGGATGGCCGCGGGTGGCTCGGTGAATTGTCCAACAGGCTGTTGGACAAACTGCGTTGCAGCTCGCTGAGAGGGCTCCTGGCGGTCGATTCGCCCGGTGCGCCTTCCCTGCGAGTGTGTGTCTATGAGAGCGGCAAACGCTGCGGGATGGGTGGTGAGGGTTGTGTCGGGGGCGTCGCTCTCTTGGAGGTAGATGCGGCCGGTGGGGTGTGCGGCCACGTAGACGCAGTTGGCGCCTCCCCCCTCGCTGAACGTGGACTTCTGCCAGTTGAGAGTGCTCATTCTGGGGCTCCCTGGAGGGGGCGAGAAGTAGTCGTGCGGGTGGAGAGGGTTCGTATGAGAGCGGCGAACGCAGCGGGGTGGGTGGTGAGAGTTGTGGTGGGGGCGTCGCTCTCCCGAAGGTGGACTGTTTCGGCGTTGTGGCTCGCCGCGACGTAGAGGCAATTGACGCCTGCCCCGTCGCTGAAAGAAGACTTCTGCCAGACGAGTTCGTGCACGGCGCTTCCCTAATGCGTGTAGAGGACATGGTGAATCAGGCCCCATGAGTCCCGTTGCTCGTGGCTACCCGGTGGCCCCTCGGCCGTCACCGGCGAGAGGGCGTTTCGCCTGAGCGAGTCGAACGTGCTCTTGTAACGGGTGATGGATTCGGCGTCGCCCAGCAGGAGAGGAGCGGCCGGGTGATCCAACAGCACTGTTTCCAACCCCGCTACGTCTGAGTCAAGGATCAAAAGCGGCGTGCCGAACCAGGCGCGGGCGCCGGAGTCGAAGGGCAGGATCTGGATGGTCGTGCCAGGGCGCTGTGCGGCGCGTACGAGGTGAGCGAGTTGGCCCCGCATAACTTCTGGGCTACCCACAGTGATGCGCAGGGCAGCCTCGTGGATGACGGCGTGGAGCGCCGTGGTGTAGTCACCCGAGAGGACCTGTTGGCGGGCGCGGCGGAAGTCGACCAGTGCCTCGATCTCCGCGGGGGAGGCGCCCGGTCGCGAGCTGTAGAAGAGGGCCCTCATGTAGGCCTCGGTCTGGAGCAGACCCGGGATGAGGAGCGTTTCGTAGCTCTGGACGCCAGCAGCGCGCGACTCCAACTCGGCCAAGTCGAGGCTGTGTTGCGACAGGGACTTACGGAACTCCGTCCACCACCCCTTGCCGTCGCTCTCAGCCATCCTGGTCAGTGTGGCGATGTAGGGCTCAGATCTGACGTCATAGGCGTACAGGAGTGCGACAAGGCGGTCCGCCGAGACGGCCGTCCGGGCTGCCTCGATGTGACTGAGGTGGGCGGCACCCAGGCCGATCCGGCTACTGGCCGCATTGACCGACAGCCCTGCGGCTTCGCGAAGTTTGCGGAGCTCAGAGCCGAGCCGTCTCTGCCGTTCGGTGATGTGTGTGCGCAGGGCCATGCGGGTTCTCCCGGTGGTTGGCCCACAGTTTGCCGCTATTGATCGGGCAAGGTCCAGCAATCCGCGCAAGACGGTTGCAGATCTGAGCCGGTATTCGCTACCTTGAGTGTGGCGACGCTCACACACTGTTGTCGGAAGCCTCGCTGTCGACGCATTCCCCCCACCCTGCCCGCCCACAGAAGCGCACCGCCCGATCCAACACCCCGTGCCGGACGGGGGATTGTTCGCGAGGAGCGGTAGGCCACTGCGGTCGGGCCACGTGGGGCCGGTCATTCACCAGTCGAACCAGCGACCCCAACGCCATGGAGGCGTCTCATGGGCGTACCCCCGCATGACCTCACGTCGGACACCTACACCCTGTTCACCCCCGGCAACGCCCACTCCGCCAAGATCTGCCGCGACTTCGTACAGCGCACCCTGGAAACCCTCGGCCTCGGCCACCTCGGGGACACCGCCGCTCTCTGCACCTCCGAGCTGGTGACCAACGTGCACCAGCACACGAAGAGCGACGTCCACCTGAGAGCCGCCGTCGCCACCACCCACGTACGCATCGCCGTGTACGACGGCGGCGACCAACTGCCCGCTCCCCGCAGGCCCGATGCGGAAGAGGAAGGCGGGCGGGGGCTCTTCCTCGTGACCGCACTGTCCGACGTGTGCGGGGTGACGCCCGCGAGTACGGGCAAAGGAGTGTGGTTTCAGCTCAATCGGTGAGTGGGCCGTAGACGTGTACGTCGATGTGGGCGGGCAAGGTGTCCAGGCCGGTGGCCACGGCGTGGACCGTCAGCTCCGTCAGGCTCGGATGGCAGGCCAGCGCGGAGACGTCGATGGGGGCGTGCTGGTCCCGGCTGCTGACCGGGCGATTGTATACGTAGAGGTGCCTGAGCCCCGGCGCGACCGTGCCGAGCCGGGAGGTCATGGCTGCCCAGGACGCGTCCGGAGAGAGCTGTAGGAGTGCCAGGCCGGGCAGGGCAAGTCCCGGCGGGACGGCCGTGAAGGCGTGCGACGGCAGGTGTAGCACGGTCAGGCCGGGAAGCGCCGCGAGCACCTCCCAGTCCGCGGCGGACAGCGGATCGTCGTCGCCGAAGGCCACTCGCTCCAGCGTCGGCCACCGGGTCGCGAGGTGCAGATCGGTCAGGGAGTCCCGGGAGTCCACGAGGTTGAGGAACGTCAAGGGCGCCTCGGCGGGGAACGGCGAAAGACTCCACGGCTCCTGCATGCCGACGAGGCTGAGTCCGTCGAGGTGGCCGAGGGCGTTCAGTGCCTCGGCCGTCAGCAAGGTCGGCGGGAACCTGTTGAGCATCAGGAAGGTGGGCTCGCAGGCCGCGATGAAGCGGGAGGCCACGGCGGGGGTGACGCCCGGCCTGATGTCCAGCTTCCGAGGGCGCAGGCCCAGCCGTTCGAGCTCGACGATCTGATCGTCGGTGCGGAGAGTGAAGTGGATGTCCTCGGCGTCGTCGAACCGGGCGATGATCTGGTCGGCATACGCACGGCAGTCGTACCGGTACCACCCCCACATCAACTGGCTGCGGACCCCGAGACCCCGGTGCCGGGCGAACCGGGCGAGGAAGGGGATCGCCGCGTCCGAGTCCACGCGCGTCGCGGTGATGGCCACCAGCACGGCCTCGTCGTCGGACAGGCCGTCCGGTCCGGGCAGCAGGTCGAGCACCATCGCGCCGACCTTCGCCAGTGTCTGCGCGCTCGCCACGTCGTGCGGAGGAATCAGCGCCGACGTCCGCCGCTCCACCTCGGCCCGCACCGTCGGCGCCAGCTCCGCCGCGTGTTCCAGGCAGGCCGCGGCCAGGAGATGGACACGCTTGCGGGCCCCCTCCTCCGGAAGCCCGTCCCCGTACGAAAGCAAGTCACCCAGCAGTTCGGCCCGTTCGCGCGGCCGCGCCTGCGCCACGGCCATGCGGATGACGTCCTCCCACTGGTCGTCCGCCGCGTGCCGGGCGAGTACGCCGAAGTCGCCCTCGTCGACCGCCGCCCGCGCCCCCAGGAAGTCCTGGAAGGTGCGGTGGACGAAGTCGACGGTGCCCGGACCCGGCTCGCGCAGGAGGCCGCTGCGGTGCAGGAAGTGGGTGTAGACCGCGTGGGCGTCGCCGAGCGGCGCCAGTTCCGGGACCGCGGGGAGAGCGTCCGCGATGATGGACTCGGCGCGCGAACGGTCCATCACCGTACGGCCGTTGCGGATCAGCCAGTACGCGAGGCGTTGCAGGAGCTGGAGCTGTGGCTCCTCCCGCAACTCCGGGACCGTCATGTGGCGTTCACGGTCCCGGCGGACCAGGAGCATGGAGAGGGCAGCCGTGTAGAGGTCCTTGCGGCCCATCGGCAGGAAACCGCGCCGGTCGCGGTGGAGGGCGCAGATCAGGCCGCACATGAGCGGGTTGGTGGCGAGGAGGCCGAGGTCCGGCTTGGAGCGCACGGCTGCGAGGAGCTGACTCTCGTACGCGACGAGTTCGGCGTCCTCCTCCGGGACCCCCGTGGCCGCTGCGGTGTGCCAGCGCTCGATGAACGCCGTCACTTCGTCCTGCCCCATCGCGGAGAGCGTCAGCTCGGTGAACCCCTCCTCGGTGAGCCAGTCCTCGCGTACGGCCGACGGGCGGGACGTCACCAGCCAGCGGTTGCCCGGGAACGCGTCGATGAGGTCGCTCAGCCAGGCCCGGGTGCGGTCGCGCTCGGCGTCCGGGATCTCGTCGATGCCGTCGATCAGGACGAGGGCGCGCCCGGCCGTCAGAACGCGCGCTTCCCACCCCTGGGGCTGGGTGCCCGCGAGCGGACAGCCGACGGCGGCCAGGAAGTCGGCGGGGGCGGGCAGGCGCTCGCCGTGGCGGGTGAGGGTGCGCAGGGGGAGTACGTAGGGGACGTGGTCGGTCAGATAGGCCATGGACGGATGCGTCGCGGACGGGTCCGGTCCCGCCACGTCCCGGCGCGTCGCGCTCACCGCGAGCCACTGCGCCAACGTGGTCTTGCCCGAGCCCGCCTCACCCCGCAGGAGGACCCGGTCATGGGTAGCGAGGGCCTGGTCCGCCGGGAGTGGCGGCGCGTGCTCGGTGATCTCCACCATCTCCACGCGATGCTCCGCTTCGAAAGGGCGGTCGTCCCCTCCGACGAAGCGGTACTCCTCTTCAGTCAGGTGGCGAAACCTCCGCACATGCCCGGGCCCCACCGCCTCCAGCGACATATACGCCGCGTCCAGCGGCCACCTCCCCGGCGAGCCCGTCAGATCGATGCCGAAGATCGTCAGCTTGGAGTGCTTCTTCGCCACGTACGCGAGGTAGCGCCGCTCGAAGGTGACGTCCTGCGACCCGGCGGTCGGCCTGCGGGCGATCAGCTCGTCGACCTTCGCGATCAGCTCGTCCTGGCCCCGGCTCTGCGCGACCAGCGTCGCCGCGACGAACGTGGAGCGTTGCGTGAAGAACTGGAGGATGTGCAGGCACGCCCACTCGGTGACCGAGTCGAGGTAGAGGGCGGCGTCGGCGGAGAGGCCGGCCGCCGACGCGCCGCCGATCAGGGTGCGGGCCAGCTCACGGTGGCCGAGCCGGACCGCCTGCACGTCGTCCATGTCGAGGTCGCCGAGCGAGAGGAGCGCCCGGGCCAGGGCGTCGGTGACCGCTTCGGCCTCGTCCGGCGGGAAGGTGCGCTCGCCGGGGGAGGCGAGGGAGGCCGCCACGAGCCGCTCCGCGAGGCGGCGCACGTCCCGGCGGCCCAGCGTGCGCTGCTCACCCCTGAACGACACCAGGGACGAGAGCCTGACCGGCTTCTCCACCAGGCCCGCGCCGGGGCCCTCCCGTACGAACAGCCGCTTGACCAGGGAGGCGACTGCACTCGACGCCAGGCGGGTGCCGATGACCGCGGGATCCATGGGCGTGAGCGTAGTGCGGGTCACATTCGCGGCGGGGTGGATCTCGGGGGCCGGTGACATGCCGCACAGGCGATTTGAGTGGTACTAGGCGGAATAGTGGATATGGCGGGTCCCCTGCCCGGGACCTTCGGCCCGCAACCTCCGGGACCTTGGACGCGTCCGGGCCCCGCAGGCGGGGCTCTGGTGTAGGTGGGGGTGCGGAGCGGCTCCGACGTGCGGGTAAACGCAGCGAGCCGGACGAAGCTCCGTTACCGGACTGCGGGGAAATTGTCCGGATTTGGGGGTGTCAAGCGGTCTAAATCCCTGCGCCTCGCTACGGCTTTGGGTAGTAGATGGGCGTTTTGGGTCCCGGGCGGGGTGGGGGTTACCAAGGGATGGCCGACCCGGCGAAGCGTGGTCAGCGGGCGATCCGCCCGCCCCGCCTGCCGGGTCCGTTCATGCCCCCCTCGGTCGTACGCGTCAGGCGTCGCCGCAGTCGTCACGCAGTCGTCATCGCAGTCGTCACACCCCGGAGGACATCCCCATGTCGAAGCGCACCCAGTCCCACCGTCCCGGCCCGTCGTTCTTCCGTACCCGCGTGGCCTTCATCGCCGCGGGCATCGGAGTGTCGACGGCCCTCGGCGCGGGGGTCTCGGTCGCCGCCGGTGACACGAAGAGCGGTGGCGCGCTGCCCGGCGTCGCCTCGAACTCCGTCCAGAAGCAGGCCGCCGCCCAGGCGAAGAAGGCCGCCGACGTCAAGAAGGCCGCCGCCGCGAAGGCTGCCGCATGGGTCGACCCGGTCAAGAACTACACGCTCTCCGCGACCTTCGGCCTCGGCGGCACCATGTGGTCCCACAAGCACTCCGGCCAGGACTTCGCCGTGCCGGTCGGCACCTCGGTCGGGGCCGTGCACGGCGGCACCGTCGTCAAGGCCGGGCCGAACGGCGCCGGTGACGGCCCCGCGTACGGCAACGCCGTCGTGATCAAGCACGACAACGGCACGTACTCCCAGTACGCGCACCTCTCGCAGGTCGACGTCCGGGTGGGCCAGGCCGTGGGCACCGGCCAGCGCATCGCCCTCTCCGGCAACACCGGCAACTCCAGTGGTCCGCACCTGCACTTCGAGATCCGTACGGCCCCGAACTACGGCACGGCCGTGGACCCGGTCAAGTTCCTCGCGTCGGTGGGCGTGAAGGTCTGACGACCCACGTCCCCACAACCGCTCAGGCGCCCGTGTGCGCCCGTGTCACCAGATCGATGGCGACCTCCAGGATGGCCTTGCGCTTCTCCTCGGGGTCGCCTTCGACGTCCTTGAGCACGAACATCCCGCCGTGCATGGTGAACAGTGCGCTGAAGCAGCGCACCTGGTCGGACATCGGCGCCTGCGGGTCCTTGAGGATCTCGTAGATCCCGAGCATGCGGTCCTTGAAGCTCTCGCCGGTCTTCAGGTCGCGCACCGTCGCCTGGTTCTCCTGCATGAAGCGGAAGAGCGGCGCCGCTTGGATGAGGATCTCGCTGTACCGGGTGAGGGTCTGCTGCTTGGTCTCGAGGGAGACCGGCCGCGGCTGCTCGTGACCCCAGGCGATCAGCTCGTCGATGGGCCTCGTGAGGTCATCGAAGATGCTGGTCAGGATGTCTTCCTTGGTCTTGAAGTGGTAGTAGAGCGCCGCCTTCGTGACATCGAGGCGCTCGGAGATCTCGCGCAGCGACGTCTTCTCGTACCCCTGCTCGGCGAAGAGCTCGAGGGCCACGTCCTGGATCCGCTGGCGCGTGTTCCCGCGGCGCTGCTGCTTGCTCGTGCCTGTGCCCGTGCCCATCGGGGTGCTCCTCGGCTCCACTGAACTTCGATAAAACTTACTTGACGACCGGCTAGTTACGGGTCTACCTTCCCCAGTGTAATCAACTAGCCGGGCGGCAAGTAAGTATCGGGGAGCCCGGCATCGTACGGGGAGTGGGGAAACATGCCGGAGAAACCGACCGAGGCGGTCCTGCGGAAGGCGGAGCCGCAGCCGCGCAGCGTGCGCGTCGTGCTGATGGCCCTGATGATCACGATGCTGCTCGCGATGCTCGACAACATGATCGTGGGCCCCGCGATGCCGACGATCGTCGGCGACCTCGGCGGCATGGAACACCTGGCGTGGGTCGTGACCGCCTACACGCTCGCGACCGCCGCCTCCACCCCCATCTGGGGCAAGCTCGGCGACATGTACGGCCGGAAGGGCTCCTTCCTCACCGCCATCGTCATCTTCCTCGTCGGCTCCGCGCTGAGCGGCATGGCGCAGAGCATGGGCCAGCTCATCGGCTTCCGGGCCATCCAGGGACTCGGCGCGGGCGGCCTGATGGTCGGCGTCATGGCGATCATCGGTGATCTGGTGCCGCCGCGGGAGCGCGGCAAGTACATGGGCATGATGACCGGCGTCATGGCGGTCGCGATGATCGGCGGACCGCTGGTCGGTGGCTCCATCACCGACCACTTCGGCTGGCGCTGGGCCTTCTACATCAACCTGCCGCTGGGCGCCGTCGCCCTCGCCATGGTGACCTCCGTCCTGCACCTGCCCAAGAAGAAGGCGCAGGGACGCATCGACTACCTCGGCGCGGCCCTGCTCACCGTGGGCATCAGCGCGCTCGTGCTCGTCACCACGTGGGGCGGTTCCGAGTACGCCTGGGGCTCGGCCGTGATCATGGAGCTCATCGGCATCGGCGTCGCCTCGCTCGTCGGCTTCCTCTTCGTACAGAAGAAGGCCGCCGAACCGATTCTGCCGCTACACATCTTCCGCAACCTCAACTTCTCGCTGATGGCCGTGATCGGCTTCATCACCGGCTTCGTGATGTTCGGCGCGATGCTGTTCCTGCCGCTCTTCCAGCAGTCGGTGCAGGGCGCGTCCGCGACCAACTCCGGTCTGCTTCTCCTGCCGATGCTGCTCTCGATGATGGCGGTCTCGATGGTCGCGGGCCGCGTCACCACCTCGACCGGCAAGTACCGGCTCTTCCCGATCGCGGGCACCATCCTGATGGTCACCGGCTTCTACCTGCTTGCCCAGATGGACACCGGCACCTCCCGCCTCACCTCCGGCCTGTACATGGCGGTGCTCGGCGCCGGCATGGGCTTCCTGATGCAGATCACGATGCTGGTCGCGCAGAACAGCGTCGAGATGAAGGACATGGGCGTCGCCTCGTCCTCGGCCACGCTCTTCCGTACGCTCGGCTCCTCGTTCGGCGTCGCGATCATGGGCGCGCTCTTCAACAACCGCGTCCACGACGTGATGGCGGAGCGCGCGGGGGCATCGGGCGGCAAGGTCACGGAGACGACCGCGCAGCTGGACGCCGACCATCTGAAGCTGCTGCCCGCGGCCATCAGGGACGCCTACCAGCACGCGGTGTCCGCCGGTACGCACTCCGCCTTCCTGCTCGGCGCGGGCATCAGCGTCGTCGCCCTGATCGCGGCGTTCTTCGTGAAGGAGGTCCCGCTGCGCGGCTCGGGCCCCGCGGACAAGGCCGCCGGAGACGCGGACAAGCCTGCCGGGAACGCGGACAAGCCTGCCGGGAACGCGGACGGGGACTCCGCGCGGGCGGCCGGACAGACGACGGTCGCGGAGCCGGTCTGATCCCACCCCCGCCCCGACGGACGACGGCCCCCGACGCATCGCGCGTCGGGGGCCGTCGTCCGTATCAGGTCAGGGCCTACAGGTTGTCCGGCAGCTTCAGGACCGGATAGCTGCCCGTGTTCGTGGGCGCGTGCTCCGGCAGCCACAGCACCGCGACCGCGCCCTCGGACGGCACCTCGGGAGCCGCGCCCGCCGGGCGTACGTTGCGGAAGGTGAGCCGCGCGCCGAGCACCCGCGCCTGGCCCGCCGCGATCGTCAGACCGAGACCGTGCCCGTGGCCCGCGCGGTCGGCGCTGCCCGTGCGGAACCGGCTCGGGCCCTCGTCCAGGAGCGCCTCGGGAAAGCCGGGGCCGTGGTCGCGCACCCGCACCACGCGGCCCTCGACGCTGACCTCGATGGGCGGCTTGCCGTGCTTGGTCGCGTTGGCGACGAGGTTGCCGAGGATGCGCTCCAGGCGGCGCGGGTCGGTGGTGACCTCCGACTCGTGCACCACCGTCACCGTCACGTCCGTGCTCAGGACGGCCATGCGCCGCGCCACGAACTCGCCGAGCGTGATGTCCTGCAGCTCCGCGCGCTCGGCGGCGGAGTCGAGACGCGCCACTTCGAGTACGTCCTCGACCAGCGTGCGCATCGCCTGCGCGCGGTCCCTGACCAGCTCGGTCGGCCGGCCCGGCGGCAGCAGCTCGGCGGCCGTAAGGAGTCCGGTCACCGGCGTACGCAGCTCGTGCGCGATGTCCGCGGTCACCCGCCGCTCGGCCTCCAGGCGCTGCTTGAGGGCGTCGGCCATGGCGTCCACGGCGCTCGCCACGTCGTCTGTCTCGTCCTTCACGACACCGCCGATCGCGTCGCGGACGCTCACGTCCGTCTGGCCCTGCGCGACCTCGCTCGCCGCCGTCGCCGCCTTGCGCAGGCGCCGCGACAGCTGCCCGCCGATGAGGACGCCGAGGGCGCAGCCGCCGAAGACGACCGCGATCGAACCGATGACGAGGGCCTGGTCGAGGTCCTTCATCACGGTGGCGCTGCGGTCGGTGAAACGGGAGTGCAGCGACAGGACGTGGCCGTCCGCGAGCGGCACGGCGGCCCAGATGTCGGGCACGCCGTCGGGCTTCTGCTCGACGTAGGTGGCGCGGCGGCCGGTGAGGACCTTCTGCCGCAGCTCCTGCGGCAGCTCGGGGTCGTCGACCTTCGTGCCGAACTGCAGCGTCTGGCGCTGGGAGGCGGAGGAGTAGAGGCGCAGCGCGAACTGGATGCGCTCGTCCTGCACGTCGCGCGCGTTGTCGAGCATCGAGACGCGTGCGGCGTTGTGCACGACAAGGCTCAGAGCGATCGCGACGAGCGCGCCGACCAGGGCGATCGCGGCGGCGATCTTCCAGCGCACGCCGGTGCGCAGCTGTACGCGGCGGCCACGCGGTGGCCCGCCGGGCCGGAGGCCGCCGCCAGGCCGGAAGCCGCCGCCGGGCAGGAAGCCGCGGCCGGATCGGGAGTCCCCGCCGGATCGGGAGTCCCCGCCGGGCCGGAAGGATCCGCCGGATCGGGAGTCCCCACCGGGCCGGAAGGATCCGCCGGATCGGGAGTCCCCACCGGGCCGGAAGGATCCGCCGGACCGGGAGTCCCCACCGGGCCGGAAGGATCCGCCGGACCGGGAGTCCCCACCGGGCCGGAAGGATCCGCCGGACCGGGAGTCCCCGCCGGGCCGGAAGCTGCCGCCGGGCCGGGAGTCCCAGTCCGGCCGGGAGGATCCGCCGGGCCGGGAGTCCCCGCCGGACTGGTAGGACCCGCCGGGCCGGGAGTCCCCGCCGGACCGGGAGTCCCCGCCGGGCCGAGAGTCCCCGCCGGGCCGAGAGTCCCTGCCGGACCGGGAGTCCCCGCCGGGCCGAGAGTCCCCGCCGGACCGGGAGTCCCCGCCGGATCGGGAGTCCCCGTTCGGCCGGAAGGACCCGCCGGACCGGAACACCTCGCGGATACGGCCGACCGCCCTGCGCCCCCCGTTCATATGCGCTGTCCCCTGAGTTCCCTGATCGTTGCTGGGTGCGGCACGAGTCCCGCTCACGCCTTGAGCTTGTAACCGAAGCCGCGGACCGTCTCGATGCGGTCCTGGCCCACCTTCGTGCGCAGCCGCTGCACGTGGACGTCGACGACGCGGGTGTCACCGCCCCAGCCGTAGTCCCACACCCGCTCCAGGAGCTTGTCGCGGGAGAGCACCGTGCCCGGCGCGGACGAGAACTCCAGCAGCAGACGCATCTCGGTCGGTGTCAGCGCGACCGGCGCCCCGCCCCGGTGCACCTCCATGCCGACCGTGTCGATCTCCAGGTCGCCGAAGGTCAGCACCCCGCCGTCCGCCGCATCGCCCTCGTCGTGGCCGCCGCCCGCCGAACCGGGACCGCTGGCGTGCCCGAAGCGGCGCAGGACGGCGCGGATGCGGGCGACCAGGACGGCGCCGTCGAACGGCTTGGTCACGTAGTCGTCGGCGCCCGCCTCAAGGCCGAGCACGACGTCGATGGAGTCGGCACGGGCCGACAGCATGATCACCGGGACGGTCGACTCCTCGCGGATGCGGCGGCACAGCGAGACGCCGTCCATGCCGGGCACCATCACGTCGAGCAGCGCGATGTCCGGCTGGTCGGCGCGGAACGCCTCAAGGCCCGCGAGACCGTCCGGCATGGCGGTCACGGCGAAGCCGTCGCGCTCCAGGGCGAGCTGGGTGGCCTCACGGATGACGTCGTCGTCCTCGACGAACAGGACGTGGGTCTGCTCTGCCATCGGGTGCTCTCAGTCCTTTACGGGGCGTCAGGGGCGTCAGGGGCGTCAGGGGCGTCGGGGTGCATCGGGTCCATGGGGTGCACCACGTGGGTCGGGTGGGGGCGTCAGTCGACGGACGGCTCGGTCGGCCCGTCGCCCACCGCGTTTCCGAAGTCGTTGCGCGTACGCCCCGACTCCGTGAAACGGTTCGCGGACCAGCGGTACGTGATCACTTCCTCGCCGGAGGGATAGGCCACCGAGTCGCCCGACTCGTACAACTGCTTCGTCACGACCAAAGCGCCCCGGTCGATCTCGGCGTAGACGGAGGCGGGCTCCTCGGCCTGGAAGACATTCTCGTACTTATCGCCCTGGGCGCGATAGACGTAACTGCCGATCCCCACGGCATCACCGCAGGTCAGCACATTCACCACAACATCTGAGGCGGATCCCCCGGTCAGGTTCCCGTACGACACGTCGACCGGGTACGCCTTCCCCACGCACGGCTTCAGATCCCGCTTGATCGAAGGGCTGACCTTGGGGTCCTCCTTGACCAGCCGCACCGCGTCGATCTTCTTCGCCGGCACGGACACCGAGGGCGAGGGGGACGGCGCGGAGGACACCCCGGGCTCGCTGTGGGCAGGGCCCTCGTCGCGCGCACCGGATCCGCCCGTCGAACAGGCGGAGAGCAAAAGGCCGAGGGCGGCGAACCCGGCCATCGCCGCGCTCACCGCCTGCACGCTGTGTCTGACCCGAGGGCCTAGGCCGCGCAACTCTCCCGCTCCTCACGTTCGAGCGCGCGCGCGTCCAGGTCGCGGCTCTCCAGCTCCTGACGGAGCCTGGCGAGCGCCCGGTGCAGCGTGCTCTTGACCGTTCCGGCCGACATGCCGAGGGCGGCGGCCGTCTCCTCTGTGGACATCTGCTCCCAGTGTCGCAGCACGACCACGCTGCGCTGCTTGGGTGCGAGCACCTTCATGATGTCCATCAGCAGCGCGCGGTCCGCGTGCTGCTCGGTGGAGTCTTCCACGCTCGCGTCGGGCAGCTGCTCGGTGGGCACCTCTTCGAGCTTGCGGGCGCGCCACCACTCCGTACGGGTGTTGATCATGACGCGGCGCAGGTAGGCGTCCGCGAGCCGCTTGTCGGCTATGCCGTCCCAGCGGCCGTACGTCCGGACCAGGGCGGTCTGGAGCAGATCCTGGGCGTCCACGGGGTCCGGGACCAGGCGCCGGGCACTGCGCAGCAGGGCATCCTGCCGAGTGCGGACGTACTCTTCGAACTCGAGCACCTCGCCGTGCGCCATATCAAACCGCCTCCGTTCCGTCCCCATTGCCGACCGCCGTCCCTGCTGTGCGGTACAGGTAAGAAGCTACGGAGGGGTTGTCACGAGGTTGTGCGGAGCAGCCAGCGGCGGACGCACGGCTGTACGTAGGTTGTGTAACAGAAGTAGGGCCCGAGTAAACTCCTGCGTTTACCAGGGCCCCAGGCGTCCCGGCCATCGGGTCGAAGGCGGACAGGCCGGGGAAACCAGCAGGTAAGCGGTCAGGCCCGGTCAGGTCCGGCCAGGTTCGGTCAGGTCAGGGGTAGCCGGTACAAACCGTCCGGCAGCGGCTCCACCAGGCCGTCCGCGACCAGACCGTCCAGCGCGCGGGCCCGTTGCACCGGCTCGTCCCACACCCGGTCGAGCACGGTCTGCGGTACGGGCGCGACGGCCTCGCGCAGCACGGCGAGCAGCTTGCCCCGGACCTGCCGGTCCGTTCCCGCGTACGTCTGACCGCGGCGGGCGGGACCCTCGTGCGGGGGCTTCCCCGCCGTACGCCAGGCACACTGCGCGGCGATCGGGCACTGCGCGCAGTTCTCGTTCTTCGCCGTGCAGACCAGGGCGCCCAGCTCCATGGAGGCGGCCGCCCAGCGGGACGCGGTCTCCTCCTCCTCGGGGAGGAGGGCGCGGGCGAGCTTGCGCTCCGCGGCGGTCGTCGCGTTCGGCGGGTACTGCACGCCGGTCACGGCCCGCGCGAAGACCCGGCGCACGTTGGTGTCGAGCACGGCGTGCCGCTGCCCGTACGCGAACGAGGCCACGGCGGCCGCCGTGTACTCGCCGATGCCGGGCAGCGCGAGCAACTGGGCGTGCTGCCGCGGTACGTCGCCACCGTGCCGCTCCGTTATGGCGACGGCGGCGCCGTGCAGCCGCAGGGCGCGACGCGGATACCCGAGCCGCCCCCAGGCGCGGACCGCCTCACCGGGCGCCTCCTTGGCGAGGTCGGCGGGGCGGGGCCAGCGGGCCAGCCACTGCTCGTACACGGGCAGGACGCGGCTGACGGGCGTCTGCTGGAGCATGAACTCGCTGACCATCACGCCCCACGGCCCGGCGTCCTCACGACGCCACGGCAGATCACGGGCATGCGTGTCGAACCACGCGATTACGGGACGGTGCAGGAACTCGCCTGCGGGCTCGGGGGCGTCCCCGGGGACGGGGCTGTTCGGCAGGGGCTTCGTGGGCGCAGTCATGGCACATCCGATCCTGCCACGGGCCCGCCGACACACGAGCCAACCGCGCGGCTAGCGCCACAGGTTTCACCGAGCCGCCCACCCGACGGGGCGCCCGGGCCAACGTCTACGGGGGCGTGGGCCTGGGTGCAGGGTGGGTCAGGGGCCGGGTGCGCGGCGGCGGTCCGGGCCGGCCTGTGAGGGGGCGTGGGTGCAGGGTGGGTCAGGGGCGCGGGGAACTGCGCGACCAGCCACGGTGGCGCCGCGCTCGGCGTCGAGACCTGACGATCGGCAGGGGCGGGGACACGCGGGCGGCCAGTAGCGTCGGCGGGGTGGATCAAGGAGCGGGGATGGGCGCCGGGAAGGGTGCCGGGAAGGGCGCCGCCGGGAAGGCGCCGGGAAAGGCGCCGGGAGAGGCGCCGGGAGAGGCGTCCGCGGACGTACCAAAGGCGTGCTGCTGTGGGCAGCGCTCACCGCGCCCGTCGTGAGTGTGGACCGGCTGGGGCTCAACGAACCCCGTTCCGCCACGCAGCAGCTCGCCGGACTCGCCGTCCTCGCCGCCGCCGTCACCGTCCGCCGGGCCCACCCCCTCCCCGCCTTCCTCCTCGCCGCCACCCTCGGCCTCGCCACCGCCCCCTCCCTCTTCACCCTCGCCTACGGCCCCGCGTTCGCCGTCCTCGCGCTGCTCCTGGGCCGCCGCGCCGACCGCGCGAGGACCGCGCTGCTCGGCTTCGGCGGCATCGCCGCCGTCGGCACGGTCAAGGTCGCCGTGCGCGACGTCGACCCGACCGTCGAGTGGGCCGTCCTCATGGCGACGCTCGTCTTCGGCGCGGTCTTCCCCTGGCTCGCCGGCCGCTACTGGCGTCAGGGCCGCGAACTGGCCGCCGCCGGCTGGGCCCGCGCCGACCAGCTGGAGCGCGAGCAGCGCATCGTCGCCGACCGCGCCCGGCTGCGCGAACGGGCCCGCATCGCCCAGGACATGCACGACTCCCTGGGCCATGAGCTGAGCCTGATCGCCGTACGCGCAGGGGCCCTCCAGGTCGCCCCCGACCTGCCGGACCCCCACCGCGAGGCCGCCGCCGACCTCCGCGTGGCCGCCTCGCAGGCCACCGACCGGCTGCACACGATCATCGGCCTGCTCCGCGAGGAAGGAGACGAACAGGCACCGCTGGCCCCGGCGGGTGAGAGCGTCGCGGCACTCGTCGCGCGCGCCACGGAGTCGGGCCTGCGCATCACGTACGTCGACGAGGGGGACGGCCCCCAGGCGCGGGTGCGGGCGCGGGCGCGGGCGCAGGGTGACACGGGGCGCCGCGAGTTGACCGAGGGGACCGTCCACCGGGTCGTCCAGGAGGCCCTGACCAACGCCGCCAAGCACGCGCCGGGCGCGCACGTCACCGTCACGGTCACGCGGGACGGGTCTCCAACGCGGGACGGGTCAACGCGGGACGGATCCGCGCGGGACGGGTCCGTGACGACGGTGACCGTCATGAACGGCCGCCCGGCCGCGCCGGGTTGCGCACCCGGCTCCCCGTCAGGCGGCCGCTCCGGACTGCGCGCCCTGCACGCCCGCGTCACGGACCTCGACGGCACGCTCGAAGCGGGACCGCACGGCGACGGCTTCCGGGTCACCGCCCGCCTCCCCGACCGAGGCGTCACCCCACGGCCCGCCGCGCCCCGCCTCACCGACGCCCGCCGCCGCACCGCCCTGGCCTTCGGCGCCGCCGTCGTCACGGGAGCGCTGCTCGTCGGGGGCACCTTCGCCTGGTACGCGTACACCCGCACGCACTCCGTCCTCGCCCCCGCCGACTACGCACGCCTGCGCATCGGCCAGCCCCGCGCCGACGTCGAGCGCGTGCTCCCCGACCGGACCGTCGCCGACCCGCCCCTCGAACGCGCCCCGACCCCGCCGCCGCGGGGCGCCGACTGCGCGTACTACCGGTCGAGCGGCGAACTCTTCACTTCCGTCGCGCACTTCAGGCTCTGCTTCGAGGGCGTAGGCGGTGGAGGCGGCAGAGGCGGTGGAGGCGACGGAGGATCGGAGGGCCGTCTCGTGGACAAGGCGGTCATCCCGACGGCACAGGACCAACAGAACAGGGAGAGGGTGCGATGAACGACGAGGTACGACCGGACCAGGAGGGTGCCGCCCGCGCCATCCGCGTCCTCCTCGCCGACGACGAGGCCATGATCCGGGCAGGCGTACGGGCCATCCTCGCCGCGGGACAGGACATCGAGGTCGTCGCGGAGGCCGGCGACGGGCGCGAGGCCGTGGCGCTGGCGCAGGCCCACCGGCCCGACGTCGCGCTGCTCGACATCCGCATGCCGCTCGTGGACGGCCTGACCGCGGGGGAGGAGATCGTACGGACGGCGCCCGGCACCGCCGTGGCGATGCTGACGACGTTCTCCGAGGACGCGTACATCGCACGGGCGCTCGCCGGCGGAGCCACCGGCTTCCTGCTGAAATCGGGCGACCCGCACGAACTCATCGCGGGCGTACGGGCGGTGGCAGGCGGCGCCGCCTTCCTCTCGCCCAAGGTCGCCCGGCACGTCATCGACGGCTTCGGCGCCCGGCGCATGGGCCGCGGCGCCACGGCCCGCGCCCGCATCCAGGCCCTCACGCCGCGCGAACGCGAGGTGCTGGGCCTGGTCGGCGCGGGCCTGTCCAATCCGGAGATCGCCGCGCGCCTGCATCTCGTCGAGGGCACGGTGAAGGCGTACGTGAGCGCGGTCCTCGACCGGCTCGGGGTCAGGAACCGCGTGCAGGCGGCGATCGTCGCGTACGAGGCGGAACTCGTCCCGGAGACGGACTGACTCCGGGACGACGGGGTTCCGGGACGCCGGGGCTCCGGGACGGGGTGATCGGAAGAGATCAGCGGGGCTGCTGCGTGTCGTCCCGGCGGATCGTCATGGTCGGCGGGTCGTACGCGGCGGGGTCGTAGACCGGCGGCTGGCGGGTCGGCGCCGGAGCCGGAGCCGGGGCGGGCGAGGGCGCGGGGATGTGGACGCGGCCCCGGCCGCGGCCGGGACCCGGACCCGCGAACCACTTCACGATCCCCGTGGACGACCCCCGCATCGCCAGCGTGATCCGCGCCACCGGACGCGTCGCGATCCGTACGAGCAGGAACACGATCAACGCGCCGAAGACCAGCCCCACCGCCACGTCGTGCGGGTAGTGGACGCCGACGAAGACCCGCGAGAACGCCATGAGCACGGCCATCGGCACGGTCAGGGCCGCGATGCGCGGCCAGGCGAGCGCGAGACCGATGGCGGCGGCGCCCGCGATGGTCGAGTGGTTGCTGGGGAAGGACCAGTCACCGTGCGGCGGGCACTCGACGAGCGGCCTCAGCGCGCCGGACACCGCCCGGCACGGGCGCTCCTCGTCGATCGCGGACTTGGCCAGCTCACTGCACACGTACGCCACCGCCGTGGCGAGAGGAGCGAGCACCGCGACCGCCAGAGCGCGGGGGTCCCCGCGCCTGGCCCGCCACCAGGCGACGATGAACAGCACCCCGAACAGCAGCAGTCCGAGCTCCGTCCACACCTCGGCGAGATGCTGGAACCACGAGGGCGTGTCGTGGGCGAACTCGGTGATATCGCGGTAGAGATCGTCGGTCATGGTGTCCATGATTACGGACGGTACGTAGTACGGCCGAATCGTCACATCTGGCGATCGTCCGGTCACACACCTGACGATGGACAGGGGTGTAAGAGGCGTCCCGGGATGATGATCCGGAAACTTTGTCGCCCAAGGCGGCGGGTGGGGCGGGAGAAGCACCGGATCTCTCGTAAGGTTTGGGCGTGGGATCTCTGCGCAATCCGGTCGGGCCGCTTCCCTCCACCATCTACTGGCGTCGGAGGGCCGTTCTGCTGTCCGTACTCGGCCTCCTGGTGCTCCTCGTCGTCTGGATCGTCACCTCCGGTGGCGGAGGCGGCGGCAACAACGCGGACGGGCCGGGCGGCAACGGCCCCGCCACGTCCATCACTCCGGGGCCCACCGGGTCCGGTCCCGCGATCAGCGAACACCCGGGCGGGCGGGACGAGTCGAGCGAAGGCTCCGGTTCCGGCTCGGGCGGTTCCGGCGGCTCCGGTGGCTCCGGTGGATCGGGGTCGGGCGGTTCGGGCGGCTCCGACGGTGCGGAGGGCTCGGGGGGCGGTGGCTCCGGCGACGACGCGAAGGGTGGCGGAGGTTCGGGCGACCGGCTTCCGGCCGGTACGCGGCTCCCCAACTGCACCAGTGGCGACGTCAAGTTGAAGGTGCGCAGCATCGAGAACCGGTACGCGGTCGACGAGAAGCCGAAGTTCGAGCTGATCGCCGAGAACAGCGGCGGCAAGGCCTGCAAGGTCGATCTCGGCGGCAAGGGCACGGTGCTGACGATCACTCAGGCCGATGGCGACGACGAGTTCTGGTCCTCGGCGGACTGCCCCGAGGGCAGCGGGAGCCTGTTGCTGCGGGTCCCCGCGGACGGTCGGATCACGCATTCCGTGCAGTGGGACCGGCGGGCCAGCGAGCCCCAGTGCGCGACGCCTTCGGCGGGGTCGGCGGCCCCGGGAACGTACCTGGTCGAGGCGCATGCCCCGGGCCTGGGCACGGCCCAGGCCTCCTTCGTCCTCGAAAAGGACTAGCCACCTTCGGCGTAGGAGTGGCCCAGGTCGTCGCAGATCGCCGCAGTTCGCCGCAGTTCGCCGCAGGCTAGACGTACCGCTCCAGGATCGACGATTCCGCCAGGCGCGACAGGCCCTCGCGGACGCTCCTCGCCCGGGCCTCGCCGACGCCGTCCACCGTCTGGAGGTCGTCCACGCTGGCGGCGAGGAGCTTCTGCAGGCCGCCGAAGTGCTCGACCAGGCGGTCGATGATCGCTCCGGGGAGCCGGGGGACCTTGGCGAGGAGACGGAAGCCCCGCGGGGACACCGCGGAGTCCAGCGCCTCGGGGGAGCCCGTGTAACCCAGGGCCCGCGCCACCGTGGGGAGTTCGAGGAGCTCCGCGTGGGTGAGGGAGTCCAGCTCGGCCAGCGCCTCGTCGACCGTGCGGGACCGCTTGGCCGTGGGCTCGGGCACGTAGTCCCGCACGACCAGCTCGCGCTCGGGCTCGACGCCCGCGATCAACTCGTCCAGCTGGAGGGCGAGGAGACGCCCGTCCGTGCCGAGCTCCACCACGTACTCGGCGATCTCCGTCGCGATGCGGCGCACCATTTCGAGGCGCTGCGCGACGGCGGTGACGTCCCGCACCGTCACCAGGTCCTCGATCTCCAGAGCCGACAGCGTGCCCGCGACCTCGTCGAGACGGAGCTTGTACCGCTCAAGGGTGGCGAGCGCCTGGTTCGCGCGGGAGAGGATCGCCGCCGAGTCCTCCAGGACGCGCCGCTGGCCGTCCACGTACAGCGCGATCAGTCGCATGGACTGGGAGACGGAGACGACGGGGAAGCCGACCTGCTTGCTCACGCGGTCCGCCGTGCGGTGCCGTGTGCCCGTCTCCTCCGTGGGAATCGTCGGATCCGGCACGAGCTGCACGCCCGCGCGCAGGATTTTGGTGATGTCCTTGTCGAGGACGATGCCGCCGTCGAGCTTGCACAGCTCACGCAGCCGCGTCGCCGTGAACTCGACGTCCAGGATGAAACCGCCCGTACACATCGACTCGACGGTCTTGTCCCAGCCGAGGACGATCAGGCCACCCGTGTTGCCGCGGAGGATGCGTTCCAGGCCGTCCCGCAGTGCCATCCCGGGCGCGACGGCGCTCAGGGAGGCGCGCATCAGCCCATCGGCACCGGAGCCCGAACCCGGCTTGCCGGGAACCGATGCCCGGTCGTTGGCTGCCACTGCACTCCCTCGGTCGCAGGTTCTCCAGGCCTTCGCCGGCACCTTGCTTCGTACGGATGGGCGAGACCAGGGCAAAGTCTACCGGCGCTCTTCCTCCTCCCGTGGGGCCTCTCGGCGACGGGACCTCGGAAGGACACGGAGAGCGTCCCCCATGTCGGCGACTTCGATGACCTTCATACCGGCGGGGATCCTCCCGGGGTCGGACGGCACGAGGGCGTGGGTGAAGCCGAGACGGTGGGCCTCGGCCAGTCTGCGCTGGACGCCGGTGACCCGTCTGACCTCGCCCGCGAGGCCCACTTCGCCGATCGCGACGAGGTTCTTCGGCAGGGGAGTGTCACTCGCGGCGCTGGCGAGGGCGAGGGCGACGGCGAGGTCCGCCGCGGGCTCGGAGAGCTTCACGCCGCCGACCGTCGCGCTGTAGATGTCGCGCTTGCCGAGGGCGGTGATCCGGCCGCGCTGCTCCAGAACGGCCAGCATCATCGAGACGCGGGAGGTCTCCAGTCCCGACGTGGTGCGGCGGGGGCTCGGGATCTGCGAGTCGACGGTGAGCGCCTGGACCTCGGCCACCAGGGGGCGGCGGCCCTCCAGGGTGACGGTCAGACAGGTGCCGGGGACGGGCTCGGCGCGGCGGGTGAGGAAGAGGCCACTGGGGTCGGCGAGTCCGGTGATGCCCTCGTCGTGCAGTTCGAAGCAGCCGACCTCGTCCGTCGTCCCGTACCGGTTCTTGACGCCGCGGACCAGGCGCAGGCGCGCGTGCCGGTCGCCCTCGAACTGAAGTACCACATCGACGAGGTGCTCCAGGAGGCGCGGGCCCGCGATGGCGCCGTCCTTGGTGACGTGTCCGACCAGGAGCGTCGACATGCCGCGGTCCTTGGAGGCGCGGATCAGGGCGCCCGCGACCTCGCGGACCTGCGCCATGCCGCCGGGCGCCCCGTCGATCTCGGGGGAGGCGACCGTCTGGACCGAGTCGAGGATCAGGAGGGACGGCTTGACCGCGTCCAAGTGGCCGAGGACGGCGGCGAGATCGGTCTCGGCGGCGAGATACAGGTGGTCGTCGATGGCGCCGATGCGGTCGGCGCGCAGCCGCACCTGGCTCGCCGACTCCTCACCCGTCACATAGAGCGTGCGGTGCGCGTCGCTCGCCGCCTTCGCCGCGACGTCCAGGAGCAGCGTGGACTTGCCGACGCCCGGCTCGCCCGCGAGCAGCACCACGGCGCCGGGGACGAGACCGCCGCCGAGCACCCGGTCGAGCTCGGGCACGCCGGTGGAGCGCGCGGTGGCCTGGCGCCCGTCGACCTCGCCGATCGGGACGGCGGAGGAGGTGACGCGGCCGGGGGCGGTCGTGCGGACCGCGGGCGCGCCGTACTCCTCGACCGTTCCCCACGCCTGGCACTCGGGGCAGCGGCCGAGCCACTTGGCCGTCTGCCAGCCGCACTCCGTGCAGCGGTAGGACGGACGGTCCTTGGTGGATTTCGTACGGGCAGCCATGGTCGAAACCGTAGCCGAGGCCACTGACAACGCGGCCGCGTCCGCCGATGACGTCCCCGCGTCCGCGCCCCGTCCGTCACGTGTGCGAGCCGGGGCCACGGAATCGGGGGTTCCTGTCCCCTTTTGAGGGATCTGTTCACCCGTAAGGATTAAATGTGCTCAAGGGGGAGGAAGCGAGCTGCATCATCCGCATAACTTCGCACGGGTGATGAGCAGCAGTCCGGAATCTCCCACGAACACAACCGGCGCACACCGGGCGCACCGTGATGCGCGCAAGCGCGTGGTGCCCCGCCCGACGCCCCGGACCATGCCTCCCGCGCGCTACGAACCGTGTCTGGACGGCCTGTTCACGTACTGCCTGTCGGTGCTCTGCGACCACGACGCGGCGACGGCGGCCGTGGGTGACGTGCTCCACCACGCCGAGCGCCGTGGCGCCCGTGGCCCCGCGGCCGAGAGCGACCTGAAGACCTGGCTCTACGCCCTCGCCCGCTGGGTCTGCCTGCGCCGACTGGCCGAGGCGAAGCGCAGCCGGGAGGGCGGCGGCAGGCACGCGCAGGGTGGGGCGAAGCGGGACGGCGCGGCGAAGCGGGAGGATGTGGCCGCGGCCTCCTCGGAGGGCGCGGTCGGCACTGACGGCGCGAAAGCCCCAGCGCCCCCAGCGCCCTCGGCGGACTCCGCAGCCACAGAGGCCTCCGCGCTCTCCACCACCCCCACCAACCCCACCGCCTCCGCAGTCACAGAAGAAACGGCTCGCCAACGCCGCCGCGAACTCGCCCAGCTCGCCTGGCCGGAGGCCGCGGGCACCACCCCCGAGCAGCGCGAGGCCCTCGAACTGGCCGTCCGCCACCAGCTCACCCCCGCCCAGGTCGCCGCCGTCCTCGGCATGGACCTCACCAAGACCCGCGGCCTGCTCGCCTCCGCCGCCTGCGAGGTGGAGCGCACCCGCGCCGCCCTCGCCGTCGTGGAGACCGGCAGCTGCCCCATCGTCGCCCGCCTCACCGGCGACAACCAGCTCCTGCTCGGCACCGCCCTGCGCCGCGAACTCGTCCGGCACGTCGACGACTGCCCGCGCTGCCGCCGCACCGCCGAGCGCGCCGGTGCGACCGCCTGGCCCGGCACGGCCGTCAGCCCGGCCGCGCTCCCCGTCGTCGAAGCCCCGCGCCCCGCGCTCCACACGGCGATGGCGCACGTCCCACGCGCGCGTGGCGGCGGTCCCCGGTACGACCGGCGGGGCTTCCCGATGGACCCCAAGGACCACGCGGCCCGCCGCGACCGCCTCCGCGCGCGTGCCGTCACGACGACCGTCGTCGCCACGGTGGTGGCCGCCCCGGTGTTCGCCCTCTGGGCCGCGTACCGGGGAGCGCCGCTCACCGGCGAGGGCCATGACGGCCGTTCGGTCACCGCGAGCGAGGACGGCGGCGCCGGAGGCCTCGGCGGCGAACGCACGGGGGACGGGTACGAGAACGCGGGCAACGCCCGCAAGGGCCCCGAGCCCCGCTTCACCAAGGGCAGCCACTCGCCCGACGTCTCCGTGGAGGTCATCAGCGGCGGGTCCGGCTCGTCGACCGGCCCGGGACGCCTCACCGTAGAAGCACAGCCCAGCGGCGACACGACGCTCATCACGCTGACGGCGTCCGGTGGTGCACCGGTCCACTGGTCGGCGGGCGAGAACGCGTCGTGGCTCTATCTGAGCCGCTCATCGGGGACGCTCGCGCCGGGCCGGTCGGTCACGATCCAGGTGTACGTCGACCACAACCGCGAGCCCGCGGGGCACTGGCGCGCGCGGGTCTCGATCGCACCGTCGGGCGCGATCATCGCCATCGACGGGTACGGGGACGGGCGGCCGCCCGGCCACCCCGGGCCGGGCCCGCGGCCCACGGACCCCCGCCCCTCCGACCCGGGCCCCTCGTACCCCGGCCCCTCCGACCCCGGACCCTCGGATCCGGGCCCGTCGGACCCGGGCCCCTCCGACCCCGACCCCACACCGACCCCGTCGGACCCGACGCCCACCCCGTCGGACCCGGGGCCGGGCTCGGGCGACACGTCACCGCCGCAGGGCGACGGAGGCGGAGGACCGGGTCCGGGCTAGCACCGTGCCGGAAGCCCCGCCTGCCCGAACAGGCCTAGCGCGTCACCGGATCCGCCGGATGCGGTGCGAGCAGTGGAAGCTGGGAGGCCAGCCGCTCCTCGCACAGCTTCACAAGTTGGTCGTACCCCTCCTTGCCCATCAGCTCGATCAGCTCGGGCCGGTAGGAGACGTACACCGGGTCGCCCGCGCCGTGCGCCGACGTCGCCGACGTGCACCACCAGTGCAGGTCGTGGCCGCCGGGACCCCAGCCCCGCCGGTCGTACTCACCGATCGACACCTGCAGCACGCGCGTGTCGTCGGGCCGGTCGATCCACTCGTACGTCCGGCGCACCGGCAGCTGCCAGCACACGTCGGGCTTCGTCTCCAGCGGCTCGCGGCCCTCCCGCAACGCCAGGATGTGCAGCGAGCAGCCCGCGCCGCCCTCGAAACCGGGGCGGTTCTGGAAGATGCACGAGCCGTTGTACGGACGGGTCTGGCGGTCGCCGTCCTCGTCCGTGGAGACCCAGCCGGTCTCCCGGCCCACGTCGTGGTGCTGCCAGATGTCGGGCGTGAGCCGCTCGACGTACCCGGCGACCCGCTTCTCGTCGTCATCGTCCGAGAAATGGGCACCCAGCGTGCAGCAGCCGTCGGCGGCGCGACCCGGCTGGATGCCCTGGCAGCCACTGCCGAAGATGCAGTTCCACCGAGAGGTCAGCCATGTCAGATCGCAGCGGAAGGTCTGCTCGTCGTCCGCGGGATCAGGGAACTCCACCCAGGCACGGGCGAAGTCGAGCCCCTTCTCGTCCGGCTCCGCCGACGCCACCTTCGCAGGCCTCCCGGACTTTCCCGGCTTCTCCCTCTTCTCCGGCCTCCCCAGCTTCTCCGGCTTTCCCGGATTCTCCGACTTCTCCGGCTTTCCCGGATTCCCCGGCTTCTCCGGGTTCCCCTTCTTCGTCGGCTTCTCCGACGCGGCCTGCTGGGTCGACGGCTTCCCCGACTTCGATTTGTCGGTCTTCGCCTTTTTCGTCTTTGGCACGTCTCCAGGGTATGCGCGCGGCCGACCGCCCGAGGCCAGCCGACCGCGCCATCCGGCGTAGCGTTCCGTACATGAGACTCGGTGTCCTCGACGTGGGGTCGAACACGGTGCATCTGCTCGTGGTCGACGCCCACCCCGGCGCGCGCCCGCTGCCCGCGCACTCCCACAAGGCCGACCTGCGCCTGGCTCAACTCCTCGACCCCGCCGGTGCGATCGGACCCGAGGGCGTCGACCGCCTGGTGACCGTCGTCCGCGAGGCGATGGTGGCAGCCGAGGACAAGGGCGTGGAGGAAGTCCTGCCCTTCGCCACCTCCGCGGTGCGCGAGGCGAGCAACGCCGACGCGGTACTCGCCAGAGTCAAGGACGAGACCGGCGTCGACCTCCAGGTCCTCACCGGCGAGGAGGAGGCCCGGCTGACCTTCCTGGCCGCCCGGCGCTGGTTCGGCTGGTCCGCGGGCAAGCTCCTCGTCCTCGACATCGGCGGCGGCTCCCTGGAGATCGCGTACGGCATGGACGAGGTGCCCGACGCGGCGGCGAGCCTGCCGCTCGGCGCGGGCCGCCTCACCGCCGCCTGGCTCCAGACGGACCCGCCGGACCCCTCCGACGTGAAGGCGCTCCGCCGCCACGTGCGCGCGCAGATCGCGCGGACCGTCGGCGAGTTCGCCAGGTTCGGCGCCCCCGACCACATCGTGGCCACGTCGAAGACGTTCAAGCAGCTCGCCCGCCTCGCGGGCGCCGCACGCTCCGCCGACGGTCTCTACGTACAGCGCGAACTGAAGCGGAAGTCCCTGGAGGACTGGGTTCCGCAGCTCGCCGCGATGACCACGCAGGAGCGCTCCGAGCTGCCCGGCGTCTCCGAGGGGCGGGCCGGACAGCTGCTCGCCGGGGCGCTCGTCGCGGAGGGCGTGATGGACCTCTTCGGCGTCGAGACCCTGGAGATCTGCCCGTGGGCGCTGCGCGAGGGTGTGATCCTCCGCAAGCTCGACCACCTCCCGGCACCGTGAGTGGCCGGACGGGCCCCGACCGGGGCGGTACGAGGCCACCTCCCCGGCGCCCCGGCGCGGCCCGTACGCTGTCCCTCGTGGCAGAACCAGTGGTGCGCATCCCGGATGCGAAGGTCGCCCTGTCGACGGCCTCGGTCTATCCGGAGTCGACGGCGACGGCCTTCGAGATCGCCGCGCGCCTGGGTTACGACGGCGTCGAGGTCATGGTCTGGACCGACCCCGTCAGCCAGGACATCGAGGCCCTGCGCAGACTGAGCGACTACCACCGGATCCCGATCCTGGCCATCCACGCGCCCTGCCTGCTCATCACGCAGCGCGTCTGGTCCACGGACCCGTGGGTCAAGCTGCAGCGCGCGAAGGCCGCCGCGGAGAAGCTCGACGCGTCGACCGTCGTCGTCCACCCGCCGTTCCGCTGGCAGCGGCAGTACGCCCGCGACTTCGTCGACGGAATCTGGCGCATGGCCGACGAGACGGACGTACGGTTCGCCGTCGAGAACATGTACCCCTGGCGCTACCGCGACCGCGAGATGCTCGCGTACGCACCCGACTGGGACGTCACCAAGGACGACTACCGCCACTTCACCGTCGACCTCTCGCACACCGCGACCGCCCGCGCCGACGCGATGGACATGGTCGACCGCATGGGCGACCGGCTCGGCCACGTCCACCTCGCCGACGGCAAGGGCTCCGCCAAGGACGAACACCTCGTCCCGGGCCGCGGCACGCAGCCCTGCGCCGAGCTCCTGGAGCGCCTCGCGGTCAACGGCTTCGACGGGCACGTCGTCATCGAGGTCAACACGCGCCGCGCGATGTCCAGCGCCGAACGGGAGGCCGACCTCGCCGAGGCCCTCGCCTTCACGCGGCTGCACCTCGCGTCCGCGGTGAAGGTGCCACGCACGTGACCGCCCCCGGCACGCCGTCGGAGGCCACCGCGCCGCGGCGCCGGGGACGTCCGTCCCGTACGCAGACGGAGACCGGCCCCGCGACGCGCGACCAGATCCTGCGCGCGGCCCGCGAGGAATTCTCCGAACGCGGCTACGAGAAGACGTCCGTACGCGGCATCGCCAAGGCCGCGGGCGTGGACTCGGCACTCGTACACCACTACTTCGGTACGAAGGAGCAGGTTTTCGAGGCGGCCATCACCATCGCCTTCGCCCCGGCACTGGAAGCGCCCGCCGCGATCGACGACGGGCCGCTCGACGGGGTCGGCGAGCGCCTCACCCGGTTCGTCCTCGGCGTCTGGGAGAACCCCGCGACACGCGCCCCGCTGCTCGCCATCGTGCGCTCGGCGGTCGACAACGAAACGGCCGCCGCGGTCTTCCGCCGCCTCATCTCCACCCAGCTCCTCGGGCGCATCGCGGGCCGCCTCGACGTACCGGACGCGGAACTGCGGGCCGAGCTCGCGGCCGCGCAGCTGGTGGGCGTCGCGATGCTCCGGTACGTGATCCAGATCGAACCGCTGGCCTCGGCGGACGTGGAACAGCTCGTGGCGCGGGTGGCTCCGGTGGTGCAGGGGCACCTGACGGGGGAGTGAGACGGCCGTCCCGCCATCCGGACACCCTGTCCGGATCCTGGAGCCGCGGCGTACGCTCGATGGCAGTCTTGTCCCTCCGTATATCGCCGGAATCCCTGCCATTCCCTGAAGGAGCGAGCGACCATGCCCGAGCTCAGGTCCCGCACAGTCACCCACGGCCGCAACATGGCGGGCGCCCGCGCCCTTATGCGCGCCTCCGGTGTACCCGGGGCCGACATCGGGCGGAAGCCGATCATCGCCGTGGCCAACTCCTTCACGGAGTTCGTCCCCGGCCACACGCACCTGCAGCCGGTCGGCCGCATCGTCTCCGACGCGATCCGCGAGGCCGGCGGCATCCCGCGCGAGTTCAACACGATCGCCGTGGACGACGGCATCGCGATGGGCCACGGCGGCATGCTGTACTCGCTGCCGTCCCGCGACCTGATCGCGGACTCCGTGGAGTACATGGTCGAGGCCCACTGCGCCGACGCCCTGATCTGCATCTCCAACTGCGACAAGATCACCCCCGGCATGCTGATGGCCGCCCTGCGCCTCAACATCCCGACGGTCTTCGTCTCCGGCGGCCCGATGGAGGCCGGCAAGGCCACACTGGTCGACGGCACGGTCCGCAAGCTCGACCTGGTCAACGCGATCAGTGACGCAGTCGACGAGAGCATCTCGGACGAGGACATCCTCCGTATCGAGGAGAACGCCTGCCCGACCTGCGGCTCCTGTTCCGGCATGTTCACCGCCAACTCGATGAACTGCCTGACCGAGGCCATCGGCCTCTCCCTGCCTGGCAACGGCTCGGTCCTCGCCACGCACACCGCCCGCAAGGCGCTGTATGAGAAGGCCGGGCACACGGTCGTCGACATCACCAAGCGCTACTACGACGGCGACGACGCCTCCGTCCTGCCGCGCAACATCGCCACCCACGCGGCCTTCGAGAACGCCATGGCCCTCGACATCGCCATGGGCGGCTCGACGAACACGATCCTGCACCTGCTCGCCGCGGCCCGCGAGGCCGAGGTGGACTACGACCTGGGCGACATCGACGCCGTCTCGCGCCGCGTCCCCTGCCTCGCCAAGGTCGCCCCGAACGCGGCGCCCACCACCACGTACTACATGGAGGACGTGCACCGCGCGGGCGGCATCCCCGCGCTCCTGGGCGAGCTCTACCGCGGCGGCCTCCTCAACGAAGACGTGCACACCGTCCACTCGCCCTCCATCAAGGAGTGGCTGGACACCTGGGACATCCGGTCCGGCTCCGCCTCCGACGAGGCGAACGAGCTGTGGCACGCGGCGCCCGGCTGCAAGCGTTCCGCCGAGGCCTTCTCGCAGTCCGAGCGCTGGGCCACCCTCGACACGGACGCCGCGGGCGGCTGCATCCGCGATGTCGCGCACGCCTACTCCAAGGACGGCGGTCTCGGCGTCCTCAAGGGCAACATCGCCGTGGACGGCTGCGTCGTGAAGACCGCGGGCGTCGACGAGTCGATCTGGACGTTCGAGGGCCCCGCGGTCGTCTGCGACTCGCAGGAAGAGGCCGTCGAGAAGATCCTCAACAAGGTCGTGAAGGACGGCGACGTGGTCGTCATCCGCTACGAAGGCCCCAAGGGCGGCCCCGGCATGCAGGAGATGCTCTACCCGACCTCCTTCCTGAAGGGCCGCGGTCTCGGCAAGACCTGCGCCCTGGTCACCGACGGCCGTTTCTCCGGCGGTACGTCGGGTCTGTCCATCGGCCACGCCTCCCCCGAGGCGGCGGCCGGCGGCACGATCGCGCTCGTCGAGGACGGCGACCGCATCCGCATCGACATCCCCGGCCGCTCGATCGAACTCCTCGTCCCTGAGGAGGAGCTGACCGCCCGCCGCGCGGCGCTCGGCGGCGTGTACGCGCCCAAGGCACGCGAGCGCAAGGTCTCGGCTGCTCTGCGCGCGTACGCGGCGATGGCGACCAGCGCCGACAAGGGCGCGGTCCGGGACGTGTCGAAGCTCGGCTGAGCGAAGGCCCTTCGCGGGGCGACACACGGAAACCGTTCGGGACGCGGGCGCGTCCTTGGTGTGAGATACGCACCGAGGGCGCGCCCGCGTCCTCGTGTACGGGGGGAGAGCACTGTGAGCGAGAACGTCATGGCGCCGGAAGAGACCGTCGAGGCAATCGCGGCCATCGAGGCCATCGAGCCGGAAGAGACCGTCGAGGCGCCGGCCGCGCGGAGCTACCCGATCGCCGCGGACGTCAACGTCCGTTCAGGACCGGGCACGTCGTACCGCAAGGTCGGCCGTCTCAGCGCGGGCTCACGCGTCACCATCGCCTGCCAGAAGCCGGGGGAGACGGTGACGGGCCCGACCGGCACGTCGAAGATCTGGGACCGCATCGGCAGCGGCCGCTACGTCTCGGACACGTACGTCCGCACGGGCAGCAGCGGGTACGTGGCACCGCGCTGCTGATCCCTGATCCCGGGTGCGGGTCCGGCCGGACGTCAGCGTTCAGCCGGACTTCGGCGGCTTCGTCGCGTCGAAGGCGAACACCGTGTTCTTGGCGGCCGCCACGACCACCACGCCGCCCTTGACGCTCACGCGCGGGCTGGCGCCCACCTCGCCCGCGAGACCGTCGGCCCGCGGGTTCGTGGCCCAGCGCTGCTCGCCCTTGCGGGACGTGAGCGCGGCGACGCGCCCGCTGGCCGAGCTGAAGTACAGCATCCCGTCGCCGTCCCCGGACACCGGTCCGGACAGCCCCTCCACACCCGTCTGCCGGGACCACTTCTTCCTGCCGGTCGCCGGGTCGAGCGCCGTGACGAGCCCGGTCTGCCCGGTCACGAAGACGGTGCCGTCCGCCATCCCGGGCGTCCCGTCGTACGTCTTCGGCAGCCGCGTGTACGTGGCCTCGTGGGAGTCCCGGGCGACCCGCGTCACCCCGTCGTAGCCCACCAGCGCGGGCCCTTCACGCCGCTCGTGCAGGAGTACGAGGCTGTCGCCCGCGGTGCCGACCGGCACGGCGGGCCCCCGGACGGCGACGGGCTCGCCGAGGCTCCCCGACGCGAGGTCGACGACGCGCAGGTCGGGGTGGCGCACCTCGCTCGCGGCCAGTTCGGCGCGCGGCGCGCACATCGCGTACAGGCGCGTGCCCGCCGTGACCGGGGCGCACTGCTTGCCCGCGGGGAACGGCTGCTTCCAGGCGACCTTCCCGCTGTGCGCCCGCCGCGCCTCGAAGCGGCTGTTGGACGCGTCGATCGTCACGACGGTCGAGTTGACGACCACGGCGTCCTGCGTACGGTTCGTGACGGCCGTCGACTGGGCGCCGGACGGCACGGACCACAGCTCCTTGCCCTTGTCCGCGTCGATGGCGACCACTTCGGTGGCGGGGTTGACCGGGTCGTCCTCGGCGGCGAGGCGGTAGCCGAGCACCGTGTCGTCGGTGACGCCCACCATGTGCATGCCCTGTGTGGGCACGCCGGGGCTCTTCTCCGTCCAGACGCGGGACCCGTCGGACAGCCTGAGCCGCGCGGCGACGACACCGCCGCCCCCGCAGAACAACGCGTCCCCGCGTGCCTCGCAGCGCAGCTCGTCCGGGATGTCGGCGCGGCCGCCCGGCACGGTCTTGCGCCACGGCTCGAACCCGCCGGGGAGCCGCGCCCCGGCGGCCGCGATGTCCCGCCCCCGGTCTCCGGCGTCGGCGCCGGACCCGCCCGAGTCGCCCGCCCGCATCATCGCGACCCCGCCACCGATCGCGGCCACGGCCACGGCGGCGGCGAGCGCGGGACGCCAACGGCGGCGCAGCCGGCGCCCGAGGAGGGTCCCGGTCTCGGTGGAGCGCGGGGAAGCCGTAGCTGCGGGAGCGGGCGCCGGAGTGTCGTCGTCCGCCGCGAGGTGGTGCTGCGTGTCGGTCTCATGGGTGCAGCGCGGGCCCGCGGCAGGCCCCGTCGTACCGCCGAGATCGGACGGCAGGTCCCGCAGCCGTACGAGAAGTTCGTCCGCGGAGGGCCGGTCGTCAGGGTCCTTCGCGAGACACGGCTCGACCACGCGCCGCAGCGCGCCCGGCACGGCACCCAACGAGGGCGGCTCGTGCACGACTTGATACGCCGTCATGTAGGGGCTGTCCGCGTCGAAGGGCCCCTGCCCGGTCGCCGCGTACACCAGCAGCGTGGCCAGCGAGAAGACGTCGGAGCGGGGCCCGACGCCGCGCGGCGTCTGCAACTGCTCGGGCGACATGAACGGCGGCGTGCCGATCACCCGGCCCGTCATCGTCAGCGTCTGCTGGTCCGCGGCGCGCGAGATGCCGAAGTCGATGACCCGGGGGCCCTCGGGGGAGAGGACCACGTTGGACGGCTTGAGGTCCCGGTGCACGACACCGGCGCGGTGGATGTCGCGCAGCGCCTCGGTGAGCCCGATGGCCAGCCTGCGCAGGTCGGCACCGCCGATCGGGCCGTGCTCGGCGATGCGCTGGGCGAGGGTGGGGCCCTCGATGAACGTGGTCGCCATCCACGGGTGCGCGGCCTCGGGGTCGGCGTCGATCACGGCGGCGGTGAACGCGCCACTGACCCGGCGGGCCGCGGCGACCTCCTGCCGGAACCGGATCCGGAACTCGTCGTCGTCCGCGAACTGCTGGTGGATCAGCTTGATGGCGACGGGACGGCCGGACGCCGAGCGCCCCAGGAAGACCGTGCCCATGCCGCCCGAACCGAGACGCGACTCGAGCGGGTATCCGCCGATCTCCTCCGGGTCTCCTCCACGGAGCGACATGCTCACCGACCTCCCCCGCGTTCACCGATGCAACGTTTCGCTGCCCAAACTAGCGGCCGGGGCGTGCGCTCTGGCAAGGCGGGGGACGAATAGGGCGCGCCTGTACGCGCGCCGGGTCCCGCAGGGCGACAGGCGATAATCAAAGGGTGACTGAAGACCCCGCTCCCCAGACACCGCCCCCAGGTAGTACGGCCACAACCTCCGGCACGGCACCCGGCCCGCAACCGGAGCCGCTCCGCTTCTTCGGGACGACCTGGGTGGCCCACGACGGCGGTTACGGCGCCCGGCGGGTCGGCGTGGCCATCGGCTCGCTCGTGGCCGCGGCCATCGGCTGCTTCGTGCTGCGCTTCGCCTACGAGGGACTGGCCATCGCGGCCGTCGGCACGTTCGTGAACCTCCTGGTCGTCGTGATGTTCGCGATCTGCAGCGCCCTCGCCTTCCGCCGCACGTGGGAGGGGTTCTCGCGCCGTCACGACGCGGCATCCCAGTCCTCGACGCGCGGCCTGATGACCATCGGCTTCGTCGGCACCCTCCTCGCGTACTTCTTCCGGTCCTTCTCGGAGGCCCCGGGCGAGAAACTGCACCGCGAGGAGTACGACGAGGCCCGCGACCAGTACGAGAAGCGCACGGCCCGCCGCACGGGCAACCCCCGCAACCGCCGCAAGCGCTGACCCGCGCCTCGGCCACCCGACCGGATCGGGTTGACGACCCCTGCCGCCGGGAGGATTATTCATCACATGGTGAATAAGGGGAGTCCGGCGCCCGGCCCGGACACGACGGGGCCCCAACCAGCCCCGGCGAAAGCCACCGCCGTCCTGGCCCGCGACCTCACCGTCGTCCGAGGCTCCCGCACCGTCCTGCGCGGCCTCGACTTCACCGTCCCGCGAGGCCGAATCACCGGACTCCTCGGCCCCTCCGGCTGCGGCAAGTCCACGCTCATGCGGGCGATCGTCGGCACCCAGGCCAATGTCACCGGCACCCTGCAAGTCCTCGACCACCCCGCGGGCGCCCCCGCCCTCCGCTCCCGCGTCGGCTACGTCACCCAGAGCCCGTCCGTCTACGACGACCTCACCGTCCGCCAGAACCTCGACTACTTCGCGGCCATCCTCGACCCCGGCCCGGGCACCGCCGCCGACCGCCGCCGCGACCAGGTAACCCGCGTACTGGACGACGTCGCCCTCACCTCGCACGCCGGCTCCCTCGCAGGACACCTCTCCGGAGGCCAGCGCAGCCGCGTCTCACTCGGCGTCGCGCTCCTCGGCGCCCCCGAACTCCTCGCGCTCGACGAACCGACGGTCGGCCTCGATCCCGTACTCCGCCGCGACCTGTGGCAGCTCTTCCACACCATCGCCGCCGACCGCGCGGCCACCATCCTCGTCTCGTCCCACGTCATGGACGAGGCCGAACGCTGCCACCGCCTCCTCCTCATGCGGGACGGCGAACTCCTGGCCGACGACACCCCCGACGCCCTGCGCGCCCGCACCCACTCCGACACCGTCGAAGAGGCCTTCCTCCACCTCGTGGACGAAGCGGACGCACACCACGCGGCCACGGCCGGAACCACGGCCACAGCCAGGGCCCCCAGGAGCACCCCATGAACGCCTACCGCACCTTCGCCACCGCCGCGCGAGTCCTGCGCCAGCTCCGCCACGACCCGCGCTCCATCGCGCTGATGATCCTGGTCCCCTGCGTGATGCTGCTCCTCCTGCGCTACGTCTTCGACGGCAGCCCGCAGACCTTCGACTCCATCGGCGCCTCACTCCTCGGCATCTTCCCGCTCATCACGATGTTCCTGGTCACCTCCATCGCCACCCTCCGCGAACGCACCTCAGGCACCCTCGAACGGCTCCTCGCCATGCCCCTCGGCAAAGGCGACCTCATCGCCGGGTACGCCCTCGCCTTCGGCGCCCTCGCCGTCATCCAGTCCGTCCTCGCCACGGGACTCGCCCTCTGGGCCCTCGGCCTCGAAGTCACCGGCTCCGCGTGGCTGCTCCTCCTGATCGCCCTGCTCGACGCCCTCCTCGGCACCGCCCTTGGCCTCTTCGTCTCGGCCTTCGCCTCCTCCGAATTCCAGGCCGTCCAGTTCATGCCGGCCGTGATCTTCCCCCAGCTCCTGCTCTGCGGCCTGTTCGCCGCACGCGACACCATGCAGCCGATCCTGGAGTGGATCTCCAACGTCCTCCCCATGTCGTACGCCGTCGACGGCATGAACCAGGTCGTCCACAACCCCGACGTCACCGGCCACTTCATCCGCGACGTCGTGATCGTCGCCGGCAGCGCCCTCCCGGTCCTCGCCCTCGGCGCGGCCACCCTCCGCCGCCGCACGACGTAACTCCCCCGACCCCGCCCCCGACCCCCACCCTCGCCCCCACATCCCGCCCACCGGACACCCCCACTGCCCCCGGTGCACCGATGCGAGGATGGCCCCCGGACGAAGCAACCCCGGAGGCCCCCGTTCATGAGCAGCAACACGAGCCAGAAAGTCGCAGTCCTCGGCACCGGAAAGATCGGTGAAGCCCTGCTCAGCGGCATGATCCGCGGCGGCTGGGCACCCGCCGACCTCCTGGTCACCACCCGCCGCCAGGAACGCGCCGACGAACTCCGCACCCGCTACGGCGTCACCCCCGTGACCAACGCCGAAGCCGCCAAGCAGGCCGACACCCTGATCCTCGCCTGCAAGCCGCAGGACATGGCCAAGCTGCTCGACGAACTCGCCCCCCACGTCACCCCCGACCGCCTCGTCATCAGCGCCGCCGCCGGTATCACCACCGCCTTCATCGAAGAGCGCCTGACCGAGTCGACCCCGGTCGTCCGCGTCATGCCGAACACTCCCGTCCTCGTCGACGAGGGCATGTCCGTCATCTCGGCCGGCAGCCACGCCTCCTCCGCCGCCCTGGCGCACGCGGAGGCCATCTTCGGCGCCGTCGGCAAGACCCTCCGCGTTCCCGAGACCCAGCAGGACGCCTGCACCGCGCTCTCCGGCTCCGGCCCCGCCTACTTCTACTTCCTGGTCGAGGCCATGACCGACGCCGGCATCCTCCTCGGCCTGCCCCGCGACAAGGCACACGACCTCATCGTCCAGGCGGCGATCGGCGCGTCCGTGATGCTCCGCGACAGCGGCGAGCACCCCGTGAAGCTCCGCGAGAACGTCACGTCCCCCGCGGGCACCACGATCAACGCCATCCGCGAACTCGAGAACCACGGAGTACGCGCCGCCCTCATCGCCGCCCTGGAAGCGGCCCGCGACCGCAGCCGCGAACTGGCCTCCGGCAACAACACCTGACCGCCCCGGTCGGCCGCCCTACCGCCCTACCGCGCGGCCGCACCCCGCACCGTCTCCGTGGTCACCACCTGCGCGAAGCCCCCGCCGTGCAGGGAAACAGCCGTGGCCCGCGCCAGCTCCTCCGCCGCACACCGCCAGCCGAAGGGCCCCACCAGATCGAAGGTGTACGTCGCGTCCAGCGCGAACACCACCTCGTACCCCAGGTTCCCGCCCATCCGCGCCGTCGTCTCCGCGCACATGTTGGTCTGGATCCCGGCCACCACGACCTGCGTGATCCCCGCGGCCTTGAACCAGGCGTCCAGATCCGGCGTGCCGTAGAAGGCCGAGTTCACGGTCTTGGACACCAGCAACTCGTCCCCGGCGCCCTTCCCCCGCCGCTCCTCGACGTACTCCTTGAAGCCGTTGCCCACGTACCCCGGCCGCAACGGCGACTCCGGCTTCGGCGAGTCATGCCGTACGAAGACGACCGGCCGCCCCGTCGCCTGCCATACGTCGATCAACGACGCGATGTTGTCGTCGGCCCCCGGGTTGTTCCGAGCCCCCCAGAACTCCTCCTCCTCGAACCCCTTCTGTACGTCCACCACGACCAGTGCTGCGTTCGCTGCGATCTCCATGCCCCCGATGCTGCCGCCCCGCACCCCACCGCCCCAGCAGCAGAAAAGACAGCGATCGATGGTTTACTGCCAAGGTGCCGAGTCACCCCGCCCCACCGCGTGCACCAGCCCCCCAGCGCATCGCCCTCCTCACCTTCCCCGGCGTCCGCGCGTTCGACGTCTCCGTCATCACGGAGGTCTGGGGCACCGACCGGACCGACCGAGGCGTGCCCGCCTTCGACCTGCGCCGTGTCGCGGCCGACCCCGCACCCGTACCGATCCGAGGCGGCCTGACCCTCACCCCCGACCGCACCCTCGACTGGCTGACCGGCCTCACCGGCACGGACCTGGTCGTCGTCCCCGGCCTGGACGACCACCTCACGCCCGCCCCGCGGCCCCTCCTGGAAGCCCTGCGCGAGGCGCACACCCGAGGGATCACCGTCGCCGCACTCTGCGGCGGCGCCTTCACCCTCGCCCAGGCAGGACTGCTCGACGGCCGCCGAGCGATCACCCACTGGAACCTCGTCGACCTGCTCCGCGCCCACCACCCCCGCGTCACCGTGGAACCCGACGCCCTCTTCATCGAGGACGACAACATCTGGACCGCGGCGGGCACGGCCGCCGGCATCGACCTGTGCCTGCACCTCGTCCGCACCACCCACGGCTCCGAAGCCGCCGCGACCATCGCCCGGTCGATGGTCACCGCCCCTTTCCGGTCCGGCACCCAGGCCCAGTTCATCGAGCACCCGACCCCGCGCGCCGACCGCGACGCCGATGCCCTCGCCTCCGTCCGCGAGTACGCCCTCCGGCACCTCCACGAACCGCTCGCCGTCACCGACCTCGCCGCCCGCGCGGGCATGTCGGCGCGCTCCTTCGCCCGCCACTTCACGGCGGCCACCGGCACGACCCCGCTCCGCTGGCTCCTGGACCAGCGCGTCGTGGCCGCGCAGAGACTCCTCGAACGCACCGACCTCCCCATGCCCGAGGTGGCCCGCCGCGCGGGCTTCGGCAGCGAGGTCACGATGCGCCAGCACTTCGCGTCGCGCCTCGCCACCAGCCCTCGCGCCTACCGCGCCTCGTTCACCGGCGGCAGCAGCCCGATCGCCCGATAGGCCCCGTCCACCGTCGGCTTGGCCATGCCCCGAGCCCGCTCGGCCCCCCGTCGCAGCACCCCCTCCAGATACCCGGGGTCCGCCACCAGCTCCTTGTGCCGCAGCTGTACGGGCCTGAGCAGTTCCACCACGGCCTCCGCGGTGTCCTTCTTCAACGCGCCGTACGACTCATACGCACCGCTCAAGGCTTCCGGATTGCCGCCCTGACAAGACGCGAGGATCTCCAGCAGGTTCGAGATCCCCGGCTTTGACTCGGGGTCGAAGACGATCTCGCTGCCGCTGTCCGTGACGGCCCGCATGATCTTCTTGCTGACGACGTCCGGCTCGTCGAGCAGATAGACGATCCCGGCACCGGCCTCGTGGGACTTGCCCATCTTCGACGTCGGGTCCTGGAGGTCCATGACGCGCGCGGCCACCTTGGGCGGCGTGGCCCGCGGTACGACGAAGGTCTGCCCGTACCGCTGGTTGAACCGCACCGCGAGATCCCGCGTCAGCTCGACGTGCTGGGTCTGGTCCTCACCGACCGGCACCTCGTCCGCGCCGTACGCCAGGATGTCCGCGGCCATCAGCACGGGATAGGTGAGGAGCGACAGCCGCACGCTCCCGCCCCGCGCCCGTTCCCGTACGGACTTCTCCTTGTACTGGATCATCCGCCGCATCTCGCCGTCCGTCGCGACGCACTCCAGCAGATACGACAGCCGGGCGTGCTCGTCCACATGACTCTGGACGAAGACGGTCGCCCGCTCGGGATCGATGCCCGACGCGAGCAGCAGCGTCGCCGCCTGCCTGCTGAGCCTGCGCACCCGCCCGGGATCGTGGTCCACGGTCAGGGCGTGCAGGTCGACGATGCTGAAGAGGGAGTCGGCCCGGAACTGGTCGACCTCGGCCCACTGCCGGACGGCTCCCAGGTAGTTCCCCAGGGTCAGATGCCCGGTCGGCTTGACCCCGCTGAAGATCCTCGTCATTTCTCCGCCTCCTGGTCAGGACCGCCGACCCGGCGACCGGGCTCCGGATCCTCCAGGGGGAGAACGAGAAACGGCCGCCGAGGCGGCGGCCGTCGAGTACATGCGTATGTACGGCCGCCCTCAGGCGGCCCACCACAGTTGGGCGTACGCACGTGTAGTCACGTCACCCAGAGTAGACCTGGCGGAGGCCCGCCGTCACGGGTTGACACTCCGGGAGGGGCTACGTAGTGTTCTCCGAGTTGCCCGACGTGAGCGTCGACCACATGGTCGGTCCCCGGGCAGCCATTCCGCAAGAACCATTACAACGATCGACGTCGTGCGCCCTCCTGGGTCTCGCCTTCGGCTCGTTTTCATGCGTATTTGCGAAATGAGGAATCGGCG